>NZ_CP196747.1:0-5122444 GCF_054149985.1 Arthrobacter sp. alpha11c
CGATGGAAGTCCTCATTGCTGAACGGCAGAAGATCTTCCAAAGCGCCGCCACCTCTGGCGAGGACTATGACATCGACGTGTGGATCGCCATCCAACGAACGGAGCGCGGCAATGATCTGTGCAACGGCCGTATTGCCCTGGACGGCTACCTCGCGGACGTCGAACTCAACGGCCGGCCACCTGAGTGCCGCGTTGCGGAGGACGTCCTTCTTGGCATCCGAATCCCGCCCTGTGATGAGACCAATCCGGTGGGGGAGCAGGGGTAACTTGCGTTTGCGGGAATCCGCGAACAGGCCTTCCGCGGCAAGGGCCTGACGCAGCCGTTCGATCCTGGCAAGGAGATCACCCAGCCCCACGGGCCGGATGTCCTTGACGGACATATTCAGGCGTCCGGTCTTGACCCAGAAGTCGGCCTTGACCAGGGCGACCACCCGGGAACCACGTTCAAGGGGTATCTTCTGGCGATCGAGGACCGTGGACCATACGGATGCCGGCAGGGAAATCTCTGGCATCGACGTCCCGGAGAGTCAGGAAGGCGTTCCCGCCCCGGCGGTTGAGTTCGATGACCTGACCTTCGATCCACGCCGCGGGAGCGCGCTCGATGTGGGCCTTCAGCTTCCTGGACAGCAACTGCAGGGGCCAGGGGTTATCCGGGCTGGTTTCCGCAGCGGTACCTGGCAGCGTCGATTCCGGGGTCGCGTCAGCTGCCATGGGTGATCCGTGCGTTTACCTGCATGTGTATATCCTCGCTAGCTGTGCGGCCGTAGTCGCGGCCAATCGGTTCCTGGGCCGGCCTTCCAACTCTATCCATAGCTTTAGCACTGGAGCCCGACATTTTTTCTATCCTGTGGACAGACCTAGGATGGTGGCACTGGCCCCTTACCCCGAGGATGACTTTTGCGCAGTTTCGTTTCCGCGGTGGCAGTGGTCTCTCGCCTTGTTGCTCACTATGGCCGTCGCAGTTCCGGCCGCTTGGGCGGACGTCAACGTGGTGAAGGAGGACGGCTTCGTCCACCTGGCCAGCGCGCTGGGCAAGGATCCCGAGTTCCAAAGCCGGCTTGCTACAGCCGCGGTGGGGAAACTCCGAGTCCTCCGGGAAAATCTTCCCGAACCACTCAAATCGGTTGCTGCGGATGCCCTCAGGGAAGCTGCTTCCGGAATGCAGTCATGGCCTGACAGCACCCCAAGGCATGGGAAGAAACGGCAAGGAACAGTCACCGGGTTGAACTTCGTGCGGGGGAAGCAACCGGAGGAGACGGTGTCCCATACAGCGCCTGCTCCTGGACATTGGCCCGCTCATCAGGCTTATCCGCGACCGTTTGTCCTCCGCCAGCGGACTTCGAGATTGAGGTCCCGGCGGGCAAAGTTTGGTGACCATGGGTGAACCGTCCCAAACGCAACTGGTTGAGCGGCTGGCGGCCTTCGCCCCCGCTCTCGGTGGCTCGCCGCGCTGGGGGCGGTCGTTTCGGTCCTGTTGGCCCTCGCTGCTACGCGTCGCCGCTCCTTGGTGATGGTCTCCCTCGGACTTGGCGGTGCCTTGGTGCTTGCTGCGCTGTGGTCGTCGATGGTGGATCTGGCGGTGGTACTGACGGGAGAGCCTTCTCCAGTGGCAATGGCGTTGCAGAGCTGTTCAAGCAGGAGCTCTTTTCGGCCGTACGGACGGGCTTCGGTGAATGGATTGTCATCGCTGCGGTGGTGTCCGGCGCATTCCTGGCACTGGGGATCATCGTTTGGATCCTGACGGCGAGACGGCGGTCACCTTCTGCCAGCGGCCCGGGGCAGGGCCGGTAGCATGGAGGGATGACCAGCACAGCAGTTTCCATTCCGATGCCCACGGTGCCCCGCAGACGGCGATCACCGGAAGAGGTTCAGGCGGCGGCGCCGGATACCGGACCCAAGAAGGTTCTGCTGGCAGCTCCACGTGGCTATTGTGCCGGCGTAGACAGGGCTGTCATTGCTGTCGAGAAAGCCCTGGAACACTACGGACCTCCCGTTCTATGTCCGCAAGCAGATCGTTCACAACGTGCACGTCGTCAGCTCCCTCGAAGAGCAAGGCGCCATTTTCGTCGAAGAAACGGATGAGGTTCCTGAAGGCGCCTTGGTGATCTTCTCGGCACATGGCGTGTCTCCTGCTGTGGTCCAGTCCGCCGAAGACCGCGGTCTTCGCACCATTGACGCCACCTGCCCCCTTGTTACCAAGGTCCACCGTGAAGCTGTGCGCTTCGCCAAGGAGGACTACGACATCCTGCTCATTGGCCACGAAGGCCACGAGGAAGTTGAAGGTACGGCCGGTGAGGCCCCGGAGCACATCCAGATCATCAACGGCCCCCACGAGGTAGACAAAGTCACCGTGCGGAATCCCGAGAAGACCATCTGGCTCTCGCAGACCACCCTGAGTGTGGACGAGACCATGGAGACCGTCCGCCTGCTCAAGGACCGTTTCCCCACGTTGCAGGATCCGCCCAGCGACGATATCTGCTATGCCACCACCAACCGCCAAGTGGCCATCAAGAAGATCGCTCCCCAGGCTGATCTGGTCATTGTGGTGGGTTCGGCCAACTCGTCCAACTCAGTGCGCCTCGTTGAAGTGGCGCTTGAGTATGGGGCACGGACCTCGTACCGCGTGGATTTCGCGAACGAGGTAGATGAAAGCTGGTTCGAGGGCGTCGCCACGGTGGGTGTGACCTCCGGAGCTTCCGTCCCCGAAGTGCTCGTTCAGGACGTCCTCCGGCTTTTGGCGGACTACGGCTACGGCGAAGTCCAGGAAGTGGTCACGGCAGAGGAAGACCTCCTCTTCTCTTTGCCGAAGGAACTGCGGGCAACCCTCAAGGAGGCTGGCGACGTCAGCCGGGCTCTTGGTGGCCGCGGGAACCGTCCTACGTCCTAGACGTACTTTTGGATGTATTTAGCAGGCCCGCTGTGGCAGCAGCCCTTTGGGAAGCTGCCACAGCGGGCCTGTCCTTTTAAGCCGCAGACTCCTCTTGGGCTGCTGAATCCTGGGAGTCCAGGGCAAGCAGCTCGGGGGCAGCCAAGGCCCGGGGGACTGCTTCCACGGACATGGGTGTTGCGAGTCCGGCGTCGTCCATGGTGTTGAGTTTTCGCGCCGTGGGAAGTACGCGTGCTTCCAGTGTGCCGACCATCGCGTTATAGCGATCCACAGATGTCTTCAGCGAACTTCCGAGCTTCCCGACGTTCTCCGCCCAGCGTGCCCATCCGTTCGTAGAGCTGCTTGGCCAGTTCGAATAGTTCGTGGGCGCTGTCCGTCAGGACATCCTGCCGCCACGTGAAGGCGACGGACTTGAGGACCGCCAGCAGGGTTCCGGGCGATGCAAGGACGACGTTCCGGGAAAGGGCGTGCTCCAACAACGCCGGATCAGCTTCAAGTGCTGAAGCCAAAATCGACTCCGCGGGGAGGAAGCAGATGACGAGCTCCGGGGAGTTGCCCGGAATGTCCCAGTACTTCTTGGCTGCAAGGGCATCGACGTGGGCTTTGAGTGCCTTGGCGTGCTGTGCCAGGAGCGTCTTGGAATCCTGGTTGGCCGTTGGCGTAACTGATTCACCCATCGAGCCTTCACCGTGCACCTGTTCCTGCGCCGCCAGATAGGAAGCCAAGGGGACTTTGGCATCCACAACAAGTTGCTTGCCGCCGGGTAGTTGCACCACAAGGTCCGGACGTAGGGTGTTCTCGCTCCGGCCGGTGTGTACTTGCTCGTGGAAGTCCACGTGGCGGAGCATCCCGGAGGCTTCGACAACCCGACGCAACTGAACCTCGCCCCACTGACCGCGGGCACTGTTGGAACGTAGTGCCGAAGCAAGGGCATGTGTGGAACGCAGAAGCTGTTCGTCGGAGAGCCTGGCGTCCTGGAGTTGCTGTGCCAGTTGACCATATTGCTCCACCCGGTCGCGTTCCAGGAGCGAGACCTGCTGCTGTACCGCAGTGAGCTTCTCGGCCACGGGCCCCAAGGCGCGAAGGACGCTGCCGTCTGAGGTCCGCGACTCACTCAACTCGCGGTTCTGTGCGAACAGAAGCCGGCGTTCGGCGTCGGCTGCTGCGAGCTGGGCAGTCACCTCCGAAAGGCGCGACGAAACGGCGTCGAAGTCCTCCTCCAAGCCGGCAGTCCGGCGTCGAAAGACCACATATGCGCTGCTGAGTCCCACTGCCGCGCCGATCAGCAGCATGAGCAGAGCCAAAACAAATCCAAATCCATCCATGTGGCAACCCTGTCATGGGGGTCCGACAGTTTTAGCGCAGCGCAGTTGACGGCGTTGCCTTCAGGAGCGAACAAGCACGGTCATCGTGGCAACGGGTAGAATAAATGCTCGTGGCTCTTACTATTGGCATTGTCGGACTGCCCAACGTCGGCAAATCAACTCTTTTCAACGCACTGACCCGCAACCAGGTGCTTGCTGCGAACTATCCGTTCGCAACGATCGAACCGAACGTCGGTGTCGTTAACCTGCCGGATCCCCGTCTGGCCAAGCTGGCGGAGATCTTTGGTTCCCAGAAGTTGCTTCCCGCTCCTGTGTCCTTTGTGGACATCGCTGGCATCGTGAAGGGCGCATCCGAGGGCGAAGGCCTGGGCAATAAGTTCCTGGCCAACATCCGCGAGGCCGAGGCCATCGCTCAGGTTGTTAGGGTCTTTGACGATCCTGATGTCATCCACGTCGACGGCAAGGTTGATCCGCGCTCCGACATGGAGACCATCAGACACCGAGCTGATCCTGGCAGACCTTCAGACCATCGAAAACGCGATCCCGCGTATCGAAAAAGAAGTCAAGATCAAGAAGCGCGATGCTGCGGAACTCGCTGCCATCAAGGCTGCCCAGGCTGTGCTGGAACGCGGCGATACGATTTTCTCTTCGATCAAGAGCGACAAGTTGGAGATGGGGCACCTCAAGGAGCTCGGACTTCTCACTGCAAAGCCCTTTATCTACGTCTTCAATGCCGATGAAGGCATCCTTGGTGACCAGGAAAAGCAGGACGAGTTGCGTGCCCTGGTTGCTCCGGCAGATGCCGTATTCCTCGATGCCAAGCTCGAATCCGACCTCGTTGAACTGGACGAGGAAGAAGCCCGCGAAATGCTGGAAATGAACGGCCAGAGCGAATCCGGTCTGGACCAGCTGGCACGCGTCGGTTTCCACACCCTCGGCCTGCAGACGTACCTCACGGCTGGCCCCAAGGAAACCCGTGCATGGACCATTCGCCAGGGCGACACCGCGCCCCAGGCCGCCGGCGTGATCCACTCTGACTTCCAGCGTGGCTTCGTTAAAGCCGAGGTTGTCTCCTTCGACGACCTCATCGACGCCGGCTCCATGGCCGAAGCAAAGTCCCGCGGCAAGGTCCGCATCGAAGGCAAAGAGTACGTCATGGCCGACGGCGACGTGGTGGAGTTCCGCTTCAACGTCTAGGGCAGCCAAGCGGGCTACCCATTGTGCCCGATCCACTTCAACACGCCGAAAACATGGCTATTTCATGAGTTGTCCACATAACGCCACGGGCCTGCTTGTTGCGGGCGGCGCCCTGGCGATACTTGGAGAATGGGAATCAGATACTACGCATATGCCTTCGACGGCGCCATCACTGAGCAGGTGCTGTCCGACCCGTCCAGTGTTGTGTCGGCGGATCCGTTAGCTGATGCTTGGGGTCTTGAACCGGGGGCTGGGGTCGGTAGTACCACCTTCGAGCAATCGGTGCCGGGAGCGCGACATGCTCTACCTGGACAAGGCGTGGCGGCAACTGCAGGCCTTCACTGCCCCTTTGGGGTCTGAAGTGGAGGCGAGACCTGCGTTTCGTATGTTTGAAGGAAGAGTGACTATGCATGACGACGGTTGGGAGCCGTGGGTGCAGGCACTGACTCCGTCCGATGTGGTGGCTATTGCTCAGGACTTGAACATTATCTCTGAGGCTAAGTTAAGGCTGCGGTTGCCGGTTTCGCCGCACATCGATAGGGTCTCTGACGTCCAGTATGCCGTTGGCTATCTTCGACGGGCGCAGGTTTTCGTCACCAATCTCGCGGACGCGGCCCGCGGCATGGTCTACCTGATCGGGTAGGCAACAATGCTGGCTCTACCGCTGGTTGCGAAAAGTGTTTGGATCTGGGCAGCCAGCTGGAACGTAAATGCGGTGACCCGTGGAGTTCCTCCTCGTTCGCAACGCCTGGCCTGCGTACTGCAGCCTGATCAGTCGGCGTGTTTGCGCTAGACGCTCGACTCGCCCAAGAACCCCGGTTCAGCTGAGCCTTCAGCCTCAACCGGGGTTCTTTTTTGTCCGAAAGCAGGCTTGTCCTGCTGTCAGACAGCGAATATTACCACCGAGTAGCTTTTGACTTGAAATTCCCGCCAGTTTAGGCATCTGGAGGTTGCGTGTAACGGTTACAGTTTGGCCTAGCGAGTCCCAACATCCGGACACAATGTGGGTAGGCTTACACACACATGTGCACGGCAGGTACGTCTTGACAGTAGGAAAACTGTGTCCGCGCCTGGGGGTCATTACAAATTGCCCCTGATCAACTCCACGACTCATAGGAGGCGGAATGCGTTTCTCGCGCACTTCCAAAGCTCTAGGCGTAGCGGCGATAATCGCCCTCGCAGTGACCGGTTGCGGCGGCGGCTCCGGCAGCAACACGAACAGCTCTGCCGCAAGCGACCCCAACAAGGTCATTTCCGCATACAGCAACGAACCACAGAACCCGCTGCTCCCCGCCAACACCAATGAGGTGTATGGTGGCCGCGTCGTCGAGCTCCTTTTCGAGGGCCTTCGCGCCTACGACTCCAACGGAAAGCCGGTCAACGCACTGGCGGAGTCGATCGAGACCACGGATTCGCAGAACTGGACCATCAAGGTTAAGTCGGGTGCCAAGTTCACCAACGGTGAGGCCATTACAGCCAAGACGTTCGTTGATTCCTGGAACTTCGCGGCGTTGAGCACCAACCTCCAGAACAACGGCTTCTTCTTCGAATCCATCGAGGGTTACGCCGATGTCAGTGCCGTCAACCAAACCACGGGCGCTGATGGCAAGAAGACCTCCACTCCGGCCCCCACCGCGCAGACAATGTCCGGTCTGGCAGCCAAGGACGATCAGACCATCACGGTGAAGCTGGCCCAGCCTGAGGCTGACTGGTCGCTGCGCCTGGGCTACTCCGCCTTCTACCCGCTTCCTTCAGAGGCCCTGAAGGACCCGAAGAAGTTTGGTGAAAACCCGATCGGCAACGGCCCGTACAAGTTCGCGAAGGAAGGCGCTTGGGTACATGACCAGTCGATCTCCCTCGTCAAGAATCCTGATTACAGTGGTCCGCGTGCTGCCAAGAATGGTGGCGTAACCTTCAAGTTCTACACCGATCCGGGTCCCGCATACACGGATCTCCAGGCTGACAACCTCGACGTCACGGACGTAGTCCCGTCGAATGCCCTGAAGACCTACACGACGGACTTCCCGGACCGGAACTCAACTCGGCCGAACGCCAATAACTCCACCCTGAACATCCCGGGCTACAACCCGAACTTCCAGGGTGAAGCCGGTAAGTTGCGCCGCCAGGCCTTGTCCCACGCGATCAACCGCGAAGAAATCACCAAGGTCATCTACAACGGCACGCGTACCCCGGCTACCGAATTCACGGCTCCCGTTCTGGATGGTTACAACGACCACATCCCGGGCAATGACGTCCTGAAGTTCGACGTTCAGAAGGCCAAGGATCTTTGGGCGCAGGCCGAAAAGATCAAGCCGTATGACGGTTCAAAGCCGCTGCAGATCGCTTCCAACACCGATGGTGGCAACAAGGAATGGATCGACGCCGTCGCAAACGGTTTCAAGAACAACCTCGGCATCAACGCTGAAATCCAGCCGTTCGCCAAGTTCGCTGAAGTACTGGACCTGCGCAAGTCCCAGTCCCTCCCGGGCCTGACGCGTGCTGGCTGGCAGGGCGACTACCCGTCGCTCTACAACTTCCTCGGACCGGTTTGGGCCACCAACGCATCGTCGAACTACGAGAAGTACTCGAACCCTGAGTTCGACAAGCTCCTCAAGGAAGGCCTTGCTGCCAAGACCCCTGAAGATGCAAACGCCAAGTTCAACAAGGCGCAGGAAATCCTGTTCCAGGATCTCCCAGGCCTGCCCCTTTGGTACAGGGCAACTCCGATCGTGTGGAGCAACAACGTTGTCTCAGCTGAAACCGGTTGGAACGGCGGCATCCGCTACTTCGATATCGCGGCCAAGTAGTCCTCAGGATCTGAACTTGCCGTAAGGCATGGGGGCCCGGCCGATGCGCCGGGCCCCTAATGCTTGCCTCGGCAGGAAGGCAAACATGACACACCAACACTCGACCCATGGAGAGGAGTGAATCGTGGTTCGCTACATTTTGCGTAGGCTCCTCCAAGTGATTCCCGTCTTCATCGGGACCACACTCCTCGTGTACTACATGGTCTTCGCACTACCCGGAGATCCGATCGCTGCCCTCTTCGGCGATCGCCAGCCTCCGCAGAGTGTCATTGACGCCCTGCGGGCCCAATACAATCTGGATCAACCGTTCTGGGTGCAGTACGGGATCTTCCTGAAGAACCTGTTTACTTTCAACCTCGGAGTCGACTTCACCCAGCAACCCATCGCTGCTGCTCTGGCCCGGGCATTCCCCGTTACCGCGATGCTCGCCGTTGAAGCGCTCATCATCCAGGCTGTCTTTGGCATTGCTTTTGGCGTCTTCGCAGGCCTTCGAAAGGGAAAGCTCTTCGACTCGACCGTGCTCATTATGTCGCTGGTTGTGATTGCCGTACCTACGTTCGTCCTCGGGTTCGTCTTCCAATTGGTATTTGGCGTCCAGCTCGGCTGGGCCAAGCCGACAGTTGGCGCCAATGCGGACTGGGGAAACCTCATACTCCCGGCCGTGGTTTTGGGGCTGGTCTCCTTCGCATATGTCCTTCGGCTCACCAGAGCGTCTGTCAGCGAGAACATGAACGCGGACTACGTGCGTACTGCCACGGCCAAGGGCCTCTCGCGTCCCCGGGTGGTCATGGCCCATATCTTGAGGAACTCGCTGATCCCTGTTGTGACCTATCTGGGCGCAAACCTGGGCGGCCTGATGGGAGGCGCCATCGTCACCGAAGGCATCTTCAACGTCCCGGGAGTTGGGAACAAACTCTTCCAAGCCATTCAACGCAGCGAGGGTCCTACCATTGTTGCGATCGTGAGTGTCCTGGTCTTGGTTTTCGTCGTGACCAACCTCCTGGTCGACCTCCTATACGCCTGGCTTGACCCGAGGATCCGCTATGACCAGTAATACCGAACACTTCGTTGCCCCTGTCGATGAAACCCCGCTGCTGGCCACTGACGCCGTCAAGACGGATCAGGCACCCCTGAGCCTTTGGGCCGATGCGTGGCGGAAGCTGCGCCGCCGTCCCATGTTCATCGTCTCCTCGCTGCTGATCCTGTTGTTGCTGACGGTTGCCCTTTTCCCAGGGCTGTTTACCAGCGTGGCGCCCAACAACGACTGCCAGTTGGCCAACTCCGAGGCGGGCCCAACTTCTGGACACCCGCTTGGTTTCACCCTGCAAGGCTGTGACGTCTATTCCCGGGTTATCCACGGCACGCAAGCTTCTTTGTCCGTCGGCATCCTGTCCGTCCTCGCGGTGATCATCATCGGTGTGACGCTCGGCGCTTTGGCTGGCTACTACGGTGGCTGGTTGGATGCGGTCCTGGCCCGTCTCGGCGACATTTTCTTCGCCTTGCCGATCATTCTCGGTGCCCTGGTCATCACACAGTTGCCCCTGTTTCGCGAGAACAGGAGCGTGTGGACCGTGGTCCTGACCATATCCCTGCTGGCCTGGCCGCAAATGGCCCGTATTACCAGAGGCGCAGTGATTGAGGTGCGCAACGCGGACTTCGTGACTGCGGCCCGGTCCCTTGGTGTTTCCAAATTTGGAGCGCTGGTCAAGCACGCCTTGCCAAATGCCCTGGCTCCGGTAATTGTTCTGGCCACTCTGGAACTTGGCGTATTTATCGTCCTGGAAGCGACATTGTCCTTCCTTGGCGTCGGGCTGCCTACCAGCGTGATGTCGTGGGGTAACGACATTTCAGCGGCCAATGCCTCCATTCGAACCAACCCCGGAATCCTGCTCTATCCGGCAGCCGCCCTGTCCATCACCGTCCTGAGCTTCATCATGCTTGGCGACGCCGTTCGCGATGCTCTTGATCCCAAGAGCCGTCAGCGCTAAGGAGGCGAACATGGCTTCTGCCAACGTAAGAATCAATGAAGTCACGGCACAGGTACGGCCAATCCTGGAAATCAAGGATCTGGCCATCACCTTCAAGACTGGTTCGGGTGAAGTTAAGGCCGTCAAAAATGCCCAGCTTAACCATCATGCCCGGCGAAACCGTCGCGATTGTTGGGGAGTCCGGTTCAGGAAAGTCGACGACGGCCCTGGCTGCCATCGGCTTGTTGCCGAACAATGGACGCGTCTCGGGTGGGCAGATTCTGCTGGATGGCGAGGATATCTCCCATGCACCTGAAAAGCGCATGATTGAGCTCCGCGGCAGCCACATCGGTATGGTTCCCCAGGACCCCATGTCCAACCTGAATCCCGTGTGGAAGATCGGCTACCAGGTTCGCGAGACCCTCAAAGCCAATGGTCGTCCGGACGGGCCCGAAGACGTCGCCCGCGTTTTGGCGGAGGCGGGTCTTCCCGATGCTGCGCGGCGAGCCGAGCAGTATCCGCACGAGTTCTCCGGCGGTATGCGCCAGCGGGCTCTCATCGCTATCGGCCTGAGTTGCCAGCCCAAGCTTCTGATTGCGGATGAGCCTACGTCTGCATTGGACGTCACCGTCCAGCGCAAGATCCTGGATCACTTGGACAAAATGACTACGGAGCTCGGTACATCGGTGCTGCTCATCACGCACGACCTCGGCCTTGCTGCCGAGCGCGCGGACAAGGTAGTCGTTATGTATCAGGGCAACGTTGTGGAGGCGGGTCCTTCACTGGAACTGCTGCAGAACCCGCAGCACCCCTACACAAAGCGACTCGTGGAATCGGCGCCCTCGCTCGCCTCCCGCCGGATTCAGGTGGCGAAGGAGCTGGGCGTGGAAGCCAGCGACCTCTTGGCGCCTGTCGCGGCAATTAAAAAAGCACGCAACCGACGAGGTCCTGCAGATCCGAAACCTGCGCAAGATCTACAAGCTCCGGCAGGGCCTGGGCCAGACCTCAGACTTCGCTGCGGTGGACGACATCAGCTTCAACGTCAAGCGCGGAACCACCACGGCGATTGTGGGGGAGTCAGGCTCGGGTAAATCCACCGTGGCCAAGATGGTCCTCCAGCTGGAGAAGCCCACCGAAGGCCAGATTGTGTTCGACGGCGTCGATACTGCTGGACTCAAAGGCAAGGACCTCTTCAAATTCCGGCGGCGGGTACAGCCGATTTTCCAGGATCCTTACGGCTCCCTGGACCCGATGTACAACATCTTCCGGACCATCGAAGAGCCTCTCCGGGTGCACAAGATCGGAAATGCGGCCAGCCGCGAAAAGAAGGTCCGCGAGCTGTTGGACCAGGTGGCTTTGCCACAGTCCATGATGCAGAGGTATCCGAACGAGCTTTCAGGTGGCCAGCGACAACGCATTGCCATTGCCCGTGCCTTGGCCTTGGATCCCGAAGTGATCATCTGTGATGAGGCCGTTTCCGCGCTGGACGTCCTGGTCCAGGCGCAGGTGCTGAACCTTCTCGCAGATCTTCAGGACAACCTTGGCCTGACGTACTTGTTCATCACGCACGACCTCGCCGTTGTGCGCCAGATTGCAGACCACGTCTGCGTCATGGAAAAAGGACAGCTCGTAGAAACGGGCAGCACGGACGATGTCTTCGACAACCCGCGCGAGGCCTACACCCAGGCACTGTTGGATGCCATTCCTGGCGGTTCGCTGCTGCTGCCGCCCGCGGTGGCCTGACCGGCGTCGTACTCTCTGCTGAGAAGACAACAGCAGCCGACGAGACAACAGCAAGAGCCGGTGGTTCCCACGAGAGGGAACCACCGGCTCTTGCCGTTAAATCACGCGTTGCTAGGCCTGCTCTGCGTGCCAGAACACCCACGAAGCGCGCAAAGCAGGCCCAACAATGGCGTTTATTCGGCTGAAACCCACGCGTCGGTGTCCGGGCGGGCTGTCAAGCCAAGAGCGCCCAGCTCCCGCGCCAGGACGCTGCCCAACTTCGCGTGCCCGGATGGTTTGAGGTGGACGCCGTCCTGGAGGTCGGCAACGGCATCGTAGCGGGTCAACCAGTCGCCCGCGCTGACAAACGGGATGGCTTGCTTGGCGGCGATCCGGCCAAGGAGTGCGTCTACCTCGGAACGGCGGCCGCCACCGTTGTCGGCTCCGCGGGCCAGCGTCCCGATCATTGCCAGCCGGGCACCGGGATAGCGCTTCTTGAGCGCAGCGAGGAGCCGGTCGGCATTACTCGTGATCTGGGCGTCAGTGGCCTTTTGTGAGGCGTCGTTGCCGCCACCCTGGACCACGATCAGCGGCGGATCTCCGTAGGGCAGCAACCAATCTCCACGCTGGAGTGCGTCGATGTAATTGCCCGTCTTGCCGTTGGAGGCCACGAACCCCGTGCCACCCATGCCCACGACGTGCAATTTGTATCCAAGCGCGGAGATTCCCCTTTGCGGCCACGAGTCCTTGGGCATGGCCTGGGAATCGCCAATCAATACGGCCGTGTGGCGCACGTCGGCCAGGACTACCTCGTCGCGGTTGTTCGACGGATTCCTGTAGAGCGAGCCCACTGGCAGGTCCAGGGCACTCGGGGTGGGCGCTATCGTTCGGGGTTTGTCTGCTGCGGACGTCTCTGCGGGAACGGGCGCGGCTGAGCGCGAGGGGGTGGATGGTGGGGTTGCTTGGTTTGGTCCGCAGCCGACCACAAGAACGCCAACGGCGATCAAAGGTGCGAGCAGGCGGAACGCGGCCGAGGCTTTGCGCATCGTTGGTCTCCGTATAGCACTGGTTCTGCAGCAATCATGGGGCAAAGGAGACAGAAAATCCAGCATCTTGACTGCCGGTTACTAAAGCGTGATGTGCTGTGATGGGCGCCACATTTAGGGCCTGAATGGCTTGCTTTTTAGGATGATAAATGCAACTGCGTTTAGACTTGCTGTAGGTGCCCTGTGTCCCGGGGTCTTTTCGTTGTGTGTTCCGATCAGGTGATCAGGTATGCGCGCGGATACAAACAACTGACTTCACCACTGAAACGAGTCATCAACGCATGTCTGAAACCATCACCAACACTGCGTCGCGGAGCGATCTGCGCAACGTCGCGATCGTCGCACACGTTGACCACGGCAAGACCACCCTGGTCGACGCCATGCTCAAGCAGACCAACTCCTTCGCTTCCCACGGTGAGGTTGAGGACCGCGTCATGGACTCCGGTGACCTGGAGCGCGAAAAGGGCATCACGATCCTCGCCAAGAACACCACGGTTGCCTACAACGGCCCGTCGTCCAACGGCGAAACCATCACCATCAACGTCATCGACACCCCCGGCCACGCCGACTTCGGTGGCGAGGTTGAGCGCGGTCTTTCCATGGTCGACGGCGTCGTCCTGCTGGTCGACTCCTCCGAGGGTCCGCTGCCCCAGACCCGCTTCGTGCTCCGCAAGGCCCTTGCTGCCCACCTTCCGGTGATCCTCCTGGTCAACAAGACAGACCGTCCCGACGCCCGTATCGATGAGGTTGTCCACGAATCCATGGACCTGCTCCTGGGCCTGGCTTCGGACCTTGCCGATGAAGTTCCGGACCTGGACCTGGACAAGGTCCTCGAAGTTCCGGTCGTCTACGCTGCTGCCAAGGTTGGCCGCGCCTCCCTGGAGCAGCCGGAGAACGGCTCCGCCCCGGAGAACGAGGATCTTGAGCCCCTGTTCAAGACCATCATCGAGCACATCCCTGCTCCCACCTACAATCCGGATGGCGTGCTCCAGGCGCACGTGACCAACCTGGACGCTTCGCCGTTCCTTGGCCGCCTCGCCCTGCTCCGCATCTACAACGGCACGCTCCGCAAGGGCCAGACCGTTGCCTGGGCCCGCGCCAACGGTGAACTCAAGAACGTCAAAATCACCGAACTCCTGGCCACCAAGGCACTGACCCGCGTTCCCACCGAGTCGGCCGGCCCGGGTGAAATTGTTGCCGTGGCAGGCATCGAGGAAATCACCATCGGTGAAACCCTTACGGACGCCGAGAACCCGCAGCCACTGCCGTTGATCACCGTGGATGACCCGGCGATCTCCATGACCATCGGTATCAACACCTCGCCGCTGGCCGGCAAGGTCAAGGGCGCCAAGGTCACCGCCCGCCAGGTGAAGGACCGCCTGGACAAGGAATTGATCGGTAACGTCTCCATCAAGGTTCTGCCCACCGAGCGTCCCGACGCTTGGGAAGTACAGGGCCGTGGCGAGCTCGCGCTTGCAATCCTCGTTGAGCAGATGCGCCGCGAAGGTTTCGAGCTGACCGTTGGCAAGCCCCAGGTAGTCACCAAGACCATCGACGGCAAGATCCACGAGCCGATGGAACACATGACCATCGACGTCCCCGAAGAGTACCTCGGTGCCGTGACGCAGCTCATGGCAGCCCGCAAGGGCCGCATGACCAACATGGCCAACCACGGTACTGGCTGGTGCCGCATGGAATTCATCGTTCCGGCACGTGGCCTCATCGGTTTCCGCACCAAGTTCCTCACCGACACCCGCGGTGCCGGTATCGCGGCTTCCATCTCCGAAGGCTACGAGCCGTGGGCCGGTCCCATCGAATACCGCACCAACGGTTCGATGGTTGCCGACCGCGCCGGTGTCGTTACCCCGTTCGCCATGATCAACCTGCAGGAGCGCGGTTCCTTCTTCGTGAAGCCCACCTCTGAGGTTTACGAAGGCATGATCGTGGGCGAGAACTCACGCGCTGACGACATGGACGTGAACATCACCAAGGAAAAGAAGCTCACCAACATGCGTGCTGCTTCTTCGGATACCTTCGAGAACCTGACGCCGCCGCGCGATCTGACCCTCGAAGAGTCCCTCGAATTCGCACGTGAAGACGAGTGTGTTGAGGTGACGCCGGAGGACATCCGTATCCGCAAGCTCATCCTCGATTCCAACGAGCGTGCCAAGGCCAACCGCGCCCGCGCAAAGGCCTAGTCCGGCCCGGTTGAACCCGGCTGGAACAGCAGAATGAACAAGGGAGTCGCCAGTACGGCCCGTGGCATAGCCGCGGCCGTGCTGGCGGCTCTTTTTGCTGCTGCGGCAGGAACGGCATTGCACCGGCAGAGCATGGTGATATCCGGCGTCGACGTCGCCTGGGGTGTCTGCGCCGCGCTGCTGCTGCTTGCGTCGGTCCAGTTGTGGCTGGCGGCCTGGTCCGGATCAGTAATCCCGACGGCGGCAGCTGGGGTGGTTGCCTACGCCACCGTCGGTGCATTGTCGTCCGGAGGACCCGACAAACAGCTGTTGCTGGGCGACGCCGTGGGCAACATCTGGGTGTTTGGCATAGCCGTGGTCACGTTGACTATGCTTCTGGTTGCCAGCCGCCTGCGGAAGCGATGGCGGACAGCTGTTGAGTAGGTAGCGTCCAGTTCGCAGCCGCTAAGGCCGCCCGCGCCGGGGTGTCGGCGGAGGAACTTCTTTCGCTGCGATGACCAAGGCCAAGGGAATTTCGACGTCGGAGGTCCGCGTTCGTACGGTGCAGCTGCTTTCTGTGGTGGTCACCAGATACCCCAGCGCATCCGTCAGGCCGTCCTGGATCCTGTAGCGGACCACCACCCGAATGCCCGGCTGGGCTTTGAGCAGAAATTGTCGAGGTGGCAAATGCGGGGGAGCTACCGTTTCATACTAAGACGCGGGCTAGGTTGGCGTCATAGCACTGTTGGATAATAGGCTCAGAAGTTGAATGTCCGGCATGATGCCGGCCGTATTACCCCGGCTATAGCTGGGACAAACCGTGGAGAGGTCTGGGACGTGACGTACGTAATCGCGCAGCCGTGTGTAGATGTCAAGGACAAGGCATGTATCGAAGAATGCCCTGTTGACTGCATTTACGAAGGTGAGCGTTCCCTCTACATCCACCCTGATGAATGCGTCGACTGTGGTGCCTGCGAACCCGTATGCCCCGTTGAGGCCATCTACTACGAGGATGACACCCCGGAAGAGTGGGCTGACTACTACAAGGCCAACGTCGAATTCTTTGACGACCTCGGTTCCCCGGGCGGCGCTGCGAAGATCGGGAACACGGGCAAGGACCACCCGTTCATTGCAGCCTTGCCTCCGCAGAACCAAGACCACTAAGGGCGGTTGCTTCCTTGATTTCCGCGGCACCGGCCTTTGGCCTTAACCTGCCCGACTACCCGTGGGAGGCCATGGCACCGTATGTGGCCACAGCCGCCAAGCACCCCGGAGGCGCAGTTAACCTGTCCATCGGAACGCCGGTTGACCCCACTCCTGTGCTGATCCGCGACGCGCTGGCTGCGGCGTCGGATGCCCACGGCTACCCAACTGTGCATGGTACCGAAGCCTTGAGGCAGGCTGTCGTGGACTGGTTCGCCGCCCGCCGCGGAGTCCTCAACCTGGATCCAAGGGACGTTATGCCCACCGTGGGCTCCAAGGAGCTCGTCGCCTGGTTGCCCTTCTTGCTTGGCCTTGGCACTGGCGACGTCGTGGTGAGGCCTACGGTGGCCTACCCCACGTACGATATCGGCGCGATGCTGGCAGGAGCTACCGCCGTAGCGGCGGATAGCCTGGACGAACTGGATGCGGCCACTCGGGCAAGGGTTCGCTTGGTTTGGATCAATTCGCCGGGAAATCCCACAGGCAGTGTCCGGAGCGTTGAATCCCTACAGCAGATCGTCAGTCAGGCGCGGGAAATCGGCGCCGTAGTGGCCTCCGACGAATGCTACGCCGAACTTGGCTGGGGCGAGTGGGATGTCCAGCGTGGTGGAGAAGCTGTCCCGAGCATCCTGGACCCACGGGTTTCCGGTGGTTCCACGGATGGCCTGCTTTGCGTCTATTCCCTGAGTAAACAGTCCAATCTCGCTGGCTATCGAGCCGCTTTCGTGGCTGGTGACTCCGCGATTATGGCCAACCTTGTCAACAGCCGGAAGCATGCAGGAATGATAGTGCCCTATCCGGTGCAGGAGGCGATGCGCGTCGCCTTGGGCGATTCGGGCCACGTACTTGCCCAAAAGGATCTGTACCGCGGGCGTCGGGAGAGGATCGTTCCGGCTCTTGAGAAGTTCGGATTGCAGATTCATGACTCCAACGCAGGCCTTTATCTATGGTCTACGGCCGGTGAAGCTACGTGGGACACGGTGGCCCGTTTTGCAGACCTGGGGATCGTCGTAGGTCCCGGTGTCTTTTACGGCGATGCCGGCAACGGCTTCATCCGGGTGGCACTTACCGGCAGCGATGAACGCATTGACGCAGCCGTGGAGAGGTTAAGCGCAAGCTCATAACAATGCTGTGACTTGTGCCACAAGTCGCGTCATTCCGCCAGTAACCGGACGGAACGGATTAGTTCCGGAGGGTTACTGGCGGTAGCTTTTTAACTGACTATCAATGGTGGCCTTCAATAAGAAAGCACTGCGGTCGTTGGAGCCCTGCAACAGTGGGGCCGAAGACGACGCCACCAGAAGTTGGTTGGACAAGCGTTCTATAGAGGCCCAGAGGCCTCATGAAGGGGACTCCATGACTGAGACCACCAGCGCGACACTGCGCCATGCCGGCGGCGAACTTGAACTGCCGCGCATCCAGGTTGTAGAAGGAAACGAAGGTTATGACGTTTCCAAGCTGCTGAAGCAGACGGGCGCCGTTGCCTATGACCCCGGCTTCATGAACACAGCGGCCACCACCTCTGCCATCACGTACATCGACGGCGACGCAGGCATCCTGCGCTACCGCGGGTACCCGATCGAGCAACTCGCCCAGCACTCGAGCTTCCTTGAAGTTTCCTACCTGCTGATCTATGGCAACCTTCCCACCCCCACGGAGCTGGAAGCCTTCGATCAGCGCATCCGCCACCACACGCTCCTGCACGAGGAACTGAAGGGCTTCTTCGGCGGATTCCCGCGCGATGCCCACCCCATGCCGGTGCTTTCCTCGGCCGTTTCGGCGTTGTCCACGTTCTACCAGGACTCGCTGGATCCCTTTAACGCGGAGCACGTGGAAGTTTCCACCATCCGCCTCATGGCCAAGCTGCCCGTTATTGCCGCTTACGCCCATAAGAAGTCCATCGGCCAGCCGATGCTCTACCCGGACAACTCCATGAACCTGGTGGAAAACTTCCTGCGGCTGAGCTTCGGCCTCCCGGCCGAGCAGTACGAGCTGGACCCCGTTGTGGTTAAGGCGCTGGACCTGCTGCTCATCCTGCACGCTGACCACGAGCAGAACTGTTCCACCTCTACCGTGCGCTTGGTGGGTTCTTCCAACGCGAACCTCTTCGCTTCGGTATCCGCCGGTATCAACGCCCTCTTCGGCCCCGCCCACGGCGGCGCCAATGAGGCCGTGCTGAAGATGCTGCGCCAGATCCAGGCCGAGGGCATCAAGCCCGAGGACTACATGGAGAAGGTCAAGAACAAAGAAGACGGCGTCCGCCTCATGGGCTTCGGTCACCGTGTCTACAAGAACTACGATCCCCGTGCCAAGATCATCAAGGCAACGGCCCACGAGGTCCTCGGCAAGCTCGGCGGCAACGACGAACTGCTGGACATCGCCATGCGCCTTGAAGAGAAGGCCCTGGCGGATGACTACTTCATCCAGCGCAAGCTGTACCCGAACGTGGACTTCTACACCGGCCTGATCTACAAGGCGATGGGTTTCCCGGAGAAGATGTTCACCGTCCTCTTCGCCATTGGCCGCCTCCCGGGCTGGATTGCCCAGTGGCGCGAAATGATCAACGATCCCCAGACCAAGATCGGCCGCCCGCGGCAGCTCTACACAGGGGAGCCGGAGCGCAACTACCCGGCCAACTGATACGTCAACAGCGTCAATCACGACGGCGGCCGCCCAACTCGCGCGAGGTGGGCGGCCGCCGTCGTTGGTTCAGTCGGCAATAAAGCAACGCGGGGTCACTTCGGGCCCATAAAGCACGCCGACATGGGCCTTAAGTGACCCCGCGTTGCTTTAGGAAGCGTTGTACCCGTACGGGTTGTTCTTCTGCCAGCGCCAGTGGTCCTCGCACATCTGGTCCACGGTCTTCGTGGTGGACCATCCGAGGTCTGCGAGGGCGGACGAAGCGTCGGCCCAGAAAGCTGGGAGGTCGCCAGCGCGCCGGCCCGTGATTTCGTAGGGAAGCTCGTGTCCGACGGCCTTTTCGAAGGACCGCAGTACCTCGAGCACGGAAGATCCCTTGCCGGACCCCAGGTTCCAGCGGCGGACTCCCGCGCGGTCAGCGATGAAGTTCAATGCCGCTACGTGACCTTCAGCGAGATCCACGACGTGGATGTAGTCGCGCTGGGCTGTTCCATCAGGGGTGTCATAGTCGCCACCGAAGACCATGAGCTTCTCGCGGCGTCCTACGGCAACCTGTGCGATGAACGGAACGAGGTTGTTGGGAATGCCCTGGGGGTCCTCGCCGATGCGTCCGGACGGGTGCGCGCCGACCGGGTTGAAGTAGCGCAGCAGTGCGATATGCCAGCGATCGTCCGCGTTGCCCAGGTCCGAGAGGATGTCCTCGATCTGTTCCTTGGTGCGGCCGTACGGGTTGTTGGCACCGATTTCCATCTTCTCGATGTACGGGATGGGATTGTGCTCGCCGTATACGGTTGCGGAGGAGCTGAACACGATGGAGCGGACGTTGTGCTTGTCCATGGCCCGGAGCAGGTTCAGCGTGCCCACGATGTTGTTGTAGTAGTACGCCAGTGGCTCCTGAACGGATTCGCCTACGGCCTTGAGTCCTGCGAAGTGGATCACGGCGTCGATCTGGTGCTGGTCGAACACGTCCTCGACGGCGGGCTCGTCCACCAGGTCAACCTTGTGGAAGGCTGCAGTCTTGCCAGTGAGCTCGGAAACCCTGCGCAGGGACTCTTCGCTGGAGTTCACGAGGTTATCGAGCACGACGACGTCATGGCCGGCTTCCTGAAGGGACAGAACGGTGTGCGAACCGATGTAGCCGGTGCCACCCGTGACAAGAATTTTCATGATGTCTACGCTATCGGAAATCGGAGCCACGCCGCTCAGTGTTGAGCGGTGTTGAAGCACGTTCGTGCTAAAAAATACTGGTGCCCAAAATTGTTGATGCCGAGGCCCGGCGCCAGGAAGTTGTCCAAGCTGTCTTCAGGATCATCGCAAGCGACGGTTTGGAGCGGGCATCCCTTCGTGAAGTAGCTGATGAAGCCGGGCTGGCCGTAGGCTCCGTGCGGCACTATTTTGCCAGCAGCGACGAGCTTCTCGTGTTCTCCTTCGCCTCGGTCATCGACCGTATCAGCGGCCGGCTCGAGTCAGCTTTGTTTGCCGTTGAAGGCGAAACCCCGGGCAGCGCCGGGCAGCACGCCGCAGTGTTGAACCTCCTGGGCCAGTTCCTTCCCTTGGACGAAGAACTCGCTGTGGACGCCTGCGTTTGGATGGCCTTCCGCCACGCTGCGCGAATCAGACCCGTCCTGGCTGCCGAGGCCGAACGCAGTCACCGCGTGGTCGCTGCCATCGTGGGACGCCTCATCATCCTGTTGAGCCCCGGCGAAGCCGCCGCCCCGCAAAGCCTTGTCACAGAGGCTGAACGGCTCCTGGCCACCATGGACGGCCTTTGCATGCACGCGCTGCTCCAGCCCGAATGGATGACTGCCGAGATGTGCAGTGACGTCCTCACGGCCCATCTCGCGGCTTTCGCTCCGGTGCCGGCTGCACTATAGACTGTCGCCGCCTGCCCTAAGGACCCCGCACGACGACCATGTGCCGCCAGCAAGCAGTGCCTCCAGCACCGTTACCGTAGCAAGCCAACGGGAATAGACTGGGACATGTCGGGAACCTGCCAAGGGAGGAATTCGGATGCATGAGTCAGGCGGCCCGGGATGGCGCATCACCATGGACACGTCCGGGCCGATGCTCATCGCCCTGTACTTGCGCGACGTAGCTGGACTCGACGGTGCCGGAAAACCGTTGCTGTCGCACGCTGCTCCCAAGGTCCGCCATGCCGATCATAGCCACCTCACCTCGGATGTGGGTGGGATCCATGCCCTCAAAACCGAGTGGGAGGCCTGGTGGGAGAAGCTCGTGAAGACCTATCCCAACCCGGCACTTGAGCTCGCGCCGCCCAGTTTCAAGGCCTTCGGCAATTCCCCTGCCCTCCAGCGTGTCCTGCAGGCACACTTTGGCTCAGCTTTGGGATGGGCAACGGACAGGATCGATGAATACGCGAAGATCGAGGCAGAGCGCGAAGCCAATGGGGTTACGGGAGTCCTGAACGAGATGGTGGAGGACAGGCTCCTGGAAGTCGGCCGGAGCTCGCGGGACTTTGATCTCACCATCATAGAGTTGCCGCTCAACGAACCCCGCGCCTGGTACTTGGAGCCCAGCACCATGATCATGAGCCACAAGCTGCTGTCCGAGCCCGACGTCTTCCGCAGTTATGTCCAACCTGTGGTGGAGATACTTGCCTAAGCAGCGGCTTGCACAAGCTGCACACAAATTCAGGTAGTCGGTGCCGAGACGGTGATGGTCACTGATTCAGACGGTGCGGCCGAAGCAATCCATCCGTCGCGTTTTTCCCTGTTCCACGTCTGACCGCCAACATCCACTTGCGTGATGGAGAGGGACTTGGCATTGGCCACTGCCCAATGGGCAACTGCCCAGGCCTGCGTACCAGTGATATCCAGCTGAACCGAGCGGCCCTGGACTGTCGCGGGCTGGGGGCCGAACGCCGTCGTGAGTTCCTCTACGACGGCGGCAGGGTCACCGGCCGCTTCAGGCATGCGCAGTTCACAGGTCAGCGCGGATTCGGAATGACCGGTGAGGGCGGAAGCGAAGGCGCGTCCCATGTTCTCGTGCTGGGCGTATGCCCGGGGGAACGCGGAGCGCTGGACCTGCTGGGCTGCCTGGGTAATTTCCATGGTCTCGTAACCGGGAATTTTGATGAGGCCGTTATAGAAGGCGTTCGTCGCATAGACGGGGTTCATGACCTGTGCCTCGGTTCCCCAGCCTTGCGATGGCCTCTGTTGGAACAACCCCCGCGAATCAGGTCCTGCATCGTCGCCGTAATTGATGTTCCGTAGCTTGGATTCCTGCATCGCGGTGGCGAGGGCGATGCTTGCAGCCCTTGGTGGAAGTCCGCGGTGGACGGAGATAGCCGTGATGAGCGAGGCGTTGGCCGCTTGGTCGGTGGCCAACTCGTAGCTTTCGGACCCCATGGCGGCGACGCAGCGCTCCGAGACCAGGGTCTCGGAGCGCTGCAGTATGGCAACTATCGCGTAGATAGCACCGGCCACGAGGGCCAGCGCAAGCACCGCAACGATGGCGCGGCGGAACCGGCGCATTGCTTGTCTTCTGCTAGTTGGCGTGGAGTGCCTCGTTCAACTCCACGGTCTGGCCCTTGCGGGGCAGGACTTCCACGCCACCGGTGGTGGAGTTGCGGCGGAACAGCAGGTTGGGAACACCGGAAAGCTCGACCGCCTTGATGATCTTGCTGGTGTCTTCGCCGTTTTCGTCCTTGGGACCGGGCACGCGAACGCGGGTGCCGGCGGTGACGTAGAGGCCGGCTTCCACCACCGAATCGTCGCCGATGCTGATGCCGACGCCGGAGTTTGCACCAAGCAGTACCCGCTCGCCCAAGGCAATCTTTTCCTTGCCGCCGCCGGAGAGCGTGCCCATGATGGAGGCACCGCCGCCGACGTCCGTGCCGTCACCGGCCACGACTCCAGCGGAGATGCGGCCTTCCACCATGGACGTGCCGAGGGTTCCGGCGTTGAAGTTCACGAAGCCTTCATGCATCACCGTGGTGCCCTCGGCCAGGTGCGCACCCAGACGGACGCGGTCGGCGTCGGCGATCCGCACACCTGTGGGAACCACGTAGTCAACCATGCGCGGGAACTTGTCCACGCCGTAAACCACCACGTTGCCGCGCTTACGTAGGCGCGCACGCGTCATTTCAAAACCCTCGACGGCGGCTGGGCCGAAGTTGCGTCCATACGACGTTGGGGAGCTTACCGAAGACGCCATCCAGGTTGATGCTGTTGGGCTTGACCAGACGGTGCGAAAGGAGGTGTAGACGCAGGTAAGCATCGGCGGTGTCGGCCGGGGCGGCGTCGAGGTCGATCTGTGCGAAGACCACTTTTTGCTCCGTGCCGCGATCGGCGTCTTTGCCGTCGTCAGCCAGGGCAGTGAGCGCGGGATCGGCATTGTCAACGTCGCGAAGGGTTTCAGCGGCTACACCCAGGGCCGGTGCCGGGTACCAGACATCCAGCACGGTTGCTTCCCCGGAAGGCGAGGTGGCGATGGTGGCGAGGCCGAATCCGTAGGCTGATCGGTGGTTTGCGGGCACAGCAGAGGAAGCAGTTTCAGTCATGGCCCCAGTGTATCGATCGCCCGTGGCACGGCTGAAACCCGTCTCACCCGGGCAGGTCGCATTTGTTGCCCGAAACACAGCTGCCCGGGGAGTTAAGGGTGGAGTGGTGACCCTTAACCCTGCCCCCGCCCTACTGGACCTGCGCCAGGACGTTGCCTTGCTGACAGCCGCGCTCATCGATATCAACAGTGTCTCGGGCAACGAGACCCTGCTCGCCGATCTCGTCGAGGCGGCCCTGCGCGCCATCCCCGAATACACCGTGGTGCGCGACGGCGACGCCATCATTGCACGCACTGAACTTGGCCGCGCCGAGCGCGTCATCCTCGCTGGACACCTGGACACTGTTCCGCTGCCCACGGTGGAAGGCTCGCTGGGCACCGTTCCGGCAACGTGGGAGTCGGGCATTCCGGGGGAGGGTGTGCTTTATGGGCGGGGGACTACCGACATGAAGGGCGGCGTTGCCGTGCAGCTCGCACTCGCGGCGACCCTGTTCGACGACGGCAGCGAGCCGGACAAGGATGTCACCTTTGTCTTCTACGACCACGAGGAAGTGGAGGCCGTTAAGAGCGGCCTGGGCAGGCTGGTCCGCAACCATGGTGACCTGCTCCTGGGGGACTTCGCCATTCTTCTTGAGCCCACACACGGCACAGTTGAAGGGGGCTGCAATGGAACCAGCCGGTTCGAAGCGACCACCATCGGTGAAGCGGCCCACTCGGCCCGCGCGTGGATGGGCAGCAACGCGATCCACGCGGCGGCACCAATCCTCGCCCGCCTCGCAGCGTACGAGCCCCGGACGATTAATGTGGACGGCCTCGATTACCGTGAGAGCCTCAACGCGGTCAGGATCAACGGCGGCACCGCTGGCAACGTCATCCCGGACCGTTGCGTGGTAGAGATCAACTATCGCTTCGCTCCGGACAAGACCCCGGACCAGGCCGAGGCCCACGTGCGGGAGCTCCTGGAGGGATTCGACGTCGTCCGCACGGACGCTGCTGCCGGCGCCCGGCCCGGACTGAACCACCCTGCGGCTGCGTCCTTCGTGGCCGCAGTCGGCGCGGAACCAAAGCCCAAATACGGGTGGACCGACGTCGCGCGTTTCAGTGAGTTGGGCATCCCGGCCGTGAACTTTGGACCCGGCGATCCGTTGCTGGCGCACAAGGACAATGAACACGTCGACGCCGATGCCGTCCGTGAGTGCCTTCGTGCACTCCGGACGTGGCTGGTTCGCTAAACACTAAAAGCATATAAAGAGAAGGTCCGCAGCCGAATGAACAGCTGCGGACCTTCTTTCATGACTAAAGGAATGTTCCCGGCACTACTTCGTTTCAGGTCCGGGGACGTTGACCTCGAGGTCGACGGTCTTGATGGCCGAAGCCATGCCGCCTGCGGCCTTTTTGGAGCCTCGCCTTTCGATCCAGATCGCAAGCCGGGAAACCGACAAGTTGATCAGGATGTAGATCGCAGCGCCAACGAAGAAAGCGGAGAACAACAGGCTGGGCTCCAGGTCTGAGATCAGCTTCACCTTACGCAGCAGTTCCTCGTAGGCCACGATGTAGCCAAGCGAGGTGTCCTTCAGGAGGACGACCAACTGTGCAATGAGTGACGGGAGCATGCGGCGGATTGCCTGGGGAAACTCGATGCTCATCCTGGACTGGAAGCTGCGCAGGCCGATGGCCAAACCGGCTTCGCGTTGTCCCTTGGGCAGTGACTGAATACCTGCCCTCAGAATTTCGGCGAAGATCGCTGCGTTGTACAGGACCAGGCCACTGACCACAGCAGTGAAGGGGGTCGTAGCAAACACCAGGAGCACGAAGAGGATCATGAGCACCACTGGCATGCCGCGGAGGAACTCAAGCACCACCTGTGTGGGAACGCGAATCCAGGAGATCAGGGAAATACGGAGTAGGCACAGTGCCACCCCCAGGGGAAAGGCAATGACAGCTGCGACGCCGGCAGCCTGCAGGGTGGCAAGGACGCCATAGCCGAGCTGCGTCCAAACGTCCTTGGCAGATTCGTTAACAAAGACTTCCCAACGGGAGGCGTTGAATATGCCCTGCGAAGACAGGATGACAATGGCTCCCACCACGCCACCGGCAATGATGATGGATCCGACAACTGAACCAATGAGGGAAACGCGGCGGGCCTTGGGGCCTGGTACGTCATAGAGAACCGAAGTCATCGGGCAATCGCCACCTTTTTCTCGACGAAGTGGGCCAACAAGCCCAGAGGCACGGTGATCAGCAGGTAGAAGAATGCAACACCAATCAAGATCCACATGACCGCATCACCATGGCTGTTTGACAGCTGCAGGCCATAGCCGAAGAGCTCCAGGACAAAGAAGGCACCCGCGACGGATGAGTTCTTGACCAAGGCAATCATGATGTTGATCAATGGGGGTATGACGGTCCGAACAGCCTGTGGCAGGACCACCAGGCCCAAAACCTGCGTGAATGTCATGCCGATACTGCGGGCTGCCTCGGCTTGCCCCACCGGGACGCTGTTGACGCCGGATCGAACGGCTTCGGCAACAAATGCTGCCGTGTAGCTGCTCAACGCGATGATGGCGGCCACTTCAAATTGTTCGAACTTGACGCCGAGCCGGGGAAGCACGATTGCTGAGAAAAAGAAAATAATTGTGAGTGGGGTGTTTCTGGCGACTTCAACATAGAACGTGCTGAAGCCCCGTAAGGCTGCCACGGGCGAGACACGCATTGCGGCGAGGAGAGTACCTGCTGTCAGTGCGATTACGCCGGATACGACGGCTAGAAACAGGGTTCGGAGAAATCCGTCCCAATATTGGGGGAGGCTTTCGAAGATGGCGTCCATTGGCTTCCTTCGGCTGCTGCGGAAAGGTAGGGAGTCCTCAAGGTCGGTGGCTGCCGCCCTTCCCCAAGGGGAGGGCGGCAGCCACCGGCTTCCGACTAGTAGCGGTCGATCTTGGGCAGCTCAGGAGCGGTCTTGATGACCTTTCCTGCTGTTGCTTCCCAAGCCTTCTTGTACGTGCCGTCCTTGGCGAATCCCTCCAACTGGTCATTGATCCAGTTGCGGAAGACCGTGTCATCCTTCTTCAGGCCGATGCCGTACGGCTCTTTGGTGAACGTTTGGTCCGAGGCGAGCTTGAAGGCCTCCGGTTCCTTGTCAACGTAACCAGCGAGGATCACGTTGTCCGTGGTGACGGCGACAACCTGCTTGTTGCGCAATGGCTCAAGGCAAGCGGTGTAGTTTGCGGCCGGGACCAGTTCGGCACCGTACTTTTCGACGATGGTCTTAGCCGGGGTGGAACCCGTAACAGAGCAGACCTTCTTGCCCTTGACGTCCTCGGGTTTGGTGATGGAGTTGTCGTCCTTGTTCACCAACAGAGCCTGGCCGGCTTCGTAGTACGGACCTGCGAATGCGACCTTCTGCTTGCGGGCATCGTTGATCGTGTAGGTGGCAATGACGATGTCAACGCGACCCTGCTCGATGAACGGTTCACGGTTGGCGGAAACAGTTTCCACCCATTCGATCTTGTCAGGTTCAATGCCGAGCTTGGCGGCGATGGCCTTGCCGATTTCGACGTCGAAGCCGACAGGCTTGCCGTCCAGGCCCTTCTGGCCGAACAGCGGCTGGTCAAACTTGGTACCAATAGTGATCTTCTTGGCCTGGTTCAACTTCGCCATCGTGGTGCCTGCCTCGAAGCTCGCCGAGGCAACAGGCGGAGTGGTGGTGCCACTGCCTCCACCGCAAGCGCTCAGCGAGAGGGCCAGTGCAGCCGAAGCGGCCACCAGGAGAGATTTCCTCCGGGTAATAAAAGCCTTCTTCATGACATTCCTTTCATTGGTTGGCCGGTGTACGGCCTGGGTGCGGTCCGTGCGGGCCTGGATGCGGGTCAGCAGGGAGCTAGTGGGTCAGAAGCTTGGACAGGAAGTCCTTGGCGCGGTTGCTCTGCGGATTGGTGAAGAATTCCTCGGGTGTTGAATCTTCCACGATCTGGCCATCGGCCATGAACACGACGCGGTCGGCTGCCTTGCGGGCAAAGCCCATCTCGTGGGTGACCACGATCATGGTCATGCCTTCTTTTGCCAGCTGGATCATGACGTCCAGGACCTCGTTGATCATTTCGGGGTCCAGGGCCGAGGTGGGCTCGTCGAACAGCATCACCTTCGGCTTCATGGCAAGCGCGCGGGCAATGGCCACACGCTGTTGCTGGCCACCGGAGAGCTGCGCGGGGAGCTTGGGAGCCTGGTGGCCGACGCCGACACGTTCCAGGAGGGCCATGGCCTCCCTTTCCGCGGTGCCTTTGGCAACGCCCTTCACCTTGATCGGTCCCAGCGTGACGTTCTCAAGGATCGTCTTGTGGGCGAACAGGTTGAAGGACTGGAAGACCATTCCGACGTCGGCACGCAGGTGGGCGAGTTCCTTGCCTTCTTCCGGGAGCTTCTTCCCGTCGATCGCGATGTCGCCGTCGTCGATCGTTTCCAAACGGTTGATGGCACGGCACAACGTGGACTTTCCGGAGCCGGACGGCCCGATGACCACGACGACTTCACCCTTCCGAACCTGGAGGTTGATGTCTTTGAGGACGTGCAATTGACCGTAGTGTTTGTTGACGCTGTTCAGGGAGACGAGCGCATCGCCGGACACTTGAGTAGTCATAGGACGAATCTAGCGAACAAAGACACAATTATGACCACGGTCACGGCAAGTTCCTCCAGATCGTGACTGAACAGAAACCTGCCCTCCAGCGATATACCAGACTGCAATGCAAGAACCGCGTCGTAGCGTCTTCGCTTGCATTCATCCGCGCTAGCCTTGGGCAATGAGCATTAGCCAGCACCCGATTCCCAGCCCGGACGCGAATGGCCACGTCACGGGCGTCCACGTGCCCCTGCCTTCGGAGATTGCACCGGCCAAGCACAAGGGCCCTTTGGAACTGCGACGCAAACAGGCGGACAAGGGAATGTCCGATCAGCATTTGCTGGACACGAGCGGTGCCGGACAGTTCATCCACACCGATCCCTGGCGCGTCCTGAGGATTCAGAGCGAATTCGTTGAGGGCTTCGGGGCATTGGCCGATATTGGTCCGGCAGTCAGTGTTTTCGGTTCAGCCCGTACCAAACCGGGAACCGAGTACTACGAGATGGCAGTCGATGTAGGGCGCAAGCTCGCCGAAGCCGGAGTTGCCGTGATCACCGGCGGCGGCCCGGGCTCCATGGAAGCCGCCAACAAGGGTGCTGTGGAGGGCAATGGCGTATCTGTCGGGCTGGGCATTGAGTTGCCGTTCGAGCAGGGCCTGAACCAATGGGTGGACCTGGGCATCAACTTCCGGTACTTCTTCGCCCGCAAGACCATGTTCGTGAAATACGCCCAAGGATTCGTCGTCTTGCCCGGCGGGCTTGGAACCCTGGATGAGCTCTTCGAGGCAATGGTCCTGGTACAGACACGCAAGGTGACATCGTTCCCGATCGTGCTATTGGGTGTCCGCTTCTGGGGTCCAATGATTGAGTGGATCCGGGACACTTTGGTTGCTGAAGGGATGGTGTCCGAAAAGGACCTGGACCTGATCCAACTGGTGGATGATCCTGCCGATGCCGTCCACCGCGTGTTGCATGGTGCCCCGCTTCCAGCCACCACCAATGGAAACCAGCGCCCGGAGTAGGCGGCTGTTTCTGGCACGATGGTGGCTGTGAGCTTTTTCCTGGTGTTTGTCGCGATTGTCCTCATTGGTGCCGCTTTGTATTTTGGGGCCGGCATCATCCGTGGCGGCTCCGTGGGAGCTGGCCTGGATGACTCCCTGCCCAACTTGCCTCCGGTGCTGCTCCCGGAGAAGGCTGCAGCCACAGACGTCGACGCCGTGCGCTTTGCACTGGGCCTCCGCGGTTACCGCATGGACCAGGTGGACCAGGTCCTTGATGAGCTGCGGGACCAACTGGTAGCCAAGGACCGTGAGATCGAGAGACTCAGCGTGTTGGTCCAATCAAAGCTTGAGGATGGCGACACCAAGCGGACCACACAGTGAGCACACGCGCGCCTGCCCGTTTTGGCGGGGAGGGACCCACTGCGCGCCTTTCGCGGGGCATCTCCGACGCGGGGGTCCGGATGGCACAATGGCCGTGGTGGCTGCAGGTTTCCTTGGTTTTTGTCGTGGCCAGGGTGGTCAGTGCCTGCATCTTCATGGCGGCTGCCGTTCATCAAGGAGTGAATCCATGGTTCCCGCCCGCGCCGGACTACTGGAACTTCATCACCATCTGGGACGGGCGCTGGTATTCGCAGGCTGCGGACAACGGCTACCCCTCCGTGCTCCCGGTGGATGCCAACGGGGTAGTCAAGGAGAACGCCTGGGCCTTTTATGCCTTGTTCCCGTTCCTGGGGCGGGGACTCTCTGCCATTACGGGCCTGGGCACTCTGCAGTCCCTCACCGCCATAGCCATGGTTGCCGGCCTCGGTGCTGCCTTGGTGATCTTCAAACTGTTCAGGGAAGCGGCCAGCCGGCGCACCGCGATGTGGGGCGTCATCTTCGTGTCCGCATTCCCGGTGTCGCCAATTCTCCAGGTGCCCTATGCAGAATCCTTGAACCTCCTGCTGTTGTCCGGCTCACTGCTCCTGGTGGTCCGGCGACGCTACCTGGCAGCCATACCGGTAGTGCTGTTGATGTGTTTGTCCAGACCCACAGGAGTCCCCTTCGCTGCCACGCTGGGCCTCCTCCTGGTTTGGCGGCTCTGGCAGCGTTTCAGGCCGGCAACCCCGGATGAGGAGCCACAGGCCAAGTCTTCGTCCACGCCGGAACTGCTGTCCCTGGGGGCCTTGGTGCTCGCCACCGGACTCGGAGCCCTGGCATGGCCCGCCATCGCTTGGGCAGTCACGGGGGATCCCAGCGCCTACACGCGTACGGAAACTGCCTGGCGCGGACATGACCTGGTGCCCTTCAAACCCTGGTTCGATACCGGAAGGATGCTGTTCGGTCCGGTTCTTGGCGTGCTTGCGCCCTTCGTTTTCGTCGGCTTGTTCGTCCTGCTGATGGTTTCAAAGCCTGTCCGGGCACTGGGAGCGGAAATGCGCCTTTGGTGCGCCTGCTACATGGGCTATTTGCTGGTGTTCCTGCATCCCCAAACCAGTACTTTCCGGATGCTCCTTCCTCTTTTCCCGCTGGCCCTCGGGGCAGCGCTGCTGTCCAAGTCCAAGGCGTACAGGGGAACCGTCGTCGTCATGTTTGTCCTCCTCCAGATCGTCTGGGTGGTGTGGCTTTGGGCGTGGGCGCCATTGCCCGGAGGCGGTGACTATCCGCCATAACCCGACTGTCCGCCGTCGGGAAGTGTCTTTGTTCCGTGTCGGGGTAATTAGTCCATTGATTCGCTACGGACGGGTAAGTACGGGATAATGGAATACGAGCAAGGACAAAAGCACCTAAAAGTGCCCGGCCAAGGCGGCCTCCCAAGCGGTGCCGCCGGCTGCAATTGCGAAGCGGATCCAGCCCGGCCGGGTTGGGCGTGACTTGGGACAAATGGAGGGGATTTTCCTAATGGCGGCTATGAAACCACGTACTGGCGACGGCCCTATGGAAGTAACCAAAGAGGGACGCAGCCTGATCATGCGTGTGCCGCTCGAAGGCGGAGGACGGCTTGTAGTCGAGCTCAATGCCGCGGAGGCGGAGAACCTCAAGGAATGCCTTGTAGGCGTTACCGAATAGATTCATAGGCAGGCTGGATTCAAAAGACCAGGGCCCGGCGAGAGCCGGAGCCCTGCTTTTGTTTAAGCAGCAGCGTCTTTCTTGGGTGCCGTTCCTTAAGAATGTCCGCTAAATGGCAATTGCCTATTTTTTGACAGCCACCAGAAGTCCGTCACCGGTGGGAAGCATCGCAGAGGCCAGGCGGTCGTCGTCGCGAATGGATTTGCCAACTTGCCGGAGAACCACAGTGGTGGAGTCGCGGGCTGCCGGATTTGAGACGCGGTCCTTATCCAGGGCGTCGTTGATCACCAGGGTGCCGCCGGTCTTGAGCAACCGGACAGCCTGTTCAACGTAGCGGGGGAAGTTCGGCTTGTCGGCGTCGATGAAGACAAGGTCATAGGCGGAGTCCGTGAGGCGTGGGAGAACGTCGGCGGCCCTGCCGGAGATGGTCCGGGTGCGGTTGGCCGGGCTGCCGGATTCGAGAAAGGCTTCGCGGGCGGCCTTGAGGTGTTCGACATCGACGTCGATGGTGGTCAGGACAGCTTGCGGACCCAGACCGCGCAAAAGACAAACACCTGAGACGCCCGCGCCTGAACCAACCTCAACTACTGTCTGTGCCTTTGATGCTGCGGCAAGGACGGTCAACACCGCGCCAACGCCGGGGCTGATGGGCTTAACGCCCAGCTCGAAGGACCTCTCCCGGGCGCGCAACAAGACGTCATCCTCAGCAGGCAGATCTTCTGCATAGGACCAGCTGGTTGACTTGTCGGCACTCATGAAGGGTTCGCTTTCCGCGCGTAGGGGTGTCTCTACCAGCCTACTGTGTCCGGTGCCGCAAACCCCGTGTTCGCAGCCGTCCCGGGATTGTGTCTGCGGCAGGATTTCGCCTTGCGTGGAAATTGTGCCTTAGTCAGGAAATTCCCAGAAAAACTTGGGATGATATTGATCCGGTCATCCACGTGGTGGGCGGCACCGGACAAGTACGGTGAACCACAGTTTGAGGGGAGTGGACGATGCCGGCATCGCATGCTGTGCCAGTCCAGACATCGGAGAGCCTTGAGGCCGTTACGGACTGGGTCATGCCCAGCTGGGAGGACGTGGTCGCCAACCACTCCGCCAAGGTGTACCGCCTTGCCTACCGCCTGACCGGAAATAAGTTCGACGCCGAGGACCTCACCCAGGAGGTGTTCGTCAGGGTTTTCCGTTCGCTGGAAAACTTCAAGCCGGGAACCCTGGATGGGTGGCTGCACCGTATTACCACCAACCTTTTCCTGGACCAGGCACGTCGTAAGAGCCGAATCCGCTTTGACGCCCTTGCCGAGGACGCCGAGTCACGCCTGCCGGGCCGTGAGCCAGGCCCAGAGCAGAGCTTCGAGCACAACAACCTGGACCTTGATGTTCAGCGTGCGTTGGAAGAATTGCCACCGGATTTCAGGGCTGCCGTTGTTCTGTGCGATCTTGAAGGATTGTCTTACGACGAAGTGGCGGAGGCTCTGGGCGTGAAGCTGGGCACGGTCAGATCTCGTATCCACCGTGGCCGCACTATGCTCCGGGAGAAGCTCGCCCACCGTGACCCCCGCCCGGCTGACGCCCGCAAGCCCCGCCTGAAGATGCCTCGCATCGCCAGCATTCTTTAGGTAGTCGATGCCTCGACGCCACATCCGTCCGGGTGCCCTGTCACGTCGCAAACTGGCTGCACGTTACAAACTGGTTGCCCTGCGCCACACCCGGAACCCTGAGCACTTACGGCATTGCCCGGAGTGCCGTGCTGCCCTGAACAGGGAGCGGCAGTATCTTGAACGGCTTCGCGGAGCAGCGGTGCCCGAAGCCAGCCAGGACCTGACGGCGCGTTTGCTCCAGCACACACAACGACTCGCGAATGAGCCGGCTCCGCCGGTCGCAAATTGGCGGACCGGGCGTGGTGCGATCAAGCGTGGTGCGACCATGGGTGGTGCGTGGCGGGCCCTCCGGATCGCCGGCGTAGCCGCGGGCACTCTCACGGTAAGTGCAGCTGCACTGGGCCTTGCCGCATATGCGGTGGCAGGAGATACCGCGCCGCAAGCAAGCATCCGTGCAGGCAACCACGCCTCAGCCCTTTCCAGTGCATTGACCGGCGGCCCCGCGGAACTAATGATGACGCCGGAATTCGTGGCGACGCCGGACTTCCGCCTCACCACACCCGTGGATTTGAGCTCCGAGCAGTTGGATGCCCTGCGGGGCCAGGGATGGGCATGTCCTGAACTTGGTGCTATAGGCTTCCACGTGGTCTCAGCCAAGGCCACCATGCACAACGGTCACCCGGCAGTAGAACTCCAGCTGGAAAGCAACGGCCATTACGCCACTGTTGTGGAAGAGCACCTGCAGGCTTCAGACATCGCCGTTACTGGACGCCCGGCATCGGCGCAACTCTCTCTCACGCAGGGGACGCCGTGGGAGGCTGTATACCGGACCTCCGCGGCAGTCTTCAGCTACTCATCGGACCTGCCGGCTGATGTAGCCGACGACGCCGTTCCAGAGTTGGTTCGTGCAGGCGACTCCATGATCAGTACGAAAGCTCCGCAAGCCTCCGAGACGTGGTCCGAACGGATGATCCGCGGCCTCCGGACACTGCTCCGTCCCGCTGGTTTATGACCGGCACCACAGACAAGGTAATCTTCGTAGCGTGCTTGGAATCAACGGCCCGGAGTTCATACTCCTTCTGATTATCGGCGTACTCGTCATCGGTCCCAGCCGTTTGCCCGAATACACTCAAAAGCTCGCCAACCTGGTGAAGGAAGTCCGCCGGATGGCCTCTGGCGCACGTGAGCAGATCAAGGAAGAAGTCGGCATCGACATCGATGAGGTCGACTGGAAGAAGTACGATCCCCGCCAGTACGACCCACGGCGCATCATCAAGGATGCGTTGCTTGACGATGATTCCAAGCCCGTCAACGCCGGAGCGCCCGCCGCGGCGGCGACAGTTGCGGCCGCAGCAGTGGATACGAAGCCGAAGGCTCCGGCCCGCATTATTGAGCGCCTCGCCGAGGGCGAGGCCGCGCCTTTCGATACTGAAGCTACCTAACCTTCCAAGGCCCTTTCGGAAACGACTTCGGAAGCCCAGGCGTTTAGCGCGGCTGGATTCCCAGCGGCATGCCGGATAATCCCCGCGGACGCGTTGCCAACATCCCGGCAATGCCTTCCAACGCTTTCGCAGCAGCAGTTTCGCTCGCGGCAAGGACTACAGGCTTTCCGGCATCCCCGCCCTCACGCAACCGGATGTCCAAGGGAATCTGGCCGAGAAGAGGCACATCGCTGCCCACGGCAGCACTCAAACGCTCAGCAAGGATGGCACCGCCGCCACTTCCGAACAATTCCATGCGACCGCCGTCGGGCATTTCCAGGAAGGACATGTTCTCGATGACGCCGGCAACCTTCTGGCCGGTTTGGGTTGCGATGGTTCCGGCGCGTTCGGCGACGTCCGCAGCGGCAGCCTGTGGGGTGGTTACCACGAGGATTTCGGCGTTCGGGAGGAGCTGGGCCACGGATATTGCGATGTCGCCTGTTCCGGGCGGAAGGTCCAGGAAAAGGGCATCGAGGTCACCGAAGTAGACATCCGTGAGGAACTGCTCCAAAGCGCGGTGGAGCATGGGACCACGCCACGCCACGGGCTGGTTTCCCGCAACGAACATGCCAATGGATATGACCTTCACCCCGTAGGCCACAGGAGGCAGGATCATGTCATCCACCTGCGTCGGTTTCTGCGTGATGCCCATGAGCCCTGGGACGGAGAAGCCGTGCACGTCGGCGTCCACGATACCCACGCGCAGGCCCTGGGCGGCCAAGGCACAGGCAAGGTTGACCGTGACGGAAGACTTACCCACGCCGCCTTTTCCACTCGCCACGGCGTAGACCTTCGTCAAGGACCCGGGCTTGGCGAAGGGGATGCCCCGCTGACCGCCGGGACCGCGCAGTTGTTCCTTCAGGGCCTCGCGCTGGGCGGGGGTCATGACCTTCAGCTCCACGTCAACACCAGTGACGCCTGCGATGCCTGACAAAGCAGTGGTCGCGTCCGCCGTAATGGTGTCGCGGAGTGGGCAACCGGCGATCGTGAGCAGCACTGCTACATGGACGTTGCCGTCGTCGTTGGCCGACACCGACTCCACCATGCCAAGTTCGGTGATCGGACGCCGCAACTCGGGGTCAATGACGGTTGCCAGGGCAGCGTGAAGTGCCTCGGCCGATGGGGTGGTCATGGGTTACGCTCGGCTTTCAGGATTTTCGGTAGGGGCCGGCTTCGCGCTGGAGTGCTGGGGCCCCGGACGTTGCGGGCGTACTTTGGGGATCTGCTGCGTGCGTGGTCCACGCGACTTGTCCCGTTTCTCCTTGAGCTTCTCCTTGACCTTATCGGCCGAAGACTCGCTGCCCTCTGCGTCGGCTTCGCTCTCCCGCAGCTCCTCCTGGGCATCGATGATGTCTTCGAGCAGGCTGCGGAGTTCGGCGCGGACGTAGTCGCGAGTTGCTACTTCACGAAGTGCGATTCGCAGGGAAGCCAGTTCACGGGTCAAGTATTCAGTGTCTGACAGGTTCCGCTCGGCGCGCTGGCGGTCCTGCTGCAGCGACACCCGGTCCCGGTCATCCTGTCGGTTTTGGGCCAGCAGCAGGAGCGGCGCGGCATAGGACGCCTGGAGCGACAACATGAGTGTCAACAAGGTGAAGCCCAGCTCCACGCGGTCGAACTGCCAGTCCGTGGGCGCAAACGTATTCCACGCCAGCCAGAAGAGACAGAAGATCGTCATGTAGACGAGGAATTGCGGCGTGCCCATGAAGCGGGCGAAGCCCTCGGTGGCATTGCCGAAAGCATCGGGGTTGGGGGAGAACTTGGGCAGTATGCGTTGACGCCCGCTCAGCGGCGTGTCAAGGCTGCCGGGATTGTTTGTGCGTCCAGTGGACCTGGGGGATCGGGTGGCGTTGATATCAGCCAATGCGGCCTCCAAGTTTCCTTATAGGGGCGTCGTCCTCGTGAGCGCGCCAGTCATCGGGCAACAGGTGATCCAACACGTCATCAACAGTCACCGCCCCCACGAGGCGGCCGTCGTCGTCGACGACGGGGAGCGAGTTGAGGTTGTACGTGGCCAGGGTCCGGGCTACTTCGCTGATGTGCGCCTGGTCCGACAACGGCTCAAGGTTCTTATCAACAAGGTTGCCCAGCGGCTCCGGCGGAGGAAAGCGCAGGAGTTGTTGTATATGTACGACGCCCAGGAAGCGGCCGGTGGGAGTTTCCAAGGGCGGTCGTGCGATGAAGATGGAGGACGCCAAGGCGGGGGAGAGTTCCTCGCGCCGAACGTGGGCCAAGGCTTCGGCTACCGTGGCTTCGGGTGGCAGGATGACGGGCACCGGCGTCATGAGGCCACCTGCTGTGTCTTCGTCGTATTCCAAGAGACGCCGGACGTCTTCGGCTTCCTGGGGCTCCATGAGCTGCAACAGTTCTTCCGCTTGGGCGGAGGGGAGTTCGGCGAGGAGGTCGGCGGCGTCGTCGGGATCCATTTCCTCCAGGACATCGGCGGCCCGCTCCACGTCCAGGGCAGAGAGGATCTCCACCTGGTCGTCCTCGGGAAGCTCCTGGAGGACGTCTGCCAACCGCTCGTCCTGAAGCTCGCTTGCCACTTCAAAGCGGCGCTTGTCGCTCATCTCCTGCAGGGCTTCGGCGAAGTCGGCAGGCTTGAGGTCCTCATGCGTGGCAACGAACTGCGTGGCCGCCTGGGGTTCGTTATGCCCGCCAGTCTGCGCGTCAGCCCAGTCAATGATCAGGGTCTCGTTGCGGCGGAGCCTGCTCAGGGGCGACAACGAATGACCGCGACGGACGAAGAGTTTGCTGACGAACCAGTCCTTGGACCGGTGCTGGTCCATAGCGATGTCCTCGATCGTCGCATCTCCGCTTCCGTCGGCAAGGGTGACTCGACGATCAAACATCTCCGCTACCACGAGTGTTTCAGCGCCCCGTTGTTCGAAACGACGCAGGTTCACCAGGCCAGTGCAGATGATCTGGGTCTGGTCGATGGAGGTGATGCGGGTCATGGGCACGAAGACCCGTTTCTTGCCCGGCACTTCCACCACGATGCCTACGACATGCGGGGCTCCGCGGGTCCCGCGGGAGAGCACGACGACGTCGCGGAGCCGGCCCAAACGATCGCCCAGGGGGTCGAAGACGTCCAAGCCGAGCAAGCGCGCGACAAAGACGCGTGAGGGATGTGTGCTCATGTTTACAGGCTACCGAGTCTGCTCTCTTTTAGCTGAATTCCAGCCGCTTCACATCTACATGCGACACAATGGGGCTATGTCAAACATTTTTGGTGCTCCTAAAGCCGTTGAGGAGTCCCGCAGCGTACCCCAAGGCGACACTGTTGGCTCGTACACCTCATATTTGGATGCCCAAAAGGCGGTGGACTACCTCGCGGACCAGCAGTTCCCCGTCCAGTTGGTGTCGATCGTGGGCAACGACCTCAAGATGGTGGAGCGGGTAACCGGCCGTCTGAGCTACCCACGCGTTGCCTTGTCCGGTGCTTTGAGCGGCATGTGGTTCGGCCTCTTCGTCGGCGTCATGCTCTCCTTCTTCACGCCCGGTGGCGGCACCTTCTCCATCATCACGTCCGTGCTCATGGGTGCAGCTTTCTTCATGCTGTTCGGCATCGCCACTTACGCCACCCAGCGCGGCAAGCGCGACTTCACGTCCACAAGCCAGGTGGTCGCCACCAACTACGATGTCATTGTTGCCATCGAGGCAGCCCACGAAGCCCGCCGGTTGCTCCACCAACTGCCCATGAATTCCGCCCAGGCTGCCACCGGACAAGCACAAAATTACAGTCCGCCAAACGCACCCCTCCAGCAGCCCGGCCAGGCACCTGACCGCCCCGCCACCTGGAACGATCCCTATGGCCAGCGCGGTCCGGAGCCCACCGAATCCGATGCTTCCGGCGCGCAGGCTCCGACTGCACAGCCCGCACAGCCAGCACAGAACCCGACGCCATCACCGGTGCGCTATCCGGACCTGCCCGATGGCCGCCCCCAGTACGGCGTCCGGGTCACGGAGGGCCAGAACGCCCCCCGGCACGAGGAACAGCAGTCGGGGAACGACGATTCCCACAAGCAATAACTCTCCTAAGAAGCACAAAAGGGAAGGCCACCGGATATCCATCCGGTGGCCTTCCCTTTCTGCTGTTGTTGCCTGAGGGGAGACTGGCTCCTTTTGCGGGAGGCTAGCCCGCAGCTTCCTGGTAGATGCCGGCCATCCAGGACTCGACGTCGTCGGCCTTGCGTGGCAATGCCGCGCTCAGGTTCACAGGGCCATCAGCGGTCATGAGGATGTCGTCCTCGATGCGGACGCCGATGCCACGGTATTCCGCGGGAATGGCCAGGTCTTCGTTCTTGAAGTACAGGCCGGGCTCGATCGTGAAGACCATGCCCTCCGTGAGGATTCCATCAAGGTAAAGCTCCCGCTTGGCCTGGGCGCAGTCGTGTACGTCCAAGCCGAGGTGATGGCTGGTGCCGTGTGGCATCCAGCGGCGGTGCTGCTGGCCTTCGGGGCTGATGGCTTCCTCAACAGAGACAGGCAGCAGACCCCATTCGGCGAGGCGCTCAGCGAGGACCGTGGTGGCTGCCGTGTGGATGTCCCGGAATTTTACGCCCGGCCGTGCGGCTGCGAATCCCGCATCAGCGGCATCCAGGACAGCTTCGTAGACCTTGCGCTGCACCTCGGTGAAAGTGCCGTTTGCCGGCAGGGTCCTCGTGACATCGGCTGTGTACAGCGAATCAGCCTCCACTCCCGCGTCAAGCAGCAGGAGTTCACCAGCGTTGACGGCGCCCGAGTTGCGGGTCCAGTGCAACACTGTGGCGTTGTTGCCTGAGGCCGCGATGGTGTCGTAGCCGAGTTCGTTGCCTTCCTCCCGGGCACGGGCGAAGAAAGCGCCTTCAACCACGCGTTCGCCGCGCGTGTGCGTCAAAGCACCGCGGGAGGGCCCGCACGACGTCGGCGAAGCCTTCAACCGTGGCTGCAACGGCGATCTTCATCTGCTCGATCTCCCACTCGTCCTTGATCAGGCGGAGTTCGGAGAGTGCTTCACTAAGCTTTTCGTCCAAAGCATCGAGCTCGCCCAGGTCAAGGTTCTCAGGATCCTTGGCTGTGTTGTATCGGGCAGTGTCCACCAAAGCATCGATGTTCTCATCTACCTTGCGGACCAGGCGGATGGAAATGCCGCCGATTTCCGGGGCGCCCACGTTCTTGGTGATGGCCAGTTCAAGTTCGGAAATGTGCGCGGTGGGCAGACCCAGGCGGGCTTTGAATTCTGCCAGTGTGGGCCGCGCGCCGATCCAGAATTCACCGGCCCGGGAGTCGGCGTAGAACTGTTCTGTGTCGCGGCCAGCCAGGGGACGGAAGTACAGCGTCGCGGTGTGGTGACCGCCGTCGTCGCCCTTTCCTTCACCTGCCGGTTCCAGGATCAAAACGGCATCCGGCTCGTGGTCCAGGCCCAACCCGGTGAGGTGGGCGAATCCGGAGTGCGGGCGGAAGCGGTAGTCGCAGTCGTTTGAGCGGACCTTGAGCGGGCCGGCCGGGATGACGAGCCGTTCGCCCTTGAACAGTTCGGAAATTGCACGACGGCGGCGGGCAGCGTGGTCTGCGACGGCGTCACGAGCGGGGTTTACCTGCGGTGCGGGCGCCCAGTTGCTGGCCATGAATGCCTTGAAGGCATCGGATGTGGGCCGCTGCGAACGGTTGTTGACGCGTTCTTGCAGGGGCTGGGAATCTGTGGATTCCGCGTACGGGGTGTTTTCGGCATCATTCACCGTTACATCGTCCCACCAGTTTCGTGAGGAGGCCAACGGCGCAACACCCCAAGGCGGTCCGCATCCCATAGGCTGGGAAAGTGAGGATAGACCTGCATACGCACTCGAATGTTTCCGACGGAACCGAGACCCCGCACGGGGTGATCATTTCGGCCGCGGCTGCAGGCCTGGACGTCATTGCCTTGACGGACCACGATTCCACTGATGGCTGGGAGCTTGCTGCTGCCGCTGCCAAGGAACACGGAGTCACTTTTGTTCCCGGAATGGAGATCTCGTGCCGGACGGAGCAGGGGATCAGCGTCCACCTGTTGAGCTACCTGCATGATCCGTCCCACCCCGGGCTTCTTGAAGAGATCACCAAGTCAAAGGACGCCCGGCTCACGCGCGCCGAGCGCATGGTCACACTGTTGTCCGAGGATTACCCCCTGACGTGGGACGACGTCATCCACCATGTGGCTCCTGGCGCTACAGTAGGGCGACCGCATATCGCGGATGCCTTGGTTGCTGCCGGCGTGGTCGCGGACCGCTCCGAAGCCTTCACGTCCATCCTCACCTCGCATTCGCGATACTTCGTGCAGCACTACGCACCGGACCCCGCTATCGCCGTCGAGCTTGTCCGTGCCGCTGGCGGCGTGCCGGTCTTTGCACACCCGGTCGCATCGGCGAGGGGACGAATTGTGGGGGAGCGGACGTACCGGGAGATGATCGACGCCGGGCTGCTTGGCCTGGAAATTGAACACCGCGACAACCCGGAAGAAGGACGTGGGTTCCTTCGCAACCTGGCGTCTGAACATGGGTTGCTCATCACGGGATCGTCCGATTATCACGGAGCTGGAAAACCAAATCGGCTGGGAGAGAACCTGACATCCCCGGACGTCCTGGCAAGGATCGAGGAACTCGCAACCGGCAGCGCGGTTGTTCGCTGATGGATCTGCAGTTGTTCGCATCCGTGATCGTCACGCTGTTCGTGATCATGGATCCTCCCGGCACCGTGCCAATATTCATGTCTTTGACTGCCCAGATGCCTGCCCGCGACCGGAACCGTTCGGCGTTGCAGGCGCTTGTTGTGGCTACCGGCGTGATCGTGGTGTTTGCGATCTTCGGCCAGTCGATCCTTAACTACATGCACATCTCCTTGGCGGCCTTGCAAGGTGCCGGGGGATTGCTGCTGGTGCTGATTGCCCTGCAGCTGCTCACAGGTTCCACCAGCGGCGAGGATAACGCCGCGAAGTATAAGAATGTGGCCTTCGTGCCTTTGGGGACGCCATTGATGGCAGGGCCGGGCGCCATTGTTGCGGTCATGGTTTTCGTCCAGCAGTCCAGCGCCTTGTCTGAGTACCTTGCGGTTGGGCTGGGCATCGCGGTGGTGCTTTGCTCGCTCTACCTGGCCATGCGGTTCGCGGGTGTGGTGCAGCGCGTCCTTGGCGAGAATGGCGTGGAGCTTGTCACCAGGATCGCGGGGCTTTTGCTTTCGGCCATCGCCGTGCAAATGATCGCCGACGCTGTTCAGGCATTCGTGAAGGGCACTGCCTGATCCAGGGTGCCTTCCGGCAGAAGCCCCCTGCTGTGGAAGACGGCCTTGGTGCCAAGGCGCTTCCGCATGACGTCGATGGCTTGCTCGTTCTGGTCCACGCAGACGAAGCTGCGGCCCAGCTTGGCGGCAACAGCGCCGAGGGTTCCCGATCCCGCAAAGAAGTCCAGGCACCAATCGCCCTCGCGGCTCGAGGCAGAGACGATCCTGCGCACCAGGCCTTCGGGTTTCTGGGTAGGGTAGCCGGTCTTTTCCCTGCCGGTGGGCGAAACGATGGTATGCCACCAGACGTCCGTGGGAAGTTTTCCACGCTCGCGTTTGGCAGGTGTGACAAGGCCGGGGGCCATGTAGGGTTCGCGGTCCACTTCAGCGTTGTCGAAGTGATACTTCGCAGGGTTCTTTACGTACACCAGGATGTTGTCGTGCTTGGTGGGCCAGCGGTTTTTGGCCCGGGCGCCATAGTCGTAGGCCCAGATGATCTCGTTGAGGAAACATTCCCGGCCAAAGATGGCGTCCAGCATCACCTTGGCGTAGTGCACCTCGCGGTAGTCCAGGTGCAGGTACAGCGTGCCGTCGTCGGCAAGGAGCCGCCAAGCCTCTACGAGCTTGGGTTCCAGGAAGGACCAGTAGTCGCTGAAGGCGTCATCGTAGCTGTGAAGGGCACCCTTGATGGTGTCGTAGGAGCGTCCCTTGAACCCGACGCGGTCGCCGTCGCCGTCCGCGTTGCGGACCATGCGTGTTTCCTGGCGGCGTTGGACCCGGCCCGTGTTGAAAGGCGGGTCCACGTAAATGAGTGTGAAGGCGCCGTCCGGCAGCGTCGGGAGGAATTCCGCGTTGTCCGCGTGCACCACCAGATTGCCGCCGTCCGGCGCCCAAACAGTTTCAGTCATTGAGGACTTTAGGCCTCGGAGTTGCCGGACTGGGCGCCAGCGGTCTCGCCGGAAACCACTTCGCCGTTACGGCGGCGCGTGCGGGTACGCCGCGTGCGGGCCGGCTTCTCGGCATTTTCGCCAGTAGAGGTGCGGGTTTCAGAGGAACCGGCAGCGGGGGCCGCATCGGCTTCGGATGTACGACGGCGGCGTGTACGGTTGCGTCCGCCCTCACCGTTGGTTTCCGAGTTGGTTTCGGTGGACTTGGCTGCGTTTCCACGGCCACGGCCGCCGTCCCTGCCACGGCCGCCATCGCGCCCACCGTCACGGGATGAACCGCCGGAACGGGAGTTCTTCTTGCCTGTTTCGCCCAGGTCCTCGAGGACCTCGGCATCGACGCCGGCAAGCGTGCGCTTGTTGCGCGGGAGGCGGCCCTTGGTGCCCTCGGGAATGTCGAGGTCACTGAAGAGATGGGGCGAAGAGGAGTAGGTTTCAACCGGCTCCGGAACGCTGAGCCCCAGTGCTTTGTTGATCAGGCCCCAGCGGGGCATGTCGTCCCAGTCGACGAAGGTAACGGCGGTTCCCTTGTTGCCGGCGCGGCCGGTACGGCCCACGCGGTGCAGGTAGATCTTTTCGTCTTCCACGCACTGGTAGTTGATGACGTGTGTGACGTCATCAACGTCGATGCCACGGGCAGCCACGTCCGTGGCAACCAGCACGTCCACTTTGTTGTTGCGGAACGCGCGGAGAGCCTGCTCGCGGGCGCCTTGGCCGAGGTCGCCGTGGATCGCAGCAGCGGCAAATCCGCGATCCACCAGTTCCTCGGCGACCTTCGCTGCGGTGCGCTTCGTTTTGGTGAAGATGATGGTGCGGCCACGTCCGCGGGCCTGCAGGATGCGGGCCACTACCTCGGTCTTGTCCATGCTGTGCGCACGGTAGATGAGCTGGCGGATGTCGCGCTTGGTGAGGCCTTCGTCATTCGGATCGGCAGCGCGGATGTGGGTGGGCTGCGTCATGTAGCGGCGGGCCATCGCGATGACCGGGCCAGGCATGGTGGCGGAGAAGAGCAGGGTCTGGCGAACGGCCGGAGTACCTGCGATGAGTGTTTCCACGTCCGGCAGGAAGCCGAGGTCCAGCATTTCGTCGGCCTCGTCCAGGATCACCATTTTGACGTTCTTCAGGCTGAGGTGCTTCTGCTTGTAGAGGTCGATCAAACGGCCGGGGGTGCCAACCACTACCTCGACGCCCTTCTGGAGGGCGTCAACCTGCGGCTCGTAGGCACGGCCACCGTAGATCGTGGCGATGCGGGCGTTGCGTTTACGGGATGCCGTCTGGAGATCATTGGCCACCTGTACCGCAAGCTCACGGGTAGGAACGATGACCAGGGCCTGCGGTGCACCGGGGACGGCCAGCTTGGCGTAGCCGGGGTCATCCCGGCCTTCCACGCGCTGCAGTGCCGGAATGCCGAAACCGAGGGTCTTGCCGGTACCGGTCTTGGCCTGGCCAATGATGTCGTGGCCGCTAAGGGCTACGGGCAGCGTCATGGCCTGGATCGGGAAGGGGTGGGTAATACCGGCGTCGGCGAGGGATTCGACGATGTCGGCGCGGACGTTGTAGTCAGCGAACGATTTTTCTTCGATCTCGTGGGGCGTCTCATCAGAGATGATCGTTTCCTCGGGCTCGATGGATTCGGTGCCGGTGGCGTCCGTCAGGACTTCATGGGTGTGCAATTCACTCACAGGGAGTTTCCTTATTCATTTGGGCATTGGCGCTGCATGCTCAACGGGTGGGCGGAGCCGTACCGGAGCACGAACGGGCGCGCAAGCTAATCCAGTGGAAGCCGATCGCGGGCTATCTAAGTACTGGCACTGGTGACCAGCGGGCACATCTCAAGATCGCGTAGGGGCGGGCTTGTTGAGTTCAAAAATTAACTGAATCAACGACCGGGCATCCATTACTACAGGGTCAGTCTATCCTCTGGAAGCGCCAAAGCCCGGATCGGGGGCAGTTCGGGTGCTGCGGGGCTTCAGGGGAGCAGGGTGAAACGGATCTCGCGGCTGGCGATATCGGCCTTCAGGAGTTGCACCCGGACCTTGGTGCCCGATTCCAGTTCGCCGTCACACCGGGCTGTCACGGCGGGTTCAGCGATCTGGATGATGCCGAACGGCCCATTGCCGTTTCCGTTTCCCCTTCCATTGCCGTTGGTCGTCCCATTGGACGGCTTGGAACCGGAGATGACCACCGCATCGAACTCCTCGCCGATGTGGTTCGCCACGAGTGCAGCTTCCACGGTGTCCATGGCCAAGCGCTCAAGCCGCCCGGCCAGTTGGTCCGATGAGGCCATGATCTCAGGCAATGATGGAAGTGCTTCCCGCGCCCACGCCGGGATCTGGTGGCCGTTGCTGAGGGCCTCGCAGATCACCAGGACAAAGCGGTCGATGAGGCGGCGCAAAGGGGCCGTGGTGTGGGCATAGGGCGCGCCGATGGCTGACTGGATGATGTTGGGTGGAAGTTCGCCATCGAAAGGTGTGTATCCAGCGCCGCGGAACAGTGTTCCTGCAGAGTGCAGGATGGCAAGCTGTTTGGGATCCGAAGCGTCAAGTGTCCGAAGGTACTCACCGTAGGTGACCTCGCCGTCCCAGGGTTTCCCGAGAGCCTTGGTCTGGCGTTTGAAATGGAGCAGTGACCGTTCGTCCGGTGACGGCATGGTGCGCAGAATGCCTACTTTTCCGTCGAGCATCAGTTGGGCCGCTGCCATCCCGGTCATGAGGGAGATCTGCGCGTTCCAGTCCTCCACAGGCAGGGACGGCGCCGCCACAATCCTGTAGCCCCCGCCACCGGTCGCCTGGACGATTTCCTGCTCCGGCATGTTCAGGTTGGCGCCACCGCGGAGTCGTTCCAGTTCCACCCGCTTCAGGCCAACCTCCTTGAGGAGCTCAAGGACCGCCGGGGCTGTGCCGGCATCGATCTGTTCCTGGGCACCTTTGTAACTGAGCTTGGCGCGACTACGGACAGTGCCACGGGCCACGGATGTGGCGGATACCTCCGCATTGTGGTCCAGTTCGAAGTCCCAGACGAAGGCGCTGCAGTCCTGACCAGCCAGCAGGCTTCCGGCGTTTTCGCTGATAACCTCCGGGTGCAGCGGGATCCTCCCGTCAGGAGCATAAAATGTTTGCCCCCGTTGCCGGGTTTCGGCATCGAGTGCCCCGCCGGGAGCAACAAAGGACGGCACGTCCGCGATTGCGTAGAGGACTTTGTAACCGTCACCGGCACGTTCAATGAACACCGCTTGGTCCAGGTCGGTGGACGTGGCTGGATCAATGGTCACGAACGGAATGTCCCTGAGGTCACGGTCCGGCAGCATGTGGTTTTCTACTGCGTTCCGGGCTTCCGCCACGGCTTCGGCCGGATACTCGCCCGGGAGCTCCAATTCGGTCCGGAGGGCTGCAAATGCCTCCGCGAGCTGGTCCGACGAGTCGTCGACGTTGGGCGAAATCCGATGATGTGACACGAAAATCAGGTTAGCCCGAAATCGCTGGATAGTCTTGGACCATGAGCACTTCCTTGGACGATAATGCTCGCGTCCAGCGCCTCTCTTCGGAGCTGCTGGGAGCCATGGCCTACGGCGAGCTATCGGCGTTTGGCCGGCTGTCTTTCGACTCCCGGTACGCTCCCACCCTCCATGACAGGGCAGTGCTGGCAAAGATCGCCGTTGGCGCTTACGGAAACTTCGCCTTAATCAGCAGCCGGCTCTCGGAGATGGGACTCGATGCCGAAGAGGCCATGCTTCCGTTCCAGCGCTCGTTTGACCACTTCCACGAGCGAACAAAGCCAGCGGACTGGTTTGAATCAGTCATGAAGGCCTATGTGATCGACACCGTGTCATCGGACTTCTACCGCATGGTCGCGTCGTTCCTTGACGGCGGGACGCAAGCCTTTGTCCAGAAGGTTGCCTCCGCCGACCAAGCCACGGAAGTATTACGCGTCCTCCTGCGCAGGGCCCTGGCTGATGACCCTCGCCTGGCATCGCGACTGGCTTTGTGGGGCCGCCGCCTCGTCGGTGAAGCGCTGACGCAAGCACAACGGGTAGGCATGGAACATCCCCAGCTAGGACCGCTGCTCAAGGGCGGCGGGGATGCGCGCACGGCAGTCAAGGCCCTCACGGCCGAGCTTGCGGAGCGGCATGGGCGACGCATGTCCGGGCTCGGGCTCACGGCTTAGGAGACTTTCGCATATTCTCCGCGGCCACCAGGGCGCCGGGTGATTATCCGGCGTCGAGCGCTTCCAGCAAAGTCTTGGCCGCCGCCGTCGGATCCTCTGCCTCAGTGATGGCCCGCACCACGACGACCCGGCTCGCTCCCGCGGCAACCACCTGTTCAATGTTGCTGAGGTCGATGCCGCCAATAGCGAACCAGGGGAGGAGGACGCCACCTACGGTCTCCTCGTCCGCGCGCTTTACGGCTTCCGCGGCATATGTGACCAGGTCCAGCCCAACTGCTTCACGGCCTGGCTTTGTGGGCGTTGCCCACACCGGACCAACACAGAAATAATCCAGTCCGCTCCTGCCAGGGGAGGCAGCTATCGCGGCGTCGACCTGTTCCGGCGTATGGGTGGAGAGGCCGATCACGGTGCGGTCGTGGAGGAGGTGACGTGCGGCGCGCAGGGGGATGTCCTTTTGCCCGATATGGAACACCGGAGCCCCGGAAATACTGGCAACATCGGCGCGGTCGTTGACGGCCCACAGCCGCCCGTGCCGTTGGGCCACGTTGTGCAGAACCTCCAGGACCTCAAGCTCCTCGGCGGCCTCGAGCGTCTTGTCGCGAAGCTGGATGATATCGACGCCGCCCTCGAACGCGGCGTCGACGAAGTCTTCGAAATCGCCCTGGCGTTTGCGGGCATCAGTGCACAAGTAAAGGCGGGCAGTGGTGTGGACATCATGCTGGGTCATGGAAACCAGAGTAGTTCCTCTAAACTGGGCACGTACTGCGGGAGCCGTGACAGCGTCATATGACCGTCCGGCTGAGAGGGCTTCAGCGCCGACCGCTTGACCTGATCCGGCTAATACCGGCGTAGGGAAGGAAACATATGGCAGAATCCCGCCAAAACCCCTTGCAGGCAGACGTCGCAGTCATTGGTGGCGGCATCATCGGCCTTGGCATCGCCCACGAAGCCCGCCGCAAGGGCCGCTCTGTGGTCCTCATTGATCCCACCCCCGCAGCGGGTGCGACGTTCGCTGCCGCCGGGATGCTGGCTCCGGTCAGTGAACTCCACTACCAGGAAGAAGACCTCCTGGAACTCATGCTGGAATCCTCCCGACTGTGGCCCGCTTTCATCCGGAGCGTCCATGGCGGCGAATCAGCCACCGGATACCGCACGACGTCGACAATCGCCGTTGGTGCCGACGCCGCCGACCGCCGCGCGCTGGCAGACCTCCGGACAGTCCAGCAGGCCGCGGGGCTCCACGTGGAGCCATTGTCATTGCGGGAAGCGCGCGAGCGTGAGCCTTTGCTGAGCCCACAGATTTCCTGTGCCTTCGACATACCTGCCGATCACCAAGTGGATCCGCGGCGCCTTGCACGGTGCCTCATGGAAGGGTTGGCAGCCCACGAACCAAGTGACGCAACGTGGGTTTCCGGAGCGGAGGACGGTTTCGCCCTGCCGCTCCGCGCATCCCGTTTGCTCTGGGACGGGGACCATGTCTCCGGGGTCGAACTTGATTCCGGCGCCGTCGTTGTGGCCCCTGAGACTGTGATCGCCTGCGGGCTTGATGCGGCAAGGATCTGCGATCTCCCCGAAGGGCTCACCCTGCCCCTGCGGCCCGTTTACGGCGACATTCTCAGGCTGCGCGTTCCTCAACACCTCCAGCCCCTCCTCACATCCACCATCCGGGGCATGGTCCGCGGGGTGCCGGTCTACATCGTGCCCCGGGACGATGGCACGGTGGTGATCGGAGCCACCCAGCGCGAGGACGGACTATCCGCATCCACCAATGCAGTCTCCGCGGGCGGCGTCTACCAACTGCTGCGGGACGCCCAAGTGCTGGTGCCTGCGGTGGCGGAACTGGAACTGTTGGAAGCGCAGCACGCGCACGGCCCGGCACTCCGGACAACGCACCATTACTTGGACGCGTTTCTGGACTGGGACGCGTTACTGGACTCGAGGGCACCATCGACGGTCTCGTGATCGCGTCCGGGTTCTTCCGCCACGGCGTTCTGTTGACGCCTGTGGCCGCCAAAATCGTCGGCGGGCTGATCAGCGGCTCAGCCGACCCTCGATGGTCCATTTTCCGGCCTGATCGTTTTACGGCAACGCGGGATCACCGCCTCCAACCAGCAATCAAGGACACACCATGAACATCAAACTCAACGGCTCCGAACACGCCGTGGCGGACGACGCATCCGTCAGCACTCTCGTCAGCGCCATCACAGGCCGCGTCCTGGACCACCGCGGACAGGCAGCCGACGGCGGCAAGCTGGGTGTCGCCGTCGCCCGCAATTCCGAGGTGGTGCCGCGCAGCCAATGGGCCGCGACTGCGCTCGCCGATGGAGACGAACTCGAACTCGTAACCGCAGTCCAGGGAGGCTGAAAAATGACCGCAGCAAAAACTGACATCCGCACTGATGCTTTGGTGATCGACGGCGTCGAATTCGGCTCCCGCCTGATCATGGGTACCGGTGGTGCGCCGAGTCTGGATGGGTTGGGAGCAGCCCTCCTGGCTTCAGGAACGGAACTGACCACTGTGGCAATGCGCCGGTACTCACCAGCCGAGACAGGTTCGCTGTTTCAACTGCTGTTGGATCACAGCATCCGGGTCCTGCCCAACACCGCTGGCTGTTTTACTGCCAAAGACGCAGTGATGACCGCGGAGCTCGCCCGGGAGGCGCTGGAGACGGACTGGGTGAAGCTGGAAGTCATCGCCGATGAACATACACTCCTTCCGGATGCGGTGGAGCTCGTGGAGGCAACCGAACAGCTGGTGAACCGTGGCTTCAAGGTCTTCGCCTACACCAATGACGATCCCGTTCTTGCCCTGCGCCTGGAAAACCTGGGTGCCACAGCAGTCATGCCCCTCGGCTCTCCTATTGGAACGGGGCTGGGCATCCTGAACCCGCACAACATCGAACTGATCGTGTCCCGGGCCTCAGTTCCGGTAGTACTCGACGCCGGCATCGGGACTGCGTCCGATGCCGCGCTTGCCATGGAACTGGGCTGCGATGCTGTCCTGCTGGCAACGGCCGTGACCCGTGCGCAGAATCCGGTGCAGATGGGCGAAGCCTTCAAACACGCGGTGATCGCCGGTAGGCTGGCCAAGCAGGCTGGCCGTATCCCGCGCCGGGAGCACGCCTTGGCGTCATCGGCCATGGAAGGCCGGGCAGAGTTCCTCTGAATGAAGGAGCAGTGGTGGCTGACAGGAAAGAGCCGTTGACCCAGGTCGCCGTGGAGGCCGCCCTCAAGAACCTTCCGGATTGGAAGCTCCAGGACGGCCTCGTGACAGTGTTCAAAACCTCGACGGCGGCGGAGGCCTTGGCGCTCATCGCCGCCATTGGCCGGATCGCCGAGGAACAGAACCACCACCCGGATCTTGACTGGCGTTACAACAGGGTGTTCTTGCGTTACGTTTCCCATGACGCAGGCGGCCAGGTGACCCAACGCGACATCGCTGCTGCGGCTGCCGTGACCGAGGCCGCAGCGGCATCCGGTGCCCTGGCGCAGCCGGATCGCTATCCCGGAGATTGAGCGGGTTGGAAGGTTAAACGCCGCTGGCCATCACCCACGGGTGATGGCCAGCGGCGTTTAAGAGTGCGCAGCGCCTAGAGCCTCAGTGCCTTAGAGTCTTAGCGCTTTAGAGCCTCAGGGCCTTGGTGAGGGCGGCGGTGTCATGCTGGGTGCGCTTGCGGCCCAGAAAGACCACAATGGCAATCGCGATGACCGTCCCCAACACGATAGGGAGGACCCAGGGGATCCAGGTCAGCCCGGGCTGGTAACCAAAGCCGGCCATGATGAAAGCTATCCAGCTCAGCACGCCGACGGTTGCCGAAACGCCCGCCGGCAATGCAATGCCGTACTTGCCGTGTCGCTTGTCATTTGCCCACACGATGAATCCTGTAGCGATCGTGGCAAGAACCACCACAACGAGTGAAAGCATGGAGACTCCTTAGCGGCAGCTGTAATTGGGAACCGCTAGAGTGCGCCGAAACCGACGCGGCGGACTTCCTCGGCACCAATTTCAACGTAGCCCAACACGCTGCCGGGAACGATGATCTGGCGGCCCTTCTCATCCGTGAGCCGCAGATCCGAACCCTTGGAGATGGCCTCTCCGACGATCTTGGCTACAGCATCAGCATCGAGTGCGGATTCGAGCACAATTTCCCGGCCAACATTCTGAATGCCGATCTTTACTTCCACAGCAAGGCCTCCAAGCCAATCAAGTTTTAAGTCAGTCCTCTATTTGTAGCCTAGGACTCTTTGGGGAATCGACTGATTCCGCGCCAAGCTAAACGATAGATCAGATCACTGGCTACATCGAGGTCGAGGTTTCCATCGGTTTCGAGCCAGTAACGGGCGCTGACCTGCGCCATTCCTGCCAGTCCCCGGCCTAGGAGTTGCGCCTCCAGAGGGGGCAACTTGGTGTCCTCGGCGATGACGTGGGCCACGGCGTCGGCGAACGTTTTGTTGAAGGTCTCCAAGCGCGAGCTGACATCGGGGTCATTAATGAGGTCAGACTCGAAAACCAGGCGGTGGGCTTGGTCGTCGTCGGCAATGAACCTGTAGTAGGCCCGCATGACTGCCTTCACGCGCTCTTTGTTATCCGTGGTGGAGTTCAGGGCATTGAGCATCAAATCCGTCAGGGCGGCCAGATGGCTGTCCAGCAGCGCCATGTACAGCTCGCGCTTGGAAGGGAAATGCTGGTACAGGACCGGCTTGCTCACATGCGCTGTCTCGGCAATTTCGTCCATGGCAGCACCGTGGAAGCCGTTGGACACGAAAACTTCCAAGGCGGCGTTAAGCAACTGTGCGCGGCGCTCGTCCCGGGGCAACCTTGCTGAACGCGTCGAACCAGTCCGTTCTTGCTTCGCTGGTGCTCCATCGTTTGCCCGTGTGCCGTCAGCCACAGTCTGCCGCCTTTCCTTTGCAGTTATGACCACTGTACCGGTGGGTAATATGACCGGGCAGCATCGGCAGGCATACATTGGGGTATGGCCTCAATTCTTGCTGCCCACCCCGCGCCCACTGTCCTGCCGCCCCTCGTTGAACCGGCCGCCGCACTAACGCCGGCCGAGGTGGAACGGTACTCCCGGCATCTCATCATTCCGGAAATCGGCGCTCTGGGCCAACGCAGGCTTAAGAATGCGAAAGTTCTTGTCATAGGTGCCGGCGGGCTGGGATCTCCTGCATTGCTGTATCTCGCCGCGGCGGGCGTAGGAACCCTGGGAATCGTCGACGACGACGACGTAGACCTCAGCAACCTGCAGCGGCAGGTCATCCACGGCGTCAAGGACGTGGGCACTCCCAAAATCGAATCTGCGCGGAAAGCCATTGCGGAGCTGAACCCTTTGGTGGACGTTGTCCTGCACAACGTCCGCCTTGACTCTTCGAATGCCTTGGAACTGTTCGCCGATTACGATCTCATCCTGGACGGCGCGGACAACTTTGCCACGCGCTACCTGGTCAACGACGCCGCCGCGATTTTGGGCAAGCCCTACGTCTGGGGCTCCATCTTCCGCTTCGACGGGCAAGTCAGCGTCTTCTGGGCCGAGCACGGCCCCACCTACCGTGACCTCTACCCTGAAGCCCCGCCCGCCGGCTCAGTGCCTTCATGCGGTGAGGGCGGAGTCTTCGGTATGTTGTGTGCCGCGGTTGGATCCCTCATGGTGACGGAGGCAGTGAAGCTGATTACCGGCGTCGGGCGTTCCTTGCTTGGCCGTGTGGCGCTGTTTGACGCGCTTGGCGGCAGCTGGCGGGAAATCAAGGTCTCCAAGGATCCTGAAGCGGAGCCCATCACTGAACTCATGGATTATGAAGCATTCTGTGGGGTGACTCCGGCTGCGGCCACTGACCAGGAGCACACCGTCACTGCGAAGGACCTTGCGCGGATGCTGGCCGAGCGGGAAGCTGGTGAACGCGACTTTGAATTGGTGGACGTCCGCGAGTCCGGCGAGCACAGCATCGTGAACATCGATGGATCTGTCCTCATCCCGCAGGGCAGGATTCTTTCAGGCGAGGCCTGGGTGGAGTTGCCGCAGGACAAGGACATCGTGTTCCACTGCAAGGCTGGGACGCGCTCTGCTGCGGTCCTGGAGGCCGCGCAGAAGGCAGGCTACACGCGCGTCAGCCATCTCGACGGCGGTATCCTCGCCTGGGTCCGCGACGTCGAACCCGAAAAGCCCGTCTACTAGTCGTTGCCGGCATGGGTCCTGATCTGTGCAAAGCTCAAGCATGAGCGAAGAATCCACAGAAACGCCCCAACGGCCCATCGGTTCTGGTTTTGGGCACGGTTCAACTGCCATGGACGTGGTTCAAGGCCTTGACTTGTCGGGTAAGACGGCAATTGTCACCGGCGGGTACTCCGGGCTTGGACTGGAGACTGTGAGGGCTTTGGCCTCGGCAGGGGCGACGGTTGCCGTTCCGGCACGCAGGCTCGAACACGCCCAGAAGGTGTTGGCAGAGGCAGGTTTGGCGGACGCCGTGGAAGCGGATGCCCTGGACCTCGCCGATCAGGCGAGCGTCAAGGCCTTCTCAGCGCGCTACCTAGACCGGCACGACACCCTGGACATCCTGGTCAACAATGCGGCGATCATGGCAAGCCCAGAGCATCGCCTTGGGCCTGGCTGGGAGGCCCAGTTCGCCACGAACCACTTAGGGCATTACACGCTGGTCAACCTTCTGTGGCCTGCATTGGCCGCCTCCGGGAACGCGAGGGTTGTGTCCCTTTCCTCCACCGGCCACAAGCTCTCACCCATCCGCTTTGAGGACATCAATTTCACGTCAGGCTATGACAAATGGCGCGCCTACGGGCAGGCCAAAACCGCGAATTCGCTCTTCGCCGTGGAGCTGGACCGCCTGGGCAGGGACTCGGGCGTCCGTGCTTTCGCAGTCCACCCAGGCGGCATCATGACCGAACTCCAACGCCACCTGCCTCAAGAAGAAATGGTGGCTGCGGGATGGATGGATGCGGAAGGGAACCTTCGCGAGGGGTTCAAGACGCCGGAGCAAGGGGCCGCTACCTCTGTCTGGGCGGCGACGTCCCCGGCCTTGGCCGGCATGGATGGCGTGTACTGCGAGGACTGTGACATTGCCGAACCTACGGACAAGGATTCGCCCCTGGCAAGGTACAGGGGAGTCGACGCGCACGCGATTGACAGGGCAGATGCCCGGAGGCTCTGGGAACTATCCGCAGAGCTGACGGGTGTGAACGCTTTCGGCTGACGGGATCTCGTTAGACGGTCCGCTAAGAAAAGCATCGGTGGAGCCCCGGGCCGCTTCAGGCTGGGGGCTGGGACGTCAGGCGCTTTCGGAGCGGAGTTGCTCGTGGTCCACGGGGCATTCTGCAGCAGCGGGAGCCTGGGGCTGCTCCACCTGGATGCCGTACAGGGCTTCCAGGGCGGCCACGTAGTCATCTTGCTGTCCGTTGGCTGCAAGTTCGCGGGCGCGCACGGTTGGAATGTGCAGGAGCTGCTTGACCATCCGGCGGAGCGCAAACTCCACCTCTTCGGCAGCGGCGGTGCAACCGTGGCGGGCACGGACTTTTTCCATCTCCGCGTCCAGTACATTCATGGTGTGGCGCCGCAGGGCAACGATCGCGGAGTCGACGGAGCGGGATTCGCGTTCCGCTTCGAATGCGGATGCAGCGCCATTGACGATCTCGCTGGCATGGGACAGGGATTCTGCCTGTTCCTGCGGTGCAGCCAGACGTACGGACTCAAGCGTGAGGAGTTCGACGCCGTCGAGCTCGCCCACTGCGGGGTCGAAGTCGTGGGTGAGCGCGAGATCGATCGCGATGAGTGGTTTGCCGGAATTTTCCCTGACCCGGGCCAGATCCTCAGATTCAACGCGCGTGTCCGAACCGCTGCACCCGATCATGACGTCGGCTGCGGCAACCGCCGCCGGAAGGCTATCGGCGTCGAGCGCTGTGCCACCGCGGGTAGCGACGAAACCCTCGGCGCGCCCCGAGGAAGAGTAGACGGAAATGTCGGTGCATCCGCGTTCGCGGAGCAGGGACATGGTGGCACCGGCATAGGCGCCCGTTCCGAAGACAACTACCTTCTTGGCAGACCAATCGTCACTGTCAGAGAGGTCCGTTGCCAGATCCAAGGCTACGGAGACGATGGAAAGGCCGCGGGAGCCGAGGGCCGTCTGGGCGCCAACGTCTTTTGCGGTCTTGGATGCAGCCTGGAAGAGGCGGACGAGTCCGGAACTCGCAGTGCCTTCCTGCTGCGCGGTGATCAGGGCCCGGCGGACCTGGCCGGCGATTTCGCGTTCGCCCACCACCGCAGAGTCCAAGCCGGCGCTTACAGCGAAGAGGTGCCGGGTGACGTCAGGCCCCGTGTGAGTGCTGAAGGAGCGGGACACGAGTTGTTCGTTGAGGCCGCTCAATTCGCTGATCTGGGAGACAAGTGCCGATCGGGCGGCTTCGAGGCCTGCTCCGTTGGCTGTTTCGCCGTAGATCTCATAGCGATTGCAGGTTGCCAGGACCACGGCGCCGGAGACCAGCGGGGATCCGGAGAGGGCCGAAGAGGCAAGCTCAGAGGAACCGTTGCTCAGCTGAGCAACGGTTTCGAGGTCGATGTCGGCGTGTGTAGCCACCAATGAGAAAAGAACCACAGCACCCCAATCATAGCTTTTTCGCAGGCCGGTAGAACAATGCGGCGCAGTGGGAATTCACACGCGGTTCCGTGATCCCCGCCACGCCACCGGTTGCAGGGGTGGGACGTGACAGCCTGTCGTTATCTTTTGGCCGGGATTTTCGGCACAATCAAAGGCATGACTTCTAGCGCGGCAGCATCCAATAGTACGGCCACCAACGCCCCTGCAGGCGAACCTGCCGGCAAACTTGGCGCGGATCACCCGTTGATGGACGGCCGTACGTCGGACTCCCCGCTCATCACCGCCTACCGGGGCGGCAAGCCGTCACGCAGGCCGGTATGGTTCATGCGCCAGGCTGGCAGGTCCTTGCCGGAATACCTAAAGGTCCGCGAGGGCGTTGCCATGCTGGACTCCTGCCTGCGTCCCGAACTGGCCGCGGAGATTACCCTGCAGCCGGTTCGCCGTCATGATGTGGATGCCGCCATCTTCTTCTCCGACATCGTTATCCCGCTCAAGCTCGCAGGCGTCGGCGTAGACATCGTTCCGGGCGTGGGTCCGGTCCTGGACAAGCCGGTCCGGACGTCCGCCGATGTGGCTGCCCTTCCCAAGCTGACGTGGGAAGCACTTGAGCCCATCCGCGAAGCCGTTCGCCTGACGGTGGCGGAACTTGGCAAGACTCCCCTCATCGGGTTCGCCGGCGCGCCGTTCACGCTCGCCGCGTACATGGTGGAGGGGAAGCCTTCGCGGGACCACCTCGGCCCCCGGACCATGATGCACGCGGACCCCGAAACCTGGGCAGCCCTCGCCAACTGGGCAGCCGATGCTTCCGGCATGTTCCTTCAGGCACAGCTTGAGGCCGGGGCGTCAGCCGGACAGCTCTTTGACTCCTGGGCTGGGTCCTTGGGCCTGGCTGATTACGCCAAGTACGTGGCTCCTGCGTCAGCGCGGGCGCTGGATCACGTGCGCGGGTTGGGTGCTCCGCTGGTGCACTTCGGTACCGGCACGTCCGAGCTCCTTGTCGCCATGCGCGACGTCGGTGTGGACGTCGTGGGGGTGGACTACAGGCTGCCACTGGATGAGGCCAACCGCCGCCTGGGTGGCAAGGTGCCGCTCCAGGGCAACGTCGACCCCGCCCTCCTTCCGGCCCCGTGGGAGGTCCTGGAGGCGCATGTCCGCGAAGTCATCGCGGCGGGGTCGCACGCTCCAGGCCATGTCGTGAATCTTGGCCACGGCGTGCCCCCGGAGACGGACCCGGCTGTCCTGACGCGGGTTGTGGAGCTCATCCACTCGATCCCGGCAGAGTAGGACGCATGCGCGGGGGACACCTCCATGGCAAGGCGAAGGAAGCAGCCACAACGCAAACCACGCCTGGGCCCACCGCTGTTGTAGTCGGCGGCGGCATTTCCGGCCTTCTTGCTGCGAGGGAACTGGCAATGGCTGGAACCTCGGTGACCCTCCTTGAGGCGAGCGAGGCCTGGGGTGGTTGCGTCGGAAGCCACGTGGTAGCCGGCCTGTCATTGGACAGCGGGGCCGAGTCCTTTGCCACAAGGTCCTCTGCTGTGGCCGATTTGGCGCGCGAACTCGGGCTGGAGGGCCAGATTGTTTCCCCGCACCCGGGCGGCGCCTGGGTGCAGCTGCCGAATGGGCCGCAAGAGCTGCCCAAGACTGGAATTCTTGGTATCCCGGCCAATCCTTGGGACCCCGAGGTGAGGCGTTCGCTTGGCCTCGCCGGCGCCCTGCGTGCATCCCTGGACCGCTGGCTGCCCGCTTCGTTTGGCACAGCATCCGAGGTCACCAGCGTGTCTGCACTGGTCCGCGCCCGCATGGGGAAGAAGGTCCTGAAGCGGCTGGTTGCTCCGGTGGTGGGTGGTGTTCACTCCGCCGATCCCGACCTCTTGGACGTCGATATGGTGGCACCCGGCCTCCGCGCCGGCCTGAAGAAGCACGGGTCCTTGGCTGCGGCTGTTGCTGCCCAGCGCAAAGCAGCCCCCGGCCCAGGTTCCGGATCCGCTAAAGCAGGTTCCGCCGTCGCGGGTTTGAAGGGCGGCATGAACACACTGGTCACCGCGCTGGTTAACGACCTTCGCCGTCGGGGCGTGGACATGGTGAGTGGAAAGAGCGCTGACACCGTTTCGAAAACCGGCAATGGTTGGCGGGTCAGCGCGGGTAAAACCACGTACGACGCCGGCCGGCTGGTAGTAGCGCTGGATGGTCCCGCAGCCGTGGGGCTCCTGGAAAGGGCTGTACCGGAACTGTCCGGCCTGCGCCCTGCTCCCGGACCCTTGGTGAGCTTGGTGACGATGGTTGTTGACCTTCCCGAGCTTGACGGACGGCCCCGTGGCACTGGAATCCTCGTAGCCCCCCAGACCCCGGGTATCCGGGCCAAGGCCCTGACGCATGCCACTGCCAAATGGGACTGGCTGGCAGAGGAGGCCGGGCCGGGCACGCACGTCCTGCGCCTTTCCTATGGTCGCCGTGAGGATGCCGATGGGGGAGTGCCGGATGTTGTCATGGACGATGAAGAGTTGCTGGCCGCAGCGCTTGATGATGCTTCGGCGTTGTTGACGGTGCCCGTGACGCGCGCGGACATTGTCGATTGGGATGTGGTGCGCTGGGCAGGCGCCTTGCCGTTTGCCGCCGTCGGTCATAAACAGCGCGTAGGGCAGGTCCGGCAGGTGTGTGCCGGAGCCGATGGACTAACGGTGGTTGGTGGCTGGTTGGCGGGTAATGGCCTTGCCGCCGTAGTGGCGGATACCCGCTCGCAGCTCGCCCAAGCCATCGGCGATATTCGCCCAATTTCGTGATTTGTGTCACTTCTACGCCTTGTAGAAGTGATCCGTTTCGACTTAGTGGCTGGCACGGGGCAAACTTGAACCATGAGCCACACTTCTGCCGAATCTGTCACTAAAACTGCTGGAACCGAAGAGCAGTTCTTTACGCTCTGGACCGTCTTCAAGCGCTCGGCCGACGTCCTGCGCAGCGGCGATGCTGCCCAGGAATTTGAAGCCCTTGAAGGGAAGCTCGCCGAAGAAGGCGTGACCCTGCGGGGCAGTTACGACGTTTCCGCCATGCGCTCGGATGCCGACATCATGGTGTGGCTCCACGGATCAAAGCCGGAAGACCTTCAGTCAGCGGTCCGTTCCATTCGCCGCAGCAAGCTCTTCGCCGGCACCGAGATCGTCTGGTCTGCCATGGGCGTCCACAGGGAAGCCGAGTTTGCCAAGAGCCACGTCCCGGCCTACGCGCGGGGCGTCGAGCCCAGCACCTGGCTGTGCGTTTATCCGTTCGTCCGCTCCTACGAGTGGTACCTGCTCCCCGCGGAAGAACGCGGAAAAATGCTGCGTGACCACGGAATGCTGGGCCGGGAGTTCCCGCAGGTCATCTCCAACACTGTTTCCTCGTTCGCGCTGGGTGACTGGGAGTGGATCCTGGGCCTGGAGGCCCCTGAACTCGTTGACCTCGTTGACCTCATGCGCCACCTGCGCGCAACCGACGCCCGCAACCATGTCCGCGAAGAAATCCCGTTCTACACAGGCCGCCGCGTGACTGCTGCCGAGATTGCAGAGGTCCTCGCATGAGTGGCCTTGCCGTCTCCACCACCCCCAACCAGGTCACCGAGCGTGGTCGCCAGGAAGCAAAGCAGTACGACGCCGTGCTCCTTGCATCCTTTGGTGGTCCTGAAGGCCAGGAAGATGTCATTCCCTTCCTCCGCAACGTCACCCGTGGCCGTGGCATCCCGGATGAACGCCTTGAAGAGGTCTCACACCACTACCGTGCCTTTGGGGGTATCAGCCCCATCAACCAGCAGAACCGTGAGCTGAAGGCCGCGATCGAGGCTGAGTTGGCCAAACGCGGCATTGAGCTTCCGGTCCTGTGGGGCAACCGGAACTGGGACCCGTACATCGCTCCGGTCCTGCAGGACGCCTACGACGCCGGCCACCGCCGGATCCTGATGCTCACCACCAGCATCTACTCCTGCTACTCCAGTTGCCGCCAGTACCGTGAAGACATTGGCATCGCGCTGACCGAAACAGGGCTGGACGGCAGGCTCGAGGTGGATAAGATCCGTCAGTACTTCGACCACCCCGGCGTTGTGCAACCTTTCCTTGAAGGTACCGCCGCCGGCCTCGAGGAAATCCGCGGCAAGTTGATGGCTGCCGGCGAATCCGATCCCGATTCAAAAATCCGGGTCTTGTTTGCCACCCACTCCATCCCCACGCGCGACGCCGAAGCAGCCGGCAGGTCCGAGGACGAGCCGCGCGAGTTCGCAGAAGGATCTGCCTACGCGGCACAGCACCTGGCAAACGCCCAGGCCATCATGGATGCCGTTGCCCCGAACGTGGCCTGGGACCTCGTGTATCAATCCCGCTCCGGAGCACCGCACATTCCTTGGTTGGAACCGGACATCAACGATCACCTCGAAGAAATCGCCCCCGAAGGCGTGCGCGGCGTTGTGATCGTTCCCCTCGGCTTCGTCAGTGACCATATGGAAGTTGCCTGGGACCTGGACACTGAAGCCCTGGAAACCTGCAGGAACCTTGAGATGGAAGCCACGCGCGTCCCCACCCCGGGAACGCATGCAGCCTTTGTTTCCGGGTTGGTTGACCTGATCTGTGAACGCACCCTGGATAACAACATCGCCGAGCGTCCCCACGTGACGGACCTTGGTCCTTGGTACGACGTCTGCCGCCCCAATTGTTGCGAAAACTTCCGGGGAGCAAAGCCGGTTATTGCCGAGGTCGGCTCCACTATCGGCGTCGGGCATGAGGCTTACACCTCCTCGGAGGTCAGCAAGTGAGCATCCGCATTGGCACCCGGGCCAGCAAGCTCGCGCTGACCCAGACCCAACAGACCGCCGATCAGCTGGCAGCCGTTGGTGGTTTCCCGGTGGAGCTGGTGCATATCAAGACCGAGGGCGATGTCAGGACCGGCTCGCTGTCACAGATGGGCGGCACGGGTGTCTTCGTTGCGGCCCTGCGCGATGCCTTGCTTGCTGAGACCTGCGATGTCGCTGTTCATTCTTTGAAGGACCTGCCCACGGGGGCTGCAGTTGGATTGAGCATCGCCGCTACCCCCAAGCGCGTGGATGTCAGGGATGTCTTGTGTGCCCGGGGATGGCCTTACCCTTGCCGAATTGCCCGGCGGCGCCAAGGTAGGTACGGGTTCACCCCGACGTGCTGCACAGCTAAGGGCGGCGCGGCCTGACATCGAGGTGCTGGATATCCGTGGAAACGTGGACACGCGCCTCGGGCGCGTCCCCGGACTTCCCGGCAATGTCACCGACGAAGTTGTTCCCGGCAAGTCCTGCGACCTGGACGCCGTAGTGCTCGCTGCGGCCGGGCTGGAACGGATGGACCGGCTGGACACCGTGAGCGAGTTCTTCGAGACGGATGTCATGTTGCCTGCCCCCGGTCAGGGTGCGCTGGCCATCGAATGCCGCACGGCGGACGCCCCGCAGGTGGAAGGCTCCAATGGTGTTCTCGCCCAGGCTCTCGCTGCATTGAACGACGACGACACCCGGCTTGCCGTGACAGCTGAACGTGCCGTCCTGGCCCGGCTCGAAGCTGGCTGTGCCGCGCCGGTTGGCGCCTACGCCTTCAGGAAGGGCAGCATGCTGCACCTTGAAGCCGTCGTCTGCGCCGTTGACGGCACCAAGACTGTGCGCGAGAAGAAAGCCACTGATGGCCTGACCGAAGTAGGGGCGACGTTGCTCGGCATTGAAGTTGCGGAGCTTCTGCTCGCTGCTGGTGCCGCGGAGATCGCGGATCTTGCAGCGTCCTGATGTGACTCAAGCATCGGCTTTGGCAGGTCGGCGGGTTCCTGATTACCAGGAGCGCCGACCGTGCCCGGCCACTTGCTTCGCTCCTGCACACGCTCGGAGCGGAGCCCTTGGTGCTTCCCCTCATCGATTTCGAGCGCGCGGAGGATCAGGCTTCCCTCGACGCCGCCCTGGACCACCTCTCCGCTGGATATTTTGACTGGATGGTGATCAGCAGCATCACCACCGTGCGTGTCCTGCTCGAAAAGGCTGCCGAGCGTGGCACGCTTCCGGCAAACCTCGTGCCGTCGCGGACGCGCGTGGCCACGATCGGTCCGTCCTCACGGAGGATCCTGGAAGCTATCGGCCTGACCGTCTCACTGGCACCCACTGACCTTCAATCTGCCGAAGGCCTCGTCGCCCTATGGGAACCGGCTCCGGCACGCGTTCTACTCCCGCAAGCCGACATCGCGGGCCCCAGCCTGCATGATGGATTGGCCGCCAAGGGTGCAGACGTAACGTCCGTGACCGCCTATCACACGGTGGACTACCCGGCCCGGGCGGGACTGCGCCTCGAAGCCGAACTGCCCGCCGCCGTCGTGCAGTCCGGCAGTTCTAGCTCCGGCAGTGCTGGTTCCCGTACCGGACAGCCGCAGGAAGTGACTCCCTCGGAAGCCCGCGCTGCCATTGACGCCGGGATGCTGGACGCCGTCGTGGCCGCTTCCCCGAGTGCCGCCCGGAGGATTGCGGAGACCCTCCTGCCGTTGGGCAGCTGCCGATTCATAGCCATTGGACGTCCGACGGCGGCAGAGGCCACCCACCTTGGAATCACCGTCGGAGCCACCGCTAAAGAACCTACCCCGGACGGCATCGCGGCCGCCTTGGAAACAGTATTCGCCAACGAAGGGAACCCCAGATGAGCTTTCCGAACCACCGTCCCCGCCGCTTGCGCACAACCCCGGCGATGCGCAGGCTCACGGCTGAAACACGTCTGGCCCCCGCAGACCTCATACTTCCGGCCTTCATCCGTGAGGGCCTCAGCGAGCCAAGCCCCATCAATTCGATGCCCGGCGTCGTCCAGCACACCACCGACACTCTTAAGCGCGCAGCCGCGGAAGCCGTGGAACTGGGCGTGGGCGGCATCATGCTGTTCGGCGTACCGGAGGTTCGGGACGCACGGGGCACCGCATCCTTGGACCCGGAAGGTGTCCTGAACAAGGCGATCCGGGACGTCAAGGCCGAAGTAGGCGATGACCTGGTGATCATGGGCGATGTCTGCCTGGACGAATTCACTGACCACGGACACTGCGGCGTTCTGGATGCCGAAGGATATGTGGACAACGATGCCACCTTGGAGATCTACGGCCAGATGGCCGTTGCCCAGGCGGAGGCGGGCGCCCATGTCTTGGGACCTTCAGGCATGATGGACGGACAAATCGCCGTCATCCGCCAGGCATTGGAGGATTCCGGCCACAAGAACACCGTTGTCCTGGCCTATGCCGCGAAGTACGCCTCAGCTTTCTACGGTCCGTTCCGTGAAGCGGTGGACTCCCAGCTGAAGGGTGATCGCCGAACCTACCAAATGGATGCAGCCAACCGTCGCGAAGCCATTCTCGAAGTGGAATTGGACCTTGAAGAAGGCGCCGACATGGTCATGGTCAAGCCAGCCATGAGTTACCTCGACATCCTCGCGGATATTGCGGCTATGAGCCCGGTGCCCGTCTCGGCCTACCAAATCTCGGGGGAGTACGCAATGATCGAAGCGGCCGCTGCCAACGGCTGGATCGATCGGGGCGCCATCACGGAGTCGGTGCTCGGCATCAAGAGGGCCGGAGCCGATACCGTCCTGACCTACTGGGCCTCCGAACTGGCAGGCTGGCTGAAGGAGTCCTGATGACCGCCGTGCCTTCCGAATCGGGATTTCCGTCCGCATCCGCGTCTGCATCCAGGGCTGACTCCGACCCCACCGCACCGGTGGGCGCTGCAGAAATCCTGCTCGGCCTGAACACCTTCGGGGACGTGGGCCTCGATGCCGACGGTAATCCCAAGGAGCACGCCCAGGTCCTGCGGGAGTTGCTTGAGGAAGCAAAGCTGGCTGACGCCCTGGGCATTCATGCTTTTGGCGTCGGAGAGCATCACCGCCGCGATTTTGCTGTATCTGCTCCCGAGGTCTTCCTCGCGGCAGCTGCCGCAGTGACATCCCGGATCCGGCTCGGATCGGCAGTGACGGTGCTCAGTTCGGACGATCCGATCCGGGTCTTCCAACGTTTTGCCACTGTTGACGCGATCTCCAACGGCAGGGCAGAGGTCATGTTGGGCAGGGGCTCATTTGTTGAGTCCTTCCCGTTGTTCGGACTGGACCTTGCAGACTACGACGTCCTGTTCGAAGAAAAGCTTGAACTGTTTGACAAAGTACGGGCCCAGAAGCCGGTTCATTGGGAAGGGCGGACCCGCCCCAACGTGAACGGACTCCAGATTTACCCGCGTTTGCAGCACCATTTGCTGCCGGCATGGATAGGTGTGGGTGGGACGCCTGAATCTGTCTTGCGGTGTGCGGAATATGGCTATCCCATCATCTTCGCGATCATCGGGGGAGAGCCCCGCCGTTTCGCTCCGCTCGTCAATCTTTACCGTGACGCGATGGCCAAATACGGTCACCCCATGCGACAAATCGCAACCCACTCGCCCGGGTTCATTGCAGACACTGACCAGGATGCCCGGGAAGAACTCTTTCCGCATTGGCTGGAGCAACGCAACAGAATAGGCGCCGAGCGCGGCTGGGGTCCAGGAAACCGGGGGGAATTCGACGCAATGTGCGGCCCGGAGGGCGCACTCTATGTGGGTTCTCCTGAGACTGTGGCCCAAAAAATCGTCCTGCTCAAGCGCAACCTCGGCGTGGACCGCTTCGACCTCAAATACAGCAACGGCACCCTGCCGCACGGATCCATGATGCGCTGCATCGAGTTGTACGGCACCGAAGTGGCCCCAAGGGTCGCTGAGCTGCTGGCGAACGCCTCATAGCTGCGCTCCTGAATCACCGAAGACGCTTTTGAATGACTGAAAGAATAGGAACCATGACTTCAAACACCCCTGTGTCCGACCAGCTTTTCGATCGAGCCCAGTCCCTCATGCCCGGCGGAGTGAACTCGCCCGTGCGTGCCTTCGGATCCGTTGGCGGCACTCCGAAATTCATGGTTTCGGCCAAGGGCGCCTACCTCACAGACGCCGATGGCAAGGAATACGTGGATCTCGTCTGCTCGTGGGGCCCGGCACTGCTAGGCCACGCCCACCCCGCCGTTCTCGAGGCCGTGCACGCTGCTGTGGACCGAGGCCTGTCCTTCGGAGCGTCCACCCCGGATGAGGCCAACCTTGCCGAGATCGTGAAGGAGCGCGTGTCCGCCGTCGAACGCCTGCGCATGGTGTCCACGGGCACCGAGGCCACGATGACGGCGGTTCGCCTCGCCCGTGGTTTTACCGGCCGCAACCTGATCATCAAGTTTGCCGGGTGCTACCACGGCCACCTGGACGGCCTGCTGGCAGCAGCAGGTTCCGGCCTCGCGACGTTGGCCCTCCCCGGTTCGGCCGGCGTCACGGCAGCCACCGCCGCTGAGACGCTTGTTTTGCCCTACAACGACCTCGCAGCTGTCGAAGCTGCCTTCGCCAAGCACGGCAACAACATCGCGGCCGTGATCACCGAAGCTGCCCCGGCAAACATGGGTGTCGTCACCCCGGGCGAGGGCTTCAACGCCGGGCTGTCCCGCATCACCACGGAACACGGGGCGCTCCTCATCCTGGACGAAGTCCTCACCGGTTTCCGCACCGGTTACGCAGGCTACTGGGGACTCACGGGCCGTCAGGAAGGATGGGCGCCGGACCTGCTGACCTTCGGCAAGGTCATTGGCGGCGGAATGCCGACGGCGGCCCTCGGCGGACGTGCCGACATCATGGATTACCTTGCACCCGTTGGTCCGGTGTACCAGGCAGGCACGCTGTCAGGAAACCCTGTGGCCATGGCTGCCGGTGTCGCAACGCTTACCCATGCCACGCCCGACGTTTACGCCTATGTGGACGCCCGTTCGCTGGAGCTGTCCGCTGCTCTTTCCTCGGCACTTGATGCGGAAGGCGTGGACCACTCCATCCAGCGTGCAGGCAACCTGTTCTCGGTTGCATTCGGTACCTCGCCCCGCGGTGTGCACAACTACGATGACGCCCAAGGCCAGCAAGCTTACCGTTACGCACCGTTTTTCCACTCGATGCTGGACTCCGGCATCTACCTGCCGCCATCAGTCTTCGAAGCATGGTTCCTGTCCGCGGCGCATGACGACGCTGCCATGAACAGAATCGTTGACGCACTCCCGGCTGCTGCGAAGGCTGCAGCCGCCGCGATCGCCTAAGTCCGCGGTCGCCTGGGTCAAGGACAACGCGGTGCCCCGGCCGTCTGCTCGAAGCAGGCTGGCTGTTCGAAGCAGGCTGGGGCACTGCGACTTCCCGAGGTAGGCTCGTAAGGGAAACCCAACCCCAACGAATTCACGGTTTACCATGCGCAAGATCCAGTCAATTGCATCCCTTGGTGTGAGGGCCGCGGCGGCCGGAATCCTCGTCACAACGGTGCCTGGTTGCTCAAGTGGAAATGAAACCGCCACCCCCACAACTGCACCGGTTACGCCGTCTGCAACTACCTCTTCGCCGACGAGCACCCCTGTTCCGGGCAAGTCCACTTCCGGGACTTCAACCGAACCCCAGGACTCCCGGGCACCTTCGGCAGCACCCACCCGTGAAGCACTGTCCACGGCGCAACAACAGCTTGCCAGGCTAAGCCTCGAGCAGCGTGTCGGGCAACTCTTCATGGTTGCCGCGAAGGCGACAGGTGCGGAGCCGGGCACCATGGAAGCACTCACCAAATACCACGCAGGCAACGTCTACTTGAGTGGTCGCAGCAAGGCCGGGACTGCTGCCACAGCTGCCGTCGTGGCCTCCCTGACCGGGACAGTTTCCGCCGAAACTACCGGTGGGCTGCCTCTCTTCGTGGCCACCGACCAGGAAGGTGGATACGTCCAAGTCCTGGCTGGTCCGGGTTTCTCCGCCATTCCTGCCGCGTTGGTGCAAGCCGGAGCTGGTCCCGCGAAGCTGCGGGCAGACGCCACCGTTTGGGGGAAGGAACTCCGTAGCGCTGGCGTCAACGTCAATCTGGCTCCGGTCCTTGATACTGTGACGAGCCCTGAATTCGCGCCGTCCAATGCACCCATCGGACAATTCCAACGCGAGTACGGATTTGTGCCGGGGCAAGTGTCCAACCTTGGAAATGCTTTTGCCCAAGGCATGAAGGATGCGGGGGTTGCACCGGTCGTAAAGCACTTCCCAGGACTCGGCAGGGTAGTTCCCAACACCGATGTCAGCCAGAACGTCAGGGACAATGAAACTACGCGGAATGATCCCGCCCTGGAGCCATTTCGCACAGCCATGACGAACGGCGTGCAATGGGTCATGGTGTCCAATGCCTACTACGACCAAATCGACCCCGCCAACATTGCGCCGTTCTCGCCCGTGGTGATGGGGCAGATGCTTCGCGCGGACGCTGGCTTCAAAGGCATTATCCTCTCGGATGACGTCTGTAGTGCAGCACAGTTGAAGCCGTGGGCCATCGCAGACCGCGCCATCAACTTCTTCGCAGCGGGCGGCACGATGCTGGTTTGCGCGGACCCGGGAAGCATTCCCGCTTTGTATGACGCCGTACTCCAGAAAGCACAGTCCGAGCCGGATTTCCGTACCAAGGTAGATGCTGCGGCCTTGACGGTGTTGTCGGTGAAACTCGGGAAGTAATGCTGGAAACAAGTCAAGGGGGCGGAGACTGGCCGGTGCCTCACCGCAGTTGCGCTTAATGCAGGAAACCCCGCTCCCTGACTTTTCACCACTAGGGCGACCGTCTGGAGGCGGGGACTGCTGTTTGGCTGCCTTACGGGGACTAGAGGACGTCCGAGAGGAAGCCTTGGAGCCGCTCTGTCCGGGGGCTGTTGAACAGCTGCTCCGGCGGACCGGATTCCACAACTACGCCAGCGTCCATGAACGTCACCACGTCTGAGACGTTGCGGGAGAAGCCCATCTCATGGGTAACCACCACCATGGTCATGCCTCCCTGCGCGAGATCGGTCATCAGGGCAAGTACGCCCTTGACGAGTTCCGGGTCCAGCGCGGAAGTGGCCTCATCGAAGAACATAACCTCGGGCTTCATGGCAAGCGCACGGGCAATCGCTACGCGCTGTTGCTGGCCACCCGAAAGGTTGGCAGGGCGGGCATCTGCCCTGTGTTTGAGGCCGACCAGGTCCAGTTGGGCCAAGGCCTCCTCTCGCGCCTGTTCCTTGGACAGTCCACGAATCTTGCGCAGCGCCAGGGAGATGTTCTCGGCCACAGTCTTGTGGGGGAAGAGATTGAACTGCTGGAACACCATGCCGATGCGACGCCGGAGCTCGTCGGGATTGTCCTTGAGGACGGAACGGCCGTCCAACAGGATGTCGCCCTGGTCCGGTTCGATGAGCCGGTTCATCACGCGGAGCAGCGTTGACTTGCCTGAACCCGAGGGGCCGATGACCGAAGCCGTGGTGCCCTTCTCAACGTGCAGGTCGATTCCCCGCAGGACATGATTGGTGCCGAACGACAAATGGATGTTCTTTGCCGTCAACGTGCCTGATGTAAATTCACTCATGCGTGAGCTCCCTTCCCGACGACCGCCGCGGCCTCGTCCGGTTCTTTCTTTTCAGGCCTGCCTGAACGGAAGCGGGCATCAATCCAGTTCACGAAGTGCGTGAGCGGAATCGTGAGTACCAGGTAGAAGATGGCCGCAGCCACATACGGCGACAGGTTGCCATTGGTGGCGGCCGCGTCCTTGCCGATCTGGAAGATCTCGCGCTCCGTGGCCAGCAGGCCAAGCAGGAAGACGAGGGAGGATTCCTTGATCAGGGCAATGAATTGGTTGACCAAGGCAGGAAGCACCCTGCGGATGCCTTGGGGAACCACTACCAAGCGCATGGATGCGCCGTAGCCGAACCCCAAGGCGCGGGACGCTTCGAGCTGTCCCTTGTCCACGCTCTGGATACCAGAGCGGAAGATCTCGCCGATGTAAGCTCCCGACATCAAAGACAAAGCTGCGATGGCCATCGGGTAGGGGCTCGTGGAACCGGTCAGTTCACGGATGATGGGACCGAATCCGAAACCGATGACCAGAATGGTCAGCACGGGCGGAAGTCCGCGGAGGACGTCCGTATAGATGCGTGCAATCCATCGGGCAGCGGCGTTCCGGGAAATCCCCATCAGGGCCAGGGCCATGCCCAGCAGGGTCCCGATGATGCCCGAAATGACAGCGAGCACCAGGGTGTTCGGCAGGCCGACGGCAAACATCTTGGGAATGACTTCGCCCATCGCTTCCCAGTCAAGGAAGGTGTCAGCTAGTTGCTTGAGGATATCCATGGAACGCCCGGGTTACTTGGCCGGGATCTGGACGGCCTTGCTGCCCGGCTTCCAGCCCTGCGGAGTCTGCTCGGCCGCGGTGGGACGATCGGTGTACCACTGGGAGGTGAGCTTGGTCCACGTACCGTCAGCAATGACGGCGTCCAGCCCGGCATTCAGTGCATCGAGGAGGGGCTGGTTGTCCTTGTTCACGGCGTAAGCGGTGAAGTTCTGCGTGTTGACAACCTTTTCGGCGATCTTGGTACCGTCGCCGTCCTTGACCTGGCCGGAAGCCTGCTGGGAGGGAGCCACCCAAGCGTCGATCTGACCGTTCTTCACGTTGCCATAAACGGTGTTGTAGTCAGGGAAACGCACGGGCTCGAGCTTGAGCGTGTTGGTGACATAGTCATCCTGAACGGTGCCTTGGACGACGCCGATCCGGACGCCTTCCTTGAGGTCGGCGAAGCCGGTGACCTTGGCGTCGCTCTTGGTTACGACGGCCATGTAGCCAAAGTCGTAGCCGTTGGTGAAGCCGACTGTCTTGCGACGGGCATCCGTGGTGGAGATCGAGGAGGATCCGACGTCGAACTGCTTGTTTGCTACCTGCGAGAGCAGGGCGGAGAAGTCAGTGGACGCAAACTCCACCTTCAGGCCAAGCTTGTCGCCGATGGCGCGAAGGAGTTCGTTGTCATAACCGGTGAACTTGCCCGAAGGATCGATGAAGATGTTCGGCGGTGCATCGGACAGGGTGCCGACACGCAGGGTGCCATCGGTGACGAGGCCCAACTTGGACTTGTCGATCTTGTCCAGCGCCGTGACGTCCGCGGTGGTGTACTTGTCCAGCGTCTGCTGGTCGCTGCCGGCAAGGGCATCGGTGGGCGAGCCGCTGGGCTGGGAGGTTCCTCCGCCGCATGCTGCCAAGGAGATCACCAGGGCCGCTGCTACGGGCGCAGCAGACAGCCACTTGAGGGCTTTGAATTTCATGAAGAAATCACTTTCGTCGGGTCACAGAGACGTTCGCGGTGGGCGGGGAACGTGGCAGCAAGTATGGGGATGGCTGCCCTAGCAGACTTCAACCCGCCAAACTTAATTATGTCACCAGCCCACTGAAGCGCGGTGAATCGAACAACTGATTGCTCTGGCTCGTTTTTTCCGAAGAAAGTTCCTGCTTCGAAGCCTGATCTCCCGAACTATTCCGGCGATGGGCAAAGTGGTGGAATCCCTGCGCACAACGCTCGTGCCCGGGGACTTTCGGAATTCGTGTGACTTGCGTCCCAACTGCGGGTCGCCCGTGCCGGAGCCTGCCTCAGAAGCCGCCTCGACTGGCGTCCTCGGGCGGCAGCACGGGCCACTCGCCTTCGATGACAGCGGTGGGCTTGCTTCGCCGCAGATACTGCTGGAAGTCAGCAGCTTGGGATGCTGCCCAGTCCACCTGCAAATGGTGCAGCTTGGAGGCAGGCATTTGCAACTTGGGGAATTTGCCAGCCATGGCATCCAAAACGCGCAGCGTCGCCAAGGCGTCCGCAGCGGAGGTGTGGGCATTGTCCAGAATCACACCATATTCCTCGCATAAAGCTGTCAAGGTGCGCTTGCCCTTGCGGTACCGGTCCACCTGCTTGTTCATCACATAGGGGTCCAGCACCGGGAAACGGGTCAATTGCGGGACACCATGCCGTGCGGACTCGGCAGCGAGCACCGTGAAGTCGTAGCTGGCGTTGAATGCAATGACCGGCGTGTCGTCGTCGAACAATTTCTGAAGAATGGCCGCTACCTCGCGGGTGACCTCGGCCGCCGGGCGGCCTTCAGCGCGGGCTTTCTCCGTAGTCACTCCGTGGACCTCGCTGGCCTCCAGGGGAATTTCCACCCCGGGGTCCGCCAGCCATTCATGCTCTTTGATGAGCTGTCCGTGCGCATCCACCACAGTGATTGAAGCCGTGACGATGCGGGCGGAACGGGAATTCTTCCCAGTGGTTTCGAGGTCGAAGGCAGCGCGGGGAGGGTATTCCAGGAGCTCATGTTTTCACGCTACCGGCTGGCACCGACAGTACTGGGCACGACACTCCTGCGGCTACGCTGGAGCACATGCGGATGGAGTATGTGACGGCGGTACTGGCTGTCGTGGACCTTGTTCCGCCCGGCACGGCCGTGTCATATGGCGACGTCGCAGAGCTCCTTGGAGCCGGCGGACCCAGGCAGGTGGGCGCGGTGATGAGCCACTACGGCAGTTCCGTAGCTTGGTGGCGTGTCCTTCGGGCAAGCGGGGATGCCCCGCCCGGCCACGAAGCAGAGGCCCTGCGCCATTATGTGCTGGAGTCCACGCCGTTGCACGGCGCCTTTGAGGAATTCCTGCGGACAGGTGAGGGCCGCTGGCGCGTGGACCTAGGCACTGCACGATGGGCGCCAACGGATGCTGATTTCGATCTTATTGATGTGATCTCGGACCAGTTGGAGCGTCAGCTCCATATTTTGTCAGTGCCCGATGATGAAATGACTGTGTGACCGCATCAGCTACCAAAACCCGCCAAGCCCCGGCGGCCCTTCGCCTGCTTCCGCCGCGCGAGATCCACTACGCGGCACCTGACATGTCTCCGGACCAGCGTGCGGTTGTGTCAGTCAGGCAAGGAGGCGGACCTGTCCTGGTCCCTGGAGGCCCGGGCACGGGAAAGTCCACAGTGCTGGTCGAATCAGCGGTCCGCCGTGTTAATGAAGACGGCGTGGATCCCGAACGGATACTTATTCTCGCTCCTGGGCGGCACGCCGCGGCCGCCTTGCGGGATACCTTCACCGGTCGCCTGGACAGAAGCCTCAGTACGACGCCGGCACGCACTTGGGCGTCGTACGCCTTCGACGTCATCCGGCGGGCCAAAGCCGAAGGCGTCCTGCCTTTGCCCCGGCCGCCCAAGCTCCTGTCCGGACCGGAACAGGATCTGATCATCAAGGAGTTACTGGAGGGCCATTCCCGCCCGGGGCATCAGTTGCCCTGGCCCGAAGACCTCTCCGCAGCACTGCCCACCCGTGGCTTCCGCCACGAGATCCGCCAATTATTTGATCGCATTATCGAGTCCGGCCGCACTGCAGAGGACCTGGTGGGGCTCGCCTATGAATGTGGGCGTCCGGATTGGATGGCAGCCGCCGAGCTCTACAGTGAGTATCGGGATGTTTTGGACCTCCGAATGCCCGAGGCCTTCGATCCCGCGGGGATCATCACCACGGCGCGCCAGATTTTTCAGGACTCGCCCGCTTTCCTGGCCGCTGAGCGTGACCGGCTGCAGCTGATTCTCGTGGACGATGCCCAGGAATCCAACCCTGCCGTGTTTGAACTCCTCGCGGATATTGCCGAGGGCAAGGACGCCCTGGTTACATATTCGCCTGACACGGTGGTGCAGGGCTTTCGCGGAGCGCGGCCTGACCTTGTCGCTGAGCTGCCCTTGCTTCTGGAAGGAAGGCACGGGGTTCTTGAGCGGCCATTGTGGACCACGCATCGTCATCGCCCCGAGGTGGCGCAGGCCTGGACAAGGGTTGCCGCACGTATCTCCCAACGATCCGGGGGCCAAAGGGCGCGGCGCCTTGAACAGCCGGAGTCCATCGAAGGCGTTCAGGAAATCAGCAACGGTGGGCGGGTGGAAGGACATGTGCTGCCTTCTCCCGTCCATGAACTCCGGTATGTCGCACAGCGGATTCTGGAAGCGCAGTTGCGTGAGGGCCGGGACTTTGGCGATATTGCGGTCATTGTCCGCAATGGTGGATTGATCTCGCAGCTCCAGCGCTACCTCAACGGACAGGGAATTCCCGTGCGCGTTCCTGTGGCTGATTCTGCAGTCCGGGATGAGGTGGCCGTCCGGCCCCTCCTGGAGGTCTTCGCCGTCATCCTTGATCCGGCCAAGCTCACTCCTGAAACCGCTGTTTCCCTCCTGACTTCGCGCATTGGTGGAGCCTCCGCCATTGAGCTGCGCCGCCTCCGGCAATCTCTCCGACGCGAGGAGCTACTTGGCGGCGGCGGACGTTCCAGTGACGGTTTGCTGGTGGAGGCGTTGCTTGAACCGGGAGCGCTGACTTCGTTGGGGATTGAAGGCAACCCTGCCCGACGACTTGCACGGATGATTGCTGCCGGCACCGCCGCAGCAGCCGAGCCAGGGGCCAACGCGGAATCCGTCCTCTGGGCGCTATGGCACGCCACCGGCTTGGCTTCGCGCTGGTCTGCCGCCGCGCTGGAAGGAGGGAGTGCCGGGGCCCGCGCTGACCGCGACCTTGACGCCATGATGGCGCTGTTCCACACAGCGGAGCGTTTTGTGGATCAACTGCCCGGCTCCGGCCCTGAACAGTTCCTCGATTACTTGTTGAACCAGGAACTTCCGATGGACACCCTTGCGGCGAGGGCCCAGCTTGAGGAATGCGTGGAAATCATGACTCCCGCCAGCGCTGCGGGCCGCGAATGGCCTGTGGTGATCGTGGCCGGCCTCCAGGAAGGTGTTTGGCCGAACACCCGTCTACGCGGAGAACTCCTGGGCAGTACCCTGTTTGCTGACGCCGTGGAGCATGGAGTTGACTACGCGCTGGGCCGCGGCCCCCTCAGCAGGCTGAGGGATATTCGCTACGACGAACTCAGGAGTTTCTCAACTGCGGTCTCACGCGCCAGGGAGGTCCTCATCTGCACGGCTGTCTCTTCCGAGGACGAACAACCTTCGGCCTTCCTGGATTACGTCGCACCGTTGGCTTCTGGCGAGTACCGGCGCGACTACACCCCGGTGGATCGTCCGATGACTCTGCGCGCGCTGGTGGCTGAATTGAGACAGCATGCCCAGGTTGATGATCAGGACGCCAACGGAGAGTCGTCGACCGCGCGCGAGGCAGCGCGTGTGCTGGCTCGCCTCGCCTCGGTTGATCCACCAGTCGCGGGAGCGCATCCGGATACCTGGTGGGGTTTGGCTCCCTTGAGCTCCGAGGAAGCGGTGGTCCCGGCGGGAGGCACTGTATCGGTATCGCCATCCAAGGTGGAGGCCGTCCACAAGTCCCCACTGGACTGGTTTGTGCAAGCGGCAGGGGGTGAAGCTGCCACTGACTTCGCGCGGAGCCTTGGCACACTGGTCCACACCATTGCACAAGAGCTGCCGGACGCTTCAGGTGCGCAGTACGTTGCGGAACTCGTTCGCCGCTGGCCCACGCTTGGAATGAAAGACAACTGGGAAGGAAAGCTGGATTACCAGCGCGCGGAACTGATGGTTCGTAAATTGGCCCAATACGTACTTATCATGCGCAGCGAGGGCAGGAGCCTGCTGGCGGTGGAGCGCGACTTCGAAGTCCAACTTCCTGACGTCCACCTACGTTCTGCACGTCTGGATGAGGATGCGGATGATTCCACCGCCACTCGGCACGCTGTGCTTCGCGGACAGGTTGACCGCTTGGAAATCGACGCCGAAGGCCGTTTGGTGATCGTCGATCTTAAGACCGGGAAACGCCAGCCGGGCAAAGCGGAAGTAGCCAGGCACCCTCAGCTGGGGGCGTACCAGGCTGCCGTGCTCAAAGGTGCATTTGAGGAAGCGGGCAAGCTTGGGGATATCGGCAACCCTGTTCCCGGTGGGGCCGTCCTTGCACAGCTGGGAACCAAGACCAAAAGCCCCGGGGTTCAACAGCAGGATCCGCTCGAGCCCGACGACAACTGGGCAGAGGCTTTGGTCAACGAGGCCGCTGAACTCATGGCCGGCGCAACGTTCGAGGCCCGGCACGATCCGAGCAAAGGGGGACACGGTGGACATGGCTGCCGTCTACCCGATATTTGCCCACTGTGCGCCAGAGGAAAGCAGGTCACTGAATGACTACCGATCTTCTTGAAGGATCCGAGACCAGGGACGCCGGAATCCTGGATGTGGAGTCCGGGCTGCCTGTTCCCAGGTTCTCCCCGTCGGAGTTGGCAGACATTCTTGGCGAAAAGAACCACCCCACCTCAGAGCAGGCAAGCATCATTGCTTCCTCGCTTACGCCGCGGCTTGTGATTGCCGGCGCGGGCTCGGGAAAGACCGCCACCATGGCGGATCGCGTGGTGTGGCTCGTGGCCAATGGTTGGGTCCGGCCGGAGGAGGTCCTCGGCGTGACATTTACCCGTAAAGCCGCCGGCGAGCTGGCCAGCAGAATCCGGACAAAACTGGCCACCCTCCAGCGAATAGCGAATGAGGACGATGGCAGCATCGGCTTCCCGAAGGGGCTTCTGGGTGCTGATGACCTCGAGCCAAAGGTGTCCACCTACCATTCGTACGCGAGCGGAATCGTTTCGGACTATGGATTGAGGTTGGGCATCGAGCGGGACGTCGTCCTGCTGGGTGGGGCCCAGTCGTGGCAGTTGGCAAGCGAGGTTGTTGAGGCCTACGACGGCGAATATGAGCATTTCACCGCGGCAAAGTCGACGCTCGTCAATGCCGTCATCCAGCTCGCCGGCGAATGCGCGGAACACTTGCAGGACCCCGCCACCGTCCGCGACTGGGTGCTGGAGCGCGTTCAGTCCTTCGAACAACTCCCTTATGTGGCCGGCGCAAAGAAGAACCCGACGCAGGCGGCAGGCGAGCTCGCTGCCATGCTGCGCACCCGGGCCAGCGTCGCAGATATGGTTCTCCGGTACCAGGATGCCAAACGACAAAGGGGAGTGCTGGATTTCGGGGACCTCGTGGCCCTTGCGGCCCGTATTTCGCGGGAAATACCGTTGGCTGCGGCCACTGAGCGGGCACGCTACAAGGTGGTGCTGCTGGACGAGTTCCAAGACACATCGCATGCTCAGCTTGTCTTGTTTTCGCGCCTTTTCGGCCTCGGCCATGCCGTTACCGCGGTAGGGGACCCCAACCAGTCGATCTACGGATTCCGCGGTGCCTCGGCGGGGCAGCTCTTCCACTTTGTGCAGGAGTTCCCTGTGAGGCAGAACGATCAAGAGTCAGGCGGCGAGGCCTATTCTGTGGCCCCAACGTCTTACCTGACCACGGCTTGGCGCAACGGCCGGAACATCCTGCAAGCGGCCAACACGATTGCGGCCCCGTTGAACAAAGCCGCGGCCACCGACGGTCCGGCAGGGGAGAGGGGGAATGTCAGTGGCGTTGCTGTTCCGCCCCTGGTGCCGAGTCCGGCCGCGGCCGAAGGCAGCGTTGTTATCGGTCGCTTTGGCACTGACGAAGACGAGGCTGGCGCTATTGCCCGCGTCATCCGGCGGTACCAGAGGACCGTCTTCGAGGAAGAGAAAGACGGTACTCCGGTCAAGCCAACCATGGCGGTTCTGTGCCGGCGACGTGCGCAGATGGAATGCCTTCGGAGGGAATTCGAACTTCAAGGAATTCCCTACGAGATCGTCGGCCTCGGCGGTCTCTTGGACACTCCTGAAATAGTGGACTTGGTGGCGACACTGCGGGTTCTGGCTGATCCTGGCCGTTCCGATGCTTTGATGCGGCTTCTCGCTGGAGCACGATGGCGCATTGGACCAGCGGACCTTATGGCCTTTAATGATTGGTCCCGTTTCCTTGCCAAGCGGAGGTCAGGACCTGGCAATCCTCTTGAGGTCGCCGACGAAGACCCGGCTGCTGTCGTGATGGAAAGCGATATCACTGACGCCGCAAGCCTCGTGGAAGCCCTGGACTTCCTGCCGCGGCCGGGCTGGACATCCGGACATGGGAGAACGCTGAGCCTTTCAGCCCAGCAACGATTGACCAGGTTGTCGGAGGAATTGCGCTCCCTTCGAACGTACATCGGGGATGACCTGACTACACTGCTCGGCGAGGTTGAACGTGCCATGTTGCTGGATATCGAGGTGGCGGCAAAGCCGGGAGTGAGCATTCATCAGGCACGGCGAAACCTGGATGCCTTCCAGGACGCAGCCGCCGGATTCCTGCAGACCTCGCAGCGGATCGACCTCCTGGCATTCCTGTCCTGGCTGGAAGCGGCGGCCTCCGAAGAGGGTGGCCTGGATATTGCCCCTCTTGAAACCAACCGCGAAGCAGTCCAACTCTTGACAGTCCATGCCTCCAAGGGGCTGGAATGGGACGTCGTCTTTGTCCCCGGGCTCAACGCGGGTTCCTTCCCCAGCAACAGGGACTCACGGTGGAGCAGCGGCGCAGCTGCCTTGCCGTGGCCGTTGCGGGGTGACCGAGCCGATCTGCCGCAGTGGGATCTTGACCATCAGGACCAAAAGGGTTGGCTGGACGCAGAGAAGGACTTCAAATCGGACGTTCAACATCATGGCGAAGCCGAGGAACGCAGGCTTGCGTACGTCGCCTACACGCGGGCCAAGTTCGTTTTGATGGTGTCCAGCTCCGCGTGGAATGGGTCCAGGTCCGGTATGGCAGGGATGTCGTCGTTCCTTTCCGAGCTGGCGCCACTCGCGGGAGTGCCCTCCTCGTCCGGGGACGCCCTCGCCGTCGCGGCCGGGCGGAGCGTTGTGGTCCACCCTGAGTCAGTAGACGAAGAATCACTGCCCGATAGCAGTCCGCTCACAGCAACGTTGGAAGTGGCTCAATTTCCGTATGATCCACTCGAAGGCCCGTCCGATCCCCGTACCGGAGCCCGCATCAGGCTCGTGCCCGGCCGCCGTGCCGCCATGGACCGGGCTGCAGCCCGGGTGCTTGAATTCATGGAGGAATCCGCTTCCCAAGCATCACCGCAAGCGTTGACAGGCAACCCGGGGCGGTGGTCACACGAAGCCCAGCTGCTACTGGATCGCCGGCTCCAGGGAAAGCTTCATCAGGACGTGCACTTGCCCAGCCACATCTCGGCGTCCCTGTTCGTTGACCTTGGCGCAGATCCTGCAGCGGTGCTGGCCCAACTGCGCCGACCCGTGCCCCGGGAACCAGGCATTTCGGCCCGAAAGGGCACAGCCTTCCACGCCTGGGTGGAGGAGTACTTCGGAACAACCGGCATGTTGGACATCGACGAAGCACCTGGCTCGGATGCCCATATTGACGAAGCGTACGGCTTGGATCACATGGTTGAAGCGTTCAAGCAATCCGAGTGGGCGCATCGGGCTCCAGCCTTTGTGGAAGTGCCTGTGGAAACGAGGATCGGTGACGTGGTGGTCCGCGGACGTATCGACGCCGTTTTCCGCGACGCGGACGGGCGCTGGCAACTTATCGACTGGAAAACAGGTCGCCGGCCTGCAGGCAAACAGCTCGCAGCGAGAGCCGTGCAGTTGGCTGTGTACCGTCTTGCATGGGCGCGGTTGAAGGGCGTTCCCCTGGAGGAAGTCAGCGCGGCGTTCTATTACGTCGCGGAGGATGCTGTCGTGCGCCCGCATGACCTTGGCAGCGCCGAGGAACTCGAGCAGATCATCGGCAAGGCCCTCAACAACGATCCCACGGGTGGGAGCTCCAAATAGAAGGAGTCCTGGAGGCAGGGCCCGAAACTGGGGTCTGGAAGCGCTGGTCTAGGAACGCTCGCCGGCATGCAGCGGTGTCACATTGACAACATTCAAAGCTGCAGTCGACGCGTCATCCTGAGGCCGGGAGGTGGATTCTTCTGCCACCTTGTCCGACGCGGTTCCGGCATCCGCGTCTGACGCCGCTTCCTTGCCAGCCGCTTCCTTGCCAGGCGCTTCGGCGTCAGGCACTCCGACATGGGGGACTTCCTTAGAAGATGTTGGAGGCAGGGGCGTCACTGGGACTGAAGTCCCGGCGTCGGGAATCGGCACGACTGTAACGGCGGGCTGCTGAGTGCTCGCCTGTTGCTTCGACGCACCCTGTAGTGCTGCGCTTTCGGCCTCAGCCTCAGCTGCTGCTGCCTGCTCGGCGGCCAGAACGGCCTCGTCCTGCCGCGCTTGCTCTTCGATGTCGTCCGCGAGGGACTGCAGCATTGATACTGCCTCGGACGTCATATCCTCCTGCCCAACGGCCATTGCCTTCACCAGGTACTGCGCCAACGCGAATTCAGCCAGCAAAGCGGCCCGTCGAAGCAGATGGGCGTCAGGCGTGTCCCGGCGCGCCTCGGTATACCGGCTCAGCACGGCCTCAACGAACGAGGATTCGTTGGACGCCACCAGCCAGGCGAAATCATCTGCGGGATCACCGATGCGGAGATCGGTCCATCCTGTCAAGGCGGTGACGGTATCGTCCTGGACCATCAGGTTGTCTTCATGAAGATCCCCATGGACCACCGAGGGGTTGAAGCGCCAGAGTGCGACGTCCTCAAGGGCATGTTCCCAGCGCCGCAGCAAAATGGCAGGAATCTTGCCGGTAGTGGCCGCCTGGTCCAATTCGTTGAGCTTGCGCTGCCGAAACTCGTTGGCCGAGTAGCTGGGCAGATCTGCGTTGTTGACCAGTGCCAGGGGGAGGTCGTGGATGGCGGCAAGGGCATTGCCAATATCACGGGCCAAAGCCGGGCTGCCAGCGGATAGCTCGTCAATGGACAGCGTGGAACCCTGCAGATGGGCGTACACGAACGTTGTGAGGGCGCCCTGCCGGACTGTGCCGGCGACGGTTGGCACATGGAAAGGAAGCTCGGCACGGATGGCGGGCGCGAAGGCCCGCAGGACCATGAATTCCGTTTCGAGGCGGGTACTGGCCTCGGGATGGCGCGGCGAACGGACGCGCCAGCGCTTGCCTTCCGCGTCGAGCAACAACGCCGAATCGAAGTCGGCGTCGTCGTCGGGGGAATAGGCTGTAGCCGTCGGTGCCAGTCCGGGCACCGCCGCGGTTGCTACAGCGGCCAGTTCGAGCGGTGTTCTTCTCACGTCTTCCACGGTAGATTGAGTGGCGCCCATGGCCATGATGCAGTGCGGCGAGTCTTCAGATCCGCACGAAAACAAGGCCTAAGTGGATCATCGGTCAGTTCAGCGGCCGGCAATGCTGCGATATGCACAAGCGGCCGATCCAAATGTTCTTTGTCGGTGCGAATCAGTACGGTAGATACATGAGTTATGCGGAGTCTCCGGCGCTGGCCAACCACTTGATGGAAACTGTTCTTCCAGTGCGCCCGGCGTTGGTGGACCGAGGCTCCAGTGAGCGCATGAAGCCTGGCATGGTTGAGGACCTCATCGTCTCCGGCAAGGCCAAGGCTATGGTCATTTCCCAACGCAAGGCGCTGGTGAGCAGGGACGGCCTCTGGTTCGGGGACGCTGGTCCTCTGTGGGCTGCCCTCGGCGAAGCAAAAGCTGGCGCCCTGACTGCTATCTACCTGGGCACCACCTTGCAGCCTTCTTCCGTGGCCGAGGGTACGCCTGTTTTGCTGTTTACAGTTGCTGAGCCGCCCGTGCCGGGGACAGCCCTGATCCCTTCCGATGCGCAGTGGGCCGGGTTCCGGGAAGTTGCCGGACGTCTCGATGCTACTGACACCGCCTTGTTCATCGAAGCCAGTGCCATCTCCAACTGGCACGCGACGCATACGCATTGCCCGCAGTGCGGCACGCCAACTGGTATCGAAACCGGGGGCTGGGTGCGGCGGTGTCCCAAAGACAACTCTGAGCACTATCCGCGCACTGACCCGGCGATCATCGTTACGGTGGTCGGCCCTGACGGCAGGATTCTCTTGGGTGGCGGCGGGCCTGCCGACGCCAGGAACTACTCCACCCTTGCTGGATTTGTTGAACCCGGGGAATCGCTTGAGCAGGCTGTTGTCCGCGAAATCGGCGAGGAAGTAGGTGTCCGCGTTACTGCGTGCCAGTATCTCGGTTCGCAGTCGTGGCCCTTCCCTGCCTCGCTCATGTTGGGCTTTACGGCAATAACGAACGACGCCGTTGCCCGCCCCGACGGCGTCGAGGTCACCCGCGCGCGGTGGTTCAGCCGGGAAGAGTTGCAGGAGGCCGTGTTGAGTGGCGAGATCACCATCTCCACGCGCCTGTCGATTGCGCGCTCGTTGATTGAGCATTGGTACGGCGGCGTCATCGAAGACCTCCAGCCGTGACAGGAGGAATTTTCGACGTCGGGGGCTCACTTGAGGAGCGAATCCTCAGCGGCCTGGATGATGAGCAACGTGAAGTGGCCAGCACTCTGACCGGTCCCCTGTGCGTACTTGCAGGTGCAGGCACAGGCAAGACCCGCGCCATCACGCACCGCATCGCCTATGGAGTGCACTCGGGGGTGTATTCACCCCAGAGGCTGCTGGCCGTGACTTTCACGGCCAGGGCGGCGGCCGAAATGCGTAGCAGGCTTCGGGATCTTGGCGTGGCCAATGTCCAAGCACGGACATTCCACGCTGCGGCCCTGAGGCAATTACAGTTCTTCTGGCCTCAGGCGATCGGCGGCACCCTGCCCAGCCTGCTGGACCACAAGGCGAACATGATCGCTGAGGCCTCACGCAGGCTTCGCCTCAGCACTGATCGCGCGTCCATCAGGGACTTGGCTGCAGAGATTGAGTGGGCAAAAGTCTCTATGCTCACACCTGCCAACTACCTGGAGAATGCACAAGGACGCGGGACTCCGGGTGGCTTCGACCTCACGGCTGTGTCCAGGGTGTTCCAGGCGTACGAGGATATTAAGACTGACCGCAACGTCATTGACTTCGAAGACGTCCTGTTGATTACCGTTGGGATCCTCCAGGAGGATCCCAAGGTGGCAGCTACGGTCAGGGAGCAATACCGCCACTTCGTCGTCGACGAGTACCAGGACGTCTCCCCTCTTCAGCAGCGGCTCCTGGATCTCTGGCTGGGTGGCCGTGACGAATTGTGCGTGGTGGGCGATGCCAGCCAGACTATCTACTCCTTTACGGGGGCCTCGCCCAAGCACCTCTTGAATTTCAAGGCGCACTATCCAGGTGCCACCGTGGTCAAGCTCATCCGTGACTACAGGTCCACGCCGCAGGTCGTTAAGCTGGCCAATGATCTCCTCGGGTCCCGGCGAAGTGGCGGACCGGTTGCCGATGCTGCGTGGGCGCCTCCGCTCAAGCTTGTCGCCCAAAGGCCGGCCGGCCCGGAGCCTCGGTTCATGGAATGTCCGGACGACGAAGCGGAGGCCGCGGTCGTTGCCGGCAGAATCCAGGAGCTACTCAACACGGGAGTCAAGGCGAGCGAGATCGCCATACTGTTCCGCACCAACGGGCAATCCGAAGCTTACGAGCAAGCGCTGGCGTCGGCTGGGATCGGTTACCAGCTTCGCGGCGGAGAGAGGTTCTCTCGCGCGCAAGGAGGTCCGGGATGCCATCCTGCAGTTGAGGGCTGCAACCAGGGCTGTGGCGGAAGGCCCTCCGGAGCCCTTGGGCCAGATTGTCCGTGACATTGTTGCCTCGCTTGGCTACAGCGAAGCCGCGCCGCACAGCGGGGGAGCCCTTCGCGAGCGTTGGGAATCGCTGGCGGCCCTGGTGGCCTTGGCTGATGAGTTGTCAGTCAGCCGCGGAGAGTCTTTCACGTTGGCTGAGTTCGTCAACGAGCTCCAGGAACGTTCGGTGGCCCAGCATGCTCCCACAGTTCAGGGTGTGACGCTTGCCTCCCTTCACTCGGCAAAGGGCCTTGAATGGGATGCCGTGTTCCTGGTGGGCCTCAGCGAAGGACTCATGCCGATCTCCTTCGCTGACACGCCGGAGGATGTGGACGAAGAACGCCGGCTGCTCTACGTCGGGATCACCCGTGCGCGTGAGCATCTGAACCTGTCGTGGTCCTCTGCGCGTACTCCGGGTGGTCGCGCCAACCGCAAGCCCTCCCGCTTCCTCGATGGACTCCGGCCTGACTCGGTGGCGTCCGCGAACGCCACGAGTCGGGCAGGTTCCACGCGCCGCAAAGCTGCCGCGCCGGCGTCGTGCAGGGTATGTGGAAGCATGCTTGCCTCCGGAGCCGAGAGAAAGGTGGGTCGCTGCAACCAATGCCCGCCCACCTACGAGGAACAGACCTTCGACGCCTTGAGGCAGTGGCGGCGCGATGAAGCGCAATCTGCCGACGTTCCCGCCTACGTTGTCTTCACTGATGCCACATTAACCGCAATAGCCGAAGCCCGGCCGGCGTCGCTGGAGGAATTGGCCGGACTGGCGGGGGTAGGGCCCTCCAAACTGGAGCGCTACGGAGAAGCCGTCCTCGCCGTCCTCGCAGAGAGCACCAACCTCTGATGCCGCGCTCAACAGCCGGGCAGGCCGACGTTCCGATGCTCACCGATGACGGCGCTCCGGTAGTCGTCAGGCGCTCAGCCCGGCGCCGACGGACGGTAGCTGCGTTTTGGGAAGACGGTAATGCCGTTGTCGCGATTCCGGCAAGCTTTACCAAATCGCAGGAGCGCGAGTGGGTACGGCGCATGCTTGCGAAGCTGCAGAAGCAAGGTGAGCGCCGGGCGGGTAAAACAGATCGGCGCAGGCCTGCCACGGATGAGGCACTTGCCCAGCATGCAGGGCATCTTTCGCGGACCTACCTTGGAGGACGGGCGGTTCCGACGTCGGTCCGCTGGGTGACGAACCAGAACTCACGGTGGGGCTCGGCTACTCCAGCGGATGGAACCATCCGGCTTTCAAACAAGCTTCAGGCGATGCCCCAGTGGGTGATCGATTACGTCCTCCTGCACGAACTTGCCCACTTGTTGGTAGCTGGACACAACGCGCAGTTTTGGCGCTTGCTGGAGGCCTACCCGGAGACACAGCGCGCCAAAGCATTCTTGGAGGGGGTCGCGTTCGCGACGTCCCGTGGGATGAGCGGGGAGGCCAACCAATCTGCTGGAACGGGCGCGGACGCGGACGCAACGGGCTAGAGACGGACAATGATCGCCATGAAATCCATGGCGACCATTGCTGACATTATGTGGATGGTGACTTCGGGTCTGTGCTGCCCGAGTCAGGCCCGGTGTCGTCCTGGGAGCCTTCGTCCTGGGAGCCTTCATCCTCAGATGCGGCGTCCCCAGGCTCATCGTAGCCACCGCTCAACAGCTTCTGCAGAGCATCGTCAACTTCGGTGTCGCTCGCCTCGGCGAGCCTGCGGCGTTCAGAGAAGCCCTTGGGATCGTCCAGGTCTTCTCCCGTAGGCAACAGGTCAGGGTGGTGCCAAATGGCATCCCTGCCGGCAATACCGCGTTCTGCTTTCAGGGTTGCCCAGAGGGTAGCGGCCTCCCGAAGCCTCCGGGGGCGCAGTTCCAGCCCCACAAGCGAAGAGAAAGCATGTTCGGCAGGGCCGCCAGTGGCACGGCGACGACGGACAGTTTCGCGCAGGGCGGTCGCCGAGGGTAGTACCTTGTCCGTGGCTTCTGCGGTGAGTTCATCCACCCATCCCTCCACGAGCGCAAGCGCCGTTTCGAGCTTTTCAAGGGCGGCGGTCTGCACCGGCGTCCGCTCCGGAGTGAAGACACCCTGGGACAAGGCTTCCTGGATTCCTTCAGGATTGCCGGGATCAAGATCCCGCGCGAGATCCTCGATTCGGGACATGTCAATGTGGATGCCTCGTGCATAGGCTTCAATGGCGCCGAGCAAGTGGCCGCGAAGCCACGGAACCTGCACGAACAACCGGGCGTGGGCTGCCTCGCGGACGGCGAGGAAGAGCCGGACATCATTTTCGGGGAGGCTGAGTCCTTCGCCGAACTTGGCGACGTTGGCGGGGAGCAGAGCCATTTCGAGGTCAGCCAAGGGAACACCAATGTCCGTGGAGCTGACTACCTCAGCCGAGAGCGCGCCAATCGCCTGGCCCAATTGCATCCCAAAAATGGCGCCGCCCATGTTCTGGAGCATTGACGACGCCCCACCCATCATGGACTTCATTTCCTCGGGCATCTGCTGGGTCAATGCGTTGGACAAGGCATTGGCGATGCTGTTGGCAACTGGCTCGGTCAGCCGCTTCCACGTTCCAAGCGTTGCTTCAACCCATTCCGCGCGGGACCACGCACGGCCGATAAGTCCCGTAGCGGAAAGATCTGTTACCGGATCCAGCCATAGTTCTGCGAGCCGGAGTGCTTCATCGATGTCCCGGGCCTGCTGGGCGTTCACCGAGGGATCGCTCCCGGATGCCGCAACGCGCCTTGCGTTCTCATGGGCCAGTTGCCAGTTCACCGGGCCCTCGGACGTTGAGCTCATCATGGCCTGGACCTGTGCGAACATTTGCTGCAGGAGCTGGGGATCGTTGGGCAGCCCTGCGGCCTTGGCCAGTTCGGCGGGATCGATGTTGCCCATGCCCTGGCCGCCCATCAGGTTCTGCAGCATTTCCGCCAGCGGGTCCTTGGGCGTCTCATCGTCATCTGACGGGTTGTTGGGATTGGAAGTCATGGTGCCGCCGATCGTCGAACTGGCTGGTGATCACTTTCACCGTACCGCGCAGTGGGAAGGCTGTCTGCCTGTGCGCGGCGTCGTTCGCTGTAGGCAAAGCATCCCCACTACCTCCGACCGCGTAATGTGGATGTTTGGTATGTGCCCGTCGCCGCGGCCAGCGGCAGGAGCCAAAATGCCGGTCGCTCAGTGCCGGTAAAGAGAGGCCTCAATGCTTACTTCGCCCAGCCCGGAGGGCTCGCTCGACCCGCGTCAGACGCACGACGCCGATTCCTCCCCGGAATCGCCGGAACCTCCCGGCAGCGGCCGGTACATGATCATGGTGGTTTCGGGCCTGCTGGCACTGGGACTTGGGATCGGGGCGGCTGCTTTGCCGGTTCCCTACGTTGTTGAGTCTGCCGGACCGATCTTTAATACGTTGGGGCAGGATGGGGACAAACCGGTCATCAGCATTTCGGGACATGAGTCTTTCCCGGCCAAGGGGAACCTGGACCTGACGACGGTGGTGATGGCGGGCGGGCCGAAGACTCCTGCAACGATTTTCGAGGTCTTTCGGGCCTGGTTGGACAAATCGAAGGCCGTTTATCCCGAGGAATTGATCTATCCCAAAGGCACCACAGCGGAGGAGACGGTCCAGCAAGGCGAAATTGCCATGGAGACTTCCCAGGAAAACGCTGTTGCCGCAGCGCTGCGGCAATTGGACATCCCCTTTGAACAGAGGCTCAAGGTGGCGGGCCTCTCGGATCCGTCTCCTTCAGTGGGGAAACTCCAGGAGGGCGACCGGCTGACCTCCATTAACGGAAAGCCAATCTCCTCCCTCAGCATGGTCCAGGCTGAACTGGCAGCCGGAAACGGCGCCCCGGCGGTGCTCGTCGTGGACAGGAACGGTTCCGCAGTCACGGAAACCATAACGCCCACGAAGAATCCCGCTGGCCGCTATGTCCTGGGCATCCTCCTGGGCAGCGACTTCACCTTCCCGTTTGACGTGAAGATTTCCTTGGACAATGTGGGCGGTCCGAGCGCCGGAATGATGTTTGCCCTGGGCATCGTGGACAATCTCACGCCAGGGGACCTCACAGGGGGAAAGCATGTGGCAGGGACCGGAACCATCACCGCTGATGGGGCAGTGGGAGCCATCGGCGGCATTGCGCAGAAGATGATTGGAGCGCGTCAGCATGGAGCCACCATGTTCCTGGCTCCGGCCGCGAATTGCGCCGACGTCGTAGGGCACATTCCTGATGGCCTGCAGGTGGTAAAGGTGGAAACCTTGGCCGATGCAACTGCGGCGGTGGAACGACTCGGTTCAGGACAGGACACGGCGGGCCTTCCCACCTGCACCAACAACTAGACTGACGGTGGAACTTAGCTCCACCGCCACTCGTGGCATATATGACGGACTCCGCCATCGCCCAGGGGCAGAGATCGTCGAACACGCGCACACCGACTTTTAACTGACGACCACCAATGAGGTACAGAGTTTGTCCCGTCCCGCCAGCTCCAACCCGCCCGGAAGATCGCCGCTGAGACGAGGTGCCCTGACTCCGACACTCATCGTCGTGGCAGTGGCCGTCGTTGGATTCATTTTCTTCGCCAATGTGTGGACAGACGTCCTCTGGTACCAGCAGCTCGGCTTCTTCGAAGTTTATGTCCGCGAGAACCTCGCCAGGATCGTCACTTTCCTGGTCGGGTTCGCCATGATGTTCGCTGCCGTCTACTTCGCCATCAGGATCGCGTACCACGCCCGGCCTGTCTACGCTCCGGATGCTGAGTCACGTGACAACCTCAACCGCTACCAGGCCCAGCTTGAGCCTGTCCGCCGGGTCGTCATGGTGGGCCTGCCCATCCTGTTCGGGCTCTTTGCCGGCAGCGCCGCGGCAAGCCAGTGGCAGAAGGTCCTCCTCTTCTTCAACCAGGAACCCTTCGGCCAAACGGATCCGTTGTTCAACCTGGACATCAGCTTCTACCTGATGTCGCTTCCGTTCCTTGGCTTTGTTACCGGATTCCTCATCAGCATCGCCGTAGTGGCTGGCATTGCGGGCATCCTCACGCATTACCTCTACGGAAGCATCCGGCTCATGGAGCGTGGTGTATTCACCAGCCGTGCCGCCCAGATCCACATTGCCGTAACGGGTGCATTCTTCCTGTTGCTGCTTGGCGTGAATTTCTGGCTGGACAGGTACTCCACAGTGCAGAGCTCATCCGGACGGTGGGCGGGTGCCCTGTATACGGACGTCAATGCCGTTGTGCCCACCAAGGCCATCCTGGCGGTTGCCGCTGGCCTGGTTGCGATTCTCTTTATCATTGCTGCGGTTATCGGCCGCTGGCGCCTGCCCGTGATCGGTACAGCGATGCTGATCATCACGGCCATCCTGGCTGGTGGCGTCTACCCATGGGTTATCCAGCAGTTCCAGGTGCGTCCCTCGGAGAACACCCTGGAAAGGGAGTTTATTGACCGCAATATCAAGATGACCAGGGCCGCCTACGGCCTGGACAAGATTGATGTCTCCGCCTATAACGCCACAACAACGGCCACAAGCGGAGCTTTGGCAAAAGACGCCCAGACCGCGGCCAACATCCGCCTGCTGGATCCGAACCTCATCTCCTCGGCGTTCGCCCAGCTTGAGCAGTACCGTCCGTACTACCAGTTCCCTCAAACACTGAACGTGGACCGCTACACGGTGGATGGCAAAGTGCAGGACACCGTCATCGCTGTTCGTGAGCTGAACCCCGACGGCCTGAGCGCAAACCAGCAGACCTGGGTCAACCGGCACATTGTTTATACGCACGGCTACGGTGTGGTCGCAGCGAAGGGCAACAAATTCACGGTTGATGGCAAGCCGGAATTCCTGCAATCAGGCATTCCATCCAATGGCGTTCTCGGCAACGACACCTCGTACGAACCACGCATCTATTTCGGTGAGAACTCGCCCGAATATTCGATCGTTGGAGCTCCCGAGGGTGCCCAGCATCGCGAACAGGACCGCCCAGCGGGACGCGAAGGCGGGGGAGAAACCCAGTACACCTTCACCGGGAACGGCGGTCCCGTCGTAGGCAACTGGCTCAACCGCATTCTGTACTCCATCAAATTCCAGTCCTCGGACTTGTTGCTGTCTGACGGTGTGAATGAGAAATCCCAGATTCTCTACGACCGCAATCCGCGTGAACGGGTTGAGAAGCTCGCCCCATACCTGACGGTTGATGGCAATGCCTATCCGGCCGTCGTCGATGGCCGCGTGAAGTGGATCGTTGACGGTTACACCACCAGCCAGTACTTCCCGTACTCCCAACCCCAGCAGTTGCAGAACGCAACTGTTGATTCGCAGACCAGTGCAGGCCGGACGGTGACCCTGCCCAACAGCTCAGTGAATTACATCCGCAACTCGGTCAAGGCCACGGTTGATGCATACGACGGTTCAGTCACGCTCTATGCCTGGGACGACCACGATCCTCTGCTGAAGGCTTGGCAGAAGGTGTTCCCCACCACGATCAAGCCCTACACAGAGATGTCTGGCGACCTCATGAGCCACGTCCGTTACCCCGAGGACCTTTTCAAGGTCCAGCGTGAACTTCTGGGTCGCTATCACGTCACGAACCCTGACAACTTCTACCAGAACAACGATGCGTGGAGTGTTCCGAACGACCCCACGGTCTCGGAAGCCGTCAAGCAGCCGCCGTTTTACATGTCCTTGCAGATGCCTGACCAAGACAAGCCTGCGTTCCAGCTGACGTCTTCCTTCATTCCGCAAACAGTCAACGGGAACGCAAGGAATATCCTCTACGGATTCCTGGCCGCAGATTCAGATGCCGGAAACGTCAAGGGTGTTAAGGCGGACAGCTACGGCAAGCTAAGGCTGTTGCAGCTTCCAACGGACACCCAGGTTCCTGGCCCCGGCCAGGCGCAGAACAAGTTCAACTCGGATCCCACAGTCTCCCAGGCGCTGAACTTGCTGCGTCAGGGCGCTTCGGACGTTCTGAACGGCAACCTGCTGACCCTGCCCGTTGGCGGCGGCCTACTTTATGTACAGCCCGTCTACCTGAAGTCAACAGGCGAGACCTCTTACCCCACCTTGCAGCGGGTCCTCGTGGCCTTCGGCGACAAGATCGGCTTTGCAGCTACCTTGGATGCGGCTCTGGACCAATTGTTCGGCGGTAACTCCGGTGCCAAGGCTGGCGACTCCGACAACAATGGCCAGACGCCCGCAACGCCGCCTGGGACCACAACGCCTCCTGCCGGCCCGACCGACGCCAAAGCTGATCTCAAGGCGGCTCTGGACGACGCCAATAAGGCAATCGTGGATGGCCAGGCAGCTCTGGCCAAGGGAGACTTTGCCGGCTACGGCCAACAGCAGACCAAGCTCTCCGACGCTCTCAAGAGGGCGATCGACGCCGAGACCCGTCTCGGCATCACGCCGGAACCGACAGCGACACCCAGTGCTACACCAAGCGCCACACCGTCGCCTTCACCGAGCAGCTAGTACCCGGTGAATGGTTGACACCGCCTGATTAGAAGGGCCGTTGTCCTCTCCTCCTGGAGCGGACAACGGCCCTTTTGCTTTGCAGAAAATCCTTGGGGAAGCAGGCTGCTGGGAGTCCAATTGAGCGATATTGATGGGGGAGATGCACATCACGTCGCCAGGATTTGGTCTGCCATTCACCGGACGGTAATGTTGTTCTTGCGACGCGGGGTGGAGCAGTTCGGTAGCTCGCTGGGCTCATAACCCAGAGGTCACAGGTTCAAATCCTGTCCCCGCAACTGGAGAAAAGATCCGGATCAGTATTCACTGATCCGGATCTTTTGTTTTCCCCGGACGTTGGGATCAGTTGATTGAGGGACCAGCGTTTAGGGGTTATAGGACAAAACGTGTGTAAATCCCGGGTGTGTCATGTTCGTCCTGCCCATCCTTTCCGGTGCCTGAGTCCTTCGTCGGCGCTGAGTCCGGTGCTGTAGAGCTCGGGCCGGGCTCCTGCTCGGTCGTGATGATGGCTTCGGTCCTGGCCGGACGGCAATGCTCGGCTTTGATGAGTTTGGCCGGCGGCAGGGGCTGTTCGCTGTGCAAGTAGAGATACCACTCGATCGCGCGTTTGCGGTGTTCTTCGCTCATGCCCCTGTGGGCCCGCAGCAGTAGCCGGAGTTGGGCGTTGGTGCCGCCTTCAATGCGATTAGTGGTCGATGCGATCTGCAGGCCAGCGAACTCGGTGCGCAGATACGTGAACAGCGTCCCGGCCTGGCTAAGTCGTTCCAGCAGCCGATAGGCCTTACGAAGCCTGTCGTGGGGGTGTACCACCAGGTCTGATTTGCCCTAACCCACCCCGGGATGATGGCGGTGCCGGTGCGGTACGTGCGGGCTTTGACCAGGTGCCCGTAGCTCTGGTGCCAGTCATTGAGCCCGCCCAGCCACGCGGCGGCTTCGGCCGCGGTGGTGATCCTCGTCAGGGCCCGTCCCAGCCGCAGCAACGCCTTGCCCGCCTCAGTCCTGGGGCGGCCGGTGAGGTAAGTGCGGACGTTGCGTTGGACGTGGACAAGGCAGCGCTGGACCGCGGTCTCACTCCAACACTCGGACAGCGCCGCTGCGATCCCGGAGCCACCATCGGTGATCACGACGGTGGGGGCGGGGAACCGGGCGAGCAGGGCCGCCCATGCGGCCTTCTTCTCGGTATCGCACCACTGCCAACCCAGGACGTGATCCCCAGCCACGGCGGTCAAACAGCACCACGAGCCCACATAAATCCCGTCGACCTGGATCTGGTCATGAACTTCGCCCGTGACTGGGATCTCAGGGGCGATGTTCCAGCACCACCCGGTGCGGCGCCGGAAGGAACGGGCCGTGCCGAACGAGGTCGGGGCTGATTGGTTAGAGGTGCCCAGCAACCAGCCCAGAAACGCATCCAGTTCAGCCCGGCGGCTCACATCAGGACGTTCACCCGAGCGGCTCGCCCCGCACTCCAGGCACCGGTACCGCTGCTTACCGGCAGCTGTTTTCCCGTTCCGAACCAGCCCGTGACCACAAATCAAACACTCCAGAGATATGCAAGCACCCCAGCCACCCTAAGCTTCAAAAGCTTAGCTACCCCGGATTTACCGCGCTATCACTGGGAAGCAAGCCCCTCCCATACACACGTTTTGTCCTATAACCCTCAGTTGATTGAGGGACCAGCGTTTAGGCCCCTGCTCTTTAGCCGCGCCCCCATCCTCTTCCCGGCCCCATCCGCTTCCCGCGGGAGGCGCGTCCGGACAGGGCTGGAGTTAGCACGGCTCTCGCTGGGCTCCGACCTGTGGGCGGGTATTGGGTTAGGGGCAGGCCAGGAAGGTCGAGTCCGTCGCAAACCCTGGCGACGATTTGCCGGCCAACCCTCAGTGCCGTGATCTGCAGCACCTTCACCTCACTATGGTCATAAGCACCCTGCCTGGTGCGGTAGAGTTGTTCTTGCGACGCGGGGTGGAGCAGTTCGGTAGCTCGCTGGGCTCATAACCCAGAGGTCACAGGTTCAAATCCTGTCCCCGCAACTGGAGAAAAGGTCCGGATCAGTTATCACTGATTCGGACCTTTTGTTTTGTGCTGCACCAGGCCCTGGAAAGTGCCGGTGCTAGCATCAAATCCGGAACGGCTGTAGGCCGGGAATGGATGGGAAGGCCGGATGGTCAAGGAAGACTACAACCAGGGCCTGGATCGACAGGCCCTGCAGAGGAACAGTCCCGTAGCGGTGTACCAGCAGGTTGCAGACGTACTGACTGATCAAGTCAGCCGGTTGGAACCGGGCGCACGGATCCCGACCGAAGAATCGTTGATGGACGAGTACGGGATCAGTCGTACTACGGTCCGCAAGGCGATAGAAACCCTCGTCGTGAAGGGGCTGCTTGTTCGCCGGCAAGGCAAGGGCACTTTCGTCATGGCCCAACGTCCGGTCCGGATGCTTAACCGCTTGGCGCCCTTCATGGAGACGTTCACAGCAGCGGGAATGAAGACTGTCAAAGGCCTGATTGAATACAAATGGATGGAGAAGGATCGGTCCGTACCAGCGAAGCTGGTCTCCGATGACAATCTTGTCCTTGTGATCCGTCGCTCTTATTCAAGCGGTGGTTGGCCCTATGCCATCGCGGAAATCTTCATCCCTTCGCACATTGGCCGTCACATCAGCCTCGCGGATGCGGAGCGCAATTCCATCTATCAGGTCATCCAGGACAGGACGTCCAAGCCCCTCCAGCGTGCTGAAATCACGGTCACCATGCACGCCCCTCCGGAGCACCTCGCCGATGCCCTGAACGTCCGTGAATTTCCCATGGTCCCGCGGTTGGAAAGGACCACACTGGGGGCGCGCGGTGAAGTCCTTGAATGCACTGTGACATATTTCCACCCAAAGGGTTTCGAAATTCGCGCTGAAGTGGCCACAGATGTCAGTCCCAGCCAGGATCCGTTGGAGGCCTCCTCGCTCTAGGCAAGGTTGTCCACGGAGAACAAAATGGCCGGATCCCGCAGAGGGATCCGGCCATTTCTCATGCTTCAGGCAACATCAGAGGGCTGCCACATCACAAGGCTGCCAAGTCCTGCATTGTCAGAGCTTGTCGAAGTCGGTTTCGTCGATGGTTGCACCACTGGAGGCAGGGGCACCTGCCCCGATGGCAGGCTTGCTGCCGCCGGACTTCAGGGCCGCCAGACGCGCCTCAATTTCCGTTTGCTCCCCAAGGTCTTCCAGCTGGTTGAACTGGGCGTCCAAGCTGGATGCAGCAAGTTCCTGCTGGCCCAGGACCTTGGCCTCTTCGCGGCGAATCTTCTCTTCGAAGCGGCCAACTTCACTGGTGGGGTCCATGATGTCGATGCTCTTCAGGGCATCGTGCACCTGCGACTGCGCAGCGGCGGTCTTGGAACGGGCCACGAGTTCATTGCGCTTCGCTGTCAGCTGGTTGAGCTTGTTCTTCATTTGGTCAAGCCCGGTCTTGAGCTTGTCCACAACCTCGGTCTGGGACGCAATGCTTGGCTCGGCGGCCCTGGCTTCGGACTCTGCCGTCATTTGGCGCTGGATGGCAACCTTGGCCAGGTTGTCGAATTTCGTGGCGTCCTCGGAATCACCGGCAGCACGGTATTCGTCGGCCTTGCGTGACGCGGCAAGGGCTTTGTTGCCCCAGTCCTGGGCGTTCTTGACGTCCTCGTTGTAGTCGGCCTGCAGCATGCGGAGGTTCCCGATGGTCTGAGCCACTGCGGACTCGGCCTCAGCAATGTTGTTCGTGTAGTCGCGGACCATCTGGTCCAGCATCTTCTGCGGGTCCTCAGCCTGGTCCAGCAAAGCGTTGATGTTTGCCTTGGCGAGCTGCGAGATCCGACCGAAAATGGACTGCTTAACCATGGTGTTGCCTTTCGTCCTGCTCAGTGGAAGCCACTGAAATCAGTGATCAGTTGTTGTACCGCTCCTAGATGGGGCATGGACCCCATCTAAACTGTGGGGCTAGAAACTTCCGGAGTCGCCGCCACCGAAGTCGCCTCCACCGCCGCCCCAGTCGCCGCCGCCGCCGGAGTCGCCGCCGAAGAATCCGCCGCCGCCACCGCCGTCGCTGTGGCCGCCGCCCCAACCGCCGCCACCGCTGTTGAAGATGGAGTTAATGAGAATGCCGCCGAGAATTGCGCCTCCAAGACCGCCACCTCCGCCGCCACCCCCGAACATGCCACCGCGGCCGTAGCCTTGGTCGGCATAGCCGAAGTGGTCGACGTCGGCCTGCGCCAGCTGTGCTGCCTGTGCGGCGAGTGAGTGGGCCTGCTGGGCGTAGGTCAGAGCCGTCACCGGGTCATTGCGCGAGATCGACAAAGCGTAGTCGAGATTGCGCTGGGCCTCGGCGAGCCTGGTGCGGGCCTCCGTCCCAACGCCGCCGCGACGGGCCGTGATGTAATCCGAGGTTGCACTGATCTGGGCCTGTGCCGCCATGATGGTTTGCTGCAAGGACGCTTGTGCGCGGCGTGCTTGTTCCTGTTGGTCCCTGATGCCGGACAGCGACTGATCGAGCGCCTGGTGCGCTGTTTCAACGCGGGTCAACGTAGCAATGGGGTCGATCTTCCCACCTTGGATTTCAGTCTTGACTTGACCCAGGGCCGCCTCCACACCAGCCACCGGGCCAGCGAGTTCAGGATGTTCACCCGACTGGATCATGGCCCTGGCCTGCGCGAGATCCTGGCTGGTCTCCGCAACCGCGCTTTCCAGAGAGGCGCGTGCCTCGTCAAGGCTGCCTGCAGTCTTGGAGATCGCATCGATCAGGACGTTCGTCTGGTGCAGGCTCTCTTCGGCAGCGCGAACAGCTACGGCAGCCAGGCTGTTTTCGCCGGCAGCCAGTTTTTCCTGGGCGGTGGTGGCAGCGTTCTGCACGAACGCAAGGCGTTCCTTGGCCTGCAGGATGTTGTCTGAGACCTGCGTCAAGGCAGATTCGGCGTACTTACTGCGGAGGCCTTGCAGGGATTGCTCTGCAGAAGCGATCCTGGAGTCGGCTTCCCGGGCACCTGCGGTGACTGTGGCCAAGGCTTGCGGGGCTTTCTTCTCCAGTTCGCGAAGAGAATCGAAGTCCTCCTTCTGGTCGCGCAATGATGCCAGGGCCGCCTCTGAACGGCGGATAATCTCTCCGAGCCACGTTCGCTGTTGTTCCTCGGTGTCCGGGATATGGTCGTCCAGCTGCTGTTGCAGCTTGAACGATTCGGTCATGTGGGCTTTGGCTTCCTGCAGGGCCTTGGTGAAGTTGCCGATCGCCGAATCACCGTATTGGGCCTGGGCGAACCCGAGTTCCTGTTCGCTGGACTTGATGGCGTCATCGGCCTCGATCAGCAACGAGCCGCTCTTCTGACGCAGCTCCGGAATGCTCAGGGCGGCTAGAGGGTCAAGCTCTTCTCCTTGGGGACCGTAGCTGGCACTGGATGCCTGGCCAACCTTCTTGCGTCGATTTCGCAGGTAGAGATAGGTGGCCGCACCGCCTGCTGCTACTACGCCAACTCCGACGAGGACCCCCACACCGCCGTTGCCGCTTGGCACGGTACCGCTTCCACCGCCGGCCGCGTCTCCAATGGCTGCTGCTGTGTCAATCGCTGCCTGGGCATAGTCTTTTTTACCGCCGGCAAGGTTGGCAACAACGGCGTTCTGCGCGATGTTGGACTGCTTGGAGTAAATGGAACTCCCTGAGTTCAGGGTGAAGTTGTACTGACCAGCAGTGGAAATGGCCAGAATGGCATCGGCCTTGCCCATGCCCCTCTTGGTGGCAACGGCCTTAACCCATTCCGCGGGCGATGAAGGGTTCTCGAAGGAGTTCACCGTGACCACGTACAGGTTGTACTTGTGGTCCTTGAGAGTCTTCTGGATGGCTTCCTGGACTTCACCCTTGCGGCTGCCCAGGACATTGGCATCATCCACGATGTTTTGGCCTGACGGTATGGTCACCGGATCTGCAGCCCAGGCGGCGCCGGCCGGGAGGGCCAACATTCCAGCCACGCCAATCACGGCGAGTACACGTTTCACTATTGACCGCATGTGCAACCCTTCAGCACGTCTGCGACTGGAACAAGGCGAACCAATCGTCACAGAATGCTCAGCGCCCCCACGCATGGTTTGTAAAGCCGCAGGTCGCTGTGGCAATTCCACTTGATTCTATGGTGCACCCCATACCCCGTCCACAGCCTTGAATATGCCACCAGCGAAACACAGGAGAAACACGCGATGCCCGCGCGTTGAGGCTCTTTGTGTCGGTTGTGTTGGCCCGCCATGCGGCTCTGCTGCACCATACCCTTTGGCTTTCAGGAAGCTCCCAGCGAACGTCCGATTTTGTTCCAGTAAGAAGGGCCATAGTTATGGAAGACAAGGATGAAAGGAAGACCCATGACGGAGAACCCAGCGCAGGGCACCGCACCAGAGAACCGTGATCCGTCCGAGCCGCGGGATCCCGCTGCGAGGCCTGACGCCGCTGCCAGCCACCAGCAGCCACAGCAGCCGACGCAGCAGCACGCTCAGCAGCCTGGTTGGAACTCCGGGCAGGGAACCGGTACGCATGCAACGACTCCGCTGCCGGCCTTTCAGCCGCCTGCCCAATCGTCACCTCACACCAACGCAAACCAAGAGGTGCATCCCAACACCCAACCCCAGCCCACCACGCGCCCTGAAGGCAACCCGGGTTCCCATGGAAGCACCGGCCAGCCGCAGTACTACGGCGGTCCCCAGCACCAGGACCCGGGGCAGCGTCCCAACTACCCGCAGCACCAGCCGTTTTACGGCGGAGGGACCAATCCTGGGAACCCGAACCTCCACAGCGCTCCGGGCCAGCAGTCCTCCGTTGGCACCAAGCGCAAGCCGGCATTCGGCATCGGAACGCTCATTGCCAGCATCCTTGCCGCCGGCCTCGTAGGTGGCGGTGTGGTCGCAGGCAGCACTGTCCTTTTGGACAACCCGGCACCGGCCGCCTCAAGTGGCGGCCAGTCCAGCACGGTGATCGTGAACAACAAGGACGATGTCAACGTCATCACGGCAGCAGCAGCCAAGGCGTCGCCGAGCGTGGTCACCATCAAGGCAACGAGTGGAAACGAGGGCGGAACAGGGTCCGGCATCATTATCGATGACCAAGGCCACATCCTGACCAACACCCACGTCGTCACGCTGGATGGTGCAACATCCAGTGCTGCCATCGAGGTCCGTACCAGTGACGGAAAGGTCCTCAAGGCCAAGGTCGTTGGAACTGATCCGCTCTCGGACCTTGCAGTTATCAAGGTGGACAATACTTCCGGTTTGGTGCCGGCCACGCTCGGGGATTCCTCGAAAATCAACGTGGGCGACACCGCCGTCGCGATTGGTTCGCCGCTTGGCCTGACGGGCACGGTGACGGACGGTATCGTCTCCACGCTGAACCGCACCATCAGCGTTGCCTCCTCGGCCGCCCCAAAGGAAGGCACTGACGATTCCCAGGGCGGTGACCAAGGCTTCCAGTTTGCACCTCCAGGTGGCGGCCAGAGCCAGCCCAGTGCCAACGAGGGCTCCATCTCGATCAACGTGATCCAGACTGACGCGGCCATCAACCCCGGCAATTCCGGTGGCGCGCTGGTAAACAGCAAGGGCGAGATCATCGGCGTCAATGTGGCTATTGCTTCCGCCGGCAGCGGCACAGCGGATTCCTCTACTGGAAACATCGGTGTGGGCTTCAGTATCCCGATCAATCACGCCAAGCGCGTTGCGCAGGAAATTATCGATACCGGTAAGGCAAGCCATGGCCAGTTTGGTGTCTCTGTACGATCGAAGTCGTCCACGGGCAGCGACTCCGGATTCTCCGTTGGAGCCGAAGTGGCTTCGGTGACAACGGGTTCGGCCGCGGCGAAGGCCGGCATCAAGGTTGGCGACGTCGTCACCAAGTTTGGTGACTACCAGGTGACGGACCCCAATCAGTTGACCGCGGCGGTCCGCGAACAGTCCGCCGGTGCCAAGGTCAAGGTAACTATCCAGCGCAACGGCCAGTCGCAGGAAGTAGAAGTTACTTTGGACGCCGCACAGCAGTAACAACCCCAACAGCAGGAACCACTGCGATAGCAGGAACCTGCGGGCACAGACCGACGGCGGGCGGCACCTCATCGGTGTGGCCCGCCGTCGGTCTGTGCCCGCAGTTGCCGTGGCGGATGAAACAGGCGTTAACGCACAATCGTTTTTCTGCGGGTTTCTGCGGGCAATATGCTTAGCTAGGGGAAGCCCACGCGCTGGGCAATTCACGGCCACGCTCCTGCGGTTGGCCGTCCACAAGCATGGAAGGCTGCTTCGAAGACAGTGGAAGAGACATTGAAGATTGTCGTTCTGGTCAAGCACGTCCCGGACGCGCAGTTCGACCGGCACATCACCGGACCCGGCAACACAACTGACCGCGATGAGAGCATCTTGTCCGAACTTGACGAGTACGCGCTTGAGGCAGCACTGCAGCTGGCTGAAGAGCGTGGCGGAGCCAAAGCCGGCAACGAGGTCATTGCCCTCAGCATGGGGCCCTCCGGTGCCGTAAACGCAGTCAAGAAGTCGTTGCAGATTGGCGCCTACTCCGGGGTCCACCTCAGCGATGACGCGTTGGCCGGTTCGGGACGCCGCTGCGACATCGTTGGCGCTTGCGGCCACCATCCGCCATCTCTCCGCAGATGGACGCCCGGTGGACCTGGTCCTGACCGGCATGGCTTCCACGGACGGCGAGACCTCGCTCATCCCGGCTCAGCTGGCCGAGCGGTTGTCGCTCCCGCAGCTTACGTTTGCTTCCAGCCTCGAGGTTAACGGCGGAACCGTGGTAGCACGTCGCGACGCCGGCTCCCACTCGGAAACAGTTGAAGCGCAGCTCCCAGCGCTCGTCTCGGTCACAGACCAGATCAATGAACCGAGGTACCCCAACTTCAAGGGAATCCTGGCAGCCAAGAAGAAGAAGATTGCCTCGTTGTCGCTTGCCGATATCGGTGTCGATCCTTCCGAGGTAGGCCAGGCAGGCTCGTGGACGGTTGTGGAGTCTGCGGCTGCCCGCCCGCCCAGGACCGCAGGTACGATCATCACCGACGAGGGCGACGCCGGCATCAAGCTCGTCGACTTCCTGGCCGCACAGAAGCTGCTCTAAAGGACTCCAACCATGGCAAATGCACTTGTTTTCATTGACAACCCCGGGGCTGCGCTCAAGAAGAGCAGCTTGGAACTCCTGACCCTTGCGCGGAAGCTGGGGGAGACCGCCGTCGCGATCAACGGTGAATTGACCGACGACGTCGCGGCCACCTTGGGTGCCTATGGCGTGGCGACGATCTACCAGCCCTCTGTGGCGGACCTGGACGACTACCTGATTGCGCCGAAGGCCGCGTACCTCGCGGCTGCAGTGGCGACTTCAGGCGCCAACGCTGTCCTGATCGAAAACTCGCCCGAGGGCAAAGAGATCGCGGGACGACTCGGCATTAAGCTCAACGCCGGAGTCATCACGGACGTTGTTGGTCTGGATGCGGACGGCACCGCCCACAAGTCGGTCCTCGCGGGTTCGTACAACACCACGGCGAAGGCCGCCACTCCGGTGTCGGTCTTTTCCGTAAAAGCGAACATCGTGGAACCAGAGCCGGCAGGCACAGTCACAGCTCCCGCGACAGCGAAGGTTGAGGTTCCCGCAGATGCTGCAGCGTATGCGGCCCGGATCTCCTCCCGCACGGAGAAGCCCGCCAGTGGCCGGCCCGACCTCAGCGAGGCCCGGATCGTTGTGGCCGGCGGGCGGGGCGTCGATGGCGACTTTGGCCCGCTGGAAGAACTCGCCGATGCCCTTGGTGCTGCGGTTGGTGCTTCGCGGGCAGCAACCGATGCTGGGTGGATTGGGCACGACGCGCAAGTGGGCCAAACTGGTGTGACTGTCTCTCCGCAGCTGTATATTTCGGCAGGTATCTCAGGGGCAATCCAGCAAAAGGCTGGAATGCAGACGTCCAAGGTCATTGTGGCCATCAACAAGGATGCAGAGTCTCCTGTCTTTGAGATCGCGGACTTCGGCATCATCGGCGATCTGTTCAAGGTTGTGCCGCAGGCAACAGCTGAGATCAAAAAGCGGAAAGGCTGATCCCTTTGACTTCTGGCGTTTCGTCAGCAAAGAGCCCGTTCAACGCCTCCACGGAGCGTGTTGAGCGGGTGCTTTGTTTTACTGCCCATCCTGACGACATCGACTTCGGAGCTGCAGGAACCATAGCTGCGTGGACTGCTGCTGGCGTACAGGTCACCTACTGCATCATGACTGACGGCGACGCCGGCGGGTTTGATCCCGTAGACCGGGAACGCATTATCGAACTCCGTGCCACGGAACAGCAACGCGCGGCAGAGTTGGTGGGAGTCAAAGACATCCGTTACCTGCACGAACACGATGGCTACCTCGAGCCGACACACAACGTCATCAAGCAGGTTGTGAAGCTCATCCGGGAAATCCGCCCGGACATCGTGTAAACCATGCACCCGGAACGGAACTGGGACCGCCTTCAGAAGAGCCACCCCGACCACCTCGCAGCAGGGGAAGCCGTGACCCGGGCGGTTTATCCTGCCGTGGAGAATCCCTTTGCCTATCCTGAGTTGGCCGAGGCCGGATTGGCAGCCTACAAGCTGCCCTGGCTCTGGTTTATCTCCAGTCCAGAGGACCGTGAGAACCATTTCGTGGATGTCACCAAGCATGTTGATGCCAAGCTCGATGCGATCCGGATCCACGCGAGCCAGCACCCGGACATCGAGGGGATGGAGCGCGTGGTCCTTGGCATGTTGATGGCCAACGGTGCGCGTGCAGGGCTTCCTGCCGGGGCCAGCGCTGAGAGTTTCCACGTAGTGTCCGTCAACGGATCCAGTACTATCGCCGGCTTCTGACATTGCCGTTATGTAACCCGTGTCATATGCTGGACCTCGGTTAAATCATATTTATTCGAGGAAGGCAGACTTTGATGGCGAAGACTGCACAGCAACCCGTACTGGTGATTATGGGAGTCTCCGGTTCGGGCAAGTCGACTGTAGCCGGCGTTCTGGCCGGAAAGCTTGGATGGGATCTCGCCGAAGGCGACGATCTCCATCCTGAAGCGAATGTGGCCAAGATGCACTCGGGGCAGGCCCTCAGCGATGAGGACCGGTGGCCTTGGCTTGGCATCATTGCCCAGTGGATCCGGGAACATACAGATGCCGGTACACCGGCCATCATCACGTGCTCGGCATTGAAGAAGAAGTACCGCGACGTGCTCCGGGGCGAAGGCGTTGTCTTCGTTTTCCTGCAAGGGAGCAAAGATAAGATCTCGGACCGGCTGGCGTCGCGGCACGGCCACTTCATGCCGCCGTCGCTCCTGGAGTCCCAGTTTGAAGCACTTGAGGAACCCACGGAAGACGAGAACTACATCTCGCTGTGTGTTTCGGCCTCGCCTGCTGAAGAGGCGGACGAAGTCATCGATCGGCTCGGCTTGCGTCCCCTGGGTGCCGGTACCGAAGCGGCAGCGTCATGATCGCACTGGAAACGTCCACACAGGTACAGGAGTGGTCCGCGCACGACACCCAACTCCTTGTGGTGGCGGCGTTGGGTATTGCGCTGATCGTGGTTCTGATCGCCAAGCTGAAACTCCACCCATTCCTGGCGCTGGTGCTGGGCTCGGCGTTTGTCGGCCTCGCCTCAGGCGTGGAACTGGGCAAGGTCATTACCAACTTCGAGGACGGAGTTGGCGGCGTCCTCAAGGAAGTCGGCCTCCTGATTGCCTTGGGCGCAATGCTAGGCAAGTTGCTCGCGGACTCCGGTGGAGCCAACCGGGTAGTGGACACCTTGTTGGCCAAGGCCACCGGCAACAAGATCGTCTGGATGATCACGCTTGTGGCAGTGATCATTGGCCTGCCGATGTTCTTCGAAATCGGTCTTGTGCTCCTGCTTCCCGTGATTGTCCTTGTGACGCAGAGATCCGGGATGAAGCTCATGCGCATCGCGATACCAGCTTTGGCGGGCCTTTCTGTGCTCCATGGCCTGGTGCCCCCGCACCCGGGACCCCTGATTGCCATCAGCGCTGTGAAAGCCGAACTGGGAACAACACTGGGCCTGGGCATCCTCGTGGCCATTCCCACGGTCATCATTTGTGGGCCGCTTTTCTCCCGGCTGGCTGCGCGTTGGGTTCCGGTGGACGCTCCCGCCGTAGCGGGTGGCATCGACACTAAACACCGCGCGGACCTTAGCGACGTCAAGCGCCAGCCTTCGTTCCTGGTGACGCTGCTGACCATCATCTTCCCGGTAGTCCTCATGCTGCTTAAAGCTTTGGGTGACATCATCTGGCCGGACGCGGCAACCGCTCCGATGATCAGTATCTTCTTCGATTTCGTGGGTCAGCCCCTGGTCGCCATGACTTTGGCGGTACTCGCTGCCATTGTGAGCTTCGGGTATGCAGTTGGATTCACCGGCAGCAAGATCACTGCCAAGCTGGGCGACAGCCTTGGCCCGATCGCAGCGATCCTTCTGATTGTTGGGGCTGGCGGTGGTTTCAAGCAGACACTGATTGGCGCCGGTGTGGGCGACGCCGTCAAGAAGTGGGCCGAAGGGGCCAACATGTCCGTCCTCGTGCTGGGCTTTATTGTGGCGGTGGCGCTCCGCCTCGCCACGGGCTCGGCAACAGTTGCAACGGTTACTGCTGCGGGCATTGTCGCGCCCCTGGCCAGCAGTTTGACCCCGACGCACGCGGCACTGCTCGCCTTGGCGATCGGTGCAGGCTCATTGTTCCTTTCGCACGTCAATGATGCCGGTTTCTGGCTGGTCAAGGAGCTCTTCGGTCTGACGGTCGGTCAGACCTTCAAGACCTGGTCCGTCATGGAAACCTTGATCTCCCTGGTTGGCTTTGGCTTCGTGATGCTGTTGTCGCTCGTGTTGTAGCTGCCGGTCAACTGCAGGCAAGAACGACGGCGGCCGCGCACCTTTCTCACGGAAGGTGCGCGGCCGCCGTCGGCTTTAAGCATTGACGCCAGGCTTGGCTGACATCAGGCGCTCAGCGGAACCACCAACACAGGCGGCTGCGTGGGTGAGCTTGATCCGCCGGCGGGCTCCACCGTAATGGCTACTGAGGAAGCTGAGGACAATCCCTTCACCACTGCCGGCTTGGACAACGTCTCGGCGTCCATAGTGCCCTGCGGCACGGGGGCTGACCCATCCTTGGGCAACGTCCACAACTGGTAGACCTTACCGTCGGGGGCCGGGGCAACGCCGTCCATCAACACCACAAAGGAGTCCTTGGCGGAGGAAGCTGAAATGGTTGCCGTGCCGCCTCCTGGAACCTGGGCCGTCTTCTTCTGGACGTCCTGGGCCTGCAGGACCTGGTTCACGGGATCATTCTGGCCGGCTACGTACGCGCCTACACCCACGCCACCCAAGGCGATGACGGCAGCAGCCGCTGCGCCCACCAGCCACGCGCGTCCGCGCCCGAGGCCGCGGCGTTCTCCGCGCTTGGTTCTGGCGAGTGCCAGTTCGTCGACGACGGGCTCCGGCTTTGCATTAATGCCGGGCGTTGCGGGGGAGTCCATGGCAGATTCCCGGTTGATCCGGTCCATGATGTTGGCGAAGACGGCAGCGGGAGGCTCTTCTTCAGGAGCGAAACCTACCACCAGGGCCTCGCGGGCCTGGCGGACCCGCTCCTGGAACGCTGGACCTTCCGGAGCGTCCTTGACGTAATCGTCAATCAGGGCACGTTCGGATTCAGTGACCGCGTCCAATGCATAGATTTCCGCGAGTTCGAGGACACGACCCTCGGCCAAGTCGGTTGCGATGTCATTGGCGAACATTCTGCGGACAAATCCTCCACCGTTGTTTTCGCTCATTTCAGCCCACCCCCAAGCAGGTCTTCAAACGCAGTAGTCCATCGCGGATGCGGGACTTGATGGTAGGGACCGCGGCACCAAGGTGCTCCGCAACCTCCCTGTAAGTGAGCCCACCGTAATAGGCAAGGCGGACCGATTCGCGCTGGGTATCCGTCAACGTGCCAAGGCACCGGCTGACGGCCTCGGCCTCAAAGTTCGAGTCGGCTTCCTCGGATACGACGTCGCGATCAGGGTCCTGGCTTGCCGCGCCGTATCGGGCTTCGCGGTCCGTAGCTGCCTGCACGGCACGGACGCGGTCGATGGCCCGGCGGTGAGCGATGGTCATCAGCCAAGCCATGGGGCTGCCGGACGCGCGATCGAACCTGGCGGCGCCCTGCCAGACCTGGATGAAGACTTCCTGCGTGGCGTCTTCGCTCAGCTCGGAATCGATCAGGACGCGCCTGGCCATGCCAAAGACGCGTCTGGAGGTCAGCCGATAAAACTCGGCGAACGCCACCTGATCGCCCGCAGCAATCAATTCAAGCAGGCGGGTGAGCTGCTGGTTCAGGTCTGTCGCCGTGCCCGAAGTCTCAACGACCGGGGGACCGGGATTGTTGGGGATGTCCATCACTGTCCAGCATAAGTCGTGCGGTTTGAAACCCGCAGCACGAGGGCGCGGCGTTGTGCGCACGGCAGTGCAGCGGGTTGCCGCCACCACCAGGGCCTCCAGCGCGCTCACGTCGGCTCCCTCATCGAATGTCCAAAGCAGGAATTGATCCTGCATAGGTTATTCGCAGCTGCGGGCACCGCGGATGGGCTACACCTTGGCGCCGGCAAATCCGTTCTGGCGCCACGCTTCGAAAACGGCAATGGACGCGGCGTTTGCCAGATTCAGTGAACGCAGGGAAGGCCGCATCGGGAGCCGCACCCGGGCAGTGACGTGCGGATCCTTCTTCAGCCAATCCGGGAGGCCGACAGATTCAGGGCCGAACATCAGCACGTCACCCTCACGGTAGTTGATATCCGTGTAGGACGTTTCGCCGTCGGACGTAAACGCAAACACACGCTCAGGCTGCAGGGCGGCCCAGGCCGCGTTGATGTCTTTATGGACCGTGACGACGGCGAGGTCGTGGTAGTCCAGGCCCGCCCGGCGCAGCTTGGCATCGGAAAAGTCAAAGCCCAGAGGCTCCACCAGATGGAGTTCGGCGCCGGTGATGGCGGCCAAACGAATGGCGTTGCCCGTATTGCCCGGGATTTCTGGAGTGTGGAAGAGGATGCGGAACACCGTCCCATCCTAGTCAGTCCTGTCCCAGCCAGTCCCATCGCATTGGCTTCATACTGACTCAACCAGTGCCGGCGAAAGCAAGATGTCAGTGCATGCCGCGGAGCAAGCGGGCAAGAACTGGAACCACGACGGTGTTGGGTGCTGGTCCTGAACCAAGGAACTGCTTCAAACCGCGGACCAATCCTGCGCCATTGACTACCTCAACCGCGTTATGGCTGGACTGCCCTTTGCCGTACTGGTCAATGACTGGTTCGTGCAGGTTGCCGTCAGGACTGTGCAGGACCACCCAGCCGGTGACGTTCAACTCGGGGAAGATGTCCTGCATGTGGCGGACGATGTGGGCGAGCTGCGGCGGAGCCACCGACCGACCGCCGTGGCGCAACGAATTGCCGTCCCATGCGTAGGCGCCCTTGGGCAACAGCATGGAACCAACCAACGCCAGCCGGTAGCCGGAAAGGACCGCGTGGTCGATGTGGTTGTTGTCAGAGGGGGAGCGGAGCCCGTTGATAAGCCTTGCGGCGGGGATGGCAGGCAGGACCTGCCTGCTGATGAGTTGAACAGTACGCATCTCGCGTTGGATGCGGGCTTCGGCTCCGAAAATGCCGCGCTTTCGGGGCAAGCCATGGACTTGTTGGGCAGCTTCTGCCTTCGAAATGAGGGGAACCTCAAGAGGGTCATCAAAGGCGGGAACGTAAACGGGCGGATCGCCGGCCGTGTTGCGCGGGGCTTGCGGACGCTTGACCCCTGCGCTGGTCGCCGGACCCGGCGCAGGCGCGCCTGTGTAGTCGCCCGGACGCGCTTGGGAGCGGACGGAAGTGCCGCTGGCATACCTCCTGTCATACTCGGCCCGACGCTTCGGATCGATCAGGGTCTCATACGCGAGCGTTACACGGCGGAACATTTCGGCCTCGCCGCCGTGATCGGGGTGGGCCTTCCGGGCGGCCTTCCGATATGCCACCTTGATCTCCTTGTCCGTCGCGGTGACGGACACGCGAAGAACCTGATAGTGGGAACTGCTGCCCTCGGCCAAGCACAGGCCCTTCTCTAGGATGGTGGTCCGCTCCATTGGTGGGGCGGCATGGCCAGTTTATCCAGCCACTATGAGAACGTCGGCAGCGGGCGCGGTGGTTCCCGGCTGGCATAATTCAGCAGGTGAATCCTCCGGCGCCCAAGAATCCCACCCACTCGGCGCAGAAGATCGCCCTTGCCATAAATCCAACAGCATCGTTCGGCCGTCACGGACTTGCCGGGGACGAGGCCGCAGCCTGCCTTCGCGCCGGGGGTTGTGACGTCGTCGTGCTGGAAGCGGGAAGCTATGACGACCTCCGGACCCTGGTTGATGAGGCCTTAACTTCAGGCGTCAGTGCGCTGGTTGTGGTGGGCGGGGACGGCATGGTCCATTTGGGTGTCAATGCGCTCGCCGGAAAGGACATTCCGCTGGGAATTGTTCCCGCTGGCACTGGCAACGATGTTGCCAGGCTGCTGGGCTTGCCACTCACGGACACAAAGGCGGCCTGCGATCGCTTGCTGGCGGCAATGGTATCCGGCGGGCGGAAGATCGACGCCGGACGCGTCACCGCCGGCGGGCGAAGCACCTATTTTGCGGGGGTTCTGTCTGCTGGATTTGACGCTGCCGTCAATGAGAGGGCGAACTCCTGGCGTTGGCCCAAGGGAAAGAGCCGTTACAACCTGGCGATGCTCCGGGAACTCGGTTCCTTCCGGCGTCTCGAATACACAGTGACGGCCGACGGCGAGGAGTGGCGCCAGCCAGCGTTGCTGATCTCGGTGGCGAACGGCCAATCGATCGGCGGCGGGATGAGAATTACGCCCGATGCTTTGCCCGACGACGGGTGGCTGGATTTGTTTATGGTCAAGCCGTTATCGCGACTGAATTTCCTGGCAGTGTTTCCCAAGGTTTTCGCCGGCAAACACCTTGGCCATCCGGCCGTGGAGATCCGCCGGGTACGCAAGGTGCGGCTGGAGGCAAAAGGTGTGGTGGCCTACGCCGACGGCGAGCGCGTGGGCAGACTGCCTGTGGAGGTTCAGGTTGTGCCCGGGGGTCTCCGCGTCCTTGCTTAGTTGAACGGCTGTTGCAGGCGGTTAGACTCGATGGCGGCAGAAGCGGCTCGCCAGCAAAAGACTCGCCAGCAAAGGAAAGGATCTCCGATGACACAGGGTGTTGTACGACGGCAGGTCCCGGTGACGGTGGGCGCCATGCCCGGTTTGGCGGCCATGGCTGCTTTGGGTGCGCTGCTCGCCGGATGCAGTGTGAACGTGCCTGATCCGGCAGTACCGAAGCCTTCACCTTCCGAGTCGGCGCTGTCCACCCCAACCATCACGCCCGGACACGATGCTGAGGCTCTCGCCGCGAAGGATCTGCCCTTGAGTGCGGGAGGCTCTTTGGCGCCTGGAGATCCGGTAGCAGTGTCCAGCCGCCTGGAAGAGGCGCCGGGATGGTCCGTGGTGCACTCCGGCTTGCAAGGTGAAACCCGGTACGCGAAGACAGATGGGTGCATGGTGGTTGTCCGGGTCAGCGTTAACCAGGGACCATTGGTGGTGCCGGGCGATGACGCCGCGTCCACGAAGGAACTGTTTCGCTATTTGGATACGGGCATCGCTGCGGACAAGCTAACGCCGGCCTCATTGCGCTGGGGCCAGGACTCCGACAAGCCGGAGCACCGCGTGGAATTATTGGCCTTGGAATCAGCTCCGGCTTCGAGTGGCACCGCTGCCTTGGTCCTCGCCAGGCTTTTCAGCAGCCCGGCTTCCTCGGTGTATGTATCGGTTGCTTGTCCTGATAGTGGGACCCTGGCCAAGGCCAGGGCTGAGGTCCAGTCCCAGTTGGCTGTGGTCCCACCAGCCTGAGTTTTATTTCTTGAACGCTGTGTTATTTCTTGAACGCGGTGGCCAGGCGGTTCAACGCGAGAGCTCCAACCAGCAGGCCGAAGTCCCTCAGTGCGACGTCGAAGAACGAGCCAAGCACCAACAGGTTGACGATGATGCCGAGCAGCCAGGCGGCGACAATGAGGGATCCCCAGCGCGGACGCAGGGCGACCAGGATGCCGGCAATAACTTCGATGACTCCCACGCCGTACATGAAGGTCTGGGCTGAAACAGGTACCACGGCGGTGGCTGCGGGCGCCAAGTAGACGGTCCAGTCCACCAAGAGGTTGCTGAATTTGTCGAGCCCGAAAATGATCGGGGCAATCGTGAAGACCGTCCTCAGGAAGACAAAGGCCTGCCGGGAAGGGTCCCGGAGGTCGCTGTGGCTGGACTTGGGGCTCATGTGGGTGGTCGCGGCTTCCATGACGCATTCCTTTCTAAAAATAGGTATCTTGATTTTAGATCTCTGCCGAAGATTAAGCAACGAATCTTGTTTTTAGAGATATTCTGACTGTATGACCACTGCACGACACTCTTGGCTCCAAAGGATTTCGGCGATCGCCTCTTTGGACGACGACAACCGCCGGGTGTTGTTTGCCTACGTGCGCGGTGCTGCAGACGCCGTAGGCCGGGACGAAGCGGCTCGTGCTCTCGGCATTCCCCGAAGCACGGCCTCTTTCCATTTGGATCGGTTGGTGAAGGATGGCGTCCTTCAAGTGGAGTTCAGAAAGTCCTCCGACAAAGCCGGGCCCGGTTCCGGCCGGCCCGCCAAGCTCTACCGCCCGGCCATGGATGAGGTTGTTGCCTCTGTCCCTGAGCGCCAGTACGATCTCGCCGGGGATCTGATGGCTACAGCGATCACGCGTTCCCTGGCAGGGGAGGTGCCCGTGCGGGACGCATTGATGGATGTTGCAATCCGCAAGGGCCAGGAAGCCGGCCGGCCCGGCGATTTCCTGGGTGCTTTGGCGGACCTTGGCTATGAGCCAACCGCTGATGACGCCGGAGGATACCGGCTGCTTAACTGTCCGTTCCATCGGCTTTCGCAGGATCACCAGGAGGTGGTCTGCGCCATGAATGGCGCGTTCCTCAAGGGCGCGGCCACCGCATCCGGAATAAGTGCTGACAACGTCCTTCCGGAACCTGGCCCTGGTCATTGCTGTGCCCGGATTGGCAACCTGGAACCGGGCCCCAAAACCTGACCCCAGGCCTGACCCCAAAATCTGCCCCAAAGACCTAGCGCTGACGCCGTCGATGGAATTACGGCGCCGGTAGAATTACAACGTGCCTGTATACCTCGACCACGCCGCCACCACTCCCATGTCAGGCCAAGCCCTTGCTGTCATGACGCGCGAGCTGGCGCGAACCGGCAACCCGTCCTCCCTCCATGGAGCCGGGCGTCGGGCAAGGCGCGCGGTGGAAGATGCGCGCGAAACGTTGGCGGCGGCTGCTGGAGCCCACCCGTCCGAGGTAATTTTCACCTCGGGTGGGACTGAGGCCGACAACCTGGCCGTCAAGGGCCTTTTCTGGGCCCGCCATGACGAAAACCCTCGCCGAACCCGGATCCTGTGTTCCGCCGTCGAACATCACGCGGTCATGGACACGGTGGAGTGGCTTGAGCGTCATGAGGGAGCCGAGGCCGTGTGGCTGCCCGTCGATGCAGAAGGGGTGGTGCGGCTCGACGCCGTGCAGCGCGAACTGGAGCGCGACCCCGAGTCCGTTGCGCTTGTCACGGTGATGTGGGCCAATAACGAAGTGGGCACCATTCAGCCCGTTGCTGAGATCGTAGAGCTGGCCAGCCGATATGGGATTCCCGTGCATTCGGATGCTGTCCAGGCGTTCGGGTCCGTTCCGGTCGACTTTCGGGCTTCCGGGCTCGCTGCGATGTCAGTATCGGGGCATAAACTCGGCGGACCCGTCGGAGTCGGCGCGTTGTTCCTCGGGCGGGCGATTAAGTTGACTCCGGTTCAACACGGCGGCGGGCAGGAGCGCGATGTGCGCTCGGGAACACTGGACACGGCGGCCATTGCCGCCTTCGCCGCAGCCGCGGAGGCCGCTACGGCTCATCTGGCCACGGAGGCCGAGCGAATCAGCAGGCTGCGGGACCGTCTCATTGCTGGGGTTCGCGAGGCCGTACCGGACGCGGTGCTCCGTGGGGCATCCGGGGACGGTCGGCTGCCCGGCAACGCCCACTTTACTTTTCCTGGTTGCGAGGGAGATTCCCTGCTGTTCCTTCTCGATCTCGCAGGCGTTGAGTCATCCACCGGTTCGGCCTGTACAGCAGGGGTGCCCCGTCCCTCCCACGTCCTCCTGGCCATGGGGCTGGATGAAGATACTGCCCGTGGTGCTCAACGCTTCACACTGGGGCACAGCTCAACAGATGCCGACGTCGATGCCCTGCTTAAGGCGCTGCCCGAAGCTTGTTCACGGGCTCGTCAAGCAGGCATGGCCGGTCATGAATCCAGCATCCAGACAGCGGCAACGGTAGCGCGGCGCGGCGCTGCGGAGTTTTAAGCAGGAGAGCTTTAACCCGGGAATCGTTCCGGGCAAAAGTCCAGGGTAAAAATCAGTCGTGGGGCAACAGTTCCTCAAGGGGGACGTCGGGACTTGTCAGCCGGGCTACGTCCACGGGGACCCGGCCGGAAATCAGCGCCTTGATCGGCTTCTGCACGCGGCGGATATTCACGCTCATGCCGGCCACCACTTCGCCCTGCTTCTTCTGGCCATCGCGCATCCAGAACGCGATGAAACTGCCCTCATCGATCGACCCACGAAGTACGGGCTCAACGCCGGAGGTCAGCGAAGGGAAACCCGAGTACTCCATGCTGAGCGTGAACTGGTCCGTATAGAAATAGGGGACAACATCCAGGGCGGCATTTTGGTCCAGCATCGTCTTGGCGGCCACTTTGCCGCCGTTAAGTGCATTCGCCCAGTGCTCGCTGCGATGATGCTCTCCGGTGAAGGGATGCAGGGCGTTGGCAACGTCACCTGCTGCCAGGATGTCCGGGGCGCTGCTGCGTAGGGCGGAATCCACCAGAACTCCGTTGTCCAGGCTCAGCCCTGCTGTTTCTGCCAATGATGTGTCAGGCACTACACCCACTGCGATGATGACGATATCCGCGGGAAGGACTTCTCCCGTGTTGGTTCGCACTGCGGAGGCATGGCCATCGTTCCCCTCGATGGCAGCAGCGCTCGCGGGCAGCCTGAAGCTGACCCCGTTCTCTTCGTGGAGTGCCCGGAAGTAGTTGCCGAGTTCAGGGCCGATGGCGGCACTGAGGGGGATTTCTTCCAAGCCGAGCAGGACCACATCATTGCCGTAGCTGCGGGCAGCCGCAGCAAGTTCCATGCCGATCCACCCGGAACCGACCATGACCACATGCTTGCCTCCGTCCCTGAGCAGGGACTGCAGGCGCAGGCTGTCCTCAAAGGTCCTGAAAGTCAGCACGCCTTCCAGGTCAATGCCGGGAAGCGGGATGTGCCGAGGCTGCGCCCCGGTGGTTATCAGCAGCTTGGCGTAGTCAAGGGTTCGCCCGTCCTTGAGGGTTACGGTTCGGTTCCTGGCATCGATGCCCACCGCGGGGTTGCCCAGGAGGAGTTCGACGTCGTTTTCTTCGTACCAGCCGGCCGGCACCACCGGGACGCTATCCTCGTCGGCCTTGCCCAGAAGGAACTCCTTGGACAGAGGTGGCCGAAGGTACGGGATCCGCTCCTCGGATGCCAGGAGGGTGATTGGCCCAGCGAAGGCCTCTGATCGAAGGGTTTTTGCTGTGGTCGCGCCAGCCAGGCCGCCGCCGGCGATGACCATTCGCTCATGTGTCATTTCAGCCCACCTCAGTCTTGGCTTTTTCTAAAACAACTTACTTTGACTTTAGATTTGGTCCTATGCCCAGTCAAGGGATTTAGCGCGGGCATTGGTGCGGGAGCTAGAATAGTTGGGCGTGCCGGCTCGCCTCAGCCGGAATCACTATCCAAAAACCCCTAAAACACGGAAAGCCAGCATGCGAGTACTTGCAGCAATGAGCGGCGGAGTCGACTCCGCCGTGGCCGCCGCCCGCGCCGTCGAGGCCGGACACGACGTCGTCGGACTCCACCTTGCGTTGTCGCGCATGCCCGGCACCCTTCGTACCGGAAGCCGGGGCTGCTGCACCATTGAAGACTCCCGCGATGCATGGCGCGCCTGTGATGTCCTGGGGATTCCTTACTACGTGTGGGACTTCTCCGAACGCTTCAAGGAAGATGTCGTCCAGGACTTCATTGACGAATATGCTGCCGGGCGCACACCGAATCCCTGCATGCGTTGCAACGAGCGCATTAAGTTTGCTGCCTTGCTGGAAAAGGCCATTGCCCTTGGCTTTGATGCTGTCTGCACCGGGCATTACGCCAAAGTAATCGAAGACGCCGACGGCAATCGCGAACTGCATCGTGCGGCAGACTGGGCCAAGGACCAAAGCTATGTCCTGGGCGTCCTGACCCACGAGCAGCTTAAGCACTCCATGTTCCCGCTGGCGGACACTCCCTCCAAGGCCGAGGTAAGGGCCGAGGCCGAAAGGCGGGGTTTGTCGGTGGCAAATAAGCCTGACAGCCACGATATTTGCTTCATCTCCGATGGAGATACGCGTGGCTGGCTGGCCGAGAAAATCGAAATGACAACCGGCGACATCGTGGACGAAACTGGCACGAAGGTAGGCGAGCACCCGGGTGCAAACGCCTTCACCGTCGGCCAGCGCCGAGGACTGAAGCTGGGCACCCCGGCCTCCGATGGCAAGCCCCGGTTCGTCCTGGAAATCCGGCCAAAGGAAAACAAGGTTGTTGTGGGGCCGGAAGCGCTCCTTGCCATCGATGAAATCCGCGGAATCAAGGTGTCCTGGGCTGGTTTGCCCATCTCCGAGGTTGGGACAGGTGCGGAATTCGAGTGCCACGCCCAGGTGCGGGCACATGGCGACCCCGTTCCTGCCCGTGCACACATTGAGCCGGTTGCCGATGAAGAGGGTATTGAGCGGGCCGAACTCGTGGTCACCCTGACCGAACCCCTGCGGGGAGTGGCGCCTGGCCAGACCGTCGTGCTGTATCAGGGCACCCGGGTACTGGGACAGGCAACCATCGACGCCGCACGTTCCCTGCAGAGGGCAGTTCTCTAGCCGTTGCCGGATTATTGCCTCCGCGTTTGAGGGCCCCCATACTGGCCTAAGCAGCGCAACCGCTGCGGTGTGTTGGGGTCCGCACTCGGGATGGCGATGACTGTGGCATTTCCAAAGAAGAGCCCGGGAGACATCAAAGCCGGGCAGATGGTCTCCGTGATGGTCCTTGCAGAGGGGCCGATAGGCAGCGGCGGGGCGCCACCGCTGACAGCCCAAGTACGGATACCCGTAGAGCGGCTGCGGCGTGGCCCCACTGGACACCGCTACGCGATCCACATCCGAAAGTGGCGTGGAACCAATGTCTCGCCAGTTACCCTGACGCGCCAAGGCGACCCCTGGCAATTGATTTCAGAACCTCCGCCCACGGACCTTCGCGAACTCCTGGACGATACCCGTTTCCTTGCCCAGCACGTCTACGGCGTGGCCATGAGCACCCTGGATATCTTCGAATCCACGCTCGGCCGGCGGATGCCCTGGAACCCGGAGGGGCGGGTGGTCCTGAAGGCAAGGGATCGTGTCACGGCCATCGATACCGGATATGAGCGAGGTACCAACACCATCCGCTTCGGTTCGGTGGACCGCATGGGCTACAAAGTTCCCACTGCGTTGTACAGGGACATCGTTGCCCACGAAGTCACCCATGCGATCCTTGACGGCTTCCGGCCTGCATGGGCAGACCAGCTGGCCACCATGGAGCAACTTGCCATGCACGAGGCCCTGGCAGATCTGGTGGCCATACTGTCGGTGTTCTCATCCCGGGAGGTGGTCTTCCGGCAACTTGAAGCTGCCGGGGAAGGCTTTGAGGCAGGGCAGGTCGTGGACGACGCGATCCTGATAAGGTCCCTCTTTGACTTTGCGAGGGACCTTTTCGCGCGAGGTCCACTGAGGGAGCCATTCGTTGGCGCCATTCCTGAGGGCTGGCAAACCATGCTGGACCCGCACGCCCGCGGGGCTGTGGTGGTGGGGGCAGTACTCCGGGCCGTCCAGCGGTTGTGGTCGGAGAGAAATGCGCGTTTTGGGGACAACCAAAGCCTGCAGCAGAAGGCCGAATCCGGTTCAATCGTGGCCATGAGGGTCCTGCGCATGGTGATCCGGGGCCTTTCCTACATGCCGCCCGTGGACGTGACCTGGCGGGATCTCTTACGTGGCATCATTGCCGCGGACCTGGACATGGTCCCGGAAGACACCTACGGCTATCGGGATGCCCTGCAAACGGAATTCTCGGCCATTGGGATCCGCCGGGTGTCGCTGAACAACATCAGCGGGGTGGATAGCTACCAGGGGCTTCGCTATCCCATCCGCCTTTCGGCACTGGGGTCGGACCCCCAGGAAGTCCAACGCTTCGTGTGGGAAAACCCGAGGCTCCTGGACGCGGCCCGGCTGGAGCGGCGCACGCCACTGAGCTCCACCCGGGTACGTACATCCGAACGCGTGTCGCCGGACGGTTTCATCATCTCCGAAATCGGGGCATCATTCATTCAAACGGTGCGGATGAGCCGTAAGGAGGCCTACGTCCGCCTTGGCCTGAAGACGCGGCGGGAATTCGTGGACGTACGTGGAGGAGGAGTCCTCAGATTCGACGCCGGTGGGCGGCTTGTGTATGCCGCCCTTAAACCGGTGATGGACCGGGAGCGGCAAGGAATGCTGTTTGGCTCCGACCAACAGCACGACGCCGAGGAAGCCGCATCTTCCGGTGTCAGGGACAAGTTCCACGGCACGGGCGAATAAGGACGCGCAATAGGCACGCGGGAACAGCTGATGCCCCTGAGGTGACGCCGACGAAAGGTTAGCTGCCCCAGGCAGCCTTGCGTGCCGCCGTCGTGCCTTCCAATTGGGCAACTTGATCAAAACCGCCGCCTTTGAGCCCCTTGCTCACCAGCTTCAGGACTTCCGCCCGCCCTGCTGTGCCGTTGCCCTGCAGGGACTTCACGAAGTGATACGTGAAGGCTCCGTTGTAGCGGCCCTCAATGAGGGCGTCCGCGGCCGTCTGGTCCGATCGGCAGGCTGCCATCAGCACAGGCTTGGACAGCATGGGTGATTTCACAAGGTCGCGAAGGGTGCGGGCGTCGCTGAACTCGTTCGCGATCACAGCCCTGGGCGTTGGGGCAGGCAGGAAACGCGGGCGTCGGCCCGGCAAGAGGTCCAGGGACTTCAGTCCAGTGCCGCTGTGGCAAGTGTCCAGGACGACGTCCATGAGGACGCCCTCCGGCAGCCGCCCGAAGAGCGTGGCCAACTCGTCATCACTGATCACTGTCTCCGGGTCCCAGGAGTCGCCGGCGTTGTTGATGTCGTAGCAGGCGAAGGCTTCGTCCAGCCGATCCACCTCATCGCCGCTGGTATCGGGTATCTGCGTGCCATGGCTGGAGAAGGTGAAGACGATGTGGTTGGACTTTCCCTCTACCGCGCTATCGACCAACTTGTTGAGTTCGGCCATCACGGACTTTTTGGTGGCCTTGGCATCCCTCAGGACCTTGATGCTGGAGGAGGCGAAACCATACTGCGCCTCAAGGAGGGCGGCCAGGTCTTCAGCGTCATTAGCGCAACCGTGAAGCCAGCTCGATTCGGGTAAATACTTGAACTTGTTGATCCCCACGCAGAGGGCTGCCTTGCTCATGTTCCTGTCCTTAGGACTGGTCCTTGCACCCATTACCTCGGCGGCCCCCGGAACCGCCGCCTGGATGCTGTCCACGGCTGCGTTCCGCCTGTCCGTGATCAGCGCTTATCAACTCGGAATAAAGATATTCCGGCGATCCTTCGGGGGCAATGCTTTGGCGTCCCCTGGAAAACCTACTCGTAGGTAAATATTGTGTCTCGAATCATAAAATCAAGGGCCCGGGGGCGCTGAAGTCTGATTGAATCGTGGAATCAAGAGTGCGCTCCGTCACAAATATCCCACGGCGGCGCGCCTAATCCATCGAACAGAAGGTTCACAGATGGCACTGAAGAAGAAGGCCCTGCATGGCGTTATCGCGCTGGCGGGCGTTTCCGCCCTCGCTTTGACTGCATGCACCGGGCCCTCCGGCGGCGGTTCCTCCTCCGCCCCGGCTGCCGCCGGCCCGATCGCCTACGGCACCACAGACAAAGTCACGTCATTGGACCCGGCCGGATCCTATGACAATGGTTCATTCATGGTGATGAACCAGATCTACTCGTTCCTGTTGAACTCCAAGCCTGGGGGTGCTGAACCGGTCCCGGACCTTGCGGAGTCGTCCTCGTTCACGGCACCTTCGGAATACACCGTCAAACTCAAGGCGGGCCTGAAATGGGCCAATGGACACACGCTGGACTCCAAGGACGTCAAGTTCTCGTTCGACCGACAGGTTGCGATCAACGACCCCGCCGGCCCGGCGTCCCTCCTGACCAACATCGCGAGTGTTAGCACTCCTGATGCCACCACAGTGGTCTTCAAGCTGAAGAATGCAAATGACCAGACCTTCAGCCAGATTCTCAGCAGTCCTGCCGCGCCCATTGTTGACGACGAAGTCTTCCCGGCGGACAAGATCCTTCCGGACGACGAGATCATCAAGGCTAAAGCCTTCTACGGCCAATACACGATCGATAGCTACAAGAAGAACGAACTTGTTAGCTTCAAGGCGTTCGGTGACTACAAGGGTGTCCTCGGCAAGCCGGCGAACGACGAAGCGACCATCAAGTACTACGCCAGCCCCACCAACCTCAAGCTGGACATCCAGCAGGGCAACATCGACGTCGCCTTCCGAAGCCTCAGTGCCACGGACGTTGACGACCTGAGGAAGGACTCCAAAGTCAAGGTGTTGACGGGACCGGGTGGCGAGATCCGCTACATCACCTTCAACTTCGACACCATGCCGTTCGGAACCAAGGCAGCCGGCGCTGATCCCGCCAAGGCGCTCGCAGTCCGGCAAGCCGTAGCCAACCTCGTCGACCGCCAAGCCATCGCTGACCAGGTCTACAAGGGCACCTACCTCCCGCTGTACTCCAACGTGCCCAGCGGATTCCTCGGCGCCAATGAGTCATTCAAGGATGCCTATGGAGACAACGGAAAGCCGAGCCTGGACAAGGCAAAGAAGGTACTGGCGGACGCTGGAATTACCGAGTCTGTTGCGTTGAACCTGCAGTACAACCCGGACCACTACGGCGGCTCCTCGGGTGACGAGTACGCCATGATCAAGGAACAACTGGAGAAGTCCGGACTCTTCAAGGTCAACCTGCAGTCCACTGAATGGGTTACCTACAGCAAGGCGAGCCGCGCTGACGAGTACCCCGTGTTCCAGTTTGGATGGTTCCCTGACTTCAGCGACGCCGATAACTACCTGACCCCGTTCTTCCCGGACGGCGGCTTCCTGAAGAACCACTACAACAACCCCACTGTGAACGACTTGATCGCCAAGCAGCTGACCGAGGCTGACAAGACCAAGCGGGAAGCAGACATCAAAGATGTCCAGAACGCACTGGCCAAGGACATCTCAACCCTGCCCCTGCTTCAGGGCGCTCAAGTCGCGGTGGCCGGAAGTGGCGTGAACGGTGTTGAAAAGACGCTGGACGCATCCTTCAAGTTCCGCCTCGGAACAATTTCGAAGTAACCACACCATGTGATGGAAAGGGGCGGGACACTGATCCGGTGTCCCGCCTCCTTTGCTGACCACCCTCGTGGCCGGCATGCATGAGCCAATCCCGCGCAATCCACGGGCAGGAAATACAGGTAACAATGACAACAGTTATAGAGGTACCCGAGGCGGAGCCCGGGATAGTAGCTCCCAGGAGCAAGTCCAAGGCCGGGGAGGCCTTGGAAAGTACATCGTGATCCGGTTCTTCCTGATCATCCCCACCGTCTTCATTCTGGTGACGTTGGTCTTCTTCCTGATGAGGGTCATTGGAGATCCCATCACTGCTGCCCAAGGCGGACGTCTCCCACCAGATGTCCTGGCACAGCGAATCCACGATGCCGGCTATGACCGGCCCGTTCTGATCCAGTACTTCGAATACCTTGGCCAACTCATCACCGGCAACTTTGGCACGACGATCACCGACCGCCGTCCCGTCGTCGAGGTACTCACTACCTTTGGGGCCGCAACACTTGAGCTTTCGATCAACGCACTGATCGTGGCGCTCGCAGTCGGTATCCCGTTCGGACTCATCGCAGCCCAACACCGCGACAAGAGCTCCGACGCCGTTCTGCGGTTCTTCGCGATTCTCTGCTATGCCACACCCGTGTTTTTTTCAGGCCTCCTTCTCAAGCTGACCTTTTCGGTGTGGCTCGGATGGTTCCCCGTGGCAGGACGTGCCTCCACGCGCACGGAATTGACCATGAGCAGCCTGGGAGCTCCATCAGGCATCTACTGGCTGGACGCGCTTCGCAGCGGCAACTTTGCTGCTCTCGGAGACGTTACATCCCACGCTGTCCTGCCGGCCGTGGCCCTGGGTTTGCTGACCGCCGGGGTCTTCCTGCGGCTGGTACGGACAAACGTCATTGGCACGCTGGGAAAGGACTACATTGAGGCTGGCCGGTCCCGGGGCGTTAGTGAGTTCCGGCTGGTTACCAAACACGCTTACAAGCCTGCGCTGATCCCCATCATCACTGTCATGGGCCTGCAAATTGCGCTCATGCTCGGCGGCGCCATCCTGACCGAGACAACCTTCGAGTGGAAGGGCCTGGGGTACCAGCTGGTGCAATACCTCAATGCCCGTGACTTTGTAGCTGTCCAAGGCATTGTCGTGCTGCTGGCCATCATCGTCGCAGTGACCAACTTCATCGTGGACATCATTGCCGCGCTCATCGATCCCCGAGTGAGGTACTGACCATGAGCACTCCTTCACTGACTGCTCCCAAGCAGCCCCTCTTCTCCCGGCTTCCGGTGGTGTCCCACCTCAGGAAAAGCGTTGGCCTCCAACGCGGCATGCTGGTGGTGGGCGTTGTCCTCAGCGGATTGTTCCTGCTGACAAGCATTTTCGCCCCGCTTCTGGCCCCCTACGGATACTCCCAACTCAGCGATGCGTCCGGTTCCTTCCCCACCCAACAGGCACCGGGTGCCAAACACCTGCTTGGCACCACTGTGGGCGGCTATGACGTCCTGTCCCGCGTCCTGTGGGGATCCCAGACGGCCGTGACCGTCATTATCGTGTCCGTGGCAATGTCCCTTTTCCTCGGCGTCGCCCTGGGCCTGCTCAGCGGCTACTTCGGCGGCTGGTTGGACAGGATCCTTGTAGTGGTGGCGGACGCCATCTACGCGTTCCCCACCCTGCTTTTGGCAATCGTCATCTCGATCGTGATCAGCCGTGGCCAGTCCAGTTTCTGGGGCGGTATTTTCTCCTGTGCGTTCTCCATCACCGTGGTGTTCGTGCCCCAATATTTCCGGGTCATCCGCGCCGAAACCATCCGGCTCAAAGCTGAGCCTTTCGTCGAGTCGGCCAAGGTACTGGGTGCATCCAGCCTGCGTATCATCGGACGGCACATCTTCAAGAACGCAACGCGCACCCTGCCCCTGATGTTTACCCTCAATGCCTCCGAGGCGATCCTGACGCTTGCCGGCCTTGGCTTCCTTGGTTTCGGTATCGAGCCGACGTCCGCTGCAGAGTGGGGCTTCGACCTGAACAAGGCGCTGGCCGATACCTCCTCGGGTATCTGGTGGACCGGTGTCTTCCCCGGCATCGCAATCGTGCTGACGGTCCTGGGCCTGACCCTGGTTGGCGAAAGCATCAACGACCTCAACGATCCCCGGATCCGTGGACGCAAGCGCGCAGGCGCAACGAAATCCCCTGCAACCCCTACAGCTTCAGAAGCAGGTAAGCCATGACCACCAACCTCGGAAACATTTCCGATGCCGGGGCCGCCAGTGAACCGGTCCTCACCATTGATCGGCTCAAAGTCACGTTCGCCACGGATGGCGGGGATGTCTATGCGGTGAAGGATGTCAGCCTGGACGTCAAAGCCGGGGAAGTAGTGGCGATCGTGGGGGAGTCCGGCTCCGGCAAGACCGTGACGGCCAAGACCATCCTTGGCCTCCTTCCGGAAACTGCCATCAGCTCCGGCGCGGTGGTGATCAATGGCAACAACGTGATCAGCGTCAGCAAATCCGCACTACGAAAGATCCGTGGCCGCGACGTAGCCATGGTCTTCCAGGAACCCTCCACCGCCTTGAATCCCGTGTTCACGGTTGGCTGGCAGATTGCCGAAGGGATCCGTGCGCACGCCAAGGACGGTCACCGCGTGTCTGCCAAGGAGGCCAAGGAACGCGCCACGGAGGCGTTGCGCAAGGTGGGCATTCCGGATCCTGAAACCCGGGTCAACTACTACCCACACCAGTTTTCCGGCGGGCAAAAACAGCGCGTGGTGATTGCCGCTGCGTTGGCTTTGAACCCCGGCCTGATTGTGGCCGATGAGCCAACGACTGCCCTGGACGTCACAGTGCAGGCGGAAATCCTGCAGCTACTCCGGGATTTGCGGGACAACTACGGCACGTCCATCGTGTTGATCACCCACAACATGGGCGTAGTGGCCGACCTCGCCGACCGGGTAGTGGTCATGTACCAGGGAGATGTGGTGGAGGAAGCGCCCTCAAGGGTGTTGTTCGCGGAACCACAGCAGGACTACACGAAAAAGCTCCTCGCTGCGGTCCCGCACCTGGGCCGGAACTCAGCCTCTGAAGGCGCTCGCGCTCGACTGCATCAAGACGGCAAGGTCCTCGTCGAAGCGAAGAACCTCACCATTGAGTACCCGGGCCGGTTTGGACGCCATGGCTTCAAAGCCGTAGACAACGTCAGCTTCACAGTCTCGGAGAACGAGGTTTTTGGCTTGGTGGGCGAGTCTGGTTCCGGAAAATCCACCATTGGCCGGGCAATCGCTGGCCTGAACCGGACAACGGGCGGCAGTCTCAAAGTCCTCGGCTACGAGATGCTGGACTTCAAGGAGCGTACTTTCCGTCCCCTGCGGAAGGAGATCGGCTTTGTTTTCCAGGACCCTGCCGCCTCCTTCAACCCTCATCTCACCATCGGCGAATGCGTGGCTGAGCCGCTGATTATCCACACGAAGCCCAGCGCGGCTGAGGCGCGGAAAAAGGTAGGCGAACTGCTCGAGTCAGTCCAGTTGCCGGCGTCGTACGCGCAACGCTACCCGCACGAGCTGTCCGGTGGACAACGGCAGCGGGCCTCTCTTGCGAGGTCGTTGGCGCTCAATCCGCGGCTGCTGATTGCCGATGAACCAACCTCCGCGCTGGACGTTTCAGTGCAGGCCAAGGTTCTGGACTTGTTCAAGGACATCCAGGAGCAGTTCGGCTTCGCGGCACTTTTCATCAGCCATGACCTTGCAGTGGTGGACATGCTCTCGCACTGGGTGGGCGTGCTGTACAAGGGACAGTTGGTGGAGCAGGGCATCGGCAACCATGTGATGGGCTCGCCCCAGCACGACTACACCAAGCGGCTGATTGCCTCCTTGCCGGTTCCGGACCCTGACGAACAAGCACGACGCCGGGAAGCCCACCGCGCGCTGTTGGGCGGCTAGGTCCCAAGCCGGGCACCGACAACGCCGGCACTGACAACGCCGGAAAGCTGCACCGAAGGTCCGTTCTCCACGCTGGGGAGCGGACCTTCAGTGCCTCCATTGCTGAGGGTGGTTCCTGAGCTATTCCGAGACGATGGCGATGTTGAACATCTTTCCCTTTGGCTGCTGCATGAAGATCCTTAGCCACAAGGGCAGCCACATTTCCATGCCGCGGGCAGCGTCGAGTGCTCCCAGGTCCCTGATGTGCTCGGGCGCCCAACCAAACTCCTGCAGCAGGCCTGACACTGTGGATTTAGCATCCGCGTCGTTTCCCGCCATGAACATGTCATGTGGGCCCGGAAGCCGCCCTGGATCCACCATCACGGGGGCGCTGACTGTGTTAAGGGATTTCACTACCCGCACCTCGGGGTAGGTCCGTTGAATGGTCTCGGCGATGCTGTCGGTGTTGCAGACTGTGAGAGATGGCGGGAAGCCGCTGGATCCATCAAGGGCATTAGCCACGTCCAAGAGGATTTTGCCGTTCAGGGTGGCGTCGCCGGCTTCAGCGAGGACGGCCAGGCTCACAGTACCGGGTGTGGCATTCACGATCAGCTCGGACTGTGCGCACGCTTCCGCGAAAGAGCCCGCACTGGCGCGTGGACCAGCTTGTTGGGCCCATTCCTCGCCCTTGGGATTACCGGATTCACGGGAACCCATGATGACCTCGTGACCACAAGACACCAGCTTGCCAGCGAGGGCGTGCCCCACCATTCCTGTTCCCAGAACAGCGATTTTCATGGAAGCTCCCTTGGTCGAGTGCAGTGATGCTGCCATTCTGCACCGATTCCCGCGACGGGAACACCGCTGGCGGGACGCCGTCAGGTAACACCGGCAACGCTACCGCCGCACCCCATAGACTGGGGACCATGACCGAGCAGAACAATGCCCTCCCCGAAGACGACGATTCCTTCAACCCGTCAGCGAGTTCCCTCGCGGGCCAGGTGGATCGCGGCGTCATGGATGAGCTGCTCTCCATCCGGTCCAGCATCGACAACATTGATGCCACACTCGTTTTCCTGCTCGCGGAACGCTTCAAGGCCACCCAGAAAGTAGGGGTCCTCAAGGCCACGCACAAACTTCCGGCGGGCGACCCTGGACGGGAAGCAGCCCAGATCGCCCGGCTTCGCCGCCTGGCCGAGGACGCGCATCTTGACCCCGCATTTGCCGAGAAGTTCTTGAATTTCATCATCAGTGAAGTGATCCGCCATCACGAGGCCATCGCAGAGGATCACCAGATCTCCAGCCAGCAGGCCTGAAAGTATGTCAGGAGAAGTGCGAAGGGTTAGCGCTACGGCTCTTGGCCCATGGCCTGGGATTGACCCTGCAGAATCCCTGCGGATCATCCGGGGGGAATTGGGCGACCCCCACCTGCCGTTCCTGCCCGAGCTGCCGGACCGTGGCGTGGGATCCGACGCCGTAGGCAGGACAGCTTCGCTCCTTGTGGATTTGGCCGTGGACGTTCAGCCCCACGGTTGGAGATTGGTGGACCGGCCGGGAAAGGACGCGCAACGAGGACGATCCGCGCTTGCCACTGACGTCAACATCCTGGCTGACGTCGCTGGAACAGAGGAAGTTTCAGCCAGTGGGATCAAGGTCCAGTTGATGGGTCCCCTGAGCCTCGCGGCCGGTTTGTACCTCCACAACGGCGAGAGAGCCCTCCTCGATTTTGGGGCGCGCCGTGACATCGCAGAGTCACTGGCGGCCGGAGTAGCAGGACACCTTCAACGGATCTCGGGAGCGGTCCCCGGAGCGGGCGTTGTGGTCCAGTTGGACGAGCCGGACATTGCCGCAGTGATGGGCGGAACAATCCCGACGGCGAGTGGTTACCGCACTCTGCGGTCCATCCCCGGCGAGGAGGTTGCGGGTGCCTGGCGATTGGTGATCGATGCGCTCAGGGCAGCAGGCGCCGTCGAAATTGTGGTGGCAGTACCGGAGATCGAGGCCCCGATTGATCGCATACTCGAAGCGGGCGCCGATGGCATTGCCGTGCCGCTGAGGGCATTGACAACCCGCCAATGGGAGCAGCTTGCCGGAGCAGTGGAAGATGGCAAGCGCTTGTGGGCCGGTGCGATGCCCACAGCGGACGCTGATGCCATGCTCCCGCGGACCTCAGACATTGTGGAAAGCATTTGGCGGCCTTGGAGCCAGCTGGGCCTCCCGGCGTCGGCTTTGCCGGCACTGCGCTTGACGCCGGCAACGGGACTCGCCCACGTGAAGCCCTCCACAGCGAAGGAAGTGCTCGCCCGGCTCACCCAAGTGGCCGATGGCCTGGACCAACTGTCACAGGGCTGATCGGCAAGGGCTAGATCCTCTTTTCCCAGCGATCCGGTTCTGCATAGCGGGGGAGCGATGTGCCTTGGGCGGCCCCGGGCAGGTAGGGCGCCAACCGGTAATCGAAGCGGCCGGCATAGACAAGCACTACGCCGATCTGGGGTTGAATGACCTTGACCTGGATTCGGTGCTTGCCTTCGTACTCGTCCCACCATTGCTCCGCGAAGGCCTTTGCGTCCAGGGCCGCCGGCAATGGAATGCGCAGTGGACCCAGGAAGAGCCGGCTGGCTTTGGACACGCCCCGCAACCGGCCGTTGGGTGTGACGCTGACGTCGAGGTCCGTGACGAGGCGGCGGTAACGGCCAACATGGTCCACCAACCGGATCGGTGCGGGCGTAACGGAGCCGGCCTGCGGCGTGGTAATAGCGCTCGTGGTGTCGTGGAACAATCGCGTCCCGGATGGGAAGTAGATTTCACGCCGTGCCGTGAGGGCTTGCCGGCCAAAGGGATCCACGTGGGCATGGTTCTCAATGCGGAACGGAATGCCTTCGCCGTATTCAGGGAAGAAGGCCTCTTCGCTTCCCGTCAGGGCCAGCAAAGGGCGCATCCATTTTTGCTGGCATCCCACGACGTCAAAGACTCCTTCGCCGATTCCATATGACCCGGAGCCTGCCGCCAGGGAGAAGTACTCCTGGAGTTCGGGCGCCAGCTTGGTGAAATCATTGCCCAGGGCGAGCCGGTAGATGGGTTCGTTCATTGGAGTCCTTCCTAGAGCCGTCCGGCCGCTTTAAGCCGGATGTAGGTGTCAGCAAGCAGGGGAGGGACCTCAGAGGGCTCGGCGTCCACCACTTCAGCCCCGAGTTGCCGCAATTGTTCAGTGACGGCGGCGCGTTCCAGCAGGGCGCGTTCCGCGGCGGCGGCACGGAATACCTGGCTGGCTGTGGAACGCCCGGTCTTCATCTCTGCCAGCAAGGGGTCCCGGACAGATGCCACCACCACCACGTGCTGGCGGACCAGCTGGGCCACCATGGGGAGAAGGCCTTCCTCCGGGGCGCCGCCGTCGAGGGCTGTCAAAAGCACCACAAGAGAGCGGTGTGCCGACACGGCGCGCACCTGGCCTGGGATCTGCTGCCAGTCCAGTTCGATAAGCTCGGCCTCCAACGTCGCCATGGCTTGAACGAGTTGGGCCAGGAGATTGCCTTTCGAAGCAGATTCGACCCTCGCGCGGAGCATCCGGTCGTAGGCGAGGAAGTCAACCCGATCCCCGCCCCGTTCCGCCAGAACCGCGAGCAGCAGCGCAGCCTCAATCCAAGTATCGAGCCTCGGCTCGTCGTCAATGCGGGCCGCTGCGGTTCGGGATGTGTCCAGAACTATCACAACGCGCCTGTCCCGTTCCGGACGCCAGGTCCGCACCACCACAGATGTGCGACGGGCGGTTGCACGCCAGTCAATGGATCGGACGTCATCGCCACGAACGTAGTCCCGCAGGGAATCGAACTCCGTTCCCGCGCCCCGGATCTGCACAGCCGCCCTGCCATCAAGTTCGCGCAGCTTGCGCAGTTTCGATGGCAGATGCCGTTTGGAATGGAAGGGTGGCAGCACCCGAAGCCGCCCGGGAAGAGCCCTCGTTCGCTGCCGTGCCGCCAGCCGCAAGGGCCCATAGGAACGGATCGTCACGTGTGGGCTCTCGAGATCGCCGCGGCGCCGTGGCGCCAGAGAAACCGTCATGCGGCGACGTTCACCAGCTGGAACGTCGAGCGGCTGGGCTGGGTTCAGGGCTCCAGCGGAAGGTTGCCAACCATCCCGGATCATCGCCCGTAGCTTCCGGCGGCCCAGGTTGGTCACCGTGAGGACGGAATCAACCTGACTTTCCAAAGTGACGTTGCCCGGTTGCTGACGAGCCAAGCCCAGCTTGGCTGGGGAAGCCGCCAGGACAAGGTCAAGGGTCAGGAACAGGAGCAATCCGATAGCGACGAACAGCACCGTGCTCCACGCCGGAAAAAGCAGCAACGGAACCAGCCCGGCAACAGCCAGCAACACAAAACGACCCGTGATGGCCATCAGGGCACCGTTGCCATTTGCGTCATCGGCATCATCTGCAGCACCGGCAGAATCAACGAGGCACCGGAACGGATGCGAGGATGCTGCCCAGGACGTCGTCAACGTGGATGCCATCCATCTGGGCCTCAGGACGCAGGCCTACCCGGTGCCTGAGGCAAGGCAAGGACAATGCTTTGACGTCGTCCGGTGTCACGAAGGGCCGCCCGGACAACCACGCCCATGCCTTCGACGTGTTCAGGAGGGCAGTAGCGCCTCGAGGGGAGACGCCCAGCTGGAAGGACGGGGCTGATCTGGTGGCCCGGACTACATCCACAATGTAGGCCAGAATTTCCGGTGCGACGGCCACTTGCGCCACAGCCGCGCGGGCGTTGGAAAGCTCGACGGCGCCAGCCACCGCCCGCACGCCGGCCGCGGCGAGGTTTCGGGGGTCGAAGCCACCGGCGTGCCGGCGGATCACTTCGATTTCCTCGGCCCTTCCTGGCAAGGGCATGGTCAGCTTGAGGAGGAACCTGTCCAATTGGGCCTCGGGCAGGGGGTAAGTTCCTTCGTATTCCACGGGATTCTGGGTGGCTGCCACGATGAAGGGTGCAGGGAGTGGCCGCGATACGCCATCCACGGAAACCTGGCGTTCCTCCATTGCTTCCAGGAGCGAGGCCTGTGTCTTGGGTGGCGTTCGGTTTATTTCATCGGCCAGCAGGATGTTGGTGAAAACAGGCCCTTCGCGGAAAGTGAATTCCGATGAATGCGAGTCGTACACCAAGGAGCCCGTGACGTCACCGGGCATGAGATCCGGCGTGAACTGTACGCGCTTGGTTTCCAGGCTCAAGGCAGTGGACAACGCCCGGACCAACAGGGTCTTGGCGACGCCGGGCACACCTTCCAGCAGGACGTGGCCGCCGCAGAGAAGGGCGATGAGCATGCCCGTCACTGTGGGATCCTGCCCGACCACAGCCTTCCCAACCTCGTTCCGGACGTTCAGCAGGGACTGCCGGGCAGGATCCTCCACGCCCTGGTGGGCCGCGCCACCGGAGTATTGGTTGTTGCTGTCCGTGTAGTTGTTCGGCTGGTTGCTCATCGGGCCGTCGCCTCCTGTTCGATTCGTTCGATCTGTTGTGCCCACTGCACCAGTTGTCCTTCTGTCTGCGGCTTGGAATCAATTAATGCCCACCGGATCGCCGGTGCTTGCCGTCCAAGGCGCCGGGCCACGGCGTCGATAATGGCCTCCCCGGCGGCGTCCGTCCCCAGATTGAAATGCTTGGCCAACCGGGCGAGGGTTCCTGCCCGCAGATTGTCGGCGGCGCGTTCCACGGCCCGTGAATCCTGATAGAGGCGTGCACGGCCTTCGGCAGTTTCTGCGGCCTTGAACCACCACGGGAAGTGGCTCAAAGACCAACGGGCCCAAGCGTCGTCCACGCCAGAGGATGGCAAGGATAGCTATGACAGCCAGCCATGGACCCGCAAATGCCAGCCAGGGCGGTGCAAGCTCGCTGAGCGTCGGGGCGGATCGATCGGACGCTACATCCGTGAGGCCCGGTGTGTACCAGACCAAGTCTGAGGAGCTTCCCAGGGTCCGGATCGCCAATGCGGCGTTGCCTTCGGCAGCGAGGTGTTGGTTTTCCAGCAACCCGGTGCTCCCCAGAACAATGACGCCCTCATCCTCCGAGGCCACATAAAGTCCAGGTCCGTCGCTGCGGGTGGCGTAACAAACTACCGGCCCCAGGTACACCGGGCCTTGTGCGGCAACGCTTCCCGCCTGCTCTGCATCTTCCTGGCCGCAGCCCGGTTCAAGGATTTTTGTTGCTTCGGGAACCACCCCGCCGGGACGGATGCCCGGATCGAGGCCGTTCAACGTGCGTAGCCGCGGTGCCACCACCACTACTCGCCCGGCCGCGGCCCTCACATCTTGCAACTGCGATCTGTCCAGGAAACCGCGGGGGTCATACAGCAGCACGGTGGTGTCGTCGTCGGAAAGCGCTGCCAGGGTGTCTTCGAGGGTATCGGTGGGGGTTATGCCCACACCGTGACGCCCCAGTATTTCGGCCAGGGCCATGGCCCCGTCGGGAGCGGGATTACGGGTAGACAAGGCGCGGGAGTCGTTGGGTGCCGAGAACCGCTCCGCTATCAGGAACGTCACGAATGCGGCAAACACTGCTCCCAGTGCAATCCACACCAGGTGCTTTCGGAACCAACTCCATAATGCGCTGGTCCGCCGTTGAGGAGGAGTTCCTCCCTGTAAAGCTTCTGGCACCTGTTCCTGGAGGGTCATCGCGGCACCGCGAATCCCTGCTGGTCCTGGCCACTGAAGTCAGGTGTTAGGGCCAGGAGGTCCGTATCCAACTTGCGCACTTCTTCATAGTCCGAGCGTGTTGCGGCCTGTTCTCCGTAGCGGACCGCATCAAACAGACGGGCTGCATCGACCAGCCGGAGTTGAGCGGGGGCGAAGGCCTGGCCCAAGTGCCCTGCGGCTTCATCGGCCGTCCGTCCGGCCCGCGCTTCAATGACATCCCGTTCCTCCGCGGAACGCACCAAGGCCCGGAACTGATCGACGACGGCGGACGGCCAGTCGCCGTCGTCGGCCGCGGCCAAAGCGCGCTTCCGGTATGTGGCAGCGTCCACAACGGCGTCCTTGCCGTAAATGCCGGCAATGGAGGTTTTTCGCGTTGCATTCAGCCTGGGACGGACTACGAGGATAGCCACCACGATGAGCACGACAGCCAAGGAAATGATGAGGGGAACAGCGATGTTGCTCCCGGGGAAGATCCGTCCCCTTCCAAGGAGCTGAGCCAGTCCAGGAAATCGCGCCAAAGCTGGTCCAGCCAACTGGGCCGGGCCTGGGCATACTGCGCCTTGGATAGTTCCTCCTCGGCCCAGCGACGTGCTTCGTCACGGTCCGGAGTCACCGGCGGTTCAGTGCCGGCCAAAGCGGGAATGACATGGATTAATGCTTCCCTCATGCCTGCGGCCGGCGCCCGGGAGGATTGCCTGGCCATTGTCCGCCGCCAGGTGGCCATGTGTTTCCTTGGACCTGCGGGGGAGGACCACCCGGGATTCCCTCGGGATCTGCACCGCTTTCCATCAGCCGCATCAACTCCACGTCCAGCCCATCCCGACGCATTCGAAGATCCATATAGATGAGCGCGGACACGGATGTTTGGAAAGCGAATGTCACAGACCCAACCAAAGCTCCAATGATCATCGAGATCACGGTCGTGAGGATCAGGGTGGAGGCCACTGTCTCGGCGTCCGGGTGGGGAGCGATTACAGATCCAATCGCGGTCGCGGCGAGAGAGGCTGGAATCTGTACTATCTGGGCGATGATTCCCACCATGACGCTCACCAGCAGCGTTATGCCGAAGATGCGCCACCAATTGCTCTTGGTCAACTGCCAGGATCGCAGGAGCCCGTCATAGACGCCGATCCGCTCCACGACGATGGCGGCGGGGGCAAACATGAGCTTCAGTCCAATCCAGACAAAAACGACGATGGCCCCGAAGCCCAAGGGAAAGACAATCAACAAGGCAGCCGGTCCCAAGGCCGTGAACAACAGCACGGCAATCCCGACGACGGCAGCTGCGGCCAGCAGTCCACCGAAAGTGAGCACGGCTGCTACTCCCAGGAGGGGCAGGATCCGCCCGACAGCCAACTTCCACATTTGCCCGAAGCCAGTCCGTCGGTTGAGGACAGAACGGGAAACCGGAATGACCATGACGCCCTGGAGAACGGCGCCGAGAAAGCCAATCAACACGGAGACTCCCACCGAACCCGCCATGACGGCCAGGAACGGGCCGAAGAATCCAGCCGCGTCCCCGCTGAAATCCGTCGCTTCCAACGAATCCATGAGCTCGTACATGGCGACGGTCACAACGCCCAGGAGGGCGGCGGCGACGGCCTGGACGATCAGGGCTGAACCAAACATGGAGGCGGCATTCCGGCGTATGGTCTGGAAGGAACCATCGAGCAGCTCGCCGAATTGCAGGGGGCGTAAGGGAATGACACCGGGCTTGGGTGGGGCAACGTACATGTGCTGGCCGTAGGGTGGTCCGCCAGGCGCAGCCGCAGGCCATCCACCCGCTGGTCCTGGTCCTGGCGGAGGGTAGCCCGGCCAGTTGTTGCCGCCGCCCTGTGGGGCTGACCACGCGGGCGGACCTCCCCACTGGGGCTGGTTGCCCCACGCAGGCTGACCGCCCGGATATGGCTGCTGGCCGTGCTCTGGCTGTGACACATTTCCTCCCCAAGAGATCCGGCCCGCCCGACATCCGACGTCCCCCACATGGACCTTCGCCCCAAGCCTATAGTCCCGGTGTCCTCCCTCATAGCCTGAGCCCATACTGCCCGGACAGCAGATCCACATCGAGCCAAGCGCGGGCGTGCAGTACGGTGGAAGTGCCTTGGGGGACGCCATGCCGTGCGCCCGCCCAACAGGACAAAGGCTTGGCGATAAGGGAATATATAACTATGAAGGCACGGATTCTGGTAGTTGACGACGACGAAGCGCTCGCAGAGATGATTGGTATTGTCCTGCGCAATGATGGCTTCGAGCCCGTATTCTGCGCAGACGGCGGCCAGGCTCTTGAAGTGTTCCGTTCGTCCAAACCCGATTTGGTGCTCTTGGATCTCATGCTTCCGGGTTCGGACGGCATCGAAGTTTGCCGGCAGATTCGTGGAGAATCGGACGTTCCCATTGTCATGCTCACGGCGAAATCGGACACCTCGGATGTTGTCCGAGGGCTTGAATCCGGTGCTGACGACTACGTGCCCAAGCCTTTTAAGCCCGCTGAACTTGTGGCGCGTGTCCGTGCGCGCCTTCGGCCGGGCGAGCAAAAGGCTCCGGAAACCCTGCGGATTGCTGATGTAACCATCGACGTCGCCGGCCACCTGGTCACCCGCGGTGGAGAGCGTATTTCACTTACACCGTTGGAGTTCGACCTCCTGGTGGCATTGGCCCGCAAGCCGTGGCAGGTCTTTACGCGCGAACTTTTGCTTGAACAGGTGTGGGGGTACCGCCATGCCGCGGACACCCGGTTGGTCAATGTCCATGTTCAGCGTTTGCGCTCCAAGATTGAACGGGATCCGGAAGCGCCCGAAGTTGTATTGACGGTGCGTGGTGTCGGGTATAAAGCAGGTTCCTGAGTCTCCTGCCGGCAACACCGGCACCCCGGACAAGGACAAGGACCAGGCGTCCGGCACTCCGGAGCAGCCCGCAGCGCAGCAGCAGAACGCGGAGCCCTCGGGGTCCGGGAGTTCACCCTCCGCCCCCAGCGATCCAGTACGAAGGAACCTTCCCTGGCTGATGTGGCGCGCCCGGATATGGATGCGACGTGGCCTGATTCTGGTTCTCAGGGTTTCCCGCCTCGTCGCGATCGGTGTCCGGCAGATACGGCCGGGTCTTCGCTTCCTCTGGCGTTCTTTGCTGAGGCGGTGGCGGCGGTCATTGGAGTTCAGGACCGTGTTGACGACGCTCCTGCTTGCCGTAACGTCTTTTGCGATCGTCGGAGCATACCTTTCCAACCAGATCGCCAATAACCTGTTCCAGGAAAGGCTGGCCCAGGCGGAGTCGGAATCCCGCTACAACGTAAAACAGGTTCAGGACACCTTCGACGGCGCACAGGTTACTGATCAATCAAGCGTCATCACGTTGGTCTATGACACGTTAACCGCCGTAGAGGGCCGGGGCTCGGTGATCCAGAGGCGCTACGTCTTCGAAGCCGTGCCGGAACAGACCAAACCCCGTAACCGCTGGGTAGAGTCGCGCGCCTCGGACCAGCTCACTGTCCGCGTCATCCCGCCGGAATTGCGAAAGGCTGTCCAGGAAGGCGGGAAGCAACAGTTCTGGGCCTCCATGCAGTTCCCGGTTGGAAACGAGGACCGACCCGGTATTGCCGTTGGAAACAAAGTGACCTTTAACGGCACTGCCTATGAGTTGTATTTGATTTATGACCTGAACACTGCACAGAAGACCCTGGACGAAATCCAGAACGTGCTGTGGGCCGGTGGTGCGGCGCTCGTGCTCATGATTGGTGCCATCGCCTGGTACGTCACGCGCAATGTCGTCAGCCCTGTGAGCCATGCTGCCGTGGTGTCGGAAAAGCTGGCTGCGGGCCAGCTCCAAGAGCGCATGGTGGTCAAAGGTGAGGATGAGGTAGCCAGGCTTGGTGCTTCGTTCAACCATATGGCGGCCAGCTTGCAGGAGCAGATCACCCAGTTGGCCACGTTGTCCCAAATGCAGCAAAGATTCGTCTCTGATGTCTCGCATGAGCTTCGCACCCCCTTGACCACCGTTCGCATGGCGGCGGAGGTCCTTTACGACGCCCGCGAAGACTTCGATCCCATGAACAAACGCTCGGCCGAACTCCTCTATCACCAGGTGGAGCGGTTTCAGTCCTTGTTGTCGGATCTGCTGGAAATTTCACGCTTCGATGCTGGTGCTGCCGTCTTGGACGCCGAACCCCAGGACATATTCCAAGTGGTCTCGCACGTCATGGAGGGCGCAGCACCAGTAGCTGCCGAATACGGCTCCGAGGTCCGCCTGAACGCCCGTCAGAAGAGCATCATTGTCGAAATGGACTCGCGCAGGATCGACCGGATCCTGAGGAACCTGCTCCTCAACGCCCTTGAGCACGGCGAGGGAAAGCCGATCCACATATCTGTGGCAGCAAACCATGACGCCGTGGCCGTGGCCGTGCGGGACCACGGAATTGGAATGAGCCAAGCGGAAGCCGCCAGGGTTTTCGACCGCTTCTGGCGGGCTGACCCGGCGCGCGCCCGAACTACTGGTGGCAGCGGACTGGGCTTGTCCATCGCCGCCGAGGATACCAAGCTCCACAACGGCTGGCTTCAGGCATGGGGTCGCAAAGGGGCGGGCTCAAACTTCAGGTTGACATTGCCGCTCAAGCAGGGCGGAACCATCCTCAAATCGCCCCTTCAGTTGGAACCTGCGGACATCGACTTGCCCGGAGCCGGCATCGAACGCCAGATGCTTGTCCTGGGTACGGGTTTTGGCACTATAGACGGCAAATTCGACGTCGGAACGCCTCCTTCGGGTGACAAGGGACCTTCGGGTGACAAGGGAAAGGGCGATGGCTCATGAGGGTCCTTGGAACCGTACGCCGGCGGGCTTTTGTTGCCGTGCTGGCGGCGCTCATGGTCTTGCTGGCTTCGTGCGCCCAGATTCCCCGGTCCGGACCAGTGGGAAAAAGCCAGGATGAGGGAGCGGGAAACCCCAACGCCCCTGTGTTCTTCCCCGCAGCCCCACGCGCAGGCTCCACACCTGAAGCCGTCATTGAGGATTTCTACATGGCTGGCAGCGGCTATGAGGACGACTATCCCGTAGCACGGCAATATTTGACCCAAGCCCAGGCCGTAACGTGGAAGCCGGATAAGCGGGCCATCGTTTTCCGCGGAGCCCACGTGGTGAAGACGGCCGTGGAAAATGAATACCTCTACGAGGTCGACCTTGCCTACACGGTGGATGCGGACGGAATAGCCAGGCAGTTTCCGCCGGGGACCAAGGAGACCATCCCCGTCTCGCTGGAGAAAGTGGAGGGGGAGTGGCGGATCTCCAAGGTTCCGGATGGTACTGCGATTCCGGAAGAGACGTTCAAAGTCATTTACGGCGCCTTCCCTATCTACTTCTATGACCCGACCTTCACGTATGCGGTGCCGGACTACCGATGGTTCATCAAGAAGAAGACTGTTAAATCCATGACCAGCGCCCTGCTTGCTGGGCCTGCGCCCTACTTGCGTGGGGCAGTGGTGAGCGCCTTTCCCTCCGGGATGAAGTTGGCCCGGGAATCTGTCCCTGTCGTTTCAGGAGCAGCCCAGGTGGATTTGTCGGCCAAGGAACTGTTCGATGCATCGGCAGAAGACCGCCAACGCATGCAGAACCAGCTGGCGCTAACCTTCAGGGGGCAACCGGATGTCATTAACGTCCAGCTTCGCGCTGACCAGGACCTGGTCCGGGTCGAGGACAACGGGACTGTTCTGCCGCCGGTTGTGGACAAGAATGTGCCTGCCCGCCAGATTGCCGTCAATAACGGCGACTTGGTCCGCTATGAGAACAATCGCGTTTCACCATTGCCTGACATTCAGTCGGTTGCAGGGCTCGGCCCCCATTCACCCGCCGAGTCGCCTGTATCCCAAACCGTTGCCTTCCTCAACGGCGACAAGACCACCTTGTACTCCATTGAGCCGGGTCAACCGGCCCGCCAGCTGACCACCCGAAGCACGTTGACCGGGCCTTCGTTCAGTCCCCATGATTGGGTTTGGACGGCGGGACCAGGTGCCAGCGGAAATACTGAGGTTGTGGCTTTCAAGCCCACGGGCGTTGCCCCCGGCATGGCTGTACCCATGGCGACCATATCTCCCACGTGGCTGTCCGGACGGATTGTCAAGGATTTCCGGATTTCGCGCGAAGGTACCCGCGCCCTGGTGATATCCGAGGCCAACGGTAAATCAGTGGTTCAGGTGACGGGCATCGTCCGGACTGCAGACGGCGCGCCAAAGGATCTTACGGCTCCGATCACTCTTTTCACGTCCACCTCGCCTGACCAGGGAGTGTGGGTCAACGGGTCCACCGTTGCCGTCATGGCCAGTTCGGCTACGGCTACCGTGGTTCCGGAGTTGCTCTCGCTTACCTCGGGGGAGCCACAGCAGCTGGCGCCGTGGGACGGCCTCATGAGCCTGAGCGCAGGTAACGGGTCAGAACAGATCTACGGCCAGTCCACAGCGGGAATTTTCCAACGTGTCGGAAATGGTTGGGAGCTTCAGCTCAAGGGCCCAACGGAGCCTGCCTTCCCTGGCTGACCCGGAGCACCCTGGAGGCGCTGCCCCAACCAAGCGGTGGTTGTTCACATAGCGGGCTGTGGGGCTGTCACCGGAACAAAAAGTGCCTAAGGCTACCAGCATGATTGTCTCCGTGAACAACCTCCCGTCTGCCGTCAATGGTCCTCGATCTGCCCAACGCATCGGGCGTCGGCTTGACCCGGATGTTGGTGACCCGGACCCCTCAGGACCCCCGCGACGCGGAAAGGACAGGCGCCTGCTGGGGCGCCTGATTGCCAACCTGCAAGCGGCATTGATGGAGTTGGTTGCACTCCTTGTTCCCGTTGATTGCGTCTGCTGCGGTGTGGAAGACGCCGTCCTGTGCAGGCATTGTGCCAAGCGGGTGCGTCAGCTTTGCAGGAAACCCTTCAGGGCCGAACAGGAATCGCCAGCGCTCGTCGATGTCGATGGCACTGTAAAGCTGGGCGTGGTGGCCGCGGGGCCCTATCGGGATGAACTTTCGCAGTCCCTGTTGTCGTTCAAGAGCCTCGGCCAGTGGCGACTGGCTGAGGTGTTGGCGCCCTGCCTCGGAAACGCAGTCCGGCTGGCCATTGGTGACCAGCCAGGGTTTTACGTTGTTCCTGTTCCCAGCAGCGGCAGGGCCTTCCGAAGCCGGGGTTTCAGCCCCGTACACGTTCTGCTCCGCTGCATGAAGAGACGAGGCATGTTGTCCCGTTACCCGGGTTTTATCGCCCTTGAGAAGACCGGGAGTCTCCTGGAAAACCAGTGGCTGGCCGCAATGTGCAAAGACCTGATCGGAAATGGCCTCAGGGCCATACTTGGCACGGAGGGGAGAGATGGTTCCACCGGCCAAAAGGGACTCGGCAGGGGTGAGCGTGCCAGGCGTGTCCGGGGTTCCATGAGGGTTCGGCCCCGCTACAGGGAAAAGATCCGCGGGCAAAGATGCCTGATTGTGGACGATGTTCTCACCACTGGAGCCACCCTTGCGGAGGCTGCCCGGGCTGTTTCTGCGGCCGGAGGGATAGTCTGCGGCGCCGTTGTTCTCGCGGCCACGAGGCCACCAGCCTACGCCTCGCACACCGACGGAGACGAGCCCCATGGTGGGGTTAAGACGCAAACAAAAAATAAGTGGCCAAAGGGTGAATAACTCGTGCCGATGAACTAACGTCGGTTGTGGGTACCAAGAACAGATGTACCTGTCGATAGCGGCTCGGAAAGGGGCTCGACTGTCCGTCAGACCAGCCCCCTACAGCGTCGTTGTCGTGTCACCTGAGTTATTTGGAGGGCACCATGGAGTTCATGATCAGCGGACGAAATCTGACAGTTTCTGACCGCTTTCGCGAATATGCCGGCGAGAAGATCTCAAAGATTGAATCGCTGGGGGACAAAGTCCAGCGAGTCGACGCCAAGGTTTCCAAGGAGACCAACCCCCGGCAAACGCCGGGACAGCTCACCGTTGAAGTGACAGTCCTGGGCCGAGGCCCTGTTATCCGTGCCGAGGCCACAGCCGCTGACAAATTTGCTGCCTTCGATCTTGCGTACAACAAGCTGCTTGAGCGGTTGCGTCGCGCAAAGGACAGGAAGAAGGTGCACCATGGGCGACACACGCCCAAGGCCGTTCGGGAAGCAACGGCCTCCCTTGAGCCCGCGAGTGCCAGCGAGCCAATTTACGTAGAGGCCAACAGCCACCAGGAGCCTGCACCGCAGGCCGATGAGCGGTCGCCCTACGAGATCGAGAACGACATTCCAGCGGGAGATTCACCCGTTTTGATCCGTCGGAAGGTTTTCCCTGCAGCATCCCTCACGCTCGATGATGCAGTGGACAACATGGAACTGGTGGGACACAACTTCTACCTGTTCCTGGATAAGGAAACCAATGCGCCCTCGGTTGTGTACCGGCGCAGTGGCTGGACTTATGGTGTCATAACCCTGGACTCCACCTGCGAGCCCGGCGAGGAAGCCGTGGAGGAGAAGATCCACGCGTACCGCTCGGATGACCAGGCGGCCACCGCCAAGTAAGGCTTGATCGCACGTGAAAGGACTTCAATGACCGCTTCGCTGAGCCTGTCACAGGCACGGCGGATCGCATTGGCAGCCCAAGGATTGGCGAAAGTCCGGCCCGCCGGCCCCGTGACCGCACGGGCGGTGGGCCGGACCTTTGCCCGGATCCAGCTTGTCCAGATCGACTCCGTGAATGTGCTGGCCCGGAGCCACTATCTGCCATTCTTTTCCCGTCTGGGAAACTATGATCCGGCAATCCTTCACTCCATGGCAGTCCGAAAACCACGCAAGATGATGGAGTACTGGGCTCACGAGGCCAGTTATATCCGTCCGGAACATTTTCCCGACCTGCTTCTCTGGCAAAAGCGGGCGTGGGTGGGTGCTCATCACTTGGAGCCCGCGGTGCGTATTGCCATGGAGGAACGAATCCTCGCAGCCCTGGAGGCCGGGCCGCCGATGACGGCGTCTGCCTTGACTGCACAACTTGGGCACACCCAGGACCCCGAAAGCGGAAATTGGGGCTGGAACTGGAACACCGTGAAGCGCGTTCTGGAGCACCTGTTTGAAGAGGGCCGCGTTTCGGCAGCTTCGCGTACACCCCAATTCGAACGCCTCTACACACTTACTTCCAGGGTTCTGCCGGGTTCGCTAGACGGTGGGATGGATGCCGATGCTGCCCTTGACCGGCTCATGGATGCAGCCGCCATGGCCCACGGCATCGGAACGGTCCGGTGTTTTGCCGACTATTTTCGGACCCCGCTGAAGGCCGGGGAGGCGTCGGTGCAGCGACTTCTCCAGGCAGGCCGGCTGGAGCGCGTTTCCGTTCGCGGTTGGGACCGGGAAACCTACCGGCACATCGAGGCCAGATTGCCACGCAGGGCCGAAGGCCGGGCGCTGCTGAGCCCTTTTGACTCGCTGGTCTTCGAGCGGCGGCGCCTGGAAGAGTTGTTCGGATTCCACTATCGGATTGAGATCTACACGCCCGCTGCCAAGCGCCGTTTCGGCTACTATGTTTTGCCCTTCCTGCTCAGGGAAGGCATCGTGGCTCGGGTCGATTTGAAGGCAGACAGGGCCGCAGGCCAACTCTTGGTTCGGTCCGCCTTTGGTGAGCCGGGAGCGCCACCCGATACCGCCGTCGAGCTTTCCGCCGAATTGTGGCTCATGGCCCAGTGGCTCGGCCTTCAGGAAGTTGTTGTGTGGCCGGTGGGGGATCTCTCGGGTCCACTCTCCGAGGCAGTGGCCTGGGGACCTATCGGGCCTTGTGAACCCGATGGGCAAAGCAGTCCGCTCACAGGGGAACCGGATAACGTGGCGATACTCTCTCCCGTAGACTGAAACAGCCAGAATTCGGCAGCATGAGACTGGGAGCAATTTCACGTGGCATCACTAATCGAAAAACTTCTCCGCACGGGTGACAAGAAAACACTCAGGCAACTGCGGAACTATGCCGATTCCATCAATGCCCTGGAAGACTCTTTCAAGACGTTCTCTGACGCTGAACTTCGGGAGGAAACGGACCGTCTGCGCTCCCGGCACCAGGACGGCGAGACCTTGGACGCTCTCCTGCCGGAGGCATTTGCAGCAGTCCGCGAGGCCTCATCCCGAACGCTGGGCATGCGGCACTTTGACGTGCAGCTCATGGGTGGCGCAGCCCTCCATCTGGGCAACATCGCCGAGATGAAAACCGGTGAAGGCAAGACCCTCGTGGCAACTGCCCCGGCATACCTCAATGCCCTAACGGGCAACGGCGTCCACGTGGTCACGGTGAATGATTACCTTGCCGAATACCAGTCCGAGCTCATGGGACGTGTCTACCGCTTCCTTGGCCTCACAAGCGGCTGCATCCTCTCCAACCAGGATCCGTCCGTGCGTCGGCAGCAATACGCGGCAGACATCACCTACGGGACAAACAACGAATTTGGCTTCGACTATTTGCGCGACAACATGGCCTGGGACGCCAGTGAGCTCGTTCAGCGGGGCCACAACTTCGCCATTGTGGATGAAGTTGACTCGATTCTGATTGACGAAGCGCGTACCCCCCTCATCATCTCGGGCCCGGCCCAAGGCGACACAAACCGCTGGTTTAGCGAATTCGCGAAGGTCGTACTCCGACTTCAACCGGAGGCTGACTACGAAGTCGACGAGAAGAAGCGGACTGTTGGTGTCTTGGAAGCCGGAATTGAAAAGGTGGAGGACTACCTCGGTATCCAGAACCTGTACGAATCGGCCAACACACCGCTCATTGGTTTCCTGAATAACGCCATCAAGGCGAAGGAACTCTTCAAGCGCGATAAGGATTACGTCATCCTCGACGGCGAGGTCCTGATTGTTGACGAGCACACAGGCCGTATCCTGGCCGGGCGACGATACAACGAAGGCATGCACCAGGCCATCGAGGCCAAGGAAAACGTCGAGATCAAGGCCGAAAACCAGACTCTGGCAACGGTAACGCTGCAGAACTACTTCCGCATGTATTCCAAGCTGTCCGGCATGACGGGTACGGCCGAGACCGAGGCAGCCGAGTTCATGAGCACGTACAAACTCGGAGTTGTGCCCATCCCTACCAACCGGGACATGCAGCGCATCGACCAATCGGACCTCGTCTACAAGAACGAGATCGTCAAGTTTGACGCCGTCGTCAAAGACATCGCGGAACGCCACGAAAAGGGCCAGCCCGTACTGGTTGGCACCACCAGCGTTGAGAAGAGCGAATATCTCTCCAAGCTGCTGGCAAAAGAAGGAATCCGCCACGAGGTCCTGAACGCCAAGAACCACGCACGGGAAGCCTCGATCGTGGCTCAGGCCGGACGTAAGGGTGCCGTCACAGTGGCAACCAATATGGCAGGCCGCGGTACCGACATCATGCTTGGTGGCAACGCCGAATTCACTGCTATCGCAGACCTCGCCAAGAGGGGCCTGGACCCGGAGGAGAACTCGGAAGAGTACGAGGCAGCATGGCCCGAGGCACTCGCAGCGGCCAAGCAAGCGGTTAAGGACGAGCACGAGGAAGTATTGGACCTTGGCGGCCTCTACGTGCTGGGCACCGAGCGCCACGAGTCCCGCCGGATTGATAATCAGCTGCGGGGCCGCTCCGGACGTCAGGGCGATCCCGGGGAATCCCGTTTCTACCTTTCACTGACCGATGACCTCATGAGGCTGTTCAATTCCGGTGCTGCCGAGCGGCTCATGAACAGTTCTGTGCCCGACGACGTCGCGCTGGAATCAAAGCTTGTTTCCCGTGCCATTGCCTCGGCTCAAGGTCAGGTGGAAGCCCGCAACGCGGAGCAGCGCAAGAACGTCCTCAAGTACGACGACGTTTTGAACCGCCAGCGCGAAGCGATCTACGGGGACCGTCGTCGGATCCTGGAAGGCGATGACCTCCACGAAAAAGTTCAGTTCTTCCTGGAAGACACCATCAACGCCCTTATTGAAGCCGCCACGGCAGAAGGCAACGGCGATGACTGGGACTTCAACCAGCTCTGGTCCAACCTGAAGACGCTTTATCCGGCCACCGTAACTGCCCAGGAAATCATTGATGAAGCCGGCGGTAAGTCCAGGGTCACTGCCGAATTCCTCAAGGAAGAGATCCTCTCTGACGCGCGGCTTGTGTACCAGGCCCGTGAAGAAGCCATTGGCTCTGAAAGTATGCGCGAGCTGGAGCGCCGGGTAGTTCTGTCGGTGCTTGGGCGTAAATGGCAAGAACACCTGTACGAGATGGACTACCTCAAAGAGGGCATCGGGCTGCGGGCCATGGCCCAACGCGATCCGCTGGTGGAGTACCAGCGCGAAGGCTTCGTGATGTTCCAAAGCATGATGGAAGCCATTCGTGAGGAAAGCATTGGCTTCCTCTACAACCTTGAAGTTGAGGTGACCCCCGCCGAAGATGTCGTTGTTGCCGACGATACTGCGGCAGGTGCACACACCGAGCACCACGATCCCCAGATCCGTGCTGCAGGTCTGGAGACACCCGAGAAGCCTGCGCAATTGCAGTACACAGCCCCAGGCGAGGACGGTGCGAGCCAGACCCGCATCGAAGGTCGCTCCTCGGGCCGATCCGGTAATCCTGCCAAGGCAGCCACCCAGGAGCAGCGCAAAACTGCCAAGAAGAAGCGACGCTGATCTCGTCCCTTATGAGAAAGGACCCCGGACACATGTCCGGGGTCTTTTTCGAAGATCGGCCGACTCCTGGTCGAGGCAACCTGCTGGGCTTACGGGTGCCTAATGACACGTGCCTAGCCAACCTGGTGCCTAGCCAATCTCCAAGGCGGTGACCTGCCACGTCCCGTCGGAGTGTTCCAACCTCATGGCAATAGCGCGCGAGCGCTGCTCCTCAGAGACGACGATGCTGACCTCGTAGATGGAGTCTGAAATCGCGCAAGCCCGGACGGAACGGACCATTGGGCTTCTGTGAACCTGTAACGAGCCGCGGGTACGTGAAGCGTGTTCGCGGGTAAGGGCGGCCCGATGCTGGAGCGAAAGAAAGCATTGCGCATCGAGGGATCTGGACAGCTGGAGAACGGACCTTGTCCCGGCAAGTACCTCGACTGCAGCTTGGGCGATGCTTCGCGCCACTAACCTTACGTCAAGGGTAGAAGCATCGGCTCCGGCATTCGTTGCGGAACGTTTGGTTCTTTGGCGGTCTGCGTGGCGGCGTGCAGTTACAACAGTCATGGTCAATCCTCATGAGTTCACTCTGTGAGCCGTTGCGCGGGCATCGCTTGGCTCAGGTTGCTACGTCTGGGATGACAATGGGACTGGTCTTACGTCTTGAACGAGTGCCCCTGAGTGGGTGCCGTCCATTACAGTCGGATTCTTTACGTGCGGCGAGGACCTTAGCCCGGCGTTGGGGGCTGCAGTACTTGCCCCGGGCGCAAGGTCGCAGGGTCGTTGCCAATGATCCTTCGGTTGGCTGAATACCAGCTCGGCCAATGGAGAGCGATGTCAACGTCTGTCGCGAAGGGTCCGAGGTTGTCTGCGGCAATGGACCACAGCGTGTCACCCGGCTTGACGACAACGCTCGACTCAGCGGGGTGTTCAAACGTCATGTCCCGAGAGCCTGGGCGCGACAGGAGGCCGGGCTCAACCATGGGAGGATGTGGCTGCCAGGCAGGCCCTCGCCGGCTTGCGTCGTGGCTTTCTTCGGTGCTTCGTGCTGGAGTCATTCCCATAGCGGGCAGGGGTCCTTGTGCGCCAGCTGTTGGATGCCACGCTGCCGTGCCTGTGGCGCCACTGGCAGTGGCTTGCCATTGAGGTCCGGGCGTTGCGGCGGCCTGTGCAGCCTGAATTCCAAGGAAATTCAGGCTTAGAAGGGCAAGCGCCAGCCTCAGCATGAAGCCTGGACTGAACTTGGCGATGACGTTGGCGCTGCCGCTCCTTCCCGCGCCATGCAGAACTGCTGCCCAAGCTGCGAGGCCAAGTGAGAGGATCCACCAAGACACAATGGCAATTCCCGACGCGCTGGATGCAAGGGCGAGGAGGTGGTCGAACGTACCTCTCTGCCCGTGGGCTGTATCCACCTGCCATTGCCCCACGAGGTTCTGCCCAACGATTAGCAGCAAAAGTCCCAACGCGAGGAGCACGGCGGCCAAGGTGGCATCGTGGCGGATCCTTGATGGATCGCTGCTCATTCTTACCCTTTCGGCTCTTTAATGCTGTTTGATGTCATTTGATGCTGTTTGCCAATTCTGAGCACAGTCGAAGGGCTTTGTCCAATCATGACGGGAAAATCCAATTGCAGTTGGCGCCACGCGCTACGGGTCCTATTGTGACGATATGAGATGGGACTCTCTTTTTGAAGATCTGGAAGCGCAGTTTTCTGCTGAGCGCACCTTGGTCCGTGAATCGGAAATATCCGAACGTGTGCGGGTCGAGCTTGCCGGTCTGGACCTGGCGGACAGGCTTCGGGGCGTCGCCGGAGCTGAGATCACTTTGGTGCTGAACAGCGGTATTTCTCTCCAAGGGACCCTGGGCCACATTGGTGGGGACTGGTTTGTGTTGATCGACAACGGACGGCAATGGCTCATTCCATGCGCATCGGTAAGTCATTACGACGGCCTGGGAAGATTGGCCAGGAAGCCTGTTACCCAGGTTCAAAGTTCGCTAAGGCTTGCCAGCGCACTCCGGGGGCTCTCCCGAGACAGGGCGCCGGTGACAGTGGTCCTGGCCAACGGTCCGGGCGGAGACCACAGGCTCCATGGTGTCATCGACAGGGTTGGACGGGACCATTTCGATTTTGCCGATACGCGGGGCGAGGTGCGGCGGGGCAATGCAGTGGCGGCCGTGAGGACTATTCCCTTTTCATCGCTCGCGGCCCTGTGCTCAAGCGGGAACCACGGACTCTAGCCGTTCATAGGTCTCTTTGGCCCCTCAACGCTAACTCGACTTGGACTTGGCTTCTTCAATCATGCGGCTGGCCTCGGCATACCGCTCCTCGATGTATTGCTCCAGCATCTTTTCCTCGATGCGCCATTGCCCGCGTCCTCCGACCTGAATGGCTTTCAACTCACCGCTGCGTACCAGGGCATAGGCCTGCGGCGAATTTATCTGCAGTTGTTCGGCGATGTCCGCCAGAGTCAGGAATCGGGGCATGCGACTATTTTGGCACCTGTTGGCACCATTTGGCACAGTTATCCACAATTTCCCCTGATTTGGAGTTCTTGACTTTGGCTTGCGCCGGGTCACGGCAACAATGAAGAGGCGGCGCGGGTAACCATGCCATGAAACTTCAATGGGGGAGCAGGAAAAATGGATCCGAGTACAGGCGTCGCCGGCAACAGGTTGAAGAAGCCGTCCTGGAAGGATCCACGACTCCTGGTGGGCGTGTTGCTCATGCTTGTATCCGTCGCCGGAGTCATCTCAGTTGTCAGTACAGCTGATCGGACCACACAGGTTTATGCCGCACGGGAGGGTATTGCGGTTGGCCAAACCGTGAGGCCCGAGGATCTAACCGTCGTCCAGGTTCGCTTGGACGACGTCGAGTCCGGCTACCTAACCGTGGAGGGCGGAATTGCCCAGGGCAAGGTGGCGCTACAGAGAATTGAGAAGGACCAACTCGTTCCCCGGAAGAGCCTCGGCCAGGCTGACGTCCTGAACCGGAAGCCTGTTGCCATATCAATGGAGGAGTCGCTTCCAGCGCAGGCAGTTCCCGGTGCGAAAGTGGACGTCTGGGTCGCCATGCCTGGCTCGCAAAACGCTTTTGAAGAACCACAGTTGTTGCTGCCCGGTGCTGAAATCGCAGAGGTAACAGCGGGTTCCGGTGCTCTCGGTGCCTCAAAGACAACGGTCGTGCTGGTGCTGGTCACGGACAGGCAGATGCCCAAGCTGCTGGGTGCCAAGGCCAACGCCGCCAAGGTATCTGTGGTTTGGAACCCCGCGGGCATCAGTCAATGAGTATCCCGGTCATAACTGTTGGCCAGGCACAGGAAGCGGTGGTTGGTGGGCTGGAACGCTTGCATGGCCCCGTCACGGTGGTCCGCCGGTGTTCAGAGCTTGCGGAGTTGATGGCCGCCTGCCAAAGCGGCCTTGCCCTGGCGGCAGTCGTTGCCGAAGGCTGTGAAGAACTAACCGCTACATTGGTGGACCGGCTGGCTGCCGTAGGTGTGTCCATTCTCGCTCTGACTGTGGACCCCGCGGAGGTCTCGAGGCTCACCGCCATTGGTGTAGTAACAGCGTCCACTGATATTGAGCCCTCAGCCCTTGCCATGAGGATTTCCGACGCAGTGGGCCGCCACGGTGGGCCCGTTGGCACCCGCAAGTCTCCAGACGCCGGTTTCGCAGACTCATCTGCGGGATTCCAGTTGGCGCCGGAAACGCGAGAACCCGAAGCGGCCGGCTCGGGGAGGGTGATAGCCGTGTGGGGACCAACAGGCGCGCCGGGAAGAACTCTGGTTGCGGTAAACATGGCTGCCGAGTTGGCGGCCGAAGGCAAGTCCGTGATTCTAGTGGATGCTGACAGCTACGGTGCGAGCGTATCGGCCATGCTGGGGCTGTTGGAAGAGTCGGCTGGCCTCGCCCAGGCCTGCAGGCTCGCTGACCAAGGTTTGCTGGATTCGGAGGCCCTGGACCGGGCTGCTACGTCTGTCTTCATCAAAAGTGGTGGATTCCGAGTACTCACTGGAACCACAAGGGCGGACCGCTGGACTGAACTGAGGGCCTCTGCGCTCTCGATTGTCCTTGAAAGGGCCAAGCAGGTGGCGGAGGTAGTTGTCGTGGACACCGGTTTCTGCCTGGAAGCGGACGAGGAACTGAGCTTTGACACTATGGCGCCACGCCGCAATGGCGCTACCTTGCGCAGCTTGGAGCTGGCAGACGAGGTTTTTGCGGTGGGGGCTGCGGACGCGATCGGCGTCCCACGGTTGGTCCGTGGCCTGGCCGAGCTCGAAGCTGCGGTTCCACAGGCAACGCCACGCGTGCTCCTCAATAAGGTAAAACGGGCGTCGGCGGGCCGTTCGCCCAGGCAGCAGTTATCCGAGGCCTGGGAGCGCTTCGGCCCTGGCCATGGCGTTGATGCCTACTTACCTGCAGACGCGGAAGCGTGCGATGCCGCGCTGTTGTCGGGGTCTGTCCTGTTGGAATCATCGCCCGACTCTCCCTTGCGTAAAGCCATTGCCGGGTTGGTCTGTGCACCTATCCAGCAAAATCAGAAATCCCTTGGCCGATCTTCCAGAGCCTTCGGTCTGCTTAAGCGCTAGGCTCGCCATGTGGGCTGCAGAGTCGCAGCAATCAACATGTGATGGAGGCGTTTGTAGATGTCGTCAGGATCCAGCGTGGAGGATCGGTCCGATGCAGCAGTTGTCCGTGAGGGGTTCTTCGGTGACTACTATGAGCATCTCGCAGAGGAGGACTCCCGGGCGTATGCGCCTGAGCTGCTGATTTCGCGGGCAAACACACACAGGAAAGTTGCGCAGTCCCGGCGACCCGGAAATGCCATTGTGGAAATCGGCGTCGAGGCTGACCGAAACGTTGTCTACATCGTTACTGATGACATGCCGTTCCTGGTTGATTCCGTCAACGCCGAACTCGTTCGCCAAAACTGCGCCATCCGGCTGGTGATGCACCCGCTTTTCGTGGTTACCCGTGACCGGGTCTCGGGCGAGCTCAGCAACGTTTCCAGGGTCCCGTCAAATATCGGCATCTCCAGTGGCGACACCGCGGCACTGCCCAGCGTCGCCCACCTCCTCGGCGACAACGACAACTCCTCGCACATGGAGTCTTGGATCGCCGTCGAAATTGACCGCGTCAGCGAGGAAGCCCGCGCAGAATTGGTTGCCGGCCTCCAACGCGTCCTCGGAGATGTTCGCGCCGCCGTTGAAGACTGGCCGAAAATGCGTAGCAAGGCACTGGAACTTGCAGAAGCGCTTGGAGGCGTCTCGCACCCGGAGCAGATTGCCGAGCTCAGGCAGGCGCAGGACCTTTTGCGCTGGCTGGATGACGGCAACTTCACGTTCCTCGGGTACCGCGAATACGACCTCGTGAACGAAGACGGTGAAGACGTCCTGGAACTTCGTGAGGACAGCGGACTGGGCTTGCTCCGCGCTGGCGACAACACCCGGCAGATCCAGCACCTCACGGACGCCGGCCGCAAGCGCGCCCGTGAAAAGCGGGCACTGGTGATCACAAAGGCCAACTCCCGCTCAACCGTCCACCGTCCGGCATACCTGGACTACATCGGCGTCAAGAGCTTCGACGCAGCGGGGAACGTCAATGGTGAGCGGCGCTTTATCGGTCTTTTCGCCACAAGTGCCTACACCGGATCGGTCCGCAACATTCCCATTGTCCGGGACAAGGTCGATGCGGTTTTGCGTAACGCAGGCTTCCCAATGGATTCACACTCGGGCAAGGACCTCCTGGGTATCCTGGAAACATACCCCCGCGACGAACTGTTCCAAATCGAAATCCCGGACCTTGCGGCCACGGCCACCGGGATCCAGCGACTCCAGGAACGGCGCCGGACCAAGCTTTTCCTGCGCCCCGACATTTACGGACGTTTCATGTCCGCAGTCGTATACCTGCCGCGTGATCGGTACACCACGAGTGTCAGGCTCCGTATTGAGCAGGAACTACGCGAGACCTTCCAGGCCGAGAGCATTGACTACGAAGCTAGGATCACCGAGTCGGCCCTTGCACGCGTCTTCTTCAGGATCAGGCTGCCACGCACCGCGGAACTTGCCGAAGTCAACGTAGAAGAACTCGAACACCGGCTGATGCGTGCCTCAAGGTCCTGGAGCGAAGGCATCGCCGAGGTACTTCGTGAGAACCGTCCCGCGGAGAGCGCTGACGTACTGTCCGCCCTGTGGGCTGAGGCATTCCCTCCCGGTTACCGCGTCGACTACGAGGTTGAAGACGCGCTGGAGGACATCGAACGGTTTGAAAAGTATGGAGCCCAGGCCGAACGGGCAGGGGAAGCGAGCAAGGAACTCCGCCCCGGCGTGCACGTGTACCTTCCCGAAGGTGCCGGTGACGCATTGGAGGAGGATGCTCGGGTCAAGCTCTACTTGATGGAGCCCAAGAGCCTGAGCCAGATCCTTCCTTACTTCCACAACCTTGGCCTCGAAGTCCTGGACGAACGGCCCTTCGAAATCGAAACCGCGGATCACCGCGACTTTTTCCTGTATGACCTTGGGCTGAAGTACCCGGCTGGCATAGACCCGCTCGCCACCGGAGATCTCCTGGCTGACTCATTTGGTGCTGCAGTCACAGGGGCCGTCGAGTCTGACAACTTTGACCGCCTTGTGCTCCGTGAAGGCATGCACTGGCGCCAAGTGGTGGTCCTCCGGGCCTACGCCAAGTACATGCGCCAGATGGGCAATACCAACTCCTTTGGGTTCATCGCCGATACCCTCTTGGCCAATCCGGATGTTGCACGGGGTCTGACCGTCCTGTTTGCCGCCCGCTTTGATCCCAGCGTCGAGGAAAGCAAGCGTCCCCAACAGCAAGGTGCCGCAAGAGCTGCCCTGGCAGAAGCTATCGAGCAAGTAGCCACCTTGGACGCGGACCGCGTGCTTCGGACCTTCGTCAACCTCATTGAGTCCACGTTGCGCACCAACTTCTTCCAAAACAAGGGATACCTGAGCTTCAAGCTGGATCCCACCACCATCGATGGTTTGCCGTTCCCGCGCCCCATGTTCGAAATCTGGGTTTACTCTCCGCGGGTGGAGGGCGTCCACCTCCGCTTTGGCAAGGTGGCGCGTGGTGGTCTTCGCTGGTCCGATCGCAGGGAGGATTTCCGTACTGAAATCCTGGGCCTGGTGAAGGCGCAGACCGTGAAGAACGCGGTGATCGTACCCACCGGCGCCAAGGGTGGCTTCTTCGCGAAGAAGCTGCCCAACCCCGCAGTTGACCGCGCCGCCTGGATGGCCGAGGGGGTTGAAAGCTATAAGACCTTCATTCGCGGCTTGTTGGACATCACTGACAACCTCGTTACCACAGCGGAGGGCGAACGGCTTGTGCCGCCGTCGGACGTTGTTCGCCACGACGGCGATGATTCCTACCTGGTGGTGGCAGCCGACAAGGGAACGGCGACGTTCTCAGACACAGCCAACGGGTTGGCTGCCGAATATGGATTCTGGCTTGGTGACGCCTTCGCATCAGGTGGATCCGTAGGCTATGACCACAAGGCCATGGGTATCACCGCCCGCGGCGCCTGGGAGTCAGTGAAGAGGCACTTCAGTGAACTCGACCTCGACACCCAGACCGAAGAGTTCAGCGTCGTCGGCGTGGGCGACATGTCAGGTGACGTTTTCGGCAACGGCATGTTGCTTTCGCGCCACATCCGGCTCGTGGCGGCATTTGACCACCGTCATATCTTCCTGGATCCCAACCCGGACACGGCCGCATCGTACGCGGAGAGGCAGAGGCTCTTTGAGCTCCCGCGGTCTTCGTGGGATGACTATGATCGGACCCTCATCAGCGAAGGGGGTGGCGTCTACCCACGTCAAGCCAAGACAATCCCCGTGTCAGAACAAGCACGAAAGGCCCTGGGGTTGCCGGACGGAACCACCCAGCTGAGCCCTCCCGAATTGCTTCGGGCAATCCTGCTTGCCCCCGCGGACCTTTTGTACAACGGTGGCATCGGCACTTACGTCAAGGCCAGCACGGAGACACATGCTGCTGTAGGGGACAAAGCCAATGACGCCATCCGTGTGGACGGCAAGGACCTCCGTGTCAAGGTAGTCGGTGAGGGCGGCAACCTGGGGTTGACCCAGCGTGGACGTATTGAAGCCGCATTGCAGGGTGTCATCCTTAATACGGATGCGATTGATAACTCGGCGGGCGTTGACTGCTCCGACCACGAGGTCAATATCAAGATCTTCGTTGACCGTATGGTGGCGGCCGGGAAGCTTGAGGCGGCAGAACGCGCAGCATTCCTGGCTGACATGACCGAGGAAGTCGGCCGCCTGGTCCTGCAGGACAACATCGACCAAAACATCCTGCTCCGTTAACGACCGCACCCGGGTTGCGGACTGGAGCCCCAGCTACGAGCGCCTGATGGACTGGCTGGAAAAATCAGCCGACCTCAAGCGTGACCTGGAGGCACTGCCCACTACCGAGACGCTGCGCCAGCGCCTGGAACAGGGCCAGGGGCTGACGTCTCCCGAGCTGTCTGTCCTGGCCGCTTACGCGAAGATCGAGTTGGCGGGTGCCCTCCGGGACAGCAACCTGGCCGACGACCCCTGGTTCAAGGAGACGATCCGGGCCTACTTCCCGAAGCAGTTGCGGGAGAGGTTCGACGCCGAACTGGACACCCATCCGCTGCGGCGCGAAATCATCGCTACGGTGGTGGCCAACGACATCATCAACCTCGGTGGCATCACTTTCGCCTTCCGGGCGATCGAAGAAACGTCGGCCAATGAGGTGGCGGTAGCCAAGGCATTCGTGGCGTTGCGGGAAATCTACGATCTCGATCCGATGGTTGAGGAATTGAATGCCCTTCCGGCATCGTTCCCCACCGAGCACTGGAGCGAAGTCCATCTGGATGTCCGCCGGCTCCTGGACCGCGCAGTCCGATGGGTGCTCGGGCAGGGCATGGCGTCCCGGCCGATTGCCGACGTCGTGAAGTCGTTCAAGCCCATGATGGCGCCGCTTCGGGCCAAACTGCTGGACTACCTACGTGGCGATGACAAAGTTCGGATCACCGGCTGGCTGGAAAAGGCCCGCGGCTGGGAGTTGCCGGATCACCTGGCGCACAGGTGGGCGGAGCTGTTCGAGAGCTATGCGTTGCTGGACATCGCAAGGATTGCCCAGACCGGGACCAACAGCGTCGAGGAAGTGGCGCATGTCTACTACACGGTGTTCAACCGCTTCCACGTGGACTCGCTGCTGGAACGGATCAGCGCACTGCCCCGCGACGACCGCTGGCAGGCACTTGCCCGTGCGGCGCTCCGGGACGACCTCTACTCAACCGTCGCAGATATGACGACGTCGGTTCTTGAGTCGAGCACGCCCGGCACCCCTGCCGAGGATCGCCTAAGGGCATGGGAAGGCCTGAATGCCGAACAACTCGGACGGGCGAAGACCATGTTTGATGAGGTCAATTCCCTCGAAGCCGATGACATGGCTTCACTATCGGTAGCATTAAGGCTCTTGAGGTCAATCGTTCGACGCTAGGGGCAGGTCCCAGCGTCGCAAATGGAGGTGCAGTGGCAATCTTTACAGACCCCATCAGGGAACACGCTGATTTCGGGCCTGGAGATGCTGAATGGCTGCACCTCCTGGTAGGCGATTGGCAAATGGTCGCCGACCTGGCGTTTGCGGACCTCGCCTTGTGGTTTCCGCATCCGGAGTTTGGGTACATCGCCCTCGCCCACGTACGTCCGTCAACATCGCATACGGTGTTTCACGCGGACTTCGTGGGTGAGGGCATCCGCTCGGATCTTCGTCCACTCGTGGAAAAGGCCTGGAACAGCCGCTCCATTGAGCGCTCCAGTGAAACCAGCTGGAGCAGCGAGATGGCGCTGCGTGTCGAAGCCGTGCCGATGGTTCGCAACGGCAGGACCCTCGCCGTTGTCACCTCCCATATGGACCTGTCCAGTTCCCGTATGCCATCCAGGCTGGAACTCACGTATCGGCAATGCGCATACGACCTCCTTCGCATGGGAACTCTCGGGTTGTGGCCTGACTTCGCATCGCCAACGGGATCCCGCAGAGGTGCCCCGCGTGTAGGGGACGGACTCATCCGGCTCGACGCCGAAGGCATTGTGCAGTACGCAAGCCCCAATGGCGTGTCTGCTTTCCGGCGCCTGGGCGAGGTCGAGTCCCTGGAAGGACGTTCCCTCGCTGAAGTGACAGCCGGATTGCTGAAGGATCGGCGCATGGTGGACGAGACACTGCCGTTGGTTGTCACGGGCCGAATGCCATGGCGCAGCGAGATTGAGTCCAGGGGGGTCAGCCTTTCCCTGCGTGCCATTCCTTTGCGCGACGAGCAACATCGCTTTGGTGCCCTTGTTTTGTGCCGCGATGTGTCCGAATTGAGGCGCCGCGAAATGGAGCTGGTCACCAAGGACGCGACGATCCGGGAGATCCACCACCGGGTCAAGAACAACCTCCAGACCGTTGCTGCCCTGCTGCGTATGCAGTCCCGACGGATGGTCAGCGACGAAGCAAAACAGGGACTGGAACAGGCCATGCGGCGCGTGGCTACCATCGCGCTTGTTCACGAGACACTGTCCCAAGGTCTGACTCAAAGCGTCGACTTCGATGAACTTATTGGGCGCCAGTTCAGGCTTTCTGCCGAAGTCGCTTCACCTTCCCAGCAAGTACGCACCGAAAGGTCCGGATGTTCGGCGAACTGCCCAGCGATTTCGCCACGCCCCTGGCCCTGGTCATCAACGAACTGGTCACGAACGCTGTTGAGCACGGTTTGGAGGGACGGACGGGCACTGTTTGGTTGCTGGCTGACCGTGCAGCGGGAGACGGAAATGACGAGTTCTTGACAGTGACAATTGCCGATGACGGCGTTGGGTTGCCGGACGGGCAATATACGGAAGGCCTGGGTCTGCAGATTGTGCGTACCCTGGTTACAAGTGAGCTTGGGGGATCCATTCAATGGAGCCCACGGGACGGTGGCGGTACCGCCGTCGAAATTGTCCTGAATCTCGCGCGCGCATAGCGACTTCCTTAGGTGTAGGGGTTTAGCAGGTAGCCGTATTAAACGCAGAAGGCCGCGGACCATGTGGTCCGCGGCCTTCTGCGTTTGGTGCTTGTCTGCCTGCTAAGAAGCGCGCCGGGCTCGTGCTGCGCGACGCTTGAGTGCGCGGCGTTCGTCCTCGCTCATGCCACCCCAGACGCCTGCATCCTGGCCGGACTCAAGAGCCCACTGAAGGCAAGTGTCCACAACGGGGCACCGGCGGCAAACGCTCTTTGCTTCCTCAATCTGCAGAAGTGCTGGTCCCGTGTTGCCGACTGGGAAAAAGAGCTCCGGGTCCTTGTCGAGGCAGGCTGCGCGATTACGCCAATCCATGCTGATCAGTCACTCCATTCGTGAGAACTAGTTTGAGCCTTTTGTGAAAACATTCACGAGAGGCTCCAAAGGAAAGGGGCCCGCATGGGCCCCCTTGGTCGTCTGAGTCAAGCGTTTCATGTTAACGCCTTGTAAACAAGGGGTATTAGTCGTTGAAATGCCCTGAATCCGTGAGCGATGCATCACATCAGCCGCCAGTGCCCTCACTGCTAGATGACTATGTCCGGTAGTGTGCCAGTGTGTCAAGACCTCCTGTTAACCCGGCCCAACCAAACTCTGGATCAGATGGAAACAACGGTCCAGTGAGACCTGTGCCTGAGGGACCCATTACTCGTGGGCTGGAATCCGGTGGCAAGAAGCCCCCCGGAATCCTGATTATTTCGATCGTTGTGGTGCTGGAAGCATTGGCCCTCCTGGGCGCTGCGGCTTGGTATGCGTTCGAACTACTGACCGGAGCTCCTGTCCTGACGTTTTGGGGAGCGGTCTTCACTCTGGGCCTCTTATTGGCCTTCTCGGCCTGGCTGTTCGCGGTGGGCCATTTCCTGTTCCGCGGGTACCGATGGACCCGCGCGGCAGCCCTGGTGGCTCAGTTGTTCGTCCTTACCATTGGTTTCCCAACCATGACCGGAGGCTTGGTTCTTCCAGGGTTGGCCATGATTTTGCCTGCGCTGGCAGCGATCGTGTTTCTCTTCCAAAAGAGCGTTATCGCATATGCATCACGAGCGGGAGGGACGCAGGGCGCGCTCTAGCGAACGCTGCCATGACTTCCGATGGTGCTGATGTTCGTCGCGGAGTCGCTGGTGAACGCCACCTGCAACTGGACCACACGGTTTCCCCGGACAATTACACCCCGACCAGCACGCGGTGAGTTTTCTGTTTCCAACCTCACTCCGAGGATGTCGCCGTCCAGGGGAGTCCTCGGAGCCAGAATGAGGCCCATGCCATTGGCCTGGACCTCTCCAGCCAGTGGCAAGCGCTGAAGCAATGCCGGACCTGACATTGCAGTCATGATCACTCCTCGTGTCCGGCCGGCCAGGGCGGCGAGAGCAGCCCGCCCCTCCGGATCCAGGAGATCGGCGTCATCGACGCAGAGGATGCTTGCAGGATCCAGCGATCCCGCGGTGGCTGAGCGGGCCACGGTTGCCCAGAAAGCACCGGCAGTAGTTCCAACTCCCGGGAAGACCCACGGAACCTGGGGATTAAGGGACGTCAGGGATGCCAACACTGAAGTCTTGCCGGAGCCATGGCCCCCAATGACGATGCTGACTCCACGTGGCCCAAGGGGAAATGAGATGGGAACCGATTCGTCACCCCCAAGGCCGATCCACAAGGGAATGGAGTCCGGGGATATCCCGCTGTCCAGGTCTTCAGCCATCGCGACATCGAATTCAGACGTGCTGAGGGATTCGGGGAGGGGCCGGACCCGGAAGGGTGGTTCCGACGAAGGTTGAAGATCGACGAACGGCCAGTCCGTCCCGCTTGGTGCAGTGCGGAAATGAACCACCGTGGCTGCGCCCTGAACAAATCCACCCATGGCAACGGCGCGCCCGGGGACAGACTCGACTTCCGGAAGGCGGGGCCAGTGATAGCGCGATTCCTCCGTGGCGCCGGTTGGGAAAAATGCCCGGTTTGGGATTGCGGAGAAAAAGCGTGAGCTGACGAGTTCGCGTTCGCCGGAGATCAGCACTGTGACGCCAAGGGGCGTCCCGTCCCGGATGATGTCCCTCAAAAGATCCTCTGCCCACGCGAAACGCCCTGATCGGAGTGCTGCGGCCCATGAGCACCAGCCAGTAACCACCAGGACCAAACGGGGACTTGTGGACACGTCCTGGCCTTCGGCGCGTCGACGTGCCATTTCTTCAGTGAGCCGCTCAAGGACCCGTACCGCCAATGCCAACTGATGCAGGCCCAAGGTGGCGCCATAGCTGCCGCCTTGGAGGGGCTTTCCGAGCATTCCAGTCGAATCCAGGATGTACAGATGCGGTGGGGTTCCGTGTGCCGCCAGCATCGCCGACGCAGCCTTGAAACATTCGTGCATTCCACTGGAACTGCTGCCGATCAGGGCGAAATGACCATGGTCGGTGGGTGACCATTGCAGGGCCTCAACTGACTGCTGTTCCGGTCTGTCCACGATTCCCAACGGACCCACGGCTGCCATCGACGCGTCCGGTACGTCTTCAACATCCTTGCCTGCCACACCGAAAGCGGATAGATCTTCATTCCATGCAATGGATGCCGGCAACAGTGGGGCTACAGGTCGCCTGGGGTCGGCCCGCCCCAGGCAGCGCCAGACGGTTCGGGTTGCCGAGACCACCGCTTCCGCCCTTGCTTCCGCCTGTGCCGTGGACTTCCCGACCATTGGCTGTTTGTCCTGAGGAGGGTGCAAGGCCGCGAAGGCCGACTGAACGATTGCTGCCCCAGGGGCCCACCGGCTGACCGTGGCTGGCACAGCAAGAGACGCCGTCTGGAATTCCTCGGGGTTACCGGTGGCCCTCACAAGATACGCTCGCCCAGGGACATCGACGCCGATGGATGCTGCGGCTTTGGAATTGATGATGTCCATCGACTCCGCATCCGACTGAACACGCAGGGCGATGCTTGACGTGACGTTGGCGCGGATGTCGGCGGTCAACGCACCCTGTGGCCTTTGTGTAGCCATGACCAGGTGAATGCCCAGGGACCGTCCAATGGCGGCAACGCGCATCAGCTCACGAAGCGCTCCGGGGGCTTCGTCGACCAACATTCGGAACTCATCCACAACAAGGACCAGGTGGGGGATCGCCGTTACGGTAGCAGCAGGTGAACGTTGATATGCAACCAAGTCTGAAGTCCCAGCATCCGCGAACAACTCCTCGCGACGGCGGATCTCGCCTCGCAGGGAAGTAAGCACGCGGTCAAGATGATGACTTCCAAGGTCAGTAAGAAGGCCCACGCAGTGCGGAAGCCCAAGTAAAGGGCGTAGTCCGGAGCCGCCCTTGAAATCGACAAACAGGAATGTCACCTGGTCCGGCGAATGATTCAGCGCCATGGACGCCACGATCGTCCGCAGGAGTTCTGACTTCCCGGCGCCGGTCGTTCCGGCTACCAGGAGATGGGGTCCGTCGACATGGAAATCAAACGTCAAGGGGCCGTCCTGGCCCTGCCCCAGAATTGCCTGGAGCTCGTTTGGCCCGTTGTCTCCAACCCATCGCCGGAGTATGCCTCGAGGTCCGTCTGGAAGCAGGTCACTCAAAGAGCAGGATCCTGGTATGCCGTCGTCGGCAGCAGCTTCCCGGTGCGGATTGGACGCCACTGTGCGGCAAAACTGTTCGAAAGCCTTCAGCGGAACCATGTCCGGGATGAACTCCTGCCGGCCACCGGGGACCTGCAAGACGGCGGATGTACCAGACTGTCCTATCTCGATGGCCACGCCGGTGGGCCCGGCATAGGAGCCGGAATGCCGCAACACCTGCCACGAAGCCTCCAAGGCGGCATCCAGGAGTTTGGCATGGCGGTCATCCCCGCCCGGCGAGTCATCGAGAACGATGAGCCTGCCATTGTTGGTTCCCTTCAACCTTCGAAGAGCTGCCGTTGCGGCCGCATCATTCGTCGCAAGCGTCAGGTATGGCAGGAACCGGGCGCTGAGAGGCAGGCGGCCTATCGGTCCAAGAAAAACGATCGGTGTGGACGACGACCCTGGGAAACTTGCCAGTTGCATGACGATGAAACGGATCAGGGCGTCAACGTGCTCGGTCTGGCCATGCAACGCAACAATCGCGGGGTGCAAGCCCAGCGTCACTGGCATGGCGCCGATTGCTGGTGGACGGAAATGGGGATCTGCAGGGACGAGCCGCACATTGGCCAGCGTGGGCGCCGTACCTAGCCGGACCCACGTTCCGGAGCCGGCGTCCGTACCTTGTCGTGATGCATCAGGCGATCCTGCCCCAGGGACGGGCAATGTCAGAGGTGCCGTAGGCTTCAGGACCAAGCCTGCCGCCGGGGCCAAGGTGGCAACGATGATCTCTGCCGCAGACGGCGAACATCGGCGGCGGCGTTCGGCGTCCTGCAGTGCCGCCGTTGCGACGGCAAGCCTGAACTCCCGGCGTCCCTTCCTTCCGCTGATCATCGGAACAAGGAGGCTCAGCGCGGAAACGGCCGCAAACCCAAGGAACATCCACATTCCCGTTGCGAGTGCAAGACCAACGCCTGCTACCAGCGGGAGTCCCGCCGCAACCGCAACTGACCACCGGTTCAAAGAGCTCGTCTGACGCTGGACTTCAAGTGGCACTTGAACAGAACGGCCGGCATCGGCATGAATCCCGGGAGTGGAGCTGTTTGACGTAACGATAGTGAAGGTGGTGTTGCCGCAGCGAATTCTCGACGACGATGTCACCGTCTTTTCCCGGACTCGCTCCCCATCAACAAGTACCGAGTTCCGGCTCCCCGTGTCTGTGACGCTCAATGCGGTGCTGGACACCTCCAACACGGCATGCTCGCGGGACATCCCCGGATCAGGGATGCGAATGTCGACAGCGCCACGGCCAAGGTGGTGGTAACCGCGCTGGAGTGCAAAGACTGAGCCGGCCCCCGGTCCGGTGTGTGCCAGGAGCAGGAGCGGCGTTGCCGGAGAGTCTGACTTTTCCGCGGGACAGTGTCCGTCCACCAGGACTGCCCCGGCCACGAGTGGCGGGTGTCCGACAGTCAGGGCGGATAGGTCTTCCCCTGCAACTGACAGGGGCCCGACCCCCCGGGCCTCCTGCAATTGCCGCTGGAGTTCTGAGCCCGGCATTCCGCCGAAGGCAGTGATTGTCAGCTCTTCCGGGGGCTCCGGTGACCCGGCTTTCGGGCCGCGTACCAGTGTGCACTCAAAGATCATTTCCCCATTCCTTCCTGGATTCCCGCAGCCGTCCAGAACTGAGGCTATGGAATTTCCGGGCAGATTGCTGCCCCTTTCCCGGGCTATGTGGACAACTGTTGGCGATACCAGCTGAAGACGCTGGCTTGACGCGAGGACATGGCGTCTCGGCTAAGATGAAACTCGTTGTCGCGTGTGCTCAATGAGAAGGGACCTTCACCGGTGATAGTGGTTGCAGAGAGCGCCGATGTTTCAGACGAGGCGGTAATTGGTGATGGATCCAAGATCTGGCATCTGGCCCAGGTCCGCGAGAAAGCCGAATTGGGCGTCAATTGCATCGTCGGACGCGGTGCCTACATCGGCACCGGCGTCAAGATGGGGGACAACTGCAAAGTCCAGAACTATGCACTTGTCTACGAGCCCGCAGAACTGGAGGCCGGCGTGTTTATCGGTCCGGCAGTAGTGCTGACGAATGATACCTATCCCCGTGCTGTAGGTCCGGACGGAAGTCTGAAGAGTGCGCACGACTGGGAGCCTGTGGGCGTCACTATTCGTGAAGGAGCGTCCATTGGTGCCCGCGCCGTGTGCGTCGCTCCCGTGACCATCGGACGCTGGGCCACCGTAGCCGCCGGAGCGGTTGTTGCCAAAGATGTCCCTGATTTCGCGCTGATGGTCGGGGTTCCGGCCAAACGGCGGGGCTGGGTCGGTAAGGCGGGCTTCCCGCTGCAGAACATTGGCGGGAACTGGGTATGCCCGGAAACCGGCGCCATATATGTTGAACAGAACGAGACACTTCGAGAGGTAGAGGCATGAGCCCCGAATTCATTCCCCCCGCCAAACCCATCATTGGCGACGACGAGCGCAAGGCCGTAGAGGCAGTTCTGGCCTCCGGCCAGCTTGCCCAAGGCTCGGAGGTTGCGTCCTTCGAGCAGGAATTTTCCCAAGTACTTCTGGACGGCCGCGCAGCTGTCGCCGTCAACTCTGGCACCTCAGGGCTGCACCTTGGCCTTCTGGCCGCCGGCATAGGCGCCGGCGACGAAGTCATTGTTCCTTCCTTCACCTTCGCAGCAACGGCCAACTCGGTCGCGCTGACCGGAGCCACGCCAGTCTTTGCCGATGTTGACCCGGATTACTACACGCTGGATCCTGCCTCTGTTGAGTCGAAGATTACCGACCGCACGGCGGCGATCATGCCGGTCCACCTTTATGGGCACCCCTTCGACGTCGATGCCATTGGCGCGCTCGCTGCGAAGCACGGGGTCAAGGTGTTCGAGGATGCGGCCCAGGCTCATGGTGCCGCTGTCAACGGCCGCAAGGTCGGAACCTTCGGCGACTTCGCCATGTTCAGCCTTTACCCCACGAAGAACATGACCTCCGGCGAGGGTGGGATGGTCAGCACAGGCCTGGCCGACGTCGAACGTCGCCTCCGTCTCTTGCGCAACCAGGGCATGGAGCGCCAGTACGAGAATGAGCTGGTTGGCTTTAACGCCCGCATGACCAACATCCATGCAGCCATCGGCCGCGTCCAGCTGACAAAGGTCGAAGGCTGGACCAAGACCCGGCAGGAAAACGCAGCCTTCTTTGACGCAAACATCGAAGGCGTCATCACCCCGAAGGTAGCCGAGGGGTATGAGCACGTCTACCACCAGTACACCATCCGCATTACCGATGACCGCGATGGTTTCGCTAAGGCATTGCGTGAGGAGTACAACGTCGGCTGTGGCGTGTACTACCCCATCCCGAACCACCGCCTTGCGCCCTTCCAGACATCGGATGAGCTGCCTGTAACTGAGGAATCTGCAGCCAGCGTGCTGTCCCTCCCGGTGCACCCATCGTTGAGCCAGGATGATCTGGACCGTATCGTGACGGCCGTCAACGCCATCGCAAAGGCAGGAAGCTAGTGGCAAACCTCCGCGCAGGCCTCATCGGACTGGGTATGATGGGCCGCCATCATGCCCGCGTAATCCGCGAGCTTGACGGCGTTGACCTGGTGGCTGTCGCGGATTCGTTCGGCGATCCACACAATGTTGCTGATGGCCTGACTGTCTACAACACAGTTGAGGAACTGATTGAGCAGGGAATCGACATGGCAGTGGCTGCCGTGCCGACCATCCTGCATGAGGAAGTGGCGTTGCGGCTTGCTGAGGCTGGTATCCACTGCCTCGTCGAGAAGCCGATCGCGAACGATTCCGAGTCGGGCGGACGCATTGCCAAGGCCTTCGAAGCCAATGGCCTCATCGGCGCGGTCGGTCACATCGAGCGCTTTAACCCTTCCCTGCAAAGCCTTCGCGAGCGACTCGGGAATGGTGACCTTGGTGACGTTTACCAGATCAGCACAAGACGGCAGGGACCCTTCCCGGCGCGCATCGCCGACGTCGGGGTGGTCAAGGATCTTGCGACGCACGATATCGACCTCACCGCATGGCTGGCGCAGAGCAACTTCGTGAACGTCGTAGCGCACACGACCTCCCGCAGTGGCCGCGAACATGAAGACATGGTTACAGCCATTGGCCACCTCAAGAGCGGTGTCGTAACCAACCACATCGTGAATTGGTTGTCACCCATGAAGGAACGTACAACGGTCGTTCTGGGCGAACGTGGGGCATTCATCGCCGACACCATTTCTGCAGACCTGACCTTCGTGGAAAACGGAACGTTCCAGACGGACTGGGATTCCGTTGCGGCCTTCCGGGGCGTATCTGAGGGATCCTCGACCCGCTTTGCCCTTGCCAAGCGGGAGCCGTTGAAGATGGAGCATGAGGCGTTCCGTGACGCAATCCTCGGAAAGTCGATGAACATCGTGACGATGGCGGAAGGCCTTGAGACCCTGCGGGTCGCTGAGGCAGTGCTGGACTCCGCCAAATCGGGCTCTGTCATCAGCCTCTGAGACTCCAAATCAAGCATCGCCTTTGGGGGAGGCTGGCCACGTGCCAGCCTCCCTCTGGTGTTTGTGGACCCCAGCCGCCCCTGCTCGGCCAAGGGCCCGGATACGGGGAACGCACGCCAAGTCGGGTAGCCTTGACCAGTAGACGTGGGCACTTCTGTGCCCGCACGCCAATACACAGGAGAGTTTGTGAACGCTGATCTCGTCGTCGTCGGCTCGGGTTTCTTTGGCCTGACCATTGCAGAACGCGCCGCTACCGAGTTGGGGCTAAAGGTCGCGGTTCTTGATCGCCGCCACCATATTGGAGGAAACGCCTACAGCGAGAATGAAGAGAAGACGGGAATCGAGGTGCACCGCTACGGAGCGCATCTCTTCCATACTTCGAATGAACGTGTCTGGGAGTACGTGAACAGGTTCACCAAGTTCACGAGCTACCAGCACAAGGTTTACACCAGCCACAAGGGCGAGGTGTACCCCATGCCGATCAACCTCGGCACCATCAACCAGTTCTTCCGTGCAGCAATGAGCCCCACCGAAGCTCGTCAGCTCATTGCGGAGCAAGCGGGCGAGCTTGCCGGCACTGATCCCCAGAACCTGAATGACAAGGGAATACAGCTGATCGGGCGGCCCCTGTACGAGGCGTTCATCAAGCACTACACCGGCAAGCAGTGGCAGACGGATCCGAAGGACCTTCCCGCGGAGATCATCTCCAGGCTCCCCGTGCGTTACAACTACGACAACCGCTACTTCAATGACTCCCATGAAGGGCTTCCGGTCGACGGCTACACGGCGTGGATCGAGCGCATGGCGGACAACCCCAACATCGAAGTTATCCTCAACACGGATTTCTTTGACGATGGCGAATTCGGCCGGTCCTCGGTCCTTGGCCAGGTTCCGGTGATCTACACAGGCCCCGTAGACCGCTACTTCGACTACGCCGAGGGTGATCTCTCCTGGCGCACGATCGACCTCGAAGAAGAAGTGCTGCCGATTGAGGATTTCCAGGGGTGCTCGGTGATGAACTACCCGGACCCGGAGACTGCTTTCACTCGCATCCACGAGTTCCGCCACTTCCACCCTGAGCGCGACTACACGAAGGACGCGACGGTCATCATGCGCGAATTCTCGCGTTTTGCGGAGAAGGGGGACGAGCCTTACTACCCCGTCAACACATCAGAAGACCGCAGCAAACTGCTCGCATACCGTGATCTTGCACGTGGCGAGAAGTCTGTACTGTTTGGCGGGCGTCTTGGAACGTACAAGTACTTGGACATGCACATGGCCATCGGTTCGGCCCTGTCCATGTTCGACAACAAGATCAAGCCGCACTTCACGGGCGGCGCCAAGCTGGAAAGTGGTGGAGTGGACGCATGACCGCCACAACAAACGAAAGCCAGGAGACTGCCATGACGGCCACAACAGCCGCAGACAGCCCGGCGTCGACTGAGCAGAACCTTCGAATAGTCCAGCGTGTGGTTTTCCCGGCCAACCGCGACCTCGATACCCTGCCGCTCTATGTCGATCCGGACACCAATAAGGTCCGCAAGCAGGACGACAACGGCACAGCAGTTGTTCAGGCAGTGGGCATGGCCCGCAAACTCCACCCGGAGGACATCCTGGACCGCGGGTCGGTGCAGGTGCGCCGGGGCGAGCGTCTTTCCTTTGGCTCCTACTTCAATGCCTTCCCGGCCAGTTACTGGCGCAAATGGACCATCGCCACAAAGACGGTTCTCCACATCGAGACCGAGGGCGAAGGAACGGTCATCGTTTACCGGTCGAATGCGCGCGGCGCATCGCAGCGCGTGGACTCGATCCTCGTTGAGGGAACTGCGTCGAACGAGTTCGAACTTACGCTCGCTCCCTTTGGCGATGGCGGTTGGTACTGGTTCGACCTCATTGCCGGCGGCGATGGAATGACGCTTAAGAGCGCCCACTGGGCTGTTCCTGATGAAGGCAGGCCCCAGGGGAAAGTCACGCTGGGTGTTACAACGTTCAACCGTGCCGACTACTGCCTTGAAACCATCAAGTCAATCGATGCCGACTCCGGTCTCCGTGAAATCCTCGCGGAACTGATCATCGTGGACCAAGGCAACAAGAAGGTGGCCGACGAAGACGGGTTCGACGCCGTCGCCGCATCCATGGGCGAGCAGCTGCGCATCATCAACCAGGGCAACCTTGGTGGTTCGGGTGGGTTCGCCCGCAACATGTACGAGATGCTCGTCTCTGACAAGAGCGACTACGTTATGCTTCTCGACGACGACATTGAACTTGAAACCGAAGGTGTGCTGAGGGCGGTCGCATTTGCCGACCTATGCCGTAAGCCCACCATCGTCGGCGGACACATGTTCGACATGTATAACAAGTCCGTTTTGCACGCCTACGCCGAAGTAGTGAATTTTTACCGTTTCCTCTGGGGACCCGTGGAGGGCCTGGGAAATCACGACTTCTCCGCAGAAGGCCTTCGCTCAACGCCACTGCTGCACCGCCGCTGGGATGCTGACTACAACGGTTGGTGGATGTGCCTCATCCCCAAGACCGTCGTGGAAAACATCGGACTCTCCCTTCCCGTGTTCATCAAGTGGGACGACGCCGAGTACTCCTTGCGTGCCCGCGCGGCAGGTTTCCCGACCGTTACCCTGCCGGGTGCAGCGGTGTGGCATGTCTCATGGGCTGATAAAGATGACTCTGTGGACTGGCAGGCTTACTATCACGAACGCAACAGGCTCATCGCGACTCTTCTGCATTCGCCGTTCCCCAAGGGTGGCCGGATTTTCCGTGAAAGCCTGAACACGGACATTAAGCACTTGGTATCGATGCAGTACTACCCAGAGCAAGCTCGTGTGATGGCTCTCCGGGACGTCTTGGAGGGGCCAGGTAAGCTCCACGAGCAGCTGCCCACCACAATGCCCAAGCTCCGTGCCATGCGCGAGGAATTTGTTGACTCCCAGATCAAGACCGATCCCGGTGCCTTCCCTGAGTCCTTCCGCAAACGTCCGCCGAAGAAGCCCCAGAGCTATAAGCAGCCGGGTGCTCTTGGCCTGCTGCCTTGGGCGGTTAAGACTGTCCTGAAGCAGACCCTTGCTCCGGTTCGCGATTCTGCCAAGACCAACCCTGAGGCCCATGTTGCACATCAGGACGGCAAATGGTGGAGCTTGGCGCATCTGGACAGTGCCGTTGTCTCCAATGCCGATGGCACAGGAGCGTCGTGGTACCAGCGCGATCCCAAGTTGGCACGCCGGCTTCTGGTTGAAACGACCCAGCTGCACGCGCAGCTTTTCTCGAATTGGGAGACGCTCCGGGCCCAGTACCGTGCGGCGCTGCCTCAGATCACATCGATGGAGTCCTGGCGAGAGACGTTCGATGCCTCGGAGCCCAAAAAGTAGCGATGGCCAACTCCACTGATATTTATGCTGTTCCAGGGGTAGGTGCCGGTCTGCTGGATGTGTTCCGGCGCCGGTACCTCCTCAAACTGATCGTCCGCAAGGAACTCAGGGTCCGCTACCGGGGTTCTGTGCTGGGCCTGGCGTGGTCATATGTGAAGCCGTTGGTCCAGTACTTGGTCCTGTTCTTTGCCCTGGGCATCGTCCTTCGCGTGGGGGACCAGATTCCCAACTACGCCCTGTACATGTTCTCCGGCGTCATTGTGGTCAATTTCTTCACGGAAGCGTTTTCGAACGCTACGCGCTCCATCGTGTGGAATGCCGCGTTGGTGAAGAAGATCTACCTGCCTCGGGAACTTTTTCCCGTGGCGTCGGTCTGGGTCGCTGCCGTGCATTTCCTTCCCCAACTGGTCGTCTTGCTGGCTGCTGCCCTTTTCAACGGGTGGCGACCAGATGTGATGCAGCTGGTGGGTGCAGCGCTGGGCTTCGTCATTGTGGCCGTAACCGCCACTGGCCTGGGCCTCCTGGCAGGTGCCATCAACGTGTTTTTCCGCGATGCAGAGAACATCGTGGACATGTTGATGATGATCGTCACCTGGACTTCACCCGTCCTCTATGACTGGACCATGATCCGTCGTCTTGCCCCGGACTGGGTCTTGACGATCTACCAGCTCAACCCCGTGACCGTGGCGGTGGAATTGTTCCACTGGGCGTTCTGGTACCCGACGGTCACCAAGCCTGTCGAACTGCCCCCTCACCTGATGTTGACGGGGTTGGCTGGACTGGGGATGGCCGCAGTTTTCCTTATCATCGGCCAGCTGGTGTTCCGCCGGCTCGAAGGCCATTTTGCGCAGGAGGTCTGAGTGGGCGCCGCCGTCATAGTCAAGGGCTTGAAGAAGACCTTCAATTTGCGTCACTCGCACTCCCTTAAGGAGACGCTTGTGTGGCTCGTCAAGGGACGCAAGGGTGACCTCACCAAGAAGTTCGATGCCCTGCACGATGTCAGCTTCGAGATACAGGATGGGGAGACCGTGGCCCTTCTGGGTTTCAATGGCTCCGGTAAGTCCACGTTGCTTAAGTTGATTTCCGGTGTCATCCTGCCGGATCAGGGCACTGTGCGGACCAAAGGCCGCGTTGCCGGCCTGATTGAGGTTGGGGCCGGGTTTCACCCGGATTTGTCCGGCCGTGAGAACGTCTTCCTTAACGCCGCGATCCTTGGAATGACAGAGCAGGAGATCACCGAGAAATTCGACGAGATCGTCGCTTTCTCGGAAATCGAGCAGTTCATCGACACGGAAGTGAAGTTCTATTCTTCCGGAATGTTCCTGCGCCTTGCTTTTGCGGTGGCAGTTCATACGCAGCCGGATATCTTCCTTGTGGACGAGATCCTGGCTGTTGGCGATGAACCTTTCCAGCGGAAGTGCCTGGCCAAGATTAAGCAGCTGTCCGACGAAGGCAGGACCCTCGTGGTTGTCAGCCATGACCTGGACATGATTTCGCGGATCTGCGACAGGGGAGTCGTCTTATCCTCCGGCACTGTCCAATTCGAAGGTCCGGCTGACCAGGCTGTCGCCTGGCTGCGGGAACGCAACTAAGTCCGGCATCCAATAGCAAGAGTCGTCTGTCAAGGGATGGCTAGTGGAAGCATCTAAGAAAGGCGATCGTAGGAATGGGTATCGGCCCGCTGCTGTTGTGTGTACTCCTGATCGTTGTGTTGTGGTGGGGTCCAGGCTGGCTTCTCGGAGAAGCACTGGGAGTGCGGCGAACCCTCCTGCCCGTCGTGGCACCATTGTTGGGCATGGGTGCCCTGACGGTCATCGGTGTGATGGGCAATTCCTTGGGGTTGAGCTGGCAGCTGCTTCCTGTATCCGCCGTTTTGCTGGTGTTGGCTGCTGTCCTGCTGGCTCTACGCCTCCTGTTGAGGCGTAGATTCCCTGACAAGTTCCAGACTCCCCTCCGAACACAGCCAAGCATTTTCGGTAAGCATCGATTTGCCGGCTCCTGGTGGATCCTGCTCGTAGGCCTTCTTGCAGGCGGAGCCGTCGCCGCCGTGTCATGGTTTGTCGGCACTGAGGGCCTCCTGGGGATAAACCAGGACTGGGACATTCCTTGGCATGCAAACATGATCCGGCTTATCTCGGTGAATCATGAATGGGATCCGGCCATAGCGGGCAACTTCGCCTACTACGACACCACTATTTCTGATGCGCCCATCAGGAGCTACCCGATTGCGTTCCACGCAGTGCTCGCGCTGTTCTGGCCGATGAGTGCTGTCAGCATCCCGGTGTTCCTGAATGTTTTCGTCCTGGTGATGATGGCCGTTCAGTTGCCCCTGAGCGCCATGGCCTTGACCATGATCCTCACACGCCGCCCGGTTGCCGTCGCCGCCGCGGCTGCAGTCTCGGGATGGTTCACGGTCTACCCCTATGACTTACTGTGGCGTGGCCCGCTGATTCCATTTTTCGCTGGCATGCTGTTGGTGGGTCCATTCGTCTTCCTGGCAGTCAAAGGTGCCTTGGAGCGGCAAAAGTTCTGGGTTCTGGGCATTGCCTTCGGAGCAGTGGGCCTTATTGCCGTGCACCCCTCCCTGGCATTCGTAGTACTGCCGGTTCTTTTCTTCTGGCTGCTCTCCGCGCTGATACGGCGCAAGGGCAGGATCCTGGGCATTACTGTTTACCTGGCGGTGTCAGGGGTTCTCGCGGCGATCATCGGCCTGCCGATCATTACCCAGATGCTCAAGGAATCTGAGCGCGTCTCCAAGATGATGTGGGCACCGGATACTGATCGCAACGGTGCCATCCAGAACATTGTTCTCCTGAACCATGGCTCCATGGCCATGCCGATCCTGACAACCCTTGTTGCCCTTGGCTGCCTCGCTGTTGCCTTCAGGATCCGCATGTGGTGGTACTTTGGCCCGGTCCTGGCTTTTGCGTTTCTGTCTGTTTACACCATGGGCAGCGAGAGCCCCCGTTTCCTGAACCTGACAGCACCTTTCTACGACGATCAATGGCGCATTTTCGGCGTCCTTGTCATGCTCCTCGTGCCGCTTGCGGGCTTGGGCGTTGCCCAGTCCGGAGAGGCAATCGAATGGGTCGTCCGGCGGTTCCGCAATCGTCGGGCAGAATCCCACGAGTCCGGCGGCACGAATGGGCGCAGGCCGAACCACGTCGTCACGGCAGCGGCCGCCGTCGCGGTTTTGTTGGTATGCGGGGTCGGCGCGATCCCATATTTCAAGCAAAATGCCCAGCGCATCAACATCAATACAAAGATTGATGGCCCCACCCTCAGCTCATCCGAAGTGGATCTGCTGAGCAAAATTGACCAGTATGTTCCCCAGGACGCCACCGTGCTGAATGACTCCTGTGATGGTTCCGTATGGATGTACGCACTCGGGAACCGAATGCCGATGATCCGGCACTTCGAAATACTTCCTACCAACCGCCAGCTGCTTGTCCTTCAAAAGCTCCCTGAGTTGGCGACTGATCCCGACGCACGGGCGGCCGCATCGGAGCTTGGTATCGAATGGGTGTACATAGCTGACGGTCGGATCCGGGCCTGGGATGAGCCCAAGTCGGGGTTGACCCATCCTGATTCCATCCCTTACTTGAAGCTTGTTGTGCGTGATGGAAACGCAGCCTTGTACCGGATCGATTGGTCCCAGCTGCCAGGTGGCAAACAAGCCTTCGACGCCGCTGCCAAGGACCGAGTGCAGCTTGACGGAGTCCCGGGAATCCTCGAGAACCGGAAACCCGATGGCATCGCCCCGCTTGGAAGGATCTGCTAACCAATGAAGGCATTCATCAAAAAGTTCCTCTCGTCCAGTTTGTTCAGATTCCTCGTGGTGGGCGGTCTGAGTTTCATTGTGGATCTCGGTCTGCTGGCGCTCTGCTTCCAAGTCTTTGGTTGGCCGCTTTGGTTGGCCACGGGCGCAGGATTCTGGGTAGTTTCTTCTTCAACTACTTCCTGCAGCGCCACTTTGCCTTCGGGGGAGGCGGAACGGCTCTCGGTGGAGTGCTGCGGTACTCAGGACTCCTGGCCTTCAACACTGTGGCGGTCATGGGAATCGTGGAGCTCTTCCAGTTCCTGGGTGCCGGATATGTTGCCGGTAAAGTGGTTGCGACGATTGTGACCATGGGATGGAACTACTTCATTTACAAGCACTGGATCTTCCCGCAAAAGAAGCAACCGAAGAGCGCCAGCGGACAGACAGATGGCGCGTCGGGCACTGACGCGCCAGCACAGAAATTCACACCTAACAGCAGCGAAGGATAATCGATGTATCGAGGCGTTCGAATTGCCGCGGTAGTACCGGCCTATAAAGAAGAGAACCACATCGCACAGGTGATCGAAACGATGCCTGATTTCGTCGATGACATTGTCATTGTTGATGACTGCAGCCCCGACGACACCTCCGGGGCTGCCCTTCGGGCGGATGACGGCAGGGTCACCTTGATTCGGCATGAGGTCAACCAAGGCGTGGGTGGCGCCGTTCTGACGGCGCATAAAGCGGCAATGGAGTTGGGCTCCGACATCAACGTTGTGATGGCCGGCGATGCCCAGATGGATCCGGAGTACCTGCCGCAGCTGCTCGATCCGGTGGTGGATGGTTACGGTTTTGCCAAGGCCAACCGCTTCTTTTCCGGTGAGTCTTTTGCCGGCATGCCTGGCTACCGCATCTTTGGCAACATCGTTTTGTCGTTCATGACAAAGCTGGCCTCGGGTTACTGGCACATCTTCGACCCCCAGAATGGTTACACGGCGATCCGGACGGAAGTTCTTCGTCGCCTGCCAATGAATAAGGTGGCCGCACGCTACAGCTTTGAGAACGACCTCCTGATTCACCTGAACATCCTCGATGTACCGATTGTGGATGTCCCAATTCCTGCTGTTTACGGCAATGAGGTTTCCAGCATCAAGCTCCGGAAGGTGATCCCCGAGCTGCTGGCCATGCTCTTTGGCGGCTTCTGGCGCCGTGTTTGGTGGAAGTACATGGTCTGGTCCTTCTCAGCGGTGGCTCTTCTGCTGATCGCAGGCATCGCCCTTATTGTCATGGGTCTCGTGGCAGGGATCTGGGTTCTCGCCGCAAGCGTAGGATCTCCTACCGCGGGATCGGTGATGTTGGCTGTTGTGCCCTTTGTGCTGGGAGTCCAGATGCTGTTGGTATCCCTCCAACTGGACATACAGGCAAGTCCAAACAGACCCACGATGCATCCCATGAAGGAACGTACGTAGGGAATTCCTGTAACAAGAAGGGGAGGGTCAGGACGCTTGGCGTCCTGACCCTCCCTTCTCTTTCCTGCCGGGGTCACGTCCTTGCTGCTAGGGGAGCGACGTGAACCCTCCCCAGCCCCACCCGACCTGGCTCCGGGAGAGCCATCCTGATGTTCCGTTACCGGGGTACAGGAAGAGGTTGCCACCGGAGTCGCGCGCAAGGACATCGTTCTTGCCGTCTCCGTTGAAGTCGCCGGGGCCCAGGATTGCAGTCATCCCGCTCCAGCCGCTTCCAACTTGGACCCTGCTCAGCCAACCGCCGGTACCGTTGCCTGGATAGAGCCATAGGATCCCCGACGTGTCCCTGGCCAGGACATCGGTCTTGCCGTCGCCGTTGAAATCGCCGGTACTCAGGATGGCCGTCATGGAGTTCCACCCAGTGCCAATCTGGGCGCTTGATACAAAGCCCCCAGTGCCGTTTCCGCGGTACAGCCACAGGACACCAGCCGAATCCCGCGCCAACACATCGGCCTTGCCATCGCCGCTGAAGTCCCCTGGCGCGAGGATGAGCGTCATGCCCGACCAAGCCGTGCCGGCCTGCACCCTGGGCTGGAGCCCGCCGGCCCCGTTTCCGGGATAGAGCCAGAGGACGCCATTGGTATCACGCGCCAGGACGTCGCTTCGTCCATCACCATTGAAGTCCTTGGTGGGAACGATCGCGTTCAGCAAGTTCCAACCAGTTCCCAGCGAACGTTGCGTCAACCAACCACCGCTGCCGTTACCCGGGTAAAGCCATAGCGTGCCGCCATTGTCGCGTGCCACGACGTCGTTCTTTGCGTCGCCGGTGTAGTCCTTCCATGTGTTGGCCGGTGGCGCCGTCACGATGTAGGCCTGGCTGATGATCGCCGAACTGTTGTTGGACGGATCCACCGCGAAGTACTTCAAGGTCATCGCGGCCGTCAGCGTGATGGCTGTGGAGTACTTGTTGGCGGCTGTGGCAGTCGGAGTGGTCCCGTTGGTTGTGAAGTAGATGCTCGAACCCGCTTCATTCACCGTGAGGGTGATCTGCTGGTTCACCGGGTAACTGCCCGCAGGTGGAGTCACGGTGACCACCGGTGGGGTAGTGTCCAAGACCGTGTAAACGCTGGTAGTGACTGCAGAAGCATTTCCATACGCGTCCACAGCAAGGGCCTTTACGGTGGTGTTAGCCGTGAGTGCGAATGGACTCGAGTATGCTTTCGTGCTTCCCGCCACTGCAGTAGCGGGCGTGGTGCCATCCGTTGTGTAGAAGATGCTTCCAGGTTCGCTGGAAGTCATGGTGACAAGCTGCCCTGATGCGTAGGCTCCGGCAACGGGTGCAACCGTCAGAACCGGTGCAGTGTTGTCAAGGACGTACGTCTGGGTCGCTACCGTTGAAGAGTTGCCCGCGGTGTCGCGTGCAAAGTACTTCAACGTCATCGACGACGTCAACGCGATCGGTCCCGAGTAGACAGGACTGGACGTTGTCGGCGTCGTGCCATCGGTGGTCACATAGATGGTGGCTGCTTCGTTCACAGTGAGGCTGATGGTTTTGTTTGCCCCGTACGTTCCTCCGGCCGGATCGACAGAGACCACAGGTGGGGTGGTGTCGGCAGCGAAGACAGTGACATTCCTGGTTGCGGTGGAGGTGTTCCCTGCGTTGTCCATGGCTTCCACCGTGAACGCGACAGGACCATTGGGTACGTTGGCGTAGGACTTTGGCGATGTGCACGCTGTGAAGGCGTTGGCGCCCAGCTTGCACCTGAACCCGGCAACGTCAGTGGACGTTGAGGCAAAGACGAACGACGGCGAGATGCCCACTGTTGCGCCTTCTGCAGGAGAACTGATGGATACCTGCGGTGCGGTCAGGTCGGTGGTAACAGTCACCGATGCCACGGTGCTGATATTGCCTGCCATGTCTGTCGCCCGGACCCGTAGGACGTGCTGTCCTGCGGTTGTGAGGTTGAAGACATAGCCGTTACTGCAGGCCGTGAAAATGGTGGTGGAATCGACCGAGCAGGACAGGACGGAGTCCGCCTCCGAGGTCACGCCCAGGACAGGCGAACCGTTGACTGTAGCTCCAGCAGCGGGTGAGGTGATCACCGGGGCGGCTGGGGCAGTCAGATCAACCGTGAATGCCCGGGATACGGGCAGCCCTGTTGGTGCCGCACGAACGGAGAATGTGTAGGCGCCGTTGGTCAAGGCGGTTGCAGGCGTAAACGTTCCACTCGTGCACACTTGCCAGACAGGTGTTGCGGTACTCAATTGGAGACTGCATTCAAGGGCACCGCCCGGAGGCGTTGAGGCCACAGTGAAAGTAGGAGTGGAATCATTGGTGAACGCCGGGTTTGCTGCCTGGGTTCCGTTAGCCGCCGTCGGACCGCTCACAATCGAAGGTACGACGCCACCGAGGCTGAGCAACCTGCCCTGCTGGGTTGGCTTGGCAGGATCCAGCTGACCTGGGTCTTCCATGAGCAGGAGCTTGCCGTCGCGCATGTTCAGTCCACCGATCTTGCTGAAACCGAGCGCCCATTGGTTGGTTACGGTATCGGTGCTTAGGTCGATACGCGAGACGGTGTCCTTGCCGGCGTCGGCTGTGGTGGTTCCGCCACCGGTTCCCGTGTACAGCACCAAGGGCGACTGCCAGTCGTAGTAGATGGCCGTCGGCTTGCCGACGTTATAGAGCGGTGCTGGTACGAAGTTGGTCAGCACTCCGTCCTCGGGTGCGGTGAACACGGTCAATCCTGAGGTTTCAGCGACATAGACCACTACGTTGCCGGCACTGTTGCGGTGCGTGGCGGCAAGGCTCAAGGAGCTTGAGTTAACCGAAGCGATTGATTCGATGCTCGGATGGAGGGCCGTCGGATCCACGATCTTCACAATCGACCGGGCATTGCCGAACGACAAATAGATGTTGCCATCGGGGCCGTCACTGACCGCGTTCGGACGGAGGTCGCCGTCGAAAATGGTCAACTGGCTGTCATAGTCGAATACGCCTGTGCTGGGCTTCCAAACCGCGCGGACTACCTCGGAACTTCCGACGGCGGCATCCGGAATGAACGCGATTTCGTCGCCCGAGCCGTGATTGGCAGGCGACGGATCAATCATTGCGGGAGTTCCGGCCAGGGCCGGTCCACTCTTATGGCCAGCCAACGTGCCTCCAAGGCAGGTGCCTGTTTCGAGCCCGCCCGGGGTGGCGCCCGCAGCTTCGGTCACGCGGCAGAATCCGGCACGCGCATCTGAGACCCAGATCCTTCCGGCCGGGTCCACCACCGAACCTGCGGCTTTCGTGAGACCAACGGCGACGGTTTGGCGGGCTTGGTCAGCGCTGGCAGCCCCCGCTGTGAATACACCTGTGAGCGCTGCTGTAGCCAGGCTCGCCGAGGCGATCAGTGCGGTGACTTTGTGGCGATGCCGTCCTCCAACCGTCCCGCTGATGGCGGAGGGATGGGAGTTTCCATGAGATGTTCTTGAGCGACCGGCGAAGGCAAGACACGCCAAACCAAGCTGAAGAACACTGCGATTGCGCGTGTCCACCGAGGGATCCCCACTTCATTCGGATGCTCCCCAGCTCCGCATGCATTGGTTATTCGCCCCACGCCGTTTCCGGCTGCGTCTACGTACATCTTCCCCCAATTTTCACATTTGTCACTAGGTACTTTTCGATGCGGGACATTTTTTTGGTCCCCTTTCGCCTTTCCCGATGTCTTGACCGGGCAATCCCAGCCCCGCACGATTGAGGTGGAGGTCACAATGCGCAGACTGTTTCCGATGGTGGTGCCGCTGGTGATGCTGTTGGTCGCCTGTACGCCATCGCCACAACCACCCCCGGGAACGAGTACCTCGTCGACAACAACCGGCACGGCAACCACCAGCGCCACAGCGGAGCCCAGCCCCTCGCCGTCGACGGTTCCCAGTACTGGCACCACGGGTGACGGCGAGCCCTTGGGCGACGGTGATGAACCTGGCCGCTACGCCTATCGATGCACAAGCCTTGACGCCTCGCCGGAAGTCCAGTTGTCGAGTCTCGCCGAGGTCTGGGCTGCCACCAACTACACGCGGATGGGCTCCTGCGAAGTCACTTACACCGGAACGGATCCGTTCGAGCCAACGCCCCGGGAAGCAGAAGCAATTTCGACGGCGGCGCCACAAGGACCGGGCGACGATGGAGGCCTGGCAGTGTTGTTGGACGTCCTCCGGCTCTGCACGCGGGTCAGTGATGAAAGCGGTCCGGGTGGATTTGAGGAAGCCGGACACGGGACGTTGCTTGCCGCGGCCTCACGCTGCGCGGATGCTCCGCAGGGCAAAATCATCGCAGCCTGGGCCGAGGGCACAAGGATGGCTGATGGCAGCCATTTGGTGGGCGATTCGGTGCAACCTGGCAAATATCAAGTCGTCAAGCAAGGCCCTTCGGCAGCGGATTGCAGGTGGTCCATAGCCGGCGCAGGGGGTGCAATTGCCGCCGAGGGAGGACTTCCAGCGGTGGGCGAAGGCGTCGATCTTGCTGCCGGCCAAAACTTTACTAGTGACAAATGCGGAATTTGGGGGAAGATGTACTAAGACGCAGCCGGAAACGGCTTGGGGCGAATAACCAATGCATGCGGAGCTGGGGAGCATCCGAATGAAGTGGGGATCCCTCGGTGGACATGCGCAGGCGCAGTGTTCTTCAGCTCGGCGTGGCAGCTATTGCCTTGGCCGGTTGCTCAGGAACCAATGTAGATACTTCCCAACCAGCCGCACTTGATATGGCGCCTGTGGTCGCGAACGACGACAAAATCCCGCGGGAACGCCCGGAACCTTTGATACGGTATCAATTCACGTGCACAGGTGCTGATGGCAGCCTGATAGGCAAGTTCTCGAGCCTTGAAGAGGTCTGGGCATCCACGCGCTACATGCACGTCACCGACTGCCAAGTTGACTATGTCGGAAAAGGACCACATGTCCTGACTCCGGAGGAGACGGCCGCCGTCAATGCCGCCCTTGCAGCGGGTGCCGTTCCCGGCGACGCCTCTGCTCTCTGCTTGCGCATCATTAAGGCATGCACCCGGACGGACCCCAGGACGCTTGCAGCCTCGCTCGCCGCTTATGGGGTTCCCGTTGTGAAAGGCGCCCTGACGCTTGCTCCGCTGGCGCCGCAGGCGGCTGTGCTCACCAAGTGGCTTAAGACGGCAGTGTCCGGATAGGTAGGCGGCTGCCAGGAGGGCAGACACGGAAAGGCGCGGACCACGATTGGTCCGCGCCTTTAGTCCGTCTGTTCAGGCAAGTAATGAATTCATGGCATTGATAAGTGTGGTCTCCACGCCATTCGTGCCCGCCTTGAAATGGGCCAGATGGCCATATACGGTCATTGAACCACCAGCAATTCCTGGGAAATCGGGTTCCCAGCCGCCCTCATAGCTGCCAAGTGGCATGGAAGGGGGAAAGAATTCATTACTGGGTATATAGCAGCAGGACTCATTCGCATATCCGCCAACGATGATTCCGTTGGTCCCACCGTTCCGATTCCGGAAATAGGCCGCATATCCACTAACGAGTTCGCCACCGATCATGGCGATCTTCAGCTGGGGGCTGCCGTTGAACTTCCACACTTGGAAGGGGGATGGCACTGCGGTTTTGTAGCTATTGCTGTCGATTCGTCCGATCATGACTTGGGCATGACGCTGGTACCACTGCGGCTGGCCATTGGGGTTCGGCAAACGGGCCACGTATGCGGCACGTACGGCGGCCAGATTTCCCGCAGTCGGTGTGATGTCCAATGGAAGCTGGACCTCCTGGTAGCGCGTCACCATGGGGCCGCTGAGCGCCCTGCCGGCAGACTGCATGTTTGAATTTACGGTCGCGCCGAGGGCGTCCCCATGCTGGTCTCTGAGTTCCCAGCTGCGGACCCCTCCTGGATCCTGGTCCCCGGCGGGTCCCTGCACAAACATGGCGAAACAGTTCGGGTTTCGGTTCTCGATGTAGTTGCAGGCGCCGGCTGCGAAATCTCCATCAAAGAGCGTGCGCAAACCTGCGCTGATGGGGTGGCAGCCGTAGCTGAAGATCACAGCCGCCGGTGTGCCGTTGCCCCGCCTGGCTACCAGAATGGGGACCGCGGTTTCTGTGTAAGGGAGCCCCACCCTGTTCGCGGAAAAATTCTGGGTTGAGACTTTGTAGTCGAAGGTCACGGCCTCCTCGTTCGCGTCCAGTGCTTCCTGGGCAAGGTCAACGATTGTGTCTTCCAAGTCATCACTGTACGAGCGGACCAACCCGAGGTCTGCCAGTCCGTAAGCCATGAAGGGATGCAAGGTGTCGATCAGCGCGGGACCGTTGTGTGTATGTGTCGCTTGGATCAGGATGTCGCTGCTGGACCAATCCGCGAGTTGAATGATCCTGTCGCGGATCCGTTGATGCATGGCCCGGGGCACTGCCAGGACATCCAACGAGATGATGATGTGGGGATGAGCGTCTTCCCAGATGAGGATTGCCCGGGCATAGAGGGGCTCGAACGGCGAACTGCTGGTGGCCTCCCGTCCGCCATCGGTGGTGCCATATCCGGCCATATACGGATTGGTGCTTAGCGACGGCGTAATGTCTGCGCTTGCAGTTGCAACTCTAAACGCCATAAAAGATCACTCCTTGATTGTGCGCAATGGGTGATCTTCGCTTGCCCCCAAACAAAGTCCGTACCCCGAATGCGCTGAACAGCCAATACGTGAGACCACCTTCATTAGACCATGTGATTCAGCAATTTTGGCCGCTCCGAGGCGATATTTATCGCCTGCGCGTATCTGGCAGGGGCCCGGAATCAACCGAGGGCCCCGTTCATGGAAGATTTCCACGAAAGGGCCCTCGAAAGTGGGCTGCGTGCCTGCTACTTTGCCGCTGGTGAGAGAATCGTCAGGGAATTCCACCCTGTGCCGATTCGAGTTGGTGTTTCCCACGAGCTGTTTGAACCCACCGGGTAGTACCGCAGCTCGCCTACGGTGGTTCGGGCGATGACACCGCTGGAGCCTGCTCCGGCAAATCCACGGACTGCACCGAAACTTGTGATGACGTTCCAACCTGTTCCGACCACGCGCGCTGCTTCCTGCATGAAGTTGCCGGTGCCGTTGGAACGGTACAGTTTCAGATCGCCCGCTGCGTTTTTTGCCAGGAGATCGGCATTGGAGTCTTTGTCAAAGTCCATTTGAACTATGTCCAGGCCAGTCCAACCGACTCCGATGGAGATACCGGTGGACACCGTCTTTCCAATGGGGTTGCTGAAGTAGTACAGCCGACCCGTGGAGTCGTATCCTACGATTCCGGGATGTGCATCGGCCTTTTTCCACGTCCCAACACTTAGCGTCCAGTCCTTCCAATTGCTGCCGAGGGCGATGGGGGCCCCAAAGCCGCTGCCGGTCCTGCCCGGGTACACGTTTAGCCGGCCGTCGGACCACTGCGCCACAATGTCCAGGGCGCCGTCTCCGTTCCAATCCGTGACGAACCCGGCTTTCAGGCCGGCCCACCCTGTTCCGATGAGATCCTCGGGCAGTAGCGCAGTGGTACCCGTGCCGGGATAGCGGTAGAGGTTGGCATCGGCGCGCACCGCGACCACATCTTCCTGGTCGATGCCGAGTGTTGTCTCAACATCCAGGGGAGCGTCGCTGATCCGGATCGCGTCATCCCAGCCCAGTCCGATGAGGCTGCGGTCGGCCCACGAACCCGAGACGGCTGGGTAATAGTAAAGGTCACCGTTGGCGGTGCGGGCATGGAGTCCCTGGGACCCGGCACCGCTGAAGCCGATTGCTGAACTTACCGACGTCATGCCATTCCATCCGGAACCGATCACTTGGGCGGCTTCGTTGAGGAAGCTACCCAAGCCATTCGAACGATACAGGCGAAGGGTGCCGTCAGAGGTGCGCGTGACAATGTCCTGGCTACCGTCGCCGTCGAAGTCGATCTGGTTCAACTGGTGCCCGCTGAAGCCGGTCCCGATCAGGACCCCGGCCCCCAGCGCTCCACCCCCGGTATTCGGGTACCGATACAAATTGCCCAGATAGTCCTGTCCTATAACGCCCGGATAGCCGTCTTTGGAGTTCCACCACCCGACTGTCAGGGACATTTCCTGCCAGCCGGAACCGACTTGGATGGGAGCATAGAAGCTGCCGCCAGGAGCACCGCGGAAGACCTTCAGCGTCCCGTCGGACCACTGCGAAAGAATGTCCTGGACGCCGTCCTGGTTCCAATCGACGACGTACAGCGATTTTGCACCGGTCCACCCCGAACCGATGGTCACTGGACCCGTGATCCGGCCGCTTCCGTCGGCTGGAAATGCATCGAGCCTGCCGGTTGAGCTTGTAGCCAGGAGGTCGGCACCGGACTTGATGGATGGGTTGGAAGGGGCTGAGGCACCACGGGCGAAGGTCCGCAGCTGATCGTAGCTGCCGTTGAAGATGTTCGAATCACCTTCGAACGGCCCGGTGCTGCTGTACTGCCACATGGTGTAGTCGCCCCAGCTGGCGGGCAAGGATCCAGGAGAGTTCGTGGGGTTGTTCCAGTATGAGGCGATCCACAGCGGGTAACTCCCGAACGTGGAGTTGCCTACGCACGTATTCCACCAATCCGTGGTGCTGTAAATGACCGGAAAGCGCCCCGTCAGGGCTTTGACCGTGTTGCCGAAATCGGCAGCCCACTGTCCAAGTTGTGCCTTCGACATGTTGTAGCAGGTGTTGCCGAAGTAGAAGCCGTTGATGGTACGTCCGGCGTAGGGGTTGTATTCGATGTCCAGGACTGGAGGAAGTGTGTAACCGTCAGCTGTCCATCCGCCGCCATTTGCCACGAAGTATCTCGCTTGGTCCGCACCCGAAGACCAGTTGGGGATGGCAAAGTGATAGGCGCCTCGAACCATGCCGACGTTGCGGGAGCCGTCATATTGCTGTGCATAGTTTTCGTTCAGGTAATAGTTGCCCTCGGAGGCCTTTACGTAAGCCCAACGGGATCCTTGGTTCCATTGGCTTTGCCAGTTCACGTTGCCCTGGTGCGCGCTGACGTCCTGTCCATGGATACCGATGGTTGGCCTCCAGTGACCTGGATCGGCGTCCATCGGCACCACCTGTCCCACGGTGCGTGAGCCAGCAGGCCCTGAATTTCCGCTGCCTTGCTTTGCCGCTATGACCCTGGGTGAGCGCTGACCCATTTCTGCCCCGCCCGCCGGAATCGCAGCGCGCATTGCTGCCTTCATGGTCTCGGCATCCGGAGCATTGCCAGGCATCACCTTGGTGCTTGGCAGCGCAGCTGGATCGTCCACAGCGGGGCCGACGGCCGGCTGCGGAGCGACAGCAGGTGAAGGCTCGACGGCGGTGGGCACCTGCGGCTGGTTGGTCACCGTCGGGGCGCTGTCCTCGGGGACGGCCCCGGAGTCCGTCGATGGTTGAAGTGGACTCGGCGCTGGCGACTTCTGTTCGGCGATGGGGGCTGGCGCTGGCCGGGGGCCGGAATCCTCCGCCCATGCAGGACCGCCGGGAAAAGTCCCTGCAAGGAGGGCCAGGCAAAGGGCGATTCCAGTCCTTGCCAGCGGCATGCGATGGACCGACTCTATGGGGGTTCTTGTCATATCCAATTCCGGCCCTGTGCCGCGGTTCAGCGGCGCATGGTGTGGCTTGCTGACAAGCTCCGGGGCGGGCGCCTGCGCATGGGACCAAAGGCCAGCTCCTAACGGGCTTTACCCTAACATTCGGAAACTGGAGTGACTAGTGGTACAGGCGATGCTGGAGGGACTCTTGTTCCAATAGTTATCCACAAGCCCCCAAGCAGGACTTGGCCCTCGATGGCGGCTCCCTTAGCGTAGGTCACTCGAGATACGCCTCTCGGATACGGACACGAAGGTTTTTGGGGGAAATATGGAGGCCGTTGGGATTGTGGAGGGTGAGGTCCGCGAACTTATCAGACGCCGCGGCTTGGACCCCTTCGAACAGACCGCGGAAGTCCGACGCTTGGTTGAGGACGCGGTCAACGACTACGACGAAAGGGCTCTCCTTGGACCTCTTCCGCCATTGGGACATCTGGAAACCGCCCGCAGGCACGTCTTTGACGCCGTAGCGGGATTCGGTCCGCTGCAGCCGTTCCTGGATGATCCTGGAATTGAGGAAATTTGGATCAACGCGCCCCACGAAATTTATGTCGCGCGTAATGGGGAGTCCGAGCTGACGGGAATCACCCTGAGCGAGCAGCAAATCCGGGACCTCGTCGAACGGATGCTCAAGAGCTCGGGGCGGCGGCTGGACTTGTCGTCACCGTTCGTGGATGCGGCCCTGCCGGACGGGTCACGGTTGCATGTTGCTATTCCGGACGTGACCAGGAAGCACTGGGCTGTCAACATCAGAAAGTTCATCGCCAGGGCGAACCGGCTTGAGCATCTCGTCGAGTTGGGAAGCCTCACACCCCAATCTGCCAGGTTCCTTGGTGCAGCCGTTGCAAGCGGTCTCAACATCCTCGTTTCCGGTGCCACCCAGGCAGGGAAGACCACTATGTTCGAACTGCCTTGCAGCAAGCATTGGCTCACGTGAGCGCGTAGTAACCGTTGAAGAGATCTTTGAATTGCAACTCCCTCTGCGCGACGTCGTGGGTCTCCAATGCAGGCAACCGAACCTGGAAGGTCATGGAGAAATTCCGTTGCGAAGGCTCGTTTAGGGAAGCCCTTCGCATGAGACCTGACCGCTTGGTGGTTGGCGAAGTCCGCGAAGCCGAAAGCCTGGACATGCTGATTGCGTTGAATTCCGGGCTGCCTGGCATGTGCACAGTCCATGCAAATTCGGCCCATGACGCCGTCACCAAGATTTGCACCCTGCCTTTGCTGGCCGGGGCGAACATTTCCAGTGCATTCGTCCTTCCCACAGTTGCCTCGTGCATTGACCTGGTGGTGCACTGTGCCCGGCAGGCCAATGGGCGCAGGCAGGTAACGGAAATCCTGTCGTTGGGGCGCCGCGTAGAAAACGGGGTCATCGAATCCTCGGTGGTGTTCCGCATGCTTGAAGGGCAGCTGCAGCCCAAAGCCAACTCCATGCCGGCGGTCGATAAGTTTGCCGTGGCTGGTTTTGATGTTGCCGCGCTGCTGGAGCTGAACTGATGGCCCCGCTATTGGGGATCCTTTGCGGCGGTGGAGCAATGCTTATCTGGTGGTCCACCTGGGAGCATCCGCCAAACGTCCGGGCCAGAGAACCCCGGCCACGACGACTGGAACTTCTCTTGCTCTCGGCGGGCATAGAAAAGGTCACTGGTGCGGGCCTCCTTCTCAGTTGCACTGGATGCGGAGTCATTGCGATGCTCCTGTTCTTCGTTGTGACCGCGTCATTGCCCGTCTGCCTTTGTTTCGGACTCTTTGGCGCTTGGATTCCTTTTGGCCTCGTGCGTCGACGGGCGCGGAAACGCCGTGCCAGCCTCCGCCAACTGTGGCCCGATGTTGTTGACCACCTCAGATCCGCCATTCGCGCAGGCCTGGCTTTGCCAGAGGCCTTGATCCAACTTGGGCACAACGGGCCGGACGAACTGCGGGGCCTGTTCCTGGATTTTGGTGCCGACTATAGGTCGGGCGGTCAGTTCGATGCGGCTGTAAACAAACTCAAGGACCGCCTGGCAGATCCGGTGGCTGACCGGATCATCGAGGCACTACGCATGACGCGGGAAGTGGGTGGCTCCGACCTTGGGCGGATGTTGGGTACGTTGGCAGGGTTTCTTCGGGAAAGCGCCCGGACGCGCAGCGAACTCGAGGCCAGGCAGTCCTGGACCGTAAACGGTGCCCGGCTTGCTGTCGCAGCACCCTGGATAGTCTTGGTGGTCATGGCCGGTAGACCTGAAGCCATGCTTGCCTACAACTCCGGAATCGGGGCCGTGGTGCTGCTCGGCGGACTTCTTGTCTCGGTTTTGTGTTACGCAGTCATGCTGCGTATTGGGGCATTACCCGAGGATGAACGGGTCCTGCAATGAGCACTTCGACCGCCACCGCAACACTCCTCGGATTACTCCTGGGCGGAGGGACATGGTTGATTCTGGTGCGGCTTCCCTTCATGCGCGGCAGGACATTCGCGGAGCGCATTGACCCTCAGCTTAAGTCGCAGAATCTCGAGTCGCGCCTCCTCCGGGCGCCTACGCATAATCTGACACCCTTTGGACCATTGGAACGCATTCTCCGCCCAGTTATCCAAGACGGAATTGGCTACTTGTCCCGTTTTAACAGTGGCGGCCCAGCCTTGCGAAAGAGACTGGCTCGAGCCGGGTCCGCGAAAAGCGTGGTGGATTTCAGGGCGGAGCAACTGGTGTGGGCCGCAGGCGGCTTCCTGCTTGCCGTGATCGGCGTAGGGCTGGGTGCTGCCTCCGGACGATTCAGCCCGCTTCCATCACTGGTGTCGGTAATCGGGGCTGCCTTTTGTGGATACGTGCTCCGCGATTTCGTGCTTGGCCAAAAGATTAAGCGCCGCGAATCGGTGATTCTCGCGGAGTTTCCCAGCCTTGCCGAACTCATGGCCCTGGCCGTCGCCGCCGGAGAGAGCGCAGTGGGCGCGATGGACAGGATCTCCCGTACATCCACCGGCGAGCTCGCCAAAGAATTCACCGCGGTTCTGTCCGATACGAGATCAGGAAAATCTCTGGTCCAAGCACTCCAGGCGTTCTCTGCCCGAACACAACTGCCGCCCCTCGTCCGATTCGTCGACGGATTAGTGGTGGCCGTGGAGCGGGGGACTCCGTTGGCCGATGTACTTCGGGCACAAGCTGCCGATGTTCGCGACGCTGCGAAGCGGGAGCTGATGGAATCAGCCGGTCGAAAAGAAATCGGCATGATGGTGCCCCTGGTATTCGGGGTCCTTCCACTAACGGTCATTTTTGCGGCGTTTCCTGCACTCGCCGCTTTGCAGTTGAGCCTTTGACGGGACCAAGCCGGGTTCATTAGCCCATTACCTTTGTCCGCCCGTCGCACATTGCCAGCAATACAAACACACACATTGGGGAAAATAATGAAGAAGTATGGACGATCGATTTCTGCCGCAAACACGATGACTTGGCCCTTTTTCTCCTGGGCCTTCGCCGTGCAGGCGCGAAATGCGGCATCACAGCTGGAACACGGTGAGCGCGGTGACGTCCCCGGGTGGGTGATGATCACCTTGATGTCCGCAATATTGGTCGCGGGGCTCCTCGCAATTGCATCGCCAGCATTGGCGGACCTCTTCACGCAGGCCATGGCCAAGGTGGGCAGCTAGGAGATGGGGCAGGCGTGGTCCCGCAGGCAAAATCACGCACTCTGCCTGCCCTGTGCATTTCAAAATCCCTGCGCATTTCAAAGTCTCTGTGCACTCAAAAGTGGGGAACGAGGTTCCGCCGTTATCGATTTCGTGATGATTGCTGCGCTGCTGACGTTGCTGTTCATGGCGATCGTCCAGCTCACGCTTGTCCTTCACGTCCGAAACACACTTGTTGATGCCGCCGCGTCCGGAGCGCGATATGGAACCCTTGCCGATCGAACGGCAACGGACGCGGAGGCCAGGACGTCCGAACTGATCGAAACGGCGCTCAATGGAGATTTCGCGGCAGACGTGACCACCGCTGAAAGGAATCTGGAGGGAATTCGGGCATTGGAAGTGACCGTGAGGGCGCCTATGCCAGTCGTGGGGCTTATCGGACCGGGCGGAGTCATGGAGGTTGCCGGACATGCTGCCCTTCCAAAGTGATGTCCTGACTCCGGCGCCGTTTCCCGCTTCGACAATGAACCGCCGTAGGCATCGACTGAAGATGGCTTTGCAGTTGGTGTTCGGACCATATCAAGACATATCTGCAGTGGGTGCCGACGTCGAAAGGCAACGCGGCAGTGCCATCGTGGAGTTTACGTTCCTGGCACTGTTGCTCATGGTCCCGGTTGTCTATTTCCTGGTAACCGTGGGCCAAATCCAAGGCGGATCCTTCGCGGTGGTGGGTGCGGCGGATCAGGCGGCCAAGGTCTTTGTTTCCCAAACTGAACCCGCCCTCGCGAGGACCAGCGCAGAACAGAGCGTCCTCCTGGCGTTGAAGGATTACGGCTACCCGGCGAAAGCGGCCGAAATTGAGATCACGTGCGACCGGTCAGACTGCCTTTCGGCAGGCACCACAGTGACAGTTTGGGTTCGACTGACTGTCCCTTTGCCGATGGTTCCGTTTGGCGACTCGCTACAACTTAACGCTGCCGTGCTCAATGCCTCTGCCACACAAGTCGTGGGCCGCTTTCAGTGAATCGTCAACGTGAAGAGGAGCCGTAAAGATGGCGATGGGGCGGATAGGGCGCAAAGAGGAAGAGGGACAGATGACCGTGCTGATCGTAGGCTTCGTACTTCTGGCACTCCTGTTGGCCGCGGTGGTGATGGCTACTTCGGCGATTTACCTGGAGCACAAAAAACTTCTGTCCTTGGCCGATGGCGCCGCACTTGCTGCTGCAGATTCGTACGTCGTGGGTGACATCGAAGGAAGCAGTGTGCCCTCGGCGTCGCTGGTGGACGAGCGGGTGCTGGGCGCGGTTGATCTGTACCTGGGAAACAGCGAAGCCTTCTCCGTGCACGATCACTTGGAAGTTTCTCCTGAAACGGGAAGTTCACCCGGCGGTACGGCGGTGGTGGTCTTAAGGGCGATCGCCCATCCGCCCTTGGTCACCTTCCTGCTGCCTGAGGGAATCCCTGTTGAAGCAAGATCCACGGCCAGATCCCGGCTCACCCAATAACGACATTACGCAATGACGCAATCATACGGACGCAATGACGGCGCCCAGTCGGGGGAGTCCGGCTGATAGCGTACGCTGGAAAGACCATGGCTGAGATTGATTTTCCCGCAGAAATCCGCGCGCTTCGCGCCACTTACAGTTCCATCGAGAACGTCACCGATGTTGATGCCTTGAAGGCAGAAATCGCCGAATTGAGTGAGCAGGCTGGCGCGCCGGACCTTTGGGACGACCCCGCATCGGCGCAAGTTGTCACTTCGCGCTTATCCCACCGGCAAGCAGAAGTGGAGCGCTTGTCCAAGCTTGCCTCACGCATTGACGACCTCGAAGTACTGGTGGAGCTCGGCCAGGACGAGGGCGACGAAGCGTCAATGGCCGAGGCAGGCAAAGAGCTGGCTTCTATTCGCAAGGCCCTCGCCGAGCTCGAAATCGTCACCCTGTTGTCCGGCGAATACGACGAGCGGGAAGCCGTAGTGACCATCAGGGCAGGAGCAGGTGGTGTCGACGCTGCCGACTTCGCAGAGATGCTGATGCGTATGTACCTGCGGTGGGCGGAGCGCCACGGATACCCCACCACCGTGATGGACACGTCCTATGCTGAAGAAGCAGGCCTGAAGTCCGCCACGTTTGAGGTCAAAGCGCCGTACGCATTCGGCACCCTCAGCGTCGAGGCGGGCACACACCGCCTGGTCCGTATCAGCCCCTTTGACAATCAGGGCCGCCGGCAGACCTCGTTCGCCGCCGTCGAAGTCATCCCGCTGATTGAACAGACCGACTCAATCGAGATTCCGGACAACGAAATCCGCGTGGACGTCTTCAGGTCTTCAGGACCAGGAGGCCAGTCGGTCAATACGACCGACTCCGCCGTGCGCATGACACACATTCCCACGGGCATCGTCGTGTCAATGCAAAATGAAAAGTCGCAGCTTCAAAACCGGGCAGCTGCCTTGCGTGTGCTCCAGTCGCGGTTGCTGCTTGTTAAGAAGGAACAGCAGGACGCTGAAAAGAAAGCCTTGGCCGGTGATGTCAAGGCGTCTTGGGGAGACCAGATGCGCTCCTATGTGCTCAATCCGTACCAGATGGTCAAGGACCTGCGCACGGAACACGAAGTAGGCAACACTTCGGCTGTCCTGGACGGCGACATCGATGACTTCATCGACGCCGGTATCCGTTGGCGCACTGGCAACCGTAACGCTGCCAGCTAGGGTCTCAGTCCGCGTTCCGGGGGCGTCGGATTCCACGACACGCCCCCGAAACCCCCGGAATCCCGGCTGCTGCGTGCGTATAGTCGAGTGGCCGGTGCTCTCACTTCCCCCATCGAAAGCCCGCGCTCCGGCTGTTGGACTGGGCGAGTACGTCATGTCCGGCGGGGTTCTAAAGGGCCATGATCAGATTTGAGAATGTCACCAAGGTCTACGAGCAGAATGCCCGACCGGCGCTCGATTCTGTCAGCCTTGAGATCAACCGCGGTGAATTCACCTTCCTGGTGGGCGCCTCAGGCTCAGGAAAATCCACCTTCCTGAGATTGATCCTGAAGGAAGACAAAGCATCCTCAGGTTCGGTTTACGTTGCCGGCCAGAACGTGGCCAACATTTCGAGCTGGCGAGTCCCCAAGCTTCGCCGGGGTATCGGTGTGGTCTTCCAGGATTTCCGTCTTCTACCGCAGAAGAATGTCTTCGCGAACGTGGCGTTTGCCATGCAGGTCATCGGCAAGAGCCGCTCCATTATCCGGGAGACGGTTCCTGAGGTATTGAAGACCGTTGGCCTTGAGGGCAAGGAAAAGCGGATGCCTCACGAACTTTCAGGTGGCGAGCAGCAGCGTGTGGCGATTGCCCGCGCCGTCGTCAACCGCCCAGGCATTCTCCTTGCGGACGAACCCACCGGGAACCTTGACCCCATTACATCCATGGGAATCATGGGAGTCCTGGACAAGATCAACCAGAACGGCACCACTGTGGTCATGGCTACCCACGACGACGACATCGTTAATGAAATGCGCCGCCGCGTGGTGGAGCTCAAGAACGGCAAGGTCATCCGTGACGAAGCGAAGGCACTGTACACATCCATGATTCCGGTTGTGGGTGAATCGCGGCGGCTGAAGGACGCCAGTGGCGAGGAACTCAACCGCGCGCAGGGGGCACAGCTGTGAGGCTCCTTTTCATCCTCGGGGAAATCGGCAGCGGCCTGCGCCGCAACCTGTCCATGGTGATCTCGGTCGTCTTGGTGACCTTTGTTTCCCTGACGTTCGTTGGCGCAGCCGGAATGCTGCAGATGCAGATCAACCAGATGAAGGGCTACTGGTACGACAAAGTCCAGGTTGCGGTCTTCCTCTGCAACGATGGCTCGACGGCGGTTGGTTGCGCCTCGGGGCCGGCCACCAAGGAACAGCAGGACAATCTTCAGGCAATGTTGGAGTCTCCCGCAGTCAAGCAGTACATCAACGACTTCCAATTCGAATCCCAGGCCGAGGCCTACAAGCACTTCAAAGAGCAGTTCTCCAATTCGCCGATTGTTGATTCCGTGTCTGAGGACCAGTTGCCGGCCTCGTTCCGTATCAACATGAAGAACCCCGAGAAGTACCAGATCATCAGCGAAACATTTTCCTCGCAACCTGGCGTTGAGACGGTGAGTGACCAGCGCCAGGTGTTGGAGCGGATCTTCTCCTGGATGAACGGCGCTTCTGTGGCCGCGATGGGTGTGGCGGCGGTGATGATCTTCTGCGCGGTGCTTCTGATAACCACCACGATCCGGCTCTCGGCGTTCAGCCGGCGCCGGGAAACGGGGATCATGCGCCTGGTGGGCGCCTCGAAGACAGTGATCCAGTTGCCGTTCATCCTGGAGGGTGTGATCGCCGCTGTTGTCGGGGCCTTGTTGGCCTCCGTGACGCTGTGGCTGATGGCACACTTCTGGCTCAATGGTGATCTCTCCAGGCAATTCCTTAACACTCCCTTCATCTCATCGACGCAGGTCCTGGTGATCGCGCCGGTGCTGATTGCGCTCGGCGGCGGCTTGGCCGGGATATCCTCCTTGTTGACCCTCCGGCGTTACTTGAAGGTTTAGTGATGAAGGACGGGCGGCTGCGAACAACTGTGCTGACAAGCGAAAAGGACTCATGATGACCACGTTGGACCAGAACTCCCTGCGTCGGCGCCTTGCGTCCGGCCAAGCCAGGATTCTTGGTGGCGTGCTCGCCCTGGGCCTCGCTGTGAGCCTCCTGTCCGGTGTACCTACGGCCCATGCGGACAGCCTGGACGACCAGCAGGCTGCACTCGAGGCTGAATCCGCGCGCGTCCAAGCGTCCTTGGAGTTTGTGGACTCGAAGATCGCCAAGGCCGCGGGCGATCTTGTCATCTACCAAGGACGTCTCCCGGGCGCCCAGCAGGCACTTCTGGAAGCGCAGGGCCGCGTGGCCAGTGCTGTCAAGGAAGTTGAGGCATTGGCTGCCCGGGTGGAGCTCGCCCAGCAGAACAAAGCCAAAATCACTGAGCAGCTTGAGAGTGACAAGCAGAAGATCACCGATACGAAGAAACTGATCGGCCAAATCGCCTCACAGGCCTACAAATCCGGGGGCGTGCCCACCAACATCGCCCTGCTCTTCGGATCCAACGAGTCCGGCAGCCTGACAGAATCCATGGACCTCGCCGATCAGGCCATGCGCAGCCAGAACGCTGCAATGACCAAGCTGACCCAGCAGAACGCCACCAACGTAAACTCCCAGGCCCGGCTGGCCGCCGTCGAGGCTGAGATCCAGGACCTGAAGGCCAAAGCCGACGCCGCGCTTGAGCGGGAGAAGGCTGCGCGCGACGAGGCTGCGAGCAAGAAAGCCGAAGTCGACAAGCTCATCGAGGACACTACCCGCCTGAATGGACAACTACAGGCGGCCAAGCCCGGCATTGAAGCCGATCTTGCCCGCGTGAAGGCCGAACAGGACTCTGTTGCAGCCGAAATCGTAGAGAGGGACCGCAAGCTTCGGGAGGCGTGGGAGGCGGAGCAGCGTCGCCTCGCCGCAGAGGCAGCTGCTGCTGCGGCCGCCGCAGCGGCTGCGCAAGGAAGGCCGGCACCCCCCGAGCAACCGTATGTCCCGCCGGTGGGTTCGCCTTCCGCGTTTGGTTTGCGACACCCCTTCGCGAGCTACGTACCCATCACGTCAGGATTCGGCTGGCGGGCAACCCCGCCCGGAACCATCGATTTCTATGGCACGGGTGGTTACATGCACACCGGCATCGACTTCGGTGCAGCCTGCGGTACTCCTGTTTATGCTGCAGCTGCCGGTACTGTCTTCAACTCTGGTTGGAACTCGGCAGACGGCGGTGGATGGCGGGTGAAGCTGTCCCACGGCGTGGTGCAGGGCAACTCCCTGACGACCATTTACTATCACAACAGCAGCATTGTGGTGGCCAACGGGCAGCAAGTATCGCAGGGGCAACTCATTGCGTACTCGGGTAGCACGGGTAACTCCACGGGGTGCCACGCACACTTCGAAACCTGGCTGAACGGCGCCGCAGTGGATCCGATGACCCTCCTCTAGTAGCCCGTCCCTTCGTCAGGGACCAGGGCCCGCGGGCTCTGGCGTACACTAGTTGAAATCCGCATCTAACAAGGAGTTCTACCGTGCCCAAGGAAAGTGGCCGTAAGGTAGTGGCCACCAATCGGAAGGCCCGGCATAACTACCATGTCCTGGATACCTATGAGGCTGGCATTGCGCTGATGGGTACCGAAGTGAAATCCCTCCGTGAAGGCCACGCCTCCATGGTGGACGGCTTTTGTACCTTCTACAATGACGAACTGTGGATGGAGGGCATCCACATCCCTGAGTATCACCAGGGGAGCTGGACCAACCATGCCGCGCGCCGCCGTCGTAAGCTTTTGCTTCACCGCGAAGAGCTGGACAAGATCTCCCAAAAGATCCGCGAATCCGGCTTCACCGTGGTGCCGTTGCAGCTTTACTTCCTGGACGGTCGGGCAAAGGTTGAAATAGCCATAGCACGAGGTAAAAAGGACTACGACAAGCGCCAAACGCTGCGTGAGCAGCAGGATAAGCGCGAATCGTTGCGCGAACTGCGGGAGCGCAACCGCCGCTAGGTTTGGATGCAGGTGCTCCCGCCCAGGGCTTGTGTCGCGGGAATGATCTTCCGGGTGCATGCGTTATGATGGATAGTCCGGTAGGTATTCGATCGCTTGATGAATGCCTTGCCGGTTTGGTAACAAAATACGGGGATGATCGGTTTCGACGATGTTAGTCGCGACAGGTGAAGCGGGCCGAGGATGCAGAATTATCTCGTAAACGCTGTCTGCAAACCAATAAGTGCCGAATCTAAGCGCACTGACTTCGCTCTCGCTGCCTAAGCAGTAAGACAGTCCGTCAGCCCGGGGTTGCTATCGCCCCGGTTCCTGGCGTCATTTAGATAGCCACTGCTGTTTGCCTTCGTCATTGAGGTAAACGGGACTTTTAGATGACTGGGCCCGGATCAGCCACCTGTTTGCAGGATGGCTGGGGCCGAGAAAATCCGACGCAAACTGCGCCCGGAGAAGCCCTGACAAAACGACATCGGACGGGGGTTCAATTCCCCCCATCTCCACCGGAAGGCCCTCGGATCCCAGTGATCCGGGGGCTTTTTCTTTGTCCGAACACGCCACGCACGCCGTTCACCCACGGCGTAGGGGAACGAGGACTAGCCGCCCTGTCCTGGCCGTTGTACAGGGTAGGCACTGAACTGGACTGGAACCGGACAGGACGTGCACGGCACCGCGGTAGCAGGAGGCATGTGATGAGCACCGAGCCAGAGTTTGAAATTCCGGATGACGGCGGGGATTCAGAGGCGCCTACGGAGCCGGATGACGACGCGGCCTTGGACGCGTACTCGCAGATCGTCATCCGGGTTGCGGAGTCTGTCACGCCGCACGTGGCCGCTATCGAGATGACGAGTGCGCGTCGGAACGGGCAGCTGCGTGTGGGCAGCGGGTCGGCTGTGGTCTTCACCGGTGACGGGTACATGCTCACCAATGCCCATGTCGTGGCAGGTATCCAGTCCGGAAGAGCGGTGTTTGCGAATGGCAAGCAGACCGACGTGGAGCTCGTGGGGGCGGACCCGCTGTCTGACCTGGCCGTCGTCCGTGGTCTCAAACCCACCCCGCCACCCGCCATCTTGGGTAACGCCGACTCGCTAAGGGTTGGCCAGCTGGTGATCGCGGTGGGCAACCCGCTGGGCCTTGCGGGATCCGTGACTGCCGGCGTGGTCAGCGGCCTGGGACGATCCATCCCCGTCCGTGCAGGGGAGCACCGGCGGGTGATTGAGGATGTCATCCAGACTGACGCGGCCCTTAACCCGGGCAACTCTGGGGGCGCCCTGGCCGACACCCGGGGCCGTATCGTCGGCATCAACACGGCCATTGCTGGACTGGGGCTTGGACTCGCCGTACCTATTAATACGACAACCCAGCGAATTATCGCCTCCCTGCTCAAGGATGGGAGGGTGCGCCGTGCCTACCTGGGTTTGGTGAGTACTCCGATCCCGCTCGATGCCAGTGCCGTGGTGCGGACTGGCCAGAAAGAGGGGCTGCGCGTGGTGGAAGTCATTGCCGGCTCACCTGCGGAATTATCGGGACTCCAGCCAGGGGACCTGGTGCTTCGGGCCCAGGGCAGGGCTGTATCCAGTGCAGAGAGTTTACAGAAGCTGCTGTTTGCCGAGGCCATAGGCGAACCATTCCCGTTGACCGTGCTGCGTGACGGCAAAACGGTACAGCTGATAGCCGTTCCGTCGGAGATGAGCCAGCAATGACGAGCCAGCAGCAATGAGACGAGCCTAGGCCTGATCCTCGCGGACGTCGACCACGCCCACAAAGCGGCTGCCGACCCCTTCGTATTCGCTGCGTACGTCACCAAGGAACAGTTCCGGCAGTTCACTGTTTTTGTGGTGTCCGCAAAAGACAAACGAGAAGTCGGGCCACCACTTCTTGGGCCGTACCGCCTCGGAGTACCCGCACACTGCGCATGTCAGGTGAACCCATACGGGCCGTTTGCCCGTGCGGTTGGCACGTGACTGGACCAGCCAGGCCGGGGGATTGTCCTGGAGGTTGCGAAGTTCCGCTTCTGACAGCCGTGACGGGATGCCGTGGCGCTGGGCCATTTCCATGGAGATATCAAGGGCCAATGCTGCGTCACGTCTACTAATCACCGTTTAACGATACGGGACTTCGCCATGGACGAATGCCGCGTAGGCTGTGCACATGACGGATGCTGTGGCTTTGCTGCCGAGAACACCGCTTCAAAAACGGGTGCTCGTTGTGGCGATTGTGGCTTCTTTTATCGCCATCCTGGATGGTTTCGTGGTGAACCTTGCGCTCCCGGCGATTGGACGTGAACTTGGCGGTGGCTTGGTCATCCAGCAATGGGTGGTGGATGCCTATCTGTTGACCCTCGGGGCCCTCATCCTGGTGGCCGGTTCATTATCGGACCACTTTGGCCGGGCTCGGATCCTCGAATGGGGGCTAGCGGGCTTTGCCCTGACGTCCGTGATGTGCGGCCTGGCCTGGAACGGGGAAGTCCTGGTGGTGTCCCGCGCACTTCAAGGTATTGCCGGCGCCCTCCTGGTGCCCAGTTCGTTGGCGATGATCATTACCTCCTTCTCCGGGCCTTCCCAGTCCAAAGCGATCGGCCAGTGGTCCGGTTGGACGAGTGCCGCCGCCATCGTAGGGCCCCTCATTGGTGGGGTTTCCGTGGACATGCTGTCGTGGCGGGTGATCTTCTTCATCAACGTTATTCCAGCGGTCGCGATTTGGCCTCTGCTCGCGGGCCTTCGGGCCTCGGATGCGGCCAGGGACAAGAGCAAGGGAATCGACTACCTCGGCGCTGTTTTGGCAATGATCGGGCTGGGTGGTCCCGTCTATGCCTTCATTGAACAGGGCCGGATGGGTTGGGCGAGCGTCCATGTGTGGCTGCCGCTCCTGGCCGGCGTGGTGGCGATGGTGTTGTTCCTGGTCCACGAGGCCAGGACCAGGGAGCCGATGTTGCCGTTGAGGCTGTTTGCCATAAGGAACTTTGGCTGGGGCAACCTTGCCACGCTTGCGATCTACGGTGGGATATCGCTGGGATTCTTCGTCCTGGGCATCTATCTCCAGCAGGTTGGAGGCATGGGGGCTACCATCGCGGGAATCGCTTTGCTCCCAGCGACCGTCATCCTGATGCTGACTGCGTCCTACTTCGGAGGGCTGGCAGGAAAATATGGTCCTCGATGGTTCATGACTGTGGGGCCGCTGTTATGCGGTGTGGGCTTTCTGATGTCCCTCTCCATCCAGGAGCCCCTGAACTACTGGACCCAGGTGCTGCCGGGGCAGATCGTCTTTGGCGTGGGACTCACCACCCTCGTCGCGCCACTCACGGCAGCGATTCTAGGCGCGGTACCGCAGGAAGAGGCCGGGATTGGTTCGGCCGTCAACAACGCCGTGGCCCGTATTGCCGGCCTTATCTGCATTGCCTTTGCCGGCCTGATCGTTGGTCCTGTGTTCACACGGCAAGGTTTGTACAACGCCTTGGTTGTCACGGCGGCACTGTTCGTCGTCGGCGCGGTGGCGTCCGCCGTCGGGATCCGCAACCCCCTTCCCGAAGCGGCCGTTAGCGCTGACAGTGCACCGGATACAGCGTCCGACGACGGCGGGTCGGCCGACAAGCGCAGCTAACCGATGCGCTGTGCACAGTTAGCGCGCGGGAAGCACGCAGCCTTCGTGGACTTCAGCGCTTTGGACCCAAAGTGCCCCTGTAACCTCGTCCGCGAGATCGAATTCGCGGCGTTGGGGTCCGGTGCCAATCCGAACAACGAGGGCTCCACCGAATGGTTTGCGCCCCACCACCTCCACAGGAGCGTCCAAGGTGATCTCTTCCGACGCGAGATACCGAAGAAGATCCGGATTTTCGTCGCTGATCCGGGTGATGCGGCCTGAGTGGCCTTCGTCCAACTCGATCATGCGGTAGGCGTGAGGAAGCTCCACCGATCCGTCCGCCGAGGGAATCGGGTCGCCGTGAGGATCCCGGAGGGGATGGCCAAGCTTGGCGGCCATGCGTTCGATGAAGGTATCGGACACCGCGTGTTCCAACATCTCGGCTTCATCATGGACTTCGTCCCAGCTGTAACCGAGTTCGTCAACGAGGTAAGTCTCAATGAGGCGGTGACGCCGGACCATGGACAACGCGAGGCGCATGCCCTCCGGAGTCAGCCTGATGGCACTGTAGGGTTGGTGGTCCACCAAGCCCTGGTCCTTGAGTTTGCGGACCATTTCAGACACCGAGGAATTGGCAACGCCAAGCCGCAGGGCAAGCTGCGAGGACGTGATTGGTTTGTCCTGCCACTCCGTATAGGAGTAGATGACCTTGACGTAGTCCTCGATCGAGGAGGAGGGCGTACTGGTCTTCACAGACCAAGCCTACCGTGGCGGGGCGCCGTGGATCTTGTGGGCCCGCCACGTAGTGGTCAGGTAGGGCAATCCCAGTAGTTGGCCGGGGGCATGGCCGAGATGATCGTAGAGGTACCACTCCAGGTTGCCCATGACTTTTGAGCGGGTGGCTTCATTTGCACGGAGGTAGTAGCTGCGCGATTTTGTGAGCTCCATGATGTCCTCCGGTGACACGGCGTCCTCCCAGCTGGTGAGATGGCTCGTCAAGTCCATGAATTCCGGTCCGATAACTGGCCGGAAGCCGGGCTTGTGCACATCTCCGGCGTGCATGATGCGTGACAACCGGTGTACCCAGGGCACAGAAGTGTCCAGTTGGTTCCATATCAGGCCCAGTACTCCGTGGGGCCGGAGGATCCGGGCGATTTCCGTGCTGGCTTTCACCGGGTCACACCAATGCCATGCCTGGGCAACGCTGACGACGTCGAATGCTGAGTCCGCCAGCCCTGTTGCCTCGGCTGTTCCCTCCAACGCCTCAACGCCGGGATAGGACTTTCGAAGTTGCTCCAGCATGTCTGTGGAAGGATCGACGGCGGCCACCTGCAGGCCGCGGTCCACGAGCAGTGCCGTAAATTTTCCTGTGCCTGCACCAACATCCGCGGCGGACTTCGCTCCAGGAGGAAGAAGCCAATCCACTGAGTCCGCGGGATAGCCGGGCCGAACGCGATCGTAGTGTTCGCCGCCGTCCTGGAAGCTCTGGCCCAGTTCGTGGCGGCGGGTGGCATGCAGTTTGGGACCACCTGGCCTGCTGGCGCTGCCCGAAACAACACCACCCGAAACAACGCCGCCGGAAACACTACGGGAAGGCACGGCCACGCACAGACTCCTCTACCGCGAACGCCAGTTACCCTACGAATTTACCGCACAGTACGTGTGTTTCAGTCAATCGTGCAGGGAGCAGCGCCTGCGGTGCCCGGGGTGTTTGGTGCCCATTCCGGGTAGCTGCGGTGGTCGTTGGCCGGTACCCAGCGGCCTTCATCCACTACATAGTCCCAACCGAGACCCGTGCGCTTGAGTTCTTCGATACCAGCCAGGAGTCGTGTGGCATCCTCCAGACGGGAGCCTACGCCGAAGCTGGCCCGCAGCGAGCCGGAAGGGAGTCCTAGCCGCTTGAGCAGGGGATGGGCGCAGAAGCGGCCGTCACGAAGTCCAACACCGTGTTCGGCGGCGAGGTAGGCGGCCACCAGTCCGGCGTCGAATCCTTCCACCGAGAAATTGACCACGCCGATGGTGTCTTCGGAGTCGCTGAAGATCCGGTGAACGGTCACGCCGTCGATTGCTTCAAGTCCCTGTACAAGGTAGGAGCGGATGGCAGCTTCATGGGCATGCCAGGCATCCTGATCCAAGCCGGCCAGTACCTGCGTCGCACGGGCCAATGTTGCTGCACCGAGGACGTTGGGGGAGCCGCCCTCATGGCGTGCGGGACCTGAGGCCCAGCTGACCGAGTCCAGACGGGCCTCACGAACAGCGCCACCACCGGCAAGGTGGGGAGTGCCGGCGTCGAGCCAGTCAGGACGGCCCACAACAACACCGGCGCCGAACGGAGCGTAAAGCTTATGCCCGGAGAACACGATGTAGTCGACGTCTGCCTCGGTGATATTGATGCGGCGGTGCGGGGCAAGCTGCGCGGCGTCCACCACAATCCGGGCACCATATTCGTGTGCAAGTGCTGCGAGTTCGGCGATCGGCAGAATTTCACCGGTCACGTTCGAGGCCCCGGTGACCGCCAGCAATGACACTCCGCCTTGGCTGAGTTCCTCGCGGAGCTTGGCCAGGGTAGCTGTCAGTGTCGAAGCAGCCACGACACTGCGGTGGGGGACGCCCTGCCAGGGAAGGAGATTGGCATGGTGCTCGATGTCCAGGTAAAGGACCTCGCCCGTTGGCTTTCCGTCCAGCACGGGGAGGCAGCCTGCCAAAAGGTTCAGCGAGTCCGTGGTGTTCCGGGTGAAGATGACGGAATCGTCGGGACGGCCGCCGACGAATTCGCGGACGATGTCGCGGGAGTTCTCGTACACCGAGGTGCTGATCTGGGAAGCGTAGCCCGCGCCGCGGTGGACACTGGCGTAGTAGGGGAGGATCTCGTTGAGATACGCAGAAACGATTGTGAGCGCTGGAGCGGATGCTCCGTAGTCGAGGTTGGCGTAGCGGACGTGGCCACCCTGGATCAGGGGAGCTTGCAGCTCCGCGCCTGTGACGGCGGCCAGGGGCCTGCCTGCAGCGGCTTCGTGCGCTGCTTCTTCGACCACAAGGGACGGCAAAACGGTGGAGTTGAACGTAGCAGTGCTCATGGGACCTCACTCAAGAGGGACCCCCTATGGGGATCCGCGCTTGCCGTATCCGTTCCGGACCGGCCAGGTCGTCACCCGGGGCACCCCACCGCGAATGGAGGGTTGCCGGCCAGCAAACCGGGGTTTAGCGCTGGCACTCGTGACCTGTAAAGAGGTTAGGTCACGCCTCTGGCCTGCTCCAAAGTCGCTTCGCTTTGTTAAGCACATTGTTACGAAGGGTCCGGAAACTGGGCTTTGGGCGAAGAAAAGACGGCGGATGCCCCGAAAAGGAGGCATCCGCCGTCGAAAATTCTATGCAAAGCCGGTTGGCTTGTTGGTGCTGTCGGTGCTGTTGGTTCAGAGGAGGTCATCCAAGGAAGGGTTTAGCCGCTTGAGGACCTCTGAATGCAGGATGGAGTTGGTGGCCAGGGCGTTGCCGCCGAAGGGGCCGTCCTCGCCTTCCAACGAGGTGAAGCGGCCGCCGGCTTCCGTCACGATGGGAACCAATGCGGCCATGTCGTAAAGATTCAGCTCTGGCTCGCAGGCGATATCCACGGCCCCCTCGGCAACCAGGCAATAGGACCAGAAGTCGCCATAGGCCCGCGTTCGCCAGATGTCTTCGGTCAACCCCAGGAACTCATCCAGATTGCCGCGTTCCTTCCAACCGGAGAGGCTGGAATATGACATTGAAGCATCTGCCAACCGCGAAACATTGGACACCTTGAGCCGGGTGGCTGATGCCAGGGAGCGGCCCATATAGGCGCCCATGTCCTTTGCTGCCCACCAACGCTTGCCCAGTGCGGGAGCGCTGACAACTCCAACGACCGGCTCGCCTTCGTCAACCAATGCGATCAGGGTGGCCCACACAGGAACGCCGCGAACGAAGTTCTTGGTTCCGTCGATGGGGTCGATGATCCAACGCCGGGAGCCATGCCCGCTGCTGCCGAACTCCTCGCCGAGGACGGCGTCACGGGGGCGCGAGCGCGACAGTTGGCCACGGATGGCTTCTTCCGCAGCCTTGTCGGCATCCGTCACGGGCGTGAGGTCAGGCTTGGTTTCGACCTGCAGATCCAAAGCCTTGAAGCGGTCCATGGTTTGGGCGTCCACGGAATCCGCCAGCACATGGGCCAGTCGAAGGTCGTCGTTGTAGCTGGAAACGGGTTGGGTCATGCCACCAAACTATCGTGAAACGTTCCGTGCAGCTGGGATGTGGAGCACCAATGCTTAGTTGACGGTACCCAGTTCCTTGGTCTCTTTGGCTTCCAAACGAGGGTCCGCGCCCAGCAGTCGCCGGAGCGAAGACAAGCGGGCCACTCCGGAAGGACCGGCATGTCCCTCGTTCACCCACGCGTCCAGGCCGCAATTGATGGCGCTGGCATCGTGCTTGCAGCCGCGGTCGCAAGCTTCCGTGCCCGGTTCCAAATCGGGGAAGGAATGCAGGATGCGGTCGGGGTCCACGTGGGCCAGTCCGAAGGAGCGGATACCGGGGGTATCGATGATCCAGCTGCCTGGAGGCGCGTCTGCCAGTTTCAGGGCCAACGCCGACGACGACGTATGCCGGCCCCGCCCCGTGACGGCGTTGACACCACCGGTAGCCCGTTCGGCTCCGGTCAGGGCATTAACCATGGTGGACTTGCCGACGCCCGAATGGCCCAGCATGACAGTCACTTTTCCATCAAGGTGGGCCCGCAACTCGGCAACCGCGCGGCTGTCCAGCCGCGCGGACAGTCCGTCGTCAGAGCGGGCGTCAATACCAGACGCTTCATCGTCTGCGGTACGGCTGATAATGATGGGAAAGTCCAGGCTGAGATAGTTGGACAACAGCTCGGCAGGGTCCTTGACGTCTGCTTTGGTGACGAGCAGCAGCGGCTCGATCCCGGCGTCGTAGGCTGCAACCAAGGCGCGGTCAATAAAGCCAGTTCGGGGCTCCGGATTGGCCGCGGCGACCACCACCACAAGTTGGTCTGCGTTGGCCACCACCACTCTTTCGATGGGGTCGGTGTCATCAGCGCTGCGCCGGAGGAGCGTCTTGCGCTCCTCTATGCGGACGAGCCGCGCAAGGGTGTCCGGTTCTCCCGATACGTCGCCCACCAAGGCGACGAAATCGCCAGGGACAACGGGGTTGCGTCGCAGTTCACGCGCGCGTGCAGCGATGATAATGCGTTCATCCGCCGAGTCTTCCCCAGCGATGGCGGTGTAGCGCCCGCGGTCTACCGTGATGATCCGGCCGATGACCGCGTCATCATGACTGGGGCGGTCTTTGGTGCGGGGCCTTGATCCTTTTTTGTTCGGACGGATCCGGACGTCGGATTCGTCCCAGGAGCTTGCGTCGCGGCCCATGGTCAGTTGCTGGCCTCACTGGTGACGGTTTCGTCGTCGCCTGTGCCGTGCTGCAGCATGGCCTCCCACATTTGCGGAAATTCGGGCATCGTCTTGGACGTGGTAGCGATATCCTCCACCTGAACGCCCTCAACGGCGAGCCCCAAAATAGCGCCCGCCGTAGCCATGCGGTGGTCGGCGTAGCTGTGTACGACGCCTGGGTGCAAAGTGGCCGGGTGGATAATGAGGCCGTCGGCTGTTTCTTCTGCATCTCCGCCGAGCCGATTGATTTCAGCGGCCAGTGCGGCGAGCCGATCCGTTTCATGGCCACGAAGGTGCGCGATGCCGGTTAGCCGCGAAGGGCCCGTAGCCAGTGCGCACAGAGCAGCGACCGTGGGCGCGAGCTCACTGGTTTCGTCGAAGTCGGCGCCTTTGATTTCCGGGCCGCCCGTTACTGTGAGCGTACCGTTTTCGAGCGTCACAGTGGCACCCATCTCAACCAGGATAGTACGCCACAGGTCACCCACCTGGGTGGTTTGGGTAGGCCAGTTGGGGATCCTGACGGTTCCATGGGTTGCGAGGGCTGCGGCAAGGAATGGGCCGGCGTTGGAAAGGTCCTGTTCGATCCGCTGGTCAAAGGCACGAATGGGGCCAGGCGCGACTCGCCAGTGGTTGGGCACCGAATCGTCCACCTTGACGCCGACTCCACGAAGGACGGCAACGGTCATATTGATGTGGTCCAGGCTGGGGACCGGCTTGCCGACGTGTTCCAGGTGAAGGCCTTCGGTGAAACGGGCGCCCACCAGCAGCAAGGCCGAGACGAACTGGGACGATGCGCTGGCATCGATCACCAGGTGGCCGCCCCGAACCTCGCCAGTGCCATCCACCGAGAAGGGAAGGGCCGACGGCGTCCTGCCGCCTTCGGTGGCGACAGGAACTCCCAGGGCAAGGAGTGCTTCGATGATGGTCCCCATGGGCCGCTTGCGGGCGTGGGGGTCGCCGTCGAACGTGGTTGGACCATTGCGTAGCGCAGCTAAAGGTGGAACGAAGCGCATGACTGTCCCGGCAAGGCCGCAATCGATGGCGGTCTCCGATCCCGAAGCTGAAGGATCCAGGGGCGTGATCTCAAGGTCCGGTCCATAATCACCGTCGCCGGGTACCTCGGTAACGGTGGCACCCAGCTGCCTGAGCGCCTGAATCATCAGGGCGGAATCGCGGGAGTGAAGGGGTGCTCGCAGCCGGGACGGGCCGTCGGCCAATGCGGCAAGGACCAGGAAACGGTTGGTGAGCGATTTTGAGCCCGGCACCGTCACCGTGGCATCCACTGGCCGGGTGGCGTACGGAGCAGCCCAGAGGGGCAGGGTGTCGACCGAGTGTGTTGAACCCGTGTTTGCTGCGGTGGTACCTGTCATGCTTCCTTATGCTCCAACTGCGTTGTCTACGGCCTTGCGTACTGCTTTGTCTGCCCGCTTGAACTGCTTGCCGGTGGCCTTCTTGGCATCGGCCGCCAGGTGTTCAGCCCGCCATGCAAGGCTGGGGCGGCCTTCGGTGTCCACAGAGGCCAGCAAAACGCCGCCGGTCAGGGAAATGTTCTTCAAGAGTTGGGCCCGGCGGGCGTTCCGGCCTTCCTTCGTGCTGATGTCAGCTGAGCGCCACTCCACATAGGAGTTCAGTGCGGACGTCAGCGCCAGAACCGTTGCTGCGAAGCGGGAGAGTTTGCCCAGGCCAAGCAACGCGCCGGCGCCCAGCTGCGCGCCACCGATTACCCGGGCCAGGACTTTCTCATCAGTCGGGAAGGGCAGTGACTCCGAGGCGCGGCGAAGGACCGGGGACAATTGCCTGGCAGTGTCGTCCGCGTTCTTGAGCTTGTCCAGACCTGCGATGACGAAGCTGGACGCGAGCATCGGCCTCGCGAGAAAACGGATAACAGACATGTCTTGCCTCCTGGATGGCTTGTCATGATATTTCATGACGTTATTCACTAAGTGCTGTGTTCAAGGGGTGCAGTCTGCTCTAGTCTTGCACCTTTGCGGAATATTTACCCAGCCGCTGCCGTTGTGAACAACAAGCACGGTGAAGACCGGGCCGCGGCATGGTGTTGCCGCTTCGCTGAACGGAGTTGGTTTTTTGACCTTGGTTAAGGACCGCGTGGGTCTGCTGGAGGCTGGCTATCCTGCACAGCGGGATTCCCGGAAGCTGACAGTAGACTTGGCAACGATGAGCACCATTGAACCGGCCGCAGCGGCCATGTACGAAGCAGCCGACTCGTCCCCCGGGGACAGCACAGCCGACGCATCGGTACCAGCTGACGTCGATGTCACCACGGAAACTCCCGAACAGCGGCGGGAGCGTTTCGAGCGCGACGCCATGCAGTACGTGGACCAGCTGTATTCAGCTGCGATGCGGATGGCACGGAATCCCTCCGATGCCGAGGACCTCGTTCAAGAGGCTTACACCAAGGCTTTTTCGGCTTTTCACCAGTACAAGCCCGGGACCAACCTCAAGGCCTGGCTCTACCGGATCCTGACGAATACGTACATCAACCTCTATCGGAAGCGGCAGCGTGAACCGCTGCAGTCCAACTCGGACACGATTGAGGATTGGCAGTTGGCAAAGGCTGAGTCGCACACCTCGTCGGGGTTGCGCTCCGCAGAGGCTGAAGCCTTGGATCACCTGCCGGATTCCGATGTCAAGAGCGCGTTGCAGGCCATCCCGGAGGAATTCCGGTTGGCTGTCTACTTCGCCGACGTCGAGGGATATGCCTACAAGCAGATTTCCGAAATCATGAACACCCCGATCGGCACGGTCATGTCGCGGTTGCACCGCGGCCGGAAGATGCTGCGGGACATGCTGGCGGATTACGCCGCAGAACGGGGCTTCAAGGCCCACACCGAAGACCAGGCCGCGGCCGGGAGCAACAATCAGGAGAAAGAGCAATGAGCGACTGCCAGGGATTGGGCGATTGCGACGATACACGGATGCAGCGGATCTATGAGTACCTCGACGGCGCATTGACCCGCGATGACCTCACAGAGATCAAGCAGCACTTGGACACCTGCGAGGAATGTGCCGAGCAGTATGACCTTGAGTGCCTTATCCGCACCATGGTTAAGCGTTCCTGCACGGAGTCTGCGCCGGAGAACCTCAAGAACTCAATACTTGACCGGATCCACTCCATCAAGCCGGTGGAAGCCTGATCCAACACCGCTGATCCAGCAATGCGGCCAGCAACGGGCCAGCAATTGGCCAGGTAAAAGGCCCACAAACGCCAAGGGCCCCGGAAACCGTATGGTTTCCGGGGCCCTTGCTGTTAAGCCTTGACGCTAAGCCGACGGCTTAGGTGTTGGGACGCTTGCCGTGGTTCGCGCCGCCGCGCTTACGGTCACGACGCTTACGTGCACGCTTGCTCATAGCTGGCCTCCTTCAATGATTGATACTCAATAGAGCTGCCCTCCAGTTTCGCACATCCGGGCGTTCGCTCGCGAACCGGGTTGGGCGATTGTCAGCTCCGCAGGGAATTCCTGATGGAGATGCGGGCTTGGTCCAACACTGCACGCACTGTCTCGAGGGTTACGGGATTCAGCGGGTGCGAGGCGGTGTGTTGACGCAACTCCACGCGGATGTCATCGCGGAATGATTGGACCAGGAGCTCGGCCTCTTTGAGCATTCGGTGGCCCTCAGGAGAAAAGCCCGCCGTCCTGCTTTGGAAGGTAGCGGCCGTAGCAGTGGTGCGCGCGGCTTCAGCCGTGGCCGCAAGATCTGCCTTCAGCCCACGCATGTTGGTTCTGATGTCTTCCCGCAGGTTGTCCGCCAGTCGCCGCACGGAGGCTGAGATATTATCCTCGACGTCGGCAAGCTCCTGCCGCCGGCGGTTCAGTTCCGCGAGCCCTGCTTCCGTGATGAAGTACTTGGTGCGGCGGCCCTCGGTCTCGGTAGCTACAAGGCCTTCCTCTTCCAGTTTCCCAAGACGAGGATAAATAGTCCCGGCGCTGGGGGAGTAGGTGCCGCCGAACCGGTCACCCAGGGCCTTGATCAGCTCGTATCCGTGCTTGGGTCCTGACTCAAGCAGTGCCAGAAGGTACAAGCGCAGGGCGCCGTGCGCAAAAACAGGAGGCATCAGAGACCCGCCTCCCCAGGCACCGGGCTGTCATTTCCCGAGGCCGGCGCTGTGCCGTGCATGATGTACGTCTTGCCCGAGACCGTATTGGTCCGCACCAGCATGAGCCTCTCATCCGGACCGACGATGGTCTGCACCTTGCTTCCGGGCTGGGCATACATCTGGTCATCAATGATGACGGTGCCGCTGGCAGACTTGGCAACGATGTCCAGACCGACGTCGTGCGGCAGCCGGATGGTCAGGTCCCCTGACACGGAATTGGCTCCGAGATCGTTGGTGTAGTCGTGGAGGTCGAAGCTGAGGTCCCCGCTCACTGTGTTTGCCCTAACGTTCTTGAACTTGCCCGAGGCGGTGACTTCACCTGAAACGCTCTTGGCGGTCAGGACGCCGTCGTGGTTTCTGGCGATGACTTCGCCGCTGACGGTGTTGACGTGCAATTCACCGCTGGTGCCGTCGGCCATGACGGAGCCTGAGACTGTGTTGAGGCGAATCCGTCCATCGACGCCGGAGACCATGCCATCGCCGTTTACTGTTCCCGCCTCGACGTCCACTCCATGCGGCAGCGCGATCCCGACCACCACCGAGTTGGCGCTGGTGTTGTTGACGGTACCCATGAGGTTTCGGAACCAACCTTGTGGTCCTTGAAGTTGGTGGCGTACCTCCAGGCGCCCGTTCACCAGCGTGATGGTTAGGGGGTCGCCGCTGATCTCGCTGACCTCGATCCGGACGAAGGGTTCGTCGTGGGTGACGACGTCGAACCTGCCCTTGACTATTCCAAGTTTGAGCGAGTGGACATCGTCCACATCAAGTGTTTGTGGGCCCGTCACGGTCCAAAGCTCGTCAGACATGATCCCTCCAAGTTGCGATATATCGCGTTGATGAAAACACGATATATCGCGAATGTGGGAAACGCAATGGTTTACGGGAGGGCTACTCCGGCTGGGCGATGTTAAGCCACTGGAACCATCCGCGGTGCAGCACGAGCCAGGCGATCAATCCGTAGCCGGCCTGTCCTGGTGTCCCCCCATTGGCTGCCAGGTCCGTCCTCCACTGCTCGTGGTTCAGCAATGGAGAGAAAGTGTCGACGTAATGGTGGTTGCGGCGGGTAGTGACATCGGCAAATGCAGTGTTGAGATCGGCCAAGCGTTTGTTGCGCGCCGGATCAAGAGTGGGTGGAGGGCCCACCACGAACACTTCAACGCCACTGTGCGAGGCACCATCAAGAATGTTGGCAAGGTTCAAACGGCTTCGCGCCGTGGAAAGCCCGAACTCCAGGTCACGGCCGGAGAGTCCTATGACCAGCCGGTTCTCGTGCGAATCGCTGAAACGGCGGCCGGCTTCGTCCTGCCATCGCGAGGCCAATCCCTCGGTGCCTTCCATAGGACAGGGGAGCGAGAAGCTTTCCACCACCACGGTGTCCTGGGGGGTACGGGCCAGCACTCTTCCCAGCCAACCCAAGGCGCGGGGGTCACCCAAACCGGCGAGCAATTCATCTCCTACAGCCGCAATGCGCAGCTTCCTGTCTTCCACGGTTACCTCTTCACACTCGTTACGGTCCTTGCACGGCTTTTGGATCTGCGGCCGGCTTGATGAACCGGGTACCTGTCCCATTAACAGAACTGCCCGGCCGGAGGTGCATTGACAGCACCTCCGGCCGGGCAGTTTTTTGGCTACTTGCGTTCGAACGCCTGCTTGATCAAGGCATCCTGCTCGGCAGCGTGGCGCTTCATGGAGCCTGCGGCGGTGGACGCAGACGCCGGACGCGATACGAGGCGGAGCTTGCGATCCAGCACCGGTGCCAGGTTCAGGCCCATGAACGGCCACGGACCCTGGTTGGCGGGCTCATCCTGGGCCCAGACGATGTCAGCGTTCGGGTACTTGGCGAGCTCTGCATCAATTTCAGCCTTCGGCAGCGGATACAGCTGCTCCACGCGGATGATCGCAGTCGAGGTGTCCCCGGACTTCTGTCGGTTGGACAGGAGGTCGTAGTACAGGCGGCCGGAGACCAGGATGACCCGGTCCACGTTTGCAGCCTCTACCTCGGGATCACTGATGACTGGCCTGAAGCCGCCCGTCGTGAAGTCCTCGACAGCGGACGCGGCGCCCTTGAGACGCAGCAACTGCTTCGGCGTGAAGATGATCAACGGCTTGCGGGGACGGCTGTAGGCCTGGCGACGCAGCAGGTGGAAGTGCGACGCTGCCGTGGTGGGGTTGGCCACAATCATGTTGTCCTCGGCACAGAGCTGCAGGAACCGCTCGATGCGTGCGGATGAGTGGTCAGGCCCCTGGCCTTCGTAGCCGTGCGGCAGCATCAGGACGAGCGAGGAACGCTGGCCCCACTTTTGCTCAGCGGAGGAAATGAATTCATCGATGATGGTCTGAGCGCCGTTGACGAAGTCACCGAACTGGGCTTCCCACAGCACCAGGGCGTCGGGACGCTCAACCGAGTATCCGTATTCAAAGCCCATGGCTGCATATTCGGACAGCAGCGAGTCATAGATCCACAGCTTGGCCTGGTCGTCCGAGAGGTTGCCCAGGGGCAGCCACTCATTGCCATTGGCGCGGTCGTGGAACACTGCGTGACGCTGCACGAAGGTACCGCGGCGCGAGTCCTGGCCAGCCAGCCGGACGGGAACGCCCTCCATGATCAGCGAGCCGAAGGCCGCGATCTCGCCAAAGCCCCAGTCAATGCCACCTTCACGGGACATTTGCTCACGCTTCTCCAGGAGCTGCTTGAGCTTGGAGTGAACCGTGAAGCCCTCCGGGATCTCCAGGTGGGCCTTGCCGATGCGGGCAAGGGTCTCGGGGGAGATGGCGGTGGAAGCCGGTGAGTTGGTTCCGAAGTCCGCCTGCTGGGCAATCGGGCGCTCGATGTCCGAGACAGCGGCAGAGTCAGCAGTGATGATTGGGATGGGGGAGGTCTGCGCCGCATGAGTCTCAGCAAAGACCCGCTCAAGGCGTTCCTGGTAGTCGCGGAGCAGTTGCTCGGCTTCTTCCTCGGTGATGTCGCCACGACCGATCAGCGATTCCGTGTACAGCTTACGTACAGAGCGCTTGGCCTCGATCAGGTTGTACATCAGGGGCTGCGTCATCGAGGGGTCGTCGCCCTCGTTGTGACCACGGCGGCGGTAGCACACCATGTCGATGACAACGTCCTTGTGGAAGCGCTGGCGGAACTCGTAGGCGAGCTGCGCAACACGCACCACCGCTTCGGGGTCATCGCCATTCACGTGGAACACGGGGGCCTGGATCATCTTGGCAACATCCGTGGAGTACGTCGATGAACGCGAAGAGGACGGTGCCGTGGTGAAGCCAACCTGGTTGTTCACGATTACGTGGATGGTGCCACCGGTGCGGTAACCACGCAGCTGGGAAAGGTTGAGGGTTTCAGCAACAACACCCTGGCCTGCGAATGCAGCGTCACCGTGAACCATGATGGGCAGGACCGGGAAGGACTCGCCTTGGTCCAGGCGGTCCTGCTTGGCGCGAACGATGCCCTCGAGCACGGAGTCCACTGCTTCAAGGTGGGACGGGTTGGCGGCGAGGTAGACCTTGGTCTGCTTGCCGTTGTCCGAGGTGAAGGTGCCTTCAGTACCGAGGTGGTACTTGACATCGCCGGATCCCTGGACAGAGCGGGGGTCCTGGGTGCCTTCGAATTCACGGAACACCTGGGCGTAGGTCTTGCCTGCGATGTTGGTGAGCACGTTCAGGCGGCCACGGTGGGCCATGCCGATCGCGACTTCGTCCAGGCCGTCGTCGGCAGCGTCCGAGATGACTGCGTCAAGCAGCGGAATAAGCGACTCGCCGCCTTCGAGGGAGAAGCGCTTCTGTCCGACGAACTTGGTCTGGAGGAAGGTCTCGAAAGCCTCGGCTGCGTTGAGTTTGGAAACGATGCGTAGCTGCTCTTCGCGGCTCGGCTTGGAGTACGGGTGCTCCAGCTGGTCCTGGAACCACTTACGCTCCGCCGGCTCCTGGATGTGCATGTACTCGATGCCCGTAGTGCGGCAGTAAGCATCCCGGAGTACTCCAAGGATGTCGCGGAACTTCAGCTGCGGTTTGCCGCCGAAGCCACCTGTGGGCCATTCGCGGTCCAGGTCCCAGAGCGTGAGGCCGTAGGTCAGGACATCAAGGTCAGGGTGCTTGCGCTGTACGTATTCCAGGGGATCCGTGTCTGCCATGAGGTGGCCGCGCACACGGTAGGAGTGGATGAGCTGCTGGATGCGGGCAACCTTGTTGATCTCATCCGCAGGGTCAACCTGGAGGTCGGGGCTCCAGCGGACGGGCTCGTACGGAATGCGGAGGGCTTCAAAGATTTCGTCGTAGAAGTTCTGCGCACCAAGGAGGAGCTGGTGGACCAGCTTGAGGAACTCGCCGCTGCCTGCGCCCTGGATGACCCGGTGGTCGTAGGTGGAGGTCAGTGTGAGGATCTTGCTGATGGCGTTCTGGGCGATGATCTTCTCGCTGGCACCCTGGAACTCGGCCGGGTAGTCAAGGGCGCCGACGCCGATGATGGCTGCCTGTCCCTTGGACAGACGTGGCACTGAGTGAACCGTGCCGATGCCGCCGGGGTTGGTCAGGGAGACCGTGGTGCCGGCGTGGTCATCCGCCGTGAGCTTGCCGTTGCGGGCTCGCTTGATGAGGTCCTCATAGGTGTGCCAGAACTCGGCAAAGTCCATGGTCTCGGCCTTCTTGATGTTGGGAACCATCAGGAGGCGGGTGCCATCGGGCTTGGGCATGTCAATGGCGATGCCGAAGTTGACATGGGCGGGCTGGACAGCGCTCGGCTTGCCATCAATTTCGTCGTAGAAGACGTTCATTGACGGGAACTGGGAGAGGGCACGGACAACCGCGTAGCCGATGAGGTGCGTGAAGGACACCTTGCCGCCGCGGGCACGTGCAAGGTTGGAGTTGATGACAACGCGGTTGTCGATCAGCAGCTTGGCAGGAACTGCCCGGACGCTCGTGGCGGTAGGCACCTCAAGGCTGGTCACCATGTTGGTAGCGATGGCCTTCGCCGGTCCGCGGAGGACAGAAACGACGTCTTCCTCGGGAGCGGTGGGTGCCTTGGTGCTCTTGGGCAGCTGGGCAGGAATCGGTTGCGCGGCGTTGCCGCCGACGGGCTTCTTTGCTCCGTCCTTGGCAACCGTGGCCGGGGCTTTCTTGGCCGGAGCTGCAACCGCAGCTTCACCGGAAGCAGCAGCGGCTGGGGGGATCGCAGGGGCAGCTTCGGGAGCGGCCGGCGCCGGTGCCGGGGCCGCTGCAGCCGGAGCTACGACGGGAAGTACTTGGGTGGGGGGATTGGCAGCGGCTGGGGCTGCGGAGGTTCCGTTGGAAGAAGTGCCGTCACCGGTATCGAAGGATTCGAAGAGCGGCCACCACTTGGCGTCGACCGAATTCTTGTCCTGCTGGTACCGCTCGTACAGTTCGTCAACGAGCCACTCGTTTCCGCCAAATTCCTCTGGTAGACGGTGGCTGGGCTGCTCTGGCACTTGAAATACGCCTCTTCCATGAGTTTTGATTTCCCGCTGGCCAAGGTTGCTTTTCCGCAACAATGCACCAGGGTCCGGGTCCCGCGAACTCAGACCTTTGTCAGTCTAGTTAGGATCGTTGGTTAACTGCCAATAGTGGTGACCTAAATCATGTTGAGGTCGACGTAATGCCCAGACACTCATTTTCCTTCAAGTGCGTGACCACTGCATGGGCCCGCGGTACCTGCCCTGTAGACTGAAACCCTTATGGACAGTAAATCTAGGTGCCGGCCTGGGAACTGTCGGGGGAGCCGATCAGGCAACTCCGCACAGCGCGCCCCTCGAGCCGGCAACACCCGTTCACATGCCCATCACGCGCCGGCCTTCCAAGCTGGTGGCGCCACGGACCATGCGTCTGCGGCACCCGATCAGCCTCCGCCGGGGCGAATCTCCCCCTTGAGGGCAAGTTCCGCACTGCAGGCGCCTGCCCTTGGAGGGAAGCGCTAAGTGGAATGGTTTCTCCTCCTTGCCGGCTTTGCCCTGATTCTTGGCACCGGCTTCTTTGTAGCAGTTGAGTTTTCCCTCGTTGCCCTGGACCAGGCGAGTGTTCAGCGCGCAGTTGACAACGGCGACCACGGCGCAGCTCCGCTGCTGAAATGCTTGAAGTCCCTGTCCACGCAGCTTTCCAGCTGCCAACTTGGCATTACTCTGACCACGCTCTTGACGGGTTTCGTCATGGAGCCCTCTGTGGGGCAGCTCCTGGTGGGGCCGCTGGGCCTCCTTGGCCTCACTCCGGAAGCCGCACATTCCATAGCCCTTGTTATCGCAATGGCCTTCGCCACTCTCTTGTCGATGCTCCTGGGCGAGCTGGTGCCCAAGAACATGGCCATCGCCCTGGCATTCCCGCTGGGCAAGAAGCTTGCCCGTCCGCAACTGATGTTCACGGCCGTCTTCAAGCCGGCCATTGTGGTGCTGAACGGCTTCTCCAACAAGGTGCTGAACTTGTTCGGACTTGAAGCGAAAGAGGAAATCTCGGGAGCGCGGACTCCCGCTGAGCTGGCTTCACTGGTCCGGCGTTCCGCGGAGCTCGGCACACTGGACGCAGGCACAGCAAACTTTGTGGCGAGAACCCTGAATTTCTCGGGGCGCACAGCAGCGGACGTCATGACGCCCCGCATCCGGATGGAAACGATTGATGCCGACCAGCCTGTGAGCGACATCCTCGACGCCGCGCGGCGAACCGGATACTCCCGTTTCCCGGTGATTGGTGATTCGGCTGACGACATCCGCGGCGTTGTCCACATCAAGAAAGCAGTTGCCGTGCCCGCGGATCGTCGGGCGAAGCTTCAGGCCGGGGCCATCATGACGGACGTACTGCGCGTTCCAGAGACGATCCATTTGGATGCCCTCCTCTCCGAACTGCGCGAAGGAAACCTGCAACTGGCTGTCGTTCTCGATGAATACGGTGGCACTGCCGGGATCGCCACCCTGGAAGACCTGGTTGAGGAGATCGTGGGCGAGGTCTCGGACGAACACGACAAAGTTCGTCCGGGCGTCTTGCAGAGCGCGTCCGGCGATTGGTACTTCCCTGGACTGCTGAGGCCGGATGAAGTGTCCGAACAAATCCCCAACCTGACCGTTCCCGACGAGTCTGCCTACGAAACTGTTGGCGGTTATGTGATGAGCAAGCTGGGTCGCATCGCGAAAGTGGGAGACGTTGTGGACACCGGCGGGGGCACCTTGACCGTGACCCGGATGGACGGCCGGAGAATTGACCGGATCTGCTTCCGCCACATTGCCGAAGATGAAGCCACGCTTGAGGACACGCAGAATGACCGCCATGAAGCAGGTGCCGTATGAGTGACTGGGCAGGAATTGTCTGGCTCGTGGTTCTTCTGATCGGCAATGCTTTCTTCGTGGGTGCGGAATTCGCGATCATGTCCGCACGCCGCAGCCAGATTGAGCCTTTGGCGCAAGCTGGGTCAAAGCGGGCGCAAACTACGTTGCGGGCCATGGAAAGCGTGTCGCTGATGCTGGCCTGCGCACAGTTGGGCATCACGGTCTGCTCGCTCTTGATTCTTCAGGTTGCCGAGCCGGCTATCCATCACTTGTTGGCGGAACCGCTTGAGATGGTTGGCGTCCCGATGGAATTGGCGGATGTCATCGCCTTTGCGATTGCACTCCTTTTCGTCACGTTCCTGCACGTAACGTTCGGAGAGATGGTCCCCAAGAACATCTCGGTGTCTGTAGCAGACAAGGCGGCACTGCTGCTGGCACCGCCGCTGGTGTTTATCGGCCGCGTGGTCAAACCGGTGATCTGGACCCTCAACTGGCTTGCTAACCACATCCTCCGATTGATGAAGATCGAACCCAAGGATGAAGTGTCGTCCTCGTTCACCCTCGAGGAAGTCCAGTCGATCGTCCAGGAATCCACGCGGCATGGCTTAGTGGACGACGACACTGGTTTGCTCAGCGGTGCCCTGGAATTCTCTGAACATACGGCGTCCCACATCATGGTTCCGTTGGACAAGCTGGTGGTCCTGAGGACAGCGTCGACTCCCGTCGAGTTGGAAAAGGCGGTCAGCCGCACCGGCTTCTCGCGTTTCCCCATGGTGGACGACGACGGCGAACTCGCCGGATACCTGCACGTCAAGGACATCCTTTCCATACCTGAGGAGGGTCGCCGCCATCCGATCGCCGAGGGGCGGATCCGTTCCCTGGCGAACCTCTCCCCGGAGGATGAGATTGAGCAGGCGATGTCTGTGATGCAGCGGACCGGATCGCATCTGGCCCGTGTAGTTGGACCCGGAGGCGCGACACAGGGCGTGTTGTTCCTTGAGGACGTGATCGAGCAGTTGGTGGGGGAGATCCGCGATGCTACGCAGGCGACTGGGATACGGCGCCTGGGCGGTCCACAGACCCAGCAATAGCGGGACATTGTGGCTTGTGCTGGCCCCGGTGGTCGGCGCAAGCCTTGCTAAATAGGAATCATTCCTATTTAGAGCTAAACTGAACTCCACCAGTAAATGTTCTTGATTCTCATTTGAGTAGATCCGAGGTTTCCGTGCGTCGTTCCGCCGCCCGCATATCGTTGGCCGCTTCTGCAGGCCTTGCCGCCCTGTTGCTTTCATCCTGTGCCGGAACTGCCGGTGCAGGGGCGCCGTCGTCATCGACTGGAGCCATTGAAGTGGTGACCTCCACGAACGTCTACGGGGACGTCGTGAAGGCCATTGGCGGGGACAAGGTCAACGTGAACGCGATCATCACCAAGACGAGCCAGGACCCGCATTCCTACGAAGCCAGTGCGCAAGACAAGCTGGTCATCTCCAAAGCCAAGCTCGTGGTGGAGAACGGCGGAGGCTATGACGAATTCCTCCACAAAATCGCCGATGAGACCAAAGTCGGCCACGAAAACATGATCAGCGCCGTTGAGGTCTCGGGGTTGGCTCCGGAACAGGAAAGCCACACCGAAGCTGCCTCCTCCGAAGAGGGCCACAACCATGACCACGGCGAGTTCAACGAGCACGTCTGGTACAGCCTGGACACGATGGGCAAATTCGCTGACGCGGTTGCCAGCAAGCTCGGCAGCCTGGACGCTGCATCTGCTTCGACCTTTACCACCAACGCCAACACGTTCAAGGCGAAGCTGACAGAGCTCAACGGGAAGCTTGCAGCCCTCAAGGCAGGCAACGACCACGCTCCTGTGGCGATCACAGAGCCCGTTCCCTTATACCTGCTGACAGCGGCCGGACTGGAGAACAAGACTCCGGAGGCCTACAGTGCGGCGATTGAAGAGGGAACCGACGTCCCGGCGTCGGTCCTGAAGGAAACGACAGATCTGGTGGGCTCCGGAGGTGTCCGGCTGCTGGCGTACAACGAACAGACGGAAGGGCCGCAGACCGAGTCCGTAAAGCGGGCTGCCGAGACTGCGGGCGTGCCGGTAGTGAACTTCACCGAAACCTTGCCGGAGGGCAAGGACTACGTGCAATGGATGACAGAGAACGTGGAATCCATCACGGCAGCGCTCAAGAAGTAGATTTCCTGACAACCCATTGCGGTGGGGGCCCCGTCGGCGTCCTAAGATATTCAGGATGGCTGCGGGGCCCTCTGTCTCTGACCAGCACAGAATCCTGTACCAGCACAGGCGCCACTGTAAGGTGCCACCACTAGTTGCGTTCGCCAGCAACGCATGAATCGAGGACGACTTTTGACACCCGTAGTGAGCCTCCGCGGAGCGAGCCTTCAGTTCGGCAAGAGGACACTCTGGCGCGATCTTGATCTCGACATACATCCGGGGGAGTTCTTTGCCGTCCTCGGACCCAACGGCAGCGGTAAGACCAGCTTCCTGAAGGTCCTGCTGGGGCTTCAGGAACTGAAATCAGGAACGGTTGCCTTGGGCGGGCATCCGGTGGAGCGGGGAAGCAAGCGGATCGGTTACATTCCCCAACAAAAATCCTTCGCGCCGGATACGCCTTTGCGTGCACGTGACCTGGTAGGGCTGGGCATTGACGGCCACCGATGGGGTATGCGGTTGTCTTCAAAGAAGGTGAACCAGCGGATCGATGAACTGCTGGAGTTGGTGGGAGCCTCGGACTACGCGAAAGTGCCGGTGGGGCAGCTATCCGGTGGGGAGCAACAACGGCTTCGGGTGGCCCAGGCCCTGGCTACCGAACCGCAGGTGCTCCTTTGTGATGAACCGTTGCTGTCCTTGGACCTGCATCATCAGCAGGGCGTCAGTTCACTCATCAACGAACAATGCCATGCCCGGAACAGTGCCGTCGTTTTCGTAACCCACGAAATCAATCCCGTGATCGACTACGTTGATCGCGTGCTCTACCTGGCCGGCGGCCATTTCCGCGTGGGGACGCCACAGGAAGTGATGACCACCGAAGTTTTGTCCGAGCTGTACAACAGCCACGTGGAAGTCATCCACACCAACGGAAGGATCGTCGTCGTCGGGCTTCCGGACGCGACCACGCACTTCCATGACGACGCGCACGCCACGGCTGGGCAGGAGTTCTAAATGGACCTGAATGGAATCCTGCAGACCATCTTCAACTTTGAGAACTACGGCGAATTGCTGGCACTCGTTCAAAACTCAATTTGGGCCGGGGCTGTCCTGGGACTTCTCGGCGGACTCGTCGGCACGTTCGTGATGAAGCGGGACCTGGCCTTCGCCGTCCACGGCATCTCTGAACTGTCCTTTGCAGGTGCGGCTTTTGCCCTGCTGATCGGTGCCGATATCATTTTCGGCTCGCTGATCGGATCAGTGGCTGCGGCACTGCTGCTGGGACTCATGGGTGTGAGGGCCCGGGACAAGAACTCGATCATTGGCGTAATCATGCCGTTCGGGCTGGGCCTGGGCATCTTGTTCCTTGCCCTTTATGAGGGCCGGGCCGCAAACAAATTCGGACTGCTCACCGGGCAGATCGTTTCCGTGGACACTGTCCAACTTCAGGCGCTGGCGGGAACGGCGGTCCTGGTGATGATTGCCCTCGCGGCGATCTGGCGCCCGCTCAGTTTTGCCAGCGTGGACCCTGAAATGGCTGAAGCGCGTGGTGTTCCCGTTCGCGGCCTGGCGATCGGCTTCATGGTGCTGCTGGGGGTCAGTGTGGCTTTGTCCATCCAAATTGTGGGCGCACTGCTGGTTTTGGCGCTGCTCATCACACCGGCCGCTGCCGCACTCCGGGTTACCACGTCGCCACGCCTGGTGGTGCTTTTGAGTGTTGTGTTTGCGACCGCTGCCACCGTGGGTGGAATTCTGCTTGCCCTTGGCAGCCGGATACCCATCAGCCCCTATGTCACCACGTTGTCATTCCTTATTTACGTAGTGTGCCGTGTGATCGGGCGGGTGCGGGCCAATCGTGGCCTCAACGGCCGCGTATCACGGGAGCAGCCTGCCGGCGCTCTTTAGAGCTTTCCAGCGGCCTTCCTGGCTGTGCATTCAGGGCACAGTCCGAAGATCTCCACGGTGTGCGCCACCTCGGTGAAACCATGCTCAGCGGCTGTGCGGGCCGCCCAGGTCTCAACCGCGGGGGCCTCAACTTCCACAGCCTTGCCGCAGTTCCGGCAAAGCAAGTGGTGGTGGTGTCCAGTGACGGTGCAGCGGCGGTAGACGGCTTCGCCCTCCCCGTTGCGCAGGACATCAATGAGGCCGTCGTCGGCAAGTGACTGCAGGATGCGGTAGGCCGTGGCAAGGGATACGGAGATGTCCTTGTTCTGCAGGAGGCGGTACAGTTCCTGGGTGCTGACGAAGTCGTCCAATTCATCCAGCGCGGCGCTGACGGCAAGGCGTTGCTTGGTGACGCGCTGCTCCTTGACGCCTGTTGCCGCCGGCGAGGCTGGGCCCGTCGTGGCGGAATTGGTGCCTTGTGGCATTGAAAGACTCACTTCCCTGGAAACGCTGGCAAACCCCAATTTTACCAGTAGGGGAGGCTTGGAAACTGTCGGCGGCCGCCCCTAGGCTGTCACCATGAAGCTCACCAAGTTCACGCATGCCTGTGTTCGGCTGGAAAAAGACGGGCAGGTCCTGGTCATCGATCCTGGCACCTTCTCTGAGTCTGAAGAAGCGTTGGCAGGCGCGCATGCTGTCCTTGTAACCCATGAGCATAACGACCATATTGATCGGCCGGCCGTGCTGGCGGCCCTGCGCAGCAACTCTTCCCTTGAGGTCTATGCGCCAGCAGGTGCTGCAAAGTCCCTCACCGAGGATGCAGAGGTGGACGCAGCTGGATCCGAAACGTTGGCCAACCGCATCCATACGGTCGAACCGGGGTCCGATTTCGAGGCAGCGGGGTTCCCGGTGCGAACCTTCGGCGGCCAGCATGCCGTTATCCATGCCCAGATTCCCGTGGTGTCCAACATCGGCTACCTGGTGGATGGGAACGTCTTCCACCCCGGTGATTCATTCGTGGTTCCGGACGGTATCAACGTCCAGACGCTCCTGGTGCCCATCCATGCGCCATGGTCCAAAGTGGGGGAAGTGGTGGATTTTGTCATCTCTGTCCGCGCGCCCAAAGCGTTCCCCGTCCATGATGGTCTGCTTAACGAGCTGGGCCGGGGGATCGTGGAAGGCCACGTCACACGGATCGGTGCCCGTTATGGAACCACCTATACTCGGCTCGCACCGCGTGAGTCAGTAGAGGTTTAACCGGTCCACGCACCGGTTTCGTGGAAGCGCTCCAAGACCGCTTCATACGGCGCAGGGTCCAGTCCTTTGCTGGCCAGCCAAGCGGCGTCGTTATAGCTGCCGACGTAGCGGTCGCCGCCGTCGCACATGAGCGAGACGATGCTTCCCTTTCGCCCTTCCGAGACCATCTGGGCCACGAGTTGCCAGACGCCCCAAAGGTTGGTGCCCGTAGAGGGCCCTGCATGCAATCCGGTGAGCTTGCGCAGGTGTCGCATGGCCGCCACAGAGGCGGCATCGGGAACTTGGATCATGTGGTCGATGACAGCCGGGACGAAGCTCGGCTCCGCGCGGGGACGGCCGATGCCCTCGATGCGGGACGGCAAACCCGTGGCGGCGGCAGCATCGCCATCGCGCCATGCCGGGTAGAACGCAGAGTTCTCCGGGTCCACCACTGCCAGGCAAGTGCGGTGCCTGTTGTATCGCAGGTAGCGACCGATGGTCGCGCTCGTGCCGCCGGTTCCCGCGCCCACCACGATCCACTCGGGAACCGGATGCTCTTCCAGGGAGAGCTGCTGGAAGATTGATTCAGCGATGTTGTTGTTGCCCCTCCAGTCCGTGGCGCGCTCGGCGAAGGTGAATTGGTCCATGTAGTAGCCGCCGGACGTTTTCGCCGTCTCCTCCGCCACGGCGTATACCTCTGAAGCGTGGTCCACCAAGAGGCAGGCGCCCCCGAATTCCTCGATGAGGGCGATCTTTTCCGGGCTGGTGGTCTTGGTCATGACAGCGATAAACGGCAGGCCAATGAGGCGGGCGAAGTAGGCTTCGGAGACCGCGGTGCTGCCACTGGACGCTTCCACGATAGTGGTGCCCTCCGTGATCCAGCCGTTGACCAGGCCGTAGAGGAACAGTGAACGGGCCAGGCGATGTTTGAGGCTGCCTGATCGGTGCGTCGACTCATCCTTCAGGTAGAGATTCACTCCCCAATGCTCGGGCAGTGGGACTGCGTAGAGGTGCGTATCTGCCGAACGGTTGTTCTCAGCTTCGATCTTGCGGATGGCCTCGCTGGCCCAAACCCTGTCCTGAATGCATGAATTGCTCACCGGACAAGCGTACCGGCGGGGTGTGGAACACAAGACTAGGCTGGAAGACTGGCATGGGTAGCAGAGCGCCCACGCAGGCTTAGCTGAAGGAGAGCAGATGACCATTCTGATGGACGCGTCCGAAGTACACCGGCGGCTCGCGGCGGGGGAGCGCACCGTGCTCCTGGACGTGCGTTGGGTCCTGGGCAGGACGGATGGGCACAGCCAATACTTGGAAGGCCACCTGCCAGGAGCGGTTTTCGTGGACCTGCCCAGCGAACTCGCGGACCACGCACAGCCTGCCCTGGGCCGGCATCCCCTTCCCTCTCTTGATCGCTTCCAGCTTGCCGCGCGGCGCTGGGGGATCAACGACGGCGACACCGTGGTTGCTTACGACAACAGCGGCAGTATGGCCGCGGCCCGCGCTTGGTGGATGCTGAGGAACGCAGGCGTGGAAAGCGTCTACCTGCTCGACGGCGGACTGGCCGCCTGGCGTGCGGCAGGTCACCCTGTGGAGGCAGGCGAGGTGACGCCCGCCGTCGGGAATGTCGCCCTGACCGAGGGCAAAATGCCCACGATAGCCGAGGAGGAAGCTGCGCATTGGCATGAGCAGGGCCTGCTGCTGGATGCGCGCGCCGGGGAACGTTACAGGGGCGAAATCGAACCGATCGACCCCCGTGCCGGACACATTCCGGGCGCTGTCAGCGCACCGACCACCGAAAACCTCACGGCGGAAGGAAGGTTCCTGTCAGCGGAGGAATTGCGCAGGCGCTTCGCTGGATTGGGAGCGGATGGCCCGGGCAACGTTGCGGTCTATTGAGGGTCCGGCGTCACGGCTGCTCACCAGGTTGCCGCCCTGGAAATTGCCGGACACACTGCGGCACTCTTTCCTGGGTCGTTCTCGCAATGGTCAAACAATGCCGCGAATCCCGTGGCCGTTGGCAGTGCACCATTCGAGGACGACTATGTGGGGAACGCTGAGGATGCTCCTGGCGCCCTCGGCCAAAGTGGCAAGAGCACCGCTGCCGGGAGTAGCGTCGGATCATGACCCCTGGACGTCCCGTGCCCCCGCCCCTGGCAAAGCCAATTCCTCTGGACACAGCGAAGCCAATTCCCCTGGACACAGCGAAGCCTGTTCCTGCGCAGTCATCGGATCCGGCAGGTTCCACACTCGCGGCCGCGTTTGGCGCCACTTCCCCGGACAGCGGGTTGGTACCGCTGACTGTCGCGCGCCGTGCGCCCAAGGAAGACGATGTGGAGATTGCGATCGAGTTTTGCGGTCTTTGCCACTCCGATGTTCATGCAACACGTGGCGAATGGCGTTTGCCGCCCTATCCGCTGGTTCCGGGCCATGAGATCGTCGGCCGGGTAACGCGGGTGGGTCCTGCTGTGCAGAATTTTGCTCCGGGTGACCGTGTCGGTGTTGGCTGCCTGGTGGATTCCTGCCGGGAGTGCGAGAGCTGCCTGGATGGGCTGGAGCAGTATTGCGAACGGGGCAATGTTGGCACCTATGGAGTGGCGGACCCGCGTAATGGCGACGCAGTAACCCAAGGCGGATATTCGACGTCGGTGGTGGTTGACCGGCGCTTCGTGCTGCGTATTCCTGAAGCCTTGGACGCCGCAGCAGCCGCTCCTCTGTTGTGCGCCGGAATCACCACATATTCGCCGTTGAGATATTTCGACGTCGAAGAGGGAGATTCGGTGGGAGTAGTGGGATTGGGCGGCTTGGGCCATATGGCCGTCAAGATCGCCAAGGCAATGGGCGCGGAGGTTACCGTGTTCACCACCTCTGAAGCGAAGTTCGACGCCGCACGGGAACTCGGAGCGGACCATGTGGTGTTGTCCAAGGACGCTGAGGCCATGGCGGGTGCGAACCGCAGTATCGATGTCATCATTGACACCGTTGCGGCGCCGCACGATCTCAACCCCTACTTCCGCACGCTGCGGCTTGATGGGGCTCTCTTCCAGCTTGGGCTCCCGGCTGATGACATGCCGCCCGTCAGCCCGGGGCTGCTCATACGCCGCCGCCTGGCCTATGCAGGTTCGCTGATTGGCGGGATCGAGGAAACCCAGGAAATGCTTGATTTCTGCGCCGCGCATGGAGTTGCCAGCGACATTGAGATCGTAGGGGCCGAACAACTCAACGAAGCCTACGACCGTATGGTGGCCGGCGACGTAAAGTACCGATTTGTACTGGACACCGCAACACTTCAGGAACCGTCAGAAAGGGCAGATGCATGAGCACGCTGTTCACCAAAATCATCAACGGGGAAATCCCGGGGCGTTTCGTGTGGAAGGACGAGGACGTTGTAGCCTTCCTGACAATCGCTCCGATCACGCCGGGACACACACTGGTGGTGCCTCGTGAGGAAGTGGATTCCTGGACGCACGCCAGCCAGGAGCTTCTGGCCAAGGTCATGGACGTTGCCCAGAGGATCGGCAAGGTTCAGGAGGAGCTTTTCAGCGCCAAGCGCGTAGGTGTCCTGATGGAAGGTTTCGAGGTGGACCACTTGCATGTGCACATCTGGCCCGCCTATTCGATGGCGGACTTTGAGGTACACAACGTGGACCATAATCCGGATCCTGCCGTCATGGATGCCACGGCTGTGAAGCTGCGCGGGGCCTTGCGGGCTGCCGGCCACGGGGACTTCGTACCTGAGGACTAGCCGTCAGGCCGGCGCCAAGGCCTGGTTCAGCACCGTTCGGATGCGCTTCTCGGAGACAGAGTACGCCGTGCCCAACTCGACGGCGAACAGACTTACACGCAGTTCCTCGATCATCCAACGCACCCGTGTTAATTCCGCACCTGCCCGGCGTCCTGGGAGGAGCGCTGACACGGCGTCGTCGTAGTCGTCCTCCAGCGCCTGGACGATAGCCATATTCAATCCGTCGCGCTGAACGTTGCCCGGAAGCTTCTCGAGTCGCTTCTCGATAGCCTGCAGGTACCGCGGAAGCTGGCTCAGCTGCGCGTAGCCCGTCTGTGCCACAAAGCCCGGAAAGACCAACTGCTCCAGTTGGCTTTTCATGTCATTGAGGGCGCTGATGAGCGGCAGGCTGGCGCTGGACTTCAGCTGCTTCTGGATCCGGCGCGTGCTCGCCAGAATGCGTTCGACGACGGCCGTCACCGTAAATACGGTATCGATCAGCTCAGCGCGGACCACTTCATACAACGCATCGAAGGCTTCCTTATCCCACGGCAGCGCCTCGGGCGTCAGTTTGTCGATCGCGGCGAGGGCACAGTCAGCGATCAGGGCACTGACGGAGCCGTGCGGGTTTTGGCTGAACGTCAGTTTTTCGGTGTTGCTGAGGTGCTCCAGCACGTAGCGGTCCGGTGAGGGAATCCGAAGTGCCAGGAGTCGGATCACGCCACCCCGCATGGCCGCTTCCTGCTCCTGCTGGCTTTGGAACACGCGCAGGGCTACAGACGTACCCTCATCCACGATCGCCGGGTAGCCGGTAACGGCGTGGCCCTTGACCGTTCGGGTTACCTGGCGTTCCACGGTCCCGAAGTCCCATTCGGTGATACCAGTGCGTTCGGCCACTGTCCCATGGGCTGGGCCGACACCGGCGCGGACGTCAGGGCGGCTGACGGTCCCTGCCGCGGAACCTGCGGTCTTGCCGTTTGAGGTGCCGGGCGCCCCGGTTCTTGTGCCACCCTTGCCGGGGGCCGTCGTCGCGGGTGTAGCACCGAGCGATTCGGCGATTGCCCGACGCGTGGCCGGGGCCAGCTTTTCCTGCAGTTGGGCGAGGTCCTTGCCTTCGTCCAGGACCTTGCCCTTGTTGTCCACCACCTTGAAGCTCACGCGAAGGTGGGCAGGCACGCCTTCCCAGTTCCATGATCCTGGTGGGATGACGTGTCCGCGGAGCCGGCGAAGCACCAGTTCCAAGGAGGGCTCGAGTTCGTCGGCGGCAGGATCGAAGTCTCTTTCCAAGGCCTCCGTAGCCTGACGGGCGACGTCAGGGGCAGGCACAAAGTTCTTCCGAACCTGCTTGGGGAGGGACTTGATAAGCGCCGTGACCAGTTCTACGCGTTGTCCCGGAATCTGCCACCGGAATGGTGCGTCGTCCAGTTGGTTCAGGAACAACACCGGAACCTCAGCCGTGACACCGTCCGAAGGATTCGGAGCAGACCCAGGAGCCACAGGATGGAACTCGTAGCTCAGTGGAAGTTCGAAGCCCTTGTGCAGCCACGTCTTGGGGTAGGCAGAATCATCGAGGGCCTCGGCGTCCTCGCTCATCAAAAGCGACTGATCAAAGTCCAGCAGCGTTGGATCGGTTTGGCGGGCCTCCTTCCACCATTTATCGAAATGCCGTTCAGACACGACGTCCCTGCCAACCCGGGCGTCATAGAACTCGAAGAGGGTCTGGTCATCCACCAGGATGTCCCGCCGGCGCATCCTGGTTTCAAGCTCCTCGATCTCCTGCAGGAGCGCGCGGTTGCGGTGGAAGAATTTGTGATGGGTCTTCCACTCGCCTTCCACCAGCGCGTGGCGGATGAAGAGTTCACGGGACAATTCCGGATCGATGCGGCCGTAGTTGACCCGACGGTTCGGGATGATGGGCACGCCGTACAGCGTGACTTTCTCGTGGGCCATGACAGCCCCTTGCCGGGAGGACCAATGCGGCTCGCTGTAGGAGCGCTTCACGAGGTCCGGGGCTACCTGCTCCACCCACAAGGGATCGAACCTGGCAGCGACCCGTGCCCACAAGCGGCTGGTTTCCACCAACTCGGCGGCCATGACGAATGCAGGCGATTTTTTGAACAGGGCAGAACCGGGGAAGATCGCGAAGCGGCTGCCACGGGCGCCGGCGTATTCGCGCTTGCGCTCATCAAGAAGGCCGATGTGGCTCAGCAACCCTGACAGCAGGCTGATGTGGATTCCCTCGTGGTTGCCTACGGGATCAGCTTCACGCTTATTGTCCAGCGTGATACCCAAGGGCTTGGCGAGTTGGCGGAGTTGGGTGAAAAGGTCCTGCCACTCCCGGACGCGAAGATAGTTGATGAATTCGTTGCGGCACAGACGGCGGAACTGCGTTGAGGACAGCTCGCGTTGCTTTTCCTGGATGTAGTTCCAGAGGTTAAGGAAACCAGTGAAGTCCGAGTTCTCATCGCGGAACCGCGCATGCTTCTCGGCGGCGAGTTGCTGCTTGTCGGTGGGCCGTTCGCGCGGATCCTGGATGGTAAGGGCTGCTGCCAGGATCATCACTTCGCGGACACAACCGCGCTTGCCGGCTTCGACAATCATGCGGCCGAGCCTTGGGTCGACCGGCAACTGGGCCAGTTTCTGTCCGACGGCGGTCAGGCCACTGCCGCTCCGACGGTTACCGCGGGGATCCTTGGACGCAGGCGTGCTCGAAGTTGCCGGGCTGAGGGCGCCGAGCTCGCGAAGGAGGGTGACGCCGTCGTTAATGGCGCGTGAATCAGGCGGTTCGACGAACGGGAAGTTCTCAACATCCTTGGGACCGCGGGCAACGCCCATGGCCGTCATCTGCAGAATGACGGCGGCCAGGTTGGTCCGCAGGATTTCCGGGTCCGTGAACTGCGGACGGGACTCAAAGTCTTCCTCTGAGTAGAGTCGGATGGCGATGCCCTCGGAAACGCGGCCACACCGTCCGGATCGCTGGTTGGCTGAGGCCTGGGATACACGTTCGATGGGCAGGCGCTGGACCTTGGTCCGGTGCGAATACCGCGAAATGCGGGCCGTGCCGGTGTCGATCACGTATTTGATGCCGGGGACAGTCAGTGAGGTTTCGGCCACGTTGGTGGCGAGGATGATGCGCCGCTTTCCACCGGGATTGAATACGCGGTGCTGCTCCTGCAGGCTCAACCTGGCAAAGAGGGGCAGGACTTCCGTGCCGGCGAGGCGTCGGTTGGTCTGGATGCGCCCATTGATGGCCTCGGCAGCGTCACGGATTTCCCGTTCGCCGGAGAAGAACACGAGGATATCGCCCGGTGCTTCCTTTGCCAGTTCGTCCACGGCGTCACAGACCGCATCCAGCGGGTCCCGGTCCTCTTCAAGTTCGTCATCGGACCCGTCTTCGTCGGCGCCGGCAGGCTGTGACAAGGGCCGGTATCGGATCTCTACCGGGTAGGTGCGGCCGGAAACCTCGATGATGGGGGCGGGGGATTCCTCCGTGCCAAAGTGCTTGGCGAAGCGTTCAGGATCGATCGTGGCCGAGGTGATGATAATTTTCAGGTCCGGGCGCTGAGGGAGTACCCGTTTCAGATAGCCCAGGATGAAGTCGATGTTGAGGCTGCGCTCGTGGGCCTCGTCAACGATGATGGTGCTGTACTTGCGCAGGAGCTTATCCCGTTGGATCTCTGCCAGGAGGATGCCATCGGTCATGAGCTTGATCTTGGTCGATGCGCTGACCTCGCCAGTGAACCGGACCTGGAAGCCAACTTCCTGGCCGATCTCGACGTCCAACTCGGACGCGATGCGCTCTGCCACTGTCCTGGCCGCCAGTCGTCGCGGCTGCGTGTGGCCGATCAGGCCTTTGTCGCCCAGGCCCAGTTCCAAACACATCTTGGGGATCTGGGTAGTTTTGCCCGAGCCGGTTTCGCCGGCAATGATGGTCACCTGGTTTGCGGCGATCGCCGCCATCAGATCCTCGCGGCGCTCGGATACCGGCAGCTCAGCGGGGTAGGAAATATGAAGTGTCATGGCTGCTGCCAGTCTACTGTGGCTTCCCGTCAACGTCCGCTGTCCCTGTCACATGTCCGGCAGCTCATCCATCCGGCAGCCCAGATGTCCGGCAGCCTCATCGCTGCCCGCCAGGTGAACTACTGCAAGCCGCGCGCATAGAGAGGCGGGCATAGGGACGCCCGTCGTTCAGGAAATCCTGGTGGATTCCGTGAAGGACGGGCGTCGGATGGACAGGCCTTGGCTGACTGCTTTCAGTGGGCTGGCGGGCCGCTAGTAGATTCGCGGGTTCCAGTAGGGAGTGCTCGGAGCGTCGAAGGCGCTCCAGGGTTCCTTGGAGTTGATGGGTGGGTTGTGGCCGCGTCCGTCCTTCAGGAGGGCGGTCACGGTGGCTGCGACGGCGGTGATAAGGACGATGAAGAGGATGATTCCGAAAATTTCCATGCCTTCAGTCTTCTCTTGGCGGCAGCTAAGAAACAGTGGCAGAAATGCCCCATTTAGACAATTTTCTGCCACACTGGAGATATGTTGAAATCAGTCGCCGTCATCGTTGTTCCCGACTTCTCGATCTTCGAGTTCGGCACAGCCTTTGAGGTCTTCGGCATCGACAGGTCCGACCGCGGTGCAGGCGTACCTGCTTTCGACTTCAGGGTGTGCGCACCGGAGCCGGGAGACATCCGCATGAAGTCCGGGCTCTCGCTGCACGTCAACCACGGCCTGGAAGCTGCGGCCGATGCGGACCTGGTGATCATGGCTCCCTTCGGGCGGGACCAGGAGATCCCCGAGCCTGTCCTGGATGCACTCCGGGCCGCTCACGCCCGGGGCGCCTGGGTGATGTCCATTTGCTCAGGCGCTTACGCCTTGGCACGGGCCGGGCTGCTTGATGGGCGCCGATGCACCACCCACTGGCACTACTCTCAGGACCTCGCGAGTCGCTACCCTGCAGCAGTGGTGGATGAGAACGTCCTCTATGTACAGGACGGAACCATCATTACCAGCGCAGGAACTGCCGCCGGAATCGACGCATGCCTCCATCTTGTGCGTGTAGAGCTGGGAGCCAACGTAGCTGCCGCGATCGCCCGCGACATGGTAGTCCCGCCCCATCGCGACGGCGGCCAAGCCCAGTTCATTGACCGGCCAATGCCCCGCTGCGGTTCAGCGCCAATGGAGGAACTCCTGCGATGGATGGTTGAACACCTCGACGAAGAACACAGTGTCAACGAGTTGGCTGCTCGGCTGCATATGTCGCCCAGAACATTCGCACGCCGCTTCAGGGCGGAAACGGGGACCACACCTGCGGCTTGGTTGAACTCCCAGAGGGTCCTGCGGGCCCAGGAACTCCTGGAGTCCACGGAGTTGAATATCGATGAGATCGCGCGGGAAGCAGGATTCGGGCATTCCGTTCTGCTGCGCCACCATTTCACGAAGGTGTTGGATACGAGTCCCCAGAGTTACCGAAGGGCCTTCCGCGGGCAGTTGGCCGAGGCGATCTAGCAGTGGGCCCGGCAATCTAGCGGCGGGCCCCCAGGCGGCCACGGGATTCGGAACCTTCAGCCTTGGCACACTCCACCAGTTCCTGCCAGGGCCCGGTGACCGCGCGCTCGGGTAGCGTCGCCCGCCGTTGGCCTGCCCTGATGGAGTACATGAACCGATCCGGTTCGTTCACAGTCCTGGCTTGGCTCTTCGCCTCGTCCCAGGGACATGCCTCAACGATCGGCATCCAGCGCTCTTTGTCATCATCAGACACTGCCTCCACGCTCCAGACGCGTGTCATCGCGGCTATGCCCCCACTGCGCTGGACGGTGATTTTCATGACCGGCTACTTCTCGTTTGACGTACTGGCGGCAGGCCAATGACGGCGGGACTACCCGGGGCCGGACGGTCCCGCCGGCTGGTCTAAACCTTGACCTTCACAGTCTCCCACGCCTTCAGGACGGCGTCATGCTCTACGGAGCCAACGCCAAAAAGTTCTTCCGCGGTGGCCGCAGTGGTCTTGGCGAACTTGCCAAAAGTGCAAGCTGGCGTCAGCGACCCGCTGGTGAGTGTCCCATACCAGATCTGCCCAGGCACACCCCATGCGTTGCCACCCAGCTCGGAGGCAACAAGGTAGAACGCCCTGTTGGGGATGCCCGAATTGATGTGTACTCCGCCGTTGTCTGCACTGGTCCGAACATACGTGTCCATGGAGTCCGGCTGCGGGTCCTTGCCCAGGATGTCGTCGTCGTATGCGGTGCCCGGGGCCTTCATCGAGCGCAAGGCCGCACCTTGGACCTTGTCGGTAAAAAGGCCTTCCCCGATCAGCCAGCTTGCTTGCTCGGTAGTTTCCTTTTTCAGGTACTGCTCCACAAGGACACCGAAGACGTCTGACATGGACTCGTTCAGGGCGCCTGCCTGGTTGCGGTAATTGAGCCCTGCCGTAAATTGCGTGACCCCATGAGCCAGTTCGTGGCCGATGACGCTGACGGACTTGGTGAAGCGCTGGAAAATCTCCCCGTCGCCATCCCCGAAGACCATCTGGTTGCCATCCCAAAAGGCATTGTCGTACAGATTGCCGTAGTGAACGGTAGCGTCCAGGGCCAGGCCGGCGCCATCGATGGAATCCCGGCCGAAGATCTCGGCATACAGTCGGTGCGTGCTGCCCAAACCGTCATAGGCCTCATCGGCAGCGGCGTCCCCAATAGGGGCAGTGCCTTCCTTGCGGACTACCCGGCCGGGCAGGTTTTCGGAGGTGTCGGCATCGTAGATGGTGCGCTTTGGCGGGCCGGGCTTTGCTGCCATTGCACTGGGGGGAGTAGAGGGCGCCGGGGCGGCACGAACCGCCTGGAGGTCCTTGATGTGCAGGAGTGATTCCTTTGCGGCACGGGCAACGGCCCAAAGCCGTGGTTCACTCTGGGCGGCAATCCTTCGAAGCATGTAAGGCGGAACGATTGAACAAATCACGGCAACCCCTTTGGCTCTTGGCGACTGGCAACTGTGATCAGCCTAGGAGCGGGGGCTGACAATTTTGGGGTGTTCGCCCGGCAAGCCCTGAACTGATAGCGGCGACCCGGGTTGCGGCGGCCGGAGGCGAGCTGGAACGCAAAAAATACCCCGCCAGTTGGACTGGCGGGGTATCGTGTGTGCCCTCGATAGGATTCGAACCTACGGCCTTCTGCTCCGGAGGCAGACGCTCTATCCCCTGAGCTACGAGGGCATCGGGGTTCCCTCCGTTGCCGGTGGGACGTCCTAGAGCTTAGCAGCCACCGAGCCCCAAAAGAAAACGCGGCCATGATCTTTAGTGCCCTGCACCTTACGGCGCTGCGGTACCCGCAGCTCAGTACCCGGCAAACGAGTCAACGTGTACCCGCCGTGCACCTGCACCTCGCGCCGCGGCACGCAGGGAGTCCACGCTGGCCGGGGAACCGGAGACATAAACCTCGCGGGCCCCGATGTCCGGTACCAGCTCCTTAAGGCGCTGTTCATCGATCCTGGAGGTGCCGGCGTCGTGCATGAAATCGGGGGGAGTGGAGCCATCCGCGAGCCGGGCGATCACCTTTGCCCCGGATGCCTCCAATTGCTCACAAGCGGCGAGTTCATCGCTCCCTTGGGCAAGGTAAAGGACCACGGTGTCGCGGGATGCGGCGTCGGACGCGAGGTGGGAAAGAAAAGGCGTGATGCCGATACCTGCGGCAATCAGCAGGACCGGTGTGGAGGCGTCGCGGGGGAGCACGAAGTCTCCGCCAACGGCTGTGGCGGAAATCATGTCACCAGGCTTCAGCGCCAACAACGTCTTCTTGGCAGTGGACAAGGGCTCGGCAGTTCCAACGCCGAAGGTCAGTTCCGGAGCACCCGGGGCGCTGGTGATGCTGAAGACGCGGCGGCGGCCCTTGCCGTCGGACCCCGAATGCGGAAGGTTCAGCTCCATGAATTGCCCGGCCGCATAGCGGACGGGGCGCCGTGGCTCGAAGCGGAACTCTTTGGTCCCCGGTGTCAGGGCCCGGGATCCCTTGAATGTCAGTTCCACGCGGCCCCGCTGGCCCAGGAAGAAGGCGATGAGGTTCCCCACCAGGAGCGCGAGTTCAGGGGAATTGGCCACCAAGCCCACGTTGTAAGGAACCGCAAAGATAACGCCGACGACGCCGGCAAGCGCCAATTGCTGCCACCGGCGTGGAGGGAGCGTGAGCGGCTCGGTAAGCATGAAGCCGACAAAGAAGAGCAGGGGGCGCTGAGCCAACGGCTGCCACAGGGCCTGGCCGAAGGTCATGCCCCGGCCCAACAATTCGCCACAGACGATGCCGGTGGCCACCAGCAGGAAAACTGTTGCCATCAGCATTTTCCGTGTGCGGTACAGGACAGCCAGGACGCCAGGAACGAGGAGCCACAACATGGCAGGCGTTGCGGCCCACCACGTGGCTATGTTCAGTCCGGTCAAGCCCGTGATGAAAGCCCCTGCAGCCGCCGGGTTGAAAATGTGGCGCCCACGAAAAGCCAAAGCATACTTCGAAGCGCTGGCAAGGACACAAGCCAAAGCAACGCCCAGCATGTCAGTGGGGACGAATGTGGGCCAGAACAGGAAATAGAGGAGCAAGCCAGTAATAAGTGAAGACTCCGAATGTGGCGTGGTTCGGAAAAGCAAAGCCAGCAGGCGGTTCGATCCATAGGTAAGCCCCAGGCACAGGCACACGTGAACCAGCATCTGTGGCAGCCCGAAGGTCAGCCACCCCAAGACGTTCAAGAGCAGGCTGTAGGCCACCAATACCCCGAGAACCCACAAAATCAAGCGGTACATGGTGAATCGGCCCAACCAGGTGTCCAATCGCGACTTCATGGCATTCATGTGAACAGTCTCCCCTCAAAGCCACCCGAAAATGTGGCAGTCCCATTCGAAAACACCCGGAGCCAGGAAAAATCGAACTCAGCCTCAAGGGCAGCCGGTTCCACCATGAAGAGTGCCGTGGCCAAGGCATCTGCCACCATCGCGCTCGCGGCCATGGTCCACGTGGCCACTGTGGTTTGGATGGGTTGCCCCGTGATTCCATCCAACACATGGTGCAGCCCGTCGCCCCAGGCCCGTCGGTTGGAGGCGGAAGCGCAGAGGGCGGAATTGTCCAATTCCACGGTGCCGATCGCCTGCTTAGGATCATAGGGATGCTCCAAGGCCACAGTGACCGGCATGCTTCCGGTATGCAGCATGTCCCCGCTGCCATCCACCAGGAAGTCCAGGTAACCAGCTGAACGGAGGACTTCACCGAGCAGGTCCACGAGCTGTCCTTTTCCTGCGGCGCCAACGTCCAAGACCAGCGGAACCTTGCTCGACACCGTGGTTCCGGACCACTCAAGGACGTCTTCCCACTTGGCAGCACCCTCAGGGGCGCCTGAAGGAACCAGGGTGTAGCCCGCATCATAACCAAGACGGTTCAAGCTACTGCCGATCAGGGGTGTCATGGAGCCGCCGCTGATCCGGTACAGCGCCTCGTAGACGTCGCGGAGGGCTACAGAGTGCCCGGGCAAGGAAATGCTGCCGGGACCGCGCTCCAGAGCGGACACCAGGGAATCCGGCCTGAACCGCGAATAGGTGTGGTCGTAATCCGCCACCGTTGCCAGCAGTTGGCGCTGCACGTCCGGCGCAAGCATCGACGACGTCGAAATCTCCCAGTGCGTACCGATCCCTTCGAAGCTAAAGCGGCTCCAGCCCGGATGCGGCATGGCTGCTACTTTGCCTGGGACTTGATCTGCTTCACGGCATCGTTGAAGCCGCCGGAGGTAAGGGAAGAACCGGCCACCTTTGAAACGTTGAGTTCGTCGATGTCTTTGCCGACGATCTGCGCGGCGATACCGCTGGCAAACTCTCCTTGGAACTTCTTGGTATTGGGGTTGGAGGGGTGGACGGTGATGTTTACAGCCGACACCTTGTCCCCGGCCAGCTTGAGCTCGACGCCAACCGTCTCCTGGCCGTTCGGCGATGTGTATGTTCCGTCCGCGCTGTATGTGCCGTCCTTGTACGTGGAACCACCATTCCCAGCCGAAGTGGAGGCAGAAGGGCTGCCAGTGGAAGCCTGGCCACCATTCTGGGTAGCGGGTGTCTGGGTTGACGGGGCTTCCGTTGTGGGGGCACAGCCAGCGGCGGTCCCGATAATGGAGACGCTGGCGAACCCGACGTAGAGGCTCTTGCGGAGTGGCGTAGTCATGTTCTGCTCGTTTCAACTGGACAAGATGTGATCAACATGCGGTCAACGGATGGTTTCGGTCTCTGGATGACCGATAAAAGCCACCTCTTACGTCTTCACAACGTTGAAATCAGCGTAATGGTTCAGTCTGTGAGTGCCGCCAGCCGTTCATGTATAGGTGCTGTGTCCCAGATATCCACATAAACGAGCCTTAATTCCTCGAGTTCGCGGGCCCCCGGTAGGCTGGATGGGTGACTCCCGAAGAACTCTCTGCTGCCATATCCACCTGCCTTCAAGGATGCCGTCTCTGCCGGCGAAATCGCCTTGGCGGAATCCGCTGTCCCCGACGACGTCCGGGTGGAGCGCCCCAAGAACAGGGACCACGGAGACTGGGCCACCAATATTGCCCTGCAATTGGCTAAGCAAGCCGGTACGAATCCGCGCGATTTCGCGGGAATCCTCAGCCACCGCCTGCAGGAAATCGCCGGCGTGACCGGAGTGGAAATCGCAGGTCCGGGCTTCCTGAACATCACCGTTGATGCTGCAACGGCAGGCGCGCTCGCCAAGGCAATCGTTGAGCTGGGTTCCTCCTACGGGACCAACCAGGCGCTCGCAGGACATGTTGTGAACATGGAATTCGTTTCCGCCAACCCCACGGGTCCCCTTCACATCGGCCATACCCGGTGGGCCGCCCTGGGCGACGCGATCGCGCGCGTGCTGCGGGCTTCTGGAGCCGACGTCACCGCCGAGTACTACATCAACGACGCCGGTTCGCAGATGAACGTCTTCGCCAACTCAGTTCTTTCCCGCCTCCACGGCCGGGGCGTCCCCGAGGGCGGCTACCCCGGTGAGTACATTCGCGAACTCGGCGATGAAGTACTCAAAGCGCACCCCGATATCCGTGAACTCACGGACGAGGCTGCCCTGCCGGTCATCCGTGCCGCTGCCTACGAGGCACAGATGGCCGATATCAAAGCAACGCTGGCAGATTTCGGCGTGGAGTTCGACGTCTTCTTCTCCGAGAAGGAACTGCACGACGCCGGTGCCATTGAATCTGCCGTTGCCCGCCTCCGCGAACAGGGCCATGTGTTCGACGACGGCGGCGCCGTTTGGTTGCGCACCACTGACTTCGGCGATGACAAAGACCGCGTCATGATCCGCGCGAACGGAGAACCGACTTATTTCGCCGCCGATGCCGCGTACTACCTCTCCAAGAAGGACCGCGGTTTCACCGAGAAGATTTACCTTCTTGGTGCCGATCACCACGGCTACATCAATCGCCTGAAGGCTATTGCGGCGTGCGCGGGCGACGATCCCGAAGTAAACATTGAGGTTCTCATTGGACAGTTGGTGTCCGTCAACGGCGCCAAGTTGTCCAAACGCGCGGGGAACATCATTGAACTCAAGGACCTCATTTCCTGGTTGGGCAAGGACGCAGTGCGCTACTCCCTTGCCCGGTTCCCTGCCGACTCGCCGCTGACACTGGACCCGGAACTGCTCAAGAAGAACAGCAACGAGAACCCAGTGTTCTATGTGCAATACGCCCATGCCCGCTCCAGGGGAACAGCGCGCAATGCCGCCGAGGCGGGGGTGGACCGATCTGTGTTCGACGCATCGCTGCTGGATCACGCCACGGAGAACGAGCTTCTCTCCTACCTCGGCAGCTACCCCTCCATCGTGGCCAAAGCAGCCGAGCTCCGCGAACCGCACCGCGTTGCCCGCCATCTTGAAGTCATCGCCGGTGCCTACCACCGCTGGTACGACGCCTGCCGTGTCTCGCCGCTGGGCGAGGAACCCGTGCTGGACGTGAACCGGACTCGTCTCTGGCTCAACGACGCCACCAGCCAGGTGCTTGCCAACGGACTCGGACTGCTGGGCGTTTCCGCGCCGGAACGGATGTAAGGCCATGAGCACAAACACCGCAACAAATTCACCCCAGGCCTCTCCGCTTACCCCTGACTGGCTGGCCGTCCCGGAGGACCTTAACGTCCTTCAGGCACCGATGTGGGCAGCCGGCGTGGAGAAGAACGACGCCGGTGAGGTCACCATTGACGGGATTTCAGTCAGCGATCTCAAGGCGCAATTCGGCACTCCTCTCTTTGTGATGAGCGAATCTGACTTCCGCGCGCGTGCCCGTGCCTTCAAGGACGCCTTCGACGACGCTTTCGCGGACATCTGCGGGGGAGTGGATGTCTACTATGCGGGCAAGTCTTTTCTGTGCACCTCAGTGGCACAGTGGGTGGCAGAGGAAGGCCTTCGCCTGGACACCTGTTCCGGAGGTGAACTGGCTGTTGCCGCCCGCGCCGGAATCCCCGGGGCCAACCTGGGCCTTCACGGTAACAACAAGTCCGACGCCGAGATCAATCGGGCACTGGATATGAGGGTGGGCCGCATCGTGGTGGACAGCCTCGATGAATTGGAACGGGTCGCCAAGATTGCGTCCAGCCGCGGCGAAACGGCCAAGGTCATGCTTCGCCTCACCCCAGGCGTGCACGCCCACACCCACGAGTTCATTGCCACAGCTCACGAGGACCAAAAATTTGGCCTGTCCATGGCTGAGGACTCCACGGAGGAAGCCGGCCTGTCCGCGGCTGAGGAAGCAGTGGCAGCCGCGGCGTCGTACCCGAGCGTGGAGCTCCTGGGATTGCACTGCCACATCGGCTCCCAGATCTTCGAAGCGGACGGATTCGCGCTGGCTGCGGAGAAGCTCCTCGGTTTTCAGGCAGCGATGCAGGCCAAATACTCCATCATCCTGCCGGAATTGGATCTCGGGGGCGGCTACGGTATCGCCTATACGCCAGTGGACACCCCCCGGCCTCCAGCCGAAATCGCGCAGGCGATGGCCGCCGTCGTGCGTTCAAAGTGCGGGGAGCTCGGCATCGAAGCGCCCCGTGTTTCCATCGAACCCGGACGCGCGATCGTCGGGAGCACCACGTTCACTTTGTATGAGGTAGGCACGCTCAAAACTGTCCGCGTTGACGTTCCGGGCAGCGAAACTGGTCCAGAGAACGTTACGTATCCGCGTCGGTATGTGTCGGTGGACGGCGGAATGAGCGACAACGCCCGTCCGGTGCTTTACGACGCGGATTATTCGGCGATTTTGGCGTCCCGTGACTCAGATGCAGCTCCGCAACTGTCCCGCGTAGTGGGCAAACATTGCGAGAGCGGCGACATAGTTGTTAGAGATGTATATCTGCCCGCGGATGTGGCAGCCGGTGATTTGCTCGCAGTACCGGGTACCGGCGCCTATTGCTGGGCCCTCTCCAGCAACTACAACTACCTGGCCCGGCCTGGCGTTGTCGCTGTGCGCGACGGAGCCGCCAGGCTCATTGTCCGCGGGGAAACCGAAGAAGATCTCTTGAACCGCGACATGGGAGTGGCGAATGTCTGAAGTGCGAACCCTGAAGGTGGCCCTGCTGGGCTGTGGCAATGTAGGGGCCCAGGTCGCGCGCATTCTTATTGACGACGCCGAGGCTCTGGCCGCCCGCAGTGGTGCCCGCCTCGAGCTGTCCGGTATTGCCGTGCGCAACATCGACTCGCCGCGCGACGTCGAACTGCCCCGTGAACTCTTTACCACGGACGCCGAGACCCTCGTCAAGGACGCAGACCTCGTCATCGAGCTCATGGGCGGCATTGAACCCGCACGTACGCTCATCGTCACTGCCATCCAGAATGGCGCCTGCGTTGTCACCGGTAACAAGGCGCTGCTCGCGCAGGACGGCCCCACTCTCTACGAAGAGGCTGACAAGGCGGGCGTTCAGCTGTCCTACGAAGCGGCCGTTGCCGGTGCCATTCCCATCCTGCGCCCGATCCGCGACAGCCTCTCCGGCGATCGCATTACGAGGGTTCTCGGGATCGTGAACGGGACCACCAACTTCATCCTTGACCAGATGGACAGCACTGGCGCGCAGTTTGCAGACGCCCTTGCCGAAGCCCAGCGACTCGGTTACGCCGAAGCTGACCCCACTGCCGACGTTGAGGGCCATGACGCAGCTGCCAAGGCTGCGATCCTGGCATCGTTGTCCTTCCATACAAGGTTCTCCCTGGACGACGTCTACTGCGAGGGGATCACCAAGGTCAGTGCCGCGGACATCGCTTCGGCCAAGGAAGCCGGCTTCGTCATCAAGCTTTTGGCCATCGCCGAGAAAATCGAAGCCTCAGCGAACGGCAGCGGAATCTCGGTACGCGTGCACCCCACCCTCCTGCCACGCGAACACCCGCTGGCAGCAGTCCGCGGTGCGTTCAACGCGGTCTTCATCGAAGCCGAAAACGCTGGTGAACTGATGTTCTACGGCCAGGGTGCAGGGGGGACTCCCACTGCCTCTGCTGTGTTGGGTGACCTCGTCTCCGCTGCCCGGCGCCTGGTCCTTGGCGGTCCCGGCCGCACGGAAACAACTACCGGGCATGTTCCGGCACTGTCCATTGATGCCTCCAACACCAGCTACTACATCGGTCTGGATGTAGCGGACCAAGCAGGTGTGCTGGCTCGCATCGCCCACATTTTTGCGGAGAACGGCGTATCCATCGAGATCATGCGTCAAACGATCCACCGCGACTCTGCCTCGAATGTTGAGTCGGCTGAGCTGAAAATCGTGACGCACCGTGCATCCGAAGCTGCACTCGCAGCAACCGTCGAGGCCATCAAGGGCCTGGACGTCATCAATTCTGTAACATCCGTACTGCGGGTAGAAGGGGTCTAAGTGGCTCACCAATGGCGCGGAGTAATCCGCGAATACGCTGATCGTTTGCCTGTAACGGAAGCCACCAAGGTCATCACCCTCGGCGAGGGCGGCACCCCCCTCGTCCACGCACAGAAGCTTTCCGAGCTGACCGGGTCCCAGGTGTACCTGAAGGTCGAGGGCATGAACCCCACGGGTTCCTTCAAGGACCGCGGCATGACCATGGCTATGACGGCGGCCGTCGAAGCCGGCGCCAAAGCTGTTGTATGTGCTTCCACCGGAAACACCTCGGCCTCGGCCGCGGCATACGCAACGGCCGCAGGCCTCAAGTGCGCTGTGCTGGTCCCCGAAGGCAAGATTTCCATGGGCAAGCTCAGCCAGGCGATCGCGCACGGCGCCACGCTGCTGCAGGTGGACGGCAACTTCGACAACTGCCTGGACATCGCCCGCAAGCTTGGCGAGTCCTATCCGGTCTTCCTGGTGAACTCGGTCAACCCTGCCCGTATCCAGGGCCAGAAGACCGGTGCCTTCGAAGTTGTGGACTCCCTGGGCGATGCCCCGGATATCCATGTTCTGCCTGTCGGCAACGCCGGCAACATCACTGCCTACTGGAAGGGATACAAGGAGTACGCCGCTCCCTTCGAGACCGCCAACGGCACGCTGCCGGCCGTCTCCACCAAGACACCCATCATGTGGGGTTTCCAGGCTGCGGGTGCAGCGCCGTTCGTTGCAGGGCACCCGATCACTGAACCGGACACTATCGCCACTGCCATCCGCATCGGCAACCCGGCATCATGGGACACGGCGATCGCTGCCCGCGATGAATCCGGTGGCCTGATTGAAGCTGTCACAGATGAGGAAATCCTGGACGCCCACCGTTGGCTCTCTTCCAAGGAAGGCGTCTTTGTGGAGCCGGGCTCTGCTGCCGGCGTGGCAGGCCTGATCAAGAAGCACGCTGCTGGTGAGGTTCCGTCCGGCAAGACCATCGTCATCACCGTTACCGGCCACGGACTGAAGGACCCCCAGTGGGCCCTCCGCACGGAGGACGGCAGCGAGGTCCAGCCGGTCAAGGTTTCCAATGACGTCGTCACCGTTGCCGCGGAACTGGGACTGGAAGAAAAATAAGAGTGGAACAAACGCAGCCCACCGCGACCGATCGTCAACTCGTCGCGGCAGGCCAGCGGCTGACCGTCAAGGTCCCCGGTACGAGCGCCAACCTGGGTCCCGGCTACGACAGCCTCGGCTTGGCCCTATCCATTTATGACACCTTGACGGTGGAAACGCTCACCACCGGAGAGCTCGAATTCGAGCTCTCCGGTGAAGGCGCCGATACCCTTCCGCGCGACTCCAGCCACTTGGTGGTGCGTGCGATCGACCTTGCCTTGGAACGTTTGGGTTTCCGGCACTCCGGCCTAAGGATCACGGCTGACAACGTTAATCCGCATGGACGCGGCCTGGGTTCCTCAGCCTCCGCAGTTGTAGCGGCCGTTACTGCCGCCAATTCCTTGGTTCCAAAAGAGGCGCAGCAGGATCTCGACTGGATCCTGCAGCTGACCAGCGAAATGGAAGGCCACCCGGACAACGTCGCCCCCGCCATTTTCGGCGGACTGGCGCTGTCATGGCAGGACAGCGAGCAGTACAGCAGTACGCGTGCTGAAGTAGCCCGATCCGTGGTTCCCGTGGTGGCGGTTCCAGATTATGAACTCTCCACCGAAACTGCCCGCGGACTTTTGCCCGCGTCTGTGGGTCACCATGCTGCTGCGATGAACTCCGGACGTGCAGCGTTGCTTATCCACGCGTTGACAACGCAGCCGGAATTCCTGCTGCCCGGTACCGAAGACTACCTGCACCAGAGCTACCGCGCCGAAGCGATGCGGCCCAGCGCGGATCTTATTGCGGCGCTGCGAACGGCCGGTCACGCTGCCGTGGTTTCCGGTGCCGGTCCTACTGTCATGGTCCTGGCCAACGGGCCCGGCGAAGCAGCAACCGTTGCCGAATTCATCGAGGCGTTTACTGCCGCCAACACACCCAACGTCGGTTGGCGTGTGATGACGCTGGCTGTGGACGTTGAAGGTGCTAGAGTGGAAGTGCACCGGCGGTAAAGCCGCGGGCAGTTCCCTGATTTTGGATCTTGGCGGTTTCGCTGTTCCTTTCGTCAACTGTGCCAACGTCTGGCGGTGCCGTCTCCTTCCGGCCTGTCTCAGGTGCCGCAGAACTCTCTCTGTTCCCTGAATATTCAGTCGGCTGTCCGGGCAACTGGGTTCAGTGAAGACGATCAGTATCCGGCCCTGTTGGCCACAATCCATCAGGCACGGCCGAAATCACCGGCTGCAGATCTGAACTGCAGCCCAGAACAAATCATCGCGTCCAGCTCTCGCTCTGGACGCCGTCGAGGGGGAAGGATCCTTCGTGACAGAAACCACTGAGCTGGCTTCAGCTGTGGACACAACAACTTCTGCTGCTGAGTCGTCAACAGCAGCAACCACCAAGAGCAGCGGCCTTGCAGGCCTTCAAGCTCGCCCAGCTCCAGGCTCTTGCCAGCCAGCTGGGGATCTCCGGTGGGTCCCGTATGCGTAAGGGGGACTTGGTAACAGCCATATCCGCCCATCGTGCCGGGACTTCTACCGCCAAGGCCCCGGCCAAGGCATCGACGAAGGCTGCCACCGCGCCCAAGGCAGCGCCGGCTCCCGAGGTCAAGGTTGCGGAGAAGAGCACTCCTGCCGCTGAAGTGAGCACGGAAGCGCCAGCCCAGGAAGCCCCTCGTGGACGTGGACGTGGCCGTAGCCGCCGCGCCACCAGCGATGGCGTAGTTGCCGCGGCAGAGGCCGCTGCACCTGCTGAAGCGCCGGCTGCGCCGGTTGCAGAGCCCGAAGCAGCGCCGGAAGCAAGCGAAGCCGTCACCGAGCGTCGCCAGCCCCGGACCCGTAACCGTCGCCGCAGCGAGGCTGCTGCAGCTCCGGAGGAAACCGCAGAAGCCCCGGCCGCTGAGCAGCGCCCGGAGCGCACAGAACAGCGTGCCGAGCGCACTGAACAGCGTGCTGAGCAGCGTGAACAGCGTGGCGAACGGACCGAGCAGCGTGAACAGCGCGGCGAACGGACCGAGCAGCGTGAACAGCGTGGCGAACGGACCGAGCAGCGTGAACAGCGTGTCGAACGGACCGAGCAGCGTGAACAGCGCGGCGAACGCACTGAACAGCGTACTGAACAGCGCGAGCAGGCCGACTCCGGCGATCAGTCCCGTGAACGTCGTGACTCCCGCGGACGCCGCGAGGACAACACCGACCTCGACGACACTGGTAACCGCCGCAACCGCAGGAACCGCCGTGATCGCAACGATCAGAACGAGCGCAGCGACCGTCGTGGCGGTCAGGACAGCCGGGACGGCAACACCCGCAGCGACCGCTTCCGCGACCGCAATGAACGCCGCCGTGGCCGTGCGCAGGGGCCGGATGTTGACGACATCGAGGTTACCGAAGACGACGTCCTGCTCCCCGTAGCGGGCATTCTGGACGTCCTGGAGAACTACGCATTCATCCGGACGTCCGGCTACCTCCCCGGCGCGAACGACGTCTACGTTTCGCTGGCACAGGTCAAGAAGTACAACCTCCGCAAGGGAGACGCCGTCGTTGGCGCCATCCGTGCACCACGCGAAGGTGAAGACCGCAACCAGCAGTCTTCGCGCCAGAAGTTCAACGCCCTCGTGCGTGTTACTTCGGTCAACGGCAAGACTCCTGAAGAGCTCAAGGATCGCGTCGAGTTCGCCAAACTCGTGCCGCTGTACCCGTCCGAGCGCCTGCGCCTGGAGACCGACCCCAAGAAGATCGGTCCGCGTGTCATTGACCTCGTGGCTCCGATCGGCAAGGGCCAGCGTGGCCTGATCGTCTCCCCGCCCAAGGCCGGAAAGACGCTCATCCTGCAGTCCATTGCGAACGCAATCACCACCAACAATCCTGAGGTCCACCTCATGATGGTGTTGGTTGACGAACGTCCCGAAGAAGTCACGGACATGCAGCGCACCGTCAAGGGTGAGGTCATTGCCTCCACCTTCGACCGTCCCGCAGACGACCACACCACTGTTGCCGAGCTTTCCATCGAACGCGCCAAGCGCCTCGTTGAAATGGGCATGGACGTGGTGGTCCTCCTGGACTCCATGACCCGCCTGGGCCGCGCATACAACCTGGCAGCACCGGCCTCCGGCCGCATCCTGTCCGGTGGTGTGGACTCCGCTGCGCTCTACCCGCCGAAGCGCTTCTTCGGTGCCGCCCGCAACATCGAAAACGGTGGCTCGCTCACCATCCTGGCAACGGCGCTCGTAGAGACCGGATCCAAGATGGACGAAGTCATCTTCGAGGAGTTCAAGGGCACCGGCAACATGGAGCTCCGCCTTTCCCGCCAGCTGGCAGACAAGCGCATCTTCCCGGCCGTGGACGTCAACGCGTCCGGCACACGCCGCGAAGAGAACCTGCTCTCGCCGGAAGAAGTCAAGATCATGTGGAAGCTGCGCCGGGTCCTTTCAGGCCTTGAGCAGCAGCAGAGCCTTGAGCTGCTGACCAACAAGATCCGGGAGACGCAAAGCAACGTCGAGTTCCTCATGCAGGTTCAGAAGACGACGCTTGGAGCGAAGTCGGACAACGACAAATAGCTGTAATCGGGGCGGGGTGTCGGGTGTTTGTGCGGTTGGTGCCGCGCGGATTTCCCGCCCCCGCCCCTTCGCGTGGCGGCTCTGTCCTAACGGACCTGAGCCGCCACGCTTCGGCAGGCCCGATGCCACTCCCGGGGCGGGAAATCCGCGCGGCCGGCGCCCGGCTCACCTAATGCCGGGCCTGACGGGGAACGGATTTCTGCACCCGACTAACATAGGGTGCGACACGAAAGAGGTTTGAAAATGTTTGAGTCCGTACAGGGATTGCTTGATGAGCATGCTGCTATCCAGGCGCAGTTGAGTGATCCTGCTGTTTATGCCGATCAGTCTGCTGCCCGGAAATTGGGGCGGCGTTCTGCGCAGCTCCAGGGCATTGTGGAGGCGTATAACAAGTGGCGCGGGCTCAATGATGATTTGGAAGCTGCCAAAGAGATGGCAGACGAGGATCCCGAATTCGCTGCAGAAGTTGTGCAGCTGGAGGAGCAGATTCCTGCGGCACAGGAGCGGCTGCGCCGTCTGCTGATCCCTCGCGATCCGGACGACGCCCGCAACGTGATCCTTGAAGTCAAGGGCGGAGAAGGCGGCGACGAAGCTGCGTTGTTCGCTGGCGACCTTCTGCGGATGTACATGCGGTACGCCGAGTCGCGGGGCTGGAAGACTGAGATGATCTCCGCTACCGAATCAGATCTTGGTGGATACAAGGACGTCGCCGTGGCCATCAAGGGCAATTCGAACGACCCCGCGGAAGGCGTCTTTGCGCGGTTGAAGTTCGAAGGCGGTGTGCACCGGGTGCAGCGCGTTCCGGTTACAGAGTCGCAGGGCCGTATCCACACATCCGCGGCCGGCGTCCTGGTGCTTCCCGAAGTGGATGAACCCGAAGAGCTTGAAATCAACCAGAACGATCTCAAGATCGACGTCTACCGTTCCTCCGGTCCCGGTGGCCAGTCCGTGAACACCACGGACTCCGCAGTTCGCATCACCCACTTGCCTACGGGCATCGTGGTGGCCATGCAGAACGAAAAGTCGCAGCTGCAGAACCGCGAAGCCGGTATGCGCGTGCTCCGTGCCCGGCTCCTGGCCCACCAGCAGGAACAGATCGACGCCGCCAACTCCGAGCAGCGCAAGTCGCAGATCCGTACGATGGACCGCTCGGAGCGCATCCGCACCTACAACTTCCCGGAAAACCGCATTGCGGACCACCGCACCGGGTATAAGGCCTACAACCTCGACGCCGTGATGAATGGTGACCTGGAACCCGTCATCCAATCGGCGATTGAAGCGGACGAGCAGGCACGTCTGGACGCCCTGGGCGAATAGCAAAGCACCACAAGCCTGCCGATTTCCAGCTGTCGGGGTACAGATATGACGATTTTCCCGGGCCAGAGCCTCGCGGACGCCGTTCGCGAGGCCACTGCCGTTTTATCCGACGCCGGAGTCCCCACCCCGCGCGTCGATGCCGAGCTCCTTGCGGAGCACCTGCTGGGAGTGGGGCTGGGCCGGTTGCGGGCAATGCTCCTGGGCGATTCGCCCGCCCCTGAAGGCTACGCCGAACTGGTGGCTGAGCGTGCCGGACGCGTACCGCTTCAGCACATCACCGGCGTCGCATATTTCCGCCATCTTGAGCTGCAGGTGGGGCCGGGTGTGTTCATTCCCCGACCCGAAACGGAATCCGTTGTCCAGCTTGTCATCGACCACGTGGCCGGCATGTCCCACCCTAAGATCGTGGACCTCGGAACCGGTTCGGGAGCCATTGCCGGTTCAATCGCGCACGAAGTTCCAGGAGCTGAAGTCCATGCCGTGGAATTCAGCACGTTTGCCCATGCCTGGGCCAGCAGGAACCTTGAACCGCTGGGCGTCTCCCTGATCCAGGGCGATCTTAGGGATGCCTTGCCTGAACACAACGGCTCATTTGACGTTGTGGTCTCCAATCCTCCGTACATCCCTGCCGAAGCCATCCCAAACGAGCCCGAAGTTGCGCTGCATGATCCGCCCGAAGCACTGTACGGTGGGGGAGCGGATGGGATGGAACTCCCGACGGCGGCAGCAGCCAGTGCGGGCCGCCTCCTGAAACCTGGCGGCTACTTCGTGATGGAACACGCAGAAGTCCAGGCGGATTGGATCAGCGGCATGTTGCGTCGAGCCGGACGTTGGCAGGACATCACCACGCACTTTGACCTCAACGGCAAGGAACGTGCCACGAGCGCGGTGCTGGCAAACAAGGCTCCTGATGAGTGAAAGAATAGCGCTGTGACCACAACCTACAATTGCACTTCCGATGACCAGCGGGCTGAAGGACTTCAACACGCGCAGCGTGCCATCAGCGAAAAGAAGTGCATCGTGCTGCCGACGGACACCGTGTACGGCATTGCAGCTGACGCCTTTTCCCCCTTGGCCGTGACAATGTTGTTGGCTTCCAAGGGCCGTAGCCGGCAAATGCCTCCACCGGTCCTGATTCCGCGCATCAACGCCCTGGACGGACTCGCGAGCGATGTGTCCGCCGACGCCAGGGCCTTGGCACAGGCCTTCTGGCCCGGTGGCCTGACGCTCATCCTTCACGCCCAGCCGTCTTTGGATTGGGACCTGGGTGATACCAAGGGCACTGTGGCCCTGCGGATGCCTGACGACGAACTCGCACTTGAACTTCTGGGCCTTACCGGGCCGCTGGCTGTGTCATCGGCCAACCGCACGGGGCAGGAAGCAGCGCAGACTGCTTCAGAGGCGCGGCTCCAGCTGGCAGATTCCGTGGAAGTGTACTTGGAAGGCGGCTTCCGGCCCGTCAAGGGTACTGCTGCACTGCCTTCTACCATCGTGGATGCGACCTCCGAACCCTTCCGGGTGGTACGTCAGGGCGCCATCTCCCTGGAACGCCTGCGTGAGGTCGTTCCTTCCCTCCTCGGCGTTGATGAGCCTGCACCCGCCGTCGAGGATCCGGCGCCTGCTGTATCAGCATCGGCACCCGACGCCCCACGTGAAGCCAAACCCGAATGATTCCGGACCGCCAGCGCGTCCCCGTCCTTGACGTCGACGCGACTCCGCTGCGCGTCAATGAATTGATCGATGCCCTTGACGGACTTATCTCCACCGGAACCACCCGTACTGTGCTCGGCCACAATCTTCACAGCATTACGCTGTTCCACTCGTGTGCAGATTTCCGTTCACTTTACGATCAAAGTTCGATCGTCCTCCTTGACGGCGCTCCAGTAGCCATGCTTTGGGGATTAGCCCACAAACGGCAATTGAAGCCCCTGGGACAAGGCCCCATGGCATACCGGCTTGGATCCATGGACTGGATCCCGGCTCTTGGGGGAGTGAAGGGGCTGGAACGGGTGGCCGTGATCGGTGCCGGACGGGCTGCAAATACGCAAGCGGTGGCCCGGCTGCGCACGATTATTCCGGACGCAACGGTAGATGGCATGCCCGGCGAAGGATGGGACGATGCGCTGGAATTGGCTGTCGTGGAGTGGTTGGACCGCTTCCGTCCTCAACTGGTGCTGCTGGGCCTTGGCATGCCGCTGCAGGAGACCGTCCTGCATCGACGACTCACTCAGTTTCCGCCCGCTGTGTATTGTGCCGTTGGCGGTGCCATTGAACAGGTGGCCGGCGTCCAGAAGCTCGCGCCGCGTTGGCTCGGGCGCCTTGGGCTCGAATGGGCGTGGCGCCTGGTCCTCCATCCGGGCCGTGTTGGCTACAGAGTTTTTGTTGAACCGTGGAAGTTGGCGGGCCTGCTGATTCGGCGCCACTTCCAGCCATCCCAGACCAAAGGCAAGTAAATGACGTCCAAACCCGTTGTGGTCGCCGTTGTGGTGACCTTTAACCGGCGTGAACTCCTTGAGACCACCCTGGCCGGCATTGCCGCCGGCACCGAGGTGCCGGACGCCGTCGTCGTCGTGGACAATGCCTCCACAGACGGAACTGCGGAATTCCTCAGGACCTACCGTGGCCCTGTTCCTACGGACGTTGTTACGCTCAATGCCAACGTGGGCGGCGCCGGGGGATTTGTTGTCGGCATGGAGCGTGCAGTCCTGGACCACGGTGCTGACCACGTCTGGATCATGGACGACGACACCGAGCCACAGCCGGGCGCACTTCGCGAGGCACTGGATGTATCCGAGGCCTATGAACAGGAAGCGGGGGAAGCCCCGGCGTTCATCGCCAGCCGGGTGGTGTGGACGGATGGGCGCGACCACCCAATGAATCGCATGCGTCCACGCATCGGAGCCAGCGAAGCGGCGCGGAGCATGGCTACCCGGCTCGGGGCGGTTCAGATCCGCAGCGCTTCGTTTGTTTCTGTCCTGATCCGCGCAGACGAGATCCGGCGTCACGGACTCCCCATCGCGGATTACTTTATCTGGAACGACGACCTCGAATACACGGCAAGGGTTTCGCGCCGCGGAATTGCGCTGGCTACCAACGCGTCGGTAGCCAACCACCACACGAAAGTATTCGGAGATGCAGGCGCGGACCCCGGCCCTCGTTTCTATTACGAAGTTCGTAACAAGCTCTGGGTTTACACCAGGTCCAACGCCCTGACCCCTTGGGAAAAGGTCCTCTTTACCGGGGCTTCGCTGCGCAATTGGACCAAGACCATTGCTGCATCGTCAAACCGCAAAGTTCTGCTTGATGGCTTGTTCAAGGGCCTGCGCCACAGTTTGAGGGCACCCCGGTCCAACGCCGAAGTGCTCAAGGGGATCTACGCCCTGCGCAACGTCCAGGAGCCTGCCAAGTAAAAGCCTGCCGCTTGACTGCAGCGCATCAGCTGTAGCTTTGCGGCTGCGTCACGCCGGTGGTCACGACCGTTGGCATTAGTATCGTGACTAGAGTCCACAGAAATCCCAGCATCATTTGGCACAGCCGGTGCAGGCATGGCGACGGAGTAGTTCCATTTATCGACAGACAGAAATCCACACCTTGACCTGCCCAGAACTACGCGGCTTTTCAGCGGTGCACCGGCTGCATACGTTGGTCCGTGTACCTGATTCCGGCATTGGGCTGCCTTCCGGAGCCGCGTCATGATTATGTACCTGCTGATGGCACTTACGGCTGCACTGGTGTCCTATGCCGCAACGTGGGGAGCCCGCGTACTGGGGAACAAATTACGGCTTTACCGTCCCATCCGCAGCAGGGACATGCACTCCGCACTCATCTCAAAACTGGGCGGGCTTGGCATCTTTGCAGGCTTTTTTACTGCGCTTGTGGTGGCAAGCAACTCTTTCTTCGTCAAGGACATTTTCAGGCATAACGATGCTCCGTGGGGCATATTGGCCGGAGCAGTAGTGATCGTCGCAGTGGGGGTCGCGGACGATATCCTCGACATCCGCTGGTGGATCAAGCTCCTGGGGCAGGCCGCAGCGGCTTTCATCGTCGCCATCTGGGGGGTGAGGATGTCTGTGGTTCCCTTCATCCCCGAACCGATCCTGATTGAGTCCGAGCTCGTCCAGATCGTCCTGACAGCCGGGCTGATTGTTACCACCATGAATGCCGTCAATTTCATTGATGGGCTCGATGGACTGGCTGCAGGTGTAGCCACCATAGGCGGCGGCGCCTTCTTCCTCACGGCATACTGGGTGCACCGGAACAACCCATCCACTGACAATTCAGACCTTGCGACACTCCTGATGGCGATCCTGGTGGGTGGCTGCATCGGCTTCCTGCCGCATAACTGGTTTCCAGCCAAGATCTTCATGGGGGACTCCGGTGCCATGCTCATCGGTCTCCTCATGGCTTCAGCCGGCGTAGTGGCCACGGGGCAAATCGGATCCGGGCTCTACGACCGCGCCAACGGCATTCCGACGATCATCCCGATCCTCCTGCCGTTCGCCGTCCTGTCCCTTCCGCTCCTGGATTTCGGGATGGCTGTGGTTCGCAGGACCGCGCGGGGACAGTCTCCTTGGTCCGCAGACCGTGGGCACCTCCACCACAAATTGGTGGACCTGGGCTACTCGCACCGCACCGCCGTCGTCATGCTTTATGTCTGGACGTGCATCCTGGCGTTCGGAGGTGTGGCGTTCGCCGTGTTCCCTTGGCAGATTGTGTTGATCGTGGTGGTTGTAGCTGCTCTCGTCATGGCCGCCGTTACCGCGTGGCCGTACTTCACGCGGAATACCGCGGGACCGGGGGAGCGCTCATGACTTCCGGTTATGGTCACAGTTCTATCTCATGTAGAATTCTTTCTGCGGACAGTCACTCGCCCGTAACCCCACTTTGAGAATATGGCACCTGTGCCACGAGGATTGGTATCCCCATGACATCCAACGCCGATTCCGGACGCCCGTCCGGTAAACGTGTTGTTGGAGTTTCCGGGGAGACATCCAACCTGTGGCTCCGCTTGCTGCTCTTGAGTTCCGCTGCTGCTCTGGCCGGATTGATCGTGACGAGTATCGTCGCAGCGTTCGTGAATGGTGGCCAAGGCGCGCTTTCAGCAGCATTCGGGGCCGCGCTGGTCATGCTCTTCTTTGCGATCAGCCTTCTGATCGGTCATTTTGTTGGCCGCAGTAATCCTTCCGGCGCCGTCGGCCTGTTCGTGGCGACGTACTTCGTAAAAGTCGTCGGATTTGCCGTGGTCCTCTTTGTTATCGGTACTCCCGCCTGGTTGCATGGCCGATGGTTCATCATCGGCGCAGTTGTGGCCGTCGTCCTTTGGCAGGCTGCAGAGATCTACGGTTTCAGCAAAGCCCGCCTGCAGATCTACAACGATCCTGCGGATGAGAAGGGCGGTACGGATGTCTCTGCGTAAGCGTAATTCCCAGCTGTCGAGCCACACTCCATCGCAAGGTGAAGCCAACGATTCTGCCGACGCAGGAAACGATGGTGGATACAACGCCGGCATCGCCGTCTTCAGCTACATCGTTGGCGGGATCATTGTCTGGAGTTTGATAGGCTGGGGTCTGGATAATCTGTGGGGGACCCGCTGGATTGTGCTCCTTGGCGCTCTGCTGGGAGCCGCAGGAGGGTTCTATCTTTCCCATATGCACGGCCTCACCAGGCAAAGCTCTTCTTCTGGCGAGAGCAACGCAGACAGCGGTCCGTCCACGGACGGGGACAGTAATGCCAAATAATTTCACACGGAATATGGATGCGTCGAGCGCGTCCGGCTTCCAACCAATGCCCAATGATGGACACAGCAGAGAGGAAACGCGTTGATCGCGCTTGCGCTCCCCGCCCAGGATTCGGGGTCATTCACCCCACCCGGAATCGACGAAATGCACCTGCCGGCAATCCTGCCTTGGGGTGCGCACGATGGCTTCTCCAAGCAGATGCTGCTGGTGATCCTTTCGGTCGTCATTATCGCTACATTCTTCATCCTCGCTGCACGTAAGCAGCAGCTGGTTCCCGGCAAGCTGCAGTTCGCAGGCGAAATGGCCTATGGCTTCGTCCGCAACAGCATCGCCAAGGACATCATCGGCGGCAAGGACTTCATCAAGTACGTCCCGCTGTTGTTCAGCCTGTTCTTCTTCATTCTGGTGAACAACATCTACGGCGCTATCCCCGTGATCCAGCTCCCGAGCTTCTCCCACGTTGGCGGCGCGTATGTGCTGGCCGGCATCGTGTACTTCACCTGGATCATCATCGGCATCAAGAAGAACGGGCTGAAGTATTTCAAGCTCGCAACTGTTCCCTCCGGTGTGCCGTGGTACATCCTGCCGATCGTTGTTCCGATCGAAATCATCTCCAACTTCCTGGTCCGCCCCGTGACGCACAGCCTCCGTCTGTTCGCGACCATGCTGGCCGGCCACCTGATCGTCATGCTCGCCGGTTCCGGTATTGAGTTCCTGATCATGCAGGAGAACGTCCTTTTGAAGGGCACCTCGGTTCTCGTCCTTGTTGGCGCTATTGCCATGTACATGCTCGAGGCCCTGATTATGGCCCTGCAGGCCTACGTGTTCACGTTGCTGACTGCGATCTACATTGAAGGCGCCCTGCACGCCGACAGCCACTAGGCTCAAAAACTTCCCCTTGAGGGGATTGAAGTAAACCAAACAACCTGCCACATGGGTGGCATCTTGAAAGGAAAAAAATGGAAGGCAATCTCAACCTCGTAGGTTACGGTCTGTCCGCAATCGGCGGTGGTATCGGTGTGGGTCTCGTATTCGCGGCTTACATCAACGGTGTTGCTCGTCAGCCGGAAGCTCAGCGCGTGCTGCAGCCGATCGCATTCCTTGGTCTGGCACTGACCGAAGCTCTTGCCATCCTCGGCCTCGTCTTCGCTTTCGTTCTCTAGTCTTCGACTTTCGAACAAAGCGAATTCCGCAACCGAGTAGATAGGACGGGTGAAATATGAATCAGCTGATCATCTCAGCCGCCACTGAAGGCGAAGAGGCCACTAACCCTCTCGTTCCCAATGTTTGGGAAATGGGCGTCGTCCTCGTCGGCTTTGCTGTCCTCCTGTACATCGTGGTCAAGTTCATTGTCCCGATGTTCGAGAAGACCTTCGCAGAGCGCGCCGAAGCGATTGAAGGTGGCATCGCAAAGGCAGAAAAGGCACAGGCCGAAGCTTCTGCAGCTCTTGAAGAGTACAAGCAGCAACTCACCGACGCCCGCGCCGAAGCCAACCGGATCCGCGAAGAAGCACGCGCTGAAGGCGCCCAGATCCTCGCGGACCTCAAGGCCAAGGCTGCTGCCGAGTCTGCCCGCATCACCGAGCAGGCACACGCTGCCATTGAGTCCGAGCGCCAGGCAGCAGTTGTCTCGCTTCGCTCAGAGGTTGGCACTTTGGCTACTACGTTGGCTGGCCGCATCGTTGGTGAAGCACTCACTGACGATGAGCGTGCCGCACGCGTTGTGGACCGCTTCCTGGCAGATCTGGAGACCCAGAACGCAGGTGCAGCTAAGTAATGGCAGGTATATCGAGCGAATCGCTGACCACGGCGCTGGCGCAGTTGGAAGCCAAGCTTCCTTTTGCCTCGCTGCAGTTGGCAAAGGACCTCTTCGGAATCCTGGGAACGGTGGACAGCTCGGCTGGCTTGCGCCGCGCCCTGACTGACCCGTCCCGTAGTGGAGACGAGAAGTCGGCGCTGGTCAAGCAGCTGGTTAGCGGAAAAGTCTCCGCTGATGCTGCTGAAATCGCAGGCGGACTGGCTAGCTTACGCTGGGCATCTGCACGCGATATCGGCGATGCACTCGAGACTCTTGCCGCCACGGTTGTCATTGCCATAGCTGAAAACAAGTCGGCCGTTTCTGCCTCTGGTATTACGGGGCTGGAAGAGCTGGAAAACGATCTGTTTGCTTTCAACCAGGCCGTCGCTTCCAGCCACGAAGTACAACGTGCTCTGTCTGAGCCGCAGGCATCCGGCGCGGCCAAGGTTGTCCTGGCCGAGAAACTTGTTCCTGGCATCAGCGAGGAAGCAAAGGTTCTCATTGGCCAGGCCGTAACTCAGCCGCGCGGTGTCAAGCCGAGCAAGCTCGTCGAGTCCTTCGCCAAGCTTGCAGCCAAGCGTCAGCAGCGCTGGATTGCAACTGTCAGCGTTACCCGTCCGTTGACGGAAACGCAGGCCAGCCGTCTGCTGGCCGGGCTGAATGCCCTGTACGGCCGCGAGCTGAAGGTCAACGTCAATGTTGACCCCCGCCTCATTGGTGGAATCCGGGTTCAGGTGGGCGATGAAGTGCTTGACGCTTCTGTTATCGGCCGCCTGACCGACCTCCGCCGTCAGCTCGCTGTCTAGCGAAGACAAAGCACAACTTAACTGATATAAAACCCGGTCATCGTGAGCAACGATGATCACGAAAACAGGAGAGCAGGGACTGCAGATGGCCGAATTGACCATCAACGCCGACGACGTCCGTAATGCGTTGAACGAGTTCGCGGCGTCCTACGAACCCGGAAACGCAGAGCGCGTAGAGGTTGGTCGTGTGACCACCGCAAGTGACGGCATCGCCCGTGTTGAGGGTCTTCCCTCGGTCATGGCGAACGAGCTGCTTCGCTTCGAAGATGGCACGCTGGGCCTCGCCCAGAACCTTGACGTCCGCGAGATCGGTGTCATTATCCTCGGTGACTTCACCGGAATCGAAGAGGGCCAGGAAGTTCACCGCACCGGTGAGATCCTGTCCGTTCCGGTTGGCGATGCCTTCCTCGGTCGCGTAGTCGACCCGCTGGGCCAGCCGATCGACGACCTCGGCGAGATCAAGGCCGAGACCACCCGTGCACTGGAACTCCAGGCTCCGGGCGTCACCGAGCGCAAGTCGGTTCACGAACCGATGCAGACCGGCCTCAAGGCTATTGACGCCATGATTCCGATCGGCCGTGGCCAGCGTCAGCTGATCATTGGTGACCGCCAGACCGGCAAGACCGCAATCGCTGTGGACACCATCATCAACCAGAAGGCCAACTGGGCTTCGGGCGATGTCACCAAGCAGGTTCGTTGCGTTTACGTTGGTGTTGGCCAGAAGGCTTCCACCATTGCCGCAGTGCGCCAGACCCTCGAGGACCATGGCGCGCTGGAGTACACCACCATCGTGGCCTCCCCGGCCTCGGACCCCGCTGGCTTCAAGTACTTGGCACCGTACGCAGGCTCGGCCATCGGCCAGCACTGGATGTACGGTGGCAAGCACGTTCTGGTGATCTTCGATGACCTTTCCAAGCAGGCCGAAGCGTACCGCGCGGTTTCCCTGCTGCTGCGTCGTCCGCCGGGACGCGAAGCTTACCCGGGCGACGTCTTCTACTTGCACTCCCGTCTGCTGGAGCGTTGTGCAAAGCTCTCCGACGAGCTCGGCGCAGGCTCGATGACCGGTCTTCCGATCGTCGAAACCAAGGCCAACGACGTTTCCGCCTACATCCCCACCAACGTGATCTCCATTACTGATGGCCAGATCTTCCTTCAGTCCGACCTCTTCAACGCCAACCAGCGCCCTGCTGTTGACGTTGGTGTGTCGGTCTCCCGCGTCGGTGGCGCTGCCCAGGTCAAGTCCATGAAGAAGGTCTCCGGTACCTTGAAGCTGGACCTGGCGCAGTACCGTGACATGCAGGCTTTCGCCATGTTCGCTTCGGACCTGGATGCGGCCTCCCGCCAGCAGCTGACCCGTGGTGCACGTCTGATGGAACTGCTCAAGCAGGGCCAGTACTCACCCTTCCCGGTTGAGGACCAGGTTGTCTCCATCTGGGCTGGTACCAACGGTTACCTGGACGATGTTCCGGTTGAAGACATCAGCCGCTTCGAGTCCGAGTTCCTGGAACACCTGAAGCACAAGTCCTCCATCCTGACCACGCTGGCTCAGACCAACGTCCTGGATGACGACACCGCTGCCGCACTGAAGGAAGCCATCGTTTCCTTCAAGAAGGGCTTCTTCGGCGAGGGCGACAACCACCTGGTTGGCGCCGGACACGAAGAGCACGAAGCGATCTCCGGTGGCGATGTCGACCAGGAAAAGATCGTCAAGCAGAAGCGCTAGTTTCGATGACCTGTTCTGCCGGGGTCCGCAAGGGCCCCGGCAGGGCAGTACGTCGGGAACTTAGGAAAGGATAAGTATGGGAGCCCAGATTCGGGTCTACCGTCAGAAGATCAGCTCGACGACGTCGATGCGCAAGATCTTCAAGGCGATGGAACTGATTGCTACCTCGCGCATCGGTAAGGCCCGCGCCCGCGTAGCAGCTTCACTGCCTTACGCGAACGCGATTACCCGTGCCGTTTCTGCTGTCGCAACTCAGAGCGAAATCGACCACCCGCTGACCACTGAGCCGGAGCAGATTCGCCGCGCCGCAGTCCTGATCATTACCTCGGACCGTGGCCTTGCTGGATCTTACTCTGCGAGTGTTCTCAAGCAGGCTGAAGGTCTCACCGAGCTTCTTCATGCAGAAGGCAAGGAAGTCAAGGCATACCTGGTGGGCCGCAAGGCGCAGGCGTACTTCGATTTCCGCAACCGTGACTACGCCCGCGTATGGACTGGCGGCACGGACGCACCGGAATTCGAAACCGCGCAGGAAGTCGGAGCTGCACTTCTCGAAGACTTCGCCACTGACTTCGAAGAGGGTGGCGTGGACGAAATCCACGTCGTCTACACCCGCTTCAAGTCCATGGTGACCCAGGAGCCGACGGTTATCCGTTTGCTTCCCCTGGAGGTCGTCGAAGAGGAAGCAGTGTCGGAGTCAGACCTGTTGCCGTTGTACGAGTTTGAACCGGAAACCGAGCAGGTCCTTGACGCCCTGCTTCCGCGTTACATCGAGTCCCGCATCTTCGCAGCCATGCTGCAGGCTGCAGCTTCCGAGCTCGCTGCCCGCCAGCGTGCCATGAAGTCGGCCGGTGACAACGCTACGGACCTGATCAAGAAGTACACGCGCCTTCGCAACACGGCCCGTCAGGCCGAGATTACGCAGGAGCTTTCCGAGATCGTGGCCGGCGCCGACGCCCTCGCGTCCTAGCCGGTACGGATTCGGCTCAAAGCCGCACCTGCACCAAACAGATAAACTTAACCCCACGCCATCTACTGAGTGAAGTGAGAGAGATGACTGCCACTGCTACCGAACACGTAGCAACGGCCGGTGCCACCGGCCGCATTGCCCGTGTTATTGGTCCGGTTGTCGACGTCGAATTCCCGGCTGACGCAATCCCCTCGATTTACAACGCTTTGACCACTGAGATCACTCTCAATGGCCAGACGAAGACCATCACGTTCGAGACCTCCCAGCACTTGGGTGACAACCTCGTTCGCGCCATCTCCCTGCAGGCTACCGACGGACTCGTCCGCGGTACCACCGTGCGGGACTCCGGCGCTCCGATCTCCGTGCCCGTCGGCGACGGCGTCAAGGGCCACATCTTCAACGTCCTCGGTAAGCCGCTGGACGTCGAAGAGTCCGAGATCAAGGCTGACGCCTACTGGCCGATCCACCGCAAGGCACCGTCCTTCGCTTCCCTTGAGGGCTCCACGGAGATGCTCGAGACCGGCATCAAGGTCATCGACCTCCTCACCCCGTACATCAAGGGTGGAAAGATCGGCCTGTTCGGTGGCGCTGGTGTTGGCAAGACCGTTCTGATCCAGGAAATGATCACGCGTGTTGCGCGCAACTTCGGTGGTACCTCCGTATTCGCCGGTGTTGGCGAGCGTACCCGTGAAGGTAACGACCTCTGGGTTGAAATGGAAGAGGCCGGAGTTCTCAAGGACACCGCCCTCGTCTTCGGCCAGATGGATGAGCCGCCGGGAACGCGTCTGCGTGTTGCCCTGTCTGCGCTGACTATGGCGGAGTACTTCCGCGATGTTCAGAACCAGGACGTGTTGCTCTTCATTGACAACATCTTCCGCTTCACGCAGGCAGGTTCGGAAGTTTCCACGCTGCTCGGCCGTATGCCGTCCGCAGTGGGTTACCAGCCGAACCTTGCTGACGAGATGGGTCTCCTCCAGGAGCGCATCACCTCCACCAAGGGCCACTCCATCACGTCCATGCAGGCTATTTACGTGCCTGCTGATGACTACACCGACCCGGCTCCGGCAACGACCTTCGCACACCTCGACGCGACCACGGAACTTTCCCGTGAAATCGCCTCCCGTGGTCTGTACCCGGCCGTTGACCCGCTGACGTCGACCTCCCGTATCCTGGACCCCCAGTACATCGGCAAGGACCACTACAACACGGCTGTCCGTGTAAAGCAGATCCTGCAGAAGAACAAGGAACTCCAGGACATCATCGCCATCCTCGGCGTTGACGAACTTTCTGAAGAAGACAAGATCGTCGTGTCACGTGCACGTCGTATCCAGCAGTTCCTGTCCCAGAACACCTACACCGCCAAGCAGTTCACCGGCGTCGAAGGCTCCACCGTGTCCATCAAGGACACCGTGGAAGGCTTCACCGCTATCTGCGACGGCGAGCTGGACCACATCGCAGAGCAGGCGTTCTTCAACGTCGGTGGCCTGGATGACGTCGAGCGCCAATGGGCCAAGATCCAGGAACAGACCAAGTAGTATGGCTGAGCTCGAGGTTGAGATTGTCGCAGCGGACCACTTTGTGTGGTCCGGCGCGGCCAAGATGGTGAAGGCCCGCACCAGCGATGGTGAAATCGGAATCCTGCCGGGCCACTCGCCCCTCCTGGCCATCCTGGCTGAGGGTGAGCTGGCAATCCAGCCGGTTTCCGGTGACCGTATTGCGGTAGTTGTTGACGGTGGATTCTTCTCCGTCGACAACGATCGTGTGGTCATTGTTGCTGACAACGCCCAACTGGGCGAAGCGGCTACAGCGGGGATCCGATAGCACGACCTTGATGGACGATTCCCTTATTCCGTTCATCGCCCTGGCAACGGCGTTTGCGTTGCTGATTTTTTCACTGTGCCTTTTTGGGGTGCGCCGCTTCAATCTGCGGCGCGCCCTGGGCACGGTTGACGCCTCCATTTGCACGGCTGGAAACAGCTGGCAGATGGGGGTTTGTCGTTATCAGGACAATGAACTTGAGTGGTTCCGCTTGATGTCCCTGAGCGTGATCCCGAAACATAGATACAAACGCAGTTCGTTGGAGCTGCTTGGCCGGCGTCAACCCACAGAGGATGAGCTCGTCAAGGTGCAGCCTGGCGTCGTCGTGGTTGAACTCCAATATGAAGGCAAGAAGTTCATGCTCGCCATGAACTTCGATGCCTACGCCGGCCTTTCCTCCTGGCTCGAGGCCGGACCTGTCATCGGCGTCGGAACCTGGCGTTAGGCCCCATGGATTTTCTTCTGGACATCAGCCTTGTTGATGGACCATTCCTGTGGTTGAGCATTATCGGCGGTGTGGCGGGAGCGGCGTACCTTCTGTGGAGGCGTCAGCGTTCCTGGCCACTGGCCGTCGCAGCCTGCGTGGCGGGTGGCGTTGTCGTTGTGGCGCTGGCCCACTGGGTGCTGGTTGATCTTTTGGCCATCTTCTCGGAAAATCTTCCCTTTGAGACCCTGGCGTGGTCGGTTCCGGCTGTCGCCGCCGCTCTGCTGTTTGCGACGCGCTTTCCCCGCGCAACCTGGAAAAGTCGTGCCGGCGGCCTGGCAGCGATGCTGGGCGTAGTTCTCTTGAGCGTCGTCCAAATAAACGTGTACTTCGGACTGAACAACACAGTGGCGGACCTTCTTGGTACGGCCGTCGCCCGTATCCAGCCCTTGGAGGACAGCCTTCAACGCGCTCCAGGCAGCAAGCCGGGACCTGCGCCGTCGGTTTGGAAAGCTCCCGAGTCAATCCCGCGGGGCGGCATCCTCCGGAAGGCTCAAATCCCGGGAAACGCAGCCGGCTTCACAGCACGTGAAGCCTACATCTACCTGCCTCCGGCCTATCAAACCGCAGCACGGCCAAGCTTGCCGGTGCTGGTGCTCTTTTCAGGCCAACCCGGTGGCCCGGCCGATTGGTTAACCGGGGGCCAACTCCGTGCCCAACTGGACAGGTTCGCTGAAGCCCATGGCGGCATCGCCCCCGTCGCGGTCGTGGTGGACCCAAACGGCTCGGGAAGCGCCAACACCCTATGCATGGACAGCCGCATCGCGCAGGCTGACACCTACCTCTCCCAGGACGTACCTGCTTGGATCAGCTCCACCTTGGAAGTATCAAACGATCACCGACTGTGGGCAGTGGGTGGTTTTTCGTTCGGCGGTACCTGCGCGGTACAGATGGGAACAAAGCATCCCGAATTGTTCACTTCGATAGTGGGTTTTTCCGCTGAGCGGGAGCCGTCGCTGGCGAAGGACCGGAATAAGACGATCGCAGACTCGTTCGACGGCGACGTGGCCGCTTTCGAGTCAAGGACCCCATTGTTTTTGATGCAGCAGCGGGATTACGCAGGCAATGGCCTGTACTTGGCGGCAGGCGCTACGGACACCGAGTTCACCGACTACATGCACGTTCTTGCTGACGCTGGAACCGCAGCGGGATTTACCACCCAGGCACACTCCATCCAGCGCGCCGGCCACTCGTGGGATGCTGTGGTCCGGGGTATGCCTGATGCCCTGGATTTCTTGTCTTCCCGATGGGGAATAGTCCAGTGAGCCTTGCCCTGAAAGGCGTCGTGCAGCCCGTCTTGAGGCAAACGGCCAAACATCTCCGTGCCACTCCCTTCACCACACTCGTGCTTGCGTTGTTCGTAGTCGTGTCCATTGTGTCCGGAAGCATCCTTGGGGGTCCTGCAGAATCATTGCTGCCCGTGGCGGGCGTGACCCTGGCCGGGCTGCGGTCGGGGGAGTGGTGGTCTATCTGGACGTCATTGTTCTTCACTACCAACTTGCTGGCGTTCGTCACCGCAGCGCTCATGATCCTGTTCCTGTTGGGGCTCGCAGAGCGGCGTTTCGGCTTCTTCCGGACGGCCGGAGTCTTCCTGGGCAGCCAGTTTGCATGCGTTGCGGCCTTCCTCCTGGTCACCCAGGTGGCGCGGTACCTGGATGATGGTTGGATTTCCAGGATGGTGGATACCCGGCTGATAGGACCCTATGGTGCCTTGATCGCCACAGCGCTTGCAGCCAGTGCCTTGCTGCCAACGCTTTGGCAACGACGATTGAGGACCGTGGTCCTCTCCCTTTCCCTGCTGCTGGTGCTGTACATCGGACACGCCGAGACCCTAATGGGGCTTGTGGGAGCCTTGTTGGGCTTGGGGGCTGCGTGGTGGACCCAGAGCAGCCAGGGACACCTTCACTTGCACCGCTCCACGGGCCGTGAAGTCCGGAACCTGCTGGCCCTCACCATGGCCATTTTCGCTGCCGGCCCCATTCTGACCGCTGCAGCCAAGAGCCCTTCGGGACCTCTGGCCTTGCTGCGGGATGTCATCCTGAACCCGCTCCCCACGCTGAGTCAACTGGAAAGCAATTGCGGCGGGACCATTGACGTGGCTTGCCTCGAGCTAAGCCGTCAGGGCTACACGGGCCCCTTTGGCCTGGCACTTGCTGTTGTGCCCGTGGTGTTGCTGCTCATTTGTGCCGACGGCATGCGACGTGGACGGCGCCTGGCACTGGGGATAGCGATCGGTGTCCAGTTGGTTGTCGTGGCCCTTTCGACCGTCTACTTGAGCCTTTTCGCGGGCATTCCCATGCCCCCGGGGCGTCAAGCGGCGATGGTGAACCCGGCAGTTGTGCATCTGATCCCCTTGGTCTTGGTTCCGCTGACCCTGGCGGTCCTCTTGTTCGCTTATCGTGGACACTTCCGTGTCGAATCCTCTGCCCGTTTGCGGCGGCGTGTCTTTTGGTTGGTTGGCCTCACCGGCGCGTCCCTGGCGCTTGCATACACCGCCGTGTGGCTGGCTTCGGGCGGCATGACGCGCGACGGCGGCTTGCTGGGTTTGGGTGCGGAGCTCGCCCGGCAATACCTGCCGGTTCCATTGCCCAGCGTCTACCGCAAGGTCTTTGCTGAGCGCGACGCTTTTGAAGTCTTTCTGTTCTCCTACTCCGGGACCGTCTTCTGGCTTGTGGCGTTGATTGGAGTCTGGATACTCCTCATCCGAGGCCATCATGCGGCTGGCCTGGACCATCAAGGGCGGGACCGCGCACGTGAGCTGGTGAAAGCCGGAGGTGATTCGTTGTCGTGGATGGCGCTGTGGGAGCCGAACAAATATTGGTTCAATCCTGGCGGTACGGGGGGAGTGGCATACCAGCAGCACGGCCATGTCGCCCTGACATTGGCGGGTCCCCTGGGAGCAGGGGAGCACCATGTAGAGACTGCTGGGGGATTCCTTGATTTCTGCTCCCAGCATGCCCTGATACCTTGCCTCTACTCATGTACGGATGAGTTGTGGCCCATGCTTCAGGCCCGCGGTTTTCGAAGGGTCGCTGTCGCGCAGGAAACCCGGTTGAGAATCCGGGGCTTGGAGTTCCGCGGCAAGGAGTGGCAGAACGTCAGGACATCCCTCAACCGGGCGGCAAAGATGGGGATCACCGCCACATGGGGTCGCTATGACGCGCTGCCCCATGCTCTGCGTGCGCAGGTGGGCGAGGTGTCCGAAGAGTGGGCTGCTCAAAAACGCGTACCTGAAATGGGATTCACGTTGGGTGGTCTGGATGAGCTTGAAGATCCTGACGTGTTGTGCTGCGTCGCCACCGATGCAGAAGGGTTCGTTTATGGGGTCACCAGCTGGCTTCCTGTCTACCGGAACGGCAGTGTTGTCAGCTGGACTTTGGACTTCATGCGTCGCCGCGGGGATGCCTTCCCGGGAGTGATGGAATTCCTGATTGCCTCGGCCATCCTCCATCTCAGGGAGTCGGTGGAGGTTATCTCGCTCTCCGGTTCGCCGTTGGCGCGGGAGAAGGACGAGATTGATCAGCAGGCCGAGGGACTTGCCGGCATGCTGGACCTGGTTGGACAGGCGCTGGAACCTGTCTATGGTTTCCGATCCCTGGCTTCCTTTAAGTCACGTTTCCAACCCGACTACCGAACTTTGTACATGTATTACCAGGAGCCGTTGCACCTGCCGGCAATAGGCAGGGCGTTGAGCCGCGCATACCTTCCGGGATTGTCTGTGCGACAATCTGCCAGACTACTGCGAACACTGGTTGCTTGAATTGACAACGCCTATTCTCGGAAGCCGTTTAGCATTTCTTCACGGTTTGTAACAAGAGTTGTCGAAATATCGGACATTTCATCAAGCATTCCGACTGTTAAACACGTTGGTCCCGGCTGGAAAGCCGGGACCAACGAGTTTGTTGAAACTGCAACAAACAAATCAACAGGTAAGACTAGACGACCGTAACGCCGGTTGCCTGGGGGCCCTTGGCGCCCTGACCGATCTCGAACTGAACGCGCTGGTTCTCATCGAGGGTCTTGAAACCACCGGTCTGGATCTCAGAGTAGTGAACGAAAACATCCCCATCCGAGTCATCCGGGGTGATGAAGCCGAAGCCCTTTTCAGCGTTGAACCACTTGACGGTTCCCAGTGCCATGTATTTCTCCTCATTATGGAACATCAGTCCGATACACCTCGTACCGGCCCTTGTTACTCCGCGAGAAGATCCGGATTCCGTCCAGGCTGGGCCTGTCTGGTTTCGCAGGAGCTTCACGCTCGCAACTCGTCTTGCGAGCATGAAAACCACCTACACAAAGACTGCTACAACACTTTCATGTGCCGTCCCGGAGGTCAACGGTCTTTAAGGCAATTCGGGAAAATTTTCGGTAAAAAGAAGGTAACGCGGACAACCGCAATTCACCGTGGTCTGATTGTCCTAAGCCAGCCACTGTCCGTTACGCATGACTGCAGTAAGGCCGAGTTCCTGATCGGTAGTAACAACGTCAGCGCGAAGGCCGCGGCGCAATCCACCCACCTCGTCAGAGAGTCCAAGAATGGCTGCAGGCACTGCAGTCGCCGAACAGATGGCGTCCGGAAGGGCGACGCCGGCCGCCACTGTCTTGCGGACCACTTCCAGGAGCGTGGCGGTGCCGCCTGCGATGGAACCAGTTGCATCCAGGGTTGCCACGCCATTGCTGACGGTCACCGGCGAAGGCCCGAGCATATAGTTTCCGTCCGAAAGCCCCGCAGCGGCCATTGAATCGGTCACCAGGAGAATGTTGCTGGCGCCCACCAACTGAAAGACAGTAGCCACGGTGCCGGGGTCCAAATGGGTGTCGTCGGCGATGAGTTCCACTACCGCTTTTCCCGCCTGGGCGGCCCGCAAGCAAGCAGCAACGGGGCCTGGCGCTCGGTGGTGCATAGGTGGCATCCCATTGAAAAGGTGCGTCACCGTCGGCAGCGAGCTGACGCCGTCGAACCCTGCTGATTCCAGTCCCTCGCGGGCGGCAGCCAACGAAGCAGCGGCAGTGGCGTCGTCGCAATCCGTGTGACCCAACGATGGCGTCACGCCGTGGAAGGTCATTAAGTCCACCAAGGCAGCGGCCCCCGGCAATTCCGGGGCATACGTCATAGTGGCAAGTTTGCCGGCGGCAGCGCCCACGAGTTCGTTCATGAGGTCCAGGTCCGGCTCCAGCAGGTAGTCCGGGTTCTGCGCGCCGCATCGTGCATGGGAGAGGAAGGGTCCCTCCAAGTGGATGCCGGCCACAAGACCTTCATCGACGAGCTTCACATAGAGTTCGATCCCGCGAAGGAGGTCCTCACGCGGCGCCGTAACCATGCTCGCGAGGAAAGTTGTGGTGCCGGAGCGGTGCAGGAACTCGGCTGCTCTACGGGCCGAGGCCTCCTCCCCGCCTGGAAAGTCACCACCATTTCCGCCGTGGCAGTGGACATCTACCAAACCAGGGAAGATGAAATGGCCGCTGGGCGCACCGATGCGTATGGCGTGCCCGAAGCCTTCAAACTCATCCACGTCAAAGCCGTCCGCCGGCCCTGCGTAGGCGATGCGGTCGCCGTCGATGGCCAGGAGGCCGTCTTCCACCACCACGCCGTCACTTACGAGTGTTCCCGTGAGGATTTGTTGGCTGGGCGCGGAAGAATGGGCGAAATGGTCTGCGGCAGTCATGACTCTGATTCTAGTGGCCTGCGGTTCCCCCAGAGGGAGAGAGCGAGAACAGGAAAAAATCAGAAGAGCCGGGAGTCGCTGTCATCCACGCCGCGCATGGCGTCGTAGTCCAGCGTTATGCAGTCAATTCCGCGGTCGTTGGCCAGGACCTTGGCTTGGGGCTTGATCTGCTGGGCTGCAAAAATCCCACGGACCGGCGCCAGCAGTGGATCCCGGTTCAGCAGTTCCAGATACCGCGTCAGCTGCTCGACGCCGTCGATGTCGCCGCGCCGCTTCAGCTCAATCGCCACCGTGGCGCCGGTTGCGTCCCGGGCAAGGATGTCAACGGGGCCGATGGCGGTGAAGTACTCCCGGCGGATGAGTGAGTATCCGGTCCCGAGGGTCTCGATCTGTTCTGCCAGCAGGCGTTGCAGGTCAGCTTCCACGCCGTCCTTGATCAGTCCGGGATCAACACCCAGGTCATGGGAGGTGTCATGCAGTTGCTCGTAGATGTTGATGATGAGCCGGTCATCGGTCTTGGCCGACTGCACGGTCCACTGCTCAACCACGCCCTCTTCCACCTCGGTTTCCTCAGGGGACGTTACGCGTAGCGTGGCCGGTGGGCTCATCCAGTTCAACGGCTTGTACGAGCCGCCGTCGGAGTGCACCAGCACCGAGCCGTCGGCCTTGACCAGCAAGAGCCTGGTGGCGAGGGGGAGGTGGGCCTTGAGACGGCCAACATAATCAACAGAACAACGGGCTATGACGAGTCGCACCCGCCTTACCTTACCCGGTGGCGGCCGGTGGCTGGGGCAGAATGGAATCATGCCCCGTTCCAACCGCCCTCGTCGCAACGCCGCCAGCACACGTTCGAACAAACCTGCCGGCAAGTGGGCAGACGAGGCCCCGGAACTGGATCTGGAAAGGGCAAGGGCGGGGATTGCGCGCAGGGAAAGCGCCCCGGATGGTGACTGGATGGTGCGTACCATGACGGCGCGGAAGGCGGAGAAGCAGTACATCTGCCCAGGCTGCTCGACAGCCATCCTCCCGGGTATCGCACATCTGGTGGTGTGGTCGGACAATCACCTCTTTGGCGAAGCCGCCGGACTGGCCGAGCGCAGGCATTGGCACACCAACTGCTGGACGTCACGAACCTACCGGTATCGCTGACCAGTCCCGCTGGTTCCCTTAGGCTTGGAGGCATGACTTTCGACCCCGCCTCGTTCGTTTTCACTGCGCAGGATGCTCCCTCGGCGATCCGGGCCTCCACCGTCCTTCCCGCGCGTCGGGAGAATGTGGAATTCACCACTGAAGACGGAAAACTCTTGCTGGGCGAACTCGCCTTGCCGGAGTCGGGGGAGATTACCGCAACGTTGATCACCCTCCATCCGCTGCCGACCCATGGCGGCTTCATGGACTCCCATGTCTACCGCAAGGCTTCCTACAGGCTGCCGGCGCTGGCAGGTGTGGCGGTCCTGAGGTTCAATACCCGTGGCACGCACTCACCGCGCGGTACCAGCCAGGGCCAGTTTGAAGAGGGCATCGGTGAGCGTTACGACGTCGAAGCAGCCGTCCGTTTCGCCGTTGAGCGCGGCCTGCCGAACCGGTGGTTGGTGGGTTGGTCGTTCGGGACGGAACTGGCGCTGATGTACGGCGCAGTTGAACCTGTGGCGTCCCAGATCGAGGGCGCGGTCCTCCTGTCTCCTCCACTCCACCGCGCAACGGACGTCCACCTCAAGGAGTGGGCAGCCTCCGGCAAACCGCTGACCGTGTTGGTTCCGGAACACGACGATTACCTTCGACCCGCGGAGGCAGCCCAACGCTTCAGCCTGGTACCTCAAGCCCGGCTGGTGGGCGTCGATGGCGCCAAGCACCTGTGGGTGGGGGAGAAGTACGCAGCGCGTGTCCTGGACGAAATCGTCGACGACGTCACTCCGGCAGGTGCCGGCGTGGACGGTCTGCCACGTGAGTGGGCGGGCCCGGTCGCCAACGCGGCATGAGTAGACGGGGAAAATCAGTGCCTGTCTTGGCGCATAATGAAGACTTCCTTGATCAGCAGCATGATGGCCGCCGCTGTCGGAATGGCAATCAACGCACCCAGGACACCCAGCAGGCTTCCGCCGGCGATAACTGAGATCACGGCCACCGCGCCCGGCACGGCCACTGCCCGCTGCATGATACGCGGCGAGATGAAATAGGCCTCGAACTGCAGGTAGGCAAAGTAGGCGATCGCGTAGATCACGGCTGTTTGCCAACCGGCTGTGAGCGCCACGAGGATAACCACGACGGCGGCGATCATGCCGCCAACCAGCGGGATGAAGGCCAACAGAGCCACCACGAAGGCAAGCAGGACGCTGAACGGAATGCCGAGGATGCTCATGACGATGAAGGCAAAGAATGCGTTCAGCAGGGCGACGCAGGCCTGGCCAATCACGTAGTTACCTACTGAGTCGGTAATCGCTTCCGAAAGTGCCTCGACGCGGGGGCGGCGCGACCTCGGTGCCAGGCGGTAGGCCCATTTCTTCATGGATGGCAGGGCAGCCAGGAAGTACAGGCTAAGCACCAGCACAATCAGCGTGCCGAACAATCCGTTGGCCACGGTGGAACCGAAGCCCACCACGCCGCCGAAGATGCCACCCATGGCTTCGGGATCCTTGACGAACTTGTCCAGCTCGGTAGTGATGCGGTCGCGAATGCCGAACTGGCTGTCCACGGTCCGGAAGAAATCCGAGTCGAGGAAGCCCCGTATCCAGTCCGGCGCCTGCCTTACGATCTCGGAAACCTGTTCCACGATGGTGGGAATCAACGTTGCAAAGAACCCGGCAACCGCAAGGACCAGGACAGAGACAGATATCAGGATGCCGCCGGGGCGCGGGACCTTTCGGCTCTCAAGCCATCGGACTACCGGATCCAGCCCGAGGGCGATGAAGAGCGCGGCAACAATCCATAGGATCAGCTGGGTGGTATTGCTGGCGATGTAAAAGACCAGCAGGGCCACGCCGACCCCGGCGGTGCCCATGAAGCCCACATATAACGGGTGCTGGGATGACATGCGGGGACCAGGAGCGCCAAAATCGTTGTCCTCGTCGGCCTGGATGCCCTCCGCTGTGGCAACGGCCTCGTCCTCGGGCGGCATCTCAAAACGGACCCGCGTGCGGGCTCCCGGAATGGGTTGCCTCAGCTTGCGGGCTATTGCGGCCAGGCGTCCGGTGCGGACCGGAACAGTAGCGGAGGTCCCATCCGCGGGGGCGTCCACCACAGTTGACCCTGACTCATCGATGGGACGGGGCTCCAAGTGGTCTTTCACGCGGTTCTGCTGCCTTTTCTACCGATTATCATGATCATCGCCACACTATCAGGAGCCCGGAATCCGTCCTTAGCGGCGCCATTGCAGGGGAGAAGACGTCTCCGTCGGGATGGGCCGATCTGACTCTTTGATAACAAAACGGTTACCCTTGAAGTTCAACGACCGCTGATGATAGGTGATCCTGTGCGTTTGAAGACTGCAGCCTCGCTGGTGCTGCTGGGCCTGCTGACGATGCTGGCCGGCATTGGCCAGCTGACTTTCTGGGCCCCCGCCGAGACCGTGACGGCCTCGGTTCCCAGTGGCACAAAAGCTGCCCCGCTGACCGTGATCGACCAAAAGTTGATCGCCCTCCATGACGGGCCGGTGAAGATCAAGATCCAGGGTGAAGGCAACTTCATCGTCGCTACGGGCCGCCCGGACGACGTCGAAGCCTGGGTGGGGAAAACTGCCCACAACACCCTGACTGGAGTCTCCCAGGACCAGAAGTCCCTTGAGGTGGCCTCCACTGATGGCGAGGCAACTGCTCCCTCTCCTGTTGGTTCGGATTTGTGGGTTAACACAGAAGACGCCAGCGGAGAGCTGGACTACACCTGGAACCCGCCTGCTGGAGGCGAGTGGTCCCTCCTGGTAGCCAGCGACGGAACCAAGCCTGCGCCGTCGTCAATCTCGATGACTTTCCCCAATAACGCAACCACACCATGGGCTGTGCCGCTCATCGTGCTTGGCATTATCATCATGCTTGCCGGAGTAGCCCTCCCGTTCATTACCAAGGCCATCAGCAACCGCCGCAAGGGCGATGAGCACCGCAAGGATGATGACTTCGGTGGACCGCATAGTGGCGGGGAAACCACCTCCCTGCCCGTTCAGGCGCCGCCCGGCAAGGCTGATGGCGGCCGGGGCGCTGGAGCAGAAGGCACAAGCCTGCGCATTACTGCCGTTGCCGCGGCGCTCGCTACCGCGCTTGTGGGAAGTTCGGCGATCGCTGCCCAGGCAACGTCCACCCCTAAGCCTTCGAACACTTCCAGCCCCTCTTCTTCCGCTTCGACGGAAGGGGACGCAGCACCTGTGATGCTCGAATCGCAACTGCAGCGCATCCTGGAGCAGGTTGCCAGCACTGTAGACGCAGCGGATGCCGCCAAGGATGCTGCAAAGCTCGCGCCGCGGGTAGACAAGATGGAACTCCAGGTCCGCACCCAGAACTACAAGATCCGCTCCACGGTGTCTGCTTACGAGCCCCGCATGCCGGTTCGTGCCACCAAGCTCCAGAGCAGCGTCATCAGTACCAAGCGCGACTGGCCCCGTACCGTCTTTGCCTTGACCCAAGGCGAGGGTAACGTTGTGCCCCAGGTCCTGACGTTGGTTCAGCTCTCACCACGGGAAAACTACAAGCTCTGGGGCAGCGCTCCGTTGCAGCCGGGCACCAACTTCCCGTCGTTCCCCGTTCCCCGTGACGGAACCGCTCCTGCGGCAGCTGACGATAAGACCGGGCTGGCTTACAGCGGCAACGAAGCCTTGGGAATCCTTGGCGAGATGCTGACAACTCCTGACTCGCCTAACAGGAGCAAGCTGGCTGATGGTCAATCCTCGCCGTACATCGCCGGTGCCCTTGCCTACCAGGCAGACACCGTGAAGAACGGGACCAGTGCCAACTTCAAGTTCTCCCACACCCCCGTGAACAACCAGACCGTGGTGCTGCGCACAGCTGATGGCGGCGCCCTGGTTGTGGGACGTCTGGACTTCGCGTTCGAAGGGACGCCGAAAGCGGCAGGGGACAAACTCATTCTTGAGGACGACTCCGCTGTCTTCGCCGGCGGCAAGGAAACCACCACCGGCATGGTCCTGAACTTCGCCGAGTCCGTGGCGGTTTACATTCCGCCGGCAGGTTCGGCTGATCCCATGAAGCTTGTGGCGGCTACCCGGGGACTCGTGGGAGCCAGCTTCAAGTAGGACATGCCCTTGGCAAGGCAGCGGCTAGAGTGGACGGTATGAGTTCGCCCGGATACCGACCCACTCCAGCCGCTGCCAGCCAGCTCAACCTGCGCGGCGCCGTCGACCTCTCGTCGTTGCGCCGGCCCGCCGCTCCGCCACAGTCGCCGCCCACAGGCGTGCCGACCGATTCCGATAGTCCGGAATCCGTTGAATCAGGCGGTGCCGAATCGGGACGTGCGCCCCTTCGCGTGGACGCTACCGAAACTAATTTCCAGGATCTGGTGCAGTTGTCCGCCCAGATACCTGTGCTCTTCCTTCTCTGGTCACGCTATGCAGCCGAATCTCCGGCCGTCCTTGACGCTGCCCAGCGCGTCGTCGAAAGCTACGGTGGCCGGTTGGTTCTTGCTGCCGCTGACGTGGATGCGTTCCCTCAACTGGCACAGGCCTTCCAGGTCCAGGCTGTACCTACGGCAGTCGCCGTCGTCAAAGGCCAGCCCGTCCCGCTTTTCCAGGGTCCTGCCGACGACGAGCAGATCCGTGCCCTCGTTGATGAACTGCTCAAGGTGGCAGCGGCCAATGGCGTCACCGGGAGCATCGGCGATGCTGCGCCGGAGGGCGAAGCGGAACCAGCACCGCTACCTCCCCTCCACCAAGCAGCCATCGATGCTATCGAGGCCGGAGACTACGCGGGAGCAGCCGCGGCCTATAAGCAGGCACTACTGGAAATGCCTGCAGACGCCGACGCCAAGGCAGGCTTGGCCCAGGTGGAGCTGATGGCCCGGCTTGAGAAGATCTCAGCTCCCGAAGCTGAAAACCTCCGGGAGCTGGCCGCACAGGAGCCCGATAATGTGCAGGCCCAGTTGGGCGTGGCCGACCTCGATATCTCCGGTGGGCACATCGAGGATGGATTCAACCGCATCATTGCCTTCATCGGCCGGAATTTCGGTCCCGAGCGCGAGACCGCCCGTCTACGCCTGCTTGAACTTTTCGAGGTAGTGGGCACGTCGGACGAGCGGGTGGCCAAAGCCCGTCAAGGACTTGCGAGGGTTCTGTTCTAGTGCCCTCGGCGCTGTTTACGCCCCTGCAGCTCCGTTCGCTGAGCATTGCGCACCGTGGGTGGGTTTCACCCATGTGCCAGTACAGTTGCACCCCCGAAACAGGTGAAGGCGTACCCAACGACTGGCACTTGATGCACCTCGGATCCTTTGCCGCCGGTGGTGCTGCATTGATCCTGAGTGAAGCTGCTGCGGTGAATGCCTCCGGCCGGATCAGCCCCAGGGACGCCGGACTGTACTCCGATGAGCAGGCAGCTGGCTGGGAGCGGATTGTCCACTTCGTTCACCAGCACGGCGCCGTCGACTGCAAGATCGGCGCCCAGCTCGCGCACGCCGGGCGTAAAGCGTCGACTTACTGGCCGTTCTCGGACCGGAACGGTTCCGTTCCAGCATCCGACGGCGGCTGGGTCACTTTTGGTCCTACGCAACAGCCCTACGACGGCTATGCAGCCCCGGAAGCCATGAGCGAAGAAGACATCCAGGGAGTCATTTCAGACTTTGCAGCTGCGGCCGCCCGGGCTGTGGCCATCGGGTTTGACACCGTGGAAATCCACGGCGCGCACGGGTATCTGCTTCACCAGTTCCAAAGCCCCCTTATCAACACCCGTACGGACAGGTGGGGTGGCGCCGAGGAAGGGCGGAACCGGTTGATGCTCGCGGTCGTGGACGCAGTGAGGGAGGTCATTCCGGATTCCATGCCACTGTTGTTGCGGATTTCCGCAACTGATTGGGCTGAAGGGGGAGTGGATGTTGATGCCTCTGTCCGCCTGGCCAAAGCGGCATCCGAACACGGCGTCGACCTCGTGGACGTCTCCAGCGGTGGGGCAGTAGCCCACCAGCAGATCAGACCCGCTCCCGGGTACCAGGCTGGATTCGCGGAACAAGTAAAACGCGACGCCGGTGTACTCACCGGTGCGGTGGGCCTGCTCACCAGTGCCACCCAGGCCGAGGATATCGTGGCGAATGGACGTGCCGATGCGGTCTTCATGGCCCGGGCAGCGCTGCGCGATCCGCACTGGTGGCTCAGGGCGGCTTATGAGCTCGGACACGAAATTTCCTGGGTTCCGCAGTACCAGAGAGCCATACCCCGCCACGGCTTCTAGCACGTCCCGGCACCACTGGAAGCCGGGGCTAGGCTGGAGCCATGACGGAACCGCGCCATGAACCACTTTCCCAGCCATCCCACATTCGCCAGCCAGCACCGCAAGAATCTGCGGTTGAACCCGGGCTGTCAGCAGACCCGCACACGGACCTGCCAGTATCGGCTCTGTCCATCCGCGGGCTGGCCAAGCGGTTCGGTGGAAAGATCGCCGTCGATGGCGTGAGCCTTGAGGTTCCTGTGGGTTCTTTCTACGGAATGGTGGGCCCGAACGGTGCCGGCAAGACCACCACATTGTCGATGGCCACTGGACTGCTTCGGCCGGACTTTGGCACGGCGTTGGTCCACGGGGTGGATGTTTGGGCACGGCCGCTGGAGGCCAAGAAGCTTATGGGTGTGTTGCCGGATGGTGTCCGTTTGTTTGACCGGCTGACCGGGGAACAGCTGGTCACCTACGCGGGCCTGCTCCGTGGCATGGACCGGGACGTGGTTCGCCCGCGGGTATCCGAACTGTTGGCCGCCCTGGACCTTGAAGCCGATGCCGGATCCCTGGTGGTCGATTATTCGGCAGGTATGACCAAGAAGATTGCGTTGGCTTCGGCGTTGATCCATGCTCCCCGGCTGCTGGTCTTGGACGAGCCCTTTGAATCGGTGGACCCTGTATCGGCGGCCAACATCAGGGGCATCCTTGAGAGCTACGTATTTTCCGGGGGTACGGTCATCGTCTCCAGCCACGTCATGGACCTCGTGCAGCGCATGTGCAGCCATGTGGCAGTTGTGGCAGCAGGACGCGTCCTCGCAGCGGGGTCCGTGGATGAAGTCCGGAACGGTTCCACACTGGAGGAACGTTTTGTGCAATTGGTAGGCGGCGGGCACCGGACGGAGGGGCTGGAGTGGTTGCGCACCTTCTAAGCCTTAAATGGCGGTTGCTCCTCAATGGCTTCAAGCGCAGCCCGGCGCAGCTCATCGGGATGGGCATCGGGTTGTTGTATGCGCTGGGAATCATGGTCCTGTTGATTGGAGCCTTGATTGCCCTGCGTTGGGCGGACGCTGAAATCGCCCATACCGTGGTGGTGTTGGGCGGTGCTGCAGCGCTGCTTGGCTGGGCAGTGGTTCCCCTTCTTGCATCCGCAGCCGACATGACGCTGGATCCCGCCCGGTTCACCACGTCTGCGATCCCACCCCGCCAGCTTCTCACCGGCCTGGCCTTGGCAGGTTTCATCGGGATCCCGGGCCTCGCCACAGCCCTTACCGCGCTTGCCACAGTTGGTACGTGGTGGCGCAGTTTTCCAGCGGTGGCGGGTGCGTTGCTGGGCGCTATTCTTGGGGCCTTGACCTGCATCGTGTTGTCCAAAGTAGTGACGACGGCGACTGCCGGCCTGGCGTCGTCCCGCCGTTTCAAGGACGTCAGCAGCCTCGTCTTTTTCGTCCCGCTCATGCTGATGGGTCCCATCATCGTGGGTATCGTCGACGGAGTTCGTGGCACGGCGGATTATCTCCCTGCGCTTGCCCGTACAGTCTCTTGGACCCCTCTTGGCGCGGCCTGGTCCCTGGGTGGTGACCTTGAGGCTGGAGACGTTGCTTCCGCCGGACTGAAACTCCTCATTGCTGCGGCAACTGTTTCGGGATTGCTGCTTTGCTGGCACGTGTTGCTGCAACATGCTTTGGTGACGCCGCCGTACGCCGGAGGTTCGGCCAAGAAGGGCGGAAAGCGTGGGCTGTTCGATGTCTTGCCCGGAACCCCGGCTGGCGCGGTTGCTGCCCGTGCCTTGATTTATTGGATGAAAGACCCCCGTTACGCGGGCTCGCTGGTGGTGGTTCCACTGTTTCCTGTGATCTTCTTCTTCAGCGGGAGCCAAAGCGGCGATTACGGCATGCTCATGCTTCTTGGGCCGCTGACGGCGTTTGTCATGGCGTGGTCCATCTGCGCCGATGTTTCCTATGACAACACCGCTTTTGCCCTCCACCTGGCATCAGGTGTGAGGGGTGTGGATGACCGACTGGGGCGTGCCATCGCGTGCCTGACCATTTCCCTGCCTCTTGTGCTTCTCTTTTCCATCGGTCCGTTCTTCTTTACTGGTGCCTGGGCGTGGGCTCCGAACCTGATCGGCCTGTCGCTGGGTACGTTGTTCACTGGCTTGGGGTTATCCTCAGTGATCTCCGCGCGATACAACATCGCCGTGCCCTTGCCCGGTGACAGCCCGTTCAAGAAGCCTCCGGGCAACGTTGCCCAGACACTTGCCGTGCAGATGATAGGGATGGGTGTCCTTGTTCTTTTGCTCCTCCCGCAGCTTGCGCTGATGGGAGCCCAACTCTTTACCGGCAGCGTTGTCCCCGGCTGGATTAACCTTGTGGTGGGTCCACTTGTGGGCATGACTCTATTCGTTGTCGGGGTGCGCCTGGGCGGTAAATGGTTGGATGCGCGGGGCCCGGAGATGTTCGCCCAGCTCAGTGTGAACCGCTAACCCCGTAACAACCATGGCAAGCTCATGGGACATGGGATAACCTCGTCTCAATACCGCGCAATTCCTACACAAGAAAGGCAGTGACGATGGAAGTTGTCATTCTCCCTGGCACCAAACAGATTGGCGCACTGGCGGCAGATGCCATCGAAGCCCTTGTGCGCCGCAAGCCGAACGCCGTGTTGGGTTTGGCCACGGGCTCGTCTCCGCTGCCGATCTACGACGAATTGGCCCGGCGCTACGAAGCCGGGAGCGTGGACTTCAGCGAGGCGCATGGATTTGCCTTGGACGAATACGTCGGACTTGAGGCCGGGCATCCGGAGTCCTACCGCGAGGTGATCCGGCGCGAGTTTACCAACCGGGTGAATATCAAGCCTGAGAATGTGCATGGCCCGGACGGTGCCGCCGAGGATCTGGAAGCAGCCTGCCAGGCCTACGAGGATGCAATCAAGGATGCCGGCGGCGTGGACCTCCAGATTCTGGGCGTGGGCACGGACGGCCACATTGGATTCAATGAACCCGGTTCATCGCTGGCGTCCCGCACCCGGATCAAAACGCTGATCGAGCAGACGCGCAAGGACAACGCCCGCTTTTTCAACAGCATCGACGACGTCCCGCACCATGTAGTCACCCAGGGTTTGGGCACCATCATGGATGCCCGCCACGTCATCCTGGTGGCTACTGGTGCACAAAAAGCCCAGGCAGTGCGGGACTTCGTCGAAGGACCGGTAGCCGCCATTTGCGCTGCATCCGTCCTCCAGATGCATCCTCACGCCACAATATTGGTGGACGAAGCCGCTGCGTCGTCGCTGAAATTGGCCGATTACTACCGCCACACCTATGACAACAAGCCGGAGTGGCAGGGTCTGTAGACGGTAAGATGGATGCCATGACTACGCTTCCTCCGGATCCATTCGAAAACGACCCCATGCGCGAGCTTTCCGGAGCCGGAACGTCCACATCCACCATTGAGCGCGAGGAAACGCGCCAGGAAGTGGAGCCCGGCGACCGCGAGCGGTTCTCGCACTATGTTCGCAAGGAAAAGATCATGGAGTCGGCCATGACCGGCGAGCCCGTCATTGCCCTCTGCGGCAAAGTCTGGACGCCGGGGCGCGATCCCCAGAAGTTCCCGGTCTGCCCGGAGTGCAAGGAGATCTATGAGGGTCTACGTCCTGGCAAAGACGGTGGAGACAGCGGCCCGGGCAACTCCAAGTAGTGGCTGGGAAGAGAACACAGGTCCCTTCCGATCGTGACCGCAATGCGGTCCACTGCCGCGTGCCCGGAGAACCGGGGCTAATTTTCGCTGCCATCAGGCCGGGGGAGTCCGCATGACAGAAACATTATTTGGTGGTCCATCCCTGCCTCCCGCGTACCCTGAACGCGCCGCGTGGGGCACAGCCCCCAAGCTGCGCGCCTGGCAGCAGGAAGCCCTGGACCTCTACATGGCCAGGCATCCAAAGGATTTCCTGGCCGTGGCTACGCCTGGCGCCGGTAAGACTACCTTTGCCTTGCGGATTGCCACCACGCTGCTGGACAGCGGCGTTGTTAACAGGATCACTATCGTGGCGCCCACGGATCACTTGAAGCGGCAGTGGGCTGACGCTGCTGCCCGGGTGGGCATTGCCATTGACCCCAACTTCAAGAATTCCGATGGCCAGCATGGCCGTGGATTCGTTGGTGTCGCTGTGACATATGCCCAGGTGGCGAGCAAGCCGATGCTGCACCGTGCCAAAACAGAAGCCGCCCGGACGCTGGTCATCCTGGACGAAATCCACCACGGTGGAGAGGCACTGTCCTGGGGAGATGGCTTGCGCGAGGCCTTTGACCCAGCAGCAAGGCGCCTTTCCCTGACCGGAACGCCGTTCCGTTCAGATACGTCACCCATCCCGTTCGTGGAATACGCCGAGGACCGCGACGGGATTCGACGCTCCAAAGCCGATTACACGTATGGCTACGGCAATGCCCTCCGGGACCACGTGGTGCGTCCCGTGCTTTTCATGGCCTACTCAGGCCAGATGCGCTGGAGGACCAGTGCAGGTGACGAAATGGCCGCCTCCCTCGGGGAAGCGGCCGTCACCAAGGACATCACGTCACAGGCGTGGCGTACGGCGTTGAACCCGACCGGCGAATGGATCCCGGCTGTCCTTGCCGCCGCGGATAAACGCCTTAGCGAGGTTCGCCGGACGGTCCCGGACGCCGGTGGGCTGGTTATCGCCACGGACCACGACGACGCCCGCGCGTACGCAGGGCAGCTAAAGAAGATCACCGGGCAATCGCCCACAGTCATTCTTTCTGACGACTCGAAGGCTTCCAGCAAGATCGAGGACTTCTCCGCGGGAGACAAGCGGTGGATGGTCGCCGTCCGAATGGTGTCCGAAGGCGTGGACGTTCCTCGCCTCTCGGTGGGCGTCTACGCTACGTCCACCTCTACGCCGCTGTTTTTTGCCCAGGCCGTAGGCCGTTTTGTGCGTGCCCGCAAAAGGGGCGAGACGGCGTCGGTCTTCCTGCCGTCAGTGCCGCCCCTGATGGTGCTGGCCAACACCATGGAGGCCGAGCGCGACCACGCTCTTGACCGCCCGGAAAAGGATGAGGATGGACTTTTCAGCCCTGAAGAGAACCTCATGGCCGAGGCGAACCGCGAGGACAAGGCTTCGGACGAGCTCACCAAGGGCAAGTTCGAAGCTCTCGACTCACAGGCTTCCTTTGACCGCGTCCTTTTCGACGGCGGTGAATTCGGTACGGGAGCGGACATCGGCTCTGATGACGAGTTGGACTTCCTCGGTATTCCCGGGCTTCTCGACGCCGAGCAAGTAGGTACGTTGCTGCGTCAGCGGCAGCACGAGCAGCAATCGCGCAAGAAACGCCAGTCGCCTTTGGCTGCCGCAGCTTCACCGGCCGTACCCGACCACCGCATGCTCATGGACTTGCGCAACGAACTGGCCAAGAACGTAGCCGCCTGGTCCGCCCGGACAGGCACGCCGCATGGAGTAGTTCACACCAAACTGCGCGAACTATGCGGTGGACCTGCTGTAGCCCAGGCGAACGAGGAACAACTTCAGGCGCGGTTGCGTAAGTTGCAGGATTGGTTCATCGGCCGAAAGTAACCGGACTTAGCTGCGTTCAACCTCGACGCCGGCGGCTTCCATTTCGTCGAAGGTTTCAGTGAGGTCCTCGGCGATTCCCGCAGTCAGGTCCGCAACGACCGTAGTGGCATACCCGGCCTGCACGGCGTCAAGGGCCGTGGCCTTGACGCAGTAGTCCGTGGCGATGCCCACGACCACCACCTCTTCGACGTCGTGGCTTTGGAGCCAGTCATCGAGGCCGATGGCATCTTCATCCAGGACCTCGGAGACAGCGGAGCCGGCCTTGAGATCCCCGGAAGGGACGTCGTCTTCCGGGGCAAGGACGCCCTCAAAGCCGGAGTAGGCCGCTGTGTACTGTCCTTTACGGAAGTACGCCTGGATGTATTCCGGGTCCAGGTCCTCGTGGAGTTCAGCTCCTTTGGTCCGGGCCCGGCAATGCGGCGGCCAGGAATCCACCATGTCCGGCTCATCGGAGAAGTGGCTTCCCGGTTCGATGTGCCAATCCTGGGTGGCCACGATGTGGTCGAAATGCTGTTGGTTTGCATCCACGTACTCGGTGATGGCGCCGGCAACTGCAGCGCCTCCTTCCACGGCGAGGCTACCGCCTTCGCAGAAGTCGTTCTGGACATCGACGATGATCAGGGCCCTGGACATCAGTTCTCCTCGTAGATGGTGGGGATGGCGGCCTCGCCGCGCTGCAGGCGGTTCACCACGGCAGGCAATTCGGCCATGCTGGCGGCGTGCCGTTCTTTGGCGCGGATCACGCCTTCGGGGCCCGTCCAGCCGGGCAGGAGTTCGCCATTCTTGATGAACTGGTGCAACAACGACCGGTCGTTTCCGTCGTCCTCCGGCCGGCGACCTATTCCAACGATCTCCTGCGTTGCCCTTCCGTGTTCGTTGAGTTTGCGCAGGGCGTACTTGCGTCCACCCACGCTGGCCTTGTTCTTGGCTGCTTTCGCAACGGAGATGAACTCGCCGGCGTCGTTTGTCCTGCTCACCAGCTTGTACACCATGCTGGCGGTGGGAGCGCCGGAGCCCGTCACCAAGGACGTGCCAACCCCGTACGAGTCCACCGGGGCGGACTGGAGGGCGGCTATGGCGAATTCGTCGAGGTCGGAGGTCACAACTATCCGGGTGTTCACGTTTCCAAGGTCATCCAACAGTTGCCGGACCCACTGCGCCTGGGCAATCAGGTCGCCCGAGTCCAGCCGGACGGCGCCCAGTTTGTCCCCTGCGAGTTCGACGGCGGTGCGCACCGCTGTTTCGACGTCGTACGTGTCCACCAGCAGCGAGGTTCCCGGGCCGAATGCGGCGATTTGCGCTTCGAAGGCCTCGCGTTCGGTGTCGTGGAGGAGCGTGAAGGAGTGTGCCGCAGTACCAACGGTTTTGATGCCGTAGCGTCGTCCGGCCTCAAGGTTGGAGGTGCTGGCGAAGCCTGCGATCACTGCGGCGCGGGCAGCCGCCGTCGCGGATTCCTCCTGGGTGCGCCGGGAACCCATTTCGATGCATGGCCGGCTACCGGCCGCCGACGTCATCCTTGATGCGGCAGAAGCGATGGCGCTGTCGTGGTTCAGGACGGAGAGGATGTAGGTCTCCAGGATGCAGGCTTCGGCGAACGTGGACTCAACGATGAGGATGGGGGAGTTGGGGAAGTAGGCGTCGCCTTCCGCGTAACCCCAGATGTCTCCATTGAATTTGTAGTTGGCCAGGTAGTCCAGCGTCTCTTGGTTGACCACCTTGTTCTGCTCAAGGAACGCGAGCTCGGCTTCGCCGAAGCTGAAGTCGGCGATTCCTTCCAGGAGGCGGCCGGTTCCGCCTACCACGCCGTAGCGGCGGCCGTCAGGCAGGCGCCGGGCGAACGCTTCAAACACAGAGCGGCGATGGGCAGCCCCGGAGTGCAGGGCGGCCTGGAGCATCGTCAACTCGTAGTGGTCGGTGTACAAGGAAGTGGCGGGATGGTCCCAAGACGTGGCTCTACTCACGAATTCACTCTAGTGCGAGCCGCCATAGAATGGACAGATGACCCCTAGCGTTGCATTTGGCACGGACATTGATGAGCGGACGGAAGCCGTAGAGCAGACGTCCACCGATGTCCTGACTGCCCCGGACATCCCTTGGAATTTGGTGATCTGGAATGATCCCGTCAACCTCATGAGTTACGTCAGCTATGTGTTCCAGAGTTACTTCGGCTACTCCGAGTCCAAGGCACACAAGCTCATGATGGAGGTCCACAGGAAGGGCCGCTCCATCGTGGCGCATGGCAGCAAGGAACAGGTTGAGCAGCACGCAGTAGCCATGCACGGCTTTGGCCTGTGGGCCACCGTGGAGAAAGCGGCAAGCGGAAATGAAGCACCCGGGAAGGGCGGCCGCCAGCGTGGCTAAGGCATTCAAATACGGACTCAAGGGAATCACCGGCTACCTCGAGCCTGCCGAACGGGATCTTTTACGGGGGCTGCTGGACGACGTCATCTCGATGCTGGAGTCCGATGCCAGGGAGAACGAGGACCCGCTGGCCGCCTTGATCGGCTTGGACATGGACGTGAAGCAACCGAGCGATCGCGCCTTGCTGCGGCTTTTGCCAAACGTCATGAAGGACGACGACGGCGGCTCGCTTGAGTTCCGGCAATTGACCGAACGCTCGGTGCGCGAAAACAAGATTGGCGCGTTGAAGGCCACAGCGATGGGCCTGGACAAGGACGATCTTGTACTGACCCCGGAGGACGCAACGCGCTGGTCCATGGCCTTGAATGATGTTCGCCTGGTTTTGGCCGAACGCCTGGACATCCGTGACGAAGCGGACGCCGAGCACATCCACAGCATGCAGGACTGGAGCCAGGCGGAGGACGTGGAGAGCTACCTGGCGTTGGTCTACAACTTCACCACCTGGCTCCAGGAGTCATTGGTGCAATCGATGATGGCGGCCAGGCAGGCAAAATCCTGATCAGAAAGGCCATCGCCGGGGTCGCCTATGTGACACATCAGACACGAGGCGGAGGCCACAGGTAATGGCCGCAACACAGGGGAAGCCTTATTCTCGAATAATCATGACTTCAGCATCTGGCAGTTCAACGGGCGGCAGTTCAACAGGCGCCGGATCACCAAGCGCTACAGGGGCCCCGGTTGCTGCCTCGCCCGGTGACCTGGGGGTCTCCAATGAGCTCATGGGATCCCGCCCGATTGGTGTCTTTGATTCCGGCGTGGGTGGGTTGACGGTAGCCCGCTCAATCATTGATCAACTCCCCAACGAATCGATCCTGTACGTGGGGGATACGGCCAATGGACCCTATGGGCCGCTGCCCATCGCCGAAGTCCGGGCCAACGCCCTGGGTGTGATGGACGAGCTCGTGGATTCGGGTGTGAAGCTGCTGACCATTGCCTGCAACTCTGCTTCGGCCGCAGTTCTCCGGGATGCGCGTGAACGCTATACAGCGCGATATGGGATACCCGTTATTGAGGTCATCCAACCCGCTGTGCGTAGAGCGGTCGCAGCCACCCGTTCCGGCAGGATCGGTGTTATTGGGACCTCCGCCACCGTGGGCTCGCGCGCCTATGAGGACACGTTCGCGGCGGCCCCGGATCTTGCCATTACCTCTGTGGCTTGCCCGGCCTTCGTGAGCTTCGTTGAAGCCGGCATCACCACGGGGGCGGACCTCCTGGCAGCGGCCAATGAGTATCTGGAGCCGCTGAAACACGCTGGTGTGGACACAGTGGTGCTCGGATGCACGCACTACCCCCTCTTGACCGGGGTGATCTCTTTCGTCATGGGCGAGGACGTGACCCTTGTGTCCAGTGCGGAGGAAACTGCCAAGGACGTCTACCGTGCGCTGGCCACTCACGGTATCCAGCGAACCGATACAAGTGCCCCCAGCCATGAGTTCATCGCAACGGGCGACGCCGTTCAATTTGAAACATTGGCCCGCCGTTTCCTGGGCCCGGAGGTCTTGTCCGTCAAACACGTCGACCACGTGGCTGCGCAATACCCCACTGGAAGCCTGGCCCGCATCACTCCGGAAATGCTCGAAGCAGCCAGGAGCGGCGCCGGACTGTCGCGCCGCTCCTACTTCGTCCAACCGGACAACGGAGTCAGCCCTGATTCCAGTGCCATCCCAGGACGTGGCCTGTGAAACTGACCATCGTGGGCTGTACTGGTTCCTTTCCGGGTCCCGGCTCGCCGGCGTCGTGCTATCTGGTGACTGCGCACGACGGTGAGCGGGAATGGAAGATCGTAATGGACCTTGGGAGCGGAGCCTTGGGCGCCATCCAGCGTTACACGGATCTTGAGGACATTGACGCCATTTTCCTCACGCACCTGCACCCGGACCATTGCATGGACTTGTGTGGCCTCCACGTAGCGGTCCGCTGGAAGCCCGGCGGCTGGGGGCGGGACCGGATTCCCGTGTGGGGCCCGGCAGCAACTGCGGACAGGATGGCAACAGCCTATGGGCTGGACCTGGATCCGGGCATGCATGAGGAGTTCGACTTTACTCATTGGGCCGAACAGAAGCCCGTTACTGTCGGCCCCTTCACGGTGACTCCCTACGGCGTCAACCATCCGGTGGAAGAAGCATACGCGTTGCGTGTCACTGCAACGGAACCAGGCAAGGACGGGACGCCCATAACGCGGGTACTGACATATTCGGGGGACACCGATTCGTGCCAGGGGCTGGAGGAGGCAGCCAGTGGCGCTGATTTGTTCCTGTGCGAGGCCGCGTTCGAAGAAGGCCGCGATGATGGCATCAAGGACGTGCACTTGACGGGCAAACGCGCTGGGGAAGCGGCCATGAACGCCGGAGCCAAGCGCTTGCTTCTGACTCACATTCCGGTGTGGACTTCGCAGACCAAGGTAATGTCCGAGGCCAAACCGGTGTTTGCCGGGGACGTCGCTGTTGCCGTTGCCGGGGTCCATTACACGATCTAGGCCCCATCGAGCCAGACCCCATCCAGATGGTGCCGTGCGCGCCTGACCCACTGGGCGGCGTCGGGCGTTGTCCCATCGTCGCTAAGCTTGAAGCATGACTTCTGAAGCTACAGCCACACCCGTTATCCGCGCCGACGGCCGGACCCCCGATCAACTGCGTCCCATCAGCATTACCCGCGGCTGGTCCAAGCAGGCAGAGGGCTCGGCGCTCATCGAGTTCGGAAACACGCGGGTACTGTGCACGGCTTCGCTGACCGAAGGCGTTCCACGCTGGCTCAAGGGCGAGGGCCGTGGCTGGGTTACCGCCGAATACGCCATGCTGCCGCGCGCAACGAACACCCGATCCGATCGCGAGTCCGTGAAGGGCAAGATCGGCGGACGCACGCACGAGATCTCCCGCCTCATTGGCCGTTCGCTGCGCTCCATCATCGATACCAAAGCGCTGGGCGAGAACACGATCGTCCTTGACTGCGATGTCCTGCAGGCCGACGGCGGTACCCGCACCGCTGCCATCACCGGCGCCTATGTGGCGCTTGCCGAAGCGATTCGGTTTGCCCGCGAAAACAAGCTCATCGCCCGCAACGCCGAGCCGTTGGTGGACACGATTGCTGCCGTCTCGGTGGGCATCATCGATGGCGTGCCGATGCTGGACCTGCCGTACGTAGAAGATGTCCGCGCCGAAACAGACATGAACGTTGTGGTCACCGGATCCGGCAAGTTTGTGGAGGTCCAGGGCACGGCCGAGGGCGCTCCGTTCGACCGCGATGAACTCAACGCCCTGTTGGACCTCGCCCTGATCGGCACGGGCCAGCTTGCGGCCATCCAGCGCGAGACGCTGGCGGAAGCTCCGTGAGCGGCGACGCCGCAGCGGTCTCCGGCGCATCCGGTGCGGATTCGGCCAGTGCAGATCCAGCCAATGCTCCGCGGCTCGTCCTCGCAACGCACAACCAGGGAAAGCTGAAGGAACTCCGGGAGCTGCTGCGCGGCCAGGTTCCAGGGCTCGACGTCGATACCCAAGTGGTGGATGCAGCTGCCGTTGGTGCGCCGGATGTTGCGGAAACCGGAGTCACCTTTGCTGAGAACTCACTCCTGAAGGCGCGTGCCGTGGCTGAGGCAACGGGTTTGGTAGCCATCGCGGACGATTCGGGGCTTGCCGTTGATGTCCTGGGCGGTGCGCCGGGCATCTTCTCCGCCCGGTGGTCGGGAAAGCACGGGGACGACGACGCGAACCTGCGATTGCTGCTCGCCCAGCTCTCCGATGTGCCGGACGCCTTCCGCGGGGCAGCTTTTGTCTGCGCGGCCGCCTTGGCAGTGCCCGGAGCCGACGGAATCACTCACGAAACGGTGGAGTACGGGCAGCTCGAAGGTACGTTGCTGCGCGAGCCACGGGGTGAGGGTGGGTTCGGGTATGACCCCGTGCTCCAGCCCGTGGGAATGGACAGGAGCTGTGCGGAGCTGACATCCGAGGAAAAGAACGCCATCAGCCATCGAGGCCAGGCGTTCCGGGCTTTGCTCCCCGTGATAGTTGCTGCGCTCTCGGGTGTTCATTCGAGGTAGAAGTACAAAGGAGAAGGCACCCCGCGTTTTGCGGGGTGCCTTCTCCTGTATGGCATCAAGTGCGGTGAGGCCTACTTCTCGCGGTGCTTTCCGCCTTCGTGCTCCTCGATGAATTCCTCCACAGGGTTGCTGCCTTCAGCGGCAGCCTTACGCTTGGCAACGACGCCTCGGGCTACCTCGATAATGATGGGAATGACCGAGATCAGGACAATGACGATGAAGATGATGTCCAGGTTGCTGCTGACCCACGGAACGCGGTCACCCAGAAGGTATCCAAGCAAGGTGACGCCGCCGCCCCAAAGTGTGGCGCCGATGACGTTGAAGAGGAAGAATTTGCGTTTGTCCATCTGGGCCACGCCGACGATCACCGGAACGAACGTACGGATGATGGGGACAAAGCGGGCAAGGATCAGGGCCTTGCCGCCGTGCTTCTCAAAGAATGCGTGGGCGCTTTCGACGTTTTCTTTCTTGAACAGCCTGGAGTCCGGGCGGTTGAAGATTGCAGGGCCGGCCTTTGAGCCAATGAGGTAGCCGGTCTGGTTGCCAATGATCGCAGAAACGATGATGAGGGCCGCCAAAGCCCAGATATTGAACTTGATGGTGTCCGTGGCTACAAGAAGGCCAGCGGTAAACAGCATGGAATCGCCGGGCAGGAAGAAGCCCACCAGCAGGCCGGTTTCGGCAAAGACAATGCCGCAAACCAGCAGCACTACCCACGGCGCCAAGGCTGGATCAGCCAGGAAGACCTGGGGGTTCAGCCAGTCCGGCAGGAACGAGGCCATGGGTGGACGCACCGGTCCCGCGCCCCCGAAAGTGGATACGGCTAAGTCGCTCATCGCAGTAAAGATCACCTATCAAGCCTACTGGACCGCCGTCGTCGGGCAGTCTCATGCCTCCGCTGGTAACAGCGGCATTCCCGCGCACAAGCAGATGCGCGAGTGCGAAACACCACGAGGTAACACTCGCCACAAAGCGGTCCGGAAAGGCCGCCCCGCCGCGGAAATCGGCAAGAGCGCACCCTTTCCGCCTGTAACCTTGTCCAGTGGCATTGGACTTTACGGCGATCGACTTTGAAACAGCCAACGGCTTCAGGGGGTCGCCGTGTTCGGTTGGCCTCAGCAAAGTCCGCGGCGGTGTGGTGGTGGAAGAAGCCTCCTGGCTCATGCGGCCGCCGGAGAACCACGACCACTTCGAGTTTCACAACACCCGCATCCACGGCATCCGTGCCGAAGACGTTGCCGGCCGTCCCAGGTTCGGGGACCTCTTCCCCGAAATTGGCGCCTTCATCGGCAACGACGTACTTGCGGCCCACAACGCAGCCTTCGATCTGGGCGTTATCCGATCCGGCCTGGAGGTCTCCGGGCTTGCAGGCCCGGCCTACGAGTACGTTTGCACCGTGATGCTGTCCCGCCGCTGCTACTCATTGGTGTCCAACTCCCTGCCGTATGCGGCGGAGGAAGCCGGAGTACCCCTGGTCAACCACCACGATGCCGCCGAGGACGCACGCGCCTGCGCAGGAATCCTGGTGGACATCGCCCGTCGCAACAACGCCAACAGCATCGCCGAACTCTATCTTTCGCTGGGCCTTATGTTGCCCAGGCAACCTGCCTTCGATCCCATGAATGGCCTCTCCAAGCCCACCCTTGCCGCTCTCGCAGGCAAGGCTCTCGCAGGCAAGGCTCTCGCAGGCACGGGGTCCGCGGGCAAGAGGGCAGGCAGCCCCGCGGAGCAAACCCTGGACGGCGCCTTGAACGGTTCGGGTCGTCCATTCTCGGCGTGGCCTGAGGAAGGCCCCAATCCGTTGCCGAATCCCACAGCCGAACCGGGGCATCCCCTGTTCGGCCAGACGGTGGTCTTCACGGGCGACCTCATCATGACCCGTCCGGAGGCTAAGTCACGTGCTGCAGAGATGGGTGCCCGGCCGGAAAGCAGGGTGACCGCACGCACCACTGTCCTTGTGGTGGGCGACGGGTTCGTGGCCGGAGACCTGCGTGCCGGACGGCTTACAGGAAAGGCCAAGCGGGTTTTGGAACTCCATGCGAAAGGTCAGCAGATTGAGGTTGTCTCGGAAGGGGAATTCCTGCAAATGGTGGGCGGGAACTAACTTCAGTCTGGCAGGCGGTTTGGGTCGGCGGGGGTCATAGTGCGAAACAATGCTTCCAGCCCGGGGAGCCGTGCTCCTAGCCTTGGTGCATGACCAAGGCCAGCCTGTCCCAGTCATCGGTACACCAATCCAATGGCCCAGTAAAAGCCGGGATTGATTGGCGCGTCGTCTTCGCCTTTCCCAACCCTGTCAATGAATACGCCGCCCGGATCACGGCCGGACTGGTTGTGCTGCTGGCTGTCGCAACACTGCTGACGGGCTCGTCCTTGGGCCTGGTTGCCGTGGCAATCGGTTTCTGGCTCCGTGTCCTTTTCGGCCCCCGGATTTCGCCGCTAGCCCTGCTCTCGGTCAAGGTTTTGGCCCCGCGCATCGGGCACGCCAAGTTGGTGGCCGGTCCTCCGAAGCGCTTCGCGCAAGGTGTGGGAGCCGCTTTGAGCAGTGCCGCCGTCGTGCTTTTTTTCACAGGGTTCCAGCCTGCTGCATGGATCCTTCTCGCGCTGTTGATCGTTGCGGCCTCGCTTGAGGCGTTCCTCGGCTTTTGCCTTGGTTGCGCCATCTTTGGCATCCTCCAGCGTCGCGGATTGATTCCCGCGGAGGTTTGCGAAGCCTGCGAGAACATCGCGCTGCGACGCAGCTGACGTGCGGGCCGATCAGCCTGTAGTGACAGCGAGCAACCGGTCTGCCATGCCACGAATGACCTCCGTGCCTTGCAATGCCTCGAGCCACTGGGCAGGAAGGCAAGTTTCGCCGTAGTAAGCACCCAGAATGTTTCCGGCGATGGAACCGGTGGAATCGCTGTCCCCACTGTGGTTGATGGCCACCGCGATGGCCTTGCGGAAGTGCTCCGCCGGCTCACTGCCTTGCGTGGACAGGACGGCGTAAAGCCCGACGGCGAGTGCCTCCTCTGCCACCCAGCCCTCGCCCAGTGTGGTTACCAGCTTTTCAGGACCGAGGGGAGCAGGCTCCGACGACAACCTCAAGGCCGCTTCCAGACGCTCAGGGAGTTCGGGAGCTTTGGTTGGCACGCCACTCACGTAGTCCAAGGCGGCGGAAGCTGCTGTGCGGACGTCGCTGCCAGCCACAATATTCTGGATCAACAAGCTGAAGGCAGCCGCGCTTAACCGCGCTGACGGGTGTCCGTGCGTCAACGATGCAGCATCTGAACTGAGTTTGTACACGGCTTCGCGGGAGATATGGGGCACGAGTCCAAAAGGTGCTGAACGCATGACAGTGCCGCACCCCTTGGAATCGGGATTGACTGGCCTGGCCACAGTGCCCATTTCTCCTGAAGCCAATCCGCTGAGGCACGTGTTTCCCGGGGCCCGACGACGCCGGAGTACTTCCTGGCCGTCTATCCACCGCGGTTGTGGAACGGGGGCAGAAGGGGAAACAGCAACGTCCTGGGTTGCCAGCCAGCGAAGGTAGGCCAGCCACAGGCAGGCGATCTCATCTGCTGCCACCCCATCATTGGCCCATTCGAGGGCGTCGACCAGGCCATCCACGGTGTACAGCGTCATTTGTGTGTCGTCCGAAAACTGGCCGACGGCGTCGAGTTGGTCAAAGGACGTGAGCCCGGCGGAACCGTAACGGGCACGAATGGCCTCAAGGCGGTCGAACTCCACTGCGTAGCCAAGGGAATCACCCAATGCACCTCCGAGCAGTGTCCCGTGGACGCGGGATTCAAACGACGGGGCGGCGGGGGAGGAGGCTGCAAAACTCATGCCATCAACTTACCGCGCCCTGCTATGTAACTGATGGGGTCCGCAACTGGTGTGGGTACGCAACGGATGACGTACGCAACTGATGTGAACGGCCGCTGATATGGTGGGGAAGCTGCCCAGCACTAGGAAAACTTGGAGAGACGACGTGCGTGAACCGGCTTGGCGACGGACAGGCAAGACACCTGACTACAGGTTCTCCTTGGCGAACGAACGCACTTTCCTTGCCTGGATCCGTACCTCCCTGGCATTACTGGCCGGATCGATTGCCATTGATCAGCTGGCTCCAAACATTGCCCCCCAGCCGGTAAGGATCGTCCTCTGTGTCCTTCTGTCCCTCATCGGGGCCGGCCTGGCTGCACTGTCATACCGCAGGTGGGGGCAAATGGAAGCTGCGATGCGCAACGATGAAGCCTTGCCGTTCTCCTGGGTCATGCTGCTCATGACGATCGTGGTGGCCGTGGCAGCATTCGCATTCGCCGTGTTGATTTTGGTGGCGCGATGACCAGGTTTGCGCGATGACGAGGCTTGCGCGTTGAGCATGGACCTCCGTGATCCAGGCCTTCAGCCGGAACGGACCACGCTGGCGTGGCGGCGCACCCTCATTTCGCTTGTGGTGGTGGATCTGTTCATCTGGCGCAGTTGGCTTACCTCCGAGCCCTCTGCGGGCCGTCTGATTCCGGGCCTTCCCGGGCTGGATTACCAAGGCATCTGCGCCCTCATGGCTGCTGCCGCCACCATTGTCCTGGCTTGTGTGGTGTGGGTCCGCTCACGGCAGCTTCATGCTGGAAACGAAGCAGCTTCGGCACGACTCATCTTTGTCAGCACCCTTGCCGTGATAGGGCTGGGCGGAACTGCGATCGCGGCCATCGCCTTGGGCGGCTAAGCTCGGATCGGGAGTCAGCAGGGACTCAGCAACTGTTCAGGCTCAACTGGCAGGATGCTCAAGGGCCGTCCCCAAACCAATCGTTAGGAATCATTCGACATGACCTCTCCAGTGCAAGCCACGACCGACCACGAACCGGGGCTGTTCGCGCGGCTGTCGGCTGAAGCCGTCGGTTCGATGTTTGTTGTGCTCGTGGCCGTGGGTGTGTCGATCTTCTCGAACCCTTCATCAGCGCCCCTACCCGCCGCCCTTGCGACCGGCCTGACGGTGACAGTGGCCATGCTGGCCTTCGGTCATGTTTCCGGCGGTCACTTCAATCCGATAATCACTCTGGGCAACCTGATTGCCGGCCGCATCCGCGCGCTGGCAGCTGTGGCCTACCTTGCGGCCCAAATCATCGGCAGCGTGATCGGCGCAGCTCTTGCCTACGTTGTGGTTCTGACAGTTCCGGTCCTGACGGATGCGCGGGCGGCCTTCGGCTCTGTGGCAGCCGGCTATGGAGAGCATGCTGCTGCCCAAACCCAGATGGCAGGGGTCTTGATTGTTGAAGTGGTTGGCTCCGCCTTGCTGGTTGCGGTGTTCCTTGGAGCGACTGCCGGACGCCGTGCCTTTCCTGCCGTGGCTCCCTTTGCTGTAGGCCTTTGCGTCGCCGTGTTGCTGCAGTTTGGCCAGGTCCTTGGCAACCTTCCGTTTAATCCCGCACGCGCAACTGCGCTGGCTTTCTTCAGCCCTTCCTGGGCCTTGGAAGGATTGTGGCTCTTTTGGGTCGCTCCACTGATGGGGGCCGCACTGGCCGGACTGGCCTTCCGCGGCTTTGGCTACGCCTCCGCGGCCACCAGCCTTGGAGATGACGAGACGTTGGCGTCGGTATCAAGCCGCGGGGACCAGCACCTGGATGTGGATGACACGGAGGATGTCCAAGCGGAGGCAGAGGCAGAGGCAGTGGAGACCGGGACTGTCCGGAAAGAAGCTGCTGCAGATGACGCACGCGACTTCTTCGACGGAAAGAAGGGCTAGCAGCAGGAGAGGATCGACGCCGGACGGCCTGTCTGCGCTTTTTTGTCGGTGCCCACAGTTAGCTTGAAAATATGCGGTTACTCCATACCTCGGATTGGCATCTCGGCCGGTCATTCCACGGCGTTGGCATGCTTGAAGCGCAGCGCGGTTTTGTGGACCAGTTCGTGTCCTTCGTCGAAGCGAAGTCTGTAGACGTTGTCCTCATTGCGGGCGATGTCTATGATCGCGCCCTGCCTGGACTCGATGTCGTCAAACTTCTCGACGACGCCTTGGTGCGTATTACCCAAGCCGGGGCCACCGTAGTGCTCACCAGCGGCAACCACGATTCCGCCATTCGGCTCGGATTCGCGTCCCGCTTGCTCGAACGCGGCGGCGTTCACCTCAGGACGAGGGTCGAGGACCTGGACGTTCCCGTGCTTGTTCCCTTCGGAAAAGATGGGGAGAGCAGCGCCACACTTGCGATCTACGGGATTCCCTATTTGGAACCTCGGCTTGTCGCGGAGCGGCTGGAGGTGGAGACCGCAAGTCATTTCGAGGTCACCCGTGAAGCAACCGAGCGGATTCGGCGCGACCTTCAGGACCGCCGTACATCAGGCGCAGTGCATCCTGTGGTCCTTGCACACACTTTTGCCAGTGGAGGCATCACTTCTGACAGTGAACGGGACTTGAGCATCGGAGGGTTGGGCGCAGTGCCCCTGGATCTCTTCGAGGATTTTGCTTACACGGCACTTGGTCACTTGCACGGCCGGCAGGAACTTGCTCCGAATGTCCGCTACTCCGGCTCCCCACTGGCTTATTCGTTCTCCGAAGCCAAACATTCCAAGGGCGCCTGGTTGGTTGATATCGATGCCGATGGAAGCATCGGTGTCCAGGAAGTCCTTTGGGAAGCTGCCAAAAGCCTGGCCGTGTTGAGAGGCAAGCTGAACGATCTTCTTGAATCAGGCGAACACGCCTGGGCTGAAGCTGCCTATTGCCAAATCACCCTCACGGATGCCGAGCGGCCCGCCCAGGCTATGGAGCAGCTCCGAACCCGCTTTCCTGACACCTTGGTCCTGTCCTTCGACCCCGAGGGTGCTGGAACCAAAGACAAAGTCAGTTACAGCAGCAGGCTTGCAGCCGCCCAGGACGACCTCGAGGTCTGCTGCGGATTCCTGGAACACGTTCGGGAGCGCAGTCCCGGATCTGCGGAAGAAGCTGCCCTGCGCGCCGCCCTAGGGGCCGTGCGCCTGGAGGAGGCTGAACTGTGAGAATCCATCGACTGGAAATTGAGGCTTTCGGGCCTTTTGCCACTGCCCAGCACATTGATTTTGATCAACTCAGTGCACAGGGGTTGTTTCTGCTCAACGGCGCCACCGGGGCCGGCAAAACCAGCATTCTCGACGCCATCTGTTTCGCCCTCTATGGCTCCGTTCCGGGTGCACGCCAGGAAGGTAAGCGCCTTCGCAGCGATCATGCAGCGCCGGGTGCCGAACCCCGTGTGGTGTGCGAATTCTCGGCCCGCGGCAGGCGTTTCGAAGTCAGCCGTTCCCCGGCATGGGAACGCCCCAGCGCGCGCGGCCGGAACGGCTTCACTACCCAACAAGCCAAGACACTGCTCCGCGAGTGCGTTTCCGGAGTCTGGGAGGAAAAATCTTCGCGTAATGACGAAGTCGGCGCCGAGCTGTCCGAGCTTTTGGGTATGGACCGGGACCAGTTCACGCGCGTTGTGATGCTTCCCCAAGGTGACTTTGCGGCGTTCCTTCGCTCCAAAGCCAATGATCGGCTGGAGCTCCTCCAAAAACTCTTTGGGACGCAGCGATTCGAGTCCGTGGAGAAGCAAATTGCGCGGCAGGCGGCCGAAGCTGCGCGCGCCGTGCAGGACAATGCGGCCGAACTGAAGATGCTGCTTGGCAGGGCAGCCGCGGAACGGGAGCAGCTTGGCCTTCCCGATGAACTCTCAAATGCGGAGACAGCTGCCGAGGCGCCAGAGGCATGGCTCGCGGCCCTGGAGATGGAGTTGCTGGAAGAAGGTGGGCGACGTCAAGACGAGGCCACCGCAGCTGATGCCCAGGCCATACGGCTTGCGGAACAACTTCAGGAGGACCAGGAGAAGGCCCAACGGCATGCCAGGCTCGCTGCTGGGATGCAGCGGCGGGTTCTGCATGAACTAGCTGCTGCGCGGGCACTGGAAAACAAGGAAAAGCTGGGAGGACATCGCCGTGCGGCTGTCCTTGGGGGACAACTGGACGCCTTGGACGCCACGGAGCGTAAGTTCCGGTCTGCCTTGGTGGACAGGGACAGATCCCGGGAGCAGCTTGAATCCAAGGGCTTGGATGCGGCACATCCTGTTGCTGCGCTTGAGACAGTCAGGACCACCCTTGCCGTCCTCGATGCCCGGCTTCCAGATGAGCGGCGCATGGAGGACGTGGCCACCCGACTTGCAGCCAAACGAAAAGAACACTCCAGCCACCTGGCGGCCGAGCAAGCAGCAGCAGAATCCCTGCAACACCTTCGGGCCGAGGAATCAGCGGTGAAGGCCGGGATGGCGGCACTGGAACCCTCGGCTGCCCGCGTCGAAGACCTCGAACGGGAGGCCGCCGCTGCCGCCGAGCTGGTGTCGGTTGTGTCCCGTCATGAAGCTGCCGCCGCCGAGTTGAAGGACGTCACTGAGCGCCACGTCCGTGCCCGCAACAAAACGCAGGACCTCAGGCAAGCATGGCTTGACATGAGGGAGGCACGCTTGGCCAATGCAGCCGGTGAGCTCGCGGCAGCCCTTGTGCCTGGGCAGCCTTGCGCCGTTTGTGGCAGCAACGAGCACCCGAATCCCGCCGCCGCAGCTCGTTCTGCACTTTCCATCGCCCAGGAAGAGGAAGAGGCCAGCAAACTATTTGAAGCGAGCGAAAAGGCTCTGGGACGCAGCGCGGAAGCGGTATCAAGAGCCGCACAGTTGCTGGCGGGCCTGGCTGCCCAGGGTGGCTCCGCAGATCCAGGGGAATCGGCCGCCCGCTTGGTCGCATCCGAAGCTGCGGCGATCGAAGCCCGAAAGGCCTCTGGCGCGTTGGAGAAGCTCGGCAAAGAGCATGAGGATCTCATTAAGCGCATTACCCTCCTGCAGGAGGAACATGCCGGGTCAACGAATGCCGCCTTGCAAGCAGGCTCTGCTGTGGAGTTACTTCAGGAACAGTACCTTGCGCTTGAAGAGGAGCTAGCTGGCCTGAGACACGGCTTCGCCAGCCTTCGTGAGCGGGCTGAAGCTCTCACCTCCCAGCGTTTGCTGCTTCAGGCTGCAGTGGATGCCGCGAACGAACTCGAACGTGCCGGGGCTGCGCGCCTGGAGGCGCTTGCTGCGCTGGAAAGGGCATTGCCCGGGTCCGGATTTTCATCGGTCGAGGATGTGCGTCGCGAGCTCATGTCACCCTCGGACGTTGTGGCATTGGAGAAAGCCCTCGCGGATTTCGAGGCGGAAGCTGCCCGGCTGGATGAACTGTTTGCCGGCGAGGAACTCGTCATGGCAGCGAAGGAAGTCAGCATCGGCGAACTTCCCCTGCCAGAGGACGAACTCAGGGTCGCCAAGACTGAGGCTGCCCACGCCATGGAAGCTGCAAAGGCACTGGCGCTTTCCGCGGGGCTGGCAAGCAAAGCTGTGCGGTCAGTGCAGAGGATCCGCGCGGAGTATCAAAACCTTGCCGAGGCAGGCAGGGAACCGCGCGAGCATGCCAACTTGTTGGGTGGGCTGGCAGACACCCTTCGCGGCGCAGGAGATAACAACTACCGCATGAGCTTGAACAGCTATGTGCTGGCTGCCCGGCTGGAGCAAGTGGCCATCGCAGCTTCGGAGAGGCTCGTTGCCATGAGCGATGGCCGCTACACCTTGCAGCACACTGACGCCCGGGCTGCACGCAACCAGAAATCCGGTCTCGGACTGGAAGTGGTGGATGAATGGACAGGCCAGCGGCGTGACACATCCACGCTCTCCGGCGGAGAGTCGTTCATGGCCTCCTTGTCGCTGGCCCTTGGCCTTGCGGATGTCGTACAGCAGGAGGCCGGCGGAGTGGACATTGAAACGCTCTTTGTCGATGAAGGGTTCGGAAGCCTGGACGAGCAAGCCCTGGAACAGGTGATGGATGCCTTGGAGGGTTTGCGCGACGGCGGCAGGGTTGTCGGGCTGGTCAGCCACGTCGCAGAAATGAAGCAACGCATCAGCAGCCAGTTGCACGTGGTCAAGGGCCGCCATGGTTCTACGGTGGTTGTTGCCGAAGCAATGCCTGTCTGAAAACGGATCCGATAGACTGGATCCGTTACACCGGGTCGCGCGCATCGGGAGGAGGGACGATGCGCAGACTTTAGCGAACCCGGAACTATGGAAAAATCTTCTTTGGCTTCAAAGCCACTGCCTTCGCAACCGACCACAACGTTATCCACGCATCGCTCCCGCCTGCCCGGGAGGTTCGCAAGGCTACCTGAGCTCGCCGGGCCGGGGTTCCTGCCCCTCGGCCTCTTCGCAAGACTCCCGTTGGCTATGCTCACCGTGGGAACACTGACCTTGGTTACAGCGGTGAGTCATTCTTACGCAATCGGTGGCATGGCTGCCGGAGCAGTAGGTATCGGTTCAGCCGTCGGAGCCCCTGTCCTCGGCTCGCTGGCCGACCGCGCCGGCCAACGCATCGTGCTGCTTGTCGCGGCAGTTGTCAACACCCTGGCCGTCCTCGGCCTTCTTGCTGCCGCCTACGTGACCCCAAGTTATGTCTCCGTGCTCGACGCGACTGGCGTGCTCGTGGCAGGTTTCCTCGCCGGGGCGAGTTGCCCGCAGGTTGGCCCCATGGCCCGTGTTCGCTGGATGGCGCTGACCACCCGGAACCTGTCGTCAGCCCGCAAGGCCAGTGTTTCAACAAAAGATGTTGCTGGAAAGGAAGCGGGAGTTCCCGCGAGCGGTGGCCGTAGCGTCGCGGCCAGCCGTGCCGATCTGGACACGGCACTTTCCTACGAGGGCACTGCTGACGAGATTACCTTCGTGCTCGGACCTGCCTTGGTTGGAATTCTGGCGAGCCTCATTGCTCCTTGGCTGCCTCTGGCCTTGGCAGCGGTCATGACCATCACGCTTGTACCAGCTTTCGCCATCCACCCCAGCCAAGAGGCCGTGGTGCTGGCCCCGCGTAAGGCTGCTGCCGCCGTCGAGGATGGTTCCAGTGAACCCACAGCAAAGCGAGGGAACCGCTGGGCCGGCGCCGTCGTGGCTGTGCCGGTTGTGGCAATGGTGTGCATGGGCACCTTTTTTGGTGCTACGCAGAATGCCCTGAGCGCCTTTTCTGCCCAGTACGCTACAGCGGAAATTGCTGGCCTTCTCTACTCCGTGATGGGTTTGAGCTCGGCCGTGGCGGCGCTGTCCGTTGCGTTCTGGCCGCAGCGCTTTAGTCTTGCCGCCCGGTGGGTTGCTTCGGCCCTTGCGATGTCATTGTTCGCCTTGCTGCTGCTGGTTCCCGGGGGCATCTGGCCCATGGTGTTCGTGCTGCTGTTGCTGGGAATCCCGGTGGGGCCGGTCATGGTCACGGTGTTCAGCATCGGTGGCGTGGTGGCCCCTGCCGGCCGAATGGCTACGGTGATGACAGCCCTGGCCAGTGGGATCGTGGCTGGCACCGCACTGGGATCCTACCTTGCCGGGCAGTTGGCACAGACCCAGGGTCCCGGTGCAGCCTTCCTCGTATCCATGGCTGCCGCAGCGGGCTTGTTGGTGCTGGGAGTTCTGACTTATCTGGTCATGAAGCGTCGACCTCAGGCGTAGTCCAGTGCTCCGGCGAGGGAGCGGGCCATTAACTCCACCAGACGCATTGACCGTTCTTCGTCAGGGTCAGCCAGATGCTGCATGCTGATGCCGTCTATGCCGGAGATGAACAGGCGGGTGACGTCCTCCAGATTGTGGGGGATTGACTCACCGGCGGCATCTGCCGCGCCACGGAATAGCTCCAGGGTTGAACTGACCCAGCCGTCGTACATGGAGCGGTTCATCAGCAGGGCCTGGGGTTGGTCATCGGCCTCGACGCGGAATCGCCGGAGCAACAGTTCGAACGTGGTCACCTGCTCATGCGGGCTCTCCAGCATGCGCGTCCAAATGCGCCGCGCGTGGGCGCCGATCATATGGTGCAGGCCCAATCCGGGATCAGCGACTGGTTCCAATGCCTTCGCGTAATCCCGGCTGAGGAAGTTGTAGACCTCTTCCAGAAGCTCGTCCTTGCTTCGGAAGCAGTAGTGGAGTGCCGCAAGCGGCGCGTCGGCTTCACTGGCGATTCGACGCGTTGTGGCCGAGGCGAGCCCATCCTGGGCAATGACCCGCGCCGCAGCCTCAACGAATTGCAGCCGCCTTGCTTCGGCGGGAACCCTGGCCATCCGCGCCCCTTCCTGTCCTCAGTCATTTCCGTGACCAGGCAAGCTGATCATCGGTCTCATCGATCCTAGGCGTTCTGCGCCCAAGCTTGCTTTTGGCAATGCCGTAGAGCCTTGGAAAGACCCTTGAAAAGAATTTTACCGGAAAACCTAGTCAAGTGACCCAGTCAGACGACATACTTCTTTCTAGAACGTTGTCTGCATCACAGAGGATGCAGTGATCTGAGGAGAACCGATGCAAGAATTTGCCGATCTGGTGATCGTCAATGCCTCGGTCCACACGATGGACCCGGCAGAACCTGCCCGGATGTCTGACGCCGTAGCTGTCAGGGATGGACGCATTATGGCGCTGGGAAAAGAAGAAACTGAAAGAGCCATCGGGCCCGACACCGTGGTTGTGGATGCCGCCGGAGGCGCTGTCATTCCCGGGATCAACGATGCCCACCTGCATTTCGTATCGGCGGCAATGGCCGCGTGTGGCTATGTACGGCTGGATCCATCAGTGGCTCCTGACTGGACGACCGTGGTTGACCTCGTCAACAGCGCGCCAACCGGCGAGGACGGCTGGGTTCGGGCGCATGGTTGGGACGAGGCCCTGCTTGGGCCAGCAAGCGGATATTTGCTGGATTGCCGCCCGGATGCCCCTGTGGTTGCGTTCGACAGCACAGGCCATCAACTTCTCGCCAACCGTGAAGCGCTGCGTCGGGCCGGCGTCACTGCCGCTACGGCAGACATCGACGGTGGCACGCTGGTACGGGCCGCCGAAGGCAGCCCAACAGGCCTTCTTCAGGACGGCGCTATGCAACTCGTCTCAAAGATGTTGCCACCGGTGCCGGAGATAACGCTTCGTCCCGCGCTGCTGCAGTTCCAAGAACAGCTGCACTCGCTGGGCATTACTTCGCTGACGGATCCGGGTCTGGGCCCTGCAAGTGCCGGACTCATGGACGGTGCGGGATCGACGGCGGCACTTGAGTTACTCGGCGACCTCGCCGAAGCTGGTGAACTGACACTGAGGATCAATGTTCTCATGCTGTTCGCGGGAACCGGGGGAGCCGATGCGAAGGCCATCGACGACGGCTTGCAAAGCGGACTGGCCGAGACCTTCCTGAACAGGGGAATCGATCCGGAGCAGTTGCGGATTGCCGGCGTTAAAGTCTTCGCCGACGGCATTCCGCGCAGCGGTACCGCATGGATGAGCGAACCGTATGGAAAATCCTGCACTCACGGCAGCTTGGTGATCCAAGGTGCCGATGACGCCCAAAGGGTTGCCGAACTCCACCAGATCCTTGGGCTCATCAACGACGCGGGACTGCAGGCAGGAGTCCACGCAACGGGAGACGCCGCCACATCCGCTGCCGTGGAAGCGATCGTGGCAGCGGCTGATGGAACCGCTGAAGCTGGCTCCAAGGTGGCAGGAAATCGCCATTACATCATCCATGGCGCCTTCACTGACACTGAAACCCTGGCAACCATGGCTTCCCACCACATTGGCTACAGCACCAACCCGCTGATCCGCGAGGAAGCCGGAGACATGATGCGTCAGGTACTGGGCGAGGACCGGTTCTCCCGCCACCAGCCACTGCATTCTGCGCTGGAGGCCGGCGTGCACTTCAACCTGGCCTCTGATGCTCCCGTGACCAGTCCCGACTGGCGGCGCACTGTAGCGGCAGCTGTTCGTCGTTCCACCCGCTCCACGCCCGGCAACTCCGGCGATCCTGAACGGATTACCGGACTCCAAGCGCTCGCTGCCATGACCATTGGCGCAGCTTGGCAAGACCACGCAGAACATTTCAAAGGAGCACTGATACCGGGAATGGCAGCAGACATTTGCCTGCTCTCAAACCCTTGGCCGGACGATCCGGAGATCGAGAAGCTCCTCGACGCCGAGGTCAGGCTCACGCTCAGTGGCGGCCGCCTAGTCCATCAGTCCAACAGCTAGAACAACCCCCATCCGTACCAAACCATTCGCAAATTCAAGGAGCACCACATGCGACGCAGTATTCCTTTGGCACTGGCCGCAATCCTGTCCATGACACTTGCAGCCTGCGGCGGCGGGTCAGGCCCGGCTTCTACTCCTGCCGCTGACGGGACCACAACACTAAAGGTAGGTACCATCGGCATCGGTTCCGACGCCGCGATCCGGCTCGCCATCGACAAGGGCTACTTCAAGGAACAGGGTCTCAACGTCGAGACTGCTGTTATTGCCAACCCGCCCGCCGGTATTGCAGCTGCCCAGAGCGGCCAGATCGATCTGACCTACACACCCTCTATCCCACTGCTGAATGCGCTGAGCCAGAATGTGCCACTCAAGATCATCGCTGCCGCGGACGGCTATAAAGACGGCGCAGGAGAATCCAGCGACCTCAACCGCGTCGATGACACAGGGCTCCTGGTCCAGAAGGCATCATCGATCTCCCGGCCGAAGGACCTGGAAGGCAAGAACGTCAGCGTGCCGGCTCGCAAAGCACAGTTGGAAGTCACAGTCAGCAAACTCGTCAAGGACGACGGCGGCGATCCCGCGAAGGTGAACTGGATGGTTCTGGATCCTTCATCGGCCCTTCAATCCCTGAACTCGGGACGCGTCGATGCAGCGTCGCTCGTTGCACCGTTTACGTCCAAGGCAATGTCCGAGGGCAACAGGCTGCTGGCTTCGCCCGGCGTCGAATTTTTTGAACAGGGCGCAATCGGACTCTGGGTATCGGGTGCCAACACGGTGAAATCCAAGGAGAAGGCGCTGGCGGGTTTCAGGACGGCCATATATAAGGCCAACGCCTATGCCAACGGGCACATCGATGAGGCGCAGCAAGTCAGCGCCGAGATCACCAAGACCCCGCTGGACGTCGTCAAATCAGGCGCGGTCAATTACTGGCCTGAGGACGTCCGTATGGAGGACATCGAAAGGGCCAATAAGAATCTTGCCGATCTCGGTTTCCTCAGTGCACCTGTGAAGCTGCCGGGCGATCTCGTCTTCGGAAAGTAAGCGCTAAACCGAGCATGGGAGATTCATCATGAAAGGGTCCCTCCGCCCAATAGCCTTCAGTGCGCTGGGCATTGCGGCAGCACTCATCATCTGGCAGGTCCTTGCCGAGGCAAAGGTGGCAGGAAATGCCCTGCCACCAGCCACGACAGTATTCAGCACCCTGGCAACCATTCTGGGGACGGACACGTTCTGGTCCTCGTTGGGAGCCACGATCGGGATCGCACTGCTGGCGCTGGCTTTGTCAGCGGTTGCGGGCGTCATCCTGGGCCTGCTTGTCGGAACTTTTGAGACGGTAAGGTTCGCTACCTTGGCGGTGCTGGAATTCCTGAAGCCCGTTCCGCCCATCGTCATCCTTCCCTTGGCGGTGCTGGTACTCGGCCCAACCGGGGAGATGTCCTTATTCCTGGTGGTGTTTGGCTGCCTGCTCCCGATAGTCATGCAGACTGTCGACGGAGTCCAGAGCACCGATCCCGTTGCGAGGGACACTGCCCGGTCCTACGGCATGGGCGAGCCCGAAATCCTGGCCCGTGTGGTCCTGCCCAGCGCCATGCCGTACATCGGAACCGCCATGCGGGTTGCTGCCCCGGCAGCCTTGGTGGTCACTGTTGTGGCGGGTCTGCTCGGCGGTGGCCCGGGCCTGGGCCTAAGCATTTACCAAGCCCAGGCTGCCGGTGATTACGCCAGTCTCTACGGCTTGGTAATCGTACTGGGCGTTCTGGGCCTGTTGTTCCAAGGTGCCACGCGGCTGGCCGAGCGCCGGATCCTGCACTGGCATGAGTCCTACCGTGAAGTGGTGCCGTGATGAGAAACCCCACAATGAGAAATTGGTTGATCGGCGCAGGCGCGCCCGTGCTGTTGTTGGTTGCATGGTGGCTCCTGTCCGAGAGCTCCCTTGACCCCTTCTTCCCGCCGTTGCGCACCATCCTTGGCCGGTTCCAGGAGCTCTGGCTCTTTGAGCATTTCCAGTCAGATGTGTTGCTGAGCCTGGGAAACCTGTTCCTGGGATTTGCCATCGCAGCCTTTGCGGGGATTGCCATCGGGTTTGTGACCGCCCTTGTTCCCCTGGTTCGCTGGATGGTGGATCCCTTGATCCACTTCCTTCGGGGAATCCCACCGGTCGCTCTGGTGCCAATCTTCATCTCCCTCATTGGATTCGGCACCCAGATGCGTGTGACCAGCATCGCGCTGGCGGCGCTGTTCCCCACGATGATCGCGACCGTGGACGGTATCCGTGGGGTGGGCAACGACCTCATGGATGTGGCCAGGGTCTATAGGCTGACCAGGAAGGAACGGGTCCTGAACGTTCTCCTTCCCGCGGCCGCGCCGCAGATCTTCTCCGGCTTGCAGGTGAGCCTGCAAGTTGCCTTCATCGTGATGATCGCCAGCGAGATGCTGGGCAGTTCCCAGGGCATTGGAGCCATGACGCTGCTCGCGCAGCAGAGCTTCATGACAGCGGACATGTGGGCCGGGATCCTGCTCCTGGGCGTGATCGGATTCCTGGTCAATGTCCTCTTCAGCCTGCTCAAGCGCAAGGTCCTGTCCTGGTACATCGGCTCCCGGCGCATGGCGCGTGCAGCATGAGCCTCCGACAGGCCCCAAGCGTTTCCACCCGAAACAGAAAGTCCGCCATGGCACAGCAACCAGAAACCCGCATAAACGCGACCACCCCACGTTTGGACGTGGCTCACCTGGCCAAAAGCTACGGGAGTGGGGAAAAATCCCATGCAGTCATCGAAGACCTCACTTTTACCGTGGATGCCGGCGAGGTTGTCTGCATCGTCGGTCCCTCCGGCGTCGGCAAGACGACCCTCCTGAAATGCCTGGCCGGGCTTCATCCGGCCAGCAGCGGACGGGCAGCCATCGATGGCCGGACCATCAGCGGCCCACCGCCGGAAATGGCGCTGGTGTTCCAGGACTATAACCGTTCGCTCATGCCATGGCTCACGGTGCGCAAGAATCTCGTTCTTCCCTTACGGCACCTAAGGTTGCCCGCTGCAGAACTGAAGGAACGTTGCGACAGTGCACTGGCCGCCGTCGGGCTTTCCCACGCCGATAACCAATACCCCTGGCAGTTGTCCGGCGGTATGCAGCAGCGTGTGGCGATTGCCCGTGCGCTCGCATACCGACCGGAGATCCTTATCATGGACGAGCCCTTCGCTTCCGTGGACGCACAGACACGCTTCGACCTCGAAGACCTGTGCCTGAAGATCAGGAACGACTTCAACATGACCATTCTGGTGGTGACCCATGACATCGACGAGGCCGTCTACCTGGCAGACCGCGTTGTGGTCCTGGGCTCCAAACCGGCCCGCGTCCTGAAGATCGTCGACGTCGACCTGCCGGCTCCGCGGGACCAGATCACCACGCGCTCGCTTCCGGAGTTCGCACGCCAGAGGACCGAAGTGCTGTCCCTCATCAAGAGGCCAGCATGACGGGGGAGCGCCGCACGACCGCCAAGGTCCGACCCAATGTCCTGTTCTTCATCGCAGACCAATTACGGGCAGACCACATGGGCTTCGGTGGCAATCAGGTCGTCCGGACGCCCAACCTTGATGCGCTCGCGGCCCGGAGCGTGGTTTTCGAGAACGCGACGGTGGCGAACCCTACCTGTATGCCCAACAGGGCCAGCTTGATGACTGGCAGGTGGCCCTCGGCGCACGGGACGCGCTGCAACGGAATCACGCTGGATCCGTTGACGCAGACCGTGCCCGGATCCTTGGCAGCGGGCGGTTACCGCACTGTTGGAGTAGGAAAACTCCACCACCAAAACATGGGATGGGAGTTTGAGCCGCACCAGGTCAGGGAGATCCGCAGCACCGATCCGATGCTCCTGGATCCAACTGTGGGCGACGCCCACCGGCAAGGCTACGCTCCGGGTTGGGATCAGTGGGAGAACCGCGAGGCGCATGATGAGCGCTTCATCGGGCTCCCTGCTGACTACTACGGCTATCAACACGTGGACCTCGTCATTGGTCATGGGGATCGGCCCGGAGGCCATTATGTGCATTGGGCCAGGGAACGTGGCGTCGACCCCGAAACATTGGGTGGTGCAGGCAACTCCGCCAGCCGCTACGGCGGATGGGATCAGGTGTACCAGACAGCCATTCCCGCCGAAGTGCATCCCACCAGCTATGTGAGCGAGAAGGCAATCGAGCATCTGAAGGATGCGGCGGGCCAGGACCAGCCCTTCTTCATGTTTGTCTCATTCCCTGATCCCCACCACCCCTTTTCACCTCCCGCAGGCTACTCGGACCTCTACGATCCCGGGGCGTTGCCCCTGCCGCTGGGTTTCGACCAGGACCATTCGGCGTCGCCGGCGCATATCCAGGCAATGATGGAAAACCGGGGCCATCCGAACCCGGACCCCACCATGACCTGGGCAGCAACGGAGGAACAATACCGGCATGCGGCGGCCGCACAGTACGGGCTGATCACCATGATGGACGAGCACATCGGCCGAATCCTGGACGAACTCGATCGCCAAGGCCTGGCCGAGGACACCATCATCGTTTTCACGAGTGACCACGGAGACTTGTTTGGGGACCACGGGCTCATGCTCAAGCACTTTGTCCACTACCGGGCGGTGACGAATGTTCCCTTGCTCTTGCACGTTCCCGGCACCTCGGCGGGCCGCACCCGGGCGCTGGTTTCCAGTGCCGACTTGGCGCCAACCTTGCTTGAGCTCACTGGTTCGATGCCGTACCGGGGCATCCAGGGCCGCTCTCTGGTTCCTCTGCTGCAGGGGTCTGCGGAGGGGCACCGGGATGCTTTGCTGGTGGAGGAAGAGCAGCCGTTCGGGCTCGACGGACTTCCCGGGCCGGTGAGGATGCGGACGATCATCACTGCAGAAGGCAGGCTGACACGGTACTTCGGTACCGACGTCGCCGAACTGTACGATCACCGCACAGACCCCGGCGAACTGCTCAACCGAGCGGGTGATCCTGCCTTCGCTGAGTTGGAAGGGCGCCTGCTGCGGGCGATGCTGAACGAGATGGCTGCCGTGGCGGATGAAGGGACAGCCCCGACGGCGGCAGCCTAGTCATTTGCCTGGCGTTCCGCCTGCCTGTTCTCCAGGGGGCGGGACGTCGGCCTCCAGGTTCCCGGCGAACGGTCACCTCAGTGGCTGTTGCGGTAGCCGGTGGGGGAGTTGCCGAAGGCAGCCCGGAAGATCCGGCTGAAGTGGGCTGCGTCAGTGAATCCCCACCGCGACGCAATGGTCGTGACGGGCCGGTCTGCCTGGACCGGGTCCAGGAGGTCGCGCCTGCAGCGTTCGAGCCTGCGCTGCCGGATGGAGGCTGCCACGGTGGTGCCGATCTCCTGGAAAAGATCGTGCAAGTGCCGGGTGGAGATGTAATGGGCGGCGGCTATGGTTCCCGGGGAAAGCTCGGGGTCACCCAGATTGGCCTCGATGTAGTCATGGATACGGCCCAGCAGAAGGAGGTGGGGATCGCGGCCTGTCTCGATGAGCTGGTCCAGTTCCCCGTTGAACAGGGTAGTGACCAGGTCCAGTGCATTATGGACCAGACGGAGGCCATTCGCTCCTGAAAGTGCTTCGAGGTTATCGGCCAGCCTTACCAGGAAGGGGCTGATGAGCTCGCCGAGGCCTTCGTCCCCGGGAATCCGGAGGGCCGTTACGTGGCCCATGGCTTCGGCTGGCAAGTCCAGGAGGACGTGCGGGAACATCAGCACCAGCGTGCGAAAGTCGTCGTCGAACGTTAGTTGGTAAGGGCGGGAGGTGTCGTAGATGGAGAGGTCCCCGGGGCCGAGCACCGCCTCGCGTTCGTCCTGAACCAGGCGGCCAGAGCCGGAGAGCTGGATGCTGAGCTTGAAGAAGCGTCCGGTGGACTTGGCGATCAGCTCAGGCGTTCGCAGGACCGTATGGGGACCAGCCGTTATTTCGACCACGGAAATCTGACCCAGGACCCGGGCCCGCATGGTCCCGTGGAAGCTGGCGTCTTTGGCGTCTTTAGGGGCTTTGGCCAGCAACGGCACGAAGGATGCTGAGATGGCCCGGCTCCATTCCTGGAAGGAATCCGCCACCACTGTGTGCACGGTTGCGGGGCCGGTATCAGCCGCGACGGTCATCAAATTCCCTTTCAATGCCCGCCGTACCTGATGGCGCGGGTACAGAATGCCACCAGCGCGGACGTGAGCTTGCCCACGATTCTACACCGGGGGACTTTACGCGGGCTGTGCTTGCGTGCACCGACAAGCACCTTGCCGTGTGAGACAAGTCACGCGCTGCCTTGTCGGAGGAAGATTGCGGAATGACCGACACCGTGCCGCGCAATCTCCGTCCGGCACCGAGGCAGGAGCACACTATGAGCGTGGATAACCCCGTCAAGGGCAGGATCGCTGGGCCCGCAGACACCAAGAGGCGTCTGGGAGTCCCGGCCGTGACCTTCATGATTATTGCGGCCTCCGCGCCGCTGACCGTCCTCGCGGGCGGCGTGACCACCACTTTCGCTGTCACCGGGGTAACAGGTGTCCCGCTTTCGTTCTTGATTCTCGGCGGGATCCTGGCACTCTTCGCGGTCGGGTACGCGGCCATGAGCCGTTACGTCACCAACGCCGGCGCCTTCTACGCCTACATTGCCCAAGGCATTTCCAGGCCGGCCGGTGTGGGAGCGTCGCTGGTCGCGTTGATGGCCTACAACCTCATGCAGGTAGGCATCTATGGGCTCTTCGGCTTTACCGTTTCCTCGCTGCTCTCTGCAAGGCTCGGCATCAGCGTTCCTTGGTGGATCCCTGTGCTGGTCTGCATCGCAATTGTGGGCTGGTTGGGCGTTAACCGGGTGGATCTCTCGGCAAAGGTGCTGGGTGTCCTGGTGGCACTGGAATTCCTGGTGGTCATCGCCTATGACCTCATCAGCCTTGCCGTGGCCCCCGAAGGAGTCTCTGCAGCCTCATTCAGCCCCGAAAGCCTCTTCGTCCCGGGCGTCGGCGCAGTCCTTTCCTTCGGAATCGCCGCCTTCATGGGCTTTGAATCCGCAGCTATCTATGGCGAAGAGTCAAAAGATCCCAAGCGCACTGTTGCCCGTGCTACCTTCGCAGCCGTTGCCATCATCGCTCTCTTCTATGCCGCGTCAGCCTGGGCGATGACCGTAGGCGCAGGCCCATCCGCAGTCATTGAAACAGCCACCAACAGCGGCCCGGACATGATCTTCGCCTTCCTGGGTACCAACGGAGGCGTGCTCTTGAGCGATATAGCGCAGATCCTGTTCGTGACCAGCCTGTTCGCTTCGCTGGTCAGCTTCCACAACGCCGTCGCACGATACTTCTTCTCACTTGGCAGGGAGCGCGTCATCCCGCCGTTCTTCGCAGCTGCCCGTGAAGGGAGCGGAGCACCCTTCGGGGGGTCGCTGGCGCAAACGGTCATCGCCGTCGTCGTGACTGTGGCCTTCGCCATCACGGGATCGGGTTCTGAACTAGGTGAACTGTATCCAGTGCTGACCATGTTTACCTGGCTGACCAACAGCGGCGCCATGGGGCTGGTCCTGCTCATGACCGTCGTGTCCGTGGCCGTCATTGGCTTCTTCCGCCGGAAGCGGCATGGTGCCAGCCTCTGGGTGCGGGTTGTTGCGCCTGGCCTTGGCTTTGTTCTCCTGGCGATAGTGTTTGTGCTCATCCTTGCCAACTTCAACGTCCTGCTCGGTCAGACGGAATCGACGGCGGCAACGTTCGTCCTGCCGCTGGTGGTGCTGCTGCCGGGGCTGGTGGGAATCGTGTGGGGGCTGCGCCTGCGGCGCTCGCAGCCCGGGCTTTATGCCCGGATCGGCCACGGCTCGGAAGACTGAAGCCGCTTCCAGCACGGAAGTACTGAACACGAAAGAAAGCCCCGGCGGGTGCCGGGGCTTTCTTTCGTGTTCAGTATTGGGTTGCCCCGCCTGCGGGTCTTGTGCTGTGAGGCAGGGCGCCTGACCCAGAAGGAATGCTTGGCCAGCAAGGAATAGTTCAAGCCAACTGGCTCTCGATCCGCATAGCGCTGGCAGCCAACTCCTTACCTACGGCGTCGGCGTCCTGGTCGAGGCGGATATAAACGACGGCGATTGCGGCCGGCCGTCCGCCCGGGACATGGATGGGAGCGGCGATCGATGACAATCCGGCGATGACTTCGTCGTGGCTGGTGGCGAAGCCGGCGCGTCGGGCCTCGTGCGCTTCGGGGCGGTACGGGATACCTGCACCTACTTGGCGCCAACGGTCCTCGGTCATGGTCGACTGGATGGCGATACCGGGTGCGCCAACACCGATGGGATGGCGGCTCCCCGGATGCTGAGCGAGTGCGGCGCCTGACTGGCGGGGTTCCACGGTGACCAGGGTGACGCATTCCTGGTGGTCCCAAACAGCCAGGAAAGCGGTCATGTGCAGGGTATTCGCCAGCTGGGTGAGCTCGGGCAAAGCAGCTGTTTGCAGGTTGCGCGAGACGCCACGTGCCAGCACGGCCAGTCCGGGACCCGGCTGGACGCGGCCTGAATCGTCCCTGATCAACAGCGAGTGGTCTTCCAGCGTCCGGAGGATGCGGTAGGCAACAGAGCGGTGCACCCCCAGGGCCTCGGCGAGTTCGGCAATGCTGAGCGGGCGTTCGGCTTCGGCGAGGATCTCCAGTGCGCGGATTCCCCGTGAGAGGGTTTGCGACGCCGGGGCCTGGCTTGCTGCATCCTGCGGACTTTTGACGTCGCTGCGGGGACTCATGCGAACCATCCTATGTTGGCGGGTGACGGCAGGCGGCGGACAACTCTTGTGTTGCACGCCCCATCAGGATATCGTTCCATATACGAATCGGCGATTCAACTATAGAACAATGTTGTTCTTGGGCTTCATATTTCTCGTTGTGCCGAGACAAATGCTGTGCGCTGGGTCACGGCGTGTAGTAGTCTTTCCTAACTGACCGTTCTGTCGGTTAATGCCAGTCACGCACCGACCAGTCACTCTCACCCCTGGAGTTCCAATGACCGCAACTTCCACTGTCGACTCTGCATCGGGCCCAAGCAGTAAGCGCGAAGAGCGCCGGGTCCTGGCGGGCACTTTGGTCGGCACCACCATCGAGTGGTACGACTTCTTTATCTTTGCCCAGCTCACGGCAACGCTGTTGTCGCCGCTGTTCCTGACTCCGCTGGAAAAGTCGAACCCCGGAGTGGCGCAAATTCTGTCCTTCGCCACCATCGGCATCAGCTTTCTCTTCCGGCCACTCGGGGCCTTCGTTGCCGGACACCTCGGCGACAGGCTGGGACGCAAGGCAGTCCTGGTCATGACACTTGTCATGATGGGGGCGGCGACGGCGCTGATCGGCGTGCTGCCTACCTACGGGACAATCGGGCTTTGGGCTCCGATTCTGCTGATCACCCTGCGGGTGGTCCAGGGCTTCTCGGCCGGTGGCGAGTGGGGTGGCGCCGCCCTGATGGCTGTGGAACACGCTCCCATCTCCAAGCGCGGACTCTTCGGTGCTTACCCGCAGATCGGTGTGCCCATCGGCATGATCCTGGCAACCGGCCTCCTGTTCTTCCTGCAGTCTGGCATGTCAAAGGAGGACTTTGCCGCCTGGGGTTGGCGTGTGCCGTTCCTGCTCTCCGTGGTCCTGATCGTGGTGGGCTACCTCATCCGCCGCGCAGTCGGGGAAAGCCCCGTCTTTAAGGAAATCGCGCAGCGCAAGGCGGAAAGCAAGGCGCCCCTGAGCGAGCTGTTCCGGAATAACAAGAAGGAGGTAATCCTCGCGGCACTCATCTTCATCGCCAACAACGCCGCAGGCTACCTGTTGATCGCCTTCTTTATCTCCTACGCCACCAAGGCGCTGAAGATGCCGGCGCCGCAGGTCCTCCTCGCCACCACCGTTGCCTCCTTCGGGTGGCTCATCTTCACCATGGTGGGAGGCTGGCTTTCGGACAAGATTGGCCGCGTAAAGACGTTCCTGCTCGGTTACGGCCTGGTGTTCGCGTGGATGATCCCCATGTTTGCTTTGATCGATTCCAAGGACATCGTGCTCTACGGAACAGCTTTGTTCGTCCTCACCATTGGGCTTGGCTTGTCCTATGGGCCCATGTCAGCCATGTACGCCGAGATGTTCCCTGCACACGTCCGCTACTCGGGAATCTCCATCGGCTACGCCTTGGGTGCCATTCTCGGTGGCGCCTTCGCCCCGTTGATTGCCCAGGCTTTGTTGGACGCCACTAAGTGGTCCGGATCAGTCGGCCTGTACATCATGGGCCTGTGCATCATCTCAGCGGTGGGCGTGATTCTTGCCAAGGAAACCAAGGGCCGTCCCCTCGGCTTCAGTGTTCATCACTAGGCCAACAACAGATCCAGTCAGCAACACATTGATTCTCCAGGCGGGCGCGGTTGTGAAACCGGGCCCGCCTCGGGCGTTAGCAGCTATTTCGCCCTCGTGGCCTCAGCGCCTTCCAGTTGCTCCACGACGTCGTCGTCCGTCAACTGTTCGAAACGCTCATAAAACGCGCCAACAGCATGGAATTTGCCTGGCGTGTGCAGTGCCATCATGAAGTCACAGACCCGTGCCAAGGATGTTGCGGCTTCCAGCGATGCCACGGGAACCGCGGCGACCACTGTGCGGGCACCTGATGCCCGCGCGGCCTCCACGGCAGCACGCATGGTGGCGCCGGTGGCCAGGCCATCGTCCACCAGAATGACGGTCTTGCCCCAAAGGTCGTTCTCGATTCCCGGGTACTGCCTTGCGCGCCGAAGCAGTTCGGCGCGTTCATGTGCCTCTACTGCATCCAACGCGGCTTGGCTGATGCCATGGGCAAGGACATGTTCCTTGAGCGGCTTGTTGACGATGCGGACGACGTCGCCCTGGCACCACGCCAGTGCGCCGTAGGCAGTCTCCTCGCGGCCAGGTATCCCCAGTTTGCGGACCAAAATCGTACCGAAGGGCAGGTACAACGCGGAGGCGGCCGCCACGGCCAGGGGGACACCACCGCGGGCCAGGCCAAGGACGATCGTGTCTGGCCGTTCCCTGAACTGGGGGAGTCCTTCGGCCAGGCGCCGGCCGGCTTCCGCACGGTCCTTGAAACGCATGCCCATTTGCCCCACTTCCACGTAATTTGGCTGCTTCCAGCCTACCGTTCAAAGCTTGCCGGGTGAGGCATCCGCTGGAAGCATGGGCTTGTGAACAAGCCCATTGGATATTGGATCAAGAGGCTCGACGCCGCGCTGGAACTCCAACTCGATGCCACGCTGGCCCGGGTCAAGCTGAGCCGGCGGCAGTGGCAGACCCTGGGCACTTTGGCAGAGGGAACGGTCCGTCCTGATGAGCTGGATGAGATCCTGCGCCCGTTCTGGGGCAATGACACGCGCCTGCGGGAGCGGGAGCTTGCCTCCTTGGTGGGCAGGGGCATGATCACTATGATCGATGACCGCTTGGCGCTCAGCGAGCTCGGCCGGGAGAAATACCACGAGGCCCTCCGCTACGTGGAAGCCGCCCGCCAGGACCTTTCCATGGGCATCGGAATCGATGAATATGCCATGGCGTTGAGCGTCCTGGAGCGAATGAGCCTTAACGCGGAGCGGTTGAGCCGTTAGCGCCGGCGCAATCGCTACACGCCAAGGAATTCGATGGCAGCTTCCTTGAAAGCCCTGCTTGTGATCACGTTCGTGTGGGTGCGTCCCGGGACCACAAGGGTCTCCACCAAGGCCCCCCGCTTGCCGGCCAGGTGCGCGAGTTCGGGCATGGTGGCCGCGCGATCATCTTTTTCGCCGGCAACCAGGAGGATAGGCACGTGCGGTGCAGCCTCGGCAGGATCGAACGGTTCACCCTTGATGGCCTCGATGAGAGAAAGCAGCGCGAACAGGTCATTGCTGGGCAACAATTGAGCCATTTTCAGCAGCCCGGCGGTTGACTGGTCCTCAACGGGTGTGCCATCAGCCAAGTGCCGCTGTGCGGCAGCGAGGTCGAAAGCTGCCAACGGATCCGCTGAGCTGGGTCCGCCCAGGACGATGCGGTGTACCAGGTCCGGCTGGGTCGCGGCGAACTCCCAGGCCAGCCGGGACCCCAAGGAGTAGCCCACGATGTCCAGTCCCGTGGAAGGATCGCCGTCGCGCAATGGCCGCGCTCCGGCGTCCGTGGCGATCTGGAGGAGGTCGGCTCGGATCCGGCTGGGGGTGTACGAGTCCAGGTCCTCGGGGGAGTGGCTCCTGCCGTGGCCGGGAAGGTCCACCGTAATGACCCGGCGACCAGCCTCCCGGAGGGTGTTGATCCAGCCGCTGTCGGCCCAGTTCAGTTTGCTCGAGGACGAAAAGCCGTGGATCAGCAGGATGGGGCGGAGGCCGGCGTCGGTGGCTGGTTCATGGACTTCCACGAACAATTCGGGGTCGGTGCCCTCCACTGTGTGCCTGTGCTGTTCCACGGTGTGCCTGCCGGTCATCATGTCAGTCCTCATCGAGTACGGCGCTCAGGCGGACCCGGCGCTTGGGTGCTTCGTCCTTCGGAACAGTGCCCACGATCCCGGCGGTGTCGTCCGGAACCTCGAACACAATCAGCGGTTCGCCGACGTTGATGGTGTCACCGGGCGCTCCGTGAATACGCACCACTTTACCCGCCTGGGGGCTGGGCAATTCGAGCGCGGACTTGCTGGTTTCCAGCTCCACAATGGGCTGGTTGCGCTCCACCTGCTGGCCCGGCGATACGAGCCAATCCAGGACGGTCGCTTCGATGAGGCCTTCGCCCAGATCCGGGAGCGGGAAGGAAAGTTCAGCCACGGCGGTACTCCAGTACGCGTTGGATCCCAAAGAGGATGCGGTCGATGTTGGGAATGTATTCGTCCTCCAGGTCACCGGAGGGATAGGGTACGTCGAATCCGGTCACGCGCTCCACGGGCGCCTTCAGCGTTTGGAAGCAATGCTGCGTGATCAGTTGGGCGACCTCGGCGCCGAGGCCTGAGGTCAAGGGAGCTTCGTGGACGACGACGGCGCGGCGCGTCTTTCCGACGGACCTCGCCATGGCTTCGGCGTCGATTGGCTTCAGCCAACGCAGGTCCAGGACTTCGACGTCGATGCCGTCTTCAGCTGCGAGTTCGGCAACTTGGAGACACCGTGCCACCATGGCGCCCCAGGCGACGAGTGTCAGGTGACGGCCTTCCCGCGCAACCCGGGCGCCGGTGAGGCTGCCGGCGTCGTCCATGCCGGCGTCGGGCTCTGCTTGATCCGGAGGTGCTTGACCGGGAGCAGGACTGTTGACGTCTACCGGACCCTTCTGCCAGTAGCGGGACTTGGGCTCCATGAAGATGACGGGATCCGGGCGCGTGGCTGCGTACTTGAGGAGGTGATAGGCGTCATGTGGGGTGGAAGGCGAAACCACCTTCAGTCCGGGAACGTGCGCAAACAGGGCTTCAAGGCTTTCGCCGTGGTGTTCCGGAGCGCGGATTCCGCCGAAGCTGGGAACCCTGAGCGTGATCGGCATCGGGAGCGTGCCGCGGCTGCGGTAGTTCATCCGGGCGATTTGGCACACGATCTGGTTGATGGCCGGGTAGGCGAAGCCGTCGAACTGTACTTCGGGGATGGGGTGGAAGCCTGCCATGGCCAGTCCCACCGACATGCCCAGGATGGCGGACTCGGCCAGTGGGGTATCGAAGACCCGTTCTTCGCCGTGCTTGGCCTGCAGGCCGTCGGTAATCCGGAAAACGCCGCCCAATCGGCCGCAGTCCTCGCCGAAGATGACCGTTTTGGGATTGTCGGTCAGGATCTCGTCAAGCGCTCGGTTCAGTGCCTGCTGCATGGAAAGGTGCAGGACGGGTTCGGTGTCCATCGTGACCGACCCGGGAGCGAACGATAGTGCCGTGGCTGTCTCAGACATGTTCGGACTCCTTGCGCCAGTCACTGGCCTGGGATTGAAGGGTGGGCGTTGGTTCCTGGAAGACGAGGCTGAACATCTCGGCCCCGGGACGGGGCGCAAGGGCTTCGATGCCCGCGCGAATGGCTTCCTCTTCCTCCTGGGCCTGCTGCTGTGCATCGGCGAAGAATGCGTTATCCGCAATGCCGTCGTCGAGGAGGCGCTGCTTGAAGCGCTCAAGGGGATCTTCGCCGGCACCGAGCCGTTCCTCTTCCAGGGTGCGGTAACGCCCGGGGTCGTCCGCCGTGGAGTGGGGCCCACGGCGGTAGGTCATCGCTTCGATGACGACAGGACCGTTACCGGCGCGGCAATGGGCAAAAGCCGAACGAGTGGCCTCATGGACTGCGACGACGTCGTTGCCATCCACCTGCAGGGAAGGAATCCCGTATCCGGCCGCACGGGCAGCGACTGAGCCGCCGGCAACCTGGCGTTCGGTGGGGACGGAGATTGCCCAGCCGTTGTTCTGGATGAAGAAGACCACTGGCGCCTTCATCACAGCAGCAAAGTTCATGGCCTCGTGGACATCGCCCTGGGAGGATGCTCCGTCGCCGAAGTATGTCATGGCAACGCCGCGTTCGCCGTCGGGCTTTCCGGAGAGGGTTTGGCCATGTGCCCAACCAACAGCATGCAATACCGATCCGGCCACTACAGCCTGGATGGGAGCGAAGCGGGATTCCAGCGGGTTGTACATTCCGCCATGCCACGTGGCTTTGTGCGTGGACATGTAGCCCACCATGTCCAGCCCCATGGCCCGGGCCACGCCCATCTCGCGATATGTGGGGAACACGAAGTCGCGCGTCCGGTCAACTGCATATCCGCTGCCTACCTGCGCAGCTTCCTGGCCAATCTGGGGCGCATAGCCGGGAATGATGCCCTGGCGTTGCCAGGCGACGGCTGCGGTGTCCAGGTGGCGGACGGAGGCCATCAGGGAATAGAGCTCACGAAGTTGTTCGTGCGTGAGCGGCGCGGCATCCTCATCGACGGCGGCGAGCACGTTGTTGGTAGTCATGGTTGTGACCCTAGTCACCAACAATGGGCGTGCGCAATCAGCTCAGTTTCAACGAAACACTTTGTACAATTTGGATACGCAAAGAGGTCCTGCGCAAAACAAATTGCGCAGGACCTCTTGGTTTCAATGAACAGGCGGCTACTTCGTATGCAGTGGCTGCTTGCCGGCCTTCGTCTTGGCGTTGAGGAAGCACCCTGCGGCGATAACCAGGATCAGGATGAAGGTGCCGATCAGCTGGCCGGCGCTCTCAGGGTTGGCAAAGCCCACCACGAGGATGATTCCCAACAGGACGATCCCCACGACCGTGAGGACCGGGAAGCCCTTCATGCGCAGCGGCAGCTCGGTTCCCTCGCGGTCCGCCCTGCGGCGCAGGATGAACTGCGAGACCAAAGCAGTGCCCCACACCACCAGGCACGTGGAGCCCACGAGGTTCAGGAGCGCCGGCAGTACGTGCTCGGGGAAGAGCAGCTCCAGGACGGTCGCGATGAAGCCGAAAGCAACGGAAATCCCGACGGCGGCCACCGGCACCTTGGAGGCGCTCAGCTTGGACAGGAAGCCAGGAGCCTCGCCCCGCTCTGACAGGGAGAAGATCATCCTTGAGGCGCCATACAGGTTGGCATTCAGGGCGGAAAGCAGTGCAACTACGGCCACCAGGGTGATGGCAGCGCCGGCACCAGGGATACCCGCAAGGTCCAGCACGCCCGCGAAGGGGGACTTCAGTCCTTCCGAGCCAACGGGAAGAGCCGCTGCGATGACGAAAACAGAGCCGATGTAGAAGACCAGGATGCGCCAAACTACAGTCCGGATAGCCTTGCCGACGCTGTGCGCGGGGTTCTCTGTTTCGGCAGCGGCGACGCTGACGATTTCCGTTCCGCCGAAAGCGAAGATCACCACGAACAGAGCAGCCGCGATGCCGCCGATTCCGTTGGGGGCGAAGTCCCCGAAGGCTGACAGGCCCGGCGAGGCAACGTTGGGCAACCAGCCGAACAACAAGGCGGCGCCGATGAGGAGGAAGATGACGATTGCCGCGACTTTCAGAATCGCGAACCAGAATTCGAACTCTCCAAAATTGCGGACGCCCACGAGGTTGATGCCCGTGAACGCCACCATGAACACCAAGGCGAGCACCCACACTGGAATGACCGGCCACACGGTGAAGAGCAGGCCTGCCGCGCCAAGTGCTTCGGCTGCGATGACCACCACCAGCTGAAGCCACCAGAGCCAGCCAATGGTGCCGCCAGCGGTCTTGCCCATGGCTTTTTCGGCGTAGACGGAGAATGCTCCGCTGTTGGGATTTGCGGCAGCCATCTCGCCCAGGGCCCACATGACCAGGATGATCAGGGTTCCCGCCACGAGGTAGGAGATCAGGACCGCCGGGCCGGCGGCCTGGATGCCCGCGCCGGAGCCGAGGAAGAGGCCTGCTCCGATGGCGCTCCCGAGCCCCATCATGGTGAGTTGGCGTGGCTTAAGTGAATGGCCAAGGCCGGATGTTTGGGCAGGAGCCGCGATGGACTTCGTTGTCATACGTGTCTACCTTCTATGGATTTCATACTCGGTGTAGCGAGCTTGCCTCTTGGGCTGAGCAAGCTGGGCGTCGACGACGCAGCAAGAGCCGTGGAATAATTCTCGCAGTTTGTAAGATACATCACTTTTTGCTGTGGCGATGTGATGGGTAAGAATCCCCGGGGACAGGAACTTTGATGCTGGTCGATGCGCTTGATGCAAAAATTGTACGTTTTTTCACTGATTCGCCGAGGTCCTCCGTGTTGGAGGCATCCCGGGTGCTGAGGGTTGCCAGGGCTACGGTGCAGTCCCGGATCGACCGGATGATCGAAAACGGGGTGATTGGCTCCTGGGTTCCCCAGCCGGATCCGGCCAACTTCGGCTTCCCTGTGGTGGCGTTCTGTTCGGTCACCATTACCCAGGAGATCGGTCACGACGCCATTATTCAGAGCCTTAGCGCCATCCCGGAGATCATTGAAGTGCACACCGTGACGGGAAATTCCGATTTGATGGTTCGCATCGCAGCGCGCTCAAATCCTGATATGCAGCGGGTGCTGGACGCGATGATCGCCACCAAATCCGTGGTCCGTTGCTCGTCCGTCATCGTGCTGAACAGCCACATCCAGGGCCGCACCCTGCCGCTGATGGAAGCTGCCGCCAAGTCAGTGTGACGCAGGGCATTTTGCCAAGAGGCTGCGGAGTCGTACCATTAGTTCTAGTCAAGATGACTTTAACTAAGATTCCAGTGTGTGGAGGAAGTCTCCAGACGGCGACGAAGCGAGGTGAACGCCGTGAATCCGATCTCGGCGAACGTTGCTGAACGCCGCTTGGCGCCGCCGTCGTTGGCAATCTCAACGGTGATTTTCGCCCTCCGTCCCAGCGAAACATCGGGCCGCCCCACGCTCTGGCTGCCACTGGTTCGAAGGATCCGGGAACCCTACAAGGATTTGTGGGCCCTTCCCGGCGGGCCTTTGGCCCATGATGAATCCCTCCAGGACGCCGCATCGCGCAATCTTCGCGAAACCACAGGGCTGGCACCGCAGTACCTGGAGCAGCTCTACGCCTTCGGCGGTCTGCATCGCTCGCCCAGCCAGCGCGTCGTGTCGATCGTCTACTGGGCACTCGTCCAGCCAACCGAAGCCGCCCTCGCGGACGAATCGGAAAATGTGCGGTGGTTCCGGGCGGACAGGCTCGGCGAACTCGCCTTCGACCACAACGCGATTGTGGATTACGCACTCTGGCGTCTGCGCAACAAGATGGCCTACGGTTCCATCGCCTACCACCTGCTGGGAGAGTTCTTCACCCTCGCGCAGGTCCGTGAAGTCTACGAAGCAGTGCTGGACCGCCAACTGGATCCGGCAAACTTCCGCCGCCATATCAAAGCCACACCGGACATTGAAGAAACCGGTGAATACCTGCAGGGCGGAAAACACCGTCCGCCACGCCTCTACCGCTTCACCGGCACGCCCGGTCTCGGGCCAGATAACAGGAGTACACCATGAGCAGCGTCAACACTGCCGTCCAGCTGATCACGCGGGAGGAAGCCGAGAAGGGCCTTTCCCGCGCAGGATCCACCTGCAGCCCGGCCCTGGCCAAAGGGCCCTGGGAGTACGACCTTGCCGAGGCTCTTGCCGGTGCCCCCGCTTACGGACCGGGAGCCTCCAGCAGCGACGTCGCTCCCAAGGAGACGCCGCGGCAGGGACAGCTCCCGGAAGAGTACAAGCGGGCGACGGATGCTGAACTGGATGCCCGTATCCGGGCTGCCAAAGAGACGCTCGGGGACCGCGCCGTGATCCTGGGCCACTTCTACCAGCGTGACGAAGTTATCCAGTACGCCGACTTCGTGGGTGACTCCTTCCAGCTCGCAAATGCTGCACTGACCAAGCCCGATGCTGAAGCCATCATCTTCTGCGGCGTCCACTTCATGGCTGAAACTGCGGACATCCTTTCCACGCCCGAACAGGCAGTAATCCTGCCCAACCTGGCGGCTGGCTGCTCCATGGCAGACATGGCTGATGAGGACTCCGTGGAGGAATGCTGGGAACAGCTCGAAGAAATCTTCGGCACGGACACCGACGCCCAGGGCCGCGTTCCGGTCATCCCCGTCACCTACATGAACTCCTCTGCTGCGCTGAAGGCCTTCTGTGGCCGCAACGGCGGAATTGTCTGCACCTCCTCCAACGCCAAAGTGGTCCTGGAATGGGCTTTCGAGCGTGGGCAGCGCGTCTTGTTCTTCCCCGACCAACACCTGGGCCGCAACACTGCCAAGGCCCTGGGCGTCCCCCTGGAGCAGATGCCTATGTGGAACCCCCGCAAGGAACTGGGCGGGAACGACGAACAAACGCTGCTGGACTCCCGGGTGATCCTCTGGCACGGCTTCTGCTCGGTGCACAAGCGCTTCAACGTGGGCCAGATTGAAAAAGCCCGGCTCGACCACCCCGGCGTCAACGTGATCGTGCACCCCGAGTGCCCCATGGAAGTTGTGGATGCTTCCGATTCTGCAGGGTCCACCGACTTCATCAAGAAGGCCATCGCGGCGGCCACCGAACCCACCACCTTCGCCATTGGTACCGAAATCAACATGGTGAACCGGCTGGCTGCAGAAAACCCACAGCACACGATCTTCTGTCTGGACCCGGTGATCTGCCCCTGCTCCACCATGTACCGCATCCACCCGGGTTACCTCGCCTGGGTGCTTGAGGAACTCGTCGAAGGACGCATCGTCAACCGCATCACCGTGGATGACGCCGTACAGGACAACGCCAAAATTGCGCTGGAGCGCATGCTGGCGGCCAAGCCTGCCTAACCTGCTACCAACACCGGTCTTCCGGACGATCCGAATCGAGCCTCACATGACCTCAGGAAGCCTCGCTGGAGGGCACCAGCCCAAGCGGCTGATCGTCGTCGGAAGCGGCATTGCGGGGCTGTACTCAGCGCTGCTGGCCGCCGAAGCCGGAGCCGAAGTGGTGCTGCTCACCAAGGGCGCGCTCGCGGACAGCAATACGTACTTGGCACAGGGCGGCATCTCGGCTGTTCTGGAGGAGCCGGCTCCGGGGGATACCGTTGCTGCCCACATCGCCGACACGCTCAATGCCGGCGCGGGCCACTGCGACGAGGAAGCCGTGCGGGTGTTGTGCACCGAGGCCCGGATGGACATTGCCGGACTTGGACGCTTCGGCGTCCGTTTCGACCTTGACGACGACGGCGATCCCTCCCTGGGACTCGAAGCCGCCCACTCTGCCCCGCGTATCCTCCACGCCGGGGGCGACGCCACAGGTGCCCGCGTTGCAGCCGCCCTGATCAAGACCGTGCTGAACTTCCACGCGACCGGACGAATCCAGGTAATCGGGCATGCGCAGGTGACTTCACTGTCCTACGACGGGGAGCGCGTCACCGGTGTCGAGTACATCCACGATGGCCGGGAACTGACCCTTCAGGCTGACGCAGTGCTCCTCGCAACAGGTGGAGCCGGTCAACTGTTCGCACAAACAACCAACCCATCCGTAGCCACAGCCGACGGGCTCGCCCTGGCGTGGCGGGCCGGCGCCGAGGTGGCCGACCTCGAATTCTTCCAGTTCCATCCCACGTGCATGGTCCGTACAGGGGATGCCCTTGAAGCCGAAGGCAACACTGACCCCCTGCTCATTTCCGAGGCAGTACGCGGCGAAGGCGCCATTCTCGTGGACGCCACCGGACGCCGGTTCATGGCCGATTACCACCCGGACGGCGAGCTCGCCCCCAGGGACGTCGTCTCCCGGAGCATAGCCCTGCACCTTGCAGCACTCGGTGACCCCAACGGTCACGTCTTCCTCGATGCAACCGTCATCGAGGAACAGCGTGGGAAGGGCTTCCTCGAGAAGCGCTTCCCCACCATCAGCGAACGCACCCGCCAAGCCGGCTTGGACTGGAGCCGCGAGCCTGTACCCGTCGCTCCAGCGGCGCATTACTGGATGGGTGGGGTGGTGACCGATCTTTACGGCCGGACCTCTGTTCCTGGACTGTTGGCGGCCGGTGAAGTTGCCTGTACCGGGGTTCAAGGGGCAAATCGGTTGGCGAGCAACTCCTTGCTCGAAGGGCTCGTGTTTGGGCGGCGGGCTGTTTCTGCCTTCCTTAGCGGTGAACACGGTGGGTCGCCTAACGGAGTCCCTCTGCGTGCTAACTCGGCCGCGGGCGGCCTCGCTTTTACGCACGCTGCCGGGACCCCGCCAGACGACGATCGCAGCGGCCTTTTCAACGAAACCGCCCCAGCGACAGCACTTCCAGGCGGGTTTTCCCGGCAGGCACTTCGTCGCTTGATGACCGCGAAGGCTGGCGTGTTGCGTACCGGTGAGTTGTTGGCAGGGGCCGCAGAAGCTCTTGGTTCTTGGGAGGGAGAAGTTGTTCCCTTGGAGGTGCCTGACTCATTGGATCCTCGGGAGCACGAGGATTCCAACTTGCTGTTGGCTGCGCAGTTGCTCGTTCATGCGGCGCGGGAGCGGCGGGAGTCGCTTGGGGCCCACTACCGCAGTGACGGCGTGAGCGAACCAGCCACCGTCGACGATTTTGACAAGCGTTACACCATGAGCCGGAAAGCGAGCCTCGTCAATGACTGACCTGACCTCCACAACCAACCTGACCCTTCCCACAGCGCCCGTCCGGGACATCCTGGAAAGGGCCTTCGCGGAGGATGCGCCCAGCGGCGACATCACCTCACAGCTGCTCATCCCCGCCGGCGCGCGTGCCACTGCTGTCCTGAACGCCCGCGTCCCGGGCGTGTTCAGCGGTGGAACGGTGTTCCGCGACGCCATGAAGCTCGTCGACCCGGACACGGACGTCCAGCTGCTGCTGGCGGACGGTGAAGCGTTCGACGCCGGCACTCACCTCGCCCGGGTCACCGGCAGTGCGCGCTCGGTACTGTTGGCAGAACGTGTCGGACTGAACCTGGTGCAGCGGATGAGTGCCATAGCCACCAAGACTGCGGAATTCGTCCGGCTCGTTGAGGGAACTCGCGCGCGGATCACGGACACCCGCAAAACAACGCCCGGCTTGCGTGTCCTGGAGCGCTATGCCGTGCGCTGCGGCGGGGGAGCGAACCACCGTTACAGCCTCTCGGATGCTGTCCTGGCTAAGGACAACCATTTGGCTGTCATGACCGGCGGAGACCCCGCAAAACTGACTGAACTGCTCGTGGCCGCCAAAGCCCAGCTGGGACACACCACACACTTTGAAGTTGAGGTTGACCGCGCAGATCAGATCGAACCCGTGCTGGCCGCGGGAGTGGACACCATTATGCTGGACAACTTTTCCATCGATGAACTCCGGGCAGGCGTCAAGCAGGTAGATGGACGGGCCAACGTGGAAGCCAGCGGCAACGTCAACCTCAACACCGTGGCAGAGATCGCGGCAACCGGCGTGGACGTCATCTCGATCGGCGGGCTGACGCACAGTGTCTCGGCACTGGACCTCGGACTGGATATTGAGCTGCGAACCGATGCAGGGCTGAAAGCAGTCTGACTTCCATGATCTTCCTGGACGCTGCAGCCACCACGCCGGTCCGGCGCGAGGTACTCGAAGCCATGTGGCCCTACCTCAGCGGCGAGTTTGGCAACCCATCCAGCCACCACAGCCTGGGTGAAGCGGCGGCCACGGCGCTCGCAGGGGCGAGATCCGCCGTCGCGAAGGTGCTTAATTGCCGCGCGGGCGAGGTGACCTTTACCTCGGGTGGCACCGAGGCTGACAACCTGGCCGTCAAGGGAATCGCACTGGCCCGGCAGGCAGCCGATCCCTCGCTGAAGCGGGTAGTGATTAGCGCCATCGAGCATCCCGCGGTGGAAGAATCAGCCCGCTACCTAGAACGCGTGCATGGCTTCACGGTGGACGTTGTGCCGGTGGACGGGGACGGACTGGTCACGGTGGAGGCGCTCCGCGCCGTCCTTCGGCCGGACACAGCCATGGTGAGCATCATGTATGCGAACAACGAGATTGGTACGGTCCAGCCCGTTGCGGACCTTGCAGCCGTAGCTCACGGGTTTGGCATCCCCTTCCACACTGACGCTGTCCAAGCCGCCGGCTGGCTGAGCTTGGACGTCAAGGCACTGGGCGTGGATGCGCTGAGCATTTCCGGCCACAAGCTGGGCGCGCCCAAGGGATCCGGAGTCCTGTTCACGAAGGGCCGGATGCGCGTGGAGCCGTTGGTTCATGGGGGAGGCCAGGAGCGGGGAAAGAGATCCGGAACAGAGAATGTAGCCGGGGCCGTGGCGTTGTCCACCGCCCTGACTTTGAGCCTGGACGAGCAGCCGGAGCTGGCCTCGCGGGTTTCTGAGCAGCGGGAGCGGTTCGTCTCGCACATCCTCCAAACCGTCCAGGGTGCCGTGCTGACAGGGCATCGAAGCCAGAGGCTGCCATCGATCGCATCGTTCTGCTTCCCTGGAACCAGCGGCGAATCAGTCCTGCTTGAGCTGGAACGCCTCGGCGTGGTCTGCTCCAGCGGCTCCGCCTGTGCTGCCGGATCTGATGCGCCGTCACCGGTGCTGGTGGCGTTGGGCATTGCCCCGGAGGTAGCCCAGACAGCCGTCCGCTTCAGCTTCACCTCAACTGTTACCGAAGCCGAACTCGAGCAAGCTGCCGGAGCCGTGGAAACCGCCGTCGGGCGTGTCCGGAACCTGGCGTCTCCCCAAGCCAACTAGTCACACCCCGCCGCGTAGTCACACGTGGCGGGCGCGGCGGAAAATCCAGTGCCTCAACAGGGTGAACCGGACTCCTGTGGCGACGAAGCCGGAGAGAGTCGTGGTCCAGAGTTCTTCACTGACAGTGGCCTCGGGGTGGATGAGATGCAGGATGCCCAGACTCCCTCCAGTGATGACCAGGGCAATGCCTATGACAATCAGCCCATGCATGTGGTCCTGGCCGCGTTTCCTGCTGCCGCTGATCTTGAATGTCAGCCTGCGGTTCAGGGCTGTATTCATGAGCGAGGTGACGATCAATGCCAGGGCGTTGGCAAGCTGCGGGTCGATCCAGGGACGCAGCAACGCGTAGAGTGCAAGCGAACTCGCCGTGCAGAGAATTCCGACGCCGGTGAAGCGAAGCAGTTGCCGCACCACGGGGTATTTGAGGAGGCCGGGAGGCCGCTTCCTGGGAGGCTTTTGCAAGGGAGGCGGGCGCAGTTCGGTGGCGTCTGCGGCTGTCTCCATGAGTTAAGCCTGACACACTATGCGGGCACGTCCTCCCAGGAAGCGGTGGTGACGGGGTTGGAGAGCTCTCCAATTCCTTCCACCCGGCACACCACGGTGTCACCTGGCTGAATGCGCGCGCACTCGGCGGGGAAGCCAGTCAGGACCAGGTCGCCGGGCTGGAGGGTCATGAACGAGGACAGGTAGACCATGATCTCGTCCACTTTCCAACCGAGGTCCGCGGTGCTGGCGGTTTTGAGCTTGGTGCCGTTGTGGACGATCCCGATGGAAAGATCTGCGGCGTCCAAGTCCGTGACGATCCACGGACCTGCAGGCGTAAAGGTGTCCTGGCTTTTCGCGCTGATCCAGAGTTCGTCGGTCTTTTGGAGGTCGCGTGCAGAGACATCGTTCCCGATGGTGTAGCCCAGGATTGCCGAACCCGCCGTTTCCAGCGTCAGGCCTCGCGCTGTACGTCCGACGACGACCGTCAGCTCGGCTTCAGGGTCAACATGACCAACGTTCGCACTCAGCTGGATCGCTTCGCCGGGGCCGATGACGCTGGACGCGGCTTTGTGAAATGCCTGTGGTTGAAGGTCCCTGCCAGCTTGCCCGGTGTTGTGGGCCATACCAAAGACGTTGGCCGGCACTGAAGGCGCGAGGAAAGTGAAAGAACCCTCCCTCACCCCAGTCCCTGGTTCCCAACCGTGGCGCGAGGGGCCACTCGCGTTTGCCCTTGACGCCCCGAAGGGCGAATCGATAACCATCCAGTGCGTCCCCGCCTCGGATTCGAAGTCCCGGGCGTCGTTGGCAACGAAGAATTGCTCGTTGGGATCCTGTGAATCCAAGGGGCGGACGCGGGCGATGCGACGGGGAAGGCGGGAAGTCATGATGACATCCTACGTCCTGCGACGTGTTGTGGGGCCCGCTTTACGCCCTAAGACCCCAGGTAAGGGCGCAGACGTGGCCCAGCAACGAGTCAGGCAAGCTGCGCCGATCCGAAGGCGACGCTGAAACGGTCACACCAGAGCACCACCGATGACAGGCCGGAGAGGTCCACGCCAGAGGGGATGACATAGTTCTGGTTGCCGTGCGTGGCCTTGATGGCACCGAGGTCCACATACCGGCCCGAGCGGTACTTGTACCAATCGCCTCCTGCTTCAAGGCTGCTGAGCCAGACCTTGACGTCCGGGCCATCGCTGCTGGCCAGGTTTTCCAACCTCAGCACACGGGAGCCATCGGGCAGTTCCAGGAGCTGTGCGGTACCAGAAGTCTGATGCTCCTGGGATTTGAAATTGCCGAAGCCCAGCACCACAGGATCGGTCGTGACTGCTGGCGTTGAGGCAGACGTGTTGGGGGCAGGCGAGCCGTTGCCCTGTGACTCGGAAGTCGGTGCATCGGAAGCCGGTGCATCGGAAGCCGGCGCATTGGAAGGTGACGCCAATGTTGATGCGGGAGGAGCCGCCGGCAGGGCCTCGTTCACGCTGCTGCTCGTAAACAGCCGCCAGGGCTGGAACAGTGCGGCCCCAACGATGACCAGGACCACGATCGCCACGCCCACCATGCTGGCAAGGATCCTGTGGGCACGGATCATCCGCCGGATTCTGTTCATGCTCCAAGGCTAGGCTTTTACGGTCTGGCCCAGGGTGCTCCAGAACTTACGGTTCCGTGACACTGCGCCCGGCCCTCTCAAGCAACACGCAGTGTCGGCCGCTCAAGGCGGCTGGCTTCAGGGGGCGTTAGCCTTCTCCCAAATACAGCTCACCCACTGGTACCTCGGCTGCGAGCCGGTTGGCCGGTCCGGCAAGGGGGCATGCCCAGGCTTCGTTGTAGGCGCAAGACGGGTTGTAGGCGAAGTTGAAGTCCACAATGAACTCCTGCCGTTCATCGATGCGGCGAACACCGTGGTAGGCGCCCTTCACTGTGTCCAAAAGGTATCTTCCGGCGCCGTAGCTTCCACCCTCTTTGCCTGCGGTAGCGTCGCGAAAAGGCACGAAGATGCCGCCGCCGTAGCTTCGGAGCCGCCAAACGGCCAGGGATCCGAGTCCGGGCAACTCAAAGGTTCCGATCCTCACAAACGGAACTACGCCGTCGGTCCCTGTTTCAACATTCATTTCCTGTCCCGTACCCTCCGGTGACAGCGGAACGTACATCCGGAATGCGGGATCGTAGTCGGCCGTGCGCAAACCGGAGAAGGATGCTTTCATCTCTGCTGTCAGGGCGGATGCGGGATGGGTAGCAAACATCCGGTCCCGCTCCTGGCGCCAATAGTTGTGTGCATCGAACGGATCCGTAGCTGCCAGTTGCCGCACATGGTCATAGAGGGCGAAGGTCCGCAGCCGCCAATCCGCAACGTCAACGGCGGACATGGTGGGCATGTTGTCCTCGAATGCGTCATGCTGATCGGGAGCCATGCCTTCAGCCTAGTACGCCGTCAAATCCCGTGTCGGGTCCTTCCCCGCCGATAAGCTGTGCGCATGAACGGCACTATCCACCCGACCGGCATGACGTCGAAGCTTCGGCTCGGCGCATTGGTACTGGGCGCCGTCCTGCTTACGGCTACCGCGGCCTGTTCCACTGAAAACAAGGGGCCACAGGTTTCCCAGACTTCCGACTCCCATCCCAATAGTTCAGAGTCAGGGCTCCCGTCCCAAGGCGCCGGGTCGAAAAGTACGACGCCGTCAGGAGGCGCCGTCTCCAGCCCACCGTCCGCGACACCCGGCTCAAGCGCTGCATCCAGCTCTGACCCGAGCCCGGCAGCCACGGCGTTGACCTGGAAGACCTACACGGATCCCGCTAAAAAGGTCAGCTTCGAACTCCCTGAGGATTGGATTGCCCAGTCTGTCACGGCCGAAGCTGGTTCACTGCCAGGCGCCCTGAAGGTCGAAGTCAAAGATGGCGGGGGCCGATACATCGCAACCCTGCAGACAGGGCTGCGTCCTGCAGGGCCGATCGCTTGCCCCGCCGGCCAAAGCCATCCCTACGTTGTTATCAGCAGTGTGCCACTTCATGTTCCGCACTCCGATGGTCCGGACACCATCGATCCCCGCGTCGTTTTCCGCGTGATCCAAGGGTACAAATTCTTCGGTTCCTTCGGCATCACCAACATGGTGGCTGGCGCCGATGGCCAGGCCTGCGAACTGAGGAACCGCGTTCAGGGACCTTCCGGCAAGGGCGACTACTCTTTCGGGGATGTCACAGCGGTCCATGCCTTCGCCGCCGATGAAAAAGTAGCCCCGGCAAAGACTTTTGACACGTTGGACCTGGCCGCGAAGTACGTCGCCCATGATTCTGAATTCGCCAACGTCCAACGGATGCTACTGTCTCTGAAGGTCAATCTGTAGTCCTGCGGTTGGCTGATCCACACAACGGCGGCATCGGGGGCTGTCCCGCCGCAACCCACCCCGGAGATCAATGGAACGCAACGTTGCTGCCAAGCTCGTTTTCAAGACTGTAGCCAACACGAAAGTGGCCATGGCCATCGCCGTGGCCAACAATCCGGGGTACGAGTCAGTGACGGAAACACTCTCCATCACTCTTGATGGGAACGAGATTCCCTTCGCTGAACTCTGCGACGATCACGGGGGCCGCTTCCAATACATGGAATTCGCGGAGCCCAGCGAAGTGACGGTTGACTACCAAGCAACCGTCCATGGCTTCGCAGGGCGCGACACACCCTCTCCCATGGAACTCATCCGGTACGTCCGGCCGAGCCGCTACGCCGAATCTGATCGGTTGCTGCCCACCTCTTACGCCGAGTTCGGCAGCCTCAGCGGGGCCGAACTGCTCCACGCTGTCCGCGATTGGGTCAATGGAGAGCTGCGCTACGTCAGTGGATCCTCGCGAGGAACCGACGGGGCGGTGGAGACGCTTCTCCACCGCCGGGGTGTATGCCGTGACTTCGCCCATTTGGCCATTGCCCTGTTGAGGTCCAAGGATGTCCCCGCCCGCCTCGCGGCTGTGTATGCACCCGGTCTGAGCCCCATGGACTTCCACGCTGTGGCGGAGGCCTACATCGACGACGAATGGCACATCATCGACCCCACAGGGCTGGCGCCCCGCGAGTCCATGCTTCGCATTACGGCAGGACGGGATTCTTCAGATACAGCCTTCTTGTCCACAGTGGGTGGAAGCTTGTCGCTGAAGACCCTCAAGGTCAGTGCATCAGTCAACGGTGAGCTCCCAAGGGAGGATCCACGGCAGCTCGTCCGCCTGCGCTGAGATGACCTGCGCTGAGATGACGGAGACCGGCACCCCTACCCGTGCATTGGCTGGTGTCCTGCCACCGAGGCCCGCAGCTTCTCCGTCAGCCGCAACAGCTCCCGCTGCTCCTGGACAGTTAGCGCCGGCCCGACCAATTGGGCAATATCGCGCACGTGTTCCCGACCAATTGTTTTCTGCAACTCGCTGCCTGATTCGGTGAGGGACAGCAGCACTCCACGGCCGTCGTCGGGCGCTGTTGTCCGCTCCACCAAACCGCGCTTCTCCAGACGGTCCACCAAACGGCTCAGGCTGGACTGGCTCAGCAGCACTTTGTCATTGATCTCGTTCAACCGCAGCTGACCGGAAGGGCATCGCGAGAGCGTGAACAGGACGTCATACTCCTTGACGGGCAGGGACTTGAACGCCGGACCTGATTGAAGTTTCCGCATCACCGCCACCTGGGAGCGGAACAGCGACTCCCAGGTCTCGGCGGCGAGGCGAACGGCGGAGGACGCCGAAGGGCTGGACATCAGGCCTCCTGACCCGGGGCTCCAGCTGGAGCGGACTCGTTGACGCTGGCCTCCATGGCCGCAGCAACGCGGGAAGCGTGCGTCGGCGCGTCCGGCACGTTGGCCGGCTTCAACGCAGCATATTCCTTACGGAGCACGGGAAGGACTTCCTCGCCGAAGAGGTCAAGCTGCTCCAGGACGGTCTTCAGGGGCAAACCTGCGTGATCGATCAGGAACAACTGCCGCTGGTAGTCGCCAAAGAACTCACGGAAGGTGAGCGTCTTCTCGATGACTTCCTGCGGGCTGCCCACGGTCAGGGGTGTCTGTGAGGTGAAGTCCTCCAAGGAAGGACCGTGACCGTACACCGGTGCGTTGTCAAAGTATGGGCGGAACTCCTTGACGGCGTCCTGGGAGTTCTTCCTCATGAAGAACTGGCCACCCAGGCCCACGATTGCCTGGTCTGCCGTGCCGTGGCCATAGTGCTCGTAGCGCTCACGGTAAAGGCCGATCAACTGCTGGTAGTGCTCCTTGGGCCAGAAGATGTTGTTGGCGAAGAAGCCGTCACCGTAGTAGGCAGCTACTTCGGCGATCTGCGGCGTGCGGATGGAGCCGTGCCAGACGAAGGGGGCAACGCCGTCGAGGGGGCGCGGTGTAGATGTGAAGTTCTGCAGGGGTGTGCGGAACTTGCCCGACCAATTGACCGTATCTTCATCCCACAGCTTGCGGAGCAGGCTGTAGTTTTCGATCGCCAGCTCGATCCCGTCCTGGATGTTCTTTCCGAACCAGGGGTATACAGGCGCTGTGTTGCCGCGCCCAAGCACCAAGTCAACCCTGCCATCGGAGAGATGCTGCAGCATCGCAAAGTCCTCGGCGATCTTGACCGGGTCATTGGTGGTGATCAGGGTTGTGGCCGTGGACAGCGTGATGCGATCGGTCTGGGCTGCGATGTAGGCCAGTGTGGTGGTGGGGGAGGATGAGAAGAAGGGGCGGTTGTGGTGCTCGCCAATGGCGTAGACATCCATGCCGATTTCTTCGACCTTTTTGGCAATGGCAACGGAGGCCTTGATGCGTTCGTTCTCCGTGGGCGTGCGGCCCGTGGTGGGGTCAGTGGTGATGTCACTGACGCTGAATACGCCGATCTGCATGATGTGCCTTTCTCCCTGCCCGTGGTCCCGGGCTCTGTAAACAGTGTATCCCAAACTAGATGCATTTGCATGTATCAATGCCTGTAACAGGGCAGGGCCGGGAATTGTTCCCGGCCCTGTTGGCTGTTTATGCGGGTCTACTCCGCGGGGTTGTTCGCCGCCCGGCGTCCCGTCACCCGGGGCACCATGCCGGTGGTCCAGTCGACGAAGTCGTCCTGGCCGTTCCCGCCATTTCCCTTATCCGGCGTGACTTCGGGGCGGTGCTGCAGCTGCTTCAGGAGTTGTTTTTTCTCCCGGCGTCCTTCCACCAGCTTGTAAAGGACGGGGACCAGAATGAGCGTCAGCGCCGTTGAGGACACCAGGCCACCGATCACGACGATTGCCAGCGGCTGCGAAATGAACCCTCCGCCACCAGTGAGGCCCAGGGCCATGGGGGTCAGCGCGAACACTGTGGCCAATGCCGTCATCAGGATGGGTCGCAGGCGTTGGCGGGCGCCGTGGGTAATGGCATCGGCTACGCTCATGCCCGGTGTGCCGTTGTGGGGTTTGCGGTACTGGTTGATGAGGTCGATCAGCACGATTGCGTTGGTGACCACGATGCCAACCAGCATCAGCATGCCAATCAGCGATGGCAACCCCAGGGGAACGCCCGTGGCCAATAGCAAGCCCACAGCGCCTGTCGCGGCGAAGGGAACAGAAACCAGGAGTATCAACGGCTGCACCAACGATTTGAAGGCAGCCACCATGATCACGTATACGATCGCGATCGCAGCCAGAAGAGCCAAGCCAAGTTGACGGAAGGACTCCGCTTGCTGCGTCGTGGCACCACCAACGGCGGCCGTTACGCCGGCAGGCAACTCAACGGACGCCAACCGCTTCTGCACCTCGGTGCTGACGCTGCCCAGGTTGGAGCCCGACGGCGTCACGGTTACCTTCGCGGTCCGCTGGCCGTTGCTGCTCGTGATGGACACAGGCGTGTCGACTTGTTCGACGGTGGCGATACTCTCCAGCGTCACAGGACCACGCGCCGTCGGGAGTGGCAGTGAACGGACCGCGGTGATGCTGGTGAAGCGTGTTCCCTTTCCGATCTGGACGGGGTAGTCGTTGGTCTCGATGCGTACCGTCCCTGCGGGGACCGGGCTGACGGTCGATGCCAGGAAGGCACCCACTTGCTCCTCCGTCAGTCCGGCGGCCACTGCCTTCGCGCGATCCACGCGCACCTGGACTACGGACTGGTTCGCGGCGAGGTTGGTGGATACCTCAGTGCTGCCGGGTACGTCCTGCATCGCCTTGACCATGGCGTCACTTGCAGACTGGAGATCAGCCGAATTTGCGGCCTTGATAGTGATGTCCACTGTGGATGATGTGCCAAATCCGCCCTGCTGGGAACCCACGCTGATCTTGCCCGCGGCACCCTGGAGCTTGGAGCGGACATCATCCTGAAGCTTCTTCTGGTTCGCTTTCTCGTCCGTAACGATCGTGAAGGTCGAGTTGGAGGAGCCAGTTGACGTTAGCGCGGCGAAGCCAGACTGGGCGTTACCGGAGGTCACCTGGACGTCTTTGATGCCCTCCATGCCTCGGAGCATGTCCTCCACCTTGGTGGCTTCAGCGCTGGTGGCCTCCAGGCTGGTTCCTGCCGGAAGGACCTGGCGCACTGTCATGCTGTTCTCGCCGGACCTCCCCAGCAGGTCTGTGGCAAGGAGCGGCGATACCGCGAGCGTTGCCACGAGCACCAAGGCCGCCGCAGACAAAGTGAGGATGGGGTGCTTCTGCGTCTTCGCGAGGATAGGCAAGTAACCTCGCTGGAGCCGGCTCCGCTGTTCAGCCTCCCGGGCCTTCGCTGCAGCCTCGTTGGGCGTCATTGATGCTTCGGCATCTTGGCGGGGCGAGGGAAGGAACCAGTAAGCCAGGACGGGAACGATCGTGAGGGAAACCAGCAAGGATGACAACAGGGCGATGGTTACCGTCAGCGCAAAGGGCCGGAACAACTCGCCTGCCAGGTCGCCCACGAACGCGATGGGCAGGAAGACGGCCACTGTGGTCAACGTGGACGCAGTGATGGCGCCGGCCACTTCCCGGATGGAGGTCAGGATGGCGGCCAGCTTGTGCTCGCCATAACTCAAGTGGCGCTTGATGTTTTCAATCACCACGATCGAATCATCAACGACGCGGCCAATGGCGATGGTGAGCGCACCGAGAGTGAGGATGTTCAACGAGTAGCCCGTGGCGGAAATGCCAATGAACGTGATCAGGAGGGAAAGGGGGATCGACACTGCGGTAACCAGCGTGGACCGCACGGACATCAGGAAGACCAGGATGACCGCGACGGCAAATCCCAGGCCAAGGAGCCCTTCGGTGGTGAGGTCCTTGATGGACTTCTCTATGAAGGGAGCCTGGTCGAAGACGGGTGTGAACGCAGCGTTGTTCCCCAGCTCTGCTGCCATCGGCGCAAGTGCATCCCGCACCGCGTGCGAAATCGCCACAGTGTCGCCTTCGGGCTTCTTGGTGACTGACAGCGCCAGCGTTGGCTTGCCATTTGTGCGCGTGATGGACGTGGCGCGGTCGTCCTCGATGCTGACATCAGCCACAGTTCCGATGGTGGCGGAATCCTTGGCACCCGATATCGGCAAGCCCTTGATGACGTCCAGGGAATCAACCGGGCTGCCCAGTTGCAAGGACAGGGTTTTGCCCTGGTCCTCTATGGTGCCCACCGGAACCAGCGTGCCGTTGTTCTTCAGTGCGCTGCTGATCGACTGGACGGACGCACCCTTCGCCGCAAGATCGGCCGGGCGGGGCTGGATCAGGATGTGCTGCTTGGAGCCGCCAGTCAGATCGGCGCCGCGGACGCCGTCGATCTTTTGTAGTCGGGGAACGCTCAAGCGCTGGAGGTCGGCATTGAGTTCGCTGAGCGGTTTGTCAGAGGAGACAGCCAGGAACACGATGGGAAAGTCGCTGATGTTGCCGGCAATGGATTGCGGTTCGACGTCGGCCGGAAGCACGCGTTTGGCGTTGGAAATCGCGCGGTCGATCTGGTTGCGTGCGCGGTCGAGGTTGGAGCCGTAGGTAAACACCATGGTGATCTGTGAAACACCATTACGGGATGTGGAGGTGGTGGACTCCAGTCCCTCGACGCTGTTCAGGGCCGTCTCAAGGGGCCTGCTTAGCTGCTTGTCCACTACTTCGGGAGAAGCGCCGGGCATGGACGTGATGACTGTGATCTGCGGGAACTCGATCGACGGAATAAGTTCCTGCTTGAGCGAGCCCATGGTGATCACGCCGAACACCGCCGCAAAGACGGTGATCAGCGCGATCAGGGCACGGTTTCCCAGGGACAAAGTGGCCAGGCGGAACATTACATAGTCTCCTGAGATCTACGGAACAATTCGGCTGACGGGAAACCGGCCGCAGCCCCGGCCGGCCTAGCCCTGGAGGGCGTTGGCCACTTCCAGTTGCAATGACTGTGCAGTGCTTGCCTCAAGCTCTGCGGCAAGCTCAGGGTTCTCGTTAAGCTTCACGCCATAGCCCGGCATCATGTCCTTGAGCCTGGACTGCCAACCCTTGAAGTTCTTGGGGAACGTCTTCTGGAGCAGTTCAATCATGATCGGAACAGCAGTGGAAGCTCCCGGAGACGCACCCAGAAGGGCGCCGATGGAACCATCGCGGGACGCGATGACCTCAGTGCCGAACTGCAGGATGCCGCCCTTTTGCGGGTGCTTCTTGATGATCTGGACGCGTTGGCCCGCAGTGATCAGTTCCCAATCATTGCCAACGGCCTCGGGATAGTACTCACGCAGGGATTCGACCTTGGCCTCGTGGCGCTTGGCCACTTCCTTGATGAGGTACGCCGTGAGGTCCATATTGTCCTTGGCCACAGCAAGCATCGGAATAATGTTCCCCGGTCGGATGGACAGCGGGAGGTCAAGGTAGCTGGAGGTCTTCAGGAAGTTCGTGGAGAAACCAGCGTACGGCCCAAAGAGGAGGGAACGCTTGCCCTCAACAAACCGGGTATCCAGATGGGGGACGGACATGGGTGGAGCGCCAACAGATGCCTGGCCGTAGACCTTGGCGCTGTGTTGTGAGGTGATGGCTTCGTCTGTGCAGCGGAAGAACTGGCCGGAGACGGGGAATCCGCCATAACCCTTGCTTTCCGGAATGCCCGAGGCCTGCAGCAGGTGGAGTGCTCCACCGCCGGCGCCCACGAAGACGAACTTGGCGTGGATGCGGCCGTGCTCACCTGATTTGGGGTGCTTGAGGGAAAGGTCCCATCCGCCGCCTGATGCACGATGAATGTTGGTGACATCGTGACCAAAGTTGACCTCGGCGCCGGTGTCCCGCAGGTAGCCTGTCAGCTCACGGGTCAGCGCGCCGAAATCGACGTCGGTGCCTTCCGCCGCGCGGGTGGCGGCAACACGCTGCTTGCGGTCCCGGCCCTTGACGATGAGGGGCGCCCACTTGGCGATCTTGTCCTGGTCTTCGGTGTATTCCATGCTGCGGAACAGCGTGTTGGGCTTGAGGGCCTCGTACCGGGTCTTCAGGAAGTTCGCGTGATCGTCCCCGATGACGAAGCTCATGTGCGGAACAGTGTTGATGAAGCCCTTGGGGGAGCCAATGACATTGCTGTCCACCAGATGGGACCAGAACTGGCGCGAAAGTTGGAACTGCTCATTGATGTGGATGGCCTTGGAAGGATCCACGGAGCCGTCCTTGGCCGCGGGGGAGTAGTTAAGCTCACACAGCGCAGCATGTCCGGTGCCGGCGTTGTTCCATGGTCCGGAGCTTTCGAGTCCCGCTTCGTCGAGTCGTTCAAAGAGGGAGATGGTCCAGGTGGGTTCGAGTTGCTTGATGAACGCACCAAGGGTGGCACTCATGATTCCGCCGCCAATAAGGACGACGTCGGCATGTTGAGTCTTGGAAATGAAGGTCACGATCAATCTCCGTTAGCGGCGGCACTGGCTGTCACAGAATATCCCCGGGCAGACGCAATACTGAAATTACAGGGAATCGTCAAGGCTTTAAGCGGACGTTTGTGAAAACTTCGTTGAGGACAGGTGAAGCGGGATAGCTTTCCACCTTGTCGGACAGGGCCAGCGCAGAGATAGGGAAGGCTATGGGCACGGCCGGTACCGACGCCGCTATCTCGGCATTGATGGACTGGTACAGGGTGTTGCGGTCATCGCCGTCGGGCAGGGCGCGGGCCCGCTCGATCTTGTGGAAAACTTCCGAATCCGCATATCCGAACTCACCCCTGGCTTCTCCGAAAAGCGGACCCAGGAAGTTGTCAGCATCCGCATAGGAGCCATTCCAGCCCAGGAGGTGCAGGGCGTGATCGCCAGGGGACTGCACCTTTTGGAGGTAGCCATCCTCCCAGTCCACGGGAACCGGTTTGATGTTGATGCCTACCGCAACCAGCTGGCGGCTGATCTCGGCGTAGATCTTCTCTGGCGTGGGCATGTAGGCCCGCGTGGCGTTCAGCGGGTAATAGAACTTCAGTTCCTCGCCTTTGTAGCCGGCCTTCTCCAGCAGATCCTTCGCCTTCTCCGGGTTGTATCCCAACGACGGGGCATTGTTGTTGAAACCACTGAGCTTCGGGGGAACAAATTGTGAAGCTTGCGCCGTGTTGTCGATGAAGAACCTGCGGATGAGCGATTCCTTGTCAATAGCCATCTCGATGGCTTGGCGGACCTCCAGCTTGTCCAAGGGTGCAACCGCTTGGTTCATGCCGAGGTACATCACCGAGAAAGGGTCACGCTGGATGATCTGGACGCCCTTTTTGACCAGTTGATCAAAGGTGCCGGACGTCACCAGATCGTAGGCGTCGATCTTGCCGTCCAGGAGCGCTTGCTGGCGCGTTTCGGCGTGGTCGTAAGGAATGAAATTGATAACGCCGATTTGGCCCCTGTTGCCCCAGTAGCCCTTATAGCTGGCCAACGTGATCTTGTGTTCGTCCCAGGCAGTGAATGCGTAAGGACCTGTCCCCACCGGATGGCTGGCGTAGGCGGACACTGCCTGGCCATTTTGCACCTTGTCCAGGACGTTGGCCTTCTGCCCTTCCAGGGCGGTGGGGGAGGATATCGCAAAGGCAGGCAGCGTCAGTGCCTGCAGGAAACCTGTGAAGGGTCGGGTGAGGTTGATCTGGACGTTGCTGGCGGAAACAACCTTGCAGTCCTTGAAGATCGAAAACACTGGCTCGTCCGAATAGGCCTTGAAAACACTTTGGAAGGAGATCCCGGGCGCTTGTTTCCTCAGGTCGGCGGGAAACGTAAACCAGCGGTTGAAGTTGGCACAAACTGCGGCGGCATCGAACGGCGTTCCATCATGGAAGGTCACTTTTTCACGGAGCTTGAAGTCGTAGCTCAGCCCGTTGTTGCTGTCTTTCCATTCCGTGGCGAGCAGGGGGGTAGTCTGCCCGGTGGTGCCGTCCACGCCTACAAGCCCCTCAAGGACCTGGCGGGTCACGCGGTACGACTCCGAATCTGCTGTCATTGCCGGGTCAAGGCCCAACGGCATGGATGCTGTACCGAAATTGAAGGTAGCCGTCGGCTCCGTAACTGCTGTGCTGCTTGCCGATGACGACGCTGTGGGCCCCGGCGTCCCGGTACATGATGCCAGTCCCAAAATCACGAGGACTGCCGTGCACAGTATTCCCAGCCGCCCTATCTTGCTGCTTGCCACTCTTGTCCCCTCAAGCCGGTCGGAAGTGCTGTGGCCGGCTTCGGCCAGACCGCATTCCAGTCTAGTTGAACGCCCCGGTTGCCGGTTCAGGCGCGTTGCGAGGCATGGTCCCCGTCTGCTTGAGGAAAGGACACCCCCGGTCCGAATGAAGTGCTCAACGAACCGGGGGTGTTTGAAGAATCCGTGGTTTTTCACCACTGTGTTGCTGCCGTGTTGCTTCGTGTTGCTCCAACTGACGTGTTGTTCCAACTGCTGTGCGCAAGGGGGGACTTGAACCCCCACGCCCGAAGGCACAGGAACCTAAATCCTGCGTGTCTGCCAATTTCACCACTCGCGCTGGCTGGCCGCTGGACTGCCCTATGGGCTGACCGGAGCCTTCTTCCGGCCTCCAGTGTACCCGCTACTTGTCGAGTTTGAGGTCGCGGCGGAGCTTGGCGACGTGGCCCGTGGCTCTAACGTTGTACTGTGCCAGGTTGACCTTTCCGTCCGGGTCCACCACGATCGTGGAACGGATCAGGCCCATGTAGGTGCGGCCATAGTTCTTTTTCTCGCCCCAGGCGCCATAGGCCTCGGCTACCGAATGCTCTGCGTCCGAGAGTATACGGAACGTCAGCTGTTCTTCCCCTGCGAACTTGGCCAGTGCTTTCACGGAATCTGGAGAGACTCCCACTACTTCATAACCCGAAGTCTGGAGGGACGCGAGGTTGTCCCGGAAATCACAGGCCTCCTTGGTGCAGCCGGGCGTAGATGCTGCCGGATAAAAGTAGACAATGACCTTCCGTCCACGGAAGTCCGAAAGACTGACGTCGTTGCCATCTTGGTCTTGAAGTGTGAAGTCCGGGGCTACATCACCGGGAATAAGACGTTCCGCCATAATTTGCTCCTTGCTAACGTTCGCGACTCCCCAGCTTAGTGGCCAGAAGCAACGGCAACAGCTTCCACACGCATATACTGTCGGCATGCCAGATATGGAGAGATGGCCCACCACGCGATTGCTTTCAACGGCTGCGCGACTCGTGGAAATCTCATGGAATGAAAAATTGAAGAACATCGGACTGACGCATGCCGGCGTGATCGCCATGGAAGTCCTTGCTGCGAAAGGGCCCATTACGCAGGCGGCTTTGGCTGAAGTTGCCAGGGTCAAGGCGCAGACCATGGGCACCACTCTTGCAAGGCTTGAGCTGCACGGGCATGTCAGTCGTCAGCGCAGCGACTCGGATCGCCGCAGTCACGTTGTGACGCTCACGGACGCCGGCTCCTCTGCTTTGGCCGAAGCAGTGCGGCTTGAGCAGGACGTGCTCGCCCTGGTTGAGGTCGACACCGCCCGGCTGCGCGACGAACTCAAGATCGTGGTCCGGGGACTTGCCGGAATGCCCGCGCTTGACCGCACGGCGGGGGACATCAACCCGCAGGTTTGAGGCCGAGCCGCCCGAACGGGCTGACTTATTCCCTTACCCTCGCCGGTGAAAGAATTTCCCGGCGTGGGAAAGCAGGAAAGGCCTCAGTAAGCAGGAAAGGCTCCGGATCGTAGCAACGATCCGGAGCCTTTCCTATTCTGTGCACCCCCCGGGACTCGAACCCGGAACCCATTGATTAAGAGTCAATTGCTCTGCCAGTTGAGCTAGAGGTGCAGCTATTGTTTCGGTCAATACGAAGGAGTCATATTCTCCATTGACGCCCGCAACGACAGATAACTCTACACCACTTTTCGACGGCCGCTAACCAGAATTATCTCAACGTGATGCATTCCACGAAGAGTAGTGTTCGACCGCAAGAAGGCAACGAAAAAAGGCCTTGGAGTGAATATCACTCCAAGGCCTTTCCTTGGTGCACCCCCCGGGACTCGAACCCGGAACCCATTGATTAAGAGTCAATTGCTCTGCCAGTTGAGCTAGAGGTGCAGCTGTCGATTTCGACCAACCCGGGGCTTTTGTTCCCTCGGCGATCTCCGCAACGACATGTAACTCTACACGACTTCGGCGGATGAGGGAAATCGGCGGCGCCAAGGGTTGTAGGTTCACGAAGAGGGCCTCAAAATCAGCGCAAAATCAGGGTTTCTGTTGTTGCTGAGGACCCACAACGTCCCGTCGGGAGCCTTGGCGACGTCCCTCAGTCGACCATACTCGCCTGTGAAGTAAGCCACAGGCGAACCCGCCTTGTCGCCGTTCAGCGGGATGGCCCAAAGCCGCTGGCCACGAAGGGCTCCGGTGTAGGCCACGCCGTCGGCAATTTCCAATCCGCTGGGCGATGCCTCAGAGGTTGAAGGCCAAACAACCTTGGCATCAACGAACCCGCTGCGGCCCGGGGCTCCTGTCACTGTTGGCCAGCCATAGTTGCCACCAGGGGTAATCAGGTTCAGTTCGTCGTCCACGTCCGGACCAAACTCGCTGGCCCACAACCTTCCTTCGCTGTCCCACGCCAAACCCTGAACATTCCGGTGTCCATAGCTATAGACGGGGTTCTCACCGAACGGGTTGCCCGGAGCGGGGCGTCCTTCGGCAGTCAGCCGCAGGATCTTTCCGCCCAAGGCGTGTGTATCCTGTGGCTGTTCCCGGCGCTGTGAATCGCCGGTGCCCACATACAAGAATCCGTCAGGGCCAAAACGGATCCGGCCGCCGTTATGGGTTGAAGCCTTGGATATGCCGGAAAAGACCACCTCAGGGCCGCCAAGCCTCAAAGTGCCTCCGGGCTCTTCCGACAAGCGCATTCTGGCGATCCGGTTGTCGGTTGCTGACGTGAAATAGGCGTAAAGCCAACGGTCATTGGCGAAGGCAGGAGACAGGGCAAGGCCCAGAAGCCCACCTTCACCACCAGGTTCGACGCCGTCAACCTCGCCGATGGTCGTTGTCCGGCCGTCACGAATGCTTTTGACCTGGGCCGAATCGCGCTCGGACACGATGGCTGTGCCGTCCGGCAGGAAGACGACGGACCACGGCAGCTGCAGGCCGGCGTCGAGCTTTTGCTGTACCTCCAGTTTTTGTGGAACAGCAGGTGGCGCTGACTCAGTTGCAGTGCCCTTCCCTGGCGAGACGGGGACGCTGGAAATGATGGAGCCGTCAGGCGTGGCGGCCGAACCTGGCGACGACGGACTACCCGTGCAAGCTGACAGCAGGGCCGCCAGTAAAAAAGCGGCCGGAAGCAGGACTGCGGTCCGGGCGGGCATCAACCAGCCTGTTCTGTTCAGTGCCTGTTCCGCTCAGTGCCTGTTCCGCTCAGTGCCTGTTCCGTGGAGGAGGGCGGAAGCCGGCCGCTTCCGCGTGCGCAGCCGATTCAAACCACACATCCGCGGTGGCTTCGGCGTAGCCGGCGGTATCTTCATCGTGATAGGTCATGGTCGAAGCGTCCGCCTTCACCGGGTAGCCCTCGGGGCCACTGCCGTCTGCCGCGGCTCCTGCTGAGCCAACTCCGTATGGATGCTCGGCGGCGAGATGGCCCGTTGGTGTCGTTGAATCGTCATCGTCCGTTTCAGCTGCCGCGGTTTCCGCCCCTGCCAGCGTGGCCGAGTGTTGATCCGTGTATTCGTGATGGTGGACGGCAGTGCCGCTTGCATCCGTCCACGAGGATTCCCACTCAGCCTTATCTGCGGCGTTGGCTGCTGACTCGTCCACTTTGGGCGAGTCATCGGCGCGCGTAACGTCATCCGCGGTCACTCCCTCAGCGGATTCAGAAACCGCTGGTTCGGAAACTACGGGCTCCGCCACTGGAGGCTCGGAAACTGGAGGCTCGGCCGCCGTGGGTGCAGATGCCGGCGTTCCGGCAGCCTCCCAGTCATCGACATCCCCGGCAGTGACCTGTGCATCCGTGTCCACCACTGGTTCATCGACCACTGGTTCGTCGACCTCGGGCGTTTCAATGACAGGTTCGTCCACCGGCGGTCCACCGGCAGCTTCGGTTTCGACGCGCGATTCCATACTGGATTCGACGGGGCCGCTGCCCTCAGAGGCCGCCTTCCCCATATTCGTAACCCCAGCCAGGCCCGCTACGCCAGCCACCGCCGCGGCTGTATCGGGCATCGACATCGTGTCGCTGGGTTCCATGGCAGCGGGTGCGGCAGTGCCCGGCCGCCCGGGAGCCCCGGTGCCAGGGGCCGTGCCCAATGGTGCAGTTGAGGAATTCCTGGCGTTGTTGCGGCTCAGGAGCCACCAAACAATCGCGACGATCAGCACAATAACAATGACCCAAATCAACCAGTCCATGGTGAGGCCCTTCTGCTCACAGGGTGCAGTTAGTGGTATTTCCGACGTTACGTGGCTGCAAATGGGGTGTCCAGCGTTTCGGGGCCGTCCAACCCTGGTTGTGATGCAGTTGGTGACGTCGTGGAAATGGCAGGATTTTCCGTCGGTGACGAGGAAATATTCTTCTCTTCGTGCTTAACCCGGCTCGATTACGTCGTGGGCCGCTGCCGTTGACACATAGACTTTGGACCATGAGCGACGCCACCCAAATTGCGACAGATACCAAACCGGACATCAAGCCCCGCAGCAGGGTCGTGACCGACGGAATTCATGCCGCGCCCGCGCGTGGCATGTTCCGTGCAGTGGGGATGGGGGATGACGACTTCGCCAAACCGCAAATTGGTGTCGCCAGTTCGTGGAATGAAATTACCCCCTGCAACCTTTCCCTCAATCGTCTTGCGCAGGGCGCCAAGGAAGGCGTCCACGCCGGTGGCGGATTCCCTATGCAGTTCGGCACCATCTCCGTCTCGGACGGTATTTCCATGGGCCACGAGGGCATGCACTTCTCGCTCGTTTCCCGCGAGGTCATCGCGGACTCTGTCGAAACCGTAATGCAGGCCGAGCGCATCGATGGCTCGGTTCTCCTGGCTGGTTGCGACAAGTCCCTTCCCGGCATGCTCATGGCTGCTGCCCGGCTGGACCTCGCCTCCGTCTTCCTCTACGCCGGATCGATCATGCCCGGATGGGTCAAGCTCGAGGACGGCTCGGAGAAGGAAGTCACGCTCATTGATGCCTTCGAGGCTGTCGGCGCCTGCGCAGCAGGCAAGATGAGCATGGAGGACCTCACCCGCATCGAAAAAGCCATTTGTCCCGGCGAAGGCGCCTGTGGCGGTATGTACACGGCCAACACCATGGCCTGCATTGGCGAGGCGCTGGGCATGTCCCTCCCGGGTTCCGCCGCTCCGCCCTCGGCAGACCGCCGTCGCGATGACTTTGCACGCAAGTCCGGCGAAGCCGTGGTGAACCTGCTTCGCCTCGGAATCACCGCCCGCGACATCATGACCAAGAAGGCATTCGAAAATGCCATCGCGGTCACCATGGCGTTCGGTGGATCCACCAACGCAGTCCTGCACTTGCTCGCCATTGCGCGCGAAGCCGAGGTTGAACTGACCCTGGATGACTTCAACCGCATTGGCGACAAAATCCCGCACCTCGGTGACCTGAAGCCCTTCGGCCGCTACGTCATGACTGACGTGGACAAGATCGGCGGCGTGCCGGTCATCATGAAAGCGCTTCTCGACGCCGGGCTGCTGCACGGTGACTGCCTCACCGTCACAGGCAAGACGCTCGCCGAGAACCTTGCCTCGATCAACCCGCCGGACCTTGACGGCAAAATCCTTCGGGCGCTGGACAACCCCATCCACAAGACCGGTGGCATCACCATCCTGCACGGCACCATGGCTCCGGAAGGGGCTGTGGTGAAGAGCGCCGGCTTCGACGCCGACGTCTTCGAGGGCACGGCCCGCGTCTTCGAGCGCGAGCAAGGGGCCCTTAACGCACTGGACAATGGTGAGATCCACAAGGGCGACGTCGTGGTCATTCGCTATGAAGGACCCAAGGGTGGTCCGGGCATGCGCGAAATGCTTGCGATCACCGGTGCCATCAAGGGCGCCGGACTGGGCAAGGATGTGCTGCTGCTGACCGATGGCCGCTTCTCCGGCGGTACCACCGGTTTGTGCATTGGGCACGTTGCGCCTGAAGCGGTCGACGGCGGTCCCATCGCCTTCGTCCAGGACGGCGACCGCATTCGTGTGGACATCGCTGCGCGTTCATTCGACCTCCTGGTGGACGAAGCTGAGCTTGAAGCCCGCAAGGTTGGCTGGGAGCCCCTGCCGGCGAAGTTCACGAAGGGTGTATTGGCCAAGTACGCAAAGTTGGTCCACAGCGCCTCGACCGGAGCTTACTGCGGCTGATGCCTGACCCGGACTCCCCAACCTTTGGGTGGGGGAGTCCGGCAGACGGACACCACTGTCCATATGGTGAGATACGATAGTGGTCAATTGACACGTATCTCACTTAGAGGGAACACTGAACGCATGATCTCATTCGTTACCGTCGGCGTCGTCGTACTTACCAAGCGCGTGGCTTAGCCCGACTGGTAACGAACTGTCACGCGCAACCCCTCGAAAAGCCGGAAGGCTGAGGGGTTTTTTTATTCCCCGAAGCAAGACCCATCAATTGAAGATCCACAAAGGAAGAGTCCGATGAGCAAAGGATCGCCGATCAGCCCCTCGCTGATGGCTGCAAAGTCCGCTGGAGCCCCAAAGGCTCCGGATAAGGTCGACCGTACGGCTGAGGCCGTCGTCGTCGACACTGCTGCACCTCTCTCTCCTGTACTTGGGCCGAACAACGTTGTACCCCCAACGGTGATGACCGGCTCGCAAGCAATTGTCCGTTCGCTCGAAGAACTCGGCGTGGACGATATTTTCGGTTTGCCCGGTGGCGCGATCCTGCCCACCTACGACCCCTTGATGGCCTCCAGCATGAATCACATCCTGGTCCGTCACGAACAGGGAGCCGGCCACGCCGCGCAAGGCTACGCCATGGTTACCGGACGGGTTGGCGTTTGCATCGCCACCTCGGGACCCGGTGCCACCAACCTCGTTACCGCTATCATGGACGCCCACATGGACTCCGTGCCGATGGTAGCCATTACCGGTCAGGTCGCCAGTGGCGTCATTGGGACGGACGCGTTCCAGGAAGCGGACATCGTGGGCATCACCATGCCCATCACCAAACACTCCTTCCTGGTAACCGACCCCAACGACATCCCGCATGTCATGGCCGAAGCCTTCCATCTTGCTTCCACCGGCCGCCCGGGACCCGTCCTGGTTGACATTGCCAAGGACGCCCAGGTAGGCCAGATGACGTTCTCGTGGCCGCCGAAGGTTGACCTGCCGGGCTACCGTCCTGTGGTCCGTGGTCACAGCAAGCAGGTCCGCGAGGCTGCCAAGCTGATCGCAGCCTCCCGCAAGCCTGTTCTCTATGTGGGCGGCGGTGTGGTCAAGGGACACGCCTCTGCGGAACTCATGGAATTGGCGTTGGCAACCGGAGCGCCGGTAGTCACTACGCTGATGGCCCGCGGCGCTTTCCCGGACTCACACCCGCTTCATGTTGGAATGCCCGGCATGCACGGTTCCGTATCTGCAGTCACCGCCTTGCAGCAGGCAGACCTCCTCATCACCCTCGGTGCCCGGTTCGATGACCGCGTTACAGGAGTGTTGAAGACATTTGCTCCCTTCGCCAAGGTGATCCACGCGGACATCGATCCCGCGGAAATCTCCAAGAACCGGACGGCCGATGTTCCGATCGTCGGTTCGGTGAAGGAGATCATTCCGGAACTGACCGAAGCCGTGAAGACGCAGTTCGAGCAGAGCGGTGCACCGGACCTGGACGCATGGTGGGCGTTCCTGGGCAACCTGCGCGACACCTATCCCTTGGGTTGGACTGAGCCCGAGGACGGACTGACGGCACCGCAGCGCGTGATCAAGCGCATCGGCGAACTCACAGGTCCGGAAGGTATCTATGTGGCCGGCGTTGGCCAGCATCAGATGTGGGCTGCGCAGTTCATCAAGTACGAGCGCCCCCACGCCTGGCTGAACTCCGGTGGGGCCGGAACCATGGGATACTCGGTTCCGGCAGCAATGGGTGCCAAGGTCGGCGAACCGGACCGCGTGGTCTGGGCCATTGACGGCGACGGCTGCTTCCAGATGACCAATCAGGAGCTGGCCACCTGCGCCATCAACAACATCCCGATCAAGGTTGCCATTATCAACAACTCCTCGCTGGGCATGGTCCGCCAATGGCAGACACTGTTCTACGAAGGCCGTTACTCGAACACGGATCTGAACACCGGCCACGACACCGTCCGCATTCCGGACTTCGTCAAGCTGGCGGACGCCTATGGTTGTGCCGCACTGCGTTGTGAACGGGACGAAGACATCGATGCCACCATCCAGAAGGCACTCGAAATCAACGACCGCCCCGTCGTGATCGACTTTGTCGTCAGCCCCAACTCGATGGTGTGGCCAATGGTGCCGGCAGGTGTCAGCAATGACCAGATCCAGGTTGCCCGCAATATGACCCCGGAATGGGAAGAGGAGGACTAGGCATGAGCCGCCACACACTGTCCGTTCTGGTCGAAGACAAGCCCGGCGTGCTGACCCGCGTAGCCAGCCTCTTCGCCCGGCGCGCGTTCAACATCAATTCACTGGCTGTGGGACCCACCGAGGTTCCCGGCATGTCCCGCATGACGGTCGTCGTCGATGCCGACGGCGACCTCATCGAGCAGGTCACCAAGCAGCTCAACAAGTTGATCAATGTGATCAAGATCGTTGAGCTGACTTCCGAATCTTCCGTACAACGCGACCACATCCTGGTCAAGGTACGTGCGGATGCCGCGACACGCCTGCAGGTAACCCAAGCTGCAGACCTGTTCCGTGCCGCCGTCGTCGACGTGTCTACAGACTCGTTGGTGATCGAGGCAACCGGTACCCCCGAGAAGCTCGCCGCACTGCTCTCAGTGCTCGAGCCGTTCGGCATCCGTGAAATCGTGCAGTCCGGCACCTTGGCCGTTGGACGGGGATCCCGCTCCATGAGTGACCGGGCGCTACGCTCCGCGTGAGCGTTGCGTCCAGTAACCGCAGCACCACATCAATATCTACGAAAAACCACTCAAGAGGAGTTACGCAAGTGACTGAAATGTTCTACGACGACGACGCAGACCTGTCGATCATCCAGGGCCGCAAGGTTGCCATCGTCGGCTACGGTTCCCAGGGCCACGCGCACGCACTGAACCTGCGCGATTCCGGCGTCGAGGTTGTTATCGCGCTGAAGGAAGGGTCGAAGTCGACCGCCAAGGCAGAGGACGCCGGCTTCACGGTCAAGAACGTTGCCGACGCCGCTGAATGGGCCGACGTCATCATGATCCTCGCGCCGGACCAGCACCAGCGCTCGATCTACAACGACTCCATCAAGGACAAGCTGACTGAAGGCAAGGCACTCGCCTTCGCCCACGGCTTCAACATCCGCTTCGGCTACATCGAGCCCCCTGCAGGCGTTGACGTCATCCTGATCGCTCCAAAAGCTCCGGGCCACACCGTGCGCCGCGAGTTCGAAGCCGGCCGCGGCATCCCGGACATCATCGCTGTTGAGCAGGACGCATCCGGTTCCGCCTGGGAGCTGGCCAAGTCCTACGCCAAGGCCATCGGTGGCACCCGCGCCGGCGTCATCAAGACCACCTTCACCGAAGAAACCGAAACGGACCTCTTCGGCGAGCAGTCCGTCCTTTGTGGCGGCGTTTCCCAGCTGGTCCAGTACGGCTTCGAAACCCTCACCGAAGCCGGCTACCAGCCGCAGATCGCCTACTTCGAGGTCCTTCACGAGCTCAAGCTCATCGTTGACCTCATGTGGGAAGGTGGCATCGCCAAGCAGCGCTGGAGCGTCTCCGATACCGCAGAGTACGGCGACTACGTTTCCGGCCCCCGCGTCATCACTCCCGAGGTGAAGGAAAACATGAAGGCTGTCCTCGCGGACATCCAGAGTGGTGCCTTCGCCAAGCGCTTCATCGAGGACCAGGACAACGGCGCCGTCGAGTTCAAGGAACTGCGTGCCAAGGCAGAGCAGCACCCGATCGAAGAGGTTGGCCGCGAGCTGCGTTCCCTGTTCTCCTGGCAGCAGCAGGACCAGGACTACGTTGAAGGCTCCGCAGCCCGCTGACGTTTTGCCCAGTGCCTTAGGCACTGAAACCGACGCCCGTCCGGCGAACAAAGCCGGGCGGGCGTCGCTGTTTCGCGGCCGCTCCTCCCAACACAGCGTCCTGTGAAATTCTTCACAACAACCTCAACCGGGCCGTAACATCGTTCACCGGCACCGGAATCCCTGTCCAGGTTCGATATTCTGGGCTGGTCCCGGCGTCGTGTCCGGGCCCCGCATCCGCTCCTTGTCCAGTACTGTCCCAAAGTTGTCCAAAGTAAGGTGCCACCCCGTGTCAGCCACCAAACCCGTCGTCCTCCTCGCTGAGGAACTTTCACCCGCCACCGTCGAGGCATTGGGCCCGGACTTTGAAATCCGCCAAACCGACGGCGCCGACCGTTCCCAGCTGCTGTCCGCCATCGCCGACGTCGACGCAATCCTGGTTCGCTCGGCAACCCAGGTTGATGCCGAAGCCATTGCCGCTGCGAAGAACCTTAAGGTCATCGCCCGGGCCAGCGTGGGACTGGACAACGTGGACATCAAGTCCGCAACGCAGGCCGGTGTCATGGTCGTCAACGCACCGACGTCCAACATCGTTTCAGCAGCCGAGTTGACGGTCGGCCACATCCTGAGCCTCGCCCGCCACATTCCCCAGGCGAGCTCCGCGCTGAAGAACGGTGAGTGGAAGCGTTCCAAGTACACCGGCATCGAACTCTTCGAGAAGAAGATCGGCATCATCGGCCTGGGCCGTATCGGCGCCCTCGTGGCAGCCCGCCTTCAGGGGTTCGAAACCGAGATCCTGGCGTACGACCCCTACATCACGGCCGCTCGTGCCGCACAGCTCGGGGTCAAGCTGGTCACCCTGGATGAACTTCTGGAAAACTCCGACTTCATCACCATCCACATGCCCAAGACGCCCGAGACGGTGGGCATGCTTGGCGCCGACGCCTTCCGCAAGATGAAGGAAACAGCCTACGTCATCAACGTGGCCCGTGGCGGCCTGGTGGATGAGGAAGCCCTCTACATCGCCCTGAAGGAAGGCCAGATTGCCGGTGCCGGCGTGGATGTCTTCGTCAAGGAACCCAGCACGGATCTGCCTTTCTTCGAACTGGACAACGTGGTGGTCACCCCGCACCTGGGCGCCTCCACGGACGAGGCCCAGGAAAAGGCCGGTGTCTCGGTGGCCAAGTCCGTACGCCTTGCCCTCGCCGGCGAGCTCGTGCCGGATGCCGTGAACGTCGCAGGCGGTGTGATCGCTCCGGACATCCGCCCGGGCATCCCGCTGATCGAAAAGCTCGGCCGGATCTTCACGGCGCTGACCCATGCGTCGCTGACCCAGATCGACGTCGAGGTTGCCGGCGAGATTGCCGCACTGGACGTCAAGGTGCTTGAGCTCGCTGCTTTGAAGGGCGTCTTCGCCGATGTCGTCACAGAGCAGGTCTCCTACGTCAACGCACCTGTCATCGCAGAGCAGCGCGGAATTAATACCCGCCTGATCACCACCCCGGACGCCGAGGACTACCGCAACGTCCTCACGATCCGTGGTGCGCTCAGCGACGGTTCCCAGATCTCCGTTGCCGGTACCCTGACCGGACCCAAGCAAGTGGAGAAGCTCGTTGGCGTCAACGGCTATGACGTGGAAATCCCCATCAGTGAGCACTTGGTGGTGGTGGCCTACGCGGACCGTCCCGGTGTCATTGGCACCATCGGCCACATCCTGGGCATGAACAACATCAATATCGGCGGCATGCAGGTTGCACGCCAGACCGAGGGAGGCCAGGTGCTTGCGCTCCTGACCATCGACAGTTCTGTTCCGCAGCAGGTACTGGAAGCCATCAAGGCGGGCATTGGCGCCGACATGGTCCGCGAGGTGGACCTGGAGGACTAGGACTGCTCCTCATCAGCCAAGTTCGCGTGCCGGGGACACACCACTGACACGCAACGGTGGTCGGTCTGCTTACAATGGCTTGGTCCGGGATTCGGACCCGGCAGCAGGCCGGCCACTACTTTTTGCACATAGAGCCCGGAATTCCTTTGTGTTTTTCAAGGATTCACGGAGCATGTGTGCGCGCCCGCAATCAAGGTCTCAGGGAGCCCAATGAACGCCGTCCAAAGGTTCATCAGAAGCCGTGTGCTGCTGCTGACCGCGGCCATTTTGATCGTCGCGATGTGCTTGTCCGTCCTAGTCCAGAGCCAGTCACAGGCCGCTCTGAACAGGACTGTGGATGAGAACTCGCGGGGACTCTACGACATCCTGGTCCAGGCAAAGCCGGACCCCTCACAGGACGGGGACGGCGGTGCACTGATCCAGCCGGAAATCGCCAATGGGCAGGGCGGCATCAGCTTTGAGCAGCTGGAGAAAATCCGCACCATGGGCCAGACGGCAGTCGCTGCTCCCATCAGCCTCGTTTCGCGCGTTTCGCAGAACCTCGAGGCTCCGCGCCTCAATGCCATGGACTATCTGGGGTACAACGCCGGCCTTGCCGGTGGCATAACTGCAGGGGACCCCTCGGCCATGGACTCCAGCAAGTGGCCCGCAGCTGAATCCGTTTTGTCCGACACGCCCAAGAAGTATCGGCTGACGGCCTCCGCCACAAGCTCCGATGGCGTCAACCAGCAAACCCTTTTCAAGACGAGCGCCGAAGGCACCCTGGGCAAGGGCCGTCTGATCCAGGAACAGGCTGCCGGTGGTTCGAATGTCCGGATCGCAGGTCCCGACGGCGAGACCGGGATTAAGTTCCCCGCTCCAGCACTGGGCTCGGAGCACAACCTCTTCAATCTTTCGGTGGCGCTTCCACTGGCGCCGGAGGTGACTGAGTCCGTCGTCGCCGTCGATCCTGCCTCCGAGCGGGCGTTGTTGGGCTCCGCAGGTGATTTCCTTGCACCCCTGGAGAAGGCTCCGCCAGCGGACGCCCGCAATGCAGGCGCTATTGGACGGCACTTCGAAAGCCTCTTCACCAGCGGCCTCAGCATGAACCAGCTTGAAGAAGGACCCGATTTCCTGGGTGTGAAGCTGAAATACTGGGCCCCCTTGATGACGCAGTACCAGCAGGCAAAGCGTGACGGACTGCTGACCGATGACTCCCAGGCCATTCCGCTGATTGTTCGCTCGGGAACGTCCCTGGATTTGAAGTACTCGGTCAAGATCGAGGAAATCGACAACACGGGCAAAGTAGTCAAGGATGTCGGCACTGTAACGCGGTCCCTGGACAAGGATTACCTGCCGTTCGTTTCCAAGGCCCCGTTTGCCCTTGAATGGCCGGGTTCAACTGACCACAGCCAACTCCTGGGCAGTACTGCCTCCTTCAGCCAGGGACTTTACAACCCGGCGACCTGGAGTACTGCTTTTGCTGCAGCCCCGAACTACAAGGAGGGCGACGAAGCCTCCAATGGTGCTTCGGACAAGACTGCAACGCCGGGGGACTGGGTGACAGTCAACCGCCTTCCGGAAAAGTCGTCCTTCGGCGCAGCGGTAGACCAGACCCAACGCAAGCCTGTGGATGAGCGCTCCTACCGGGAAGACCTGGAAACCGGAAAAAAGCCCGCGACTCCCATGCCGATGGTGTACGGCACCTTTAATCCGGCAGACGTTCAGGCCGCAGCCGGTGACGTCAACAAGCTCCCATTGGGCGGCTATGACCCGGCTCCCTTGACACTGAGCAAGGACGCTGAGGGCAAGGATGCCAATGGCACTGTCCTGAAGCCATCACTGAGCGCCACAGGTCTGGTCAGCCAGTCGGCCGGCGCCATCACTGACTATTACGGCCTGGCCGCAGCCCGTGGCTATGACACCAACGCCGACGTCATCGACGCCATCCGTGTCCGCGCCACTGCCACTGGAACGTGGAAGCAGGCCCAGCCGGACGTTGAAAAGCTCGCTGCCCAGATCCGTGAACTCGGCCTTGAAGCGACCGTGGTGGCGGGTTCCGCCCGCGAAGACGCCAATATCTTCGTCCCCGGGTACAGCAAGGACGACGCCGGCAAGGAATCTCCGCTGGGCACTGTCCAGCAGTCCTGGGTTCGGCAGGACGCGGCTGACGCCGTTTCGGGTTCGCTGACAGGGACTAACATCACCCTGCTCTTCCTGACGCTTCTTGGCGCCACGCTCCTGACTGGTGCCTCGACGGTCAGCTACATCCGGCAGCGCCGGAGCGAAGCAGGCATCCTGAGGGCAATGGGCTGGACGCAGAAGCGCGTCAGGTCCTGGGTGCTCGAAGAGTTCGCTGTGGGCGCGGCTGCCTTGGCCGCGGCAGGGATCATTTTGAGCCTGCTCAGTTGGAACCTTGCCACTGTGATCGTCTCAGTGACCATGCTCATCATCTACGTGGGCGCTGCGTTGCTGGCTGCCCAGCAGCTGCGTCACCGCGTGGAGGTAGACCAGGAACCCCAGCATGATGAACGCCTCGTCACTGTTGATTCGCCCTTGACGTTCGCCAACAGGCAGCTCACTACCAACCGTTTCAACTCAGTCTCGCTGGCCGTGGCGGTAGGCGTCTTCGGTGCCGCAGTGGGGGCCTTGATCGCACTGTTGATCGACATTCCCCGGGCAGCAGGAGCCAGTGCCTTGAGTGGGCTGGCCGCGGCGAGCATCGCCTTGCCAAGCGTGATCCTCGCTGTGTTCGGCGTGGTTGTGGGTCTGCTGCTCACACTCGTGACCGGGCGGTTCGAGCTCCACGCCAAGCGCGAGTATCTGGGCACTTTGCGTGCCATGGGCTGGAACCCGGACATGCTGGGCCAGGTCCGCTTCTTTGAAAATGCACTTGTCGGCACCGTGGCGCTTCCCTTGGGCGTCCTTGGTGCCCTTGGACTGGGGCTGCTCCTTGCTCCGTACGCAGCACTCTGGGCCGGACTGGCCGGGCTGCTGGCCGTAATTTGCTGGATTCCGATTGCAACGAAAGTAGTCAAATGACTGACAACCTCAACCCCGAGCTGACGGCGACCCCGGAATCCACGGACGAGTCGCTGCAGACCCGTGCCAACACCATCATCCGGGCATCCGACCACGCCACACCCTTGGAGCTCAGCCGCGTCACCATCCACTACGGCGGAGACAAGGGCGGCGCCGAGGAAGTCGACGTCGTGGATGACTTCAACCTCACCCTGCACGCGGGCGAGATGCATTGCATCGCCGGCCGAAGCGGCTCGGGCAAGACCAGTATCCTGACCGTCAGCGCCGGGCTGACCCTGCCGACGTCGGGCACCGTGTTTTGGGAAGGCCAGTCTCTGGCGTCCATGGGCGACGACGAGATCGCTGACAGGCGCCGTGCCTTGATTGGCTACGTCGATCAGGGCGGCGCCTTGATCGACGGCATGAGCGCCCTCGAGAACGTGCTGCTGCCCGCCGTGCCGGATGGAGAAGTGGAACAGCGCACGGAGATGGCCAAGGACCTCCTGGACCTGGTGGGCCTCGGACGCCGCATGCGGCACCGTCCCGCCCAGCTTTCCGGCGGTGAGCGCCAGCGTGTGGCAATCGCGAGGGCCCTGATCCTGGGCACCCGCGTGCTGGTGGTGGATGAGCCCACTGCCAGCCTGGACCGTGCTGCAGCCAACCGCATCATCGGCATCCTGAAGGACACCACGAGTGATGGCATCGCCGTGCTCGTGGCTTCACACGACCACGAACTGGTCCGGCTCAGCGATACGCTGACCGAACTGAACTAGTCCGCAAGACTGCTCCTTCGCCGGAATATCCGGCACAGACCGGACCGGCCGTCATTTGCGGCCGGTCCAGTCATTCCATCCGAAAAAAAGGTAACTTCTTAGAGTGACGTCTGCAGAGAAATCCCCGTTCTACATCACCACCGCTATCAGCTACCCCAATGGCGTGCCGCACATCGGACACGCCTACGAGGTCATCGCGACTGATGCCATGGCGCGCTTCAAGCGCCTCGACGGCCATGAGGTGTTCTTCATGACCGGCACGGACGAGCACGGGCTCAAGATGCAGCAGTCGGCCGAGAAGGAAGGCATTACCGCCAAGCAGCTCGCGGATCGCAACTCGGCGGCGTTCAAGCAGATGAGCCAGGACCTGGGAATCTCCCATGACCGTTTCATCCGCACCACGGACACGGACCACTACACGGCGTCGCAAGCCATCTGGAAGAAGATGGAAGCGAACGGTGACATTTACCTGTCCAAGTACGAGGGCTGGTACTCGGTCCGCGACGAAGCGTATTACGTTGAGGACGATACCGTCGTCAAGGAAGACGGCCTCCGCTACTCGAAAGAGACGGATACCCTCGTCACGTGGACAGCTGAGGAGAGCTACTTCTTCCGCTTGTCCGCTTACCAGGAGAAGCTCCTGGCCCTCTATGAGGCACAGCCTGAGTTTGGTGCGCCGCAGTCCCGGTTCAACGAGGTCATCAGCTTTGTGAAGCGCGGACTTGAGGATCTCTCCATCAGCCGTACCACCTTCGACTGGGGTGTCCCTGTTCCGGGCGATGAGAAGCACGTCATGTACGTCTGGGTGGATGCCTTGACGAATTACCTCACCGGCGCCGGATACCCGGACGTCGAGTCCGAGTCCTTCAGGAAATTCTGGCCAGCCGATGTCCACGTTATCGGCAAGGACATTTCCCGCTTCCATGCGATCTACTGGCCGGCATTCCTCATGAGCGCAGGGCTCGCATTGCCCAAGCGCGTCATGATCCACGGCTTCCTGACCAACAACGGCGTGAAGATGTCCAAGTCCCTGGGCAATGTTGTCGCCCCACAGGACTTCGTGGCGCAGTACGGGCTGGACCAGTGCCGGTTCTTCTTCCTCCGGGAAGTCCCCTTTGGCGCCGATGGCAGCTACAACCATGAGGCAATCGTGGGCCGCATGAATTCGGACCTGGCCAACAACTTCGGCAATCTTGCCCAGCGTTCCTTGTCCATGGTCGCGAAGAACTGTGAAGGCAAGGTTCCCGTCCCCGGAGAGTTCACGGCCGAGGACAACGCGCTGCTCGCCAAGGCCGGAGGGCTGCTGGCTACCGCCCGGGGCGCCTTTGACAAGCAGGAGTTCAGCCGCGCCCTGGAGGCTATCTGGACAGTGCTGGGCGACACCAACGCCTACTTCGCCGATCAGGCCCCGTGGGTGCTGCGGAAGACCGACGTCGAGCGGATGAATACCGTGCTGTACGTCACCCTGGAAGTTGTCCGTATCGTGGCGATCCTCGCCCAGCCGGTGATGCCTTCCTCTTCCGCCAAGCTCCTTGAGGTGCTCGGACAGCCCGAAGGCGATGCCAGGCAGTTTGCTGCCATCGCCACGCCGATCGTTCCGGGAACTGAACTTCCGGCTCCGGCGCCGATCTTCCCGCGCTACGAGGAACCGGCGGAAGCCTAGGCACCATTCCCTCTCGCACATAACTGCCCTAAAACAGAAATGCTCTCTCACATCCTCCCGTTCAAGGGAAGGAAGTGAGAGAGCATTTCTCATATGGCAGGTCGATGTGGGAGGGGGATCAGGCCGCGGCCAGACCCTCCACAGGAGACAGCCGGGCTGCACGATGGGCAGGAATCACGGAGGCCAGCAAACCCGCCACCACAGCCACGCCGAATACCGTTGCGAGCTGCAGCCACGGAACCGCCGGAACAACATCAGCCACACCACCAAGAGCGGCTTGGGCGCCGAGCCAACCATAGACGATGCCGATGCCTGCACCCAGGACTGCGGCCACACCGGCTACGAGCACGGCCTCGATCGCGAGCATTCCCCGGAGTTGGCCCTTCGTCAGGCCCAGTGCCCTCAGCAAGGAGTTCTCGCGCGTTCGTTCAAGGACGGAGAGGGACAACGTGTTCGCCACACCGATCAGGGCAATCACCACGGCCACGCCCAGCAAGCCTGTGACCACCAGCAACAGGACGTCGATAATGCTGTTAAAGTCACGCGCTCGATGGCAGCGCCGCTGACAGTGCGCTCCTGTACGCCCAAAGCTGCGGCCACTTCCTTTTGAATGGCCTGGACACGGTCGGCCGATACTGAGTCGTCCAGTTTCACCCACACCATGCCGGGCATTTCCGGCAAGGCACTGGAAGGGATGCTGGAGGTCTCAACGAAGGGTGGGATGTGACGCGTCCGCAGGACCTTGGCATCCAGCGATACGGGACCGGCCGCCGTCGAGATTTTCGCGGCTCCGCCTGTGGAGTCCTCAGGCAGGTAGACGGCACCGGGGCCTGGCTGCAATGTGCTGTCCCGCAGCACGGACGCGGCATCGGCTGCGGAAAGTGAATAGACGGTATTTCCGCCATCAGGCGTGGCCTCGGCAAGGGTACCGACAGCTGGGAGCAGGACTGCGCTATCCACGTCGTCGATTGCCTTGATACGGGAGACAGCGGTATTGCTGGAGCCAATGGCACCAGCCGCGGTCATCGCTGCAAGGTCCACCGGATAGTTCTCTGCGAGGGTATCGTCGAAAGCTTGCCGTGAGGTTGCGGCGCCGGTCATCATCAGGGACACCAGAGTGACGCCAATCAGCAAAGCCGCGGCGGTAGCCGACGTACGGGCGGGGTTGCGCGTGGCGTTGACTGCGGCCAGCTTCCCGGGAACACCCACAGGTGCGGCCAAACGTCCGGCCAAGGCCACTACCGTGGGAATGAACAGGGTTGAGCACAGCAGGATCCCCACAAAGGAGAGGGCTCCTCCGAGCAAGGCAATCAGCAGCGAGACGGTGGTGCTGCCGAATATTAACAGTGAAGCTCCGCCGAGGAGCGCTAACAGGCCCAGAATCAGGCGGACCTTGCCGCGCCGGTTGCCAATAGCAGCGTCATCGGCAGGTCTTAGGGCAGCCAGAGGAGCGACCGCGGTAGCAGCTTTGGCGGGGACGAGGGCTGCAACGACTGTCAGCAACGTTCCGGCCACAAGGCCGGCGATGATTGCCGACGGCGGTACGGCCAGGGTGGCAAAAGCCTGCTCAGGCTGTGTCTTCGCCCAGGCGATGAGCCCGTACATGAGGCCGGTTGCGGCAACCACGCCAAGCACGGAGGAAATGAATCCAACCACCAGTGCCTCCAGCATGACCGATCTGCGGATCTGGGACCGTCCTGCGCCGAGGCACCGAAGAAGCGCCAGTTCCCTTGTTCGCTGGGCTACCAGCACGGAGAACGTATTGGCCACCACCAGAGTGGAGACGAGGATAGCGACACCGGCAAAGGCGAGCAGTACCACTGTGAGTTGGTCCTGACCGGCGCTCAGCATGGCCACCGTGGATGTGACCTTCTCCTGCGCGGTTTCCAGGATGGGGGCGTCGGCGCCTGCCGCTTCCATGCGGTGCGCGATGTACTCCTTCGCTGCGGAGACGTTTTCGCCGGGTTGGAGGATGAATTGCAGTCCCGAATATCCTGCTCCGGCATCCTGCACCGCGTTCAGTACGGACTCTGAAGCGACAAGCTGGGCCGCCGAGGACGAGAAGGGATCATTTGTGGCCTGAATCAGGCCGGTAACTTTCACCTTGGCGTTCTTGATGGGTCCGGCACCGTGCAGCTCAAGCGAACTTCCAACGGTGAGTCCGAGATGCTCCGCGGTCTTGACGTCGACGACGGCTTCGAAGGGCTGCGACGGCATGGAACCTGAGGACAAGACTGCGCCCTCCAGGGATGACGGCGCCACATTTCGAAGCCGGCCCTGCTGCTCACCACCACCGGCCACAAACGTCACGTAGGTGGATCGCTCGGCGTAGTGGTCCTTGACCGCCGGCGCGGACGTCGCGGCATCCACCGCGGCCTGGCTGAAAGCCTCACCGTTCTTGGATGCAGCAATAAGATCCGCGTTCCGGTAGGCCTCGCCGATACTGGCGCCAAGGGAAGCAGTGGTGCTCGCGCCCACCATGAGCGTGGCGGAGAGGAACATGACGGACAGCATCACGGCGAGCCCGATTGCGACGAATCGCCGGAAGTGCGTCGTCAATTGGGAGAGAGCTACGCGCAGCATGCCTTAAGCCCCGAGCTTTCCGAGAGCCGTCAAAACTGATTCCGCTGAGGGCTCCTGGATCTCGCCTACCAGGCCACCGTCGCTCATCAGCACCACGCGGTCGGCATAGCTTGCGGCGACGGGGTCATGGGTCACCATGATGATGGTCTGGCCCATCTCCTGGCTGCTGCGACGCAGGAGCGCAAGCACTTCGCCGCCGGCTCTGGAGTCCAGGTTGCCGGTCGGCTCGTCGCCAAACACGACGTCGGGACGCGTCAGTAGCGCTCGGGCTACGGCGACACGCTGCTGCTGTCCGCCGGACAACTCGTGTGGTCGGTGCTTCAACCGGTCCTTCAACCCCAGGGTGCTCACTACGGTATCCAGCCACCCGGCGTCGGCGGTTGTTCCCGCCAAAGCGAGCGGCAGCGTGATGTTCTGCTCGGCTGTCAGCGTAGGCACCAGGTTGAAGGCCTGGAACACGAAGCCAATGCGCTCGCGTCGAAGGGCGGTGAGTTGCCGGTCGTTGAGCCCGGTGAGCTCGGTGCCGCCCAGGACGATCCGTCCGGAGTCTGCTGTATCAAGGCCGGCGAGGCAATGCATGAGCGTGGATTTGCCCGATCCGGAAGGTCCCATGATCGCCGTGAATTTGCCGGCGTCGAAGCCCACGGATACCTCGTTCAGGGCCATGACACGTGTATCGCCGCGTCCATAGCCCTTTGTCAGCGCGAAAGCTTCAACCGCCGTGTGTGGCCTGGCTGCATCGGATTCAGCGGGTCGGCCGTTACCTGTTGGATGGGGGAGAGGCGTGAAAGTTGTCATGATTTCACGCTATGGGCCAGGAACGCGCCGCTGGATCCGGCCAGGGACCCATTCCGGGCAAGGCACGCTCATACCGTGGTCTGAGACCGGCGGTTAACGTAACGCGCTAGCTTCCTGGGGCGACCACGCCCGTCTCATAGGCGATGACCACCACCTGCACGCGGTCCCGGGCCCCTAGCTTGGCCAGAATGTGGCCCACGTGGGTCTTCACTGTGGCCTCTGACAGAAACAACCCTGCGGCTATCTCCGGATTCGACTGGCCTTGGGCGATCAGCTGGAAAACCTCGCGTTCACGGGCGGTGAGGCGTTCGACCGCGGCGGCGTGCCCGCTTTGTTCCGACGTCTGCTTTCTGAGCAGCGGAGCCACATGATCCAACAACCGGCGCGTGGTGGATGGGGCAATGACGGCGTCGCCACGGTAGACCGTCCGGATGGCCTCCAGGAGTTCCTCTGGAGGAGCGTCTTTGAGCAGGAATCCGCTGGCACCGGCCTGGATTGCGGCCAAGGCGTATTCATCGAGATCGAAGGTGGTGAGGACCACGATTTTGACCTCCGCCCGCTGGGAACCTGACGGCTGGGCTGCTGCCTGCTCCAGGATGCGTCTCGTGGCTTCGATGCCGTCCATACCCGGCATGCGGACATCCATCAGGACCACATCCGCAGTGGTGGCGCTGAGGGCCTGGACCGCCTCGATTCCGTTGCCTGCCTCTGCCACCACCTGGAGATCGGGCTGTGAATTGATCAGCATGCCGAACCCGGAGCGGACCAATTGCTGGTCATCGACGAGCGCCACCCGGATGGGTGCGGCGAGTTCAGGCATGGCTTAGGCCTCCGAATAGGGAATGAAAGCGGACACACGGAAACCGCCGCCCTGCAAAGGGCCTGCGGTCAAGGAACCATCGTAGAGCGAGATGCGCTCGGCCATGCCCCGGAGGCCGTTTCCCCCACCCGAGGTGGGTGGATCAGCTGCGGCACCCCGCCCGTCGTCGACGACGTTCAGCTCTAAACCGCGACTCTGCCACGTGAGCGTCACACTCGCTCTGGCATGAGGTCCCGCGTGCTTCATGACGTTGGTGAGCGCTTCCTGGATGATCCGGTAGGCAGTGAGTTCGGCCCCGGCCGGAAGCGCCCGGCGAGCCATGCCAAGCTGTTCGAAGGAGATCTGCAGCCTGGCAGCGCGGAAACCCAGAAGCAGTTCATCGAGATCGGAAAGTCTCGGTTGAGGCTTGGTCGGCGCATCCTCATCCGAGCGCAGCACGCCGAGCAGCCTTCGCATCTCACCGAGGGAATCACGGCCCGTCGCTGCGATGGTGGCCAGCGCTTCGGTGGCCAGTTCCGGCTTTGCGGCGGCGGCGTACCGGGCACCATCGGCCTGGGTGATGATGACAGACAGCGAATGCGCCACGATGTCGTGCATTTCCCGCGCGATATGCGAGCGTTCATCAGCGGCGGCCAGTTGGCGCTCCTGTTGATGTTCAATTTCAAGGCGTCGGGTCCGGTCCTCAAGGGCCTGAAGCTGGAGCCGCCGTACGCGGGTAAGGTCGCCGAGCGTCCAACTGACCAGCACCAGCATCCAGATAAGGACTGTGTAGAGGGCCCCGATGGTGAGGCCCATGATGCCGGATTCAGCGGGGCTCGAGTATTCGCGCGTGGTGAGCATGACGCCGCCCACCAAACCAAGCAACAGGACCGTCCGACTCGCCCACGCAGGTCCATAGGCCGCCGTGGCGTAGATGACCAGCGGAACCGCGATCTGACCGGCCACCGGTTCGGCACCGATGGCCCACTGGATCAGGCAGACCAAAACCACGACGGCGGCCGCGACCACGGGACGCGTGCGGCGCCACGCCAGAGGCAACAGCAGGCCGCAGGAGATGAAAAAGAGCAAGAGGCGGTCGGCCACGAGATAGACAGGTCCGAACAACAGGACCAGCAGGCACGTTGCCGCCATATCTACCTTGAAGCGGTTGATCCGGAACCATTCGTATATCGCGTGCCTTCTATCCACGGTACGACTCTATGTGGTGGCTATGGGCGCCGGCGTCATGCCCTGGTCTGATTCGCCACAGTAGGATGTTCGAAGAGTGAGACGATTTTGACCAGCATGTGGATTGCTTGGCTAGATAGACCTATGAGTGCATCGTCCATCAATCTCGCTGTCATCCCCGGCGACGGCATTGGCCCCGAGGTCATCGCCGAAGCCGTCAAGGTCCTCGAAAAGGCTGTCGCCGCCGAAGGTGTAGCCCTTGAGCAGACCCACTACAAGCTCGGTGCCCAGCACTGGCTTGAGACAGGCGAGACCCTGCCGGACGAGGTCCTTGCAGACCTCCGCACCCGCGATGCCATTCTCTTTGGTGCCGTCGGGGCCGCCCCGGGCGACACCAGGATTCCCTCCGGCATCATCGAGCGCGAGATGCTGCTCAAGCTCCGCTTCAGCCTGGACCACTACGTGAACCTGCGGCCTTCACGGTTGTACGGAACCGTCGGGAGCCCGTTGGCAAACCCCGGCGTCATCGATTTCATTGTTGTCCGCGAAGGCACTGAGGGTCCCTACGTGGGCAACGGCGGCACCCTGCGCGGTGGCACCCCACACGAGGTTGCCACCGAAGTCTCCCTTAATACTGCGCATGGCGTGGAGCGCGTGGTGCGGGATGCATTCCGCCGCGCCAGCGAACGTCCCCGCAAGCACGTCACTCTTGTCCACAAGCACAACGTCCTGGTCTTCGCCGGACACTTGTGGAAGCGCACCGTTGAAGCCGTGGCCCAGGAATTCCCAGAGGTCACGCACGACTACCTCCACATCGATGCTGCAACCATCTTCATGGTTACCGATCCCTCCCGCTTCGATGTCATTGTCACCGACAACCTTTTCGGCGACATCCTGACCGACCTCGCAGCTGCCATTACAGGTGGCATCGGCCTGGCGGCATCGGGCAACATCAACATGGACCGCACAGCACCGTCCATGTTCGAACCCGTCCACGGCTCAGCACCGGATATCGCCGGACAGCAGAAAGCCGATCCCACCGCGGCCATCCTCTCCGCAGTGCTCCTCCTGGACCACCTTGGCTACACCACGGCGGCCCGTAAGATCGAGGCGGCAGTGGTCGCCGACGTCGAAAGCCGCACCGGCGAGCCGCGCACTACTGCGGCGACCGGCGACGCCATTGCGGCGGCACTTTAGGCCCATTTCTCAGGCGTAAGCTTGTCTTGAATTATTTACCTGCTTCCCTGGTCCACCGCTGAACCGCTTCCTCCGGGACCCGTTTCGCGCTACCAGGTAGCTGACTGTGGAGGAAACATGACTCAGACTGCCCACGGCGTCGAATTCAGCCAGCAGCTTTCGGAAACCCCGAAGTCTGCTGAGGAGCGTGCAGCCGTCCTGGCGAACCCGGGCTTTGGCGATTACTTCACCGACCACACCGCCGTCGTTGACTACAAAGTTGACGCCGATGGCAATGGCGGTTGGCAGAACGCCCGGATCGAGCCCTATGGACCCATCTCCCTGGATCCTTCGGCCGCAGTCCTGCACTACGGCCAGGAGATCTTCGAGGGCCTGAAGGCATACCGCCACGCTGACGGCTCCGTATGGACCTTCCGCCCCGAAGCGAACGCCGCGCGCCTGAACAAATCGGCCCGCCGACTCGCCCTCCCGGAACTGCCCGAGGAATACTTCCTCGGTGCTATCCGCGAGCTCGTGCAGGCTGACAAGGAATGGGTTCCTTCCGGCGACGGTGAAGCCTTGTACCTGCGCCCGTTCATGATCGCCACGGAGGCCTTCCTCGGTGTGCGGGCTGCCCGGGAGGTGTCCTTCCGCGTCATTGCCTCTCCCGCCGGCAACTACTTCGGCGGCGAACTGAAGCCCGTTTCCATCTGGATTTCCCGTGAGTACGCACGCGCGGGCCGCGGTGGAACAGGTGCAGCCAAGTGCGGTGGCAACTATGCCGCCTCCCTGATCGCGCAGCAGGAAGCCGAAGCGAACGGCTGCAAGCAGGTACTTTTCCTGGACCATTTCAATGACGACGCCGTGGAAGAACTCGGTGGGATGAACGTCTTCTTCGTCATGAAGGACGGCTCGCTCGTTACGCCCGCACTGACCGGTACCATCCTGGAGGGCGTGACCCGTTCTTCCGTCATCCAGGTTGCCAAAGACATGGGCCGCGAGGTTTCCGAGCGAAAGATCACACTCGACGAGTGGCGCGAGGGAGTTGCTTCAGGCGAAATCGCTGAAGTCTTCGCTTGCGGTACGGCAGCGGTCATCACCCCGATCGGTGTCCTCAAGGACGCCACGGAATTCATCGGATCCGAGGACGCAAAGGCTGGCGAAACCACTATGGCCATCCGCCGGCAACTCCTGGGAATCCAGACCGGTACCGTCGAGGACACCCACGGCTGGCTGACGCGCCTGGTCTAGTACGGCACAACTGAAGCGAACGACGGCGGCCCTTCTGCTTGGTGACAAGCGGAAGGGCCGCCGTTGCCATCCCCGATCGCTCTCACATCCTGACCGTCTGGCGGGAACGTTCTCTCACATCCTGACCGTCTGGCGGGAACGTTCTCTCACATGAGGATCGTTTGAGGTCAAAGCCGCGGACCGCCGTCGAAGTTCAAATGAGCGAGCATCGGTGAGAATTGCCCCGGATGTGAGAGAACGTGGGTGAAAAGTGCCTCGGATGTGAGAGAGGATCGGAAGTGGTGCAAGATGGGACGGTGACTTCAGAATCAATGGAGACTTCCAACGACTCACCTGCCGCCGACCATAGCTCTTCTCCGTCCGGCGACCACACCTCTGCACTGCAACGAAGCAGCACCCTCACCCGCTTCAGGCTGGCACCAAACCCGGGCCCGATGAGCCTGGATGGCACCAACTCGTACGTCATCGGCGCTGCGGGTTCCGGCCACGTTGCCGTCGTTGATCCTGGCCCGGAAGACGAAGGGCACTTGGCTGAGCTGGCAGCGTCCGGCGTGGTGGACGTCGTGCTTATTACGCACCGGCACGCTGACCACACAGCAGCGTCCGCCAGGTTCCATGAACTGACAGGCGCTCCCGTCAGGGCTGCTGCCGCGGAGTACTGCCACGGCGGCGAGCCTCTCGTGGACGGCGAAGTACTGCATGCCGGCGGCGTGGAGATCCGTGTCCTGGCAACCCCTGGCCACACGTCGGATTCCTTGTGCTTCCATCTTCCCGCAGACGGCCCCACAGGCTCCGTTCTGACGGGTGACACCATCCTGGGCCGCGGCACCACGGTGCTGGACTACCCCGATGGCCGCTTGGGCGATTACCTCGCCAGTCTGGACCGACTCGAATCCGTTGGCCCCGCTACGCTCCTTCCCGCCCATGGCCCGGTGCTCGCTGCCCTGGACGCGAAATGCCGGGAGTACCGCGAACATCGCCAGCAGCGGCTTGACCAGATCAGGGCTGCGCTGGCACGGCTCGGCCAGGATGCGCCGATTGCCGCAGTCACCGATGCGGTGTATCCCGACGTCGATCCTTCAGTCAGGTGGGCAGCTGAGACGTCGGTTGCGGCGCAGTTGGATTACCTTCGAAGCTAGCGCGCAAACGCCCAAGCACTGGACGGTAGGCTTGAGCCCATGCGTATCGCCCGGTTTGTAGTTGATTCTGATCCCCTTTATGGCGTTGTTGAAGGCGAGCCTGGCAGTGAGGAAATCACTGTCATCCACGGCGATCCCTTCTTCAATGGCGTCGAACGTACCCACGTGAAGCACAAGCTTGAAGATGTGCGGCTTCTTGCCCCGATCATTCCGCGTAGTAAGGTGATCGGCGTTGGGCGTAACTTTGCCGAGCATGCTGCGGAGCTGGGCAATGAGGTTCCGCGAGCATCCATTGCTCTTCCTCAAGCCGAACACCTCGGTCATCGGGCCAAACGATCCGATCGTCCTCCCGGAGTTCTCCGATGAGGTCTCCTTCGAAGCGGAGCTTTGCGTCATCATCGGCCGTATCTGCAAGGACGTTCCCGAGGAACGTGCCGACGACGTCATTTTTGGTTACACCTGTGGAAACGACCTCACAGCCCGGGACGTCCAGAAAACCGATCTTCAGTGGGCCCGCGCCAAGGGCTTTGACACCTCCGCACCGCTGGGCCCGTGGATCGAAACCGATCTCGACCACGAGGACTTGTCCATCCAGGGCCGGCTCAACGGTGAACTCCGTCAGGACGGCAGCACCAGCCAGATGATCCGGGGCGTGCGCGAGCTCGTCTCGATCGTTTCGCATGCGTTCACCCTGCTTCCAGGCGACGTCATCATGACGGGAACCCCGGCCGGTGTCGGCCTGGTCAGCGAGGGCGACCGCTTCGAAGTGGAGATCGAAGGCATCGGGCGTTTGTCCAACCCGGTGGTTCGCCGCTAGCGGCCGGGCCAGAGCATAAGGCCCGACGGCGGCACGAGCCTTTCGTACGAAAGGCGCGGGCCGTCGTCGAGCCTTTCGGACGGGGAACCGGGGCGATATCAAGCGGTAAAGTTGAAGCACTATGACTACTGCTTCTGCGTCCAGCGCTGCCTCCAGCGCCATCCCTGCCGTCAACGCCGAGACTCCAGTCCGCGTCCGCTTCTGCCCGTCGCCTACGGGAACGCCGCACGTTGGCCTGATCCGCACCGCCCTGTTCAACTGGGCCTATGCGCGCCATACCGGTGGCAAGCTTATCTTCCGCATTGAGGACACTGACTCTGCCCGCGACAGCGAGGAGAGCTACCACCAGCTGCTGGATGCCCTCAAGTGGCTCGGCATCGACTGGGATGAGGGCGTCGAGGTAGGCGGACCGCACGAGCCGTACCGCCAGTCACAGCGCGGGGATATCTACCAGGACGTCATCGCCAACCTCAAGGCCGGGGGACACGTCTACGAGTCCTACTCCACGCCGGACGAGATCGAAGCCCGCCACCGGGCAGCTGGCCGCGACCCCAAACTTGGCTATGACGGCTTCGACCGCCACCTGACCGAGGAACAGCTTGCCCAGTTCAAGGCCGAAGGCCGCGACGCCGTGCTGCGTCTTCGCATGCCGGATGAGGACCTGACCTTCAAGGACCTCGTCCGCGGCGAGATCACGTTCAAGGCCGGTTCCGTGCCTGACTTCGCGGTGGTGCGTGCCAATGGTGCTCCGCTGTACACGCTGGTGAACCCGGTGGACGATGCCCTCATGGGCATCACGCACGTGCTTCGCGGGGAGGACCTCCTGAGCTCCACGCCCCGCCAGATTGCGCTGTATCGGGCGCTCTACGCCATCGGCGTGGCGGAGTACATGCCGGAGTTCGGTCACCTGCCCTACGTCATGGGCCAGGGAAACAAGAAGCTTTCCAAGCGGGATCCGGAATCCAGCCTCTTCCTGCACCGCGAGCGGGGCTTCATCCCTGAAGGCCTGCTGAACTACCTTTCCCTGCTGGGCTGGTCACTGAGCGCGGACGAGGACATCTTCACCGTGGAGCAGCTTGTGGCCAACTTCGACATCCACGATGTCCTGGGTAACCCCGCGCGCTTCGACCTCAAGAAAGCCGAGGCCATCAACGGGACCCATGTGCGCCTGCTGGAGGCGGAGGATTTCAAGCAGCGGCTCGTCCCGTACCTCCGTGCGGCAGGCTTCGTGGGGGAGATCCTGACCGCCCGGCAGGAGGAGATCCTCGCGGAGGCGGCTCCGCTGGTTCAGGAACGTATTACCCTGTTGGGCGAAGCTCCTGAGATGCTGGCCTTCCTCTTCAAGGCCGACGACTCGATCGATGTTGCTGACGACGCCCGTAAGGGACTCCCGGAGAACCTGCAGGAAGTGCTTGACGCGGCACTTGCTGCGTTGGAGCCCATAGAGGATTGGACCGCTGAGAACATTCAGACGGCACTCAAGCAGGCATTGGTCGAGGACCTTGGCATCAAGCCCCGCGCTGCCTTCGGGCCGGTGCGCACCGCCATTTCAGGCCGACGTATTTCTCCGCCGCTGTTCGAGTCAATGGTGATCCTGGGTAAGGATTCCTCTTTGGCCCGCGTTCGCGCATTCCGAGGCTAGTCGGCAACGGTCATGGCTATTGCAAGCTCCTTTGGAACTATCCGCGGTGTTCTGTTCGACATCGACGACACCTTGGTGGACCTTGAGTACGCCATGACAACGGCTCTGCGTGATGTCAGCGAACATCTCCTGCCCGGCCTTGACCAGGCCGGGTGGGTGAAGTTCGGCCGTATCTTCACCCACGAAACAACGCATTTCTATGACCGCTACCTTGCTGGCGAACTGACCTTCAATGAGCAGCGCCTTTTGAGGGGCCGGGCAGCCTTGGGCCACTTTGGCGTGGAGCTCGAAGACGGTGAGGAATCGCAGTCGTGGGTTGCTGAGTACCATCAGCGGCAGACTGCCTACGTGCGCGCTTTCGACGACGTCGCTGGCGTGCTCGATGCGCTCGACGATGCCGACATTCCGTATGGCGCTGTCAGCAATAACGTTCATGACTACCAACGGGCCAAGTTGGATGGGGCGGGCTTGTCCAGGATCAAGATCCTCGTAGGAACGGATACGGTGGGCGTGCCGAAGCCGGATCCTGCCATCTACCTGGAGGGCGTGCGGCTGCTGGGGACAGAACCCGGCGAAACACTCTATGTCGGGGACAACCGGCTTCTTGACGCCGACGGCGCCACGGCGGCCGGCCTGATTGGCGTGTGGCTCAACAGGACCGGGGAAGAGGTGGAAGAGTTCGCCGGGCGTCAGGTGGATTCGTTGTCGAGACTGCTGATTAAGGCGCCCTCCGCAGCCTGACGTCCATGTGATGCAGGTAACGGGCTCGCGATTTGTGCAGGTGGCAAGACTCCGGTAGAGTCATTACTCGTGCTGAGGGGCACGGAGGGAAAAGCCAAGGGAAACCACGGCGACGAACTCCGGTCCGAAAGTCACTTTGGGATATGGTGTAATTGGCAACACTACGGTTTCTGGTACCGTCATTCTAGGTTCGAGTCCTGGTATCCCAGCTCTGAAATTCCGCTCGATTGCAGCGGAAAATCGGAATTCCACATCGCCTGGACGATTTGGAAGAGAGCTGAAAGTGTGAAATACTCATTCAGCTTGTTCGCCGGAAACGGTGACGAAAAAGTGCCAGGCCCCATCGTATAGCGGCCTAGTACGCCGCCCTCTCACGGCGGTAACGCGGGTTCGAATCCCGCTGGGGTCACAAACAATTCCCCCGGAACTTCGGTTCCGGGGGAATTCTTGGTTTAAGCGCATTTCCCATCACCACCCGACATTCCGGGGGTTATAGGACAAAACGTGGGGTAGCGGCCCGACATTCCCTCCAACCACGCTCCTGATGACCCGCCGACAGTCTTTGGGCTGGCATGATGATGCTGTGACCGCACATGAAGAGCCGCCAAGAGCAGGGATCAGTCCTGTCACCAATAAAGCCCAGGCTGATGCTGTCTACACCCTTGAAACGGCCCGCAGCGAACTAGCCGGCATCGCCTTGCCTCTCGCCCTGCCCGACGCCGAACTCGGGCGCCGCTTGATCCGGGAGACCCTTGCCCAGCTCGACGACTATGTGATTCCGCGATACCGCAGCCTGGACGCTCCGCTGCTGGCCGTCGTCGGAGGTTCCACCGGTGCCGGTAAGTCGACGCTGGTTAATGCGCTGGTAGGCTACCCCGTTACACGTGCCGGAGCTATTAGACCCACAACGCGCCAGCCTATCCTCCTTCACAATCCGCAGGATGCGGAGTGGTTTGAGGGCCAGCGCATACTTCCCAACCTGGAGCGGATCAGGGGCAGTGTCTCTGCGGACCCGTTGCGTGCACATCGAGCCGGGTTCTCACCGGAAGCCCAGGCGATAACGTCCTTGGTGCTCGTAGGGCACGATCATGTGCCCCAAGGCCTGGCGATTCTGGATGCGCCGGATGTCGACTCCATTTCCGATAACAACCGGAGGCTGGCAGGTCAGCTGCTCGCCGCGGCGGACCTTTGGGTGTTCGTCACCACGGCAAACAGATACGCCGACGCCGTCCCTTGGCGTCTGCTCCTGGATGCGGCTTCGCGGGACATCACGGTCGCCGTGGTGCTGGACCGCGTGCCACCGGCAGCGGAGGAAGAAGTCAAGACGGACCTCAAGGCGATGTTGGATCGCCAGGGCCTGGCTGCTGCAGAACTCTTCGTGGTGCAGGAAAGTGGTTTGGACGATTTGGGAATGCTTCCGCCCGAAGCTGTCAGCGGATTGAGGCTTTGGCTTGCCAGCCTTGCCGCTGATGCGGCCGGACGAGCGGACGTTGCAAGGCGTACGCTCAATGGTGCCATCAAAGCTGTGGGCGCCCGGTTTGAAGAAATTGCCGCTGCGGCTGCGGCCCAGGATGCTGCTGCCCGCGAGCTGCGCTCGGTCTGCGTTCACGAATACGACAACGCCCTGCTGCGCATTCTGGATGCAACCAAAGATGGTGCGCTGCTCCGCGGGGAAGTGCTGGCACGATGGCAGGATTTTGTGGGCACGGGTGAATTCTTCCGTGCACTGGAGCAGAACATAGGGCGTATGCGGGACCGGATGGGAGCATTCTTCAGAGGTGAACCCGCCCCGGCTGTGAAAGTCGAGACCGCGATCGAGACAGGTTTGCAAGCCGTGATTCTTGACGAGGCCGCCAATGCCGCAGAAAACGTCGACAGGCGCTGGCGGTCGGATACGGCAGGCCGCCAACTGCTGGGTGCCGCAGATCTTTCCGGGACCAGTACCGGCTTTGATGCGAAGGCCGCTGCCGCCATCCGCTCCTGGCAGGAAGGACTCATGGAGCTGATCCGCACCCAAGGTCAGGAAAAACGCACGCAGGCCCGTTGGCTCTCCTTCGGAGTGAACGGGCTCGGCGCAGCGCTGATGGTGGTGGTTTTCTCCATGACTGCCGGCTTGACCGGATTGGAGATAGGTATTGCCGGTGGAACGGCTGTGGTGGGGCAGAAGCTGCTTGAAGCTGTCTTCGGTGAGGATGCCGTCCGTCGGCTGGCCCAACAGGCCAGGAGCGATCTCCAGACGTCCTGCCAACGCCTTCTCGAGGAAGAGCGGGACAGGTTCCTCGGCCGGTTGGAGGCCACGGGTCTGGACGCTGGCACCGTTCATGGCGATATGGACCTCGCCCGCCACGCCAATGCACTCCGTCGCCTGGCAGGGGCGGCATGAGCAGGCACAACCAAATCCGGGAATCGTCCCAACTCCAGCGGCGGCTCGAAGCGCTCAACACGGCACGGGAGCTGGCCGAGGGAGTGCTGCCCGAGCAGGAACTGCAATCCGTATATGAGGTCCTTGAGCGGGCCACGTCCAGACGCTCGTTGTCGGCAGGACACACGGTGGTGGGCTTTTTCGGGGCCACCGGAAGTGGCAAGTCATCCTTGTTCAATGCCGTTTCCAGCAGCAATCTCGCAACCGCGGCAGCCCGTCGACCCACGACGTCCGCCCCGTTGGCAGGAATTTGGGGCGAGGAAGGAAGTGGACCTCTGCTGGACTGGCTCGGAGTGCAGGAGCGGCACAGCCTGCCTGGGCTCCCGGGCCTGGCCACTGCGGACAGCGGCCTGATCCTGCTGGACCTTCCCGACTTTGACTCAACGAAAGTGGAAAACCGGGAGGTAGTCCAGCGCATGGTCGGGATGGTGGACGTCCTGGTCTGGGTGCTGGACCCGCAGAAGTATGCAGATGCCGCCGTGCACAACGACTTCCTGCGCCCGATGGCTTCCCACGGAGCAGTCACGCTTGTTGTCTTGAACCAAATAGACAAGCTCAATGACGCCGACACCGCTGATGTGCTTCATTCCCTGAAAGGAATCCTGAGGCGCGACGGCCTGGATGACGTTCTGGTCCTGGGCGCCTCGGCAATGACTGGCGAAGGTATCGATGCCGTCCGTGGTGCCATCCGGGACGTCGTGATCCAGCGGGAGGCCACCACAAAACGCCTGGCTGCCGATGTCTCCAAGGCTGCCGCCGAACTGTCCCAGGTTTCAGGTGCAGGCGAGGCTCGCGGCATCAAGGCAAACACCAAGGCTAAACTCGCCAATGAATTGTCGACGGCGGCCAACGTACCTGTGGTGGTTGATGCGGTAGCGCGATCCTTCAAGCGGGAATCGGCACGGAGGACGGGATGGCCCGTGACGCGCTGGTTGCTGCGCTTCCGGCCTGATCCCCTGCGGCGGCTGAACCTGGGCAGGCAGGACGCCAGGCCCGAGCTCAACCGGACTTCCTTGCCGGCAGCAGGCGCACCCGAACGTGCGAGGACAGATGCCGCCGTGCGTGATTTTGTGGATGAGGCTTCGGAAGGTGCTCCGGGCCCGTGGCGGGCGTCCATCCGTAGTGTGGCCAGGGAAGGCCGCGAGCAACTGCCGGATGCCCTGGACCAAGCCATCGCCGGGACCGATCTCAAAACATCAAAACGCCCGTTCTGGTGGTTGATGTTCAACTCACTTCAATGGATCGCACTTCTCCTGGCAGTCGGTGGCCTTGGTTGGCTTGGAGTCCTGGCCGCGCTCGGCTATTTCCAAATGCCCGTTCCGGAGGTGCCCAGGACTGAGGGTTGGCCGTGGCCTACGTTGATGGTGGCCTGCGGAGTGGTTCTGGGGATTGTTCTGGCCATCTTCGGCAGAATCATCGGCGGCTGGGCCGCGCGCCTGCGCGCCAAAGGCGTGGCCAAAAGACTGAAAGCCGCAATAGCAGGCGTAGCTGAGCAGCGCATTGTGGAACCGGTGGACGTGGAGATCGCCCGTTTGGGTGCCTTCAACGCGGCATTAAAAACCGCACGCGGGTGATGGGGATACACCTAGAGATCGGCCGCAGCGTCCTTGACTTTGATCAGGGTCCGAAGGTTCCGCGTTGTGGTGCTGGCCTTGTAACGCGGTTTGGCGGAGAGTTTGCTGAAGGGACTATCCAAGGTGCCTCCAGCGGGTGACAGCCAAGCGGAAGCTTCCGGTCCAAGCCGCACTTGCTCCACGCCACCAAGGGCCTCTCCGGCCTCAAAGAGTTCGTCCAGCATGGCTTGGTCGGAGGTGAGCGTGATGTAGCTGTGCGTGGCCTTGTCATCGGCAGGGTACGGGCAGGCATCCACGAGCTCGGCCACCCGCGAAGAAGTGAGGACAACAACCCAGGCGTCGTAGCCGAAGGATTCACGCAGGCACTTTTCGAACTGGGCCTTTACATCCTTGATGCTCAAATCACTCTTCAGGACAACGTTTCCACTCGCCAGCAGCGTCTTGACGTCACAGAATGGGTAGCCCTTAAGTGCTGATTTCAGGTCGGCCATCTTGATGTTGATCCCGCTGACGTTGATGCCCCTGAGGAATACTGCGTAGGTGGTCATGGACGTCCCCCTTCAAAGAGCAGGTCTAGTCGTTGTTCTTGCGCAAGGCTTCGGTCAGTACCCGGGCGGCATTGCAGACGACCTCGGCGTGCAATCGTCCTGGCTGACGCGTGAGGCGCTCAATCGGACCTGAAATGGAAACTGCGGCTATGACCCTTCCGGAGGGTCCACGGACGGGAGCGGAAACCGAGGCGACCCCCGGCTCGCGTTCGCCCAGGCTCTGACCCCAGCCCCGGCGTCGTACTCCTGCCAGGACGGTGGGCGTAAAGCGGGCGTTCTGGAGTCCTTCCAGCAGGCGGTCATGGTCTTCCCAGGCGAGGAGGACCTGTGCGGCCGAGCCGGCTTTCATGGACAGCTGGGTTCCCACCGGAATAGTATCCCGGAGCCCGATCGGCCGTTCCGCTGAGGCAACGCACACGCGCCAATCGCCCTGCCTGCGGAAGATCTGGGCGCTCTCGCCGGTAGCGTCCCGCAGTTGGATGAGTACCGGCCCGGCAGATGCGATGAGCCGGTCTTCACCAGCGGCGGATGCGAGTTCCACCAGGCGGCTGCCCAGAACGAACCGTCCCTGGATGTCGCGGCTGACCAGCCGGTGGTGGACCAAGGCCAGCGCGAGCCGGTGAACTGTGGGCCGGGCGAGGCCCGTGGCCGCTACAAGTTGTGCAAGTGTCGTTGGCCCGGCCTCGAGGGCATCGAGTACTTGGGCCGCTTTATCAATGACCCCGACTCCACTAGAATTGTCCATGTAATGATATTGCCGTCTCAATATCTGAGATGCAAGTTGTTTCACTGGCCTATTTTGCGACCCTGCTGGTTCAGTGGTTAGAAGAGTTCAGTGGTTAGAGGAACAGTTCAGTGGATGAAGAACATCCAACTTCAGTGAAGGGAGCAAGGCCGTGGGAAAGACACTGGCCGAGAAAGTCTGGGACGCGCACGTAGTGCGCAAGGGTGAAGGCGAAGGAGCCAATGCCCAGCCCGACCTTCTTTTCATTGACTTGCACCTGGTCCACGAGGTGACGTCACCGCAGGCTTTCGAGGGGCTGCGCCTGGCTGGCCGCAAGCTACGCCGCGCTGACCTGACCATTGCCACGGAGGACCACAACACTCCCACGCTGGACATCGACAAGCCCATCGCCGACCTCACCAGCCGCACGCAGATTGAAACGCTGCGGGCCAACTGCAAGGAATTCGGCGTCCGCCTGCACTCGCTCGGCGACAAGGAGCAGGGCATCGTGCACGTCGTGGGTCCGCAGTTGGGCCTGACCCAGCCGGGCATGACGGTGGTATGCGGCGACTCGCACACCTCCACGCACGGCGCCTTCGGTGCACTGGCAATGGGCATCGGAACCTCTGAAGTCGAGCACGTCATGGCAACCCAGACGCTGTCTCTGAAGCCGTTCAAGACCATGGCGATCAACGTTGAGGGGACGCTGCGCCCAGGAGTTACCGCAAAGGACATCATCCTGGCTGTCATCGCCAAGATCGGTACCGGCGGAGGCCAGGGCTACGTCCTGGAATACCGCGGCTCTGCGATCCGGGCCCTGTCGATGGATGCCCGCATGACCATCTGCAACATGTCCATTGAAGCCGGCGCGCGTGCCGGAATGGTGGCTCCGGACCAGATCACCTACGACTACATGCAGGGCCGTCCGCATGCGCCCGAGGGCGCTGACTGGGACGCCGCCGTCGAGTACTGGAACACGTTGCACACTGACTCCGACGCGACGTTCGACGTCGAAGTCGACCTCGATGCCAACACCCTCGAGCCGTTCGTCACCTGGGGCACCAACCCCGGCCAGGGCGTTTCCCTCTCAGCCAAGGTTCCTTCCCCGGAGGACTTTGGCGACGAGAACGCCAAGGCTGCCGCCGAGCGCGCGCTGCAGTACATGGGCCTTGAGGCAGGCACCCCCATGAAAGACATCCGCGTGGATACCGTCTTCCTGGGCTCCTGCACCAACTCCCGCATCGAGGACCTGCGTGCTGCCGCTGACATCATCCGCGGCCGCGAGAAGGACCCGGATATCCGCATGCTCGTGGTGCCTGGCTCCGCCCGTGTCCGGCTCGAAGCCGAAGCCGAGGGCCTGGATAAAGTCTTCAAGGATTTCGGTGCCGAGTGGCGCTTCGCCGGTTGCTCGATGTGCCTGGGCATGAACCCGGACCAGCTGGAGCCGGGGGAGCGTTGCGCATCAACGTCCAACCGCAACTTTGAGGGCCGCCAGGGCAAAGGTGGCCGTACGCACCTTGTCTCTCCCGTGGTGGCTGCCGCTACAGCCGTTCGCGGAACGTTGAGCTCGCCGTCGGACCTTGAGCCGGCTTCTGCAGGCACATTGACCGGAATCGCAGTCTAGGAGGATCCCATGGAAGCATTCACCACCCACACCGGCATCGGTGTTCCGCTGCGCCAGAGCAATGTGGATACCGACCAGATCATTCCCGCGGTCTACCTCAAGCGCATCACGCGCACAGGCTTCGAAGACGCCCTCTTCGCTGCATGGCGCAAGGACGAGTCCTTCATCCTCAACCAGGCCCCCTTTAAGTCCGGCTCCGTCCTCGTGGCCGGGCCCGACTTTGGCACGGGTTCCTCCCGTGAGCACGCTGTCTGGGCGTTGAAGGACTACGGCTTCAAAGCTGTGTTGTCCTCGCGTTTCGCCGATATTTTCCGCGGTAACTCCGGAAAACAGGGACTGCTGGCAGCCCAGGTGGCACAGGATGACATCGAGCTCATCTGGAAGGTCCTGGAAAACAGCCCTGGCACTGAGGTCAAGGTAGACCTGGTCTCCAAGACCGTGGAATGCGGCAATGTCGTGGCCCCGTTCGAGATCGACGACTACACGCGCTGGCGCCTCCTGGAAGGCCTCGATGACATCGGACTGACATTGCAGCACGAGGAAGACATCACCGCCTACGAGGCCACACGGCCTTCCTTTAAGCCGAAGACGCTTCCGGCGAAAAGCTGACGAATTCGTCGCGGCTGGATGCTGCGGAACCTGGACCGGTGGGCCCCTTAGGGTGGGCTCACCGGTCCTTTTTCGAAAGGACTGATGGATACAGGATCTGCCCGGCACGGGGCAGCTCCATTTCGGTTAGGTAACCCGAGCTTCTATGCTTAGCTGGAGCCTTTGTAAGTATGGGGGGCGAGTAGTCGTGAGGAAACCGGTATAGATGAGTAGTGTTCTGACAATCCGCGGTGGCGTCCCGTTGACAGGGCGGGTGACCGTTCGCGGTGCCAAGAACCTTGTGCCCAAGGCCATGGTGGCGGCGTTGCTGGGCAGCGAACCATCAGTGCTTCGGAACGTGCCGGAAATCAAGGACGTGGAGGTTGTCACCAGCCTGCTGAAGCTCCACGGGGTGACTGTGGTCAAGGACCCCGACACGGGCGATCTGACCCTGAATCCGAAGGATGCCAAAACGGCATCCAGCACCGCCATTGACGCGCATGCCGGCGATTCACGCATCCCGATCCTGCTGTGCGGCCCCCTGATCCACGCGATCGGAGAGGCTTTCATTCCGGACCTCGGCGGCTGCAAAATTGGCGATCGTCCCATCGACTACCACCTGAACGTCCTGCGCCAGTTTGGCGCCGTCGTGGAAAAGCGCCCTGGTGGCATCCACATCTCCGCCCCGAACGGCCTGCACGGCGCCAAGATCTCCCTTCCCTATCCGTCCGTCGGCGCCACCGAGCAAGTGTTGCTGAGTGCCACGCGCGCGGAAGGCATCACGGAACTCAGTGGCGCTGCAACGGAACCTGAGATCATCGACCTCATCGCCGTGCTGCAGAAGATGGGCGCGATCATCAGCGTCCAGACTGACCGCACCATCCGTATCGAGGGTGTCAAGGACCTGGGCGGCTACAACCACCGGGCGCTTCCGGACCGGAACGAGACTGCGTCCTGGGCCTCGGCCGCGTTGGTCACGCGTGGCGACATTTTTGTTGAAGGTGCCTCACAGCGGGACATGATGACTTTCCTGAACACCTACCGCAAGGTGGGTGGCGGCATGGACATTGGTGATGACGGCATCCGTTTTTACCACCCCGGAGGCAAGCTTTCCCCGCTGGTCCTGGAGACGGATGTGCACCCCGGCTTCATGACTGACTGGCAGCAGCCCCTGGTGGTCGCTTTGACCCAGGCGGAGGGCGTGTCGATTGTGCATGAGACGGTCTATGAGAACCGTTTCGGGTTCACCGATGCCCTGGCCCGGATGGGTGCAAACATCCAGGTCCACCGTGAGTGCCTTGGCAGCGTCCCCTGCCGCTTCGGCCAGCGGAACTTCCTGCATTCTGCCGTGATCTCCGGTCCGACGCCGCTGCGGGGGACCGAGATTGACATCCCGGATCTTCGTGGGGGCTTCAGCCACCTCATCGCAGCTTTGGCCGCGACCGGCACCTCCAGGGTCACTGGCATCGATATCATCAACCGCGGATATGAGCGCTTTACGGAGAAGCTCGCTGGCCTGGGCGCCGATTTCGACATCATCACCACCAAGTAGCGGGGGACCCTTTGAAGGAATCGGCCAAGAGCCGGGCCACGTTCATGCTCCTGGCGGGCATGGCGCGTCCGTTGATGAACCTCCTGATGGACAAGAAGTGGGAGGGCACCGGGAAGCTCCCCGCGGGCGGCTTCATCGCAGCACCGAACCACTGCACTGAGATTGATCCCGTCGTGATTGGGCACATGCTCTACAACCTGAAGCGTCCTCCGCACTTCCTCGCGAAGGCAGGACTCTTCAAAGCACCTGTGTTGGGACCCTTGCTGCGGGCGACGAACCAGATTCCGGTTGAACGCTCGACGGCGGGAGCGAACCGCTCGCTGCAAATCGCCAAAGAGGTGGTGGACGCCGGGGGCGCCATCATTATCTACCCCGAGGGAACCTTGACCCGGGATCCGGACCTGTGGCCGATGAAGGGACACACTGGCGCTGCCCGCCTGGCACTGCAGACTGGTGCACCGGTTGTTCCGATGGCCCACTGGGGTGCCCATGAGGTTTTCCCCCGGTACGCCAAGCGCTTCCACGTCTTTCCTCGAAAGACCGTCAGGGTTCTGGTAGGTGAGCCCGTGGATCTGAGCGCTTTCGCGGACCGGCCCATGGACCGGGCCACGCTGTCCGAAGCTACCGACGTCATCATGGAGGCGGTCACCGCGCTCCTGGCAACCCTCCGCGGTGAGGAGCCGCCCGCCGAACGTTGGGATCCGGCCGTTCATAAGCAGGCCAAACATGGCCGGTTCGTGGAGCGCGGTTCAAACGCTGCACGGGGCGCCGCGCCTGAAAAGGCTGCAGAACCCGCTGGCAAGGAAGCATCTCTTGAGGATCCGGAATCGGAGGGCGGCAAATGACGGTTATTGAAAGCCCTGTCCCTGCTCCGGACACCGTGGCCGTACTCGGCGCAGGTTCATGGGGAACTACGTTCGCCAAGATCCTCGCCGATGCCGCCGCCACTACGGGAGTGGAGCGGAGGATCCGGATTTGGGGGCGGCGTGCCCGAGTCGTGGATCAGATCAACGCGGAACACCGCAATGAGCAGTACTTGAAGGACATCGAACTTCCCCACGCAGTCACCGCATCCACGGATGTTGCTGAGGTCCTGCAGGATGCCGGCCTCGTGGTCCTGGCCGTGCCGGCCCAATCGCTGCGGCCCCAGTTGGGGGAATGGAAGCGACTGCTCGCACCGGACGCAATTGTCGTGTCGCTGATGAAGGGCCTTGAACTGGGGACGGACGCACGCATGAGCGAGGTCATCGCCCAGGAGCTTGGCATCCCCGAATCACGTGTGGTGGTGGTCTCCGGACCCAACCTCGCCATGGAGATTGCCAGGGAACAACCCACTGCGTCTGTAGTTGCCTGCAGTGACGCCGATACCGCCGCCGCAATTGCACTCTGCTGCACCGCACCGTACTTCCGTCCCTACACCAGCACCGATGTTGTGGGCGTGGAGATCGGCGGGATCGTCAAGAATGTCATTGCCTTGGCTGTGGGTATTTGCGAGGGGCGCCAGATGGGTGACAACACCAAAGCGTCAGTCATCACGCGAGGCCTCGCCGAGACGTCCCGGCTTGCCCTTGCCCTGGGTGGAGAGGCCCACACGATGGCGGGTCTCGCCGGGCTGGGCGACCTCGTTGCGACATGCTCCTCTGCCCTTTCCCGAAATCACACGGCCGGAAGGCTATTGGGCGAGGGGCTGAGCCTTGAGCAGGTGACTGAACAGATGACGCAAACCGCTGAAGGCATTAAGTCCGGCCCTGCCGTGCATGAATTGGCGGGCAAACTGAATGTCGAAATGCCTATTACGGCCGCCGTTGTGGCGGTGCTTGAAGGCAAAATGTCCGTTGATGACCTGGGGCCGCGATTGCTGGCCCGGGCCCTGAAGTCCGAAGGCGACTACTGATTGTGACTGAAGAATCCACCCCCGTGACCGGCCGTCGACCCCGTGTGGCGGTCCTTTTCGGCGGACGTTCCAGCGAACACGCTGTTAGTTGCGTGACCGCAGCAGGCGTCATGGGTGCCATTGATAAGAGCAAGTACGACGTCGTGCCCATTGGTATTGCCAAGTCCGGACAATGGGTCCTTGCATCGGGGGACACCAGCCAGTGGTCCTTGAGCTCGTCGGCGCTTCCTGAGGTGTCGCCGTCGGACCGGACTGTCACCTTGGCAGAGGTGGGCGGCGAGCACCAGCTCATCGTGACCGCACCGAATGCCATCCCTGAGGAACTCGGTTCCGTGGACGTCGTCTTTCCTTTGCTCCATGGCCCTTGGGGCGAGGATGGAACGGTCCAGGGCCTCCTGGAGCTATCCGACACACGCTATGTTGGTGCCGGCGTGCTCGCCTCTGCAGTGGGGATGGACAAGCACTTCATGAAGGTGGTTTTCGAAGCCGCTGGACTGACGGTGGGGCCCTATATCGCCGTCACGGACCGCGAATGGCTCACGGACGCCGAGGCTGTCCGCAAGCGCGTCGACAAGCTCGGTTTCCCGGTGTTCGTCAAGCCTGCCCGTGCCGGCTCCTCCATGGGAATTTCCAAGGTGGATTCGTTGGAGGGCCTGGACGCGGCCATTGAGGAAGCCCGCCGCCACGATTTGAAGGTGGTCATTGAAGCCGGCATTGTCGGGCGCGAAATCGAGTGCGCTGTGCTGCAAGGCAGGGGCACTGATGCGCCGCGCACGTCCATGCCCGGCGAAATCACTGTGGCTATCGGCGAACACCAATTCTATGACTTTGCTGCCAAGTACGTTGAAGATGGTGCTGCCGCGCTGAGTTGCCCGGCTGACATGCCGGATGAAGCCATTGCCCGCGTCCGGGAATTGGCCGCTGCCGCCTTCGACGCCGTGGGTGCGGAAGGCCTGAGCCGTGTGGACTTCTTCTACACGCCCGCTGGTGAGCTGATTATTAACGAAATCAACACCATGCCGGGCTTCACTCCCAAGAGCATGTACCCGCAGATGTGGGCGGCTTCCGGCTTGGCGTATCCCGAGCTGATCGACGAACTCATCCATCTGGCCCTGACCCGCAAAACGGGCCTGCGCTAACCCAAGCAAGAGCAGCTGGTGTCGGTTGGAAGGATCAACCGACACCAGCTGCTGTTTATCCGATTGAGCACCCGTTACTTGGTGGTCGGCAGGTTCTGCAGGTCTTCCTGGCCAACGCAGTGGCGCGTTGCTTTGATCTTGCCCGCAGCGGCCGCAAGTTCGGTGAGGACTGTGGCGGAGCTGATGTTGGCGGCTTCCAATTTGACCGGATCCACGAGGATTTCCGTTGCCGGCTCGCGTCCGAAGGTGGTCAGGGTGTAGACACCATCGCCTTCTTTGATCACCCAGTCAATGTCATTCACGCTGACGCAGCGGTCAGTGGTTGGTCCAGGGACGTTGACACCGCAACGCAGGATGATCTGCGAGGGATCGCCCCACGCAGCAGTGGCCTGGCTGTTTGTCTTGCGGAGTGCGGCATCGCCGATCTTGTCCGGGAGCGCCACCATCATGGGTGCGCAGGCCGGATTGGCGGCGTCGGTTGCCGCTGTGACGTCCACAGTGGGGGCGCAGGCTGAAACTGCGAGGACGGACGCTGCGGCCAAGCTGAAGGCCACGGCAGTCCCCGGAAGGGTCTTTCGGTGCATCTCTCCAGCCTATCCCGCCCACACGGCCGCCTGGCGTGCGGTTGGTGTACCCGTTGCGAGGGTCACATTGCCGGCGGGGATGCCCGGCACAGGCTGCGGCGATGTTTTGTCGGTGTCGCGCGATAGCGTAGAGCCGTGCCCCCAAAACAGCCATGCGAAGAATGTCCAACAGTCGCAGATCTCTCGGAGTCCGAGCTCCTTGCCCTGATCTTCCCCCGCCTGAACAGCAGCCCCAGCGTCCTGCTGGGTCCCGGCGACGACGCCGCCCTGGTTGCCGCCACGGACGGCCGCACACTGATTTCCATCGATACCCAGACCCAGGACCAGGACTTCCGGCTGGAGTGGAACAACGGCTATCGAACCACAGGATACGACGTCGGATGGAAGTCCGCGGCCCAGAACCTTAGCGATATCAACGCCATGGGCGGAACGGCCACGTCACTGGTGGTGAGCCTGACCATGCCGCCGGCAACACCGGTTCAATGGGTTGAGGACTTTGCGGATGGCCTCACCGCTGGAATTATCGGCTTGGGCGTTCCGGATTGCTCTGTCGCGGGGGGAGACCTGGGCCGTGGCCGGGAGATTGCGGTGACTGTCGCCGTCGTCGGTACTTTGGCTGGAGAGGCGCCCGTATTGCGTTCCGGGGCGAGGCCGGGAGATGTCGTGGCAGTGGCAGGCACCCTGGGGCGTGCTGCCGCCGGTCTGGCGCTGTTGGAAAGTGATGTCACCTTAACGGACCTCTCGGCTGAGCAGCGTGCCCTGATGGATAGCCAATGCCGGCCCTTGCCGCCGTTGGCTGCCGGGCCGCTTGCCGCACGTTCGGGCGTAACAGCGATGATGGACATTTCGGATGGGCTGCTGCGCGACGGCGGCCGGCTCGCTGCGGCGAGCAACGTCATCCTGGACTTTGACGCTGTTGCGTTGAAGGCCCACGCACTTCCGCTGGAACCAGCTGCTGCCTTGCTGCGCATGGATTCCATGCCGTGGGTTCTGGGCGGGGGAGAAGACCACGGACTGCTGGCTACGTTCCCAGCGGGAATTCAGCTGCCGCAGGGCTTCACTGCGATAGGCTCAGTTCAGGCCGTTGTCCAGTCTCAAGGCAGCGGCGTCCGGATTGCCGGACAAGCTGCTGACACCGTGGGATGGGATCATTTTGCAGACTAAGATCGCCGCGAATGCGCACGCCATGAAACGTTGGCTCGGCAAGACAGAGGTGGTCCTTGGCAACCATAGCGACCGCCTGAACGCGATCAACATCTTTCCCGTCGCAGACGGCGATACTGGAACCAACCTTTATCTGACCGCGCGCGCAGCTGTGTCCGCGTTGGCTGGCAACGCTCCTGACGCTACCGAAACCGGTAACGACGTCGGTGCTGTGCTGTCACGCGCTGGTCAGGCCGCCATGGAACAGGCAAGGGGCAATTCCGGCACCCTTTTTGCTGTCTTCCTGTGCGCTGCGGCGGAGCCGCTGGCCGGAAAAGCGCGCCTGAGTGCCCCGCTGCTGGCTACGGCCCTTAACAGGGCCCAGATCCGGGCCTGGTCGGCCTTGAGCGAACCAGTATCCGGAACCATGCTTTCGGTCCTCGAAGCAGCGGCCCATGCAGCCCAAGCGGCCGATTCTTCCCAGAACGGTGATGACAGCAACCACGCACTGGGCCTCGCCTTGGATGCAGTGGTGGAAGCTGCCTTCCAGGCTGTCGTACGCACCGAGGACGAACTCGCACCCTTGCAGGCGGCGCATGTGGTGGACGCCGGCGGTGTAGGTATGTTGCTGGTGCTGGACTGTCTCCGCTCCGCAGTGCTCGGCGAGGAACTGCAGGATGAGCTCCTTGATGGCCTCCACGGCTACCAGTTGCAGGATCCGCACATCCACCAGCAGATGCCGGCCGACGACGGCGTTGAAGTCATGTGTACCATCAGCCTTTCGCCCTTGGATGCGGCTGTGCTGCGCCAACGCCTGGATGAGATGGGTGATTCCGTCATCATGAGCCAGGTTGGAAATACAGGCCACCATCCAGACGACGACGACGAATCCACTGCTGAGGCCAGCTATCGTTGGCGCGTGCATGTCCACGTAGCTGATCCGACGCCGGCAGTAGCGCTGATCCGGTCTCTGGGGGAGCCAACGGATATTGCCGTCAGTCAGCTTGCCCTTCCCCGCGATTCTGAAGACGGGCACCGCGAATTTGAAGGCGGGTCCAGTGATTCTCCCGGGGAGCACCGGGACCAGGAAGCAACACAAACTGCAGAACCCAGCAGCATCCCGGGCCAGTCACGGCATGAATACTGAGCTGGAACTGCCCCTGGAACGCAGGATCGGCAAGCGCTCGGCGTCTGTCATTGACAAGCACCTTGGCCTCAAGACAACCGGCGCGCTGCTGAACTACTTTCCGCGCAGGTATTTGAGCAGGGGCGAACTTACTCCCATCAGCAACCTTCCCTTGGATGAGGAAGTCACGCTCATTGCGCGGGTCCTGTCCAACAGCACCCGTCAGATGCGTGCCCGCCGGGGTTCCATCACGGACGTCGTGGTGACCGATGAAGCTGGTGGAAGCCACGTTCCTGGCACCCTGAAAGTCAGTTTTTTCAATGGGTTCCGGGCCAAGGCTGAGCTCCTCCCAGGACGCCGTGCAATGTTTTCCGGCAAGGTGACCCGGTATGGGGGAGCCTTGGGCCTGACTAATCCGGACTTTCTCTTGCTGGATGAGGATCCGGATGCTGACGGCTCCATGGATCCCGAAAAGCTGGCAGCCATGCCTATCCCCGTCTATCCCGCCACGGCCAAGCTGACAAGCTGGTCCATCCACAAGGTGATTACGGCGTTGCTGCAAACCCTGGACCTCGATGCCCTGGCGGATCCCCTCCCGGAGTCCATTGTCAGCAGGGACGGACTGCTGAGTGTGGCTGACGCGTACCGCCTGATCCATTCGCCGGAGACCGCGAAGGACTGGCAGCGGGCACAGGAACGGTTCCGCTACCAGGAGGCGCTGGTGCTGCAGGCGGCTTTGGCGCGACGACGAGCCCAGCTTGCTGCAGAGGAAGCCACTGCACGGCGTCCGGTCAGCGGCGGCCTGCTGGAAGAGTTTGATCGGAACCTGCCCTTCACGCTCACTGCTGGCCAGACAGCGGTGGGAAAGACACTTTCCGAGGAGCTTGGCCAGGACACCCCCATGAATCGGCTCCTGCAAGGTGAGGTCGGTTCGGGCAAAACGATTGTGGCACTGCGGGCGATGCTGCAGGTGGTTGACGCGGGGGGACAGGCGGCACTCCTCGCGCCTACTGAGGTTTTGGCTGCACAGCATGTCGATTCCATCCGCAGGACCCTGGGTCCGCTGGCCCGCGATCATATGTTCGGTGGTGCTGGCATGCTTGGTGCCGATGCCGGCAAGGCTGGCGTCCAGGTGACCCTGCTGACTGGTTCCATGCCCACTGCTGCGCGAAAGCAGGCCATGCTGGACGCCGCTTCAGGAAACGCCGGCATCGTGATCGGCACCCACGCTTTGTTGAGCGACAAAACCAGTTTCCAGGATCTCGGCTTGATCGTGGTGGACGAGCAGCATCGCTTCGGCGTGGAGCAACGTGACGCCCTGCGCGCCAAGGCCCAACGTCCGCCGCATCTGCTGGTTATGACTGCTACGCCGATTCCCCGCACAGTGGCGATGACCGTGTTCGGCGATCTTGAGACCTCCATCCTCGATGAACTCCCCGCTGGGCGTGCGCCCATTTCCACTCATGTTGTGGGGCTTGCGGAGAACCCCGGCTGGGCGGATCGAATCTGGAAACGATCGCGGGAAGAAGTCGACGCCGGTCATCAGGTTTACGTTGTATGTCCCAAAATCGGGTCCGATGACGACGGCGACTTCAGCCCAGGAGAGGCGGAGCCAAGCGATGCCGAACTCCCGGACGAAGGTCCGGCCCGCGAGCTCGCTTCGGTGACGGCCGTCGTCGAAAGCCTGGTGCAGGAGCCGTCCTTGGCTGGGGTGCCCGTGGCGCCCCTCCATGGGCGTCAGGACCCGCTGCTGAAAACCGAAACCATGGCATCGTTCGCGGCAAACCAGACCAAGGTGCTGGTCTCCACCACGGTTATCGAGGTGGGTGTCGATGTTCACAATGCCACCCTCATGGTCATCCTGGACGCCGATCGTTTTGGTATTTCCCAACTCCACCAGCTTCGCGGCCGGGTTGGCCGTGGCGGTCTGCCGGGGACTTGCCTGCTCGTCACTACTTTGGAGCCAGGGCACCCGAGCCGCAGAAGACTGGACGCCGTTGCGTCCACCACCGACGGGTTCGAGCTCTCCCAGGAGGACCTGAAACTCCGCCGTGAGGGCGATATCCTCGGCGCCTCACAATCAGGTGGGCGGTCCACGCTTAAGCTGCTGCGTGTCCTGGAGCATGAAGATCTGATTGCCCGTGCCCGGGCGGATGCACAGGCCCTGGTGGCCCAGGACCCGGCACTGGAACACCAGCCGGTCCTGGCCGCGACCATTGATGAATACTTGAACCCTGAAAAGGAGGCGTTCCTTGAACGCGGTTAGAGAATCCCCAGGTACGCGCAGCGGTAAACGGTCGGGCACCGGCAATGGAGAGGCGCTGTGAGCCGGATTATTGCCGGCGTTGCTGGTGGCAATCCGCTCACGAGCGTGCCCGGGACCGCAACGCGGCCCACTACGGACCGGGTTAAGGAAGCACTGTTTTCCAGGCTCGAGTCTCTGGCTGTCATCGACGATTCGCGGGTGCTGGATCTCTATGCCGGTTCCGGAGCCCTGGGTGTGGAGAGCGCCAGCCGGGGCGCCCGCAGCGTGGATCTGGTGGAATTCGATGCCAAGGCCAGCGATGCCTGCCAGCGCAATGCGGACTTGGTCAACCAAATCCTGGGCGGCAAGAAAGTCTCAGTCCATCGATCCAAGGTGGAGTCTTTCCTGGAGCGCGCCACAGCACGCGACGTGTGGGACCTGGTGTTCCTGGATCCGCCATATCCGCTGGACGAACCAGCGTTGAGTGCCGTGCTGGCCAAATTGTCGCCCCACTTGGATGAAGGGGCGGTTGTGGTGGTGGAGAGGTCCTCCAGGAGTCCCGAACCGGCCTGGCCTGAAGCGCTGGAATGTTTCGCCGACAAGAAGTACGGCGAGACCAAGTTATGGTTCGCTGAACCCTCCTAGTCCGAAATCCTGTCCAGGTCCACGCCGTGGAGGACTGTTGCCGGGTGTGGGCCCCGGGAGAGTAGTGCGCTGGTCCACGCTGCCGGCCATGGCGTTCGGGTGCCCACCAGGATGATGTTGCCGGGGTAGCGCCCCGCGAACATTCCCGTCTCGGCAAATGCGATAACGTCGGCCATTGCCTGCCGGAGGGCTGTTACCTGGCTTCGCACCAGCGTCAGCGCCGGTTCATCGCCGACGTTCACAATCAGTAGGCCGTTTGGTCCCAAGCGGGCAGCGGCCTCTTCGTAGAACTCCCTGCACGCGATGTGGGCTGGTGCTTCCGGCCCGGAGAAGATGTCAAGGATGACGACGTCGAACCTGACGTCCGCGGGAAGTTCGGCCAACGCCTCGCGTGCGTCGCCTATGTGCGTGTGCAGCCGCGTGCCCTCCGGCATGGGCAGCTTTTGCAGGACGAAGTCCAGTAATTCGCGTTCGAGTTCAACTGCATATTGGTCCGAACCTGGACGTGTGGCCTGGATGTAACGGGCCAATGTCAGGGCACCGGCGCCGAGATGGAGCACGGAGAGTGGCTCACCGGGCTCTGCAGCCAGATCCACCACATGACCGATCCTGCGAAGATATTCGTAGAAGATCTCCCCGGGGTTGGCCACGTTCACGTGGGATTGTTCAGCGCCACCGATGCTGAGGATGTAACTGCCTTCAATGAGCGTATCGGCATCAACAGTGGCGTGCTGCCCTGTGGTCCGCAGGAAACGCGTGGCGTGATGGCGGCCGGAGTCGTTGGGGTTCAGAGCAGGTCCTTAAGCGCGGCCAGTCGTTCGGCCGCTTCTTCCAGGACGCTGGTTTTTTTGCAGAAGGCAAAACGCAACAAGCTGCGGGTCCGTTGCGCTCCTTCAGGATGGCAAAAAACAGGAACCGGTATCGCAGCGACACCCACCAGGGCGGGCAACCGGCGTGCCAGGTCCACGGAGTCCTTGATGCCCAAGGGTTCTGTGTCGACGTTAACGAAGTAGGTACCGCGTGGCGTAAAGACATTGAATCCTGCAGCGCGAAGGCCCTCGGAGAGGATGTCGCGTTTGTGTCGCAGCGTTTCGGCTATGCCTGTATAGAAGGTGTCAGGAAGGGCAAGTCCCACGGCGATGGCGCTTTGGAACGGCGTGCCTGAGCTGTATGTCAGGAACTGTTTGACGGTGCGGACTGCGGCAACGAGGTCCTGGGGGCCGCTAAGCCAGCCGATCTTCCAACCAGTGAAGGAGAACGTCTTTCCTGCAGAAGAGATTGTGAGGGTCCGTTCCGCGGCCCCAGGCAAGGAAGCGACCGGAATATGCGTTACACCGAAGGTGAGGTGCTCGTAGACTTCGTCGCTGACAATGATGGCGTCGTATTTTGTGGCCAGCTCAACCACCTTTTCCAGGACTTCTTGGGGAAAAACGGCGCCGGTGGGATTGTGTGGGTTGTTCAGGAGCACCACTTTGGTGCGGCTGCTGAAGGCCTCTTCAAGTCTGGAGAGGTCCGGAAGGAAATCGGGAGCGGTCAGGGGAGCAGTGACATGTTGTGCCCCTGCCAATCCGATGATGGCTCCGTAGGAGTCATAGAACGGTTCGAAGGTCAGGACTTCGTCACCGGGTTGGACGAAAGCCAGAAGTGATGCCGCGATGGCTTCCGTGGCGCCAGTGGTGATGATGATTTCCGTCTGCGGGTCCGGAGTGAGTCCATAGAACCGGAGCTGGTGCTCCGCGACGGCTTCGCGTAACTCCGTGATGCCCTTGCCAGGCGCGTATTGGTTGGCTCCTGCGGCGATGGCTGCCTGCGCTGCCGCTTTGATCTCCACGGGTCCGTCCTCGTCGGGGAAGCCCTGTCCGAGGTTGATGGCGCCGGAGGAGATTGCCAACGTGGTCATCTCCTCGAAGATGGTCACTCCGAGGTTTCCGTCAGGGGAAAGCAGGTTGGCGCCAGTGGCGGCCCGCTGCCATGGCGCGGGGGCGTGAGCCGTTGTGTTGAGCGGTAAAGTGCTGCCTGCTGGTGACATGTCAGCCATGGTATCCCGGCGAAGCTATGGGGTAGGTTCGTGTCATGAGACGTGCGGTATGCCCTGGATCCTTTGACCCTATCCACAACGGACATCTCGAAGTCATCGCGCGGGCGGCTGGCCTGTTTGACGAAGTCATCGTGGCCGTGTCCACCAATTACGCCAAGAAGTACCGGTTCAGCCTCGAAGACCGGATGGAGATGGCCCGCGAGACGCTGGCGTCCTTGCGTGGCATCATCGTTGAGCCGATGGGGGAGGGACTGTTGGCCGAGTACTGCCGGCATCGGGGTGTTTCGGCAATTGTCAAAGGCCTCCGCTCGTCCTCGGACTTTGACTACGAATTGCCGATGGCCACAATGAACCGTCAGCTTACCGGCGTCGAGACTGTCTTCCTGCCGGCAGAAGCGCACTACCTCCACCTTTCCTCCACCTTGATCAAAGAGGTCAATGTATTGGGCGGCGACATTTCCGATTTCGTACCGAAATCTGTGTTGAAGCGGCTCCTCGCTGGCGAGTCTGGAACGTAAGCCTCCCGCAAGGGGGTAGTCTTGATAGGTACCTCGCAGCTTCTTGCGGTGGATTCCAGCTGAAACCGTGGCGCTCTTCGCGCGCCCGGCGCCGGTTTGAGTCCTCAGGCTTGATCAGGCTAAGATGGTACGTCGGTCATATGTTCTACAGGAGTTCTCATTAAGCGCAGATGCAAGTTCGCCCTTGGCGCTGGTAGTCAAGGACCTTGGACGCAGTCCAGGGACCATGCGGACACTCAACGAACATGTACCTGCGCCAAGTGACCTTGGTGTGGCGCTCATTGGCGTGAAGGAAGGCTCGGATGTCGAGTTGGATCTTCGCCTTGAGGCCGTACACGAAGGAATTCTGGTATCAGGATCCGTAATCGTCGAAGTAACCGGCGAATGCGGTCGATGCCTGGATCCCCTTGCGTATGACCTTGAAGTCAATGTGCAAGAACTTTTCTTCTATGAAGGCGTCGAGCTTTCGGACGAAGAAGACGATGAAGAGCAACGTCGAGTCGAGCACGATCTAATCGATCTTGAGCCGGTGTTGCGGGACGCAGTTGTCACTATGCTGCCGTTCCAGCCGGTGTGCCGGGAAGACTGCCAGGGCCTTTGCTCCGAATGTGGAGCACGCCTGGAAGACGAGCCGGGGCACCACCACGAGGTCATTGACCCTCGCTGGGCTGCCCTAGCTGATCTGGCTAAGACTGACCGGCAAACTGATTAGTAAGTGTTGGACTAAGAGAGAAATGAGATAGCCGTGGCTGTTCCCAAGCGGAAAATGTCTCGCGCAAACACACGCGCCCGCCGTGCCCAGTGGAAGGCAACTGCCCCCAACTTGGTCAAGACCATCGAAAACGGTCAGGTTACTTACAGCCTGCCGCACCAGGCAAAGGTCGTCACTGACTCTGCCGGCACCGCGCTGTTCCTTGAATACAAGGGCCGCAAGGTAGCAGACGCCTAATCTGCCCAATAGGCTGACAAAGGATGTCTTCAACTGAAGAGCTTCTGAAGCGTCTCGGTGTCTCCATTGACACCGAGACGCTTCGTCTTGCTCTGACACATCGCTCATACGCATATGAGAACGGTGGGATTCCCACCAACGAGCGTCTCGAGTTCCTCGGCGACTCCATCCTGGGGTTCTCTGTGACCGATTCGCTCTACCGCGAGAACCCCGCGCTGCCTGAGGGTGAGCTCGCAAAGCGGCGATCCGCCGTCGTGAGTACGCGTGCCCTCGCTGGCATTGGCCGCGAGCTCGGCGTGGGGGAGTTCATCTACCTCGGGCAGGGCGAGAAGCTCACTGACGGCAAGAACAAGGCCTCGATCCTCGCGGACACGATGGAAGCGCTCATTGGCGCGACGTACCTCTCCAACGACATCGAAACGGCACGCCAGCTGGTGATGCGCCTTGTGGGCCCGCTCCTGAAGGACGCCGGCGCCCTTGGAGCCGGTACCGATTGGAAGACGAGCATCCAGGAACTGACCGCCAGCCGCCAGCTCGGAGCAATCCACTATGCCGTGGAAGGCTCGGGCCCGGATCATGCGCGTACGTTCGAGGCCGTCCTGAACATTGGTGGGACTCCTTATGGTCGCGGCGCTGGCCATTCGAAGAAGGAAGCCGAGCAGGAAGCTGCCGCCGACGCCTGGCGTGCCCTGACTGCCCTGGACCAAGCTCCTGCCGGACCCGCTTCCGCCTGAAGCCGAGTCCACAGACGCAATGCCTGAACTTCCCGAAGTAGAAGTGGTCCGCCGTGGCCTTGCCCGCTGGGTCCGTGGCCGTACCATCACCGAGGTTGACGTCCTTGACTCCCGCTCCATCCGCAGGCATGGCCTGGGCACAGAGGACTTCATCGGGAATCTTGAGCATGCCACGGTGATGGACGTGGTCCGCCGCGGTAAGTTTCTCTGGATGCCGCTTGCCATGGACAGCCTGGAGTCCGTTGAGGGTACGCTGCCCAAGGTAGCGCTCATGGCTCATCTGGGGATGAGCGGACAATTGCTGATGCAGGACCCCCATGTCCCTGACGAGAAGCATCTCAAGGTCAGAATCTGCCTGAGCCCGGTGGACGGCATGCCGGAGCAACTGCGATTTGTGGACCAGCGCATTTTCGGCGGCTTGTTCGTGACGTCCCTGGTGCCAACTCCCGACGGCGGCCCTGGAGGCTTGGGGGAAACGCCCCTGCCAGAGATCGCCGAGGAAGCCTCCCACATTGCGAGGGACCCGCTGGACCCTTGTTTTTCCTTCGATACTTTCTACCGCAAGATCAAGAGCCGAAAAACAGGCCTGAAGCGGGCGTTGTTGGACCAGTCGGTTATTTCCGGGATCGGCAACATCTATGCGGACGAAGCCCTCTGGCGTGCCCGCCTCCATTACGCAAGGCCTACCGACACCTTTCGACGTGGCGATGCCGCCCGGCTTGTGCAGGCCGCACAGGAGGTCATGAATGCGGCGTTGGCTGCCGGAGGGACGAGCTTTGACTCCTTATATGTCAACGTCAACGGCGATTCGGGATACTTCGCCCGCTCGCTCAATGCCTACGGACGCGCCGGTGAGCTGTGCAGCCGTTGCGAGGCAGCAGGCTTGCACAGCATCATCAAACGTGAACAATTCATGAACCGCTCGTCCTATACGTGTCCGGTTTGTCAGCCACGGCCCCGAAACGGGCGTTGGTAGGGCCAAAACTGTTCCGGAATCCGGATCGCAATGGCAGACTGTCCCCATGAAAAGCTTGGCGATTCGGATCGCCATCGCATTGGTTTTCAACGCCATCACGTTGTGGGTGGCGTCAGTTCTTCCCGGGGTCCGTTTGGGAGCCGGGTTTCTTTGGGCCGTCGTGGTGTTCACGGCGGCCACGCTTTTGGTCAAGCCCTTGATTCTGACCCTTTTCCACCGCCGCCACGCGCAGCGGGCGGACAGGCGTACGGGGGTCCTCAGCAAGGCCCTGACGGCGGCTGCCGGGCTGCTGGCCACCTTGGCAATCCTTGTGGTGACAAGCATCTTTTCCAACGGTTTCACGATCAACGGCATTATCGGCTGGATAGCCGCGACCGTGGTGATCTGGTTGGCATCCTTCATCTTCGATTTCGTCGACGACGGGCTTGAGGCGAAGGCGCACGAGCTCCTCGGTGGCGCGGCAAGTCCGGGCAAGCCATGATGGCGCGGCGCCTGGTGATAGCTGGCATCTGCCTCGCCGTACTGATCGCCGCCGTGGCTCTCGTCCTGGACCAGATGGCTTCGAAACCCGGACCGGCTACTGCCCAGAGTTCGGTATCGCCAACTCCTGGCGGGGATCCCTCGAACAGTAACTCTTCTGGCGGCGCGAGTGCGCCTCCCTCCGGCAGTCCGACGTCGGGCAGTTCGACGAGCAGCCCACCGGACGGTTCGGGCAACGGTTCGGGCGACGGCGTAACAACCGCCAAGCCGCTGGAGGTCCTGCCTCCTGTGACAGCCACACCCACCGGGCTCCCGAAACCGTCTGCACCGGCTCCACTGATCACTGGTCCGCTGCCGAAATCCGCCACAGCGAAGGGCTCACTCGTAGAGGGCTGGCCCAGCAGCGTTGTGACCATGCCAGCCGGGACCACGGTAGGCTCCACCAGCATCTCAACTGCAGGCAACGTCCTGCAATTAACGGCGGACGGGATCGTGGGCACGTCGCAAGGGGACGTTCTGGGCGCTTTCCGCCAATCCTTGGTGTCACAAGGCTTCTGGTCCGAGGATGCGCCCGCGCCGGACGGAGCTGTAGCCGCGAGGTTCGTGCGCGGCACGGACACAGTGACGGTGTCAGTTTCAGTGACCGGAACCGGCGTTTCGCGCTTCCAGCTTTTGGGCAGCCTGCACACGACGGCGGACTAGGGGCACGTATGTACATCTCACTTTCGGATCGCAGCGGTGGCAAAGGGGAAAAACCCCGGGGAGCCACGACGGCACTATCCAGCGAGGTGCCGTTTCGTTTGTCTCCGGTCATCCTGTGGCTAGGCCTTGTAAGCATGGTGACGGATGTGTCATCAGAGTCCGTCACGGCAATCCTCCCGCTGTATGTGACCGGGTTCCTGGGCCTTTCGACCATCGCCTTCGGATTCATCGACGGCATTAACCAAGGCGCGAGTGCAATTGTCAGGATCGCCGCCGGCTGGGCCGCAGACCGCAGCGGACACCCGAAACGCATCGCATTGGCCGGCTACGGGTTGTCCATGCTCGCCAGGATAGGTTTCCTGTTCGCAGGAGGGTTCTGGGCGGTAGCTGCGATTGTGACCGGTGACAGGATCGGTAAAGGCATTCGCACAGCTCCACGTGATGCGCTCATCACTGTTTCAGCGCAACCGGAACACCTTGCCCGGTCCTTTGGCGTGCACAGGATGTTGGACAACATCGGGGCGGCCGCGGGGCCAATGATCGCCTTCCTCGTGCTGCTCATGATCCCCAATGGCTTCAGCACTGTTTTTGTGGTGTCCCTGGCCTTTGCTGTCATAGGCGTTGCGGTTCTCGGGCTGGTGGTGCCGGACATGCGAGCGGATGGGCTCAGAGGGATCGAAGCCAACAGCGGCGCCGGGCAAACAGCCGGCTCCCCGAAGCAACGACGCCGGCTCTTCGCGTTCTCGTGGAGCCACCTGCGGGAGCCGGGCCTGGGCAAGCTATTGATCTCTGCGGGTCTCCTTGGCTTGCTCACCATTGGTGACGGTTTCATCTACCTCGTGCTGCAGGACAGGGATTCCTTTGCCGTGCAGTGGTTTCCGTTGCTTTTCGTCGGCACCAACATTGTGTTCCTCGCGTTTGCGATTCCGCTGGGGCGGCTGGCCGACCGGGTGGGCAGGGTGCCGGTGTTCGTGGGCGGCCACATCGCGCTGCTTGCCTGCTACCTCCTCGCGGCGGCGCCTTTCGGTGGCCTATGGAGCACCGTGGGCTGCCTGATCCTTCTTGGCGGGTTCTACGCAGCCACTGACGGCGTGCTGGCGGCACTGGCCAGCCAGCTGACTCCCCCAGGGAAGCTGGCCACAGGCATCGCCTCTGCACAGACTGTGGTTGCGTTGAGCAGGATGACGGCCTCGGCTGGTTTTGGCGTTCTCTGGTACGCAGTAGGTGCCCCCACAGCCATGGTTGCAGCCGGAGCGTTGTTGGCATGTGCCGTGGTGGCGGTCGTCTTCATCCTTCCTGGAGCCAGGCCCAAGCTGGCCAACGAATGAGCGCTACCTTCACGGGCGGGAGGCTTCGGTGGGGCATTCTCCTTGCGGTAACGGCAGTTGTGCTTGCTGCGGCGGGTATTTATGCAGTTGGCGCCTATCAGCGATTTGAGGAGAGCCGCACTGCCGCCCCGTCCGTAGGGGTCACTGCCGGCCAGCCGTTGCCGGATGTTCCGTTCGTCCTTTTTCGGAACACGGCAGGCGGACAGGGCTACGGTAATGCCGCTACCGTGCCGTTGTCCGCGCCGGGCGGCACACGCGCAGTGAGCGAGCAGCCCTGCGACAGGGTCTACGGCACTGGATCCACGGTAATTTGCCTCAAAACGAACCGCGGCCTCGTGACCGCCTTCGAAGCCGCCGTCCTGAACCGCGACTGGCAACAGCAGCGGGCATGGCCGGTTCCGGGGATACCGAGCCGGACGCGGATCAGTGCGGACGGGTCCATGATTGCCACTACTGTCTTCGTCACGGGCCATTCATACGCGACTGCAGGGTTCTCCACCGCCACTCAAATCAACTTCACTGCGGCTGGTTCAGAGGGTTCCGGGAATCTGGAGGATTTCGCCCTGATAGTCAACGGCGAGCGCCTGCAGGCTACGGACAGAAACATCTGGGGGGTGACCTTTGCACCCGGGCAGAGTGACGTCTTCTACGCCACTGCGGCTTCCGCCGGGCGTATCTGGCTTGTTCGCGGCAGTTTGTCAGCCAAGACCCTGACGGCGGTACACGACAACGTCGAATGCCCGTCCATCTCACCGGACGGCACCCGGATCGCCTATAAAAAGAACGACGCCGGGCCGTTGACTGCGCACTGGAAGGTAGCACTGCTTGACTTGGCTACGGGACAGGAAACTGTCCTTGCGGAGAAGCGGAGCGTGGACGACCAAATCGAGTGGTTGGACAACCAAAACGTGCTTTACGGATTGGCCGACCAAAATGTCCCGGGTGACAGCAATGTCTGGAAGCTGGCGACGGATCCGGCATCACAGCCGAGCCTGTTTATCCCCCATGCGTGGTCGCCCAGCGTAGTCCGCGAATGATTAAATGCCGACGTCCGGCCCTGGAGTTCAGGGGGCCGGACGCCAGCAGTTCGGAGGCGTTAACGCGTCAGCAGATCCTCAGCAGATCCCCAGGAGGCCGCAGACCAAGCCACCTGATTGGGTGGAGGTAGGGGACGGGGTGGGTGTGGGAGTAGCCGTTGCGGTCGCGGTTGCGGTCGCTGTTGGGGTCGGCGTCGGTGTCGCGGTGGCGCTCGCCTGGGTTTGCGCTGGAGCGGTAGTGGTGGAGTAAACCACGTCTACAAAGTAGTTCGTGGCGTTCCAGGAATTGGTCGGCATTGATCCAGAAGCACCATACCGGTACAGGCCGTTGTCCGGTCCCGAAGCGGTGAAGACGCCACTTGTCCAGGTCTGGTTGAAGAAACCAGTGGTGTACGAGTACCTGCCGTTGGGCGCCCGGTAGGAGACAACATATCTCTGGCCTGTAGCCAGTGCCACCGGCGTGGACAGCGTGGCTGTTTGCCAGCCGGTTGCTGTCTCGTTGACGAAGGTCACTTGGGCCAGGCGGGTGCCGGCCGCGTTCCACAATGACCCAACATGGGTCCCGGTGTTCCCGGTGCCTTTATAAAAACGAATGCCTGTCACGTTGCCTGCCTGGGAAACGGTGAATGCGGTCCCAAGTTCCACCGCTTTCGTTTCCGAAGCCGAGGCCACTTGCGGAAGGAGCGTCCCAAAGATGGTGGACTGTTGCACGGTGGGGCTGGCTGTAGTGAACTGCCAGCTGGTCGGCGGAAGGGTTTGCCCCTGTTGCGAAACCACGTTTGTCACGCTGACAGACACTGACGCACTGCTGGGCAGGGCCGTTGTCGGCGAAAACGTCACGGTGCGGCTGTCTGCTGACAATGCGGTGGTGCCCGCTACAGATGCGCCATTGGCAGTCAACGTCATCGATGCTCCGGATCGGATAGCCGAGGACAGCGTTATCGAGGGTTTGACGTCGGTGGGGATGCCCGTAGCGCCGGGTGCGGGCACCTGGGCCGTGACCGTCAATGGAGGTTCCGGCACCGTGAGCACCAGGTCCACCAGATAACTTGCTGTGGAAGGCACGTTCGGGAAATCGCTGCTGTAAGAGAAAGCTCCTGCGTCTGATGCGGTTCGCAGGGGTCCGCTGGTGAGACCCTCACCGAAGCCGTTGGCCGTGTAGGAGTACTTGCCGGTCGGAGACTTGTACGCAACAACGTATTCAGTATCAGCAGCAATATTAACTGGTTGGCTGAAGGTTGCTGTCTGCCAACCCATACTCGACTCATTGGTAAACGTGACCGATGCAAGGAGCTGCCCGGCGCCGGAGTACAGCGAACCCGTATGGGTTCCGGTGTTTCCAGCGGACTTGTAGAAGCGGATGCCCGTTACCTGGCCAGCAGTGTCGCTGGAGAAGCGGACGCCCAACGTCAGCGGTGTGCCGTCATCAACCTCGGCAGTCGTCGGCGTGACGCTGTCCTGGTAAAGGGTGCAGGGGCACGATCCCGGTATGCGCGGGGCTGGAACTGTGGTGAAGGTCCAGGTGCCTCCAGTCAGCTGCTGCCCGGAGGCAGAGGATGTCGCAGCCAGAGTGGCCGTGAATGAGGTACCAGCGGCGAGAGGCGAGGCGGGGGTGAACGTCACCTGGCGCGTTGTTTGGTCATAGCTCGTTGTTCCGGCTACGGCGGCGCCACCGGCTGTTTTCACGCCAAGCGTGACGCTTGACGGTGTCGCTGCTTCGGATAGGACGGCGCTGACCTTGGTGTCCAGCGGGACACTGGACGCGCCGGGCAAAGGCGACTGTGCGCTTGCCGTGAAGGCAGGCGGTGGAATCATGGCGACGACGTCAACCAGGTAGCTGGCGTTTGACCGGGAAGCCGGGAAGCCTCCGCTGTACGTGTAAGCACCAGCGTCCGAGTCTGCCCGCAAGGGTCCAACACTCATGCCTGAACCGAAGCCATTTGTAGTGGCCGAGTATGTGCCGGTCAGTGATGTGTAGGAGACGATGTATTGCGTGTTGGCAGCGATCTGGACAGGCTGGCCGAAGATCGCTGTTTGCCAACCGGAAGCACTCTCATTGGCGAAGGTTACTGTCGCCAACTGTTGTCCGGACGCGGTGTACAGTGCCCCGTTGTGGGTGCCGGTGTTGCCGGCCGACTTATAGAACCGGACGCCGGTGACTTCCCCGGCCCTGATGCTGGAGAATCGCACACCAAGAGTCAGTGGAACTCCGTCCCGGATTTCGGCGATTCCAGGCGTAACGCTGTCATCGAAGAGACTGCACGGGCAATCCCCGGCGACAGGCAAGGTTGCCGCCGTCGTGAAGGACCAGGTTCCGCCCGCAGTTACTGATCCGCCGATCGAATCGGTCCCTGAGAGGGTCGCCGTGTACGTCGTGCTGAAAGCCAGGGCAGATGACGGCGTGAACGTCGCCCGACGCGTGGCGGAGTCGTACGCGGTAGTGCCCGCCACGGTCCCGGAGGAGGACTTCAACGTCAGCTGGACACTGGATGCAGTGACCGGCTTGGAGAACACGGCACTGACCTTGGTATTGACGGAAACGCTGGAAGAGGACGGGTAAGGCGTTTGTCCGGAAACCGTCATCGGCGTGGTGTCAACCGTGCTGAAAAGGGCGTCCACGAAGTAATGGCCGCCGTTGTGGCTGGCGATCGGGAATCCCGATCCGCTGTAGACACCCGCAGGCTGGGCACCGAAGCCGCCGGCAACTGTTAACGGTGCTTCCGTCGAACCGCTGTAGGCCCACTGGTATTCCTTGCTGGCATAGTGACCGTTCGGATCCCAGTAGGAGACCGTGTAAGTTTGGCCCGCGGCCACAGGGACGGCCTGGCTGAAGAGGACCTGCTGCCAACCGGAGGTTGTTTCGTTGGTGAAGGTGGCTGTTGCCAGGCGCTCGCCGGAGCCGCTCCAGAGTGAACCGATGTGAGTTCCTGTATTGGCCTGGCTCTTGAAGAACCTCACACCCGTGACGAAACCATCTACAGTTGGCGAGAACCGCAGTCCCAGTTCATAGGCACCGGCGTCGCCGGAGTCCTGTATGGCGGGGACAGTCTGGCCAAAGACGCTGTAGGGGCCGGGGATTGTGAGATTCCGGGTGGAAGTGGCACCAATGTTGGCGCTGTCATCAATGGCCCGGACCTGGACTGTGGCCGCTGAGAGGCCTTTCTGGATGTAGTTGTAGGTCCAGTTCTGCTTGCCCTGGGCCGGGTGCCAGGTAGTGCCGCCGTCCGTTGACACCTCGACGCCGGCCACGACGCCGCCGCTGTCTGAGGCAGTGCCGGACACGGTAACGCTTGTTCCGTGGGCGATGGTGGCAGCGTTGGCTGGTGCGGCAATGGAGACTGTTGGCCCGGTTCGATCCGTGCTGGCCGTTGCAGCAACGATGCCCGCTGCCCGTGTAGCGGGTTGAGCGCCCATGTCTGCAAGCAGGTTGACTTGGGCCTGCCGCATCCGGGGATCGGCTGCAGCACCGCCGCCATCATGTTCCTGGTCCAATCCCCAGGTCCATTGGACGCTGCCGGCAGAGAACACCAAGGCACCACTGGGGGCGCGGTACAGGGTCAGATGGTGCGTTGTGCGGCCCGCCTTGACCGTGTTGCCGAAGTCCTGCAGGTACTGGTCGACGTCCCCGACTGTAGTGGACAGCCGGATCAGGCCCGCTGGCCTGAAGCCATTGTCCAGGTCCTCATTCGACTCATATCCAATGGTGTGGGGGGCCAAAGCCGCCGAGGAACCTGCAGGCAGCGAAGTCAGGGAAGTATTACGCCACAGCCTTGTCTTCCCTTCCTCCGAGGAGACAGTCACGGGGAGATCGGTGTAGTTGGACATATAGAGAGTCCCGGTAAGCCCGTTTTCCGGCAAGCCTGCGCCAGCGCTTTGCGAAGCAAACCGCGGGTCACGCCACGTGCCAGTCCATTGGGTACTTGGGTCGCTCTTGGTGTTGGCCCACGTCTCCTTGTAGCAGGTCAAAGTGCGGCCCGCGCCCCCATCAACGGTGGAGGGCTCGAAACGCGTGCGCCAGTACATCTCATTGCCGGAAAGGAACTGCAGGTTTACCCCGGCGTCCCTGGCTGCCGTAACGGCGGCCCGTTGCGGACCGGACCAGTATTCATCGTGGCCCACTGACAGGAAGACCTTGTGGTTCAGCAACTGGGCTCCGTTGCGGTCTGTATCCAGACCACTGATGTAGCTGACGTCGTAGCCGTTTTGCTCCAGGAAGCGCACCATCGGATATTCGTTGGCGAAGTAGAAGTCGCGTCCGCCGATCCCGCCGCGCGTATCCATGGGACGGTTGTAACTGAGTTTGTAGGCCCTTCCGTTGGCCGCGCCCTGGTAGAAGTTGGATCCGCCATAGCCGTTGTACGCCTGCCATGTGGTGTCGGCAGTCTGGAAGACGACGTCGGAATGGTTGCCATCGTTTCGCACAATGAACGTGATGTGGCTCTGGTCTCCGTTGTCAGGCCGCGTGAGGAGAGCTATGTAAATTCCCGAGACAGCTGTCGACGGAACCTGCCAGGTAGCGGAAACGGCCCAGTTACCGCAGTCATAGAGTTCGGTGGTCAGATCGTTGATGCATTGGGGCTGGTTCTGCCGCAGTACCGACGGCGTCACGTTGGCTATCTTGCGGGCTCCGTCACCGCCGTACCAACCTGTGCGATAGATGGCAATGGTGTAGTTGGAGGCGTTCGTAGCGATCTTAAACTTGATTGGCTGCCCGGCGTTAACGCTGATCTCCGTGGAAAATCCCTGTATCCCGGCATCCCCGGCGCCGGCAATGTCCCACTCTGATGGTGGACTTCCGGGTTTCGAGTTTTCACACACCACAGGATTCACCACGGGATCGCAAGGTCCCGCTGCGACGGCTGCCGGGGCAGTAAGAGGCAGCAAAGCTGCAACCATGGCAATCACCAAAGGCAGGAGAAAGCCTTTGAGGACTTGCTGTGGTCGGGTAGCTGAAGGACCGGTCATCAGAACTCCTGGAGTGGTACGCCAATTGCGAATATGGGTCCGCGTCTAGCGCACGGTCCCTGCTTGCCGCTCCCCAGCCAGGGTCAAACCAAGATCTTCAGTTATGGAATACGGGTTCTGCACTTGGATGATCGTTTCCGAATATTTGGACCGTATCCAGCCTTTACCCGAGGGACCTTCAGGTCAAAGCCGGATCACCGGAGCGAATCCGCCAAGTAACCCTTGGCAGGAGTGTAGGGGCGCGGCATCCCTGCCGCAAGGCTTTCCCGTTACAGATCCATGGATTTCGGCCAAACGGCAGTAGATTTAGGGAGATAAAGCCGCCCCCAAGGGCTGACAACAGGCCACCCAGGAGAACCGAACCGCCTTGCATTTGAAAAGTCTGACTGTCCGCGGATTCAAGTCGTTTGCGTCGGCCACGACGTTCGACTTCGAGCCCGGCGTCACCGCAGTCGTCGGTCCGAACGGCTCGGGTAAGTCCAACGTCGTGGATGCCTTGGCGTGGGTCATGGGGGAGCAAGGCGCCAAGACGCTGCGCGGTGGAAAGATGGAAGATGTCATCTTTGCCGGCACGTCCGGCAGGCCTCCTTTGGGACGCGCCCACGTTTCCCTGACCATCGACAACGCGGACAACGCTCTTCCCATTGAGTACAGCGAAGTCACGATTTCCCGGACACTGTTCCGGACGGGAGGCTCCGAATACGCCATCAACGGTGCGCCTTGCCGGCTCCTGGACATCCAGGAGCTTTTGTCTGATTCCGGACTGGGACGCGAGATGCACGTGATAGTGGGCCAAGGCCAGCTGGACCGCGTACTGCACGCGACGCCTGAAGACCGCCGCGGTTTCATCGAGGAAGCCGCAGGTATCCTCAAGCACCGGCGCCGCAAGGAAAAAACCGTCCGTAAGCTCGAAGCCATGCAGGCCAACCTTGCCCGGCTTGGCGACCTCACCGCAGAGATCCGCCGCCAACTCACCCCCTTGGGCAAGCAGGCAGAAATCGCCAGGCGTGCACAAACAGTCCAGTTCGATGTCAGGGATGCCCGCGCCCGGCTCCTCGCCGACGACCTCGTTGCACTGACATCGAGCCTTGAACAGGACGTCGCAGACGAAGCCGCCCTCAAGGAACGCCGCCAGGTGGTCGAGACAGAACTGGGCAACGGGCGGCGACGCCAGGCCGCATTGGAACAGCAGGCAGCGGAAGCAACCCCCCGGCTCAACGCAGCACGGGAGAACTGGTACCAGCTGTCGGCAGGCCGTGAGCGGCTCCGCTCGCTGGGTTCCCTGGCAGCCGAGCGTCGCCGGCTGCTGGGCTCCTCGGAACCTGTGCCGGACTCCGGTCGGGACCCCGAACAGCTGGAGCGCCAAGCGGCGAAGGTCCGCGGGGAACAGGCCGCCTTGGAACACGACATCCTGGCCAAGCAGGCCGCCCTCCTGGAAGCAACAGTGGCGAAGGATTCTGCGGAGGCGCTCGCAGCCGCCGAGGACAAACGGCTGACCGCCATGTTAAGGGCAGCAGCCGACCGTCGCGAAGGACTCGCCAGGCTCGCGGGCCAGGTCGCGGCCGCACGCTCCAGGGCAGAAGCGGCGGAGGCCGAGCGTGGTCGCCTTCGCGAATCATTGGCCGCGGGCAACGAGCGACGCCGTCACGCCCAGAGCGAATTCGCAGCACTCGAATCCCAGGTTGCAGGGGTTGAAGACGGCGAAGAGAGCCTTGACGCCGAGTACGAGAATGCAACTGAGGCCCTGGACGCCGTGCTGGCGGAAATCGAAGAGCTGAAATCCGCAGAACGGGAAGCACTTCGCCAGCGGGATGCCCTGACCGCCCGCCGCGATGCACTTCTTTTGGGGCTGAACCGCAAGGACGGCTCGGAGCGTCTGCTCTCTGGCGATGTCCAGGGCATTCTGGGCCCGCTTGCCGGGATGCTTGCCATTGAGCCCGGCTATGAGGCCGCGATAGCAGCGGCGCTCGGCTCTGCCTCGGACGCGCTCGTGGTCGGGGACTCCGCTGTCGCCGTCGCCGCGATCCAACTGTTGAAAGAGGACGACGCCGGCAGGGCCGCGTTGCTCTTGGCTGACGTCCACCACGGGGCTGGTGAAGCGGCATCCCCCTCGGAGCTGCCGGCTGGCAGCAGATGGGCCGTGGACGTCCTCAAGGTCACGGAACCAGCTGCCCAAGGTGCCTTGGCCCTGCTGGCCGGGATCGCCGTCGTCGATGATCCGGCAGCGGCGGCAGCGCTGATTGATGGGCACCCGGAACTCAAGGTGGTTACCCGTGCAGGCGACGTCTTCACGTCGCTGACCGCCCAGGGCGGTTCAGCCACGGCGCCCTCCCTGCTGGAGATCCAGGCAGCAGTGGACGACGCCGTGGCCGGGCTTCAGGAGGTTACGGCACGCTTGGAGCGGGGACGGTTCGCCCTGGCCGGCGCCGAAGCTCGTCGCGCCGAAGCCCAGGACCGGTCCGATGCGGCATTGGAAAGGCTGCATGAATCCGATGCCCGCCTTGCTGCCGTGGCAGAGCGCCTGGGGCACTTGAACTCACTTCTTCGTAGTGCGGTGGGTGAAAGCGAACGTCTGGAGGCTTCCCTGGCGCGTGCGGAAGCGAACATTGCAGAAGCCCGGTTGGACCTTGAAGTCGCGGCTGAGCGGCTCGCCGCCGCCCAGGAAGCTCCGGACGAGGAACCATCCACGGATCAGCGCGATGAACTCGCGGCGCAGGCGCGGTTGGCCCGTTCCAACGAAATGGAAGCCAGGCTTGCCCTGCGCACGGCCGAAGAACAATTGGGGGCCATCGCTGGCAGGGCGTCCTCCCTGGAACGCGCAGCAGCTACGGAGCGGCGGGCCCGTGAAGAGGCCGCCCGCCGGGCGCAGAGGCGGCGCGCCCAAGCCCAACGCGCTGGTGCAGTGGTGGTGGCCGTTGAGCAGGCGCTTCGCTTCATCGATATATCAGTGGATCTCGCCGGACATGAACGCGACCTTGCCGAGCAAGCGCGTGAGCAACTGGAGAAGGAACTGTCCGGCGTGCGTTCCGGAAACGATTCGCTGGCAAAGGAACTCGCCGAACTTACCGACTCTGTGCACAAGGACGAGATGGCCAGGACCCAACAGCGTCTTCGAATCGAGGCGTTGGAGGCCCGTTCCATCGAGGAACTCGGACTATCGGCCGAACAGCTCGTTGCAGATTACGGCCCCGATCAACCTGTCCCACAACCGGCTGGCGCAACCACGGACAAATGGGCGGAACTCCGTGCGCCTGTGGATGAAACGGGTGCACCGCTCGTTGAAGGAATTCCCTTCGACCGGGCGGAGCAGGAGAAAAGGCTCAAAAAGGCTGAGCGGGAACTGGCGGCACTGGGAAAGGTCAACCCTCTGGCCCTGGAAGAGTTCGCCGCCCTTGAGGAGCGCCACCAGTTCCTCAGTTCGCAACTGGAGGACCTCAAGTCCAGCCGGAAGGACTTGCTGGACATCATCAAAGAAGTGGATAACCGCGTCCAGCAGGTCTTCACCGAAGCCTTCGCCGATACTTCAGCGCAGTTTGACCGCGTCTTCGCACGGCTCTTCCCAGGAGGCGAGGGCAGGCTGGTCCTGACGGATCCAAACGACATGTTGACCACTGGCATCGAGGTGGAAGCCAGGCCGGCTGGTAAGAAGATCAAGAGGTTGTCCCTGCTCTCCGGCGGCGAACGGTCACTCACCGCTGTGGCACTGCTGGTGGCGATCTTCAAAGCCAGGCCGTCGCCGTTTTACGTCATGGACGAAGTGGAAGCGGCCTTGGACGACACCAACCTTGGCCGGCTCATCACGATCTTCGAAGAGCTTCGGGAGTCCAGCCAGTTGATCGTCATCACGCACCAGAAGCGCACCATGGAAGTCGCCGATGCCCTCTACGGCGTCACGATGCGTGGCGACGGGGTGTCCACCGTCATCAGCCAACGGCTCGGTGCCGGGGCATAGCTTTATGAGAAGGTAGGGGAGTGAACGATTTCCTACCCATAATTCTGTCCATTCTCGCCGCGCTCGTCGTGGTCGGCGGGCTGGTGCCGGTACTGATGAAGGCCCGGAAGTCCGGCGCCAAATACCCTGGAACGCGGGACGCCAATGACCCCGTTCAGTCATCGGCTGCAGGCAGCGGAACCCTTGTGGAGGACCGGCCGGATGCCGTAACAGCAGCTCCTGCCCCAACCTTCGACGGAACAGTCGAAGGTGCTGATGTTCCGGATGATGCCGCCGGGTTGGAGACCATCGCTGTAGAGACGCCGGCGCCTGTCGAAGGCCGCCTGACCCGCCTCCGCGCCCGTTTGGTGAAATCGAACAACATTCTGGGCAAGGGTCTGCTGGCTCTGCTGTCCGGGGACAAAATCGACGAGAACGTGTGGGACGAGGTTGAGGAGACACTGCTTCTTGCCGATCTCGGCACCGAGCCCACCATGCAGTTGGTCGATGCCCTCCGGGAACGCGTCAAGGTGCTGGGCACCCGCAGTCCCGAGCACGTCAAAGCCATGCTCCGTGAAGAACTCATCAAGCTCGTGGATCCCACCATGGACCGTTCCCTCAACGTCGAGCGCAAGGGTGACCGACCCGCCGTCGTGCTTGTTGTTGGTGTCAACGGCGTGGGCAAGACCACAACCGTCGGCAAACTGGCGCGCGTGCTCGTGGCCGAGGACAAGGACGTGCTGCTCGGTGCTGCGGACACTTTCCGCGCCGCAGCTGCTGAGCAGTTGGCCACATGGGGCCAGCGTGTTGGCGTAGCCACCGTCAAGTCCGACATCGACGGCGCCGACCCCGCCTCCGTTGCCTACGAAGCCGTCAAAGCGGGCATCGACCAGGAGGTCGACGTCGTCATGGTGGATACCGCTGGGCGCCTGCAGAACAAGACCGGCCTGATGGACGAACTCGGCAAGGTCAAGCGTGTCATCGAGAAACTGGCTGAAGTGGACGAGGTCCTGCTGGTCCTTGACGCCACCACGGGTCAGAACGGCCTGAACCAAGCACGCGTCTTTGCCGAGGTGGTCAACATCACAGGTATTGTGCTGACCAAATTGGATGGCACAGCCAAGGGCGGCATTGTGGTCGCTATCCAGAAGTCGCTGGGTGTGCCCGTCAAGCTCATCGGTCTCGGCGAAGGTCCGGACGACCTCGCACCGTTCGAAGCCGAGGGCTTTGTGGACGCCCTGCTTAACTAGCGCAGTCTCCTTAGTTAGCACAGTCGCCCAACTGACTGGCAATAGCGGTTGTTTTCAGTACTCAAAGCAACCACTACTGCCAGTCAGTTTTTGGTTTTAAGGGGTTCGCGCGCCAACAGCCAGCCGGCGGCGGTGAGCAGCAGCACTCCGCCGGTGACAGCAAATGCAAGTCCGTAGCCGAAGCGATCGGCGAGAATACCAGCCACGACGGGGCCGATGATGGCCCCGGTGTCTGCGGCCATCTGGAAGACCGCCAGCACCTTGCCACCGGAGCGACCCCGGCCAATGACATCGGCGACAGCAGCCTGCTGCGCTGGCCCCAGCAAGCCGGAACCGAAGCCTGCCACAGCGGAAGCAGCGAAGAATGCCGGAAGGTCCGTGGTTAACCCGATGACACCGGTGGCGACGCCAGTGATGACAAGACCCGGAATGAGCAGGGGCTTCCTTCCCCAGGCATCGGCGAGACGCCCGGAGAATGTCAAAGCGACAGCATTGCCTACGGCAAAAACGGCCAACGCCCACGCAGCTGTCTCCGGCCGCGACTGAAGTGCCGCGACGGCAAAGAGCGGAATCGTGGCCATCCGCACACCAAAAGTCACCCAGCCATTACCGAAGCTGGAAAACACAGCCGCCCGGTACGCTGAATCGGCCAGCGCCTCCTTCAACGTCATGGGCGGAGCGGGGCTGGCATCCTGACCGGGGGTACCCTCGCCGCTGAGCATTGTGCGGACCACCAGCGCCGCAATAAGCAAGGCCGCCGCGTAGGCAAGAAACGGTACCCGGAGGCCGAAGCCGGCCAGCAGGCCACCAACAACAGGGCCCAGGACACTGCCAATCAGAAAGGCCGAGGCATACGCGCCCGAAACACGGCCCCTTCGCTCCGGCGGTGCCAAACGGATGAGCAGCCCCATGGCGGCGACTGTGAACATGACGGAACCCGCTCCGCCGAGGCCCCGGAATATCAGCAGCTGCCAGTAATTCTGGGCGAAAGCGCAGGCGGCAGTGGAAACGGCAACGATCAATAGGCCGGACACATACACGTTCCGCTCGCCGAAGCGACCGATGAGCGAGCCCCCTGCCGGGGCGAAAACCAACCGCATGAAAGCGAAGATGCTGACAATGACGGCGGCAGCGGTGGCGCCAACGTCGAAAGAGGTGGCGAATTGGGGGAGCACCGGTGCTACCAGCCCGAAGCCCAGCGCAATCAAGAACGCCGCTGCCAACATCACCTTGATGTCGCGGGGCAGCGGTTCCTTTTCCCGCCGGACCCTTGGATCTTCAACGGATCTGGGCGACTCACTCATGCGGTGCGGGTCCTTCAATTCTGTGTATTTGCGGTGAAGTGTGACGGATGAAACATATCCGTAACAACGGTGATATGCACCATTTACGTTGGGGAGGTTGTTGTAACGAGCCTGCAATGTAAAACCCGCGCAGGCGAAACACGGTGGCACAAAAATCTTAAGCAGGACGCAAAACGGCGTCAGACCGCGGTTGAACCGCAGATCTAGCAAGAGAGGAACGTGCACCATGGAACTTACCGCAGGTCACGTATGGGTCATGGTGGCGGCGGCACTCGTGCTGTTCATGACTCCCGGTTTGGCATTCTTCTACGGCGGCATGACCCGCGCCAAGGCAGCACTGAACATGATGATGATGAGCTTCATCTCCATCGGTATCGTGGGTGTTGTCTGGGTGCTGTGGGGTTCGTCGATGAGCTCAGGTGAAGGCTTCATGGAGATCGTGGGCAATCCGTTTGCCACCTTCGGCCTTGAAGGCATCAGCACTCCCGATGGTTTGATCAAGGTCGGCTATGCAGCCACCTTCGCCATCATCACGGTAGCCCTTATCAGCGGTGCCATCGCAGACCGTGCCAAGTTTGGCGCCTGGAGCCTCTTCGTTCCAGTGTGGGTCACCCTGGTCTACGCGCCGCTGGCGTACATGGTGTGGGGTGGCGGCTTGTTCGGCCCTGAAGGAGCCATCGGCAAAGCCCTCGGCCCGGCCATTGACTTCGCAGGCGGCACCGTGGTGCACATCAACGCAGGTGTTGCAGCACTGGTCCTCGTTCTGATCATTGGTAACCGCCGCGGCTTCGGCAAGGACCCGAACCACCGCCCGCACAACATTCCGTTCGTCATGCTCGGTGCAGCCATCCTCTGGTTCGGTTGGTTCGGCTTCAACGGCGGTGCAGCAGCCACTGCTGAACAGGCCGGCCTCATCTGGATCAACACGCTGGCGGCCCCCGCTGCAGCCATGATCGCCTGGCTCGTCACCGAACGCATCCGCGATGGGCACCCGACTTCATTGGGTGCAGCTTCCGGTGTAGTTGCGGGCCTGGTTGCCATCACTCCCGCTTGCGCCAATGTCAGCCCGGTGGGCGCCCTTGGACTCGGTGTTGTAGCCGGTGTCGCTTCGGCCCTGGCAGTCGGCCTGAAGTTCCGCTGGGGCTTCGATGACTCCCTGGATGTTGTCGGCGTCCACCTCGTGTCGGGCATCATCGGCACCGTGGCGCTGGGCTTCATCGCCACCCCAAGCGAAGGCGTCACCGCCGGCGGCCTCTTCTACGGTGGCGGCATGACCCAGATGTGGGCCCAGCTCGCAGCTGCAGGAGTCGCAATTGCCTTCTCGGCAATCATGACGGCCATCATCGCCTTCGCCATTCACAAGACCATGGGCTTCCGGGTCTCCACCGAGCAGGAGAACGTGGGTGTTGACCTCAGCCTCCACGCCGAAACGGCCTACGAGTTCGGTGTCAATGGCCACGGTGGCAGCTTCCAGCCCCTGCACGAGGCCATGATCGGAAAGTCCGAGTCCGCAGCAGCCAAGACGCCCGCAGAAGGCAAGGAGAGTGTCCAGGCATGAAGCTCATCACAGCGATTGTCCGCCCGGAAAAGCTTGAAGCAGTCCGGGAAGGCTTGGAAGCGTACGGCGTCCAAGGCTTGACGGTCAGCGCAGCAAGCGGCTACGGCCGGCAGCGTGGCTACACCGAGGTGTACCGCGGAGCTGAATACAACGTGGACCTGTTGCCAAAGATTCGCATTGAGGTTCTTGCCACGGACGAGCAAGCAGATGACATCCTGGATGTCCTGATCGCAAGCTCGAATACCGGCCGGGCCGGAGACGGCAAAGTCTGGACCGTGGATGTCTACGAAGCAGTTCGAGTGAGGACCGGGGAGCGCGGCGCTGCCGCAATCTAGGTCCTGAAATCACACTCCTGACACGAAAGCGGGCCGGGTACCAGCAAAGGTACCCGGCCCGCTTTCTGCGTTGTCGGCTTGCCGACCCGTGTCCGGCCTAATTGACTCAGCTGTCTTGTTTCACGACGGCGGTGGGCCAGTCCGCCGGCCCGGCGCCACCGGCGTCGTACTCCTCCAACGGGACGTCGCCGCCCTCCCAGGCGCGAAGAACAGGCTCGATGATCCGCCAGCAATCCTCGGCTGTATCGCCTCGAACGGACAACAAAGGGTCGCCGTTGAGGATGCCTTCCAGCACTTCTCCATAGGGCAGCATTCCGGCCGCATTGAGCTGGGTCACCAAACTAGCGCGGTCAAGAGTGAAGATATCGCCTGGGCCGTTCACGTCGACGTCGAGTTGGAGCACGTCCGGACCGAAGCCGATCCGAAGCTGGTTGGGGGAGTCCACGCCCGAAAATCCCTTGGGAAGGTGGGGGACCGGATGGAAGGTGATCACGGCCTCCTTGCGCCGGCGTCCCATGGCCTTTCCTGAGCGGAGGATGAACGGCACGCCCTTCCAACGCCAGTTGTCGATGTCCACCCGGACCTCGGCAAGGGTTTCAGTATTGCGGGCCGGGTCCACGCCGTCCTCGGCAGCGTAATCCGGCACTGCTCGTTCTCCGAGGGTGCCTGCGGTGTAGCGGGCGCGGCGTGTGGAATCGGTGTATGGGGCTTTGACGCTGCTGGCCCGCAGGACAGTGGCCACGGCGTCGCGGAGGTCCCTTTCCTCGATGGTGGCCGGGGCGTCGATGGCCAGGAAGGCCATGATGTGCAGGAGGTGGCTTTGGATCATGTCGCGGAGCGCCCCGGCGGTGTCGTAGTACCGGGCGCGGCCCTCAAGTGCCAGATCCTCGTCAAAGATGACCTCTACTTTTTCGATGTGATCGCGGTTCCATACCGGTTCCAGGAACCGGTTGGCGAAACGAAGGCCCAGGATGTTCAACACCGTGGCTTTGCCCAGGAAGTGGTCCACGCGGTGGATGTGGTCCTCGGGCACCAGTGCGGCGAGCGTCTTGTTCAACTCATGCGCAGATTCCGTTCCTGAACCGAATGGCTTCTCCATCACCAAGCGTGTTCCCGCGGGCAGCTGATCCCTGTGGAGAACCTCACAGGCCTTCTGGCTGATGTGCGGCGGCAGGGCGAAGTAGATGGCAACCGGGCCTTCCAACCTGGCCAGCAGCTCCGCCAAAGGCCCGTCTGCCGTGACATCCAGCTGATGGTATTCGGTTACTGCGGCTACAGCAGCCAGAGCAGCGCGGCCTTCTGCATCGGCTGCATCCGACGCCGCCGCAAAAGCGCCATGGACGCGTTCCTGCCACTGTTCAGGGGACCAAGGGTCAGAACCTGCCCCCACCAGTCGAAGCCCCGGTGCCCGGCCGGAAGCCAGGAGTCCGGCAAGTCCGGGCAGGAGCAGCCTGCCTGTCAGGTCCCCGGACGCGCCGAGGATGAGCAACGTTTTCACAGTTGTTTTGCTGGTCACTGTGCCAGCATGCCATCTTGCAGGTGCGACTTGGTACCCTAGATAGTCGAGTCCCTTGGTTGACGCAGATTTGTTGGGGTTGAGACAAATTTGTTTGGGGCAAGAACAAGTCAAGACTCTGGCGTGCCGCACTGGCCGCCAATCGCAGACCATCGAAAGAAGTGCACGGCGCGTGTTCAATTCACTCTCTGACCGGTTGACAGCAACCTTCAAGAACCTCCGTGGCAAGGGCCGCCTCACCGAGGCTGATGTCGATGCCACCGTCCGGGAGATCCGCCGTGCCCTTTTGGACGCGGATGTTGCCGTTTCGGTGGTCCGCGAATTCACGTCCCGCATTCGTGAGCGGGCTCTTGGTGCCGAGGTTTCCGGTGCGTTGAATCCGAGCCAGCAGATCGTCAAGATCGTCAACGAGGAACTCGTGGAGATCCTCGGCGGCGAAACCCGGCGCATCCGCTTGGCCAAGACCGGCCCCACCATCATCATGCTGGCCGGCCTCCAGGGTGCAGGCAAGACCACCCTCGCTGGCAAGCTGTCAAAATGGCTGAAGGCGCAGGGCCACAGCCCCATGCTGGTTGCCTGCGACCTCCAGCGGCCCAACGCCGTAACGCAGCTTCAGGTTGTCGGCCAGCGCGCAGGCGTTCCTGTCTTCGCGCCGCACCCGGGAGCCACCTCGGAGCTGGATCACCCGGCCGGTGACCCCGTGGCTGTCGCCAGTGCCGGTGTGGAAGAAGCGCGCCAGAAGCTGCACGACGTCGTGATCGTTGACACCGCCGGCCGCCTCGGCGTGGATGCCGAGATGATGGACCAGGCACGCCGGATCCGTCAGGCGATCATCCCGAACGAAGTCCTCTTCGTCATTGACTCCATGATCGGCCAGGACGCCGTCAACACGGCCATGGCGTTTGACGAAGGCGTGAACTTCACCGGCATCGTGCTGTCCAAGCTCGACGGCGATGCCCGCGGTGGTGCCGCGCTCTCGGTTGCGTCCGTCACAGGCAAGCCGGTCATGTTTGCGTCCACCGGTGAAGGCCTGGACGACTTCGAGCTCTTCCACCCGGACCGTATGGCGTCGCGCATCCTGGACATGGGTGACGTCCTGACCTTGATCGAACAGGCTGAGAAGGCCTGGGACAAGGACGAAGCTGCCCGGATGGCGAAGAAGTTCGCCGACCAGGAAGACTTCACCCTGGACGACTTCCTTGCCCAGATGCAGCAGATCCGCAACATGGGTTCCATGAAGAAGATGCTCATGATGATGCCGGGTGCCCAAAACATCCGGCAGCAACTGGAGAACTTCGACGAACGCGAAATCGATCGCGTTGAGGCGATCGTCAGGTCCATGACGCCGCACGAGCGCGTAGCTCCCAAAATCATCAACGGCTCCCGCAGGGCCCGCATTGCAAAGGGTTCAGGTGTGCACGTCTCCGAGGTCAACGGCCTCCTGGAGCGCTTCGCCCAAGCCCAGAAAATGATGAAGAAGATGGCCCAGGGCGGCATGCCCGGTATGCCGGGCATGCCTGGAATGGGTGGCCCCGGCGGCGCCCGCAAGGGTGGCAAGAACGCTCCCAAGAAGAAGGCGCGCTCCGGCAACCCGGCAAAGGCAGCCCAGGAACTGCGCGACGCCGAGGCCAAACGTGCCAACGCGGCCTCGGCAGCTCCTACGGGAGCGGCGTTCGGCCAGGGCGCTGCGGACTTCGATCCGTCCACGCTGAACCTCCCCAAGGGCTTCGAGAAGTTCCTGGGTAAGTAGCCGGAATCTCAGACTCAACACTGTGACAGCTGGCGCCGTTGTGAATGCCCATAACGGCGCCAACTGCTTTTTGGCGGGGATGTCAGGGCTCTGGACTAGGGTGAATCCATGCACAAGCAGCGCGTAGTCTTCGTCCACGGACTGGGGAGCTTTGGCGCCTCGGCATGGCCCAAGCAGCACGGCATGGCCCTGTCATATGACGCACTGTTCCTCCGCCGGCACGGCTTTGATCCCGTGGCTGAACCGGTGGAATCCGACGTCGCTGCGGATATCGGCATCGTGGTTGCTTCGCTGGTGGATTCTGGTGGGGGCCATGTGGTGGCGCATGAGCAAGGTGCAATCTCTGCCATGCTCGCAGCAATTGAACGCCCGGACCTGGTGCACTCACTGACACTGGTTGAACCGGCTTGTTTATCCTTGACGGCCGAGCTTCCTGCCACGACATTCCATCGTTCGCTCATGGAACCGCTGTTTGACGTGCGGAAGCAGCTTAAGGACGCCGACTACGAACGCGAGTACTTCAGGCGTGCATTTTCAGCCGAAGCCAGTGGGCTGGACACGCCCGAGGCGCGCCGTTCGGCACGTCGCCTCCGGCTGCAGGCGCCTCCTTGGGAAGCGCCCCTGCACATCGTTCCTGGCGTTCCTACCCTTGTCCTAACGGGCGGGTGGGAGCCACTGTACGAAGAAATTGCCGCGTACCTGGAGGACACCGGTGCCCTCCGCCGCGTAGCAGCTGGAGGGCACCGGCCCCAGGACTCGGTGGATGGAGACCGGATTATTCGCTCTTTTGTAGCCGACGTTGTCCGGACGAGGTCAGTTAAGGTTTCCTGACGCTGCCGTGTTGGTGGAGGACATCTGGGTAGAGGGAAGCTGCAGCTCAGGCAGGTACACCTTGCCACCTGACGCCAGGAATTCTTCGCTCTTTTCCCGCATGCCGTCGTATATCCCCGCAATGGCGGCCTGCGCCTCGGCCGAACCGAACTCGTCCCTGATGTCCTGGCTGATGCGCATCGAGCAGAATTTGGGCCCGCACATCGAGCAGAAGTGCGCGGTCTTGGCAGGTTCGGTGGAAGCGTTTCGTCGTGGAAGGCTTCGGCGGTGACCGGGTCCAGGGACAGTGCGAACTGGTCCCGCCAACGGAACTCGAACCTGGCCTTGGACAAAGCGTCGTCGCGTTCGTTTGCGCCCGGGTGTCCCTTGGCGAGGTCCGCCGCGTGCGCGGCGATCTTGTACGTGATCACACCGGTCTTCACATCGTCCTTGTTTGGCAGTCCCAGGTGTTCTTTGGGCGTCACGTAGCACAGCATGGCCGTGCCATAGCGCGCAATTTCCGTTGCGCCGATTGCCGAGGTGATGTGGTCATAGCCAGGAGCAACGTCCGTGACCAGCGGTCCCAAGGTGTAGAAGGGGGCACCTTTACAGAGTTCCTGTTGGCGCTCCACGTTCTCGCGGACCAAGTGGAAGGGAATATGCCCGGGTCCTTCAACCATCACCTGCACATCAAATTCCCAAGCCCGCTGGGTCAGCTCGGCAAGCGTATCGAGCTCGGCGAACTGCGCGGCGTCGTTGGCATCGGCTGTGGCGCCGGGGCGCAATCCGTCGCCCAGGGAGAATGCGACGTCGTACTTGGCGAAGATTTCGCAGAGCTCATCAAAATGCGTGTAGAGGAAGTTTTCCTCGTGGTGCGCCAAGCACCATCCGGCCATGATCGAGCCGCCGCGGGAGACGATGCCTGTCACCCGGTTTGCCGTCAAGGGCACGTACCTCAGGAGCACTCCGGCGTGGATTGTCATGTAGTCAACGCCCTGCTCGCATTGCTCGATGACCGTATCCCGGAAAATTTCCCACGTGAGTTTGTTGGCCTCGCCGTTGACCTTCTCCAGGGCCTGGTAGATGGGTACTGTGCCGATCGGAACGGGGGAATTGCGGATGATCCACTCGCGGGTGGTGTGGATGTCGTCTCCCGTGGACAGGTCCATGACAGTATCGGCACCCCACTGGGTTGCCCATTGCAGCTTGTCAACTTCCTCGGCGATGGAACTGGTGACGGCGGAGTTTCCGATGTTGGCGTTGATTTTGACCAGGAAGGCCTTGCCAATGATCATGGGCTCGGACTCGGGGTGGTTGATGTTGTTGGGGATGATAGCGCGCCCGGCAGCCACTTCGCTGCGAACCACCTCAACGTCGCAGTTCTCCCGCAGCGCCACAAACTGCATTTCCGGCGTGACGATGCCTTGCCTGGCATAGTGCATCTGGGTGACGGTTTTGCCTTCGACGGCGCGGCGGGGCACCGGTTGCGCCCCCTTCCACTCCTGGGACGCCGCGCCGCGGCGTACCGCTGATTTGCCGTCGTCGAGCAGGTTCCTCTCCCGCCCGGAATATGCCTCGGTATCTCCTCGGGCTTCGATCCATCCGGTGCGGAACGGCTCCAGGCCCACCACGGGGTCACTGCCCGGTCCGGCAGTTCGGTATACCTGCAGTGGCTCATTGGCTTCACCGTTGGGGGAGGGCTCCAAAGCAATCTCCGTAACGGGGACCCGGATACCATTTGCCGGGTCTTCCAGCCAGGCCAGCGAATGGGACTTCAGTGACTGGGTGACGGTTTCCGCCGCCTTTTCGCTGGTATTGGTCTGGTCTTGGGCAGAGCTGTGCTGTGTTTCGGTGGTGCTCAAAGGATTACTCACTTCCTTCGCCGGCATTACCCGGACAGGTTCAACGGTCGCAGACTGCTTCAGTCCGATCTCAGCCCCTGCAGGGGCCCCCGTGTGGTCGTAGACGAAGCTACCACAGCTCTGATCCGGGGCCCAGTCATACCCCGCAGCGGTACCGCAGCCGTACCCATATGGGAGGTCTGTGGCATGGCGGCGGATTAGGCTTTTGCCATGGCCAACATCATCGAATTCACTGGTCCTGTGCTTGTGGCAGGAGACGATCAACGGCATGGGCTGTGGTCCGTTGATGGCAAACTGACGTTCGAACGTCCCGTTGCCGCACCCGATTCCATACTGGAGGGATGGGTCCTCCCTGGTTTTGTGGACGCCCATTGCCACATCGGCCTTGGCGTCGGCGGGCAGTTGATGAGCAGACAACTCTTGCCCAGGCGCAGGCCGACCTAGAAGCCGGCACGTTGTTGATCCGTGACGCCGGCTCGCCAAGCGATACACGTTGGGTTCAGCGGCGGGAGGATCTCCCACGGCTGCTTCGTGCCGGACGCCACATCGCCCGGAGCCGGCGTTACCTGCGTGGCCTGGGTCACGAAGTGGAGCCGGGCGAGCTCGTGGAGACAGTCCGTAAGGAAGCCCGGGACGGGGACGGTTGGGTCAAACTCGTAGGCGATTGGATCGATCGCGGTGCCGGTGACCTGACGGTTTCCTTCCCTAGGGACGTCGTGCGGGATGCCATTGCGGCCGCCCACGACGAAGGGGCCAGGGTGACTGCCCACTGCTTCGCTGAAGACACCGTTGATGACATGCTCGACGCCGGGATTGACTGCATTGAGCACGCCACTGGCCTTTTGCCCCGTCACATTCCCCGTCTCGTGGAGCAGTCTGTCCCGATTGTTCCTACGTTGGTTAACATCGCGACTTTTCCGGATATCGCGGCCCAGGCCGCACCTAAGTTTCCGGTGTACGCGGACCACATGACCCGGCTTTGGGAGCGACGCCGCGAACGGGTGCTCGAGGCCTTTGAAGCAGGTGTCGGCATCTACACAGGAACGGATGCAGGAAGCGTAATCAAGCACGGCAGGATCGCTGACGAAATGAAGGAGCTTCACGACGCCGGCCTGCCGTCCACTGCCGTCCTGGGCGCCGCTACGTGGGGCGCACGGAAGTGGCTGGGAGCCGAGGGCATCAGCGAAGGGGCAAGCGCCGACGTCGTGCTTTGCCGGGATGATCCGAGGAAGAACCTCGCAACTGTGGCGAGCCTGAACCATGTAGTCCTGCGCGGGAAACTGGTCTAACTCGGAATAAATTTCTAACTCGGAATAAATTGAAGCTTCAAGTAATTTGCATAAGTAGAACGTGCCGAAGGGCGGCCATCTATGAATCGGGAGCTTCACATGACGACGACATCCAACCAGGATCTCCTTCCTGCCGAACTCACCATGGGCACCGTCATGCTCAAGGTCGGCGATATGAGGGTGATGAGTGACTACTATCAGCGTGCCCTGGGCCTTGAGATCGTGGCTGAGCAGGATGGCGGGCTGTACCTGGGGCGCCTGGGCAAGCCTGTAGTCCACCTCGCTCCCGCCGCCGGCCTGCAGATTCCAGGCCGTGGCGAAGCCGGGCTTTTCCATACAGCCATCCTGTTCCGGGACCAGCCTTCCCTGGCGGCCACCATTGCCACCGCGGCAGAGTATGAACCGCGCGCCTTTGTGGGCAGTGCCGATCATTTGGTGAGCGAAGCCTTCTACTTCACTGATCCGGAAGGCAACGGCATTGAGCTCTATTACGACAAGCCGCGCGATCTCTGGCAGTGGGATGGCAAGAATGTGGTGATGGACAACGTTGCTTTGCCGCCCCAGCGCTTCCTCCAGCAACACTTGAGTGAGGCTGCCGTGACAGGCCAGCGGGAAGCCGCTGCCGGCGTCGGACACGTGCACCTTCAGGTAGGTGACGTGCAGACCGCCCAGGATTTTTATGTGGACACGCTGGGTTTTGAGAGGACAGCGGGCTGGCATGGGCAGGCGTTGTTTGTTTCTGCGGGCGGCTACCACCACCACATGGCGATGAACGTGTGGAACAGCCGCGGGGCCGGGCCCCGCAGGGATACCCTGGGCTTGGGCGAAGTCCTGATCGAGGTTCCATCTGCCGATGACGTCGCCGCGCTGGCTGACCGGCTGAAAGTTGCGTCCGTGGCGAACCACCATACGGGCCTGGAACTGCAGTTCGAAGACCCCTGGCGCAACAAGCTGCGCGTGGCAGTGCGCTAAGCACCCTCGCGGGAAGCGCCCTCGCGCTGGCTTCCGAATGCAGGGGCCGTGACTGCACTAGGCTGGGCATTGACGGTATTCGCCCCTTGGGCCGTTGCCGCCGCCCCGTCAGCACGAACGAATGAGAGCACTCTCCATGGGCTTTGCCGAAATTTTTGTAGCCACCCACGATGAAGCACTCAAGAGGGCAGCTGCCTTGGACCGGGGCGCCGACGTTACCGGGCCCGCCGTCAGGATTGATGGCATCACCGACTTTGAGGTCGAGCAACTGGGGGACCTTGCGGGCAAAGCCGTCCACGCTGCCGGCGCAGACTACGAGCTGGCGCTTGTGGACGTCACCAGCGATGCACTCCTTGGTGTTCCGGAGGCGATGGTGAGGGCGCTTGCCGAGCTGCTGACGTATGAAAGCGAAGGCGACGGGAACGTTCTTGACGACGTCGCTGCGGCGTGGGCAGCGCAGGACGACATGCCTTTTGGCGCGGACGAATCGCGTGAGTACGTGCAGCAGTTGGCCTCCTTGGCCACCGACGTGGAGAAGGCGGAGCGGTCAGGACTCTACGTCTGGTCTGTCTGACCGTTGGGGCCGGGAGTGGCGAAAGTCGTAATTACTTCCGGCATCTGGCACAATGGTCAGGTACTTGATTGGCGCGGCCCCTCTCTCCGTGCCCAAATCTTGTCCTTTGGAACCCCCTAGTATGGCCCGCCCCACGGGTGCAGAACGTCGGGTTCAACCCCGTTTCAGAAACAGGAGTGACCACAAAAGTGGCCGTAAAGATTCGCCTTAAGCGCTTCGGTAAGATGCGCGCACCGTACTACCGCATTGTCGTCATGGATGCCCGCGCCAAGCGCGATGGCCGTGCCATTGAAGAAATCGGCAAGTACCACCCCACCGAGGAGCCGTCGTACATCGAGGTCGCTTCCGAGCGCGCCCAGTACTGGCTTTCCGTTGGCGCCCAGCCGACCGAGCAGGTTGCCGCGATCCTCAAGATCACCGGTGACTGGCAGAAGTTCAAGGGCCTGCCGGGCCAGGAAGGCACCCTGAAGACCAAAGCTCCGAAGGAAGCCTTCGTAGCCCCGGAGAAGGGTTCCGTCATCATTCCGGAAGCCATCACCAAGAAGGCCAAGAAGGACGAAGCCGAAGCTCCGGCCGAGGCTGAAGCAGAGACCACCGAGGCTGAGTAAATTGCTGGCAGAAGCGCTCGAGCACTTGGTCCGTGGGATCGTTGACAGCCCTGAGGATGTCAAGGTCAGTGCCAGGAACAACCGCCGCGGGGAATCCCTTGAGGTGCGCGTTCACCAGGAGGACCTCGGACGGGTGATCGGCCGTCAGGGACGTACCGCACGCGCATTGCGCACTGTGGTTGCAGCCCTGGCAGGTGGCGAGCAGGTCAGGGTCGACGTCGTCGACACCGATCGTCGCCGGTAACGCGCTCAGCAATACTTGTCTTAGATCCGGCCCCTTCACCGAATATGGTGGAGGGGCCGGATTGCTTTATCGATCATTTCACTTCCGTTGCTGCCCGGCAGCGCGGGCACAACGAGAATTCAGAGGAACCCATGCAGCTCCAGGTGGCCCGGATCGGCAAACCCCATGGCATACGCGGCGAGGTGACGGTGCAAGTGCTCACCGACGCCCCCTCCGAGCGCTTCGTCGCTGGAACCGAATTCGTCGTGGAGCCGGCCTCTGCGGGCCCGCTGACCATCCGCAGCGCCAGATGGAACAAAGACATCCTCCTGCTCGGCTTTGAAGAGATTGCAGATCGCAACGCCGCCGAGGCAATCCGTGGTGCGAAGCTCTTCATCGAAACCGAAGAACTCGATGACGAAGACGACGACGAAGGCTGGTATGAGCACGAACTCGTTGGGCTGGAGGCCCGGGTTGGCTCACAGGTTGTGGGCAAAGTTGCCGCACTGACCACACTGCCGGTTCAGGACCTGTTGACGGTCAAAACGGAGGACGGGAAGGAAATTCTGGTTCCCTTCGTCGATGAAATCGTGCCTGAGGTCAACGTCGAGGACGGCTTCATTCTCATCACACCGCCTGCTGGTCTCTTCGAAATCAACGATGACACGGCCGAGGAGTCCAAGGACGGCGCCGGGGATGATGCCTGAATGAGGATCGATGTCGTCAGCATCTTCCCTGAGTACCTTGCCCCGCTTGAACTTTCGCTGATAGGCAAGGCCCGCCAGGATGGGCTCCTGGAACTTAACGTCCACGACCTCCGGACGTTCACCACTGACAAGCACCGCACCGTGGACGACACCCCTTATGGGGGCGGCGCCGGAATGGTGATGAAACCCGAGCCGTGGGCACAGGCGCTTGAGTCGGTTGCTGGGGTTCGTGAGGGCACCAAACCTGTGCTGATCGTGCCTTCCCCGGCAGGGGAGAGGTTCACCCAGGCCCTTGCCTACGAGCTCGCCGAAGAGGATCAGCTGGTCTTCGCCTGCGGGCGGTATGAGGGAATTGACGAGCGCGTCATCGACTGGGCCCAGGAGCACTTCACAGTGCGGCCTGTCAGCCTTGGCGACTACGTTCTCAATGGCGGCGAAGTTGCTGTCCTGGCCATGGTCGAAGCAATCGGTCGTTTGCTTCCAGGCGTGGTGGGCAATCCCGAATCGCTCATTGAAGAATCCCACTCGGACGGCCTTCTGGAGTATCCCGTTTATACCAAGCCATCCTCATGGCGGGAGAACGAAGTGCCTCCGGTCCTGCTCAGCGGCAATCACGGGAAGATCGCGCAGTGGCGGCGTCACGAACAGTTCCGCCGCACTGCCGAGCGCCGTCCGGATCTCCTTGAACACTTCGACGCCGGTCAGCTGAGTCGAGCGGACCGCAACGCACTCGCAGACCTGGGTTACGACGTCGTGGATGGTCGCCTGCGCCGCCGCACGGAACGCGACACCTCATAAACGCGACTGTAGTACCCGCCATCCGCCGTCGGGCATTGCGAGTCCGCTTAGTTGGCCGGATGCTGCGGCATGTGGCAGAATTAACCCTTGTGTCTGCTGGGCCAGCACCTGCCACAGGGGGAGCGAAGCCAACAGCCGGACAATCCGGTGCCGCCAATCAGTGGTGGAACCGGACACTATGAAACTTCGGCGGAGATTTCCGGTTGGCTTTGTGCCGCGGGCTTGTCTGCCGTAACCCAAAGTGGATGACCTGTGGCGTCCACCAGGAGTGGATTAACGCATATCCTCGATAGCGTAGATGCAGCCTCGCTGCGTAACGATGTTCCCGAGTTCCGCGCGGGTGACACCCTCAAGGTTCACGTCAACATCATCGAAGGCAAGAACTCCCGTGTCCAGGTATTCCAGGGCTTCGTCCTGGGCCGCCAGGGTGACGGCGTTCGCGAAACCTTCACCGTGCGTAAGGTTTCCTTCGGCGTCGGCGTAGAGCGTACCTTCCCGGTACACTCCCCGATCATCGACAAGATCGAGGTCGTCACCAAGGGTGACGTCCGTCGTGCCAAGCTTTACTACATGCGCGCACTGCGCGGTAAGGCTGCGAAGATCAAGGAAAAGCGCGACTTCGCCAAGTAAGTCCAACGACTTACGCAACGGGTCCAGGATTCGTGCCCGGTTCGTTCCGGAGCAATCCGCAACGCAACAGGGATACGAGTCATGGACACATCAGAACGCCAGCCCCGGAAACAGGGCTGGCGTTTTGTTTTACTGGCATTGGTCCTTGCCGTCGCAATCAGCGGCCTGGTCCGCTCCTTGTGGATCGACGTCTACTACATTCCTTCCGAGTCCATGGAGCCGCTGCTGGGCACCGGGGACAGGATCCTGGTTTCGCGCACGGCGTTCACCGCCGAGACCATCCAGCGTGGAGACGTCGTTGTCTTTGATGGGCGCGGATCGTTCGCCCCGCTCACCAGCGGTAGGGGTCCCCTTGTTGACGCGGCTGCTGCAGCGAGTCAGTGGTTCGGGCTCACTGGAAGCGACACCACATATGTGAAGCGGGTCATTGGGGTTCCGGGTGACCACGTTCAGTGCTGCTCCTCCGAAGGGAGCCTCACAGTGAACGGTCAGGTACTTGAGGAACCCTATGTGTACCCCGGGGACGAACCCAGCAAACAGAAGTTCGACGTCGTGGTTCCCGAGGGCCGGCTCTGGCTGATGGGTGACCACCGATCCCGCTCTGCTGATTCCCGCGGATTGCTGGGAGCACCCGGTGGGGGAATGGTCCCGGTTGACCGGGTGATCGGCAGACCCGTCCAGATTATCTGGCCCCTTGATAGATTTGCAGAGGTGCCTCGCTCCGCGCAGGCCGAACCATCAAAGAACGGACAATAAATGCCGGACAAAGTTCCCGAGAATCCCGAGCGGCACGACGACGACGCGCGGCTCTCGGACGGAACGGCTGGCGTCGCCGGAGTGGCTGAGCCCACCCCGGTCGCTGACGCTGCTGCCGATGCCGGCAACAAAACCGACGAGGGCGAAAAGCCCCGCAGGAACCCTGTCCTTGGATGGCTGAAGGAAATCGTCACGGTTGTGGCGATTGCCGTAGTGCTCTCCTTCCTTATCAAGACGTTCCTTTTCCGGGCGTTCTACATTCCTTCTGAGTCCATGGAAAGCACCTTGGACGTGAATGACCGCATCTTCATCAATCTGCTGGTGCCGGAGCCCTTCGCCTTGGAACGGGGCGACGTCGTGGTCTTTAAGGATTCGCAAGGTTGGCTGCCCGCAGTTCTGAAAAAACCGGCGGGCCCCCTTGATTGGGTAGGCGACACTTTGGAATTCGTGGGGTTGGCGGCCGACGACAATGAGCAGCACCTGGTCAAACGCGTGATTGGGCTTCCGGGTGATCACGTTTCCTGCTGTGACGCGCAGGGCCGGGTCAGCATCAATGGCACACCGGTGGACGAAACATACGTCAACCCCGCGGAAGTGCCCCAGCCCAACTCGTTTGACATCGTCGTTCCAGAGGGCAAGGTCTGGGTGATGGGAGACAACCGCAACCACTCGGCCGATTCCCGGGCGCACCAGGAAGTCAATGGTGGTTTCATTAATATCGAGGACGTTGAAGGTAAAGCCACGGTCATCGCCTGGCCCGTCAACCGGTGGACGGTGCTGGACAATTACCCGGATGTCTTCAAGAACGTTCCTGCGGGCACGTCAGGAAAGTAACGGCCATGGCAAGCACCCGGCTGAAAACCAAGACACCAACCGAAGTTCCGACCCTGGACGTCGAGCATTCCTTCCTGTCTCCCCGGGTGCGGTTGCTGGCCGGTGTGGACGAGGTTGGCAGGGGAGCCCTGGCTGGCCCCGTCAGTGTGGGAATCGCTGTGGTCAATCTCGAGGATCACGCCCTTCTGGCCGACGTCCGGGACAGCAAGTTGCTCAAGCCCGAGGACCGCGACAGGTTGGAGCCTTTGGTCCGTGACTGGGCTGTAGCGTCCGCAGTTGGACATGCGTCCGCCCGGGAAATCGATGACGTCGGTATCATAGCTGCCCTGCGCTTGGCGGGAACGCGGGCGTGGTGTGAGATTCTGGCCGGTGGCATCACGCCTGACGTGGTGTTGTTGGACGGCAGCCATAACTGGCTTTCTCCGGAAGTTCAAGCCTCACTGTTCGACACCGCACCCACAGGGCCCTGGTGTGAAGCTCCGGTCCACACAAAGGTAAAAGCAGATATGAGCTGCCTCAGCGTGGCTGCTGCGAGTGTTTTGGCAAAAGTAGCCCGCGATCGAATCATGGTTGATCTCCACTCTGAAGTACCGGCCTACGGCTGGAACGAAAACAAGGGTTACGCCACAGCAGCGCATCGCGAAGTGATCAGGCTGCAGGGCCCCAGCGCCTATCACCGGACAAGCTGGAACCTGACCGGGCCGGACGTTGTCTGACAGCTTGCTTGGCAGCGTCAGTCCTGCTGATGGCGTCCGGTGCGCGGCAGATGGTGCAAGATGGAACTATGAGCGCCGAGGACCTTGAGAACTATGAAACCGACATGGAGCTGCAGCTCTACCGTGAATACCGGGACGTTGTCGGTTTGTTCAGCTACGTTGTCGAAACTGAGCGGCGTTTCTACCTGGCCAACCATGTTGATCTACAAGCCCGCAGCGCAGACGGCGAAGTCTATTTCGATCTAACCCTGCAGGATGCGTGGGTTTGGGACGTTTATCGTTCAGCCCGCTTCGTGAAAAATGTCCGGGTCATAACGTTCAAGGACGTCAACGTCGAGGAACTTCCACGCAATGAAGATCTTGCGTTGCCCAAGGATGGTGGCCTCGGGGATCTGGGAGACCTCGGTAACTAGCACCTGCAGCCTGCGGGTACTCTTCCTCCACAAGCCAATGATGTGACGGGTTTACCCACATAGCATCAGGGCTGTCTGTCACTAGCCGCTGCCAGCGTCAAAGCTGGATAGCGGAGGTGATGCTCATGAGAGCAAAAGACATACTTGGCCGTAACGGCGAGGCGTTGGCGGCAGGATTCCTGGAACACCAGGGCATGCGGATCGTCGATCGCAATTGGCGGTGCGCCGATGGTGAAATCGACATCGTCGCATTGGAGGGTGACACCCTGGTGGTTGCGGAAGTAAAGACCCGCAGCAGCCTGGATTATGGACATCCCTTTGAGGCAGTAGGTCCGGCCAAGCTGGCACGCCTGCACCGGCTCGCTTCGTCGTGGTGCCGGGAGCATGAAGTGAATGCTCCACGAAAGCGTATTGATGTGGTGTCGGTCATCCACGACGGCATCGGGGATCCCCAACTGGAACACCTGCGGGGTGTTGGCTGATGGGGGTCGGGCGCAGCTACTGCATTGCCCTGGTTGGACTCAACGGTTACATCGTGGAGGTAGAAGCCGACATTGGCCAGACGCTCCCGGCATTCGTGATCCTGGGACTACCCGATGCCGCCCTTAACGAGGCCAAAGAACGAATACGCTCTGCGGCACAAAACTCGGGAATTCCTCTGAGCCGTAGGAAGATCACCGCAAATCTCATTCCAGCATCCTTGCCCAAACGTGGTTCAGGCTTTGACTTGGCCATCACCATGGCTGTTCTCCGTGCTGCCGAGGACATTCGTTCGATCGATGGAACAGTCTTCATTGCCGAGCTTGGTTTGGATGGCCGGCTTCGGCCGGTGAGGGGCATCCTCCCGGCAGTGATGGCTGCCGTCCAGGCGGGGTATCCGGAGATCGTCGTAGCCGAAGCAAACGTTGCCGAGGCAACGTTGGTTCCGGGGGCTCACGTCAGGGGATACCGGACTCTCGCCCGGCTCGCCTACGACTTCGGTGCGGACCCCAAGGAACTCGCCCTGGATTACGACCCGCCCGCGGGTGATCCCGGGGATGAGAATGATGACGCCGTTGGCATCGCGCCTGATCTTTCCGACGTTTCCGGGCAATCAGAAGCCCGGCGCGCGCTGGAAGTCGCGGCTGCAGGCAGCCACCATATGCTCCTGACCGGTCCACCGGGTGCCGGTAAGACGATGCTCGCAGAGCGTTTGCCGGGGCTCTTGCCGGATCTGGCGGACAAAGCAGCAATGGAGGTTACCGCCATTCACTCCCTCGCAGCGGTCCGTTCATCAACCGGCACGTTGCTCCGGAGGCCCCCGTTCGAGAATCCCCACCACAGTGCTACTGCAGCTGCCATCATCGGCGGAGGCTCGGGACTTCCCCGTCCGGGTGCTGCCTCGCGGGCACACCGTGGGGTCCTCTTCCTTGACGAGGCTCCCGAGTATGAACGACGCGTCCTGGATGCCCTCCGGCAGCCCTTGGAGAGCGGCGAACTGGTCATTCACCGTTCGGCAGGGACAGCAGCTTACCCCGCTCGGTTTCAACTGGTCCTGGCGGCCAATCCTTGCCCCTGCGGCAAAGCCTCGGGCAAGGGGATGGACTGTACCTGCACCGCAATAATGCGCAGGCGGTACTTCGGCCGAATATCGGGTCCTCTCCTGGATCGCGTCGACATACAACTCCAGGTGGAACGCGTCTCCCTTGCCGATTTTGGACAAGCCGGTACTGAAGAGGGGACGGTCGCCGTCGCAGGACGGGTGCTGGCTGCGAGGCAGAGGCAGGCCGAGCGCCTGGGGGCGTTCGGCATTGAGACCAATTCCCAAGTGCCGGGACGCACCCTGCGCGGGGAACTGAGGCTGGCACCGGGCACCACCCGCATCCTGGACACGGCCCTGGAGCGAGGCATTCTCACTGCCCGAGGCTACGACCGCGTCCTTCGCTTGGCGTGGACACTGGCAGACCTGGACCATAGCAAAATTCCCACTGCAGACCACATCGGACAAGCGCTCGGCCTCCGGCAAGCAACGGCGACGGCATGAAGGACAACGTGACGAAGGACGAAGTGACAACGGACGGCACAAGCGCAGCCGTGTTGGGAAAACAGGAAAAGGAAAGGCTTGCACGGGCAGCATTGTCGCGTCTGATGGAACCACAGGATTCCGTGGGGCTCGCCTTGGTTCATGCTGTTGGAGCCGTTGACGCGCTGGGTATCGCGACAGGCGAACTCGCTGCCGGCCCACGCTTGGAACAGGAGATTTCCAGCTTACTGACCGAAAGCGGAGGCCCGGCTTCCTGGCCGGGGCTCACGACCAGCAAACGACGATGGGCTCCACGTGTACCGGACCTCGCGCCGGACCGTGACCTGGAGACGATGAAGAGGCTCGGTGGCCGCCTGATCGTTCCCGGCGACGAGCTATGGCCTGAGCAGTTGTCGGACCTCGGCCTTCAGGAGCCTTTGTGCCTGTGGTGGCGGGGACACGAGCAGCCCCTTCCCTCAACGCGGCAGACCATCGCGCTGGTGGGGTCCAGGGACAGCACGAGCTATGGAGCATCTGTGACTGGGGACCTTGCCTACGGTTTGGCCCAACGTGGGTACTGCGTTGTTTCCGGGGGAGCGTATGGCATTGACGCCCACGCCCATCGTGGTGCCCTCCGTGGTGGGGTCGCAAACGTACCGACCATTGCAGTCATGGCTGGGGGAGTGGACCGCTTCTATCCCTCCGGGAACGAGGATCTTCTTCGTGCTGTGGCCAACCAAGGAGCCGTGATTTCCGAGGTTCCACCCGGATCTGCCCCTACAAGGTACCGATTCCTGCAGCGAAACCGCCTCATTGCTGCGCTTGCGGCTGTCACGGTGGTGGTGGAAGCACGATGGCGCTCAGGCGCACTGAACACAGCCCATCACGCCGAGAGCATAGGGAGGGTAGTGGCAACTGTTCCCGGATCCATTCACAGTGCGAATTCGGCTGGTTGCCATAGGCTGCTCCGGGATGGCGGGGCGATCTGTGTGACGGACGTCGGAGAAATTGCTGAACTGGCCGGCCGGAACGGGGAGGTGATGGTCTCCGAGAAGGATTCGCCGGCCGAACCCCATGATGGCTTGTCCTTGGAAGACCTGATACTCCTGGACGCCTTGCCGCTTCGATCGGCAAGTTCCGTGGAGAAACTCACGGTGGTTGCAGGCCTCAGCCCGGACTCTGTGCGTGCGGGCTTGGGCCGATTAGGACTGCTGGGTCTCGCATCCGCTGAACGGGGAGCCTGGAAGCGCACCAAGAATGCCTAGGCGGACGAGCAGCGAAGCATGTTGATACGCAGCGACGGTCCATATTGCTGGCAAAGTTGGAAGGGTGGACTCAGAATCATTGCCAGCATCGCTAAAGAGCGCAGTGGAGGGTTTCGAACGCTACCTCCACGGTGAACGCGCGAGGTCGGCACATACTGTCCGCGCATATCTGGCAGATGTGTACAGCCTTCTCGGATTCGCGGTCCAGGAGGGAATACGCGATCTCGATCAATTGGAGTTGGGTTCGCTCCGCCGATGGCTGGGTGCACAAAGTGAAGCCGGGATGGCCCGGTCAACTCTTGCCCGCCGTGCCGCCACGGCCAGGTCGTTTACCAAGTGGGCTCTGAGGGAGGAACTCATCGCCACGGATCCGGCCATTCGCCTGCAAGCTCCTAAACGGGGGAAATCGTTGCCTGGAGTGCTCCAGCAGCAGCAAATTCTCAGGGTCGTGGATAGCCTTGACGCTGCTGCGGCAGATGGAGGTCCTCTGGCACTCCGGGATCGTGCAATGGTGGAGTTGCTTTACGCAACTGGAGTGCGCGTTGGGGAGCTGGCCGGGCTGGACATCGATGACATGAATCCGGATAGAAGGACCCTCCGCGTCATTGGCAAGGGAAACAAGGAGCGTACCGTTCCTTTCGGAGTTCCAGCTGCCCTTGCCATCGACGATTGGCTTCGCCGGGGACGCCCGGCGCTGGCAACTGCCACGAGCGGTCCGGCTCTGTTCCTGGGTGTGAGGGGAAAGCGCGTTGACCCACGCCAGGTCCGTGCGGTTGTAGCCGTCCTGCTGCAGGAACTGGGCGATACCGCTGCAACGGGGCCCCACGCCTTGAGGCATAGCGCCGCAACCCATCTGCTGGATGGTGGGGCTGATCTTCGGGCAGTGCAGGAAATTCTTGGTCACAGCAGCCTTGCCACTACCCAGATATACACCCACGTTTCCGTGGACAGGCTTCGGAAGAGCTACCAGCAGGCACATCCGCGGGCCTGAAAATGACGCCCAAAGAGTTGCACTGGCGGAAAAGGGAAGGGTACGGCAAAATGAAAGCACCACGGCCGAACCTTCAATTTAGGGTTGAGGGTTCGTTTCGTGTCACAATCAAAGAGTCTTAGCTAATTGAATAGCCTGCAGGGTCCGTAAGAATGACAGGGCCGGGCAGCAACAGTAAACATCCGTCGCAGAGGTCGTTGGGGAAGACGTACCTACAGCTATGGAGGATGGAATGTCTGTTGCAACAACCCGCGGTGTCCTGTTCGTGCACTCGGCCCCTACGGCATTGTGCCCGCACGTTGAGTGGGCCATCGGATCGGTCGTGGACAAGCGAACCGATCTTGAGTGGACCCCTCAGCCAGCTGCGCCCGGAATGTTCCGTGCCGAACTGTCCTGGACAGGTACGCCCGGCACCGGCGCCCAGTTGGCGTCTGCTCTTCGGGGTTGGGCACATTTGCGGTACGAGGTTACTGAAGAACCGAGCCAAGGCGTGGATGGCGCACGCTGGTCGCACACACCGGAATTGGGAATCTTCCATGCTGTCACGGATGTTCACGGCAACATCATGGTCAGCGAGGACCGCATCCGCTATGCCTATGAGTCAGGAGCCGGAGATCCGTCGGCCGTTTACCATGAGCTGTCGTTGGCCCTGGGTGAAGCCTGGGACGAGGAACTGGAGCCCTTCCGCCACGCAGCTGAGGGCGCGCCGGTCCGCTGGCTGCATCAAGTCGGGTAGCAGCAACTCCTGACCGCCAAAACATCCCCATAGCAACAGCGAAGGGCCCACCTGATGGTGGGCCCTTCGCTTCTCTTCACCTCACGGCATCCGGCGAACGCAGGTCTTAGACGTTGCGGACGGCTATGACAGCGTTGTGTCCGCCAAAGCCGAAGGAGTTGCTCAGTGCGACGATGTCGCCCGAAGGCAGGTCACGCGCGGAGGTTACGACGTCGAGGGGGATCTCGGGATCCTGGTTCTCGAGGTTGATGGTGACAGGTGCCTTGCGCTCATAGACGGCCAGGACGGTGAGGACAGCCTCTACAGCCCCGGAGGCGCCCAGGAGGTGCCCCATCTGGGACTTGGTGGCAGATACGGCGACGTTGTCCACGTGAGCCCCCAGTGCGGCACGCAGGGCCGTGTACTCCGGCCTGTCACCTACGGGAGTGGAGGTGGCGTGGGCATTGACATGGACTACGTCCTCAGCCTGGATCCTGCCGTCAAACATCGCGGCCTTGAGTGCACGGGTGGCGCCCAGACCTTCGGGGTCCGGGGCTGTGATGTGGTACGCGTCAGCCGTGACCGAGGTTCCGGCAAGCTCAGCATAGATGCGGGCGCCGCGGGCGATCGCGTGCTCTTCTGCTTCAAGTACCAGGGCGCCGGCACCTTCACCCATGACAAAGCCGTCACGGTCTATGTCGTACGGGCGGGAAGCGCGCTGGGGATCGTCATTGCGGCGGGAGAGTGCCTGCATGGACGAGAAAGCCGCCAAGGGCATGGGGTGAATCGCAGCTTCGGCTCCGCCGCACATGACTACATCTGCCTTGCCTGAGCGGATCAGGTCCAAGCCAAGGTGCAGGGCCTCAGTACCGGATGCGCAGGCCGAAACAGGAGTGTGGGCTCCGGCCCGGGCGCCGAGGTCAAGGCTGACGGCAGCGGCTACGCCATTGGGCATAAGCATGGGGACGGTCATGGGCAGGACCCTACGGGGACCCTTGTCCCTGAGCGTGTCCCATGCATCAAGGAGCGTCCATACGCCGCCGATGCCCGTTGCAAACGCCACCGCCAGGCGGTCGTGGTCGATGTCCTCGATGCCCGAATCAGCCCATGCCTCCCGGGCAGCGATGACACCAAACTGAGTGGACGGGTCCATACGCTTGGCTTCCACCCGGCTCAGGACTTCCAGGGCCGGCGTCGAGCACCGGGCAGCAAAGTGGACGGGGAGGTCGTACTTGGCCACCCACTCGTCTTCGAGCGTGCGGGCACCTGAGACCCCTTTCAGCGCGTTCTGCCACATTGTGGGGACGTCGCCGCCGATGGGAGTGGTGGCCCCCAGACCGGTTATGACTACTTTGCGTGCCATGCGATCACTCTCTGTCGGATCAGCCGTCCCATCTGCAGTTTTTGCAGGGGCGGCAGGAAAAGCTTTGGGCGTTACTGCGGCTGTGCCGGGCCAGGATCAAGCATCCTGGCCCGGCACAGCTGGTACCAGGCTTAGGCCTGGGCGTTTGCGATGAAGCTGACGGCGTCGCCGACGGTCTTAAGGTTCTTGACCTCTTCGTCCGGGATGCGTACGCCGAACTTCTCTTCGGCGTTCACGACGATGGTCATCATGGAGATGGAGTCGATGTCCAGGTCCTCGGTGAAGGACTTGTCCAGCTCGACGGCTTCGGTAGCCAGGCCCGTTTCTTCGTTGACGATTTCAGCCAGGCCGGCCAGGATTTCTTCGTTGCTAGCCATTGTTGGCTCCTTTTCTTGTTGTGCCGGCTATGCCGGAAAGGGGGCAAACCGCGGTTACGGTTTGGGTTTGTAAGTCATATTCAGTTGGCTGGAGGCCACGGGGCCAGTCCAGGTCTATGGCAGAACGACAACCTGGGCGCCAAACACCAATCCGGCGCCGAAACCGATCTGCAATGCCAGCCCACCGCTGAGTTCAGGGTTCTCCTGAAGCAGGCGGTGCGTGGCCAGGGGGATGGAAGCAGCTGACGTATTGCCGGCTTGGGCGATGTCGCGGCCAATGAGGACTGTCTCGGGAAGCTTCAGCTTCTTCACCATCTCATCGATGATGCGCATGTTCGCCTGGTGGGGAACAAAAGCGGCGAGGTCGCTGGCTTCGATGCCGGCAGCGTCGAGAGCTTGCTGGGCCACCTTCGCCATTTCCCACACGGCCCAACGGAAAACAGTCTGGCCGTCCTGACGCAGCGTAGGCCAAACATCCTGTGTTGCAGAGATGATTGCGAGGTCGTCTGTTTCGTCGGAGTGGCGAGCCGATTCACCCAGCTTCTTGACGTCTTCCAGAGAGTGGGTCATTCCGATCGCGTCCCACTTGCTGCCATCCGAGCCCCACACTGAAGGTCCGATGCCGGGAGTGTCAGAGGGACCCACCACTACTGCGCCGGCGCCGTCGCCGAGCAGGAACGAGATGGTGCGTTCGTGGTTGTCGATGACGTCCGAGAGTTTCTCGGCGCCAACCACCAGAACATATTCGGCAGAACCGGAGCGCACCAGCGCATCTGCCTGGGCCACTCCGTAGCAGTACCCTGCACAGGCGGCGGAGATGTCGAAGGCGGGTGCCGGCGTCGCGCCCAAACGCTCCGTAAGGGCAGCGGCGGCCGAGGGCGTTGCGTACGGGTGGGTCACGGTGGACACGATGACAGCACCCAGCTGGGATGGTTCGATCCCGGCCTGCTGGATGGCTTCGCGGGCGGCACCTTCGGCCATGTCGATGACGCTGACGTCAGCGGCCGCGCGGTGGCGGGTGATGATGCCGGTGCGCTGCCGGATCCATTCATCGGAGGAGTCGATCCACTGGCAGACGTCGTCGTTGGTGACGATGACATCGGGGCGATAAGCGCCGATGCCCAGGATGCGGGCGTTCTCGTTGACCGTAGCTTTCTTGAGGACGGGGGTGCTCACGCTTGTCCCTCCAATTCTGCGAAAAGTGCCAGGGCCGCGGACAAATCATCCGGGGTTTTGACAGCAACTGTCTTGACGCCTGGCATTCCACGCTTGGCCAAACCAGCGAGCGTGCCGGCGGGAGCCAGTTCGATCACACCGGTAACTCCGCGGGCCGAGAGGGTCTCCATGCACTGGTCCCACCGGACGGGCCTGGAGACCTGCGCAATCATGCTGTCGACGGCGGCAGAGCCTGCCGTAACTTCCTTGCCGTCATAGTTGGACAGCAGGGGGACAGTCGGGTCCTGCGGGGACAAGGAAGGTTTCAGGGCTTCCAGTGCACTGACGGCGGGAGCCATGTGCGAGGTGTGGAAGGCGCCGGCGACCTTCAGGGGAATGACGCGTGCCTTGGCCGGCGGGTTGTCCGCCAAGGCCTTAAGCTGCTCGAACGTTCCTGCGGCCACTGTCTGGCCGGCTCCGTTCACATTGGCGGGAGTGGCGCCCGATGCCTCGATGGCGGCAAGGACCTCCGCGGGGTCGCCACCGACGACTGCACTCATGCCTGTCGGGGTAACCGCCGCTGCAGCAGCCATGCTGTTGGCCCGCTCACGGACGAAAGTCATGGCTTCCTGCTCAGTGAGGACGCCGGCAAGGGCTGAAGCCGTGATTTCACCGACGGAGTGCCCTGCGAGGACAACCGGAAGTGTGTTGAGTTCGACGTCGAACAAAGACTTGGCTGCCACCAAGCCCGCGGCCACGATCAGGGGTTGGGCTACCGCGGTGTCTTTGATGGTTTCTTCATCGGACGTGGTTCCGTGGGCCTTGAGGTCGATGCCTGCGATCTCGCTCAGGGTGGCCAATTGGCCTTCGACGGAGGGGAGTTCCAGCCAAGGGGCCAAAAATCCAGGGGTCTGGGAGCCCTGTCCAGGGCAGACGATTGCAAGCACGTATCCAGCTTTCCAAATTGCCACGTGATCCACTGGTGTTTTCGTACACCAAGCTCACTGGGTCAGTTTGTAGGAAGTCTACAACGGTTCAGTTCTGTGAACGCGATGCGTGACGCTCGGGGGCGGCTTTGGGCTGGGCCGAAAGCCGGCCCACCACCAGGGCAGTTTGAAGTACGAAAGCTTCCCTTGGGAGGAGCGGATCCCAGCCTGTCACATCGCAGACACGCTTCAAACGGTAGCGCACAGTGTTGGCATGGACGAACAATTCACGCGCTGTGGCCTCCAATGAATGCCCCAACTCAAGGTAGGTTCCCAAGGTTTCCACCAAGCCGTTTGAGGCTGCCAGCAGCGGGCGGTAAATATTCTTGATGAGTGACCGCCGGGCCGCATCATCCCCGGAAACAACGCGTTCCGGGAGGAGATCGTCCGCTGCAACAGGTCGAGGCGCCGAGGGCCAGGCGCGGGCGGCGGTAAGGCCAGCGAAGGCGGCCTGGGCCGAAGTGCTGGCTTCCAGCAACGAGCCGGCCTCCGGGCCGTAGACAACGGGGCCCGGAGCAAACAATTCACTGAGTTTTATGTACGCCGTATCGCGGTCCTGGACCCCGCCGAGGATGAGGATGAGGCGGTCACCCTGGATTCCTACAAGCGCGTCTTCTGCGAAACGGCCGGCAGTTCGCCGTAAGTCGCTGACGTAGCTGGCGCTGGGCTCCGATGGCGAGTTGCCCACCATGACGGTGAACCGCTCCTGAGCTTTCCAGCCCAGGGCCGCGATCCTTGAACGAAGGGCGTCCGTGTTTTCGCCCCGCAGGATTGCGTCCACGATCAACGCCTCAAGCCGGGTGTCCCAGGATCCCCGTGATTCCGCTGCGCGGGCATAGACATCCGCGGCCGCGAAAGCCACTTCCCGGGAGTAGCGAAGCACCGCCTCGCGCAGCGAAGGCTGGTCCGACTCAGGGGCGATCACAGGAACTTGGTCCTCGACGACCTCCACCACAATCCGGATCAGCTGCAAGGCCTTCTGCAGGCTGATGGAGCGGGTCAGTTCAGTGGGCGCATTACCAAAGACGTCGGTCAGGATCCACGACGGCGAACTGGGGCGCTCGTACCAGGTCACGAACGCGGCAATGCCATTTTGGGCCACGAGCCCCAAAGCAGAGCGTTCATCAGAGCTCAGCCGGCCGTACCAAGGCAGCGATTTCTCAAGCTGCCGCATGGTGCTGGTGGACAATTGCCCCACATTTGCACGGAGCTGCCGCAGGGTCTCCGCCTTTTCCGGCGACAATGCCTGGGTTGTTGCTTTGCGCTTTGTAGTGATTTTGCTGGGCTCTGCCATGGAACGAGCATACGGTGCATCTCAGGCAAGCTCCATTTGTGCGAAGGCTACAACTTATGTTGTCGCTGGTCACGTCATGGTGAGCGGTGAAAAGCCTTTGTTAAATGCCCGACGGCGGCCCCCACCTTCCGATGGAAGCCGCCGTCGCGGTTACTGCTTGAGTTGGTACAACCTGGACTGTTGCCCCGGTTGTCCTTCGGTTCCTGGCTTGTTAGGCGTCGCCGCCTGCTCCGCCGGTGGTGCCGGCGTTCACATCCAGTAGCCGGTACTTATCGATTGCCTTTTCCAGCGCACCTTCTTCGACTTCTCCCTTGGCGGCGAGGAGTTGGAGGGTTTTGGCGACGATGGAGTGGGTGTCGTTTTTGAAGTAGCGGCGGGCGGCTTGGCGGGTGTCGGAGAAGCCGAAGCCGTCTGCTCCGAGGGAGGCGAAGTCGTTGGGGATGAATTGGCGGATTTGGTCGGGGACGGCTTTCATGTAGTCGGACACGGCGATGACGGGTCCGGTGGTGCCGGCGAGTTGTTCGGTGATGAACGGGGTGCGGGCGGGTTGGCCGGGGTTGAGGAAGGCGTGTTCTTCGGCGGCGAGTCCGTCGCGTCGGAGTTCGTTCCAGGACGTCACGGACCAGACTTCGGCGGCGACTCCCCAGTCCTCGGCGAGGATCCGGGCGGCTTCGAGGGCCCAGGGCACGGACACGCCGGAGGCGAGGATGTTCGCGGTGGGCCTGGTGTCTCCGGTGGTGTTTTCCGGGGCGGGCGCGAGGCGGTAGATGCCTTTGAGGAGCCCGTTGATGTCCAGGTTTTCGGGTTCGGCGGGTTGGGTGATGGGTTCGTTGTAGACGGTGAGGTAGTACATCACGTTTTTATCGGATGCTGTGCCGGTGCCGTCGTTGTCGGGGCCGTACATTTCTTCGAGGCCGTGGCGGATGATGTGGCCGATTTCGTAGCCGTAGGCGGGGTCGTAGGTTTTCACGGCGGGGTTGGTGGAGGCCAGGATGGGGGAGTGCCCGTCGGCGTGTTGGAGTCCTTCGCCGGTGAGGGTGGTTCGTCCTGCGGTGGCGCCGATGATGAAGCCGCGGGTCATTTGGTCCGCGGCGGCCCAGAAGGAATCTCCGGTGCGTTGGAAGCCGAACATGGAGTAGAACACGTAGATCGGGACCAGGGGTTCGCCGTGGGTGGCGTACGCGGTTCCGGCGGCGGTGAACGCTGCGACGGCGCCGGCTTCGTTGATGCCGGGGTGGATCAGTTGCCCGGCGGGGGATTCCTTGTAGGCAAGGACGAGGTCCCGGTCCACGGAGAGGTAGTTCTGGCCTTTGGGGTTGTAGATTTTCGCGGTCGGGAAGAACGCGTCCATGCCGAAGGTCCGGGATTCGTCCGGGACGACGGGCACGAACCGGGCCCCGAAGTTCTTGTCCCGCATGAGGTCTTTGAGGAGCCTGACGAAGGCCATGGTGGTCGCGGCTTGTTGTTTGCCGGAGCCGCGTTTGGCGACCTCGTAGGATTTGGCCTCGGGCAGGGTGACGGGGGTGTGGGTGCGGCGGCGTTCGGGGACGAACCCGCCGAGTTCTGCCCGGCGTTCCATCAGGTATTTGATTTCGGGGGCGTCCATGCCGGGGTGGTAGTACGGGGGCCGGTAGAGGTCCGCGTCGAGCTGGTCATCGCTGATGGGGATGCGCAGGTGGTCACGGAAGGCCTTGAGGTCTTCCATGGTCAGCTTCTTCATCTGGTGGGTCGCGTTGCGGCCCTCGAAGTGCGGGCCCAGGCCGTAGCCCTTGACGGTTTTGGCCAGGATCACGGTGGGTTTGCCCTTGAACTCCACCGCTGCCTTATAGGCGGCGTAGACCTTGCGGTAATCGTGCCCGCCGCGTTTGAGGCCCCAGATCTGCTCATCGGTCAGGTCAGCGACCATGTCCTTGGTCTGCGGGGACTTGCCGAAGAAGTGGTCCCTGACGAACCCGCCGGACTCGGCCTTGTAGGTCTGGTAGTCACCATCGGGGGTTTCGTTCATGATTTTCACCAACGCCCCGTCGGTGTCGTTTTCCAGGAGGGTGTCCCATTCCCGGCCCCAGACGACCTTGATCACGTTCCAGCCCGCACCGCGGAAGAACGCCTCCAGTTCCTGCATGATTTTGCCGTTGCCGCGCACGGGCCCGTCCAGGCGCTGGAGGTTGCAGTTGATCACGAAGTTCAGGTTGTCCAGGTTCTCGTTCGCTGCCAGCTGCAGCAACCCGCGGGACTCGGGCTCGTCCATTTCCCCGTCGCCCAGGAACGCCCAGACCTGCTGCTCGGAAGTGTCCTTGATGCCGCGGTTGTGCAGGTACCGGTTGGACTGGGCCTGGTAGATCGCGTTCATCGGACCGATGCCCATCGACACGGTGGGGAATTCCCAGAAGTCCGGCATCAGGCGCGGGTGCGGGTACGAGGACAGGGCATGGCCCTGCTTGGACTTTTCCTGACGGAACCCGTCCAGGTCCTCCTCGGAGAGACGGCCTTCCATGAACGCCCGGGCGTACATGCCCGGGGACGCGTGTCCCTGGAAGAACACCTGGTCCCCGCCCGAGGGGTGGTCCTTGCCGCGGAAGAAATGGTTGAATCCGACCTCGTACAGGGTCGCCGCGCCGGCATAGGTGGAAATATGCCCGCCCACCCCGATATCGGCCCGCTGCGCGCGGTGGACCATGACCGCGGCGTTCCAGCGCATGTACGCACGGTACCGGCGCTCGAACTCCTCGTTCCCCGGGAATTCTGCTTCCTGGTCCACCGGGATCGTGTTCACATAATCAGTGGTCGTCACCATCGGCACACCCACCGACCGGGCACCGGCACGCTGCAACAACGAACGCATAATGTACTGGGCACGCTCCGTGCCCTGCTCCGCGATCAACGCATCAAGGGACTCAATCCACTCTGCGGTCTCTTCCGGATCACGATCAGGCAGCTGGGCAGTCAACCCGCTGAGGATGTGTGAGGTCTCTTCTCCTGCAGCCACGTCCAACCTTCCTTTAGGCGCATGCATCGGCGCCTCAGGTCTGGCAGGGTAACTGCCCGTCATGAACGCGTCGTGTGCGACATCTCGGTTTCAACAGCCCGGTCGGATGCGCCGGGCAGGTCTTGTGAGCGCATGGCTGCCCAGTAGAATTCCTCGGGGCGATCGCCCTGCAGCCAAAGCGCTCATGGCCACTCTAGCTTTGACAGCGCTGGGATGCGTAGCCGTGGGGCTTCAGGGGCGTTGTATGTCACATCTTGGTGCTCTCCGTGACGGATGCCACGTGATTGTCACAGCCTCGAAACACCCTAGGTAGTGCGGAATATGCGTCATCGCAGGGACAATGGCTTGAAGCACACGCCCAAAGGGTGTTGGCTGTTAGTAATGGAAGTCACTTCAAAAGGAGGAAACGTGAGCGAGGCCGACGCCGCCACATCGGTAAATGTGGCGGAAAGATTGGGTTTCAAAGACGGGGATCTGATTCAGGAACGCGGCTACGACGACGACGTCGATTTCGACTTGCGTGACGACATTGAAGATGTCACGGGCTCTGAGCTGTTGGATGAAGATGATCATGACGTCGTAGACGCTGTTATTTGCTGGTGGCGGGACGGCGATGGTGACCTGGTCGATGCTCTGATGGATTCGCTCACCACCTTGAAAGAGGGCGGCGTGGTGTGGGTTCTTACCCCCAAATCCGGCCGCGACAACTACGTCTCTCCGGCGGACATCCAGGACGCGGCGCCCACCTCGGGGCTGCACCTGACCACTTCTGCCCCGGTATCCAAGGACTGGAGCGCCACCCGCCTGGTGCCGAAGAAGAACAAGTGACGGAAGTCCAGCAAGCGCCGGCCCCCGTGCTCGTTCCCGGGATCGGAGAGGTAGCGCCTGACTTTGAACTGCTGAATCAATATGGCGAGCCGGTCCGTTTGTCGGATTTCAGGGGTCGCAACGTTGTGGTGGTGTTCTATCCGTTCGCTTTCTCCGGCATCTGCACGGGAGAACTGTGTGAGATTCGCGACAATATCGGCGCCTTCGAAGACTCGAACGCCACGGTCCTTGCGATCTCCGTAGACAGCAAATTTGCTTTGCGCGCGTACGCGGAGCAGGAACGCTACGAGTTCGATCTTTTGGCTGATTTCTGGCCACATGGAGCTGCGGCACAGGCTTACGGTGTCTTTGATCCCCGGAGCGGGATGGCTCTTAGGGGAACGTTCATCATTGATGCCGAAGGATTGATCCGTTACGTGGTGGTCAATCCGCGCGGACAGGCGAGGGACCTCGCTGGCTACCGCCAGGCGCTCTCTGAATTGAGTGTGCAGCAGGGGTGAACCAAGTGCGGCCCGGTGTTGGTATGACCGGCTTCGCCAGCATGGAGCCGGCTATCGCGGCCACCTTGGAGGCCGGGGAAGAGGCGGCGTTGAAGGAGGCCCTGGACATCCTTGGCGGCAAGCGCCTGGCCATGCTCACCGGGGCCGGACTGAGCACCGATTCGGGTATTCCGGACTACCGGGGACCTGGTTCAGCGCCACGGAGCCCCATGACCTATCAGGAATTCATCGGCAGTGCTGCCAATCGACGGCGGTATTGGGCCCGGAACCATATCGGCTGGTCCCACCTGCGGCATGCTGATCCAAATACCGGCCACGCCGCCGTCGCCCTCATGGAACGGCGAGGTCTGCTGACCGGCCTCATCACCCAAAACGTCGACAGACTCCATGAGGACGCCGGGAGCACTAATGTTGTGGATCTGCATGGGCGCTTCGATCAGGTGATTTGCCTTGAGAACGGACACATTTTTTCCAGAAAGCTGCTCGCCGCCATCCTTGAGGAGCTGAATCCGGGGTTCGTAGCAGCCGCGCTTGAGGCGGGTGTGGTGGAGATGGCACCCGACGCTGACGCCACCGTGGAAGATCCCGAACTTATCAAGTCATTCGTGGTGGCAGTCTGTCCTGTCTGCGGCGGCACGCTGAAGCCTGACTTCGTCTACTTTGGCGAAAATGTTCCTAAAACCCGCGTCGAACGGGCTTATGCCATGGTGGACGCAGGCGAAGCTCTCTTGGTTGCCGGCTCCTCGCTCACGGTGATGAGTGGGTTGAGGTTCGTGCGCCATGCGGCGAAGGCAAGCAAGCCGGTGGTCATCATCAACAGGGGAATCACGCGAGGTGACGAATTTGCCGCGCTGAAACTTGAAGTGGGAGTGAGCGGCGCCCTGGATTATCTCGCGCGGAATTTGCCTGACCTTCCTGTAGCGGAGGACTCGATTGGTGTTTCGCCCGAATGATCATGTAGAGTCATTGTTCGTTGGTTGAAGCGCTAAGGCACTGATACTGAACTTTGGGTCTTTAGCTCAGCTGGTAGAGCGCCACGTTTACACCGTGGATGTCATCGGTTCGATCCCGGTAGGACCCACCAAGAAACCCCGTCATCCAGGACCGCAAGGTTCGAAGATGGCGGGGTTTTCCTTTTCCGAAAAAGGCACCTGACAAAAAAGTCAGTGCCCACGCCTAATGTCTGGCTTATGGAACAGGTATACATCCGCACTACAGGGGGCGGCACGGCAACTACAGTGGTCCGGGGCGGCCGGGAATGGCAGATTGCCGAAGAGCCATTCCGATGGTTCGAGAGGGTGCCGTGGTGGGAGAGCTCCAAGCGAATGCCCCGGGGGCAGGGCCGCGTGGATGTTGAGGTCTTGCAAGTCCAGGTGCGGCTGGGAAGCAACGCCATGTCCAGCCTGGCAACCTGGGAACTCGTGCGGGACGGAAGCGGTGGCGGCTGGTACCTGCGTGGCGAGGAGCGGGCGGCTGCGTAGGATTCGCGCCGGGAAATGGATGAGCTCTCCACCACGACTATTGGGGGATGCCGCGGTGGAGAGCTCGAAAATGAATATACAGCGAACTTTTCGGTTTGGAAAGTAAAGCCCTCCTTAAGGCCTTGTGTGTCGATAAAGTCCCCATTCCTCCCGGCAGGACAGCAGGCAATCACACTATGATGGGTAGTGTTCAGCTGAATGAACAGCCGTTAGACACGACGTCCGGTTTGATATGACGAAGGAGAATCATGGCCGATTCCCGCACTGCCCGGTCCGAAGGACTGGGCGCCTCATCGCCGGCACCTGCGGTCACCCGCGCCGCGGCCGTTCTGGAAGCATTGGCAGAATCGCCGTCGGGCCGCCTCACCCTGAGTGATCTGTCCAGGGAGTTGGGAATCCCTAAATCGTCCACGTCCAATCTGCTGCTGGCACTGGAAGAAGCGCGGCTTATTACCAGGCAGGGCGCGGACTTTGGCTTGGGGCGAAAGCTCGTGGAGCTGGGCGCAGCCTACTTGAGCCGTTTGGACGAAGTGCAGGAGTTCTACAAGTACTGTGAACAGGCACCCACGCTGTCCGGAGAAACTGTCCGCATTGCCATGTTGGACGGGGACCATGTCATTTACCTTGCCCGCTATGAGGGTCATCCTGCAGTTCGACTGACCTCCAACATAGGCGACAAGATGCCGGTCTCCCTCTGCAGTGTAGGAAAGGCGCTCCTGGCGCAATTGCATGATCACGACATCGATGCCATGTTCCCGGATGGCATGGAACTTCCGGTCATGACGCCCAACTCACTGCGCACTGCCGAGGAACTGAAGGCGCAGATCGCCACGATCCGCAAGCAGGGTTTTGCCTTTGAAGACGAAGAATCCACCGTAGGCGTGGTGTGCCTTGCCGTTCCGGTGCCCACCCACGGTGCACATGGTCCCAGCCTGGGGCTCTCAGTCACTGCACTGAAAGCGACGTATTCAGAGGAGCAGGGTGCGCTCATGGTCAAGGAACTCAAGGAACTGGCCCGTTCCCTGGGGAATCCGATGGGTTGATGCGGTGCTGCACGTCACAATCGTCGGGTTTTGAATAAATCTGATTTCAATCTTGGCGCTGCGTTCAACAAGCTGTACTCTGTTCACCATAGTGATCTTGGCGGTGATGCCATCGCTATCTCGCCGGGCCAACGGGGGCCTGGGGTGATTTTGAGGGAGTGCTTGTGACAACTCGTACTAATGCAAAGCTCGCAGCTGAGGCTGACGATGCAGTGGTTGAGCCGGAACAGCTTCGCAGGGCGACGCTGGCCAGCTCCGTGGGTTCTGCCCTGGAGTACTACGATTTCTACATTTATGGCCTGGCCTCGGCCTTGATCTTCGGGCCTCTGTTCTTCAAACCCTTGGGTGAGAGTGGGGCTTTGATCGCGTCCTTTGCCACCTACGGCGTGGGATTTGCGGCCAGGCCGTTCGGCGGTATTTTCTTCGGATTCATCGGAGACAGGTTTGGCCGCAAAATGGTCCTCCTGCTGACAATTGGCATGATGGGACTCGCAAGCTTTGCCATCGGCCTGCTGCCCACCTTTGAGCAGGCCGGAATGCTCGGCGCTGTACTCCTGGTGACGTTGCGCATCATCCAGGGCTTGGGTGCCGGAGCGGAACAGGCTGGAGCCACAACCCTGATATCAGAAGTGGCTCCGCCGAAGCGTCGCGGGTACTTCGCGTCGCTGCCATTCGTGGGCATTCAGCTCGGCACGCTCCTGGGCGCCGGAACTTTCGCACTGTTGCAGTTGGCGGATAGGGATGCTTTCGAGGCGTGGCTCTGGAGGGTGCCGTTCCTTGCCAGCTTTGTCCTGATCATTGTTGCCGTCTTCATTCGCCTGAGGTTGAAGGAAACCCCGGTATTTCAGGAATTGGAGAAGCACAAGAATGTGGTCAAGAACCCTGTCGGTCAACTTTGGAAGCACTCCAGAAGGAACGTGCTGGTTGGTATAGGACTCCGTATGGGAGAGAACGGCAACTCTTCCATCTATTCGGCTCTGCTGATCTCCTTCATGTCGGTCAAGGAAGGTGTCTTCCCTGGAGACAAGTTCATTGGTCCTGTGGGACTTCTGATTGCGGCTGGATTCGCAGCCGTCATGGTGGTGACTTTCGGAGCACTGTCTGACCGCTTTGGCCGCGTGCGGGTTTACCGCTATGGTGCCTTGTTCCAGGCGGTCTTTGCCATCCCCGCTTTCTATCTGGTGACTCTCGGAAACGTGACCCTCGTATGGGCAGTCATGGTGGTTGGTATCGCGCTGGGGGTCCAGTCCATGCTTGGCCCGCAGTGCCCGTTGCTACCTGAACTGTTTGGTTCCCAGTACCGCTTCACCGGAGTTGCGCTCAGCCGGGAAATCTCCGCAGTGCTGGCCGGCGGCCTTGTGCCCCTGCTCGGCGCCATCCTCCTGGCAGCCACGCATAACTCCTGGGTTGTTCTCGCGGTCTACTCGCTCGTGTTGGCGCTGATTTCCTTCATCACCACATTCTTTACGCCTGAAACAGCTGGGCGGGACCTTCTTTCCCTTGAGGACGCGAAGTAGCCCACTGGCAGCTGCCAAGCATTGGCGCAGAAAAACATCGGCGCAAGAAAGGCTCCGACCCCTTGGGGTCGGAGCCTTTTGCATCAGAGCTTAACGGGCCTAGTAGAAGTGGACCGGATCCACCAGGTGGGGAAGGTCGCCACCGTCCAGGAACGTGCGGAGGTTGCCGCAGAAGCGTTCCGCGATGAGGCGGTTTTCGGCGGAGCTCAGTGCAGACGTGTGCGGCGATACCAGCACCTTGGGGTGGTTCCACAGGGGGCTGTCCTGCGGGAGCGGCTCGACGGCAAAGACGTCCAGGCAGGCATAGCCAACCTGGCCGCTGTTGAGGGCCTCAAGAAGGGCGTCCTCGTCCACCACTGTGCCACGGCCAACGTTGACGAACACGGTACCCGGCTTCATTGCGGAGAAGATGTCGGTGCTGAACAGCTTCTCCGTGTACGGAGTGCCGGGAAGGGTGTTCACTACAGCGTCAGCGTCGGCAACCAGACCCGCAAGGCCGTCATTGTTGGTGACCTTGTCGATGCCTTCTATGGCCTCTACGTTGCGTTTGGTGCCGCTGACCTTCATCCCCAGGGCACGGGCAATACGTGCGGTTTCCATGCCGATCTCGCCAAGCCCGGCAATGACCACCTTGGATCCGTTGACCAACTTGGTGGGTGTTCGCAACTCGGGCCAAACCTTGGCCGCTTGGTCCTGGGCCATTTCGGCGCTGCGCTTGAAGCCGTTAAGGATGCCAAAGGCGGAGAATTCCGCGAGCGGCAACGCGTGGACTCCGGCCGACGTAGTGACGCGGAATTTTCGGAGCGTCTCAGTATCCAGCCCCGAAGCCTTAACGGCTCCGCCGGCCCCAGCGGCCATGGCGTGAATCCATTGAAGGTGGGGATTGCTCCGGGCAATCCGGGCAAGGCCGGCGGGGCTTTCGTTAGGGAAGCCGTACAGAACCTGGGCCCGGTTGAGCATGGCCCAGTAGCGTTCTTCCTGCTCTGGCGTCCGCTTGAAATCCGGGTCCCCGCTGTGGTCGGCAGGGAAGCGCTCGGGCGGAAGGAGATCTGGTTCGTACAGGACAGTTACGGCAGGATCCACGGCGCGAATACGCTCCACATGCTCAACTTCGAGCGGTACAGCGATCGCGATGGTAAGTTCATCAGTCGTCATAGTGTTCATCATACTGAATGGAGGCTAGGATATTGAACAGTTGATTTTGATTGGGACAAACTTTTGATGGACACAAAGAAGTGAGGTTCTTCACGGCATGACCAGCAAACGTGTGGGTTTCGTAGGCTTGGGACTCATGGGAGCTCCCATGGCGGCCAACATCGCTGAAGCAGGATGGGTTGTCAAGGCGTGGAACCGTTCCGAGGCTGTTTTTGAAGGCCTTGCCGGCATCAGCCGGGTGGGGACCGTTGCCCAACTCCGGGACGAACCGGCGATCGTTTTCATGCTCCCCGATTTGCCCTTCATTGAATCTGCAGCAGAAGGCTTGCTCGATGCGTGGCGGTCGGAACCGCCCCAGCCGGGGACCGCCGTCGTGATTATGAGCAGCGTTTCGCCAACGGATGTCCGGCAGTTCGGCGAAAGAGTCCATCAGGCCAGCGGCGGAAATGCCGTGGTGGTTGATGCGCCAGTAAGCGGCGGGACGATAGGCGCCGAAAACGGAACCTTGGCCATTATGGCAGGAGCGTCCGAAGCGGACTTTGAACGGCTTCAGCCACTCTTGGAAACCATGGGGACAACAGTCCGCCGGATGGGCCCACTGGGATCAGGCTCGCTCGCCAAGGCTTGTAATCAACTGATCGTCGGGACTACGACGGCGGCACTTGCCGAGGCTGCTGAACTTGCCGAGCGCTCCGGAATGGATGTTGCCGCCCTGTATGAGGTCCTCGCAGGGGGCTTGGCCGGAAGCCGGGTGCTGGAGATAGTCGGGCCACGCTTGGCGGCCAAGGACTATGCCCCCACCGGACCGGCCAAGTTCATGCACAAGGATTTGGCCTTCGTGATCCAAAGCGCCGAAAGTGTGGGCTCCCCGGTACCCATGGCCTCTGCGGCCATCGAGCTTTACGGCGAGCTTGAACGCCAAGGACTTGGCGATCAGGACCTCGCCGTCGTTCGCCAAGCGATAGCCAATCTTGCCATGTCCTCGGCTGCCAACTAAATGCCGGCCAAAGAAACCTGTCCAGACAAGAAGGAATGCTAAAGAAACATGAGTGGATTGTTTGATCTGAGTGGGCGCGTGGCGTTGGTGACGGGTTCGAGCCGGGGGATTGGTAACGCGTTGGCCCGGGGCCTGGCTGATGCTGGTGCGACGGTGGTATTGAACGGGATCAACCCCGAACGCTTGGAAGCGGCGTGTGAAGCTCTGGCGGCTGACTACCCTGCGCGGAGGGTCCACAGCCGGGCGTTTGATGTGACGGACGCGGCTTCGGCTGCCGAAGGAGTGGCGTGGATCGAGGCCAACGTTGGCCCGCTGGACATCCTGGTCAATAATGCCGGGATCCAGCACCGGGTTCCCATGCTTGACCTGGATGTCAGGGACTGGGACCGGGTGATCAACACGGATTTGACCAGCGCCTTCTTGGTGGGCCGGGAAGCGGCCCGGCATATGATTCCCAGGGGCCGGGGGAAGATCATTAACATCTGCTCGGTCCAGACGGACCTTGCCCGCCCTACGATTGCCCCGTATGTGGCGGCGAAGGGCGGGCTGCGTAACCTGACCCGCGCGATGACTGCTGAATGGGCCGCTTCGGGGTTGCAGATCAACGGCATCGCTCCGGGGTACATCCACACGGAAATGACGCAGAACCTGGTTGATGACGAAGCGTTTAATTCCTGGATCCTCGGCAGGACGCCTGCCCACCGATGGGGCACGGTCGCTGACCTGGCCGGGCCTGTTGTGTGGCTTGCGTCCCAGGGGTCCAATTTTGTCAATGGCCAGACGATCTTCGTCGATGGCGGAATGACGGTGGTGGTCTGATGGGCATCACCCTCCCAGCCTCCGGCCCCGCGGTCGTCGCCCATGCCAAGGGGGACCTGCGGATCGAAGACGTCCCGCTGAGGACCCCGGCGCCGGATGAGTCGATCGTGGAGATCGCTTACGGGGGGATCTGCGGTTCGGACCTGCACTATTGGTTGCATGGTGCCGCGGGGGAGTCGATCCTGAAGGCCCCGCTGGTCCTGGGCCATGAAATTGTCGGGGTCGTCCTCGAGCAGGCGCCCGATGGCAGCGGCCCTGTGGCCGGCACCCCGGTGGCCGTGCACCCGGCGACGCCGGGCCCGGGCGGGGCACGCTACCCGGAAGAGCGGCCCAACCTTTCTCCGGGCTGCACGTATTTGGGCAGTGCGGCACGGTTTCCGCACACCGACGGCGCCTTTAGCCGCTACGCCACCCTTCCCTCAAGGATGCTCCGTGCCCTTCCGGAAACCCTGGATCTGCGGACCGCGGCGCTGGTGGAACCGGCCAGCGTGGCCTGGCATGCGGTTGCCCGGGCTGGCGACGTGGCGGGAAAGACGGCCCTCGTGATCGGCAGCGGCCCGATCGGTGCCTTGACCGTCGCCGTCCTGAAGCGCGCCGGCGCGGCCCGGATTGTTGCCGTCGACATGCATGACAAACCGCTGGAAATCGCCCAAGCCGTCGGAGCCGATGCGGTCCTCAAGGGTGACGAAGCGGACGCCATCGCAGCGGTGGACGCCGACGTCGTCATTGAGTCCTCCGGCAGCCATCACGGTCTTGCCTCGGCGATCAAGGGAGCCACGCGCGGCGGGAAAGTGGTGATGGTGGGGCTGCTGCCCTCGGGCCCGCAGCCGGTCTTCATCTCCCTGGCCATCACCCGCGAACTGGAACTGTTGGGATCCTTCCGGTTCAACAACGAAATCGACGACGTCATCGCAGCGTTGGCCGACGGGTCCCTGTTCGTGGACCCAGTGATAACGCACGAATTCGACCTCGCGCACGGCCTCGAGGCATTCGAAGTAGCCAGGAACTCAGCCGAGTCCGGCAAAGTCCTGCTGAACTTCCAGGATTAGTTTTTCGCCACCGGTACGAAGACGCGGGGCTGGTCGTTCCAGCTGGGGGCCAGCTCCGCGATCGTTTGGCGCATTATTTTTCCGGCCGCATCCCTGGCCTGCTGGCCGTCACCGGCGTCGATGGCGTGGGCGACGTCGATATGCCACTGCAGCGCCTGCTTCTGCGGGTGCTCCGGCATGAGTCCGTGCACCGTACGTCCCGTGAGGGTCTCTGTTACCTGGCCAATCAGGTTGGCAAACATTTCGTTTCCAGAGCCTGACAGCACCAGTGCATGGAACCGGATATCGAGGTCAAGGAAGCGAGGCATGTCTCCGGCGTCGCCGGCTTCCTTCATCGCCAGCGAAATATCCACGAGTTCCCGGCGCAGGGTTTCCGGAGCGTTTCCAGCTGCGAGTTCCGCAGCAACAGGCTCGACGGCGGAACGCAGCTCCGCGAGCGACCTCAGTTGGGCGCCGCGGCCCTCGCCAGCCAAGCGCCAGCGAATGACCAACGGATCAAAGGGATTCCAACGATGTGCCGGGAGGACGCGGATTCCGACACGCTTGATGGTCTCCACCAAGCCCAGCGACTGCAGGACGCGGACGGCCTCCCGGACCACCGAGCGCGAAACGTTGAGCTCGTCTTCCAAATGTTCGGCCAGCATGACGTGGCCGGTGGGAAGGGCGCCGCCCACAATCCGGGTTCCCAGATGCTCTACGGCGCGGTGGTGGAGGCTGGTTGACATAGACGTAAGCATAGTGGGGCGAAGACATTCCGCGTGTAGCATCTGATGCCTTTCGGCACCCGTCGGAGCCCGCGGAAGTCCCGCACATCTTAGACTGTTTATGACGCGGCGCCGTTCCAAAACGTGGGCGCCGCTTTCCTGCTCATGGCTTAAATACGTATGGTTTATTACAGCCCCTGGTTTTGAAATCGCTTCCTGCGTGCCCGCAGGACTGTTTGTACACGTTGTACACGATCGAATTGGAGTTTTGATGTCAGCACACATCGGTGTCACCGGCCTTGCGGTGATGGGCGCCAACCTGGCCCGCAACCTCGCCCGCAACGGCTTCACCGTGGCTCTCCACAACCGCTCCGTGGAAAAGACCGACGCCCTGCTGGAAAAGCACGGCACGGACGGCGACTTCATCCGCACGGAAACGCTGCAGGAACTCGTCGATTCCCTCGAAAAGCCGCGCCGTGTCCTGATCATGGTCAAGGCAGGTGCTCCCGTTGACAACGTGATCGAGCAGCTCGAACCGCTGCTCGAGGCCGGGGACATCATCATCGATGCCGGTAACTCGCACTATGAGGACACCCACCGTCGGGAAGCCGCGCTGGCCAAGAAGGACCTGCACTTCGTTGGCGTCGGCGTTTCCGGTGGCGAAGAAGGTGCCCTGAACGGTCCTTCGATCATGCCCGGCGGCTCCAGGGAGTCCTATGACGCCCTCGGCCCGCTGCTGGAGAAGATTGCGGCAAAGGTCGACGGCGAACCGTGCTGCGCGTGGATCGGCACCGACGGCGCCGGCCACTTCGTCAAGATGGTCCACAACGGCATCGAATACGCCGACATGCAGGTCATCGGTGAAGCATTCGATCTCCTCCGCTCCGGCGCCGGCATTGAGCCCGCCGAGCAGTCCAGGATTTTCGCTGAGTGGAACAAGGGCGATCTGTCCTCCTTCCTGATCGAAATCTCCGCCGAGGTCCTGGGCCACGTTGACGCCAAGACCGGCAAGCCGTTCGTTGACGTCGTCGTGGATGCCGCAGGCCAGAAGGGAACCGGACGCTGGACGGTCATCTCCGCCCTGGAACTCGGCTCCCCGGTTTCCGGCATCGCCGAGTCCGTTTTCGCCCGCGCACTGTCCTCACAGGCCGAGCAGCGCAAGCTTGGCCAGGAACTGCTGGCAGGCGAAGAGGCTTCCGTGGAGATCCCCGAGACGTTCGTTGAGGACGTCCGCCAGGCACTGTATGCCTCCAAGCTGGTTTCCTACGCCCAGGGCCTGGACATGCTGACCTCCGCTGCCAAGGAGTACGGCTGGGACCTCAAGCTGGACGAGATCGCCTCGCTGTGGCGTGCAGGTTGCATCATTCGCGCCGAACTGCTCAAGGACATCACCAAGGCCTACGCTGCCGAGGAGAAGCCTGCCAACCTGCTGTTCGCGCCGGCTTTCACCAAGGCCATCGCCGAGGCTCTCCCGGCTTGGCGCCGCGTTGTGGCCACCGCTGTCCAGTTGGGCATCCCGGTACCGGTCTTCTCCTCCTCGCTGGCGTACTACGACGGCCTGCGCCGCAAGCGCGTTGCCGCTGCGCTGATCCAGGGCCAGCGCGACCTCTTCGGTGCGCACACCTACGGCCGCGTTGATGCCGAAGGTACGTTCCACACGCTGTGGGGCGAAGACAAGTCCGAAATCTCGGCCGTCGACACCCACTAAGTTCCACCGCAAGGCCGGTTCTTCCCCGATACGCTGGGAGGAGCCGGCCTTTGCCGTGCCGGAACGGGTACTGGGCCATCGCGCGGGTGCCACGAGCCAAGGAGCCAGTGCCATGACCGAACGCATCGCTTTCGTCACGGGGGCGTCTACCGGCATTGGTTTCGAGACGGCGCGTGCCCTGAGGTCCGAAGGGTTCATTGTCTACGCCGGCGCGCGTCGGGTGGAGAAGATGCATCCGCTTAAGGCACAGGGAATCACCGTCATGCACCTGGATGTCACCATCGAGGACTCCATGGCCTCAGCTGTGGCGCTTGTTGAAGCCGCACACGGGCACATAGATGTCCTGGTGAACAACGCAGGGTACGGCTCCTACGGCTCCCTGGAAGAGGTTCCCTTGGCCGAAGGCAGGCGCCAGTTCGAGGTGAACGTGATGGGTCTGGCAAGGATGACTCAACTCGTTATTCCCAGGATGCGGCAAGCCGGTTCCGGTCGGATCATCAACGTCTCGTCCATCGGCGGAAGAATTTATGAGCCCTTGGGCGCTTGGTACCACGGGACAAAATTCGCGGTGGAGGGGATGAGCGATTCCTTGCGGCTTGAGTTGAAACCGCACGGCATCGACGTCGTCCTTATTGAACCTGCCGGAACAGACACCGAATGGGGCACCATTGCCGGGGAAGGCCTGTTATCGGCGTCCGGTAGAGGTCCATACAAGGGGCAGGCCCACGTCATGGCAGCAGCCTTGGCGTCAACATCCGGACAGCTGATATCTACGCCTCCGAGGGTAGTGGCCAGAGCAATAGTTCGCGCGTCAACGGCAAAACGCCCCAAGACCCGCTACCCGGTGGGTAGGGGAGCCTGGAGCGTCCTGGCCTTACGGAGGGTTCTTCCTGACCGCGTCTTTGACGCCGTTCTCTGGAACTCCTACAAGAGGTTTACCGGCTAACTCAGCTAGATCCGGTATTCGATGTAGTACTCAGCCGGGTCAACCGCCGGTTTGGTTTCGGATTTCGCGTCGCGGTGCCGCCATGTGGCCGGAATGCCCGTGATGATCGACTCCGGGGGAGCGTTCTTCACCACTACGGCGTTCGCGCCAATCGCGCTGTCTGCACCGATCGTAATGGGACCCAGGACCTTGGCGCCTGCGCCGATGGTCACACGATCCCCGATGGTGGGATGGCGCTTGACCTTGGCAAGGGACCGGCCGCCGAGCGTCACACCGTGGTAGATCATCACGTCCTCGCCGATTTCAGCAGTTTCACCGATAACGACGCCCATGCCATGGTCGATGAAGAAACGCCGGCCGATGGTTGCGCCGGGATGGATCTCGATGCCCGTGAGGAATCTCGCCAACTGGGAGATCAGGCGGGCAGGGAAGCGAAGTGCCGGGTTTTGCCAGAGCTTGTGGGTCACGCGGTGAGCCCAGATGGCGTGCAGGCCGGAGTAGGCGAAAAAGTTCTCAAAAGAACCTCGAGCCGCCGGGTCATGTGACCGGGCGGCATCGAGGTCTTCCTTAACCTTTGCGAAGAAGCTCACAAAGACCTTTCTACAGGAAATGAATGCTTGCGGGCGAAGTGTTAGCCGCGGATATCGTCAAAGAGCACAGTGGAGATGTAACGTTCTCCGAAGTCCGGCACGATCACGACGATCAGCTTGCCCTTGTTCTCGGGACGCTTGGCCACTTCCAGTGCGCCCCATACTGCGGCGCCGCCGGAGATGCCGGCGAGGACGCCTTCCTTGGAACCCAGGGCGCGGGCGGTGGCAACCGAGTCTTCAAGCGTGGCGTCGAGAACTTCGTCGTAGACGTTGGTGTCAAGGACTTCCGGGATGAAGTTGGCGCCCAGGCCCTGGATCTTGTGGGGACCGGGGCTGCCGCCATTAAGGATCGGGGGAGTCCTTGGGCTCAACGGCAATGATCTGGACTTCGGGCTTGCGCTCCTTAAGGACTTGCCCGACGCCGGTCACGGTACCGCCGGTACCGATGCCGCCAACAAAGATGTCTACTTCGCCATCTGTGTCCGCCCAGATTTCCTCGGCAGTGGTGTTGCGGTGGATCTCCGGGTTGGCCGGGTTGGCGAACTGCTGCGCCCAGATGGCGTTCTCGGTGTTGGCAACAATTTCCTGGGCCTTTTCAACAGCGCCCCGCATGCCTTCGGAACCCGGAGTCAGGACGATCTCTGCACCATAAGCGCGAAGCATGACACGACGTTCGGTGGACATGGTCTCAGGCATGGTCAGGATGACCTTGTACCCGCGTGCGGCACCGACAAGGGCAAGCGCGATTCCGGTGTTACCGGAGGTGCCTTCCACAATTGTTCCACCCGGCTTCAAGGCACCGGACTTTTCGGCGGCGTCAATGATGGCCACACCGATGCGGTCCTTCACGCTGTTGGCCGGGTTGTAGAACTCAAGCTTGACCGCAACGGTGGCCTCAAGGCCCTCGGTCAGCCGGTTCAAACGGACCAGCGGAGTGCGGCCGACCAACTGGGTGACGTCGTCGTAGATCCTTGCCATGAAGATTATGCCTATCTCTGAAGAGGGAATGCTGAGGTCAGCCTAACCAGCCGCATCGAAACCCTGCTAAGCAGTTAGCCATGCAGAGTAATATTTCCGCGCTTTGGCCAGTTTTGGATTGATGATGACCTGGCAATAACCCTGGTAGGGGAATTTGGCGTAATAGTTCTGATGGACTTCCTCTGCCTCATGGAACTCAGGTAGCCGGCTCACTTCCGTCACGATCGGATCGGCCCAGAGTGCTTGGGCACGCTCGATGGCTTCTTCGAAGAGGATCTTTTCCTCCGTCGTGGTGTAGAACATTGACGAGCGGTATTGGGTGCCTGTGTCGTAGCCTTGCCGGTTCAACGTGGTGGGGTCGTGCAACGCGAAGAACATGTCCAGAATGACTTCCTCCGGCACCACGGTTTCATCGAATGTCACCGCAACCACCTCTGCATGACCGGTCGTTCCCGAGCAGACGTCGTAATAGTCAGGGTTGCGGACATGGCCTCCCGTGTAGCCGGAGACCACGGAACTGACACCGCGGGTTTTCTGGTACACGGCATCAAGGCACCAGAAGCATCCACCACCAAGTACAAAAGTTTTCATGATCTCTTCAATGGATTGGAGGGCCTGATGATTCCCGCAATACCTTACGGGACAATAACGCCGCTGGGCAGGTACGGCAGCAACCAAAACTGCCCCATCGGGTCCAGTAGGTAAGAATAAGAGTATGGAAGCAGTAGACACCGCCATTTCTGATGCGGATTCCAGCGACGACGCCGGGACAGTGGAAGCAAGCGGGGACCCGACCCTTGGCCAGGTGCTGCTTGCTGTTGAGGAACTCTGGCCGGAGTCCTTGGCTGAGGATTGGGATGAGGTAGGCCTCGTGGTGGGCCGCCCCAACACGCCGATCACCAGAATCCTTTTTGCCGTGGATCCCACCCTGGCTGTCATCGACGAGGCCATTGAATGGGGTGCCGGGCTCCTGATTACGCATCATCCGTTGCTGCTCAAAGGCGTGAACTCCGTCGCGGCCACCTCCGCGAAGGGCTTGGCCGTGCACCGGCTTATCGAAGCAGGCACCGGACTCCTGACCGTCCACACCAACGGTGACTCCGCCGTCGGGGGCGTATCGGACGTGTTGGCGGACGCCTTTGGCCTGGAAAACGTTGCTCCACTTACCCCTGCCGCCAATGGCTTGCCCGAGGAAGGCATTGGCCGGGTTGGTGATCTTCCTGAGCTCATGACCCTGGGTGATTTCGCTGCCCGCGTCTTTGGGATGCTCCCCGCGGTGGCCGGAGGGGTTCGCGTGGCCGGCGACAAGGACGGTCTGCTGCGGCGCGTCGCCGTCTGTGGTGGCGCTGGGGACAGCTTGTTCGACGCCGTCAGGGCCAGCAACGCAGATGTGTATGTGACAGCGGACATGCGGCACCATTCGGCATCGGAGGCGCGGGAAGGTGCCGTCAACGGCCGTCCGTACCTCATTGACGTCTCGCACTTTGCCAGCGAATGGCTGTGGCTGCCCGTAGCCGCGGAAGCGCTCGGCAATGTACTGGGTGATCAGGGCTACGACGTCGAGATCCGCGTGAGCAGCACCAACAGCGATCCCTGGGACTTCATACTCACTCCCGGCGGGGACTAGAGTCTAGAAGATACGGACGATCCCAATGAACATGGGCCGTCCAGCCGGAACTGATCCCCAGGCCCGGAAGCGATACAAGCGGAGGTAAGCGTGGCGAAAGCAGCACCGGCAGAACAACTGAAATTGCTTGAACTGCAGGGACTGGATGCCAAGCTCAAATCGTTGGCCGGCCGCCGGAAGGTGCTGGAAACAGACCCGCGGATAGCTGACCTGCAGGATGCACTGAACGTAGCCAATGGTGAACTTGGCGCTGCCAAGATGGCAGTGCACGACGCCGAAGCTGAACTGCGTCGTTCCGAAGCGGACGTGGAGCAGGTCGCCTCCCGTATCGAACGTGACGAAGCCAGGCTCAACAGCGGAACCGGTCTCTCCAAGGACCTGGTGGCGCTTCAGAGTGACATCGCATCCCTTAACAAGCGCCGCTCCGACCTGGAGGACGTTGAGCTTGAAATCCTGGAGCGTTTGGACACCCTGCGGGAACGCCAGGCCGCGCAACAGGCAATCGTGGATGACATCCAGGGTTCATTTGCCGGCATTCGCGCCGAATTGGATGAAGCGATTGCTGAGATCGCGGCCGTGGAAACCGTGGTCCGCGGGCAACGTGCCGCTTTCGCGGAGGCTCTGGACGCCGGAATGCTTGCAGTCTATGAGAAGACGATTGCCAGGCGCGGTGTCGGCGCCGCCAGGCTCTTCCACGGTAAATCTGAAGGTTCAGGGATGATGCTCAGCCCCGGCGACCTCGCAGAAGTCAAGGCTGCGGCTGACGACGACATCGTTTTTTGCCCGGACTCCGGATGCATCCTGGTCCGTTCGGCCGAGTGGAACTGACCTAGCTGCCCAGAATGATGTTAAGGGCATGTGGCTTGCGGGCAGTGCCGGGAACCAGTTCCGCCCGCCAGATCTCCTTGGCCGCTTTTAGCAGTTGATCAGGTGATGCGGGCGCCTTCCCGCGCCTGCTCACCAGATGCCTGGCAAACTCACCCCGCGTGTGTTTGGCGAAGTGGCTGACCACCGTGCGTTTGCCGTTTGCCTCGTTGAAAACATTCACTGTGACGGTCTGCGCTGCTGGGGGCGCCCACGCCGCTGCATACGTGCTGGAACGGCAATCAACCAGCAATTCTCCTTCAGCCCGTTTGGCGAGGGCAGCATTCAGGTTCGGCTTCCAGAAGGACGCGAGGCGTCCGACGTCGGGCAGTGCCGTTCCCATGGACAGCCGGTAAGCCGGCACATGGTCACCAAAACCGATGGCACCCCACAGTGCCGAAACCACCAGAATCGATTCGGTTGCCTTGCGTCGTTGGGCCGGCGTCATGGAATTGAAGCCGAGCGCGTCATACAGGACTCCGGAGTACACCTGGTGGGCCGGAGCCGCCGGTTCTGCGTGCAGCCGGGTATTACGTTCGACGTCGTCCTTCAGCGAGGCGCCTACGCCAAGCAATGCCAGGGCGTCCTCGTGCGCGCTGACGGTGCCCAACGATTCCAGGACCTTGGCGCGGTACGGGTTAAGCTCCGGAAAGCTGAGTGACTCCCATTCGACGGCGGGACCTTTGACGGCGGGGGTCTTGCCTTCGGAAGGCGGCAGCAGAATCAGCACCAGACGATATTACCGGGGACCGAGGCAACCCTCGACGCCGGTAGACTGTACGGCGGATGGGTTGACCAGGCGGTCGCGCGTCACGGAAGTGGCTCGAGGAACGTCCGGGCTCCGCAGAGCAGGGTGGTGGGTAACGCCCACTCGGGGTAACCCGCAGGCCAGTGCCACAGAAAACAGACCGCCTACGCGTGGTGGTGCTTGCATCAGCACGCGGCAGGTAAGGGTGAAACGGTGGTGTAAGAGACCACCAGCTCCCTGGGTGACCGGGGAGGCTAGGTAAACCCCACCCGGAGCAAGGCCAGACAGGACACGTTTGAGGGCTGCTCGCCCGAGTGTCCGGGTAGGCTGCTGGAGGGCGTCGGCAACGGCGTTCGTAGATGGATGGCCGCCACTCCTTTGCCGGCAACGGCAAGGGATGACAGAACCCGGCGTATCGGTCAACCCATCCACACTTGCCACTGAGGTCCCGGGCATATGACGTCCATTGTGACTGCCATGTGAGTGATTTCACGCCCCCCGGCACCCAAGAGGGCGCCCTTCCGCCTTAGACTTGTTATGAACGTAGATGTTCTGCCGCCGGGACTGCGTTCGCAGCCGGCGGTCTTTTCTTTGCAATCGTTCAAGGCGCTGTGGGTGGACCGAAGCCCGGCCAGTGCCCGTGCCGCAGGATTACTCCGGGCGGCCGCCATCTGCATACGAGGACGTATGTGGTTGACCCAAGGAAGGTAGTTCTGTGAGCCAGACGTCAGATTCTTGTCTTGATAAGTGGATGGGCCGGGAGGCTCTCGCCGAGGCCATGATTCCGGTGATCGGCCGGTTGTACCGGGAAAACAACGTGGTCACGAGCATCCACGGCCGGAGCCTGATTAACAAGTCGACCATGAACATCCTGAAGGCCCACCGCTTTGCGCGCCGGATGAGCAACACCGAGCTGCTGCTCGAAGAAACCGCACCCCTGTTGAACGCTCTTGCTGAGCTGGAACTCGGTGCGGCTGCAATCGACATTGCCCGTCTCACGGAGAAGTTCCGCGTCGAGGGCCACGGCACCTCCTTGGATGAGTTCCTGCGGGCAGAGCTCGCCGAAATCGTCGGAAAGCGTGGCGCTGATGACCGCACCAGCACCGACGTCGTGCTGTACGGCTTTGGCCGCATCGGCCGCCTCCTTGCCCGCATCCTGATTGAAAAGGCCGGTGGCGGGCATGGCCTGCGGCTGCGTGCCATCGTTGTCCGCAAGGGCGCCGAGAACGACCTCGTCAAGCGTGCCAGCCTCCTGCGCCGCGACTCCGTACACGGTTCCTTTGAAGGAACCATCCGCGTGGACGAAGAAGCCAACACCATCACCGCCAACGGCGTTCAGGTCCAGGTCATCTACTCCGACAACCCCGCCACCGTGGACTACACCGCCTACGGCATCAAGGATGCCCTGGTAGTGGACAACACCGGACGTTGGCGCGATGCGGAGGGCCTGTCCCAGCACCTGCAGAGCAAGGGCGTTTCGCGCGTCCTGCTGACGGCTCCGGGCAAGGGCGATCTGAAGAACATCGTCCACGGAATCAACCAGTCCGACATCTCCGATGACGACAAGATCGTCACGGCTGCATCATGCACAACCAACGCCATTACTCCGGTACTGAAGGCCATCAACGACAAATTCGGTATCATCCACGGCCATGTTGAAACGGTGCACTCGTTCACGAACGACCAAAACCTGATCGACAACTTCCACAAGGGAGACCGCCGCGGCCGTTCGGCAGCCCTGAACATGGTTATCACGGAGACAGGTGCAGCCAAGGCTGTTGCCAAGGCGCTTCCGGAACTTCAGGGCAAGCTCACCGGTAACGCCATCCGCGTACCTACCCCGGATGTGTCCATGGCGATCCTGAACCTCAACCTTGCCAACGGCACCACACGCGATGAGGTCAACGACTACCTCCGCGAAATGTCGCTGCACTCGCCGTTGCGCAAGCAGATCGACTACATCGACTCGCCGGACGTTGTCTCCACCGACTTCGTTGGTTCCCGCCGCGCAGGCATCGTTGACGGTCTGGCCACTATTTCCAACGACAAGAACCTCGTGCTCTACGTTTGGTACGACAACGAATTCGGTTACTCCTGCCAGGTGGTCCGTGTCATGGAGGAAATGGCCGGCGTCAACCCACCGTCCTTCCCCGCCCGCGACATCGTGGCGCCTATTGCAGTCCTTGAGGCAGCCAACGCCTAAGCCGGGAAGTATTCACGGGTTTCCCGGCTGTGTTACTGGTATCAGCCGGGAAACCTGACCAAAATGGGTTCATGGAAAATGAATCGACTTTGGAACACGAGACAACGCTGGAACACGCGCTGGATGTAGCACGGGCCAACCACAAGCAGGCGCAGAAACTGCTGGACCAGGCCATGGCAGCAAACGCCGCGGGGGACGTCAGCGACGAACGCGTCCAGCAATTGCGTACGCTGCTGGAGGTGGCTGCTGAAGACCTCCAACGCGTTATGCGTGAGCAGTAACCCGGGGAAGTTCCCCGTTACTGCAGTGTGACTTCTCCTACACACTGTGGATATCGGCTCTGACTGTCGGTGGCGTGTCCTACGCTCGAAGGACACCACCCACCCCGACTGGACGGAGCCCCTTGAGTATCACCTGGTCTGCCTACAAACGCGCGCGCAGACGATCCCGCCAAGCCTGGGCCATTCTAGGATTAGTGGCCGCCACCCTCGTGGCAGGACTGTCCTGGTTCTTCACCACCGGCCAGTTCAACGCGGCCGAGCCATGGGTCTCCGGTCCCAGTGATGCGCCGGTATTCAATCCGGCTTGGATGAAACCCATCACCGGCATCGAGGCCGTTCCCGCGGAGAAGGCAAGCGCGGCACTGGGACAGCTGGAAGTTAAGGGACGGGCATCCCAGGAAGACTATGAGCGAACCGCTTTCGGTCAGGCCTGGCTGGATGCGGACCGAAACGGATGCGATACCAGGAACGACATCCTGCGCAGGGACCTGTCGTCAGTGGAGTTCACCAGTGGTTCCTCATGCAAGGTTGCCACTGGAGAGTTTCACGAACCCTACACGGGCGCCCACGTGACCTTCCGTCGGGGCCAGGACACCAGCGCTGATGTTCAGATTGACCACATTGTCGCCTTGGCCGACGCATGGCAGAAGGGTGCCAAGCAATTAACGGTGCAGCAGCGTCAAAGGCTGGCAAATGATCCCTTGAACCTGATTGCGGCTGATGGGCCCGAGAATGTGAAGAAGGGCGCAGGCGACGCCGCCACCTGGCTCCCGCCGAACAAGAACTTCCGGTGTCACTACGTAGCACGGCAGATCTCCGTCAAGGCAGCCTACAACCTCTGGGTTACGCAGGCGGAGAAGGACGCCATGATGCGCGTCCTCTCTTCTTGCCCGGATCAGCAGACCATTTACAGCGTCAGGTGACCGTGTCCCAGTTGCCAGGTACCGCCGTCGGCGATTCTCTCAAGGACTATGCGCTGGAGCGAAGTTTCCCGGGGTAGTTTGTCCAGGTTCTCCAGCCCCCGCTGCCTAAACGTGAAGTACACGGCATCAGTGGGGGCGTCGGTGCACCGATCCAGCGTGAAACGGCCGGCGAAGGACGCGATGTTGCTGTTTGGAAGCCTTTCAACCAAGTACGGATCCAGCATCCAGGACTCGCACGTGGCCACAGTGGCAGGCTTGTCCGGGAAATAGCGGGGAAAGAACGAGCGTGCCTCGTCAAAGCTGGCATCTACCAGCGCGGGGGAAAGGCCGCCGTCCTCGGGAATGTGGACCCCCAGGACCCAAGCGGATGCGTATGCCACGCTGCTCCCTGGCCCGTCGTTGTGCCCGCTCCGGATCAAATGGAACTGCAACCGGCCGAGCCGGAACAGATTTCCTGCCATATGTAACGTCAGCCAACTCCAGGTGTCCAGCCCGAAATGTCCATGAACGCGTCGGTTGATGCGAAGCTGGAGCCCCACGTCCGCCAGCGTGGCTGCTGACACATCCACGCTGATTCCCAACTCCAGATGGTATGCGTGGACTCTGGGTGCGAAGCGGAGCAGTGCTTCGATCCAGACGGTCTCGCGGTGCCGGCCGGGAGAAATCTGGTTGGGAGAAGCTGCGTCGGGCGAAAGCTGGTCGGGAGAGATACTGTCGGCTGGAAAAGTGCCAAGCCGTTGCTGCAGCAGTTCCAATGCGTCCAAGACGTGGCCGCTGGGGTTTCTGTCCAAGAGCGCGGCGCATTCCATGGCGTCCTCGCCGTTAATATCCAGGAGCTGAAACAATTCTGCATGGCGTGCTTGGCTCATCGAATCAGTGTCCGAAAGGATCAGGGTCGACGCCAGGCATCCATGTCAATCCGGGAACGCCCCAACCGTTCTTCTTGGCCTGCTTCATTGCCTTCCTGGCATATCGGTCCACAAGGCGGTTGACGTAAAGCTTGCCGTCCAAATGGTCGTACTCATGTTGCATGACTCGAGCGAACCAGCCCGTAGCTTCGAAGTCGACAGGGTTTCCGTCACCGTCAAAGCCCTGGACACGGGCCCACTCGGCGCGCTGTAGAGGGTAGTGCTCTCCGGGAAAGGACAGGCAGCCCTCTATGTGCTCTTCCGGGTCCGGGAGGGCTCCGGAGATCTTTGAGAGGGTCAAGACGGGATTGACCAGAACGCCTTGCTCAGGCGCGTCGTCGTCGTTGGCGTACTTATACACAAAGATGCGCTTCCCGACTCCCACCTGGGGTGCGGCGAGGCCCACTCCGTTCGCGGCTTCATTGGTTTCGAACATGTCCGCGATGAGTTTTCGGAGATCGTCATCGAATACTTCGACTTCACTTGCCCGACGGTGCAAAACGGGTTCGCCCCAAATGGTCACTGGCAGGACGGTCATGTCAGCTCTTCCTTAGTCGATCGCTGTGTTCCGGAAGCAACCCATGGGACTGCATGCGGGCCAAAACAAAACAAAGGCCGCACCGGATAACCGGTGCGGCCTTTGTGGAAACCGGCTTTTGAGCCAATCTCGGCGGGGTGAGCGACGGGGGTTGAACCCGCGACCTCCTGGACCACAACCAGGCGCTCTGCCAACTGAGCTACGCCCACCATGTGCCTTTTTCGGTTTGTCCGGATGACCGGCATTCCGTGAAGGCAACGACAAATAGCTTACCTGTTGTTTTGGGGTGAAAAGTCCACTTTTGCCGGTTTCGACGAAAAAACCTTCAAAAATGGCGCAGATCACATAGTTTCTGTTGAACCCAGAGTCTCAGCAGTGGCCGTGATGTCCTTGGAGATGCGTTGGGCCGTGGCAGTGTCGGGTCCCGGCGCTGGGACAAAAACGGCCTGCCTGTAGTAGCGGAGCTCGTCGATGGAATCCTTGATGTCTCCCAGTGCGCGGTGTCCGCCATGCTTGGCCGGCGACTGGAAGTAGGCCCGCGGGAACCAGCGGCGCGAGAGTTCCTTGATGGTACTGACATCGATGACGCGATAGTGGAGGTGCTCCACAATGTTCGGCATGTCCCTGGCCAGGAACATCCTGTCCGTGCCCACCGAGTTGCCTCCCAACGGGGCCTTCCGGGGGTCCGGAACCCACTTCTCGATGTACTCAAGCACCTGCGCCTCAGCCTCGGCCATCGTCTTGCCGTGGGGGAGTTCGTCAAGGAGTTTAGAGCGGGTGTGCATGTCGCGAACGAAGTCGTTCATCTGCTCCATAGCGGCGTCGTCGGGCTTGATGACGACGTCCACGCCATCGCCCAGGATGTTGAGCTCGGAGTCCGTCACGAGCGCCGCAACCTCGATCAGGGCGTCGTTCTTGAGGTCCAAGCCGGTCATTTCGCAGTCAATCCAGACGATGCGTTCATTAGTAATAGGCACGCGCCTAGCCTATCGTTCAGGCGGTTCCAAGTGCTCCGATGGTAGGATTTTTGAGCACGGCAGTGTCCTTTCTTCCTGTCGTGGACAGCCCCCAGAGATTCAGATTTCTGTCCCGGAACGCAACGGGCAAACGATTGGATGAAGACCACATGACGGTGCCTGTACCCGCCGCCCAGAAGGCAGGGAAAGAAGCGCCGCCTGCGGATGCTGCTGCCAGCGAAGTGGATAACGCCAGGTCCCCGCTGATCGCCGGTTTCATTGGTTCGATGTTCCTTGTCTTCGGCTCGCTGGGCGTGGGCTGGCTCGCGCCAGTGTCTGAACTTCGCCGGCTTCCGCTTTTCATCTGGATGCGTACCGAAGGTGTGGGCGTCGCGCTGTCCATCGTCCTGCTGGCTGTTGGTGGCATGCTGCTTGTCCGGGCCTGGCTGCGCCTGGGGCAACGTGTCCGGGTCTGGGGACTCCAAGCCCGCAAGGCCACCTTGCAGGCTGTGGTGGCCTGGGGACTGCCCATGATGTTCACTGTCCCGCTGTTCAGCAGGGACGTCTACGCCTACATCGGGCAAGGCAGACTCATGGTTGAGGGAATGAATCCCTACGAGAACGGGATTTCAGCCCTCCCGAACTACTTCCAATTGGGTGCCGACAAGATGTGGACGGAAGCTCCCGTTCCCTACGGTCAGCTCTTCCTTTGGATCGAACAATTTGTTGTTTGGGTAACCAATGTCCAACCTGAGGCTTGCATCATGCTGTTCAGGCTGGTGGCAGTTGCCGGCGTCATACTTTGCATCATCTACGTACCCAAGCTGGCAGAACTCCACGGCGTCAATCCGCACCGTGCACTATGGTTGACAGCCGCCAACCCCCTCTTTCTCACCAACTTCATTGCCAGTGTCCATAACGACGCCCTCATGATTGGGCTGGCCTTGGCAGGCCTGTACTACTGCGCCACCCGCCGGGTGGTCCTGGGCCTGGTGCTGGTGACACTCTCCATTTCGGTCAAGCCAATTACGGTGGTCTTCCTGCCCTTTATTGGCTTGCTCTGGGCGGGCAAGGGTGCGTCATGGCCGCGCAAGATCCTTTTCTGGTTCCTGACAGCCGCCCTGACTTTTGGCCTCCTGTACGCGATGAGCCTGGTCAACGGATTTGGGTTTGGGTGGGTGAAGGGTCTGTCTGCCCCTGGGAGCGTCTGGATTTGGTACGCACCCATCGGCCTGATTGGCCTGGTTGTCGCGTCGATCTTCAACGTCTTTGGACTTGACGGCTGGGGCATGGCCAAGTGGGTTTACGACGCCGGCAAAGTGCTGATGGTGGGAGCCATTGCCTGGCAGGTCTTCCGGGGAGAACACGACCGCCTGATGCGCCGGCTCACCCTGGCCTTTGCGGCGATCGTCCTGCTGGCCCCGATGATCCAGTCGTGGTACGTCGTGTGGCTTATTCCGTTGTTTGCTGTGACCGGCATACGCAATGACTGGCAGGTGAAGGCGGTCTACTTCGTGGTGTCGTTCTTCATGGTCTACGCCATCTCAGACCAACTGGATGTGTTCCCCTATCTTCAGAGCGAGGACCTTGGCCTTGCCCTGACGCTGGCGCGGAACGCGGCAGCCATCATCGCGCTCCTGTTTGCCGTCTACTTGATCTTCGTGGATCCGAAGACGAAGAGCCTCTTCCGTAAGCGCGACGAGCCAGGCCTGCGCCCGATCATCTGAGGATTCCCTGAATCTTCTGACCTCTCATGGCGGGATGCTTAATGTGATGAAAGAAGCCGAATTGCTTCGCGTGTGGAGAGCGGGCTGAGGGCTGGAGCATTCTCTGCGGCGAATGCCCTGACCCACTCAGGGTTTGTCTTGCTGTACTCCCGCAAGGCCCATCCGATGGCCTTCCGGATGAAGAACTCCTTGTCGGCAAGGTTGGGTTTGATAACAGCCGCCAGCAGTCCCGGGTCCGTCAGGCCCTTGGCTGCCAATTGCGCAGTGATGGACGCCCTTCGGATCCACATGTCCTGGTCCGTGGACCATTGGAGCAAAAGAGGCGTCATGGTGGACCTGTGGGCAAGCAGGAGTGCGCAGAGACGGTGGGCCACTCCGTCGACGAGGTCCCACCAGGCGCCAGTGCGAATTATTTCCTCATAAACCGGCAGCATGGCAAGGTCTTCCTTGACCATCGGCAGGCCCGTCAATTCAATGGCTGCATATCGATCTTCGCGCGCCTGGGCATTCCGCCACAAATCAAGAACGGCCTCGCGAAGGCTGACCGGTGAAGAGATGGGAAACTGCTTGGCTGCGGCCTTGGCGATCCTGCGCACCTCAGGAACCCGGATCCCCCAGGAGGGCATGTCCGACTTCATATACGCCTGGGCTCCCCGGGCACGCTCGGCGTCCCCGGCGGAGCGAAGCGTTGACCGGATGGCCTCAAGCAAGTCCTTGTTCTCCATGCCCCAACTCTATGACCGGCCGTCCTCGGAATTATTCAACCGGGAACTCCCCTTTGTTCTCCACCTCATGCAGCCACCTGCCCCACGTAGAGTGGAACCAATGGCCAGCGGGCCCACGATGATCCTCAACAGCGAATGATCCCGCCCAGCAAAAACGGAGGAATCCCATGTCCATGCTGAAGACACCAGATCAGATCTCGGTGATGCGCGAGGCCGGCAGCGTGGTGGCCAAGGCGTTGGCAGCGGTCAAGGAACATGCGGACGTCGGTGTTTCCCTCAAGGAATTGGATGAGGTTGCCGCGTACGTTATTGAAGGCGCGGGAGCCAAACCGGCCTTCTTGGATTACCACCCGCGATGGGCAGCCGTCCCGTTTCCCGGGGTGATTTGTGCCAGTGTCAATGACGCGGTGGTGCATGGAATTCCAAATGGCTACGTCCTTCAGGACGGGGACCTTCTTAGTGTGGATTGCGGCGCCTTCCTTGAAGGCTGGTGTGGAGATGCTGCCATCAGCTTCATCGTGGGGACGGCAGATCCGGTGGACCAGGCACTGATCGATGCCACAGACGCTGCACTCGCCCGGGGTATCGAAGCTGCCCGTGTGGGCAACAAGATGGGCGACCTCGCCTATGCAATCGGCGGCGAGGCCAAACGTGCTGGATACGGTTTGTTGGCCGATCACGGGGGCCACGGTATCGGCCGGACAATGCACGCTGAACCGCCCGTCCCCAACATCGGCAGGCCGGGCAGGGGTATAAAACTTGAAGAGGGGTTGGTCATCGCCATCGAACCAATGCTCATCCTGGGCGGTAAGGATGACTACTACCACGATGACGATGAGTGGACTCTGCGCTCAGCCAGCGGAAACAAGGCCGCCCATAGTGAGCACACCGTCGCTATCACAGCTGATGGACCCATGATCCTCACCCTGCCGTAGCTGCTGTGAAGTCAGTTGACCACCCTGGCAGCGCCTTGGACTTTGCCCTGGTTACTTCTGTGGGTTTCTTATGCGGCCTTGCTGTTGAGGCGAACGATGGCGCGTCCGGGAATGGGAGTCGAAACCACAGAGAACCCGCCTTCGATGAACAGCGAAACCGTGCCGTGATACAAGTCCGAGGGACCAGCTTTTGGACGAAGGTCGGTATCGATGGGATACGCCTCAAGGGTAGTAGCCCCGTTATTGAAGGCATGGTTCACGGCTGCCCGGAGTAACGTCGCGGCAACACCTGATCGCCGATGATTCGGTGAAACCACAAAACAGCTCACCGACCAAAGAGTTCCAACGTCAACGGGTGGCAGGTCCGCTGCCCGAAGAAGCTGCGACCGTTCTATGCGGGGATAGTTTGCCCGCGGTTCCACAGCGCACCAGCCCACCGCCTGACCGCCCCGGAATGCCAGCACCCCTGGCTCTGGATCCTCGTCGAAGCGTGTCCGCAGGAGCTCCTTGAGTTCGTTTGGTGCCTTGGACCTGAACTCCTTGCCGGGGAGGGCGAACCAGCGGCACCAACACCGGGATGGCTCGCCCTTGACCCCGAATAGCTCTTCCACGGCCTCCCAGGATGCAGGAGCGGCTTCCAGCTGGGGAGCTGCTGCGTCGTATGCCATGGACCCAGAATAATCTCCACCCGCGGGGCTGGTCCCACGAGTTTCATCGCGGTCCCCCGACACGGAAGTTCAAGCCCCGGCACCCACCAACTCACCTGTGGTGGTGTTTACCACCAGCGGACCGGTACCGTCGTCCGGGTCATCGACGTCGATTGTTTCTGTCTCCTCCTCCGGGGGCGCTTGTTCGTTGTCGCCGGACTCCCACTCAATCCCCGGATCTCCAAGCTTCCCGGCTGCCTCGCCGGACGGGTTCGAGTCAGCTGGAGCCGACGTCCCGTTCATCCGGGTGAAGTTCGCAGAGCCCCACATGAGATCGTGCCCGACTGATTCCGCGTCGACTTCTGCCACATGGTAGATCCTGCCCTCATGTTCCCACTGCCGCAGGCGTAGCTTTCCGACGACGATGACGCGTTGACCCTTCTTCACGCTGCAGCCGACGTGGCCGGCTAAGTAGCGAAACGACTGCACGGTGTACCAGTTGGTATTGCCGTCCACCCATGTATTGCTGGCCCGGTCATAGCGGCGTTCAGTTGTCCCAAGACGAAATGAAGCAGTGGACGTACCGCGTGTAGTGGTCGAACTCTTAACTTCCGAGGCTACAAAGCCTCGAAGAGTAATGGTGTCGTTCATGGTGGTCCTTCTCGATGTAGGAAAGTGCCCGTCCGGCCCTCTTAGCTTCATCCATGCAAACCAGGTAGGGGAGTGCGGTCGTGGCCTATGTGAATAACTCCGGCTCGCAGGGTTGTTGTGGAGGGGAAGTGTCTGTAGGCGTGGCTGGCAGGTTGCAGTGGCGAATGCACTGTAAACTCTTTGTGGCGCCAGCGGAATACGCTTGTATTGGCGCCTGTGCGCCCCAGTAGCTCAGGGGATAGAGCAGCGGCCTTCTAATCCGCCGGTCGGGGGTTCGATTCCCTCCTGGGGCACGAGAAATCCCCCGGAACCTGCAGGGTTCCGGGGGACTGCTTTCTTAACTGCCTGGCTCCTTGCCCCTGACTCAAGAAGTCTGGGGCTGCGACTCAAGAAATTCCTTGAGGTTCTGAAGCACCACGCGCCACGTCGCTGCGGAATGCTCCACTTCTTCTTCGCTCTTGTTGTTGCCCTGCGAAATAGTTACGGATGTTCCTTCGTCCGCATCGGCCAGGCTGTATTCGACCGTGTGATAGTTCCCGGGGGAATCCGGAAGTCCCGACGCAGGACTGTAGTGAGTGGTTTTCAAGAGCTGCAAGGGTTCGAAGGCCAGGATGGTGCCCTTGTCCTCGTATGCCTTGCCGTTGTACTCGCCGGAGTAAGTGATGGGATCGCCTACCCGCCACGTCGTTTCGACATTGGTTCCGAGGAAGTATTCCTTGATGAGGCCAGGATCCGTCAGGGCCTTCCATACCTGCTCGCGCGGGGCGGCTACGGTGATCGACGCCTCGGCATAAGGGATTTTTCCTTCCATGGTTTTCTCCTTCCCGCGGCCGCCGGTCCAGGCGCGCCACCACGTGGCCCACGCTACGCCCGCCCGCCGTCCATGGGAATGGCAGAATGGCTTTGTGATGAGCAGGGGAACCAGGGTGGAGCAGCCGAGTCGTGCAAGAAATTTTCAGTTGAACGGTAAGGCCGTCGGGACCTTCTTGGTCATTGTTGCTGCGCTGGCGCTGCCTGCATGTGCCGCGTCCCCCAAAACACCCACGGCAGGCATCACTTCTTCAAGCCCCGCATCCCAACAGCCCGGCGGCGGAACGAGTATGGACCCCGAAGTAGTGGCCACGAGCACGGCTGTGGAGGCTGCACTGAAGAAAATCGTGGCCGCCAACCCCAAGCCGGATACGGAATCCGTTCGCGCAGCCTTGGTATCGGCGGGCATTCCCAAAGCCAACGTGGAAGTGTCCGTCAGCCGGACGCCCACAGGTCTTGATGTCGATGCGTTGGAAGCTGCGGCGCTCGCAGGGGATAGTTGCGTCATGGGCCAGATCCGGGATGGAGGCGTCGTGATGAGCGTTCTGCCAGTACTTGCCACCGGGAAATGCTTCGTGGGCAGCGTTCGCTAGGAGCACCGCCCCAAAGACCAGCAGCACCGCCCCAAGGAGCTGCTGGCAATGCCCAATAGCACCGAATGTGAGATCTGTCCGCCTACCCACTAGATTTAAGGGCATGGCGGAATTCATTTACACGATGACCAAGGCTCGCAAGGCCGTTGGCGACAAACTTATTTTGGACGACGTCAGCATGTCGTTCTACCCTGGCGCGAAGATTGGCGTCGTGGGCCCGAACGGTGCTGGCAAGTCCACCATCCTGAAGATCATGGCCGGGCTGGACACTCCTTCAAACGGCGAGGCCCGCCTGAGCCCCGGTTACACCGTGGGCATCCTCTTGCAGGAACCGCCATTGAATGAGGAAAAGACCGTCCTTGGCAACGTCCAGGAAGGCGTTGGCGAGATCTACGGCAAGATCCAGCGATTCAACGAGATCTCCGAAGAGATGGCGAACCCGGATGCGGACTACGACACTCTCCTGGATGAGATGGGTAAGTTGCAGGAAGCGATTGACGCTGCCGATGCCTGGGATATCGATTCCCAGCTCGAGCAGGCCATGGACGCCCTGCGATGCCCGCCAGCTGATTCCGACGTCACTGTCCTCTCCGGTGGTGAGCGTCGCCGCGTAGCGTTGTGCAAGCTTCTGCTCCAGAAGCCGGACCTTCTGCTCCTTGACGAGCCCACCAACCACTTGGACGCCGAGAGCGTTCTTTGGCTTGAGCAGCACCTCTCCCAGTACCCCGGTGCCGTCCTTGCCGTGACTCACGACCGTTACTTCCTGGATCACGTGGCTGAGTGGATCGCAGAAGTCGACCGCGGCCACCTTTACCCGTACGAAGGTAACTACTCCACCTACCTGGAGAAGAAGAAGGCCCGCCTTGAGGTCCAAGGTAAGAAGGACGCAAAGCTGTCCAAGCGCCTTACCGAAGAACTTGAATGGGTGCGCTCCAACGCCAAGGGCCGTCAGACCAAGTCAAAGGCCCGTCTTGCCCGCTATGAAGAAATGGCTGCAGAGGCCGAGCGCACGCGCAAGCTCGACTTCGAAGAGATCCAGATTCCGCCGGGCCCGCGCCTGGGTTCCGTGGTGATCGAGGCGAAGAACCTGAAGAAGGGCTTCGACGATCGTGTCCTGATCGAGGACCTCTCCTTCTCATTGCCCCGGAACGGCATTGTCGGCGTCATCGGCCCGAACGGTGTGGGCAAGTCCACCTTGTTCAAGACCATCGTTGGCATGGAGCCCCTGGACGATGGTGAGCTCAAGATCGGCGAGTCCGTGAAGATCTCCTACGTGGACCAGTCCCGTGGCGGCATCGATCCCAATAAGTCTCTCTGGGAAGTTGTTTCCGAAGGCCACGACTACATTCAGGTCGGGCAGGTCGAAATGCCTTCACGTGCCTACGTTTCGGCGTTCGGCTTCAAGGGACCGGACCAGCAGAAGAAGGCTGGTGTCCTCTCCGGTGGTGAGCGTAACCGCCTCAACCTTGCCTTGACCCTTAAGCAGGGTGGCAACCTCCTGCTCCTCGACGAGCCCACTAACGACCTCGACGTCGAAACCCTGAGCAGCCTGGAAAATGCCCTGCTCGAGTTCCCTGGCTGCGCCGTGGTGGTCTCGCACGACCGTTGGTTCCTTGACAGGGTAGCAACCCACATCCTCGCCTATGAAGGTGACGACGAGAACCCCTCCAAGTGGTACTGGTTCGAAGGTAACTTCGACTCCTATGAGGAGAACAAGGTGGAGCGCCTCGGCGCTGATGCGGCAAAGCCGCACCGCGTGACGCACCGCCGCCTGACCCGCGACTAACCGGGTCGCCACAGGCACAAAAGAGGCCGGTCCGAGCAGGGACCGGCCTCTTTGCTTTAACCCTCATTGGCTTAACACTGCGTCTTAACCCTTCAGCACACCAACCGCCTACGGAATCCTGACCATCCCCTCCTGTGCCACGGTTGCAACGTGCAGGCCTTCGCGGTTGAATATCCGCCCGGTAGCCAACCCACGTGCCCCTTGCGCGCTGGGGGACTCCTGGACGTACAGCAACCAGTCGTCCACCCGGACCGGCCGGTGCCACCACATGGCGTGATCGAGGCTTGCGACGCTCATGCCCGGTGTCATCCAGGCGAGGCCGTGTTTGCGGAGGATGGGCTCCAACAAGGTGTAGTCGCTGGCGTATGCCAACGCGGCCAGGTGCAGCTTGGGGTCGTCGGGCAATGGCCCCATCGTCTTCATCCAGACGGCATTCGTGGCCACGTGCTCGGTTGGCGGTGACACGTAAAGTGCGGGGTCGATGTGACGGACGTCGAACGGCCGCTCCGAGGACATGTGCCGTGCCAAGGGGTGGTCGAATTGAGCCAGCAACTCAGCCGTGCTGGGCAAGGATTCCGGGTCTGGAATGCCTTCGGGCATTGTCGCTTGATGATCCAGGCCCTCGTCTTGAACCTGGAACGAGGCAATCATTGAAAGGATCGGGACACCGTCCTGATAAGCATGAACGCGCCTCGCCGAGAAGGACCGACCGTCACGCAGCCGTTCCACACCGAACGTGATGGGCTTATTGGCGTCACCGGGACGCAGGAAATAGCCATGCATGGAGTGCGCCACCCGATCCGGTTCCACGGTTCGCATCCCAGCCATCATGGATTGGGCCAGAACCTGGCCGCCGAAGACACGATGCCGGGGCTGTTTTTGGGAAGGTCCAAGGAAGATATCCTCATTGGTCCGGGCTCCGTCGAAGTCACCAAGGTCCAACAGGCCAATCAGGACTTCCGTCGGATCTTCTGCGGGTGCCTCAACCTTGAGGCCAGCGTTCGTGTCAGTCATGGTTCGACTCTAGACGGCCCCCGGACCCCTCTCAACCGCGGACATGCCGGTAGAGTCGATGCTGTGACAGACCTCTTGACCCAGTCCTTCCGCTTTGCCGATCCCCGCGACCTCGTTGACCTGCGGACGTACGTGACGCGTGCCAAGAGCATCGATGACGGCGCCATCCGCCTTCAGGCGGCTGGCCAGGTATTGGCCGCGTACGTGTGTGTGCTCAGGCCACGCATCCTGGGCGAATCAACTCCCACAATCCTTGGGTTACGGACCATGGCGCTTGCAGAACCCGCGCAGGCCGATGTCACTGTGACGCTCGCCTCCGTCATGGACCGTCTTGCCCGCTCGGGTGCCGACGACGTCGAGTTGCCCATTCCGCCGTCGACGGTTTCGGAGTCATGGGCTGGCGTCGGCGCGCCCAGGAGCGGTTGGGAAATCCTGGGGACGGTGCTCGACGCCGACCTGAAGTCAGCAGCGGAATCCGGCATTGCAGAGGTGGCTGGCGTGGTGCCCACTGCCGCCGGAGCTGCCGTTGTGAATACAGCCCGGGCCGCCGTGTGGGGACGAGAGCTCCCCGGCCTCAGTGACCTGCCTGCGGGTGCGGCCTTCGCTGCCTTCGCCCTGGGATTCCTGGGCGAAGGCGAACAGCAGCTGTTCCGCAATGGACGGTGGTTCCGCTTAAGTGGTCCTCGTGGCCATGTACTGGTCCGCACGGGCGCAGGCTTGGGTTTGGGCTTCTAGCCTTAGACGGCAGAGGGGCTGTTCACCATGGTCAGGGCTGCGCGCTCCATGTAGTCCCAAAGGGTTCCCTCGTGAAGTGGCGACAACCCGAGCGAGTCCACTGCTGTCCGCATATGGAAGAGCCAGCGGTCCTTCGCTTCGGGCGTGACGCGGAAGGGCATGTGGCGCATCCGCAGGCGTGGATGGCCCCGCTCCTCACTGTAAGTAGTGGGACCACCCCAATACTGCTCCAGGAACATGAGGAAGCGCCGTTTGGCCGGTTCCAGGTCTTCTTCGGGGTACATGGGCCGCAGGAGCGGATCCTGCGCAACGCCGTCGTAGAAGACGTCGATCAGCTTCACGAAAGTATCGTGCCCGCCCACGGCTGCATAGAAGCTGTCGGTGTAGGCGGGTTGGCTGAAGGGATCGTTCTGCATCAGCTGGCGTCGTGGACCAGCCTGGGGGTTCGTGTCACTCACTGGCCTTCTCCTCAGCCTTCTTGGCAGCATCATTGTCGTCGGTTTCCGGCGACTCCAACGGAACGTAGTCTCCCTGCGAGCGGTTGCCCACGCGCAGAATCTCACCGTTTCGCAGATACCAGATGGCTCCGTCCTCAGCGCGGACCCGCGTAATGCGCAGGCCCACTGATTCAACGGTACCAATCACTTCGCTGGTGACGATCACATCGCCTATTCCGTACTGGTCTTCGATGGTGATGAAGATACCGGCGAGGAAGTCACGGATCAGCTGCTGTGCACCGAAACCGATAGCGACACCCAGTATTCCCACGCTTGTCAGCAGGGGCGCGACGTCCACGTTCATGAACTTGAGGACGTAAATGATCACGATCACCACAACCACGACGCTCACGAGGCTTGTCAGCAAAGTGCCGATGGTTTCGGCGCGCTGTGATCGGCGTTCGTGATCCAGTGCGCGGATTGCCGGTTGCACCCATTTGAAGTGGGGCTTCTTGAAGAATGAACTGCCCGCGGACACTCGCCGCGTGATGCGCAGGATGATGAATCGCGCAACGATCCACACCAGCAGGCCCACGCCCAAGGTGATGAGGATCGAAACGAAGTCGATTTTCTCCGGTTCGATGGTGATGGTTTCCGCCAGGGGGATGGAGGTCAAGGTGGAATAACTCCTTGTCGTCGGCCCGTGTTCGCCGGGCGCGGAACACTCTGTCCACGTCCAACCCTATCGCCGTAGCGTGACGGTATGCGCATCCTGGTCCTTGGCGGTACTGCCTTCCTGTCAGCTGAAATCGCAAAGCAGGCGCTTGCCTTGGGGCACGACGTCACGTGCCTTGCCCGTGGCACCCAGGCGAACCCGCCCGACGGCGTGGCCTGGGTCCGTGGCGACCGCGCCTTGGGTAGTGCAGCCTATGAGGACGTGAACAGCAGCTGGGACGCGGTTATCGACGTTTCCAGGGATCCTGTTCAGGCCTGGGATGCCCTTGAAGCGTTGGGATCGAGTGCGCGCCATTGGACCTTCGTGTCCAGTTGCTCGGTGTATGCGGATCATTCGGTTCCTGGTGCGGACGAGAACGCGGCGCTCCTTGAACCTTTGCCTGAAGGACAAGCCGGCACTCCGGAAACCTATGGTGAATCAAAATCTGCGATCGAGCACATGACGCTCACACTGGTCGGGCAGAAAGCCCACATTGTGCGGGCAGGTCTCATTGGAGGGCCAGGGGACGGCTCTGACCGTTACGGTTATTGGCCTGCGCGCTTCGCAGCCAATGCTGGGCCGGTTCTGGTACCGAACATTCCAGATGACGCCACCCAGATCATCGACGTCCGTGACCTCGCCAGGTGGATCATTCAAGGGGCGGAGATGGACCTGACGGGCACGTACAACGCGTTGGGAGATGTAGTTCCGTTCAGTGAGTACATTTCGGAATCCAGCCGCACGGCGCTGGGCCAGGAAACTGTCCAGGCCGACGAAGACTGGCTGGTGGAGCAAGGCGTCGACTACTGGGCCGGGCCGGACTCACTTCCCCTCTGGTTGCCGGCAGACCACGATGGCTTCCAATCGCGAAGCAATCAAGCCGCGAAGGCGCTCGGTATGGCATTGCGCCCGTGGCAGGAGACTCTTCGGGACGCCTTGGACTATGAGCGAAGCCTGGGCTTGGAAAGGGAGCGCAAGGCAGGCTTAAGCCGTGAAACCGAACGCAGGCTGGTAGGACTCCTGCGGGAACAACAGAGCTAGGGCGGGTTCAGCAGCCTCAGGCCGCTGCCGACGTCGTGATTGGTTCATGCAGAACGGGGAAGTTCACGCTGCGGGCTATGAAGCAGACCTGGTTGGCTTCGTGGTGAAGTTGCGCCATCAAGGCCGAATGAGCCGGGTCCGCGATGGTGACGTGCGGCTTGAGCGTCACGCTCTCGAACTGACCGCTGCCGTCACGATTTAGCTTCATGACGCCCTCGGCGTTGTCCTCGTAGCCGGTAACTACAACCCCATGTCTTACCGCCACGTGCAGGAACGAGAGCATGTGGCATTGCGCCAAGGCAGCAAGCAGGAGTTGCTCCGGGTTGTAGCGTGTGCGGTCGCCATGGAACGTTGGATCTGCGGAACCTTTGACGACGGGCAGCCCGGGAATTTCTATGTCATGATCCCGCGAGTACCCTCGGTAGCTTTCTGTACCCACACCCAGGTTTCCAGTCCAGCGGACGGTCAATGCATAGTGGTGTTCGTTGAGGCCCATGCGGACAGTTTAGCCATCTGCCAAACAACGCCAGCACAGGCCCCAACGGACTTCTTAGGCGTTCACGTCCACGTCCACGTCCGCTGCCCGGGCACGGAGCGCCCGCGCCACTGCGTCCCGGTTTTCCAGCATCATGCGGCGCAGCGCTGCACTTTCTTCGGGCAGGTCCGCGAGGAATTCGTCCGTGCGGTCCACTGTTGCCTGGGTTGTGAGCTGTGCCGGGTAGAGGCCCACGACAATCTGCTGGGCCAACGCATGCGTGCGCTCTTTGACAATCCCAGGTATCGCGTCAAAGTACTTTTCCGCGTAGGGCTCCAGCAGGGTGGTGTCCGGCACCCGCATGAAGCCAGCCACCGCCGAGGCTTGCAGGGCGTTGGAGAGTTCGCCCTTGACCACGATGGAATCCCACGCCGCAGCCTTGGCCTCAGCTGTGGGAATAGCGGCCCTGGCCTGTGCCGCGGCATTTTGGCCGGTGGAGGTGTTGTCGCCGGCGAGTTCCTGGTCGATGCGCTCCTGGCCCTGCCTGCCGCCGGCCACCAGAGCGGTTAGCAGCTCCCACCGCATGTCCTGGTCAACGGTGAGGCCTTCAAGGGTGTCGGTCCCGTCCAGGAGCGCTTGGATACGGTCCAGCTGATCTGCGCTCCGTGCAAGTTGCGCGTAGGACTTCACGAACTGCAGCTGTGCATCCGAGCCGGCTTCCACCGCCGCCGCGAGGTCCCACAGCTTGTCGGCAGCCGAGATCGTTGCCTCCAGCTTGTGCCCGGCTGCCACGTAGTAGGTCAGCGTCGTGGCAAGCTGCCGCAGTTGGACGAGGATCACCGATGAGTCTGTTTCCTCTGCGATGTTTGCCAGGATCAGTTCCACGTAGCCGCGCGCAGGAGTTTCTCCATCCCTTGCTGCATCCCACGCGGAACCCCAGACCAGCGTGCGGGGCAGGCTGGCGGCAAAATCCTTGAGATGTGCTTTCGCTGTGGCCAGCGAGTGAGCATCCAGGCGCACCTTGGCGTAGGCGAGATCGTCATCGTTGAGCAGGATGAGGTCCGGGCGTGCGAGGCCAGCCAGGGCGGGGACTTCGGTCCGGGGGCCCTCGACGTCCAGTTCCTCGCGATGCGTCCGCTCCAGCTTGCCCTGTTCGGAAAGGTTGTAGAAGCCCACCGCAAGGCGATGGGGACGCAGCGTTGGTTGTTCATCGATTGCGGACTGCAGGATGCTGAACGCGGTGATGGTGCCGTCGGCGTCCACGTCCACCTCGGGAGCGAGGGTGTTCACGCCGGCGGTTTCAAGCCAGAGCTTGCCCCAAACGTCCAGGTCACGGCCGCTTGCGGCTTCCAGTTCCACCATGAGATCAGCAAGCTCGGTGTTCTGCCAGGCGTGCTTGGCAAAATAGGTGCGCACCCCGGACATGAACTGCTCGGGTCCAACCCAGGCCACCAACTGCCGCAATACAGAGGCGCCCTTGGCATAGGTGATGCCGTCGAAGTTGACTTCCACATCTTCAAGGTTGTTGATTTCCGCGAAGATCGGGTGCGTGGTGGGCAGTTGGTCCTGACGGTAGGCCCAGGACTTCTCCACTGAGGCGAACGTGGTCCACGCGCGGTCGAAGGCAGTGTTTTCCACGGCGGCCAGGTGAGACATGTACTCGGCGAACGACTCGTTGAGCCAGAGGTCGTTCCACCAGCGCATGGTCACCAGGTCCCCGAACCACATGTGCGCGAGTTCGTGCAGGACCGTGATGGCCCGGCGCTCGATCTGTGCACCGGCAACCTTGCCGCGGAAGATGTAGCCCTCCAGGATTGTCACGGCACCTGCGTTTTCCATCGCACCGGCATTGAACTCCGGGACGAACAGCTGATCGTACTTTGCGAACGGGTACGGGCAACCGAACTGTGCCTCGAAGAACTCGAAGCCCTGGCGGGTCAGTTCGAAGATGTTGTCCGCATCCAGATACTGCATCAGGGATTTGCGCACGAAGACGCCGAGCGGAATGACCCTGCCATCCGAACTTGTCACCTCGGAACGGACGGACTGGTACGGTCCGGCTATCAGGGCGGTGACATACGAGGACAGACGCGGCGTGGGAGCGAATTCCCACACGGACCTGGCTCCGCCGTCCTCGCCTCCATCAGTTTCAACCGGCACCGGCGTGGGGGAGTTGGAGACGACGTCCCAGTGTGAAGGAGCGGTGACGTGGAACGTGAAGGTTGCCTTCAGGTCAGGCTGCTCGAAGACAGCGAACATCCGCCGGGAATCCGGAACCTCGAACTGGGTGTAGAGATAGACCTCCCCATCTACCGGATCCACGAAGCGGTGGAGGCCCTCACCCGTGTTCATGTACGGCGCATCGGCGACGACTATGAGTTCATTCTCGGCGGCAAGGTTTGGAAGTTGGATGCGGATGCCATCAGATACCTCGGCGGATCCAGTTCGGTGCCGTTCAGGGTAACGCTGTAAACGCTCTCGGTTACGGCGTCGATAAACGTCGAGGCTCCAACCTTGGCCGAAAACTTCACCACGGTGGTGGATCCGAAGACCGCGGCGCCCTTGGTCAGATCCAGGGTGACGTTGTAGGACTCGACATTGAGTATTTCAGCGCGCTGCGCGGCTTCGTCGCGCGTCAGGTTAGGCCTGGCAAGTGGTGCCTCCAGAGGTTGGGGGTGTCCGGCCGGGGCAGGTCCGGTCGATGGTGTGAAGCCATTCTTTCACTCCAAGCGCTGATGGCAAGGAGGTGCCACCACAGTGTCGCCGGCACGGAGTAGCGTTGGACCATGGGAACGTTCCGGGAGTCTCTTGATATCCGCGCACTCAGGTTTGCACTCGCCTTTCCGTTGCTGCTGGCCATAGGTTTCGTTGTGTGCGCACAGATGGTGCGAAACGATCTTCCCGATCCGGTAGCAGTGATGTGGAACGCCGACGGCGGCAGCGCCTTTGCTCCCTTCGGCGCCTACGTTGCCGGCGGCGCAGCTGTGATCACCTTTTTCGGTTGGCTCGCTTTCCTGCAAGCAGTGCCGCTTTCGCGGCCGGTGGTGATGCGCCGGGTCATGATGGGACTTGGCCTCATGGTGAGCCTCTTCGTGACAACAGTGCTGGCTGCCGGACTGGTAGGACAATCGGGGCTGGGGGACGCGCGCGCTTCCCACGTTGATCCCATCGTCCTCGCCATGGGCAGTGGGGCGGCCGTGTCCTTGGGAGTCGTCCTCATGTTCGCCTTCAAACCGGATCCCCGGTGGACGCGGGAGGATGACGAAGCCCTTGAGGCCGCACGTCTGCACGTCACAGACCCGGACCTCGCACGGGACACGCTGCGCATGTGGGTCCATGCCCGCAGTTCAGTTTTCATCATGATCATCGTGTCCACGCTGTTTCCAGCCGCGCTGATCGCGATAGCCGTCCCATGGCTGGGAGCCTTGGTGGCCGCAGCGGCGTTGGTTGGTGCCGGCTTCCTCTTCGCCCGCGTCCGGGCGGACAGGGGAGGGCTGCAGGTCTTCGCAGGTGGGATCGTGCCGGTCCTGACCGTTCCCGCCGTCGACATCGCGGCAGCAGCTCCGGCTGACGTGAAAGCCGCAGACTTTGGTGGATGGGGTTGGCGTCATCATGACGACGCAACTGCGATGCTGGTCAGTAGCGGACCGGCCGTCGTCGTAAGGAAACTTAACGGAGCCAGGGTTGCGCTCAGTGCAGGGACTACGGCAACCGCGGACGAACTCGCCGGCATCCTGAACCGGGCTGCCGAGCGGGCCCACCATGGCGGGCAACCCCAGCAACCCGGGGCGCGGTAACCTAGGTAGCGCATCCCACATCGCCGCGCCCGGCCAGGTGCCGTACCGGCGCGCCAGAAAGAATGGACTTCCTGTGACTACACCCCGCGTCCACATCGCCACCGATCACGCCGGCATGGAACTCAGCGCCCACTTGGTCAGCCACCTCACCGCCAAGGGCTACGAGGTTGTGGACCACGGACCCAAGGAATATGACGCCCTGGATGACTACCCGTCCTTCTGCATCAACGCAGGAGTTGCAGTGGTGGCTGACCAGCAAGCAGGAGTGCACGCGCTGGGCATCGTTCTGGGTGGTTCGGGCAATGGTGAACAAATTGCTGCCAACAAGGTTAAGGGCGTACGCGCCGCGCTGGCCTGGAACCTCTCTACCGCCAAGCTCGCCCGCGAGCACAACGACGCCAACGTAGTGGCCGTTGGCGGCCGCCAGCATACGGTGGAAGAAGCAACCGAACTCATTGAGGCCTTCCTGCAGGAACCTTTCAGCAATGACGAACGCCACATCCGCCGTATCGGCAAGATTGCCGCTTACGAGACCACCGGCGAGATCGTCGAGTAGTGCCTGAGGGGCACTCCGTCCATAGGCTGGCCCGCCAATTCCAGGATGTGTTTGGCGGCCGGCGTTTGGAGGTTTCCAGTCCGCAGGGGCGGTTCACGGCCGGTGCGGAGCTTCTGAGCGGTCATGTGATGGTTGAAGCGGTTGCCCATGGGAAGCAGCTGTTCCTGAGGTTCGACCACGGTCTTTTCCTCCACGTTCACCTTGGTCTTTATGGTGCTTGGAGCTTTGGCGGCGATAGCTCCTTCACGGGAGCCTCCAGCATTGGCGCGCCTCGCCGGATCGGTGAGCGCGAGACGGCCTCATCCGGTGCTGAGGTGGAGTCCGGGGCTGACGTGGACTACGCCGGGCCGCCCGCCCCGGTGGGTGCCGTTCGCGCCCGACTGGTGTCGGACAACGGCTGGGCCGATCTTCGTGGAGCCACCACTTGCGCCGCTGTTACGTCCCATGAAGCAGGCGCTGTACTGGGCCGGCTGGGCCCTGATCCGCTGCGTAACCGGCCGGGGGACCGGGACGAGTTCATCCGCCGGTTGCGACGCCGCAAGACGGCCGTGGCCTTGCTGTTGATGGACCAATCGGTGCTGGCGGGGGTCGGAAATATTTACCGCGCCGAGGTCCTCTTTCGTCAGGCGGTGGATCCATGGACTCCTGGAAACGCGATTGATGCTGCGACGGCGGGCAAGTTGTGGGATGACGCCGTCCTTGCAATGTCCGACGGCGTTCGTGACGGTCGGATTGTCACCACACCGCCAGTGCTGTGGACCGGTAACGGCGCCTCAGCGCCCGACGGCGATGCCCACTTTGTCTATAAGCGCGAAGGGCAGCCCTGCAGGGCTTGCGGGACGCTGGTGGGCATGGCCGAAATCGGCGCCCGCAAACTGTATTGGTGCCCTGGCTGTCAGTTGTAACAGCGCTTGCCAGTTGTGGTTGTAGCACCGGCTCCCGGTTGTAACAAAAAAGCCCCAATCCGAAGATTGGGGCTTTTTTACTGGAGGGGACGACGGGAATCGAACCCGCGTAATCAGTTTGGAAGACTGAGGCTTTACCATTAAGCTACGTCCCCGGATGGATCTCCTGATGGATCCTTGTATGGATCTCTTGCTCAGGACATCTTCCCGGTGGCTGTTGAAGCCGGGTACAACTAAACCTAATTCCGGCGGCGGTGTCAAATGTGCATTCCGGGCCCGCTTGCCCGTAGACTGTCCTGTGCATTCGGGGTGTAGCTCAGCTTGGCTAGAGCGCCTGCTTTGGGAGCAGGAAGTCGCAGGTTCAAATCCTGTCACCCCGACTCTGTGTTTCGTGTCCGCCTCAGGGATGCGGCAGAACCCCATACCCACAAATTCAGGAGTACTTAGACTGTGAAGAGCGCTGTCGAGAACCTCACCCCCACGCGGGTCAAGCTCAACGTTGAGGTTCCCTTTGAGGAACTGAAGCCGAGCATCGATGCCGCTTACAAGACCGTTGCTTCGCAGATCCAGGTCCCCGGATTCCGCAAGGGCAAGGTTCCGTCCAAGCTGATTGACCAGCGTGTTGGCCGTGGTTACGTCCTGGAAACCGCCATCAACGATGGCCTCAACGGCTGGTACCAGGCCGCTGTCCAGGAAACGGGTGTTCGCCCCCTGAGCCGTCCCGAAGTTGAGATCACCGAGGTTCCGGACCCGTCCGCAACCGATGGCGAGCTTAAGTTCCAGGTGGAGATTGACGTTCGCCCCGAGATCGAGCTGCCGGACTACGCAGGCATCAAGGTTGAGGTTGCTGCGGCTGAGTCCTCCTCTGAAGACGTCGACAAGGCCCTGGATGAACTGCGTGGCCGCTTCGGCACGCTGAAGTCCGTGGAGCGTCCCGCCCAGAACGAGGACTTCCTCACGATCGACATCACCGCCACGATCGATGGCGAAGAAATCGATTCGGCCTCCGGCCTGTCCTACCAGGTTGGTGCCGGCACCATGCTTGAGGGCCTGGACGAGGCCGTGACCGGCCTGTCCGCAGACGAAGAAGCAATCTTCGACACCACGCTCGTTGGCGGCGACCACGCCGGCGAGGCAGCCCAGGTCAAGGTAGTTGTCAAGGCCGTCAAGGAGCGCGAGCTTCCTGAAGCCAACGACGACTTCGCACAGCTGGCCTCGGAATTCGACACCCTTGCTGAGCTCCGCGAGGACCTCGCCAAGCAGGCTGCCGATTCCAAGGTTGTCGGACAGGGTGTTGAGGCCCGCGACAAGGTTCTGGACAAGCTTGTAGAGCTCGTCGAGGTCCCTGTTCCGGCTTCGGTTGTCGAAGAGCAGATTGAAGCTCACTTCAACCCGGAGAACGCCCACGGCGAAGGTGACCACGACACCGAGGAACACCGCGCCGAGGTCAAGGCAAACACCGAGCGCGCCTTCCAGAACGAGGTCATCCTTGACGCCATTGCGGACAAGGAAGAGGTTGACGTCAGCCAGAACGAGCTGATCGACTACATCGTCAGCACGGCAAGCCAGTACGGCATGGATCCCAACCAGTTCGCCCAGATCATCGATCAGAGCGGCCAGGTCCCCATGATGGTTTCCGAGGTACGCCGCCGCAAGGCACTGGCCGTAGTGTTGGGCCAGGCCGAGGTTGTTGACTCTGAAGGCAACAAGGTTGACCTGAGCGATTTCGTCCGCCCGGCCGGTGAAGTTGCTGCTGATGAGGCAGCAACTGCCGAAGCCGGCGAGGAAGCGGATGTTGTCGCCAGCGATGACCCCGCAGCTGTGAAGTTCTAGTCAAAACGCATCAACCGACCCCGGATCAGCAGATCCGGGGTCGGTTTGTTTTAAGCCCTGAACGGACAAGCCCGCATACAATCAGCGTGCTGGATCTGCGGGCCCGCTCCAATCGTGCGCCGTCAGCGAACAGCGCGATTCCGGCGAACAAATCGTCCCTGAAAACGGTTAGTGTCCAAGTAGTGAAGTTCAGTGAGGTCACTGGCACCAGCGAGAGGTAAGTACTTATGTCACAGCAATCAGAGGCTCCCCGGATGGCAACTGTCGATCCCGCCGCCCAGGACAACTACATCTACAACCGCCTGCTGAAAGAGCGCATCATCTGGCTTGGCTCTGAAGTCCGTGACGAGAACGCCAACGCCATCTGCTCCCAGCTGCTCCTCCTCTCGGCTGAAGACCCCGAGAAGGACATCTACCTTTACATCAACTCACCCGGTGGCTCCGTGACGGCCGGCATGGCCATCTACGACACCATGCAGTTCATCCCCAACGATGTTGTCACTGTTGCCACTGGCCTGGCTGCCTCCATGGGCCAGTTCCTGCTCTCCTCCGGGACCAAGGGAAAGCGTTATGCCACCCCCAACGCCCGAATCCTCATGCACCAGCCTTCCGGTGGAATCGGTGGCACTGCCTCGGATATCAAAATCCAGGCCGAGCTGATCCTGCACATGAAGAAGGTCATGGCGGAACTCACCGCTGAACAGACAGGCCAGACTGTGGAGACCATCCTCAAGGACAATGACCGCGACAAATGGTTCACGGCCACCGAGGCCTTGGAGTACGGCTTCTTCGACAAGATCTCGGCTCACGCAGGCTCGGTAGCTGGTGGCGGTGGAACGGCCAACCAGTCGAACTCCGAGCCAGGCTCCGAAAACTAACCGGCACCAAGAACCACTGAAACCCCAGGAGTAATGACATGAACTACAACTTCGGATGGTCTGCCGGTAATCTCCCAACCAGCCGCTACGTCCTGCCCCAGTTCGAAGAGCGCACACCGTACGGCTTCAAGCGCCAGGACCCGTACACCAAGCTGTTCGAGGACCGCATCATCTTCCTCGGCGTCCAGGTTGACGACGCTTCTGCCGATGACATCATGGCCCAGCTGCTGGTCCTTGAATCGACGGATCCGGACCGCGACATCACGCTGTACATCAACTCGCCAGGTGGCTCCTTCACGGCCATGACGGCGATCTACGACACCATGCAGTACATTCGTCCGGAGATCCAGACGGTGTGCCTGGGCCAGGCAGCCAGCGCGGCTGCTGTCCTGCTTGCGGTGGAACTCCCGGCAAGCGACTGGCGCTGCCGAACGCACGCGTGCTGATCCACCAGCCGGCGCTGTCCGGCGGCCAGGGCGGCCAGGCATCCGACCTCGAGATCCAGGCTGCTGAAGTCATGCGCATGCGTACATGGCTTGAGGACACGCTGGCACACCACTCCGGCCGCACGTCCGAGCAGGTCAACAACGATATCGAGCGCGATAAGATCCTCACCGCGGCCGAGGCCATGAACTATGGCCTGATCGATCAGGTGCTGGACTCCCGCAAGATCAAGCCCCAGGCAATCGCCAGGTAGCATACGGAAATCGACGCCGGTGCGGTTCGCGAAATATGAACCGCACCGGCGTTCTGTTTCCACCCAAGCAGCCCATTGTGACCTAGAGTGGATGGTGTCACGGTGGTGCCAACCCCGGCCAGGCCGCACACTTGAGTACGGCACGGTGCCGCATCACCCGCATGTAACGAAGGGATTCCCACATGGCTCGGATTGGCGAGAGCACGGATCTGCTGAAGTGTTCTTTTTGCGGAAAGAGCCAGAAGCAGGTACGGAAGCTGATTGCCGGGCCCGGTGTCTACATCTGCGATGAGTGCATCGAGCTTTGCAACGAGATCATCGAAGAAGAACTTGCTGAAGTTTCGGACCTTGGCAGCTTTGAACTCCCCAAGCCCAGGGAGATCTTCGATTTCCTGCAGGAATACGTCATCGGCCAGGAACCTGCCAAGCGGTCATTGGCGGTTGCCGTCTACAACCACTACAAGCGCATCCAGGCCGGTCATGCTCCCAAGGCGGGCAGCCTTGGTGAGGGCCCGCATCACGAGGATGTGGAGATCGCCAAATCCAACATTCTGCTGATTGGCCCAACCGGCTGTGGCAAGACGTACTTGGCGCAAACCCTCGCGCGCAGGCTAAATGTGCCGTTCGCTGTAGCCGATGCCACGGCGCTCACGGAGGCAGGCTACGTCGGCGAGGATGTCGAGAACATCCTGCTGAAGCTCATCCAGGCCGCCGATTACGACGTCAAGAAAGCCGAACAAGGCATTATCTACATTGACGAGATCGACAAAATCTCCCGCAAGAGCGAGAACCCCTCGATTACCAGGGACGTCTCGGGCGAAGGAGTCTCAGCAGGCCCTGCTGAAGATCCTCGAAGGCACAGTTGCTTCCGTGCCGCCACAGGGCGGACGTAAGCATCCGCACCAGGAATTCATCCAGATCGACACCACCAATGTGCTCTTCATCGTGGCAGGCGCATTTGCTGGTCTCGAGGACATCATCGGTTCCCGCTCCGGGCGCAAGGGCATCGGCTTTGGGGCGCCGCTCAACGAGGTCCGGGACAACGTGGACACCTATGGCGAAGTCATGCCCGAAGACCTGCTGAAGTTCGGACTCATTCCGGAGTTCATCGGCCGCCTGCCGGTGATCACCACCGTCTCGAATCTTGACCGTGCTGCGTTGATCCAGATCCTTTCCACGCCCAAGAACGCTTTGGTGAAGCAATACCAGAAGATGTTCCAGTTGGATGGTGTGGAGCTGCAATTCGACGACGACGCGCTGGATGCCATCGCTGACCAAGCTCTTGAGCGCGGCACGGGCGCCCGTGGCCTGCGGGCCATCATGGAAGAAGTGTTGCTGCCGGTCATGTTTGATCTCCCGAGCAGGGATGACATCGCAACTGTGGTCATCACCGCTGACGTCGTGGACAACAAGGCCCAGCCGACCATGATTGGCCACGACGTCGTAGCGAAGCGCCGGAATAAGTCGGCCTAGCCACCCGTTGGCCTAAGAAGCGGCGGTTTCACTTATTCTGCGTCGCCCCACGCCCGTTTTCACTCTTGTCGAGGAGTTTCCTGTGCCCGAACAGAATTTGCCTAAGCAGAATTTGCCAGAGCAGTCCGTCAACAAAGCGGATTTCTGGTTCGATCCCGTTTGTCCCTTCGCATGGATCACATCGCGCTGGATCGGCGAGGTGGAACAAGTGCGGGGTATTGAGACCGAATGGCACGTCATGAGCTTGTCCGTCCTGAATGAGGGCCGTGATCTTCCCGGGAATTACAGGGCAATGATGGACGACAGCTGGGGTCCTGTCCGCGTGATCATTGCTGCCCAGGAGCTCCATGGCAGCAGTTACATCAAGCCGTTGTACGACGCCATGGGGGAGCAGATCCACCATGAAGGCAACAAGGACCGTACTTCCGTGATCCAGAAAGCGCTGGCAGAGGTAGGCCTTCCTGCTGAGCTGGCACGCTTCGTAGACTCAGAGGAGTACGACGCCAAGCTGCGAGCCAGTCACGAGGCCGGCATCTCCTTGGTAGGCCAGGATGTCGGAACACCCGTGGTCGCCGTAAATGGCACGGCCTTCTTCGGCCCGGTACTCACCCGGATTCCGAGGGGCGAAGAGGCAGGACAGCTTTGGGATGCCACGGTAACCCTTGCCGGGTACCCGCACTTCTTCGAACTCAAGCGCAGCCGCACGGAAAGCCCTGAGTTCAACTAGGAAGCCCTGAGTTCAACCAGGGAACTTTTCCAACCAGCCCGGCGGCTCAGCGCCCTACTTCAGGAAGCGTGATGTGCGCCGGTCCGCGAGGATCTTTCCGTTGGTTTGGCAGGTGGCACAGTACTGCAGTGAGGTGTCCGCGAAGGACACCTCACGCACTGTGTCACCACAGACAGGGCAGGGCAGCCCGGTCCTGGCATGCACCCTGAAATTGCTTCGCTTGGTGTCCTTCAGCTCGCTGGAAGGCTTTCCAGCTGCCGCGTTGACGGCACCCACCAGGACTTCCTGCATGGCATCGTAGAGCCGCTGCACCGTTTCGCCATCGAGCGTCTTGGCGATGGCAAAGGGAGAGATTTTGGCAGCGTGCAGAATCTCATCGCTGTAGGCGTTGCCGATCCCTGCGATAACACTTTGGCTGCGGAGAAGTCCCTTGATCTGTTGCGAGCTTGACCTAAGGATTGCTGCCAAGGCATCTTCGTCGAACTCGGGGCTGAGCGGCTCGGGGCCCAGGGTTGCGATTCCGGGAACATCCAAGGGATCCCGGACCACGTAGATGGCCAGGCTTTTCTTGGTGCCGGCCTCTGTCAGGTCAAGGCCGATGTGGGCATCGTCCGCCTCCCGGTGCAGCAGTAGCCTGGCCGCTATGTTGCTCTTGCCCATGCGGAGCCCCGCTGATGAGGGATGCTCCGTGTAGCGGACCCAGCCGGCCTTGGCCAGGTGAAAAACGAAAAACAGGCCGTCGGCATCGAGGCTAATGAACTTGCCGAAGCGCTGCGTGCCCTGAATGGTGCGGCCCTCAAGTGCGCTGTAAGGCGGATCAGCGGTCTTCAGGGCGGCGATGGAGTTAATGCGGACGCTGTTCAGTACAGCTCCGTGGAGCTGGGTGTCCAGATACGTGCACAGGCCGTGCACTTCGGGAAGTTCCGGCATGACCATACTCTGCCATAGCTTTGCCCCGGCTGCAGGAAAAGCTATGCGAAGGGGCCCGGTAGAACTACAGGATTGTAGTTATGCCGGGCCCCTTGTGCATGCTCCCCGGCGGGACCACAATGGTTCTTACCCACTTCGAAAGAAGAGGGACACGGAAACCAAAGATTCAGTGATATGCAACCAACGCAGCCTTTGGCAAAGTTGGAAGCAAGCTACCAGTGACGAGGTAGTAAGACCTGAAATTCCGAGGATTCCGCCAGACTGTCAAGCCGTCACCAGACAGCCGAAAAGTCGAAGCCCCACCAACGGCAAAACGCTGATGGGGCTTCCCCTTTGCCCAAAAACGGGCTGCCCAAAATGGGCCCTGAACTTCTAGACGGCCGGCGTGTCCTCTGCGGGTGCCAGGACGACGTCGCTGACGGTCAGCTCACCCTCGCCGGACTGAAGCGCAATTTCCTGGGCGTTCGCGGCTGCCTTCAGGTCCCCGAGTCCGGCCTTGAGCTGCGCGACCAGCATTTCGTTGGCCGTTATGGATGCCGAGAGTACTGCAGTGCGCTGCTTCACTTTGGCCTCGGACTTGGCCTTGCGGATGCCACTGAGTGCTACGCCTACAGTGCCAAGCATCGTGGTGTCGCCGTCGGCGATTTCCAGTGCGGCAGGCCAGTGGGCGCGGTGAACCGAGCCGGTGCGCCACCAGCTCCACACCTCTTCGGTCGCGAAGGGCAGGAATGGCGCGAAAAGGCGCAGCAAGGAGTCCAGCGTGGTGGCCAGCGCGGCCAGCACGGATGCTTGCTCCGACTCCCCGGCCGCACCGTAGGCGCGGTCCTTGATCAGCTCGACGTAGTCGTCAGTGAACTGCCAGAAGAATGACTCGGTGATCTGCAGTGCCCGGGCGTAGTCGTAGTTTTCGAAGGCCTTGGTGGACTGGGCGACGACGTCGGACAGCTGAGCGAGCAGTGCCCGGTCCAGCGGATTGGTCAGCACGGAGAGATCGCTGGACACCACGGAGTTTTCGGTAGCCCCAAGGTTCAATACGAACTTGGACGCGTTGAGCAGCTTGATGGCCAACCGACGGCCGATCTTCATCTGCGCGATCTCGTAGGCCGTGTCTGCGCCGAGCTTGGCCGAGGCTGCCCAGTAGCGGACAGCGTCCGAGCCGAACTCGTTCAGGACGTCGGTGGGGACAACCACGTTGCCCTTGGACTTGGACATCTTTTTGCGGTCCGGGTCAAGGATCCATCCGGAGATGGCTGCGTGCTTCCAGGGCGCACTCTTCTGCAGGGCGTCGGCACGGACAGCGGAGGAGAACAGCCACGTGCGGATGATGTCGTGACCCTGGGGGCGGAGGTCGAAGGGGTAGACCTTGGAGAACAGTTCCTCGTCACGGCTCCAGCCACCCACGATCTGCGGGGTAAGGGAGGACGTGGCCCAGGTGTCCAGGACGTCGGCGTCACCTGTGAAGCCGTTGGCCTGATCGCGCTGGGCTTCCTCGAAGCCCGGGGCTGCATCTGCGGCGGGATCCACGGGGAGCATGTCATCCGAGGGCAGGATGGGGTGGTCGTAGTCCGGGTTGCCCTGGGCATCCAGCGGGTACCAGACGGGAATGGGCACGCCGAAGAAGCGCTGGCGCGATACGAGCCAGTCGCCGTTCAGGCCCGCAATCCAGTTCTCGTAGCGGGAGCGCATGAAGGAGGGGTGGAAGTTGATTTCCTGCCCGCGGCCGATCAAGCGTTCGCGGCGTTCTTCGTCCCGCCCGCCGTTGCGGATGTACCACTGGCGTGAGGTCACTACCTCCAGGGGCTTGTCGCCCTTTTCGAAGAAGTTCACAGGGTGCGTGATCTTCTTCGGTTCGCCGTCCAGCAGGCCGGCTGCAGTGAGGAGCTCTACGACTGCTTCTTTGGCAGAGAACGCCGTTTTGCCGGCGATCGCAGCGTAGGCTTCCTTGCCGGCGTCGGTGGTGATCCATTCAGGGGTCTCGGCGATGATACGGCCGTCGCGGCCCATGATGGCGCGTGTGGGCAGCTGGAGTTCACGCCACCAGGTGACGTCGGTCAGGTCACCAAAGGTACACACCATCGCGATACCGGAACCCTTGTCCGCCTTGGCGAGCGGGTGGGCCTTGACTTCAAGCTCGACGTCAAACAGCGGGGATTTCACTGTTTTGCCGAAGAGCGGCTTGTACCGTTCGTCGTCGGGGTTTGCCACCAGCGCGGCGCACGCGGCAAGAAGCTCCGGGCGCGTGGTTTCGATGAAAATCTTTTCACCGTCTTCAGTGAAGAACGGGTAGCGGTAGAGGCGCCGGCAACCTCGCGGTCCTCCAGCTCAGCCTGGGCAACGGCGGTGCGGAAGGTAACATCCCACAGCGTGGGCGCCTCGGCCATGTAAGCGTCGCCGGCTGAGAGGTTGGCGAGGAAGGCCCGCTGGGATACTGCACGGGAGGTGTCGTCGATGGTGCGGTAGGTCAGGTCCCAGTCCACGGACAAACCGAGGGTCTGGAAGAGGTTCTCGAAGACTTTTTCGTCCTCGACAGCGAGTTCCTCGCACAGCTCGATGAAGTTCTGCCGGGAAACGACGTCGAAATCGCGCTGGTTCTTGGCCGGCTGTGCGGGAGGACGGTAGTCGGCGTTGTAGGGGATGGCGGGATCGCAGCGCACACCGTAGTAGTTCTGGACGCGACGCTCGGTAGGCAGGCCGTTGTCGTCCCAACCCATGGGGTAGAAGACGTTCTTTCCGGTCATGCGCATGTAGCGGGCCTGGACGTCTGTCTGGGTGAACGAGAACATGTGGCCCACATGCAGGGAGCCCGAGGCGGTCGGCGGGAGTGTCGATCGAGTAGACCTGCTCCCGGGTGGTGTCCGGATTGAACTTGTAGGTTCCTTCGTTCAGCCAGCGCTGCGTCAGCGCGGCCTCCAGGCCTTCAAGGGCCGGCTTGTCGGGAACGTTGATGGGGGCGGTGGCGGGCGTGTCTGTACCCTGCGTTGATTCAGCCATGGGTCAATTGTTTCATGGCCCAGGGCGGCGGCTTGCCGTAGCATGCGGTCATGGCTGGCCATGAAGGCGTTTTCGTCCTCAAACGCATCTACGATGAACCCGCTGACGACGACGGCTTCCGGGTTTTAGTGGACCGGCTCTGGCCGCGCGGGGTGTCCAAAGACAAGGCACACTTGGATCTTTGGCTCAAGGAAGTTGCGCCATCGCCGCCGTTGCGGACCATGTTCGCCCACATGCAGGAGCGATTCGCCGATTTCAAGCAGCAGTACGAGGCTGAGTTGGACGGCAATCCGGCAGTTCAGACGCTGCTGGAACTGGCGGCGTCGAATCCGCGGGTCACCCTGCTTTATGCCGCACGGGATCCACAGGTCAACCATGCCGTGGTGTTACGCGACTTCCTGCTCGGCTGAGCAGATGCTTGAGGCCTGCGGATAGTGTGGTGCCATGACTTTGGCAGCACAGACGGCTCATCCAGTTCAGAACAAGACGGCAGTAGTTACCGGCGCGAGCACGGGCATCGGCGAGGCCACGGTGCGGGCGTTGGCCTCCACAGGGTGGAAGGTCTTTGCGGTTGCCCGCAGGGCCGAACGGTTGGGCGCGCTGGGCGCCGAAACCGGCGCCATTCCGTTCGCGGCCGATATCACCAGCGACGACGACGTCGCAGCCCTTTTGCAGGCCGTTTCCAAATCCGGGGGAGCCGATACCCTCATCAACATTGCCGGCGGCGCCCGGGGCGCGGACACGATCGCGAACGCCGATACTGAGGATTGGGAGTGGATGTACCAGGTCAACGTCCTGGGCACCATGAAGATCATCCGGGCATTCCTTCCGATGCTGAGGGAGGACGGGGAAGGAACTGTTCTCAACCTGACATCCACCGCCGGACTGGCCGCTTATGAAGGCGGCGCCGGATACAACGCCGCAAAGTTTGCCCAGCACGCGATGACCAACGCCCTCAGGCTGGAAGAAGTGGGTCACAACATCCGGGTCATCGAGGTAGCACCGGGACTGGTCCACACTGAGGAATTTGCCCTTAACCGGCTGGGCGACAAGGACGCAGCCGCCAAGGTCTACGCCGGAGTCGAAAAGCCCCTCACGGCAGAAGACGTGGCCGACGTCGTCAAGTACGCAGTCTCGCTGCCGCACCACATCAACCTGGACCAGATCGTTATCCGCCCTGTAGCACAGGCGGCCAACCACAAGCTCATCCGCAAGGAAAGCTGAAGCACCTGGCGTACTAGCTGATGGGGATAGCCAGCGTTGCCACAATGGCAGCATGGTCAGAACCGGAAACCGGGTGGACCGCGTAGCCACTGCTGCCGATCCGGGGCGAAGTAACCATATGGTCGATCACGATCCCCGGAAGGGGTGGTCCTTCCATCGGCCAAGTGGGAGAGAACCGTCCGCCGGAGGCTGTTCCGACGTCGACGAGCTTTTTGCCGTCCTGCCCACCGCCCAGGGCAGGGTCAAGCAACGCACGGAACTCGGAGTGATCATAGGTGGAGTTGTAGTCGCCCATCAGCAGGTGATGTCCTGGCCGGGAGGCCTGACGGGCAACCTGGACGAGGTCGCTGCGCCACTGCTGGATCCGCTCATCAACGGGAGGAAGAGCATGTACGTTCGTGAGGTTCAACGTGGCCTTGGAACCCCTGCCCGGATCTGTGACCCTGCCCGGATCTGTGACCCTGCCCGGATCTGTGACGAGGACCCGCGTGACGTCCATCCGGAATGGTGTATCGGGCAGGAGCCCCTCCGGCTGCAAGGGGAACACGGAATATACAGCGCCACCGGAAGCGTCGTCGTTGGGTTCACTGACAAGGTTCGGCAGTATTGACTCCAAGCCTTCGGAGCGTAGGCGGTCTTCCAGCCCTTGGGTATGCTCCTGGAGGGTCAAGAGTTGGACACCGTTTTCCCGGACCAGCTTCACGATGGCGCTTGCGTCAGCCTCACCGTATTCAGTGTTGAGGCTCATCACGTTCAGGGAAACGGTCGCGGTCCCCGCCGGAACTGCTTGAGCCCTTCCGGTGTCCAGCGGAAACAGCCAGAACAATTGGAGAGCCAGCAGCGCCGCCGTCGTGATGATGACCCACAGCCGGCGCCCCACCAACGCAAGGACCATCGCCAGCGCCGAGGGCAGGACCATCCACGGGGTGAACGACAACAGTTGAACCACCACCAGCGGCCACTCCGAGGGGACCGCCCTGAACAGGGACATTCCTGCCACAGGCAACACCAAGAGCAGAGCCAGGACCCACCACGCGGGGGATGCCCTGGCGACCCAGCCAGCGTTTTACCGGGCCTGCGGCCGGAAGGACAAGGGCAGGGTTGGTCATGGGGTCGAGTCTATGCACCCGAGGGCATCCAGCTGGTCCATCCGAAGGATGATCCTGCGAGTGGAGTACTGGGCTCTCCTGCCGCTAGACTTGGGAGACCAGCGTTGACCCGGCCATCACCGGTGAGCTTCCGGAAGAACATCCCTGAACGCCAACGGCGAAATCCAAGCGGCGGTCAGGGCCCAGTAGAACCGGACGGGTAAGCCCGTCACAGCAGTAATGAGAGGCCGGAACCGGCTGTTGCCCCCACCACGGGCGCCATGGTCCCGGTAAGTGAGGTGGTACCGCGGCAACAGCAAACACTGAAGCCGTCCTCGCATCCTGACAGTCAACCAGCTATCACAGGATATGAGATGACCCACTACCCCAAGGCCTCAGCGTCTCCTTCAGGCACACAGGGCGTGTCCGCTTCCGTGAAGTTCCCGGAAATCGAAGAGCGCATCCTCAAATACTGGGAAGAAGACGGCACCTTCCAGGCAAGCATCGACCAACGCGATGCAGGCAAAGACGGCAGCAACGAATTCGTCTTCTACGACGGCCCTCCCTTCGCCAACGGCCTCCCGCACTACGGCCACCTCCTCACGGGTTACGCCAAAGACCTCGTAGGGCGCTACCAAACGCAGCGCGGAAAGCGCGTGGAACGCCGTTTCGGCTGGGACACCCACGGCCTCCCCGCTGAATTGGAAGCCATGAAGCAGCTGGGCATGACAGACAAGACCCAGATCGAAGCCATGGGCATCGATAAATTCAACGACGCCTGCCGCGCCTCCGTGATGAAGTACGCCAACGAATGGAAGGCCTACGTCACCCGCCAGGCCCGCTGGGTGGACTTCGACAACGATTACAAGACACTCAACGTCGAGTACATGGAATCAGTGTTGTGGGCTTTCAAGCAGTTGCATGAGAAGGGCCTCACCTACAACGGGTACCGCGTGCTCCCGTACTGCTGGAAGGACGAGACCCCGCTCTCCAACCACGAACTCCGCATGGACGACGACGTCTACAAGAACCGCCAGGACCAGACCGTCACGGTGACGTTCCCCATCAAGGCAGGCACGTCCGAACTCTCACAGGCGCTCGCAGGCGTCCAGGCCCTTGCCTGGACCACGACGCCCTGGACGCTGCCCACCAACCTGGCGCTCGCCGTCGGGCCTGGCATCGCTTACGCTGTCCTGCCCGCCGGTCCGAATGGCGTCAAGGCTGCGTCGGCAGAAGCACCGGTCACAGGCAGCTTCCTTCTGGCCGCTGACCTTGTGGGGACCTACGCCAAGGATTTGGGGTACGGAGATGGTGCCGACGGCGTAGCGGCCGCAGCTGCCGCCGTCGTGTCAACGCATACAGGCGCCGAGTTGGCCGGCCTTGAGCACGAGCCGCTGTGGAACGACTTCGCCGATGCTGAGAAGTACGGCACCCAGAACGCCTGGCGCTTCCTGGTGGCGGACTACGTAACCACCACGGACGGTACGGGCATCGTGCACCAGGCCCCGGCCTATGGTGAGGATGACCAGAAGGTCTGTGAAGACGCCGGCATCCCCGTTGTCCTGTCCGTGGACGAAGGCGCGAAGTTCCTGCCGTTGTTTGCGCACGGAGAGCTGGCCTCCATCGTGGGGCTGCAGGTTTTTGATGCGAACAAGCCCATCACCCAGGTGCTCCGTGCCGACGGACGCCTGGTCCGCCAGGCCAGTTACGAGCACAGCTACCCGCACTGCTGGCGCTGCCGGAACCCGCTGATCTACCGTGCCGTTTCGTCCTGGTACGTCGAGGTCACCAAGTTCAAGGACCGCATGTCCGAGCTGAACCAGGAAATCAACTGGATCCCGGGCAACGTCAAGGATGGCCAGTTCGGCAAATGGCTGGACAACGCCCGCGACTGGTCCATCAGCCGTAACCGCTACTGGGGTTCGCCGATTCCCGTATGGCAGTCCGACGATCCCGAGTACCCGCGTACGGACGTTTACGGCTCGCTGGCTGACATTGAAGCGGACTTCGGCCGCCTGCCGGTCAACAACGAAGGACAGGTGGACCTGCACAGGCCCTTCATCGATGAGCTGACGCGCCCCAACCCGGACGACCCCCGTACGCCGGCTGAGGGGCAATCCACCATGCGCCGGGTCGAAGACGTCCTGGACGTCTGGTTCGACTCCGGTTCCATGCCCTACGGCCAGGTGCACTACCCGTTCCAGAACGAGGAATGGTTCGACACCCATAACCCTGCGGACTTCATCGTGGAGTACATCGGCCAGACCCGCGGCTGGTTCTATATGCTTCACATCCTGTCCACAGCGCTGTTTGACCGTCCCGCTTTCCGCAACGTCATCAGCCATGGCATTGTGTTGGGCTCCGACGGCCAAAAAATGTCCAAGAGCCTGCGGAACTACCCGGACGTTTCCGAGGTCCTGGACCGTGACGGGTCCGACGCCATGCGGTGGTTCCTGATGTCCAGCCCGATCCTTCGCGGCGGTAACCTGGTGGTCACCGAGCAAGGCATCCGCGACGGCGTCCGTCAGGTCATCTTGCCGCTGTGGAACGTGTACAGCTTCTTCACGCTGTACACGAACGCTGCCAACGGCGGCGCTGGGTACGAGGCCAAGCTGCGCTACGACGGCTACTCCGACACCTTGGACCAGTATTTGATGGCCAACACGGGGGACCTCGTCCGCAGCCTGACCGAAAGCCTGGATTCTTACGACATCTCCGGGGCCTGCGATGAACTCCGCAGCTACCTGGACATGCTCACCAACTGGTACGTTCGTCGCAGCCGCCAGCGCTTCTTCGACGAGAACGAAGACGCCTTCGATGCCTTGTACACGGCGTTGGAAGCTGTTTGCCGGGTCTCGGCGTCCCTGCTGCCGCTGGTGACCGAGGAGATCTGGCGCGGGCTGACAGGTGGCCGCTCTGTGCACCTGGCTGACTGGCCTGATGCTTCGCTGTTCCCGTCCAACCCGCAACTGGTTGAAGCAATGGACCGCGTGCAGCAGATCTGCTCCACCGGTTCAAGCCTGCGCAAGGCCGCTAACCTGCGGGTCCGCCTGCCGCTCCAGGAACTGACGGTGGTGGCACCTGGTGCAGATGCGCTGGAAGGCTTCGCCGCCGTCGTCGCTGATGAACTGAACCTTCGCTCCGTCCGCTTGCTGGACGCTGCTTCGGCTTCGCCGGAGGAATTCGGCATCGAGCAGAAACTGGTGGTCAACGCCCGGGCTGCTGGTCCGCGCCTCGGCAAAAACGTGCAGCAGGCCATCAAGGGGTCCAAGTCCGGTGACTGGTCCGTGAACGATTCCGGCGTGGTGGTGGCTGGGGGACTCGAGCTTGAGCCGCATGAATACAGCCTGGAGACTGTGGTGGGAGAAACGTCCGACGGCGGTGCTGCCGCCCAGAAGGCCGTCTCGGTGCTCCCCGGTGGTGGATTCGTCGTCCTGAACACCGAGGTCACTCCCGAACTTGCCGCGGAAGGACTGGCCCGGGACATGGTTCGTGCCATCCAGCAAGCACGCAAGGATGCTGGACTGAACGTCAGCGACCGCATCCGCACGTCTGTCCAGGCGCAGCAGGACGTCATCGATGCGCTGGAAGCCAACGCTGAGCTCGTCAAGACTGAGACGCTGTCCCTGGAATTGGAAGTCCTTCTCTCCAGCGCCGAGGAACCGCGCGTCACCGTAGCAAAGGCAGGGGCCTGAATCATGACCGACGAATTCTCAGTGGAAAGCGTGTACGCCGAACTTCTTGGCCGTGCACCTGAAAACAAGATGGAACCCCGGTTGGCGCCGCTATTCAGGGCCATGGATGTGTTGGGGGAGCCCAATAAGGCTTTCCCGATCATCCACATCACGGGAACCAACGGCAAGACCTCCACGGCCCGCATGATTGAGGCTGGCCTTCGTGCCCACGGGTTGAGCACAGGCCGTTACACCAGCCCGCACCTTTCAAAAGTCACCGAGCGCATCAGCATTGATGGTGAGCCCGTATCAGATGCGACGTTTGTTCGGATCTGGGATGAGATCCGGCCGTATCTGGAAATCGTAGATAACGAGCTCATAGCTGAGAACCAGCCCCGGCTCACGTACTTTGAGTGCGTGACAATCCTGGGCTTCGCAATTTTCGCTGACCAGCCGGTAGATGTGGCGGTCGTGGAAGTTGGGCTGGGCGGCATTACGGATGCCACCAACGTGGGCGATGGCCAGGTCTCTGTTATCACGCCGATTTCCCTGGACCACACGGATCTCCTGGGCGACACCACCGAGGACATCGCTTATGAGAAGGCCGGGATCATCAAACCCGGTGGCTTCCTGGTGAGCGCTGCACAGCCGGTGGACGCTGCCCAGGTCCTGTTGGAAAAAGCCCGCGAGGTGGACGTACCGTTCCGCTTCGAGGGTGTTGAGTTTGGCGTGGAGTCTCGCAGCGTAGCGGTGGGCGGACAAGTCCTGACGGTCCAAGGCCTGGCAGGTCGGTATGAGGACCTCCTGCTGCCCCTGCATGGTGCCCACCAGGCAGAGAATGCCGCCGTTGCTGTAGCCGCACTGGAAGCGTTCTTCGGGGGAGGCGAGAAAGAACTCGATATAGATGTCCTGAAGGAAGCCTTCGGCAATGTGACGTCCCCTGGCCGCCTTGAAGTGGTGCGGACAGCACCCACCATCGTGGTGGATGCCGCCCACAACCCCGAAGGGATCCGCGTCTCTGCGGAGGCCATCCATGAGGCCTTCAGCTTCAGCAAGCTCGTGGTGGTCGTGGGAGTACTCCGGGAGAAGGACGCCGAGGAGATCCTGAAGACCCTGAAGGAGCAGCTCGGGGACCTGGCGGAGGAGTTCTGTTTCACCCAGTCCAACTCGCTGCGGGCCGTCCCTGCAGCGGAACTGGCCGAACTCGCCGTCGATCTTGGCTTTGGCGAGGACAACGTCCACATCGCCGAGAAACTTGATGATGCCCTGGAGTGGGCCGTTGAACGCGCCGAGTCCAATGATGACCTTTCCGGCGGCGTCCTGGTCACCGGCTCCATCACCCTGGTGGCCGAGGCACGCATCCTGCTTGGTAAGGAAGGTGCCTGACCGTGGCAAAGCTGACCAAGGCTCAGCGTGAATGGCGCCCCGGCATGCCCAAAAAGCGCCGGTCCACCAAGGTGATGTTCGCATCCACCGTGCTGTTGCTTGAAGCCTTCGTAGCCTTCTTCGGCACGTTGGTGGTATTTGGCTTAAAGCGTGGCGAAGTGGCTCCTGGAATCATCCTGGGCGTGGGCATCACGCTCAGCGTAGTCCTGGTCCTTGCGTGTGCCGTGTTGTCCAAGCCCTGGGGAATCGGCCTCGGCTGGGGGCTGCAGCTCCTCCTGATCCTGACAGGGATCGCGGAGCCCATGATGTTCATCGTCGGTGTCCTCTTCGCCATCTGCTGGTGGTACGGCATCCGGACGGGGATGAGGATCGACCGTGAAGTGGCACAGCGGGACCGGGAACAGGCTGAATGGGATGCAACGCACAGTGATGAGGCAGGTCCGGAAACCCCGTAAACTGGCTGGGAAACCCACCCGCCCATCACATTGGAGCAACTGTGAGCATTGAACGGACCCTTGTCCTGATCAAGCCCGACGGCGTCGCCCGCAACCTTAGCGGAAGCATCCTCGCCCGGATCGAAGCCAAGGGCTACGCCTTGGCTGAGCTGAAGAAGGTCAACGCGACCCGCGAGCTGCTGGAGCAGCACTACGAAGAACACGTAGGCAAGCCGTTCTACGAGCCACTGGTGGAATTCATGCTCAGCGGCCCGGTCATTGCGGCCGTCTTTGAAGGCCACCGCGTGATCGAGGGTTTCCGCTCCTTGGCGGGCACCACTGACCCCACCACTGCGGCACCGGGCACTATCCGGGGCGACTTCGGCCGCGACTGGGGCCTGGCAGTCCAGCAGAACCTCGTGCACGGCTCGGACTCCGTTGACTCCGCCGAGCGTGAGATCAAGATCTGGTTCGCGGGCTAACTACGCCTCGCCGGGATAACGGTTAAGGCCAATGTTCGCCATGAACATTGGCCTTAACTGTTTCTTGCGGATCTGGCTTAGTAGCCCGAGGTACCGGCGAAGACGTGGATGAAGGCGAAGAAGATCGTGGCGATCACGGCTACGTACAGCAGTGCCACAATGATCCATCCGGAGTCGCCCAGGACCTTGGCCAGTGCAGGCGGGGCTTTGATGACTCCATGGGAGATGTTGCGGATGGTCACCCAGACGAACATGGGGATCATGACCGCCCACACCACCATGCAGAACGGGCAGAGCACGTTGATGACATACAGTGCCTGAGACCACAACCACACAACAAAAGCGAATCCGAGGGTTACGCCTGCCTGCAGGCCCAGCCAGTAGCCGCGTGAATACCTGGCCCCGGCCAGGAGTCCCATGGCAGTGGTGATGATCACCGCAAAGGCGACGATCCCGATGAACATGTTGGGGAACCCGAAAACGGAACTTTGCGGTGTCTGCATCACGGCTCCACAGGAAACCCATGGATTCACATCGCAGAGCGTGATGTGGTTGGGGTCCTTGAGTACTTCCAGCTTCTCAAGGACCAATGCCCCCGAAGCGAGCCAGCCGATGACGCCGGTGATCAGCAGGAGCCACGCAAATGGCTTGTCCTGAACTGCTTTAGGCAGGTAGTCAGGCCGGGCCGCGCGCTGCAATCCTGGCTCCGTGGACTTCCCACCCGCAGGGGTGGAGGCTTGATTGGCCAGGTTTCCCCTGGCGGTGCTTGGCATCGCGGACGCAATCCTTTTCGACAATGACCCGGCCAGTCCGGGAACGGCTCTTGTGAGGATTGTAACGCCGGAGGCTGGACGTAGTCCCCAGCCTGTGCAGGCGCTTTCTCCACCGTGCGACACAGTCTCCTACGCTTCGAATGTGCAGGGGTGTGAGAGAATGAACATGGCCGGAAGCCGATCCACATTCGGAATCCGGTCCGGTGACTTGTTCCCAAGACCGCCAGCATGAGCAGGGCCTGCCTGGATCACGTGATCCTCGGCATGCCCGCCATGACAATGGACGGCACCTGGTTGTGGCAGCAGAACAACGGGTTTCAGAGCAAAGCCACCGGCCTTCCAGGGCTGCCGCACCCCAATGATGGTGCGAACCGGAAGGAATACTACCGACTTCTGTCAACGCCTGAGGGTTTTGACAAATAATTGCCCCACTGGGCGCCGGATGTGGCGGCGTCGCTGGGGCAGGAGTGTTGCCACATATGGATAATGACCAGGTTGTAGCCGTTAATGACGAGGCAGCTACCGCGGAAACTGCGGAAGCGCCCAAAAAGACCACCCGGACACGGCGCAAGGCTGCGCCCAAAGCGGTCGAAACAGCCGCTACTGAAGAAGCAGCCGGCGAAGCCACCGGTACCGAACCGACCGAAGCAGCTGTCAAGGCGCCGGCGCGCCGTAGCCGCGCGCGCAAGACAACAGTGCCGGCCGAGCCCCTCCCGGGTTTTGATGATCAGGCCGGAGTAGCGTCCCAGCCGGAAACCGATGCCGAGCCTGCCCCTGAAAAGCCGGTCCGCCGTCGTCGGACTACCAAGCCCAAGGACGTTGAGGCAACGGCCGCTGAGACGCCTGCAGCCGTTGCTGAAACCACTGAAGAAATCACGACGCCGGACGCAGTGTCCCAGCCTGCGCCGGCTACCCCGGACGCCGTCCCCGCCGAGGAAGAAGCTGAAGCACCCGAGGAGTCCGCCCCCGGTTCAACGTCGTTGTTCCTGGAGCCGGTGTCCATTACGTCCATGATCTTCCAGGCCCCTGACCTCAGCACCGTGGCACGTCCGGCCGTCGAGGAAAAGGCCGAAGAGGCTGAAGAAGAAACTCCGGAAACCGGGTCAACTGACGAGCTGGAGGATTCCGGCAGCCGTCGTCGTCGCCGGAGCCGCGGCCGCCGTGGCCGCCGCGGAACAGAACGGGATGAGACCGAGTCCGAAGACGGTGCAGAGACTGAGGATGACGAAGATGCTCCGGTAGCGGAAGCGCTCGAAGAGGGCGTCACGTCGCGTCGTCGTCGGCGTCGTCGCCGCGGTGACCAGGATCTCGAACTGACGGGCGGCTCTGACGATGACCCGCCCAACACGGTGACCCGTGTCCGCGCGCCCCGCCCGATCACTGAGACGGCCCCGTCAAACCGGGTTACCAGCGTTAAGGGTTCCACCAGGCTTGAGGCCAAGAAGCAGCGCCGGCGCGAGTCCCGGGAGACCGGACGCCGCCGCCAGGTGATTACAGAAGCTGAGTTCCTTGCCCGCCGCGAGTCCGTGGATCGCCAGATGATCGTCCGCCAGCGCGACGACAGAATCCAGATCGCGGTCCTTGAAGACGGCGTATTGGCCGAGCACTTTGTGTCCAAGACCCAGCAGGACTCCCTCATTGGCAACGTGTACCTGGGCAAGGTCCAGAATGTTCTGCCTTCCATGGAGGCTGCTTTTGTTGACATCGGACGTGGCCGCAATGCGGTGTTGTATGCCGGTGAAGTGAATTGGGACGCAGTCAACCTTGAGGGCCAGCCGCGCCGGATCGAGAATGCCCTGAAGTCCGGTGATTCCGTCCTGGTGCAGGTTACCAAGGACCCCGTTGGCCATAAGGGCGCCCGCCTCACCAGCCAGATTTCCCTGCCGGGCCGCTACCTTGTGTACGTGCCGGGCGGTTCCATGACTGGTATCTCGCGCAAACTGCCCGACGTCGAACGCAACCGCCTCAAGCGCATCCTCAAGGACCGCTTGCCGGAGAACGCCGGCGTCATTGTACGCACAGCCGCTGAAGGTGCGTCCGAGGAAGAACTGACGCACGACATCAACCGTCTGCGCGCGCAGTGGGAAGGCATCGAGGGGCAGGCGTCCTCCACCAAGGTGCTGGCTCCGGAACTGCTCTACGGAGAACCTGACCTCACTATCAAGGTTGTCCGGGATGTCTTCAACGAAGACTTCTCCAAGTTGATCGTTTCCGGAGACGACGCCTGGGACACCATCGAGGCTTACGTCACCTACGTTGCTCCCGATTTGGTGGGCCGCCTTGAGAAGTGGACCAAGGACCAGGACATTTTCGCTGCCTGGCGGATCGACGAACAGATCCACAAGGCACTGGAACGCAAGGTATTCCTTCCCTCTGGTGGTTCCCTGGTCATCGACCGCACAGAAGCCATGACCGTGGTGGACGTCAACACGGGTAAGTTCACCGGCAGCGGTGGAAACCTGGAAGAAACCGTCACCAAGAACAACCTTGAGGCGGCTGAGGAAGTGGTTCGCCAGCTTCGCCTGCGCGATATCGGTGGCATCATCGTCATCGACTTCATTGACATGGTCCTCGAATCGAACCGTGACCTGGTGCTCCGCCGTTTGGTGGAATGCCTGGGCCGTGACCGCACCAAGCACCAAGTGGCCGAAGTGACGTCGCTGGGCCTGGTGCAGATGACGCGCAAGCGCATGGGCACAGGCCTGCTTGAGGTGTTTGGTGAGCAGTGCGAGCACTGTGCCGGGCGTGGTGTCGTCACCCATGATGAGCCCGTGGAACACCGACGCGCCAACGTTGTGGCCGCCGAGCACCACCGTCCGCACGCCGAACCCCAACAGCCTGCTGCACGCACTGATCGCAAGCGTCGCCGTGGGAAAGGTGGGGGACCGGCAATGGCCGAAGTGGCCCCTACGGTCCACAGCACGCCTGCCGCCCCCGCGGCTCCGGCAGCCACGGAGTCCGTGGACCCGGCCCGCCAGGCGAAGGCTGAGGCGACCAGGGCAGCTCTTGCCACCATCGCCGCTGCAGCGCATGCCGCCCACTTGCACGATGACGAGGTTCACCGTGCGGAGGAGCTGGCCCGCGCAGCAAGCCAGCAGGGTCACACCGATGAATCCGCCCCTGAAGCTGCAACCGGCGATGCCGGGGTACCGGCTGCACGTGATGCCGCCAGTCATGAGGCTGCGGTTCGGGAAGCACGCTCCACTCCTGTTCTGCGTTTTGGTGGCGAAGAAGTGGCTCTTCCGTTTGTGGAACACCATGAGGAACCACCTGCCGGTAAGCCGGCCATGAGCCTGGACCTGTTGGCAGAGGCATTTTCGCACCTCGGTGCCGCACCGGCTGCAGAGGAAGAGGCGAGGACTTCGGTGTCCGAACCTGCGACTGCTTCCGCCGTTTCCCCGGGCAGCGCTTCTGCTGTCACTACCGATGAGCACGATCATTCATCGCGTTCCCGTGGCCGTCGCGGCCGAAGGAACCGCAGTGCAAGCAGGGCGCAGGGTTCCGCAAACGAAACCAGCGTGGAACATCACGACGTAACTGCTGCCGCCGCAGGTGGATCGGCCCATGAGGCCAAGGCGCCGGCAGCTGCAGAGCCTGCCAAAAAGAAGGTAGCGGACGAGCCCATCATCCTTGGGGTGGGAGTTCCTGCTTCCGAGTTGTAGGCACGGCAAAAGCAGTGACAGTCGTTAAGTAATGAGAGTGACAGTCGTTAAGTAGTGAGACAGTCCCGCAGCATCCGTTTATGGCGGATGCTGCGGGACTTTTTTGTTGCTGCCGGTCACATCCATTCCCCGCGGCCGTCCGGTTCCCGGGCCGGCGGGGTTCCGGGCTACGCTTGGAAACTGACACGGGGTGCCGGGCACTGGGCCTGGCTGAGATCCAGACCCGTTGAACCTGTCCGGTTAGCACCGGCGAAGGGATGTCCACTATGGCTTCATCGTCGAATTCCGCTGTCTACCCTGTCTACCCCACTGGTATCGGAGCAGTCCCGGCCCGCCCACATCCGCGGGTGCTCAGCATTGCCGGCTCGGATCCTTCTGGCGGCGCGGGAATCCAGGCAGACCTGAAGAGCATCGCAGCGCACGGCGGCTATGGCATGGCTGCCATCACGGCTTTGACGGCCCAGAACACCCTGGGCGTCAGCGCAGTCCATGTTCCACCTGTGGAGTTCCTGCGTCAGCAACTGGAGGCGATCAGCAGCGATATTGACATTGATGCGGTCAAGATCGGGATGTTGGGTGACGCGGCCGTCATCGACGAAGTCCGTAACTGGCTCGAAGAGGTGCGTCCCGCCGTCGTGGTCCTTGACCCGGTGATGGTGGCCACCAGTGGCGACCGTCTTCTGCGTGAGAGCGCCGAAGCATCTTTGCGCAGCCTCTTGCCGTTGGCGGATCTCATCACCCCAAACCTTCCCGAACTGGCGATGTTGTTGGGTGAGCCCGAAGCCCCGGATTGGGCCACGGCGCTTGACCAAGGCAAGCGACTGGCTGCTGAGTGTGGAACGACGGTTTTGGTGAAGGGCGGCCATTTGGCAGGAAACGACTGTTCGGATGCGCTGGTCAATACGAGTGGCTTGCTGCGGCAGGACGTGATCGAGGTGCCTGGGCCCCGAGTGGATACCAGGAACAGCCATGGAACGGGGTGCTCACTCTCCTCGGCATTGGCCACGGTCCAAGCCCGCAGGGGCAACTGGGAGGCGTCCCTCCGCGAGGTCAAGCCGTGGCTGCTGCAGGCCCTCGCGGCGGCCGACCGGCTCGAGGTAGGCAACGGCAGCGGGCCGGTTCACCACTTCCACCACATGGAGCCAGCGCTGAATCCTGCCGGGAAGTCCGGCGACTTTGCCGCGCGGCTGTGGGCCGAAGCTGCACCGGAATTGGACGCAATTTACGGCCTCGGCTTCATTCGGGGCCTGCAGTCCGGGCGCCTCCCGGAGCCCCAGTTCAACTACTACCTCGCCCAGGACGCCATCTACCTGAACGGCTACTCGAGGGTTTTGGCGCGGGCAGGTGCACTTGCCCCCACTGAAGAAGAGCAGCTCTTCTGGGCAAAATCATCGCAACTCTGCCTTGAAGTGGAGTCCGAGCTCCACCGGGACTGGCTGAGCACGCGTCCGGCTTCAACAGAGACCGGACCCGTGACAAGGTCGTACGTGGACCATCTGCTGGCGACGTCGGCGTCGGGCAGTTACGCCGTTTTGCTGGCGGCAATCCTGCCCTGCTACTGGCTGTACGCGGAGGTAGGGCAACAACTTCACGCGGCGTATGTCCAAGCAGGTGCTCCCAGCGACCACCCTTACGCCGCATGGTTGAAGACGTACGCGGATGAAGAGTTTGCTGCCGCAACCCGGAAGGCGATCGACTTTACCGATGCTGCGGCAGTTGGCGCCTCTGTGCAGGAACACAAGGCCATGGTTGACGCCTTCGCCCAGTCCTGCCGCTACGAAACTGCCTTCTTTGATGCCCCCAGGCTCTTCGCCTGAGCAGGGCTTCCGAGCTTGCCGCGTGGAACAAATTCACAAAGCTCCAGCGCGTCGCGGGCCAAACCGCAGTATCCCCGCGCAAATCCTGTAGGCTGTATGGGCACGGTGCCGGGAGAGTCCGTTACAACTGGTGACGCAAGTCACCCGATAGCCTCCGGACCCGGCCTCATTTGCAGCTGAAGGTCAAACTAGCGTAATCTTGATCTTCGGTGCTTACGCCAACACTTGGGTTATGCCCCTTGGAATTGTTCATGGGATGACTCGCGGGCTTCGATCTGAAGTCCACGGCGTTGAGGCACAGCGCGAACCAAGCCTGATTCCGGTTCAAGGTTCCGCACGCAAATTTAGTAAGAAACGTCGAGAGAAGTGAGTACCCAAGTGGTGTACGCGATTGTCCGCGCAGGCGGCCGCCAAGAAAAAGTTTCCGTTGGAGACTACGTAACGCTTAACCGCGTCCCCGGTGGAGCCGGCAGCACGCTTGAGCTGCCCGCCTTGCTCCTGGTTGACGGCGACAAGGTCACGTCCGCTGCCGCGGACCTGGCCAAGGTCACGGTCACGGCTGAGATCCTTGAGGACCTCCGCGGTCCCAAGATCGTCATCCAGAAGTTCAAGAACAAGACCGGCTACAAGAAGCGCCAGGGTCACCGTCAGGAACTGACCAAGATCAAGATCACGAGCATCAAGTAACTTTCGTTACTCTGTTCAGATTTTCAGTTTCCCCAGAAATTTAGAGGCAGGCATTTCACATGGCACACAAAAAAGGCGCGAGCTCCACTCGCAACGGTCGTGACTCCAACGCACAGCGCCTCGGCGTCAAGCGTTTCGGTGGCCAGGTAGTTTCCGCAGGCGAGATCATCGTTCGCCAGCGTGGAACCCACTTCCACCCCGGTGCAGGCGTCGGCCGCGGTGGCGACGACACCCTGTTCGCACTCGAGGCCGGTGCGGTTGAGTTTGGTACTCGCCGCGGCCGTCGCGTAGTGAACATCGTTGCTGCTGCAGCTGCAGAGTAACAACAAGTTCTGAACCGGTGGAGCGGGCCAAACGGCCCGCTCCACCGTTCTTTAACCGCATTACAATCGATTAGGGCGTCTATGGGCGCTCTGATTTATGCAACAGCGCTGGCAACAGCAAGAGGAGATTCACGTGGCGAGCTTTGTAGACCGGGTAGTCCTGCACGTATCCGGCGGAACCGGCGGCCACGGCTGTGTCTCTGTCAAGCGGGAAAAGTTCAAGCCACTCGGCGGACCTGACGGTGGCAATGGTGGCAATGGTGGAGACGTCATCCTTCGGGTGTCCGCGCAGACCACTACCCTGCTGGATTATCACCACGCCCCCCACCGCCACGCCACCAACGGTGGCCCTGGCATGGGCGATTGGCGCGGCGGCAAGAACGGCGAAACCTTGATCCTTCCCGTGCCGGACGGCACCGTGGTGAAGACCAAGGACGGCGAAGTGCTGGCTGACCTCGTTGGCGAGGGCACGGAGTATGTTGCGGCTGCAGGTGGCCAGGGAGGCCTCGGAAACGCTTCACTTTCCTCCCAGAAGCGCCGTGCACCCGGATTTGCGCTGCTTGGCATCGAAGGCGAATCCAGCGACATCGTCCTGGAGCTGAAGTCCATCGCCGATATCGCCTTGGTCGGATTCCCGTCCGCAGGAAAGTCCAGCCTCATTGCAGCGATGTCAGCTGCCCGGCCCAAGATCGCCGATTACCCCTTCACCACCCTCATTCCCAACCTTGGCGTCGTCCAGGCTGGCGACATCCGTTTCACCATCGCCGATGTGCCCGGACTGATCGAAGGCGCCAGCGAGGGCAAGGGCCTTGGCCACAACTTCCTGCGCCACGTCGAGCGCTGCGCGGCCCTGGTTCACGTCCTGGACTGCGGAACCCTGGAATCGGACCGTGATCCCCTCTCCGACCTGGCCATCATCGAGGCGGAACTCGAGAAGTACGCCGTTGACATGAGCTACGCCGGCGTCGACGGCGAGGTTGTGCCCTTGAACGAACGTCCCAAGCTTGTTGTCCTGAACAAGGTGGACCTTCCTGACGGCAAGGACATGGCTGAGTTCGTTCGTCCGGAACTCGAAGCACGCGGCTACCGGGTCTTCGAAGTCTCGGCAACCAGCCACGAAGGCCTGCGCCAGCTTGGCTTCGCCATGGCGGAGATCGTCAAGGCCGCACGGGATGCCGTTGAGACTGCGCCTCCCAAGGTTGCCCCGCCTGTCCTTCGTCCGCGCGCCGTCAACGAGAGCGGATTCCGGATCCGCCGCGAGGAAAAGAACCTCGAACCGTTGTTCCGCGTCCTTGGCGAGAAGCCTGTCCGCTGGGTCAAGCAGACCGACTTCACCAACGAGGAAGCCATTGGCTACCTGGCTGACCGCCTGGCCAAGCTTGGTGTCGAAACTGAGCTCTTCAAGGTTGGTGCCAAGCCTGGCGATACCGTGGTCATCGGTGAGGACGATGGCGTGGTCTTCGACTGGGAGCCCACCATGATGGCCGGTGCCGAATTGCTGGCAACTCCCCGCGGTACCGACATCCGTGTTGCTGACATCGGCGACCGTCCCACCCGTTCACAGAAGCGCGATGAACAGCTTGAGCGCCGCGAAGCCAAGGCTGCTGCCCGCGCCGAACTGGAAGCCGAGCGCAAGGCGGGCATCTGGACTGAGTCCGTCAGCCGCCGTCGTGCCCAGCCTGTGACGGAAGGCAACCTGGATACCGGTGATGACGACTAGGACCGTCGAAATTCCGAACGAAGAGGTTCTTGAGCGCCAGGCCCTGGCCACTGCCAAGAGGATTGTGGTCAAAGTTGGCTCGTCGTCGCTGACCAGTATCAAGGGTGGCATCTCCGAGAAATCGCTGACCTCGCTGGTTAATGCGCTGGCGGACAAGCGAAACGCAGGCACTGAAATCATCCTCGTTTCTTCGGGTGCTATTGCGGCTGGCCTTGCTCCGCTGGGGCTGGCCAAGCGCCCGAAAGATCTTGCGACGCAGCAAGCTGCGGCCAGCGTGGGGCAGGGCCTGCTGATGGCGCGCTATACGCAAGCTTTCAGCGCGCATGGGGTCACGGTCAGCCAGGTCCTGCTGACGGCTGACGACCTCATGCGCAGGACGCAGCACACCAACGCGTTCCGGGCCCTGGATCGCTTGCTGAATCTTGGCGTCGTTCCCGTCGTCAATGAGAACGACACCGTCGCAACCCACGAGATCCGCTTTGGCGACAACGACCGCCTCGCGGCTTTGGTGGCCCACCTGGTCCGTGCCGACGCGCTCGTGTTGCTCTCCGACGTCGATGCCCTCTACGACGGTCCGCCCTCCCATGGCGCCAAGCGGATCGCTTTGGTTCGCGGTCCGCAGGACCTCGAAGACGTGACCATTGGCAAGGCGGGCAAAGCAGGTGTGGGCACCGGTGGCATGATGACCAAGGTGGAGGCAGCGTCCATTGCAGCGGGCTCGGGCATCCACGCCTTGGTGACGTCCACGGCGAACGCCGCAGCAGCCCTTGCGGGGGAGGACGTGGGAACGTGGTTCGCCGTGAATGGCAATCGCAAGCCCGTGCGCCTGTTGTGGTTGGCGCATCTGGCAACGGTTCACGGGCGCTTGATGCTCGACGACGGCGCGGTGAAAGCCGTGCGCGACCGGCACAGGTCGCTCCTTCCTGCGGGCATTTCGGACATCAGCGGTGATTTTGAAGCCGGTGACCCTGTGGAAATGGTGGCCTCGGACGGGACCGTTGTGGCGCGTGGCCTGGTGAACTATTCCTCGGAAGAGCTTCCCCGCATGCTTGGCCGCACCACACAGGAGCTTGGGCAGGCGATGGGCAGGGGTTACGACCGCGAAGTTGTTCATGTTGACGACCTCGTACTCCTTCGGGCCGTCCGCTCATCTAAACTTGGAACATGACTGAAGCGCTGACCCCTGACGCCCCTGTGATTTCCGACGTTTCCGGTGCCGCCGGCCAGACGCCGGAGAGCCCTGTGGCAGGCGGCGTTCCGTTGTCACCGGAAGACGTCCAAACCGCGGTACACGCGATTGCAGACCGTTCCCGCAAGGCTGCCCGACGCATGGGACAGGCCAACCGGGCCTGGAAGGATCGCGCCCTGCGTGCCATCGGGACCGCTCTTCAGGAGCGCCGGAAGCACGTGCTGGAAGCAAACGCGAAGGACGTCGCCGCAGGCCGTGCCAATGGTACGTCTGCCGCACTCCTGGACAGGCTGACACTGACACCTGCCCGCATTGATGGCTTGGTTGCGGCTTTGGAGAACCTTGCTGGCCTGCCGGATCCCGTGGGTAACGTAGTCCGAGGCCAGACCCTTCCCAACGGCTTGCGCTTGCGCCAGGTCAATGTCCCCATGGGCGTTGTTGCCGCTATTTATGAAGCCCGCCCCAATGTCACGGTGGATATTGCCGGTCTGGCGCTCAAGAGCGGTAACGCCGTCATCCTGCGTGGCGGATCGGCAGCTGCGAACACCAACGAGGCCTTGGTGCAGATTCTTCGGGAAGCTCTGGATTCGGTAGGCCTGCCTGCCGATGCTGTTCAGACCGTGGACCAGTACGGCCGTGAGGGCGCCAACGTTCTCATGCGTGCCCGTGGCCGCGTTGACGTCCTGATTCCCCGCGGTGGACGGGACCTTATCCAGACTGTCGTGACCAACTCTGCCGTGCCTGTAATTGAAACAGGTGAAGGCAACGTGCATATCTTCATCGACGAATCAGCAAACGAAGAGATGGCCGTTGACATTCTCTTGAATGCCAAGACCCAACGTCCAAGCGTTTGCAACACCGTCGAGACCCTCCTCGTCCACTCGGGCTCCACCGTGCTGCCTGCCGTTGCCGCCGCACTTCGCTCTGCCGGAGTCAGGCTCCACGTGGATGAGCGGATTGCCGCCGCCTTGGGCAAGGACGTTGAAACCGTTCCGGCCGACGACGACGATTGGGCCACCGAGTACATGGACCTGGACCTCGCTGTGGCCATGGTGGACAACCTTGATGATGCCGTTAATCACATCCGGAGGTGGACCACCGGACACACCGAAGCGATCCTGACGAACAACCTGGCCAACGCCGAAAGATTCATCGCTGAAATCGACTCGGCCGCCGTCATCGTCAACGCTTCCACGCGATTCACCGACGGCGGCGAGCTCGGGCTCGGAGCAGAAGTGGGCATTTCCACCCAAAAGCTGCATGCCCGCGGGCCCATGGGCCTCACGGAACTCACCACAACCAAGTGGATCGTCCAAGGCGAAGGCCAGATCCGCGGGTAGCTACGCGGTAACATAGAACAGAAGTCCGGAACGGCGGGGAGTCCCGCCGTCGAAAATCCTTGAGAACCAACTAGGGGAGAAGATGCTGTTTCAGCAGATCGCCACGTCCATAGCAGCCCAAACAGAAGGCGGCCACGAAGCGCCCGCCCCGCTCTGGGCCGAGCCGTGGGTCTTCGGAGTCAGCATGTTTGCTCTCCTGCTGGTTTTGATGTTCGTTGCTCTCTCGTACACCAACCTCGGCAACCGTCACGAGGCTGTAGAAGAGCACTCGGATCCGCACCGCCAGCACCCGAACAAGCACACCCACAAGCAGGGCCACTAACATTATCGCCGCAACTCCGCGCGGGGAGTCGGAGCGCAGGCTCCGGCTGGGCGTGATGGGTGGAACTTTTGATCCCATCCATCACGGCCACCTTGTGGCTGCAAGTGAGGTTGCCGCCAAGTTCGATCTCGACGAAGTCGTTTTCGTGCCTACTGGCCAACCTTGGCAGAAGTCCAGCAAGCAGGTCAGCAAACCCGAGCATCGCTATTTGATGACCGTGATCGCCACGGCGTCAAACCCGAGGTTCACGGTGAGCCGGGTTGATGTTGACCGCCCCGGACCCACTTACACCATCGACACCCTGCGCGATCTGAGGGCCCAGCGACCCGACGCTGATCTGTTCTTCATCACTGGCGCTGACGCCTTGGCCCAGATTCTGTCCTGGAAGGACGTTGACGAACTCTGGTCTTTGGCGCACTTCGTTGGTGTAACGCGCCCTGGCCACGAACTGGACGGCATGGGCAGGGAAGACGTCAGCCTCCTGGAAGTTCCAGCTATGGCGATTTCTTCAACGGATTGCCGAACACGCGTAGGTGCCGGGAACCCCGTCTGGTACCTCGTGCCCGATGGCGTGGTGCAGTACATCGCCAAGTATGGTCTGTACGCCGCGCACTCTGGAACCGCGCAGCCGGGGGCAGGGGAGCTGGCCCCCGCACTATCCGGATCAGACGACCAAGCACGTACTGAATGAGTTTTGAATGAGCAGCCAGGAACAGCGACCCATCCGCAGCAGGCGTGAGCTTCGCCGCGCCCGCGAAGAGAACCAGGAGCCGCAGGCCGAAAGCTACACCACCCCAGGTAGTGGACGCAGCGGAGAATGCTGTAACTGGTCGTAATCGTCGTGCTGCGGATGCGCCTGTAGACGCAGTCGGTGCCGCCGCGCAGGAGCGGTCCTCCCAGATCCGCGCCCGCGATCGCGCGGCGCTGCGTACCATCAAAGAGCTAGCAGACAAGGAAGAGCAGCTCTCCGGCGGTGGACCACCAACACGTCGCCAGCTTCGCCTGCAGCAACTCCAGGCGGAAGTAGCCACCTCTGCCAACCCCATCGTCCCCATGCCTGGCGGCAAACCAGCCGACAAGCCAGCCGACCAGCCAGCCGCTAAACCCGTGGATGCCAAGGCTGCGCCGGATGCGGGCGCCAAGGGTTCCGACGACGATTCGGCAGCCAGCGCTGGTACCGCAGAATCTGAAATGTCTGTGGAGCAGGCACTCGCGGTACGTGAACTGATCGCTGCCCAGGTCCAGAATCAAACCGCCAAGCTTGAGCACATTGCCGAGCAAGATCCACTGGCTGTCGATCCTGAAGTCCTCGCCCAGCAGATTGCCCTTGCCGAGCGCGCTGCGGTGCTGAACAAGCGAGCAGCGGCCAAGCAGAAGCTCGCCGAACAGAACCAAGCCGAAGCCAAGGTCCCTGCAGCAGCGGCCTCGGTGGGCCCCTCCACTGCCAACAACCTTGCCATGGTCACGCCCTTGGAGTTCGTCAAGGTTCCCGGCATTGAACGCCCGGTCATGAAGCGCCCCAGCACCACATTCGTGCCTCTCGTGACGTCGCCGGGTCCAACCCTTGGTACCGGCAACGCCCCGGCAGGCGGAAAGGGCACACGTGGCCGTTCGGGTGTTCTCGCCCGTGCCGAGGCTGTGGCAAGGAACGCGCGGAAGCGCCCTGTCGCCGTCGACGAACAGCTTGAAGAAGCGCAGCGTCCGCCGATTGCTGCCAGCGCGGCCTACGGGCTTGACCCTTTGGACGCCAACACGGCCGGCTTGGCCCGGGCCCAGCGCAACAGGCTGCTGCAGCTCGGCGTCCTGGCGTTGGGTGTTGTCGCGCTCATCGTCGGCATCATCATGATCACCAGCGGTTAATTTCGCTAGAACCCGGCTAACGCCATTTACAGGCCATCGGCCACAACAAGGAGTCCCGTGTCTGCACATGAACAATCCATCACCCTCGCCCGCCACGCCGCGCGTGCTGCGGCCGACAAACTGGCAGAAGACATCGTTGCCCTCGATGTCAGCGAACGCCTCGCCCTGACTGACGTCTTCCTGATTGCCTCTGCGCCCACAGAACGCCAGGTCAACGCAATCGTTGATGGCATCGAGGAAGAACTGATGAAGCAGGACCTTCGCCCGGTTCGTCGGGAAGGCCGTTCCGAAGGCCGCTGGGTGCTCTTGGACTACGCGGACATCGTCATCCACGTCCAGCACGCCGAGGACCGTGTTTTCTACGCCCTGGAGCGCCTTTGGAAGGATTGCCCCGTAGTTGACCTTGAACTGGGGGATGACGCCTCGGCAAAGGCCGCGCCAGCAGGGGAATCAGAGCTCTAAACATGGGCCGGCATCCGAATATGCCCGATTTGGAATTTTCGGAAACGCTGTTCTAAGATATTTGAGTTGCTTCGGCGCGGATGGCTGAGAAGTTGCGCGGATGACTGAAGAGTTGATCGTGAAGCAGCAAGAATATGGGGCTGTGGCGCAGCTGGTAGCGCACCTGCATGGCATGCAGGGGGTCAGGGGTTCGAGTCCCCTCAGCTCCACTCTTGAGGTTCTGCCCTTCTTCGTGATGAAGAAGGGCAGAACCTTTTTTGTGTTGTTTCGACTAGTTGCCGGGTCCCGGCTGCTGGCTGTCAGCGCCCGCTTCGATGGCCGGCAGCATGAATTCCCACATCTCGTCAATGCGGCGAAGTACGTCCGTGCGGGCAGTGAGGACGTTGGAAACCATCTGGACTCCGGTGAAGGAAGCAACCAGGTAGCGGGCAAAGGCGGTGGGATCCAGCGTGGTCCGGACTGCACCCTCGGTTTGGGCTTGGCGGAGCAGATTCTCCACGGTGTCAATCCAGTCCTGGTAGGGGCCCGAGATATCGGCATCAAATGCGGATGCTTCAAACGTCAGGCGGATCCCGCCCTGGACAATCGCTTCTTCCAGTAATTGCCGGCCAAACATCCTGCAGAGCGCAATGATCTTCTCCAGGGCAGGCACGCTTGAGGCCACAATGGCCGCACCCGCCGCGAGGACCAGCGCGTGCTGCTCCTGGATGACGGCCAGGGCGAGCTCCTGCTTGGACGTGAAGTGGAAGTAAAGTGCTCCCTTGGTGACTCCGGCACGCTTGGTGATGTCGCTCAGGCTTGCATTGCCGTACCCAACTTCTGCGAAGACATGGGCGGCGCCTTCAATAACGGAAAGGCGGGTGTCTTTCGCACGTTGCTGCATGGGCGGTGGGGGAGCCTCTCACTTGTTCCGTTGTGGGACGGCCAGCAGAAACGCGCCGCCGGACCCCACAACGCTACCATCGTGCATAAATTTAAGGCCGTAAAACCGACTGGACGGTTTGGTTTATTCTTCCCGTGATTCTAGACTTCAAGAGGAGTCGCGCCGGCTTGGGCCTGATGGGACTCCCGTGCAGCCGTTTGGGGGGAGGTGCGGTGGAGCGATCCAGCGCACCCCGGCTGCGGGGTTGCGGGTTCAGCAGGGCAGAAATGCCCGCTGTTCCCCGTGATGGGCATCACGCTCCCGTGATTTCGCTTCTCGGGGGATTGTGGTTAGTATTGACGAGTTGCTTCGGCGGGAAGGGAAATCTTCCTGCAGAAATCAACGAGATCCGGGGCTGTGGCGCAGCTGGTAGCGCACCTGCATGGCATGCAGGGGGTCAGGGGTTCGAGTCCCCTCAGCTCCACTTCGGATAAAAGACCCCGCTCGGGTGAGCGGGGTCTTTTGCTTTCTGGTTCCTTTGCGGGATTCGTGGGTTAGCGGGCCGGATTCCTATTCCGGGCGGACGGCGAACTCGGCTGCACTGAGGAATTCGATGCCTTGGAAGGGCTGATCGCCTACTACCCGGGCGTGGTGTCCCGGTGGGATCGTGTAGGAATCGCCGCCGGAAATGCTGATTTGTCCACCGTCGTTGGTTTCCACCTCAAGGGCGCCGGAAACGCAGAAGCCTACATGGCTCAATTGGCAGGAGTCTGTTCCCACTACTGGTTTGATGCAGTCGTCCCACGTCCAGCCGGGTTCAAAGGTGGTCCGGCCGATTGTGTAGTCTCCGACAGTAACGATCTCAACCGTTGTCTTGTCCGGACTGCGCGTTTCGTCGGGGGAGTTAAGTGACTTCACTTGGAGTTGCGTGACAACATTGACACTCATTGGTTTGCTCTCAGGGAGGGAGCCGGTTAAGTGCGGTCCCGGGGCCTGGCTCGTGGGCGGGGCGGGACCGGTGCCTGCTGCCGTCAGGGTATGGGTTCGCCATCCGATACGGCAACAGGTGCTTGGCATGTTGCATCATCCACATTCCTCCGAAGGCAGCATGAAGTCGAGACACTAAAGCGAACGAATTCTTACGTAGTCTGCATCAGCCGCCCCTGGAAAACTAACAGCGCAAGAAAACCCTCAAGGAAAGCGAGAACGCGATCGTGGCCGCACAGGAACTGGAGCCGTTGTTCGGCAGGCTGCGCAGGTTCCCCGATGTCGAGGCGGACAACCTTCAGGCATATGACGCCACAGACAGGCTGTTGCTGCAAGTGGCCTCGGAGCATATCCATCCGGAAACCAAAGCTGTTGTTATCGGCGACCGGTATGGTGCCCTGACGCTGGGCGCTTTGGCGGGGAGCGGCGTCGGGCACGTCCGCGTTAACCAAGATCTCTACACCGGCAGGCTTGCGCTTCAGCGCAACGCGGAAGCAGCTGGCCTGCAGGGACAGTTCAGTTCCCACGAATTGGGGGCTGAACTATTGGAGGGCGCCAATCTGGTGCTCATGCAAGTGCCAAAATCGCTGGCGGAGCTGGAGGAAAACGCCGACGCCGTTGCCCGCTATGCAGCGCCGGATGCGGTCCTGCTCGCAGGGGGTCGCGTCAAGCACATGTCCCTGGGTATGAACAAAGTGCTGGACCGTTATTTCTCATCTGTCCAACCGCAGCTTGCCCGGCAGAAGTCCAGGGTGTTGGTGGCCAGCAATCCCAAAACGGTTTCCAGTGAGCCTCCCTACCCTGTTGTGGAGCAGCTGCCGGAATTGGGGATCACGGTTTGTGCTCATGGTGCTGCATTTTCCGGTGCACGCCTTGACATAGGAACCCGTTACCTCCTGACCTTCCTGGACCGGATGCCGGAAGCGCGACGGGTTGTGGATCTGGGGTGTGGGACCGGCATTCTTGCCACGATGTTTGCACGGCACCAGCCAGGGGCGAGCCTGATGGCAACTGATCAGTCGGCGGCGGCTGTGGCATCAGCTATGGCCACGGCGGCTGCCAATGGACTGGAAGACCGGATTTCCGTGATCCACGACGACGCCCTGTCAACGTTTGATGCAGGCAGTGCGGATCTTGTCCTGTTGAATCCACCTTTCCATCTTGGAGCCAGCGTGCATGCCGGCGCTGCCCTGAAGATGTTCGAAGCGGCCGCCCGCGTTCTCGCGCCCGGCGGCGAGCTGTGGACTGTGTACAACAGCCACCTGCAATACCGTCCCTCCCTTGAGCGGCTTATAGGTCCCACCGTGGAGGAGGGCCGGAACCCGAAGTTCACGGTGACGCGGAGTCGTCGTGGATGAGCCGGTCCCGCGCTTCCAGGCGGGAATTTAGTGTCATCGTTACCAAGCCCTGACACCGTTGCCTGCGTGTGCGCATACCCGTGTGAGCATGGGTATCGTACGATTCAGACAAAGACGAAGTACGATGATGTTTTTTCGAAAACGACTAGGGGAATCAGTGACTGAGATCCGGCAGCCCACACCGAGGCGCGGAACGAATCTACCCCGCATGGGTGACTTTAATCTGACGGTCATCCTGGAGGCGATCCGGCGGTCCTCGGGTGGGCTCAGCCGTGTTGAACTGGCACAGATTGTTGGACTGTCCCCCCAGACCATCTCCAATATTTCCCGCCGCCTGCTAGACCAGCACTTGATTGTGGAAGCAGGCAAAGAGGGTACTGGCCCAGGCAAGCCGCGGACCATCCTGCGGCTGAACCCATCGGGCATGTATGCGGTAGGCGTCCACCTTGACCCTGCAGTCATCACGTTCGTTGTCCTGGACCTCCTGGGCGATGTCGTCAGGCATTCGCGGATGGCTACTCCCGGTGGTGACCCGGCGGCGGTGATCACGAGCATCGCCCAGCAGATCAAGGTCCTCATTGAGGAATCGGGCGTGGACGCATCCAAGATCGCGGGGCTCGGCGTTGCCGTCCCGGGCCCGATCGACCTCGATGAAGGTTCCGTTGTGGAGCCGCCGCTGTTGACCCGATGGAACCGGGTGCGTATCCGCGAGGCCCTCACGGAGGCCACCGGCCTGGAGACGCTGGTGGATAAGGACGTAACGAGTGCCGCAGTGGCCGAAACCTGGGCCGGCGGTGCCAGCGGTGCCGGCAGTTTCGTCTTCATGTATATGGGCACCGGTATTGGTTGCGGCATTGTCCTGAACGATGAAGTGGTCCGTGGAACGTCCGGTAACGCGGGCGAAATCGGCCACATCATCGTTGATCCGATGGGGCCCCAGTGTGACTGCGGGCTCCGTGGTTGCGTGAAGTCCTCGTGTATCCCACAGGTCCTGGTGGCTGAGGCCGAGGCGGCCGGTGTGCTGGACAGCCACGGCGAGGACGCAGATGGCCCGCAGGTACAGGAACGTTACGCCTTGTTGTGTGACAAAGCCGATGCCGGCGATGAAAAAGCCATCGCCATCCTTGATAAGTCAGCCACCCTCGTGGCCCGTGCTGTCTCGGTGGTGACCAACACCCTTGACGTGGAACGCGTTGTTTTCGGCGGTCCTTTCTGGGGGCGGATGTCAAAGTACTTCCTGGAGCGTGTTCCGGGCCTGATCGCTGAAAACAGTGCGGCCCGCATGATCCACGGTATTGAAGTTGTGGGTTCCGGAGTGGGTGAGGATGTGGGCGCTATTGGTGCGGCCTGCCTCGTCCTGGAGCACACGCTGGCACCACGCGCCCAACGGCTCCTGCTGGAGGGCTAACTACTCCGCCACGTTGACTCGATTGGAGCATAAATGCGCCGCCCAATGAGGTTTGCCACCGTCCTTCCCGTCGTAGCCGCTCTTCTCGCTGCAACCGCTTGTTCCTCGACGCCGCCAACTGCCGAGAACAAGACACTGAAGATCGTCTACCAGAAATCGGACTCCTTCACGGCACTGGATGGCGTGATGCAGGACGCCAAAAAGGAATTCGAGGCGGCCAACTCTTCGGTGACGGTCAACCTCGAACCGATCCAAGCCAACGATGACGACTACGGCACCAAGCTCGCTTTGGCCCAGCGCTCCCCGGACACCGCGCCGGATGTCTTCTATGAGGACACGTTCAAGGTGCGTTCCGACGTCGACGCCGGTTACCTCCTCAAGCTGGACAGCTATCTGGAAAAGTGGGACGACTGGTCCCAGTTCAATGAAGCGGCCAAAGCTGCAGGCCGGGCCGACGACGGTGGCATTTACGCGGTGCCTCTCGGCACTGACACGCGTGCCATCTGGTACAACAAGGCAGTGCTGCAGAAGGCCGGAATTCCTGTTCCGTGGCAGCCCAAAACGTGGGAAGACATCCTGTCCACAGCACGTGCCATCAAAGCCTCGGACCCAACCGTGATTCCCTTCAATATGTACGCCGGCAAGGGTACGGGCGAGGGCACCGTCATGCAGAGCTTCTACGAACTCCTCTATGGGACTGACAGCACGCTGTACGACGAAAAGGAAAAGAAGTGGGTGGTGGGCTCCCAGGGTTTTACTGACTCGCTGGCTTTCCTGAAGACCCTTTACGACGAAAAACTTGCAGTGAGCCCGGCTGAAGCTCTCGACGCCAATGTCTGGAAGAAGGTCTTTGGCGAGTGGTTCCCGCAGGGCAAACTGGCGGCAACCGTGGAAGGCTCGTATACGCCGTCGTTCTGGCAAAAGGGCGGGCCCTATGAGTGGGCAGGCTATGAGCAGGACATGGGTGTGGCCATGTTCCCCACGCGGAACGGACAGGAACCCGGTGGCGTCAGCATGTCCGGTGGTTGGACACTTGCAGTCGGTGCCAAGAGCAAGAACGCTGAGCTTGCGTTCAAGTTCCTCACCACCGCCCTGAACAAGAAGAATGCCTTGGCCTTTGACGTTAACAACTCCCAAATAGCGGTGCGCACGGATGTTGCAAAGGAATCGAGCTACCTTTCGGCGAATCCGTTCGTGAAGGACGTGTCGGAGTTGGTGAAGGTGACGCATTACCGCCCTGCCACCGCCGATTACCCGAGGATCTCGACGGCGGTCCAGGTAGCCACCGAGTCTGTCATCACTGGAAAGCAAAGCCCTGAAGATGCCGCAGCGGAGTATGACGCCACGGTGCGCAAGGTTGTTGGCGATGACAAGGTCCTCAACAGATGACGGGCATGAGATGACATCAAAGAAATGACAGCAGGGAAATGACGATTCGCCGCTACCTGCGGCTGCTGCCGGTTGTTCCTTCCGTTCTCCTGCTCCTGTTGTTCCTGCTTGCCCCGGTGGCTTGGTCCTTCTATGCGTCGTTCACCAATGCCGCTCTTTCAGGCCGTGCGGCCCGGGATCCACAGTGGGTGGGGCTGGAGAACTATGTCCGGATGTTCAGCGATGACTCGTTTCCGCTCGCGGCATGGCTGACCGTTGTTTTCGTCGCAGCCTCGGCCGTGCTCGGCCAGAACGTGCTCGGCCTGCTCATCGCGCTGCTCATGACGCGCTCACGTAAGGCAGTTTCCTCGTGGGTGGGAACGGCGGTGGTAGCGGCCTGGGTACTCCCGGAGATCGTGGCTGCCTTCGCGGCCTATGCGTACTTCAACCGTGAGGGCACACTGAATCAGATGCTGGCCTTCTTTGGCGGGCAGGGGCCGGACTGGCTGTACACGTTCCCACTTGTCGCGATTATCCTGGCGAACACGTGGCGGGGAACGGCGTTCTCCATGCTTGTGTACAGGGCCGCCCTCGCGGACGTGCCACAGGATGTCTCGGAGGCTGCCTTGATGGATGGTGCCCAAGGCTGGCAGCGCCTGGCATTCATCACGTTGCCACTGATAAGGAGCAGCATCGCCACCAACCTGATGCTGATTACGCTGCAGACGTTGGCCGTGTTCACGCTCATTTGGGTGATGACGGCCGGCGGCCCAGCCAATGCCAGTACCACCTTGCCGGTGTTGGCCTACCAGGAGGCCTTCAAATTTGGGGATATTGGTTATGGCACGGCCGTTGCTTCGGTATTGATTGTGTTGGGAGTGGTCTTCGGCGCTGTCTATGTCCGCCTGCTCAGGGAGCAGAAGCCATGATGTCCAGGCCGCGGCTTGCGGCAGATATCGCTTTGGCCGTGATCGGTTTCTGCTTTGTGGCGCCATTGCTGTGGTTGCTGCTGGCCGCCGTCGATCCTCACGCCGGCTACCAGACCGCGGTGCCGTCGGCGCCTTCGATGGATAATTTTGGTGCGGTGTTCACGCCGGAATTGTTGTTCCAGCCCTTGACCAACAGTTTCCTTCTCTCGGCCGGAACAGCGGCGGTCAACCTGGTGGCAGCAGTCCTTGCTGCGTATCCGCTGTCCCGCTACCAGTCCAGGTTCAACAAGCCGTTCATGTACTCGGTGCTTTTCGGGACGTCGTTGCCCGTGACCGCCATTATGGTGCCCGTCTATGGATTGTTCGTCCAGCTCCAGTTGCTCGATTCCATGATGGCCACCATATTCTTCATGGCCACAACCACCCTGCCCATGGCCATCTGGATGATGAAGAACTTCATGGACTCCGTTCCCTTGGAACTGGAGGAGGCGGCATGGATGGATGGTGCATCAAGCATGGCGGCCCTGCGGACCATCGTGCTGCCTCTTATGAGGCAGGGCCTGGGCGTCGTATTCATCTTTGTTTTCATACAGGCATGGGGAAACTTCTTCGTCCCCTTCATCCTGTTGCTCTCCACAGCCAAGCAACCAGCCGCGGTGTCCATCTTCAGCTTCTTTGGCCAGCATGGCGCCATAGCTTATGGGCAGCTGGCGGCGTTTTCCATCCTGTACTCAGTGCCGGTGCTGTTGCTGTACGTGCTGGTATCCCGGAGCGTGGGCAGCTCCTTCGCGTTGTCCGGCTCGGTGAAGGGCTAGTCGATGTCCTCGACTATTTCGCCGTAGGGTATCGACTCATCCAGATGAGCCTGGTGCCCGGTGGGGCCTGTGTTGTAGATAATCCGGACTCCATGCCTTTGGTCTGCGGCGGACTGCAACAGAACTGGACGGACGGCGTCGATGACGCGCTGGCTTTGGTCGTTGAGGTACTGCTCATAGCGGGCTGGTAGCTGAGGCATGGCAAAAGGATAGACCTCAGAAGCGCACATGGGGAGGGCTCCCCATTGCGAGCTTGTTCAGGGGAGGCTTGGATAGAGTGAATCACGCCAGCGAGGGGACCACGAGTGCTTCAGAACACCGCCACGACCGGAATCGATGCACCGGACTTGGCCCGTGCCCAGCAGCTCGTCGGCAGCATTATCCGAAGCTTTGAGACCAAAGTGGTTGGCCAGTCCAGGCTGCAGGAGACGCTGGTGATCGGCCTCCTGACCGGCGGACATGTCCTTTTGGAAAGCGTTCCGGGTCTGGCCAAGACCACAGCGGCGCAAGCTCTTGCGGAATCAGTGAGTGCGGATTTTCGCCGGATCCAATGCACTCCGGACCTGTTGCCCAGTGACATCGCGGGCACTCAGATATTTGATGCGGCCAAAGGCACGTTCGTCACCCAGCTGGGACCCGTTCACGCGAACATTGTGCTGCTTGATGAGATCAACCGTTCCAGCGCCAAAACGCAGAGCGCGATGCTGGAGGCGATGCAGGAACGGCAGACGTCCATTGGTGGCGAGTCCTATCCTCTGCCGGAGCCTTTCCTGGTGCTGGCAACGCAAAACCCGATTGAGCAGGAGGGAACCTACCGCCTTCCGGAAGCACAGATGGATCGCTTTATGCTCAAGGACGTCCTGGACTATCCGAGCCCGGCGGAGGAAGCCGAAGTCATCAGGCGGATAGATGCCGGGGTGTTCAGCGCAGCGCAGAAGCCACCAGCGGCCGCGTCCCTTGACGCCATTGTCCAGGTGCAGGAACTCGTCAAGAGGGTTTACGTTGATCCTGCCATCATCAGGTACATCGTTGGCCTGGCCTACGTGACCCGTCATGCCTCCCAATACTTGGAGCCCCGTTTGGCCAACCTCATCGAGTTCGGTGCAAGTCCGCGGGCGAGCATTGCCTTCAGCCAGGCGGCGAGGGCGTTGGCACTCCTGAGCGGGCGGGATCACGTCATTCCGGAGGACGTCAAGAAACTGGCCCATAGGATCCTGCGCCACAGAATAGTGCTCGGGTTCGATGCCGTGGTTGAAGGGATCCCCGTGGAAACCATCATTGATGCAGTGCTCGCGTCCGTGCAGACGCCGTAGCGGACACCGCATGCCCAGCCTCCTCCGCCGCGTGAAGTCGAAGATGTTTATCTTCGCCCACCGCAGGACGCTCACCCTGTTGGATGGCGAATACGGTTCTGTCTTCAAGGGCCGCAGCCTGGACTTCGACGAATTGCGCTCGTACGTACCCGGCGACGAAGTCAGGGACATTGATTGGAAAGCCACTGCCCGCCACGGATCACCCCTGGTCAAACGCTATGTGGCCGTCCGCCGTCATTCGGTGCTGTTGCTCGTGGACACAGGACGGAACATGGCAGCCCACGCTGCCTCCGGTGAATCCAAGAAAGACATTGCCGTTGATGCTGCAGGCGTGCTGGGCTATCTCGCCTGCAGGCACGGGGACGACGTCGGACTCCTGCACGGCGCGGCACTCACTTCCCGGTACCTCCCGCCCCAGAGCGGTGAAGAGCACCTGGAGCTGCTGCTCCGGGAAGTGGATGCCGGCATTTCCCTGGATGGACCGGCGAGCGCCATCACAGAGCAACTCGACTACGCGTTGAGGTTCTTGAAGGGCCGCCTGCTCATTGCCGTTCTCGCCGATGAGTTCAGGCCCGACGCCCACACCGAAATGCTGCTCCGGCGCCTGAGGGCCCGGCATGAAGTCCTGTGGCTCACTATCCTCGACGCCGGGTTGGCCAAGGAACCGGGGCATCCGGCGTCAACGCAGGAGGCCAGCTTCGACGTCGGGGACGGCCAGCGGATCCCTGCGCCGGTGGCCGGGAACAACGTTGTTCGTGCCGCATATGCCACCGCGATGCGGAAGCGTGGGGAGGAGCGCAGCGCCTTCTTCCGCAGGCTCGGCATTGCTGAGCAGACGGTTGGCGCCACCGCCGACGTCCTCCCGGCGGTGTTCGCGCTCCTGGAGAAGCACCGCTCGGGCGCGAAGTCCGCCAAGGGTAGCAACCGTGCAGGATAACGCCGGCTTCTACGCACCCCTTCAATATCAGCAGCTGTGGCTTTGGCTGGGCTTGGTGCTGCTGCTGCTCGTAGCGTGCTGGTACGGATGGATGCTGTGGCCCGTCCGCAAAGCAACCCCAAAAACTCCGGCAAGCGGGCATGGGGAGTCACACGATCTGGAAACGCTGCGGGCCAGGTGCCTGTCAGCAATAGATACCCTCGAAAGAGAGGCCGACGCCGGCCGCCTCCCCGGGCGCGACGCACACCAGCGACTCAGCCTCCTCGTGCGGGAATTTGCGGGTGCAGCCACAGGTCTTCCGGCCACTTCCATGACACTGGAGGAATTGCGCCGCAACGGACTGGATCAGTTCGCCGTGGGTATCGCTCTGATCTACCCCAACGAATTCGCGCCCGTAGCCAGGCAATCCGTTCGGGACTCCGCAAAGACCGCACGCCAGGTGGTACAGGCGTGGAACTGACGTACTGGTGGATTCTTCCCCTCGCTGCCCTGGCACTGGTGATAGCCGCCCGACTGTTGATCCGGCGTCGACCGCAAAGGGGCAGGCCAGTGGCACACGGCGAGCGCCTCACCGAGCTTCCCGAGTACCAAAAGGCGCTGCGGCGGTACAAGGCCACGTTGGTCCTCGCCATGGTCTTGGGTGCGTTGTTCCTGGTGGCCACAGCCACAGCAGCGGCAAGACCTGCCCAGCGCACCACGGAACAGCCCGAAATCCGGAACCGGGACATCATCCTCTGCCTTGATGTTTCAGGATCCATGACCAGTACGGACGCTGCCATCGCCAAGGTGTTCCAGGAACTCGCCCGGGAATTCGATGGCGAGCGCATCGGCATGGTGATCTTCGATAGCAGCAGCGTCCAACTGTTCCCGCTGACAGACGACTACGACTACGCTGCCGAACAGCTCACCGCAGCTCAGAAGGCCCTGGACAGGGGGGCAGGATCCTTCTTCGACGGGACATGGAACGGGGGAGGATCCTCCCTGATCGGCGATGGCCTGGCATCCTGCGTGCAAAGCTTCCCGGACGTCGAATCGGAGTCCGGCGACGCCAAGCGCTCGCGGTCTGTTGTGCTGGCGACCGACAACTTCCTCTCCGGTGACCCCATCTTCACCCTGCAGCAGGCCGGCGGGCTGGCCCGGAGCAAGAACGTCAAGGTGTACGCACTGAACCCCGGCGACTTCGACTACGGAAATCAAGCTGATCAGCCCGGCGGCCAACTCAGGGCGGTTGCCGAAGGAACCGGGGGCAGCTACTTCACCCTGGACAGTCCTGACGCAGTGCCCGGGATCGTCCAGAAAGTGCAGGAGTCCGAAGCCAGCAGCTACCAGGCCGCACCCCAGATTGCGGTGAGCGACAGCCCGGCGCTGCCGCTTGGCGTCGCGCTGCTGGCAGGTGCCGGAATGGTGATCCTGGGATGGAGGCTGAACCCGTGACGCTTCAACCGATTATTCCGTGGGCGCTCCTCGCTGCCATAGGCGTCGCCGTCGTAGCCTTCACCCTGTGGGCCATCGCTCGCGGGCCGGGACCCGGCAGCACTGGACCACGAGGGTCGGTGCGGCCAGCCGCCATCCGGGGCGCCGCCGTCGTGCTTCTGGTCCTTGCCGCACTGCGACCAGGGTGGCCCGGCAGTGAAGCGAGGACCGCGGTCGCGGACGTGGACGTCTTCTTCGTTGTCGATACCAGTACCAGCATGGCTGCAGAGGATTACAACGGCACAGGCACCCGCTTGTCAGGGGCAACACACGACGTGATGGCGATCGCCAAGGAACTAGCGGGAGCCAGGTTTTCCCTCATCACCTTCGACAACAAGGCGACCGTCCGCATGCCGTTGAGCCAGGACGCCACCGCGCTGCAAATCGCCATGACAACACTGCAGCCGCAAAACCCGCGGTACGCCAACGGCAGCAGCATTGCGGGCGCAGGAACGTTGCTCAAGGACAGGCTCGCGGCCGCCAAAGAGCAGCACCCGGGACGTCCAGCACTGGTCTTCTACGCCGGGGACGGCGAGAACACCGCCGCCGAGGCACCAGCGCCGCTGCCGGTGGACGCGAACAGCGTGAGCGGGGGAGCCGTGCTGGGTTACGGCACAGGGCAGGGTGGCCGAATGAAAGACCCGTCACACACCGAAGCCGGGTACGTACAGGACAAGAGCTCGGGGCAGGACGCGGTGTCCAGGATCGACGAAGGGCAACTGAAAAACATCGCAACTCAGCTCCATGTCCCATATGTCCACCGGACCGGGAACCAACCCACGGCTGACATGCTTGCCAAAGCCCAGCCAGGCACCCTCACGCCTACCAACGACGACGCACCCGGCCGCGTGGAACTTTACTGGCTCCTGGCGCTCGCCGGATTCCTGCTGGCCCTTCACGAACCCCTGCGTCATCTCACCGCGCTACGGGAAGTACGGGGTCAAAGCTTGCGCCCGAAAACCAAGGAACCAAAGGCATGAACAACGCACGACGCCGCAGACGCCGCCTCGCGCTGTGGTCCGCCCCGCCGGCCCTGCTGGCGCTCGCCGTCGCAGCGAAACTCCTGAGCGTGGGTGCCTTGGGCGGGTACGCTGCACAGGCCTTCGAAACGGCCGATCAGGATGCTGCAGCCGGAGCCGCTTCCTGGCTGCATGTTGCCAACCTGTTCGAGCCGCACAAAGCCTACTTTGCATCCGGCGACGTCCATGTTCTGGCCGGCGACTTCACGGCGGCACGGAAGGACTTCGAAGCGGCGTTGGATGCCGGTGCCGGCACTGATGAATGTCAGGTGCGGGTCAATCTGGTGTTGAGTATCGAGAAACTGGGCGATGCTGCTTTGGCTGCAGGAAATAAGCCGATGGCAGCCACGTTGTTTCGTGAAGCGTTGGATGTCCTCGAGTCCTCACCTGCGCAGTGCGCGCAGGAGGGGCCCGGGAATTCGTCAGGGGAGGGGAAAGCCCTGGATTCGGCCATGGATCGGCTCAAAGCCAAGATAGCTGCGGACTCCAAGGGAAGTGGCGAGGCGAAGAAGCAAGCCAAGGATTCGCCGTCCGAGCCACAGCAGGAGCAACTGCAAAAGCTGGGAGAGAGCGCGCAACAGGCCCAACGGGAGCGAACAGAAGGGCAGGAACGCGAGGAGTACCTGCGCGGCCCCGAGAATGACTCGAGCGTAGACAGGCCGTGGTGAAGGTTTCTACGGCGCCTTTTGGCGAACAAAGTTCACAAATCCTTCTTCACGGATCGTAAAACTGCGTCTTAATTCGGTGGCCGAGTTGAACCCCTCCTTGCCCACGACCTAGAGTCATAAACAAGTTACCGCGGTAACGTGTCAGCGATCCTCCGTTGGATCCGCCCCGCAAGGGCGGTGAGGAGGGTGTGGGTGCCCCCATGTGGGCCTGACATTTGCACACGGAAAGCTTCATTCCAGGCGTACCAGTCGCGGCTGCGTCCTGCTGGAGTTCTTTCGTGTATCCCAAACTCAATTCATCGATCATGCAATCAATGGTTCCCTTGGATCCATTGGGTGACGTTCGATGACGAACAGCCAAGGACGCAAATGTCGCCACCAAGCCTTATTGACGTACATCCCAACCTAGCCGGAACGGCACCCGTAGCACTTTCCTACGAGCTGTTTCCCCCTCGCTCGCCGGCGGCCGCAGAAACTCTGTGGACCACTATCCGTGAACTCGAAGCCACCGAGCCGGACTACGTCTCCGTGACGTACGGTGCCAGTGGATCCAACCGGGACACCGCCGTTGACCTCATCAACCGACTCCTGCTCGAAACCACGCTTCGGCCCTTGGCTCACCTGACGTGTGTAGGCAACACACCGGTTGAACTGGCGGAGATCATCGGTGAGCTCCTGGACCACGGCGTCCGCGGCATCCTTGCACTGCGCGGCGATCTTCCCAAAGACGGAAGCCAGCCTGCCATCGGTTCACTCCGCTACGCCCAGGATCTGATCGAACTGATCCGCCGCGTGGAGCAGCGTCGTTCAGCACTCCTTTGCGCCGGCAAGATCGCTGTCGGAGTGGCCGCGTACCCCACCAGGCATCCTGAATCGCCAAGTGTGGGACACGACGTCGAAGTTCTCCTGGCCAAGCAGCGTTCCGGTGCGGACTTCGCGATCACGCAGGTTTTCTTCCACGCGAACGAATACTCGGACCTGGTGACCCGTGCACGTCGGGCCGGGGTCACTATCCCGATCATCCCCGGTGTCATGCCGCTCACCAGCCTTCGGCGCCTGAAGCGCCTCGGCGAGCTGGCCGGCGTCGACCCTTCCGTGGAACTCATGGAGCGCCTGGCTGCCGTGGACACTGAAGCCGACCGTCGGCGAATCGGCGTCGCAGCCACTGTGGATCTGGCCAATGCGGCACTGGATGCCGGTGCGCCAGGCATTCACTTGTACACCTTCAATGAGCACGCCGACGCCCTGGACGTGCTGGACAAGCTGGCGCTGCCGCGGCCATCCCGCCCTGCTGGCCGCGTAAACACCATGGCCCTGCGCCAGGAATACGCAAGCTAACAGCCTGCCACCAACCCGTCGGCTCTTCCCGGCCACCCAAGACACCAACCTTTTCAAACCACTTCATCAAGGAATTCCCATGACTGAACAGAACACGCCCGCCACTCCGTTCCCGGCAGCCTCGCTGCTCGGCTACCCTCGCATCGGCCGTCGCCGCGAGCTCAAGAAGGCTGTCGAAGCTTACTGGGCCGGCAAGATCGACGCCGCAGCACTGGACGCAGCAGCAAAGGACATCCAGCTCACCATCGCAAAGCGCCTGCAGGACCTGGGCCTTACTGAAGCTGCCGCTGTTCCGGGTACCTTCTCCTTCTACGACCAGGTGCTGGACACCACTGCGCACCTGGGCGCGGTTCCGGCACGCTTCGGTAAGCTCCTCAACGCTGAGGGCCAGCTGGACATCGATGGCTACTTCACGCTGGCACGCGGCAACAAGGAACAGCAGCCGCTGGAAATGACCAAGTGGTTCGACACCAACTACCACTACCTGGTACCGGAAATCGGCCCGGAAACCGAGTTCACGCTCGCCTCCACTGCCAAGGTTGACGAGTTCGCCTTCGCACTTGCCAACGGCATTGAGACCCGCCCGTACATTGTTGGCCCGGTCACCTACCTGCTGCTCTCCAAGGCATCCGACGACGCCCCGGCCGGTTTCGCGCCGCTGTCCCGCCTCGAGGACATCCTGCCTGTATACGTTCAGCTGCTAGAGAAGCTCGCCGAGGCTGGCGCCAGCTGGGTTCAGCTCGATGAGCCGGCCCTGGTTGTTGACCAGGACACGCCGGCCGCCGAGATCGAAGCAGCCGTTGCCCGTGCTTACGAGGTCCTCACCAACGCCGCCAAGCGTCCGCAGATTCTTGTCTCCACCCCGTACGGCTCTCTCGATGGCCAGCTCGGTACGCTTGCTGCCACCAACATCGACGCCCTGCACATCGATGTCTTCAAGGGTGGAGTTCCCTCTGCAGCTGCCCTCGCAGGCCTAGGCAACAAGACCCTGGTTGCCGGTGTGGTTGACGGTCACAACATCTGGCGCAACGACCTCGCCGCATCTGCCGCGAAGCTGGATGAGCTGAAGGCTGCAGCCGGCAAGCTGGCCGTCAGCACGTCCACGTCCACCCAGCACGTCCCGCACGACGTCGCAGAGGAAACCGCGTTGTCTGAGCAGCTGCGCAGCTGGCTCGCCTTCTCCGACCAGAAGGCAGTGGAGGTCAAGACCCTCGCTTCCTACCTGGCGGACCCCGCGTCGGCCAAGGCTGCCATCGACGAAGCATCCGCCGTGATCGCTTCCCGTGCAACCGCCGAAGGCGTTCGCCGCGACGACGTCCGCGCCCGCACCCAGGCACTGACCGCTGCGGACTTCAGCCGCTCCGAGTACGCGGTTCGTGAAGCTGCCCAGGAAGAGGCACTGCACCTTCCGCCGCTGCCCACCACCACCATCGGTTCGTTCCCCCAGACGTCCGAGATCCGCTCCGCACGTGCCCGCAACAACAAGGGCGATCTCACCAACGAGCAGTACGAGAAGCTCATGAAGGACGAGATCAAGCGCGTTGTGGACCTGCAGGAAGAACTGGGCTACGACGTCCTGGTTCACGGCGAGCCCGAGCGCAACGACATGGTCCAGTACTTCGCGGAGAACCTCGAAGGTTTTGACGTGACGGTCCACGGCTGGGTCCAGTCTTACGGATCCCGCTGCACCCGTCCGTCCATCCTCTGGGGCGACGTCACCCGCAGCGCCCCGATCACGGTTGCCTGGGCTGAGTACGCACAGTCGCTGACCAGCAAGCCGATGAAGGGCATGCTGACCGGTCCGGTCACCATCCTGGCCTGGTCCTTCGTTCGCGATGACCAGCCGCTGGGCGAGACCGCCAACCAGGTTGGACTGGCACTCCGCGACGAAATCGCTGACCTCGAGGCAGCCGGCATCAAGGTCATCCAGGTGGACGAGCCCGCCCTCCGTGAGCTCCTCCCGCTGCGCAAGGCAGACCACGCCGACTACCTGAAGTGGTCCGTTGACTCCTTCCGCCTCGCCACGGCCGGTGCTGCCGACTCCACCCAGATCCACACCCACCTGTGCTACTCCGAGTTCGGTGTGATCATCGATGCAATCGACGGCCTCGACGCAGACGTGACCTCCATCGAAGCTGCACGCTCCCGCATGGAGGTCGTCCACGACCTCGAGTCCCACGGCTTCGGCCGCGGCGTTGGTCCGGGCGTTTACGACATCCACTCGCCGCGTGTTCCGGGTGAAGCAGAAGTCACCGAACTCCTGGCCACCGCCGTCAAGCACGTTCCCTCGCGCCAGCTCTGGGTCAACCCGGACTGCGGCCTGAAGACCCGTGGCTACGCCGAGACCGAAGAGTCCCTGCGCAACCTGGTCAAGGCAACCCAGACGGTTCGCGCCACGCTGCTCGAAACCGCTAAGTAAGCCAGCCACAACGACGGCGGCCGGTCACCGAAAGGTGATCGGCCGCCGTCAGGCGTTTAAAGGCTCAGTCCCTCACGACTCCCAAAGGATTTCGTCATCCACCACGCCGTCTTCATCGGCGGCCACTACCAGCAGCTCATCCGTGAAGTGCGAGCCGAGGGTGAAGTCCAGGACGAAATAGCGCTCGGGCTGGCCAGGGTAGATGGCCACATGACCCAGTTTGAGGGCTTTGAGGAAGACGTCGTTGGTGAGCTGGGACTTGTCCCTGACCCCGAAAACGGATTCGAGCTGCTCTTCCTTGAGCTGGGAACTATGGAAATGCAGGAACTGCTGCGGATTGGTGCCGTCCTGGTCCAGCTCATCGGCGATCATCTCCCGGACCTGGTCAACCAGCTCCGGCAGGAAGCGCAAGCGGTAGTCCACCTTGTGCATGGCAGCCTCGTCGAAATGGTCATGCGCCGTGACGTTGAGGTCCAGCTCAAGCTGATTGCCGCCGAGTTCGTGTTTGGTCACGAAGCAATGTTCACGCCCGTGATTGAGCTCGATCTCCCCAAAATGTGTGCTTGCTACCTTGCCCATGTGATCAATCTAACCCCAACATCGGGCCGGTTCCAGCAATTGGGAAGAATTCACCTCCGACGCTGCGGACCCTTGACAGGCGCTGATTTCAGGGGATGCAAACCGCTCTTTTCGGAGGTGCCGCGGAGGGTGTCAGCCAGGAGCTGCGTAAACAGTTGGACTTGCGCTGTGCGCTTTTCATTGATGAGCAGCGCAAACACGTTACGCGCCAGCCGGATGTCCGGGACGTCAAGGACCACGACACCGGGCGGCCTGTTGCGCAGCGCCAGTTCCGGTACCAGCGAGGCACCCAAGCCAGCCGCGGTCATCTCCAGGCTGGCGTGGAAATCGTCACTGTAAGCCACGACGCGGGGGTGCAGGTTGCAGCTGGCGAACAGGCGTTCGATCACGAGGGCGTCGCTGGTTCCGGGGTGGTGGACGATCCACGGCATGTCCGAGAGGTGCGCGGCTTCAATCTCGGCATCCTCGCGGATTTTCCATGAAGCGGGCAGCACCACGCGGAAGTCGTCGTCGCCGATCCATTGCCGCTCCAGGGAATGTGGCCAGGCCAATCCGGACTGGCCCACCTGGTACACGAGGGCGACGTCCAATTCTCCGCCACTGCGCAGTCCCTGGATGGTCTGTGCCGGTTCAGCGACTGATACCCGCAGCTCGATTCCGAGTCCGTTCCACCGCTCATTCTTCAGGATGTCCGGGAGCACGTACGTGGCAAGGCTTGGGAAGATGCCCAGCCGCAATTCCTGGGCTGGCGCATCGTTGGTCCTTGATGCTGCCGCCATCAGTGCTTCGACGTCGGTCAGCACCTTTGAGGCGTGCCGCGTCATGGTGATGGCCGCTTCGGTGGGAATGACGCTCCTCGCCGAACGCTGGAAAAGTTCCACGCCGGTGTCGCGTTCCAGTGCGGCCATCTGCTGGGAAACGGCGGAGGCTGTATAGCCAAGCTGCGCGGCAGCCGCAGCGAAAGAACCCAAGCGGGTTACTTCCATCAGCGTCCGGAGGTGGAGGAGATTGACCATCAGGAGAGTTTAGCTGTTCGCCACGCCACATTTTCAAAGTGTCACGACACGCCGGAACCCGGCGACACGCTGGAGATTAAATGTGGCTAAGTAGTCCACAGGGTGTGGATGACATCTCTCAATATGGCGGAATTACGGACATTTTGAGAGCCCTTGCCTGTGGACGAGCGGTGGATTGAATGACATACTTGTAATACATCATCTTGGGGTCCCGGCGAGGCGCTTGCACTACATGTAGTATCGGTTTACGGATTGAGCGGGAAACCAGCACAAGACTAAATAAGCGTGTTGGCTGCCACAGCAGCCTGCGGGCCGGTATCGGATTCAGTATTCAGTTCCGGTTGAGCCCGCCAGATACGAAGAGCGACAGACTTCAACTAAGGGGACAGGGATCATGACCGTTACGGTTTACACGAAGCCGGCCTGTGTTCAGTGCAACGCAACCTACCGGGCACTCGACAAGAAGGGCATTGCCTACCAGAGTGTCGACATCTCCCAGGATGCCGAGGCGCTCGAACGCCTCAAGGCGCTGGGTTACATGCAGGCTCCCGTCGTCGTGACCGAGCAGGACCATTGGTCTGGATTCCGCCCGGACAAGATCGAGGAACTGGCCCAGGCCGTTTCCTCCGTGGCCTAAGTTTCCTTTCGGACTTCGCCACCACAGCAAGCAAGAATTCCTATGTAGTCGAGGTGACTCCCATGGCACCGCTGGCAACGGCATCCGTGCGCAGTGACACGGACACTGTGACCACGAGGAGTCACCTCATCTACTTTTCCTCGACATCTGAGAACACCAAGCGCTTTGTCCAGAAATTGGGCAGGGATGCAGCGCGCATCCCGCTCTATGCGCATGATGCCCCGCTTCAAGCACTTGAACCCTTTGTCCTCGTCCTGCCGACTTACGGTGGGACGAACGGGGAAGGTTCAGTGCCCAAGCAGGTCATCAGGTTTCTCAACAACCCACGGAACAGGCAACTGATACGTGGTGTTATCGGTGCAGGAAACACCAACTTCGCGGAAAACTATTGCGCAGCGGGAGACATCATCGCCGCCAAGTGCAACGTGCCGCATCTCTACAGGTTTGAACTCATGGGGACGCCGGAAGACGTCGATCGGGTCAATCAAGGATTGGAAAAGTTTTGGACACTACTGTCGCAGAAACAGAAGTAACCGGGGGCGCTGTGGAAACGGCCAAGAAGCCACTGCCCGAGGCCTATAAGGGCCTGGGCTATCACGAGCTCAACGCCATGCTGAACCTGTATGGCCCCAACGGCGAGATCCAGTTTGAAGCCGACCGTGAAGCCGCGCACCAGTACTTCCTGCAGCACGTGAACAACAACACCGTGTTCTTCCACGACCTGGAAGAGAAGCTCGACTACCTGGTGAAGAACCAGTACTACGAGCGCGAAACCCTCGACCAGTACACGATGAACTTCATCCGTGAACTCTTCAACCGTGCATACAAGAAGAAGTTCCGCTTCGAGACCTTCCTTGGCGCCTTCAAGTTCTACACGTCCTACACACTGAAGACGTTTGACGGCAAGCGCTTCCTTGAGCGCTACGAAGACCGCGTCTGCATGGTTGCCCTGCACCTTGCCCGCGGCAACGAAGAACTTGCCAGCCGCCTTGTTGATGAAATCATCGACGGCCGTTTCCAGCCCGCAACCCCCACCTTCCTGAATGCAGGCAAGGCCCAGCGCGGTGAGCTGGTCTCCTGCTTCCTGCTCCGCATCGAAGACAACATGGAGTCGATTGCCCGCGCCATCAACTCCGCGCTGCAGCTCTCCAAGCGTGGTGGCGGTGTAGCCCTTTCACTCACCAACATCCGTGAGCACGGCGCCCCGATCAAGCAGATCGAAAACCAGTCCTCCGGTGTCATCCCCGTGATGAAGCTCCTCGAAGACAGCTTCTCCTACGCCAACCAGCTTGGTGCCCGCCAGGGTGCAGGTGCCGTGTACCTGCACGCGCACCACCCGGACATCCACCGCTTCCTGGACACCAAGCGCGAAAACGCTGACGAGAAAATCCGCATCAAGACGCTCTCCCTGGGTGTCGTGGTCCCGGACATCACGTTCGAGCTCGCCAAGAAGAACGAGGACATGTACCTCTTCTCCCCGTACGACGTCGAGCGCGTCTACGGTGTCCCCTTCTCCGACATTTCCGTCACGGAGAAGTACTACGAGATGGTTGACGATTCCCGGATCAAGAAGACCAAGATCAGCGCCCGTGAGTTCTTCCAGACCCTCGCGGAGATCCAGTTCGAGTCCGGCTACCCGTACATCATGTTCGAAGACACCGTGAACCGGGCCAACCCGATCGACGGCAAGATCACCATGAGCAACCTGTGCTCGGAGATCCTGCAGGTTTCATCGCCGTCCATCTACGCGGAAGACCTCAGCTACGAGACCGTGGGTAAGGACATTTCCTGCAACCTCGGTTCCATGAACATCGCCAAGACCATGGATTCGCCGGACTTCGGACTCTCGATCGAGACGTCCATTCGCGCCCTCAGCGCAGTTTCGGATATGTCCTACATCAACTCGGTGCCGTCCATTGCCCAGGGCAACGCCCAGAGCCACGCGATTGGCCTTGGCCAGATGAACCTCCACGGCTACCTTGCCCGCGAGCACGTCCACTACGGTTCCGAAGAGGGCCTGGACTTCACCAACATTTACTTCTACACGGTGCTGTTCCACGCTCTGCGCGCCTCCAACCGTCTGGCCATCGAGACCGGCCAGAAGTTCGGCGGCTTCGAAAAGTCCACTTACGCTTCCGGCGAGTTCTTCGACAAGTACACGGAGCAGGAATGGGTTCCGGAGACGGAACGCGTCCGCGAGCTCTTCGCCGGCCACCACATCCCCACGCAGGATGACTGGCGCGAGCTGAAGGCGTCCGTCATGGAGCACGGTATCTACAACCAGAACCTCCAGGCCGTTCCGCCCACCGGTTCCATCAGCTACATCAACAACTCCACCTCGTCGATCCACCCGGTGGCCGCCAAGATTGAAATCCGCAAGGAAGGCAAGATTGGCCGCGTCTACTACCCGGCTCCGTACCTGACCAACGACAACCTGGAGTACTACCAGGATGCCTACGAAATCGGCTACGAGAAGATCATCGACACCTACGCAGCTGCAACGCAGCACGTGGACCAGGGCCTGTCCCTGACGCTGTTCTTCAAGGACACCGCCACCACGCGCGACATCAACAAGGCGCAGATCTACGCATGGCGCAAGGGCATCAAGACCCTTTACTACATCCGTCTCCGCCAGCTTGCGCTGGAGGGCACTGAGGTGGAAGGCTGCGTCAGCTGCATGCTCTGATCAACCGTTATCGGTTGATAGCCTGCGGCAGTTGCCGCACTCAAAACTGAAAATTACGACGGCGGGTTCCCACCCACCGTCGTAGGCTTACCTTAAAGAACCCAACGCTAAAGGGGATGAAATGACCGAAAAGGTCAAGCTGCTTAGCCACGTCGAAGCAATCAACTGGAACAAGATCCAGGACGACAAGGACGTGGAAGTCTGGAACCGACTGGTCAACAACTTCTGGCTGCCGGAGAAAGTGCCGCTGTCCAACGACGTCCAGTCGTGGCACACGCTGACGCCGGATGAGCAGCAGCTCACCATGCGCGTTTTCACCGGCCTCACACTGCTGGACACCATCCAGGGCACCGTCGGCGCTGTTTCGCTGATCCCGGATGCGCTGACGCCACACGAAGAGGCGGTGTACACCAACATCGCCTTCATGGAGTCGGTGCACGCGAAGTCGTACTCATCCATCTTCTCCACCCTGTGCTCCACCAAGGAGATTGACGACGCTTTCCGCTGGTCGCTCGAGAACGAGAACCTGCAGAAGAAGGCGCAGATCGTCATGGACTACTATCAGGGCGACGACCCCCTGAAGCGCAAGGTGGCTTCAACGCTGCTGGAGAGCTTCCTGTTCTACTCGGGCTTCTACCTGCCCATGTACTGGTCCTCACGTGCCAAGCTGACGAACACGGCCGACCTCATCCGCCTGATCATCCGCGACGAAGCCGTGCACGGTTACTACATCGGGTACAAGTTCCAGAAGGGCCTGGAGAAGGTTTCCGAGGCCCGCAAGCAGGAAATCAAGGACTACACGTTCGAGCTTCTGTTCGAGCTGTATGAAAACGAAGTCCAGTACACGCACGACCTCTACGACGGCGTCGGCCTGGCCGAGGACGTCAAGAAGTTCCTGCACTACAACGCCAACAAGGCCCTCATGAACTTGGGCTACGAAGCCATGTTCCCGGCTTCGGTCACCGACGTGAACCCGGCCATCCTTTCGGCACTCTCCCCGAACGCTGACGAGAACCACGACTTCTTCTCCGGCTCGGGCTCCTCGTACGTGATTGGCAAGGCTGTCAACACCGAGGATGAGGACTGGGAGTTCTAAACGGATTCAGTTCTTGTATCTTCAAAGCCCCTCACGCCGTGCCGGCGTGAGGGGCTTTGTCGTTGGCAAGGCTGCGGGCGTTTACGTCCAGGGCACAAGGTACCCCCCGCTGCGCGCAAGAGCTCAGGCAGTTCCAGTACGACCCCGCCAGTTGACCCGAAACTCCCTCAATCAACTCGGGTTCGTTCATAGCCTGGCAGTGGCGGAACCGTCGAGTGGTAGTTGTGCCCGGTGGGCGTGGTCACCTTCAGCGTGTGTCTCTCTGCGGGTTCCGGTCTCACGCTCCACCCGCGGTTTTCCTTGGTGTGGTTGCATTGTTCGCAGAGCCCGGCCGCGTTATTCAGTGTGGTTTTACCGCCTTCGGCCCACGGCAGGATGTGGTCGTAATGGCGGATGGGGGCGTCACAGTATGGCGTGCGGCAGGTGTGGTCGCGGGTTTCGATGAACCGTCTCATGCCCGTGGGGAAGAAACGTGCCCTCGAGTCAGTGGCAAGGAGCTCGCCCGTGCTTGGTGCCGTGAAGAGTCGTCGCAGCCAAATGCTGACGTCTTGATCTGTCTTGCTCTCACCGCTGGTCAGGAGCTCCCTGGCCCATTCTGCGGGCACGACGCCGTAGCCAGTAAGTCTTGCGGGTTCGCTGTCGCCTTGTAGCAAGGTGCGGTCGGTCATGACGAGCTGAAGGTCGATCCGAGAGAATCCTGCAGGCGAACCGGTGATGCGTTCGACGAGCGTGTCCGCCATGACCTGTCCCCGGGGCCGGCTGTCCCCGTCGGAGCGTGCTGAGTCTGCATGGCGGGTGAGCGCGGCGTATGCAGCAACGCCTTGGGCGACCGGCAGTAGCGCCGTGAGGATCGTCATGGTGTCCGGCGCCGGGCGCAGGCTCACGTGCCTTTCGGACGCCGCGTGGGCAGCCCGCTGCGTCACGGAGCGAGGATCACGACGATAGGCCGCTGCTTTTGCGGCGGCGACGATGGTCTTGTCGCCGGCACCATCGAACGTGCCCGCGTCCGGGGCGAGTTCCTCATCCACGGCGCAACGATCTTCAGCGCTGAGGCACGCTGTTTCCTTCACGAGCAGCGTGGCCCGCCATTCGTTGAGCTTTCCCGACTCCAGGGCGGCCATAGTGCGCGGCATCTCCGACACCAGCGCCTTGGCCAGTCCCAGAAGCCGGGAACCCTTGTTTGGTGATTCACGCCGGGCGAGCGCGATCTGTGCTGCCACACCTTGGCTTCGTTCAGCCGCTGGAACTCCGGACTCTGCGCGCTCTTGGCGCTGGGCAAGGTCAAAGGCCACGGCTATTTTCGCTTGCAAACTTGAGATCGCAGACTTCATGTCCTCAAGAACACGCAGCTGATCTATCAGGTCACCGCTGACGTTGCCTGCATGAGCACGTTCAGGCAGCGAAGCGACCGCTTGGGTGGCTTGTATCTGCTGACTCCGGCTCATATTTTTACCATGTCAGTAGCCACCGACATTTTTAGCGCCGGGAACGAACACAGCAGATCGAATCCGTAGGTGAACCCTCCTGCCCTTGCCCGCGTCTTTCCATCAGAGGAAGATACTGCCCAACTTCGGGAGGACGTCATGGTTCAGCTTGAGAAGTTTGAAAAGTACTTGATCGAAGAGTTCTACGACGATTACCGCTCGGGCGACATGTCCCACGGGACGTTCACGAGGCGCGTGGCGTTCATCATGGGAAGCATGACCGCGGCCGCGGCGGCTATGACCTTGGTGGGCTGTACATCGGACGAGGTGCCAAAGACCGGCGACCCAATGCCAACGCCCACCGCGTCAGCAACGTCGGGAAAAACGACAACCGTCCCAAATGCCAAGAGTCCGCTGACAGTGCCGGAAGGGGCGGCGGGCCTGGCAACAGCCACGGTGAAGTTCGATTCCGGAGGGACGGAAATCAGTGCGTACCTGGCCCGGCACGAGGGAAGCCAAAAGGGGCCGGGAGTATTAATCTGTCACGAAAACCGAGGCCTCACGCCCCACATCCAGGACATCGCCCGGCGCTTTGCCAAGGAAGGCTACGCGGCTCTGGCGCTGGACCTCCTCAGCAGGGAGGGCGGCACCGCATCGATGGATCCGGACGCTGTTCCGGGTGCCCTGACGAAGGCGGGCGCCCAGCGGCACGTTGGCGACTTCCAAGCCGCATTCGAGTATCTGAATGGCCAGGATTTCGTGAAAAAGGGCCGCATTGCCATGATCGGCTTCTGTTTCGGTGGCGGCATCACCTGGCAGGCAGCGACCGAGATCCCTGGGCTGAAGGCAACCTCTGCGTTCTACGGTCCCGCCCCGGACCTTGCAAAGGTCCCCACCATAAAGCCTGCCGTTTTCGGTGTCTACGCCGAAAAGGACGCGCGCATCACCGGTTCCATGCCGCAGTTGAAGGATGCGTTGGACGCGACGCAGGTCAAGCACCAGCTCAAGGTGTACCCGGGCGTGGACCATGCATTCCACAACGACACAAGCGATCGCTACAACGAGGCCCAGGCTACGGCGGCGTGGAACGACACGTTGGCCTGGTTCAAGGACAACGTCTGAGGTCAGTCCGGCAGATCACGTGCCTGGCTGGCCAGCTCAGCCTCCAACGTCTCGATACTGGGCAGGCTGGCAACAAATTCGTCGGGCAAGGACTCTGCAATGGAAGTCCGCCACTCCGCGATGCCCACCGGGGCGTTGAAGCCACGGAGGGCGTACTCGGCAACCACGCTGTTCTTTTCCTTACATAGCAGAAGGCCGATCGTCGGTTTGTCATCGGGATGGGCCATCAGATCGTCAACGGCTGCCATGTACATGCCCAACTGGCCCAGGAATCCGGGTTCGAACTTCACGGCCTTGAGCTCAATGACCATGTAGCAGCGCAATTTCAAATGGTAGAAGAGCAAGTCCGCGAAGAATTCGTCGCCGGCGATCTCCAATCGCACCTGTTCCCCTACAAAGGCGAAGCCTTGACCCAGCTCCAGCAAGAATTTCTCCACGTGCTGCACCAATTGAAGCTCCAGTTCCCGTTCGCTCCGACGGTCTGTCATGGCAAGGAAATCAAAGACATAGGGATCCTTGGTGGCCTGCTGGGCGAGGTCTGAATCGGCAGGAACCATCGTGGTTTTGAAATTGGTGATGGCCTGCCCGGAACGCTCGTGCAGGCGGGTCTCGATCTGGTGCGTCAGGACGTTGCGTGACCATCCATGCCGGGCTGCTGCCGCTGCGTACCAAAGGCGCGTGGCGGCGTCGTCGAGCTTTTCCAGGAGTGCGATCTGGTGGTACCAGGGCAATGTTGCAAGCGGCGCTTGCAACATTGGAAACTCAGGCCAGGCCTGGGCAAAGCTCTTCATGTACCGCAGGTTCCTGGGGGAGAAGCCCTTCGCCTCGGGGAAGCGGGTGCGGATGTCAGCGGACAATCGGGTGACTACTTTGGCGCCCCAGCCCTCCTGCGATTCCCGCTCGGCAAGTTGCCGGCCGATGCTCCAGTAGGAATTGAGCAGCTCGCTGTTCGCTGCCGCCAGAGCGCGCGTGCGGCCTGTTCGGACCTCTTGCGCGACAGTGTTGAGGAGCGCGGGATACCAGTCGGGCATCGATGTCGCGGCCGGGACGCCCGGGAACGACGCTGATTTTTCTGCCGCTCCAGTGACGAGCTCTTGCGAAGGCATATTCTCTCCTGTCGATTGCTATTGCCCTCACGCTATTGGGAGGCACTGACAGAATGGACAGGTGAGTGAAGCGGGTGAGTTTGTGGACTTCACGCTGCAGCGTGAATCGTCCTGGGAAAAGGCCATGGAAGCCCGCGGGCGCCTGGGTGGAATGAAGGTCTACGGGGCATCGGTTGGTGCGGTGAGAGGAACGGTGCGGGACGCCCTGAAGCGCCACAAGAATCTGGGCCATGACGACATCACGGCGCTGAGTTCGGAACTGTGGGATGAGCCGGTCTTTGAACGCAGGCTCGCTGCTGTTGTGCTGCTGCAAACCAAGGTAGGAATCCTGGTCAACACGGACCTGACCCGCATTGAGGGCTTCATCAGGCAGGCCGGCACGGAGGAACTGGCAGGTCCTCTGGCGGTGGACGTGGTCAAACCCTTGCTCGCCAGGCTTGAAGGACAGGCGAAGGAACGCGCCGCACGCGTTGTGGAACGCTGGTCCCGGGACACTGATCCGTGGCTCCGCCGGGCCGCGCAACTCGCCACCGACAACTCGAACTCTTGATTAGCCGCAGCCACCGGCTTACCGTTTCATCAACGCATGCCAGGCACCAATTCCGTGAATTGAGAGGCAGGTTGTTCGATGAAATCGCTGTGGTTGGACAGGGAATCCAGCTTCACGTCCGATGCAATCCCCGATGATAAGCACTTTGACACGATAGTGGCGGGCGCAGGGCTCACAGGAATGGTGACGGCCTTGCTGTTGTCCCGATCGGGCCAGCGTGTGGCAGTTTTGGAAGCGCGGACCTTGGGCGCCGCTACCACCGGCAACACCACGGGCAAACTAAGCCTCCTGCAAGGAGGGGCACTCTCGGCGCTGCGTGGCCAGTACTCGCTGAAAGTGGTGCAAGCCTATGTGGAAGCGAATCGCACTGGTCAGGCGTGGCTGATGCGGTACATGGAAGAGCAGGGCGTCCCGTTTCAGCGCCGGACGGCAGTCACGTTCGCAACCAGCGACGACGGCGGCCAGCGGCTGCGCAAGGAGGCCGCGGTTTCACGGGATGCGGGCTTGGACGTGCACTTCAGCCGTGACCCCGGGCTGCCATTCCCGGTGGTTGAGGCACTGGAACTGGACGACCAAGCACAGATCCACCCCATGGAAGTCCTGGAGACCCTCGCAAGGGATATCCGGGAGCACGGCGGAATAATTGTTGAGGGTGTCCAGGTGCAGAATGTGGGTTCTGACCTTCCTGTGGAGGTATCCACACGAAAAGGCGCCTTCACCGCGGACACCGTCGTCATAGCTACTGGCACGCCGATCCTGGACCGCGGACTTTATTTCGCCAAGCTCGAACCCAACCGGTCATACGCTGCGGCTCTTCGGCTTCCAGGTGAAACCCCGCCACCGAGCGGAATGTACCTGAGCATTGATCCACCCACACGTTCCCAACGCACTCACCCGACGCCGGAAGGTGAGTTGTTGCTGGTAGGTGGCTATGGGCATACCGGCGGCCGGGCAGCCTCACCCAAAGCCCACCTGGATGACCTTCTCGCCTGGGCCAACCAGCATTATCCGGGCGCGGAGGTCACCCATGCGTGGTCTGCCCAAGACTATCGGCCAACCAACCTCGTTCCCTTTTTCGGCAAGATGCCCCGGGGCCACGACCGGATCTTCTTCGGAACTGGCTACAACAAGTGGGGCATGAGCAACGGAGTCGCTGCCGCGTTGTCCATTACGTCGGACATTCTGGGCGGCCAGTCTGATTGGGCCAAGGTCATACACCACCGCGTTACGTCGCCCCAGGGCGCATTGGAAGCCGTTCGCCTCAATGCCAGCGTCGCCAAACGCATGGTTGAGGACAAAGCCAGGGTCAGGAGCAATCCGGAAATCACGGACCAGACCCGACCACCGGAGGGGAGCGGCGTCGTCGGACTTTACAAGGGTGAGCCGGCAGCTGTGTCTACCGTTGATGGCAACGTCTGTATGGTCTCGGCGAGCTGCGCCCACTTGGGAGGTTTGCTGAGCTGGAACGACGCCGAGAAATCCTGGGATTGCCCCCTGCACGGCTCCAGGTACGCACCCGACGGCAAGTATCTCGAAGGACCGGCAACCCACAACCTGCAGAAGTCGCCACTAAAGAAGAAGGACTGACTACGCCAGCCGTTCGACGCGCCGCCGGGCCTGGTCCGCGGTGCGTCGCGCCTGGGTGGCGGCGCGGACTGCCAGCTTCTTCTGCGACTCAGCGGCTTCCGCGTCCCGCGTGATGCCGATCAGTTCAGCTTCGAGGGAAGCCAAACGCTTCTTGACCTCGGCGATCTCGGCCTCGACATCCGAGCGCCTGCCCGCGACTTCCTTGACAACATTCCACGCTGTGGATGCGGCGTCTTCGGCCTCCCTGGCTTCCTGATCGGCTGCCTCAAACTCGGTGCGGGCTTCTTCCAACGCGGCCTGGCGCTTTTGGGCCCGGCGTTCGGCCAGGGATGTTGGGGTTTCCGCAGGTGCTTTCTCTTTCGGCTCCGGCTCTTGTTTCTTCTTGCTCTGGCGTGCCGGTCTGGGTTCGGCGGGCAGCTTCACTTTTGGCGGTTCGCCTACATCCGGGATTTCGTCGGGGTTTGTTGCAGCGACGGCATCTGTCAGGTCCACGGACTCGAAGCCGCTGCTACTTAGTCCGCGCACCAGCCGTCCGGTCGTCACCGCGGCTGCGGCACCGGCGTCGGCCATTGCTGCCCGAAGCGTCTGCTCGACGTCGGCAGCACCTGCCGCGCTGAGCGGCGCTCCCAGCCCGCTCGCCAGGTCCTTTGCGGCGTGCACGGCCGAGGTCAGTTGGCCTTGGCGCTGCTGGCCAAGTTCACGGAAGGCTTCAGCGTCTCCCTCCTCTTGTGCTGTACGGAGGGAAGCGCCAAAACGCACGACGCCGTCAATCACCTCGGGCTGGTGGACGGCAAGCATGTTGATGGCCCAGGCGCCTGCCGCAGGTTTTGGCAAGCTGCCGATCTCCTTGGCAAGGTCCTTCTCACCTGCCTCCTTTGCTTGTCGTGCCAAGGCTGTCCGCTCCGCCGTGAATTCACGCGGAAGCACGGCGTATAACTGTTGGGCGGCATCGCGGAGATCCATGACTTCATCCTAGGTGCGCTTGTGCCGCCCTTGGCCGGTAGCCCCGAGCACTTGCCCGCGGGATCTGGTCCAGAAGCCAGCGGCGCTTAGGGTAGCCTAAGTCACGTGGACCAGATCATGAGCTTGCCCTTTGGCGTCGCGCTTGCGGCGCTCTTCGCGATTGTCATGATCCGCGTCAATGTCACGTACTGGCTGGGTCGTGGGGCAGTTGCCGGCTTCGCGCACACCCGCTTCGCCCATACCCGTTTCGGGGCGTCGCTCCAACGGCCCAAGGCAGCCCAGGCCCAAGCCCTCATTCAGCGTTGGGGTCCGTACGCCGTGGTGCTGTCCTTCCTGACCATCGGCCTGCAGACCGCCGTTAATCTGGCCGCCGGTGCAGCACGGATGCCGTTGCGCCGCTATCTGCCCGCTGCAGTGGTGGGCTCCATTATCTGGGCGGTGCTGTACGCAACTATCGGACTCGCTGCACTTGAGGCGTGGCTTGCGGTAGCTGCGGCGTCGCCGGTTGGTGCCGGGCTGTTGGTGACCGCTGCGGTCGCCGTGATCGTGTGGGTGGTGGTTGCCCGGCGGCGTCGGTCCGCTGCCAAATCAGCAGATACAGTGGTCTGAGTTCTACTGCTGGATCGGCGAAAGGCTCGGGTTGACAACTTCACTACCGGAACTGGCGGAGGGCAACTTCTACTACGAATCGTTGGGGAGGGCCGCTATTGCTCCACGATTCATGCTCAAGGTGCCTGGAATCCGCACGAACAACACATGGCACCTGCCTCCGGCATCATGGCTGATGCCCTCCTGAGGCATGAGCCCCGCGACGACGTCCGCATGGCGCGTATCAGCTACGAGATCCTCGGGCTGATCCCTGGCGGCGAGTTTCAGGTCACCACCTCAACGCTGAGGCCTGGACGAACCATTGAACTTATCCAGGCTGAGCTTTCCGCAGGGGGCCGTGTCGCCATTCGTGCCGCAGCGTGGCGCATGATCACCAGCGATACCAGCGCTGTGGCGGCGTTCGAAGATGAGGCTATGCCCGCGCCGGACGAATGCAAGTTGTGGGATGGTGCCAGCGTGTGGCCCGGCGGTTACATCCGTTCCCTCGAAATGCGCATCGCCGAAGGCCACCGGCCAGGTTCAGGCAGGGTGTGGATCCGGACCATGCATCCTTTGACGGACAAGGAAGACAGCAGCGATCTTGCCCGGCTCATGGGATTGGTCGATACAGCCAATGGGATCGCCGCACGGGTCCAGCCGGGAGAGAACAGCTATATCTTCCCCAATGTGGATCTGCAGATCCACATGTACCGTGCTCCTTCGGGCGAGTGGCTCGGGGTGGACAACAAAGTCTCCTTCGGAGCCGATGGCATCGGCCTGACGTCCAGCGTGCTCCATGACATCAACGGACCTTTTGGCAGGGCCGAACAAATCCTGACGCTGAGGAAAAGCTGATGAGCGAAGCACGGAATGACCCCGCCGGCGGCCTTACTCAGCGCTCCAAGCTCACCGTCTACCGCCAAGAGGAATCCCTCGGCGCCGCAGAGGATCTTGATTTTGCGTTGGAGCTGCTGAAGCGGGCCCGCAGCGGGCAACTGGGTCCCTCCCTGCGCTTGTACCGCCCGCAGCCCACCGTTGCCTTTGGCCAACGCGACGCTAATCTGCCCGGCTTCAGCGCCGCCGAAGATGCCTGCCGGGAACTCGGCTTCGAGCCCCTCGTGAGGAAAGCCGGTGGACGTGCGGCGGCTTACCACCAAGGCACCCTGGTGATCGACCATATTGAGCCGCACCATGACGCGATCGTCCGAGCGAAGGCACGCTTCGCCGAGTTCGGTGAGTTGCTGGCAGGTGCCCTCCGCAGCGTCGGCGTCCATGCCGCCGTCGGGGAGATCCCGGGGGAGTACTGCCCCGGGGAGTTCAGCGTACACGGGGAGGACGCGGAGTTTCCCGCCCATCGCATCAAGCTGATTGGTACAGCCCAGCGGGTGGTGTCCGGCGGTTGGCTGTTCAGCTCTGTGATTGTGGTGGAGAATTCCGGCCCCATCCGGGACGTTCTGACGGCGAGCTACGCTGCGCTTGGCCTGGATTGGGATCCTGCCACCGCCGGTGCTGCAAATGACCTGCTGCCCCACCTTGACGTCAAGACTGTTGAGGACGCTGTTGTTGACGCTTACCGCGGCTACGCAGACGTGGTGGACGGCGACTTCCGCAGTCTGTTGGTTTAGTTGAGCGTTTAGTTGAGCACGCTCTCTGTTTAGTTGAGCACGCTGGGGGCCGGGTTTACGCTGAGGGGATCAGGAACCTAACCACACGAAACCTGGTGGAATGATGGGCCGGAAGAAGCACCCAGTTCAGGATACCGACGTCGACTTGAGCGTCAGCGAGCCCAAGAGGTCGGCCGCCGGTTTGCCCAGCCTCAGCGAAACCCTTCCTCACGCGATGGCTCACATGGGCCCTTCCCGCGCATGGAAGACTCTTACGGCGGTCAACCAAAAAGACGGTTTCGACTGCATGAGCTGCGCTTGGCCTGATCCGCCGGAACGCAAGGCTGCCGAATTCTGTGAAAACGGCGCCAAGGCTATCGGGTGGGAGGCGGAGCCCCTGAGGATCCCCACGGAGTTTTGGGCCGGAAACCCGCTGAGTTCCCTGGAATCCCGTTCCGAGTACTGGCTGGGGCAGCAGGGCCGGTTGGTGGAGCCCGTGTATAAGGCGGCAGGCTCGGACCACTACGCACCCGTTAGCTGGGAGCGGGCCTTGGACATCATTGCGAACGAGTTGAACGCCCTTGATGATCCAAATGAGGCCACGTTTTACACCAGTGGACGCACCAGCAATGAAGCAGCGTTCCTGTACCAGCTTTTCGTCAGGGCTTTTGGAACCAACAACCTTCCTGACTGTTCCAACATGTGCCACGAGTCCACGGGCGTGGCCATGGGCGAGACCATCGGGGTGGGCAAATCGGCCATCACGTATACGGACTTCGCGAAGTCGGATCTGATCATCATCATGGGGCAGAACCCGGGAACCTGCCATCCGCGGATGCTGACGGCGCTGGAGGAGGCCAAGCTCGCGGGCGCATCCATTGTCGCTGTTAATCCGTTGCCCGAGGCTGGGCTGATCAATTTCCGGAACCCGCAGCGTGTTCGAGGCATCGTTGGTAAGGGAACTGACTTGGCTGACCAGTTCCTGCAGATCCGGCTCGCCGGAGATATGGCGCTGTTGCAGGCTGTTTCCAAGCGCGTCCTGGATGCTGAAAGCGCTGCGCCCGGTTCGGTGTTGGACCGTACGTTCATCGATGAGCATTGCCAGGGGTTTGTTGGATTTGCTGCTCACCTGGCAACTTTGCAGGAGCGGGACGTTCTTGCCGCCACGGGCCTGACCAGCGCGGAAATCGATGAATTCGCTGACAGGTACATCCACGCGGAGAGGGTCATCATCACGTGGGCTATGGGACTGACCCAGCATAAGAAGGCGGTACCCACCATCAAGGAGATCATTAATCTCCTTCTGCTCCGAGGCAACATTGGCAAACCTGGGGCTGGACCTTCGCCAATCCGTGGACACAGCAATGTCCAGGGTGACCGGACCATGGGCATTTGGGAGAAGATGCCGCCGCGGTTCCTTGACGCCTTGCAGGATGAGTTTGGCTTTGACCCGCCACGGAAGGCCGGTGTTGATTCGGTGGACAGTATCCGTGGAATGCGGGACGGCAGGATCAAGGTCCTCATCGCGCTGGGCGGGAACCTGGTGCATGCGATCTCGGACACGGCGGTTGCTGAGCAGGCTGTGCGTCGGACCAGGCTTTCAGTCCAGATTTCCACCAAGCTGAATCGCTCGCATGTTGTGGTTGGCGAGCAGGCCTTGATCCTTCCGACCCTTGGCCGCACGGAAATCGACAAGCAGGACGGGATTGAGCAGTTTGTCACGGTCGAGGACACTGTGTGCGCAGTGCACCGCTCGGCGGGGACGCTGGAACCCATCGCTCCTGACGTACTCTCCGAGGTGGCGATCGTCAGCCGGCTGGCCGAGGCGGTTCTTGATCACGAGGTTCCGGTGGATTGGGCGGGACTGGGGCGCAACTACGACACAATCCGCGACCACATTTCCCACGTGGTGCCGGGATTTGATGACTTCAATACCCGCATCCGCGAGCGCGACGGTTTCGTGCTTCCGCATGGCCCGAGGGATTCGCGGACGTTCCCCACAGCAACGGGAAAGGCCATGTTTTCTGTCAATGACCTGGAAACCATTGAAGTACCGCCGGGGAGATTGCTCCTTCAGACTGTGCGATCCCATGACCAGTTCAATACGACCACGTACTCCATGAATGATCGTTACCGTGGCATCAAGAAGGGCCGCATGGTCTTGTTGGTGAACCCTGAGGATCTGGCGGGGTTGGGTTTCCAGGATGGCGCCTATGTGGATGTGCACAGCGAAGCCGACGACGGCGTTGACCGGGTGCTTCGACAGTTGCGTTTAGTGGCGTACCCCAGTGCCAGGGGCTGTGCGACTGCCTACTATCCGGAAGCGAATGTGTTGGTGCCGCTGGATTCAACAGCGGAAGGCAGCAATACGCCGGCGTCGAAGTCTGTGATTATTCGTCTTGAACCGGCTGCCGCCCCGATTTTCGAGGCGGCGGCCGAACAGCGGAAGTGAATGCCTTAGGCGACCGGGGTGCTTTAGGCGACCGGGTCTCTTTAGGCTGCGAGGCGGTTTTCTACTTCGGAAGCAGAAGGGTTGGTTGCTGCGGTTCCGTCCGGGAACAGGACGGTGGGGACGGTGCGGTTGCCTCCGTTGAGCTGCTCGACGAGTTCGGCCGTGCCATCTACTTCTTCGATGTTGATCTCGGTGTAGCCGATGCCCTTGGCGTCGAGCTGCTTCTTCAGGCGGTTGCAGTAGCCGCACCAAGTGGTCGAGAACATGGTGATGGTGCCGGAGTCGGGAGTGAAGTCCACAGAGCTCTCCTCAGTATTGGTCGTTTCCACGGGTGATTCGTTGGTATCAACCGTAACCCGCAGCCCAATAATTCCCGTGAGGCCGGGAATCGGGGTTACGTCACATTCCGGGCTGGTGTGTCCTTGGGCGACACGGCAGACTGTTCCCATGTGTGGACGTTATGTAATGGCCCGTGCCGTGGGGGATCTGCTGGCTGACTTTGATGCCGAACTTGAAAAAGAGATCGCCCTCGAAAAATCGTGGAATGTAGCTCCAACGGATGCTGTTCCGATTGTGCTGGAAAGGCTCGTGGACGATGGATTGAAGCGGCAGTTGCATGTTGCGCGTTGGGGGCTTGTCCCCTCATGGGCGAAGGATCCCAAGGGTGGCGCGCGCCTGATCAATGCCCGCAGTGAGACTCTCCTGGAGAAGCCGTCGTTCCGAAAAGCTGCTGCGGCCAGGCGCTGCGCTGTTCCGGCTGATGGGTATTACGAGTGGAAGAAGGGCGAGGGAAAGTCCAAGCAGCCGTACTACGTGCATCCGGGGAATGGTGAGGGGCTGGTCTTCGCTGGCCTGTATGAGTGGTGGCGGGACCAATCGATGTCCAACGATGACCCCGACCGGTGGCTGTTGTCCATGTCCATCATCACCGCCGACACCCCGACGTCCGAATCGGCCCGGACCCGCCGCAGTGCCTCTGTCTTTGACGAGCTGACTGCGTTGCATGACCGGGTTCCCTTGCCCATGAGCAGGGAAACGATGGAGGCCTGGCTGGATCCACGCCAGGACGATGCGGCCGGTTTGGTGGACATGGTCCGCTCAAGGGCGCACGATGCCGCTGCTGACTGGACGCTCGACGCTGTGGGGCAAGCGGTCGGAAATGTCCGCAACAACTCACCGGAACTCATTGAACCGGTGGAGGGCCTTTTCTAGCTAGAGCGACTCCGTGACCGGGACGCCGGCTTGGAACTCGCGGCCGTCCGCCTCGCTGAAGGCCGTCATGACGTGGCCTTTGCTGAGCCCATGGATGGCGGACATCGGGAAGTTTCCGGTGATTACGTTCCCGGAGTGTTCCACGCCCTTGATGTCGTAGTTTTCCTCGGCACTGAGTGAGTGGTTGAAGGAGTAGAACGAGATCGCTTCTCCATTCATGAACTCAATGCCCAGCCTGCGTTGGGAGGAATAGTCCTCGCTGGCAGCAACAAGGCCCACGACATATGCGCCGGAGCCCGGTATGTTGCCTTCGATTTCGAATCTCGCAACGAGGTTGTCATCGGCGGCGGAGATACTGACCTGCTTCAGGAGTGCGTCATTGGTACTCATGCCACAATCCTGCTCTGTGGACCCGCCCGCGTCCACCCCTTTGCTTCATCCCTCCAAGAGTCGCCGGACGTTGGCTGCGACTGTGGTTTGGTCCATCGCTTGGCCGCGGCGTGCCGTCAGGAGGTGCATGGCCAATCCGTCGCCGTAGTCCGATACTGCTTCTGCGCGTGCCCTTGGGTCAGGAATTCCCAGGGAATCGAGCATCTGTTCAAGAGCTGAAAGCATCCTCTGGTGCCCGGCGGCCACCACTTCGGGTTGGTCCAGGGCAAGGGTCAATCGTGCCCGGGTCAGTTCAGCGTGGTTTTTTGCGAGCCCGAGCAGCGCTCCCGCGAGCTGTTCCGCCAAGGCGGCTACCGACGTCGGGAATTTGGACCCACCCTGCTGCTGCAGCAGGAGCGAATCCCGTTCTTCAACGCGGTCGACGGCGGCAGCTACCAAAGCGGCACGGTTGCGGAAGTAATTGGAGGTGGTTCCGACGGCCACTCCGGCTTCGGCGTCAACGGCCCGGTGGGTGAGTCCCTTCAGCCCTTTGGTGGCCACCACGGCGAGGGCGGCATCGGCAAGATCGGTTCGTCTGTCCGGCATGGCGAAAGTCTAGTCTTTAACCTCACAATTACTACAAATGTAGTAGTACATTGGCACCATGAAAAAAGTGGATATCGTCGGGGGTGGCATAGCAGGCCTCGCCCTGGCAGGAACTCTTGATCCCAGTCAGTTTCACGTCACTGTGTACGAACAGCGGGCCGGTCTCCCGGCAGTAGGAACAACCCTGGCCATGTGGCCCGAAGCCCAGGATGCACTGGCCTCATTGGGGATCCTTGGCGCCGTCCGGGAAAACAGCCCCATCATCAGGGGCGGCGCGCTCCGGAGCGCCACGGGGGCGCCTTGGCTGAGCGTGGAAGGGCAGAACCTTGTGGGCGTCGCCCGTCACACGCTCCTGCGGCTCCTCGACTCAGCTGTACCCCCAACAGTCCAACGACGCATCGAAAAGCTGGACACTGTTCCAAGCGACGCCCACCTGATAGTGGCGGCAGACGGAGTGCACAGCATGGTGAGGCGCTCCGTGTGGGGCCAGTCTCGGCGGGGAGGAGCGCGCGCGGCCAAGCTGACGCCCTACCTCGCTGTTCGAGGCGTCATTGCCGAAGAGCCAGACAGCGAAACCATAGGTGAGTACTGGGGGCGCGGGAACCTCTTTGGCATAGGCCCTTCAAGCGGCGGAACCAACTGGTATGCGTCCTTCCGCTCCCGGATGGGGCCCGAGGGAATTGACGTCGGCGAAGCCCTTGAAATGGCGCGCCGCCGCTACGCCGGGCACTCGCGGGGTATCCAGCATGTTCTGCAAGCAGCGACGCCCGAAACATCATTGGCACAACGCATTTGGACCACCCCGCCGTTATGGCGTTATTCCCGGGGCAATGTGGTCCTCATTGGCGACGCGGCCCACGCCATGGCGCCCAACCTTGGGCGAGGCGCTTGTGAGTCGCTGATAGATGCGGTCACCTTGGGCAAGCTGGTCAACACCTTGCCCCTGGACCGGGCCCTTGAGGCCTACAACCGTCAACGCGTGCTACGGACCCAGCAATACCGCATCGGTTCATCCCTGATGATGCGCGTGGCGCTCGCAGAAGGTGCGCAACCCCTGCGCGACAAGCTGCTGGACCTTGCTGCCAAGCGAAAGTCCAAAGTGCCCGGAAGGAGCAAAACTTCCCAGTAGGTTTTGTCGGAGGGGCGACGTAAACTGGATATATTCGAACATACATTCGAACGAACTTTCACCAGGCAAGGAGTGTGGATATGGGGCTTTTCAGTGAGTCCGTGGACGTCATCTGCACGGATACAGGCCAGCCGCAGGAAATCCAGTGGAAAGGAACCCACTACCTCGTCACCAACGAACCCCTCAGATGGTATGAACGACGCCAATGGTGGGTAGAAGAAAGCCGGGCACCACTGGGAAGCGGCGCAGGCCTGGTGGATCACGAGATCTGGAGGGTCCAACTCCAGCGCCCGCAGGACGAAGGGCAAACCGGCAAAACCATCACCCTTGACCTCGTCCGCCACCTCGCCAGCGGCCGCTGGCGGCTCCTGCGTATCCACGACGCCGCACCGGCCCAGGCAGTCGAACCAGACGAAGCCGCCTGAACCTTGAGCTTCACACACCTGCACGTCTCCACAGCCTTCAGCGCCCACTACGGCGTCTCCTGGCCAGACGAACTTGCCCAATCAGCCGCAGCAGACGGCGCAACAGCGCTCGCCTGTACTGACCGCGACGGCTTGTACGGCACCATCAAACACCTCAAAGCATGCATGGACGCCGGTATAGACCCCATCATCGGCGTGGACCTCGCCATCTTCGACGACGACGGCGACCACCGCACCCAGGTAGCGGGCCGCGTCGTCGTACTCGCCCACGGCAACAACAACGGCGCCGGCTACCGGGCCCTCTGCCGACTCGTCTCAGACGCCCATGCCCGCACCTCCGGCAAGGCCGGGGGAGTAGTGCCCGTTGCCGTAACACGGGCAGAACTCGCATCACGCACACTGGACCCAAAAACCCTCAAGCCCGTGCTAACCGTCCTCATAGGACCGGACTCCGATGTAGGCCGCGCCATGGGAGGGCGGAAATGTCTTCGCCCCCGGACACTCTTCAAACAATGGATCGACGCCATGCCGCCCGGAACAATGGTCGCCGAAGCCGTATCCCACCTCAGTGCCCCTGGAGAACCCCTCAGCACCTCCCACGCTGTACGCATGCTCAAACTCGCCCTTGAATACAACATCCCCGCCATCCTCAGCAACGCCGTCCGCTACTGCGCCCAGGACGGCGCCCCCACCGCAGACGTCCTGGACTCTGCACGCACACTAAAATCCCTCCCCGAACTCTCATCGGCCCCACTGCTGCAACCAACGGGCCTGCTGCAACCAACCGGGCAGGGTTGGTTGAAAAACGCCCAACAAATGCTCCAACTCGGCAAGGAAATCATGGGCGCCGCAGGTCAAGGAGCAGCAGGGCTGAACAAGCTGCTCTCCAACACAGAAGCGCTCGCCGACAAATGCCGCATCGATCCCGTCCTGGACATGGGATGGAAAAAGCCCGTTGTTCCCGAAGCTTCCATCATCGGCATCGACCGTGACCCCATGGTGGAACTCACCCAACGATGCGAGGCAGGAATCACCCGGCGCTTCCCCGGCATCAACGGCGATGCGGAAATACAGATGCGCTCGCGGTTGCAGCATGAGCTGGGGATCATCGACAAACTCGGCTTTGCCTCCTACTTCCTCACTGTTGCGGAAGTATCCAGAATGATCATCGAGATGGGCGTCCGGGTAGCTGCCAGAGGTTCCGGGGCCTCCAGCTTGGTCAACTATCTGATCGACATCAGCCAAGTGGATCCCATCCGCCATGACCTTATTTTTGAACGGTTCCTCTCGGGTCGCCGATCCACCCTTCCCGATATTGACATCGACGTCGAAAGCGCCGAAAGGCACAACGTCTACCGGAAGATCTTCGAGCGCTTCGGAGCCGAACGGGTGACCCTGATGAGCATGCAAAACGGTTACCGGGCCCGTGGTGCTGTCCGCGATGCCGGCATGGCCCTTGGCATGGACGATGGTGAAATCGGCGAAATTGCCAAGCAGTTGTGGCGGTTCTCCGCGCGTAAATTCAGGGAGGCATTGGTTGAAAAGCCTGAACTTCGTGAATTTGCCGGACGGGTGGAGGCTGGCCGTGAAGGGCCTGGGGGCATGGAGGAAAACCAACAATTGGACCTGCTGGTGGATCTCACTGAAAGGTTGGACCGCCTTCCCCGGCACATTTCCATGCATCCATGCGGGGTGATCCTGGGAGATGCCACACTCCTGGACAGAACACCGGTACAGCCCAGCGGGTTGGGCCTGCCCATGAGCCAGTTCGACAAACACGACATGGATCCCATGGGCATGCTCAAACTGGATGTCCTGGGTGTGCGGATGCAAAGTGCCATGGCGTTTGCGGTGCGGGAAGTTATCCGCCTGCACCCATCCAAAGCGGAGGTAGTGGCTGCTGGCCACCATCCGGTGGAGGCGGGAGGCGCTGGTCCGGACTATATTGCCCAGGACGGCAGGATTGATCTCAATGCGGTGCCTTTCGACGACGAGCCCACCTATGAGTTGATCCGCAGTACCCACACTTTGGGCTGCTTCCAGATTGAATCCCCTGGCCAGCGTGAGCTGATTGGGAAGATGGCACCGCGGGAATTCAATGACCTCATCATCGATATTTCCTTGTTCCGCCCTGGCCCCATGAAGTCGGACATGGTCCGCCCGTTCCTTGAACACCGGCATGGGTTCGCACCTGAGGTCTACCCACATCCGGACTTGAAGCCCGTTTTGCAGGAAACCCATGGCGTCACGGTTTTCCATGAGCAGATCCTGAAGACCTTCCATGTCATGACAGGGTGCGGTTTGGACCGCGCGGACGAGTTTCGAAGGGCCTTGGGTGACGAGCTCCACGAACCTGAAGTAGAGAGGTATTTCCGTCGGGAAGCGATCAAGAAATACTCCCCGGACGTCGTGGACAAAGTGTGGGGAACGCTGAAGGCCTTCGGCAGCTTTGGTTTCTGCAAAGCCCATGGAGCTGCCTTTGCTGTGCCCACCTATCAATCGGCGTGGCTGAAGGCGCACCACCCTGAAGCGTTCCTTGCAGGGTTGTGGGAACACGATCCAGGGATGTACCCCAAACGGCTCCTGGTTGCTGAGGCCCACCGCTTGGGTATTCCCATCCTGCCCTTGGATATTAATCGCAGCCAGGCTGAATACAGGGTGGAAAGAATCCAGGAAGGCCAGAATTCCGGAAAGCTCGGCATTCGCTTGAGCCTGAACGGAATATATGGACTGTCGGGAGCGGAACTGAAGCGGATCGTGGCTGGTCAACCCTATGATTCCCTCGCGGACCTCCGGGCCAGGGCCAGGGTGAGCAAACCGAATATCAAGAGGCTCGCCCAACTCGGAGCCTTCGATGCCCTGCACCGGGATGCCGGCGGAACTGCAAACCGTGCCGATCTGGTGCAGCACTTGCAGGCCCTCCAAGGCAGTCCCTCCAAGAAGGCCAAAGACGTCATTGAAGGGCAATTATCCCTACCCCTTGGTGATGTGGAGTTGCGGAACCTTGCTGCTGGATTACCTGAGCCCAGCATGGTGGAGAACGTGCGGGCAGAGCTTGATCTCATGGCAGTGGATGTGAGCGAGCATCTTATGGAAAGCCATAGGCCATTGCTGGACAAGCTTGGCGTCACTACGGCGGATAAGCTCCTGGGTCTTCGCAACGGCACCGAGGTACTGGTTGCCGGTGTCCGGATCGCAACGCAGACACCTCCCATGCGTGGTGGGCGCCGGGTGGTGTTCATCAGCATCGACGACGGTACAGGCTGCGTGGACACTGTCTTCTTCCATGAAGCGCAGGAAGAATCGGGTCCGCTCCTGTTCGGTACCCGGCTTCTGCTGATCCGCGGAACTACGCGAAGAACAGGTCCCAAGGGAATCAGCCTCAGTGCCAGCAAAGCCTGGGACCTTAGCCGCCCCGAAACTTTGCCGTTTGCCGAAGTCCTGCCACCCGGCGTCGGGCTTCCGCCTGAATTCACTCATTCAGGGCCCCTTGAGGGTATCTCCAGGAACCTGGCCATCACGGGCCTCGGAAGCTGAACAGGCAGGTAAATGAGGCGTCGGCGCGCTGCTTTGGCCGCCTTCGTCGAAACAGATACGATTGACGATGGCTGGCTGTGGTCCCCGTACGCCACAAGCTATGAAGCCTTCACTATGAATAGGAGACACCCGTGTCAGATGCCCAACAGATCACCCTCATCGTCGATGGCGAAGAGACCAAGGTGACGGAAGGGACTACCGGCGCGGAACTCTTCTTCGAGCGCCGCGACGTCGTAGTTGCCCGTGTCAATGGTGTGCTGAAGGACCTTGACCAGGTTCTCACCGAGGGTGCAGACGTCGAAGGTGTCACCATTGAATCTCCTGACGGACTCAACGTTCTCCGTCACTCCACCGCGCACGTTATGGCCCAGGCCGTCCAGCAGCTGCGCCCTGATGCCAAGCTTGGCATCGGTCCTTACATTACTGACGGCTTCTACTTTGACTTCGACGTCGCCGAGCCGTTCACCCCGGAAGACCTGCGCCAGCTGGAAAAGATGATGCAGAAGATCATCAACCAGAACCAGAAGTTCGTTCGCCGCGTTGTCACTGAAGAAGAAGCCCGCGAAGCCATGGCTGGCGAACCCTACAAGCTTGAGCTGTTGGGCAAGAAGAACGACGCCGCCGACGCCGGAGAAGGCGTGAACGTTGAAGTCGGTGCGGGTGACATCACTATTTACGACAATGTGGACCGCAAGAGCGGCGAAAGCGTCTGGTGCGACCTCTGCCGCGGACCGCACCTGCCCAACACCAAGATCATCTCCAACGCGTTCGCGCTGACACGCTCATCCTCCGCATACTGGCTGGGCAACCAGAACAACCAGCAGCTGCAGCGAATCTACGGCACCGCATGGCCCACCAAGGAAGCCCTCAAGGCTTACCAGGAACGCATCGCTGAGGCAGAACGCCGCGACCACCGGAAGCTGGGCGTGGAGCTGGACCTGTTCTCGTTCCCGGACGAACTCGGATCGGGCCTTCCTGTGTTCCACCCCAAGGGCGGCATCATCCGCAAGGCCATGGAGGACTACTCCCGTCAGCGCCACGTGGACGCCGGCTATGAGTTTGTTTACACCCCGCACATCACCAAGGGACACCTTTACGAGGTCTCCGGCCACCTTGACTGGTACAAGGACGGCATGTTCCCCGCGATGCAGGTGGATGCCGAGCTCAACGAAGACGGCACTGTGCGCAAGCCCGCGCAGGATTATTACCTGAAGCCGATGAACTGCCCCATGCACAACCTGATCTTCCGTTCACGTGGCCGGTCCTACCGCGAACTGCCCTTGCGCCTGTTCGAATTCGGCTCGGTGTACCGGTACGAGAAATCCGGTGTTGTACACGGACTGACCCGTGTCCGTGGCATGACACAGGACGACGCCCACATCTACTGCACCCGCGAGCAGATGAAGGACGAACTCACCACAACCCTGAACTTTGTCCTTGGCCTCCTCAAGGACTATGGCCTGGATGATTTCTACCTCGAGCTCTCCACCAAGAACGAGGAAAAGTTCGTAGGTGACGACGCCGCCTGGGAGGAAGCCACCCGCACGCTCGCCGAGGTTGCGGAGGCCTCCGGGCTGGACCTGGTACCGGACCCGGGTGGAGCAGCATTCTATGGGCCGAAGATCTCCGTTCAGGCAAAGGACGCCCTCGGCAGGACCTGGCAGATGTCCACGATTCAGTTGGACTTCAACCTGCCTGAACGCTTCGAGCTGGAGTACCAGGCAGCCGATGGAACACGCCAGCGTCCCGTCATGATTCACCGCGCACTCTTTGGTTCGGTGGAACGGTTCATGGGCGTTCTCACCGAGCACTACGCCGGCGCCTTCCCCGCATGGCTGTCTCCCGTCCAAGTGGTGGGCATCCCTGTTGCCGAGGCATTCAACGACTACATGTTCGACGTCGTCGGCCAGTTGAAAGCCGCGGGAATACGTGCCGAGGTAGACATTTCTTCAGACCGTTTCCCGAAGAAGATCCGCACAGCCAGCAAGGACAAGGTCCCGTTCGTCCTGATCGCCGGCGGTGAGGACGCCGAGGCAGGTGCTGTCTCGTTCCGCTTCCGTGATGGCAGCCAGGATAACGGCGTGCCAGTGGCAGAGGCGGTTCGCAGAATCGTGGACGCTGTAAAGAACCGCGAAAGCTGACGGAACGGACAACAGACGGTGCAGGAGAACACAGGCGCGGCAGCTGACCTTCCGGGCGACGCCGAAGTAACCGATGACTTCGGCTTGGCAGGTGTTCCGGACGCTTTTCAGCGCCTGTGGACTCCCCACCGCATGGCCTACATCAAAGGCGGACAGGACCAGTTCAAGAACAAGGACGACTGCCCGTTCTGTGTGGGGCCCACCCGTAGCGATGAGGAGTCCCTCATCGTCTATCGTGGGAGAACCTGCTACGTGGTGCTCAACCTTTTCCCGTACAACCCAGGCCACTTGCTGATCTGCCCCTACCGCCATGTTCCGGACTACACGGACATCACGGTGGAAGAAACGGCGGAATTCTCCGAGCTCACCCAGACAGCCATGCGAGTGCTGCGGAAGGTTTCCAACCCCAGCGGCTTCAACCTGGGCATGAACCAGGGTGTCACCGGTGGAGCAGGAATCGCAGCGCACCTGCACCAGCACGTTGTGCCGCGCTGGGGTGGGGACGGAAACTTCTTCCCCATAATCGCCCAGACCAAGGCTATAACGCAGACACTCGACGAGGTCCGCAAACTGGTGGCTGAAGCCTGGCCGGGGGAGTCGAATGCTCAATAGGCATGCCCGCGGTTTCTTTACTTCCCTTTTCACACCCTTGGCGCGTTGGCTCCTCAAGATTGGCGTGTCTCCTGACGCAGTGACCGTTGCTGGTACAGCAGGAGTCATTCTCGGCGGACTGGTTCTTTATCCGCTGGGATACCTGTGGTGGGGTTCAGTGGTGGTGGCATTCTTCGCGTTCTCGGACGTCGTGGATGGCATTATGGCCCGCTTGCAAGGCCGAAGCGGCGGCTGGGGAAACTTCCTCGATTCCACCTTGGACCGTTTGGCGGACGGCGCCATCTTTGCAGGGTTGACCATCTGGTTCTTCACCAAAGGTGAGGACCCGGCTATTGGTACTGCCGCCGTCGTTTGCCTGGTACTGGGCATGGTGGTTTCCTATGCGCGGGCAAAGGCTGAATCACTGGGCTATCAAGCCAGCGTTGGCATTGCCGAGCGTGCAGAGCGTTTAGCTTCGGTGCTTCTCATCACTGGGCTCACAGGGCTGGGACTTCCGGCAGTGGTGCTTTTCGCCACCCTGATCCTCCTCGCCCTCGCCAGTGTGGTCACTATCGTGCAAAGAATGACGACTGTCCGCAAGCAAGCGATGGCTGAAGCCTAGGAAACTGGCATGTGACCAGAGCCCGGCAGCGGCAGTTGTGCAGGTGTCCTATGGTCGCCCTCTTCTTGGCCCCCGAATGCGGTAATGAATGTACAGCCACCGGGCAACGTGCGACTAGTATTACTAGTACTTGGTCACCTTGACCTGAAAATCCGGTGTGCGCTGATTGCGGTCGTGTGGCTGCGCGAGCCACCGGCGAAAAGGTCGTTTATCTACCCATAGGGGTTTTTGTGTCTACACCAGATGTAAGCAACGAAGCCGGTTCGTCCGCGAACAGCGTCACGGGCAGCAGCCGCGTTAAGCGGGGCATGGCGGAGATGCTCAAGGGCGGCGTCATCATGGACGTCGTTAACGTCGAGCAGGCCCGCATCGCCGAGGACGCCGGTGCCGTCGCCGTCATGGCACTCGAGCGCGTACCCGCCGATATCCGCGCCCAGGGTGGCGTGTCCCGCATGTCCGATCCCGACATGATCGATGCGATCATCGCTGCCGTGTCCATCCCGGTCATGGCCAAGGCCCGCATCGGCCACTTCGTCGAAGCCCAGGTCCTGCAGTCCCTCGGCGTGGACTACATCGACGAGTCCGAGGTCCTGACCCCGGCCGACTACGTGAACCACATCGACAAGTGGAACTTCACCGTTCCCTTCGTCTGTGGCGCCACCAACCTCGGTGAGGCCCTGCGCCGCATCAACGAAGGCGCGGCGATGATCCGTTCCAAGGGCGAAGCCGGCACCGGCGATGTTTCCAACGCCACCGGGCACATGCGCAAGATCCGTTCCGAGATCGCCAAGCTCGCAGCCCTTCCCGAAGACGAGCTGTATGTCGCGGCCAAGGAACTGCAGGCCCCGTACGAGCTGGTCAAGGAAATCGCCGCCACGGGCAAGCTCCCCGTTGTCTTGTTCACCGCCGGCGGCATCGCGACCCCGGCTGATGCTGCGATGATGATGCAGCTCGGCGCCGACGGCGTGTTTGTTGGTTCGGGCATCTTCAAGTCCGGCAACCCTGCAGAGCGCGCTGCCGCCGTCGTGAAGGCAACCACGTTCTACGACGACCCCGACGTCATCGCCAAGGTCTCCCGCGGCCTGGGCGAAGCGATGGTCGGCATCAACGTGGACGAAATCCCGCAGCCCCACCGCCTCGCAGAGCGCGGCTGGTAAGTCTCTTTCGCTACGGCGGAGGCTGATCCTGCGTGCTATTCCCCGCCCTCGCTGCCGCCATTTTGGTGGTGGCTGGGGCGGGGGCCCTTTTACGCACGCTGCCGGATCAGCCTCCGTCGTTTCGTTTTGATGGTGGGTTAGTTGAGGCCTCGGCGCTTTAGGAGGGGTTCGAGCTCAGCATCGCGCCCACGGAACGTGCGGAAGGATTCCAGCGGATCCCGGCTGTTTCCACGGGCGAGTAGCTCCGAACGGAACCGCTCGCCGTTTGCGCGGGTAAGGCCGCCGTTTTCCTTAAACCACTCAACGGTGTCCGCATCCAGGACTTCGCTCCAGATGTAGGAGTAATAGCCGGCCGCATACCCGGCTCCGGCGAAGATGTGCTGGAAGTAGCCGGTACGGTAGCGCGGCGGAATCAGCGGGTGGGCGATGCCGGCGTCGGCCAGCGCTTTGGCTTCAAAGGCAAGGACATCCGCCGGGACGTCCTCCAGGGACAGAACGTGCCATGCCACATCCAGCAATGCTGCTCCGAGGTATTCGGTGGTGGCGAATCCCTCACCCCACAGCAGGGATTCCTTGATTCTGTCCACGATGTCCTGCGGGAGCCGTTCTCCTGTGGCATGGTGGCGTGCGTAATTAGCCAATACCTCGGGCCACATGATCCACATTTCGTTGACTTGGGACGGGTACTCCACGAAGTCCCGGGGCACGGACGTTCCGGAGAACCGAGGATACTCCACATCGGAGAACAGGCCGTGGAGCGCGTGCCCGAATTCGTGGAAGACTGTCCGGACCTCGTCCAGGGACAGGAGAGCGGGTTCGCCCGGCGCTGGCTTGGTGATGTTGAGGTTGTTGATCACTACGGCTTGCTTGCCGAGGAGTCGGGACTGTTCCACGAGCGAGTTCATCCAGGCTCCTCCGCGCTTGGATTCCCGCGTGTAATAGTCCCCAAGGAAGAGGCCCAGAGCGCTGCCGTCCTCGTTTCTGACCTCCCAAACCCGGACGTCCTGGTGGTACCCGGCCAGATCCGGCCTCTCACGGAACGTGACGCCATAGAGTTGGGTTGCTGCGTAGAAAACGCCGTCGGCCAAGACCGTTTCGAGGCTGAAGTAGGGCCTGATGGCCTGTTCATCCACTTGGTACTTTTCCCGCCGGACCTGCGCGGAATAGTATGCCCAGTCCCAAGGCTCCAGTGGGTGGCCGGCGGACTCGGCCAAAGCGAGCGCTTCGGCTTGGGCGTTGCGGATCGCTGCAGGTGCCAACCGGCCCAACATTGCCTGAACGGCCTTGAAGTCCGGGGCCGTTTGCTGGTCCACCACGAGTTCCGCGAAATTTTGAAAGGCCAGCAGGCCGGCCTTTTCCGCGCGTAAGCGAACCGTTGCCGTCACCAGATCACGGACATCCAGGCTTCCGCCGTCCGTGCCGCGAGCGAGGGACGCTTCAAACAGGCGACGCCGAATGTCCCGGTTTTCGAGCGAGGCGAGGGCGGGTTGGTTGCTTGGCTGGATGAGAGTCAGGAGGAACTGGCCATCGTGCCCGGCGGCCTTGGCAGCCTCGGCAGCGCCAGCGACATCTTCGGGGGACATGCCGGCCAGGTCCGCTTCGTCGTCGAGGAGAATAGCGGCAGCCTTCATCGCCTCCTTGACCCGCTGGCCGAATTCAGTGCCCAGACGTGAGAGTTCGGCGTTGATGTCCCGAAGGCGAGCCTGGCCGTCGTCGTCAAGTTGAATGCCGGACTGCCGAAACTCTTTGAGGTATTCCTGGACCAAGCGCGCAGACTCGTCATCTAGGTTGGTGGTGTCAATGGCATTGAAGCGTTCATACAAGCCACGATTCATGTAGACGGCGTCTTGATGCGCGGCAAACCTGGGCGCGAAGGCAGTCTCCAACTTCCTGATCGCGTCCGATGCGTCGGCCGATACAACTGTAAAGAACGATGCCGCAGCCCGGTCCAGCAACCGCCCTGACCTTTCCATGGCCACAGCCGTGTTCTCAAAAGTCGCTGATATTGGGTTCGCCGCAATTTGCTGGATCTCGTGGAGGTGTTCGTCCAGTCCCGCGTCGAGGGCTTCGGCGTAGTCCTGTGTGGTGATTGCTTCAAAAGGTGGAAGGCCGAACGGCAGGGGGCTTGGACTCAAAAGCGGATTGGTCATGAAGGGACTCTTTCACTTAAGAATCGTGTCCTCAAGGGCGGCTCGCCAGAATGCCGCGCGTCTTGCGCCGTAGGATTGCCGTTATGGGGAACATCACATCTTGCGGACGTCGCGGGGATCACGGCGGTCATAGGCGTTCACGACGAACGGGCGCCCTGCTGGCGGCCTCAGTACTTGCCTTGTCGTTGAGCGCCTGCGGAGTAATTGCAGAGAAGGACTCCAGGGAGCAAAGCAGCGCCGCTACTGCCCCCGCGTCTCCTGCGTCCACGCCAACGCCGACTCCTACGCCAACCCCAGGCAAGGGCCCAGTTTGTCCCGAACTGCGTTGTACTTCCATCACAGTCACGGGTGACATGCTGATCCATACACAGTTGTGGCAGCAGGCCCGCGCCGATGCTGCTGCCGCAGGGCAGCCTGGATACACCTTCATACCGCTCCTTGAGGGCCAGCGGCGCTACATCCGGAACAGCGATCTCGCTATTTGTCATCAGGAAACCCCTGTTGGCACCCCGGACGGTCCGTTCTCCGCGTACCCATCCTTCAATGTCCCGCCGCAGATCGTTACCGCATCCAAGGATGTCGGGTACCAAGCCTGCACAACAGCCAGCAACCACACCATAGACCGGGGGACGGAAGGGCTGCTCCGGACATTGGATGCGCTGGATGCTGCCGGGCTCAAGCACACTGGTTCCTACCGGACTGAAGCTGCATCACAGGAAATCCTGATGCTCAAGACAGACGCCGCAACGGTAGCAGTCATCGTTGGCACCTACGGCCACAACGGACAGATTCCCGAGTACCCATGGCTTGTGGACGAGCTTGATCCCACGGTCATGATCGCCAAAGCCACCAAGGCCCGTGCGCTCGGGGCCGACATCGTGCTCGGAGTCATGCACGCCGGTGATGAGTACGCCAGCGAGGCCAATGCCCAGCAACAGGAAGTCGCCCACGCCTTGGTGGACAGTGGCCAATTCACCATGGTTTATGGCCACCACACGCACTCGGTGCTGCCGATTGAAAACTACAAGGGCACGTGGATTGTCTATGGACTGGGTAATGGCGTGACGGAATTGTCGCCCTGGTATGTGGTCAACAATGAAGGACTGCTGGTCCGTGCGCAGTTCAGCCAGAACGCGGCTGGCGTTTGGACAGCCTCGGATCTTGCATGGGCGCCGTCGGTGATTGTCCGGGATCCCTACCGCTGGTGCTCGGTGGCCAGCGATGCACCCCAGGGAGTCTGCGCTTCGCCGGCTGCCGATGCAGAGACCCACCAGCGCACCAAAGCCGTGGTCGAGTCGATGGGTGCAGCAACTGCCGGCGCCCACGAGTTGCTCATCACCAAGGAGAAGTAAGGGCGGCAGGTACCCGAACCACCCGGCTAGCGTGGGCGGCGGGCAGCGTGCTCCCGCGCGAGGCGGGCGTAGTCGTCGTCGGGCGTTCCAGGCGCGAAGGTGCCATATTTCCGTTCCACGGCCGTCCGGATCAGGAAGTCGGCGATCGCCGGGTTCTTGGGCAGCAGCGAACCGTGCAGGTAGCTGGCCACCACGTTGCGGTAGCGGGCTCCCTCGTGCCCGTCCTTGCTGTTGTTCCCTGCACCCTTGGTGACTGTCCCCAGAGGCTGGACGCCCGGGCCCAGGGTGGTCTGTCCACTGTGGTTCTCGTAGCCCAGGACGTCTCCGAATTCGGAGGACTTGAGCGTGACATTGCCGATCAGCCGCTCATCCGTGCCGTGTGTTTCGACATCGAGGATACCGATCCCGGGAATGACAGGGCCTGCGCTGGTCTTGAAGAACTTTCCGAAAAGCTGGTAGAGCCCGCAAATGACCAGCATTGGTGCGCCCTCGTCCGCGAGCTCCCGCAGATGATCCGCGCGTGCCTGTAGATCATCCTGAATAACCAGCTGGCCGCTGTCCTGCCCGCCGCCGCCCACGATGATGTCAATGTCCTCGGGAAAGTCGTCGCCTACGTTGTATTCAAGCAGCTCCGGCGTGTAGCCATGCCACTTGATTCGCTTCTGAAGGACCAGGGCATTGCCCCAGTCACCGTAAATATTCATGTCCCGCGGGTACAGCTGGAGGACGCGGACGGTTCCTTTGGTGGGCTGTGCTTCCGAGGTCATGAGACCACCTCAACTATGGTGATTTTGGCCAGTTCGCGACGGATCGCGAGCATGGCGGTGTACGTGCAGAAAATCCGCTTGGGCTTGCCTCGCGAGCCGTCGATAAATGCGTGCAGGGCCGCGGTGATGTCGGTCTCGACTGTACCGAAGCGGACTTCGTCGTATTGCAAGCGCAGGGCCATGTCGTAGGCGCGGACGCCGGTAAGGACCTCGACGCCATCTTCCCTGAGTGATTCGAAGTCAACGTCCCAGAGCCAGGACATATCCCTGCCATCTGCATAGTTGTCGTTGATGGCGATCATGGTGGCGTATCCACCGGCAGGGAAGGACTTCAGGCCGAGCCGGAAGCCACTGGAATTCTTAACGAGCACAAGTTCCAACGGCTGGCCATCCACGGTGAGGCTTTCGCCGCGCCCGAAAGCAGGAGCCACATCACCGAGTGCTTTGACCAGTTTGGGAGTGTCGACGGCTCCCGTACCCAGGATCGCCCTGGCCAGGGAGAGCGCGGCGGCCGCGTTGAAGATGTTGTAGACACCCCGCAGCTTCATGCTCGTGGTGACTGTTTCGCCGTCGAACTCAAAGTCAGCGTCCTGGGCACCCACGCGGCGTAGTACGACGTCGGCAGCAGGGCCGTCGGGTACCTCACCTGCGGTGCCGGGTGCGGGTGTGTTCGGGGACGAGGGGCCCGTGGTGGCGGTCCTCATATCGTCGTCGTTGGGAAATGTGCTGCGCAGCGATTCATCGAGGCCGAAGTAGCGGACGCTGGGATGGTGGAGGGCCCCCGGAGCATTGAGGGTGTTGGCGATGCGTGCCACACGGGGGTCTTCACGGTTCAGCACCACGGTATCCGTGGTTTTCCGGGCGATGTGTTCGAGCAACCGGGCGGTCTTGTCAATCTCGCCGAACCGGTCAAGTTGGTCGCGAAGGACGTTCAGCAAGAGGCTGAAACGAGGCGGCACCTTGTTCACGAAATGCACGGCATGTGCTTCGTCGAGTTCGAGGATGGCGATGTCGGCGTCGAGCCGGCCCCGCCAGTCAACATCGCCGAGGAGGGAAGCGGCCACGCCCCGGGTGAAGTTACTGCCTGTGCGGTTGGTGAAGACCTTCAGGCCCTGGCTTTCCAACAGCTCGACCACCATTTTGGTGGTGGTCGTCTTTCCGTTCGTGCCGCTGACAACGGCCACGCCGTGGGGAAGGCTGGACAGCGTTCTCTGCATGAAACCGGGATCGATTTTTTCGACCACCAGGCCGGGGAAAGCAGAGCCGCCACCCCGGAGCCGGGACAGTGTGCGGACCAGCTTGCCGAGGGGAACGCTGAAGGAAAACATGCTCTGTAATATATCCCAGTTAAGGCATGGAACTTGGCGTGGAGGCTCCTCCTGCTGGCACTCCCGCTCGTCCTCCGGGAGGAGATTCCGGGCCGGGCCACTATGATGGTCTAATGACCAACCCCCTTTCCGACGCTTCATCACGCGTGGGTGCAGGACTCCGGATCGGCGTACTGGCCCTCCAAGGCGACTTCCGCGAGCACATCCACGCAGTGGAAGCCGCAGGCGCCACGGGTGTGGGCATCCGTCGCCCCGCAGAGCTGGATGACGTTGACGGCCTCATCATCCCGGGTGGGGAATCCACCACGATCGACAAACTTTCAAGGATCTTCGAGCTCGCGGACCCCCTTCGGAAGCGCATCGCCGAAGGCCTCCCCGTGTACGGCTCTTGTGCCGGCATGATTCTCCTTGCCGATGAGATTGCCGATCCCGCTACCGATCTGGACGGAAACCCCCAGCAGACCTTCGGTGGACTGGACATCACGGTGCGCCGCAATGCCTTCGGGCGGCAGCGCGAGTCCTTTGAGACGGACCTGGATTTCAAAGGACTCGAGTTCAGCGCGGGGGAGTCCGGCGTGGATCCGGTGCACGCGGTCTTCATCCGTGGACCTTGGGTGGAACGGGTTGGCCCGGGAGTCGAGGTCCTGGCTCAGGTTGATCCGGAGCATGCCAGCCACACCGCTACGTTGCACGGATTGGCTAGAATTGTTGCAGTGCGCTCCGGCCAGCTGTTGGCCACCTCTTTCCATCCGGAAGTCACAGGTGAGAAGCGCGTGCATGAACTCTTTATTCGAATGATCAGAGGAGAAGCGTAAAGCATGTCAGGCCACTCCAAATGGGCGACTACCAAGCACAAGAAAGCCATCATTGATAGCAGGCGTGCAAAGTCGTTCGCAAAGCTGATCAAGAACATCGAAGTTGCTGCGCGCATGGGCGGCCCGGACCTCGCTGGCAACCCAGGCCTGGAACTCGCGGTTACCAAGGCGAAGAAGACCTCGGTTCCCAACGACAACATCGACCGCGCCATCAAGCGTGGTGCCGGCCTCACGGGCGAAGTGGTCGATTACACCGAAATCATGTACGAAGCCCGTGGCCCGCAGGGCTCGGCGTTGTTGATCGAGTGCCTGACCGACAACAAGAACCGTGCGGCTTCCGAGGTTCGACTCGCGATTTCCCGCAACGGTGGCACCATTGCAGATCCCGGCTCGGTCAGTTACCTGTTCACCCGCAAGGGCGTCGTGGTGCTGCCAAAGAATGGGCTGAGCGAGGATGACATCCTGATGGCCGTCCTGGACGCCGGCGCAGAGGAAGTCAAGGACAGCGGCGAGAACTGGGAAGTGCATTCCGAGCCCTCGGATCTGCAGGCCATCCGTGACGCCTTGAAGGATGCCGGCATCGAGTACGAATCCGATGAAGCTGAATTCGTGCCCTCCATGCAGGTGGACCTGGATATTGATGGTGCCCGGAAATTCATGAAACTCGTGGATGCCCTCGAAGACCTCGATGACGTCCAGAACGTCTACAGCAACGCCGACTTCAGCGAGGAAGTGCAGGCTGCCCTCGACGCCGACTAGGCAGGGCAGCACCTTTATTTTGACAACAAACAGGGAGGCCCGGACTTGACTCTTCGCGTATTGGGAGTCGATCCGGGCCTCACCCGTTGCGGCATCGGTGTAGTGGATATCGAGCGGAACCGCCGGGCCACCATGGTGGCGGTTGGAGTGGTGGGGACTTCGGCCGAGTTGACGCTGGACAAGCGGCTTTTGGTCATCGCACAGGCAATCGACGAATGGCTGGACCTGCACGAGCCGGACGTCGTCGCCGTCGAGCGCGTTTTTTCGCAGATGAACGTCAGCACTGTGATGGGCGTGGCCCAAGCCTCGGGCGTTGTCATCGCGGCCGCCGCACGTCGCGGCATTCCCGTCGCCTTGCACACGCCTTCTGAAGTCAAGGCGGCCGTGACCGGAAGCGGTACTGCCAACAAGGACGCTGTCACCAAATTGGTGACCAAAATCCTGCGGCTCGATGCCCCACCCAAGCCCGCCGACGCCGCAGACGCGCTTGCCCTTGCCCTGACGCATGCTTGGCGGGCAGGGAGCGGCATGGGTGGAATCAGCGGGAGTTCGGGCACGGATTCCCTCACCCCGGCTCAGCGGGCCTGGGCGGAAGCGGAAGCGAAAGCGCGCCGCGGGCGGTGATTGTCGGTACCCCTTGCTAGGGTATTCGTAGATATGTTCGGATAGTCCGTTTGGCTGCCATGGATTCATGGCAGCACAGCAGGCAGTACCTCAGGAGCCGGGTCTTGATCAGTTTTCTCCGTGGAACAGTTGCCCACGTTGGCTTGTCGACCGCCGTGATTGACCTCAACGGTGCGGGAATGAGCGTTTTTGCTACACCGCAGACCTTAAGCCACCTAAAAGTAGGGGCCGAGGCCAAGCTCTTCACCTCCATGATCGTCCGTGAAGATTCGCTCACGCTGTTCGGATTTGCCGACGACGACGAACGCGAAGTCTTTGACGTCCTGCTCAGTGTCAGCGGGGTTGGGCCCCGTTTGGCACTGGCCGTACTTGCGGTGCACGAGCCGGAAGCCATTCGGGTGGCGGCTCACACTGGTGACAGCAAGGCGTTCACCAAGGTTCCGGGCATTGGGCCCAAGGTTGCTGGCCGGATTGTCCTTGAACTGGCGGGCAAGCTGGTCCCGCACGGAACCGGTACCGGTACAGCTCCCGCCGCAGCCCCGAACGCGGAATGGAAGCCACAGGTAGTCGCGGCCATGACCAGCTTGGGATGGTCCGAGAAAGACGCCAACGGCAGCATCGACAAAGCCATGGCCGACTCGCCGGAACTCGTAGACGCAGGAAACGTGGCCCAAATACTTCGGGCTACCCTGCGCTGGCTTGGCCAAGACGGGGCACGCGCCGGCAACCGCGTAGGCAGCCGTGGCTGAGCAGTCACTCGTCAGCGGGGGAGAGGAACCGGAAGAGCGGGTCATTGAGGCTGCTCTCCGCCCCAAGAACCTGCACGACTTCGTAGGACAGCATCGGGTCCGCAAGCAACTTGCCTTGGTGCTTGAAGCCTCGAAGATGCGTGGCCGCAGCGCCGATCACGTACTGATGTCCGGACCTCCTGGACTCGGTAAGACCACACTTGCCATGATCATTGCAGCGGAGATGAACGCGCCGCTGCGTATCAGCAGCGGCCCGGCCATCCAGCACGCAGGGGATCTCGCAGCCATCCTTTCCTCGCTCTCGGAGGGCGAGGTCCTGTTCCTTGACGAAATCCACCGCATGTCCAGGCCCGCAGAAGAAATGCTGTACATGGCCATGGAGGACTTCCGCGTGGATATCGTGGTGGGCAAGGGCGCAGGCGCAACTGCAATTCCTCTGGAACTCCCGCCTTTCACGTTGGTAGGTGCCACCACCCGCGCAGGACTTCTTCCGGGCCCCTTGAGGGACCGCTTTGGTTTTACCGGGCACCTTGAGTTCTATTCGGTGGCCGAACTCGAACTTGTCCTCCGCCGTTCTGCCGGGCTTCTGGACCTGAAGGTAAACTCTGCAGGTTTCACCGAGATCGCCGGACGGTCCCGGGGAACACCACGTATAGCCAACCGACTCCTGCGCCGTGTTCGTGACTGGGCGCTCGTTCATGGCATTGAGCAAATCGACGCACGGTCGGCGTCAGCTGCCTTGGATATGTACGAAGTAGACGAGCGTGGCCTGGACAGGCTGGACCGGTCCGTTCTTGAAGCCCTCATTACCAAGTTCAACGGTGGCCCGGTTGGCTTGTCCACCTTGGCGATTGCCGTGGGCGAAGAACCCGAAACGGTGGAGACCGTGGCTGAGCCGTTCTTGGTGCGCGAAGGACTGCTTGGGCGGACACCCCGTGGGCGCATCGCCATGGCACCAGCATGGACACACCTCGGTTATGCTGTGCCGGCGGGCGTATTCGGCCAGGAGACCCTTGCCTTGTTTGACGAGGATGAAAACCACGCTGAAAGCGTAGATACCATCGGTTAACACGCTGTATTCAGCTTTTCCCACTAGACTGGTATGACGCTCGGCACGTTCGAGTCCTTGATCCATGCGCCCGCTTCGCGGTGAAGCGCGTTGCTATGCGGGTTTGGTCCCGTGGCCGCAGGATCTGCCGGGGACGTTGCCGTGAACCAAAACGTAAGTAAAGAACGGAACTTCCCTGTGGATCCAATGACCATATTGCTGTTCGTCATGCTTGGACTCTTTGTCTTCATGATGTTCCGCCGCAACAAGAAGACCCAGCAGCAGCAGGCTGCGATGCAGTCCAAGTTCGCTCCGGGCGTCGATGTCATGACCAGCTTCGGTCTTTTCGGACGCATCGTGTCCATCGATGAAGCTGAGAACAAGGTCGTTATCGAGCTGTCTCCCGGAAACGAAGCTACGGTTCACCGCCAGGCCGTCACCAAGGTGGTCGAAAAGGCTGAAGAGGAAGCCCCTGTTGTTCCGGACGACGCTTCTTCGCTGACCGTTGCCGATGAGACCCCGGCTGCGACTGAGACGCCGGATGAAACCATCGCGCGCCTCAACAAAGAGGACAAGAAGGACAACTAGCACCGTCAGTCGCGGCAACACCGCGCAAGGACACTTCTACGGCAGCGGAAAGCCGCCGGCAGACGCTCACCAGCGTCCGCCGGCGGCTGTCCGGCGATAAAAGGAAGATCGATAATGGCACGGACCGGCCCCAAAAACTCAGCCCGCAGGGTGCTGACTTGGCTTGGAGCAATATTCGTTGTACTCACCGCTGTCCTGGGTGGCGGAGTCATTTCCGGCCATGCAAGCTGGGCTCCCAAACTTGCCTTGGACCTCGAGGGCGGTACCCAGATGATCCTGGCACCGCGGGTAGAGGGTTCCAGCGAGATCACTGAGGAACAGCTCAACCAGGCAGTTGCCATCATCCGGCAGCGTGTAGACGGCTCCGGTGTTGCCGAAGCCGAGATCAGCACCCAGTCGGGGCGCAACGTGGTGGTGAGCCTCCCGGGAACTCCGTCCAAGGAAACCCGTGATCTTATCCAGGCGTCGGCGGACATGAACTTCCGCCCGGTGATCGCTGCGGCTGATCCTGCTGCCGTCCCTGTCGAATCCCGTACACCGGATGACAAGCTGCCCAAGCCCACTGCAGAGCCCACCAACGCGAGCGACACCAACTGGGTGACTCCTGAGATCTACAAGGAATTCGAGGCGCTCGACTGCGTCAACCCTTCCACTGAGAAGCGGGAACGTTCTGATCCGGCGAAGCCTCTGGTGACCTGCGAACCGGCCACGGACAAGACTCCCGCCATCAAGTACATCCTTGGTCCGGTCGAGGTCAAAGGCCAGGACATCAGCTCCTCGTCCTTCTCGCAGGTCCAGGGCGCACAGGGATCGGTGACGAACTCCTGGGGCGTGAACATCACGTTCAACTCCGAGGCAACTGCCAAGTTCAAGGAAGTTACGGAGCGGCTGAACCAGTTCTACACCGCGTCCCTTGCCCAGGGCGGCAACGATCCCAAGGCGCAATTCGCCATTGTCCTTGATGACAAGGTCATCTCAGCACCGAGGTCGCTTGCTGTCATCACTGACGGAAAACCGCAGATCACGGGTAACTTCACCCAGGCCTCAGCAAAAGCACTGTCCGACCAACTCCGCTATGGTGCTTTGCCGATCTCCTTTGAGATCCAGTCCCAGGAACAGATCTCTGCCACGCTCGGTGGCGATCAGCTCCGGCTCGGCCTGCTTGCCGGACTCATCGGCTTGTTGCTGGTGGTTGTGTACTCGCTGTTCCAGTACCGGGCCCTTGGCTTTGTCACCATCGCTTCCCTGGTTGTCGCCGGTGGTTTGACCTACCTTGCCATCGCCATTCTGGGGTGGACTGAAAACTACCGCCTTTCCCTCGCAGGTGTTGCAGGCCTGATCGTGGCCATCGGACAGACGGCCGACTCGTTCATTGTGTACTTCGAACGAATCCGCGATGAACTTCGCGAAGGCCGCGGGCTCGTGTCCGCCGTCGAGAATGGCTGGAAGCGCGCCAAGCGGACTGTCCTGGCCTCCAAGGCAGTGAACTTGCTGGCAGCCTTGGTCCTTTATTTTGTGGCTGTAGGCAATGTGCGTGGCTTCGCGTTCACGCTTGGCCTCACGGCTGTGGCTGACCTCATTGTGGTGTTTATGTTCACGCACCCCATGCTGCAGGTCCTTGCCCGCACAAGGTTCTTTGGCGAAGGCCACAGGTTCTCCGGCCTGTCACCTGACCGTCTGGGAGCTGTCCCGCTGTATCGGGGAGCCGGACGTCTTCGCACACCTGCTGAGAAACCGGCTGTTGTCCGTGCACGCAATACAGGTGCCGCGGCTGAAGCGGAACGCCGCATGACCATCGCCGAACGGCGCCTCGCCGAGAAGGGCCAGTTGACCGGTCCTTCCAACGGCACCAAGGAGGAGAAGTAATGACCACGAGCTTCGCAACCTTCGGCAACGAGCTTTACACGGGCAAGCGCTCTTACAACTTTGTTGATTCCAAGAAAATCTGGTTCATCATTGCTGCGGTCGCTGTGGCACTCTCCATCCTGATCCCGGTTTTGAAGGGCGGCTTCAACCTCGGCATCGAGTTCCGTGGCGGCTCCGAGTTCACCGTTTCGAACGTAAAGACCACCGATGCCGGCCTGGGCGAAAAGGCTGTTCATGACGTCGTATCCGGTGCCATTCCCCGCGTTGCGAACGTGGCGGGCAACACCATGCGGATTCAGACGGATCAGCTGACCGATGACGAGACCAACCGCATCAAAGAAGGCCTGACCACCGCTTACGGCGTAACGGACAACGAGGTGACATCAAACTTTGTTGGTCCCACGTGGGGTCAGGATGTCACACGCCAGGCACTCATTGGGCTGGTCGTGTTCGTCGGCCTGGCTGCTGTCCTCATGGCTTTGTATTTCCGGACCTGGAAGATGTCACTCTCTGCCTTGGTGGGCATGCTCGTCACCATGTTCACCACAGCGGGCGTCTACGCCCTGAGTGATTTCGAGGTGACGCCATCGGCCATCATCGGATTCCTGACTGTCCTGAGCTATTCGCTGTATGACACCGTGGTGGTCTTCGACAAGATCCGCGAGAACACGGCGGACATTTCCACCTCCACACGCCGGACCTTCGGTGAAGAGGTCAACCTTGCCGTCAACCAAACCTTGGTCCGCTCCATCAACACCATGATGGTTGCCGTCCTTCCGGTTGCGGCGATCCTCTTCATCGGGGCCGGACTGTTGGGCGCAGGAACGCTGCGGGACCTTTCCCTGGCGTTGTTCGTCGGAATCCTCATCGGAACGGCAGCGACCATCTTCATTGCGGCACCGCTCTACGCCTGGCTGCGCCAGGGCGAGCCGGACCTCGTGAAGCAGGCCAAGAAAGTGGCTCACCGCAGGGCCGAGGCCACTGTTTAGACTATTTCCACTGGGCATTACGTCCTGGAGCAGGACCCCGCTTTACAGCGGGGTCCTTTCTCTTTGACTTGCCGGGGCGTGCGTCATGTGCTGTCCGGTTGCGGAAGCATTCGCCTGCGGGAATAGACTGGAAGAATTAAATAGGTCGTGAGGGGTACTTCTGTGGAAGAACGTGCGACGTCGGCACCACCGACGGGCGGGGAGGACAGTCACCACGGTGTGACGGTTCCGGCAACAAGCGTGGCTGGACGGACTGCTGGTACGGTTCCAGTCGATACTCCCGGCGTGCGTCCAACTTTTCCGGGTAGGCGGGAGCGCACGCGTTCCCGGCTTGCGCGATTGACCGGCCGGGGGATGGCGCCGTACTCGCCGATTCTGGAACCGCTCCTGCGAACGGTGCGGGCCAACAACCCCAAAGAAGACTTCGACCTCATTCAGCGCGCATTCGCCGTAGCAGAGCGCAGCCACCAAGGGCAGAAGCGCAAGAGTGGTGATCCCTACATCACCCACCCGGTGGCAGTAGCCACCATCCTTGCTGAGCTGGGGATGACAGGAACCACTCTGGCCGCTGCCTTGCTCCATGACACGGTGGAGGACACCCCCTACACCCTGAATGACCTCACCCGCGACTTCGGCCCGGAAGTCGCCATGCTTGTGGACGGCGTGACCAAACTGGACAAGGTCAGTTTCGGTGAAGCAGCCCAGTCGGAGACGGTCCGCAAGATGGTCGTGGCCATGGCCAAGGACATCCGGGTCCTGATGATCAAACTTGCCGATCGGCTCCACAACGCCCGCACATGGCGGTTCGTTTCGGCAGAGTCGTCGTCCCGTAAAGCCCGCGAGACCCTGGAGATCTTCGCTCCCCTGGCACACCGCCTGGGTATGAACACCATTAAGTGGGAGTTGGAGGATCTGTCCTTCGCGGCGCTCTACCCCAAGGTGTACGAGGAAATCGTCCGCATGGTGGGGGACCGCACCCCCGAACGCGAGAAGAGCCTGAGTGTCATCCGCAACCAGATTGCCGATGATCTTCGGACTGCGCGGATCAAGGCGACCATCACCGGCCGGCCCAAGCACTATTACTCGATCTACCAGAAGATGATCGTCCGCGATAAGGACTTTGACGACATCAACGACCTCATGGGCGTTCGCGTCCTGGTTGACTCGGTCCGGGATTGTTACGCGGCACTTGGTACCCTGCACTCGCGATGGAACCCCCTCCCAGGGCGGTTCAAGGACTACATCGCCATGCCGAAGTTCAACATGTACCAGTCCCTGCACACTACGGTCATCGGCCCGGGTGGAAAGCCCGTGGAAATCCAGATCCGTACCCATGAGATGCACCGCCGGGCTGAGTATGGCGTTGCAGCCCACTGGAAGTACAAGGACCAACCCAACCGTACTGCGGTTGGCCCTGGCAGCCCACGCGACGGCGATATGGGCTGGCTGCGGTCCTTGGTGGACTGGCAGCAGGAAACGTCGGACCCGGGCGAATTTCTCGATTCACTGAGGTACGAGATCAACGCACGGGAAGTCTTCGTCTTTACGCCCAAGGGCGAAGTCATGGCCTTGCCTGCCGGATCGACTCCCGTGGACTTCGCCTACGCGGTTCACACCGAAGTGGGTCACCGGACCATCGGAGCCCGCGTTAACGGCAAGCTTGTGCCGCTCAACAGCGAACTGAACCATGGCGACTGGGTCGAGATCTTCACCTCAAAGGCGGAGGGCGCGGGTCCAAGCCAGGACTGGCAACACTTCGTCAAATCAGCGAGGGCCCGGAACAAGATCCGCCAGTGGTTCACCAAGGAACGCCGTGAGGAAGCGATTGACCGCGGCAAGGACATGCTGACGCGGGCAATGCGAAAGCAGAACCTCCCACTTCAGCGACTTATGACGCATGACGCGCTGTCTGCCGTCGCCGAGGACTTCCACTACGTTGACATCTCCGGTCTGTACGCAGGGGTGGGTGACGGCCACACCTCTGCCCAGTCCGTCATGGAGAAGCTCGTAGAACACCTTGGTGGACACGAGACCCCGGATGAGGACCTCGACGAGGTCAGCATCCCCACGCAGGTTGCGAAGTCCAAGTTTTCCGATTCCGGTGTCATCGTTCGCGGCGTGGGAGACGTATGGGTAAAACTGGCCCGGTGCTGTACTCCCGTGCCCCCTGACCCGATCCTTGGATTTGTCACCCGCGGTTCCGGCGTGTCGGTCCATAGGACCGATTGCACCAACGTCTCCGGGTTGCGAGACCAGCCGGACAGGATCGTCGAGGTCGAGTGGGCACCAACACAGTCCAGTGTCTTCCTGGTGGAGATTCAGGTGGAAGCCCTGGACAGGAAGTCACTCTTGTCCGATGTCACGCGTGTCCTGTCTGAAAACCATGTCAACATCCTTGCGGCCTCGGTTCACACGTCAAGCGACAGGGTGGCGATCTCTAAATTTGCCTTCGAAATGGGTGACCCAAAGTATCTGCACCATGTCCTCAGCGCGGTGCGGCGTATCGACGGGGTCTTCGACGTGTATCGCACCACGGGTAACAGGCGCAGGAGCTAGTTCGGGGACATGAGCCGTGCGAGCGTAGCGAGCGCACGCTTCTTGTGGGGAACCCGCGGCGCTGCCTCCACGGCAAGGGTGAGTAAACGAAGCCTGATGCCGAGCTCCGGGTGGTCCAGGAGTCGCCGCAGGGCCGGCAGGGCCTGATCCGACTCGACGTGCAGTGCAATATCCGCTGCTGTTCTCAAGGGGCTGCTGACGAGCATCCCACCAAGGCTTACGACGTCGAGTTGGCCGAGCCGGACCTCATGGAGGTTGCACCCCCGGGCACTGCGCACGCTTGAGATACGATGCTTGGCATCCACCAGGAGTGATAGCCGCTCTGGAGGGCTGGCGCATCCGTAGATCCAGGCCGCGGTAAGCCTGCCCGCGACCACCTTGGTCCGCATCCGGTCCGGGACAGTCAGGGCAGCCGCACGGGCGCGGAGGCGGGGCGTGACTGCAATCCCGGGCGACGCATAGCTCCTTCCGTACAAGGGAAGCAGGATGCCATCCAGCGCCATGCCCTGCAATTCAGGCCAGGTGAAGATGCGGCTGGGTGCGTAGAGCTCGGGAAGAACGGGTTCCTGCAGGTGCGGGGCTGTGACGGGTGGGACCATTCATTGATCATTCCGTGTCCTGGCCGCAACAGTACAGGCCCCGTACCGGGCATGTGGATAACCGGTACAGGGCCTGCAGAAAAAACATGGTTCACCATGAACCCAAAGCTTGGTCAGGCGAGATCGCTCGCTGAGCGCTGGATCTGGTCCAGCCACGCCTGACGTGCTTCGAGAGCTTCACGCGCAGCCTTGATGCGGCGCTGGTCTCCAGCTTTTTCAGCCTTCTCCAGATCCTCCTTGAGCCCGGCAATCGCGGACTCAAGCTGCGACAAAGCGCTGTTGGTGCGGGCCTTGGTCTCCGGATTGCTCCGGCGCCACTTCTCCTCCTCAGCCTCGCGGACTGCGTCCTCCACCTTGCGAAGACCGGCCTCGATGCGGCCCATGTCCGCCCGGGGGACCTTACCGGCATCTTCCCAGCGGTCACGAATGGACTGCAGGGCCTTCTTCGTTGCGTTGAGATCGTTGATCGGCAGCAGCGCCTGGGCCTCAGCTACCAACTGCTCCTTCACTGCAAGGTTGGCCGTGTACTCCTGGTCGATCTGCTCGTTCGCGGCCTGCCGGTTGCTGAAGAACACATCCTGTGCGGCGCGGAAACGGCCCCAGAGCGCGTCGTCATCCTTGCGGCTGGCGCGTGGGGTGGCCTTCCACTGATCCATGAGCCTGCGGTACTCCCCAGCGGCGTAACCCCAGTCAGTGGAAGAGGAAAGCGCCTCAGCCTCTGCGATCAATGCTTCCTTGGCCACCTTGGCCGCAGAGTTGTTGCTGTCCAGCTGCGAGAAGTACGCGCGGCGGTGGCGATCGAAGACAGTGCGGGCCGAGCGGAAGCGCTTCCAGAGTGCGTCTTCATTGCTCCGGCCAAGACGGACCCCGCTCTTCTGCGCAGCCTTCCACGTCTCGAAGAGTTCGTTCATTCGCGCACTGGACGTCTTCCATTGGATTTGCGCAGGATCCTGGCCGGCGATGGCCTCCGCCTCCGCCACAATGGCTTCGCGCGCGGCAAGCTCGTTGGCGCGGACGGCCTCATGGGCTGCCTTCTCGGACTTTTCCAGCTCGGCGATCTGCTCGGACAGCGTGTCCAGGCGTGCTTCGGCCGAACGGATGTCGCCCACCATGTTGCGCTCTGCGAGCTGCTCTCGGAGGTGGGTCACTGTTTTCTGCATGTCCGTTGCCGGGGCTTTGGATTCCACGCGGTGTTCCAGCAGGACTATCTGGGCAATGACGTCGTCGAACTTCCGGGCGAAGTAGCCCAGGGCTTCGTCAGGGCTAACACCCGGGTACTGGCCAACGGCAATCTCTTCGCCATCCAAAGTGAGGAATACGTGGCCGTCGCCTTCGGCGCGCCCCCACTTGGCCGCCTCTGCAAGCGAGGCTGCAGACACGGCGGGTGCAGCCGGAACGACGGCGGCAGGCGCCTTGGGGCGGGCCGCGAAGGCAGCAGGGGAAGGAGCGGGACGCGAATCGGCAGGCTTGGTTTCCTCCGCTGCCGGTGCCGCCTCAGTTGCTGGTGCTTCCTCTACTGCGGGTGCCACTTCGGTTGCTGGTGCTTCCTCGGCTGCGGGTGCCTCCTCCGCTGCTGGTGCTTCCTCGGCTGCGGGTGCCTCCTCCGCTGCGGGTGCCTCCTCGGCTGCGGGTGCCACTTCGGTTGCTTCTGCCGGTGTTTCGTCGGCCGCAACCGCGGGAGTTTGTTCAGCCGCAGGTGCTGCTTCAGTGCCGTTCGGGCTGTTTGCCTCGACTGCGTCTTGGTTGGCCACTACTGCTGTTTCGTCGGATTTCTGACTGTCTGTCACCGCTAAAAGTCTTTCGCTTGGAGGGACTGCTAAGGTACTGCACCCCGGACCGGGGCCAAAGGCTGGTTACTTCAGAGAAAACGAGTCTATCGTGACAGGTGCCACAGGGGCGCCGTCGGTCGCGTTTTCGCCGGGTTTCAGGCCTGCTGCAGCGATTTTCGTGATCACATCCAAACCACTGGTGACTTTGCCCACCACTGTGTAACCCCCGGCTGTGTCCGCAGGAATTGTTGTGTCCTTATAGACAATGAAGAACTGATGACCGTTGCCGTAGGCGTTGTTTCCCGAGCGGGCAACGGCGATTGTTCCAGCCGGGTATGTGTTGTCCGTTGGTGTGTTCTCCAGGGGACCCCAGCGGTAGTTGGGATCGTCTGCGCCGTCTTCGGATTTGGCGCCGCACTGCAGCAGGCCGAATGTCTCGGAGGTTGTAAGGCGGTGGCAGAAGGCTCCGTTGTAGTAGCTGGCATCGGTGAGGGACTTGATGACCGCCGCTGCCTGGGGCGCAGCAGTTCCGTTCAATTCCACTCCCACAACGCCGCTGTTCAGGGCGAGCTCGCCGGTGAAGGTTTTACCGGCTGCGGTGTCCGGGCTGGGTATGTCTGCGCTGTTGGAGGCCGAAGGAGAAGCCGACGGGGAGTTCAGTCCGGCCTCTGCGGCGGCGAACTCTGCCTCAGTGGGGTTGGAACTGAAAACTGTCAGTTGCAGCACCACCGCAAGGACCACAGCGGCAGCGCCCGCGCCGATGGCAACAGTGTTGTCGCGTTTGCGCCGCTTGCCCTGTTCCTGCCGCAGGGCACGCTTGGCTTCCATCTGCCGGATGCGGCGTCTCGCTTCGCGGTCATCCCGCGACCTTGTTGCCAAGAGTCCTCCTGATTGTGTCCACGTTCGCCGGCCGCCTGCAGGGACCGGGCATGCTGCATTAGATGTGCACGCGCGGAAAGCATAAACTGGCTGCCGCACATAGTTTATGCATGACCGGCTGGACGCCCGCCCCATAATCGCCGAAAAGGCCTTTAAAGCTGCGGTGCTCATTCCTGAGTCAGCTTTCTTCGAGGAGATTTATCCACCATGGCACGTACCGCCTCCCTGTCCGGATTCCCCGAGTGGCTTCCCCAGGAGCGGTTGGTGGAGCTCCATGTCCTGGACACGCTCCGGAAAACGTTCGAACTGCATGGTTTCTCCTCGATTGAAACGCGTGCTGTTGAAACGGTTGGCCAGTTGCTGCGTAAAGGCGAGATCGACAAAGAGGTCTATGGCCTGAGCCGCCTGCAGGACGACGAAGCTGAAGCATCCAGGTCAACCACCACGGACAAGGCAGACAAAGCCGATCCGAATGCGCTTGCCCTGCACTTCGACCTCACTGTTCCCTTCGCCCGGTACGTCGTGGAGAACGCGGGTTATCTTGCCTTTCCCTTCCGCCGGTACCAGATCCAGAAGGTCTGGCGTGGCGAGCGTCCGCAGGAAGGCCGTGCCCGCGAATTCACCCAGGCAGATATAGACGTGGTGGGCGATGGCGAGTTGCCGTTCCGCTACGACGTCGAAATCGCGTTGGTCATCGCTGAGGCCCTGAGCGCCCTCCCGATTCCGGACTTCCGCCTCCGGATCAACAACCGCAAGCTGGCTGAAGGCTTCTACCGCGGTATTGGCTTGACTGATGCGGCCGGAGTCCTGCGGAGCATCGACAAACTGGAAAAGATTGGCGAAGGCAAAGTCGCTGAGCTGCTTAAGAGCGAGCTTGGCGCCTCGGATGAGCAGGCGGCACTGGCGCTCAAGCTTGCCACCATCCGCACGGAGGACACCTCGTTCGTGGACCAGGTACGTGCCCTGGGGGTGACTGATGACCTCCTCGAGGAAGGATTGAGCGAGCTCCAGCAGGTCATTGAGGCTGCGGTCCAGCGCGCGCCCGGCAAGGTGGTCGCTGACCTCAGCATCGCCCGGGGACTGGACTACTACACCGGAACCGTCGTCGAAACTGTCCTGGTAGGCCATGAACAACTGGGTTCGATTTGCTCGGGCGGCCGGTACGACGCCCTGGCCAGCAAGGGAAACCGGAAGTTTCCCGGCGTCGGCTTGTCCATCGGCGTCACCCGCCTGGTCTCGCGGATCCTGAGCCAGGAGCTTGCCACGGCTACCCGGGCAGTGCCGACCGCTGTCCTGGTCGCTTTGAATAACGACGACAGTTGGTCCGCGGCACAGGACGTCGCGGCACAGCTTCGCGGCCGAGGTATTGCGACTGAAGTTGCTGCGAAGGCTGAAAAGTTCGGCAAGCAGATCAAGTTCGCGGATCGTCGGGGAATTCCGTTTGTTTGGTTCACTGACGATGACGGCAAGCACCAGGTCAAGGACATCCGGTCCGGCGCGCAGGTGGACGCTGACCCGGCCAGTTGGTCGCCGTCGGAGGAAGATCTGCACGTCCGGGTCATCACTGCCTGATCCAGGTCAGGTGATTCAGCCGCGGCCGGGGCGGGTAAACTCGGACGGGATCGTCTTTGCAATGATCCCTTGAAAATTCATGCTGAAAGGAATGCTGTGCTGCGCACACATGACCTCGGATCTCTTCGCTCCGAGCACATTGGACAAACCGTTACCCTGGCCGGCTGGGTGGGCCGCCGCCGTGATCACGGTGGCGTTGCATTCGTTGACCTTCGTGACGCTTCCGGTGTCGCCCAGGTGGTTGTCCGTGAAGAAGAGGTCTTCCACGGCCTGCGGAACGAATACGTCCTGCAGGTGACGGGTACCGTCAACAAGCGTCCTGAAGGCAATGAAAACCCTGCGCTTGCTACTGGCGAGATCGAGGTCATGGCGGACAAGGTCATCATCCTGAACACCTCGGACCCCCTGCCGTTCCAAATCGACGAGCACGTCGAGGTTGGCGAGGAAGCGCGCCTTAAGCACCGCTACCTTGACCTTCGCCGCCCTGGCCCGGCCCGGAACCTCCGCCTCCGCTCAGAAGCAAACCGCATCGCCCGCGAGTTGCTGCACCAGCGCGGCTACGTCGAGATTGAGACACCCACGTTGACGCGATCGACGCCGGAAGGCGCCCGCGACTTCGTCGTCCCCGCCAGGCTTGCCCCGGGTTCCTGGTACGCGCTGCCGCAGTCGCCGCAGCTTTTCAAGCAGCTGCTCCAGGTGGGCGGATTCGAAAAGTACTACCAGATTGCCCGCTGCTACCGTGATGAAGATTTCCGCGCGGACCGCCAGCCCGAATTCACCCAGTTGGACATCGAGGCCAGCTTCGTTGACCAGGACGATGTCATCGAGCTCGGTGAAGCAATCGTCAAGGCCCTGTGGCAACTGATCGACGTCGAGGTCCCCACGCCGATCCGACGCATGACGTACCTGGACGCCATGGCAAAGTACGGTTCCGACAAGCCGGACCTGCGCTTCGGCCTGGAGCTGACCGAGCTGACTGAGTTCTTCAAGGACACCAACTTCGGCGTCTTCAAGGCACCTTACGTTGGCGCCGTCGTCATGCCCGGTGGCGCCTCGCAGGCGCGCCGTGCCCTGGATGCCTGGCAGGAATGGGCCAAGCAGCGTGGCGCAAAGGGACTGGCCTACGTTCTTTACAAGGAAGACGGCGAACTCGCCGGCCCCGTGGCAAAGAACCTCACCGACGAAGAGCGGGCCGGCCTGGCCGACGCCGTTGGTGCCAAGCCGGGTGACTGCATTTTCTTCGCCGCTGGCGAGAAGTCCGCATCACGGGCCCTCCTTGGTGCTGCACGTGTTGAAATTGGCCACCGCACTGGTCTGATCGATCCCAAGGACTGGGCTTTCGTATGGATCGTGGACGCGCCGATGTTCGAGCCCGCAGCCGCTGCAGTTGCCTCCGGTGACGTTGCTGTAGGTGCCGGCCAGTGGACAGCCGTGCACCATGCCTTCACCTCTCCCAAGCCGGAGTTCCTTGACACCTTTGACAAGGATCCCGAGTCGGCACTGTCCTACGCCTACGACATCGTGTGCAACGGCAACGAAATCGGTGGCGGCTCCATCCGTATCCACGAGCGCGAAGTTCAGGAACGCGTCTTCCAGCTCATGGGCCTGGACAAGGAGGACGCCGAGACCAAGTTCGGCTTCCTGTTGGAGGGCTTCAAGTACGGCGCGCCGCCGCACGGCGGCATCGCGCTTGGTTGGGACCGCGTAGTGGCTCTGCTCGCCGGCGTCGAGTCCATCCGCGACGTCATTGCCTTCCCGAAGACCGGCAACGGCTTTGACCCGCTGACCGCCGCTCCTGCCCCCATCACGGCACAGCAGCGAAAGGAAGCCGGCGTCGACTTCAAGCCGGAAACCAAGCCTGCGGCCAAGCCGGAGACCAAGTCCGAATAAGACGGTAGCCAAAGGCTCCCCACTGATGTGGGGGGCCTTTGGTGTTCCTGCAGATGAAAGGTGCCGCGATGTTGGAACAAGCATTCTTGGAAACCCTCATGGATAAGGCGTGGCCGGCCGTAGAGCGCGAAGCCCTTGACTCGGGAAGTGCGGGGGAGTGGGTGCTCCGTGCGTCCGCTGGGGTCACGCAGAGGGCGAACTCCGTGTGGGCGAGGAACCTGCCCGGGATGCTGTCCGGCGAGCCGGACATGGCAAGCAGTCCGGACCTGGAAAGCATTCCGGATCTGGAGCGATCAGTCAGTTCGGCGTCAGCGTGGTACATGCAGCGGCGTCTCCCGCTCATTTTCCAGATATTCGATGACTCCCGTAGCGCAGGCCTTAACGCCGTCCTGGACGGGCAACGCTTCACCAGGCAGTCCGAAACCCTGATTATGGTCCGGGGCATGGACGCCTTGGAAACCTTGGTTGCCGGGCCCCTGGGCGTCGAGCTCTCGGACACGCCCACCGATGAATGGCTTCGCTTGTGGTGGTCCGTGGATGGGCGTGGTGGCCAGGCGGAACTTGAGGTTGCCCGCGCCATTCTTACCGGATGCGAGTCTCTCTACGCGCTGGTGAGGGACGACGACGGCGTACCGGCCGCCGTCGGACGCCTCGCCCTGGTGGACGGCTGGGGAGGCCTCTACACCATGGCGACCTCGGCCACCCACCGCAGGCGGGGCTACGGAACGATGGTCCTGTCAGCGCTACTGGATCAGGGAGCGGCCCGCAATCTCCGGGGTTTTTGGCTGTTGGTCACTGCATCCAACCGCGGTGCCCAGGCGTTGTATTCGCGGGCCGGGTTCGTGGAACAAGGGAGTTATCTGTATCGGCAGGCTCCCTTGAGGCGGGCGCTTGGAGGCTGCTGAGGATCACCTACGCCGGTGGATCAGTCACCAGGATCCGGATGGAACAAGCATCCGAAGCAGCTTTTGCAAGCGCAGCAGTTTTGGGTTCCTGTACGTCCAGGAAAGCAAGTTGGCTTCGGCTGGCCAGAGCGCGCATGGAGGGGTGCGCCAGAACCAGGTCCACCAAGGCTCTATCCCCGCCGGGTACAAGGTACTCAACACGGTGGCTGGCAAAAATACGCGCGGCGTGTTCCGCCGCGGAGTCCACCAAGGCGTCCGCCTGGTTGGAGCGGCGCCGGGCATACCGTTGTTGTGATTGGCCACCTGCAGCGGTTCTGGACTGAACGTAGCGGTTACCGCTTTTGGATTCCAGGACCTTGCTGCCGCTCGCCACAGCGACGGCAAAACCGCCCCGACGCACCAGCAAGATACCAAGGCCACGTTCCTGGCCTGCAAGAGCGGCAAGCCGTTCGATGTCAGTGGTGCCCCGGCCTGGACGTCCATCCACCGGCCACGGTGCCTTCAGCAGGGCAGAAGCCCCGTCAGCGGCGCGGAGGAGGATTCCGCCGTCGTCAGTCTCTTCAGTGAGTGGGCCATGGCTCTTGGCAAAGCGATCCACCCAACCGGACAGCCTTGATGCGGGGACGAAGGCCGTGCGGCTGGAGGCCTTCGGCTGCCGTTGTTGCGGGGCGGATGCGCGGCGGTCCACGTCGATGTCTCCTTTGTTGGAACTATGAGTAGCCTATCCATGTGGAAGATCTCTTTGGTGCCGGTGCAAACAACGACGACGAGTCGGAGGATCTGCCTGCCGCCGGGGGAGCGTCCGACGCCGGATGGATGGCGTCCCAGCGGAGCCCCCTCGCAGTTCGGATGCGGCCCCGGACCCTGGATGACGTGGTGGGCCAACAGCATCTGCTTGGTCACGGTTCCCCGCTTCGGCAGCTCGCCGCCGGTGCAGAAGCTGCGGGGCCGGCCGGGCCGAGCTCCGTCATTCTGTGGGGGCCTCCGGGCACCGGGAAGACCACGCTGGCGCATGTCATTGCCCGCGGGCCGGGGCGGAAGTTCGTGGAACTGTCCGCCATTACTGCTGGCGTAAAGGATGTTCGCCGGGTGATGGATGAGGCCTTGACCGCCCGGGACCTGTACAAGAAGACCACTGTCCTGTTCCTTGATGAAATCCACCGATTCAACAAGGCGCAGCAGGATGCACTGTTGCCTGGCGTTGAAAACCGGTGGGTGGTCCTGGTGGCGGCCACCACCGAGAACCCATCGTTCTCGGTGGTATCACCGCTGCTGTCCCGCTCGCTCTTGTTGACGTTGAAGCCACTGACGGATGACGACATCGCAGGGTTGTTACAGCGGGCTGTTGCCGATGCCCGTGGGCTTGCCGGGCGCGTGGAACTCAGTCCGGAGGCTTTGGATCATTTGGTGCGGCTCTCCGGAGGTGACGCCCGAAGGGCGCTGACTGCCTTGGAGGCTGCGGCCGGCGTCGCTTTCGGAGACAGCAATGCCGTCTCAACCGCCGTCGAGGAGGAAGCCGCCGCCGGGACCCACACTGCCGCGGAGACCAATGTCACCGACGACGGCGAACCGGGGCTTGCCGGCGACGGCGCCCCCGACGCTCCTGTACTGGTGGAACTCAGGCACACCGAGCGTGCCCTGGATGCCGCTGCTGTTCGTTATGACCGGGCCGGCGACCAGCACTACGACGTCGCCAGTGCGTTCATCAAGTCCATCAGGGGCTCGGACGTTGATGCCTCCCTTCACTATCTGGCGCGGATGCTGGAGGCGGGGGAGGACCCGAGGTTCGTGGCGCGGCGCATCGTCATCTCCGCTGCGGAAGACATCGGCATGGCCGATCCCACCGCTTTGCAAACAGCTGTGGCAGCCGCGCAGGCCGTCCAGTTGATAGGGATGCCGGAAGGCCGGATTGTCCTGGCGGAAGCTGTCGTCCACCTTGCCACCGCACCCAAGTCGAATGCGGCGTACATGGGCCTGAACAAGGCAGTTGCAGACGTCCGTGCCGGTTTCGGCGGGGGCATCCCCATGCATCTGCGCGACGCGCACTATCCAGGTGCCAAACAATTGGGACACGGCAAGAGCTACAAGTACGCGCATGATGAACCGCATGGGGTGGCAACACAGCAGTATCCGCCGGATGACCTCGTGGGGAAGGACTACTACGAGCCAACCAACAACGGCGCCGAACGCGATATAGCCGCCAGGCTGGAACGGCTCCGGAAGATCATCCGCGGACAGTAGCGTGGTAGGATGGTTGCTTGTCTGGCATGACCCGACGCACAATCCCTTTGAAGATTCCTTCAATGGAGCTGTGCCGCGGGCCAGTAGCAAAAGGCAGCGGTTGGCCGATGCTCTCCCTGATGGAGGCCAGTAACACTGACACACCGCAGTAATTTGGAAGGACACAAGTGGCTAACAACACTCGTGCTCGCCGTACCGCACGCCTTTCGCGTGCACTCGGCATTGCTCTGACCCCCAAGGCCGCCAAGTACATGGAGCGCCGCCCGTACGGCCCCGGTGAGCACGGCCGTGCCCGCAAGAAGCAGGACTCCGACTACGCCGTACGTCTGCGCGAAAAGCAGCGTCTGCGCGCACAGTACGGCATCCGCGAAGCCCAGATGACCCGTGCCTTCGAAGAAGCACGCCGCACCAAGGGCCTCACCGGTGAAAACCTGGTTGAGCTGCTCGAAATGCGTTTGGACGCCCTGGTACTGCGTGCAGGCTTCGCCCGCACCATTGCACAGGCCCGCCAGCTCGTCGTGCACCGCCACATCATGGTTGACGGCATCCGCGTGGACCGCCCGTCCTTCCGCGTTGGCGAAGGCCAGCTCATCCACGTTCACAGCCGCTCCGAGGTCATGGCTCCGTTCCAGGTCGCAGCTGCTGGTGCCCACGCCCTGAACAACGTGCCGGCATACCTGGACGTCAAGCTCGACGCCCTGCAGGCCCGCCTGGTTCGTCGCCCGAAGCGCTCTGAGGTCCCCGTGATCTGCGAAGAGCAGCTCGTCGTCGAATTCTACGCTCGCTAAATTCAAGCAGCGCTTACAAGGAAGCCCGTGGCACACGCCACGGGCTTTCTTTTTGGATAGGGTACTGGGGAGGCCTTGGCCGAAGCCGGATTCCGGCCGTGCAGGGCAGCGCAACAATCTAGGAGATGAATTCTATGTCTGGTGGCGACATCGCCGGCCTGATCGCAGCAGGAGTCTTCGCACTCCTGGTCCTGCTGTTGGCCGTGCCTATCTTGAAGCTCGGTGGCGTCTTTGACGAAGTGCGCACCACCATCCGATCGATCAGCGACGGGGCGACGCCCCTCATGGATGAAGTAACCGCAACGGTTTCCACTACCAACCAGCAACTGAAAAAGGTCGACGGCATCGCCTCGAACGTGTCCGACGCATCGGCGAACATTTCAGCCCTGTCCTCCCTGGTGGCTGCCACTGTTGGTTCGCCGCTGATCAAGGTTGCAGCCTTCAGCTATGGTGTCCGTTCAGCCTTCGCGGGCCGTCGCGCTCCTTCCTCCGGCCGCCGCAGCCGCTGAACCAATTGGAGACCAGGAACACATGAAAAGAATTGTTTGGATGGGCATTGGCGTCGCCATTGGCATTATCGCCTTCCGCAAAGTCACCGAGGCCCAGGCCAGCATCGGCCCGGACGGCCTGAACCGTGCGGTTGGCCGCCTGGCCGATGGCTTGTTCGATTTCGCCGACGCCGTGCGTTCAGGCATGCATGAACGCGAAGAGGACTTGAGGGCCGCGTTGGGCATTACCAGTACGGATAACAACCCCAACGCCGGCCGGCGCTAGCGAACACGGTTCGCTCCCGCGCCCGCAACAGGGCAGAATGGAAAGCTGCGGAAGGGCAACAGCCGGTTCCGCGCACAACGTGTGCAGTGAATTGAGAAGGGTAAGTAATCAGCTAATGAAGTCGCAGGAGATCACCAAGCGCTGGGTGGACTTTTTTGTCAGCAAGGGCCACACCGCCGTTCCCTCCGCGTCGCTCGTTTCAAGCGACCCGTCACTTCTCTTCACTGTGGCCGGCATGGTCCCATTCATTCCTTATCTGACCGCGCGCGAAGAGCCTCCCTACAAGCGCGCCACCAGCGTCCAGAAGTGCATCCGCACGGGCGATATCGAGGAAGTCGGCAAGACGGCCCGGCACGGCACGTTTTTCCAGATGTGCGGCAACTTCTCCTTTGGCGACTACTTCAAGGAAGATGCCATCAAGTTCGCCTTCGAGCTACTCACCAAGAGCGTTGACGACGGCGGCTATGGACTTCCGGCCGAGCGCCTTTGGGTGACGGTCTACGAAGAAGACGACGAAGCCAAGGAACTGTGGCTCAAGAACACCGGCATTCCGGCCGAGCGCATCCAGCGCATGGGCAAGGCTGACAACTACTGGTCCACTGGCCAGCCGGGCCCCGCCGGCCCTTGCTCGGAGATCTACTACGACCGCGGCCCTGCCTATGGCATCGAAGGCGGCCCGCTGGCTGACGAGACCCGGTATATCGAAATCTGGAACCTCGTGTTCATGCAGTACCAGATTGAGAACGTCCGCTCCAAGGTGGACTTCGACATCGTCGGCGAACTGCCGCAGAAGAACATCGACACCGGCCTTGGCATGGAGCGGCTCGCGATGATCCTCCAAGGCGTCGAGAACATGTACGAGACCGATCAGGTCCGTCCTGTCATTGACAAGGCTGCTGAGCTGTCCGGCCGTGAGTACACCTCTGCAGAATCCGCCGATGATCCCCACCACACTGACGACGTCCGCATGCGCGTTGTTGCAGACCACATCCGTTCGGCCCTGATGCTCATTGCCGACGGCGTGGCACCGTCCAACGAAGGCCGCGGCTACGTTCTGCGCCGCCTGATCCGCCGTGCTGTTCGCGCCATGCGCTTGCTCGGCGTCGAAAAGGCTTGCCTGCCGGACCTTCTTCCGGCTTCCCGCGACGCCATGAAGGGTGTTTACCCGGTGGTGGAGACCGATTTCGCCCGCATCAGCCGTATTGCCTACGCCGAAGAAAAGGCGTTCCTGCGCACCATTGCTTCTGGTACAGCACGCCTGGAGGATGCAGTGGCCGAATCCAAGGCTGCAGGCGTTCCCTTGTCCGGCGCTGACGCTTTTGCGCTCCATGACACCTACGGCTTCCCCATTGACCTCACTTTGGAAATGGCTGAAGAAGCCGGCCTCAAGGTTGACGAAGCCGGCTTCCGTTCGCTCATGCTTGAACAGCGCCAGCGCGCACAGGCAGATGCCAAAGGCAAGAAGGGCGGCCACGCCGACCTCAGCGCCTACCAGGAAATGCTGGGCCAAGGCGAGACCACCTTTACCGGCTACGACGAGCTTGATGGCGAGTCCAAGGTTCGCGGTATCCTCAGCGCGGGTCAGCGGGTGGCGCACGCCTCCACGGGCGACGAAATCGAAGTGGTCCTCAATGAGACGCCATTCTACGCAGAAGCCGGTGGACAGTCGGCCGATACCGGCCTCATCACCGGCGACGGATTCGTCGTCGAGGTCCTGGACGTCCAGCGCCCGGTTAAGGGCCTCAGCGTCCATAAGGCAATCGTCCGGGAAGGTGAGATCGCCACCGATGCCCTGGTGCGCGCCGCCGTCGATCGTGAACGGCGCCACGCAGCTGAGCAGGCGCACACTGGTACGCATATTGTGCATGCCGCGCTGCACCAGATCCTGGGCCCGGAAGCTACCCAGCGTGGTTCCTACAACAAGGCCGGCTACCTCCGCTTCGACTTCGCCTGGGGTGAGGGCCTGAGTCCCGCCACGCGATCGGAAATTGAAGAGGTTTCCAACATCGCTATCCGGAACAACTACCGGGTGGACACCAAAGTCATGGGACTGGCAGAAGCCAAGGCGCTGGGCGCCATGGCTCTGTTCGGCGAGAACTATGGCAGCGAAGTGCGTGTGGTGGAGATCGACGGCGCCTGGTCCCGGGAGCTTTGCGGTGGCACCCACGTGTCCAATACCTCCCTCATTGGCAGCCTTTCCCTGCTGGGTGAGCAGTCCGTTGGCTCGGGAAACCGCCGCGTGGAGGCTTTCGTGGGCTTGGACGCTTTCCGCCACCTGGCCGCTGAGCGAGCACTGGTTACGGAACTCACGGAACTGCTGAAGGTTCCCTCCGGCCAGCTCGCGGACCGCATCTCCAGCACCTTGAACAAGTTGAAGGCAACAGAGAAGGAACTCGACCGCCTTCGCAAGGAGCAGCTGGCCGCAGCGGCCGCCAACCTCGTGGGTACCGCCAAGGACGCCGCGGGTGTGCGGGTTGTAGCCCACGATGCCGGCCAAGTGGGTGGAGCAGACGATCTCCGGAACCTTGCCCTCGATCTCCGCAACCGTCTGGGCTCCGAAGCCGCCACTGTGGCAGTTGCCGGTGTCAGCAATGATCGCCCCGTCATTTTGATTGCCACGAATGAAGCCGCCCGTGAATCCGGTGTGAAGGCCGGAGCGTTGGTGCGCCTTGCCGCGGGCATCCTCGGTGGTGGCGGCGGTGGCAAGGACGATGTCGCGCAAGGTGGCGGCACCGACGCTGGGAAGGTCTCTGAGGCCCTCACAGCGGTGGTGGATGCGATAGCCAAGCGTTAACGGTGAATTCCAGTACGAACAGCGGCGTCTACCCCCAAGGCATCAAGCTGGGGGTAGACGTCGGCACCGTCAGGGTTGGGCTGGCCATATGCGACCCCGACGAAATCCTGGCCACGCCCTTCAAGACAGTGAGCCGCGACGCCAAGAAGAACTCCGACGTTCGCGTGGTGGTTAAACAGGCTGCGGAGATGCGGGCCGTGCAGATTTTCGTGGGCCTTCCAAAGACCATGAAGGGCGAGGAACGAAGCTCCGCGCAGATGGCAACGGAGTACGCCGAACTGCTGGTGGGCGAGCTTGCCCGCGCCGGTTTGGACGTTCCCGTGAACCTCGTAGATGAGCGTCTTTCCACTGTTACGGCGCACCGGAACCTGCACGAAGCTGGCATGAGCAGCAAGAACCACCGTAAAGTGGTTGATCAGGTTGCCGCTGCTGGAATACTTCAGCACGCGATCGACATGCAAAAAGCCAGAGGAACGGACGTTGGCCGCCGCGTAAATGCACCGGCGCAGTCCGATACATCCAGCAGTGCCCCAACGCTGCAGGCTTCCTCCGGCCCTGAACCAGATTCTTCTACGAGGGGACTGCAACTGTGAGCCCGGTCAACAACGACCCCTCCAGCGGGACCGCCGGCGGCGGCATGCCGCTGACCCGCAAGGAACTGCGGGCGCGGGAACGATTCCTCGCCACCCAGAACCAGAACGTCGTACCCGTTCCCGAAGCGACGCCGGGGGAAGCAGCGCCTTCGGCTGACGTTGAGCCTGAACTGCCCCGCCCGATTCCCGCTGTTCCCAAGCCAGCAGCTGCGCCTGCACCGGTTGTGCCGGAACGCGTTGCGCCTGAACCCGTTGCGCCCGAACCCGTGCGGGCGGTCGTGACTCCGCCCGTTCCGGAAGCAGCACCGGCAGTTGCGACGCCGGCTCCCAGTGAACACGTGGATGCCAGTGAACACGTGGATCCTGTGCTTTCGGAAGAGGAGCACCATGACGATGCCCTTCCGGTACCAGCTGTTGCACATGTCTATGCCGGTCATGCCAACGAGGCCCACCATTACGGTGTCCACGAAGGCTCGGTCCACGAAGGCTCTGTGCACGTTGACGATCATGCATTTGCAGAACACGCGACCGAGTACGATTACGAAGCCCACGAAGGTCACATGGAGCTCCATGAAGAGCTTCATGAAGAGCTACATGACGAGCACCACCACCTCATCGCTCCAGTAGAAGTTACGGCCGCGTCCAAAGCCGCGGCCAAGAAGGCGCGGCGCCGCCGTCGTGTCCTTGCCTTGCTGATCACGCTGGGAGTCTTTGTTGCCGCCATCGCGATCGGCGCGCAATTCCTCAAGCCCCTCCTTGGCATGGACAAAGTCACCGATTACCCCGGTCCGGGCACTGGCTCCGTCAGCATTACGGTGCCGGAAGGGGCCGGCCCCAAGGCTGTGGCAACCGCCTTGGTGGAAAACCACGTCGTGGCAGATGCGGATTCCTTCGTCAAGGAATTCGTGAGCGAGGGCGGTGAACTCTCGCCGGGGGAATTCACCTTCCGTACCGAGATGAAAAACTCCGACGCCGTTGCGGTCCTCGCCAACAAAGACGCTTCCAAGGTGATCTACTTCGCCTTGAGTGCAGGTCTCCGGATCAACGAGTCGTTGGAGGCAATCTCCAAGGGCTCCGGCATTCCCATGGCCCAGCTCAATGGCTTCAACCAGGCGCCCGGACAATTCGGGGTGCCTGCGAAGGCCAAGAACCTGGAGGGCTTCCTCGCTCCGGGAGAGTACCGCTTCCCGCTGGGCACATCGGGTAAGGACATCATCCAGAAGCTGGTATCCAGCACCCTTGATGAGCTCAAGGCCCAAGGAATTACGGATCCGGCCAAGCAGTACGACACCGTAACCATCGCCAGCATCGTCCAGGCAGAGGGCGGCCAGGCCGACTACGGAAACGTCGCCGGCGCAATTTATAACCGGCTCAAGCCCAATAACACCGAGACCAACGGCCTCATCCAGTCAGACGCCACAGTCACCTATGGTCTGGGCAAGAAGTCCTTCCACCTCACGGATGAAGAGAAGGCGGACAAGTCCAACACCTACAACACCTATGCAAACCCAGGGCTGCCGGCCGGTCCGATTGGTTCCCCGGGCAAGACGGCGATCGATGCGGCGGCCAAACCGACGCAAAATGATTACCTGTACTGGGTGACCATCAACCTGGACACCAAGGAGACCAAGTTCTCCAAGACACTGGCCGAACACAGCACTTACGTTGAGCAGTACAACGCATGGTGCCAGGCCAACGCCGGACGGTGCGTGTGAGTCGTCGCGCCGCTGTCCTCGGGCACCCGATCTCACATTCGAAGTCCCCGGCGATGCACACTGCTGCCTATGCCAAGCTCGGTGTGGACATCGAATACTCGGCCATCGACCTGACAGTGGATAGGCTTCCGGCGTTCATGGATTCCCTTCGCGGGGATGGGGCGTGGTGTGGGCTTTCGGTAACCATGCCGTTGAAGTCGGCCATGGTCAGGGAAGTCGACGAGGTTCGTGGCGCTGGCGCCCACTTGGGTGTTATCAACACGGTGGTCTTCGAGAACGACGGCGGATCGGTCCGCCGCGTCGGCTACAACACCGATGTCAAGGGCATCGTGGAGGCAGTACGTTACGCAGGAATCGCTTCTGCACAGCATGCCGCCGTTCTTGGCGGTGGGGGTACCTCAGCTGCCGCCATCGCTGCCATCCACGAGCTCGGAGCTGAACACGTCGACGTTTTCGTTCGCGACACAACACGCGCCGTCGACGCGCAAGCCGCCGCGGCCGCCGTCGGAATTTCCCTGCGGCTCCGCCCCCTCAGTGAGGCGGCTACAGCAGTGGCCGGATCCGGGCTGGTCATCTCCACCTTTCCTCCGCGCGCGGCCGATGCGCTTGCAGAGGAACTCGCTGCCCTGCCAGGAACAGGCGCGGGGGTTTTGCTGGACGTCGCTTATGACCCTTGGCCGAGCCGCCTCGCCGAGGTTTGGCACGGCCATGGGGGAGCGGTGGTTCCCGGACTAGAAATGCTGATGTACCAAGCGGCGGAGCAGATCCGGCAGTTCAGTGGCTGTGACGTTGACGCCTCCGTCATAGATGTGATGTGCGACTCAGTTGGGCTTCCCCGGCGAGTGTTCTAGAGGCCTTACATGGCAGGATTGGTTATATGTTGCGTTGGTTGACTGCCGGTGAATCCCATGGTCCGGCTCTGATCGGAATTGTTGAAGGCGTGCCTGCCGGTGTTGAGCTCACCAGCGGGCAAATCCGTGATGCTTTGGCGCGTCGTCGCCTGGGCTACGGACGTGGCGCCCGCATGAAGTTTGAGCAGGATGAAGTCACGATCCTCGGTGGCGTGCGTCACGGCATCACCCAGGGTGGTCCGGTTGCCATTCAGGTGGGCAACACCGAATGGCCAAAATGGGAGCAGATTATGTCTGCTGATCCAGTGGACCCTGAAGTCCTTGCCGACCAAGCCCGGAACGCCCCGCTGACCCGCCCGCGCCCTGGGCACGCCGATTTCACCGGGATGCAGAAGTACGGCTTTGACGAAGCCCGTCCGGTGCTTGAGCGCGCAAGTGCGCGTGAAACCGCCACCCGTGTTGCTCTCGGTACCGTTGCCGCCCAGTTCCTTAAGCAGCTGGGCGTGGAATTGGTCAGCCACACCGTTTCCATCGCCAGCGTCACCGTACCTGAGGGCAAGGCGTTGCCTCTGCCCAAGGACGTTATCGCCCTTGACGCAGATCCCTTGCGCTGCTTCGACCGCGAAACGTCGGATGCCATGGTGGCCGAGGTGGATGCCGCCCACAAGGAAGGCGAGACCCTTGGAGGCGTGGTTGAGGTCCTTGCCTACGGACTTCCCCCTGGATTGGGCAGTTACGTCCATTGGGACCGCCGCCTCGATTCCCGCCTCGCCGCAGCGCTGATGGGTATTCAGGCCATCAAGGGCGTGGAGGTCGGTGACGGCTTCCTCACCGCTGCCCGCCGTGGTTCTGCAGCGCACGACGAAATCCTCAAGGATGAGAACGGCAAAATCATTCGTCAGACCAACCGTGCCGGCGGCATCGAGGGTGGCATGAGCATCGGCGAAGTTCTGCGCGTCCGCGCCGCCATGAAGCCCATTGCCACAGTTCCCCGTGCGCTGCGAACCATTGATGTCAGCACCGGGGAGCCAGCCAAGGCGCACCACCAGCGTTCGGACGTCTGCGCAGTTCCGGCAGCGGGCGTTGTGGCGGAGGCCATGGTGGCCCTTGTCCTCGCAGAAGCCATTGCCGAAAAATTCGGCGGTGACTCTGTTGCCGAGACCACGCGTAACCTGCAGAGCTACCTGGATAACATTCCGGCAACCTTGGACTCGGTCGGCCGGTAGTGGGCCGCGCTACCCAGGACGGCTGCGCTGGCCGTCCCGTTGTCCTGGTGGGCCCCATGGCAGTTGGCAAGTCTGCGATCGGCCAGCAACTTGCGCAGCAGCTCGGCGTTCCCTTCGTGGACACCGACGCCGTGGTGGTCGCAGCGCACGGCAGCATCGCTGACATTTTCGCTGGTCGGGGAGAACACGCGTTCCGGGAAATTGAAGCCCGGGCGGTGGCGAAGGCCATCGAGGGCGCCAAGCAACAACCAGCGGTGATTTCGCTGGGTGGCGGAGCCGTCCTGGACTCGGGAACCCAGCAATTGCTGGGGGAGTGCACCGTGGTTTACCTGGAATGCGATGCCTCGACTGTTGCGGACCGGATCGCGCGAAACACCGGAAGGCCTTTGCTGCAGGGCGACGCTATGTCCCGATGGGAGGCCCTGTTTGCCACCAGGCGTCCGGTCTATGAGCGTCTTGCAGATATCGTCCTGGACGTCCGTTCGGGATCCGTGGCTGAAATCGGCCTCCAGTTGGAGGAGCGGCTGCGCCAGCATGCAGCCTTGAAAGAGGAAGTTGAAAAGTGAGCAACGAAGCAACTGTCATCAAGGTGACCGGCCAATCAACCGCGGAGAACTACGACGTCGTGGTGGGCCGTGGCCTCCTGCAATCCCTCCCCGCCAAACTTGGCGAGCGGGTTCGGCGCGTGCTTGTCATTCACCCGCGCGCCCTTCGCCTGACCGGGGACACCGTCCGCGATGAGCTCGAAGCTGCTGGCTTTACGGCACTGACAGCCGAGATCCCGGACGCCGAAGAAGGCAAGCACATACAGGTTGCCGCTTTCTGCTGGCAGGTACTGGGACAGAACGACTTCACCCGCTCGGACGCTATTGTTGCCGTCGGTGGCGGCGCTGTGACCGACCTCGCCGGATTCGTTGCAGCCACGTGGCTGCGGGGAGTTAAAGTCATTCACATGCCCACCAGCCTGCTGGGTATGGTGGATGCCTCAGTTGGCGGCAAAACGGGTATCAACACTGCCGAAGGCAAGAACCTGGTGGGATCGTTCCATCCTCCTGCGGCTGTACTGGCGGATCTGGACACGCTCAAGACCTTGCCCAGGAATGAGCTGATTTCCGGAATGGCAGAGGTCATCAAGTGCGGCTTTATCGCCGATCCCGTGATCCTTGACCTCGTTGAAAAGAACACGGACGCAGTGATGGACCCGGAATCCGACGTTGTCCGTGAACTTATCGAGCGTGCCATTGCGGTCAAAGCCAACGTTGTCTCCCAGGACCTCAAGGAATCCGGGCTGCGCGAAATCCTGAACTATGGACACACCTTGGGCCATGCCATTGAATTAGTGGAACGGTACTCTTGGCGCCATGGTGCAGCAGTTTCGGTGGGTATGATGTTCGCCGCTGAACTGGCGCGAAGCGTTGGACGACTCTCCGATGCCGACGCCGACCGGCACCGCACCATCCTTGAGAGCCTTGGATTGCCCATCACCTACCGCAAGGACCGCTGGCAAGGCCTGCTGGATGGCATGCGCCGGGACAAGAAGTCCCGTGGGGACCTCCTGCGCTTTGTTGTCCTGGATGGCGTAGCCAAGCCCGGCATTCTGGACGTCCCCGACACGTCCCTGTTGTTTGCCGCCTACCAGGAGATTGCTTCATGATGACCGTCCTCAGAGAAGGCGTCAGCGACTGGCCAACCGGCGGATTCCCGGGTGTCCGCACAAACCCCGATACTCTGCTGCCCGTTATCGTCAACGAAGACGCACTGGAATCTGCCTTGGCCGCTTCGGAAGACCCTGCCGACCGCATCATGGCGCTGCTGCTGGAAAACCAGCCCAAGGAAGCGGCGGAATTGCTGGCCGAAGCCCGCTACAAGGACCCCGAATCCTTCCGCTTGCGGATTTTTGAAGCTGAAGTCCACCGGGCCACCAATCGCCTGGACCGTGCCATCCAATTGTTCCGCCAGCTGCTGCAGGAAGTCCAAGGAACGTCCAAGGAAGCGATCGTCCATCAGTATTTGGGCAGGGCCTATTTCGTGAGCGGAAATGCCCTGGCAGCATCCGAGGAGTTTGCCAAGGCCCTGGACCTGAGGGTTGCGAAGGCCGCCGATGCCGCACTGATTTACTCCTCCGCGGTGGCCCTCCAGCGGGCCAGGGACGTACTGGAACTCGCGTCCTGATCCACGCTGGAACCACCCGAAGCCAAGCCCCTTCCCATTTGCCGGTAGAATGGTTCTTGGATTTTTGATAAATACGCGCTGGCACGCCTTTTGGCATGCTGGCTGGCATACCCGGCTGGAAGCTAGAAACCGTAGCTAGAACCAGTGAGAGAAACCAGAGGATACGAGTGGCAACCACAAACGACATCAAGAACGGAACCGTACTGAAGCTCGAGGGCCAGCTCTGGAACATCATTGAGTTCCAGCACGTCAAGCCGGGCAAGGGTGGCGCTTTCGTTCGCACCAAGATGCGCAATGTCATGTCCGGCAAGGTGGTTGACAAGACCTTCAACGCTGGCCTGAAGATCGAGACCGCTACGGTTGACCGCCGTGACTACCAGTACCTGTACCAGGATGGCGAAGACTTCGTCTTCATGGACACCCAGGACTACGACCAAATCACCGTTTCCGGTGCTACGGTCGGCGACGCCACAAACTTCATGCTTGAGAACCAGATGGTGAACATCGCCATCCACGAAGGCACGCCGTTGTACATCGAGCTGCCGCCGAGCGTCGTTCTCGAAATCACCTACACCGAGCCTGGCCTCCAGGGCGATCGCTCCTCGGCAGGCACCAAGCCGGCCACCGTGGAAACCGGCTACGAAATCCAGGTTCCACTGTTCGTGGAGCAGGGCACCAAAGTCAAGGTTGATACCCGCGACGGCAGCTACCTGGGCCGGGTCAACGACTAGTGAGCGCACGCGGTAAAGCCCGTAGCAGGGCACTTGAAGTACTTTTCGAGGCGGAGCAGCGTTCCGTTTCGGCTTTTGACGCGCTCAAGGCGCGTCGGGAGAAGACGGATCTCGTCATTAACCCTTACACGATGGAAATCGTTGAGGGTGTCGTCTCCATGCAGCCAACCATCGATGAGTTCCTGCAGACCTATGCCCAGGGCTGGACGCTGGAGCGGATGCCTTCGGTAGACCGCATCATCCTCCGCATTGGTGCCTGGGAGCTCCTCTATAACGACGAAGTCCCGGATGGAGTGGCAGTCAGCGAAGCTGTGGCCCTCGCCAAGACGATGTCCACGGACGAATCACCGGCCTTCATCAACGGCTTGCTGGGCCGGCTCCAGAAGCTCAAGCCGTCACTGCTCGCGTAGGCGGGTTGCTGGACCCGCATCCACTCAGGATGCGGGTCCTCTCTTTTAAGCTCGCGCAACCCTAGTGCAGCACTGCGGCCCGGAGCCCTGGAATCGCACGAAGATGCTCAAGTTCATCCTGCTGATGAACCGGTACATCGCGGCCGCTGAGGATGCGTTGGCGCGTGAACGCCAAGGCCGTGGCACCCTTGATGAATGCCCGCATCTGCGCGGCACGGCCACGCGAGGCTGCCCAGCGAAGCGCATGTCGCCTTCCCTGGGATGTGGCCAGCATTTCAACTTCGGCTGGCGTGAACCATCCGGCCCTGGCATATTCGAGCAGCCGCTGGCGCGTGAGTTTGCCTTCGGCCATGCGCAGGAAAATGATGCCGAGGGCCGCAATCAGGAAGATCGGCACCTGCACCACGAAGTAGTCCAGCAGGAAGTCCTGGCCCATGCTGTTCCACCGGTTGTGCAGGAACATGGCCGGCAGGAGGCCGATGACAAAGGCCAGCATTGCGTAGCCGGAATGCCATCGACGGGCGGCGAATCCCATGATCAGGCCGGTTGTCCCCGTGAAAATGGCGTGAGCGAACGGTGACATGACGCCGCGAAGGATGAAGATGCGGACAAGGTCCGTGCCGGGCTCCGACGACGAGGCGATCTCACGCCCGAAGTAGAGGATGTTCTCGGTGAAGGCGAAGCCGGCGGCGATGGTAAAGGCAAACACCACACCATCCACGGGACCATCGAAATACTTCCGGGCGCCAAGGATGAGAAGCAACAGGCCAAGCGATTTGGTGAATTCCTCCACGATGGGGGCCTGGACAGTGGCCATGAAATATGTGAATGCTTCTTCGCTGGTGGTAGGGGCTGCCAAGGCGAAGAGGGGCTGAATCAACAGGGTTCCGGCGATCGAGACTGCGGCTCCCCACGTGAAAGCGAACCAGAGCAGCCTGTTCGGTTCCGGCTCCCAACGGTCAATGAGCCGTACGGTCAGCAGCACCACCGACAACGGGATCAGGGAGGCGATGAACCCGATCACGAAGCCAGTGACTCCTGTATTGCCCAGAAGGAAGGGAACCACCAGAAGCAGGCTGCCGAAGACCAATATGGCGCCCGCCACGAGCAGGGGGAGTGTGCTCGGCGACCGGCGTCCCGTGGATGCCGGCGGAGCCGCCCAACTCTGCTGGGGAAGGTTCCCGGGGTTCCCGGGGGCTGGTTGGTAGTTTCCGGGCTGTACGCGTCCGATCCACGTCGGATTGGCTGCCGGTTCCAGGTAGGGCCGCGGGTAGGGTTGGTGTCCGCCGGGGTGCCCAGGATGGTCGCTGCTCATGGCCTAGAGCCTATTGCACGGGCCGGATGTGAGCTTAAACTCACGCCTCTTCTGCGGCCCGGTGAGGCTGCCAGTTTCCGCTGTGGTAGTTTTGAAAGGCAAATATTCCTTTTTTAATTCCGTCCCGTGAGGCGGGGAAAGGGGAGACGAGCGAATGACTGAAGTCACTTCAGCGCAGGTTCCGTCGCGGGTTGTTCTCAACCAAGCGGACATCGATCGCGCGCTGACTCGTATCGCCCATGAGATCCTCGAAGCCAACAAAGGTTCCCAGGATCTGGTTCTTTTGGGCATTCCCAGCCGCGGCTATCCGTTGGCCGTGCGGCTCGCCAACAAGATCGCTGCGGCTGACCCCAGCGTCAACGCGGAAACGATCGTCGGGCAACTCGACGTCACCATGTTCCGTGACGATCTTTCACACCAGCCCACCAGGCCGCCCCACCACACGCGCCTGCCACTGTCCGGCATAGACAACAAGGTTGTTGTCCTCATTGACGACGTCCTGTATTCCGGCCGCACCATCAGGGCAGCGCTTGATGCCTTGGTGGATCTTGGCCGTCCCAGGATTGTCCGTCTGGCCGTCCTGGTGGACAGGGGGCACCGTGAGCTTCCCATCCGTGCGGACCATGTAGGCAAGAACCTACCAACTTCCTCCGCGGAAAAAGTCCGCGTCCACCTCGAGGAAATCGACTCCGTGGACGGCGTTCCGGTCAACGAAGTAGTAATCGAGGCCGGAAAGTGAAGCACCTCCTCTCCACTCAGAACCTCAGCGCTTTCGACGCCATCCGCGTCCTGGACACGGCCGAAGAAATGTCGGCCGTGGGCGACCGCGAGGTCAAGAAGCTCCCCGCCCTCCGTGGCCGCACGGTAGTGAACCTCTTCTTCGAGGACTCCACCCGTACCCGGATCTCCTTCGAAGCTGCAGCAAAGCGGCTTTCAGCCGATGTCATCAACTTCGCCGCCAAAGGCTCCTCGGTTTCCAAGGGCGAGTCCCTCAAAGACACTGCGCAGACGCTGGCCGCCATGGGCGCGGATGCGGTGGTCATCCGCCATTGGGCTTCCGGCGCTCCGCACCGGCTTGCTGCCACGGACTGGATCGACGCCGCGGTGATCAACGCAGGCGATGGCACCCACGAACACCCCACGCAGGCGCTGTTGGATGCATTCACGATGCGCCGCCACTGGTCCCAGCTCAACGGGACGAAGTCCACTGGGGCGGACCTTCGAGGCATGCGTGTGGCGATCGTCGGAGATGTCCTGCATTCCCGCGTGGCCCGGTCCAACGTCTGGTTGTTGCGCACGCTGGGTGCAGAGGTCACGTTGGTTGCGCCACCCACGCTGCTGCCGATCGGCGTCGAGCATTGGCCTTGCAAGGTCAGCTACAACTTGGACGAAACGCTGGAAGCGGGCGTCGACGCGATGATGATGCTGCGAGTCCAGGGTGAGCGCATGCATGCCTCGTTCTTCCCGTCTACCCGTGAGTACTCACGGCGCTGGGGCTTCGATGACGCCCGGCTTCGGGCCTTGGATGACCTTGGCATGAAAGACACCATCATCATGCACCCCGGCCCCATGAACCGTGGCCTGGAAATTTCCTCGGCCGCCGCCGATTCGCCCCGCTCAACAGTGCTTGCACAGGTGCGGAACGGTGTTTCAGTGCGCATGGCCGCCCTTTACCTGCTGCTCTCCGGGGATTCCCGCGAAGCAACTGCCGCAACGGCAGCAACCCCCCACGCTGTAAGCCAGCCCACCAAGGAGAGCAACTGATGGCCGAGAACACGTACCTGATCCGCGGGGCCGCCATTCTCGGCGGCGAAGCTGAAGACCTGCTGATCCGCGATGGCATCATCGCCGCCCGGGGCAAGGATCTGCACGACGACGACGCCACAGTGATCGACGGGACGGGCCTGGTTGCCCTCCCCGGCATGGTTGACGTCCACACGCACCTGCGCGAACCCGGCCGCGAAGATGCTGAAACGGTCGAGACCGGCACTCGTGCCGCAGCCCTGGGTGGCTTCACGGCCGTCCACGCCATGGCCAACAGCAACCCCGTTGCTGACACGGCAGGCGTCGTCGAACAGGTCCACAGCCTCGGCCGCGCGTCCGGCTGGGTGGACGTGCGTCCTGTTGGCGCTGTCACGGTTGGCCTGGCCGGTGAACAACTTGCGGAATTGGGTGCGATGGCGGATTCCCGCGCCCAGGTGCGGATGTTCTCCGATGATGGCATCTGCGTGCACGATCCCGTGCTGATGCGCCGCGCGCTGGAGTACGTCAAAGCGTTCGACGGCGTGGTTGCCCAGCACGCGCAGGAACCCCGCCTTACCGCCGGGGCACAGATGAACGAAGGCGCCGTCTCGGCGGTGCTGGGTCTCGCCGGTTGGCCGGCCGTGGCAGAGGAAAGCATCATCGCCCGCGACGTCCTGCTCACGCAGCATGTGGGTTCCCGCCTCCACGTTTGCCACGTCTCCACCGCTGGATCTGTTGAAATCGTCCGCTGGGCCAAAGCCCGGGGGATCAACGTCACGGCCGAGGTCACGCCCCACCACCTGCTCCTCACTGACGAACTGGTCCGCAGCTACGATCCCGTGTACAAGGTCAACCCGCCGCTGCGTACGGATGCCGACGTCCAGGCGCTCCGCGAAGGCCTCGCCGACGGCACCATCGATGTTGTCGGCACGGACCACGCCCCGCACCCCAGCGAGCACAAGGAATGCGAGTGGGCGCAGGCGGCCATGGGCATGACCGGCCTGGAAACGGCATTGTCCGTGGTTCAGGAAACCATGATCGAAACCGGACTCATGACATGGGCAGACTTCGCCCGGGTCACGTCCTTCACTCCGGCAGTTATTGGCCGCGTAGCGGACCAAGGCCGGCCGTTGGAGGAAGGCGAGCCCGCCAACGTCATCCTGGTGGACCCTGCTGCGCGCTGGACGGTTGACCCACATAAGATGGCCACCATGGGCCGCAATTCACCGTTCAAGGGCAAAGAGCTGCCCGGATCCGTGGTCGCGACCTTCTTCAAGGGCCACCCCACCGTTCTCAACGGCAAGCTCAACACGCCATACAGGTACGCCGGAAATTACCCAACCCCGGATGCCGCCGGGGCAGTCAGCGGTAGCTGATGAACAACCAGACACTCACCGTGCTCATCACGGTGCCGTTGATCATCATCGTCCTGATGATGATCTGGCTGGGGTGGCGGAACCGGCTCAGGCGACAAGCCGACGTCGAACGCCTCCCGGAGGTGCCGCAGCAACTGACGCCAGCCACGGTCGTAGCTGAGGGCCAGTACGTTGCCACCACCACGGCAGGTGACTGGCTGGACCGGATCGCAGTGCAGGGCCTTGGAATCCGCACCAACGCGGAACTGAGCATCCATGCCGAAGGCATCTTGTTCGACCGCTCAGGCGCCGCCCCGGTGTTCATCCCACGCTCCGCAGTGGCTGACAGCCGCCAAGCAGCCGGCATGGCCGGGAAGTTCGTGGAAAAAGACGGACTCCTGGTCATCAGCTGGAAGCTGGGCGGCAAGGAACTGGATACAGGATTCCGGACCAGGCACGCAGCCGACAAAGAGCTTCTCCTCGAAGCCATTCAAGAATTGATCTCCGCAGCCCCTCAGGCAGATGCCGATAGTGGAAAGTAATAAAGTGACGGACAGTAAAGCAGCCACCACACCCACCCCCTCAGCAGCAGTACTGGTGCTTGAAGACGGCCGCATGTTCCGCGGCCGTAGCTACGGCGCCCAGGGAACGGCCCTCGGTGAGGCCGTCTTCGCCACCGGAATGACCGGCTACCAGGAGACCATCACCGATCCTTCTTACGCCCGCCAGCTCGTGGTGCAGACTGCACCCCACATCGGCAACACGGGCGTCAACAGCGAAGACGCTGAGTCCCGCCGCATCTGGGTCGCCGGCTACATTGTGCGCGACGCCGCCCGCCGCCCCTCCAACTGGCGCTCGGAACGCAGCCTCGATGATGAACTCGTCGAGCAAGGCATCGTGGGCATCCAGGGTGTCGATACCCGTGCCATCACGCGCCACCTCCGCGAGCACAAGACCATGCGCGCAGGCATTTTCTCGGGTGAGGCCGCACAGGCATCGGACAAGGAGCTCTTGGACGCCGTGCTGGCAAGCGCCCCGATGGAAGGCGCAGCGCTGGCCGAAGAGGTCTCCATTGACGAGGCTTACGTCGTGGAACCCAAGGACCACGGCTGGGAAGGCGAGCCCAGGTTCTCCATTGCCGCCGTGGACCTCGGCATCAAGGCCATGACCCCGGTTCGCTTCGCCGAACGCGGCGTTCGCGTGCACGTCCTGCCGGCCACTTCCACCCTGGAGGATGTCAACGCGGTCAACCCGGACGGCTTCTTCATGTCCAACGGGCCCGGTGACCCCGCTACCGCAGACCACCAGGTCTCACTCCTGCGTTCGGTGCTGGACGAGAAACTGCCCTACTTCGGCATCTGCTTCGGCAACCAGATCCTGGGCCGGGCCCTCGGCTTTGGAACCTATAAGCTCCGCTACGGCCACCGCGGCATCAACCAGCCGGTGATGGACCGCCGCACGGGCAAGGTTGAAATCACCTCGCAGAACCACGGCTTCGCCGTCGACGCACCGCTGAACGGTGCCACGATCGCCCCCGAGGAGCGTTACGGCCGCGTCGAAGTCAGCCACGTCTCCTTGAATGACGACGTCGTTGAAGGCCTTGCGTGCCTGGACATCCCGGCGTTCTCGGTCCAGTACCACCCTGAAGCTGCGGCTGGCCCGCACGATGCTGCGTACCTCTTCGACCGCTTTATCGACCTCATGGCCGAAACCAAATCGGCCACCGCCGGCGCCGCCAACTCCACCGAATCCAAGACTGAGGACAAGAAGTAATGCCCAAGCGTACAGATCTCAAGAGCGTCCTTGTCATCGGTTCCGGCCCCATCGTCATCGGCCAGGCAGCCGAGTTCGACTACTCCGGTACCCAGGCTCTCCGCGTCCTCAAGGAGGAAGGCCTCCGGGTCATCCTCGTGAACTCCAACCCCGCCACCATCATGACGGACCCCGAGTTCGCCGACGCCACCTACGTCGAGCCCATCACGCCCGAGGTTGTTGAGAAGATCATCGCCAAGGAGCGTCCGGACGCCATCCTGCCCACCCTGGGTGGCCAGACGGCCCTGAACACTGCCATCGCGTTGGACAAGAACGGTGTGCTGGAGAAGTACAACGTGGAACTCATTGGCGCAAACATTGCTGCCATTGAGCTCGGAGAAGACCGCGAGAAGTTCAAGGGCGTCGTCGAGCGCTGTGGCGCCGAGTCGGCCCGCAGCCACATCATCCACACCATGGACGAAGCCTTCGCTGCGGCCGAAGACCTCGGCTATCCGATGGTTGTTCGCCCGTCCTTCACCATGGGTGGCCTTGGCTCAGGCCTGGCGTACAACGAGGACGATCTCCGCCGCATCGTGGGCCAGGGCCTCCAGTACAGCCCCACCACCGAGGTCCTGCTCGAAGAGAGCATTCTCGGTTGGAAGGAATACGAGCTTGAGATGATGCGCGACAAGAACGACAACGTCGTTGTTGTTTGCTCCATCGAAAACTTCGATCCCGTAGGCGTCCACACCGGTGACTCCATCACGGTTGCTCCGGCACTGACCCTCACGGACCGCGAGTACCAAAAGCTTCGTGACGTCTCCATCGCCGTTATCCGCGAAGTCGGCGTGGACACCGGTGGCTGCAACATCCAGTTCGCCATCGACCCCGCCACGGGCCGCGTAGTGGTTATCGAGATGAACCCGCGCGTATCCCGGTCCTCCGCGCTGGCTTCGAAGGCAACCGGCTTCGCCATCGCCAAGATCGCCACCAAGCTCTCCCTTGGTTACACCCTGGACGAGATCCCGAACGACATCACCCAGAAGACGCCGGCGTCGTTCGAGCCTACGTTGGACTACGTTGTGGTCAAGGTTCCGCGCTTTGCCTTCGAGAAGTTCCCGGCAGCCGACAACACTCTGACCACCACCATGAAGTCTGTTGGCGAAGCCATGGCCATGGGCCGCAACTTCACCGAAGCCCTGCAGAAGGCCCTCCGCTCATTGGAGCAGAAGGGCTCGCAGCTGGACTTCAGCTCCGTGCCGGAGTACGAGGTTGCCGAGCTCATCGAGAAGGCCAAGCGTCCCACGACGGACCGCCTGCACCAGGTGCAGCGCGCGCTCCTGGGTGGCGCCACGGTGGAAGACCTCTTCGAGGCCACCAAGATCGATCCTTGGTTCCTGGACCAACTGCAGCTCCTTAACGAGACCGCGCAGGAGATCCGCAAGGCCGGCGTCCTCACCGAGGAAATGCTCCGCAACGCCAAGCGCCACGGCTTCTCCGACGAGCAGATCGGTGCCTTGACGCACAACAATGAGGCAGTGGTCCGCGGCGTCCGCCAGGCCTTGGGTATCCGTCCGGTCTACAAGACGGTGGACACCTGTGCCGCTGAGTTTGCCGCTTACACCCCGTACCACTACTCGTCCTACGACGAGGAAGATGAGGTAGGCCTGCACGCCAAGCCCTCCGTCATCATCCTTGGTTCAGGGCCCAACCGCATTGGCCAGGGCATCGAGTTCGACTACTCCTGCGTCCACGCCTCCATGGCGCTGCGCAAGGCCGGCTACGAGACTGTCATGGTCAACTGCAACCCCGAGACCGTCTCCACCGACTACGACGTTTCCACGCGACTTTACTTCGAGCCGCTGACCCTTGAGGACGTCCTTGAGGTCATCGCCGCTGAAGAGCGCACCGGCGGCGTCATGGGCGTTTTCGTCCAGCTCGGCGGCCAGACACCCCTGAAGCTCGCACAGCAGCTTGCCGACGCCGGCGTGCCGATCCTGGGCACCTCGCCTGAGGCAATTGACCTCGCAGAGCACCGTGGCGCCTTCGCCCGCGTCCTGGACGAGGCAGGCCTGACCTCCCCGAAGAACGGCACTGCCGTTTCCTTTGAGGATGCCAAGAAGATCGCTGACGAGATCGGTTATCCCGTGCTTGTCCGTCCGTCCTATGTCCTGGGCGGTCGCGGCATGGAAATCGTCTACGATGAAGCCAACCTTTCCCGCTACATTGCCAATGCCACGGAAATCACGCCGGATCACCCCGTGCTGATCGACCGCTTCCTGGAAGACGCAGTCGAAATCGATGTCGACGCCCTCTTCGACGGCACGGACATGTACCTGGGCGGCATCATGGAGCACATCGAGGAAGCCGGTATCCACTCCGGAGACTCCGCCTGTGTCCTTCCTCCGATCACACTGGGCAACAACGTGATCGAGCGCGTTCGCACTGCAACGCGGGCCATCGCTGAGGGCGTGGGTGTCCGTGGCCTCATCAACATCCAGTTCGCGCTGGCCTCCGATGTCCTGTACGTCCTTGAAGCGAACCCGCGTGCTTCGCGTACGGTGCCCTTCGTTTCCAAGGCAACTGGCGTTCAGATGGCCAAGGCTGCCGCACTGATCGGCACCGGTGTCACCATCAACCAACTGCGCAGTGCCTACAAGATGCTGCCGGAAACCGGTGACGGTTCCACGTTGCCCCTGGACGCTCCGGTCGCTGTCAAGGAAGCTGTCCTGCCGTTCAGCCGCTTCCGTACGCCGGAGGGCAAGGTTGTCGACTCCTTGCTCGGCCCGGAAATGCGGTCCACAGGTGAAGTGATGGGCATCGACAAGCACTTCGATACCGCATTCGCCAAGAGCCAGGCGGCCGCAAACAACGCGCTGCCCACCGAAGGCAAGATCTTCGTTTCCGTGGCCAACCGCGATAAGCGCTCGGTGATCATGGGCGTCAAGCGCCTCTCGGACCTCGGCTTCGAGATCGTCTCCACGGGAGGCACGGCTGACGTTCTGCGCCGCAACGGCATCCAGGCGACTCCGGTCCGTAAGGTGGCCGAGGGCAGCAGCGCCGAAGGTGAAGGCACCATCGCCGACCTCGTCATTGCCGGCGAGATCGATATGGTCTTCAACACCCCGTCCGGCGGGGAAGCCCGCAGCGACGGCTACGAACTTCGTGCCGCGGCAACATCAATCGGCATTCCCTGCATCACCACCGTGGCTGAATTCAACGCAGCCGTGCAGGCAATTGAGGCACTGCGCACCTACGAATGGTCTGTCACCAGCCTGCAGGAGCACGCTGCAAACCTGGCCGCGGCCCAGGAAGCTGCCAATGCCTGAGTCTGTTGACGCAACGGTTGCACAGCAGCCGGCCCGGGAGTCCTTTGGCTCCCGGCTGGCTGCCGCCATGGCCGCCCGTGGCCCGCTTTGCGTTGGAATCGATCCCCACCCCCAGCTGCTGGCTGACTGGGGATTGAACGACGACGTCGCCGGGCTGGAGCGCTTCTCGCTCAGCGTTGTGGAGGCCGTGGCTTCCCTCGCTGCCGCGGTGAAGCCGCAAGTGGCCTTGTACGAGCGTCACGGCTCTGCGGGCATGGCTGTCCTGGAGCGGACGTTGGCCGCAGCTGCTGATGCGGATGTGTTGAGCATCGCCGATGCCAAGCGCGGTGATATCGGGTCCACCATGGCCGCCTACGCAGATGCGTGGCTGCGGGACGGTTCGGCCCTGGCTGCGGACTCAGTGACCCTGAGTCCCTACCTGGGTTTCGAATCCTTGCGTCCGGCCCTGGACCTTGCTGCGCAAAATGGCAGGGGAGTGTTTGTGCTCGCATTGACATCCAATCCGGAGGGAAAGTCTGTCCAGCACGTCGGCGGAAGCCATTCCGTGGCCCGGGGGATCGTCAATGCGGCCGCAGCCGAGAACCAGCGGTACGCGGGCGTCCTGGGTTCAGTGGGACTTGTTGTGGGCGCCACCATCGGTTCTGCACTTGAGGATCTGGACATCGACCTCGGCCCGGTCCGTGGCGCGATCCTGGCGCCCGGCTTGGGGGCGCAGGGTGCTACGCCCGCGGATCTCCGCTCGACCTTCGGGGCCGCCTATCCCACAGTGCTGGCTACGTCGAGCCGGGGCATCCTTGCCGCCGGTCCAACGAGGGCTGCATTGCGGGCGGCTACCCAGGAAACGCTCGACGGCCTGCGGGCGGAATGATTCGCTGGCGCCTCATTGCGCAACCCGCCGCCTGCCGGTAGGTTCAGGATCAGTTTCGCGTGACGTGAATCACAAATCCGATCTGACAGGGGTTTGGCCGTGGGTCTGAAAGAGCTGACACCGCAGGAGCGTTCCGATGCTTTGGATAAGGCTGCAAAGGCGCGCGCTGTGCGGGCCGCAGCCAAAGAACGGCTCAAACGCGGTGAAGTGAGCATTGCTGAGCTGATCTCTTCAGGCACCACGGATGAAGCCATTGCGCGGATGCGGGTGGTGGAGCTGTTGGAGGCCCTCCCAGGCATAGGACCTGTACGTGCGGCCGGGATCATGGCGGAGATAGGCATCGCCGGATCCCGGCGCATCAGGGGGTTGGGAATTCACCAGGCCCGGGCGCTGGTAGATTTTATGGATACCCAGCAAAGCGTTTGACGCATCTCCCCGAAGGAATCCGTGAGCAAGAAACCTGGACTGACTGTCCTCGCAGGCCCAACTGCTGTTGGCAAGGGAACCGTATCCACCTACATCAGGGACAACTATCCAGAGGTTTGGCTTTCCGTCTCCGCCACTACCCGCGCCGCGCGTCCAGGGGAGAAGGACGGGGTTCACTACTTCTTCAAGTCTGCCGAAGAGTTTGACTCGCTGGTAGCCGATGGCGAACTCCTGGAGTGGGCCGTGGTCCACGGCCAGAACCGGTACGGCACGCTCCGGAGCACCGTGAATGCCGCCATTGCGGAGGGGAAATCGGTGCTGCTCGAGATTGACCTCCAAGGTGCACGGCAGGTAAAGGCTGCTGTGCCGGATGCCAAGTTCGTCTTCCTGGCACCGCCCAGTTGGGAAGAAATGGTGCGTCGGCTTGTGGGCCGCGGCACTGAATCTGCCGAGGAACAGCAGCGCAGGCTGGAAACCGCTAAACTGGAACTTGCTGCTGAACCGGAGTTTGACCACACCGTCATTAATGACGACGTTCGCCGGGCAGCGGACGAGCTTGTTTCACTCATGGGGCTAACCCCGCACGAGCGCTAAGCGCTTGCACTTGTCGGCCCGCTAGAATTTGGAGATTTCGTGTCCACGAACCTTGAAGGCATCATCAACCCGCCGATCGATTCGCTGCTTGAGGCTGCCGATTCCAAGTACGGCCTGGTGATCTTCGGCGCCAAGCGTGCCCGCCAGATCAACGCCTACTACGCCCAGCTGCACGAGGGCCTCTTCGAGTACGTCGGTCCCTTGGTAGACACCAAGCTGAACGAGAAGTCATTGTCGATCGCCCTCCGCGAGATCAACGAAGGCCTCCTGGTTTCCACGCCGATCGAGCCCGCAGAATAAAACAGACTGCCTGTTGACGGAGGTCACGTGCGCATAGTCCTCGGAGTCGGGGGAGGGATCGCAGCCTACAAGGTTGCATCGCTCCTCCGGCTTTTTACTGAAGCCGGTCACCACGTGACGGTAATCCCCACCGAAGCAGCCACCCGTTTCGTCGGTGTTGCCACGTGGGAGGCGCTCTCCGGTAACCCGGTCAGCAACAGCGTTTTTGACGACGTCGAGAAGGTCAACCATGTCCGTCTGGGCCACGAGGCTGACTTGATCGTCGTCGCGCCGGCCACTGCGGACCTCCTGGCAAAGGCAGCCACAGGCCAGGCCGGTGACCTCCTGACCAACACGCTCCTCATGGCTCACGGTCCGGTGCTGTTCGCTCCTGCGATGCACACGGAAATGTGGCAGCATGCTGCAACCCAGGCCAACGTGGAAACCTTGCGGAGCCGTGGCGTCACAGTCCTGGAGCCTGCCAGCGGCCGCCTGACCGGTGCCGATTCGGGTCCGGGCCGCTTGCCCGAACCTGAGGCAATTTTCACGGCTGCCATGGCGTTGGCCGAGGCCGCGACCGAGGCGGATTCGCCCAAGGCTGTACCGGCAACACATGCTTCCCTCGCCGGCCGAACGGTGACGATTTCCGCCGGTGGTACCAGGGAAGCGTTGGACCCGGTGCGTTTCCTGGGTAACCGTTCGTCAGGGAAGCAGGGTGCGGCCCTGGCGGCGGCTGCTTTGGCCGCCGGTGCCACCGTTCGTTTCCTTGCCGCCCATATGGACGTCGAGCCGCCCGCCGGCGTCGAGCTCGTCCGCGTTGAGTCCGCCTTGGAACTGCGTGAGGCAGCGCTGAAAGCGGCAGTGGATTCCGACGTCGTCATCATGGCTGCCGCTGTGGCGGATTTCCGTCCCGCAGAGGTTTCGGACACCAAGATCAAGAAGGTCGACGGCGAGGACGCACCGTTGGTGCGCCTGGTTCGGAACCCGGACATCCTGCATGAGCTCGTCGAACGGCGTAACGCCGAGGGTGGCCAGCAGCTGATCGTGGGCTTTGCTGCCGAGACCGGCGATGCCCAAGGTGACGTTCTGGAGCATGCCGCGGCGAAGCTCAAGCGCAAGGGCTGTGACCTTCTGGTGGTCAACCACGTCGGGGTTGGTCGCGTCTTCGGGCAGGACGACAACTCCGTAGTAATCCTTTCCGGGCATGGGGCCGAACCGCAGTCGGCGTCCGGATCCAAGGCTGACGTCGCCGCGGCAGTTGTGGATCGGGTGGGCTCCGAACTGGCAAGGGTTTTTCCTGCCCGGTAACATCCACCGGCGGTAGCCTCCGCCCGCAATTCTTAGCATAGGGACACACGGCAGATGCCGCCGCCCCGCAACACAGTAAGGTGGTCGAGTGACTTTACCGCTGCACCATGAACATCATGGCACCCCGTCCAAGCTCCGGCTCTTCACGTCCGAGTCGGTCACTGAAGGGCACCCGGACAAGATCTGCGACCAAATCAGTGACGCCATCCTGGATGGGCTGCTGGCTGCTGATCCTGAATCCCGGGTGGCTGTCGAGACCATGGCCACCACCGGCCTGGTCCATGTGGCCGGTGAAGTAACCACTGACGCTTATGTGGAGATACCGCAGATTGTCCGCGAGACCATTCTCGGCATCGGCTACGACTCTTCGGCCAACGGTTTCGATGGTGCCCGCTGTGGCGTCTCGGTGTCGATCGGGCAGCAGTCCAACGACATCGCCGGTGGCGTCTTCAACTCGCTTGAGGCGCGTGAAGGCCGCCAGGAGGACGACTACGATCTCCAAGGTGCGGGCGATCAGGGCATCATGTTCGGTTATGCCAGCGATGAGACTGCGTCCTACATGCCGACGCCCATCTGGCTTGCCCACCGTTTGTCGGAGCGCCTCACCGAAGTCCGCAAGAGCGGCGAACTTGCGTACCTCCGTCCGGATGGCAAAACGCAGGTCACGGTAGGGTACGACGGCGATCGCCCGGTTTCCGTTGAAACGGTAGTGATTTCCAGCCAGCACGCGGAAGACGCGAGCCTGGAGCAGCTGCGCGCCGACCTCGCGAGCCACGTCATCGATCCCGTTCTGGCGGCATCGAACCTTGACATCTCCCATGTAGCCAACATCCTGAACCCTGCGGGTGCATTCGTGATCGGCGGCCCGGTTGGCGACGCCGGTCTCACTGGTCGCAAGATTATTGTCGATACCTATGGCGGGTTCTCCCGGCACGGTGGAGGCGCCTTCTCCGGCAAGGACCCGTCCAAGGTAGATCGTTCGGCTGCCTACGCCATGCGCTGGGTTGCCAAGAACGTGGTAGCTGCAGGTCTGGCCAAGCGCGCGGAGATCCAGATTGCCTATGCCATTGGCCAGGCACGTCCGGTCGGAACGTATGTAGAGACCTTCGGCACGGAAACTGTTGACCCGGCCCGCATCAGCGAGGCCATCAACGAGCTCTTCGATCTCCGTCCCCGGGCCATCATCGACGCCTTGGACCTCAAGCGTCCCATTTACACCAAGACGGCGGCTCATGGCCACTTCGGCCGCGACGAGCCCGACTTCACGTGGGAGCGCCTGGACCGCGTGGCGGACCTGAAGGAATTCTTCAACGCCTGATCTCCCGCTCATCCGCGTGTGCCAGCCGGTGTTTGTAACTTTGTCGGTGGCCCATGGTTGGCTGGAGCCAGAGAGATGCCCGCAGTGGGTCGATCCCGCTGCGGGCATCCTTCGTTCCTGCGTGGAAAGTCCGCGCAATTGAGTTGGAGGTGACGAGCATGGCCGGACACGAAGCCCAGCCGTCGCTGCTTCAACCTTCTTTGCTTCAAGGTTTCCCTGACAAGTCTCCCGTGAGTGGACCCCCGCTGGCAGCAGTAAATCCCGTGGCCCGCGTGGTGCTGGAATCCTCCCTGCCACACCTGGACAGGCCCTTCGATTACAGCGTGCCCGCTGAACTCGCTGATTCTGCTGTTCCCGGAGTCCGAGTGAAAGTGAAGTTCAACGGCCAGGAAGCTTAACGGCTTCGTGCTGGAACGCGTCGATACTTCGGATGCCGGTCACCCGCTGACCCCACTTCACAAAGTAGTGTCACCGCTGTCGGTCCTGACGCCCCACATCGCGGAGTTGGCTGGAACGGTAGCTGCGCGCTACGCCGGAACCTTGAGCGATGTCCTGCGTACTGCTGTTCCCCCCCGCGTTGCCAAAGTGGAGAAGGAGCTGCTCTCCGGGGACGCAGCACAGGAATCGGAGCCACCGTCACATGCGCCGGACGCCCATGCCTGGGGTTCCTACTCCAACGGAGCCTCGTACCTCCATCACCTGGCCGGCGGGGGATCACCCAAGGCTGTCCTCACCGCGCTTCAGGGATTCGGCCCCGGGGGTTGGCCTTCGTTGGTTGCCTCGGCGGTTGCCGCAGTTCGTGCATCCGGCCGTGGTGCAGTGGTGGTTGTTCCCGATTACAGGGATCTCGAACAGCTGGAGGCGGCTCTCGCCAAAGTCCTGCCAGCGGGCGATGTCGCACGGCTAACGGCCGATGACGGTCAAACTCCCCGTTACAGAAGTTTCCTCCGAATCCTCAGTGGGGAAGCGCGCGTCGCCATCGGCACCAGATCCGCCGCCTATGCGCCGGTCCGGGAGTTGGGACTCGTGGTCTGTTGGGACGACGGCGACGACCTCCACATCGATCAGCGGGCTCCCTATGCGCACACGCGCGAAGTTCTGCTCTTGCGGGCCGAGCAGGAGAACGCAGCGTGCCTGATGGCATCCCACAGCCGCAGCACTGAACTCCAGCGCCTGGTTGAAATGCAATGGGCCGTGCCGATCGAGGCGCCGCGAACGGTCATTCGCTCCACTGTTCCGCGTGTCCTGAACACAGCTGACAGCTTTGAACAGGAACGTGATCCCCTGGCCCGGATTGCACGTTTGCCCGGAGCAGCATGGCGTGCGGCCAAGGAAGGCCTAGAACATGGCCCTGTGCTGGTGCAGGTTGCACGTGCTGGCTACGCGCCCTCTTTGGCTTGCGAGACGTGCCGGGAGCTGGCGCGCTGCAACAACTGCCAAGGACCGCTGGCTATCTCCAGCAGTTCCGCCATGCCGCTTTGCCGCTGGTGTTCCACGCCGGCACCGCAGTGGCGCTGCAACCATTGCAACGGCACACACCTGCGCCGGGTTGCGGCAGGAGCTGTGAGAACCGCGGAGGAACTAGGGCGGGCTTTTCCTGGAAAGACGGTTATCACCTCGTCGGGGGAGAACATCAAGGCAACGGTGCCTGATGCTCCGGCATTGGTCGTTGCTACAGTTGGCGCCGAACCCGTGGCTCCCCAGGGGTACGCGGCCGCGCTGCTTCTGGACGGCAATTCATTGCTCCGCCGGGAAAACCTGAGGGCGGGTGAGGACACTGTTCGGCGGTGGTTCAACGCTGCGTCCCTGGTGAGACCCTCCAACCAGGGTGGGCTGGTCATCATCACGGCAGACGACACAACCGCTACCGGAGCCCTGCTGCGCTGGGACGCATCGGGCTACGCGTCGCGTGAACTGGCACTCCGGAAGGAACTCCAGCTTCCCCCGGCAGTGCGGGTAGCTTCAGTGACCGGGCAAAGGGCCGACGTCGCGCATTTTTCCGATACCTTCGAGGCGAGCGTCAAGCTAAAGTCCGGTACGAAGCTCCTCAGCGCCGGTCCGGCGCCACTTCAGCTGTTCTCCAGTGGTGCCCAAGGCGCCGGAAGTGAGGCCGAGGCAGACGTCCGCACTCTGTACTTCATTCCCTACGCAGACGCCGCAGACGCTACCCGTGCCATGCGTGCTGTCAAGGCAGCGAACGCGGCGAAACGCACAGCCGGACCAGTTCAACTGCGGCTCGACGGCGTGGACGTCTTGTAGCGTTTTCGAAGTTCTACGACCTCCTCTGCCGCGGCCAGCAACTGCCGGGCGGATTCGTCCCAGTTGAAGTCTCCAGCACGTTCCACGGACCTGCGGGAACGTTGTTGCCACAATCTGCCATCGCCCAACGCCGTGACAGCCGCAGCGAACTCCGAGGGCGACTCGGGGTCAACATAGCTGACCGCATCGGCGCCCACTTCCCGGAAAATCGGAATGTCGCTGGCGATAACAGGAGTTCCCAGTGACATCGCCTCCACCAGGGGCAAGCCATATCCCTCGGCCCGGGACAAGCTGATGAGTGCAGTCGCCCTGGTCAAAAGCTCTTCATACTCGGCATCTGTTACACCGTTGTGGAACTGGACCTTAGCCCCGTGAGGGATCATGGCCTCGAGTTCCGCCCGACGCTGGGGAGTAATCCGGCTGAGCAAGTGCAGTGTGTATTCCGGCAGGCCTGCCATTCCCCGAATCATGGTTTCCACGTTCTTGTAAGGCATGAACGAACCCATGTACAGCAGGGTCTTATCCGCCCCTGCCGAAGGATCGCGGGGGGTCTGGCCGGGCTGCGGGGCATTGCCAACGATCCGCACGGGGCGGCGGGTCAAGGTGTACTTGGCCATCAAAGCCTCTGTGGTCCTGCTGATGGTAGCCACCACGTCAGCCCGGTTCAGCAGCAGGCGTTGCGGCCAGAACGCCTTGTGGTACAGCCTCCAGAGCAGGCGCACCGGAGCCGGAAGGAAACCCGGGGGAGCGGGGTGTTCGTAGTAGATGAGGTCGTGCAGCGTAAGGATCAGGCCATACTTCCGCCCCAGGGTTCCCATGGTCTGCATCGGGCACACCACGACGTCCGCACCCAAGGAGTTGACCTTGGCGGCAACGAACAGCTCACGTGGGGACAGCGGGCTGTTGACCATCACATAGGGCACGTCGGGAAGCAACGCGAGTTGGCGTTTGTCGTTGATGAGCATAGTGACATCGGCAATTTTGGATGTCGCTGCAATGAGGCTTGAACCGTACCGGCTGATGCCATCGTGGTGGTCCGTCCTGGTGAAGCGGGCGTCGATGACAATTTTCACGCGGGGTGTTCCTCCAGGAAGGTGCGGATAGCTGCGGCCGCCGGGGCCGGCGTCTCGTAATGGATCAAATGCCCGACGTCGGGAATCACTTCCAGGGTGCCCTCGGGAAGGCGCTCCATCAGTTTGTGCTGGTTGGGCAAAGTGGCGATCTCGTCTTTTTCGCCGGCTATCAGCAGTACGGGGAGGCGCAACTCCCCGGCGACGTCTGCCACAGTGCCCGACACGGATGCCTTGAAGGATTCGAGCAGGCTCCTTCGGTCCGCGAACGCGCTGAAGTAGGCATCATGCTGGCCATGGATGAAGCGGCGCAGGTCTTTGTCTTTAGTCTTGGCCATGGTGACGCTCATGATCCGCACAATGGCCCGATTGCGCAGGAGGGCAAGTCCAAGGCGCTTTGGAAGCTTGGCGGACACTTGGTAGTAAAACACCGCGAGCTTGGTCATGATCCCCTTGGGTCCCTCCAAAGCGGGTGCAGCGATGGGGTTGATCAGGATCAGTGGATAAATGGCGCCCGGATTCCGGGCTGCAAAATGGCTCGCGACGATGGAGCCAAAGGAGTGGCCCAACAGCACGGTCTTGGGGCCCAGGCCCAGTGCGGCCATGAAGCCGGAGATGAAATGGCCGTAACGCTCAACCGTGTGTTCGTCCTCACGGAAAGGATCTGAACTGCCAAAGGCCGGGAGGTCCGGCATGATGATCCGCATGTCCGGAAGCAGGTCCGCTACACGGAGCAGTCCATGGTGGTCGCCCCGAAAACCGTGAATGACCAAAATCGTGCGGGTATCCTGTGTGGCTTTGACGGGTTCGTACGTCCAATACGCTACGTTGCTGCCATCGACGTCCACATCAGAGGCGATAGTGCGTCCCTGCAGGGACTTGCTGATGAATTCAATCGGGGCATCTGCGCCTTCCGGAGTATGCGCGGTGTCCACTTTTTCCATTCGGCCGTTCCTAATTCACGTTGTCCGGGTGCGAGCCCGTGCGGTGGTGGCGTTCAAGCGCCCCCATGCCGTCCATGTCTTCTGCCTCGAGTTCGAAGTCGAAAACGGCAAAGTTCTCCTTGATCCGCCCCGCGGAACTGGCTTTGGGAATGACGAGGTTCCCAAGCTGGAGATGCCACCGGAGGATTATTTGGGCCGGTGTCCTGCCGTACTTGTGAGCCAAATCCACGATCGCGGGGTCGGCAAGGACTTGCCCACGGCCAAGGGGGCTCCATGCTTCGGTTCGGATCCCGAGTTGTTCATGCAGTGTCCGCAGCCTGCCCTGCTGAAGCCAGGGGTGCAGCTCTATCTGATTAACGGCCGGGACCACTTCGGCTTTCTGCATGAGTTCTTCCAAATGCCCGGGCTGGAAATTCGAAACCCCGATGGCCCGGACTTTGCCTTCCCTGTACAGGGTTTCCATGGCTTTATAGGTCTCCACGAACAGGCCTCGTCCGGCACACGGCCAGTGGATGAGGTAAAGGTCCACGTAGTCCAGTCCGAGGTTGGCCATGGACGAATCGAAAGCGCGGAGCGTGGAGTCGTAACCGTGGTCGTCATTCCAGACCTTGGTGGTGACAAAGACGTCTTCCCGGGTCAGGGCATGCACGGATTCGCCGGAACCACCCGTGCCGAGGTTTGCCTCGTTGGCGTCGCCGATTGCACCCCCGATCGCGCGGCCTACGCCCACCTCGTTGTGATACATGGCGGCGGTATCGAACCGCCGATAGCCTTCGCCGAGGGCAGTGCTCACCAAAGCTTCAGCTTCTTTTGGCGGCACCTTATAGAGTCCGAATCCCAAGCGGTCCATCATCACGCCGTTGTTCAAGGTCAGCCGGGCCGGGAATCTCATATCAACGACTCTACCCATTCCGCGGCGGAATGCCTCAGGACTGGCCACTGAAACTCACCAAACGGCGCGCCGAGGCTTCATCCAGGATGAGGTCAGTGGCAAGTCCGGCTGCCAAGGCGCCCTGCAGGCCGTTGATTTTGGAGGCGCCGGACACGACGCAAATCCGGCGTCGTACCTGCCGTAGCTGTTCATGGCTTGGGCCGGTTGACCGTTCGTTCAGGGTAATGCCGTCAGATGATCCATCACTGCGGAAGAAGACAGTGGCTACGTCGCCCACCACGTCGTCGGCAGCCAACATGCTGAGGTCTTGTTCGTCGAGGTAGCCGCCAGCGTACACATGGCTTGGATAGTCCGAATCAACGGATCCAACACCGAAAATGGCGATGCTCATGCGCGCCTGCAGATCCAGGATGCGTTGAACGCTGCGCTCATTCCACATGGCCGTCTTGGTGGCCGCGTGATCGAAAAACGCAGGCACGGGGAATTGTTCCACCCGCGCTCCGTAGGCGCTGCCAAAGCGCCGCATGATGTCGCTGGCGTAGGTGATGCCGGTTGTTTGCATGTTCCCGGCGCCGTTGAGTTGGACAACGATGGTGTCGTGCGTGAGCTTCCTGGTCAGGTGCCGGCTCACAGCGCTGAGCGTGGCACCCCAGGCAATGCCGATGATGGCATTGGAATCCACCAGGGGTCCTATGGTCCGCGCTGCCTGCATGGCCACGCGGTCCAGCGTCTCCGCCTCGTTCAAGGTGTCAAGCACCGGCACCACGTGGACGTCCACCTTGAATTTGTCGCGAATCTGGCTTTCGAGTTCGGGGGCGGTATCGAACGGGCTGCGGATCTGAACCTGGACCAGGCCTGTTTCCCGGGCGGAAGACAACAGCCTGGAGACGGTGGAGCGAGAGGTCCTGAGCTCCCGCGCGATCGCGTCCATGGTCAGGTCCTGCAAGTAGTACATTTGTGCGGCCCGGAGGGCATCCGAGTGACGTGAGCGTCCCATCTCATTTCCTTACTGCACGTTTGTGCAATTAGCTTGACTCCATTTTCCACCTTCGCCAGATTAGTGGTGAAAGGTGCAGCGAACGTAACGCCGCGCACAAACCAAGCCCAAGGGAGCAGTTTTGGGACACAACAGGATTTCCGGTACCTCCTCTGATGCGCACAGGCGTGAATCTGTAACCGCCTTGCGGGAGCGGCCTTCGGCGAAAGTACTCATCATCGGTGGCGGTATCAACGGCGTAGGAACCTTCCGGGACCTCGCCCTGCAGGGCATTGACGTCGCGCTCGTGGAGCGTGGGGACTACTGCCAAGGAGCCAGTGGTGCATCGTCGCACATGATCCATGGCGGCATTCGATACCTGGAGAACGGTGAGTTCCGCCTTGTCCAGGAATCGGTCGTGGAGCGCAACCGTCTCCTTCGGATCGCCCCGCACTACGTCAAGCCGCTCCAGACCACCATTCCCATCTTCAGCACCTTCTCGGGAATCCTGTCCGCGCCGATGCGCTTCCTCACCCACAAGCAGGGCAAACCGAACGAACGCGGAGCCTTCCTCATCAAGCTCGGCTTGAGCATGTACGACTTCTTCTCCCGTGACGGCGGCAGCGTCCCGCGGCACCAGTTCCGCGGCAAGGACAAGGCTTTGGCGGAGCTACCCAAGCTGCACCCGGGAATCAAGTACGCGGCAACCTACTTTGACGCGTCCGTCCACAACCCTGAGCGGCTCACCCTGGACGTGCTTCAGGATGGCGAGAAGGCCGGCCGCGGCGGTGGCCTGCCGGGCGGGACGGCCCGCGCCAGCAACTACGTCTCACTGGTTTCCATGGGTACTGACGGAGTCCGGCTACGCGACGAATTGAGCGGCAAGGAGTTCAACTTCCAGGCCGACGTCATCGTCAACACCACCGGTGCCTGGGTGGACCTCACCAACCAGGCCATGGGAGCCGCCAGCCAGTTCATGGGCGGCACGAAGGGTTCGCACATCGTGCTGGACCACCCTGAACTGCTGGCCGCCTGCAATGGCCGGGAGATCTTCTTCGAACACACAGACGGCCGCATCGTCCTTATTTACCCCATGGGGGACCGGGTGCTGGTCGGCACCACAGACGTTGACGCAGACATGACAGAAGACGCTGTCTGCACCGAATCCGAAATCGACTACTTCTTCGAGCTGATCGGCCATGTCTTCCCCACCATCAAGGTGCACCGAGGCCAGATCGTGTACAGCTTCGCCGGAGTCCGTCCCCTGCCGCGCCACGACGCCACCCAACCGGGATTTGTCTCAAGGGACTACAGGATCGAACGCAGTGTCCGGACCGGCGAAGGTGCCATGGCGACGCCAGGCGGTAAGGCCGCCGTCGTACTCAGTTTGATAGGTGGCAAATGGACCACCTTCCGGGCGCTAGCCGAACACATGACCAACGACGTCCTTCGCGAATTGGGTCTGGAACGGAAAGTTTCGACGGCGAAACTCGCCATCGGCGGCGGCGCTGGCTTCCCTGCTACGGAACAAGGCGAGCAGGAATGGATCAAGAAGCACATGGGCCCCGGACTGGACGCGGATCGCGTGTCTGGTCTCCTGACGCGGTATGGAACACGGGCAGAGGCCGTCATCGATTTCCTGAACGCCGGACACGACGCGCCGCTTCGTTCCACCCGGGAACTCAGTGTTCGTGAATTGGCATTCATGGCCGAACACGAGCAGGTCGGGCATCTGGTGGATGTCCTCATCCGACGGACGTCCCTCGCGTTCCGCGGCCTGGTGACCGGCGAGTTGCTGAACGAGATTGCTGCAGCATTGGCTGAACCGCTTGGCTGGGATGCCGCTGTCCGTGAGGCAGAAGTGCGCCACGCCCAGGAAGTGCTGCGTCGGTTCCACAAGGTTGACGTGCACAGTCTCGTAGCCTGAGGGCGACTGCACACAATGCTTGACCGTCCCACTGCGCGACAGGGACGGGAAACGGGGTAGGTGAGCCCCTTGGGGCTCACCACGCCGGGATGGTTGCGGAAAACGGAACTGTCCCAACGGCCTCTTCAACCCGCGAGGAGGCTGTCAACAGAAAAATGAGGAGTCAAAGATGTCTCTTGGAATAGTTTTCCTTTCCGAAGTATTCGGAACCATGATGCTGACCCTGCTGGGTTGTGGCGTCGTGGCCAACGTTGCGCTCAAAGGCACCAAGGGCAACAACGGTGGATTCTTGATGGTGACGTGGGGCTGGGGTATTGCGGTCTTCGCGGGCGTTTTCGTGGCCGCAAAGTCCGGTGCGCACCTGAACCCGGCTGTCACCTTGGGCCTGCTTGTTAAGGGAAGCAAGGAATACGCGCCCGATGTCAGCGTGGACTTCGCTTCCACCTTGACGTACTTCGGTGGCGAACTGCTCGGGGCATTCCTGGGCGCCGTTGTTTGCTGGCTCGCTTACAAACAGCACTTTGATGAGGAGCCGCTGGCAGCCAACAAGCTGGGAACGTTCTCCACCGGTCCTGCCATCCGTTCAACCCCGTGGAACCTCATCACCGAAATCATTGGCACATTCGTCTTGGTTTTCGTCATCCTGACTTTCGGCGGCACCCCCTCGGGCCTGGGTCCGTTGGCTGTGGCGCTGCTCGTGGTCGGTATCGGCGTCTCCATTGGTGGCCCCACCGGTTACGCCATCAACCCGGCACGTGACCTCGGACCCCGCATCGCACACGCCGTCCTCCCCATCAAGGGGAAGGGCTCCAGCGACTGGGCCTACTCCTGGATCCCCGTCGTTGGGCCCCTTGTTGGCGGTACTCTTGCTGGCCTCGTTTCCGTCTGGGTGCCTGCCATCATGCCCTCAGCCGCTGGCTGATTCCTGGACACGCAGTCCTGGACAAATCACACACTCATCCCACATTCCGTACAAAACCACTGAGACAAGGACGTCACCATGAACCAATACGTCATCGCCATCGACCAGGGCACCACGAGCTCCCGAGCCATCGTCTTTGACCACACGGGCAATATTGTGTCAACGGGACAGATGGAACACGAGCAGATCTTCCCGCAGGCCGGCTGGGTTGAGCACAACCCCACCGAGATCTGGAACAACACCCGGGAGGTCATTGCTTCGGCCCTGTCCAAGGCGAACCTGACACGGCACGACATCGCCGCCGTCGGCATTACCAACCAGCGCGAAACCGCAGTGGTCTGGGACAAAAACACAGGCGATGCCGTTTACAACGCCATCGTCTGGCAGGACACGCGCACCCAGTCGATTGTGGACGAGCTTGCCAAGGATGGTGGACCTGAACGCTTCAAACAGAAGGTTGGCCTGCCGCTGGCCACCTACTTCTCAGGGACCAAGATCAAATGGATCCTGGACAACGTCGACGGCGCCCGCGAACGCGCTGAAGCCGGTGACCTGTTGTTCGGCAACACCGACGCCTGGGTTCTCTGGAACCTGACTGGTGGAGTCGACGGCGGCGTGCACGTCACCGATGTCACCAACGCGTCCCGCACCCTGTTCATGGACCTTGAGACGCTGCAATGGGACCAGGAAATCCTTGATGTCTTCGGCGTTCCGGCGTCCATGATGCCCACCATCAAGTCATCCTCCGAGGTCTACGGGCACGTCCACACCTCCCAGTTGCTGCGCGAAACTCCGGTGGCGGGCATCCTCGGCGACCAGCAGGCAGCGACGTTCGGCCAGGCAGCATTCCAGGCCGGCGAAGCGAAAAACACCTACGGCACCGGCTGCTTCCTGATCTTCAACACGGGCGAAGAAATCGTCCACTCGAAGAACGGCCTGCTCACCACGCTGGGATACAAGCTGGGCGACAACAAGCCGCACTACGCACTGGAAGGCTCCATCGCCGTCACCGGCTCATTGATCCAGTGGCTTCGTGACAATCTCGGCATGATCAGTTCCGCTCCGGAGGTCGAAGAACTGGCAGCCGCAGTGCAGGACAACGGCGGCGTGTACATCGTCCCCGCGTTCTCCGGCTTGTTCGCGCCGTATTGGAGGGCTGACGCGCGCGGCGCCATTGTGGGCCTCACCCGCTTCGCCAACAAGGGCCACATTGCCCGCGCTGCCCTCGAAGCGACTGCGTTCCAGACACGCGAGGTACTGGACGCCGTCAACGCCGACTCGGGCGTTCCCCTCACCGAACTGAAGGTCGACGGCGGAATGGTCGCCAACGAGGCACTCATGCAGTTCCAGGCCGACATCCTCGGCGTACCCGTAGTCCGCCCCAAGGTGGTTGAAACCACGGCCTTGGGCGCTGCCTACGCCGCTGGCCTGGCTGTTGGATTCTGGAAGGACCTGGGCGAACTCAGCGCCAACTGGGGCGAGGACAAGCGCTGGGAGCCGCAATTGCCGGCCGAAGAGCAGGAGCGCCAGCTGCGGCTCTGGAAGAAGGCCGTAACCAAATCCATGGATTGGGTCGACGAGGACGTTAAGTAAGGCCAGCGACATGACGCCTTAGCTGTTATGGGGGCCCCGCCCGCTACGCGGACGCCCGAAGCCGCTCCCGGGCCCCCATAACAGCACGGCGTCATTAAGCCGGCCTTCTGTAAGCCGCTCGTGGCGACTTGTGTGTTTGATCGTGCGCTATTGTAGATCTATGCGTGCGATCCTTCTGCTTAGCTAGCCGCCCGGCAATCAACAGCCGAGCGGCCGCCCCTCCATTGTCGAGGGGCTTTTGTGTGTCCGGGGCTTACCTGGAGCGCAGCAGGAGGCAAAACCGCCATCGAAGAACAGAAGAGGGCAGCAGTGAGCGTTCAGCCGGAGACAGAGACCGGAACAGCACAGACAGCCGCAGCTGGAGCGCCTGAAGAAGGCGTCTACAGCTTCGCCGCGATGGAAGCCAAGTGGCCGCAGGTCTGGGAAGACCTCAAGGTGTTCACCCCGCTTGACGACGGTTCGCGGGAGCGTCGCTACGTGCTGGACATGTTTCCCTACCCCTCCGGTGACCTTCACATGGGCCATGCTGAGGCCTTTGCCATGGGCGATGTCGTCGCGCGCTACCTGCGCCAGAAGGGCTTCGACGTCCTGCACCCCATCGGCTGGGACTCCTTTGGCCTGCCTGCTGAGAACGCGGCCATCAAGCGCAACGCCCACCCCAGCGAGTGGACCTACGCCAACATCGACACCCAGGCAGCATCATTCAAGCGCTACGCCATCTCGGCTGACTGGTCCCGCCGCCTGCACACGTCCGACCCCGAGTACTACCGTTGGACGCAGTGGCTGTTCAAGCGCTTCTACGAGCGTGGCTTGGCGTACCGCAAGGACTCGCCCGTCAACTGGTGCCCCAAGGACCTCACCGTCCTGGCCAACGAGCAAGTCGTCAACGGTGCCTGCGAACGCTGTGGCACGGCTGTCACCAAGAAATCCCTGAACCAGTGGTACTTCAAGATCACCGACTACGCCGATCGCCTGCTCGAGGACATGGACCAGTTGCAGGGCCACTGGCCCGAACGGGTGCTGGCCATGCAGCGGAACTGGATTGGCCGCTCCGAGGGCGCCCACGTTCGCTTCGTCATCGAGGCCACCCAAGACCGGGCCGAGCGCGAAGTCACCGTCTTCACAACCCGTCCCGACACCCTGTACGGCGCGACCTTCTTCGTTGTTGCGGCCGATGCACATTTGGCCCTTGACCTCGTCACTCCCGAACATCATGACGAACTCATGGCATACCGGGAAAAGGTCAAGGCCCTCTCCGAGATCGAGCGCCAGTCCACGGAGCGCGAGAAAACCGGCGTGTTTACCGGACGCTACGCGATCAATCCGCTCAACGGTGAGAAGCTCCCTGTGTGGGCAGCCGACTACGTTCTGGCCGATTACGGCACCGGTGCCATCATGGCCGTTCCCGCTCACGATCAGCGCGACCTCGATTTCGCCAAGGCTTTCGGCCTGCCCGTTCGTGCCGTACTGGATACCGGCGATGAAGACCCCGCCGAGACCGGTGTTGCCACAGCGGGCGAAGGAACGCTCAAGAACTCAGGCGACTTGGATGGCCTGTCCAAGTCCGAAGGCATCCCGGCTGCCATCGAAATCCTGGAGAAGCTGGGAACCGGCGAAAAGTTCGTGAACTTCCGCCTGCGTGACTGGCTGTTGAGCCGCCAGCGTTTCTGGGGTACGCCCATTCCGATCATCCACTGTGCCGAATGTGGTGAAGTGCCCGTCCCGGACGACCAACTTCCCGTGAAGCTGCCCGAGAACCTCCGTGGTGAAGCGCTGGCGCCGAAGGGAACCTCCCCGCTGGCTGCCGCCGTCGAATGGGTCAACGTGGAGTGTCCCAACTGTGGCCGCGCAGCCCAGCGCGATACCGACACCATGGACACTTTCGTGGATTCGTCGTGGTACTTCCTGCGCTTCGTCTCTCCGGACTACACAGAAGGTCCGTTTGATCCCGAAAAGATCAACAACTGGATGCCTGTGGGCCAGTACGTCGGCGGCGTCGAGCATGCGATCCTGCACCTGCTCTATGCCCGCTTCTTCACCAAGGTCATCAAGGACATCGGCCTGATCGAGGCAAGTGAGCCGTTCAGCGCGCTCCTCAACCAGGGCCAGGTCCTCAACGGTGGCAAGGCAATGAGCAAGTCCCTCGGCAATGGCGTAGACCTTGGCGAGCAGTTGGACAAGTTCGGTGTGGACGCCGTACGCCTGACCATGGTCTTCGCCTCCCCGCCGGAGGACGACGTCGACTGGGCAGACGTTTCGCCGTCCGGCTCGGCAAAGTTCCTGGCTCGTGCCTGGCGCCTCGGCCAGGACGTCAGCAGCGAGCCCGGCGTCGATCCTGCTGCCGGCGACCGCGCCCTGCGAACTGTTACCCACAAGACGATCGCGGATTCAGCTGAGCTGTTGGACAACAACAAGTTCAACGTCGTGGTGGCACGCCTCATGGAGTTGGTCAACGCGACGCGAAAGACGATCGACTCCGGAGCAGGTGGAGCAGATCCCGCCGTACGTGAGGCCGTCGAGGCCGTTGCTGTGATCCTGAGCCTTTTCGCCCCGTACACGGCAGAGGATCTCTGGAACACCCTGGGTCACCCTGCCTCCGTGGCCAATGCCGGCTGGCCGAAGCACGACGACGCCCTGCTCGTCCAGGAGACCGTCACAGCCGTGGTCCAGGTCCAAGGGAAGGTCCGCGACCGGCTGGAAGTGTCGCCGGATATCAGCGAGGACGAACTCCGCGAACTCGCACTCGCGTCCGAAAATGTTCAGCGCGCCATGGATGGCCGTGGCATCCGCACCGTGATCGTGCGGGCGCCTAAACTGGTGAACATCGTCCCCGCCTAACGAGGTACAAGGGACTTTGCGGCCGCCGGCAATGTGCCGGCGGCCGGTCACCTTTGTTGGAGGTTGCGTGCCCGAGCGAGAACCACCTGCCTGGTTATGGCTCAAGGAACGGCCGTCCCGCCTCCGGCAGCCTGCGCTCCCGGTTCCGCTTGCCGATGAGGCGCGTACCGCCGTCGTCAAGACTGCTGTCGTGACAGATTCGGCAGCTGCCCTGCCGGCTGACTGGGTTGCAGCCTTTGCCGCGGACGGTCGCCTCGCCGTCGTTCCCATGCCTGTCATGGTGGGAAGTGAGATCTATGGTGAAGGCGAAGACGACATCACCGAGACGTTGGCCGTCGCCTTGGCATCGGGTGCATCCGTGAAGACGTCCCGCCCCTCGCCCGGTCAGTTTGAACAGGCATATCGCGCCGCCCAGAGCCGCGGCTTTGAAGCGGTTGTGTCGATCCATATTTCCTCTGAACTGTCCGGAACGGCCGATGCCGCGCGTCTTGCTGCAGCCCGTGTTGATATCCCGGTGGAGGTACTCGACTCCCGCACGGTCGGTATGGCACAAGGCATGGGTGTGCAGAGTGCCGTTGTGGCAGCGGCTGCTGGCCAGTCCGCAGCTGAAGTTCGTGCCTTTGCAGAGAAGCGCATGGAGCGAACCAAGGTCTATTTCTACGTTCCGAGCCTTGAGCAGCTGAGGCGCGGGGGACGCATAGGAGCCGCAGCGTCGCTGCTCGGCACAGTGCTGGCCATCAAGCCAATACTCGCGGTCGACGGCGGCAGGATCGTTCCGCTGGAAAAGGTCCGTTCCGCTGTCCGGGCCGTTGCCCGGCTTGAGGAGATTGTGGCCGCTGATGTTGCTTCAAGACCTGTTGGTCAGCAACGGTTGGCGGTTCACCATTTCGGTAACCAGTCAGAGGCCGAAGCGTTGGCAGAACGGCTGCGCGATAAATGCCCGGACTGTCCACCCGCGCAGATCAGCGCCCTGCCGGCAGTCCTCGCGGCGCACGCGGGTTTGGGCGTTCTAGCGGTGATCGTGGGGGAGAGCAGTACTCCCACGTGAGCTTATCCACATAGCCTAAGAGGCCCACTCCGCTCCCATCAGGTCCGTCGTAGGCTCGAAGCATGCCACGCTGGAATCGGGATGGGTCCCCAGACGCCGCAGCGCTGGCAGCCAGGCGACGCTTTGCATCGGGACTGAACCCTCCAGGAGATCCGGCTCCCTTGCTTTCCATGCCCCTGTTGGACCAGCTCGGTCCGGACAAAGTGGCTACCGACCCCCTCCATGGTCAAGAGACGATAGCGGTGCGGACTCGGTGGCGAACGTCGTGGAGGGTAGCAGTTGCCGTTTTCGTTATTGGTGCCGCATGCGCAGCATGGTTCCTTATTCAGGCGGCCACCGGCCAGCCCACTACGGAGCCACTGAGTCAGTCGGTATCGGCAGGAACAGTGCCTGAGGGTGGGGAGGAGCTTGAGTCGTCTCGACCGACGCCGCCGCCACAAGACGTGAAGATGCTACTGGTTCATGTCGCCGGCGCAGTACAGAAACCCGGCGTCGTTTCGCTTCCCGAAGGAGGCCGGATCTTTCAGGCGATCGATGCTGCAGGCGGGGCAACCGCCAGTGCTGACCTAAATGGCCTTAACCTCGCAGAAGTAGTCACAGATGGGGCAAAGATCCATGTTCCGGCTGTGGGGGAGGCCGCCATAGGCGGGACGTCTCAGGGAACGGGAACCGGGATCGGCACTGATGGGTCGGCGGAAACCTCTGCGACCCCGGGATCCGGAGGAGCAAAAGTTAACATCAACACTGCCACGGTTGAGGAGCTCGGGACACTGCCCAGGGTGGGTCCGGTGACGGCCCAACGCATCGTGGATTGGCGCAAGGAGCACGGTGCGTTTGCCTCAGTGGATGAGTTGGATGCCATTGATGGCATCGGGCCCAAGCTTATGGAGTCGCTCCAGGATTTGGTGACGGTGCAGGGTGGCTGAGGATTCAGGCAACGATCCGTTGTTGAGACGTCTGGATCTCCGGTTGGTCCCCGCGGTGCTTCTCACTTGGTTCACTGCACTTGCTGGCAGTGTTCTCGCCGCTGCGTGGTCGGCCGCTATGGGTGCAGTGCTTGCCGCTGCCGCCATCGCGTTGCTGCTGTATTCGCGCCTGCGGGCAACGGGGACGTCACGTGCCAGGACAGTTCCGGCCACTCTCGCCTTGGCCTGTGTGCTTGGTGCTGTGGCCGCTGGGCATTGTTCTTTGGCTGCCGGCAAGCGGGACCAAGGACCCCTTGCCGCGGCCGTTGACGCCCACGCCGGTGTGGTCATCCAGGTCCAGGTCATGGGCAGCCCTTCTGCTGTACCGCGGCCCGGGCATTCCGGCGATACCCGGTGGTCGGTTCCGGCGAGCCTGGTCAGTCTTACCACCGAAGGGAAGGTAAGTCGCGGTTCTGCCTCTCTTATCGTCATCGGTGACGATGCGTGGCAGGACATACGCCCGGGACAGCGCGTGAGAACAACTGGCACGCTCAAGGAGATCCGGCCCGGACAATCAGAAGCGGCGATACTGACAGCTTCCACCGGACCGGTTGTGGTGGGCTCTGCCTTCGACCTGCAAGATTCGGCCGCCAAGCTGCGCGAGCAGTTACGCGATGCGGCAGGTTGGTTGCCTCCCGATGCTGCAGGGCTGCTGCCAGGCATGGTGACCGGTGATACCAGCACTCTTCCGGAGGGTCTGGAAGCGGACATGAAAACGACCGGAATGGTGCATTTAACGGCGGTCAGCGGCGCGAATTGCAGCCTCATCCTAGGCGGCTTCATCCTGCTTGCGAGATCTCTCAGACTGCCGCGTCCTCTGGCCGCCGCGTTTGCGGGTTGTGGCCTTGGCGCCTTCGTAGTGTTGGTAGGACCGGAGCCAAGTGTCCTGCGCGCAGCGGTCATGGGATTTGTCGGGGTGGCAGCATTGACGGGCGGGTTGCGGGGGAGGCCGCTGACTTTCCTATGCCTGGCTACCGTTGTGCTTCTTTTGCTGGATCCCACCCTTGCCGGCAACTTTGGCTTCCTCCTCTCCGTCCTGGCCACGCTTGGCATCGTGCTGCTTGCCAGCCGTATAGCGTCGTGGTTTCCTGACGCCATTCCCAAATGGTTGGCCGTAGGTGTGTCGGTTCCACTGTCCGCGCAAGTGATGTGCGGGCCGGTGATCGTGGCACTCCAACCCCAGTTCTCGCCGTATGCACTCATTGCAAACGTGATCGCTGGTCCGCTCGTGGCTCCCATAACGATTCTGGGGACCCTTGCCGTGCCGCTCTCCGCGATCCATCCCTGGGCAGCCGCGATTCCGATCGCGTTGGCCGGTGCCAGCGCCAGTGGTGTGGCGGGCATCGCGCGGTTCTTTGGCGGATTACCGGGCGCGGCGCTTCCATGGGCAGAAGGTCCGGCGGGCATCGTTGCCATGTCCGTCGCCTCGGCCGTCACCGTACTCATGGTCTGGACAGCCCTGCATCCAAGCGGCGTGCTTCTGCGGATCATGGTCCTTCACCACCGGGTGATGGTTGTTTTGGAAAGGCTGCACAACGTCACAGGCCACGGGAGTTGCCTCACGTTTCGCGGACTGCCACCACGAAGGAAGTAGCGCTCACTACGGAGCTCCTGATACAGGCGCTTCGAGGTCGTTACTTTATGTGGATTGCGTCCTGCCATCGGGCAGGCTGATAGCCGTCTTGTATGCCACGGTGTCAGGTAAAGAGCTGACGCCATCGACTGGTTTTGTCGTCATATCCATTGACTGCCCCGCCATGGAGAGCGTGACATTTTCGCACGCCGCAGCTTGGGACTTGTTGTTCTTGACTGTGTTCCGAAGTGCGTCCGCCTCCACACCGGAGACAAGAGTTATGCCGCTCATCACCCCGCCGGGCGTGTCAACTGATGCCACAATTCTTCGCCGGAGACCGTGGTCAAACCGGTGCCATCAGCGGTCTTGATCTGCTTGACCAAGTCCAGGAGTTCCCCGTTGCTGTACTGTTTCGCCTGCGCTGCCTTCTCACTGGACTGAGCGGAAGCTGTGTCCGGCGATGTTCCAGGTCCTGAGCATGCACCCAGCGCCATCCCAACAAGTGCTACGACCCCGAGGCCCAGCAACGATTTCTTGTACATTGGTATCCCCTTACAGGTGCCTGTGGCAGATTGCTTGCAGACGCTAACACACACCTAGTAGGGAGATTCGTGGAATCGTGCCGCAGGATGGGGGAAGCTGACGGGCGACCCGGCTGCTGCCAAGGCATGGCAGACTTGAAGTCTGCAAAAAATCCTCCGGAAGGAACCATCTGTGGCTGCTGCCCAAAACACCCGGGCCAAGAGCGTCGCTGCGAACAACGTCAGCTGGCGGGACGCCACCCCAGCCGCCGTGGTGCTGATCACGGGACCGGAGGAGTACCTCGGTATTCGGGCTATGGACCGCATCAGGTCCCAAGTGCGGACGGCGACTCCGGATGTTGAACTCAGCAGGCTGAACGCGGGCTCCTACGAGGCCGGATCATTGGCGATGACCGTGACCCCGTCTCTGTTCGGCGAGGGAAAGCTCATTGAAGTTGAGGGCTTGGAAGCCATGAATGATGCGTTCCTGGCCGACTGTTTGTCGTACTTGGCCCATCCGGAACAGGATGTCGTTTTGGTGCTGCGTCACGCCGGTGGTGTTCGCGGGAAGAAGCTGCTTGACGCAGTGAAATCGGCAGGTTGGCCTGTGATCGATTGCCAGCCTCTTAAGAAGGATGCGGACAAAACTGCGTTTGTTGTCTCGGAGTTCAAGGCCGGTGGTCGTCGGATTGATGGCGAAGCTGTCCAGGCCCTGGTCAATGCAGTGGGAGCCAGTCTGTCCGAGCTTGCGGCCGCTTGCAACCAATTAATTGCTGACGCGACGACTGCCGTGGATGCTGCAACCGTGGAACGCTACTACGGCGGGCGAGTCGAGGCCACTGCTTTCAAGGTGGCTGATGCCGCGATGGCGGGTAACGGAGCAGTGGCTTTGTCCACCTTGCGGCATGCCCTGTCCACCGGGGTTGATCCTGTTCCCTTGGTGGCTGCGCTTGCGGCAAAGCTCCGCACGCTGGCCAAGGTTGCCGGAGCCCAAGGATCGTCTGCTCAGATCGCGAAAAGCCTGGGCATGCAGCCTTGGCTCGTTGAGCAGGCGCAGCGGGACGTCCGTCGCTGGACCCCGGAGGGCCTCATCCGCTCAATCCAGGTGGTCGCCGAGGCCGACGCCCAGGTCAAAGGCCTGTCCCGCGACCCCGTGTATGCCGTGGAACACGCCGTAACGGTTATCGCCACATCCGCGCGGCGGGGTTAAACCCAAAAGGCCGGCACCCATGGGTGCCGGCCTTTTGATCAGCTCAGTCGAACTGGAAAAACCTTAGAGTGCGTTGACCTTCTTGGAGATCGCCGACTTGCGGTTTGCAGCGTTGTTCTTGTGAATAACGCCCTTGCTGACAGCCTTGTCCAGCTTCCGGCTGGCAGCAACAAGTGCAGTTGCAGCAGCATCCTTGTCAGCAGACTCAACGGCGTTGGCAACGGCGCGGATGGCCGTCTTCAGCTCGGACTTGACGGCGTTGTTACGCAGGCGAGCCTTCTCGTTGGTGAGGATGCGCTTCTTCTGGGACTTGATATTAGCCACGTATGAACTCTCTTTTTATTGCGGAAATGGTCTAGAGGGTTTTCAGGTTGGCCATCGACTGAGCGGCGTGGGGATGCCTATGGCAGCCAACCATGAGTGGCCGTCGACCTGCACGGACACACAGCTATAAAGGATAGCAGAAAGCGGGGCCCAGTGTGGACCCACTGATCAGCTCCAGCCGTGATGGTCCCTCAGGGCGCGGGAAACTTCAAGGAATGCCGGCTTGCCGAGGACTGCACCTTCGCGCCGGATCGCATGAGGGTTCACCCGGATCACACGGTCCAGTTTGACTTCACTCGGGCGTCCTTGACGGTCCCATTGCCCCACCCCAACATCAACGTAATCCCCAGCCCGCCTGCCGTTGTCGTGGTCCTTGGATGTCAGCATGAGGCCCAGGAGCCATTCGCCATCCCTGCCAACCAGCAGCACCGGGCGGTCCTTGCCCTGTGAGAAATCCTCTTCAAACGGAACCCAGGTCCACACAATTTCACCGGGATCGGGCCGACCATCAGGCTTGGGGGAGTAGTGCAGTTTCGTCACGCCATTGAAGTCGCCGGGGTACGTGCCCGGTTGATGCCCGACGGCGGGTTGCCGGGTTTGCTGCCGAGGGGAACCAGCGGGAGCATGCTTCCTACTACTGGTACTGCTGCCGCCGAGCGCCTTGAGGGATCGAAGGATGAGTTTGCCCAGTGGGCGCAAGTCCAAAGCCATGCCGACAACGCTACCGCGATGATTTGCCAAGCCAAGGTGCACAGCGTTTCCTCGAGTCCGGCTGGAACGTACTGCTCCGGCAGGAATGTGCGGTGAACCAAGAATGCACGGTGAACCAGGAATGTACGGTGAACGGCCGGTTCGTGGGAGACTAGAGGATCAGATGCGCGGCGTGTCCCGGCTGGCCTTTGCCCAGCCGGTGGATTTGCCGTGCGAGTGTCGACAGTAAGGATCCTGCGTGTCTCCCATGGCCCGCACCGCACCGGTGCCCGCCGCAACAGATCCGGCCATCATCCGGAACTTCTGCATCATTGCCCACATCGACCACGGTAAGTCCACCTTGGCCGACCGCATGCTGCAGTACACCGGCGTCGTTCAACAGCGCGACATGAAGGCCCAGTATCTGGACCGTATGGATATCGAACGTGAGCGCGGCATCACCATTAAGTCCCAGGCAGTGCGTATGCCGTGGGAACTCGATGGCACCAGCTATGCCCTGAACATGATCGATACTCCTGGCCACGTCGACTTCACCTATGAGGTATCGCGTTCCCTGGCAGCCTGTGAAGGCGCCGTGCTGCTGGTTGACGCAGCACAGGGGATCGAAGCCCAGACGCTTGCCAACCTCTACCTGGCGATGGAGAACAACCTCACCATCATCCCGGTGCTGAACAAGATCGACCTTCCGGCAGCCCAGCCTGAGAAGTACGCGGCGGAACTGGCCAACCTTATTGGCGGAGATCCGGAAGATGTCCTCAAGGTTTCAGGCAAGACCGGAGTGGGCGTGGAGGCGTTGCTGGACAAAATCGTCCGTGACCTCCCGGCTCCCGTGGGCGATGCCAATGCTCCTGCCCGGGCCATGATCTTCGACTCCGTCTATGACACCTACCGCGGCGTGGTCACTTACGTTCGCGTGGTGGACGGCATGCTGCACCCGCGTGAGCGGATCCAGATGATGTCCACCCGTGCCACTCACGAACTCCTGGAAATCGGCGTCAGCTCCCCGGAGCCCACACCCTCCAAGGGCTTGGGTGTGGGCGAGGTCGGCTACTTGATCACCGGTGTTAAGGACGTCCGCCAGTCCAAGGTTGGCGATACTGTTACCAACCTCGCCAAGCCGGCATCGGAGTCGCTCAGCGGCTACGCCGATGCGAAGCCCATGGTTTTCTCGGGTCTGTACCCGCTTGATGGAACTGACTATCCTGTGCTCCGCGATGCCCTCGAGAAGCTGATGCTTAACGACGCCGCTCTGGTCTATGAGCCCGAGACGTCCGCTGCGCTGGGCTTCGGCTTCCGTGTTGGCTTCCTGGGTCTGCTCCACCTCGAAATCACCCGTGAGCGTCTTGAGCGCGAGTACAACCTCGATCTCATCTCCACAGCTCCCAACGTGGAGTACGAGGTAACGCTGGAGGACAAGAAGGTGATCCACGTGACCAACCCCAGCGAATATCCCACGGGCAAGATCTCCGAGGTCCGCGAGCCTATGGTCTCAGCCACCATCCTGGCGCCGAACGAGTTTGTTGGCGCCATCATGGAGCTGTGCCAGAGCCGCCGCGGCGTTATGGGTGGTATGGACTACCTCTCCGAGGACCGTGTGGAAATCAGGTACCGCCTGCCCTTGGCGGAAATCGTGTTCGACTTCTTCGACATCCTCAAATCCAAGACGCGCGGTTATGGCTCGCTGGACTGGAAGGCCGACGGCGAACAGGTTGCCGACCTCGTTAAGGTGGACATCATGCTCCAGGGCGAGCAGGTGGATGCTTTCAGTGCCATCACCCACCGTGACAAGGCCTATGCCTACGGTGTAATGATGACCGGCAAGCTGCGCGAACTCATCCCGCGTCAGCAGTTCGAGGTGCCCATCCAGGCTGCCATCGGATCGCGCATTATTGCCCGGGAGAGCATTCGGGCCATCCGCAAGGACGTTCTTGCCAAGTGCTACGGCGGTGACATCACCCGTAAGCGCAAGCTGCTCGAGAAGCAGAAGGAAGGCAAGAAGCGCATGAAGATGGTGGGCCGGGTTGAAGTTCCTCAGGAAGCTTTCATTGCCGCGCTGACCACCGACGAGTCCAAGGACAAGGCCAAGAAGTAGATGCCCAGCGTCCTTCCTTTGGGCGACCCGGCACCTGCGGATGGCTTGTTGCCCCCGCAGGTGCTGACCGGCGTCGAGCACCGCAAATTCGGCCTGTACGTGCATATCCCCTTCTGCGCGGTGCGGTGCGGTTATTGCGATTTCAACACCTACACGGCCACGGAGCTGGGTGGTGGGGCGTCGCAGGATGCTTATGCAGGCACGGCTGTCACTGAACTGGACTTTGCAGCCACGGCCATGGATGCCTCCGGCCTGCCGAAACGGCCACTGAGTACTGTATTTTTTGGCGGGGGGACACCCACGTTGCTCCCTGCCGAGGACCTGGCGCGTATCCTTCGCGCCGCCGTCGTGCAGTGGGGACTTGAGTCGGGCGCAGAGGTGACCACCGAAGCCAACCCCGACTCCGTGACGCCCGAGTCGCTCAAGGTGCTGGCTGATGCCGGCTTTACGCGTGTCTCTTTCGGCATGCAATCCGCGGTACCGCACGTGCTCAAAGTGCTGGACCGCACCCATACCCCGAGCCGCGTTCCCCTGGTGGTCCAGTGGGCGCGCGAGGCGGGCCTGGCCGTTAGCCTTGACCTCATCTACGGCACGCCGGGAGAGACGATGGCGGATTGGCAACTGTCCCTTGAGACTGCCCTGTCCTACGAACCCGATCACATCAGCGCCTACGCTCTGATCGTGGAGGACGGAACCAAGCTGGCAGCCCAAATCCGTCGTGGCGAAGTTCCCGGAATCGACGACGACGATCACGCCGCCAAATATGAGCTGGCCGACAAACTGATTTCGGAGGCCGGCCTGACGTGGTACGAGGTCAGCAATTGGTCGAAAACGCCTGAACAGGCCTGCCGCCACAACCTTGCCTATTGGCGGGGAGACGATTGGTGGGGGATCGGTCCGGGCGCTCACTCGCACGTCGGCGGGGTCCGCTGGTGGAACGTTAAGCACCCCACGGCTTATGCCAACAGGCTGGCTGCAGGAGACTCGCCGGCAGCTGGTAGGGAAACCCTTGACGCCGAAACCCGGGAAGTCGAGCGCATCATGCTTGAGGCACGGCTCGGTACCGGTCTCTCCGTTGACGCGTTGGACAAAGTTGGCCGCCATGCGATGGCAGGACTGATCGCTGAAGAACTCGTGGATCCAGGTGCGGCCTTCAAGGGTCGCCTGGTTCTGACGCTCAAAGGCCGACTCCTGGCCGACGCCGTTGTGCGCAGGATTCTGCCGGACTAACCGTCGGCAGAATCCGCTGGAAGCCTTGGACTACTTGATCCAGCGCAGGTTGAGCTTGTAGCGGTGGGGCTGACCGTGGTTGACACGAATACCCGCCGAGACTGAAAAGCACGTGAGTGCTACCCAGATGCCCGTGGCGATGACTGCGAAGATATTGCCCACTACGGGAAGCAGAACCAGGATATTTGCCAGGACTGCCGCGATGGTCGGAGGAAGCGTGAAGTTCAGGGCTTCCTTGGATTCCTGCGCCGTAAAGGGTCCGCGATCACGGAAGATCAGATAGATCAACAGGGACGGCAGGCATCCCAGAATTCCCCCGAAGTGCGCCAAGGTGGCCCACTGCCGGTCTTCGCTTGCCGTCAGTGGGAGTGCGTTCGCGGGCGCGCCATGGTACTGGGGCTGGCCTGCGGCGCTGCCCGGTTCTTCAGGAGCGTTCTCTGCCACGGTGTCTTCCCTTTGCTGTAAAGATGCTGCGGTGTTGCTGTCCCAGAATACTGGGTCCCGGGTCATCCCGGGACCAACGCCCCGTTACGTCTCTGGGAAAAGCGAATTCAGGAAACGCAAATCAGGACAAGGCAGTCAGGGAGTGGTAAGGAAATCGATGACTTCCTCCACCCGTCCCAGGAGCGAGGCTTCCAAGTCCGCATAGCTGCGTACCCCGCTGAGCAGGCGCTGCCAGCCGAGTCCAATGTCTTCGGCGGTTTCGTGGGGCCAACCGAAAGCGGTCAGAATACCGGTCTTCCAGTCAGTGCCTCGTGCAACTTCCGGCCACCGCTCAATACCCAGTACTTTTGGCCGGATGGCTTGCCAGACGTCTACATACGGGTGGCCGACGATCAGCACGTTTCCGGCGGCTCCGGGGACCGTCATGGCTTCCGCGGCGATGCGTGATTCCTTTGAGCCCGCTACGAGGTGGTCTACCAGGATCCCGAGCCGGCGCCCTGGCCCGGGGGAGAATGCGGCGATAGCTGACTTGAGGTCGTCCACGCCGTGCAGTGGCTCGACGACGATGCCCTCAAGGCGGAGATCATCGCCCCAGACTTTCTCCACCAGTTCGGCGTCGTGCTTGCCTTCCACCCAAATACGGCTCGCTTTGGCCACTTGGGCACGCTGGCCCAGGACCTTTACTGACCCGGATGCCGTTCGACCCGACTGCACAGACGATGCAGGGGCCTTTGCGGCCGGAGGCATGAGACGGATGGCCTGCCCTTCAAGCAGGAAACCAAACCCGAGTTGGAAGGACTTGGTCTTACCACGCCTGTCCTCAAGGGAGACGATGTGCATTCCCCCCGATTTCTCCACCCGGGTGACTTCGCCCACCCAGCCGGACTGGACGTCTTCAAGGACCATCCCGCGCTGGACAGCGACCTCGGGGAGTTGGCGTTTGGCAGGAACGGACAGATCCTGCGGGCCCCACGTATCGAAAGCCAAGGACTTCATACCCCTTTTTGCTGGTTGCGCTGGTTGTGTTGGGAATAACTCCCGCGGGCGGTTTCAATGCTAGCAACGTGCTGGCTCATACTAGACTTGTTAGCACTTGGGCATGTTGAGTGCTAAGTGAGTGCTATTTATCCGTCCGAGAAAGGCCGGGACAGTCGTCAGGAGGTGTTGCAATGAGTGAGCCACGCAAGCTTGAAGTACTGCGCGCAATCGTTGAGGATTATGTGCATTCACGTGAGCCTGTTGGATCCAAGGCACTTGTGGAGCGGCATCATCTCGGCGTTTCCAGCGCCACCATCCGCAACGATATGGCTGTGCTGGAAGAAGAAGGCCTCATCGCAGCGCCGCATACCAGTGCAGGCCGCATCCCCACGGACAAGGGCTATCGCCTGTTCGTGGACCGCATCTCGCAGGTCAAGCCGTTGTCAGCCGCGGAGCGTCGGGCCATCCACTCGCTCCTTGAAGGGCCGGACGACCTCGATGACATTCTTGAGCGCACAGTCAGGCTCCTGTCGCAACTGACCAACCAGGTCGCCGTCGTTCAGTACCCGCACTCCAACCGGGCCCTGGTCCGGCACGTCGAATTTGTCCTCCTGGCGCCAAAGCAGGTGCTCGTGGTGCTCATCGCAGATACCGGAAGCGTTGGCCAGAAGGTCATCGAGGCCGGTTCCGATGTAAGCAACGAGGCCTTGATGGCCCTGCGTTCCCGGTTCCTTGGCAGCATTGCGGGCACCCAATTGGCATTGCTGCCGCAGGTGTTGCCGTCCGTGGTTGCGCTTTGTCCGCCGGACCTTCGTGGGCTCGCGCAGCACCTTGCCCATGGTCTGCAGGCCCTGAGTGACACCAGCCGTGAAGAGCGTATCGTCATGGCCGGAACAGCCAACCTTGCGCGCTCAAACGTGGATTTCCCGTTGAGTATCGGGCCAGTGCTGGAAGCCCTTGAGGAACAAGTTGTCATGCTCCGGTTGTTGTCGGACATGGGTGATGATCCCCGCGGCGTGACAGTGAGCATCGGGCGCGAGAATCCCTATGACGGCCTGGCAGAAGCATCGGTCGTGGCAACGGGGTACGGCTCCGGTGCCAAGGTGGGAATCCTCGGACCAACCCGGATGGACTATCCCACCACCATGGCTGCCGTGCGCGCCGTGGCCCGCTACCTTTCCCGCATTCTCGGCGGCTGACGCCAGGCCCGAGATAAGAATCGCAGTAACAACAAGGAAGAGATACCGACTTTGAGCAGCCACTATGACGTTTTGGGAGTCTCGCCGGAAGCCACCGGGGAAGAGATCAAAAAGGCGTACCGCAAGTTGGCGCGCAAGCTTCACCCGGACGTCAACCCGGGGGAGGATGTCGCGGAGCAGTTCAAGGCCGTGACGCATGCTTACGAAGTGCTGTCCGACCCCCAAAAGCGTCGCGTCTACGATGCCACCGGTAACGAGAACGGCACTGACAACGGTTTCGGTGGTGGCTACTCCGGCCAGGGCTTCGCGTTCCAGGACATCTTCGATACCTTCTTCGGCGGTGGCGGCGGGCACGCTGGTCCGGCCTCCCGTGTTCGCAGGGGCCAGGACGCACTGATCAGCGTCCGCATCGACCTCAAGGATGCCGTGTTTGGTGTCAACAAGAAGCTTGAAGTTGACACGGCCGTCGTCTGCCCGACGTGCGATGGCAGCTGCTGCCGGCCGGGCACGCACCCGGAGCGGTGTGACATTTGTGGCGGCAGTGGCCAAGTCCAGCGGGCCGTTCGATCCATCTTGGGCCAGGTCATGACCACCGCACCATGTGGTTCCTGCGAGGGCTTCGGTACGGTCATCAAGGATCCCTGCAACGAGTGCAACGGGCAGGGCCGCATCCGCAGCCGCCGGTCCCTCACCATCAAGGTACCTGCCGGCGTTGCCACAGGTACGCGGATCCAGCTCTCCGGACAGGGCGAAGCGGGACCGGCAGGCGGACCTGCCGGTGACCTCTATGTAGAAATCCGCGTCAACAGTGACTCCACCTACATCCGCGAAGGCGACGATCTGCACGCTACGTTGAGCGTTCCCATGACGGCAGCAGCCTTGGGTACCGAACTGAGCCTGGAAACTTTCGACGGGCCCCAGGAGATCGACGTCAAGGCTGGCACCCAGTCCGGCGAGGTCATCACGCTTCGCGGTTTGGGCGTCACCCACCTCAGGGGCTACGGCCGCGGCGATCTCAAGGTGCACCTGCACGTTGAGACACCGGTCAAGCTGGATCCGGCACAGGAAGAGCTCCTGCAGCAGCTTGCCAAGTTGCGCGGCGAGCAGTTCAGCGAAGGCAAACTCGTGGCCAGCGGCGGCATGTTCGCCAAGCTGCGGGACAAGCTCGGTAACCTGTAGCGGTGAGCAACCCCGTTTTCTTCACGCCTGCCGGGAGCCTGGACGGTGTTGAGCCGGGCGCGTTGTTCGTCATCGACGGTGCAGAAGCCCGGCATGCCGTTACGGTGAAGAGGCTCACTGTCGGTGAAGCCGTGGACATTGCCGATGGCGCAGGCGCCCGCCTGACAGGCACGGTGGCAGAGGTCGGCCCTGGAAGTTTGTCCGTCATGGCCTCCGGTGTGATTTTCGAAGACCAGCCGGACGTGCGTTTGGTCCTTGTCCAAGCATTGGCCAAGGGTGACCGCGACGAGTTGGCCATTGAGACGGCCACCGAACTGGGCATAGACGCAGTTATCCCATGGCAGGCTGAGCGATCCATCGTCCGCTGGAAGGGGGATCGCGCTGCGAAGGCCCACGCGAAGTGGCAGTCTGTGGTCACTGCCGCGGCGAAGCAGGCCCGCCGGGCATGGATACCGGAGGTGCGTCCTATTCTGGATTCCGCGGCTTTGGCAAAGGCTGTTGCTGCCGCGGACCTGGCCGTGATCCTTCACGAGGACGCCAAGAACCCTTTGCGGACCGTCCTTGAAGCGGCGATCGTGGCTGAAGGCCGCGGGCTGGATTCGCCGCGTGAAGTCCTCTTGATCGTAGGGCCCGAAGGTGGCATCTCGCCGCGCGAGGTAACCCGCCTCAGCGACGCCGGGGCGGTCACGGCTCTCTTGGGCCACCACGTGCTGAGGTCCTCGACGGCGGGACCGCCGCCGTCGTCCTCGCCTCCGACGTCCTGGGGCGTTGGTAGGTTCTGTCGCCTTCCAGGCAACGCTAACGGACGCCGGCTCTAGCCGACGCTGAAAAGCCGCGTATCCGTGGTGGATGTGTCTGCTTGCCCGGAGTCCTGAACCTGGGACACGCGCAATTCGTATTTCCCTGGTTTCAGGGTCGCGCTGAACGAGAAGACGCCGAATTGTCCCGGTTCTCCTGTGGCTTTTGTCTGGCCGGTCAGGAGGCTGGCCTTTTCGCCATTGCCGTTGTCCCGGAGGATCTGCCAGCTGACCGGCTTGGAGCTGTCAGTGCTGCGGCCATTGAACTTAACGGCGCCGGCGGGCAGGGAGGTGTCCTCCTGCGGATCGATGATCCATAGTGGCGCCACCAAGGAAGCATCCCTGGCCATCGGTTGACCGAGCCGCACCTGGCCGAATGCCATGAAATCCGTGTGACCGTCAACCAGGATGACCACTTGGATTTGCTGCCCGGAGTTGATCAGGCCTGACGACGAGGCTGCTGCCGTGGCCGTGTAAACCAGCTGCTGTACAGCCCGTTGCGCCATGCCCGCATCAAGGTTGGAGTTGAAGGCATCCCGGGAAATATCAACGGTGATCACGTTCTTGCCCGAGATGGATGTTGCCAGGCTGCCGGGGTCTTGCCACGGGGTGAAGAAGTCGTGGTCCAGCGGCTTTTCGGCCATCATGATGCGCAGCGCCGTGGTGACCGGGTTTCCATCGCCGGAGATGTCCCTGAATTCGCGATACAGGTACACATCTTCCTTGCTCCGCCCAATCCAGTAGACCGGGATCTTAGTGGACGCCTGGGTGGTCTCCAGGGGAGCATTGCTGGCCGGAGCTTCCTGGACGCTGACTGGCGGCGCACTGGAGGTAGCTTGGGTGGGTCCACCGTTGGCGATACAGCCGGTCAGCAAAAGGACAGCAAGCATCGCGGGCGCTGCGACGGCGGACTTTTTCCGCTTTCGCCCGACGGGCTGATGGCTTACTGACTGCGCGATGGGGGTTCCTTGCCTTTGCGGCCGGTGGTTGTCGCCGGCCCGTCGAACGCGCGTAGTCTGACTACCCGCTCTGCCAGCTTGGCATATCGTCGACGGCGGCTGGCCGGGTTTGCGGGTACTGGGGGCAACTGAAACAGGATTGATACCCGCTTGATGCCGAGTTGAGACAAAATGTCGCAGCCGACGGATCGCCCCGCGGGGAAGATACGGGAGGATGCGCGGGCGAACGCCCGTGGTCTGCCGGGCTGGCGTAGGATTGAAGGCATTCCGGCATATGGCCTGGCGGTTGAGCCAGTCCCGTTGTCGAAACGATGGACCAACTGTGATCCGACCGGAGGAGAAGAGGCCGTACGGCCACCACTATGAGTGAATCCCTGAATGGGCGGCTGCGGACCGGAAACGGGAACCCAGCCACCACCGAGTTCCCGCACACCTTACCGGGCACGCGCACGGAAATCGTCACGTTCGACAACTCCGATCAGATGGTTCACTCATTGGGCAGCCATGACGAAGCCTTGCGCTACATCGAGGAGCAGTTCCCGGACGTCAATTTCCACGTTCGCGGCAATGAATTGTCCATGTCCGGTCCGTCCACGGTCATACCGCGCATCATGCGCCTTCTTGAGGAGGTCCGCGGACTGGTGGCCAGGGGAACGGTCGTTACTCCAGATGTCCTGCAGCAGCTCGTTTCCCTCCTGAGGACACAGTCAGTCCAGAATCCCGTGGATGTCCTCACCCACAACATTCTCTCGAGCCGTGGCAAAACCATCCGGCCCAAGACGTTGAACCAGAAGAACTATGTGGATGCCATCGATGCGAACACGGTGATCTTCGGTATTGGCCCGGCAGGTACTGGCAAGACCTACCTCGCCATGGCCAAGGCCGTTCAGGCCCTCCAACTCAAGGAAGTAAGCCGGATCATCCTGACCCGGCCCGCTGTTGAGGCGGGGGAACGGCTGGGCTTCCTGCCGGGAACGCTGAGCGACAAAATCGATCCCTACCTGCGGCCGCTTTACGACGCCTTGCACGACATGATGGATCCCGAGTCCATTCCCCGGCTGATGGCCGCCGGCACCATTGAGGTCGCACCGTTGGCCTACATGCGTGGACGGACGCTCAACGACGCCTTCATCATCCTGGACGAGGCCCAGAACACCACTCCTGAACAAATGAAGATGTTCCTGACCCGCCTCGGATTCGGTTCCAAGATGGTTGTAACGGGAGACGTAACACAGATCGACCTGCCTTTTGGCTCCACCTCCGGACTACGGATCGTACGGGAAATCCTCAGTGGGATCGACGACGTCAATTTCTCCATCCTGGAGGCTGCGGACGTCGTCCGGCACCGTTTGGTTGCAGACATCGTCTCCGCCTACAGCAGGTGGGATGACGCGCACCGTACCGATGGGGCCGCCGGCACACATCACAAACGTGGAGAACGAAAATGAGCATTGAAATCAACAACGAATCCGGCGTGGAGGTGGACGAAGCCCAACTGGTGACATTGTCGCGGTTCATCTTCGAGCGCCTCTACATCCATCCGCAGGCTGAGCTGTCCATCCTCCTGGTGGATGAACCCGCCATGGAGAAGCTGCACATCGAGCTCATGGACGAACCAGGAGCCACGGATGTGCTCTCGGTGCCCATGGATGAGTTGACGCCGGGCACGCCCGACAAGCCGACACCGCAGGGAATGCTCGGAGACATTGCCATATGTCCCCAGGTGGCCGAGGTGCAGGCGCGGAACGCCGGACACACCACCCAGGACGAAATGCTGTTGCTCGCCACGCACGGCATCCTCCACCTGCTTGGTTTCGACCATGCTGAACCGGAGGAAAAGGAAGAAATGTTCGGTTTGCAGCGTGAGTTGCTGTCTGAGTTCCTGGGCAAGGATGCCCCCATGGAGACCATGCAGTGACCTCGCTCATCCTGGTCGGCATGGCGCTGGTTTTCCTCAGTTTCGTTGCCTTGCTGACCGCAGCTGAGGCTGCGTTCAATTTCCTGCCCCGGCACGAGGCTGAACAATCGGTAGTCCGCAGCAAGGGCAAGGCCTTGGGGAGCATCCTCAAGAAGCCCATCGCTCATATGCGTGCCCTGCGGTTCTGGCGTGTGTGGTTCGAGATGGCGGCAGCGGTCGCCGTCGCTGTCGTCATGCACAGTTTTCTGGACAACGTGTGGCTTGCCGGCCTGGCGGCGACCGGCATCATGGCTGTCATCGGATTCGTCTTGGTTGGCGTCTCGCCCCGGCAGTTGGGACGCGCGCATTCCGGTCCCATCGTGCGGTTTACCGCGCCGCTGATCAGGTTCCTGTGCTGGATCCTGGGACCGATTCCCGGCTGGCTTGTCGCGTTGGGGAGCGCCGTCGCGCCCGGAGCCCCCGCAGGTGATGACGCGTTTGTCAGCGAGGAAGAATTCCGCGAGTTCGTCGACCGCGCGGCGGAATCGGACATGATCGAAGACAACGAGGCAGAGCTCATCCACTCGGTCTTTGACTTCGGCGATACCTTGGTTCGCTCGGTCATGGTTCCGCGCACGGACATCGTCAGCATCGGGACGGGCTCGGACCTCGAAGCGGCCATGGCCCTTTTCCTCCGCTCCGGCTACTCGCGGATACCGGTCATTGGCGAGAACACGGACCAGATCCGCGGCATTCTCTACCTCAAGGATGTTGCTGCGGCGATGCATCGCGGCGAACCTGGACTGCAGCCGCACGACGTCGATTCTCTCGCCCGGGATGTTCGGTACGTCCCGGAATCCAAGCCCGTGAGCGACCTCTTGAAGGAACTGCAGAAGGAATCCACCCACGTAGCCATCGTTATCGATGAGTACGGCGGCACCGCGGGCCTGGTTACTTTGGAGGATCTCATCGAGGAAATCGTAGGAGAGATCGTTGACGAGTACGATTCTGCTGCGGAAGAAGCGGTGGACCTCGGCGACGGAACCTACCGTGTCAGTGCCCGCATGAGCATTGATGACCTCGGGGAGCTGTTCGATATCGACCTCGACGACGACGAAGTGGACACCGTTGGCGGCCTGCTGGCCAAGGCTCTTGGCCAGGTTCCGATCGTCGGAAGCTCCGTTGAAGTGAACGGTGTGTCGCTAAAGGCAGATAGGCTTGAGGGTCGCCGAAACCGGGTCAGCCACATCATTGCGGCAGCCATGCCAAAGGAAGACACTGACTTTGAAGACCTTCTCGATGAGGCAGACACAACGCAACAGGGAGTTCCACGTGAGCAAGCAAAATAAGAAGTTCGACGCCGATGACGATTTCGGTGGCTTCCACGCCGGATTCTCGGTCCTCGTTGGCCGCCCCAACGCGGGTAAGTCCACGCTGACAAATGCGTTGGTGGGGCAGAAGGTGGCCATTACATCGGCCAAGCCGCAGACCACCCGCCACACGATCCGTGGCATCGTCCACCGCGAGGACGCACAACTGATCCTGGTTGATACCCCCGGCCTCCACCGGCCTCGCACGCTTTTGGGAAAGCGGCTCAACGACCTCGTGGCTGACACGTTGTCCGAGGTGGACGCTATCGGCTTCTGCTTGCCGGCCAATGAGAAAATCGGTCCCGGCGATAAGTACATCGCCGCTCAGCTGGCTGCCGTGGGCCGCAAGCCCATTGTTGCCATTGTGACTAAGACTGACTTGGTGGACCGGCAGGCACTGACGGAACAGTTGCTCGCAGTCGCTGCTTTGGGCCGTGAAGTCCTCGGAGAACAAGGCTGGGCGGACATTGTTCCCGTTTCTGCCGCCGATGGTTTCCAGGTATCCACTGTTGCCGACGTACTTATCGGGCACATGCCGTCGTCGCCGCCCCTTTACCCGGATGGCGAGCTGACCGACGAGCCCGAGGCCGTCATGATTGCTGAACTCATCCGCGAAGCGGCCCTCGAAGGTGTTCGGGATGAACTTCCGCACTCCCTTGCCGTCGTCGTTGAGGAAATAGTGCCCCGTGAAGGACGTACGGAGGACAATCCCTTGCTGGACGTCCGCGTCAATCTTTACGTGGAGCGGCCTTCCCAAAAAGCCATCATCATCGGTAAGGGTGGCAGCAGGCTGCGGGAAGTCGGAACCAACGCGCGTAAGGGAATCGAGACGCTCTTGGGAACCAGGATCTACCTGGATCTGCATGTCAAGGTTGCCAAAGACTGGCAGCGGGATCCCAAGCAATTGGTAAAACTCGGGTTCTGACCCGGCGTCACCGCACCGGCGTGGCTTGGGCTCGATAAGGAACTTCCCAGAATCGGCCACTATGATTGCGGGGATCCACGTGTTTGAGGAAAGGTAACCGAATAGTGCGACGTCGTGACGCCCGCCCGCTGGGCCCCGGCACCGCTGCTGCCGATGCGGCGCGCCATGGGGAGGACCCCGAGGGAACTCCGCGCCACATGAACGCGCCCAAGGGGCTCCCTTTGTGGCTGAAGATTGTCACTGGCCTCGTGTCGGTGGCTCTCGTTGCCGGCGTTGCGTTTGCAGCCTTCTGGTTCATCCGTCTACAGACCAACATCACCAAGGCCCCGCTATCGGCGGCCGAATCGCGCGATAGCAGTGACGCCGTGGTCAATGACAAGTCGGACCGCCTGCAGATCCTTATCCTCGGCTCGGATACCCGCGATGGGAAAAACTCCCAGTATGGCAATGCGGACGATTCGACGGGCTACGGCCACTCGGATGTCATGATGTTGCTGGACATTTCTGCGGACAATAAACGGGTCAGCGTCATGAGTTTCCCACGTGACCTCCTGGTTGATGTGCCCCAGTGTACGGACCATACCAACAACCAGACGTTCCCGGCGCGGAGCGGCGTGATGATCAACGAAGCCATGGCAGAAGCCGGAATCGGCTGCGCTGTGGACACGATCAACAAGCTCACTGGCCTGGAAATTGATCACTTCATGATGGCGGACTTCAACGCGGTGAAGGAGCTCTCCAAGGCTGTCGGTGGAGTGGATGTTTGTGTCAGTGATCCCGTCTTTGATCCCGACTCTCATCTTCGTTTGGCGAAGGGCAACTCCCAGGTCGAAGGCGAGCAGGCCCTGGCATTCCTGCGTACCCGGCATGCCTTCGGCGACGGTGGCGACCTCGGTCGAATCAAGGGCCAGCAGGCATTTCTTTCATCACTGACGCGGAAGCTGAAGGCCGACGGCACGCTCGGCAATCCGCAAAGGCTCCTCCAGATCGCTGACGTCGTCACGCAAAACCTCACCGTCGATGAGGGGTTGGCGTCCGTGCCATCGCTGTTGACGATTGGTGGAAGGCTGAAGGACATTGATGTCTCCAAGGTCGCGTTTGTCGCCGTCCCCACCCAGCCGGCCGCATTGGACCCCAACCGGTTGGAACTCGTTGAGCCCCAGGCATCACAGCTCTTCGCGGCCCTTCGCGCCGATCTGGACCTGACAAATCCCGGAGCAACCTCGAGCCCGGCTCCAACAGCGCCCGGGGACGGAACACCTTCGGCGGCGCCTACCACCGCTGCCCCTTCAGTCCCGGCTTATAACAAAGCCATCCAGCCAGTGGCAGTCGCCAACGGCAGCGGAGTTGGGACCAGGGCACAGGAAATCCTGGCGACCCTGACCGGCAATGGATTTACACAGTCAGTGTCATATTTGGCAAACCCAGTGGAGAAGACTGTGGTCTACTACGGTCCGGACTTCGCTGATGTTGCTACGGACGTTGCCACGCTGTTCGGCATCCCGGCGGCACAGGTTCAGCAAGCCCGGGGAGTTTCGGGCGTGCAGCTCTACGTGGGTACGGACTTCGCAACGGGGACAGCCTACGGGGCGGCATCGGTTCCGCCCGATGTTGTCAACCAGACGGCCAAAGAAGCAGTCTGCCAACAGGTGAACCCGCTCTACATCACCCAATAGCAGCCAGGGCAGCGCAGTTGGCGGCAAAGGCAGGACCAAAGACGAATGGCCGGACCCCGGTTCACACCTGGGGCCCGGCCACTCTTCGTAGTGGCTTTACCAGATGCTGACTCTGTCCTCAGGTGCCATCCACATCCGGTCTTGATCGTTGACCTGGAATGTTTCGTGGAAGGCGTCGAGGTTCCGGGCAATCGCATTGGTGCGGAACTCGTTGGGGGAGTGTGGATCGGTAGCAAGCCTGCGGACCGCTTCCTCGGCCCGGATCACCTGGCGCCAGCCGGCAGCCCAGGACATGAAGAACCGTTGCTGGCCGGTGAAACCATCCAGGACCTCGGGCTCGGCACCATCGAGGCTGAGCAGGTAGGCCTTGTACGCAATGGTGAGTCCGCCCAGGTCACCGATGTTCTCACCCAGCGTCAGTTTGCCGTTGACCTTGTGGTCAGGTGCCGCGTAGGGGGATAGGGCGTCGAATTGGGCAACCAACTTTGCCGTGCGGGCTTCGAAGGCCGTCCTGTCCTCTTCCGTCCACCAATTGCGGAGGGCTCCGCTTCCGTCGAATTGGGATCCCTGGTCATCGAATCCATGGCCGATCTCATGTCCGATCACAGCACCAATGCCACCGTAGTTCACGGCGTCGTCTGCTTCTGCCGTGAAGAACGGGGGCTGGAGGATAGCGGCGGGGAACACGATTTCGTTCAGCATCGGGTGGTAGTAGGCGTTCACGGTCTGTGGCGTCATGAGCCACTTGTCCAAGTCCACCGGCTTGCCGATTTCATCCAGGTGGCGATCGACGTCGGCGTCGTGGGCCCGCTCAACGTTACCCAAGAGGTCATTGGGGTCGATCTCAACGGCGGAGTAGTCGATCCACTTCTCAGGGAAACCAATCTTGGGGCGGAACGCGTCCAGCTTCTTAAGAGCTTCGGCCTTTGTGTCCTCACCCATCCACTCAAGGGAAGAAATGCTTTCCCGGTAGGCCTCGATCAGATTGGCCACGAGGGTTTGCATCCTGGCCTTGTGGCCCTCGGGGAAATGGCGCTCCACGTAGATTTGGCCCACTGCCTCGCCGAGTGCTGCCTCGACGACGGCCACGCCGCGCTTCCAGCGCTCCTTGTTCTGTGGTGTGCCACTGAGTGTGGTCCCGTAGAAGTCGAAGTTCGTGTCCACAAACTCCGAGGACAGGTAAGGCGCCGCAGAGCTGAGCACCCTCAGGGTCAGCCATTCCTTCCAGACGGCAAGGGGTTCCGATTCCAGAAGCGCTGCCGCGCCGGCAAAGAAGTCCGGCGTGCTGACCACGATCTCGCCGCGTTTGCCGGCATCGACGCGGCCAGCCTCAAACCAGGTATCCAACAGGGGGAACAGCTTCGCTGCTTCTTCCGCCGTTTTCAAGTTGTATGTCTTTTGGGGATCCCGAAGGGTGACGTTGTCCCAGTGGTGGGATGCGAGGGCCTTTTCAAAGGCAACGATGCGGCCAGCCGCGGCTTCTGCGTCTGCAACTCCGGCGAGGCGGAACAACTTGGCGACGTATTGACCGTAGGCGGCCACAATCGGCGCAAACTTTTCATCGCGATAGTAGGACTCGTCCGGGAGGCCGAGGCCGCCTTGGCCGATGTAAAGAAGAATCCGCTCCGGGTTGCCGGCGTCGGGTGCCGGGTAGATGGAGAACAAACCGGACACGTCGCACCGGAACAGCCGGCCCAGTAACGCCGCAAACTCCTCTGCCGAACCCACTGACCGGACTTCCTCCAGTCGCTCCTGCAAGGGTTCGAGTCCCTTCGCCTCTGCCGCGGCCTCATCCATGAAGCTCGCGTAAAGCCCGCCGACCTTCTGTTCGATGCCGGAGGCTGATGCTCCCTTGTTCGCGGCTTCCTCGATGATCGCCTTGACAGCCAATTCTGCCTCGTCCCGCAAAGCGGTGAAGGTGCCTTCCAGCGGGCGGTCGTCAGGGATCGTCGTGCTGTTCAGCCATGCACCGTTGACGTGCTGGTAGAGATCGTCCTGCGGCCGGACGCTGTGATCGATGTTGGAAAGAGTGATCCCCGACTGTGGCACTGTGGCTCCTTGAATGGACGCTGCAGCCGGCGTTGCCACCGTCGCTGCGTCTGCATAGTGGACGTTGCATGAGGTGTTGCAATGTCATCATACGCACCGTGTTACTGTGAACTTGTGCGTGCGGGAATGCTTCTTCTTAGCTGCCGCGGCGAGGCCTGAAAGCTATCTGAAAGCTGGGCCACCCTCGCCGCGGAGTTTAGTTGTGCCCGGCTAAGCTTTCATTTAGATCTTAGAGAAAAGGCCAACACGACATGCGTAATGCACAAAAGCCCTCCGGTATGCCGATTCACCGCTACCTGCCGTTCCAGGACCAGATCACTGTCGAAGTTCCGGATCGTACTTGGCCGGACAAAGTCATCACCAAGGCCCCACGCTGGTGTGCAGTGGACCTGCGCGATGGTAACCAGGCGCTGATCGATCCCATGAGCCCGGCGCGCAAGCTGAAGATGTTCCAGCTGCTGGTCAACATGGGATACAAGGAGATCGAGGTTGGGTTTCCCTCCGCATCCCAGACCGACTTTGATTTCGTTCGGCAGCTGATCGAAGGCGGCCACATTCCGGACGATGTCACTATTCAGGTCCTCACCCAGGCGCGTGAACACCTGATTGAACGGACTTACGAGTCCTTGGTGGGTGCCAAGCAGGCGATCGTGCACCTGTATAACTCCACTTCTGTGCTGCAGCGCCGGGTTGTCTTCAACCAGGACGAGGACGGCATCCTTGATATCGCCCTGCAGGGTGCCCGCCTCTGCAAGAAGTATGAAGAGACGCTGACCGATACCCACATCACCTACGAGTACTCTCCGGAGTCGTTCACCGGAACCGAGCTGGAGTATGCAGCCCGCGTTTGCAATGCGATTGCAGATGTTTTTGAAGCATCAGCGGACAAGCAGGTCATTATCAACCTGCCGGCCACGGTGGAGATGGCAACTCCCAACGTCTATGCCGACTCCATCGAGTGGATGCACCGCAATCTGCATCCCCGCGACGGCATCATCATTTCACTGCACCCGCACAACGATCGTGGTACCGGCGTTGCTGCCGCGGAACTCGGCTACCTGGCTGGAGCAGACCGCATTGAGGGCTGCCTGTTCGGCAATGGTGAGCGCACAGGAAACGTTGACCTCGTCACCCTGGGCCTGAACATGTTTGTCCAGGGCGTGGACCCCATGATCGACTTCTCTGACATCGACGAGATCCGCCGCACGGTCGAGTACTGCAACCAGTTGCCGGTTCCCGAACGTTCGCCCTATGGCGGCGACCTTGTCTTCACTGCCTTTTCCGGCTCGCACCAGGACGCCATCAAGAAGGGCTTCGAAGCACTCGAGAAGGATGCTGCCGCGGCAGGCGTACCCGTGGACGACTTCACCTGGCAGGTTCCGTACCTGCCTATTGATCCCAAGGACCTGGGCCGAAGCTATGAAGCTGTTATCCGGGTCAACTCGCAGTCCGGCAAGGGCGGCGTGGCATACCTGCTGAAGAACGAGCACAATCTCGACCTGCCGCGGCGCGCCCAGATTGAATTCTCCGGCGTCATCCAGCGCCGGACAGATGCTGTTGGTGGCGAGGTCAGCGGGGCACAGCTCTGGCAGATCTTCCAGGATGAATACCTGCCCTCCGATGAGGAACAAGCCCAGTGGGGCCGGTACTCCTTGGGTAGCGTAAGCACCGAAACGGATGAGACCGGCGCCATGACCATGAACGCAAACCTGCGGATCGATGGCGTAGAGGTGCGCAGGACCGGCCATGGTAACGGCCCAATCGCCGCGCTCCTGGACATCCTGCACCACGACGGCGTTGATGTCCGTGTGCTCGACTACAGCGAACATGCATTGTCAGAGGGTGGCAGCGCAAGCGCGGCTGCTTATGTTGAATGCGCGGTGGGCGAACGTGTCCTCTGGGGCGTGGGAATCGACCCCAGCACCACCACTTCCTCACTCAAGGCACTCATCTCTGCCGTAAACCGGGCAGTTCGGGACGCCCGGGCCTAACGCCTGGACCGTGTGGTGACGGGAAATACCGTCACCACACGGTCTTGTGGTCCTCCTTGGACACTGGCTTAGTGCGAAGATTAGTTGTGGCCAATCCCTCCTCATTTGCAGCACGGTCCTACCGGGACGATGCCGTTGTGCTCCGCACCCATAAGTTGGGCGAGGCAGATCGGATTATTACCCTGCTGACCAAGCATCACGGGCAAGTACGTGCGGTCGCAAAAGGTGTGCGGAGGACCACCAGCCGTTTCGGCGCCCGGCTGGAACCGTTCATGGTGGCGGACTTGCAGCTCATCTCCGGCCGGACTCTGGATATCGTCACCCAGGCTGTTGCCAAAGGCGCCTATGGGAGCAGCATTGCAGCGGACTATGGCCGCTTTACTGTAGCTGCTGCCATGACAGAGACGGCCGAGAAGCTTACGGACGCGGACGCTGAATCCGGCACCGCCCAGTACAACCTCCTGGTAGGTGCCTTGGCAGCGCTCAGCCGCTCGGACCATGCTCCGGAACTTATTCTGGACTCCTATCTCTTGCGCGCGTTGGCCACTGGCGGATGGGCGCCGAGCTTTACTGATTGCGCCCGGTGCGGCAGGCCCGGCCTGCACACGGCCTTTGCCGCGCCACTGGGGGGTATGGTGTGTGGCGATTGCCGCCCGCCCGGCTCACCGGCTCCGGCGCCGGAAACCGTGCTGTTGCTCGGAGCCCTCCTGACCGGGGATTGGAGCGTCGCTGACGCCTCGGATTCGCGGCATCGACGCGAAGCGGCCGGACTGGTGGCCAGTTACCTGCAATGGCATTTGGAACGCGCCTTGAAATCACTCAAACACGTGGAGCGAAGCTGACTGTGGCACTTGGAAAGAAAAGCAAGACAACCCGGGCGCGGACTTCGCCCGTAGTGGCCCCCTACGGACATCCTTCAGGTGCCGTTCCGCCCACCATTCCGAGTGAACTTATTCCGCAGCATGTAGCGATTGTCATGGATGGCAATGGACGTTGGGCCAACCAGCGGGGACTGCCGCGAATTGAGGGGCACAAGGCCGGCGAGCCGGCACTGCTGGACGTTATGGCCGGAGCCATTGAACTAGGCATCAAATACGTCAGCGTGTATGCGTTTTCCACCGAGAATTGGCGCCGATCCCCAGAGGAAGTCCGCTTCCTGATGGGATTTAACAAAGATGTGCTACGTCGCCAACGGAACCAACTCGATGAATGGGGAGTCCGGATTCGCTGGGCCGGTCGACGGCCCCGGCTCTGGGGCTCGGTGATCCGTGAGCTTGAAGAGGCCGAAGAATTCACCAAGGCCAACGACACCTGCACATTGACCATGTGTGTTAATTACGGCGGCCGGGCAGAAATCGCCGACGCCGTCTCGGCCATAGCTGAGGACGTTGCCGCCGGGCGCCTCAAGCCGGGATCGGTGACGGAAAAGACCATCCAGAAGTACCTGGACGAGCCGGACCTCCCCGACGTGGACCTCTTCCTGCGCAGTTCCGGGGAGCAGAGGTTGTCAAACTTCCTGCTGTGGCAGTCCGCATACGCCGAATTCGTCTTCATGGACACGTTGTGGCCTGACGTCGACAGGCGCACACTCTGGGACGCCGTCGAGATCTATGCCAAGCGGGATCGCCGCTACGGTGGGGCAGTCGACGCAGCGCCAGCCGGAAACTAGCATGGGTCTGCTACTTCAATACGGGTAAGACGAAAGCCAGACCGACACATCACGGTACGCCTGGTGGCGGATGGTCCTCCGCGACAAGAAGATGTCGTGCAGCGCCCCCGGGTAGCGGAACACAGCCGTTCTCCTGCCCAGGCCCAACGCGCGCCGGGATGTCTCCTCGACGTCGATCACGGCATCGGCCCTCATGAGGTCCGACGTCCATTCGGCCTGGATCCGTGTCCGGCCCGATAAAAGGACCAACACAGGGGCATCGATGTTGAGTTTTCGCTCTACCGCTTTGTGGCCGGCAAGCACTGCCTTTGTCCAACCAGCGCGGATGGGGAATGAGCCGCGCGGACGCCAGACGGGATCCAGCGGCCACTCGCCGTGGGCTTGGCTGCTGACGCTCTCCCAGTAGGCAGGCATCTCGGGAAACCTGAACGGACGCTTGGGGTCGGTTCGCGCGAAGGGCTCCACCAGGTGCATGGCGATGCTGCGAATCAGGCTGCTGCCCTGGAGCTCCAACCATGGCGAATTCAGGACAAGTGTCCCGATCCTGCCTGGATGGCGGTCCGCCCATAAAGAAGCAATCAGGCCGCCCAAGGAGTGCGCGAGCATGTGAATGGTTGGCGACGCTGGACTGTTGGTCCTGGCCACAACGTCCCGTTCGATCTCCAGCAAGGCTGCTTCGATGTCTTCGTCGTAGACAGCCAGGTCGGTGGTGTATCCGGGCGTCTGACCGGGTAGCAGGCTCCGTCCAAATTTCCGAAGATCCAGCGCGTAGAAATGAAAGCCTGACGCCGTCAGGTACTCGGCGAGTTCGGTCTGGAGGAAGTAGTCAGCCCAACCGTGCAGGTAGAGAACCACTCGTGGCGCCCCCGTGGGATCCATGGACGCCGTACGTCGCCTGCGTTGCGTGAAGGTGGAGAAGAAATCAAGGATGCCGTGAGGAGTTGCGGCTGTGACTGGCGGGGCATGCCGGACGAGTGTTGCTTTGACCGCGCCCTCCTCGTCAGGAGACAGGGGGAGTTCCAGGCGTTCGTATCCGGCGCCCAGGATGTCCGGTTGCCACAGAGATACCGACTCTTCAGTGGTGGTCATGCGTCCCCTTCCTGCCGTACCTGCGGCAAGTCACTTTCCATGTACCCGCGAATCCATCGTGAAAGCCTCGCGTAGGCATCTGCCCGGACGTTGGGTGCGGACAGGAAGACATCATGCAGCCCGCCATCCACTCTTTCCAGAGTCACGCTGCGGCCCAAGGCCATGGCACGCAGTGCGATGATGCTGACGTCCAGTACAGCATCCGAACGCCGCATGGACTCCTGCCACACCATTCCGTTGGCGCTGGCGGCCGATGTCAGAACCAGGACCGGGATGTCCAGGTCCAGGCCGCGTGCAACCTGTGAGTGGCCCGCCAGGACGGCGCTAAGCCAACCGGCCCTGACGGGAAAGGCAAGGGGTGGCCGGTACTTTTCATCCAGCGGCCATTCGCCTTCGGCGGTATTGCTGATGCTACGGAAGTAGAATCCACGCTCCGGCAGCCTTAAGACCATCTCGGGGCGGACTCTGGCAATGGGTCCCACCATGACTTGTGCGGCGCGCCTGACAATCGAGTTGCCATGCATTTCGAGCCAAGGACTGTTGAGTATCAGGTGTTGCACCTGGCCCGGGTGCTTGCTCGTCCACAATGCTGCGATGAGGCCTCCGGTGGAATGGCCCATCATGGCCACGCCGTTCCGGCGAGGTCCCAGGCTGTCGCTGTGGATGACCTCGAGGGCTCGGCTGATTTCGGCGTCGTAGTCGCCAAGGTTGGCCACGTATCCACCCGGCGAACCTGAGGTCAGGCTCCTTCCATGGTTGTGCATGTCCAATGCATAGAATTCGTACCCGTGCCCTGCCCAAAACCTGGCAAGTTCCACGTTGAAGAAGTAGTCGCTCCAGCCATGCAGGAACAGCAATGCGCCGTGCGTTGCCTGGCCCTCCTGGGTGGTCGACTCCGGCCGGTGACGGACCAAGGTTGCACGGCGCACCACACCGTAAGGTCCTTCCACGTCCAAGGCGCATGACTGGAAGTCCATTCCCAGTATGTCGGTCGACCAATCCATGCCTTCAGCTTAGACACTCGCCGCAGCATCGCGTCCCGCGGCCCTGCCGGTGAAAAGACATCCACCCAGGAAAGTTCCCTCCAGCGCCCTGTACCCGTGGATACCGCCTCCGCCGAAGCCCGCCGCTTCACCGGCTGCGTAAAGGCCCGGGATCACCCGGCCTTCCTGGTCCAGGACCCGGGAGCGAAGGTCAGTCTGCAGCCCTCCCAGGCTTTTCCTTGTCAGGACGGACAGCCTGATCGCAATGAGCGGTCCGTGGGCAGGATCCGCCAGGCGGTGCGGGGGAGCCACCCGCATCAGTTTGTCAGTGGCAAAACGGCGGGCCGCCCGGATAGCAGCCAATTGGGGGTCCTTGCCCAGCCCGCTTGCCACTTGAAGGTCGCGGGCCCGCACCAGCGCGTCCAACTGGTCAGCGTTGATCAGTTGATTCCCCGTGAGTGCGTTCATTTTCCCGGCAAGGTCATGGGGCGAGGATCCCTGAATGAAATCGATGCCTTTGTCCAGGAAACGTTGTATGGGAGTATCGCTGCCTGGTTTCAGTCGGGAAACGAGCAGTGACACGTCCCTCCCGGTCAGGTCCGGGTTCTGCTCGGAACCGGAAAGGGCGAGTTCCTTCAGCGCAATGGTGCGGTTCAGGACGAACCACGAGTAGCTGTGACCGGTGGCGACGATGTGGCGAAGCGCGCCAAGGGAATCGAAGCCCGGAAACAGAGGTGCGGGCAACTGTCGCCCTTCGGCATCCAACCACAGCGATGACGGACCGGGAAGGATGCGGATGCCGTGCTTGGGCCACACGGGATCGTAGTTGTGGATTCCCTCGGGGTAGTGCCACATGCGGTCTCCATTCACCAACGCTGCACCGAGGGATTCCGCAACAGGAAGGAAATCACCATCCACTGATGCGGGAACACCGCTGAGCATGTCGACCGGTGCGGCGTTGCCCGGCCATTGCCGACGCACGGTCTCGTGATTGCCACCGATGCCGCCTGTGGTCACTACGACAGCGCCCGCCGTGGCCTCGAAACCCCCGACGGCGGTTCGCGAGGACGCTTGGCCGCGCACCGCCGTCGAGGGTTCCAGTATCTGGCCCGAGACGCCCGCCACCCGGCCGGCCGTCGTCGTCAATGAAGTAGCCCTATGCCGGAAGTGCAGGGACACCCTCCCGGCCTGAACACCTTCCTGCACCTTGGCCAGAAACGGTTCCACGAGGGCGGGGCCCGTTCCCCACGTGACGTGGAACCGGGGAACAGTGTTTCCATGTCCCTGGGGGCCGTAACCCCCGCGTTCTGCCCATTGCACCAAAGGGAAGATGCCGACGTCGAGGCTCTTCAACCAGGCGCGCTTCTCACCAGAAGCAAACTGGACATAGGCTTCGGCCCACTGCCGCGCTATCGCGTCGTCTGCTCGGTCAAAGCCTGCGGAGGCCATCCAGTCCGAGAGCGCCAACTCAGGGCTATCCCTGACACCGAGCCGGCGCTGCTCCGGGGTGTCAACCATGAACAGGCCCCCGAAGGACCAATGCGCCTGCCCACCCAGGGATGCGGCTGGTTCCTGGTCCAGGATCGCCACGCGCTTGCCTGCCGCGTAAGCAGTTGCTGCCGCTACCAGTCCGGACAAGCCTGCACCTACGACGATGACGTCGGCGAGGATTCGATTCCCATGATCTGCATCACGATCTTGTAGCGGCATGCCTACATGCTAGCCGCAGGCAAGGTCACGGGTTTGGTGAGTTGTCAGTAAACCGGAAAACTAGGACCATGCGTGTTTACCCCACCTTCTTCAAGCTCGCCTTCTCCTGGATGGATGCCGAGAAAGCACACAAGATCGGCTTTCAAGCGATCCGGGCGGCCCACCGCACCGGTGCAGGCCGGGTTCTTGCCAGGATCACAGCTCCGGATGCGTCCCTTCGAACCGAAGCTTTTGGGTTGACGTTCCCCTCTCCCTTCGGCTTGGCGGCCGGCTTTGACAAGGAAGGCCACGGAATCGAAGCGCTGGCCGATCTGGGGTTTGGCCATGTAGAGGTCGGAACCATCACCGGGCAGGCGCAGCCGGGCAACGAAAAGCCGCGTTTGTTCCGATTGATTGAGGATCGCGCCGTCATCAACCGCATGGGTTTCAATAACGATGGTGCAGCAGCGGTGGCTCCGCGACTCAAGTCGGCGAAAGCTGCACTGCAGCGCCTCCACGCCGATGTACGACCCGTGATTGGTGTCAACATCGGTAAGACGAAAGTTGTTGAGCTGGATGAGGCCACAGAAGACTACCTCGTCAGCGCCCGGAGCCTCGCTCCCGCCGCCGACTACCTGGTGGTCAACGTCAGTTCGCCCAACACGCCGGGGCTACGGTTGCTCCAGAACGTGGAAACTCTTCGGCCGCTGCTCCGGGCCGTGGGGGATGCTGCAGATGAAGCTGCTGGTCGCCATGTTCCACTCCTGGTCAAGATTGCGCCTGACCTGAGCAATGAGGACATCGACGACGTCGCCCGGCTTGCGCTTGACCTCAAGCTGGACGGCATCATCGCAACCAACACCACCATTGCCCGGGACGGCCTCGCCACTGATGCTGCGAAGGTTGGATCACTGGGAGCCGGCGGGCTTTCAGGTGCCCCGCTGAAGCAGCGATCACTGGAGGTCCTGCGACGACTCAAGGACGCCGTGGGAGATCAGCTCGTACTCATTGCCGTGGGCGGCGTGGAGTCAGCCCAGGATGTCCAGGACCGTTTGAATGCAGGGGCAACCCTGGTGCAGGGCTACACCGCGTTCCTCTATGAGGGCCCGTTCTGGGCATCACGCATCAACAAGGGCCTCGTCAAGATCCGGAAGCGGGCCTCGCGCTAGTCAAAACGTTCTACCCAGGAACGAACCAACACGAAGGCCCAATACGAAGACCCCGGACCAATGGTCCGGGGTCTTCGTATTAGTAGTGGGTTGGGGCCTCTTCGGCGTGGCGCTAAGCGGGGTATTGGCCGCGCTTGACCTGCGGCTTGGGGAGGCGGAGCTTGCGGAACTGCAGAGCGCGCATGCATCCATACCAGACTGATCCGCGCTCGACTTCACCGAACTTCTCGCCCAGGCGCTTGCGGAGCTTGCGCGAAAGGATGAAAACATCCACAAAGACGGCAAGGAACATGATCCAGAATCCAACCAGGACGTAGGTGATCTGTGAACTGGTGGCCGGGATAATCAGCGAGATCACCACGAAGAGCAGGGCGCCGAACATCAGGTATTCGCCGAGGCTGAACCGGGCGTCCACATAATCCCGAACGAAACGCTTCTGGGGACCCTTGTCTCTCAGCGGCAGGTACTTTTCGTCACCTGTATCCAGTGCTTGCCGCATTTTCTGGCGCTGGTCCTGAATCGCTACGCGTTCGGCCTCCTTGGAAGCCTTGCGGTCAGTGGGCACCAACGGGCGCTTTCGAGCTGCCTCCTGGTCCTTCCGCTTGGGGGTAGGGGCGCCCTTTCCGGCACCCGGTTCCTGGGCGGCGGCATGCGCCTGGTCAACTACTGCTTGAGCGCTGGGCTCTTCCTTTTTGCGTCCGAACACCCATACAGAATACCCCGCAGGAAGGTGGCGCAGATTACGGGAGCCCGTGGTGTCCTTCGAGCTGGGAGCCCATCGCGCCTTCCTTTGCCGTCTCCTGGTCAGCTGTAAAGTTTGGGCATGACATCAGAACATGCGGAGATCCCGCAGAATCAGCGACGGAACTCCGGCCACAGCACTGAGGATCCGTCGTCCAACGAGGCCATCCACTCCGAAGTTATAGCCGCTTTGGCTAAAGCAGTCGATGAATCATTCAGCACGACTCTTGGCTCCTTGAAGGACCTCGTCGGTATCCCGGGAATCGCGTGGCCAAGCTTCGACCCCGCCGAACTGGATCGCAGCGCCGAAGCTGTCGCCTCCTTGGTAAGGGCAACGGGAATGGATGACGTCCGAATTCTGCGCTGCGACAAATTGGACGGAACGCCCGGCGGTCCCGCCGTCGTCGCCCGCCGTCCCGCCCGCGACGGTAAGCCCACGATTCTCTTGTATGCGCACCATGATGTCCAGCCTCCAGGCGACCGGACTCTATGGACCTCCGAGCCTTTCATTGCGGAGGAACGGGAAGGCCGGCTCTATGGTCGCGGCGCGGCTGACGATAAAGCCGGCATCATGGCCCATCTGGCGGCTTACGCTGCTGCGACGCAGGTCCTGGGGGATGAGTTTGGCCTCGGCGTGACCTTCTTCTTTGAAGGCGAGGAAGAAGCGGGCTCGCCCACGTTTCGGACATTCCTTGAGGAACATCGCGAGCTTCTCCGCTCCGATGTGATCGTGGTGGCGGACTCCAGCAACTGGAAGGTGGGCATTCCCGCCTTGACCACCAGCCTTCGCGGGCTCGTGGATGGCACCTTCGAAGTCCGTGTACTGGAGCATGCGGTGCATTCGGGAATGTACGGTGGCCCGGTGCTGGACGCCCCCACCCTGCTGTCCCGTCTCATCGCGACCCTCCACGACGACGAAGGAAATGTCGCCGTGGCCGGCCTTGTTGGAAATGACAACGTTGCGGTTGACCTGACGGAGGCCGAATACCGCGCCGACGCTTCAGTGCTCGACGGCGTCAAACTCGCCGGGAGCGGGACGATCGGCTCCCGTTTGTGGACAAAGCCGGCGCTGTCCATCATCGGCATGGATGTTCCCGCCGTTGCCGTTGCCTCAAATACGCTCATTCCCGCGGCCCGGGCCAAGTTCAGCATGCGGCTGGCCCCCGGACAAGATCCCGACGCCGCCATGGAGGCTTTGAAGAACCACGTTGAGTCCCGCGCACCATTCGGTGCCGAAGTAACATTCACGCCGGGGGAGCGGGGCAATGCCTTCGCGACCGATACGTCCTCAGCAGCTGCCAGGGTGGCACTCTGGGCCCTGGGGGAGGCCTGGGGAGTCCAACCCGTGGAAATGGGAATCGGCGGTTCCATCCCGTTCATTGCCGACCTGACCGAGATGTATCCCGATGTCCAGATTCTGGTGACAGGTGTAGAGGATCCGGATTCCCGCGCCCACAGTGCCAACGAATCACTGGACATCGGCGATTTCCGTCATGCTGTGCTGGCGGAGTCGCTGATGCTGGCGCGGCTTAATGCCGAAGGCCTTGATCGCTAAGCATCGCAATGGCGTTTAGGTGTGTCGTTTATGGATGGCGGGGCACGCCGGGAACAAGTAAATGCGGTCCGTGGTTACGTCAGAAGTTATAGCTCAGCGTCTGCGCGACGTAGCATGGAGCTATAACCCGTACGTAATTGGGTAAGGGCAGGCTGCGTTCCGGCGCCGCCGCCAGGAGCGTCATAAGAAGGTAGGCCAATGAGCACTGCAACCAACGAAAACAGCACCGGAGCACAGCTCGTCCCCGACGAGGAGCTTCCCACGCACGAGGTCAATCTGACCGATGTCGCAGCAGGCAAGGTCCGCAGCCTCCTCGAACAGGAAGGGCGCACCGATCTGCGTCTGCGCGTTGCAGTCCAGCCGGGCGGCTGCTCCGGCTTGATCTACCAGCTCTACTTCGACGAGCGTCTGCTCGACGGCGACGCCGTCCGTGACTACGACGGCGTTGAAGTGGTAGTGGACAAGATGAGCGTCCCGTACCTGAGTGGGGCCAGCATCGACTTTGAGGACACCATCTCGAAGCAAGGCTTCACCATTGATAACCCGAACGCCGGCGGGTCTTGCGCTTGCGGCGACTCGTTCCACTGACGTGAGCTATCGCCGCATGTCGGCGCCCCTCCGCATGCGTTCCAACGCATTCGGAGCCACGGCGCCGACATGTGCGCGAAAACCGCTTCATAGCGGTAAGCTCTACATCGGGTAGTAAAACTTTTAGTGTGCCCGGTGGCCTTTGGCCTGCCGGGAGACAGCAACAAGAGGAAGGGCCGTCTGTGAGTTCGCAGAACCGAACCGGCAGCCGACGCATAAAGATCACCTCGATCACTGGCTTGGCACTAGCCGGCGCGTTGGTTTTGACCGGATGTTCACCAGAGGTAGAGAAGGGTTGGCTGCCAACTGAGCGCGGCACGACCAACCACACTGACCGGATCATGGACCTCTGGGTCAACTCATGGATCGCCGCCTTGGCAGTCGGTATCATCACGTGGGGCCTCCTGGTCTGGTGCATCATCGCTTACCGCCGCCGTAAGGGCACCACGGGATTCCCGAAGCAGCTCAGCTACAACCTGCCGCTTGAGGTCTTCTATTTGACCATTCCGCTGTTCATGGTGCTGGTGTTCTTCTACTTCACCGACCAGGACCAGCGCGCGATCGATGACCGCTCACAGCCGGCAGATGTCGTCATTGACGTCCGCGGCAAGCAGTGGGCCTGGGACTTCAACTACAAAAAGGGCGAGGTCATTAACGAAGACCTCCACGAGGCCGGCGTTCAGGCCCACCTGACCGGCAACGAGGTCAACAAGGACCTGCTCCCCACGCTGTACTTGCCCGTTGGCAAGTCGGTTGACCTGGAGCTGAACTCCCGCGATGTCATCCACTCTTTCTGGGTTCCGGCCTTCCTGCAGAAGCGGGACATGATCCCCGGCAAGACCAACTACATCAGGTTCACTCCCACCAAGGAGGGCACTTTCGATGGCAAGTGCGCCGAACTCTGCGGTGAATACCACTCCGAAATGCTGTTCCGCGTCAAGGTTGTCTCCGAGTCTGAATTCCAGGACCACATGGACAAGCTTCGCCAGGATGGCAACACGGGCCTGCTCGGTGCGGAATACGACCGCAACCCGGACCTGATCGAAACCAAGTAAGGGGAGCGACGTGGCTACTTACACTCAATCCGCCGGGACCCTAGAGGCTCCCGTAGTTCCTAAATCCAAGGGACGCATAGTCGTCAACTGGATCACCTCCACGGACCACAAGACCATCGGGTACATGTACCTCATCGCGTCCTTCGTGTTCTTCTGCCTCGGTGGCGTCATGGCGCTGTTGATCCGTGCAGAACTGTTCGAACCCGGTATGCAGATACTGCAGACCAAGGAACAGTACAACCAGATGTTCACGATGCACGGCACAGTGATGCTGCTGATGTTCGCGACACCGCTGTTTGCGGGCTTCACAAACGTCATCATGCCCCTGCAGATTGGCGCCCCCGACGTCGCCTTCCCGCGATTGAACGCGCTGGCCTTCTGGTTCTTCCTCTTCGGCTCCACCATTGCTGTGTCCGGCTTCATCACTCCGCAGGGTGCTGCATCGTTCGGCTGGTTCGCGTATGCGCCACTGTCGAACACCACCTTTACGCCCGGCGTCGGCGGTGACCTGTGGGTCTTCGGCCTCGCACTGTCGGGCTTCGGTACCATCCTGGGTGCCGTCAACTTCATCACCACGATCATCTGCATGCGTGCCCCCGGCATGACCATGTGGCGCATGCCGATCTTCACCTGGAATGCCCTGGTGACGTCCATCCTCGTCCTTATGGCGTTCCCGCCGCTGGCCGCTGCCCTGTTCGCCCTCGGTGCGGACCGCAAATTTGGTGCCCACATCTTCGACCCCGAAAACGGCGGCGCCGTCCTCTGGCAGCACCTCTTCTGGTTCTTCGGCCACCCCGAGGTGTACATCATCGCCCTGCCGTTCTTCGGCATCGTGTCCGAGATCTTCCCGGTGTTCAGCCGGAAGCCGATCTTTGGTTACAAGGGCCTTGTGTACGCAACCATCGCAATTGCCGCACTGTCCGTCACCGTCTGGGCACATCACATGTACGTGACCGGTTCCGTGCTCCTCCCGTTCTTCGCGTTCATGACCATGTTGATCGCGGTGCCCACCGGCGTGAAATTCTTCAACTGGATCGGTACTCTCTGGCAGGGTTCCATCACCTTCGAGACTCCGATGCTCTGGAGCATCGGCTTCCTGGTGACCTTCCTGTTTGGTGGCCTCACGGGTATTATCCTTGCGTCCCCGCCACTGGACTTCCACGTCTCGGACTCCTACTTCGTGGTGGCACACTTCCACTACGTGGTCTTCGGTACGGTTGTGTTCGCCATGTTCGCCGGCTTCTACTTCTGGTGGCCGAAGTGGACAGGCAAGATGCTGAACGAGCGTCTGGGCAAGATTCACTTCTGGCTTCTATTCCTTGGCTTCCACGGCACCTTCCTGATCCAGCACTGGCTGGGTGTTGAGGGTATGCCCCGCCGTTACGCCGACTACATGCCGCAGGACAACTTCACTTGGATGAACCAGTTCTCCACGATCTCGTCCTTCGTCCTTGGGGCCTCGCTGCTGCCGTTCTTCTGGAACGTCTACATCACCTGGCGCAGCAACAAGAAGGTAGAAGTTGATGACCCCTGGGGCTTCGGTGCATCGCTGGAATGGGCAACTTCCTGCCCGCCGCCGCGCCACAACTTCACCTCCCTGCCTCGTATCCGTTCTGAGCGCCCGGCACTGGACCTGCACCACCCTGAGTTGGCCCAGGTCCACACCGCCCAGTCCCCGGACCCCGCAGCAGTGCTGCTGGGCAACGCCGACCAGAAGGACGTTCGCAAGTGAAAATTGAATCGTGGCTCTTTGGAGCAGGAGCATTCTTCTTTGTCCCGGTCGCCATCGCCTACGGCTTCCTGACGGAATGGCATGAGTGGGTCGGCGTTCTGGGTATTCTCCTGGTTGCCGGTCTCGTAGGCATGATCGGCGCTTACCTGGGGTTCACTGGCAAGCGGATTGGCATGCGTCCAGAAGACCGCCCTGATGCTGAAATTCACGAGGGCGCGGGCGAACAGGGGCACTTCAGCCCTTGGAGCTGGTGGCCGCTGGTTCTCGGCATTGCGTGCGCAAGCGGCTTCCTGGGCCTTGCGGTGGGTTTCTGGATCACCTTCATCGCGGGCGGACTTGCCGTTGTGGCACTGGTCGGTTGGGTCTTCGAATACAGCCGTGGCGACCACGCCCACTAGCAGCAAAACAGCATAACGACGTCGGGCCCCACCAAAAGGTGGGGCCCGACGTCGTTATGCTGTCTCTAGCCTGGGTCGCTGGCCATTTTTAGATAGTCCAGAGCTGTCATTGGGCCTTCAATCGGGCTTCAGTGCCCTCCAGAACGGTAGAAAGGCTGAGGAGGGCAATACGAGCGTCGGAGACACTTTGGTCGTCTTGGAGGGCGTCCAGAGCCACCTCCAGGAGTACCTCGCAGCCATGGCCAAAGTCTTCTGTCATGACTTCCAGGAGGGAGCGTGCGTCTACCGGCGGCCCATCGGGCTTCCTTATCGTGACTGGCAGGCCAGTGTCAGTTACGGCCCGGACAAACACCGCTGCCGCTCGCGCATGCAAGCCTATTTCTGCTGCGACGAAGGATTTCTGCTCCGGCAAGCCAGCTCCTTTGCTAAGACGGAATATCCGTCCGTGAAATTTGATCCATACAAGCGTAGCCGCCGCTTGGCCTGCTCTCCATATCGGGTACACCAGCTGGTCTAGACCTGTGCCCTGGCTGATCTACCCTTAAGGCATGACTCATTTCATGTTGGGCGCTCGTCATGCCTGAAGCCGCGAGTATCGCCGGTGAAATCGACCGGACCAGCAGCACACCTATTTACATCCAGCTACGGGAGATATTGAGGAGTTTCATAGCCCAGTCGTGTCCGCCTGGTTCGTCGCTGCCCTCTGAGCGGGACCTCTCGCTAAGGTTCGGCCTTGCGAGGATGACCGTACGGCAAGCCATTGATGCCTTGGTGGGTGAGGAAGTCATTGAGCGGGTGGTGGGACTCGGTACGTTCGTCAAGAAACCCAAACTTGATCTCCAAGTGAAGTTGACCTCATACAGCGAGGAGATGCAACGACGCGGGATGGTTCCGGCTGCCAAGGTGTTGAGCTTTGAGCAGATTGCTGCCAGTGCTTTTCTGGCGCGGGAGCTTCAGCTTGAGGAAGGCACGCCGTTGGTCCGTTTCAGGCGGTTGCTGCTGGCCGACAACGAGCCCATGAGCGTCGACGAGAACTTCATCCCGGCACACCGCGTCCCGGGGCTATTGGATGAGGCGCCGCCCACGTCGCTCTACAACGTCCTCAGCGAACGCTTCGGGCTGGTCATGGAATGGGGAGAGGACATGATCGAGGCGACGGCCGCATCCCCTTCAACGGCGAGGCTGTTGAACGTGGACGTGGGCTCACCCCTGCTAAAGATCCAGCGTCATGCCTTCGTGGCCCGGGCAATGGTGGACTACTCCGTTTCGTACTATCGGGCAGACCGCTACAAGCTCTGGGTTCCGCTGCAGCGACCAGGGGTCCGGCCCACACGCAACTATTCCTCCGGTTACCGAAGTCAATAGTGCCGGCGTCGGTCCGTAACGGCCCACTCACAAATGGCAAATACAACAAGGAAGGGCACGATCCGTGTGGATCGTGCCCTTCTTTGTTTCAATCTGGAACTAGTGGCTGAGACTCTTCTGGTCCGCGCCAGCTTCGATGGCCTCGTGGTGGCCATGCGCGTGTGCTGCTTCGAGTTCCGCAGGAGTTGCCGGAGCAACACGGTCTTCGAAGAACCACTTGGAGAGCGCTGCACGCCGCTTTTCCTTGCGGGTTACGACACCGTGTTCGTTCGGCGTCGCCGGCAACGGAACCGGAGATTCGAATCCAACGAGCTTATAGCGCTTGTACTCGTCCAGGGGAGCGTGTACCTCGATGAACTCACCGTGGGGGAGCCGTACGATACGGCCGGTCTCACGCCCATGGAGGGCGATCTCGCGGTCCTTACGCTGCAGAGCGAGTGCGATTCGCTTGGTCACGATGAAAGCGAGGATAGGGCCGATGAAGAACAGTGTGCGCAACCAGTACGTGACATCGTTCAGGGATACGTGGAAGTGCGTTGCGATGAGGTCCGAGCCTGCCGCTGCCCACATGACGCAGTACCAAGTGAAGCCTGCAACACCGATCGCGGTACGGGTGGGTGCGTTGCGGGGACGGTCAAGGACGTGGTGCTCACGGTTGTCCTTGGTTACCCAGCGTTCGATCCACGGGTACATGAACAGCACGGTGAAGATGATGCCCGCGGGCACGAGTGCCGGCAACAGGACGTTCAGCGTCAGCGTGTGTCCGAAGATGATGTATTCAAAGTGGAAGTTGTTGATGACGCCAGGCATGAGGCGAAGTGCGCCGTCAACAAATCCGATGTACCAGTCAGGCTGGGTACCGGCGGAAACCGGAGAGGGGTCGTAAGGGCCGTAGTTCCAGATCGGGTTGATCGTAAAGGCAGCTGCCATAAGGGCCAGGACGCCGAAGACGATGAAGAAGAACCCGCCAGCCTTGGCAGCGTAAACCGGTCCAAGGGGGTAACCGACGACGTTGCCGTCGTTGCGTCCCGGGCCGGGGTACTGCGTGTGCTTGTGCACCACAACCATGAACAGGTGAATCACGATCATGAGCAGAATCAGGGCCGGAACCAGAAGGATATGAAGCACATAGAGACGACCAATGATCGCTGTGCCCGGGAATTCTCCGCCGAAGAGGAAGAACGAGATGTAGGTACCAATGACCGGAATGGACTTGATAACGCCATCGATGATGCGCAGACCGTTGCCGGAAAGGAGGTCATCGGGGAGGGAGTAGCCAGTGAAGCCGGCAGCCATGGCCAGAATCAGCAGGACGCCGCCCACTACCCAGTTCATTTCACGCGGCTTGCGGAACGCGCCGGTGAAGAAGACGCGCAGCATGTGGACACCCAGGGAGGCCACGAACAGCAGTGCCGCCCAGTGGTGCACCTGGCGCATGAAGAGGCCACCGCGGACATCGAAGGAGATGTTCAGCGATGAGCTGTAGGCCACGGACATTTCGACGTTGTACAACGGCGTGTAGGAACCCTGGTAGTGGGTTTCAGCCATCGAGGGATCGAAGAAGAAAGTCAGGAATGTACCCGACATCAGGAGGATGACGAAGGAATACAGCGCCACCTCACCGAACATGAATGACCAGTGGTCCGGGAAGACCTTGCGGCCGAACTCGCGCAGGATGCCGGAGCCACCTACACGTTCGTCCACGAAATCAGTGAAACGGCCAACTTTTGTCTTCGCTACGAAGGGGGCTTCAGCTGTTGATGAGGCGCTCATGCTCGTCACGCTCCCAGTAACTCGGTCCTACAGGTTCTTTGAAGTCGCTGGTAGCGACGAGGTAGCCTTCTGCGTCAACTGCGATGGGCAGCTGGGGGAGCGGACGGCTGGCCGGTCCAAAGATGACCTTGCATTCCTGCGTGAGGTCAAACGTGGACTGGTGGCACGGGCACAGAAGGTGGTGTGTCTGCTGCTCGTAAAGAGCAACCGGGCAACCAACATGGGTGCAGATCTTGGAGTAAGCAACAATGCCGTTGTAGCTCCAGTTCTCGCGGCCCTCGGAGGGGTTCAGCGAGTTGGGATCGAGACGCATCAGCAGAACGACGGCCTTGGCCTTTTCGTTCAGCTTGCCTTCGTGAAGTTCGTTGAGACCTTCGGGAATGACGTGGAAGGCCGAACCGATGGTGACATCCGAAGCCTTGATGGGAGTGCCATCGGGGTCGCGGGTCAGTCGCTTGAGCTTGCCACCTTCAGGAGCCCACATGGTGTGTGCGAGTTTGTCATCAGGACGCGGTCCCAGGTCGCCGAAAATAGCGAGAGCAGGGAGCGGAGCAAGGGCAACGGCACCAAGAAGGGTGTTGCGGATCAGCGGGCGACGCTTAATGCCGGTTTCCTCGACGATGTCGTCGACGATGCGCACCGCAGCCTGGCGATCTTCCTCATGACGGATAGCGTGGCGCTCTTCCGACACCTCGTGATCGGGCATCAGGGCCTTGGCCCAGTGCACGATGCCGGTGCCGATGCCAAGCATTGCGAACGCCGTGCCCAGGCCCAGGAGCAGGTTCTGGGTACGGATGTTTGCAATCGTCGATTCGTCGCCCAAATCGATGGCGAAGTACGCCACCAGGAAGATCAGCGTGCCGATGACAGAGGTGCCAAACAAAATGGCTACCTGACGCTCGGCTCGCTTTGCGGCTACCGGGTCCGTGTCAGCCAGGCGCAAACGATGCGGAGGAAGCCCAGGATCCTGGAACTTCTCCACTTCATTCTGACCAGCCGTAGCTACGGTGCCCGAGTGGTTCGGACTGCCGTCACTATGGTTGCCCATAATTCGCCTCATCCTTCTCTCGTTGTCTCGGCCTGGGCCGAGTTAATTTTCAGTTCGAAACTGCTGAACATGCAGCAGAAGTTTGTTGTCTCGTCCGGACTATGACGTGCGTGACGTCAGCCAGATGGTGAAGGCGATGATGACGCCCAAGCCGGCAACCCAGACGAAGAGGCCTTCAGACACCGGGCCAAGGGCGCCGAGATCGGCACCGCCAGGTGAGCCGTTGGCTTCGATGGTCTTGAGGAAGGTGATGATGTCGCGCTTACCTTCGGGTGAGACGTTCGAATCGTTGAACACAGGCATGTTCTGCGGACCCGTGGCCATGGCCTCGTAAATGTGCTTTCCTGTGACATCTGCCAGCGCGGGAGCAAACTTGCCGCGCGTCAGGGCGCCGCCGGCTGCGGCAGCGTTGTGGCACATGGCGCAGTTGACGCGGAAGAGCTCGCCACCTTTGGCTGCATCTCCCTTTTCGTCAAGGAGGTGTTCTTCCGGAATCGCAGGGCCTGCGCCGAGCGATGCAACGTAAGCGGCCAGCTGGCTGGTCTGCTCCTCGTTGAACTGAACGGGCTTCTTCTGCGCCTGGGGGCCATTCATCTGCATGGGCATGCGGCCGGTGCCAACCTGGAAGTCAACTGCTGCGGCGCCCACGCCGACCAGCGAGGGGCCGTCCTTGGTTCCGCTTGCACCCATGCCGTGGCAAGTGGCGCAGTTGGCGGCAAACAATTTGCCGCCTTGCTCTACGTCACTTGCGCTGTAGCTGGTGGTGTCGGCCTTGGCCTGGTTGACAGATGTGGCAACGGCGTACAGCCCACCAGTGAGGAGGAGGCCCATCAGCAGCAGCGCAATGGCTGCCAGTGGGTGACGTCGCTTCTGCGAGAGTGCCTTCACGTGGTGGTTCCTTTATTCGATCCTGCGTCGGCTCCGCGAGCCGCTTCTTGAAATTCTGCCTCTTGTAGAAAAAGAGTCAAAGCCGGGCTACTTCAGGACGTAGATGACCAGGAAGAGGCCAATCCAGACGACGTCCACGAAGTGCCAGTAGTACGAGGTGACGATCGCGGATGTCGCTTCAAAGTGCCCAAACTTCTTGGCTGCAAACGCGCGGCCAATAATGAACAGGAACGCGATCAAACCGCCGATGACGTGAAGGCCATGGAAGCCCGTAGTCATGTAGAAGGCGGAACCGTAGGCATTGGACGACAGGGATACGTGCTCCGAGACGAGCATCGCGTATTCCGTGGTCTGTCCGGCTACGAAGAAGGCACCCATGATGAAGGTGAGGACGAACCATTCGCTCATGCCCCAGCGGGTGAACTGCAGGGGGCCGCCGGTGCGGCGCGGTTCAAGCCGCTCAGCGGCGAAAACGCCCATCTGGCAAGTAAAGGAACTGGCCACGAGGACGATCGTGTTAACGAGCGCAAACGGGAAGTTGAGCTTGGCCGACTCCTCGGCCCACATCAGTCCTGATGTGGAGCGCAGGGTGAAGTACATGGCAAAGAGACCGGCGAAGAACATCAACTCACTGGACAGCCAAACAACGGTTCCAACAGAAACCAGATTGGGGCGGTTCAGCGTCGGGTGCGCCGGGGTACTGGGGGCATGGGTCGCAGATGTCACAAGGACATTATGTCTGTAAAAGTCCAGAGTTCCCAATGCAAACCACCGATTCGGGAGACTTTTTCTACAAAGACGCGAAATCGCGCGGAAAAGTTCCCGGTCCGGTTCACATTGGTCATCCGTGCAGCCCGGTCGATAGCATCAAGGGGTGACTTCTCCGGCATCGGCACCTGCAGCCAGCAATAACTGGCCAGGGCTCATCTCAGCACTGATCAACGGCGACGACCTTGCAGTGGGCAATACTGAGTGGGCCATGAACACGATCATGGCCGGCGAAGCGACTCCCGCGCAGATCGCGGGCTTCCTGGTTGCCCTGCGTGCCAAGGGCGAAACGGTGGAAGAACTGACCGGCCTTGTGGAGGCCATGCTTCAGAATGCCAACCCCATACAGATCTCCGGTGAAAAGCTGGACATCGTGGGAACGGGCGGGGACAGGCTTAACACCGTCAACATCTCCACCATGGCAGCCCTTGTGGCAGCCGGTGCGGGCGCGAAGGTCGTCAAACACGGAAACCGGGCGGCGTCGTCGACGTCCGGTTCTGCCGATGTATTGGAAGCCTTGGGTGTCCGCCTGGACCTTTCGATTGACCAGGTTGCCCGGAATGCGGAGGAGGCAGGAATCACCTTCTGCTTTGCGCAGGTTTTCCATCCCTCGTTCCGTCATACTGCAGTACCCCGGCGGGAGTTGGCTGTGCCCACGGCCTTTAATTTTCTCGGCCCCATGACAAATCCTGCTCATGTTCAGGCTTCGGCAGTTGGCGTCGCCAACGCCCGGATGGCTCCTCTGGTGGCGGGCGTCCTTGCCCGTCGCGGCAGCCGCGGCCTCGTGTTCCGTGGTGACGATGGACTGGACGAATTGACGCCCACGGGGCCATCGACTGTCTGGGAGATAAGGAACGGAACTGTCACTGAACAGGTGTTCTCACCCGCTGAGCTCGGTATCGAACCGTCCACCGTTGCGGATCTGCGGGGCGGGGACGCCGCCGCAAATGCAGTGGTTGTACGTGAGGTCCTTGATGGCAAGACAGGTCCTGTGCGTGATGCTGTCCTCTTGAATGCCGCCGCTGGCTTGGTGTCCGTTGATCTGAACGCCGACGGCGACCTTTTGGAACGTATGCGGGTTGCCTTCACACTGGCAGCAGAGTCCGTGGATTCAGGTAAGGCCGCCGGCGTCCTGACTAAGTGGATCGCCCTTAGCCAGAGTTCCAAAGACTAGCCACAGCCTCGGCGGACTGTGCGGTCGCCAGACTGCGCTGCCGCTTCGAATCGTGATCTTCAGGGGTCCCTGACCCTATTCGAATCCCAACGCAAAGGCGGCGTCGAGATCGTGCTGGGAATAGGCACGGAACGCTATGTGAGTAGTGGTGTGGACTACTGAATCCACTTTCGACAGGCGGTCAGCGATGACGTCCGCGAGGTCTTCATGCTTGGACACCCTGGCTACAGCGATCAGGTCCCATTCTCCAGTGACGGAATAGACTTCACTGATGCCCTGGATGGCCGAAATCTGCTCGGCGGTTTCCGGAATGCGCGAAGCATCGGTCTTGATCAGGACGAAAGCAGTGATCACGTGGGGCCTTTCCGGAAAAGCTTCATTGCGGACGCACTTCAGCCTAGTACATAGGAGATGCAGGGGCCTTTCAGACCTTGGACTGGCGCTTGCGTGACGTGCGCCGAATTAACGCGAGGATGGCGCGGAAGCCGAGCAGGAAAACACCCAGACTGATAAGTGCCACGATGACAAAGGGCAACACCACCGTCTGGCCAGTTACCGCCCTGAGCACCATGCCGATCACTACGGCACCCATCCAGACGAAAATGCCCGAAGGCCAGAGGGCATAGGGCGCACGCCAAACCCTCGCGACCAGCCAGGCAACGCCGGCACCAGCGAGGAAGGGCCAGGCCGTGACAAAGGCGCCTGTGATGATGTCTCCCCGGGCATGGGCGTCGCGGCCGATCGCGGCGAAGACAAGAATCAACAAGAGGTCGGCGGCGGCAGCAGGAATCCAGGATCTAAGCGGTGATGGCATGTTCTGACATTATCGGGGCGGAAGTGCTGGCGCGAAGTTGACGTCCCGCAGGCTCTCTCTTGCGCTTGGTTTCTGCTGCGGCCACGATGACAGGCAGGAACCAACGACGCACCCCAATTAATGGAGGAGATCATGCGATTCGTTCAAGTGGCCCAGCATGCCGAAGACCTGAAGCGGGCGGCGGCCTTCTACGCTGCACTGCTGGGCGCCGAGCCCAAGGCCTTGTACGACCCTCCCGGGCTCCTCTTCTTTGACGTTGGTGGCGTGCGGCTTCTGCTGGAGAAAGGAGCGCCGTCATCCTTGCTCTATTTCGAGGTTGGAGACCTTCACGGCACGGTGGCGGCGTTGAGGAGCAAAGGCGTCAAGATCATTTCGGAGCCGCACATAATTTTCACCCATGAGGATGACCTCCTCGGACCGGCAGACTCAGAGGAATGGATGGCCTTCATCCAGGACAGCGAGGCCAATACCGTAGGCCTGGTCAGCCGGATCAGGACGGCAGGCGACTAACTCTTGCTTGATCAGCAGGCCCCGCGCCGGTGCGCATAACGCGTCAGGTGACAGCCGCCGTCGGGCGCCGTTGTGTGGTGGAACCCACAGGACTAGCCTCAGTCGGGGGACAAGTGGTTCCTCACGATCCTGGAGGACTTGCAGAATGCAGAAGATTTCCACCTGTTTGTGGTTTGACGGCCGGGCGGCAGAAGCGGCGGAGTTCTACACATCGACATTTGATGATTCGTCCATCCTGACATCGATGCCGGGTCCAGACGGACAGGTTCTTACCGTGGACTTCGAGATTGAAGGACGGCAGTTCATGGCCTTGAACGGGGGACCCGCTTTCACCTTCAACGAAGCAGTTTCCCTCGTGGTCAACTGCGATTCGCAGGACGAGGTGGACCGTTACTGGAATGCGCTCTTGGAAGGAGGGGGAGAAGAAAGCCAGTGCGGATGGCTGAAGGACAAGTTTGGCTTGTCATGGCAGATCGTCCCTGCTGGGATGCCGAGCCTGTTGAATGGTCCGGATCCAGCAGGTTCCCAGCGGGCAATGGAAGCCATGTTGAAGATGCGGAAGCTTGATATCAACGTTCTGCAAAAGGCGTACGACGGCGACTGAAGTTCGGGGGACAGGCGCCTTGGGCGCTGCTAGCATTACCGCACGGTGACGTGCGCACCTATCACAACCATGAGGAGAACTGACTAATGACAACCCGCCTCAACCCATATATCTCGTTCCGCGATAATGCCAGGGACGCAATTAACTTCTACGAGTCCGTCTTCGGTGGCGAACTGACGCTCAGCACTTTCGGCGAATATCAGGCAAGCGAAGACCCCGCCGAAGCGGAGAAGGTCATGCACGCAATGCTGGTAACACCCAACGGTCTGACGCTGATGGCTGCCGACACGCCGAACGGCATGGACTACAACCCGGGCAACAACATCTCGGTGTCACTAAGCGGCCAGTCCGAGGATGAAGCCGAACTTCGTGGTTACTGGGACAAACTCGCCGACGGCGGTACCGTCACCATGCCACTTGAAAGCGCACCGTGGGGTGACACCTTCGGGATGTGTGTGGACAAGTTCGGGATTGCTTGGTTGGTCAATATTGCAGGAGCGCAACAACAGGAGCAGTAGCAGACGCGCGGAACACTGAGTAAACGAATGCCTCGTCCGACTCGCGTTGGACGGGGCATTCCCATTCCGGCCTTTACATGATGCGGCGGCCCGAAGGATCCAGCCTGACGCCAACATGCTTAGGTGTCCGCAAGACGACTGAACGGTCCATAATCTCCACCATGGGCAACCTTTCACCCAGTTGCCGTTCGAGAATGGTCATGTCATCGAGACGGCGAAGCCAGACCGACATCACAATCGAATACAGCCCACCTGTGGTGACGACCAGACGCACTTCTCCGAGACCGACCAACCGGCCCGCAACTGCCTCCGCCTGCGTGGCTGGCACACGGAGGAAGTACCAAACGTTTACGGGCCAAGGCGATAACGTGCGGGCCAATTCCAGCCGGACAACGATCCGATCCTGAGCCAGGGCTGCGCCTAGAGCGCTCTTCGCGCGCGGGGGGCTGATTCCCAACTTTTGGGATATTTCAGTTATCGAGGCTCGACCATCAGCGCGCAGGATCCCAAAAAGTTGCTCTTCCAGATCTGCCGATGCACCCTTCGCGGCCGGACTTGGTTGGGGTGCTTCACGCTCTATGAGTCTTACCTCGTGCTCCTGCAAAGAGCGCAACCGCCAGCTGCGGGCGTCCGCCAGCAGATTGATGCCCGGATGGGTTCTTGTACTGCGGATTCCTTTGACGGCTGGCAAGCGGTCCAAAACGAAACGTCCGAGGGAGGCGTCATCGCGGCTCATGACCGTGATGACCATGTCCCTGCCACCTGCGGTGTGATCCATGGAGAGCACATCCGGATCGGCCGCAAGCTCTTCGGTCACGCTTGCCATGCTGGCAGGCGAGCATTCAATTTCCACCAGGGCAAAGGCGACTTTGGAACCGAGCCCACGGTAGGTCGCTACCCATGCCAGCCCTTCACCGGACAGAAAATTCCAGCGTCGCGCCAAGGTTACTGCATCGGCACCCACACCAGGTGCCAAGACCGTCCATGGTGCCCGGGGGCGGATCTGAAGGGCATGCAGGAGTTTGAGGTCCCGTTCATCAAAGTCGAAATCCTGCATGGAACGTCTGCTTCCAACAAATTGCCTGCGTTTTGAGTGTGACCAATCACTTGCTGCCTAGATTCTAGGCGTCACCACTCAAACACTTCGGAAGGCAGCCATGCTTGCTCCCGTCCTGCCGTTCGGCCGCGTCCAATCTTCCATGACGGCTCAGCAAGTACAAGTGCTTCTGAAACCTGCACAAAGTCAGCAGGGGAGGGGAGCGGGCACACACCCGGCGGGCGAGAGTGAGCCCTTTCTGCTTGCTTCCGTGCGCGGGGGTGACTCTGGATCCTACGAGGAACTTTTTCGCCGGCACCACGGCATTGCCACCTATGTCGCCCGGACTGAATCAGATAATCCAACGGACGCTGACGATGTGGTCTCCGAGGCGTTTGCATCGATCCTGAAATCCCTGCTGGACGGCAGGGGACCGGTGGACTCATTCAGGGCTTATTTGTTGACCACCGTTCGGCGAATGTCGCACCGCCGCAATCTGCAAAGCAGACGGGCAGCGGCGACGGTGAACGGCGCTGTGAGTGAAGTGATGCTTGGCACTGATGATCCTGTTCTCAAAGATTTCGAGAACACGATCCTGATGCTGGCTTTCCGGTCCTTGCCATCCCGCTGGCAGACCGTACTTTGGCAGGTGGACGTTGAGGGCATGAAGCCGGCTGCAGCGGCACGGGCCATGGAACTGACTCCAAACGCTGTGTCGTCATTGCTCATCCGGGCGCGTGAGGGTCTCCGCCATGCGTACCTGCAGAAACACGTGCAGGAATCAGCTACGGACCCCTGCACGGATTTTTCGCGCTACTTAGGTAAATACGTCCGAAATGCCATGCGCCAGGCCGCCCAGGAGAAAGTTCGCTTGCACTTGGACGATTGCCTCCGGTGCACGGGGGTGTTGGCTGAGTTGGTGGGAGTTCAGGCAGGGATGAAACAGGCAGGGTCCCGCACTGGATAGGCCGCAGTGGGGGTGGCCTCTTCCTCGTTACTTTACATAATGTAGATTATCGGCGTTAGAGTGGGACGAGTAGAAGTAGATGAGATAACTCGTCCAAACCTGTCATGCAGCGTTTTCCCACGTCAGCTTCGGTTGTGCTGAAGGCGACGTCGAGTAACGGCCGACGGCTCGGCCGCGTCATGGCCCGTCGTAACGGCGTAATCTCTCATTAAATGAGAGATTCTTGCGTAGAGTTCTGCTCGTGACTATCGAACCTGGGCGGATTCCTGCCTTTCTGAACACTGAGAACATTGGGCTGCTGCGGGCCGAGGACCGGGTTTTCGAGGCGATGCTTGATGGTTGGCGCGCGCAGATGCTGGCACGCGGGCTCTCGACCGCGTATATCAAGAGTTCCTGCAGTGTCGTTGAGCGGTTCCAGGGGCACGCAAACGAGTATCCGTGGACGTGGTCGGCGCACCACGTGGACGAGTTCTTCGCGGACCGGCGCAGTTCAGACCCTGGCTTGGCGTTGTCCACGCTCCGGTCCAACGCTGGAGCGATCAAGGCGTTTTGTGCTTACCTGACCGATGGGCGTTATGGGTGGGCGGCCCTTTGCGAACGGGTGTTCGCCGATATCCCGGTGCAGGTCGTGTTCGAGTGGAACTCACCGCGGCACGCCACTGACGATGCCGTGCCGCCGCGCCGCCGCGCGTTCACCAGGGCGGAGCTTCAAACGTTCTTCGATGTCGCTGATGATGTGGTGGATACGGAGTTCTCCAAGCGCTCCAAGCGTTGGTTGCCGGCGTTGAGGGATTCGACGGCGTTCAAGGTTGCCTACGCTTACGGGCTGCGCCGCCGGGAACTGACGATGCTCGAGTACGTCGATTTCGGCCCCAATCCCCACGTTGAACAGTTCGGCCGGTTCGGCGCACTGCAGGTGCGGTGGGCTAAAGGAACCAAGGGCTCAGGTCCTCGGCGTCGGACCGTGCTGACCGTCCCGGAGTTCGATTGGGTCGTCGGTCAGTTGGAGTACTGGCTCTCCCCTGATGGCCGCAAACGCTTCGCCACCGCGGACCGTTCAGCGAGTATGTGGCCCTCCGAGCGCTCCGGTTCCACCGTTTACCGCAACTTCGACCGGGCGTTCCAGCGCATCAGGAAAACCGCGGGTTTGCCGGAGGAATTGTCCCTGCACACCTTGCGGCATTCCTATGTCACTCACCTGATCGAGGCCGGCTACGATCCATTGTTTATCCAGCAGCAGGTCGGCCACAGCTACTCATCGACCACAGCCCTCTATACTTCCGTGTCGGCGGACTTCAAACAGAAGACTGTCCAGAAGATGATCGCTCAGCGGCTACGCGGCGGCGGTACTGACGAAGGGAACGGCCCATGGCTGAACAGCGACGGATCGGCTACCGATGGAACCTTCGGCAGATGATGGCCCAACGGAACCTCTGGAAAACCACCGAACTTCTCCCCCTCCTCAAAGCCCGCGGCATCAACCTCTCCAACGCCCAGGTTCACCGGCTTGTCACGGGAACACCGGAACGCATTCCCGCCCAGACGTTCGCGGCGCTCTGCGACATCCTCGAATGCACACCCAATGACCTGTTTGAACCCTTCGTCCAGATGAGGGCGGCCAAGACCGCCAACGCCCCCAAGCGGCCAGAGGACCTGGGAATCCAGCCCGGTTCCCCGGTCGCACGGCGGATCAGGGTCCTGCCACCGGACGAAGATGCCTAGACCCCGGAAACCCAGCGACCCCACGAAGTGGCCCGAACCCTGCGGACGCTGCTCAGAACACCACCAGATCGTCGTTCGCTGGCCCGACAACGGAATCTGCGGCTACTGCTACCAGCAAGCCAAACGAACCCGTGGCACCTGCGCCTGCGGCCACGAAGGTATCCTGCCCGGCCGGGTAAACGCGCTCCCGGCCTGCCGCAGATGCTCCGGCGTCAAACTCAACATCGACTGCATCGGCTGCGGCAACGAAGACGAAATCCACTCAGGAAACCGCTGCTGGGCATGCGTCCTCGCAGCAACAGTCGACCGGCTCCTCACCCCGGAAGAGCAGACCCGCTCCCCCGAACTTCAGGCCATCGCAACAGCACTGAAATCCATGAAACGAGCCAACAGTGGGCTCACGTGGATCCAGCAGCCCCATGTCACCGACTTCCTCCGGGAGCTGGCAGCATCGCCCGACATCACGCACGCCGGCCTCGACCAGCTGGCCGCCTCGGCAACCCGTGAATACGTCCGCGGTCTGCTCGTGGAACACCAGGTCCTGCCGCGCCGCGACGAGCTCAACACACGATTCAGCAGCTGGGCCGGGCAAGCGATCGACCGGATCACCACCCAGAACCATCGCGACATCATCCGCCGCTACATCCGCTGGCACCACCAACGCCGCATGAACCAAATGGACGAAGTCACCCAAGGCACCTTCCTGAGGGCCAAACAATCGGTCACCGTCGCCATCGAACTGCTCAACTGGCTCACTGAGCACGGCGCCGAACTCACAGCCATCACGCAGGCGCATCTGGACCGCTGGCAGGCAGAAGGCCCCACGACGAGAGGCATCGCATCACGCTTCCTCGACTGGGCAAGCAAAACCAACCTCATCGGCCCCTCCTTGAAGCTGCAACCCCACCGCCGCGGCACCAGCCCCCGACTCGACGCAGCCAAGCAACAAGAAATCGTCCAAAGCCTCACCCGCGCGACCGAGATGAGCCCACGAGACCGTGCGGCCGCGATCCTCATCTTGGTCTTTGGCCAGCAGGTCTCCGACGTCGTCAAACTCACTTGGGACCACGTCCAGGTCACCGATGAGGACGTCACCATCACCCTCGGGACCGTCCTGATTGCCCTCACGCACCCGCTCGATGAGCCTTGGCGCCAGTTGGCTGCCGCCCCGACGCATGATCAGACGGCCGCGCACCCCAACAGCAACTGGGTGTTCCGCGGCGGCGCTCCCGGAAGACATCTGCGGGCTTCTACCCTCACCGAACGGCTCAGCTCGGCCTTCAGCAGCCGGGCGGCCAGACTTGGCACGCTCCACGAACTCACCAAAGTCGCGCCTGTGGCCATCATTGCGGAAGCCCTCGGATACTCTCCAATCACCATCGAACGCCACGCCATCGATTCCTCGGCCAACTACGCCCAATACATCGAGTCAGTAGCCAGGGCCCAGAGTCAGAAAGGCACGTCAGCAGAACAATGAACACCGAAGATAGCCCTCAACAAGGAAGCCCCCAAACCATCGCGGCAATGAATCAATTGTGGGGTGGCAGCCTTACCCACTTCGGACTTGATCCCATCACTCAACGCAGCGAGCTCCGGATCCGCGTCCTCGACAAGGGCGTGACCGAAGACTATCTCGTGACCTGCAGTGACGTCGTTGAATGCCGTTTCAGCAGCAATATCCCAGGGCCTTGGTCGTATGCCGAGGTCACCCAGGTCGAAGCTGACTACGATCAGGCTGCGGCACTTTGGCTGATTGATTTCATGCTGTGGTCAGAAGAAGCCGGAATCTCCGTCCGATGCTCGGATGTCAGTATCAACGATCAACCCGTTGGTGTTCCGCGCTGGTAGGCGCTTTCGACTTGCTCGACCGCTTCACGCGCCCTCCCTGCCAATCGCCCTATGTCGGTCGAAGATTCGTAGGCAGTGCCCCTAAATCCACTGGCCTTCCGCCAGCTCAGACCAGAAATCGACGCGATGGCTGGGTGATTTTCGGTCAGGAATGTTGAAGAACTCGCTTTGGAAGTAGGAGACGAGATCGCTGCCGTAGTAGATCACATCAGTTTGATGCACGGAAAAAACCGGGCTGCCCGCAGGGGCAGGAGCTGCCGGCATAAAACGGTGCGAATAGATCGGGATGAGGGTAGGCACGGTGCGCAAGCGCTCACGTGCTGCTAGGAGGGCTTCCTCAACTTCAGTGGGCCGCTCGCCCCATTCCTCGGGCCAGAAAACATTCTCCCTAACATCAAACAACACGCCATCGCGCGGCCAGTCGAGCCTCTTCTGAATCCCCTTGGGATCGCCCAGCCAATCAATCCAGCTAGGGCCAATAGGCATCGCGAGACCCAGAAATTGCGCATGATCAGGACTGAACTCGAACGAAAACTGCTCTTCAACGTCTTCGATTTGCCAAGGCGATAAGCCCGGAGCTAACGGAATCTTCGCGGCATAGAGAACCTCTATGGCTTCTTCAACAAGGGAACTCACGCCATAAATCTAGCCGTAGGGCTACTCGTCCCACATCAACACGTCCTGCTGCCAGTCAAAGCGTGGGAGCAGAAGGGGATTTCCCCACGTTAGAGACGGTTCAGTTTCTTCTTTGACGTTCGACGTCGATAGCCAGGTCGGGCCGCATCATTACGTGCAGTTCCACCGCTGGGGCATGAATGGTTCTTCGCGGCCGGACGGCCTACGGAAAGCTGCCAACGATCACGCTGCGGCGCTTTGGCTGATTGAGTTCATGCTGTGGTCCGAAGAAGCAGGAATCTCCATCCGGAGCTCTGATATCAGCATCAACGGCCAACCGCTTGATGTTCCGCGCTGGTAGGCACATTCGACATGCTCGACCTGCAGGCGCACTCCCTGCCAATGGCTTTACGTCGGTCGAAGAGTCTTAGGTAGTGACCCCTAAATCCACTGGCCTTCCGCCAGTTCAGACCAGAAATCGACGTGGTGGCTGGGAGACTTTCGGTCAGGAACGTTGAATAACTCGCTCTGGAAGTAGCAGGCGAGATCGCTGCCGTAGTAGATCACATCAGTCTGATACACGGAAAAGATAGCTGCCGCTCGAAGTCGGTCAGCGGCTAACGGCCCCCACGGATGGAACTCCATCCGTAGGGGCCGTTCTGGTGGTGCCAGGTAAGTTCGCTGGCCAAACTTCCACCAGTAATCGTCGTGGCCGAAAGAGTCGGCTACTCCCCCGACATTCGGTCCTTCTGGGATGGGCCACAGCGCACCCTCACCGGGTTGTTAGCGCTAACGCGTTGACATTGTGGTCTTCATCACTCATGCTTGGGATAACGATTTCCTGCCTCGTTCAGCCCAGCCTCAGCGCGTGGGGAGCGCGGCCCTTCCCCACGTTTCGTACCACCTCAAAGGAGAGACTTGTGAAGTTCACACACCGCAGGAGGGTCACCTTGAGTGCTGCCGTCCTAACCTCGGCCGCTCTACTTTCGGCATGCGGCGGCGGCTCTGCCTCACCAGCAGCCCCAGCGGCCCACTCGGGCCCCGTCACGATTGACGTGTGGGGCTGGAATGCCGAAACAGGTAAGCAGATAGCGGACGCGTTCAACGCCGCACAGAGCGATGTCAAGGTCAACTACGTTCTCCAGGCTTCCAACACCGCTACCCAAACAAATTTCCGGAACGCAATGGAAGCCAAGAGCGATGTTCCATGCCTGGTCCAGGGCTTCGCGCCGTTGACCACCATGGTGGTCAACGGCTGGGCCCAGGACATCACTGACGCAGTCACTCCTACGGAGGACACCTACAACGACGGTGCAAAGGCCGCGGCAAAAGTGAATGACCGCTACTACGGTCTTCCCTCCGGATCTGATGGGCAGTTCATGATCGTCAACAAGGACACGTACGACAAATACGGAGTGAAGATACCTACCACATGGCAGGAATTCGTAGACGCCGGCAAAATTTTCAAAGCCAACGGCGTAGACGTCACCAACCTCGCCGGAGAAGACCCCAGCACCCTGATGAACCTTGCCCAGCAAGGCGGCGCGGAGTGGTTCGCGATAGACGGCGACAAATGGAAGGTGAACTTTACCGACAAGGCCACGATTGCGGCGGCCGACATCATCCAGCAACTTATCGACAATGACTTCGTCTCAAACCAGACCTATAAGGATAGGCCCGCCCTGTACTCGTACTTCGACTCAGGAAAGATGGCTTCCACAACCACCCAATGGTGGTCGCTCACCGGCTACAAAACGAACTTTCCCGTCACCTCAGGCCACTGGGAGGCAGTGGAGATCCCGCAGTTCAGTTCCGACAAGAAGGCTACTCCAGGCCGTTCAACTCCAAGCTTTGTCCCCGTTGGCTGCGACTCCCCCGAAGCTGTGGTCAAGTATGCTGACTGGCTGGCAACGCCAGAAGGCATCCAAGCGGGTAAGAACCCCAAGACTGGTTCCGTAGGCTTGCCTTCCTCCCTGAATGACCCGTCCCCTTACGTCAAGGATGTCATCCCTAAGGGCTTCTTCGTCGACGACACCAAAGCTGCAGAAGTCATGGTGGAGGCCCAGAAGGCTACGGTAGGCAAATTCGAGCTGGGACCGAACTACGACGCGTGGTTCCCCGAATTGCAAGATCAATGGGGCAAGGCCGTCGCCGGCCAGATCAAGTTGAGCGAAGCATTGAAGAATGTCCAGAACTTCGTGACATCGGACCTGGAAAAGAAGGGCATCTCATTCAGCACCGGCAGCTAACGGCTGGGTGCGATGAGAGCAGGAGGACTTCATGACAGCAACTATGCAGGCAGCTACCAAGCGTCGCCGGTTCCCTCGTGGAAGCACCAGGCGAAAGAGAAGCAGCAGCGGTGGCGCGGGGACAGTCCTTCGGGCACAATCCGGGTGGCGCGTAAAGCAGGACCTGAAAGGTGCGTCCCTTAGCCTGCCTTTCCTTCTCGGGTTTGCCTTGTTTACCCTCATTCCTGTCGCGATGGCACTCAAGGAAAGCGTTTTTGCGACCAAGACGTCCGGGCTCGGCTTCGGCAAGGCAACGTCAACCTTTGTTGGCTTTGACAACTTTGCCGAAGCCCTCGCGGACACGTCCTTCTGGGCTGGAATGTTTCGCGTGTTCATTTACGCCATCATCGTCGTTCCGCTTGGCCAGTTGGTCAGCCTCGCCATGGCCTTGGTGCTCGACGGCGTTCGGCGGCGGGTCGCGGCGCGGTTCAGGATCGTGCTGCTCCTTCCTTACATGGTCCCAGGGTTGGTGGCCACCATGGTCTGGATTTTTCTCTACAGCCCAGTTGTTGGACCACTGAGTGATTTCCTCCAGGTGTTCGGGTTACAGGTAAATTTCTTCGCCGGCAACACCATATGGTCCTCAATTGGGAACCTGGCAATCTGGGGCGGAATCGGGTTCAACATGCTCATCATGTACGGCTCCCTTCAGTCGATCCCCCATGAAATTTTCGAAGCCGCCCGCATCGACGGGGCGGGGGAACTGCGAATCGCGAAGGACATCAAGGTGCCGTTCCTGCGCGGCTCCCTCGTTCTGACGAGCCTGCTGGCAATTATCGGAACCCTCCAGATTTTCAACGAGCCGCTGCTTTTCCGAGCCGTGACTCCGGAGACCATAACCAAGGACTTCACGCCCGCCATGATGATCTACAACCAGGCTTTCCAAGTGGGAAACATCAACTACGCCACGGCACTCTCAATCGTTCTCGGAGTCGTGGTGGGCATCGTATCGACCATCATTTACCGCTTTACGAACAGGATCGAGTCATGACCCAGGCATCATTGCAGCCCGAGGTGAGCCGGACAGTCCATGAAGCAGTAGACGCCCCCACCCCTGCTCGTTTGCCCAGTAAGAGAAGGCGAAATCCAAATGTACAGCGATCCGCGAACGAGGCTGTGGGAGTTTCCCGCTGGGTCATGCTGGGAATCCTGGCTTTCCTGGCCGTCTACTCCGCAGGTCCACTGTGGTGGCTCATCGTGGCGTCAACGAAGTCGAAAGAACAGCTGTATACAACCAATGGCTTGTGGTTTGGTGAATTCAGCCTCCTGGACAACCTGTCAGACCTTTTCACCTATCAGGACGGAATCTTTGCCCAGTGGCTTTGGAACACCGTGGTCTACGCGACGCTGGGCTCGGTCGGGTTAACGCTGGTTGCCTTGGCCGCAGGCTATGCCATCGCCAAGTACCACTATCTAGGGCGAGGGTTCACCATGGGCCTCATTATCGCTTCGTTCCTCATTCCTGGAACCCTCATGATCGTCCCCTCCTTTGTGCTCTTCACGCAGATGGGTATCTACGACACGATCTGGGCCATGATCCTGCCCGGTATGTTTGGCTCGTTTTCCGTCTACTTGGCGAAGGTATACGCCGAAGGAGCCGTCCCCAGTGAGCTCATGGAGGCAGCAAGGATCGACGGCGCCGGTGAATACAGGATCTTCTTCTCCCTCGGTCTCAGGCTCATGACAACTGCGGGTGCAACAATATTTCTCCTTCACTTTGTGGCTTCCTGGAACACTTTCATGTGGCCTCTGGTCTTCCTCAAGGGCGCAGACAAATGGCCTGTCATGCTCGGACTCTATTCATGGCTCGAGCGCGGAACTGACAGTCAGTATGACCTGACCGGTCTGGTGATCACAGGATCCCTCGTCTCCACGATTCCCATGATCGTCCTCATGATTGCCATGCAACGCTATTGGCGCTCCGGCGTGACCATGGGAAGCCTGAAGTAAGACATTTCGCGACAGAAGCGGCTACCAGGAAGTCCCCTCAATGGACGCGATCCACCTGGTCCGGAATAACGCTGCCGTGCTCGCGCACCACTGGCCCCTTGCTGCTGTCCGGGTTGGTGTACGCCTTGGTGGTGCATGGATACGGCTCGTTACGCTGTGGTTTGGGGTCGATGAACATTGGGGTGATCAGCCACTTGCCGTCCTCGTTGTCGTAGGCTCGGCACATAATTTCGGCGTTGTTCCGGTTCACCACCAGCCTGGCTTCGGTGGCGTCGCCAACGAAGGTTACGTCTGTGCCGGAGTCGCCGGCGGCCAGGATCTGGCGGCGTTCGGCAGGCAGTTGCTCAAAGGCTGAAGGACCCTCGACGCCGAAGATCACCTGATTGGCCCAGCAGCGTTTTCCTTCGATGTAGGTCATGACGGAATCTTCGCCGTCGGGTATTCCGCCGCAGCCTTTCAGATGGGCGGTTTGGATGCCATCCTCATAGACGCTGCGGACTCCCACGACGTGCCCGGCGTCGATGCCGACGTCGCCGGCCCACGCCTTGACCACCGGCTCTGGCGACGCGGAAACCACCCATGTTTCGATGCCGTGTGCCTGAAGGACGCCGATGAGGTCCTTCATCTGTGGGTAGATCCGGATGTAACCGTCCACGTGCTGGCTTCCAACAGTCTGCATGCTGCCTTGTGCTGCGGAGAGGTTCTCCTGCTTCATCGCGAGTGCGAACTGGCCGAGCTGCTCCTCGGTATATCCGGCAGACAGGGCCGTACCCCAGGCGTAGGCGCCGACGAGGTGCCGGGCATTGAAGCCCTCAAAAGCTGGCTCGCCCGAACGGGTCTTGTCCTCGAGGATGGCGAGGATTTCATCAGCGCAGTCCATGTTGCTGCTGGTTTTGAGGGGCTGGCCAGCGGGTGTGTCTGTGCCGCATGCCGTTGACAGCGCCGTCGCTGCCGCATCCGTAAGGTAGCGGTTTGTGCTCTTCCAGTCCTTATTCGCCGGTTGCAGGACTTTGTCATGCCGCAGCATCCAAAAGTTCGTGCCGTAGCCGATGTCGTTCTTCACTACAGTGTTGTCCCAGTCAAAAATTGCCACCGGAGCTTTGTCTCCGTGGGCTGTTCCTGTGCAGCTGCTGTGGGCGTCAATGGTCTTTTGCAATTGTTCCCGGACCTCCCCCGGCCATGCCAGTTGGGCGTCAAGTTGGCGGCATTCGGCCGCTGGCCCAGTGTTGGTGGCAGGAGGTGTGGCGCACGACGTGGCCGACATGAGGGTCGCCACTATCGCAGTCGTGGTTGCAACGCGGAGATAGGGTTTTCTGTGGGTTTCCTTGCTGTGGGTGTTGTCATCCTTGACCAGCCCTGACGAAAATGTGGACATGCTTCCCCCGGTTCTCAAGATTTCTTAATGGTCTGTAAATAGTCCAAAGTCCTGAGTAAGTGTGTGCCATATCACGGGAAATAGTCAAGGAGTTAGAGGGAATTTATAGCAGGAAGTTAGGGTCGGCCACTCTGAAGCAAGTCGTATTGGCATTTTTTCAGGCCAGCCAAGTATCAGGCGCCGACGTAAACCGCCAAATGCTTGCCGGTCAGCGTCGAGCGGTCGGCCACAAGGTCAGCTGGCGTGCCAGAGTAAACGATCTTGCCGCCGTCGTGTCCGGCGCCAGGTCCGAGGTCGATAATCCAGTCGGCATGTGCCATGACCGCTTGGTGATGCTCGATCACGATGACTGACTTGCCTGACTCGACCAAACGATCCAGCATGCCGAGCAGGTTCTGGACGTCGGCGAGATGGAGGCCTGTGGTCGGCTCGTCCAGGATGTAGATGTCGCCCTTCTCCGACATTTGCGTGGCAAGCTTGAGCCGCTGGCGTTCCCCGCCGGACAGTGTTGTGAGCGGCTGTCCCAGCGTCAAGTAACCGAGTCCGACGTCGGCCAGGCGGTCCAGGATCTTGTGGGCGGCCGGTGTGCGGGCTTCCCCTTCGCTGAAGAAGGTCTCAGCCTCGTTGACAGACATTGCAAGCACTTCTGCAATATTGCGCCCGCCAAGCTTGTACTCCAATACCGACGCCAGGAAGCGCTTTCCTTCGCATTCCTCACACGTTGATTCCACCGTCGCCATGACGCCCAGATCCGTGTAAATGACGCCCGCGCCATTGCAGGTGGGGCACGCGCCCTCGGAGTTGGAGCTGAAGAGTGCCGGTTTCACATTGTTGGCCTTGGCGAATGCCTTGCGTATGGGCTCAAGGAGCCCAGTGTAAGTTGCAGGATTGCTTCGGCGGGAACCCCTGATGGCACCTTGGTCGATCACCAGGACGCCGTCGCGTTTGGCCACCGACCCGTGAATCAGCGAGCTCTTGCCCGATCCGGCCACGCCTGTGAGCACACACAGCACGCCCAGAGGAATATCAACGTCCACGTTTTGAAGATTGTTGGTGGAAGCTCCACGGACCTCAAGAGTGCCGGAAGCTGTCCGTACCCGCTCTTTTATGGATGCGCGGTCGTCGAGGTGGCGCCCAGTGATGGTGTCACTCCCCCGCAGCCCGTCCAGATCGCCTTCGAAGCAGACCGTGCCGCCGCCTGTGCCCGCGCCAGGTCCGAGATCCACCACGTGGTCAGCGATCGCAATCGTTTCAGGCTTGTGCTCGACCACCAGCACCGTGTTGCCTTTGTCCCGCAACTGCAGCAGCAACTGGTTCATACGCTCGATGTCATGCGGGTGCAGGCCGATAGTTGGCTCGTCGAAGACGTAAGTGACGTCAGTCAGGGATGAGCCCAGATGCCGGATCATCTTGGTTCGCTGCGCCTCTCCCCCGGACAAGGTACCGGCAGGCCGATCCAGCGACAGGTATCCGAGACCTATCTCGGCGAAGGAGTCCAAGAGGTGCTGCAGTCCCTTGAGAAGCGGAGCCACTGAGGGCTCATCGATTTCCCGGATCCATAGAGCAAGGTCACTGATCTGCATCGTGCACACATCCGCAATGCTCTTCCCTCTGATCTTGGAAGAACGTGCCTCCGGGCTCAACCTGGTGCCCTCACACTCTGGACAGGTGGTAAAGGTGATGGCCCGCTCCACGAAGGCCCGGATGTGTGGTTGAAGTGCGTCAACGTCCTTGGAGAGCATCGATTTCTGGATTTTTGGTATGACGCCTTCATAGGTGAGGTTGATGCCTTCGACCTTGATTTTGGTCGGTTCCCGGTACAGGAGGTCGTGGAGCTCCTTCTTCGTGAACTTGGCAATTGGCTTGTCCATGTTGAAGAAGCCTGACCCGCTGAAGATCCGGCCATACCAGCCATCCATCGTGTACCCGGGAATGCTGAGCGCGCCCTCGTTCAAGGACTTGCTGGCGTCGTACAGCGCGGTGAGATCGAAATCGTTGACTGAGCCCATTCCCTCGCATCGTGAGCACATGCCGCCCAGGCGATTGAAGCTGGCCTTCTCCGTTTTGGTTTTGCCCTCGCCGCGATCCACCGTGATGGCCCCGCTGGCCTTTACGGTAGGCACGTTGAACGAGTACGCGTTCGGCGATCCGATGTGGGGCTGCCCGAGCCGGCTGAAGAGAATACGGAGCATGGCATTGGCATCTGTAGCGGTACCCACGGTTGAGCGCGGATTTGAGCCCATCCTCTCCTGGTCCACGATGATGGCCGTTGTCAGGCCTTCCAGCATGTCCACGTCCGGCCGCGACAATGAAGGCATGAAGCCCTGAACAAAAGCGCTGTACGTCTCATTGATCATTCGCTGGGACTCCGCCGCGATGGTGCTAAAGACCAACGAGCTCTTGCCCGAGCCGGAGACACCCGTGAACACCGTGAGGCGACGTTTGGGGATCTCGATGCTGATGTCTTTGAGGTTGTTCTCGCGCGCACCCTGCACCCGTATGAGGTCGTGGGTGTCTGCTACGTGCGACGCAGAAGACTGCGTGTCGGGGCTCGTGGCAATGCTCATGATCTCTCCATCTGTTAGGCGGCATCTACAGGCCACCACCTGTTGGTCGGCATCTGTTGGTCGGTGCTGCCCAACAGTCCCCCGTCGGCGCCGCCTGGCCAGGACTGACCAACGTGAGGCCAGTACGTAAAATTCTCGTTCGTCGTCACGAATGCGGCAACGGTCACTGTCCACACTAACCGCACGTTCTGCAGGCCTTGGGGAGGACGCGAAGGCCGAGCCGTTCCAACCATTGTCATCAGCCGCCGACTCGCTAAGAATGAAGCATGCCGGTATACATGAGGTCCCTTGAAACCGCAGTTCCGCCAACCATCCTCGTGCAGTCGCAGGCACGCGACGTCTTCGCAGCCCAACCAGGCCTGACGCGGCTCGGATCGCGACTGGTCTCCACTTGCTTCGACTCAGCTGCAATAGATACCCGCTATACGGCGGTGGAAGAGTTGAGCCTCGACGCGCATCCGGAAAATCCGCGATTCTTTGACCCTTCGACCAATCACGTGCTTAGCCCCAGCACCAAGGTCCGGAACGAGATTTTTGCCACGGAGGCCACCAAACTCTTTATCGAGTCCGGCAAGGCTGCAGTAGCACGCGTGCCGGACATCGACCTCGATGACATTACCCATGTCATCACTGTGTCCTGCACGGGATTCTTCAATCCTGGCCCCGATTACAAGGTCGTCCGGGCGCTGGGACTGAACCCCGCCGTGCAGCGCTACCACCTCGGTTTCATGGGCTGCTACGCCGCTTTTCCGGCCTTGAAGGCAGCCAAGCAGTTCTGCCTGGCGGATCCAGCCGCCGTCGTTTTGGTCATCTGTGTGGAGCTTTGTTCGCTGCACGTGCGCACCTCCAACGACCCTGACACGATCATGGGCTCGGCCATCTTCGGCGACGGTGCGGCCGCGGCCATCGTGACGTCCAAGCAACCCCAAGGACCCGAACCGGTGATCAGGCTGGACCACTTCGAAACGGTCCTCACCCCCGTTGGTGAAGAGGCGATGGCCTGGAATATTGGCGACGAGGGTTTTGAAATGGTCTTGGGTTCCTACGTGCCCCACATCATCGAGGAGCACATCACGGGGGCGTTGGAGCCGTTGCTCGCCAAAGAGCCGCAACTGGCAGAACTCCCCTATCGCGATATAACGCACTGGGCCATTCATCCCGGTGGGCGCAGCATTCTGGATAAGGTCGAATCCAAGCTCGAACTCACCACGGAGCAACTGGTCCCGGCAAGGGAAACACTCAGGGAATACGGCAACATGAGTAGCGCCACTGTGCTGTTTGTCTTGAAGTACATGCTTGGGCAACCCGCAAATCAACGCGAGGAGCGAATCTGCTCCATGGCGTTCGGTCCTGGCCTTACGGTAGAGACTGGCCTGTTTACGTTGGTCTCTCCGGCCCTGTGAGCCCGTGGGGATCCCTGAAGGACAGGGACGTGGACGCCATCGAGGACATGGACCGGCCTGATTGTGACCTCCAGCGGCTGGATCGCAGCTACGCCCGCTTCCCGGTGGTTAACCGCCTCCTTTCGGGATGGCACCGGACTTACCTTGACCGCTTCCGTCCACTTCTTACAGCCGGCGGCACGGCGTCGGTTCTGGACATCGGGTGCGGTGGTGGGGACGTCGCTCGAAGCCTGGCCAGATGGGCCGCAAAGGATGGATTTGCGTTGAAGGTAACTGCCATAGACCCTGACGAACGGGCATATAGTTTTGCGACCCGGGCGCCAGCGGTGGAAGGCGTCACCTACCGGCGGGCGCACAGTGCGGATCTTGTCGCGGAGGGCAGGAGGTTCGATATCGTCCTCTCCAATCACATCCTCCACCACCTCGATGCTGACCAACTCGCCGGGGTGTTGAACGACTCAGAAGTACTGTGCCGGAGGCTCGCGCTGCACAATGACCTCAAGCGGAGCAACATGGCATACCTTCTCTTCGCGGCAGGCTTCTGGCCTTTGGGCGTCGGCTCTTTCATCTGCGGTGACGGTTTGGTCTCCATCAAGCGCAGCTTCACCTCCGGGGAGCTCCAGGCTGCGGCTCCGGAAGGATGGAGGGTGGATCGAAACGGACCGTGGCACAACCTGCTCGTCCATGAGCATGCCGGCGATGGATCCTGGACGTGAGGGACGGACGTGCTTGACGTCATCATCGTGGGTGCCGGCCCGGTCGGTCTGTTCATGGGCGCCTTGTTGCTCAAACAAGGGCACCACGTCCGAATCCTTGAACGCCGTCCGACCAGGAGCCACCGTTCAAGGGCAATAGGGATTCACCCGCCGGCGCTCCTTGAGCTGGGCCGGGCCGGTCTTTCCGCGCCGCTGTTGGCATCCGGTGTGCGGATCCCGCAGGGCGTTGCGTACAGTAAAGGCAAGAAAATCGCCGAGCTGCCCTTTACAGGGGACCCGGAGTTCCCCTTCATCCTTGCGGTCCCGCAACCAGTGACGGAGCAGGCACTGGAGCAAGCGATCCTGGCGTTGGACTCTGAGGCGATCATCCGCGGCGCGGACGTGCGCAATTTTGCCGACGACGGCGGCACTGTCAGCGTCCGGGCGGTCTCACCTTCCGGAGAACACACCTTCACCAGCCGTCTTTTGGTGGCAGCTGACGGAGCCCACTCGCTGATACGACAACGTCTTCTCCCCGACCTTCCGGCCCGCAGCTATCCGGATAGTTATCTGATGGGAGATTTCCTTGATGGGACAGGCCACGGAGACAACGCGGTCCTGTATCTGGAACCCGAGGGGATCGTGGAGTCTTTCCCCTTGCCTGGGGATGTTCGCCGATGGGTGGTACGGCTTGGAGCCCCGGCGGATGGGGCGACGGCGGCTGACCTCGCTGTCATGGTCCAAGCCCGGACCGGCGCCGTGCTGGATCCGGAAAGCAACACCATGTTGAGCGCATTTGATGTCCAGTCCAGGCTTGCGGGCCGCATGATCCATGGCCGAACGGTGTTGTTGGGCGATGCCGCCCACGAGATCAGTCCCATTGGTGGCCAGGGAATGAACCTTGGATGGCTTGATGCGGCTGCCCTGGCGCCTCTTATTGATGCCTCCCTCAGGGGACAGGCTGTCGGTCGCCAGCTTCAGGTGTTCGAGAAGGACCGACGCCGGGCAGCGGCCCGCGCATCCTTGCAGGCGGGATTGAACATGGCACTTGGAAGGCCCCTCCCTCCGGCAATCATGGCGGCCAGGAACTCGTTTTTTAGCTATGCGTTGGAGTTTCCTGCTGTCTCAGCGTTGGTGGAGCGGCGCTTCACCATGCGCTAGCTCGTGCGCGTTCCTTCAGGACGTTGCCTGTTCAGGGAGTGTGTAGTAGCAGTCGTAGGTGTCCTGGCTGATGATCAAACCGTCCCGCAGCTCAAAGACAGCGGTGCTCCGCGCACGTATGGTTTCGCCGGCGTCCCAGTGTGGGAGGTCCAGGAGCAACGTGGCTGACCAGTTCATCTCCAGGACTACCCGGTTGCCTTCGCAGGTGGTCCGGACCACCTCAAAGCTCTGGTTCGCCACGATGTTCTTACTGTGATCCGCGCCAGTGAGAGTCTCCTGAAGGGACCTGGTGGAACCGGTCTTGGATAGTGCGTGCGGCCATTCCGTCAGTGTGAAGTCGTGGGCCAGGTACGGGCTGATCTCAGCGGCGCCGCCGCCGGACTCAACCGTCCTGATAAACCCGAGTACATGGTCCAGGGCGTTGCTTTCAGTCATCCGACGAGCCTAGCTGAACGCGGAGACCGAGGCCTGGTAAGGGCGCACCCGGGCGCAGGACACAGGCGCGAAGAGGAGCCTTCGCGTTAGGCTCAAGTCATGACGCAGCAACCTCACTCCGAGGCGCCCAGCCCGGCTACTGACTTTAATCCCCTCCAGATCAGGGACGCAGTCCTGCGGCTACTTGAAACAGAGGAACTTCCGCCGATCGTTCAAGCCGGGCACCCGGTCCTCCGGCAACAGGCCGCGCCATATGACGGCCAGCTTGATGGCGCTGAATTGGCGGCGTTCATCGAGCGGATGCGTGAGGTCATGCATGCGGCACCGGGGGTTGGACTGGCGGCTCCGCAGTTGGGCATTCCCTTGCAGTTGGCAGTCCTTGAAGACAAGTACGAGGTGGATCCGGAGTCGGCAACTGTCCGGCACAGGGAGCCGCTGGAGTTTATGGCTGTCCTCAACCCGAAATATCGGCCTCTGGGAAACGAGACAGCGTCCTTCTATGAGGGGTGCCTGTCTGTTAACGGCTACCAAGCGGTGGTCACGAGAACCCGCAATGTGGAATTGAGCTACCTCACGCCAGAGGGCCGCCCTGTGGAGGAATGGTTCTCAGGGTGGCAGGCACGCATAGTGCAACACGAAACGGACCACCTGCAGGGAATCCTTTACGTGGACAAAGCAGAAATGCGATCGCTTTCCAGCAACGCGGAACACTCATTACGGTGGACCAACCCGGACATTGAGGACGCGCGCCGGACCCTCGGCTTCCTGCACGGCTAGCTGGTCCGTGGCTTGCATCAGTCCGCCATATGGTTTGATGCAGTCGGCAGATACCTGGCCCACCACCCAAGGATGTGTTGGAACCGCTGCTTGCGGTGATGCGGTGTCCCGGAACGCGACAATTCATGGTCCTCGCCCGGGAAGACGAGTAACGACGTCTCAATTCCCCTCTCCTTGAGGAGCGCGTAGTACCGCTGCCCTTGTTCGAGAGGACACCGAAGGTCGTTTTCGCTGTGGATCACCAGGGTCGGTGTCACGACGGAGCCGCCTACGGCCAAGGGGCTCTGAGCCATAAGCTGAGCGGGTGCGGCTCCAGCGTACTCGCCGCCAAAAAACCAGCCGATATCGGACGTGCCCGCAAAGCTGACTGGGTCCAGGAATCCGCGTTCGACAATTGCCCCTTTGAAACGGTGGTCGTGTGCGATGGTCCACGCCGTAAGGTAACCGCCATAGGATCCACCCATGATGCCCACGCTGTCCGCGTCCAAGGTTGCGTGGGCGGATAAGGCAGCGTCCAGGAAAGTGAGCACGTCCTGCATGTCCACGGTTCCCATCCGCTCCTTGATGACCCGTCCATGGGATTGTCCATAGCCTGAGGAGCCCCGCGGATTGCACATCACTACTGCGTATCCTGCAGCTGAATAGACTTGCGCTTCGTCGAAGAAGGCTCCCCTGTATTGGGAGAACGGACCCCCGTGGATGGTCAGCAGGACAGGGTGCGGTCCGGGGCCGTCGGGTAGCACCAACCAACCGTTCACGGGGTATCCGTCGTCGGCGGTTGCCTGGAAATCCACAGGCTCACTGACCCGTGAGCTGTTCCGAAGTCCCGCCGAGAAGTCTGTCAGCAGACGCAGTTCACCACGCTCCAGGGAGGCGACGTCGCCAGCGGTGGCCGCATCCAGGAAGCTCACGGCAATTTCGCCATTGGCACCAACTGTGGCTCCAATAACCACGCGGGCGCCATGGACCAGTGGCGTAATGCTACCCGCCGCCGTGACATCGAGGAGCTCCACGCTGCCCAATGCTGTGTTCAAGACCAGGACGCTGTCCGGTCCGCTCGGTTCCAGCGGACCTGAGACGTCCAAATGCTCGACGTCGGTGAGGGCCACGGCATCTCCCCCGATGACAGGCATTGAGTAGAGAACGCTGTTGCGCGCGACAAAATCCCGTCCTGTATCGCCCAGGTCCTGCGCGGTGAAGAAGAGCGAGCGGCCATCAGTGGACGCCCGCACCGCCGTGACGGTCTGCAGTTTTGGGTTGTGGGGTTTGACGAGCTCGGGTTCGCCGCCTGTTGCGTCAATCCGGTACACGGACGTTACGAGGTCCTCATCATGCCCGTCGTGGAGAGCGGCTACGAAATAGAGGAATCTGCCGTCGGCCGAGAAGCATGGCGCCTCATGGTCCGATTCGCCGAACGTCATCTGCCTGGCATCGGGAACCCCGGTTACCTTGGCACCCGGCCGTTCGTGGGCGGCTCTGCCGCGGGGAATGACAACAGGCTCGCCTCCCAATTCCGGCACGTCAACCACAAACAGTTGCTGGCGCTGGTCCAGGACGTACCCCACACCGTTCATCCGGTACTGGTTCACGGCGATAAGCCGGGCGTCTTCACTGCCGGAAGCAACGCCGTCGACCGTTCCATAGCGGCCCGGTTCTGCAACACGGCTGGTGAAGACCACCCGATGGGAATCGGGCGCCCACGCAAACCCGTTGACCCCGCCGTGCTGATCCGTGACCTGCTGTGGTTCGCCCCCTGCCGACTCCACAACAAACAGTTGTGCTTTTCCCTCTGCGTCGCTCCGCAGGAAGGCCAAAACGAGGCCGTCAGGCGAGAAAGCCGGCGAAGTGTCCCTGAACCCGCGGGTGATACGTCGTGGGCGCTTGCTGGAGTCCAGCGGTACGTTCCACAATTGGCCGACGTAAGTATCGGCGTCGAAATCAGGCCTGACGACGGATACCACCGCTTTAGTGCCGTCCGGATGGATGGCTGGGGCGGAGACGGAGTTCAACAAAGGCAGCTGCTCGGGTTTCACCTTGGTGAGCCTAGCCCCGCCGCCCTGGCGCAGGCACCAGACACTCCGGCCCACCGTAGGATTGAATCCATGTTGTCCGATGCCGTTGCCGCCCTCCGTTGTCCCGTTTGCGAAGGGCGGTTTCAGCTTGTCGAGGACCCACAGCGGAGGCTTGTTTGCGGTTCCGGGCATGTATTCGATGCCGCCAAACAGGGTTACTTCAACCTGCTGACAGGTAAGGGCACAGTCTTCGAAGCTGATTCGGCGGAGATGGTGGGAGCCCGGCATCGATTCCTGGACCGCGGACACTACGCTGCTTTGGCCGAGCGCGTTGCGGGTCTGGCAGCCGCATCGCTGCAGCGGCCCGGGGCCGTGGTTCTCGACGCCGGAACGGGCACCGGGCACTACCTCCACCGTGTCCTGGAAAGGACTCCGGCTTCTGCGATAGGTCTGGACATCTCCAAATTCGCGCTCCGCCGCGCTGCACGGCTCAACGGGGATGCTGCCAACCTCGTCTGGGACATTTGGCGTCCGCTGCCCATTGCCGATGACGCGGTGGACGTGGTCCTGGTGGTGTTCGCTCCAAGGAATCCGGCAGAGTTCGCCCGGGTGCTGCGGCCTGGTGGAGAGCTGATTGTGGTGACACCGCAGCCAGGACACTTGGCTGAAATCGCTGCCCGCACCGGAATGCTCAGCATTGAGGAGGGCAAAGCCGAGCGCTTGGCTGAATCCCTGGGTGGCTATTTCCACGCTGATTCAACGTACAACCTGGACGTGCCGCTCACCCTCACGGGCTCCGAGCTGGCTGACATCGCCTATATGGGGCCGGCCGGTCACCACATCAAGCCCGAAGAACTCGCTCTGCTGGCCGATGCGGATGGAACCGTAGCGACCACGGCGAAGTTCCGAATCAGCCTCTTTACGGTGGGTGCTTCGGCTTCCTGACGAGGGACTCAGCGTCGGGCTAGGATGGAGGAACAGCGACTGTGACCCCGTCTGCGGCGGGGTCCGGGACCAAGGGGGAAATGATGTTTGAATGGCTCGGCGAGAATTGGTGGGCGCTCTGGCTCACGGTCTTCCTCGCGTTCGCGGTGGTGGAGATGCTAACCCTCGACCTCTTCTTCATCATGCTCGGTGGCGGCGCACTGGCAGGGCTCATTGCCGACTTCGCCGGGGCGGATTTCTGGCTCCAGATCGTCATCTTCAGCGTGGTCTCCCTCTTGATGATCGCCTTCGTCCGGCCGGTCGCCTTGAAACACCTGCATAAGGGACCGGCAGAACAACGGACGAATATCGACCGGCTCATCGGTCAGCCCGCACTTGTCATTGAAGCCGTCACGGGCACCAGCGGGCTGGTAAAGATCGGCGGCGATGTCTGGAGCGCCCGCAGCACCGCGGGAGTCCTCGACGCCGGAGCTACCGTTCAGGTCACCAGGATTGACGGCGCGACGGCGGTAGTAGCCTCGCCTGCCGAAAACAGCCCGCGCTGATTCGAACCGGAAAACCAGAATTCTGCGGATAACAGGCTGGCAGCCTGCCCGCAAAAGGCCAAAGCAAGCCACGCAATTGGGGAATCAAGGAGACGCATGGACGGTTTAGGAGGAACAGCGGCAGCAGTTGTGCTGATTGTTCTCGTCATTTTTGTCATCATCGTGTTGGTCCGCTCGGTAAGGATCATCCCGCAGGCACGTGCCGGCGTCGTTGAACGCCTCGGCAAGTACCAGCGCACGCTCAACCCGGGCCTTACCATCCTGATTCCGTTCGTCGACAGGCTCCTGCCGTTGCTCGACCTCCGTGAGCAGGTGGTGTCCTTCCCGCCGCAGCCAGTCATCACCGAGGACAACCTCGTGGTTTCGATCGACACCGTGGTCTACTTCCAGGTAACGGACCCCCGGGCGGCTACCTATGAAATCGCCAACTACATCCAGGCGGTAGAGCAGTTGACCACCACCACGCTTCGTAACGTTGTGGGTGGCCTGAACCTCGAAGAGGCACTGACCTCCCGTGACCAGATCAATGGCCAGCTGCGTGGAGTGTTGGATGAAGCCACAGGCCGCTGGGGCATCCGCGTCTCGCGTGTGGAACTGAAGGCTATTGATCCGCCCCACTCCATCCAGGACTCGATGGAAAAGCAGATGCGTGCAGAGCGCGACCGTCGAGCAGCCATCCTGACTGCTGAAGGAACCAAGCAGTCGCAAATTCTTACAGCAGAAGGCCAGCGCCAAGCGGCCATTCTCGCAGCTGAAGGTGATGCGAAGGCCGCCATCCTTCGGGCGGACGGTGAAGCCCAGGCCATCCAGAAAGTCTTTGACGCCATCCACAAGGGCAACCCGGACCAGAAGCTTTTGGCTTACCAGTACCTTCAGACGCTGCCCAAGCTCGCCGAGGGCAGTTCCAATAAGCTGTGGATCATCCCCAGTGAAGTTGGCGAGGCCTTGAAGGGCATTGGCAGTGCGCTCGGAGGCGCCAACGGTGACTCCGATGCTGCTGGCTTCTTTGGCGGCAGCAACAAAGCTGCCGCTTCGGAGCCGGCAGCTCCCGTGGAATCCACCACGGCAGCACAGTCAAGGCCCGCGGAATAACTCTGTTCTCAGGCAGTTGAGCGGTCAGCCAAACGGCTGGCCGCTCATCGCATTTTGTACTGCTTTTGGGTACTTACCATCCATCCGCGTATAATGGGATATTTGTCCGGCTGGTTCAGTGTGGATGGAACATTAAAGCTTGGCCAGGCGTTGCAATTAGTGATGCAAGGTGTGCAGAAGTAGTCCGTAGGGACCGTGAAAACGGCTTACGGCTAGCGCGGAGTTCAGACTCCGCGAACAGACAGAGGGAGTAATCATGAGCGATCGCAGCCTGCGGGGTATGCGTCTTGGCGCCCAAAGCATGGAAACCGAGTCCGGCGTTGAACCGGCACCGCGCCAGCGGGTTGAATACCGCTGCGAGGACGGCGAGCAGGTCTTCGTCACCTTCTCTGCTGAAGCCGAGATCCCCCCTGTTTGGGTTTCCAAGACTGGCAAGGAAGCCTTGCTCGTAGACGGCGAGCGTCCCGTGGATGCCAACGAGAAGGCCGTCCGTACCCACTGGGACATGCTTCTGGAACGCCGCAGCCTTCCGGAGCTGGAGCAGATCCTTGAGGATCGTTTGAACATCCTGCGTGAGCGCCGCGGAGAGCGTCGCTCAGCTTAGTCTTCAAACTCAAGCAAAAAGGCCGGAGCGGTTCCCTTTGGGAACCGCTCCGGCCTTTTCTTATGAAAGCTACCTTTATTTTGCGAGGGCAGGCTGTTTTCCGGTGAGCTTGGCCCACCGTGCCGCCAAGCCCCATTTGGTGACGTTGATCATGGCTTCCACCACAATGTTGCCACTCATCTTCGATGCACCGAGTTCCCTCTCAACGAAGGTGATGGGACGCTCCTCAATACGCAGGCCGAGCTTTGCCACGCGCCAGGCAAGATCAACCTGGAAGCCATAACCCACTGAATCCACTTCATCCAACTTGAGGGCTTCAAGTGTGCTGCGGCGGAAAGCACGGTAGCCGCCCGTGACGTCCTTGATTTTCAAGCCAAGCATGATGCGGGCATACGTGCTGCCAATACGGGAGATTGCCTGGCGGTAGAGAGGCCAGTTCACAACACTGCCTCCCGGTACCCAGCGCGAGCCCATGGCAAGATCGGCGCCCTCTTTGACCGCATCAAGGAGGAGGGGCAGCTGCTCGGGCTTGTGGGAGCCATCGGCGTCCATCTCGACCAGAACGTCATACCCGGCGGCGAGGCCCCACTTGAAGCCGGCGATGTAGGCCGCGCCAAGGCCTTCCTTGCCTTTGCGGTGCAGCACGTGCACTTGCTTGTCCTCGGCGGCAATACCGTCAGCAAGTTGTCCCGTGCCGTCCGGGCTGTTGTCATCAACCACCAGGACGTCCGACTCAGGCACTGCGGTCCGCAGCCGGCCCAATGTCTTGGGGAGCGATTCCAGCTCGTTGTAGGTAGGGATGATCGTCAGGACACGCAAGAAGAGGCCTTTCCTTGATGGAGCGGTCAGTGTGCCGGACCAGCCTCAGGGCTGGCGTTCTGGCGCAACTCTCCATTATAGGACGATCCTGTGCACTACTACGGGCAGCTGTGGCCCCGGCCACACAGACTTAAGCGCTGCGGGCAGGTCCATAGACCCAGGACCAGTGTTGTCCGGACAGGCATTTTGCCGGACGAACTGTTTTCTAGGGCCCTATGGGCCTGCCCACTCGCGTACCGCCACCAAGCCATATCCTGGCCGCGAACCAGATAATTACTCCCGGGAAAGCCCCAGGACTTAACAATCTGTTGAGCCTCAATGCTACGGACTTTACAAAAGCTGTCAACCAGGGCTTGACCTGCGCGTTCGTGCATCGTCCCAGTTCAGGCGGGGAGTTCAAACCTCAAGGAAACAATGGGCTCAGACCCGGAGGGATTCGTGCGCGAAGAGCTCCTGGCCTTCCCTCACCGTCTGCAGACATACAGGATCGTTGCCAGTATCCAAGGCCGGGAGCAAGGGGGTGCGGGCACGGGGATCGGTGCTCCAGGACTGCACACGGCTATCCGCTACCTGCACCATGAGTTCCTCAATTTCCCATACCGCGAAGCTGGCTGGCGCACCAGGGACGAGTTGGCCCATGAGAGGGTTCCTGTGTTTGGTGGCCCGCCAGCCCGCCCTCGTATGGCCAAGGAAAGCCGCGCGCGCTGAAATGCGCTGGTCCGGGTTGCTGTGTTCCAGGCAGGCCCGGATGCTGGACCAAGGGCTGAGCGGTGTGACCGGGCTATCGCTGCCAAAGGTGATCGGAACTCCGCTGGCGTAGAAGGACGCAAACGTGTTCATTGCCTGGCTGCGGCCGCCGAGTCGTTGCTCGTAGAGTCCCCCAGGGCCTCCCCAGAGAGCGTCGAATGCCGGCTGCATGCTGACAGTCACTGAGTACTTGGCCAGCTTCTCGACGGCGGACTGGTCGGCGAGCTCAACGTGTTCAAAGCGGTGACCCGCCGCGCGGATCCGCTGCTCCCCCACCTCGTCAGCTGCGGCGTCCAATGCCTCAAGCGCAACATCAAGTCCTGCATCACCGATGATGTGGAAACCGCCCTGGATTCCCAGCAGCGAGCATGCAGCAAGGTGCTTGGCGGCTTCATCCACTGAAAGATACACGTTGCCCCGTTGACCTGGCGCATCGGAATAGTCTTGCCTCAAGGCAGCTGTCCGCGAACCGATGGAACCATCGATGTTCAGATCTCCCGCCAAGCCCAGGACGTCGGGGCCCACGCTGTCCAGGATCCTGCGGGCGTGATCTTCCGATGACGCCAGCTCGCCCCAATACGGCAGCACCTGCGGTTTGCCGGCTTGCCTGTTCCAGGACATGGCCATCTGAAGATCTTCCGGCCCGCAAATGTGTGGGGCCGACATTTCCGCAAGGGCAACATAGCCGTTGGAAGCCGCATAATGCAGGGCCTGTTCCTGATACCCGCTCCGTTCGGCCTCACTGAAGCGCCGCGCCGCGAGGCGGGCGGCGGTGTGGGCAGTCCTTACTACGCGGGCGCTGTCCCCCGTGAAGCCGTCCATGCCAGCAAGGCCTGCCGCCGCCGCAAGGGAGGATGAAATGAGGGCGGAGTGAACGTCAATGCGGGAAAGGTAAACCTGCCTGCCGCCCGAGGCCTGTTCCAGCCCTTCAAGCGTTGGAAGGGTGGCATCCTGCCAGGTTGTTTCGTCCCAGCCATGCCCAAAGACAGTCCCGGTACCGCCAGCGGCAGCAACGGCGTCCAGCAGTTCCCGGGCAGAGCGCACGCCCGTCAAGGACAGTCCAGCCAAAGCGAGGCCCGTCTCCGTCAAGTGAGCATGGGAGTCAACAAAACCCGGCGCCACGAGGGCTCCCCGAAGATCAATGATGTCCATGGTGGAATCCGCGATGGACGTCGCTGCTTGCTCGGAGCCCACCCACGCGACCGTGTCACCGTCCACCACCATGGCGGTAGCGAACGGATCGGCAGCGGTATAGATCGAACCGTTCCGGTAAAGGGTCACCTTGCGGACGTTTTCGTGGGGGCGGTCGCCGGCGGACAGGCCTGGCTGGTTCATGCGGTGTGCTCCTCGAGCGTTGAAGAAGGTCTGGGGTCTCGAAAACGGTTCCGGGTCAGGCGATGGTGGAGTAAGCCACGACCCCCCGGCGGACCAGATCGATGGATTCACGGCAGATCCGCGTCAAGCGGGGATCCAGTTGTGGAATTTTGGCGAGTTGGTCCAGGAGGTCAACCACTTGCTTTGCCCAACGGACGAAGTCGCCTGCAGCAAGGTCAGTGCCGCTGAGCACGTCCTGAAGATGGCGGCCTTTGGCCCACTTGTACATGGGCCACATGAGCCCCAGCTCCGGTTCGCCGGTCAGCGGAAGCCTGTTCTGTTCCTCGGTGTCCTCAAGTTGGGACCATTCCCGGACGACGATGTCGACCGCCGTTTCCAGCGCAATCGATGGCATCCTCGGGCGAAGGCCCCGGTCTTCACGCTTTGCCTGGTACACCAGGGTGCTGGCCAAGGAGGCCAGCTCGGCAGCATCGAGATCGTTGATGGCACCACGCCTGATGGATTGTGAAATGAGCAGGTCCTTCTCACCGTAAATGCGCCGCAGCCGCTGCCCGTCCGTGCTGATGGTGACCTTGCCGGCGTCGTTGGTTTCGAGGTACCCATAGGCCGAAAGGACGTCGCATACGCGATCGAAAGTTTTGGCAATCGTGTTGGTCCTGCTTTGGATCTGGCGGATCAGGCCGTCTGTCTCCTTGCGAAGTTTCCACCAACGCTCGCCCCAGCGGGCGTGGTCTTCGCGTTCACTGCAACCATGGCAAGGATGCGCCCTGAGCGCCCTGCGTAGTTCAGTGATCTTCTGTTCCTGGTCCGGGAGCCGGGAACCCAGGCCAAAGTCTTCATGCCTGCTGTTGCGGCGCGACTTGGGAGCATCGTCACTGATGGCATGGCGCATGGAGGAAGCGAGGTCACGCCGCGATTTGGGGACCTTGGCGTTGAAGGATTTCGGGATCCTGATCCGGGTCACAGGAGACACCGGGGCATCGACGTCGTGGACGCCGATCCGGCGCAGTTGATTGTCCGAGGTGAGGACAGAAGGCCTCGGCTCGCGGGCGTTGGCATCGGAATCAAGCACGACGGCGTAGCCCGCCAGCCTGCCGCTGGAGACGCTGATGACGTCCCCTGGGATGAGCCTCGTCAGTGAATCCGCCACCCTGGACTTTCGCGCGCGGTGGTAGTTCCGTTCAGCGAACTGTTCAGTATCACTGAGCTCCCGCCGGAGCCTGGCGTATTCGGTGAAGTCGCCCAGATGGCACTCCATGGATTTCGCGTATCCTGCCAACGACTCCTCGCGGCCACGGACCTGCCGCGCCAGCCCTACGACGGAGCGGTCCGCCTGGAACTGCGCGAAGGACGACTCGAGGATTTCCCGTGCCCGGACCCGGCCAAACTGGGCAATCAGGTTGATGCTCATGTTGTACGTGGGCCTGAAGCTGGAATTCAGCGGGTAGGTGCGGCGGGACGCCAAGCCAGCCACGGCAGCGGGATCCGTTCCCGGCTGCCACAGCACTACGGCATGGCCCTCGACGTCGATACCGCGGCGTCCAGCCCTGCCAGTGAGCTGCGTGTACTCCCCGCCGTAATGTTGACGTGGGCTTCGCCGTTGAACTTCTCAAGCTTTTCCAACACCACGCAACGCGCGGGCATGTTCACCCCGAGCGCCAACGTTTCGGTGGCAAAAACTGCCTTGACCAAGCCATCCGCAAACAGCTTCTCCACTACCTCCTTGAAGGTGGGAAGCATGCCCGCGTGATGAGCCGCGAAGCCCCGGATGAGGCCGTCGCGCCAGCCCCAGAATCCCAAGACATCGAGATCATCGGCAGGGATTTCATGGCTTGCTTCATCCACCCGCTGCGCAATGATCTGCTGTTCGCGTTCGGTAGTGAGCCATAGTCCCGATGCCGCGCACTGGGCCACTGCAGCATCACAACCGGCCCGGGAAAAAATGAACGTAATGGCAGGCAGCAGGCCCTGACGGTTGAGGCTTTCAATAACCTGGGGGCGGCTTGCCTTCCGGACTGGGCTGCGCTGTTCAGTGTTCTGCCGTTCATCCCTGGAGCGGTCCTGCCGACGGCGGCTCCGGCCACCGTGGCCGAAGCGGCCGTTGAAGTTCATCCGGCTCTCGGAGCGGGCCATTGCCAGCAGATCCGGGTTCACTTCGAACTCGGGGCCGGTCACTGCCTGGCGGACCGGAGATGCCACGGAACTCTTGACGGCGGTCTTCCGGGTTTCTGCCGGGAGGGTGGCCTCGTCCACGGCGTCGTCAGCATCGCTAAGGTCCGGAACTTCTGTGTCCGGTATCTGGGGAGCGATTTCATCGAAAGTGGTATCACCGGCAAAGAGGTCAACGATCTCCCTGCCCACCATGACGTGCTGCCACAGTGGCACGGGCCGGTGCTCGGACACGATGACGTCGGTATCGCCCCGAACGGTATCCAGCCATGCACCAAACTCTTCGGCATTGGAGACCGTTGCGCTCAGCGAAGCAACCTGTACTTCACTGGGCAAGTGAATGATGACTTCCTCCCAGACGGCTCCGCGGAAGCGATCTGCGAGGTAGTGGACCTCGTCCATCACGACGAAGCCGAGGTCACCGAGCGTCTCCGAGTCGGCGTACAGCATATTGCGGAGGACTTCGGTGGTCATGACCACAACGGGCGCCTCACCGTTGATGGTTGTATCGCCCGTCAGCAGGCCAACGTTGGCAGAGCCATACTTGGCGGCGAGCTCGGAGAATTTCTGGTTGCTCAGCGCCTTGATGGGTGTTGTGTAGAACGCTTTGAGGCCACGTTCCAAAGCCAGATAGATGGCAAATTCGCCAACGATCGTTTTTCCCGCCCCCGTGGGAGCCGCGACGAGGACGCCGCGGCCCTCCTGTAATGAGCGGCACGCCTCACGTTGGAAGTCATCCAATTCGAAGTCCAGCGTCCGGGCAAAGGCACCAAGATATGTCTTGGCCTCAGCTGCCCGGTGAGCTGCCGCCTGAAAGCGGTCTGATGGTGATGGAGACCCGGAAATGGAGGACATGCACCAAGCCTAATGGCCTGAGGTCTAGAGATTCTCCAGATCCGAGGCCGGGGTAGCAATATCTGCCGTGGCTTCGGTCTCAGCAGCACGCTTGATGGCACGGCGTTCCCGCCGGCGGTCGTTCCAGAGACAAACGCCGATGGCAGCGAAGAACAGAAGCAGCATGGGCGCCGCCAAGTAGAACATGCTCATGGCGTCGGCACCCGGGGCAGCCATGGCCGCGAAAAGGCAGACCAGGAAAATAGTGATCCGCCAGCTTTTAACCAGTTGCTTGCCCTTGACGATTCCGGCCAGGTTCAGCCCGACCAGTACCACCGGCACCAGGAAAGCGATTCCGAAGGCCAGAAGAAGCCTGAGGACAAACGCAAGGTAGATTTCGGCGCTAATGAAGTTCGAAGCGCCGGTGGGCGTGAAGTCCGTCAGGACACGCACTGCGTTGGGGAGCACGAGCCATGCCAACAGGACGCCGCCGATAAACAGCGGAACGGCAGCTGCTACAAACGACAGAGCCAACCGACGCTCTTTTTTGTGCAGGCCAGGGACTATGAAGGCCCACAGCTGGTAGATCCAGACAGGACTGGAAAGGATCACGCCAAGGAATACGGAGACCTGCACCATGAGGTCGAATGAGCTGGCTACGCCATCAAAGTTGAGGCTGGCAGCGCGGCCCTCTTTTTCGTTGAGGTCTTTGATCGGCTTGATCAAAGCTTCCAAGAGGGGTTGATAGACGATGAAGCCCAGCACCGTCCCAAGAATAACGCCGATGGCAGCCTTGAAGAGCCGGTTCTTCAGCTCCTTAAGATGGTCAAGGAGCGCCATCCGGGCTTCGGGGTTGGCCTTGCGCCCCTTCGTCTCTACCACTTCTTCTTAGACGCGGTTGGAGGGCGGAACGTCGGTCTCGCCGGTGTTCTTGGCCTTTACGTCGGGGTGGTCTACAACCCTGCCTTCGACGGCGTCAGAGGGGTCTTGGGTTTCCTTCTTTTCGGAGGACCCGTCCTTCTTCATTTCCCGGACTTCAGACTTGAAGATACGCATCGACTGGCCAATGCTGCGCGCCATGGACGGCAGCTTCGGTGCAGCGAAAAGCACCAGAGCCAGGACGATGATGATGATGAGATGCCAGCCTTCGAGCCTCATGTGGGGAGGTCCTTTCCTTTTGGATACATCCTACGTCTATCTGAATTCAATGTCGTGCAGGGATTGGGGCTGACCCCGCTCTGCTTTGCGCTGAACGCGCTTCTGGCGACGAACTTCCTGGCGGAAGGCTTTGGCCGTCAGGTAATCATGACGCATCTGCTCCGGCGAGGCAAAAATTGCGGATCCCGCCTCCGGGTGGCGTTCCGGGGCCTCAACATCGGAGGTTTCTGCGGCAGGAGAAACATGGCTGAAACGTTTCCCAGCGTCCCCTAATTCGTGAACAGTGGCCATGAATTTCCTGAACAGCCGAAAACCCAAGGTCACATGGAGGAGCAACGACAGGGCTATGAGCGCGATCCACAGCAGGATCCAAAACCACCAAGGCATCTGAGTAGTCTAGCCAGCCACGATGTCCGACGAGGAAACGGCACCGTATTGGTCCAGGGCCGCTGTGAGCCACGCCTGGACTTTCTGGCGCAACTGCGCAGGGTCCAGCACCCGCACCGTCCCTCCATGTTGGGACACAAACATTGGTAACCACTCCACATTTCCAAAGCGCACCTCGGCGAGCAGTCCGCCATTGGGCAATTCGGCAGTGCGCTCGGCGTAGTAGTCGTCAGCCAGGCCAGCACCCTGCCGGGTCAACTCAAGCACCACCAGGACGTCGTCGTCACTGGGCGTGAAGAGCCGTGCCGGAAAGTCTGCATCAGCAGTTGCTGTCCCGGAGACAGGACGGCCATTGGGTTCCAGGGATTGCACACGGTCCAGCCGGAAATTCCGGAGTCCCGACTTGCTATGGCAGAAGGCCTCGAAGTACCAGGTGTTGTCCAGGGAGTAGAGCCGCAGGGGGTCCACGTCGCGCTCGGTTACTTCATCCCTTTGCGGGGAAAGGTAGCTCAGGCGCAGTTGTTGGCCGTCCCTGATGGCGTGCGTGATGGTGGCGAAGGCTTCCGATTGCTCGGGTGCCACCGACTGGCCTGCAACGGCACCGGCCAAGCGTCCGGCCTGTCCTGCGGCACCCGTCAATTTGATGGTCACAGACTCCAGGGCGCTGCCCGGTTCGTCTTCGGGCAAACCTGCAAGTGCAGGCAGATCGCCGAGCATCGACAATCCAGTCAGCAGCGCCGCGGCTTCGTCCTCGCTGAAGCGAACAGGACGGTTCAGGTCCAAATGCTCCGTGATGTACACATGGTCGTTTTCCCATTGGATGTCCAGGAGATCGTCCGGGTAGCCTCCGGGCAGCCCGGAACAGATCAGGATTTTCAGGTCGTCGATAAGTGCTTTGCGGCTGATGCCGAAGCGGTCAGCTACCTCCTGTACGTGCAGGCCCTGATGGTGGACCAGGAAGGGCACCAGTTGCAGCATGCGCGTGAGTTGGTCTTCGGACGTGCGTTTCCTTGATCGCTGCGCGCGCGCAGCTTCGGGGAATTCCACGGGGATGGCCGGGGACGCATTGAACTCCGCAGCGCTTTTGAGCCGGCGTACGACGGCGGCACGCAGCTCGGCAGGTTCAACCACTTTGAGGTGGGGGCCATACGAGGCCAATTCCTCGGCGAACTGTTCGGGATCCCGGAAGTCCACCAGCAGCCTGTCCCTGCCGTCCAAGCCCTTCTCAGCCGGTTCCTTCCCGGCACCGCTGGAAACAGCACGTTTGCGCAGGGCGAGAAGACGTCCGGCGTCTACGTCCATGACAGCCTGCTGCACGGGAAGTTCGTTGAGCGAATCCAGCTCCGCCCGGGCGTTGAAACCGGCTGGCGGCTCGAAGGAACTGCCAGGTATGGCCGAGACGGCGGTGGTCATGCGTGACAACCTGAAAATCCGCTTGGCTGCCCTCCCCCGGTCAAATCCCACGAGGTACCACTGCCCAAACCGGCTTCCCAGGCCCCAAGGCTCCACCTCGCGCACTTCCTCACGCCCGGTGCTTCCGGCGAGGTACCCGAAGCGGACCCCATGCCGGCCGTGCATGGCTGCAACGACGTCGTCGAATGCTTGTCCGGCTGGCTTGATCCGCGGCTGGACGCCGGCAGGAAGGTCGACGGCGGTGAATCCACCTGCGGCCTGCAGCTTGCGGACGGCATTGACTGCGGCGTTGCCGAGAGCAGCACGTTCCCACAACTGGGCGGCAAGGAGGAGGACGGTGGATTCGGCGGGCGTCAGGCTGACATCAGGAAGCCTGTTCGAGTCCTTGCCAATGCGGTAGCGGGTTGATGCGGGATCCTCGGACCCGAAACTGCGGGGGTCCGTGAGGGTCTCGATCTCAAAGCCGAACTGTTTCAGATCCACTTTGTCCCGCTCGAACATCCGTCCGAACGCGACGTCGTTTTCGGCGGTGTCGCGATAGACCTTTTCCCGCAGGACAGAGCGCGGAAGGCCCACCCTGGTATTGAGCAAGGCAAGCAGGAGATTCAGGAGTCGTTCAGTGCGGGATGCGGACACGCTTGCTACGTTACTAAAGTCCTGGGCGAAAGCAGCAAGGCGCGTCACCGGCCCGGCAAAAGCCGGAAGGTAACGCGCCTTGGCAGGAAGCTTTCGCCCTAGCGGACAGCTACGAGGTCAACGACGAAGATCAAGGCCTCATTGGGCTTGATTGCTCCGCCGGCGCCACGGGACCCATACGCCAGTTCTGAAGGGATCTCCAGGCGGCGACGGCCGCCAACCTTCATACCCAGCAGGCCCTGGTCCCAACCCTGAATGACCTGGCCTACGCCAACACGGAAGTCCAGCGGAGCACCACGGCCCCAGGAAGCGTCGAACTCTTCGCCCGTAGACCAGGCGACGCCAACGTAGTGGGTGGATACGGTGTCGCCGGCTTTGGCCTCGGCGCCGGAACCCTCGATGAGGTCCGTGATGACGAGTTCGGTGGGAACGTCGCCTTCCGGGAAGTCGATTTCGGGCTTGGTGCGGTCGAAGTCACGCTGACCAAATGACATGGTTGCTCCTTGCTTTGGGGGACGTAGGGGTGTGAGGGACGAATGGTGCCAGGAACCAGCTTAGCCAGTCCCGGATCAGGTAGCTGCCTACTTGACGCCGAGGATGTCAACGACGAATACGAGATCGCCCTTGGCTTCACCCTGTCCAGCCGCGCCGTAGGCAAGGTCCTGCGGGATGACCAGAAGAACGCGGGAGCCAACCGTCTTGCCTTCCAGGCCTTGGGTCCAGCCCTTGATGACACCGGAAAGCGCGAAGCTTGCTGTCTGGCCCCGGTCAAAGCTCGAGTCGAACTTCTGGCCGCCCACAAGATTGACGCCTACGTAGTTCACCGTGAGGGTGTCAGTGGCCTTAACAGCAGCGCCGGAGCCCTTGATGAGGTCCTGTGCGATGAGTTCCTTCGGAGCGGCTGCGCCGTCAACGGAGATCTGCGGGATGCCCTTGTCATCTTCCTTCACGGTGGGGAGCCCAGCCGGAGGAGTGACGGTCTCGCCTTCCGGCTTCGACAGGACCGGAGCTGCTTCCTTAGCGGAAAGCAGCTTGAAAACCACCAACTGCGTAGAGCCGGCTGCGGCGCCCGTAGCTGCCGAACCCGGCGCGGCGAACGCGATGTGGGAACCGATCTTGGCGCCAACAATGGCGTTGTAGATCAGCTCATTGCCCTTCTTGAGCTCGTCATTCAGCTCAATGGGCTGGGGGCCGTTCTTGTAGACGTCTTCAACGGTCTTGCCGTCATTGCCATCCACGGCGATGTATGCGAGCTCGGCAACCTGGCCGGCTTTGATACGCTCGCCGTTGCCTTCACTGACTACCTTGATGGTTGGTTCAGCGACGGTAAGCGGCTTGGTGAAGTCCAGACCAGGGGCTTTGTCATCTCCGTTATCTGTCACCTTCACGGAATCGAGTTTGGAGACATCGCCGGATGACTGGCTGGTGGGCTCGGCGGCTGGCGTACCCCCTCCCCCACACGCAGTGATGAGCAGCAGGGCAGGAAGAAGAATTGCTAGGAGTCGGCGCACAAAAAAGACACTTTCGTCGGGGCAAGGGACACTCGGAAAGGCGCATGGCAGATCCAAGCCAATGGCCTCTTGGAAAGAGGCCACAGTCCAGAATAGCCGGTGAAGCTGGGAGTCCGCTCAGAAAAGCTGTTAGCCCATGGAGTCCAGGAGCGCATCAACGCGGTCGTCGACGCTGCGGAAGGGGTCCTTGCACAGGATCGTCTGGTGTGCGCGGTCGTTGAGCTTCAAGTGCACCCAGTCCACCGTGTAATCGCGTCCAAGTTCCTGCGCCCTCCGGACAAAGTCTCCCCGCAGCTTGGCCCTGGTTGTCTGGGGAGGAGTGTCAACAGCGTCCTTCACTTCGGTTTCGGGGACCAAACGCCGTGCGGCATCCCGTGATTGCAGCAGGAAGAAGAGGCCGCGCTGGCGTGAAATGTCGTGGTAGGTGAGATCCAGTTGAGCAATGCGTGGCGAGTCCAGGCTGAGGTCGTGCCGACGCATGTAATTGTCCATCAGCTTCTTCTTGATGGCCCAGTCCACCTCGGTATCGATAGTGCTGGTATCGCCGCTTTCAATGGCGTCCAGGGTCCGCTCCCACAGATCGAGAATAAGCGGCACATGGGCATTGTGTGCGCCGTTCGCGGCCACGAACTCTGTGACCTTTGCCAGGTACTCCCGCTGGATATCGAGCGCCGAAAGTTGCCTGCCGTTTGCCAAACGGACCAAGGCGCTGCCCGTGAGGTCGTGCGAAATTTCCCGGATGCTCCGGATGGGGTTTTCCATTCGCATGTCCCGCATGATCACCCCTGCCTCGATCATGCGCAGGATCAGGTCCACCGTGCCCACCTTGAGGAGTGCGGATGTTTCGGACATGTTGGAATCACCCACGATCACATGGAGCCGCCGGTAGAACTCGGCATCGGCATGCGGCTCGTCACGGGTGTTGATAATGGGGCGTGACCTGGTGGTGGCAGAGGACACGCCTTCCCAGATGTGGTCCGCCCGCTGTGAAAAGGCGAAAGTTGCACCATGGGGTGTCTTCAGCACCTTGCCCGCTCCCGCGATGAGCTGACGGGTCACCAGGAACGGGATGAGGATCTCGGCCAGCCTGGAGAACTCACCCCGGCGGGGTATGAGGTAATTTTCGTGGCTGCCGTAGGAGTTGCCAGCGGAGTCGGTGTTGTTCTTGAAGAGGTACACCGTGCCGTTGAAACCCTCCGCGGCGAGCCGGGCCTGGGCCTCATCAACGAGGTCGTCCAGGATGAGCTCGCCGGCGCGGTCGTGGGCGATGAGTTGCGCGAGGTCGTCACATTCTGCGGTGGCGTATTCAGGGTGCGAACCAACGTCCAGGTACAAGCGTGAACCGTTGGTCAGGAAGACATTGGAAGACCTGCCCCAGCTCACCACCTTGCGGAACAAATAGCGGGCCACTTCTTCGGGGGCCAAAGGACGTGAGTCGGGGCTTGAATAGGAAATCCCAAACTCCGTCTCGATGCCGAATATGCGCTTGTCCATCTCAAGCCTCCTCTGTGAGCAACTGTGTCATGTCCTCGGGAAGCAGACGCCGGAAAGCCCGGCGGGAACCCCTGTGACTCTCCGAAGCGCGGTCCAGGACTGCCGCTTCGACGGCGGTCGCCGGGAGGGCATCGGCTTCCTTGTCTGTCGCCAATGCGCGCAAAGCCAATCTCATGGCCCCGGCAAAACCAAGCTCAGGCTCCCAAGCCCCGCTGACGACGTCGGAAATCTGATCGGCAAGTCCGCCCATCACGACGAAGCCGTTCTCATCGGCAATCGAACCATCAAAGGTGAGCCGGTACAGGTGGTCCTGCTCCTGCGTCGGGGCGACTTCAGCCACGGCCAGTTCCACTTCAAAGGGCTTTTGTTCGGCGGTGAACACGGCGCCGAGGCTCTGCGCGTAGACGCTGGCCAGTCCCCGGGCGGTCACGTCTTCGCGATCGTAGGAGTAGCCGCGGACGTCCGCGTACCGTACCCCGGCCTGCCTCAGGCTTTCGAACTCGTTGTACTTGCCCACCGCCGCGAAGGCGATTTTGTCGTAGATCTCGCCGATTTTGTGCAGCGAAGGTGACGGGTTCTCAGCAATCAGCGCGATGCCATCAGCGCAACTGATCACCACTACGGAACGTCCGCGGGCAATGCCCTTCCGTGCGAAGTCCGCACGATCCTTCATCAGCTGTTCGGGCGAGACATAGAACTGCTGCGTCATGTCAGGCCTCCCGTCCGGCGATGGCACGGGATTCGACGATGGCACCGGCTATCGCCGCCAGGTCCCGTTCAGGTACCCGGCGATTACCGGCACGGTCGACCGTGTAAACCACTGGCCACAGCTGGCGGACGGGGTCCGGGCCGCCCGTTGCGGAGTCGTCGTCCGCGGCGTCATAGAGGGCCTCAACCGCGACGGCCACAGCTTGTTCTTCCGAAAGGTTCGGCTTCCAGAGTTTTTTCAGGGCCCCGCGTGCAAAAACAGAACCGGAACCCACTGAGTGGTGTTCCTGTTCTTCGTAGCGCCCACCCGTTACGTCGTAGGAGAAAAGCCGCCCGGTGCCCGATACGTGGTCGAAACCGGCAAACAAGGGAATCACCGCCATTCCCTGCATTGCCATGGGCAGGTTGCCGCGGATCATCGCACCCAAACGGTTCGCCTTGCCCACCAGGCTAAGGAGCGTGCCCTCAATCTTCTCGTAGTGCTCCAGTTCCACCTGGAAGAGCCGCGTAATATCGATCGCCAGGCCGGCGGTACCGGCAATGCCCAGAACTGAATACTGGTCCGCGGGAAAGACCTTCTCAATGTGCCGGCTGGCGATCACGTTTCCCATGGTTGCCCGCCGGTCCCCCGCCATCAGCACGCCGCCGGCATACGTCAAGGCGACGATGGTGGTCGCATGCGGCGAGGACGGTACGGTGCCGGCAGGCAACGTTTGGTTGAAGGGAAGGAGTTCGGGACGCGAGCGTTGAAGGTGCTCCGTGAATGAAGACGTTGCCTGGGTGGCCAGGGGGCCGGTTGATGGGTCCTGCATTGCTGCACTCCTTCGACTCTGCATTCCGATGCCCGGCGGCCTCGCGCCGGCCGGGCAGTACATAGGTTGTCCGGGTCCGCTTACTGGCCGCCCTTTTGGACGAAGGCCCTGACGAACTCTTCAGCGTTGGATTCCAGGACGCCATCGATTTCGTCAAGGAGATCGTCCACACCCTGTGTCGCGTCCGAGGCCTGGGCTTCGGGTGCTGCCGGTGGGGCCTCCGGGACGTCTACTTCAGTCTCGGTGTCCCGTGACTGCGGTTGCTGCTGTTCCTGAGCTGCCATTTCATTCTCCCTACTGTCAGCCCCCGTTTGTGGGGACTTCCTACTGCCATATTGCCACGCCGTGGGCTGCTGCGCCCGGCTTTGCCGGGGCACCATTTTTCCCCGTGCCTGAACGCCTCAGTCCTTGGGCGGCGGCGGTTTTTGGCCCAGCAATTCGGCCAGGAACGAGCCTGCCTCCTGATGCCGGTCAAAGAGCGCTCCTGTGAGCGCGCGGGTTCCCCGAAGCGGTTCGCGGGTGGGGACGCGCTGCAGTTTCCCAAGTCCCGGAACATCGAAGATGACCGAGTCCCAACTGGCGCCCACAACGTCTTTGCCGAAGCTGGAAACGCACCGTCCGCGGAAATACGCGCGCGTATCCGACGGCGGTTCACCCACCGCCCTGGCGATGTCGGCGTCGTCGACGATCCGGATCATCCTGTCCCTGGACAGCATCCTGTAGTAAAGACCCTTTTCCGGCCGGATATCGGACCATTGGAGATCGACCAACCCGAGCCTGGCATCGTCCCAACCAAGGCCGTCCCGGTTCCGGTACCCCTCAAGGAGGGATTTCTTGGCTACCCACTCCACGGATGACGCAGCAGCAGCGGGGTCGCTGCCCAGCACTGACAGGGTGGATTCCCAGCGCTCAAGGACGCCATGCGTGTGCCCGTCGCCAGTGACGGAATCGGCAACTCCGGTCTCTTGCGCCAGCTTTGCGGCGGCTTCGTAGTACATCCACTGGATGTCCAGGGCGGTCACCCTTCGTCCGTCCAGCAGTCTTACGGTAGTGGCCAGGGTTGTGTCATGACTGATGGCCTGCAGCGCCTGAACGGGTTCATGGACTTCGATGCGGGGCGCCTGGCCAGCTTCAATGAGGCTGAGAACCATGGCCGTGGTGCCGAACTTCAGATAGTTCGAAACCTGGCTGAGGTTCGCATCGCCGATAATGACGTGAAGCCGCCGATACTTATCCGCGGTGGCATGGGGCTCGTCCCGGGTGTTGATGATGGGGCGGCGGATAGTGGTCTCAAGGCCGACCTCAGCCTCGAAGAAGTCTGCCCGTTGGCTGATCTGGTAGCCGGCAGTGGAACTGTCCTGTCCGATCCCCACACGCCCGGCACCACAAATCACCTGCCTGGACACGAAGAATGGTGTGAGCCCCCGGATGATGTCGCCAAAGGGAACTGAACGGGGCATGAGGTAGTTCTCGTGCGAGCCATAGGACACCGATTTGTTGTCAGTGTTGTTCTTGTAGAGATTGATCGGCGGAAGGCTGGTGTCTGCCGCAACTTTCCTCACCGTGGCAAGTGCGACGAGATCGCCGGCGGCATCCCAAGCCACCGCATCCCGTGGGTTGGTGACTTCAGGGCTTGAGTATTCCGGGTGTGCATGGTCCACGTAAAGGCGCGCGCCGTTCCCGAGGACCATGTTCATGAGGAGCGAACCGGACTCGTCCTGGCCATCCAGTTCCAGTTCCTGGCGGCCATAGGCCAACGCAACTGCCTCGGCGTCGAGCACTGGCGGTTGGTCAGTCAACTGGCTGGGATCGGCGGACGCCCGGTCAACGGTCCAACCGCGGGCATCGTGCAGAGGTTCTTCGTCCGTGTAGTCCCAACGGGTTTCCGCTCCCCCGGCGGCACGTTGGCGCGTGACCGTGGCATAGGCCTGGATGATCCGGGCGGACATCATGGTGGCGTTCGCCCCGGGCGCTGATGGCGCATGGATTCCGTACTCGGTTTCGGAACCCATGACGCGCATGGCGCCACCCACAGGCAACCTTTCCCCGGGCACACCCTCGGTTCTGGCCGTCACAGGTACTGACCCGTGTTGGCTGTGGTCTCGATCGACTTGCCAGGTTCCTGGCCGGCCTTGCCTTGCACGATCGTACGGATGTACGTGATCCGTTCACCCTTCTTCCCTGAAATTCTTGCCCAGTCGTCAGGGTTTGTGGTGTTCGGCATGTCCTCGTGTTCCCGGAATTCATCCACCACTGCACGCAGCAGGTGATCGATCCTCAGACCCTTCTGATGGTTGGTCAGCAGGTCCTTAATGGCGTACTCCTAGCCCTGTCCACGACGTTCTGAACCACGGCGCCTGAGTTGAAATCCTTGAAGTACAGCATTTCCGTATCACCGTTGGCGTACGTGACTTCAAGGTATTCGTTCGACTTCTCGGTGGAATACATTGCCTCCACGGTGCGCTGGATCATGGCGTCGACAGTAGCTTGGACGTCCCCGCCGTACTCGGCCAGGTCCTGTGCATGGAAAGGCAGGTCCGTGGTGATGTACTTGCCAAAGATGTCTGCAGCGGCCTCGGCATCGGGTCGCTGGATCTTGACCTTTACGTCAAGGCGGCCCGGCCGGAGGATCGCGGGATCGATCATGTCCTCGCGGTTTGAGGCACCAATGACGATCACGTTGTCCAATCGCTCCACGCCATCAATCTCGCTGAGCAGCTGCGGGACGATGGTGGTTTCGACGTCCGAAGACACGCCAGTGCCACGGGTGCGGAACAGCGAATCCATTTCATCGAAGAAAACCACCACGGGGCTGCCATCGGACGCTTTTTCCCTGGCGCGGGAGAAGATCAGCCGGATGTGCCGTTCGGTTTCGCCAACGTACTTATCCAGGAGCTCAGGACCCTTGATATTGAGGAAGTAGCTCTTGAGGTCGGTGTTGCCTGCGCGCTCAGCGGCACGGGCTGCCAGGGAATTGGCCACAGCCTTGGCGATGAGGGTCTTGCCGCAACCTGGCGGACCGTAGAGAAGGATGCCCTTGGGCGCCTTGAGCCCGTGTTCCCGGTACAGGTCAGGATGCAGGAACGGGAGTTCAACAGCATCGCGGATCTGTTCGATCTGGGGACCAAGGCCGCCGATGTCCTGATAGGTGATGTCCGGGACTTCTTCCAGGACAAGGTTCTCCACCTCAGCGCGCGGGACTTTCTCCAGCGCATAGCCGGTGCGCGAATCCAGTGAGAGCGCGTCTCCTACCTTCAGGTGCACGCTTTGCAACGCTCCGGAAAGGCGGACTACGCGTTCCTCGTCGGCCCGGCCAACTACCAATGCACGGTCCTTGCCCAGCATCTCCTTGAGCGTAACGAGTTCACCCGCCCGTTCGTAGCCGAGTCCGGCAACCACCAGCAGGGCCTCATTCAAGAGGACTTCCTGGCCAACGGCGAGCTGGTTGACATTTACCAGCGGGCTGATGCCAACACGCATCTTGCGGCCCGCATTGAAAATGTCCACGGATTCCTCCGTGGCCGCCTGGCCGGAACTTCCCGGGCCCGGCTGCCTGCGGGGGTTGATCTGTACCACTGTTCCGAAGCTGTAGGGCGGCTGCCCTTCCTGCTCCAACGCACCCTTCAAACGGAGGATCTCGCTCTTCGCCGTTTCAAGCATGCTGACGAGCTTGCTGTTGTTCTGGGTGGCGGCGGCAAGCTGGCGGTCGATGTGGCGAAGCTTGTCCCGAAGGATGTTGATCTGGCGTTCGGCCACGGTCAATTCACTGGATGGGTCGGGCGGTTGGATGGCGGCAAGCCTCCGGTTTGCTGCCTCTTCAGCAGCGGCGTTAGCTTCCTCCGGTGTCGGCCGTCCAATGTCGTTGTTGTTCGACGTATCCACGATTCATCAGCCCCTTCCTGCGCTTAACAAGACCTTAGTCCCGAAAAGCTCAGGGTGCTCTGGTGACATCCGGAATGCGGACCCTATTGTGACCTTTTCAGTTTGTGACCGAGGGATCGTCCTGGACGTTGGTTCCGGCGATGGCATCACGTGCGGCGCGCCGGAGTTTCTTGTCCGATACGGCACGCTCCCCTACTGCTCCCGGAGTCCAAGCGTTCAGGTCTTCCTCGCTGAATTCGGTCTTGGATGGGCGCCGTTTGACGGAGATTCCAGTGACGCCGTCCGCGAGCCGCCTGGTGACCAGGAGGAATCCAGTGTGGGCAACCATGCGGTGGTCCGGGCGCACTGCAAGTCCTTCAAGGTGCCAGCCGCGGACCATGGATTCCCAGGCATCCGGCTCGGTGAAGCGTCCATCAGCCCTGATGGCCTCGGCGGTGCGGGAAAGCTGCGTCACTGTTGCCACGTAATTGATCCAGACGCCACCTGGGGCCAGAACAGTTGCCACAGCGTCAAGGCACTCCCAGGGAGCAAGCATATCCAGCACTACCCGGTCTACGGAGCCAGGTGCTTCGGCACGGACCACTTCTTCCTGGAAGTCACCCAGGGAGATCTGCCAAGCGGGGTGCGGGCCACCGAAAATCGTCTCGACGTTCCCCGGGCGATGTCCGCGAATTCTTCCCGGCGCTCAAAGGAATGGAGGTAGCCGCCGTCGCCTACTGCACGGAGCAGGGAAATGGACAGCGCACCGGAGCCCACGCCAGCTTCAACAACGCGCGCACCGGGGAAGATATCTGCCATCGTGACAATCTGGCCGGCATCCTTCGGATAGACAACCGCCGCGCCACGAGGCATGGACAGGACGAAGTCCGAGAGGAGGGGACGCAGCGTTTGGTACTGCTGCCCGATGTTATTGCTGACTACCGAACCATCAACCTTGCCGATTATTTCGTCGTGGTTCAGGAACCCGCGGTGGGTATGAAAAGCTCCCCCCACCTCAAGCGTGATGGTGTTCATCCGGCCACGCTCATCGGTGAGCTGCACCCGCTCGCCCACGCGGAAAGGCCCACGGCGCCGGGCTGCCCCGGTTGGTTGCGTGGCAGAGTCAGTGGCTGGCTTGTCGATGCCTGTGTCCGCGCCCGTGACAGTGCCTGCGCTTGTCTGCGCCGCGGCGGTTTCGCTGCTCATGTGGTGTTCCTCGCTCCTGGGCGGCTGCGCCGCCATGTGTTGCTGCCGTATGGGCGCCGAAAAGGATGGTTTGTTTTGTCTGTTTTATGGACCGGCACGTAACTCTACCGGCAAGGGCGTTAGGCGCGCCCGCTGCCCCGGGCTTCTTTACCTGTTATCGCTGTCACTACTGCCTGCTGGCGGAGCAACCCGGTCACGGTTCCGTTGTGGTCCACCACAGCGTATTCGCCACCCTCCAGCCGCGCCAGATACTGGATCAGCTCCTGGCCCTTGGACCATTCCGGGACGTACGCGCCGGCCGCCAGGGCATGCGCTACGGCGGTGACCGGCGTGGTCGCTATGGCCTCGGGAGGAACCGCGGCGGCCGCGCCCGGATCCACCACTCCCTGCGGTTTTCCGTCAGGTCCGCAAATTACGACCGCGGGACTCCCGGCCGGTGATACCACCAGGACGTCCGCCACAGTAGCCGCGTTCGGGAGGCCCACTGCGGGCTCCGCGAGCCCGGCCGCGCTCACCAGGTAAAGGCGGCTGCGGAGTTTTGCATGGTTGATTGAGCTCGATGCGCCCATCCACAGGAAACCGCAAACAAGGACGGTGATGAGCATGAGGCTGATGTCAAGGGGCGCGCCGGTGAGGAACGGCACTCCGATGAACCAAATGACAAGTGCGGCGACGATGACGCGGCCTGACCATCCTGCCGCAATGGTTCCCTTGTCCTGGCTGCCCGTGGCCTTCCATACCGCCGACTCCACCAAGCGGCCGCCATCCAAGGGCAAACCGGGAAGAACGTTGAAGATGCCAATAAGGAGGTTGGCCCACATCAGGATGTTTGCCAGGATTTCCGCGACGCCACCGAGGATGCCTGAAGAAAGGACAGCCCACATGCCGCCGGCCAGGACAAAGTTCGACACCGGTCCGGCAAGGGCGACGATGACAGAGCGTCCCGGGGATGCGGTGAAGCTCTCGAATTGGGTGTGGCCACCCCACAGGTTCAGGACAATCTTTTCCGTTGGCCAGTTGAACGCTTTGGCGCTGAGCGCATGGGCAAGCTCGTGGACCAGGACGGAGAGCGCCAGCAGCAAGGCATAGCCGAGGGCAACAAAGTAGGCCCAGATGCCCAGGTTGGGCATTCGCACCAGCAGGGCAGGCCCATAGACGATGACGGTGAAGCCGGCGATAACGAACCAGGAGTATGCGAGGTACACGGAGATTCCGGCGATCTTCCCCAGCGGGATGCCGTCCCTTTTGGTAACGGCATGGTGTGGCGTGGAGGAGCTGCTCACCTAGTTTGCCCCTTCAAGCAGGTTTCCTGGTGCGAAGCGATCGGCAACCAGCTGGCTGACGTCTGCTGCGGACCGGCCCACCAGGGTTTCCCACATGACCATGCCAGGGTACTCGGGCAACGGAACCTGATGCGGGATGCCCACTGTCAGTACGCCCGATGCCAGGGCAGCCGTGGCGCCAGGAATGGAATCTTCCAACGCAACACAGTGATCGATGGTCAGTGACGGGTCGTCGAGCCGAAGCCGTTCAACGGCCGTGAGGTAGGCCTCCGGATGCGGTTTGCCGTTGGTGACGGTGTCTCCCGTGACCAGGAATTCGAAGTAGGGCTTGGGGAGGCTTTCAACGATAACGCCGGCCAGCGGACCCTCGGACATGGTAACGAGGGCACAACGGATGCCTGCCTGGTGCAATTCGTCCAGCAACTCGCGTGCTCCCGGGCGCCAGGGAACTTCATTTCGGATGTGCATGATCACCTGTGCGCTGAGCGTATCCACGATTTCCCGGGCTTCAAGGCGGACTCCTGCAGCTTGGAGCACTGCGGCGGAGTGCAGCAGGGACTGGCCCACCAACTGCATGGCCTGCTGGTGTGACCAGGTCCCACCATGCGCCTCCACGAGTGCCCGCTCGGCGGCGATCCAGTAAGGCTCAGTGTCCACAAGAGTGCCATCCATATCCCAGAGCACGGCTTTGAGGAGGGGCTGACTGGATGACGAAGGCATGGTTTCAAGTCTACGTGGAAGCCGGGGCGCTTCCCGACGGGCTTGCGCTGTGGGCGAATACAGGACACGCTTCGGCGCGAAATGCCATGCATCCACACGGGACTTGGACGTAGGGTGAGTGGATGAACAGTGTGGACGGGACCCCCGAAGGACAGGACATCACCGCGGAGCCCGAGCGTTTCCTTAAGGAACCCGCGGAGGGCCAGCGCGTCACCGTAATGATCGCCGCGTTTGAAGGCTGGAACGACGCCGGTGAGGCCGCCAGCGATGCGCTGCACTATTTGAACAAGCTCTGGGACGGCAAGAAGGTTGCCACAGTGGACGCCGAGGAGTACTACGACTTCCAGTTCACCCGGCCCACCGTGCGGCGCACGTCCTCCGGCGCGCGCAAGGTCAAATGGCCCTCAACTCGGATCTACAAAGCGTCAGTTCCGGACAGCAATGTGGACGTGGTGTTTGTTTTGGGCACCGAACCTTCATACCGCTGGCGCGCCTACACAACCGAACTCCTGGTCCATGCCGAGGCACTGAAGGTGGACTCGGTGATTCTTGTGGGTGCGCTGCTGGCCGACGTTCCCCACAGCAGGCCTATTCCGGTAAGCACCACCACGGAAGACAGTTCACTTCGGGAACGCTTGAACCTGGAGGCTTCCCAATACGAGGGGCCCGTGGGCATTGTGGGTGTGCTGGCTGAGTTTGCCATGCTGGCAGGGCTGCCAACAGTTTCCCTGTGGGCAGCGGTCCCCCACTATGTCGCACAACCACCCTCGCCCAAAGCCCAACTGGCCATCCTTCACAAGATCGAGGACCTCCTCCAGGTTCCCCTGGACAGCCAGGCCCTGGCGGAAGAGTCCGAGGCTTGGGAACGCGGAGTGGACGAACTTGCCACCGAAGACCCTGAGATTGCCGCCTACGTGCGCCAGTTGGAGGAAGCCAAGGACACAGCGGACCTCCCGGAGGCATCAGGCGAATCCATTGCCCGGGAATTCGAGCGGTATTTGAAGCGACGCGGTAAGGACCGGCCCTAAAGCTCCACGCCGAGCAACGCGTCGACGGCATCGCCCATAAGTGCGGCGTCGATCCCGGACACCGGGGCGTTGTTCCGCAATGCCTCCTCAGCCCAGAGATCGACGGCGGCAATGGCTCCGGGAGCGTTGAGGTCGTTGGCCAATTCCAGGCGCATGGCGGCGACGAGTGCTCCGGCCGAACCGGCAGGGGCAGCGTCGCGGGCATTGCGCCACCGGGCGAGCCGATCCTTTGCTGCCCCGAAGTCCGCCTCAGTCCAGGACCAATCAGAGCGGTAGTGGTGGGCGAGGATCGCAAGGCGGATGGCTGCTGGTTCTTCGCCCGCAGCACGGAGCTTGGAGACAAGAACCAGGTTGCCCTTTGACTTGCTCATCTTTTCGCCATCAAGGCCCACCATGCCGGCGTGGGCATAGTGGCGGGCAAGTGGGACGCCCGCCAGTGAGTAAGCATGTCCTGCTCCCATTTCGTGGTGCGGGAACACGAGGTCGGAGCCGCCGCCCTGCACGGTGAAAGGGGCGGGCAGGTATTTCTGCGCGATAACCGTACACTCGATGTGCCACCCGGGACGGCCGTCGCCCAAGGTAGCCCCCGGCCAGCTGGGCTCGCCTTCACGTGCTACCCGCCAGAGCAAGGGATCAAGCGCCTGGCGTTTGCCGGCCCTGTCCGGATCGCCGCCACGCTCAGCAAAGAGGGCAAGCATTTCCGCTTCGCCGAGTCCTGAAACGTCGCCCAGCGTCCATGCATCAGTGGCGTCGGATCGTTTGCCGGCCATTTCGACGTCGTAGTAGACATCGCCGTCGGGTTCGCCGTCTGTACCTTGTACGCGGTAGGCGACGCCGTCGGCAATAAGGCGCTCGATGGCGGGCACAATGTCCGGGATTGCTTCGACCGCGCCGATGTAATGATTTGGGGCGAGGACGTTGAGGGCGTCCATATCAGTGTGGAACAGTTCAATCTGGCTCTGCGCCAGGTCACGCCAGTCCACGCCGGTGGCGGTGGCGCGCTCAAGCAGCGGGTCATCGATGTCCGTAACGTTCTGAACGTAGGCCACCCGGATTCCGGCATCGCGCCAGGCCCTGTTGAGGAGGTCGAAGGCCACATAGCTGGCGGCGTGGCCCATGTGCGTGGCGTCGTACGGCGTAATGCCGCAGACGTACATCGATTGTTCCGGCTGCGGCTCTATCTCCGCGACACGGCCAAGGGCGGTGTCGAAGAGGCGTAGTTGCGGCATTGTGCCGGGCAGCTCAGGAACAGGGCGGGAAGTCCACGATTTCACGACTCAACCTTAGTGCTAGGCGCTGATCACATTGAAACCGAGCAGGACATACAAGGCCAGGCCGAGAAGGATGCGGTACCAGACAAAGAGCCTGTAACTGCGTGTGGAGACGAACTTAAGGAACCAACCAATGATCACGTAGCCCACCACGAAAGCGATGACTGTGGCCAGGGCTGTCTCCGGGAGGCCGTAGGGACCGGCCAGGCCCTCCTTGGAAACCGTTTTGTACAGCTGGTAGAGGCCGCTGCCGAAAACCGCCGGAATGGCGAGGAGGAACGAGTAGCGGGCCGCAGCTTCACGCGTGTACCCCATCAGCAACCCGGCAGTGATGGTTCCGCCGGAACGCGAAACACCGGGAATAAGCGCCATTGCCTGCGCAAAACCGTACAGAATGCCGTGCTTATAGCTGAGCTGTGTGAGATCCCGTTCCTGGCGGCCAACGGCGTCGGCAACTGCCAGGATCATGCCGAAGACAATGAGCATGGTGGCAACTATCCACATGCTTCGCAGGACCGACTCGATCTGGTCCTGGAACAACAAGCCGAGAATGATGATGGGAAGGCTGCCCAGGATCACCAGCCATCCCATGCGGGCGTCCGGGTCGTTTCGTGGGACTTTTCCGCCCAGGGACCTGAACCAGGCCCCGATGATCCGCACAATGTCGCGCCAGAAATAGACGATGACCGCCGTCTCCGTACCCAGTTGGGTGATGGCCGTGAAGGCGGCTCCGGGATCGGCTGCATTCGGAAGGAATGAGCCCACGATCCGCAGGTGCGCGCTTGAGGAGATCGGGAGGAATTCGGTGAGGCCCTGCACCAGGCCCAGCAAGGCTGCTTCTATCCAGTTCACGTGAATAGACCCTACGTCATGAAGACTGGGAACTCCCCGTAAGCTATCAGCATGCAGCAGCGTTATGTCGGGAACAGCGGGTTCCGTGTCTCCTCTTTGTCCCTCGGAACAATGTCCTGGGCGCAGGAGACGGATGAGCAGGACGCTGCCGAATTGCTCCACGCTTTCGTGGACGCAGGAGGCACCGTGATCGACACCGCTGCATCGTATGCCCAAGGCCAGGCTGAGGCGATGTTGGGCTCCATGTTGGGTGATGTCGTGGCTCGCTCCGAAGTCGTGATTTCTACCAAAGCCGGTGTCTCGTCGTCGGAATCCAGGCGCAACATCAACGCATCACGCGGTGCCCTGTTGTCAGCGTTGGACGCCAGCCTGGCAAGGCTTGGAACCGATTACCTCGATATCTGGTTCGTTCATGAGTGGGACCCGAATGTTCCCTTGGACGAGACTCTGTCAGCACTGGAGCTCGCGCAGAGGTCGGGACGTGCCCGATACGTGGGAATTTCCAACTACAACGGGTGGCAGACAGCGAAAGCGGCGGCAGTCGCTGGTTTCACGCTGGTAGCCAACCAATCCGAATATTCCCTGGTGCAGCGAAAGGCGGAGGAAGAGCTCATTCCTGCCGTCGAGGATGCCGGGCTCGGCCTGATGGCCTGGGCTCCCCTGGGCCGTGGTGTCTTGAGCGGAAAGTACCGGGGCCAGATTCCCGCGGATTCCCGTGCTGCGCAGAGCAGGCTTGCTGCGTACGTTGAAACATACCTTGAACCGAAGGCATCACGGGTAGTGGAGGCCGTCGCCATGGCCGCGCGGGGTCTGGGGCGATCGCCACTGGACGTATCGCTGAGTTGGTTGCTTTCGCGTCCCGGCGTTGCCACGGCGATAGTGGGAGCCCGGAACGCCGTCCAGCTCAAGGAATTGCTGGATGCCCAGTTGACGGTTCTCCCTGCCGAAATTTCGCGCGCTTTGGAGGACGTCTCGGCGGTATAGCCCTCGAGGTCCTTACTGGCGGTCGAGGATGTCCAACAGGTAGCTGCCGTAGCCGCTCTTGGCGAGCTTGGACGCCTGTTGGCGGAGTTCGTCGTCGTTGAGGTAGCCCATTCGCCACGCCACCTCCTCCGGCGCTCCGATCTTCAGGCCCTGCCGGTTCTCGGTGGTTCGGACATAGTTTGACGCATCGTTGAGGTCACTGAAGGTTCCCGTATCCAGCCAGGCGGTCCCGCGGGGGAATTTCTGCACATGGAGCCTTCCGAGCTCCATGTATTGCCGGTTGATATCCGTGATCTCCAGCTCCCCCCGAGGGGAAGGTTTGAGGTCTTTTGCCATGGCGACGACGTCATTGTCGTAGAAGTACAGGCCCGGCACCGCGTAGTTGCTCTTTGGGGACGCGGGCTTTTCTTCGATGGAGACGGCCAGACCATCGTCATCGAATTCCACGACGCCGTAAGCACTAGGATCCTTGACCCAGTAACCGAAAATCGCGCCGCCTTCAACGTCGGCGTACTTGCGGAATTGGTTACCCATCCCGGGACCGTTGAAGATGTTGTCCCCCAGGATGAGCGCTACTTTGCCATTGCCAATGTGCTGCTCCCCCAGGATGAATGCCTGGGCCAATCCATCAGGCGTGGGTTGTTGTGCATATGTGAGGTTTATGCCGAATTGGGATCCGTCGCCCAGTAAGTTCTCGAACTGGGGCGCATCAGTGGGTGTAGTAATCACCAGAATGTCCCGAATACCGGCAAGCATCAGCGTGCAAAGCGGGTAATAAATCATGGGTTTGTCGAATACGGGGACTAATTGCTTGCTGATTCCAAGCGTTATTGGGTGAAGCCGGGAGCCCGTGCCGCCTGCAAGAACGATGCCGCGCATATTAGCTGTCCCTTCCCGCTGCACATAGCCCCAATTGGCGGCTACGCTATGGCCATGCAGAGAATCCTTGTCACCGGCGGGGCCGGATTCATTGGATGCAACTTTATCCACTACATCATGGGGCACTCACGCCTCCATGTCACGACCCTGGACAAACTCACCTATGCCGGAAACATCGAGTCCCTCGCCGGCCTGCCTCCTGAACGCTTCGAATTCGTCCAGGGCGATATCTGCGATGCCCGGCTGGTAGACCGCCTGACGGCAGCCGTTGACGCCGTGGTCCATTTTGCGGCTGAATCACACAACGACAATTCACTGCAGGATCCCCGGCCGTTCGTGGACACTAACCTCGTAGGTACGTTCACGCTCATTGAAGCGGCGCGGAAGCACAGTACCCGCTTCCACCACATCTCCACAGATGAGGTGTATGGGGATTTGGCCCTGGAAGATCCGCAACGGTTCACCGAGGGGTCGGTCTACCGGCCCACGAGCCCCTACTCGGCAACCAAAGCCGGTTCAGACATGTTGGTTCGGGCCTGGGTTCGTTCCTTCGGCCTCCAAGCGACCATCAGCAACTGCTCGAACAACTATGGGCCCTATCAGCACGTGGAGAAATTCATCCCACGACAGATCACCAACATCCTGGATGGCAACCGTCCCCGCCTCTACGGCAACGGCCACAATGTGCGGGACTGGATCCATGTGGAGGACCACTCCTCGGCCGTGGCGGCAATCCTGGAACGTGGGCGGATTGGTGAAACGTATCTGATCGGTGCTGACGGTGAGCAGTCCAACCGGGACGTCGTGGAGAAGCTGCTTCGGCAGATGGGACAGTCTCCTGAGGCCTATGATCTGGTGACTGACAGGCCTGGTCATGATCTTCGGTACGCGATTGACTCCAGCAAGCTTCGAAAGGAACTTGGTTGGGTCCCCCGGTTTGCAGACTTCGACGCCGGCTTGGCTGACACTGTGTGCTGGTACCAGGACAACGAAGCTTGGTGGCGGCCCCAAAAAGCTGCGACCGAAACCAAATATGCAGATCAAGGCCACTAACCCATGGAACCGGCTGAATTGACATCCCGCGGTACGCCGATCCCTGGCCTGGTGCTTTTCGAGCTGCCGGTCCACGGAGACCACCGAGGATGGTTCAAGGAGAACTGGCACCGTAGCAAGATGATGGCTTTGGGCCTGCCGGATTTTGGGCCTGTGCAGAACAACATCTCTTTCAATGCCAAACGCGGGACCACGCGGGGTATCCACGCCGAACCGTGGGACAAGTTCATCTCCCTCGCCTCAGGACGGATCTTTGGTGCGTGGGTGGACCTGCGGGATGGGCCTACGTTCGGAACGATGTTCCATGCCGAGCTGACGGCCAAGGACGCTATCTTCGTTCCGCGCGGTGTGGGCAATGCTTTTCAGACCCTGGAGGATGACACCGCCTACACCTACTTGGTCAACGACCATTGGAGCGCCGGCGCCCAGGCCGAATATACGTTCCTGAACGTTGGCGACGAAAACGTCGCTGTCCCGTGGCCCATACCCTTGGAGCAGGCCATCCTTTCACCGCAGGACCGCAACCATCCGAGGCTGGCAACAGTCACGCCCATGCAATCCAGGCGGACGTTGGTACTCGGCGCGGACGGACAATTGGGGAAAGCGCTCAGACAGGAGTTCGACGGCGACCCAACGGTGGACTTTGCGGGGCGGGCCCAGTTTGATATCTCGGCAGAGAATTCCTATCTCGCCACCGATTGGCGCAAGTACTCCACCATCATCAACGCCGCCGCCTTTACGGGAGTCGACGCCGCGGAGACAGCGGAAGGCCGCACTGCTGCCTGGAGCATCAACGCAGCCGCAGTGTCCCGCTTGGCCAGGACCGCCGTCGAACATTCACTGACGCTTGTTCATGTATCCAGCGACTATGTGTTCGACGGTACGGCCGCCGTGCACCGGGAGGACGAGGCCCCCGCTCCCCTGGGTGTCTACGGGCAAAGCAAAGCCGCCGGAGACGCTGCCGTTGCTGCGGTGCCGCGGCACTACATTGTGCGGAGCAGTTGGGTAGTGGGCGAGGGCCGCAACTTCGTCCGTACCATGGCTGGACTGGCCGCGAAAGGCGTGACGCCCACAGTGGTGGGTGACCAATGGGGGCGGCTGACATTTGCCTCTGATATTGCCGCAGGTATCAGGCACCTGATCAGCCAACAGGCACCTTACGGAACGTACAACCTCACCAGCGACGGCGAGCCGCAGTCCTGGGCGGAAATTGCACAGGACGTCTATCGCCTCTGCGGTGCGGATCCTGGAAAAATCACCACCATCAGCACTTCCGAATACGCAAAATCCGGGACGGCGCCGCGCCCAGGCAGCAGCGTGCTGGACCTTTCGAAAATAAAGGAAGCGGGCTTCACTCCGTCCATGTCGCATTCCCGCTTGGAAGCATACCTGCGTTCCGGAACGTCACTTTGAGACGAAGGTTCCCGCTTTCCGCGCTACGAGGGTCTTGGTCAAGTCCCTGAGCCGCGATGGCTTTCGGAGCAGGCGCAGGAGAATTTTCCAGGCGCCCAGGACCCTGTCCACGCTGCGGCTGAACAGTCGATCATCCACGTCGAGGGACACAGAAAAGTGCGGGGCAATGCGTCGGGCACTCGTCCGCAGGCCGACGACCTCGTTGAGGACGTTACCGCCGTGGATCACCTGCAACCACATCGGGTGTGCGGTCCGTACATTCAGGACAGGGGCATATGCATCGATCCGGTAATGATGTTCAACGAACACGGTGGCCGGACTGTGGTTCGTAACCTGCTCTATCAAGCTCGAAAATGGATTCATCGTGTAGGGGCGGACGTAAAGTTTCCGCCCGGCATACTGCGCACCGTTCACGAGATTAACGAAGGTTTTGTCCTGTTCCGTGAAACAACTTTGAATTGTCTGAATAAAGTCGTTTGCTACTGCGTCGTCGTTGTCCACCCGCGTGGTGATGACGTAGGGCGTGGCACTAAGTTGGCCAATTGTCCGGCTAAGGAATTCCTGCGACCAGGCACCCTCAACGTAAACGGCGCAAAAGACGCCTTGGGACAGTTTGTCAATTTCCTGCCTCAACCACAGGGGTGACAGGGAGTCGAGGAAAACCAGCCAAGTAAACCGGGTTTCCGTTTGATTCCGGAAGCACGGGATGCAGTACATTTCAAAGAGTTGAAGGCGCTCGCGAAGCCATGCGTCCGTGGGCTCTGCCTTGTGATAAAAGCTGCGGACATTGAAGCGTGTCAGAACAAAATGCGTTGCCGAGCCCCCCAAACAGTCTGTGATCTCGCTGCCCATGTCCGTCCTCTACGTGGTCAGAGTTGGTCCCCTCGGTGTCGACATTACGCATCCTCTCCCGGCAGGGGCCGGCAGGCAATACCCTGCGGCTGCGGACCTTCCCATGAGTCAAACGCGGGCTCTGGTGCACGCAGGCAAATCGTCCTAAAGTAGCCCTACGGCAGCCTCGAAACAGTAGGGCCGGGAGACAACTCAAGGAAGTAAGTTCGGGCGGCACCCGCCGTCCGGCATCGGCGATCCAGGAAGTGCAGCGACTTGGATCGCCGGCACATTTTTGTGCCGTGAGTTGGATCATCGAGCCTGGAGCCGAGAATGCTGCACCAAGAGACTGCGCCCTCCCGGGTTGCCACCCGCCACAGTTCTCCCCGGCTTCGCCCGGGGGAAGCAACAGGGCATGGTTCCCGACCGCCAACAGTTTCCCCAGCCGGGCAGGGTCTGTGGGTGAGCCTGGGCGGAGTTCCCGTGAAGCTCTTGGAGTTTGATGGCGCCCTGCGGGAAATCATGGACCGGGCAACTTCAGTTGGCGGGTCACCTCTCGGCGTTTGTTCCGCGAACTTGGACCATATCCTGCACTTTGGGGCCGGAAGCAGGTGGATGGGCGCGATGGCGGAGCACGCGTCGGTGGAGTGGCTGACATTGTTGGACGGAGCCCCACTGGTTGCTGAAGCCCGTCGTCTCACCGACCAGCCTTGGCCACGATTGGCGGGAAGCGATCTTGTGGAGCCCCTGCTGGACGAAGCGGAACGCCGTGGCCTAAGCGTGGGATTCCTCGGTGGGACGGAGCAGGCCCAGGAGCTTATCCGCAGCAGGTTCGCAACAGAGCGTCCGGATCTGGCGATTGCAGGCTGGTGGGCCCCGGAAAGGTCCGTGATCAGTGATGAGCAGGCTTCCTTGGAACTCGCCGCGCAGATAGCGGCCACTGCTCCGGACATCCTGGTGGTGGGCATGGGCAAGCCCCGCCAGGAATTGTGGGTCAGCAAGTATGGTCGCCTCACGGGAGCCAAGATTCTGCTGGCGTTCGGTGCTGTTGTCGATTTCCTGGCTGGTCGAATCCGGCGCGCCCCATCCTGGATCAGTTCCCACGGGTTTGAGTGGGCTTGGCGACTCATGCTGGAACCTCGGAGGCTTGCTCGCCGGTACCTGATAGATGGACCCGAGGCGTACCTGAAGTTGCGTCAGGTCAGCGCTGCAGACGTTCTTCCCGCCGCACTGCCGGCGGGCCGGAAGCCAGAGGATTCGGTAATTGCCCCTGCCCCGATCAGCAACCAGGCCCCGCAGCCCTTTCTCCCGGCTGACGCGAGGGCAGAGGTGGCAGCCATAGTTGTTACCTACAACAACGCCGACGACGTCGGACCCCTGATTTCGAGCCTGAGGGCCATGACGGGTGACCAAACCATGAAGGTAGTGGTGGCTGACAATTCTCCTGACGGTGACACGATGACCGAGCTGGCGAAGCATTCGGATGTCATCTCTTTGCGGACGGGGGGAAATCTCGGCTACGCGGGTGGCATCAACGCGGCGATGCGGGTGGCGGGCCCCGCCGACGCCTACCTCATCTTGAATCCGGACCTGCGGGTGGAGCCGGGCGCAGTGCCAGCATTGCGCCGAAGAATGCGGCTGTCCCACGCTGGGGCGGTTGTGCCGGTCCTGCTGGAAAATGATGGCAGTGTTTACCCTTCGCTGCGCCGCGAGCCGAGCGTGATGCGGGCCCTGGGCGATGCCGCACTGGGCAGCCATCTGCGCCGGCGGCCGGCCTGGCTCTCGGAAATGGACTTCGACGTGGAGGGCTACCAATACGCTCATCGCATCGAATGGGCCACAGGCGCGGCTCTCCTGATAAGCGACGAGGCAGCCCAGGCCGTGGGGGAATGGGACGAGCAATTCTTCCTGTATTCGGAGGAGACAGATTATTGCCATCGAATCCGTGAAGCAGGGAAATCAATCTGGTTCGAGCCCACAGCAAGGATGTGGCATGAAGGCGGGGGTTCGGGTACCTCGCCTCAGCTGACGGCGCTGCTGTCCGTGAATCGTGTTCGCTATGCAGCCAAACATCTCGGGCGGAGCAGGGCTCTGCTCTTCCGGGCCGCCGTTTGCGCCGCTGAGCTGGCACGCATCAACAAACCTGGCCACCGGGAAGCAGCGCGGGCCCTTTTGAGGAAACGGCTATGGCAGACGTTGCCTCATGCCACGCGATCCCCGGATTTTTCGAAGGGCCTTCCAACCGGAGCCGTCATCATCCCGGCGCACAATGAATCAAAAGTTATTGGCCGGACACTGGATTCTTTGAAGGAAGTCATAAGTGCCGGAACTGTGGACGTCATCGTGGCGTGCAATGGCTGCACGGATGACACGGAAATTGTCGCCTCCCAGTACCACGGCATCAAGGTCCTGCATGTCGAGGGTGCGTCCAAAACAGCAGCGCTCAACGCGGCGGACGGTGCCACCGAACGGTGGCCGCGACTGTATCTTGATGCTGATGTAGAGCTCAACCCCAGGGCCCTCCACGCCGTTTTCAAGGCTCTCGAGGCCGGGCCCCTTCTGGCTGCACGGCCAGCCTTCCGCTACGACACGAGCGGAGCCTCTGTGTTGGTCAGGGCTTATTACAGGGCCCGGAACCGAATTCCTGGAAACGTGCAGGGGCTGTGGGGGGCCGGAGCCTATGCGATGAACGCAGATGGACATGAGCGGCTCGGAGAATTTCCCGCTCTGACCGGCGACGACTACTACGTGGACCGTTTGTTCCAACCCGGCGAAAAAGCTGTTCTGGCAACCGACCCTGTCGTTGTGAGGACCCCCCGCTCGTCGAGGGCGTTACTCGCGATTCTTCGGCGCACTTACCGCGGAAACCAACAGCAAAGACCCTCACGGGGCCCACTGTCGACGTCATCTGGCGCAGCCTCCTCGACGTCGCGGACTTTGCAGGAGCTAGCCGTTTCAGTACGCGGGCCGCTCAGTGCATTCGATGCGCTGGTATATGCAGCTTTCGCTGTTATTGGCCGGTACGGAGCATTCTTTGCGGGGACGGCGAGCGGTTCCTGGGAACGCGATGAGAGCAGCAGGCAGTAGAAGCCCCGTGGCCGGGCTCTACCTGGCCTTTAGCGGCACGCTGCTCCTCCGGGACCAAAAGGTTCTTCTGCTTGGCCGCGCCGACAACTCGAGCACATTGCTCCTGACGTGGTCTATGAAGTCTTCCAAACGGTGGTTTTGCTCCACATAGGCGCGACCACGACGCCCCATTTCCTCGGCAGCTTCGGGGTCGGCCAGGAGAGACTCTATGCGACTCCTGAGGGCCGAGGAATCTCTTGTCGGCACGAATACTCCGGTGTCGCCGTCACGGATAACGTCCACCTGGCCCTGGGTTTCAGAGACAATGACAGGTCTTCCCATAGCCATGCCCTCCAGAATGACGTTCACGCCTGCGTCAATGTCGGTGGGCAAAAGCGGGACAACCACCACCTTGGCGGCCGCATACGCGTCGCGCAGCTCAATGGAGGTGAGTGGTCGGACCTGGCAGTTCTCTGGCCAGCCCGGTTCATCACGAACGTCCCGCGTGATGATTTTGTATCCGTCAAGGGCAACCACCAGCGAGGCGGCTATATGAACCGGCGCGTCCAATCCCCGGACTGCGTCTGCGAAGGTTGGAAAGTCCCGTTGGGTGGAGCCGGCTGAAAAGATGATCTCACGCTCGGAATCGACTGGTTTGAAGAATTCAAGATCTACGGGATGGCGAACGAGCACTACGTCATCGGGCTTAAACCCAATCCGTTCAATCGCCACGGTCCGTTGGATCGAACTCCATGTCACGATTCTGTCAATGCCGGACCGGACAAGCCTGAGGGGCCATCGAACTGCCGGTTTTGAAAGCCAGAACATCATGGCCAAATGCGGAGTCCTAATGCGGAGGATGGCGAATAGTGCCGCAACGGCAACTGAATGCCGTTCCGACCACGTAATAATCACGTCGTAGGAGCGGCTGAGCCGTGCGGCTTCGAAGGCTTGGGCGACAAAGGCCGGCAAACGCTTATAGATATGTGCCCGGAGGCCCTCTGCGTGTTGGATGGTGTTTTCATCGAGGACATCGCAGTTCAGGGTTTCTTCAAACAGGAGACTGCGGGGCTCTGCGCCGGAGGACTCGCGGAGCTGGCGTTCGCTCCGCGAGACTGTGGAGCGTCCCCTGGTCTTGACGAGGAGGATTCTCGGCTCATCTCCACGGAAGACCTCATCTGTTCGAACCATCATCAACTCCGTCTCGATACGGGCGCAGCAATCCAACTCCCGGTGCCTTTCCGATGGGTAGCGCACTCAGCTTTCCCGTGGGAAGAGCTCCTCGCTCTTCCTGCACGATGCGCCATAACGCGCCCGCGACTCCAAGCATGAGGAACAACATCGCGGCGGCCATGGGAAAAGAGAGCCCGTCGAAGAACGCAAAGGTGACAGCTACGGCTGCCAGGGACGCGAGGACTGCTTGGCTCAACTGACGCATGTCGTTGTCCACTGCCAAGCGCCGCGCGCGCCAAGCGCACGTGAGCCCACTGACGATGAGGGCCAGGAACAGGGCCAGTCCGAGAACCCCCAGTTCCACAAGCAGTCCCAAATACTGGTTGTCGACGATGATGTACTCGGGCAGGAACGTTCCGAACGCCCGCCCAATGATGGGATTGTTCTCCAACATCCCCAAGGCAGTGGAGTACCCATTTGTCCTGGAAGTAATGCTTGTGTCGTCGCCGCCGACGGTGAACAGGCCTCGAAGCGTGCCAAGCAGTCCAGGAGTGACGATGTAGATGGCGCCCACGAGGCCTACTGACGCCAGGTAGGCCCGACGCCGCATGGACTTTGACCATGCAGGGATGAGGATGACGAAGGCGATGGCGACTGCGATCAGTGCAGAACGGGAGACCGACAAGACGGAAGCGACGGCGATAGCCATGACTGGCAGCCACCGCAGTAGCCAATTCCTTGTGGTCTGCGTGAGTGCCAGGGTCAAAGCAATGGGAAAGGAGGTCGAAAGTACAACTCCGTACTCGAGGGGGTGTGACGCCATGGCGGCGGCCCGGACAAATCCGCCCCTGACGTCGATGTTGGAGAAGTCGGGGCTCGATGACATGCCTGGAATGGTGATCCAGTCGATGAGGGATGCTCCGGTGACAAACTGGAGAAGTCCAAGGACTGCGGTGAACGTTCCCATCATGACGACACTGCGCATGATGGTAATCAATCCATGTCGATTCTTGAGACCATCGTGGATCAGGAGGAGAATCCCCGCCCAGGCAAGCAAACGAATGAGTCCACCATCTGCAGGACTGGATTCCTTATCGGGCAGGCCGTGGAGCATGGCCACGGCGTAACTGGCTACCGCAATAGCCAAAAAGAGGGCCAGGGCGAGTCGGACTGGGCGGCGCCCCATGGCCTCCGGCTTGGTCCTGTGGACCTGGTACAGCACCCACCATACGAGTGCCAAAAGGGCCCACAAGGTAGTCAGCCGCCCTACGGTGCCTAAGGCCGATATGGTCAGGTTGGAAGGAACGGCACACGTGACCACCAGATATATGGTGACGAATGTGGCGACGTCCGAGCGCTCGCGCTGCTTTCCCAGCTGGACCACAGTTACTTCACGCGGGTCCCAACTATCTGATGTGTCTCGCATATCTACTGACCTGCCCCTCGGTGTACCCCACGGCGCCGGGCAATCTGGCGTTCAACAGTGGCGGCCACGGCCAGGGCGGCAGCGCCAGCGAGGGCGAGCCAGACGCTGGCACCCTTGACGCGGTCCGTCGGCGTACCGCCGCCGAAGATGATCTCGGGACTTGAGGGCGTGGTCACCGTGGTTATCAGGGCGCCATGAACGTCCGTTTCCTTCTGCAGTGCCGTGGACTCCTCCTGGATTCTCTTAATGACCGCGGACAGTACTTCGTTCACCCGCTCCGCGCTCGAGTCCACCACCTGAACCGCCAGCACCGGCCGGGAAAAGCTCTTGGTCCACTGGCCTCCGGTGTTGGGCAGCGTCACGGAGTATCCGTGCTTGACTCCCGCTCCATAGAGGGTGCCCCGGGACAGGACCAAATTGACTGAGTCGGAGTCGTCGTTGACGCGCCGCTCGACCAAAGCGGCGAATGGCACCAGCGAGGCTACGTCTCCCCCTGGGACCCAGTAGGCAGGTTCTCCATCGGGTGCAACAAAGGAGACTTCTGCTTGGGTCCAATAGACGGGATCCAGAGACCGGATCGCGCCCAATCCTGCGAAGCCAATCAACAGAACAGCGACGGCGGCATACCACCTCCGTCGCAGGACCTGGAGCAGAGTCTTGGGCGTCATGGCTATGAGGGCCTTCGGGAGACGGGCAAGGCGACCGGGACGTCGTCGTGCGCTGGTTCCAGTGCTGCCGCTGTAGCCGGCACACTATGGTTGGTCTCCTCCGGAATCCGGGAGCCCTTTTCCCTGCGGCGACGGGCGTTGCGTGACTTCAGCAGGCTGTCCAACAGAACGGTGAGCACCAAGGTCAGCCCTACTCCCCCGGCTGCCGCAACGAGGAGGATTTGGGTCCTTGCCTTGGATTCCGGCGTGGCCCGGCTATCGACCAGAAGGGTCATGGTTGAGATCCGCGACTCCTCGGGAACGTTCAGAGCACCCTGCATGTTTTCCAACAACAGCGGTGCTTGGTCCATGACGGCCCGCATGGTGCCCAAGGATTCATCCGGGTTCGATGACGTGGCTGTGATGAGAAGAATGGCTCCGCTCGTGCCTCGATCCGTCTCAGCTGTGTAGCTTGCGTTGGCAAAGTCCTCCGCGATCTTGCCACGGATGTCTTCGGCCGAGAGCCGGCGGGTAAGGATGTCCAGCGCCTCACCCATGCCACCCAGGTTCAGGTATGGATTACCGTCGACGCCAACGCTATGCGCTGATGGCATGACCACCAGGCTGGCTTGCGCTTTGAATTTCTCAGGGGTGTTCTGTTGGACCTGAAAACACAGCACAAGGGTCATCACCAAGCCGATGATCACGAAGTACCACCTGTGCCCCAGGCTTCTTAGAATCGTTCTAATTTGCATTATCCGATCTCCCTCCTACTCTGTCCCAGGAAAACCTTTACTCTGTCGATTCCACTTCTGCCGAGGAGCCTGACCGTGGCCGTTTTGATTGCGCTGCGCAGGCCGTCGCGAAGCAGGCGTACCGGACCCTCAACCAGGGCGTCGCGCACTAATTCCAAGGTCCTCACAGCGGCCACGTCGTCCAGCAACCCAGGGAACCTGTCTGCAAATGGATCAGCGGCCACAAGGCGTCCACGGATTCTGTTACTGACGTTGGAACCGTGCACAACCTGCAGCCATGCTGGCGGGCCACCGACTTCCTCCGTGGCCATAATCTCGCTCAGTTGGTTATGCCAGGCTGACCAGCATGTAATGGGAGCACTCCAGGTGGACCGCACGGAGCAGAACGCGTTTCGGTCGTCGTGCCTCAAATAGACGGAGGCACCTCCTTTTACCAATCCGGAGGACAAATAAATGGCTGACGGCAACTCGGAACACTGGACGTCCTGTACCTGGGCCACAAAGTCGGCGGCAAGGCCGTCGTCGTTGTCTACGTTGGTGGTCAGCAGATTTTGTGTCCGCCGACCCGCGACCTCTTCGATGTCCGCCAGGAGCTCGTCGGCTGAAACTTCCGCACGGAAAATCGGCGTGAACAGGCCATCGGCACTCAGGTCCTTAATCCGGTCCAACAACCAGCCAGGACTTTCGGGATCGAAATAGACAATCCAATGAAATCCCTTGCGTGTCTGGGCACGAACCGAGGGAAGGCAATATCTCTCGAAGAGTTCAACGCGGTTGTGAAGCCATCCGTCTTTAGCCCGGACAAGGCTCTCAAAGCCCTTTGACGGAAGGTTGAACCTGGTCAGGAGCGCGTGGTCCACCGTTGGCTGCACGTCATCCGGCTGGCCCTGCACTGCAGGACCTGACAGTTGCGTCGGGTGCCCGATGCTGCCATTCCGTACCTGCTTCCCCGTGGCCAGGAGTCCTCGGATTTTGGCTGCCCGTGAGTCCCAGCTATGCGACCGGACAGTGGCGTCAATATCTTCACGGAGTTCGTGTGTCATGGGCTCTCGCAGGGCATTTAGAACAAGCTGTGAGAATTCGGCCGGTGTTTTGGCTGCCGCAATGGCGGGCGAGCCGATCCATCGCGTCGATGGAAGATCGGTGGCTACGACCCGGAGCCCTGCAGCAAGGTATTCAAGGGTCTTCAAGGGAAAACTTGATCGGTTGAACTCTGTGTCTGCATAGGGAGTGATACCGACTGACACGGTTTGTAGCAATCGGGCGACGTCGTCCTGGCCCACCAACCCCCTCCAATCCACGTTTGGCCTGGACAACAGGGCATCCAACCTGGAGCGGACAACTGGATCCCCGTCCGCCCGGGGACCAATGATGAGCAGTGGGACCTCTGTTGCGGCGACGGATTCCAGGGCGTCCAGATCCAGGCGGTTGTTGAGCTGACCAACCAGGGCCACAACCGGACTGCGGCTGGAACCTGATGGAGTGGTCGCAGGGGTGCAGCCATTGGGCAAGACTTCGACGGGCCTGCCGGAAAACCTGGAGATTTTGGCTGCCAGTTCCTCAGAGACTGCGCTGATAGCGTCGGCAGATCGGATGTTCTCTTCCAATACGCGGATCAAATGGGACGAAGTGAAGCCCATGAGATTCGTGCCCGCCAACCAATCATCGGTCAGGTGCAGGAGCCGCGTCCCTTCCGGGCGGCGGGACGGAAACAACATGATCGGCGATGAATTGACGATGCCGGCAATACGCCCGGCAGTCCGATCCAGGGCTGCATCTACACAGCGGCGTACAAGAGCATCCGTAGAGCGACGCACAACCGGTTTGCTCACGCCGGGCAGAGCCGGAATCCGAAGGCGGCTGATATTCGTCCCCACATTTTCGCCGACACCACGAAGGCTCCGGATGAGGTGGCGTCGGACATCCTGATAGCTGGTCAGTGGAACCGGGTGATCAACCCACAAAATACGGTGTGTCCTTGCCAACGAGGTGGCCAGCATCTTGTCAGTACCCGAAAGGCTATCCCAGCGGGTCCCGGACATGTAGACAATCGTTTCCATCAGCTGTCCCGTCCGCGCACGGCCAGGGAAGGCATCGAGGCTACCGGCTTGGCATTGAAGTCATCAGCTGCGTTGTGCCCGAAATAGCGCTGAAAGCGTCGACGCCCCACGTAGGCGGCATATTGGGCACCAGCTACCGCCTCGGCCCTCAACGAAGCGAAAGTTCCACTGCTTTCTTCCAACGAACGCCGGTAAAACTGCGCCTGTACCCGGGCTGCGTTAGTGAGCGAAAACCTGTCCTGAACGAGTTGGCGCCCAAAGGAGCCCAGCTTGGCTCGTTCCTGCTCGTTGTCCAGCAGGAATCCAAGGATGGAAATCAAATTTTCCCGCCCCGCTTCCGTGCCGCTGCCTACGCCGTACCATCCCTGCCAGAGGAAACGGTCCAGAGTTTCAGGGGTCAACAATTCCCAGAAGCCGCGCTCCCCTTGAACCACCAGTGGCTTCCCAAAGGAAAGACCGCGCAAGGCCGAGCCGCCCATCCCCAGGACAACATCAGCAGCCGCATACGCTGGCCTGGGGTCCTCAAGCTCCCCCGTTAGCAGAACCACGCGTCGTCCCAGCCCGTCATTGATAACGGAAGCCTTGGCAATCGCGTCCGTCATCCCTGGCCCGTCTCCAACGATCACAAGGCGAACGTCCCTCAGCCGTGCCAATTCAGCGATTGCGTCCATCGAGGACAAGATGCCCTCAAGCTTCAACTCCCGGGCGAGCCGTGAAACGCAAACAACTATGCGGGCCCGGTCATTTAGTCCAAACCGTTCCCGGAATTTCTCCTGCCCTGCAACGGCTGACGGACTGTTTGCGATGACATCGATGGGGGGCTCCAGAAGCCCCACGCGCTGGCGACCGAAAGCTGACTCCGCCTCCAGGATCTGTTCAGTTCCTACAAGAAGAGGCATCGTCCTGGGGATAAACGGAGCAACGGCCATGGACATGACAGTCGCCACGCTGCTGCTGCCGGGTACCAGCCTCGAAGCAATCAAGCACTCAAGGGCCGGCGGCCACTCGTAACCATGCAGTACGTCAAGCTCGCGGCCACGGGCGAGCTTGCCCAACGCAGCGCACACTGACGGGGACGGCCGCTTGCCGGGGGCCGGTGCCTGAATGAACTCCAGATCAAGCTCCCGCACCTTCCGCGTAAGCGTTCCGGGCTGCCCAAAAATGACCACACTGTGGCCCAGGTCCCGGACAGCGGCTCCCAACTCAATGGCATTGACCTGGCTGCCACCAATTCGAAGGTCATGCGGATAGATAAGAATCTTCACCGGACAGCCTCCTGTTCCCGACCCATTCGACGCAACTGATGAATGTCTCCCAGCCGGAGGAACACCGAGACCGTGATGGCCAGCAAACCAACCAACAGGCTGGCACCAACTGCCAGGAGGGGCGAAGGAATCAAAGAGGACAGCACGAAACAGGCCACTCCGGCGGCGACCGAGATACCGGTGGACACACTGACGCTGACCGCAAGGCTTCTCAAGGGAATGCCCGCCCGGGAGAGTGCACCTAAATAGAGTGGCGAAGTTACGGCCGCCGCAATGAACAGCGGAACGGCCGCCAAGCCTTGGAGACCGCCCAGTTGGGCACCCAAAACAAGCGCCGGAATCAAGGCCAGGAGGGACAAGAGCTGGACCCTCAGAATGGGAACCGACTGCTTGATCACCACCAAGTAGTCATAAATAAGTTCGTGAAAAACCCTGAACACCGCAACCGGTGCCAGCCAAGCCAAGGCACCGGCAGCCGGCCCCCACGCTTCCCCATACAGCAGCGTCACGACCGGAACCGCGCAGGCAGTCAGTACGGCCGAAACCGGCAGCATGGCTGATGCCACCACCGCAACAATTGACAGCATGGCGGCACGCATCTCCGTAGGAGCATCCTGCAGTCTGGCAAATGTCGCCGGTGCCACGCTGCGCAAAGGCTGCGACAACAAGCTGGCCGGCCAACCGGCCATATTCGTGGCCATGACATAAAATCCCAACACAACCGGACCGAGCATCTTTCCAGCAACCAGTTGGTCAACGTAACCCACACCGAAGACCACCATGCTCGCGCCCGCCAAGGGCAACCCAAAAGCAAGCAGCTGTTTCGCCAACTTCCTGGAGAACCCAAAGCGGTAAGGCAACGGCGAGTAAATCAGGAAAAGGACAGCGGAAACGAGGCTGGCCAGCACGCGTCCAACGGCAAGACTCATAGCACCCATGCCCATGATGACGAGAACCAGGGAGACACCTGCCCCAAGCCAAACGTTGACCTGGTCAATGATCATGCGTTGGCCCTGGCGAAAGTTTCGTTGCAGAACGGCCGCAGGCGTAGCCACCAGCCCATTGAGAACGATGCAGAAGGCGAGCGCCCTGACGACGTCGGTGGCGGCTTCGTTTCCCATGGCTGCCGTGAAGTATGGCGCCATCACATAGGAACCTGCGAAGAGAACAATGCTGCATGCCGTTGAGATCGTCGTCACGGTCGCTGCGATTTCCTTGGGATCCCCTGGCCATCGAACGATTGCCAGGCTGACCCCGAGTTCGTTGAAGCTCAGTACAGCCATTAGTGCCACAAAGGCCACAGCGTATGTTCCGAACTGCTCGGGCCCCAGTAACCGCGCAAGTGCTATTCCAATTGCGATCGTTCCCAGGCGTGTCACGACTGCGTTCAGGACGCTGATGACAAACGCCCGTGTTGGAGTGGGCGTTTGCGGGATTGCGGGACGGCTACGGAGGGTCACAGGGCGTCCTCCAGCTCGGGGGAATAGCCGCGGCGGATAACGCGTGCGGGCACCCCTGCCCAGGTTTCCTCGGCGGGAACATCGCTAAGCACGGCCGCTCCCATGCCGATGGTTGCGCCGGCGCCGACTGTGCGGCGCTCGCGGACGCTGGCGTTCATGCCGATGTAGGCTGCCCTGCCGATGTGGACGTTCCCGCCGAGGGATACGCCTGCGGCCAGGGTGGCGAAGTCGCTGACGACGTCGTCGTGGGTGAGCGTGACGCCGGGCATGGCTACTACGTGGCTTCCGACTGTGACGGAGGCTGTCATGGTGACGTTGGCCAGGAGGATGCTCCCCAGGCCGATTCGGCATCCCTCCGGTGGATGTACTGATGAGTCGATTGCCGTCGCATATCGGTCTTCTGCGAGCCCAAGGGTGCGTAGCCGCATGACGACGCTTTCGCGTCCTCGGCCGGATCCAATACAGACCAGCAGCATTGCGTGTGGGAAGGTCAGGGCATCGCGGATGGGGCCCAGTACGTGGGCGCCGTCCACGACGCGTCCTAGTTTGTCTTCGTCGTCGTCCAGGATTCCGATGACGTCGTATTGTCCGGTGTTGCGGACCATGGCCAGGACCTCGCGGGCGAGTCCGCTGGCGGCGATGAGGAGGAGCTCGGTCATCTTCCCTGTCCTGCCGCGCGAAGTACTGAGTCGATGACCCGGACCTGGTCACCCAGGGTGAGTTGGTGGTAGAGAGGCAGGATCAAGGTGTGGTCTGTCAGCCATTCAGTTGCTGCCAGCGAAACCGCGCCCTTGGATGTCCCGGCGTAGGCAGGTTGCCGGTGTGCGGCCATGATGCCGCGTCGTGCCGATATTCCGTCCTCTGCCAGGCGGGTCATCAGGGCGTCTCTTCCCATGGGGAAAGCCGTGCCTACTTCCAGCCAGCAGGATTGGAAGTTTCCGGTTCCGTATCCGGGGTCGTCCACTAAGCGGAGGCCTTCGATACCTGCGAAGGCCTGTGAGTAGTTGGAGGCCAGTTCGCGCCTGCGTTGTACTGCTTGGTGCAGGCGGCCGAGTTGGACGATCCCGACGGCGGCCTGCAGGTCAGTCATGCGGTAGTTGAAACCTATTTCGAGGTATTCCTCGGCGGGGGCAAGGATGCTGGCATGACGGTCCGCGGCTGAGACGCTCATTGCGTGTTCGCGGAGACGGCGGGACCGGTCTGCGAGGTCCTGCCGCGGTGTGGAGAGCATCCCGCCCTCGCCGGTGGTGAGGATTTTGCGGGGGTGGAAGGACCAGGCCACCAGTTCGGCGCCGGCTCCTACCGGGCGGCCGCGGTAGCGGGAACCGATGCCGCAGGCTGCGTCTTCCACCACGGTGATGCCGAGGGGGTCGCACAGGGCCCGGATGGGATCGAGATCCACGGGTACTCCGCCTTGGTCCACGGCTATGACGGCGCGGGTGGCAGGCGTCAAGGCGGCGGCAATGGTTTCAGCGGTGACACAACCTGTTCGTACGTCGACGTCGGCGAAGACGGCCCGGGCGCCTACGTAGCTGGGGGCGTTTGCTGTTGCAATGAAGGAGAAGGAGGGAAGAACGACGTCGTCTCCCGGACCGACGCCGGCGACGGCGAGTGCCAGGTGCAGGGCTGAGGTGCAGCTGGAGACTGCGACGGCGAAAGCGGCCTGTTGCTCCAGGGCGAAGGCTTCCTCGAACTGCTTGACTTTGGGGCCTTGGGCAACCCAACCGGAAGCGATGACCTCGGCCACTGCTTGGGCTTCTTCTTCCCCAAGCCACGGTTTCATGACGTCGATGCGTGCCAGGGAGGTTTCGGAGGTGGTCATCGTGCACCTACTGAGGGTGCTTCGGGCCGGGCAAGCTGCCGGGAGGCTGCGATTTCTTCCCGGAGCGGACGCCACCATGTGACGAGTGTGCGGAGTCCATCTTCAAGTTCTATTGCGGCTTCAAAACCGAGGTCCCGCTTGGCGGCGGTGACGTCTGCGAGCCGGCGGGCAACGCCGTTGACTGCCCGTTCTGGTCCGTGGTCAAGGTGAAGTGGGGACTGCATGACCCGTAGCAGTGTTTGCGCGAGTTCGGCCAGGCTGGTTTCGGTGCCGCTGGCCACGTTGTAGACGCCCTCCCGGACGTTGCTGGCGGCTGCGAGGATGTTGGCCCTTGCGACGTCGGCGGTGTGGATGAAGTCCATTGTCTGGTGGCCGCTGCCGAAGATCAGGGGCGGAAGGCCATCGACTATGCGCTCCATCCAACGGACAAGTACCTCTGTATAGAGGCCGTGGACGTCCATGCGGGGTCCGTACACGTTGAAGTACCTCAGGAGGACGTAGTCCAGGCCGGACATGGCCCGGAAGCTCCTCGCCATTCCCTCGTTGAACGATTTAGCGGCCCCGTAGAAGGTGTCGTTGTTGTGGTGGTGGTGTCTCTCGGTGGTGGGGAAATCTTCTGCCATTCCGTAGACGGAGGCACTCGATGCCGCGATGACCTTTTCCACGTTGTGCTCAACGGCGGCTTCGAACACATTGAAGGTTCCGTCCACCAGGACCTCAAGCGCCAACCGTGGCTCCTCGGCGCATTGTGTAATACGGATTGCAGCCTGATGGAAAACCAGTTCCTTGCCCCTGGTGAGGTCGTGGACCAGGTCCCGATCCCTCAGGTCACCTTCCACCAGCTGTACGAGTCCGGTAGCCAAGGCATCGTTGAGGTTGGCCCGGCGCCCCCTGACGAGGTTGTCCAGGACGTCCACGTGCGCCGCACCGGCGTCGAGCAGTTGGTCTACCAAAGTGGATCCGATGGTTCCGGCGCCTCCGGTGACCAGGACGTTGGCGCCGAGCAGCTTCTTCACTGTGCGACCTGGAGAGCGACCTCGTTGCCGGCAACGATGGTTGACTGGCCGTCTGTTCCAAGGCTTCGGGTGACGGCTTCCAGTACTGAGAGGACCCTGAGCCCGGATTCGCCGCTGGTGCGCGGTATCGTGTGGTTCCGGATGGAGCCGGCCAGCTCGGCGACCACCTGGCCTAACGGTTCGCGTTCCTGCAACGCCGGTGACCAGGTGTCGCCCAGGCGATAAGAGATGGCCGAATTCTTTTTGTCCGCCGCGGACCGTGGCTGTTGTTCCAGGCTGACGCCGCGATCGTAGACGCTGAGGCGTTGCTGCGGGTTCAGGTCGTCCCAGACGAGCGTCCTCTTTGAGCCGCCAATGATCATCTGGCGGATTTTGGTGGGACTGAGCCAGTTCACGTGGATATGCACCATGGCGTCGTTTGGCAGGCCGAAGGTCAGGTGGCCTACACAGTCACGGCCCGTACCCAGCGGATCTGCGCCGTGGGCAGAGATCTCGGTGGGGTGCAGGCCTCCCGGCAGGACGAAATCCAGGATCGAGAGATCGTGGGGTGCAAGATCCCAGAAGACATTGACGTCCGGTTGGACCAGTCCGAGGTTGATGCGCACGGAGTCGACATACAAGATGTCGCCCAATGCCCCACTTGATACGAGTTCCTGGATCTTCAAAACTGCGGGAGTAAAACAATAGGTATGGTCTGCCATGAGGACCAGGCCGCGGGCCTTGGCTTCCTCCACCATTTCCAGGCCCTTGGCGCGGCTATCCGCGAGTGGCTTCTCGACGAGTACATGCATGCCGGCACGCAAGGCAGTCATCACCACTCCGTGATGAGTGTGCGCCGGGGTCGCCACTGCTACGGCGTCCAGGTTGTACGTGTCCAGAAGTTCGTCCAAGGACTCGACGACGGCGACGCCGCCTACCGTTTCGGCCAGCCGAAGTCCGCGCTCCACGTCAAGATCGCAAATTGCCACCAGTTCCCAATCCGGGCTGGCTTTAAGGTTCCTGGCGAGGTTCGGGCCCCAATATCCCGCTCCGACCACGGCGATCCGTAACTTCGGGGTCATCCCGTGGCCGTTAACGTGGCCTGATGGAATAGTTCCTATGCTCATTTTCCACTCGGATTCTGTGTTGGCTAGCTCGGTTCTTTCTCAGGTAATGCTTGTTGTGCCGCTCAGTAGGCACCGGAGGGCTGGATCATGGCCCTGAACGTCCGCCACATGATCATCAGGTCGCCCGCTATCGACCAGTTTTCGACGTAATAGAGGTCCAGGCGGACGGCTTCATCCCAGGGAAGGTCCGATCGTCCATTGATCTGCCACAAGCCAGTAATTCCCGGTTTGATGAGCAGCCGGCGATGGGTATGCCGTTCGTAGCCACTGACTTCGCGAAGGAGCGGCGGACGCGGGCCTACCAGGCTCATGTTCCCGGCCAGCACATTCCAGAACTGGGGTAGCTCGTCCAAGGAGTACTTGCGCATCCAACGGCCGCAGTTGGTGATGCGGGGATCATCGCGCATCTTGAAGAGGACACCGGCGCCCTGGTCCTTTCCGCTGAGTTCTTCCAGTCGCGCTTCGGCATCAACCACCATGGAACGGAACTTCAGCATCTGAAAGGTGGTGCCTCGCCTGCCAATCCGTTCCTGCCGGAAAAGCACCGGACCCGGGCTGTCCAACCTGACTATCAGCGCCAAAACAGCCAACAGTGGCGCCAGGCAAAGCAAAGCAGCAGCCGAGACCACAACGTCCATCAGGCGCTTGAGTGTGTGTTTGCCACCGGAGTAGTGCGGAATATCCACGTGCATCAAGGGCAGACCCTCAACGGGACGCCAGTGAATGCGCGGGCCTGCCACGTTGGTCAACGTTGCCGCCAGGACCAATTCAGCGGCATCTTCTTCCAAGCGCCAGCCCAACTCCTGGATGAACTGGCTGCCCCCAGGGACCGGACCGGCAACGATCACCGCGTTGGCGCCCGTCTGACGCACAGTGTGGGCAATGCCGTAAATCGATGACAGGACAGGAACGCGCTCGTTGTCTACCACCAGGACGGCGCCACGCCGAGCCCCTGGAAGGCATGCCCCCAGGATGTTGTACGCGGCACCGGACTTCCGGTTGATTTGCTTGATGACGTATCTGACGTCCTGTGGCTCCCCCACCACAATGGCACGGGAGAGGCAGCGGCCGCGAGACTTTTCGCGCGTCAGCCATCGGCGGAACATCCAGCGGCTCCCTGTCAGGGCTACCAAGCCCACCGGCAGGGACACCAGGACGAATGAGCTTGCGGACTCCAGCCGGAAAACGACTGCCACGAGCCCCAGGAAACCGAAAACGCGCAGGCTTGCGGACAGGACACGCTTGTATTCTTCGGGCCCAACCCCGAGTACTTTCGGATCCCTTGTCCGGTAGACCTCCAGCGCGCCCAGCCAGGCAATGCCAAGTATGAAACCGAGCATGAGGTGCCGCTCATGTCCCGTGCCGCCTGCCGCAACGGCCAGACCGTCAGTGTTCAGGAGGAAACCCGATGTGACTGCTGCCGCTACCAGGGCGCTGTCTGCCAATCGAAGACTGTTGGTGAGCGCCTTGGTCCAACCGGACCGGTTGTACCGCTCAGACCGGCGGGATGGGTTGGACAGGGAAGACGCGCTGCGGGAGTTGCGGTGGGTGACTGGCGGCTTGAGGTCCAGGGTGACATCTGCCCTCAACGCCGCCAGTCCCGCCTTTTCAGCCCGTTGTGCAGCAACGGACCTGTCAATCCAGGGAGACACCGGCGGATTGACATCGACAACAGCCGGTTTCGCTGTGAACGCCGCGCCCAAGGAAAAGTCGTGCGCACCTTGTGGTGCTGCCACCTTGCCCGAACGCAAGACTGGAACTTTTACCATGTCAGCCTTCTTCGCAGACCTGCCGTTGCCTACATCCCAGTGAAGCGGCGGCTGTCAGGAGGCGCACCAGTAGTCGGTACTCAAGTTTGCGCAGGTTTACCCATGGCTCCTACGTGCGAGTACCTAGCCGGATGAGGCAGGACTACGTGCTTTAAACCTCACGGAACCACCGAAAACCGCTACATTTCGGGCAGGAAACAGGACAAAGAGGTCGCGAAACGACACAAAAAACCGGCCACCGTCGGTGGCCGGTTAGTTGCCGCTTATTGAAGGTTGCTAGTCCTCCAGGCTTTCGAGGTCTTCGTCAAGGATCTCGTCATCGTCCTCTTCCTCGTCATCAAACACTTGCAGCGGAGTAACCTCGGAATATGCCTCGTACAAGGCGTCTTCGTAAACCTCGAAGGCATCTGCGACGGCGAAGAACGCCGCCTCGACGTTGGGATCACCCTCGCCCCGACGGGCGGAAGCGGCGGCCAAATGCTCTTCCAGGGCAGCAGTCAATGACTGAAGCGCGACACGCGGATCGATGCTCATGACTTCACGTTAGCCCGAAAAGGACGAAAATGGAGAGGGATGAAGGAACAATTTCGAGGCAGCTCCGAAGAGCGCCAACGTGACTATGCACGTCAGTACGAGTACCTCGTACTGACGGTAGGACCTGACGATTCACTGCCCGAAGCCCGGCGTCGGCTCGCAGAGCACTCGGAGTACGGGAAGTGGGAGTTGGAACGCAGCCGTCTATACCTCGGCGGCGGCAGACGTTTCTGGCTGCGCCGCAAAGTCTATTCCGTGCAGCGCACAGTTTAGTCAGCTGGTTTCCTCAGCTGTCCGGTTTCCTCAGCTGTCCAAGGGTCCCAACCAAGCGTTTGCCACCGTGCTATGCGCGGATTCGTCATTGGACGGATGGAAAATTCCAGCGAGAACGTCCCGGTAGAGGCGTTCCAGTTCCGAACCGCGGAAGTAACTGGATCCTCCCGTGACCCTGATCGCCAGATCCACCACGTAGCGGGCATTTTCTGTGGCCCGCGACTTGAGTCCAACAAGCTTGGGGAACCACTGGGCTCCATGGTCCACCAGGTTGTCGACGTCGCGCGCTACTGCCGACAACTGGGGATAGATGCCGTCCATGGCCAGGGCTGCGTCGGCAACTTTCCAACGGATGTCCGGGTCCTGGGCGAAACTGCGTCCTCCGTGCTTCGCCGAGACCCGTCGCTTGACGCTTTCAATGCCCAGCATGAATGCGCGCTCCGCCAATCCCGTGTAGACGGCTGCCAACAAGGTCTCAAAGCAGGCAAAGATTGCGAAAATCAGTAAGTCCTGGTTAGGCCCGACAGGCAGTTTACGAAAGATCCGCTCGGCAGGAACCGCGGCTCCCTGCAGCAGTGTGGTGTTCGAGGCACTGGCCCGCATGCCCAGGGTGTCCCAATCGTCAAGGGTTTCGTGCCCGGGTTCATCACGATGGATGAAACCGAAAACCAGCTCGCCCTCTCCATTCCTGGCCTTAGCGTCCTTGCCGAACGTTCCCAGACGGGTCCAGCCACGGGAGAGGCTCGTGAAGATCTTCCGTCCGGTGAATCGATAACCTCCATCGGGCAAGGGCTCTGCAACGGTCGTGGAATCGAACAGCATTGAATCGTTGCCCGCTTCCGAAATTCCGAAAGCGAACACTTCCCCCTTGCCGGCTTCCTTCAGCACGAAGTCCAGCGAGTCCTCTCCCCTGGCAGCCATTACGTGCGCGACGCCGGTCCAGACCAAGTGCATGTTGACTGCCAACGCTGTGGCAGGCGCTGCCGTGGCGAGGCGCTGCTGCAACGCAGCTACCGCTTCCAGACCCAGTCCCATCCCGCCGTCGGCAACTGGCACGAACAGTTTCAGGTAACCGGCGGCTGCCAGCTCTTCAAGGTCTTCATGGAAGAAGAGGTTGTTTTGGTCATAACCGGCCGCCCGCCCGCGCAGCCGTTCCAACAGTTCATCCGGAAGGATTTCCTCTGGAGTCATCGCGAACCGTCTTTCCTGGGGATTGCTTTTTAGTAGTTGCTCAGCAGCCTGTTGAGGACCCGCGCGCCGAACTGCAGGGACTCGGCCGGCACCCTCTCGTCCACTCCGTGGAACATGCCCGTGAAGTCAAGCTCGTCCGGAAGCATCAGAGGAGCGAAGCCATACCCGGTGATACCAATCTTGCTCAAGGATTTGTTGTCCGTGCCTCCGGAGAGGGTGTAGGGAAGCACCTTGGCTCCCGGGTCCTCTGAGTGCAAGGCGTCGATCATGGAGTCCACCAGATTGCCGGCAAACGGCACCTCCAGCGAGACATCCTTGTTGACGTAACTGATCTCAATGCCGTCCCCAGCGAGTTCCTTGATGGTCTCGAACACCAGTTCCTGCTGGCCGGGCAGCGTGCGGCAATCCACGAATGCCTCGGCCGATTCCGGGATGACATTGTGCTTGTAGCCCGAGCGGAGAAGGGTGGGGTTGGAGGTATTTTGCAGCGTTGCCCCCACAAAGCGGGCGACCGTGCCAAGCTCCTTGAGCAGGATGTCCGGGTTGTCGGCATCGAACTCGACTCCGGTGAGTTCAGTCACGCCGTCCAGGAACTGCCTGGTGGTGGGAGTCAGCTCCACAGGCCACTTGTATTCGCCGATTCTGGTGACGGCCGCCGCGAGCCGGGTGATCGCGTTGTCCGTATTGATTTGCGAGCCGTGGCCAGCCCGTCCATGGGCCACCAGCCGCAACCAGGACAAGCCCTTTTCGGCAGTTTGAAGCAGGTAGGTTCGCTGGCCGCCGATAGTCGCGGAGAAGCCGCCCACTTCGGAGATAGCCTCCGTGGCGCCATCGAACAATTCGCGCCGGTGCTCCACGGCATACCGGGCGCCATAAGTGCCGCCGGCCTCCTCGTCTGCGAAGAAGGCGAAAATGATGTCCCGCTTGGGCCTGCGACCAGTCCTGGCGAAGTCCCGCATCACTGACAGGATCATGGCATCCATGTCCTTCATGTCCACGGCACCGCGACCCCAGATCAGTCCGTCCTTCAACTCACCACTGAAGGGGTCAACGCTCCACTGATCCTTCAGGGCCGGTACAACGTCCAGGTGTCCGTGGACCACCAGCGCGTCAGCTGAGGGGTCCTCCCCCGCCATGCGCGTGACCACGTTGGCGCGTCCCGGTGCTGACTCGAAAATCTCGGCCTCGAGACCCACTTCCGTGATCAGGCCGGCCGTGTACTCTGCAGCAGCACGTTCGCCTGGTCCAGTGTCGTCGCCGAAGTTGGAGGAGTCGATCCGGATGAGCTCCTGGCAGATCCGGACAACTTCGTCTTCGGGGCGGATGACAGACATGGAAATTCTCCTTGCGTTGGCTGGGCTGCAGGTGCCGGCGACGCGCACTGCGGACCCCGCAGCTCTACCGTCCCGTGTTCCACCAGCCTACTCACCGGAAGCGCCGTCGGTTGAGCAATTCCGGGCGCCGCCACGCGTTGAAAGCCAGCAGCCCGTCCTGACCAGCATCGATTTTTTAGTTGCTTCAAACCGTGTTAGAGTTTTTCTCGCTGCTTCGGAGGAAAATGAAGCACCGGAAGGTGCAGAATGGCTTCTCTGAACACCACCTGCGCGGGTGGCGGAATGGCAGACGCGCTAGCTTGAGGTGCTAGTCCTCGAAAGGGGGTGGGGGTTCAAGTCCCCCTCCGCGCACAAAGAAGGCCCCGGGAAACCGGGGTTTTTTTGTGCCCTCAACCATGCCTGGGCCCATTTCCAACCACGGGCCCCGTTTCAGTCCTGGGTGGCGTGTACTAAGCCAACGGCCAGCCCCTCCATGACTCCTGGGCTACCCGTTTGATCTGTCCGGCTGGAAACCATTCCACATGATAGTCCCGCCTGTCATCCATCCACTCCACAAGGCCGTAGGTACGTGTGTACTTGATCGCCCGTCCATAGACTTCACCTACGCGGACAAGCGGTTGGGCACCCTGCTCCAGCTCCATAATTTTGCCATCGTCAGGTTTGGGGTGCTTTGCCTCAGCCTCGGTCTGCAACATCATGCGGGCGAAAGCCTTGGAGTCTTGCTTGGGTCTCATGGACTAAGAATAGAACATATATTCGAATATGGCTGAGGGTCTGCACAAAGGCATCACTTGTCAGTTGCCCTGGCGGGCTGCCTTTTCCACCGCTGCCAGCATGCTTTCGAAGGTCGCCGTCAGCATTCTGTCAATCAGAGGGCCGGTCAGGCGGCCGACGGGCCCACCCTTGGGCACATAACGGTAGTCAAAGGCCATCGCTGTTCCATCGCCATCTGGCTGGAGGACGAGCCTGGACTTCGCTTGTTTGAAGGGCACCAGTGCCGACGGCTCGTTCTTCGTTGCGAGGGCGCGGCCTTCCTCCCACTCGGTGACAGTTTCGATCATCGAGCCGACAGGCGACAGGTGCACCTGACGGCGGGCGCCCAGCCCTTGGGTCTTGTTACCGACGGCTTGTGATGCCCTTAGTCCGTCCCAGACGTCGGCGAGGTTCCCGAAATCCGCTAACACAGCCCAGAGGGATGCACTGGATGCGGCCGCTTGTCGCCGTACGGTCAGGTGGCGTTCCCTCATGATCATCACTCCCGGCTGATGGAATTTACGTGGCTCATGGTTTGACGGACAGGCCGTGCCCCTGAACGTGCCGCTCTTGAGGAGCACGTCGAACTGCAAGAACGTGGTCGGCCGCGTCCAGGGTCAACCGGGGAAGCTTGGCAAGTCGTCTCCACAGGAGGTAGATCCGAATATCCACTCCCTTGCGTTCGAACCGCGACATGAAGACGTCCCTGCAGGATGAATAGCACAGCCGAAGGGATTCCCGAAGGCCACCAAATTGCCCCGACCTCACCAGCAGAAGACCCACATGACCAACGAGCGCGGGCACCAGAAACAGAGCTGGTGTGTGGCACCACTTGAAGCGAAGTTCGCTACGCCAACGCAATTGGCGCCTACGCAGAGGTTGACGGTCAGGGTTCGGGCAGTGCTCCACCGGATCCGAGGTTCCGTGCCTGACTACGAGGCCGGAAGCCAACAGGCGAATCGATACATCCGATTCCTCACAGTAGAACCTATAGGATTCACGCAAACCGCCACAGGCCAGTACGGCGTCCCGGCGCAGTGCATGTGCCGCGCCGATAAAGCTCCGTGCCAGCTGAACAGTATCCCCGGATTGGTCGCCCTGCATCAGGGCGCCGTTCTCGGCAAAGGGGACCGCAACTGCGGCAATTGCAGGCGAGGAAAAGTCGGCCACGGTTTGCCGAGCCGTGGAGGCGGACGTGAAGTACGCGTCATCATCGAGGATGAGGACGAACGGAGTGGATGCTGCCCGGATGCAGATGTTCCGGGCAGCGATCAAACCGACATTCTCCTGACCCGTAATAAGCTCAACGGCGGGAAACTGCTCTCGGACCACCTCTGAAGTGCCGTCCGAGGATGCGTCGTCATAGACGATGATGGGAATTGCGGGTTCCTGGGCGAGGGCGCTGGAGAGCAGCCTCTTCAGATCATCAACTCGGTTGTAGGTCGAGACGCACAAACTGATCTGGTTCATGTGGCAAGACTCTCCTCCTGCGGGCGGTCCGTCTGAAGAGAATATCCCTCCCCTAAGAATTTATGGAGAGCCTTATGACAATGGAGCCACGCTGCCCCTGAAATGACGCCGGCCGCTGCGCGGGTTCCACGCCACGTAGTCCGAACGCTGCCAGGCCCCGGTTTCCGCCTGGAGGGTGGAGATGTCCAGCGCCACCCTGGCCGGCAGAAACACCGGCGCTTCAAACGTCACGTCCCAGCTGAAGGCGTCAGACTTAACCGCTCCGACGTCTGCCAACGCTCGGGAGGCAAGGTACATGCCGTGGGCAATGGATCCCCTCAGACCCAATGCCTTGGCCGATAGGACGCTCAAATGGATGGGATTGAAATCGCCCGAGACGGCGGCATAACTGCGTCCGATGTCCAGGTCCAGTTTCCACAGGGCCGTGGGGTCCGGCGGGGAAAAGTTGCCACCATCCCCGGAGCCGCTTGAGTTTCCCGGCTTGTCGATACCAGGCAGGAAGACCCCTTTCGCAAGGTATGTGGAAATTCCCCGCCACAAGAGCACGCCTGAGGAGCTGGAGCGGACTTCGGCGATGACATCGACTTGCGTACCCGCCCGGTGACCCGAAAGGTTCTCCGACCAAGACCGGATGTCCAGGGCTTCTGTGAACTGGATGGGAACCCACTGCTCCACATGGTTCCTGAGGTGGATCATCCCGAGCAAAGGCAACGGAAAATCATCCCGGTTCATCACACTCATGGACACCGGAAAGGCCAGCGCGTGGACGAATCCTGCCGGCAGGATGTCGCTGGCGGTCTCCCCCAGAAGGTGCTGGTAGGCGGTCAGGTTGGCGACGTCCGCCTGGACTCCCTTGACCTCGTGGCTAACCGCGGGCAATGTTGCCTGCCCCGCCGATGACCCCAGCACGCGCCGGCGGGCGGCAGTTGCCGCGGCATTCATGTAGAGCTTGGACAGCGATGGCAGCTCCCCAAGGATGACCGGCTGCGGTTTGCTCATGCTCCCACCAATTGCTGTCCGCACACGCGAAGGACTTCGCCCGAGATTCCTCCCGCGGCATCGCTCGCCAGGAAAGCGATGGCTTCCGCCACGTCCTGAGGCTGGCCACCCTGCCTGAGGGAATTGACCCTTCGCGCAGCTTCCCGGATGGCGAACGGCATCCGGGCCGTCATCTCTGTTTCAATAAACCCCGGTGCTACGGCGTTGATCGTCCCCCCGAAGGACTCCATGAGCGGCGCCGTTGAGCGCACCATTCCGATGACGCCACCCTTGGACGCGGCATAGTTGGTCTGGCCTCTATTACCGGCAATCCCGCTGGTGGATGCCACCGATACGATGCGCGGCTTGTCCTTGAAGTGCTCCGATGCCAGGAGGGTCTCGTTGATCCTCAATTGCGCGGCGATGTTGACGGCGATGACAGACTGCCAGCGGCCCTCATCCATGTTGGCCAGGAGCCGGTCGCGGGTGATGCCGGCGTTGTGGACTACGACGTCGAGCCTGCCATGGCGTTCCACTGCGTGGTCGATGATCCGGTGACCGGCGTCGTCCCGGGTGATGTCGAGCTGGAGGGCGGTCCCATGGACCTCGTTGGCCACTGCCGCCAAATGATCCCCCGCTGCAGGGACATCCACCAGCACAACCTTTGCGCCATCACGGTGGAGCGTCCTGGCGATCGCGGCACCAATGCCCCGCGCTGCACCAGTGACCACGGCAACTTTTCCGGCAAGGGGTTTGTCGGCGTCGAAGGGCAGGCTACCGGAGGAAGAACTGATCGTCAGGAACTGGCCATCCACGTAGGCGGAGCGGCCGGAAAGGAAGAATCGGAGGGCTCCCAGCGCGGACGGGCTGGTGGTGGCTAAATCTGCGTCGAGAAGAATGCCATTTGCGGTTGCTCCGGCACGCAATTCCTTGGCCAGTGAACGCAGGAGGCCATCGATGCCCTGCCGGGCCGCGGCGGAAGCGGGCGCGGGTGCCGACTTGACCGTCCTGGAGACGGTAATGACGCGTCCGTTGGGCGCGAGGTCCCGCATAGAGGCGCCAATTGCCAGCACAGGCTTGTGCAAGTCCTCTGGGTGCTGAACGGCGTCGAGGACAAGAACGATTGCCCCGAGCTTTTCCTTGGGCAAGGCGTGGCGACGGATGTCCAGGCCCCAGCCAAGAAGCGTGGTGGCGAGGTCATCCGCGCCGCGGCTGTCACCGTTGACCAGCACCGGCCCAGTGATGAGCGGCGCGCCTGGCTGGTGTCGACGCAGTTCAACAGGCTGCGGCAGGCCGAGCCTTTTGGCGACGTCCTTGCCCAGTCCCTGGCTGACGAGTTTGGTGTACTTGTCTGTCATCAGGCTCCCCTAGGCTGCTTCCAGAATGGCAACTACGCCCTGCCCGCCGGCAGCGCACACGGAAATCAGGCCACGTGCCGGCCTTCCATCCACGGCGCCTTTTTCATGGAGCATCTTTGCCAGCGAGGCCACGATCCTGCCACCGGTTGCAGCAAATGGGTGCCCGGCAGCGAGCGAAGAACCGTTGATGTTGAGCTTGGTACGGTCCACCTTTCCCAAGGCGCCGTCCAGCCCCAACCGCGTTCGTCCGAAGTCCTCGTCTTCCCAGGCAGCCAGGGTGCTGAGGACGGTCCCGGCGAACGCCTCATGGATTTCGAAGAAGTCGAAGTCCTCCAGAGTCAGCCCATGGCGGGCGAGGAGGCGCGGTACGGCGAAGACCGGCGCCATCAGAAGTCCGTCCTTGCCGTGGACGAAGTCGACGGCGGCCGCCTCACCGTCCAGGACGGTGGCGAGCTTGGGCAGGCCGCGGCTGTCCGCCCACTCTTCGGTGGCAAGCAGGACCGTTGCGGCGCCATCGGTCAGCGGCGTCGAATTGCCGGCGGTCATTGTGGCCTCGGATCCCAGGTTCTTGCCAAAGACAGGCTTCAACGTGGAGAGCTTCTCCAAGGTGGTGTCCGCGCGAAGATTCGAGTCCCGGTTCAGGCCCCGGTAGGGAGTGATGAGGTCGTCGAAGAAGCCTCGTTCGTAGGCGCCGGCGAGGTTGCGGTGGCTGTTGAAGGCCAGCTCGTCCTGTGCCTCCCGGCTGATGTTCCAGTGTGCCGTGGTGAGGGCTTGGTGTTCGCCCATGGAGAGGCCGGTACGTGGTTCGCCGGTGTTGGGAGCATCGGGGGCCAGATCCTTTGGACGGATACGGGCCAGGACCTTCAGCTTCTGGACGGAGGTCTTGGCCCGGTTGAGGTCCAGCAGGATCTCCCGCAGCCCTTCGCTGACGGCAATCGGGGCATCGGACGCAGAGTCAACACCGCCGGCGATCGCGGATTCGATCTGGCCAAGCTTGATCTTGTTCGCAAGCCCAAGCACGGTTTCCAGTCCCGTTGCACATGCCTGTTGAAGGTCGTATGCGGGTGTCTCTGGAGATAACGCCGAACCGAGTACAGCCTCCCGGGTGAGGTTGAAGTCCCGTGAATGCTTCAGCACGGCTCCAGCCGCTACTTCGCCGATCCGCTCATCCTGCAACCCGAAGCGCGCGATCAGCCCATCCAATGCAGCAGTAAGCATGTCCTGGTTGGAGGACTTCACGTAGGCGCCGCCCGTCCGGGCAAAGGGGATCCGGTTGCCTCCGACGATGACGGCAGAACGTGTCCCTTGAATGCCTTTGTCTTGCTCGGCGCTCCGCTCTGCGCTTGCGAAGCCGTTTGTACCTGTGTTCGTGCCCGCGGGTGCGTCTGCTGCAGCCATGCTTGACTCCTTATATGAATACCAGTTACTGATACCCAGCGTACCTGATACGCTGGGTATCGTGAACCGTCGTCGTACAGATTTTCCACACGAACCTGCCTCTTCCGGGGCTGGTGCTGTTGATACCGCCGTCGAGTCCGGCAACGCCGTCCCGGACACTGCGGTAGATGGGCGCGCCGCGAGGTGGCAGAGCCATCGCGAGGAGCGTCGGCGCGAGCTCATCAAGGCAGCACGCAGGGCTGTGCACGCCTTGGGCAGTGAGTCGTCCATGGAAGACATCGCCGGTGCCGCGGGCACCTCAAAGTCGGTGTACTACCGCTATTTCGGCGATAAGGCCGGCCTTCAACAGGCCATGGGAGAAGTGGTGTTGGGGCAAATGCAACGCCGCATGAAAGAAGCGGCCCAATTGGCGCAGACGCCACGTGAAGGGCTCTACGCCATGGTTTCGGCCTACCTGCAAATGGCGGAATCCAGCCCCAACGTTTATGCGTTCATCACCCGGTTGACGCCCGGGGAAGCTTCCTCGCAGGATGCCATTGCGGCGTCGGGCGCTCTGGGAAACTTCTTCGAACAAATCACCGACATGATCGCCACACCCATGCGGCAGTATCTCGGTGGAGAGAAAGAGGCGTTGATCGAGTACTGGCCCACGGCAGCCATAGGGCTCGTTCGGAACGCCGGCGAAATGTGGCTGGGAAGCCCTGCCTCCGACAGCAAGCCGAACCAGGCAACCATGGCCGGGCACATTACGGACTGGCTATGCCTGGGCATCGCTCCTGAACTCAAAGCAGCCAACTGACATGAGCAAAGATCCATCAGTTGTAAGAACCAAAGAAGGAATCAACATGACTGAAGTAGTGGACCGGGCGCCATCAGCCCATCAACCGTCCGGCCGCGAGGACGCGGCCATGCGCACCAGTGGATCCGGCAGCACTGGATCCGGCAAGCAGGGTGCGGATCCGATGGTGGATGTCGCGGCGCTGGGTGAGCAGCTCTTGGGCAAGTGGGCTCACATCCGGCACCAAGCCCGCGAAGTAGCGGGTCATCCCGATGTCCAGAAGATCGAAGGCCTGCACCACACGGAACACCGGGCCCGCGTGTTTGAACAGTTGAAGTTCCTTGTAGATAACAATGCCGTCCACCGGGCGTTCCCCACGCGCCTGGGAGGCTCGGATGATCACGGCGGCAATATCGCCGGATTTGAAGAGCTCGTCACGGCCGACCCCTCGCTGCAGATCAAGGCCGGGGTTCAGTGGGGCCTCTTCGGCTCCGCTGTCATGCACCTTGGTACCCGGGAGCACCACGACCAATGGCTCCCCGGGATCATGAGCCTGGCAATTCCCGGTTGTTTCGCGATGACCGAGACGGGGCACGGCTCCGACGTCGCAAGCATCGCCACGACGGCCACCTATGACGAAGTGAACCAGGAATTCATCATCAACACCCCCTTCCGGGCAGCCTGGAAGGACTACATCGGCAACGCCGCGAACGATGGCCTGGCCGCCGTCGTGTTCGCGCAGCTGGTAACCAAGAACGTTAACCACGGCGTCCACGCCTTCTACGTAGAGCTGCGCGACCCCACCACCAAAGAATTCCTGCCAGGCATCGGCGGGGAGGATGACGGCATCAAGGGCGGCCTCAACGGCATCGACAACGGCAGGCTCCACTTCACCGATGTCCGTATCCCCCGCACCAACCTCCTGAACCGATACGGCGATGTAGCTGCCGACGGAACGTACTCGTCAACCATCGAGAGCCCGGGCCGCCGCTTTTTCACGATGCTAGGAACCCTGGTCCAGGGCCGGGTCTCCTTGGACGGGGCAGCTGTGGCGGCCAGCAAGGTGGCGCTCAAAACAGCCATCCAGTACGCCACCGAACGCCGTCAGTTCAACGCTTCCTCCCCCACTGACGAAGAAGTCCTGCTGGACTATCAGCGTCACCAGCGGCGCCTGTTCACGCGGCTTGCCACGACCTACGCCGCCAGTTTTGCCCACGAGCAGCTCCTGCAAAAGTTCGACGACGTCTTCTCCGGTGCCCATGACACCGACGCCGACCGCCAGGATCTGGAAACCTTGGCGGCCGCGCTGAAGCCCCTCAGCACCTGGCATGCGCTGGACACCTTGCAGGAATGCCGCGAAGCCTGCGGTGGCGCGGGATTCCTGATTGAGAACCGCTTTGCCTCGTTGCGCGCGGACCTTGACGTTTATGTGACTTTTGAAGGCGACAACACCGTCCTGCTGCAGTTGGTGGCCAAGCGTCTCCTGGCCGATTACGCCAAGGAATTCCGCAGCGCAGACTTCGGCGTGCTTGCCCGCTATGTAGTGGACCAGGCCGCGGGTGTCGCCTTGCACAGGACGGGCCTTCGCCAGGTTGCCCAGTTCGTAGCGGACACGGGTTCGGTGCAGAAAGCAGCACTGGCTTTGCGCGACGAGGAAGGCCAGCGGACCCTGCTGACTGACCGCGTGCAGTCCATGGTGGCAGAAGTAGGTGCTGCGCTGAAGGGCGCCAATAAGCTGCCGCAGCACCAGGCGGCAGCCCTGTTCAACCAGCACCAGCATGAACTCATCGAAGCCGCTCAAGCCCATGCCGAGCTCCTCCAGTGGGAGGCATTCACGGAGGCGCTGGCCGAGGTTTCCGATGAGGGAACCAAGCGGGTCCTCACCTGGCTGCGGGATCTGTTCGGGCTTTCGCTCATCGAGAAGCACTTGTCGTGGTACCTCATGAACGGCCGGTTGTCGATGCAGCGCGGCCGGACCGTAGGGACGTACATCAACCGTTTGTTGGTCAAGATCCGTCCGCACGCCCTGGACCTCGTGGATGCCTTTGGCTATGGTCCTGAGCACCTGCGGGCAGCTATCGCGACCGGCGCTGAAGCAAGCCGCCAGGACGAGGCCAGTACCCACTTCCGTAAGCAACGCGCCAGCGGATCCGCACCAGCGGACGAGAAGTCACTCCTGGCGCTGAAGGCGTCCAAGTCCCGGTAACAGTACGAGATTTCTGGTCAGTGAACTTTTTCGGAAGTTTCGCAAAACCACGACGGCGCCGTCCCCACTCAAGGGGGCGGCGCCGTCGTGGTTTTGACTGCTTTTCCGGACGGGCCGGGGCTGAACCAACGCTGCTCAGTTAAGAACTGAGCGGTATACCTCAAGGGTGGTTTCAGTGATCGATTCCCACGAGAAATGTTCCTCGGCGCGGCGCCTGCCTGCCATGCCCATCTTGCGCGCGCGCTCTGGATCTGCCACAACCTCGTTCAAGGCTGCGGCGAAGTCGGCCACAAATTTCTGTGGATCCAGGGGCGTTCCCGTACCGTCGGTAATCTGCTCCAAGGGGACCAGCAGGCCGGTTTCGCCATGCTGGACCACCTCTGGAATGCCGCCGGTTGCGCTTGCTACCACAGCGGCGCCGCAAGCCATCGCTTCAAGGTTTACGATGCCCAGCGGTTCGTAGATGGAGGGGCAGGCGAATGCCGTGGCATGGCTGAGGACCTGGATGAGTTCCCGGCGCGGGAGCATCCGCTCAATGAGGATCACGCCCTCGCGTTTGCTTTGGAGCTCCTCAATGAGGCGTGCTGTTTCAGCTGCCAATTCGGGAGTGTCAGCTGCGCCCAGGCAGAGGACGAGTTGAACATCGGCGGGAAGGCTGGAAGCGGCGCGAAGCAGGTAGGGGACGCCCTTTTGGCGGGTGTTCCGGCCAACAAACACGACGCTTGGCTTGGCCGGATCTATACCCAACGCGCGGATGGCGTCGTCCTCTTCGTCCCGTTCCCAGAGGGAAACGTCGATCCCGTTATGTACAACCCGGACCTTCGCCGGGTCAACGTCAGGGTAGCTGCGCAGGATGTCCTGCCGCATTCCATCCGATACGGCAATGATCGCCGCGGCCGCTTCGTAGGCCGTCTTCTCCACCCATGAGGACAACGCATAGCCGCCACCGAGCTGTTCGGCCTTCCACGGACGCAGCGGTTCCAGGCTGTGGGCGCTCAACACGTGGGGAATGCCATGCAGCAGCGAAGCGAGGTGTCCTGCCATGTTGGCGTACCAGGTGTGCGAGTGGACGAGGTCCGCTCCCGCAATGTCCGGAACGATCCGAAGATCCACGCCCAACGTCTGGAGCGCAGCATTGGCGTCGCCGAGGTCCTCAGGTGTGGCGTAGGAGGCCACGGTGGCACCATGGTAGTCGGCATCACGTGGGGCGCCAAACGCCCGGACATGAAGATCCACGTGCTTCGCCAGCACACGGCTGAGCTCGGCAACGTGGACACCGGCACCGCCATAAATTTCCGGAGGGAATTCTTTAGTCACAATGTCTATTCGCACGTTACCCAACGTAGTCGTTCCGGCGTATGTGTTCTAGTGTGAAAGGGTCCGGAAAATCGGACTTTTGGGGGCTACGAAGACGTACGGGGAGCTATGACCATGGCGTTGAAGAAAGTATTGGCAATCGTGTTGGCTGGCGGCGAAGGCAATCGCCTCATGCCTTTGACGGCGGACAGGGCAAAGCCAGCTGTTCCGTTTGCGGGGGGCTACAGGCTTATTGACTTTGCACTATCGAATCTGGTCAATTCGGGATATTTGAAAATCGTGGTTCTGACGCAGTATAAATCGCACAGCCTTGACCGCCATATCTCCGAGACCTGGCGCATGTCCACACAGTTGGGCCGCTACGTAGCTTCCGTTCCCGCACAGCAGCGCGTCGGCAAGAGCTGGTTCCTTGGCAGTGCCAACGCCATCTACCAGTCTCTGAACCTTATTCACGATGACGCTCCGGACATTGTGGTTGTGGTCGGCGCAGACCACGTTTACCGCATGGACTTCTCACAAATGGTGGAACAGCACATTGCCAGTGGCGCGAAGGCTACCGTCGCAGCCGTACGGCAGCCGCTGAACATGGCCAACCAATTCGGTGTGATTGAAGTTGACCAGAACGATCCCCAGAAGATCGCGGCATTCGTGGAGAAGCCGGCCAGCACGCCCGGGCTTGCGGCCGATCCCACTCAGTTCCTCGCCTCCATGGGCAACTATGTCTTCAACGCGGACGCCCTTGTTGAGGCGCTGCATGTGGACGCCGAGCGCCTGGATACAAAGCACGACATGGGCGGGGACATCATTCCCTACTTCGTGGACAAGGGTGAGGCCGGAGTCTATGACTTCACGCTTAATGACATCCCTGGTGCGACGGAACGTGACCGTACGTACTGGCGGGACGTTGGCACCATCGACTCCTTCTACGACGCCCACGTTGACCTCATCTCCCCCGTTCCCATCTTCAATCTCTATAACTCCGAGTGGCCCATCTACACCCGCCAGAGCATCTCCCCTCCCGCCAAGTTTGTCCGCGGCGGGAACAGCACGGTGGGTACCGCGCTGGACTCCATCGTGGCCAGCGGTGTGGTCATCTCAGGCGGCATCGTTGAAGGGTCCGTGCTCTCCAACGACGTCTTCGTGGAGGCGGGCAGCCGTGTCCAGGACTCAGTACTGATGGATAAGGTCCGCGTCGGCGAAGGTGCAGTGATCAAGCGGGCAATCCTGGACAAGAACGTCAAGGTCCCGGCCGGCGCCGCGATCGGACTGGACCCGGCGTTGGACAAGGCCCGTGGCTACAAGGTCACCGAATCCGGGATCACAGTCCTTGCCAAGGGACAGCTTGTTCCTGAACCTGGCGAAGAGGAGCTCGCGTTGTCCGCAGAGTACCGCCGGGGCCTGCCGGAAGCCGTTAAGGCTGCCACGCAGGATGACCCCGATATCCGGGATTCTGCAGAAAAGGTAGCTGCCGGCATCCAGGCCCGGGTGGTAGACGCAGCATCGCAGGGCGCTGGCCGCTAGGCTCCCGCCCAGCACCGGCTGCGCTGGTAGAACCCGAGGCAGGCCTCAGGCTCCCAAGGCTGTAAAATCAGGTCAATGAGCTCCACCGATCTGACGCCTGAAGAGATCCAGGCCTGCCTCAAGGTTCTGACCACAATCCACGTCTATGACGAGGAGCACCCGGACTACGTCGCCGTCCGTCGTGCAACGGGCAAGATGTTCAAAGCCGTCAAACGGCACCGCCGCGTCACCAAGCGGGACCTGATCGCGGAAGCCGACCGTGCAGTCATTGCCCTCACCGCAACAGCTGCGCCGGACCGCATTGATGACGAAACCCGTGGCAACAAGCTTGCTCCTTCAGCAACCGGCGAGGTCGCGGGCCACCTGATCCGTTCACGGCCCTGCTACATCTGCAAGCAGCACTACACGCAGGTGGATGCGTTCTACCACCAGCTGTGCCCCGAGTGCGCTGCATTCAGCCACAGCAAACGCGACGCCCGCACCGACCTCACGGGCCGCAACGCCCTGTTGACCGGTGGCCGCGCCAAGATCGGTATGTACATTGCGCTCCGTCTGCTCAGGGATGGCGCCCACACCACCATCACAACACGCTTCCCCAAAGACGCGGCACGTCGATTTGCCGCAATGGAAGACAGCGCGGATTGGCTGCACCGCCTGCGGATCGTTGGCATTGACCTCCGTGATCCCGCCCAGGTGATGGCCCTGACGGACTCCCTGAACAAGGCCGGCCCGCTGGACATCATCATCAACAATGCCGCGCAAACCGTGCGACGCTCCGGCAACGCCTACAAACCTTTGGTTGACGCCGAGGACGAGCCCTTGCCGGCCGCATTGGAGGCTGCCAACGGAGGCCCCGAGCTGGTCACGTTCGGCCACGCCCATGACAAGCATCCACTGGCCCTGGCCAGCAGCGTCACCGAACATCCTGTCCTTGCCGGAGACGCCATCACTTCCCTGGCGCTCTCTACTGGCTCGGCGTCTTTGGCCCGGATCGAATCCGGAACGGCCATCGATGCCGGTGGGCTGGTCCCTGACCTCGCCTCCATTAACAGCTGGACGCAGGTAGTGGACGAAGTGGATCCGCTCGAAATGCTCGAAGTTCAGCTGTGCAACGTCACAGCTCCGTTCCTGCTGGTCAGCCGTCTCCGCGATGCCATGAAGCGTTCAACGGCATGGCGAAAGTACATCGTGAACGTTTCGGCCATGGAGGGGCAGTTCTCCCGCGCCTACAAGGGTCCGGGACATCCTCACACCAATATGGCCAAGGCTGCCTTGAACATGATGACGCGCACCAGTGCCCAGGAAATGTTGGATTCCGATGGCATCCTCATGACCGCCGTGGACACCGGCTGGATCACCGATGAACGTCCGCACTACACCAAGGTGCGGCTCATGGAAGAAGGATTCCATGCGCCCTTGGACCTGGTGGACGGTGCTGCCCGCGTGTACGACCCCATCGTGATGGGCGAGAACGGCGAGGACCAGTACGGAGTGTTCCTCAAGGACTACAAGCCCTCCCCCTGGTAAATCCAAAATTCTTCGAGTGTGTTTACAGATATGGCCCCCAAGCGCTTCTTGGGGGCCTATCTGTTCACAAACTACTTATGCGAGGCGGGTGATCTCCACGGAAACGGATAGCCCCGAACCTCCGCCGCCGGAAAGAATGCCTTTCAGGGGCGGAACATCCCGGTAATCCCGTCCCCTCGCCACAGTCACGTGGTAGTCGCCGGCAGGCTTATGGTTAGTGGGATCCCAGCTGCGCCATTCGCCGTCCCACCATTCCAGCCACGCGTGGGACTGCCCGGCAACGGTTTCGCCGATGTCAGCGGAGGACCGCGGATGGATGTAGCCCGAAACGTAGCGGGCCGGTATGCCCCGGCTACGCAACGCGCCAATGGCCAAATGGGCAAGGTCCTGGCAGACACCCTGGCGTTGCGTCCACGCCTGCTCGGCATTCGTCGTGACGCCTGTGGTGCCCTTCATGTACGTCATCTCCCCGGCCATCCACGAAAAGACGGCCAACGCCGCCTCATGGGGGTTCTTGCCATCGACCACGCCTGGGATGATGCCGAGGACTTCCTCACCTGGACCGCTCAAGCGTGACTGGGGCAGCCAATCGCTGAATTCGTCCTGGATCTTCTCCGAGGCGATGACGTCCCAGCCCACGATGTCGTCCTCGGTTGCCACTCGCTCGGTCCGGTGCACTTCCACGGTGGCCGTGGCAAGGACCTCGAGGCTCTCGTGGGGCATCTGCATATCGAAGGCAGTGACGCGCGTGCCCCAGTAGTCGCGGTAGGTGCTGACCGAAGCCTGGTTGGGTGAAACCTTCAACGAGGATTCCAGGACCACCTGCTGGCCGTCCGTCAACGGAGTCATCCGGGCCTCGTTGTAGGACAACGTCACGCGTCGGTTGTATTTGTAGGCCGTCTTGTGGACGATGCTCAGCCGGGTCATGAAACTTCTCCCACCCAGGCATGCTCATCAGCCTGATTGAAGTACTTACGGGAAATCGCGTCCGAAGCCTGGGTCACAGCCTTCTGCACACGTTCCATATGCTCGGGCAATTCGGACATCAGGTCATCCGTCCGGTGGAACTCAAGGAACGTTCTGGCCTGCCCAACAATCCGACGGGCATCGTTGATGAAGCCGACCCGCTGGGCTGAAGGGTCCAGCTTTGCCAGGCACTCATCCGCGTCGCGCAGGGCGTAGACGATCGAGCGAGGGAACAACCGGTCCAGAAGCAGGAACTCGGCTGCGTGCTGGTCGCCAAATGCGGCCCTCCGGGTCCGGATGAAGGACTCGTACGCGCCAGCGCACCGCAGCATGTTCACCCAGGACATTCCGGCGGACTGCACATCCCGCGTGGACAACATGCGCGCTGTCATGTCGGCACGCTCAAGCGAACGCCCGAGGACCATGAACAGCCAGCTCTCGTCATGGCTGACGGTGGTGTCGGCCAGCCCGCGCACCATGGCGGTCCGCTCAAGGACCCAGTTGCAGAAACGGTAGGTTCCCACGACGTCCTTGCGATGCTGGCTGAGGCCGTAATACGTGGTGTTCAGGCTTTCCCAGAGTGACTGCGAGACGGTCTCCCGCGCCCTGCGGGCGTTCTCACGTGCAGCGCCAAGCGAGCCCGCGATGGAGGACGCGCTCTGCTTGTCATACGCAAGTGCATGCAGCAGCTCGGGCAGGCCGAAGTCTTCGCTTTGTGGCTTCGCGCCCATTACGGCGAGGAGTTCACGGGCAACACTGCGTTGCTCTTCAAGGGGCAGGTGGTTCAGGCGCTCCAGGTGCACGTCCAGGATCCTGGCAGTGCCGTCGGCCCGCTCTACATAGCGTCCGATCCAGAAAAGTGACTCGGCAATACGGCTCAGCATGAAACTGCGCCTCCTTCGCGTGGTGCTTGTCGAAGTTCAGGGGTCAATGGAGCTGGGGTCAATGGAGCAGGGGTCCTTCTCAGGCCTGCAATCCGGATCATTGCTGCTGCTCCGTCTGGCGGTCCCGCCAATTGCTTTCCACGGGCCACACAGAAACCTGTTCGCGGACCGTCACGGACTGGCGCGGAATGATCTCGGCAGGCATCTGTGGCGAATTGGCCAACACCCAGGTGTCCTTGGAACCGCCGCCCTGGCTGGAATTCACAATCAGGGAACCTTCCTTGAGCGCCACACGGGTCAGGCCACCGGGAAGGACCCAGACGTCGTCGCCGTCGTTGACTGCAAAGGGGCGGAGGTCCACGTGCCGCGGGCCGAATTTGTCTCCGGAGAGCGTGGGCACTGTGGAGAGTTGAAGAACGGGCTGGGCGATCCAGCCACGCGGATCTGCAATCACGCGCTTCCGCAAAGCGTCAAGCTCGTCCTTGGAAGCATCCGGGCCAATGACCAGGCCCTTGCCGCCTGAACCATCGACTGGCTTGACCACCAGCTCCTCCAAGCGGTCCAGAACATGTTCCCTGGCTTCCTTTTCCTCGAGCCGGAAAGTGTCGACGTTGGCGATGATCGGCTCTTCGTGAAGGTAGTACCGGATCAGGTCAGGCACGTAACTGTACACGAGCTTGTCATCGGCTACGCCGTTGCCTACGGCGTTGGCGATGGTCACGCCACCAGCGCGGGCTGCGTTGACCAGGCCAGGGCAACCGAGCATGGAATCGGAACGGAACTGCAAGGGATCCAGGAAGTCGTCGTCGATGCGCTTGTAAATGACATCCACGCGCTGTTCGCCGGCTGTGGTCCGCATGTACACACGGTTGCCGCGGCAGATCAGGTCCCGGCCTTCCACCAATTCCACGCCCATGAGTCCGGCAAGGAGGGTGTGCTCAAAGTATGCACTGTTGAAGACACCTGGCGTGAGGACCACAACCGTGGGATCGTCGACGCCGGCCGGGGCGGTCTTGCGCAGCGCTGAGAGGAGCCTGCGGGGGTACTCCTCCACGGGCCGGATGTGCTGCTGGCCGAATGCCTCGGGCAGGCCCTTGGCCATGGCGCGGCGGTTCTCCAGAACGTAGCTCACTCCGGAGGGGACGCGAACATTGTCCTCAAGGACACGGAAGGTGCCTTCGGCATCACGGACGACGTCGATGCCGGAGACGTGCACGCGGACGCCGCCGGAGGGTTCGAAGCCGTGAACGGCGCGGTGGAAATGGGCGCTTGTGGTGACGAGTTGCCGTGGAATGACGCCGTCAGCCACTACAGCCATCCGGCCATACACATCGTTGAGGAACGCTTCAAGGGCCTTGACCCGCTGTGCCACGCCGCGCTCGAGGACATCCCACTCGTCGGCGGGGATAACGCGCGGGACGATATCCAGCGGGAACGGCCGCTCCTCCCCCGCATAGTCGAACGTCACGCCGCGGTCCAGGAACGTGCGTGCCATGGAATCGGCGCGTGCGGTGACGTCAGCCAGCGAAAGCTCGCGCAGTGCACCGGCAACCTGACCGTAGGATTTTCTGGCGAAGTGGCCTGGGGCGAACATCTCGTCGTAGGCGCCGCTGCGCGCAGCGGCCTCGGAATAATCCTGAAATAGGTCAGACATGGGAATTAGACAATCACCTTTTTGAGTCAAGCGCATTTCGCACTGATTGTGTCGCGGTTTCCGGAGACTCCCGGTTCGCCTTTCGGTGCCCCCATCCGGCAGGGTTGAGGCATGCCCTTGAACAGACTTGCGCCCCACCTGTCCCGGCTGGGGCCGGGGCTGGTCCTGAGTATTGCCGCCACGGGGGTCGCCTTCACCGTCCACGCGGTGTTTCCGGCATTGGGGGTCATTCCCGTCATGACGCTTGCTGTTGCACTGGGCCTGCTCTCTGCAAATATACCGGGCACTGCTGTCTGGGCGGCGGGGCGCGCCCGGCCAGGCTTGGACTTCGCCGGGAAGCACCTCATGCGCGCCGGAATCGTACTGCTTGGACTCAAGGTGAGCATGGGCGACGTCCTCGGATTGGGGTGGTTGTCACTGCTTCTGATTGCAGCCGTGGTGTTACTGAGTTTCGCCGGGACCTACGGACTCGCAAAGATCCTGCGCCTTCCGGATGAGGCGGCCCTCCTGATCGCCACAGGGTTTTCCATTTGCGGTGCGTCGGCCATCGGTGCCATGGCAGCGGTAAGGCGGGTCAGGCACCAGGACACTGTACTTCCCGTGGCGTTGGTGACTTTGTGTGGCACTCTGGCCATTGGAGTGCTCCCCCTCCTCATGCACCCCCTGGGCTTGAACCCGGAACAATTCGGAGCGTGGACCGGTGCGTCCGTGCATGACGTCGGCCAAGTGGTTGCCACCGCCCAAACTGCGGGGACAGCGGCGCTGGCAGTCGCCGTCGTCGTCAAATTGACCCGAGTGGTGCTCTTGGCGCCCATCGCGGCGGCGGCAGGGCTGCACCAGCGGTTGATGCATGTACGGCGGAGAGCCAACGGAGTATCAGGGCAATCAGGAAAGCACGACGACGATGGCCGGTTTCCGCCGATTGTCCCTCTGTTTGTCCTCGGCTTCATCGCGATGGTGGGCGTTCGCACTTTGGGGTGGGCGCCACCGGCAGCTCTGGAAGCCGCCGCTGGAGTACAGGACATCCTGCTCGCGATCGCCCTCTTTGGGCTCGGTTCCGCGGTGCGGGTGCGCACCCTCGTTCATACCGGGGGCCGTGCCGTTGCTGTGGCATTGGGATCGTGGCTGCTGATCGCAATGCTGGGCCTGGGGGCCGTTTGGATCATGATTAGATAGCTGTGTGTCGAATCACAATCTCTCGCGCGATGAAGCCGCAACACGTTCAGCCCTGATCACCACCCATAGCTACGACGTCACCCTGGACGTCCGCGACGCGGCAGATCCCGCAACCGCAGGCTACCCGAGCACCAGCACCATCAGGTTTTCAGCCATACCCGGTTCAGCTACCTTCCTGGATTTCATCAGCGGCGGAGTGCAGTCCGTGGTGCTGAACGGCAAGGCGCTTGACGTTGACCGTGTGGTGGACGGGGACAGGATCATCCTGAAAGGCCTCGCCGCCGAAAACACCGTCACTGTGACGGGAACAGCGCTCTACAGCCGATCCGGAGAGGGCATGCACCGTTTCGTCGACCCCGCCGATGGCCAGTGCTACCTCTACACCCAATACGAACCGGCCGACAGCCGCCGCGTCTTCGCCAACTTTGAACAGCCCGACCTCAAAGCCGAATTCACTTTCCACGTGATCGCTCCGGCAGGCTGGGAAGTCGCCTCCAATGGCGTGGAGACCACCAGAACGCCTTTAGCGGATGATGCGTCGGCCCAGCGCTGGGATTTTGCTACCACCCAGCGGATGTCCACCTACATCACCACCATCCTTGCCGGGCCCTACTTCAAGGCCACTGATCATTGGGGAGCAACGCTCGACGACGGCACCCGCCTTGACGTGCCACTGGCCCTTTACTGCCGCGCGTCTTTGGCGGACTCGTTCGATGCCGATGAACTCTTCCGGTTGACCAGGAGCGGGCTGACGTTCTTCAACGAGCTTTTCGAGTACCCCTATCCTTGGGGCAAATACGATCAGGCGTTCGTGCCCGAGTACAACCTCGGGGCCATGGAAAACCCCGGGCTGGTCACCTTCACTGAGAAGTATGTCTACGCTTCCCGGGCAACAGACGCCCAGTACCAGGCGCGCGCCAACACCCTGATGCACGAGATGGCCCACATGTGGTTCGGCGACCTCGTCACCATGACCTGGTGGGACGACCTCTGGCTGAAGGAATCTTTCGCTGACTACATGGGGACACTTGGCGTGGACCGGGCCACTGACTGGGATACCGCATGGGTGAACTTCGCCAGCAAACGCAAAGCCTGGGCCTACGTACAGGACCAGTTGCCTACCACGCACCCCATCGTTGCCGACATTCCGGACCTCGAGGCGGCCAAGCAGAACTTTGATGGAATCACGTATGCCAAAGGGGCCTCTGTTCTGAAGCAGCTGGTGTCTTACGTAGGCTTTGACGACTTTATCGCCGGGTCCCGTCAGTACTTCCGGGACCACGAGTTCGGCAACACCTCGCTACAGGACCTTCTGCAGGCGCTCAGCGTCGCGTCGGGAAGGGACCTTGCCGGCTGGGCGCGCCAGTGGCTGCAGACATCGGGCATTTCCACCATCACCGCAGACATTGTGGATGACAACGGGATCATGGGCGCCGTGACGCTCCAACAGGATGCCACCGACCCCCTGACGGGCAAGCAGGAGTTGCGGCCGCACCGACTCCGGTTGGGCCTGTATGACCCCGATTCGTCCGGTCACCTCGTCCGGCGAGAGAGCATCGAGCTGGACGTCTCCGGCCCGAGCACGCTGGTGGCCGAACTGGCGGGGAAGCCCCGGCCCGCACTGCTGCTGGTCAACGATGAGGACCTCAGCTACGCGAAGGTGCGGCTGGACGCCCTTTCGGAGCACACAGTCCGCAGTTCCCTGGGCACCATCGAAGACCCCATGGCACGTGCGCTGTGCTGGACCGCCCTGTGGGATTCGGCTCGGGATGGCGCTACGCCAGCGGTACGTTATGTTGCCGCCGTCGAACATTTCGCACCCGCCGAAACCGGCATCGGCGTCCTCCTGAACGTGCTGGGCAACGCAGCCACCGCTATTGAACGTTATGTCCCCGCTGTCATGCGGGAAGGCGTGCGAAAGGACTTCCTGGCAGTCGCCGCCGCCCAATTGCAATCCGCAGCCCCTGGATCAGACCAGCAGCTTGCCTGGGCCAGAACCCTGGCCGATGTTTCCAGGCACGGCGACAGCGAGCTCCCCCTGCTGCGGGGCATCCTGGAAGGCGGCACGATCATTGACGGCCTGGCCGTGGATGCCGAACTGCGCTGGAGTTTCTGGCAGGCCCTCGCCGCCCACGGACAAGCCGTGCAGCGCGAGCTGGATGCTGAACTTGAGGCGGACAAGACGGCCTCCGGCCGCGAAGGCCATGCAGTAGCCTCCTCAGCACGCCCTGACGCCTCCGTAAAGGCGGCAGCCTGGGACGCAGCCGTCAACACTACCGGGCTGTCCAACGAGATCCTCAGTGCAACAATCACGGGTTTCACCATTGCGCCCAGAGACCTCCTGGAGCCATACATCGAGCCCTACTTTGAATGCCTGGAACGTGTCTGGGCTGAGCGCAGTATCGAAATCGCAGGCAGGATCGTCAGGGGCCTCTATCCCGGCGGGCAGGATCTGGCAGCCGGCATGGAGCCGATCACGCATCCAGTGCTGGTGAAGACTGACCAGTGGCTGCATGAGCATACCGACGCACCTCGTGCTTTGCGCCGCATCATCATCGAACAGCGCAGCCACCTGCTGCGTGCGCTGACGGCACAGGCGGCCGGTTAGGGAACCTGCTTTATGGAACCCTGCTTTATGGAACCCTGTTCAACCACTCCTCTGTGCCGAACTTGGTTTCTACCCGCTTCCTGGCTTCCGAAAGTTCATCCTCCGACAGGCGGGACTCAACTGCGCCGTAGCGTTCCGTAAAAGCTTCCTGCATGGCCTCAATCGATGGCGGCGCGGGCCAAACCGGTCTGACGGCGCAAAGGGTCCACTCGCTTCTTTGCGCTTCGCGTGCCTTTGTCTGAGCGCTTTTCCTTGCCGATGCGCAGGACCTCCACCATCTTGTCGGCGTCGATGTCATAGCTCATGGTCACGTGGTGGAGCATCCCTCCGTTGGCGAGCCGTTTCTGGGCCGCGCCCCCGATCTTGCCTTGCTCAGTGGCGATGTCATTGAGGGGAACGTAGAAAGCCGTGATGCCAAGCTTCTCCAGCGCCGCCATGACCCATGCATCAAGGAAGGCGTAGGAATCAGCGAAACTGATGCCATCTACCAACGTCTGCGGTACGTAAAGGGAGTAGGTAATGCAGTTGCCGGCTTCCATGAACATTGCACCGCCACCACTGATACGGCGAACTACCGTGATGCCGTGCCTGGACACGCCTTCAGGATCGACTTCGTTGCGAACAGACTGGAAACTTCCGATGACCACTGAAGGTTCTTCCCAGTCCCAGAAGCGAAGGGTGGGATTTCGGACTCCCGCGCCGACTTCTTCGGTGAGGACCTCGTCGAGTGCAACGTTGACTTCTGTGGGCAGTACCGTCGGCGGGATGACTTCCCATTGGTGGTCGGACCAGCCTGTGGCTTTGGACAGGGCACGGCGGACGGTCACTGCCACGGCCTCTGCAGAGAATCCAAACAGCACGGCCCCAGGGGGCAACCCGGACGAGACAGCTGCAGTGATGTCTGCAGCCGGGGTCGTCGCGGGCAGGCCCGTCAGAGCGGCATTGATGTCCTGCAGGGCTTCGTCAGGCTCCAGGAAGAAGTCACCGCTCAGTGAAACGTTGGCCAAGAGACCGTGCTCGACGTCCAAGTCCACCACCACCAGTTTGCCGCCGGGAACTTTATACTCCCCGTGAAGGCGCGTGCCGCCGTCGTCAATGTAGTTAGTGGGCATTTCGGGTGCGGGCTGGGACGTCATGCGTTCCATCTTGCCGGAAAACAAAAAAGCCCGCATTGCTGGAGATTCCAGCGATGCGGGCTTTCGAAAAGCCTTGGGGTGAAGTGGGTTACTTCGTGCCGCCGAAGCCCTTGAAGCGAGCGTTGAAGCGCTCGACGCGGCCAGCGGAGTCCATGATGCGCTGCTTGCCCGTGTAGAACGGGTGGGACTCCGAAGAGATTTCGACGTCGATAACCGGGTAGGTGTTTCCGTCTTCCCATTCGATGGTCTTCGAGGAAGACACAGTCGACTTGGTCAGGAACTTCGTGCCGGAAGCCAGGTCGTTGAAAACAACAGCTTCGTACTTCGGGTGGATATCAGACTTCATAATGGGACCTTTTGTTCACGCAACTGGATTTTGCCAGCTGCCAGGTATGAATGGAGGTGGTCCGCCTGCTGCCATGAAATTTCAGCGGCCGGGCCAACAATCAATCATAGCCGAAACCAGCCGGGCGCACGAACCAGGCTCAGTCCTGCGGGTGAATCTCCCAGAACGCCGCCGCCGAAGCGGTCAACAGCGTCTTCGGTCAATTCCATGGCGGCAACTGTGAAGCCCTGTTCCTTGAGCCTTTCGAGGTCACCAGGCCAGCTTTCCAGGCGGGCCCAGGGAACCTGGAAGACCAGTTCTCCTGCCGGAGTGAGCGACTCCGTCAGCCGCGCGGCCCGACCGTTCCTGCACACCGGAGGATTCCCCTGCGCAGACGGTCGGGTTTACTGTAAGTGGGTGCGCGGGCGCATCGAAGCCGACTATCTGGTGGTCGGCGCTGGGACAGCGGGGATGGTCTTCACAGACCGGATCCTCGCGCATTCGGATGCCACGGTCGCGATCGTCGATCGTCGGCACGCGCCCGGGGGACATTGGCAGGACGCATATCCGTTCGTTCGGCTGCACCAGCCCGCGAACCTCTATGGGGTCGAATCCGTGCCATTCGGAGCCAACAGGCGCGACGTCAGCGGCACGAACGCTGGCATGTACGAGCTGGCTGGGCCGAGCGAGATCTGTGCGCATTTCGAAGAGGCGATGACGCGGGTCTTCCTGCCGACCGGTCGTGTAGTGTACCTGCCCGAGTGCGAGTTCGTTGACGAGGGTCGGATCCTCTCCCGCCTGGACGGCCGCACCGTGCCCGTCACCGTGCGCCGCCGCGTGGTAGATGCCAGGTATCTCGAGGGGCGCATCCCCGCCACCTCCGCCCCGCCGTTCGCCGTGGCCGATGGAGTCCGCTGCATCCCAACCGGTGGGCTCGCCCGACTCGCCCACCCGGCGGACGCTTCACCGTGATCGGCGCGGGAAAGACCGCCCTCGACACATGCGTGTGGCTTCTCGAGCGGGGTGTGGATCCCGCCGACCTCACGTGGATCAAACCGCGCGAGGGCTGGTGGCCGAATAGACGCTACCTGCAGCCGCACGACCTAGTCGTTGACCAGTACGTCGCGAACGCCGCACAGATCGCGGCCATGGCCCAAGCAAGGACGGTTGACGATCTCTTCGCACGGCTCGACGACCAGGGAATCCTGCTACGGGTTGATCCCTCGGTGCCACCCACGATGTTCCACGGCGCGATCGTCGGAGAAGCCGAGATCGCCCTCCTCCGGCAAATCGAGGATGTCGTCCGCCTCGGCCACGTGCGTAGTGTCGAGCGCGACCGCATCATCCTCGACGACGGTGTCATCCCCACGACACGCGAAACGGTGCATGTCCACTGCGCGGCGTCGGGGCTCGTCCGGCCTCCACTTCGTCCGATCTTCGAACCTGGCCGCATCACGCTTCAGCCGATGTTCTGGGGCACCGTCTCGTTCCAGTACGCGATGCTTGGCGTCGTCGAAGCCGAACTCCACGACGACGACCAGAAGAACAAGCTGTGCCGCCCGCTGCACCTCTGGGATCGGAATGTCGACTTCCTCATCGCCTACGCCGCGCTGATGGCGAATGCCCGAGCACGCGGCCAGCATCCGGCCGTGTCTGCATGGTCGCGCACGAGCCGGCTGTATCCTTTCGCCGAACTGGAGCGATACGCCGACGACCCACGCATCCCCGAGGCTCACGAGCGCAGCCGAGCCCATGCCGCCGGAGCGCTCTCCAACCTCCCCCGCCTCATCGCCTCGGCGTGACCCGTCCATCGTCGGCCGGGGATCGCTGAGGGCGGTGAGACTCGTGCTGCAGGCTTGAGGCGAGACCGGCGGCTGTGGCTTGGTGCGTGATGGGCTAAGTCACGGCCCCTCCCGCAGCTTCCGCTGGGTAGCAAATGGTGCTCTGACCTGCGGTTTCGCCCTGAACGTATCCTTCGGCACCAACTACCTCGTTGCGTAGAACGCCACAGCCGATGAGGCAGCAACATTCAGCGAATCCACGCCGTTCATCATCGGAATCGTCACGCGCGCGTCGAGCACTCGATCGGTCTCAGGCATCAATCCCTCACCCTCGGTGCCGAAGACCAGCGCCAGGTTTTGATGGTCCTGGGCGACCAGCTCGTCGAGCGTGATGGCCCCTTCCCCGAGCGACATGCCGGCCACAAAGTAGCCCGCTTCCTTGAGTACCTCGAGGTCGTCAGGCCACGATTCGATCCGGGTCCACGGCACCTGGAACACCGTGCCCATCGACACGCGGATCGAGCGTCGATACAGCGGGTCGGCACACTGGGGCGAGACCAATACGGCGTCGACACCAATTGCTGCGGCGCTGCGGAAAATCGCCCCTACGTTTGTATGATCGGTCAAGTTTTCCAAGACCGCGATCCTAGACCGATGCGGAGCAGTCTCCGTCAGCGAAGACTCTCCGCGCATTTTGTGACCACTCACCTTCGTGTGGTCCGCGATGTCTTCCAGCACGGGAACCCGCCGGGCGCCGGCCAGCAGCTGCGTGAGCGGCACGGGTGCCGGACGATGCATCGCTGCCATTGCTCCACGGTGCAGGTGGAATCCCGTGATTTCTTCCAGCAGCTTGGCTTTGCCAATCAACACCGGAACGTCAGGATAGGCCTGGAAAACGTCCTCGAGGTCTTCCAGCCACTTCTCCGCCAGGAAGAACGAGCGTGGCTGATGACCTGCTGCCAATGCGCGGCGAAGGACCCTGGAGGATTCGGCAATGTACATGCCTTCCTCCGGCTCGCGGAGCTTGCGAAGGTGCACATCGGTCAGCGTGGTGTAGTCGGTCACGCGGGGATCATCGGCGGACTCGAGATAGTGGAACGTCACCGGCCGATTATTTCAGCAGATTGGCGAACATGACGACGAGGGCCACGATGCCAAGAGTGAAGATGATTGCTCGCAGGACGCGCGGCGAAAGCTTACGGCCAACCTTGGATCCAACCAGGCCGCCAATGGTTGAACTCACGCCAATAAGCAGGACCACGAGCCAGTTGAGGCGATCGAAGGCAAAGATCAGGTAGGACACAGCGGCCACCATGTTGACGCCGAGCACCAGGATGTTCTTCATGGCGTTGGCGTTCTGCATGGTCCCGGTGAGGAACACGCCAAGTATTCCCACAAGCAGAATCCCTTGTGCCGCTACGAAGTAGCCGCCGTAAACGCCCGCGAGGTAAACCAGGACCACGAGGAGGATGCCGTGGCTCCGGTCCCTCAGGGCATGCTCCGGGTTCTGTTCACGGTTTCGCACTGAGGCCTGGAGTCGGGGCTGGAACACCACCATCAGCAGGGCCAGTACCAGCAGGACGGGGGCGACGTAGTGGAACACCTTGTCCGGCAGGTGCAGCAGCAACCATGCGCCGGTGATACCGCCCAGGAGGGAAGCTGGCAGCAGCTTCAGCAATTGCCTGCCGCGCCCCGCAAGTTCCCGGCGATATCCCCATGCTCCGGCCGCAGTGCCGGCCACCAGGCCCATGGCGTTGCTCATGGAGGCAACCACTGGAGTCACTCCCAGTGCGATGAGTACAGGAAAGGTCACGAGTGTTCCGGAGCCGACCACCGCATTGATGGTGCCGGCCCACAAGCCCGCGAAAAAGACCAGGACGCTGCTAAGAATCTCCACAGTTGACCGAGGGACCGCCTAGCGGCGGGCAGTTGCCGTGTAACGGCCCGCGTTTTCCGTGACGTCCAGGGCCAGGCCGAAGGTGTTGCTCAGGTGCTCGTCCGTGAGGACGTCCTTGATGGCACCGGCTGCCACTACTCCACCTTCGCGCAGCAGCATGGCGTGGGTGAATCCGGGGGGAACTTCTTCAAGGTGGTGGGTTACCAGGACCATCGCCGGAGCTGCTTCGTCCTTGGCCAGTTCACCGAGTTTGTGCACGAGCTCTTCGCGCCCCCCGAGGTCCAGTCCGGCGGCCGGCTCATCCAGCAGCAGGAGTTCGGGATCGGTCATGAGTGCTCGCGCGATCTGCACCCGTTTCCGCTCACCTTCAGACAGAGTGGCAAACGTACGGTTGAGCAGCGGGCCCATCCCCCAGTCGTTCAGGAGACCGAAGGCGCGACGCTCATCATCGCGCTCGTATCCTTCGCGCCAGCGGCCTGTGACGCCGTAGGCAGCGGTCACTACGACGTTGAGGACGTTCTCGTCTTCCGGGATCTGGGTAGCGAGTGCTGCCGAGGAAAGGCCAATGCGGGGGCGCAGTTCAAAGACGTCCACCCGGCCCAGGGTTTCGTCAAGGATCCCTGCCCTTCCGCTGGACGGGTGCATGCGTGCTGCAGCAATCTGGAGAAGTGTGGTTTTGCCTGCGCCGTTGGGGCCAAGAATGACCCAGCGTTCGCCTTCGTTGACCTGCCAGTCAACCTTGTCCAGCAGGGTCTTCTTGCCTCGGACAACGCTGACGGAAGCCAATTCCAGAACATCACTCATAGCAGTAGACACTAGGACAAAAATACAGATGACTGATAACCGGGCATATGTCCTCGTTGCTGCGGAGAAACGAATTCGGGTGAACGTAGCGCGCTCAGTAGGATTGGGGCCATGACTTCGAACTTGGCTGCGGTCAGCTATGGCGTGAATTTGTCCCCTGAATCGCTTGATAACGTGCGCAAAGTGCTGGCTGATGCCGGCGCGGCAGTGTCATCGGAATCACAGTCCGGAGACGACCGCTTTGGTGTTCACACGGCCGGTCTCGCCGTTGATGCCATCACGCCCGAAGACCTGACAGCCATTCGACGGCGGGTGGCTGAGGCCGCGGATGCCGGAGTAGATACTGCGATCGTTCCGGAGGCCCTTCGCCAGGCTCCGAGGAAACTGCTCATCATGGATGTGGATTCCACGCTGATCCAACAGGAAGTCATTGAGTTGCTTGCCGCTTATGCAGGCAAGCGCGACGAAGTTGCAGCTGTTACCGAAGCAGCCATGCGTGGGGAGCTGGATTTCGCACAGAGCCTTTACGCCCGCGTTGAGGTCCTCGCAGGGCTGCCGGCCGCCGTCGTCGATTCTGTACGTGCGGAAGTGCGCCTCAGCCTTGGCGCAGCAGAATTGGTAGCCGCATTCAAGGAAGCGGGCCACGTGGTGGCTGTGGTTTCCGGTGGCTTTAACCAGATCCTTGGGCCCATAGCTGAAGAACTCGGCCTGGATTACTGGATTGCCAACGAGCTGGAAATCGTCGATGGCGCTTTGACCGGCAGGGTGCTGGGCGACGTCATTGACCGCGCAGCGAAGGAGAAGTACCTGCGTAAGTGGGCAGCTGCCGAGGGGATCGACCTCCAGCACACCATCGCAGTGGGCGACGGCGCCAACGACCTCGACATGCTGGGAGCGGCCGGAATTGGCGTTGCCTTCAACGCCAAACCGGCCGTCCGTGCAGTTGCAGACGCCGTCATCAACATGCCCTACCTTGATGCCGTGCGGCACATCGCCAACGTCTGAACCCCAAGTGCCTCTACGCGTTGTTGTCTGCCCTGCGGATGCGGATGAACAGCAGGCCGGCACCAATGACCAGGAGGGCTCCGGCTGCGTAAAGAATGCCGGTTCCCACGCCACCGGTCAGCGGCAGTTCAAAGCCGCTGTTGGATGGCATGTTCTTCACCTGCAGATCAATACCAACCGGGGTGGTGGTGCCGTTGATCAGGAAGGAGACCGGCTCGGCCAGCAGTTCGTACCCTGCCGGCGCCGTGGTCTCCACCAGGTAGTAGGTGCGGTAGTCCGCGTCCCCAGGTGCCACTGCTGCGCCGTTGGCCCAATCCGAGTAGCGCAGGCCTGAAATGGTCAGCGTTCCATCGCCGGCAACAGTGAAGACACTCTGGCCGTCGATATCCACGGGGTTGGTGCCTGCAGTGGCATCAGCTTCATTGGTGTAGACCGCGAATGACGCGCCGGCCAGGGCAGCTGCGTTCTCGTCCACTTTTTGCAACGTCATCCCGCCCCATTTGGTAACGACAGGCGGTGTCAGTATTGGCCCGCCGGGCTGGCCGGGGGTGATGTTGAAGCTCGCAGCGTTCGGGTAGGCAAGTGCGACGTTTTCAATCTCACCTATGGTGTTGACCTTGGTGCTCACAACGATCTGCACGCGGGTTTGGGTGCGGGCTGCCAGCAAGGCACGTCCGTCATCGGTGAACACCACCGAGACCGTGTTGGTTGTGGCATCGAAGCTCAGGACGTAATCGGTACCTTCACTAAGTGACGTGCCATCCTCCAGCATGGCGGTGGCACCGACGTAGGTCAGTTTGGTGTCGAGCTGATCCACCACCTTGTAACCGTCAATCACGGCCTCGTTCGGGATATCAGCTGTGATCGTCCAATCGACCTGGTCGCCGAGCTTGACGTCGGGAGCATCAGTGACGATCTTCTCCGCACCGGAAACAGAGTTTTTCGGGTACACGTCGACGTCGTAGATCCAGTTGTCCTGGTTGTCCGGATCGGTCATGGGCACCGAGATGAGGAACGGAGCCGATGGGGTGACCCCGGCAGGATAGTTCGTCTCGGTCACTAGATACAGGCCTATGGGCAGGTTGGCGAAGAAGGCAGTGCCGTCGGCGGCAGTGACCTGGGCCTGGCCGGCACCCAAGGTGTATCCAGCGGCAGTGATGGAACCAGACGGGTCAGACGACGAAAAGACATAGCTAAGGTTGTGTGCCGCGTCCCAGCCCGCATTGGTGGACAGATCAATGGTATTGACCTGCTGGATCGTGAACTCAATACCAGGCAAGGGCGTCAGGCTGCTGGTATCAGGAATGGCGCGGGAAAGGTTACTGCCACCATTGTTGCCGCCGCCACCGTGCCCGCCGCCATGGCCGCCACCACCGTTGTTGCCACCGCCTTCAGGGAGCGGCTTCTCGAATTTGTGAACGGTGATGGAACCGGGTTGATCACTATTGATCACTGGGGCTGCCGAGGCGGGCGCGACGGAGAGTGACACAGCCAGCACCGCCCCGACCAAGGTGGCAGTGGCCGCTCGCCAGTGCCGTGATGCGCGTTGATTTATCACACTTTTCCCCTTCGATTGATGGTGCCCCGGACACTTGGCCGAGGGCCTCCACCATTGGAGTAGTGCCACCACAGTGTTCATGTTGTGGATTCCACAACGTTTTCAGCGAAACGATTGGCACTTTCAGGACACTCATCAGATGTGACGCCTGCCGGTTGTTGCACGTCGCCTTGCCCATCCGAAGGAGATGCGTTGCTGGAGCATGAAACCCTCCGCAGGTCTGTTGTTTCAGCTGACCCTGACGGTGTGCTGAGGAAGCACTTCATTATGTGGTGTGCGCGGTTCAAGATCTTTCCAACGGAGTCCGGCTTCGCCACCGAAACCGGCCACGTCGTGTACCCGGCTCATGGAGTTGTCGAGGCAGATGGAACTGTGTGGTTGTCAACGTTGGCGTCCTTTGATCAATCCGGGATCCGTGGGCACGTGGAGAACCACCCGGGCTTTCGGGACATGCTCGCAAATGCGTCGCGAACGCCTGACCGGGCACCTGACGGGATAGCCCTGTTGATTGGGCGTACGCCCTATCAAGTGATTTTCCAAAATACGACGGAGGCTGGCGGCGACCACATTATTAACGTCGCCTTCATCAATCGAAAGGCGGTGCACAGAAACACTCCGGAATCTCGCGGGTCGCATTTCGTGACGCCAAATCTCGAATAATTTATGCGATTGTCACTAACTTGCTCGCTTCTTGAGACAGTGCATTCCAGTGGCTTCTCAATGTGTAAAGTTGGAAACTCCAAGACGGAGCGGTGATGCATTAGGCAGCCCGGGATCAAGACCAGCAGGGGCAGAAAGTGAATCGTTCGCGGCACGCACGGAGATGGTGGAAACGTCAGGAAAAGTCTGTGCCTTCTGGAGTGAATGCCAACGAGGATGAATCACTTCTCAATGCGTCCGTGCACCAGGAAACCCGGGCGGTCTACTTCACACATTTCGGCGATGATAAAAACGAAAAGGAAGAACAAAATATGAGCACGCTTGACGAATCCATAAAGCAGTTGCTGTCCATAGAGGGCGCAACAGGCGCGGCCGTCGTGGACTACTCCAGCGGAATGGCTTTGGCCCAGGGTGGAAACCCTGGCTTTGACCTGGGTGTGGCAGCTGCCGGCAACTCAAATGTTGTCAGTGCAAAGCTCCGCACCATGGCAGACCTCCACGTGGACAGCGATATCGAAGATATCCTCATCACGCTCGGTTCGCAGTACCACCTGATTAACGTTCTGAACTCAGGCGGTTCCAAGGGCCTGTTTGTCTACCTGGTGCTGGACCGAACGTACGCAAACCTCGCATTGGCGCGCCACAAGCTCAACAATCTCGCCAAAGGAATTACCATCTGATCTTCCCTGGAAGACCAAAAGGGGCGGCCGCGCATTCGCGGTCGCCCCTTTTGGTTTCACGTCAGGAAAGGCACAGTGCCGTCAACTCTTCACGCGGCGGGCTTCCCCACTGCCGGAAGTGAACTTCTCCCCCAGCATGTGGTGCACCAGGGCGTCTTCATTGGTATTGGCGTTTGCCTCGATGGCCACCATTTCGCCGTTGCGCATCACACCAATCCGATGGCACCAGCTGACCAGTTCCGACAAATCCGACGACAAGAGGATGATCGCAACCCCGGTCCGGGTGAGCTCATTGAGCATCCTGTACACCGTCTCCTTGGCCCCGACGTCTATACCGCGGCTGGGGTGACTAAGGATCAGCACGTCACAGTCGCTGGTCATCCATTTGGCAAGCTGCACTTTCTGGCGATCGCCCCCTGAAAGAGTAGTGATGGCGCCATGAATGTTTGTCGTGTTGATGCGCATTCGGCGGACCAGTTCGATCACGCCCCGAAGCTGAGTGATTTCATCCTGTAAATTAGCCCCGGTCGCGTCATCACTGCGCTGAAGGCCTTCAACGATTCCACCTGCAGATTCCAGCGTGTCGGCTGTGTCTGACAAGTAACCGATCTTTAAACGCAGTGCATCCTGCAGCCCCCGGATCTGTACAGGTTTTCCATGCATGAAAATCTGGCCCGACGTACTTGGTTGTATGCCTACCAGCGCTTCAAGCAATTGATAGATGCCTGATCGATGTGTTCCGACCAAACCGAAAATCTCACCCTTGGATACGCTGAAGGAAATGTCGCGGATACTGTCTTCCACAGTGAGCTCCACCACCCGCATAGCCTCATCTCCGACTGCCGGATCCGTGGGCCTGGCGTTGTTGGACAGCTTCTCCTGCAGCAAGAGGAAGGCGAGCTCGTCGACGTCGGTCCGGCTGGCTTCGAGGATCTTGTGGACCCTGCCGTCCCGCATGACGGCGATGCGGTGCGCTATGGACCGGACTTCATCAAGACGGTGGGTGATGTAGATGATCGCGCGCCCCTGCCCGACCAGCATCCGCAAAACTTGATGCAGGACGGCGACGTCATGATCCGGTAGCGATGCAGCAACCTCGTCCATGATCACGAGTTGGGCTTCTTCGGCAACCATTCTCAGAACTTCAACGAGGGTCTGCTCGGCACGAATCAGAGTGCCCACTTTCACGTCGGGATCCAAGGTGATGCCGACGTCCTGAATGAGTTTGATTGCTTGAACCCGGAGTTCATCATGGGATTTATCGGCTTGAAAAGTTCCCCGAAAAATTGCCTCAGCCACCGTCAGGTCAGAGTTGATACGGAAGTTCTGCGGGATGAGGCCTACGCCGCAAGCCTGGGCTTCCTCTATCGAATCCGGTCCATATTTCTCGCCAGCCAGCCTGATTTGCCCGCCATCATGCTTATGGGATCCGGCCAATACGCCCATGAGCGTCGTTTTGCCGGCGCCATTGGTCCCGATTAATCCCAGGATCTCGCCGCGGTGGAGGGAAAGTTCAACACCTTTGAGGATGCGCCTTTGATCGTAGGACGCGTGAATATCATCAGCATGCAGTAACAGGTCCAAAGATGCTCCTAGTTCACAGTAGTGGGTTCGACCCTGGACACTGCCATAAAGTTCCTACCTTGGCTTAACACAGTTTGCTTACATTTAGGGACGACGACGCCTTGGAGATTCAATCAGATGGGGCGCATTAATGCAAAAGGAGAAACGTGAAACAACTAATCGCATTTCGTGTTGCAGAAAGCCAAACAATTTATCAAATTGTCATCGCCCATTGGCTGGCATGTGAACGGTTAAACAGTTGTGGCCCGGACACGTGTCCGGGCCACAACTAATTCTGCCAGGGTACCTACTCGGCGGATTTGCCGAAGTAGTCTGCTCCACCCACGTATTCGGTGTGGCCGGTTTCGACGTCGGCCGTCACCATCTTGGCGACCTCTGCCGCAAATTCTTCAACCGAATACAACTTGCCGGCTTCTGCGCGGCGGGCCTCTATGGCGCCCGGGTTGGAGCGGTCAAGCAGGGTGGCTGTGACAGTGCCCTCGATCATGTCACCGGAGACAACCACCAGCGAGATGCCTTTGTCAGCAAGGTTGGGCAGGAGTGCGCGCAGTGCATCCTCGCCGGCCCGCTTGCTCTTTGCCACCGGCTCGTATTCAGGCATGGTGGGAACGGTTTCCACGAAATGCGCCTGATGGCTGGTCACGAAGACGACACGCGAGCCTTCGCGCATGAGGGGAACAGCCGCATTGAGCATGTTGATCTGCGCATCGCGGTTGAGCTTGAGGGCGTAACCCTCCTCCATGCCGGACTCCATGCCACCGGATGCGCTCAGTACCAAGACATCCAGCGAACCGAACTCTTCCATGGCAGTGCTGGCAAGAGTGTGTACGCCTTCGTCGGTGGTGAGGTCCGCACCGACGGCCGCGGCGCGGCCGCCCGCTGCCTGGATTTCAGCTACTACCTTGTTGGCACGCGGTGCCTTCTGACGGTAGTTGACGACGACAGCGGCGCCCTCACCCGCGAGGATCTTGGCGACTTCAGCACCGATGCCACGGGAAGATCCCGTGACGATCGCGGTCTTGTTATCCAGCATTCCCATTCGTGCTCCTTTTGTTCACTTCATCTAAAAACGTGCGGTCCCGGGTTCCATCATGCCAGTGGCGGGCTCGAACCCCTTTGTCGGCTGGCGACAAAAACTGGCTGATTGCCTCAGAGCGTGGCGCTTTAGTGGCCCATCCCGAGACCGCCGTCAACGGGAATCACAGCGCCTGAAATGTAGGCGGCCTCGTCGCTGGCCACCCAGCGCACAACATTTGCTACCTCGGAAGCCTCGGCGAAACGGCCTGCCGGCACGTTGGCCAGGTACGACTTCTGAGTTTCCTCCGGCAGTTCTGCCGTCATGTCCGTGTTGATGAAGCCGGGAGCCACCACGTTGGCCGTGATCCCCCGGCTGCCCAGTTCACGGGTCAGCGAGCGTGCGATCCCCACCATGCCCGCCTTCGATGCGGAGTAGTTGATCTGGCCCGGAGCTCCGTACAGGCCGGACACCGAGGAGATGAGGACCACGCGGCCCTTACGGAGCCGGATCATGCCCTTGGAAGCACGCTTTAATGACCCGGAACGCACCGGTGAGGTTCGTGTCCAGCACAGAGGTGAAGTCGTCCTCGCTCATGCGCAGGAGCAGCGTGTCTTTAGTAATGCCAGCATTGGCAACCAAAACCTCCACCGGGCCGTGGGCTTCCTCTACTGTCTTGAAGGCGGCATCAATCGAGGCTTCGTCAGTGACGTCGGCTTTAACTCCCAGGATGCCTTCAGGCAGTTCTGTTTCGCTTCGATAGGTCACTGCCACCTTGTCACCGTTTGCGAGGAAGGACTCGGCAATGGCCAGGCCGATGCCCCTGTTGCCGCCGGTAATGAGGACGCTACGGCCGGTGGATACTGCTTCAGACATACTTTCGCTCCAGGTTCTGCGGCATGGGTGTGCTGCGGTGAAGAGGGGATTTCCTGCCTCGATCTTATCGGGCGCCTGCTCCAACCCGCGGGTAACCGGCCTGTCCCGCGGTTTGGGCGGCTACCGCCTTGGTGAGAGAATTGAGAGAAGCCTTTGGAGCGTGATGATTCAGCTGTGACACGAGAAAACAGTCCCCTGCAGCAGGTGCCCGGGGATCCGGACGCTGTTTCCGGCGACCCCGAAGTCCACAGCATCACCGATGCCGCGGCTGCCCACTCGGAAGACATGCGGGAGCGCATGATCAAGTACGCAGTGGCGATGGGTATTCGCATGGTCTGCATCATCCTGATTTTCGTGGTGGACGGCTGGTTGAAAATAATCGCCGTGGCCGGCGCGGTGTTCCTGCCCTGGATAGCCGTGGTCATTGCGAACGGCAGCGATAAAGCCGAGGACCACAGCGATTCCCTGCTGGACTACGTTGAAACAGCTGAAATCGAGGGCTCGCCGCAGAGCACCGAAGGCGAAGCGACGGACAACGTCACAGTGCTAAAAGGCGAAGTGGTGGACGATGACGAGCCACCAGCTCAGGACGCAGAACCTGACGCGACTCATATACCGAAGGCCGGGGACTCCGGCGATGAACGGGCGGCTTCATGAACATCTTTAACCTTGGCGGCGTCGGTTTGGGCAGCCAGGAGTCCGATCGCGCCACCGGCCCTGCCCTCTGCTCCCGTAAGGGATGCCGGGAGGGCGCAGCCTGGCAACTCCTGTGGAACAACCCGCGCATCCATACTCCTGAGCGGCGCAAGGTTTGGCTTTCGTGCAACGAGCACCGCGATTGGCTTGAGGACTACCTCCAAACCCGGGGCCTCTGGAAAGAGACCGTCCCTTTCGAGGCAGATGACGCTGCCGTTGGCGAGGCCCGCTGAATGTATCGTTTCCTTTTCTCCAGCAAGTGGCTGGGCTATTTCGTTCTGGCCGTTATCTTCGCCACAGCCTGCGTGTTCCTAGGCCGTTGGCAAATGGATCGGCGGGCAGAGACGCTGGCTGAGATCAACCGCGTAGTGACCAACTACTCCGCGACGCCTGTCCCCTTCGCTGACATCAAGGACCAGTTCCGCACCTTGGACCCCGAGCGGGAATGGACCCAGGTAGAGCTGCGGGGTAATTACGACCTGAACGGCCAGCGCGTTGTACGAAACCGTCCGTTGAACGGGCAGCCAGGTTACGACGTCGTGGTTCCTTTCCGTCTTACCACCGGCGAAGCGGTGGTTATCGACCGCGGCTGGTTGCCAATTGGCAACAACACACCGGGCCGTCCCGACATCGTTCCGGCACCTCCCGTGGGTGAGGTGACCGTGGTGGCCCGCCTCAAGCCAACGGAACCGAAGCTGGACCGCGGTGCGGTGGATGGACAACTGCCATCCATTGACCTGGCCAGCTTCGCAAGCGAACTCCCGTACCCCATCGCGACGGGCGCCTATGGGCAGCTGGCCAGCGAGGATCCCTCGGTCCAACCCATGCCCACGCCCTTCCCCAAACCAGCCACGGAAGAGGGCACACACCTCTCCTACTCCCTGCAGTGGTTTGCCTTCGGCGTCCTGATGTTTATTGGCTTCGGTTACGCGGCCCGGCAGCAGGCGCGTAACGCTGCCATCGACGCGGAAGAGGACGAAGACGGCGAGGACGAAATTATTGCAGTTAGTGGGCCGCCCAAGCGTCGTGTGTCCACAAGCCGAAAGAACAAGCGCCCCACGTCAGAAGAAGAGGAAGACGCAATCCTGGATGCACAAGGTTACTGAAGCGGTTCCGGACCCTGTGCTCAACGTGAAGTCGGCCCTCACGGCCGCAGGCGCTGAGGACACCGTCCGCATCTTCGGGGACAAGGTGCCCACGGCTGCAGCGGCCGCTTCTGTCCTTGGATGCCAGGTTGCAGCCATCACCAACAGCCTGATTTTCGAACTCGACGGGAAACCCTTGCTCATCCTCGCCAGCGGAGCCGCAAGAGTAGACACAACACTGGTAGCCAAACTACTGGGCACCGGAAAGATCCGCCGCGCGAAGCCCGATTTCGTGCTCAAACACACCGGCCAGGAAGTGGGAGGCGTCGCCCCGCTCGGTCACCCCGAACATATAAAGACGATCCTGGACACCTCTCTCAAAGCGCACCCCTTGTTATGGGCAGGAGCCGGAGACCACAACTCAATGTTCTCCATCACCTACGAAGAACTAAAAGCCATCACAAACGCCGAAGAACTCCAGGTTCGCTAGGGCCGCAAAGGTGACACAACGGCGAGCGTAGCGACGCGGTTGATGTGCGTAGCGTGCGTCCAAGCGAGGAACGAGCGAGCACGCGGCACATCGAGCGCGTCGCGCAGCGGAACGAAGCACGGTCCGCAGCGGACGGCGAGGCGGCCTAGGCCAAGGTGATGAGGTCCAGGTAGTCCTCGTTCCAGTGATCTTCAACACCGTCCGGCAGCAGCACCACGCGCTCCGGATTCAGGGCCGAGACGGCGCCTTCATCGTGGCTGACCATGACGACGGCCCCACTGTAGTTCTTCAGTGCACCAAGGATTTCCGCGCGGCTGGCTGGGTCCAGGTTGTTGGTGGGCTCGTCGAGGAGCAACACGTTGGCGCTCGAAGCAACGATGGTTGCGAGGGCGAGCCGGGTCTTCTCGCCACCGGACAGAACTCCGGCAGGCTTTTCGACGTCGTCACCTGAGAACAGGAATGACCCCAGAATGCCGCGGACTTCGGCGTCCTTCATGTCAGGTGCAGAGGAACGCATGTTTTCAAGGACCGTGCGATCGTGGTCCAGGGTTTCGTGTTCCTGGGCGTAGTAGCCCACCTTCAATCCGTGTCCCGGGATGATGTCGCCGGTGTCTGGTTTGTCCACGCCTGCAAGCATTCGCAGGAGGGTGGTCTTGCCCGCACCGTTGAGGCCAAGAATGACCACTTTGGAACCGCGATCGATCGCCAGGTCCACGTCAGTGAAAATCTCCAGGGAGCCGTAGGACTTGCTGAGCCCTTCGGCTGTCAGCGGGGTCTTGCCACAGGGTGACGGATCCGGGAAGCGCAGGGCGGCGACGCGATCGTTTTCACGAACGGCTTCCAAGCCGCCAAGGAGGCGCTCTGCACGCTTTGCCATGTTCTGCGCTGCGACGGCTTTCGTTGCCTTGGCGCGCATCTTGTTGGCCTGGTCGATGAGGACCTGGGCCTTCTTTTCCGCATTGGCCCGTTCGCGCTTGCGGGCCCTTTCATCGGTTTCGCGCTGCTGGAGATAGCGCTTCCAACCCATGTTGTAGTAGTCGATCTGGGCCCTGTTGGCATCAAGGTGGTAGACCTTGTTGACCGTGGCCTCCAACAATTCGACATCGTGGCTGATCACGATCAACCCACCCTGGTGGTCCTTGAGGAAGTCGCGCAGCCAGGTGATGGAGTCGGCGTCGAGGTGGTTGGTGGGTTCGTCCAGGAGCAGGGTTTCTGCCGAGGAATAAAGAATGCGTGCGAGCTCCACGCGACGGCGCTGGCCACCGGAGAGGGTCTTCAGCGGCTGGTTAAGGATGCGTTCCGGGAGCGCAAGGTTGGAGGAGATCGCGGCTGCCTCTGCTTCAGCGGCGTATCCGCCGCCAGCCAGGAACTCAGCTTCCAAGCGATCGTAGCGGTTCATGGCCTTGCGCTGTACGGCTTCGTCCTCGCTTGCCATCTCGGCCTGGGCCTTCTTCAGCTTCCCCACCACCACGTCCAAGCCACGAGCAGAAAGGATGCGATCACGCGCGAGCTGTTCCATGTCCGGGGTGCGGGGATCCTGGGGCAGATAGCCGATCTCGCCGCTGCGGGTCACTTTGCCGCCTGCCGGAAGGCCTTCACCCGCGAGGACGCGGGTTAAAAGTGGTCTTGCCCGCCCCGTTGCGGCCAACGAGTCCGATCTTGTCCCCCTTGTCCACCCTGAAGTTGACCTTGTCCATGAGCAGGCGTGCGCCGGCGCGGAGTTCGAGTTCCTGGACGGTAATCAATTCGGGTGATGCCTTTCAATGGGGAACGCCTGCGTGACCGGTTGGCCCGGTAGTTGCGGCGGGGACGGCTGTGAGAACAGCCTGTTCAAGTCTACCGGCACCCCGCCCTCCCCCTGACATAACATCGCCCGAGCGGCACATTGTGCCATCTCTCACAGAATTTTCACTCACGGTTGTGGAGAGGCTCCAAAAAAGCCCTTTCCCGAGCTCCGTATCCTCACTGTTGGGGGAAACAAACTTCAATCTCGCACCCACAGCATTTCCCGATAGGACCCGTCATGAGCCAAACCACCTCCGCCTCTGTGGAGCGCAACTCTTCGCGCAAGCGATGGACCGCCACAGACCTCGGCCTCATTGCCGTCTTCGCAGCCCTTGTGGCCGCGTCCGCGATCGTTCCCGGCATTCCGGTTGGCGCCTTGGGCGTGCCGATCACCTTGGTGACCCTCACTGTGATGCTGAGCGGCCTGGTGCTTGGCCCCGGGAGGGGATTCGCCGCCGTCGGGCTTTATGTCCTCCTTGGCCTGGCCGGGCTGCCGATCTTCAGCGGGGGCCGCAGCGGACTGGGCATCCTCGCTACTGCTTCGGCGGGCTACATCATTGCCTTCCCCCTTGCAGCTGCTGCCACCGGCTATCTGGCGGCCCTGATTATCCGCAAGACGGTACGCAACCGTTCCCTGCTGCTGTTTGCTGCCGCCATGGTCAGCAGCATCGTCCTCATCCACGGCCTGGGCGTCCTGGGCATGATGATCAACGGCAAACTGGACTTCACCAAAGCCTTCATTGCCGATCTCGCCTTCTACCCTGGGGACATCCTCAAGAATGTCCTCGCCGTGATCATTGCGGTGGCTATTCACAAGGCCTTCCCGGATGTCCTGGTCCGCAGGGTCAAATAGCCTGCGTCACGCAAAATCAGAAACAATATCTCTATGAACTCCATCAGCTTCAGCAGGGTCTCGGTTCGTGTAGCCATTGACGGCAGCAGCACGTCCAAGACCCTGCTGGAGGATGTTTCCTTGAGCCTTACGGAGCGGCGTATCGGCGTCATCGGAGCCAACGGTTCCGGTAAGTCCACGTTGTTACGGCTGTTGAACGGCCTGGTGGAGCCCAGCGACGGAACCGTTGAAGTCCACGGCGATGACACAGTTAAAGCCGTGCGCCGGGTGCGTGCGAACGTCGGATTCGTCTTCACTGATCCCTTGTCGCAACTGGTGATGCCTACCGGCCGTGAAGACGTTGAACTCTCCCTGCGGCGCTCCATTAAGAACACCCGCGAACGAGCCGCACACGCCGAAGCAGTTCTTGACAGGTTTGGCCTGCTGCCACTGGCAGACCAGAGCATCTATGAGCTCTCCGGCGGGGAGCGCCAGCTGCTCGCCTTGGCCGCAGTCCTCGCCGTCAATCCCAAGGTGCTGGTCCTCGACGAGCCATCCACCCTCCTTGACCTGCGTAATCGCGAGCTACTGCGGCGCACCTTGGCGGGCCTGGAGCAGCAAGTTGTCATGTCCACCCACGACCTCGACCTCGCACTGGAGATGGACCGCGTCCTGGTGGTGGAGTCGGGGCGAGTAGTATTCGACGGCGATGCCGCCGAAGGTGTCGCCCGGTACCGGGAGCTGTGCGCAACTGCGCTGGACGAGGTTCCGGGCGTAGACGGGGTTCCGGGCCTTGGGGAACGTCCAGGGCGAGGCCAGTTATGAGGGGCCACGGCTTCCTGATCGCCAACTATGTGCCGGGCAACTCGCCCATCCACCGAATCCCGTTGTGGCTGAAGTTCCTGGTGGTTGCAGGGTGCGGGACCGCATCCTTCCTGATCGTCGACTGGGCAGTCTCGCTGTTGGTCTTCGCCATGATGTGCGGGCTCTTCCTGTTCAGCGGGGCCGGTTTGCGCCGCCTGATGCGTGCCATATGGACTGTGACGCCCATCCTCGTGGTGATCGGATTGTTTCAATGGTGGCAATTGGGTGCCCCCACGGCTGCACGCATCGTCCTGAACGTCCTGGTGTGCGTCGTCGCAGCCTCGGTTCTGACTGCCACCACACCCGTCCAGGACCTCTTGGACGGCGTTGTCTCCCTCGCCAAACCATTCCAGCGCTTTGGCGCCGATCCCGAGCGTTTCGCGCTCACCATCGCCGTGATGCTCAGGAGCATCCCCTTCATTGCAGGAGCCTTTTCGGACGTCAGGGATGCGGCCCGCGCCCGCGGACTTGAACGCAATCCAAGGGCACTGATACTGCCGGTCTTTATCACGACGGTCGCTTATGCGCGCCAAACCGGCGATGCCTTGGCCGCCCGGGGACTCGGGGAACCGGACGAGCCCAAGTAAGTCGCATTTGTGGTTGTTTTCAGGCGTCATAACAACCACTAATGCTGGTCAGTTGGGCTGGAACCGGGAATAGCGCAGCAGGGCCGCCGTGCCCATGCCGCCCGCGATGCTGATCATTGCCAAGCCGAGCGGCGCTACCCCGGAATTTTCGGATACGCCGCGAGCCTGGGTAAGGAGGCGCGTCACCAAAACAGCCCCCGAAGCGCCGTAACCGTGCCCAAAAGCCAGCGCTCCGCCCTCTGCATTGGCTTTCCCCGGATCGATGGCCAAATGATCAAGGCAAGCGATGGTCTGGGAGGCAAAAGCTTCATTGAATTCGATCAGGTCCACGTCCGTGGCAGCCAAGCCCTGCTGAGCCAACAGCTGCTCCGCGGCGTGTGCAGCCCCGATGCCGAGCAACTCCGGATGCACACCTGTGGTCTCACAACCCAAAACCAACAAGCCGTCAGCCGCGCCCATCTCCCGGGCGCGCTTGAGCGACGTTATGACGACCGCGGCCGCGGCGTCGGCGTCGAAGCACGAGTTGGCTGCCGTGACAGTTCCGTCGGGGACGAAAACTGCCGGGAACCGCGACATCAGTGAGGCGCGCAACGACGGCTTGGGACCGTCGTCGGCGTCGACAATAGTTCCGGCATTTTCAAGCGGCACGATTTCGCGTGCGAGCTTGCCCGCTGCCGCAGCCTCAAGAGCCCGCCGATGGCTGCGGAGTGCGTACTCATCTTGTCGCTCACGACTGATACCAAACGCGCGGGCGACATTTTCCGCGGCCACACCCATGTCAGGGTCACCAAACACGGTCGGCACAAAGGTGGCCCGCGAGTAAAAGTCCAGGCCGCCGTCGTCGGTCCTGTTGGCGCGGGCAGGAGCGGTACTGATGCTTTCCACCCCGCCGGCAACATACAGCGGATCTCCACCGGCGCCAACCAGACGCGCAGCAAGCGCAATAGCATCCAATCCGGAACCACACTGCCGGTCAACTGTGAGCCCCGGGACTGTGACCGGCAAACCGGCCTGCAGCGCGGCGAAGCGCGCTACATTTCCACCACCACCAACTGCATTGCCCATGATGACGTCGTTCACCCCGGCCGGGTCAATGCCTGCCGACTCGATGAGGGAACGGATGACCGGCGCCAGGAGATCCGGCGCCCGGAGATGCCTCAGCTGCCCGTTTGCACGGCAGATCGGAGTGCGCAGCGCCGCGATGATGACCGGCTGGCGGGACTCGTCCAACTCCTGCGTCGAAGGGCCGCTACCCAAGGGGAGGCCGCTACCCAAGAGGACGCGCCCGGGCATCATGGTTTTTGATCCAGTCAAGGAGTACCATCCGGCTGACCTTACCGCGATCCGTAATCGGTAACTCGGACAGGACGTAGTACTGCAGCGGCCACTTGTCCCGCGCGAGCAGGCCATCAAGGCCAGTGCGGAGCTGCGTCGCCGTGACGGCACCATAAGCGGGAACGACGCCGGCGATCACCTTTTGGCCGCGGATGTCATCCGGAGCGCCGGCTGCTACCGCAACTTCGATGCCTGGAACGGAAGCGAGGGCGAGTTCCACCTCGTGTGGGTACACGTTCTTCCCCGCCGTGATGATCATGTCCGAACGACGTCCCAGAATGTGCAGGATCCCGTCGGCGAGATAGCCCTGGTCCCCCACTGTGTACCAGCCGTCCAAGCAGCGGAGGGCGTGGCCGTCGTCGCCCCACAGGTAGCCGTTGCTCACCATCCCACTGCGGACGCTGATGTTGCCGTGCTCCCCATCCGGCAGAATCTGGCCGGCGTCGTCCAGGATTCGCAATTCCACGCCAGGAAAAGGCCGGCCAATCCCAGTACCCCCGACGTCGAGCGGTTCCCCGGCAGCCAGCCGCGTGCCGGAGACGAAGCTCAATTCGGAGGCTCCGTAGTACTCAAAGATGGCAGCATGTGGGGCCCAGCGCCGCGCCGCTTCCAAAGTACGGCCATCCAGCTTGGAACCCGCGCAGATGATGCTGCGGATGCCGGAAGCATCCACGTCTCCAGCCAAGCCACGTTCGCTGAGCAAACGCAGCATGGTCGGGGTGAGCACGAGTCTTGTGATGTTGTCGTGGCTTATCGCTGCATGCGCGTCACCGACGTCGAAGGATTCCAGCGAGTGAAACGCGGAGCCCGCGTACAGGCATTCGGACAGGGCGTAGAGGTTCAAGCTGGAGGAGAGGGGACCTGCCGCCAGGGTCCGATCGTCCTGCGAGAGACCAAAGAACTCGATCGAAGCGTCGAACGAGACCTGCCACGACCGGCGGGACCGTGTGAACGCCTTCGGCACCGAAGTGGTGCCGGACGTAAGCCCAATCAGGAAGGTAGTGGACGGATCCCCGTCTACAAGTTCCACGCCGGTGGCGATGGCGCGGTCGACGATCCGCGACGTCACTTCCTCCACCATTGCTGCAGGCCACTGTGGGTCCAGCACAGCACAGCGGCGCTCCCCCGCCACCGCCGCCGTAAACTTCGCGACGAAGTCAGTGGAGTTGGGTTCGGCAAGCACAGTAGTGGCCGTCGCGTGGCCAAGCAGGCTTGCCGCGGCGTCGCGGAGCTCGGCCCAGTTGAGCCGGCTGCGGCCCACAACGACGGCGGTGTCGTGCGGACGCTCATCGGCCCAGAGCTGAATTTTATCCAGGAAAGGCATCCCCGCAATTTTACGGCAGTGTCCGCCCTCCGGCACCAACGGTGACGTCTATTCTGACTGTATGAGTTTCAATGACGGTGCGCAGCTTGACCCATCCCAGGTAGAAGACCGACGCGGCGGAGGCATGGGCCGCGGGACGAAAGTAGGTGGCGGGATTGGTGGTGGCATCGTTGTGCTGCTTCTGGCCCTCTTCGGAATCAACCCCAACATCCTTGGCGACCTCACAGGCGGCGGAACCCAGCCGCCCGCCGTCGAAGGCGGGAGCGGCGGTGTGCAGGAGTGCCAGACAGGCGCTGACGCGGACAAACGACTCGACTGCCGGATCACAGGCACTGTCAACAGCCTTAATGCCTTCTGGCCGGAATACCTCGCCCAGTACAACGTGCAGTACTCCCGGCCCGGAACGGTCATCTTCGAGCAGGGAACCAATACGGGATGTGGCCCTGCCACCACGGCTGTAGGACCTTTCTATTGCCCGGTGGACACCAAGGCATACTTCGACCCCGGGTTCTTCGATGAGCTCGTGACCCGTTTTGGTTCATCAGGGGGACCACTGGCGCAGGAGTACGTGGTGGCCCACGAATTCGGCCACCACATCCAAAACATCCTGGGCAACCTGGACCGGGCACAACAGGATCCCCAGGGGCCGCAGTCCGGTGGAGTCCGTGTCGAATTGCAGGCGGACTGTTACGCGGGACTCTGGGTTCGCCATGCGACCACCCAGAAAGACCCGGCAACGGGCAAGCCGTTCCTCGACCCCCTCACCGAGCAGGACCTGCAGGACGCGCTGTCCGCCGCGTCCGCCGTCGGCGATGACCGTATCCAGGAAGCCGCAACCGGACGGGTCTCGCCGGAGTCCTGGACCCATGGCTCAAGTGAACAGCGGCAGAAATGGTTCTACCAGGGATACGCCACCGGCGACATCAACAAATGTGACACCTTTGGTGTGGCGGCGCCGTAGCTGCTGCGGGAACGGTTTAATTCCTGAGTCATCGGTTAAACGCAGAAATGGTTCCGGACCACAGGTCCGGAACCATTTCTTTGCCCTTGGAGGGCGAAAACTGCTGATCAGATGTTGAAGCCCAGGGCCCGCATCTGGTCCTTGCCGTCGTCGGTGATCCGCTCGGGACCCCATGGCGGCATCCATACCCAGTTCAGGCGCCAGTCATCCACTACGCCGTCGAGGGACTTGCCTACCTGCTCTTCCAGCACGTCAGTGAGCGGGCAAGCCGCCGTCGTCAGTGTCATGTCGATCAGGAGTGCGCCGTCCTCATCCGAGTACTTCAGGCCATAGAGGAGGCCCAAGTCCACGACGTTGACACCGAGCTCCGGGTCAATGACGTCCTTGAGCGCTTCCTCGACGTCCTCGAGGCTGGTGCGCGCCGCGTTGATTTCGGTCATGGAACGATCCTAACTAGGCCTGTACGGCAGGAGCAACGGCAACGCCTGCGCCTGCGGCGTAGCGGTCGTAGCCCTCTTCTTCAAGACGGTCCGCGAGCTCGGGGCCGCCCTCTTCAACGACCTTGCCGTCGACGAAGACGTGGACGAAGTCCGGCTTGATGTAGCGCAGGATGCGGGTGTAGTGGGTGATGAGCAGCGTGCCCATGTTTCCCTCTGCATGTGCGCGGTTGACGCCTTCGGAAACTACCTTGAGGGCGTCGACGTCCAGGCCTGAGTCGGTCTCATCCAGGACGGCGAACTTGGGCTTGAAGAGCTCGAGCTGAAGGATCTCGACGCGCTTCTTCTCGCCACCGGAGAAGCCTTCATTGACGTTGCGCTGTGCGAAGTCGGCGTCGATGCGCAGCTGCTGCATGGCAGCCTTGACGTCCTTGGTCCACGTGCGAAGGGCGGGTGCTTCGCCGTCGATCGCCGTCTTGGCGGTACGCAGGAAGTTCGTCATGGTGACGCCGGGAACCTCTACCGGGTACTGCATGGCGAGGAAGACGCCTGCACGGGCGCGCTCGTCAACGCTCATTTCGAGGACGTTTTCGCCATCGAGCGTGATCGTACCGCTGGTCACCGTGTAGCGCGGGTGGCCGGCAATGGTGGATGCGAGGGTGGACTTGCCCGAGCCGTTGGGGCCCATGATGGCGTGCGTTTCACCGGTCTTGATGGTGAGGCTGACGCCCTTCAGGATCTCCTTGGTGCCCTGCTCCGTCTCGATGCTGACGTGCAGGTCCTTGATCTCAAGAGTAGACATGCTCTTCTTTCTTTTCCGTTCGTAAGTCTGGTGATACCGGGCGCTCAGTAGTTATCTACCGAAGCACCGTTCACAACGTTGGTCACGTCCACGTAGACGTCGTCACCATCGATGGTGACCGCGAAAACCGGGACGGGGTCGTAGGCAGGCAGCTGGAGAGGCTGTCCGCTGCGGAGGTCGAACTGGGAACCGTGGCCCCAGCACTCAATCGCGCAGCCTTCAATCTCGCCTTCGGACAACGAGATGTCCGCGTGCGAGCAGGTATCGCCGATGGCATGGATCTCACCCATCGAGTCCCTCACGATGGCTACGGGATAGTCATCGATCAGGACACGCAGCGCCTGCTTGACCTGGATGTCATTGGCGTTGCATACCAGTTCGCCCTTGGTTTCTTCACTCATGGTTGTCCTGCCTGGTCTGCTAGTTGTCGGTCGCGGCGAGTTCGCGCTCAACAGCTGCGGTCAGGCGTTCTTCGATTGCCGGGACGTTGATCTGCTGGATGATCTCGTTGAGGAAGCCTCGAACCACCAAGCGGCGGGCAACCTTTTCGGGAATGCCGCGTGCCATGAGGTAGAAGAGGTGCTCGTCGTCGAAACGGCCGGTGGCGCTGGCGTGGCCGGCACCCTCGATGAGTCCCGTCTCGATTTCCAGGTTCGGCACAGAGTCCGCACGCGCACCGTCCGTCAGGACCAGGTTGCGGTTGGCCTCATAGGTGTCCGTGCCTTCTGCTTCCTTACGGATCAGGACGTCGCCCACCCACACAGTGTGGGCATTGCGGCCCTGCAGCGCGCCCTTGTACAGCACGCGCGACTTGCAGTTGGCCACTGCGTGGTCAACAAACAGGCGCTGCTCAAGGTGCTGACCGGCGTCGGCGAAGTACAGGCCGAACATTTCGACGTCGGCACCAGGTGCGGTGAAACGTGTGGACGGCGTAACGCGCACGACGTCGCCGCCGAGGCTGACCACAATGTGCTTGAACTTCGCGTCGCGGCCGATCTTGGCCTGCTGGGCAGATGCGTGAACAGCGTCGTCGGCCCATTCCTGCAAGGACACGACGGTCAGCTCAGCGCCATCTTCGACGATAATTTCAACGTTCTCGGAGACAACAGCGGTGCCCTGGTGATCCAGGACCACTACCGCCTTGGAGAAACGCTCTGCCACAATCACGATGTGCTGGGCAGCCGGAGCCTCGCCCGATCCGGTGATCAGGACGGAAACTTCGCTCTCGGCCTGGAGCTCGGCCGGAACCGTGACAACGGTAGCCTCGGCGAAGTTCTCCCAACCGTTAGCGGACACGCGGTCCTCGGGGATGGCTGCCTGGCCGATCCGCTGATCCTCGCGGCCAACCGTTTCGACGACGACGCCGGACGGTGCGGTCACGCTGACAGCCGGAGCTGCACCGTTAAGGACCTCGGTGTGGAGACCGCGCAGGCGCTTCAGGGGCGTGAAACGCCAGTCTTCTTCAAGGCCGGTCAGGGGCTTGAAGTCCTCCAGCTTGTAGGACGTGAGGCGGCCGGCGCGGGAGCTGTCCGGGATGCCGACGCCGCCACCATGCGAGTGGCTCTTTACCGATGCGCCACCGAGCGGACCAGCAGTAGGCTGCTCCGACGTCGTGCTGGTGTTTGTTCCGGTGTTTACGGGCGAAAGGTTTTCGCCTTCCTCGGTGAAGCCGTTGATAAACGGCTGGGCCGAGGGCGCGCCGATGCGTGCCTTTTCAGTAGTGATATCAGTCATTGTTAACCGACGGACCCTTCCATCTGCAGTTCAATCAAGCGGTTCAGCTCAAGGGCATATTCCATGGGCAGTTCACGGGCGATCGGCTCAATGAAGCCGCGCACGATCATGGCCATGGCCTCGTCCTCAGGCATGCCGCGGGACATCAGATAGAAGAGCTGCTCTTCGCTGACGCGGGAAACGGTGGCCTCGTGACCCATGACGACGTCGTCCTCGCGGATGTCGATGTACGGGTACGTGTCCGAGCGGGAAATGGTGTCCACCAGGAGGGCATCACAACGGACCGTGTTGGCCGAGTGCTTTGCACCTTCGCGGACCTGGACCAAGCCGCGGTAAGCCGCACGGCCACCGCCGCGGGCCACGGACTTGGAAATGATGGAGCTCTTGGTGTTCGGTGCGATGTGCACCATCTTGGAGCCGGTGTCCTGGTGCTGGCCCTCGCCGGCAAATGCGATGGACAGGGTTTCACCCTTGGCATGCTCGCCTACCAGGTAAACGGCCGGGTACTTCATGGTCACCTTGGAGCCGATGTTGCCATCGATCCATTCCATGGTGGCGCCCTCTTCGCAGATGGCACGCTTGGTGACGAGGTTGTACACGTTGTTGGACCAGTTCTGGATGGTCGTGTAGCGGACGCGGGCGCCCTTCTTCACGATGATCTCCACAACGGCGGAGTGCAGGGAATCCGAAGTGTAGATCGGAGCCGTGCAACCTTCGATGTAGTGGACGTAGGAGTCCTCATCGGCGATGATCAGGGTGCGCTCGAACTGGCCCATGTTCTCCGTGTTGATACGGAAGTAAGCCTGCAGCGGGATGTCCACGTGCACGCCCTTGGGCACGTACACGAACGATCCACCGGACCATACTGCCGTGTTCAGCGAAGCGAACTTGTTGTCGCCCACGGGGATGATGGTGCCGAAGTACTCCTGGAAGATCTCCGGGTGTTCGCGCAGAGCGGTGTCCGTGTCCAGGAAGATAACGCCCTGGGCTTCGAGGTCCTCGCGGATCTGGTGGTAGACAACTTCGGATTCGTACTGGGCCGCGACGCCGGAAACGAGCCGGCTGCGCTCAGCTTCCGGGATGCCGAGCTTTTCGTAGGTGTTCCGGATGTCTTCGGGCAGGTCTTCCCACGTTGCCGCCTGCTTCTCGGTGGAACGCACAAAGTACTTGATGTTGTCGAAGTCGATGCCGGAGAGGTCTGCACCCCAAGTTGGCATGGGCTTGCGGTCGAAGTACTTCAGGCCCTTGAGGCGCAGATCGAGCATCCATTCGGGCTCGTTCTTCTTCGAGGAGATGTCGCGGACAACGTCCTCGTTGAGGCCACGACGGGCATTCGCGCCTACGTCGTTCTTATCGGCCCAGCCGTACTCGTAGTTTCCGATACCGTGCAGTTCGGGATTCTTCTCCAGAATCTCCGAGATCACAGTGCCGTCAGCTACCGCTTTCTCTGCTAGTTGGTCCGTCATCACGGCCTTTCTTGCTGGTTGTTTGATTCCTGGTACGGGTTCCCGGACTGCTCTGCGGTGCTGTGAGGCACCGTGGCAGCTGGTCGCCCGGTAGGTATGTGGGTGGTGCAGACGTGCCCGCCTTGCGCCAGGGTTGAAAGACGCCGGACATCGACGCCCACCAAGCGGGAAAAGACTTTGGTCTCGCTGTCACAAAAAACAGGGAATTCCGCGGCGAGCTGTTGGATGGGGCAATGTCCCTGACACAGCTGCACACTGGAAAATTCTGCAGGCAGTGGGGCTTTTGCCTCAATGGAATGGGCAGAGGCTACGTAGCCGTCCCGGCTGAGGGCCTTGGACAAGGCCAAGGCGCGGGCGGGGATGTCCTGCCCGGCGGCCGCAACTTCGGGCGCATAGCGGCGCTCCATTTCAGAGAAGCGCTCTTCAGCATATTCGCGGACTGCATCCTCGCCGGCGATTTCCTGGAGTCGCCGGAGCGCGGAGCTGGCGATGTTCAAATAGTCATCGCCAAGCTTGGATTGCCCTTGTGAACTCAGGACATAGCGGCGCGCAGGGCGTCCCGCCCCGGCTCCTGCCTTGGCAACGCGCTTGACTTCGATAACGCCATTCCGCTCCAAGTGATCCAGGTGGCGGCGGACCGCTGCCGGCGTGAAGCCAAGAAGGTCACCCAACTCAGCAGCACTGACGGGGCCGTTCTCCAACACTGCACCAAGGACGCGGTCCCTTGTACGGTCTTCCGCGTCCGGCAGCGCAGAAGAAGGCGCATAGGCCTCCGCCGCTGCAGCATGCCGCCTTGAGGGCATGGAAATTGGACTGCTCATGGAATACACAACACAATCATGTCGTAATTTGTTTCATGCATCCAGTAAGGCAAGACTGACCTTAGTCACCCACCAAGTGTGACCGTACTACTTCACGTAGAATACTCTGGTGCGATCCACTGATTCCCCTGTCCTCACTATAGACGGACTCATTAACAGATGTAGGGCCCCTGGCCTCCCTTGACGGCAAAATGCTCCGGGTTGTTAGTGGGCTGTCCATGGTGGCTGAGCGGGGCCGGATTACGGCTCTCCTTGGAGCCAACGGCGCCGGCAAGACCACCACCCTTGAATGTGCGCAGGGTTTGCAGAAACGGACAGGGGGAACCATTTCGCTTCTGGGCGCAGACCCGGATACTGCCGGCGCTGACTTGAGGTCCCGGGTAGGTGTCATGCTTCAGGATGGCGGCCTCCCGCCGTCGGCCCGTCCAATCCCCCTGTTGCGACATGTTGCCGGCATGTACCGCAACCCCATGGACGTCGACGCCCTCGTGGACCGACTTGGCATTGCCCAATTCAGCCGCACCAGTGTGCGGCGCCTTTCAGGTGGCCAAAAGCAACGGGTGGCTCTGGCTGCGGCGTTGATCGGGAATCCCGAGGTCCTCTTCCTGGATGAACCCAGCGCTGGATTGGATCCGCATTCGCGCCAAGTGGTTTTCGACCTTATTGCGGAACTGCGCGACGCCGGCATGGGCATCATCCTCACGACGCACCTCATGGATGACGCCGAGCGCCTGGCTGACTACGTCTACATCATCGACGGCGGACACAACGTCGCCGAGGGAACGGTCGCCGACCTCCTGCGGCACGATCATTCCACCGACACCGCGATCACTGACCGGACCCTCTTCTTCGACGCGCCGCCGGGACTCGAGTTCAAAGACGTCCTTGGCACAGGTCTGCAAGTCCTTGAAACCCGTGCCGGCAGCTACTCGATCACCGGTGCCCTGGCGCCCGCGGACCTTGCCGCGCTGACCGCCTGGTGGGCCGCACGGAACATCATGCCAGCGTCACTAAGACTCGAGGCGCGGAGCCTCGAGGACGTTTTCCTGGACATTTCCGGAAGGGACCTCCGATGAGCAAGCTCCTCTCCCCCAACGCCGGACCCGCTTCCCTGCCTCGCCGCATTCTGCAGCAGGGCCGTTATGAGACCATCACGATGCTGCGGAACGGCGAGCAACTGATTCTTGCCGTCGTCCTGCCGCTGCTTGCTTTGGCCGGCCTGACTGTTACTCCGCTGTTGGATGGGCTCGGAGGCTCTCGCGTTGACGTAGCCACGCCTGGAATCCTCGCTCTCTGTGCCATGTCCACCGCTTTCACTGGCCAAGGCATCGCTACGGGATTTGACCGGCGTTACGGCGTTCTTCGCTTCCTCTCCACCACCCCACTGGGGCGTGGTGGCCTGATCGCGGGCAAGATACTCGCTGTGCTCGTCGTTCTCTTCCTTCAAGTACTGGTAGTGGGGGTTGTCGCCGGATTCCTGGGCTGGCAGCCGCGGCCGGAGGCATGGCTTCCAGGCCTTGGGATCCTCATCCTTGGTGCGGCTGCGTTCACGGCGCTGGGGCTCCTGGTCGCCGGAACAGTGCGGCCTGAAGCTACCCTGGCCATCACCAATCTTCTGTGGATCCTCCTCGGAGCGTTGGGCGGGATCGTTGTCCCGGCGGAGAGGCTTCCAGCTTTGGCCCAGGGCATCGTTCACTTCCTGCCCTCCGGTGCACTGGGCCAGGCATTGCGGGATGCGTTCCTGCTGGGCATTGTGCCCTTCCCGGCCGTCCTGGTCCTCCTGACGTGGACCCTGCTGGCCGGCGCGGCAGCTATTCGGTGGTTCAAGTGGAACTGACAACAAGCAGAACTGAGAGTTGAGCAAACTGTGAGCACGGCATCGCGCCTCCCCAAATCCGTCCAGCGATTCACCACCAAGCTGCCAACGGAAGTAAACCGCACTATCCGCCGGCTATCTGTCCTTTCGCTGATCGGACAGACAGTACTCGTGGTGACCGGTGGTGCAGTTCGCCTTACGGCTTCGGGCCTCGGTTGCCCCACGTGGCCGCGGTGCACGGACGAATCCCTCGTCAACACGCCTGAAATGGGCATTCACGGTTTTATCGAGTTCGGGAACCGTATGCTCACGTTCGCGTTGGCGGCGGTTGCCGCACTCATGCTGGTCTACTTGTGGAATCTCCGCAAGGAACGTCGCGATCTCTTCATGCTCGCTCTCGGCCTCCTGGCGAGCATCCCGGCCCAGGCCATCATCGGCGGAATCACGGTCCTGTCCAACCTCAACCCCTGGGTTGTGGGCCTGCACTTCCTGGTATCCATGGCCTTGGTTATCTTCGCGACGCTGCTCGTGAACCGCGCCTTCGGCCGCACCGGCCGATTCATGAACCAGGTACTGCCCACACTGCCTTCGGTTGCCCGCCCCGTTATGCTGGCTGTCGCCGTCTTCTCGGCCATAGCTGTCATGCTCGGCGTAGTAGTCACAGGCGCCGGTCCGCACGCGGGCGATGCCGATGCGCCCCGCAATGATCTGGACTGGGACCTTTTCTCACACATTCACGCTGTGCCCGCCTACCTGATCACAGCAGGGACGCTGTTGGCTGTATACCTTGTGGTCCGGCATAAGATAGGCGGCCCGTTCCGAACCGCTTCGTTCCTGCTGCTCGCCGTGACGTTGCTCCAGGCCGTCATCGGGTTCACCCAGTACTACAACGGAATTCCTGCGCTTCTCGTGGGCGCACACATGCTGGGGGCAGCCCTGCTAATGAGCGCATCGACCAACGCGGCCGACATCGCAAAGTCCAGCCCCGCCAAGTAGCCCTCTCTCACATCCGGCGGCGCTGGGCGGGATCTTCTCTCACGTCCGGCGGCGCTGGGGCGGGATGTTCTCTCACGTCCGGCGGCGCTGGGCGGGATCTTCTCGCACATCCACCTCAGGTTTTCGGGATCCACCATTATTTCGACACTCCCCTTAGGATTCCCACACTCCCCTTAGACGTTCCCCCTGAGACGTTTGTTCAGTCGGCGGGTGAGAGAAGATCGGTAGGAATGGGCTCGGATGTGAGAGAAGATCGGCAAAAATACGCTCGGATGTGAGAGAACATCCGGGGGGAAACGAAAAGGCGCGACGCCGGAACTCGGGTGAGTGCCGGCGTCGTGCCTTCTTTGTCGTCGTGCCTTCTTTGTCTTGCTTCTTTGTGGAAGCCGTCGCGGAGGTTAGCCGCCGATGATCGGTGATCCGATGAACGGGTCTACTGCCAGCGCGATGAAAAGCAGCGTCAGGTAACTGATGGAACCGTGGAAGACCTTCATGGCACCCTTGTTGGAGACGTCGCCGCCTTGTGCCCGCTTGTAGAGGGCGTGGCTCTCGTACAGGAACCAGGCGCCGGCAGCGACGGCGGCAATTGTATAGACCCAGCCGGCGCCGCCAACGGGAATCATCAGCAGCGAGCAGGCCACCATGGCCCAGGCATAGAGAACCACCTGAACGGACACAACTTTGGCCCCGGCAATTGCTCCGAGCATGGGCACCTTGGCGTTGCGGTAGTCCTCGCCGTAGCGCATGGACAGAGGCCAGTAGTGCGGGGGCGTCCACAGGAAAATGACCATGAACAGCACAATGGCAGGCCACTCAACCGTGTTGGTGACCGCAGCCCAGGCGATCAGTACCGGGAAGCAGCCGGCGGCCCCGCCCCAAACGATGTTTTGTGCGGTGCGGCGCTTCAGGATCATGGTGTAGATGACCACGTAGAAAACGATGGCACCCAGTCCAAGCCATGCGGACAGCGGATTCGCACCGAACCACAGGATGGCGATTGAAGCGGCACCAAGAATCCAGGCGAAGACCAAAGCCTCCCTGGGCGAAACTTCACCGGTGACCAACGGACGCTTCTCGGTGCGGTGCATCAATTTGTCGATGTCGCGGTCGATGTAGCAGTTGAACACGCCGGCGCTGCCCGCCGCGAAAGCGCCGCCAACGAGAGTCGCCAGAATCAGTCCGATGGACGGGAAGCCGCGCTGGGCAAAGATCATGGTGGGGAGCGTGCTGACCAGGAGCAGCTCGATGACACGGGGCTTGGTGAGAGCCAGATACGCCTTTAACTTACGGGAGATTCCGATGCTTCCCCGGGCCGGGGACGCGTTGAGGGGCGTATCAGTTGTGCTCACGGCGGCAGTCACTCTGTTCTATGCTCTGGGGTTCTCGCAGCGGCTGCAGTCCGGGGTTTCCGAGATGGAACCGCAGGCGCATGAACCGCTGGTGGCCTCCAGATATCATACCGTGGCTGGAAGTGCGTCCGTGTCCGCAAAATACGCCAATGTTTCGGAAAGTTCACTTCCCAGCGGCGCCATCGTGATTCATATAAGGGAAATTCTGTCCAGTTAGTGGGATTCCCTGAGTCTCAGGACACGTTTGGGGCTAAGCTGTTGAGCAGATCAGCACACGTTGACACTCCGGGAAACCGTATTCTCGGAAAATCCGTGCGTCTGGATGAAGGATCAACGTTTCAATGGTGAACGGCTGGTAGACACATTGCAGCGGGCGCCATCCTGTGCTTCCTGCGTGCCGTGTCCTTCCGCCTGCCGTCAGCACAGAGAGGGGCTCGGTTTTCGTGCCACATTTGGAAGAGCAAGAACTGTCATGGACCGATCTGGATCAGAAGGCAGTTGACACCGTTCGCGTGTTGGCCGCTGACGCCGTGGAGAAGGTTGGAAATGGCCACCCCGGCACGGCAATGAGCTTGGCTCCGGCAGCGTACCTGCTGTTCCAGAAGCTGATGCGCCATGACCCGAAGAACCCTGACTGGATCGGGCGTGACCGGTTCGTCCTGTCCCCCGGCCACACATCACTGACCCTTTACATCCAGCTGTTCCTCTCCGGATACGGCCTGGAATTGAAGGACCTTGAAGCACTGCGTACCTGGGGTTCGCTGACCCCGGGCCACCCCGAGTACAAGCACACTGCGGGCGTGGAGATCACTACCGGCCCGTTGGGCCAGGGCCTGGCTTCGGCTGTTGGTTTCGCTTACTCCCAGCGCCGCCAGCGCGGCCTGTTCGACGCCGATGCTCCCGCCGGTGAGTCGCCGTTTGACCACACGATCTGGGTTATCGCATCCGACGGCGACCTCCAGGAAGGTGTGACGTCCGAGGCGTCCTCGCTGGCTGGCCACCAGGAACTGGGCAACCTCGTGGTGATCTACGACGAGAACCACATTTCCATTGAAGACGATACCGACGTTGCTTTCACCGAAGATGTCCTGAAGCGCTACGAAGCCTACGGCTGGCACACCCAGGGCGTGGACTGGACCAAGACCGGGGATTACGTCGAGGACGTCCAGGAACTCTACTCCGCACTGCTGGCTGCGAAGGCTGAGACGAACAAGCCGTCCATCATTTCGCTGCGGACCATCATTGGCTACCCGGCCCCGAAGAAGCAGAACACGGGCAAGATCCACGGCTCGGCCCTGGGGGCCGAGGAAGTCGCAGCACTGAAGACCGTGCTCGGTTTCGATCCCGCCAAGTCCTTCGATGTTGACGAAGAGGTCCTGGCACACGCCCGCAAGGTCCTGGACCGTGGCGCCGAATCCCGCGCTGCGTGGCAGTCCTCGTTCGAGGCCTGGCAGTCCGCCAACCCGGACGCTGCTGCCCTGCTGGAGCGCGTTGAGGCCAAGAAGCTTCCCGTGGGCATCGACGCCGCGCTGCCCGTGTTCGAAGCCGGCAAGGACGTCTCCACCCGAGCAGCATCGGGCAAGGTCCTGAACTCCATCGGCCCGGTCCTTCCCGAGCTGTGGGGCGGTTCCGCCGATCTCGCCGAGTCCAACAACACCACGATCGAGGGTTCGCCGTCGTTCATTCCCACCTCGCGCTCCACGGACGCTTGGAAGGGCAACCCGTACGGACGGGTCCTGCACTTCGGTATACGTGAGCACGCAGCTGCGTCGATCGTGAACGGCATTTCCCTGCATGGACGCACGCGTGCGTTCTCGGGCACGTTCCTGATCTTCTCGGATTACCAGCGCCCGGCCATCCGCCTCGGCGCGTTGATGGGTGTGCCGTCCTTGTACGTATGGACGCACGACTCCATCGGCCTGGGCGAAGACGGTCCCACCCACCAGCCCGTGGAGCAGCTCGCTTCGCTGCGTGCCATCCCGGGCCTGGACGTCGTCCGCCCCGGTGACGCGAACGAGGTCTCGGCAGCATGGAAGGCGATGCTGGAGAACCACGAGAACCCGGCCGGCATCGTGCTGACCCGCCAGAACATCCCCACCTACGCCCGCGGCGAAGGCACCGCAGAAGGTGACACCTTCGGCTCCACCGCTGGTGTGGCCAAGGGTGGTTACGTCCTGGCTGAGGCTTCCAAGGACGGCGAAACCGTTGACGCGCAGGTCATCCTGATCGGCACGGGCTCCGAGGTCCAGCTCGCCGTGGCGGCGCGCGAAGCACTCCAGGCCGAAGGCATCGCCACCCGCGTTGTTTCCATGCCGTGCGTGGAATGGTTCAACAAGCAGGACGAGGCCTACCGTGAGTCCGTGCTCCCTGCCGATGTGAAGGCACGCGTTTCCGTCGAAGCCGGCCTTGCACTTGGATGGCGCGAATTCGTCGGTGATGCCGGACGTTCGGTCTCCCTTGAGCACTTCGGTGCCTCGGCAGACTACAAGCGGTTGTTCCAGGAATTCGGCATCACTGCCGAAGCCGTTGCCGCCGCTGCAAAAGACTCCCTCGCAGGCCTGAGCGCCTGATACCTCTATCAAGGAGAAAACAATGACCAGCACCCCCACGCAGCAACTCTCCGACGCCGGCGTTTCCATCTGGCTCGACGACCTTTCACGCAACCGCCTCGAAACGGGCACGTTGCAGAAGCTCATCGACGAAAAGAACGTAGTCGGTGTCACCACCAACCCGTCCATCTTCCACGCTGCCATCACCACCGGCACGGACTATGACGCCACGATCGCCGCGCAGGCCGCGGCCGGTGCCAGCGTCGAAGAGACCATCTTCGAGATCACCACCACGGACGTCGCCGACGCCTGCGATCTGTTCGCACCGATCGCTGCCGCCACCAACGGCGTGGATGGCCGAGTGTCCATCGAGGTGGATCCCCGCCTGGCGTGGGACACCCAGGCCACGATCGCCGAGGCCAAGCACCTGTATGGCAAGGTCAACAAGGACAACGTCCACATCAAGATCCCGGCAACCCTGGAAGGCCTGGAAGCCATCACGGCAACCCTGGCCGAGGGCATCAGCGTCAACGTGACCCTGATCTTCTCCCTGGAGCGCTACCGCGCCGTCATCAACGCCTTCCAGTCCGGCCTGGAGCAGGCCAAGGACAACGGCCACGACCTCTCCAAAATCCACTCCGTGGCATCCTTCTTCGTTTCCCGCGTGGACACCGAGATCGACAAGCGCCTGGACGCCATCGGCACCGACGAAGCCAAGGCCCTCAAGGGCAAGGCAGGCGTCGCCAACGCACGCCTCGCCTACCAGGTGTACGAAGAGCAGTTCTCCACCGAACGCTGGGCCTTGCTCGCTGAGGCCGGCGCCCTCCCCCAGCGTCCGCTCTGGGCCTCCACCGGCGTCAAGGACCCGGCCTACCCCGACACCCTGTACGTCACCGAACTCGTGGCCCCCGGCGTGGTCAACACCATGCCGGAAAAGACCCTCGACGCAACGTTCGATCACGGCGTAGTCACCGGAGACACCATCACGGGCACCTACACAGAAGCGAACCAGACCCTCGACGCACTCGAAGCCGTTGGCGTTTCCTACAACGACGTCGTAGCCGTGCTTGAGTCCGAAGGCCTCGAGAAGTTCGTGGCCAGCTGGAAGGAACTCCTGGCCGACGTTGAAGGCGCCCTCGCCACCGCACGGAAGGCTTCCTAACCAACCATGAGCACAATCAGCTACGACGCCAGCGGTGCCGCGCAGCAGGCCATCGCCCAGAACATCACCAGCCTGGTAGACGACAAGGTCGCCACGAGGATTTTCGCCAAAGACCACACGCTGTGGGGTCCTGAAGCGGAGTCCGAGTCGGCCATCCGTCTGGGCTGGGTTGAGGCTGCCGCCGTATCGCAACCTTTGGTGGAGGGCATTCTCGAGCTTCGCGATGCTCTCCGCGCCGAGGGTGTCTCCCGTATTGTCCTCTGTGGCATGGGTGGCTCCTCCTTGGCTCCCGAGGTCATTGCCGGCACCGCCGGCGTCAAGCTGACTGTGCTGGACAGCACAGATCCTGAGCAGGTCAGCGCTGCTTTGACGGACCGGTTGGCGGAGACTGCGATTGTGGTGTCCTCCAAGTCGGGTTCAACTGTTGAGACTGACTCCCAGCGCAGGGTGTTCGGGAAAGCGTTCAACGACGCCGGTATTGATGCCAAGAGTCGAATCATCATCGTCACGGATCCGGGTTCTCCGCTGGACAAGGCATCCCGCGAAGCCGGTTACCGTGCCGTCTTCAATGCCGATCCCAACGTCGGCGGCCGTTTCTCTGCCCTTACGGCGTTCGGGCTTGTCCCTTGCGGGCTGGCTGGCGTGGACATCCAGGCTTTCCTGGACGAAGCTGAGGAGGCTGCCGAGATCCTCAACGAGGACTCAGAGGACAACATTGGTCTTGCTTTGGGCATTGCCCTGGGCGGCACCAATCCTCTGCGCAACAAGATCGTCATTGCCGAGGACGGTTCCGGCATTGTGGGCTTCGCTGATTGGGCCGAGCAGCTCATCGCGGAGTCCACGGGCAAGCTCGGCACGGGTGTGCTGCCTGTTGTCGCGGGCCCGGATTCCCCTGAGGCCCTTGGCGGCGCCGAGGACGTTCTGGTGGTCCGACTGGTTAGTGCGGACGCCGACGTCGAACTTCGGGAAAACGAAGTTGCGATCGCAGGCGGCCTGGCTTCCCAGATGTTCCTTTGGGAATTCGCGACCGCAGTTGCAGGACGTCTGCTGGGCATCAACCCGTTTGACCAGCCCGACGTCGAGGCCGCCAAGGTGGCCGCGCGCGGCCTGCTGGATGCCCGCCCTGAGCCCACTCCGGCCGCGTTCACCGACGGTGTCGTGGAAGTTCGCGGCGGCGATTGGCTCGGTAGTGCTTCCACCGCAGCCGAAGCCGTGCAGGCACTTCTGGCCCAGCTCGGCTCGGACGGTTACCTGAGCGTCCAGGCTTACCTGGACCGCATCTCCCATGCGCCCCTTGAAGGCATCCGTGACGAACTCGCCGCTGTCTCCGGCCGTCCGGTGACGTTCGGCTGGGGCCCGCGGTTCCTGCATTCCACAGGCCAGTTCCATAAGGGCGGTCCGGCTATTGGTGTGTTCCTTCAGATCACCGCAGCATCGTCTTTGGATCTGGAAATTCCTGACCGCCCCTTCACGTTCGGGGAGCTCATTGCTGCACAGGCCTCGGGCGATGCCCAGGTCCTGGAAGGCCATGGCCGTCCCGTGTTGCGCCTGCACCTCACCGAGCGTGCTGCAGGCGTAGCCCAGCTCCAGGAAGTCGTCGCTGCACTGGCCGGCCAGGCCAGCGCACTCGAAAGCTAAGGCACAAAACCAAACATGCCAGAAACTGAAAACGGCAGGAAGAACGCCGGCCTGCGGAACCCCTTGCGGGATCCGCGGGACCGGCGCCTGAACCGCATCGCCGGGCCGTCGTCGTTGGTGTTCTTCGGAGTCACCGGCGACCTCGCCCGTAAGAAACTCATGCCTGCGGTCTATGACCTCGCCAACCGCGGCCTGCTTCCGCCGAGCTTTGCCTTGGTGGGATTCGGACGCCGCGAGTGGGACAACGCCGACTTCGCGGCAGAGGTGAAAGAGAACGTCAAGGCCCACGCACGGACCAAGTTTGATGAAGCCGTCTGGGAACAGTTGGCTTCGGGCATCCGCTTTGTTCAGGGCGAATTCGACGACGACGACGCCTTTGAGCGACTCGGAGACGTGCTGGAGGAGCTGGACGAGACCCGCGGCACGCGCGGCAACCACGGTTTCTACCTCTCCATCCCGCCCAAGGCATTCGAGCAGGTCTGCCGCCAGTTGTCCAAGCATGGCCTGGCGCAGGCGAAGCCCGGGCAATGGCGCCGCGTGGTCATCGAAAAGCCGTTCGGTCACGACCTCGAGTCCGCCCGTCAGCTCAACGACATCGTCGAGTCAGTGTTCCCGCCGGATGCAGTCTTCCGGATTGACCATTACCTGGGCAAGGAAACGGTGCAGAACATCCTGGCCCTGCGCTTTGCAAACCAGTTGTTCGAACCTCTCTGGAATGCCAACTACGTTGACCATGTCCAGATCACCATGGCCGAGGACATCGGCACTGGCGGCCGTGCAGGTTATTACGATGGCGTAGGCGCGGCGCGAGACGTGATCCAGAACCACCTGCTGCAGCTCCTGGCCTTGACGGCAATGGAAGAACCTATTTCTTTCAACGCCGATGACCTGCGTGCCGAGAAGGAAAAGGTCCTCGCGGCCGTTAAGCTGCCCGATGACCTGTCCACCCATTCGGCCCGGGGACAGTTCACCGGTGGCTGGCAGGGCGGCGAAGAGGTACTGGGTTATCTGGATGAGGACGGTATTCCGGCTGATTCCAAGACCGAAACCTATGCTGCGATCCGCGTGGACATCAACACCCGCCGCTGGAACGGTGTGCCGTTCTATCTGCGTGCCGGTAAGCGCCTGGGCCGCCGCGTGACTGAAATCGCGGTTGTGTTCAAGCGTGCACCCAACCTGCTGTTCCGGGACCACAACGATGACGACTTCGGCCAGAACGCCGTGGTGATCCGTGTCCAGCCCGACGAAGGTGCCACGATCCGGTTCGGTTCCAAAGTCCCGGGCACGCAAATGGAAGTCCGCGACGTCACGATGGACTTCGGCTACGGCCACTCGTTTACCGAGTCCAGCCCCGAAGCCTACGAACGACTCATCCTGGATGTACTCCTGGGCGAGCCCCCGCTCTTCCCGCGCCACCAGGAAGTCGAGCTGTCCTGGAAGATCCTGGACCCGTTCGAAGACTACTGGGCGGCTCTGGAAGAACAACCGCAACCGTACGCACCCGGTAGCTGGGGACCGGCTTCAGCCGATGAACTCCTTGCCCGCGATGGACGAACCTGGAGAAGGCCATGATCGTAGATCTTCCCGACACAACCACCTCCAAGATCTCCAAGAAGATCATGTCGCTGCGGGAACAGGGCGGCGTGATCGCTCTGGGCCGGGTGCTGACCCTGGTGGTTGTCACGAAGTCCGGGCAGGAAGAAGACGCTATCGAGGCGGCCAACGAGGCCAGCCGCGAACACCCCTGCCGCATCATCGTGCTGGCCGATGCCGGGGTTGAGGCACCGGACCGGCTTGACGCGCAGATCCGCGTCGGCGGCGACGCCGGTGCTTCCGAAGTCATCGTCCTCCGAGGGTTCGGCCACATGGCCCATGAAAGTGAATCCCTGGTGGCAGGCCTCCTGCTTCCGGATGCACCGATTGTGGCCTGGTGGCCTCACGGCGCACCGGAAAGTGCCTGCGAGACGTCCATTGGTCGTATTGCACACCGTCGCATCACGGACTCCGCGAACGAGCCCGACCCCACCCAGGCGCTGGAGAACATTCGCCGGACATACAAGGCAGGCGACACAGACCTCGCCTGGACCCGCTTGACCAACTGGCGCATGCAACTCGCTGCCGTGTTCGACCAAGTGGACAATGACCCGGTCTCCGCCGTAGCCGTTGAAGGTGCTTCGGACTCCCCCAGCACCCTGCTCCTCGCAGCCTGGTTGGGCCTTGCCCTGCAGGCACCGGTCACGATCGTTGCCGATCCGGCTGGCACCGGCATCCGCCGCGTCCGCATGACACGTGCCAGCGGTGACGTCCAGCTTTTCCGCCCCGGATTGTCCGTGGCCGAGCTGACACAGCCCGGCCAGCCTGCCCAGCGCATCACCCTCCCCCGGCGCAGCCTGAAGGATTGCCTCGCCGAAGAACTCCGCCGGCTGGACCCCGACGAAGTCTTCGGAGAAGTGATTACGATGGGACTGCCATTAACCAGTCAGAGGAGAGTCCAGACCAGTGCACGCTGAGCCCAGAGTAAGCATCCACCCCGATTCCAAGGTGCTCATGGCGGCCATTGCGGCCCGCCTTATCACCAAGCTTGTGGATGTCCAGGACAAGCACGGTGAGGCCACGGTGGTCCTGACAGGAGGAACTGTCGGGATCGGCACCCTGAAAGCGGTGGCGGACTCCGCTGCGGCACCAGCTGTCGACTGGTCAAAGGTGAACTTCTGGTGGGGTGATGAGCGCTTTGTTGCAGCAGACAGCGATGACCGCAACACCCGCCAGGCACACCAGGCTCTGCTGGCTCACCTGCCGGTTGACCCTGCCCGGGTCCACGAGCCCGGTTCTTCGGACGAGTTCGCATCGGCTGACGACGCTGCGGCTGACTATGCCGACAGGCTGAAGGCAGCAGCAGAGGCAGAGCATGCAGCTGACATGTCCGATACCCGTCCGGAGGAGCCCGGTATCTTGCCGCGCTTTGACGTACTGCTGCTCGGTGTAGGTCCAGACGCCCACGTGGCATCACTCTTCCCGGAGCAGGCAGCCATCAGGGAGAAGAACCGTACGGTGGTGGGCGTCGAAAACTCACCCAAGCCGCCGCCGTCGCGCATTTCCTTGACTTTGCCGGCCATCAACACGGCTCAGGAAATCTGGATGGTGGTAGCGGGCGAGGACAAGGCCGGTGCAGTAGGCCTTGCCCTGGCAGGCGCCAACCCTGTTCAGGTCCCCGCAGCGGGCCCCGTTGGGCGCTCGAGGACCCTTTGGCTCATCGACGAGAACGCAGCGTCACGTGTCCCCCAGCAGTTGGTCCGGAAGGACCCCGCGGGCGCGTAACCGCTCCAACGCTCCAGCCAGGACGATTTCGGCGTCCTGGCTGGAGCGTCTTTCTTTAACGTAATCCAAGTGGGACTTGAAGAGGTCGTCTTCCGGCCGGGTTTCCGCAACCTGGCCTGGGTCTCTGGATGCAAGGAGGCCGCACTTGGGACAGTCCCAGTTCTTGGGTATTTGTTCGTCCGGAAGTTTCAAGGAAAACAAGCCGCGTCTCGTGTCCCTTGGCGCACCAATACGGGACACGAATACGCGGCAGTTGTTCTCCATCGCCGTGGTCGCTTTGATGCCGAGGAGCAGATCCGAGTGCTACACCAACGCGGGTGCCCCGGTAACCAGGCGTGCCATGAACCATTTTCGAACCCCTAGCGACTCGGTGGTTGGCCGTCACGGCCCGTAGGCCTTACAGCCAACAGGCCCAGTCTAATGCGAGGGGTACGACGGCGGCACTGGTGTTTGGTGCCGATTGATTCAGAAGTGCTGGGAAGGCTCCCTTGGAGGAGCCTTCCCGCGCGAACTATTAGGAATCGCCACCCGAGGTGAAGCGCATGATCAGGCCCAGGCCGATGATGACGACTCCCCACGTGACACCAAGAATGATGGTGAAGCGGTTCAGGTTCCGCTCAGCGACGCCGGAAGAGCTCAATCCGGAGCTCATGCCTCCACCGAACATGTCGGACAAACCGCCTCCACGTCCTTTGTGGAGAAGAATGAGCAGCGTCAGCAGAAGGCTGGTTACGCCCAGCAGGATCTGCAGAATGACATGAAGAACGTCCACGACGGCCTTTCGAAGAAGCGGAAAACGGGAGCCGGACTAGTCCGTGACGAGGTGGCTCTCGAACCTGACAATGTTAGCAAACTCAGCTGGGTCCAGACTGGCGCCACCCACAAGCAGGCCGTCAACATCGTTTTCTGCCATGATGGCGGCAGCGTTGTTTGCCTTGACGGAGCCTCCGTAGAGAAGGCGCGTCTTTTCAGCTACGCCCTCGTCGAAGAGCTTGGCAAGTTCGGCGCGGATGGCAGCACACATTTCCTGTGCATCGTCCGGACCTGCAACTTCACCGGTTCCGATAGCCCACACGGGCTCATAGGCGACCACAAGCTCAGCAGCCTGTTCCGGCGTGAGGCCTTCGACACCGGCGCGCAGCTGGGTTAGCGTGTGCTCCACGTGTGTTCCTGCCTGGCGGATTTCGAGGCCTTCACCGACACAAAGGACCGGTGTGACACCGTGGCGGAACGCCGCTTTGACTTTGGCGTTCAGGACGTCGTCGGACTCGTTGTGGATGGTCCGGCGTTCACTGTGCCCTACCAAAACGTATGCGCAGCCCAGCTTGCTGAGGAACTGGCCGGAGATGTCACCGGTGTAGGCTCCGGAATCGAACTGGGACAGGTCCTGGCCGCCGTAAACAACGTCAAGTTCATCGCCCTGTACGAGCGTCTGAACGCCGCGGAGATCAGTGAACGGAGGGAATACAGCAACCTCTACACGGTTGTAATCATGCTTGGCGTCCGAGAGGGTCCAGGCGAGCTTCTGTAGCAAGGTGATGCCCTGGACATGGTCCATGTTCATCTTCCAGTTGCCTGCGATGAAGGGCTTTCGGACAAAGTTGCCGTTGGCAGAGGTAGTCACATGAACTCCAAGAATGCGTTGATAAATGGAACAGCCGGCAGGACGCGTGGGCGTCCTGCCGGCCGGATTGCTGTTTAGCGGTCCAGGACGCTGAGGCCCGGAAGTTCCTTGCCTTCAAGATATTCCAGGCTGGCCCCACCGCCGGTGGAGATGTGGCCAAACTGGGAATCCTCGAAGCCGAGGGTCCTTACTGCTGCGGCTGAGTCGCCGCCACCAACTACTGTGAAGGCCACAGTGTCAGTCAGGGCCTGCGCGATGGACCGCGTGCCGCTGGAGAATGCCTCGAATTCGAAGACGCCCATGGGGCCGTTCCAGAAGACGGTCTTGGCTCCTTCGATCTGCGCCGCAAAAGCAGACGCTGATTCGGGCCCAATGTCCAGTCCAATGCCGGAGGCACCAAAGGAGCTTTCCTCGATGGCATCCGCGCGGACAACTTCGTGCTCGGCGTCCGCCGCGAAACGGCTTGCAACCACGACGTCCGTAGGAATCACGAACGACGTACCGGCGTCAGCCGCACGCTTGAGGTAGTCCTGTACGACAGGAATCTGGTCTTCTTCCAAGAGGCTGCCAGCTACCTTGTGGCCTTCGGCGGCGAGGAAGGTGAACAGCATGCCGCCACCAACCAGGATGGTATCTGCCTTGCCAAGAAGGTTGTCGATGACTGCCAGCTTGTCCGAGACTTTGGAACCGCCCAGGACAACGACGTAAGGCCGCTGGGTGTCTGCGGTGAGCTTCCGGAGAACTTCCACCTCGGTGTGGACGAGGTCGCCGAGGTAAGACGGCAGCCGCGTTGCGACGTCGTAGACACTGGCGTGCTTGCGGTGGACCGCGCCGAAGGCATCGTCCACGAACGCGCCGTTGTCACCCGTGAGGGCAACCAGCTCGTCAGCGAATGCGCCACGCTCGGCGTCGTTCTTGCTGGTCTCGCGGGCGTCGAAACGCACGTTTTCCAAGATGAGTACTTCGCCATCCTGCAATGCAGCTGCCAGCTCCTTGGCGGAGTCGCCAACGGTATCAGCAGCCAATTGGACGTTGAAGTCCGCAAGTTCCGCAAGGCGGGTCGCTGCGGGCTTCAAAGAGTACTTTTCCTCAGGGGCGCCCTTGGGGCGGCCGAGGTGGGCGGTTACGAGCACACGGGCACCGGCGTCCGAGAGCTTCTTAAGGACCGGGAGGGAGGCCTTGATGCGGCCGTCGTCGGTCACTGTAGAGCCGTCGAGCGGCACATTAAGGTCACTTCTGACCAGAATGTACCGCCCGCGGACACCTTCAGCGATGAGTTCGTTGAGGGTGTGAGATGTCATGTGTCTACCCTAGCCCAGCTTGGATGCGACGAGCTCCGTGAGGTCGACGAGGCGGTTGGAGTAGCCCCACTCGTTGTCATACCAGGAAACAACCTTGACCTGGTTGCCGATGACCTTGGTCAGGCCGGAGTCGAAGATCGAGGAAGCGGGGTCGCCAACAATATCCGAGGACACGATGGGAGCATCCGTGTAGCTCAGGATGCCGGCGAACTGATCGGGACTCCGCGGCAGCCTTGACTGCGGCGTTGACTTCCTGGACCGTAACTTCGCGGGAAACAGTGACCGTAAGGTCCGTGGCGGAACCGGTGGGGACGGGAACGCGGATGGCGTAGCCATCGAGCTTGCCCTTGAGCTCCGGCAGGACCAGGCCGATGGCCTTGGCGGCACCAGTGGAGGTGGGAACCATGTTGATGGCAGCAGCGCGGGCGCGGCGGAGGTCGCCGTGGGGGCCGTCCTGTAGGTTCTGGTCAGCCGTGTAGGCGTGAACCGTGGTCATCAGGCCACGCTCGATGCCGAAGGCGTCGTTGACTACCTTGGCGAGCGGGCCAAGGCAGTTGGTGGTGCAGGATGCGTTGGAAATGATGTGGTGGGCCGCGGGATCGTAGAGCTCGTGGTTCACGCCCATGACGATGGTGATGTCTTCGTCGCTGGCAGGTGCCGAGATGAGGACCTTCTTGGCGCCGGCGTCGATGTGCTTCTGCGCAGCTGCAGCCTTGGTGAAGAACCCGGTGGATTCGATGACGATGTCCACGCCGAGCTCGCCCCAGGGAAGGTTTGCGGGATCGCGTTCAGCAAGGACAGTGATGGACTGTCCATTAACAATCAGGTTGCCCTCTTTGACTTCCACGGACTGGGTCAGACGGCCGCCGACGGAGTCGTACTTCAGGAGGTGGGCGAGGGTCTCGGGGCTGGTGAGGTCGTTGACTGCGACGATCTCAAGGTCTGCGCCCTGGGCCAGTGCTGCGCGGAAGTAGTTACGGCCGATGCGGCCGAAGCCGTTGATACCAATACGGGTGGTCACTGTGTGTCAATCTCCTTGGTGCTCTTGCAAGCACGCCTAGTGAGTCGGATTTATGTTTCCAACTAACAGACCCCGCACGTCATTGGGCAGAGGTGATTATCAGATCGGAGGGCGACCAGCCACGTTGCTGAAGGCTAACCGCCTTCCGTGACCCATCTTACGTTTAACTAAGCCTGCCCCCGCAACTGCGGGGGCAGGCTTTCCAGTATTTGGTCCCATTTCACTGTTAATGTGACTTTTGTTACATCAACGTGAACCGGGGCTCACCAGCTACAGAACGATGAGGCCCGTAGCGTTGGTGCGGGCTGCTTCGAAGCGCTTGGCGACATCTGCCCAGTTGGCGATGTTCCAGAATGCCTCGACGTAGTCTGCCTTGACGTTGACGTAGTCCAGGTAGAACGCGTGCTCCCACATGTCCAGCATGAGCAGCGGGGTGGTGCCAACGGCGACGTTGCCCTGCTGATCGTAAAGCTGCTCGATGACCAGGTTGCCACCGATGGGCTCGTAGGCCAGGAAGGCCCAACCGGAACCCTGCAGACCCAGTGCCGCAGCGGTGAACTGGGCACGGAAAGCGTCAAACGAACCGAAAGCGTCCTCGATGGCGGCTGCGAGTTCGCCCTCAGGCTTGTCGCCGCCGTCCGGGGAGATGTTGTTCCAGAACACGGAGTGGTTGATGTGTCCGCCGGTGTGGAACGCGAGGTCCTTGGAGAGGCGGTTGATGTTGGCGAAGTCACCCGATTCGCGGGCTTCAGCGAGCTGCTTGAGGGCGTTGTTGGCGCCTGCAACGTAGGCAGCGTGGTGCTTGCTGTGATGCAGCTCCATGATCTTCGCCGAAATGTGCGGCTCAAGAGCTGCGTAGTCGTAGCCGAGCTCGGGCAGAACGTACTCTGTCACGAAATCCTCCAATGTAATGGACCGAAGTCCGGTTTGGTAACTCTCGTTGTGTTCATCCGGCCGGCAGGCCAGCCGGAAATCCTTGGGGAAGAAGGCTGCTCCTGCCACCAACGGGAACAACCCGCCGCGACCTCGCAGTATTTCCTCCACACGTTCTCGATTCTATGGGCGGAAACTACTCGTCCATCATTTCCGGAGTCACATTTGCTTCCGTACCCGGAATTCCGAGATCCAAGGCGCGTTTGTCGGCCATCGCGAGCAAACGACGGATCCGGCCGGCAATGGCGTCCTTGGTCATGGGGGGATCGGCAAGGCGGCCCAGTTCGTCCAGGCTTGCCTGCTTGTGGGCGACCCGGAGTTCCCCTGCGTACTTCAGGTGATCCGGAACATCGTCGCCCAGGATTTCAAGCGCCCGGTCCACCCTGGCGCCAGCCGCAACGGCAGCCTGCGCCGAGCGGCGCAGATTGGCGTCATCAAAGTTGGCCAGCCTGTTGGCGGTGGCCCGGACTTCCTTGCGCATGCGCCGCTCCTCCCAGACCATCAAGGCGTCATGTGCGCCCATCCGGGTGAGGAGGGCGGCGATCGTGTCACCGTCGCGGATAACCACGCGGTCGACGCCTCGCACTTCGCGGGCCTTCGCCTGTATGCCCAGCCGGCGGGCGGCACCCACCAGTGCCAGCGCGGACTCCGGCCCGGGACAGGTTACTTCCAGGGACGAAGAACGTCCTGGTTCGGTGAGGGATCCATGGGCCAGGAAAGCTCCGCGCCAGACGGCTTCCGCATCGGCCGCGGACCCATTGACGACTACGGAAGGCAGTCCGCGAACCGGGCGGCCGCGACCGTCCAGCAGTCCTGTTTGGCGGGCCAGGGCTTCGCCGTCGCGGACGACACGGACCACGTAGCGGCTGCCCCGGCGCAGGCCTCCACCTGAGACCACGATGATCTCGCTCTGGTGTCCGTAAACCTCGGCAATCGCGGCGCGCAGACGCCGGGCAGTGGAGGCCAGGTCCACCTCAGCCTCGATAACGATTCGTCCCGAAATAATATGCAAGCCCCCTGCAAAGCGGAGCATCGCCGAAACCTCAGCTTTACGGACTGAAGATTTCTTGATGTCCAGCCGGGACAGTTCGTCCTTGACCGACGCGGTAAGTGCCATCGCGTGTGTATTCCTAACTGTTCCCGAAAATATCGTGGTACGCCGCTGCCAAGAGCAGTGGATCATGGACGGGGCGGCGCCTCGAAGCCCCTACTCTACCCAACACCACTTCCGCACCGATCATCCCCGCGGCTTTCTCAAAGGCGTTCAGGTCCTGGATCGCGGAGGGATCGGCGAGTACGACGTCGACGCTGAACTCCGGCGCGTAGCGTCGCAGGACATCCAGGTGGTCGGCCGCCGTCATGCCGGACGTTTCCTTGGTTTCGACGTCAAGGTTCATGGTGAGGCACCGCTTGGCTGCGGTATCGCCCAGGGCCTGCCGAAGCTCCGGGAGCAACAAATGGGGCAATACCGATGTGTACCAGGACCCTGGGCCGAGGATGACCCAATCTGCGAGTTCGATCGCGGTGAGTGCCTCAGTGCAGGCTCGGGCATCCTCGGGCAGCAGCCGCACTTCCTCCAGTTTTCCCGCAACCGCGCATTTCGCCTGGCCGCTGACGGTTTGCAGTTCATGTCCCCCGCCGGGCAGTTCCACCCTGGCCTGGCCCTCAATGGTCAAAGGCACACTGGACATCGGCAGCACCTGGCCCCGCGCGCCCAGCAACGCCCCGGCCCATTTGAGGCCGGCGACGGTATCCCCCAGCAGCTCCCAGAGGGTGACGATGAGCAGGTTGCCCATCGCGTGGTGGTCCAGGGAACCGCCCTTGGCGGTTCCTGCAGTGAAGCGGTGCTGCATGACGTCCCGCCATGTCCGCCCCCAGTCGGTATCGTCGCAAAGTGCACTGAGCGCCATCCGCAGGTCGCCGGGCGGGAGGACGCCGTACTCGTCGCGTAGACGCCCGGAGGAGCCGCCGTCGTCAGCTACCGTGACGATCGCCGTCAGTTCTGACGTCAACAGGCGAAGTGCGGAGAGCGAAGCCGCCAGTCCGTGTCCGCCGCCGAGGGCAACAACGGACGGACTTTTATTTTGCTGGCTGCCCGGAACGCCCTTCGGCGGGATGAGGGGCAATGGACCCGTGAGGACTCCCATTACTCACGCCCCAGGTCGCGGTGGGTGGTTGTCACCGTAACGCGCGGATATTGCGCGAGGCGTTTGGAGAGCTCGACGGCGACTGCCACAGAACGGTGCTTGCCACCGGTGCATCCCACCGCCAGGGTGGCGTAATGCTTGTTCTCCTGGCGGTAGCCGTCCAGGACCGGTTCCAGGGCTTTGACGTAACGGTCGACAAACTCCTGGACCCCATCAGCGGAGAGCACGTAGTCGCTGACGTCCTCATCCAATCCTGTGTGGGGACGAAGTTGCGGCACCCAGTGCGGGTTGGGAATGAAACGGGCGTCGGCCACGAAGTTGGCGTCTACGGGCAGGCCGTACTTGAATCCAAAACTCATGACATTCAGCCGGAGCGTCACAGGTCCGGTATCGCTGAACAACTCAGTGATGGCTGTTGCAAGGCCGTGCACGTTGAACTCACTGGTGTCCAAGACGACGTCGGCATGCTCCCGCAGTTCGCGCAGGACCTCACGCTCTACGCCGATTCCGTCAAGGATCCGTCCACCGCCCTGCAGTGGATGCGGACGCCGGCCTTGTTCGAACCGGCGGACCAGGACTTCATCGCTGGCATCGAGGAACAGTACCCGGAACGTGATGCCGGTGGCGCTCAAGGCGCCCAGGGCAGTCTGGATGTCAGTAAAGAGATCCTTGCTTCGGACATCCACCACTACGGCCAGCTTGGGGATGGATTTCGGCGCGTGCGAGACGATTTCCGCCAAGGTGCCAAGCATCTGGGGAGGAAGGTTGTCTACAACGTACCAACCGTGGTCCTCCAGGGCATCCGAAGCGGTACTGCGGCCCGCCCCCGACATGCCGGTGACCACCAGCAGTTCCGCCTCCGCCGGCTTGACGGGCGTTAGTCCGTCCTGCTCCGCGCCGGCTCCTGCCGTTGCCTCATCCATCAGTGGTCCCCGTTTCCTTGACAAGTGGTTGTTACAGCCTGACCGGTGGCATCGCAGTTGCGGCCACCGGTCAAGTTCTTACCCTAGCTAAGATTCGAGGATTTCGCCGGTTGTCATGTTCACCGCAGGAGCGGCTTCTCCTGCGTCTTCGCTGGAACCCAGATGCTGCACGACGGCAGCTGCCAGCGCGGGACCGATGCCCTTGGCGGAGGTGAGTTCTTCCACACTGGCAGCCCTGATCTTCTTGAGGGAGCCGAAATGTGCCACCAAGGCCTTGCGTTTGGCCTCCCCCAGGCCCGGAACCCCGTCCAGGGCAGAGACCGTCATGGCCTTGCCGCGCTTTTGCCGATGGAAGGTGATGGCGAAGCGGTGCGCTTCATCGCGGATCCGCTGGAGCAGGTACAAGCCCTGCGAAGTCCGGGGAAGGATCACCGGGAAGTCGCTGTTGGGAAGCCAGACCTCTTCAAGGCGCTTCGCCAGGCCAACCACGTAGACGTCGTCGATGCCCAACTCAGCCAAAGCACGCGCTGCCGCATTGACCTGCGGCTGCCCGCCGTCCACCACCACCAGGTTGGGCGGGTACGCGAACTTGGCTTTGGGGGCCGGCATGGTGGGGTCCGACGGCGGCGCTTCAGTTCCATTGGCAGCGGCGGCGGTGCCCGCACGGCTTGGGTTGATGATTTCGCCGGAGACGGGCACCTGGGCGGCCTTGTCCGTGAGGTAGTGGCGGAAGCGGCGCGTCAAGACATCGTGCATGGCGGCAGTATCATCGGCTGCTGCTGCTCCCGTGATGGAGAACTTGCGGTAATCGGACTTCTTGGGCAAGCCGTCTTCTACCACCACCATGGACGCCACCACGTTGGTTCCTTGGACGTGCGAGATATCGAAACACTCGATCCGAAGCAGCGGAACCGGAAGCTCAAGGGCCTCCTGAAGCTCCTGAAGGGCCAGCGAGCGGACGGTGATATCCCCGGCGCGGTGGGTCTTGTGCAGCTTCAGCGCCTGCTCGGCATTCTCCCGCACCGTTGACATGAGCGCTGCCTTGTCACCCCGCTGGGGCACGCGGATATCCACCTTTGCCCCGCGGAGCCCGCCCAGCCATTCACTCAGCTCGGCATGGTTGCTCGGATTCTCAGGAACCAGTACTTCCCGGGGAATGCGGCCCTGGACCTCGCTGTCTTCCCCGTAGACCTGCTGCAGCAGGTGCTCGATGAGTTCCGGCGTCGTGGCGTCTTCAACTTTCTCCACCACCCAACCACGCTGTCCACGGACCCGGCCGCCGCGGACGTGGAACACCTGCACTGAGGCCTCGAGCTCATCTTCATGCAGTGCGAAGACGTCGGCGTCCGTATCCTCCGCGAGGACGACGGCGTTGCGTTCGAAGACCTTGCGCAGGGCGATGATGTCGTCCCTGAGCCGTGCGGCGCGCTCATAGGCGAGTTCCGCGACGGCGGCCGCCATATCCTTTTCAAGCCGGTTGATGAAGCGCTTGGCTTCCCCGCCCATGAAGGCGCAGAAGTCCTCCGCAAGTTGGCGGTGCTCCTCCGGCGTCACGCGGCCGACACAGGGTGCTGCGCATTTGTCGATGTAGCCCAGGAGGCAGGGGCGTCCACTGGCTTGTGCCCGCTTGAGGACGCCTGCGCTGCAGCTGCGGACCGGGAACACGCGAAGCAGGGTGTCCATGGTTTCCCGGATGGCGCCCGCCGTGTAGGGGCCAAAATACCTGGTGCCCTTTTTACGCTCGCCACGCATGACCTGCACCCTGGGGTACTTCTCCCCCATGGTGACGGCCAGGTAGGGATAAGTCTTGTCGTCCCGGAAGACCACGTTGAAACGCGGCTTGAATTCCTTGATCCAGGTGTACTCCAGCTGTAGCGACTCCAACTCGCTGCCCACAACGGTCCACTCCACGCTGCTCGCGGCATGGACCATCGCATGCGTCTTGGGTAGGAGCCCCGACGGGTTCGCAAAGTAGGAATTCAGCCTGGAACGGAGGTTCTTGGCCTTGCCCACGTAGATGACCCGGCCGTGGGGGTCGCGGAAACGGTAGACGCCCGGGGTGGTGGGAATTTCACCCGTTTGGGGCCGGTAACTTGCTGGATTTGCCACGATTCCAGTCTAGTGAACTGGACCGACAGCCAGCGCCAACCGCTCAGTCCACCGACTTGCTTTGGTTGTAGCTTGTGGACCGTTCCTGACCACTGAGGGCAGCGATGGCATCCATGATCTTGTCCGTCACCTGGCGGCGTGCAGGAAGGGAATGGTCCGGGCCCGTCTTGTCGAAGTAGAGCGGCTCGCCAACCTTCATGGTGAAGTGCTGGGGACGGACCGCGTTCTTGTCCGCTGGCTGCAGTTTCTCCGTGCCTATCAGCCCCACGGGAATTACGGGTGCGCCCGTGGTGAGTGCCAACCAACCGACGCCGGTCCGGCCGCGATACAGGATGCCGTCGCGGGACCGGGTGCCTTCCGGGTAGATTCCAATGCCCTTCCCGGACTCCAGGATGTCCAGCAGCGTCTTCAGCGCCTGCACGCTAGCTGCCTGTTCACCACGTTCCACCGGGATGGAACCGACGGCTTCGAAGAAGGACTTCATCACAGCGCCCTTAACGCCTTTGGTGGTGAAATACTCCGCCTTGGCGAAGAACGCCACTGGACGAGGCATGAGCGCCTGGACAATCACGCTGTCCAGGAACGAGAGATGGTTCGGCGCCACGATGAACGGGCCGTCCTTGGGTACGTTCTCCAGTCCAATGACCGTGGGCCGGCACGTGCTGGAGATCAGTCCACGTGTAGTCCAGCGGATCGCATCAAAGACTGCCATCGTTTTGTACCTCGCTCAGGGCCGCCGCGCGGACAGCGTCAAGTTCTTCAATTTTGGTTCGCAACTCAAGGGCGGTGCCGACCACGGCGACCGCACCGGCTTCCTCCAACTCGCCGTCCGAAGCGAAGCCCCAACGGACCCCAATGCAATCCAGGCCGTTGGCCATTGCTCCGGCAACGTCCTGGTGCCGGTCTCCCACCATCACAGCAGGCTGGGAGTGGAGATCCGCCAAGGCTGCGCCAACAATCTCGATCTTGCCGGACGCCGAATTGGCCGCCAGCGATTCGTCGTCGGCAGCTCCCCTAATGGACACAAAGAAATCCGCAATACCGTGATGCTCAAGGACAATCCGGGCAATACCTTGGGGCTTCTGGGTTGCGACGGCGACGGCCCGCCCTGTTTCGGCGAAGAATTCAAGGAGGTCGAAGATTCCCGGATACAACTTGCTCTGGGCAATACCTGTTTCCCTGTAATGCCGCCGGTAGCGGGTGATGGTTTCATCGACCAATTCCGCCGGGACATTCGCTAAATGCAGGAGTGCATCGCTGAGCTTGGGGCCAACCATGGCGTTCAGCACGGCCTGTTCCGGAACCGGGAGGTCCATTTCGCGCAGGGCCGCGGATATTCCTCCTGTGATACCGCCGGCTGGATCGACAAGGGTGCCGTCCAGATCGAAAATTACGGGCACCGTTGTTTGAGTCACCGGGTTAGTTTCTCACGAGTAGCGGCATGCCTGAAACTCGCATGCCGCTACTGGAATACTTCTGCCGTGCCGAGGATATTCTTTGGGCGTCCGGCCGAGGCAGTCCGACAGTTACCGCAGAATTTCCGCAAGGAACGTCGCGGTGTGGCTGTCAGTGGACTTGGCAACCTGCTCAGGTGTGCCCGTTGCGACGATTTTGCCTCCACCTGAACCACCGTTCGGCCCGAGGTCCACAATCCAGTCCGCGGACTTGATGACGTCCAGGTTGTGCTCAATGGTGATCACGGTGTTGCCCTTGTCCACCAGCCCCTGGAGGACCATGAGCAGCTTCCGGATGTCCTCGAAGTGCAGGCCGGTAGTGGGTTCGTCCAGAACGTAGATGCTGCGGCCGTTGGACCTCTTCTGGAGTTCTGCGGCCAACTTCACGCGCTGCGCTTCACCACCGGACAGGGTTGTGGCTGGCTGGCCCAGCCTGACGTAGCCCAGGCCCACGTCTACCAAGGTGTTCAGATGCCGCGCGATGGGCGTGAAGGCAGCAAAGAAGTCAGCGCCTTCCTCGATGGGCATGTTAAGGACGTCGGCGATCGTCTTTCCCTTGTAATGCACTTCAAGGGTTTCACGGTTGTAGCGGGCGCCGTGGCACACCTCACAGGGAACGTAGACGTCAGGCAGGAAGTTCATTTCGATCTTCAACGTGCCATCTCCGGAGCATGCTTCGCAGCGGCCGCCCTTGACGTTGAACGAGAAGCGCCCGGGCTGGTAACCGCGGACCTTTGCTTCGGTGGTTTCAGCAAACAGTTTCCGGATGTTGTCGAACACGCCTGTGTACGTTGCCGGGTTGGAGCGCGGTGTGCGTCCGATGGGGCTCTGATCAACGTGGACCACCTTATCCAGGTGCTCCAGGCCATTCACGCTCCGGTGCCGTCCGGCAACCTGCTTGGCGCCATTGAGCTTGTTGGCGAGGACCTTGTAAAGGATTTCGTTCACCAGCGTGGACTTGCCCGAACCGCTGACGCCCGTCACTGCCGTGAAGAGCCCCAGCGGGAACGTGGCATCCACATTGTCCAGGTTGTTTTCCCTGGCACCGACAACCTTCAACTCACGTTTTTTGTCGTACTTGCGGCGCTTGGCCGGGATATCGATTTTGCGGCGGCCGGACAGGTAGTCGCCCGTCAAGGACTCCTTGTTCTCCAGCAGGTCCTTGTATGTACCTGAATGCACCACTTGTCCGCCGTGCTCGCCCGCGCCGGGTCCAATGTCAACCACCCAGTCTGCTTCATGGATGGTGTCCTCGTCATGCTCCACCACGATCAGGGTGTTGCCGAGGTCCCGCAGGCGGGTCAGCGTCTCGATCAAGCGGCGGTTATCGCGTTGGTGCAGGCCGATGGATGGCTCGTCCAGGACGTAGAGGACTCCCACGAGGCCGGAACCAATTTGCGTAGCAAGGCGGATGCGCTGGGCTTCACCGCCGGACAAGGTCCCGGAGGGACGTTCCAGGTTCAGGTATTCAAGTCCCACGTCCAAAAGGAACGTCAAGCGGGCCTGGATTTCCTTCAGGACCTGGTGGGCAATCTGCGCCTCGCGGTCGGTCAGGGTCAGGCTGCCCAGGAACGATGCGCATTCACGCATGGGAAGGGCCGCTACTTCAGCGATGGACTTGCCATTGATCAACACAGACAGCGAGGCAGGGTTGAGCCGTGCGCCGTTGCACTCGGGGCAGGGAATCTGGCGCATGTACTCTTCGTACCTGTCCCGCGCCCAATCCGAGTCGGTTTCGCCGTGCTTGCGGTGCACATACTGGATGGCACCTTCAAAGCCGGTGCTGTACTTGCGTTCCCGGCCGAACCGGTTCCGATACTGGACGACTACCTTGTGGTCCTTGCCGTGCAGCACGGTGTTCCCGGACATCCTTGGGGAGCTTTTCCCACGAGGTGTCCATGGAGAAGCCGAGTTCGTGGGCCAGGCCCTCCAGAAGGCGGTTCCAGTACTCGGTGGTTGCGGTGCCCAGGGACCAGGGAGCGATGGCGCCCTGTGCCAGGGAAAGCTCGGGATTGGGAACAATCAGTTCCTCGTCCACTTCAAGCCTGGTTCCAATCCCGCTGCACGCTGAGCAGGCGCCAAAGGGGTTGTTGAACGAGAAAGAGCGTGGCTCGATTTCATCGATGGCCAGGGGGTGCTCGTTGGGGCACGCGAGGTTCTCGGAGAAGGCACGAATACGTGCGGGGTCCCCGGCCTCAAGGTCCACGAACTCAATCAGCACCCGGCCTTCTGCCAAGCCCAGGGCAGTTTCAATGGAATCGGTAAGCCGCTGGCTGATGTCTTCCTTGACCACCAAGCGGTCCACTACCACCTCGATGGTGTGCTTGAACTGCTTGCCAAGCTTGGGCGGCTCGCTGAGCTGGACGAGTTCGCCGTCCACCCGGGCGCGCGAATAGCCTTTGGCCGTCAATTCCTTGAAGAGGTCCACGAACTCGCCCTTGCGGCCGCGAACTACGGGAGCGAGAACCTGGAATCGTGTGCCCTTTTCCAGTTCCAACAGCTGGTCAACGATTTGCTGCGGGGTTTGCCGGGCGATGGGCTCGCCGCAGACAGGGCAGTGCGGGCGGCCTACGCGCGCCCAGAGCAGACGCATGTAATCGTAAATTTCCGTGATGGTGCCCACGGTGGAACGAGGGTTCTTGCTGGTGGATTTCTGGTCGATCGACACCGCCGGCGACAGGCCCTCAATGAAGTCCACATCCGGCTTGTCCACCTGGCCCAGGAACTGGCGGGCATAGGCGGACAACGATTCCACGTACCGCCGCTGTCCCTCGGCAAAGATCGTATCGAACGCCAAGGAGGACTTGCCCGAACCTGAAAGGCCCGTGAACACGATCATCGCATCCCTGGGGAGGTCCAGATCTACATTGCGCAGGTTGTGTTCACGTGCGCCCTTGACTACCAACCGGGACAGGTCCGGCCTGGTGGGCTTGGTATCGGGAACGACGGCTACGCTCTTCAGGGCATTGATGGCTGCATCTTCAGCTAAGGCTTTGGGCACCTACCAATGCTAATCGAAAACTTCTTCGAATTTCCATGTCGTGCCTCACATGCTACTGATCGGTATCAATCAGCGTCATATGCGGCCGCAAGAAGCTGCACAGCTTCCGCGAATGACGCTCCTTGGGCTTTGGCCGCAGCAGCATACTGGGCGGCGACTTCCGCAAGCGCGCCCCAGCGGTCATCCCGGGCACACACGATGGTGCCGTTGCGTCCCCTCGTAGCGACGACGCCAGCAGTCTCCAGTTCCTTATAGGCGCGGGCCACGGTATGTGGGGCAACATCCAACACGCCCGCCAGGTTGCGAACCGGAGGGAGCTTCGCTCCAACTGCGAGGACCCCGGAGTCTGCCAGTTCGATGATGCGCAGCCTCAGCTGCTCAAAAAGGGCAACTCCGCTGCTGGTGTTGGGGCGCCAGTTCCCGGGAAAGCCGTCCATGGCAGTCATCGCGAACACCGGCCAGGCGCCGGGACCCATGCGGGCGTTTGCTGCTGAATGAAGCGTCCATGGTCCATGCCGAGAATTAGACCAGCGACGCGGAAAGGGTACAAGCCACCGACGGCTGGAAACTTAATTGCTACGACCGGCAACAGGTCTTGGCGGCTCATAGGTCTTTCCGGGCCACCGCGAAGATCCGGCGGAACGGGAACACCGTCCCGTGGCTTGTGGCCGGATACGCCTCACGCAGCAAAGCAGAGTATTCCTGCTCGAAGTCGGCGGCGTCGCCGGGAGACAAGGCGGCCAGGACGGGCCGCAGTCCCGTGCCCCGCACCCATTCAAGTACCGGGTCCTTGCCCGGCAGCAGCTGCTGGTAGGTGGTTTCCCAAGCGTCAGCTGCACAGCCGGCGTCGAGCATAATACCCAGGTAGTCCGCTGGACTGCCCACAATGCCCTCATGCCGAAGAACGCCGCCGAGGCGGGAGGACCATTTGGGTGACTCGGCGAGGTCCCTCATGAGCGTGTGCGAAGGGGATGTGAAGTTTCCCGGCACTTGCAGGGCGAACCATGCGCCCGGTTTAAGTGCACTTAGCCAGTGACCGAGCATGGCTTGGTGCCCGGGAACCCACTGGAGCGCGGCATTGGTTACTACGACGTCGGTCTCCTGGTCAGGCTGCCAGTCAGCAATATCCGCCTGCTCGAATTCCAGGTTGGCAGAATTCCGGGCCCGTCCAGCTGCCTTCGCAAGCATTTCGCCGGAGGAATCGAGGCCGACCACGCGGGCATCAGGCCAGCGAACAGCCAGCGTGGCTGTGAGGTTACCGGGGCCGCATCCAAGATCCACCACTTTCCGCGGCGACTCAGCCTGGATCCTGGCCACCAGGTCATGGAACGGTCTGTCCCTGTGATTGCCGAACTCCACATACTTGGACGGATCCCACCTCATATAAGGCTCCTTGCGTTTGGCTGCAGTGCTGGGGCGAGCCTAAACCGTCCGGGCACTAAGCTGGAAACCAATGAAACTTCTTGAGCAGCTCCCTGGTTCCACCCCCTCCAACCCGTTGGGTCCGGACGAGATCTATACGCGGTTCGTTGAGTGGACAGAAAGCCGCGGCTTGCAGTTGTACGCTGCCCAGGACGAGGCCATCATGGAGCTCGCCTCCGGCGCCAACGTCATCCTGGCTACGCCCACGGGCTCGGGCAAATCGCTTGTCGCCATTGCGGCCCACTTCGAGGCAATGGCCCGTGGTCAACGCAGTTACTACACCGCCCCCATCAAGGCTTTGGTCTCGGAGAAGTTCTTCGCGCTCTGCGATATCTTCGGTGCCGAAAACGTTGGCATGATTACGGGTGACTCCGGTGTAAACCAGGATGCGCCGATTATTTGCTGCACCGCCGAAATCCTGGCCAATATTGCCCTCCGCGAGGGAGCTTCCGCGGAGCTTGGCGCTGTGATCATGGATGAATTCCACTTCTACTCCGATCCCCAGCGCGGATGGGCCTGGCAGGTTCCCCTGCTTGAACTCCCCCAGGCCCAGTTCCTGCTCATGTCCGCGACGCTGGGCGACGTCAGCCGTTTCGAAGCCGGCCTCACTGAGCTCACCGGGCGGCCCACCACTACCGTCAGCTCTGCGGAGCGTCCAATTCCACTGCATTACTACTATCACCTCACGCCGGTTCACGAGACCCTGGAAGAGCTGCTCTCCACCAAGCAGGTCCCCGTCTACGTTGTGCACTTCAGCCAGGCAGAAGCGATTGAACGCGCCCAGAACCTGATGAGCATCAACATGTGCAGCCGGGCAGAAAAGGACCGCATCGCAGAGCTCATCGCAGGCTTCCGGTTCGCCGCGGGCTTCGGAAAGACACTGAACCGGCTGGTCCGCCATGGCATTGGCGTCCATCACGCCGGCATGCTGCCCAAGTACCGCCGCTTGGTGGAGCAACTGGCACAAGCCGGGCTCCTGAAGGTCATCTGCGGCACTGACACCCTGGGCGTAGGCATCAACGTGCCCATCCGCACGGTTCTGTTGACGGCCTTGAGCAAATACGACGGCGTACGCACCCGGGTGCTCAACCCGCGTGAGTTCCACCAGATTGCCGGCCGGGCTGGTCGCGCAGGATACGATACCGCCGGCACCGTGGTGGTCCAGGCACCGGATCACGTAGTGGAGAATGCCAAGGCCATGGCAAAGGCAACGGCAAAGTTCGGCGACGATCAGAAGAAGCTTCGCCAAGTGGTCAAGAAGAAGCCACCGGAAGGTTTCGTTTCCTGGGGTGAATCAACCTTCAAGCGGCTGGTGGAGTCGGTTCCGGAGCCCCTGACATCGAGCTTTACGGTCACCCACGCGATGCTCCTTAACCTTATGGAACGCCCCGGTGACCCTTTCCAGGCGACACGGCGCTTGCTCAGCGAAAACCACGAGACGCGCCCTGCGCAGTTGAAACTCATGAAGAAGGCGTTGGGCATTTACCGCGAACTGCTGGCCGCGGGTGTGGTTGAACGCATTCCGGAAGACGAACAACAATCCGAAGGCCGTTCTGTCCGCTTGACAGTCCACCTGCAGGCCAACTTCGCCCTCAACCAGCCGCTTTCACCGTTTGCGCTTGCCGCGCTGGAACTGTTGGATCCAGAGTCGCCATCGTATGCGCTGGACGTTGTTTCGGTTATCGAGGCCACGTTGGAGAAGCCACGCCAGATTCTCTCTGCGCAGCAGAAGAAGGCCCGTGGCGAGGCGGTTGCCGCCATGAAGGCTGACGGCATCGAATATGACCAGCGCATGGCCATGCTCGACGACGTGACGTACCCGATGCCCTTGGCGGAGATCCTCGGTGAAGCCTTCGAGGTGTACCGAAAGGCTGCCCCATGGGTGGGCGACTTCGAGTTGGCGCCCAAATCCATCATCCGCGACATGTATGAACGTGCCATGAACTTCGGAGAGTTCGTGCAGTTCTACGGCCTGGCCCGCTCCGAAGGCATCGTCCTGCGCTACTTGGCGGATGGATTCCGTGCACTCAGGCAGACCGTGCCCCAGGACCTGCTGCGCGAGGACCTTGAAGACCTCATCGCCTGGCTGGGTGAACTTGTCCGGCAAGTGGACTCCAGCCTCCTTGATGAGTGGGAGGAGCTCACCTCAGGACTTACGCCAACACCACATGACGCTCCCCCGCCACCGCCGCCGCTTTTGACCACGAACATCAGGGCTTTCCGGGTCATGGTCCGGAACGAGATGTTCCGCAGGGTGGAGCTCTTCGCGGACGAAGACTCTGCCGCGCTGGGTGAGTTGGACGCCGACGCCGGCTGGGACGCCGAACGCTGGGAAGAGGTTCTGGACGACTACTTCGATGAACACGATGACATCGGCACGGGCCCCGATGCCCGTGGGCCCGGATTGCTTATCATCACCGAAGAACCCGGCACATGGCGGGTCCGCCAGATCTTCGACGACCCCGCCGGAAACCACGACTGGGGCATCTCTGCCGATGTCGATCTCGCGGCTTCCGATGAGACAGGCACTGCCGTGGTTCGAGTGACGAACGTCAACCGGCTCTAAGCCAATCCGCTCACGGTCAAACGGCTCTAAATCAATCGGCTTAGGGTCAACCGGCTGAGGAGGCCCCCCATGGAATTGGTCCCTGATCTCGGCAGCAGCTTGCGGGCGCTGAAGGTAATGAGCGCGCAACCTACAGCTCCTTGGACCGGATCGCGGCGATGGTGGGCCTCCGCAGATGGCGTTCCTGCACTGGACGTGGAAGGCCTGGCTTTGGGCGCGGTGCGGGCTGCAGCTACGGCACTGAACGCCTTGACGGGAACGACGCTCAGGTATTCTGTCGCCGCCGGACCCACGGCGGCTGCGTTCGATTCCCTGGGGCACCTGCGGATAGGTGGCCAGAAACCCGAAGGGTTCGCTCCCTTGTCCGGTTTTCGAAGAACCGCTGATGGCTGGATCCGCCTCCACGCCAACTACCCACACCATGCCGCCCGGCTCATGGAGGCGGTTTCGGCCAGCGAGCCCGCCGATGTGGACCGCGCCTTACTGGCCATGACGTCTTTGGAAGCCGAAGACCTTATTACTGGCAACAACGGCGTAGCTGCCTCCGTCCGTACCAGGGACGAGTGGGCAGCCGCTCCCATGTTTGAAGCGGCCAGTGAGGGGCCGTGGATCAGTTTCGATAACCTGGGACCATCCACGGATACGAGCCGCCCGTCGTCGTGGGTTCCTTCCGTGGTTCCAGACCGTCCTTTGACAGGTCTCAAAGTCCTTGACCTGACCCGCGTCATTGCCGGCCCCGTAGCAACCCGGCTCCTTGGAGCCTTGGGCGCGGACGTCCTCCGGATAGACCCTGTGCACCTTCCGGAGCTGACAGACGCCTTCATTGACGCAGGCTTTGACAAGCGCAGCGCCGAAGCAGACTTCCGGGATCCGGACGATCTGGCTGCGTTCATGGGTCTCCTGGAGACGGCAGACGTGGTGGTCATGGGGTATCGCGACGGCGGGCTGGATCGTTTTGGATTGACCGCTGACGCGCTGCTGCTGCGCCGCGCCGATCTCGTAGTGGTGGCCTTGAGCGCATGGGGCCACGGAGGTCCCTGGCAGCGGCGACGTGGCTTTGACAGCCTGGTGCAGGCAGCATGCGGCATAGCTGATCGATATGGCCATTTCGACGACGGCGGGTGGAGGCCTGGCGCGCTACCCGTGCAGACACTGGATCACGCCACGGGTTATGGCCTTGCAGCGGCAGTATTCGCTTTGCTGACCCAGCGACTGGGTACGGGACGTGGCGGAACGGCGCGGCTTTCGCTGGCCCGGACAGCGGAAGAGCTCCTTCTCCTTCCGGCGGGCACCGGGACTGACGTCGAGCTGCCAGAGCCCGACTACCAGGAGGTAGACAGCCCCTACGGCCGTCTCCGGTACGTCGGCCCGCCCATCATGGTGGATGGTGTTCCCGTTCGTTATCAAGGACCGCCCGCCACGTACGGTTCCTCCGCGCTACGTTGGCGGTAGGGGGCCGACCCCCGGTAAGCCCGGCCCCTAGTAAGCTCTGATGCATGAGTGTAATCCGCCCTGCCACCGTTGAAGACGTTCCCGCGATACTGCGCATGATCCACGATCTTGCGATCTACGAAAAGGAACCCGACGCCGTCAGGAATACCCCGGAGCTGCTGACCGAGGCGTTGTTCGGAGAGAACCCGCGGGTGTACGCGAGCATGGCCTGTAATGCTGCTGGTACAGTGCAGGGCTTTGCCCTGTGGTTCCTGAATTACTCAACGTGGGAAGGTGTTCACGGCATCTACCTGGAAGACCTCTACGTCGTTCCGGACGCGCGTGGCGAGGGCCACGGCAAGGCGCTGCTGCAACATCTGGCCGCGACCGCCGTCGAACGCGGCTATGCCCGGGTGGAATGGAGCGTCCTGGACTGGAACGAGCCGTCCATCAAGTTCTATAAGAACCTTGGCGCCTTCCCCATGGAGGAGTGGTCTACGTTCAGGCTCACCGGCGAGGCGCTGGAAGCGTTCGGAGCAGATGCCAGCACAATCAACAAGGCTCTTGCCAATGGCTGAGACGCGAGCCCTGACTGACGCTCACCGCATCCGCGCCCGGCACGAATTTCGAGGCCTCCGAACCACCGAGCACTACTTCACGGTCCCCCTGGACCACGGTTCGGCTAAATCCGCCATGGATGACCAGACCACCGACGAAACAATCACTGTGTTCGCACGGGAGTATTCCTCCACCGATCACTCAGAGGAGGAGGCCGCCAAACTTCCATGGTTGCTGTTCCTCCAAGGAGGGCCTGGCGGGCGCGGGAACCGCGTCACGTCCCTTTCAGGTTGGATGAAGGCAGCGGCCAAGGATTTTCGGATCCTGATGCTGGACCAGCGCGGCACGGGCCTTTCCACTCCTGTGGAGCGACAGTCCTTGGCGCTCCGCGGTGACGCCGCAGCCCAGGCTGACTACCTGACGCATTTCCGGGCTGATTCGATCGTGGCTGACGCCGAGTTCATCCGGCACGCCTTGGATTCCGGACCATGGTCAGTGCTTGGCCAGAGCTTTGGTGGGTTCTGCGCATTGACCTATTTGTCGTTCGCCCCGAAAGGGCTGCGGGAGGTCCTCATCACTGGAGGACTTGCTCCGCTGCACGGCCCGGCCGAGCGCGTGTACCGTGCCACTTTCCGGCGGGTGGCGGAGCGGAACGCGGAGTACTTCGCCTGGTATCCGGAAGACCGCGAAACTGTCACCAGGATCGTCCGCCACCTCGAACAGCATGAGGAGTTCCTGGCCAGCGGAGAACGGCTGACGCCCGAGCGGTTCCAGATGGTGGGATCGTTCCTTGGCGGCAACACCCGGGTGGACTCCCTGCACTACCTCCTGGAGGACGCTTTCATCGAAACACCTTTGGGCGAATGCCTGTCGGAAGTGTTCCTGGAGCAAGTGCGGAGCTTCGTGAGCCGCGCAGGGAATCCCTTGTACGCGGTCCTCCATGAATCGATCTACGGGCAGGGCGAGGCCACGGACTGGGCAGCGTGGCGCGTGCTGGAAGAATTTCCGGAGTTCAAGCCGGGAGCAGAGGCCCCCTTGCTCACCGGAGAAATGGTCTACCCCTGGTACTTCGAACAGGATCCGGCACTGATCCCGCTCCACGACGTAGCTGCCTTGCTGGCTGCCAAGTCGGACTGGTGTCCCCTGTACGACCACCAGCAGTTGGCGGTCAACAAGGTTCCAGTTGCAGCCGCCGTCTACAAGGACGACATCTACGTGGACCATGACCTCTCAATGGAAACCGCCGCGGCAGTCCGTGGGCTTCAAACCTGGGTCACGGACGACTTCCACCATGACGGCATAGGGGAAGACGGCGAAGGCATCTTTGGGCGGCTCTTCGGGCTGGTGCGGGGTTCCCGCTAACCCCACGCGTTTCCTACACGGGGATTGTTCCTACACCGGAATTGGTCCTACACGGGGATTGGTCCTACAGAGGGATTGAACGGCGCACCCGGGCCGCGGTGACGGCCGTTAAGGCCAGCATGACGGCGGCCAGCACGCCGGCGGCTATGTTCAGCCCTTCGTAGCCGAGCCAGGCGAGGACAAGTCCGGACGTAGCCCCGCCCGTTGCACCCGCCGCGCCCATGAGCGTATCGGAAACGCCCTGCACGGTTACCCTCTGTTCTTGGGCGACGCTCTCCGCAAGGAGGGTGGATCCTGCGATGGTCGCGGCGGACCATCCAAGGCCGAGGATGATCAGCCCAGTAGTGACCAGCACGGGTTCTTGCTGGCCGATTCCAGCGATCAGCACGGCCACCAGCAGAAGCCCGTGGCCCATGGCGATGGTCTGGATGCGGCCGGCTTTGTCAGTCAGCCAACCCCATAGTGGGGACAGGGCGAACATGCCGGCGATATGCAGCGAGATGGTCAGCCCAATGACAACCAGGGCGTCGGTGCTGTCAGTTGTTCCGCCGTGATGGCCTGCGTGTGAACCGCCCACCAGCTGTTGCAGGTGCAAGGGGGTCATGGACATTATGGCCACCATGACGCCGTGGGCAGCGACCACGGCTGCAAGCGCAAGGATGGCCCGGGGCGAGGAACGAACAGCCTGAAGGCCCGAGCGGATAGTGCCCCTGACGGGGAGAGTCCCCGTGCCTGCGGACTCCGAGGCCAACCGCCGGGCCAGCAGCAACGGGTCGGGCCGCAAACCGGCAAAGAGCAGCACCGCCGCCAAGAACAGACCTGCGGCTGAAAATACGAAAGGCCCGGCAATGGGCGGCAGGCCCAACGCGGCCCCCACAGCGGCACCGGGCTGGATGAGGTTTGGACCGGCCACGGCGCCGATCGTGATTGCCCAGACAACAGTGGACAGTGATCTGCCGCGGTGCTCAGCGTGGGCGAGGTCGACGGCGGCGAATCTCGCTTGAAGGTTGGCGGCTGTACCAAGGCCGAGAAAACCGGCAGCGAGCAGGAGCGGGAAAGGCTCACCCACCACGGATGCCATCACCAGGAGCGCCCCGATCATCGCAGCGACCAGGCCGGAGACCAGGCCCACCCGCCGTCCGCGTGCCTCGGCCAGCCGTGCCAGTGGCAGAGCGGTCAATGCAGCCGCGAGGGTCAGCACAGTAGTGATCGATCCCGCCCACGCCTCGGATCCGGACAGATCCACGGCCAGGAGCGATCCAATGGATAACGTTGCGCCGTTACCAATTCCGCTGAGGAGCTGGGCCGAGCTGAGCAGGAAAACAGTACGGCGCTGAACCCGTTGGGGGTCCAGCGCCGTAGTAGAAGTGGTAGTCACTTCACAGAGACTACAACTTTCACAGCCCGGTTACTCTGCTTCGCTCAAGCTCTTCTTCGCGTCCTCTTCCAACCGCGCGTCCAGCTTGGACTGGCGGGCCGCCGGGCTGAGCAAGCTGGCCACGACGGCTACGACGATCGTGCCGATAATGACTGCCAACGAAACGAAGGTGGGAATCTCCGGAGCCCACTCGATGTGGTGGCCGTTGTTGATGAAAGGAAGCTCGTTGACGTGCATAGCGTGCAGGACGAGCTTGACGCCAATGAAGGCAAGAATGACTGACAGGGCGTGCTTCAAGTAGATCAGGCGGCTCATCAGTCCACCCAGCAGGAAGTACAGCTGGCGCAGGCCCATGAGCGCGAAGATGTTGGCTGTGAAGACGATGAAGGCACTCTGGGTCAGGCCGAAGATCGCGGGAATGGAGTCCACCGCGAACAGGAGGTCGGTCATGCCGATGGTCACGAAGACGATCAGCATCGGGGTGAAGACCTTCTTGCCGTTTACCGTGGTCCGCAGCTTGCCGCCGTCGAACTTTTCAGACATCGGCAGGACCTTGCGCAGCCGCGCAACCAGCGGGTTCTCAGCACCTTCTTCTTCGTCTTCACCGGAATCCGTGGCCTGCTTCCAGGCAGTCCACAGCAGGAACGCGCCGAAGATGTAGAAGATCCAGCTGAACTGCTCGATGACTACCGCGCCCAAGGCGATGAAAATACCGCGGAGGACCAGTGCGATGATGATGCCCACCATCAGCACTTCCTGCTGGTATTTCCGGGGCACGGAGAAGCGGGCCATGATGATGATGAAGACGAACAGATTGTCGATGCTCAGGCTGTATTCAGTAACCCAGCCGGCGACGAACTGGCTGCCGTATTCGGGGCCGGTGAAGTAGAACATGGCACCGGCAAAGACCAGGGCCAAGGCAACGTAGAAGGCGACCCACAGGCCGGCTTCCTTCATTGATGGTTCGTGGGGACGCTTGACCACCAGCAGGAGGTCGATGAGCAGGATGATTCCGAGGGCGACGAATGAGCCGACCTCAAACCAGATTGGAAGCTCCATTAATGTGGGCCTTTCGCAGGGTACGGGAAAGCGGTGTAAGTCTCTCCGGCCTGCCAGTGCGGTGAATGCACATTCAGCGGCCCACTAAGTCCGGCGAGGCATCTGTGCCTTGCGTGCTGACGGACGTAGCGCTTGGGATACTCCCCTACGTGACCATAACCTTACCTTAGGCGTGCCCTGCGGACTGCATTTGACGCAATTCCCGCTTCAACTCCCCCACTTCGTCACGGATTCGAGCGGCGACCTCGAACTGCAGCTCGGCAGCGGCCCCGTGCATCTGTTCCGTGAGTTGTTCGATGAGGCCAACCAGGTCCTCCGCGGGAGCCGCGGCCAGCCCGTCCTTCCGGACGGTGGCTGCACCCTTGCTGCCCGATGTACGTTTGGCTCCCTTGGCGAGCCTGTTGTTGTTCAGGAGCTCCTGGGTATCGGCATCTTCGCGTGCCAGTTGGTCCGTGATATCGGCGATCTTCTTTCCGAAGCGGCTGGGGGTCAACGCCGTTGTCGGTGTTGTACTTGACCTGGATGGCGCGGCGACGGTTCGTTTCCTCGATGGCGTGGGCCATGGAGTCCGTGATCCTGTCCGCGTACATGTGGACCTGGCCGGACACGTTTCGGGCGGCGCGGCCAATCGTCTGGATGAGGGACGTAGAGGAACGGAGGAAGCCTTCCTTGTCCGCATCCAGGATGCTGACCAGCGAGACTTCAGGCAGATCCAGGCCTTCACGCAGGAGGTTGATGCCGACCAGGATGTCAAAGACTCCCATCCGCAGCTCGCGCAGCAGCTCAACCCGGCGAAGAGTATCGACGTCGGAGTGGAGGTACTGGACTTTGACGCCGTGGCCCAGGAGGTAGTCCGTGAGGTCTTCGGCCATACGCTTGGTCAAGGTGGTTACCAGGACGCGTTCATCCCGTTCAGTGCGTTGGCGGATTTCACCCAGGAGGTCATCGATCTGTCCCTTGGTGGGCTTCACGATCACCTCGGGATCGATGAGTCCAGTGGGCCGGATGATCTGCTGGACAGTGCCGTCTGCCTTCCCGAGCTCGTACTTGCCGGGCGTGGCCGACAAGTACACGGTCTGCCCGATGCGTTCAAGGAACTCGTCCCACTTCAAGGGCCTGTTGTCCATGGCCGAGGGCAGCCGGAACCCGTGGTCCACCAGCGTGCGCTTCCGGGACATATCGCCTTCGTACATGGCGCCGATCTGCGGGACGGTGACATGGGATTCGTCGATGACCAGGAGGAAGTCGTCAGGGAAGTAATCCAGCAGGCAGTGCGGAGCCGTACCGCCTGCACGGCCGTCAATGTGCCGGGAGTAATTCTCGATGCCGTTGCAGAAACCCATCTGCTGCATCATTTCGAGATCGTAGGTGGTCCGCATCCGCAGTCGCTGGGCTTCCACCAGCTTGTTCTGGCTCTCCAGCACCTTCAGGCGTTCGGCGAGTTCGTCTTCAATGGCTGTGATTGCACGGCCCATTCGCTCCGGGCCTGCCACGTAGTGGGAAGCAGGGAAGACGTACATCTCGGTTTCCTCGCGGATAACCTCGCCGGTGACCGGATGCAGCGTGTAGATGTTTTCGATTTCGTCGCCGAAAAATTCGATTCTGAGTGCGAGTTCCTCGTACATGGGAATGATCTCTACAGTGTCACCACGGACGCGGAAGGTGCCCCGGTGGAAGTCCATGTCATTGCGTGCGTACTGCATGGAAACGAACTTGCGAAGGAGGTGGTCCCGGTTCATTTCGGCGCCCTTGGTGAGCGTCACCATGCCCGCGATGTACTCTTCGGGTGTTCCCAGGCCGTAGATACAGGAGACTGTGGCTACTACGATGACGTCGCGCCGGGTCAGCAGCGCGTTAGTGGCCGAGTGCCGAAGTCGCTCGACTTCCTCATTGACCGAGGAGTCCTTTTCGATGAACGTATCCGTCTGCGGTACGTACGCTTCCGGCTGGTAGTAGTCGTAGTACGAGACGAAGTACTCCACTGCATTGTTGGGCAGGAGTTCCCTGAACTCGTTGGCCAGCTGGGCTGCCAGGGTCTTGTTTTGAACCATGACCAGCGTGGGACGCTGCACCTGCTCAATAAGCCAGGCTGTGGTGGCGCTCTTGCCCGTACCAGTAGCGCCGAGAAGGACGACATCCTTCTCGCCGTTGTTGATGCGTTCTGTCAGTTCCGCAATGGCCGCCGGCTGGTCGCCGGCGGGTTTGTAATCGCTGACGACTTCGAAGGGCGCGACGACACGGTTGATCTCCTGGGCAAGGCTCATGACACCAATCTACCCCCGCACCCCGACAGTTATTGTCCGGATTTATGTCCCGCTGCAATAGAAGAATACGACGGCGGTTGCCAGCCGGTGACGCTTGCCCACTCATCCATCAGCGGCCAGGCCACATCCGTGAACCAGGGTTCTTTGGCATCGGCATAGGCAGCGGTGCCGGGGTCAGTGGCATGCTGTGCAGCAAGCTGGCGCTTGTGCGCTTCATACAGGGCAACGGCAGAAGGTTCCGCCCTCAACCAGTCACGGAACAGCAGGGCGTATCTCCAGCCGGGCGAGCCGGCAACGCGCACATGCAGGTTCGTCGGGCGTCCCGGATCCGCGTTGGCATGGAAGCGCTTCTGCCATTGGGCTGGATCAGGTTCCGACGGCTTCGGGGTGTCAGCGAAAACGCCGGGAACACGTGGGTATCCTGCTGCGGCCAGACGCGGTGCAATGCGATCCGCGACCTCAAGGTCGGAAACAGTCACTTGAAGGTCTATGACATCCTTGGCGGCCAATCCGGGCACGGACGTTGACCCAATGTGGTCCACGGCAAGGATGTCCTCCGGTGCTGCCGCCTGGATGCGTGCGCAGAGCCTGGCCGCTTCCAGGCCCCAGCCGGTTCTCGAGGCGGAAAGGACGGGACCATTTATCCGCCGGGCACGAACTCCGCGCCGGCAATTATCTGCAAAAGGCACCAATCGCCCGAACCACAAGGCATTCACTGTGGCGAGCAGTTCCTCCCGGCTACCGGAATTTTCCAGGACGATGTCCGCTGCAGCGTTTCTTGCCTCCTGGCTGGCTTGGGCCGCCATTCGGGAACGCGCGTCCTCCAGGCTCATTCCACGAAGACCCACCATCCGTTGAATCCGCACCTCATCGGGGGCGTCCACCACAATGACCAGATGGAAAGCGCTCCCCTGCCCTGTCTCAACCAACAAGGGAATGTCCTGGACCAGAATGTCCTCATCCGCGGCTTCGGCGACGATTGCCGCTGCTGACTCCCGGACCAACGGATGGATGATGCCATTGAGTACTTCCCGCCGCGAGGGATCCTGGAAAACTATGGCGCCAAGGGCGGGCCGGTCCAGTCTCCCCTCAGGGCCCAGGATCCCTGGCCCAAAAGCCTCTACTACACGAGCGAGGCCCGGAGTTCCGGGTTCCACCACTTGCCTGGCAATGAGGTCAGCATCAATGAGCACAGCCCCCAACTCCTGAAGTCTGGCAGCCACCAGCGATTTTCCCGAGGCGATACCGCCCGTCAGCCCAATCTTCAACACCCCTCCACACTAGACTGAAGCGGTGGAAATTGAGGATGACAGCCGTGCAACCAGTTACACAACGCTGGCTGAGGGTCCGGATTTCCGCCACGAACTGGAGATCCGGCGTTCACGCTTCATCACAGTCCTCCGCCGCTCGCCGGACGAAGATACTGCACGCTCCCTGGTGGCTGCGCTGCGACGCGAGTTCCATGACGCCCGGCACCACTGTTCGGCTTTCGTTGTGGGTCCGGACAGGATGATTCAACGTTCCAGTGACGACGGCGAACCGTCGGGCACGGCGGGTATCCCCATGCTGGAGTCACTGCTCAAGCGTGAGACCGCGCCCGGGGTGACGGACCTTAGCGACGTAAGCGTCGTCGTCGTCCGCTATTTCGGCGGAATCCTCCTGGGCGCGGGCGGGCTGGTCCGTGCCTACTCCGAATCGGTATCTGCAGCTTTGGAACTGGCGCCCCTGGTGCAGCGTCGGCGGCTGCGGCTTTGTGAGATCGACGTGCCGCACGCGGGACGCCGGACGGTTGGAGAACGAACTGCGCGGCTCCGGCTTTGTCATGGCGAACACCAGTTATGAAGCCAAGCACACGGTCCTCCGGGTCGCGCTGGCGGACAACAGCGATGCCATCGCGGACGCGCATTCCCGTGTAGCGGCCCTCACTGCAGGCACCGGCGCACTGAGTCCGCAAGGAACGGAGTGGATCGATGTGCCCTGAATCAACTGTGGAACCCCAAGTGGCACTGGCCCACGTTGACGAGGAAATGCTCAAGGAATTGCTTGCCGTGGCGCTGTCGCAGGCCAGCGCCGATGAGGTCACGGCACGGCTGGTGCTCCGATAAGGGCTTCTTGCGAAAAGCTTAAGCAGAAGGACCCCTGCCGCATGGCAGGGGTCCTTCTTTGGCTATTCAGCGCATCCCGTGAGGGGTTGCGGAATTAGTTGCCGGTCAGCTTCTCGCGCAGTGCTGCGAGAGCTTCGTCGGACGCCAGGGTGCCGGCGTTGGACTCAGCAGCAGCCGGCTCCGAGGAGTAGCTGGTGGTGCCGGAATCGCTCTCACCGGACGTTGCAGCGGCAGCGTCGTCAGCAGCGTGCTGTGCAACCTGCTTCTTGTGGGCTTCCCAACGGGTCTGGGCGTCAGCGTACTGCTGCTCCCAAGCGGCGCGCTGGGTCTCGTAGCCTTCGAGCCATTCGTTCGACTCGGGGTCGAAGCCCTCGGGGTACTTGCAGTCGCCCTCTTCGTCGTACTCAGCGGCCATACCGTACAGAGCGGGATCGAACTCGGTGCTGTCAGCATCAACGCCCTCGTTAGCCTGCTTGAGGGAGAGGGAGATGCGACGACGCTCGAGGTCGATGTCGATGACCTTGACGAACAGTTCGTCGCCAACGGAGACAACCTGCTCGGCGAGCTCAACGTGGCGGACAGCCAGCTCGGAGATGTGAACGAGGCCTTCGATGCCGTCTTCGACGCGAACGAACGCACCGAACGGAACCAGCTTGGTGACCTTACCCGGAACAACCTGGCCGAGGGCGTGGGTGCGGGCGAAGGTCTGCCACGGGTCTTCCTGCGTAGCCTTGAGCGACAGGGAGACACGCTCGCGGTCCAGATCCACTTCGAGGACCTCGACGGTGACTTCCTGGCCAACCTCGACAACCTCGGACGGGTGGTCGATGTGCTTCCAGGAGAGCTCGGAAACGTGAACGAGGCCGTCTACGCCGCCAAGGTCCACGAATGCACCGAAGTTGACGATGGAGGAAACGACGCCGGGACGAACCTGGCCCTTTTCCAGCTTGTTGAGGAACGTGGAGCGGACCTCGGACTGGGTCTGCTCGAGCCATGCACGGCGGGACAGCACAACGTTGTTGCGGTTCTTGTCCAGCTCGATGATCTTGGCTTCGATCTGCTGACCGATGTACGGAGCGAGGTCGCGGACACGACGCATCTCGACGAGGGATGCGGGCAGGAAGCCGCGCAGGCCGATGTCCAGGATGAGGCCACCCTTGACAACCTCGATGACGGTACCGGTAACGACGCCGTCTTCTTCCTTGACCTTCTCGATGTCGCCCCAGGCACGCTCGTACTGAGCACGCTTCTTGGAGAGGATCAGACGGCCTTCTTTGTCTTCCTTGGTGAGAACCAAAGCTTCGACCTGATCGCCAACGGCAACAACTTCGCCGGGGTCAACGTCGTGCTTGATGGAAAGCTCGCGGGAAGGGATGACACCTTCGGTCTTGTAACCGATGTCGAGCAGGACTTCGTCGCGGTCGACCTTGACGACGGTACCTTCGACGAGGTCACCGTCGTTGAAGTACTTGATGGTGGCGTCGACAGCTGCGAGGAAGTCCTCAGCGGTACCGATGTCGTTAATGGCGACTACGGGGGTACCGGGCTTCTCGGTGGAGGTGATGGTCATGTAGTAGGGGCTCCGTTGTGGATAGTGTGTCGGTCAGGCAAACCGCTGCCGTCCGGGTCCGGACGGCAGAACACGGCAAAATACCGGGTCATCCTGATTTGTGGATTAATACAAAATGGACGCATGCACGTAGTACACGCCCGTTTATTCTAGTCGTATCTGCAAAGCAGGGTCAAAAGGACCCCGGGAGGACCAGAGAAGGCCTTCACACAGGCAGGACGTCTCCGAGCCGCGCAAACGTAACCCCGCGGTCCAGCAAGCGAGGCAAAGCCCTCGCATAACCCTCTGCGGTTCCCGCGCCCGGCCTATTGAAGTGCGAGATGACGATGTCTCCTGCCGCTGCCTTGGCCAGTTCCCCGGCGACGGTAGCCGGAGCAAAGGTGGCCCCGCCGTCGCCGTTTACCGTGAAGTTGACCGGCAGCATCCCGAGCCTGCGGGTCATGCTCGCAGCAACTTCGTCGTAGAACGCCGTTCCTGGCCGGAAGAAGCGCGGGGAAACACCGGTCAACTCAAGCATCAGGGCCTGGTTGCCCATCAATTCCTCGTACACTGCGGCCGGGTTTGCCGTTCCGGCAATGCCGTAGGCGGACTTGCCATTAACTGACAAGGGCAGGTGGAGTGTGCCGTGGTTCGCGAGCTCGAACAAGGGGTCGGCGGCCAGTTCCGCGGCAAGTGACCTGTTCGCGGCAATCCAACGGCTGTTAATGAAAAGGGTGGCCGGGACGTTGAGGCTGCGAAGCGACTTCAGCAATTTGTGGTCACAGCCGGTTCCGCCGGGGCCGCCGCAGGCATCGAACGTGAGGGCCACATGCCGGGAGGCAGAATTGTTCACCACACCCGTAACGTGAAGGCCCCACTCCTGCGGCCGCAGGGGTCCGAAATTCTGCCAGGATCTGCGGCTTGCCCGTGATTGCGGCTGGCGATGCGGGAGGGTTCGACGGCGGCACTGGAGTCTGGTCGCCTGTGTCGCCGCTTCCTCCCTCACCGCTGCCGGGTTTGGCGGCGAGGGCAGCAGCAGCCTGCTCGCTGGACAGCGCGGCGATGGAGGGCGGTGGCGTGGCAGGGCCGGATCCGGGACCGTTCGGTGGGGTGCCAGGCGTCGACTGCCCTGGTCCGGCGGCGTCCGGGAGCGCCGCCCTCCCGTTGTCCGCGCAAGCCGCCAGGGCTGCGGTTACCAGCCCCGCCATTCCAAGCAGCACTGAACGCCGGCCGGCCAACGGCCGCCGCTTGGAATCCCCCATGGATGTCCTTGTCTATTGAGCATTTGAGTTTGTTGTGAAGGTGCTTCTTGCAGGAGCTTTTTTTCTAGAAATGCGTGAGGCAGTGTGCTGGCCGTTCCACAGCAAAAAGCTGCTGGGCTGCGAACGCGGCACCGGGCTTGCCTTCACTCATCCGCCCGGCAGCAGTGAGCGTCACTGGGGACACAGCACCAAGATAGATGGACGCGAGATCGGCGACATCCATGCACAGATCGGGTTCCTGGCCGGATGCCTCGGTGACGGCCGCGGTAGCACCGCCGTCGGACTCCAACGCCCACGTGCCACCAGCCATACCAAGGGTATCCGAGACTTCCACGACGAGCTTTCCGGCAACCGGGTACCGGCGGGCGGACAGCGCTGCCGGAACGTCCAGGATCCGTAGCCACAACATGTCCCGCACGTCCGAGGAGTCTATGCACCTGGGATCTTCCAGGGCCCACGTCAACGGATCATCCACGGGAGCCTCGGACCAGGTCACCTGGTCAATGAGATCGATGCTCCCAAGGAATCGCCAGAGATCTAGATAGGCCGCATTGGTACCAGCAACGAGGTCCACAATTTCCATGGTGTAGGGCCTGGCATCCCAGCCCTTGAAACGATAGGAAACGTAGCCGTCCGGGGTCCCGGAGGCGTTGTAGTGCAGGGCGCTTCTGACAGCAGTGTCCGGCTTCCCGTCATGACCGATCGCTCCGGAAGCCAGCAAGCGATAGTACTCCTGACGGTCCACTGAGCCAGGAGTTGCCCGCTGGACGTGGCCGAAGACCTGCGGCGCAACGTCCAGGAGCACGGCCGGATCCGCCACCTCTACCGTTCCCGTCGCCGGCCCCTTGAGACGGAAACGAGGACCCGTATCGACCTTGATGCTGCGTTCAAATGTAGCCACGCCAAAACCGAAGCGTCCGTAGATGGAACCCTCTGAGGCGGTCAGCGCTGCCATGGCGAGACCATCGTCCTTTGCGCCCGCAAGGTCAGCGGTGATCATGCCCCGGAGCAGCCCTTTGCGCCGGTGCGTTCCACGGACGGTCACGTTGGTCACCAGGTTTGATTCAAGTTGTCTGCCAAACCCGATGTTCAGGGATTTTCGCATCGTGCCGTACGTTGCCACTGGGACCTCCGCACCCAGAGCGTGCTCGGGAACGTCACCGTTGATGTACACCCCGGTCAATTCGCGGTGGTCTGCGAGGTAAGCCCCCAGGGTCTTGGCGATGTAGTCGTCGTCGCGCCTGTGCTGGTGGAAGCCGTGCGAGACCGCCTGGACCCATGCGGCACAGCGGGAGTAGGCAGGGTCCTCACGATCAGCTACTGCACGGAATTGTTGCACCCTGTATTTTTCGGCATATTTCTCGGCGGAGTTCGTTTCGGAATAACTTTCATTGGGATCAGCCACGCCCCGAGCCTAGCCAGACGCCGGAGGGCGCGCCACCATCGAGGCGGCGCGCCCTCCGGCGAACCTTTGGAACTTACGGCGGCTAGTGGCCGGCCTCGTACCAGCTGGAACCTACGCCGAGCTGAACGTCCAACGGGACTGACAGCTCAGCAGCGGACCCCATTTGCTCTACTACCAGTTTTTCGACCGCGTCGCGCTCTCCCGGTGCGACCTCCAGGACGAGTTCATCGTGGACCTGGAGAAGCATCCGCGATTTCAAGCCCTGGCTTGCAAGTTCGGCCGAGACGCCCAGCATTGCGCGCTTGATGAGGTCGGCGGCGGAACCCTGGATGGGCGAGTTCAGGGCAATGCGCTCGGCTGCTTCACGGGCCTGGCGATTGGTGCTGGTGAGGTCCGGGAGGTAACGGCGGCGACCTTCAATGGTGGCTGTGTAACCGTCCACCCTCGCCTGGTCCACAACGCCCCTGAGGTAGTCACGCACACCGCCGAAACGATCGAAGTAGTCCTTCATCAGGGTCCTGGCCTCGTCCACGGAAATCTCCAGCTGCTTTGAGAGGCCAAACGAGGTCAGCCCGTAAGCGAGGCCGTAGGACATCGCCTTCACCTTGGAACGCATCGCGCTGGTGACTTCGGCAGGAGGGACGTTAAAGATCCGCGAGCCCACGAAGCGGTGCAGGTCCTCGCCGTCCCTGTATGCCTGGATCAGTGCCTCGTCACCGGAGAGGTGGGCCATGATGCGCATTTCGATTTGTGAGTAGTCAGCGGACAGCAGGCATTCATACCCATCGCTAACCACGAAGATCCCACGGACCCGGCGTCCTTCTTCGCTACGGACCGGGATGTTCTGCAGGTTGGGGTTGTTCGAGGAGATCCGGCCCGTAGCAGCAATGTTCTGAGCGTAGGTGGTGTGAATACGTCCATCCTCCGCCACCGACTTCTTGAGGGTTTCCACCATCTGGGCGAGCTTTGAGGATTCGCGGTGTGCCATGAGCTGCACCAGGAATTCGTGGCCGGTCTTTTCCAGCAAGCCCTTCAGGGATGCGGCGTCGGTGGTGTAGCCGGATTTGATCTTCTTGGTCTTGGGAAGCCCAAGTTCCTCGAAGAGGACAGTCTGGAGCTGCTTGGGTGATCCCAGGTTTACCTCATGCCCGATTGCCGCAAACGCCTGTTCCTGGGCGTTCTCGATCACCTTGGTAAGGTCCGCAAGCTGTTCGTCCATGCGGTCCGTGGAGACGTAGATACCGGTCAGTTCCATCTGTGCCAGGACGCGGGACACCGGAAGCTCCAGCGTGGTCAGCAGGGCGTCGGCCTTGATACCGGCAAGTTCCGTTTCGAAGTGCTTGCTGAGGGCATGCACGACGGCGGCCTGCTGGACGAGCGCTGCGGCCGCGGCTTGGTCGCTGCCTCCCGTGAGGTCCAGCTCCAACTGCCCGGCGGATGCGGTCACAACGCCCAAGGAGATCTTGAGGTGGACCTGGGCGAGCTCCGGGAGGTCGTAGCTGCGGCGGTCCGGCTGGATCAGGTATCCGGAAATCGACGTGTCATCCACAACGCCTTCCAGGCCCAAGCCTCGGTTGTGCAGTGCCTTGAGTGCAGCTTTGAACTCATGTACTACTTTGGCTTCTTCGGGATCCCGCAGCCAACGCGCCAGCACTGATTCGGCCGCTGAATCCAACTCCGTGAGGTCGATAAAGGCAGCGCCATTGTTCCGGACCACGGCCAACGCGCTGGCATCCTCGCCTATACGGCCGTGGACCGGCTGGATGGCTATCGCGGCACGTGTGCCGGAACCGGCACTGAAGAAGGCCTCCAGCTCAGCGGCGTCCTTGATGGTGGCAAACTCGGGGGCTTCGATGGTGTCCGGGGCAGCACCGGTGGTGTCGTCGCCGTAGAGATCGAACAACCGGGCGCGCAGGGTACGGAATTCCAGCTCCTCGAACAGTTCCTCGATGGCCTGCCGGTCGGGGCGCGGCTCGTGGAGGTCCTCCAGCCTGACGGGCAGTTCGAGGTCCGTCAGCAGCTGGTTCAGCCTGCGGTTCCGTTTGACGTTCTCAAGGTTCTCCTTGAGTGCTCCGCCCACCTTGCCGCCGATGGCGTCCAGGTTCTCCAGGATGCCGTCCAGGCCACCGTAGAGGTTGATCCACTTGGCGGCAGTCTTTGGCCCCACGCCCGGTACGCCCGGAAGGTTGTCCGCGGATTCGCCCACCAAGGCCGCGAGGTCCGAATACAGGGCGGGCTTAACGAAGTACTTCTCTTCAATGGCAGCGGCATCCAGCTTGGGGATGTTGCTCACGCCCTGTTTGGGATAGAGCACAAACACGTTGTCATTGATGAGCTGGAAGGAGTCCCTATCCCCCGACACCAGGAGGACCTCAAAGCCGGCGGCGTCCGCCTGGGCAGCAAGGGTGGCCAGGATGTCATCAGCCTCGTAACCGGGCAGCGCAATGGTCTTGATACCCCATGCCTCCATGACCCTCGCGATCAGCGCGATCTGGCCTTGGAACTCCGAGGGCGTCGCGTTGCGGCCACCCTTGTACTCGCTGTACTCGGCCTTGCGGAACGTGGTGTCGTCAGAGACATCAAACGCGACGGCGACGTGCGTGGGCTTCTGGTCCTTGATCAGGTTGATCAGCATGGAGGTGAATCCGTGCACGGCGTTGGTGTACTGGCCTCTGGCGGTAGAGAAGTTTTCAGCAGGAAGGGCGTAGAAGGCCCGGAATGCCATGGAATGGCCATCCAGGACCAGCAACCTGGGCCGGCCCTCCCCCGTGGTGCTGGATGAAGGGGTGGAAGAGGGGGTGGGTGCTGTTGCAATGGCAGCAGCTTGGGCCGTTGGAACCTGGTCCGGTTTGGTTGTTTCACTCACAGGTGCCAGCCTAGTTGGCATGATGGACAATTTCACGCCGAACCGGTTTGTCGATGAACTCAACGAGGCAGGTGTGCCCGAAGAGTTCCATGATTGGCTTTCCGGGCACGGTGTTGGCTCCCTTGTGGTGAAAATGGGTATTCGGTTTACCGAGCTCAGCGCCGAACGAACTGTGGCAACCATGCCAGTGGAAGGGAACACGCAGGTAGCCGGCATCCTTCACGGCGGAGCCCACGTGGTCCTCGCGGAGACACTGGGCTCATTTGCGGCATCGCTTCACGCCGGCAGGGGCCGGCACGCTGTGGGAATCGAAGTCGGAGCGACGCATCACCGCTCGATTGCCAGCGGAACGGTCACCGGCACGTGTACTGCCGTCCACCTGGGCGGGACCTTGGCCACCCACGAGATCGTTATCACCGACGAAAAAGGCCGCCGGCTTTCAACTGCCCGGATTACCAACATGATCCGGAACAACCGCCACTGATCAACAAGCTACTGCCTAAACAGTTACTGCGGCGGCATGCGGTAATGCAGCTCAGCCGCCGCCCCACCAAGGATGCGCGAGGAGATCAACTCAAGTGGCGCGGTCGGGCCCTTCAGCGGCAGCAGCCGCTTACCGGCGCCGAGTACAACAGGGATGATGGTGACGATCATCTCGTGGAGTAAACCGGCGTTGGCGAACTGGGCCACGAGGTCCCCGCCGCCCACCAGCCAGACGTTCTTGTCTCCGGCGTCGGCGAGGAGATCCTGTGCGAACTCCCGCACGTCACCACGGACGAATGTGACGTTGGAACCGGCCGGAGCAGAGTATTCATGATGCGTGAACACCCAACAGGGGGTGTCCGGGTAAGGCCACTTGCCGGGCTCGTGCTCCATGAGCCAACGATAGGTCTCGCCGCCCATCGCGATACAACCCACACCTGCGAAGAAGGATTCATAGCTGCCGCTCACGCCTTCAACCTGGTCGAATTGCAGGAGCCAGCCGAGATCGTCATCCTCGGAAGCAATGAAACCGTCAACGGTGGATGCCACGTAGTACTGGAAGATCGACATGGCCCCAGACTAGTCAGTTGGCGCTGGCGTTCCCATACTCCACACGGACGCTGCCATCATCGCGGAGTACCACCACCCGGCCCTGGGCAAGCGTCCATCCATCGTTGAGCAGGAAGATCCTTCCTCCGCTGACCACCAGCAGCCGCAGGCCCGTATAGCGGTACAACGGCTCGGCGTCTGTACCAGCGGAGTCCTCATGGACGTTGGGCGCTGTCACGGCCAACCGCTCTTTGCTGTACACCACGGCTGTTGGCAGCAGGCTGGATCTTTCCTGGTAATCGATGGCCGCGCCCCGCCCAAGGGCTTGCGCGTAATCGGAGGTTCCCCAGAAAAGCAGCAGGGTGACCAGGACGAACACAAGGGATCTTTCGAGCGAGCGCGGAGTGGCGGCGCGGAGTACCCGCTGGGCGGGATCAGCGGCCCGGCGACGCACACTCAGTCCCCACGCCCCCACCAGGAGGCCGGCGGCGATGAGGAAGGGTGCATAGAGCAGGATCCGTCCCGGCTGGGTCACGATCGCCACCCACATCACGGCCGCGTAGGCGAAGCCAAGAACCAGCACCACCAGGGCGGCCCTTCGCAGGAGCGTCCGGTAGCGTGCGGCGCCCAGGAGCCGGGAAACGAGCCGGTCCACCATGAGCCACAACAACCCGATCACCACGAGCCAGGCCAACGGCTGAAAGAGCGACTGGATACTCCGCAAGATAAAGTCCTGCACGGAATAACCAAACAGGCTGACGTCCAGGCCCATGGCCTTCGCCTGGGCATCCGTCCGCGCCCAGCCGAAGTAGACCAACAACGCCGTGGCCACGGTCAGGGGCGGACCAATAACGGAGAGGACGTCCAGGGTCCGCTGCCAGCGGTTGTTGACCAGGTTCCGCTCATCGGCTACTTGTGACGCATCGGATTCTTGTGACGCAGCGGACTCCTGGGGGACGCTCATGGAGTTGCCGTGGGGGACGCGCCAACAGATGGGATGGGTGGCGGGGCGCTCCGCGTGGGCTCAGCGCTTGGCCGGGCTCCGGTGGTTCCCCCCGAGGATGGGCCCGTCGGCGTGGAATCGTCATAGAAGAACGTCACTGTGCCGCTGACGTCCACAGTGTCCGTAATGGAGATGCGGACAGAGTCGCGGCCGTCGGAGGGCGGCATCCTCAGGTATAGCGTTTCGTAATCCCCTCCCCCGGCAACTATTTCGGGGGCTGCCGGCACGCCGTCGAACAGGATGTCCGCAACCCTGACGTAATAGCCATCCAGCCTGACGACAGTTCCGCCTGATCGGGGGCCGGAGGCACGTGCTGTGCCTGCCACCGGCCTGAGGTCGTTGTCTACCACCGTGAGGCCGCTCAAGTGCCGAGGGCAAGCTTCACCCGGGGCGGTCTCGGGCTTTAGTGGAACTCCCGGGTTGCTGCGGCGTTGGGCGATCGCAGAGGCTGACGTTGCGGCCACCGTGAACTCAAGACACTGGGTCTGCGGTATGCGCGGTGTTGCTGCAACGGCGTTCGAAGCCCGTTGCCAGTCCTGCTGGGTACCACTTTGCAGTGCCTTGCAGACAGCGGCGCCCGCTTGCCACACGGCAGCATCTTCCGCGCCTTCCAGACTCTGGGCCAGGGCATCGCACTGGAATTGCTGCAGCAGGAGATAGCGTTGACCCGATGTGGGATCGTTGGGGCCTACCGGTCCAATGGGCACCCAACGCACCACCGGCGCTTCTGCTTGTGGAGCTCCGGGCCCCGCCGGACCTGCGGGCGGCCCCGCGGTGGGATCGACGGCGGTGGGAACCGCTGGTGATGTTGCGGTGGTGACGGGCGGAGCCGGATTGGGGGAAGGACTACCTGGCGCGGCGGTGTTGGGAACGCAGGCAGAAAGTGCCAGCATCAGGACCGGAACCAGCGCCAGTCCGATGAGATGGCTTCGGGAATGGCACTTCATGACAGCCCCACATCTGCCGGATCACGACCACGCAGTGATGTAACTTCACTGCTGATTATTCTCCCGAATGGACTTTGCTGCCAGAGAGGGCGTTACTTTCCGAAGTAGGGCACGATCAAGTAGATGCCGAACAGCACAGCGAGCCCGCAGACGGCAAAGCATACGGCCGCCAGGGAGCGAACCAGTGCGGGCGACTTCTGCTGGGCGTCACCTGCAATTGCGGTGAGGCGTACTCCCAGGGAGTAAAGGACCACCAGGGTCACAGCAGCAACGAGCGTGACGCCGGCAACCTGAAGCAATTCCAGCCACTTCATCGCTGCACATCCTTGTTGTTGACGGACTTTCGGGATTTCTTTTTCTTGCTGAACTTGACTGCGTGGCCGGCCTCTTCGACTTCCACTGCGTTGTGGTGGCCGACATGCGATTTACGCGAGGCAACAAACATGAAGACGACGGCGGAGCTACCGACAACCGCGGCGATGACCACACCCACGACGCCGATGTTCACCAGGAGCGCGGTCAGTGCGCCCACGATGGCCGACGCCGGCAGGGTAAACAGCCAACCCAAAGCGATCTTGCCGGCAGTGCCCCAGCGCACGGAGGTGCCCTTTCGGCCCAGACCGGAGCCAATGACCGAGCCCGAGGCGACCTGCGTCGTGGAGAGCGCGAAGCCCAGATGGGAAGAAGCCAGGATGGCTGAGGCAGTGCTGGTCTCGGCCGAGAAGCCCTGCGCAGGCTTTACTTCGGTCAGGCCCGAACCCATGGTGCGGATGATGCGCCAGCCGCCGGCATACGTACCGATGGCGATGGCCAAAGCACAAGCGGTCACAACCCAGAACTGTGGACCGGATCCCGGCGCCTGCGTACCAGCGGCGATGAGGACCAGGGTGATGATGCCCATGGTCTTCTGGGCATCGTTGGTGCCGTGTGCGAGGGCCACGAGGCTGGACGTGAAGATCTGGCCGGTCCGGAAACCGCCGCGTTTCTGCGTGAGCTTGTCGCCTGTTTCCGGATCGTGCCGGGAAGTCAGCGCATAGGCCAGGCGGGTACAAAGGTATGCCACAGCGCCTGCGATGAGTGGTGCAAAGACAGCCGGCAGAATCACCTTCTGCAGCACTGTTTCAAAGTTGATGGAGTGCACTCCGATACCTACCACGGCGGCGCCGATGAGGCCGCCGAACAGTGCGTGGGAGGAACTGGAGGGCAGGCCCTTGAGCCAGGTGACCATGTTCCAGAGGATTGCACCCATCAGGCCGGCGAAGATGATATCCGGCGTGATGTGGATACCGTCCGAGCCTTCCCGGATGAGTCCGCCGGAAATGGTTTTTGCCACTTCAGTTGATAGGAACGCCCCAACAAGGTTGAGCACGGCAGCCAGCGCAACCGCCGTCTTGGGCTTGATCGCCCCCGTAGCGATAGGCGTAGCCATCGCATTGGCTGTGTCGTGAAAGCCGTTGGTGAAGTCAAAGAATAGGGCCAACGCTATGACAAGCGCGACCATGAAGGTGATTTCCACCTGTTGCCCAATCTGCAGAGTCGACGTTCAGCAGTTCCACTTCCCCATACCTGCCATGCACAGCATAGTTCAGCCATTGTTCACCTGACTGGACTTGCCGCACTCTATCCGGCGGGCTTGAAACCTTAAGAATCCTACGTGCCAACCACCGAGCGGACAAACATGCACCAGCGCTTCGGTCAACCGAGGAAGGTGCGGACCGCGGCAAGATCGCTGCGGGAGAGTCCCTTCCGCGGATCCGGTGAGATGCAAAGCACACGGTCCTGGTGGTATTCAGCCCAGGAACGGGCGTCTGACTCCTGGCCCAGTTGGTCGTCCAGCCACACGAAGCGCTCAGCTCCCATCGCGGCCAGGTCCTTCTGAAGCGCCCCGAGTTTCCACCATTCCGGGCTTTGGTCCCACCCCTGGCTGGAAAGGACAGGCCAATCCTCGCCCTTCAGTCCAATGGCAGGACAGAGGAACTCCGGGGCAAGGCGCTCCCACGTGGTGAGCCATACAAAGCGGGCGGACGGATGAGCCGCGAGCTCGTTGAGTTCAGCCACTGCCTCTGGCGCGAACGCGACGTCAAGGATTCCAGCGTCGGCGATTTTCCATTCGCCGCCCCAATCAGTGACGCCTTGGGGTCCGAACGGGTTCACCACGCCGTCGACGTCCAAATATATGGACACCGGCATGTTGGAGGCCATGGCTGTCCTCCCTCCCCCAGGTTCTTGTGTATCAAGCCCAGCGTACGGTACTGCGGAGAACTTCACGGGAAGAAAGTGGCATCAAAATCATTCTCTTGACGTTCGTCATGGAAGTGATAATCTCAAAGGTATGGAAAAGCCCCCAGTCCATTCCCCCCAAAGTGTCCGCCACATAGAAGACTCAGTGCGCACCGATTTCCGGCATGCGATGTCCTATGGCGGTTATCTGGACCTGGACCACCTGCTCAACTCGCAGCATCCGCTCAGCCAGCCGGAGCACCACGACGAACTGCTGTTCATCATCCAGCACCAAACCAGTGAGCTTTGGCTCAAGCTGGTCCTTCATGAACTCTTGGAAGCCCGCAGGCTTTTCGACCAGGACAACCTTGGCAAAGCCCTGAAATGCATCGCCCGCGTCAAGGCCATCCAGCGCACCATGACCGAACAGTGGTCGGTCCTGGGTACGCTCACGCCCCGCGAGTATGCACAGTTCCGCGGCTTCCTGGGCAGTTCCTCAGGTTTCCAGTCCTACCAATACCGTGGCGTTGAATTCCTGCTGGGCAATAAGAACCGTGGCATGCTGCGGGTCTTCGAAAGCGACCCCGAGGCACATGCGCTGCTCAGCAGGCTGCTGGAGGAGCCCACGTTGTACGACGCCTTCCTGGCGGTGCTCGCCCGCGCCGGATACGACATTCCAACAGACATCCTTGAGCGGGACACCAGCGAGCCGTGGACCTTCCGCAAGGATCTGGTCCCCGTCTTCCAGAAGATCTACGAATCGGACGATACCCAATGGGGACTCTACGAGGCGTGCGAAGACCTGGTGGACATCGAAGACAACTTCCAGGCCTGGCGGTTCCGCCACCTGCGCACGGTCCAGCGGACCATCGGCTTCAAAGTGGGCACCGGCGGCTCCTCAGGTGTGGACTTCCTCAAACGTGCCCTTGACCTCACCTTCTTCCCCGAGCTTTACGCCGTCCGCACTGAGATCGGCAACTAACAAACTTCCGGCCCACACTCCCCAGGAGGGAACCATGACTACCGCCCAGCAGACCCAACGGCCAACGTCGGCCGAACTGGACGCCGCAGATCCGCTCGCCGCCCAGCGTGAGGCCTTCTACACGCCCGACGCCGGCCAACTCACCTCGTATCTGGACGGCAACTCCCTCGGGCGTCCCTTGAAGGCAACTGCTGCCAATCTGCAGTCGTTTGTCCAGGACGCCTGGGGCAGCCGGCTGATCCGCGGCTGGGACGAACAGTGGATGGATGAGCCTACGCGCGTTGGCGACCGCATCGGCGAAGTGGCCCTTGGTGCGGCTCCCGGGCAGGTCACTGTGGGCGACTCCACCTCGGTCATGCTGTACAAGCTGATCCGGGCAGCAGTAGATGCCCAGCCGGGCCGTGACGAGATCATCATCGATCGCGACAACTTCCCCACGGACCGCTTCATCATCGAAGGAATCGCCAAGGAACGCGGGGCAAGCATCAAATGGATCGCAGCCAACCCCGCCAGCGGCGTCCGTGCAGCGGACCTCGACGGGCTCCTTGGCGAGCGGACCGCCGTCGTGGTTCTTAGCCATGTGGCGTACCGCTCCGGGTTCCTGGCAGACGCGAAGGCAATCACCGGCAAAGTACATGAAGCCGGTGCCCTGATGCTCTGGGACCTGTGCCATTCCGTAGGTTCCGTCCCGTTGGACCTTGATGCCTGGAACGTTGACCTGGCCGTCGGCTGCACCTACAAGTACCTCAACGGTGGCCCGGGCTCCCCCGCCTTCGCATATGTCAACGCCTCACGGCAAGACCTGCTCCAGCAGCCAATCTGGGGCTGGATGGGGGCGGACAATCCGTTCGGCATGACGGATTCGTACCGCCCCGCAGAGGGAATCCGCCGGTTCATCACAGGTACTCCCCCGGTTCTTGCCATGCAGCCGATCAAGGACATGGTGGAGCTGATCGCCTCTGTGGGCATGGATTCCGTCCGGGAGAAGTCGGTCAAACTCACGGAGTACGCGATTGCCCTGGCAGATGAGCTCCTGGTACCACTTGGAGTGGAAATCGTGAGCCCCCGCGACGCCGCCGAGCGTGGCTCACACATCACAGTGGACCACCCGCTCTTTGCCGACGTCACAGCCAGGCTCTGGGAAAAGGGCGTCATCCCGGACTTCCGTCCCCCGCATGGCCTGCGCATCGGCCTGTCTCCCTTGAGCACAAGCTACGCCGAGGTTGAGATGGGAGTGACCGCTATCCGCTACGCCCTCGCCGAACTGCTGTGAGCGCCGTTCTTGACGACATGGACTCCCGTCCCGGGAGTACCACATCGTTGCTGCGAACAGTTATCGGCCTGTATTTGCGGGAGGCCGGTGGATGGATGTCCGCCAAGGACATGGTCGTCCTCATGGAGGCCTTGGGCACGTCCGGAACAGTGACCCGGACGGCCCTGGGCCGCCTCCGGAAAAAGGACGTTGTCCTTCAGGAGACGCGCGACGGGATCCCCGGGTTTACCCTGACCGAGGGAGCCGCCACCATGCTGGCCCGCGGCGACCGCAGGATTTACAACCCCATCAGCATGTCACCGACCGATTCGTGGTGTTTGGTCTCCTTTTCGATTCCGGAGACGGAGCGGGAGAAGCGCCACCAGTTGCGGCGAAGGCTCCACTGGATCGGTTGCGGGACTGTGGCCGCCGGCCTGTGGATCTGCCCGGATACCCTTCGCGATGAGGTGGAGGAAATCCTCGCCGACCTCGAACTCCGAGGGATGGCAACCCTCTTCGTCACGCAAACCCCACTGGTGGGCGGCACCCTCCAGGACGCTGCGTCCGCTTGGTGGGATTTGGACTCGGTGGCGGAGCTGCACAAGGATTTCATCCGGGAGCACGGCGCCGCGGTGCCTTGGCAGGACGGCGCGGGCGTTGAGGCGACAGCACAGGCGTTCGCCATTTTTGTCCAGTGCATCGATCGCTGGCGGATCATCCCGTACCTGGACCCGGGGTTGCCTGCTACGTTCCTGCCCAAAGACTGGCCCGGGGCCGAAGGGACAGCGTTGTTCAAGCGGATAATGGACGCGTACGCACAACCCAGTGCCGAGTTCGTGCGCCACACACTTGGGAGCGACTTGGCGATCGCGGTTCCCTGAGCGGTTGGCCGGCAGCTGTTTTTAGATTGTGCTCGCTGAAGCGCTGCTCTTGACCCGCGAGACGAACCGGAAGCGATCGCCGCGAAACGTGCTGCGCGTCCATTCGACGGAAACCCCTGCAGCGTCCCGTGCCAGGCGGTGCACCACCAGCAGCGGCGCCCCCATTTCGATTCCGAGCAGCCGGACGTCCTCCGGCCCAGCCAGTGCCGTCTCCACGGTGTCCTCGACGTCGGAGATGTGGATGCCGTACATGTCGGCCAGTGCTGCGTAGAGCGAGCCGGCCTTCTCGAGGTTTGCCTTGAAGCGCGGCAGCTTGCCCGGGAGGTAGGCGATCTCGTGCGCCAGCGGTTCGCCGTCGATCAACCGGATTCGCTCAAGCCGGGTGACAACAGCGCCGACGTCGAGCCCCAAATGCGCCGCGACGTCGATGTCCGCCTTTGCCATTGCCAGGGACAGGAGCTGCGAGTCAGGCCGTAGGCCTTGGCTCCTCGCGTCGTCGGAGAAGGACGTGAGTTGCCGCACGTGGGTGATTTTTGGCGGCGCCACAAAGGTGCCATGCCCTTGGATGCGGCCCAGTTTCCCTTCTGCAACCAGCTCGCTGATGGCTTGCCGCACGGTGGTGCGGGACGTCTTGTACTTCTCTGCCAGCGCCCGCTCCGTGGGAATGAGCGTGCCCGGCTGCTCTCCGGCGATCGAGGCCAGCAGCTCGGTCTTGAGGACGTAGTACTTGGGCATTGCCGGCGGGACATCTGTGGACATATTGGACATCCTACTTGTAGACAATGCCATTGGTCTATGCCAATCTTGTGCAGGTTGGTCTAAACCAATTTCGGAGAAACTCCGCAAAACCCCCTACTTTTCCACAGATCCAAGGGACAAAGATGTCGATCCTGCAAGACCTACGGCAAACACCCAAGCTCGGGCTCCTGGTGGGCGGCGCCGCCGCCACCATAGGTGTGATTTACGGCTACGACATGTCCAACATTGCCGGCGCCCTGCTGTTCATCACCAAGCAGTTCAGCCTCACCACATCCCAGCAGGAGCTGGTGACCACCGCAGTGGTTGCCGGGGAAGTCCTTGGGGCGTTGGTGGGTGGCTGGCTATCCAATCGCGTGGGCAGGAAAGCCTGCATGGTGGGCCTCGCGATCGGCTACGCCCTCTTCGCGGTGCTCAGCGCAATGTCCAGCGATGTGCCGACGCTGCTCATCGCCCGCCTCCTGTTGGGCCTCACCATCGGTGTCTCCGTGGTGGTGGTTCCCGTATTCGTTGCCGAGTCGGCGCCGGCGAAGGTCCGCGGCGCCCTCTTGGTGGCGTACCAAGTGGCGACCGTCTTCGGCATCATCGTCGGCTACCTGGCCGCCTACGCCCTTGCCGGCACGGGCTCCTGGCGGTGGATGCTTGGCCTTGCTGCGATCCCCGCAGTCATTGTCCTCGCCATAGTGATCAAGCTGCCGGATACTGCCCGGTGGTACATGATGCGAGGCAGGAGTGCTGATGCCAGGCGAACTCTGTCCGCCATTGAACCCCACGCGGACGTGGAAGCAGAATTGGCGGAGATGCAGCGGGCCATCAGCGAAGAACGCGGCGGCGGCCTCCGCGAGATGCTGCGCGTTCCTTACCTTCGGGCCACCGTGTTTGTGGTTGGCTTGGGCTTCTTCATCCAAATCACCGGCATCAATGCTGTGGTCTACTACAGCCCAAGGATCTTCGAAGCCATGGGCTTCAGCGGCAACGCAGCGCTCCTGCTGCTTCCCGCAGCAGTGCAGGTGGCCTCGCTCGTCGCTGTTTTCGTGTCCCTGGCCTTGGTGGACCGGCTGGGCCGCCGCCCGGTGCTGTTGACCGGTATCGGGATGATGGTGGTGGCCAACGTCCTGTTGGTAGGTGTTTTCATGGCCGGCAAGGACTTCGGCGGGCTGCTCACTGTCCTCGGCTTCCTTGGCGTCCTTCTTTTCACGGTTGGCTTCACGTTCGGGTTCGGTGCACTGGTGTGGGTGTACGCCGGCGAGAGTTTCCCTTCCCGGCTCCGCTCACTCGGTGCAAGCGCGATGCTGACCTCCGATCTGGTGGCCAATGTCCTGGTGGCAGCTTTCTTCCTGACCATGCTCCAGCGATTGGGTGGTGCAGGCACCTTCGCAGTGTTCGGTGTTCTGGCTATCCTCGGCTTTATGTTTGTCCGCAAGTTCGCTCCCGAGACGAAGGGCCGCCCCTTGGAGGAAATACAGCAGTACTGGGAAAACGGTGGGAAGTGGCCGGAGCCTGACGCGGCCGGACAGATCCCCGCACAGGAAAACACCGAACCGGCGGTTGTCCGGTGACGCCGACGGTGTTGGGCCTTCACATTGGAGGTTCCAAGACACATGCTGTCCGTTCGGACCTGGACTCTGACTCGGGCCAGGGCGCGGAGGCGAGCAGCGAGGCACCTCTGGAGATCACCGAGGCGAGCGCCAACCTGTCCTCAGTGGGTCATCAGGGAGCAGATGCAGTGCTGCGGCGGATCGCGGCCGCCGTCGGTGATGGTGTTGAGGCGGTTTGCGCCGGTGCTGCAGGGGCGGATACTCCTGCCAGCAGGGCAGTCCTGAGTGCTTTGCTTACCGGGTATTTTCCCGGCGCCAGGATTGAGGTGGTCCATGACACCCGCATCGTCCTCGCCGCAGCAGACCTCGACGCCGGTGCGGTCCTTGTCGCAGGCACCGGCTCGGTAGCTTGGGGCCGGAACCGGGAAGGGCGCGAAGCGCGCAGCGGCGGCTACGGCTACTTGCTCGGGGATGAAGGCGGAGGGTACTCCGTGGTCCGTGACGCCGTCCGGGAGGCCCTGCGCGAGTACTATGCGGGACTGGAACCCGGCACGATGGTCAGCGCCCTTTTGGCTGCGACGGCGAGCGCGGACGCGCTGCAGCTTATGGATCTTTTCTATGCCAAGCCGGAGCCGGACCATTGGGCGGGCCTTGCCCCGATGGTCCTGGATCTTGCGGTTCAAGGTGATCCTGCTGCATTGCGGATTCAAGCCGAAGCCGCGCATTCCCTGGCCACGTTGGCCCGGCAAGTGCTGGGCGAGCTCGGATTGGACCTGCCATTGGTGATGGCTGGTGGCCTCCTGGTCAATCAGCAGCAGTTGGCGGGCGCTGTTGCCCGCAAAGTTGCCTTGGAGGATCCGTCGCTGATCAGGATCCAGAGCCAGGCGCCGGTGCACGGAGCCGTAAAGCTCGCGCGGCAGTTGATCCAGCCCTGACTTCCAGAGATTTTGCCCCTTCGAACAACAGACAGGAACCATGATCATCACTCCTACCTCCCCAGACGTCTCGCACCATACTCCCGGCGTCAAGATGGCGAACGAGATCGGCGAGCAGCCCCAGGTACTTGCCGGACTCCTGGATTCGGGCCGCCACCAGTTCCTGGCCATGGCGGACATCATCAAGACGGCATCCCCACGGTTTGTCCTGCTCGCTGCCCGCGGCACGAGTGACCATGCGGCGTTGTACGCGAAGTACCTCATTGAAATCAGCTTGGGGCTGCCTGTTGGCCTCGCGTCGCCGTCGACCCTTACCGCCTATGGCGCCACGCCCCAACTGGAGGGCGTGCTGTGGTTGGCGGTTAGCCAGTCCGGCGGCTCGCCGGACCTGGTGGAGTCGACGGCGGCGGCGCGTCGTCTGGGCGCTCTCACTGTTGCGGTGACCAACTCGCCGGAATCCCCGCTGGCTGGGGCCGCGGAGCATCACCTGGATATTGGGGCGGGCAGCGAAACTGCCGTTGCCGCTACCAAGAGCTACACAGCGCAGCTTCTGGCCCTGTGGTTGTTGGTTGATGCGTGGCGTGGTGGGACGTCCGCCGGCGCGGCGGGCCTTCCGGAGTGGGCCGCTTCCGTCCTTGCGGACGACACGGTGATGGAGGTCGCTGGTGGTTACCGCTTTGCCGACCGGATCATCACTACGGGTCGTGGCTATTCCTACCCCACGGCGAGGGAGGGTGCCTTGAAGCTCATGGAAACCTCTTACCTTCCTGCCCAGGCCTTCTCTGGCGCGGACCTCCTGCACGGGCCGTTCGCGATGATCGACTCCCAGCACCCGGTGATTGCCGTTGTGCCGCAGGGAATCGGAGGCACGGCCATGCGCCCTGTCCTGGAGAGGCTCGCAGACCGCGGCGCGCACGTGTGTGTTGTGGGCGATCCCTCTGCCGCCCTTCCAGGTAGTTTGGTCCTTCCCCTGCCTGCGGGCGTGCCCGAGGAGTTGTCTCCTATCCTGCAGATCCTGCCCCTCCAGCGATTGGCCCTGCAGTTATCGGTGGAGCGCGGCAATGATCCGGATGCGCCGCGCGGCCTGCTGAAGGTCACTGAAACCTGGTAGAGCAGCAACCTGGTAGGCGCAGCAACCTGGTAGGCGCAGCATCCTGGTGCGCGCCCGTGCGTGGCTGGATGTGCAGGCCGCATCCAGCCACGCGGACCGATGATGCGTTCAGGTATCGGGAGTAGTCTGGATTCATGCCTCTCACGAGTGGTGGTCGGTAGCAATGGGGCGGGCCCGGCAGCGGTGGCTGCCAGCTCTCCTGATTCCCCTTGCATTGGCACTGGCGGCGCTTATTGGCTCCGTCCAGGCCGGCGCAACTGTCTCGCTGCCGCCCAAAACGGCCGACGAGATCCTGGCGATGATAGCCCGTACAGAGGTGCGGGCCTTATCCGGCACTGTTGTGCAAACTGCGGAGTTGGGGCTGCCTGAAGTTCCAACTGCTGGCCCGGGAATCGTGCCCGGAGCCACGTCTGCACTTGAACTCCTCACGGGTTCGCACACAGCGCGGGTATACGTGGACGGCCCTTCCAAGGCCAGGCTGCAGATCCTGGACCGGATGGCCGAACGTGACTTTGTGGTCAATGGCGGCGATGCCTGGTTCTACAACTCCGCGGACAACAGCGCGACACACCTGAGCGTGCCGGTGCCTTCATTGGCCGAGCGGAAGGAATTCCTTCCAAGCGAAACAACCCGTCCTGACATGCCCACTCCGGAGGCAATGGCCGGTCGCTTCCTGTCAGCCATTGATTCCAGCACTGAGGTAACGGTGGGCGAAGCTTCCACTGTGGCGGGTCGCAGCGCCTACCGGCTGAGTCTGGCGCCGCGCAGTGACGGAACTTTGGTTGATTCTGTATCGATCGACGTCGACTCCGAAACTGGTTTGCCGCTGGGCGTCGAGGTCCGAGCGAAGGGCCAGCCGGAGCCCGCGTACTCACTTGCCTATACCGACGTGAACTTCTCCACACCTGACGCGGCCTTGTTCAACTTCACTCCTCCGGCCGGTGCAACTGTCACGGAGAAGCCGATCCCCATCAAGCCATTGCCTCCTGCCATGGAAGATCCTGGCGTCCCAGCTCCGGATGCTCCCGTCCCAGCCCCCAATGCGCCCACTCCGGATGGTTCTGCTCCGGATGGTTCTGCTCCGGCGCCGGATGCTGTTGTTCCAACACCTGAGGGATCAGCCGTTCCTATGCTCCCCCACCCCAGCCCTTCAGTGACCGGCGAAGGGTGGGCCACGGTGATCGGTTTGCCCGCTGGAACGGCGCCCGCCGAACTCACATCGAACCCGCAACTCGCCCAGGCCCTGCAACCCGTGAGTGGCGGACGGGCGTTGACCACCTCCCTGGTGAGCGTCCTCATTCTCGACGACGGCCGCGTGTTTGCCGGGTTGGTGCCATTGGAGCGGCTGGAATCAGCCGCGAGCGCGCAATGATCGGTGCACAACGGACGGCAACCTGTGCATGGCGCCCTACGATGGGCGCCCAATGAACGGCGCCCAATGATCGGCGCCCTGTGACGGAAATCCGTGAAGCTGCACCCGGCTCCCAACCGATTGACCTTGCCATAGAAACCCATGGCCTCGTGAAGCGCTTTGGGCACCGTTCCGCGGTGGACGGCATTGACCTTGCGGTCCCCCGTGGTGCGGTTTACGGCTTCCTGGGGCCCAATGGTTCGGGAAAGACCACCACCATCCGGGTTTTGTTGGGGCTCGCTTCAGCGAACAGCGGTGAAATACGGGTTCTGGGCAGGGAGATGCCCCAGCAGTTGGCTTCGGTGTTGCCCGGGGTCGGCGCGCTGGTGGAGGGGCCGGGCTTCTATCCGTTTCTTTCCGGAGCGGCCAATCTGCTGCGGTTGGACTCCGCTGACCGCCATGCATCCTCTGCCACCCGACGCCAGCGCGTCAACGAAGCGTTGGACCGCGTAGGCCTCAGCCATGCAGCGGGGAAGAAAGTGCGTGCCTACTCACTGGGCATGAAACAGCGCCTCGGGCTTGCCAATGCCATGCTCCGGCCGCGGGAACTGCTGGTGCTCGACGAACCAACCAACGGGCTGGACCCCCAAGGTACGCGGGAGGTGCGCAGTCTGGTGCGCTCCCTTGCCGCCGGCGGGACCACCGTCTTCGTTTCCAGCCACCTGCTGGCCGAGGTGGAACAGATGTGCACCCATGTGGGGGTGATGAGTGCCGGACGGCTGGTGGCCCAAGGACCGCTGGACGAACTGCGCTCTGCCGGGCAAGCGCACGTCTTAGTGCGAACGCCCGACGTCGAACGTGCTGCCCGTGTCCTGGCCCGCCTGGGTCTGGTACCCGGCGAAGCGCCTGCCCGCGGGGTGGTCCAGGGAAACGGACTGGACGGCGTTGAGCCTGAGGAGATCGTTGCCGCCTTGGTGGCCGACGGCGTCCGGGTCAGGGGCTTCACTGTGGAGAATGCAAGCCTGGAGGAGCGGTTCGTGTCCTTGACCGGAGAGGGGTTCGACGTTGTCGGCTGAAACTGGTGACAGTGTTGAGACTGCAAAAATGGCTGGAACTGCTGGAAGGGCTGGTACTTCTGGTACCACTGGTATTTCGAAAGACAGTGCTGTCCGTCCGGGGATGGGGTGGGCTTTGCTTGGCTCGGAATTATCCGTGCTGTTTCGTCGCCTCCGGACCTGGGCCATGCTGGTGGCCCTCGCCGCCGTTCCCATCCTGATTGCCCTTGCCGTCAAGCTCTCGTCCCGGCCAGCGACACCTGGCCGCGGGCCACTGTTCTTGGACCGCATCACCCAGAACGGCCTCTTTGTTGCTGTGACAGCCCTTGTGGTGTGTGTGCCGCTGTTCCTCCCCCTCACCATCGGAGTGGTGGCAGGCGACACCATCGCCGGAGAAGCCAACCTTGGCACATTGCGATATCTGCTCCTGGCACCGGCGGGGCGTATCCGCCTGCTGCTGATCAAGTACGCCGGGGCCATCGCTTTCTGTTGTGCCGCTACGGCCACAGTCGCAGCCGCAGGTGCCTTGGCCGGCGTCGTGTTCTTCCCCATCGGTCCTGTCACGCTACTCTCCGGTGACACGATCGGGGTTGGCGAGTCGGTACTGCGCTCGTTGCTCATCGCTGCCTACATCACGGTCTCGCTCCTGGGGTTGTCCGCGATCGGGCTCCTCATCTCGACCTTCACGGACGTACCTGTGGGGGCGATGGCCGCTACGATCGTCCTCTCGGTGGTATCGCAGGTACTGGATAACCTGCCACAACTGGAGTGGCTGCATCCTTGGCTGTTCAGCCACCACTGGCTGGGCTTCGCCGACCTCCTGCGGCAGCCGGTCTCCTGGACGTCGTTTGGCGAAAACGCGCTGCTCCAAGCCGGCTATATTGCCGTCTGCGGCGCGCTGGCTTACGGGAAGTTCTCCAGCAAAGACATCCTGTCCTAGCTTTGCCGTAGGCTCTCTGCATGGCCAGATTCTTTGACGTCCACCCTGAAGATCCCCAACCACGCGCCATCAGCCAAGTGGTTAAGATGCTGCAAAGCGGCGGGCTGATCGCCTACCCCACCGACTCCTGCTACGCACTGGGTGCCCAGATCGGCAACAGGGAAGCATTGGATCGCATCCGGACCATCCGGCAACTGGACGACAAACACCACTTCACCCTGGTCTGCAAGGATTTCGCCCAGATGGGGCAGTTCGTGATGATCGATAACGATGTCTTCCGAAGCATCAAGGCCGTCACCCCCGGCAGCTACACCTTCATCCTTCCGGCCACCCGCGAGGTTCCCAAGCGCCTGCTCCACCCGAAAAAGAAGACAGTGGGCGTGCGCATTCCGGATCACAAAGTGGTCCAGGCGCTCCTTGCGGAACTCGGCGAACCATTGCTGTCCAGCACTCTCCTGCTGCCTGACCAGGAGGAGCCACTGACACAGGGCTGGGAAATCAAGGAACGGCTGGACAACGAAGTAGACGCTGTGATCGATTCCGGGGATACAGGTTCGGAGCCCACCACGGTGATCGACTTCTCCAGCGGCACGGCAGAAGTAGTGCGGCGCGGAACGGGCGATCCCTCACGGTTCGAATAGGGTCCCAACGGGGGTCGACCGCAATCAGCGGAACTGGAAACGGCAGCTGGCGTTCAAAGCAACCTGGGCTAGTCCTGTCAGTTCCAAGGCAATGGCCGAGGGCTGCGTGGACAGGGGCAGCGGCGGGTAGGCCAAGGAAATGGTGAGCTGACGGTTCCCATCAGCACTGCTGATGGAGATGGTGCCATAGCCGGGTACGTCACCGGAGTGGCCGTAATAGAAGCCGTTGGTGCACGTGTCCTTCCAGTGGTCCAGCCCCAATCCGTAATCGGCGAATACCGAACCCTTCATCTCCACGAGGCTCTCCGGTAACAGCAGCCGCCCTTTGAGCAACGCTGCGTAGAAGGCGTTGATGTCTCCCACGCTGGCGATCACGCCCTCTGAAGCGGGGCCGCCTGGCTGCGCGGAATGCGTGACGTCCACGGTTTCATCCCGCACCACTGCATAACCATGGACCAGCGCGTCTGGAAGCGGACCCTCGCCCAACACCGTGGTTGAGAGCAAACTCAAGGGATCGAGGATGTCCGTTCGCAGCACCGCGGCCAAAGGAGCGCCCCGGAGCCGCTCCACCAAAAGGCCAAGGACTGCATAGTCCGAAAGCCCGCTGGCATAGGGGATCCCTGTGGTGTGGCCCAGCAACTGCCGGACTGTCACCGAGTCTGGCTCCGGCGGCAGGAGGACGTCGATCCCCGGCAGGTATTTCGCGATCGAATCCTCAAGCACCAGCCGGCCTTCTTCCACCAGCTTCAACACGGAAACTGCCACCATGGTCCGCGTGAGCCCGCCCACCCGGATCGGATCATCCGCCTGCACAGGAGCACCTCCGTCAAGGCTCCTGACACCTGCCGCATGCCTCCACACTTGTTGGCCGGCCCTGGCCTCTATCAGCACCGCAGGCGCACCGTTTTGGAGCATCTCCCGGCTAAAGAGTTCCAAAGTTGCCTGCAACTCGCGAAAGGGGGGTGTTTCCGGTGGTGAGGCTGATGCCGTCGCGGACTGTGCCGACCCGGACGGCGGCGCGGGCCCCGTGGGCGGGGCCGCCGTCGAGCTTGTCACTGGTGCCGGCGGAAGCGGGTTGGGCTGCGGTTCGCCCGTGCAGGCAGCGAGGAACAGGCCGCTCACAAGTGTTGCGGTCACCATGCCCCGGGGTGAACTTGGATGCACACCTGCTCCTGCGTTTACTCCTCCTGCTTACGCGCCCGGCTGGGCTGTACCCGCATGGGCTCCCCCGGCATCTTGGGAAACTCCGGTGGGAACGGCATTTCGCCTTGGCCGTTCTTGACGTCGCGCTCCCACCATTGCAAAAGTACGTCGATGCCTCCGGGCTTCTCATGCATAGTGGCCCAAGGGTCGCCTGTCGTCTTAAGCCGGTCCGGAACAGTGGTGATGGTGTATTTGGCCGGATCGGCATTCTCCAGCTCTTCCCACGCCAACGGGCACGATACCTGTGCATTTGGCACGGCACGCGGGCTGTATGCACCGGCAATCGTCCGGTCCCGGTTGGCCTGGTTGAAGTCCACGAAGATCCTGGTCCCGCGTTCTTCTTTCCACCATGCCGTGGTGACCTTCTCCGGCATCCGTCGCTCCAATTCCCGGCCCGCAGCGATCACCGCGTGGCGCACTTCCAGGAACTCATGCTTGGGGTGGATGGGGGCGTACACATGCAGCCCCCGGTTGCCCGAGGTCTTGATGAAGGCCGTCAGCCCGGCTTCGTCCAACAAGGCCCGGAGTTCCTGCGCAGCCGGTATGGCGTCGCCAAAGTCGGTTCCAGGCTGGGGATCGAGATCGATTCGCAGCTGGTCGGGATTGTCAGGATCGTTGGCACGGGAAGCCCACGGGTGGAAAACGACCGTGTTCATTTGCGCTGCCCACACCGCGGCCGCGGGTTCGTCGATCACCAACTGCGGATGGGTCCGGGCACTCGGATAGGTCACCATGACCGAGCGGACATACTCCGGCGCACCTTTGGGAGGGTTCTTGGAGAAGAACATCTCGCCCTCGATGTTGCCCGAGTACCGCTGGAGACTGACGGGCCGGTTGCCGTTGGCCGCCACAAAAGCATCGCCCACATCCACCAAATAGTTAGCCAGGTCCAGTTTCGTCAGCCCGGCCTCAGGCCACATGACGCGGCTTGGACTTGAAATCCGGACTTCGCGGGGGCCCTCGGGACCGGGCACGGAGACTGTTGCTGATTCGCTCGCCATGGCCACAAGCTACCCCGTCCAGGGCGTTCCCGTCAGCACCCCGCGTTCCTTTTTTCGGGCGGCGCGAAGTAGTGCCTGACAGCTCCAAGGCCAAACTGCACCATGATGGATACATGCCAAACACTGAAACCGCCCTGACTGTTGCCGTGGGAGACACCAAGGTATCGGCAATCCACGTTCGTCCGGAGAAGTCGTTCGCCACCCTCGTAGTTGCCCATGGCGCCGGAGCAGGAAAGGAACACCCCTTCCTGCAGGGATTTGCCGATGCGATGGCGGAGGAAGGCGTCAGTACGCTGCGCTTCAATTTTCCGTATCGGGAAGCGGGGCGACGTTTCCCTGACCGTCCGCCGGCAGCCATCGCCACGTGGCGGGCCGTCATGGAAAAGGCCGAGGAGCTCGCAGGCGATGAACCGTTGTGGGCAGGGGGAAAATCTTTTGGGGGTCGGATGGCATCCATGGCCGTGGCTGAGGGAATGCCGACGAGTGGCCTGGTGTACCTCGGGTATCCCCTCCATGCCCCGGGCAAGCCGGAGAAGCTCCGCGATGAACACCTCTACGGGATAACCGTGCCCATGCTCTTCCTCCAGGGCACCCGCGATACGTTCGCGACGCCGGAACTTCTGGAGTCTGTGGTGGCCAGGATAGGCCCGACGGCGACTCTCCAGTGGAGCGAAAATGCCGACCATTCGTTCGTGGTCAAGGGCCTCAAGCGCAGTGCCGCCGAGATAGGTGCCTCGCTTGCACCAGCGGTAGCGGGGTTCATCAGGGACAACAGTTGAGGAACTACTTCGGCACCGGTTCGTGACGCAGATAGGATCGCCGGAAGCGGCCGGTACCCGCTGTCAGAGCCCGAAGTTCAACGGCGTAGCGCAGAAGTTCCTGGTCAGGGACTTCGGCCGTAATCTCAGTACCTTCGCCGTTGGCTGCCGTTGTTCCGGTCACTCGTCCCCTCCGGCCCGACAAATCGCTCATCACCGCCCCCACGTGTTCGTCCGGGACACTGACCACTACGGCGGACACGGGCTCCAGCAACTGGATCCTGGCCGTTGCCGCGGCTTCGCGAAGCGCCAACGCGCCGGCTGCCTGGAAGGCTGCGTCGGAGGAATCCACGCTGTGGGTTTTTCCGCCCACCAAGGTGACTTTGATGTCCACCACGGGGAACCCGGCCGAAACGCCCTTGAGCATCTGTGAGCGCACGCCCTTTTCCACGGAGGTGACGAACGTACCGGGAATAACACCGCCCACCGTCTTGTCAGCGAATTCAAACCCCTCCCCGCGCGCCAACGGCTCAACTTCGATGTCGCAGATGGCGAATTGTCCATGTCCGCCTGATTGCTTGACATGCCGGCCGTGCCCTGCGGCCTTGCTGGTGAAGGTTTCCCGCAGCGGCGTGATGACCTCCACTGTTTGAAGCTTGACGCCCTGGTTGCGCAGCCTGTCCAGTATCACCTCGGCATGAGCTTCACCCATGCACCACAGAATCAACTGGTGCGTGTCCTGATTGCGTTCCACCCGAAGCGTCGGATCTGCTGCGACTACCTTGCCAATGCTCTTGGCCAGCGCGTCCTCATCGCTACGGGACATTCCTTCGATCGCTATGGGCATCAGCGGCTCAGGCATGTTCCAGGTTTCGATCAGCAGTGGAGCGTCCTTGTCAGAGACAGTATCCCCGGTTTCCGCGTTTGCCAGCTTGCTGATGGCGCAAATGTCACCGGCGATGCACTGCGAAACAGCCTTCAGGCTCGATCCGACCGGCGAATACAGATGCGTGACGCGTTCATCGCTGTCGTGGTCCTCGTGGCCCCTGTCCGCCAATCCCCTGCCGCCGATGTGGATGGCTGAATCTTCACGGAGGGTCCCGGAAAAAACACGGACCAGGCAGACGCGCCCCAGGAATGGATCCACCGTGGTCCGCACCACCTCGGCAGCCAGGCGTCCTGCAGGATCGCACTCCAGTGGTTTCAAGGACGAACCATCGAGTTTCATCACTGGTGGCGCCGTGCGTTCCAGCGGCGAAGGCAAAGCATCAATCATCAGTGCCATGAGCTCAGGAAGCCCCAAACCCGTCTCCGCCGAGGTAGCCATCACAGGGAAGAAGGAGCCCCTGGCCACAGCGATTTCCAGGTCCGTGATGAGGTCCTCCAGCGGCAACTCTTCACCGCCCAGGTAGCGGTCCATCAAAGTCTCGTCTTCGCTTTCGGCAATGATCCCTTCAATCAAAGGGCCGCGGGCTTCCTCCACGGCAGGATCATCGCTGTTCCCCTCGAGCACCGCTGCCAACCCTCCGCCGGAGGGCAGGTAGAGCGGGAGGACAGACTCACCGAAGGCTTCCTGGCAGCGCACGACGGCGGCGCTGAAGTCCGCGCGGGGATGGTCCAGGCGGCTGACTACGACAGCCCGCGGCATGCGGATCTTCTCGCATTCACCCCATAACGCGATGGTGGCGCCGTCGATGCCGTCCACGGCGGAGACGACAAAGAGGGCCGCATCGGCGGCCCTCAATCCTGCTCGTAATTCCCCTGTGAAATCCGTGTACCCCGGAGTGTCAATCAGGTTCACTTTGACCTCGCCCACCAGGATCGGGGCCACTGACAAGGTGACGGACCTTTGCTGATGGATGGCTGAAGGGTCTGAATCGCTGACGGTGGTTCCCTCGGTGATCGAGCCCATCCTGGCGATGGCGCCGGTGGCAGCCAACAGCGCTTCTACCAGCATCGATTTCCCCGCACCTGAATGCCCCACGAGTGCCACGTTGCGTATCTTGGCAGGATCACTTGCCGCCAGAGCCGTACCGTTCTCGCTTCGTCGGGACTCGGGTGTGCCGGGTCCGGCCGCCTTGGCCGTCTCCCGTGTGCCCTTCGCGGACATGAGCACCTCCTGGTGTCGTATCCAAGCTCGGAGTTCGAACGCGCCGAAAGGTTCGAACGTGTAAGAGGATTGGACACCCTGAGGCGACCACAGGGCAAGACCCAGCCGCGGCCGAAGAGCTGGCGGCGAAGCGGCCAACGGGTACTAGGCCCGGACCATCCCCCATAACAACCATGCTGAGGTGACTGTGCTTCCTGTGATGACCACGGAGAATCCTGTCAGCCACAGGAATGATGGGACACCCGTGGTTCGGCCAAGGATGTAGGCGTCCGACGCTGCGAGCCGGTCCCGGCGCCGTGTATGGACGCCGGCGAGCTTGAAAAGGTCGCGCACAGCACCCACTGACAGGGCGATCCCCAGGGCCAGCACAGCATAGTTGACGATGGTGGGCGATCCGAAGAAGACCAAAAGCTGAGCGATAGCTGCGCTGACCACCGCCACGAGGATCCCTGTCAGGTTGCGCAGGAAAATCAGGGAGACCAGCAGGATGAGGGCACCTAAAGACATCGCAGCCCCTGATCGGCCGGCGGCGAAGGCGGCAATCAAGGCAAGTCCCACGACTGCGGGCGCTGGATATCCCCAGAACCCCGACCAGGCCGCACCAAAGGGGCTCCGGCCGCTGCTGACGAGGCGGCCCGAATGATCCAGTCCAATGCGAAGACTGTGGACAAAGCGCCCCGTCATGAGGGCGGCATAGGCATGGCCAAGCTCATGGACGAAGGTCACGTACAGACCGAACCATCGCCAGGTGGCTCGAGGGATGCTCAATATGGTTGCTGCGGCGAGAATCGCCAACAACGCAGGTAGGGGCACGGCAGTAGTGTGGACGTCGGTGAAGCCACGGACCACAGCCGCCCACCAGGTTTGTGCAGGGTTCACAGCTGCGTTCACAGGACCGTTCACAGCACAGAGGATTTGAGGCGTGAACGGAGTCCCGCAACCAGGATCTCCAAACCGAAATCGAAGGCTGCTGCACCACGCTGGTCCGGCGGACCCGCGTGGGTTAGCGCTTGGGTAAGGGCCGGGTAACCGTGAACCGGAGGTGCCCACACGACGTCGGGAGCGGCAAGGTCCAGGGCAAATCCCAAGGCAAAGCTGTCGATCGTGGAGATCGCCGAAACCACATCCTGCCCCTGGAAACCGGCATTTTCCAAGGCGACCGCGAGATTCTCATAGAGAGCCAGCACCTGATCGTCCTGCACCGTTTGCAACACCAGCAGGGGCGCCAGCCGGGGGTGCCGGGCGAACGCGTCGCGGTAGCTTCGGACTATAGCCCTGAGAGCACCCTCCCAGTCCATACCTTCATGGAGGGTGTAGGGGCTCTGGGCAATGATCCGCCCGCGCATGAGCTCCAATATTTCTTCCCGCCCGCTCACGTGGTTGTAAATGGACGATTGACTGACGCCGATCCTCTTGGCCAGTTTGGGCAGGCTGAAGTCCCCGGCCTCGTCCACCAGCTCCAAGGCGGCCGTGACGAGTGCGTCGATGGATATCAGCGGAACCAGCGGGCGTGGCATTGGGTTCTCCAATCAATGTGTTGTTACGACTCTAGCCAGAAGTTTCGGCAAAGGTATTGTGCCCCCAATCACAAGGCCTTACGATAAACGAAAGCCTTTCGCTTATCGATCGGCTCCTCCCCCAAATCTCCCCGCATTAGACCTCCGAGGACACCATGTCTGAAATCGAAACCCGCCCTCCTGCAGCGGATGCTGGAAACGGGCTCAAGAAGAACGCCATCGGCACCGGCGGCATTGCCTTCCTGGTGATCTCCGCAGCAGCCCCCTTGACCGTGATGGCCGGTGTGGCACCTGTGGCCATTGGCATCGGCGGCATTGGCGCCCCCATGGGCTACGTCATCGCCGGCGCCGTTCTCTTGATCTTCGCTGTGGCTTTCATGGCCATGACCAAGCACGTCAAAGCAGCCGGCGGCTTCTACACCTACATCACACTTGCCATAGGAAAAACGGTCGGGCTTGCCTCCGCCATTCTCGCCATCGTTTCCTATAACTGCCTGCAGATCGGCGTCTACGGGCTCTTCGCAGTCCAGACCCAGGCCATGCTCCGGACACTCTTCGGCCTGGATGTCCCATGGCCGGCCGTAGCCTTGGTGGCCGTTGCCGCCGTCTGGTTCCTTGGCTATCGGGGCATCGACGTTGGGGCCAAAGTCCTGGGTGTGCTGCTTATTGCCGAGACCGCCATTCTTGCCGTCATGGGCGCCGGCATTCTGGCGCACGGCGGCGCACAAGGCATCAGCGTTGCCTCGTTCTCTCCCGAGCATGCCTTCACCCCTGGCGTCCTGGCCATTCTTGCCATCTGCTTCGCCGCCTTCATGGGCTTTGAGTCCACGGTGCTGTACCGCCGTGAGGCCCGCAACCCGGACAAGTCCGTGCCCAGGGCAACCTACATTGCCGTCGGCTTCATGTCCGTGTTCTACGCCTTCATCGTGTGGACAGTCATCCAGGCCTACGGCGACGGTGACGTGATGGCCGCTGCCGGTGAATTGGCCGACGGCATGTTCTTCGCCACCATCAACCACTACGTGGGTCCTTGGGCAGAAGTTGTCATGTACGTGCTGATCGTGACCAGCGTCTATGCCTCCCAGCTGGCATTCCACAATGCCATCAACCGCTACGTTTACATGCTCGCCAAAGACGGCGTCCTTCCGGCATTCCTGGGCAAGACCCATCCGAAGTACAAGTCCCCGCACCGCGCCGGGCAAATCCAGACAGCCCTCGCCGCCGTCGTCATCATCATTTGCGCCATCGCAGGCGCCGATCCCTACAAGCAGCTGCTGATCTGGGTCAACACCCCCGGTATCTTCGGCATTGTCGCCTTGCAGGGACTGGTGTCCGTGGCAGCTTTCATCTATCTTCGGCGCAATCCGGAGGCCGTGACCAACCGGCTGCTGATTCCCTTGAGCATCGCTTCAGCCATCCTGCTCTTCGGCGTGGTTGCCCTGATCGCCATCAACATCGAGCTCCTGACTTTCGCCGATGCCTTCACCAACACCATCCTCCTGTTGGCGACCCCCCTCGTTTTCCTGGCGGGCCTGCTGATAGCCCGTAGATTGCGCACCACCCGCCCGGACATCTTCGCCCGGATTGGAAGCTTCGAAACCCATGACTCCTGACCTCATCGTCCTTGCCGACACCATCCACACGCTCGATGACCGCCCGGCCAACGGCTCCCAGCCAGCCATTCAGGCCGTTGCCGTCATCGACGGGATGATTGCCGCCGTCGGAACCCGGGAGGATGCGCAGGAGTGGCGTAAGCCGGGCACCCGGGTAGTGGATCTTGGCGGTGCAACACTCACGCCGGGCCTGGTTGATTGCCACATCCACCCCGTGTTTGGCCTGGACCTGACCATTGGCTGCGATCTGTCCGGCGCGTCCACTTTGGCTGAAGTACGCGCGCTGCTGCAGGCCAACCCAGCAAACGACGGCGGCTGGTTGCGTGCCTGGGGTCTGAATCCGAACGCGTTTGGTCCAGTACCCCTGCACCGGAGTGTGATCGACGAAGTCTCCGGAGACCGGCCGGCCATGATCCGGTTGTTCGACGGCCATTCGGCGTTGGCGAACAGCCGGGCACTCGAAGTGGCCGGGATCCGTGGCCGCGTTGAATTTGACCAGAGCGCCGAGGTGGTCTGCGACGCCGATGGCGTCCCCACCGGGATGCTCCTGGAAGCAGCGGCCATTGAACTGGTGCAGTGTCACATTCCCAAGGAATCGTTTGAGGAACGCAAGACGCGCCTGGGCAACTTGCTCCGGGACTTCGCGCGGTCCGGCCTGACCGGCGGGCACGTCATGGACCACGACGAGGAGTCGGCGGCACTTTTTCAGGCTTTGGAAGCCGACGGCGAGCTGCCCCTGCGGCTGCGGAGTGCGCCGTGGTGCATGCCGGGCACGGGCGAGGTTGAGTGGAAGGGACTTGCCCGCACTGTAGGCACCGGCGGGCGCCGCTGGTCAGTCGAGGCCATCAAACTGTTCGTTGACGGAACCGTGGACAACGGGACCGCGTGGCTTTACGAGCCGGACCTGTACGGCCAATCCACTGCGCCGTTCTGGCCGCGGCCGGAAGAATATACCTCTGCTGTTCGCTACTTTGCCTCGCGCGGCATCCCGACGGCGACCCACGCCATTGGCGACGCCGGCGTGGAACATGTACTGGACGCCTTGGAGTCCCTCCGCGGCGTTGTGCCATCGGACGTGCTCCGCCAGACCGTCCACAGGATCGAACACATCGAAACGGTGCCCGACCAGCTGGTGAAACGCTTCCAGCACGCCGGAGTGGTGGCGAGCATGCAGCCCACGCACTGCACGCACTATTCCGTGGCGGACCACAGTGACAATTGGTCCACCAGGCTTGGCAAGGTCCGTGCCGACCGCGCATGGCGTTGCAGGGACCTCCGTGAGGCTGGAGTTACCGTGGGCATCGGTTCTGACTGGCCAATCGCTCCCTACGAGCCCTTGCCAATCATGGCAGACGCCCAGTTGCGGCGCCGTTCAGGACATCCGGAGCAGGAACCGATCGCACCTGCCCAGGCACTCACCGCACTCCAGGCGCTTGAGGGCTACACCTCACATGCGGCACGGGCTGCGGGACTGTGGGACGTTTCGGGCTCGATCACGGTGGGCAAGCGCGCCGACTTCACCGCGTTCGAACGCGATCCAATGACCACGGCGCCGGATGAGTTTGCCTCCAGCAGCGTGTTGGGAACATTCGTGGACGGCAAGATCCAATTCATGCTGGAAAGGCTCGCCTAACCTTAGTAGTCCGGTGAGCTACATCCGGTTCTTGGTTTTGGACGTAGCCAGCGCCGTCCACGGGTCCTCGGGCCAGGGATGCCTGGGGTAGCGCCCACGCATCTCTGCCCGAACCTGGGCATAGGGCCCGGACCAAAACGATGCGAGATCACCTGTCACTGCCAACGGCCTGCCTGCCGGAGACAAAAGGTGGAATAGCACCGGTACCCTTCCGCCAACGAGGCGAGGCGTGCGGTCCCAGCCGAAACACTCCTGCAGCTTGACCGCCACAACCGGGCTACCGCCGTCGTGCTCCGCGTTCTTTCGATCGGAGCCGTCAAACCCCTCAGAGACCTCCGGGTACTCGATTCGCACCCGCGAGCCACTGGGCACCTGAAGTCGCTCAGGCACCAGGCTGTCCAGGTTGCCGGCCTCGGGCCAGGGCAGCAGGCGCCGGAGTGGATCGCTGAGGTCAATGGCGGTGGCGGGGGTGCCGGTGGCCATGGATTCGAGCTCCGGGGCAAGCCAGTCATCCAACCTGGCCACCAGCGCGGATTCGCTGACATCGGGCCATGGATCGCCGAGCTCCCGGTGCAACAAAGCCAGACGTCGGCGCAGCGCATCTGCCGCAGCGGACCACCCGATCATCGAGAGTCCTGCCTTTTCCAGTGCAACCGCAACAGCTTGACGGCCCTGCTCCTCGCTGGGGCGCAGGGGCGTCGAGGACAGCACAAGGGCTCCCAACTTCCGCTCAACCTTGGCGGTCACCCGTCCTTGGGCGAAACGTGCCGTTACGTTCTCGACCAACAGCTCCGGCGCCGCAGCGGCCGCCAGCTCAGCGGACAGGGGCGCCGCCGATCGGATCACGGCTCCCGTGCCCGCGGCGTCCCTGCCTTGGGCGCGGGAAACCTCCGCCACGGCCAACCAGTCGTGCCCGGCCAGCGAGCTACCTGCGGGCAGACCAGCCCTAGTGCCCGATGTCAGCAGATATGTTGGTGCCCCTTGGCCGGGAACCCGCCTGGCAATACGGTCCGGGAAGGCCAACGCGACCACGAACCCGGGCGCCTCCCCCACTGACACATCCAGTGCCGGTTGTTGATGGACGCCTTGTTGATCCACAGCTCTATCCACGGTGGAGGACGTCTCCTGGCGCGCGATCGATTCCATCCGTTTGACGTCTTCGGCGAATCGTCGGGCTGCCGGGTCTGATCCGGAACGAACTGCCGCCAAGAGCTTTGTGAGATCGGCACCAGGCGCGCGTTGATCACCGGCTACCAGTGCCACCGTTTCAGCGGCAAGGCGACGGCCAACCAGCGCAGAACCATCCAGCAGTGCGCGGGCGAGCCGAGGGTCTGCCGGGATCTTCGCGAGCGTCCTGCCCAAGTCCGTGACAGTTCCTTCCACTGTCACCGCACCGAGTTCCCGCAGGACCTCCACGGCGTCATCCATAGCGGCACGCGGTGGTTCGTCGGGCAGTGCAAGCCCACGGCCTCCGGGGGCTCCCCAGCAAGCGAGCACCAGTGCGGCGTTGGTGAGGTCGGCCACCGAAATCTCGGGGGTTTGATGCGCTGGCGCGGCGGCGAAGGCCTGCTGGTCGTAGCACCGAACCACCCTGCCTGGTCCTTGGCGCGCTGCGCGTCCGGCCCGCTGCTCGGCCGAAGCCTTTGAGCAGGACACCGTCACCAGTCCGGACATGCCTCTGCCCGCGTCACGACGCGGTTCACGTGACAGGCCGGAATCTATGACGAGCCGGACACCCGGCACCGTGAGTGACGACTCGGCCAACGCCGTTGACACGATAATTCGAGGAGGGTCGCCGGGTTCCCGGCCGGAAACCGCACGGTCCTGGGCGTCGGGACCGATCTGGCCGTGCAGCTCAAGTACCTCAACACCGGCCCGGACCCGCCCGCGGAGCCGACTGGCGACGTCGGAAACTTCACGGACGCCTGGGAGGAAGACCAAAGCGTCAACGTCGGGGTTTTCCCTGAGCGCTTCCTCGTGGGCACCCACCGTTGTTTCAGCAACATGATTCAGGAAGCTGTATGCCACGCCGCGCTCGTCCAGGCGCTGACCTGCGGCCGGAACCCAGTCGACCTCCAGGGCATGCAACACGGAAGGACAGTCGACGACGGGAGCCGGCGTGCCGTCGTCGGCCTCTCCCGACCCACTTCGCCCCAATAAGGCGGCGAAACGCCTGGCGTCAACGGTTGCCGACATGGCCACCAGCGTGAGGTCGCCGCGGAGTTCCTGGACTTCCGCGAGCATGCCCACGAGCAGGTCGGTTTCGAGTCCACGCTCGTGGACCTCATCCAGGATCACCGCTTGCGTTCCCTCAAGTCCGGGATCAGCCAGGAGGCGCCGCAAGAGAATGCCGGGAGTGACGAACTCCACCACAGTGTCCGAACCCGATTTGCTCTCGCCGCGGACCGTAAAACCCACTCGGCTGCCCAGGCGGCTGCCGTCGAGTGAGGCAAGTCGGCGGGCGGCTGAGCGCGCGGCCACCCTGCGCGGTTGGGTGACGACGACGCGGGGCTGGCCTGGGTGCCTCTCCCCCACGAGATTGGCCAGTAGTGGAGGAACCAGGGTGGTCTTTCCTGTCCCGGGCGGTGCCTGGACGACCACCGTTCCGCCGTCGCCCTGACTCTCCAAAGCGGTGGCGAGCTTCCCCAAGGAATCAGCGAAGACCAGCCCTGCCCCGATGGTGTCCAGTCTGAAAGTCACCACACCATTGTCCCTGCTTGCCAGCACTAAAAAGGCCACGCCCCTCGGTCAACCTGACGGCTGTGAGGAGGCGTGGCCCTTTCAGTGGTGGTGCTTTTAAGCCAGCTTGTTAGCCAATGGTGGACGTGTCAATGACGAAGCGATAACGCACATCGGAGGCGAGCACGCGCTCATAGGCCTCGTTGATCTTGCTGGCCGGGATGACCTCGATCTCGGCACCGAGCCCGTGCTCGGCACAGAAGTTCAGCATCTCCTGGGTTTCACGGATTCCGCCAATCATGGAGCCGGCGAACCTGCGGCGCCCACCGATGAGGGCGAAAGCATTCACGGGCAGCGGCTCGGCCGGCGCGCCAACGTTCACCAGCGTTCCGTCCAGGCTCAGCAGCTGCAGGTAAGCGCTGATGTCGATGGACGCGCTGACGGTGTTGATGATGAGGTCAAACGTGCCTGCCAGTTGCTCGAACGTGGCCGGATCACTGGTGGCGTAGTAGTGGTCAGCGCCCAGCTTCAGGCCGTCTTCCATCTTCTTCAGGGACTGCGAGAGGACCGTCACCTCGGCACCCATGGCGTGGGCAATCTTGACGCCCATGTGGCCCAAGCCGCCCAAGCCCACGATCGCGACCTTCTTGCCAGGACCGGCCTCCCAGTGATGCAGCGGGGAGAACGTCGTGATGCCTGCGCACAGCAGCGGTGCGGCGACGTCGAGATCCAGCGCTTCAGGGATGGTGACGACAAAGTCCTCGTTCACGACAACGCTGCTCGAGTATCCGCCCTGGGTGATCGTGCCGTCACGGTCAACTGCGCCGTAGGTGCCTACGTTGCCGTTGAGGCAATACTGTTCCTCGCCCGCCAAGCAGTTCCTGCACTCTTTGCACGAGTTAACCATGCAGCCGACACCAACCCGGTCGCCCACTTTGTGCTTGGTGACGTTCGGGCCAACTTCGGTAACGATGCCCGCAATCTCGTGGCCAGGGACCAGCGGGTACTGCTGGGGACCCCAATCCCCGCGCACAGTGTGGATGTCCGAGTGACAGATGCCAGCGAATTTGATGTCAATGTGGACGTCGTGAGGTCCAACCTCGCGACGTTCGATGGTGGTCAGGGTGAGGTCGCCCGTGGCCGAAGGTGAAGCATAAGCGTTAGCGGAAGGCATGTTTCTCCTGCGTGATGAAGATTAGTGGATGTTTCCATCTAACCCTCTTTTCCAAAATGCAAGGAGTTACTGCTGTTAGGGGTAATGACAGGGACTCCCTTGGAGGGCCAAAAGCCATACCGTTGGAAACATGGACAACAGGACCGAGACGCGCGATTTCCTCTCTACCCGAAGAGCGAAGATCACCCCCGAGCAAGCTGGGCTGGCCGCCTATGGCGGCAATCGGCGCGTCCTTGGGCTCCGCCGCGGCGAAGTTGCCATGCTTGCCGGCGTAAGCGTTGAGTACTACACCCGTTTGGAGCGGGGGAACCTCTCAGGCGTCTCGGAGAGCGTCCTCGAGGCACTGGCCAACGCTCTGCAACTGGACGACGCCGAGCGGGCACACCTCTTCGACCTCGCCCGTGCGGCCAACGACGGCGGCCGGCTGCGGCGGCGTCCGGTACGGAAGCAGTCCATCCGACAGGGTGTCCAACTCACCTTGGACGCGATCACGAATTCGCCTGCCTTCGTCCGCAATGGCCGGCTCGATATCCTCGCAACCAACGCTTTGGGCAGAGCACTGTACTCGGATAGCTTTGACACTCCTTTCGGGCCGCCCAACCTTGCCCGCTTCCTGTTCCTTGACCCTCGCAGCCACGACTTCTACACCGATTGGGAACGGGCTGCGAACGACACCGTGGCCATCATGCGGACCGAGGCCGGGCGTAACCCCTACGACCGTGGACTCACAGACCTCGTGGGTGAGCTGTCCACCCGCAGCGAAGAATTCCGCATGCGCTGGGCGGCGCACAACGTCCGGCAGCATTACACCGGGAAGAAGCAGTTCAGGCATCCGATCGTCGGGGACCTGCACATGCTCTATGAGGCGTTTGAGTTGTCCGCCGACGACGGCCTGACCATGACCATCTACAACGCGGAGCCTGGCACCGGAACCGAGGATGCCCTGCGGTTGCTGGCGAGTTGGGCTGCCACCACACTCGCGTCTGAAGCTGGCACGTCCGAATCCGGCACGTCCGAATCCGGCGCGTCTGAATCCGGCCACGACCTCCGCAAGACGAACCGCAACTAATTCCGCAACGAAAAAAGGAACAATGGACATAACCCCCAAGACCACCAGCACCAAGGGACCGTCAGGGCTCTTCACCGGCGACGTCTACTTCGACGTCATCGCCAAGGGAGACGAGCCCTCCCGACTGCGGGTGAACATCGTCCGCTTCGCTCCCTGTGCGAGAACGGCGTGGCACACCCACGCGGCTGGTCAGACTCTCCACGTGACGGACGGTGTGGGCCTGGTCCAGGCGCGCGGAGGCGAGGTGAAAGTGGTCCGTCTAGGTGACACCATATATACGCCTCCGGGCGAATGGCACTGGCACGGTGCTGCTCCGGAGCATTTCATGAGCCACCTTGCCATGTGGGAGACAACCGGAGCCACCGACGGTTCCGAAACAACGTGGGGCGAGCTAGTGACAGATGAGGAGTATGGCTATCCGGGCTGAGGGTTCTTAGCGGGCTTCCTAATAATGTCAGCCCCCGATGAAATGATTTGATCATGGAAGATATGGGGCAGCTGACAGCACTTCGGACGGAACCGTCCCCTGTTGTTGCTGCCCTGGCCGCGGCCCGGTCGCAGCGCTTCTTGAGCATGCCGGACTTGGTCAGGGCCGGGTTCAAGGATTCGACGGCGTCCATCATCGCGATCGGCCATTTCCACGGGCTGGGCGACAGAGCCAGGCTGGGCAACGACGCTGCGCTTGCTCAGCCGAACTCCCCTTTCGAAAATAGGCATCCCAATCCTGCGGCGCCCGGACAGGTCCCGGCGGCTCTTCTTGAGGATGGCGCGGCTCTTCTGGACCCCTTGCGGTTGTCCGCAGCGGCCGATGCGGCGCGGCTGTTTGGGTTTGTTGAGGCCGCTGACTTTGCCGGCAGGATCGAGGAGATCTCCCGGTCCTTGGAGTACTTGCAGGTTGTCGCAGCGCAGGCGGTGGAAAGGACCCGGAAGGAAGCACAGCAAGCGTCGCCGGGGTCGTCGGCCGGCACGCCGGAGTGGCGGACCGGTTGGACTGAACCAGCCACGGGTGCGACGGTTACGGGAACGGCCAGCGTCCTGGATGACGGGTACCGGAATGCCGCTGAGTTCCTTCGGGCACGGTTGCGGATCAGCATCGGGGAAGCCCGGCGCAGGCTCGCCCTCGCGCCCGATGTCCTTCCCCAGGCCGGGATGGCCGGGCAGGAGATCCCGGCCCGGCGCGAAGTGCTGGCCGAAGCCCTCTCCTCAGCCCTGGTGCCTTCCCGCTCCGCGACGATCATCAGCAGCGCACTGGAAAAAGTCCGGCAGCTCACCGATGACGACACCATCACCCGGATGGAACACGCCCTCACCCGCACCGCCATCGAGTCCGACCCGGACTTCGTCACCAAAATGGCCAAACGCTGGGTCGATTCGATCGACCAAGACGGTCCCGAACCGTCCGAAGAAGTTCTCCGCCACCTCCAAGGCGCATTCTTCCGTCGCCGACGCCGGCACGGGCTGCACCACATCGAAATCTTCGCCACCGCAGAACAATACGAAACCCTGGCCACCGCCATGAACACCGCCACCAACCCCCGACTCACCCCCGGAACCAACGCAGCCGCAGGGACGAGCGAAACCACCGGGACGAGCGAAGCCACCGGCGAAAGCGGCGGGAACAAACCAGCGGGCGTGGACCTGGACCGGCGGTCCCGGCCCATGAAACTCCTCGACGGCCTCGTCGGAGCCTGTGCCGTCGCCATGACCACCGGGAAACTACCAACCAACGGCGGACTCCGCCCCCAAGTCACGGCCACCATCGATTGGCGGGACCTTTGCCAACAAACCCGCACAGCCACCACCCCGTCCGGCGCGGCCACCACCCCCAGGACAGCCACCGCAGCCACTGGAACTGACCCGGACCGGTCCCAGCCCAGCGAAGTGACCATCCAGACCACTGCACCTGACCCGCAACAGTCCCGGCTCAGCTCCGGTACCGCCACCTTCGTCGGCCCGATGCACCCGAACACCATCCGCAAAATCGCCTGCGACGCGGACATCCTCCCCGTCCTGCTCGGCAGCGACTCCCGCGTCCTGGACATCGGCCGCACCACCCGGATCTTCCCGCCCCACATCCGCAAAGCCATCACCGCCCGCGACGGCGGCTGCGCCTTCCCCGACTGCACCATGCCCGCCCCCTGGTGCGAAGCCCACCACATCACCTACTGGTCACACGGCGGCACCACCTCCACCGATAACGGCACCCTGCTCTGCAGCCACCACCACCACCTCATCCACAAAGAAAACTGGCGCATCGACATCACAACAGGGGTTCCCTGGTTCATTCCCCCACCCCACATCGACCCCCACCAAACACCACGACGCAACCACCACCACACACCCCTCAGAACATAAGAGTGCCCCGGTGCATATTGATGGCTAGTACAGCAGGGCCCCCGATTGCGCGCTTACTGGCGGTGCCTGGGTTGCAAGTCCTTGATTTTCCGTTCAAGGGCCAAACGTTCCGCGCCGTTTGAGCACAGTTCAAGAGCCTGGTGAAATGCCTCGCTCGCTTCTTCATGGCGGCCAAGCCGCGACAGCAGCTCGCCCTTGACCGCCGGCAAGAGATGCGAGCCCTTGAGTTCACCCCGGGCAGCCAATTCGTCAACGAGGTCCAGTCCGGCGGCAGGGCCAGAGGCCATGGACACGGCGACGGCACGGTTCAGATCAATGATGGGCGACGGCGTGAGTCGTCCGAGCGCCTCGTACAGAACCACGATTCGATCCCAGTCTGTGTCCGCCACCGAATGCGCCACAGCGTGGCATTCGGCTATGGAAGCCTGGAGACCGTAGGCGCCGAGTCCACGGCCGGAACCCACCGCCGTCGAAAGTGCTGCGCGTCCGCGCCGGATTGCTGACTGATCCCATCGACGTCGATCCTGGTCTTCCAGCAGGACCGGCTGGCCATCTGCGTCGAGCCTCGCCGGGAATCGCGCGGCTGTGAGTTCCATCAGTGCCAGCAGCCCGAATGCTTCGGGTTCGGGCGCGACGCGGACCAGCACCCGGGCAAGTCGTCGTGCTTCACTGGCCAGCTCGGTGCGCATCCAGTTTTCTCCTCCGGAAGCGTAGGCCCCCTCAGTGAAGATCAGGTAGAGGACATTCAGCACCGAACCAAGCCGCTCAGGAACCTGATCGGCCTCGGGCACTGCGAACGGGATGCGGGCAGCGGCGAGAGTCTTCTTGGCCCTGGTAATCCGGGCTTGGATGGTTGGCACCGGGACCAGGAATGCCTTCGCGATCTCATCCGTGGTCATGCCGCCCACAACGCGCAGTGTCATGGCAATCCGAGCCTCCTTGGACACCACTGGGTGGCAGGAAATGAACATCAGGGCCAGGACGTCGTCATCTATGGCCTGGGGGCTGAACAGCGCATCCACACCGGCTTCTTCCTCTGTGAGATCACGTGCCAGAAGCGCGTATTTGTCGTCCAAGGCTGCCCGCCGCCGGAAAGCATCGATGGCACGACGACGACCCGCTGTGAGGAGCCATCCCACGGGCTCGGCAGGTGCGCCATTGACGGACCACGACACGAGGGCCTCTGCGAGTGCTTCCTGTGCCAGGTCCTCTGCCAGTGGAAAGTCTCCTGTATAGCGGGCAAGGGCGCCGACGATGCGGGCGGATTCGCTGCGCCACACCGCTTCGACGGCGGCTCTTGCCTCGTTGCTGCTCACGTCAGTTGCTGCTCACGTCAGGTGCTGCTCACTGCAGGTGCTCCCCAAAGCAGTGGCGCCCGGTCTAGAGCTGTCCGGTCTGCTCGCGCCAAGCCCGCTCCTTCTGGATCCATTCGTTGTCTTGGGGGAATTCGTCGATGCTGGTCACCCGTCGGATCTCGGTCTTGGTGCCCTCCGTCATCGGAGCACGCTTGGCCCACTCGATTGCTTCCTGCTTGGATGCAACATCCAGGATGTAGTAACCGGCAAACAGTTCCTTCGTTTCACCGTACGGGCCATCAGTGACCACCGGGGTGTCACCGGTGAAGTCGACCACGACGCTTTCCTTTGCATCGTCCAGTCCTTCAGCAGCCAGCAGCACCCCAGCGCGGATCAGTTCGTCGTTGAACTTGCCCATCGCTTCGAGGATTTCGTTGAAGTCGATGTTCTCGAACTTGGCGAATGATTCGTCGGTTGCCCGCATGATCAGCATGTACTTGGCCATTGCACTCAATCTCCTGTGTTGTGGAAGGTCGCCCTTCGACCTTCTCATCCATGGGTCGAACAGTGCGAGGCGAAATCGACAACCATTCAAAAGAATTTTCCGGGGCCTTCCAGAGACCCCCGGCGTATCCTGAGGGGACAGTGGGAAAACGATGTGTTTTCCCACCGGACTGGTTCGAGGCATCATGGCATCATCACGCTCTTCCGATGACTTTTTTCCGGAACGCGGTGCCGCCGCCCGGATGGTCAACTCTTATGCAGCCCTCCTGAAATCCGTCCGGAGTGCGGGCTTGCTGAAGCGGCGCCGGGGTTTCTACATCACGGTTTTCGTGATTCTGATGCTCGCGTGGGCCGGAACATGGAGTGGCTTTCTTCTCTTGCGGGACACCTGGTTCCAGCTCCTGATCGCGGCCGGCATGGGCATTGTCCTCACTCAATTCGCGTTTCTCGCACACGAGGCTGCCCACCGCCAGGTGTTCAAATCCAAGAGCATGAATGAATGGTCCGCACGCCTCATTGGCACAGGGTTGGTGGGAATCAGTTATGCGATGTGGGCCCAAAAGCATACCCGCCACCACAACTTCCCCAATGTCATCGATAAGGACCCTGATATCCACACGGGCGCCATCGCCTTCCATCCCGAGGCTGCGGCGTCGCGGCGCGGAGTCATGGTGCGTGTTACGCGGAAGCAGGGATGGCTGCTGTTCCCCCTGTTGTTCTTCCTCGGTGCGAGCCTGCACGTTGATTCGTTGAAGTACTTGCTACGCCAACGAAAGGCGGATCACCGCTGGGTGGAAATCCCTGTGATATTGCTGCGTCTGCTCGTGGTGCCGGTATTGGTGTTCTCTTTGCTGCCGCTGGGCATGGCCTTCGCCTTCCTTGGCGTCCAATTAGGCGTCTTCGGCTTCTATATGGGCGCCGCATTCGCACCCAATCACAAAGGCATGCCCATCCTGCCCGCGTCCAGCAGGGCGGATTTCCTGAAACGCCAGGTCCTTACTGCCCGGAACATCTCCGGGGGACGGTTCCTTGACGCACTCATGGGCGGACTGAACCGGCAGATCGAACACCACCTCTTCCCGGACATGCCCAGGCCTTACCTGCAGCGTGCCTCCGGAATCGTCAAGGAATGTTGCCGGGAACTGGACATCCCTTACACGGAGACCTCACTGGCGGCTTCCTACGCAATCGTTGTCAGGTACTTGAACGACGTGGGACTCTTCGCTGGCGAACCCTTTGAGTGTCCTGTCGTGGACAGGTTCAGGCCCGGATAGGGTCGCCGCTGGTGACAAGGGCGGCCACACGAAGGATCCCCCGGAACTGTTACTCGAACTGTCCGGGGGATCCTTCGCTGCCAAGTATCGGCGTCGTAATTTCCTTACTGCGCTTACAGGGCCTTAGTGGCCGCCGCCTCCGATAACTCCGGCTTCAACAGCTTTGGTGACGGCGTCTGCCTCGGCCTGTGTGAGTTTGCCGTCCGTGACGGCCTTGTCCAGCCTGGTCTTAAGGGCAGCGGCTCGCTCCTCCTGGGCGGCAGTGCGGATTTCTTCCAAGGCGGCAGTGACCTTGGATTCATCGATGCCCAGTGCTGCGGCCAGGGACTTGGCCAAGGCTGCTTCCTGCGCCGTCCGGTCCGGCTTGGTTCCTTCGGTGCCTTGAGTTGGTGGAGTGGTGGGCTTATTCGCTTCTCTGAAGGCCTTCAACGCGTCGGTGACCTTGGCTTCGTCCACTCCCAACTTGGCGGCAAGGTCCGCTGCGAGCTGACCACGATCGGGGCCGTGGCCTCCAGGCCTTCCGTGGCCCTGTGGGGGCGTGGTGGCATCGGCTGACGACGTTGCGCTCGGCGTCGGCGTCGGCGTCGTGGTGGCTGAAGCAACGCTGGTAACACCCAGCCCCGCACCTAGCGCCAACGCTCCGGCTGTAATGCCCAGCGTGATTCTCTTGGTCTTTGACATGGTGCCTCTCCTCAATCTGCCGCCGCCGTAACGGCTGCTGAGCCGTCCGAACGGCTGGTAACTTCCAGACGATCTGTAACACCGTCCTGTTACTACAATGAGTCGATCACCCAAGCCCACGCTGTTCTGAAGCTGTCAATCAGCTGTGAAGGTGCGGTTGGGTGTCCAAGGCCGCAAGCAATCGCTTGACTGAACCGCCCAGGTTCCACTCAGTAGCCAAGCGCTCAAGCTCAGCGCGCGCCTCGCCTGTCACGGGGCGCAGCTGGGCGCCTGCCTCCTCAAGGGTGGGCACCTTCAAGTCGCGAACCACATTGACGACGGCGGGCGCCACCTTGAGGTACTCGGCCGCCGTGGCAAGTTTGGCGCGTACGGAACTGGACAGTCCGCCGTCGGGATCCTCTGCTGCCTCAAGGAGGCCCTCCAGCGAGCCATATTCCGCGAGTAAAGACGCGGCCGTTTTCTCGCCGATGCCGCCAACGCCCGGCAGTCCGTCGGATGAATCGCCGCGCAGCGTGGCGTAGTCGGCGTACTGTTGCGGCAGCACGCGGTACTTTCCAACCACGACGACGTCGGTGACCACTTCAAGGTTCCTCATGCCACGGGCGGTGTAAATGACGCGGACGTCCCGATCATCATCGACGAGTTGGAAAAGGTCCCGGTCACCCGTGACCACATCAGTGGGCAGCTGCGCCTGGCTGGCATACGTCCCCACAACATCGTCAGCTTCATGCTCATCGACGCCCACCACGGCAATGCCTGCAAGGTCCAGCACGTGGCGGATCAGCGGGATCTGCGCTTCGAGAGGATCGGGAACGATTTCGACGTCGGGGCCCGCCGGCACGATTTCGGCCACCCTGTGGGCCTTGTAGCTGGGGATCAGCTCAACCCGCCATTTCGGGCGCCAGTCATTGTCCCAGCAAGCGACGACGTGGGTCGCTTCGTACTCCGTGGTGAGGCGGGCAATCATGTCCATCAGGCCACGTACGGCGTTGACGGGTGTGCCATCGGAGCGGCGGATGGAGTCCGGAACACCGTAGAAGGCGCGGAAATACAAGGAGGCAGTGTCCAGGAGCATGAGTCGAGGCATACCTGATCCTGACACGTCCTGCCCGGAATCACCGTGAACCTGAGCCAAACCTCGTCGGCCGCCCACACAAAGACTTGATCCCCACTGTGAGCCGCATTACGATTGTGTGAGCGATAATAGAACAAGCTGTTCAACTATAGAACAACACAAAATTGAGACCCACAAAGAAGTGAGGAAAGCCCGTGCAGTTCCACCACCACGGTTACGTATCCGGTGACCCGCGAGTCGAGCCAGCCGCCGGCGTCGGAATCGACCGCCCGGCCGAGCTTCCCGATGAAGTTGACGTTCTGATCGTGGGCACCGGTCCTGCGGGAATGCTGACCGCGGCGCAGCTGGCCCAGTTCCCGGACATCACGACGCGTATCATCGAGCGCCGCCCCGGGCGGCTCGCCATTGGTCAGGCCGACGGGATCCAGGCGCGCAGCGTTGAGACTTTCCAGGCTTTCGGGTTCGCCGAACGCATCACCGCGGAGGCCTACCGCATCACGGAGATGGCGTTCTGGAAGCCGGACCCTGCTGATCACTCGCGCATCGTCCGGGCTGCCCGGGCGGTGGATGACCCCACGGGTATCAGCGAATTCCCGCACCTGATCGTCAACCAGGCCCGTGTGCTGGATTACTTCGCGGAGTTCATGGCCAACTCCCCGACGCGCATGACGCCCGATTATGGCTACGAATTCCGCAGCCTCGAGGTCACTGGTGTTGGTGACTACCCGGTGGAGGTGACCCTTGGGCACACCTCCGGACCCAACGAAGGACAGGAACGGGTTATCCGTGCCAAGTACGTCGTCGGTGCCGATGGTGCGCGCAGTAAAGTCCGCGAGTCCATCGGGTGCCACCTGGCCGGGGATCAGGCCAACCATGCCTGGGGTGTCATGGACGTCCTGGCCGTCACGGACTTCCCGGACATCCGCACCAAATGCGCTATCCAGTCCGGCGCGGGCGGCAGTATCCTGCTGATCCCCCGCGAGGGCGGGCACCTGTTCCGCATGTACGTGGACCTGGGCGAGGTGAAACCCGAGGATCACGGCGCCGTGCGGAAAACGACCATTGAGCAGATCATCCAAAAAGCCAACGACATCCTGCACCCGTACACGCTGGATGTCCGCAACGTCGCCTGGCACAGCGTGTACGAGGTAGGCCACAGGCTCACGGACAGGTTCGACGACGTCCTGCCGGAGGACCGCGGCACACGCACTCCACGGGTATTCATCACCGGCGATGCCTGCCACACCCACTCCGCGAAAGCCGGGCAGGGCATGAACGTTTCCATGCAGGACGGCTTCAACATCGGCTGGAAACTCGGACACGTCCTGGAAGGCCGCAGCCCCGAGTCCCTGCTGGACACCTACTCCGCTGAGCGCCAAGTGGTGGCGAAGAACCTGATCGACTTTGACAAGCAGTGGTCCACGCTGATGGCCAAGAAGCCCGAAGAGTTCGAAGACCCGGCAGAGCTGGAGACTTTCTACACCAGCACCGCGGAGTTCCCTGCCGGTTTCATGACGCAGTACGCCCCCTCGATGCTGGTCGCCGAGCCCAAACACCAGGAGTTGGCCACGGGTTTCCCGATCGGCAAGCGTTTCAAGTCGGCCCCGGTCCAGCGGGTCTGTGACACGAACCCGATGCACCTGGGCCATCACGCGAAGGCAGACGGGCGCTGGCGGATCTACGTCTTCGCCGACGCCGCACCGGCAGGCGCCGAAGGCCCGGTGGCGGACTTTGCCGAGTGGATCGCGACCTCGCCTGACTCGCCGCTGGCCGCGACGCCGTCGGACGCTGACCGTGACGCCTGGTTCGACGTGAAGGTGATCTACCAGCAGGACCACACCAACGTGGACATCAACGCCGTCCCCGCAGCGTTCAAACCCACCGTCGGACCGTTCAAGCTCACCTACCTCGAGAAGGTCTTCGGCACCGACCCCAACAAGGACATTTTCGAACTGCGCGGCCTCAGCCGGGACGGTGTGGTTGTAGTGGTCCGCCCAGACCAGTACGTCGCGAACGTGCTCCCACTGACAGCTACGGCGGAACTAGGAGAGTTCTTTGCTACCGTGCATTCCGGGGACACAGTGCATTCCGGGCAGCGGGAAACGTCGACCACAACAGACGCCGATCTGGTAAGCCACCAGGCGTAACAACGGAGGCAGCTGCCGGGAGCCGGACCAGGTTCCCGGCAGCAAATCGCCGCCCTGTCGCGGTCCTCTCCCAAAGCGTCGTAGGTGTCAGGCAGAATAGCCCTCATGGGGCGTTGGAGCGAAGAGAGAGTCATCAACGCCGCCCCCGACGCATCGTCTTTGGCAGCGGCACGGAAGCTGGCACATCCCGGCCCGTGGTCGGACTCGGGGAGCAACGACGTCCTGGTTTGGGGTAAATGCCAAGGCAGCGGAAAAACGCCCTATCAAGTAAGCGTGGACATCGTAGCGCCCGCCTACCGATGCTCATGTCCCAGCCGCAAATTTCCCTGCAAACACGCCCTTGCACTGCTTCTTCTCTGGGCCCGGGGCGAGGCAGCAGAGGCTTCCACCGAGACGGCGGACTTCGCGCAGGAATGGGCAGGGCAACGCGCAGAACGTGCCACGGCCAAGGATCGCTGGCAGTCAGGGGAGGCACCGGATCCCGAAGCGCAGGCCAAGCGGCTCGCTGAGCGCCAAGCACTCATGGATGCGGGAATCGCAGACTTCGCCCGCTGGCTGACCGACTTGATCCGGACCGGGCTTGCCGCCGCCCGCAACCAGCCCTATTCGTGGTGGGATGGTGTGGCGGCCCGATTGGTTGATTCCCAGTTGCCAGGCCTTGCCGAACAAGTGCGGACCATGGCGTCGGAGGTCCACGGCAGGACCGACTGGGCAGACCATCTGTTGCTCCATGCAGGCCGCTGGTGGGCGCTGACCAAAGCCTGGGCCGCGCGGGACACGTTGTCCGCCGAGGAATTTGCGGATGTCAAAGCGGCCGTCGGTTGGGCCACTGCATCAGCCGACGTCAAGGATACCGAGGCATTGCCGGGCCCATGGCTGGTACTGGGAGCCCACCGAAGCGACGACGGTCGGCTCCAACAGCAGCGGACCTGGCTCCGGGGTCCCGATGGCAGGGTGGTGGTCATCCTGGATTTTGCCGGGCAAGGTCAAGGGCTCGCGACACCGCAACTCGCGGGCGCCCTGTTGGGGGTCACGGTTGCCCGCTACCCCGGCTCCGCGCCGCAGCGTGCCATGTTCACCAGTCCCGTCGCATCCCAGGGACTGGCCACCAGCCTTGGTCCTGGCTGCACCATCGCCCAGGCCCTCGAGCAGCAGTCAGCCGCTGTTGCCCGCTCACCGTGGCGCGACCGGCAGCCTGTGCTGTTGGCCCGTGTCACCATCCTGTCTGAAGACTACGGTTGGCTTGTGGAGGAGAACGGCAATGCACTTCCCTTGATGGATGCTCCCCTCGATTCGCTGCTGGCACTCACAGGCGGCCGTCCGGTAGATGTTTTCGGCGAACTCGAGGATGGCCGCGTGCGGCCGCTGACCGTCGTCGTCGGTGATGCGGTGGTGACTCCATGACGTGGTTGGACGAGCTACGCACTGCTGCGTTGGTAGGCACAGGCCGGCATGCCGCGCCGTCTCCCCCAGTTGATCTGGGCGTGCGCCCTCCTGAGGGCTTGTCCCGTGAGGAAGAGCTGCTGGACCAGGCTGCCATGGCGGATGTGGTCATCCGCGCATCGCGCAGTCCCGCCCACGCGCCCGCCACCACTCTGTCGATGCCGGCGCCGCCTGATCCAGAACCGGAGGCCGCCGGCGAAGCTGCCCGGCTGCTGGAACTCTTGCTCACCCAACCGCCGGTCGGACTGGAGTTGAGGAACCAACTGGTGGTGGACTGGCTGCAGTTGGCAGAAGAATCACGACGCCGGGTCCCGCACCGCCTCCTTCCGGCGCTGTTCGCGTTGGCTGAAACTAAATCAGCGGTGTTCAGGCGCCTGGAGCCAGCCATCGGAACCCGCGGCCGCTGGCTTCAAAGTCTCTCGAAAACATCGGTTCCGAAGCCGGCCGATGAATCGTCAGAGCTCAGAAGCGACCTCGCCGCGGCCGAACTCGAACGTCTCCGAAGCAGCGATCCTGCAACTGCACGCGAAACGCTGGCGACCCACTGGAATGCCCTCAGTGCCCGGGAACGCGCAAATCGTCTGGCTCTGTTGGCCACGAACCTGGGCAGTGACGACGAAGAGCTGTTGGAACGGGCCTTGGACGACAAAGCGAAGAGCGTGCGCGAGGTAGCAATCGGATTGTTGGACCGACTCCCTGGCAGTCTCCGTGCCGGGCGCATGGCTGCCCGGCTGCTTTCCCTGGTGCACTTGAAGGGGCTGTTGACCAAGCGGATCGAAATCGACCTTCCGCGGGACCCGGATGAGCAAGCTTTACGCGACGGCATCCCGTCCAACCAACGCGGTGGTGAACCTGACAGACTGGCGAGATTGGACACCATCATCAGGGGTGCACCGCTGGAGGTCTGGACGTCCGTGTCCGGCCGCAGCCCGGCCACAACTGTGGAGCTCCTGAAACCAGAGCCGCGGGTCCTGGAGGGCCTCATCACAACTGCCGTGATCCGGAAAGACCTTGAGTGGATCCGCGCGCTGCTGACCGTCCGGACCGACGTGCGGCTGCTGGGTTGCCTTCCCCCTGGTGAGCGGGAGCAGTGGCTGGAAGCGTACATCCGCAATGGCATTGACCAGCCCCTGACCTTGGTTCCGCTGTTGCGGGATCTGCCCCAGCCGTGGGGTTTGGGGTTGGCTGATGCGCTGCTCGGGCTCATTGCCGGCAAGAATGGCGGCCAATTGGCGGCCATGCTGGCGCAGGTGTTGCCAACTGCGCTGCCACCGGAGGCCGTCGAACGGTGCAGACGCCTTCTGGAGCGTTCAGACGAGGACGCTGCCCGGCGCCGGGTGCTCCGCGACGCTGTTCAATACCAAGCATTCCGACAATCCCTCACGGAGGCCTTCCAATGACAGATGCCCCAAACGGAACCGATGTTCTCCGGGCCCACGCCGAAAATGCGTACGCCGATGAACTCAGCGTGCTGGCGGCGGTTGACGACCGGCCCCGGCCACCCAGTTGGAGGCTCTCGCCATGGGCGGTCACCACCTACATCCTGGGCGGCACCCTGCCCAACGGCGCCGTGATCACGCCGAAATACCTGGGCCAGGAGCGCTTGGTGGAAATCGCTGTAGCTTCCCTTGCTACGGACCGGGCCCTGCTGCTGTTGGGTGTGCCGGGAACTGCGAAGACATGGCTTGGCGAGCACTTGGCCGCGGCTATTTCGGGCGCGTCCACCTTGGTGGTCCAGGGCACGGCGGGAACCCCTGAAGAAGCGCTTCGGTACGGGTGGAATTACGCACGGCTACTCGCCGAAGGTCCCTCACGGGCAGCCATGGTTCCGGGACCTGTGATGCGTGCAATGGAGGCGGGAAGCCTGGTGCGCGTGGAAGAACTCACTCGCATCCCCTCCGATGTCCAGGATTCCCTCATCACCATCCTCAGCGAGAAGACCCTGCCCATCCCGGAACTCAACGACGAAGTGCAGGCCCGCAAAGGATTCAACGTGATCGCCACCGCGAACAACCGCGACAAAGGCGTCAACGAGCTCTCCTCCGCACTCCGCCGCCGCTTTAATACCGTGGTCTTGCCGCTTCCGGACACCATCGATCAGGAGGTGGAGATCGTGACAACCCGTGTGCGCAGCTTGGGCGAGGCTCTGGAGCTTCCGGCGGACTTGGCGGCCCTCTCCGAAATCCGCAGGGTAGTGACCGTCATGCGGGAACTGCGTGCAGGGGTCACGCAGGATCAGCGCACCACCATCAAATCCCCGTCAGCCACCCTTTCCACAGCCGAGGCCATTTCCGTGATGACCAATGGGCTGTCCCTCGCAGCCCACTTCGGCGACGGAACTGTCCGGGCGGACGACGTCGCGGCGAGCTTGGTGGGTGCGGTGATCAAGGACCCGGTGCAGGACAGGGTGATCTGGCAGGAGTACCTGGAGACGGTGGTGCGGAATCGACCGGAGTGGAAGGACCTCTACCGGGCTTGCCGTGACCTTGAGTCGACGAACTAGGCGATGACTGACGTTCACATCCTGGGGATCCGGCACCACGGACCCGGCTCGGCACACTCGGTGGCCGAAGCGTTGGCTACCCTGCGCCCAGATCTGGTGCTCGTGGAGGGCCCGCCTGAGCTCGACCAAGTCATTGCGCTCATCACCGATCCAGGGATGGTTCCTCCCGTTGCTGGACTCATCTACGCAGTGGACGAGCCGCGGTTGGCTTCTTTCTACCCCATGGCCAGCTTCTCACCCGAATGGGTGGCCATCCGTTGGGCGCTGTCCACGGGGACCCCGGTGCAGGCCATCGATCTGCCAGCTGCGAACACGTTCGGACTCAAGGTAGCTGCCGAAGCCGCTGAGTCGATTTCCACTCCGTCTGATCAGCCGTACCGCCCGGACGCAATCGGCATCCTGGCGGAAGCTGCCGGGTACAGCGATGCCGAGCGCTGGTGGGAGGATGCGGTAGAGCACCGCAACTCAAGCCCCGTGGAGCGCTTCGAGGCCTTGATTGATGCCATCGCCGAAATCCGGGCACTGGATGATCGATCCCCCGATCATCCGGACGTCGTGGAGAACCACCGCCGGGAAGCGGCAATGCGGCGGATCCTGAGGGCAGCCATTCGTGAAGGACATGGGAGTATCGCCGTAGTTTGCGGTGCCTACCATGCACCAGCACTGGTGCCCGCTGGCTTTCCGTCCGTTTCGACGGATAACAAAGTACTCGCTGGCTTGCCCAAGGCAAAGGTGGCCGCCACATGGGTGCCATGGACCTCGGACCGGCTGAGCCTGAGCAGCGGATACGGTGCAGGTGTCACGGCACCGGGCTGGTATCAGCATTTATTCGCGCACTGGATGGCCCAGGATCCAGGCGTTGATGTGTCTACTACGTGGCTGGTTCGGGTTGCCAGGGCTTTGCGCAAGGAAAACCTGGACGCCTCGACAGCCTCGGTGGTGGACGCGAGCCGGATGGCAAAGACCCTCGCCGCCATCCGCGGGAGGCCAAGCCCCGGATTGCCCGAATTGGATGACGCCGCACAGTCCGTACTCTGCGATGGCTCTCCCCTGCCGTTGGCCTTGATTCATCGGGAACTAACTGTTGGGCAGGATTTGGGCAGTGTGCCCGACTCCGTACCCACGCTCCCGCTGGCTGCTGACCTCGCCGCTACGCAGCGCACGTTGAGAATGAGGGCCAGCGCCATGGAGGAGGTCATGGTCCTGGACCTCCGCAAACCCAACCAGCTGGCGCGGTCCGTGCTGCTCCATCGCCTGGCACTGCTGGGAGTGGACTGGGGCGTGCCCACAGACACCGGCCGCACCACGGGTACCTTCAAGGAGGCATGGACCCTTCTCTGGAGGCCAGAACTCGCCCTGTCCTTGGTGGAAGCCAGCCGCTACGGCACGACAGTTGCCTCCGCCGCGTCGGCGTTTGTGACCGAAGAAGCCCAGGCCGCCGATAGCCTTCCTGTCCTGTCCGAACTGCTGGCAAACTGCCTGCTCGCGGACCTCCCGGACGGTATTGCCGGCGTTGTCGCTGCCCTTGCCGAGCGAACGGCGCTGCAGCAGGACGTTCCGCCCCTTCTGGAAACCATTGCTCCTCTTGCCCGCACATGCCGGTACGGAAACGTGCGCGGAGTGGACGTGAGCGATGTTCGAAAGATCCTGGAGGCCACTGTGGTGCGCGCCTGCGTTGGCCTGCCGACAGCTTGTGCAGGCCTGGATGATGACGCTGCCTCCGTCATGCGCCAGGCAATCGACTCAGCCCAGGACGGGCTGTCCCTGTTACCGGACTTGCCATTGGACGATTGGCATGCGGCGCTGGCTGCAGTGGCTCACTCGGACCGGATCCACGGCTCCGTGGCGGGTCGTGCCCTACGGCTCCTGCTTGATGCCGGACTGGTGGACGCCGACGACGTTGCGGCCAAGCTGAGCCGCCGCTTGTCTGTCGCTGCTCCGGCTCCCGAGGCCGCCGCCTGGTTGGATGGACTTCTGTCCGGCGATGCCACACTGCTGATCCATGACCGCCGCCTCCTTCAGATTGTGGATGAGTGGGTGGATGGCGTCCAGGATGAGGTTTTCGAGGACGTGCTGCCGCTCCTGCGCAGGACGTTCTCGGCCTTCAGCGGCCCTGAGCGCCGCGAGATCGGCGAGCAGCTGAGCCATGCGGCGGCGCGGGACACCACAGCAGCTGCAAGCGTTGACCTGGCTGTTGCAGGTCCGGCCGTTAGAACGATGGCCCGAATCCTCGGATGGGAGAACATCGCATGACAGATGCCAACTCCGAGGAGGATCGGGCGCGGGACCGGCTGGGCCGCTGGCGTCTGGTGCTGGGCGGTAACGAAGCAGACGGCATCTCAACAGCCGACGGCGAGCGCGTCCAGCTCGCGGCCGATGATGCAAAGCGCGACCAAGCTCTTGAGGAGCTGTATGGCGAGGGATCTGCTCGCCGCGGCGGGCTCGGGGCGTCCAATCCACGTGTGGCACGGTGGCTCGGAGACATTCGCGGATACTTCCCCTCTTCCGTGGTCCAGGTGATGCAGGCTGACGCCATGGACCGCCTGGGGCTGAGGCAATTGCTCCTTGAACCCGAAATGTTGCGCACCGTCCAAGCGGATATCGGCCTGGTAAGTACGCTGGTGGGCCTGGGCAGGGTCATCCCCGAGCAGTCGCGCGAGACAGCAAGGTCTGTGGTTCGCCAGGTGACGAAGGATCTTGAGGATCGTTTGCGCGCCAAGACCGTCCAGGCTGTTTCCGGGGCGCTGAACCGGTCCGCCCGGACCAGGCGTCCACGGCACAGGGATATTGACTGGAACCGGACCATTGCGGCCAACCTTAAGCATTACCAGCCCGAGTACAGGACCGTTGTGCCCGAACAACTCCACGGGCATGCCCGGCGCAGCACGGAGATCCAGCGCGAGATCATCCTGTGCATTGACCAATCAGGATCCATGGCGGAATCCGTGGTGTACTCAAGCGTTTTCGGTGCGGTGCTCAGTTCACTGAGGTCCGTGAGCACCCGTTTGGTGGTCTTCGATACCGAAGTGGTTGATCTGACCGAGGACCTGGAAGATCCCGTGGATGTGCTGTTTGGGGTGCAACTCGGTGGTGGTACCGACATCAACCGCGCTCTCGCCTATTGCCAGGATCAGATCACCAAGCCGACCGAGACCATCCTGGTGCTGATCAGTGACCTTTACGAAGGTGGGATAGCTGAGGAGATGCTGCGCCGTGCCGCTTCGATCGTTGGGGCGGGAACCACCATGATCGCCCTGCTGGCCCTGAGCGACAGTGGTCATCCTTCCTTTGACTCGAGCCACGCCGCAGCCCTGGCCGGCATTGGTGTGCCTGCTTTTGCTTGCACGCCGGACCTGTTTCCGGACATGATGGCGGCTGCCATCGAACGGCGGGACGTCGGCGAGTGGGCGGCGTCCCAGGATATTCCAACGACACACGGGACTTAGCAAATCGGGACGTAGCAAACTCTTCCTGGGATCTGGTCCCTCGCGCTCTGGCGGAGGCCGGGTATCGAGACGAGAATGAGCTTGTGGTCACCCCTCCCAGCGCCGGCGGCGACACGATGAACGACGCCGCCAGAAAGATTCAACGTGTCTATCTCACGCTGACGCTGGGCAACACGGTGGCGGCTTCCTTTATCTGGGGTATCAACACGCTTTTCCTGCTTGATGCAGGCTTGAGCAACCTCGAGGCCTTCGCGGCCAACGCCTTCTTCACAGCGGGCATGGTCCTTTTCGAAGTACCCACGGGCGTCATCGCCGACGGCTGGGGTCGCCGCACGTCTTTCCTGCTTGGCACGATCACGCTGGCAGCGTCTACGTACTTGTACTACGTGCTCTGGCAGATCTCCGCGCCATTTTGGATGTGGGCAGTCGTCTCGGTGCTCCTTGGCCTCGGGTTTACGTTCTTCTCCGGAGCCGTGGAAGCCTGGCTGGTGGATGCCTTGCGCTTCTCCGGCTATGAGGGCGGCCTTGAAAGCGTTCTGGGCCGCGGCCAGATGGTGCAGGGTGTGGCGATGCTGCTGGGTTCCGTGGCAGGTGGGGTGATCGCCCAAGCCACCAACCTTGGCGTCCCGTTCCTCATTCGGGTTTTCGTTTTGGTTGCCATGTTCGCCGTTGCGTTTGGATTAATGCACGACGTCGGGTTCTCACCTGAGCGGTCCACTCACCCCCTCCGGGCCACCCGTGCAGTACTCTCAGCCTCGATCGAGAACGGTCTGAAAAACCCGCCCGTCCGGTACGTCATGCTGGCCGCTCCCTTTAGTGCCGGCGTCGGGATCTATGTCTTTTACGCCCTGCAGCCATTTCTTCTTGACCTGTATGGGGACCCGAGGGCCTATTCCATTGCGGGCCTCGCCGCGGCAATCGTGGCTGGCTCGCAAATCCTGGGCGGCTGGCTCGCTCCACATGCCCGGCGTCTGTTCCATAAACGTACCTCGGTACTGATCCTTGGGGGCATGGCAGGATTCGTGATCTTGGTGGTCCTGGGCTTCACCCGTGTCTTTTGGGTGGCCCTGGTGCTGCTGGCAGTCTGGGGTGTGGTCGGATCTGCGGCAACTCCAGTCCGGCAGGCGTACGTCAATGACATGATCCCCTCGAAGCAGCGGGCTACGGTCCTGAGCTTCGATTCGCTCATGGGATCCAGCGGCGGAGTGGTGGTACAGCCACTCCTTGGGCGTGGCGCTGACCTTTACGGCTACCCTGCCTCGCTGGCCATGGCGGGCATTATTGAGCTCATTTCGGTGCCGTTCCTGCTGGCCAGCCGTAGGCAGGGGGCATCCGCAGACCGTGCCAACACCGAAGCCGTTCAGTCACCTTGAGCCGGCAGTGGCGTTAACAAGGCGTCCTGAAGCTCCGTGGTCACCCCTGGAGGTACGTCCAGGTCTACGGCCAGGGCAAGAAGCGCGCGGCTGAAGTAGTTCCTGGCGGTGGCAGCCAGGGTGATGTCGGCAATCTCCCTGTCGCTGAAGCCCACATCGCGAAGGCGCTGCGTGTCGTCGTCGTTCATTGCAGCCGCATCGGTGCTGAGCTTGACCGCGTAGTCCATCATCGCGACTTCCTCAGGGGGCAGCCCGGCATCCCTGTAGTCCCGGGCAACAGCGAGCAGCTGCTCCTCATCAATGATGGCTAATGTTTTCTTCCCATGGGCCAATCTGCAATGGGAGGACCCAATGGCCTGGGCGGCCGCGAGCGTTACAAGTTCGTATCGTCGCAGACCCAGCGATGAGACGATTGCCTTAATCAGCGCCTGCCAGGCCTTGTATGCCTCCGGGTTTATGCTCATTGCCTTTGTATGACTCGGAACGTAGCCCATCGACTTCAGATCGGCTTGGTAGATTTCGGCGGTCAGACCTGTGGCCTCGGACTCGGATTGCACCTTGAGAATGGACATGGGCGCTATTCTGGTCCCCGGTCAGGGGAATGTAAATGAGGCGGCAGGTCCGTCAGAATGACAGAGTGGGACTTCACCGTGAATTGTGGTGGAACCCAGATACTGAAAGCGTGGACAAGCAATGATCTCCCTACGGCAGGATTCCCAAGGCTTCATCCGAATGAGTAGGCATTTTCCCGCCAGCGCCTCTGTGTCCATCACCTTTACCGACGGCACCCAGAAGGTTTTCCCGGGCCAGCGGCTCAACGAGATCTTCGACGACGCTTTGGCCGCGTTCCGCGCAGGAAACAACCTCGACGCCAAGGGCTTCGACCGCGGACCAAAAAAGAAGGTCCAGCAGGGCATCGATTTCGTGCCCATCAGCCCTGACATGGCTTAAGGTGCGCCTGGGCGTGTTTCATATCCGCCCAGGTTTTACTTTTTGCCGGGGGTTACTGTTTACCTGAGGCGTGACTGACGCAATAGGGCGTCCACGGCCTTGCTTCGAGCCGACCGTCCGGAATGGCGACACCACAAATCGCGCATACACCGTACGTTCCATCCGAAATCCGCTGCAATGCGGCCTCAATCTGCTCCAGGCCCGCACGACTCTGGTCAAGAAGCGCGGAGGCCTGTGAGAGCTCGAAGGCGATGGTGGTGCCTTCAGGATCATGCTCGTCGTCGACGTTCGAGTCCTGACGGGCAAGGCTGACCGATGTGATGTCGCTACGCAGCGCCTTCAACAGGGCAAGCTTCCGGCCGCGCTCCTCCTCCAGCAGAACCCGGAACCGCTCGACGTCGATCATGTGAGCAAGCCTACTCATCGCCTTCAAGACGCTGGTCTGTACAAGACCATGGTCTGGACAAGCCGTGGGGCGTGGTGCCCTAATAACGTCATGGGGAAGTACGCGCGCCATCCCGGAGTCGATAGCTACATCAACGCCCTTCCGGACTGGCAACAAGCACTTTGTTCGGAACCGCGGGACGTGATCCACGAGGCCGAACCGGACATCGTGGAGACAATCAAAAGACGGGTTCAGCCCTACTTTGTCCTGGATGGAAACGTCTGTGCGTTGCTCGCGGCCAAGAACCACGTCAACCTCTTTCTCTACGATGGCGCTATCGTTCCTGACCCTGCCGGGATCATCACGGCCGGGCACGATAACAAGACCGGCCGAATGATCAGTTTTTACATCAACGAAGACATACCAACGGAACCCCTCATCGCTATGCTGCGACAGATTGCCGCCAACAATCGTGCCGGTGGGTGGCGGAAGATCAAAGCAGGTATGCAAAACGACAGGAAGTTTGGGGACTGACCATGACGTTGAACGAAACGATTGCCCGCCTCCGGGCGGCCCACCTCATGGTCCGCGACGCCAAGGAGTGGGACGAGCTGTCCACGAACCTGTGGGCGGCCTACCAGGCAAACGACGACGAACTCGTTGAGCAGTTGCGGTCACCATTCCTGCAGTCGTGGCGGACGGTCACGCGTTACGTGCTCCGTGACACCTTCGACTCAGCCGGCATCTCGGTCGGCGAGCCAACGCATCCATGGGGAATCGCGACGCTCACCGCCTACGGAACTACCCGCGAACCACTCCTCTGCCGCGCTGAAGGATTCCAGCTGCTCACGTTTGCCGAAATACTGTCCAGCTACTCGGATTCGCTGGAGCCTCTTTTCAGGGCTGCCGGACAGGCGGACCGCTGATCAGCGTGGGTATGTACTCCAGCAGCTGCAGCTGACCATCGAAAGTCCTGCTGTTCACCATTTCAAGCGAGACATCAGGATAGCCGTCATAAATCCGCTCCCTGCCGGTGCGGCCTGTGATCACCGGAAAAACCACAATCCTGTATCGGTCCACCAGTCCGGCACTTAACAAAGAGCGGCAAAGGCTGAGGCTTCCCAGTGTGGTCAGGGTGCCGGTCCGGGTCCGCTTCAGCTCCTTGACAGCTTCCACAGCATCCCCGCTTACCAGCTCGGAATTCGGCCAAGCCAGAGGTTCTTGGAGAGTGGACGAGAAAACGACCTTTGGCAGGGCCGCCAGTCCGGTCAGCGCCGCTCCCTCTTCCTCGGAGAACCCCGAGTCTTCGCCCGCGGCCTGCTCCGACATGCTGGACATCACCCGATAGGTGTTGGCCCCCATAAGTGTGGTGAAATCCTTCTTCCCTTCTTCCTCGAGCCAGGCAAGGTATTCCGGGGATTCAAGTCCCCACCAACCGGGCCAGCCCTCCGCTGAGGCATATCCATCCAGGGAAATGATCAAGTCCACCATCAACTGCGCTGATGTCGCTTCTGTAGTTGGCTCGCCCATGGCTGCTCCTCAAGAGATTTGGGTTGTGCCTAGCATTGTCCTCCCGAAGGCCGGTTTGCACCACGGCTCATGTGCTCCTGATCTGGTCCAAACTCTCACGCAGTCCGATCACAGGAATTTCAGGGAAGGCGGCGCGTACCACGGCCGGATCGAAGGCTGCAGCGCCTGATTCCATCCACAGCGCCGCTCTCGCCATCCGGGCCATGAACGGCGAAGTCGGACGTGCAACGGCGGCCATCACCCGTAGGGCTGCCACTGGTATCCGCTGGATCGAGCCCTTTCCAGCGTCCGCGAGGATAGCTTCTGCGAGCGTGTTGAAGGGGTGCGTTTCGGACCCCCACTCAATTGTCCTTCCACGCAAGGAAGGGTCGGAAAGAGCCAACAAAACAGCGGCAGCAGCATCCGGCGTCGAGGTAAATGTCACAGGTGCGCGTCCCGAACCGAAGACAAGCACCCTGCCCTTCGTATGGAGGGGCTGGCTCATTGAATCGAGGAACTGCTCAAGGTTTGCCCCAATTCGGATCGCCGTCCACGCCATGCCCGAGGCCTTCAACGCCTCCTCCGCTGCGTACTTCATGCGCAGGAAATCCAGAGGGGCATCGGGAGCGGCGCCATGCATCGACATCATGACCATGTGCTCCACGCCCGCCCGGGATGCGGCATCGATGAGCCTGAGTGCGCCGTCGCGGTCCACACTGCGTGGGTTGCCGCCCCTTTTCAGCCCAAAGCCTGACGCCGCGAACACCACTTGGCTGCATCCGGCAACGGCCCGCCCGCAGTCCGTGCCTGAGGCGAGGGTTCCGCGGACAAGCTCGACGCCGTCGATCGGGTTCCCGGGGAACGGCTGGGATTGGCCCCTGGCCATGACCCGCACGGAAGTGCCGCGCCGAACCAGCTCCCCGGTCAGGCGCGAACCCAGGCGGCCCGTACCGCCCACTACGAGGATCATGACCCCTGCGATGTCGGAAGTACGGCCCCAGCCTGAAAACCCGCCCCAGCCTGAAGGCCCGCGCCCGCAGTGGCCCGGACGGCGTCGTCGATGTCACCTGAAGAACGTTCCACAGGTTCGAGATAGAAACGGACGGAGGCGATCCGCTCCTGGCGCACTGTAAAGATCGCGACGCCGGCAAGTTCCACCGGCGTGGCATCGAGCCTTGTGCCCCGGGCGCCCCATTCAACCCAAACGGTTCCGTGCCTGCCTTCGGCGGCGTCGGCGATAGCCGGTGTGAGATCAGGGATGCCAGCGAAAAGGCTGGTCCAGTTGGCGCGGACCTGGGCGCTGCCGGTGAAATTCCGTTCGGGATGAATCGGCGTGATGTTGACATAGTCGTCGGCGAATTCGGCGACTAAGGCGTCAAGGTCGTGGCGTCCGGAAGCGGCGAACATCCGGCGAACGGGTCCTTCCGGAAGGCGCTCAAGGCCCTCCACGGTTGCCATGGTGACTCCTTGGTGCCCCGCGATTTTCCCCTCACTGGGCGGGCAGGGCTGGTATCTTGAATTCAATACAGTTATCTGTATTGATTGGAGTCTAGAAGTCATGGCAACCGGAATCAAGAGCCCCGATGGAACATCCCGGAGTCAACGCACCTACGACGCAAGCCGTCGCCGCCAAGCGGCCGAGACATCCCGTCGCACTATCCTCGCGCGCGCCAGGGAACTATTTCTCCTGCAAGGCTTCGGCACAACCACCATCGCCGAAATTGCCGCTTCGTCCGGGGTGTCGGCGGAGTCCATCTACAAGAACTTCGGCGGCAAGGCTGGCCTCGTCCGTGCCCTCCACGAGCAGAGTCTCCTAGGCAAAGGCGGGCCGCCAGCCGAACAGCGCTCAGACCTCGCCCAGGAAGCGGCAGACGATCCGCGAGCACTAATGGAGCAGTTCGGGCGGTTCACCGCAGAAGTCAGCCCCCTTGCGGCGCCGATCAGCCGGCTCATCCGCGACGCCGCCGCAACAGGGGATGCCGACATGGCCAGTCTCATGAAGGATGTCGACGACGCCCGCCATCGGCGGATGCTGCACAACGCGCATCAACTGGTGGCCCGCGGCCTGCTCCATCCCGGCATGTCCCCGGAAGAGGCCGCTGACATCATGTTCGCGTGCACCACCCCCGAACTGTTCGAGAGCCTCGTCCTGAAACGAAGGTGGAGCGCAGAGCAGTACGGCCGGTTCATCGCCTCAACGCTGACTGCAAACCTGCTCTGACTCGCAAACCTACTCCGACCTTGCAAACCTGCTCTGACACGTCATGCCGAGGGACCGCCCGGCTGGGAAGACCGCCCCCGACGTGCAACGCTTGTCCCATGGACCTGGAAATCTCGCCCACCCTCACGATTCCGGCCTCGGAACTCGGCTGGCGGTTCTCGCGTTCATCAGGACCCGGCGGACAACACGTCAACACGACCGACAGCAGGGCTGAGCTGTCCTGGAACGTAGCCACTTCGGAGGCGTTGACAGAAAGCCAGCGGGAGATCTTGCTGCGTCGATTGGAGAAGCGACTCGTCGACGGAGTTATCACTGTTACAGCCTCCGAGCAGCGCTCGCAATTGCGCAATCGCGAGAGCGCCTTGACCAAGCTCGCTGACATTGTGGTGGCGGGCCTTGCGCCAAGGACTGTGCGCAGGGCAACGAAACCCACCCGCGGGTCCGCGCAGCGGCATCGCGCAGCAAAAGTACAGAGGGCGGCAACCAAACAGCAACGACGGCGGCCCTCGCCTGAATGACGGGTGCCTGAGTGAGAGCACGTGAGTGACGAGCCCGTGGGTGACGAGGCGGGACCAACCGGGGCATTGGGGCGTACCCCCTTTTGGCAATTGCCTGGGGATGGCAGCATACAGTCATGTCATCCATCCAGCGCATCCGGCCCGAGGGACTTGTCTCCAGCCCGGCATTCAGCCACGTAGCCATCGTCCCTCCAAACGCCACCACCATCTACGTCGGCGGTCAGAACTCAGTCGACAGTGACGGTTCGCTCGTCGGCGAGGGTGATGTTGGAGCGCAATCTGCCCGCGCCCTGGCGAACGCAAATACCGCGCTCGCGGCTGCTGGGGCAACCCTCCGCGACGTTGTGCAGTGGACGGTTCTCTTCGTGGACGGTGCCGACCTCGCCGCGGGGTATGGGGCCATTGCGTCCGACCTCGCCGCCGACGAGCCGCCCCTCGTGACAGCAGCATTTGTCTCCCGTTTGGGCGTTCCCGGGGCGCTGGTGGAGATCAGTGCGGTAGCCGCCGTCGAGCGGTAAAGAAACAGGCTGCACTATAAGTGCAGTATTATGCCTTATGACCACTTTCAAAGGCCCAATCCCCCCATGGCTCCTGACCGTCGCAGCAATGTTCTCCATCCAACTGGGCTCCGCCCTTTCACTGGGGTTGATGCCAACATTGGGTCCCCTTGGGACGGCCTGGCTGCGCCTGAGTATGGGAGCGCTCATCCTGCTGGCACTGGCCCGTCCACCCCTGAAGAACCTGCGTCTTAGTGACGCTCCGGTGGTGGTTGGCCTGGGCGTTGCCACCGCAGTAATGTCAGTGACGTTCCTTGCCGCCATGGAACGCATTCCCATGGGGACGGCGGTTGCCATTGAATTCCTCGGCCCGCTTACGGTTGCAGCCTGGCGCGGCCGCGGGGCCCGTTCCTTAATCCTGCCTGCAATGGCACTGGCAGGCGTCGTGCTCCTCACCGAACCGTGGGCGGGCGAGGTGGACCTGCTCGGAGTCGGCTTTGCGGTGATGGGGGCGGTTGGTTGGGCAATCTACATCCTTCTGACCCAAAGGGTGGGTGATCGTTTCAATGGAATTGGTGCCCTCGCCCTGACCATTCCGATTGCTGCTGTCGCCGCGGCACCGTTTGGACTGCCGCAAGCCATCGGCCACATCACGTTGGAAACCTTGGCCGTTGCCGCCGTCTTGGCAGTGCTGATACCGGTTCTGCCCTACATTCTGGAAATGTTTGCCCTTCGCCGCATGACACACACAGCATTCGGGACTCTCCTGGCTATGGAACCAGCCATCGGCGTGCTGCTCGGTGCGATCATCCTGCATCAGTTGCCATCGATGCTGCAACTCGCAGGCCTCTTGCTCGTCATTGTCGCAGGTGCTGCGGCGCAGCGCGGCGGGCGGCGGCAACAGCAACCCGTCGTACCGGCTCCTCTTCCAAAGAGGGGACGTACCGCGGGCGTTTGAGCATGGTTGGCAGCTTTTTTGGGCGTTTCGTCATCCTTGGCGGGCGATTCGCGTCTAGGGAAGTGACACTCCTGGAACCGAGGCTTAGAGGACAGCACCACCGCCCTACCAAGGAGATCACGTGACTACCTACAACCTCGCCCTCATCGGTTTCGGAGGCGTCAACCGCGCTTTGGCCGAACTCATCCGTGACGAACCCCGGCGATTTGCCACACTCGGATTCGAGCTTCGTGTGGTGGCCATCACCGATCTTGCCTTCGGCTCGCTCGTCCAGGGAGACGGCATCGATCTGGCCGCCGTGCTGGCGATGCAACGCGGGTCCTCGTTCGAGGGACTGCCAGGTGGCAGCCCGGATCCCCGCAACGAAGACGTCATCAAGAACAGCCCGGCCGACATCGTCGTTGAGGCTACCTTCACCAGTCCGATCGACGGCGAACCGGCAGTCTCGCACGTCAAATGGGCCATCGAGTCCGGCAAGCATGTGGTGACCACCAACAAGGGTCCTGTGGCCTTGCATGGCCGGGAACTGGGCCAGCTTGCTGCCAACAATGGTGTGCGTTTCGAGTACGAGGGTTCAGTCATGAGTGGCACTCCCGTCATTCGACTCGCACACAAAATGCTGGGCGGCCTTGAATTGAACTCCGTTCAAGGCATCCTGAACGGAACCAGCAATTACGTCCTGGGCCGGATGGAGGCCGGGCTGGGCCTGGATGAAGCCATTGCCGAAGCCCAGGACCGCGGATACGCCGAAGCGGACCCGACTGCAGACATCGGCGGCTCGGACGTCCGGTTGAAGGTCGCAATCCTGGCCAACGAGCTGCTCGGTGCCAACATCCACCCCAATGACGTGGAAACCACTGGCATTCAGGACATCAAGAGCGAAGACGTGGCACAGGCCTTGGCAAGCGGCTACCGGTGGAAGCTGATTGGCGAAGCCCGCCGGGAACATGATGGTCGCATCGTAGCTACCGTCCAACCCATCGCCCTTCCGGGTGAACACCCGCTGGCCGGAATTTCCGGCGCCACCAACGCAGTATCGTTCAGCACGGATATGCTGGGAGCCGTCACAGTATCGGGCCCTGGAGCTGGCCGCGTGGAAACTGCTTATGCCCTCATCTCGGACATCATCGCCGTCGACGAATTCGCCAAAGGAGCGGTCCGTGCCTGAGTCAGCCATCGCCGAAACCACTACGGCAGCCGCTACATCTGAACTGACGGTATACGACAAATTTGACGGCTCCGTCCTGGCGACCCTTCCCCAGTGCACCGAGGCAGACGTCCGCGTGGAACTCATCCGCGCCGCGGCCTCCGTTCCGAACGCCGCAGCGATGCCGCGTCATGAGCGCGGCAGGATTCTGGACACGGCCGCGGACCTTCTTCAGGAGCGCTCCCAGAAGGTCGCCGAGCTGATCGTTGCCGAGGCCGGCAAGACCATCAAACAGGCACGCAAGGAAGTCTCCCGTGCGGTGAACACGCTCAAGCTGTCCGCTGCGGAAACCCGCCGCAATGTCGGGGAAGTTGTTCCCTTCGACTCCTTCGCTGGCTCCGAAAACCGCCAAGGATGGTTCACCCGAGAGCCGTTGGGGCTTATCGCTGCCATCACCCCTTACAACGACGCCCTGAACCTGGTGGCACACAAGCTCGGGCCGGCAATTGCCGGAGGGAACACCGTCATCCTCAAGCCGTCCCAGCTGACACCCTTGACGGCCATTCTCCTCGTAGACCTGTTGCGCGAGGCTGGCCTGCCGGCGGAGTTCGTCACCGTTGTCCTGGGTGATCGCACCATCGCGCAAACCATCATTTCGTCCAAACTGGTTCGAATGGTCTCCTTCACGGGCGGCTTTTCCACGGGCCGGGCCATCGCCGCCAACGCCGGCATAAAGCGCCTGTCCATGGAACTTGGCGGCAACGCTCCCCTCATCGTGTTCGACGACGCCGACCTTCCTGCCGCCGTCGAGGCCAGTGTTTCCGGTTCCTTCTGGGCCGCCGGACAGAACTGCATCGGCGCGCAGCGCATCCTCGTTCAGCGGTCCGTCTTCGACACCTTCCTTCACGCCTTTGTCGCCCAAACAGCTGCCTTGACGACTGGCGATCCCCGCAGGGAGCAGACCGACGTCGGACCCATGATCAGCGCCGCGTCTGCCGCAGAAGCGAAGCGTAAGATCGACGAGGCAGTGACCGCCGGTGCGCGACTGCTGACTGGCGGCATCTTGGATGGCGCGCTCCTGACACCTGCTGTCCTTGCCGGAGTCCCGCGCACTTGCGAGGCATGGAGCGAAGAACTCTTTGCCCCCGTGGTCCTGGTGGAACCGTTCGACTCCGCCGAGGAAGCCATCGAACTGGCCAACGACAGCGACTACGCATTGCAGGCCGGGGTATTCACGAAGGACTTGGCCCGTGCGCTGGCCACCGCCAAGGCCATTGACGCAGGCGGAGTGATGATCAACGATTCTTCGGACTACCGCCTCGATGCGATGCCCTTTGGCGGCTCGAAATACGGCAGCATGGGCCGGGAAGGCGTCCGCTTCGCCTACGAGGAAATGACGCAGCCCAAGGTCATAGCGATCACTTCATGATGATCGTCTGACGTTACCGTCAATCAATCAAGCTGAGCCGATCCGGCGTTGCGTAACCACCTGGTTCCGCAGCGCCGGAACCATTTAAAGCCCAGCATGGTTCACGCGGCCTCAGTACGCTGTCTCAGCGAGGCGCCTGCCTGTCGATGACCGTGGAGAGGGACAAGGCTGTGGTGATGTCGCGGACTCCAGGAAACTCGGAGACCTGCCTCCAGATTTCCTGGATGCGAGCAGCGTCGGGGGCCTCAACCCTGACCACGATATCCAGTTCGCCGCTGACAACATCGCAAGTGGCGATTTCAGGAATTGCCTTTAGCCCGGCAATCACATCCCCGCCCCGCATCCTGTCATGTCGCTGGATCAAAAGCACCGCATTGACCGTGGGCGAACCTTCTCCGGCGGATTCCTTGATGGTGTACCCGTGGATGAACCCGTCCCGTTCGAGCCGCTCAATCCGTTGCCGGACGGCGTTGCGGGAGAGCAGCACCTTCTCGCCCAGCTGGGCAAGGCTGATACGGGCATTGCGTCGCAGCTCGGCCAGAATCTGCGCATCTATCTCATCACGTGGACTCTTCGGCACGGACGCTCCTGTCTGAGGGGATGTGAACATGTGTTTGGGCGTCCTTCGATGCAGGAATGCCGCCGCGGCTACCGTGTCCAGCAAATTGGCCGGTACAAACATATCCCATTGGTGTACGGCCTCTTTTGGGCTGTTGCTTCATTGAGAATAGTTGGCAAGAATCTTGCCGTGTGCACTTGGAGTGCATTATGCTGCATTAATGGAAGAAAACATCGCATCGCTTGCCTCCGCCATCGGGGGACGGGTTAAGCAGGAGCGCCAGGCACGTCACTGGACCCTGGACCAACTGGCCGAAGCTGCCGGCGTCAGCCGACGCATGCTCATCAACGTGGAACAAGCAACCATGAACCCCAGTGTCGGCACTCTTCTGAGGATCAGCGCCGCGCTCGGTGTAGGCCTGCCGGACCTGGTCCAGTCACCCGAGCCCAAGGGCGTCAAGGTGACACGAAAAGGTGAAGGTGCTCTGCTGTGGAGCAGTGCAGCAGGTGGACGCGGAGTGCTCGTGGCCGGAACGGAACCGCCGGAAGTGATGGAGCTTTGGGATTGGACCCTCGCCCCCGGAGACCAGCACGCCAGTGAGCCGCATACGCCTGGTACCAAGGAACTCCTGCAGGTTCTGCAAGGCACCGTTACAGTCGTTGCTGCAGAGCAGATGGTCGTCCTGGAGACCGGCGACTCGCTGTCTTTCCCGGGAGACGTAGCCCATTCCTACAGCAACAACGGCACTGACGCAGCAAGGTTCTCACTCGCTGTTTTTGAACGCGGAGTGGGATCGGCGCATCGGGAGACGAACAATGCTTAGAGTTGAATCCCTCCAGGAAATTCTCCTCGCAGCCCACGTTGAACCTGCCGTCTTCGAACTTCAACCGGACTACCAGGCCCTCTTGATCGCCGTCGATGGTCTCGTTCCGGGTCCCAGTGATGATGCCAGCGATGCACTGTTGGATCAGGCGGAAGCGGCAGCCCGGACGGCGCTCAGCGAGCAGAAGGTTGAACACCTCCCGCATGTTGCCGCGTGGCGGGAGGCATACCAATCCTTCGGAGCAAAGCCCAACCGCACCCGCAACAGCCTTGAGGCACTGCTTCGACGCGCTGATGCCGGCCTGCCCAGGGTCAACAGGCTCACGGACCTCTACAACGCCGTATCTGTACTGCACCAGATTCCGCTCGGCGGCGAAGACCTTTCCAGTTACAGTGGGGCGCCACGGCTGATCCGTGCAACGGGCCAGGAGCCGTTCGACACGGTTGCCAGTGGAGAGCCCATTGTCGAACACCCCGATGAAGGGGAAGTTGTATGGTGCGACGACGACGGCGTCACGTGCCGACGCTGGAACTGGCGCCAGGGCCGACGCACGCAACTACGGGACGATACAACCTCGGCGTTGTTCATTCTTGACGCCCTCGCACCCGTGACCACCGAAGATCTCCTCGCCGCGGGCGAGGACCTCACCACGCACCTGCGCCTCCTGGGACCGCAGGTCGTATCCGCCCAGCGGCTGATTGACGCCAGCACACTCGGGCACTGACCTCTGTTGCTTCAACCACGCCACAGCTTCATCCAAAGGAACCAAAATGAACCGAGCTCCCGACAAACACAACCGCGCCTCCGTCCATGACTCCACCTGGGCCGTCCACGGCGGAAACAGCATCGACAAAGGAACCGGTGCGCTCCGGACTCCCTTGGTCATGGCCAACTCCTATCTCCTTCCGGAGGACCCGTCGGACATGGACTGGTCCAGCGTTGACGAAGGGTTGGTCTACACCCGGAACGCGGGCGCCAACCAGGTGGCCCTGGAAACAAAGCTTGCAGCCATGGAGGGCGCCGAAGCAGCAGCTGCCTTCGCCACCGGGGTGGCTGCGCTGCACGGTGTTTTCTTCAGCCTCCTGAAATCCGGCGATCACGTGGTGGTTTCCAACGTGACCTACGAGGCGGTTTACCGCCTGTTCGGGGAACTTCTTCCGCAAAAGTACGGTATCGAGGCCACTTTCGTGGATGCGGATGACCTTGAGGCAGTAAGGGCAGCCATTCGTCCCGGCACAAAGCTGATCCACGCCGAAACCATCGCCAACCCAACAACCAAGGTCGCCAATGTGGCGGAGCTTGCCCGCATAGCCAAAGACGCCGGCGTCCTGCTGACGGTCGACGCCACGTTCACGCCGGCACCGTTCTACCGCGCCCTCGACGACGGCGCGGACCTGGTCATCCACTCGCTGACCAAGTACATCAACGGCCACGGTGACGCCATGGGTGGAGTCGTCGTCGGGCGCCGTGAGCTCGTCCAGCACATCAGGCACGATGCGATCGTGGACGCTGGCGGCGTTATTTCGCCCTTCAACGCGTGGATGATCATGCGCGGCTCGGTCACCTTGCCGCTGCGCATCAAGCAGCAATTCTCCAGTGCTGAAAAGGTGGCCGCCGTCCTGGAATCCGAACCACGGATCGCTTATGTCCTCTACCCTGGCCTGGCGTCCCATCCGCAGCATGAACTTGCCGGCAAACAGTTCGGAGGCCGGGGATATGGCGGCGTCATGGCGTTCGCCGTTGAGGGCGACTCACGCACCCAGAACACCTTTGTGAAAAACCTGCAGGTCATCACTTCGGCAGTCTCGCTGGGCCACGATGAAACGCTGATCGTCCACGTTGGCCCGGACGCACGTGGTGGCTCGGAAAACTACCCGGCGTCGTTCCACAAGTACGGACACCTGCGCCTTTCCATCGGCCTTGAGGACCCGGAAGACCTTATTGACGACATCCTCAATGCCTTGGACAAAACGTTCGGGAAGCAGTAGCCAAACGGGATCCCGCGGTTTGGGAACGCTCACGACGGCGGTCAACCAGGGAAGCGCTCACGGCTACGGCGATGAGGGCCGACGCCAATAGCAATGGCAGGTGTGTCATTGGTACAACCATGGCCCCGGCCAACGCTGTGCCGGCAGAACCTGCAGTGATCTTCAAGGCTCCAATCCACACGAAGACCTGACCTCGCGCGCCAGCCGGTGCATATTCGCTGCGCGCGGCCAATGTTGCGGCGAAAAAGCAGGAGTTGAGCACTCCGGCGAGAGAGTAGACCACCACCGCTACTGGGAACATCCCGGCGAACGCTGCCCCACACAGCGCAACCCCAACAGCAGCTCCCAACCAGGTCATGAGGTGGTCCGCTTCGCTTCGCAAAGGCCGGATCATGACACCTGCGGATCCTAGAAGCCCGCCAAGACCATATGCGGCCGTCAGGACCCCGGCCGCAGCTGGTCCGACCCCCAGTTCTGTAGTCGACGCCACCGCGGTGATAGGCAACGCCGCGACCGACAAGGCGACGATGACCGTCATGTAGAGAGTGCGGCGCAAAGGCCCAGTGGATAGCATCATCAGCAATGTGCGGCCCGGGCGCGGTACCTCGGACGGAACGGATGCTCGAGGAGAGGACGGCAAAAGCCTGACGAGGGCGGCGGCGACAAACGTTAATCCGGCAAGGATCAATGCCGCCAATGCCGGACTCGCCCAGGCCGAAACAGCTGCGACCAAAGAGGGGCCAATGGTTCCGCTGATGCCATACGTTGCTACATCCCATCCATGTGCTCGTCGCTGGCTGGTTCTGCTGCCCCCAGCGATCGCCGAGAGCCTGCTGCTGATGCCGCCTGTCAATAATGGACCAACCAGTCCGGAGGCAATGAGCAGTAGACCCGGCACGATTGGAGGAGTCAGCGGGTACAGTAGGACGGCGGCGGCCAGGGTAATGCCGTGCATGAGGCACGCCCAAGCGATCACCGTCCTGCCGTCCCGGGCAGTGTCCAGTGTTCTGGCAACGAACGGACCGAAAAGGTGCGGTGCCGTGATGCAGGCACCCAGTATTCCGGCCAGCCAACCCGGCGCCCCACTGGTTGTCACCAGCAGGACAATGGCTACGACGGCACCCCCGTCGGCGCTGCGGGCCAGGGTGGCTGCAAAGACATAGCGGGCCAACCCACCCGGCGATGTCTGCTCACCAATAGCTGCGCTGCTGGCTTTGCGCCCGTCGATGAGGCTCATGTCGCCTCCAATCCACACTGGCGGATGGCCTCGGCAACTCTGCTGCGTCCTTCGGGATCCAAGCCACGCAGCGGCAAGGGCAAGGCTGAGGATGGAATGAGCCCCAGGTCTTCAGCCAGTGTCACGGTGACCCGCAGGCTCCCGTAGGTTCGGAACAGGGACCAGAGTGGTTCCAATGCGGCGGAAGCCGCCATTGCATCTTCGCGCCGACCAGCGAAAGCGTGATCAACGATTTGCCGGGCCTGGCGGGGAAGGATTCCGGCGATCACCGAGTACCAAAGATCGCAACCAGCAAGCAGTGCTTCGGCGGCCATCCAATCTCCGCTGATACCCACAAACGTTTGCCCGGGCAAAGCTGCGCGGAGCTTGTCGAGCCTGGTGCCAATGTCAGTTGCAGCCGGCGGCGGAATCTTGATGGATGCGATTCCCGGGATCCGGGCGATCCGGGCATGCAGCTCGTCGGTGAAGGTGAAGCCTGTGGTGCCGGGGTTGTCGTACACAATGATCGGAAGGTCCGACTCCGACGCAACGTCCTCATACAGCCCGAAAACCTCCGCTTCCGACAAGCGTTGATAGGACACCGGGGCCAAGAGCAATGCCGAGGCGCCAGCGGTTTGAGCATCGCCGGCAAGCCTCAGGACGTCGCGGGTACGCAATGCCCCAACACCGGCCAAAACCGGCACGCCACCCGCAGCTTCAACGGACGTTTCAAGAACCATGCGGCGTTCTTTACGGGAGAGATAAGCGTAGTTTCCCGTCGAGCCAAGAACACCGAGTGAATCCGCACCTGACTCCGCCGCGCGCGCCACCAGCCGGGCAACGGCGTCGAGATCGACACTTTCACCGCTCATGGGTGTCAGGGGGAATGCGCTGAGGCCGTTGAACACTACAGTCCTGCTTTCTTGTGGCTGTGGCCGGGTGCGAACACAGCAAATGGGTGACTACGCGTCTCATGCTGCCAAAGAGCTTGGTCCTACACTAGATCCAAGAATGAGCAACTCTGGAGGTCCAATGAGCGAATCGGAAATACCCATCGAGCTCGACAGGAATAGTCCGACGTCCCTGTCCGCCCAAGTTGCAAGCCAGCTCCGTAGCGCCATCCTCAGCGGACTCCTCCAGCCTGAGCACACGCTCCCCGCCACCCGCCGGCTGGCCACGGACTTAGGGATATCCCGTGGCGTGGTGGTGCGGGCCTTCGAGCAGCTCTCCGGGGAAGGTTTCCTGGAAAGCAGCGGCACTGGTGGGACCAAAGTGGCTGTCCGGCCGGACATCCAACAGCGCCCGAACGAAGCGAAGGCGCATTCCAGCAGCCCTGCTATCGCCGAGGTGATTGACCTGACACCCGGCCGCCCCTCGGGATCGCCGTTCCAAGACAGGGAGTGGCGCAACGCGTGGAAAAGGGCCTTGGCGGAGCAAGGAAACACCCATCTGCCACCAGCCCTTGGAACGTTGGACCTTCGGGAAGCCGTGGCCGGTCACCTGGCGGTGTCGAGGGGTCTGGCCGTAGACCCGGAGGACGTCATCATTACGGCCGGCACCAGTGATGCGCTGCACCTGGTGGTGGCCATGCTTCGCGGCAAGCGGAACAATCCGCGCATCCTGGTTGAGGACCCGGGTTACCCCACGGCGCGACGCGTGATGAGCGCCGCTGGTGCCCAACTTCAGCTGCTTCCCGTGGACGAGGACGGCCTGAAGAGCTCCCAACTCGCCGGACTCAACGCCATTCCCGACGCCGTCCTCATCACCCCCAGCCACCAGTACCCCCTTGGGGGCAGGATGGCAGTCCAGGAACGGCTTGGCCTGCTGAAGTGGGCGGACCGCCATGGCGTGCTCGTGTTGGAGGACGACTACGACAGCGAATTTCGTCACAGCAGGATGCCCCTGCCTGCCGTCGCATCCCTACCGACAGCTGCCGACGTCGTACTTCTCGGAACGTTCTCAAAGAACCTGAGTCCTTGGCTGCGCTGCGGATATCTGGTGGTCCGGGGCGATGCCGGCCAACGCCTCAAGGCTGTACGTGAAGCCTTGGACACTCCGGTGGCCGGGGTCCTGCAGTCGGCCATCGCGTATTACCTACAGGGCGGCGGCCTGTCCCGGCACATTGCCCGTGCCCGGAGGGAATATTCGCACCGCCGGTCCCTGCTCATTGAGCGGTTGGGCTCGCGGACAGATGTGGAGCTTGGGGCCCTCGACGGCGGATTGCATGCAGTGATCCGCTTCGAACAGCCTGACGCGGCGGACCTGGCTGCAAAGGCACTGGAACAGGGCCTGCGGGTGATTCCCCTGGCCGGATATTACGCCGAGCGCCCACCTGTGAACGGCTTGGTCATGGGGTATGGCGCAGTGTCCGACCTCCAACTGTCCAAAGCCCTCACTATCCTTGGTGCCCTGCTCGACGAGCATCCGTAAGCCAGCGGATTTTGCCTGCTATCGGTTTGAAGCTGTTGCAGGCAAAGACTCCTCTCAGCGCCGCGGAATATTGCGCAGGTTGCTCCGGGCCATGCTCACAGCTTCACCGGCTCCGCGGTTCAAGACCACTTTGGACATCGCGGTCGCGAAACCAATGACTTGTTGCCCGGAAATCTTCGGCGGGATGGACAGCGCATTCGGATCAGTGATGAGTTCCACCAGCGAAGGACCCGGGTGGGCGAACGCTTCCCGATACGCTTCCTCGATATTCGCGGGATCTGTCACCCGGACAGCATGGAAGCCCAAGGCCTTCGCAACGGCGGCGTAGTTTGCGTCAGGAACGTCGACGCCGAAATCGGGCAGCCCGTCCACCAACATTTCGAGCTTGACCATGCCCAGTGTTGAGTTGTTGAAGACCACGACGTTTACCGGCAGTTGATGTGCGGCCACGGTAATGAGCTCACCAAGCAGCATGGACAAGCCACCGTCGCCGGAGACTGAAACCACCTGGCGCCCGGGATAGGCCACCTGTGCACGGATGGCGTGCGGAAGGGCGTTGGCCATTGATCCGTGAAGGAAGGAGCCGATCAGCCGGCGCGTGCCCAGCGGGTTGATATAGCGAGCCGTCCAGACGTTGCACATTCCGGTATCCGCGGTGAAGATGGCGTCATCCGCCGCTACTTGGTCCAGCAGGGAAGCAGCATACTCAGGATGAATGGGCTGCTTCTTTTCGACCTTCCGTGTGTACGCGCCCACGGCCTTGTTCATCAGGCGGTCGTGCTTCTTCAGCATTTGGTCCAGGAATCGGCGGTTCTTCTTTGGATTCACCAAAGGCAGAAGGGCGGTCAGAGTAGGAAGGACCTCGCCATGAACGGCAATGTCGACGTCGGTCCTCCTCCCCAGCCGCTGCGCCGCTCGGTCAACCTGTGCCGTCCGGGTCTCCGGAAGGAACTGGTCGTAGGGAAAATCGGTACCAAGAAGGATCAGCAGATCGGCGTCCTCGATCCCCTCCGCTGCCGCACCGTAGCCGAGGAGGCCGGTCATGCCGATGTCGAACGGGTTATCGTACTGGACGAAGTCCTTGCCCCGCAGTGAGTGGCCAATCGGGGCGTTGACCAGTTCCGCCAAGGCAATGAGTTCGTCGTGGGCTCCCTGAACGCCCGCCCCCGCGAAAATGGCGACCTTTCCGGCGTCGTTGATGGCGTCAGCCAGTTCCTGGACGCTGGAAGGGTCCGGGATCAGGCGCGCGGGCCGAAACGTAGCGGGCAACGGCGTCGGCGCGGTGGCCTCAAGTCCGGCGATATCGCCGGGAAGAGTCACGACGGCGACTCCCCCAAGGGCTACAGCGTTCTGGATCGCGCTGTGCATCACGCGGGGCGCCTGCTCGGCCGTGCTGACCAGTTCCGAATACACCGAGCACTCAGTGAAGATCCGGTCAGGATGGGTTTCCTGGAAGAATCCGCTGCCGATCTGCTTGCTGGGGATGTGCGAAGCGATGGCAAGCACGGGCGCCCCAGTGCGGTTGGCGTCGTAGAGTCCGTTGATCAAATGGAGGTTGCCAGGACCACAGGAGCCGGCACAGACAGCAAGCTTCCCGGTCAGTTGCGCCTCGGCCGCTGCAGCAAAGGCGGCCGCTTCCTCGTGGCGGACATGGATCCAATCGATACCGCCTTTGGCCGAGCCTCCCGTTTGACGCACAGCGTCCACTATTGGATTGAGGCTGTCTCCGACGATTCCATATATACGCTGCACGCCGGCAGCCTGGAGTTGTTCGATGAGCTGGGTGGCAAGTTCCTTGGCCATAGTGTGCAGACTCCCGCGATTGTGGTGGTGGACTGACATGGTCAATATAGTCGTCCTCGCCCGTGGTCTGGCTGGGACCGCCGATCGTTGCTAGCGTGGCGGCATGAACCCGTCGAAGACTCCGGCAGAGATTCTGGATATAGGCGACGCCGAAGTTCGCGTCTCCAATCCGGACAAGGTGGTTTTCCCCGAACCCGGGCTAACGAAGCTGGATTTAGTCCGTTACTACCTTTCAGTTGCGGAGGGTGCGTTGCGGGGCGCCGGCGGCCGCCCCATGGTGCTCAAGCGCTTTCCCAAGGGCATCGACGCTGAGCCGTTCTTTCAGAAACGCGTTCCCGAAAACCATCCGGAGTTCATTGATACGGCGACGTTGCACTACTCATCGGGGACCTCAGCAGAAGAAACTGTCATCCGGGACGCTGCCGGTTTGGCGTGGGTGGTGAATCTTGGCTGCCTCGACCTGAACCCCCACCCCGTCCGTGCCGAGGATCTTGATCATCCCGATGAGCTCCGAATCGACCTCGATCCCATGCCCGGTGTGGATTGGTCGCAAATCGTCGACGTCGCCTATGTGGCGCGCGAGGTGCTTGACGACGTCGGGTTGGTGGGGTGGCCCAAGACGAGCGGGTCCCGGGGACTGCACATTTTGGTGCGAATCGCCCCGGAGTGGTCTTACAGCGAGCTGCGGCTCGCCGCAGAGACCCTTGCACGGGAGGTCGAGAACCGCGCCCCCGGGCTCGCCACGGCACGGTGGTGGAAGGAAGAACGCGGCGAGAGCGTCTTCGTCGACTTCAACCAGAATGCGAAGGACCGGACTGTTGCCTCGGCTTACTCCGTCCGGCCCCGGCCCGATGCCCGGGTTTCCACTCCCCTGACGTGGGCCGAGGTCACTTCCACGAGGCCCGAACAATTCACCGTCCGCTCCGTGCCCGAACGCTTCGCGGAGCTGGGCGATCCCCATGCTGGCATCGATGACGCCGTGGGGTCCCTTGAGCGCCTGCTGGCCTTGGCCAAGGAACTTGGTCCCGCCGAGAAGGCACCGCGCGCCGGTGACGGGTCAGGCCGCCGGGTCTCAACGATGCCACTCATTGAGGTGGCCCGCACTAAGACAAAGCCCGAAGCGGTGGCCGCCCTCGATGAATGGAAAGCCCGGCATGCTGACGTGGTGCCGGAGCTGCACCCGGCGGATGTACTCATCGACGGGATGCGCGGCTCGAGTTCGCTCTGGTACAGGGTCCGGGTGAACCTCCAACACATCCCCGAAGAAAAGCGCCCACCGCAGGAGGAGCTCATCGCCGACTACGACCCCTGGGCCGGCAAGGAATGGCCCGGCCGTCCAGGATCCTGACTACCCTTCTGCGATGTCAATGCCAGTAACCGGCACACCCGCGCGCTCGTAAGCAAGGGCCACCGCGCCCGTCGGGAACCCCTGCGGTGGTTGCGCGAACCGGAACGCTGCCGGCACACCGGCACCGTCGGGGAACAACTTCTTTCCCGCTCCAAGCGTGATGGGGTAGAGGAAGAGGTTCAGTCGATCAACGACGTCGGCCTTCAGCAAGGACCGCACCAGCTCGCCGCTGCCTATGACATGGATGTCCTCGAACCGATCCTTCAGGGCAGCCACTTCCGCCACCTCGGACAACGCCGTAGTGCCCGCCCATCCAGGGTCGGTCAGTGAACGGGAGACGACGAACTTCGGCAGGGCGTTGAACGTATCGGCAATCGGGTCATCGGCCCGGTTCGGCCAGTATCCCGCGAAGATGTCGTAGGTCTTGCGCCCCAAGAGCAGCGCATCCATGCGGTTGATTCCTGCGACGATCGCCTGGCCGGTTTCCTCATCGGAATAGGCCGCCTGCCAGCCGCCGAATTCGAAGCCGCCCTCACGGTCCTCATCAGGTCCACCCGGGCCTTGATACACGCCATCAAGGGTGATGAAAAGGTCGACGGAGAGGATTCCCATAATGTACTCCTTCGCATGGGAGGCAACCCGGATGCCGCCTCCAACCGTACGCCGATCGGGATGACCCGGAATCGACATCACTGCGAGCCAGACTAGCGACTCCGCCGTTCAGCCTCAATGGCCCTCAATGGCCCCTAAAGGCCTCGGCCAGCCACCACGCGCCACCATCGGAAGCGATCCGGGCGTCAATGACCAGCGGGATATTCCGAGGACCCGCAACCCACTCCTCCACCGGGGCCAGATCCGCCACGCACCGGACTGTTACGGTTGCAGCACCGTAGCCCGCGGCGATGGAGGCGATATCTGTGGTGGGGAATCGAACCACTTCCAGTTCTTCATCATCTGCATCGAAGTGATGGACCTCGGCGCCGTACGCGGAATCGTTGTAGACAATCACCGCCATGGGAATCCGCTCACGGACCAGCGTCTCCAATTCCGAAATGGCCATGAGGAAGCCACCATCGCCAGTGCCCAGGACCGGCACGCGTTCCGGTTGGGCTTTCGCCGCGCCGATCGCAGTGGACAACCCCAGCCCAATCGACTGAAAAGCCTGCGTGAAGCAAAAGCCATACTCATCAGGAACGGACAGGTAGGCGCTCGGGTACCCCATGAAATTGCCTGAATCAACGGAAACAATGCGATTGTCGGGCAGGATCCGGTCAAGCTCGCGGCTGAGCACCCGGGGATCGATGGTCCCCGCAGTGGACAGGTCTTCCGTGTCCACCGAGTTCCAGCGTGCGTGCAAAGCTATCCGGTCAGCCATCTGTGGGGTACGCAGACCAACCGCCTGGTGTCCGGCAGAACGCAGTTCATTGAGCACAGCAAGGGCTGTCTCGCTGCAATCCCCCAGTACGCCGAGATCGATGGGCCGGTTTGCCCCCAGTGCCGAGTCCTCGAGGTCCACTTGCACCACTTTTGTTGCCGGGCCAATGAGCGAACCATGGCGCATCGTCCACATGTTCAGCGCACAGCCCCACCCGACGATCAAGTCCGCTTCCCGCACAGTGTCCGCGGTGAACGGCGAGGAGAATCCACCGGAAATACCGAGGTTGAATGCGTCGCCGGTGAAGAGTCCGTGAGCGACTGCGGAGGTCGCCACGAGCGCGCCCGCGGTTTCGGCGAGGGCTGCGATGTCCGGTCCTGCCTCGCGGCCTCCACGGCCCGCCACAAATACGGGCTGCCTCGCACCTTTGATGAGTTCTGCCAGTTTGCTGACTGCCGCGGCTGAGGGCCTGGTCCGCTGCCGGGGTTCCAAAGGCTCCAAGAGGCCGATTTCTGCCGGCGCCTCTGCACTTTGGATGTCTGTCGGCAGGGAAAGGACCACAGTGCGGCGTTCGTTTACTGCCGTCCGGTAGGCGCGGAGGGTGTCTGCTACTGCGCTTTGCGGCGAGTGGACCCGCTCAGCCACTGCACCGACACTTCGGGCAAGTGCATCCTGATCGATGGTGAAGTTGGACCTGACGGCGGATGCAGCCGTGTCCGCGGTGAGGACGATCATGGGGGTTCGGCTTTTCGCGGCCTCGCCGATTCCTGTTACAGCGTTGGTCAGCCCGCAACCCTGATGCGTAGTGACGATTCCGACCTTCCCTGACATCCTCCCGTAGGCATCAGCCATGGTGGCGGCGCCCCCTTCGTGCCTTGCTGCGGTATAGGGCACTCCCGCCCGGCGCAGCGCGTTTGTCACCACGAAATTCCCGCTGCCCACCACTCCGAAGACGTGGCCGACGCCAAGCCGGGCGAGGGTGTTCCCCACGAGTTCGGCAACATTCCCAGAGCGGGACGCGGGGGCCAGCGCGGTGGAGTCCTCCTTGAGTACCGGGCTGCTGGTGGTGACGGTCATCGTGTTTCTCCTTCTTTGAGCGCGAACACGCGGGCTGGGCTTCCGGTTCCGCCATCTATTGGCAAGGGCGCAACGATGAGGGCTGCTCCGATTGGGGGCAGTTGGTCCAGGTTTTGCAATGAGGTGATTCCGTACTTGTCATTCCCCAGCAGGAAGTGATGGGCCGGAAACGGGGGTTCCTGTCCTCCGGCGGCCCCGGCATCGATGCCAACGGTTTCCACGCCAATGCCGGACAGCGCAGACTCCTCGGCAATCCATCGGGCGCATTCGACCGTGAGCCCGGGAGAATGTGGGCCGTGCTCGTCCTTGTTCAGGAAGCGCTGTCGGTCTTGGGAGCGCTTGTCCCACCCCGTTCGAATGAGGAGCCAGCCGCCGTCGGGCAGTGGTCCGTAGCTTTCCTCCCATCGGCGGATGTGGTGAAGGTCCAGGAGAAAGTCCGGGTCCGCAGTAGCCTCCTCGGTCACATCAAGGACGATGGCCGGGCCCACGAGCCGGGCGGGTTCGATCCGGGCGACGTCTTTGCCGTCACGCCCGGTGAACCAGTGCACGGGCGCGTCCAGATGGGTGCCTATGTGTTCGCCGGTGTGGATGTTGTGATGCTTCCAGAAGGGTCCGGCGCTGTTGTAGGCGGAGACCTCTTCGAGGCTGAAGTCAATGAGGTTTGCGAAGGGTTCCGGCAGTTCGAGAGTTGGAGTGTTGATCGAGAGCCTGGTGGTCAGGTCAATGACATCAATCCGGCCCGTGGCGAGCCCGGCAAGCACCTGGGCTACGCTGCCTTGGCGTACGTCAATATTGCTGCTGGTATCCATAAGAGTTCCTTGGGGATGGGTTCGCCGTCGATGAGGGCGTGGAGGGTCCCGTGGCGGTGCGCAACAGGACTTGTGGCTGCGACATTAGCAGGACATTCATACGCACCGGAACAGCGTTTTTGTGCAAATCGCAAGGGTTACCCGGAAAGGCATAGCCCCTGGCAAAACCGGCATTCGACGTTCCCCTGAGCCCGGGGGAAACTGAAATCAGCAGCTGTAACGCCCATCACAATTGACCGTTTCGATCATGAAGCGGACAACCTGATCGCAGAGTTTCAGCCATAACGATACGTCGAATTGGCCGGACGATTGCCAGAGCTTTTCGCACAAAGGAGCAACAATGTCCCATCCACAGCACACCTTGCCGGGACAACGTCCCGGCGTCCGTCGGTACGTTGTTGCCTCGCTCGTGGGCAATGCGCTGGAGTGGTATGACTTCTTCCTCTACGCCACTGCATCGGCAGTCGTCTTTGGTCGGTTGTTTTTCCCCTCCGACGTCGACCCCCTGGTTGGTACCATGGCCGCCTTCGCCGGTTTCGCCGTCGGGTTTGCAGCCCGTCCTCTGGGCGGCATCATTTTCGGACACATCGGCGACAGGCTGGGGCGCAAGCGCGCATTGGTCATGACGCTATCCATCATGGGAATCAGCACAGCCCTCATGGGCTTGCTGCCCACCTATGCGCAAGTAGGACTGTGGGCCCCTGCCTTGTTGATCCTGCTCAGGGTCGTCCAGGGCATCGCGGCCGGTGGTGAGTGGGGCGGAGGCGTCCTGCTGATCAGCGAGAACTCCTCCACTACCCGCAGGGGCATGCTCTCCGCCTTCAGCCAAGGAGGAATTTCGCTTGGTTTCGTATTGTCCTCGTTGGTCTTCTTCCTGGTCCAGTTGATGCCGGACACCCAGTTCCTGGCGTGGGGCTGGCGCGTCCCGTTCCTCCTGAGCGTGGTGCTGCTGGCAGTGGGTGCCTACATCCGCTTCCGGCTACCGGAAAGCAAGGAGTTCACCGCCGCCAGCCACAGCAAGCAACACCGCCTCCCCGTGCTTGCGGCCATCAAAACCCACCCCCGCGAAATCCTCGTCGCCATGGGACTTCGTGTGGCAGAGAACGGCGGCTCGTACATTTTCCTCTCCTTCTCCATCGCCTATGGAGTTCACGTGGGCGTGGACAAGGGCCTGCTGCTGATGGCAGTGGCAGTATCGATGCTTGTCTCATTTGGCACCTACATCTTCTTCGGCCATCTCTCAGACAGGATTGGACGGCGTCCTGTCTACGCCCTTGGTGCAGTTGGCATGGGCGCCATGGCTTTCCCGTTCTTTTCCATGATTGATTCCAACACTCCCGCCATCGTCATCCTGGCCTTCCTCCTGGGCAATGGTCTCTGCCACGGCGCAATGATTGGAACGCAACCGGCATTCTTCCACGAACTGTTCTCCGCCGAGGTCCGTTATTCCGCGATGGCGATCGCCCACGAGCTCGCAGCGGTCTTTGCCGGCGGATTCGCCCCGTTGATCGCCACAGCCTTGCTGCTGCAATACGGCTCCTCCATCCCGGTATCCCTTTATGTGATTGGCCTGGTCCTGGTCACGCTCATAGCACTCGTTTTCTCCCGCCATGGCGTCAAAGCCGACCAGAACGAACGGGCCGGCCACGAGGCAGAAGTTCTCTCGTAGGCACCTGAAAGTTCTTCTGCTCTGCTGTCGTCATTTAGAAAGGATGGCCATGACGGTCTCCATCATCGGGACTGGACAGTCCCCCTACACCCGGCACCCTTCAGCAGGGACAACGACGTCCCAGCTTATTGCCCGGGCTGTGAGCAAGGCATTGCATGATGCTGGCCTCCAAACCAGTGACGTGGATGGGTTTGCCGTATCCAGCTTCACGCTCGCACCCGATCACGCCATCGATCTGGCCTGGCGCATGGGCCTTCGACTCTCCTGGCTGATGCAGGACACGAACGGGGGCGCCAGCGCAGGCGGGATGCTCCAGCATGCCGTCCGTGCCATTGAAGCAGGCGACGCAAACGTCATCGTCCTGGCCGCAGGCGACCTCATGGACCAGGCCGCGTTCTCCCGTCTTGTTGCCAGTTACAACAAGGCGACTGAAGACCATCTGGCACCCCTGCCGATGAATGGACCGAATGCACTCTTTGCGATGCTCACTTCCCGCCAGATGGAGCGCCTCGGGCTCTGCCGTGAAGATTACGGCCGCATCGCAGTGGCGCAGCGCCAATGGGCCATGGATAACCCAGCTGCTGTCTACCGCAAATCGCTGAGCATGGACGAATACCTTAATGCCCCGATGGTTGCCACCCCCTTGGGCCGGTACGACTGTGTACCTCCCGTTACCGGGGCGGACGCCGTTGTCCTGGTGGCAGATCGGAGCAAGGGAACTCCCCGCGCCAAAGTGCTTTCCGTAAAGGCCTCGTACAACTCCGACCAACAGTCCGACGACGGCCTGGCAACGGGCCTGCAGGCCTGCGCAAGCAGCGGCTGGGAGCAGGCCGGGATCGGTCCGAGCGACATCGGCCTCGCCTGCGTCTATGACGACTACCCGGCCATGGTGGTGGCGCAATTGGCGGATCTGGGCCTACTTTCAGACCAGGACAACCCGGCCGACTTCCTCGAACACCGAATTGCCACGGGCCTGTTGCCGGTCAACACCTCCGGAGGCCAGCTTTCGGCCGGGCAGGCTGGGGCTGCGGGCGGAATGCACGGACTTGTTGAAGCCGCCGCCCAGCTGATGGGGCGGGCTGGGGCCCGCCAGGTCACGGCACGTCACGCAGTCGTCAGTGGTTACGGGATGGTCCTTTACCGTTACGGGGCTTGCGCCACGATGTCGGTGCTGGAGGCAGCCCAATGAGCGCCGCCATCCAAGCCTGCCTTGGATGCGGGAGCCTCCTCTTTCCGGCACGTCTCATCTGTCCCCGCTGCGGACAGGATGACTTTTCAACGGTCCAGGCCGAGCACGCAGACGTCCAGCAGACAACGCAACTGGCCGACGGCACGCTTCTGGCCACGTTGAGGATCCCGAACGGGCCTCATGTCATTGCCCGCGTGACCGGCGGCACAACAATGCCCGGTGAAAGCCTGCCGCTCACCAACAACCCAAACGCCGGCCCCGGCGTCCACGCCTTCATCCCTGTCCGCTCAAACGTAAATGAGAATCAGCCATGAACCCTCAGGTAACAGACCCAAACCTCCGTCCCTTGACCATCCCGGAAATGCTCCTTGAACGAGCCCGGAAAGCTCGTGCAACGCCTCTGTTCCGCTGCGGTGAAATTCGCCGGGACAGCCAGATGATGGCCGATGCCGCTGCCCGCGCCGGCGGGTTGTTGCGCAGTGCCGGGATCGAGGCTGGTCAAACAGTGGCCCTGATGTCCTCCAACAGGACAGAGCTGCTGGACTTCATCCTGGGCTGCGCATGGATCGGCGCCATCGCTGTCCCCGTGAACACAGCGAGCAGGGGCGAACAGTTGCGGCACGTCCTGACCAACTCCCGGCCGGCACTGATGGTAGCTGAAGCTGAACTGCTGCCACATATCGCCGCAGTTGGTCCCATACCGGACCTCCAGAAGGTGTGGGTACTTGATGGTCCGACGGCGGGCGTCACCACCGCTTTCGAGGTCACCCCCGCTTTTGAGGTTATGCCTGTCCCTGAACCCGTTCCCGGAGTGGAACCAGTGGAAGCAGGACCGGCAGACACGGCTGCCATCCTTTACACCTCCGGCACCACCGGGGTATCCAAGGGTGTGCTGTGCCCGCAAGGGCAGTTCTATTGGTGGGCCGAAAATATGTCAGACCAGCTGGGCCTGAGGCCCGATGACGTGCTCTACACCTGTTTGCCGCTCTTTCACACGAACGCCCTCAATGCCTTCATGCAGGCCGTCGCTTGCGGCGGTGAGTACGTACTCGGCCCACGGTTTTCGGCCTCGCGGTTCTGGGCAGATGCGTCCTCGGCGGGAGCGACGGTGACCTACCTTCTCGGCGCCATGGTTGGAATACTCGCTGGCAAGGAGCCGGGACCGGGTGATCGGAACCACCACATTCGCCTGGCCCTGTCCCCGGCCACACCTGCACGGCTGGTAGAACCCTTCCAGGAGCGGTTCGGAGTGCTCCTCCTGGATGGCTACGGATCCACCGAGACGAACTCGGTGATCGGGTCCACGCCCCATCAGTGGCGCCCAGGGTACGTTGGCCGGGTGCGGCCCGGATTCTCCATACGCGTTGTGGACGCCCACGGAGTGCCCGTTCCCAACGGGCAGCCGGGTGAGCTGCTCATCCGCAGTGACCAGCCCCATGCTCTGGCCACGGGTTACCATGCAATGCCTGAAGCGACAACGAAGGCGTGGCAGGATCTCTGGTTCCATTCCGGGGACAGGGTTGTCCTGGAAGAGGACGGGTGGGTTCGGTTTGTTGACCGGATTAAGGATGTCATCCGGCGCCGCGGGGAAAACATCTCCTCAGTGGAGGTTGAGCAGGTTCTGCGGCAGCATCCGGCCGTCCAGGAGGCTGCCGTGTACGCAGTGGATTCCGAACTCGGTGAAGATGAGGTGATGGCCGCACTGGTCCTCCGTGAGCCTGTGGATTTTGCCGAGTTGTGCCAGTTCTGTGTTCCCCGGCTCGCTTCCTTCGCCATCCCCCGCTTCCTGCGGGTGGTGGATGAACTGCCCCAGACCGAGAATGGCAAAGTGCGCAAGCAGGTGCTTAAAGCCGCTGGTAGGGAGGCAGCGCAGTGGGACAAGGATGTCGCCTCCCCGCGCCGGGCGGCTGCTGTTGCTGCCCGCTGATTGATCACGGCCCGCTGTCGGTGCAGCAGTCCGCAGGAGCAGGACCCGTAGGATGAAGACATGGACCTGCGGGCGCTGCTGACAACCCACGTAAAGCTGCGCCACCTTGTTATTGTGCTCACCGTCGCGGAGCAAGGCAGCCTTGTCCGGGCCGCCGAAGAACTCTATCTGACACAGCCGGCGTTGAGCCGGGCTTTACGGGAAGCCGAGCATGCCATCGGCGCGCCTCTTTTCGAGAGAACAGCGCGTGGGATGGTGCCTACGTTGGCCGGGGAGGCATGCCTTGAGCATGCAAAGGCGATCGTCGGCCATCTCAGCACTTTGCGGCGACGGGTGGACGAACTGGCCGATCCGGCGTCGGGCCTTGTCAAGGTGGGCGCGCATGTCACAGGGGCCAATCTCCTGTTGCCGCGGGCCGTTGCCCGGCTCACCGCCGAAAAGCCACGGGTGGAAGTTCGACTGCGCGAAGCACCTCCCGAAACGCTGATTCAGGAACTGGGCAACGGTGACCTGGACCTGTTGGTAGGGCGGGTTACCGACCATCCCAGTACTGCCCGGCTGCGGCTCGTCCCGCTGTATCGCGAGGACTTTCGCATCGTCGCCGCTCCGTGGCACCCCGCCCACGCCATGCCCGAAGTCTCCCTGCAGGACCTGGCAGATTTCCGATGGGTGGTACCACTTGCCAACACGCCGCTTCGGGATGAGCTCGAACAGAACTTCCGGAATGCTGGACTGGCCCCTCCTGCGCAACAGGTCGAATCCGGCGCTCCGGCCACCGTTCGTACGCTCGTGGTGGAGGCCGGGTTCCTGGCCCTCATGCCGGAGTCCATGGCCTTGGCTGAACCGGATGTAAAGATCCTCAGCCTTCATCTGAACGGGCTGGCTCAACAAGTGGGCCTGTTGCTCCATCCAGATAGGCCAATTGCCCCCAGTGCAGCACTCCTGGCAGAAAAGCTCAGGGAAGTCGGAGACGAGATGGCGCGCGAACTTGCCGAACGAGCGTTGCCTTCCTCCGACGCCCCCAGAGAAGGCTGAGCGAAGACCAGCGACAAGCCCCTGTTCATTGTCAACAATTGACGATACTGTTGTTGCATCCGTCTGCGAAAGGCAGCCACCATGCGACAACGTCGTCGTGTATTGCCCTGGAAACTACCCAAGCCAGGGAAAGTTCTGCCGCCATGCTGAGCTTGAGCGTCATCATCGCCGCGGCACTGGTGACCAGCTTCAGTGCAGTCTCCCTCATGCCACTGTCCACGCCAGGAGGGCTGCGGCGTTCCAAGGACGGCTTCCTCCTGCAGCTCGGCGCGGGAGTCCTCGCCCTGGCGTCCGTCGTGCTCGCCGTCAACATCCAGCTGGGCGCGTTCCAGTAATAGAAACGCCGCCTCGTACTTTCCCCGGCTGGATCCGGCGTGGGACGCTCGGACATTTGGCTGGATGCACCCTCTGCTGCCAGCATCGGGGTAGATTTCAACGCCACAAACGCGGACTTGGGCGGCGGGATATCGGATAGCAAGGCTAGCGGCGAAGGCTCTCCGATGGCAGCTCGCCGAACGTGTCGAGGTAGAGGGCCGAGAAGCGCCCTTGATGGGAGAAACCGCAGCGCTCGGCGATCGAAACAATGGTCTCCTGTCCGGGGGCAGCAGCAAGAAGCAGTTCCCGGGCCCGGTCCAGGCGCACCCTCCTCAACAACTCCGACGGCGTTGCCCCCACTTCGGAGCGAAGAGCCAGTTGCAGGGTCCGCACCGACACTCCCAGATTCTCTGCGATGTCCGGAACCGCCAATTCCTCAGAGGCGTGCCGTTCCAGCAGTTCCCGGAATTGTCGTATCAACCGGCTTTCGGAAGCTGGACTTGAGTGGTCAGCCTCCGTCACAGGATTCATTGCCAGGAGCAGCCGTGAAACCATCGTGTCCGCGAGAAGCTTCTGGACGAAGCCAGGAGCCGTGCTCTGCTTCTGGCTGATCATGTCGTCGTGGAGTTCGACTACCGACCTCAGGAACGCCCGGCCGGAAGAGCCGGTGAGGTCCATTGCGTAGCCGAGCTTCACGCTCTTCTCCGGATCGTCGCCGTGCGGATCCTCGCCATAGATTTGCGCCGCTACGGAAGCAAGGGCGAGGCGGCTCACGTAGACAATCAAATGCGGGGTTCCGCGATCCCACGTCATGGTGAATGGGCGGTCGATTGGCGGAACTGTGGCGGTTTTGGGGCTGGACTCCACCGAGGATGAGCCCACTTCCATGTGTGCGTGGCCCGCGAGGGGAATCTGGATCAGATGGAAGTTCTCCAGCCCTTCCGGACTGATCCGGACGTCCGCACCATAGTCCAGGAATTCGATGCCAACATCGCCGCGGTGCAGAGAGCGCAGCTTCATGTCCACGGAAGTACCACGGGTCTGCGGAACGAGATCGTGACCGCAGAACAGATCGGCGATTTTCTGGTGCGCATCGTCCACGTCGGTCGTGCTCACTGTTGGGAGGCCCCTGAGGACGTCACGGGGAAGGATCCTCACCATTGCGCGTTCCTTCCCCGGTTTTCGTTTTTCGGATGAGCCCTGCGCCAAGCGGATAGACCCGTTTTTCGCCTGTGAATAGAGTCGCTCTTAGAACAAGTATGACGCACGTCATAGAAACGCAGCAACGAAACCGACGGAAGGGGTGAGCAGAGATGAAGAACGTCAAGCTGGTGCATGACCGCCGAATCGAGTGGGAGCGGACTCATCCGAAGCCCGCGCCCAGGCCCACCGTCAAGTAGGCCCACCGTCAGGCAGCACCACTGTCAAGTAGGCAGTGAAGCAGCCAGTCCGTCGGCAACGATGAGCGTCATGCATACACAAGACTTCCCACCCCATGGATTCACTACGAAAGGTTTGGCCATGTCAGCACTCTCGGGCAGGACCGCAGTCGTCACAGGCGGCGTCACCAAGATCGGCCAAGGCGTCGCCATGGCGTTGCGGGATGCCGGTGCCACCGTTGTGGTCGCCGACATCGACGCCGACGGCGGCGCCCAGCTCCACACGTTGGGAAGCGACATCAGCTTTTCACTCACCGACATCACAGATGACGCAGCCGTAGCGCGACTCATGGACGACACGGCAGCCACGCACGGAGGTATCGACATCCTCGTCAACCTGGCCTGCACCTACAGGGACGATGGCGCGGCTTCGGACAGGAACGATTGGCTTCAGGCACTGAACGTCAACGTGGTGAGCGCCGTCATGGCAAGCAACGCAGCGCGCCCCTACCTGAAGGCATCCCGGCACGGAGCCATCATCAACTTCACCTCGATTTCCAGTTCCGTTGCCCAGACCGGCCGCTGGCTCTACCCCGCGGGCAAGGCCGCCCTGGTCCAGCTGACCCGGAGCATGGCAGTGGATCTCGCCGACGACGGTATCCGCGTCAATTCGGTGAGCCCCGGATGGGTGTGGAGCAACATCATGGACACCCTGTCCGGCGGCGACATTGACAAAACAGATTCCGTGGCAGCCCCGTTCCACGCCTTGAAGAGGGTGGGACGGCCAGAGGAGATCGGAGCCGTGGTCGCCTTCCTTGCCAGCGACGCCGCCAGCTTCGTGACGGGAGCGGATTGGGCCGTCGACGGCGGCTACTCCGCTTTGGGACCCGAGCGCGCCGAAGAAGCCATCCCACTACTCGCCGCCGAAAAGAGGTGACGACACATGAATGACATCAAGCTCGTACACATCGGTCTTCCTGGCTGGGAACAAACCCACCGTGAGCCAACACCGAGGCCCGGCCAAATATCCTCCCCCATCATTTACGGATGCAGAGACAGCAGAAAGACAAGGTCAACACTATGACACAGCGCCACATCACCATCGTCGGAGCAGGGCAATCGGGCCTGCAACTTGGGATCGGTTTGCTCAAGGCCGGATTCGCGGTCACCACGATCTCCAACCGCACCGCCGAAGAAATCCATGAGGGAAAAGTCTCCTCCAGCCAGTGCATCTTCCACGATGCCCTTGAGCACGAGAGGGCGCTCGGCCTGGACTTCTGGCCTGACGCTCCCACCGTGGACGGCATATCGTTTACCATCCCCCATCCTGAGGTTGCTGGTGAGAAGGCCATCAGCTGGGCATCGCGTCTGGATAACCCGGCCAAGTCCATTGACCAGCGGGTCAAATTCCCGAGGTTCATGGAAGAGTTCGTGGCCCAGGGAGGCGAGCTCGTGTTCGAGGATGCCGGCGTTGATGAACTCGAGCGGTACTCCCTGAACTCCGATCTGGTGATTGTGGCTGCCGGCAAGGGGGAAATTGCGCAGCTCTTCACCCGCGATGCCCAGCGCAGCGCCTACGACGCACCGCAACGGGCTTTGGCTTTGACGTACGTCACGGGAATGGAGCCCAGGGCAGAACACTCGGCCGTTTCCTTCAACCTGATTCCAGCGGTGGGCGAGTATTTTGCCTTCCCCGCGCTCACAACCACCGGTCCGTGCGAAATCATGGTTTTCGAGGGCATCCCGGGCGGGCCCATGGATTGCTGGAAGGGCCTGACTCCCGGGGAACACCTGGAGACGTCCAAAAACATCCTGAAGCAGTACTTGCCGTGGGAAGCCAGCCGGGCCGCCGACGTCGAGCTGACCGATCCCAACGGGTTCCTGCAGGGCCGTTTCGCACCCACTGTGCGCCATCCCATCGCCACGCTTCCCAGCGGGAAGAAGGTCCTGGGACTCGCCGACGTCGTGGTCCTGAATGACCCCATCACCGGCCAGGGCTCGAACAACGCCAGCAAATGCGCGGCTTCCTATTTGCAGAGCATCGCGGCGCACGGCGAAGGTGCCTTCGACGCAGCGTTCATGCAGGCCACTTTCGAAAGGTATTGGAACTATGCACAGCACGTAGCACAGTGGACGAACGCGTTGCTGGCTCCGCCCCCACCGCATGTCCTTTCGCTTCTGGGAGCTGCCGGGCAGTCGGCCGAAATCGCGCACCGCTTCGCCAACGGATTCAACAACCCGCCGGACTTCCAGGAATGGTTCATGGACCCGGATAAGGCAGCCGCGTACCTTGCAAGCGTGGGCTCCGCCGTACCTGCGACCTGATAGTCGCTCCACTTCCCCTGGCAACAACGTTCCTCGAAGGAAAACCAGACATGCGAAAGATCGCAATCATCGGAGCCGGCGAATCCGGCGCCCAACTGGCCTTGGGCCTGCAGCGGGAGGGGTATGACGTCACCCTGTTCTCGGACCGTTCGGCCGCTCAAATCCGAACTGGCAAGGTCATGTCCAGCCAATGCATGTTCCCCACCGCGCTGGCCGCCGAAGCGCAACTGAGTTCCGCCCTGACCAAGCTTTACGACGATGAAGCCGTGCCCGGGATCAGTTCCATCCGATTACGTGTGGAAGGCGAATCCGGCTCGGGCGCCATCGAGTGGGAGGCGCCCCTTGAGGGGACTGCCCGCTCGGTGGATCAGCGGATCAAGAGTGCGGCCTGGATCGAGGCTTTTGTGGCTGGCGGCGGCGATTTCCGTATAGAGAAAGTTACGCCTCGCATGCTGGAGGAGCTCGCACGGGACTACGAACTGGTTATCGTCAGCGCCGGAAAGGGAGAGATCGCCCAGATCTTCCCCAAGGACAGGTCCAAGTCCCCATTCGACCGGCCGCAAAGAGTCCTCGCCCTGAACTATGTGTCACTCGATACGGTGTCATTCGATGCCGTTGCACCGGATTCAGCCACAGGGCCGGCCGAGCAGCCCAGTGCCAGCATCCGCATGTCTGTAGTCCCCGGCGTCGGGGAGTTCTTCACCTTTCCCGGGCTCAGCGTTTCCGGGCCTTGCCAGATGATGGTCTTTGAAGGCGTCGTGGGCGGCCCCATGGACAAGTGGACCGATGTTACAAATCCGGAAGAACAGCTGAGTCGATCACTTGAAATCCTTGAAGAGCATTTTCCCACGAGGCAAAGAACTTCGCCAATGCAACGCTCACCGATGAGGGAGCCACACTTCTGGGCCGGATCACCCCGACCGTCCGCTCAGCAGTGGGCGAACTGGGCAATGGCAACCTTGTCTTCGGCCTCGGCGATGCCGTCCTGCTCAACGATCCCCTCACCGGTCAGGGGTCCAACAACGCGACGCTGGCCGCCAAGTACTACCTGGATTCCATCATCCGGCGGGGGCAGCAGCCTTTCGACAAGCAGTGGATGGAACGCACCTTTGACGAGTTCTGGCGCGGCTGGGGCCAGTGGGCAGTGACGTGGACAAACGACATGCTCAAACCCCGGCGGGAACACCAACAGGCCGTCCTGGCCGAAGCAGCTGACCACCCGGCGCTGGCCGCAAGCATCACCGGAGGGTTCGATGATCCCCGCACGTTCTACCCATGGTGGTTCGATCCCGCAGCTGCCGCCGAGTTCGTGCAGGCACGCAAGGACGAAGATGCGTCAGCTTTTGACCTGAGGGACTTCCGCGGCGCCCTGGGACAATTCGCCACGGGCGTCACGGTGGTCACCACCCTCGGAGTCGACGGGCGGAAGGTGGGCATGACCGCCAACTCCTTCACGTCCGTTTCCATGGAACCTCCGCTGGTGTTGTGGTGCCCCAGCAAGCGGGCTCCGAGCCTGGTGGACTTCGAAGACGCTACGCATTTCGCCATCAACATCCTTGCCAGTGACCAGCACGTCCTCTCGCGCCAGTTCGCAACGCCGGCCACAGACAAATTCGCCGGCGCGGAAACCACCGAGGGAATCGCCGGAATTCCATTGCTGGACGGCGCAGTTGCCACGTTCCAGTGCCGGACCGTCTCACGACACGATGCCGGCGACCATGTCATCTACGTAGGCGAGGTGGAGAGGTACGAGAATGCTGGAGGGGAACCCCTCCTGTTCCACAGCGGCAAATACCACGCCGCAACCAACCACCCGGATTTCTGAGATGACGGTGCCCTCTATGACGCACTCGACCGATATCGCCATCATTGGTTCGGGGATCAACTCCCTGGTAGCCGCCGCGGAGCTTGCCATGGCCGGGAAGCGCGTCTGCCTTATTGAACGGGCCGGCAGGCTGGGCGGCTTCATCCATTCAGGGGAACGCACGCTGCCTGGCTTCACCCACGATTCCTTCTCTTCCTGGCATCCCCTGTTCGTTTCCGGAGGCGCATACCAGGCTTTGGGAAGTGAACTGCATGCGAGGGGATTGGAATACTGCAATTCCGACGGCGCCGTGACGGCCAGCGTGGCAGCCGACCCAAGGACAGGGCAACACAGGGTTGTCGTGGCCCATCGCGACCCGGCACTCACTGCAGCGGCTTTGCAGGAGAACGGAGACGAAGGCGCCTACCTGGCCATGCTGGAGGACCTCGGCCGCAATGCAGGGACCATTTTCGGTGCGTTCGGTGCTGAACTCCGATCCTTCAGGGACGTGCTGACGATCGCCGCCGGCGCTTTGAGGCGAGGAAAAGTCAAGGGTACCGAGGCTTTCGTCCGCGATTCAGTCATGAGTGGCCGCAACTACCTCCGCAGCCGCTTCAACGGATGGCAAACCGACCAGCTGTGGTCCCCTTGGCTCCTTCACGCCGGCCTCGGCCCCGACCAAGCGACCGGCGGCGTCATGCTTCCGGTCATGGCCTTGAGCATGCACAGCTTTGGCCTCCCTGTGGTGAAAGGCGGAGCCAGGAACTTCATCGCTGCTTTTGAGGCCCTCCTGAGGGACAAAGGCGTCCGGATCATGCTGGACACAGAAGCCGAGGAAATCCTCGTCGACTCCAAAGGTGCAACGGGAGTGAAAACCTCCAACGGACTGGTCAGCGCACCGACCGTCCTGGCAAACGTGTCACCCCAGGCCCTGTATTCCAGATTGTTGCGCAAGCCACCAGCCGGGTTGGCCGAAGCCGCCGCGCGTTACCAGAACGGCCGCGGAGCCATGCAGATCCACCTGGCCCTGGACAAGCCGGTGCAATGGCTCGATCCCCGATTGGATTCCGTGCCCCTGGTTCACGTGAGCAACGGTTCGGACAGCACTGCAATTGCTTGCGCCCAAGCGGAGGCGGGGCTGTTGCCCACGGAACCTACCGTCGTCGTCGGTCAACAGTGCGTGCTGGATCCTTCCCGGGCACCCGCAGGCAAAGCGACACTATGGCTGCAGTTACAGGAAGTGCCCTTCTCGCCGGTGGCGGATGCCGCAGGGGCGCTCGCCGTGGAGGGCGGCTGGACACAGGAACTTAAGGAACAATACATGGAACGCGTCCTGACCAGGCTCGAACAATTCGCGCCGGGCACCAGGGCGTCCGTCCTGGCCTGGGACATCCTGGCACCGACCGATCTGGCCGCGGAAAACCCCAATGCCGTCAACGGCGATCCGTACGGTGGATCCGCCGAACTCTTCCAGAACCTTCTTTGGCGGCCCTTCCCCAGGCCGCAAACCACAAAACCTCCGTCAAGGGATTGTGGCACATCGGCGCGTCCACCCATCCCGGCCCCGGGTTATCCGGCGGATCGGGGCATTTGGTTGCTCAGAAATTGAAATGAACCCACACATCAACCCGACAGGAGAACAATGTCTGTTCTAAATGAGCTCACCGCAGGCTTGTCATCCGGCGCCATCGACGTCGTCGACCTCACCACGCCGCTCAGCGGTGATACCCCGATTCTGAATCTTCCCCAACCCCTGGCCAACACTGTTGGGCTTTCGCTGACTCCCGTCAGCAATTTCGACGACGCCGGACCGGCCTGGGCGTGGAACGACGTCACGGTGGGCGAACACGCCGGGACGCACCTGGACGCTCCCGTCCACTGGATCACGGGCAAGGACGGGAAGTCTGTTGACCGGATCGAGCCGCACCGCCTGGTGGGGCCGGCCGTGGTGATTGACAAGACCGCCGAAGCCGCCCAAGACGCCGATTTCCTGCTGGAGCCCGAACACTTTGAGCAGTGGCAGCAGGAGCATGGCCCTTTCCCGGAAAACTGCTGGGTCATCTTCCGCACCGGCTGGTCCGCCCGTGGCGGTAACGCTGTGGACTTCATGAACGCTGACGACGCCGGCCCCCACACTCCGGGTGTCTCCGCGGCTGGTGCCAAATGGCTTGCGGGAAACGCCTCGATCAGCGGCTTCGGCGTGGAAACGGTCGGCATCGACGCCGGCCAGGCCGCAACACTGGACCCTATGTTCCCCGTCCATTCGTTCCTGCTCGGCGCTGACAAATATGGTGTGACGTCGTTGCGGAACGTTGATCGCCTCCCGGTCACCGGCGCGACGCTGGTGGTTGCACCCCTGCCAATCGTTGGCGGGACGGGAAGCCCCAGCCGCGTTTATGCTCTGGTTGACAGCTCAGCAAGTTCAGCAAGCTCAGCAAGTTCAGCGTCGGAGCCGGGCGCATGAGCGAGCAGGTAAGGGTCTCTACCCTGGTGGGCCAGACACTGGCAAAGCTGGGAGTCGGCCACGTCTTCGGCGTGGTGGGCAGCGGCAACTTTGACGTCACGAGCACCCTGATGAACGCCGGAGTTCCGTACACCGCGGCCCGCCATGAAGGCGGCGCTGCCACCATGGCCGATGCCTACACCAGGATGTCCGGCAAAGTCGGCGTGGTGACCACGCACCAAGGATGTGGCCTGACAAACGCGATCACCGGCGTCGGAGAAGCTGCCAAGAGCCGCACACCCATGATCGTGTTGACGGCCGATACGCAAGCAGCAGCCATCCGGTCCAACTTCAAGATCGACCAGGATGCCCTGGCGCGCAGCGTCGGGGCCGTGGCGGAACGGATCCACTCCCCCGAAACGGCTGTAGCGGATACCGTCCGGGCCTTCCGAACAGCGGTGAACGAGCGCAGGACCGTGGTCCTCAGCTTGCCCCTGGACGTCCAAAGCGGAACCGCCGCAGACACGGTGAGTACCGTCGTCGTGCCTGTACCGGCGCGGCTTCGTCCGGATACCAGCGCAGTGAACCAGCTGGTGGAGCTGATCTCGAACGCGAAACGTCCCGTGTTCGTCGCGGGCCGCGGTGGCAGGGGCGCGCGGGATTCCATCCTGGCCCTGGCCCGGCATACGGGGGCGCTCGTGGCGACCTCGGCCGTGGCCAATGGGCTGTTCAACGGCGATTCGCATAATTTGGGCATCTCCGGCGGGTTCTCCTCGCCGTTGACCGCGGAACTCATCACCTCAGCGGACCTCATTATCGGGTGGGGTTGCACCCTGAATATGTGGACCATGCGTCACGGCCGGCTGATCTCGGCGGGAACAAAAGTAGTCCAGATCGACGTCGAAGATTCCTCGTTGGGCGCCAACAGGCAGATCACACTGGGCGTGCTGGGTGATTCCGCCCTCACCGCCGAGGACGCTTTGGGCGTCCTCAGGACGATCCAGCCCGCAGCGGCGGAAAAGTACCGCACCGAGCAGAACGCCCTCGCCATCAAACAGAGTGCACGGTGGCGGGACGTGGAGACTCCGGACCTTGGCACTGCGACGTCGATCGACCCCCGGGTGATCAGCCGGGAACTGGATACAATCCTTCCCGCAGACAGGATCGTCGCAGTGGATTCGGGCAACTTCATGGGCTATCCCAGCCAGTACCTGGCGGTGCCGGACGAATTCGGATTCTGTTTTACCCAAGCGTTCCAGGCGATTGGCATTGGCCTGTACACGGCAATCGGAGCTGCGATAGCCCAACCACAGCGGCTGCCGGTGCTGGGCGCCGGCGACGGCGGGTTCCTGATGGGTATCAGCGAACTGGAGACCGCCGTCCGGCTGAAGTTGCCGCTGGTCTGCATCGTCTACAACGATGCCGCGTACGGCGCTGAGGTCCACCACTTCGCCGAGCACCACCCGCAAGAGGAATTGGGCAGCGTGTCCTTCCCGGAGACGGATATTGCTGCGATCGCCCGGGGATACGGAGCCGACGGCGTGACCGTCCGGACGCTGGATGACCTTCAACCAGTGCGGGAATGGGTTGCGGCGTTCAGAGATGGCGGACAGGACAGGCCCTTGGTGATCGATGCCAAGATCGCCTCGGACGGTGGCTCCTGGTGGCTGGCGGAGGCCTTCCAAGGACACTGAGCCCGGGTGCTGCGTTGGGAAAAGGGTTGGGGCGCAGAGCTGTCCCAACCCTTTCCGTCTCCCAGGAGCTGAACGAGGTCGAGATCGCGAACGTTCCGTCCTGATGGCGGGCATACAAGCCATACTCAGTGACAAACAGGTTCCCTGACTGGAGTGCCGGGTTTTGGTGGCGGGCTAGATGAAGTAGAGGCCCGCCCACGGTGTAGCAACCGGCGTCGACCCTTCGAAAACCGAGCGGAACTCTTCATCGAGCAGTGCGCCCATGGTCAGTTCCTATGAATCTTCTTTGATCTCCCCAGAGCGTGAACCAGACATCTTTGTCTCCCTAGTTCGGGCATGTGGAGCGGACCACCACTTGTGGCGCCCAAGCATGCTTCCATCTCCAACTTTATATCGCGACTGTGACGCTCGTAAATAGATCGACATATATTTCCAGGATCGCAAGGGTCTGGAGCCGGGGGCTGATTCAGCGTAAATTGGCGCCAGGTTCGGCCCTCTTTTCTACGCGTCCGGGAACGGGGCTGAAGCCGCAATCAGTGAGCGGAAGGAAACCAAGGTTGAGTGAAGTTATAGACCGGCTCTTGCTGGCGATGAACGCGCACGATCCCGAGGGCATGGCTGCTCTGTTCCACGAGAACTACCACAGTGAGCAGCCTGCCCACCCTGGCCGGACTTTCACAGGCAGAGGCCAGATGCATGCGAACTGGGCTGCGATGTTCGCTGGAATCCTGGACTTCCGGACAGAAATGATCCGCTCAGTCGACGACGGTAACATCACATGGACAGAATGGTCGTGGACCGGTAATCGTACCGACGGGCAACCCTTCCAAGCCCGTGGGGTCACGCTCTTCGAAGTAGAGGACGGCCTGATCACCTCCGGCAGGCTGTATATGGAAGACGTCGAAGGGGAGGTAGTGGGGATCGAGCAAGCGGTCGAAAATCTATCCGGGCGCCGGCCGGATTCGGCAGGGTCCTGAGCCGGGAAGGGGAACCTATGCTGATCTGCGCAACCTGCGCCGTCGAACGCGACGAACCGACGGCCGAACTCTGCCCGATCTGCAACGACGAAAGGCAATACGTGCCCGAGGACGGGCAAAAGTGGCTTTCACTCGAAGAGTTGGCGCAGGCCGGCCAGCAGTTACTGCTGGAGGAGAACGAGCCCGGACTTATCGGCATCAGAACCGCGCCGAAAGTCGGGATCGGTCAAACTACCCAGCTTGTAGTGACACCAGAGGGTTCGCTGCTGTGGGATCCCGTTGGTTTCGTTGATGACACCACCGTGAAAGCAATCCTCGAGCGAGGCCCGGTTGTGGCGATCGCAGCAAGTCATCCCCACATGTTCGGGGTGCAGGTGGAATGGTCACGTCTGCTCGGCGGCGTCCCCGTGCTTGTGGCAGACGCCGACCGGCGCTGGGTTGGGCGCGATGATGCGGTCATCTCCTACTGGTCCGGCAGCAGGACCATCACCGAAGGGTTGACACTGCACCAGACCGGAGGCCACTTCCCGGGCAGCGCGGTAGCGCACTGGACTGCAGGAGCGGGCGGCAAAGGGGTCCTGCTGACCGGCGACAGCGTCTTTCCTAATCCAGACCGCCGATCCATCGCCTTCATGCGCAGCTACCCGAATCATCTGCCGCTATCGGGGGCAGTAGCGTTGCGGGTTGCCGCACAGCTGGAAGAACTCACGTTCGACAGGATCTACGGCAACTTCAACAACATCATCGCCTCCAGAGCTAAAGCCGTTCTGCACGATTCGGCCCAACGGCATGCAGCTTGGGCGCGAGGAGACTTCGACAACCTGACGTGAAGATAACGATTACCTCCACAGCCCCGGAGCTTCCCATGACATGGCGGGAAGTGCGGTTACGCTGGGGACTGTGACCAAGATTCCGGACTACCCCTTGAAGCAGAAAGTTCCTGTGCTAGGCGACGTCGCCAAGGCAGCGGGGGTGTCCGTTCCCACGGTTTCGCGTGTCCTGACCAGCAGCAAGTATGTTGCACCGGAACTCCGCGAACGGGTAATGAAAGCTGTCGCCGAGCTCGGGTACCGTCCCAACGGGGCTGCCCGGGCTACCAGGTCCGGGAAACGATCGATGGTCGCCGTGTTGACTGGAGCAACTTCGAATTACGGTTATGCCAAGACCATCGAGGGCATCGAGAAGGCGGCTCGGGCCGCCGGCCTCTCAGTGATCATTTCAGTGATTGAGTCCGACGACGACGACGCCGTTAACTCAGCCATCGACCTCGTTCTTTCCCAGCCCGTGGCTGGCGTCATCATCCTTGAGTTCGACCGGTCGGGCCTGGCTGCCGTGAAAGCGTTCCCGAAGTCTGTCCCCTTGGTCTCGGCCGGAGGGGGAAGCAGACGCACGGGAAAAACTCCGGCAGCGCTTCTGGATGAGCGCGGTTCCGGGAGGGACGTAACCAACCACCTGCTGTCGCTAGGGCACCAAACTGTTCATCACGTTTCGGTTCCGACCATGGGAAAGCACTCAGGCCGCACCGAAGGCTGGCGGGCAGCCCTGACCGGCTGCGGGTGCCCCCGTCCCTCCTGTGTTGCACGCCACGTGGGAGCCAGCCAGCGGTTACCGAGTCGGGAAAGAGCTTGCAGCCAGAGATGACGTCACTGCGGTTTTCTGCGGAAATGACGATGTCGCCATCGGCGTGATCAGTGCCCTCCTCGACAGCGGTAAGCGCGTCCCGGAGGACGTATCGGTGGTTGGTTTCGACGACCAGCCGCACGTGGCTATGTGGCGGCCCGCCTTGACCACCGTGCGGCAGGATTTCCGGGACCTGGGAGCGAGGGCTTTTGCCCTTCTTGCCGCAACATTGGCCACTGGCGAGGTGCCTGGTTCCTCCGCCGTCAAACCGGAGCTCGTTATCCGGGAGTCAACTGCCGCCGTCAGTCCAACCCCCACTCGTCCCGCCAGCTAAGGCTGGCGTGCCCGCCTCCGATGCTGATGGGAAGGATGACGGGGAGGGGAGTTGTAGAGATCGTGCTGGTTCCAGCGGTCGCCAATGTAGACGTGGGAAACACTGCTGGATCCGAGGACAGGGACTACGGCGCTGACCTGTGAATCAAACGTTCGGCTGCCGGATGGAGCGAAATCACGCCATTCAGACCATGGCCCCTCAAGGGAGCCGGCTGTTGCGAATTTATTGTCGTTCATGTTCCAGCCGGTCAAGTCTGATCCAAACAGATAATACAATTCATCAACGCGCACCAAAGCCGGCGATTCGTACCCATGACTTCCATCATTTTTCAGAGTGGTGGAAAGAACAGACTCAACACTGAGATAGTCCGGCGCGAGGCGGTACAGATGCAGTCCGTTTTCCCGGTCTTCAGACATCAGCACACCGAGGCCGGAGGGCTCCTGGTACACGCCAATATCGCGGCCTAAATTGCCCAGTGGACGGGAGCTCCCCAGGTACTCATAGGGGCCTATGAGTGATGTTGATCGGGCAAAACCAAGCCTGGCTTCGGCGTAGTCGGGTGAGTCGATATGCAGGAACATCACGAAATACCCTGTGGCGGCATTGAAAAGCACTTTCGGCCTCTCAACGATCCTTTGTGGACCCAGATCGCCGGCGGCTTCCCTGCGAAGGGAAGTCCCCTCGTGGCGCCATACGGCGAAGTTCTCGGTTGAGTAGCACTCGACGGAAGTAAAGAGTGCTCCTGCGCTTTTTCTTCACCCCATGCGTAGTACCGGCCCTCGTGGAACAGCACACCAACCCCATGGAGTTGGGCCACTTCGCCGTGCTGGTCGGTCACTGCTGTGGCTGTTCGGACGGTGGCCGCCGCCTGTTGGGAAGGGCTCATATCTGTACCTGACTCTGGAGTTCATGGAAGTGTTCTTAGGCGTGAAGGAGGATCAGTCGCGCGCTGTTTTCTTCGGCGAGCGTGACGTTGAGCATCGCCGCACCGGCCGCCGCTGGAAGTACGACGGCGTCTGCCGCACCCCAGGGCGGATACGCCACCGTCACGCTGGGGTGCTCTCCAAGCCAGGCAGGAAGGTCAAGTGATTGCTCCACATCGCCTCGCCGCCTGTGAACAACGACGGCAAGCGTCCGTTCTCCCAGCCGCGCGCCCTGCGCGATCCAGCTATCCCGCCAACCCGGCAGTCCCAAGGGGAAAGTAGGCACGCTGGATGAAATATCGGCGCGCAGGGCCTTATAGGCATCAAGGCCCGCACGGATCACGGCCAACTGCGCGGGGCTGAGGGTATCGATCCGGCCCCCGAGGTGCACGCGGGAGAGCAGTGCGCTGGCGATCGAAAACGCCAGTTGCTCATCACCCATTGACCCATCCACGGAGGCCCAAACACCGGACTGTTCGGGAGTAATGGCAAGCGGTGCGGCAGCTGAGATGGGCGGCGTCTTGACGAAGTCCTGCTGATCCGTCAGCGACTGGATGGGGAAGACGGCACCGGACGCGCCGTCGGTTCGGGATCCACCGGCCGCGCAACCTTCAACAGTCAGTCCGGGGTGCCGATCCATCACAGCAGACACCCACTCCAGATAGGCACGGTTGTGCTCCAGGAGCCCTGCACCAGTGGCACCGTTCAGGTCTGTGCCTGCGCCGATATCGACGTTGTAGTCCAGTTTGAGATACGCCAGATCGAAGTCCGCCATCAACCGGTCGACCACCCCGTCCAGATGTGACCTCGCAGCGGGGTGCCGCAGGTCCAGTTGGTAGCGTCCCCATTCTTTGATGCGTCTGCCACTGCGCACAAAGAAGGCCTCGGCAGGCAACTGTTCAGCGATTCGACTTCGCGCACCCACAACTTCAGGCTCCAGCCACAACCCCGGTTTCATGCCGGCGGCCCGGATTTCTGCAATCAGGCCGGCCAGACCGCCGTCGGGGAAGCGGGTAACGGAGGGCTCCCACTCCCCTACCGAATCCCACCAGCCGCCGTTTTCGTCGTCGTACCAGCCGGCGTCGATGCAGAAGACTTCAACGCCAAGTGCTGAAGCTGCTGCAATCAGCGGACGTTCCTTTGCGGTTGTGGGATCCGACATGAGCCCATTGAGGAAGTCGTTGTAAATGACGGGAAGCTCAACATTGTCCTCATGCGGCCTGCGAATCCGACGACGGTAGGCAGTAAGTTCTGCCGTGACAGCATCAATACCGCCGGCGGGTACCACGGCCACAGCTGCCGGAACGGTGGTGAAGGCCTCTCCCGGTTGGAGCGTCAGTGCCCACTGGTGTTCAGCGGCCGTCGGACCGGACACTGCGAGGTAGAGGTCGTTGTACCGGTCCCCCATCTCGTAGTGCCAGGCTCCGTTGTGCTCCACCTGCCAAGCAAGCATCGCCCCTGTTGCAAGATCTTCCAGGATTCCCATGGGAAGGTGTTCCGCCGTGGACCATGCACCGGTGGATGTCAATGCGATCCGGTTTTTGGAACCGACTTGCTCGTATTCCACCATGCCCACGTTGTACAGGCCACGCTCGGCAAGACTGGCACGCCGCCAACGAAATTCGCCGGACCACGGGTTCGCTGCCTGCCATAGAGCCATGCCCTCTTCCCAGTCCCGGGAGCGGCCCAGCCCGGAAAGAACCAAGGAGGACACATATTCAAGCCCGACGGCGGATGCCCCGGCTCGTAGCTCAGTCCAGCTTCGCAGGACCGAGGACCCCGCCGCCAGCTCATGATCAGACAGTTGCCTCAAGGCCGGTCTCCGGATCGCGGGCAAGCAGGCAGAGCCGGGCCACACCATGGGTCTCAGATTCATGCGCTTGGATGAGTCGCAAACGTTGGGCAGCAGCGCCGTCGACGTGCCGCTTGCCCGCGGTGCCATGCCGACCGTCGCCAGCCAGTGCAATCTCCACAATGGGCAAGGACGACCGGCGCAACCCTTCCAGGTCTGGCAGTGGAAGCTGTGCGTGCCCGATGGCAAGCAGCCTCGGAGCCATGTGCTCCGCATGGAGAATGTGCAAGGTCAGGCAATCATTACCCCACGCCAGGACATCCCCTCCTTGGGGAACACCTGTGGTGGGCGGCTTGTTCTCAAGCTCGGAACTGGCGTGCGTGAGGGTCACGGTGCCCTCCAGGAAATGTTCATGGGTAAAGCTCTCCTTTTGTCAGTCGCTGAAGATGGATCCGACGGCAGCAGTGGAGCCGCGGGTGATGAGTTTTGGTTTAACGGTGGAAGCAGTCGGCGGCTTGGGACCGCCGTCCAAAGCCTTTTCCAGCAGCCGGAAGGCCCTCGAACCGAGGTCTTGGAAGTCCTGGCGGATGGTGGTTAGAGCTGGTCGCCACATGGCCACATGCGGCTGATCGTCGAAGCCCACCACGGAAACATCCTCGGGAATGCGCCTGCCGGATTCCACGAATGCCTTGATGACGCCAATCGCCACATCGTCGTTCCCGCAGAACACAGCCGTAACGCCACTTTGGGCGGCGAGCTTCTGGCCCACGCTGTAGCCGCTGGAAGGTTCCCAGGTCGCATGCAGGATACGGGGAAGAGGAATCCCCGCTGCTGTCAAAGCTGCCTTCCAACCCTCTGTTCGACCGGACTGCTTGCCCATGGTGGGAACTGCTATGTGGTGTACTGTCCGATGCCCCAGCGAAAGAAGGTGGTCGGTAGCATCCTTCCCGGCACCATGTTCGTCGAGCAGAGCGCTGGTGGTTCTGGTGGAACGGCCTGTTCCTCCGCCGGCCACCACCATGGGAATGGAGCGCGGAAAGACCCTGACGGCAGCGAGTCCGGGGCGATCGAATTCCAGGATGATAACGCCGGCTACAGGTTGGGAGAGGACGAGGTCGATTGCGGCGTTGACTGCTTCTTCGGCATCGGATTCCACGACCGCGATGATGACGGACATGCCCGCTTGGCGCGCAGCTCTCTCAATGCCTTCAATGGTTTGGGCGTATCCATAATTGGACGTAGCGCCCGTCAGAACCGCCACCATTGAACGCTTTCCGGACCTTGTGGCGCGAGCGGCCACGTTGGGACGATAGCCGAGATCATTGACTGCTTTCAGTACCCGGGTCCGGAGGCTGGGGGCTACGTACTTGCTGCTCGTCAAGACCACGGGAAACCGTTGGAACGGAAACGCCGGCTGCCTTCGCGACATCCCCGAGGACCGGCGGTTTCTGTTGCATGGGGGTCTGCTTCTTAGGGCTCTCGCTCATGGGCCTTATTGCCCTGCCAATGGCTGGAACTGAAAGTCCGTGAAGTCGGCAGTAAAGCGCTGGTCGCGCAGGTCCTGTGCGGCGACGCCGACGAAGGCCCCCGTGAACCGCAATGTGTCTCCATGATCATCGGACAATTGGAGGGCATTGAGTTCGGGCCCAATCCGTTGCAGCGGTTTACCCAGGTCGGTACCAGAAGAATTGCAAACGTCCGCCGTCAAGAGTGGCTTCCAAACGGAGGGGAGAGCTCGATTCCACCACAACGGACCCGAAGGAATGCAGGCCCTTATACGGGTCTTTCTCGAACACTTCGAGAATCTGCTCAGTTGGTGTGTCGCCATCAAGCAGTTCTCCCCCGGCTTCCCTTACGGTCGTCCTGAGGTAGAAGTAACTTGAGGTGTTGTAGTAGAAAATGAGTCCGGCGCTTTGAGTGAAATTGGTTGGTTGCGCTTCAACTGTCACCCCCGCCCTCAGGCTGCCGCTGGTCAAGCGGCGCGCCACCAGTGACTGCTCCAGGACCGAGTCCGTGCTGTATCGTCCCCTGAGGCGAAGCCATCCAGGCCGTTCCGAAAGGCTGGCCCACTGTGATGAGACGGGATGCCTCAGGGAACTCCAGGGCCAACCCAGAGTCAGGTGGCCATCATTGGTCACCGCTTCGGTGGCGACCCCGCCAAAGGTGCTGGTATCAGCAGCCCGAGCGGCCGGCACCGACGTCGAAACCGGAGCGGCGCCGTCGAACGTTGGTTTTGGACCTTCCACCGTCAGTGACGGATGCCAGCCATCCTGCTCCAGGCGCAACCAGCCGTCGTCAGTAAACCGCATCCGCTGGATGCACGTCTCGCGTCCGAGAATGGAATATTGCTTGCCTTCGCTTTCGACCCACCGGCTAGCCAAGTGTGCTAGGAAAAGGGTCCCATCCTCAGCGACGGCGATTTCACCGTGCCCGGCCTTTTGCAGCAGGTGGGTGGGATCGTCGCGGGCAGTGAGGACCGGGCCGTGCGGATCGGGTTCATAAGGGCCGAAAAGAGCATCGGAACGCATCATGGCAATGCCATGGTTCTGGCCCGTTCCGCCTTCTGCGAGCATGAGGTAGAAGCGGTTGTTGAAGGAATAGAGATTGGGACCTTCGATGAGTTCGGCACGCCGATGAATGATTTTCGGTTCGCCTAGAGTGGCCGTTCCGGTAGCGTTCAGCTCCTGGAGGTTGATGCCGGCGAATCCTCCACGGCCGGTTGGCCTGTGATCCCATTCCATGTTCAGCAGCCAGTGCCCGCCCTCGTGGTGAAAGATGGATGGATCGAAACCCGTGGTGGTTACACGGGTTGGCGCCGACCAAGGACCGGCCACGTCAACCGCTCGCGTGATGTAGGTGTCCATGTCTTTGTGTGGTCCGCCGAAACTCCGGACCACGGTAAAGACCAGCCAAAAAAGGCCATCTGACCAGCTCAACGAGGGCGCCCAGACACCTGCCGAATCCCCCAGTCCCCTGAGTTCCAGAACCGCGTCCGGGCCGCTGAACGAGCCGGCAAACTCCCAATTTACAAGGTCGCGGGAACGGTGGATCGGGACAATCGGGTACCACTCGAAGGAGCTGTTGGCCAGGTAGAACCACTCACCTACACGGATAAGGGACGGATCTGGCGAGAACCCCGGCAGGACAGGGTTGCTGATGACGGTCACTATTTTCTCCATGCTAGGAAAGCTCTTCCGGGTAGGCGAACGGCTCTCCCTTGACGTACCGTTCCATTTCGGCCACCACGTGGTCCCCCATGCGGAGCAGTTCGGTGCCCATGGAACCAGCGATGTGCGGTGTGAGCATTACGTTGGGCAACTCATAAAAAGGATGCTCCGGTGGCAACACGTCCGGCACTGCCACATCGAGGATCGCGTTGATCCGTCCGCTGGCCAGCTCTTTTTCGAGGGCTGCCTGGTCCAGGACCTCGCCTCTGGCCGTGTTGATGAGGGTGGCGCCATCCTTCATTGAGGCCAGTTCGGCGGCCCCGATCATCCCTGTCGTTTCCGGCGTGACGGGAACATGCAGGGACACAATGTCGCTCCGGGTCATCAGTGCCTGCAGTGGAAGCGGCGTCACGCCCAGGGCGGCTGCTTCGGCCTCATCCAGATAGGGGTCATGAATCACTATGTCGAGTTCGAACGGCCGGAGCAGTTTGGCGACCTGGCGGCCGATGCGGGAAGCCCCCACCAGACCCACCGTTTTCTGGTAGTTTCCCGCTCGGGGAAATTCCTGTTCGCGGTCTATCGGTGTGCGGCGTTCCCCGTACATGCGGGCGCTTTCGAAGGCTTGTTTGTTGGCCAGCAGGATCATGGCCAGCGTGTACTCCGCGACGGGACGGCCATTCGCCTCACCAGCATTGGAACCGGAAATTTTCCTGCCTGCGGGAAGCGGCACTATGTTTCCCGCGATGACCCCACCGGCATGGATGATGGCACGCAGTTTGGGGGCTGCGGAAAGGACGTCCCCATCGATTTTCGGGCAACCCCATCCGGTAATGAGGACTTCAGTCCCGGCAAGCGCTGCCCGGGCGTCCGACGTCGAGAAGTCTTCGAAGACCGGCCCGCGAAGGTCCACCAACCGGTCCAAGACGCTCATCGCGGCCGACGAGAAGAGCTTGGAGAAGAGTTCAGGCGGTGCCATGACTGCCATGGCGACGGGCTTTGCCCGATGCTTGCCCTTCCCCTCCAGGGACTTCGCGAAAAAGCTGGTTGCGGTGTCCATGAATCTGTCTTCCATATCGCGCCGGATGAAATGGGACGCGCCGTCGAATACCTCAATCGCGGTGCCTGCGGTTCGGGCGATCTGCTGGTGCTGCGGCGTGATCCCGGTTCTGACGGTGCCAGTGATAATCAGCGTAGGAACGCCAGATGCCGTGAATGACGCCAGCAACTCCGGCCATGGCGTGCTCGGAATGACGTTGCCGTTGCGCACCAGGTTTGGATCGCAATCCTCCTGCGCCTTGCAACTACGCTGAATCTCGGCCTCGCTCCAGTTGGGCCACTCGCGTCTCCTAATCTGCACACGTTCTTCCGGCGTGCGGGATTGAACGTCAACGAGATGAGCGTAGGCGGCTTCTGCAACATCACGGTCCTGCAAAGTCGTCACTGGCAGCCTCCAGAATGGATCTTCCAGGAGGACACCAACCGGGCGGAATCGGGCAGGTGTCCGTTCCAAAGCGCTGGCGGCAACGGCGGCTGCAACGCCACCGCCGGCAGAGTGCCCATAGTAGAGAGCCGGGAGCTGTGCCACGTCCTGCAGTTCGTCCAACTCAAGGAGGACCAGGACATCCCTGACCATGACATCCCCGGGGTGTTCCCGAAGCTCTTGTTCTGACCAGCGCGGCGAACTGCCGTGCCCGCGAAGATCAAACGTCAGGACTGCCCATTGCCCGGTGGTCCAGCGCTGAACGGCAGCTTCAAGGCACGCCGCAGATTCCATCAAGCCGTGGATGGCGATGACGACGGCGGTGGCCGGTGACTCGGGCAGTGCCAACCGGTATGACAGCATCAGGAGCCTTTCTCTTTATCTGTGTTTCAGTCAGGGTGTCAGGCTTGCTTTTTGAGATGGGCGTTGGCTTGCTTTTCCATCTCTTCCTGCAATTTCGCGACCCCGGCACCGTCGGCTGCTTTTTTCAGTTTGTCCAGCTGGTCATCGACGTCGACGACACCGTAGAAGAGCGGGTTGGCAAACTGCGTGATGACGTTCGACATGGCCGCCACCTGCTGTTTCACGGGTGTGGTGTCCGGAATGAAGGAAGCAAAGGGGTCAAGAGTGAAGTTGTCGAAGTTCTGTGCCCAGTCGAAGATCTTCTCTTCCGTGGGACTGATGGACAACGACTTCCGCTCCAGGCTTGACCGCCAAGACAGCGCGTAACCCGGAAACGCGTAGTCGTTCAGGGGTTTGAATTTGTTGCCGTCTGCAGGTTCCCAGTCTGTGCCTTCAATTCCGTACGTGATGAGGTCGTGGTTTTCCTTGATGGAGAGCCAGTCCTGCAGCTGCAAAGTCCGGTCCACGTTGCCGCCCTTGGAATTGACCACAACGAGATTGTCGGCTTGGAATGTCTGGTTCGGTTTGGCGGACAAGCCACCTGTGAGGGGCATGATGTTGGCCAACGCTGCCTTGGGGACGGCCTTTTGCAGGGTGCTGAGTGAGTTACTGGCAGTGCCATCGGTCATTGCCCATCCAGCTGCGTACTTACCGGCGATCCATTGGCTCTTCAGGGTGGCTGCGTCTGTGTTCAGTGCGTCGGCGTTGATGATTCCGTCGTTGTAGTACTTGCGGATCCGGTGCAGGGTGTCCACAATGCCTTCGTCGTCCCAAAAGGCCTTGGGCGAAGAGGACCCCGTCTTGGCCGCATCCCTGGCGAGCAGGAAGAACATACCCTTTCCGCTGAAGGCGCGGGCAATCGTGTCCGGGTTCTCCCAGGAGGAGGCATTGAACATTCCAGTGGGCACGGGCAGCGCGTGAAGGTAGCCACTGTTCGAAGCCGCTCCATAAGCCACTGTGCCGTCGTTTTTCTGCTTCACGGCATAGAAGAACTTCTCGAGCTGGTCAAAGTCTGCGATCGTGGAGAAGCCAACGGAGTCGGCTATGTCCTGACGAATGACGAAGTGTTGGACGCGGGCTGCACTGTTGACCTGCGGGATCCCCCAAAGCTTCCCGTCCCAGCTGTTGGAGTCCAACAGTTTCTTGGGCAGCGTTGCACTGAGGTTCTTGTATTTGGCCACTTCGTTGGTGAGATCTGCCAGCGATCCGCTCTGCTGCAGTTGCGCCATGTTCAGCCAAAGCGCCTGCAGGGCAGAATCGAATTTCTCCCCCGCCGTGAACTTGAGCAGGGACTGCTGCTGGTAATTGGACCAGTTAATGAACTGGGCGTCCAGCTCGAAACCGAGATCGCTTTTGAGCTTGCTGTTCACCTTGGCCAGGACGGCATTCCACGTAGCCGGAGCAGTACTGGGCAGGACAGCGACCGACGTGCCTGTGACGGCTCCGCCCGTGGAGGAGGCTCCTGGCGTACCGCAGCCGGTAAGCGCCGCAGCGACGCCGAGGCCGCCGGCCAGACCAAGGAAACCACGCCGGGAGACTGCTGTATTGGGGATCATATGATGCACTCCTTTGTACGCTGGCATCGTTGGGCCAGAGACTTTGTGGGGCTGAAGAGTTTTGGGGCTAAGGACTGGAACGAAGAGATGGTGTTTGAGGGGTTGCTTAGCCTTTGGTGGCACCAAGCGTGAGGCCCTTGACGAAGTAGCGCTGCGCGAACGGATACGCCAGGAGGATGGGGCCGATGGTCACTACGGTCAGGGCAAGACGGAGTTGGTAGATGGGGGCCACTGTGCCGGACCCGGGCAACATCGCGGCGTTGGTGACATTGGCGATGAGGTTCTGCAGCATCAGCTGCAAGGGGTACTTCTCTGGATCCGAGATGAAGAGCATGGCCGTGAACCATTCATTCCAGTAGGACACGGCATAGAACAAGCCAATGACAGCCAGGATGGGTTTGGACAGCGGAAGTACGATCGCAAAGAAGACCCTCAGTTCGCCGGCGCCATCAACCTTCGCGGAATCGAGGATTTCCTCGGGGAGCTGACGAAAAAAGCTGACCGCAACGAAGACCAGGAACGGAGCCATCATGTGCGGAAGAATGACGGCGAACCAGCTGTTCTGAAGCTGCAGCACCTGCGTTACCAACAGATACAGGGGCACCAGACCACCCGAGAAGAGCATGGGAAGGTAGGCGAAGACCGTTAGCGGCCTGCTGATCCGGGGCATGCGGCGGGCGATGGCCCAGGACAACGACGCCGTGGCACATAGGGACAGCGCGGTGCCCACCAAGGTAATGAACAACGTGGCCGCATAGCCTTGGAAGAGGGCCGTACCGCTGAAAATGGCAACGTATGCGTCCAACGAGAACGGTTCGGGAAAGAAGCTGTATCCGCTGCGGGCAAGAGTGGACTCTTCCGTCAAAGAGCCTGCCACGATCATCCACAACGGGATCAAGGCAAAGAGGCCAAAAATTGTGACACCCACGTAACTGATAGCCGTGAAGGGCTCAAGCCTGGTCTTTTTGGGTCCTTGGCCACGCGAAACCTTTGTTGCGTTTACTGCCCGGGAGAACATGGACTGTCGTCGTTTCGGCGTCTTTTCGGTCTCTACAGGATTGTTGTGCGCTGTCACGGCGGGTGTTGTGGAGGTGCTCACAGGATGCTGCTTTCTTTCGAGTAGCGGCGTTGGATGAGCACTGCCGCTGTAACGAGGATGAATCCGACCACGGACTGGAACAGGCCAATCGCAGCGGTGGTACCGAAGTCACCGATGGTCCTGAGGGAACGAAAAACGTAGGTGTCGATGACGTCCGTAGTGGAGAACAGCGTGCCGTTGTCGCCGATGATGGCAAAGATGGTGCCGAAGTCTCCGTAGAAGATCCTTCCGACGCCAAGAACGATCAAGATGGCGGCGGTCGGTTTCAAGAGGGGCAGTGTGATGGACAATGCCATCCGGGCCCGGGTAGCGCCGTCGAGCATTGCTGCTTCGTAGACATCCTCGGGAATAGAGGTAATGGCTGCCAGGAAAATGACCGACATGTAGCCGCCCAGCTGCCAGACCTTCACGATGGTGAGGATCCAAGGCCAGGGTCCTGGTTCTGTGTACCAGCTGATCTCGGGAAGGTTGAACAGTCCCAGCGCGTCATTGACTGCTCCCCCGTGGCCGCCTGCGCCGGCAAGTATGACCTGAAGGATGATGCTGATCACTATTGGGGAGACGAAGTAAGGGAAAAAGATCGCAGACTGCATGAACTTCTTAAACACCCGGGCGCGCAGCTCATTGAGCATGATGGCTAGGGCAAGTCCGGCTCCCAAGGTTGCCGCAAGGAACAGAACATTCAAGACGAGCGTGTTCAGCACAATAGCGGGGGCATCCCCGCTTTCGATGAAGTACTTGAAGTTATCCAGCCCGCTCCACGGACTGTTGAAAATGCCTTTGCTGACATCGAAATTCTTGAAGGCGACGATCAGGCCGGCCATCGGAGCATAGGCAAAAATCAGGAACCAGGCGATTCCCGGCGCCGCCAGTAGCAGCAGGACGCCGGAACCGCGGCTGCGGTGTTTTCGTGAAAGCTTGGCGCGTGCTTTAGGAACAGCGACCGCATTGTCCGAGGTGTTCTCTTTGTGGGCGGTCATGCGCTGTTGCATGGCACACTCCCTTGACTCTAGAAGGTGATGACTCACAGTGATGGGAGACGATGCCGCCATGGCATGTTCCGTACTGGTGAAGGTTGGAAGGAATAGCGAGGAAAACGTTATCCTAAATATTGCGGCCTGAATGACGGGCTGTCAAGAGGCTGTGTGAACGGGGCGTAAAGGGGCCTGGCGATCTCTGGAGTGCCATGAGGGTAGCTACAGGAAAACGATTGCCTGAATGCCGCTCCCCAGCTAAGCTTGCCCACATTCGGCCCGTTTCGGCAGGCTCACTGCCGCCGGAACGGTGGTGAAGACACTTGCGGATCCCGCCGATATCCACAGCCACAAGCAAATTCGGGCCCGCAGTCGAATACTCCTCTGGCCCGTTCATCTCCCCTGGGCTACCGCAGGTGGAAGGCGAATGAGTTTATGCCAGAACCGCATTACATCACTCTCATTACTTATCGATCCAGGAGGACCGATGAAGCATCCTCAAACTGTGAGGCGGTGGGCGCGCATGCTTGCACTTGGCGCCGCCGTTGCCCTCATTGCACCGGCTGGCGGCATCCCCGTCTTTGGCAGCGCGGCCCCGGCCATTGCCGATTCCGGGCAGGAGGTGACCATTACCGAAAGCGTGGACGCGAGCGGTTTCGTCCACCCTGGAATTGGCGTGAGCGCCGATAGCCTGCGCAACGCCCGTTCCATGGTTAAGGCGGGCACTGAGCCGTGGAAGAGTTACTACGCTGCGATGGCAGAGACGTCTTTTGCAGCACGGGATTTCCGCTCCTCAAATTCCAGCAGCATCATCGACCAGCCGGGCACCACGGCCTTCAACTCCCAAGGTGTACAGAGCAAACTCATCCGGGACGCGTTCGGGGCGTATACGCAGGCCACCCTCTACGTCATCACCGGTGATCCCGTGTACCGGGAAAACGGCATGCGCATTATCCGGACGTGGAGCAATATGGACCCCTCCAAGTACGTCTACTATCCGGACGCGCATATCCACTCCGGCGTCCCGCTCTACAGGCTTGTCGCGGCAGCCGAGATCTTCCGATCAAGCAGTGTCCCGGACAGCTACACGGCCTACGACCTGAGCTGGCATGACCAGGACACGAGCAAACTCAGCAGCAATCTCATCGTGCCGATGACGGAAACTTTCCTGCACACCAACTGGCGCTATCTGAACCAACACACGTATCCCCTGGTCGGTTCCATCGCGGGATACATCTTCACTGGAAACCGGGATCGCTACTCCGAGGCCGTCGAGTGGTACACGGTCAACGCTTCCACGTCCCGTCCGGAGCAGAACGGCTCCATCGCAGCCCAGTTCCCCCTCATATCGGCCGACGATCCCCTGAATCCCTATGGCTATTCCTTCGTTCAGCACCAGGAGATGGGCCGCGACCAAGCCCACGCCTGGGACGGCATCAACACCACAGGTGCAATCGCGCGGTTCCTGACAATCCAGGGCACGAAAGTCGATCCGACTGCCGGCACAGTCTCCAGCGCTCCCAATGCGGTCTCGCCGTATAAATTCCTTGGTAACCGCCTGCTCATGGCCGCGAACGCTTTCACTGGCTACATGCTCGGCTACGACACTCCCTGGATCGATACCACCGGTGGACCGGGCCGACTCTCCGAGGCATACCGCGGCCGCATGTACAACCCCATTGATGAGCTCTACAACGTCTACAAGTACCAGCTCGGAGTGGATGTTGAACGTGAGGCGCCCTATGTCGCCGAACTGCACGCCAAGGCAGACGGGCCAAAGTTCTTCTGGGGCGTCGGCGCGTACAACTCCTGGGAAAGCAACCCCGACTACAGCCCCGAGTTCTGGCTGTCCCTGCCGCCCTCAGTTGCCGGCCAGGCCCGGCCCGTCGCCACGGATGCCAAAGTTCAGATGGAGACCCGCAGCTCGGCAACGGATGGTAAGAAGCTCAAGGTCCTGAACGAAGACGGACGGACGTATGTCCAGGTCAACGCAATCGGCACAGGCCGCACCATCGCAGTGCGAACCCTCATGTACGTCAGCCGAAGCGGCTACAGCCCGGTGGGCGTCCAGTTCCGCACCAACGGCCCCGCAACCCTGGCCATCGGTAAGGACCCTGCAAACCGCTTATCCGTGCCCCTTCCCGATACCCACGGTCAGTGGCGCTACGTCACCTATGACGTTGACGCTGAGAAGCTTACTGGCATGAGCCTTGGCGGCGAGAACCTGGCGTACTTCACCGTGATGAGCGGAGCTGAGGATACACAGGTCGACTTTGACTACGTGAACCTCGAGGCCAAGACGCAACTGACCATTCCGCAGTTTTCACAGGACACCACCACTCCCCTCATCGGTCTGGCAGGGGCAGAACTCTCACGCTCGCTCGCTGCAACCGATGCTGGCGGCGATGCACTCCAATACTCCGCTGTCGGTCTGCCGGCCGGTGCCGGGCTGGATCCCGCCACAGGCCAACTCACGTGGGCCACACCAATCACAGCAGCTGGCCAATACTCGTTCCAGGTCACTGCAGATGACGGTACGTCCGTAGCCACGCGTCCCGCAAAAGTGATCATTGCAGCGAACCGGCAGGCCGCCGTCGACACCGCGTTAGCGGGTTTCGATCGGAATGCCGTTTATGAAACGCCGTCCTTTTCGGCCTTTGAAAAGGTTCGGGCCGAGGTCCGCTCCGCCATGGACGCGACCGACGACGCCGGCTTCCTCGATCAGCTCGTTCGTCTCCAGGATGCTGTCAAGGCACTCAAACTCCTGACACCCCGGCTGGCGAGCGACGGATCCATCGACTACCGCGGACTCGTCACCACCGACCCCGCAACCGTTCAGCCCAGGAACCTGCTGGATGGAAACTTCGACACCACCACTGGAGACCTGCGCGCACCGTTCACCGTCGACTTCGGACAAGGCTTCCAGGTTTCAGCGAATTCCTTCGGCCTTCAGGCCCGGTACAACTTCGCCAATCGTTCCCAAGGGGCAAATGTCTATGGCTCCCGCGACGGACGAACCTGGACCCTGTTGACCGAACGTGAAACCACCGATACAACGGCCAGTGGTTTTGCCATGGAAACCATTCCTGTGCGGGTAGATGTCGCGGCGCAAACTTTCCGCTACTTCAAAGTCCAGGTGGACCACCCCGGCGTGGCTACCGATCCCGCATACCCCGGCATCTCCTCCTTCAGCGAGTTCCATATCCAAGGGGAACGCCACGAGATGGCAATGGCTATTTCCTCGTTGTCCATCTCCACCTCCAATGCGGATAAGAGTCTGGCGACCAACGGCGACACGGTGACGTTCGTCGCCGTCGCAAAAGAACCTCTGTCCGAGCTGAAGGTGGTCGTCGAGGGACAACCTGCGATCGCCACATCCGCCGATGCGATCAACTGGAAGGCCACCGCGCAACTGCCCAACGACGTCGGATACGGCCGCGACGTGCAGTTCACCGTGGACTATCAGACCGTGTCCGGTAAGACCGGGACCACGCTCACAGCCACCACCGATAACAGCCGGCTTGCCCTGTGGAACACCGCAATACAGCGGGTTCCGGTAGTTCAAGGATGGGTGAATGCCTCCACCCGGGCATGGCCCGGAACAGGCACAACGCAAGGGAACGCCTGGAAGATGTTCGATCACAACACCGCCACGTACACGGACACCACGACGGCGAATGGCTGGGTGACGGTAAGGCCCACCGACGCGACACGCATCACCGCCGACATCGTCCGTGTCTACCCGCGAACCGGTTTTGTGGCCCGCGGAAATGGAACAGTTGTCCAAGGATCCAACGATGGCGGCGCCACGTGGCAGACATTCCTGACCATTGCTGGAATGGCGGCAGCTGACTGGTACGCCTTCACCCTTCCCCAGCGGGCCGACTACGCCCAGGTCAGGGTGCTCGACGAACACGGCGGCAACACCAACCTCGCAGAAGTGGAGTTCCTGCACCGCGAGTAGCTAAGCAGTTCCTGGGTTTACACTAAAGCCATACCAGATCATCAGGTTGCTTAGTGTCGGTGGCGGGGAGGAACGCATGGGCGCATGTCGAAGCTACGGTTGCCTGGTCCAGTCTCTTAAGCTGGGGCGCATGCGCAGAATAATCCCCGCCACCCTTCTCCTCCTGGCTGCGACAGGTTGCGCCGTAGATACAACCGGCGCAACGAAGGTCGCCGAGGATTTCCATCGTGCCGTCAATGCCTCAGACTGGGCTGCTGCTTGTGATTTGCTCCAGCCTACAATCCGGGAAGAGGCTGGACAGCAGGACGGCGCCGACTGCCAGACCCACTTGGCGTCCGTACATCTTCGAACCCCCGGAGAAGTGGTCAAAACCGAAGCCTATGGGCGGGAAGCACTGGTGCAGTTCGAGGGGGATGCCGTTTTCGTAGCTGTTTCCGGCTCAAGTTGGCGCGTCACTGCTGCCGGATGCACTCCAAGGGAGGAAACCCCGTATTCCTGTGAAGTAGGAGGCAGATAGCAATGCGTGTCACCTTTACTCTCTATCTCATTCTCATCTTCGGTGGTCTTGCCTACCTGGCCGCCGTTGGACTGGTTCACGGATAGGGCGCGACGTGAAAAAAGCCTTGAGGAACAACGGATTAAGTCTATTTTTCGGTCTGATCTTCATCCTCGCATTGGCGGGTCAGGCCATTACGGGACAGGCCATCTTCAACGAAGACCAACTCACTGCCGGCCTTGATGAAATCACCTTCGTCCAATACATCACGTCTTCCAGCTTCGCGGTTGACGTGTCAGAAAACTGGCAATCCGAGTACCTGCAGTTTCTCCTCTACATCACAGCCACCATCTGGCTGCTTCAGAAGGGGTCGCCGGAATCAAAAGAGCTGGACAAGCCCGGCTTGGAATCCGACCAGGAACAACTCGTGGGTGAGCACGCCAACGCCAAGTCCCCCGCATGGGCCAAGGCCAAAGATTGGCGCCTGACGGTATTCTCGAACTCGCTGGCCGGAACGATGGGACTGATTTTTATCCTGTCCTGGCTGGTCCAGTCCATCGCAGGTCACGTCGCCTTCAACGAAGAGCAACTGCGCAACTTCCAAGAGCCCCTTTCCTGGGCTGAGTACCTGGTATCACCTGACTTTTGGAACCGTACCCTGCAGAACTGGCAGTCGGAGTTCCTTGCAGTGGGATCCATGGTGGTCCTTTCCATTTACCTTCGCCAACGGGGATCGCCGGAGTCCAAACCTGTTGGCGCGGCCCATGATGCCACCGGGACCAGTGGCTGACCCATTCGGGAATTCCTCGAGATGGGCTTTACCCCACGCCGTGTACTGCGCTCCGGATTGAGTGGCGGAAGGCGGGCATCATGTCAAAGCTTGGATCAATAAGCCACTGAAGCTGGGTCCCGTCCCAGCTGGCTACGATGGAGGCAGCGGCGAGCTCAGCGTTACAGCTTGTATCGATGAGTCCTTTAGCTTGATCCTCGCGAATATGAGCAGTGAAAGACTGGCGGAGGTTTGCATAACGGGTTGTGAACCATTCATGCGCTGGGTGCCCCGGTGATGATGCCTCTGCACTGAGGACGGCCAGGAGACGTAGTAGCTGGGGATGCCCAAGGTTATATTCAGCCAGCCAAAGGATCGCTTCGAGGAGGCCGTCGGCAAGTCGACGGCGTTCGAACTCGCTGGCAGCTAACTGGTCCGCGTGCTCAAGCACGGCTTCGAGGAGCAGTTCCTTGCTCGGAAAATGGTGCATCAAGCCTGTGAAGCTTAACGAAAGGGCCTTTGCGATTTCCCGGAGAGAGCCACCTGTGTAACCGCGGGTGGCGAACTCGACGGTGGCGGCTTCGATGATTTGCCGACGGCGGGCTTCCGTTTTTGCGTAGCTGCCGCGCGTAGCTCTTTTGGGGGTTGGCGTAGCGGAAGTAGTCACGTGGCAATGCTACGCGGACCGGGGGGTCAACCAGGTGGCAGACCCCCCGTCTGTCGTCATCGGACGCGGCGAATCGGAACCAGTACCACGGCCGCCAGTACCGCAAGCGCAACCGCCATCCCGAACACCAGCTGGAATCCTGCGATCGATACGACTATCCCGGCAACGATCGGAGCAATGATCTGGGGTCCAGTATTGGCAATGTTCAGAATGCCCATGTCCTTGCCTTGGTTCTCGGCGTCCGGGAGAACTTCAGCGAGCAATGCCTGGTCAACGGCGATATACATTCCATAGGCAAAACCCCCGACGGCAAGGAACAGGTAGAAGGCACTAAGGTCCGCGGCAAAGACGAGCGGAAGTTCAGCTGCGGCGAAAACCAACGAAGCGGCGATGACGATTGGTTTGCGCCGCCTGATCCTATCCGAGAGCGGGCCCGAGATCAGCGTGGCGATTCCTGAAGAGACGGCCATGATCACGCCGCCTGTCCCAATAACGCCGCCCGCCTCAGCAATATCGAGTCCGATGTAGTCCGTGAGGACGAAGAGCTGGTACAGCAAGACCATCATGAACGACAGGAGAAGAAGGAAGCGACCGACCAGGGCAAGGAGGAAATCCCGGTCCCTTGGAGGAACGAAGCCGCGCAACAGTGCGCCGACGGACAGAGGTTCGCGTACGACGTCGCGGTTGTCCTTCTCACGCGAGAGGAGGACGAAGACGATCATCGCCACCGCAATGAGCCACGGCAGCCAACGAAGTCCCTCCCTCGGCATGGTGATGTAAGCGCCACCAACGATTGCGCCCAGACTCTGCGCCAGGAGCTGACCGAGTCCGATGAGGGTGGAGGCCTTCCCAAGGTTCTTGGCGCTCACCCGCTCGGGCAGCACAGCGAACAGCGGCGCGAGGACGACAGCAAGCCCGATCTGGAACACAACCCAGAGAATGACCAGGACGGCGAACTCGCTCGTGAACGACATCATCGTGGCGGCAAGGCCGAGGAGGATACCCCCGCTTGCAATCCACGGATTTCGCCGTCCGAAACGGGTACGCGTCCGATCGGACAGGGCGCCAAAGACGATCGTCGCTATCATGCTGGCGATCGAGCCAGCCGATGCCAGCGTGGCATAGAGTGCGACCTTTTGATCCGGATCTATCTGGGCCATGAGGGCGGGGATAAGCGCACCGGCGGCACTGAACGGAAGCATCCAGCCGGCGTGCGCCAGGAAGAGAAGCGGCCCCAGTCGCCCTAGTCGTGGGGCCGCCGCAGCGTCCTGGGATTGGCCTGGGGCTGAGGAAGTTATTGCCATTTGCGATGCTCCTTTGCATGGGGACGAAGGTCCGACAAGGAAGACGTTAGCTCAAAAACAGTGCATGCGCTACATTTTTAGAAAAGTTACCGTGCTCTGCTATTCTAAAACCGTGCACTTGCCACAATTTCACCAATGGAGGTCCGAATCGTGTCAACCGAAGTACTTGTCGACGTGAAGTTGAGCTCGACGCATGTTCCGGCGCTGGATAGATCGACTGGACGGGCACGACTCATCGTTGACGGCTCCCCCTTCCTGGTCCGCGGCGTCGAACTGCATAACTCGTCCAGTTCGTCTGGTGCAGCACTCCAGGTTGGACTGGAGTCGGCCCGCAGTGTTGGCGCGAACACAGTCCTGGCGCCGGTGTCGTGGGAGACCGTCGAGCCCAGCGAGGGCAGCTTTGAACTGGACCACGTCACGAGCTTGATTGAGTCCACCCGCAGTGCTGGATTGCGGTTGATCATCCTCTGGTTCGGGGCCTGGAAGAATGGGGCCTCCACCTACGCCCCTGCCTGGGTCAAGCGCGACTGGACCCGCTTTACGCGTTGCGTTCTCGCGGATGGGCGTCTCACTGACACGCTTTCTCCCTTTACCGAGGAGTCGTTGGATGCCACGGCGTTTGCCATGCTGATGCGCCACGTCGAGCTGATCGACGGCGATCACAGAACCGTCCTCATGGTGCAGGTGGAGAACGAGGTTGGCCTCCTTGGCGCATCACGGGATCATTCTTGTCAGGCCAATGCTGCGTTCACCAAACCAGTGCCACAGTCTGTGGTTGATGCCCTGGCAGGCCGACCAACAGAAGCACTGGGCGCCGATATCACCGTGTGGCCGGAAGTACTTCCCTCTCCCGACCGCTCTGACGAGGCCTTCATGGCGTACGGAATCGCAAGCCACATCGAACGTGTCGCTGATGCCGGCCGGCAGCATTCTGCCCTTCCGTTGTTCGTCAACGCCTGGCTGGACAGCGATATCGACGTCGACCTTCCGGGTTTTGCTGTTGCTGGTGGACAGCGTCCCGGCATCTATCCAAGTGGTGGGCCACTCCCCCACGTCGCCGACATCTGGCAGGCGTGCGCGCCCTCCATCGACCTTCTGGCACCCGATCTCTATTTCGGAGACAGCAGGACAATCTTCGGCAACTTCCTTGCGGCGTCCAAGGGATTGTTCATCCCGGAAATGCGGCGCGACGTTACGGGAGTCGGGCAGATCTTTGAAGCGATCGGCGAATTCGGCGCCCTCGGCGTATCGCCGTTCGGCGTTGATTCCGGGAGCGCCGAGGACCTCCAAGCACTGACTGACGCTTACGACCTCCTCGCCCGCGCCGATCCGATTCTTAGCGACACTGCCCACTCCGGCGGCCAACAGCGCGGGTTCTTCCTCACCGATCAACAGCCGCAGATCGACCTCGTTTTTTCGAATGTTCGAATGACCGCTACGCGTGTGACAGCCATCGGAACCGACCCCACCGGCACGTGCGCTTACGGGATAATCCGCCAACTCGGGTCCGATGAGTTCGCGGCGATTGGCCGCGGGTTCAAAATCGCTTTCGCCGCCATCGACGGGGAATCGAACGTTGGCATGGAAAGCGTGCAGGAAATAGCCGGGGTGGCTGAGGCCGGATCCGGACGTTTACTCAACGGGGATGAGACAGCAGGCGGCACTTCCTGGATCCATCCACACGGCGAACCAATGTCCACCGCGTTCTTCCCGATTCCGATGGGGCACGCGCACTCCGGCATCTCCATCTGCCGCATCTACTCGTATCCTCGAATGTCGCCCCAACTGGTTTGATTGGATGGGGAGCACACCCAGTCGCGCCGCTGGGTCTGTGCGCCGCTAAACGCATCCGTCAGCAATCAGGCAGGTACCAGCATGCTCGACCTCCATCGCCTCACCCTCCTCAGGGAAGTCAAGCTGCATGGCAGCATGAGTGCCGCCGCCCGCGAACTTTCCTACAGCCACTCCGCCATCTCGCAGCAGCTTGGCTTGTTGGAAAAAGAGACTGGTGTCGTCCTTCTCGAACGGGTGGGGCGCAATGTCCGACTCACCCCGGCAGGCGAGGAACTCGTGCGCAATACGGAGGCAATACTGGCCGCGATGGAGCGCGCTGAGGCTGATCTTGCGACCTCCCATGAACGGCCCCAAGGGGTTGTGACCATAGCGGCATTCAGCACTATCAGCCGCAGCGTGGTGCCTTTTGCGCTGGCGGAGCTTGCCCGAAATTATCCCGGTCTCGACGTCAGGTTGCGACGCGAGGATCCCGAGCGGGCGGTGGTCCAGCTAATCTCGCGGCAGGTCGATGCCGTGGTCAGCGATGCGTTTCCTGGGACTACACTGACTCCGCCCGGAGGAGTGCACACCACGCTGATCGGCCAGGACCCCATCCGCGGCTACCTCCCCCATGGCCTGGAGTTCGCTGACTTTGACGATCTCAAGGAGCTACGTTGGGTAGCAGAGCCACTCCACACAGCCTCCTCACAATGGGCCATGCGGGTCTGCCGCGAGCTAGGCATCGAGCCGGTTATCGCCTATGTTTCTTCGGACCTACTTTTCCACCTCCGCATGGTTGAACAGGGTCTGGCCGCTGCCTTCCTGCCTGACATGGTGGTGCGTGAAGCCGGCAGCCTTATTACGCCTAGTTCCTGGCTGCCGGCAGATCAACAGCGCAGCATCCAGTTCCTGGTTCGGTCCGGCTCTGAGCGCAGCGCTTCCCTGATAGCCGTGCGGGAAGCAATAGCCCAAGCGCTGCAGACTGTCCTCATGTAAGAACCGCTTACAGATAAACGTCAAAAAGATTCGCTTTTGTTTACTCTTTTCCGTGGCTACATTTGCTTCAGGCATGCTCCACTCCGCCGCGTCCTTGCCAACGCCAGGGTCTGGGAGCCAACCGTCACTACCGAAAGAGAGAACCGATGAGCCTCATATCCGACGTCGCTACATCCCTGATTCCGGGAGACCCCGCCAGCCTCCAACACGCGGATGCCGTCATCCAATCCATCAGCCTTCCCACCTCCGGCATCGCAGTCCAGGACCCTGCGACAGGCGAAACCATAGCCCATGTCCCCGACGCCGATGTTCAGACCGCACTGGAAGCTGTTGCTACGGCGGACAAGGCTGGAACGGCCTGGTCCAAGAGCACCCTTCGCCAGCGCGCCAGCGTGCTGCACGCCTGGTACGACAAGCTCGTTGCCCACACTGAAGATCTTGCTCACCTGATTTCCCGCGAAATGGGCAAGCCGCTGGCAGAGGCACGCGGCGAGGTCAAATACGGCACCGACTTTGTTCGCTGGTACGCCGAGGAAGCGGTGCGTCCCGCAGGGAACTTCCGCGAAACGCCGGATGGTGGCGCGAGCCTGCTGACACGCCGCTCCCCCGTCGGCCTGGCGGTACTGATCACGCCATGGAATTTCCCACTGGCCATGGCTACCCGAAAAATCGCACCCGCCTTGGCGGCAGGATGCCCCGTAGTTATCAAGCCGGCAACCCTCACTCCCCTCACGACGTACTTTGCCGTACAACTCGCCGTCGAGGCAGGAGTGCCTGAAGAACTGATCCAGGTCATCACCACCTCAAAGTCCGGTGCTTTCAGCGAAGCCGTCCTCCTCGATCCCAGGGTCAGGAAGGTTTCTTTCACAGGATCGACGCCGGTGGGCCGGCAGCTCCTGAAGCTTGCGTCCCAGAACGTACTTCGCAGCTCAATGGAGCTTGGCGGCAACGCTCCGCTCATCGTCTTCAACGACGCCGATCTGCAGCGGGCAGTGGATGGAACGTTTGCCGCAAAACTGCGAAATGGCGGCCAGTCCTGCATTGGAGCCAACCGAATCTACGTCCAGGACGCAATAGCGGATGACTTTGTAGCAGCGCTCACCGAACGCTTCGCCCAGGTCGCGGTGGGAAGCGGCCTCGGACAGCAGACAGGACTCGGTGCGCTGATCGAGGACCGTGCGGTCGCTCAAATGCAGGGCTACACCGAGAACGCCGTGGCCCTGGGCGCCACACTGCTCACCGGCGGCCACGGATACGATTCCGTAGGCAACTTCTTCGCCCCGACCGTCCTGGACCGCGTTACGGAAGATTCCGACGTCGCCCAGTCCGAGATTTTCGGCCCCATCGCCGCGATACAGCGCTTCAGCTCCGAGGCCGAAGTAATTGACCGTGCCAACGCCACAGAATTCGGCCTCGCCGGTTACGTCTTCACTGAGAACCTGGACCGTGCCCTTAATGTCGCCGACAGTCTCCAGACAGGAATCGTCGGCATCAACCAAGGCGTCCCCTCCAACGCAGCCGCCCCCTTCGGAGGCGTCAAGCAATCAGGTCTCGGACGTGAAGGAAGCGCCGAAGGCCTCGAAGAATACGAGAACATCCGCTTCTACAACGTGGCGCGACGCGCCACGGTTTAGCGCCAGCTCGTTCCCATCCAAATACCATCCGTTGAGACCTCCCGCATCCGGCTTGGATCCGGCGTTACGGTGCTCAGCTCTGACGATCCTGTGCGGGTCTTCCAGCGGTTTGCCACCGTTGATGCACTCTCCAACGGCCGGGCCGATGTGATCCTGGCCAGAGGCTCCTTCACGGAGTCGTTCCCACTTTTCGGCTATGCGGCAGCAGGGTAGTTCCCATGGTCCGCGAAATCCTTGCGATAGTGGCAACCCGGCCGGTTCGTAGTTCGGTGTCTAATGCCGTCGTGGCTAGGCTAAGGGCCGGACATCTGCATTGGCTGCAGTTGTCCGGTCCAGGCCGACGGAACCCTTGGGCACCAACCGCCAAACGTTGGGGGGTCATTGGCAGTTATTTGGGATCCGCTGCATTTAGTAAAGACCACCAGGCAGTCTTGGTGCACGAGTAGTCAGTACTCGTCTTTCGTCCAAGGCCGTAGCCACGCTACCTGTTACGCTGCCGAAATGATCTCCTCATCACTGAGCAAACGAGTTCTTGCCGCTGTGCAGGCGGTGTCGTTGGCGAGTGCCGGCGTCACCGCTGCATTGTTTGTCACCACCGCGGCTGGTGGTGGCGCTGCGCCGGCAGCGGCGGCAGATACTCTCCCCCTCCACCATATTGATATGGATGGAATCGTCTCCCTGATTGGAATGCCGTACGTAGGGTCAGAGCTTCGAATGGGTGCTCCAGCGGAATTCTCTGGCTGCGATAAGACTGAGGCAGCGCCTGCCGGCTACACGATCGAATGGCTCAGTAATGGAACACCTCTTCCTCCCGAACGTCAGGTCGAACCGCTCAAAATTCTGCCTGAAGACCGCGGGAATCGCCTCTCCTTCAACGTCTACGCCACGACTCCGGAAAAGCCACAATGCGGTGACTCCCTACGGGGCGATGAAAACACCCTGCTGCACAGTAAGGAGACCGCGCCAATTGCAGCCTCCAACCGGGCCATGGGTTGGACCGGGCGGGGAAACTTCGAGCTGCTGGGTCGAACGGACGACGGCGACCTGGTCCTCTATCCACGCACTTATACCTATGGTCTGGGAGCCTGCGATGCGGGAACATGCCCAAGCTACGAGACAGCGCAATGGGATGAACCCAGGCTTGTTGGTATTGGATGGGACGTCTTCAACATCGTGTTCTCACCCGGCGATTTCGACGGCGACGGCAATAACGACATCGTCGCCCGAGACGCACGGGGAGACCTGTATCTGTACCCGGGCGATGGCCATGGGGGCTGGTTGAAAAGATCTGTCGTCGGCACGGGCTGGAACATTTTCGACGCCATCGTGGGCCCGGGCGATTTCGACGGAGACGCCATCAACGATGTGCTCGCCCGCGACGCTGAAGGTGACCTCCATCTGTACCCAGGCGATGGCGACGGCGGCTGGAAGCAACCGCACGTTGTGGGCACTGGGTGGCAGGTCTTTGACAAGATCATTTCCCCCGGCGATTTAAGCGGTGACGGTAATGTCGACATCCTCGGACGTGATTACACCGGCTATATGCACGAATACCGTTCCAATGGCCAAGGAGGCTGGGAAGGGGCCGGTACCTGGGGCCCTGGCTGGGAGGTGATGTCCGAGATCATCGGTGTTGGTAGCTACACCCACAACCTGGGCGAGGCAATCCATTGGGGGCACACGGTGACCCGAAACGACACCATTGCCATCAACCGGGACGGAGACCTGCTCAAGTACAGCGGGTTCGTTCCTACTGACGAAACCATTGGAACCGGTTGGGACATTTTCCGTTCCCTCATCTGACACTGAGGCAGGTTCTGCGTGAGACCCGGAAGAACCGTCATGTTGGTCCAATCGAGTTGAACGCTTGACCAGCGGTCCGGTAAACGGACATGCTGACCACAAGAGTGGCCAACGGTCATCAGAACAGCATCCAAGGGAAACTGCCGCATGCGCACGCATTTGACACACTGGGGAGCCTTCGAAGCCGAAAGTGACGGGAAAGCTCTGCTCTCTGTCAGACCTTGGTCCCAAGACCCCGACCCCAGTGACCTCTTGGACAACATGGCCTCTGCACAACACCACCCCACTCGTATCCTGCGCCCTGCCATTCGTGCTGGCTGGCTGGAACGTGGGCCCGGAAGCGGGTCTGGCCGGGGAAATGAACCCTTTGTTGAAGTTTCCTGGGATCGTGCAATTGAATTGGCCAGTGCAGAACTGGGGCGTGTCTACTCCGAAAAAGGCCCTTCCGCTGTGTACGGATGTTCATATGGCTGGGCCAGCGCCGGCAGATTTCATCACGCCCAAAGTCAGATCCACCGATTCTTGAACTCGTTGGGAGGCTATGTTTCCGGCGTAACGGACTACAGCTACGGTGCCTCGGGTGTGCTTCTGCCGCACATCATCGCTGCCTCGCCCTATCAGGTCATGGCTGGGGCAACCTCTTGGGAAGTGGTGAGTGAGAACACAGAACTCTTCATTGCTTTCGGGGGAATTTCCGAGAAGAACAGCGCAATTGCTCCTGGAGGAGTCGGGCGCCATGTCGCAAGGGCCGCAATCCGGAAAGCAGTAGCTCGCGGGTGCCGCTTCATTGACGTGACGCCGATAGGCGACGACACCTACAAGGAAGCCGGTGCAGAGTGGATCGCGCCGCTGCCTGGAAGCGACGCCGCCCTAATGCTGGCCCTTGCGTATGTGCTGGACGATGAAAAACTCGCCGACGAGAAGTTCCTCGCCCGGTACTGTGTCGGTCTTAGTGAATTCCTGCCGTACCTTCGTGGGGATGTCGACGGTGTTCCAAAAAATCCAAGCTGGGCTGAAAAGCGGACGCGGATTCCGGCGATTCGAATTACTGAACTCGCACGTGACATGGCTGAATCACGGACCATGATCAATTTGAGCTGGTCCATGCAGCGGCAACAGCACGGTGAGCAGCCAATATGGCTTGGGGTGACCCTCGCCGCGATGCTAGGACAGATCGGGTTGCCTGGTGGAGGATTCCAGCACGGTTACGGGTCCTCCGCAGATGTGGGACTACCCCTGCGTGTCGCCGGTGCGCCTTCATTTCCCCAGGGCTGGAATCCCGAGACTTCGTATATTCCTGTGGCCCGGATAGCCGACATGTTGCTCAATCCGGGAAGCCAGATAGATTTCAACGGCAAGCGAATCACCCTGCCAGAGATCGAGTTGATTTACTGGGCCGGCGGTAACCCATTCCATCACCATCAGGACTTGGCACGATTCCGGAAGGCATGGGCCCAACCAGCTACTGTCATCGTGAATGAACAGTTCTGGACCAGCACAGCACGCCATGCCGACATCGTGCTCCCGGCAACCATGTCGATGGAGCGAAACGACTACGGAGCGGGCCGAAGTGACCCCACGTTTTTCCCGATGCATGCACTGACTGAACCTGCCGGCAGTGCCCGCGATGATTATGATATTTTCACCGCAATTGCAGCCAAGCTTGGAACAGCTGACGCGTTCACGGAGAAACGTGACACGATGGGTTGGCTCCGCCACCTGTACGGACAATGGAGTAGCGAGCTTGGCGAACGAGGCGTCAACGTGGTTGATTTCGACACATTCTGGGACTCAGAAAAGATCGAGATCCCCGTTATTGAACCTAGCCAAATTTTGCTCTCGGACTACCGTCAGGATCCCGGGAAGTACCCGCTCGGAACACCGAGTGGAAAGATCGAAATATTCTCCTCGACAATTGCCGGTTTTGGCTATGCCGATTGCCCGGGCCACCCCGTGTGGATCGAACCTGACGAATGGCTTGGCTCCCCAGGCGACTATCCACTGCACCTCATTGCCAACCAGCCGAAGACAAAACTCCACAGTCAACTCGATGTAGGGGCCACAAGCCAGAAATCCAAGATCCAGGGGCGAGAACCCCTACGAATGAACCCGGATGACGCGGCAGCCCGCGGCCTTGAAAACGGACAGGTTGTTCTCGTGCGGAATGACCGGGGAAGTTGTCTAGCCGGTTTGGCTATCAGTCCTTCTCTACGGCGCGGCGTTGTACAGCTTTCAGCCGGAGCTTGGTATGACCCGGCACCGAATGACCCATCCTTTTGCAGGCACGGGAATCCAAATGTCCTCACAGCCGACAGGCCGTCCTCAAGCCTGTCACAGGCGACAACCGCGCAGCACGCGCTCGTCGAGGTGGAAGCCTGGTCAGCTGAACTCCCTGACCTCACGGTGACAATTCCCCCCGTTTTGATCCCGGAGCGTTAGCATCTTCAGTGGTTTTGTCCACGGTCAGGGGCCATGTAGGCCCTGACCGTGGACAAAACAGTTCCAGAAGTAGGACCCGAACGGCGATTCGAGCCCTGAACGCTGGACTCTTAAAAGGTGGAGAATCCTATCGCCGCGACCGGAAGAAGCTAGGCATCGATCACCATGTCGGTCCGCGCTGTGGAGCAGCAGGGCAGGAACTTGCCTGCATCGATTTCCCTAGCCCGGATCCCGCCCTGGTGGTTCATTTCCACCTCACCGGAAAGCTTGACGACCTTGCACGATCCGCACATGCCTTCCTTGCAGTTCGCCCCGATCCTGACGCCCGCACGCTGGGCGGCCCCCAGAATGTGTTCGGTGGGGTCGATGCGCACATTGATTCCGGTGCGCATGAAGGACAGCGTGAGGCTTCCCGTTCCGACTGTGTCGAAGCTTGAAGCATCCGGGGACGCGGCCTGCGGCGCCGTGTCCGAACCGCCGTCGAGGGCTTCCGCACTGGGCGCATCCGGATCGATGGTTTCCAGCGGCAGTCCCCCGGCCTTCAGGGTTCCCTCGGCGTCGTAGCCTGGCTCGTAGAGCCCGAACGCTGTGGGCTGGCTTTCGTAGTAGTCCTCCGCGGAATCGGCGATTTCCTCCGCGATTTCCTCGGCAATGTCCGCCGCTAGCGCGAGCTCCGCCTGGTACTCAAGGATCGTCTGGCGGTCTCCCGAAAAGAATTCCATGTAGATGGAGGTGTCGTCGACGCCGACCTTCCCAAGGAGTTCCGTTGCGGTGTTCAGGTAACCCTCTGGACCACAGGCATAGACCTGGCGGCCGTTGGCGTCGGGGGCCACTTCGTCCAGCATGGAGGCCGTCAGCCTTCCGGTGAGTCCTTCCCAGCCCTCGGGTTTGCTGCGGTCGCCAAGGGAGTAGAAGACCTTGACCCGCGAGTCCACGGAGGCGATGTAGGCCAACTCCTTGTGGAAAGCAAAGCCTCCAGCCTCCGCGCCGTGATAGAGCACGACGACGTCCGCGTGCCCGGGCAGGGAGTGGATGGTCCGCACCATGGACATGATGGGGGTGATCCCTGCGCCGGCAGCCAACAAGAGGTAGCGTGCCCGGCGGTCGGCATCGGGCAGGTGAAATGCCCCAACCGGGCCGAGCATGTCCAGGACGGTGCCGGCTTTGATGTTCTCGTGCACCCAAGGAGAGACAAGGCCAGTGGCGTCCCGTTTGACTGTGATGTTGAAGGTCCACGGCTGAGTGGGCGAACTGGACAGTGAGTAGCTGCGGTCCACCGGATCCTGGTCCTCGCCGTTCACGGGAAAGGCAACGTTCACGTACTGCCCCGCACGGAACGCCAGTGGCGCACCGTCACAGCGGCGGAACACGAAGGTCATCATGCCGCCCACCTCGGGAACCACCTCAACACATTCGGCCATGAACTCCTGCGGATGCCAAGGACCCAACGCGCGGGCAGCGCTGGCGGGACCCTCGGTGCTTCCCATCACCCTGTTCCAGGGCATCTCAAGACCGCGAATGCGCTGCGGTTCCTGGACTGCCGTCTCAGTGAGGAGTTCAATCATGCCAGGTGCTCCTGGACACGCTGCACGTACCAGTTAATGAATGCCTCCACCTGGTATTCGCTCTTCATGTACGGGCCGGGCTCGTAGGCAGGGCTGCCGGCGCCCGTCTGGCACAGCTCCACGAACGCCTTGTCCTGCAGATTGGTCTGCTTCCAGGTGTAGGTGAGCTTCTCCAGGTCGTAGTCGACACCTTCCACGGCGTCATCGGCTACCAGCCACGTGGTGCGGACCAGGGACTGGTGCTCGTTGATGGGGAAGACCCCGAACGTGATGACGTGGTCGCTCTGGAAGTGGAACCAGCTGTTGGGCTGAAGGTGCATCGAGCAGCGGCCAAGCCGGAAGTCCGGCAAATCGCCGAGCAGCTTCTTGGAGAGCCTGTGCCCATCGGGCGAGAACGATTCGCCGTCGCCATCCAACGATTCCCGGGAGATACGGATTCCAGCAATTCGGGTGTCGAGCTCTTCCACCACCTCGTAGGGAAGGCCATAGCGGCGGCAACGCTCCTCGAGCGATGCCTGTGCTTCCTTGTTGCGGTCCCACACCTCTTCAAGGTGGGCCGGGATCAGGCCCTCCGTCAGGCCCCAGGTGGGGAAGAGGGAACAAGCGAGTTCCGGGTGGCCGTCGCAGTGGTAGCACTCACGGTTGTTCTCCATGACGAGCTTCCAGTTGCCCTCTTCAACGATGTTCTGCTGGTAAGCGACTTTCGTCTTGGACAGATCGTGGGGTGCGAGGTAGGGCTCGAAGATCTTGGAGGTCTCGTCAAAGTCGGTGGGCGGTTCGTCCGCAATGCAGACGAAGATCAGTCCGGCAACCACGCGGCTGTGGGCGCGCTTGAGGCCGAAGCAGCCCTTGTCGAACTTCGTCTCCCCCGGCGCCGAGGCATGGATCAGGTTGCCCTCCGGGGAGTATGTCCAAGAGTGGTAGCCGCAGACCAGGTTGCCTGTTGACCCGGCGGGCTCGGTCAAGACGCGGGCGCCGCGGTGGCGGCACACGTTGTGCAGGACGTTCACGCCGCCGTCGTCATTGCGCAGCACGATCAGGGAGTAGGGACCATAGTCGACGGTGACGTAGTCGCCCGGCTCCGGAAGTTCCGCGATGCTGGCGGCAAAGATCCAGTGCTGGCCAAAAATGGCTTCCATGTCGATCTTGAAGATCGTGGCATCGGTGTAGAAAGGCGCATCGAGGGAATATCCCTTGCGCCGGAACTCGAACAACTCGCTGATCTCTGCCAGCTGCTCTGCAGGCAAAGATGAAGCGAGTTTTCCGCGTGAATTGAGGGGCAAGACTGGAGCAGACATGTGTTTCCTCCCGGGAGGCCTGGGTTAGCGTGCGATTCATGGCGACCAAGGGTGCTTGGGTGCAACCGATGTTGTATTCAAAATCCTTGTAGTCATGAGATTAGGGACGAATGAGCTGCAACAAAAGCGCAACATTTAGAAGATAACCATGCACAATAGGTGCATGATCGATGCGAGACTCATCACACTTCGAGTGTTTGCCCGCTGCGGCACCATTGGCGCCACCGCGGAGCTCACAGGCTATTCTCCCTCCGCCGTCTCCGCGCAGTTGCGCGAGCTCCAGCGCGTGCTTGGAATGCAGCTGCTGACGAAGGATGGCCGGGGGGTGCGACTGACCGCCACTGGCCGCTTTCTCGTGGCGGGTTCGGACACCCTCATTGCCGACTGGGAGAGCCTGCGTGCAGCCGCCATGGAGGCTGGCGACCAGGTGCAGTCCCATTTCGGCCTCGGCGGATTCTCGACGGCGGCCGCCCAGTTGCTCGCACCGCTCGCCGCGACTCTTCGCTCAACCCGTCCCCAGCTGGAAGTGCAGGTACTCGAGGCCAACCCGGCCCGCTGCTTCGACTTGTTGGTTGCCGAGCGAATCGACCTCGCGGTCATTGTTGCCATGCAGTCCGACACTTACGCTGAGGACGATCCGCGATTCGAACAGACCGTCCTGCTCGATGACCCCCTGGACGTGATCATTCCCTCTGACCATCCGTTGGCATCGCGGGAAACAGTGACTCTCCAAGAGCTGGCGTCAGAACCCTGGATCACCGAGGCCGCCGGCTCCACCTACCATTCCCTCTTCACCGCGGCGTTCACCGCGGCCGGGGTAACACCACGAATTGCCCATGAGGCCGTTGAGTGGGAAACCCAAATCGCCTTCGTGGGCGCAGGGCTGGGCGTGGGCCTGCTGCCGCGACTGGCGCCGCTGCGTAGTGCAGAAAACGTAGTTCGCCTCCGTATCACCGGCAGGGGTAAGCCCTCGCGCCGCATTGTCGCCGCGGTGCGGCGTGGCAGCATCACATCGCCCCTGATCCAGGAGTCGCTCGGCATCCTGCAGCTAAGCGCCAATCGGATTCTCACTGCCCGGCCCGAAGACGATCTCTGAAATCCTGGTCTGCTGCAGACCTATGACGGACGTCGTCACTGAGGTCCTGCATGTGCAGAGCCTCCTTGTCTCGCCGCGCTGCCTAGGTAGTGACTAGTAACACGAGTTAGTTGCAAATGTGATTTAGGTTACCCGCGTTACTTGTGTTTTGGCAAGCCCATTCTGACAACGATGTCTCAATCCTCGGAATGCAATGAATCGTCCTGCACATGGCCGAAAAAACCGTTGACTTGTCCGCTGGACTTGTCGTAGCTTCTGAGAGCACTGACAACGTTGTCTATGTGGGGATGGGCACGCCGCGATGAAGGGCGACCGAAAAGAATGATGGAAAAACTCAAGATCAACAGGATGCGGATGGCAACATCTGCGTTAACGTTGGCGGGGCTGACGCTTACGGGCGTCATGGCCGGTGTGACACCGGCATCCGCGGAACCAGAGGTGGGAAGTGAGCAATTTCGACCTGCTTACCACTACACACCCGCGAAGAATTGGATGAACGATCCCAACGGGATGATTTTCCATAAGGGCGTCTACCACCTCTTCTACCAGCACAACCCTTCCGGCAACACGTGGGGAAACATGTCCTGGGGACATGCGACGTCGAAGGACCTGGTTCACTGGCAGGAGCAGCCCCTCGCCCTCTCAACCGATGCACAGGAAGATGTGTTCTCCGGCAGCATTGTGGTTGACAAGGACAACACAACCGGCTTCGGGACGAAGGAAAACCCCCCGCTGGTGGCCATCTACACCAGCGCCTACAAGGAGCCCTCCCCGCACCGGGGTCTGCAGGCCCAGTCCCTGGCGTACAGCCTGGATGACGGCCAGACCTGGACCAAGTACTCCGGCAATCCTGTGCTGAACCGCAATTCAGCAAACTTCCGCGACCCGAAGGTCTTCTGGTACGACAACCCGTCCGGCAGCGGATATTGGGTCATGACCGCAGTCGAATCGCAAGATCACAAGGTTCTCCTCTACAAATCCGGCAATCTCAAGGACTGGACTGCCTTGAGCGAGTTCGGGCCCGCCAACGCCAGCGGCGGCCAGTGGGAATGCCCTGATTTGTTCCCGCTCGCGGTGGATGGGGATACGAACAACATCAAGTGGGTCATGGTCGTCAACATCAACCCCGGCGGTGTCGCCGGAGGCTCGGCTGGAGAATACTTCGTGGGCAACTTCGATGGCACCACGTTCACCTCCGAAACCACGAAACCAACCACAGCGGCACCGGCCGGTACTGTCCTTGCCGGCTTCAACGACGGCACCTACAACGGCTGGACCGTCAACAACGAACCCGGCAACTGGAAGAACGGCCCTTTCGGCGACGCTCCCGCGGCCGGTTCCCTGCCCGGTCAAAATCCGGTGACCCAATTTGGCGGCACAGGATTGATCAACTCATTCAACGACGGCGACTGGCCGCTGGGTACCATGCAGTCACCAACTTTTACCGTGACGGACGACTACCTGAATTTCCTCATTGGCGGCGGCAAGCACCCTCGCGTCTCCGACAAGCTGGACAACACCCCGCCCCCAGGAGAACTCAAGTTTGACGGCTTCGAGGTACCGGATGGCACAACGCTGGCCGATGCCGGCTGGACCGGCACAGGAGACCTGACCCCCAACTTCCAGCCGGCCACCAGCGGTGGGGACTTTTACCTTGGCGCCAAACGAATCAACACGTTCGAAACCGGCACCGTACCCGGTGATGACCGTCAGGGTACCCTGACATCCCCCGAGTTCCCCATCACGAAGAACTTCATGAGCATGCTCGTTGGGGGCGGCCACCGCTCGGCGGACTCCGGTCAGACCCTGGCCGTCCAGCTGCTCATCAACGGCAACGTCGTCCGCTCCCTTGCGGGTGATAACGCCGGACTGCTGAACTGGAAAGGCTGGGACGTTTCGGAGTTCGCGGGCCAGAATGCACAGCTGCGGGTGGTTGACCAAGCTACCGGCGGGTGGGGTCACCTGACCCTTGACCACGTCATGCTCACCGACACCGCCGCCGTCCTGAGGTCTGATGAAGAAACAGTGAACTTGGTAGTCAACGGACAGGTGGTCCGTACGGCCACAGGCAACGACAGTGAAACCCTGGATTGGGCCTCATGGAATGTCAAGGAATTCGTTGGCCAGCAGGCACAAATCAAGGTTGTCGATAACAACAGGTTCGGCTGGGGGCATATACTCGCGGACGAGTTCACCGCAAGCTCCACAGCAGCGACGTCCCGCCTGGAGTCGTATGACTGGCTGGACTATGGACGCGACTACTACGCGGCTGTCTCCTTCGCGAACATGCCCGAGAACAAGCGGGTCATGTTGGGCTGGATGAATAACTGGGACTATGCCAACGACATCCCTACCAACCCGTGGCGCAGCGCCATGTCACTGCCCCGCGAGGTGCAGCTGACCCAGACACCCGACGGACCACGCCTCACCCAGAGCGCCGTCAAGCAAGTGGACGACCTCGCGCAAAAGCCGAGCTACGCCGATAAGAAGGGCCGCGCTGTCGCGGCCGGAACAACGTCGCTGCCGGCGACGACTTCGGGCCAGGTCCAGCGCGTGGACATCACCTTCGCCCCCGGCACGGCGAAGAAGTCCGGCATCACCGTACTGGGCGACGGCAACTCCTCCACCATCATTGGCTACGATGCCATGACCGGAAAGATCTTCGTTGACCGAACAAAGTCCGGAAACACCGCTTTCCACTCGGCATTCTCTTCCGTGGATGACGCCCCTGTCACCCTGGACAATAAGGGCAATGTCACCCTGCGGATCTACGTGGACCGCTCATCAGTAGAGGTATTCACCAGTAACGGCCTGCAGACCATCACCGACCAAGTGTTCCCGAACGCCGGAGCCGACAAGATGTCACTCTTCGCAGAAGGCGGCACCGCCCAGCTGAAGTCGCTGACCGTGACGCCGATGGAACAGTCGATGTTCCTTCCCGGAAAGAAGTAACAGCTGCGGGTCCCCTGGCTGCAACAGTGCAGTCCGGGGACCCACAACAGCTCTCGCAGAAGTCCCTGACGGCGACGCTGCGTCGCGTTGAACGCAACGGCATCATCGAACGCGAGCTGCTCAGCTCGCGCCCCGTGGCGATCGAGTACCGCATCACACCATTAGGCAAGACACTTCGCCACCCCATCGACGTGCTCCTGGAATGGGCCGCAGCACACATGCCCCACATCGAACAGGCACGCGAGACCTTCGACGTCCAGGACCTGGCCAAAGACACCTAGCCGTGGAGCGCAGCCGCAGCCGCTACCGTGCAGGACACGGGTGCACCATCCAGCGGTTTTGCTGCCGTCGCCGAAGGGCCACTGGTCGCTACGTCATTGCCGTAATACGACGCGATGGTTTCGTCACAAAACAGCTTCCCTCAAGGTGACCTTTCCCTTGGGTAAGCATCCAACCCGCCAAACATTTTGACCGCGCAGGCCTCGCTCATGGTGGCTGGACGTTCGGGTTGAAACCTTGCTCGCTGGCAGCCTTAGTTCAAACAGCCAACAGTCTCGCCCGCACCGGGCACCCCAGGGCCTTTCTGAGGCCCTGACTCATCGAAGCTGTTGGCCATCGTTTTTATTTATTTCCAAACCTTGACAGGTTGAGTGAGATACATCACTGTTGCGTATTACGGGTGATGTTGATGCATACACAACCAGCCACATGCAGATCAAGCCCGTTCGCAGCAAGAAGATTCACAGTGCCGTAGCGACATCGCGCAAGGATTTGCCCACGGGCGTCTGGAGCATGACGTTGAGAGCGCTGCCTCCACCGACGTAACCAGCCTTCCCCAAGCCGAGTGGGTTGACTTCGGCGAAAGAACAAGCATTAAAACGTCCACTCGAAGCCCGGCCATTGGTTCGAGCCGCCATAAGCAGGAGTACAGCAATGAACAGCCCCGACATCTCAGTACGGAACCTCTGGAAGGTTTTTGGCGCCGCTGGTGAAAAGGTCCCTGGTGATCCTCAGCTTTCGTCCCTTAGCTCTGCTGAACTGTTGGCAGCCTCGGGCTGCGTGGCGGCCGTCCGCAACCTGAGTTTCGACGTCGCCAAGGGTGAGGTCTTTGTAGTCATGGGCCTTTCGGGGTCCGGCAAATCGACCCTTGTCCGCTGCCTCACCCGGCTTATCGAACCTACTTCAGGGCAGGTAATGGTGGATGGCAAGGATGTCCTGCAGGCAGGGGTTGGGGAGCTGCGGGAACTGCGCCGGCGGAAAATGTCCATGGTGTTCCAGCACTTCGGACTCCTGCCCCACCGCACGGTTTTGGACAACGTATCCTACGGGCTGCAGATCCGCGGGGCGGCTAAGAACGAACGCTACGGCCGGGCTCGGGAAATTATTGAACTGGTCGGCCTGAAGGGGTACGAACAACACTATCCGGATCAACTTTCCGGCGGGATGCAGCAGCGCGTTGGCCTTGGCCGGGCTTTGGCGGGCGATCCGGACACCATCCTGTTCGACGAGCCCTTCTCTGCACTGGATCCCCTCATCAGGCGTGACATGCAGGCCGAGGTCATCCGTCTCCACAAGGAAATGGGTAAGACCATGGTGTTCGTCACCCATGACCTTTCCGAGGCACTCAAGCTCGGTGACCGGATCCTGATCATGCGCAATGGCGAGATGGTCCAGTGTGGCACCGGGGATGAGTTGGTGGGATCCCCGGCAGATAAGTACATTCAGGATTTTGTGTCCGAAGTTCCCCGCGCGGACGTTCTGACCTTGAAGTGGATTATGCGTCCCCTGATGGATGGAACGCCCCTGGATGCACCGGTCCTCAGTTCCGGGATGATCATCCGGGACGCCATAACAGCGGTGATGCATTCCTCCTGCCCTGTCCTCGTGGAGGATGAAGCAGGCAGGATCATCGGACAGATCGACCGTGACAGTATCCTCTCTGTGTTGCAGCCAGCGGAAGCAGCGGCCTGATGACTACGCTTGTCAGGGATCAGGAAAAGGTCCAGCCAACAACGACCCCTGGTAGGGAACCGCGCCGCCGCCCCAGTCGCCGCACCATTCTGCTGGTGGCCGCGGGCGTCATCTGGATCCTGGGATTTCTGATCCTGCACGGGACGTCGACCCTGACTTTGCCTGCCTCCGAGCTGACGGATCTGCACCGCTCGCTGAACCAGTTCAACGCCTGGGTGGCTGCCAACCGCGCGGACAACCCGGTCTTCCTGTATGTCTTTACACCCCTGCGGGCAGTAGTTGACAACGTCGCCAACCTCTTCATCACGCTCTTTGCCGCAAGTTCCACGGGCCTGCGACTGCCGGAAATTGGCTGGTTTGGAACCGTAGGACTGCTTGGCTGGATTGCGTTCGCTGTCGGGAACGCCCGCGTGGCCCTCCTGACGGTAGCCGTCTTTACCTTCTTCGGCTTCCAAGGTCTGTTCGTCGAGGCCACCTACACGTTCGCCTTGGTCCTGACCGCGGTGCTGCTGACTCTCCTGGTCGGTATCCCGCTTGGTATCCTCGCCGGCGTCTCTACCCGCGTCGCCACAGTGATCACGCCGGTACTGGACTTCATGCAGACTTTGCCAACGTTCGTTTACCTGGCCCCCCTGGCGCTCATCTTCCTCATTGGCCCGGCCTCAGCCGTCATTGCTACCGTCATCTACGCAGCGCCTCCGGTCATCCGCCTCACCGCTCACGGTATCCGGAGCATCCCCGAGAACACCCGGGAAGCCTCGGACTCGCTGGGTACAACGGGCCTCCAGCGGCTGCTTACCCTGCAGCTTCCCATGGCCCGGCGGACGGTTGTCATGGGAATCAACCAAAGCACCATGGCGGCTCTATCCATGGTTACTATTGCGGCACTTATTGCCGCTCCAGGGCTTGGCCAGGTTGTTGTCCGCGCGTTGCAATCGCTCGACGTCGGCACTGCAGTAAATGCCGGCCTCTCCATCGTCCTGCTGGCGATCGTGCTGGACCGGGTGACCACTGCGGCCAGCCGCCGGGCGGAACCCGGCGCTGCCAGGAACGGACGAATCTCCCGCAGGAATCGATACATACTCTTGGGCGTCACGCTGGTCCTGGCCTTGGTCATGGTCCAGTTGTCCAGGAGCTCATTGTGGGCCGCGGCTTTCCCCAAAGACGTCAACATCGGCCCGGCGATCGTTCAAGCCGTAAGCTCGGCAAGCCAGTGGATGCAGAACAACCTGTCCCTGTTCACGGTGTCCCTGCGGGAATCAATCACCACTGGAATCCTTAACCCGTTCCAGTCCCTGCTCACGGACACGCCTTTCTACATCCTCGTGGGCGTCATTGCCCTGGCGGCTTACGCATTGGGCGGCTGGAAGCTCGCCGCCGTGACCACCGCCTGCCTTGGTGTCATCATCTACCTAGGCCTATGGAGCGATTCCATGGTCACCCTCGCAGGAACGCTGGTGGCCACCGTGCTGGTCATGGTCCTTGGTGTGGTCTTCGGCGTCGCGATGGGCCGTTCGCAAAGGGTGGACCAAGTCCTCCGGCCAATACTCGACGCCGGCCAGACGATGCCCGCGTTCGTCTACCTTGTTCCTTTCCTGGGACTATTCGGCGCTACCCGTTTCACCGCGATCATCGCAGGCATCATCTATGCAGCTCCTGTCGCCATCAAAATCACCGCCGACGGCATCGCAGCGATCTCCCCCACCGTCCTTGAAGCTGCCATTTCCAGCGGGTCGACGCCATGGCAGGTCATCACCAAGGTCCAGCTGCCGATGGCCAGGAAATCCCTGGCCCTCGCCGCCAACCAAGGGTTGATCTACGTCCTTGCCATGGTGGTCGTGGGTGCCTTGGTCGGTGCAGGCGGACTCGGGTACGACGTCGTCGCCGGCTTTGTCCAAAGTTCCCTGTTCGGCAAGGGCCTGGCCGCTGGCCTTGCCATCGTGTTCCTCGGCATCCTGCTCGACAGGATGACCCAGGCTGCAGCGGCAGCCCCGATACGGAAAATTGCCTCGGCCAAGACCCCCTCAACCTAGTCGCTCAAACCAACAATCCAGCCCGCCATACTCCCACCCCCAACAAGGAGACCAAACAAATGAAAAAAGTCCCACCGCTGTTGAAACGAACTATCCCGCTGATGGCAGGAGTCGCCGCGGCCGCTTTGCTGCTGACAGGCTGTGGCGGTGCTTCCGTGAACCAGGTGGCCGCCGCCCCCGCAAGTGGCGGGGATGCACCCTGCGGAGCTGTTAGTGTCGCGATGAACGCTTGGGTCGGCTATACGGCCAATGCCGCCGTGTACAGCTACGTAGCGAAAAACCAGCTCGGTTGCACCGTGGTGCAGAAGGACCTGAATGAACAGATTTCCTGGCAGGGTTTCGCCTCCGGTGAGGTGGACGTGATCATGGAAAACTGGGGCCATGCTGACCTCACCAAGCAGTACATTACGGATCAGAAGGTGGCTGTAGACGCCGGTGCCACCGGCAATGAAGGCCACATCGGCTGGTATGTACCACCATGGATGGCAGAGAAGTACCCGGACATCACGGACGGGAAGAACCTGTAACAAGTACGCCTCGATGTTCACTACTTCCGAGTCCGGCGGAAAGGGCCAGGTCCTGGACGGCGACCCCGCTTTCGTCACGAACGACGAAGCCTTGGTGAAGAATCTGAACTTGGATTACAAGGTGGTGTTCTCTGGATCAGAGGCTGCCCTGATTCAGTCGTTCCGGACGGCGGAGCAAAACAAGACGCCGTTGCTGGGCTACTTCTATGAGCCACAGTGGTTCCTGTCCCAGGTTCCACTTAAGAAGGTCGCCCTGCCGGCCTGGACCGAGGGCTGCGATACCGACGCGGAAAAGGTCGCCTGCGATTACCCGACCTATACCCTCAACAAGGTCATTTCCAAGAAGTTCGCGGACAGCGGCTCACCGGCAGCCAAGCTGGCCAAGGGCTTCAAATGGACCAACGAAGACCAGAACTCAGTAGCGACGGATATCCAGGGCGGCATGACGCCCGAGGCCGCAGCCAAAAAGTGGGTGGACGCGCACCAGCAAACGGTGACGTCCTGGCTTAGCTAGAAGGAACCGGACGACGGCGGCACTCGGGCGAGTGCCGCCGTCGCACTTTTCTTCGGTACAGGACGGGAACACTAAACGGCCGGAACCTGGCCATTGAACAGCACCGGCCCACAAGGCATTGTTGGAAGCGACAGCTCCGGAACCAACCACAGGAAGATGTGACGTCTGAGATGAATGATTCCCCAACGCTGGACGACGGAACCTCTGAAGGTCATGACTCGTCGCTGTCCTTTAACGAGTGCTGGAATTTGCTGGCTGCGGCGACAATAGGCCGCCTTGGCCTGGTGGTGGATGACCACCCCGAAATCTTCCCGGTGAATTACGTTCTCTTTGACCGTCACATCGTTTTCCGCAGCAGCCCCGGACGGAAACTGTGGGGAGCAATGGCGTCCAGACCCGGGGTTTTGGAAATCGATGGGTACGATGCCGCGACAACGGAAGCCTGGAGTGTCGTCGCCCGCGGTGAAACAATTCTCATGACAGATCCCGACGAGACAGCGAAGGTCGATGCGCTGGGACTTGAACCATGGCAACCTGGCCCCAAGGATAACTACATCAGACTGGTACCCCGCGCCCTGACAGGCCGGCGGTTCAAGGTCAACGCACCCGACGTGTGGCAAACCAAAACAAATGATGCCCGACGTGCCTCGTTCGAATAGATCCTCAGTGGACAGGCCTTCTCAGGCCGGCGAAGGGGTTCCTGATCATTGATCGGACCGTCGTCCTGGAGGTGCGCCGGCTTGCTCCGCGGCGCGGGCGGCCATCGCCCGGGCGACATGACTGCGCGCGTGCTCGACGGCCGGGGCCAGGTCCTCGAACAGGTGTTTGTGGTGGCGTAGGGATTCCAGCACGCCCACCCGCGTGACCAAGGCAAGGTGCCGGGCCTGGATTCCCTTGATCAACACTGTGATTCCGCGCCGTTCCAGTGCATTGACGATGTCGGTGATGACCCTCGCCCCAGTAGCATCCAGGACTTGGAGTTGGGACATGCGGATAATGACTGCGTCAACGTTGCGGATAGCACTGACGCGTTCCAGAACACGCTCGGCGGCGCCGAAGAACAACGCCCCATCCAGTCGAAACACGGCAATGTGTTCATCCCCGTCTTGGACAGGACCGGGAATTTCCTCACGGTGCACCCCGCTGGACTTGACCATCGTGCGCAGGGCAAAGAAGGACGCGACGGCGATGCCGATGGCTACGGCCTGAATCAGGTCAAAGGACACGGTGATCACGGCAGTGACAAAGAAAACGACAGCATCTGCCCGCGTGGACCCGATCACACTGCGCAGGGTGGCCACGGAAACCATGCGGGTGGCGGTGATCATCAGGACACCGGCCAAAGCAGCGAGCGGAATCCGCGAGACTGGACCCGTAGCAAGGTAGACAACGGCCAGCAGGACTACGGCGTGGATGACGGCGGACAGCCTGGTCCGGCCGCCAGAGCGGATGTTCACTGCTGTGCGGGCGATGGCACCGGTGGCAGGCATACCGCCGAAAAACCCGGAGCAGATAGAGGCCAGGCCTTGGCCCAGGAGTTCGCGGTCTGCATCATAGGGACCGGTGTCAGAGATCGAGGCGGCGACCCGTGCAGAAAGCAGTGACTCGATCGCAGCCAGCGCTGCGATCGTTGCGGCCGGGGCTGCCAGCGCTGCCACAGTGCCCCAGTCAAGGGCGGGGGCGACTGGGGACGGCAGCGCGCCAGGAAGTGCGCCGATCCTCGCCACCGGAAGGTCCAGAACCTGGGCAGCGACGCTGGCCACGATGATGGCGAGGAGGGAACCGGGAATCTGCGGATGGATCCGCGGTGCGGCGACCATGATCACTGCTACCAGGACCACCAGGACCACGGGAGCCCATACAGCGGCCAGCGACGTCGTCGCCAGCCCCTGGAAAGCCGAGACGGCCGCGTTGCTGCTTGACCCGGCGTGCACCCCGAACGCAGCGGGCACCTGCTGGAGGAAGATGATCAGCGCGATGCCCAGGGTGAATCCTTCGATCACCGGCCAGGGCAGCAAGGTCACGACGCGGCCGAGCTTAAGGACACCAGCGACGATGACCATTGCGCCGGCAAGGACCGACACAGCGGCCAACGCGCTGATACCGTGAGCTGCGATGACAGGGCCGAGGACTACAACCATGGCGCCGGTCGGGCCGGAAACCTGAATGTTGGACCCGCCAAAGACAGCCGCAACGATTCCGGCGATCACCGCGGTAATCAGTCCACTGGCCGCTCCGGCCCCGGAGCTGACTCCAAATGCCAGAGCCAAGGGCAGCGCAACGATTCCAACGGTAAGCCCCGCAACGAGATCCCCTTTCCACGACCGGGGAAGTTCCGCATAGTCCCGCAAGGACGGCAGCAGCGCCCGGGCCGCGCGAAGGGCGGTCATCGCGGGGCGCCGGAAGGGGCTGTCGCAGAAAGGTTCGCCGTTGAATGTTCAAGCTGTTCGCGGGTGGTGTCCAGCATGTCATGTAGCAGTTGCCGGGCCACTGCCAGCAGTTCTGCGACCTGCGGGTAGGCCAACGAATAGAACATTTGCAACGCCCGGCGTTCACCGGTGACAAGGTGGTAGCGGCGCAGCACGGACAGGTGTTGGGACAGGTGGGATGCTTCCAGACCAGTCGCGGCCAGCATGTCAGTCACCGATACCTCTGGAGCCGCGCTCAGCAGCTCCAAGACCCTGATCCTGACCGGATGCGCCAAGCCTTTGAAGAGGTTGGCCTTCACCTCATACAGAGGCGCCCGAAAATCGGAAAATTCATCCATGATTGCCTCTCGCCCCATGATGGGAGCCGCGTGATTGATGATTCCATCATTCAGTGTAACAGGGGTAAGCAAACTGCCTGCACGCCAGCCAAATCGCCCCTTGCACTCCCCATGCTTTGTGATACTTTTTAAGGGTAGTTCGTATCGAATATCGTACTCGCGTCTGCATTGATCTCCCCTGCTTCACCCGCTGACGCCATGCCTCATCCAAGGCACACTGCTAAACATTAACGCTGACCAAGCGGACACAGCTGAGGCGTACGCCAGCGCTGATCGTTCGAGTTCTCAAAGGAGAGACTCATGAAGCACGTTTATGAACCTAACGTCACGATGGCAATGCGGGACGGAGTCACACTGGCAGCTGACATTTGGCGCCCGCTCGAAGGAACCGCACCGACCCTTCTGGTACGAACTCCGTACAACAGGCAGACGCCGACGATGTACGGTGGGCCAGGAACTCCACACCCCAGCCTGATCGGACTGGTGAACGCGGGGTACGCAGTCGTCCTTCAGGACGCGCGAGGCACTTTTGGCTCGGAAGGTGAGTTCGAGCCCAAGATCAACGAGATCGCTGATGGTCAGGACACGGCGGATTGGATCACCCGGCAGGCATGGTCAGACGGCACGATCGGCATGTATGGGGCTTCGTACATGGGGATGACCCAGTGGGCCCTGGCGATCAAGGAAACGCCGGGCCTGAAAGCCATTGCCCCCACCATGGCAGCGACCGACTGGTATTCCGAGCTTTGGTATTCAAAAGGTGGCGCACTGTCCTTGAGCCTTGACACCATGTGGAACGTCATGATGTACGCCAACGAAGAACAACGTGATCTGGCAAGCGGCAGGGCGAGCGACCCCGCCACACTGATACGGCTCGGCGGCTCATTCCTGAACGTCCTATCACTCAATGACGCCACGCCCGTCGCCGATTTGCCGGTGATCGGAAAGGGGCGCTGGTTCGACGATTGGCTGGCCCACCCCGACTTCGACGGCTACTGGGCCGCCCAAGACTGGTCCCCCTTGGTCAGCTCGGTGGAGGTTCCCGTCTTGGCCATCGGCGGCTGGTATGACCTCAAGATCAACGGGACGGTCTCAGACTTCATCAGGGTCCGCACACAGGGCGCATCGGAAACGGCCCGTGAGGACTCCCGCCTGATTATCGGCCCATGGGAACACGGGCCGCTCACCGGGCAGTATGCAGATCGGCACTTCGGGCCACTTGGCGTTGGAGACGCCACCGAGGCCCACATCACGTTCTTCAACCAGACGCTTCGTAACCTCGCACCCGAGTCCCCCGCGCCCAGGGTGCGGATCTTCGTCATGGGCATTGATCAATGGCGTGATGAGCAGGATTGGCCGCTCCCCGACACGTCCTACACGGATTACCACCTGCATAGTGGCGGGTCGGCCAACACCCGCAACGGCGACGGTGCCCTCCAGTCCGCGGCATCCTCGTTGGCGGGCCACGACGAATTCCAGTACGATCCACGTGATCCACTGCCCACCGCCGGTGGCGCCCTTCTTCCGAGCGTGCCCGGTTTGGTGGGCCCAGTTGACCAGAAGGTTGTGGATGGACGATCCGACGTCCTTTGCTACACCGGACCCGTCCTCGAGGAGCCCATTGAAGTGACCGGGCACGTGGAGCTCAAGGTGTTCGTCTCTTCAAGCGCCGTGGACACGGATATCACCGCCAAACTCGTTGACGTCTTCCCCGACGGACGCGCAATCAACCTCTGCGACGGCATCCTGCGTCTGCGCTACCGGAACGACCTGTCGAACCCCGCGCCCCTGACCCCCGGTGAGGTGTACGAGGTGACCGTACCGATGGCGGTGACCTCCAACGTCTTCCTGCCCGGTCACCGCATCCGACTCGATATTTCCAGCAGCAACTTCCCCCGCTACGACCGAAATACGAACACCGGAGGCTTTATCGCCCGGGAGTCTGTGGACCAGGCGGTCATCGCCACCAACCGGATCATGCACGGACCCGAACACCCCAGCCGGCTCGTCCTGCCCGTCATCAACCGCTAAAGAACCGCCCGAGCCCGGCCGCCGTCGAACATTCAGCGTTCGACGGCGGCCGCTCGGCGAACGCTGTTCGCTTACCAGCCCCTGAAGAACTGAGAAGTACGGGACATGATACGTTCGTACTCGTAAGTTCAGACAAGGAGGGCTCGTCATATGATGCCTCAAAATGCCACTTCAGCCACGGGTCGTGCCCGTCGATCCCGGAAAAGCGACGACGGGTCCAGGAGCCAGGAATTACTGGTGGAGCTCGAAGCTCTCTTCTTGTCAGAGGGTTTTAGCAGCTTGACGATCGAGGAGCTCTGCAGCCGGCTTCGATGCTCCAAAACTACGCTCTACTCAGTGGCCAGCAGCCGCGAACAGATCATCCAAAAGGTTACGAGGCACTTTTTTGAACGGTCTACCAAGGCCATAGAGGCTGGAATTACCGCTGTCGAGGATCCCGCAGACCGGATAATTCGCTATCTTGCGGGTGTCGGCTCTGCCATGAGTCGTAATTCGCGCGCCTTCTACCTCGACATGATTACTTACGAGCCAACCGCGGCGATCTATCGGTTGAATTCCCGTGCCGCTGCCCGAAAAGTTCAAGGCATGATCGAAGATGGTGTGGCCTCGGGAGCGTTCCGGGCCGCAGATGCAGCCTTGGCTGGTCAAGCCATTTCTTTGCTGATTGACGGTGTGCAGTCCGGCGAGCTCCTGGAGGCGACCGGACTGACTGCCGGTGAGGCGTTCACGGAAATCGGCGAACTCGTCATCCACGGATTGACGGCTAAGCCCCAATAAGTATGCAGGGGAAGGTGCGCGAGCACCTTCCCCTGCATCGGCGTCTGTTCAACGTATGGAGGACCCGATCGAGATGCCTCCGTCAACATCGAGAACTACACCTGTGATGAATGCCGCTCCCTCGGAGCCCAGAAAGGCTGCTGCTTCCGCGATGTCCGAGGGGTCACCCGTGTGCATCATCGGGACCTTATTGATGAGGAGGTTCCGTGCTGCATCGTTCATTGATGCAAGCATGGGCGTCTCAATGAGCCCGGGAGCGATGGCGTTGGCAGTTATACCGTCACGTGCCCCTTCCAGGGCAAGCGTTCTCGTCAGCCCCACCACGCCAGCTTTGGCCGCTACATAGTTGGACTGTCCGAAGTTACCTCTCCAGGACATCGACGAAAACGAGATGATCCGGCCATAGCGGCGTTTCCGCATCCCCGGGAATACGGCACGGGAGCAGTAAAAGGCACCTTTCAGACTGACGTCCACCACGGCGTCCCAGTCCGCGTCGCTGATTTTCTCGATGCGGTTGTCCCGGATGATCCCAGCGTTGTTCACCAGCACATCGACTGCTCCCTGGGTTTGTTCCACTTCCGAGATCCATCCATTCACCGTGGACGAGTCCGTCACGTCAACCACATTCTGGCTGACGGTGGCGTCGCCGTGGACCTGGATCTGGTTCATGGCCTCGCTGAGCAATACGTCGTTGACGTCGGCCAGCGCCAAGGAAGCACCCTCCGCTGCAAAGCGGCTGGCCATAGCCAATCCCAGGCCTTGCGCAGCCCCTGTTATCGCCACGGTCCTGCCTATATATCGGTCGGTCACCGGGGTCTTGTGGGTTTTCAAGGCGTGTGTCTCCTACTTCTGGTTGAGCCTGCGTGCTGCCAGAAACTGGCGGAGCGCATCTGGAACATTGTTGTCACGCCAATTGGCCTGGAATGCTGCGAGTTCCAGATCAAGGGCGTCTGAATCGTCGAGTTCGACAATCGACGAAAGCAGGTTTTTGAGGTTCTGCTGCGCCGGCGAGTCCCTGGCGGCGAGCTGGGCGGCGACCTCGGCGGCCCTCAGGTGCAACTGCTGATATGGCACCACGTCATGCAGCCAGCCAGTTGGTCGCAATGCTTCCGCTGTCATGGGCTGACCGCTGAGGTGCATCCACCGTGCCGGGCTCTTTCCAACAGCGCGCTCCAGACGAACGCTGGACCCTGCCCCGGGCGTCAGCTTATTGTTCAGGTGCCCGTCGCCGACCAGTGTTCCTTCAGCAGCAATGACGACGTCGCAGGCTAAAGCGAGTTCAAGACCGCCGGCGATTGCGTGTCCGTGGAGAGCTGCAACCCAGGGCTTGGAGCTTCGCTCTATAGTCGTGACGACGTTCGAAAGACGTTCGAGGAATTCCACCACGCCCGCTTCGCTTTCGTCCTCAAGTGCAAGGAAATGCCGGAAATCCCCGCCAGCACTGAAACTTTTGCCTTTCCCTGCCAGCACGACGACGGCCGTCCCTGGATCATGGGCGATATCGTCGACTTGAGCGGCCAAGGCGTTCACTAAGGCGCCATTGAGAGCGTTGCGCTGAGCTGGGCGGTTCAGGAAGAGCCACCGGACCGCTCCCCGTTGTTCGACTTGGAGATGCGGGGACGTCACAACTGCCCTGCCTTCTCCACCTCGGAACGTCGCTGCTGCCTCAAGACATAGCGTTGGATTTTGCCGCTGGGTGTCTTCGGAAGCTCGTGGATGAAGTGGATGGATCGGGGGTAGGCATGAGCGGCATAATGGCTTTTCACAAATCCTTGAAGATCCTGCCGAAGGGCGTCAGACGGCTCCCAACCATCACTGAGTACGACGTAGGCTTCCAGCACTTCTCCCCTATCCGCGTCGGGAGCGGCGATCGCAGCGCTTTCGGCGACGGCCGGGTGTTCGCTGAGCATCGATTCGATCTCAAACGGGCCGATCCGATAGCCGGCCATGATGATGACGTCGTCATCGCGGGATGCGAAATGGAATGCTCCATCAGCGTCCCGATGGCCGAGGTCGCCCAAGAGATAGAAGCGCCCATCGCGGGTGAATCGCGATGCTGTCTGCGAGGGGTCCTGGTAGCTTCGGAATGTCATCGCTGGACTCTTCGCGACATCGATTGCCACCCGGCCCATCACGCCCGGCGCGAGTTCCATGGCCTCGTCTTCACCAAGCACCGTCGCCGCCCATCCGGGAAGCGGGTAGCCCATGGATCCCGGGACAACCTTGCGGGCGATCGCGGGGTGGTGGACGTTGCCGAAGACCATACCAACTTCTGTCTGGCCGAAGTGGTCGTGGACCTCCAGGCCCAACTGTTCCCCTGCCCATACGTTGACCTCCGGCGTGAGCGGTTCACCCGCGCTTGACAGGCGCTTCAGACGGGTGCGCGATGGGAGGACCGGGAAATGAGTGCGTAGCGCCCGATATACGGTGGGGGCCGCCGTCAGGTTTGTGACTCCCAGGTTCTCGATGATTTTCCATGCAGCAGTGGGCTCAAAGGCTCCGGCCTGCAGGATCGCCCCCGTCCCATTCGCGAGCGGGGCAACGATTCCGGCATAAAGGCCGTAGGCCCATCCAGGGTCCGCTGCGCACCAATACACGTCGTCGCTGGCGACTCCGAGCCCGTATTTAAGGTAGCTGTGCCATCCTGCGGCCTGTCGCAGCGGATGAATGACACCTTTGGGGGAACCCGTTGTACCGGATGTGAACATGTGGACGAGCGGGCCATCGGGACCCTGAACAAAAGCCTCCAGGTCTTTGGTGGAAGCGCTAGCCAGCAACGTTTGGTAGTCAACATCTTCGGGCTCGCCGGCTCCATCGACAACGACGACCTTGATGGGGCTCCCCGTGAGGTCCGGAAGCTTCCCGCGTTGGGCTGTGTCCGTAATAACCAGGCCTACCTGTGCCGTATGGATCCGAAATTCGACCGCTTTGCCTGCAAAGGCGGTAAACAACGGCACGTACACCGCGCCCAGTCGCCATACCGCAAGCATTGTGGTCACAAGTTCGGGGCCCTTGTGGAGAAGAGTGGCGACGCGGGTGCCGGACTGCACCCCGAGGTCGCGAAAGCCGTTGGCAAGCCTGATCGATTCGTTGTGGAGTTCGCCGTAAGTGACCGCTTTTGCCGCTCCGTTGTCTTCGACTACCGTGTAGGCCGTTGACTCCGGATCATGGCGGTCGCAGAGAAGCCAGGCAGCACACGCACTTTCGTCCACATAGGGGCCGCTGATATCGGTGAAGAGGTCTACGTCCAATGTGATCACCCTTGATCTGTTGAGTACGTTTTTTGGTACGTTCGTATCGTAGATCGAATCATAATATTTGTCGAGTGCCTGGACGGCCTGCACGTTCCTTGCCGCTGGGGTTCCCAGGATCAGGAGTACACGTTAAAAGCAAAGACCCCCTCGACGAGGGGGGTCGGGCGCTCAGCGCAAGAAATTGATTCGGGTCTATACGGCGACTCGTTCCTAACCAGATGAAGAGGCCGCCCTGGCCTCCGCCGATGCCTCGAGTGTGTTGCTTTCGCCGTTGACCGAGGGCATGGCGATAACGGCGACCACAGTGAGTATGGCGCTGACCAGCACGGCGATGAATACAGCGGTAGATGCCGTCACGATTGTCTGGGGATCCGAATTTCCGCCGGGAACACGCGCGTATATCGCGTTAGCGACAGCCCCGAAAACGGCGACGCCGACAGAGCTGCCGATCGAACGTGCAAAAAGATTGGTACCGGTAACTACGCCTCGCTCATTCCATTCGACGCTGGTCTGTGCGGCAATGAGGCTCGGGGTCGCCACCAGCCCCAGGCCAAGCCCGACGACGAAGCAGCCCGCAGCCACCACAAAAACGTTGGGCGCAGGCGCAGTCAGAGCAAGAACAGCTGTACTCAAGACCGTGATCGTGACACCAATCAGGGCGGTCCTCCGGAACCCGATGCGGAGATAGAAACGGCCCGCCTGGGATGCACTGATCGGCCAACCGATGGTCAGGGCAGCCAAAGCGAGCCCCGCGATGATTGGGGAGGTCGAGGTGGCTCCTTGAATGTACGTGGGAACGTAGGAGGTGAGGCCGAACATGACCGCACCGACGCCAAAAGAGGTCATCGCCGTCGTCGCCAGCAGCCGACGGGACACTACCCACGCAGGCAGTATCGGCTCCGTTGCCCTCCTTTCGGCGAGCACAAACGCAGCGAACAGGACAGAGCCGGCAGCAAATATCGCGATACTTATGGGAGAGTTCCAGGCCCATGACTGGCCACCGCCGAGTGCCCCAAGAATGAGCAGGCTCAGGGAAAGTGACAGCAGGCCCGCCCCCAGGAAGTCCACACGGTGCTTGGCCCGCTCAATATTCTCGTGGAACGAGCGAATCAGCATCCAACCCGCCAAGAGGCAAAGCGGAATGTTCACGAAGAAGATCCCACGCCAGATGCCCAGCGACGCGAACACGCCTCCGGAGGTTGGGCCAACCACCGAGGAAAGGGCCCAAACACTGGCAAGGTAGCCCTGCACTTTAGACCGTTCGGCCACGGTGTAGATATCACCCACGATGGTCATGGCCATCGGCAGGACTGCTCCGGCGCCCAGACCCTGAAGAACCCGGAATGCTATGAGGGCGGGCATGCTCCAGGCTACTCCGCAGAGGATTGACCCGAGTAGGAAGAGTCCGATGCCGCAAAGGATAATCGGCTTGCGCCCAACCATGTCTGAGAGCTTCGCGTAGACGGGCACCGAGATAGCCTGCGCCAACAGGTAAGCGGAAAAGAGCCAAGGAAAAGACGTGAAGCCGCCGACGTCACCCACAATTGAAGGAACCGCCGTCGCAACAATCGTCGAATCAATCGCCACCAGACCCGTTGCGAGCATCAAGGCGATGAGGATAGGTCCTCGCCGAGACCGAAACCCGACGCCCTCAGAACTCTCTGTCGTCATGAAAACTCATTTCCTTTATCTCCGTGTGCGGCTCGCACGGAAGAATTCTGCGAACTAATGGCAGTGCGATAATTTTTCGCACAGATCCGTTCTTGTTTAAGGCTAGTGCCAGGCGCATCGCCAGGCCATAACCATCCGCGTCAACAACCCCCGAACATGCGCCAACCAACTTCTGGTCCGAGCTCTGCCCGGAACGATGCAAGCAGTGCTGCAATCGGGTTGAAGCTCGGGGAAAGCAGTTTTCCGAAGATGAGCGTGGCCAACCGCAGTAGCCCAAACCCTCGTTAAGGCATCCAAAGCCGCAGCGGGGTTTGCGACTCGTAGGCTTTTCCCTGCGGAAAGGACACGAGCTCGAATTGCATCCCCCACGGGGCCAGGAAGTAAACCCAACGCTGCCCCTTGCTCGCGCCGGAGCTCAGGGTCGGGTCCCCAAGCACCTGGATGCCGTGACCCTTGAGGTAGTCGACAGCTACATCGAGGTCCTCTACGTAGAAGGCGAGGTGATGACCTCCGATGTCGCTGTTGCGGGGCTGGTCCAAGCGTTGATCCGGCGAGGAATAGTTGAAGACTTCAAAATTGGATCCATTGAAGCAGCGGTAGAAGCGTATTTCCACCAGCGTTGCCTCCGGATGGACGTTGAGCTTGGTCCGCATCAACACGGGATCCTGCGGGTAGGGCCCCAAGGAGTAAACATGCTGACATCCAATGACTTTAACGAGGAATTCGTGTGCCTGTTCCATGTCGGGCACCGTGAATCCAACGTGGTCTGTCCCACGGATGCCCGGCAGCCCGCTTCGTTCGATGGGGGCGTTTTGCTGTTCGGCGTCCAGGTTCATCTACTTCTCCAGCCGTATGTCTCTAGCGATCAAATATCTCTGGGTGATCAAGCAGCGCAATGCGGGTTTTGCGGACGTGCATCGCCAGCAGTTCCTCTGCAGAGCGGATGTCACGCCGGCGGATTGCTGCCACGAGGAGCCGATGCTCCAAATTCGTGTCTCCGAGCCCCTCGGGACCGATCAGCTGTACGTACGCGCGCCGATAATGCTGGGTGGTATTCCAGAGTCTCTCGACCATCTCCAACAAGGTTGGCATGCCCGCATCCTGAAAACTCAACAGGTGGAACTCCCGGTCGAGTTCAACGAAGTCCTCCACCACCGTGCAATTTTCCATCTGCTCCGCCAGCTCGCTGAGCCGATCCATGGTTTCGGCACTGACGCTGTCAATGGCCTGCCCCAACGCAAGCGGCTCAATTCGTTCGCGAATCAGATACGTCTCCTGGCACTCAGCGAGGTTCATTGAGCTGACCCAGGCACCCGAGGAGGCGACCAGCGTGACGAGACCATGCGATTCAAGAATGCGCAACGCTTCCCGAATCGGCAGCCTGCTCACGCCAAACTCTTCCGCAATCTGCTCCTGGCGGATCCTCGTGCCAGGTGCGAGATCGCCGTCGAGAATCCTCTGACTCAATTCGTTTGCGATGCGCTGACTTGCAGCACCCGACTTCTTCAACAGAACAGCTTCGATGGCCATAGCTACAGCATACGGACTCAGCGGCAATGGATCCATTCGATGATGTTTGGCGTGAAAAACGTGGTCGTATGCATTGCATTGGATCCATTCGCCCCTCTATGGTTGTACGAACGCCTCAAAGCCATTTCACGTTCGCCACCTGGGAGCCATAGATGTCAACCACCACGCCTTTGACCTACTCGACAGAGTGCACAGAGCTGCGGACAACCCGTAAAGACTGGGATGAAGCAGCTCCGGAGCTGCTCGAATCCATGCTGGTGCAGATGCACACCATTCGAATTTTCGAAGAAATTGTCCTGCAGCTGGCAGGTGAGGGCCTCGTACACGGCCCCGCCCACTCCAGCATCGGTCAGGAGGGTGCCGCCGTGGGATCCATTCTGGCGCTGAGGGGCGCCGACGGCGTCAACGGCACGCACCGAGGCCATCACCAATTCCTGGCAAAGGGTCTTGCTTACCTGTCCCCGAACGGCATGTCGATCATCGACGGGATAAAGAACGACCAAGTCACGGAGTTCATCCGACGAACGATGTCCGAGATTTTGGGTCTCAAAGCCGGTTTCAGCGGTGGTCGGGGCGGCTCAATGCATCTGCAGTGGCTTGATGCCGGAGCGCTGGGTACGAACGCGATCGTGGGTGGCGGAGTGCCGCTTGCCGCAGGCAATGCCTGGGCACAGCGCCATGACGCAGAAGTCCACGACGGCGGCGGGCCGGCAGGCGGCATGGGCGTCACGGTGACCTATTTCGGCGATGGCGCCTCAAACATAGGCTCGACATTGGAGACGCTGAATCTTGCCGCTGCCTGGCGCTTGCCACTGTGCTTCTACATTGAGAACAACCTGTATGCCGTTTCGACCCATGTTGCCGACGTGACCGGTGAACCTCGGCTGGCGGCTCGTGGCCCTGGCTTCGGAATCAGATCCTGGCGCGTGGACGGGATGGATCCCCTCGCGGTCTATCTTGCCCAGAAGGCAGCCGTGGATCATATGCGCGCAGGCAAGGGCGCAACGCTCATCGAGGCGGAAACCTACCGCTATTTCCATCAGAACGGCCCCTTCCCGGGCAGTGCCTTCGGCTACCGGAGCAAGGAGGAGGAGAAGCAGTGGCGTGATCGCGACCCGCTGGCCAAGCTGGCCGTCGAGATGACCCGGCGCGGACTCCTCACCGATGAACAACTGAGCGATCTCACCTCGCACATCACAGAACACATCACCCGGATTGTAGACGGAATTACGGAGAAGGACCCGGAAAGCACCAAAGGCGCCCGCCGCATCCGCCCGACGCTTTGGCCCGATCCCACAGGGGTGGACACGGACATCAGGAGCGAACCTGTGCTGACAGGATCAACCTCCGGAGAAGGCACCGAAACCGGCACCGAGCAGCGCCGCTTCGTAGATGCAATTGCAGATGTATTGGGGCGCCGGATGGACGTTGACCCGGGTGTGCTGGTCCTGGGCGAGGACGTTCACCGGCTCAAGGGGGGCACCAACGGGGCCACCCGCGGGCTGAAGGACGCCTACCCCGATCGGGTCCTTGGTACACCCATTAGTGAGAACGCCTTCGCGGGCCTCGCAGGCGGCCTGTCCATGACAGGGCGCTACAAACCAGTTGTTGAGTTCATGTATTCGGACTTCCTGTGGGTCGCGGCTGACCAGATATTTAATCAGATCGGCAAGGCGCGGCACATGTTCGGCGGCCAGTCTGCGATGCCCGTGGTTCTGCGCTCCAAGGTTGCAATGGGAGCTGGCTATGGCTCCCAGCATTCCATGGACCCGGCAGGTATCTTCGCCAACAACCCGGGCTGGCGAATCGTAGCGCCGTCAACTCCGCACGACTACATCGGCCTGATGAATACTGCGCTGGAACTCCAGGACCCGGTGCTTGTGCTTGAGCACGTCGACCTCTACGGGACCAAGGGAGACATACCCGCTGGAAATCTCGACTACCAGTTGCCCGTTGGCAAGGCTGCCGTGCGTCGCGCAGGCGAAGGCGTCACCGTACTGAGCTACCTGAACATGGTGGACGTTTCCCTCCGGGCTGCCGGGCAGCGAATGGATCTCGATCCCGAAATCATTGATCTCCGGTGGCTTGACCGGGCATCCCTGGACTGGGAAACCATCGGTGCCTCCATAAAGAAAACCAACAACGTCCTGATCGTCGAGCAGGGTGCCCGCGGCACATCATACGGCGGTTGGCTGTCCGACGAAATCCAGCGCAGATTCTTCGACTACCTCGACCAGCCCGTCCAAAGAGTTACGGGCAGGGAAGCGGCGCCGAGCATATCGAAAGTCCTTGAGGCTGCCGCCAATGCCGATATCGACGACGTCCTTGCCGGCTTTGACGAAATAGCCCGCAACCTCGGCCGTTCCTGAACCGGCTCCCATCAAAGGATATTCACCATGGCAACCATCATCACCATGCCGGCCGTCGTCGCAGACGCCACCGAAGCAGCCCTCCAGGATTGGCTCGTGAAAATAGGCGACACCATCGCCGCTGGACAGCCCATCGCCGAGATCGAGACTGAAAAGGCCACTGTTGAACTACAGGCTGAGTTTCCGGGCACCATCGGAAGGCTGTTAGTACAGCCGGGAACTTCAGTGGGTGTCGGTGAGCCCATTGCCGTGCTCGTGGAAGCCGGGGAAGACGAGGCGTCAATAGACAATGAGATCGCCTCCGCTGGCGGCGCCTCGCACAGCCTTTCAGAGCATCTTGTTCCGGCGGACACTGAAGCCCCAACAACCCGGGATCCGCGGCGTGGGGCTCCGGACTCAAGCCCTGAAGCGTCCAGCAAGAATCGAGGACCGGGCTCGCGCATCTTCGGGTCACCCCTGGCCCGAAAGCTCGCAAAAAGAAATGGGGATAGACCTCTCAGCATTGGAGGGCTCCGGACCCAACGGCAGGATCCTGCGAGGGGACGTTGAAGCTGCCGGAAGGCATCAAGCAGTGAGCTCACAGCCCGTCCCCGAGGCGGAAGAACCCGCTCCCCCAATGGCTTCATGGCAAACGGGAGCGCAAAACTTCCAGGACGTACCACTCTCCGGCATGCGCAAGGCCATCGCCAGGCGGCTGACCGAGTCGAAGACCAGCGTTCCCCATTTCTATGTCTCCATTGACGTCGAAATGGACGCGCTCCTGGCCTTACGCAAACAGATCAATCAGGACATGCCCGCCCAGGGACAGAAAACGACCGTCAACGACCTCGTTCTGAAAGCCCTGGGAGGCGCCCTCGTGGATGTGCCCGCTGCAAATGCTTCCTGGCAAGGTGAAGCCATCCGCCGTTATTCCACAGTGGATGTCTCTGTAGCCATCGCGACCACGGACGGCCTGCTGACACCGGTGGTCCGCGGCCTGGAAAACCTCTCCCTCGGCTCTGTGGGCAGGCTGATGGGTGACTACAAAGAACGTGCCGCCGCCGGCCGGATCCGGCAGCAAGAACTCGACGGCGGGTCCTTCAGCCTCACGAATCTGGGAATGTACGGAACACGTGAGTTCTCGGCCATCCTGAACCCGCCCCAGGCAGGGATCCTGGCCGTCGGTGCGGCGGAACAGCGCGCCGTGGTGCGCTCCGGCCAGTTGACAGTTGCCACGGTCATGAGCTGCACCCTCTCCGCAGACCACCGTGTTATCGACGGCGCGGTGGCAGCCCAGTTGCTGGCAGCATTCAAGGCGCGCATAGAGAACCCCCTCAGCATTCTCCTGTAGTCCCATCCACCAACTGAATCGTGTTGCGCAAAGACGCGGCATCCAGCGAAAAGGTCCTATCCATGACTCAAGTAACAGCCGAGCAAGACGAATTGCAAGGGGCCCTGCTGCAGCCATCCCTCAAATCCGCTGGCCACGTCATCGTTGATACGCTGGCCGCCCATGGCATCAAGCGGGCGCATGTGGTGCCGGGTGAGAGCTTCCTTGACGTTCTTGACGGGCTCCACGGCTCCCCCATCGAAACCATCGTTTGCCGCCATGAGGGTGGTGCCACATACATGGCCGAGGCTGATGGGAAAATGAACCAGCTGCCCGGGATCGCGATGGTTACCCGTGGACCCGGCGCCGCCAATGCCCATGTTGGACTGCATACAGCATGGCAGGACTCAACGCCCATGGTTCTGTTCGTGGGGCTGATCCCCTTCGCCCATAGGGACCGCGAGGCCTTCCAGGAATTCGATATCAAAGCCTGGTTCGATACGGGCGCGAAGCGTGTGATGGTCCTGGACCACGCGGCACGCGCTTCCGAAATCGTTGCCGAAGCCTTGTTCGCGGCGATGAGCGGACGGCCGGGGCCTGTCGTCGTCGGCCTTCCCGAAGACGTTATCCGCCAGCAGATCCCCGCGGAACTCCATCCAGCCATTCCTGTCGCCACCGGCGGAATGACCACCGTGGACGCGTCCGCGCTGGCCGATGCCCTGGCCGCATCCAGCAAGCCACTGTTTGTGACGGGTGGGAATGACTGGACCCAGGAAGGCGCCGACCAGCTCACACGCTGGCTGGAAAAGCATCACATCCCGGCCGCGGCCGAATGGCGCACCGAAGGCACCATCCCCTTCGATTCGGCCTCCTACGTTGGCCCCATCGGCTACGGCCGGCCCCGCCCCACCTATGATCTGCTGGAAGAAACCGACCTGCTGATCTTTGTGGGCACGGTTCCCGGGGATGTTATTACCAATGGATTCCTCTGCCGCCAGGACTGGGCAAAAAAGAACTTCCTTGTCACCATCGATCCCTCGCTCCGTGGCCGCTCAGGTCCGGTTTCCTATCAAATCCTGGCCAAGCCGGACGTCTTTATCCGTGACCTGGCCAAGATCGATCTTCCTGTCAAGGATGAATGGGTGAACTGGACGTCGAAAATGCGCAGGGAGCAGGAGGCCTTCGCCAGCCTGCCCTCGGCGACGCCATCCGCCGGTCCGGCACGGATGGACACCCTGATGGCCAACCTCGTCCCCACGCTACCTGCTGACGCCATGGTGACCCTCGGCGCCGGGGAGCACACCAACTGGGCCCACCGCTACTTCCCCACCCAACGTTATGCCTCGATGATCAGTGCCCGGAACGGCTCCATGGGCTACTCCGTCCCCTCCGCTATCGCCGCATCCCTGGAATACCCAAGTCGGCGTGTGGTGACCATTGCCGGTGACGGCGAATTCCTGATGAACGGCCAGGAACTCGCGACAGCCGCCCAATACGGCGCCACTCCCTTGGTCATCGTCATGGACAACCAGGAGTACGGCACCATCCGCACCCACCAGGAACGTCACTACCCGGAACGGGTGTCAGGGACCCAGTTGAAGAACCCGGAATTCGCGCTCATGGCGCAGGCCTTCGGCGGCTTCGGGATCAAGGTGGAACTTGATGCTGACGTTCCTGCAGCCATCAAGGCGGCGCTGAAAGCCATAGACGAGGACCGCCTATTTGCGCTCATCCATCTGGTGGTTGAGCAGAGAGTCAAAGCCTACTAGCCACCCATCAGCCATCGGCTCACTTGAGCCGCTCCAACCCTCACGTTAAGGACTTCCCTTCATGACTGTTTCTGCGCTTTCCCCTGCTGTTTCATCTCAACGTGAAGCTGCGCTCCTCGCGTCCGTGCCTACCGGTTTGTTGATTGGTGGGCAATGGCGGGACGCGTCCGACGGCGGCACGTTCGATGTGCACGATCCCGCCACCGGGGAGGTGCTCGCTACCCTCGCTTCCGCCACCAGTGCCGACGCGATCGCCGCGTTGGACGCCGCCGACGCCGCCCAGTCCTCCTGGGCACGGACCGCGCCCCGGACCCGGGCCGAGATCCTCCGCCGCGCCTTCGACTTGGTTACAGAACGGGCCGAGGACTTCGCCATGCTGATGACCCTGGAAATGGGCAAACCCCTGCCCGAAGCACGCGGCGAAGTCACCTACGGGGCCGAGTTCCTGCGCTGGTTCTCCGAAGAAACCGTCCGCGACTACGGCCGCTACCTCACCACCCCCGAAGGCAAAAACAAGATCCTGGTCCAACACAAACCCGTCGGACCCTGCCTGCTCATCACGCCCTGGAACTTCCCCCTGGCCATGGCCACCCGCAAAGTCGCCCCCCGTCGCGGCCGGCTGCACCATGGTCCTCAAACCCGCCAAACTCACACCCCTGACGGCCCAGTACTTCGCGAAGACCATGCTCGACGCCGGCCTGCCCGCCGGAGTCCTGAACGTCGTCGCATCCTCCAGCGCGTCCGGGATCTCCGGGCCGCTGCTGAAGGACTCCCGGCTGCGGAAGGTCTCCTTCACCGGATCCACCCCCGTCGGGAAGCGGCTCATGGCCGACGCCGCACAGAACGTCCTCCGCACCTCGATGGAGCTCGGCGGGAACGCCCCGTTCATCGTGTTCGACGACGCAGACCTCGACGCCGCCGTGGAAGGCGCGATGGCGGCGAAGATGCGGAACATGGGCGAAGCCTGCACCGCCGCGAACCGGTTCCTCGTCCATTCCTCAGTCGCTGCGGAGTTCACGGCCAAGTTCGCCGCCGCTATGGGCGCTTTGGTGACAGGCCGCGGCACCGACCCCGGCACGCAGGTCGGTCCGCTGATCGACGCCGGCGCCCGGGAGGACGTCCACGCCTTGGTGAGTGCCGCCGTCGACGCCGGAGCCGTTGCAGTTACAGGCGGTGCGCCCGTGGACGGACCCGGCTACTTCTACCAGCCCACCGTCCTGGCGGATATTCCTAATGACGCAGCGATTCTGGGCCAGGAGATCTTCGGACCCGTCGCCCCCGTCACCACCTTCACTAGCGAAGAGGACGCCATCCGGTTAGCCAACGCCTCCGAGTACGGGCTCGCGTCCTACCTCTACAGCCGCAACTTCAACCGGCTCCTCCGGGTTGCGGAGCAGATCGAGTTCGGCATGGTCGGCTTCAACGCCGGCGTCATCTCCAACGCCGCAGCACCCTTTGGCGGGGTCAAGCAATCAGGCCTCGGACGCGAAGGCGGCTCCGAAGGCATCAACGAATACACCACCACCCAATACATCGGCATCGCCGACCCCTACGCCCACTAAACGCCGGAAGACACACCAAAAGCGCCTGCCGGCCCCGATAGAGGGAGCCGGCAGGCGCTCTGGTGCTGGGCCAGACAAGGTTGGTTCAGAGAAGACAGCCGCGGCACATGCGGTGACTACCGCGAGAAGTCTGTGGGCGGGCTGTCCACCCAGTCCAGGTAGATCGGGTCCTCCGGATGCCAAGCTCCCCAGTGTGAGACACGAGGGACATTTACGACGTCCCAATCCGAGTTGATGGGCCGGACGTCGATCCAGTCCCAGACGCAGGTCCGATGAAGGATCTTCCACACGCCGTCGCGCTTCTCGCACAGATCGCGGTAGCGGCCTGCCTGGAACATTGTTACTTCGGGCTCTTTGAAGGGGACCACGCAGATGAACATGCTTTCGCGCTTCGCCCGGTTGCCGTCGATCTCGGACAAGACATTGGAGATATGGTGGCTGCAGCTGTGGATCTTGTCGTGCCAGGTCATGGCTGCATCGGCCCACCCATGGCCGTTTCCGACGTAGCTGCCGTGATCATCGAATGAATCAGGCCAGTAGGTGGATTTCATCAGCTCACGGTCGTGCCGGTCCGCGCCCCTCGCGTACAACATCAGATTGTCGTGGAGGGCTTGCTTGTCATACAACTCAGTTAGTTGAGCATCGGTGAGCGACATATATCCAGACTTTCTACTTCAAACGTCAGGCAGCTTCTTTGACTACACTCGTTGGGGTTTTTAGAACGTGCGTGCGGCGACCCGCACTGGTTCGGCCCGCTTCAGGGCCTCGCCCAGACGCTCAGCCGACACAGGCGCGGCCGGGGCTTCGATCATGCTTTCATCCGGGGTTGCGGGGTCTGCCAGGTAAAGCCTGGTGTAGGCAGCGGCTTCCGGCTCGAAACGCCAGCTTTCGGCCAACGCGCCAGCGTCCACGGCGTCGAAGCCCAGTTGCTCGATGACGCCCATTACCTTGGTTTTGGCAGAGATGTCATCGCCCGCCACCGGAAGGGCGGTGCGATCGGAGGCGCCGGCGGGACGCACCAGCTGCGGAATGTGGTGCGCCAGGATGTTATTAAATGCCTTCGTCAGGCCGGCTCCTTGAAAATGCCGCAGGACGAGCTCGCTCGTAGTGAGCCTTTCCTCGTCGAGCTCAGCCACCCTTCCATCCCGGAACGGGTAGTAGTTGGTGGTGTCCAGCACCGCTTTCCCTTCCAGGAGGGAGGCAGGAACGGCGGTGTGTGCCGTGAGCGGCACGGACAGCACCACAACGTCTCCGGCCGCTGCGGCCTGTTCGACGGTGCCGGCGGAAGCCAGGGGTCCCAGCTCTGAGACGAAGCCGGCTAGGGTCTCCGGGCCGCGGGAGTTCGACAGCACTACACGGATCCCGGCATTTACGGCCAGACGCGCGATGGCAGCACCGATGTTCCCGGTGCCAATAATTCCAAGGGTGGTCATATCTATTCCTCTTTCGAGAGTGGTGGATTGGGGACGTGGCCGGTTGCATCGAGTACGTTATCCAGCCATGCCACGCGATTGGCGAACCGCTTGGCTTTGTGCGGGGCGGTCCACCGGTAGGCGTCGTTTTCCCAGTTGATCTTCAGTCGCCGGCGGGACGTCACAGCGGTGAAAGTGTGGATGAGCCACGGATTCCCCAAACCGTCGGCCACCACCACGTCCGGTCCCGGCAGGAGCGCCAGGAGATCTTTGTCTTGCAGGCCGGTTTCTTCAAATAACTCTTCAAGGGTCTGTTGTTCAGGCGTGGCACCGGCTTCCATAAAACCGGTGATGCAATGCCAAAGGCCGCAGTCGTGACCAAGATTTCCGCTTCTTCTGAACAGGGCAATTTTGTCCCGCCACTGCACGACGGCCGCTATTACGGTACGGTCCGCCGGGATGTCATGCGCAGCGAGTGACGGAAACTCGACACTGGACACCGCATCAATGGCGCTCATATTTTCCTCCCACGTGCAGCAACCGGCCCAGGCCGCTACACGACGTCGATCGACCGGGAGTTAACAAGCTCGCGGAACTTTGCACCGTGCCAGATGAGCGGCTCGTTTTCCCCAACTCCGAGCTTCTTCACCTCAAGCAGCGCCATCCAGTGGTCGCCGGCTTCTGAAACCTCATGGATGGAGCACTCGAGCCACAATGCCGCGTCTTCTATGAACACGGCCCCGTCCTCACCGACGTCGATTGCCACCTGCTCAAAGCGTGCGGCGCGGTCCTTGCCTGCGAGCTTGCGGGTCAGATGCCCTTGCCCCTTGCCAAAGATCGAAACCCCGAGCGAGGCAGCGTCCTTGATCTGTTCCCACGTCTCCGATGACTTCTGCACAGCTACCGCAACCAGGCACGGTTCCAGCGAGACTCCAACCATGAACGATGACGCAACGAGTGCATGCTTCTCATTGCCGGCTTCAATCGCCAGCACTGCAACGCCGGAGGGAAACTGCGCGAACGTGCTTCGCACCACCAAGGGGTCGTTGCCGAATGCGCTGACCTTCGGCCGGGTCATAAATTTTTGACTCATGATTTCCTTCCTCTCGGTGCCCGTGTCGAGCGGTCGCTCTTGAACCACTCCTGGACCGAATACGCCGGAACCGCTACGCAGCGGTCTGGCCGCCATCAATAGGCAGTGCGACGCCTGTAATGTACGAAGACTGCTCACTGCCGAGGAACAGGACGGCATTCGCTACTTCTTCTGCGGTTCCGACCCGACGTGCCGGAACCATATTGATGAGGTAGTCGGCGGCGGCAGGGTTTTCGGCGAGGGCTTCTTCCATCATTGGCGTCCTGATGGGGCCTGGGCAGATGGAATTCGCGCGGATATTCTGTGCCGCGTATTCAAGCGCGATGGTGCGGGTCAATCCCAGGAGGCCGGTCTTGGCGGCGCTGTAGCTGCCATACAAGGGCGTTCCCATCAAGGCTGCGGCTGAAGCCACGTTGACTATCGATCCCCCACCGCGCTCCAACATGGCCGGAATGGCAAACTTCATCGTGAGGAAAGCACCCCGGAGATTCACGTTGATCATCTTGTCGAAGTCCGATTCCAGCGCCTCATGGTGCTGCACCATTGGGGCATTTGCTCCGGCGATATTGCACAGGATGTCGAGTCCACCGAATTCGCTGACGGCCAAGCTGACCATGGCCTTGGCGTCTACCGAGTTTGAGATGTCAGCCTGGATCGGCACCGTGCGGTCTCCCAGCTCGACTGCTGTCTTCTCCTGGGCCCCGGAGAAGTCCGCCAGGACAATGTTTGCGCCATGCTGATGAAACAGGCGGGCGGTTGCCAAACCCATGCCTGAGCCTGCGCCGGTAATGATTGCGGTCTTGCCTTTGAGTATGTTGTCCATGGTTGTTCCTTCATGTCCTGGTAGTTTGCCCACCATCAACGCTATGAGCGGATGGGGCTGCAACGGCATGGCCATCGGCGCCAACAAGGAAGGAAACTGCGCCAAGATATGTCCTTGGCGAACACTGTCCGCAGGGACAAAAAGGCTCCCCGGAAGCCTGAACTGGATGACCAGTCCGGCTTCCGGGGAGCCCGTTGGCTGTCTATCTACTTTGCTGAGAGAACCGCGTCGCGGCTCCGGCTTTCATTCCCGGTTTGTCCTGCATTACCAGGTGCGAAGGCCTTCGAAAACACGAAGCCGCGGTAGTCATCGGAGACAACTTCCTGGACCTTTTTGACGTACTTGTCGAAGCCGCCGGCATACGGAATGAAATAGCGCGAGCCGTCGTATTTGTTGACGTGGACCATGTAGTTGTCCACGGCCCGGCGCAGGAGCGGCTCCGCGATCTCATTGCAGTGCTCGCCCCACTCCCGCTCTGCCTCAAGGCTGGCCTCAATGCGGACAGCGCCCTTCTTTTCGGCGTGAGCAATCATGTCCGCCACAAAATCAACGTGTTGGTTGTTCCCCACGAAGAAGTTTGCAAGCACACTGGGGCTCTGCGGGCCGGTAAGCATGAACAGGTTGGGGAATCCATGCGTCATGACCCCCAAATGGGTCTGCGGCTTATGGTTCCACCGGTCGCTGGGCTGTTGGCCGTGCTCATTGCGGACGTTGGCCTGGTCCAGGGCTCCCGTAAAGGCCTCGAAGCCGAGGGCAAAAACGATGAGATCAACCTCGTACTCATTGTTCCGGGTCTTGATCCCGGTCTTGGTGATGCGCTCCACCGGATCACTTCTCAAGTCAACCAGACTGACGTTGCTTTGATTGAAGATCGAGTAGTACCCGGTGTCGATGCAGAGGCGCCGTATGCCGATTGGGTAGGAGGTTGGCATCAGCTTCTCCGCGGTCTCCGGATCATCGATCATGTCGCGGATCTTGCCGCGGACAAATTCCGCAACGACATTATTAACGTCGATGTTCGTCCCCTGGTCCGAGAAAGTTCCGAGCAAAGTCTGGCCCCCGAACGCCCATCTGGACTCGAGAATCTGCTGTTGCTGTTCCTCAGAGAAGTCTGAAGCCTTGCCCGCAAAGCCCTGCATGACGTAGCCAACTGGGGAATTGTATGACTCATCACGCAGTTGCAGGACTTTCTTGTTGAGCCGGGCCTTCTTCCTCCTATCCGCTGGGCCGTTGTGTGCAGGGATCGAGTAGTTCGGGGTCCTCTGCAGTACATAGAGTTTGCCGGCAGTCTTGGCAATCTCAGTCGCGGCCTGCACGCCTGAAGAGCCCGTTCCTATGACTGCGACGCGCTTGCCGGCGAACTCGACCGGGGTTTGGGGCCAATGGCCGGTTTGATGCCATTCACCTTGGAAATCATCCAGGCCCGGGAAGTCCGGCTTCCGCGGTTTTGACAGCTGTCCGGTCGCCATGACCAGGTAGCGGGCCCAAACTGTCCGGCCCGTATTGGTCTTGATCAAGTATTTGTTCTCATGCGGCTGCCACTCAGCCGACGTCACCCAGGTGCTTAGCGAAAGGTTTCGGCGCACATCGAGGCGGTCCGCAACGTAGTTCAGGTAGCGGAGAATTTCGGGTTGCGCTGCGTACCGTTCGCTCCAGTCCCATCCCGCGTAAAGTTCGGGATCAAACATGAAGGAGTAGCTGTGACTCTCCAAGTCCACGCGGGCACCCGGGTAGGCATTGTGATACCAGACGCCCCCGACGCCGTCTGCTCCCTCAAAGCCGTGGACGTCGTGCCCCAGATCAGCAAAACGGTGGAGGGCGTAGATGCCCCCCATGCCGGCGCCGATCACGACGACGGAATATTCCTCAGTCCCGTCTGCCTGATTTCGTACGTTTGAAAAGCCCACCGGATCTCCTTTGATGTCAGTGCGTCGGCTTCTTTGCCGATCCTCGTTCACAAATAACGGTTCACAAATAACGCTAAGAGCCGCTGGGGCAGGACCGGCATGGCAATGGACGCCAATATGGCGGGAAAATGCGTCAGCCAGTCATCCACCCGGTTAGCGTCAACTCGTGCGGGTCTCGGCCAAGGCGACGATCGCTACGGCGCTCGTGGTCTCCACACCTAACTGGTTAATGGCCTTCAGTGTGAGTTCAGCGCATGCTCCATGGGTCTCATCGCGGAACACGCGCGTGACCTCGCCTCCGATCCACTGGGTATCACCGAAGACACCCGGCTGCTTAATGCGGACCGAAAGCGACACAAGATCCGCGTCGTCGCCCATCCAGTTGGTCACGCAGTGCGACATCCACGACACGCGCTGGTTGCCGTTGTCGTACGCGCCCGGCATACCGATCGCATGCGCCATGGCAGCGTCCTGGTGTCCCAAGCTCGGGAAGGGCTCGGAGAGGAAGTGCTCGGGACCGAGGTTCGTCGGCGCGTTTGGGTCGCCGTTCCTCACTCGCTCCTGCTGGCGCACTCGGGTCTCGACGCCGCGGTAGCCGGCGGTACCGATTGCGCCCGCGTAGTACGCAGTCATGGTGATGAGGTCGAGCGGACCCTTGACCACCTGCGGCACGACATCGCCGACGGATACCGTCTCAGCAAAACGCGTGCGCTGACCGCGGATCTCCTCAGCAAGGATCGCGGCTCGGATCTGGTCCTTCTCCTCGTCCGTGTAGACATGGGGGTCTCGCGGTTCGTGCATCCGCTGGGCCTTGGAACTTCGAGCCACGCAGACGATCGTGTTACGGACGATCCCGACCAGCTCTTCGCCGACGAAGTAATCGGTGCGCCCCACCTGCTCCACGAGGCGGCCCGACCGGCGGCCAACCCGTTCGCGTACGTCCTCGACGAAGGCGCGGGCCCGCACCCGCTCCCCCAGCCGGATCGGCCGGCGTAAGTCGAGGTCGGCACCAAGATGAATGGCCTGGAGGCCCTCTGACATGCCCATTGCGACTTCGGCGTCACACACAGAGTAGAGGAAGGTGGGGGGTGCAATCCGGGTACCGTGCCGCGTTGTCTGCGCGTACGAGTCGGATAGCCACAGCGGGTTCTCGTCGCCGATCCCCCACGCGTAGTGGCGGATCGAGTCGGTGCTGGCCTCCTCGTTCCATTGCACAATAACGGCTGACTCACCGATGAAGCTCTTCATGTACGCGACATCTTCATCGGTGATCTGCTTTGCCGGTACGGCGGTAGCTGCGCTGGTCATGTTGTTGGTCCTATCGAGGTGGTGTGGACTGAGACGACAGCATCGACGACCGTGACGGTTGCTGTCGCCGGGTCCGCAAGGATGGGATTGAATTCGAACTCGTGGATGTTCCCGTGCCGTTCGGCCCAGGCAACTATGTCGATCACACTGCTCGTAAGGGCCTCGAGGGTCTTCCCACCGGCCTCACCGCGAAGGCTGGTGGCCACAACGCGCGCGTGAGAGATGGCTTGCCGGACCTCCGACCGGGACACCGGGAGCGGAAGGATACTTATATCGTCGATTGCCTCAGTCATCCCGCCGCCGGCGCCGATGACGAGGACCGGACCAAATTCGGGATCGCGTCGAAGCCCCAGGAGGACTTCGGTCTTCCCTGGTGCCATCGCCTGGACAGAGATCGTCGCGGCCTCCCCCTGGAGGGATGCGAGCTGGGTGGCTGCCGCACGCGCGCTGTCGGCGTCGTTGACGCCGATGAAAACGCCGCCGGCGTCTGCCTTGTGCAGGATCTCGGCGTCGTCAATTTTGATCGCCACTGGGAAGCCGATCTCCTCGGCAGCCTGGACAACGCCGTCGACATCACGGACGGCGCGGCTGGCGGGCACAGGGACACCGGATTCCGCCAAGGATTCAGCCACCTCACGCCACGTCAGGTTGGACGTCCCGTCAGTCGTCGTCGTCTTGAGGGCCCTCCCCACGAGATCTCCGCGGTTGGCACGGGTTCTTTGGACGTGGGCCCATGAAGATGCGGCCGCGATGGCATCCAGCGCACGCCCCGCTGTAGGCAGGGAAAGCACTCCTGCTTTGCGCAGGATCCCGGCCTGGGCGGCCGTGACCCGGTCGTCCTCGGACAACGGGACCACCATGACGCGCACTCCCGCCGGGATGCTCATCCCGGCGATACCGGCCGCCAACTCATCGAAATCGTGCGCGAGCCGGGTCGCCGTCACGATAACCCAACCGTCCGACGTCGTGGCGAAGACCCGTTCAAGGATGCGCAGGTAGTCGGCAGTGGATGACTGGACTCCGACGTCGATGGGGTTGCCGAGGTGATTGCTGCCAACCGCATCGCCGATTGATTGGAGCGCATCTGGTTCAAGATCCCGGAAAGTCAGGCCGCGGTCATCGGCCAGGTCGTTCCAGAGCCCCACCTGGGCGCCGGAAGTCGTGACGACCGTCAGTTCCTGGTCACCGCCGGAGAGCCGTCCATGGAAGACGTCGAACGTCTCGGTCAAATCAAGGAGTTGCTCAGGCGAGGTACACACCATTCCGAAACGGTGGCGCAGGACGCTCAGAGCGACACGGCCGCTGCCCGCCAGCTTCCCGGTATGCGACTGGGCGCTCATCGCGCCGCGGGTGGACCGTCCCAGTTTCAGGACGATGACCGGGATTCCGCGGTCCCCCGCAGCGGTTGCAGCGGCTTCGAGGTCGTCGTTTGCGCTGAAGCTCTCGACGATGCAGGTGAGGACATGCGTGTCCGGATCAGCGCCCAACCACTGCGCCCAGTCGGTAAAGCCCGTAGAAATCTCGTTTCCTGAGCTGGCCCATGCACTCAAGCCGCTCGCGCCGCGTGCGGAAAGGGACTGCATGAGCGCGTTTCCCAGTCCGCCGCTTTGGCTGAACATCGCCACGTGACCTGCCGGAATCGCACTACGCTGCAGGACCGAGGAGAACGTTGCGGTCAGTGACCGGCCCACGTGCATAAAGCCGATGCAGTTGGGGCCGATAAGTCGGGTGGTGCCCTTGGCCAATTCTGCACGGAGCAACTCGTCGCGGTCGTGCCTGCCGGTCTCACCGAAGCCGGCAGCGAAGGCCACCGCGAAAGGGACGCCGAGCGCCACGCACTCGCGAAGATCCTCGATGACCCTGTCGGCCGGTCCCACGAGGACGGCAACGTCGGGCACCTCGGGGAGGTCGGAGAGGCTCTCCACGGTGGGTACACCAAGCACTTCCTTGTGCACGCTGCTGACTGCGTAATACCGCCCCTCGAAGCCGAGCCGGGCAAGGTAATCCAGTGTCCGTCCTGAGGTCTTCCATGCGTCCCGGGAGGGGCCAACCACCGCCACACTCTCTGCCTTCAGAGGGTTATCGATGCGCACCGGGCTCAAAACGGCCTTGCTATCCAACATTTACATTCCTCCAGTACGTCGGATGGTCCCCGGCCTGCGGCGGGCGGGGACTTCTATTGCCTCGACCACGACGCCGAGATCACGTTCGGTATCGAAGTAGGCAAATCCGCCGTCGCCGCCCTGGCCATAGCCACGCGCGGTTTGTGTAACCCGATATCCGGACCCTTCCATGAGTGTGATCGCGTCATCCAAGCTGTCCACGAAGACGCCCAAGTGGTGCAGGCCGGTGCGCCCCTGTTCGGTGAACTCGTGATAAATACTTGGACCGGCCAATGGCTGGATGAGCTCGATCTGGGGATTGGACCCGCCCATGGCGAGCTTCATGGCAAAAGCGCCTTCCTCGGCGCCAAAGCGTGACCAGGGCATGAACTCCTGGTCATAGCTGTAACAAGTCCACTCGTCGATGCCGAAGGCTCGGCCGTACAAGTCGATGGCCTCGTCCAGGTCCGGCACGAGGATCCCTATCTGCCCCACTTTTCCTATAGGAGCAGAAGCTACGAACTGAACAGATTCCGCTCCCGCAGCGGGCCTGGCAGCGTCGCCATCCCGCTCAAACTCTCTTGATGTGATAGTTGCATTCATAATGTAATAACTACGCTAGCTTTCTAGTTGCTGTCAACGGATAAAATGCTGTCCCCGGGTACCGACTCCTTCTCATGGCGCTGTAGCTCTCCTTTCGCCATGTGCGTATGATTTCCGCATGGCAAGTACAACTAAGGCAGTCGACAAACCGTCCCCCGACAGCGAAGCTCCGAAGGACCTGGTGCAGTCGGTTGCCCGTGCCCTGAACATCGTTGATGTCGTTGCGGCGTCGAAGGAGCCCATGCGGGCCCAGTCCATCGCGAGCGCAGTAAACCTGCACATTGCGACGACCTCCCATTTGCTGGCGACGCTTGTACATGCCGGTTACCTGGAGCGTAACGAGCGCACCTACAAACTCGCCGCCGGGAAAATCCTGGATCTTAGTTCGCGCGTGGAAGACGACTGGCGTCCCTCGCCCCTGGCGCTGCGTCTCTTGAAGATGGTGGTTGATGCTACCGGCGAAAGCGCCTACCTTTCCGCGTGGCAAGGCGGCACTGTCACTGTGGTCGCCGTTGAGGAGGGCAGCCACGCGGTTCGGGTAGCGGATCTTAGGGTTGGCGTTTCCGGCGACATTCATGCTCGCGCCTCAGGCAAGGCCCTCCTCGCCTTCGGTCCGGAATCACAACTGGAACGGATCCGGTCCGTAGACGGTGAACTCACGCGGCGAACCGAGCATACGATCACTACCCTTCCTGAATTCTTGGCCGATCTTGAGGTGACCAGATCGCGTGGTTACGCACTGGACCACCAGGAATACGTCCTGGGTGTCTGCGGCATGGCAGTTCCTCTCTTCGAAGGCTCGCAACGCCCCCGCACTGCTCTGACGATTACGGTCCCGCTTCATCGATTTACCAACGAGGAGCACTTCCAGGTGTGCCTCGATGCCCTGATGGAAGCCCGTCGCCTCGACGAAGAAGAAGGAGACTCAACCCAGCCGTAGTACGTCAAGTTCCAGTACCGCCCCCCCTTCCCCATGAAAAACTTCCAGGGACGTCCGGGGGCCGTCCTCCAACCGTGGAAAATCTGAGCTGGCAAGGTAAGCGCACAAGCGGGTTCCTTTCGAAAGCCGGATCGCGGTGGATCCAAGATCCACCGTGATTGGCTTCCCGCTTCCACCGTCCCCACTGCTGTATGAGGACCCCTCGCAGAGCAGCTCCGAGGAGCCGTTGTCATCCAGTGTTGCCAGCTTGATGACCACAGGCGTGGGACCAGTGGCCGCCACCTTGAGCCTGCAGGTGACCGTCCCCAGGATCTCGACGTCTTCGAACAGTGGATCTGAAACGAAGGTCTGCACGTCGTGGCGCCCACTCAATGCGTCCACCATTCGCGGACCTGAATTCGCGCCCACCTTGTAGCCCGGGAAGAATGTTCGCCCGCCGATCGTCGGTACGGGCGGCTCCAGCGACAGCACGCCGTAGGTACCCGCACTCGTTTCAGCACGGTCCGGCGTGCTGGAGCGTAATTGAAGCCGCATTCGGCGGGCGTCATCCGGTGGCCAGCTTGAGAAGCATCGCCATTCATCAGCTCCCATGGAGAAAACACTGACGGGGTGGTCAGCGCGGTTTCGGCCGTCGCGTATTTCCTCCAGCCAACCGAGTTGAAGGGAGGTCGGGTCCAAGCTGTCAAACGATGATGCAGGACCGAAGAAGCGCGCCGGGAACCAGCCGCCCATGAGACCGTGCGCCCAGGGCCCTATCAAGAGGCGATCATGGAGATTCCGCGCACCCATGGCCTCTCGTCGGACAAAACTGGCAACCGTTCCTGGAAGGAAAATGTCGAACCAGCCTCCGATGACAAACGCCGGCACCACAACGTGCCCAGCCAGCTCCGGATCCACCAGCGAACGGCTACGATCCCGCCAGTCGCGCAGGTACGGCGCGAATTCCCCCGCCTCGTCGATGAGTTGGTGAAAAGTACGGATTTTCCCCTCTGCGACGCTCCGCTCCAGGCCTGCGATCCGCGGACGGTTTTTTTCATCCATACCGGCGCTTGCGAGGAGAATCGAAACCCAGTGTGCAAGGAATCCCAACACGACGTTGTCGTCCTCGTAAAGCCAACCGGAATGGACGTCGTCGGCGGTCACAGCGGGAACAATGCCAATGAGGCCTTCAGGATTCTTCGCCGCCGCCAACCACTGGCTGATACCTACGTATGACCCGCCCACCATGCCCACTTTGCCGTCGGACCACGGCTGCCCGCGCACCCACTGGATGGTGTCCACACCATCATTGCCTTCATTCACAAAAGGAACGAAGTCGCCCTCGCTTCGAAACCGGCCCCGTACATCCTGAACCACCACCGCCCAGCCGCTTTCCACGGCGCGCAGGACGTTAATCCACGTGTTGGCGTGCGCGGGGTCATCCTTGCAGTAGGGCGTTCGTATCAGAACTGTGGAGCGCGGTTCCCCATCACTTGGCCGATACACATCTCCAGAGAGGATAACGCCGTCGCGCATTGCGACAGGGACGTGCTTCTCAACTATCAGGGTCATGGCAACCTTCGGTGTTTCGCTTTCGCAATCGGTCTGGCCGGGGATAATCACCCGGCAGTTTGGACCATGTCCAGGCGCGGGTAGTGGTCAAGCAGTTCCGCGCCATTTGCCGTCACGACAACGAGATTCTCAAGACGTACGCCTCCGACGCGGTGTTGCCCTTCGATACCTTCGATGGCAATGACCATGCCTTCCTGGATCTCCTCAGGATGGTCAAGCGACCACGAGCGCGTAATGGTGGGCGGGTTGTAGTGGATTGCCCGGGACCCTGCGTTGACCAGGCCGATCCCGTGACCCAGTTCGATGCTGAAACATTCCGCCTCGGACGGAAAGCCAAGATCTTCCGCCGGTGCGAGTACGGAGGCCACGTCAGCTGTGCTCGCGCCGGGTTTCATGAGCGACATCGCCAGATCCAAACGGTCCGTCAGCTTTGCATAGGACGAGCGCTCGGCTGAGGTCGGGGCGCGGCCCACGACGTATTGGCGGTAGAGACACGCGGTGTATCCCATGTAGGAAGTTCCGCAGGTGAGGAGGTAGGCGAGATCGCCATGCTCAACGATGCGGTCTCCACCGCTGATCCCGCGGGGGAACGACAGTGGTCCGGAGAGCAGACGGGCGGCTCCCACTTCCGCGCCGGCATCTTCAATGGCGCGACGGGCCATCAAAGCGATCTGGGCCTGCTTGGTTCCGGGCCGCAATGCGGCCCGCGTAGCCTCAAACCCTGCAGTGCTCAAACTCGCCGCCATCGAGATGCAGGAGATTTCATCAGCGGTCTTGATCGTTGAGCATTCGAGCAAGAGAGGGAGCCCCGGAATTGTTTGGATACCCGCATCGGCCAGGGCATTCATACCGGGCTCATCAATCTCGCTGACGGCCAACTGCTCGCCCTGGAGAGATCGTGATGCAAGTTCATCGCGGATCTGGGCTGCGAAAACGGCCGACAGTTCGGCAATTGCAGAACCGGGTGCCACACCGCCGAGCCAAGAGATGGCTGGGCGCCACTGTGTGATCCATGGAGCCTGGTCGGGCATTTGCTGGAGGGATCCCGCTGGCGCGAACACGATTGGTTCCTCATCTGCGAAAAACAATGCATAGCCCACCTGGAGCGAGAATTCTCCCCACCAAAAGCCCGTCAGATAACGCACATTGTCCGCGCCCGTGAGCAGCAGCGCAGGTATGCCCTTGGAGCGCATCAGTGCCCGCATACGGTCAGCGCGCTCTCGGCGCATCCGCTCGAGATCAACGCCTACGTGCAGTTCTGTTCGCGCCGGTCCGAAGTGCAATTTCTGGTGATTTTCGGGCATCGCTTGCCTTGGCCTTTCGTGTTTATGGATGTCAGTGCTGCGGCATTTCAACCGAACTTTGCTCTGAAATAACGCTAAGAGGGGGCGGCCCCTGAGCGACACGGCATAGGACGCCAATGACGTAGGAAGCCACGCCAGACTTCCATTTGTTTACTCAGCGGCTATCGCTGCCCTGCGCAGCGACTGCCCACGCGGGGTCGCGCCGTTCCACAAAGGCCAGGGCACCCTCACGCGCTTCCGGTCCGCTTCGCAACGGAGCAACGATTTCTTCCTGGGCAGCGAAGCGCGCCTCCGCTGCTGCATACCGCGACTCCGAAATTATGCGTTTGGCAGTCTTCATTGCAACGGGTCCGTTGAGCTGGATTTTCCCGGCGAGTTCCAGTGCTGTGTCGAGTGCTTTGCCCGGCTCCGTCAGCCTGTTGATGAGGCCGAGCTCGGCGAGGCGGGCCGCAGTGATCGGCTCTCCCAGCAGCGCCAGCTCCATCGCGATGTGATACGGCATACGGTCCGGTAGGCGGAGTAGCCCGCCGCCTGCGGCGATCAGTCCCCGCTTTACCTCAGGAAGGGCAAACGAGGCCGTTGAGCTGGCCACGATCAAATCGCATGCGAGCGCAAGCTCAAATCCCCCTGCGTAGGCGTAGCCTTCGACGGCGGCAATGACGGGTTTCACGGGCGGCCGACGGGTGATGCCGGCGAAACCACGTCCTTCAAGGACCGGGACGTCTCCCGCTGCAACCGATACGAGGTCAGCGCCTGCCGAGAAGTATCCGCCAGCGCCGGTGAGGATGGCGACACTTGCAGAATCATCGGCGTCGAACGCATCGAACGCAGCTGCAAGCGCCAGTGCTGTGGGGCGGTCAATGGCATTTCGCTTGTGCGGACGGGTGATCGTCATGATGCGAACTCCCCCGGAGTTGCTGACGTGAACGCTTGGCTCACTCTGTTTGTTGCTTGCTCCCGCTTGAGGCTGGGTTTGTTGCATCGTTCATCCTTTGGGTCGTCATGATGGGAAGAGAGCTGCGGATTGCTGATCTCGCTATTTCAAATGGTGAATGTTACTACCGTGATATGATAGTAACATTGCTACTTTCCACGAGGATTTCTTCTTTCTCGTGCTAGCCACAATTTCGGACGGAATGAAGGGAAATAACCATGAAACCCGCGCAAAGACTCCGGGAACTGCTCGCGGATTCCAAAATGATCATCGCGCCGGGAGCCTACGATGCACTCTCAGCGAAGTTGATTGAGCAAGCCGGCTTCGATGTCGTGCTTATCGCCGGGGGCACTTACTCCAACTTCCACTACGGGGTGCCGGATAACGGTTTTATCTCCCAGGGAGAACTCATCGAGGCCGGCAGGCGCATCACCGCAGTTACAGACCTGCCACTCATTCTCGACTTTGATGATGCAGGAGGATCACCCCTTCAAGCGTTCCGTGGCGTCCAACTTGCCGAGCAAGCCGGCGTCGCAGCCCTGCTGGTCGAAGACATGGTGCCTGCAACGAAGCACTTTTGGACACCCAGAGACGGCGGGGAGCGCTGGAAGCCGCAACTCAAACTTCGAACCGTCGAGGAGATGAGTGACATCATCCGTGCCTGCGTGGAAGCCCGGACGTCCCCGGATATGGTGATCGTGGCCCGATCGGATGCCAGCCGCTTTGGCTTCGACAACCTCGCTGAACGCATGGCTGCCTATTCTGCTGCCGGCGCAGACATGCTCTATCCGTGCGGCTACCCCCTTCTCGACTTGCCCAAGCTCTCAGAAGTCGTCCCAGGCAAGTACGTCATGGTGACCGTAAAGAATCCCACCCTGGAAGAGCGCCAAGAACTCGAAGACGCCGGTGTAAAGATGCTGCTGGTCATCAACACAGTGAACGGTGCCGTAGCGGGCTTTCGCGAGAATCTGTCCCTCCTCGCGCGTGGTGAGTTGCTCGAGGGCGAAGCAGAAGGCGGCGCTTACATACCCATCATGGAAGCAATCGATGCGGCAGCCTGGGCCCGCAAGGCCCGCCACTTCGGTTATTCCTGACAGTTTGTTGCAAGTGATTCACGAGCAGAAAGCGCCGACGACATCTCAAGTCGTCGGCGCTTTCATTTGCGTCAGGCCGGAGTTTTTACACCCGCGGCCAGCTCCGGTCCCGTGAGCGGAGTCGGATTCCAGCCTTCGCCCATGGCAACAAGACCTTCGGTCATCATTCCGTGGCTGACCGCGTCATTCATGGTCTTTTTGAGCTCGTTCACCATCAGCATCCGCGTGGAACGCAGCGTCAGCGTAGGCTTCGCGGCAAGCATTCGGGCAAGTTCATATGCCCTGGTGACTACCTGATCCTTGGGCACGACTTCGTTTACGGCGCCCCATTCGTATGCCTGCTGCGCAGTGATCTCCTGGCCGGTGAGGTGGAAGTACCGGCCCCGGTTCAGGCCGATGACCAGCGGCCAGATGATCTGCATGCCGTCGCCGGGAATGTTTCCCTGGGAGAAATGTGCATGATCGGCGAACACGGCATCCTCGGAAGCGATGACGATGTCGCACAACAGCGCCTGCTCATTGTGATACCTCGCCGGACCGTTTACTGCGGCAATCATGGGAACCTCGATGTCGAGGTGGCCGAGCACAAGGCGCTTGGCGTCGTGATGAAGGCCTAGCCAGATCTCAGGGGTTACCCAGTTCTTGTTATCAATCGGGGCTTCCTTGTCGATGAAGGTGTCGCCCGCTCCGGTGATGATGACAACGCGGTTCCCCCGGTCCCTGCTGATGTCATCCCAGAGCGATGAAACATTGTCATGGACTCCCACACCCCAGACGACGTCGCTTCCATCCGTATGGAACGTGACCAGCAGAATGCCATCCTCGTCACGTTCCAATTTGATGTGCTGGTACTTGTCCTTGTAATCATCAAACGTTATCCACGCCATCGTGAATCTCCTTATTTCTGTGATTGAGCGATGAGTTTGCGGCTACACGATTACTTGCTTAGCCACTGTCAAACTCTCGTAATACGAACCTAATATACAAATAGCGCGAGTTCTCAATAGTGGGAATTGAAAAATGCGCCTCAGGAATTGCGCGGTCACCCTGTCATTGATCTCCCGGCGGTGGCAGGTCGAGTTCTGCATGGATCATCGTGGTGACCGCCCGGCGTAGGCGAGCAGGGCTTCGTCCACGGCACCGGGGTCCTCGCTGTCCAGGCGGCCAAGCACGTGGCCGTCCGGCCGCACAAGGATGGCTTCGTCCCCGTTGACACGGTAGGCGGCTGCCCACTCGGCCTCGGCAGCGACGAAGTCCCCTGAGGGCCCGAACGTCACCGAACGGTGAGGAATGCCGTGGGCGTTTGCGCGTCGCACGGCCGCCCTTGCTGGCTCGGAACCGGAGCGGGCCAGGATGGTGAGCTCGCGTCCGAACAAATCAAGCGTTGAGACAGTCTCCTCGGCGTTGAGCCAGACATGCGGGGCGCGTTCACCCACGGCAGCAGTTGGGATGAAGGTTCCCACCGGCCAGCCGGCATCGGGCGATGTGGGTCCTGCTACTGCTCCACGGTCGTAGCGGAATCCAATGTCCAGGCCGGGGTGTAAAAAGTTTTCCGGCCGGAAGGAGCGAGGGCCTTCATCGGCGTTGCCCACAATGGATCGGAAGTTGCGGACGGCTTCAGCCAAATTGAACACTGCCACCGGCCGCCGCTCCACTTCATAGGTGGCCAGGAGGGCAGGATCAGCCCAGCCCTTGAGGACTGCTGCCAGCTTCCAGGCGATGTTATGGACGTCCTGAATGCCGGTGTTTTGGTTGAAGCCGCCGTAAGGAGGCATGACGTGCACCGCGTCTCCGGCAAGCAGGATCCGGCCCGACTGGTAGCTGTCAGCGACCCAAGCGCCCACAGTCCAGGTCCGGGCGTCCATTAATTCCACCGACTCGTGAGGATCGCCGATCGCATCCCGGATTTGCGTTGTCCAGTCAATGTCTTCGAAGGGCACCCTGTCCATGACCAGTGGGCGGCCCAGCATCGCGACCCGATCGGTCGCGTCCACGGGAGCGATCACGACAGCCCCGATCGTGTCCGGATTATCGAGATAGATAAAGCTGGACGGATCGCCCGTGCGCCGCTGGATAACAGGCGAACGGAACAGCACGCTCACCGCCGTCTGCAGGTCCTGATCGCCCGTAGTCCCGATCCCCAGGGCAGTGCGCACCTGACTGGCGGCGCCGTCGGCCGCGATGACATATTTTGCGGCAACGTCCACAGAGCCATCATCATCGGCTATGGACACGAGGACTTCTGTCCCTGTGTCCTTTACCGTCGACACCGTCCTCCCGAACTCGATCGTGACCGTGTCCTCTGCCTGGGCCGCGTCAACGAGGATGGGCTCAAGGGCGTCCTGTGAGCACAGCACCACGTCCAGGGTCTCCGGACCGAGGCTGGTATCGGCGGGGCCGTCAGCACCGCTGCTGGTGACTACAGAACGCCACGGTGATACGGCATCGCTTCCCAGCAGGCGCCGTGGTCCGCCAGGAAGCGCCGCAGCCCGTACTTCTTCCGTGAGACCGAGTTCGCGGAAAACCTCCATGGTGCGGCAACTGACCGCACGGGACCTGGGGTGGCGCGAGCGCTCGGTTCGTCGCTCGACAACGAGTGTGTCCACGCCGAACCGTCCCAGGAGGATCGCCGCCGAAAGTCCCACCGGACCAGCTCCGATAATCAGGACGTCGACGCTGCGCCTCGCGGGTTCATTCCGCTCGTTCACTGGCTGACTCCTGCAAACTCCGTCAGTTCTGGCTCCGTGATGCGGGAATCCATGTACGTCAGTTGGCCGCACGGCTGCATCCTGGCGCGCAGCACGTCATCGAACGCAGCGCTGACATCAAGGGGCGTCCATGACTCGCGGGTGAGGGCGGAGTCGACGACGGCCGGGTGCGAAAGCAGCATGAGGTCATGCCCGTTCGCAAAACGGACCACCTGGCCGTTTACTCCCTTGCTGAGGTCGGACAGGAGATAAAGCACCACTGGAGCGTTTGTGGACGGCGGCGGCGCGATGGGGTTTCCGCCGAAGAACTTCGTGTACGCCTCGGTGCCGGCCGTCATCATCGGTGTGTCGGCGTGGGGTGCCATGGCGTTTACCCGGATGTCTCCACCTTCCGCGCCGAACTCGGTTGCCCAGGCGAAAGTCAACGAGGCGATCGCCGCCTTGGCTGCAGCATAGGCACTCATCATCCGAAGACCCACAACCGCGCCCGACGTCACGTTGATGATCGATCCCCGTCCGTCCATGGCGGCAAGACCATGGACTGACATGAAGTAGGTACCACAGACGTTAATGTCCACGTGACGGCGGATGTGCTCCTGGGTCTCCTGCCCGGCAGTCACCGTCTCCAAGTAGCCGGCGTTGTTTACCAGGCCATCAAGTTTCCCAAAGCGCTCTACGGCAGTGGCGACAAGCCGCTGGCAACTGTCCCAGTCGGTGACGTCGGCACCGACCGCCAACGCTTCGCCGCCCTCCCGAATGATTGACTCCGCCACAGCCGCGGCACTTTCGGCATTAATGTCGGAGACGACGACGTGGGCACCTTCCGCTGCGGCGGCGCGTGCATACGCCTCGCCGAGGCCGCGACCGGCGCCGGTAATGAGAATGTGCTTTCCAGCGAGGATTCGATCGCTAGTCATTGAGATGCTCCTTTGCATTCATGGTCTGGACAGGGGATGTACTTCCCCAATCCGTGGCATAGGTCGGGTCGTGGGGATAGCGGTCGCCGAAATTGGACGTGGGTGGGATGCCGAACAGTTCGGCTACGTCCGCTTCCGGACCGAGCCGTTGAGCCCCGTCCCAAACACAAGTCCTCGCGAGCACCTTCCACTGGCCTTGGCGCCGCTCACAGAGATCCCGGTAACGGCCAAAAAGCAGATCGGTAGGGCCGCTGTCAGCCGGCACGGTCCGATAGATAAACGCGGTTTCGCGCTTGGCCTGGTTGCCATTGATTTCAATGAGCATGTTGGTGACGTAGTGGCTGGCCTTGTGGGAGGACTCCCGCCTCATGGAATACGCCCAGTCACAGAAGTCATGGGACAGACCCACGTACATCCCATGATCCTCAGTCGCCTCAGGCCAGTAAGTGGACTTCATGAGGTCAAGTTCCTTGCGGTCCATGCCCCGGCAATAGCGAATCATGTTCTCGTTCAGCTCCTGATTGGCAACCAGGACACGCAGTTTGTCCGCTGCAGCTCGTATACGGCGAATTGTCACGGGTTTAGCTGTAGATGGCCCGGTTGAGCCGGACGATGTACTCTGCGCTAACATCCGAATAGTTCGGGAAGCGTTCGGTAATGGCCGTCAGCACGATGTCCCGTCGCTGTGGGATCCGGGCCTTTTCGGCGGCAGCCAGGGCGTTGGGTATCTTGTGGCGCGTAAGGTCGGTGCAGTAGCCGGGCGCTCCGGGCTGCTGACGCCAGGAGTCCGCCAGGGATCCGGCGTCGACCGCGTCAAACCCGGTCTCCTCGACGAGAGCCATGGCTACCGCCTTGTCACGATCGCTGTCCGCTGCCACTGGAATGGCGATCCGTTCGGCATCGCCCGCTTCGCGTCCCTTCTCCTCGAAGGAACCCGCTGTGATGGCGTTCCAGGCCTTGGCAACCGGGCGCCCGAGCTGCTCGGTAATCCAAACACTTTCGACCATCCCGTCTTCCAGGGCTTCCACCCGCCCATCGCGCAGGGGGTAGTAGTTGGACGTATCGACGATGACGGCGTTGGCCGGGAGGTCGGCGATAAGGGTTTTGACCTCTGGCATCCGGCTGAGCGGGATGGACGTGATGAGGACATCGACGTCGGTGGCGACGCCGCTGGCCTCTACGGGCCTGGCTCCCGACGCCACAATGTCCGAACTGATGGTTTCGGGGCCGCGGGAATTCGCGACCTTCACATCATGGCCCGCTCCACTGAGTTTGCGGGCGAGGGTTGCGCCGATTGATCCTGCTCCTAGAATGCCGATCTTCATGAGAATCCTTGTCTTGTTTGTGAGCCGGTTCTGGCCTTGATCTTGCGTCTACGTGGTGGTTGATGCCGCGACCGTCACCGAGATACATCCGCTGCGTCGACCGGGAGCACCGTGTCCAATTCGGGTGCCAAGTACACCATTTGGTCACGGAACGACTCACTCGCGTTGCGGAATGCCCGCAGCTCCCCGTCCTTCATGAGCGCCTCCCCGCTGTCGGCCCAACTCTCGGGCGTAGGTGATTCGACCCTCATTCGTGGCATGCCGGCAATCGCCACGCGACCGGCAGCGACTCCGGCAATCTCGAACGTTTCGCCGAAGACTGTCGTGTCCTGGTGCGCCAGCCACGTCACGAAAGCAGACACAGAGCTCGCCGGAACGTTGGTTCGCATGGCGTCCTTGACGACGGGATTGGGGAAGGCGTCCTCCGTCATCGGTGTCAAGGCAACCGGCATCAGGGTGGTGACTTGAACTCCCACCTCACGAGCCTCGGCCGCGAGGGTGATACCAAGACCCCAGATCGCGGCCTTGGCAGCGTTGTAGGCCGAGTCGGTCGGCACACCCATGACCCCGTTCGAGGAGATGTTGATCAGCCGGCCACTGCCCGAGGCAATGAGATGCGGCATGGCAGCACGCGAGACTCCGACCACGCCCTTGACGGCCACATCGAAGATGCGCCACCACGTCTCGGGCTCCATCTCCCAGAACCGGCCGAAAGCGTTGATTCCGGCGTTGTTCACCACGATGTCGAGCTGCCCAAAGGAGTTCAGTGCCGTCTGGACTATGTCAGACGCATTGGTGACGACGTTATTGCTGTCAACCACTGCGATGCCGCCGGCTTCGGCAATTTCGGCCACGGCTTCGTCGGCGTTCGCCACGTTGACGTCGTTGACGACCACCCGCGCCCCGCGGGAGGCAAGCATCTTTGCATGCTCGCGGCCCATTCCCTGTCCTGCGCCCGTGACAATTGCCACCCGGCCCTTGAAATCAAGATCGTTCATTTTTCAGTTACTCCATTTCTTGTGGAAGCTGGCGGGCGTTGCCATTACTTTCCAGCCAGCCAACCGCCGTCGACCGTCAGGGAGATTCCGGTAACCATGCGTGATTGCTCCGAGCAGAGCCACACGACCGCATCTGCCTGGTCCTCGGGTTCCGCCAGCCCGCGCATCGGAATCGCCGAGAGGATCCTTTCCTGGAATTCCGGGGGGTTCTGCTCGAAAGCGTTCTTCATCATGGGACTCGTCGTCGACCCCGGCGTGAGAGCGTTGATGCGGATGCCCAGGGGCCCGTAGTCCATGGCCGCGTTCCTTGTCATCCCAACAACGCCGAACTTCGAGGCCGTGTATGGCGCATTGTTGGCGATGCCGATCAAGCCCGCAGCAGAAGCAGTGTTCACGATCGCACCGCCTCCGGTCTTCAACATCGCGTTGACTTCGTGCTTGAGGCAGTAGAAAGTGCTGTAGAGATTCACCTTCATGACTCGATCCCAGGTGGCGCTGTCAGTCTCCCCAATGGGTGCGAAGACACCGTTCATCCCCGCATTGTTGAAAGCGAAATCCAGCTGACCGAAGTTCGACACCGTCGCGTCGACGAGGCCTTTGACCTGCTCCTCATCGCTGACATCGCACTGGAAGAAGACAGCCTTTCCACCGGATTCGGTGATCATCTCCGCCGTCTCGCGCCCGGAGGCCTCATCGATATCTGAAACCACTACGCGCGCGCCATTCTTCGCGAACGCCAGAGCACCTGCCCGTCCGATGCCCGAGCCCGCGCCGGTGACGAGTCCGGCTTTGTCCTTCATCATCAGTCGCTCCTCATTCATTAGTAGCTCTCTCCAACATGGACGTTGTTGTCATAGTTGCGGCGAGATTCCTGCGGGAGGAACCTGTCCTCGGTTTCACGCACGTAGTCGGTGAGGGGCCGACCGAACATTGCGCCCCAACCGATGCTGTCGGGATCATCATTCAAGTGGTCGATGTACTCGCCGATGGGCGTGGCCTCGCCTGATTCCTTGACCTCCATGAGCAAGCGCCAAACCTCTTTGACCCCCGGAAGCACGAAAGCCACAGGCTGAATGGCTTGGCCGATCGTCGTCATCTCGGCGACGGTCTTACGGCCGATCAACGGAACTCCGACGGCGTAGGCGGGCCCGGGTGTCTCCTTCAGCGCGAGTTCGGCCTGCTCCCACGTATGGAATCCCTCATAGAAGATGACGTCCGCGCCGGTCTCGGCCTTGTAGAGCTGCGCGCGGCGGATCGCTTCGTCCACGCCACCGCCGGCGGCACCATAGCCGTCAGTGCGGGCAACGATCACGAAATCGCTGTCCAATTTGTCCCGGGCATCGACGGCGGCGTTCAGTCGTCCGATAGCCTCGGCGTCCGAAACCAATTCGATCCCGGCTACACCGCCTGATTTCTTGGGCTCCCGCTGATCCTCAATGTGGATTCCGGCGACGCCCGCGTCAATGAACTCGGACACCGTGCGCTGCACGTTGATTGGCGCACCGAAGCCAGTATCGGCGTCGCAATAGATCGGGATGTCAGCTGCGCGGGCAGTGCGCTTTGCGTGCTCAACCACCTCGGTCAGGGTGAGCCATCCAGTGTCCGAGACACCCTGCCACCAGGCAGACATGCCGCCGGAGAGCTGGAACGCGCCGAAACCAGCGTGCTGCGCCATCTGCGCGTGGAGCGGCAAGGCGCCGAATGGCACCAGAGCCGTCTCGGGACTGTCGAAGACCGCGCGAAGGGCCTTGCCGGGTGAGGTCGGACTCATGATGCGACCTCGGGGGTGTTGAAACCGACAGTTACCACGACGTAGACGCAGTCCTCGTCGTACGGGTTCTTCCAGGCGTGGGGGACGCCGGCCATGACGAGCAGGTCCCCCGGAACAAGCGTGCGCTTCTTTCCCCCGGGGAGTACCAGGTCCACTTTGCCCGAGATGACCACCTCGTAGTCGATGGTGTCGCTCGCGTGCATTCCGGCGTCGCCGTCGTCCTCCGTGGCGCTCATGCTTTCGTCCAGCGTCGCCGCGTCCACCTCCCCGGAAGAGTGTGCAGGGAAGCTGCTGATACCTAAGGTGGATCCATTGGGTCCCGCCAGGGCGACCCTGTTTGGCGGGGCACCGATGTTAGTTTTGCTGTGGCCCCCGTCTACAGCCCAGTAAAAGGCACCCGCTGCCACGCCGGGGAAATCGAACTCGGCTGCCGGGCCGACTTCGAGGAAGTCGGCGTCACCGGCCTCGTTCGGTCCCGCGACGACGAGTTGGAATTTTTTGGGATCAGGAAAAGTCATCTGTGTTCACTCCTTCGTGGATGGACGCTTCGTGGATGGACGCTTCGCGGTCAGGCGCGCAGGCCCGCCTCGCGCATCAGCGGGAAGACTTGCTCGTTCAGCCGGTCGAGGCCCTCGTCATAGTCGACGAGCCCGGTGCAGATGCCCGTGATGCCCGAGGCCTGCAACTTTTGCAGCTCCTCGACCACCATCTCGGGTGTACCAGTGATTGGCATGAGCGCAGCGCGGCCAAAGGCCCTCACGGACTCGTCACGCTTGTAGTCCTCGGACTGCTTGTACTCATCCCAGTTGAAGCTCTGCGTGCCGCTGCGAATGATCTCGCGATAGCGAAGCGCGCTCTCCCAATCGGTGTTTTCCGTGACGTAGTCGGCGTAGGCGCGTGCTTCCTTCTCGGTGTCCTTGACGATGATGTGCGCGCCCGCCCACAGACCAAGGTCTTCGCGTCCAGCGGCGTCGGCTTTCTGCCGCAGTTTCGGCGTGAGCTCGCCGCTGTGCTCGACGCTGGCAACCGATGCGAACAGGACGTTTGCGTGCTTGAACGCGAACTCCTGGCCTGCGGGGCTTGAACCAGCGCTCATCACCATCGGGCGCGGGGACTGCATGGGCTTCGGGTGCGCCTGCGCGCCCTTCAGATTGAAGAATTTGCCGTCGAAGTCGAACTCCTGCTCGTCGTTCGCCCACAGGCGCTCGGCGATCTCAATCCATTCGTCAGCGAGCTCGTATCGCACGTCGTGCTCGGGGAGTTCGACGCCGAAGATGTCGTACTCGGGCTTGAAGTAACCCGCTGTCACGTTCAGCCCCATGCGACCACCACTGATGTGGTCAATCGTGGTCACCATTTTCGCGCCCATCACGGGGTTAATGAACTGCACGTTGCAGGTGGCGATGATCTGAATGTTCTGCGTCACCGCGGCGAGCCCCGCCGCCCAGGTGAACGTCTCGAACTGACGGCCCCAGGGCCGATCGGGACCGGCGAGCCCCTGCCAGCGCGCGATGGGGATGAATCCGTCCACTCCGTACTGGTCCGCCTTCTGTGCGAGATGCTGCACTTCGCCCCAGTTGCCGAGCTTGATGGAGTTTTCGGCGAAGTTCAGGCCGCCTTGGCCCGTGGACACGTTCGCCCCGAAGATTGCGACCTTGAAAGCGTTGTCGCCTCCGACCATCGGGCCTTTGTCACGTTCGACTGTGTAATCCGCGACGAAGTCGCGATCAACGCTACTGTCGATTGAAGTTTCGTTGGATGCGATGCTCATAATCGCCGTCCTTTCGGGAAGATTGAAATTGCGTGTAGAAGTGGTTGGAATTGCTATGACCGCGGGGTCACGGTTCAGATTTGGGATGCATCCCCAAGGGCGTGCCAGCGCCGGTTGTGATAGACCAGCGGGTCCGCGGGTGCCGCCTCACCTGAGAGCGCCGGCGATGCCTGAAGCGCCTCGACGGCCACGATGGACGATCCACCGGCGGCCATTGAGTTGATGATCCTGCCCCGGATCCAGGTGTGGGCCTGCACAAAGTAGGGCTCCCCCGTCTCGAGACGGGACCAGAGAGAGGTGTCAGCAAAGCGGTCGATCCCGCTGGTGGCGCAGAGCCTGGCAATGTCCACCTGGTCGGCGCCCAGGAGATGCACGACGACGGTTTCTGCCGCAAGAATGGTCGGGGTGCTGGACGAAAATTCCGACACCGAGAACGCCAGAATCGGGGGTTCGGCACTGGCGGAAATGACAGAAGTTGCCGTCAGGCCGACGGGTCCGTTGCCTGCGTCCGCCGTGATGACAGCGACGCCGCCCGGATGGTTACGGAATGCCGCCTTGAATTCGTCGGCAGTGACTGCAGGTTCAAGGCTTTGGGTGATGGATAAGCTCACCGGATCTCCTTTGATATCAGTGCGCCGGCTTCACTGCCGGCCCTGGCTTAGGGCTTCAACGTTAGGTGCGTAGGTGAGGTCAGCGGCATGGCAAGACATGCCAAACAGATGGGAAACCGCGTCAAGCCAGGGCTCTTGTGAAGACATGGCGTGGGATGCAAAGCTGGTGACGTGCTTCACATGCTGCGCCGCTGCGGCCCTTCGCCTTGGGACCTGAGATGCTGGAGCGCCTCTTCGTCAACGGTGAAAGGGGTCAGCAGTGAAACTAAGCTCTTACCAGAATCTGCGGTTACCCAACTTCAGCGTTCACGGACTCTGCGCAGTGTTAAAGGACGCGGATCTTGATTGGCAAACTGCGCTCAGAAACGCAGAAATCGACCCCGATGCCATAGACCGTCCGGGAGGCACTATTCCCGCCAAGAAGGAGTTGGCCTTCCAACTGCAATTCGTCGCTCTCACAAAAGATCGCGTCGACCTCTGGGTGAAGGCCGCACAGGCCTACACACTGGGCTCTTTCGGTATTCGCGGACTGGCCCTCGCTACCGCGCCGACCATTGAGGCCTGGGTAGAAGCTGGCAGTTCGACAGACTACGCCCCCGGCCTGATGGAAATCAGGCCTCTTCGGACATTGGATGGCACGGTGACCGGTATGGAGTTCACCTACCCCGATACCCCCGAGGAACTCATCCCGTTCAGCGTCTATCGCGATTTCTGCGTCGTTGCCCGAACTTTCACGTGGATGTACGGCGGCCCTTTCCCTTTTACCCAGGTCGAATTCCCTCTCGCAGAAGCCTCCCCCGAGGTTCTCCCCTACGTCCCCTGCGCCATCGACTGTGGCTCCGACGCACTGCGGCTCTGGTGGGATCCGGCAACATCGGTCCACGAGCTCCCCTTCGGTAACGCCTTCCAGCACGAAGCATGGCTCAAAGCGGATCACCAGATTCTTGACGACCTCAGGGCAACCGGCGATTGGCCTGACACCGTCATGAAGATTATTAGGGCCGCGCCCGAGCTCAATCGCAAACTGGCAAATGTGGCAGCAACACTTCGGGTCTCCTCCCGCACGTTGCAACGCAAGCTTGAACTAACCGGTGACGACTTTGCCCAACTGCGGGACAAAGCCCTGCGTGACCTTGCCGCCGATCTGCTCTCGAAAACGGACCACTCTGTGGCACGGATATCCCGCACCCTGGGCTATACAGACCCGACGAGCTTCACCATCGCCTTCAAACGGTGGAATGGGATGCCACCGACGGCCTACAGGGAAGCATCCCGGTACAAGAACAGCGCGGGTTCCAAGGCTTAGACGCTTTCGCTGTGCATTGCGTCAGCGGCCCGAATCAGGGCAAGGTGGGAGTAGGCCTGTGGAAAGTTTCCGGCCATCCGTTTTTCCTTCATGGAATATTCTTCGCTGAGCAGGCCGAGGTCATTTGAAAGCCCCACCAGGGCACCCATCAGGCTGTTGGCCTCAGTCCGGCGGCCAGAGCGCGCGTACTGTTCCGAAGCGAAGGCCGAGGGCGAGTCCAAGCGCGGGAAGCAAAGCCAATCCACACTGCCCTGGCGGGAAACAAGGGGGCCGGTGTGGAGATCAGAAAGAGCGCATATTCCTCAATGGGCGCAGCCATGCTTCACTCAATCACAAGATGGATGATCCCCATGGGCCTTGCGGCTGCGGCTTTGAAGGCAGGTTCAATTAGCGTGCCGAGGAGTTCCGCTGGCCTGGTGTGCAGATAAAGAACTGTGGCTGTGCGACCGGTGCAAACGGAACGATGAGCCACTGGTTGCCGTAGAGCTCCACGTAAGAGTCGGAAGGGCAGTGTGTAAAAGCTTCTTCGCGTGTCATCTCGTTCCCTCTCCTTTGTTGCGTTGTTCGGCTCCACTGAGGAGCCTTGGTTAGCTTCAACGTTAGGAGCCTGCAACCCTGGACCGGCATAACAGGCGACGCCAAGTAGATGGGAAACCGCGCCAAACGTGACGTCGTGTGCTTTGAAGGCCACCCGAGGTGCAAAGCTACTGACATGACTTCACGAGGCTTCCGGTACTCGGATTATGACTGCGGCAGGCGGTGGCGACCGTGAAAGGCGGAACCTATCAGAACCTGCGCGTACCAAACTTCAGCGTTCACATACTGCGTGGGTTGCTTGAGGATGCGGATCTGGATTGGCAAACTGCCCTGGCGAATGCGGAAATAGACCCCGACGCGGTGAACCGCCCGGGAGGTACTATTCCCGCCAGGAAGGAGTTGGCCTTCCAGCTTCAGTTCGTTGGTCTCACAGGAGATCGTGTGGATCTCTGGGTGCGGGCCGCACGTGCCTACTCACTTGGCTCCTTCGGAGTTAGAGGATTGGCCCTCGCTACTGCGCCGACCATCGAGGCGTGGGTTGAAGTTGCAAGTACCACTGATTACGGCCCTGCCCTGTTCGAGCTAACTTCCCTGAGGACACCGGATGGCGCAGTAACCGGGATGGAGTTCACCTACCCCGACGCCCCGGAAGAGCTGATCCCATTCAGCGTTTACCGCGACCTCTGTTTCATTGCCCGAAATTTCACCTGGCTCTATGGCAGCCCTTTCCCCTTCACCCGGATTGAATTCCCTCTCCCGGAAGCCTCCCCCGAACTCTCGAGCAACGTCCCCTGCGGCATTGAATGCGGCGCCGAAACACTGCGGCTATGGTGGGACCCCGTAACGTCTGCACAGGAACTTCCCTTCGGTAACGCCTTTCAGCACGCGGCATGGATCAAGGCGGATACCCAGATTGTGGATACTCTAAGGGCGACCGGAGACTGGGCTGACACTGTCGCCAAGACCATAAGAACTGCACCCGAGCTCAACCGCAAACTGGCAAATGTGGCCGCAACACTTCGGGTTTCCCCCCGCACCCTGCAACGCAAGCTCGAACTCACTGGGGACGACTTCGCCCGACTCCGGGACAAGACCTTGAGTGATCTCGCCGCCGATTTACTCTCGAATACGGATCTTTCAGTAGCGAGGATATCCCGCAGGCTTGGCTATACCGAGCCCGCCAGCTTCACCATCGCCTTTAAGCGGTGGAAGGGGATGCCACCAACGGCCTATCGGGAAGCCTCCCATTACAAGGACAATGTCAGCTCCAGGGCCTAGTGCTGCCCGTATCGCCCTCCTGAACCACTCCTGAACCGGGACACACGTTGGCGTACATTCCCATGTGGACGGCGTTGATTGCCGTGCCGGGCCGGGGCCGGCCCACCTTACCGTTGAAGCCTACGCAGGCCTGGCAAAGAAGCCGGGTTCTCCGCGGTCAGGAACGACTCCAGCGACTGCTGGCTATATACAAGGTGGTCAAAGATGACACAAACAACATTGGTCGAGTCCCGCACTGGCCAAAGCACAGCGATAATTGCCCTTCTCCTGTTGAGCGGCATAACACTTGACATCCAGTACGGAATCCTCGCTCCGCTCATTGGAGTGATTGCGACCGAGTCAGGCCTAACGGGTTCGGAAATCGGCTGGGTCCTTAACGCGTTGATGATGGGCAGCGTGATCTCCGTCAGCCTGACCGCCCGAATGGGTGACATTTTCGGGCATCGCAAAGTTCTCATCACGCTCATAGTCCTGGCACTGTTGGGATGTGCCCTGGGCGCAACAGCCAGCGGTTTCTGGCCTCTGGTCGCGGGCCGATTCCTCATGGGTCTCGCGGTCACGATTCCGCTGAGTTGGGGGCTCCTGCGTCCACGGGGTACCGCCCGGCAAATCCGGCTGGTCTCACTCGTGCTCTCGACGGTGATGGCAATCTTTACACCGCTCGCACTGATTGCCGGCGGCCTCATCGTTGGATTGGGTATGCCCTGGGAAACGGTCTTCTGGGTGACCTTCACTCTGTACGCAGTAATGCTGGTCCTCGCCCTGAAGTCACCTGAGACACCCGTCGCCGCCCGTGCTGTTGTGCAGTTGGATTGGTTCGGCGCGCTGGGGCTGGGCGTTTGGGTCACGGCACTCCTGATTGGAATTGCTGAAGGCCCAGGCCAGGGCTGGACCTCACCGCTGGTGCTCGGTTCATTCCTGCTTAGTGCAGTGACATTGGCTGCTTGGATCATTCAGCAGCGACGCACCCAGGAGCCCCTGGTGTCATTCCGCAATATGGATATCCGCCAGACCCTCATCGGTTACTCCGGAATCCTCTTGATCAGCTTGGTAGGACAGGGCATATTTATCGTGCTGCCGGCATGGCTGCAGACGCCGGCCTCCTCCGGGTACGGCCACGGACTCTCTGCATTGGATTCCTCGTATGTATTGCTCGCCATGATTCCGGGAGCTGCACTTGGATACCTCTGGACCCGGTGGGGTCTGCGGCGCCTGGGCCCGAAAACGGTTCTGGTCATTTCCGGTTCAGCTGCGGTCCTCGTCTTCCTCGGGCTCGCCCTGGCCCAAGGCCAAGTGTGGTTGTCATGGTTGTGGGTCTTCCTCTATGCACTGACGATCCTCAGCTGCCTGACCACCGGGTACACCCTCGTTGCAGCCGCCGGCCGCCAGGACAACATGGCGGTGACCGTTGGCATGCAAAACATCATCCAGTTCGTCGGAGCAATGATTGCCGTCGCCATTATCTTGAACGTGCTGGTTCCCGGCCCCGACGGATTCATTCCGCAGGCAACTTTTGCTGGCATCTACATTGCATCGGCCGTGATTATCGCTGCATTCGTACTCATCTGGGCGGTGCTGGCCCCCAAGCGCATCACTGATCTGCATGCAGTCGACACAGAGACCGATCCCACGAAGGTCCATGCTGTCAGCCACTAACAGAACCTGCACGTGCTCCAGGCGGCTCATCACAAGGACGGAGGTCAGATGACGTATCACAAGCAAGATGACTGGCTTCCCCTTGCCGGGGAGACGGTGCAAATAAGAATCAATGGCCGGCCTGTCCGGACGGGGTTTGTTGACGCCGTGACGATCGACAACCAGATCCTTTGGCTGGCCCCCGATGGTGTGTACCAACGTCGCATGATCAGCAAAGTCGACGGATATGAGGTCTGGATGACCTACAAGTGGGAAACCGCTGGAGCCGGGAGATAAGAGCAGGCCAGGGGGACGCACGCATCACAGCGTGCGACGAAAACGCGAGGAGAAATATGCGAACAATGAAGTCGCGAATCATGTTGACTGCAGGCTCGACGGCGGTGCTGCTGGCCCTGGCTGGTTGCGGGCAAAGCCCGAGCAGCCAAGGCCCCGCTGACACTGTCGCAATCGATGTCGGCAACAATATGAAGGTCAACCTGAAGACAAGCCCCAACCTCAAGGTCGCCGTTTTTATCCCGGGCGTCGCCAATGCCTACGGCCAGGCGCAGGAGCTTGCCGCAAAGGAGACGGCCAAGCAGCTCGGCATGGACATGACATTGTTCGACGGCGGCTATAACCCGAGCCAACAACTCAACCAAATGCAGACCGCGCTCGTATCCGGGGGCTATGACGCAGCAGTCGTGCAGGCCCTCGACGGCACAGTAGTCTGCAAAACCCTCACCGAGGATTACCCCAAGGCCAACATTCTTGTGGTGAACAACGTCACCCCATTATGCGATTACGGTACAAATCAGACGGGTAAGTCAGTTGAGGAGGTCTGGGCGCCGGGCACGATGAACTTTGTAGGCAGCAACAACACCCGCGCTTACATCGACGGTTGGTTCTCCGCGGCAGCAAAAGCGAACCCTGGTAAGCAGAACGTCGTCGCCGTTCTTGGTCCTGCGGTCGCTGCCCAAACGCGCGTGATTGAGGTTGCCCTGGCGAAGTTCGCTCAGGAGAACCCCGAGTACACGGTGGATAAGATCTACACCGATTACACGACTACCGGCACGTTCAATGAGACCCAGACTTACCTGCAAGGCCACGCGGACACCAGCCTCATCCTGTCCATGTACACGCCGGATATTTCACAGGGAATCGTCAAGGCCGTAGAAGACGCAGGCCTTCTTGGAAAGGTCCACATTGTTGACCAGGGTTTCGGCGACTTCTCAATCGAACAGATTGAGGCGGGAAATATCCAGTTCTCAACGCTGTTCTTCCCTTACAACGGCATAAAGGTATCCCTGGAAAGCATCGCTGCGGCTCAACGCGGAGATGCGGGCCCTCGTTTTGTGGATGACTCGGTCATCGGCACTGCAAGCAGCCCTTTCACCATCACGAATGGCACGATCTCCCAGCTTCCCGCCGAACTACGCTAGCCGCGCAGATCGCCTGGAGGACCGCTGTCGGGGCGTACACCATAACGCCGGCCGCCCCTATCAAGAGCGCGAAGCAATGAAGCTTCGCGACACATCACATGCACCCGGGCCGTCTTCGGCGCCGGGCACGAGGTAATCAGGAGAATTATGCGTACAACGAAGTCGCTGGTCATGTGGGCTGCTGGATCTACGGCGGTGCTGCTGGCCTTGGCCGGTTGCGCCGGGAACGACACCGGTAAACCGGGCAGTCAGGGCCCGGCCGGCACGGTCGCAATCGATGTCGGCAATGACATGACGGTCAACTTGAAGACCGGCAAGGGCCTTAAGGTCGCCGTTTTTATCCCGGGTGTTGCCAATGAGTTCGGGCTGGAGCAGGAGCGGGCAGCGAACGCGACCGCCAAGGAACTTGGTATGGACATGACCTTGTTCGACGCAGGCTATGACCCGAACAAGCAGCTCAACCAAATGCAGACTGCGATGACCTCCGGAAACTTCGATGCAGCAGTAGTAATGGCCCTCGACGGCGTGATGTCCTGCAAGCTGCTCACGCATGACTTCGCAAAGGCCAATATCCTTACGTCCATTTCGGGCTCACCCCTGTGCGACGACGGCAAAAACCAGGCCGGCAAGTCCGTTGACGACGTCTGGGCGCCAGGCACATTGAACTTCGTGGGCAGCAACACCACCCGCGATTATGTCGACGGCTGGTTGGCGGCAGCAGCAAAGGCCAACCCCGGCAAGCAGAAGGTCATTGCTGTTCTTGGCCCCGCGGTCAACACCCAGACCCGCGTCACAGAAGCAGCACTGGCAAAGCTCACGGCCGACAACCCCGACTACTCGGTCGAGACGATCTACACGGACTGGACGACGACCGACGCCTACAACAAGACCCAGACCTACCTGCAGGGCCATCCTGAAACCACCCTCATCATGTCCGCGTCCTCGCCCGACCTCACACAGGGCGTCATCCAGGCCGAAAAAGACGCGGGCCTGTCGGAGAAGGTTCACGTCGTGGACATCGGCTTCGGCAAGTTCCAGATCCAACAATTGGAGGCCGGTACGGTCCAGCTCTCCACAATGCTGTTCCCTTTCAACCAAATGAAGGCAAACCTCAACTCCATTGCCGCTGCGCAACGCGGGGACGCCGGCACACGCTTTGTGGATGACTCGGTCATTGGCACTGCAAAGAATCCCTTCGTAGTTACAAAGGAAACGATTTCACAACTGCCCGCCGAGCTACGCTAGCGCGGCAGCTCACCAGCCCGGGGCTGGGCGTCGTTCGCTCGAACGCCGCCCAGCCCAACATAGAAAGTAGAACTGGCAATGGAGCCTTCGAAATCGGACCCGGTTATCGCCGTCGCACTTAAAGCGGTGTCGAAGACCTACGGTGCCACACGCGCATTAATCGATGTGGACGTTGAGATCCATGAAGGAACGGTACATGCACTGATCGGCGAGAACGGAGCGGGCAAGTCCACGGCGTTGGGCGCTATCGCCGGTCGCGTCGACTATGACGGGGGTGTCGTCGAAGTCTTCGGTGAACAAGTTGAACCGGGGAACCTTCGCGCTGCACGCCGGAGCGGTGTCTCGGCCATCTATCAGGAACTGACGATCATCCCGCATATGGATGCAGCAGCGAACGTTTTTCTCGGCTCCGTCCTGTCCCGGTTCGGAGTACTCTCCGCCGCTGAGATGCGACGCAAATACGTCCAGCTGTGTGCCCAGCTGGAGGTCCAGGTCGTTCCGGCTGGCGTGCCCGTCGGCACCCTGTCAGTGGCCGAGCAGCAATTGCTTGAGATCATGCGGTCGCTGGTGGTGGATCCTCGCGTCATCCTCTTCGATGAGCCGAGCGCGTCCCTGGCCGTGGAGGAGCGGGAAGCCCTGTATAGAGCGATCGAAGGATTGCGCAAGCGCGGCGTCACCATCGTGATTGTCAGTCACAACTTCGATGAAATCGAACGGCTGGCCGACAGAGTCACGGTATTCCGGAATGGCCGGGCCATCGTCACGAGCGGGCGGGGAGAGAGTTCGCGCGCCGAACTCGTGCGCGCGATGCTTGGCGAGCAGCGAGGTGACCAAACCCTTGGCCGGGTGCTGATGGACAAGCCGGCCGGCATCCACCAGAAATCGATTGACCCGGCTCTCGCGCCCGTCCTTGAAGTGGTCGGTCTTACTGTGCCGGGGGTCATCGAGAACATCGACCTTGAAGTGAAGCCAGGCGAAATACTCGGCATTGCCGGTCTGGTAGGTTCGGGCCGCTCGACGTTGCTGAGGGCGATTGCCGGCGCGGAATCGACTGCCCGGGGAAGCATCCGCCTGTCGGGGGCCCAGTCCCCCTGGCCGCGAACAGTTCGCGCGGCCCGCAAGCTGGGAATCGGTCTGATCCCGGAAGACCGTAAGGGCCAGGGCCTGGTTATGCCCCGAAATGCCGCGGACAACATTGCCCTGTCCAATCTTGGCGCAGCCTCATCAGGCGGCGTAATTGGGCGAAGGAAACTGCGTGCCATGGTTGCCGAGGCTGCCTCAAAGCTGAACTTCCCGATAGCCCGGCTGGGTGAACGGAGCGACCGGTTTTCCGGCGGCAACCAACAGAAGCTCTTGATGGCACGGTGGTTGTACGACCGCCCGAAAGTGCTCCTCGCTGACGAGCCCACACGCGGTATAGACATCGGCGCAAAAGGCGAGTTGCTTGAGAGCCTGCGCAAAATGGCGGACGACGGCGTCGGCGTCATCGTGGTCTCATCCGAGCTCGAGGAAGTACTGGCGGTTTCGGACCGTGTACTCGTCGTCGCCAAGGGCCAAAGCATGGGCTTGCTGGAGCGAAACGGCGATCAAGAGATCGCCATGGAAGACGTACTGAAAGCTGCTTTCGGATTGAAGGAGAACGCATGAGCGCCACCATCGACAGGGACACCACCCCGGATAACACCGTTGCTCCCCCTGTCACAAGAAAGAGAAGAGTCAATCTGCGGGAGAGAGCAGCGAGCCTCGGGATGGTCTGGGTGCTCATCATCCTCGTGATGACGGCGATCAGCCTCAATCCTCGCTTCCTCAACCCAGGAAACCTCGTCAACATCCTGACCCAAAACGCACCTGTCGGCATTATCGCTGTAGGGATGACGTTCATTATTATCGCCGGAGGTTTCGACCTTTCGGTGGCCGCTGTACTGGCCATCGGCGGAGTGTCATACGCAACGCTGTCCCACATGATGCCTGCGGGTCTGGCGATACTCATCACGCTGGTGATCGGATTCCTTCTTGGCCTGATCAATGCCCTCCTCATCACAAAAGCGAAAGTAAACGCGTTCATCGCTACTCTCGCTACAGCCTCATTGTTCAGCGGGCTGACCTTGCTGTTCACGAACTCCAAACCGGTTCCCATGGCAGCAGGCGGCTACGACTTCCTCTCGGACAAGGACTTCCTGGGGGCGCCGCTCTCCGTCTGGCTGCTTGCTGTCCTCGTAGCGGCAGGATGGTTCGCACTTTCCAGAACCGTGTACGGCCGGGGCATCTACGCGATCGGCGGCAACAACGAAGCCGCACGGTTGGCCGGACTGCCCGTGGTGTCCCTCCGGGCCAGTACCTACGTGCTGACAGCGATGCTGGCAACCCTCGCGGGGATCGTCCTGGGGTCGGTCATCGGCGTCGGACAGCCAGGCGTGGCCGTTGGAGTCACGCTTAACTCGATCGCGATCGTCATCATCGGCGGAACTTCATTGCTCGGCGGAGAAGGCGCCATGTGGCGAACACTCGTCGGCATCCTGATCTTTGGGACTATCAACAACGTCTTTGACATCCTTGCATTTCCGCAGGCAACACAAGAGGTGGCCCTTGGTGTGATCGTGCTCGCCGCCGTCTCGCTGGACGCCTACACACGGTCTCGGAAGCGGTCAGGAGAAGCCTGAGCTGTCTCATATCCGCGTCCGCAATATCTGCTCGCAGATCAACCATCAGGGAAGGAAGATGACATGTCACGATTGGCCGGCAAGGTCGCCGTCATCACGGGCGCAGCCAGCGGAATGGGCCTCTCCGCCCTCAAGCTCTTCGTAGCCGAGGGGGCGCGGGTAGCGGCCACCGACATCTCCGCAGAGGCACTGCGACAGGCCGTCCGGGAAGTCACCGAAAACGGAGGCGAGGCCATTGCACGCACGCACGATGTTTCCTCCGCTGAGGACTGGAAGCGTGTAGTCGAGGACGTACTCGCCGAGTGGGGCACGATCGACATCCTGATCAACAACGCCGGAATTGCCATGGCGAAGGGTGTTCTCGAAGCCGAGCTTGACGACTGGAATAAGGTGATGGCCATCAATGTCACCGGACCTTGGCTGGGAATGAAGAGCGTCATTCCCGCCATGCAGGCCGCGGGGGCCGGTTCCATCGTGAACGTGTCATCGATCGCTGGCATTGTGGGTGGCGCCTCGGATGGCGGCAGTGCAGCCTACTCCGCTTCGAAGGGGGCAGTCCGCTCCCTGACAAAACACACTGCCCAGTGGTTTGCAAAGGACAACATCCGGGTGAATTCAGTGCATCCCGGTCCGGTCGACACCGGCCTGACCCGTGGCTACGGGCTCACAAGGGAATCGCTGGCCAACCCTGAAACCGTTCCTTTGCCGCCCCACGCGGGGGAAGCATCCGACATCGCGTATGGCATGCTCTACCTCGCATCGGATGAGGCCAAGTTCATCACTGGAACGGAACTCGTCATCGACGGCGGGTTCACCTCTCACTGAAAGGATCACGATGACGCACTCCCCGGACACCGAACCACGCGTGACTGATGACAATGGCCAGACCCCGGATGCTGATTACCGGCAGGAAAACGACTACCAGGATGACCTCACAATCTCTGGCAAGGATGCTTCTGCCTATGTCCTCGCCGACGACACCAAGCCGACCTATTCGCTGGGTCCAGATTCCGAGCGACAGCCAGGGACCCCTCAAGGCACGCTGACAAAGGGACGTCACACAGGGCGAAGCGTTTACCCTGGCGTGGAACGGAGCTATTACCTCTACGTCCCCGCTCAATACACCCCGGACAAGCCCGCCGCCCTTGCCATTTTTCAGGATGCCAATCTGTATCTGGCACCGAAGGCCAGCGCGGATATCGTCCTGGACAACCTCATCAACAAGGGCGAGATCCCGGTTACGGTGGCCATATTCATTGAAGCAGGCGAGCAAGGCCCGGGATATCCCCACTTTGGTGGAACTGACAACCGCAGCATCGAGTACGACTCCATCAACGGCGACTATGCCAGATTCCTCACGGACGAATTCCTTCCGGATGTCCTGCGGGACCTCAATGTCTCCACAGTTCCCCAGGATCGAGTGCTTGTAGGCATCAGTTCGGGCGGCAACTGCGCGTTCACAGCAGCCTGGGCACGTCCTGACGTCTTCGGCAACGTCATCTCCCATTGCGGCAGCTTCATCAATATCCGGGGCGGCCACAATCATCCCTCGGCAATCCGGCAGAACCCACGAAAACCAATCCGGGTGTGGCTCCAGACTGGAGCCCGGGACCTTGACGTAATCTTCGGCAGTATTCCGATCGCCAACCACGACATGTTCGCAGCCCTTGAGTATCGACGCTACGATGCCAAATTCGTGTACGGCGAGGGCGGACACTCGCTCCTGCACGGTGGCGCAGTCCTCCCGGAGACACTGAGGTGGATTTTTCGCGATCATCCGGATACTGCGGACGCGCAATAGCCGGAACCTTGGCGAACTGGGCCGGAACAGGACCGTCGGCGACCCCAATCTGCGCACAGAAAGAGGAGATCATGACCAGACAAATGATTGTCGGCATGCATCTGGGCAACGGATACGGCAACCTGCCTGGGGCCTGGCGCGCCCCGGCAGTAGACCCCAAGAGCTATACGAGTTTTGACGCGAAGGTTCGCCATGCCCAGGCGGCCGAGCGCGGGAAGCTCCACTTCCTGTTCCTACCGGATGGCCCCACACACGTCGGCGATATCGAGAACGAGCCGCCCCACTTCAATCTCGACGTCATGGTGACGTTGGCAGCTGTAGCCCGCGAAACCAGCCGGATTGGCCTTGTCGCCACCGGCTCGACGACGTTCAACGAGCCGTTCAACCTCGCCCGACAGTTCAAGGCGCTGGATGTCATGAGTCATGGGCGGACGGGTTGGAATGCCGTCACCTCGAGCGGACAAGATGTCGCGGCAAATTATGGCCAACGACTTCCATCCAGCCAGGAACGCTACGGGAGGGCGCATGAGACGATCCAGCTAGTACAGTCTCTTTGGGGCAGCTGGGGAAAGACAGCGTGGATGCACGATAAGGCAATGGGCCGCTTCGCGGACGCCGACCAGATCGCACCCATCAATATGGGTGGCAATTTCGTCGCCTCACGTGGTCCGCTGTACATTCCTCCATCCGAGCAAGGGCAGCCCGTTATCTTCCACGCCGGAGGCAGTCCGAACGCCCTCGAACTCGCCGGCCGTTACGCCAACGGCGTTATCGGCGCAGCTTTCACCATCAACGATGCGCGTGCGCAGCGCGCCGCGTTTCGTGAAGCGGCCGAACGCGCCGGGCGGGATCCGGACGAGCTCAAGTTCTTTGCCGGCCTAATGACGACGATCGCCAGGGACAAGCGCGAAGGTCTTGATCGCCGAATTACGCTGAGTGGGCGAATCTTTCCTCAGCGCGCGTCCTATCTTGGACAGATACTCGGCCTGGGCCTCGATCCGGCCCAGCTAGACGAGCCACTATCGCAGGAGCAACTGTCCAAGGCGCGGCCATCAGCGGGCGACCCTCGCTCGGCTAATGCACTTAGGATCGCGAGTGAAGGCTGGACGATCCGCGATGTGCTCGCGCACGGTGTGATCGACTACCACCCCGTCGTCGTCGGACCGGCCGCCGAAGCCGCTGACCACATGCAGAAATGGTTCGAAGCAGAAGCTGTGGACGGCTTCTGGGTGTCGCCGGACATATACGAGGACGGGATTGACGCCTTCGTCGATGGCGTCGTGCCAATCCTCCAGGATCGCGGGCTATTCCACCGGGAATATAACGGCACAACCCTGCGCGAACATCTTGGCGTTCCGGCCCAATATGGAGTCGATCCGCGCGTCACGAAGTGACATGAATCAAACGTGACCTGGCTCGGGATAGCGGGCGACATCGGCTAATATGGCAACGCCATCGACCAATACGGCCTGTTCTGGTAGAAGGAAGACGGCGACCCGCTGGACTAGTCGGTTGCCGGTCGCAATCGTCAATTGTCCCCCTCGCCGCTGGCGGCTTCGGCGACTTTCGCGGTGTCGACGAACTGCTCGAAGCGCACGATGAGACCCCCGCGGACAATGAAGTGGTGCGCTACCCGGACATTGAGCTTCCGCCCGGTTTTACGGTGCGTTGCTGTGTATCGTGCGAGGACGACGACGTTCTCACCATCGACGACGTAGTTGTCATCGTGAGCGGTCCAACCGTCCCAGTCGCGTCCGAGTACTTCCATGACGTTGGACGTGACACCCTGCGGTGTGCGATAGGTTCCCGCAAGGGGAAACCCCGCCATTTCAGTCCATTCGACATCGGGCGCCATCGTGGCACGAAGCGCCTCGAGGTCACCGGCCGCTGAGGCAATGTACTGCCGGCGGACAACGTCACGCGGCGCCATGGACGTCCCAGGGTCCATCGTCTCGTTCAGCCCCACGTCATCTCACCTTTGGCCACCTTGGGTCCAATTTGTGCCGCGATCAGCATTCCCGATTCCGGATAGCTTTCAACGAGCGCCGCTGTTGCCGAAGCACCATCGGGGGAACTGTCGAGAATGCGCTCGAAGTCCTGCAGATACTTGCGGGTGAAATCAATGCCGCTCGCATCGTTTGCGGTCCCAGGGAGCCGGTGTCCGGCGACGACCAACTGAGGCTCCAGCGATTGCATCTCATCGAGCATGTCGATCCAGGCAGCCCGCTGTTCCGGCGTCGCGGTATCGGCGGTCCAGACATGTTCCTGCTGGAACACCAGGACCCCACCAACGACGGCCTGGTAATCGGCGTTCCACAGATAATGCCGGTCCGGCAGCAGGGTCGAACCTCCCCTGACGTCGAATCTGTAACCATCCAGCTCAAGGAAATCACCGACGAGCGGGGTGATCGGGACCAATCGCGTTGGCAGGTTCGCTCCCAGCGTGGCCCACGCCTTGAGCTTGCCTTCGAAGGAGTCGCGGATGTGCTCGATCACGATCGGAGTGGCGACGATGGCCGCATGGGGAAACGCCTCAGCGATAGCTTCCAGGCCGAAATAGAAATCCGGGTCGGCGTGGCTTACAAAGACCGTGGTCAGGACCTTCCCGGAGTCGAGAATGGCGGCCACCAACCGGTGTCCGTCTGCCCGGGTGAAGCCGGCATCAATAAGCAACGCTCCGGTGGGACCTGTGACCAGAGTGGCTGACTTATTGGGTGAACCGGCGGGAAAGTCCAGATCGAAGACTTCGAAGTTAAGCGACATGGGTGGTGCTCCTTCTCGTGTACAGCACGGAACGTCCAGGCAGGCGGCTTGGTACCACCCATAGCCAGTAACAAAGCTGACTAGTCAGCTATTCCCCTCCCGCGCACCGACCGGTGATCACGGCATGGTCGGCAGTTCTTTCGCGGCGTTCTTACTCAGCGTCCGGATAGCTGTCGCAAAGACCTCTGCCTGATCAACAGGCAACGGATCGATGACATAGCGTTCCACGTTTCGGGCATGCAGGGCAGCGGCCCGAAGGAGGACTTGCTCTCCATGAGGGGTGAGGTGGATCAGCTGGACGCGACGATCATCCATGGAACCCCTGCGCTCGATCAAACCCTGCGCCGATGCCCGCTGAACCAGCCGGGTAGCACCACCCGAGGTCAGCACCCTGGCTTGCGCAATATCGCGCACAGGCATTCCCGTGTCACCAGCACGGCCCACTAAGAGAAGGAGTTCGAACAGTGAGTGACTGACCCCCGCCTCCTGCTCCAAGGATCGACCAAGCAAATACTCCAGCCGGTTAGCAGCACCAAGCAAACGCCCGAAAACCAGGATACGAGGATCATTGGCGGCCTCTTGAGCAGTCTTAAGTTCTCCCTGTACTTCCACCCTCCAACACTAAACGTGGGGTACGGCTAGAGATACCGGCAACTTGCTGGGGCCATTGAGATTACTCTTCCGCGGCTTGCCCCGGCTCCCAGTCGCCGTCGCCTCCCGACGTTCTGGGCCGCAACAACAGGGCCCTCAGTTCCTCAAGAAGTTCCAGTTGTTGGCTGTTGATTGCCATCAGCCGATCGATCTCGGTTTTTGCCTGCACGTCCGTTTCATAGTCATGCAAGGCCATAGCTGCTGCGATGGCGTCTTGCCGCTTTGCAGCTATCAGCAATATTGCGCCCTGAAGCCCAGCCAGCATGGACAGGAAGAGGTTCAGAAGGATGAATGGATATGGATCCCATGCATGTGACGTAAAGACAAATGTGTTGATAGCAGCCCAAGCAGCCATAAATGCAACGAACAGCGATACGAAAATCCAACTACCCATGCCATTCCGAAGGATATCCGCTGCGCGCTCGCCCCGGCTCAAACCTGCTTTATGCTGCCTATGCCAGGTAGCCGGTCTCTCACTCATGAACCCAGCGTAGGGTCTGCTGCCCTGCATTCGGACATTCGGCACGAGGAGATCGAGCTCCTTTAGGAATCCGGCTCCGTCCATACCCAGTCGCGGATTTCAGGGAGGTCCTCGAAGTGTTCGCGTATATGTGCAGCGTGGGCGTCGAGCTGGTTGCGGCAGTGTTCCAGGAGTTCTTCTGCACCCGCGAAATGTCCGCGGGAACGGCGAAGTGATTCCATGACGAGGTGATAGCGGCTGACTTTGTTCAGGACCACCATGTCAAACGGTGTGGTCGTAGTACCCTGCTCGTTGTATCCGCGGACGTGGAACCTCTCAGGCAGCGGGCGACCATGCAGGAGCTGATGGAGGGCCCGTGCATACCCGTGCCATGCCATCACCACATCCACGTCACCAGTAAAGATCTCTTCAAATTTCTCACTGGAAAGCCCATGCGGATGCGTGTCCGGAGGCGGTAGGACCATGGCGTCCATGACGTTGACCACCCTGACAGTCAGATCGGGAACATGGCGCCGGAGCAGCCATGCCGCTGCCAGGGTCTCCTGGGTCGGAACATCCCCCGCACAGGCCAGGATGATGTCGGGTTTCGCAACGTCCTTCGAAGACCCCAGGGACACTTCGTTCCCCGCCCAGTCCCATACGGATGCACCGACGGCGGCGTGCTTCCTGGCCTCGTCGAGGGTCAAATACTGCGGGTGGTCCTGCTTGTCGATGACAGCAAGGTTCACATAGTTCTTGCTTTTGAGCATGTGTTCCGCTGTGACCAGCAGGGTGTTGGCATCCGGTGGAAGGTAGACTCGTATGACAGTGCCGGACAGCGACAAGACCGTGTCGATGAGTCCCGGACCCTGATGGCTGAAACCGTTGTGGTCGTTCCGCCAGCAGGTAGAGGTCAGGAGGATATTCAGGCTCGGCACAGGCTGCCGCCACTCCAGGTCCCGCGAATGTTGGAGCCATTTGGCGTGCTGGACTGTCATGGACGCACTCACCATTGCAAACGCCTCGTAGCTCGCGAACAAGCCGTACCTGCCAGTAAGGACGTATCCTTCCAGCCATCCTTGGCAGAGATGTTCGGAGAGGACTTCTATGACGCGTCCATTAGCGGAAACATGGTCGCCGCCAGGTGGGGCAGCCACACTGGCATCCGGCTCCAGAAGGCAACGGTCCGTGGCTTCAAAGACGGCACCGAGCCTGTTGCTGTTGGTTTCGTCCGGACAGAAAAGCCGGAATTTGGGATCCTCGGCAGTGTCAATATAGATGTCCCGAAGCATCTCCCCCAGCGGCTTTGTGCTTTGGTACATTTTTTGGCCTCGGGGAAGGGTCTCCACAGCGTACTTTTCGATCGGCGGAACCACGAGATCCGTGCCACCCACGCCGCGGCTGGCCGGCAGCGCTCCCATGCGCAGATCGCCGTCGGGAGCCAGCGCCGACAGTTCGGCGACAAGCCGGCCATCGGCGTCGAACAGTTCCTCGGGCCGGTAGGAGCGCATCCAGGTTTCCAGTTGTGCCAGGTGCTCCGGCTTTTCCCGCACTCCGGCAAGAGGGACCTGATGTGAACGGAAAGTACCTTCGACGGGGACCCCATCAACGGTGGCCGGCCCCGTCCAGCCTTTGGGTGTCCGCAGGATAATCGCTGGCCATCGGGCCGGCCCCGTAACGCCTTCCTGGCGGGCATGTGACTGTATCGCCCGGATGGCTGCATAGGCCGAGTCCATGGCTGATGCCAATGCTGGATGGACAAGACCAGGATCATCCCCATCGACGATCACAGGCTCCCAGCCATGCGCTTCGAGCAACGACGCCACCTCCAGGTTCGAGCGCCGTCCCAAGACAGTAGGCCCCGAGATCTTGTAGCCGTTGAGGTGGAGAATCGGAAGCACAGCGCCGTCGCTCAGCGGATTAAGAAACGACGGCGCCTTCCAGGAACCCTCCAATGGCCCGGTTTCTGCCTCCCCGTCCCCCACCACACACGCAACGATCAGGCCGGGGTTGTCCATTGCCGCACCTGTGGCATGCATCAGCGAATACCCCAATTCACCGCCTTCGTGAATGGAACCTGGCGTGGCCGGGCCGACATGGCTCGCGATCCCGCCCGGCGTCGAAAACTGCCTGACCAGTCGTCTCAGCCCTGCAAGATCCCTGCCAACAGCGGGATAGACCTCGGAATAGCTGCCTTCGAGATATGTGTTGGCGACGACGGCGGGGCCTCCGTGACCGGGGCCCGTCACCAAGAGGACTTCCGCACTCGTGCGACGGATGAGGCGATTCAGGTGGGCGTAAATGAGAGACAACCCGGGACTGGTCCCCCAATGGCCCAGAAGTCTGGGCTTGATGTGCTGGGCTTGCAATGGCTCGCGGAGCAGCGGATTTTCCTGGAGATAGATCTGTGCAACAGTCAGGTAGTTCGCCGCTGCCCAGTACTTGTTGAGCAGTTCGAAGTCTTCGCTTTCCGCCCGCGAACCTGGGTGGCTGTCTTGAGTGCGTTGCGTCATGCCGCGTTCCTTCCTAGCTATGTCTACCGAGGAGTGATGAAGTTGCTTCAGCTATCGCCCGTTCCTCGTCGCTGGGCACCACCAGCACAGGAAATGACGAGTCATCGGAGCTGACTCCACGGATGCCTTCCACTGGGGTCGAATTCCTGTCCTCCGCGATGCGCAATCCCAAGGGGGCCAGCCACGAGAGGACCTGCGACCTGAACACATCGGAGTTCTCGCCCACCCCACCTGTGAATACCAAAGCGTCGGGCTTTTGAACCACCATGGAGTACGCCGCTACGTACTTGGCCAAACGATAGGCAGCCGTTTCGAGGGCGAGAATCGCCTTGGGTTCTCCCCTAGTTGCAGCCGCGCAGACCTCACGCATGTCCGCGGTCCCGGCCAATGCCCGGAGGCCTGATCTGTGGTTGAGCACCTCATCGACGTCGTCGGCCGACGCTCCCGCACGTTGCATCAACAGGATGATGGAAGGGTCCAGATCACCGGAGCGGGTTCCCATGACGAGTCCCTCCAGCGGTGTCATTCCCATGGAGGTGTCAACGCTCTGACCTCCCCTCACGGCAGTGACTGAGGCCCCGTTTCCGATATGCGCCACAATCGCATTCAACGCGGAACCGTCCACCCCGAGGTAGGACGCAGTGTCACGGCAGGCCATCCCCACGGATATGCCATGAAATCCGAAGCGCCTGATGGGGTGTTCCACATAGCTGTCTTCCGGAACGGCATAGCGGGCGGCGAACTCCGGTATGGACCGGTGGAAAGCGGTGTCGAAGACGGCCACCTGTGGAACGCCCGGCCAACGCTCTTGCGCAGTGTTCATGCACGCGGCGCTGGCAGGATTGTGAAGCGGCGCCAGCGGGCTGAGCCCTTCAATAACCCTTACAACGTCTGGCGTGACAAGTGCAGGGGTGCTGAAGCGGTCGCCTCCGTGGACCACACGATGCCCGACTGAATCCGGAGTACCTGAATCCAGGCTGTTGGCCACAGCCATAACGATTTCGTCAAAAACGCCGTGGAGGCGGGCGGCATCGAAACGGTGATCCGGCGGCCAGTTGACTTGTCCGGAAGCCAGGATGCTGTTGTTTCCGGTCGGGACCGTGGTGTCCCTCAAGTGGTACTTCAGTGACGACGAGCCGGGGTTCAGCACAAGAACGTGCACCTCATGTCCTTCCCGTCGATCTTCGGTGAAAGGTCAAGCACTCTCTGCTGAGGACCCTAACGCACTCTGCCGATCAGCGGGAGGGGCTTCGGACCCTTGCCACGACGGTCCGCCACGCCGATAGTGGAGACGATCACTATCGGAATGAACCGAAGGGACGTCTGTACGTGAAAAAGCAGATTCTGGCAGCCCTTGATGGTTCCAGGGCGGGCAGCCGTGTCGCAGACTGGGCTGTCGCCCGTGCAGATTCCCTCGGTCTGGTACTCAATCTCATCCACATCGTTCCCCCGGATTGGGCATTCCCACTGCCGGGTGACCGTACCTTGGCGATGGAGCGTGCCAACGACCTCCTCAAGAGCGAAGCAGCGCGACTTGCCGGGGTCTTTCCCTCGATGGAGATCAAATCCACACAATTCTCCGGCGAACCCGCGGAAACGATTGCCTCCCTGTCCTCGGAAGCGGAGATGGTGGTGGTTGGAACGGATCGCGGCCCAGGTACCGAAGGGCAGGGGTACGGCTCGGTCAGTTTCCAGATCGCAGTCACCAGCAAAGCGCCTGTCGCTGTGGTCCCGGACATTACTGCAGGGAAACGTTCTGGAGTGGTGGTCGGAGTAGACGGCTCCCCAGATTCGCTGTGCGCCTTGGACATGGCAGCTACTGAAGCCTCACGCCTAAGGGAAGAGGTGGTGATTGTTCATGCATCAGGTCCAGGGGCCCTGGCGCCCAAGGATAGGGACGTTATGGGCGACTCTGTCCGGTGGGTCAAAGAACGTTACCCGGCCCTGAACGTCCGGGAGAAGTTGGACTTGGACCACCGTCCAGGGGATGCACTCGTCGCTGCTGCAAAGGAAGCCCAGGTCCTGGTGATGGGATGCAGGGGTCGTGGCGGACTGCGCGTGCTTTTGGGATCTGTGGCGCAGCATGTTCTCCTGAATGTCCAGTGCCCCACAATCCTGACCCGGCCCGAGCCAAACACGCGGCATGGCAATTAGCCGTTTTCGTCGTCGTTCCGTTTTGAGGAGTCCCCGTCCGTCGTGTCGTCCACGGCAGCCGACGGGTCCAGGGGCGGCCACCATTTCGACGGCGGCGTGATCACAAACCGCCGACCACTGATTTCCGTGGGAGTGACCCTGACCAGAATGTCCTTTGCACCCGGCTGCCATGGCGACAACCCTGCATTTACGGCTTCCTGAATTTCCTCGGGGTGGGTTACGAACTCTGGATGACCCTTGATGATGACACTCCACGCGATGGTTCCATAACGATTAAATCCATCAGCCTCCAAGGCAAGCGGTGTCCCTTCACGAAGGGCTTTGTGTTTGGTCCCTTGCCCTGTCCTGAACAGGATCGTCCCGAAATTGGGAATGTAGTTCACCGGAAAGATCTCCGGAACGTTTCCGTTGATGAGTGCAATCCTGCAGGTGGATGTGGACTGAAGATACTTCCAGCAGTCGTGAACGCTGAGCTCTTTGGTGTCCTGGTCCATCGATGTGTTCTCCATGGCGCGAGCCTAACGCGTCCTGCCAAACGGGTGTAGGGCAAAAGGTCCTGTCGTGACCATGCCCTTTGGCCCTAGACGCAACCAGGTCCAGGGTGGAGCCTTTCATCGAACAGGCATCCCGCATTGGAGTAACGATGTCCCTTGGGAACCAACCTCCTGCCCCGCTGTCCGAGACGGCTGGCACTGAAGGCCTCAGTTCCCATGCCGCCGCAAAGTTGTTGGAAACCGTGGGACCGAACGTCCTGCCAAGAGCAAAGAAGGTCTCCCAGTGGCGAAAGTTGCTGGGCGAGCTAACGCACTTCTTTGCACTGATGCTCTGGGCTGCGGCGGTGCTCGCCTACATCGGCGGATTGCCGCAGCTATGTGTGGCTATCGTTATTGTCGTCATCGTCAACGGGGTTTTTGCCCACATCCAGCAGGAACGTGCCCAGCATGCAGCGGAGCGCCTGCAAGGACTCCTCCCGGCCGAAGTGACCGTCCGTCGTGACGGCAAGATCCAAAGCGTCCACGCCAGTGAACTTGTCCCTGGGGACGTGGTAATCCTCGCAGCTGGGGACAAGCTGCCCGCGGACATTCGATTCATTTCTGCCTCCGGATGCACGGTGGACGAATCCATGCTGACCGGTGAAAGCGTTGCCGTGCCTAAGACCACCAAGGACACAGCCTGGGGTGGAACGTTCCTGGTCAACGGCGAAGCGGAAGGCCTGGTGGTCGCCACGGGAGGGAACACGAAACTGGCCGCTATCGCTGCCCTCACGAGTGGCACAAAGTCCCCGCCAACGCCATTGACGCTGGAACTGCGGAGGATAGTCCGGCTTGTCGCCTTGGTGGCATTGACGGTCGCCGGATTGTTCTTCATTGTCTCCCTGTTGGTGGGGATCGTCTGGCGTGACGCATTTCTTTTCGCGATCGGCGTTGCAGTCGCCCTCATCCCGGAGGGGCTCTTGCCGACGGTAACGCTTTCGCTGGCGATGGGAGCACAGCGCATGGCTGACCGCCATGCCCTGGTGCGCAATCTTGAGGCCGTCGAAACGCTCGGTTCCACCACCTTCATCTGCACGGACAAGACAGGCACCTTGACCCAAAACCGGATGAACGCCGTCGAGGTTTTTACAACAGCCGGTACGGTGACAATCGCAGGAGAGGGCTATGGACCTGATGCCCGCATCGAAGGGGAGGCAAAGGATGCAGCGCTCGGCGTTGCTTTGGCCGCACGCAGCGCTTCCCAAGGACGGGCCGTTCTTCAAGGCGATGAATGGGCAGCGCAGGGGGATCCCATGGAAGCGGCCATCGATGCCCTCGCCCGCCGCCTGAGCGGTGGCGGGAGGGAATCCGGCGCCGTGAACCGCCGTTTTGCCTTTGACGCTGACAGGCGGCGGGAGTCCGTGATTTCAGGGACAACGCTCTGCATGAAAGGTGCGCCGGAATCGGTTCTTCCTTTGTGCGGAGATCCCGCAACGAGCTTCACACAGGCGTTGGAGGCCATGGCGTCACGGGGCCTGCGTGTGATCGCAGTAGCACAGCGGGAATTACCGGGGATGGCCACAGACTGGTTACATCGTTCAGCAGAGGACACTGAACAGAACCTTCAAATACTGGGTCTTATTGGCCTGCATGACCCACCACGACCTGACGTCCAAAGTGTGCTCAAGGCTGCCCGGGGAGCTGGAATCCGGATTGCCATGATTACTGGCGACCATCCCTCAACAGCCGGTGCAATCGCCAGGGAGGTAGGCCTGATGGGTCCGGACAACCTCGTTGTCCAAGGCTCCGAGCTTCCCGAGGACGAGCAGATCCTCGGAGCGCTCCTGGATCGCGATGGAATTGTGGTCAGCAGGGTCTCTCCGGAACAAAAGCTCCGGGTGGCGAAGGCGCTGCAGATGCGCGGCCATGTGGTGGCGATGACCGGCGACGGTGTGAACGACGGTCCTGCACTGCGCCAGGCCGACATCGGAGTGGCAATGGGTCTCAGCGGCACGGACGTCGCCCGTGAGGCGGCCGACCTCGTGCTCCTGGATGACCACTTCGCCACCATCGTTGCCGCCATCGAACAGGGCAGGGCAACCTACTCGAATATCCACAGATTCCTGACCTACCATCTCACGGACAACGTGGCTGAGTTGGCTCCTTTCGTCATCTGGGCCCTGTCCGGCGGCCAATTCCCGCTCGCGCTTGGCGTTCTCCAGATTTTGGCCCTCGACATAGGAACAGACCTGCTGCCTGCCCTCGCCCTTGGCGCAGAGCCACCCGGCAAACGGGTCCTGAACCGCCCGCCCGAGAAGCGGCACCTCCTGGACCGCCGGCTCATGTTCAGGGTATTTGCCGTCATGGGACCCACGGAAGCCCTGTTCGCCATGGCTGCGTTTTCGACGATCCTCTTCGGAAGCGGCTGGGCACGGGGTGAACCATTGGATCCGGGCGTGCTGATGTCCGCTTCAGGGGGCGCCTTTGCCGCCGTCGTACTGGGACAACTTGCAACCGCTTTTGCGTGTCGCAGTGCAACAGCTCCCCCGTGGAAACAAGGTTGGCTAACCAACCGCCTTCTGCTCTGGGCAGTTGCCGCTGAACTGGTCGCCTTGGCCGTGTTCGTGTTCGTCCGGCCTGTGGCCGAACTGCTGGGACAAGCACCCCCGAATGCCGTGGGATGGCTGGTTGCGTTCCTTGCCATCCCGGGCGTCCTTGGCGTCGATTGGCTGTACAAACGCCTGCGTCAACGGCAGGCCACGACGCTTGAAGAATCCTGAGAGATGCATGTCCTTCGGCCCTATCGCGGCTGCCGGCGCAACGGCAAGCTGGTTCCATGAATGCACAATCACGGTCGCATCGAATCGTCGTTGGCGTGGATGGCTCGGAGTTCTCTTCCAATACCCTGAAGATGGCGGGACGCCTGGCGGCCGTTTTCGACGCGCCGATCGACGTCGTCACGTGTGTTGGCATGTCCGACTACTTTATGGCGTCCCGCTTTGAGCCCGAATTGACCCGCTTCACCTCACAGCTCGAAGATACCGCCAGGCGATTGGCCGACGAAGCGTTGGAGCGTGCCTTTGGAGCATCCCGCCCAGAGGAGCTTACCGTTACGGTCAAGTTCGGGGAACCTGCCAAGGTACTGGTGGAAGAAAGCCGTGACGCGCAGCTGCTCGTCGTCGGCAGGCGCGGCGCTGGCGGGTTCCTCAGCCAGCCCATAGGATCCGTCAGCAGGGTCTGCGCAGCCCACTCGCATTGCCCGGTTATGGTCGTCACAACGGAGGACGGTAGCTAGTCAGGGCTCTGGGCCTGGATTGCCGTGATCGCAACCGTGTTGATGATGTCTTCCACAGTTGATCCCCTGGAAAGATCATTGATCGGCTTGCGCAGGCCTTGAAGGATAGGCCCGACGGCGATAGCGCCCGACGACTGTTCAACAGCCTTATAGGTGTTGTTGCCTGTGTTGAGGTCGGGAAAGATGAACACGGTCGCCTTTCCGGCCACTGCGGATGCAGGCAGCTTGGAACTGGCGATGGCCTCATTCACCGCCGCGTCGTATTGGATAGGTCCGTCCACAGGAAGGTCAGGACGTGCCTTCCTCACCAATTCCGTGGCACGACGCACCTTTTCCACAGCAGTCCCGGATCCTGATCCTCCCGTCGAGTAGGAGAGCATGGCTACCCTTGGTTCGACGCCGAACCGAACAGCAGTGGCTGCGGAGGCGACGGCGATGGCTGCCAGCTGAGAGTCCGTTGGATCTGGGACGACTGCGCAGTCCCCGTAAACCAATATCCGGTCGGGGAACAACATGAAAAAAACGGAGGACACCAGCCCATCGGCATCCCGGCTCTTAACGAATTCCAGGGCCGGGCGGATGGTGTTGGCTGTGGTGTGCGCGGCTCCCGAAACCAGTCCATCTGCATCACCAAGCTGCACCATCATCGTGCCGAAGTAGGCTCCGTCAACCATGATTTCCCTGGCGCGCTCCATAAGCATGCCTTTGTGGGCCCGCAGCCGCACATACTCGGCGGCGTAGCGCTCACGGAGAGGTGAGGTTGCAGGATCCACTACCCGTACTCCCCCGACGTCGATTCCGTGCGCGGCGGAGAGCTCCTGGATCGCGGCCACATTTCCCAGAAGCGTTACGTCGCAGACGTCGCGGCGTCGAAGAATCTCTGCGGCACGAAGTACCCGGACGTCGCTCCCCTCGGCAAGGATGATGCGCCTCTTTTGCTTCCTCGCCCGTTCGATCAATTCATTGAGGAAACGCAACGGCGTCATGATTGCCGGGCGAGGCAGCGCCAAGCGAGCCAGCAGTTCGGGTTCATCGATGTACCTTGCCCACACCCCCAGTGCCGCTGCCACTTTGCGGTTCTCTCCAGTGTGGATTTCGCTGCGGACGCCAGCGGCTTTTTGGGCCACGACGTAACTATCAGCCATTTCATCGAAAACGGGAAACGGTGCACGCGACAACAAGGATGTGACGTGAGGACCCGGGGACAGTCCGTCTGCCAAAATAACAGCCGCGGGAGTGGGAAACTCGGGCGACAGCGCCGACGCAATGCTGGTCATGATGATGTCTGCACGGTCACCCGGAACGATGATCAAATCGCCGGCTTCAAGCACACGCAAGAAGTTGTCCACGTTCATTCCCGCCAGCCTGATGCTGCGCACATCCCGGTCCAGCTCCGCACTGCCGGACATACGGTGGAGACCGAGCGAAGCCACAACATCCGCCACAGTCGGGGTCGAAATATCAGAGACTTCGGGTATCACATAGCAGGGAACGGGACCCACCATCGCCCGGACTGCCGCCTGTAGTTCCGAATGCAGCTGGTCCACAGACGTTGGTTCGGCACGGTTCACCACGACGGCCAACAGGGGGCAGTGCGCAGAGTCATACTGCCTGATGGCTGCTTCCACGGCCGCCGTTGTTTGCGTCGACGTGAGACCTCGGGCGCCGACCACAGCCAATACAGGGAGCCCCAGGTTGGTCGCCAGCCTGGCATTCAGATCGAACTCCCTGCCCGTGGCGTTTCCGCGAAGGTCCGATCCATCAACAACAACCACATCGCAATTGTTGGCAATCTGCGCATATTCCGTGAGCATCAGGGAAAGGAGCTCGTCCTTCCGGCCGGCGATCGTATCTGCCATGGCCGTGGGCAATGACACGCCACTTCGGCACCGCGCAGCGTCCAGTTCGTAGAGCCGCCGAAGCATGAAGATCACAGGATCCCGGTGCGTATCGGTAGTGTTGACAATCGGGCGGTAGAAGCCCAGACGACCCGAGTGCCGATGAAGGGCGTCGACCACTCCCAAAGCCACCAGCGATTTACCCGAGCCCGGTAGCGCCGAGGCAACGTAGACGCCTTGAACCATGGGCCCTCCCTTCAGAGCCGGCCTTGACTGGTCCCAAGCATCTCCCACAACGAATCATGGCGCCAGAGCCTAAGGTCACGGTGGATAGGTCGCCGCAGGACCTTGGACTCTGTTGGCAGGCACGACCGCAGCCATAGGATCACGACATCAGATGGCAGGAACCTTCGGGCCTGTCCCGCCCCCACTGCAGGAGACAACGATCATGGAAAATGACGAGCGGCCCGGCACCGTCCTGTCTGAGGACGATTCATGGAAAGTCCTCGAACGCAACCAGCATGGTCGCCTGGCCGTCAGCGTTTTGGGTGAGCCCGACATCTATCCCCTGAACTTCATCGCCCACAACCATCGGCTGCTCCTAAGAACCAACCCGGGAACGAAGCTGGCCGAACTGACGGTGAATGAGAAGGTGGCCTTCGAAGTGGAGGAGATTGTAGATGCAGAGGCATGGAGCGTAGTTCTTAAGGGCAAGGCGAGGGTTATTGAGTCGCAAACCGAAATCGACGAGGCAGACAAGCTGCCCCTCAAACCATGGATTGCCACCCGCAAGTACACCTACGTCGAAATTACTCCGACAAGCATCCAGGGCCGTTACTTTGAACTTGGGGATGAGCCGGAACGTTACTGACGCGGAATCCGCTCGCGTTGGACGGTTTCCAGCTGTGCGGGCTTGAAATGCTGCATTGGTCCAAGTGCCCTTAGCGCGTTCAGAATCGTGGCCAGGTCTACAAGTTCCTGCAGCAGTGCTCCGGCAACAGCTGGGATCACCCCGAACGATGCCATGACCATCAGGCCCAGGCTCAACAGAATGCCGGTCCAGATACTCTGCCGGGCAATCCGCAGCGTGTACTCCCCGATGTCCACAGCCGACGCGACCCTGGACAGGTCATCGAGCATGATGACGACGTCAGCCGACTCGCTGGCTGCGGTGGCGCCTTTGGCGCCCATGGCGACTCCGACGTCGGCCGCAGCCAGGACGGGTGCGTCATTGACGCCGTCGCCCACCATCATGACTTGCCTCATCGGCAGGGACGCAACGGCAGCGACTTTGTCGGCCGGCAGGCATTCCGCCAAGACGTTGCCGATCCCGGCAACAGCGGCAATGTGGCGGGCAGTACTGGCGGTGTCGCCCGTCAGCAGCATCGTCTCCACGACACCGAGCTTCCGGAGCAGGGCGAGTGTATCAACGGCGTTGGTGCGCAGCGGATCGCTCATGATCAGGCTTCCGGCATATGTCCCATCGACACCGACGTACACGGCGAGCTGCCCACCGTCCAAGGGTGTGCGTTCGAACCCGTTCGTATTTGCGCTGACGAACGCAGGCTTTCCTACGAGAACCGTCTGCGGCCCCACAGCGGCGCTGACACCATTGGTGGCGTGTTCGCTGGCACCGGACGCCGGCAACAGAGGTAGGCCACGCTCGCGAGCCGCTTCAATGACAGAAGCCGCGAAGACATGGGAGGAGTATTGCTCGGCCGATGCCGCCAGCTGCAGCAGCCTGTCCTCGGACAGGGTTCCTCCAGCAGCAAGCCGTATCCCGGACAGTACGGGCCTGCCCTTAGTGAGTGTCCCGGTCTTATCGAACACAGCCGTCTTCACCCGGCTGAGCTTCTCCAGCGTACCGGCGTTCTTGATAATGATTCCGGCTTTGGCTGCGCGGCTGGCGCCGGCAAGAAATGCGACAGGTGCTGCTATCAACAAAGGGCAGGGTGTCGCCACCACCAGCACCTGGGCAAAGCGTACGGGATCCTGGCTAAGCAGCCACGCCGTACCGGCAAGAAGAAACGCAACCAGTGTGAACGGCACCGCGTACCTGTCAGCCAAGCGCACCATGGGGGCGCGGCTCGCTGCGGCTTCCCGCACCAAGGCGACGATCTGGCTGTACTGGGACTCCTCCGTTGAGGCAGTGGCCACCATGCGTATGGCGTCGGCTCCGTTCAGGGAGCCACTGAGCAGCAGGTCACCCTTTGCTCGCTCCGCCGGCAGGCTTTCCCCTGTGATCGCGGACTCGTCAAGAGTCCCGACGTCGGACAACATCCTGCCATCGACGGGGACCGTTTCTGCCGGCTTCACCAAGAGGAGGTCGCCAGGACGGATGAGATCGACATCAACGTCCACCACCTGGCCATCCGATCCCTCGCGATGGGCGCTCCGGGGTGCACGCTCCAACAACGCCCGTAGCTCTCTTGTAGCCCGGCCCTGCGCAAAGTCCTCCAGCGCTTCACCGCCGGTCAGCATGAGGACGATCACCATTGAGGCCACGTATTCCCCAACCGCGACCGTGGAACCAATCGCCGTTACCGCCAGGAGGTCAATGCCCCACCGCCCCTGAAGGAGGCCTTGGAGCATAGCCACCGTACGATATAGGGCCAGCGAGAGCGAATAGATGGTGGCCGTGACCTGGGCCGCAGCGGTATATCCCGCAACGGCCAATCCCGCAACGATGACCCCTGTCAGGACGGTGGACGCTACCAAAGGAAAGCGCACCGCAAGCTTCGCTACTTGCCGTGCCGTGGCGCTAATCATGCGGGGTTCTGCTGAGGACCACCTTCAACGCGTCCGTCTCGGCCGCCCTTGAGAACGTGTCGTACGCGTCCATGATCTGGTCAAGCGCGAAATGATGGGTTGCGAACTTCCCAGCAGGTAGCTTTTGTTGGGCGACAAGGCGAAGCAGCATCGGCGTCGTATTGGTGTTGACCAAGCCCATGCTGATATTGATGTTGCGGATCCAAAGATCTTGGAGCGGAAGTTCGACGGGCTTCCCGTGAACGCCAATGTTTGCAACATTTCCCCCTGGCCGCACCAAGCGCAATGCCATCTCAAATGTCTCCGGGAGCCCGACGGCTTCCAGGGCAACATCAACCCCGGCACCATCAGTGAGGGCAAGGACCTCACTGATCCATTCGGGGTTCCCCGGGTTCACGGTGTGCGTCGCACCAAATCCCGCCGCCCGGGCCAGGCGGCTCTCGTTGGGGTCAATGGCAATAATGGTCGCGGCTCCATAAAGCCCTGCCGTCGCCATCACTGCCAAGCCGATGGGCCCGGCGCCAACTACGGCAATGACGTCACCGGGGGCCACGCGACCATCGCGGACACCGATTTCGAAGGCTGTGGGAAGGATATCGGAGAGCATAACGGCCTGATCATCGCTTACCCCGGGTGGGAGCTTGTGGAGCGAGTTGTCCGCGTACGGGACGCGAACGAATTCCGCTTGGGTCCCGTCGATGAGGTGACCGAAGATCCACCCCGTCCCCACCTGGCCCTCTTCTCCAAGGCAATGGGAAAACAAGCCCTTCCTGCAGTTGCTGCAATGGCCGCAGGACTTGATGCACGAGATGATGACCCGGTCACCAACGCGCAGGCCACTAACCGAGGTGCCTATCTCGGTGACGGTACCGACGCCTTCATGCCCGAGGATCCGTCCTGGCTGTACCGCCGGGACGTCTCCCTTGAGGATGTGCAGGTCCGTCCCGCAGATGGTGGTCGTGTCAATGCGGACAATCGCATCCGTAGGGTGGGTGATGCGTGGATCAGGAACGTCTTTCCAGGACGTGGATCCTGGTCCTTCATAAACGAGTGCCTTCATGGTGTGGTCCATTCCTGTAGGAGCCTTGGAGCAGGAAAATGTACTGACGTCCCTCCACCAGGACGGCCATGCGGGCGTCGTTAGGGCCGTTGGTCCTGGCTGCCGCTGAACGGCGCGGTCATTCCAAACCCGCACGGGTGGCATCGTCCAAAGGGCTCCACCAAGTCAATGGTGGTGTCACCTTGAAACGCCTCCCGGTCATGGTCGTGGGAATAATCCGTACAAAGTGGTCCTTCCGCCCGGCTTGCCAGGGGAAAAGCAGCAATCCCACGGTGTCCAGTACTTCCTGCGTCAACTGGATGCTTGCAGCCGTGCCCTTCACCACCACGCTCCATGCAACTCCAGAGCCGGTATCCACTCCATCAGCTTCCAAGGCAACGGGCGTTGCCCCGAGTGCAGCATGGAGTTTCGTTCCTTCGCCGGTCCGGAAGACCAAGGTGCCGTGGTCAACTTTGTAGTTGATGGGGAAGATATCGGGATGGTCGCCCATCCACACTGCCAGACGGCCCACGGATACGCCGCGGAGCTGCTCCCAACATTGCTTGGTGTCCAGGTGCTCGGCCTCGGGTGCTGATGGTTCGTTCCTCATGCGAGGATCCTAAGCCTGCCTCGGTTGCTGCGACAGGGCCCAAAGACCCCTTCTGGCTACGGCTATCGCTAGCCGTACGGGCCCGGAGTAGGCTGACACCGAAAGTGCCAAGCAGTAACGCCGTGCACCAGGCTGGTGGCAGGCGCCGAAAGGCGGCAATGACAGACTCTCCCAAAGTCCCACGCGAACACCAAACGGGTGCTCCAGCGGTCCAGCTGGAGGACCTGATGATGGACTTCACGTCCAGGGCAGGCGAGTTACTGCAAGCCCAGGAAAGGACCCGGGGCCTGCTCGAAGCCGTGGTGGCCGTTGCAGAAGACCTCAGCCTTGAAGCCGTGCTGGAGCGGGTGGTTACTTCCGCATGCAAGCTCCTGCAGGCACGTTATGGTGCCTTGGGTGTCATCGGTGAGGACAACGCGCTCAGCCATTTCATCACAGTGGGCATCGACGATGATTTGGCGAGCCGGATTGGTCCTCTGCCCACAGGACACGGGGTTCTGGGACTGCTCATTACCGAGCCTTCACCTTTAAGGCTCCACGACCTCCGTGAACACCCGATGGCCTACGGCTTCCCGCAGCACCACCCGCCGATGAAGTCTTTCCTCGGTGTTCCAATCCGCATCCGGGACGTCGTGTTCGGCAACCTGTACCTGACAGAGAAGGACGGCGGCGAGGACTTCACCCCGGAAGATGAGGATGTCGCGGTGGCATTGGCGGCAGCCGCCGCCGTCGCGATCGAAAACGCCCGGCTCTACGAGGATGCGGGGCACCGGACGTCATGGCTTGAAGCATGTATGGAAATTACGGGGCTGATGCTGGAGGAGGGACAGCCAGAAAGTGCCGCACTTGACCTCATTGCAGACACGGCCCTTCGGGAGTCAGGATGCCACCTTGCCGTGGTTCTGAAGCCTTCGGCTGAACACGTCCAGGACTACACCGTGGAGGGGGTAGCGGGCGGGAAGGGCGCGGCCCTGAAGAGTCGCGTTTTATCGTTGGATTCCACGGATTTCCTTGACGTCACCCTCAAAGGAGCAATCAAAGGCGAGGATCCTTGGCACCTCCTTGGCGATCCGGCCGATGAGTGCCCGGGAGAACTGCTTGTCGTAAACCTCAGTGCCCAAGGAACTCATCAAGGGCTGCTGGTTCTTGCTCGAAAACCCGGCACCGGGTCCTTTTCCACCACCGTTGTTGATATGGCTCCGGTCTTCGGTTCACATGTAGCCCTGGCTTTGGCACTGGACCGGATACATCGGTTCCGGGAGCAGCTGGTGGTTTTCACTGACCGGGACAGGATTGCGCGGGACCTTCACGACCTCGTCATCCAACGCCTCTTTGCGGCGGGACTGAGCATCCAGAGCCTGCGGCGCTACACCGCCGGCGGCTCAGCCCTTGAACGGATCGACGCCATAACGGAGGAACTCGATACCAGTATCCGCGACCTCAGAAACACCATCTACTCCCTGCGGACAAGTACCCACGACCACGAACTCCTGAGCAGTCGGATCTTCCAAACGATTCAAGCCGGGGCAAAATCGTTGGCATACACCCCGCATCTGACCTTGATCGGCCCCGTTGATTCCGTAGAAGACGATGTCACGATCGGGCACCTCCTGGCGGTAATCTCGGAGAGCCTCAGTAACGCTGTCCGCCATTCCGATGCGAACACCATCTCCGTGTCAGTTCGGGTGGCTCATGGCACGCTAAGCACGGAGCTCACAGACGATGGCTGTGGTTTCACGGCTGTGGGATCCGGTAATGGGTTGGCGAACATGGCCCGGAGGGCTGCAGAACTCAACGGGTCATTCAGCGTCACCAGCACGCCTGGCAAGGGTACTTCGCAGGCTTGGTCCGTTCCGCTGCCCTGAGCGTCAGCGAACGGAGCCAGCGTCCTCCTCGGGTACGTGGGCCATGAAAACTGCGGCTTGGGTCCGTCGCTCGAACCCAAGTTTCGCCAAGAGGGACGAGACATAGTTCTTCACCGTCTTTTCCGCCAACAGCATCTCCTCGCCAATCTGGCGATTGGTCATCCCCTGGCCGACGTATTCCAGCACGCGCCGCTCCTGGGGAGTCAGGGCGGCTACGCGCGGATCGAGCCTCTTCGGTTCAGTGAGTCCTTGGATAATCCGCGCCTTCACGGAATCATCGAAGAGCGACTCGCCGCGCGCCGCCCTGCGCAGCGCACCCAGTAGGTCTGAACCGCCGATTTCCTTGAGGATGTATCCCGCGGCTCCTGCCAGGACTGCACCTCGCAGAGCCATTTCATCGTCATAGCTGGTCAGAATCAGGCAATTCAGGCGAGGATCAATGGATCTAACGTCGCGGCAGACTTCGATGCCCGTACCGTCAGGCAGCCGTGCATCCAGGACTGAGACGTCGGGGCGCAATGCCGGGATACGGCGCGTCGCTTCCTCAGCAGATCCCGACATGCCCACCACCTGAAACCCTTCGCTTTCCAAAAGCTCCTGCAACCCGCGGCGAACCAATTCGTGGTCATCAAGAATGAACACGCGAACAGGACTTTCTGGCGAACCCACCCTGGCAAGGCCTGGGACATCCTGGTGATTCATGACATTCCCTCTCCGGCGGAAGCGGCAACCGCGCTTGCCGACATTTCATCGATGCCAAATTCTTGCCGACTGCATGTCTGCGCCACAAGGGCACAAGGACCCATCCCCGCGCGTGACTTTAGGCCCTATTGGGACGAGGAGATTAAACGGACGCTGGGAGAACGGGAGATGTAACCGCCCAGCATCAGGCCCCGCGGGTGTCTCCAGACAATAAAGGAGCAAAATTCCGATGAAGAAATGGACACGATGGCAGGATTGGACAGTAGTCGCGGCGGGCGCCTACGCGGCCCTGTCAGTCCTCTGGACCACACAGACAGGATCATCCACGGCCATCATGGTCACCTTAGGCGCGTTGCTTGTCATAGCCGGAGTCGTCAATCTGGCGTTGCCGGGAATGCCGGCCGCCGAATGGGCACAAGCGATCATCGCAGTGGCTCTCTTGTTGGCCCCTTGGGTGGGTGGCTTCACATCAGCGACTGGCGCTGCGTGGAGCGCATGGATTCCGGGTGCTGCCGCTTTGATCGTCACCGCGTTGGCGATCAAGCCCAGTACGGAAGAGTACCGGCACCACCACGCGGTGCCGGCCCCTTAGGTACCAAACCTGCATCTGGCGCCGGACTACCTTACGGCGCCAGATGCCGCCAAGGTCTGCTCTGCGGCCAATTCCCAGGGCAGGCGCCGTCGACTTGAGTGGTTAGGGCATAATGCAAACCAGGAACGTCGCTTCACTCCGCTTCCTTGGAGCAACCGATACTGTCACAGGGTCCCGCTACCTTCTGGAGTTCAACGGGACGCGCGTCCTCGTGGACTGCGGCCTGTTCCAAGGCTATAAACGTCTCCGCGAGCGCAACCGGAGGCCATTTCCAGTTTCCCCGGGCTCCATAGATGCCGTGCTCTTGACACACGCCCACTTGGATCACAGTGGGTACGTCCCGGCTCTCGTCCGGGACGGTTACCGCGGCCCCGTATACACCACTCACGGCACCAATCAACTGTGCAAACTCTTGCTGCCGGACTCCGGCCACCTGCAAGAGGAAGAGGCCCGGTATGCCGAACATACTGGCTCTTCCATCCATGTGCCCGCCTTGCCCATCTACACGGCCGCCGATGCGGTGAGATCGCTAAATAGCGTCCGCCCTGTGGACTTTGACGCACCCGTCGAGCTGGGTCACGCCTTTGATGCGACATTCGTTCCCGCCGGGCACATCCTTGGTGCTGCCCAGATCCATGTACGACTCGGAGAGCATTCCGTCCATTTCACAGGTGACCTGGGCAGGACCGATGATCCATTCATGTACCCGCCCCGGGATCTTGAATCCACTGATGTCCTGGTGACAGAGTCTACCTACGGGAACCGGACCCACCCGGCGGCGGGTTCTGACATTGAACTGGCCGAAGTTGTTAACCGTGTAGCAAAGCGCGGCGGTGTCGTCTTGATTGCGGCGTTTGCCGTGGGGCGTGCCGAGACGCTGATGCTCCAGCTTGCGCGTCTCCGCCGGAAAGGGCTGATTCCGGACATACCGGTGTATTTGAACAGTCCCATGGCCATTGACGCGTCCTATATTTACCAGCAACATCCGCAGGAACATCGCCTGGGTCCGGAGGAATTCAAGAGCATGTACGAGCTCGCCATTATGACCAGGAGCGTCGATGACTCGAAACTCCTCAATCTCCGTGGCGGGCCAATGATCATCATCTCGGCCAGCGGAATGCTCACGGGAGGGCGGATACTTCATCATCTGGCCGCCTATGGCCGCGATCCACATAATGCTGTGGTTCTCAGCGGTTACCAGGCAGGAGGTACCCGCGGAGCCGCCCTTGCCGCGGGGTCCCGGCAACTCAGGGTTTATGGACAGGATGTACTGATCCGCGCGGAGGTTGTTCAATTGGAAGGTTTCAGCGCCCACCCCGACGCCGACGGAATTATCCGTTGGATGCGTTCAGCACCGCGGACGCCACGAATGACCTACATCACGCATGGAGAGCCTGAGGCCTCCGATGCACTCCGTCTGCGCATCAAACGTGAACTGGGCTGGAAAGCACGAGTTCCCGAGTACCTGGAAACCATCATGGTGAATGCCCCCGATTAGCAAAAGGCACACCAGTCTGCCGCGGCCGCGTTCCGCGGGACTTCCGACCCTAACCCTTTGAAAAGAGCCGGCAGAAGCTGGACTGACAAGACCCGGCAAAGGATTTTCCGGGGAATCATCGAACAAGAACTGGAGCAGTCATGAAGGAAGCAATTGTCGTCGGTGTCAGCGATTCGCCCAGTAGTGAGGCTGCGACCCGATGGGCCGTGCAAAGGGCCGCTGCCCTTAAATTGCCTGTGCTCCTGGTACACGCTGTGGATGATCGTTGGGCCTACGATGCCATCGGCTATAACGAGTGGATCCGGGAGTCCGGTGAAAAATTCCTTGTTACTGCCAAAGACCGGGCCGAAAAAGTCGAGCCAACGGTCAAAATCAGCACGGATCTCGTCTCGGGAGGAGCCGGGTACGCCCTGCGCAAGCGGTCAAAAACCGCATCGATGGTGGTTATTGGTTCCGGCCACAGTTGGGCCGGCGGATCGCTCGCGGATCGTGCGCTACAGGTTGCTGCCGTGGCGAAGTGCCCCGTAGCGGTGATCGGTGAACATGATATGACCAGTCGACACGGCGTTCTGGTCGGAGTTGATGGTTCCGAAGAATCCACTCAGGCCGTGGCATTCGCTGCCGCAGAGGCAGACCGTGAAGGGCAGGAGCTAACCGTGCTGCACGCTTTCCGGACACCGGATCCATGGGTGGATCGGGGAGTGCCCCACGGCAATTTCTTTGAACTCGTGACCGAGGAGGAACGGGTGGTTCTTGCGGAAACGGTCGCGGGCTTGGCGGATAAATATCCGGATCTTGTTGTGCACCAGAACTTGGAGACCCACATGCGTCCTGGCGAGGCGCTGGTAAATGCCGCCGCAACAGCCCGCCTGTTGGTCGTCGGCAGCAGGGGCCGTGGCGGCTTCAAACGTCTACTGATGGGATCTACGGCCCACGCAGTCCTCACCAAACTGCCGTGCCCAACAATCATCACCAGGATCCAGCCAGTCAAGCATTCCGAGTAAGTAGCGAGCAGCAGGTCCTGGAACCCAATGGCTCCCCGGGCCTGCTGCTCATTACTGCTCCCTCGCTTCCAGTGGGGGCCTTACCACCACGACAGGACAGGAAGCATGATGGAGAACGGCATGCGCCGTTGAGCCAATACTGCCGCGGACAAGACCCTGCCCCATAGTTCCCACAACGATTAACTGGGCATCTTTCGCTGCACTAAGGAGCGTTCCGGCAACGGAGGTCCCCGTGAGCAGGAGGTCTTCAAGCTCGAGTTCGGGCGAGGTGTTGCGCACGGTACGTACTGCCGAATGCAATATTTCCAGGGGACCAACGTCACTTGCTTCAGCGTGGGCTTCGTGTCTCTTTCGGACATGCACAATCCGAAGCGATGTGCCCGCATAGGAAGCATGAGAAGCGGCATAGTGAAGCGAAGCCTCCCAGCCTTCCCGATCTATGCCAACGACGACGGGTCCATCCGGGTGGTCGGTGGACCGAACAACAGCCACGGGACACGCTGCAGTGGCGGCCAACTCCAGGCTCACGGATCCCACGAGCAGGCCCATAAAGCCTCCTATCCCCCGACTTCCCACAACCAGCATGGAGGCGCCTCCCGCCAACTTGCGAAGGTTCTCGGCCGGCCAGCCGTACACCAGGCTCTTCGTGATTTCCACCGACTCAGAAGCCTGACGGGCGCACGCGACCCCCTCGGCAACTATTGATTCAGCGGCGTGTCGCAGGCCGCTGTCAGCTACACCCGGCACGGGTTCCATGTTGTGTGTTATGGCCGGCCAAAGGGAACAATGCACTAATTGCAGCGCGCAGCTTCTCAGCTCGGCTTGCCGGGTCGCCCACTGAACTGCCGTAACGGCCTCGGGAGACCCGTCAAATCCGACGACGATCCGCTCGCTCTCTTTCATTGTTCCTTCTTTCCAAGCCTTGGACTGCCCTTTGGTAACCGTCAAGCCAGGAACACATTCCAGCCTGTCCAGCCGGTCATGCTGGGCAAGGTCATCTCAAACTCCCTATCTTCCGGCGTCAATTAACCTGGCCAGAGCTTGGCCCCACTTTGCGGCGCGGTGGAGCTCGTCTTCGCTTATCGAAGGTTCCTGGCTGACTTCGAAGCTCTCCGGTTCTGCAATGAGCTCGAAGCCGGCTTTTCGTAACCCGGAGGTGATGTGTTTGGATGCTCTGCCGGTGAGGAATGCCGGACCGTGGTTGCGGGTGTCGAATGCTGCGGCTTTTTGGCCCGGGATGGCAGGTCGGAGCTGGGCCAGCCACTCACGTATGCCGACGTTCGCATCGATATCGTGGCCAAGGGAACCGGTCGCGGCAGCGACGTTTGCTGCGGAGTGTCGTGTTGCGGGTCTGCTCATTCCGTGAGCATGGGTAGGTCCACCGACGATCAGCAAGGCACAATTACCCAGGTCATCGGCGACTACATCGGAAACGGAGACCGCTCTGGCCCCGGGCTCGCCATCAAAGCCGCTGGCAATTGCTTCAGCTACCCTGCGGGTAGTTCCGTACATTGTTTCGTAGACCACCAAGATGTCCATCATGGTCGCCCTTCAGTGGCTTCGTTCGAGTGGTCCTCAGGTACGTGGACCACGAGAACCGGGCAGTGGGCATGAGCTACGCACGCTGAGGTGACTGATCCCAGCAGCAACCCTCCAAAACCACCGTGTCCACGTCGCCCCACAACGATCATGTCTGCCTTCCGGCTAGCTTCGATCAGTCCTTGTCTGGGATGACCCTGAACAAGCCGCGAATGGACGTTGTCGGGCTGGGTCGGGCCGAAGGCCATTTCCACGGACTGCTTCAGGATTCGCCCGGCGGCTTCCTCAAAACCGGTAATGCCCATCACCACATAGCCCTCGTAGACGGGGGGATAGTCCCAGAAAGCCGTGGCAACCACGTCAACGCCCAACGGCGTCGCCAACAGTTGGGCTTCTTGGAGTGCAGCTATGGACGCATCGGAGCCGTCAACTCCGACGATGATTTCTCCTGTTGAGCCGGCTTTGTCCATGACTGTTCTCCTGCCGAATGAAACGTTCGATCCCTCCACAATGGCGCTGCAGGGCGTCCTCGGACAGGGTCCAAAGTCACGGAGATGCTTATTGCGTGGGCGGGGATTCTTCGGAACGGAGGTCTTCGATTGTCTTTCTGAGAGTGCGGATGGTGTCATCCAATTCCGACGTGACATGCATCATCCGCTCAACGGCTGCGGGGTCCACCAGGAATCGCTTCAAGTTCTGCATTCCCAAGCCGGCTGCAAATATACGCTGAATGACGAGGTCATGAAGGTCGCGGGCTATGCGCTCCCTGTCCGAGAGCAACAAGGCCTGCTCACGAAGGGCGCTTACTTCCGCGAGATCCAGTGCAAGGCCGATCCTGCTGCCAAACAATGCACTGGATTCCAGATCAGAACGGGTATAGGCCGCGCCGCCAACGGCCCGGGCCATCAGCAGAACTCCGTTTCCCCTCCCCCTGTGGCCCAGGGCCGCTACCAACACAGTGCCCAGCTTCTCCGACACCTCGGGACCGAGAACTTGTGAAGCATCCTGCACGAGGCGGGAGTCGCCAGTGGCAAGCACTGATGCTACTACCTCGGAGCCCGGCAATTGCTGGCCCGTGTTCAAGCCCTGCACTCCGACCGCCGATCTACAACGGACCTCTCCTCCGGGCGTTGGTATGGCAACGACACCCAGGATTGAGTCGGAAGCACGGACGGCCGCCTCCGCGACAAGATCCAGGTTGCCGGAGTCGTCGTCGGGCTTGCTTGCAATGAGGCGGCTGCCAAGCTCCATGCCCGCTTCCAACCATCGCTGCCGGCGATTGCTTTCGTCGAACAGGCGGGCGTTTTGGATGGCGACGCCGGCTGCTGCCGCCAGTGCGATGGCAAGCTCCTGATCATCTTGGCTGAAGTCCTTCCCGTCCCTCTTCTCGGTGAGGTACAGGTTGCCAAAAACAATATCGCGGACACGGATTGGTACTCCGAGAAACGACTTCATGGGAGGATGGCTTGCCGGGAAGCCCACAGCCATTGGGTGAGCGGTGAGGTCGTGAAGACGGAGTGGTTCGGGTTCGCGGATCAGGTGTCCCAGGACACCATGCCCGGTGGGAAGATCGCCGATGGATCCAATGGCGTCCCCATCCATGCCGACCGTAATGAAGTGGCTTAGCTGCTTATCCTCTCCAATGACGCCAAGAGCTCCGTATTTGGCGTCCACCAACTCGCAGGCCGACCGGACGACGCGGTCCAGGACAACTTCCAGGCTGAGGTCCTCGGCAATGGAAATTACCGCTGAGAGCAACCCGTTCATTTGTTCCTGTGCATGGATCATCTCATCCGCACGCTGCACGAACTCACGGAGGAGTGTTTCAACGCGCCCCTTCAGTGGGGAGCGCCAAGGGTGATCCGCGCCCATAGGCCTTTACCTCCCTGCGCCACTAATGGCCTGCCTCTCCCGAGTCTAGGTGAGTCGTCGGCATACGGGTACAGATCAGGGGTCAAGGGCCCGAACACGTCTTGGGAGACATGACCTTCGACCCTACACCTGCCGTCAGGAGACTGGGACGATGACAAAGGTGATACCAGCATGGCGAAACATACTTCCATGAGAGCCGTTAGCACAGGCGGTAAAGGTCGGCGACGATGATCACACCCAACATCCCGATGGCGGGCCTTTCCGAAGAGGAAGTCTCCCAGCGGGTCCGGGACGGTCTCGTGAACGATTTGTCGACACCTCCCAGCCGTAGCCTGTTGGCCATAGTCCGTGCCAATGTACTCACGCTGTTCAATGGCATCGTAGTGGCGGGTTTCAGTTTGCTGCTGTTCCTTGGGCAGTGGAGGGACGCGCTCTTCGGGCTGGCAGCCATAGGAAACGCCCTCATTGGCGTGGTTCAGGAATACCGCGCCAAACGATCCCTCGACCGCTTAACCATCGTCCACGGAGCAATGGCCAGAGTGGTGCGGGAGGGAAATGTTCAGGAAATCCCCGCACATGACGTGGTGCTGGATGACTTACTTCTGCTTAGTGCAGGTGATCAAGTCCCAGCAGACGCCCATATTGTTGGACCGGGTTCGCTTGAAGTCGACGAGTCACTACTGACAGGTGAATCGGCACCTGTCACCAAACACCGGGGGGATGTGCTGTTGGCCGGGTCCCTGGTCTTCACCGGCTCCTGCCATACCCGGGTATTCAGGGTTGGCCATGAGACCTTTGCCAACCGGCTGGCCGCCGACGCCAAGCGGTTTTCGCTCGTCAGTTCAGAAATACGCACAGGTATCAATCGGGTGCTGCGGGTTCTCGCCTGGGTTGTCCTGCCGGTGACGTTGCTGGTGTTGAATTCACAGCTGCTCCAACAAGGGGGATGGGAGGCCGCACTGGCCTCTGGAGCTTGGGCACAGAGCGCTGTTTCGACTGTGGCAAGTACAATCGCCATGATTCCCCTGGGACTGGTACTCATGACCAGCGTGGCTTTCGCCGTAGGCGCCGTCCGCCTCGCGGGCCAGAAGGTCCTGGTCCAGGAGCTTGCAGCTGTAGAAGTGTTGGCCCGGGTCGACGTCCTGTGCTTGGACAAGACAGGAACGCTAACAGACGGACGAATGGCCTTCGACGCCGTTCACCAGCTTCGAGGTGAAGTCCAGGACGGCTGGCGACAGGCTTTGGCTTGGTTCGGGGCCAACCAGCCTGCCAACGCCACATCCCTGTCCATCGGAGACGCCTTTCCCCTCAAAGTGCAACTGACCCCTCTCTCTTCAGTGCCGTTCGACTCTACGCGCAAATGGAGCTCGGTGACCCTGCCCAATCTCCAAGGCGATTCCAGTACCTGGATTCTCGGCGCACCGGAAGTTGTATTTGCCGGCGAATCGCCTGACTGCAGGCTCGCGCGGCAACGGGCCGGGGAGTTGGTCTTGTCGGGGGTTCGCACCATGGGAATGTCCCGCTCGAGCCAATGTACCGAAGCGACTGAAAGTGCCTTGCCCGGTGACTGCGAGCCTGTCCTGGTGCTGACACTGCGGGAAAGTATCCGGTGGGATGCGCCGCGCACTTTGGCCTACTTCCGGGAGCAAGACGTCACCATAAAAATTCTTTCCGGAGATGACCCCAGAACCGTTGGTCTTCTGGCCCGGAAGTTGGGTCTGGAAAACCCGGATGCTATCGACGCCAGTAAATTGACTGGGGACCCGGCAGCCTTGCAGGATCTGGTGGACGCGCATTCAGTGTTCGGACGCGTCTCACCGGAACAAAAGAGGGAGCTGGTGCTTGCACTGCAACGTCGCGGTCACACGGTTGCCATGACCGGAGATGGAGTCAATGACACATTGGCGCTCAAGGTGGCCGATCTCGGCATAGCCATGGACTCCGCTGCTCCCGCAACCAAAGCCGTGGCACGCATCGTCCTGCTTGATGGCAGATTCAGCCGGCTTCCTGCCGTCGTGGCCGAGGGGCGGAGAGTGATCAACAATATGGAGCGTGTCTCCATGCTGTTTCTCAGCAAGACAGCCTACGCACTTGTGATCTCGCTACTATGCGGAGCACTCCTGCTCCCTTTCCCATTCCTTCCACGCCAGCTGTCTGCCATCGATGGCCTCACCATCGGGCTGCCTGCCTTTTTCCTGGCACTCCTGCCCAATAGGCACGACTATACGCGCGGATTCCTGCGGCGGTCATTAGCCTTCTCAATACCGGCAGGCGTGGCCATCGCCGTCGGGATCACCGCGCTCAATTTCTACGTCCAAGCTACGGGCCATTTCAGCGTGGACCAGGCGCGATCCGCCTCATCGATGGCCTTGGCGCTCATAGGATCCTGGATCCTGGCGGTCATCGCGCGACCCCTCAACCTACGGAAGGCGGCCGTTATAGCCGCAATGTATCTGGGCACTGTCATCGTATTCACCTTCCCGCCCTTGAGTGGGTTCTTCCGACTTGAATGGCCCCCAGGAGACCTCTTCCTGGCGACTTTCGTAGTCGCGGTGGCGTCCAGCACCGCCGTCGAGATTGCCGGTCGACTCCGGAGGAGTCCTCCTCCCAGGCCACATGGCGAAGGACCATGACCTTCGGCTCTGGTTTACGGCGCTGAAAGCATGCAAACCTCCAGGCGTAGGACTACGAAAGGAAGCTGGCAATGCATGCATGGTGGGTAGCAGATCCAGGACCGATAGCAAACCGTCCCCTGGTGCAGGGGAAACGGAAAGACCCCCAACCACAGGCCGGGGAATTGCTGATCCGTATAAGTGTTTGCGGTGTGTGCCGAACGGACCTTCACCTGGCTGAAGGTGATTTACCGCCCCGCAATGCCAATGTAGTGCCGGGCCACGAAGCCGTCGGAACAGTCCTCGAAACCGGGTCCACTGAAAGCAGGTTCGCGCCCGGAGACCGGGTTGGTGTTCCATGGCTCGGCGGCACCTGTGGAACGTGTACCTTCTGCCTCCGCGGCAACGAGAACCTCTGCGTGGCGCCAACGTTTACTGGATGGGACCGTGACGGCGGGTTCGCGGAGATGATGACGGCCCACGAGGACTTTGTCTATGCTATTCCGTCCGGCTTCACCGATGAACAGGCCGCCCCGCTTCTGTGCTCGGGAATTATCGGTTACCGCGCGTTGAAGCGAGCTGCCCTGCCGCCAGGAGGGCGCCTGGGCATCTACGGCTTTGGGGGTTCCGCCCACCTCACGGCGCAGATTGCGATGCATCAGGGCGCCTCCATCTACGTCATGACACGTTCAACAGAAGCACAGGCGCTCGCCCGGTCCTTAGGCGCCGCGTACGTGGGCGGCGCCTCAGACGAGCCTCCGGTCAAGCTCGATTCAGCCATTCTCTTTGCACCAGTAGGAGAGCTGGTGCCCACCGCATTGAGGTCGTTGAACCGAGGAGGGACCCTGGCAATCGCCGGCATACACCTCACCGACATTCCCTCACTCAACTACTCCGATGACCTCTTCTACGAGCGCCAACTCCGAAGCGTAACCGCCAACACACGCGCGGACGGGGTGGAACTCCTGGCCCTTGCCGCGGACATGGCGTTAAAGCCGACCACAACCTCATACGACTTCTCGCGTGCAGACCAGGCCTTGGACGATTTGGCCAATGACCGGATTACCGGAGCCGCCGTGTTGAAAATCAGCTGATGGGTAACGGCCATCGCCGCAGCTCGCCAGGATGCCCAAGCCTTTAAGGCTGTTCGCTGCGGCTCGTCGATTCCAGCCGGAAGCTTCGACTATGCCCACAGGCGAGCATTACGGTCTGGTCATGGACTGTGACCCGGACGGGCGGGGCGTCGCCGGCGGCCGAGGATATTCGGATGCGTCCATCTTTCAGCTGGATGTCCATCAGGTGTCCCCGATAAGTCACGTGGAAGGAAACCGATCGAAGGCCGTGGGGCATGTTCGGTGTGAACGACAACCCCCTCCCGGTCCAGCCGTAGCCCCGCGAAGCTTCTTTGGACGACGTCTATTGTGCCCGCCATCGCTCCAAGGTGTATTCCCGCCTTTGTGGTGCCGTGCTGGGTGTCATCAAGGTCGGCGTCAAGGGCTTCCCGAAAGCTGTCCCATGCCCGCTCCGGGTCCAAGGCTGCCAATACTGAAGCGTGCGCGACCCTGCTCAATGTGGATCCGTGGGCCGTTCGGGCCAAGTAGTACTCGATCGTTCGATCCAACTGTTCCTGCTGCAAGTCGTATCCAAGGCGTCTCAGAAACGAAATAAGCCCCTGGCGTCCCAAGAGGTAGGGCAGCATAAGGACGTCTGCCTGTTTGGCCAGCTTGTACCTATTGACGTCATCGCCCTCTGCCTCGAGGATGAGGTCCAGCCGCTCAATGTTCTCGTACTGTTGGCGGTACTTGTCCCAGTCCAGTTCTTGCAATTGGTCATAACCGGCAAATTGGCTGATGATTCCATCCTCGGTGATTGGCACAAACACGGCACGGGACAGACGGCCCCACCGGATAACTTCCTGTTCGGTGATGCCAAGGCGTTCCAGGAGGTCGGCCAATTCATGGCCCGAGAAAGTTTCGGGAATCCCGGCTGCACAGCCCCATACCCACGCAGCCATCACGTTCGTATACGCGTTGTCATCTAGGCCGGGGTTTCCGTGTCCATGCAACCATGTGTGATATTCGTCCGGCCCCACTACGCCCCGTATGTGGTAGCGATGGTCACCGGGGTCGTACTCAGCGACGGCGGCAAAATAACGGGCAACTTCCACCACAAGCTCTGCCCCCTTCTGAGAAAGCCACGCCACGTCATTGGTCGCTTCAAAGTACTGCCACGCGTTGAAAGCCACAGCCAGCCCTACGTGCATTTGCAGGTGCGAGTGGTCCGCCACCCAACGTCCCGAACGTGCGTTATATAGCGACCGCGGGGTTTCTTCCGTCCCGTCACTCCCGCTTTGCCATGGAAACCTGGCACCGGGCATGCCATGTTGAGCCGCAGCCTGCTGTGCCGCGGGGAGCCGCCTCCATCGGTAGTCCAGCAAGGCCCGCGCCACTGCAGGTGTCCTGGAGGTGAGAACGGGAAGTACGAACAACTCGTCCCAAAAGACGTGACCACGGTAGCCTTCGCCATGCAGCCCCCGTGCAGGTACGCCAACATCAAGTTCAGTGGTATGCAACGTCAATGTCTGTAGAACGTGGAACAAGTGAAGGTTCAAGACAAGCTGTACCTGTGCTGGTGCGTCCAAATGGACCAGGAATGGACTTACGATCCGCTGCCACGCAGACTGGTGCGCCCGCAGGAGCTTATCGAAATCACAGCCGGCGCGTTCCAGGCTTGCGGCGGCCGCAGTACCGGCCGATGAAATAGGCCGATCCCGTGATGTGGCGACGGCCACAATCCTCGTAACCGTCACCGCGGCTCCATCGGCACAATGGGTTTCAAAAGTCCGAAAGTGGAACGCCCCTTTGCTCCCGGGGGTCCCATTGGTACCTGCGACCTCAACGCTTAGTCCAACGGCCAGCCGGATCTGGCTTTGGCTGGTTTCCGCTTCCACCATCAAGGTAGTGCCTGGACCGCGGCCACCGCCGTCGGATGTAGTCCGGTCCACTAAATGTTTCCGACCTGTCAAAGGTGGCTCGGGAATGTTTGCGTTGCGTATGCCGACGTTGACGCCCACCCGGACTCCGATCAAGCCGCTCCAACCCAGCGGCCTAATGCGGGTCTTTATGGCGAGCAGATGGGGGTCTGCCGTGGAGACGAATCGCGTCTCCCTGACTTCCAAGCGTCGTCCGTCCGGGGACTCCAGAACAAGCCTCCGTTTGAGAACCGCCTTATCCATATGAAGTGTTAGTCGTTCATGAACAATCTGCAGCCCCTCGCGGGACCACCACGCGTTACCCTCCAGCCGCAGATCCATCGGGAGGCAATCAGGACCGTTGACCATATGTTCTTCGAGTACGGTCTCTTGGCCAATGCCCACGGAGACACGGTTGAACACTCCAGCCAGATACAGTCCCGGATATCGCGTCGTCCTATGGATTTCGGTTACGGCGCCTCGGACGCCCATGTAGCCATTTCCGAGTGTTGTGAGTGCCTCACGATGTCCTTCGTGGTCCGGATCCGTTCCTTCAAAAATCAGCTTCCAGGGGTCACCCATGACAAGCCCAAGATCAAGTTCGCTGACGTCGTTGAGCACTACGTTCGCGCCGGCGGCTTCGAGTTCGTTCCGGGTCCCCCGACGGTCGATCCCCACCACCAGCCCAAACCCGCCCCGATGAGCCGACTGCACCCCCGCGACTGAGTCTTGATGACCACCGCACGCTTTGGCAGGACCTTCAATCGGCGCGCTGCCTCAAGGAACACATCTGGCGATGGCTTCCCGGGTAGACCGAGGGTCGTGGCTGTCGTGCCGTCCAGGACGACGGCAAAGGTATCTGCCATGCCTGCCGCTGCGAGTATTGGAGTTGCATTGCGGCTCGAGGTCACGAGCGCCACTGGAACTCCTGCTGCCTTCAAATTCGCCAGGAACTGTACTGTTCCGGGATAGGTTTGCACACCGTCGTCCCTCAGCCGCGCCTGATAGGCCTTGTTCTTCAGCGCACCCAACCCGAATGCGGTCCACTCACCTGTGGGGTCGCTTGGTAGTCCCGGCGGGATGCGAACACCCCGGGACGCCAACAGATCCGTCAAACCTTGTTCCCGGGGCTTGCCGTCCAACAACGTGAAGTAGTCGTTCGGTGTGAAGGCCCGGTGATCGGCATCTGCCGGAAAACGGGCATCATGGATGATCGCATCGTAGGCATCTTTCCAAGCCCTTTGATGGACCGTGGCAGTAATGGTCACTACCCCGTCCAGATCAAAAATGACGCCGTCATAAGGGGGTTTGGCCGCAGCAGCGGTGGGTGATCCCTTCATCTCCCGGCCTGGGCCGGCCGCTGTTCGGCGGACAATATCATTGGCAAAGTGCGGAGGAAAGTGTCCGGGTTCAATGAGATTGAATCAATACCTTCACGGACCAGGAATCCGGCGAAGTCGGGGTGGTTGCTGGGCCCTTGACCACACAATCCGATCTTGATTCCTGCAGCATGGGCCTCCTTGATGACTTGTGAAATCATCGTCGTCACGGCAGGATCCCGTTCATCAAAGAGGCCGGCCAACTGTTCCGAATCACGGTCCACGCCCAGAACCAGTTGAGTGAGGTCGTTTGATCCGATGGAGAAGCCGTCAAACCTCCGCGCAAACTGCTCTGCCAGGACTACGTTCGACGGCACCTCGCACATCATGTAAATCTTCAGCCCGTTATTGCCGCGCACCAGTCCGTGGGCCGCCATGACAGCCAAAACCGTTTCCCTTTCATGGACCGTGCGGCAGAACGGAACCATAACGATGACATTTGTAAAGCCAATAACTTCCCGGACGCGCTTCAGGGCCCGGAGTTCCAGTTCGAAACCCTCCTTGTACTCTTTGCTGTAGTACCTGGCTGCACCACGGAAGCCCAGCATTGGGTTTTCTTCGGGATGCTCGAAGAATTTTCCTCCCATGAGATGGGCGTACTCGTTGCTCTTGAAATCACTAAGCCGAACTACCACAGGCTTGGGATGGAACGGCGCTGCAATTTTCGCAATTCCCGTAGCCAGAACAGAGACGAAATATTCCTCAGGACTCTCATAATTGACCGTCAGCTCACGTATGGACCTCGCCTCGGCGGCATCGGTGACCCGTTCAGGGTGAACCAGGGCCATCGGGTGAACCCGGATCAAGTTATTGATGATGAATTCCATTCTGGCCAAGCCCACGCCAGCTGCCGGCAGCCGCCACCATCGAAACGCGGCGGAGGGGCTGGCGACGTTGATCATGACATCGGTCCGGGTGGACGGAAGAGTTCCCACATCCACTTCTTCGACGTCGAACTCCAGCTTTCCCTCATATACCCGGCCTTGCTCACCTTCAGCGCATGACACCGTGACTTGCGCGCCAGGCTTGAGGAGTCCCGTTGCGTTCCCGGTTCCAACGACTGCGGGGACACCGAGCTCCCTGCTGACGATGGCAGCGTGGCTGGTGGGGCCACCGTGATCCGTAACAATGCCGGCCGCCCGTTTCATGACAGGAACCCAATCGGGGTCGGTCATCTGTGTGACCAGAATCGAGCCTTCCACAAACGATTCAATGTCCCCCGCATCCCGGATGACGCACACAGGGCCTTGGGTGATCGACTCCCCTACCGCCGCACCGGTTGCCAGTATCCTGCCTGGGTGCCGCAGGTGGTGCATTCGGAATGTTGATGCAGACAGTTGTGCCTGGACGGTTTCCGGGCGTGCCTGAACCATGAACAGCTCGCCGGTGACCCCGTCCTTTGCCCATTCCATATCCATGGGACGCCCGTAGTGCTCTTCCACCGCTACAGCCCATCGAGCCAACTTCAGTACCTCCGGATCCGTCAGGACCAGCGACCGCCGTTCCTGATCGCTCGTGTCCATCATCTGCGTCCGGGCAGTGCCACCTTGGCTGTAAACCATCTTCCATTCCTTGGCTCCGACCTCCCGCTGGATGACCGGGACAAGCGTCGGATCGCCCAGCAGGGGCTTGAACACTTGGTACTTATCAGGGTTGATGGTTCCTTGAACGACCGTCTCGCCCAGCCCCCAGGCCGCACTGATAAGGACGCTCCGTGGAAAACCGGACTCTGTATCAATGGAAAACATGACCCCTGAGGCCCCGACATCGGAGCGGACCATGCGCTGCACACCAACGGACAGCGCCACATCGAGGTGCCCAAAACCTTTGATCTCCCGATAGCTGATGGCTCGATCCGTGAACAGGGAGGCGTAGCACTGCCTGCAGGCTTGAAGGACTCCTCGCTCTCCTGAAATGTTGAGGTAGGTTTCCTGCTGGCCTGCAAAGCTCGCATCCGGTAGATCCTCTGCCGTTGCGCTGCTCCGTACGGCCACCGCGAGCTGATCCTGGCCAGCGCGTTGACACAGCATGCTGTAGCTCTCCTGCACGCTGCGGGCGAAGTCCGCCGGGAATTCCGCGGACAGGAATGATTCCCTGATGGCGCTTCCAGCTTGTCGCAACGATGAGCGTCCGGAATGGTAATCATCCAAGGAGAGGCTGATCACCGATTCCAGGGCGTTCGCGGAAAGGAATTGCCGATATGCGTCAGCCGTTGTGGCAAATCCGTCAGGTACCTTCACGCCCGCGGACCGCAGGGACCTCGTCAGCTCACCGAGAGAGGCATTCTTGCCGCCCACGGAGGGGATGTCCTGGATACCTGAATCTTCAAACCACAAGACGTGGGCGCTGTTCAACGAAGCTTCACGTGCTGAATACATGCCTTGATTCTGCACGCCCAGCCACTGCATGAGGAGGGTCTTTGGTCCCCTGCCCCGCTGTGACTTTTGGCCCTGTTTCGCCACGTGCAGGCGGCCCATGCTGGACAGGAGAGCAGGAGGCAAAACCATGGAACTCTCCAACTTTGAGAAGCTGGAACTGGACAAGATCGCTCGGGGCCTCGAAGAAGAGGATCCGAAGCTGGCCGCCCTCATGAGCTTGGAAAATCTTGGACGAATCCGGTGGAAGCATGCCTTCCGCGGAGCCCTTGTTGGCCTTGCGGGACTCGGTTTGCTGCTGGCCGGGGTCGCGGTGGGGGAACCAGTGCTCGGCATAACGGGCTTCATGGTGATGGGCGGCGGCACCTACTGGGCAACTCTCTTCATGGATGCCCATCCCGCCCGGCGGAAGACCCAGGCCGCCAGGCTCCACCACGAAAACGACAAGGAAACACCGTGAAGGCAGTTATTGTTTACGACTCCGCTTTCGGAAACACAAAGGAAATCGCGGAGGCTGTCGCCTCCGGCTTGGGAACGGCCAAGGCCAGGACAGTGCCGATCGCGCAGTTCCGGCGTGGGGATGTCTCGGCTGGCGACCTGTTGGTGGTGGGAAGCCCCATCAACGGCTGGCGGCCAACGCCGAAGATCATGGAAGGTCTGGCAGCTGTTGGCATGCAGGGACTTTCGGGAGTCCTGGCAGCTGCCTTTGACACCAGAGTCAAGCTGTTCATTCATGGCGATGCAGCGAAAAAGATCTCCCGGCAACTCAGAAACGCGGGTGCAACACTCGTCAGCCAACCCATGCCTTTCTATGTCAAGGGCACGGAAGGTCCCCTTCTGGCCGGCGAGCCTGAGCGGGCAAGGAATTGGGGCGGGGAGCTGCTAACGCTGATGAATACCCGTGCAACCAAGAGGAGTGCATGATGGCCGGTCGCTTGGACCCCAGCAAGATCATCGTTGGCGTCGATGGGTCCAAGGCGTCAGTGGAGGCGTTGCGCCAGGGCCAACATCTTGCGATGGCCCTCAACGCGCCGTTGGAGGCATGGGGCTGTTGGGAGCTGCCGCTCGGATACGAGGGATACCTGGCGATGGGCATCGATGGCTTCGCCCATGATGCAGAGCAGCACGTAAAGGATGCCCTTGAGGAGGCATTCGGGGCCCACCTGCCAAAGAACCTCAGCACCCGACTTGTCCAAGGCTCGGCACGGGCTGCCTTGGTGGAGGGCAGCAAGCATGCAGCACTCGTCGTCGTCGGCCGCCGTGGACATGGTGGCTTTGGTGGCCTCCTTCTGGGTTCTGTGAGTTCCGCAGTCGTGGCGCACGCCCACTGCCCCGTCGTCGTCGTCCATTCCCCCGAAACCGCTCCCTGAGATGCAACCGGACCAGAAGATGCGGCTTCCAGCCCATGAGCCAACGGTTCCGGCTACAGCCAGCCCAGGTGCAGTGATCGAGTGCACAGGCCTGAGCAAAACATTCGGGCGCAAAAAAGCGCTCGACGCCGTCAACTTGAGCGTGCCCGCAGGGTCGATCTTCGGTTTCCTGGGACCCAACGGTGCAGGAAAGACCACCCTGCTCCGCATCATGACCGGCCTCTCCCGTGCTTCATCCGGTGGCTTGCAGATACTGGGCATGGATGTTGGTGCGGAAGCCCCCGAGGTCCGTCGCGAGGTTGGTTACCTCCCTGACGTTCCGGCGTTCTACGACTGGATGACGGCTTCCCAAACTCTTCAACTTGCAGGCAGGTTGTGTGGGCTTAAGGGCGGAATCCTGGACGAACGGGTCCAGGAGTTGTTGGGCTTCATGGGGTTGGCTGGAAACAACCAGGCAATCGGGAAGTACTCCCGGGGAATGCGTCAACGCCTGGGTGTGGCACAGGCCCTCATCAATTCACCCAAACTGCTCTTGCTGGACGAACCCACCAGTGCACTGGATCCCGGGGGCCGAAGGGACCTCCTGGATTTCATCGGAGGACTGCGAGGTGGGACCACCGTGTTTTTCTCAACGCATATCCTCAGCGATGTAGAGCGCGTTTGTGACTCAGTGGCCATCCTCAATAAGGGAAGAATCCTCTCACAATCCTCGATGGATGAGCTCCGGGCCAGCCATGGACAACAAACCATCGCAGTGGAGGTCAGCACGGGAGCCGAGAGGCTCGCCCATGCCATTGCGGGCAGGGCCTGGACCATATCGGTACATCCTGGCCAGCGGGGGGAGATCCTGACGCGGGTGTCGGATGTGGCTGCTGCCCAACACGAGATCCCCACCATGGTCAGCGAACAAGGCACGGGATTGGTTCGCTTGGAAAGCGCCGAGATCAGCTTGGAAGACGTCTTCCTCGAACTCATTGGAGAACCGGAGCCGTGAAGACCTTTCCAGTCCTCGCTTGGAAGGAAGCCCAGGAAATAATCCACACCTGGCGCATCTGGGTGCTTCCGGCCATGGTGATCTTCTTTGCTGTCATCGGCCCGCCGCTGGCACGGATCACTCCTGAACTCCTGGGATCCCTTACCGCCGGGACCAAGGGGTCGGTCACGCTGCCGCCGGCAACTTTTGCCGACGCGTACGGGCAATGGATCAAGAACCTCTCCCAGATCATCCTGTTCGCGATCATCATTATGTACGGCGGAATGGTCTCCACCGAGGTCCGCGAGGGCACTGCAGCTTTCGTACTCACCAAGCCCGTGCGTCGAAGCACGTTCATCATGGCCAAAGCAACCGTCCACGGGCTCTTTGTCAGCATCGCGTTTGTGGTGGGCACCCTGGCAACATGGTTCATGACGCAGCTGGTCTTTGGCGCCGCACCCGCTGGCCAGCTCTGGGCTCCGGCGCTCCTGCTGCTCCTTTTCGCACTCCTTGTCCTCGCCTTCATGGAACTCTTCTCAGTTCTGATTCCGGCCACTGCAGGGGCTGCCGGGGCCGGACTTGGCCTGTACGCCCTGTTGGCGGCGGGCGGAGCGTGGGATCCGTTGGCGAGCTATTCTCCGGCTGGCGTTCCCGCCATTGCTGCCGCGATGGCGGCGAATCAAGCACACATGTCGCCGGCATGGCCAGCGATCACCGGGCTTGTTGCCGCAATAGCCGCTGTCGCGTTGGCCGCGTTCCTCTTCAAACGGAAAGAACTGTAGCCATGACGAAGCCAGCCTCAATCGTGATGCTCGTCGTAGGGATCACACTGTCAATCTTTGGATTCGCGCTTACAGCCGGAGGGGCAGCGGCAGCGTTGCTGGCCTCAGGCCAGGGCGATGAAGGTTACTTCACATCCCGTACGGAGCGCTACACCGTTGCATCCTATGCATTGGTCTCGCCTCGACTGGATGCCATCGGCGAGGGCACTGCCGAGAGACTCCCGTTCGACGTTGGCACCCTGAGGCTCCGGGCTACGTCTGCGGATCCTGATGGGAGCGTCTTCATCGGCATTGCGCCCCAGGGTGATGTTGATGCGTATCTGAAGGGAGTCCACCACACAGAACTGCAGGAAGTGAAGTTCCAGCCCTTCCGCCCGGTCTATCGGGACATCCCCGGGTCCTCAACACCTGCCCTACCCGCTGGCCAACCCTTATGGGTGGCCTCCGCTTCCGGTCCAGGACAACAGGAACTCACCTGGAACATATCCGCGGGCAACTGGACCGTGGTTGTCATGAATGCCGACGCACGTGATGGCGTTTCGGCCGACCTCCAGGCGGGCTTTCGATCAGAGCTTATTAAGCCTGCTGCCACTTGGCCTGCTTCTCTCCGGCACCTTGGCTCTCGTCCTCGGAGTCCCGCTGTTGGTGGCCGGCGCAATCGGACTCGGCAGGCACGGCGGCGCAACTGCTCCGGCAGTCCTTCAGGCGCCCCTCGTTGGCGAACAACGGCAGGAACCGGCGGGCATCATGGGCCATCCGGTTCGCTTGGGGGGCCATCTTGATCCTGCCCTGACACGTTGGATGTGGCTGGTCAAATGGTTCCTTGCGATTCCGCATTTCTTCGTGTTGTTCTTCCTTTGGTTTGCTTTCGCGGTGACCACGGTTGTCGCCTGGTTTGCCATTCTCTTCACGGGCTATTACCCGCAGTCACTCTTCCACTTCAACGTGGGCGTCCTGCGATGGAACTGGCGCGTGGCCTTCTACGTCTACGCCGCCGGGGGCACGGATCAGTACCCGCCCTTCACGCTTGGACGCACCAACTATCCTGCCGACCTGGACATCGACTATCCGCCGCGCCTTTCCCGCGGATTGGTGCTCGATTAAATCCTGGTTCCTGCTTATACCGCATTTGCTCATTGTCGGGGCCATCACTGGCACAGCGACGTGGGCATGGCGCACGAATGATGGACCCGCCGGTGTGGTGGGCGACCGCGGCGGAGGATTGTCGCTGCTTGCCCTTCTCGTGCTTATTGCACTGGTAATTCTTCTGTTCACGGGTAGGTATCCCCAGCCACTCTTTGCGTTCATCATGGGTCTCAACCGATGGGTCTATCGTGTCCTGGCCTATGGAGCCCTCATGCGCGATGAGTACCCGCCCTTCCGGCTGGACCAAGGCCCGGATGAGCCTGACTTCGTCGAACCACCGGGTCGAAACCGACGGGACGGCCACCTGTGACCGGGAACGGTCCCCCGGCGGACCTGCCGTCCCAAGGCAAAGCCCGACGGCGGATGGTCGCCGTCGTGGTCTTGGCCGCCGTATTGGTGGTGGCGGCAGGTCTCGCGCTGATGCTCAGCATGCGGCCCGGTGCTGCGCCGGAAGCTCCGGCGCAGGGGGCATCGTCGGAGTCTCCGGTCGCGACCACCTCACCGGGTTCCGCCGCAAGCTCCCACGAGGCGCCACCGTCCTCGGAGCCACCCTTGGTTCCTCCCCCTGAATCCGTGCCGGGCACTTCCGATACCGCACCTGCCACGCCACCTGTGCGCCCCTTCCCGGAGTCGCTTCTGGGCCAGGACCTAACGTCGATCCCGGGCGCGGGAAACAAGATTGCCTTGACATTCGATGGCGGCGCCAACGCAGCCGGGCTTCAAAGCATCCTGTCCACGCTCGACCGGGAGCAAATCAGCGCAACGTTCTTCCTGACGGGCACTTGGGCAGCGGCCAACCCGGACGGCGTGGCCCGGATTGCGGCAGCCGGGCATCGGCTGGGCAACCATTCAATGACCCACCCCGCTTTCACCCAGCTCACGGATTTGATGATTGCCGACGAAATCGGACGGGCCGAGTCGGCCATCGTTGCGGCCGGCGGTGCCCCCCGGCCGTTCTTTCGGTTCCCTTTCGGAGACCACGACTCCCGGACCATCAATACAGTCAACAGCCTCGGCTATGTGCCTGTGCGCTGGAGCGTGGACACTCTCGGATGGAAGGGAACCAGCGGGGGCATGTCCCGTGAATCCGTCGCCCAACGGGTATTGGGGGGCCTGCAGCCCGGAGGCATAATCCTCATGCATATCGGGTCGAATCCTGCACGACGGCAGCACCCTGGATGCTGACGCTTTGCCGCTCATCATTGAGGGGACAAGGTCCGCCGGATTCGGTTTCGCCACTCTCGATGCGCTGTTGGCCGGCTAGTCCATGGATGCGCCCCGGTACCGGAGCCATTCTGGGTGTCGTGATCGGACTCATCCAGGAATTCCGCACCATCATTTAGGAGGAAGACATGACCTTTGTGCTGCTTCTGATCGTTCTGGGCTTCGTAGCCGTGACTTCCATTGCCGGTGGCCTTGCCCTGGCGCTTGGATCCTGGCTCGGGCCGGAACGCCTCGGGCTACCGCCTGAGATACAGCTGCCGGCTGAATACCTGGAGGGGTCTCCCTTCAGCACATACCTGGTGCCTGGAATCTTGCTTGCATTCGTTGTAGGAGGCCTCCACACGGCTGCTTTCGTTTTGCTCCTCAGGCGCAATCCTTTGGCCGGTATGGCAGCCGCAGCAGCTGCCTATGGCATCCTGGTATGGATCTTCGTGCAGATGTCCCTGATCCCGTTCAGCGCGTTGCAAGCTGTCTACTTCGGTGCCGGCCTCGCGGAGTTGGGGCTGCTGATGCTTCTGCTTGGCGTCATTCCCACAACTGATTGGCAAGGCTCGGCGCGGCCGATCGGAACAAACGCATCCCGTGGCGGGACTTTGGGCCCTGTTAGTCACAAGCGGGCAGCCGTAGGATCGCCGCATGACCGACAAGAACATAGTGCCTGAGGCAGAAGTACTCGAAGCCGACGATTGCTGGAGGCTTCTGGGCGAAACGAATGTTGGGCGTCTCTCCGTGATCGTGGATGGCCACCCGGACATCTTTCCGGTGAATTTCGCCGTGGACAATCGGACAATCGTCTTTCGAACCGGAATGGGGACCAAGCAACAGGCGATGGAAGACGACGCCGTCGTGGCCCTTGAAGCCGACTCAGTGAGCGCCGAGTTCGGCATAGCCTGGAGCGTCGTAGTAAAGGGTGCAGCCGGCGAGGCCGGTACGGGCGGTCCAGCTTTGGATGAAGTCAGACGTGCCCTCTTCCCGTGGCAAGGCGTGGGCCAGGACCTCCTCTACCGGCTAGTCCCCCAATCCGTCTCCGGCAGGCGCTTTGATCTCTCCCGCTCCAATGTCGCTTCAAACCCCGCTCGACGACGCAACTCGGGCAGGCTTGGAATAGGAATCCGGCGCGGGGTGATGTGGGGATTCTGGTGGCGAGAAGCCCTGTAGCGACGGGGTGATCAGACGTCAGGGGATGTCCTCCGTTGGCCCGGATAGTTTTGCGGCGATGCTGAACCGGGAGGCCCGCCTGCTGATGTGATGGGTTGCCCGACGCCGAGGAATGGGTAACGCGGCGGCAGGGGATTGTTGCTTGGCCCGGGAGAAGAACCATTTTTTGGCGAACTCCACCATGGTCAGATATACGATCACCATGCCCAGAAGGGCCAGGAAAAACGGTGACGGTAATGGGTCGAAACCGAGCCAAGGCCCCGTCGCTGTCAGGGGCAAGGCCACTCCCACGGCGACTACGGTCAAGGACGCCACGACCAGCCCGGCCGAAGGCCTGCTGCGAAGGAAGGGCACCTTGCGGGTCCGGATGACGAAGATGATCAGGGTTTGGGTGGCGATTGATTCGATGAACCACCCGGCGCGGAACTCCCCAGGCACAGCATGGAACACTGTCAGCATGAGGGCGAAGGTGGCGAAGTCAAAGATTGAGCTGATGGGACCGAAGAGGAACATGAATCGTCGGATGAAGGCGATATCCCAGTGGGCAGGGGCGCGGAGTTGTTCGTTGTCGACTCTGTCGCTGGGAATGGCCAGTTGACCGGCGTCATAGAGCAGGTTATTGAGCAGGATCTGGCCTGGGAGCATGGGCAGGAAGCTCAACACCACCGAGGCAGTCGCGGCGCTGAACATGTTCCCGAAGTTACTTGATGTTCCCATCAGGACGTATTTGATGGTGTTCGCGAAGATCCGGCGGCCCTCCCTGACGCCATCGGCGAGGACGCCGAGGTCTTTGTCGAGCAGGATGACGTCGGCGGCATCCTTGGCGACGTCGGTGGCCGTATCCACCGAGATGCCTATGTCGGCCTTGTGCAGGGCCAGGGTGTCGTTCACCCCATCTCCCAGGAACCCCACGGAGCCCGCCGCTCTGACGCAGGGCAGTGATGATTCGAGCTTTATGTTCCGGCGAAACGCGGGCAAAAATTGAGGCGGTGCGGGCTGCGGGGACGAGTTCCGTATCCGACATCCCATCGATGTCGGCCCCTGTAAGGGTGCCCCCGGAGAGCACGCCGACGTCGGCGCAGACTTTCTCGGCTACCTTGGCATTGTCGCCAGTGGCAATCTTTACCGTGATCTGCAATGCTTCCAGCTGGTCCAGTGACGTTTTTACGTTGGCTTTGGGCTGGTCCAGGAAGATCAGAAAGCCCGCCAAGGTGAGGTCGTGTTCGTCTGCTTCAGTAACTTCGACCAGTCCGGGGACCTCACGGTAGGCGACCGCCACGACCCGGGCTCCTTCCTGGAATTGTTCATTCAGCGTCGCCAGCACCGCGGGTGTTGGCGGCCCGCAAAGGGTGAGGACTTCTTCGGGGGCGCCCTTGGTGATCAGCAGCCTCCGGCCTGCGTTTTCGTGGACCAGCACGGTGGTATCGCCGGCGTTCGTGGTCAAAGCTGATCAGGTCCAGGCGGTTGAAACGTTCAGGGTCGAGCTTGGCCGCTTGAGGGCTGGACCAAAGGGCGGCGTCCAGTGGGTTCTGTCCGGCAGTTGAATACTTGGCCGTGGTGTAATCCGACTCCGTGGACAGCAGCCCCAGTGTGAGCAGATAATCCTTTGCAATCGGCGAGGTTGCTGGAAGGGCGTCGGTGAAACTGATCCTTCCTTCTGTCAGCGTGCCGGTCTTGTCGGTGACCAGGATGTCCATGTCGCCCAGGTCTTCGATGCAGACGAGCCGTTTGACGAGTACCTTCCGTTTGGCCAGCAGCCGTGTGCCGGTGGCCAAACTGGTGCTGACAACAGCCGGGAGAAGTTGGGGAGTGATACCGACGGCGATGGCCAGTGAGAACAGCAGTGATTCGATGATCGGTCGTTGGAGCAGCAGGTTGGCTACGAAAATCAAGGTGGTCAGGCCGATGGCGACCTGCAGCAGGAGGAATGAGAAACGTCGAAGCCCGATCTGGAAGTCCGTCTGCGGTTGACGTTCTCCCAGTCCGGAGGCGATCCGGCCAAATTCGGTGCCGCTCCCGGTGGCCACCACCACGCCGGTTCCACTGCCGGAGTGTACGACGGTGCCCATGAAGGCGCACGACATCAGATCTCCCAGGGCTGCGTTATCCGGTGCGGGAGAAGGGTCTTTCAACGCCGGTAGGGACTCCCCCGTGAGAATGCTCTCATCGCACAGCAGATTGTTCGTTTCCAGCAGCCGAAGGTCCGCAGGAATGATTGTTCCCAGTCCCAGCTGCACGATATCGCCAGGGACGATGTCCGTCACGTCCACTGGAAGGGTCCTGCCATCCCGAAGCACCAAAGCCTGATGCGTGATCTGTGAGTGCAGGGCTTCCGAGGCGCGTTCGGCCCGGAATTCACTACTGAAGCCCAGACCAACGCTGGCCAGCAGGATTGCACCAATCACTATCGAGTTGGTCACGTCCCCCAAGAACATCGATACAGATGCTGTGACGAGCAGCAAGATCAGGATTGGGCTGGCGAGCTGACGCCCAAGCACGGCCCAACCGTTGGCCTTATGTGACAGGACAGCGTTAGCCCCCACTATGGCCAGGCGGGACGCGGATTCCTGATCCGATAATCCTGACGTGCCCGAATCAAGCTGGTTCAGGACTTGATCAGCGTCCAATCTGGCCGCGCCCATAATGGGAAGCTGAAGGAAGCTCCTCTCCCGACCATCAACAGAGGTCATGCCAGGTCCGTTCCCTTGGTAGCGGTCGTATTAGAGACAAAGACCCAGCCCTCCTGGAAGAAAATCCAGCACAGGCCCGGTCGCGACTGCCGTCATAGCTGGAGTCTGCCACTTGGTCGGGATCCTGGGAACAGCAGGCCGCCGGCTTAGTCCCCAGCCCCGATCGAACCTCTGTAAGCTCCCTCTCCAAGTCCAATTTTCCCAACGGGTTCCGTCGCGCCACCCTTTACCGCCGACCCAACCGGAGATATTCAAATGAGGCAACAAATGCCGCTTGGGGTCTGGAATTGAGCCACCGATCGGTGACCTTTAGCCCTATTGCCGGTTGCTGCTCCGGGTCATTCTTGGACTGGGACGTCCACATCGAAGAAACATGTCTCTCTTCGGGCCATGGTTCCGTGACCGGGCCCCGCCCGACCCGGAATGCTCACTCCGCCCGAGACCGCCGTGACGTCGCGTAGTGCTGTGTTCAGTGCCATAGACCGAAGGAGCATCAGATGGAACGAGTCATCGACAAAGTAGCCCTTGTCAGCGGTGGCGCCAGGGGGATCGGGGCTGCAATCGCAACGCGGCTGCACGGTGAAGGAGCGAAGGTCATCATCGGGGATGTTCTGGACGATGAAGGAACGGAGTTCGCCGCTCATCTCGGGTCCGGGGTGCGGTATGTTCACCTGGACGTGACCAGCCCCCAGGACTGGCAAAATGCGGTGCAGGCTGCTGTTGAGGAATTCGGTGGCCTGAACATTGTGGTGAACAACGCCGGTATCGTGAACTTCGCCCCGATCGAGGACTACACGCTGGAGCAGTGGAACGCGGTGCTGGCGGTGAACCTAACCGGGACGTTTAACGGGATCAAAGCGGCAATCCCGGCCCTGAAAGAGGCACGGGGCGGGTCGATCGTGAATATTTCATCAATAGCGGGGCTGCGAGGCTACGAAGGGATTCCCGGATACAGCGCCTCGAAATTTGGGGTTCGGGGGTTGACGAAGAGCGCAGCGTTGGACTTGGGCCGCCATGGCATCCGGGTCAATTCTGTTCACCCCGGCGTTATTTCCACACCCATGACGGCTGGGATGCCGATAGACATGAGCCACACAGCACTGGCCAGGATAGGTCATCCCGGGGAAGTGGCCGATCTCGTCTTGTTCCTGTCCTCAACCGAGGCATCCTTTGTCACCGGCGCCGAATTCGTCATCGATGGTGGAGACACCGCAGGAACCGTGAGCGGCGGTCAATAACTCCCGGGCCACCGGCTCCTTGCCGGGCTTTCGGCAGACGAGCTCCGTGCACTTGAAACCGGCCTGCGGGCTGTAAGTCGCGAGCTGCGCAGCAACGCGTGAGCTGCCGCTGACTAGCTAAGCTTCTTCCGGCGTATCGATGAACCGCATGAGCGTCTCCAGCAAGTGCAGTGTTTTCCGATGAGGGTCCAGGAGGAATTGAATCCGGAGTCCGTCGATCATCGCCATCACCATGGTGACTTTGTCGTCAGCAGTTAGTTCCTCACTGTCCTGCGCAGTGGCGAGCCGCTTGCTGGTGAAGTAGTCGCGCATTCGCTCACGGCGAGCGATGAAGAAGTCATGCGCGGGATGCTCGGGGTTGGTAGCTGCGATGGTGATGGACAGCCAATTTCGCATGTGATCAGGCCGCGCAAATTCCTCTTTAAGAACACTGCTCAACACCAACTCCCGGGGCACCTTGGATTGCACAATGCGCTTGGCCAGCTCGGCGTCGTCGGCATCCCGCTCCGCAAGGGCGGCGAGGAGAAGATCATCCTTGGTGGCGAAGTGACGAAGCAGGGCCGCATGAGTGACGTTGGCGCGTGCGGCGATATCCCTGAGGCTTGCCCGCTCATAGCCGTGTTCAGCGAAGCTGGCCGAGGCCGCGCGCACGATCTCCGCGCGACGAGCCGGCGTTGTTGCGTACGGGCCACGCCTACCGGAGCTGACTTTCTTCCCGGTCTCCTGCTCAGAAGTGGTAGTCACGAACAGCCTTCTCTCACGAACGGAAAATCTCTTTTTTGCGTTGGGTCTTGTCAATTGTAACCACTGTGACTACTATTCACGAATAGTAACCATCGTGGTTACCTTTACTGGTACCGACCTCACCGTCGTCCAGTCATCACCTGCGATGCCGCAGGCGACCAACTACCTTTATAGAGGAGTCATTGGTGACTACTGATAAGCACGGGGCTCCACGTCTCGCCGGCGGCATTGCAGCCGCCGAACCATCGCCGGGCAGTCATCTGCCAGTCGGCCCCATCGAACATCCAGAGCTCACGGAAGAGCCCCAGACTCCCGTGAGCAAGGGCTACATTCTGTGGCTGATGTTGGCCAGCTTCGGCGCATCAATCGCAATGATGGTGCCCCTCTCCTATGGCATTGCCGTTCGGATCACCGAACTTGCTCCCGGCCAGGAGCAGATGCTCGGCTTCATCACAGGGACAGCGCAGGGCATCTACCTGGTTGTCAGCCCCATCATCGGCATCTGGAGTGATCGCACGCGGTCCCGCTTCGGCCGCAGGGCTCCTTTCATCTTCCTGGGTACAGGCATCGGCCTGGCTGGGTTGGTGGTCATGGGCCTCGCCCCGAACCTCCTGCTGGTGGGTGCGGGGTGGGTCCTGGGAATGTCCGGTTGGTCCATTTCCGGTGCTGCAATCCAGAATCTGATGGCTGACAAGTTGCCGGAAGGCCAGCGCGGCCGCGTCTCGGCACTGACGGGACTCATGACGCAGATTGCTCCCGTCCTGGGCATTGGTGTTGCCTACGCAGTTTCTTCGAACACTTTCCTGGTGTTCGTCGTCCCGGGCGTGATCGGCGCCATCCTCCTGGCACTCTTCCCGCTCATCAAGCCGGAAGGAAGTTCACAGAACATTACCGTGGACAACCGGGTCACCTTCCGTTCGGTGATCGCAAGCTACGGATTCAGTATCCGTAAATATCCGGACTTTGCATGGAACTGGCTGGGCCGTTTCGTCTTCTTCATGGGCCTGTATTTCAACACCACTTTCGGCACGTTCTTCTACGCCCAGCGTCTCGGGCTCCCCGTGAGGGAAGTGGCCGGCGTTGTGGCGACCATTGGAATGCTCGGCGTGGTGGCTGCTGCGGCCGGTGCACTGCTGGGTGGCTTCCTTTCCGACAAGCTCAAGCGACGCCGCTTGTTTGTGGTCATTGCCGCAGTTCTCTTTGTGGGTGGAGCCTTGGCTGAAGCCTTCGCATGGTCGCTCCCCCAGCTGATCATCGGCGCAATTCTCATGCAGACTGCCATCGCCGTATTCGCGACGGTAGACCAGGCCATCGTCTTCGCGATTCTGCCCAACCGCACCGAAACGGCACGGTACATGGCGGTGGTTGCCTTCGCCCAGAAGATCCCAAGCGCCGTGGCCCCACTGGTCGCCTCCGTGATCATCACCATCGGCATCACCGGATCGGACAAGAACTACACCTTCCTGTACCTCTCGGGCGCGGTACTGGCGCTGATCGGTGGGCTCGTGATCGCGCTCAAGGTCAAGTCCATTCGATAACGCCCGCATCGGCAGAAGAAGAGAAAACTATGGGCGAAGCGCCTTATGACCTCATCGTGGACAGCGGTGGAGACCAGTTCTCCGTCACCGGCCCCGCTCCGAGGCTCTCGTGGAAGATTCCCGCCGACGTTGCGGCGACGGCTTACGAGCTGGAGGCAACGGTCGACGGCGTGGCGCAGCCGACGTCGACGACGGCCACCCGCCTTCACGTTTCATGGCCGTGGCAGGAACTCCGCAGCCGGCAGCGTGTCACCTGGCGCGTACGGATTGCAGAAGAGACGGCCGAATGGTCGGCGTGGTCTGCCTTTGAAACAGGTCTTCTCGACGGCGACTGGACGGCTTCCTGGATTTCCCCGGTCGAGCAAGAGGACAAGCCATACGGCCAGCGGCCCGCCCATGTCCTTGCCACGGAATTCATGATGGACGCGGAGGTCAAGACGGCCCGTCTCTACGCCACAGCCCTTGGTGTCTACACCGCGGCGATCAATGGAGAACGGGCCGGGACCGCGGAACTGTCCCCCGGGTCGACGTCGTACGACCATACTCTCTACGCCCAGGCCTCGGACGTGACGTCCTCGCTGGCCCCCGGACTCAACAGGCTGGCCATTGAACTGTCCGACGGCTGGTACCGGGGGCAGGTGGGCGCGTTCCACTATCCCGCCGATTGGGGAACTACGCTGGGCGCCCGCGCGGAACTGCACATCGAACGTGCCGATGGATCGCACCAGATCATCGTGACGGATGGCGACTGGACCAGCACACCCTCAACCACAACACGTGCGGACCTTATGGACGGACAAACGGTGGACTTTACCGCCCCGGCCGCACCGCCGTCGAAAGTCCAGCTCAACGTGGTGGATTCCCCCGCTATTGACTGGTCGCCCGCTCCACCGGTGCGGGTCATCGAAGCACGAGCGGCGAAAAGCGTTAACGAAGTAAGGCCCGGCGTGTGGATTGCGGACTTCGGCCAGAACGCCTCCGGATGGATCCGGCTCGAAGATCTGGGGCCGGAAGGAACGCACACGGTGATCGAGTACGGTGAGCACGTTGACAGCGATGGCGACCTCTCAACCTCACACCTGGATTCGCACCGGCCGGGAGAACCAGCAAGGATCTTCTCCCAGCGCGACGAAGTAACCGCGGGCGCGCCTGGCCAAGTCTTTGAACCCCGCCACACTGTCCACGGTTTCCAGTACGCGCGCATCAGCCGCAACGGAGCAGGCCTGGACCCGTCAAAGCTCAGCATGCAGATTGTGCACAGCGACCTCCCCAGCACGGGTGAGTTCGCTTGCAGTAACGAGGACCTGAATCAACTTCATCGCATCGGACAGTGGAGCTTCCTGGGAAATGCTGTGGATGTTCCTACCGACTGCCCAACCCGCGAACGCCTGGCGTGGAGTGGTGACTACCAAGTGTTTATTTCCACAGCAACGCGCTTGAGGGATGTGCTCGGGTTCAGCCGGAAGTGGTTGAGATCGGTGCGTGACGACCAGCTTGCCGATGGCCGCATTACGAACTTCTCCCCTGACGGCCGCGGCATCAAGAACAACTTGGACGATCAGTTCGCCATGATGACCGGATCTGCCGGCTGGGGAGATGCGATCGTCACTGTTCCTTGGGAGTTGTATGAGGCCTACGGAGACGAAGCCGTTCTCGCCGAGAACTGGGATTCGATGCTCCGGTGGGTCCGGTGGGCGCTGGAAATGGCGCGCACAACGCGCCATCACGCACGGGCAAAGGCATCCCCCGAGCCTGAGCCGTACGAGCAATATCTGTGGGATGGCACTTTCCATTGGGGCGAGTGGACGGAACCCAAGGAACGCGACGCCAACGGACGCCTGATCGACCCCGTCCAGGACAACCCCATGGCCTGGTTCATGGAAGACAAGGGCGAAGTGGGCACGGCCTACCTTTACCGCTCGGCTGCCACGATCGCTCGGATCGCCCGCGTCCTCGGAAGATCCGCGGAGGCGACAGAGTTTGAGGAGGTTTCCGATGCTGTCCGCGATGCCTGGCGTGCAGCATATCTGCGTCCCGACGGAACAACCAACGCCGACACCCAGGCAAGCTACGTCCGGGCCCTCGCCTTCGGCCTCCTTCCCGGACAATCACGCGAAGGTGCCGTCGACCGGCTAGTGGAACTCATCCGTTCCGCAGACACCCACCTGGGAACGGGGTTCCTCTCAACGGGCTACCTGCTCCCGGTCCTCGTTGAAGCCGGCAGGGCCGACGTCGCCTATGAATTGCTGCTTCAGCGCACGGCGCCGTCGTGGCTATACATGGTGGACAAGGGCGCCACCACCATTTGGGAATCCTGGGAAGGAATCGACAATAACGGCGACGCCCATGACTCGCTGAACCACTACAGCAAAGCAACCGTGCTCCGGTTCCTGCACGAGCACACCCTTGGATTGCGCCAGGCCGAGGGCTCTGTGGCCTGGCACTCCATTGTCATTGCCCCCACACCCGGACCGTCGGTTACGTGGGCCAGGGGCTCCCATGAAACACCCAATGGCACCATCAGCGTCTACTGGCAACTCGACAGTGACGAGCTCCGCATCGACGCCGACATCCCCGCTGAGACGACAGCCCGAATCATCTTTCCCGACGGATCCGAATACACGGCCGGGCCTGGCAGGTTCCGCGCCGCAGCGCCCGCGGCTTTGCACGGCATCAGCGTGCCAAGTCCCGCCTGAGACACCTTCAATCCGCCTGCAAGGGCATCACACCTTTCAAGAAATGAGAAACTCATGACAACTTTCCCTGCCAATTTTCTCTGGGGCGCCGCAACCGCCGGACACCAAATCGAAGGCAACAACGTCAACAGCGACTGGTGGGCACGCGAACTGACCATGCCGGGCATGGAACTCTCCGGCGACGCGTGCGACAGTTACCACCGGTACCGTGAGGACATCGACCTTCTTGCCGACGCAGGCCTGACCTCGTACCGTTTCAGCCTCGAATGGTCCCGCATCGAACCTACGCCAGGCGCCTTCTCCAAGGCCGAACTCGCCCATTACCGTCGTATGATCGAGCACTGCTTCGCCCGGAACGTCACCCCGGTGGTGACCTTGCAGCACTTCACCACTCCGCAATGGTTCGCGAACGACGGCGGCTGGTTGGCTCCGGACGCATCGGAAAAGTTCCAGCGCTACGTCAAGGAAACCACCACCATCCTGGACGGCGTGGAGTGGGTCGCGACCATGAACGAGCCCAACATGCAGGCAGCGATCATGACAGCAATGCGCCGAATGCAACTCGCCGAGGGCGGCCAGTGGCAAAGTCCAACCGTCGAGGGCACTGAAGAGACCAAACAAACGCACAGCGACTTCCTGACCTACGCCGATCCGGAAATAGGAAGGACGTTCACCGCCATCCACCACGCTGCCAGGGAGATTATCCGCGCCCACACCGACGCGAAGGTGGGATGGACCATCGCGGCCGGGGCGCTCACCGCCGCCCCTGGCGGGGAAGAGAAGCTGCTGGAGATCCGCTACGGCAAAGAAGACGTCTACTGGGAGGGTAGCCGTGGCGATGATTTCGTCGGCGTTCAGGCCTACTCCAGCCAGCAAGTCGACGCCAACGGGCTCGTCCCCCATCCTCCGCACCCGGACAACACCCTGGTGGGCACGGCATACCGGCCCGACGCATTGGCCATGGCAGTGCGCCACGCCTGGAAGATTACCGGGGGCATCCCCGTGCTGGTCACGGAGAACGGCATCGCTACAGCTGATGACCAGCAGCGGATCCGCTACACCACAGAGGCACTGCAGGGCTTGGACCAGACCATGACCGAAGGAATTGACGTTCGGGGCTACCTCCACTGGTCCCTGCTGGACAACTTCGAATGGGGGCACTGGGAACCTACGTTCGGCCTGATCGCCGTCGATAGGGAAACCTTTGCCCGCACACCAAAGCCCAGCCTCGCCTGGCTTGGCCGCGTCGCCCAGAGCAACCAGCTCGACGTCGAGGTTTCCGCATGACCACCGCATTCGCCGATGCCTCGCTCACCCCTGTCCAGGACCTGCTTTCCCTGGCCGGACGCAGGGCCGTCGTTACCGGCGGCGCGCAAGGCCTGGGCAAAGCCATTGCACTCCGCCTGGCAGAAGCCGGTGCGGACGTGCTGATCGGGGACGTAAACGCGGACCTAGCCCTCGATGCCGCTACGGAAATCGCGAACCGCTTCCCTGTCCGGACACTAGGCCTGGGCATGGACGTCACCGACGCCGAATCGGTCCGGCTCGGCGCACTGGAAGCCGTGGAGTCATTCGGAGGTATCGACATCTGGGTCAACAACGCGGGCATCTTCCCCAGCGTCCCGGTCCTGGAGACGACTGACAGCATGTGGGAGCAAGTCTTTGCCGTCAACACCCGCGGCGTTTTCAATGGCTCCCGCGAAGCCGCACGCCACATGTCCAACGGGAATCACGGCGGGGTCATTGTCAACATCGTCTCCACGGCCGGATTCGGTGGGACGGCACCGGGCTTGTCCGCCTACGTCGGATCGAAACATGCTGTCCGTGGCATCACCAAGCAAATGGCCCTCGAGTTTGCCCCACTGGGCATCCGCGTGCTCGGCGTTGCCCCAACCTTTGTGCCAACCGAGGGCAACATGGCCGCCGCTGCTGCGCACGCCCCCGCAGATGGGACAGCGGCCATGGACGTCATGACCAACAGCCTCATTGGTCGGATGGGAACACCGGATGACATCGCACGCGTGGTCCTGTTCTGCGCAAGCGACCTGTCCACCATCATGACCGGCAGCACGCTCTTGGCCGACGCAGGCCAGACCATCTAACGCCAGCAGGATCACCCTCCAGCCAGGCACGTGCGCGGCAGCAAGATGCACACGTGCCTGGCTGGGCGCAGCACTTGTCCAAGGAAGTGAAAATTGCCGTCCGAAGAGACAAAAGTGCAATCGAGAACAGCCAAGGCAACTATCTACGATGTAGCGCGGCAAGCCCGCGTTAATCCATCAACAGTTTCCAGGGCACTCAATAATCCCGAAAGAGTCAATGCCCGCACAAGACGCTTCATTGAAGCAACGGCCCTTGAACTCAATTTTCAATTGAACCATGCCGCCCAAGTACTGCAGACAGGGTCAACAAAGACGCTCGGGCTAATTGTTTCCGATGTCACTAATCCAACCTTCTTTGGCATTCTTCGCGAGGCAGGAAGAGTCGCAGCACAACGCGACTACACCGTGGTTCTGGTAAATGCAGCCGAGTCCGCGAGCAAAGAGCTCGCTTCGGCCAACCGTGTTATCAATGCCGTGGACGGGCTGATTTTGACCAGCCCCCGCATGAATGACACGGATATCCAGCTTCTAGCCAAGACCACACAGGTAGTGGTGATAAACCGAGAGGTAAGTGGCATTAGTTGCGTCATCCCTGATCCAGACAGGGGTGTTAGCCAGGCAGTCCGCTTCCTGGCAGGAAATGGGCACAAAAAGGTCCTCTTCGTTGCGGGGCCGGAACTGTCCTGGATGTCCGCCCGCCGATGGGAAGCTATCTCGGCCGCCTGCGAGTGGTGCCATCTCGCAGCCGACCGCATCGAGTCGGCCGCGCCAACCGTTGACGGAGGCAGGCGGGTTGCACGGGCCGTCAAAGCCTCGGGAGCAACGGCCGTCATCACCCACAACGATCTCCTGGCGATTGGCCTGATGCACGAACTCCAAAACGCAGGAGTTGTTATACCGGATGCCCTCAGCATCATAGGCTTTGACGATATTTTCGGCGCAGACTTCACCACGCCGTCGTTGACAAGCATCAGATCCCCGCTGGGGCAGTGCGGATCGTTGTCCGCCGGCCTGAGCCTGGCCTCCCTCTCAGGCACTGTAAAAGATCCCCAAACCCTGCCCTTAGACACCGAATTGATCATCCGGGGGTCTGCGGGACCTTGGAAGGGAGTCCTATAAAACTGAGTGATGCTCCCTTTTTGCAGCCAAACTCTCTTTGGCAACGTTTGGAGGTAGCTCAATTTCAGGAGTCCTATGGTGTAACACTCAATTTTCGACTACCGTTAGTGCATGGACTCGACAACAGCCCCCCGGAAGCGGTACGCAAAAACACTTGAGCGCCGGTCTGCCGTAGCCCGGGCCGCCCTCGACATCGTCCTGGAGAAGGGGCATCGAGCTTTGACCACGGCGGAGGTGGCAGCGCGGGCCTCGATGAGCGAGACCGCCATGCTCTACCATTTCCCGACGCGCGACCACATTCTTGTCGCGGCCATGGAGCTGGCCGATGAGGATTATCGCGCCATCCTTACGGCCGAGTTTCACGTTATCGATGGCGGGAAGGCCGACTGGCCTCCACCCGCAATGGCTCACCTGACCCTGGATGACCAAGCTACGACCCGCCTGTTCCTCGCGTTAAGCGCAGAGGCAGTCAACCCCGAACATCCGGCCCACGCGTACCTGAAGGCCCACCATGAGCAGGTGATTTTTGAGTTCACTGAAGGAGTCAAAAGACGCCAGGCCAAGGGAATTGCTGATCCCAAACTCGATCCGGACAGGGTTGCCCGCCAAATGATGGCCGCATGGAGCGGTCTTCGCATGCAATGGCTTATCGACCCTTCCCTGGATCTGACGGCGGCAGTATCACAGTCATTCCTTGCCCTTAACGGTTACCCACTCATGAAGTTCAAACAAGAAATGACTGAATTCATGTCGCAAAGCTGATCTCAACAGACCACAAACTTCCACCGCAGGATTTAGCAAGACAAGACCGCCCCGAATTCCGGACACCTTATTTCTGAATTCACGGTGGTCAGTTGGAGTACCCGAAATGCAACAGGATTTCAGCGCAACATTAACTTTTTTAAAATGATGGCAATCGGTTGCCTTTTCGCTTTTCTAGTGCTTTGCTAGTGATATCGGTCACCCCAGACTAAATGGCCCAAACAATGGCCCCCCCAAAATCTCCAGAAGCTTTTCCTCAATGACAAAGGAGTCTCAAGACATGTTCCCTGTCTTGTCCCGAACCACATCACTGACCCGTGCGGCAGTAGCCGCCGTCGCGGTCGCAGCACTACTCTCCACGGCGGCGTGTTCCTCTTCCGCGCCGGCGTCGGAACCTACTAATTCCTCACGCAACGAGGAACTCAGCATTGCCGTTCAAGCCCAGCCGGCTTCGTTGGACCCGGCCCAGCTCGCTGAAGGACAGCAGTCCTACATCTGGGCATCAATTTTCGACACCCTTCTCATGGTGGACAAGGACAACAAGATCCGTCCCAACGCGGCTGAGAGCTGGAAATATTCTGATGACCTGCGCACGCTGACCCTCAAGCTTCGCAGCGACCTGAAGTTCAGTTCCGGAGACGCCGTCACTTCCAAGGACGTAGCCGCAACCTTGGAGAGGACCAGGACGACACCGGGCCAGCAACAGCCCAAGCTCGCCAAGGTGTCCTCCATTTCCGCCCCCGATGCGTCGACAGTAGTTATTCAGCTTTCCGCTCCGGAACCATCGCTGCTGAACTATCTGGCGCAAGCCACAGGCGTCATTGGTGACGCGGACACGTTGGCGTCCGACACCACCAAACTCCGCCCAACTGGCTCCGGACCCTACGTCCTCTCGGACAAGACTGTGGACGGCACCGAGTACGTCATGGAACGCCGGGATGACTACTGGAACGCCTCGGCCTATCCATTCAAGACCGTGAAGGTCAAGGTCATCCAGGACAGGACGGCCCAGTACAACGCGCTCCAGGCAGGGGAAGTAAAGGCAGCCCTGATTCAGGCCCCGCAGCGCAAGCAGGCCGAAGGTGCAGGATTCGCAGTCAAGGAGGTGCAGGCTACAGCCGCTCTCGTTCTCGTCCTGGCCGACCGGAAGGGAGAACTCGTTCCTGCCCTGGCCAATGTAAAGGTCCGCCAGGCTATCAACATGGCCTTTGACCGGGCACAGGTGGTCAAGGCCCTCCTCAATGGACTGGGTAAGCCCACGGTCCAGGTGTTCGACCCCAACAGTGGAGCATACGATCCCGGGCTTGAAGATGCCTACAGCTTCGATCCGGCGAAGGCACGCAAGCTATTGGCTGAGGCAGGATACGCCGACGGTTTCTCCATGACGATGCCAAGCACGGTGATCTCCCAGTCCTTCGAGCCGGTGATCACGCAGGCTCTTTCGGACATCGGGGTGAAGGTGACGTGGGAACCTGTGCCTCCGCAGAATACGGCATCATCAATTGCCTCGAAGAAGTATCCGGCGGTTCTGTGGTTCTACGGTCTGAACAGCGCGGGCCGTCAGGTGGGCGACATGTACGCCCCTGAAGCCTTCCTCAACCCCTTCAAGTGGCAGGACCCTGAATTCGACAAGTTGCTTCAGTCCATTGCCACCGAACCAGACGATACAGCCCGCGATGCTCTGTATAAGAAGGTCAACGAATACACCGTGAAGCAGGCATTGAACGCGCCGATCGCCTACGTAGGCACGCTCTGGGCGACAGCTCCGGGCATTGATTTCCTCCCTACCGGGGTGGTTTTGCCGACCGTACGTGACTTCGGCGTATCTGGAAAATAGGGCCGCGGGTCATGATCAGTTACGCCCTCCGACGTCTTGGTGCAGGCATTGTCCTTGCGCTGCTCGTCACCCTCATCACTTTCTTCCTCCTCAGCGGATCCTTGGAATCTGTTGCCCGCGAACGCCTGGGCAGTGCAGCGACGCCAGAATCCCTGAAAGCACTGATGACCCAGCTTGGCTTCGATCGGCCGGCCATCGTCCAATACATGGACTGGCTCGGCTCGGTACTGACCGGTGATTTCGGTACTTCTCTTTTCACCAGCCAACCAGTGGCGCCTGCCGTTGCTGCGCGTCTGGGCGTCACGCTGTCGCTGGTCGTCACCGCGCTCATCATCACAGTGCTCGTCAGCGTTGCGCTGGGCGTCTGGGCGGCAACCCGAGGAGGACTCGCCGATAAGGTTTCCCAAGGCTTGTCCTTGATAGGTTACGTCGTCCCCGGGTTGCTCATCGCCATAGTCCTTGTGGCTGTGTTCGCCGTGAATCTGAAGTTGCTGCCTGCCACCGGTTTTACTCCCTTTGCGCAGAATCCTGGAAAGTGGGCGGCATCGATCACTATCCCTGTCATTGTGCTTGTCATTGGTGGAGTGGCCAGCATGGCTGCACAGATCCGCGGCACCATGATCGGGGAGCTCAGGAAAGACTACGTCCGTACCCTGCGGACCCGTGGTGTACCGACGCGGTCGATCGTGCTTCGCCACGCGCTTCGGAATGCTGCAAGTCCTGCCCTGACTGTCCTGTCCCTTGAATTTATTCAAATGCTCGGTGGTGCGCTCATCATCGAGAACGTGTTCGCGCTTCCTGGCTTTGGCGCTTACGCATTCAACGCCTCGCTCCAGGGCGATATCCCCATCATCATGGGCATCACTTTGTTCAGCGTCATGTTGGTTGTCACGGTGAACCTCATCACAGACGTAGTGAACGGCTGGCTCAACCCGAAGGCGAGAATCTATTGAGCATCGAAGAACTCAGCGTGACTTCCGGGTTGGCAGCCCCACCCCGGAAGTCTCCGCTACGGAAACTCGCCACCGACCCTCAGGCAGTGATTACTTCGGTCCTGCTACTGGTCATCATCATCCTGGGTCTTCTCACTCCCTGGATCGCCCCGCACGATCCCAATGAGGCACAACTCAATGCGATAAACGCCACACCTGGCACCCCGGGATACCCCCTCGGAGCCGACCAGAACGGACGCGACATCGCTTCCCGGCTCCTCCATTCAATCAGCACCAGCCTGATCGCAGGCCTGATTGGAGCAAGCGTTGCCCTGGCTATCGGAATAACTTTTGGCCTTATCGGCGGATACTTCGGCCGACGGCTCCGAACCGCGACAGAGTGGGTCTTCAGCCTCATCATGACGTTCCCCGGGCTGCTGCTCCTGATCGTCCTGATGCCCGTGACCAAGGGCGACTACCGGGCAACCATGCTGATCTTTGGAGTGCTGCTCTCCCCCGGGGTCTATCGCATCGTGAGGAACCTGGTCCTTGGCGTGAAGAACGAACTCTACGTCGATGCCGCCCGCGTCTCCGGACTGTCCAACCTTAGAATCCTAGGCCGCCACGTGCTGTTCGCTGTCCGTGGGCCCATCATCGTCGCCGCAGCGTTCCTGATAGGTTCGGCGATCAGCCTGCAGTCCGGCCTGGCCTTTCTCGGCGTTGGGTCCAACCTCGTTCCCAGCTTTGGTGCAATGATCGCCGACGGCTTCACAAACCTTTATGTCGATCCCACCCAATTCATCTGGCCCAGCGTCATGCTCGGCACGCTTACTGCTTCCCTTGTATTGCTCGGAAATTCCCTCCGGGACGCCTTTGAGGGAGCAAAGCTGAAACCATCCAAGGCTTCGGCGCCCGCAGCAATTACACCCAGAACAATTACCCCCGCTAGGGACAGCATCCAAGGCCAAGCGGCGGACCTGCTCTCGGTTGACGACCTGGCCATCGCTTACCCCACTCCAGCAGGCCAGCTGAGGGAAGTGGTGAAGGGAGTCAGCCTCAGCCTGCGAGCCGGTGAAACCCTGGGCCTGGTGGGTGAATCCGGCTCCGGAAAGACGCAGACCGCCTTTGCCATCCTCGGTGTGCTTCCGCCCGAGGCCGTGGTCACACAAGGCTCTATACAGTTGGATGGTCGCCATTTGATCGGCCTTTCGGAGCAAGGGCTACGCGCCCTGCGAGGACGTGAGATCGCGTACATCCCGCAGGAACCTATGTCGAATTTGGACCCCTCCTACACGGTTGGCGCCCAACTCGTCGAAGGCATCCGCGCCTCTGCCCGGATGTCACGCCGGGAGGCAAAGGCGAAAGTGATGGCGCTGCTGGCACGTGTGGGTATCCAGGATCCACAGCGAACGTTCAATTCCTACCCGCACCAGATCTCCGGCGGAATGGCACAACGCGTCCTCATCGCCGGCGCCGTGGCAAGCCGCCCCAAGCTCCTCATCGCCGACGAACCCACGACGGCGCTTGACGTCACAGTCCAGGCCGAAATCCTGGATCTGATACGGGACCTCCAGGCCGAGCTGAACATGGCTGTGTTGCTCGTAACGCACAACTTTGGAGTCGTGGCAGATATCTGCGATCGGATTGCCGTGATGCAGGACGGCCGGGTTGTCGAATCAGGAACCGCGCTGGAGCTCTTCCGGGAACCGCAACATTCATACACTCAAATGCTTCTGGGCTCCATCCTCGACGAGAACACCGTTCGGACCGACCAGCCCACGCCGGTCGTGACGGCCACCGGGGGAAAGAACTGATGACAACACCGCTATTGAACGTAAAAGACCTCCGCGTGACCTTCAAAGGCCACGGATTCCGGTCTCGGGAGGTGGAAGTCCTGCACGGGGTTTCCCTAACAATTGCCGAGGGTGAGACGCTCGGCGTCGTGGGCGAATCCGGATCCGGAAAGACCACCATTGGGCGGGCAGTCCTGGGTCTTGTAAAACCCAGTGGTGGGCGCATCACCTTCCGGGGTTCTGACATTACCCATGCCACTGCGAAGGAACGCCGTGCCCTCTCCAAAGACATCCAGGTAGTCTTCCAGGACCCCTATACCTCCCTCAACCCGTCCCTGACCATCGGTGACACCCTGAGCGAGCCCCTCATCGTCCAGGGAACAAGTGCCACTGAAGCACGGACCCGCGTCCGCATGCTATTGGATCAAGTCGGCCTGCCCGGTGACGCGGCCGAACGTTTGCCCCGGGAGTTCAGTGGCGGACAACGACAACGAGTCGCCATAGCCAGGGCGCTAGCGCCGGAACCCAAACTCATTGTCTGCGACGAACCGGTCTCGGCGTTGGACCTTTCCACACAGGCCCGCGTCATGGACCTTTTCATCGACATCCAGCGGCGCACAGGCGTTGCCTACTTATTCGTCTCGCACGATTTGGCCGTGGTTCGGCACATCAGCCACCGCGTCAGCGTCGTCTACAGAGGGGACATCGTTGAAACGGGCCCCGCAGACCGTGTGACTTCCACACCAGAGCATCCCTACACCCAGAAGCTGTTGCTCGCGGCGCCCATCGCAGACCCTGTGGAGCAAGAAAAACGCCGGGCAGATCGCCATCGCCTTGCGGAGCTGCATCGGGAACAACATGTCCAAGCAGGAGTGTCGGGATGACGGATAGAACCGCGGATGAGACACGGCGTCCCCAAACTCCATTGCGCTGGGCTATCGCCGGGGCCGGTACTATCTCCCGGAGCATAGTGCCGGATCTGCAGCTCTTGCCCGGAAACCACGTGGAAATCATCTTCAGCAGGAATCCGGCGAATGCAGCCAGCTTCGCAGAGCAGTTCGGCCTGGACCGGTGGACCGACGACTTCGATTCCCTTGTCAGGGACCCTGGCGTTGACGTTGTGTATCTGGCGACGCCGTTTGCTACGCATGCCGCCATGGCCCGCCAGGCGCTGCTTGCCGGTAAACATGTGGTTGTCGAGAAGCCCATGGCATTGAACGCCGATGATGTGCAAGACCTCTTTGCGCTGGCCGAAAGCCAAGGACTCTTCCTCATGGAAGCAATGTGGATGAAGTTCAACCCCGCATTTCAACACCTTTTCGAGCTGCTCCGCACCGGAATCATCGGAAAGCCGTCCAGCCTCCGCGCGGGATTTGGCTTTCCCCTGATCGCCGATGGTGGCAGCAGATGGGACCTTGCGCGCAGCGGAGGAACGCTCCTTGATCAAGGGATCTACCCGGTGACATTGGCCCACTCAATCTTCGGTGAGCCAACATCCATAAGGGCCCATGGCCGCCTTAGAGCCGACGGGCTGGACTTCGCCGAACATTTCACCCTTGACTTCGCGGGGGGCGAGTTTGCGCAATGCGCGAGTTCAATGACCGAATTCGTCGATCCCTCCGCCGCTATCAACGGCGCCAAGGGCTGGATCACCATCCCAGGCATGTTCTGGACATCCACCACTCTCCAGATTCACGCCGGTTCCTGGGAAAAAATGTTCGCCCCTGAACCCATCGATCACACCCGCGAGGGCAACGGCTACGTCCCCATGCTCAGGGCCGCCAGCGAAGCAATCCGGGCCGGGGAAATCCATCACCCAATACATCCGGCGAAAGACACAATTGCCGTGTTCCGCACCCTGGACACCATCGCCAGCCAGTTATCTCATTGACAGCCAAGCAGGAGAAAATACATTGCTTAAGCCCCGCCCTACAATTACCCGAGAACTTATCAACCTGGACGGTCTTTGGCGCTTCGCCCTTGAAGATGCAGACGTTCCCGAGCCTTGGAGAGGCGTCTTGGGGGGGAAACTCGAAGCCCCTGTCCCCTCGAGTTATAACGACCTCTTTGCTGACCAGAAGATCCGGGACCACGTGGGCTGGGTGTGGTACCAGCGGACCGTGCGTGTACCCCGAGGCTGGTCCGGGGAAAGGGTTTTGCTCCGTTTGGACGCAGCCACGCACGAGGGCAAGGTGTACGTTGACAACGTCTTGGTAGCCCAGCACGTCGGTGGCTACACACCCTTTGAAGCAGACATCACAGACCACGTCTCACCGGGAGCTGAATTCAGGCTCACCGTTGGGGTGAACAATGAACTGACCAAGGCCACCATCCCCCCGGGCAGTATCACCGTCAGCCAGGACGGGAGACGCCAACAGACCTACCTGCATGACTTCTACAACTACGCTGGCTTGGCGCGGTCAGTGTGGCTCTACAGCAAACCAGAACGCCACATCAGCGACATCACCGTTGTTACCGGCGTTATTGGCCGCACCGGCGTCGTCGATTATTCTGTCGAAACCAATCACCAAACGTCGGTCCGTGTCCGGGTCTTGGATGCTGCAGGCCAGGAAGTTTCATCGGCAGAAGACAGCCACGGAACACTCAGTGTTGAGGATGTCTCGCTGTGGCGACCTGGTGCAGCCTACCTTTACAACCTGGTGGTGGAGCTCCTCGACGGCGAAGACGTGATTGACAGCTACACGGAGCCGTTCGGTGTGAGGACTGTCGAAGTCCGCGGGACCCAGTTCCTCATCAACGGAGAGCCCTTTTACTTTACGGGCTTCGGCAAGCACGAGGACACAGCCGTCCGGGGTAAAGGTCACGACAACGCCTACCTTGTGCACGACTTCCAGTTGCTGGATTGGGTGGGTGCCAACTCGTTCAGGACCTCGCACTACCCCTACGCAGAGGAGGTGCTGGAATTCGCGGACCGCCACGGCATCGTCGTCGTCGATGAAACCGCCGCCGTCGGACTGAACCTGGGGGTCCAGGGAGGACTCACAGGGGTGGGCCCCAAACCGACCTTTTCCGCGGACACCTTCAACCACGAAACCCAGGCAGCCCACGCACAGCACCTTCGCGAGGTCATCTCACGCGACAAGAACCACCCAAGCGTTGTCATGTGGAGTATCGCCAACGAACCGGCCTCCAACGAGGACGGGGCACGGGAATTCTTCGAGCCCCTCGTCCAGCTCGCCCGTGAGCTCGATCCAACGCGTCCCCTGACCTACGCGGCAGTCATGTTTGCCACCTTCCAGAACGACAAAATCGCAGACCTCTTCGACGTCCTCAGCATTAATCGCTACTACGGCTGGTACATCTTCACCGGGGATCTTCAGACCGCAGAAGTTTACCTTGAACGTGACCTCCGCGGCTGGCTGGAGGCCTTCGGCAAACCCATCATGATGAGCGAATACGGGGCAGACACCATGCCAGGGCAACACTCCATCTGGGACATGCCTTGGAGCGAGGAGTACCAGCAGTCCTTCCTCGCCATGAACCACCGCGTCTTTGACAGGATTGACGGCTTTGTAGGTGAACACGTCTGGAACTTCGCCGACTTCCAAACGTCCAACGGCATCCACCGTGTGGACGGCAACCGGAAGGGCGTTTTTAGCCGGGATAGAAAACCAAAAGCAGCAGCCCACACCCTGCGTGCGCGGTGGACTGGTCTCAACGGTCCCAAGCCCGCGGTGGACGAAACAGAGGTTCCCGAAAACGTAACAACCGAGCTCAAAACAGCACCGGCCCTCGAAGGAGCAAAATGACCAACAACATCAAGGCACTGACCGGCTCGCGCCCTATTCGGGAATGGCTCGCCCATCCCGCTGGCGGTCCCCTCCTTCGGGGAATGCTTAACGAGGCCGGACAGGACGAATCAGCCCTGAAGCCCATCGATCACCTTGCCCTGCAACAGCTCGTTGAACTCGGTGGCGGACAGTTCCCGCAGTCTCTGCTTGACCATCTGGTAAGGGAAGCAAATGGGGGAATCGAACCCGAGGCGGACGCTGAGGACATCGACGACACCCTTTGGCAGGAACGCATCACCGACGGCAGATTCCTGGGCAAGACCGTCATCGTCACGGGCGCCGGCTCCGGGATCGGCCGTGCTACTGCCTCCAGGATTGCCAGGGAAGGGGGAAGGGTGATTGCCGTAGACATCGCAGCTGCCCGGCTTGACTCACTGGCCATGGATCATGCGCAGGCTGACGTGATAACCGTGCAGGCGGACATCACCAAGGACGAAGACATACTGAGGATTGTTGAAGCTGCTGGAGACCGGGTATATGCCTTGGCAAACGTCGCCGGAATCATGGACGACATGACCCCGTTGCACGAGGTGGCCGATGACGTCTGGAACCGGGTGTTCGCGGTCAACGTGGACGGAATGTTCCGCCTGACCCGCGCCGTACTTCCGATCATGATGGCTGCCGGGCGCGGTTCCATCGTGAACGTTGCCTCCGAAGCCGCACTTCGTGGCAACTCTGCGGGGCTGGCGTACACGGCTTCCAAACATGCAGTTCTCGGACTGACCCGCAGTACTGCCTTTATGTACGCGCCTCAGGGAATCCGCGTCAACGCAGTCGCCCCGGGCCCGGTTGCAACAGGCATCGAGGCCACCTTTGGATCGGAGCTCGGCGCGAACCGGTTGGGTCCGTTCATGCAGATAATCCCTCCTGTTGCTGTGGCCTCGCAGCTGGCTGCCTCCATCACGTTCCTCCTCAGCGAGGACGGAACGAACATCTCCGGTGCTGTCCTGCCATCGGACGGTGCGTGGTCGGTCCAGTAAGAAGTGCCCTTGGGGTCCTCACTGCAGACGATGCAGTGAGGACCCCAACTTTTCAGGCCAGGGAGTCCGCGGCATCGGTCAAGAGCAGCAGGCGCCTTAGCCTTGGCATCGTGTGACCCGGCTGAGGAGCAATGACCAGGCGCGCCTCCGCGCTGCCGTTGGTATTGAACTGAATCTCACTGGTGCCGTCCGGCCCTTGGGTGACTGTTACCGCCGTCCCGTTATCTGCGCGGGAGAGGAGGAACGACTCCGGGTCCTCCCCCGGCACGCCTTCAATGCGTAGGCTCGTGCCGATCATCGCCCAGTCGCGCAGCACGAGTGTGAGCGGCTCTTTGGGGCGCAGCCAGCGTGCCCCGTTGGTTGTCATTCCACGCTCGGCATGCTGAGCGTTAACCTCATGATCGAGTTCAGGCTGCTGCTCCCCGAAGGTGATCCCGTCCACTACCCGCGCTTCCAAGGCGGTGGAAGCCCTGTCTTGCTCCGCCAACTTCCCCTGGATTTCGCTGACCTGCATTTCGTCATGAGCCATGGGCCAAGAGAGCCTGTAGCGGGCATCGTGGATCCTGTGCAGGGGCCTTAGCCTCAGCCTCTGCCCATCCGAGGCGAGGACCGAGAGCTCTTCGCCCCCTTCGTCGTGGGTTTCCAGCCCAGTGGCAAGGAGAACAGGCGTGTCCGCCAGTGGCATGAGCGGCCCTGAAGCGATGTGGGCGGCCCTGGCCCCCGTTGCCCGGTAGTGCAGTCCATCATCGGGAATCTCCTCGGCCAGGACCGTGGGTCCGTATCTGATCCAGGCCCACGGAGAATCATCCGCGGCCCGGACCACGTGTAGTTCACGCTCCAGACTTAGCAGGATCTCCTCTGTCCCGTCCCACACACGGCGCAATCGCCACCAGCCCCTGTCTTCCTCGATCCTCCGGCCGTCGCCCAGTGTGGCCTTGGCACTTCGAGCCCATTGCGGTACGCGGATGGCGAGGATAAATTCCTTCGGTTCCTCCACGCTCACCCGGACTGTGGCCGTGTTCCCTGAGGGTAAGGCCGAATCAATGGTGACCTGGACGCCCTGCTCCGTCCAGTTGAGTTCCGTGGCCAAAAGCCAGGTAATACGGAGTTCGTCGCCATCGGCGACGTACACGTGCGCACCATGCTTTGCGTGCGCCTCATACCCGGAGCCCATGCAGCACCAGAAGCCGTCCTGTTCCGGCGAGTACACCCGGTAGTGGCCGGGACGGTGGGAAGTGAAGTAGACCAGGCCACCGTGCCCAGGGTGCTGCGTGGATAGCACATGGCTGCATTGCGTGACCTCGATGTAGTCCAGGTACCGGTTCTCCCCATTCAGGAGATAGAGCTCGGCTGCCAGCTTGACCATGTTGTAGCTGTTGCAGCTCTCGGGGCCCTCCCGGCCGAGGAACATTGGGGAGAAGTCGTCCCTGCGGTGGAAGTGCTCCCGAACACTGTTGCCCCCGATCGCGCTGCTGCGCCACCCAACGACGTCGTCGAAAAAGTTTCGGGCAGCTTGCCCTATGCGCGCGGTCGCTACATCTTCCAACCCCAGTTCGCGGGCAGCCCTGGCAATTGCGGCGTAGCCCACCACCACGGGGATCTGCGTGTTGGCGTGAAGGCCCGCAAGTGAGTCCTGCGCTCTTTCACCCGGCAGAGCGAGCACCCGGGTTATCAGCTCTTCGCGAGTGAACCTCATGGCCAGCTGAAGGTAGCGCCCATCCTGCCGGAGAAGTGCCAGGCGGGCGAACGCTTCGGTAAGTCCGCCGAACTCGGTCTGCATTATGAGCTCGAGTGCATCTTGGTCCAGTCGGTCCGTGGTCTCCAGCCACCAACTCGCCAGGTCATCCAGGATCTGGTCTACCTCCGCGGAGGGAACATGCCATGCGACATCCACCAAGCCCGCCAGCGTCTTGTGCAGGTTATACAGGGGAACCCAGCGCCCATTGAGCTCAAAGGGGGAGGCTCTAATGTCTCCCTGAACGAGCTCGTCCCAGAGCTGCCGCCCTTGAGGTACGCCACCCAAGTATCCTGTCACGGAGGCCTGCTGCGCTTCCCGAAGTCCGGACAGCAAGCTTCCAAGCATCTTCTCCAGGCGTGGGTCACCGTCCCCGGCTGCAGCGTGGGCAAGCGCTGACAGGACGTGCCCTGCCGTGTGGCCGTTGAGTCCCGTCGATTCCCAGCCGCCGTAGAGCTCCGCCGTAGCGGGAAGGCCCGCTTCGAGACGGAAGGGCGCCAGAAGACGATCAGGATCCAGACGCAGCAGTGCTTCACGGTTCACACGCTGGGCTTCGGCGAAGGGCCCCTCGCGGAGCCGAATTTGGCTGAGGGGGCGGTAGTCAGGAGTCATGGTCATCTCAACAATTCAAGCAGGGCTTGCTGCCCGTGGCGGGGCTGGACGTCGCCGTCGCTGCGGCAGTGACTACAGGGACCTGACCAGACAGTGTTCCCCGAACGGTCGCGAAAGAGTGGGCTGGAAGCCGGAGTACCAACTGGCCCTCGCGTTCTTCAACCTCGAGGAATCGCGGCGTGACGGCGTCGGGGTGTGCGGGCGCGTTGAACGCTGAAACTTTGTCGCCGGAAAGGACCAGTGCTTCCACCTGCTCCAGGGACCCGCCGCGCAGGTCCAACACCACCTCGCTCTCTTCCTCCAGTTCCAGGTTGGCCATGGAGATGAGCACTTGGCCATCCTTGGTGCTGGCTGTGGCAGTGAACGTGGGAACCTGCTCCCCGTCCAGCTTGTGCAAGCCGTCGGAGTCAAGGTGCGTGTGCAGCGCGGCGGCGTCCTGATGCCCTGCGTTCATGGCGAAGACATGGAACGTGGGCGTCTTTACGAGCGCTCCGCTCTCTGGATCCGTGAGCAGCATGGCTTGCAGGACGTTGACCGTTTGGGCGATGTTCGCCATGACGAGACGGTCGGCATGACGGTGAAAGGAGTCAAAGTGGATTGCTGCCACGAGGGCGTCGCGGATGGTGTTCTGCTGATAGAGGAAGCCGGGGTTGGTGCCGGGCTCTACGTCCCACCAGGTACCCCACTCGTCCAGGACCAAGCCCACCGCCTTGTGCGGATCGTAGACATCCATCATGGTGGAGTGCGCCGTCAGCAGGGTCTCAATGTGATGGGCGGCCTTGACCGTCTTCCAGTACTCTTCCTCACTGAATTCCGTGGCGGAGCCTTTGCTGTCCCAGTGGCCGGACATCGTGTAGTAGTGGAGCGAAATACCTTGGTATGGCGAGCTCTTGCGGCCCGGGCCGCCCTTGTCATGAAGCGCTTCCATCAGGGCTTTGGTCCATGCCACGTCATCGTCGCCGGCGCCGGCTGCTATCCGGTAAACATCGTTGCCGTTGTGGGAACGGACATACGTGCTGTACTGCCGGGCCAAGTCTGCGTAGGCCTCAGCCCGGAAGTTGCCACCGCAGCCCCAAGGTTCGTTGCCGATACCGAAGAAGGGGACCTTCCAAGGCTCGTCCCTTCCGTTCTCTCGCCTCAATGCGGCCATGGGTGAATCGTCGGCGCGGGTGAGGTATTCGATCCATTCGCTCATTTCCTGGACCGTGCCGGAACCCACATTGCCGTTGACGTATGCGTCCGCGCCGAGCATCTCGCAGAGGTCCATGAACTCATGGGTGCCGAACGAGTTGTCTTCGACGACATCCCCCCAATGGGAATTGACCATCACGGGGCGCTGTTCGCGGGGGCCGACGCCGTCACGCCAGTGGTATTCATCGGCGAAGCAACCGCCCGGCCACCGAAGATTGGGGATGCGCAACTCGCGCAGGGCTTCCACCACGTCATTCCGGATGCCACGGGTGTTGGGTATTTCGCTGTCCTCCCCCACCCAGAAACCACCGTAGATGCAACGGCCCAAATGTTCAGCGAAATGGCCGTAGAGGTGACGGCTGATGGTGGGACCCGCGATGTCCAGATTGACGACGAGCCGGGGCGAAGATGCCATTGTCAAGATTCTCCAAAGTCTATGTGTGATTCAGCTGGTTGATTCCCGGACGATGAGCCGGAAAGGGGCCACGAGCTCGCGCCCGGGGCGGGGGGAACGGTCTTTTATCCGCTCGGTGAGAAGGGAAAGTGAGGACCGGACCATCCAGTCATGATCCGGTGCGATGGTAGAGAGGGATGGAACGGAAAATGCCGCCTGCTGAACGTCGTCGAAACCGATGACCTTCACGTCCTCCGGAACCCGCAAGCCGGCGTCCTTAAGACCCGGATCACCCCGAAGGCGACCGCATCGGTAACGGCCACCACGCCGTCGAATTCAATACCGTCGTGGACCAGCTTCTTGATGCCGTCGGCGGCATGCTCCATGCTGGGTTGATCCATGGGAACATGCAGGGAGGGGTCGTCCCTGAGCCCTGCGTCCGCCAAGCCTTGGCGGTAGCCCTTCAGACGATCCAGCACAACATTGTGGAGCTCGGTTTCGGGTGAGTAGTTACTCGCCCAGGCGATGCGTTGGCACCCTTGCTCCACCAGATGTGCGGTGGCCGTCCTGGCTCCTTCTGCGTTTGGCATCACCACGTGATCAACGGCATCGCCGTATATCTTTTCGCCGAGGAGGACCAGAGGGATGGACTGGTTCAGAAGGCTGGCTTCCTCCGGCCCCAGTACCAGTGCAGAGAGAATCAGGCCGTCGTATTCCAGATTGCGCGACATCGCGACGGCGTCGAGTTCGTCTTCGATGTGCAGACCGGTCTGCTCAACGGCCACGCGGTATCCGAGCTCGGCGGCCTGGGCAACAACCCTGCCACTGAGTTCAGCGAAATAGGCGTGGCTGAGGGCAGGAACCGCCAGCCCGATCACCCCGGTGGTCCCGGTGCGCAACGTCCTTGCGGAACGGTTCATGACGTAACCGCTCTCGTCCACTGCCTCCAGGACACGCTTGCGGATTTCCGTATTTACAGACCGTCGGCCGTTCACGACGTTGGATACCGTCATGGTTGACACTCCTGCCAGCCGGGCTACGTCAGACATCGTGACCATTGCAGACCCCATTTCCACAAACCTATTTGATGCCGGCAGAACTAAAACTTTGCGTGTAGCGCTGCTGGACGAAGAAGAAGACCAGAACTACAGGTATCACGTAAAGGATGGATCCTGCGGCTATGAGGTTGTTTAGTGGGAAACCCCTTTCATTGACGTACCCGGATGACAACGCAACTGCCAAGGTGGTGTTGCTCTGGTCCAGGAGAAGGTTGGGGGCTATGAAATCGCCCCAGACTGCAAGGAATGACATGACGAAGGCGGTGACGACGATCGGTTTTGAGATAGGCAGAAAGATCCTGGTGAATATGCGGAATTGTCCGCACCCGTCCAGGATGGCCGCCTCCTCCAGTTCCTTGGGAAGGCCCGCAAAGAACTGACGGTAGAGGAAGATCAGATAGGGGGATCCCACCAGTCCCCAGATCACCCAAGGCCAGTAATTCCCCACAAGCCCCACCTGCGAAAACAACAAATAGGTGGGAATGAGTGTCACGATGCCGGGCATCATCATCATGGCGATGAGCACTCCGAAAAGAATGCCCTTTCCCGGGCCGCGGAGCCTGGCAAAACCGTAACCGACCAATGCCGAAGACAGCGTCGTAAGGACTCCATTGACCGTGGCCAGGAACAGGGAGTTCAGCATGTACGGCAGGAAGGGGATCCTCGTTAGTGCCTCTACGAAATTCTCCATGTGCGATGGGAGCGGCCACAGTACGGCGATCCCCGAGTACAACTGCTCAGGTGATTTAAACGCCGTGGCCAGCACCCAGTACATAGGAAAGGCAACAAGGGCCGTGATGAACACGAGAACGGCCGTGACCAGGATGGTCGAGCGTCGCCGGATGCCCGATCGGCTTCTCGTGCCACTCTCATGACCAGATGACTGTACCGGGTGGGGTTGCGCCCGTTTGGAGGACTGCAATTCCTTAAGAGTCATCTACTTCCCTCCATCGCTGGAAGGATCCACGGAATAGAACACAGTCTTTCGGCTCGCACGGAAGAACAAGACCGTTACCACCAGGATGGCCAGGAAGAACAGCCACAACATCGCTGAGGCATAACCGTAGCGGGAGTAGGCAAAGTACTGCGCATAGACGTCGATCATGAAAATCCTGTTGGCTTCGGGAACCGCCGTGACAGCAGCTGCGCCAGTGGTCGGGGAAAGCAAAAGGGCGGGAACGAAAGTTTGCAGGACACCGATAGTCGAAGTCACGGTCTGGAAGAGGAGCACTGGCGAGATGGTGGGAAGTGTCACTGCCGTGAACCGGCGCCAAGGTCCTGCTCCGTCCAACGTTGCCGCCTCCAGGAGCTCCGGGGAAACATCCTGCAGTGCGGCGAGGTTAATGATCATGCCGGCACCAATACCCCAAAGCATCACGGCGAGCAGGACCACGAACACTTGCTGCCCTGTCATCCAGTTCACGGCGTCCTGCCCGAACCAGGCACGGACGGCGTTGATAGCGCCGGAATCCCGATCAAACACCAGTTTCCAACTCAGTGCCGAGGCCACTGGGGGGAAGACGGCGGGGAGGTAGATCATGGTCCGCCAGAATGACCTCAGGCGCACCTTCTGGTTCAGCAGAATGGCAAGACCGAGGCTGCCCGCCACTGTCAGAGGCACTACAACAACGGCCAGCACTGCAGACCGCGACATGCTCGCCCACGTTTCAGGGTCACCCAGCACATCGAGATAGTTCTGCGCACCTACCCAGCGAAACCCCGGGCTCACGCCGTCCCAGTCGGTCAAGCTCACACCCAAGGCGTAGGCGAGGGGAAAGATCGTCAGCAGGACTGTGCCGATGAGCCAGGGCGAGATGAAGAGGTAGAAAGCCCGGCTACGCCGCTTGGTCAACGGGCTGCCCCGCCTCACGGGAGGGGCAACGCTCAACGTCGAAGCCATGTCAACCGCCGATACGCGAAACACCCTCGGCGAGGAGCGCGTTGCATTTGGTGTTGACCTGATCGGCGAACTGCCCGGCCGTCAGGGATCCCTGGACCAGCTTGGGGAACTGCTCCGAAACTGCAGCTGTCAGGGCCGTGACCGTGGCGTACGGGGAGAAGCTCAACACCTTGGCGTATTTGTCCTCGGCCGTTTGGGTTTCAAGTGCTGTCTTCTGGTAGGCCTCCTTGGAAGGAAGGCTGGAACGAAGGTTCTTCATGACGGGGAGGCCACCACCGGTTGCCGCACGATCCTTTGCAGGTTGTCCGGCAGTGAACCATTCGAGAAAAGCGAAGCCGCCGTCTGGATTTTTGGCCTTGGCGGGGATCCAGTGGCCCGTGGCACTGGTGGTGGGACTTACCCGTTCCTTGCCCAACAAAGGGGCAGGTGCCATTCGGGCAAAATCGGGTGCCTTCTTATCGCTGGCCACAACGCCGGTCAGCCAGTATCCGGCGCTCTGCATGGCCTGTCGGCCTGAACTGAACGGGGGCCAGTCCCAGCCGTCCGGGTTGGGATCCAGGAGTGTGTAGCCAGCTTTGGCTTTCGCCACATCTGCCAGCCAGCCGACGGCCTTCTGAGCCTCGGGTGAACTGAAGTCCACCTTCTTCAAATCTTCACTGAACAGCGAGACGCCGGTTGTGGCGAGCATGCCCTGAAGGAACGCGACATCAGGGGTAGTGGCGAACAAGCCATAGCGGGAAGACTTGCCGCCAGAGGTTGCGGTCATGCTCTTGGCAACGTCCAGCAATTCGTCGTAGGTAAGCGGATTGGCGCTATCAGGAACCCTGGCACCTACTTCCTCGAAAACGGACTGGTTGTACCAGAACATCATGTCCAGGCTCCAGTCCTTGGTCAGCCCGTAGGTGCTGCCGCTGCCCTGCCGGGTGCCATCCCACTTCCACACATCGTTGATTGCTTCGAGGTCGCCCGAGTGGATGAGGGAGCTGCCGGAAAGGTAGTCATCCAGCGGTTTCGCAATCTTTCGGGAAGCCAGATAAGGAGTCACCTGGGCACCGGCGCCGCGGACCAGGTCCGGGGGCGTTCCGGCAGCGAGCATAGCGTTGAGGCGGGTTTCGTCGTACTTGATAAAGGTGATGGGAGCATCGGCGTTGAGCTGCTGCCAAGCGGAGATCACATCTTTGGTGATCTCACCATCGTTGCCCATGATGGTCAGGGCCCCCTTGCCTGAAGAACTGGCACCTGCCGAGCTCGAGGTGTTGACCTTGCAGCCACTAAGAGCTGCTGCTGCCACACCAGCTGCGGTGAGACCGAGGAATCCCCTGCGATTAATGGGTTGGATTTTCATAAACTGCGCACCTTCCTTGCTACGCGTCCACGCCAAGGGAAGGCCTAGGCATGTAACGATAAACGGGAGATCCGGATGCATCACGAGAAAGTGTGCTTTAGGATGCGTTTATCGTTACACGAGCGTGTGGAGGCGTCAATACTTTTTCCCAACTTCGTTTCCTGTTACGGGCTGGGACCTTCGCCCGCCAGGCCGTCCTGAAACGGCCGCGATGTCAAAGAAATATATTGAATCCATGACGATAATCAAATAAACTCGATATACCTCAGGCGCTACTCCGGCAAGCCCGTATCGGGATTATCAACCCACATCGAAAACTTTGGAGTCCTAGATGCATACACACGGGCTTGGTACGGGAGGTAGTCCCCTCGTCCTGGACACGCACGACCCCTCTGAGGCTCGCGAGGCACTCAGTAACGCATACTGCCCCCACATCCTGGCTGTTTCCCAGCCCCGGGACTTCCATGCTGTCCAGGAAGAGGTCACCTTAGGCCCTCTTTCCATACACAGGCTGAGTTACGGATCGGAGGCATCTGTCGATGCTGAACCGCTCGCCTCATGGATCTTGATCAGCATGGTGCTCAAAGGCCGACTGGCCGTAAGTTCGGGCGGCGCTGAACGTATTCTGACGTCAGGGCAGACGATTGTCTTGGACTCGTACCGAAACTTCAGGCTCGTATTTGGGATGAACTCCCAGCTCCTCACTTTCCGGTTTGACCGTGCATACGTGGAACAGGCCCTGCATGATTTGCGCGGCGACAAGACAACGTCCCGGGTACGGTTTGGTTTGCAAGGGCCCAAGTCTTTGCGGGCCGCTGCCACGTGGAATGCAGTATCGTCACTGCTGGTTCGGGAGTCCAATGCGAACACTTTCGGCGCCGGCTATCCCTTATTGCAAGACCAGCTGATCCGGACCGCCGTCGCCGCCCTCGCAGACACCCACCCGCTGGCGATCGACGCCGGGGAGGAGGTTGGCTTGCAAGCTGACTCAGCCGCTGTCCGTCGGGTCATGGCGATAGTTGAGGCCCGGCCGGAGTATCAATATCAAGTCGCCGACCTCGCAAAAAGTTCAGGGTTGGGTGTCAGGGCGCTTCAGGAGGCGTTCCGGAACCAGCTGGGGACAACTCCCATCGGATTCATTAGAGACGTGCGGCTTCGCAGGGCCCACGACGACCTCCTGTCGGGCCGGGGCAGGACAGTTGCAGAAGTGGCAGACCGTTGGGGGTTCTCAAACTTGGGCAGGTTCGCCGCGCAGTATCGGGAACGCTACGGATTCCCGCCATCCGCTACGCTGCGGCGCTGACATCTCGCCTATGACAATTGGCGAGTGCTGGAATGACAAGGGCAGCGCCCTCGTCATTCCAGCACTCGCCGCTCAGATCCTTATGAAGGAGGGACCCTACGAGGGACGTGACCCATCAAGGCTCTGCCAGGGTCTTCCAACCTCGGTGCCCACCCGGATGTTTTGGTCGATCAGAAGCAGTTCGCCCTGCTCAGAGGTATATTTCGGCCAGGCAAAACCCTCATGCGTTGGGTCTCCCGTAACAACAAAGGAAATAAAAGCCTTATGCATTGACGTCCCGATCCTCTCAAAGACAACTTCCTCAATGCCCTGAATAAATCCTGCCCCCGACCATTTATCGACATTGTTGAACGTAAATGGCAGGTCCAGGCAATGAGTCGCGCCCAGCCTGCCGTCAAATGCTGGGGAATCGAATCGGAACTCATACGCGTACACCGGAGCGACTGCAGCCCGCTTTTCCACCAAGTCCAGCGCGCTGCGCCTGAATAGGTTGTCGCTGACAACACCGGAAAGCACCTCCTTTGGGGTGCTTCGGCCCGAGCTGGTGTAGGCCCCATAGATGCCGAGGGCCTCCTCGCCCTCACTGCCCAACCAATCCAACACCTGGGACTGGCTTGTATCTGCATACTGGGGGTCCAACGCGAACGCGAAACTAGCCTCATTTTCGGTCCAGCCGACCAGCAGCTCAACGTCAGATTCCGCCAGCGCCTGCAGTGGATGAACCGGGATACTGTCCTCGTCGATAACCGGCAGGAATGCCAGCGGCCAATTTCCAAACGCCGCGTTGTCAATCAGTACTCCCAGGGAGCCCTCAACGAGACGCTCCCCTGGCTCATTCCTTAACGCTTCGACGTCGTCGTGGCCGAGGAGGGTGGCGAGTTTCCGGGTGCGCTCGAATGCCGCCGAAGGAGTTTGAAACTCGATGCCCAGGGGGATGCTTTGCAGTATCGCCCGATGAAAAAGGCCACGGGAAGTGGGGTGCTGTACAAGTCCTCCTATTGAGAGGGCACCACCTGATTGACCGAGGAGAGTGATGGCGTTGGGGTCGCCACCGAATGCTTCGATGTTATCTACAATCCAGCGCAGGGCAACGGCTTGGTCATCGAGCCATAGGTTCTCGCGGTCACCCATCCCGGAGAGGTACCCCAAGGCGCCGAGCCGGTAGTTGATCGTAACAACCACCAAGTCCCCGTTTTTCGCAAAAGTATCGCCAGCGTAGTAGGGAATATTCCCAGAACCGATGAGCAGTCCGCCACCGTGAATCCAGACCAGGACCGGCCTCCGCTTGTCATCGGCAGAGGGCGTCCAAATATTTAGACTGAGGCAATCTTCATCGAAGGGTGGGGACCCGTGCTCCCCCAAAATAGGCGATCCGCCGGGGACAAATGGCTGGAGCGCCGACGGTCCATAATTTTCAGCGCTCCTTATCCCCGCCCACCCCTCGTGAGGGCGTGCAGATTGCCACCGCAGACCGCCGATTGGGGGTGCGGCGTAAGGAATTCCGCGGAAGACACTCAGGTCTTCTTCGAAAACGCCCACCACATCGCCGTACGACGTTGTAACTACAGGTGAATTACTCACGGTTACCGCTTTCATGTTGTTGGAACCACGATGTGGAATCAGTCCTGCCCGGCATCCACAATTTTGGCGGCCAGCAACTCTGGGTTGGTAAAGACGACTTCGTGACTCCCCGGCATTTGGACTAGTCGGTGAAGCCCAAGCCGGCTGGACATCCGGGGATGCCAGCCCCATTCTCCAGGAGGCAACGCAGTGTCTTCGGTCCCGTTGAGGTAGCTCTTGGGAATTGCTGACTGGTAGAAAGCGGTGAGGTCCAACTGGTCAGCGAAGGGCTGGAAGGGTTCTGGAGACAACAATTCGAAAGTAGATTCCGCGAGTTTCAAGTCCGCGTCCTGAATGAATGCATCACGCCAGATTGAAAACGGCAGCGCTACAGTATTGTCGTCAGAACCAGCAGCCAGCGAGCTGAAAAGTTCACGGTAGTGTGGGGGAACTTCGTCAAGCAGCGAATTCCCCGGCTGCGGAACGAATGCGTTCCAGAAAATGAGCCGGCGCAGCCGCTCTGGAATCTCTTCCGCGACTCGCGCAATTACTGTGCCGCCGAAACTGTGGCCTAAAAGAACCACGTCCGTCAGATCATTGTCCGTAATGAACTGAACTACAGACTGCACACAATCGTCGTGATTCACTTCCTTATTGACGCCGATGCCGTGGCCGGCGAGACTGGGACCGTAGGCCCTGTGTCCAAGGGATTCCAGATGCTCAATGACGGAATCCCAAGAAGCTCCGTCGTGCCATGAGCCGTGAACGAGAACGAATGTTGTCATAACTTCTCCTGTAATAGCAGCGATTTTTCACCGCCGTATATTGATTGGATGACGACAATCGTATGAACTCTATATCGCTCCGGCTACCCCGATAACGCATTCCTTGGCCAATAAACGACCCAGATTAAAAGTCATGACGCTACGGCTGGAGCAGGGTTTCGCTCTTGACCACGTTGATCATCGGCGACAGCAGCTGCATGAGGTTGAGCGCCTGATCATGCGCGTCGTCGTTCTGTCCCGCGCACGCGTCCTGAACAACAGTGACAAACCGGCCTGCGTCAGCGGCACCAAGAGCGGTGGCGAGGACGCAGCAGTCGGTTGCCACACCCGTCAGGATGAGCTCTCCGCCAACGGGGATTAGATCCGCCATGGCTTCGCCCCACTTGGTGAACGTTGGAAGATCAATGGAGCTTGGGGCGTCCACACTTGGAAGCGCGAGATCCCAAATCTGATCCTCGGGTTCCCGGCGCATGCTTGCCCAGCGGTCGTAATAGGGCGACCACGAACCCGGTTCTGTCGGGTCGGGGACGAACCGGGTGGTTATTGGTTGAAATCCTGCGCTTATTAGCCGTGCGATGGTCTGGGCCGCTTCGTCGTAGCGCGGGATGTGCCAGTCCCCCACTTCACGGAAGGCGCGCTGCATGTCGATAATGACCAACTGGCCTTTCGATTCGCTGGTTGAAGCTCCTCGCGTGGGGCTATTCACGGTTTCTCTACCTTCTTAGTCCGCGTAGGGGTCGGCGATGCCGATGTACTGGGTGGTGGTGTATTCGTTGATGCCTTCGGTGCCGCCTTCGCGTCCGAGGCCGGATTGCTTGACCCCGCCGAAGGGTGCTGCGGCGTTGGAGATGACGCCGGCGTTGAAGCCGACCATGCCGAACTCGATCTGCTCCGCAACGCGCAGGAGCCGGTTGAAATCTTTGCTGTAGAGGTAGGACGCGAGCCCGTACTCGGAGGCGTTGGCCAGGCGGATGGCGTCCTCTTCGGTGTCGAAGGTGGTGACGGGGGCGACGGGTCCGAAGATTTCCTGGCCAAGGATCGCCGCGTCGTTCGGGACGTTGGCCAGGACGGTGGGCTGGTAGAAGTAGCCGGGTCCGTCCACGGGGGCACCACCGGTGACAGCGGTAGCTCCGGCGTCGACGGCGGCACTCACCAAGGCGTGGACGTCGTCCCGGGCGCCGGCGTCGATCAGCGGCCCGACCTGCGTGGCTGGTTCGGTGCCGCGGCCGGTGACCAAAGCGCCCATGGCGGCGGCGAACTTGGCGGTGAACTCCGCAGCGACTGAGGAATGGACGAGGAAGCGGTTGGCGGCGGTGCAGGCTTCGCCCATGTTCCGCATCTTCGCTGCCATCGCGCCTTCGACGGCTTTGTCGAGGTCGGCGTCTTCGAACACGATGAAGGGGGCGTTCCCGCCCAGTTCCATGGAGGTGCGCAGGACGTTCTGCGCGGCGTCGGCCATGAGCCTTTTGCCGACGGGGGTGGAGCCGGTGAAGGAGATCTTCCGCAGCCGTGAGTCCTTCAGCAGCGGCCCGGAGATGCCGGACGCGCTGGAGGAGGCGACGACGTTCAGGACTCCCGCGGGCAGGCCGGCGTCGAGCATGGTCTTCGCGAAATACTGGGCCGTCAACGGCGTGAGCTTGGCGGGTTTGAGGACCATCGTGCAACCGGCCGCGACGGCCGGGGCGACCTTGCGGGTGGCCATCGCCAGGGGGAAGTTCCACGGGGTAATCAGCAAACAGGGTCCGACGGGTTTGTGCTGGACCAGGATCTTGTTCTTGCCCTCGGGGGTAGTGAGGTACCGGCCGTAGTCGCGGACGGTTTCTTCGGAAAACCACCGCAGGAACTCCGCCCCGTACGTCACTTCGCCGCGTGCTTCGGCCAGGGGTTTGCCCATTTCCAAGGTCATCAGCAAGGCGAAGTCCTCGGCCCGTTCGGTCACCAAATCGAAGGCGCGGCGGAGGATCTCGGCCCGGGTCCGGGGCGCGGTCCGTGCCCAGGACGCCTGGGCGGCGTCGGCGGCGTCCAGCGCGGCGATCGCGTCGGCGCTGGTCGCGGAGGCGAGGGTGGCGAGTACCTCCCCGGTGGCGGGATCGTGCACATCGAACGTCCCGCCGTCGGACGCATCCCGCCACTCACCGCCAATCAACAAGCGGGTGGGCACGGACGCGAGGAGGCTCGTTTCCCGGTCAATCGTCAAAGTAGAGTTTTCGGCCACAGAGGGTTCCTTACTATTGCGTAGCTCATTTTGTGTCGCAGGACCCCGACGCTGCGTTCATCGTCCTGCGTTGGTTTCGGCACCCGGCATCAGGCTCCCCAGGACGGTGTCCAGCCACGGAACCCGATTTGAGAACCGCCGGATCTTCCCGGGAGCAGCCCAGCGATACGCGTCGTGCTCGTCATTGATCGTTAACCGCCGCCTCTTGCTGACGGCTGTATAGGTATGGACCAGCCACGGATTGCCTTCGTGGTCAGAAATTTGAAGTTGCTCACCGGGCCGGAAGCTGGCGAGATCCCCGAGGACGAGACCTGCTTCTTCCTCGAGTTCAGCCAGTGCCTGCTGGAGCGGGGAAACGGTTGGTTCGAGGTATCCGGTGATGCAGTGCCAGAGCCCGCGTTCATGACCGACGGACTGGCTGCGCTTGAAGAGGGCAATTCGTCCGCGCCATTGAACCACCACAGCCACCACCGCCCGGGGCGGGCGAACTGCGGTGAAGTCTACTTCCGCGCTCGTCCCTTGCAGTGTTGCGGTACTCATCGGGTGCTCCTGATACGGTCGGTTGCCCTGGGCTTGAAGGTTGTTGTGGAAAGGCCGGGGAGGATCCTGGATGGAGTCCTCCCCGACCTTTACCTTGTTGATGGTTAGAGGGTTTGCGCGCCGGGGCTGCGGTCGAGCATTTCCAGTCCTGAAAGACGCCTGCGCCGATGGGTGGCGAAGTAGGTACCGGCAGCGATGGCCCCACCAATGTAGTAAGAGAGGTCACCCATTTGCGGGAAAGCGGCGGCTATGGGTCCGGTATAGATCGAGGACATCCAGAACGGCGAGGAAAGCAGGACGCCTGCCGCCCAGGCCACGAACCCCCATTCGAACTTCCTGCTCTTATCGAAGAGTTCACGCAGCCCACGATCGGTGCGTCGGCCTCCGAACAGGTAATCGCAGACCAGGACCGCCACGTACGGGGCGATGCAGTAGGCAGTGAGGTTAAGGAATGCGGTAAAGCCTTCGTTGAATCCGGTCTGGCCCCACTGCGCCACGAGATAGGATGCGGCACAGATGAAGACTACGGCTGTGTGTCGCTTGACCGGAACGCCCATGGTCTGGATGGAAATGGCGCCGCCGTAGACATTGAGGAAGTTCTGGGTGAACGAGGACAAAGCGACGACGCCGAGGCCGACGGCGGCCCAGGGGCCCATGAGTTCCTTCAGCGCACCGATGCTATCGGACGCCGTGGTGGTGGTTCCCAGGAGGGTTCCGAGGATCCCCATCCAGACAAGGGTCACGAAGTTGCCCAACATGGTGGCCCAGCCGGCGCCGCGCCTGTTCCCCGCTGTATTGGGAAGGTAACGGGAGTAGTCCGAGGCAAAGGGCATCCACGCGACGATGAAGGAGAAGAACCAGCCGAAGAAGACGATCCACCCTCCGACGCCGTTAAAGCCCAGGGCTGTGGGGTTGAAGTCGGTCTCGACGCGTCCGTTGGCGGCCGCCACGATGGTGATGAAGACGAAGCCGATCACCAGGACAAAGGACAGGATCCGCTGCAGGAAGTGGATCAGGTTGTAGCCAATAACGGCCACTCCAAGCTGGATACCCATGAGGATCAGTGACGAGAGCCAAAAGGGGATATCGGTGAGCAGGGCGATCGCCTTGCCGCCAAGGATGACCGTAACGGCGGCCCAGCCGATTCCAGCGAAGACGTTCACGTAGGCCACCGGGAAGAGGTTGCCGATGAAACCAAGAGGTCCGCGCCCCTGCATCTGCTGTGGGACGCCCAGCCGAACACCCATCGCGGACAAGTAACCCATTCCTGCAGAGGAGGTCACGCCGGCAAGGATGATCGCCAGGGCCGCAGCCCAGAACGGCAGGCCGAAATATGTGGCACTGAACCCCAGGACGACGATGGGGAAGTTCATTCCGGCGGCGAACCAAAGGAAGAACTGGGAACGGGGCTTGCCATGGCGCTCGACGTCGGGAATGTGCTCGATGCCGTAAGGCTCGATTTTGGTGAGGCTGTCGCGGTAACCGCGATCTTCGGCAATGCTGCTTTCTGCAGCGCGAATGGTATCCGGGCTCATTTTTGTCCTAATGTTGGATGCGCACCTCGGTGCGCTGCTTACGAGCAGTTCGGTCGGCGCGGTTGGTTTCCTGTCGGGGATTGTTGGCCGCGCCGGCCGTCTAAAGTTCGGCGAGTTGAGCGCCGTCGAAAAAGTGCCCGGCCTTGTAGACCATTGGCGCAGTTTCGCTGATTTCCGCGTGGCGGACCCTGCAGATGAAGACCGTGTGGGTCTTGGCTTGGAAACGTTCCTGGATTTCAGCTTCAAGGGAAGCGGCCGAACCGTCCAACAGGGGACTTCCCTTGGGCCCTTCGTGCCAGTCGAGCTCGGCGAACTTGTCCGGAGCCTTCGAGGCGAAAGTCTTCACAGTGCCCAACTGCTCCGTGCCCAGAATGTTGATGCCCAAGTGGCTTGAAGAGAAAAGCGCGGGGTAGGTGCTGGACGTCTTTTGTACACAGACAAGCACCAGCGGTGGTTCCAGGGAGACCGAGCAGTAGGAGTTGGCTGCCAGCCCCTTTGGCGTATCACCTTCCTTCGTGGTCACGACCGTAACTCCGGTAATGAACTGGCGGTTGAAAGCCTTCATCAGGGATGGGTCCAGTTCAGCAAACTCGTCGCCATCCGGAACAATCGGAGCAGCAATACCGCGCAGTGGCCGAATGCCAAGGCCGGCGAGCAGTTCACTGCCGTCCCATGTCACGGTTTCCTTGAGTATTTTGCCGTCCTGAAGGATCAGGATGTTTGAGCCACGGGTCTGGACGGTGAGACCAGTGGCGGGTACGCCCAGGTATTCATGGGTGTGGGTGCCGGTGGAAGTCCAGAAAACGGCGACTGTTCCGGCCCCTTCGACGACGTCATCGACAGTAGTGCGCAGGTCCGGGAAGGCTTCCCGGACGGCGGCGATCTCCGACTTCAGGCCGGCGAGGTCGACAGTTGCGCCTGTCGCCTTACTGGTGCGGGTATAACCGGGAGATACGAGGCTGTCCAAAGCATCAAGGTCTCCCTTGTCCCAAGCGGCGAGCCAAGCTGACGTGATAAGCGGTTCGAGCGTCTGTTGCATACCAATGACCGTAAGACAGGTCACATGCCGACGTCAATAGGGCTACGCAAAATTGGCAAATTCCCTGTAATAGCGGGCTTTAGCAAAAGTTTGCGCTGCGCTGTTGACTCCGCTGATGCATGCAACATAGTCTTTCATGTATGCAAGAGAACCTGGAAGTAGTGAATGCGCTGGCCGACCGCGACGCCCTCCTTGATCGGATCCGCAGACTGGTACTGGGAGGGGATTTTCCTCCGGGCGCAGTTCTTCCCGAAGCATTCCTGGCCCAGGAGTTCGACGTGAGCCGGACCCCTATCCGCGAAGCACTAAAGCAGCTGCAGCATGAAGGTCTGGTTGAGATCCGGCCTAAGGTGGGCACTTTCGTGCGTGAGCCCACGCGCAGGGAGATCATCGAGCTCTTCCAGCTCAAGGAGTCCCTGGAGGGACTCGCGGCATCCCTGCTCGCCGGACGCGGGGAGGTCAAGGAGCTCGCAATACTGCGGCGCAACCTGGAAGAGTCCGAAATGACTTCCCTCACCCACGACACCGACACCTATGCCCGGCTGGTCCATGAGTTTCACTGGACGATCGTGCGCGGCTCGGACAACCGAAAGCTTATTGAGCACTACGAACGGCTCATGAACCAGCTCGCGTACCAACGCCTTGTTCTGCGAACGGTTGAACACCCGGGGAGGCTCGAAGCCTCCACGCGTGAACATCGGGCTGTGTTGGACATGATCGAGCACAAGGACCCCTTCGGGGCCGAATCCGCCATGAGGAACCATGTTCACGCCTCATCCAGGGAGGCCCTCACCGAACCGGTTCCGGGCCGCCGGAGCTGAAGCAACCACAACGAAAGGAAGCCATGCGCTTCACCATGACTGGAAAGAGCCGATAATGAACGACCAAAGACTCGGCATCCGCAAGATTGTCTACTACAGCGAGGAAATCCTGCTCGAAAACGATGCCTCTCCTGCCATTCCAGCGGTTCGCGCAACAGCTGCTGCCGTGGTCACAAACCCATGGCTGGGCGGAGACGCGAGCGATGACCTCAGCAAGGAAGTAGTACAGCTTGCTCCGGTGCTTGCACGAAAACTGACCGACGTCCTCGCTGCCAACCTCGGCGGCGTGGACGCCATCGAGGCGTTCGGTAAGGCCGCGCTGGTCGGCATCGACGGCGAAATTGAGCACGGCGCCGCCCTTATCCACACGCCGTTCTTTGGCAACCTGGTCCGCGAAAGCTTCGAGGGCGAATCCATCATTTGCTTCGCAGACGACCGTGCAGAGGCAGGGACCTCGCTCGTCGTACCCCTCTGGCATAAGAACGCCGCCGCAACCCGCACCCATTACCAGAGCATCACCACACGCATCGGTGACGCCCCGCGCCCAGGCGAGATCGTCGTCGTCCTCGGCGCCTCAACCGGACCCCGGCCGCATTCCCGCATTGGGGACCGCCGCACTGATCCCATCGTCAAAGCAGACACCCTAGGAGAACTTGTTTCATGAGCATTCGCAAAATTGTCACCCTGACCGAAGACGTCCTCATTGAAGGAGGCCGGGAAGTCAGCCCGACCGCAAGGGTCGCGGTTGTCGCAGCCATCATCAAGAACCCGTGGGCCGGCCAAGGCTTTGTCGAGGACCTTTCCGCGGGTATTGATGGCAGTGCATCAGATATCGGAGCCCTGCTCGCTCCCCGCGTGCTCGAAGCACTCGGCTCCCCCGCCGAAGCATATGGCAAAGCTGCGATCGTGGGACTGAACGGGGAAATCGAGCACGGTTCCGGCCTCATCCACACCCTCGCGTTCGGAAACCACTTCCGTGACGCTGCCAACGCCACCACCCTCTTGCCGGCCGTGGAAAAGCGTGGCCCTGCTGGTGTTGTCTTCGATATTCCCCTCAAGCACATCACGGACGCGACCATCCGGTCCCACCACCAAAGCATCGAAGTCCGGATTAACGACGCCCCGCACGCCGATGAGATCGTGATTGCCCTCGCGGCAGCAGCCCAGGGCCGGCCCCAGCAGCGCCTCGCCGCCTTCAGCACTGAAGCCAACTAAGGAGGCTGCCCAGTGAGCCGCGCCCGCATCGCACTCATTCACGGAGTCGGCCTCGACGGGTCAATGTGGGGGCCGCTCCGTGAATTCCTCGAACCTGAGTTCGACATTCAAATCATTGAACTCCCCGGCCACGGAAGCCGGGGCCAGGCCGCACCGGAAGGAGTAACGCTCGCCGAACTCGCCGCGGACGTCGCGGGATACCTCGAACCCGGCACTCACCTCGTGGGTTTCTCGCTGGGTGCCCTCGTCGCGCAGCACCTGGCCCGTTACCGGCCCGATCTCGTGGCCTCCCTGGTTTCGGTCGGATCAGTATGCAACCGGACACCGCAGGAGCACGCCGCAGTGATGACGCGGTTGGCCTCCGCCGCTGCCGACTTTCCCGCCACCGTGGAGGCATCCATCCTTCGCTGGTATCCGGAAGGGTCCTCCGTGACGCCCGAATTGGTGGAGGCAACCAGGAAGGTCCTGCTTCGCAACGATCCCCAATCCTTCCTGGCCTGCTACCGGGTATTCGCAACTGCGGATGCAGAAATTGCCCCCGAGCTTCCCCGGATCACCGTTCCGTCCCATGCCGTGACGGGCGAGCTGGACCCGGGATCAACGCCCGAGATGAGTGCACGGCTCGCCGCGGCCATCCCCGGCAGCACCTACTCCATCATCAGCGGGGCCCGCCACATGATGCCCGTTGAGCGTCCCCAAGAGCTCGCCAACGAACTGACAGCCTTCATCAAGGAGCATTCGAATGTCCACTGAACGCCGCTACGAACACTTCATTAACGGCGAGTGGGTTGCGCCATCCAATGGGGACTACTTCGACAGCAGCAACCCAGCAACCCTCGACGTCCTCTACCGCGCAGCACGCGGCAACGAAGCCGATGTCTCCAAGGCCGTTTCAGCAGCATCCGCGGCTTTCGAGAACCCGGCCTGGCGGGACCTGAGCCAGACCAAACGCGGACACCTCCTCCGCCGGCTCGGTGACTTGATCGGCGAGCACGGTGACGAACTCGCCCGCATGGAATCCCTCGACAACGGTAAGCTCCTGCGCGAAATGCGCGCCCAGCTCGCCGCTATGCCCGAGTACTACTACTATTACGCAGGCCTCGCCGACAAGATCCAAGGCGACACCATACCTGGCTCAAGCCGCGCCATGCTGAACTACACGCTGCGCGAACCCCTCGGCGTCGTGGGCGCCATTACACCGTGGAACTCGCCGCTGACCCTGACCACGAGCAAGCTCGCCCCCGCCCTGGCGACCGGCAACACCATTGTCATCAAGCCCTCTGAGTACACCTCAGCCACCGTCCTGCGCCTCGCGGCGCTGGCCGATGAGGCCGGTTTCCCGCCCGGCGTCATCAACGTCGTCACAGGATTCGGCGCAGAGGCGGGAGCTGCGCTGGTGGAGGATCGCCGCCTGGCAAAGATCTCCTTCACAGGCAGCACCGCCACGGGCGCCCGCATTGCTTCCTCAACCGCATCCCGATTCATCGGTTCAACGCTGGAGCTGGGCGGCAAATCCCCGAACATTGTTTTCGGCGATGCCGACATTGCCAACGCCTCCATGGGCGTAGTGGCTGGCATATTCGCTGCCGCCGGCCAGACCTGCATTGCAGGAAGTCGCGTGTTCGCCCACAAATCCATCTACGACGAATTGCTCGAGCGCGTTGCCAACCGCGCCCGCAGCATCGTCATTGGCGATCCCCTCCTTGACGCCACCGAACTGGGACCGCTGGCGTTCCAGGACCAACGCGACAAGGTGGCCAGCTATGTAGATCTCGGCGTGTCGGAAGGGGCGACCGTCCTGACCGGCGGAGGCCGACCCAACACCGGCCTCGGGGGCTACTTCTTCGAGCCCACCGTCCTTACCGACGTGAACAACTCCATGCGTGTGGTCCGGGAGGAAATTTTTGGCCCCGTCGCAGCGATCATGCCCTTTGAAACCGAAGACGAAGTGCTTCGCCTGGCCAACGACACCACGTACGGACTCGCCGCCGGTGTCTGGACCACCAACCTGGCCAGGGCACACCGGATGGCCAGCCGTCTGGAGGCAGGAACAATTTGGGTCAACACCTACCGCACCATGTCTCCCCAATCGCCACGCGAAGGCTTCAAGACCAGCGGCGTGGGCGTGGAACACGGCATTGAAAGCATCCGTGAATATACCAGGGTCAAGAGCATCTGGATCAACACCGACGAATCCCCCATCGCAGACCCCTTCATCATGAGGAGCTGACAACCTTGCCTCTAATCGAAGTCTCAATCGCCCGGGGCCGGACCCCCGAGCAGCTCCGATCACTGATTGACGAGCTTCACCGCGCCGCCGAGATCTCTGTGGGCGCGCTGCCCGAAAATACCACGGTCATCATCCGCGAAATCCAGCATGAACACTGGTCCCGCGGCAACCAGACCATTGCCGAACGCAATGCAGCAGCCCAGGAAGCTGCCCCAAACACCGATTCGCCGGCACACGCCGCCGCAGAACGAAGGAGTCACTAATGCGGTTTTCCCTCTTCGTCCACATGGAGCGCTGGGACGAATCCGTCTCTCACCGCGAATGCTTCGAGAACCTGACGGAGCTGGCCCTTCTCGCGGAAGCTGGAGGTTTCAGCACCGTCTGGATCGGTGAACACCACTCCATGGAGTACACCATCTCCCCCAGCCCCATGCCCCAGCTCGCCTACCTGGCAGCGCGCACGTCACGCATCCGGCTGGGCGCCGGGACCATCATTGCGCCCTTCTGGAATCCACTCCGCGTGGCGGGAGAGACGGCACTTCTGGATGTCATCAGCAACGGCAGAATGGAAGTAGGACTCGCCCGCGGCGCTTACCAGTTCGAGTTCGACCGCCTCATGGGCGGCATGTCCGCGGTGGACGGCGGTAAGCACCTTCGCGAAATCGTTCCCGCCGTGCGCGCGCTCTGGGAAGGTGACTATGCACACGACGGCGAGATCTGGCAGTTCCCCACATCCACCAGCGTCCCCAAGCCCATACAGAAGCCGACTCCACCCATGTGGATCGCCGCGCGCGACATCTCCTCACACGAATTCGCGGTGGCGAACGGCTGCAACGTCATGGTGACCCCTCTGATGAAGGGCGACGAGGAAGTCGAAGACCTCGCGCGCAAGTTTGGTACCGCCGTCGAAAACAACCCGGGTGTCCCCCGGCCGGATCTCATGGTGCTCCGCCACACGCATGTCCACTCTCCGGAAGAACCTGAGGGTTGGCGCCGCCCGGCCGAGGCCATCAACAAGTTCTACAGGACATTCGACGCCTGGTTCGGAAACAAGAACACTCCGACGAACGGCTTCCTCGAGCCCAGCCCAGAGGAGAAGTTCGCCGACCGTCCGGAATTCGCTCCGGAGTCCCTCCACCAAACGGCAATGATCGGGACCCCTGAAGAAGTCATCGAACGGCTCCGCCACTATGAGGCACTGGGCGTAACGGAGTTCAGCATCTGGTCCGACAACAGCCTTTCCCACGAGGAAAAGAAGCGCTCACTCGAACTCTTCATCGAGCATGTTGTACCGGCCTTCCAGGAGGCTCCGGCAACTGCGGCCAGGTAGCGGCGCCTTCCGTCCGCACCTCGAGAAAGTTCCAGAGGACCTTGCAGCCGACGACGGCGGGACTGGCCTGCCGTCGTCGGCGCGTTTCCAGATGGGCGCCTGGTGTCCCCAGTCTTTAGGGCTGGTTGCCGCTGGTGAGATCCCGTTCCACCGTTACTCCGTAGGGAACATCAGAGCTCAGGTTCACTGTGTACATGTCAGGCCCGTGGCGGGTGACAATAATGCCCTGCCATCCTTCTGCCATCGAGTGGTCGCGGGCCATCTCTACAGCCATGTTGATACTGTCTGAGATTTCCGTTGTCGATTGGCCCGTGATGTGGAAGTAGCGGCCGGCCTCAATCGTAATGATCATTGGACTCCTGCTTTGTTCTCTTTGTGTCGACTTTGATTGGTAGTCGTTGGGCACGCCACGCAAGGACGGGCCTGGGCATTCGCGCCCAGGCCCGTCCTTAGTATTTGTCGGGGAGTTTAGATTTCGGAGGGCCTTGCCTGGGTGGCATTTTGTTTGGCTGACTGTGTGTCGGCCGCCTTTGGATGCTGGACCTTAAGTGGTTCGTCCGGCTGACCCTCGCGATCGTGGAGACGCATCTCTGGTGGTTCTTTGCGGAATCCCTTGGTGAGGAAGACGAGGTAGAGCACACCCAGCCCGACCCAGCAGAGGCCGATGGTGATCGCGATGGGGCTGAGCTGGGTTAGAAGGTAAAAGTCGACGGCGGCGCCCAGGATCGGGAGGACGATGAAGCCAATGATCGAAAGGTCTTTTCCTTGCCGACGGCTTCGGATGAAGTAGGCGACGACGCAGAGGTTGACGGTGGTGAATGCCAGGAAGGCGCCGAAGTTGATAAAGGAGGTTGCGACCTCCAACGAGATGTTCAGTGCCAGCATGGCCACGGCACCGACGAGGACCAGATTGAAGATAGGCGTCCTGGTTCGGGGGTGGAGGCGCCCGAAGAGCCGGCGGGGCAGGACATCGTCGCGGCCCATGACGTAGAGGAGCCGGCTGGTGCTGGCCTGGATGGCGAGCCCCGACGCGAACCCGCCGACGATGAAGAGCATGTTGGTGATGTTGGCGTAGAACTGTCCGCCGACGAGAACCTGCATCGCGTATGCGGCGGTGGCTGCTTCTTCAAAGTCCCCGCCGGGGTGAACGAGCTGCATGATGTAGGAGACGACGGCAAAAAGTACTCCTCCGACCAGGACTGTCAGGAGGATAGCCCGCGGTATATTGCGCTCGGCGTCTTTGGTTTCTTCGCTGAGTGTGCTGACGGCGTCGAATCCCAGGAAGGCGTAAGCAGCGATAGCCGCAGCCGCAGCGACGCCGCCTACCGTCGTCGCACTATTCCAGAAGGGGTCGGTGAACGAGGAGGGTGCGTTTCCCCCGAGGTAGGCCAGGCAGTAAGCAATGAAGATCCCGATGAGGGTAACCACCAGGAGGGTCAGCGCCTTGTTGACACGGTCGGTGAGCACGATGCCCGTGACGTTGATGATCGTTGTCAGTCCTGCGTTTAGAGCGAGCCAGGCCCAAACGGGGACGGCGGGAAACTGTGCTGCGAGGTAGAACGATTGGAAGAGCCAGGCCACGGTGGGAAGGAAGAGGTAGTCCAGGAGGATTGCCCACCCGACGAGGAAGCCGACGCGGGAATCGAGAAGCCGGCGCGCATACACGTAGGCCGAACCTGAGTTCGGAAAAATTTTCGCCATTTTTGCGTAGCTAAGGGCCGTCAGCAGCATGGCAGCAGTGGCGAGGGCGAATGCTGTCGGGGCTGTTCCGTCGCTGGTGGAGGAGATCACACCGAAGATCGTCATGACGATGCCCGGCGCCATATAGGCCAAGCCGAACACGACTACCGATAGCAGGGATAGTTTGGGGGTGAGTTTGATGTTCTCAGCGGACATGGGAAGTTCCTTGGGCTGGGGCAGTGCTGAGGTTGGTCAGGTTCGACGGGGAGGTGGTTTGCCGCCAGAGGCGGGGATCCAGCTGACCCGCGTAGAGCGGCAACGGAATGCTGTCATCGTTTTCAGCGAACTGGTCCCAGGGGCGGGTGACGCCCGCAGTGCCATACTGACGTACATTTCCTACTTGGTCCAAGTCGATCACATCCACCAAGGTCGCGTCTTCGGGCCCGGTCGCAGAGATCCGCACGCGGCCTTCGGGGTCAACCAGCAAACTGCGCCCGACCCCGTGCGGGCCCGCTGCGTTCACACTGGCAACGAAGTTCTGGTTGACGATTGCGTTGGCTTGGCCGATAACAACTTCCTGCCCGCGATCGTTGGTCGGGGTTTGGACAATGTTGAGGACGAGCTCTGCGCCCATCCACGCCAGATGCCTGCTGTGTTCGGGGAACCAGGCGTCATAGCAAATGGACAAACCGACGCGGCCGTAGCCGGTCATATCGAAGACGACGAAGTCCTTACCGGAACAAACGGTCTCGTAGGGTTTCCAGGGAAAGATCTTCCGGTACGCGGCTACAGTTTTTCCTTGCGGGGAGTAGACGACGGCGGTGTTGTAGATTTGCCCGTCCGTGCCACGTTCGAGCACGCTGCCCGGCAAGAGCCAGATTCCAAGGTCTCCGGCAAGCTCAGAAAGAGTACGCCCGCGCGGGCCATCGAGAGGTTCGGCGGAGGCTTCCATATAGGCCTGCCGGTCCGCAGGGCCCGGAGCATCTGCCGTGTTCAAGTGCAGCTCCGGGTAAACGAAAAGGTCGGCGACCGCATGTGCTTTGACCTTCCGCTCGAGACCAGCAGCAAAATCAGTCAACGTCTCGGCAGGTGATTGCACAAGAGCCAGAGGGAGAAGTCGGGTCATGACAGGGAGTTTCCTTGCGTAAGCGAGTTTCTTAAATAAAGATTAATTAAAGATTAATTAAGGAACTTGAGCGTGTCAAGGCTCACCTTGAGCGCGGTGTGAAAGCATTGAGATCATGGCAAGACCACGGAACCAAACAGAACGCAGGGATCAACTCGTAGCAGCAGCAGGACGAGTCCTCCTGGACAGAGGGTCATCAGCGGCCCGCCTTTCCGACATTGCAAACGAAGCCGGTGTCACCCCAGCTGCGGTGCTGTACTACTACCGCGACGTTGACGAACTCTTCAGCGAAGTCTTCCATCAAGGCGTTACGGAGTACTGTGACCGCAGGGAGGCTCGCATCCAGGCTGAGATTGGCCCCGAAGCGCAGCTCAGAGCCTGCATTCATTCCGGCGTACCGTGGCCTGGGGAAAGCGAAACTGCTTCCCGGATCCTCGTGGAACTCATCCCTGTTTATCTTCGCAACGAGGCGGCCGCCCGGCAGCAGATGGCGTTCGTGCAACGGCAAACGAATCTCTACAAGGGGATCCTGGAACGAGGCGCGCAGGAGGATGCTTTCACCCTGTCAGCGCCCGCCGGGTTCCTGGCCCGGAGTTTCGTAGCCCTCGAGGACGGCCTCGTAATGGACGTCCTTCTCGGCGACCTGACACCGGAAGACGAGTACAAATTCCTGATCAGCTACGCGTCGAACATGGTGAAAACCAAGACAAGGGATTGATTTCGTTCTAGATTCGCGCAGTCGGATACAGCTCCGATGTGAAACGTGAAAGGTTGCGCAGGCACTCCCCTATCGCAGGTGCAGCGAAATGCAGCGGATTCCACACGCCGAAGAGCGTGAACACCAGGTCCTTTCCGCGATGAGTGATGGGCATGGCGTGCACCCCAAAAGTCGGATCATCCGAGAGTACGCAGATGCCTTTTCCGGCGGCCGCCAACGCTTGGCCGATCCGGGCCGAGCGTACTTCAAATTCGGCGGTATACGTGAGACTTTCGGTGCTAACAGCATCATCGAACATTGTGCGGACGCCGAAATCAGTTGTCATGGTTATGAGAGGCCATTGCACGAGTTCCTGGAGGCTGATTTTCTCCTGCCCGGCAAGAGGGTGTTCGGCGTTGCACTGCGCCCAAAGGAACGCCCTCCCAACCACAACCGATTCAAGCTCGGCTGGGGGCGGCTTTGTTCCCAGCGCAAAGTCAGCCTTACCTTCCTGCAAGGCATCGTAGACAAACTCAGGGGTTGCCTCGACAACATTGGTCAGGACCCCATCTGGCCCCTGCGAAACAATGAAAGGGGCGATGATGTCGGCGATGGTGGCAGAGGCTGCCGCTATCGTCAGCCGTTGCACTGATCCCCCGGCCATTGCACGTGCGGATGATTTTGCCTGGGCGGCGCGAGTGACCAGGTCCTTGGCGATGGGCAGAAACGCAGTGCCCGCAGCGGTCAGCGACAACTTTGCTGCTGATCTATCGAAGAGGATGAGCCCGAGGTCCTTCTCCAGCGAACGAAGCTGCCGGGATAAAGATGGTTGGGCCACCATCAAAGAGCGTGACGCAGCATTGATGGATCCTTCATCAACGATGCTCAGGAAATACGTCAGGTGTCTTAAGTCCACTTATGCCTCCAAGGTATGGGTTCTACCCATCATAGGCATTTCCCAGGCATAGTCTCACTTAGTTAGACTCGTCACACTTCCCCCCTTCTTCAAGGAGTCTCTCTTGGCACTCTCATTTCCAACCCCGGCTCGGACCGTCTTCGCTACGGCCGCCACAGTGGTTCTTGCGTTAGGCTCAGCAGGCTGCACTCCCTCCCCGGATGCACCTTCAAAGCCGGATGTGTTCACTGTCGCCGCGTCTGCTGCCATAACCACATGGGATCCCGTGCGTTCCTTTTCAACCGAGGCGCTGTACATGGGAAACGTCTATGAGCCCCTGCTATGGAAGAACCCTGAAGGCTCCGCCGAAGAATTCAAGCCGGCCATCGCGGAGTCCTGGAGCGCCAGTGAGGACGGAAAGGCATGGACCTTTAAGATCCGTTCGGGCGCAACCTTCCACGACGGCGAGCCCGTCAATGCTGCAGCTGTCAAGGCCAGCATTGACGCCGCAAGGGAGCGGGCAGCAGCATCCTTCATCTGGGCCCCGGTGGAGAGCATTGAAACTCCTGACGACTCAACTGTCGCTATCAATCTTAAATACGCTGCCCCAATGGACCTCGTAGCTTCCTCCACCTATGGCGCCTGGATCGTTTCTCCCAAGGCCCTGGCGGCATCGGCCAAGGACGAGAAGTACTTTGATGCCGGAATTGACGCCGGCTCCGGACCATACACCATCGACTCTTACAAACCCGGCTCTGAGGTCGTCCTGAAAAAGTTCGATGCCCACTGGAACAAAGAAGAGGCCCCCCATTTCGACGTTGTGGACATCTCGATCACTCCGGATGCGGTAACGGCCCAGCAAATGTTGACCGCAGGAGAGGTCGATTATGCGACCAGCATCCCCGTGGAAAATGCCAAGACGCTGGCTAACGATCCGAAATTCACGGTGAAAGACTTCAACTCACCCTTCAACTTCCTGGCCATGTTTAACACCAGCCGCGCACCGTTGAATGACCCTGAGGTCCGCCGCGCGCTCAGCTACGCAATTCCGTACCAGGAGATCATCGACATCGGAGGGCAGGGCTACGGTACGCAGTCCCACGGCCCTGCTCCCAAGGGCATATTCCCCTACAGCGAAGATGTCCCGCAGTACTCCCAAGACTTGGAAAAGGCCAAGCAACTGTTGGCCGCAGCTGGTCATGCCGACGGCCTGAAGCTCACTCTTAGCTATGCCTCCGAAAACCCTGCGGAAGCCCGCTTTGTGCCACTGATCAAGGATGCGTTCGCCAAGATCGGTGTGGAAGTGGACGTCAAGGCCCAGTTGTTCAATCAGCAGTGGGATGCCGCCAAGGCCGATCCCGCAACAGCTCAGGACATTTTTGTGCTGTATTACTGGCCGACCTACAGCGACGCCGGCAGTGACAACCTCACCACACTGTTCCATTCCAGCGAAAAGCCATCCTTCAACTTGAGCTACTGGAAATCCCCCGAGTACGACGCCTTGGTGGATAAGGCGGCAACACTGACAGGAACGGACAGGTCTGCAGCCGCGGACCTCTATGAGGAAGCCATGCAGCTCCTTTATAAGGAGGCACCTGCTGCGTTCCTGTACGACGCCCGCGCCGTCTCCGTCGTTCCGGCTGGACTGAACATTTCCCAGTTCAACGAAAATTATCCCTTCACGGTGTTCTTTGCATCTATCAAACCCGCTGCCTAGCCATCCCTTCTGAGACGCGGCCCGGGCTTCTTGAGCCGGGCCGCTTCTCCCCGCTCCAACCTTCATTCCATCATCCAAGATAAGGAGAACCATGTTGCGGTTCGTCCTCAGACGGCTCATCACATCGGTGCTGGTTCTCGCCGTGCTCACAGCGATCGTCTTCGTACTATCCCGTATCGTTCCCAGCGACCCAGCCGTCATTTATGCCGGTCCGAAGGCCCCGCCTGCCGAGCTTGACCGGGTCCGCCAAGAACTGGGTTTTGATCGTCCCTTGTTTGTTCAGTACTTCGAGTACTTGAGGAATCTGATTACAGGCGACTGGGGTCATTCCCTTGCCACAAAACGCCCCGTGTTGGAGGAGCTGTTCACGCGCCTCCCAGCCACACTGGAACTCATCGGGTTTGCGATAGCTCTGGCTGTTATAGCAGGGATCATCTTGGGCGTAGTGGCCTCCCGCCGCCCGGGCGGATTCTTCGACGGAGCAATCCGTTTCCTCTCTATCGGTGGGATTTCCGTGCCCGCCTTCTGGCTCGGGCTGCTCCTTCAACTGTTGTTCGTTGGAGGGATGGGAATACTTCCAGCCACTGGGCAATTCAGCAACTCCATCAAATACTCCAACCCCATCACTCATGTGACCGGTCTTCCCCTGTTGGACAGCATGATCACCGGCAACGGCGTGGCCTTCACCGACGGGTTGCAGCACATGATCCTGCCGGCCCTCACCCTGGCCGCATACCCTCTCGGACTCGTTGCACGAATGACCAGGGCCGCCATGCTCGATGTCATGAACCAGGATTACATCTTCACCGCCCGGGCCTACGGTCTGAGGGAGTCCGCCATCCGGTGGCGCCTCGCCCTGAAAAATGCTCTGCCACCCGTCCTGTCTATCGCCGGAATGGCTGCAGCCTACGCCCTGACCGGAACCTTCTTCGTCGAAGCTGTCTTCAACTGGCCAGGGATTGGGCAGTTCGCTACATCCTCCATGCTTGCAGTGGACTACCCGGCCATCATGGCAATTACACTCATGGGCGCCACAGCCTACCTGCTGGCCAACCTTCTGGTGGACATCCTGCAATCCCGAATCGATCCCAGAGTGAGCATGTCATGAGCCCCACCACCCAAATCGCCGCCCCTAGCCTTTCCGGGACGACCGGAGAACAGCAAACTCTCACACCGATCAAGCTACTCAAACAGTCGCTGGGCCGTGACCGTTTGGCCGCCGTCGGCGCCATGATCATTATCCTTCTCGTAATCCTGGCTGTTTTCGGGCAATGGCTGGCACCTTTCCCTGATCAGGGAATGGGTGCGACCAATGCCTCCGCCCGAAACCTCGCCCCCAACCCCTTAAACTGGCTAGGCACCGATCAACTCGGTCGTGACGTTCTCAGCCGCATCATCATGGGCGCGAACCCGGCGCTCACCATATCTTCCGTCGTTGTCGCGGCCGCTGCCCTCATCGGCATTCCCCTCGGCGCTGTCGCCGGGTATTGCGGTGGCTGGCTTGACGAAGCCTTGATGCGTGTGACCGAGATCTTCCAGGCCTTCCCGCCTCTGCTCCTGGCTATGGTGACCGTTGCGATTCTTGGGCCCAGCCTGACCAACGCCGGGATCGCCTTGGCCATCAGCTGGTGGCCCTGGTATGCGCGCCTTGTGCGAGCGGAAGCAAAATCCCTTCGGGAACGCTCCTACGTCGAAGCAGCCCGCGCCATGGGCATTCCGCAACTGCTCATCATCAGCCGCCATATACTTCGCAACTGCATGACGCCCATCCTCGTCCAAGCAACCGTTGACATCGGTACTGTGATCCTGGCCGCCGGATCCCTGGCATTCATCGGTCTTGGAACTCAGCCGCCCTTGCCCGACTGGGGCCTGATGGTCGCCGAAGGACGAGGACTTATATTCAGCTCCTGGTGGATAGCCACCTTTCCGGGGCTGGCCATTTTTGTGGCCGTCCTGGGATTCAACCTCCTCGGAGATTCGCTGCGCGACCTCCTTGACCCCAGGCAGGTAAAGCGATGACGCATGTACTTAGCATCCGCGATCTAAACGTCGAATTCACTGACCGGGGGAAGGTTACCAACCGCCCCGTCCGCGGGATCGACCTTGATGTTTCCGCCGGAGAAATTCTCGGCCTGGTAGGGGAAACCGGCTGCGGCAAGTCACTGACTGGACTCGCAGCCTTGGGGATCCTTCCACGGGGTGCACGGCGTACCGGGCAAGTGACCATCAGCAATGATCCCTTAGGGGCCGCATCAGAACCAGGCGGTTCAGTGGCCATCGTATTCCAAAACCCCGGAACTGCCTTCAACCCCGTCTTCACCCTTGGCCGCCAACTCAGCGATGTCCTGACCCGACACCGACAGATCTCAAGGTCCGAAGGCAAAGCTGAAATCATACGACACCTGACCTTGGTCGGCCTTCCCGACCCCGAACGTGTCTACCGCAGTTATCCGCATCAATTGTCCGGCGGGATGCTGCAGCGGGCCATGATTGCCATGGCTTTGCTACGCCAGCCCCGGCTATTGATACTGGATGAGCCGACCACGGCTCTGGACGTCACAGTCGCCCGGCAAATTTTGGTCCTCATTGACGAACTCCGACACAAGTTTGGGTTCGGTGTGCTGCTCATCAGCCATAACCTTGGCATCATTCGCGATGTATGTGACCGGGTGGCGGTCCTCTACGCAGGCAGGGTGATCGAAACCGGAACTGTGGAAGCCGTCATGAACAACCCACGCCACCCATACACCCGCGGCCTCCTGGGCGCCCTCCCAGCAGGGCGAACCAACGGCCAGCGACTGAACGCCATCCCTGGAACAGTGCCGGGAAACCTCCTCTCCCTCACCGGGTGCGCCTTCAGAAACCGTTGCTTGTATGCAGTCACCGACTGCTCCCTCACCGACCCGCTCCTCACCGAGACAGGACCACACCAGGCAGTCGCCTGCCTCCAGGAAGCCGAACTATGACCAACGTTCTCACCCTCGAAAACATCGTCAAAACGTTCCCGCACCATAGAAGAGTCTTCACGGCAGTCGACGACGTCTCCCTCAACATCCAGGAAGGTACCGTCTACGGCCTGGTCGGAGAATCCGGCTCTGGCAAAAGTACCCTGGCCCGCTGCGCCATGCAGCTAATGCGGACCACATCCGGGCGGGCCATCTTTGAAGGACAAGACCTCGGCATGCTAGGACCCAAGGCACTGCGCACTGTCCGTTCGCGAATGGGGATAGTACTGCAGAATCCCGTGGCGGCCTTGAACCCACGCATGACCATCGGGGCTTCAGTGGCAGAGCCACTACGGACCCACACTTCCCTGAAGGCGCAGACCCTCCAAGCAAGAGTAAACAATCTGCTTGACGAGGTCGGGCTGGGAGCCGAACACGCACACAGGCTCCCACACCAACTCTCCGGAGGACAATGCCAACGCGTCGGCATAGCACGCGCTCTGGCCACCTCGCCCCGTCTCCTGATCCTGGATGAACCCACCAGCGCTCTTGATGTTTCCGTCCAGGCCCAGATTTTGAACCTGCTCCAGGAGCTGCAGCAACAAAAGGGGCTGACGTATCTGCTGATCTCTCACGATCTCGACGTCGTCCGCTACCTTAGCGATGACGTTGCGGTCATGAAGACCGGAAAGATCGTGGAAAGCGGACCAGCCGAGCGGATCTTCACCAACCCACAGCACGACTACACCCGCAAACTCCTTGAGGCTGCCCCAGGGCACGGCCAGCCAGACATCGCAGACTCCCACACCTTTAACACGCAAGGCAGCGACTAGAACATGCTAGAGACAACAGCAAACGGTTTCCTCCTTACAAGTCCCGGTAAGATCGACCGCTACACCGGCCAGGACTTCAACGAGCCCGTCACCTTGGACAACTGGCAGGAAAGCCCATTCAACCGCTGGGGCTTCGCTCACATCAGTGAACTCGTTACTACCGCAACGATCCGTCGGGGCAGCTCATCCCAGCCCTTCATGGGAATGGCTGCAGACACCACGGAACAAGCAGAGAAGTGGCGCAGTGTTGACCAGTTCCTGGAATCCACGCACACAGACGCCATCGTGGTACTCCAGCACGGAAACATGGTCATGGAGCGCTACTTTGGCGCCTTCCAACCGCACGACCGGCACGTCCTGATGTCTGTTTCCAAATCCATCTGCGCGCTCACCATAGGCATTCTGGTGGGCAAAGGACTCATAGACACCCAACAGAGTGTCCGCCACTACGTCCCTGCGCTAGCGGGAAGCGCTTACGGTAACGCGACGATCCGCCAAGTGCTCGACATGACCGCCGCAGTCCGCTACAGCGAGAACTACCTGGATGCAGACGCAGAAGTCCAGCAGCAGGACAGGATCGCCGGCTGGCGTCCAAAGCTCGACACAGATTCAAGGGACACTTACGAATTCCTCACGCGCCTCCAGCCTGACGGCGAACACGGCCGATCATTCCAGTACTGCTCGGCCAGTACAGACGTGCTGGCATGGATCATTGAAAACGTCACCGGAAAGCGATACGCCGAAGTCCTCTCGGACGAACTATGGTCCCGGCTTGGGACCAGCGATGATGCACTCATCACCACCGATTCCGGGGGGTTCGCATTTGCGAACGGCGGAATCGCCTGCACCGCACGGGACATGGCCAAAATCGGACAGCTAATGCTGGACGAGGGAAAAGCCAACGGGCAAACAATCGTCCCATCATGGTGGATCAAGGACACGATGCGCGGCGGAGACCCGCAACTGGCCCGGGGAACGGCCTACCAGCAAGTCCACCCCAACGGCTCATACCGAAACCAATGGTGGGTCCCCGGAGATCCGCGAGGCACGGTCTACGCTGCCGGGATCCACGGCCAATTCATCTGGATTGACCCGATCAGCGACACAGTAATCGCGAAGTTCTCCTCCTGCCCACAGCCGGTCGCGCTCGAACTCAGCCAGACGCATGCCGAAGGTTTCAGGCAAATGGTCAACATCCTGGAACACACTCGTACCAGCTGACTTGCACTCGGCGTAACGGACTTCACTCTCTGGTTCACGCACAGCCTTTCCCGCAAGGTAGCCCGCTTTCCGCCCACATCTCAAGAAGGTTCCAGAGGACCTTGCAGCCGACGACGGCGGACTTCGCCGCCGTCGTCGGCTGGTCGTCGCGGTCGTCATCATCGGAGAAGTCGATATCCCGGACAAATCTCGAGCCAAAAAGCAACCTGGATTCAGGCTTCCCGCACCCTTTATGACAGTCAGATTCAACACCTGCCTCATCCGGGTAGGTGCTCGCGGTGGCAGCGACGGTAAACGCAAACCCGCCGTGGGCGACCGATGAGACGCCTTGGGAAGTAACGTCAGACGGGATCGGCCAGAGGCTGCAGGTCCTTGGCTGTAACCTCTTCGACCGACGGTTGGTTGTCCATGCCAGCGAGGCCGATGAGTGTGACCACTGCTGCAACAGCGGCAGCGATCGCACCGATCAGGAAGGCCAACTGGAATCCACTGCCCAATACCGTCAGGGCAACCTCGTGCGCACCAGCCGGGAGGGTGGGAACACTATTGACGGCAATTGCTCCACCGGCCTGGGCGATACCCAGAACCGGGCCTGCCTGCTCCGCCGGGAGGTTCAGCGCGCCCAAAGCTGGAATCAGCTGGCTGTTGGCCGTCCCGAAAGCGATTGCACTGCCTATGACGGGGCCGAGCGCGAAACCGAGATCGCGAACAAGGTTCGTCGTGGCGCTGCCCATCCCGGCAAGGGACTTCGGCACGGTGTTCACAGATACCTCCGAAATGGACGCGATGGTCAGGGCCCAGCCAATACCGATGAACGCCCCCGGAAGGAAGAACTTCGTCCAGTCAAAGTCGTGCGGGTCAAATCCGACCGCGATAAAGCCACCAACGGCGATCAACGCGAACCCGAGACTGAGAAGCCACCGTGGACTGACGGAGTGCAGGAGCCTGCCAACGACCGGGGCGAAGACGAAGGACGGGCCCTGCATCACGAGCCAAATGACCCCGATGTAGACCGCATTCTGGTGCTGCAGCACGCCAAGCCAAACGCTGGTGGAGAAACAATATATGAGAAATCCAAAGGTACCGATCACAGTTACGATGCCAACAATCGAGAATGAACGAATCCTGAACATGCCCAGGTGCAGCAGTGGCGAAGGTGTTCGCAATTCGATGATGATGAAAGAGGCCAGCAGGACAGCCGCGACGATGTAGCCGATGATGATCTCCGGTCGGCTCCAGCCGACCTCGGATCCCTGCACTGTGGCCCACAAGGCCACGGTCAGGCCCACTGCAAACGTCACCTGACCGGGAAGATCCAGCTTTCGGCCCATGGGCGCTGAGGAATCCGTTGCCCGGATAACCAGAACAAGCGTGATGACTGCGCCGACCGCGATCAGCACATAGCCGCCCTGCCACCAGCCCGCGTTTGCGAACGCCCCGGCAATGATGGGACAGATGGCACCGCCGAGGGAGAGAAATCCTGCCCAGGCCGCGATGGCTCGGGTCCGCTGGACTGGTGTGTGCACGACGGCGGCCACCATGGCCAACGACGTCGGATACAACGCGCCCGCGCCCAGGCCGTTCAGTGCAGCGCCAAGCCACATCACTTCAACCGTCGGAGCCAACACCGAGGCTACGCTTCCGGCCAGAAGGAGCAGTGACCCCAGATACATGAGCCTCTTTCGCCCAAAGATGTCACCGATGGCGCCGAAGGTTAGCTCGAAGACGACAACCGGAATCAGGAATGCTGCGGTGATCCACGTGAGCTGCGAAGCGTGGGCGTGAAAGTGCTGCTGCAGAACACCATTCAGGGATCCAGGTATGACGTTCGCAATCGAAGAGACGAACGGTGCGGCAAAGGCTGCCGTAAGCGTCGCGCCCACACGAACCTGGGTGCCGGGCGGGTACGGCTCAGGACCTTGATTCGATGGATTGGCAAGTTGATTCGGATAGGTCACGTGGAACTCCTTTGTTCACGGAAATGGGTGACGTAAACCCCACCGGGCTGATGCAGCGCGACGCCCCAGCCCGAATATATACGATCCGTATCGTATTGACAATGCCTGGACGGCCATCTGTCTGCCAGCCCCGGAGCAATCGATGCCTCCCACACGGGCAGGCAAACAGGAAGGGATTGACGCTGACAGCGTCAATCCCTTCCTGTGTTTGTTCCTTATCCAGCTATGCGCGGACGCCTTCCAGCACTGCCCTTAGTGTCTGGTCCGTCATCTTGCGATCAAGCGGTCCGGTCTGAAGCAACAACCGAAAGTAGATTGGCGAGTAGAGAAGTTCAGTCACAACCATGGGCGGTATGTCACTCGTGATCGCCCCCTCCTGGACCGCCCGCTCAATAAGGGCAAGCGCGGCTTCCAAGCGGTGATTCCAGAATCGGTCCTTGAATTCCGCCATGGCCGCCGGATCGTACTGGCACTCCGCAATTAGCTGGGCGACGAGGTGGCCCTCCCGGCCGCCATAAATCTCGGCCAGCGAGCCAAGGTGCTCTTTGAGTGCCTCGATCGCCGGGACATCCTCCCGTATGGGAGTACGCGCAATGTGATTGTCGAGGAAGGTGTCAATCACAACCGCAGCCTTGCTGGGCCACCACCGGTAAATCGTTGTCTTGCTTACGCCCGCTTCCCGGGCGACACGCTCAATCGATAGCTTTTGGACGGTCAGGGCACCAGGTTTTCTGTCATCAAGCAACGCCATGGTCGCATCGAGGATCGCTCTTTGACTCTGCTCGCTTCTAATCGCCATACGATGACTCTAATACGTGAATCATCCAATACGAAACGTTCACGATAGCCCGGCACCACTATGACGACCTGTCATGAAGGTCGCGTTTGCGCTGTTCGAAGTACCCTCTGAGCCTTCGCTTGACGGGCCACAGGGAAGTGTTTGCCCATCAGCGGCTTATTCCGCGGGAGCGTTGTGGGTGTTAGGCCATTTCTCCCGGCCAGCTTGCCGGACGAGTTCTGCCAGCCACGGCCTGCGGCCGCGATGGAACACCATACCTTCAGGCATTTCGTGGACTGAGGGTATTGAATCCTCGATGTCGAGACTGATCCGGCCAGCGGCCATGGGTGCGTTCCTGACATGCAGGTCACCATAGGACTTCGGGAGCACAGGATCCATCCAGAAACCGCCCTGGGACGCATCGGCATCAAATCCCAGCAGGCTGGTCACCAGGAAGATGGGTGTGGTCGCTGCCCAAGCCTGCGGGGTACAGGCCGTGGGATAGGGCACGGGCCGCGCGTAGCGTTCTCGGCTGAAGCCGCAGAACAGCTCGGGCAATCGGCCATCGGAAAGCTCGGCCGCCTCGAGCAGGGCAGTGGCGATACGCTGCGCTTCCTCAACGAATCCGTAGCGCAGCAGGCCGGCGGCAATGATCGCATTGTCATGCGGCCACACCGAACCGTTGTGATAGCTTGCCGGATTGTAAGCGCCCATGTCGCTAGCCAAAGTCCGCACTCCCCAGCCGCTGAACATTTCCGGGGACATCAGCCTTTCAGCAACCAGTGGGGCCTTGTCCTCGTCCACGAGTCCGGCCCAAAGGCAGTGGCCCATGTTGGAAGCGCAGGCATCGACTTGACGCTTGTCGCGGTCCAAGGCCACCGCATAGTAGCCCCGATCCGGCATCCAGAACTGCTCATTGAACTGTTCCTTCAACTGGCTGGCACGAATGGCCAACTCGTTTCCCAAGGGACCGTCTCCCGCTTGGTAGGCCATCCATGCACGCGAGAGATACGCAACGTAGACGTAGGCCTGCACCTCGCAGAGAGCGATAGGGGGTACGGCCAAGGCTCCGTCAGCGAAATTGATGCCATCCCAGGAGTCCTTCCATCCTTGGTTGACGAGCCCGTTGGGATTGAGTCGCGCGTACTCAACGAATCCGTCACCGTCCTTGTCGCCGTAGTCCCTGATCCAAGCCAGCGCCCGATCTGCATGCGGAAGGAGATCGGCGATGGTTTCTTTCGCGAAGCCCCAGCGACCGACGGACCCCAAGACCACCAAAAACAGGGGCGTTGCGTCCACGCTCCCGTAGTAGACGGACTTTCCACCCAGGGACAAACCGCTGGAAACGTCAAGCCGGACTTCGTGGAGGATCTTGCCTGGCTCCTCCTCGCTCAAAGGATCCACCACTGTTCCTTGCCGTTCTGCCAGCGTTTGGAGTGTGCCCAATGCCAACGACGGATCCACCGGCATCGACATCTCGGATGCCCACAGTGAATCGCGGCCAAACAGCGTCATAAACCAGGGCGCGCCCGCGGCCACCACGACACGGTCAGGATGGTTCGGATCCTCTATGCGAAGGGAACCCAAGTCGTCGTAGCTCCGGCGGCCAATTCGCTCGATAGAGAGGTTTCCCATCTGCACTACGGGAATCTTTGCCACCCATTCCTGCCGACGCAGGTCACGAGGGGATAGGCCGTCCTCATCAGGATGGACAAACATAGCTTCAGGATTGGTCCCCTCGGCCATCGGAGTCACTGTCAAGGTAGTGCTCCACTCGCCGTGCGGCGGGACCGAGACCCGGTATGTGAGCGTCTCTTGACCAATGTCCGCTCCAAGAGCCTGGACAACAACGCCCTTCCGGACATCTTGCCAAACAGCCTGGATGGTTAGTGTGTCCCCGTCAGATTGGCGGGTCTGATCCCAGCGCCGCTGGATCCGCGCCTCCTTCACCTCGAACAGATCTGCGAAATCCGCCTCAACTCTCAGTGAGACAACACAATCGACGCGGTCCAGTGAGTAATTTCCGATGCGCACATATTCTTGTATGCCCACTCCAACTTCCCGCAGCCGCTCCACAATCAGCGGGCTGTCCGCATACCCGTCAGAGCGGGAAACCCGCGTTGCAAACAGCGCTCGGTACGGCTCCTTCATCTCCGCCGCCAACGGCTCAAGGGGGTAACCGTTAATCGTGAGCTGCCAGCAGGACAAAATGCGTGTGTCCCTGACAAAAAGACCGTGTGGATGTTCCGGCTGTATGTCCCCGCTCTGCAAAGAGATGCAGAACGAGGACCCCTCGAGCAGGGTAATCGTCCCGGCTCCCAGAGGCCCCGCCGCCGTGTCCGCATTCCAGCCAGCCATCTCAGGCCCTCACAAATCTGAATCGCCCACCCTGATCCAGCGGGTCGTGTTGCTGCCGTCAGTGCCAATTCTTCGAACGACGCTACGCCTGCTTTCCCTCTCAGGCCAGAGCACGCGTTGACTCGTGACTAACCTCCGCGGTGGGGAATACGTTGCCTCATTAATAATCCTCCGGCTGGGTAGGCGGTTGCCGCGGTGAGTGGATGAGGGTTAAGGATCATGGACGCGATCGCGAATCAGTCGATGTCACGGAGGCATCGATCGTCAGGGTCGATGGTGCGCATGATGCGTTGGCAGATTTCACTCAGCTGGCGTGACTGAGTCTTAGTGAGAGGATCGAAGACGAGGCTTCGGACAGCCTCTACATGACCGGGGGCTGAGCTGGCGATTTTTTCCCACCCTTCTTCGGTCAGGGTTGCCAGAGTAGTACGGCCGTCGGTGGGGTCGGGTGAGCGGAGCACCCAACCGCGCTTTTCAAGACGGGCAACCACCTGGGACAGGCGCGGGAGCCCAGCCTCCGCAAAGCCAGCCAAGTCGCTCATACGACGGGTCCTGCCAGGGGCCTCAGAGAGCCCAGCGAGAACCGTGTACTCAAAGTGGCTGAGCCCTGCGTCGCGCTGCAGTTGAGCATCCAGGGCAGGGGGCAGCCGCATCAACACGCCAACGAATGCGAGCCAGGCCTGTCGCTCCTCGTCATTTAGCCACCGAGGTCCCGAAGAATGTTCCATGAGACTGAGCATACCCGAGAAAAACTTCAAGCATGAACTGTATTTTGACGTCATTCACTTGCAATGTGAACCAAATAGCCCTAGCGTTTGCTTCATACGTGAAGTAAAAATCTGATTCCATCCTACTGAATGCTGAGGATCTGAGATGACTGTTGTATCCGCGACCATCAAAGCGCACGGAATGGCCGCAGCCCTTTCTCGAGCGGCGGTCCGAAGCCAGGTCACTGTGCCCCTGCAGTTCCCCGACGGCTTTAGAGCAACAGCCGAAGTGCTGACCTTCAACGGACTGGCGGATGGGAAGGAGCATCTGCTGCTTGCCCTGGGCGAGTGGGAGCAGGCTCTGCTGCGCCATACGGACCCGGCACCACTCGTCCGGTTACATAGCGAATGCCTGACGGGAGACGTGTTCGGATCTGAGCGCTGTGACTGCGGACCCCAACTGCGGGAAGGCGTGGAACAGATCGCCGCAGCAGGCGGATTCCTGCTTTACCTTCGCCAGGAGGGCCGCGGAATAGGCCTGTACTCAAAGCTGGATGCCTACGCCCTCCAAGACGCCGGCCTGGACACCTACGAAGCCAACCTGGCTCTTGGCCATGGTGAAGACGAGCGCGACTACACAGCAGCGGCCCAGATGCTGACCGCCCTTGGCGCCGACAGCATCCGACTGCTGACCAACAATCCTGACAAGACAGCTCAATTGGGAGCCCTCGGGATCCAGGTGACGGAGCAGGTGCCTACGGGAGTCCACCTGTCCTCTACCAACCACCGCTACCTTGCCGCCAAACGCGACCGTACTGCCCATACGTTGAACCTCCCTGACTTCGCCTGAGCGCACCCCGGCTCACAAACTTTGGACCTTGGTTGTTCATCGCTAAACCCATACGAAGTTCCGGGGAGCACCGGATGGCTAAACGGTTATCGAGAACGTTGAGGCAAGGATGAGGCCGCCGCCTCCGAGCAGGGTCATGGGGTCCTGCGTGTCGGCAAAGAGCACGGTGGCGGGTTGCCCTCGGTCGAGCGGAAGCTTGATCATCCAGGCTTGAATGGCTTCGCGCATTGGCTCTCCACCTCCGCACACATCACCGTGCATGATGTAGGTCCCCGAGCCGAGTACTTCTTCGTTGTTGGCCATTCCAACGGCAAGGTTGCGTGCATAGAGATCCATCAAGTCCGCTGCGGCGGCATTTCCCTCAGCCGACAATGCCACCAGCGCAGCGGAATCCATCGATTCCGCCTGCGGTAGTTGGAGCTCGGCTGCCCGTTCCCGGAGCCAACCGAGGGTAGCGACGGTTTCCCAGCACCCTTGGCGCCCGCACCGACATGGAGCGCCGTCGAGCTGCACGGTGGTATGGCCGGATTCACCACCCGCGCCGTCCCTGCCGCGGACTATTGCTCCCTGGTAGACGATCCCGAAGCCCAATGCCTCGCCCGTATAGACGGAGGCAAAGTCCTGCAGATGCCGGCCCAGGCCAAACCAGCGGTCCCCCAGGGCCTGGACCCGCGGGTGGTGATCCACCAGGACTGGAACTCCGTACCGCTCCTGAAGCCGTGTACCGACCTGCAGCCCGTTCAGTCCTGGGGTGAGGTGCATGGAGATGATGGTGCCTGTGGTGGCATTCACCATACCTGCAGACCCCACACCGATGCCGATAATTTTCCGCCCGACAAAACACTCATCGGCGGACTCTTCAATGGCCGCCATGATGACCTCGCCGGAAGCGTCCCGTTCGTAGGCACGCGAAGCCTGAACACGGATTTTGCCGTCTATTCCCATGAGCGCAACCGTCACTCCGTCCGGTGAAATACGCACTCCGCCGAGCAGTGGCCCGTTATGGCTGAACCATAGTGGCCTGGCTGGCTTTCCACCGGTCACCGCTGCAGAGACGGGCTCGCCTTCCACCAACGCACCGTCATCAATCAGGGGCTGCAGAATCGAAGCAATGGTTGCGCGGTTCACGTTCAGCGCGCGCGCCAACTGTGCCCGGCTGGCAGGGCCATCCGTGTGAAGAACCTGCAGCACCCGTGCACGATTAGCTTCACCGATACGGGATGCAGTAATCAGCCGCCTCGACTCAACCGGGCCGCCCTTGGACGGCGAGGCGGTAAACGGGGGCTTGTCTTGAACGTCCACGACGAGATTCTCCTTCAAGCCAGCTGAACTCCAAAAGATATGTATGGACACACCTTACATGAAGTATGTATGCTGGGCACTCATACAAACCCTAGTGACTCAAGTCACTCACCCTGGGTATCGAATACGGACTCCGCTCCCTATTGAAGGATCTGACGCTAATGACCAGTTTGAAAACGGCGAATGTCGCGATCGTGGGTGGAGGAATCCGTGGCGGGCTCTTTGCCCGGGCCATCCAGGAGAACCCCCTGGGGCAACTAATCGCGGTTTGTGATCCAAGCCCGCACGCACGGGACACTGTCGCTTCCAAACACGGCGTCCCTGGCTACCCTTCGGTGGAAGAGATGCTCATTGCCCATCCTGAGCTCACGGCTGCGGTAATCGCCACCCCAGACTTCGCCCATAAAGAAGCAGCGATCGCGTGCGCCGCCGCTGGCTTGGATTTGATGATCGAAAAACCGCTGGCCACTTCCACGGCTGACGCAGAGGCCATCATCAAGGCCGCAGGCGCAGGCGGCGCCAGGATCATGGTCGGTTTCGAAAACCGATGGAACCCACGGTTCTCCGCCGTGCGGGAGCTTTTGAAGACCCAGGACAGTGGCAGTGTCCTGAACCAGATCATCAGCCTGAACGACACCATCTTCGTTCCGACGAAGATGCTCTCCTGGGCTGCTAAGAGTTCGCCGGCATGGTTCCTCATGCCCCACTCCCTGGACCTGGCCATGTGGCTCAGCGGCGCACGGCCGGTTTCAGTCCATGCGGTCGGGGTGAAACGTGTGCTGCCGGCACTTGACGTGGACACATGGGACTGCATCAGCGCAACGTTCGTCATGGACGACGGTTCCACCGCCGTCCTGCACTCCTCGTGGATCCTTCCCCAAACCGCACCGGCGGTCTACGATTTCCGCTACGAAGTGCAGACCAGCACAGATGCCTTCCACATCGATGTCTCCAACCAAGGCATCACCCACTACTCCCAGGACCGGGTTTCATGGCCTCAATGGGGCGTCACCGAGCGTGCAGGCCGCATTGGCGGCGTACCCATTGACATGGTCACCGAATTCATCGACTTCGTCCGCGGCACGGTCATCACAGTGCCCACAGCAACACAGGGACTCATCGTCACCCACGCCATCGAAGCGGTCCACCGTTCGCTGGAAAGCGGTGAGAGCGTTTCCCTTACAACCCGCGAAAACCTCCTGGCCCCCGCCCCTGTCAGCTGACGCATCTCCCCCAGCAAAGGAGAACAGCGCCAGTCCCCCGCATACTCCCCGGGACCTTCGAGCCGCCGCCACCTGCCGGCCAACGAGGTCCTTGTCGCGATCGAGGGTTCACCGGAATCCGGTGCACCGCAGACCGTCCACGCAAGGCATCTCTTCACCACCCACCCCCAACAAGACCTAAGGAACAACCATGAAGCGCAACAGGCAACGGCTGCTCGCAGTCGGCGTCACGGCTCTGCTGCTCGCCGGCTGCAGCACTACCGGAGGCGGCACGACGTCGGGCGCCAGCCAGGACCCCGGCGTGCAGGACTGGGCGACGAGCGTGAAGGAAAAGTACAACGGTACGTCCATCACCATCGCAGCCCAAACACACCCAAGTACCGCTGCAATGCAGGCAATGACTGCCGACTTCACAGCATTGACGGGCATTGACGTCCGGTGGGACATCGTTGACCAGAACAGCCTCAAGCAGAAAATCGAACTGGATTACCAGAGCGGCAACGCCGCTTACGACGCCGTCATGGTGGACGGGTTCTGGATGTCCAGTTTCGCTGAACGCGGCATAGTCGCAGACGTCAGCCAGCGGTTGAACAGCGCCCCGGATTTCTTCGACTACAAAGACATCCTTCCGGCCTACAGTGAGGGCCTGCAGGAAGTTGACGGCAAGTCCTATGGGGTCCAGATCGCCGGGGAGACCCGCTTCATCGGGTACCGCAAGGACCTCTTTGATAAGTACGGCAAGAAACCACCAACCACCATGAAGGAATACCTGGAACTCGCGCAGTTCTTCAACGGCAAGGAAGACGGGCTGTACGGGACGTCCATGCGGGCACAGAAGGGCATCCATTTCGCGTCCGGCTTGCTCACCTTGATGTACCAGTTCAGCACTGGCTTCTGGGATCCTAAGACCGGAGCGGATCAAATCGCCTCACCTGAGAATGTCCAGGCTCTCCAGTACTACCTCGACCTGCTCAAGACCATGCCCAAGGACGTAGGAAGCTACACGCACGAAGAAGCCCTCTCAGCCTTCACCTCGGGCCATTCGGCCATGTGGTTTGACGCTACAGCCATCGCCCCGACGATCCTGAACCCCGACTCGTCAGTTGTCGCCGACAAAGTCGCTTTCGTTCCGCCGCCCTCTGGACCCCGGGGCCAGTACGGAGCCCTTGCCGGATGGGGCCTCAGCCTGGCGTCGAAGGCCAAGAACGCTGACGCTGCCTGGGCCTTCATCACCTACATGACCTCCAAAGCCAAGGCCGCGGAATACACCCACAACGGCGGAGTTCCGACCCGGACCAGCACCCTGGCCAACCCCCAGACCGACCAGGAGAAGGTCACGTACCCTGCAATGCTTGAATCCCTGGACAAGGCCAAGAACCTCAGCGATGAAGGCATCAGCTGGTTGCCCAAGGTAGAACAGCTCGACGAAAAACTGACCATCATCGGCAACTACTGCTCAGAAGCCTTCGTAGGAAACCTGACAGCCAAGGAAGCCCTCGAACGCGCCAGCGCCGAAATCAAATCACTCTGATCAAGTAAGAACGAATGGTGGTGGTTGCGGACAGCCCCCAACCACCACCATGACCCAGCAAGGAGCAATCTAGTGAGCGCAGCATCGGTAGCGCCGGCCAGGGCCAACCGCAAAACACAGCGAAGCCCCTCTGAATTACGCAATGACCGCACCGGGCGGCTGTTTGTTGCCCCGGCAGTCATCATCGTCACCCTGGTGGGAGTCCTGCCGGGCCTGTTCCTCTACGGAATAAGCCTCTTCGACTACGACAGGGGAACACCACTGAGCGCAGCAAAGTTCATCGGACTGGAGAACTACACCCGGCTGCTTTCGGGAACGGACACCAACTTCTGGCCGGCAGTCGGAGTCACCATCGGCTTCTTGCTCAGCTCAACCCTGACCACGGTCCTGCTGGGGACCATCCTGGCACTCCTGCTTGACCGCATTCTCATCGGCCGCGGCATCATCACCACGCTCCTGCTGATCCCGCTCGTCATGGCACCCGTCATGGCCGGCCTCATCTGGCGGCTGATCTTCAACGACCTCAACGGCGCCCTGAACGCTTTCCTGCGGCCCATCGGCCTTGACCAGGCCTGGCTCGGCTCGCCACCGCTGGCCTTCATTTCCGTTCTCATCGTAGAAACCTGGCAGTGGACACCCTTCGTAGCGCTCATCATGTTCGCAGGATTGCGCTCCCTGGACCCTCGCCCCAAAGAAGCAGCCCAGCTCGACGGAGCAAACGCATGGCAGTTGTTCCGGAACATCACCTTTCCCATGATCCAACCAATCTTCGGGCTGGTGATCGCCCTGCGCCTCATCGATTCAGTCAAAATATTCGATACCGCCTACGCCCTGACGCAAGGCGGCCCGGGACAGGCCACCGAAACCTTGGGCCTGATGGTTTTCCACTACGGCCTCTACACCTCAGGATGGATCGGCCGCGCGTCAGCCGTCGCAGTCCTGCTGCTCATTCTGGTCATCATCATTTCCCAATTCGTCACACGCCACCTCAAAAAAGCAGAAGGGCTTCAGGGATGACCGTCGTAGAAGGACCGAACCTGACGGAAAAAGTCGCGGTTCCCGCGAAACCTGCCGTCATGAGCGCCAACCGCCGAAAGGCGAGAACAACAACAGCCCTTGTCTACGCCGTCGTTGGCGTCTGGGGCGTCATCACTCTCTTCCCCGTCGCCTTCACACTCATCTCATCCTTCAAACTCAAGCGCGACGTTTTGAACCCGGCAGCGTTCATCTTCCAACCCACGCTGAACAATTACGCAGAACTCTTCCAGGGGAAGCACTTCGGCGGATACATCACCAACAGCGTCATCGTGACAGTCGGGTCGGTGATCCCGTCCCTGGTTCTCGCGCTCATGGCGGCGTATGGCCTGACCCGCTTCGGCCTGCGGAAGGAACGCTCCGTCGCTTTGAACGTGTTGTCCTTCCGAATGATCCCTGCCATCGCCGTGGTGATCCCGTTCTTCCTGATAGCCCAGTTCATCGGCCTCCTGGACACCCAGATCCTGCTCATCATTGCCTGCATGACCATGAACGTCCCCCTTGCCGTCTGGATGCTCCGGGGGTTCATGCGGGACATTCCCATGGACATCGACGAAGCCGCCCAGCTGGACGGTGCCTCCCGATGGAAGATCCTGTGGACCATCCACACCCCCATACTGGGCCCCGGCATGGTGTCGGCAGGTCTGCTGCTTGTTATCCAAACGTGGAACGAATTCGCGTTCGCACAGTTCCTGACGTCCATCGACGCCCGCACGTTCCCGACAACCGTCAACTTCTTCATCTCGATCGCGGGCACGGATTTCGGACAAATGGCCGCCGCGGCAACAGTGGGAACAATCCCAATCCTTGTCCTCGCCATCATCTTCCAGCGCCGGCTCATCTCAGGACTGTCCTACGGCGCCGTCTAAGCCCGTCACCCGAAATTGTTCCACCATTCAGAAGACAAAGAGTAGGACACCCATGCCATCCCCCGTGTCACTTGGTGCAGCACCCGCCTCAGTCCTGGCCTTCGACGTCGGCGGTTCATTCATCAAAGCCGCGTTGATCGATACCAACGGCAATGTGCAGGGCTCCCGCAGCGTAGCCACACCACTCCACCCAACACAGCCGGCAGAGACAATACTGGACCGGATCGCAGAACTCGCCCGCGAGCTACAAGCAGAACACTCCCACGCAGAGGTCCAGGCAGCAGGGCTGACGGTACCTGGCATCGTCGACGCCGTCACAGGGACGGGCATCTACTCAGCCAACCTGGGATGGCGCGACTTCCCCTTCACCACCCAGGCCCAGTCGAGGCTCGGCATGCCCGTGGCTTTCGGCCATGACGTGGCCGCCGCAGGGGCAGCCGAACTACAAATGCGCCAGACACACGACTACCACGACGCCGCCGTCCTCATCATCGGCACGGGAATTGCCGCCGCAGTGTTCTCCGGCGACAAACCCGTGACCGCCGGAGGCTACGCCGGGGAAATAGGCCACGCACTGGTCCCGGCCCCTTCCGGCGGTACGACCATACTTGAAGCCCTCGGCTCAGCAGGAGCCATCGCCCACCGCTACAGGGCAATCAGCGGCAACACGGTAGACGGCGCGAAAGCTGTACTCTCGCTCGCCGCCGAGGGCGACCCGATCGCCCGGCAAGTCTGGGAAGAAGCAGTAGACGCACTGGCCTTCAGTATCAGCCAGTGCGTCAGCATCCTGGGCACGGAGGTCTTCGTCATCGGTGGTGGACTCTCCCAAGCGGGGGAAGCCTTGCTTGCGCCCTTACGAAAAGCGGTCTACGAACTGCTGACCTTTCATCGCCGCCCCCGCATTCTCCCTGCAACCCTTGGCCAAGACGCTGGATTGATCGGAGCAGCCCTGTATGCCAGGGCAATTCTTGTGACTGGTTCATCCTAAGTCCATGCCGCTGCCGTCACGAACATCCCGAAAGCTACTCCTCATTACCCGGCTCATTACCCGCCGATGATCGGAATACTATCGGTGCGGCTCGTGTAGTCGTTGCGGAGTCAGTTTCCAGAGCCGCAGCGCGAAGTGCACATCGACGCGGCGTGACGGCGTTCGCCACTGCGGGCCGAGCAGGGAGTCGATCCGCTCAAGCCGTTGCTTGACGGTGTTCTGGTGGATGTGCAGCTGCGCAGCCGTGGTTTGGAGACGACTCCCAGTCTCGAGGTACGCCCAGAGCGTGCCAAGCAGTTCAGTTCTGTGCGCCCCGTCGTAGTCCTGAACAGGACCGAGCGTTCGTTCGATGATCCGCCCTGCGGTTGCAGCGCGGTCATGGCTGAGCATGATTCCGGCAATACCCAGATCGTTGAGGTCGGCAAACCCGCGTCGCCAGCCGAGTTCTTTGGCGGCCGTGACGACTTCGGAGGCCTCATCATGGGCCTCACGGACACTGCTGATGGTGCCGCCGGTCGCTGTTGCGTGCCCGATTACTGCGGACAGCCCATCCTCGTGCAGGATCTGGTCCAGTTCTTCGGCCAAGGCTGCCGCGTTCGACGTCGTCACCACGCAGATGTGGCCCATGTGGGACGAAACGAGCATTGGAGCTTTTCGAAGTCTCTGTTGCACGATTGCAAGGGCGGCGTGCCGTACCGCAGGATCAACCAGGATTACCAGGACGGCGATCTTATTGCGGAATTCAATGCCGTAGGCGACGAACTTGGCTCTCACAGCATGAGCCTGGTCCTCGGTCCGGCTGGCAAGCAGATCTTCCATGAGTGTTGATTGGGCGCGGTTGTTGGCATCCACGAGGGTGCGTTCGAACAGTAGCGCTGCGCTCACAAACACCGAACCCCGCTCAAGTAGTGCGGTCTCTTTGCTTGCGGAGCCGTTCATGACCAACGTTGCCAGGTGCTCATTGCCGGCCGCGATGGCGACAACCGTGTAGGCATCACCTTTGTGTCGAACGGTCGCAGCACTCGCGCCATGCAGGGAACTGCTGATTGCCGATTGCACCCCCCACGTCTCAAGCGCGGGCTTGCTCAGCGTCACGGATCCGAAGCGGTGACGCCCTGCCGGGTCAAACAGTCCCAAAGGCCGCCCCGTTGCTTCTTCGAGCACTGCAATCACGCCCTCCGCGTTGACGGAGGCGACCATACTTCCCATCAGCCGCTCATCCAGCGCAAGCATTGATTCCAGTTCCCGGGTCCGGCCGGCGTTGCTGGTAGTTGTACTCCCTATCAGCGCCCGAAGCTGAGTAATCTCACTCCCCCGGCGGGTCTGTTCGAGTGCAAGGGCGGCTTGGGCTGCCATGTGCTCAAGGGCCCGTTGTCCGGCCGCCGGAAGGCTGGCCGGGGTGCGATGTGCGACGAGAAGTGCACCGACGATCCGACCACCTACCCTGAGCGGCGCCCCGGCGATCGCCTTCACGCCTTCGACGGCGACGATCTGGTCGATGGTGGCTATGTGGTTCATGTTTGGGTCAGCCAGGTAGTCAAGAGTGGAGGCGGTTGAGCCGCCAGTCGCGACTGCTCCCAGTACCCCGGTGCCCAACGGCATGCGGATGTTCCGATATGCCTCGGTTCGCACGTTGTCCGTGACATGGATGTACGTTTCTCCGGCAGGGAGGTCATTCAGGCTGAGGTATGCCATATCGGCGCCCAAAAGGGTGCGAGTGCGGCGCAGGATCCCCTTGAGGATGAGTGTACGATCGCGCACGCTTGCCAGGTCCGTCGAGCTCTCGGTGGCGGCCATGAGGATTTCCGGGTCCCCTGGTGCCCTGAATTCCTGGATTCTGGACTCGGTCACACGGTGATTCTACTGCCATATGTCTACGCGGGCCATGCATTCGCTATTTATATATCCCTTGGCACCATGGTTTTGCTTTTCACGAACCTGCAGAGTGGGGGAACGGAAAAAGTTGCCGCTAACAACAAGGAGGTTGTAGTGACTGATATGCGCGTGCATATTCTGTCCACCGGGATCATGGAGACCGACCTGACCTGGCTTCTGCTCAAAGGTGGGCGGACCATCCGCGACCGGCACCATAAAGAGGAGCCTGTCGTCTGGGGCGATTGCCCCACCCATGCTGTGCTCATCGAGCATCCGGAGGGGCGGATTCTGTGGGACACGGGCGTTCCCCGTGACTGGGAGCAGCGATGGGCGCCGACAGGGTTTCAGGACTTCTTTCCGGTACGTGAGCCAGTGGACGGACCGGGCTATCTGGACTCTTCTCTCGCTCAGCTGGAATTGACACCGGATGATATCGACATCCTGGTGCTCTCACACCTGCATTTCGACCATGCAGCAAACGCCTCGATGTTCAACAACGGCAAAACCCGGATCATCGCCAACAGCGCCGAGATCGCTGGCGCACGTGCCATTGAAGGCTATTCGAAGGGAGCGCACATCGTCTCGGACTACGAGTCGCTCAGTCTGGAAGGGGTCAGCGGCGACGTGGAGATCGTGCCCGGCGTCAAGGTAATAGAGACCCCGGGGCACACCTGGGGAACCATGTCTTTGCAGCTTGATCTCAAGAACGAGGGGACGAAGATTTTCACGTCGGACGCGGTATACCTTGCGGACAGTTGGGGGCCTCCCGCCGTCGGTGCGGCGATCGTTTGGGACAACGTTCGCTGGCTTGAGTCTGTCGAAAAACTCCGGGTGATCGCCAACCGTACGGGAGCGGAGGTTATCTTCGGCCACGACGAGGAACAGGCCAGGTCACTGCGATATGCACCCGATGGGTTTTACAGCTGAGCCGGCGCTGGGAGAGAGCACATGATCCTCTACGATTTCGCTTGCCAGAACGGGCACCACTTCGAGGCTGGCGTCGCGACAATGACATCAGCCAACCCGCACTGTCCAGGGTGTGGGGCTGAAACCAGTAAGCGCCCTTCCCGGCTAAACATTGGGGGGCGCGCGTCCGCCGGACCCTCCCGGGAGCAGATGCCGCGTAGCTGGAACGCGGTCGGACAGGGCGACCGCGAAACGATCGCGCACTGGCACCGGGTTGCCGAGCGCCGTGAAGCACTTGAAGAACGCTACCCGGAACTGGCCGGTGACCGACGCCCCATCCTCGCGCACGAAGGCATCTTTTCAGGCCGCCCACTGCGCGCCGGTGACGACATCGCCACGGCGGTATCTTCGGCCATCGCCGAAGGAGCGACCCCACATTCCCATCACCGGGCACCGACCCGGGGAAACATCGACATGAAAGCCACACCATGAAAATAACCGGAGCAGTCCTGGAAGAGATCGGCCGCCCAAGGCCTTTCGGAGCCTCCCGTCCTATCACCGTCAGCGAACTCGAACTCGATCCGCCGGGCCCAGGTGAGGTCCTGATCAAAATCGAAGCCGCAGGAATCTGCCATTCGGACCTGTCCGTAGTGGACGGCAACCGGGTTCGACCGCTACCGATGCTGCTCGGCCATGAAGCTGCCGGCCGTGTCGTCAGTTGGGGGCCTGGAGTCGAGGACCTGGTCACTGGCCAGCGGGTGGTGATGGCCTTCCTTCCCCGATGCGGGGAATGCGCCAATTGCCGCACGAACGGGCGACTACCCTGCACGCCCGGCTCGGGAGCGAACAATGCGGGAACCTTGCTTTCGGGCGGAACACGTCTGCATCGCGGCGGGCAGGATGTCTACCACCATCTGGGTGTGTCCGCGTTCGCAACCCACGCCGTCATCGATCGGCGCTCACTGGTGCCTGTTGACGACGATATTCCGCCGGAGATCGCCGCTGTCCTTGGATGCGCCGTGCTCACAGGGGGCGGCGCAGTCATCAACGCCGCCAAGCCCGAAGAGGGGGAGACCACCATAGTGGTTGGTCTCGGCGGAGTCGGAATGGCGGCGCTGCTCACCGCGGTATCCCTCGGAAAAGGGGACGTCATCGGAGTGGACGCGGTCGTCGACAAGCTCGAACGAGCCACTGCTCTGGGCGCAAGCGCGGTCTACACGCCCGGTCAGGCGTTCGAAGCAGGGCTCAAGGCGCCAATCGTGATTGAAGCTGCCGGTAACGCCAGAGCCTTTGAAACTGCCGTGGCACTGACCGGCGTCGGAGGCAGGACCGTTACCGTTGGCCTTCCAGCACCAACTGCGGAAGCGGCGATCAAGCCGCTCGGGCTCACGGCCGAGGCCCGCACGATCATTGGCAGTTACCTCGGATCCGCCGTCCCTGCCCGTGACATCCCGGCCTTCGCGCAGCTCTGGCGTGAGGGGCGGCTACCCATCGAAGCACTGATTTCATCAACCATCACCCTCCAGGAAGTGAACCAAGCCATGGACGACCTCGCGGACGGCCTCGCGGTGCGACAAATCATCACATTTGACGCAACGGAAGCAGATCCCCGATGACCCCGGCTTCGGAAGTCTCCCTGCTGGACTCCTTGCCAACCGGGGTCTTCATTGCCGGAAAGTGGCACGACGCCGCGAACGGGCAACGCTTCGATGTTGAAGACCCTGCCACCGGGAAAGTCCTCACCACCGTCGCCGATGGATCCCCTGTGGACGGATTGGCAGCACTCGACGCGGCTGCGGCAGCGCAATCTGCCTGGGCCAGCACCCCCGCGCGCACCCGCGCCGAAATCCTCCGAGCCGGCTTCGAAGCCGTCACTGCCCGCGCCGAGGACTTCGCTCTCTTGATGACAATGGAGATGGGCAAGTCCCTTACTGAAGCCCGCGGCGAGGTCGCCTACGGCGCAGAGTTCCTCCGCTGGTTCAGTGAAGAAGCAGCCCACATCTCGGGCCGGTATTCCCCATCGCCGGACGGGAATTCGCGCCTCCTGGTGACGAAACGACCGGTCGGCCCCTGCTTGTTCATCACTCCGTGGAACTTTCCCTTGGCGATGGCGACTCGGAAAGTCGCTCCTGCAATCGCCGCCGGCTGCACCATGGTGATCAAGCCACCTGCCCTGACACCGCTGACGACGCTCCTCTTCGCGCAGGTCATGCACGAGGCAGGATTGCCAGCAGGTGTGCTCAACGTGGTGCCCACATCCTCGGCGGGAGCTGTGACGGGTCCCCTCATCGCAGATCCCCGGTTGCGGAAACTCTCGTTTACCGGTTCCACGGAAGTCGGGGTCCGCCTTCTGCAAGCGGCAGCGGGGACCGTGCTTCGAACCTCGATGGAACTTGGTGGAAACGCACCGTTCCTGGTGTTCGCCGACGCAGACGTCGACGCTGCAATTGAAGGTGCCATCGCAGCCAAGCTCCGGAACGGCGGACAGGCCTGCACGTCGGCCAACCGATTCTACGTTCACCACAGCCTTGCCGATGTGTTCGCGAAGCGTCTGGCCTCCCGGATGTCGGGAATGACCCTCGGTCGCGGGACGGAGGCCGGAGTTCAGATCGGACCGCTCATTGACGAGCACAGCCGCCAAAAAGTCGCAGACCTAGTCGATGACGCTGTCAGTAAGGGGGCACGCGTGTTCACCGGTGGAAGGATGCTGCCAGGACCCGGCTACTTTTTACGAACCCACCGTCCTTACCGATGTGCCGCCCGAGGCGCGTGCTCTGTCAGAGGAGATCTTCGGACCGGTCGCCCCGGTTGTTCCTTTCCACGACGAACAAGAGGCAATCAGCCTGGCCAACGCGACCCCATACGGGTTGATCTCCTACGTGTTCACCCGGGACATCAGCCGGGTCCTTCGCCTATCCGAACAACTCGAGACCGGCATGCTCGGTGTGAACTCGGGCATCATCTCCAACCCCGCTGCACCGTTCGGCGGCGTCAAGCAGTCAGGCCTCGGCCGTGAAGGCGGAGCCGAAGGGATCGAGGAATTCCTTGAGACCGTCTACATCGGACTGTCCAACCCCTTCGCCTGAACAACTCCCCCGCCAACTCCCTTGTACCAAGTTGAAAGAAGATCCCATGACACTTCCCAGCACATCCATCAGCACAAAGACCCCTTGGCGTGTGCCACTCGCCAGCTTCGTCGGCACAACCATCGAATGGTATGACTACTACATTTTTGGCATCCTTGCCGCGACCGGCGTCTTCAGCAGACTGTATTTTCCTGAACAAGACCCAGCCACCGGTCTCCTTCTTGCCTTTGTCACCTACGCGGTGGGTTTCGTGGCCCGTCCCTTCGGAGGCATGTTCGCCGGTCACTTCGGAGATAAGATCGGCCGGAAACCCATGCTCGTTCTCTCCCTCCTGATCATGGGGGTCGCGACCCTGGCCATGGGACTCTTACCGACCTACGCTCAGATCGGATTCTGGGCTCCCGTCCTGCTCACGATGTTGCGCCTGCTGCAAGGTTTCGGGGCAGGAGCAGAATGGGCGGGGGCGGCAGTTATTTCCATCGAGCACGCGCCTGCGGGCCGAAGTGGTTTGTTCGGGAGCTTCACCCAGATGGGCGTTCCCGCCGGAATGCTGCTCGCCAATTCCAGCGTCCTTGCCGTAAAAGCCTTAGTGCCAGCCGACGTTTTCGACGCCTGGGCGTGGCGCATACCGTTCCTGCTCAGTGTCCTCCTGATCGTTACCGGCATGATCGTCCGCTCTAAGCTCGAGGACTCCGACGACTTCAAAGAACTCGTCGCGGCCAAGCAGACCTCGCAGAAACCCTTGGGTGAGGCACTGCAGAAGGAGGCCAAGGGCATTTGGCTCGTCGTCGGAATGCGTTTGGCAGAAAACTCCGCCTATTACCTCTACACCACGTTCTCCGTGGTCTACATCATGAAGACCCTTGGGACCGACCGCGCCAACCAAGGAACGATGTCGGTGCTTATCGCCTCCGCGATTGGCATTATCGCCGTCCCACTCTGGGCCATCCTTTCCGACAAAATCGGCCGCAAGCCCGTCTACCTTTTCGGCGCCATCGGAGGACTCCTGTTCTTCCCGTTGTACTTCGTCATGACCGACACAGGCAGTGCGTTGTTGGCAACCCTCGCCATCATCATCGGCCTCGCTGTTTTCCACAACTCCATGTATGGGCCACAGGCAGCTTTCTTTGCAGAACTGTTCTCTACTAAATTGCGCTACAGCGGAGCCTCCATGGGCTATCAGTTCGGCTCTGTGCTCGCCGGTGGCGTCGCGCCGCTGGTCGCCGTCGCCCTTCTGAACGCCGGGAATGGTGAACCAGGATGGGTGATCCTGTACTTCAGCATCATTGGCATCATCACTGTGGTGTCCGCACTCCTCGCACCCGAAACCCGCGAGAAATTCAGTCAGGAAACCGCTGACCCACGGCACCAGCAAGACAGCCCATCCGCTCAGAAGAGCCAGACGCACGTTCAATAGCATCGGGACCCGAGCTGATCTGGTGAAATACGATGGTGGAATGGTAACCAGCGTTGACGTGGCCCGTCATTTGGGATTGTCGCAGTCGACAGTGTCCCGCGCCCTTCGGGGCCATCCATCCGTTGCCCCAGCTACGAAAGCGCGGATTCTTTCGGTGGCGAGGGAGCTTGGGTACGTGCCCGATGCCGCTGCCCGGATGATGGTGACGCGGCGGACACACGCCGTCGGTGTGGTTGTTGCTGACCTGACCAGCCCTATTTATCCGGTCATTGTGGAGTCGTTGCAGAACCGGCTTCTTGAGCGCGGGTATCGGATGGTTCTCATCCGGGATCCGGACATTTCACCTGATCCTGAGGCAGTTGATGTCCTGGACAGTGCAACGGTGGACGGGATGATTTTTGTTTCGGCGAGGGAATCTTCAGCCGCCGTCCGCAGGGTGTTGGAGCGCGGGACACCCGTGGTGTTGCTCAGTCGTGACGATACGACTGTTGAGGTCGAGGCAGTCCTTGCCGATGACCGACGCGCCGGCGAGATTGTTGTTGCCCATCTTGAAGGCCTGGGGCACAAGAGCATCGGTGTCCTGACCACCCTGCGGGACCGGTCCAATGGCCGGGACCGTGGGGACGGGTTCCGGGCGGCCATGGAACGGCGTGGGCTTCACGTTCGTGAGGACTGGGTGCGCCATCTGCGGCTTACACATGAAGATGGGGTCCGGGCAGCCTTGGAGTTGCTGGATACCCAGGACCGACCGACGGCGCTTTATTGCGTGACGGATGCTTTGGCTTTTGCCGTGTTGGACGCGGCTGCGAAACTGGGGATCAGTGTTCCGCAGCAGCTTTCGGTGGTGGGGTTCGATGATTCCGGGCCGGCGGGGTGGGCATTCATCAACCTCACCACGGTGCATCAGCCGATCCCGGAGATGTCGTATCTGGCAGTGGACCGTCTTGCTGGGAGGATCGAAGGCGAGCCTCCCAGCGAAACGATGAAGTCCGTGTTTCCGGTCCATTTGCAGGTACGGGCAACGACGGGCCCGCCGGCCTAGGCGGTGTTGCGGCCGCCGCTGAGGTCCAGTGTCTGGCCTGTCATATAGCTGGCCTCGGCGGATAGCAGCCATGAGGCCAAAGCCGAGAATTCCTCCGGTAGTCCGACTCTTCCCATCGGAACCTTGGCAAGGAGCTGGGCGTTTCGTTCCGGGCTCAGGTCCTGAAGGAGCCGGGTCTTCATCATGGACGGAGCGATGGAATTGACCGTAACACCATAAGGGGCCACCTCTTTCGCTGCCGTTTTCACCAGTGCAACAAGGCCAGCCTTGGACGCAGAGTAGGCCGCCTGGTGCGGATTCCCTTCACGCGCGGAAATAGATGACAGGATGGCAATCCTGCCGTAGGCCTGCTTGGTGAGGACCGGCAGGACGCTGGCCAAGCCGTGGAGGCAGCCGTCCAGATTCACGCTGAGGGTCCTGGCCCATCCCTCGACCGGCATCTCCGTCACGGGAACCTCCGGTCCCTGGATGCCGTGGGCAAAGAGCGCCCCGTCGATCCTGCCGTACCGCTGCAGAATAGCCTGCACGGTGTGGTCCCAGTCCTGCCGTTGGGTGACATTCAGGGCCATGCAGTTCGATGGACTGCTGCCATCGCCCCGTCCGCCGGCATTGACATCCGTGCATACAACTGTGGCACCTTCGCGTGCAAGGCGGTCCGCAGTGTCCGAGCCGAGTCCGCCGGCGGCGCCGGTCACCAGGATCACCTGGTCCTGAAAGCGACCGGGCCAATAGGTCTCCGTGGTGGCCGTTCGGGTTGTTTTTACGTGGGTGAGTTCGCTCATGGTGTTCACTTCGCTTCTGTTTTCAGGGAGGATCGGGTCAGCCCTGCGGCTGCCGCATAGATGTGTTGCAGGTGGGCGTCTGTGCCATGCACCTCGACGGCCAGGACGTCAGGGACTTCGACGCTGATCGGCGTGTCCGGGAAAAGGTCCAGAATCTCCCCAAGGGGGAAGACACCCTCCCCTGGCGCTAGCCTCTTTGACCGGGATTCGATCTGCCGGGGCGATCCGTTGACGCCCTGTCCCAAGGGCATGGCACGCGGGACCGGCAAGTCCGGGGTGTCGGCTGGGCCGTCACACAGCTGGATAACAGTCACTGCCCCTGCAGGCAGATCCACCAGTTCCGCAATCCGACCGCCGGCACGCACGAAGTGAAGAACATCGAGCATGATTCCGCATCCCGTCTGCTGGACAAGCAATCCCGCCCGCAGGCACGGTTGCCAGGGGCTGGTAGGAGATCGGCTCAACGGAGGGCCTGATCCCGAACGCGCGGGCATCTTCGACCAGCGCCGCAAGGCTGTCCCTTAGGCGGCCCCCATCCGGATCACTTCCAATCACGTTCAGAACACTCGCACCCAGAGCAGCTCCCGCTTCAAGCACGGGCTCCCATTCGGCGCGTCCACGATTCCCGTTGAGCGTGAATACCTCCACATCACGCACCACCACTCCCGTCCCTGCGAGACGATCAAGCGTCTGTACAAACATGGTGGAGCCAACCGCCATGGGGTAGGTCGATTCGCCCTTTGTCGCCGGGTAAACGCGGATGCCGACAGAGGTGAAGCCGGCGTTGGCAGCAGCCTGGACCAGTTCGGGAGGGCTCAGATGCAACGCTGACAAGTGGGCCAGACCAATGGTTCTGTTCATAACTTCCGTCCTGCTCAATGGGTGTTTGACCGCGATCCAACGATGCGCGTATGATCAAAATCACTAAATGACTACGTAGTCATTAAAGCACTCATCCCGCTCGCCAGCAAAGGTGCAGCCGAGCTACAGAAAGGTTGCGGTGAACCGCAATGACGAGTCCCCAAACCCCCAGCACAGGGAGCACTGCCGCCATGAGCACTCCCACCCATCCCCCGGTAACGATCAGCGCCAAGGCCGGCCGCCGTGCAGCACTGGCGAGCACAGTCGGCGCAGTCGTTGACTGGTACGACTTCTTTCTCTATGGCACAGCCGCTGCCGTTGTCTTCGGTCCCCTGTTCTTCCCGTCCGACAACCAAGTTGCCGGCCTGCTGGCATCCATGGGTTCCTTCGCCGTCGGATTCCTGTTCCGCCCGCTGGGCGGGGCCATCTTCGGCCACTTCGGCGACAAGTACGGCCGCCGCACCATGCTCTTCATCACCGTCATCATGATGGGCCTGGCCAGCACGGCCATCGGGTTGCTCCCCAGTTACGCTGCAATCGGTGTCGCGGCGCCCATCCTGCTGGTGACCCTGCGGGCCATCCAAGGTATGGCTGTCGGCGGGGAATGGGGCGGAGCCGCCCTGATGGCGGTGGAAAACGCACCCGCAGGTAAGCGGAACTTCCTGGCCACCGGCGTCCAGATCGGCTCATTCGTCGGCTTGCTGCTCGGCACCGCGGCGTTCTCCCTGGTCACCGCCATGACCACCCCTGAACAGTTCCTTGCCTGGGGTTGGCGCCTGCCATTCGTGATCAGCATCCTCTTCGCCCTCGTCGGCCTCTGGATCAGGGCAGGCGTGCCGGAATCAGCGGAGTTTGCCGCCGTCAAGGAAGAACACAAAGCCGCCCAGGCACCCTTGGCCGAAGCCTTGAGGACAAGCCCCAAAAAGATCCTGGCAGTGATCGGCATGAGAATGGTGGACCAAAGCACTTTCTACATGGGCTTCACGTTCTCGCTTGCCTATGTCAAGAACTTCACAGACACCCCGTCCTCAACCGTTTTGACCGCTTCCATGGTCGCCATGGTCCTGGCCATTCCCTTGCTTGCCCTCTGGGGCCGACTCGCCGATAAGTTCGGCCGGAAGTGGTTCTACATCATCGGCCCACTGGCCGCAGCACTTGCAGCAGCCCCGTTCTTCGCGGCACTTGAAAGCGGCGAGCTGATCCCGATGATCCTTGGCTTTGTCGCGTTGATCAACCTCGGACACAACATCTCCACCTGCGTCCAGCAAACGTGGTTCACCGACATGTTCGACGTCCGGATCCGCTACAGCGGCGCAGGATTTGCGTACGCACTGGCTGGCGCCGTCGGTGGTTTCATTCCCCTGATCGCGACCGCCCTGATGGCAAGCAGCGGAAGCTGGGTCCCGGCAGCAGCACTCCTTGCAGGCCTATGCCTCATAGCACTGGTATCAAGCCTTTGGTCCTATAAGTGGGCCAACAAAGAACACCGCTAAACCCAAAACAGTACCCATCCCCCAGCAACAGACAGGAGGCAGGTGCGTGCCGCCGCGCACCTGCCTCCAGCCCGTACACGAGACCAACAAACAACATTGAAGGCCAGAACCGAGTGAAGACCACCAAAACCATCGAATCAAGCGCAACCTCCGGCACCACGTTCGACTGCGACGTCCTCGTCATCGGATCGGGCGCAGGCGGCCTTTCGGCAGCGGTCACAGCGGCCTACCACGGGCTGAAAGTCATCGTCGTGGAAAAAGCGGACGTCTGTGGAGGTGCCACGTCCTGGTCCGGCGGCTGGGCCTGGACCCCAGGTAACCCCTTGGCCAAAGCAGCCGGAATCAACGAGGACCGGGAACTCTTCCGTACCTACCTGCGCCACCGCATCGGCAAGAACTACGATGCGGAAAGAATCGAGGCCTTCCTTGAAGCAGTTCCCCACATGGTCGGGTTCTTCCATAACAAGACCAGCCTCCAATTCGTCCCCGGGGCCAAGATCAAAGACATCTATGGCCAGACCCCTGGCGCGGGCACCGGAAACCGCTCTGTCGGCCCCAAACCCCTCAATGCACGCAACATCAAGCCGGAGCTACGGGCAAAGGCGCGCCACCAGCTCTACGAAACCTCATTCCTGGGTATGGGCATCATGGCCGGACCTGATCTCACTAAATTCCTCTCCGCATCCCAGGGCAACATCCAAGGCCTGCTCCATGCAACATGGCGGGTGGGACGGCATGTTCTGGATCTGCTCATCCATCGTCGCAACATGCAACTCGTCAACGGCACCGCCCTCACCGCCAGGCTGTTGAAGTCAGCTGACGATCTTGGTGTTGACATCCGCGTCTCCACCCCGGCCAATCACCTCCTCACCGACGAGGCAGGAAAGGTGAGCGGCGCCGTCGTACATTCACCTGACGGAAGCTACACCATCAACGCTTCGCGCGGCGTCGTGCTCGCCACGGGCGGCTTCCCCAACGACGTGGCACGCCGGGCTGAACTATTCCCCAAAACCCCCACTGGCAATGAACACTGGACCCTGGCCCCCAAGGAAACCACCGGAGACGGCATAACGATGGCCCAGGCCATCGGGGCCAGCTTCGACACCCACGTGGAATCACCCACCGCCTGGTGCCCGGTCTCCCTGGTTCCCTACCGCAACGGCCGCACAGGAACATTCCCCCACATCATGGACCGGGCCAAACCCGGCAGCATCGGTGTGCTCCGCAACGGCAAACGATTCGTCAACGAAGCAAACGGCTACTACGACTACGTCGAAGGAATGCTCAAAGCAACACCTGACGGCGAACCCGTCGAAGCCTGGCAAATCGCCGACGCCGCCTACGTCCGCAAGTTCCCGCTGGGAATGGCCAAACCCCTGCCCGTCCCACTGTTCCCCTACCTCCGATCCGGCTACCTGAAAAAGGGCGACACGATCGAAGAACTGGCCACCGCTTGCGGCATTAATCCAACAGCATTGGCACAAACCGTGGCGGACTTCAACGAAAACGCCCGCAACGGGGTCGACCCCGACTTTGGCAGGGGAACCACCGAATTCAACCGATACGGCGGCGACCCGAAGAACACACCCAACCCGTCGCTCAGGCCACTGGAAAAGGGTCCGTTCTACGCCGTCAAGGTTCTCCCCGGCTCCTTCGGCACCTTCGCAGGCCTTGCCACCGATCCACGCGCGCGTGCCCTGGACAACTCGGGGCGGCCCATCGACGGGCTCTACGTGGCTGGCAACGACCAAGCCTCGGTCATGGGCGGTCACTACCCTGCCGGGGGCATCAATCTCGGCCCCGCGCTCACCTTCGGATACATCGCCGGACGCGACCTGGCCGGCGTCAGCGACTACGAAGACGACGGGACGTCAGCTTAGGCCTGTCGAGCCTTGCCAATAGTTACCATGGCGGTTACTATTCAATTCAAGCTTCCCAGTTCGCGTAGCTGCTGCCCAAATCACCAACGTGCAACTGAAGCAACGAGACCATGGGCGGGTCGCCAGATCTCAGGCTCTGCCCATGCCCAGAGCGGAGAGTCAGTACTTCCGCCTCCCCCAGCAAAGGTCATTTTGCACTGCCCGGCATTGACGTATTCCGGTCTCGGCAGCGGCTGTTGCACGCGCAACTGTGGGAAGCCCGTCCATGGAACAGACAAGACCGACAGGAAGAGATTATGACGAAGGACCTCACGGAATACAGGCAACCCACACGCGTTTCCTTCAATAGTGGGTGGTCCGTTCGTCCGAAAATTGGCTTCTTCTCCGAGTTGCGCCCGGGCCAGGCGCCACCGGAATCAATCTGCCTACCCCACGACGCGCTCGTGGGATCGGCACGGATTCCCAGCGATAACGGGTCGAATACCGGTTACGTCCCCGGGGGTGCCTTCGCGTACTCGAAGGAGTTCGATGTGCCATCGGAGTGGAGCGGCCAACACGTCGCAGTCGACTTTGAAGGCGTCTATCGCGACGCGATGGTTTTTGTAAATGATGACTTTGTGGCCCAACGCCCTTACGGCTATTCCGGCTTCCGCGTAGACATGACCCCGCACCTTCGCCATGGGGAACGGAACGTCATCCGGGTTGAGGCACGCGCGCACGAGGACTCCCGCTGGTACAGCGGTGTGGGCATTTACCGTGATGTCTGGCTCACTGTCGCCGGCGACGTGCATCTCGACTACGCGGGCGTCCAGATCACGACCCCTGACCTTGATGCTGACCTCGGCGTCGCAGCCATAGCGACGACGCTGCGCAACTCCGGGGCCCGACCGCGAACAGTTCGGGTTCGCGTTGACATCCTTGACCAGGAACAGGCGTTGGTGGCGCAAACTGAGGCCCCCGTAACTGTCCTTCCGGCTGAGCCCGCGGTGCTGCGCCAGCGTCTGACCATCAAGAACCCACAGCTGTGGGACGTCAATGATCCGAACCTTTACACAGCGGTGACCCGCGTCTTCGACGGCGGCGATGAGCTTGAGCTTTCCACCACCGCGTTTGGCTTCCGCACTCTGCAGCTGGATACCGCGCACGGCCTGCGCCTGAACGGACGGACCGTTAAACTGCGGGGCGCGTGCATTCACCATGACAATGGACCCCTCGGCGCAGCCACCATCCGCAGGGCAGAAGAACGCCGCGTCGAGCTGCTCAAGAAGGCCGGATTCAACGCCATCCGCAGTAGCCATAACCCTCTTAGCCCCGCAATGCTCGACGCTTGCGACCGTCTAGGGCTACTTGTCATCGATGAGGCCTTCGACGTTTGGACCGAGTCCAAATCATCCTTTGACTATTCATTACGCTTCGCTGACTGGTGGGAGCGCGACGTCGAAGCGATGGTGCTCAAAGACGCCAACCACCCCAGCGTCATCATGTATTCGATCGGGAATGAAATTCCCGAGACCGGAAACTCCCTGGGCGCCGTGTGGGGCAGGCGAATCGCGGAGAAAATCCGTCAGTTGGATCCCACCCGCTTCACAACGAACGGCATGAATCCGATGGTCTCCGTCATCCACCGCCTCGCCGAGGCGGGAAGGAACATGGAAGGCGGCGTCAACTCAGCCATGAATCAGATGGGCGATTTGATGAAGGACATCGCGACGTCGGACCTGGTCACCAACAGCACTGAGGAGTCTTTTGCGGTAGTCGACGTTGCCGGACTCAACTATGGAGAGAGCAGGTACGAGCTGGACCGTAAGCTGTTCCCGAACCGCCTCATCGTGGGGACCGAGACTTTCCCCGCAAAGATCAGTGAGAACTGGGTGGCCATTGAACAGAACTCACATCTCATCGGCGACTTCACCTGGACAGGATGGGACTACCTGGGTGAGGCCGGTACTAGGACGCGTCAACTACGCTGACGAAGGACCACAGTCCTTCGGTGCACCATTCCCTTGGCGGACCGCGTGGTGCGGGGACATCGACGTTACCGGACATCGCCGGCCTGTTTCCTACTTCCGTGAAATTGTGTTCGGTCTCAGGGCCGAGCCCTACATCGCTGTGCATCCCCCCGAAAATTTCACGCGGGAGGCACGCCCCACTCAATGGTCTTTCAGCGACGCAGTTGCAACATGGGATTGGGATGCTGCCGAGGGAACACCGATGCGCATCGAGGTTTACAGCGCAGCGCCTGAGGTGGAACTGCAGATCAACGGCAAGAGTGCAGGAGTCCGCCCGACAGGCCCCGCGAACGGGTTCAAGGCGATCTTCGAAACCGAATTCGCCGCTGGCGAGGTAACGGCTATTGCCAGAAATGCCGACGGATCGGAGGCAAGATGGAGCCTCACGACTCCGGAGGGCTTGCCCACCCTCCGGGTTCGAACCGATCGGACCACCATCGACGCCTCCGACGGCGACCTCGCGTTCGTCGAGATATCCCTGGAAGACGATGCGGGCCGTGTCTTCAGGCAGGGAGCGGAGCCCTTCTCTGTTGTAGTGGAGGGCGACGGCGTGTTGCAGGGGGTCGGTAATGGGAACCCACAGTCACAGGACTCCTTCCGCTCCGGCGTCGGCAACACCTACGAGGGAAGGGCGCTGGCAATCGTGCGCCCCACCGGAGCAGGTGAAATCACCGTCACCGTGAAAGGCGCGAACCAAACGGCCACGATCACTGTCACAGCCGTGGACCGCTTGGTGGATGCCCTGGTGCACTGAGCCCGGTTCTACCAATCAGGCCAATTGACGTGCTGCCCCCGCCGATACCGGAACCCATCATGGCGGGGTCAGTGCGTCAGGACCCAGGACTGCCCGGATGTTCCATTCCAAATGGGCTCGAATGTCGAACTCAGGTCCGTGCTGCCACTGGAATTGCAAACCTTCCCAGCACGCGAGGAGAACGCGGGCGGCAACGTGGGCAACTACATCAGCCGGCACCTTTCCGATGTCCTGCAGACGTTGAATGTCGGTCTCGATGACCTGCAAGGATCGGGCCATTCGCTCTTGAAAATAGGGGTTCGCGGGGTTTTCCCGGTCGACGGCGGCGCCCGCCATTTCCGCATAAAGAAGCGGTATGTGGGGGCGGCGAACGCCTACTTCCGCGCGATGGCCCATATCAGCGATAGCTCCGGCCTCATGACCAACGCTGCGGATGTTCTCGTCGTCAAACTGCTTCAAGGCAGAGATCCACAGACTTTCCTTGGTGGGGAAATGATAGAAGACCGTCGGCTCGCTCGCCCCGGCCATATTTGCGACCTCCGAAACCGTAACGTTCCGGTGCCCTTTGGCCTGCACCAGACTGAGTGCCGCCGCACTGAGCGCTTCACGGCGCTTGTTCGACTTTGCGTACTCCCCCCGCTTTTCCGCCATTTCAAGTCCTTTCAAAAAACTGTTGATTCGTTTCAAAGCTTAACGCTATCCTCTAAACAGAAATTATAGTTGACTCAGAATTCGGGTCAAAGCGTCGAGGAGGCAAAGATGCCCAAACACCGCCAACCGCTTAAAGTGACAGGCCCTAGCCAGATGTCGTGTGACGGCCTGCGTGGGGTACGCGCATGAAAATCAACCGGCGCAGCACTGTCTGCCGTCATAATCCCGTCCTCACACAGGCGCACGCTACCAACACGCTGAGCGTGGGCAACGGCGACGTTGCGATGACTGTGGACATTTCCGGGCTGCAGACTTTTCCGGCGTTTCACGAACTCCGTCCCGATCCACTGCGGATTGCCGACGACGGCAGTAGGGGTTTGCCTGAACAGCAGGTACGGCCCTTTAACGTGGACGACTTCCAAATCCCCCTTCGCACTCAATCGAGCTGGGGCTGGTACAGCACTCGAACCGAACAGGAATTTTCCCTGGAAGATGCCGCCACCACGCACCAAACCGCCAGGGGTCCGGTACCCTACCTGGACCGAATGGGGCTGCAACGCGGCGCCGATCCGATTCCTGACGAATTGAGGGCAAGTGCCTGGTTCGCCTTCAACCCCAGAAGGATGCATCTGGGCCGCCTCGCGCTGGATGCAACCGAGGCAGGTCCCCGGATAGGCCATCCGAACGAACTGGAGGGCGCACAAACTGAACTCGACTTGTGGTCCGGCACAGTGCGTGCCGGTTATCAGCTCCAAGGCATACCTGTCGAAGTAACCACCACGGCGCATCCCTCCGCCCAATGTTTCGCCACGAGAATCAGATCAGGACTGCTGCGAAGCGGACTGGCAGTGTCCTGGATTTTCGACCCCCAGCGCGATGACTTGGCCCCGTTCGAACTCCCGCTGGCTGAGAGCGTGCATTGGGAAGAGACATCACCCGGGGGATGGCTGGCCCGCAGAGTTGTGGAATCCACAACCTACGAAGTCCGAGTGGAGACAACAGGTACGCTATGCCTGCTCGACGGCGGGACCCGCGTGATGGCAGTTACCACGGAAGACGAACTCGAAGTCGTCGTTACCCTACAGCCCGTTCCGGGGCCTCAACCGACTGACTCTCCGCACACTTTTGAGGCAGTCAGTACCGCCGCCGCTTCTGCATGGGAGGACTACTGGCTGAGCGGTGCCGCCGTAAGCTTCGACGGAAGCATAGACGCAGGCGCCACGGAGCTTGAACGCCGGGTTGTGTTGTCCCAATACCTCCTCGCGGTGAATAGCGCCGGAGGGACGCCGCCTGCAGAAACAGGGTTGACTTACAACACCTGGTGCGGGAAGTTCCACCTCGAAATGCATTGGTGGCATGGTGCCCACTTCCCGTTGTGGGGGCGCGGCGCACTCCTTGAACGTAGCCTCGGCTGGTACCACACCGCCCTCCCGGCTGCCCAGGAAACAGCCAGCCGCCAAGGATACAAGGGTGCCCGTTGGCCGAAGCAAACAGACCCGTCAGCGCGGGAATCGCCCAGTCATATTGGCGTGTTCCTTATATGGCAGCAGCCACATTTGATCCACCTGCTCGAACTTCTCTACAGCGAGGGCCGCGAACAAGGATTCCTCGAGGAGCATTACAGGCTTGTTGAAGCGACAGCGGACTTCATGGCCGACTTCGTTGAAGAGCATGACGGAGCCTTTATCCTGCCACCGCCGCTGATCCCTGCCCAGGAAAGCTACCTGGTTGACCGGGCTACAAACACAGATCCAACCTTCGAGCTCGCCTACTGGTCGTGGGCGCTGAACGTTGCGAATGAATGGCGGCGACGGCTGAACCTACCGGTGCGCGAGGACTGGGACCTTATCGCTCGCCGCATGCATCAGCCCCGGTTGATGCCCGACGGAACGTACGCTGCCTTGGCGACTCCGCCTTACCTGCTGCGCAAAGACCATCCGTCAATGCTGATGGCCCTTGGCTGGTTGCCCGACACGGACATTATTGATCCCGGGGCGATGCGCGCAACCCTTGACTCCGTGTGGCTCAATTGGGACCTTCAATCCACCTGGGGATGGGACTATCCCGTCATGTCGATGTCGGCAGCACGGCTGGGAGACATGGAGAGGGCGATTCAGGCACTGCTTCTGCCGTCGCCGAAGAACCAGTTCCTCGTCAATGGGCACAATCCCCAGATCCCAGGCTTCCTCACTCTTTACCTTCCTGCCAACGGTGGCCTCCTGGCTGCGATAGCCCATCTGGCCCTTGCCGTTGAACGTGGAGCAGCACTCCCCAACAGGCTGGCGACTCGCCGTCGAGGGTTTCAACACTCTGCCCCGCTTCAGCGGATACGCCGTCTCCCCCCATCCAAGCCGCTAGAACCACGCTTTTTCCTTCCATCACCAATGAGAGAGGCACCTATGCGCTCCGCGTTCTCAACCACCCCGTGGTACGGCGGTGACTACAACCCCGAACAGTGGCCCGAATCGACATGGCCTGAAGACGTTCGCCTGATGAAGGCTGCAGGAGTCAATCTCGCAACTGTTGGCGTTTTCTCCTGGGCCATGCTGGAGCCGAAAGAGAATCAGTACGATTTCGCGTGGCTCGACCGGGCCTTGGACAACCTCCACGCTGGGAACATCCGCGTCGATCTTGCCACGGCGACGGCTTCACCTCCGCCATGGTTTTCCTTGGCCTATCCGGAGTCACTTCCGGTGACAGCCGACGGTGTCCGTTTGGCCCCGGGCTCGCGCCAGACATACTGCCCAAGCTCGCCGGCCTACCGTTCAGCTGCGGGACGGCTCGCACGAAAGCTTGCCGAGCGGTATGGTCAGCATCCTGCGCTGGCGCTATGGCATATCAACAACGAGTACGGATGCCATGTAGCCCGCTGCTACTGCGACGAGTCGGCGGCAGCCTTCCGCCGCTGGCTTGAAGAGAAGTACGTCGACGTCGACGGACTCAACCATGCTTGGGGCACAGCCTTCTGGTCCCAGCGCTATGGGTCCTTCGCCGAGGTCTTGCCTCCGCGGACGACAGCAGCCTTCGCAAACCCCACCCAACTGCTCGACTTTGACCGTTTCAGCTCGGACGAACTGCTCGAGTGCTTCCTTGCCGAGAAAGCCATCCTGCGCGAAGTAACGCCGGACATACCTGTGACCACCAACTTCATGGGTGTCTTCCGCGGTGCCGACTACTGGCAATGGGCGCAACACGTCGATGTCATTTCGGATGATCTGTACCCCGATCCTGCAGACCCTGACGCGCCGCTCGGCGCGGCCATGGCGCGGGACCTCATGCGGTCCCTGGGCAGGGGCAAGCCGTGGATCCTGATGGAACAATCCACCGGCGCTGTTATCACCCGGCCAGAGAACGCCCCCAAGGCGCCAGGGCAGATGCGGGCATTGTCCTACCAGGCCATGGCCCGCGGAGCCGACGGAATACTCTTCTTCCAGTGGCGCCAATCCGCAGCGGGCGCAGAGAAATTCCACTCGGCGATGCTGCCCCATTCCGGAACCGACACCCGCATTTGGCAGGAAGTCCAGCAGCTCGGACAAGAACTGGGCAGGCTCCCCCAGCTGATGGGCAAACAGGTGCCCGCCCAAGCGGCGATAGTTTTCGATTGGAACAGCTGGTGGGCCTTGGAGCAGCGCGGCCAACCAACAGAATCCAGCTATCTCGCCCTCGTAGCTCCTTGGCACACAGCCTTGACAAGGGCCGGTATCGTAGTCGATTTCGTTCGCGGCGATGAGGACCTCGCCGAGTATCCCCTCATCGTCGTGCCCAACCTCCTCGTAGCAACAGACGCCCAACTTGATGCTCTGGACAAGGCCGCCAACTCCGGATCGACCGTTTTCGTCACAGCCCAATCGGCGATCCTCGATGAGTCCCTGCACGTCCGGCTGAACGGCTATCTTGGCAAGCTGCAGCAGACCTTGGGGGTGTGGGTCGAAGAGTTCGTACCCCTTGCGGCTGCATGGCAGAGACCCCGCGCCATCCCGGTCCGGGCGGAGACGACCATCCCTCCAACTGTAGAAGTTCTCGGTGACGTATTTCCCAGCGGCCGCGCCACGGGTCTTGGATGGAGCGAAGCGGTACGAATCCTCGACGCAGAGGTCAAGGCGCACTTCGGACAAGGCCACCTTGAGGGAATGCCTGCCCTCACGCGTCGATCCACGGGGAACGGCGCAGCGTGGTATTTGGCCACCCGTCTGGAACCCCGCGCGATGACGGATCTGGTCCACACACTGCTCGCCGAGGCAGGCATCGCATTCGATACGGCTACGGAGATACCTGACGGAACGGGATGGGTTGAGACCGTCCGGCGCGGCGAAGTTACCTTCCTGATCAACCATGGCTCCGTTCCTGTGTCTCTCACCGCCAGAGGCAGGGACCTGCTAAGCGGAAGCCCGACAGCTGGAATGGTCCTTGAGCCGCAAGGTGTGGCGGTTATCGAGCACCAAGCGATCACACCCAGCGCGTACGTCGGACCATCTTCGGCACTGCGGGAGCAACCAACGTGCCTATGAAATTAGCTGTACGCCTGTTCCGCCATTCAGGAGGCCCGGCACCTCCGCTCCGCCAAGGCCATCCTGACTCGTTCCTTGAACAACAGAATCCAAAACTCCCCAGATCCTTACGTCCTTTTCAAAGGTGAGAATCCATGCGTAAAAACAGCAGTACCTCAGCAAGTCCGGCAGCCGTCCGGCGTCGGGCTGTTACCGTCGGCGCCGTCGCGGTAGCCGCTTCACTCTTCCTCCAAGGCTGTTCCGCCGGCGGCGGCTCAACGAGCGCTTCCGGTGACAGCTCTGGTGCCGTTGAGTTGACCTTCCTTAACCAATCCCGTGGACAGGAAGCAGCCCTGAATCAGCTCGCGGAGCAGTACTCCAAGGAGAAGGGCATCAAGATTACCGTTGATTCGCCCGGCCCGACAGATTATCTGCCCAAGCTGCAGGCAAAGGCACAGTCGAAATCGATGCCTGACATCTACTCCTCATTCAATGCAACGGACATGGCGCCCTTCTACAAGGCCGGCTGGGCGATGAACCTTCAATCGGAGTTGCAGGGAGACTGGGGCAAGAACTTCAGCCCCGCCGTGATCAAGATGTCTACGTTCGCAGATGGGAATAACCTGGGTGTTCCCGCCGGAATCTACACGGCGCATTGGGAAACCCAGACGTACGGGCTCCTCCTGGACACGGCAGCGACCGGCATCGACCCCAAGGCCCTGCCAAAGACGTCCAGTGAACTCATCTCAAAACTCGCAGCGGCCAGCAAGAACGGCCAGGGCACCTTCTCTGTCGCAGCCTCGCTGACACCCCAGCTTATCCAGGGGTTCGCCTCAAACTGGCTGACGGACGATGAGATCTCCGCGACTTTTGACGGCAAGGCCAGCTGGAAGTCCGAGGGGTGGCGCAATGCCTTCCAACTGCTCGTGGATTTGAAAAAGGCCGGCGTCATTGCCAACGGCTCCCTTACAGGCGGCCAAAATGACAACCCCACCGTGGAAGCATCATTTTTCAGCAAGCATGAAGTTGGCGCCATTTTCGACGCTTCCCCCGGAGTCTCGGTCGGATTCAAGACCGCCCCCGACTACAACAGCTTCATCTCTTTGACCGTTCCGCCGGCCGCCAACGGCAAGCTTGCACCCCGCTCACCGGGCCTTCCTGGAAAGGGCGCAGTCATCAATCCGAAGGGTAAGCACCCCAAGGAAGCGCTGGAGTTCGTCAAATGGCTTACTGCTCCTTCACAGCAGAAGGTCTTCGCTGAAGTGGGTCACATCATGCCATCGAACCCTGAGCTGCTGGCAAGCGGGACACTATCGCCCCAACTTTCCGGATTTGGGGCAGGTGTTAAGGACATGCAGGTTCTGCCGAACACCATCAAGACCAACGTGAACACCGCTATCATCCGGGATGCGCAGGGCCTTGTCCTCGGCGAGCTTACGATCGACCAGGTCCTGGATGACCTGCAGGCTGCCCAGGATAAGAGCTGATGTCCCCCCACCTCGCGACATCTGCGTCGCGGCGCTCCTTCGGGGCGCCGCGACGCAGAGGCAGCGCGCGCAAGACGCTGCTCGGGCTTTTCTTCCTCTCGCCTGCAATCGTTCTGATAGCTACGTTCACCATCACTCCATTCGCGCAAGCCATCCTGCTCAGTTTCCAGAGCTGGGACGGTGTCAGCCCGGACACGCCCTTTATCGGCTGGAAGAACTACGAGTCAGTGTTTAAGAACGAAGCGTTCTGGGCATCCATGCAGAACGTCGCAGTCTTCGCTCTGGTCGGTTTCTTCATCGGTAACGGTCTCGCGATCGCCATGGCCGTGGCCGTCAACAAAGTGGTACGAGGAAAAACCTTCTTCCGGACAGTCTTCTATCTTCCCGGAGTCCTCTCGGTCGTCGTCGTTGGTTTGATCTTTACCTCGCTCTTCTCACCGCAATCCGGAGTCCTCAATCGCATGCTCGAGATCGTGGGACTCGGCGCCTTCCAACAAAACTGGCTCGGCGATCCTGCCCTCGCGCTGCCATCGGTCATTGCGGTGTTCATCTGGTTCCACTGGGGCTTCGGATTCCTGCTTTTCCTCGCAGGACTCCAGGACATTCCCTCGGAACTTTACGAAGCCGCTGAATTGGACGGGGCCAGGGCGTGGTCGAAATTCCGGTTCATCACCTGGCCGCAGCTGGCGCCTGTAACCACCATTGTCAGCCTGCTCACCCTCTTGGCGGCACTGCAGGTCTTTGGCACCGTCCAGGTGCTGACGAACGGAGGACCGGGCTATCACACGATGGTTCCGACCCTGCAAATTTATGCTGAAGCTTTTACCAACCACGAGTATGGCAGCGCTGCCGCCATGTCGGTTGTCTTCGGCGGTGCCCTCGTGCTGCTCTCTCTGGTTCAGCTTGCCGTCTCAGCCAGGCGGTCCCGGGCATGAGGACACACCAATCATCCGAAAGAAGCCTCTGATGTCATTGAAGAACACTGAAGTCGCCGAACATCGGGCTCGCATCCCCGCCGGTGCTGCACCCCAGGATCAGCACGTGCGCGTTCGCAGGAGTCGGATCCGGCCTGACAAAATCGGTCTGTACGGACTGCTGATCGTCGCAGCCCTCATAGCGCTCTTCCCCCTCCTGTGGATGGTTTCCGGCTCCCTCCAGTCGTTGGAGGAGTTGCTTGCGGGAAAAAGCCTCGTGCCCCTTGATGCGCATTGGGAAAATTACGTCACGGCATGGGTGCAGGGCGATCTGGGCATGTACCTGCTCAATAGCATTACGTACACGTTGGCGGCAGTCGCAGGGATTCTCGTGGCATCGAGCATGGCCGGCTACGCGCTTGCTCGCATGGAGTTCCGCGGCAAGGGCATCTTCACAGTCGTGATTCTCGCCGTCATGATTATCCCGGCCCCGGCTATGTTCCTCGCCCAATACCGGCTACTGACCGACCTCGGGCTCACCAACAGCCGGGTAGGTTACGTCCTGATCCTCATCACTTCAGGTGTTCCCATGGCCACGTTGATCATGCGCAGCTTCTTCGCCAGCCAGCCCAAGGATCTCGAGGAAGCGGCGGCTCTTGATGGCGCTTCCTCCCTCAGGATCTTCGCCAGCGTCATCCTCCCCTTGGCCAAGCCGGGCTTGGCGGCGGTAGCTGTAATCCAAGGACTGGCTGCATGGAACGAATATCTAATGGCCCTTGTTCTCTTCGACGACAATTCACTCATGCCCATACAGCGAGGCCTGACCAGTTTCGATTCGGCAGAAACACCGCAACAACAGATCCTCCTGGCGGCAACTGCGATATCGATTGTTCCCGTCATAGTCTTCTATCTGCTGGCGCAGCGGCACATCGTCAAAGGAATCGGGGCAGGCGCCATCAAATAATCCAAGGCAGAGGAACGACGTCGGCGTCAGTTGGCAACGGTAGGTGCGGCAAGGACCGGACCGGCTACTTCTTCGGAGGCCTCCGCCCCGGTTTCTCCCGTTCGTTTCGCTTCGGCTCTCAAGACGACGAGAGCGCCAAGCAGGACTGCGAGAGGTACAAGGAGCGCGAGGAAAATGGCCGAGAGACTCAGTCCGGCACCTATCAGCGTGCCGCCGGCCGCTCCTCCGGCGGCCGAACCAAGGCGTGCTCCGAGTTCTGTCATTCCGACGCCGGTGCCGCGGACCGCCGTCGGGTAAGCAGCAGTGGCGAGGATGTTGCGTGTAGGACCGAAGCCTGTCGGCAGGATGAAGCCGGCGATCGTGAAGAGCGGCAACAACGTGGAAAACCCGGGACTCGGTACAAGAGCGATGACCAGGGTCATTGCTACGGACATTCCAAGGACGAGGCCAATGGTCAAGTATCGGGATACCTTGGTCAAAATGGCCCCAAGGACCAGTCCACCAAGAACGCTGGAGAATCCATATGCACCCACGATGGTGCTGCTCTGCACTGTGTTGAGGCCGGGGACGGGCTGCTGGAGGAGCGTCGGAAGATACTGGGCGATCAGCAACTGCGTACCGAGGGAGAAGAACCCGAAGACCCAGAGGAGTATGGTCGTGACGGCAAAGCGTTTGGAGACAACGACTTTAAGGGCTTCCTTAGTGTCTCCCTTTGCCGGTGGCGTCAGATCGACATGTGCGAGATCAACCTTCGGAACAAGGCGCGCCAGTCCCTGTTTCGCTCTCTCAGTCGCCCCACGGGCGGCATGGAAAGCAGGCGGTTCGGGCACGAGGAATGCAAGCACAATGATGATGACCACCGGGGCAAGGCCGCCTGCAACGAGAAGCGCCCTCCAACCGCCACTGGGTATCAGCAGGCCGGCGAGTGCTGCACCAACCGTCGTTCCCAGTCCTACGCCCGCATATGCTGCCGCAACCATTGCCCCGCGCCGCTTGGCTGGAACCAGATCAGCAAGGAGAGTGACGCCGGTTGGCATTACGGCGCCGATGCCGAAGCAAGCCACGAGCCGCCACATGGTGAAAGCGGTGAAATCCGGGGATGTTGCCCCTAGCGTCGTTGCGATGGAGAAGAGGCCGGCGGCGCTGGTCAACACTGTCTTTCTTCCCAGCACATCAGCAAGACGTCCGGCGATGATCGCGCCGATTCCCATAGTGATGAAGCCAGCAGTCACGATGAGGGTGATACCGCCGCCCACAGAGACACCCCACTCCTTCACAAGCGAAGGGAAGGTGTGGCTGATAATCGTAACTTCCATCCCGTCTGCCAGGAGGACGAGCGTAATGAGTGTGAAGTAGGCCCAATGGCGCCAGGTAAGGCCGACGGAGTCAGTGAAAGAGGACAAACTCTGCTTTGATTCCGGGAATGCGGTCATGATCCAATGAACCTCTCTGTTCGCAGCGCCGCTTGTTCGATAAGTTCGGCTTCGGTGCCGGGAACGAGACCCTGCTCGGTAGCGGCCGGTGCGGCTGCGGGCGGGAAGGCCTCCAGCATCGACTGCGGCAGTTCCCTGTTCCGGTAGAGATCGTTCGCCCCGAGGGCAGGGGTCCAGCGGTTTGGCTTCCAGTCAGGCACGTAGTTACGGTATCCGCCGGTATTGACCTCAATACGTAGGCCGCTAGCCTCCCGGAAGTACAGGTAATCCTGCTCACCGATACCGTGAATGCCTGGACCGAACTCCATAGGTGTGCCGTTCTCGATGAGGAGCTCCGCCGCGCGGGCCAGCTCAGCCTGGTTATCCACCCAGAAGGCGTAGTGATGAATGCGACCGGGACGGTCGGAAGCATCGAGCAGAATTCCCAGATCGTGTGACTTCTCGTTGGTGGTCAGGACCCCAAAGAAAGTGATGTCCGGGTGCTCCAAGCCTGCGAAGGCCATGATGCGGAAGCCCAGCGTCTCGTTGTACCACGTGGCAAATCCCTCAACATCGGAAGCGGCGATCGTGACGTGGTCCAGTTGGCGGGGCGCGATGCCTTGGTTGCTTCTTTTCGAAGGCCGATCGGGGTATGTCGAAGCGAATTCGCCTTCGCCTTTGTACAGGTCGACTTCCCAGAAAAGCTGCATTGTGTGGCCGTACGGTCCGGTAAAGACGTAGGAGCGCCCGAGGCCTTCTCCTGCATCCTTCCATTTTCCGGCGTACTCGGTGGCGTCAAGCCGGCGGGCAGCTTCCTGAAGTGCCTCGTCGCTTGACGTGCGCCAGGCCATCGAGACCATTCCAGGCTCATTTCCGGGAGTCAAGACCACGCTGTACGCGTAGTAGTCACCCCAACAACGGAGATACACCTTGCCGTTTGCACGGTCCACGACACGAAGACCAACCTGCTCTTCGTAATAGCGGACGGATTCCTCGAGATCGCTCGCGAAAATCTCGATGTGGGAAAGATGTGAGAGGAGGTGGATCATCGTCGATCCTTTCTGTAAAGCCGTATCAAATTTCCATTGCTTGTTATCTGCCGGCTATTTCAGTGTGAGTTGGGTCATAACTATTGGGAAGCGGGATTTTCCAATAGGAGCTATTGGAATACCAGATAGTGGAAGGTCTACCTTGTGCGGTGTTAAAACTCTTTCGAGGGCGCTTGAAGCAGCGGCGCACAGGCCAGTTCCAACTGCTGGCGGAACCAGCGGTGCGCGGGCTCGTGTTCTCGGTCCCGGTGCCACCAGAAGGCCTCTGAAAGCGCAGACAGAGGGATAGGAGGGTCCACAAGGCGGAGTCGGCTTGAGCTTTGGACTGCCCTCCGGGCTAACGCCCCGGGCATCAAGGCGGCCTTGTTGGATCCTTCAATCAGGGAAGGAATGACGAAGAAATTTGGGGTAATGGTGCTTACCACTGGGTCGATCCCGGCTATCTGAAACTGCCGTGCGGCGGGAGTAAACGCTCCCCTGCCACTGATGGTCATGATCCAGGGCATCGCCAGAAGTTCTTCCCGTGAAGGGCGCTCCCCCAAGTGCGGGTTGTCGCTGGCGACCAAGCATGTCCAATCGTCAAGGAGGACGTCCAAGTAGGGCTGTTGGGCGAGGTAGCCGTGCGGCAGCAGCATGCCATCCACATCTTTGAGGGATTCGGGCGCGCCGTCGACGTGGGCGGGAAGGACATGGTCGAACCTGATCTTGATCCCCGGAGCCAAGGACTCAAGTCGGGGAAGCAGCTGGGTGCCGACGCGCCAACTGGCATAGTCCGTGGCCAAAATGGTGAATTCGTGATCGCTGGTGGAAGGATTGAACTCCGATTTGGCCCTCATGATCTGTTCGAGAGACCGCAGGGCGCCCGGTAGCTCTTCCTTCAAGCGCATTGCCAGAGGGGACAATCTGTAGATATTGCCTTCCCGCACCAGCAGAGGGTCATCAAAGTACCGACGAAGCTTGGCAAGAAATGTGGAAGCGGTGGGCTGACTGACATTCAACCGAAGAGCGGCCGCGCTGACGTTGCGCTCCTCCAGCAACACACGCAGGGGCATCAACAGATTCAGGTCCATCCCGGTGGGGGTCCATCCATTAGGGGACTGGGCTGACAAGCGATACCTCCCTGGTGGCAGCCTTGAGGGTGAAGCCCTCGCTTTCCACTAGGGTACGGGTGATGGCGGTGCCTGCGGAGAGTAGTTTGCGGGCCGCCATATGGTCCGCGGCGTTGTTGACCGATTCCACAGCTGCGAGGATGCCTTGCCTGAAGCAGAGGACGGAGAACTTTGCTTCGCTCTGGTCGCCCAAGATGAGAATGTCGTCATTGGGTTGTGGAATGCCTGCCATCTGCAGCTTGTAGGGGCCCTGGGTGGACCAAAACCACGGGAGTGCGTTGTAGGGGCTTTCTGTTCCCAGGATTGTACGTGCCGCGTGACGTCCCTGGTCGGTGGCGTTTTGGACGGACTCCAGGCGCAAATTGCCCAAGGAATGCGCGCTGGGGAAATTCGCACAGTCGCCGATTGCCAGAATAGCGGGGTCTGCTGTGCGGAGTGTTTCATCGACGACGATTCCGTTGCTTGTTTCGATTCCGCTGTCGCGAGCCAAGGTGTCGTTGGGCTGTACGCCAATGCCGACGAGGACGAGATCTGCTGGGTAGGAAGCCCCTGAGGTGGAGATTGCGGCTGCTACCCGGCCATCAGTTCCAGGCTCGAAGCGCTCAATTCCTTCATCGAGGCGCAGGCTTATGCCTTGGGAGCGAAGGGCGCCTGCGAACCATTCGCTCATGACGGGAGTCAGCGCCCGTCCCATTGGACGGGGAGCGAATTCCAGGACTGTGACGTTGCATCCGTGTGCCAAGGCCGCCGCCGCGAATTCGAGTCCGATAAATCCGGCACCGATGATCACGATGTTGCGGGCCGCGGGCAGCGCCATGTGCAATGCCTCTGCATCCGAGAGTGTTTTTAGACCATGGACGCCGGGCAGGAGGGCGCCCGGGCAGCTCAGCATCCTGTTTCTGGCGCCGGTTGCGAAGACGAGGTGGTCGTATTCGAGCATCCCTTCAGTGGTTTTCACCGTGCGTTCAGGCCGGTCAACAGTCAGTGCCCGAACCCCTGCATGAAGCGTGATGTGCTTATCGAGGAAGAACGATGGGCCGCGCAACGGCAAGGGAGCTGCTTCCTTACCCGGAGCGAGGTAGTCCTTTGACAGAGGGGGGCGCTGATAGGGCACACCGAATTCCTCGCCTATCACGTCGATCTTGCCGTCGTATCCTTCTGTCCGCAGAGAGTCGGCGAGCTGCAGGCCGGCCTGTCCGGCACCAATGATGACAACGCTCATATCACTGTCCCCGTTCTAGAGTTGGCCGACCGGGATGTCCACGACAATCTCCGAGAGCTCCCGCGTTGAGTTGGATCTGGCAGGCGAGCCAGGGAGCTGTCCGTCCTCTCGGCCGTGGCGCAGTCAAGCATTTCGTCTTCGTCATCGCTGATGTCCGGGAGCGCTTGCGCATATTCCGGGCGGACGTAGACGTGGCAGGTGGCGCACATGGCCTGGCCTCCACATTCGCCGATGATCCCATCTATGCCATTGTTGACGGCGGCGCGCATCAGGGTAGTGCCTGACTCGACCTGGAGGGTTTGTTGGGTGCCATTGGGCTGGGTGTAGGTGACGCTGGGCATCGTTGCTCCTTTTGGTAATGGGTAGTTGGGTTAGTTCCAGGTGACGGGCAGGCTGGTCAGTCCGCGGAAGACCCAGCCATCCCAGCTTTCACTCCGTCGCTTGTCCACGCGCAGGCCCGGAAAGCGCTCGTAGGCCATCGGCACGGCGATCTGGCCAATGGAGGTCTTCGCCGCCCAGTGACCGGCGCAGAGGTGGACGCCGCTGCCGAAGGCGAGGTGGGGGCGTTTGGTCCGATTGATATCGAATTCTGCAGCTGAAGCGCCGAAGTGGCCCGCGTCGCGGTTGGCAGATGCCACGACGACGCCGACACCGGCGCCGGCAGGTATACGGACGCCTTCGAGGACAGTTTCCCGTGTCGTTTCCCGGGGGTACATTCCGATCGGTGACTGCCATCTGACCGCCTCATCAAACACTGATGCCCACAAAGCTGGATCAGCAAGGACCTGCTCGCGTTGGTCCCCATGATTGCTCAGCGCCCACACCATGTTGGTGACCATATGCTGCGGCTCGTTCATGCCACCGGAAATGGTCAGTTTGACGTTGGCTGCAACATTGGCGGTGGGGAGTCCACTGTTGGCAAAAGCGGACACCATCGAGGCGTCCGGATTCTGCCGGTAATAGGGGATGAGCTCCTCCAGCAATCGGTCGGCTTCGGCGGTGGCAGCATCACACCGGTCCCAGATCGACTGATCATCCAGAACATTTCCCATCCCAGCGATGAAGTCGTGAGACCAGCGCCGCACCTGCTCCACGGAAACGTCCTTCAATCCCAGGAGGTCAATAAGGTTCTGCGATGCCACGGGAGCTGCGTAATCCCGGTTCAGGTCTGCTTCCTCCGGCCCCAGCTCGGCGACTTTCTGAAGGTAGGTCTCGGCGTTACGCTCAAAAACCGGTCCCCAGACTTCCTTGATGGACTTGGGACGTAGAACGGGATTTACAGGCGCCCGGTCTGCGGCGTGCTCCGGGTCGTCCTTGCGCAACATTGGCTGGGCGCCGATCGCCCGCGTCATCGTTGCACCCGAAACGTTCGCGCTGAACAGCTCCTGGTCCTGTTCAACCGTGTGGCAACCGGCGTAAGTCGTCACCAGGAAGCTTGTTAAGCTGAGGAACCCACGCCACTGGAGACTCGGCCCGGAGCCGGGCATAAGTCGGGTAAGGATCAGTTGCAAGGGCGGCTACGTCAACCCAATCAGCCACCGGGTAGTCAGCGGCATCCGGTGAAACGGTTGCAGGCTCCTCTCCCCCGCTGCCGCGAACCGGGGCTGCTGTCGTCTGGGTAATCGCCGCGTTCCCGTGGAACGGGCACCCGCCCGCTTGTGTCGTCATCGCTTGCTCTCCTACTGGCACGTCATTGTGTACCGGTGCTGCTGGTACGTCGTCGTGTAATCAGTGTCACGGGAAAACATTCTCCAGTAAACTGCGGATATCAGTGGAAGTAATTCGATTTCTTAGGGAAAGAGGCGGAAGTGCCAAAATTCACGTTTCGGCAACTCGAACTGTTCGCCGCACTCCCGGAACACAGCACTTTGGGGTCAGCGGCGCAACAACTGCACATCTCCGAATCCGCGCTCTCCCACGCCATCAGTGAACTGGAGGCAGCACTGGGGGAACAGCTGTGCATCCGCAGGAAAGCCAAGGGAATGCACCTGACACCCACTGGACGCCACTTCGCAAAGCGCGCCCGGGAATTGCTTCGGGAAGCCAGTGCTTTGGCAGACGGGTTGGGTGAGCTCCGCGGTGAGCTCAAAGGCCCTGTGTCACTGGGCTGCTACACAGGCCTGGCAAGCAACGTGCTCCCCGCCGTTCTCGAGGGCATGGCAAAACGCCACCCAAAAGTGGAAATCAGCATCACGGTGGGAGACCATGCCGACCTGCTGCCCGCTCTGGAAGACGGAAGCCTGGACACTGCGATCGTCTATGACATCGGCCTTCCCGCGGACGTGGAACGCAAAGTCATCTACCAAACCGAAGTCATGGCAGTCCTGGGCGCCGACGACCCCCTTGCCCAGGAAGAGGACATTGAACTGGAAGCTTTGGCTAGCAAGCCGCTCATCATGCTCAACACGGCACCCAGCACCGAATATACGCAGTTGATGTTCGCCCAACGCGGCCTCAAACCACAGCTCGGGGCCGTAGTACCGCAAATCGATCTGGTCCGGGCAATGGTCGGGCGGGGACTCGGCTATAGTCTGCTGATGTCAAGGCCCAACCAGATCCCCGTCTCGAGCGAAGGCAAAGGTCTCGTCACCAGGCACCTCCGCCCCCGCGCCGGTCAGACCTCCGTCGTCGCGGTCTGGCCAAAAGAAACGATGCTGACTGCCCGGGCATTGGCCGTCACTCAATATGCTGTCGAGGTCCTGGACGCCATTGAACCCGGATAATGACCGCGAGTTGCCAGAAGATGAAGACCAAAGGTAGACGCACCTGCGAGCTCCTCGGCTATGAGGGCGACATCGCACCGCTGGTAATCGGAAAGTCCGCCCGCTTGCGGCAGACGTCCACCATGGACCTAATTTCAACCTCTGCCGCCCACACCCCGAACTGAGTCGAACCAGCGCTGCTGTTCTTTACCGACAAAATCGCGAGCGAACTCCGTAAGTGCAGCAGCCCTGCTCGTCAACGGTGCCCGGCGGAGCCAAGCAACCTGCACGCGTTCGAGCGGCATTGCCGGTTCCAGCTCCAACGTTGCGAGTGGCAAGCCCTCATAACTCGACTTGGAGCGGGAGCGGTGAATCATCATGCAGTAACCGAGGTTCCTAGCGACCAAAGCACGAGTCAGCTCATACTGTTCGCTGCGGTACCGGATGTTGGGTGTTATGCCGAAGTCCTTGAAAATCTCCAGCGCGTGGTCGCTCGCCGGCGGGGAATCGAAGAACACATACGGATCGTCTTTCAACTCTGTAAGTGCCACGGATCCTTTCCCCGCCAGCCGATGACGGGCTCCCACAATGATGTGGACAGGCGTTTCATAAAGGACGACTCCTTCCAGGTCCAAAGGCAGGTTCAGATCGTAGACCAGGATCAGGTCTATCCGCCCCTCGCGGAGGAGCTCCATCAACCCACCCTGGGGTGCGATCCGGAAGTCGACGTCCACGCGCGGATGTAGGGCTGCGAAACCGTCGATGAGCGCAGGGATAAGAGTCGGAGCAAACGTCGGGTAGCAACCCACTGTAATGGGGCCCACAAAATCTCTGCCTTGACCGGCTACCGTCAGGTCAACCTCCTCGGCTGCCCGCAGAAGCGCTCTCGCTTCGTCAAGGAGTAGGCGCCCGCTGGGAGTGAGATCCACTCCATGGGCCCGCCGCCGCACACACAACTGAGTCTTCATGGCCCGTTCCAGCTGTGAGATGGAAGTGGCGATGGCAGTTGCCGAAACATTTTCACGGATGCTTGCCCCGGCAAACGATCCGGTCTCGGCCACGGAACAAAAATACTGCAATTGGACCAGGTTGAACGACGGCATACCGAAATGCTAGTTGGTTTCGACAGGATGACCGCAAGCTTGGTGAAGGAATAGCCACGGTTTGGTTTCGACCGACCTCACTCGGGGATTTTGCGAGTAGCACCGGTCATACCGAACTTTTAGTTCTGAATACCTCAACTATTTTCCGTTATTCAAAGGAACTGCGGGCCTCTAACGTGATTTGCATCGGCACCCACGCATCGCCGGAGCCGAGACCCAGATTCAAAGGAGAAACCGTGGGATCAAACATTCAGACCATACGTACAGGGCTCGACATTGCCGCGTCCTGGGGCAGGCTCGAGTACTCGGGATGGCAGGACGAGAACATGTCATGGAAGGAAGACGTCTACCTCGGAGACTGGTCCTATTTGGACGAACTGCGCGTCACAGGACCAGATGCCCTGCAGTTGTTTTCGGACTTCGCGGTCAACAGCTTCGCCAAATTCGCTATCGGACAAGCCAAGCACGCCATCTTCTGCAATCTCGACGGCAAAGTCATCGGAGAGGGCATTCTGGCCCGCTGGGCAGAGGACGACTTCCTGTTCAACGCACGCGGACCAGTCAGCACCTGGCTCGAATACAACTTCACGAAGGGCGCCTACAAGGCGGACCTGTCACTGCAAATCAGCGAGTTCAAGTTCCAGGTCTCGGGACCGAAGTCCCTTGAACTCCTCGAACTCCTGACCGACGAGTCTCTCCGGGACATCAAGTTTATGCACTTCCGGGAAGCCACAATCGCCGGACACCCGGTACGCCTGCTCCGCCAAGGAATGGCCGGTGAAATCGGGTTCGAGCTGCAGGGTCCGGGTCGATCGCCGAAGTCATCCGGGCTGCCGTGCTTGAAGCAGGGAAGGCGTTCAACATCCGCCGCATGGGTGCCCGAACAGCCATGGTCAACCATCTGGAGGCCGGTTTCCCCACCGTAACCCATGACTATCTCCCCGCCATTACCGGCGAAGCTGAACGGGAGTATTACGAGCTGTACAACGTCAAGGTGACAGATGACGGAAACCCTGAGTGGTACCAAAGCTTCGAGCGGTGCATGAAGGTCAAAGGAAGCTTTGACGGCGAGGATGCCAGCGCCTGGTTCCGTAGTCCGGTAGAACTTGGCTGGACCAGGAACGTCAAGTTCGATCACGAATTCTACGGTCGGGCAGCTCTGGAGAGGGAGACGGCCGACCCCAAGCGCGGGATTGTCACGCTCGTCTGGAATGAAGAGGACGTCAAGGACGTCTACGACTCCTTCTTCCAGGACGGCGAACCGTACGATTTCATGGACTGGCCGCGCGGCCAGTGGTTCGCGATGTACACCAGCACCGTGCTGGACGGCGAAACCACTATCGGCTCAACAACCTCGCGTGGTTACAGCTACTACTATCGCAAGGTTCTCTCCCACGGCGTGCTCGACTTGGCCTACACGGAACCCGGCACGGAGGTAGAAGTCCTGTGGGGTGATCCGGGACATCGCCAGAAGAAGATCCGCGCCACCGTTCATACCTACCCGTTCAAGCCGGACAACCGGCGCACGGAGTTGGCCAGCGTCGCTTCCGGTATCGCTATGACCAGCAGCAAGTAGCCCAAGATGTCAGTATTCGTCCCAGCCGGGGCAAAAGAGAAAATGACGACCGAAGACCGGCGTGTACTTACCGGCACGATGATCGGCACCACAATCGAATGGTACGACTTCTTCATCTACGCCCAAGCAGCCGGATTGGTCTTTGCTCAGCTGTACTTCGCACCCCTAGGTCAAGGGTCCGTCCTTGCCCAGATGGTGTCCTGGGCATCTCTGGGCATCAGCTTCCTTTTCCGACCACTGGGTGCCGTCATTGCCGGGCACTTCGGCGATCGGTTCGGACGCAAGAAAGTCCTGGTCGCAACACTGGTCCTGATGGGCGCTGCCACAACCCTTATCGGCGTACTGCCGGCGCATGCCCAGATCGGAATCGCCGCTCCGCTGCTGCTGGTGCTCCTGCGCATCATTCAGGGTATCTCCGCCGGTGGCGAATGGGGTGGTGCCGCATTGATGGCTGTCGAGCACGCACCTGTTAGCAAGCGAGGCATATTCGGTTCCTACCCACAGATCGGCGTACCGGCCGGCATGATTTTGGCAACGCTTGTCGTCTTCATCATGACGTCGGTAACTACTCCGGAACAATTCCTTGCCTGGGGATGGCGAATACCGTTCCTTTTCTCCGTCGTGATGATTGTTGTTGGTTACTTCATCCGCCGGGCGGTCTCCGAGAGTCCTGTATTCCAGGAACTCGTGGCCAAAAAACGTGAGACGGCCTCTCCGCTGCACGAACTCATCAAGCGGAGTCCCAAAGCGATCGCCTTGGCAGCGCTGGTCTTCATCGGTAGCAACGCCGCCGGCTACCTCTTGATTGCTTTCCTCTCCTCCTACGCCATCCGAGTTCACAAGATGGACAGGCCAGGAATACTTTTGGCTTCCACGGTCGCGGGCGTGAGCTGGCTTGTCTTCACGATGGTAGGGGGCCATCTTTCCGATCGGTGGGGACGCATCAAGACCGTCAAGGTCGGATATATCTTGATGTTCGTCTGGATGGTCCCGCTGTTCCTGCTGATAGATGCCGCGAACCTGTGGCTCTACCTTCTGGCCCTGGTGGGGATGACTATCGGAAATGGTCTGACGTACGGGCCACTATCAGCCCTGTTCGCTGAGATGTTTCCGGCAGAAATTCGTTATTCGGGAATATCGATCGCGTACGCCATCGGCGCTATCCTGGGCGGAGCCTTCGCCCCCCTCGCAGCGGAGTGGCTTCTCGGAGCCACGCAGAGCTCGCTTTCCATCGCCGCCTACATCATGATTCTCTGCGTTGCCTCGTACATCGGCGCAGCTCTTGTTAGAGAACCTAAGGGAATCGACCTAGGCGCCGGCGCGACCTCGACACTCACCGGCCGCCCGTAAACCGTGCGCGCCCGCCGGACCAGGAGTTTCCTGGTCCGGCGGAACCCATTACTCAACCAATCGTTTTCCCGAGGTGATCTTCTTGCAACCGTCCAGCACCACCCTTCCCTCCACGCCGCTTACGGCTAGTGGAACCGCTGAAATCGGCCGACTCACAGTCAGCTGCTCTGATAAGCCAGGCATCGTCGCCCAATTGACGCAGCTGTTGGGAGAGCACGGCGCAAACATTGTGTCCCTAGACCAGTTCACGACCGGCGCCGAAGGGGGCACATTTTACCAGCGCACGGTATTCCACCTTCCAGGCTTTGCCGCGAAGCGTGAGACCCTTGAAGCGGAAATCCAAGCCAAGCTCGCCAGGCCCCTCGGGATGGAATGGAAACTCACCGACGCATCCAGGCGTAAACGCGTCGCCATCTTCGCGTCGAAGACGGACCACTGCTTGCTGGACCTGCTCTGGCGGCAGGGGCGCGGGGAAATCCCCATGGACATCGTCATGGTCATCTCCAATCATCCCGACCTTGCAGACCAGGTCCGCCCGTTTGACATCCCTTACTTCTATGTCCCCGTTACGGGAGACAAGAAAGACGCTGAACGCAGGCACCTGGAACTCTTAAATGGCAATGTAGATCTCGTGGTTCTGGCCCGCTACATGCAGATCATCTCCGCTGACTTCCTAGCCAATGTCCAGGTGCCCGTGATCAATATCCACCACTCGTTCCTGCCCGCGTTCATCGGTGCCGGCCCCTACCAGAAGGCCAAGGACCGCGGCGTGAAACTGATCGGTGCGACAGCCCACTACGTGACAGAGAACCTCGACGAGGGCCCGATCATCGAACAGGACGTCATCCGGGTCTCCCACCGTGAATCCACCTCGGAACTCATGCGCTCCGGCGCCGACGTTGAACGAAGCGTACTCTCCCGGGCCGTAACCTGGCACTGCCAGGACAAAGTCATGCGCGACGGCAACACAACGATCATCTTCTGACATGGCAGCCCAGATTATTGACGGCAATGCCCTTGCGGCCCGCCTCCGGGAACAACTCCGGACTGACGTCGAGCAATTCAAACAGTCCTTTGGCCGCTCCATCGGCCTGGCGACCGTGCTTGTTGGGGACGACCCGGCCTCCGAGGTCTATGTGGGCAGTAAGCGCCGACTATCCCAGCAGGCAGGAATTGAGGACCACCACCGCCGCCTCCCCAAAGACGCTACCCAGGAACATGTAGCTCACGCACTCGATGAACTGGCAGCCAACCCTGCGGTGTCGGGCATTCTGCTCCAGCTTCCACTGCCCGCCCACTTGGAGGCCAAGGCGCTGATAGACCGGATCCCTTGGGACAAGGATGTCGACGGTCTCACGACCACCAGCGCTGGCCGGCTGGCCCGTAACGTCGAGGGACTGCTGCCCTGCACCCCTCTTGGCGTGATTTCTCTGCTGGAGGACCAAGGGGTCCAACTTCAGGGCGCAAATGCCGTTGTTGTCGGGCGTTCCGACCTCGTTGGAAAGCCGCTGGCCCAACTCCTTCTGCAAAGGGACGCCACTGTAACAGTGGCGCACTCGAAGACGAAGAATCTGGTTGCCGTGACGCGGCACGCACATGTGCTGATTGCGGCCGCCGGTGTCCCACATCTGATCGGCGCCGAGCACATTTCGGCTGGAACCGTTGTCATCGATGTGGGCATCCACCGCTCCGACGACAGGCTCATAGGTGATGTCGACTTCGACGCAGCCAGGAGGATCGCTTCAAAAATCACCCCTGTCCCCGGCGGGGTAGGTCCGATGACCATCGCTGAACTGCTCCGCAACACCCTCAGAGCAGCACAGCTCCAGAGCTGAACGGCCTCACGCTTCGATCCGGCTAGAAACAGCGGCCAGCATCCTACTGGTAATGGCATCACGATCTAGGCGAACTGCGCATCGACCGCACGCCGAAGGGACTGGCAGCGGCCACGAATTGCTTGCCTGGCAACGTCGCTGTCCCAGTCGGAGACGGGAGCACCAAAATCTCGGGAAACGCTCGTCCATGCTCCATTAGTGGATGCGGCGGCCGCACGTTTTGCACGTGCGGCCGCCGCAGGTCATGCAAGGGAAGCGGCCGATGATGGCGGGCAGTGACCGCAGCCAACGCCCATCACGGCGGGCTGAACCTGTCCGAGGCGAGGCTGAAGCAGTGCCGCTTACGGTGATACGGTCTGCCGATTAAGGGCAAACCTTGCATATTCTTCCAACAGGGCGGCGTTGTCCACTGACCCGAGATCCGCGACGGATTCCAGTGGCGCACCCTGCAAGAGCCGCTTTACGGGGACCTCCAGCTTCTTTCCAGTGCGGGTATGCGGAATTCCGGGCATGAACACAATGTCGTCGGGAAGGTACCGAACGGACAGGTTCTCCCGAATGGATCTGGTGATCGCTTCCCGGGCGATGCTTGGGTCTACTCCGTTGGCCAAATGGACAAACAGTGGCATGTAATAATCAACGCCCAGTTCCGCACCGACAACCAAGGCCTCGGCGACCTCCTGCAGCGATTCAACCACGGCATAGATATCCGCCGAACCGAGCCGCAGCCCATTGCGGTTGAGGGTTGAGTCGGAGCGGCCGTGGATGAGGATGCCGTGGAGGGTGAACTCGATGAAATCCCCATGCCGCCACACCCCCGGATAAGTCGCGAAGTAGCTGTCGTGATAGCGGCTGCCGTCGTCACCCCAGAAGCTCAGGGGCATCGATGGCATTGCTTGGGTAACCACCAGTTCGCCTTTGCCACGCGTGGGATTGCCGGCTTCATCCCAGGACTCCACACGTACCCCAAGGGCAGGCGCCTGGATATAGCCGACGTGGACGGGCAGTGTGGGACATCCCCCTACGAAAATCGAGGCGATGTCAGTACCGCCACTCATCGAGTTCAACCAGACATCGCCCACATTGCCGTAAACCCAGCGATAGCCGTCAGCGGAGAGCGGTGAACCTGTGACCTGAACGGATTTCAAGGCAGCCAGGTCATGGTCGCGCATCGGTGCCAGGGAAGCCTTTGCGCAGGCGTGGATGAAACCAGCACCCACGCCCAGGACAGCAATCTGCTCTGCTGCGGCGATCTGCCATACCCGGTCCAAGGACGGGAAAGTGGGGTTTCCATCAACCAGGACCGCCGTGGCACCAACTCCGAGCGCAGAGACCAGCGAGTTCCACAACACCCAGCTCGTTGAAGCAACATTGAGGTATCGATCCCCCGGGCGCAGGTCGGAATGTATAAGGAGCATTTTCAGCTCCTCAAGCAGCGCTCCGCCGTGACCGTGAACGATCCCCTTGGGAATCCCTGTGGTCCCCGAAGAAAACAGTACCCACAGGGGGTGGCTGAACTCGAGGTCGGTGAAGACAAGCTCCGCTGGATCGGCGATGGCCTGCTCCCAAGCCGTGCCCGGGATCTGGGTGGGGATACTTGGAATGGAAGTATGCCGCCCCACCCAGATGATGTGCTCGAGCGTAGGCAGCTTTGCGATGATTTCCACCAGCTCACCACGACGATCCCGGTCCTTCCCGCCGAGTCGGTAGCCCGGCGCGGCAAGGATGACCTTTGGTTCGAGCTGGGCAAAGCGTGTAACGATTGCACCCGGGCCGAACTCCGGGGCACAGACCGACCAGATAGCGCCGACGGACGCACTGGCAAGCAGCCCGACGACGGCCTCGGCAACGTTGGGAAGTATTCCGACAACCCTGTCCCCCTGGCCTACGCCGCAACTACGAAGATGGGCAGCCAAGGAGGCAACGTCCCGCCTCAGAGCAGCCCATGTGACCTCCTCGCGCTTCCCATCCTCATCGATGCCGATGAGGGCGACTCCCTCGTGGCCCTGCAGCAGATGCTTTGCAAAGTTGAGCGTGCGGCCGGGGAACCAGCGCGTGTGTGGCATGGGGTCGCTGCTGCACACCGGCCCCGGAGTTCCACCTAAATCGACGCCGGCAAACTCGGCGAAAAGCTCCCAGAACTTCCCGGGCTCATCCACTGACCACTGCCACAGTTCGTCGTAGCCCGCCCCAATCCCGACGCTGTGGCCGGCCAGGAACTCGGCGAATCGGCCAACGCCGGTCTCGGGCGCCCGTTCCAGATCAGGTTGCCAGATCAATTCGCCATCTGCGGCCTGCGCGTTGGTAATCATGCCCTCTCCAAGTGCCGGGAGGCCTTCCTGCGCTGCTCGGCAATCTGTGCCGCGGTCAGCGGTTCGGTTCCGATCAGTACGAACAGGACCCTGGCGGTCTGCTCCGTGCGGTTGGACCAGGCGTGGCTCGTGGCACGTTGCACGGCCACATCACCGGCGCGCATGGTTGCCTCACCTTCGTCAACCAGCAGCGTGATTTCACCTTCAAGAACGACCGCATAGTCCAGCGAGTCAGTGCGGTGGAACCAGAAATGCCTGGAACCGCTGTGCTCGGCCCCGGCTTCAGCCTCCTCGTGTCCGTCGATCTCGTTGAAGATGACCGAGCCAGCCTCGTCCGGGTACACAGAGTCCGGCGGAAAATCGGCGATGCGCAGTATCGTCTGGCCCGGGGCAGGGAAGCTGGGGATCTCGACGTCCGCGCCAGCCGGATCCTCGTCGCTCACATGATCGATCGCCCCTGCCTCGGTCACCCAGGGGACTGTGGCACCAAATCCCGGAATCATGTCCGAGGACCAGTTGTTGGGTGCCGCTCCATCCGAGAGGATGATGGCGCGTCCCTCGTCGTCGTGACCGGTGACGATGCGGCGGACTGCGGGCCGGGTCATCAGGCCACCCATTCTTCATGCGGGTAGGTGCGGGGTTCGGGCCACCAGGGGGCCTTTTGGCGTTCAGTGGAAATCGGGGTGCGCAGTGTGCCCACACCCTCGAGTTCCAACTCAATAACGTCGCCGGGCTTTAGGAATTTTCCGATCTCCACGCCGGCGCCGAAGCCCATGGTGCCGGACCCGATAATGTCCCCTGGCTGTAGGCGGTCGGAGATCGAGACGTAGGCCAGCAACTCCGCGGGGGTGTAGACGAAGTCCTCGACCTTGGTATCGGAGAGCACCTCGCCGTTGACACGGACCTGGCCGCGCAGCCCCTCGATCGAATCGATTTCGTCCATCGTGGTGACCCAGGGGCCGATGCCGTAACCGAAGTCCTTGCACTTCTGCGGGCCCATGCCGATCGCCATTTCCGCGCTCTGGACATCGCGTGCGCTGAAGTCGTTGAAGACGGTGATGCCAAAGAGATGGTCCATCGCCGTGTCAGGGGTCAGGTCGCTTCCCGACTTGCCCACCACATACCCGACCTCAAGTTCCCAGTCCAGGGCCTCCGTGAAGTCGGGGTAAGGCAGCTCCTCGTTGTGCCCGTAGGACATGGCCGTGGTTCCCTTGAAATAACCCGGCCGCTCGTAAATCGAGCGTGCCGGCTGGGCCTTGGCGACAATACGGTGGAAGTTTTGGATGTGCTTTTCGAAAGTCAGCCCGTCGCGGATGACTGGGGCGTCAACAGCTGCGCGCCACAAAACGTCGTCGATGTTGTAGGAAGCGTCGTCTGCCGCAGCGAGCGCATCGTGCGCGGCGTCCAGGAAGATGGAGCCTCCTCCGATTCCCGCTGCCAGGCTTCCTGGAAGCACCGCCAACGCGAGTGCACGGGCACGATCCGACTCGGCGGCCTTGCGCTGAAGTGTCAGGGCGTAGGCACGGGCAAGGTCAATTACCCGGCCTTGTTCGGGCTGGACCGCGACGAGTCGAATTTGTTCGCCATCAGGCGTTGGCACTGCAATTCTTCCCAATTTCATGGTTGCTCCTTTAGATTTCACATACGATACGTACAGTATCGTATCGGGTTGGTGGAGTTGCAATAGGCAACTTCGTGGGGATCATGCTCAGTTACAGATAGGGGCGGACCGGCTGGCCCGCAGGAGCGGTTCGCCGTTGTAGAGCTCCTCCAGACCGATGCCCGGCGGAAGCATACCCAGGCTTCGTCGGATCCCGGTCAAAAGCTCCAGCCCGCGCTGGTCCACGGTGAGCGTCCGCGCCCGTGAATCCCATGCGCTCGGAGCCCCGGCCTGGAAACCGCAGCGTTCAAGTAATTCGATGCCCTGCGCATCGGACATCGGAACTCCTGCCTCCACGCCGCGCGCCAAGGCCCTGAGGTAGCGCTCCAGTTCAACGGATCCGACGACGTCGGCACGGACCACCAGCCCTTGACCCGGCAGCTCCGGCAGCCATGCATTGATGTCCACGATGCGGGCGAATCCGGCCTTTTCCGCAAGTTTGTCAAACGGCGCCCCGAGCAGCGTCGCGTCCACTTCGCCGTCGAGCATTGCATCCAGGCGTTCGCGCACACCACCTACTACCCTGTAGTCAACCTCGACGCCGGCGTCCCGCAGCAGGCGCCTCGCGATGAGCGCGAAACCGTTGTTGGGAGCGTCAACGGCGAACCGGCAACCAGCCAGATCCGTTATCGTCTCGAGGCCACTGCGGGCATGGATGCCCAGCCGCGTGGTCGCCTCCACCTGGGCCACCAGGCGAAGGTCGGCCCCGGCCAGGACCCACTCGAACAGGTTGTCGATTGCCGTGACAACCATGTCCTGTTCCCCTGCGAGCAGGGCTCGAAGCTGTTCGGCGCTTGAGGTGGTGCGGGTGAGCACCACATCTGATCCACGCAGGAATCCAAGATCTTCCGCCAGCAGATAGGACACCGGCGGAACAAAATGGCTCTGGCGCAGGGTCCTCGGGCGCAGGGTCACTGGGCGGCTCCGCCAGCAGCAGCGACGGCGAGCGGCCGATCCACATACCAGGGGGGCAACTGTCCGCTGGGCCCGCGAACAGTAGACCGTTGGGTGCCCAGTCCGCTGATTTCCGCCTCCATAACGTCGCCGTCCCTCAAGAAACGGCCCCAATGAGAACCGTTGCCGGCCGGGGAACCGGTGATGAGGACATCGCCGGGCAACAGGACGGCTACCGAGGAGGCGTAGGCGATCAGGCTCGGGATGTCGAAGACCAGGTCATCGGCCAGGGCATCCTGCATTGGATTGCCGTTCAGGCTCAGGCGAATCCGCAGCTTTGCCGGATCCGGGACGAACCGCTTCGGCACAAGGTAGGGGCCCATAGGGAAGAACGTGGGCTGGTTTTTCGCGCGAAACCAATCCGTACCCATCATCGCGATGTCGTTGCGCGGGACCAACGTGCGGGCGGTGATGTCATTGACGATGGTGTATCCGGCCACGTAGTCAAAAGCGTCCTTGGCTGAGATCCGGTGGGCCTTGCGTCCGATGACCACTCCCAGCTCCAATTCCCAGTCGACGTTGCCACCCACATCAGGAAGTTGTACGTCGTCGTAGGCTCCGCACACCGCCGAGGGTATACCCGTCCAGACATACGGATCCCCCGAGCGGCCCCGCTCATCGATTTCGGCCGCCGCGTCAGCTGCTAATTGCGCTGGGTCCGCGCCTTCCTTGCCGAGCTTGTGGGCGACGCTCATTTGCACGACGTGCTCGCGGTAGTTTGCTCCGGCAGCGATGATGCTGCCCACCGGCTGGACGGGCGCCTGTACGGTCAGTCCTTCGAGCGGGAGGGCACCCGCGGCGGCCACATCGAGGGAACCGAGCGCATCCAGGTGTGCATCCCAATCGGCGAAGAGATCGCCGATGCGTGAAATTCCCGGCAGCACGATGCGCAGGTCAACTACCCGGTCTCCAAAGACCGCACCGGGGAAGCTCTCCCCGGCCTTTTCGAAAGTGCCCAGCGTGAAGCCGTTCACATGCTTTCCTTCCATGAATCCTCCAATGGCCATCATCTGGTGCCGTTATACCGGCGGGGCGACATAAAGGCCCTTGTCTTTGTCGTTGAACATCTCGCGGGCGATAAATTCGTCCATGTCGCCCCCGGTTCCCCACTGATCAGACGTCTCAGGATCGCGGGTGTCGAAGATGCTTGGATGCCACGTATCCTCGTCCACCGAGTCCAGCTCGGTGGTGTACTCCATGGTGTTCCCGTTGGGATCGTGGAAGTAGGTGAAGGTGTTGTCTCCGGCTTTGTGGCGGCCAGGGCCCCAGATCTTCTTGAATCCCGAACGCAGCAGTTTGCCGCTGCCGCGCATGTACTCGTCAATGCCGCGCAGTTCGAAGGATGCGTGCTGCAGTGAAGCGTGCGGGCCGCGGGAGATCGCTATGGAATGGTGTTGGGCATTGCAGCGCATGAAGTAGAAGAGGTCCCCCATGTGCGGGTGCTTCAGGGTGTCGGAGAGGCGGAAGCCAAGCATCTGCTCATACCAGGCGCGCATTTTCTCGGGTTCAGGAGAGTTCAGCACCACGTGGGAGAGCCGTACCGGGATCGCCTCGCGTTCCTCAATCTTGCGGTGCTTGCGTACATCTACGTCTGAGGAGACCTCGATGGTGCGTCCCTCCAGGTCGAAGAACCGGAAGCCGTACCCACCTCCAAGGGTCTTGACGTCATCGGGTTCGCCGATCAGCTTTACGCCCTTGGCAATGAGGTCCGAGGCGAGTTGGTCCACTGAGGCCTTGTCAGCTGCACCGAACGCGACCATATCGAGCCGCTTTTCCTCGGCCTTACGAACACGGACCGAGTACTGTTCCGGTGAGCCTTCGGCGGCGAAGTACGTCACGTCGCCGTCGTTCTCCATTTCCGTGAGTCCCCAGTGGTTCTTGTAAAACTCAACCTGCTTTTGGTAATCAGGCACTGCGATGTCGAAGTGCCTGAGGTGTGTGATCGGGCTGAATGCCATGATGCGCTCCTGTGTTCCTGTCCTTGTGTGGTCTGTCGAATTTTGCTTTAGAGGGATGCCGGCACTTCCCGGGCAAGGCCCGGGATTCTGCTGATGAGGCGCTCGAGGGCCTCAGGCGTATCGCCTAAGCCCAGGATGTAGCGGTCGGGGCGGATGACAACAGCCTGGGCGCCGGTGGCCTGAAGGATCTGGCCCACTTTTGCCGGATCAAACAGGACCACGACGTCGGCGGAATCCTCGAGTTGTTCGCGGAGTTGGGATGGGATTGCGGAATAGATTTTGTGTGTTGTTGCCACCAGGAACCGGCTTCCCACCATGTCATCCAGACGCACTCCGTCGCTGAGGATCGGTTGAATGGCCAGCCTGCCGGCACGTTCATCGACGCCACCTTCGTGCAGGCCCGGCCCCAGTGCGGGGGCTACCGGGGCGGAGGCAGCAGGGTTTGCGCGAATGAAGGCGTCACGCTGCTTGGCGATCTCGGCGTCGGTTGTTTGCATGAAACCCGCCGCTCTTGTTGCCTGCTCCACCCAGAACCGTGCATGCGGCATGCGTTCACTCTCATAGGTGTCGAGCAGGCTTTCATTGGCCGTGCCCCGCTTGACAGCGCCAAGCTTCCAGACGAGGTTGGCCACATCCCGCATTCCTGCGCAAAGTCCCTGCCCAAAAAGCGGGGGTGCCTGGTGGGCTGCATCTCCTGCCAGGAATATGTTGCCGGCCCGCCACTGCTGCGCGATGCGGCCGCGGAAGGTATAGGTGGCGAGGCGGTCTGCCACAAACTTCCCTGCCGGCAGGACGCCGTGGCTGATTCTTTCAACGCCCGCGGGGGTTGCAATTTCTTCGGGGTCATCCCCCGGCATCAACATGAACTCCATGCGAACACGCTTGCCGGGCAGGCGGATCCACAGGGAGGGCCGGGTGTGATGGCCCAGGAAGATCATGTCGGAAGACAACCCAGGGCCTTCTTCCAAAATGCCGTCTGCGACCAGCCACTGCGCATCTTCACCCAGCTTTTCACACTCAATTCCCAACGCCTGGCGGATTGACGAACGGGCCCCATCCGCAGCAATGGCCCAGCGGGCATGGATGAGTGATTCCGTGCCGTCAGCGTCCCGCACCGCCACCGCGACGCCGCCTCCCTGGTTGCGCACTGAGATCACGTTGGCGCCTTGTCGGAACTCAACACCGGGAAGTTCTTCCACCACGCCCCGTAGCAGAACTTCGATGTCAGGTTGGTGAAAAGTGAGGTCATCATGCCAGCCCTGAGTGCCGAATTGGCCAGTGGGCACGGACACGAGGACTTCCCGTTCCTCATTCTCAATGTGGAAGGAGGACATCGGCAAAGTTGCTTCGGCAAAGCGCTCTGCTACCCCCAGCGACTGGAGGGTACGGAACGTTTCACCATCAAAATGCACTGCGCGGGCGGTTGGCCAAACCTGGGCATCCCGCTCCACGCCGACGGCGGTCAGACCCGCGCGCCCCAACAAGGCCAAGGCAGTGACTCCAACAGGCCCTCCCCCGATCACTACGACGTCGACGTTGACGTTAGTCATCTCGCTCCTTCAAGTTCAGTACGTATCGTTTCGAATAAAAAGTAACATGCATCACGCAGGGGCACAAGGGTGCACGGAAGCGCTTAAAACCTCGCCTGCCGGCTTAGGCCTTCCAGACTGTCTTGAGGTTGCAGAACTCCCTGATGCCGTCCGCAGCCAGCTCACGACCAAAGCCGGAGCGCTTGATTCCGCCGAAAGGAAGCTCCTGATACGAAACCGTCATGCCGTTGATAAAGACCGCCCCCGCGTCGAGATTCGCCAGGAACCATTCCTCCTCCTGAACATCGGCGGTCCAGACTGAACTCGAAAGCCCAAAGGTAGTCTGGTTCGCAATCCGCAAGGCATCCTCGCGATCATGGGCACGGTACAGCGACGCGACTGGGCCGAAGGCCTCTTCCTGGATGATCCGCATCTCTTCAGTGAGCCCAGCGAGCACCGTCGGGGCGTAGAAGAAGCCCGGACCTTCCGGAACTGTCCCGCCAGTCAGCACCTGGGCGCCCAAAGCGCGTGCGTCCTCGACGAGTTCAGCCAGCTCGTCGCGTCCGGACAAGGTCGCCAACGGTCCCACCTGGGTTGCGGGGTCCAGTGGGTCCCCCACGGAAAGCTCCGACATCAGCTTCACGAATTCGGCGGCGAAAGCGTCGTAGACCTCGGTGTGCACGATGAAGCGCTTGCCGGCAATGCATGACTGGCCATTGTTGCTGATACGCGCACGGACGGCGGTCGCTGCTGCCTCCGCAACATCGGCCGAAGGCATGACAATGAAGGGGTCTGAGCCGCCAAGCTCCAGCACGGATTTTTTTACGTGATCGGCGGCGATGGCAGCGACCGAACGTCCTGCCGGCTCGGATCCGGTCAGCGTGACGGCCTTGACCCGCTCATCGGCCAGCACGGAGGCCACCGCAGAGCCGCCAATCAGCAGGATGCGGAAAGAGCCAATCGGGAAACCCGCCCGCTCAAAGAGCGTGTCCAGAAAGAGCGCGGCCTGCGGCACGTTTGATGCGTGTTTGAGCAGGCCCGAGTTTCCTGCCATGAGCGCCGGGGCCGCAAAACGAATGACCTGCCACAACGGATAGTTCCAAGGCATGACCGCCAGGACGGTCCCCAACGGTTCGTAGTGGGTCCACGCCCTGCTGGCGCCCACCGATGACGGGTTGTCCAAGGGAGCGTCAGCAAGGAATTCCTCGGCCCGCGCGGCATAAAAGCGCATGGCCTTAACGCACTTGTGCACTTCGGCAATGGATTGCGCAATTGGCTTACCCATCTCAACGGTGATCAGCTCCCCCAGGCCCTCCGCCTGATCCTCGAGAATTTCCGCCGCAGCGAGCATCCACCGCGCACGCTGGGCAAAGGTTGTCCCCCGCAGCACTTGCGCTGCTTTGGCCGATTCCGCAATGCGCTCCTGGACTTCCTCCGCGGTGTGCGCCTCAATGATCAATTCGGTCAAACCGGTGGTGGGGTTGACGGTTGCGATTGCCATACGTGGGTCCTCTTCCTCGAGACGTGTTCTTCGTCACGACTATAGGATACGATGCGTATCGGACACAATCCTCGAGGTTTCTCCTGATTTATCCCGACCACCCAGCAGCCGCTTCGGCTGCACGACACAAAGGAGTGCCCGTGAGCACCGACGGTGAACTACCGACGAACCTTCCACTCTTTCTTACCGACGCCGATGTGGCCAGCATTTCGGACTGGCCTGCGGCGATCCAAGCAATCCGCGCCGCTTATAAGAATCCCGCTGACGACGCCGGCACGCCTGGACGCATATTCGCCCAGACGCCACGGGAGTGGCTGCGGGTCATGCCCTCGGTCCCACCAAGCGGGCAACTGTTCGGCGCGAAATCCATCGCAGGGTCCTTCGCGGATGGACTCCGCGTCAGCTACTTGATTTCCCTCTTCGATAAAGACACCGCGGATCTTGTGGCGCTGGTGGACGGAAACCGTGTGACCGCCCTGCGCACCGCCGCAACCACAGCAGTGGGCGCCTCCAGCATTGTCCCGCCACGGCCGCTGAGCGTCGGGGTGATCGGCTCCGGCTTTGAAGCACGTTCCCATCTGACCGCGTTTTCGCATGTCCTTGAATTCGCGGACGTTCGCGTGTTCAGCCCAACGGCCGCCAATCGCGAGGCCTTTGCCGCCGAGTTCGACGGCGCCTTTGGCGCCCCCGTCCGCGCTGTCGGTTCCGCCCGCGAGGCTGCGGAAGGGGCTGATCTGATTTTGTGCGCGGCCCGCTCCCGGGACGAGTCCCCCACGCTGCAGGCCGAATGGGTCGGCCCCGACTCCGCGGTAGTCTCGATCGGTTCCACGACCCCAGCCCAACGGGAGCTGCCTGCGGAGCTGATCGCACGGGCCACAACAGTAGTGGTGGACACCCGTGACGAGGTAGTGCACGGCAGCGGGGACATGATCACGGCCCGGGCAAACGGCGTCGACGTCGATTCGCTCGTGGTCACGCTCAATGCGGTCCTCAGCGGGGAAACTCCGATCGATGTGGAGCGCGGGATCCGGATATATAAGTCAACGGGTTCCGGATTGCAGGACATCGTGGTGGCCGAAATGCTCGTGGATCGCGCCCGTGCCGAGGGCGTTGGCACGGTCCTGCCGGTCGGCATCGTCACCAGCCGCAAATAGGTGCCCCAGTCCAGAACCAACTGAAAAAACAAGGAGTACATCATGGTGGACTACACCAAATCCGAGGCACGTTCCTGGGCCCGGGAAAACTTTGTCGGCACTGTCGCCGTCACGCACCCATCCTTCACGCCGGATTTCTCCGGCATCAACGAAAATGCAATCCGGCACGACATCCTCCTGCTCAAGGAACGCGGCTACAAGGGTTCCCTGCTGATCGCCGAAGCCAACATAACTCCGGAGGAGAATGCCCGGATCACCGAGGTGGCCCGGGAGGCCGCCGGGGAAGACTTCGGCCTCTTTTTCCACGCCATTTTCGGGACATTGGAAGAAAACATCCACGCCGCGAACCTGGCGACCAAGGCCGGCGCCGATCGTGCCCTGCTGGCCTATCCTTCCTCGTTCTGGCCCACTTCATACGACGAGGTTTTCGACTACACCAAGCGTTTTACCGACGAAACCGACCTTGCCACCATGTTGTTCCCGCTGCCGGCTTGGGGGTTCGAGAATTCACCCCGCGGGCATGAGCGTTGATTTCGTGCGCCGCGTCCTTGATGCCATGCCCAGCATTGTTGCCATCAAGGCCGAACAGGGATACCCGGGCATTCCAGGTGTCATGGAGATGTACCATCACTTCCGCGATGAAGTAGTGATCTCCTGCCCCATTGAGGCCGAGTTGATCCCCCTCATGTCGGTCCTGGACGTTCAATTCTCCGGTACCGCGAACACTAACTGGATGGGTGACTACTACCCGAAGGCCTTTGAGCTTGCGCGCACGGGCAAGTGGGAGGAGGCCATGGAACGGTACTGGGAGGTGCAGCCCGCCCGGGCCGCGAATATTGCGGTGTCGTCCACTTCCACTCCGGGAACGAGCTCCATCAACCGCACCCAGTGGAAATACCAGGAATGGCTCTCCGGATTTAATGGGGGCGCGCTGCGTCCTCCGGCAGTCAGGCTGCCCGACCGCTTCATGAAGCAGCTACGCGCCAGCCTGCAAGCTTCGGGCCTTCCCGTCACGGACTCGCCTGACTCCGAGTTTCTCCGCGGACGCGTCAGCGCATAGAGTGTGCCGGCCGTGAGCTGGCATGGAAAGCCCCTTGGATCGCCGACTTTGTTTTTTGCCCGGTGATCCAAGGGGCTTCCTTGTGCGTGAATGGACCACCGCGTGGCCCCGACGCCGTGCACGACAGTTAGTCCGCTGCGCGAAGCGCCCTGCCTGTTCCGCGGTAGATGGCAACAGTCCGCTCCCCCGCCCGCACCATGACATCGACGATCATCCGGCGGCCCTCGTGAAATGTCACTTCAGCGCAGGCAACAAGCTCCTCGGAGATGCGGGCCGGGGAAACATAGGAGATCGAAGCCTCGGCGGTCGCGATTCCGGCGCCGAACGTGTTTGCGGCCATGGCGAATGCCGTGTCTGCCAAAGCGAAGACCAAGCCGCCGTGGGCAATCCCATGCCCGTTGGCCATCTGTGGCGTAACGGTCAGGACTGCAGTGGCCCGCCCGTCACTTGCACTCAGCACCTGAATACCCAGGCCTTCCAAGGAGCGGTCTGCGGCGAGCATTGAGCGGGCCGGGTCTGCAATAAGTGCTATCGGTTTCATGAGAGCCTCTCCAGCACCATGGCCATGCCCTGGCCGCCGCCCACGCACAGGGTGGCCAGGCCGAGGGATCCGTCAGTGGTTTGCAGACCATTGATGAGTGTTCCAACCAACCTCGCACCCGTTGCACCGAAGGGGTGGCCCAGGGCGATTGCGCCGCCAAAGGGGTTGACGCGCTCCGGATCCGCCCCGAGCTTGCGGACCACTGGGACCACTTGGGCGGCGAAGGCTTCATTCAGTTCGACGACGTCAATGTCACCGATCGAGAGCCCCAAACGATCAAGCAGACGACTGGACGCAGCAACCGGTCCCAGTCCCATGATCTCTGGTGAAAGGCCGCTGGCGGCGCTGCCCAGAATCCGGGCCAACGGCCGCAATCCAAGTTCGCCGGCTCGGCGGGTGCTCATTACCACCAAGGCCGACGCGCCGTCGTTCAGCGGGCTGGCGTTGCCCGCCGTGACAGTTCCGGACTCGTGGAACACAGGCTTCAGACCTGACAGGGCTTCCATGGTGGTTCCCGGTCGCGGGCCGTCATCGGCGCTGACCACCATGCCGGAAGCCGTGGTCACTGAGACAATCTCTCGCGCAAAATACCCGGACTGGACAGCCCGCTCCGCCCGGCGTTGAGACTCAAGAGCCCATTCGTCCTGGTCACGGCGCGAGGTTCCGGTCAGACGGGCTACGAACTCCGCAGTCTTGCCCATCGAAAGATACACATCCGGCAGCTCGCCACGATCCCGGGGGTCGACCCACGGCTGACCGGCTTCGAAGCTGGCATCGGCCCGTCGCGCTGCCTCGGCAAAGGCCGGGTGGGGGTTATCAGTCACTGGAGGAACTGCGCTGGTCGATTCGACACCCGCAACCAGGAAGGCATCGCCGTCGCCCGCGCGCACGGCCTGTGCTGCCATTGCCGTAGCCTGCAACGAGGAGGCGCAGAAGCGGTTTACTGTGACCGCCGGGACGGTGTCCATTCCTGCAAGCACCATGATTCGACGTCCGATGTTGTCGCCCTGTGCGCCCTGTGGGACAGCGCACCCCACATAGGCATCCGCGAACGCGTCAGAGCCCAGCTGTGGAACGGCAGCGAGTGCTCCCCGAATGGCTGCGAGGGCCAGATCCTCGGGACGCTCGGCGGCCAATGAACCCTTACGGGCCCGGCCAATCGGTGTTCGACGGTAGGCGACCACCACAGCATCACGTGGCTCCAAGGCAGTCTTCACGATCATGCTTTCCTTTCATTGGGGACCGCCGGCAGGCCGCTGCTCCCTTGGCCCGAGAAGGGACGAGATTGAAAACGCAGGTTTCCTAAAGTCAAGCCCCGCTCTTGTATGCCAGTACACCAAACTTATACGAACCGTATCGTATTGCACAAGACCCGGGCTACCGGGACGACTCGCCTGGTCTGGGCCCGGCAGGAATGCAAAGACGGCCTCGCCCATATCCCTATGAGCGAAGCCGTCCTGTGGAACGCATGCCTGAAGTAAAGAGTTAGGACACCTGTGCCGGGATTTGGTCGTACGGCACGGATTTGACGGCTTCCATCACCGATTGCAGCGGTTCGGGACTGCGCCCGGTGATCAGCTGAACGTGTCCTGAGAGAACGGTCTGATACCCCTCGGCAATGGCGACTTCAGCAGTAACCAACTCATCACTTGCCCACATGTGGCCGTCGGCACTCGGCGGCATGGAGGGGTCGTAAGTCCTTGGGATACCGATTGAATCGAAGAAGGCGAGCCGCTCATCATCGGAAATCGGCTGATAATCAATTGGCGCGCCGTGTACCTTCGAACCAATGCGCGCAATGTCTTCAAAAGTCAGCAGTTCAGGTCCGGTGATCTCATAGACAGCACCGGCATGCCTTTCTGCAGCAAGCAATACAGCGGCTGCGCTGCGGGCGACATCGGCTTTGGCGGCCGGCGCCAGCCGTCCATGACCCGTTGCCTGTGCCATCACTCCGCTGGCTACCGCAGGAGCAACAAGAATGTTACTGATGATCTCCGCGTACAGCGCGTTGCGGAGGAAGGTGTAGGCCAAGCCCGAATTCCGGAGATCCAATTCGCTCTGATAGTGGTCCCTGGCTGAAAGAGCCGGGTTGTTAGGGTGAATGCCGCCCACGGACGTGTACACAATGTGCCGGACACCGGCATGCTGTGCCGCGGCAATCGCGTTCCTCGTCTCGGAAACCCGACGGCCCAGATTGAGTCCGCTGATGAGGAACAGAACTTCGCCGCCGATGTAGGCCTCGTTGAGGGATTCAGGTTCCTGGTAATCGCCACGCATCACGCGGATGCCCGGATTCTTGTGTTTGTCCAGCTTTTCCGGCGTACGTGATACCAGCGTTAGTTCTATGTCCGGGTTAGCCGCCAGAAGCAGTTCTGTGACTCTGCGCCCAAGATCCCCCGACGCCCCACTGATGATGATACGGCCCACTTCAGGCCTCCTTTTTGTAGTTTCTTGCTCCCGGCCTCTTTGGCGGGAACGGTGGTGCAAGTGATCCGGCGTCAGCCGAGGGGACCCCAGAAGGTTTCGCCGCCGTACGTATCGGACATGGGAGACAGCGCCTCGGGCCAAACCTCGGGATCGATAACGCGTCGTTGTGCTGGTGTCCGCACGGTCCCGTCCCATCCCACCTGTTCCATGTAGTAGTACAACTCCATGACGTGGCCGTCGGGATCGACTGCGTGAAGCGTGTAGTCGACACCGGGGTGGATCTCCTGTGGCAGGTCCAGGAGCTTGACACCGCGCTCTTCGAGGTAGCTTCGCGCTGCTCGCAACTGTTCATACGAGCAGAGTTGGATGCCGAAGGAGAGCAACGTGGTGTGTTCGCTGACGCCCAGGTTTTTCCGGAGTTCCATCGGGAAGAGTCCCAGGCTGTGGTGTTCCGTGTTTGCCCTCAGGAAGACGGCACGGTGACCATGGACCACCGTTTCCTCGCTCTTTACCAGGCCAAGCCGCTGCGTGTAGAACTCCTCTGCGCTGGCGACGTCCTCAACGAAGATGCTGACAGGGCCGATGCGAACGGGTTTGAACGGGCGGGAAAGGAGCACACCGCCTACATCGAACGTCTTCGGCAACTCGTCCACCCACCGGTAACCGCTGGTGAGATCCACACCATCTGCCTCGGCGGCAGCCAGCTCGCTGCCCTCCGACGTCGTGGGAAGCGAAGGATGCTCATTCGCCCATGGCCACAAGACTTCGGGTTTGCTCCGGCCATCCCAACCGACCTGTTCGATGCCATATTCCAGTTCGTTGGTATGCCCTGTGGGATCGGGGAAGTAAGTGTGCCAATTGGATCCGGGGTCCCGGCCATAGCGTTCGATCTTGTTACCCAGGGACTCAAGCCATAGCCGTGCCTGGACCACCTCGCGAAGGCTTCCAACTTGCCACGTGATCTGGTTGATGGTCAGGTCACCCCTGGCCGGGGAATCCATATGGTCCACCCAGGCCTTCGGCATCAGGACGAAGGTGTGGTGATCGCTGTTGTGGCGAAGGAAATAGATATGTTTGTCGGCGAGGCCATCAAGCCATACCCCTGGGTCATACTTTTCCAGGTCAAGGGCATCGGCCACCTGGAATCCGAGGAGATCCCGGTAGAAGGCCAGCGACGCGCCTGTATCTTCGACGCTGATGCCAAAATGGTTGAGCCGGCGGATTTTGAAGGGGCGGTCGTAGAGAACACCGCCCACGTTGTGCTGCTGTTCGCTCATGGTCATCTTTCTTTATGTGTGCCAAGGGGAGCAATGGCTGAAGACTTCACGCTGATCTGAAATCTCACGTGGCGGGGCTGATAACTTCGTTCCGGATGGTGCCGATGAGACTCGAGGACACCTCGACGACGTCGCCGGGCTTCACGAACAGCGTGTCCGGATGAGATCCATCAGTTTGTTGCCGGCTGGAATCGACGGCGGTTCCCTTTGGCGTTCCGCTGCTGATGAGATCGCCCGGATACAGGGTGGTGTCAGCTGAGAGGTGTTGGATGAAGGCGGAGAAATCGTGCACCATTGATTTGGTGTTGCCGCTTTGCCGGACCTCCCCGTTGACACGGCACTCAATGGGAATGTCCTGCGGGTCAATGCCTTCATTGACAACGATCCAGGGCCCAATGGTTGCCGACGTATCGAAGTTCTTGGAGTGCATGAAGTCCGGCCCGAAGGACACGTTGTCGCGGATCGACCAGTCGTTATGCAATGTGTATCCCCAGATATAGGGAAGAGCATCGTCGCGGCCGATATCGCGACCTTGTTTCCCGACGATAATCGCCACCTCGGCCTCGTAATCCAAGCGACGGGTCCTTGCGGGGTAACGCACCGGCTGGGCGTCAGCTCCTACTGCCCGGTGGTCCTTCAGGAAGTATTTGGGTCCACCCTGGACCAGCCGGTCAAGGACTTCAGCTGTGTCATTCCCTGCACTGTTCTTGCTGGCGGCTTCCATGTGATCGAAGAAGTTGGCCAAAGCGCAAAAGATCCGGGAACCTTGGGCCACCGGGGCATGCAGTTCGGTCTCACCGAGGCCAAAGAAGAGCGGCTCCCCCGCGAGCCCACGATCGTCCTGGGCTTTGGCCCATAAGTACTCGACGGCGGCTTGGGCGCCTTCCAGGGCCCGGTCCCCCTCTGCGATAAACGCCCCAAGTTCCGAAGGGACGTCAGCGTCGGCTTGTGCCTGGGGGCGCGTCAGCTCTGACGTTTCGGACAGGAACTTTGCGTAGGCTCCATTGGCGTCGACGATCTTATCGTCCTTGATGACACCCACGCGACGATGAGGGCCAAAGACAGCTATTTTCATGTTTTCTCCTGGTATTTTCATGATCTTGGACTGGCTGCGGTTGGCGGATGGATCCGGCCCTACCGCGCAGGGTCTACTCCGACGTCGTCGAAGAGGCGCGCGTCGGATGGGGTGAGGCTATAAATGGTCAGACTGTGGATCTTCCCATCGCGAATGGTGAAGAAGTCTCCGAGTTTGAGGCTGGCTCCGTTGGCATTCAGGTCTATCTCGACGGCTACGTGCTCTCCGGTCACCACCGGCGGATGCGGGCTTGGCGTCATCGCTCCGGGCGTCAGTCCGTTTTGGTACATCCGTCTGATGGCATCAGCCCCTTTGAGGATCCCCGCAGCATTGATCAACTGCGCATCAGGGGCAAACAGGTCGGCCACTGCATCCGCATCGCCCGCTTTCACGCCGTCGAAATAGGCTGCGACAATCTCCGCTGAATTACTCATGCGGTTCGATCTCCTTCCACTGCAACCCGTTGAAGGTTGCCTGGCGTTGTTACTTGGCTTTTGGGGTCAGACACTGAGATACCTGGCAGAGGCATAGATTGACTTGTATTCCAGGTATGCGTTAATACCCTCGGGCCCCAGCTCCCTGCCGACACCGGAATCCTTGAATCCGCCGAACGGCGCTCCCAGGTCCAACGTGTAGTAATTGAGTCCGATGGTTCCGGTCCTTACCCGCCGCGCAACGGACAAGGCCCTGTCTTCGTCGGCGCTCCACACCGATCCTCCAAGACCGTAGTTGCTGTCGTTTGCCATCCGAACGGCGTCGTCGTCATCGTCAAAAGGAATCAGTGCCATGACGGGACCAAAGACTTCCTCACGTGCGAGGCGGTCATTATTGTCGACGTCGGCAAAGACTGTGGGCTGAACGAACCACCCGCTATCAAGACCATCAGGGCGGCTGCCTCCTGTCACCAAACGGGCGTTGGAGGCTTTTGCCATATCGATGTACTCCATCACCCGTTCCAGGTGCTCATGTGTGGCCATTGGCCCCATGGTCACTGTTGGATCGAGCGGGTTCCCCAACCTGTACGAGTCGGCGAAGCTCCCGATCGCGTCAACGACTTCGTTGTATCGGGATCGAGCGATGAGAATTCGTGATTGGGTGGTGCAGGTTTGGCTGTTGTTCAGGAAGGAGGCGTTGTCCAGGCCAGCCAGCAGGGTGTTGACGTCGCCGTCTTCGAGGAAGACGGCTGCGGATTTGCCGCCAAGTTCAAGCGTGCAACGGCGGATCAAACGCCCGCACTCGGCGCCGATAATTCTGCCCGCTGCGGTTGAACCTGTAAATGCGATTTTGTCCACCAGAGGGTGCGAGACGAGCGCTGCGCCTGCGTCCCGATCACCCAGGACGATGTTCAGTACGCCATCAGGCAGACCGGCGGCCTTTGCAGCATCGGCAAAGACATAAGAATCCAATGCTGTTTCCGGCGAGGGCTTGAGCACCACCGTGCAGCCGGCCGCAAGGGCTGGCGCAATCTTGAACATGGCCAACGCTTGTGGAAAGTTCCATGGCGCGATCGCACCGACCACGCCGACGGGCTCTCGTCGGACAATGGTCGAGCCAGCCTGGCTGGTGCGCACCTCTTCCAAGGCGAGGTTCTCGATGACGTCCGCATAGATATTCAGGAGGACGGATGGCGCCCCGCCGTTCAACATCTGCGACAACCCGATTGGCATCCCATTCTCGCGAGAGACCAGCTCGGATGTGTAGGTGGATCGGAGGTCGAGCTCACGGGCAAATCGTCGCATCACCTCAGCGCGTTCCTGGGGAGAGGTTTTACCCCAAGGCCCATCGTCCAGGGCTCGCCGGGCTGCCCTGACCGCGGCGTCGATGTCTGCTTCCGAACCCATAGCGGCTATGCCGATGACCTCTCCGGTTGCTGCCTCCACCTGGTTTCGGGTCCGACCCCCTGTGGGCTTGACCCAACGGCCGTCGATAAAGAAATGCTTGCGGTCCAGATCGTTTGGCTTCTCAACGATGAGAGACATGCGTTCTCCTTGCTAAAAGTTGTTGGGACGAAGGGCTGCCCAAAATTGCCTGGGCGGTCCTTCCGGCGGCGTTCTTCGCCACTAAACCGAGAGGTTGAGGAAGCTGCCTTGAAGGAAGATCAAGGGTGGGTTGGTGGCTCGCAGTTCCAGGGACTCGACCCGCCCAACGACTTGGTAGTGGTCTCCAATGAGATCGATTTTGTAACGGGTGCATTCAAGCGTGACTATGGCATCGTTCAGCAGCGGCACCCCACGCTCGGAGGGCGTCCAGTCCACTTCGTTGAAGCGGTCTTCCGAACGGCGGGCAAACGCCTTGCAGAGCTCGGTCTGGTCCTGGCCGAGGATATTGACGCCAAAGTGGCTTGCCTCATAGAGCCGAAGCCACGTTTTGGACGACTTGTCTACAAAAAACGCCACCAAGGGTGGTTCCAGTGACACCGATGTGAAGGAGCCCACAGTCATGCCGACAGGCCCGGACCTTAAGCCGGCTGTTACTACCGCGACGCTCGTGGGGACGTGCCCGAGAACGTGCCGGTAGGTTCGTGCGGGGTCTTCAGCGGGCGCTTCGGGGATCGTGGGAATGGACATGTTGACCTTGCCTTAGAGGTTGATGGTGGGTTCCAGGCCCATCAGGACCCGGCCGTAGGCTTCTTTACCGATTTCAGGAGTCACAAAGGCATGCCGTGCGGCAATTTCGGAATCGCGCCAGATCTGGTTAAGGACGTTGGCTTCGGCAAAGGATCCTGCACCGTTGGCGGTCATCAGCGCATCGATAGCCTGCCCGATCAATTCGGCGATAACTCCAGTGTCGTTGCGGATGCGGGCCCTTGTGGGAAGGTCCAATTTCTCACCGGCGTCGGCCGCTGTGTCTATGTCCAGGCACATCCTGTTCAGCAGGAGCTCAGAGATATGCAGATTTGAAGCTGCCTTCGCAACAGCCAACTGATGGGTGGGGGAATCTTTGGCGTTGCTGTACATGGTGTAGGCCACCGGTTTGCCGGGCAGCTTGGCCAAGGTGATTTCCAGTGCGTGCCGTGCCAGGCCAATCTGCGGGGCAATGAGGATAGCGGCTGCCACGGCGTTGAAGGCCACATTTGCCATGCGGTCGTCCTTGTACGGGGACAGGAAATTCGAGGTGAGCATGTTGCTGAGTCGCTGCACCCGGTGCTCCGGGACGAAGTGGTCTTCCACCACGATCGTGTCACTGCCTGTGCCCTTCATACCCGCGACAAACCAGGTCGGCTCGATGGTCCACGCTTCGGCGGGGATGAGGGCCAGCGCCATCGGGTCATCGCCATCAAGCAACACACCAAGCGTCGCCCAGTCCGCAGCAAAGGAACCGGAGGAATATGGCCACCGGCCACTGATCAGATAGCCACCGTCAACGCGTTCACTCTTGCTTCCGGGGCTGAACGTGCCAGCCACCTTCGCCAAGGGATTGCTTCCAAAGACCTCTTCCTGGGCTTGCTCCGAAAAAGTCGAGGCGAAACCTGTTCCCACCATCATGAGCGTGGTGACCCACCCCGTGGAACCATCACCGCGGGATATTTCCTTCGTCACTTCCACGGCTGTGCGCAATGAAGCACCCATGCCCCCGTATCGCTTCGGAACCAACATCCGGAAAAGTCCGGCGCCTTCCAGTGCCGATACCACTTCCGGGGCAACGCGGCGGGCTTCGGAACCCTGCGCTGCGAACTCCCGGACCAACGGCACCAAATTGGCAGCGCGGGCCACCAATTCAGCATCCGGAACGTTGATATCTGACAATTCGGTGATTGACGTCGCTGTCATGGCGCCTCTTTCATTGCTGGGTAATTGTGGTAAACCATGGAATAACACGGGCGAATTCACGCCGCGCATTTTGTCCTAAGGATTGAGGAAATAGCCCTCAGATATCGAGATAGCGTTTCTTACTGCTGTATCCTGTGGGGAACACAGGTAGGAATTCGCGGGGGTGTCTGTCAACGCAGTCCGGCCAGAAATTGTCCGCCGCCCACGGATTGGAAACGGCGCTGGCACGACTGCCGTCTTTGGAGAAACCGGAAAGTACAGTGGCTGGATCAGTGCTTGGACTTGATCCATTGCCGCCGTTCCGGCAGGTGCTTGGATTTGCTGCTCTGCGCCTCATCGCGCTTGCCTTCCGATTGCTCCAAAGAGTCGTTCTGACTGCATTCAGTGTGCGCCGCTACGACTGGCAGCGGACGGGTCAAATGACCCCATCCGCTACCTGTATTGTTATCTGCATCACAGGAGGGTCATGAGTACCGAAGCAGTGACCATTGGCTCCTTGGGGGGCCATAACCTAACGAGCTTTATTGGACGCCGCAATGAGCTCGGCGCAGCAAGGGAGCTGATGTCACGCTCCCGCCTCCTTACGCTCGCCGGACCCGGAGGCGTTGGTAAGACGCGCCTCGCTGCGGAGCTTTCCACACGAACCCGGAAGGCGTTTCGCGATGGCGTTTGGATAGTTGAACTTGCAGCCTTGGAAGACGCCTCTTTGGTTGTTTCCCAGATTGCCGCTTCCCTCCGACTGCCCGACCAGTCGAACCGATCACCCGCAGAGAGGATTGCGGACTACGTCCAGGAACGGCAGCTGCTCCTGGTCCTGGACAACTGCGAACATCTTCTGGATGCAATACCGGCCTTGGTGGCAAGGCTCCTGGAAATTGCACCAGAGCTGCGTGTCATTGCGACCAGCAGGGAACCTCTGGGGATCTTCGGTGAGCAGGTCTACCAAGTTCCGCCGCTCAGTGCCCCTTCGTCGTCCGACATCGAAGCCGGAACGATTGAGGCTTTTGAGTCTGTTCGGTTGTTGGTTGATCGAGCGAAAAGTATAAACGCTGGATTTGAGATCACCGATGGCAACCGTCAGGCTGTTGCCCAACTGTGCCAGATGTTGGATGGCATACCTCTTGCCATTGAACTTGCAGCTGCCCGACTGCGCTCATTATCGGTTGTTCAACTCGTGGAACGGCTGGACCGGCGCTTTGACATCCTTAAGGGCGGAAACAGGGCAGCAATTCCCCGGCAGCAGACGCTGCGGGCGCTGGTGGACTGGAGCTATGAACTCTGTACCCGGGAGGAACAGATTTTGTGGGCCAGGCTTGCGGTCTTCCCGGCCGGCTTCGACGTCGAGGCCGCGGAGGAGGTCTGCGGATTCGGCGAGATCAACAAAGTGGATGTCCTGGACCTTCTGGATCACCTCGTCGCAAAGTCTCTGGTGGTCGCAGAAAACGTCATTGACGTCATGTCTGCGGGCGACCAGCCAAGGCGGTACTGGCAACTGATGACCTTCAGGGAATACGGTGCGGCGTTGCTTGACCGCAACGGCGAGTCTTCCGAGCTCCGCCGTCGCCAACGCGACCACTATCTCGGAAAGGCGTCCGAAACTGTTGCGCTCTGGTGCGGTCCGGAACAATCAGCGCGCCTCGCTGCCGCGCGGCGGGATCATACGAATATTCTCTCGGCGTTGGAATGGTCGGCAACCACTCCGGGTGAGGAGCTGGCAGGAATGAATCTGGCGGCCCTTCTCAGGTACCACTGGATCGCTGGGGGCAACCTTTCAGATGGCCGTCGGTGGCTTGAGCGGATGCTTGGTCTGGCTACGGGCAGAACGCGAGAACGTGGAAATGTCCTATGGGTAGCTGCTTGGGTAGCCCTGCTTCAGGGCGATCCGGAACCCGCACAGGGGTACTTGGCCGAATGCCGTGAAATCGCTCATGACCTGGATGATCCGGTGCTGGCAGCTCATGCCGACCATTGGCAGGCTTTAAGCGAAGTCCTCGGAGGTCGGCTCGAAGAGGCTATAGGGCTCTTTAGCCGGGCAGCAGCCGTCCACCGGCTGCAGGAGGACTGCGCTTCAGAACTTACGGCGACTTTCCTTTTGGCCTGGGCACAGATGTATGCCGGGCGGATAGAGGAAGCCCTCGCGACCTGCCAGCGGGTACTGACTGAAAGCGGCAGGCACGGTGAGCGGTGGAGCCGTGCGTATGGGCACGCGGTCATGGGCCTTTGCCACTGGCACCTTGGTCAGCTCGAGGATGCCCGCCGATGCCAGATCTCCGCGCTGGAAATTCAACGCGATTTTCACGATGGGCTTTGCATTGCCCTGACCATCGAGCAAATGTCGTGGACAGCCGCTTCGAACAGGCAGTTTGAATCGGCAGCAGCACTTCTTCACGCAGCTCAATCGGTTTGGAAAGGGATCGGTACCACCGTTTCTGCCTTCGGTCCGCTGGAAACAGATTTCAAGCAGACTGTGGGCCAGATTCGACGGGAGCTCGGGGAGGCGCGGTTCCGGTCAATACTCGACGGCGGGCCGGCTCTGTCCAAGGACCAGGCTGTTGAGATCGCATTGAACCTGGCCAAAAGCTCCTATGTTTCGCCCCGCGCAGACGCCGTTGACAGCGGGCACAGTGCTGCAGTGCGTCGTACCAACAAGGCGGAGTTTGTTGGTCTATACAGCCCCGGCGGGCCACAGCTGACCGAGCGGGAAACGCAAGTGGCGGCCCTTGTCGCCCAAGGGCGCAGCAACAAGGAAATCGCTGCCGAACTGGTTCTGTCCCCAAGGACGGTCAGTGGCCACATCGAGCGAATATTGTCCAAACTTGGTTTCACTTCACGAACCCAAGTCGCATCCTGGCTGGCCGGTCGCACCACGGCGCAATAGCGGACCGGATCCTTCCGCGTTACGCGACGATGTCGGTTTCTGGTTCTGCCTCGGCACTGTCCTCGATGAACCAGCCTGCCCATGGATGGGCCACTATGCGCCCCGAGGGCCCGTGGTGGCCCACGTTCCAGGACGAGGGGCCCGGGTTGGAGGGTGACACGGAATGCAAGCTCAGTATTGTTCCAAGATAAATGCCGATGGTACCCATTTGTACTCCTCATTGAGTGTGGTGATTGCCTCGCAACAATGCGGGACTAAGTCCAGCCTGTGCTTCATCCGCCTTGAGCACAAATACAATATTCATTGATGGGCCATACGTTGAGAATATGCCAGAAAAGAGCTGCAAAACGATGCATACACGCTTGGATTTGAGCTGAAGAAACCTGCCTCACAGTGAGATCAAAACGTCCTGTCCATCGAAATGGAGAACCTGTGGCGGAGTGACGCAGTGTTCCATCAGGACCCGGCGTAGCTCGTTTGCTTCCGAGGTACCTGGAAATCTTACGGTGTGGTCTTCAATATTCTCCCAACCTACCCGCAAAAGATATGTATTAGGGCTGTCCACGCTAACCAGCAACTCAACTGAATGGCACCCTTCCGCCTCGACCAGTAATTTCCTGACGGCACTGAAGTCCCTGACAAATTTCTCCTCGGTGTCAGGATTGATCCGGAGATCGGCATGTTCGTAGATCATTTTGATCCTCTCGTTTGTTCCGATTACTGCACTGAAATCGACGCCTCCGTGTCCGCCGGCAACCGATCCTTGTTCTGACGACGGCCGGTTACCAACAAGGCCAACAGGCTGACAATGCCGACGACAATGACCAGGCCCGACACGTAGACCGGGTCGTTTCCACCGCGGGCTGCCAACAACGCGGTTGCCGCAAGGGGAACCAGTCCGCCACCCAACGTCGCGGACACCTGATACGCCAAGGATGCGCCCGTATAGCGGGATTCGGCGCCGAACATCTCGGAGATATAGGCCGCTGTGGGTCCGTACACCATGGCCTGGAGCAGTGGATTTCCAATCAGGAAAGCCACGAACAACAGCACAACGTTGTCTGCAGCGATCATCAACCAGATGGGATGGATGAGCAGAATCATGCCGATTACGCCGGTCATCATCACTTTGCGTCGCCCTACCCTGTCTGACAAGGCTGCAAACATAGGGATCGTGAACACATGGATTAGCTGCGTTGCGAGGCTGATCCACAGGACTTCCGAGCGGTTGTGCCCGGCGGCAACGGCATACGGCATGGCAAACGTGGCGAGAAGTGACTGCATGGCAAAGGCCATGATCGTACCCAGGCAAGCGATCACGACGGCGCGCGGATACTTCCGGACTACCTCCAGGAGCGGATGCACCCTGCGGTGTTGCGACGCAGCTTCCTTGCGCTGCGTTTCAAGGAAGACTGGCGATTCAGCGACCTTGAGGCGCACGAAGAGTCCGACTCCAACCAGGACTGCACTGAACAGGAACGGCAACCGCCACCCCCAGGTCATGAACAGTTCCTCAGGCATCATGCTGCAGAGACTGAAGACCACCGTTGCCAAGGCAGCGCCGGCAGGGCCACCCATGTTGGCGAAGCTGGCGGAGAAGCCCCGCCGCTCCGGCGTCGAGTGTTCCATGGCCATAAGGGCAGCCCCACCCCATTCGCCTCCGACAGCGATGCCCTGAATCACGCGGAGCACAATCAACAGCAGGGGCGCCAGCTGGCCGATTGCTGCCTGGGTTGGGAGGAGACCGATGCAGAAGCTTGCACCACCCATCAGGAGCATGGTCAGGACGAGCATCTGCTTTCGTCCGATCCGATCACCGAAGTGGCCGAAGATCAGACCACCCAGTGGTCTCGCCAGGTACCCCACTGCCAGGGTCGCGAATGATGCCACGATGCCCAAAGCGGGTGAGAGATTGGCAAAGTAGAGCGGAGCGAAAACCAGGCTGACAGCCAGTCCATAGAGCAGAAAGTCGTAAAATTCGATGGCTGTTCCCATGAAACTTGAAAAGAGTACCGATTTCATTCGGCCAGGTGTTTTAACAGACATTGAAACTCCTTTGTTTGATGTCAATAAGCCATGAGAAGGATCTGGTCCCGTGTGTAGTCCAGTCCTGGATGAGATTCGTTCAAGTGGGCACGCACCGCGATGACCAGCTCCTCATCGTCCACCCCATCCAGGAGGATGCCGCACGGGCATGAGACATAGCGGCGCCGATTAACAGTCATGGCACCAGGACCGCGCTGCTCATGGGCTCGAGCCCCGGGACCATGCCCATGGCTACTTCCCAGGCGAGAGGCTGGCGTAGTTTTGCGCGCAATTGCACGAACTCCTGGCGCCGTTCGAAGGCCAAGGCCCCGGCGAGGAAACCTCCCTGACGGAAGAGGAAAAGTGATCCGTTGTCATTCTGGCTGGAATACACTTGTTCCCCTCCGGACTGATGTCCGGCCCACTGCACCCTTTGACCATGTTGGTCGGACCAGAAGAAGGGAACAGTAGCGCAGGGCACCAGTGGTGATCCCTCAAGATAGTTCACCGCGTTCAGTCCGGCTGCTCGCCCTTGTTCGGCTGCGGTGGTCCAGTGCTCAATGCGCATGGCTGCATCGAATCGTTTATTGGGCCACCGGACGGCGTCACCTGCGGCGAAGACGCCCCGGGTACTCTGCAGATATTCGTCGGCAAGAATGCCGTTTTCCAGTTCGATACCCGAAGAAGCCAACCAGGAAACGGCGGGCCGCACCCCGACTCCCACCACAATCACATCAGCAGCAACTTCACGGCCATCACTAAGCTTCAGGAATCGACGGCCGTTCCGTTCGATGGTGCCCGTTGCGCCCAATCCAAAGAATGTTTCCACTCCCTTGCCTCGATGCAGGTCCTCGTAAACCCTGGAAACTTCTTCACCGAAGCGGATAAGCGGGTGTTCGGAGAGATCGATCAGGGATATCTTGCGGCCGTCCCCGATCAAGGTCGAGGCGAATTCTCCACCAATGAATCCTGCACCCACGATGGCCACGGAGCGACGGCGATCGTTGAGGGCTTCGCGGAGTCCTACGGAGTCTTCAAAGCGCCGTAAGACGAACACGTCCCGTTCCCCATCGAATATTGGAGGCATGATCGGTTGACATCCTGTGGTGATGATTGCTGCCCGGTATTTGATATCGCCACTGCCTGTGGTCACCACCTGACGTTGCGGGTCAAGGGCCGTGGCCGTGTCTCCGAGTCGGAACTCCACGCCGCTCTCCTGCAGAGCGCGCGCAGAGGGGTAGATCAACGCTTCAATGTCAACGGATTCCTTCAAGGGGATCTTCGACAAGGGGGGCAATTCATAGGGCAGATGCTGCTCGGCACTGACCACCGTGACCTTCAAGCCCGGTGCCCGGCGGCTGACGGTCTCAGCCGCCCTAAGTGCCGCCGTCGATCCCCCAACAATCACAATGTCGGTAGTGGTTTGGACCATGGCCTGTCTTTCTGTTGTGAGTTTGCGTGACGTGAATCACTGCTTTCCTCTACTCTGTGACCGCAGGTGGTATTGCACAAATACCAATTAATTCCGCTAGGCATCTATTTGATGTATGCCTAGGGAGATGTCAGGGCATCACCGTTAAGCGCGGCGGTGAGGAGGCCGCGGAGGCCTGATGCCGTCAATGGACGGGGATTGGCATATTGATTGTGGGTTGCCAGTTCGACGACCGTGTCGATGTCTTCGTCGTTCAAACCGAGTTCACGCAGAGAACGCGGACCGCCCAGGTTCACAGCGAGTTCACGTATGTGGCGGACAGGATCCTCCGCCCCTGTGGCCCGCTGCAATGCAGCCATGGCATCGGGTGCATGCCCAGCGTTGTAGTTCAGGGCATAGGGCAGCACTACAGTATGGGTTTCAGCGTGGGGCAAATTGAAGGTCCCGCCGAGGATGTGGCAGAGCTTATGGTGCAGCGACATCGTGGTCGCTCCCAGAGTGGCACCACAAAGCCATGCCCCGTACAGCGCATCTGACCTGGCCTCCCCATGGGCTGGATCCTTGACGATTTTCGGCAAGGCGTTGAGCATTGCACGCGCTCCTTCCTCTGCCATCAGCGAGATCACAGGAGATCCGTCAGGGGCGTAGAGCGCCTCCACTGCATGGGCTATCGCATTGAAACCGCTGGTGACGGACATGCCCACAGGAAGGGTCAGGGTAAGATCGGGGTCGTAAATGACGCTTGTAGGCAACACTCGCGGGTCACGGCCGGTCTTCTTTTCGCCGTCGGCTGTCAGCCCCCAGATCGGCGTCATTTCCGATCCGGCGTAAGTGGTGGGCACAGCGATGATGGGCGCCCCAAACTCCAAAGCTATTGCCTTCCCAAGTCCCGTAGTGGATCCACCCCCTACCGCGACATAACCATCGGCATCAGCTGCCCTTGCCGCATCACGTGCCCTGTGGGCTGATTCAATCGGGACGTGCATCTCGGCGTCGGCATGCACCCCGGCGCTCAGTTCACCCAATTGCCTGGATATGTTCCTGGCCAGATCTTCCTGAAACGGCGTGGACAGGACCAGTACACGCCTGAGGCCCAACGCACGGACCTCCTCGGGAAGAGTCTTGAGCGACCCTGCGCCGAAAGTTACTCGCATCGGCAGGGCTTCATAACGAAATTCCTTCACCGGACTACCTCCTCGGATACTTGGAAACCTGAGCTGGGAGATTGGCTCTCCGGGTGCAGCAGAATGTCGATGACTCCCTCGTTGAATGGGGAATCCACCCCAAACTCTGCGGCCGCCACAGGGTCCTCGTTGGGGGTGAAGGATTTGATGAGGCTTTCCTTGACAGCGAAGACCGCATCCGAGTCGATGTATTCGCTTCCCCCAATGAAGATGTGGGTCGTCAGCTCCTTGAAACCCGCCGCGGTGACAATGAAGTGGATATGGGCTGGACGGTAGGGGTGCCTTCCGCTGGCCTTCAACAGACCTCCAACCGGACCATCGGTTGGAATCGGATAGAAGCTCGGTACAACGCTGCGGAAATGGAACAGACCGTTTTCGTCAGTACGGAAGAGTCCCCTGCCGTTGCCGACGCTTTGAATGCCCGGCTGCTGGACGTCATAGAAGCCGGTCGTGTTGGCCTGCCACACGTCGATCCGGGCATTGGGGATAGGCAGCCCGGTGACTGAGAGGACTCTCCCCCTGACAACGCACACGTCACCTTCGCTTTCGGAAGAGATGTTGTCGCCCAGATGCCGTTCGGGTGATTCGACCATATGGAAGGGCCCGAGGACGGTCGAATCCGTAGCATCCGGGGTTTCCTGATCGTTGATCGTCTCCACCAGCATGGAAACTCCCAGTACGTCCGAAAGCAGGATGAACTCCTGGCGCACGTCATCGCACTTCCGGCCTGTGGCGGTAAGGAAGTTGATTGCCGCTTCCCATTCGGAAATGCTGGGACTCACCTGACGAACGAAGTTGTGAAGGTTGCGGGTGAGGCTTTCCAGAATGGCTTTAAGGCGCGGGTCAGCAGTGTCTTTGAAACTGTCGATGACAGCCTCAGTGAGCGATTCCGGACCTAGGTCTTTGCTCATGGAGGACTTCCTTTCAATGGTGTGGTCTTCCATCTCAGGATGGAAGAAGGGAAGTGATGCTCACCTGCCGACTTCCTGCGGCGAACCTTCCGGCTGGTTCCGAAGGAAAGCCTGCAGCGCGGCTGCGGCCGCCTGTGGTTGCTCCAGTGGAACGAAATGCCCGCTCTCCTGGATAAGGACAAAGCGCGCATCAGGGAGTCGTCCAGCGAGATCCTCGCTCAAAGCCGGCGGCGTGATGATGTCTTCGGCAGCGCCCACCACCAGGGTGCGGCAGTCCATGGCGACCAGTTCCGCGCGTCGGTCCGAACGATTCATCACGGCGAGCTGCTGATCGACGAAAACGTGCTCGCCCAGATCCTCGGTCATCGCCTCCACAACCCGCTGGACCTCGGGGATCCCCCGCGATACGGCCGGGGCCGTGCGGGTGATCGCTTCCAGGAATCCCCCGGAATTCACCAGCGAGATAAGGCCTTCGGAGTTCTTCCGACGATCCTGCGGCGCGGCAATGGCCGAGGTGTTGAACAACGCCAAAGCCTTGACTCTTCCGGTCTTCCTTAGCGCTATCTCAAGGGCGACATACCCTCCCATCGAAATTCCAACCAGGACAAATTCGTTGGGGGCTGCTGAGAGCACATGGTCCGCCATGGCCTGGATCGTCTGCCCCTCACCACGAACCACCGAGCATTCGAACTCTGCCCCGAGTTCGTCAATCACCGGCTGCCATAGCCGGGAGTCGGCACCCGAGCCGGAAGCATGATCAGCGGGGGGTGTGTCATCTGAAGTCTCCGTTGCAAGTGGGGTTGGTGGTCAAGATGCTGCTCCGTCGACGTGCAGGACGGTGCCTGAGGTGAATGCAGCTGCCGCTGAGGCGAGGTATGCCACGGCGGCGGCAATCTCGCGGCCGGTTCCTGGCCTGCCAACGGGTATGGCGGCAGAGGTGGCGGCCTTCTCTTCCGCCCCCATCACCTCGAAGGTGTCCCGGACCCGCCCAGTGGTGGGGAGGATGAGTCCAGGAGCTACGGCGTTCACGGTAATCCCGGTGCCACCGAGGTCTTTGCCGAGCTGCTTGGTGAGACTTACGATGCCTCCCTTGGACGCAGCATAGGCCAGCCGGGCGCCTACAGTTCCTGACGGCCCATCGAGACCGTCGGCAACCAGCGACGAGAAATTTACGATCCGTCCATAGCCGCGCTTGAGCATGATCGGGACAGCCTGCCGCGCGCACAGGAACGTGCTGGTGAGGTTGCTTTCGATGACTGCACGCCACACCTCGCCGCTCAGTTCTGACAGTTCACGGACCTTGGCAGTGCCACTGCCTCCAGCCGCGCTGACGAGGACATCGATGCGCCCAAACTCCTCCTCGATACGGGTGAAGGTCTCGGCGACCACTGATTCCTCGGCCAGGTTCCCCGCGTATGTCAGCACTTTGAGCTTCGGCGATCTCTCCGAGAGTCGGGCTGCCGCGCTCTGTAGCGCCGACGACGAGACGTCAAGGAGCGCAAGGTCGAACCCGTCGTCCGCCAGGCGATCGGCGATGTCATTTCCGAGGCCACCGCCGCCGCCGGTGATGACGGCAACAGGCCGATGATTCATAGGGTGAGTCATTTGTCCTCCTCTGCCAGGCTGCCGCCGGCGTTTACTTCCCCGTGATTGACCAGCGCGCCTGCGTCTGACGCGAGACACGCGAGGATAGCTTGCGCGCGCCGCAGCACAGGGGCGTCCACCATGGCACTGTCGACCTTGACCACGGCTCCCCCATCGCTGATGGATTTCACAATCCGGTGCGCCCATGCGACCTCGTGGTCGCTGGGACGAAAGACGTGATGCGTTACGGCGACCTGACGGGGATGAATAAGGAGTTTTCCCGACATTCCCAACTCGAGGGCGGCGTGCAGGTCCTGCGTCAGCGCGGAGTCGTCGTCGAACTTTGGCGTCACGCCATCCAGGGGACCTGGAAGGCCATGGGCGCGGGAGGCAAGGACCAGTGATGAACGCGCCAGCAACATTGCGCGCTGGTTCGGCTGCGCACCAATATCGGCCGCGAAATCGAGCTCGCCAAAAGCCAGTCGGGCCACGCCCGGAACACTCGCCAGTGAGTGGGCGGCCGTAACGCCGCAGGCTGACTCAATGAGCGCTATGACAGGGCATCCCAGCGTTTGATGGACTCTGGACACGTGGTCCGGGTTTTCGGACTTGGGCACCATTACCCCAATAAGTCCGGGGATGCCCCTCAAAGAAGCAACCTCCTGGTCCCGCTCGATCCGAACCACGGCTTGACCTGTTCCTGACAACCAGGAGGTGACGGCCAGCAAGGCCGAATCCTTATTGCGAGCGCTGACGGCGTCTTCCAAATCGAGGATGACCACATCAGCCCCGGAAGTTTGCGCCTTTGAGAACCGTTCAGGCCGGTCGCCCGGGACAAACAGGAACGAGCGAGCGCTCTGAAGCATCGCTAAAGAGTCCTTGCTCATCTTGTTTCCAGCACTTTGAACTCTGCCAGAACGCGATCGGTGTCTTCTCCCACGTTGGGAACGCGACCCATCACAGGCTCCTGCCCAACGAACGTGGCCGGCGGAATCAGGCCACGTAAGGGCCCGACCGGTGAATCATATTCCCGCCATCTGTTGCGTGCCGCCAGCTGGGGGTGGTCAGCGAAGCCCTGCATGTCACGCAGCAGTGCGTTCGCTATCCCGGCCTTCTCAAGCAAGTCCACAACCTCGTCCGCCGTGTACCGGGAGAGCCCCTCCTCTATCACCAGCGTGAGCTCCGCACGGTGCCTTACACGCAGGGAGTTTCGCGCGAAGCGTGCATCCATGGCGACCATCGGACGGCCAAGGACCCGATCGCAAAAGGTTGCCCATTCACGTTCGTTCTGGATTCCCAGGAACACCTGCTGCGAGTCACCACACGTGAAAGGACCGTACGGGGCGATGGCTGCATGTGATGAACCTGTCCGCTTTGGTGCGGTTCCGCCGTACACCGCATAGTTCATGGCGTATCCCATCCATTCACCGAGCGCCTCGAGCATCGACAGTTCGATGGTTGCCCCCTCCCCGGTCTGCCCGCGCTGAAGCAGCGCGGTCAGGATGCCTGAGTACGCGTACATACCGGAGGCGATATCCGCAATTGAAATCCCCACTTTGGCGGGGGTCTCTTCAGAGCCGGTAATGGACACCAGACCGGCTTCACACTGCACCAGGAGGTCATAAGCCTTCTTTGACGAATACGGGCCGTCGGCACCATAGCCGGAAATTGAGACGTGGATCAGCTCCGGACGCTCAGCACGCAAGGCATCGGCGCCCAGCCCGAGACGTTCTGCCGCACCCGGGGCCAGGTTCTGCACGAAAATGTCAGCATTGCGAACCAACTCGTGCACGGCATGGTGACCCTCCGGGCTCTTCAGGTCCAAGGCGACTGACTCCTTGGACCGGTTCAGCCAAACAAAGTGGCTCGCCATGCCCTTGACGGTTTCGTCGTACCCGCGGGCGAAGTCTCCCACGTCTGGACGCTCGATCTTGATGACCCTGGCCCCCAAATCGGCGAGTTGGCGTGTAGCAAACGGTGCTGCGACCGCCTGCTCAAGCGAGACGACTGTGATGCCGCTCAGAGGAAGCATGAGGTAACTCCTGAAGTAGATAGTGCCGGCTTGTTGACGGACGCGAAGGCGGCCTATGCGTCAACAAGCGAGGGTGTCTCGAGTGTTTTGGTGAAGTAGAGGACCTCTGCGGCCAGTTCTGGATCGTTGCCCATCCTCCGGAACAGCTCCAGGTCTTTATCCCTCTGAACAGGGTCTGACGAGTGAAAGATCAACCGCTTATTTGCGGTGGCGCGGGGACTGGCCTTGTCAATGAAAGCGGCGCGTCGTAGTTCGGAGTAGGCATCAAGAACGGACTCATCGGCATTTCCCGCGATCACGGCGCCCAATGCCTCGTTCAGCAGGTAGGAGTCGAACAGCCCCATGGTCAGCCCGAAGCCGCCTGTCGGATTTGTTGCGTGCGCAGCATCACCGGCAAGCAGAACGCGGCCAAGCCGGTAGGTTGGAGCACTCCGCTGGTGCATACGATAGGGCGCAATGGCATCCATGGTGGTGCTGGCAGCCACCTCAGGGCCGAATATCTGTTCCAGGAACCGAGGCAGACGGTCCACCACGCCTGCTTCGGGTAGAACGGCATCCTCCATGTAGGTGTAGCGCCACAGCCCGTGGGGCCCGGAGTTATCGATCTTCACGATGATTGCTCCGAGAACATCGTCGACGTAGAACGTCGTTTGGGCCCAGCCCTTGCGGTCGTCGGGGAAACGGATGTTGGCAGCCACAAAGCGCTCCGGCCACGTAAAACCTTCAAAAGGCAGGTTCAAGGCATTCCTTACGGCAGAGCCCGCACCGTCGGCGCCTATGAGCCAGGGAGCCCGCAGTTGGACCGAATTCCCTTCGTGCTCCGCCGTGATTGTCACTGCTGCCTCATCCTGCGTCAGCCCCGCGATCTGGTGTCCCCAGAGGACGCGGACGTTGGGAAATTGCTCAAGGTGGCGAAGAATGATCGTGGCCAGCGCACCCTGGCCGAGGTGCAGGTTGTAGGGGTGGGTTACGCGACCCTCCAGCGCCTTCAAACCGTAATTGATGGTTTCACCGGTGTCCCGGACGTGATGGGCATAATCCTGCTTCAGGAACCCGGCCCGTGAAGCGTCGTCGAAAAGTCCGAGACGTTCAAGGCCGTCGAGTGTGGACCAGTGGTAGAGAATCGCCCGCGGGGCGTCACTTGGCTCCCTTGAGCGTTCGACGACGGTAACGTCCAGTCCCTGCTGTGCCAGGCCCAGTGCATTGAGCAGACCAGTAGGACCGGCTCCGGCCACAATTACCTGCTGCTGGTATTCCATGATGCCTCCGTTGTAAACCTGCGAAATGACGTGAGCGTCGCTGCCCTCAACCAACGGTCGTCCACATCCGGCCATACATCAAATACCAATTAGTAGAGGTTTCCATATACTGAATGCATGGATCTCAGGAATGTTCGATACTTCATCGCCGTGGCGGAGAACGGTTCCATCACCGAGGCTTCCCAAGCCTTGCGGATATCCCAGCCGCCCTTGAGCATGGCTATGGCGAAGCTCGAAAAAGAGCTCGGAGTGACCCTGTTCGACAGGAAGCCCCGAGGCATCGAACTGACCGCCGCGGGCGAGTATCTGCACCATGCCGGACGCCGGCTTCTGGCTGAAGAGCGAAGAATCTCAGACACGCTCAAAGCCATGGGGCAGGGGCTTGCGGGCGAACTCCACCTCGGGTGCGAACCGATGTGCCTATGGCGGATCGGCAGTACCAAAATCTCGGAGTTCCTCTCGATCTACCGAAACGTGACCCTGGACCTGACAGACGCCAATCCCAAAGTGCAGCTGGACCGGCTGGCCGATGGCACCCTTGACCTGGCGATCATGCCCATAGTGGCCGAGGAGCCGCTGCAACCCATCAACGGAGTGCATTTCGACATCACGGTTGTGGACGAACTGCCGCTGACGCTCATCGCGCCCAGATCCTGGGGTCTCTCGGAAACCACGCCAGTGGACGTTGCGACTCTGACGGATGCCACCTGGATCCTGCCCGCCCGAATTCCGGGAGTGCGCATCCTCTGGCGAATCTGGGCCGACAAGTTCTCATCCTCGGGGGCAAACCCGACAGAGGTGATCCAAGTACCGACCGTCATGACTGCCGCGCAGTTGGTGGGTGCCGGAGTCGGAGTATCCCTCTCCAGCTTGGAGATGGCCCGCCTCCATCCGGATGTCGCACAAATTCCTGTGGTTGGGGGCTGGCCCAACGTGCCAATTGCCATCGTCACGCGACGCGACGGCGTAGTAACTCCGGTAGCTGAGCGGTTTACAGCCCTGTTTTCCGGCGATCAAACCCCGGCGTAAGAGAACGGCCCTTCGGTCTAGAGCCGATGCGACTCCGATCGAAGGTATATGCGAAATAGATGAGTATCCCGGAATTTAGGTATTTGTGAAATGTCGCGGGCGGCAGCAAGGTAGACCTTGAAACACCGAGATGGTCGCCGCACCCCTTGCCCGGAAACCCGGGCTGCTCCGACCCGATGATTCCGAGGAAGGGCACCCCCATGATTAAAGTCAACGTGGACCTGCAGCGCTGCGATGCCAACGGCACCTGCGCAGCCTTAATGCCGGACGTGTTCCACATAGAGAAGGATGGCACGCTGGTACAGCTGGCTTCCGACGTCGAAGACGATCGCGAAAGCGAACTTGAAGAAGTCATCCTTTGCTGCCCGATGGGAGCGATTTCGCGGTCATGACAACCACAGTGCCAGCATTCGAACTGTTCTCTCCACAGGCCACCGGCCACCAGGGCGGCGCGCTTCCCGATGGAGGAATCGCGGTAGGATCCGATGGTTACGCCGTTCTGTCCTACCAACTCTCCACCGAGGTGCTGCGCAATCCACGGTTTGCCAACTCAGCATTGCGGCTGATGGAAGAGTTCGGCATCAACGACGGCTCCGTCCACGGATTTCGAGCCCGCAGCATCATCATGCAAGACGGAGCCCAGCAACTGCGCTTACGGACTCCACTTGCCCGTTTCATGGGCCCGACAACAGTGCAGAACACCCGCGACGTCCTCACGGACATCGTGACAGGCATCTTCAACGACCTCGAGGACACGAAGCCGGTGGATTTCCATGCCGGGGTTGATCGCAGAATCCCCTCCTTGGTCTACTGCCATTTAGCGGGAGCTCCGCAATCCGACGCACCCAAGGTACAGGAATTGTCAGAACGGACATTGGCGCTTCTGGCGAGGGATCCCAGTCTGAAACCCGACATCCTCGCGGCCTACGACGAACTGTTCCGGTACCTCAACGATCTGATGGAGCGAAAGCGTGGCCTGGGCCTTGGCGACGACATGCTCTCCCACCTGATGGCACTCGCAGACGAGGGAAAGCTCACCGCACAGGAACTGTTCGACGAGGCAACCTCGATGCTTGAAGCAAGTTCCGTGAACACGGGCCACCAGATCGGCCTCGTCGTCTGGAATTTGCTGCGCAACCGGGAAGTCTGGGATCAAATTGTTGCCGACCCTACGTGGATACCTAGCGCAGTGGTCGAAGCGCTCCGCCTGTATCCCCGGACCGGCGTTATCAGCAAGATTGCGACTGAGGACATGGAGGTTGGCGGGATCACCATCCCGGCCGGCGCCGATGTGCACGTGGCCGTCTGGTCAGCCAACCGAGACCCTGAACGGTTCGAAAACCCCGGCGAATTCGTCCTGGGCCGCGAGCGAAACCAGCCACTCACATTCAGCACGGGCCCGCACAACTGCCTGGGTCAAGGACTGGCCAAGGTGGAAATCGAAGAGGTCGTCTCACACCTCGCGCGCCATTACCCCCAGGCCAGCGTTGTGGAATCCGAATCAGCAATAAGCCAGACCGCCGGACGGTGGACGATAAAGAAACTAACCGTCGATCTTGGCGGCAGAAGCTGAGGTCATTCATGTCACCTGAATCCCACTCCGAACCATCCATCACAGAAGTTCTCTCCGAATACTGGGCCGGAACCACCTACGACGACCTCCCACGGGATGTGGTTTCCGCTATGAAAGACCACATCCTCGACACACTGGCCGTGGCTATGGCCGGTATCCCCTCGGAGGAATCCCGCCGTGTCCGCAATGCCCTCTCCGGCATGTCAAACGGTGGTCCATGCCTCGTCTGGGGCACCCGGGAACGGCTGAACCCGGCCCACGCGGCTCTTGCCAATGGAACCTCGGCCCACGCACGGGACTTCGACGACGGCGGCGGACCAGGACACGCCGGCTCGGCAACTTTGCCAGCCGCGATCGCTGCCGCAGAACTGGTCGGCGCAAGCGGCCAGGACTTGATTGTCGCCGCCTGTGCGGGCTATGACGTCAGTTATCGGCTCTTGCAGGGCATCGGCGGATTTGCCGCGCATACCGACCGGGGCTGGCACTCTACGGGCACATTTGGCACCTTTGCTGCGGCTGCGGCGTCCGCAAAAATCCTGCATCTTGACGCGGCCACCTTCGCGAATGCACTCGGCGTTGCAGGCTCATTCACTGGAGGGGTCTGGGCCTTCATAGAAGATGGCGCCTGGACCAAGCGGGTGCACCCAGGCAAAGCCGGCGAGTCAGGAATCGACGCAGCGTTTTTGGCCCGAGCGGGCATTACCGGCCCTCATCGGCTCTTCGAGGCTCCATGGGGTGGGATTTTTGCCACCTATGGGGACGGCCGGGGCTTCCCGGAACGGGTCACCGCAGGTCTTGGTGAGATCTTCAACGTCTCCACGTCCTATCTCAAGCCCTATGCCTGTTGCCGAGGCAGCCACTCAGCGGTTGACGCGGTGCTGAAGCTGATCGCCGAACGCGATCTCCAACCCTCCGATGTACTCTCCATCACCGTGACCGCGGGCGAAACTGCGATCAACATGCTCAATGTTGACCCCATTGAGACCGTGTTTGATGCGCAGTTCAGCTTGCCCTACGCCATCAGCGTGGCGCTGGAGAACCGCTCAGTAGGGTTGGAGCAATTCGATCCACCACGCATTTCGGAACCCCGGATCCAAGAGACCTTCGCCAGGATCTCGATGGTGTTGGACTCCTCGATCCAACTGGAAGACGGGCCCCGCCTCGATTTTGACCTGAAGTCCGGCGAAAAAATCACGCTCCTCGCCGGAAACCCCACCGATGCCAAAGGCTCCGAAAAGAACCCCATGACCCACGCTGAGGTCGTCGCCAAAGCACAGGCCCTTCTGCGCCCCTATGGCAACGAGGCCGCAGCGCAGCTAATCGAGGCGGTGGAGAACCTGGATTCAGCATCCACCCTCGACAAACTGATCAACGCCCTCAGCGCAACCCCTCTACCCATCTGGAGTGAGACTCACTATGACAACAACTACCTTGACCGAGCGGGTCGAACGCACTGAACTCATCGCCGCGGAACCCGTTGAATCCCTTGCGGCCGCACTGGACATAGACGTCCCCTTCGACGAGGGCACAACAGTCCCCCCGCTCTGGCACTGGCTCTACCTTCTGGAGCGCAACCGGCAGAGCGAGCTGGGGCCGGATGGTCATCCCACTGTGGGTATTCCCGCCCCACCTGGGCCCGGGCGGCGCAGGATGTTTGCCGGGGGTCGCGTCTCCACTTTCGGCCAACTCAAGATCGGAACCCCGGCCACAAAAGTCATTGCCGTGGCCGGATCAGTCGAGAAGGCGGGCCGCACCGGGCCACTGACATTCACCACTGTGCGCCACGAGATCTTCCAAGCCGACGAGCTGGTGATCCGCGAAGAACAGGACATTGTTTACCGGGCCCCTGGTAGCGGCTCACTGCCCAACCCGCAAACACCGCCGCCCCCACCCGGGGGCGCTGTGCTGGAGCAAGCCGCCGATGAACGCCTGCTGTTCCGATTCTCCGCACTGACGTATAACGCGCACAGGATTCACTACGACCTCGACTGGTGCCTGAATGAGGGCTACGACGGACTGGTGATCCACGGGCCTCTTCTGGCTCTGATGATGGGCGAGCACATGCGTCGTGAAGGAATCGGCCTGATGGGTAAAACCTTTAGCTACCGGCTGGCCTCCCCGATGACCAAGCCCCAGACATTCTCGATCGTCCCTGGGCCGGATGGCCTGGCCAACGGCGCCGAGGCGCGCAGCGCCGAAGGAGCAATCTGCGCAGTCAGCACTTTGTCCGGGATCTAGCAGGCCGGAAGAACAAGATGGCGTTGCTACAACGCTACGCCCTGACCCTCCCCTATGACTTGCCCCTTTTTCCTGTCCATAAACTTCGCCGAAGCTGCGCAAAACCAAGGGAACTCTTGATCCAGCTGCAGCATGGTTGAACCAGCAAGGATGCAGGAGGAGCCATGAAGCGGATAACAGTCACCCCTAACTTTGGCGGAGCCCCCAAGGGAAGCTCACCGGTCAAAGTGTCGAGCGGAGCTGCACATCCGACGACGGGGTGCAGGACTCCCTCCGAGACAGACCCGCGACCCAAATCTTGTGGCTCTGGCATTCAGGAAACGTGCCGCCAACTCTGGCCCGACTGTCGTGACTGAAGGCTTTCCGGAAGCCTGCCACACACTCCAGCCCGAGTCGGGCCGGACGTCTCTCTAGCCAGTCGCGGCGGCGATCGACCATGGTGTGCGCAGGACGCGCTCGGCCAGCAGTCGTCGTTCGCCGACGATGGTCACCTCAGCTGTTACTGCGGCCTCGGCAGCCGAGGGGCCGGCGATGAGCCGCAGCGGGCCGGGGTCCACGCCCAGCGTCCCGTCAACACCTGTGACCGCGAGTCGGGCTGCATCTACGTGGAAGGAGACTGTCCGCGATTCAGAGGATCCGATCGGAATCCGGGCGTATCCGATGAGTTGTACGGCCGGGCGAACCACTGGGGCGGACGGGAACGCGGCGTAGAGCTGGACGACCTCCACGGTGTTATCGCCGTCGTTGCGTATCGTCACGTCCGCGACGAGTGAGCCATCAGTGCTGAGGTTCGCGGCGGCGGTGATGGTTTCGTAGACGATCGCGCCCCGGGTGAGCCCGAACCCGAAGGAATACAGCGGCGTGTTGTCCAGTGCGGTGATTCCGGGATTCGACAGCCCGAGCGCTGGCTGCAGGTACGTCGTCGAGGCGTAGGGATAGCGCGGGATCTGCACGGGCAGGCGTCCAGTTGCCGGGACGCGACCGGACAGCACTCCGGCGACTGCAGCGGCGCCATCGGCTCCGGGAAAGAATGCCTGGACGATCGCACGCGCCTTCCCGTAGGCACCAAGGGCGTAAGGGCGGCCGGACAAGACAACCAGGACGGTGGGCACTCCAGTGCCGAGGACAGCAGCGACGAGCGCGTCCTGTCCCCCGGGCAACCGAAGGTCCGCGGCGTCGCAGCCTTCGCCTGAGGTGCCGTCGCCGAACAGCCCGGCAATGTCTCCAACCACCACGATCGCTACGTCGCTGTCGCGGGCAAGCGCAACAGCTGCGGAGAGGGCGTCGGAGTCCTCGGACGTGATTTCAGCACCAGCCTCGAATTGCACCCGGTCCGCTCCGAACTCGTCGCAAATAGCGGCCAGCACAGTCTGAATCTTGATGCCAAGATCGTGGCCGGGGTGTTTCGACAGCACATGGTTGGGGAATGCGTAGCACCCAATGAGGCTGCGGAATTGGTCAGCCGCGGGGCCGAGGACCGCGATGTTCCCCGAAGCGAGAAGCGCAAGAGCGTCCTCGTCACGCAGCAGCACTATGGACTCCTCTGCGATGCGCGAAGAAATCTCCCGATTGTGGTCGCTGTCGAGATCGACGCTTTCAGCACCGACCGGGACCAGGTGCACGTCGTCCAGCAGCCCCAACTCGAACTTGTGCCGGAGGTGTCGCTGGACTGAGCGGTCGAGGTCGTGTTCGTCGACGACGCCTTCTCGGATCAAGCGCGGCAACTCACCATACGCCGCTGTCTGCGGAAGTTCGACGTCGACTCCTGCGCTGAGTGCAAGGCGGCCCGCGTCAGCCGTGTCAACCGCGACGTGATGCATCGCTGAGAGGAACGGCACGGCCCAGTAGTCGGCGACCACTGTGCCTTCGAAGCCCCAACGCTCCCGCAGCAACGTGGTCAGGAGTTGCCCGTTTGAGCTGCTCGGCACGCCGTCGATATCCGTATAGGAGGTCATGACACTTCGGGCACCTCCTTGGCGCAGTGCGGCCTCAAATGGCGGTAGTACAGTGTCAGCGAACTCGCGCGAACCCATGCTGACAGGCCCGTGGTTGCGGGCACCGCGGGATGCTGCGTAGCCGGCGAAGTGCTTCAGCGTCGAAATGATCCCCGTGCTCTCCAGTCCGGCTACGTACGCGGCACCAAGTTGCGACACGAGGTAAGGGTCTTCACCGAGGGTCTCTTCAACGCGGCCCCAGCGGTAGTCCTTCACCACATCCACCACGGGAGCGAGACCTTGGTGGATGCCGAGTGCGCGCATGTCGGAGCCGATCGCTTCCGCCATCCGGTGGACCAGTTCCTCGTCGAAGGTGGCCGCCCAGGCGAGGGGCGTCGGGAACGCAGTGGCGCCATAGGCTGCAAGCCCGGTGAGGCACTCCTCGTGTGCGATGGCTGGAATGCCGAAGCGGTTGGAGGCAACGACACGCTCCTGTAATTCGCGGAGGCGGCGAACTCCCTCCGCGACGGTGACCGGTTCCGTGCCGAAAACGCGAGTCAGCTGCCCGAGTCCACCCTCAAACGGATCGGCGCCGGACTCAACACCGCCCTCCAGCTTGGGCGCGAAATCGTCTGCGGAATCGGTAAGCCAAACGGATCCTAGCTGGGCCGCTTTCTCTTCAAGGGTCAGCTCGGCGGTAAGCAAGCAAGCGCGTTCCCAGGCAGGGAGAGAGCGATCCCGCCAGCCCTGCTGCATCGGGGTATCAGTAGAACCGGTGATGGGCCATGCATTTGCGCTGGAAATATTGTGCAGCATCAGCCCTTGAACGCCCCATCCATGATTCCGGACACCATGCGCCGACCGACAAAAAAGAACACGATCAGCAGGGGCAGCGTAGCCAGGAACGAGCCGCCCATGGCCAACGCAACGTCAATCGTACGGTTGGCCTGGAGTTGTTTCAGCGCGATCTGCACAGTGAACAGCTCCGGGGACTTCAGCACAATGAACGGCCACATGAAGTCGTTCCACACGCTGGTAAACGTAATCAGTCCAAGCACGAACGCGGCCGGACGCACCACCGGGAATGCGATCGCCCAGAACATCTGCCACGAATTGGCACCGTCAATTCGGGCTGACTGGATAAGCTCGTCACTCACCGTGGTAGCCATATGTTGACGCATCCAGAAGATACCGAACGCACTGGCCAGCCCGGGCACGATGATTGCTTGCAGCGTGTCCACCCAATCAAGTCCGGAAATGATCAGATACTGCGGAATCACACTGAGCTGCGCAGGAACAGTCATCGTCAACAGGACGATGAGGAACAACAAATTCCGGCCGGGGAACTGAAGCTTGGCGAACGCGAAGCCCGCCATCGCGCACATGATCGCGGAAACGATCGCGATTGTGAGCGAGACGAGAATGCTGTTGATCAGCGAAGCGAAGAACGGGACGGTGTCGAACACCTTCGCGGCGACGTCGAAGAACTGCGTGCCCGGATACATTCGCGGCGGGATTGAGGTCACAGCTGTGGCTCCCGCAGACGCGATGACGAACATGTAGTACAACGGGAACACCGACACGATGACGGCGAGGGCGAGGAACACATACACGCGCCGGCTAACTCCGCGCTTGCCGCGTCGCCTGGGGTGGCGGACCGACTTCACTCCAGGTGCGGGCAGCTGCTGCTGGATAACCTCATCGATGACATCGGACATCAGCTGGCCTTTCTCGTACGTGTGGACAGGAAGAAGTTAAGGAGCGAGACGAGAACGACGATCACAAACAGCACGACGCCGATTGCGGAACCATAACCAAACTTGAAGAGGCCGAAGCCCTGCTCGTAGAGAAAGAGGGATAGAGTCTGACACTGTCGCCCCGCCCCGCAGGTGAGGCCGGATTCGGGCGATACGAGAAGCGGCTCCGTGAAGATCTGCAGCCCACCGATGGTTGACATGATGACACTGAACACGATGATGGGGCGCAGCGACGGGATCGTCAGATGCCGGAATTGCTGCCAGCTCGAAGCGCCGTCCACGGAGGCCGCCTCGAACATCTCCCGGGGCATCGATTGCAATCCAGCCAGGTAAAGCAGTGTGTTGTACCCGAACCAACGCCACATGACCATTGCCGAGATAAGGATCCAGGAGCCGTAGTTGGTGGCAAGGAAGTTCACCGATGGGAGCCCGAACAGCCCCAGGAACCAGTTGATGAGGCCAAAGTTCTTGTCGAAGATCTGAGCGAAGACGATCGCGGTCGCTGCGACGGAGGTGATGTAAGGAACCAGCAGTGCCATGCGAAAGAAGTTCGCCCAGCGAAGACGCGCATGGTTGAGCAGGTGCGCGAGAAAAAGCGCTAGAAGCAGCTGCGGAATCGTCGAGATCAGGAAGATCCCGAACGTGTTCAGTAGCGCATTCCAGAACCGTCCGTCGGCGAAGAGCTGCTCAAAGTTCTTAAAGCCGACGAAGGTCTGCTTTCCAATGGGATTCCAGTCGAAAAGCGAGACGTAAAAGGTGAAGACGAGGGGGAAAAGCCCAAAGACAATGAAAATGATGAAGAAGGGTGCAACGTACGCGTAGGGGGCGATTCGCTCAGCGAGCGGGTTACGGATCCGCCTGGCCTTCTGAATCGGGGCTTTGCGCTGTTTGCGGGAGAGAGTGGCTGTCGCCGATGACATAGGTGTACCTCCGTCGAAGAGTGGCCCGGCCCTGTCCGTGCCGAGCCACTCGGGTGGGTGGGACGATCAGCCGCCGATGGCCTGCTTGGCCGTCTGGAGGGCGGTCGTCCAGGCTTTATCGGAAGTGACACCGCCGGCTTCCAGCTGGACGAGGGTGTTCAGGAGCGCACCGTTGATCGGGGTCGTGTCGGGGCCGTTATAGAACGACGGGAACTGCTGGACGGAGGTGGCCATAACCTTTCCGATCTTCGAGTCTCCGAAGAAGGGGTCGGTGTAGTCCAGGACTGACTGGCTTGCGACGGCGGAGGTCGCCGCCGGGAAAGTGCCCGACTGCGTGAAGTGGTCCGTTTGACCCTCAGCCGACATCATTGTCTTGATGTACTGCCAGGCGGCCTCGGGGTGCTCCGCGCGGGCCGGGATGGCAATTACGCTGCCACCCCAGTTGCCACCGACGCCGGGCACGCTGGCTATGCGCCACTTGCCTGCGGTGTCGGGGGCATCGGTCTTGATGCCCTTGAGGATCCATGAGGGAGCAATGGTGACGGCAAAGGCACCGTTCGCACGGCCTGGAGCCCAGCCCGAGGACCACGCCGCAATACCTGCACTGATGCCGGCGTCGTGGGTTTTGACTGCGACGTCGAACGCGTCTTTCACTTGGGGGTTCGTGTCGTAGACGAGCTTTCCGTCGTCCGAATAGTACTTCTCGCTGACCTGGTTAACGGTGGAGAAGAAGACGCTGGTCTCAATGTTGTCCACGAAGGGCTTACCCGTGGCGGCCGTGTACTTCCGCCCCATTTCGATGAACGAGGGCCAGTCCTTCCACATGGCAGCGACCTCTTCGGGGTTCGTCGGCAGACCGGCCTGCTCGAAGAGATCCGCACGGTAGGCGAAACCCAGTCCTCCGACATCCGTCGGAATGCCAATGACGGAGCCGTCAGGCGCGGTCGCAGCACCGGCGGCCCAGCCGAGGTAGTCGTGCGCGATGTTGTCACCGCCCAGGCTGCGCAGGTCCAGGAAGTTGGAGCTGTTCTCTACGAACTTGGGCAAGTCGTCATTCTGGATCATGACGAGGTCCGGGACCTTGCCCCCGGCCAGCGCGGCGGTGAGAGCAGTTGCGGTCTCGGTGGTGCTTCCGACCTCAGTCAGCTTGACCTTCGCGCCGGGCACCTTCTTTGCGTACTCATTGACGCTGTCCTTCGCGTTGATCCCTGTAAAGGACCAGAAGGATACCTCCGCATTCGGGTCGGCTGATTTTCCGCCGCCACCGGAGGAGCATCCGGCGAGAGCGAGGGCAAGTGCTGCTGCAGTGGCGGCTATCGCCGTCGAGGTTCTTTTCACGACAATTCCTCTTCGTTGGGGCCTTGGAAGTGATATCAGAGCGTTCGGTCTGGAGTCAGAGAACGATCTCTGGCCCAACCGTAGCTTGCGGTTTCACGCCACGCAATAGCTTTTGGGGACAACACTTCAATCGTCGGGGTATCGATCTCTATACTGTTGGATAACAAAGTTTCGCCAGTGGGATGCGCTTCAATGAACCAAGACCTACCGTCGACAACCTTCAGAAGGATGCACAATGCCAAGACCCACTCTGGTGGATGTTGCCAAAATCGCAGGCGTGTCCCGAGCCACTGCCGCGCGGGTGCTTGCGGGTGAAATGAACGTCGACGCCACGATGGCCGCGGCAGTCGAGCACGCCGCCAAGGAGTTGGGCTATGAAGCCAACAGCGCAGCTCGCATGCTGCGCGGCGGGCGCGCGGGGGCCATCGCGCTCATCGTCGCCTTCAACGAGCTGGACAGCCTAACGGGCACGTTCTTCACCTCGGTACTCAAGGGCGCTGCGAAGGGCCTCTACGCCGGCGAGGTTCAACCCATCCTGGTCCCGGCCGACCACGACGATGGCGACCGTATCCCACGGTTTCTGCGCTCGGGGGCGATCGACGGTGCGATCGTCATCCTTCAGCACGAGATCACGCATCTGGCGCAGGCGCTCACCGACTCCCCCATTCCGATCGCGTGGGTTGGGCAACCCCGCGTCCCACTTGCTCCCGACGCGATCGTCATCGACTCTGACAACTACGGTGGCGGAAGGCTCGCTGCCCGTGCGCTGGCCGACGCCGGACGGCGAAGGCTGGGCATCATTGCAGGACCGAACGATATGGAGCCAGCCCGCGAGCGCATCAGGGGCTGGCGCGACGAGCTCACGGAGCTCGGCATCGACCACAGCCCGATCGTGCATGGCGACTTCACCCTCATGAGCGGTTCAGCCGCGATGGCGCGGCTCCTCAAGCGATACCCGGACCTCGACGGCGTCTTCGCGTCCTCCGACCTGATGGCGAGCGGCGCGGTTCGGGTCCTCCAGGCCGCGGGTCGGCAGGTCCCGTCCGATGTCGCCGTGATCGGCTTCGACGACGTCTCCATTGCGACTACCATGGACCCCACACTCACGACAGTTCGACAGCCGTTGGAGGATATGGGCCGCGTCGCCGCCGAGACCATACTCGCGGTCCTGCGTGGGCGCGACGTCGACCGACGGCCAGTTCTGAGCACTTCCCTGGTCCAGCGCGAGTCGGCTTAATGACTGGCCTTCCCGCTGCCACCGCAAACCAGGGACTCGTCTTCGTGACGGCCACGAACGCGCCTACCTGGGAGGAAGGGCTTATCGTCGGCAGTGGTCGGGTCGGTGCCGTTGCGTACGGTCCGGCCGACGCCATCACCATTTCCCTCGCGCACGAGAACTACTTCCTCCCCGTGAATCCGCGACCTGACGCACCCGATCTCGCTCCTGTGCGGGGGCGGCTGCGGGACGCCCTCCTCTCTGGTGATGCTGACACCGCAAGCAGCACGCTCAGTGACGGCGTCCGCGCAAGCGGGTACGGCGACGGCCTGATCTGGACCGACCCCCTCGGTCTCTGCGCGACACTGACCATACGTACCCCCGGCGGCGTCTCTGAGTCGCAGCGGACCATCGATCCGCTTCTTGGCGAGGTCGCCATCGAGTGGACCGATCTCGAAGGTGGACGGCACGCACTCCGGCTCATCGCCCCGCACGGCAGCGAGTCTGTCCTGCTTGCGCTCGAGGCGGACTGCCAAAGCACCAGCATTCTCGAGCTAGGTCTGGATGCCGGCGCGCCAACGTCCTTTGACACCGGGGTTCCAGACGCTTCCACCGCGGTCACCGCGAGTTTAGAAGGTGGGGCCCGTGGCTTACTCGTGGCTGATGCAGGCGATGGACCGACTGCCATCCGCGCTGACATTACTGCCGTGACGGGGACGACGTGGGAGGTCGATGGAGACGTTACACGCTCGGGTGCACAGACGGGGCCCGAGGTCCCGCGGCTGATCCGTGTCGACATCACGCTGCCGACCAACGCCCGAAACGCTGACGCGGCCGGTGGCATGCCGACGTCGTGGGATGAAGTCCGGGACGAGCAACGGGAAGCGCGTTATCCCCTCACTGCCGCGTCAATGCTCGATCTGCAAACCGGCTCGTCCGAGACACGAACCGAGGAACTTTGGGCAAAGGCCCGCATCGGTGACGAAAATGCGCGACGCCGGGTGGTCGAGGCAGCGTACTTGAGCGGACGGGCGAACATCATCGCCTCCACGGGCGAGCTGCCACCGACCCTCCAGGGTGTCTGGCAGGGAACCTGGCGGCCTGCTTGGTCGGCCGACTACACCCTGAACGGCAACGTACAGAATGGCGCCATGGCAGGTATGACTCCAACAGGCACCCCGGAGCTTGCCCTGTCACTCCTCAACCTCGTACTCCCGCACCTCGAGGACTACCGCGATAATGCACGACTGGTCTTCGGCGCCGAGGGAATGTTGTTGCCCTCGCGGATGTCGACACACGGCCGCGCAGACCATTTCAACGAGCAATACCCCCACCTTTTCTGGACCGGGTGCGGCGGCTGGGTTCTGCGAATCGTAGCCGATGCGGTGGCCACTACCGGCGATCGATCAATCGTGGATGACAGAGTGTGGGAACTGGCCGAAGGCGTCCTCCGTTTTGCTGAAACCGCATTTCCTGAGGTCGACGGCGTGCGCAGGATTGTCCCTTCTTATTCACCCGAGAACACACCGGGAACGGCGCGAATCCCCCTCGCGACGGACGCGACCATCGACGTCGCGATTCTTCGCGATGCTGCCCGGGCGACCGCGCTGCTTGGCCGAGCCCGCAGCGACCACTCCCTGGATGAACGATGGTCACGTGTCCTGCACCACCTGCCGGCCTATCGCGTCGCAGGCGACGGCACACTCGCCGAATGGCTCGACCCACTGTGGACGGAGAACATTGAACATCGCCACGCGTCCCAGCTATATCCGCTGTGGTACGAGATCGATCCCGCCTTTGACGGCGACGGCGAGGAAGCGACGCGATTGCGGGCAGCCGCCTCTGGAACCGTGAGGAACAAGATAGCTTGGCGTGCTGAGGCGCCCACGTCTCCCCCTGGACACATGGAGATGGCCTTCGGCCTCGTCCAGCTCGGGATGGCCGCTGCAGCGCTCGGGGATGCAGCGGCGGCCGAGACCTGCGTCAACTGGCTCGCGATTGATCACTGGAGCCCGACGCTGACAACAACGCACGATGCGGGCAGGATTTTCAACCTGGACGCAAGCGGAGGTCTTCCAGGACTCGTTGCCTCGATGTTGCTCGGGTCCACCACCGACTCGCTGTCAGTACTGCCGGCGGTACCACCCGCATGGCCACGCGGGTCCGTGACGGGACTTCGCGCACGCGGAGGCCTCGCCGTCGATCGTCTTGACTGGGACACGCAAGGTGCCTCCTTCACGGTGCGTCGACTTCCTGGAGCCGACTGGCTGGCACCGGCGGCGGGGACGCGGGTGCGGCTCCCCCGTACCGCATCCATCCGCGTTGACGGCAAGCCACTGACAGGCGCACAGCTCAACATCGGCGAGTTTCCGGTTCGCGTCGAGCTGGAATGGTTGCGCGTCCAGGGTGCTGGGCATTCGGCTTGACAGCCACCACAGATCCGGTCAGAGCAGCCAGCGCCACCAGCGTGACTGTTCCCGTTCCGGCGTCGGTTCCGGTTCGGGCTCCGGCACCTCACCCAAGGCCAGCGCGGCCTCGACGATGTCGTCCGCGGTGAGCGTCGTGACGGCCTCACGATCCAGCGCGTCGAGACTTTGTTCCTCGTCGAGCGAGAGCCGCAGCGCCTGGCGGTTGAGCGCCTGCTCGAACAGCGTCCGGGCGAACCGTGCATTGCCGGAGTCCTCGCCCGCGTGGAGCCCGGTGAGGATACGACGCAGCATCTGGTCCGCACCCGGCTCCAGCGTGTACTCGTGTTGGGCCAGCATCTGGTGGAAGATCGTCTGGAGTTCGTCGACGGGGTAGTCGGGGAACGTGATCTCGCGGGCGAACCGGGAGCGCAGTCCGGGGTTGGAGAGCAAGAAGGATTCCATCAACCGCGGGTACCCGGCGACGATCACCACCAGGCGGTGGCGGTGGTCCTCCATCCGCTTGAGCAGTACCTCGATCGCCTCCGGTCCGAAGTCCATCCGGCCGTCCTCCGGGGCCAGCGCATAGGCTTCGTCAATGAACAGGACACCGTCCAGCGCACGCCGGATCACGCGGTCCGTCTTGATCGCGGTCGCCCCGACGTACTGCCCCACCAGGCCCGAACGGTCGACCTCGACCAAGTGTCCTTTCTGCAGCAGACCGACCGCACGGTACATCTCGGCCAGGAGCCGCGCCACGGTCGTCTTGCCCGTGCCCGGGTTTCCGAGGAACACCAGGTGCTGGGATGTGGCAACCTCCGGAAGGCCGTGCGCCTTGCGTCGGGCCTGAACCTGGAGCAATGCAACAAGACCCCGCACCTGTTCCTTCACGGTCTCCAGTCCAACGAGCGCATCGAGTTCGGCCTGTACCTCGGACAGCGGCCGGGCCGGCCCGGGCCTCGCACCGATGAGATCGCCCACCAGGTCGTCGACGCGTTCCGAACCGGGCAGCTTGAGCTGATTGGCCAGATGGCCGATGGTTTCGCGCAGGTCATCGAGTGGATTGCGGCTGGCAGCCATACATCAACTGTAGTACTCGATTTCCAAGCAGGGTGAAGTGTGCCTCGCCAGTAACAAAGTCCTGGCTCATGGAAAATTAGTCGTTCCCAAGAACGTAGTCGGCGGCTTCGGTTCCCGTGGCCCGTTTGCCGATCTAAGCAAAATTGGCGCTTGTCGACGGATCTGTGAACTGTACCCTGAAATAGCAGCCGGCCATCTCCGGTGCGTGCAGAACCTGCGGCCCCATGCCCAGGTCAAGCCAACCGCCAATGTAAAGAAGATCATCGCCTCCAGTCGCCTTGAGGGTCCCGAAGAGATCCATTGGGCGTCTATGCGTATGTCCTCCACGAGGGATGGCGAAGGCCCCAGCGCTGCGCACCGTGTAGGGCCATCCGGAATGATGGAACTTGGCTATCGCGGCCACCCCACTGGACGGATATTGTCCGCTTGGGGTCCTTTGGAGCCCTGTACAACATCGAACTGGACACGCTGGTTCCCTTCCAAGGAGCGGTACCCGCCGCTGACGATCGCCGAGTAGTGGGCGAAAACCTCATCTGAGCCGTCGTCGGGGGCAATGAACCCGAAACGCTTTTCCGTGCTGAACCATTTGACCGTACCAGTCGCCATTTCATGCTCCATCGTTGCGGTACTTGAGCCTTTGGATTGCGCTGACCTAAGCCCTCTACTGGGGCTTGGCTGGTGTCTGGGCTAGTTTCGTCTGGATGTTTTTTGCTTGTTTCTGTATCTGCTCGCCGTAGCCTCCGTTAAGGGCGGTGTCCTTGATTCTTGACGCATCGGCGTCGCGCTCTGACGCCGGAGCTGCTTCCAAGGTCTTCAAGTCTGTCTGCAGATTTGCGGGCAGGTTGCTGAACGCTTTGGGATGGTAGATCAGGAGGTAAGCGACCTGGTGGGCTTTATCCCCGAAACCGGCCTCGGCCCGGATGCTGACCCTCAGCACCGCTGAGAGTGCTCGGGCAAGTGGATGTTTGGCGTGGCTACCGCTGCTGTCCGGTCCCGCCGTCGAGGCTGAGGACGACGCGCTTGGGGAAGGGGATGGGCTCTGACCGTCTGCCGACGCAGCTGTTGCCCCAACTGCAGCTCCACCGAGAAGGACAGCTCCTGCCGCCACGGAGGCGCCGCGAATCCGCCATCGACGGATAACGTCGCCGCTTGGCATTTGCCTTTTTTCCATGACTTCTCCTGAATGACCGGTGGGACACCATTGGATTGGGCCAGCATCGCCCGTGACCATTCCATTATCGCCTGCCCACGTCCGGGACACGTTCGGGGAATGTAAGGGGAAGGTAAAGTATGGGTCCTTGCTGCGTTACCGACCCCGACAGAGCGTTCAATGGAGACATGGAACAACCGTCGACTCCCGCCGCGACGCCGTCACGTGGTCTCGTGATGATCGTGGAAGATGAGCGTGCGATCGCCGACGTGCAACGGCTGTATCTGAGCCAAGCGGGGTTCGGCGTGCACGTGGAACCCACCGGTGAAGGCGCGCTGGAACGGATCAGGAGTCTTCGACCTGTCGCTGTCGTGTTGGACATCGGACTGCCTGGCATCGACGGAATCGAGGTATGCCGTCGGATGCGCACCCAGGAGGACTGGACACCGATCATTTTTGTCACGGCCCGCGACGAAGAGGTGGACATGCTGCTGGGATTGGAGCTGGGCGCGGACGACTACATGACCAAACCGTTTTCACCTCGGGAGCTGGTTACCAGGCTCAAGACGGTCCTCCGCCGAAGCGCGGGCGCCCCCAGCAGCGGCGTCCTGCAGGTTGGTTCCGTAACCCTGGACCAGGGCCACCGCACCGTCAGCGTGGACGGTTCAGCGGTGGAGCTAACCGCGAAGGAATTCGACGTGCTCGCCTATTTGATGGCCAGCCCGGGGAGGGTGTTCAGCCGCGAACAGCTTCTGTCTTCCGTCTGGGGGCAGGCCAGCTACACGGCAGGGCGCACCGTGGACGTACACATCGCCCAGCTTCGCTCCAAACTAGGCGGCAGCAACCCCATCCGCACCCTGCGGGGTGTTGGATACTCTGTCGATGGCGGCCGCACGTGAAAACCCGTGACGCTGGCAACGGGGAGCTTGCGCGTCACACTGACCACAACGGCAGGAACCCCGCGACGGGCTGGCTGCGTTCACTGGCAGGACGTATCACGCTCGTCACCGCAGCGGTGGCTGTCCTGGCCGTACTGGTCACCGGAAGCACCGCCTACCCACTGATCCGCTCTGCAGCGGTTGAGCAGGCCAGACAGCAGCTCTCCCGCCAAGCCGACGCGTTCGCCGCGGCCCCCGTCGCCTCCCAGGCGCTGGATCTTCGCGAGAGGCACCTTCTTGGACCGGACACCTACGAACTGTCCACTGTCACCGCCACTGGCACCGTCCGCGGGCCAGCCGCGCAGCTCCTGAGTCCCACCGACATTCAACAAGTGCTTTCCGGGCACAAGGTGTCCGCGACAGTTGCCCATGACGGCGCCCAGCTCCTCGTGGAGGCAAGGGCCCTCCCCAGGGGCGGCGGGATCGTGCTGAGCAGGTCCATCGAAGACGTGAATGCCGCCTCATCCCAGCTCCTCCAACGCACCCTGCTGGCCCTCGCGGCCGGGCTGCTGATCGCAGTGCTGGCCGGAACACTGCTGGCCCGGCGCCTCTCCGGCCCCCTGGTGAGGACTGCAGCGGCCGCTCGGCGGATGGCTGCCGGCGAACGGACCGTTCGCGTTGACCCAGCAGGGGTTACCGAGGTCCGCGACGTTGGAGAAGCCATTAACACCCTCGATCAGGCCCTGCTGGCCAGCGAAGGCAGGCAACGTGAATTCCTGCTGTCCATCTCCCACGAGATCCGCACGCCACTCACCGCCATGCGCGGCTACGCCGAAGCCCTCGAAGACGGGCTGATCCCCCCGGAGGACAGCGCCCGGATCGGGCGAACTCTGTCCGCGGAGACTGACCGTCTCGATGGTTTTGTCCGCGACCTGCTCGCACTGGCCCGACTGGAAGCGGACGATTTCACCCTCGACCTCCAACCCGTCGACGTCGCAGCCCTCCTGGAACAAGTACAGCGGACATGGCAAGGGGCAGCCACGGAGGCCGGGGTGGAACTCACCCTCCAGCTGCCCGAAGCAGCCACCGGTGAACCCCTGCTGGCCACCACGGACGCGCAGCGGTTACGCCAAATCATCGACGGGCTCGTGGGCAACGCACTGCGCATCACCCCACGCGGGAAACCGCTCACCCTCCGTGTCAAGGTCGAAGAACCAGCCACAACCGCCGGCCCGGGGCAACCTGCGGACCAGTCTCCCGGCACGGCCAGCATGATCCTCATCGAGGTGCGCGACAGCGGTCCCGGCCTCACGGCCGACGACACCTCCGTCGCTTTCGACCGCGGCGTCCTCTACCACCGCTACAACGGACAACGCCCCACCGGTAGCGGCCTCGGCCTCTCCATCGCAGCACGGCTCGCAGCCCGCATGGGACTCACGCTCACCGCAGAACCCACCCATACCCCTGACAGCGGTGCATGCTTCTGCATCCGGGTCCCCCGCATGCCCGCTACCTCACATTAAGAGCGGCATGGCAGCCAGCGGGGGCCGGGGCAATTTTTGCCGCGCACTCTGTGCGCAGGGGCCGGGTCTGATGGTGTTGCTAATCCAGTACCGCGGTTGCTTCGACCTCAACGAGCACATCGGGCTCGAACAGAGACTCGACGCCGATCAGCGAGGTCGGCGGCATCGGCGTGGGCAGTCCAATCTCCGCGGCGGCACTTTCAATACCTTCCATGAAAGCGGTGATCTTCTCCGGAGCCCAGGCAGTGACGTAGAACGTCAAACGCACGACGTCGTCGAAGCTCGCGTCCGCTCCGGCGAGCCCGATCGCGGTATTGCGCAGAGCCTGGGCGACCTGGCCGGCCAGATCGCCCGGAGCGACGGGCGTGGCATCGGCCAGGCGCGAGATCTGGCCGGCGACGTGAACGTGACGGGTGCCGGTGCCGACAGCGACGTGGTGGTACGGGGCGGGCTGCATCAAGCCTTCCGGGCTGAAACGCTGAACAGACATGAGACTCCTGACAAAAGAAATGAACTTGGTATATCTTTGATACCTGGTACATGCAGGACACTTCAACGAGACCAGGTTTCATGCCGGATACCACCAGCCATGCTGACCCTCTGGAGATCAGCACCCCGCACCGGGAATTGCTCGATCAAGTTCTGGACAAGTGGTCATTGAGCGTGCTCAACGAACCCTGCGAGCGGCCATCCCGGTTCAGCGAACTGCGGCGCGCGATCCCAGTGGTGTCGCAGAAGTCCCTGACGGCGACCCTGCGTCGCCTCGAACGCAACGGCATCATCGAACGCGAGTTGCTAAGCTCGCGCCCCGTGGCGATCGAGTACCGCATCACACCATTAGGCAAGACACTCCGCCACCCCATCGACGTGCTCCTGCAATGGGCCGCAGCGCACATGCCCCACATCGAACAGGCGCGCGAGACCTTCGACGTCCAGGACCTGGCCGAAGGCACCTGACGATGGGCGACTCCGCCCCCAAGAACTCCGAACATTGAATATGCCGTTTGTCACCGTTCGGTGACATACTGGAACGAACAAGGAGGGTGTTATGGCATCAGGAACCAGCATCCGCACCCCTGCGGCACTCGGCACCATCATCCGAGCCCGACGCCAGGACCGCGGACTGTCACAGCAGACACTTGCTGACGAGGCAGGGGTTTCAAGGAAGTTCCTGATGGAGCTCGAAGCCGGCCACGACCGCGCCGAACTCGGCAAATCCATGGCCATTCTGGCAGCCCTCGGCCTGTCAATGGAAGCCACAGACGCTCTGCCCCGCGGCAGTGCGCACGACCCCGAACGGCGCGACTACGCCCAAACTTTTACACGGCTTCTCGCGGATCGGGACTTCGAGTTCGCCATCAAAATGCTCGCCGACTACGCCACGGCATCCCTTAAAGCCGGCAAGCCCCTGCTCCAGCGCAGTCCGCGGCTGAAGGAGCCCCACTGGTCTGCCGCTCTCGCCGGTATCACAAAATACACCGCACACCGTCTTGGCCAACCTGCACCATCCTGGACCAAACGCATCAAACCCCTCAACGAGCCATGGATGCCCGCCGAGTCCTACCGTCACGTCCGTGAACCCATGAAGCAACTCACCATGTCCGAAACGCCACAGGAGCTCGCGGCCATGAACGTCTACATCCGCGAACGCAGCCTGGCCACCGCATGAGCGGCGGGGAACTCACCGGCGCGCAAATACGTGCTCTACTCCAGGAACTCGCCCGACGTCTGCACGCCAAAGGGGTCCACGGCGACATCAAACTCGTCGGCGGAGCTGCACTTGTCCTTCAAGGAATCGGAAACCGCCCCACTGCAGACATCGACGCCAGCTACGCTGACAAAGCCGAAGTCGACGACGTCGTCACTGAAATGGCAGCCGAGCTCGACCTCGCACCCGACTGGCTCAACTCCTGAACATCACGAACGCCAACGACGCCGTCGACCTCGCCTACAGCAAATACGGCGAACACTCCATCCCCCTCGCCGCCAGGCGAGAGAACTACCTAATCGTCGTCGACGACGCACTCGACGCCGCTATTACACTCAGACCTGAAACAGAGGACTGAATCCTTGGCGTTGCAGGAGCGAAGCTAGACACACACCGCGCTTCCCGCTGGCGATGGCCGCTAGGACGAGCCTATGAGCATTCTCCGCGCCGCGCTCGAGGGCAGCCGGCTCCAGGAGTCCGATCCTGCGTGGGCGCAACGCCCCGGTCGCGATCGCTATCTTAACAGACATCTTGGCGGCGATGTCTGCCCGCGTAGATGCTCCGGTACTCATCGAGCGGATCGAGGATGACCTCGAAGATCGTTTACGGGTTCTGCTGCGTACAAAGGCGACAGCACCTGCGCCCAGGCCTTAGAGTTTCGACCTCCTCGTTCATAAGTTTCAGCCCCGCAACGTCGCGCTATTCAGAAGGCCGGACAAGAAATGGTCCACGGTGGGCGAGTGGCTACGCCCCCTGGCCGCGTAGAGAGCTGTCTGCGGATTCCCGGCGATGGGTCGGCTCACGACGCCGGGCATCTGGAAGCGCCGGACGGATTCGGGAAGGATGGAGATTCCCAAACCCGCAGCTACCAGTCCGAGGACGGTTTCCTGGTGGATGGTCTGCTGGACAACCTGCGGGGAAGTGTCCAATCCGTCAAACAACCGGTGTACCCGGGTCACGAATCCAGGCATCAGGCGGTACGGGAACAGGATCATCGGTTCCCCTTCCAAATCTGCGGGCCGGATTTCCTCCTGCAAAGCCAGTGGGTGCGCCTCAGGCAGGACGGCAACCAGGTCTTCGGTGCCCACGAGCTCCATTGTCAGTCCCGGAACTTCTCCGGGATCTCGGATAAGCCCTATGTCCAGGTCGCCGTCAAGGAGTTGTTCGATCTGTTCACCGCTGGTGAGCGGACTCAGGATCAGTTCCACGCGGGGACGTTGCTGCCGGAAGGCCCTGATGGCTTCGGGGATGGTGGTGTAGCTGGCCGAACTGACGAAGCCCACCCTGATCCGGCCACTGAGGCCCGCCGCGACACTGGCAAGGTCACCGGCCGCTTCATCGAGTTCGGTCACTGCGTCTTGAACGCGCCGCTTGAACGCTTCCCCAGCATGGGTCAGCGCAACGCGTCGTGTGGTCCGGTCAAACAACTGAACCCCGAGCTCACGCTCCAGTCGCCTGATGGCGACAGTTAGCGGTGGCTGCGTAAGGTGCAGGCGTTCTGCCGCCCGGCCAAAGTGGAGCTCCTCCGCGAGCACGAGGAAGTAGCGGAGCTGTCGCAGTTCCATGATGATTCTTTCGATTGACGCTAATAATTGCTACACAAATGATATTGGACGCACCCCAATGGGAGATGGGTAACTGGTTGAAGCAAAACAACGCATCAACAACCACGTACGGGAGCCGTCCATGGAATCGATCGAATACGTCGTCGTCGGAGCAGGGTTGTCAGGTGCGGCCACGGCTTGGCAACTTGCCGCCCGCGGCCACGAGGTAGCAGTACTGGAACGCTCAACTCCGGCCAACGACGCTGGCAGTTCGCATGGATCGGCGCGGATTTTCCGCTACGCCTATCCGGGCACCTTCTACACCGGGCTGGTAAAAGAAGCCAAGGCAGGTTGGGACGAGCTCGCCCGCCTGAGCGAGAAGCAGCTCATTACACCTACCGGCGCCGTCGACTACGGAACCGTCAGGGAACCCGAACGCCTTGCCGCGGCTTTGTTCGCACACGGCATTGACCATGAACTCCTGTCCCCCGACGAAGCGCAGGCACGATGGCCGCAGATTGCCTTCGACACCCAAGTACTGTGGCACCCCGGCGCCGGGGTGATCGACGCTCACGAATCAGTGGCCACCATGGTTGACCAGGCAGTGGCCCAGGGCGCAGCACTTCACACCAACTGGGCCGTGGCCTCCATCAAAGGATCAGCCGGCCACTACACGCTGACTTCCGAAGACGGCCGTTCAATGATGGCCGCAAAGGTGATCGTCGCCGTCGGCGGTTGGCTCCCGCAGCTGCTGGGCTCCCTGTCCTTGCCGTCTTCATTCCTGAAAAGCATCCCTGCCCTTGAAGTGCGGCAGGAGCAGGCATACCACTTCCCTTACGCCGACAGCAGCTCGCCGTGGCCCACGTTCATCCACAAACGCGAAGGCTGGCAGGCCTACGGTCTGCCCGGCGGCCGCGATGCGGGCTTCCGCGGACAAAAGGTCGCCGAGTACAACGGCGGCAAAGTCCTGCCTTCCGCAGCGGACCAGGACGGACAGATCCACCCGGCAAACCGCCGTCGAGTCATCGACTACGTCGAGAAATACCTCCCGGGGCTGGTCCCCGAACCGTACGCCGAGACCACGTGCCTCTTCACCAATACGCCCACCGAGGACTTCCTCCTGGACAGCGCGGAGGGCATCACCCTCCTCTCCCCCTGTTCGGGCCACGGCGCGAAATTCGCGCCGCTTATCGGCCAACTGGCCGCAGACCTGGCCACTGGCACGGGAACCGTCCCGGAACAGTTCCGCCTCGCAGCCGCATCAGCAGGAGCCCACTAAATGCAACACGTCACCCCTGTCACCGCCGAGACAAGCACGACGGCGGCCACCGTCACCGGGTTGCTGTCCGACATCGCCGACATTGGCACCGATCCACTGCGCGGAGGCTACACCCGTCCCGTCTATTCGACCGCCGAACTGGACCTGCGGACGTGGTTCATCGATCAAGCCACCAAACGCGGCCTGTCCGTGGAAACGGACCGAAACGGCACCATCTGGGCTTGGTGGGACACCCCCGGCGGGGATCGAAGCAACAGCCTTGTCACCGGCAGCCACCTCGACTCCGTCCCCGGAGGAGGCCCGTTTGACGGACCACTCGGCGTCGCCTCGGCCCTGGTCGCCGTCGACATCCTCAAAGCCCGAAACCCCGCTCCGGCCCGGGCACTGGCCATCGCGGTATTCCCGGAAGAAGAAGGTTCCCGCTTCGGGGTTGCCTGCCTTGGCTCACGCCTGATGACGGGGGCCATCGACCCCAACAAAGCCCGGAACCTGCGGGATCCGGACGGCAACACCTTTGCGGACATCGCCCGCGCCAACGGCCTGGACCCCCGCTACATCGGCAAGGATGACCAGCTCCTTGGCAGTATCGGGGCCTTCGTTGAACTCCATGTGGAACAAGGCCGCGGGCTCATAGATCTCGACCGGCCCATCGCCATCGCCTCCTCCATCCTGGGGCACGGCCGGTGGCGGCTCAGCATCAACGGACAGGGCAACCACGCCGGGACAACGCTCATGGCCGACCGCAACGACCCCATGGTCGCCGCTTCACGCATGGTCGTCGCCATCCGCGACGCCGCGAAGAACCAATCCCACGCACGGGCAACTGTCGGGCGGCTTCAGCCGATCCCGGGCGGAACCAACGTCATCGCCTCCAAGGTGGACTTTTGGCTCGATGTCCGGCACCCGGACGACGCCATCACCGCCGCCCTGGTCCAATCAATCCACACCCAGTCGCAGTTGATCGCTGCTGAAGAAGGCTGCACCGCAGAACTGACAGAAGAATCCCTCAGCCCCACCGTTCACTTCGACGTAGGCCTGCAGAATCAACTGCGGCACGCGCTGCCGGATGCACCCATCCTCGACACCGGAGCAGGCCACGACGCAGGGGTCCTCTCACCGTTCGTGCCCACCGCCATGGTGTTCGTCCGGAATCCCAGCGGCGTCTCCCACTCCCCCGAAGAACACGTGGTGGACAAGGACGCCGAAATCGGGGCGCAGGCCCTGGCCGACGCACTCGCGAGCCTCATGAACTGAGGCGTTCACCAAAACGCCCGGACTTAAAAAGATTGTCCCCGAGAAAGAAGTAACAAGCCGGAAACACTGGCTTGACTCATCAGAAATCCCTACCGAGTTTACTGTCAGTAATTCATGTTTCATGAAGGTCAATTACTAAGGAGTGTCATGTCCACACAGATCAACTTCCGTTACCTCAGCGAGCCCGACATGATTGAGGCCGGCGTCGGCGACCTCGTCCGATGCACGGACGTCATGGAGGAAGCCCTTGTTCTACTGCGTCAAGGGGACTATCGAATGGCCGGCGAGAACGGCAACTCCCACGGCGCCATGATCACCTTCCCCGCCGCTCCTGAGTTCGAAGGCATGCCAAAGGATGGACCGGATCGCCGTTTCATGGCTATGCCCGCCTACCTGGGTGGCCGCTTCGGCACCTCAGGCGTGAAGTGGTACGGCTCCAACACTGAAAACCGCAAAAAGGGACTTCCACGCTCGATCCACGTGTTCGTCCTGAACGACAGCGACACTGGCGCACCACTCGCGATCATGAGCGCAAACCTGCTGAGCGCATACCGCACAGGCGCCGTTCCCGGCGTCGGCGTCAAGCACCTGGCCAAGGCCGACGCCAAAGTCGCCGCAGTGGTTGGCCCCGGTGTCATCGCCCGCTCGGTCCTTTCGACCACATTGGCTTTGCGCCCTTCGATCGACACCCTGTACGTGAAGGGCCGCAGCGAAGGAAGCACCGGCACCTTTGTGGATTGGGCGAAAGCAACCTTCCCCCAACTCACCAACGTCACCGCAACTGAAACCATCGAAGACGCCATCGCCGACGCCGATGTGGTTATGGCGACCACATCCACCGATGCCGCCGGCAGCGACGCCTTCCCGTACTTCCCGAAATCAGCCATCAAGCCCGGTGCACTGCTGCTCCTTCCCGCTGCTGCCCGTTTCGACGACGACTTCCTGCAGGGCGATGCCCGCTTGGTCATCGACGCCGAAGGCCTCTACCAGGCGTGGCTCGAAGAATATGGACCCACCGCCTACCAAATCCTCGGCATTCCGGGATCACACTGGTTCGGGCTACTGGAGGAAGGAGAGATTCCGGCCTCGAAAATCGAGGAGATCGCGGACATTGCCACCGGCAAGCTCCCTGCCCGCCGCGACGATGAGGAAGTCATTCTGTACTCAGTAGGCGGCATGCCCATTGAGGACGTCGCCTGGGCCACCGATCTTTACTACGCTGCCGAGGAGAAGAACATCGGTACCGTCCTGAACCTTTGGGACACCCCGGCTCTCGCCTAACCCAAGCGCTTCCTACCTGGGCCGCGCCCAGTGATTGCGGTCCATAAGTAAAGAGGTGTGCCCCACGCCGCCAAACCGGCGTGGGGCACATTCCCGCTTTCAGCTACTGGCAATTAATGCGAGGCAACTGCCAGGAAACGAATGGGTAGTTCCATCAGCCGAAGTGGGCCATGCGGTCCCTCAGCCTCAAACAATAACGAGTCTCCTTCTGCGAGCTCATACTCGTAGGATCCGTGACTGTAAACCATTCGACCTTCGAGCATGTAGATGAATTCGGTACCCGTGTGCTGGAACTGCGGGAAAACATCAGAGGCACTCGAAAGGGTGACCAGAGTGGGTTCGACGGCATGCTCCCGCCGCTTAAGAGAGCCCAGCAAACGATACTCGTGCCCGTGCCGGGTCCCGGTCCGTACCGTGACGCTCCCTTCCCCGGCACGAGTGAGCGAGGCCTCGCGCTCGGTATCAGCCCCCTGGAAAAGGGCGGTGACAGGGACGTTAAGCCCCAACGCCAGCCGCTGAAGGGTTGTCAGCGAACATGAAGTGCTCGCTGACTCGATCTTGGAAACCATGGCCTTGGAAAGCCCGGTGCGGATGGAAAGTTCGGCGGCGGACATGCCGGCTTCGACTCTGTGGCGCCGTACTTGCAGCGCGATGATGGCTTCCAGAGCGCCCTGCTGACCACTTTCCGGAGGAGACGAGTCCCCCGCAGAGGATGTGTTCGGGGCGCTCTCAGTTGTCATGATTTGAGTATAGGCAGGCCGCGCAGAATGCCTGGCGGGGCCCCACCGAGACCCGCCTGACACATGGGGCTTTGGGGCTCCGCCTCTAAACCCCGAGTCTTGCCGGGGAATCCATAGGATCCCCCGGCAGTTAGACCGTTTTCAGGCGTCGCCTCTATCGTTTAGGCCTCAGCCCCGTGAACAGTGGTGCAAAAAAACTCTTTCAGTTCCGCGGTTGCGGTCAGGGGCAGGACGTTTGCGACGTACTGGTCGGGGCGGACGACTACCACTACGCCGTTCCGGTTGAGGCCGCGCAGTTCGAAGATGTCCTTGTTGGGGTCGGTGCCGAAGACCTTTTCGAGGTAGGTGAGCTTGAACGGTCCGACGGTGGGTTTGAACGCTGCGGGGACGGCGTTGATGTCCACGTTGGTGTGGTCCTGCTGGTAGATCACCTTCACGTCGAACCAGGCGTCGCGGTCAGCGTCCGACGGCGTCGCGGCCAGCGGCGAGTCCGGCGAGGTCGCGATCCACTCGGCAAAGTCCGCCACCGGGCCTTCGGCGTCTGCAGGGGCGGCGTCGGCGAAGACGTAGATGCGCCACCGTCCGTCTGCTTTCGCGTGGTGGCCGAGGTGCATCGGGTTCGTGTCGCAGACCCGCTGGACCGGGCTGATTTGAAGCGCTTGCCAATCGGGAAGCCGGTGGCCAACTCCTGGTGCTGCGCTTCGGCCACGAGCATCGAGGGGGCGTACTGGGTCATGAAACCGGCAGGGAACTCCGCGGTGCTGGTGTAGAAAGTCTCCAGCTCTGCCGGGTCTTCGAACTCTTCGGGTTTCTTGGCCATGAGCGTGGACCACTGCTTGTCGAAGTCGATCAGGTTCTTCGCCACCACTTGCCGCTCGGCAGAGTAGGTGTCCAGCAGGGACTCGGGGCTGCGGCCTTCCAGGACGTGTCCGAGTTTCCAGCCGATGTTGAAGCCGTCCTGCATGGAAACGTTCATGCCCTGCCCGGCTTTCGCGGAGTGGGTGTGGCAGGCATCGCCTGTGATGAACACCCGTGGGCTCCGTGTGCCGCGGTCCTCCGGCAGGACGTCGTCGAACCTGTCCGTGAGCCTGTGGCCTACCTCGTAAACGCTGTGCCAGGCGACGTTGCGGACATCCAGCGTGTACGGGTGCAGGATGTCGTTGGCCTTGCCGATGATCTGCTCGATGGTCGTTTTCCGCACGGCGCCGTGATCCTCGGGTTTCACCTCGCCCAGGTCCACGTACATGCGGAACAGGTGCCCGCCCTCGCGGGGAATCAGCAGGATACTGCCACCGGAACCGGACTGGATAGCGCATTTGGTGCGGATGTCCGGGAAGTCCGTGACGGCCAGGACGTCCATGACACCCCAGGCATGGTTGGCCTGATCCCCGGCCAGGTGGCACCCGATGGACTCGCGGACTTTGCTGCGCGCCCCATCGGCACCGACGACGTACTTGGCACGGATAACCCGTTCCTGTCCTTCGTTGGGTCCGGAGGTGTGCCCAAGGGTCACCTCCACCGGGTAGTCACCAACACCAGTGACCTCGAGGCTGCGGAATTCGTAGCCGTAGTCAGGCGTCATGCGCGTCGGGGAGTTGGCCATGAACTCCGCGAAGTAATCCAGCACACGGGCCTGGTTGACGATCAGGTGCGGGAATTCGCTGATGCCCGTGGGGTCATCCACTGCCCGGGCAGCCCGGACGATGCGCGAGTGATCAACGGGGTCCGGCTTCCAGAACGCCATCTCCGTGATGCGGTAGGCCTCCGCGGTGATGCGCTCCGCGAACCCGAAAGCCTGGAAGGTCTCCACGCTGCGGGCCTGGATCCCGTCGGCCTGACCAATGGCCAAACGCCCGGGGCGACGCTCAATAATACGTGTGGTGATGTCCGGGAACTGGGCCAATTGCGCCGCCGTCAGCATCCCCGCAGGACCGGTGCCCACGATCAGAACGTCAACTTCATCGGGAAGCTCGGCCGGGCGGTTGATTCCGACGCCGGCGGCTGGCTCGACTCGCGGGTCACCGGATACGTAACCGTGGTGGTGGAACTGCACGGGCTTTCCTCACTTCTTTGTGGGTCTCAATTTTGTGTTGTTCTATAGTTGAACAGAAGATTCTATAAAAGAATAATTGAGCAAAAGCTTAGATCACTGCGCCCTGACGCCACAAGGGCTGCCACCAAGCCCTTGACGCATGCCACGTTCTCGATGCATAGTTTCGTATACGATTTCGTACTTGATCTGAACTCGTGTTCTGGCCTATCCGAGGCCATCCAAGCCGTTCCCGCTCAGCAGTAAGGACCTCAACGATGACGACCTCAGTAGAAACCGCCAGACACCCCATCCCGGAAAACCTGCCCACGCATCTCCAGCACTTCATCGACGGCGAGTTTGTGGATTCAGTCTCCGGCAAAACGTTCGACGTGCAGGAGCCGGTCTCGAACCAGAACTACGCGACGGTCGCCGCTGCCCAACCGGAAGACGTCGACCGCGCTGTCGCCGCCGCCAAGCGTGCCTTCAAGGAAGGCCCCTGGCCCAAGATGCTTCCGCGTGAACGTTCCCGTGTCCTGCACAAAATCGCCGACATCGTCGAGTCCCGCGATGACGAGCTCGCCCTCCTGGAAAGCTTCGACTCAGGCCTGCCGATCACCCAGGCCAAGGGCCAGGCCCGGCGTGCTGCCGAGAACTTCCGATTCTTCGCGGACCTGATCGTGTCCCAGGAAGACAATGCGTTCAAGGTCCCGGGCCGCCAGATCAACTACGTGAACCGCAAGCCGATCGGCGTCGCGGGCCTCATCACCCCGTGGAACGTTCCCTTCATGCAGGAGTCCTGGAAACTCGCCCCCGCCATCGCCACCGGCAACACCGTGGTGTTGAAACCAGCAAGCTACACTCCGCTCTCGGCCGTGCTCTGGCCGGAGATCTTCCGCGAAGCAGGCCTGCCCGACGGCGTCTTCAACCTCATCTTCGGATCCGGCAGCGTCGCTGGCGACTACCTGGTCAAGCACCCGGACGTCCCGATCATTTCCTTTACCGGTGACAGCTCCACCGGCGCCACCATCTCCACCGCGGCGGCGCCGCAGTTCAAGAGCCTCTCACTCGAGCTCGGCGGTAAGAGCCCGGCCATAGTCTTCGCCGACGCCGACATCGAAGCCGCCCTCGACGCCACTGTGTTCGGCGTCTTCAGCCTCAACGGAGAACGCTGCACCGCCGGTTCCCGCGTGCTTGTCCAGCGCGACATTTACGACGATTTCGTGGCCCGCTTCGCCGAACGTGCCAAAAACATCGTGGTGGGCCTCCCAAGCGACCCCGCCACCGAGGTCGGTTCGCTCGTGCACCCTACCCACTTCGACAAGGTCATGAGCTACGTCGAGATCGGCAAATCCGAAGGCCGCCTCCTCGCCGGCGGCGGCCGCGCCGAAGGCTTTCCCACCGGGAACTACGTCGCACCCACCGTGTTTGCCGACGTCGCGCCTGACGCGCGGATCTTCCAGGAGGAAATCTTCGGACCCGTCGTGGCCATCACCCCGTTCGAAACCGATGAAGAAGCCCTCGCCTTGGCGAACAACACCAAGTACGGGCTCGCCGCCTACGTCTGGACCGAGAACCTCAAGCGCGCACATAACTTCGCTGACGGTATCGAATCCGGCATGGTGTGGCTGAACTCCAACAACGTCCGCGATCTCCGCACCCCGTTCGGCGGAGTCAAGGCTTCCGGTCTCGGCCGTGAAGGCGGCTACCGTTCCGTCGACTTCTACACCACCCAGCAGTCGGTGCAGATCAACCTCAATGAGGCCCACTCCCCCCGTTTCGGTACGGGCAAGTAGACCCTCGGCCTTTCAACGAAGAGAGAATCCCATGACCAACCCCTTTACCGGTCCCATCCCCACCCCCACGGTCCCGGCGCCAGACATCGTGCGCTGCGCCTACCTGGAACTCGTGGTCACGGACCTCGAAAAGTCCCGTGCGTTCTACGTGGACCTGCTCGGTCTGCACGTCACCGAGGAGGACGAGAACACCATTTACCTGCGCTCCTTTGAGGAGTTCATCCACCACAACCTCGTCCTCCGCAAGGGCCCGGTTGCCGCTGCTGCAGCGTTCGCGTACCGGGTGAAGTCCCCGGCCGAGGTGGACGCCGCCGAGGCGTACTACCGTGAACTTGGTTGCCGGGTGGAGCGCCGCACGGAAGGCTTCACCAAGGGTGTGGGCGACTCGGTCCGCGTCGAAGACCCGCTGGGCTTCCCCTACGAATTCTTCTACGACGTGGAACACGTCGAACGCCTCACCCAGCGCTACGACCTCTACTCCGCCGGCGAACTGGTCCGCCTGGACCACTTCAACCAGGTCACCCCCGACGTGCCCCGCGGCCGCAAGTACCTCGAAGACCTCGGCTTCCGCGTCTCCGAAGACATCAAGGACTCCGACGGCGTCACCTACGCCGCGTGGATGCACCGCAAGCAAACCGTGCACGACACCGCCCTGACCGGCGGCAACGGACCCCGCCTGCACCACATCGCATTCTCCACCCACGAGAAGCACAACATCATCCAGATCTGCGACAAAATGGGCGCCCTGCGCATCAGCGACCGCATCGAACGCGGCCCCGGACGCCACGGCGTGTCCAACGCGTTCTACCTCTACATCCTTGACCCCGACGGCCACCGCGTGGAGATCTACACCCAGGACTACTACACCGGCGATCCGGACAACCCCACCGTCACCTGGGACGTCCACGACAACCAGCGCCGCGACTGGTGGGGCAACCCCGTCGTCCCGTCCTGGTACACCGAAGCCTCCCTGGTCCTGGACCTGGACGGCAACCCCCAACCCGTCATCGAACGCACTGACGCTTCCGAAATGGCCGTCACCGTCGGCGCGGACGGCTTCTCCTACACCCGCCCCGAAGGCGCCTCCGGCGAGGCGGCCGAGGGCTTCAAACTCGGAGCACAGGTCTAGCCCCGTCTGGCTGCCGTGCCCTGCGGCCCGGCAGCCAGAGCACCCAACTCCACGAATCGTTGCTTCCTACCATCTTGCCGCGCCTTTAGCGCCAGCGAATTGCTACCCAAGGATCTTCAATGACAGTTTCATCAGAGCGTTCATCAGCCATCCCAGCCGAAGAAGAGGCATTGTTGGCCACCGTGCCTACCGGCCTCCTGATAGGCGGTGAGTGGCGGGATGCGTCCGACGGCGGGACGTTCGATGTGCACGATCCCGCCACCGGGGAGGTGCTCGCCACCCTCGCCTCCGCGACCAGCGCCGACGCGATCGCCGCGCTGGACGCCGCCGACGCCGCCCAGGCCTCCTGGGCACGGACCGCGCCCCGGACCCGGGCCGAGATCCTGCGGCGGGCGTTCGATTTGGTGACCGAACGGGCCGAGGACTTCGCTTTGCTGATGACCCTGGAAATGGGCAAGCCCCTGGCCGAAGCACGCGGCGAAGTCACCTATGGGGCGGAGTTCCTGCGCTGGTTCTCCGAAGAAACCGTGCGCGACTACGGCCGGTACCTCACCACGCCCGAGGGCAAAAACAAGATCCTGGTCCAGCACAAACCCGTCGGACCTTGCCTGCTGATCACCCCGTGGAATTTCCCGCTGGCCATGGCCACCCGCAAAGTCGCCCCCGCCGTCGCGGCAGGCTGCACGATGGTCCTCAAACCCGCCAAACTCACACCGTTGACGGCCCAGTACTTCGCCAAGACCATGCTCGACGCCGGCCTGCCCGCCGGAGTCCTGAACGTCGTCGCCTCCTCCAGCGCGTCCGGCATCTCCGGGCCGCTCCTAAAGGACTCCCGCCTGCGGAAGATCTCCTTCACCGGCTCCACCCCCGTCGGGAAGCGGCTCATGGCCGACGCCGCACAGAACGTCCTCCGCACCTCCATGGAACTCGGCGGGAACGCCCCGTTCATCGTGTTCGAAGACGCCGACCTCGATGCCGCCGTCGAAGGCGCCATGGCGGCGAAGATGCGGAACATGGGCGAAGCCTGCACCGCCGCCAACCGGTTCCTCGTCCATTCCTCGGTCGCTGCGGAGTTCACGGCCAAGTTCGCTGCCGCCATGGGCGCGCTGGTGACCGGCCGCGGCACCGAACCCACCACCCAGGTTGGGCCGCTGATCGACGCCGGCGCCCGGGAGGATGTGCACGCCTTGGTGTGTGCCGCCGTCGACGCCGGAGCTACCGCCGTCACCGGTGGCGCGCCCGTGGACGGACCCGGATACTTCTACCAACCCACCGTCCTGGCCAACGTCCCGAACGACGCAGCGATCCTGGGCCAGGAAATCTTCGGACCCGTCGCACCCGTCACCACCTTCGACACCGAAGAGGACGCCATCCGCCTGGCCAACGCCTCCGAGTACGGACTCGCGTCTTACCTCTACAGCCGCGACTTCAACCGCCTCCTCCGCGTCGCTGAGCAGATCGAGTTCGGCATGGTCGGCTTCAACGCCGGCGTCATCTCCAACGCCGCGGCACCCTTCGGCGGAGTCAAGCAATCCGGCCTCGGACGCGAAGGCGGCTCCGAAGGCATCAACGAATACACCACCACCCAGTACATCGGCCTCGCCGACCCGTACGCACCGTAAGATACGGCGGGCCCGGCAAAAGCCGGGCCCGCCGTATCGCTGGCACAAAACTATCCCGGCTTCTGAAGCCTGGCGAGCATGCGACCGACTTCCACAACCGCAGGCCTTATTCTCGTCACATCGCTAATTGTGAGGAATTGCAGCATGAGACCGTCCAGGGCGGCAAAAGCGGCGAGGGAGACCTCATTATGTGTATCGATCCCTTTCTTAACAAGAGCCTGTTCCACGGTTCGCACGTAATTCTCATACAGCCGACTAACCATTTCCCGGATCTCGGGATTGCGGCGGGATTCGAGGATCATCTCGAATTGAAACAACTGAAGTTCAGGTTCTGCGCCCACCGAGCCGATCAGGGCGTCTGCAAAACTCTCGTCGAAGTCCGCAATACCTTCCAGGCCCGTCTCCTCGATGGAGCGACGCACGGCCCACTCCATCGTGGCCGCGAGCAGGCCATCGAGGGATCCAAAGTGATGAGTCACCAAAGCGTGGTTAACCCCCGCCCGGGAGCCAACGGAACGGTAGGTCACCCCACGGAGCCCTTTCTCGGCTACGACGCTGATGACAGCGGCCAACAAAGCGTCACGGCCATCGCCATAAGGCAATTTGCGAGGCTGGGAAGTCATGGATTGATCCTACCGGGGAGCAGACAGGGCTACAGACTCCAGCAGGATCCCGGCTTGCTGGGCCGCCTCCATTCCGCTTTCGATGGCACCATCGATGAAACCACCCCAACCATTGGCTATGTCGGAGCTGGCGAAAAGGACGCGCCCATGCGGCTTCTGCATCCCGGCCAAGTGACGAGACAAGAACCCCGTCTTGTGCATGGGCCACGTCTCACCCGAATATTCGTCCCCGGCCCAGTCATGAGTGGCGACGTCGAGAACTTCGGCGGCGGGAAGAAGCCGTCGCAGCTGATGCTCGACGGCGGACACATCAGTAGAGTCAATATTGCCGGCATCAGGACCGAACGCGACTATGACCGTGTCACCATTCACTTCGTACTCGCTCTGGAAAAAGTTAAGGGGCCACTCAGCTCCGCCCATGGCCACAAACGGTTGATGGATCCCCTGTAGTCGTATCCAAATTTTTGTCCCCTTCGATACCTGGCCACGTACCATCGCTTCCTGTTTAACAGCCGGGAGCTCAGGATGGAATGCAACCTTTTGCAACACGGGCAGCGGTATTGTCACGATGGCAGCAGCGGCAGTCACGGATTCCCCGTTTCGATCGAGTACAGTCACGATGCCTCCGTCTTCGCGGATCTCAGCAACCGTGAATCCGAAGTCAATTTCCGCGGATGAGTCTTGGAGGATGGCCTGGGCCAAGGCGCCTGTTCCGCCTGCGATTTTGTAGGTGGCGCACGCTTCAAAGGAGACAGCCCAGTCGCCGTTGGTCAAAGCGACCCATCGGAGTGCTTGGGTAAACGCGGCCTCATCAAGGGGTCCGTTGAAATTCAAGGCCCAGAAGGACTCCAGTAATTCCCGGCTGGCTCCCGGGGGGAATTCCGAGCGGATCCGATCCTTGACTGTTACATCGTCCACTTCGCGGAACGCGTCAGTGGCCAGTGGCGTGAAAGGTTCGGGGAAGTAGTGTCGAGCTTCCCGAACGAATTCTTCATTGCCCGACCCAATGAGATTCAGCAGCTCCTCAGGGTCTCCCTCGTGGCGAGCTCCTTCCGCCCACCACATGGCTTTCTGCGGTTGTGGGCTGGGCGTCGTCGCCAACCCGTAACGTTTCAGCTCGGCCCAGATATAGGGCTGGGTCCAGTGGACCCAGGTTCCACCGATTTCAAGATCCCGGCCCAAACGCCAGTCCAGCCAGGTGCGTCCACCGATCCTGTCACGCGCCTCCAGGATTCGCACTGTAAGGCCCTGGCGTGCGAGCTCGCGGGCAGCTGTAAGCCCGGCGAATCCGGCTCCGATAACGACAACGTCGACGTCGGTGGTCTCCATTGTGGGTTCCTTTCCGGCGGTTAGGAGTAGACGAAGAACTCAACGGTGGGCTCGTGGACTGACCACCGGGTCGTGGCCCCCTTGTTTAAGGACGCCGCGCCGCCAGGAGTGAGGTCGTAAGACTGTCCGCCCTCGACGTCGATGGTGAGATGTCCTTCCAGAATCGTGATGGTCTCATCAGCCTCAATGAGCAGATCGAAGGGTTCAGGGGCTTCCTCAGGGGTTACATGCCAGAATCCACATGCCAGCGCGGGTCGTTCCCCGTCACCAAATCTGCGGATCCATTGAACGGAACCAAGTTCGAACGCTTCATTCTTGCCCCGGTCAAGGGCATCGGAAACAGTGAAGGCGGCGTTGGTCATTTTGACTCCAGAAATGGGTGTAAGAAGCTCTCTTGAGCTTGGGAAATCGGTGCCTTTGGCCACAAGTGTGGTTGGCATCACTCACCATGATCTAAGCAATTGCTTAGTTTCCTGTCAAGGCCACCGCCCACGTGGATAGGATCAGTGCTATGGGCAATCCAAGCGGCGCAACAAAATATGGAACCGGCAAGGACGCACTCCTCAGGGCTGTTGTAGTGGTGGTGTCAGAGAAGGGCCTGCGCGGATTGACCTTTAGGTCGGTCGCAGAGTGCGCAGGAGTCAATAACTCCCTGGTAGCCCATCACTTCGGGACTCGTGACGCCTTGATAGCGGCCGCACTGGAATGGGCATCAGATCGGTCCATCAGCGCTTCCAAGCTGCGGGAAGCCGTCACCGCCGGGCAGTCCTTCACGGACTCGCTGCTCGATCTACTCCTGGAGGATCCCGAGCTTCAGATTTTTCAGTACGAAATGATCCTTGAGTCGCGGCGGCGCCCGGAACTCCGCGCCGGGGTGCTGGCGTTGTACGAAAGCTACATCGAAGCGCTCACTGAAGGCCTCGACGCTTCGGGCGCGTCCTACAATTCCCGGGTTGTGGCCCGCATGCTTTTCGCGACACTCGACGGATTGGTCCTTCAGTACCTTTCCGGAGTTGAGCGCCAGCTAATTCAAGCGTCCCTTGAGGAAGTCCACGGGGTGCTACTGCGGCAGGGACTGTCACCGACGGCCGCAGATTCAGCACCCTGAGGGGTTCAAACGCGTCGGGCCACGCTGACCGATTCGCCTCTCTGATGCGTCGAACTTAGCGGTCCACGGATGCCCGAAATCAACCCTTGACACTCCAAACTAAACATCTGTATAGTTTCGATTGTGGGCAGGATCACTAAAAGGCTGCCTGTCCTACACAGCATCGATCGACTTCCCTTCTCGCACTGCGCATCGGCGCGCAGAGCAGGCCTCCCCATCTCCCCATCACATGGCCCGTTGCGCCGGGCATTATGAAAGAGCCAATCCATGAATCAAGAATCAAGCCGCACCTCGGCAAGTCTTGGACTCGATGAGCACGCATCAACCACTCCGCCCATCCGCCTGAAGGCCAACAAACTGGGTGTCATCGCCGTTGCCTTTTTTGCCATTGCAGCCGCGGCGCCGATGGCTGCAGTCGTCGGCGCGAGCCCGGTCCTGTTCTCAGCGAGCGGACCCGGGACTCCGGTTATCTACGCAATCGCCGCGTTGTTGGTTGCTTTGTTTTCTGTTGGCTACCTCAGGATGAGCCGTCACATCACCAACGCGGGTGGTTTTGTTGCCTATATCGCGAAGGGCCTGGGAAACAAGTGGGCAACAGGAGGCGCCGGAATCGCCATTCTGACCTACCTCAGCCTCCAAGTTGGTCTATGGTCGCAGTTCGGCGTCTTTGCGCAGCAGCTCGTGGAAAGCCTGACCGGCCTCGGCCTCCCCGTCTATTTCTGGATTGTTGCCATCCTTGCCATCACCACCTTCCTCACGATGCGCGGCGTCGACGCGAGCCTGAAGGTTCTCGGCGTCCTGATCCTCGGCGAAACCCTGGTGGTGGCCGCGTTGGTTGTTTCACTCATCGTGCAAAAAGGATTCGGAGTCTTCACGTTCGAGGGGTTCACCGGCTCCAGCATCTTTGGGCCTGGTTTGGGCATCTCGCTCCTGTTCGCCTTCGCCTGCTTCACCAGCTTTGAAGCCACGGTGGTCTTCGCCGAGGAAGCCAAAAACCCCCACCGCACCATTCCCAGGGCGGCCTACCTGGTGATCGGTTTCATTGGTGTCTTCTACGCACTGTCCACCTGGGCCATCAGTGGAGCCATCGGCATCGACAACATCCAGACCGTTGCCACGGAGAACCCCTCAGGGATGATCTTCGACCTGGCCGAATCCAGCGCGGGCACCTGGCTTAGTATCGCCATGCAGATCCTGGTAGTGACGAGCTTTATCGCCATGCTTTTGGGCCTGTCCAACATGTTCTCCCGCTACTTGTTTGCACTGGGCCGGGCCGGCGCGTTGCCAGCCAAACTCAGCTCAGTCTCCAAGACTGGAGCCCCCTCATTCGCAGGACTCATCAACGCGGTGGTCGTTCTGGTGATCATCAGTATCTTCCTGCTAGCCGGGGCGGACCCCATCACCACGGTGTTTGCATGGTTCGTCGCGTTGGGCACCGCTGGATTCATCTCCATACTGCTGGTTACATCCGCGGCCATCGTCGTCTACTTCGCGCGGAAAGGAACCCGGGACAACATCTGGGTCACGGTCATCGCACCCGCGTTGTCCTTCCTCGCCTTCGTCGTCGTCGGCTATCTCACCCTGGACAACTACGATGTCCTGCTCGGCGGCGCCGGAGGGATCGCAAAGTGGCTGCTCCTGGGCATCCCGCTTCTCTTCGTGGCCGGTTGGGCCCGTGGCCTGCGAAAGCCGTCCATCGACTACGCCGCGGAAATTGTCTGAGTCCCCGGCAAATTCCTGCACTCCCACGAACGAAATCACTAATACGACAGGAAACACCTATGAACTTCGCCGAAATTCAGGATTACATCCCAGAGAACGAATGGCCCCCCGTCTCGACAATGCTTGACGGATTCGGAGACCAGACACTGCCGGCATCTCCGGCATTGTCAGGAACCACACTCCGCATCCCTGCCCAAGGCGGCAGTTCGGCGGAGTATTCCTTCCAGGATTCCTCCACGGTTATCTGGATCAATTCCGGCCCGGACAGCGAAACCAGCGGCACGGCAAGTTACAAGGCTATCGAGGCCCGTCCGGAGATCTTCATCGTTGACTTCGTCCGCGGGGAAGGCAGCGACGCCGAGAACGTCACCATTGTTGTGGACAGGAACACCGGCGCCGTAACCAGTGGCGTGTCCACCTTCCGGGTTGTCGACGGCAAGACCCGCAGCACCACCGAATTCAGCCAGACCAACATCCACGGCACCGACGTCCTCCACCAACGATCCTCGAAACTGGTGGGCAAGCGGGTCTTCTACCGCTACAGCGACGTCGAGACCTACGAACACATCTACCTGAACCCCGGCACCTTTACCTGGAACTGTGTCCGCGGCGGCGAAGCCGGACTTGCCGATACCGATCGTTGCATGACCTGGGACGTCGCCGAAGACCTGTTCATCTTCTTCTGGACCGAAAAGGTCATGACGGTAGAAGCCGTGCTACTGGTTGACCTGCGGGAAGAACGATCCATCGGCCGCATGTTCGGATGGGACGATCCTGCCGCAGAACCGGTAGTCCTGCCCTTCAACTCCCGACTGACGGTCCTGAACACCACCGAATACCCCCAGGACACACGCAAGCACTAGCCACACCCCGGGGATGCCCAACCAGCCATGGGCACCCTGGGCACAACTTCGGCGATGGAGCACTTTCATGGACATGCATTTGACCGACCGCGTAGTCATGGTCACCGGAGGAGGATCCGGCATAGGCCGTGCCTGCGTGGAGGCCCTGACTGCTGAAGGCGCCAAGGTCCTGATCGTCGACCGGAACACCGAAGGCGAGGAAGCCGCCGCCCAGCTCCGGGCGGCAGGCCACCATGTGGAATCCGTGCAGACCGACGTGTCCAACGAGGCCGACGTCGAGTCGGCCCTCAAGACCGTTGAGCGCATCTTCGGACGATTGGATTCAGTAATCGCATGCGCCGGAGTGTCAGGGCCGGTCGGACTCAACGCGACACAGGTGTCAGTTGAAGCCTGGGATCATGTCATGGCCGTCAATGTCCGTGGAAATTTCCTTGTAGCCAAGCACTCCGTCGGACTGCTATCCAAAAGCCCGGAGCCGTCCATGGTCCTCCTTGGGTCGGACTCCGCGCTGGTTGCCTTCGAGGGGATGACGCCCTACAGCACGTCCAAGGGCGCAGTGCTGATGCTGACCAAATCCCTCGCCGTAGACCATCCCCTGATCAGGTTCAATTGCCTGTGCCCCGGGGTTGTGGACACCCCAATGTCAAGGACAGACCTATCACGGCCGGAAGGTTTCACAGGCTCAAACCTGCCGGTGATCCGTCCCGATCAGATTGCACGTCATGCCGTCTTCCTGGCCTCTCCGGTCAGCGCGCCTGTCAACGGAACAACCTTGGTGGCAGATTTTGGCTACACGGCACGGTCAGCGATGCCCGCGCTGGATTTCAGCTGACAGATAACCGTCCACGCTCAGCCGCAGACCACCTTTACCAACAAGAGGAGCATTCAATTGGAAACCTACGACTCCCTGCTTTCCCGAATTGAACCGGCGCACGGCCAAGCCAGCCGAACCATTTTTGACCCGGCTACCGGCAAACCCGTGGGAGAAGCCCCGATCCACACCATCGATGACCTCGAGACTGCCGTAGCTGCCGCTGTTGCCGTGCAGCCGGCCTGGGCTGCCTTGGGCCACGACGCCAGGTCCGCTGCCCTTATGAAGGCCGCCGACGCCGTCGAGCGTTCCGCCGAAGAGCTCGCTCAACTCCTCTCGCGCGAGCAGGGCAAGCCCCTGAACGGTCCCAATGCCCGTTTTGAAGTAGGCGCTTGCGTCGCGTGGCTTCGCGCCACCGCAGCGCTGCCGCTGGAACCTGAAACCGTGGTAGACGACGGCGAAACCCGGGCTGAACTTCACTACCGCCCTATCGGCGTCGTTGGTGCCATCGGCCCCTGGAACTGGCCCATGATGATCGCGGTCTGGCAGATTGCCCCGGCGCTTCGCATGGGCAATGCCGTCGTCGTGAAGCCTTCCCAGAACACACCGCTGAGCGTCCTGGCATTGGTTGCCGTCATCAACGAAGAGCTACCCGAGGGGCTGCTCGCAGTTCTGAGCAGCGGTCGCGAAGTCGGATCCCGCCTCACCGAACACCCGGCCATCGGAAAGCTCATGTTCACCGGCTCCACCGCAGCTGGACGGGCGATCATCAAGTCGTCCGCCGATACTGTCAAGCGGCTCACCATGGAACTGGGCGGAAACGACGCCGGCATTGTCCTGCCCGACGCCGACCCCAAAGCCATTGCCGAGGACCTCTTCTGGGGTGCCTTCATCAACACCGGACAAACCTGTGCTGCCCTCAAGCGGCTCTACGTTCACGACTCCATTTACGACGCCGTGTGCGAAGAACTGACCAACGTTGCCAAGGCCATGCCCATGGGCAACGGCCTGGACGAAAACAATGTCCTGGGACCCCTGCAAAACAAAGCGCAGTACAACGTGGTCGACGAACTCGTGGAGGCAGCGAAAGCGTCAGGGGCCCGCGTACTGATCGGCGGTAACCCCGACCATGAGCAGCCTGGCTTCTTCTACCCAACAACCCTGGTAGCGGACATCGACAACAACAACCCGCTGGTGGCAGAGGAACAATTTGGTCCGGCCCTGCCGATCATCCGGTACACCACCGTTGACGAGGCCGTCGCCAAAGCAAACGCGCTCGACGTCGGACTCGGCGCCTCAGTGTGGTCCTCCGACCTGTCCGCCGCACGCGAGGTTGCGGCCAAGCTGGAAGCCGGGACCGTCTGGATCAACAGGCACGGAGCGGTGGATCCACGCATCCCCTTCGGCGGTGCAAAACAGTCAGGCTACGGACTCGAATTCGGCGTCGAAGGCCTCAAAGCCCTGGGCGTCCCCCAGGTCATCAACGGCTGACACGAGTCATCTGAGGCGAGTCATCTGAGGTGAGGGGATGCACATCCGTACAGGGCGTGCATCCCCTTGCCAGTGGCCGGACTCCCGCTGTGGTTGAAACTACACACACCGCTATCGGACAGAAAGGCACGCAGTGAAGAACACCAGTAAGCCCGTAGCCATCGTGACCGGCGGAGGCACAGGCATAGGCGCCGCCGCAACCGCCGCCCTGCGCTCGGACGGATGGGATGTCGTCATCTGCGGCCGACGACCAGCCGCCCTGGAAGACACCGCCTCGCAAACTGGCGCGATCCCCGTTGTGGCCGACGCTTCAACAGAAGAGGGCGTGCAGAAGGTCGTGCGAGAAACACTAACCAAATTCGGATCCATCAATGGCCTGGTCCTGAACGCCGGCGTTGTCCGGCCCGGCAAGGTAGGGGAACTAGACGGTCAAGACTGGGATGCCATGATCCAAACCAACCTGACCGGTCCGTTCCTCCTGACCAAGGCAGCCATGCCATACCTCATGGAGACGTCGGGATCCATCGTAGGAGTGGCTTCCGCGGCAGCACTGAGGGCAACAGGAGGCATCCCCGGATACAACGCCTCAAAGGCCGGACTTGACCATGCTCATGCAGTCCGTCGCTATTGATTACGGCCATCTGGGTGTGCGCGCAAACGCCATTTGCCCAGGCTGGACCCGCACGGAAATGGCCGACATGGAGATGGAGGAATACGGGGCGGAGCTGGGCCTCGAACGCGAAAACGCTTATTCGACTGCCACGGCATTTGTCCCTGGTCGACGGCCTGCTGAGGCAAAGGAAGTGGGCAACGTCGTCGCTTGGCTGCTCTCCCCTCACGCGTCCTATATCAACGCGGCCGTCATCCCGGTCGATGGTGGAATGGTAGCTGTCGATCCTGGATCGCTGAGCCTGGACCCCCGGGTCCGCATCGACATCAGAGATGCTCGATCGCTATAGCTTCACCCAATTCCTCAGCTCTCAGCCTGCCTGCTTTTGTCGGTCACAGGCAGGCTGGAGCTACTGGAAGGATCTGAGTCTTGACGGTTGCTTGCCGGTCAACCAGCGTCCGGTGTCCCGGTTGGGTATGGAATTAGTGAGTGGTGACGTTGACTGCTTCCGTGATGGCACCCACGGGGAAGTTTGTGTAGCTGGAGAAGTCGAAGCCGTTGTACCCAAAGATCTTGCCGTCTGTTTTTAGTCGGTTCATATCGATGAGAATGACGCCGAGGGTGGGGACGATCTTTTCACGCCAGACGAAAAGATACAGAGCCTCAGCGATTTTGATGTAGTGACAGCGTTCGGTGTCACCCAGACCGGCTTCTGAGCCCTTGATGCCAGTGCCACGTGTAGAAGTTGTTGTTCAGGTAAACGTGTTCGTATACCTCTTCGGGGCTGTAGTGGTAGCGGTTCCTTAGCCCGATCAGTTCGTCGGTGGGGGCGTGCGCGGTTCCGCCTTGCTTCCCGCCCACTGAGCCGTGAAGAATGGCTGCTTCAACTCCGGTTAGTTCCGTGCCTTGGCGTGCTCTGTCGTAGGCATTGATGGAAGTGGCTTGCTCGTCAGGGAGTGCTCCGTCTATCAGGGTCACTTGCCCGCTGTTGTTGTCCAGTACGAGGCTCACTGACTTCTTGACCGACTCGCCCATGAGGAAATCAACGAAGTAGATGCCGTCCCTGACGGAGGTGACGCGTGCGTCCTGCTCCCGGCCGTCCCAGACCAGTGTCTGGCTGTTCAAGATCCGGAACTCGTGAGTGCGTCCGCCCGGGAAATGGAGCGTGAAATCCTGGCCGTTCAGGCCCTCGTTCACTTCGAGAATGTTGTTGTTAACGGCGAAACCTTCACCCAGGGCGCCGACGGAAATAAACTCGGGCGTTGTTGTGGTGTTCAAAATGAAATCCTTTCGTGGTGGTTGCGGTAGTCGTTCAGGCAGGAAAAGACGACCGTGCGTGGTAGCCGTAGTCAGCCATGAGGGAGACACCGTTGACAGGGCCGGAGAGAGGGGATGCAAGACTGAGCACAAGCCAGGCAACATCCGAAGGCTTACTGACGGGGTATTCGGCGTCCTCAAATGAGTCAATGCCCAGGCCTTCGCGGGCCATTGGCGTATCCACGATTGACGGGCAGACGCTGTTGACGCGGATGCCGTCATTGTAGAGTTCCGTCGACAAAGCACGGGTCAGCTGGACGATTGCGCCCTTGGATGCGTTGTAAGCCAACATGCCTGGCACGGCGACGAAGCCGGAGTCACTGCCGATGAGCGTGTATGTCGCACCTGTCCCCTCGCGAAGATAGGGCAACGCTGTCTTGATGGCCAGGAACGGGCCCAGCACATTGGTCCGTTGGACCTCCATGAACTCCTCGGCCGGAACCTGATCCACAGGGCTGCCGAGGGATCCTGAGATGCCGGCGCTGCTGACAAGGTGATCCAAGCCGCCCAATTGTGACACCAGGTCACTGGTGGCAGACTGTACAGCTGACTCGTCGGACATGTCACAGACGCCTCCGACGACGGTTACGTGGGGATGTCTTGCACGTAGGTCGTCCACCGCCGTCGAGAGCCGTTGGGACGATCTGCCGACAATGCCTACGTTGGCCCCTTCTCCGGCGAAGGCATCGGCCACTGCGAGCCCGATGCCCGACGTTCCGCCGGTGACCAGGACTCGCCGGCCCTCTAGTCGGAGGTCTACCATGCGCCGGGTCCAGATGTGCTGGTGGCATCGGCGAGGTCGCGATGCGCTTTGTCGTAGTGCTCCATGTCGCTGAGCAGCTCGTGGTAAATCTCAGGCCTGCGGGACTTGAGCCACTGCGCAGTGGCGAGTCCGGTGAGAACCGCAACAACGAGCAGCCACGGCAGCGCGCCGATGACGGGATTGTCCGAACCAGCCAGTGTGGTGAAGTTTAGAACCGCCAGCAGCACGATCAGGGCAAGCCCGAGTGCTCCAAGGCTCGGGGCCACCAGGGTTTTCCAGAGCCTTGGGTCCCTGTTGCGGCGGAAGTGGACGACAACGGCCACGGCGGCAAGCATTTGAAGGGTCAGGATTCCCAAGGTGCCGAACCCCGTCATTGAAGCGGTCAGGGCGGTAATGGGGTCCAAACCAGCCACGTAGTAGATTCCCGCAACCAGCGTGCCGAAAAGTAGCTGCGCGGCACTGGCGTTCTGGGGGGATCCGTTGGAGCTTCGTGTGCGGCTCAGTGCTCTCGGGAGAATTCCGACGCGGCCGTAGGCGTAGATGTAGCGGGCGGCCGAGTTGTGGAGTGCCAGCAGCGCAGCGAAGAGTGAGACCAGAAGCAGGACCATCATGACCTTGGTGAGGGTGTCGCCGAGGTATTGATCAGAGAGCATGAAGATCAGGTCACCTGTGGGCAAGTGGTCGATGGCGGTGTCCTGTGCCTGGGCGACGCCCAGGGCGCTGACGATGGCCCACGTCGTGAATGCAGCGAAAGCGCCAATGAACAAGATGGCGATGTACGTCGCTTTCGGGATCGTGCGGTGAGGATCCCGGGCTTCCTCGCTGAACAAGCCCGTTGCTTCGAAGCCGACAAAGCAATTGGCTGCGAAGAGCAAGGCCAGTCCCAGTGATCCCGAGAACACTGCCTGGGGCATCAGCGCTTCAAATGAGAACCCGTGCGTGAGCAGAACGTTGAAGTCCAGGATCAGGAGGATGGACACCTCCAGGACCAGGCAGACGCCCAACACTTTTGCGCTGAAATCGATGCCTCGGCGTGTCAGCAAGAAGATCAGCACCACAGTGATGAGACTCCAGACGAACCACGGCAGGTCCAGTCCTGTCAGTTCTTTGATGACTGTGGCGGTGAAGAAGCCGGACGTGCCGATAGCTCCAGCCACAAAGCAGTTGTAGCCGAGCAGGGCGATGTTGCCTGCCACAAGGCCCATGCGACGGCCGAGGCCTTTGACGACGAAAGCGTAAAACCCTCCGGCACTGACCAGCTTCTTGGCCATTTGTGCGTAGCCGACAGCGAAGAGCAGCAAAATCAGGGTTGCGATGAGAAACGCACCGGGCATGCCCCCTCCGTTGCCGAGGGCAATGCCTAGTGTTGCGATAACGATGATGCCGGTCAACGGGGCTACCGCTGCCAGAACCAGAAAAACGATGCCTCCTACGCCCAAGGCATTGGAAGAGAGCTCGGTGCCGGCGGTGCCTTGCTCTGGGAATTGAGGTTTCACGGGGTTTACTCCTGGGAGATGAACGAGCGAAGGTCGTGCTTTTTGGTACAACTGGGTACCCGCCGGAGAGCCGGAAAGCTGCACGGGCGTGGGGAGACAGGCCGCCTGACCGGAGATTTCCCGGGAAGGATGGTTAGGAGGCTGCGGACGTATAGCTTTTGGAGATGTAGCTTCGGGCGAGTCCAAGGACCATCGGAACAACGCGTTCGACGATGAATTCTGCAGCTTCGTCACCTCTGCGCGTGGATGCCCAGCCCAAGTAGGTCAAGCCCCGCGAGAGCAGCATGGAGTCCCAGGACTGGAGGAGTCCGTCCGGCAAGGCTCGGGCCGAGGCATAGCCCTCAAGCAGAGCTCCGCGGTAGTTCTCGTAAAGGGGGTGCGGCTGGAAGAAGAACATGATTGTTGCCAGGTCGAAGAGGTGCCAACCCTCACCGAAGTCGTCGAAGTCGATCAAAACCATCTGGCCGTCGTGTCTGACCAGAACGTTTTCGGGAGTCAGATCCGCGTGGATCACCCCGTACACATCGACAGACTTTGGAAGGGCAGCCAGGTGTTGCCGCAGCTTCTCCACCCCGGATTCCAGGATTGATTCGCCCTCGGGACCCAGGCTCTGAAGCGCCAACGGGTTACCCCACTGGGCCGAGTCACCTACCAGCCCGTCGGCATCCCAGGCCTGGCGCCGAAACGCTTCGACACGGCCGATTGCGGAAGTGCATGTGTGCAGTTCAGCGGTCAGGACGCCCAACTGGCGGAATACTGCCGGATCAAGTGAGCTTTCCCCCGCCATCGCTTCAGTGATGTCACCCAAGGGCACTCCACCCTCCACCCAACGCAAGACGTCCAGTTGGAAGACGGTGCCGTCCTCAGCTGTGACTACGCACACGAAGTCACCTTTGAGGGTGGCAACCGGCTGGGACACGCTTAGCCCGTGCTCAGCCAGCGCATGCAGATAGGCAAGCTCGGTATTGATCTCCGCGTCAGTCCTGTACCCGGCCCGATGCAGGCGGATGGCATAGCTGTCCCCGGAGTCAGATATGAGCCGGAAAACGTAGTTCTCCCGGTACTTGACCAATTCAATGGGGGCTGTTGGATCAAAACCATACTGCTCCAGCGCTCCCCTGACTGTTCGGATTGCTGCTTGTGTCGTCATGCTGATTTCCTGCTTCCTGAGCCCGGTTGTGAGCGGGGTCATACCTAAAGCTAAATCCTGAACACACAGTTTGGCAACTGTACAGCGTGTTTAGTTTTTGTGTGCCATGTGTCATTATTGAATAAGCAAGACAACAGATGGCCTTGGGAAGGTTGGATAACCGCATGGACCTGAGAACGGACAAGCAACTGTCGCTGCGTGAGCGCAACCGGCTTCGGACGCGATCAGACATTCTCGACGCTGCGGCAGAGATGTTGGGCGAGGGTGGTTACTCCGGGCTCGCCCTCGAAGAAGTCAGCCAGCGGGCTGGGCTCTCCCGGGGGACTGTGTACGCGCATTTTCCCGGCGGACGCGATGATGTAGTCCGGGAAGTGTACCTGCGGGTCGCAGACGCCGTGCACGCCCGAGGCCTGGAGCTCCGCGATGAAGCAAGCGACACAGCAGGCCGCATATCAGCTTTGGCACGGGCCTACGTGGAAATGACCAGTAGTCCTTCAGGACGCTTCTATGGCCTTATGGGGCCGGACGTCACACCTGTTCTTTCCGGTGTGCGGCGGACATCCGAGTCGTTTGAGGCACTGATCAAACTCGACCTTTCCACTGCCCTCGCTGCAGGTCAGTTGCGCCAAGGCTCCGACAGTGATGCCTTGGCCACGGCCCTGTCGGGAGCCATTCGAGCCTCCGGCGCCCGGGCCGCCGTGACACCCGGAACCGCCGAGCAACAGATAGCCGCCGTAAAACTGCTCGTCGAAGGCCTCCTCACTAAACCGGCATAGAACCAGTCATCCCCACTCCACCTTCACCGCAAACAGAACGCGGCCGGCTAAGGCTGGCAGGCGCCAGAAAGACAGCCATGACTACGGAAACTAAGACTGAGTCCCAGGTGCAGCAGCCAGGCAAGGACCTGTTGGCCCGCCGATACGCCACACTTGGCCCGCACTCCCCCCTCTTTTACGAGAAGCCGCTGGAACTGGTCTCCGGCTCTGGCGTTTGGCTGACCGACGCGCAAGGCAAGATCTACCTTGATGGTTACAACAACGTTCCACACGTGGGCCATGCGAACCCCGCCGTGGCTGACGCGATTTACCAACAGCTGCTCACCATCAACCTGCACACCCGCTACCTGAACAACCGTGTAGTGGAATACGCAGAAGCCCTGCTCGGCACCTTTGACGGCGCTCTGGAACGGCTGTTCCTGACCAACAGCGGATCGGAAGCCAACGAGCTCGCCCTGCGGATCGCGCGACAACACACGGGGAACACCGGCGTGCTGGTTTCAGATTTCAGCTACCACGGAAACACCACCAGTCTGGCCGAGCTGACAACGGGATTGACGGTGCGCGAACCGCTCGGTTCCCATGTCCGGCCCCTCCGGATTCCCGACACTCACGGCGTTGAAGAGGCCGACGTGCCCGCATTGCTTAAGCAGTACCTTGTCTGACGTTGACGCCGCCATCGCATCACTTCAAGCCACGGGGCACGGCGTCTCTGCATTCCTTTTTGACCCCCTCTTCTCCACCGAGGGGCTTCTGCAGCTGCCCGCCGGCTACATCGAGGGTGTCGCCGCCCGCGTCCGTGCCGCACGAGGCCTCATCATCTCCGACGAGGTGCAATCGGGCTTCGGCCGCACCGGATCCGGCATGTGGGGCTACCAAATGTTCGGCATAGAGCCGGAACTCGTAACGATGGGCAAGCCCATGGGCAACGGACACCCTATCGGCGCCGTAGTCACCACGGCTGAACTGCTCGACGAATTCGGCCAGAACAACATGTTCTTCAACACCTTTGCAGGAAGCCCTGTCTCTTCCGCCGCCGGACTGGCCGTGCTGCGCTTCATGGAACAGGAAGACCTGATGGCCAAAGCCAGCCACTTGGGCGAGTACATTCGTGCCCGCCTCGAACGCATCGCCCAAGGCAGCGTCAATGTTGGCTCGGTAAGGGGGCGCGGACTGTTCTTCGGAATAGACATCATAGAAGATGACGGCAGCCGGACCCCAGCCCCGGGCCTGACGAAAATCCTCATCGAGGACATGCGTGAACGCGGCGTGCTCATCAGTCGTGTGGGACCCCACGACAACGTCCTGAAAATGCGTCCGCCACTTGTATTCGGTAAGGAGCACGCCGACATACTGCTCGAACAGCTCGAACTGTCACTCCGCAGCTTGTCCTAACCATCTCGCGGCCAAGCTGAGCAGGTCCACACCATGGATGGCATCGGCGGCACGGACTAGCGCCAGATGCGCGAACGCCTGGGAAAACTGCCGGCCATATGCATTTCCTTGGCTGCGTATCTCTTCACTCAGTAGACCGAGCTGCGTTACTCGAACCCCACGAGTTTGTCCATCAGGTTTTTCGCCTCGTACATTCGGCCTGTCCTTGCGTACTGTTCAACAAGCCAAAAGGAGCATGCGAGGAATGAGGTGCTCATGCCCGGGTCCAGTCCGTCTACGCCGCTTTCGGTGCGGTATCGCAACAATCAGACCGTTGTTCAGTGAGGAGCTCCTCCTCCAGACGCGCGACTGTCCCGGCCATTCGCTCATCGTTATCGGGAAGAAAGCCAACCTGGGGCATGACCAGTCAGGAGGCGTCGGTTTGCCCTCCGCCGTAAATTTGAGTGAAGGAATTGAGGTCCGGGTCGAATCCTTACTCATAATTTCCGTGCGTAGACGCTGACGCAGATGGTCCCAATGGTCAGCTCGGTCCTTTCAGGCCGTGGTTCCGCACGGCTCGGATGCCGCAGTCGAAAGCGGCCCACATCATGACCCGGGAGTGTGTAAAGAACTGAGGTTCTCCGCGCATCTCCCACAGGCCAAAGTCCCTATTCTCGATGTGCTTCTCGACAAAGCCCAGCAGGATCTGCTGAAGCGCCCAAGAGAAGGGATCTTCCCTGCCTCCGGCCATGCGGAGCCTTTCAAGCGCGACCATCACTTCTCCCACAACGTCTGCCTGGAACTGGGCGACCGCAGCATTTCCAACGCGCACGGGCCGTGAGTTCTGGTAGCCCGGCAGATGATCCAGGACCTGCTCCGGCAAGTCCCGTTCGCCGCCGATGCCATACATGATCTGCAGGTCTTCGGGCTCGCCGGCCAGCGCCCGGAGCAACCAGTTGCGCCACTGGAGGGCCTCGGTTTCGTAGCCGTGGGTCAGCATGGCTTCCAGCGTCAAAGCCGCGTCCCGCAGCCAGCAGTACCGGTAGTCCCAATTCCGCGGTCCGCCGAACTCCTCCGGCAGGGAGGTCGTTGGCGCGGCAACGATGCCACCCGTCTCGTAATTCGTCAACGCCCTCAGTACCAACAAGGAACGCTTCACTGCACTTCCGTAAGGACCATCCGAACGGCAGTGGCTGCCCCATCGCGTCCAATAACCGATGGCTTGTTCAAGGGCAGCGTCGACGTCGACCGCTGGAGGGACAGGCCGGTGTGAAGGAAACCACGTCAGCTCAAAGTCGGCAACTTCTCCACTTGCTATATGGAATTCGCCCGAGTGCCCACGCGCATGGGCCTCAGGCAGATACGGTGCCCGCAGCGCAACGGCATCCGGGCCTGCCATGGCCAACAACACCATTCGACCAGGAACCGCGGCGTCCTGGATTCGGCTGGACCACGGCACCACGGTGCCGTAGCGCGGATCGGATAATCAGTTCCTGGCGCATCTCGACCCGCCCATCCAGCCCCGTAACCCGACGCAGAATCGACGACCCCGTATGCCCCAGCGGCATGAAGTCCGTCACCTGTGCCGAACCGGTCGGCGTTTTCCATACTGTCTCCAACACAAATGTTGAATCGACGTACTGCCGCTTCACTACCACCGCTCCGGACTGGTGAGGAGAAAGGAGCCAGCGGCCATGGCTCTCGAGGCCGAGGAGGGAACTAAACAACGACGGGGAGTCGAACCATGGGAAACACAGCCAGTCAACGCTCCCGTTCCTGGAGATCAGGGGCCCGGTTTGGAGATCCGAGAGCAGAGCATAGTCCTCAATGGGAGCAGCCATGGCTTTACTAAAGCACAAACGGCTTGTCCACGTCAGGGCCTCGACGCGAAATGGCCTCACCTAAAAAGCTCACCAAACGGGACATTTGACTTGATCGTACGATCAAGTCGCACTCAGACTTGGTCATGTGATCCAGTTCATCTCCGATTGAGAGGGAAGACATCGACTCGGGAAGAAGCCTACGCGCGGTGCCCCTCCGACTCTTATGTCGAGTTCTATGGCGGCCGGTGGCTTGTTGTTCCAATCGCAGCGGTTGAGCAGCCGCAGTTCTTCGCCTGCTCGCCGGACGCCGCCCGGCACACTTCAGCCCCAGGCAGTTAAGCTGCCCCGGGCAGGGCCTGCAGCAGGTTCCCAACCATGGCAACCGCACCGTCGCGAACCGCCAATCAACTGTAGACGTGTTAGATTCACGGGCATGCCGAACGTTACCCCCACCGACCCGTCCATGGCTGTGGCCGCGGTACTTGATCTACTGATCCAGCAGGGCTATGAGGCCACCTCCGTGGAGGAACTGGCCGATGCGAGCAGGCATCAGCCGTCAGTACGTTCTTCCGGAAGTACGGATCCAAGGAGGGTATGGTTTCCGCTGACCATGACCGCATCCTCCGGCAACTCAACGATCATTTGACGCTACAGCACCGGCGATCCGCTGCAGGCTGTAGCCGATGCCGCGGCCATGGCTTTCGACCACCATTTGCATCACCGAAGAACAGCCCTGGCCAGATATCAGCTGCTCCAGCAGGTGCCCGCATTGCGGGACCGCGAGCTGGTGACTTCCCACAGTTACGAGCGGGCCTTCCGCTTGCATCTCCAAGCCGCGCTTCCGGAGAATGCGCGGCATGATCGGTGCGATTGCCGTTGCTGCTTCGATGGTGGCGGTCCACAACGCGTTCCTACGCCAGTGGTTACGCGCCCGGATGCCGTACCCGTCGTCGAATTGAGAAGCAGGCTCAAGGGCGAACTTGCAGCATTGGCCGAGACGTTTCGCCGCGAGCTTTACGGATCCGGCTCAGATGGGGATCGGCCGCCTGCCGTCATTGTCACAGTCTTTGAATCGGGCGCAAACAAGCAGGACATTCTCGAGGCGATAAACCGTGCCATCCCTTGAGCGTGGCACCGAGTCTCTTGACATGGCACTCAGTTTCAACTCATTATGGACGTGAAATAGACCCCGCACCTCTGGAGGCTCGGGGCACGCCCTAGTTGATCTGAGGATTCCCACAATGACGACGCAGTCAATACCGGCCGCAACGGATCCCCGCTTAGCGGAAAGTCTTTCGGCAGGAACCCACGAACCCGACTACGTGCTGACGGGCGAGGTCGAGACAGATCCGGCCCGGATCTTCAGTAACGTAAGCGCCGAGGACCAGGCCTTTCGGGACCGCGCCAGGACGTTCGCCAAGGAAGAGATCCTGCCGATCATCAGCGATTACTGGGACCGGGCCGACTACCCGCTGCATCTGATCAAGCGTCTTGGGGACCTGGATCTGCTGCGGGACGGCATCGACGCTGATGGCTTCGAACCCATGAGCAGGATGGCCGCAGGATTGGTAACCATGGAACTCAGCCGCGGCGACGGATCCATCGGCACCGTTGTAGGGGTGCAGGGAGGTTTGGCTCTGCGCTCGATAGCCTATTGCGGCTCCCCAGAACAGAAGCAGCGCTGGCTGCCGGCACTGGCCCGTGGCGAGGAGTACGGCGCGTTCGCGCTGACCGAACCGACGCACGGTTCAGATTCGGTGGGACTGGAAACTACCGCGACGCGTGCCCCGGGCGGCTTCGTCCTCAACGGTGAGAAGAAGTGGATCGGCAACGGTTCAATCGGCGGAGTAACCGTGGTGTGGGCGCGGGCAGACGATGGCCAGGTACACGGCTTCCTGGTCCCGCAGGACTCCCCTGGCTACACTGCCAGCACCATCCAGAGCAAGCTGGCACTGCGTGCGATCTGGCAGGCTCACATCCGATTGGAGAACGTCTTCGTCCCAACCGCGAACGTTCTGCCCTTGGCACGGAGTTTCAAAGACACGGCCAAGGTACTGCTGGCAACGCGCGTCGGAGTGGGTTGGTCTGCTGTCGGACACGCGACCGCGTGTTATGAAACCGCCGTGCAATACGCGGCCCAGCGCAAACAATTCGGGCGCCCCCTTGCCGCATCCCAGATCATCCAGGAACGCCTGGCAAGAATGCAGAGCGAACTGGTCACCATCCAACTGATGGTGATGCAAATGACGCGCTTGGACGAAGCCGGCCAGCTAACTCCCAGCCAGGCCTCGCTGGCCAAGTTCACCTGCACACGGACCGCCCGCACCATTGCCGCCAACGCCCGGGATCTCCTCGGCGGCAACGGCATACTGCTGGCCAACCGTGTTGCCCGACACATGGCCGACGTCGAGGCAATTCACACCTACGAAGGTACCGAAACAATGCAGGCCCTGATCATCGGGCGCTCGATCACCGGGATCTCAGCGTTCGCCTGAGCGACTCACGCTGCACGGCGCACAGATTCCATTCCACCCCACTGTCAAACCCCACTCAAAGGTAACGTAATGACCACAGACGCTCATGTTCCCGTAATCCTCGGCGGCGCCCGCACCCCGTTCGGCCGTTTCCGAGGCGGCCTCGCCTCCCTCTCCGCCAGCGAGCTGGGCGCGCACGCCATCCGCGCCGCGCTGGAACGCTCCGGCGTCGCCGCCCAGCATATCGAAGCAGTCATCGTAGGGCAGGTCATCCAGGCCGGCGCAGGTCAAGGCCCGGCAAGGCAGGCGAGCCTGGCCGCTGGTATCGGTTGGGACGTGCCCACCGTGACGGTCAACAAACTCTGCCTCTCCGGTCTGACCGCCGTGATCGACGCGGCCCGGATGATTCGGGCCGGTGAAGCCGATTTTGTCGTGGCGGCAGGTCAGGAATCCATGACCAACGCCCCACACCTGGTTAAGGGCCTCCGGTCGGGGGTCACCATCGGAGACACGCCTATGGTGGACTCCCTGAACCATGACGGCCTGCAGGATCCTTTCAGCCAAGAACTGATGGGCACTGCCACGGACAGCGGAAACACCACCCGCGGCATCAGCCGTCAAGAACAGGACGAGGTCGCCGCACGCTCTCACCAGCGTGCCGAAGCAGCCCGCCAGGCCGGCATTCTTTCTGAGGAAATCGCCCCACTTGAGATCCCGCAACGGAAAGGCCCAGCTCTGGTACTGGATTCCGATGAGAGCGTCCGGCCAGGAACGACGGCGGAACTACTGTCCCAGCTCAAACCGGCCTTCTCGACACACGAGGAAGCAACCATTACGGCCGGTTCCTCGTCTCCTCTCTCCGATGGGGCCGCAGCGGTGATCATTGCCAGCAAGGCCGCCGCCCAAGCTGCCGGCCTGGAGTGGATAGCGGAGATCGGAGCCCACGGACAGACGGCCGGCCCCGATGCCTCCCTGCACTCCCAGCCCTCGCGGGCCATCGAACACGCCCTCAAGCGTGAAGGACTTGCCGCAGAGGACCTGGACCTTATTGAAATCAATGAAGCCTTCGCGGCCGTGATCATCCAATCCGCCAGGGACCTGGGGATCAGCACAGACCGCATCAACACCGAGGGCGGGGCCATCGCGCTCGGACATCCCGTCGGCGCCTCCGGTGCCCGGCTGGTCCTCCACCAGGCGCTGGCGCTGAAGCGTCTCGGCGGCGGCACAGGCGTCGTCGGCCTGTGCGGCGGCGGCGGACAAGGCGACGCCCTGATTCTCAAGGCATAACCAACGGCGCTCCCCCTCATCAACCAAGGACAAGCAATATGACAAACACGCCAGCCAATGACGGCTTCGGCACGATCTCCGTCGCGGCCATACTGGCCGAGTCCGCCGCCCGCCGCCCTGAGGCGATCGCCCTCATCGTCGGGGACGAAGAAACCAGCTACGGGCAGCTCTGGGAACAAACCCGGTCCTACGCGGGGGCCCTGCGCGCCCGCGGCGTAGGACCTGGAGACCCCGTTGCGCTGCTCATCCCCAACGTGGCCGACTTCGCCCGCGCCTACTACGCGGTCCTGGCCCTCGGAGGAATCGTGGTTCCTGTCCATGCACTGCTGAAGGCCCGCGAAATTGAGTACGCACTCCGAGACAGCGGGGCCAGACTGCTGATCTGTGCTGCGCCGCTGATGGGAGAGGGCGCCCCGGGCGCCGTAGCGGCAGAGGTCGACGTGCTGACCGTGATGGCCCCTGAAACTATTGATGGTCCGGCCCGGCTGGAATCCGAAGCCGCCGCCGCCGCCCCGATTCATGGCTATGTCCCGCGCAAGCCTCAAGACACCGCGACCATCCTCTATACGTCCGGGACAACAGGGAAACCCAAAGGTGCCCTCGGCACGCATTTCTCCCTGATGGAACAGGTAAATGTACTGCTGACCGACACCTTCGATCTCAGACCCGGCGATAGGGTGTTCGGCGGCCTGCCGCTGTTCCACACCTTCGGCCAGACCTGCGTGCTCAACGCCGGCCTGCGCGCCGGCGCCACCATCGTCATGTGTCCCAGATTCACCGGGGCCGCTGCCTTGGAACTGGTGCACAAACACAAGATCACGGTCTTCTTCGGCGTACCGACCATGTATGTTGCTCTGCTGGAGGCCGCCAAGGCTAATCCAGCCCGCCCTGACGGGCTGCGCTACGGGATCTCCGGCGGCTCCTCCCTCCCGGTCGCGGTACTCGAAAAATTCCGTGAATCCTTCGGTGCTGACATTTACGAAGGCTACGGCCTGACCGAAACGTCCCCTGTGGCCAGCTTCAACCACGTCGGCGTCAGTCCGAGACCAGGAACCATCGGCACCCCCATCTGGGGTGTGGAAATTGAGATCGCCCGTCCAGAGATCACCGAGCGCATCGAGATCTTGCCCCGGGGCGAGCTCGGGGAACTCATAGTCCGGGGCACAATCTTTTCAAGGGTTACCTGAACCGACCCGACGCTACCGCAGAAGCGGTGGTGGAAGGCTGGTTCCGCACCGGAGACCTCGGCATCAAGGACGACGACGGCTACCTGCGGATCATGGATCGCACGAAGGACATGATCATCCGCAACGGCTACAACGTGTACCCACGCGAAGTTGAAGAGATCCTTAGCCAACACCCAAACGTCATCAGTGCTGCCGTCTTCGGTGTTCCCCATGAGATCCAAGGCCAGGAAATAGCCGCCGCAATCGTTCCAACGCCTGACAGCACCATCACGGCCGAAGAATTGATCACCTTTGCCAAGGCGCGGCTGGCCGCCTACAAGTACCCCCGGGTCATCGAACTCATGACCGAACTGCCTCTTGGCCCCAGCGGCAAGGTCCTCAAACGGGAACTAGCCGCCCAGTATGCAGAAAACTCCCCCGCCGCTGGTGTGATTCCGGAAAGGGCAACAACAACATGAGCTACACCGAATACCAGGAACTGGTCGAAGCCATCCCTTACGAGACGACCACCCACCCCCACCTGAGCGAGATCCCGCTACCTGAAGCAGGAACCTTCGCCCTGATCACCCTAGACAACGGGATCGACCGCAAACCAACAACGCTGGGGCCAAAATCCTTGGTCGCGCTGGGGACCCTGCTTGAGAAGCTACGGGAACGGGCCGATTCCGGCGAGATTACAGCCATCGGTATTACCGGCAAGCCCGGCTGCTTCGCGGCAGGGGCTGACCTTTCGGTGTTGAGAAACCTGAAGGACCCAGCCATGGGACACAAGATGGCGGAACTTGGCCACGAAGTCTACGCGGCGTTGGCATCCTTTCCCCTACCTACCTTCGCCTTCATCAATGGAACCGCCATGGGCGGCGGCCTCGAACTCGCCCTCGCGACGGATTACCGCACCGTCTCCGAAGCAGCGTCGGGCATCTCCCTGCCGGAAGCATTCATCGGCCTGGTGCCCGGCTGGGGCGGGGTCTACCGACTGCCACGCCTCATAGGGCCTACAAACGCAGTAAAGATCATGATCGAAAACCCGCTGAACAACAACAAGGCACTCGAGGGCCGCGAAGCCTTCAACCTTGGCATCGCCGACACCCTTTTCAGCCAAGCAGCCTTCCTTGAGGATTCCCTGGTCTGGGCGGCCAAGGTCATCACCAACCGTCCCGACGCAATCAACGGGGTAAAGAGCCGACGCGCCGGGAACGCCGGCTTCACCAACACCGACTGGGACGCCGCTGTTGCCCGAGGGCGAAGCTTCGTGGATGTCAAGACGGCCAATGCCGCTCCGGCTCCAGGCAAGGTGCTGGACCTGATGGAGAGAGGCCGGCATCTCTCCCAGCACGAATCCGCGGAGGTTGAGGCAGCAACGTTGGCGGAGCTCATGCAGACCCCGGAGTTCAAGGACTCCGTCTACGCCTTCCTCGATCTGGTCCAGCGGCGTTCCAAACATCCCGCAGGCGCGCCGGATGGTTCATCCCCCCGTTCGGTGACGAAAGTCGGCATTGTGGGGGCCGGTCTGATGGCGAGCCAGCTCGCCCTGCTCTTCGCCCACCGGCTGCAGGTACCAGTCGTCATGAAGGACGTCGACCAGGTTCGGGCTGACAAGGGCGTGGCACACGTACACGCAGCAGTGGATACACAACTGGCCAAGCGGCGCATCACCGAAGAAGCGGCCAGCCGCACAAAAGCCTTGGTGTCCGGCACAGCATCAACGGCGGCTTTCGCAGACGCAGACTTCGTTATCGAGGCGGTCTTCGAGCAACTGTCGGTCAAGAAAGAAGTCCTCGCCGAGGTGGAAGCCGTTGTATCGCCCGCGTGCATCCTGGCCACCAACACCTCCTCGCTGTCCGTGGCCGACATGGCGGCTGAACTGCGCCACCCTGAACGGGTTATAGGCTTCCACTTCTTCAATCCTGTCGCCGCCATGCCGCTGCTCGAGATCGTAAGAACCCCAAAGACAGGCGACGAGGTTCTGGCCACAGCGTTTGATCTGGCCCAACGGCTGAGAAAGACCCCGGTTCTGGTACAGGACTCGACCGCCTTCGTGGTCAACCGCATCCTCTTGCGCCTGATGGGTGAGGTCATCACCGCGTTCGACGACGGCACGCCCGCCGAGGTGGCTGACGACGCACTGCGGCCCATGGGGTTGCCCATGACCCCCTTTGACCTGCTGGCTCTGGTCGGGATTCCGGTGGCGCAACACGTCACGGAGTCCCTGCACGCCGCCTTTGGCACGCGCTTCCGCATCTCGGCCAACCTGCAGCACCTGATCCGAAACGACGTCCCTTCCATCTGGACCGACACCTCGGATGGAACAAGAACCATCTCCTCCTCCACCCTCGAACTGCTTCGCTTCGGAAGCTCGTCCAGCACATCCAAAGAACTGCTGGTGCGCGTGCAGGACGCCCTCGCCCAAGAGATCGGTCTGATGCTGGAAGAAGGCGTTGTGGCCGGTCCGGAGGACATTGACCTCTGCATGATTCTGGGCGCTGGCTGGCCCTTGCATCTGGGCGGCATCACCCCTTACCTCGACAGGACAGGCGCCTCAACAAGGGTCAATGGCAGAAACTTCCACGGTTAGGTCTACGGACCTACGTCTTTCCCAAGCGCAAAGAGAAAGCGGTCCCGGGCTAGTGCTAGCCCGGGACCGCTTTCCCATGCTGTTGGCAACAGAACCTGGGTGCCGGATCCTTACTTCGGTGAAACGACCGGCTGGACCGGTTTGGATTGCCGGTTTCGGCGGGCCGTACGAGCTCGGGAGACCAAAACGGTGAGCAGCACCAAGGCAGCAAGGACGCCGGCGATCCAATATCCAGTGCCGTACAAGTCCTCCGTGGCAACCACAATCTCCGTCCCTGGAACCTGAACGACCGTGGCGCTGAGGACACCCGAGACCAACGCAGTACCAATGGCGAATCCCACAGCCATCGCTGTCCCCGCCACCCCTGCTGCCATCCCGGCCTTCTCTTCCGGCGCTGCGAGCTGGACCATGGTGAAGCCGGCGGCATAGCCGATACTGCAGCCAAGTCCCATCAAGGCAGCGCCCACGAGGTAGTGCCACTGCTGATCATGGGCCACAGCCATCCAAGCGAGCCCCGCTGCACAGATCGCCGCACCCACCATCAGAGCGGTCCCGCCCTTGCCCCGGGAGACCGGACGGTCAGCAACGACGCTGCCCACCAAAAACATCCCTGCGAAGGGCAGCATGAGCAGGCCCGTCTGCAGGGCATTGAGACCCAGTCCGTAGGCATCCGCTGGGGCGAGAGCCTCCGGGAGGACCTGGCTGTAGGTGCTTAGCAGCAACAGAAACGCTGCGTTGACAGATGCGAACAGGGCGATGCAAACGCACGCGGCGGTGACGAACGGAGACTTCAGCAGGGCGACGTCGAAGACGGCTGATTTCGACCGTCGTTCCACGCGCACCCATGCGACGCCACCAACGAGACCGGCGACCAGTGGGATAAGCGCCGCGTTGCCCCAGACCAGTCCCTGGGTCAGTGCCAACAGGATCGCTGCCACCCAGGCCACCATCCAGATCGTCCCAAGTGCACCGATACGGCCGGAAGGCTCGGCAGGCGGGGTCCGCGGGATGACGACGTATGACACCAGAGTGGACGCGGCGAATGCAGCCGAAAGGATCCAGAAGAGGCTGCGCAACGACAGAAACTCAACGACCAAGCCGCCACCGATCATGCCGACGACGATGCCGATTCCGGTAGCGATGACCAGAACGGCGACACCCACGGTGATGCCGTTTTCGGCCAGGTTGCGGCGAAGGAACCCAAGGGGCAGAAGTTGGGCTGCTCCTCCGAATCCCATGAGGGCGCAGCCGACCAGCAGTGCCCCGTATGAGTCACCCAGGGCAGAGACCAGAGCGCCGAGCATGAGGACAGCCGATGCAATCACGGACGCTTTGCGGTCGCCGTACACGTCAGCGACGCGTGGCAGCAGAATGAAGCCCGCTCCCCCGGCCAGTGTGAGGGCGGTGTACAGCCAGGTCGTCTCCGAAACTGTGGCGAGGCCGTACTGCGCTTGGATGATTGGCAGTAGCGGCGGCAGGACGAAGATGACCGCGTTGGTCAGCGTGACCAGCAAAGCCCCAACTCCGATGAGCGGTGCCTTGCGGGGGCTGGGACGAGCATTGAGCTCCCGACCGAGGCGGGTCATGTCATTTATTTCTGTCATGCCTGATTCCTTGCTGTCAGACCAGCGCCAGGAAAACCGGCGCGGGGTAATCATTTTTTGGGGGGAATCATCGGGGGCGCAGGTACAAGATCCTGCTCGGTTCACCGACTGGTTGTGATTCATCTCATAGACTATGTGATCTGGGTCATGTGATCAAGACCTTTGACTTGATTAAGCGACCAAATTCGGGTCTCTGCATGGGTTGATGAGTCTTTAAACGCTCGCAGGCCCGGGATCCACGTTGAATCCCGGGCCTGCGTACTAGCAAGGGCGGCGTGGGCCTCCTCTAGCGCTGACCGTTCAGGCTCGCCAACACCGACCTTGCCGCTCGCTCGCCCGACGTGGCAGCGTCAGCAAGGGACGGCAGGTCGAGCTGATAGTCGCCTGCGAAATGGATGGTTCCGAGCGGATCACGCAATGTGGCAAGCGAGTTTCTCCGCCCGGGAGCCCAGAAGGGCACCACCCGGCGGTGCCGCCGCACGATCCCCTCGCCCAGTTTTCCCTCCAACTCGGGGAAGATGGCTAACAGGTCCTTCGTAAATAGCGACACGATCTCTTCGTCGGGCAGATCGAACAGCGCGTCGGCCTTGGCGCCTCCGGCAAAGCAGGCCAGCGCTCCTCCCGACTTTCGAGTGCCATCGCTTCGCATCGCCGCTGCGTGGTTGAACAGCGCTTGGAATGCAAGCTGCGGCGACGAAACGGCGAAGTAGTCGTCCCAGCGTTGGGGTCCGACTTCGTCGGTGAAGAATCCGACCACCACGTAGCGGCCGTACGTGATGTCGTTGAAGGCGATCCGGTGCTGCTGAGGGAGGTTCGGGATGATCTGGGCGGCGACATCGCCGGGCGCCGTCAGGATCGCTCGCTTGGCGTGCAGCCGTGCCGGACGGCCATCGTCGTGGTAGTCAACCACTACACCGTCTCCGTCCTGCCTCACCGATTGCACTGCCGAGTTCAGCCGGATACGGTCACCGAGATCCTCCACCAGAACATCCGTCAACGTCTGGTTGCCACCTACCGGTAGCGAGAAGTTTGGGATCTTCTCCGGGTCGGCCAGGGTAGGCCCCACCGACGTGACAAACTGGGTGGCTGCCGTCTCCTCAACCTCGCATCCCATCCACTGCGCAGACCAGGACCGAACGAGGGCGTGTACCAGTTCCGACCGGACTCCTTTAAGTAGATAAGACCCGAGCCTGGTGTCGAGTTTCGCACGCACCCGTTGTGCAAGACGGTTCTTCGACTCGAGGAACGGCATGACGGAGAGGATGCGTGCACCCACGATGGCCATGCCGAGACGGTCCACCATTGTCATCCGTGTACCGAACATGAGTGCTATGGGATTCGACGTGTCGACCAGCGTGCCGTTGAGGTACAGCGCTATGCTCTTGCCCGCGAGTGAGCCCATCTTGATGCCATGCCTGTGGAGTGCGTCGATGAGCGTACCCGTGCCCTCAGTGAACTGGGTGCCGACATTGATCCAGTAGTCACCTTGCCTGACTGTCTCGACTCGTCCGCCCGCGCGATCACTGGACTCGAGCACTACCACGTTGGTTTCCGGCGACAACGTGGTCGCGGCAATCAGCCCTGCCATCCCGGCGCCGATGACGACCACCTCAGTGTTCGTTTCCTGCAATTCCAGCGATGTCATCACAACTCCTGACTAAGTTTGCTTAAGAGGATGCGCGTATCAAGCCGTAACAGCAGCACTGCCGCTGATCGCCGGGTCCTCAGTGCGCTTGTTGTACGCGTCGTAGGCCCGGTAGGCGCGGTAGTACGCGAACATCTGCAAGCCCCATGTGGAAAGCGCCAAGATGTAGAAAATCGTGTGCTCCGCGTCGTCACCCGGAATGGGAACGAAGTCGTAAATCGAGGCAATGGCGAATCCGCACGCGGTGGCAACGGCGGCCAACACGGCATGCCCGCGCTCATTGATATCCCATAGGCGTTTGACGAAGAAAATCAGGAAGATCGTAGTGAGCACGTTGACGACGATGTAGAAGATCTTGCCCGGAGTGCCGATCTCCTCGGCGAACTGGCTGAGGAGGAAACCCGCCACCGCGGCGAGGGCAAAGGCACCGACGTCCACCACCACTGACGGCTTGTACCGGTGGGTGACCTTCAGCAGTCCGAGGATCAGGATTAGCGTGATGCCGGTGGACCGGGAGAAGGCGTCGAGGAAGTACGCGAAGGCGTACATCGGGCTGTCATGGCCAGCTTTGATGAGGCCATAGATCAGGAAGTTTGTGCCTGATGTGGCGACGACGATCCACTCGATGCCCAGCAGATAATTCTTATAGTTCCGGATGAACTTGATCCCGTAGGTGAATCCCACGGCGACCATCCAGATGTCCGCGACCGCGAAAAATAGTTCTGTGATAGACATGATTTCTCCTTGAAAGGTGACTTCAGCCGGTCGGCTGGCCGGCAAAGAAGCCGAGCAGTCGGTCGGAGATGAATGGTCATTTTGTGAGGGCAGCCAGGCGGTCGGAGGCGCGGTCCGCAAGCCAAGCCGCGTGCAGCACAGCGCCGCCAACCAAGCTGGGCGAGAAGCCTTTTCGTCCGTGCCAGATGGCGGCCAGGTCCTCATGCAGTGGCGCACCGCTGATCCGGTCCGCCAGCAGATGGCCCACGTACTGTGCCTGGGCGAACCCGTGGCCGTTACAGGCGAGCGAGTACAGGACGTTGTCGGACGCTTCGCCAACAACGGGGAGCCACGTCGAGCTCATCCCGATCCAGCCACCCCAGGCTTTCTGCGGTTTGATGTCTCGCAGGCCTGGAAACCGCTCGCGGAATCCGCGGACGAGGTCGTCGGCCACGTTTGGTGCGGGAGTGCGGTGAGGCAACGGGTTCCGTCCCGTCTGTAAACGACGGGTACCGAACACGATGGTGCCCCGTGGAGTGACGCGGTAGCTCTCCAGGATCATGTGCAGAGTGACCATCGGGGCCCGGCTGGTCCAGCCGATGTCATCAAGGCGCTCGGGGGCGACAGGTTCAGTCTCGACCAGTGAGGTCCACACGGGGGTCGCGAGGTTCCTCGGCGCGCTGGAAAGGTCAGCGCTATAGGCGTTGGTGGTCAACAGCGCTTTGCGGGCCCGAACCCTTCCGCTCGGTGTTTTTACCCTGACCTCGCCGCAAGTGTCGGTGAGATCGAGGGCGGGGGTGTGCTCGTAGACGCGCACACCGGACGCGATCGTCGCGGCCCGCAGGCCCAGGGTGAACTCGCCAGGGTTGAGTGTGCCACCGACGCCCTCGCGCACTCCGCCCAAGAAGCCTTCCGGAAGGCCCGCCTCGCGACCCTCGACAAATTTGGCAGACGAGCCGGCGTCGGCCATCACCTTCGCGTTGCGGCGCGCGTGCCGCAGCTGCCCCTTGGACACTGCAGCCATCACGATTCCTTCCTGCTGGTAGCCGCAGTCGATCCCGTGATGGCTGATGGCGTCCGTGGCGAAGTGCACCGCGTTCTCGGCGAACTGGTAGAGATTGCGCAGCCGCTCGGGCTTGAGCATGAGGCCCAGCATCTCGGGATCAGCGGCGATCGAGTTCGTAATGTAGCCAGCGTTGCGGGAACTGGCACCCCAGCCCAGGGTCTGTCCCTCGAGGAGCACGACGTCGACGCCCTTCTCGGCCAGGCGGAGTGCGGCTGACATGCCGCCCCCGCCGCCGCCGACCACGACGACGTCGCAATCGATGTCACCGGTCAGGTGCTGCTCGGCAGTGCTGGGCGGATCCGCCCAGCCGGTTTCGTGAATTAGTTTCATTGTTTCTACTTTCGGGCTGAAGGGATTACGGCGGTGCCACGTGCCCGCACGGCTATCAAGGGCGGTGTCAGGACTTGGGATCGGCCGGTGTCGTCGGACGCACGGCAGATCACGCGTAGTTCGAAGTCAACCGTCCGGCTGCGGTTGCCCTTCTTCACCAACTTGGCCTCCGCCTCGACCACATCGCCACCGCGGACGGCGGCGAGGAACTCGACGGACGAGTAGCCAGCGAACAGGCCCTCGTGGCCGTCCTGCTCGATGGAGAGATTCGTGCCGACGTCGCCGAAGAGCTTCAGCGCGAAGGCGCCGTCGACCAAATTGCCCGCATAGTGCGCGTCTGAGAAAGCAACGTAGCGCCGGTGGACTGCCTTGCTCATGAGATCTCCTGGTGAATGCGGCCGAGGTGACGCACGCTTGCCTCGCCGTCAATCTCGACGCCGGGATAGCCGCGCCTGGCGATCTCGGCGCACATCCGCCGGTATTTGCCGACCCCACCCAGGTAGCCCAAAAATGTGTTGGGCTTGCCCGCGACGTTGGAGCCTCGGTACCAGGAATCGGTAGTGGCGTAGAGGGTCCCGGCGACGGTCTCCTCCGAAATGTCCACCCAGTCGTTCTGCCCCTCAACAGTTGCTTCTATGACCGAAGCACCGGAATCACGGGCGTATTCCATGAGATCCGCGATCCAGTCCACCGCCTGCTCGATGGTCATGACCACGTTGCTGGCGAGCGCCGGGCTCTGCGGGCCCGCCACCATGAAGAAGTTGGGGAGGTCCGCAGCCATAATTCCCAGGTAGGTACGAACGCCATCGCGCCAGGCGTCCTGCAGCTTCCGGCCGGACGCACCCGTGAGATTGAGCCCGTACAGTGGGCCGGTGAATGCGTCAAATCCGATGGCGAGCACCACGATGTCCGCCTCGTACGCCCTCTTCGAGGTGACGATCGCGTTGGCGGTCATCGTCTCGATCGGTTCGTCGCGCAGCGACACCAAAGAGACGTTGGGACGGTTGAAGGTCTCGTAGTAGTCAGTTCCGAAGCAGCTTCGTTTGGCGCCCAGAGGGTGGTACTTGGGCACCAGCAATTCGGCGGTTGCCGGGTCTTTGACGATCTCCCGGATTTTGTTGTGGATAAATTCCGACGCGGTCTTGTTCGCTTCGACGTCGGTGAGCAAGTCGGCGAACTCCGCCCCCACCCCGTTGAAACCACTGCGCTCGTAGGCCAGCTCGTAGCGACGCTGGCGCTCTTCAGCCGATACGTCGAATGCCTTGTCAGGCGTGGGACGATCGGGGATGCCACCGAGGGAGTGCCTGCACTCCTCTCGAATCGCATGGTAGTCACCCTTGATGGAGTCCACCTGCTCTGGAGTGAGCTCAGTGTTGCGTGCTGGCATCACGTAGTTGGGGGTTCGCTGGAACACCGTCACGTGCTCCGCAACCTCGGCGATCAGTGGGATGGCTTGCACGCCCGAAGATCCGGTTCCGATCACGGCGACGCGTTTGCCGGCGAGCTCGTCCAGTTCGATGTTCCACCGGCTGGTGGATACATGTAACCCCTCAAAATTTTGGAGGCCTGGCACATCGAAGTCTTTGGGAGTAGAAAGCCCCCCGGCGCCCGAGACCAGGTAGCGGCTGCAGCGCGTTTCGCCGTTGTCCAGCTGCACCTTCCATAGCCGGTCAGTTGCATTCCACGTCGCGCCGACCACTCGGGTGTTGAAGGTGAAGTGCTTTCGCAGGTCGAACCGGTCGGCGACGTGATTGATGTAGCTGAGGATCTCGGCCTGGGGCGCGAATCGCTGGCTCCAGGTCCATTCCTGCTGGAGCGCCTTGTCGAACGAGTACGAGTAGTAAATGCTCTCGACGTCGCATCGGGCACCGGGATAGGTGTTCCAGAACCAGGTACCGCCGACGCTGGGTCCGGCCTCGAAACCTGCAAAGGTCCATCCGCCGGTGGTAAGTCGGTGGGCCAGGTAGAGGCCGGAGAAGCCGGCCCCGACGCCGATGACATCGAAAATCTCGGTGTCGGAAGTGGAGGGGATATTCATGGGCATTGCCGCTTTCATCTATATGATCATCTGACTGAATCAGATGATCTAGTACAAGTAGACCAGTGGCCTGTATCACAGTCAAGGGGTGTTGGTCAGGTAGTTTTAGCCGTTAGATAGGGAGGTCCGGCGAATCAACGCCGACCACGCGATCCCCGCAGAACACTCGGATAGACTCGCCGGGGGCGTGGCCGCCGATTCCGGAAGTGCCCCAAAAGCTCTGGGCCGAATCCTCCCCCAGATCGGCGATCTTGGCACCGTTCACGCGCACCTCGCCCGACAGCACGCGGGATCCGATGTCGATGGCGCGCTCCAGATCACTACCGAATACATAGGCGTCGAGGCCCGACGGATTGGCGTTGGCTGCGCGCAGTGCTTCTTCATTGGACTCAACGGAGTGGACGCTGACGAGCGGCCCGAACAGCTCGGCGGTCGCGACGCCCGCGTCGACTCCCGAAGCGACTGTGGGGGAAAGAAAGAACCCTTCGAAGGCTGGGAGTGGTGCTGGCTGATGGATAGTTGCGCCGTGGGAGCGCAGCCCTTCGATCCGGCTCCGCAGCGTGGCGAAATGCGGAGCGTTCGAGATGGGTCCCAGTTGCGTATTTTCGTCGAGCGAGTGTCCGATCTTGATGCGGGAGATGCGATCGATCAAGGCGTCCACGAGCGGTTCTACCAGCTTCTTGTGGGCCAACACCTTTCCGGGACCCTCGCACCACTGGCCGTTAAGCTTGGTCATCCCTTCCAAGATCCCGTCGGCGGCCACGTCGATGTCGGCGTCGTCCAACACCAGTGCAGGGTTGTTGCCGCCGAGCTCCAGCTGAAGCACCTTGAAGTCCTCCGCGGCCGCACGGGCAATGGCGCGACCAGCGTTCGTGCCGCCGGTAAACGCGACGATCTTCACGCGGTGATCACCGGTGATGACCGCGCCCACGTCCCCGGCGCCATGGACGAGCTGCAGCGCTCCGTTGGGCAACCCGGCCTGGATGAAGCACTCGACGATAATTTGAGCGCTGCTTGGTGCATGTTCCGATGGTTTGAGAATGACTGGGCAACCGGCCGCCAAGGCGCTCACCGTCTTCGCCGCGGGGATGAAACTAGGGCCGTTCCATGGAGTGAGGATCGCCGCCGGGCCCCACGGGACTTTGTACAGCCGCACGTCGCGGCCGCCTGCCGCCAGGGCCTTACGGCGCGGGAGGACCCGAAGTTCTGCGGCAGCCGAGCGCATCCTGTATGGGAGGAACTCCGCAATCCTCCGCGCCATGGCGATCGGGACCCCGCTGGTGAGGGCATCGGTTCGGGCGATGTCTTCAATTCGGGTTTGGATTATGGCGGCAGCACGCTCGATGACAGCCGCGCGTTCCTCTTTCGCTGCGTCATCCCAGTGGTCCACACGGTACGACCGCTCGGCATGCCGCAGGGCGCGCTCCACGTCGTCCGCGCCCGTGGTGACGGCGCGGTGGATGGGTTGCCCTGTGTTGGGGTCGAGATTCCAGGCGTCCGGGACAAGCAGGCACCCAGACCATTCGTCCGCGATGTAATTGATTGGCAGCGGCAGTTGCGTGTTCGTCATCTGCGGCCTCCCTCGTTGCATAGGTGTGTGTAGATGGATTGGTGTGATCAGACGGTGAGGTCGGCGACGATGCGGGTGACCTCGCCCGATTTCATGGCTTCGAAGCCCTCATTAATCTCGCGGAACGGGATGATGTCGGTGACCATCTCGTCGAGCAGCAGGCGGCCCTGAAGGTACAGACGGGCGAATTGGGCAATGTCCTCGTGTGATTGGCCCGAGCCCATGTACGAGCCGATGAGGCGCTTCTCGCCGAAGAAGAAATCCGACGCCGGAAGGGTGAGCTCCGTGCCATCCGGTGCGATGCCCACCAGGCATGCGGTACCTCTGCTTCGGAGCACGGACAGCGCGCTGGCCGCCGTGCGCGCAGATCCGACGGCCTCGAACGAGTAGTCAACGCCGTCGCCCAGGAACTTCCGAATCTCAGTTGCGACGTCGGTGGCGCCGTTAACGACATGAGTGGCACCGTACTTGCGTGCCGCGGCGAGCCGGGCGTCGTCGAGATCCACTGCGACAATCGCCGAGGCTCCGGCAAGCCGCGCCCCCTGGATGATTGCCGAGCCGACACCGCCGCACCCGATGACGGCCACGGTGGAGCCGGGGCGTACTTTGGCACCGCGGAATACGGCCCCGACGCCGGTGATTATGCAGCACGAGAGCAGGCACCCAACGTGCAGACCTACCTCGTCCGGCATCTTCACCAGCGAGTTCTCCCGCATCAGGATGTGGCGCGAGAAAGCGCCGATATCACCCAGCCGCTCGACGGTTTGGCCTCCCGGCAGCTGGAAAGCCGGGCGGGGACGCTGTCGGATGCGTGCTGCGCGTTGACATTGTGTCGGGTGGCCTGCCTCGCAATTGCGGCACAGTCCGCAGGAGGGTGTGAGGGCGCCGACGACCCGGTCGCCCGGTCGCATGGAGGTTACAGCCGAGCCGACTGACTCGACGATGCCCGCTACCTCGTGCCCAACCACCACAGGAAAACCTGTTTGCACAGTACCGGTCATATAGTGCAGGTCACTGTGGCACAGGCCCACGTGCGAGACGGCGACGCGGACCTCGTTGGGCTCCGGGGCGTCAACGCGGATCCTGGTAAGTGCCAGCGGCTCGTTCACCGCTGTGAGAAGTGCTGCTTCGGTGGTGATCACCATGGTCTCCGATCTCAATTGCTCGTCCTGGGCGAAGTCGCCGCGTTTTTTGATATCCAAAAGCTCTCGATGCCCTCGGTGAACGCACCGGAAGCCCACGCCTCGCGGGCGGCTTTGTCCTCGCGGGCGAATGCGTCCTCGATGTCTTCGATGCGTGGCCGCAGCAGATCCAGATGCAACGCGGTGATGCGGGGGTCCGGATTCCACTGCCCGATCACCTCAGCCGCACGCCCGAACAGTCTTTCCGCGGGCACGATCTCATCGACAAGCCCGATCTTCAGGGCCTCATAGGCGTCGATCCGTTCAGAACCCAAAATGATTCGCATGGCGTTGTTGCGTACCAGGCGGCCCAGGAGGAAGCTCGAGGCATTTGAGATGATGATTCCCCGGTGATTTTCGGGCTGGTAATACTCAGCTGCGGGGGTGGCGATCCGCAAGTCGCAGCACAGCGTGATCTCTGAGGCTCCGCCGACGGCGATTCCGTTCACCGCCGCGATTACGGGAACCCTGGTTTCGAGAATGGCGCGGGTGATGTCGTGGAAGGTTGCGAAGGCGTCGCGGATCTCCGGATAGGTGGTAGGTACCGTCTGCAGGTCTTCGCCGGCGGAGAATGCCCGGCCCGTGCCCGTAAGTACGATCCCGCGGACGACGTCACCCGTTCCGAACCGGCGGATCGTCTGGGCGAGCCGAACGCGCGTTGACGCGTCCATCGCATTCAATTTGTCTGGCCGGTTCAAGGTGAGTACCGCGACCTCCCCCTCGATGTGCACGTTCAGGTAGTTGTCGGTCATGTCTGCTCCTCAGTTACCGCTGCCCGCAGCACGCGGTCGTTGCAGGTCGTAGGTGATGCCCGGATATTCGCTTGAGCGTGCTTTGAGGGCCGGCTTCGACACGCGCTCGGACGGGGTACGCGGGAAGTCGGCGACGAACTCGACGTAGCGCGGAACTTTGAAGCGTGCCAGCTCGGTTCCCGCACCCTCCATGATTCGTTCTGCGGTCGCGCGGGTTTCCCCAACGCCGTGTGCCAGCTGCACGAAGGCTTTGACCTCCTCGCCAAACAGCTCGTCAGGGACGCCGACCACCGCTGCGGCCACGACGGCGGCGTCGCGCTCCAGGACGCGTTCGACCTCAGCGCTTGCGATGTTCTCCCCGCCACGACGGACCATGTCCTTAATCCGACCTACCAGGCGGTAGCCGTCCGCCTCACGGACCGCGACATCGCCTGTGTGCAGCCATCCATCGCGAAGGACCTTCGCGGTGTCTTCGCGTCGGTTCCAATAGCCGAGCATCATCGGCTTACCGGATGTGATCAGCTCGCCGGGCTCCCCCACCGCAACTTCCCGGCCGGATGGATCGACCACCCTGACCTGCTTCGTGGGTACAGGCTGTCCCAGCCGCCCACTGCCAACGTCACCCGTGCTTTCGGGGAGGCTAATCAGGTCAGTCCCGCTTTCGGTCATCCCGAAGATCTCCCGCCAAGGCGCTCCCCAGCGCTCTTCGAGTTGCTCGTGCAGCGCAGAGGGGATCGCCGAGCACAGCACGAGGCGGAGGTCGTTGTCCAGGTCCTGCGGGCTCGGCATCTGCTTGAACAGAAGCGTGGGCATCGAGCCGAGCACGTAGCAGAACGTGGCCCTGTGCCGGCGGACATCCGCCATGAAACCAGAGGCGGAGAATCGAGGCAGCACCACCAGCGGCGCGCCGATCGTGAGGCACAAGGAGGTGTTCCGCTGCGGGTCCATGTACGAAAACGGCTGCGAGGTAAGTACCACGTCATCCCTTCCGAGATCCGCCGCACCCGCGCATATCCACCCCAGCCGAACCCAATAGTCGTGGGTGAGCATGCACGCCTTCGGGAATCCGGTGGTTCCCGAGGTGTACTGGAGGTTGGCGAGTGTGTCCGCCGAGATGGCGGTCCCCGGACTGTCCGCCGGATACTTCGCGAGCTCGCTGCGCGACGCCGCTTCAACCATCCGGACATCACACAGATCGCCGTTAGCATCGAGCACCTCTTTAACAAGAGGGGCGTGACCGGGGTCAGTGACGATCACCCGAGCGCCGGAGTCACGAAGCACGAATTCCAGGTCTGCACGGCGATATGAAGAGTTCACCGGCACGGCGACACCTCCGGCTTTGAGTATCGCCAGCCAAGCGATCGGCCATTGCACAACATTGGGCAGCATGATCGCGACCCGGTCGCCGGGGCGGATCCTGTCCTCTGAGACAAAGCGCTGGGCCAGACGCGAGGTCCAGTCGTCCACTTCCGAGAAGGTCCACGATCCTTCCGGGAAGCGGACAAACTCGCGGTTGGGGAAACCGGCGGCCTGGTATTCCAGCAGGCCGAGGAGGGTGTCGATGGGTGGGTTCCTCGCCATGCGATCGAGGGCAACTCCGCGTTCCCGGTTAACAGATTCAACTTCGGTCATCTCGTCCTCTTCAAGGTGGCTTAGGCGGTGGTGGGGCGGGTTTCGTCAATGGACGTGCAAGCGGCGCAGACCCGTCTCGCAGCAGGAGCATGGTCTCCTGAAACGCCATGTGAAATGTGATGCCAGTCATGACGATATCGCTAGTTGGTCATTTGATCAAGACGTATGATCGAGAAGTATCACTACCCCTCGGAGTCTGATCTGATAGCGTGGAAGACACTTGATCAGTCGTCCGTCTAGAATTCGACAGGAAGAATAAATGGCCCACATGCCTGCCGCTGAACGTCGCGCCGAACTTGTAGCTGCGGCCGTTCGAATGATCGCTGCCCACGGGGTGGAGGGCGCCACGACGCGCCGCATCGCGCAGGAGGCGAATGCTCCGCTAGCCACCCTGCACTACTGCTTCGCAGGCAAGGAAGTTCTGTTTGCTGCGGTTTTCGAGTACGTCTCAGGGCAGTACCGGGAGGTGCTGACGAGCAACGAGGTCGACGGCGACCTGGAGAGCACCGCGCGAACGCTTTTGCGTGGCCTGTTGGAGTGGTACCTGGCGAATCCCGACTTCGGTCCGGCAATCGTTGAGTTGATCAGCTGGGCTCAGCGTCAGGAGGGCAAGCAAGCTGAAATGGTGTACAACGACGCGTTCGGCACCATGCGGTCCATCCTCGAGGCTGCCGCGAAAACTTCAGGACAGTCGATCAACGAAACGATCATTGACGAACTGACATACATCGTGTCCACATTGTCCGACGGATTCGCGCTCAACTGGCTGGTGTTTGCTGACAGAGCGGCAGCTGAGCGGCAAATCGAGCTCGCTCTCGGCGTACTCGACGCGTGGATGGCCACCAGTCTTGGCGCTTCCAGGCCTTCGAAGGTCTAGGCAAAAGGGTTTGTTCGGCCGGCCCCGGGAACTTCGGCGCCGACCGAACAAATCCTCGCGCAGGTCAGATGCGCCGCCTGCCCTCTGCGACGATCCAGCTCAAAGCCGGATCGTCACGCTCCATCCATTCGGGATGCCACTGAACACCCAGGACTGCAGCTCCGGGGAGCTCGACCGCTTCAACGACGCCGTCGGCCGCTCGGCCTGTGACTACCAGGCCGGTGCCGCAGCTATCGACCGCTTGGTGGTGCCACGAATTGGTCACAGCGCCTGCTCCGAACAGCCGCTCTGCGATGGAGCCGGGCTCGAATGTCACCTTGTGGTCGTCAGCACCATCGGCGGGCGCCCGCGAACCGGACAGATGCTGAACGGAACTGGACGGCAGGTGGGCGATGAGAGTGCCGCCCAGAGCAACGTTCAGGATCTGCAGGCCCCGGCATACTCCCAGGATCGGGATACCCCTGGCCAGCGCAGCACGCACCAAGGCGATTTCGTACTGATCCCTGTCGGGATCGTGGACGGTTGGATCATCTCGCGGATCCACATCGCGGACCACGGACAGGTCGCCACCCCAGCAGGCCGGATGAACATCCTGTCCTCCGGTGATGACCACGGCCGCCAGCCAGTGGCAGAGTGCCTCAGGATCGGCGTCGTAGGGCAGGTTCACCGGAATCCCACCAGCTTTGGCGATCCGGTCCGAGAAGTCGGTCATGAAGGCATCAGCGAACAGATGGCCGTAGCGCTTGTCCATTCCGTCGACCAGCCCCAAACGGAACCGACGGCCGGTGATGCCGATCATCGGGCGGATGGCGTCTGGCATGGATTTCCCTGCGCTCAAGGGAGTTCGAAGTAGCGCGCCGACTCCCATTCGGAAAGCTCTGCGAATGGATCGCCACCTGCCGTATGGAACTGCATCCACTCCCACCGCCGCGTACCTACCCAGTAGTCGACGAACTCGTCCCCGAGTTGTTCGCGCAGAATCGGGTCCGCTTCAAGAGCAGTGGCCGCCTTGGTGACGGTATCCGGCAAACGCTCGAGGTCCGGTACGCACCACGCCATATCCGTGACCGGCTCGGGCGGCTCGATCGCGGCGTCGAGGCCGGCAATCACGCCAGCGAGAATGGCCGCAACCGCCAGATACAGGTTCGCATCGGCTCCGGGCACACGGTATTCCAGCCGCGAGTACGCCGGATGCCCGCATACGGCACGAACAGCGGTGGTCTTGTTGCTGATGCCCCAGGTCACCGTCGTCGGCGGACCGCTCAGGTCCACCAGTCGGCGGTACGAGGTGATCTGCGGGAGCATGATCGACGTCGCGCCCCGCATCGTCGCGAGGAGTCCACCGATAGCATGCCGCATCGTAGGCGAGGGCCCCTCTTCGGCGTAAAAGGCGTTGACGCCGTCGCGCTGCAACGACAGGTTGACGTGCGAGGCCTGACCGTACCCCGCCGTCGGCTTGGCCATGAAGGTTACTGTGTGACCTAGTTCGAAGGCCACCTCGCGCATCACCTGCCGGGTACGGGCCCAATCGTCGCAGACCGAGAGGGGTTCACCGGGAGCCAGGTTGAGCTCGACTTGGCCAGCCGCATCCTCGTCACTCCACGCCTCCCACTCGATACCGATCTCGTCGAGGCGACGGGCTACTGCCGACATGTAGTCAACCCAGTCCTTCGATTTCGCCAGGTGGTACGCGGTTCCGGCGGAACCGCCCAGCGGAGTGAGGTCGCGGTATCCCTTGATGCGGGCCTCGTGGATGGACTCTTGGAAAAGTGTCGCCTCTATCTCTACCGCCACAGTGGCCTTGAAGCCTCGACTATCGAGCCGATCGATCAGCTTGCGGGCCAGGTTACGAGGGCATATCCCCACCGGTGTGCCGTCCGCTTGCCAGAAATCACCGATGACGGACTGCAGACCGGGCTCCCACTGAACCAGCGTCGCCATATCGGGGCGAAACTGCACATCGGCCAGGTGCCCACGCCACCCCGGATAGGCGAAACCGAATGTCGGGGCATTGCCCAGGTCGAGGCCGAAAAGGAGATCAGCGAACGCGAACCCCGAACCTGCGTTCGTCGTGAACTTCTTGGGCGAAAGGTTCTTTCCGAGGAATGAGCCCTCGTGATTGGTGGCCTCAAGCCGGACTGTATGGACGTCGTCACGGGTATTTGGATTGGTAACAATTTCAGACATCGTAACGGACCTTCCAGGATGCTCCGACCATAACTGACAGCTGGGAGAGCGTGCCGCGCACGCCGATCAGACCGGTGGACAGGGCGGCGATCAGATCATCGGCGCCCGAGAAGATGCCGGCCAGCCCATCCGGGGAGCCGGCGATGACATACTGCGTGTCGCCCTCGCCGACCACCAGCTCGGACAGCCCATCGGGCCCATCCGAGACCGCGACGAGTACGTCCGGGATCCCCGGTATCAATCGTGTGGCGGCCCAGAATTCCTCGGCGGCAACCCGCCAGTCAGGCAGCGGCGGTGACAACAGTTCAAATGCGGTGGCGGTTAAGTGATGTTGACCTTCAACTACAGGCCCGCCAACCGGGGCGAACCGCCCATTCAGGTCTACGACCAGCGTTACATCGGGCTCGACGAATACACCGCTCGATACTGCTATGACCCCGTTGGAGATGCTTATTGTCGCGGCCTGGGGGGTGTCATGGGAGCGGACCGCAATGGTGCCTTCCACCCCCTCCACGAGGGAAGCTTCCCGGCTGGCGCGGATGGAATCGGTGATCGTGCGGCCGATCAGCCGGACGATCGGACTCGCGTCCTCCTCGATCCGAACGCAGACCCCGCCGACCACGTCGGCCTCGCGTGCAGCGTGGCCGATTGTCGTTTCGGTCATCCTTCTGTCCTTTCGATTCAACGAGATCGACGCACGGCACAGCGTCAACGGTCGATCCCAGTGGAACATGAATAATGTAGTCAAATGACTTGATCATGTGACTATGATGATGAGGTACAGATCAATTCTTTGTCAATGACTGCGAGGCAACCGAGATGAACGACACCCCTCCCGCATGGTGGAACCTGCTCGACGACGAAGCGAAGTCCGCGGCCCGGATGATCAACCATGTTCTGCCGAAACCCATCCGTGAATTGGGGGCGAAGCAGGCCCGCGCGCTCCTGAACACGAGCCCCTGCACTGCGCCGATGACGCCGCTTGACCATGTTGAACAACTGAATGTCCCGACCCGGGCAGGCGCGATCCGGGCACGCCTATACCGGCCCGAGGGCGCTACAGATAGTCCAAGGCCCGCCTTGGTCTATCTGCATGGCGGAGGTTTCGTTCTTGGAACCATCGAGGGAGCAGACGAGCTGTGCCGCGCGATCGCCGTCGGATCCGGGTGGACGGTCGTGTCCCTCGACTATCGGCTCGCTCCGGAAAGTCCGTACCCCGCGGCACTGCAAGACTGCCTCGACGCCTACGCATGGCTGACCCTGACAGCAACGGAGCTCGGGATCGACCCCGCACGAATCGCAGTCGGCGGAGACTCTGCTGGTGGCAATCTGGCAGCCGCCCTCTGCCTCCATCGACGCGACGAGGGCAGCCCGCTGCCCGTGACACAAGTGCTCGCCTACCCCGCCGTCGACGGGACGTTCACCACTCCATCCTGGACGGAATTTGCCGATGCACCGCTGCTAAGCACCGCGGACGCGCGCTGGTTTTGGAGTCAGTACGTCGGCCCGGGACACCGGGCGGACGACCAACTTGCGGCACCCATGCGTGCCGCATCGCTGCGAGGCCTTCCCCCGGCCATGATCCTGACTGCGGAGGTCGACCCGATCCGAGGTGACGCCGAGGCGTATGCGGCACGCCTGCGGCGCGAGGGCGTCCCCGCCTCGCTGATCAGGTATCGCGGGGTCTTCCACGGCTTCCTCACGGAGACCGGCGCTTTCACCCAGGCGAGGCGGGCCATCGAGGAGATCTGCCTGCACCTCCGCGGTCTCCAGCGGTGACAGCTCCGGACCCGCTGTTTTGTTCAACTTGGGCCGCGCCATTGAACTCTGTAGGAATTTCCCATCAACTTGAGGAGCAACAGTGGACCTGCATTTGCAACCAGATTGGCAACGTGCCGTTGGGCAGCGCATAGAAATCTGGAAGGACGGAAAATTTGTCCGTAAAGGAACTGTCGAAGCCGTCATGCCTGACGACTCCCTATTATGGGTTTCATCGGAAGGAGCTTCTTCACGACGGATTTTTCTTAGATCCGATGGATACCGGGTATTCACGCATTTCCTTCCGGAATAATCCGGGACGCTTCCATGTAGGTATTGCGTTGTGAACGAAGTGGAACCGTAGTGCACAAGGAAGGGGCATGATGGCAACCAGCGCTGAATCGCCGTTACACAACCAATTGATGGAGGACCTTTATCATCGGTTTCGTCCCATGCCCGGGCACGACCCCCTAGAGCGCGGTCGAGGCTCAATCCCGCTGGAACTCTTCTACGACCTGATCTACGTCATAGCCTTTGGGTTCGCCGCGGGAGAACTGGCCCATTATGTCGCTGAAGGCTCTGGATGGCCAGCAGTGGGTGCATATACCTTTGCCATCTGGGCGGTGAGCTGGGCCTGGCTGAACTTTAACTGGTTTGCATCCGCTTACAGCAATGATGATGCACTGTTCCGCATTGCCACTTTCGTCCAAATGATCGGCGTCCTGATCCTGACCTTCGGGTTGCCCGTTAGCTTCTCGGCGGCGGCCGATGGGGAAAGCCCCAACAACATGCTTATGGTGATCGGCTATGTCATCATGAGGGTCCCACTCATGGCCTTGTGGCTCCGAGCCGCTCGACAGGACCCCGCACGACGGCGTACCGCTATTGCATACAGCGTCGCCATCGGAGTTGCCCAGATTGGATGGCTGCTCACCGCGATCTTGCCCCTTCCTGCCGGGACAACCATCACAGCGTTGATTATTTTGGCGGCAGCAGAAATGGTGGCACCTGTGTTGATCGAACGGAAATTCGGCCTCGCCCCCTGGAATGCAGGGCACATCGCGGAACGTTTCGCCCTTCTTACTATCATTACGCTCGGCGAGGTCGTAGCGGCCACCACAATGGCGGTCGCAGCTCTCACTCAGGTGCAAGGGTGGACGTTGTCCGCTGTGGTCATTGCGGCGTCGGGCATTATTCTTGCCTCGGCACTATGGTGGGCGTACTTTCTCATCCCGTCACGGACGATCCTTGAAGAATGGCCCGAACGCACCTTTGCCTGGCGGTACGCTCATTTGCTCCTCTTTGGCGCGATCTCAGCCGTGGGCGCCGGACTACACATTGCTGCCTTGGCCGTCGAAGACAGTCACCTGTCACTACTTCTGATCGCCGTAGCGCTCGTCGTTCCGGTAGCGGCCGTCATCATCATGATATTTGTTACCTGGAGTGTTCTCCTCAAGTCCTTTGACCTCACGCACCTTCCACTGCTGATTGTCACCCTCATTCCGTTGGCCGCAGCAGTCATCCTCGGTGCCGTCGCCGGCTCCGAGGCCCACATCAATCCGGATAACCCCTCCGACGTACTCGCATTAGTCACTGTTATCGGGCTGGTTGCACTGTCCGCAGTGATCGAAGTTGTCGGACATGAAATGGTCGGCAGCAAGCACACAATCCGCGCTGTGAAGGCAAAAGCAGCTTGAACAATGTGGGTCCGAGCAGCTAACGCGCCAGCAGGGTCTCCTCCTCCAAGTAGCCGAGCTTGTCAGGGTTTCGCATGGCGAAGATCCTTGCGATCCTGCCGTCCTCCACCACCAGGCTGATGAGTGACGGACCGCCTGCTTCGTCGTCGATCCGGATGCCGAGTCCGCCGTTGAGCCAGAGCAGAGCGATTTTCGGGTTGAGCGCTGCCTGCGGGAAGGACCTCAGCAGATTTGTCACCTTCTTCGCGCCGTACACCGGCACCCGAACCGCCTGGGCGATGCCGCCGCCGTCAGCGATGAGTACGACGTCGGGGGCCAGCACGTCCATCAAGCCCTGCACGTCCCCGGTGGTGACCGCCGCGAGGAACCGTTCGACGACTTCCTGCTGCTCGGTGCGGTCCACGCGCATGCGGGGCCGCCGGGCGGCCACATGAGAGCGCGCTCGGCTGACGAGCTGGCGCACGGCGGCCCCTGACTTGCCCACAGCCTCGGCAATCTCCTCGTAGGGCACGTCGAAAACCTCGCGCAAGACGAAGGCTGCCCGCTCCACAGGGGTGAGCGATTCGAGAACCGTGAGCATGGCGATCGAGACGCTTTCGGCCAGTTCCACGTCCTCGGCTACATCCGGCACGGTGAGCAGGGGCTCGGGCAGCCATTCCCCGACGTAATCCTCCCGCCGTCGTGACAGCGTGCGGAGGCGGTTGAGCGCCTGCCGGGTGACGGTGCGAACGAGGTAGGCCCGCGGGTCGCGGACGCCCGCGCGGACGTCGAGGCCCAGTTCGGCCCACCGGAGCCAGGCCTCCTGCACTACGTCCTCCGCATCCGCGGCGGAGCCGAGTATCTCGTAGGCGACAGTGAAGAACAGGCTGCGGTGGGTAACGAATGGATCCTGCCTGTCAGTGGCGCGGAGGTTGCTCATGCCGCTCAGGCTACTCCGCGGCCGCTGCGTGCTGCGAGCGGCTTCAGCTCACAGGACTCCGCGAAACCCTCGGATTCGATGCCGAGGGCCACGTTGCTGCGGGTGGTGAGGTTGGCGAAGCCGATGACGCTGGTCAGTTCGATCAGCGCTGGCGCGCCCAATTGCCCGAGCACCCGGGCCGACAGTTCGTCGGTCACCGAGACGGGCGTGGCACTCATGGCCTCGGCATACTCCAGGACGTCCCGCTCCAGCGGCGTGAAGACGTCGGACTCACGCCAGCACGGGATCTGCCGAGCCTTCTCCAGGTCCAGGCCGTGGTTGTGCGCCATGAAGTAGTTGTAGTCCAGGCACCAGCTGCAGCCGATGAACGAGGCCACGGCCATGTGAGCGTAGGACTTCAGCGACTCATCGCAGCTGTTCCACCTCTGCAGCTTCTGTCCGAAGCCCATGGATGCCTTGAGAACGGGCTGGTTGTGCCACATGACGCCCAGCGATTCAGGGACTTTGCCGAACATCTTCGCGCTGAACTTCTTAATGAGTGCGCCGTAGAAACCGGTGATCTCTGCGGTCGGGATCCTGCTGGTCATGACTCCTCCTACGGGTCGGTTCTGGGTCCTACGACATGAAGACACCGCCCGGGCCCGATCTGTGACACGTCGAGTTCAGACGAAGGCGGATTTGCCGGTGACGGCACGTCCGACAATCAGGGAATTGATCTCGTATGTCCCCTCGTAGGTGTAGAGGATCTCCGCATCCCCCAGCAGTTTGCCCATTTCGTACTCGGTGCTTACGCCATTTCCGCCAAGCAGGGACCTGCCCATGGCCACCGAAGCCCTTGCCATCCGGGTGGTGGTTGCCTTGCTCATGGCGGCCTGGGCCATCTCCAGCTTTCCCTCAGTCTGGATCCTCGCGAGGTGGGCCATTAATCCAAGGGATGCTGTGGCATTTCCAAGGATCTCGGACAACTGCTGCTGTACCAGCTGGAACTTTGCGAGTTCCCGGCCGAACTGCTTTCGCTCCAAGGAATAAGCGCGGGCGATATCAAATGCTGCAAGTTGAATGCCAGCGGCCTGCCAGCCAACCCAAGCCCGGGAATCCCGCAACAGGTCGTTTGCCTTGGAGAAGTCGGTGGCTCCCGGCAGGAGATTTGCTTCGGGAATCCGGACGGAGCGGAGCTCAATGTGGGCGTTTTGCATGATCCGCAAACCGATCTTGTTGCAGATCTTCGTGGCTGAGTATCCGGGACGATCCGTCTCAACAATGAAGCCCTTAATCTGCCCATCCGCGACATCCCTCGCCCACACCAGAGCGAAATCGGCAACAGTACCCGAGCCTATCCAGCGTTTGGCACCATCGATGACCCATTCGCCGTCGTGAAGGCGGGCGGTAGTCTCAAGTCCGCCGGCGATATCCGAGCCATGGTCCGGCTCGGTGAGGGCAAAGGCACCGAGCTGCCGGAAGGAGGTCAGGCCAGGGAGCCAACGGTCTTTTTGGTCCTGCGACCCCAAGGCATCAATCATGCCCACAATGAGTTCATTGTGGATGCCAACCAGGGCTGACAGTGAGACGTCCGCTCGTGCGACCTCAACATATACGAGCCCCTTAAACAGGACTGACGTTCCGTCGGTTTGCAAACCTCCAAGACCGTAGGCGCCAAGCATGGCCAGTAGCTCGAACGGGAACTCCTCCCTGTTCCAGTAGTCAATGGAAGCTTCCCGGACGTGTTCCTGAAGGAAGTTACGGATGTTCAACAGCCGCGAACGCTCGGTGGGCGAGAGCAGATCCCAGACATACATCAGGTCTGCATCAGGAAAAGGCGGCACTATCGCAGGCCTTGCCGGGTCGGGCCGGTTGCGAACACTTTCTTCCAGTTTCACGAGCATGTGTCCCTTCATCCTTGACAGGAGTAGCGTGGCTGGGCTTACTGACAGCAGAAACGCACCAGGGACTACATACTAGGACTTCCTAGTAGATACTAGGAAGTCCTAGTAGATGCCTGAATTGGCAGACATAGTGTGCGTTGATGCACAGGAGGCGAATGTGGAATTTAAGGGACTTCCAAGCGCAGACGATCTTCTCGTCCTGCTCACTGTTGCCAGGTTGGGCAGATTCAACGCAGTCGCTGAAGCGCTGGACACCACACACACCACCATTTCGCGGCGGATCCTCGCCTTGGATAAGCGCCTGGGCGGCCGCACCCTGGAACGCACGCCCTATGGATGGGAGCTTACCGAGTTGGGACGAAAGGCGGTCGCTGCGGCGGAGGGCGTTGAGCGAAGCCTGGGAGGCCTCACGGCCAGCTTGGAGCGCACGTCCGAATCCCTTTCGGGCTTGGTGAGAATCAGCACCCCCGACGTGTTCGGACCCATGTTCGTGACGCCCGCACTCGTACGGCTTCAGCGCAGAAACCCTTTGCTGCGGGTCGAAATGCTCAACGCCACACGCAAGCTCAGCCGGAACAGGTCGGGCGTGGATCTGGAGATTGTTGCAGGCGCCGTGGAGGCGGGGAGAACGGAAACAATCTTCCTGGCCGACTACGTCCTCCGCCTTTACGCCAGCCCAAATTACCTGAAGGAGCGCGGGACGCCCCAAACGCTTCCAGAACTCCAAAGCCATAGCTTCGTCTCCTACGTGGAATCCGTTCTTCAAGTTGTTGAAATAGGCCACCGGTCGCAAACCCTGACAGAGAGTCCGGCAAACTTTCAGGCAACAAGCCTCTTTGCCCAGCTGGAGGCGGTTCGACATAACGGCGGAATCGGCCTCCTGCCCTCCTTCATGGTCTATGGACTACCCGGTTTTGTCCCCGTACTGCCGCATGGTTTTGAACGGCGGCTCAGTTTCTGGGCCGCGGCCAGACCAGAATCACTTCGCTCCCCTGCCGTGCAGGCCGTCATCAAGGCCGTTCTGTCGGAAGTCCGCAGCCGCCAAGACGAGCTGATGGCTTAAAGGTCGGAACAAGAGGCGACCCATCGCTGATGCCATGTGCACGTATGCACATGGCATCTGCTTTAACTGCGCTTGTTCGCACCGTTGAGGCGGTGGGACGCTGAATCAACGGCCCAGCAGAAAGCTGGAATCCCCCAGACCTTCGACCAGATGATGGATCACCCAGCCACGGAACCGAGGCCAGTGATCCAGAAGCAAAGGAGCATTTCATGGTCAACGAACTCACGCACTACATCGGCGGAACACGCACGGAGGGCACGTCCAAGCGCTTCAGCGACGTCTATGACCCCTGCACCGGACAGGTGCAGGCACGTGTCCCGCTTGCCACACCCGCAGAGGTAAGCGAGTCTGTAGCCAATGCCGAAAAGGGCCACGCGGAATGGTCAGCGATGAACCCGCAGCGCCGCGGGCGGATCTTGCTGAAGTTTGTGGCACTCGTCAATGAACATCTGGACGAGCTCGCGGAAATGCTCTCATCCGAGCACGGCAAGACGTTTGCCGATGCGAAGGGAGACATCCAGCGCGGCCTTGAGGTGGTGGAATTCTCAGCCGGAGCGGCCGCGCAGTTGTTGAAAGGTGAGTTCTCCGACAGCGTCGGGACGGGAATCGACGTCCACTCCCTGCGCAAGCCGCTCGGCGTCGTCGCGGGCATCAGCCCCTTCAATTTTCCTGCCATGATCCCGCTGTGGCAGGCCGGCCCCGCATTGGCTGCCGGCAATGCATTCGTCCTCAAGCCCTCCGAACGCGATCCCTCCGTCCCCCTGCGTTTGGCGGAGCTGCTCACCGAAGCCGGGTTGCCTGACGGTGTGTTCAACGTGATCAACGGCGACAAGGAAGCCGTTGACGCCCTCCTTGAGGACCCGCGCGTCAAAGCAATTGGCTTCGTTGGCTCCACGCCGATCGCTCAGTACATCTACGCAACGGCCGCCGCACAGGGCAAGCGTGCCCAGTGCTTCGGCGGAGCCAAGAACCACATGGTGATCCTTCCGGACGCCGATCTGGATATGACCGCTGACGCCTTGATCGGCGCGGCTTACGGCTCCGCGGGCGAACGCTGCATGGCGATATCAGTTGCTGTGCCGGTGGGCGAAAAGACGGCCGACGCGCTGGTTGCCAAGCTCAAAGAGCGCATCAACAAACTCACCGTCGGCCACAGCCTGAATAAGGCCAGCGACTTCGGTCCGGTCATTGCTGCATCAGCGAAGGAACGCATCGAGTCCTACATTGCCGCCGGCCAGGATTCAGGAGCCGCCCTCGTGGTGGACGGGCGTGAACCAACCGTCGAGGGCTATGAGGGCGGATTCTGGGTGGGCCCCACCCTGTTCGACCACGTGACGCCCGAAATGAGCATCTACAAGGAAGAGATCTTTGGCCCCGTGCTGAGCGTCGTCCGCGCCGAGGACTACGACGAAGCACTGCGCCTGTGCAACGAGCACGAATTCGGCAACGGCGTCGCAATCTTCACGCGCGACGGCGACGCGGCCCGCGACTTTTCCAGCCGAGTCGAAGTCGGCATGGTCGGCATCAACGTTCCACTCCCGGTTCCCATTGCGTACTACACCTTCGGCGGCTGGAAGGCATCCGGCTTCGGCGACCTTAACCAGCACGGAGCGGATGCGTTCCGCTTCTACACAAAAACCAAGACCGTCACCAGCCGCTGGCCGTCGGGGATCCGCGGAGGCGCCAGCTTCGTCATGCCTGCCGGAAGCTGATCATGCCCACCGACCAAGTCCTCTTCGAACGTCGAGGCCGGCTTGGCGTCATCGTGCTCAACCGGCCCCGAAACATCAACGCGCTAACCCCACAGATGGTGGAAGCAATGCTCGCCAAACTTGGCGAGTGGGCCAAAGACGATGCGGTGAGGACGGTCCTGATGCGGGGCGCCGGCGAGCGCGGCCTCTGCGCCGGCGGCGACATCGTGGCGATCTACCGGGACATGATCGACGACGGCGGCAGCGCCACCGCGCAGTTCTGGGCCAGGGAGTACCGTCTCAACTCGCTGATCAGCCGCTATCCCAAGCCGTACGTGGCGTTTATGGACGGCCTTGTGCTCGGCGGCGGCGTAGGCATCTCCGCCCACGGATCCCACCGAATCATCACGGAGCGCACACGGATGGGCATGCCGGAGACGACGATCGGGTTCGTTCCCGACGTCGGCGGTACCTTCTTGCTCGCGGCAGCCACTGGTGAGTCCGGGACTCATGCGGCCCTGACGGGCGCCCACCTCGACGGCGCCGACGCCCTGCATCTGGGCCTCGCGGACCACTTCGTTCGGAGCGACAGCCTGGACGCACTTGCGACGGCGTTGGAAGAGGAAGCGGCGGACGAGGCCATTGCGAAGTTCGTCGTTGAGCCGCAGCCCTCGAGCCTCGCGGCTGACCGGACGTGGATTGACCACGCCCACGCCGCCGACGACGTCGAGGAAATCGTGCGTCGTCTACGGTCCACACCTGTACCGGAGGCAGCCCAAGCAGCGGACTCCATCGAGGCGAAGTCACCCACGGCGCTCAAAGTCACCCTTGAGGCACTACGACGTGCGCGGGCGCGTGACCTGACTCTTGAAGAAGCCCTGGACGTGGAATACCGCATCGGTCTCCGGTTTCTTGCCGGCCATGACTTCCGTGAGGGCATCCGCGCACAGGTCATCGATAAGGACCGTAGTCCCCGCTCGAACCCAGCCACCGCGGCCGACGTGACCACCAGCATGGTTGCGGATTGCTTCACCTCCCTCGGCGGGCGTGAGCTTGGGCTCGCCGAGGGCGTGGCAATCGGTTGACGACTCCGAAGCCACCCACTGTCCAATTCTCAACCTTTTCAGGAGTGTGACGCATTCCATGTCTGCATACGCTGACGCCTACGCACGCAGTATGGCCGACCCGCAATCGTTCTGGCTCGAAGCCGCCGACGCGATCGACTGGTTTGAAAAGCCCCACCGCGCGCTCGACACCTCCGAGGCGCCGTTCTTCACATGGTTCCCGGATGGAGTACTCAACACCTGTTACAACGCGCTGGATCGGCACGTCGCCCAAGGGAAAGGTGACCGCCTGGCCCTCGTCTGGGAATCGGCCATGGCACATCGGACGGAGCGGTATACCTACACCGAACTCCTGGATCGAGTCAGCCGGTTCGCGGGTGCTCTTCGTGACCTTGGCGTCGGCCGCGGAGATCGCGTGCTGATCTATATGCCCATGGTTCCCGAAGCCGCCATCGCGATGCTGGCATGTGCTCGGCTCGGTGGGGTTCATTCGGTGGTCTTTGGCGGATTCGCCGCCCCGGAACTTGCCGCGCGAATCGACGACGCCGAGCCCAAAGTCATCGTGGCTGCATCCTGTGGTCTGGAGCCAGGCCGCGTTGTGGAATACACACCGATCATCCGGGCGGCGTTGGAAAAGACCCGCCATCGTCCCGATTCCACCATCATCCTTCAGCGTGAACAGGCGGTGTCGGAACTGGGAGAAGCCGAGTTCGATTGGGATGACGTTATTTCCGCTGCCGAACCCGCCGACTGCGAACCGGTCATGTCGACCGATCCCCTCTACATCCTTTACACCTCTGGAACCACCGGAAAACCCAAAGGTGTAGTCCGTGACAACGGCGGCCATGCTGTCGCCCTTGCCTGGTCCCTGCCCAACGTCTACGACGTTCACCCCGGAGAAACGATGTGGGCGGCCTCAGACGTGGGGTGGCAGGTGGGCCACACTTACACGGTGTACGGGCCACTTATTGGCGGTGCCACTACGGTCATGTTCGAGGGAAAGCCGGTTGGAACTCCCGACGCCGGTGCGTTCTGGCGCATCATCGAGAAGTACAACGTCAAAGTGCTGCTCACCGCACCGACGGCCATGCGGGCGATCAAACGGGTTGACCCTGAGGCCACGTGCTTGGACGGGCTGGACATCAGCAGCCTGGAGGCTCTGTTCCTGGCAGGCGAAAGGCTTGATCCGGACACCTACGCATGGGCTGGCAACCTTTTGGGCGTTCCGGTGGTTGATCACTGGTGGCAAACGGAAACCGGATGGCCTGCTTGCGCGAACCTGCGAGGGCTGGAACCGATGCCCCTCAAGCCTGGCTCGCCCTCGGTTCCTGTTCCCGGGTTCGACATTCGGGTGCTCACCTCGGACGGCAAGCCGGTGGAGGCCGGCACCGAAGGGATGCTTTGTATCAAATTGCCACAGCCCCCAGGCATGCTGAGCACGCTTTGGCAGGATAAGGAACGCTATCGCAAGGCGTACCTGAGCACGTTCGACGGGTATTACCTCACTGGCGACAGCGGTCTGATCGACGAGGACGGATACGTGTTTGTCATGGGCCGCACGGATGACGTCATCAACGTAGCCGGACACCGTTTGTCCACCGGGGTCTTGGAAGCGGTGCTGGCTGCCCATCCGGCGGTCGCGGAATGCGCGGTCATCGGGGTGCCGGACGAATTGAAAGGGCAAGTGGCTCGGGGCTTCGTGGTCTTGAAATCCGGGGCCAGCATCACCGAGGACACCTTGCGGGAACAGATCATCGCCTCTGTCCGAACAGAAGTCGGGCCGGTGGCCGCATTTCGCGAGCTCTACGTGGTGGACGGCCTCCCCAAGACTCGCTCCGGGAAGATCCTGCGCCGCAGCATGCGGGCAATTGCCGAAGGGCGAGATGAAGCGCTGCCGGCGACCATCGAAAATCCCGAAGTCTTCACTTCACTTAGTCCAATACTTCAAGGTAAAGGCGCCAATTAATACTGGATCGAGCACGCGGGTTCGTCCCGTGGTTCGAGGGCTCCGCCCCCAATGCGCGTCCAAAGAAATCAATCGAAACGCGAGGACAACTTATGACACCACGAATCGCTTTTATCGGGCTCGGCCACATGGGTGGTCCGATGGCAGCCAACCTGGCAAAGCACGGATACGAGGTAACCGGGTTTGACCTGGCAGCCTCGTCCCTTGACCAGGCCCGAGACAACGGCATCAGGATTGCGGAATCTGCGGTAGCGGCCGTTGAGAGGGCCGACGTGGTCATCACGATGCTTCCAGCAGGCCGCCATGTTCTGGAACTGTACTCAGGAACAGCTGATTCTGTTGGGCTGTTGTCGGCAGCCTCCCCAGGGACCCTCTTCATTGACTGCTCCACCATTGCCGTGGCAGATGCGCTCTCCGCACACGCGTTGGCGACTTCGGCGGGCCAAAGGTCTTTGGAGGCCCCGGTTTCCGGCGGGGTTGCCGGCGCCGCTGCGGGCACCTTGACGTTCATGGTTGGAGGGCTTGACGCTGACTTTTCCCAAGCCGGCCCGCTCCTGGATACCATGGGCAAACGAAAGGTGTTTTGCGGCGGTCCTGGTGCGGGCCAGGCAGCCAAAATTTGCAACAACATGATTCTGGGCATCACCATGATCGCGGTAAGCGAAGCCTTTGTCTTGGGAGAGCAGCTTGGGGTCAGCAACGACGCACTGTTCGATGTGACCTCAAATGCGTCCGGGCAATGCTGGGCGCTGACCTCCAACTGCCCCGTACCGGGTCCCGTGCCTGGCAGCCCGGCGAATCACGACTTCCGTCCTGGTTTCGCGAGTGCCCTCATGGCCAAAGATTTGGGCCTGGCAGCGGATGCCTTGGCTTTCGCCGGCCTGCAGGACGTTGGGCTGGGAGGAAGGGCGACGGACATGTATCGCGCGTTTTCCGACGACGGCGGTGCAACGCAGGACTTTTCTGCCATCATCAACGCCATTCGGGCCAAGACGGCGGAATCAAACTTCGAGAAGCTTCCACCGAGCTTCCTTCACCAGTAGCGTGTAGGGTCATGCAGCCTGACGTCTACTACCGCCCTGATGACCGGGAGTTGCTCCGCGCCGCGATGCGTGAGCTGGCCCAACGGTTCCGCCCCGCAGTGTTGTTTGGCGGGATGGTAGCCGGGAAAAGCCTCCAGCTCTCGGATTTCCTCGGCACGGCCACGGCTAGTCTCCGCAACGTCAGTGTCCTTCCTGGCGCTGGGCTGGGTGGGCGGGTTTTCAGTCAGTGCCAGCCCTATCTGGTGACTGACTACATCGCTTCCGACCGGATTACCCACGAATACGATGCTGCCGTCAAAAACGAGGGCATCAGATCGCTGACCGCGGTGCCGGTCCTGGTTCGGGGCGAGCCGCGTTCCGTACTTTATGTCGGAAGCCGGGAGGGCATCCCCTTGGGTGAGCGGGCCATGGAAGATGCGATGGCTGCGGCGACGACCGTCGCATCGGAACTCCGCGTCAGGGATGAGGTAGACCGGCGAGTGGCCGTCTTGCATCGTGTCCATCCGGAACCAGCCATGGCCTACGACCACAACTGGTTGGAGGAAGTCCGGCAGGCACACGCTGAGTTGCGGTCCCTGGCTAGCACGGTCACGGACGTCCAACTCGCACAGCAGCTCGACGGCATCGGCGCGCGTCTGGCCCCGTCCCCCGCCAGCGGGGTGCAGCCCGCTGTACGGCTGGCACCCCGGGAACTTGATGTGCTTGCTCAGTTTGCTTTGGGATGCTCCTATGCAGAAACGGCAGACAGGCTGAGTCTGAAGCCTGTCACCGTGAAGAGTTATCTTCAAAACGCCATGGCCAAGCTTTCGGTACATAACCGGCTCGAAGCGGTATCGGCCGCACGGAGGCTCGGCCTTCTGCCGTAGTGAGTCTTCAGAAACCGCTGTAAGAACGTCCTCCCGGATTTCCGGGAGGACGTTCTTGTGTTTGCTTTTGATCGGCAAGTACTCCAGGACGTACGCGAGATACCCCAGCGCCACGGATGCGGGGCTGCCGATGAGTCGACAGCCCCGCACCTTCCAGCGGCCGTCCTATGCCGCCGTCGTGCGGTCCTTCTTCATGGTTCCGCCTTCTACGGGACGTTCTTCAAGTCCGGACCTCTCCCGGTTGGGTAGTGCCATGGTGCAGGCGATGCTGAACAATCCAATGGCGGCGAGCAGAACGCCGATGCCCCAGCCTCCTGTGCTGGTAATCAGCTGTGCCGCGACGAGCGGAACAATGCCACCACCCAGGACCCCGGCGAGGTTGTAGCCCATGCCGGCACCGGTGTAACGGTACTTAGTCTCAAAGAGCTCAGGAAGGAGCGCACCTGCCGGACCGTAGGCGATCGCAAAAATCACGAGAGTGACGGTGAGGCCAATACCGAAGGCCAGAACCGTACCCATGCCCAGCAGTGGGAACAGCACCAGGGACCACGGCACAGCGAAAATGCAGGACGCCGCGATGACCTTCTTGCGACCGAAGCGGTCGGAAAGGATACCGGAGGCCAGCGTGGCGGCGGCAACGAAGACTGACGCGATGATTCCAGTGGTAAGGACCTCCGGACGGCTCAACTTCATACCGGTGGGACTGGTGGCGTAGCTGGTCAGGAACGCCGTTCCAATGTAGAAGAGGGCAAACAGGAGCGTCAGGGAGCCGCCTGCCAAGAGGATTTCCTTGGGTTGGCCCTTGATGGATTCCACGATGGGAAGCTTGGCAGTGGTTTCGGGGCGCTTGGCATTCCTGAACACCGGCGTCTCCTCGATGCTGGTCCGCACCCAGAAGCCCACCAGAACCAGGACGGCGCTGAGAATAAACGGCACTCGCCAGCCGATAGTGATAAACGCTTCCGACTTATCGCCCAGGGTGAGGCTGGTGACCAGAAACGTGCCGCTGGCCAGCGCGAAGGCCACCGAGGGACCGAGCTGCGGGAAAGAGCCGAACAGTCCTCGTTTTCCTGGGGGTGCGTATTCGGCTGTCAGCAAGGTGGCTCCCGCCCATTCCCCGCCGACAGCCAGGCCCTGTACGAACCGAAGGACCACCAGCAGGATCGGTGCTGCAACGCCGATGGTGCTCGCATCCGGTATCAGGCCGATCATCACCGTGGCGATGCCCATCATGAGCAGCGTGGTGATGAGGGTCTTTTTGCGTCCGATCCTGTCGCCATAATGCCCGAAGATGATGGCCCCGACCGGCCGGGCGATGAACGCGACGGCGAAGGTGCCGAAAGATGCGACAGTTCCGGCGGCAGCACCCAAGGCGGGAAAGAAGACAACCGGAAAGACCAAGGCCGCTGCCGTTCCGTAGATGAAAAAGTCGTAGAACTCGATGGTGGTGCCGGCCGCGCTGGCGAACGCTACTTTCCTGAGCGTCTTGCGGCTGTGAGGCGGTGAATAGGCAACGGATGAAGCTGAGCTCATGGGAATCTCCTTTGATGTCCGGCTCGTATTTCTCACAATGTGATGCAGAGCACCCTAGCTAGAAGCGAGGACATCCAACTACCTCCCAAAGGAGGTAGTTGCCGACAAGGCTTGAATGTATACACAGAGCTTCCAATCTGCGCGTTTATTGCCGCCTGACTAATGCTGTGTATACACTGTGGTTATGCGCGCCAGTGATCGGGCCTATGCGGCTCTTCGTGAAGACATCATTGAGTGGCGCCTTCGGCCGGGCACCGTCCTCGCGGAAGTGGAGCAGTCCGAGCGTCTGGGTGTGTCCCGCACGCCGGTGCGGGAGGCGCTGGGACGGCTGACCGCTGAGGGATTGACGACGGCGGCCGGTGGGCGTGGCGTCGTCGTGACCGATATTTCGCTGGACAGCATCGATGAGTTGTTTGAATTGCGCGAAACGCTGGAGGTCAGGGCCGCGGCGTTGGCCGCGCAGCGCGGAGAGCCGGGCGTTTTCGCCGAACTGCACGCCCAACTGCTGGGGGCCCCGGGTCTGCTTCGCGATACCGATCCTGCCCGGCACGAGTATTACGCGTTGGTGGGCCGCCTGGATGAGGCCATCGACGCCGCGGTCTCCAACTCCTACCTTGCCCAGGCCATGCGGAGCCTGCGCGTGCACCTGGTCCGGGTGCGCCGGCTGGCAGCCGATGACGCCGCCAGGCTCCGTGCCGCGGCCGCCGAGCACGCCGCGATTGCCGAAGCGATCGCCGCAGGCAACCCGCGGCTGGCCGAGGCCGCCACCACCGTTCATTTGCACCGAAGCCTCACCCACGTCAAGGCCGCTCACGTGGCCCGCTGAAAACCCCCAGTAGAAGGAGCACCATGGTCAAGAACCACCACGTCCGCGTGTACAAGTCCGAAGAGAACCTCCCGCGTGAGGAACAGCTCGCGCACAAAATCGCCGTGGTCGCCGCCGACCCCGTCGACGTCACCCCGGAGGTGACGGATATGGTGATCAACCGGATCATCGACAACGCCTCGGTGGCCATCGCCTCCCTGAACCGCGCCCCCATCATCGCAGCACGCGCCCAGGCCCTGACCCACGCCCCGTCCGCCAACGGCACGGGCGGGCACGTCTTCGGCATCAGCGAGCGGGTCTCCCCCGAATGGGCCGCCTGGGCCAACGGGGTGGCCGTCCGCGAACTGGACTACCACGACACGTTCCTGGCCGCGGACTACTCCCACCCCGGCGATAACATCCCGCCGATCCTCGCCGTCGCCCAACACGTCGGCTCCAACGGCAAGGACCTGGTCCGGGCCATCGCCACCGGCTATGAAATCCAGGTGAACCTGGTCAAGGCCATCTGCCTGCACCAGCACAAAATCGACCACGTCGCCCACCTCGGCCCCTCCGCCGCCGCAGGTATCGGCACGTTGTTGGGTCTGGATGTTGAGACGATCTTCCAGTCCGTGGGCCAGGCCCTGCACACCACCACCGCCACCCGGCAGTCCCGCAAAGGCGAAATCTCCACCTGGAAAGCCCACGCCCCCGCCTTCGCAGGCAAAATGGCCGTCGAAGCCGTGGACCGCTCCATGCGCGGACAGACCTCCCCCGTGCCGATCTACGAAGGCGAAGACGGCGTGATCGCCTGGATGCTCGACGGCCCGGACGCCTCCTACGAAGTCCCCCTGCCGCTGCCCGGGGAGCCCAAGCGCGCGATCCTGGACACCTACACCAAGGAACACTCCGCCGAGTACCAGGCCCAGGCGTGGATCGACCTCGCCCGCAAACTCCACCGCGAGCACCCGGAGCTCACGGACCCGGCCAACGTGGCCTCGGTGCTGATCAAGACCAGCCACCACACGCACTACGTGATCGGCTCGGGAGCGAACGACCCCCAAAAATACGATCCGTCCGCGTCCCGGGAAACCCTGGACCACTCCATCCCGTACATTTTCACCGTCGCGTTGCAGGACGGTACCTGGCACCACGTGGATTCCTACGCCCCCGAACGCGCAGCCCGCCCGGACACCGTGGACCTCTGGCACAAGGTCAGCACCGTCGAAGACCCGGAATGGACCCGCCGCTACCACTCCCTGGACATCGCCGAGAAAGCCTTCGGCGGTTCGGTGGAAATCACCCTCACGGACGGAACGGTCATTACCGATGAGATCGCCGTGGCCGACGCGCACCCGCTCGGCGCCCGGCCGTTCGCCCGGGAGCAGTACATCACCAAGTTCCGCACCCTCGCCGCCGGTCTCGTGGAGGAGACCGAGATCGAACGGTTCCTCACCGCCGTCGAACGCGTCACCGAACTCGGCCCCGGCGAACTGGACCAACTGAACATCACCGCAGCCCCCGGCATCATCGACCCCAGCAACGCGCCGAAGGGACTGTTCTAAATGCTGTACTCCAAAGTCACCCCCGAACAGAAACGGGTGAAACTGCGGGAACTGCTGGCTTCCGGGACCGTGCACCAATTCCCCGGCGCGTTCAACCCCCTCTCAGCGCGGCTGATCGAGGAGAAGGGCTTCGCCGGGGTCTACATCTCCGGCGCCGTGCTGGCCAACGACCTCGGCCTGCCCGACATCGGCCTGACCACCCTCACCGAAGTAGCCACCCGCGCCGGGCAGATCGCCCGCATGACCGACCTGCCCTCCCTCGTGGACGCGGACACCGGCTTCGGTGAACCCATGAACGTGGCCCGCACCATCCAGGAACTCGAAAACGCCGGCCTCGCCGGCTGCCACATCGAAGACCAGTTCAACCCCAAACGCTGCGGGCACCTGGACGGCAAAAACGTCGTGGACCTCGACACCGCCACCAAACGCATCCGCGCCGCAGCAGACGCCCGCCGGGACCCTAACTTCCTCATCATGGCCCGCACCGACATCCGCGCCACCGACGGAATCCAAGCAGCCCAGGACCGCGCCAAAGCCCTCGTGGACGCCGGCGCCGACGCGATCTTCCCCGAAGCCATGGCCGATTTGAGCGAGTTCCAGGCCATCCGGGACGCCGTGGACGTGCCCATCCTGGCCAACATGACAGAGTTCGGCAAAAGCGACCTCTTCACCGTGGACCAACTCCAAAGCGTCGGGGTAAACATGGTCATCTACCCCGTCACCCTCCTGCGCATTGCCATGGGCGCTGCAGAGGCCACCTTGGAAACAATCAAGAGGCTGGGCACCCAGGAAGTTCGTGTACCGCAGATGCTCACGCGTGCGCGCCTCTACGAACTCGTCGACTACGAGGCCTACAACCAATTCGATACCGGCGTATTCAACTTCGCCGTACCGGGCATCCGATAACGCACTCGATACAGAACAAAGGAGTTCAAACATGGCTGAATCAGAAATCCGCAAAGGCCTTGCCGGCGTCGTGGTGGACTACACCGCCGTCTCGAAGGTCAACCCAGACACCAATTCCCTGCTCTACCGGGGATACCCCGTTCAGGAACTGGCCGCCAAATGCAGCTTCGAAGAGGTCGCGTACCTGCTATGGAACGGCGAACTGCCCGACGACGAACAACTCGCGGCGCTCGTTGCCGTGGAGCGCGCGGGCCGCGCCTTGGATCCTGCAGTCAGGGAGGTCATGGATGGTCTGCCCACCACTTCGCACCCCATGGATGTCTGCCGTACAGCTGCTTCCGTCTTGGGAGCCCGGCATGAGCTGGCCGAAGATTCATCCCCCGATGCCAACATGAAGAAGGCGATCGACCTCTGGGCGGCCATGCCCGCGGTAGTGGCCTATGACCAGCGCCGCCGCCGCGGCCAGGACGTGGTGGAACCGCGGGAAGACCTGGACTACTCGGCAAACTTCCTGTGGATGACCTTCGGCGAAGAGCCCGTGGACGAGGTGGTGGAGGCGTTCAACGTCTCGATGATCCTCTACGCGGAGCACTCCTTCAACGCCTCCACGTTCACAGCCCGCGTGGTCACGTCCACACTCTCCGATCTGCACTCGGCCGTGACCGCTGCCATCGGCGCCCTCAAAGGCCCGCTCCACGGCGGCGCCAACGAAGCCGTCATGCACACGTTCGACGAAATCGGCATCCGCAGCGAAGAATCCCTCGAGGAAGCCGCAGTCCGGGCCCGGGCATGGATGGAAGACGCCCTGGCACAGAAGAAGAAGATCATGGGCTTCGGACACCGCGTCTACAAGCACGGCGACTCCCGCGTGCCCACCATGAAAGCCGCCCTGGACAAAATGATCGCCCACTACGGCCGGCCCGAACTCCTGGGACTCTACAACGGACTCGAACAAGCCATGGACGAAGCCAAGGCCATCAAACCCAACCTCGACTACCCCGCCGGGCCCGCCTACCACCTCATGGGCTTCGACACCCCGACATTCACCCCGATCTTCGTCGCCAGCCGCATCACCGGCTGGACTGCGCACATCATGGAACAGCTGGCATCGAACTCGCTCATCCGACCCCTGAGCGCATACAACGGTGCGGAGCAACGCTCACTCTAATGCCGCCGTTGAGCCCCTGAACTGGTGGTGGGGCACCGGATGATCACCCGGATCATCACACCTATCGCAACGTTGCGGTGCCCCACCTCCGCTTTTGATGCTGCCCTTGCAGCCAGAGCCCTTGAAGAAAAGAGGAGCCAACCCGTGGACTTGCACCCACAACCGGACTGGGGCCGACTCTTGGGCCAACATGTGGAAATCCGCCAGGCCGGAAACTTTGTCAGAAGCGGCATCGTGGACGCCGTGATGCCCGACAACTCGATCATTTGGCTTTCAGCCGAGGGGCCATGGCCCCGGGAAATGGTCGAAAAGTCAGGCAGCCGGGAGGTCTTCGCCCGCTACCAGTGGGATGTCCCGAAACAGAACACAGCTGGGCATCCCCTCACACACACTTCTAAGGACGACTGAGATGAGATTGTTGATTATTGGCGCCCCGGGCTCCGGGAAGGGCACGCAGGCTGCCCGCATCTCGGAAAAGTTGGGAGTTCCCGCGATATCCACCGGCGATATCTTCAGGGAGAACGTCAAGAACCTGACCCCGTTAGGGCAAAAGGCCAAGACATTCATGGATAGCGGGGACTTCGTGCCTGACGCCATCACGAACGAGATGGTCCGGGACCGCCTGCGCGAAAAGGATGCTGAACAAGGATTCCTCCTCGACGGTTACCCGCGGACAATGGCTCAAGTTGACTACCTTGATGGCATCCTCAACGCTGACGAACTGGGAATCAGTGCCGTTCTACAGCTTGTTGTCCCCGACGCCGAGCTCGTATCCCGCCTGCTGGCCCGTGCAACCGAATCGGGACGAACCGACGACACAGAACAGGTCATCAAGCACCGGCTCGAGCTCTACCACCAGCAAACCGAACGGGTCGTCTCGCGCTACTCCGAGCGCGGCATCCTGGTCAAAGCCAACGGCACCGGTTCCATCAGCGGTGTCCTCGAGCGCGCGCTGCAGGCCATCACAGTCGCGTCAGCCCCGCGCAGTGGCGCGCGTGGCTGATTGAGTTCGGTCACGTTCGGGGACGGCACTTCGGGAGCCGGAGTTTTGGGTCGGTTTGGGACGGCCCCCGACGCCGTGCTTAAGTCTGTCTTCGAGCGCACGCCGGTACGTGGAGGTACTTCACGTACCGGCGTGTGCTCAAGCCGGGATGTCCCGTTTGGCGAACAGTCAAAGTTCGCGAGCCGCATTGATCAGTCTTTGCTGCTGAAGGCGGCGTCGAAGGAGGTCTGCGACGCCGGGAAGTCGTACTTTTTCAGGGCGGCGAGGGCTTCGGGGGCGCCGTGCAGGCGGTCCATTCCGGCGTCTTCCCATTCCACGCTGATGGGGCCGTTGTAACCGATCGCGGCCAGGGCCCGGAAGGAGGATTCCCAGGGCACATCCCCGCGTCCGGCGGAGACGAAGTCCCAGCCGCGCCGTGGATCGCCCCATGGCAGGTGGGAGCCCATCACGGTGTTGCGGCCGGTGGGCCGGAGCTTGGTGTCCTTGCAATCCACGTGGTAAATCCGGTCCTTGAAGTCCCAGATGAAGGAGACGGGGTCGATGCCTTGCCACATGAAGTGGGAGGGGTCCCAGTTCAGGCCGAACGCGGGCCGGTGGCCGATCGCTTCCAGGGTCCTCACGGTGGTCCAGTAGTCGTAGGCGATCTCACTGGGGTGGACTTCGTGGGCGAAGCGGACCCCGCATTCATCGAACACGTCCAGGATGGGGTTCCACCGGTCCGCGAAGTCCTGGTAGCCGGCGTCGATGACCTTTTCGGGGACGGGCGGGAACATGGCGACGTATTGCCAGATGGAGGACCCGGTAAACCCGACCACGGTGTCCACGCCGAGTGCTTTGGCGAGGCGGGCGGTGTGTTTCATTTCTTCGGCGGCGCGTTGGCGGACGCCTTCGGGCTCCCCGTCACCCCACACGCGGGACCCGACGATTGCTTCGTGGCGGAAGTCGATGGGGTCATCGCACACGGCCTGGCCTTTGAGGTGGTTGGAGATGGCCCAGACCTTCAGGTTGTACTTTTCCAGGACGGCGAGTTTGGACTCGACGTAGCCGGGTTCGTCCCAGCGCCAGGCGTCGAGGTGGTCTCCGGAGACGGCGATTTCCAGGCCGTCATAGCCCCAGCCCGAGGCAAGGCGCGCGACTTCCTCGAAGGGGAGGTCGGCCCACTGGCCAGTGAACAGGGTGTACGGGCGGGACATGGTCAGGCTCCCTCAGTTAGTAGTGTCTTGTGTTCGACGGCGGTGATGGTGCTTCTGTTGCTGGCTGAGGCTTCCACGGCGGCCAGGACGCGTTGGACCTGCAGGCCTTCTTCGAACGACGGCGACGGCTGGCTTCCGTCCCGAATGGCCACCAGGAAGTCCCGGATCTGGTGGGTGAAGGTGTGTTCCCAGCCGATGATGTGACCCTGCGGCCACCACGCTTCGAGGTAAGGGTGTTCGGGTTCATTGACGAGGATCCGGCGGAAGCCCTGCTCACGCACAGGTGCGGTGGCGTCCAGGAAGTTCAACTCGTTGAGATTTTCCAGGTCGAACGTCAGGGAACCTGCGGTGCCGTAGACCTCAATCTGAAGGCTGTTCTTCTGACCGGTCGCCACCCGGGATGCTTCGACGGAGGCACCCATGTCCCCCGTGAGCCAAAAGGTAGCCCAGACCGCGTCGTCAACCGTGACATCTTCGAGCCCGCGTGCCGGACCACCTGCGCCCGGGCGCTGGGTAACGAAGGTTTTCAGGACACCTGATGCTTCAAGGATGGTTTGCCCGGTCAGGTACTGGATCTGGTCGATGGCGTGGGAAGCGATGTCACCCAGCGCTCCTGAGCCCGCGGTTTCCTTGCGGAGCCGCCAGGACATGGGGGACTGGGCGTCGGCGAGCCAGTCCTGCAGGTATGCGGCCCGGACGTGCCGGACGGTGCCGAGCCTGCCTTCGGCGATGAGTTCACGGGCCAGCGCCAAGGCCGGGATGCGGCGGTAGTTGAATCCAATCATGGACTGGATGCCGCGGGCACGGGCTTTGGCTGCGGCCGCGGTCATGGCTTCTGCCTCGGCGATCGTATTCGCCAGCGGCTTCTCCACCAGGACGTGCTTGCCCGCTTGGAGGGCGGCGATGGCGATCTCGGCATGCATCCAGCCCGGCGCGCAGATATCAACGATATGGATGTCGTCCCGTTCAATGACGGAACGCCAGTCCGTGGCGGACTCGGTCCAACCGTACTTGGCAGCGGCTTCCGCGACGGCACCGGCATCCCGGCCGACGAGGACTTTCTGCTCGAAGGCCGGGACGTCGAAGAAGCTGGCCACATTCCGCCACGCATTCGAGTGGGCCTTCCCCATGAAGGCATAGCCGATCGCGGCCACGCCAAGCGGTTTGTCTTTCACTGCGGTGTCTCCTGTCTGGGATTGGAAGCTGGGAAGAGCTCGTCTCTTTTCATGCAGTCTTTGATGTAGGCGTCAGAGGCGCGGAGGTGTTTGCTGATCTTTTCAAAACTCCAGCCCCCGGTTCCGTGGCACGTTAAGGCTTGCCACGCCTTGATATCCGACGCGGCGAAGAGCGCTCAGCATGACGTAGTGGTCCAGGGTTCCATCGGAGCGCGGGAGTTGTTGCTCAGCGGGGCCGAAGTTCAGGCCGTCCATGCCGTGACGGTAGGCCCGGTCAATATCCCAGATGTAGTAATAGAAGAGCCGTTTGCGTTCGGCGAGGAAGGTGATGGCCTCGCTGATGGTTTCTTCCATAACCCATAGGTGCGGGGGTGCAATGCATATTCCAAGATAGGGGTGGTCGATGTCTCGGATCAGGCGCTTCATCTGGGCCAGGGTGTCTACGCCTTCGTGCCACCGTTTGTCTTCGTTGGCGCCGGATTCGAAGTCCTCGGCGAAAGGCACTGTGAGGTGGTTCTCAACAGCTATCCGCACACCCCTGCGGGCTCCGGCCTCGACGATTGGAGGCAGGAAGGTGGAGACGAAGTCGGAATAGTTCGCCTCACAGTCAAAGATCAGGGTGTCGATGCCCAGGTCAGCGGCGAAATCGACGCGTTCGAGGATTTCGTCCTGGGTCTTGCCGTAGACGGTCAGCCCGCACGGGGTGAGTCCGTACTTATCGAGCAATCCACGGATGGCGCCCGGGTCGTCGCCCGGGTTAACGTGATGAGCCAGCGGTGCAGCTGAGGACCAGAGGTTGACTTCCTTGAAGCCGATGTCTGCGAGATCGCGGATCGAATCCTCGAAGTCGTAGTCGTGAAACGGGACCAGTTCGGCGGCATATCTGAACATGAACTTTTCTTTCGAAGAAACTGATTTTGGGACTACCAGATAAAGAGGGCTTTTTCGGTTTCGCGAAGATCGAAGGCTTGGAAGGCTTCCTCGGCCTGATCGATGGAGAATTCGTGGCTGATGAGCTCTTCAACCGGGACCTTCTGATCAAGGACAAGGCGGACGATTCCTTCCCAGTCACCGAGAGGGAAATACCAGCCCCCGACGACGGTGAGAAGCTTGCGTATGATCTGCTCGCTTGGGTTGATTTCCGTTGCTCGGGATTCTCCGACGAAGGCGACGGCTCCCAGCTTCGCCGCAGCATCCAGGGCTGAGTTTTGCCCGGCCGGATTGCCGGAGCAATCGATGCAGATCTCGGCACCACGGCCTTGGGTGAGGTCACGGACCCGTTGGAGGACGTCGTCGTTCGCGCTGTTGATGACGACATCTGCCCCGAGCCGGCTAGCCTGTTCCAGACGGTCGGCAATGATATCGACGGCGATGATACGGGCGCCGAACGCCTTCCCAACAAGTACCGCGGCCAATCCCATGGGGCCCATGCCGAAGACGGCGACGGTCTTGCCGCCTGCCACTCCGAGTTTCTTCTGCGCGTGGTACTGGCTGCCGAACATGTCGGTCATGACTGCTCCGGCCCGGAAGGAGAGCTCGTCGGGGAGATGTAAGCAGTTCCGTTCAGGCAGGACGAAGTAGTCGGCGTCGCCTCCGTGGACATCGAATCCCCAACACTTCCACTGATTGCATAGCATCATGTAGCCGCTGAGGCAGTATTCGCAGAAGTTGCAGCCCAGAGCGAGGTACCCGGCTACGCGATCACCTTCCTTTACGTGGGTGACGGAATCGCCGATGCGGACGACTTCACCCGCGGCTTCGTGTCCCGGGATGACCGATCCTTGCCGGACGCCTTCACCACCGACAATCGGGCTCCCATGGTAGAGGCTCATGTCGCTGCGGCAAATGGCCGAGGCACGGGTGCGGACCAGTACGTCATGCGGGCCGAGGTCCGGGATTTTCCGGTCTTCCACGCTGACTCGCCCGTCACCGGGAAGGATGACTGCTTTCATTCTCAATTCTCCATGTCCTTGTTCGATGATGCTGGTGAACGCTTCGCCGGTTTATGAAGCGTTCCTAACGGTCCGGAAGCCGCAGTTGCCGCTGGAGGACTCGGGCGTGTTGAAGGTGCGTGCGGCAACGCGGTAGCGGTTGCAGTAGGAGTCATGGCAGAGGTAGGAGCCGCCCCGCATGACCCGTCCAGCACCGATCGTGGGCCCCTGCGGATTGTCCATGGGTGACGTGCGGTAGTACTTGGGCAAGAACCAGTCGGCGCACCATTCCCAGATGTTGCCGGCCATTTCGTAGAGACCGTAGCCGTTGGCAGGGAAGGTCTTCACAGGCGAGGTTCCGAGATATCCGTCTTCGCTCGTGTTTGCTCCGGGAAAGACGCCTTGCCAGATGTTGCAGTAGTGCTCCCCGCCTGGGGTGAGCTCGTCACCCCAGGCGTACCGCTTGCCTTCTAGTCCGCCGCGGGCGGCGTCATTCCCACTCCGCCTCCGTGGGCAGCCGCCGACCGGCCCAGGCGCAATAGGCCAGGGCGTCGAAGTGGGAAACCTGCACCACCGGATGATCAGGTAGCTCGTTCCAGTGGGAATCCGGGCCGAAAGGATGGGCCCAGTCGGCACCGCGAACGTTGAGCCACCACGGCGCCCCCGCCGCGGTGCCGACGATATCCCGCTCCGGGGCACGGACAAGCAGATGGAACACAGCGGAGGTGCCGTGATCCGCTCGGCCTCAGTCCGATACCCGGTTTCCTTCACAAAGGACGCGAACATGCTGTTGGTGACCGCTGTCGCGTCGATTCGGAAGGCGTCCAGCCGCACCCTGTGAACCGGTGTCTCGCCGTCGGCCCGGTAGCCCTCATCGAATGCGTCCCCCATGGAGAACACTCCTCCGGGAAGCAGCACTTCGTCATGCGCTGGCAGGCAGGTGCGAGGAGTTGGATTCTCGCCCTGAAGCACAGGACGCTTTTTGTTCTCGCTTCCCGGCTTAATGGATGTGGAACAGCAGCCGACCTTCACGCTTCTCCCATTTTCTTACCTCCCCGTCACCGCTGGGGCGTGGGCTCCCGTTTGCACAGATTCGACCTTTACCCACTCGCGCGTCGCTCCTGATGTCGCGATCGCTTCATCGACGAGGGCCGCCTGGTAGCCGTCAGCGAAGTCCGGCCGAATCCGCTCCCCCGTTTCTATGGCCTTCATGAGTTCATAAGCCTCGATGATCTTGGTCTCGCCGTATCCGATGCCGAGTGCAGGAATGGGCCAGAGCGCTTCGCCGTACGGCGTGGCCGGCCCGGTATATACAGTGCGGAAGCCTCGCCGGTCTGCAGGATCATCTGCGAATGCAACCTGGAGTTCGTCCCGGCGCTCGTAGTTGAATACCAGGGAACCGCGGGTGCCGTGGATCTCAAACGTCAGGAAATTGTTCCGGCCCCAGGCATTTCGCGTGGCTTCCAGCGACCCGACTGCCCCGTTGGTGAACCTGACCAGAGTCACCGCCTCATCGTCGACGTCGACAGTTCCCCTTGGCCCAGAGGAGACCTTGGCGGTGCCGAGGGTGGTCCAATCCGCCAGTTTGCAGCGGACGCTCCTTGATCCAGGTCGAGACGACGGAATTTACCTCGGCAATTTCTCCGACGAGATAGCGTGCGAGGTCCACGACGTGCGAGCCGATGTCGCCTATTGCACCGGAGCCTGCGATCTTTTTCTGGAAGCGCCAGCTCAGAGGCGAGTTGGGGTCCGCACTCCAATCCTGCAAGTAGGTACCGCGGAAGTTGAGGATGTCACCAATCTCGCCGTTCTCGATGTACTTCCTGGCCAGCACCACGGCAGGGGTTCGCCGATAGTTGAAGGCGACAGCATTGACCACTCCGGCCCTTTCGACTGCGTCGAGCATGAGCCGTGCTTCGTCTGCCGTTGGTGCCAGGGGCTTCTCGCAAATGACGTGCTTGCCCGCCTTGGCAGCGGCAATTGCGATTTCGGCGTGGAGATGATTGGGCGTGGCGATGTCGACGACGTCAATCGTGGGATCTTCGACGATCTCCTGCCAGGACGAGGAGTGCCGCTCCCAGCCGTAGCGATCGGCTGCGGTCCGGGCCAGTTCGTCGGTCGCGTCGACCACCACCTTTCGGATGGGGCGGGCCGGTGCTCGGCGCAGAAGAACATTGGCATTGCGGCGTAGGCCAGAGAATGGGCTTTGCCCATGAAGCCTCCGCCGATGAGGGCGATGTTTACATCACGCATTGGTAGCCTCCTGAAGGAATTTGTAATTTTCGACGGCTGCAACGCCCGGATCACCCGGATAGCCGTCGAGTTCCACTCCGATCCAATCGGAGTAACCGAGGGTTGTTATCGCAGCGAGGATGGCACGAATGTCGAGATCCCCATCTGCCAGAGGGACAAACGTGCCCGAAGCTGCGATGTAGTTCTTAAGATGGACGTACGTGAGCCGGTCAGCGTAGCGGTCCATGATCTTGATCGGATCGCCACCACCGGCGGCGAGATGGGCGACGTCGGCGCACAGGCCAATGGATGAGGCGGCGAAGAGGGCGTCGATCTGGTCCGGGTTTTCAGCGAGGCTGCCCAGATGGGGGTGGTAGCTGGGGATGAGACCCTCCACCGTCGCGCATTCAGCTACACGCTCCAGCAGCTCCGCCATAACCCGGTAGTCGGAATCGAGCCGGCCGCGTACCCTCACTCCACCTCCTCCGATAACGAAGTGGCGGGCACCCACGGCAGCGGCCACCTTGATGGAGCGCTCGAAACGCAGGTATTCCTCCTCGTGTGCGTCTGGATAGATGAAGTGGCCGCCGGAGTAGACACCTGCCAGTGTGAGGCCATGGGTTTCCAGGCGGCGTCCGAATGCTTGCGCATCGTGACCCATGGCCAACAGGTTGCCGTCGAAGATTTCGACGCCGGAAAACCCTGCTGTTGCTATGGCTTCAAGCGCGGGGTCCAAATCTCCCGGGGTGAGATAGTGTCCGGAAGCCAAATCAGTGACGGCTCCCGGCGTGCCCACAACGTCACCCCAGGCATTGACTTGGTACGCATACATGGTTTTAGTCCTCTCTTGGGATTTTCGGTTCATCGGGCGTCGACATTGCCTTCGAGCCACCAAAGGCGGCCATCGTCGTCGGACCTGTCGATGGTTCCCTCCTGTTGGTCCATCAGGCGGCTGAGTTCGGCGACGACGTCGGGATGCCTCCGGCTGAGGTCGTAGGACTCCCCGGCATCGGCCTCGATATCGAACAGCTGTGGCAGGGACATGGTGGCGAATCGCTCCGCTCCCCAGGTCTGTCGACGGCGGTGCAGCTTCCACTTCCCCTTGCGGACCGCATTCAGTTCATATCCGTCGAAATACCAGATGGGGTCGTGTTCAGCGGATTCCTTGCCTTCAAGGGTGTCCGCAATGATCTGGCCGTCCACTGGCTTGCCATCGGGATCCAGCCCGAGGTAGTGGCAAATGGTCGGCAGCACGTCAACCGACGCCAGAGGCGAGTTCACAACCACTGACCGCGGAAGCTGCCTTGGCCACGACGCCAGGAACGGGACACGCGTGCCCCCTTCCCACGTCTCGAACTTCCGTCCTCGCATGCCGCCCGTTGACCCCTCGAACCATGGGCCGTGGTCAGCGGTGAACACGAAAATGGTGTCCTCAAGAATGCCTCGCTCTTCAAGGGCGTCACGAAGCACTCCGACGTGATGATCGATGCTCTCAACGGTGTCCCCGTAGGGACCTCCTGCAGACCTGCCCTCAAACTCGGGGTCCGGCTCAACAGGGTAGTGCGGAGTGGTGAAGGCGACATAGGTGAAAAACGGCTGCCCCTCAGGAACGTTGTCAATGAACCCGATGGCTTCTTCGACATAGCGGCGGGTCAGGGAAGACATATCCGGGCCGTCCTCGAGCACTTCCTCATTTCGATACAGGAAGTACGGTGGAGTGTCATTACTGAACGGCAGGCCGAAGTAATGATCAAAGCCGAAACGGAGCGGACCCCTTGCGGGCATCTGTCCCACATGCCATTTGCCGAATGCTCCTGTGGCATAACCAGCTCTGGACAGGTAGGACGCGATCGTCATCTCGTCCTTATGGAGACCGGTATCCTCGTCCGGGAACAGCACCCTGCCTACGCCGGTGCGCGCTGCCACCCGGCCCGTGAGCAGCGCCGCCCGGGCCGGTGAACACGTGGGCCCCCCGCTGTACATGGCCGTGGCACGCACTCCGTCTGCTGCAAGCTCGTCGAGCCGGGGTGTGGCGATGACTGTGCCGCCATTGCACGCGAGGTCACCGTAGCCGAGGTCGTCGCAGATGATGATCACTACATTGGGTCGGGCATGTGATGGTTGTGTCATTTGCCCATGCCTTCCACAACGGAGGATGTGACGAAGTCGGCGACGTTCGGAGCGGACTTGAGGATGCCGAGTTTGGTCATCGTTTTGATCATCTTTTGGGTGATCTTGGTGAAGCCGGCGCCCGGCGCCAGAGAAACGGGCGAACCAGGGTCAGCAAGCGTGGAAGAGACCAGGCAAGGCGAGGGCTGGTTGTCGTAGATGATCTGAGCCTGATCGCCGGCAAGGCCGATGCCCTTTTGGAGCGCGTCGATGTAAGTGGCCTTGTCCTGATTGACGATGGGAGTCGCCTCGTCCACGGCCGCCAGGAACTTCTGCAAAGCAGCCTTGTTGCTGTTGATATAGTCCTTCGACGCGATGAAGTTGCCGGTATCCGGGACGCCGAGGTCGGTCGACGTCGTGCCTTTCACGATCTGCGCCCCGCTGGAAATAAACTTGGCGCCGACTGAGGCGAACATGAACACGGCACTAAGGTCCCCGCGGTCGAAGCCGGCGACCAGGCCAGCCGGGTCGTAGAACTCAATCTGAACATCGCTGGGAGTCATGCCCGCTTTTTCCAGGGCGATCAGCAGGAAGATGTGCGCCACTGTGTTCTGGGTGGTCGCTACCTTCTTGCCTCGAAGATCCTGAATGGAGTGGATGTCGCTGTCCGGCTTGACGTATAGGGCAGCCATGTCTCCGGCGTTGTTTGCGATGCTGAAGACTTGGAGCTGTGCGCCCTGCTCGTTGGCTGTAGCCATGGCAGGAACTCCGAAGTAGCCCACATCTGCGCTGCCGCCCACCAGGGCGGAGATGAGGGCAGGCCCGGAATCGAACTTCGTTCCTTCAACCTTGACTCCGTGCTTCGCGAAGAGATCGTGCTGGAGGGCATAGTAGAAGTTGGCCTGCAGGCCCTGCGCGTAGGCAACCCGAATGGTGGGCGTCTCGCCCCCTCCCCCGCCGGATGAACCGGGGAAGAGCAGGCTGCAAGTCCGAGGGACAGCGTCAGGGCCGCCGCCAGGGCAGTGGCATACCGACGCAGACGAAAGGTAAACATTTTCGATCTCCGTTGATTCGTAAGTAATGTGATGGGTTTGGCTAGGATGGGGCGCCGGTGGTTGTTCTGGTTTCATTCCGGCGCGCGTTAAGCGATTTGAGGAGTGCCGCCTTGAGCTCGACGTAGTCGGGCTCGCGCTGCAGGTCCTCTGCCGACTCCGCCATCGCTGCGAGTCCGCTGCGATATACAGAGGTGATGGTTCCCGGAATGCCCGAGATGATCATGATGGTGCCGCACAGCGTGATCGCCTCGTCGACGTCGTGGGTGACCATGACTGTAGTGAGCTCTGGTGACGTTGACACGAGATCGCGCAGGAGCACGTACATCTCACGGCGGGTCAGGGCATCCAGTGCGCCGAACGGTTCGTCCATGAGCAGCACCTTCGGCCGGGTGAGGAAGACCCTTGCCAGAGCCGTACGGGCCCGCATGCCCCCCGAGATCTGATACGGGAAGAGGTCCGCCGCGTCCGAAAGCCCGACCCGGTCCATGAAGTAGGCGGCTTGGGAGAACATGGCCTGCTTATCGGTGCCGTACGTCTTTGCGTGCCTGGCCCCAAACAGCACGTTCTCCTTTACTGTCATCCAGGGGAACAAAGCCGGCTGCTGGAAGAGGTACCCGATGTCCGCCGCTGGCGCCGCGAGGCTACTCCTGCCGTCATTCCAAAGCTTCACTTCGCCAGTGGTCGGGCTCTCGAATCCTGCGATCAGACGGAGCAGCGTGCTCTTACCGACGCCGGTCGGTCCAATGACAGCGACGCTCTCGTTTGTCTTGATTTCAATGTCAATCCCGGTGAGTACTTCCCGGTGTCCGCCGCGAACGGAGTATGCCTGGGCTGCACCGGCCAAGGTGATTTTCGTGTCGCCGATCGCGCGGGCCGGCGTTTTGTCCATGCCGTTCATGGTCTGCTCTCTGATGGGATGGGACGAGAGGATGTTCTTCTGGTTCATCGGGAGACCTGCCAATGCAACAGGCGATTCTCGAAGTAACGGAACCCGTACTCGAAGGCAACGCCAACCACACCGATAAGGAGAATCCCCACGTAGCCCGTGTTGACGTCGAAAACCTGGGATGAGTTACGAATCATGTAGCCGAGGCCCTGCGATGCGCCGATCAGCTCCGCCGCGACCACAACCGCCCAACCGACAGTCAGGGCCGTCCGCAACCCCGCAAGGATCTGCGGGAGTGCCGGTGGAAGCACGACTTTCCTCAGGAACTGCAACCGGCTCAGTCCATAATTGCGGGCTACAAGGTAGAAATCCTGAGGTACTGCGCGAACACCAAGAGCCGCGCCGGTCGACACGAACAGAACCGCCGTCATGAAGATGACGAATACCTTCGACTGTTCACCGATCCCCAGCCAGATCACGACAATAGGAATCCAGGCAAGCGCCGGGATGGGCCGAAGGAACCCGATGAGCGGGCTAAACAGCCGGTCGAGGAACCGGTTGAGGCCGATACCCAGTCCCAGCGGCACCCCGATGAGGGTAGCCAGCCCCACCCCGAAAAGTGTCCTGCTGATACTTGCCAGGAAATGCTGCCACAACGGGGTTCCGGTGTAGCCGGACTGTACGAGCGTGACGAGTGCGTCGATGATCCCCTTAGGAGAACCCAGATATCTCGAAGGAATCCCCAGGAAATTGACCCGGGTGAGCACGAACTGCCAAAACAGCAGGCCGAGGACGATCAACGCGATAGTCGGGCCAAACCGCATGAACCACGACCCGACGTGTCGACCCGCAGATGAGGACGTTGAGGCCGAGCGGGAAGGACCGGCCTCCGTGACGGCCCGCCGCTGAGGAGCTTCAAACTCCTTGGTCCACAACATCAGATGCACCTCTTTCCAATTGAACGAATGACTCAGCGAGGGAGCCGCCAACAGGACCTTTCACTCCGAAGAATGTCGGTTCCAGCCCATGTCGGCGGGAGATTTTCTCTAACATGACTCCAGTTTGAAACTCCCCGATCAATAAGTCGATGGGGTACAGCTTCTGATGCGATAACCTGTTCTTATGGACCTTAAGGACATGCTGGCCTTCCGTACACTCGCGGATGAATTGCACTTCGGCAGGGCCGCCCAGCAGCTCGAAATGAGTCAGCCGGCGCTCAGTCAGAAGATCCGCAAGCTCGAAGACGAGCTGAACGTTCAACTACTCACACGGACGAGCCGGGCTGTCGGCCTGACCCAGATCGGCGAGCTGTTCCTCCAGTCATGCCGTCGAACTCTTGCCGAGGCGGAGCGTGCGCGGGAAACCGTGCTCGATGCAAGGGACGGTCTTTTTGGCCGCCTGGTGATCGGATGTCTCGGCGCAGCTGCCAACGGCCCCGTGCCGGACCTTATCCGTCGCCTTCTCGGGAAAGAACCAGGGTGCATGGTTGAGCTTCAGCACTTCCTCGATGCCGGGGCGCAAGTTCGCGCAGTTGTAGCAGGGAACATCGACATCGGATTTGTACGCTCGGCCGCGATGGACAACAAGGTGGTGTCCACACACCTTCTTGACGAATCGTTTAAGGCATTTCTGCCCGAGGAACATCCCCTCGCTGCACGCACCAGCCTCAAACTGATAGACCTCCGTGAGCAGCCGATGGTTTTCCTGCCGCGCGAGTACAACCCTTCGTACTACGACCTGCTGGTCTCTGCATGCAGGTCCGCCGGTTTCGAGCCATTGGTTAAGGGATACGCCACTAGCCTGGAGACGCAACTGGCGCTCACAGCGGCCAACGTAGGCATCGCCCTCCTGTCCAGCTCGAATGCGAACATCTCCCGCACCGGAGTCGTGGCCGTAGACATTGACCCAGATGACATCATGGCCCCCCTGTGGATGATCCACGCCCGGTGGCAGCGAAGCCGCCTCGCCGATCTCTTCATAGACGTTGTAGCCTCGTGAGCCACGACTTCCAGCGATAACGAAGAAGTCGTCCGGCAGCTGCAGCAGCCATGCCCCACCTTCAGCCGACCGGTACCTCCAACGCGAAGTCCGCCGCGCCCCGAAGGGCACCGGGAGACACGATCTGCCCGTCCTTGATGACAGTGCGCGCCTTACTTTCGTCCCAGAGGACCGAGGGGTCACGGAAGGGATTCCCGTCCAGCACAACCAAGTCCGCACAGGCCCCTTCGGTGATGCGTCCCAGGTCAGCGCGGCGAAGCAGGGTGGCGTTGGTGGATGTTGCCGACCGGAGGGCACCGTACACGCCAAGCACTTCACACTGCAGGCGGAGTCCAGCCAGTTGCTCGTCCTCCAGTTCACCCATGAGGTCTGTTCCGAATCCGATCCGGACCCCTGCGTCCCGGGCCAGTGCCAGCGCGTTCCTCCCGGCCTCCAGAACTTCCCGGTTCTTGGCCGCTCCCACTTTAGTGAGGCCCACTTCCTCTCCGCGTCGTTCCATGGCCTCGTAGGTCACCAAGGTGGGGACTAGATAGACGTCGTTATCAGCCATGAACTGGGCGGTTTCCGCATCCATCAGATTGCCGTGTTCGATGCAGCGGACCCCATTAAGTACTGAATGGCGAATGGCCTCGGGCGAATATGCGTGAGCCGTGGCGTAGCTGCCCCGCCGGGAAGCCTCCTCCGTCACGACGCGGATTTCCTCCGCGCTGTACTGTGGAACCCGAATCGGATCGACCGGTGAAACTACCCCTCCGGAGGTCATTAGCTTTATCGCGGTGGCGCCGGTCCGGAATCGGTGGCGCACGGCCCGCAGCAGGTCATCGGCGCCGTCCACCACTTCGCACATGTGCCCGCCATGGAAGCATCCTCCGTCGTTCGCGGCCCGGATATCGCCGTGACCGCCTGTCTGGCTTAGCGCCGGTCCCGTGAAGAAGTAGCGTGGACCAGGGTACAGACCCTCCTCGATGGCGCTCGCAAGGCCAACGTCGCCGCCCGCCACGTCACGAACCGCTGTGAACCCACGGAGCAATGCAGCCGCGAGGCGCCTTGCCCCAGTAAGTGCGGAATAGCTAAGTGGCCCCGTCTCGTTCGTGGCAGACGTCAGGCTGAGCGCGTAAGCATGGAAATGCGCATCGATAAGTCCTGGAATCACGGTACGGCCGCCGGCGTCAAGGACGACGCCGGCCTCTTCCACCTCCTGCCCTGCCCCTGTGATCCGGCCTTCCCGGATGCTGATCGAGCCCTCAATCAGCTCAGGTGATTCACCGTCGAAGATCAGGGCATTCCGTATTGTCAGGCTTCCCGGAGTGGTCACGTGTAGGTCCTTCCTGTGGTCCAGCGCGGGCGGGCCCCCAATTGGTACCCGCCCGCGAAGGAACTAGTTGGCGGTGGTAAGGGCTTCTTCAAGGAGATGGACTGAACGGCGGGCGACGTCCACGGCTGCCTCTACTGAGTCCCGGTCATAGCTGCCCTCAGGGGCGAGGAAGTTCATCGATCCGATAGTCCGGCCGCTGCTCACGACCGGAACGTTCACGATAGCCCCGCAGCCCAATGACTCGATCGTTTCCGAATCAAAGAAGAATGCGCGGACCGCTTCCTTGTCCGCCCCCAGGAACGGCTGCTGTCCCTTGAGAACCTGTTCAAGCCACACCCGGTTCGTGTCGCCGGCGAGCGTCTTCTTCCCGCCTACCGGATAGACATCCGGATGGGTGGTGTAGACGCGGGCCATGCTGGCGCCGTCGTCGGCGATGACTGAGACGGTAAAGAGGGTGACGCCGACTTCCTTCCGGGCGTTTTCGTAAACGTCGTCGAAGGATTGATATTGGGAACTCATGGAGTCCTCCCTTCTGGATGGGAACCCATCCGCTGGTGGGGCTTAGTAGCCGTAGTGCGTCTTGGCGAAGTCCTCGGTGATGAATCCATTGACGATGTCGTAGGTGATGTCCTCGCGGGAGCGCTTGGAGACGTCTCCGAAGCCGCCGCCACCGCCCACAGCGAGGCGGACGACGTCGCCGGCTTTGACCTTGCGGGCGTTCGCCTTCAGGGTGCGGACCTCATCAGCGCGTCCGGGGTTGATCACAACTTCCGGGCCCTGGGCGTCCGATCCGCCGAAGAGTCCCCAAGCAGGGGTCTTCGACCGTTCGAACCAGAGCCCCACCACGCAGTCGGCCAGGAATTCGTATTCGCGCACTACGCCGTTACCGCCGCGGTATTGTCCGGGTCCGCCGGAGTTGGGGCGGATGGAGTACTCGTTGATCCGGAATGGGTAACGGGTCTCCAACATTTCGATCGGCAGGTCCTTGAGTGAGCCGTTGACGTTGTTGATCATGGCTGATTCACCGTCCGTGCCCTGCCAGGCGCCCCAGCCGCCCAGGGTGGCTTCCATCGTGACGAAGTTCCGGCCGAAGCGGGTGTCGAAACCGGCGGCGGTGATAATCATGGAGTCACCGTGGCTGGCGCTGGCGACCCGTTCAGGCATGGCCGGGGCCATTGCCTTGGAGACAAGGTCAATCAGCAGCCCAAGATGGGAGAAGTACCACTGGCACGGGGCGGGCGTCACGGCGCCCAGAACCGAGCCGGACCGCACCTGGGTGGTCATTGGCCGGAAGGAACCACCGTTGGAGTTGGACTCCGGGCTGACGAGGAGCTTGTAGCCAACGCGCAGTGCCGAGACGGCCTGGGCGGCACCACAGTTGACCGGCCCCAGGGTCTGGTCCGCCGATCCGGTCACGTCGAAGTCAACGGTGTCGTCCGCTACCGTAATCCGCAGCTTGATTGGAATGGGAGTGTCCAGATCGATGCCGTCGTTGTCCAGGAAACCCTCGGCTTCGTAGACGCCGTCCGGGATATTGCGGACGGTCGCACGCTCGATTTCCTCCGTTTGGCGGAAGATCTCATCCCGGGCGGCATCCAACTGCTCCATCCCGTACCTGGCCACGAGCTCCTTCATGCGGGTGGTCCCCATCCGGAGGGCTGCGATCATCGCGTGCATGTCACCAATGGTCTGGTAGGGGAAGCGCACGTTGGTCCGGATCAGGTCAACGACAGAAGTCTCAATACCGGCTTCGACCAGCTTGACCGGCCCCATCCTGAAGCCTTCCTGGAAGATGTCGGTCGAATCCATCGAGCCACCAACATCCTTGGATCCCATGTCCATCCAGTGCGCACGGGTGGCCGCGAATCCGACCACGGCGCCGTCGTCGAAGATCGGAGCAAAAATGGTCACATCGTTCAGGTGGGTGCCACCCAGGTATGAATCGTTGAGGATCCAGATGTCCCCTTCCTGCCAGACCGCGCGGCCGTACATTTCCTCCACGGCGATCGAACACGTTTCGAGGTTGCCCAGGAACAGTGGCAGGCCTGCGGACTGTCCGAGCACTCGGTGTTCGGTGTCCAGTAGGGCCACGACGCAGTCCCCGCCCTCGTAAAGGATGGGTGAGTAGGCGGAACGGATCAGGGTGGCGTTCATGTCATCCGCCGCGCTGGTGAGCGCATTGCGGATGATTTCCACGGTGACCGGATCCAGGGTTGTGACTGCTGCAATTGTCATTTTTGGTACCTCAGTTTTCTTCGACGTTTTCAGTGCGGATGACCAGGGAGCCGAACTCGTCGACCTTGACGTTGAACCCGGGGGGAACCACGGTGGTGGCGGTCTGCTCAACAATGATGGCGGGACCTTCGAAAGTGTGGCCTGCTCCGAGGTCGTCCCGGCGGACCACGGTGGTGCTGTGCTCTACGTGGTCAAAGACCACTTGGCGGATTTCGTGCTTGAACTCCGGCCCCTGTGCAGTGACGTAGCTCGGAGCTTCCAGCCGCCCCAAGTCACCGACAGCCTGCGTTCGCAGCGTAACGATTTCGATCGGCGCACCAAGGTTGGAGTGGCCGTAGCGCTCGTGGTACATCGCGGAGAAGCGGCGGGCGAGGTTGGCGACGAAGTCGGGAGATTCGGGCTCGTCAGCGGACGTCAGCGGAACGTTCAGCGAGAACTCCTGTGACTGATAGCGGACGTCCACGGACGCCTTCGTCGCGCGGCTTTCCTCCGGGACCCCTTCCGAGACCAGTGATGACAAGCCTTCGACTTCCATGGAGCGCAGGATGCCGGCCATGTCGGCCACGTCAATGTCTTCGTCGAGGTAGAAGTAGGGTTCGGAAAAGTCCTTGCGGATGTTGGTTTGCAGCATGCCCCAGGCGGAGAAGGCACCGGGGAATCGGGGAACGACTGTTTCCGGGATGCCCAGTTCCTTGGCAAGGAAGACTGCGTGCATGGGTCCGGCTCCGCCGAAGGCCACGAGGGAGAAGTCCCTGGGCTCGATGCCGCGGGAGATCGTGATGGTCCGGATCGCCTGGGCCATCTGCGAGTTGGCTACGTCGCAGATGCCTTCCGCCATGGCAATGGGGTCCAGGCCGAGCTGGTCACCGACAGTTTTCAGGGCTGTTATCGCGGCTTCGCGGTCCAAGGCGACCTGTCCGCCGGCGAACCAGTCGGGGTCGACACGGCCGAGGACCAGGTTGGCATCGGTGACGGTGGGTTCCGTCCCGCCGCGGCCGTAGCAAGCCGGTCCGGGGGTGGCTCCTGCGGAACGCGGTCCGACCCGCAGGCCGCCGGCTTCGAGCCAGGCGACGGAGCCGCCGCCAGCGCCGACGGTGTGGATGTTGACAACGCTCATGAGCATCGGCAGACCTTCGAGGTGGGCCTCCGTGGAGACGTCCGGTTTGCCGTCGACCACCAAGGAAACGTCAAAGGATGTGCCGCCCATGTCCACACCGATGAGGTTGCGGTTTCCCGAGACACCCGCCAGTTCGACATCGCCCATGGCTCCGCCGACCGGGCCGGAAAGCAGTGTCTGCAGCGGGCGCTTACGAGCGGATTCGGCGGTGAGTACACCGCCGGAGGACTGCATGATGTGCAGTGGGGCTTCCACTCCCCGGTCGGCGAGTTTGTCTTCCAAGTCCAAAAGGTAGTTGCGTACGACTGGACCCGTGTAGGCCTCGACGACGGCAGAGGACGTGCGCTCGTATTCGCGCCATTCCTTGGCTGCTTCGTGCGAAAGGGAGACGGTGAAATCTTCCCCGAGTTCCTCTATGAGGATTTCGCGGGCCCTGAGTTCGTGCGAGGGGTTCTTGTAGCTAAACAGGAACGCAACGGCGACGGCGCCATAGCCCTCCTCTTTTGCCCGGCGCGCTGCTTGGCGGACTGCCAGTTCGTCCAGGGGCACAAGTTCCCCGCCTTGGCTGTCCAGCCTGCCTTCGACGCCGATGACATCCTTGCGCTCGACCAGCGGGGCGGGCTTGCGGTACTCGAGCGTTGTAGAGCTCAAGACGCGGTCCGCGGGCGATGTGATAAGTGTCCTCTATGCCGGCGGTGGCCAGCAGCAGCACGGGAACACCACGGCGTTCGAGGAACGCGTTCAGGCCCTGCGTGGTGCCGTGGACCAGGAAATCGATGTCCGAGAGATCATCGACTATCGATTCGAGGCCCGCGATGACGCCGGCGCTCAGGTTCCCCGGCGTGGTTGACGCTTTCGTTGCCGCGTAGGTTCCGGCGTCCTGGTCGTACGCCACAATGTCGGTAAAGGTTCCGCCGATATCCATCGACACCCTGTAGTTCGGCATGTTTATCTCCTCATGGTTTCTGGGAATGGCACTTTGTGTGTGGCAACACGCTACCTACGGGGCCAACCATGGGGATGGGCATACTGCACCCTTGTGCTCAAGCTGGACGGGCAGACTGCATAAAAGCGATGGCAGTTACGCCACGCCCGGACGGGTGCACGTTTTGGGCGGTAGGGCTTGGCGCCCAAACCTGCATGCCAGAAAAGTGCATGCTGAACACCATCTGTGAGTTCTCGGTTTGTACTGTGAGGGCAATCACTCGGCGGGAGGCTTGGACAGCCTGCTCCGAGTGAAGGCTTGGATGAGCTGCTCCGAGGTGCACCGTGCATTCCTTGAGATCCGGACTGTTCTCCGTGCACAGAAACGCTGTTTGTCCTTCTTATCCCATTCGCAATATCGGAGGTCACGACATGTCCAATATCGACCCACTCGTTTCAGGGCAAGTGCCCGGGACGGCGAGTCCACCTCTCTCCATGGCCGTGGGGCACGCGTTCCGCGACATGCCCTTCGGGTTCATTCACGTCAAAATCTGTGCGGTCCTCTTCGTTGCTTTCGCAATCGAAGCCTGGGAAATGCTCATGCTCACCTACGTTGCCAGTGATCTGGCGACGAGCCTGCAGGTCGGTATGACGCAGGTAGGAATCGCCATTTCGGCGCTCTTCCTTGGCATGATTCCCGGGTCACTCGTTTGGGGACCCATCTCTGACCGGATCGGCAGGAAGGCCACCTGTGCGTGGAGCTTCTTCGGTTACGGCGTCTTTACGCTCCTGAGCTGCTTCGCACCGAACTTTGAGGTCCTCTCGGTGGCTCGCTTCCTCTCCGGGCTTTTGTTCTCCGGCGTCTTCACTGTGACTTTCCCCTATTTTGAAGAGCTGCTCCCCGTGAAGGTCCGCGGAAAGGCCACTGTATATCTGGCTGCAGGGTGGCCGATTGGCATCCTTGCCGCCCTCGGCACCGCTGCCCTGATCGGAGGGCACGGCTGGCGCTGGGTTATTGCTGTTAGCTCGCTTGCCAGCCTTTGGGGCATCGTTCTGTACAAGGTCGTACCGGAATCCCCCTACTGGCTCGCGAGGCGGGGCCGGAATGAAGAGGCACACGCTGTCCTCGAGCGTCTGGGTGCACGAGGCATCTCCCGGAGCACCATGTTGACGGTCTCGGACGGCAAAAAGCTGTCCTTCTGGAACCTCTTCAAGGGGAGGATGGGCCGGATCACGGTTATTCAGGTCCTGATCAACTTCACCTTCTCCTGGGGCTACTGGGGACTTCAATCGTGGATGCCCACGTTGCTTGAAGGGCGAGGACTGAGCGCCTCATCAAGCTTTGGCTTCATCGCACTGAGCGCGGCGCTCATGATCCCCGGCTATATGTCGGCCTCGTACCTTACCGGACGTTTCGGGCGCAAGTGGATCTTCACGATCTACGTCCTCGCCGCTGCAGCCGGCGGATTCTTCTTCGGGACAGCCTCCACAGAGACCGAGATGTATGTAGGCATGTTCTCCCTGGCTTTCTTCGCCCTGGGAGCCTGGGGTGTCTGGGACACGTGGATGGGTGAGCTCTACCCCTCAGTGCTTCGTGGCTCAGGTTACGGGTCCGGGCTTTTCGGTCAGCGCGTCGCAAATACGGTCGCACCGAGTCTTGTCGGGCTCCTCCTGGCCTCAGCCACCGAAACTACTTCGACAATCCTCTTTATCAACATGTTCTTGTTTGCCACGGTCGTCCTCGGCCTGTTCTTGCCCGAAACCGAAGGAAGTGAATTGGAATGATCAGCCCAACCGAAACCCTCGACGTTCTCCCGGAAAGTGCCCGGATCCTGTGGATCAACCCGCTGTTCACCAATCTATACAACCGCGCAATGGCGGACTCCTTCCGCCAGATTGTCCGTCCGGGCACCGAAGTTGATGTCGTCTCACTTGATGGCGTGGGCCCCTCCCACATTGAGTACAACGCCTTCGAGGCACTCATGCTCCCGCAGCTGCTGCGCACGGTGCGCTGGGCGGAAGAAGAAGGCTACGACGCCGCCGTCATCGGTTGTTTCTACGACCCGGCGCTGCGGGCGGCACGCGAAATCACCGATCGCATGGTGGTTGTGGGCCCGGCGCATTCGGCGCTGAGCATCGCCGGCAGCCTGGGCGAGCGATTCTCCATCCTCGTTGGACGGAAAAAGTGGATTCCCGAGATGGCCGAGAACGTCCACCGTTGCGGCGCGTCAGACCGTCTTGCCTCGTGGCGCGTGCTTGAGATGGGCGTCGACGACTTCCAGGCGGACCCGGCTCTCACGGAGAAACGGATCATGGCCGAAGCCCGCAAGGCCGTGGAGGAAGACGGCGCAGACGTCGTCATCCTCGGTTGCACGGCCGAATTCGGATTCTTCCGAACGGTTCAAGAGGAAATTGGCGTACCCGTGATCGACGCGACTGTGGCCCCGCTCAAACACGCTGAGCAGCTCGTGGACTCGGCCCGCCGTTTCGGTTGGACGCACAGCAAGCGCCTGGGCTACGACGGGCCCACGGCACAAGAACGTGCGCGGTTTTTCCCGGCCCTCAAGCCAAAGCACATGGTGTCAATGACTCCGGCGTCCGCGTTGACTGAACTCTCGATGGTCCGGCCATGAGCAGGCCGGAATCCGCGGTTGTCTTCCGCGAACTGGGAGGCCCTGAAGTGCTGAGCGTCGAAGATGCTTCGCCACGTCCGGTCGCCGACAACGATGTCCGCATCGACGTCGCAGCATTTGCACTCAACCGGGCAGATCTGATGTTCATCCACGGGGAGCACTACACCATCCCGGCGTTCCCCTCGCGCATCGGTTCCGAGGCAGTGGGAACGGTGACCGAGATCGGCAAGAACATCACGGCCTTCAACATCGGCGACCGTGTGACGAGTATTCCCTTCTACACCACGACTGACGGCGTGCAAGGAACGACAGCCGTCCTTCCGGGAGACTACCTAACCCTTGCTCCACCCGAGCTTTCGGATGCCCAGGCCTGCTCTGTTTGGATGCAATATCTCACGTCCTATTTCGCCTTTGCAGAGGTAGCCAATCTCGGATCCGATGACACCGTGCTCGTCACGGCCGCCGCCAGTTCGGCCGGGCTTGGCGCCATCGAGGTTGCGCGCGCACTGGGGGCGAAGGTGATCGCGACGACACGGACGGAGAAGAAGCGGTCGCTCCTCCTCGAAGCAGGCGCAAACGAAGTTGCCCTTGTGGGAGTCGACGATCTCGGCGAGGTCATTGACCGCACCACCGACGGCAAAGGCGTGCGGGTCGCTTTCGATCCTGTAGGAGGAGAGTCCCTCGGCACCTACGTCCATCACCTGGCACCCAATGCAGTGATTTTCGGGTACGGAACGCTGAGCGATCAGCAGCCCGTCATCCCCATGGCAGCAATGTGCAGGACTCAATCGGTGTTCCATCCCTACTCAATGTTCAACCACGTCGGACGGGCCGATGAGCGGCAGCGAGGTGTCGACTTCATCCTCGAGCGGATTGGCTCCGGCGCGCTGCGGCCCAGGGTAGACAGGGTCTTTGCTTTCGACCAGGTGCTCGACGCCTACCGCTACATGGAGTCGAACGAACAGTCAGGGAAGATTGTTGTCGAGATCGGTTAGCCCTGCGGTCCCTGGATACCGTGTCCACAGAACAGTTGTCCATGGAACAGTTCGAAGGACACGGACCAGGGACCGTTCCCGGGCATGGACCGCGGTCACGGATTGCTGGCGGAACGGTATGCCCGCGTGCTCGCCTAGTCTTGCAGGGAGCGCTGCAGCACTTTGGCAATGAGGTGGACGGACAGCAGCTCGGACGGGATATCCAGCCGGACACCGAGTTCCCGTGCCCGGTTAAGCCGGGCCTGCAGGGTGTTCCGGTGCAAATTGAGGGATTTCGCCGCGAGGCTGACTGAGCTGCGGTGATCCAGGAAGACGGCCACCGCCGTAATAATCACGTCGCGGTCAGGAGATGCCATCAGCCGCGGCAGTGTTAATTCGGCCACGAGCTCGACGGCGTCCACGTCCACGAAGCTCGTGGCCGCCGCCACCCCGAGGCCGGCGAGGCCGAGAACCGTACCCGGTCCCATCGACCGGGACGATTCAGCAGCCAGCCGGCCCTCACGCACGATCAACGCCAGCGCGGGGCCGTCCTCCTGCCACCGGGACAGTCCGGCCACCAGCCCAAGCTCGGCAAGGGCCGGTCCCAGACGTGTCCTGATTCGGGTTTCGAGCTGCGTCGAGGCGTCCTGGTCCCCAGCCGGCACGAGGGTTAGCCAACCACCTTGAACCTCGGCCAAGGGACTGCGTGCTGTGACCTTGCGCCAGAGCAGGCGCAGCACAGCCGTCAGTTCGGGCCGATGGTCTTGCACCCGCCCGCTTCGGAACCACACAGCCACGTAATGCTCCCTTTCGCGCCAGCCCAGCTGGTTCAGCAGATGTCGGTGTTTTTCCTCGAACTCCGCCCCTGACGCATCAAGGTCCTGATCCAATCCGGCGATCGCCGCCGTGGGAATGGCACGGGCAGAGCTGTGTAGGTCTTCCAACAACCAAGCGGCCTTCACCGCCGGGGTGGCTACCTCAAGGATTGAGCGCACCAGACGCAGGTTGTGGACCCCGGATGTGGGCACGCTTGCCGTGAGGGTGAAGCGGAGGGCACTATTGGCCTCGCCGACTTCCACGGTGATGACTTCGTCAGTCTCCCGTGGAGGTATTCCGGCGGAGGCCAGCACCACGCCGTCGTACCCCAGCAAAACTCCCACCCCGTCCAGTTCCCTGGAAATGGTCTTGAGAACGTCACCGAGGGTGGTGTCCCTTGCGACCGCCCGGGCTACCCGGGCCAGTTCCGCATCGACCACCGACAGGGCAGCTCCGATCTCGGCCGACAGAGCCAACGCCAATTCCGCTGGGTCCCCGTCAGCGGCCAGAAGGGTGGTGCCCAACCGCTCCGCCAGTCCGACCGCTCCGCTTGCATAGGTACTGCCGGCCACGACGACGGCACTGGCCCGCCGCTCCCAAGCGTGTCGCAGTGCCGCGGAAACCAGCCAGCCACCTGATCCCATCTCCGGGGAGAGGACGACCACAGTGTTGGGACGCACCTGTCGGATTTCCTCAAGCTGGGAGACCAGAACCACGCTCTCCACCAACCCGCTCGATGGAGTGAGATACAACGGCGTTGTGCCACGGAGTGAGCCGTGCGCCAACAGCCCGGCGAGATCGAGCCGGATTTCATTTTTCGACCTACGCATGTCGCCGCCTTGGGTGCACTATCGGGATGCCGAAGGCCTTAGGCTCAGTGAGATCAAGCCCCGCCTCTGTGTACCACTGTGCGGCTGCCGTAATCTTCATGATGTCCATGACGTCGCCCACCTGGATGTCGTCGATGTTGACCACCGTGCCCTGCTCGGAATTGAGCAGGGTCACCATGTCTGGGACAGCTGCTGTTACTTCGCCATCCACGAGGACAAGCAGGATCTCATTCTGGATTTCGAGACGGACGATGCGCCCCGTGGTCTCGTCATCGAGCGTTACGCTGGACGGCTGCGCCGGCAGGCCGAGGTCCGTTGGCCGCGAGAGGCTTTCGATGTGGCTCACGCGGGCCCGGGCGATGCGCGTGGTGCCGAGGAGTTCGCTGAGCATCAACAGCTTTCTCTCGACGGGGGTGTTCGCGTCGAGGATTTGCCCGATCCGGATCATCCGGCTGATGGACCCGTGGACTCCGTGCTCCTTCAGCTGTTGGGCGGAACACGGGTACATGGCGGTGGCTGCCCAGCCGCCCAGTTCGGTCACCAGTGCACGAACAAGCGTTTCGGCCCGCTGCGGGCTTTCGACCTCGACCACCGCCCGTTCCCCGGTCACCCCCATGAGCGCGATAGGGCCTATCGCCACCTTTCCAATATTCAACGTCGTTTGGCTGATCAAGGGGAAAACGCGGCCCATGGGGTCGGAATCGATGACGGGCAGCGAGGACTGCAGTCCAACCATGAGGGGGACGATTCCGTTGACATTGGCGGCGGCAAGTGAATAGATTGCCCGCACCGAGCGCCCAAGATTCGCCTCGATGGCACGGATGCAGCCAAGGAACTCATCTCCCACGGGAGGCATGTCGGCGATGAAAAGGCCCTGCGTGACCATTCCGACCGCCACCACCAGGTCGTCGGGAGCAAGCTCGTCAACGGTGATGAGTTCCAATGACCGGCCCTCCATCGCACGCTGGATCATTTCTGCGTAGATGTAGATGGCCGTCGGGTCGATGGTGCAGGTCAGGAAGTGTGCCCCGGTGCGGAGGTTCCGGACGTCTTCGGTTGTGAGTACTGTGCTCATGATGTTGCTCCCAGGGCAGCTGTGGGCAGCATGTGTTCCTCGTGGGCGTATGTTTCTCCTGCCGCTTGGACCCGGATTCGAACGATTCCCGGGTTGCCATAGGGCATGGCGTAGACGTTCGATTCAATGATGCGGGTCTGCCCGGGGCTGGCACCCAACTGGACCGCCGCTGAGTAGGCGTCCTCTTCGGCGAGGTTCTGTGCGCGTTGCAGGTCGTCCCGGCCGCTGACGGTCGCGAGCCTGTCGATCCACGCCGTCAGCGGCGCCGCGGCAGACCCTACCAGCGCGGCGTCCTGCGACGCCGGCAGAGTCGGCACCAGCCCGAACGGAAGCGCAGTCTCCTGATGCTCGCGGAGATCGGCAATCACGGAGGGGATGTCCGTGCGAACCGGATGGCGGACAGTATAGGGCTCAAGAATGGCTGCGTTGCTGGCGATGCTCGCGTCAAATCCTTGGCGGATGAGGCTTCTGGCGGCAGGCAAGCCTGCCCGGGTGTGGCCAACGGTGGCTCCGGCCTCCATGCAGAGAACGACTTCCCCATCGGGGATTCCCGCCAACGCGGCCGCACCAAGGATTGCCATCCCGGGCTCCGCGTACAACCCGTGCACAGGAGCCAACGCCAGCCGTGACAAAGGCGCCCGACCCCCGTCGTTCTTTCCAAACGACAGGAGAGCGGCAGGGAAATGGCTCCGGCCTGCCTCCTCAAGCAGGGCAGCCAACTCTTCCCCCGTCTCCATCAGGGCACTGTTAAGGATGGCCGTGTAATCGCGGTCCCGGAAGACGCTGGAATAGAAATCACTGGAAATACTGATCCGCATGTCCCTGTCGTTGCTGAGGATGGCATCTGCTACGCGCGTTTCATGCGCCTTTGACGCCGTCGAACCGACGGACGTAATCGCCACGTTCCGTACGCCACTGGCGATGATGCCAGGGAGAACAGCCACGAACGCCTCCAAGTCCAACCGGGCCAGGGGCCGTCCCCTCAAGTCATGACCCCCGCCGACGTGCACCGTGCGGGTCACAGCCGGCTCGATAAGGGGTGGCAGCACGGTCATATGGAAGCGGTCCGCGGGAGGGCGGGGCGAAATACGGATGGCGAGGACGCAGGCAAGCTTCCGCTCCGCCAGAACCCGTCCGACGTCGGCAGTGATCTCCGTGATGCCCGACGCGAACTCCCGACGGATAGCGGACAGGGACGATTCCAGTGCTTCGGGCAAGCTGTCGGCGTGCACCTCCCGGGCGGCGGAAACTACAGTCCGCCCGTCCAATACAACGGTCCGGCAGCTGGTTCCCTGTAGCCGCAGTCCCACTCTCATTGTTCAGATCCCTGTTTGGCGTCTACCGACATTGAGTACCTGCCGCGGGTGGATATCTTCCATCCACATAGAGTCCACCACTAGTCGTCCTCTAATACTCCCCCAAATCGCCGGAGAACGATCTTTGTTCAGAGATCGAACGGAGCTGGACCAGCACACCACCGAGCCATCCCGCGGACGAACGATGACGGCGGCTGGATTCCGATGGCCCCTCCTCCATGCCGTTTGGGAACCTCACGGTGCCTGCTGAGATGACGGTGGGAGTGGACGCCTCCGGTGAGGCGTTCATCAAGAATGTCGGGCCACCTTCCTTCGGGTCGCCGATCCGGACTCCTTCAGTTCGGGGACGTCCTGCAGTAGGTCTCCGATATGGGGCGGCAAGAACACGGAAGTGTAGCCGAACGCAAACTGGTCGTTGAATTGTCGGAATCGGAGCTCAGACCAGCCAGCGCCACCAGCGTGACTGTTCCCGTTCCGGCGTCGGGTCCGTCTCAGGCTCTGGCTCCTCACCCAAGACCAGCGCGGCCTCGGCGATGTCGTCCGCGGTGAGCGTCATTACGGCCTCACGATCGAGGGCATCGAGACTTTGTTCGTCGTCGAGGGACAGCCGCTGCGCCTGGCGGTTGAGCGCCTGCTCGAACAGCGTGCGGGCGAACCGGACACTCCTGGCCACGAAAATCGCCGGTGAACGCGACAAAGACACACTGGTCATCGCCCGCCTGCTACGCCGGCTGAACATCACGAACGCCAACGACGCCGCGGCGTCGAGTGCGTCGTTCACGACTATCGTGCCCACTAGCTAGAGATCCTCCCCCGGACTCCCACCACGAACAGTCAACGTGCCGGACAGGTCCACGTCGCTCCCCGATCCCGTGGCGCCGGCCTGTGACAGGAGGGTGGCTCCGAAGGCTGCGCTCCAAAACGTCCTGGTTTCCACCGGCATGGGACGTTGCACTTCCCAGTGCCTGTGCTTCATAAGACGGGCAAGATAGCGCTCAGACTGGCGGAACAGCAGATTCAGATGCTGATCCACTACAGCCGCCAGAGCAGGCCGGGATGTTCCCACTGCCAAGGCGCGCACCACAAGCGGCATGGACGGGAGCATCAGTACCGTGCGGGCCATGTTCCTTCGAAATGACTCGGGACTCCCTGCGCTGAGACCGATGGCCTCAACGCGTTCCGCATCGTGGAGCAATGCCAGAAAGGCAGCATGGATGAAGAGCGAGTCTTTGGAACCGAAGTAGTAGGTCACCTGGTTGGGAAATACGTCGGCATCGGCAGCGATCGCTGCCACGCTCACGTCACCCGAAGTGTTGGCCAGGTAAAGCTTCACCGCGCTATCCAGGATCCGGCCCCTGGTCGAGTGGCCACGAGCTTGCGATGGACCCCCCGGAAGACGTTTCCCCTTGCGTTCTGTGACCATGCAAGAAATTGTACTCCATACAACTATCTGTATATCTTGTATGTCATACAAGAAAAGGAGTTGCCATGAAGGCACGAGATATCGCTGTGACAGGAATAGGCGCCACAACGCCTTTGGGAGGCACCGTCGACACGACCTGGGCCGCCCTGCTTGAGGGCTGTTCAGGCGTGCGGGATGTCGGGCCGGATATGTTGCAGGGCAGCGGGCTCCCCGTAACCATCGCCGCACCCATGGCCACCGACCCAGCCACCGGACTTGACGCCGTCGAAGCCAAAAGACTGGACCGGGTCCAGCAAGCCGCCCTGATTGCCGCGGCAGAAGCTTGGGCAGATGCCGGTTCGCCCCAGGTCGACGGCACCCGACTGGCCGTGGCGGTAGGAACAGGCGTGGGCGGAATCGGCACGCTCCTCCGGGAGGACGACACCTTGGAAAACCGCGGCCAGCGCCGCGTCTCCCCGCGGGCAGTACCGATGCTCATGGCCAACGGACCCGCCGCGGCGGTCAGCATCCGCTACGGCGCCAAGGCAGGTTCATACACTCCGGTCTCGGCGTGCTCCTCGGGCGCCGAAGCAATTGTCCTGGCCGCCAGATTGATCCGTTCCGGCGAAGCTGATGTGGTCATTGCCGGCGGTGCTGAAGCCGCGATAACGCCCTTCACCGTCGCTGCCTTCCTGCAAACGAGGGCTCTCTCAACCCTTACGGCGGACCCCGCCTCTGCATCGCGCCCCTTTGCCTCAGACCGCGACGGCTTCGTCCTGGGCGAAGGCGCAGGCATTCTGGTGCTGGAAAGTGCCGAGCACGCCATTGCCCGCGGCGCCACTGTCCACGCGGTCCTGCGGGGCGTGGGCATTGCCTCCGATGCCTTCCACATGACGGCGCCGGCAGACGACGGCGAAGGCCAGATCACCGCCATCACCAAAGCACTCAACGACGCCGGCATGGGCCCAGCGGAGGTGGGCCACGTCAACGCCCACGCGACCGGCACCTCCTTGGGGGACCTGGCGGAAGCAAAAGCCATCAAGGCCATCTTCGGCGACACCATTCCGGTGACGGCCCCCAAGGCCTCCCTGGGGCATCTCTTCGGAGCCGCCGGCGCAGTTGAAGCCATCATCACAGTCCGGAGCGTCGCGCATGAAGTCATCCCTCCCACCCGCAATCTTCACCAGGGAAACGTGGACCCGGAGCTCGGGCTGGACATTGTCACCGAACAACGCCGCGGAACATCTCCCGCAGCGCTCTCCAACTCGTTCGGATTTGGCGGCCAGAACGTCAGCCTGATCTTCAGCAAGGGCTAAAGCTGTACCCGGTTCCTACTTTTCGGGGTCCCGCAGGAGGTCTTAGTGCTCGATGCAGTCACTTGACGGATACCCCGCGCACACGTCAGCGGTTCAAGATTTAAGGACACCGTTAGCTCGGTTGTGCCGGGTGCCTCCCGGGCGACAAACGGTACCGTTTCAAGAACTAAGGACTAAGGACTAATCATGGACCAGATTACCCTGGGCGATGTGAGCATTACCCGGGTCTGGGAATACTACGGACCCGTCGACATGACACCACAGACATTCTTCCCGGAAAGCCCACAGCAGGCATGGGAGGAAAACTCCTCATGGTTGGCGCCGCACTTCCTGGACTCCGAGACGCAGATCGTCAATTCAGCGATCCAGACCTGGCTGCTGCGCAGCGGGGGAAAGAACATTCTCATCGACACGGGAGTCGGCAACCACAAGGAGCGGCCTTACGCGCCGGTCTGGAGCCACCTCGACACAGATTTCCTGAGTAACCTCGCCCGTGCGGGCGTTCGGGCCGAAGACGTGGACATCGTGGTGAACACGCACCTCCACATCGACCACGTCGGGTGGAACACGTACTTGGACGGCCGCACGTGGGTGCCGACCTTCCCCAACGCCACCTATCTGATGCCTAAAACCGATTTCGACTTCTGGAACCCCGCCAACGGCTACAAACCGCTGCTCGGTCGGGGAAATCAGAATGTGTTCGAGGACAGCGTCGCGCCCGTACACGAAGCAGGGCTGACGTTGCTCTGGGAGGACGGCTACACGATCGACGAGAACCTGCGCTTGGATCTGGCGCCGGGACACACTCCCGGGTCTTCAGTCCTCACCCTGGACTCCGGTTCTGACCGTGCGGTGTTCGTCGGCGACATGCTGCACAGTCCTGTACAGATCTTGGAGCCGGACTCGAACAGCTGCTTCTGCGAGGATCCCGCCGGCGCCAGGGCCACACGGCGCAAAGTTCTCGGCTGGGCAGCCGACAACAATGCCTTGGTCGTTCCCGCACACCTGGGCGGTTCGGGCGCCGCCGAGGTGGTCCGGGAAGGGAGCAAGTTCTCCATCAAAGGCTGGGCTCCGTTCGCACCATACTCCGAAGGCTGAGACCACAGAAAGAAAACCATGAGTCACCATACTGACAACGGCGAGGACACCAAAAACGCCGAAAACACAGTCGTTACTGCCAACGGTGCGGTCCGGGGCTTTCGGCACGACGGAACGACCGCCTTCCTGAATATTCCCTACGCCGCAGCCCCGCTAGGCATCGGCCGGTTCCAAGCTCCGCAGCCGCACGCGCCCTGGCTGGGTGTACGGGACGCCACCAATCCGGGACCGAATGCGCCCCAGTCCGAACGCAAACTCGGCAACGTGGACATGTCCGCCTATTTCGGACCTGGGTGGGTCCGCGGAGAGGACTACCTGACCGTAAATGTCTGGACGCCTGACACAGAGGGCGAGCGGCTGCCGGTAATGGTCTTCGTCCATGGAGGCGGATTCGTGGCGGGGTCCACCCGCTCGGAACTCTATGACGGCACAGGATTTGCCCGTGACGGCATCGTCCTGGTGACCCTGAACTACCGCCTGGGCATCCCTGGTTTCCTCGATCTTCCCGGCGCGCCCGCCAACCGGGGTCTGCTCGATGTGATGGCCGCACTGCGTTGGGTGCAGGAGAATATCGCCAGCTTCGGTGGTGATCCCTCCAGCGTCACGCTCTTCGGCCAGTCCGCGGGAGCCACGATAGTCGGCGCAGTGTTGGCAGATCCAGAGGCCGAGGGCCTGTTCCGCCGGGCAATCGTCCAGAGCGGCAGTGGCTGGGGGGCCTTCACACCGGAGCAGGCCGCCCGGGTCACCCGCGCCGCAGCCGAGGCGTTGGGGGTGGAGCCCAGCGTCGAGGCGTTCGCGGACATCCCCGACGAGGACCTCGTCGACATCATGCCCAAGCTGTCGGGCATCGACCTGCAGACCGAGACCGCTGATGACCCGCTCATCGGCCTCAGCCCGTTCAGCGTCGTACTCGACCAGCAGCCGGCGGAGGCGGTCGCGGCCGGATGGGGCGGCGCCGTCGACCTTCTTGTGGGGATCAACGCGGAGGAAGGCAATCTTTATCTGGCTCCGTTTGGGAACTTCTCCACTTCGACCGAGGCAGACGTCGACGCGGCCGCGGTGCGCTCCCACCGGGATCCAGTCCGACTGGTGGAGACCTATCGCAAAGCCCGGCCGCAAGCTTCCTTCGGCGAACTGCGCTCCGCCATCATGGGAGACGCTCTGTTTGGCGCTGGCAGCTGGCGACTCGCCGACGCGCATGCCGAACACGACGCCTCCGGCACGTACAGCTACTTGTTCGCATGGCGATCCAACAGCCTTGAGGGAGAGCTCGGCGCCACACACGCCATGGAGCTACCGTTCGTCTTTGACAACATCGGGCTGCCGCAGCTGCAAGGCCACAAAGCCCTCCTGGGTCCGGATGATCCGCCCGCAGAACTGGCCGCCCGCATGCACGCGGCCTGGGTGGCATTCGCCAGCACCGGCGATCCAGGCTGGGACCGGTACGACACCGCCCGCCGGGCAACCCTCCGCATCGACGACGGTGTTTGGGCTGTAGAAGAAGACCCGCGCAGCGAGGAACGCAAGGCGTGGCGCTGAACCCCGGTGGCTCCGCCCAGCGGCAAGACCCATCGCCCAGCAGCCATTCGATCCACTCACCCCTATTCAAGGAAAAAACGCTATGAGCAGGACAATCGTCAGCACAAAACATGCGCCGGTTATCAGCGCGCCCCTTTCCCAGGGCGTACGCAAGGGGCCCATCCTCCAGATATCGGGCCAGCTTCCGTTCGACCTCCACACCGGCGCCGTCGTCGGTACAACCGTGGCAGAGCAGACAACCCAGGTCCTAAGCAACATCGCCGCAGTGCTCAAGGCAGCAGGGGCCAGCATGAAAGACGTCGTCATGCTGCGTGTCTATCTGACTGATACGGCCCACCTGGCCGAGATGAACGCGGCGTATGCCGAGGCTGTGGGCGAGCCCTATCCCGCCCGCACCACCGTCTACATGCAGCTGCCCCCGGGGCTGCTTGTTGAGATCGATGCCTTGGCGGTACTGACCGACTGAAACGTGGGCAGCGCTGCCGTAGCTGGCTATGATTACAGGTGCTAATCTTTCAGCTCCTTGGAGGCTCGTGTGAATGAGCGCGTGACCCAACACGGCGCGATCACGGGAGCCGAGTGCGGTCTCAGTCACCCGCTTATCGGGCGAGCGACTGAGGCCGCGCGCCTCGGCGGCCTGGTGGAGTCCATGCTGTCCAGCAGCCAAGTCCTGGTACTGATCGGGGACCCGGGCACGGGCAAGAGCATCCTCTTGGATGGCACCGCGGGGCGTGCACGCACGGCGGGCCACCAGGTGCTGACGGCGACCGGCAGCGAGACGGAGACCTATCTCGCTTTCTCCGGGCTGTACCAGCTTCTGCGGCCCGCCCTGACCATGGCCGAGAGCCTGCCGGTCCGCCAGCGCGCAGCTCTCCTCGGGGCGTTCGCTCTCGAGCCCGCTCCAGACATTCCGGACATGATGCTCCTTGGCGTAGCCGTCCTGACCCTGTTGTGTGATCTGGCCGACCGCGGGCCTCTTCTGGTCGTGGTCGACGATGCGCAATGGATCGACCGGGCGTCTCTGGACGTCCTGGCGTTCGTCGCCCGGCAGCTGGCCGACGAACCGATCACCCTGCTGTTGGCTGTTCGGAATGGCGACTTGCTTCCGGGGTTTAGGGAGCACCAGACGCTCATGCTCGGCCCGCTCGACGAAGCGGCGGCCAATCGTTTGCTCGACGTGGCGCAGCCCCAGATCCTGGACGGTCAGATGCGCTCGGAGATCCTCGACCAGGCGGTGGGAAATCCACTCGCCTTGATGGAGCTGGCAGGTGCCGCAACTCGCGGGCGGGAACAGTCTTCCAGTACGGCAGCCGGTCCCCTGCCTCTCACAGAGCGGCTGGAGCGGATCTATGCCGCACACCTGGACGAGCTGCCCGAGGAAACTGAGCGTGCTCTGGTGCTATTGGCAGCTGCGGACGCGGCGGACTCAGCGACGGCCGTGTTCCTCGGACTGCCCGATCTGGGAGACAAGGCATGGCTGCCTGCGCAGCACGCGGGCCTAGTAAGGCAGGTCGGCCGGCAGATCAGATTCCGGCACCCCCTCATCCGCTCGGCCGTCTACCATGCAGTGTCCTTCGATGCACGGCAAGATGCCCATCTGAGACTGGCCGAAGCACTGCGCGCGGAGCCTGACCGGCGCGCCTGGCACCTGGCCGCGGCTACTGCCCACCCGGACGCTGAAGTGTCCGCCGCATTGGAGGAGACTGCGGACCGGGCCCGGCGTCGCGGCGGTTATGCAGCGGCGGCCAAAGCTCTGGTACGGGCTGCCGAGCTCGCCCCGGAGCGTGAAGAGCGCGCGCGGTTGCTGGTAGCCGCCGCAGGCGCGGCTGTCTTCACGGGCCAACTCGCATGGGTGAAGGAACTCACGTCCCAAGCCCGAGGCCTCACCGACGACTCCGCACTCCAGGCGGCCGCGTCGCACCAGGCCGCCAAACTCATAACCCTGACTATGCATCACAACGTTGCCTACGCTGCGCTCACGCGTACCGCATTGGAGCTCTCCACCGTGGCACCGGAGTCGGCACTGGACATCCTTGGCGACGCCGCCGTGGCCCATTTCTACTCTGGCGAGGAATCGCAGAGGTACGAGATCCAGCAAATCCTCTCGCTCATCGCCGAGAACCCGCCCGACGCATCCCTGCGGGCGTGGGTGCGGGCCCTCGCGGATCCTATCGACAGCGGTGCAGACATTGTCCCGGAACTGCCAGGGCTGATTCGTCAGGAGAAGGACAGGCCCGACCGGCTGATGATCCTTGCCATCACGGCCTGGCTGCTGGATGAGACTCCCCTCGCGGTAAGGACCTTCGACATGGCCTTCGACCTGTGGCAGACCCACGGGCCACTCCCGAACGGACTGGGCTGCGCCGCCGCCCTGGCCTATCTGGAACAGGGCCGGTGGGCGCAGGCCCGCACCGTGTGCGAGGAGGTCGCCTCTGTGGCCGCGGTGACCGGACTGGAGCACGCCGCCGCGTGCGCGTCCGCCGTCGAAGCCATGGTGTGCGCTCTGCAAGGCGATACTCCCCAAGCGCGTACGCTGGCTGAAAATGCCCTGGCACTGATCGACCCGCTTGAGAGCCGGTCCGTCGCCGTATACGCCCGGCGGGCGCTTGGAGCAGTCGCGGCGACCGAAGGCGATTATGGTGCCGCCTATAAGCAGCTGCGAATGGTTTTTCGCTCTGACGGCTCCCCCCTGCATTATCAAGCATCCTACGCAGCGCTCGCCGAGCTGGCCGCCGCTGCCGCGCGCAGCGGCCACATCAGCGAGGCCGCTGCGATCGTGGAGCGCTGCGGACAGCAGCTCGGCAGCAGCGCTTCAGGGCGTCTGAAGGCGCTGATGAACCGAAGCCGTGCGCTGCTCTCCGACCCGGAGCAGGCCGAATCCTTCTTCCACGCCGCCCTGGCGGACACTACGCTTGAGCAGTGGCCTTTCGAACGAGCACAGACGCTCCTGGAGCACGCTGAGTGGCTGAGGCGCAGGCGCCGCATCGCCGAAGCACGGCCGGGATTCACCTCGGCGGTGGAGACTTTTCGCCGCCTCGGCGCCCGACCATGGATCGAACGCGCACAGGCGGAACTGCGCGCGTCCGGCGTTGACGTCGTCGATGCCGCGCCCGACGCACTCGCCGAGCTCACGCCCCAGCAGTGGCAGATTATCCGGCTTGCAGCCCGCGGACTCAGCAACCGGGAGATCGGCGAGAAACTCTTCCTGTCACCCCGAACGGTCGGCTCGCACCTATACCGCACGTTCCCCAAGCTCGGCATCACCGCCCGCTCACAGCTCCGCGATGTCCTCGAAAGCGCCCCACCGGCCGACGGAGCAGTCATCTGACGCATACCGCCCCGCGCGCTAGGCAGACCAGAATTGTCAGAGGCCGATCGAAACCATGACCGGCTCGACGGCGGCCGGGTCGCCGTCGCCAATGAAAGGGACGACGACCGTGCGGGAAAGATCGGCAGCGACTTTATGGAGCCGGTTCCTGGCCTCCGACCCCGGGTTACTGCGCCTGGTCTCAGCTCTCCGGGTAACTCTGGCAGTCCTCCTTACGCTGGGGATGCTGACTGCCCTGGCGCAGCCTGTCCAGGTGGTAGTGACTGGTGGATTCAGCGCCATGGTCGCCTCGCTCGCCACCAGCGACCTCAGCCCCCGTGACCAGATGCTCACCCTGCTGGGCGGTCTGATCACCTCTCTCGCCGGCCTCACAGTTGGAACGCTGCTGGCACCTCATCCCGCCGCGGCGGCTGTAGTCTTCCCACTGCTGATCTTCGCGGCCGCCTATGCTCGAAAATTCGGCCCGCGCGGACTGGGACTGGGAATCTTCGGCGCCATGATGCTCTTCTTGACGCAGGTCACCAAGGCAGCGCCCGTGCAACTACCGGAACTGGCAGGGGCTCTCGGCGTGGCCATCACAGCTGACGCCCTGGTGCGCTTCGCGCTCGTTCCGACCACCGTTCCAAGCATTCTGCGACGCCTGCAGCGGGCGTTCGACAGCCGTCTGGGCTCTGTGCTGGACGCGACGATCGAACTCCTGGCAACGGGGCGCGACGAAACACGGAGAGTTCGGGCATTGGAACGCAGCATCAAGCGCCTGCACGTGTGCGCGCTGTTGATTGAAGACGTCATGGACCGATGCCATCTGGATAAAGCCACCGCCGACACGCAGTTGAGGATCGCGCGTACCGAAAGCGCTGCGCGCCGACTTGCCGTTCTTGCAATGCGCTTGACGCGTATGCCCCAGCCGCTCCGCGATGGGCAGGCCCACACCCGCGAGCATCTGGTTCGCGAGATACGGGCACTGTACGACTACATGGCCAACTCCGATGATGCGTCACGCCCAGGAGTACGCGAACGGCTGCTGGACTACTCGGCGCATCCGCCATTCGCCCCTCCGGAACTGCAACACAGCTATCAGGGATTAGGGGAGCTGGCTCTGGCCGTGTTCGGCCATCACCCGGCCCCAGATGCTCGCGCAGCAGGGGCTACCGGGAAGCCGCGGCGAGCCCGCGCAGAGCATCGATCCACCCGTCAATCCTTCCAGGTCGCGGTAGCTGCTGCACTCGCCGCAGCCGGTGGAACGTTGCTCTCACCAGATTTGTGGTACTGGGCCGTGGCCACAGTTTGGGTCGTCTTCGTCAGGATGGAGAGCACGGCCGAAATCCTGCTTCAAGGCGCCAGGCGATTGGCGGGCACAATCCTGGGCGTGGTGTTCGGCTTCGGGCTCGCAGCCCTGGCCAGCAGTGGCACGTCCAGCGGACTGTGCCTGCTCCTGCTGTGCCTCTTCGGGATGTTCTACACCCCTCCGGCCGCTTACTGGGCTGTGACCTTCTTCATCACCGGCGCGCTCAGCGTGCTCATTTCGCTCCTCCACACCCTCACGACCAGTTTGCTCGTGCTGCGCATCGAAGAGACTGCGCTCGGCGTCGCCTGCGGCGTAATCGCTGCGGTCGTTGTCCTGCCTATCACTGCTGAACGAGTGAGCAACGAGCGCCTGGTTGAGCTTCTGCGCGCACTCGGCCGCGTCACCCGTCACGCTGTTGGCAGCCTCGACGAGAGGCACCTTGCCCGGGGGCTGTCCCAGGATCTGCGGGAACTCGATCAAGCGCTGGAGGCCTTCCGCAGGTCCTGTCTGCCGCTGGCTCACCCGGCCAACCCGCAACGCCGCCGGCGGGCCCGTGCCCGCTCCCTGATCGGACTCTTGGATGCTTGTGGGTACCACGCCCGAAGCCTCGCTGCCTTGGTCGAGCGGGTTTCGGACGTCCCACAGGTTGCCCGGCTGGGGATCGCAGAGCGGGGCATCGCAAGCACTGTCGAATGTTTAACCAGACACCTCGATGTCTATGGGAGTTCGACGCCGGAGCGCCTTGGAAGCGTCTCCACGATCACCCTGTCACTGCTCGCTGACGAGTCGGGCCTGCCCAGGAAGCTGATATCTCCCGGGCAACGGCTGCTGCTGCACGCTGAACGTCTGGACGCTGCCTTGCAGACCATTGGCACCATCCTGATGCCAATTACCGCAGCGAAGCCGCAGTGTCCAGCTGACGGGGGACCTGACCAAGGCGATCTCAGGGCTTGGTAACACTGGCAAATCTCGAAAACATGCGGAATCCGGGCCAGTCCGGTAGTTGTACGAGGTAGTACGAGGGCGGAAAGTGTGGACATTTTTCCCCACTTCTTTTTGCCGGTTTCCAGCAGACTCGTGTCGATAGAGGACGCGTGCAATTTTCCCCCAAACTCCTGCGCGTAGGCATAGCCGATCCGCTAGCCAGCACCGGTGCATCCGTTGCCAGCTCCATTGCAGGCTCGCTTTCATTCACCGGGGTCACCTCCGCTCTCGCCGGTTCATAGTCAGACGCAAATGAATATGCATGATCAGAAGCCATAGTGGCGAAAAATCTCGACATGGTTTAGCGACAACATCCCGAGATATCGGCGAGCTCAGCACCTGTCATCCCTTTGCGGAGCCCGGCTGTATCTAGTAGTGCGCGGCCATATCGGTTTGGTTCGTTCCCCTTCGGCGAGACGACGCGCCGCAATCAGCAGCACCCAATGACAGCAAGAGCATTTAGCCACGCCAGGCAGCGAGGAGGAAGCTTCTAAGGTAGTCGTATCGGTCTTCAAGGGAATCGGAGACAGCCTGGACCGTTGCCCATGCGAAGCATCCCCGCTGAGCCGGACCTCCGTTACGCGCAGCGGGCCGCAAAAGCGGAGAATTGAAGTGCACGGAGAGGAATTGATCAATCATGACATCGGAACCAGTCACGCCCGGAGGGCTGCCGCCTGAGCAGACGCCCCCGAACGGATCAACCCCAGGGCCCGCCCGTTCCCTTCCCGCTGAGACAAGGCCGAAGCCAACACGGTCCGGGGTGGTCTGGGTGGCTGTGGTCACGGCCCTTATTCTGCTGGTGCTGCTGATCATTTTCATCCTGCAGAACCAGGAACCTGCCAGGGTAATGTTCCTCGGCCTCGAGGGCACGCTCTCCCTGGGAATGGCCTTGTTCATCGCGAGCGTCGCAGGGGGAATAGTCGTAGCGGTTGCCGGCGCAGCACGAATCATCCAACTCCGCTCCAACGCCCGCAAGGTACGGATGCTCCACAAACGTAGCTAGCCGCTGCTCCACAGGACGACGGGGCCGCTGCTTGCAGCGTTGCCGCGACGGTGTGGCCCGTGGTCTACCCGAGCGTGGCCAAGACCTGGTGTTGGGCTTCGACCAGGACGGACGTGTGGGCGTTGATCTGCATGATTTCACCGTCGATCTGAAGTGGGATTGGATCGAGCGTGATGAATTCGTAGCGGTTGAGGCTTTGTTGCACGCCAAGCCCGATGGTAACCGCCCGAAGAGTCATCAACGCCATGCGCCATTTACTGGCATGGGGAAGCATGATGACCTCGAACAATCCATCGTTGGGTTCCCCTGTTTCACTGACCCTGCCGTATTTGGCCATGTAGGGGATGTTGGCCAGCACCAGGCTGTCGACCTTGGCGCGGGCACCGTCCGCACGGGCAATCTCCAAGGGTGTGAGGCTTGACAGGGTGCGGGCGACGGACACGAGCTCAGACAGTGCTCCCTTCGTACCTGCTGCTATGCCGATGGCCATGGCCGGCGTCAGCCCGAATCCGATGTACGAGTGGGCGTACCGCGTCCAAGCATCGGCCCCTTCCCCTACCTGCAGCCGCAGGAGATCGATTCGGCGAACTTCGCCGGCGACGATGGCCTCGATCAGCGGCATCTGGCGGGTGCTGCGCCGGTGATCATTGGCGTTGCCCCCGGCCATAACCGCACAAACGGCATTGCCCCCGGCATCCATTACACCGTTGATCACCTCGTTGTACCCGCCGTCGCCACTGACCGAGACAATCAACGGCCGACCAGGAGAGGCCATTTCGCGTGCCATTTGCCTGCCGTGCCCGGCGAAGCCGGTCGGCCTCAGGCTGACCGGCATCGTCGGCAGTCTGCGAGCCAACTCATCGCACAACCGTCCAGCCAAGACGCCCGCATCCCGGCTGCTGGCGGGATTGAATATCAGCACGATCCGGTCAAACCGCGCCGGAGGAGGAGACCCAGACAGTGCCCTTCACCGCCTAGGTTCTGGCCCGTGGCAAACCTGCGGCCGGTGAAATGCCCCGGGGGTGTTCTCAACAAAGATGTACTTGATTGTCGGGATCCTGGAGTGCAGCGGCATCTCCTCGTCAGCAACCACCACGTCTCCGTTCTCCCCTACAGTCATGGCCCATGCCCTGCCCGCTTGAACGATGCGATCCAATTCATTCTCTCCCCGTCCAGCCGACCAAGGAAGCAGGCTGGCCCGATGCGACCCCAAGTCACGTTGAGGAGGGTGCGAGTCTTCGCTGCCCATCAAAATGCCGGCGCATGGGCGGCCGGCATCTTGTGGACCCTGGCGCCGTCGCGTTCATCAATGAGAAGGCACACTTTTGGGCTGTTGGGTGCCTACCTACTCGCGGGCAACCTGATGGCCCAGCACGATTACGACACCAACCTGAAAGCAAAGGAAGAGATCGAACTCCTGATCACCATCAACCGTGAGCAGCTTGCGATCCTGCGGGAACTCACGAATATCAGGGGTTCCTGAAGGAGACAACCTTCCTGGACCGCAGTGCAGCAGGCCTGCAGGATGTGTCGTCCTTCGCCTTGCGGATCAGGTTGCCAGCAGAGCACGGCTACCCTTCGCCTTATAGGTAGTGCAGCCTGCTAGCCTCTCCTCATGCGCACAACGTCGGCACGAACCAAAGCCACCGCCGGCGGACAGCGCGTACTAATCCTGTCCGCAGGCGTGGGATCGGGGCACAACAGCGCAGCGGCGGCGGTACAGCAAGCATGTGGCGCACGCGCTGACATCGCCGAGGTGCAGGTGCTTGACGTGCTGCAGGTGAGCAGCGTGCTCTACCGCGCGCTGCTGGGCAAGGGTTACTTCGTCCTGGTGGAGGGCTTGCCCTGGCTGGTCGAGTGGGGCTACGACATAAGCAATCCGCCGTACCGGCGCCGTGGCCCGATCGACCCCTGGACGCGGGTGAACGCCAGTCCGGTCGTCAGTGCCATCAAGCGGTTCCGGCCGACGGCGATTGTGTGCACGCATTTCCTCCCTGCCCAGCTGTTGGCCTCACTGCTCCTTCGTGGCGTGGTTGACGCGAAGACCGCCGTCGTAACCACCGACTACGACTTCCAAGGTTTGTCGCTCTCGGGCGCGTTCCACAAGATCTTTGTGGCCAGGGAGGAGGGGAGGGTGGAGCTGCTGGCGCTCGGTCTTCCTTCCGATCGTGTCGCTGCCACAGGAATCCCGATCACCAAACAGCCCAATCCCGCGCCCGTACGTGATACCAACAAGCCACCGCTGCTGCTCATCTCGGCGGGCGCGACCGGCGGGGACTACGCTGTCTCGGTGGTGCGGCAGACGATGCATATGCGCTCGGCGTTCACGGCCACCGTCGTGTGCGGACACAACGATGAGTTGCGGAAGCGCATCGAGGCGCTGGTTGCGTCAGCTGGCGACCGTTACCGCGTGCTCGGCTTCACGACCGAAATGCCACAGCTACTGCAGCGCGCGGATCTGTTCGTGGGAAAGCCGGGCGGGCTCTCGGCGTCGGAGTGCATGGCTGCCAGCCTGCCCATGGTACTTGTGAACCCCATCCCGGGCCAGGAGGTACGCAACGGCGATTACCTCATGGAGCAGGGGGCGGCCGTCCGCTGCAACGCAGCCGCGACGATCGGCTGGAAGATCGATGAGGTGCTGCGCGAGCCCGGCCGCTTACAGCGGATGCAGGCGGCCGCGCGGAGAACCGGACGCCCTGACGCCGCGGCGGATGTAATGAGCAGCCTGCTGGGCGGGCCGTCCCGTCCGCTGGTCGTGACCCGCGCGGCGCAAAGGACAGTTCTTGCGGCCAGCGAGCAGCGCTTCGTCGCGACCGATCTCACGGGACCCTCCTCATTACTCCGCTTGGTCGACCGGGCTTCGGGCAGCACAGTTGCTCTGCTGCAAGCCGAGGAGCTGGCGGATCTGCAGAAGCGGTATGCGACTCCGAACGGGGACCTGGTGCTGCGGCCCGGCAAGGCGTCCCTATTGCTCCATTGGGAGGAACGTCGGTTGCTCCGCGCCATGCTGCGGGGCGACGACGCGCTGCCTGTCAGCGTCGAAGGGCCGCCGGCACCCTTTCGCGACCTACCCCGGTGATCCGCGAGACCCCTATCGGCATCAGGCCGGCTGACCGTCCGAGATGCCTTCCTCGTCGATCGGCGCCTCCCGGCGTCGCAAGGGGACGGCGTTCTCCCAGCTGACCGGGCTGTGTTGGCTGGCGAGCAGGGCCCAGTCCCCCGCCCGGGGCGACCAGTGCCTCGTGGTCGGATCGCGCTGCAGGGTGGGCCCAGCATCCAGGGCGACCCGCACTATCGTCTCCGCGCCCGGCTGCAGCGTCACTTTACGGAAGCCCAGTAGCTGAGCCACAGGTCTGCGGAGGGACACATCCGCAGCGTAGACCTGAACAACGGTCGAGCCCTCGCGGTCTCCTTTGTTCGTTACGAGCACGTCCGCGTTGCCGCCTGTGTCGTCGAATCCGTGGTCCAGAAGCCTGTGTTCGATCGTCGTGTAGCCCAAGCCGAATCCGAACGGAAACGCGGGGATATGTCCCTCGCCGTCCAACCGGCGCTGACCCCATTTATCGTCATAGACAACGGACTTTGCCGCGGGGTCGAACAATGGCAGATGCGCGGCGTCCGTTGGCAGCACAAACGGCAGACGACCGCCGGGTTCCTCACTGCCGGTCAGCACGCCCGCAAGCGCGCGACCGCCTTCCATGCCGCCATACCAGGCGAGGAGGAGCGCTGGCACGCGGCCCCGCCATGTCTCCGTGAGGATCGCGCTGCCGCTGATCAGCACGACGACGGTCCGGGGGTTCGCGGCGACGACCGCGTGGATGAGGCGCTCATCAGAGGGGCGCAGGCTGAGCGAGCTGCGGTCGCCACCCCGGACGAAGCGCGAGGCCAGGTGTGCCAGGCCGATGAGCACACGACGGAGTGGACCTGAGCCAAAGGTCCGACCGAGCACGCCGACGTCGACGCCTCCCGTGACGACGGACTCGCCCTCATCGTGCTGGTCCAGCCCGACGACGACGATCGCCGTCTCCGCCGCGGCTGCCATCGCGGCCGCGGCGCGCTCGTTCCGACCGGTGGTGGTGGTGATCCGCACCCCGGGAAACGCCTCACGCAGCCCCTGCAGCGGTGACACAGTGGAAGGAGGCCGGACGCGTGAGGAGCCATGATCGCCAAGGTTCGGTCGCGCCGCGAGCCGTCCGATCACCGTGAGATGTCGGGTAGTGGGACTCAATGGCAGTAGCGGCGCCTCGCCGACGGTTTCGTTCTTCAGCAGGACGATCGACTCTGCGGCTACCTGGCGGGCAAGCGCCCGGTGCGCCGGAGAGGCGATGAGGGCGGCGGTTGGGGCCGCTAGCTCCCGGGTCGCGGCATGCTGCACGCAAGTGCGCAGGATGCGTCGCGCAGACTGCAGCACTGTCGCGCGGGCCAGGTCACCGTTCCGCAGCGCGGCCGGCAGTTCGCGGGCGCGCAGCAGCCGCAGCGGCATCTCCACGTCCATTCCCGCCTCCAGGCTGACGACCGCGTCGTGGGTGCCAAACACCCAGTCGCTCGTCACGAACCCGGAGAAATTCCATTCATCTCTCAACACGGTCGTGAGCAGGGCACGATTGACGTCCATGTATTCGCCTCGCACGCGGTTATAGGAACTCATAACGGAGTCCGCGCCGGCTTCCACAACGGCCTTGAAATGCGGCAGGTAGACCTCGTGCAAGGCGTGTTCGTCCACCGCCACGTCGACTTCGAAGCGCTCGTTCTCCATCGAGTTGAGCGCGAAGTGCTTCACGCACGCCATGACGTGCATACGTACGCCTCGCGTAAGGGCTGATCCCATCCGGCCAGTGAGCACCGGATCCTCCCCGTAGCACTCCTGCGCCCGGCCCCACCCAGGGTGGCGAAGCAGATTTACGCAGACCGAGGCCGAGTAGTCCGCTCCCCGTGCCCTGGTTTCCAAACCGATAGCGATCCCGACACGTTCCTCCAACGATGGATCCCAGGTCGCTGCCCGCGCAATCGTCACGGGGAAAGCCGTGGAGGCGCCGATCACGACGCCACGGCCACCATCGCTGAACCGAATGCCTGGTATGCCGAGCCGCGAGACCGCCCCCGCTACGAACGGGCGCCTACCGAGCAGTATCGGGATGAACGGGAGCAGCAACCTGGGCGAGTCGCCGTCGAGCAGCCCGAGGATCTCCCTATCCGTCATCCGGTCGATCAGCTGGTTCGCCGCTTCATCCGCGTTGATCTCACCCGCCCGGACTGCCCGGACTGCCTCGCCGTACGCGCTGCTCTCCGCCGTCATCGTCTCCGATGAAGCCGGCTCTTGCGTCAGCGCTGGTCGTCGTCCCGCAGTCATCTTCATGCACTAAAGTCTCCACCCTCCGCCCGTGCGCCCGCGCAATCTGGGGAATTGCCGCGTGACGTACGGTGCGGCGCAAATGGGCGTGGAGCGACAATATCCGGTTGTACCGTGGCGTATGGCACATCCGGTCAGAAGGAGAAGAACGCAATGTCCACAATCACTGTTTTCGAAAGCATCACCCTCGACGGCGTCATGCAGGGACCCGGCCGCACCGATGAAGACACCCGAGACGCGTTCACCCACGTGCGGGTGGGCCGATGGATACCAGGACGAGGTGTCAATGAAGTACGCCAGCGAGGGCATGAGCGCTGGGGGTGGCCTCCTGTTTGGCCACCGCACCTACCACGACGTCCTCGGATACTGGACCTCCATGGGGCCCAACCCATTCGTCGACGTACTGGTGGGCTCAGAAAAGTTTGTCGTCTCACACAACCCTGACGTCAAGCTGACCTACCCCAACAGCGAACTCCTCGTCGGAGATGCAGCGTCGACTGTAGCCGCGCTCAAGAACCACTACCCCCGCGACCTCATGATCATGGGCAGCGGTAAATTAGTGCGCCAGCTACACGCCGCAGGCCTGATCGATCAATACGCACTTCTTATTCACCCCATCGTGCTCGGATCAGGAACCCGCCTCTTCCCGGAGGGACCCCGTACCGACCTAAAGTTGGAACGCAGCATCCCCACCACCACCGGCGTGATCATTGCCGAATACAGCGTCACGCCCCCGAAGGAACAGAACTAAACGGCCGTGGCATGATTTGACGACGAAACAGGGTGGCCCACTTGATGATGCCCTGGTACTCAATCCGCACCAGACGTACGATCGCCTCACGCTATGGCAACAGCGCCGAACTCACGGACTGGCGGAAGTTGCCAGCCCAAACGAACTACGCAGCCGACGTCGGGCCGCCCCCGGATGCGTTGCCCGCCGGCGCCGGGCCGGGCTGCGTCAACGTGCGGGCGGCCCGTGAGCCTGCGGCGGTGCTCGCCGCGATGGTGATGAGGGCTCCGAGGATTATGGCCGCGGCTTCCCCCGCCGCCAACAAATGCAATTGGGAGCCGATCGTAGCGGCGGCAACCGGAACTCCCAACTGGGACGCTGCAAGCACCGCAAGCGGCAGAGGCTGGCCCAGTAGCCGCAGGCTTCCATGGACCAGCAGGGCACCCAGACCAAGGCAGATCCCGAGGAGAAGCATTCTGGGGCTTCCGGCGAGGGCGCGCAGATCCAGCGATGCGCCCAGCCAGACGAAGAACACTGGCCCCAGAAAGCCATCGCTGACGGCGAAGAGCTGATGAGCCAATCGCCGGGGCTCGCCCACCGCGGCGACCACCAGGCCGAAGGAGAACCCGGCCAGCATGATGGACACGTGACCCGCCACAGCAAGACCGGAGAGCGCGAACAGCACGGCAAGTTGGATCCTCAGCTCCAGGGCGAACTTCCGGTCCTCGGACACCTCATGCACCCGTCCGCGCGTGCCGTTGCGCTCCAGCCAGCGAAGCACGAAGAACAAAACCGCAGCGCAGGCCGCGACGACGGCTGCCCCGGCAGCTGCCCTCGTCGCATTGGATGGGTCGACAGCAAGCGGAAGCGCCACAATGCAGGCGATGTCCGCCACCGCCACTTGCGCCGTCGTCGTCAAAACCTTTGGTCCCCTCAGCCGCAGCGAATCGACGATCGGCAGGACCAAGGCTGCCGACGAGGACGCGAGCAGAACGATGTAAAGGGGAGCATGTCCGGTGCCGAAGGCAAAGGCAATGCCGATTCCGACGACGGCCGCCAACACTGCGGCGATGCCGGCACGCAGAGCACCCGCGCCCAGTGCCGGGCGGATAGCTTCGTCCCGCACTGGGACATGCGTTCCGGCGACGAACATGACGAGGGCAAACCCGACGTCGGCCACAAAGGTGAACGTGGCGTCCGAGGAGTCCACCAGACCCAAACCCGTACGCCCGATGGCCATACCAGCCAGTAACTGCCCCAGCACCACGGGAAAATGCCATTTCCGGGGAAGCGCCAGCAGTGGTCCCAGTAGCGCGACCGCGGCGATCAGCGAAAGCTGAAAGAACGACACCTTCCTCCTTCCACCGGCATGCGGTTGGCTTGCGGTAGTTACCGGGGCGCGTCAGCCAGTTTGAGAGAAATGTCGGTTTTTCCTCCGTGTAGTAGCTGGCATACCCGATGGTAGCCATCGGCAGCGATAGCGGGTATCCCTCGGGCCAGATCGCCCCTGATCCGCCCGCCCCACAACCACGTTGTTCAGCAGTCTCCCAGGTGGTGCTGTCCATCACGCCGGTTGGCTCCTCCCGCCAGGGCAACCTCCGGGAAGTCTTCGAAAGAAATAGGCGAAGCGCCGCCGAAGAATTCCAGTGCCACAGGGCCATGACGCTGTTGATGGCTTTTCACGGGTTTGCAAAATATGTAGACCGGTCTATTATTTCCTCATGGCATTCAAAGGAAACCTGACGAAGGCACGGCTTACAAAGTCCATGCTCCAGCTCATCCAGACCAGCGGCTACAGCGGCACGGGCCTGAACGCTGTGATCGAACACGCCGCAGCACCAAAGGGGTCGATCTACTTCCACTTCCCCGGCGGGAAGGAGGACCTGGGCCTCGCAGCGGTCGAGCTAGCCGCGAAGGAATTCGAGCTGCTGATTGCAGAGGCCGCAATTTCAGCGGGCAGCGCAGCTGAGGCTGCCCGCGCCGCGATTGAAGCCCTGACGACCATCGTCAGCGAGAGCAACTTCCGGTTGGGTTGCCCGGTCTCCGTCGTCACCCTGGAGATGGGCGCGGAGAGCGAGCGACTGCGGCGGGCGTGCGCCAGTGCCTTCGAGGCGTGGATCGCCCCGACGTCCTCGTTGCTTGAGGCAAGTGGTGTTGACGCCGAGGAGGCGCGGTCTTTGGCAACTGTCGTGGTGTCGACGATCGAGGGGGCGGTGATCGTCTCTCGCGCCATGCAGAGCACCCAACCCCTGGTTTCGGCCGCTGACGTTGTGGCGGAGCTCATCAACCTGCGCTGCGAGACCGGTGGGAGGACACGATGACACCACAAGAAGACTCCCGTCACGCCCTGGTCTTCGGGGCCTCGGGAATGGTCGGCCGTCACCTCGTCCTTGCCCTTGCCGAGGCCGGCGCGAACGTCACAGTGGCAGTTCGGACAGCCGAGTCCGGAGCGCGTGTCGAGCGATGGGTGAGGGAGCATGGCCTGACACGGGGCATCAGCACGACGATCGTCGACTTCGATGCTCCCGAGATCATCGCGGGCGGCCCCTCGGCATTCCCGTCCATCACCGAGATCCACAACTGCGCCGGGTCCTACCGATTCGGAATGACCGCCCAAGAGGCACGCAGCGCGAACGTCGGCATCGTCGAGAAGCTGATCGACTTCGCCGAAGACCTCCCCAACCTGCAGCGCGTCGTCCATGTGTCGGGCTACCGCGTCGGCGGACAGGACCCCACGACCGTCCCGTGGTCAGAGGACCACCGCACCGCGGTCTACAAGGAACTTGGCGCCTACGAAGCCTCAAAGCTGGAATCCGACGCCATCTTCCAGGCCCGGGCCCTGGAACGCGGAGTCCCCTGGACCATCGTCAATCCGTCCAGCCTGATCGGCGACAGCGTGACCGGGGAGTCCGACCAGCTCATCGGGCTGGCCACCACCATCGAGCAGATCTGGGACGGTACCGTTGCCGCACTGCCTGGAAACCAGACGACGTTCCTCCCGGTCGTCACGGTCGACTATCTGGCAGCCTTCATGACGGCAGCAGCGGTCGATCCGGCTGCTGCAGGCAAGGCCTATTGGATTCTTGACGACGCCACCCCGCCGCTGGCAGATCTGCTCACGCACGTGGGCCGGCATCTCGGGGTCAAGGTTCCGCGGGTCAGAATGCCGATCGGTGTCATCAAGCGACTCCCGCAGCGGATCACCAAGGCAGATCCCGAAACGCTCAGCTTCATGTCCGCCGACCGCTATCCGACAGATTCCGCCATCGAGTTCGCCGAAAGACACAGGATCCCAATGCCCGACGTGCTGGTGTCCCTGGAACGGTGGGCCGACCACCTGGCCGCGCATCGGTTCGGCGCCGTGATGGCTGAAGGCCGTCGGTTCGTCGACGTTGGCGGTCTGAGGACATTCGAGCTCGGCGTACCCAGGTCCAGCAAGGTGGTCTTTCCCGGCTTGCCGGTCAACGCAGACACGTGGGCCGAAGTGGCGGCGGGCATCGGCGCGCGCGTCGTGGACCTGCCCGGACTCGGCCTCAGCGGCGGAACAGGCGTTCAGGACTGGGAACAGTGGCTACCCGCTCTACTGGGTGGGGAACCCGCTGACCTCATCGGCCATTCGATCGGTGCGGCTGCAGCAGTAGTCGCGGCTGACCGGCTCCCGGTGCAGGTCAAGTCCCTCACGCTGATCGCACCGTTCTTCCTCCAAGCCCCGATGGGTGCTTCGGCCAGACTGCAGCCGCTCGTATGCACTTACTTGCGACACACTGACCCGGCGCGGCTGTCACACCAACTAACCGGGTCAGGAGCGAGTACGGCCGCTCTCGAGTCCAGTCTTAGAGACCTCAAGCGAAGCACTGCCAAGAGGGTGGCCGAGCAGCTCGCCCTTACAGGATCGAAGCAGTGGCGTGCCGAACTCCAGGAAGCGCTTAGGCGATTCAGCGGCCCGGTCCGCATCATCACAGGAAGCGAGGACCCAATCGCGCCAGGCGCGGCTGAGCAGCTCGAGTCACTTCCAAATGTTGAGCTGATCTTGGTACCGGGCGCCGCGCACCATCCGCAACTGACCCATAGCGATGCTCTCGTCCCTCTCATCAAAGGATCGGTCGCGTGAACGTCGCGTGGACAGGCGCCCTAGATTTCAGCCGCAGACAGGTATACGGGTGTCGTATGAGATCCACCAATGAGGCGTGAACCCGGAAGACAGCCAGAGGTTCAAACTGGCTACATATTTCAGGGCCAGTTTGCTGCGAGGCTGATGTGATGTTGATACGCAGAATCACTCAATTGCTCGCAGGCCTGTCGCTCTTCGGCTTTTCCATCGCGGTCCTCATCAAGGCTGGGCTTGGAATCTCACCTTGGGACATCTTTCATCAAGGTCTGGCCCGGCTGACGGGGGTCAGCACCGGAATGGTCATCATCGCGGTCAGTTTTCTCGTGCTCCTCTTGTGGATCCCACTGAGGATGCGCCCGGGCTGGGGCACTCTGGCGAACGCCGTGCTGATCGGCGCTTTCGTCGACTTGTCGATGCCATTGATCCCACAAGCCAACGGGCTACTCTGGCAAATCGTCTTTCTCGCCGGCGGACTGATGCTCCTGGCCGTCGCCAGCGCCTGCTATCTTGGGGCCTCCTTCGGCCCGGGTGCACGAGACGGGCTTATGACGGGCCTGGCCAAACGGACCGGCTGGTCGATCCGTACTTGCCGCACATTGATCGAGGTAACGGTAGCTGCAGCTGGCTGGTTGCTGGGCGGGACCCTCGGGATCGGGACCATGGCCGAAGCGTTTCTGATCGGACCGTTGATTCAGTGGCTCATGCCCTTGTTCAGTGTTCCTTCAGGCCCGCAAGAACCCTTGCTGGACAACACACTGCGCAAGCAGTCCGCCCCCTGAGCAGCGGCATCCGGGCGCATCGACTACGACTGAACCATCAAGCCTGACGCCTCCAGGCTGTCCGGGATGGCCTCAGGGTCCCGGACTCATAAGCCAGGGCCCTGTCGGCCGCGGCGCTTGCGGAGTGGACGCCCCTTTTCCCGGTTCGCGCGGCCAAGGCCGCCGCCACGGGTCGCCATCACTGAACAGGACTGCGCTGCCGAACCCCTGGCCCACCAGCCCTACAAGCCGCACCTCAGGTCAAAGGTCCCCAGAAGCGGATGTGGGCGCTGCCACCCCGGTGAATCTCACCGTACTGAACCGGGACCAGACCTTATTGTGTGAGCAGCTCAAGCTAGTATCTGAACAACGTTGTTACTAAAGCATGGCCGCATCAGATTCGCACTTCGCTGCCATGAGACACCCACGACCGACTCGTAGAGGTGTATTCTTGCCCGATTCGGTCCGCACCGGAAAAGGAGTGCCAGAGATGTCGCAATCGGAAGTAGCCCAAGCCATCAGCAGGTCCCGGCAGTACTTGAACGAAAGCCCGGAGAAAGCCCGCTCCCGCGACTCAACGGCCACGGCCGTGCTGGAAGAAGGGCTCCGGGTCCGCGTTGACGGCCCCCACAGCTGGTCCTTGGTGACGGACATGGGACCAGGAGTTGGCGGGAAGGGTTCGGCGCCTACTCCTGGATGGACGCTTCGCTCGGCAAGCGCCGCCTGCTTGGTCTCGCTCATCGCCATGCGTGCCGCCGAAAAGGGAGTGAGCCTAAACCTGCTCGAAGTCGATGTTGACAGTGAATCTGATGACCGCGGTCTGCTGGGAATCGGTAAGGACACTCCTGCAGGACCCCTTGGTGTCCGCACAGTGGTTCGCATAGCAGCCAATGACACCGAAGAGGCCGCTCTCCGCGACATCGTTCAATGGGCAGACGAGCACTCCCCCGTTGACGATGCGATCCGCCGTGCTGTCCCAGTGGAGCTGACCGTTGTGATCGGCTAAACCGAGACCGACCGATTAGGAAGCAGCATCCACAACCGTAAGAGGCTTGCAGCATCCTCGCAGCGACAGCTGCCTACCCTTTGGCTATCCGGGGCCCGGCCTTAGAGGCCATGACTGGCAATAGCCTTTCGCATCGCTCAGAGGTGCGGCGCTTCTTCCCTTGCGATCCAGCGAACCAGGCGTCGGTCGATTTTTGGAGGGCTCCAAGCAGATGCGCAGCGAAAGTCCTTCGGCCAGCGTACCCGGCCTGCCGGGCGCCCTCCCGTAGGACGGAGGATCGCTTTTCCTGGTTCAGCGTGCCGGCCGGGTTCACGGAATCTCCTCACAGGCGTTTTCTCCGACGAGAGATCCGTAACGAGCAAAGAATATGTTGACAACAAACCAGCCCTAGCACCACGCTGTTGGCTAAGGCGAGACTTGATGATCATTGCGGAACAGCACGCGGGTGGGGGTACTGTCACACAACACTTCTCGGTGCGGCAGGCAAGGGACGGTCCCTCCCGATGGGCTCTCCCCAGACGGGCGTTCAGGGCGCAATAGAAAACTTTGTACCGGCCCGAGCCGACGGCGAACTCGGCCAGATGAAAGGAAGAAAAATATGACCGATCCCCAAGAACATCCCCCAGCCCCCACTCCGGGGAGCGCGCAGGGCTTGAACCAGAAGGTGGAAGGCGGATGCCCGGTGGCCCACGGCAGTGCCACGGACCAGGGCAGCGAAAGTGAAAACCCGGCGATCGATTCCCCCCAGCCCAAAGGCCACCGACCGCGGACCAACCAGGACTGGTGGCCCAACCAGCTGGACCTTTCCGTGCTGCACACGCACGGCAAGTCAAGCAATCCGCTGGACCCGTCGTTCAGCTACCAGGAGGAATTCCAGAAGCTCGACCTCGAGGCTCTGAAGCGTGACATCACGGCGGTCCTGACTACCTCGCAGGATTGGTGGCCGGCGGACTTCGGCCACTACGGTGGTCTGATGATCCGCCTGAGCTGGCACGCGGCCGGTACCTACCGCGTCCATGACGGCCGCGGTGGAGCGGGAGACGGCAGCCAGCGGTTCGCGCCGCTCAACAGCTGGCCGGACAACGCCAACCTGGACAAGGCTCGGCGACTGCTGTGGCCGGTCAAGCAGAAGTACGGCCAGAAGCTCTCCTGGGCCGACCTGCTGGTCCTGGCCGGCAACGTCGCCTTGGAATCGATGGGCTTCGAGACCTTCGGCTTTGCCTTTGGCCGCGAGGACGTGTGGGAGCCCGAGCAGATCTTCTGGGGCCCTGAAGACGCCTGGCTCGGTGATGAGCGTTACGTGGGTGAAGGCCAGATGTCCGAGGACGTCGGTTCCACTGAAATGGGCCTGATCTACGTCAATCCCGAAGGCCCCATGGGCAACCCGGACCCGGTAGCTGCTGCCGCCTTCATCCGGGAGACGTTCAAGCGCATGGCGATGAACGACGAGGAGACCTTCGCGCTCATCGCCGGCGGCCACACGTTCGGCAAGACCCACGGCGCCGGCCCCGCCGATGCGCATGTGGGCTCCGAACCGGAGGCCGCCAACCTGGAGGCGCAGGGCCTGGGCTGGCTCAGCACCTACGGCAGTGGCAAAGGCGCGGACACCATCACCTCGGGCCTCGAGGTGACCTGGACGGACATGCCGACCCAGTGGAGCAACCGCTTCCTGGAGATCCTGTTCGAGTACGAGTGGGAACTGGTCAAGAGCCCTGGCGGTGCTCACCAATGGGTTGCCAAGGATGCTCCGAAGATCATCCCGGACGCGCACGACCCGGAGAAAAAGAACCGACCCACGATGCTGACGACGGACCTGTCACTGCGCTTCGACCCCGTCTACGAGGAAATCGGTCGCCGCTTCCTCAAGAACCCGGACGAGTTCGCCCTGGCGTTCGCCAAGGCCTGGTACAAGCTACTGCACCGCGACATGGGACCCGTTGGTCCCCACATGCTGGGCCCGTGGGTTCCGGAAGCCCAGCTGTGGCAGGATCCCGTTCCCGCCGTCGACCATGAACTGATCGACGAGCAGGACATCGCTTCGCTGAAGGCCAAGCTGTTGGGCTCCGGCCTGACCATCCCGCAGCTCGCGGGTACGGCCTGGGCCTCGGCGGCCACCTACCGCAAAACAGACCGGCGCGGCGGCGCCAACGGTGCAAGGATCCGCTTGGAGCCGCAGCGCAGCTGGGAAGCCTCCGAACCGGAGCAGCTGGCAACCGTTCTTCCGGTGCTCGAACGGGTGCAGGAGGAGTTCAACTCTGCGCAGGCTGGCGGCAAGAAGGTCTCCCTTGCAGACCTGATCGTCCTCGGCGGTGCCGCCGCGGTGGAAAAGGCCGCTGCCGACGCCGGATTCCCCATCACCGTGCCATTCCGGCCGGGACGCACCGATGCCGCCCAGGAGCAGACCGACGTCGAATCTTTCCAGTACCTGCAGCCCAAAGCTGACGGGTTCCGCAACTACCTGCGGCCCGGCTCGAAGCTCCCGCCGGAGAGCCTCCTGCTGGACAAGGCCTACATGCTGGACCTCACCGCACCGGAGATGACGGCGCTGGTAGGCGGCATGCGCGCTCTGGGCACCAACCTGGGCGGTTCCAGCCACGGCATGTTGACAGACAAGCCACAGGTCCTGAGCAACGACTTCTTCGTCAACCTGCTCTTGCCGGGCACCAAATGGAGGGCGTCGGAGTCGGAGGAGAACGTCTATGAGATCAACGACGCCGCCACCGGCGAGCTGAAGTGGACGGCCACCCCGGTGGACCTGGTCTTCGGGTCCAACTCACAGCTGCGCGCCCTTTCCGAGGTCTACGCCAGCGAAGACGCCAGGGAGAAGTTCGTCAACGACTTCGTGGCCGCGTGGGCCAAGGTCATGGAGCTGGACCGCTTCGACCTCAAGTAACAAGTTCAACTGAACCGCGGTCAGGGCCGGTTGCAACTGCAGCCGGCCCTGACACTTTTCCACGCCCTCAGCGGCCTGTGCTCCGCCATCGCCGGCATCCTGTTCTCCTTCTACAGCCTCTCCGGCTACAGCCTCGCAGCCCAGGGCAAGGAGCTCGACGCCATCGCGGCCGTGGTCATCGACGGCACCCTAGTGACCGGCGGCACCGGCTACGTCGTCGGCGTCCTCGTGCTGGGGATCGTCCAGACCTTCATCGCCGACGACGGCACCCTCAGCTCCTGGTGGACCAAGATCGTCATCGGCGGCCTGCTCCTCGTCTTCATACTGCTGCAGCGGCTCTTCGCCCGGAAAGCCAGCTAACTGCTTTACCTGCTCCGCCCCTCCTGCACCTCATCTCTGTACGTCCCTCCCGCACGTCGAAAAGGACTATCTCAGCATCCTCGGCAACGAACTCCCGCTCGCTGACCCGCCACGCCGCTTCAAGTACTTCCGCCCAGTGTCCCTATCCCACGGAGTCCTGTCCCACGGAGTAAGGAGCTCGCCTATGGCCTCCATGTCACCCCAGCGCGATTCCCTAACGTCCACGCCGCGCTACCGCCCGGCCATCGAAGGTTGGAACTTGTGCCACGCAGCTCCTTCAGATTGTTCCCATTCCCGGCCTGCAGTAGCCAGCAGCATGATCTTCCCATAGCCAGGATTCACCAGGCCTGGGGGACCGGTGATACGGGCTTTTGATGGTCAACGTTGGACGCTAGTCGCGCTCCATCCTGATGGTGACGAGGTAGGTGCCCGGATCGTCAGGCGACTCATCGATGCAGAGAGATTCTTTGCTAACAGCTTCATCTTCTCTCGTGAGACAGCCGGTAGAGTTGCCTGAGGGGGCTCCATCTGACACTCCCTCCATTCCAAACCGCCTGGCCACTTCGGTGAGGCTGACTTGGTGATCGACCGACCATGCTGCAGTGAGCTTCAGACAAGATGTGTCAATGGAGAGACAGCCAGGATCAACCTTGGGGTTCTGACGGAACGTCTCAGTCCAGTCACTCTCAGGCACGTTGTCAACGCGCGCAACCATCTTACTGGCCTTCTCCGCCTGAGAGCCTCCGCCGTTGTTGAGCTCCTGGGCGAGAGCGGAGCATCCAGCGGAGGCAAGAATGGTGAGCAGAGTCACCGCAGCCACGATGCTGCCGAGTATCCACCAAAACTTCTTCTCACTCTTCTTTGGCTGAGGTGGTCCCTGCCACTGAGGCTGAGATGGACCATAGTATGGCTGATGCGGAAACTGCCCCCGTGGGTGTTGCCCTTGGGGCGGGTACGGCTGCCGAGGCTGGTGCGGAGGGTACGGCGGTTGATTCTGCTGATACGGGTCCATACCGGAGCCTCTCTGATTGATTACTGCGCGCTCCGATGACTCTAGCCCTTCAGGCTTCACGTCTTCAGGTTATCGGCGTATCGGACGATCTTTGCGCTTACGAACAAGCGAGCTACGCTATCGACTCCTTGCACGGAAAGTCTTGACACTATGTACCCCAAACAACGATAAACGGCGGCCTTGCGCAACACTAAATGTCTCTCATGATGCCTGATGAACGATCCCGAAACGGACACCCACCATCAATGAAGTCGGGAGCCCGGACTCTGAGTATGTCCAAGTGCCCACGAGTTCATCCCTATGGGTCTCGGGCATTTGAGGAGTGCATCCCCAAGGTCAGAACGGCAGCAAAGGCGGTGACTGCTGACCGAGCACTCTTCTGCAGCGACGCAGTCATCTGATTGTTTCGTTCCATATTATTTCCCGAGCGACTGTCCCCACATTGGGCTCCGGTCGAGATGGGAAAATGCTCCGTACGCCCCTAAAGCCCAACAGCGTTTGGGATTTGGATATCATCGTTTCCTTTGGCGATCCGTTCTGGCCGGATGCCGATGATTCTGACCGTGGTAATTCCCGCATTGATCCCCTCCGAAACGGGTCGGGGATGTGGTTGACAGCAACGTCCCATCACCGTTCCCAGGCCTGGGACCCCAGTCCCGAGGGACTGCACTTGCCGCTCCCCCGTCCCGGAGAGCGCTGAGGGCCCGTGTCAAAGACGAATTGTGGACGCTGAGTCGCTCTGCCGTTTCCTTTAGGGTTCCCCTCACCGCGCAGCTGCTTGACAGTTTCGCACTTCCCAGGGGTGATTGCGCGGGGTCGGACGCCCAATCTGCCTCGCGGTTTAGCTGCTGGGAGGCCGTCCCTGGTCCGTTCCGACAATCGGGAACGTTCGTACTCGGCAAGGGAGGCGAACATGTACTCGAGACATTCATTCCAGCCCGCCCGTGCCTGTGTGGCGCGCGCTGCCAAACTACGCCTCAGGAACTAGCCCCAGGCGAGCACACGGACTTCCCGAGAACGGACGTTCGCCGGACGCAAAAGCCGGTGCTGATGTCGCGGCGAAAGCGTCAGCAAATACTTCTTCACCACGTGGCGTCGGGGAAGTTCACTGGGGTGATCTCTACCCCTGCTTCCGGGTGTTTTATGAAGTATCGCCTGGCTGCTTCGTCATCCACGGAAGTCTGAGGTTTCGGTAGGTCCTTCAGCTTGCGCGCCTTCCGCGCTTTCCGTTCATCCCTGGCTGCTGTGAACCCTACATAAGGAGCGGCAGCGAATAAGGGGGTACAGACCAGGCCGAAGATCATCACGATCCAGTTCAAGCTGACTATCGCCGCGATAAGGACGATGACGCTGATGATCGCGGCCGGGATCATGATGATCGCAAGAATGAACTGCACCACCCATGAACGTACCGTGTTGTTGCCACCGTTAGGCAAGGAACCTCCCATGCCCCACTCATCCCGGGTGTAGGCGTACATCCGCTTGTCGCCACCCCATGCGTAGTAGTAGGGGCGTTCCGGCGGAAGGACGAACTCCGGCTTGTCGTTCGTAGTTCTTCCACGGTTATGGTTCATCGTCATGAAGTAATTTCACCTTAATATGGCGTTCGGTCTAGATCGACACGTTAGTCCAAGCGCCGGATCCTGATTCAGGATGCAGGCGAAGCCTTCCGCCGGCTCCCGGAAGCTACTTCGAAACTCCCATGCGGAGTGGGACCGGACACAGAATGCCCGAGAGCTGCGACCGGAATAATGTCCGGCCGGTCATTGAAGTGGTCAGCAGCTTTCCCACCAATGCCCAGCTTGAAGCATCCTTGGTTGATGCATTATCCGGCGGTGACGTTGATTCGCTGCTCTTCGGGTGGCAGGACGTCGCCCAGCGAGCCGAGGCAGCACTCACGCGGATCGGCCATGGCCTTGGGAAGGTGAAGTTGGCCTCATTGCTCAGCTCCAAGGACAACCTGAACGAGTCCTACATCGCCGGACTGGATCTTCAGCCCTACGAATTCGGGCAACGAACCGCTGCTCTCCTCCGAGAGGCCATATCCTCGCCGCCGGCCACCCCGGCTCACCAGCTTCACAAAGCACTGGTCATACAGCCCGACGGCGGCGCCATCACCAGTACGTAGCGGCGATGGATGCCCCGGTGCATGAAAACCAGGCATCATGCGGGAAAGGCATGCGCAGTGGATATCTCACTCACGTTGACAGCACGACTTGTGGGTGTTTATCGGCAAACTGATCGGCTTCGACATGCGCGGCCGACGAGCAGTTCGTCTTCGAACAGGCGGACGACCATGAAGAACTGGCAGCGGCCTAGGTGCGGAGGGACCGCAGTTATGGCGGACCAGCCGAGGCCTCAACATATCGGCCACCTGATCGGTGCAGTCAGGGTCTACCTCGAGACAAGCGGAACGGACCTTGACTGATTAGCGGCTTGGCGGACTGCTCACTGAACCGTCGAGTCACGCTACGGACACACATAACCGTCACTGGAGGTGATGGCCCGCACGGGCGCAACTAAAAGGAGCCCGGCTTGGCGCCAGGCTCCTTTTGTTGAGGTCAGTCCAACACATATTCACTTGTGTCAGTACTCAGGCAGTTGGGAATGCTACATGTCCAGGTGACCGAGGAATTCACCGGTGTAGGGGCAGAGGTAGGCGACGGTGTCTTTTATGCGGACGGTGAAGTCGGTGCCACCCGGGACCTCGAACCGCTCGCCTTCCCTGTAGGTTGTCCATTCCCCCTGACCGGCGGGTTGCTGCACGTCCCAGGTTCCGCGGACAAGGTGCATCCATTCTTTGACGGGAGCTTCGAACTTCCATTCACCGGGCTCCATCACCCCGACCGTGAAGTTTCCCTGCTCGTTCTTGAATTCAAGGCTTCGTACTTGTCCCTCGAAGTACTCGTTCTGGCCGATCATGACATGCTCCCGTTCGCAGTTGCGTCTTCGGCTCGCTGGTGCGGCCTGCTGCGAACCACACTATTGAAGTCACCCTTCCCATACCATCGCCGGGGCGTACTCTTTGCATACCAAATAGTGGCCGTGGCGTACAGAAATCCCGCCTGATCGTCGCTAACATGGGGCCATGGCACTTGAATTGAGGGCGTTCACGGTGGCCAAGCTTGCTTCTACCCCAGGGCTTGGGCTGATGACGGCGCACGGAGGAATTGGTGTTGAACGAGCCGCCGGTCTCCCCCTTGCGGTCGAGCGAGAAGGACCGTTTCCGAGGCTCCGCGGCGGCGAAATGGTGCTTACCAGCGGGCTGCACCTCGGTGAAGACTGGACAGCCTGGAAGGACTTCCTGTCAGGAGCCACGGGCGCCGGCGCCTCGGGGCTCATCATAGGCCTCGGCGCCGAGGCCGCATTCGAAAGCCTCCCGCCGCAGTTGCTGGCTCTGGCAAGCGAGTATGACCTCCCACTGCTGACCGGCGACATCGCCGACTTCGGGCGGATCGCGCACACCATCGCCGTCCTGCACGCGGAAGGACAACGGGAAGCGCTCAGACGGCCGCTCGACCTGCAGATGGAGATCACAGCAATTGTGGCCCGCGGCGGCTCTTTCGGGGACCTGCTGTCCGGCTGGCAGCAAAGGACCGAGGAGCCAGTGGCTGCATTCGACCGTCTCGGGAGGGTCATGGCCAGAAGCTCGGCCTTTCCTTCGATCCTGCTCGAGCCCTTGAGCGAACGCCTCGCCGGCCGCGAAGCACCACGACTTGGAGAACAACTCCTCCTGTCAGCCACCGAGCTGGTCGCCTATCCCGACGAAACATCCGCCGACGTAGAAGAGACGGTCGAGGTCTTCCCGTTCGCAGGCAATGACACTGTCCGGGGGTTCTGCGTCCGTATCCCGACAGGCCAGGAGACGGCAGAGCTCGCCGCGCCAGCACTTCGTTCGCTCCTGGCACTCGAATTCGAACGCGTGTGGTTCCTCGACGAATCTGCGCGCCGTAAACGCGCCGAACGGTTCGCGCGCCTCCTGACGTTCACGGAGCCGGGCAGCGCCCGGACATTCCTCCGGAGCATCGGCATCGATTCAGGCCCGCTGCGGGGCGTGAGCATCGAAGCGCGCAATGAGACCCATGCCGAAGTGCTCATCGACGACCTCGCGGTCGTCCTCGCCGCCCCCTTCATACGGCACCGTCACCGCATAGTCGAATGTCTGGCAACAGTCGACCCCCGACAGGCTCTGGCTGACTACGGTCTCGACGTCCCCACGGGGATCGGCACCAGGGGCGCTCCCGAGAACTCCGCCCGCAGCATCAGGCAGGCAACCCTGGCATTGGAGACCAGCCGTCGGGCCGGCACCCCCATCGAGTACGTCGACGGAGCCTCGCACGAGTTCCTGATCAACGCCGCTCCATCCGAATACCTGGAAGCCTTCTCCAGCGCAGTCCTCGCCCCCATCGAGAACTCGCGCGGAGGCGAAGCCCTCTTGAAAACACTGCACACCTGGCTTCTCGAGCGCCGATCCGTCGAAGCGACAGCCGAACGTATGGGAGTCCACCGGCACACAGTGCGGAACCGGATGCAGCGGATCGTCCAGATCACCGGTCACGACCTGGACGGCATCGATGCACAGACCGAGCTCTGGCTCGCCCTGAAAGTCAGGGGCTTCCGCGACAGCGTAGGCGCTTCGCCTCCAGGGCCATAACTAACAGTGGGGGTTCGCCGGCGGGGCCATATTCCGGGCTGACGTTAGCTGCCATGATGGTCGTCACATCCTGCGGACCCACCGCGAAGATCCGGTACTCAAACGAGGAACGACATCATGCCCACCACCGTAGCCACCACAGAATCCGTCCCCCGATCCATACTCCGCCGAGTCATCATCGCCAGCGGGCTCGGCACCTTGCTGGAGTACTTCGACTACGCCAGCTACAGCTACCTCGCGACCACCATCGCAATAGTCTTCTTTCCCCCGGAGGACCGCGCTGTTGCCCTGATGAGCACCTTCGCAGTGTTCGCGCTATCGTTCCTCGTACGCCCGCTCGGAGCCTTCGTCTGGGGCAGCCTAGGCGACAAAATCGGCCGCAAGAGCATCCTCGCCACGACCATCATCCTCATGTCCGGAGCCACCTTCCTCATCGGGTTCATACCGAACTACGCCACCATCGGCATCGCAGCACCCATCCTGCTCCTGCTGCTCCGTGTAACACAAAGCTTCTCAGCCTCGGGCGAATACGCCGGCGCAGGCACCTTCGTCGCCGAGTACGCCCCCGCCGCCAAGCGCGGACTGCTCACGAGTGTTGTACCCATCGCAGCTGCCGCCGGGTTCCTGGCAGCCTCGCTCATGGCCACCATCCTCTACGCCAGCACCTCACCGGAATTCATGCAGGAGTGGGGCTGGAGGATCCCCTTCCTCATCGCGGGCCCCCTCGGCATCGTTGGTCTCTGGCTTCGCCTGCGATTGGAAGACACCCCGCAGTTCCGCCGGGTGCTGGAACTCGAAAAGAAGCACCGCCAGAGCACAGTTGATCAGCCTCCGGCCGCAAACCGCTGGTCCGAGACCCGCAAGAGCCTCCCTTCGATGCTCAAGGCACTGCTCGTCATGTCGCTCAATGCCGGCGCCTACTACCTCCTGCTCAGTTACACGCCCTCGTTCCTCATCGAAGAAGCGGGGATGAGCGAGGCGACCGCAACACTGGTTGTCACGATTGGCCTCGTGGCGCACATCATCTTCATTCCCCTTGCCGCACGCCTGTCCGACCGGATCGGACGTAAGCGCACCCTGATGATCTCAAGCATCGCTTTCATCATCTTGAGCTACCCGATCATGACCCTGCTTTCCTTGGGAGGCGTGGTACTCGCCTCCGCGGTCCTCATCGTCTCGCTCATGTTCTTCGCCATGAACGATGCAGTATTTCCTTCTTTCTTCACCGAACTGTTCGGCACCCGCTCGCGCTACCTCGGATTCGCGTTGCCGTTCAACGTCGGCGCCATGCTCTTCGGCGGCGTCGCACCGCTTATCGGCACCTGGCTGATCGCCACGACAGGCAACCCCAGCTCGCCGGCGTTCTTCCTGATGGGCATCGGCGTACTGTCCCTGGTGGGCTTGCTGATGAGCGCGGAGACAGCACGTAGCCCCCTCGCCGACGAGCAAGCTGAAGTGAACAGGCCATCTATCTCTTCGGTCTAACGCGTCACGCCGCAAAGTGCTCTCTAGTAACCACCGAGCAAAGGGCCGGACAGCACCCCTGGGGAGCGCTGTCCGGCCATCGCCGCACACCACCCGTCACCCCAGAAAACGGGCAAAACATCAGCTGCGCTCACCAGGGACGAACGACCTTCGGGAAGCCCCACTACTCGGCAGTCGATTTCCGCTCGCATCAGTCCTCCGCTACCAGCATTGGCCACCAGCCGGCCGGCGCCCACAGAGGGGCAACACAGCAGTCATCCAGGGCCGCTGACAATCATTTTGCTCAGTCCAAGCAGTAGAAGGGTTTTAGGCAATCAGAGCTAAATCCATGCTGCTCAGTAAGAGGAATACTTAGGTCTCCACGCACCCCATGAGGCAGGACCAAGATGCCCTTGCCCTTCCTCACAGGACGATCCAGTCGAAAATGTGGTCCCCGCGTGGTTCACAAGGTCATGTTGTGACCTGCACGCCTACCCATGAAGAGGTGTAGGCCAACCACGACCTACCTGACGAATTGCGAGAGGAACGCGTGACACCAGCACAAGGCAAACGGCGAGCCCACCAGCCAAGGCCCTGAACCCGCTCCCCCACAACCAAACAGGCGACCCGCGGCGCCAGGCACACCCCGCGGCCCGTGTCAGAGGGACCTGACCAGCTAATTTGTACACACGTTAAAGCAAAAACCCCCTCTGACGAGGGGGTATGCCGTGCCCGAGGTGGGACTCGAACGGGATTCCCGGCCTTGTAAACACTGGGAAGTGGCGGAAACGTGCGGAATCCGGGCCAGTCCGATGGCCGTACGAGGCAGTCCGAGGTGGAAAGCGTGGACATTGTCCACACTTCTTTTTTGCTCGGTCGGGCACCGAAAGAGAAGATCCAGCTCATCCCTGCAGTCGTATCCAGCACCTGAAAATCGGAGCCGACTGTTCTGCAGATTGCCTGCTCCTTGGCACCCTTTCCGACCCTGTCGAACAACCCAAAACCGACTGCACTCCGCCCCCCGGAACAAAGAAATATCCAACTCAATGGCTGCACCTCCTTCATTAAGAGCATGGCGGAAACTATATCGAGCATCATGACAAGACGTTTGGGCCGGTCCGACGGCAGATGTCCATTATCGGCAGTCGGCTACGTACCTGACAAAAGTGCTGCCTTCGGAAATCCGCGCTTCAGAGTGCGCGGATCCAAATGAGATCGTAGACCAGGGCGGAGCTCGGCGCAGGCCCACGTTGACATCGGGCCGTCCAAGCGGCAATGGCGCCCCTTAACGAGCAAGAGTAGCGTCCATAGCAGAAATGGCGCCTCTGAAGCTGCTCACTTCCCGGGCGCCCGTGCTCACCAGAGTCAGTCTCATAGAGGGGACGGGATGGCTGGATGGAATGCTGACACGGCTGCTGGTCCCCTTGGGGCCGGAACGGTCACTTTGGTGGAAGGATCCTCCTTCTGCATTTCTGACCCGAACGGGGATATCCGCCCCGAACATCCGCACGGCGTCTTTTTCAGGACACTCGCATCCTCTCCCACTGGATGATGACCATCGATGGCCAGCCCATTGAACCACTGGCCGCGGAGACGAAGGAACCGTATCGGGCGCTGTTTGCCGGCCGGGTGCCTCGTTTGGACGGCCACACGGACAGTCCGCTGATCGTCGAGCGCCTGCGCGAAGTGGGCGCAGGCATTCAAGAGCAGGTCACTCTTCGCAATTTCTCGAACGAGCCTGCCGAATGTGTGGTCTCCCTGAAAGTCGAAGCCGACTTCGCCGACCTTTTCGAAGTCAAGGAGGCCCGAATTCAGCGGCGTTGGGACCAAACGTGCCACGTAAACGGCGACACCCTGACAATCAGGGCTGCCTGGCAGGACGTTCGGAAGGGCATCCTCATCCAGGCACCAGGAGCCGACATCACGCCGGAGGGCCTAGGCTATCGAGTCACGGTTGCCCCGCATAGCCAGTGGAGTTCCGTCATCACTGCGGTGCCGAGCAGTGAGGCGACAAGTCCGCCGCCGCCGCCGTCGTTCATTCATCTTGATGCAGAAGGCATGTCCGCAAGTGACCGCCGCCGACAGGGATGGGTGGCGAAAATTCCCGTGGTCCGCGTGGGAAACCGCTCGATTGAACGGACGCTGCGACGGAGCTATGACGACCTCGGTGCCCTTCGCATCGAAGATCCAAACCATCCGGACCGTGTAGTGGTGGCGGCAGGGGCGCCCTGGTTCATGACCCTGTTCGGCCGGGACTCCCTGCTGGCCTCGCACATGGCCGCGCCGTGGATCCCTCCCTGGCATTGGGTACACTTCAGACGCTGGCCGACCGCCAAGGTACGGTAGTGGACGCGGTGAGCGAGGAGGAACCGGGCAAGATCCTGCATGAAGTAAGGCTCGATGTCTCCAGTGGGCTTTCCCTGGGCGGCAAGTCCGTCCACTACGGGAGCGTCGACGCCACCCCCCTTTTCGTTTGCGTCTTGGGCACAGTCAGCCGGTGGGGTTTCGCCAAGGAGACCATCGCCGCCCTGCTACCGCACGCGGACCGGGCAATGAACTGGATCCGCGACTACGGAGACAAAAGACGGCGACGGGTTCGTCGAGTACAACCGCCTCAACCCCGAGGGCTCATCAATCAGGGCTGGAAAGACTCCTGGGACGGCATCAACTTCGCCGGCGGCACACTGACCGAGCCGCCAATCGCGCTCTGCGAAGTACAGGCCTACGTCTACCAGGCACATATGTCCCGGGCATGGATGGCGTACGACGACGGCGATATGGCCTTGGGAGACGAACTCGCCGACCGCGGGGCAAAGTTCAAGAAACAGTTCAACGAGCAGTTCTGGATGCCTGACCGCGGATACTACGCCATCGCCCTGGATGGGAAGAAGCGGCAGGTCGACGCCTGCGCCTCCAACATGGGCCACTGCCTATGGGTCGGTCTCGTGGATGAGGACAAGGCACCCCTGGTGGCCGAACGGCTGATGTCCCCCGAAATGTTCAGCGGCTGGGGTGTGCGCACCCTCGCCACCAACATGGGCGCCTATAACCCGGCCAGCTATCACAACGGCTCGGTCTGGCCCCATGACAACGCAATCATCGCCCAAGGACTCATGCGCTACGGCTTTGTGACCGAGGCGCAACGAATCTCCACCGCGCTGCTGGAGGCAGCGGAATTCTCCGATGGCCGATTGCCGGAATTGTTCTGTGGTTCAGGCCGTGAGCAATTCAAGGCACCGGTCCCCTACCTAAAGGCATGCTCACCGCAAGCCTGGGCGGCCACAGCGCCGATCCTGCTCGTAACGAGCCTGATGCAGTATGACGCTCACGTTTCCCTTGGCGGCGTCTGGATAGATCCCGCGCTGCCCAAGTCCTACGGGGACCTGCACATCCTCAATGCACCCATGGCAGGCGGCCGAATCTCCATAGACGTGACCAAAAACAAACCGTCAATCCGAGGACTGCCCAAAGGAATAGTCTTTCACCGCGGGCACCGGCCCTCAATGACGGAGCTCGTGGAACAAGTGGGCCCCATTGCTATGGCTTAGTTCGCAGCCACGTCGGTCCGAACCGTGTCGGCAGCCCAGCCCAAATGGCCGTTGAGGAACTGACTTTCAGGCGTCTTGATCTTTCCCGCTCAGGCCCCCTACTTGTATCCGGCCACCTCGCGTCGACCTGACACGATGCACAACCCAGCCATCGCCAAACCCTAAATTTCACGCACGGTGACCGGCTGCGTTCGCCCCTGTTGCCTGTTGGAAAGCGGGTTACTAGTGTGGCGGGCAACCCAGGCCCCCAGCTGTTTCATTACGTGCCTGCCGTGGCAGACCCAGTTCCACAAGGAGTTGTTCAATGAAGATCATCGTTCTGATTAAGCAGGTGCCAGATACGTCCGAGGACAGGCGCCTTGATTCTGCAACCGGCCTTCTTGACAGAAGCTCAACCGAAGGCGTGATCGACGAAGTCAACGAGCGCGGCCTGGAAGTGGCTCTCCAGTACAAGGATTCCCACAAAGGAACTGAAGTCGTGGCCTTGTCCATGGGGCCACAGGGCGCCAGTCAAGCTCTTCGAAAGGCCTTGTCCATGGGAGCTGACTCAGCCATTCATGTGCTGGACGATGACCTTTCAGGCGCGGACGCTGTTTGGACATCGAAGGCGCTTTCGGCCGCTCTGAAAACAACTGCCTTTGACCTCGTCGTGGCCGGAAACGAGTCGACCGATGGGCGCTCTGGATCCGTTCCGGCCATGGTGGCTGAACGCCTTGCACTTCCCCTTCTCGGTTCGATCAGGGCAGTGGACATTCACGGCACCTCGGTCACGGGCCAGCGTGAAGTTGAATCAGGCACGCTCAGCGTCCGCGCTTCCTTGCCGGCAGTTATCACGGTTACTGAGCGTTCAGCAGAGGCGCGCTTTCCCAACTTCAAAGGCATATTGACGGCGAAGCGAAAACCCGTGAAGACCTTGTCCCTGGCGGACCTGAATCTGGATCCCTCCGAATGTTCAGCCGCAGCACGCTCAGTGGTCGTTTCCGTTGCAGCACGCCCGGCCCGTCAATCAGGCAAGAAGATCATCGACAGTGGTACCGCCGGTGTTGAGCTTGCGGAATACCTTGGCGCCCGCCAGCTGCTCTAAAGGAGGACAAAAATGTCAAACGTACTAGTGCTCGTTGAACTTTCCACCGAAGGGAAGATCTCCCAAAGTGCCGGCGAATTGCTCGGCCTGGCTTCAACACTGGGCACCCCTGTCGCCGTTCTGGCCACACCCCGTGTGGCAGCTGAGATAGTGGCGGAGCTGGGCTCCCTCGGAGCCCAGCACATTTTCCTTGGCCAAACCGAACCGGAACCGACGCTGCTCCTGACACCCCAGGTTGAAGCTCTCTGGCATGCTGTTCAACAGTTCGAGCCCTCCGCTGTGCTGGCCTCAAGCTCAATTGACGGTCGTGAAGCAGCCGCTCGACTGGCCGCACGCACGAATGGAGCCCTGCTTACCAACGCTGTCGCGGTTCGACTCGAAGGTGAACGCATTCTGGCCACTCATTCAGTCTTCGGCGCCTCATATTTTGTGGAATCCACTGCCGAATCCGGGTTGCCCATCATCACAGTCCACCGCGGCGCCCTGGAAGGCAGGGCACCTGAAGCGGTCCCTGGAGTCACCATCCATCACTTGACCCTCAGCGTGGAGGCATCCGGGGTCATCGAAGGAACCACACCCGTCCTCGCCTCGTCCCGTCCCGATCTGCGCACGGCTGAGAAGGTTGTGTCCGGCGGTCGGGGCATGGGTTCCAAGGAAAACTTCGCCTTGGTTGAAGAACTCGCCGACGTGCTCGACGCGGCGGTGGGCGCCTCTCGTGCCGCCGTAGACGCCGGCTACGTTGCTCAAAGCTCCCAAGTCGGGCAGACCGGAGTCACTGTAACGCCGCAACTTTACGTCGCCCTCGGAATTTCTGGAGCTATTCAGCACAGGGCGGGGATGCAGGGGGCAAAAACAATCGTGGCCATCAACTCCGACAAGGACGCACCAATTTTCGATGTGGCTGACTTTGGAATCGTTGGGGACGTTTTCAACGTAGTACCGCAGCTGATGGACGCCATCCGGTCACGGTCACAGGGGCGCAGCTAGGCCATGGCAACCTCAGTGAAAAGTCGGCAAACGACGAAGACAAAATGGACACGACTGGTCGTGACCGCGGCATCGGCTCTGCTGCTGCTCGTTGCGGCCGTCCTGGCAGCGAAATGGTTCACGGCCCTTGACAGTACAGCTTCGTTCCTCCAAGAATTCCCCGGGCACATGCAGCCTCCGGAAGGATCGCAGACCGGCTTTCCCGCCTGGCTCGGTTGGCAGCATTTTCTCAATATGTTTTTTCTAGTGCTGATCATCAGGAGCGGCTGGCAAATTCGGACTGACACCCGCCCAAAGGGGAATTGGACTCGGAACAACAGAGGCTTTATCCGAACCAAAAGGGCACCAACCAAAATCAGTCTCAACTTGTGGCTTCACATGAGCCTGGATGTATTTTGGATTCTGAACGGGATCATCTTCATCGTCCTGTTGTTCTCGACAGGGCGTTGGCAGCGAATCGTTCCCACAAGTTGGGATATTGTTCCCAACGCACTGTCAGCGGGGCTGCAGTACCTTGCCCTGGATTGGCCGACGGAGGACGGCTGGGTCAGCTACAACGCGCTGCAGTTACTCGCCTATTTCGTCACCGTCTTCATCGCGGCCCCGCTGGCTTTTCTCACCGGACTGCGGATGTCCCCGCTGTGGCCAAAACAACTTGGCAACCTCAACCGGATATACCCCATGGAAGTCGCCCGGGCTCTCCACTTTCCGGTGATGATCTACTTCGTCGGGTTCGTCGTCGTTCATGTGGCCCTGGTGCTCGCCACAGGCGCCTTGCGCAACCTTAATCACATGTACGCATCAAGCAACGAGGACAACTGGACCGGATTCTGGATCTTCGGCGCTTCGCTGATCGTTATGGTCGCCGCTTGGTTCCTGACCAAGCCCCTATTCCTGCGTCCCGTGGCCGCGCTGACAGGCTCAGTCACCCGCTAAGAACATCCATTGACAACCCCGACGGCGACAGAGCCGTCGGGGTTGTCTTCTCCAGCGCAACAATGCGGGCTCCCCGCTTCCGGTTAACTGGAGAAGCGAAGGGCCCCCGTAACTCGACGAGGGCCCTGCCTACTTCATGAGATTTGCCCTGATGAGGGTTGCATGGGCGTGCTTGAGGATCGGCCCGTCAACCATCTTTCCGTTGAAGCTGAAGACGCCGTTGCCTGCCTTCGCTGCTGCCCCAAGGAGCTTGGATGCGGCTAAGACTTCATCAGGAGTGGGTGCGTAGGCCCCACGTACGATACTTACCTGGTTTGGGTGGATACATGCCTTCGATCCGAACCCGGAGGCGACAGCGTCGGCGGCCTCTAAGGCCAAACCACGAAGGTCCGCGATGTCAACAAAGACGGAATCAATGACTTCTTTGCCGGCCGCACCAGCGGCAAGAAGCACCGCTGACCGTGCGTGCATTGCGACAGCACGATATCGGCCCCGACCAGTCCTGCTTGACGTTCCGCCCAGCGATGCAACCAGATCTTCGGCGCCCCACATCAGGGCAACGACGTTGGGCTCAGCTGCAATCTGGGATGCATTGACGATGCCGGCAGCTGTCTCGCAAAGGGCGATGACGGCGTAGCCATGCAGACTTCGGCACTGGGAAGCCTGTTCAGCCTTAGCCAGCATGATGGTGCGGTACGGCGTCTGAGCCAGACACTCGAGGTCCTTGGTGAGTTCTTCCGTTCCGGCTGGATTTATCCGGACAATCGTACGGCGTGGGTCGAGCGCGGAGCCGGGTGCCTGCCTCAGGATAGCCAGGCGGGCGAGTTCTTTATCTCCCGGCGCCACGGCGTCCTCCAAATCCAGGATCACGGCGTCTGCCCGTTCGGCTGCCTTCTGGTAGCGTTCGGGCCTGTCAGCTGGGCAAAACAATAAAGCCGGACCCGGTACGAGATTCGTCGTAATGTTACTCCCCCTGCTGCAAAATGTGCGCTCTTCTGGTCCACATCAGGCTGCTCCTCGTCGCGACGGCAACCACCTTCCCGTCCTGGTTGCGGCCCACGTGTTTCATCGTCACGATTCCCTGTCCGGGTCGGGACGCAGAGAGGCGCTTTTCACTGATAACCGTCTCCGTGTAGAGCGTGTCACCGTGGTGGAGCGGATGAGGGAAAGCGATGTCCGTCAGTCCGAGTTGGGCGATGATGGTGCCTTGCGTCAGCTGGGGCACGGACTGACCGACGACCACAGCCAGGGTAAACATAGAATTCATCAGTCGCTGACCAAAGGGCTGCCCAGCGCTCCATGCCGCATCCAGATGAAGGGCCTGAGTGTTCATGGTCATGGTCGTGAACAGTACGTTATCCGTTTCCGTTACTGTCCTGCCGGGCCGGTGCGCGTAGACGACGCCTTCTTCGAGTTCATCGAAATACAGCCCCCGCTGTTCAATGATGCGCTTGCTGGGGCAAGGGGCAGTGGCGGGGTTTTTGATCTTTTCATCCATGAGTGTGGCTACTCTCAGCTACAAGCCGAGTTCGCGGGCGATCAGCATCAGCTGGACTTCCGTGGTGCCTTCCCCCACTTCAAGGATCTTGGAGTCGCGATAGTGGCGTGCCACGGTGAATTCGTTGATGAAGCCATAGCCGCCGTATACCTGGGTGGCATCCCGCGCGTTGTCCATGGCTGCCTCGCCTGCGACCATCTTGGCGATGGCCGCCTCCGTCTTGAACGGCTTACCGGCCAGCATCCTGGCGGCCGCGTCGTAGTACGCCAGCCGGGCCGTGTGGGCCCTGGCCTGCATCCGGGCGATCTTGAAAGAGATGGCCTGGTACTTGCCGATATGGTGCCCAAAAGCACTGCGTTCCTTGGCATATTTGACCGACAGGTCAACGCAGCCCTGCGCCGCCCCCGTGGCCAGCGCAGCGATCGCGATTCGGCCCTCGTCCAGGATGGATAGGAAGTTCGCGTAGCCGCGGCCCTCCTCACCGAGGAGGTTCTCCTCCGGGACGCGGACATCCTTCAGGGTCAGCGGGTGGGTGTCCGAGGCGTTCCAGCCCACCTTGTTGTACGCCTTCTCGGCTTTGAATCCCGGCGTGTCCGTGGGCACCAGGATGGTGGAGATCTCCTTCTTGACGCTCCCGTCCTTGCGCTCCTTCTGGCCCGTCACCGCCGTGACGGTCACCAGCCGGGTGATGTCCGTCCCGGAATTGGTGATGAACTCCTTGTTCCCGTTAATCACCCAGTTCCCCGCCTCACGCCGTGCGTGGGTCTTGGTGCCGCCCGCGTCGGACCCGGCTTCCGGTTCCGTCAGCCCGAAGCCGGCGAGGGCCTGCCCCGAGGCCAGCAGTGGTAACCATTCCTCCTTCTGGGCGTCAGTACCGAAGCGGTAGACCGGCATGGCGCCAAGGGAGACCCCGGCCTCCAGGGTGATGGCCACCGACTGGTCCACCCGGGCCAACTGCTCCAACGCCAGTGCCAGCGCAAAGTAATCCCCACCCATTCCGCCGAACTCCTCCGGGAACGGCAACCCGAAGAGGCCCATCTCGGCCATCTGGGACACCACTTCGTAGGGGAAGCTGTGTTCCTCATCGTGCTTGGCGGCGGCCGGGGCAACGACCTCGTCCGCGAACTCTCGGACTGTCTTGCTGAGTTCCTGGTACTCCTCGCTGAGGTCAAAATCAGCCATGGTGTTGCTCCATTTCATTATTGGGATCTGTTCTTTGTGTCTGGTTCGCTGGCAGATGCGATGGTTGGTCCTCGGCCGGAACGGAATCGTGGGGATGAATTGTTGCCACCACTTCCTCGGCTTTTACGAGGTCACCGGTGCGGATCGTGAGGTGGACGGTGCCAGCCAGCGGTGCCAGGAGTTGGTGCTCCATCTTCATGGCTTCGACGGCCAGCAGCAGCTGGCCTTCGGCGACGATTGCTCCGTTGCTGACGGCTACCGAAACCACAGTTCCGGGCATGGGCGCGCGGACCTGCGGATCTGCTCTGCCTTCGTCCCTCTCAATGGCGGCAAGCACGTATGCGAGCCGAGATTCCCGGCTGAGGATCTCCAAACGGCATCCCCACCCCCCGTTACCAAGGAACATTTCGCCAGGAAGCGCTGAGCTTGTTTCCCAGGAGCGGGCCCTGCCCGATGAGGTACTTTGGGGCTCGCCGGGACCGGATCCGGGAACCATCGCGTAGATGGAGGCGTCGCCATCCAGGGTGAGCTGAAGCCTGGCATCTGCCAGTGCCGCCAACGAGGCCGTCCGTTCGGGGCCATCGTTGACGCGCACCAGGACCGAAGCCGACGGCCGGATACCGGTTATCTGTACGGATGCTAATTCGCCGGAGGGTGTCTTCATGGTCACCCGCCATGGCGCCTGTCTGCCCAGCCTCCAGCCGTCAGTTTTGCCCCACGCACTGTTCCTGTCCCGTTCCGATCCGGAAACTGCTTGGGTGAAAGCCCAGATGTAGACGGCAGCGGCCGCCAACTCAGCGTCGTCGACGAGCCTGAAGGTGAAACCGGGCATTTTCCGTTCGATCAGACCTGTGTCGAGGCGCCCTGCGTAGACGTCGTGGTCATTCATCAGCAGTCTCAGGTATTCGACGTTGGTGTCTACGCCCAGCAAGGTGTAATCCGCTAAGGCCTCATTCAAGGTTTGGATCGCCGCTTTGCGGTCCTCGCCCCAGGCGATGACCTTTGACACCATGGGATCGTAGTTGGAGGAAATTTCGAGTCCTTGCAGCAGCGCAGAGTCCACGCGGACGCGTTTGCCTGCCTCTCCAGTAGGTTTTTCGTCAAGCAGCAGGACCGTACCGGTGGCGGGAAGGAAGTTCTTTTCGGGGGTTTCGGCGTAGACGCGTGCTTCGACAGCGTGGCCGGTTAGTTCGACGTCGGCCTGGGCCACGGTGAGTACCTCACCGGCGGCGATCCGGACCTGCCATTCGACGAGGTCGACGCCGGTGACCATTTCGGTGACGGGGTGTTCGACCTGGAGGCGGGTGTTCATTTCCATAAAGAAGAACTCGTCGGGGGCGTCGTCGGAGACGAGGAATTCCACGGTTCCCGCGCCGCTGTAGTGGACGCTGCGGGCTGCCTGGCACGCGGCTTTGCCGATCCGTTCCCGCACCGCGTCGCCGTCGGGAAGGGATTCCAGTAGCGGAGAGGGTGCCTCCTCGATGACCTTTTGGTGCCGGCGCTGCAGGGAACACTCACGCTCGCCCAGATGGATGACGTTGCCGTGGTTGTCCGCAAGGACCTGGACCTCGATGTGCCGCGGCGTGCGGATCAGCCGCTCCAGGAACAGCGTGTCGTCCCCGAACGCGCTGGAGGCGACCCGCCGTGCGGTGACCAGGGTGGCTGCCAGGTCCAAGGGACGTTCCACGATGTGCATCCCTTTCCCTCCGCCGCCGGCGGAGGGTTTGATCAGGAGCGGGAACCCGACGGCGTCCGCGGCCTCGACCAGTTCGGCGTCGGTCATGCCCGGCTCGGCGATGCCCGGCACGACGGGGACTCCGTAGCCGGCCACGTGGTTTTTGGAACGGATCTTGTCACCCATAACGTTCAGGGACTCCACCCCCGGGCCAATGAAAGCGATTCCCGCGGCTTCGAGGGCACGCGCGAAGCCGACGTTCTCACTCAGGAACCCGTAGCCGGGGTGGACAGCCTGGGCGCCGGTCTCCAGGCACGCCCGGATGATCGCCTCGATCTTCAGGTAGCTCTCTGCCGCCGCGGCGGGACCGATCCGGATGGCCGCGTCGGCTTCGCGTACGTGCCGGGCATCGGCGTCGGCATCGCTGTACACGGCGACCGACCGGATGCCCAGGGCACGCAGGGTCCGGATCACCCGGCAGGCGATCTCGCCCCGGTTCGCTACCAGTACGGTACCGAACAGTGCCGGCTTCACGGTCGGCTGAGTCAGTTGGGGTGCTTCAGTCATTGCTGGGCTCACATCCTGAAGAGGCCGAAGGAGGTTTCCGGCAGCGGGGTGCGGGAGACGACGTCGAGCGCCAGCCCCAGCACGGTACGGGTATCTGCCGGGTCAATCACACCGTCGTCCCAGAGGCGGGCGGTGGAGTAGTACGGGCTGCCCTGGTCCTCGTACTGCTGCCGGATCGGGGCCTTGAACGCTTCCTCGTCCGCGGCGGACCATTCCTCGCCTGCGGCTTCGTACTGGTCCCGCTTGACAGTGGCCAGCACACTGGAGGCCTGGTTGCCGCCCATGACCGAAATCCGGCTGGCAGGCCACATCCAGAGGAAGCGCGGTGAGTAGGCCCGGCCGCACATGGAGTAGTTTCCTGCACCAAAGGACCCGCCAATGACCACGGTCAGCTTCGGCACCCGCGCCGTCGCGACCGCCGTGACCATCTTTGCGCCGTTCTTGGCGATCCCGCCCTGCTCCGAATCCCGCCCCACCATAAAACCGGAGATGTTCTGCAAAAAGACCAACGGGATCCCGCGCTGGTCACACAGCTCAATGAAATGCGCGCCCTTCAACGAAGACTCACTGAAAAGCACCCCGTTATTGGCCACAATCCCCACCGGATGTCCGTGCAGTCTCGCAAAGCCCGTCACCAGGGTTGTCCCGTACTCCTTCTTGAACTCGTGGAACCTGCTGCCATCTACCAGCCGGGCAATCACCTCACGCACGTCATACTGCGCGTTTACATCCGTAGGGACGGCCCCGTACAGCCCGGCGGGATCGGCCACGGGTTCGACGGCGGTTTCCACATCCCAGGCGGGGGCCTCCGGCCCGGGCAGGGTGGCCACAATGTCGCGGATGATCTGCAGGGCGTGCTCATCGTTTTCGGCCAAGTGGTCCGTGACGCCGGAAATCCTCGAGTGGACTTCGCCGCCACCGAGTTCCTCCGCGGTGACTACTTCGCCGATCGCAGCCTTCACCAGCGGCGGACCGCCCAGGAAGATGGTTCCCTGGTTCCGGACGATCACCGTCTCATCACTCATCGCCGGGACGTAGGCGCCGCCGGCGGTGCACGAGCCCATCACGGACGCGATCTGAGGGACCTTCGCTGCCGACAACCGCGCCTGGTTAAAGAAGATCCGCCCGAAATGCTCTTTATCCGGAAAGACCTCATCCTGCTTCGGCAAAAACGCCCCGCCCGAGTCCACCAGGTAGATGCAGGGCAACCGGTTCTCCAGGGCGATCTCTTGGGCGCGAAGGTGCTTCTTGATCGTCATGGGATAGTAGGTGCCGCCCTTGACCGTGGCGTCATTGGAGATCACCAGCACATGCCGGCCATGGATCAGGCCGATGCCGGCAATCACTCCCGCACCCGGACAATCACCGCCATACATACCGTTGGCTGCCAGCGCAGCGATCTCCAGGAACGGACTGCCCTCATCCAGCAACTGGTCGATCCGCTCACGCGGCAACAGCTTGCCCCGGCCTACGTGGCGTTCACGCGACTTCTCCGGTCCACCCAACGCCGTTTGGGCCAGACGTTTTTGAAGCTCTCCTGCCAGCACCCGTTGGGCGATGTTGTTGGCTTCAAAGACCTCGCTGGTAGTGTCCACCAGGCTCTTTATCGTGTGCATAGGCTTTCCATTTCAACGTGCATGGGTGTTCCTGCCCTGTGAGTAGCAGGTGCGGAGATGGTCGCGAGATCCAGCGCAATCAGTGGCGGCGGCAGTTCAGAACGGGGCGGGCTAAACCATCGTGATGAGCACTGCCGGATTGGACATGATGGCCCCGACGTCGGAAAGGAATCGTGAGCCCTGTTCGCCATCAACCAGCCGGTGGTCAAAGGAGAGGCTGAGGGTCATGACACTCCGAATTGCGACAGCGCCGGCGTGCTCCCACGGTCGGCGCCTGACGGAGCCGATAGCCAAAATAGCCGCCTCTCCGGGGTTCAGAATGGGTGTCCCGGCGTCGATGCCGAAGACGCCTATGTTTGTGATGGAGATCGTGCCGCCCGACAGCTCGGCCTGCGCCGTCTTGCCTGACCGGGCCGTCTGGGCGAGTTGATTCAAGGCGGCGGAGAGTTCCAAAAGTCCCATGCGGTCCGCGTCCTTGATGTTCGGCACAGTGAGCCCACGCGGTGTTGCGGCGGCGATGCCCAGGTTGACGTAATTGAACTGGACGATCTCCTGGCGAGCTTCGTCCCATCGGGAGTTCAACGAGGGATTGCGGCCCAACGCGACGAGCACGGCTTTCGCCACAAGCGTCAACGGTGTGAGCTTGTAGCCGGCGAACTCACGGCTGGACTTCAACGTCTCAAGCAACTCCATGCTCGTCGTGACATCAATAGTCAGGAACTCAGTTACATGCGGCGCGGTAAATGCGCTCGACACCATCGCAGAGGCAGTGTGCTTGCGTACGCCTTTGATGGGCGTTCTGGTTTCCCGTTCCTTTTCCCCAGATGCCTCGATATCGGCCGTTTGACTGTCCGCTGCTTGCCGGGCGGCGTATCCCGCCCGCGGCATCGATGTCAGCCCGGGTGATCAGGCCCTGTGGCCCGGTGCCAACCATTGATGCCAGATCCACGCCTAAATCTCGTGCGAGCTTGCGGACCGGCGGTGTGGAGCGGGGTCGATCTGCTGGGCTGTCCGAACTCCAGGAAGTCGGAGCTGGAGTTTCGGGGGTAATAGGAGCGGTCTGGGCATTCGAGTGTGGGTGAAAAGCCTTGCGGGGTTTGCGTGCTGGCCGCCCGGCACTGTCAATTTCGGCCCCGTAACCAACGAGAGTCGGGATCCGTTTTGCTGGCCCGTCGTTGGCGATATCTGAGGGCGGGCCGCCGTCAGAATCTCCCGGGAGCGTGAATGACACGATGGGGGTACCAACTTGAACAACGGTGCCCGGTTGCTCATGGAGTACGGCGATGATTCCGGCGTAGGGCGAAGGGAGTTCAACTACCGCCTTTGCTGTCTCGACCTCGGCGATCACCTGATTCAGTTCGACGGCGTCGCCGACGGCGACCTTCCAGTGGAGGATCTCCGATTCGGTCAGCCCTTCACCCAGGTCCGGGAGCCTAAATTCCCTTGTGGTCATCTCTTTCGTCCTCCCAGTCCAGTCAGAGAGTTCGGTCGGTCAAGGGCCCGGTCTACGCCGTCAAGAATCCTGTCCAGATCGGGCAGGTGGTGTGATTCCAGCTTTGACGGCGGGTAGGGGATGTCGAAGCCTGTTATCCGGACCGGCGCTGACTCAAGGTGGTTGAAGCAACGTTCGGTGATGGTCGCGGCGATCTCGGCTCCCAGGCCGCCCGACCGCGAGGCTTCGTGAGTAATAACCAGCCGGCCGGTCTTCCGCACCGAAGCCTCAACGTGTGCGAAATCGATCGGTGCAAGTGAGCGGAGGTCTATGACTTCAACTGAAATTCCGTCGTCGGCTGCAGCTAATGCTGCGTCCATAGCCGTTTTTACGAGGGGACCATACGTGACCAAGGTGACGTCGCTGCCGGCGTTGCGCACGCTGGCGCTGCCAAGTGGAAATGCTTCTCCAAGGTCAATGTTTTGTTCGACTTCGCCTTTGACGTGATACCGGCGTTTGGGCTCGAAATAGAGTACCGGGTCTTCCGATGCAATGGCCTGCCGAAGCATTGTATAGGCGTCCTGGGGGTTGGACACGCTGACCACCCGCAGGCCGGAGGTATGAGTGAAGTAGGCCTCCGGGGATTCGGAATGATGTTCCGGCGAGCCTATCCCTCCGCCGAAGGGCACCCGGATGGTGATCGGCATCCTGACTTTGCCCTGCGTCCGATAGTGCAGCTTCGCTACCTGGCACACGATCTGGTCAAATGCTGGGTAAATGAACCCGTCAAATTGAATTTCAACAACGGGTCGGTAACCCCGGTAGGCGAGGCCGACGGCGCTGCCCACGATTCCGGCTTCCGCAAGTGGGGAATCGATGACCCGATGAGGTCCGAAGTCTTTCTGCAAACCGTCGGTGACTCGAAAGACGCCGCCCAGTTTGCCGATGTCCTCTCCCATGAGTACAACCTTTGGGTCGTCCTCCATTGCCTTGCGCAGTCCGGCGTTGATGGCTCGGCCAAACGTCATGGTGCTCATCGGCTTATCCCCTCACTCCGCTCACCCGCGAACGTGTCGAGGTAACGGAGGTAGTGTTCCTTTTGCGTTTCCAATGTGGTGTTCGGCGTGCTGTAAACGTGGGCAAAAACGTCCATGGGTAATGGGTCCGGCATGTTGATGCACGCCTCTCGCATTTCCTTGGCGACGGCGTCTGTCTTGGCGGCCACTGAAGCCTCAAGCTCCGGCGTGAAAATCCCCTTGTTCTCCAAAAGTGCTCTCACACGGGCAAGAGGGTCTTTGGCCGCCCAGATCTCGAGTTCGTTTGCGTCCCGGTAGCGGCTTGGGTCATCTGCTGTGGTGTGGGGGCCCATTCGATATGTGACTGCCTCGATAAATGTCGGACCGCCGCCGTTTCGAGCACGGTGCAGAGCGAGACGTGTGGCGGCCATAACTGCCAGGACGTCGTTGCCGTCAACCCGGAGTGATGGGATACCGAACCCCTTTGCGCGGGACGCTATGGAAATCTGGGACTGAAGCCCCACCGGTTCCGAAATGGCCCACTGGTTGTTCTGGCAGAAGAAGATCACAGGCACTTGGAAACTGGCAGCGAACACCAGTGCCTCGTTGACATCACCCTCGCTTGTCGCGCCGTCGCCGAAGTAGGTGACGGCGACAGAAGTGCCGCCGTCGTTCTTGATGCCCATGGCGTAGCCGGTGGCATGCAGGGTTTGGGCGCCGATGATGACCTGGGGTGTTGCCATATTCAGCTCATAGGGATCCCACCCCGAGTGGGCGTTCCCACGCCACACCCGGACGATGTCCCCGTAATCAACTCCCCTGCAGTATGCGACGCCATTCTCCCGGTAGCTGGAGAAGACGAAATCGTCGCTGCGCAGTGCCCGCGCTGATCCAATCTGTGCAGCTTCCTGCCCGAGAAGAGGTGGCCACAAGGCGAGTTCTCCTTGCCGCTGGAGGTAGGTGGCTTCAGTGTCGATCCTGCGGATGACAACCATGTCTTCGTACAGCGAAGACAGCTGCTCGTCAGAGACGTCTTCAACCCACGGGTCAAAGTCCAGATCGCCTACCAGATCACCTTCAGGACTAACCAACTGAATAACGCCGCCGTCCCCTCTTAATCCGGAGTCCTGCTGATCTGCGGAATGGCTTGCCTCATCTGTACGCAACGTTCACACCCTTTTCTTCTGCCCAGCGCGACCTGAATCTGCGGCGGGTCCTGCTGCACGGGGCTGCCTTGCCCTGCAGCTGTGACGCTACTCACGCGGTCATGCGCGAGACAACACGGTTCTGCGGCACTGAACACCGTGTCTGAAGGGGACGCTCTGTCTCGCACGACATTGGTCATGGTGTCCGATCCCTATGCACAGAGAACGGACAGTCCTGAACACCGCGGGTTCCCTCTATGACAACCGCCAGCCCCAATTCCGGACCGGGAGGCGGGCGGACCCGTCGGTGTGGGAGGGTCGTTGAAACTGAAGTGTCAATTGCTAAACTGGTCCTAAATCATAAACGGGCATGAATTAGTCCTTCACGGTTCAGTCAGTTTCGTCCGGGGAGCTCCACAGGGTTTTGAGAGCATGGTGAGTTTCGGTGTTCCATTGCAGGCCGCCGCGCCAGAGGGTTGGCCCGCTAGACAGCAAACCCGACGGAGCTGCCCTGCCCCGGAGCTTAGCTATGGGTAGTGCCCGTTCCGCCCCGCTTGAAGGACCCATTTGTGCGTAGCGATACCCGAAGAAACAAGCAGCGGCTCTTGCGAGCCGTGGCCGAAGAGGTCAGTGAGAACCCTGGGCCCTTGTCTTTGCAAAGCATTGCAGCGAGGGCCGAAGTAGCCGTCACTAGTGCTTACCGCTACTATGCGTCTTTAGATCAACTCCTCTCCGCTTATCTTCATCAGCTCATGGAGGAACTCGCCGAATTCTCGGCGACTTCTCCATTATCGGGTCGCAGACTGTTCGAAGCCGTGCTATCCCGTTGGGTCGAACTGGTCTTTGAACATGGGAAAGTTCTCGTCCGGCTTCGCTCCCGTTCGGGCTATTTGGAGCGCCTGGACCGACAAGACCCGGTCATCCAGACCTCACTAGAGATCTGGGAGCGTCCGTTGGCCAACCTGCTAGACGATCAGGAACTGGCCGACGTGTCGATGCGGCGTGCGCTTTTCCTATGTAATGTGCTTACGGATCCTCGCGAGATCCTTGACCTCCATGAGACCGACGGAATGTCAGCCAGTCAGGTCACTACTCTCGTGGCAGCCGCCGTCAGCGGTTCCCTCCGTCCCCACCAAAGGGCCACTCACCCCCAGTAAGCCTTGCTTACGTGCCCCGAGGCCAAAATGCGTCGGGACGGACACGCGGAACCTCGGTACTCCGCGTCAAGGGACTTGCTTCAATCATCGTTGGTCCTCTCGTCCTCCAGCGACAACGGGATCAGCCAGTTAATGCAGCCTGGCAAATCCATGAGGAGCGAAAATGGCGTTCGGCAACGCCAGAAACTGAGAGTCGCGAGGGGCCTCGCGCGATTCCTTATTCAATCGGCTTCTCCGACGCAAGGGCCTCTCCGCTGAGAGGCGCACACGGCTATCAGCTCCAAGGCCTGGTGCTTCAGCCGCAAAATCCGATCCGAGGCCATGTGCCGGCTGGAACCCGTGGGCCCCATGGGATCCGGAGCCAACTTGCCTTTAGCTATTGCTTGGAGCTCGACTACGGTGCAAAATAAGAAGTAATTACCAATTGGTACAATAATTTCACTGGGATGAGTCTACGAGAGGGATCTATGTTTATCGACGCCCCTACCAGCTCCTTGACCGTGGGTCCGCGCCCGGCCACCGGCCCCTTGGAGGTTGTCCGAACTTTCATGCAATATCCAACAGCTAACGTCGGCGATGCCATGAACCGCCTCAACCTCATGGACTCCGGAATCGCAGCGCAGTGGACCAGCGGCCGTTGCGTGGGACCCGCACTGACCGTACTCACCCGTGAAGGTGACAACCTTGCTATCCACCGAGCCCTCGACGACGCTGAGCCCGGCGATATTCTGGTGATCAATGCCTTGGGTGGAACAACACGGGCAGTATTCGGCGATCTCCTCGCTGAAATCTGCCTAGCTGCAGGCATCGCAGCTGTCATCATCGACGGACTAATCAGGGACCGGGCTGACATTGAGGAGATGGCTCTGCCCGTATGGGCCCGAGGCGTGTCGCCGGCGGGTCCAACCAAGTACGGGCCAGGGGCGGTCAATGTCCCGATAGCCTGCGGAGGCGTCGTAGTCAATCCGGGCGATCTTGTCTCTGCAGACGGTGACGGAGTTGCAGTAGTCCCTTCCGACATCTCCGCGGCCGTCCTCGACAAGCTCCGGGACATCAACATTTTTGAACGCGAGCTCCGCGCAAAGATCCGAAACTCCGTCAAAAACCCTGCCGCTGCGCTGTAAGAACCTGGAGGCAACGCAAACAGAACCAAGACGGAACATCAATCAACGGCCCCCCGGGACGGCTTCGCCACCCTCTGCAACCAGTCCGGCTGGGCACATGTCCACCGAGCCCCACCACCGCGTCCGAGCTCGAGCACGGCAGATGTAAAGATCCGCCCGACTATTCAATACCGCCCTTCAGCACACCGCCAATGGGCGTTCTTGGCCTCGCATAGAAAAACACACCGAAGATGAAAAGCAGAGCTCTCGTTCAAACCAGGAATGCTGACCGACATATCGGTTCGCAACGTCAAAGCAGTTCGGGCCCGGCGCTTGCCTTCGCCGTCAAAGCCACGGGAAATACAGCCACGGATCAGTGGACGAACCGACCTTCACCTCAAAAGCATGTTCCTCCGTACAAGCCAGAAGGACTGCCTGTGACAAGGGAGTGAACTGGCCCAGGCGGACCAGGGATCAGGGCACTACGTCGCTCTGGATCCTTTGGGATTCCGCATCAATCTTCCCCATTACGCCGTCGCCATCCGTGGAAATGAAAATGACCAACTACCGACACGACCAGTGGCATCTGCTCATCGGTGCCATCGTAGAAACCTACAAAAATGGAGATCTGATCAGGTCAGGCAGAGTCGATGACGCCATGTCTGACTCCTCATTGATATGGCTGGCGGCTGACGGGCCGGACACCAGAGCTCTCTTTGATGCCGCTGACGGCGTTGAAGTCTGGGTTGAACCCCGCCAACTGGATGGGAAGATGTCCTACCGAATGACCAGGGCGGCCCTGAAATGGAAAGACGACGCAAACGCGCCAGATCGTTGAATGGTCCCTTCCACCGTCTCGCCGTTCGGCTGGCGCAGCACGATGTCTGTAATCCAAAGACTGCAGGCTGCATGGGGCGGCAATAAGACATAGTGATCGGACGCGGTCGCTCAGCGACCACTGCGGCTGGCAGCGATAAGGCCTGATTCTTCTAACCGCGTTCAGAGCTCGCACCTTCTACTTGGGCCCCTGACACTATGTTTCCGGATGGCCATTGGTCGTTACCCCACTGTCCGCCTGATCACTAATGGAGCGGTATGCACGCATTTGATGGCACTGACAAGGCCATGTTCCTCGCCCTTGATGATGACCCTCGCGTTCCTATGCTTTTTCTCGCCAGAAGACTGGGACTGGCTCGGGGCACGGTGCAGAGCCGCCTCGAGCGGAGGCTTACGGATGATTGCCTTCTCCCTAACAGCACCAGGATCACGCCTGAAGCGCTGGGGTTACCGATGATGGCCCTTGTGACGGCCGAAGTCGAACAGTCATCGCTGGATGTCGCAGTACAGGCGCTGCATGGAATCCCAGAAGTCATAGAGGTTCACGCGATGGCCGGCGACGCTGACCTTCTTCTCCGCGTAGTAGCCCAGCACGCGGAAGATCTATTTCGGGTGGGCCAGGAGATCAGCAACTGCCCAGGAATCCGTCGGACCATGACTTCACTTTTATTGAAGAAACTCGTTCCCTACCGGATCGGCCAACTACTTAAGAAGTGATCCTGTGACAGTTCCCGTTAGTCCCGCGGTTCTAGCCAGAGGTCGTACCAGAAACTCGATCGACGCGGCGAAGCTCTCGATATCGCCGCTGAAATAGGCAGACACATCAGCCACGGCCGCGTCGAGCGACCCAGCAGGCGAGCTGGGTTCCTGGCTCCGTGGCCGCGGCGGGACAGATGGGAGATCCACCTCCCTTTGGGGGCCATTAACTTCAAAAACAACAGAAAAGGCGCATATGCCCCTCTTTGACCTCCCGTTGGCCCAGCTACGCAGCTACACCTCCGATGTGACCATGCCGGAAGACCTTCGCGAATTCTGGGACGCCACGATCAGGGACGCCAGAACTTACCCTTTGGACGCCCGGTTTAAGCCGGTGGAGAACTACCTTTCCGTCATGGACAGTTTTGACGTGACGTTTGCAGGATTCGGCGGGGACGCCATCAAGGGCTGGCTGCATCTGCCCGCCACCAGGGAGCCAGGTTCCAGGCTGCCTGTCGTGATCCAGTATGTCGGCTACTCCGGCGGGCGGGGTCTGGTGAACCAGGAAACAAGGTGGGCCCAGGCGGGGTATGCGCATTTCATCATGGATACCCGCGGCCAGGGCTACGGCTTTGCTCTCGGTGACACGGCCGATCCCCATCCGTCCGCCGGCAGTGTGGGCTATGCCGGTCTCATGACCCGGGGCGTGGGCAGCCGCGCAGACTACTACTACCGGCGGGTGTATACGGATGCCTTCCGGGCAGTGGAGGCAGCGCAATCCCACCCAGAGGTGGACCCAGCACGGGTGATCCTTGCCGGCCTCAGCCAAGGAGGCGGCATAGTTGTGGCCGTCGCCGGGCTCGTGTCCGGCCGGCTCAACGGCGTCGTGGCCGCGTTGCCCGACGTCCCGTTCTTGCAGGATTTTCCTCGAGCCATTGACATCACTCCGCGTGGTCCATACCCGGAAATCGCTGCCTTCCTGGCCCGCCACCGGGACCGGTATGAGCCCGTACTTGAAGTCCTCCGCTATTTCGACGGTGTCAACCTTGGACGGTGGGCAATGGCGCCGGCGCTCTATTCGGCAGCGCAAACTGACGATATCTGCCCGCCGTCCACTGTCTTTGCCAGCTTCAATTACTACGGCTCAGCCACTCCGGATGAGTCCAGCGCCGGCCCAACGAAGGAGATTGAGGTGTACAGGTTTAACAACCATGAAGGGGGTCAGGAACACCACTGGATAAGGCAGTTGCTGTTTCTCCGTAAGCTCCTGGGATAAGTCACCGCTGTATCACCGGCTGTAAGCGCCCAAGAACTCAACCTGCCACTGAACTACGCGTGCATCATTTGTGAGCGCATCTCTTCTACTGCAAAAATCGAAACGCGCTCTGAGTAGGGGCTACAGCAGGGCATTCAGGATTGTGGTCGGCGAGAAACGTCGCGGCGCGCGATTTGCGCGCCGGTTGAAATCGTGCCGCCACTCCGCAACCGATGCAGACGAGGCCGGAACGCAACCAGATGGAACGCGAATATGGTACCGCTTCCAGAGCGGAGGCTTCCCATTCCCGCCCGTCAACTGAGCAGAAGGCTACATTCAAGGGTCATTTTGCTTCCTACGGCGAGAGTACTACCGAGAAGGCCGTGAATCTCGATCCGGTAGCCATTTTTCTAAAGATAACATAGTCTTACTTGAGATGTAATTACCGCTTGATTCTCAAGATCCTTGAGAGAGCATCCGTAGCCCAAGCCAATGCTCGGGCCAGCGTTCATGTCGGTATCTGGTCCCACGCCTACTCCATGGTCCGCATGGGAGGCAAAGCACGAGTGCACCACACAAGAGAGTCCCGGTGGATGGAGGAACATGGCTTCAACTAAAGACGTTCAATCTTCTTCGGTGACTGTGTCTGTCACGAGAAAAGTAGACCCTTTACGCGCCGATGACGTGACGGCTTGGATTCAGTCTGGGGTAAATCTGGCCAGCCGCTGGCCAGGCTTCCTTGGATCCGGATGGATCCGGTCTTCAACCCGCGGCGACGAGTGGTACATGCTTTACCGGTTTGCAGACTCCTCCTGCCTCAGCGAGTGGGAGAGTTCCAGCTCCCGCAAAGGATGGCTTGATCAAGGAGTCGGGCTAATCGAGGAACGGAGCGTGGAGAAACTTACTGGAATCGAGGGTTGGTTTGATTCCATCCCTCAGTCCGACAAAGGTCTTCCCTCTCCCCCACCCCGACCTGCCCGCTGGAAGCAAGCGGTGAGTGTCTGGCTTGCTTTCTTCCCTGTCAGCCTGATTTTTGCTCTTCTGGTTGAAGCCTTGTACCCCGCGTGGAGCGGATTGTGGACAACTGCAAGGGTTTTGGTAACTACAACCATACTTACGCCGATCATGACAGTTTGGGTGCTGCCCGTCGTGACCCGGCTTCTCCAGTCATGGCTGAGATCTGACACGGTTCCTCGTGTTGGGCAAGCCAACACGCACTCGACATGAAAGAGAAAGCTGCATGTTAGTCTGCAGCACGTTTCCAGGCGCCGAAGACCCAGGGGAATCGCTGCGCGGAAGTGACGCGGGTACAGTTTCTTTAGACCGGGCGTCCTCGAACGTTTCCCTGGAGAATTGCCGGCGGTACGGCCGAGAACCGAAGGAAAGGCGGCGGTCAGTTGCGAAGTGACACACGTCGAAATATGAAAAGTCTCATGCGCGCCGTGGGTGAAGAGATCGATCAGAATCCAGCCGGTGTGACCATGCAAAGCGCTGCGGCTCGTGCGGGCATCGGGACCGCCACCGCTTACCGCTATTTCTCGTCGCTGGACGAGCTGCTCGAGGCGTACACCATCAACACGACTGAGGAACTCCGCCAATTCGCCCACGAATGCCCCCTGACGGGGAGCGAACTGTACAACGCCGTACTGTCACGTTGGATCACCTTGGTGCTGGAACACGGCAAAGTCATGGTCCAGCTACGCTCTCGCTTTGGATACCTCGATCGACTGGATCGAGGCGACCCGGTCATCGCCGCCTCCCGAGCCATCTGGGAACAGCCCCTGAGGGGACTTCTCCAAGATCTCGGCCTGCCGGACACGCTGCTTCGGCAGGCACTGTTCCTGAACAACGCTCTCTCGGACCCCCGCGAAATCCTCGACCTCAGTGAAACGGAGAAGTTGGAGCCGGAGCAAATTGCGAACCAGCTTCTGGAAGCACTTTCCGGGTCTCTCCAAGGATGGGCGAACGCCATGGGTGAAGGACCGGGTGGAGATCTGCTCAGTAACGATGCCCAGGGCCTTCGGTAAGCCGGAGTGCGCCTTGGATTCCGATCCTTTGAATCAGGCCACAGCCAGCCGTCGCGTGCCTCGGCTAGAAGCGCCCAAACCCGCTTCTGGGAACCTCCGCTAAGCCTCTGACGCAAGCGAGACCTTTCCTACCGCGGCAAACGCGCCCGGGAACTCTTCCGGAACTATTTTCCTAAAGAACCGCAACGCTGGTAGGCCGGCGTGCTCATTCCCGCAAGTCTACGGAATACCGCAAGTGCCCGTGGACCTAAGTCACGGAAGCCCTCAGCAATGCTAATGATGCAGGCCTCCGGGAGCTTGTCCAGCGCAAGAAATAGCGGCAAGCGTTTCCCGTACGGACTTCCGCCCCAGCCAACCCCCTCCATCGACAAGTTGCGTTGAACTTCGTGGACTTCCCAGTACGGTCCGTAGGGCCGTACAGGTTTGGTGGTGGGAGGTTGAAAGCCGGGCAGTTCCTCTCACATGAAGTTCCGCGCGGCGTCCACGAACCGGTCCAAGCCGAGTTCAAGGTTTTCAGGGTCGGTGGCGAATGAGAGGCGAACGTGTCCTTCCCCGGATGGCCCGAACTCGCTGCCGGAACGGACGATTACTCCGGCCGCTGCGAATCGGGCGGTCATTTCATCGGAGGTGAGAACTGAATCGATTTTGACGAAGGCATAGAACGCACCTTGGGGCGGGAGCATGCTGAGTCCCGGGATACCGGAAAGCTTGGCGACGACTATGTCGCGGCGTGCCTGGTATGACTCAGCCATTGCGCGGAGGTGTTCAGCAGGTGTTTCCAAAGCGATGAGGGCGGCGTCCTGCACGAAGGTATTGATGGAACCGTTAATTGTTCGGTGGAGAAGATTGATCTTCTCCGACAGTCTGCGTGAAGCGACTACGTAGCCCAGCCGCCATCCTGTCATGGCGTAGGTTTTGGAGAATGTGCTGCAGCAGATGACCTGATCTGCAACGGCAGGGAGTTCCAAGGCAGATAGGAACTTCATGCCGTCAAAGACGATGTCGGCATAGGCCTCATCGGAAAGAAGCAGAAGATGAGGATGTGCCTCCAAAATTACTGCCAGTTCCCGCAGTTCCGCCATGCTGTAGACCCGGCCTGTTGGGTTACCTGGATTGCACAGAATAATCATGCGCGTATCAGCCGCTTCGCGGGCCAGCCGTTCAAGATCCAGCGTTCCGTCGGCACGGTTGGAAACCCAGATTGCCTCGGCACCGACCATGGCCAGATGGTCCGCATACAACGAGTACGTAGGTTCCGGAATCAAAACCTGATCTCCCGGGTTGATCAGGGCAAGTATCGAAGCTGCCAGGCCCGCGCTTCCTCCATGGGTGACCACAATCTGCTCCGGCGAGACATTCTGACCGGACCTAACTGTCAGCCTTTCAGCCAGGGAGCGGCGGAGTTCGGGGGCTCCACTGAGATTTGTGTAGCGTGTCCTGCCGTTACGCAAGGCCCTAACCGCTGCCTCAACGATGGGACTTGGTGTCCCTGCGTCAGGCTCTCCCATCGACAAGGCAATGGCGCCAGCAGGTGTCGATCCCAAGGACGCCGGTCGCCGGGAGGCCGAGAGCATGCGCTGGGCAGAGTCTGAGCTGTTCGAGCCGTAGTTGACAAAGGTCTTCTCGGAAGTCATGTCGTCATCCTGATTCCTGCTGAGTCGCAGATCGATAGTGTGGGTGCGGAAAGTAGGAATAGTTTACCAATTAGTACAATATTTCCACAGCAAAGTCCAGCATGAGTTCACTTCCAGGGCTGGTGCCAGGGCCGGGCTTCGAGGCTGCGCGCTTTCAGGGACTCGCACACGGACGTTGCGAGGCCCGAAGACCCTTCGGGGCCCTCGTCCATAACCGAGAGATTGAGACCGCAGAGACGCGGACTTGAGGAGAGCCGTCATTGCTGCGGGAGGGCCTCGGCCGACTCCTTGCCGTCGTTTCCGCGGCCAATATTGCTGTTCGCCAGGCGCGGCGTGGCGATAGGCCACGTCGCGAGCGGGGTTCCTTTTTCGTGAAACAAGCCCAGGGCGTCTGACGCTAGCAATCACAACCTCGAAGCGGCCTAAAGGCATTGACAAGGCATTCCCGGAGTGAGATAGTTTTCCCAATTACGAGATTCATCTCACAATTAATGGCCGTGATGAAGTCAGTACCTTGTAGCGGTCGACAGCTTCATACTCGTCTTAATGAGAGACAGGTTTTGGATCTCAACTCGTTCCGGCTCCCAACCTCTGGGACCGCCCCGGCGGCCAGAACCTGACCGCCGACCGGGTGGCCACGAAGCGAAACCACGACCCAGATGCTATCGAACGGCTGATTAGGGGCCGCCAGGCACCAGATCCGGGCAAGCGCTGCTACACGAATAACTCACCAATCCCATAGGGGACATAGATAGTAGGAGTTTCAATGGCACCACGTTGGTACACATGCGCGGCGGCAGCCGTTGCCATTTTGACTGCAACCGCTCTAACGGGCTGTTCAAGCAGCTCTAGCCCGGCCGAGACTGGCCCTGCCGGTGAACCAGTGACCATCGAGTACTGGGGGGCTGCGATTGGCCAGGAGAAGTCAGTCGCGATCTTCAACGCTGCACACAAGGATGTCCAGATCAAGTACACCCAGATTTCCGCGGGTTCGGCCGGCGGCTACTCAAAGATGCTGAACGCTGTCCAAGCCGGCAACGCTCCGTGCCTTGGCCAGATCAGCTTCGACACCATTCCCAGCTTTGCGGCGTCGGGTTCGCTTGAGGACATCACCAAGTACGCCGAAGGCAGCAAAGACCAGTACTCACCTGTGGCATGGCAGCTTTCCAGCCTCGGCGGAAACGTCTACGGCATTCCCGTGGGTCTGGGACCCATGGCACTCTACTACCGGGCAGATTTGTTCCAGCAGTACGGTATTGAAGTTCCGAAAACCTGGGACGAATTCCAAGCTGATGCCGAAAAGGTGAAGGCGAAGGATCCTGCTGCCTACTTGGCCACCTTCCCGCTGAACACCTACGACCTCGGCGCGCTTTCTCAACAGGCCGGGGCCCAATGGTTCAGTACAGCAGATGATGCCTGGAAGGTGTCCCTCAACGATGACCCGTCAAAGAAGGTGGCAAAGTACTGGCAGGGTTTGGCTGACAAGAAGCTCGTTGTCCCCGAGCCAGCCTTCGACCAGGCCTGGTACACCAACCTCCAGAGCGGACGGATACTTTCCTACGTCAGTGCTGCATGGACCGGCGCCCTCTTGGAGAAGAACGCTCCAGGACTCAAAGGCAAGATGGCAGTAGCCCCCATGCCTCAGTGGAAGGAAGGCGAAAAGGTTTCCGGCAACCGCGGCGGCGGGTCAGTCTCTGTTTTGAAGGGGTGCAAGAACCCGAAAGAAGCCACTGAGGCCGCGGTATGGATGACGACCAACGCGGAGAGCGTGACAAGCCTGATCAATGATACGGGCATCTACCCGGCTGCCATCAGTGGCCAGAAATTGCCTGCGCTAACAGCAGGGTCGGACTTCTTCATTAATTCTGACAAGACCGCTGAAATTTTCTCCACAGCCGCGAGCAACATACCGGAGCAGTGGGTGTGGGGTCCGAACATGACCAGCCTTCAACCCAAGTTGAATGACGGTCTGAAAGTCATCGGCTCGGGACAGGGAACCATCTCTGAGTTGCTTGACACACTCCAGAAATCCACGATCGCTGACCTGAAAAGCCAGGGTTTGAGCGTCAAGGAGTAAAGCCCCAACCCGCGGCGCCCAGTTGTGAAGCCAGCTGGGTGCCGCGGGCTCCATTCATCACCAAAAGGATTAGCCATGAAGGCACCCACCCTCTCCGCACAGCGGCCCGTGCAACCAGGAACGACAACAGCTAAGCCCCGCAAATCACGGTTGAGCCGGAAGACCACGGTGTCTGCGCTGCTCTTCCTGGTACCGTTCGCGATCATGTTCTTATCCATGAAGGTTGCTCCCATCTTCTACGCGATTTACCAGAGCTTCTTCAAAACGGAACGCAGCGGCCTTGGCGTCGGGAGTTCCAAGAGCATCTTCGCGGGCTTCGGGAACTATCTGGTCGCGCTGCAGAACGGCGACTTCATAGCCTCCTTCGGACGCGTATTTTTGATCGGGATCGTGCAGGTCCCTCTCATGCTGACCATTGCGTTATTCCTGGCGCTTCTTTTGGACTCTGCCTTCTCACCCTTCCGGCGCGGATTCCGACTGATTTACTTCCTGCCGTACGCTTTCCCCGGCGTCATCGCGGCGATCATGTGGTCGTTCCTGTATCAGCCGGATCTCGGGCCTCTCAGCGGATGGCTGAGGGCCATCGGCATCGACGTCAACTTCCTTGCCAACAACATGGTCTTCTTCTCGATCGGGAACATGATGACCTGGGGCTTTACAGGCTTCCAGATGCTGATCATCTACTCGGCGCTACGGGCAGTTCCTGAAGACCTGACCGAAGCCGCGAGCCTGGACGGGGCCGGATGGTGGGCCACCGCATGGCACATCAAAATCCCCGCAGTGCGGCCAGCCATCATCCTCACCGCCGTTTTCTCGATCATTGGCACTGTCCAGCTGTACAACGATCCCGCGATCCTGTCCAAAGTGGCACCAGGAATCTCCTCGACGTTCACGCCGATCATGGCGGCGCAACAACAGGCCGCATCCAACAACTACAACCTGGCAGCCGCTCAATCGGTCATCCTGGCCCTAGTTGCTTTGGTCCTGTCGTTCGGATTCCTCAAATTCACTCAGCGAAAGGAAGCTGACTCATGACCACCGCTCCCCCGCGCACGACAGTCCGGCGCCCAACGCAGTCCCGCGGAACCAGTCGAATGCCATGGCGCCAACAACGCGTCCCGTTCTCGGCGCGCACGTTCTCCTTCGTCGTGATGGCCGCATTCGCGGTCTACAGCCTGGTGCCCCTCTGGTGGCTTATCGTCAGCGCAACGAAAAGCAGGGGGGACATGTTCACGACCAATCCCATGCTGTTCTCCGACTTCAATTTATGGGAAAACATCGCTGACGTTTTCGCGCAGCAAAACGGTATCTTCGCCGTCTGGACGGGAAATACGGTGCTCTACTGCGTCGGAGGTGCCGCCATCGCCACCGTGTTCGCAGCTATGGCCGGCTATGCTCTGGGCAAGTATCAGTTCCCCGGCCGAAAGCTGGTCTTCAACATCATCCTGGCCGCCGTTCTCGTGCCCGCGATCCTCTTCGCGCTCCCCCTGTATCTGATGCTCAGCGAAATCCAGTTGGTCAACACCTACTGGTCAGTTCTCCTGCCCAGTCTCGTAAGCCCTTTCGGAGTATTCCTCGCTGCCACGTACGCAAAACAAGCCATCCCCAACGAACTCCTCGAAGCAGCCCGTATCGACGGTGCCAATGAAGCCCGGATTTTTTGGCGGATCGGTCTGCCCATCATGTCGCCCGCCCTGGTGACTGTTTTCCTGTACCAGTTCGTCGCAATCTGGAGCAACTACCTCCTGCCCGTGCTCATGCTCAACAACGACACCCTTCAGCCCCTGTCAGTTGGTCTTGTCAATTGGCGTGAGCGTCTGAACGAGGGAATCTCTTACCACATCACGATCACAGGATCCCTCCTGGCCGTGATTCCACTGCTCATCGCTTTCTCCATCCTTCAGCGCTACTGGCGCTCCGACCTCGCCGCAGGCGGAGTGAAATAAGTGCCGTCTGAACAAAGACGGCAAACCATGAAATGAAGGAACAGTAGATGAAACGCATCCCGTTCAACCGAGAGTGGCAGTTTGGCCCTCTAGTTTCAGTCCATGAAGCGATTCGGGTAGCCCCGCCAAGTGACAATCTCGTCGACCTCCCGCACGATGCAATGCTCGCCAGCGGCCGAACGGCGGATGGGACAGGCGGAGCACCAACCGGCTACTTCGACGGCGGCTCCTGGACATACGAGAAGCTATTCGATGTCCCTTCCGACTGGGCGACCAAACGCATCACTTTTGAATTCGAGGGCGTTCACCGGGACGCCATGGTCTACCTCAACGGAGCTTTTGCTGGCCAGTGGAGCAACGGATACTCCTCGTTCCACATCGAGGCAGACCCCTTCCTGAACTACGGAGAGACCAACACCATCCGTGTTGACGCACGTTCCCATGAAGATTCACGCTGGTATCCAGGCGGAGGGCTCTACCGCCCGGTGCATCTTCTTATCGGTGAACTTGTCCATATCATCCCCACCGGATTGCGGGTGTCCACCCCCGACGTTGATGAAGAGCTTGCCACTGTCGTGGTCAGATCAACAATCGCCAATAAAGGGGCAACTACTCGTACCGTCGATGTTGTGCTCGAACTTTGTGACAACACAGGTGCGGAAGTGGTCTCAGAAAAATCCCGTGTCACGCTCCTGCCATACGAAACATTGACTTCCCATCAGCGGACGTATGTGCGGCATCCGTCCCTGTGGAGCCCGGATAACCCCGCTCTTTACCGCGCAACCGTTACCCTCCAGGACGAGAACGGACCCATCGACCGTGAATCAACGACGTTTGGCATCCGGAGCCTCGCAGTTGACCCCATCCGCGGGCTCCGCCTGAACGGAGAGACCATCAAACTCCGAGGCGCGGCGGTCCACCACGATCATGGGGTGCTCGGAGCAGCGGAATTCGCCGACGCCGCTGTGCGGCGGGTTCAGCGGATGAAGGATGCGGGCTTCAACGCGATACGCTCGGCACACAATCCGATCAGTGTGGCGATGCTCGACGCCTGTGATCGGCTGGGCATGCTGGTGTTCGACGAGGCGTTCGACATGTGGGCGGTGTCCAAATCCACAGATGACTACTCCCGATCATTCCCCCAGTGGTGGGAGCGTGATATCGACGCCATGGTGGCGAAGGATTTCAATCATCCGAGCGTCATCATGTACTCCATCGGAAACGAAATTATTGAGGCGGGAACCCGGCATGGCGCCCGGTGGGGGCGGTTGCTTGCAGAGCGTACCCGTGAGCAGGACCCAACCCGGATCGTGACCCATGCTTTGCAGGGCATGTACATGGCCAGGGACAAAGTCCCGGAACTCCGCGCCGAGGTAGACCAGGACAGCTCCACGATTCGCGGGCTCAACGACTACCTGGGCCAGGTAACACACCTCATGAACAGGGTCATGGCCTCGGAACTTCTCGGAGAGCGGCTGCTGGAGCCGGCATCCGTGCTCGATATCGTTGGTCTGAATTATGGAGACACGCGTTACGAAGTCGACCAAGACGAATTCCCCCGTCGCATTTACTTCAACTCCGAATCATTTCCGACACACATTGATCGGCTGTGGAAGATGATTCTGGCCAGAAACAACGTAGTCGGTGATTTCACCTGGACCGGGTGGGACTTCCTGGGTGAGGTCGGTACGGGCAGGCACGTATACCCCGAAGATTCCCAGGAACATCGCGCCCCGTACCCATGGATCGCCGCCGTATGCGGAGACATCGACCTCATCGGCCACCGCAAGCCCATCTCCTACTACCGCGAAATCGTCTTTGGACTGACCGATGTCCCCTACATCGCCGTACGAAAACCCCGCGACGACGGATACGTGATCGAACCCAAAGCCTGGACCTGGTCAGACGTGATACCGTCCTGGACCTGGGATGTCGATCCAGGAACTCCCATCCACGTCGAAGCCTATGCCTCCGGTGATGAAGTGCAGTTCGTCCTGAACGGAGCAGTCGTGGCCACCGAAAAGGTCGGAGCGAACCGCGATTACCTTATACAGGTGGCTCTCCCATTCGAACCCGGAGTCCTGGAAGTCATTTCGTACCGCGATGGCACCGAACTGGGCCGCCGGGAGCTAAGAACGGCCAACAAGCCAACCAAACTGAGTCTTTCAGCCGACCGGACCGCGATCACCGCCAACACTGTTGACCTCGTGCACTTAGAGATCACGTTGGTGGACGAGGAAAACCGCCCCAATCCGACCACAGACGTGGAAGTAGCCGTCACCGTCCAAGGGCCGGCGACACTGCAAGGATTAGGATCGGCCAATCCTGAAGCCCCCTGCGACTACCTTGGAAATGTGTCATTGACGTACCACGGCCAAGCCCTCGCGGTCGTTCGTGCCGGAGCCCAGCCAGGCCCCGTGACGATCACAGTCAGAGCTGACGGGTATCCGGACGCGACGTTAGTAATCGCGCAGGAAACATAAACGGTACGAGCTTTGAAGAAGCGAAGCGGAATGCATAGGTGAATTTGAATGGCTCAAGCTAGTTCGACGGCGCGCACTCCCAATGTAGTACTCATCTGCACCGATCAATGGAGAGGAGATTGTCTCTCTATCAACGGTCATCCAATTGTTAGGACGCCTTATCTCGATGCAATTGCCGCGGAAGGTGCAAATTTCTCGAATGCTTATTCATCCACGCCGACCTGTGTTCCTGCCCGCATGGCCCTGATGACCGGCCTTACCGCCCGTTCCCACAGACGGGTTGGCTATACCGACGGCATTGACTTCGACCATTCCGTAACCCTCCCGGGAGAGTTCACTAAGGCTGGATATCAAACACAGGCGATCGGCAAAATGCATTACTATCCTGAACGCGGACGAATTGGGTTTAACAACGTTATTCTGCATGACGGATACCTAAACTTTGCCAGGAAACGCGGCCGCGAAGTCGATTGGTACGACGACTATTTGGTTTGGCTGCGAGCTCAAGCGGGAGAAAGCGCAGTTTCGGACTATTTTGACGACGGCATAAATTGCAACTCGGTTGTCGCACGTCCCTGGTCCCGTTCGGAATCCCTTCACCCAACCAACTGGGTCGTGACAGAAGCAATCTCATGGTTATACCGCCGAGACCCTACCGTTCCATTCTTCCTGTACCTCTCCTTCCACCGCCCGCACCCGCCATACAATCCGCCAGCATGGGCCTTCGAACAGTATTTGAACCTTCCTGATCATGACCCACCTGTGGGCGACTGGGTTGCTGACCTTGAGGACTACAGAACCGATCATCGGCCAGACGCCCACGTAGCTACATACGATCAGCAGACTTTGAACCGGGCCCGCGCCGGATACTACGGCAACATCACGCATATCGATCACCAGATTGCCCGCTTTATGGAGGTCCTACGCGAGTTCGGGTTGAAGGACGACACGTACATCGTCTTCACTTCCGATCACGGTGAAATGTTGGGTGATCACGACCTCTGGCGTAAGGGATATCCGTACGAGGGTTCATCTCGCGTGCCGTTACTGATATCCGGCCCGGGCATACGTGGCGGCCAGCGGGTCGATGCCCTCGTTGAACTTCGTGACTTGATGCCTACTCTTCTCGACGCGGCACATCTTCCGGTGCCGGGAAGCATCGACGGCATTAGCCTCTTCGGCCTTACGCAAGCTGACGAAGAGGGCAGCAATGTTGAATTGCGACCGTACCTACATGGTGAGCACGTACTCCTCGGCCAGTCCATCCAGTGGGTGCGAGCAGGCAGCTGGAAGTACATCTGGTTCTCGAAGAATGGAAACGAGCAACTTTTCGACCTCCACAACGACCCCGGGGAGACCCGGAATCTCAGTGAAGATCCCGATTGCCGGACTCAGCTCCTAAACTTCGAGCCAGCCTGATCGCCGAACTCTCCGGTCGCCCGGAGAAGTTCGTGCAGTCGGGGCAGCTAGTATCTGGACAGGCCGTCGTTACGCTGCTTCCAAAGGAATCGTAGGCTGGGGTCGATGTGAGCGGAGAACATCTATAGCCGCGGCGCACCCGCGTTAATCTCGGACAGGTTGAGGACATCCTGATAACCAATGCAGCCACAAGCACCGTCGTCGACATAGCCGCCCTCACTTCCGGGCTCCGCTGTGACCGGCTGAAAGCTCTTTCGGCGCAGCATGTGAAACCGCTGCCAACTGGTTCGACCGCTGCCGCCGACGGACTGCGAATGGAGCAGGCCACATGGCTGGCAAGACTTCCCGGGATGAGATGCCCCGGCTTTCTGTTGCAAGCTGGTGTTCACCGAAATGACCGTATCGCCGTAAAATAGCTTGGAACGAAGTCGTTTGAACAGCCGACGCATTTCTGCTTCACCACCATCCCCGGATCGATACCGCGGTGTCTTTGGTGCGGCAGCACTATTGAGCGCGCCTCGAGCCAGCCTCTTTGGTCACGGTCATGGTCGGCGATGGTGCCAAGGGCACCGACATCAAAATCGCCGACAGACTCTCCCTGCCGGTGTCCCTGCCCGCCCATGCTCGGGGCCTTCGTCCGCTTCAGTAGAGACAAGAGCTTCGCTGTCCTGGGCCAGAACAAGCCCTTCTTGGTCACGATGACATTAGGCTCCATCACGAGGACCATCGTCGGTGGGGACTCGTTCCCTGTCTCGTTCTTATGCCGCTGCTGGTTCTCCTACTGCTTTTATCCTCCATCAAGGTCTGGAATCATGACCAGTCCCCACAAATGACAGGATGGGTCATGCCCAATTGCCAAGTCCGTGTTGTTGTTCGCACTCGCTGCTATGGCTGAAATCGGGGGCGCGTGGCTGCTGTGGCAAGCGGTGCGGGAAGGCAAAGCCTGGTGGTCCGGTCTCGGCATCATAGCCTCGGGGATCTATGGTTTCGTCGCCACCCAGCAGCCCGACGCGCACCTTGGCAGGATCCTAGCCGCTTATGGTGGCTTTCTCGTCGCAGAATCACTCGCATGTGGCATGATCTTGGACGGTTTTCCGTCACGATCGTTGGGACATCATTGGTTCCCTGGTCTGCCTGCTGGGCGTTGCCGTGATCATGTTCTCGCCCGCCCTAGGAGAGGCCCACTGGCAGGGGATTTGGGCACGGGTTGCTCTGTAGACGCGCTTACGGCCAGGGCCAACCGTCCGCTGCAGAGTCCCTGTCCTCAAACCCAATCATGTCGTAGTGATTGCGACCATCAATGAAGCTGTGTAAGTAAGAAATCCGAAGCATACTTGTCCGGCCAAAGGGCAGATTTAAGTGTGGACAATGTCCACACCTCCTTTGGCCTGACAAAGCGTTCGCTTGCCCGGCCTTCTCGCTATAGGAACGAGCCTAAGCCAAGCGATCGAGACGCAGGATCTTGAAGTCATGTTGTGCCCAGTCCTTCTACCCATGAAGAGGTGCAGGCCAACCACGGCCGACCAGACGGATCGAGAAAGGAACCTATAGCCCCAGTTCAGAGCAAGCGGAGGGCCCATCAGCCAAGACCCTGAACCCGCTCCCCCACAACTTCACAGGCAACCCGCGGCGCCAGGCACACCCCGCGGCCAGTGTCAGAGGGACCTGACCAACCAGAATGTACACACATTAAACAAAAACCCCCTCTGACGAGGGGGTCTGCCGTGCCCGAGGTGGGACTCGAACGAGATTCCAGGCATTGGAAACACTGGGAAGAGGCGGAAACCTGCGGAAACCGGGCCAGTCCGAGGGCAATATGGGCCGGTCGGAAGCGAAAAGTGTGAACATTGTTCACACTTCTTTTTTGGCCGATTGCCCACCGTAGAACGGACCCGCCGCGCTGAGCACTGGTATGCGGCACCTTGAAATAGGCGCTGTCACCTCTGCAGATTGCCTGCTGATGGCACCTTCAGCCCTCCTGAAGCCACCTGCCGGGATGAGGCCGTGACCTCCAAGCCACGACCTCCACCGGCCGATTGACAATCCAAAATCCGACCACATTCTGCCCGGCAGAACGACGGGCCAACGTCCAACACGGTGGCAACACCTCCTCCATCGTTAACATGGCGGAGGCGGCACCGAGGAACATGACAACGCCATGGGGTCAGCCCGACGACAGAACATCGGTTATCGGCCCGCAGTGGGACGAGTAGAAACACGTAAGAGAACCCGTCTCGGCGTGCTTTTGCGCGTTTTCCCATGTCAGGGCCCCAAGAAGGCTCTGCACCTTCGCAGCACTTCATCGAACACCCACGACCAATCATCCGGGCAACCCAGGCTTTGGCCTAACGGGAACGAAGCTGGTGTGGCTCGAGGCGGCCTGACGAGGCCACCCGGATGCACCCACTTCAGACGGCTCATCTCGGCCTGCCGTGACATTCCAAGGGTGGGCATCAACCGTTTTGGGACGCCGAGGGTCTTGAACCGCTATCTCGTTGCGTCCTCGCGCCATCCACGGTTCCGCTGGTCGGCCTTTCGTATTTCGATGGGCAGCCGTATGAGCCCTTTTCCACTCCGCGAAATCGTCCATGGTTTCTCTAGCGTTTGGGCGGACATGACCAGTCAGGTCAGAGTTGTATGCCGGTGTATTTGGTTTCCTGGTAGGCCTCGAGGCCTTCGATGCCACCTTCGCGGCCGAGGCCTGATTGTTTGGTCCCGCCGAAGGGTGCGGCCGGGTTGCTGATGAGTCCGCGGTTGATGCCTGTCATGCCGGCATCAATCGCGTCGGCGACGCGCAGTGCCCGCCCAAGGTCCTGAGTGAAGATGTAGGAGGCCAGTCCGTACGGCGTGGCATTCGCTTCGACGATGGCTTCTTCTTCCATGTCGAAGGTGTAGATGGCTGCGACGGGGCCGAAGATTTCTTCTTCCCTGATGTTGGCGTTGGTTGGAATGTTGGTCAGGACGGTGGGCGGGTAGTAGTAGCCGGGGCCGTCAATGACTTGGCCGCCGGTAAGGCAGGTTGCGCCCTTGGCGACGGCGTCGATAACGAGGTTGTGGACGGTTGCTCGTTGCTTGTCATCGATCAGTGGTCCGAGGCCCGTGTTGGGTTCGTGCCCGTTCCCTACGGTGACGGCGGCGAGGCGTTCGGTGAAGCGTTTGGTGAACTCGGCCGCGATGCCGGCCTGGACATAGATCCGGTTGGCTGCAACGCAGGACTGACCGCCGTTGCGGAGCTTGGCAAGGTAGGTGCCTTCGATGGCGGTGTCGACGTCGGCGTCGTCGAAAACAATCAATGGCGCATTCCCGCCGAGTTCCATGGAGGTGTTCATGACGTTCTGCGCGGCTTGGGCCAGGAGTACCCGGCCGACTTCGGTGGAGCCGGTGAAGGAGATCTTTCGGGTCCGTGCGTCACTCATGATGGGGCCGATCAGATCCCGGGAGTTGCTCGTCACGACGACGTTCACCACACCGGCGGGCACGCCCGCTTCCTGGAGGACTTGGGCGAGCAGCAGGGACGTCAGCGGGGTCTGGGCGGCAGGCTTGAGGATGGTGGTGCATCCAGCGGCCAAGGCCGGTGCGATCTTGCGGGCGCCCATGGCAAGGGGGAAGTTCCATGGGGTGATCAGCAGGGAGGGGCCCACCGGGCGTTTTGACACTGCAATGTGGTAGTTGGAGCCCGGTTCGACGCCGAAATGGCCTTCGGTGTGGATGCGTCCGGCGGATTCTGCGAACCAGCGGAAGAAGCCTGCGCCGTAGTCGACTTCGGATTGGGCTTCGGCCCAGGGCTTGCCCATTTCATCAACGATCAGGCGGGCGAAATCGTCGCGGCGGGCGATGATGCCCTGGTAGGTGCGGGCGAGGATGTCGGCGCGGTCTCTTGCCGGTGTTGCTGCCCAAGCGTCCTGGGCCGCGCAGGCGGCGTCGAGTGCCGCCGCTCCGTCTTGGACTGAGCCGTCGGAAACGTGCGCGATCGCTTCGCCGGTGGCCGGGTTGATGACCGGCATGGTGGCTCCTGTGCCGGATGGTTTCCATTCCCCGCCGATGAACAGCCGGGTTTCGGTGAGGTCCAGTGTGGTTCCAGTACTCATGGGCGTTGCTCCAGTTTCAGGCTTTGTTGGGAAGGGTGCGGGACCCGGCGGTTGACCGGGCCCCCGCCGTTTTTGTGGATCATGCGCTGCTAGAAGGCGGTGTATCCGCCGTCTACCGGGAGCGTCGCTCCGGTGATGTAGGAGGATTCCGGTGAGGCCATGAAGAGAATGGCGTCTGCGATCTCTTCGGGGGTGGCGAGGCGTTGGAGCGGGATCTGGCCTTCGCGTTGTAGACGGTACGCTTCGGGGTCGTCCCTGCGCTGGATAGAGGCTTCAATGATTGGGGTAGCGGTCAGGCCTGGAGCGACGACGTTGACGCGGATGTTTCGTGAGGCCCATTCAATAGCGGCGCCCTTCGCCAGCATGATGAGGCCGCCCTTGGCCGCGGAGTACAGGACTTGATCTGCCATGCCGACCATGCCGAGCCGTGAGCTGACGAGCACGAACGAACCCCCGGCGGCGGGCATCAGCGGCGCGAAGTGCTTCATCATCAGGAACGAGCTGAGCAGGTTACTGTGCAGCACGTTCTTCGCATCCTCATAGGCCATTTCCGTGAGAGGCCCGGTGACCTGCAGTCCGTGGTTGAGGACGACTACATCCACTGTTCCGAAGGACTCTGCCGCCTGTCGCGCCAGGCTTTCGACGAATGCTTCGTCGTTGAGGTCGCCGGGAACGTACAGCTCCACGGCTTGGGTGTTGTTGAGTTGTTCCCTGCGACCGGTGAGGAGGAGACGGGCTCCCTCGTGGCGGAAATGGGAACTCACTGCCTCGCCGATTCCGCTGCTGGCTCCGGTGACGACGGCCGTGGTTTTATCAAGTCTCAAGTCGGACACTCCATCGTGAGGTTGGTTGTTTGGGATAGGGACTGGGGAATGCCGGGGGACGGATGCCCAGTCCCCCGGCACTCCAGTCAGTTGAGGAATCCCCGGGCGTCCACAGGCCACCGTTCCAGGGTGGTTCCTGTGCTGTCGGTGACGATGTACTCCTCGAAATTGACCACTACCGGGCAGACGTGGTTGGGTACGACGGGAAGGACGGTCCCGACGGCGGGGCGGAAGCCCGCGGGAAGGGGGAGGAAGCCATGGTATTCGTTGAGTTTGGACAGGACGGCCGCGGTGCCTGCGATTCCGCCATAGCCAATCTCGGGGTTTCCTTCACGGCCGAGGGCTTTGGTTCCGATGTCCAAAAGAACCTGATTGGGGACCCAGTCGCTGACCACTGTGCCGGCGAGGAAAAGTGCGATCTGATCCTCCGTGCAAGCGCCGAGGCGGGTGTTGTTCAGGTCGTTGAACACGTACTCGCCGGGCCTGATCTCGGTGATGACGCTGTTGGTGGCAAATTCCACGGTCGGCGTGGAGCCGGCACTGACCACCTCCGCGGTGATCCCCACTCCGCTGAGGCTCCGTACCGCGGTGATGAGTGCGGCATCTTGGTCCTCCGCCGCTCGCTTGCGGGCGTCCGGTCTGGCGCTGCCGTGGCCTGGATAGGTGAAGACGCCCGCCGGGATCAGGCCGCGCTTGCGGGCGGCTTGGGCGAGGTGGCCGGCGGCCTCGGGAGCCGCCCCGGAACGGCGCGCACCACAATCGACCTCGATGACGACCTGCAGCAGTTCCGCTTCTGATCCCATCGCATCGGCCAGGGCATCGATCGCTGCGACGTTGTCGACGCCGACCCGGAGCCGGGTTGTCTCGGCCAGCTTTCGGATCCGTGGGCCTTTGGTTCCAGCAGGCCAGATCGGATAGGCGATGAAGATGTTGTCGAAGCCGGCTGCCGCGAAGACCTCGGCCTCGCCGACGTTGCCGGCGGTGATTCCGACCGCACCTGCTTTGAGCTGGCGGCGGCCGATTTCGACGCATTTGTGGGTTTTGACGTGCGGCCTGACAACCAGATGCCGCGCATCGGCGAAGGCCTGCATCCGATCGATGTTGTCCTGCATCACGTCGGACAGCACGATGGGTGAGGGCGTGTCGATCCGGCCGTGGAGTGCCTCGAGTGCTTGCTGAATGCGGTTCACGCTGTGCTCCTTATTGTGCATGCCCTACGCCTCCGTGCAGACCATCTGGATCTCGACGGGGCTCCTGCGCGGTAGCCCGGCTACGCCGATCGCAGTACGGGCGTGCCGTCCGTTGTCACCCAGCACCCCAATGAGCAGGTCACTGGCTGCATTAGCCACCTGCGACTGCAGGCCGAAGTCCGGTGTACTCGCCACGAAGACGAGCATCTGCACGATGCGCACCTTGTCCAGGTCCCCCACCGCTTGGACGGCGGCAGCGAGTGCGTTAAGCGCGGCGTGCCGGGCAAGCTCCTGCGCTGTTTCAAGCTGCACGTCGCGGCCGACGATGCCGGTGCCCAGGAGTTCGCCGTCTTTGTACGGCAGTTGGCCTGAGATGTGAATGCTGGAGTCCACCGAGCGGTGATGCAGGTAGTACGGGTTGTCAGCGAGGCTGGGCAGCTCCAGGCCGAGGGCACGGAGCCGGTGTGATGGCGAGCCGGACACGCCGTTGGCGACCAGCCCGACTTGAGAATCGGTGGGGGCAAAGGGAAGGCTCATATCAACGCTTTCACTGGTTGTGGGAAGAGGATTGTCCGGCCGCGGCAGCCTGCGTGGTGTGGACGCTCATGAACCGTTCCGGACGCACGAAGTCCAGCCCCTCGAATGTTTGCAAGCCAAGTGCTTCGCGGGCGGCGATCTCGCCGTATCCGGTGGCCATTTTGAAGCCGCCGCCGGAGAACCCGGTTGCGCAGTAGACCCTGCTACCGGCGTCGAGGCGGCCGAGCAGCGGGTTGCGGTCGGTCGTGAAGAGGTCCGGGAACGCGTCCGAGCGGACGATGTTTGGATACAGGCCGGGGAAGAACTCGCTCACCGTCTCGGTCGTCTCGGCAATCTCTGCCGGAGTAAGTTCCCTCGGAACCGCACTGGGGTTCCCGGTAGGCGTTGGCCGGAAATTCAGGGTTGCCTTGACGGTGACCCCATCAACTGCGGGCGCACCATACATGGACCGGTCTCCGGAGAGCCGGACGAAGACAGGAAACCGCTCTGGGGAGAAGAGCGCGGGATTTTTGGCGACGAACCACGTGAGGAAGACCCTGTTCGGTTGGGTGTGCGCTTGGAGCGACTCCGGCATGAGCTTCTGCGACCAGCCGCCGGAGGCGACGATGACGTTCTCGAACGTCCAGGACTTGTCCCCGGAGGTCACCACTACACCGTCTACGGTTTCCCGGATCCCGTCTACCGGGGTGTTGGTGAGCACTGTCGCACCGTTGGCCTGGGCTGCGGAGACCGCAGCCGTGACGGCCCGATCCGTCCTGAGTGCGCCGCCGTTGGGGTCGAACACACCGATGTCATCGGCACGCAGGTTGTGCTGCGGATACCGCTCGGCCATCTCCGTCCGGGAGAGGATCTGGTGCGCTACGCCGGTCGCCCGCGCCGACTCGAGCAGCTGCGGGATGTACGCCCCGTTCGCCGTACCAATGTAGATTCCGCCGCAGCGCAGGAGGATGTCCTGTCCGGTTTCGTCCTCAAGCTCGGCCCAGAGACGTTGGGAGCTCTGCAGGATGGGATTGAAGCCCGGGTTTAGGTTGAGCATGCGGAACAGGCGGGTGTCTCCGCCAACGGCGCTGCGTCCGTGCGCAGGGAGCTGCGCTTCGAATCCGACCACGGAATCGGATAGCCGGGAGGCCTGCCAGAGGGCCATACTGCCAATGGTGCCGAGGCCGATGACGGCCAACTTTCCATCTGTCATTTCAGAGCACTTTCTCGAGGAAGGACTGGGTGCGGGACTCTTGGGGGTTGCGGAGCACTTCGCGGGCGTCGCCGCGTTCGACGACGTAGCCGTCGTCCATGAAGATCAGGGAATCGGCCACTTCGCGGGCGAAGCCCATCTCGTGGGTGACCACCACCATGGTCATGCCCTTCTTGGCGAGCTCCTTCATAACGGTCAGGACTTCACCGACCTTTTCGGGGTCCAGTGCAGATGTCGGTTCGTCGAAGAGCATGATGTCCGGATCCATGGCCAGGGACCTCGCGATCGCGACGCGTTGCTGCTGCCCGCCGGAGAGTTCGGCCGGGTAGCGGTCCCCGAAAGCGCCGAGGCCCACGCTTGTCAACAGTTCCTGGGCGCGTTTGGCTGATTCCTTCTTGTCCGCGCGCTTGACCAGGACCGGTCCGGACATGACGTTCTCCCGGGCGGTCATGTTTGGAAACAGGTTGAAGGACTGGAAGACCATGCCAACCCTGGTGCGCTGCTGGGCCAGTTTCTTCGCAGGCAGGGCGTGGTAGGCCTTGTCGGTTTCGTAGTAGCCGAAGTCCTCGCCGTTGACTTTCAGGATTCCGGAATCCACGGTCTCCAAGCCGTTGATGCAGCGCAGGATGGTGGACTTTCCCGAGCCGCTGGGGCCGATGATGCAGCAGATCTCTCCGCTGGCAATCTCCAGGTCGATGTCCTTCAGGACTGTCTTGGGTCCAAAGGACTTTCGGATTTTCCGGGCAAGGATAGTGCCGTCGGTGCTCATCGCGCGATACCTTCCGGGTCGGTCAGCACAACGGATTTCGACTTCCGCGGAAGCCGGGCTGTTGCGCGGGAGTACTTCTGTTCGAGCTTGGACTGCGGGTAGCTCAGCAGCAGGGTCATGACCAGGTACCACAGGCTCGCCACGATGAGCAGCGGGATGGTCTCAAAGGTGCGCGCGTAGATCAACTGGGTGCTCTGCAGAAGCTCGGCCACGCCGAGGACGCTGACCAGCGAGGTTTCCTTGAACATTCCGATGAACTGATTGCCGGTCGCCGGGATGATGGACGGCATGGCCTGAGGGATGATGACCTTGCGCATCCTCATGGACGCGCTCATTCCGAGCGAGTCGGCGGCCTCAAGCTGGCCCTTGCCTACTGCGGAGAAGCCGCCGCGGATGATCTCGGCCATGTACGCGGCCTGGTTGAGGGTCAGGCCCACAAGCGCTGCGGTGATCGGGCCCATGATCGTGTTGACGTCGATGGCGGTGCTGATGTCGGTGAACGGGATCCCGATGCTCAGGTTCGGGTAAAGGGCGGAGATGTTGAACCAGAAGATCAGCTGCACCAGCACTGGGGTGCCACGGAACAAGGTGATGTAGAGCCCGGCTGTCATGGAGACCGGCTTCACGTGCGAAGCCCGCATGATCGCGAGGGCAAGCCCGAGCAAGGTTCCCAGGGCCATGCTCGCAACCGTGAGGAAGATCGTGAGCATGAGCCCGCGCAGGATCGTCTCAGCGAAGAAGTACTTCCCGACGATCTCCCACTTGAAGTTGGAGTTGGTGAGGACCGAGGTGAGGATCCCGACGCCGACGAGGATGCTAAGGATCCACCCCGCGTATTCCGATCGGGTCCGAAGCCGAAGCCGTGGCTTGAGGGCTGCATCTACGCTTCCCATGGCAACTTTGTTTCCTTTGCTGATAGCCGTTGTCATTCAGGCACCTGCTAGTTCAGCTTGGCGTCGGTAATGGCCCCAAACTCCAGGCCCCAGGTTTTGAGGGACTCCTTGTACTCCGGGTCCGCAAGGATCGACTGGACTGCTGCCTGAATGGCGGGGGTCAGGGGCGACCCCTTCTTCAGCGCAACTGCCGTGATTCCGGTTCCGCCGACGTTCAGCGGAGGGGTGAGCATCTGGAAGGAGCCCGGCTGCTGCGTCTGCGCCCAGGCGAGTGCCGTGGTGTCGTAGAGGATGCCGTCGATGCGCTTGGAGTGCAGCTGGACCAGGGCTTCCTGGATGTTGGGCAGCGTCACGGCATTGATTGCGGGCTGTCCCTTGGAGGTGCAGGTCATCTCGTTCAGGGCTGGAAGGCGCAGCAGCTGACCGGTGGAGCCCTGGGTGACGGCAATGCTCTTCCCACATAGGGTCTCGTTGGTGAGTTTCTGCGGATTTCCGGCGGTCACCCCAATGGAGCTGCCGGCCTTGAAGTAGTCGATCATGTCCACGACCTTGAGCCGGTCCTCGGTCTTGGCCATGGTCGAAACCGTGAAGTCGAAGCGGCCACCGTCAAGGCCCGGAATGATGGTGTCGAACTTCGTGTCCTCGAACTTCACCTTGACGCCAAGCTTCTTGGCAATAAGCCGGGTGATATCCGGGTTGAGGCCGATCGGGGTTTTGTTGTCCTCGGCGAGGAAGACGGTCGGCGGGTAGTGCAGGTCCGCGGCCACCGTGAGCTCACCTTTGTCCTTGTACGACTTCGGCAGGAGGCTCACAGCCTTCGGATCGGGCTGGACACCCTCAGAGATGTCCCTGAGGCCCAGTTCAGTGGGGCTGGCCGAAGGTTCACTACCGGCGGCGCTGCCGCACGCGCTCAAGCCAATGAGGAGGGCCAGTGAGGCCACAGCGGCGTGGACCTTGTTTTGTGTCTTCATGGTGTTTTCCTTGGAATTTATTTTGGTTGGGGATGGTGCGGTTACAGAAAAAGCCGTGTAGTGGTGCCAGATGGATGTAGTTAATGGCTGGGACGGGCCTTGCGTCACCTCACGGGTTCGCCATCGAGGTCTGGACGGTAAGGAACCGGTCGGGGCTCAGGAGCGGGATCGTGCTGTCACTGGCACCGTGAAGGGCGTAGTCCGCGGCGATTTCGCCGAGCGCCGGCGCAAGCTTGAACCCATGACCGGACAGGCCCGTGAGGACAGTGATGCGGTCCTCGCCGCCAAGCCGCCCAACGATCCCGTGCCCGTCCTGGGTGTAGCCCTCCATGTAGGCGGCCACACGGACAGGATCCGGATAGAGTGCCGGGAAGGAATCGGCCACGAGTTGCCTGAATGCCTTCATTTCGTCGATGGGGACCGTCCGGTCGAGGGCGTCAGGGTCATCGACCAGACGGTTGACGGTGCCGGACAGGCCTAGTTTCAGCCCGTTCCCGTCCATCGCGGGCAGTCCATAAAACTCTTCGGGCGTTGTGCGTATGAAGCATGGGAAGTTGGCCGGATCAAATGCTCCGCGTTCCTTCGTGACGAACCACGCCGATACCGCCTTGCGAACCTGCACGAGTGGCGCGAGTTCCGGAAGCAGCTTGGCAGCCCAGGGGCCGGTGGTGATCACAACGTGGTCGTATCGCTCGCTCCGGCCATGGGCGCTGACCCAGACCCCGCCCTCCTTGACTTCGACCCCTTCAACTGGGCTGTAGGTGCGGAGTTGGGCGCCCAGCGACATGGCCCGGTAGGCGGCCTTCAGCACCGCGAGCTCAGGGCGAAGATAGCCAGCCTCACGGTCCAGGACAACGGCGTCGCCCTCGTGGAACGGATGATGCGGCCAGCGGGTGCGCGCCTCGTCGAGCGGAATGATGGAGGCGTCCACCCCGAACTTGTCGATGGAGTCACTGACGTTGGCCATCTGCGATGATGCCTCCCCCAGCATGAGATTGCCGGCAAGGGTAAGGAGATTGGTGCCTGTCTCGCCCTCGAGCTGTTGCCACAGTGCCTTGGCGGTGCGAAGCAATGGCACGTATTCGGGGTCTTCGAAGTAGGCGGTGCGGAAGATACGGGACTCGCCCGCGTGGGCGCTGCGGTCGTGGGCGATTCCGAACTGCTCGTAACCGACTACCTCCATGCCCCGTGAAGCCAGGCGCCAGGCAGACATGCTGCCTGCCGTTCCGAGACCGATGACGGCCACTCGCTTCTTGGTGGTGCTCACTCTGAAACCTCCTGGGTTAGAACCATAAGGAGTCCGTCTGCGGCGATCGCGGGACTCGTGGTGATGATCATGGGTATTCCGGCGTGCGTTGCCTTGACTTTGTGGATGACGTCGCCGAAGAGGTCACTGACCTGTCCGAGAAGCTCCCCCTTGGAAACAGGCTGGCCAAGTTCGACGCTCGGTTGCCACCAACCGCCCACCGGCGAATGAATCCAGCTCCAGCCTTGGTCGTGCTCCGCCTGGCCAGGGGTCTGCTCAACGTCATAGGGGAGCATTCCCAGGGTCGCCGCCACATTCCGCAGGCCCCTGACATGAATGGCGACAGCCTTGCGATCGATGATGCCGCCGCCTCCTGCCTCAGCGGTGATCGCCGGGACACCGGCATCCGCGGCCGCAGAACTCGTGGTGCCGGTGGTAACCCGTGAGGCGGCAGGCTGCCTGATCACGTGCTGTGTTCCGTACGCCACCGCGATCCGCCGTGCAGCCTCACCCACCGGTGACTCGTCGTAGATAACTACCGGCTCGATAGCTTCCGGTACGTCTCCGGAATGAAGGTCGACGACGAAGTCGGCTTCCCGGATGAAGCGTTCGAACACATGGTGTGCCAGTACGTCCGAAAAGCTGCCGTTCGGGTCGCCAGGAAAGCACCTGTTCAGATTCTTGCCGTCCATTGGAACGATGAAGGGCGTCCGGCTCAGGTAAGCCGGGAGGTTTACCACGGGAACCGCGGTGATGATCCCCCTCAGTTCCGCAGGATTGACCTCTGCAACAAACTCCCGCAGAGCAGCCATGGCCGCATACTCACAGCCATGGACGCCCGCGAGCATCGTCAGCCGCGGCCCGGGCTCCCCGCCATGGATCTCGATGTACGGCAGATCCAAACCGCCGCCAGGGAGAGCAGCGATGTGGAAGTGGCCGCGAACCACGGCCTCTTGGCTTCTGAAGCCATCATGCATTTTGATGTCCTATCCGACCATAGTGTCCGACAATCGTGTCCGACATGATTGTTTGATACTATCGTTTGGTGATCTAGTGTCAAGGCCCACTCCAAAGCGCGGGTGGCTGCCATTAGCCGATAGGGGTGTGAGCGCAATGGAGAGTCAACCTACCTCTGAGCCAGCAAGGACGTCTCTCGCGAGAACGCTTGCGCCTCGGGTTGCGGAGCGAACAACGCTCGTGGATCAAGTGGCGCACCGAATCAGGAGGGAAATCATCCTGGGAACCCTCGATCCGGGTCGGCATCTCGTAGAAAAGAGGCTCGCTGAAGATCTGTCTGTGAGCCGCGGCACAGTCCGCGAGGCCCTGACGCGCCTTGCCGCAACCGGGCTCGTCGAATTCTCGCCGGGTTCAGGTAACCGGGTTCGATACTTCAGCGACGGCGACATCGCCGAGATCGGGGAAGTCTTCGCAGCCCTCGAAGGACGAGCTGCCATGCACGCCGTGCTTCCGCCGTCCGAAAGCGTTGAGAAAGAACTGAGGCGCATCGCCGAACGCATGCGGGGGCTTCGTCTGCCAGAGGACGTAGACGATCTCATGAGGTTGGACCGCGAGTTCCACGGAACGCTGATGAATCAGCAGCCAAAGGCCAAACTGGTGGAGGCATGGCAGAGCCTGGAGTCGCTTCTCGCCGTCATGATGGTGCCGATAATGCGGCGCGGCGTGGGAACCGCCGACAGCCAGGCGGACAGGCATCTGCTGCTGGTCGACGCCGCAATGAGCGGAGAGCCCGAACTGCTCATCAAGGGTCTCGAACAGCACTACTACCAGGAGTAACAGCAGATCGGCCACGCCGTGGCCTCGTATTTCTTTGCGGCACCGAACCAGAATGCTCACCGCTCGAAAGTGGTTGATCGAGACCTGGCCTAAAAGTAGTGGGCTGCTATCTGACGACTCTTTGGATCAGGTAAGGAACCGGTCGGGCGTGGTGCTGCGCACTCGCCCGCGTCACGTTGCCGTCGTTCGCCTCAGCCACGAGGGCACCGGATCCGAACTCGAACCGCAACCTCTGGCGGGCCAAGTCCCCGCCGCGGCTCAGCAATCAAACGGTAGCTCTAGAGACATTTCCCGGGAGCGCCACCAAAAACTGGAGTGAGATTTCGGATCCCTTCCCTAGAATTTCCCACTTTTCTTCCAGGACGAATCACGTCAGAGACAGAATGTCAGGAGTCCCTGACTGCATCGACGAGACGATAACTAGTGAGTTGGAGGCGGATGCGCGTTTCGCTGCCGATGCCATCGCCGCCCGGATCGGAATCACCCGGAGAATGCGCAGCCCGAATCGCATGGTTGGTATGCGTTTCGCCCTCTCCGGGTCCGAGGATCTTTGTGCTCCCCGTCATAATGAGAGCTTGTCTTCTCCGGCGGAAGGTACGGGCGCTGAGTCGGCGGTTACGTCGTTCAGCCACTCCAGCGCTTTGGGCCAATACGAATGATCGGGCTGCAGGACGAACATGTGGTCGCCCCCCTGAACTTCCCGAAGTTCAACATTGTCCCCCACCCCGGCGGCTCTGGAGACGTATGCCTTGCTGTGGCTCAAGGGGACCCGGACATCATCCGAGCCGTGGACGACCAATTGGGGAACACGGATCGGTGCCTGCTCCAAAGGCGAAGCTTCTTCAAAGACTTTCTTGGTAAGACCAGCCTTTTCGAGGAAGACCGGCGTCGCTCCCTCTCCCAGTCCTTCAGCCGCGCAGCGGGCGACATCCGTGATCGGGGCGAGCGCAACGACAGCAGCCAGTCGCGCTGTCTTGGCCGCGAGCAGGGCCAGGTGTCCGCCGGCGGAATGTCCAATGACCGCAATGGATGACGGGTTTACCCGCAGCGGCTCTGAGGTCAGGTGGTGAATGGCTGCCAGGACGTCGTCCAATGTCCCAGGCCAACCGCCGTCGTCGCCATCGATCCTTCGATACTCTACGTTCCAAACCAAATACCCCCTCTGATGCAGATCAGCAGCCAGCTCATCCATCAGATGCAGGTCGTGTTTAGCACGCCACCAGCCACCATGGAGCAGCACGACAGCACTGTCCTGTGACCAGTTCTCGGGAAACCAGGCTTCGACAAACTGAGAAGGATGCTTTCCGTAGTTAATGACTTGCTTTGTCATTGCCACGCCCCATGGAGGACGCTGCGAACCACGGTTTCGGGGTTCTGAACGGTGTGCGCAAACGCCTTGGCACCTTGCGACCAAGGGAACTGGTCAGTGATAACTGATGCCGGATCAACCACGCCCTCCTGGACCAAGCGCACCGCCTCGGAGTACATGCCTGGGCCTCCCTTGATTCCCAGCACCGACAGCTCTTTGAGCAAGATGCTCGCTGGCGACGGGGAATGCGGCCCACGGCCCACGATGGCAACAACGGAACCCGGGGCTGCTATCCGTTCGGCGAGGTCGACGCCCGCGCCGGCCGCGGATGTCTCGATCACCAGTATCGGGCCGCCTTTAAGTGTCTCGATGTCCTCAGCTTCCGCCGGATCGAACATCTTCACGCCAAGGGAGCTGCCCAGGTCCCGGCGTCGCTTCTGGGGCTCGAAGACAACGCAATCCCATCCAAAGTGCTGGGATACCTGTGCCTGCAGGATGCCCAACGGGCCTCCACCAATGATGGCGGCGGCCCCCTGGCCGGGCATTAAGGGCGCCACCCGGCGAAGTGTGTGAAGGGCCACGGCGACGGGCTCCAAGACGGTGGCCGCCAGGTCTGATACCGCGTCCGGCAGCGGAATGAGTTGGGCCGCCGGAAGCTGTACATATTCAGCGGCCAAACCTGGGCCGAGCATGCCGAGGTATCCGCCGTCCGCGCAGAGCTGCACCTTGCCTTGCCGGCACATCGCGCATTTCCCGCATCGGACGACGGGGTCAACGGCAACGCGTTGGCCCTCTTGGAGATCGACTCCAGGCCCTACCGATTGGATGATTCCGGCTCCGTCATGCCCCGTTACCCATGGATACATGGATCCCCGACCGGAGTAGATGTGAAGGTCTGTGCCGCACAGGCCCAGAGCGACCATGCGGACAACGACTTGACCGGGGCCGGGCTGACCTAGGTCAGGGCGTACGACAGTATCCATCTCATAGGGTGCTGTCAGCTCAAGAACACGGCCACCGAGGCTGATGGCTGCAGCACTCATGAGATGCCGTACTTGCCCGGCGCGATGGTTCCCTTGGGATCCAGTGCCGCCTTAATTTGATGCGTGACCTGCTGCAGTACCGGCAGACGGGCCATGGCCCGTTCCTGCCAGTCAGTCGGGGTTCGTCCGATGGGGTAGCCGATCTCGTCGTATGCTTCGACCAAGGCAGCATCGGCGGCGTTCATGCGGGCTACCTCATCAGCGTCCTGACGGTTGAAGATGATGAGGTGCAGGCCGCGTGCTGCCCTGGTGCTGCAAACGAACTCGACGAAGTACTCAAACCCGTGCTCGGCAAGGACGCGGCGTGAGGTTTCGTGCTGAAGCTCAGCAGCTTCGCCGATCATAGGTGTGGCGGGCAGGAACCAGGTCGCGCCACCGCCAGGGCGCCAGTTGAGCATGTCGACTTCACTGTCTGTGGGTTCACCACTGTAGGTGTCGAGATGGATCTTGTAGATGGGGTTATCCAGCATTTCCTTGTGGGAAATGTAGGTGGCCTTACCTGATGCCTCGAAAACGGCGCGGATCCTACCGAGCGTGGGCTGCAGCGCCTCCTCGGAAGGCCCATACAGGGCGCCGGACACGAGCCACGCTCCGGTGCCATGCTTTTCCTGCAGTTCCCGGCGGATGGCATCCGGCAGTGGCACCTGACCGTCGGTGCGGTTATAAGGGTAGGTATCCTCCGTAGCGAAGCCGTAACCGCCGGAGGTCACCTTGATGAGGGTAGGAACCACCGAGTTGAGCTTCAGCGGGCGCACCATTTCAAAGATCTCGGAAAGGTCCTCGTCCTCCGCGAAGGAGAAAGCAAATCCCACAATGACCGGCGGGCGTGGCATCAGCCAGACAGCAGTCTGCGTGACAATGCCGAAGTTGGATTGAGTGAAGATGCCGTCCAGGAGCGGTCCGAACCCCGACTTATTAGTAAAGCGGCTATTGGAATTGGGAAGGGACCCGTCTCCGGTGTTGAAGATTTCCCCGTTGGGCAGAACTACTTCCATCCCGCAGAGCGTGCCGAAGTGATCGAAGTGAGGGGTGTAGCCGGCACCGCGGTCGAGGGCATTGCCGATGATGCTGCCATCGGGCGGACCGGAGGTTCCGCTGATCATGAACTTGTCGCCGAGTTCGGCCATTTTTGCCCGAAGCTGTCGGAAGGTTACTCCCGGTTCGATGACGGCGTAGCCGAGTCGTTCATCAACTTCCAGGATGCGGTTCATCCGTTTGCCCAGGTGCATAACCACCTGGCCTTCCCGGACTGGGGAAAACTCTCCCATGCCCCAGTTATGGCCCGTGCTGGTCGGCCACAAAGACACTCCATGCTCGGCGGCCAGGCGAACAATGGTGGAAACGTCTTCAGTGGAAGAAGGAAAAACAATCCCATCGGTTTGACGGTCTCCGCCAGGGAGCCGGTTGCTGCTGTATGAGGCGCGGCCAGCATCCGAAACGTCAACGGCATCTTGACCAAGGATCTGGGAGACTGCCTCAAAGAACTTTTCTGACATTAGAAGAAACTCCTGTTTGAAGGGTTTTTTGTTTGGCGGCTAAATCGCCGACCAGCCGCCGTCGGAGGCCAGAACCGCGCCGTTTAGGTTGGTGCCGTCGTCGCTGAGCAGGAAAGTGATTGAGGCTGCCAACTGTGCGGCGTTAGCGGGCGTGGGGATATTGGCCTGCATGAGTGGGATGAGCCGTTCGGTGGCCAGTTGGGAGCCGAAGTTTGCCTCGATGCCAGTGAGTGTGGGCCCGGGAGCCACGGTATTGAAGCGAAGACCCTTCGGGCCGTACATCACGGCGGAGTTCTTGGTCAGGCCAACAACGGCATGTTTGGAGGCAGTGTATGCAGCCCCGGCAGCCGAACCGCGGATGCCGGCCTCTGAGGAAACGTTGACTACCGACCCCGCCCCGGCTTCCAGCATCAGCGGTACAACGGCGCGGGTAAGACGCATGAGGGCGGTGACGTTGATCCGGAAAACGCGGTCCCAAAGGTCATCGTCCACCTCATGGATTGGTGCGAAGTTATCCATGATTCCGGCAATGTTCGCCAAGGCGTCGATGCGCCCGCCGGCGGCAGAAACCACAGCGGCAATAGTTTCCTCAGTAGAGATGTCACCGGCCACTGGCACCAGGTCCAGGTTCTTATTCTCTTCAACGAGAGCGTCGAGGCGCTGCTTGCTGATGTCCGCGGCGATAACCTTGCCGCCCTCCTTGGCGATGCGCATGGCAGTCGCCTGCCCTATGCCGGACGCTGCACCCGTTACGACGACGGTTTGTCCCGCAAAGCGGCCATTAGTGATGGTTTCCTGCCACGAGGCTTCGCTGCCCATGATGTCCTTCCAGACGCTGATGATGTCGCAGCCAAGATTACGACACTCAGTGTCATAATGGAAGGGTGAATACTGGTGAGATGCTTTCGAACGATTCAATCACTATCCACCGGTCGCCGGGGCGGCCGGTGAGCATCGACCCTGAAGCGGTTGCCGCCCTTGCCCTCAAAATGTTCGCCGAGCGGGGGTATGAGCAGACCTCGATGGAGGATATTGCGCGGGAGGCCCGCGTTGGGCGGAAGACTTTGTACCGCCATTTCGCCAATAAAGCAGAGTTGGTATGGGGCGGGATGGGACCTGTAATAGAAGCCTCCGCCGCCGCCTTGGAGTCGGCCCCTGCACATCCCCTGTCCCGACAGGCGATTCTGGACGGACTTCGGGAAGCCGTGCTTACGGGTATTGCCGCCCTCCCGGACCTCGCCGTGACCCGCGGGAGACTCCGATTGATCGCCGAACACCCGGAGCTGCTGAGCCGCAGCCAGGAATTCTTAGGGACTCGCAACGACCAGACCCGCTCCTACCTCACCGCCCGTGGCATTCCTGAAGACACTGCCCGGTACCTGTGCGCCGCTCTTGCTGGCGCATTATTCGAAGCCTGGCTGCAATGGGCGGCTAATGATGACACTGACCCTGCCCCCTACCTTCGGCGGGCGCTTGCCGTCCTCCAGCTGGGCTAACCAGGTCTTCGCCCCCATCTTGGACGGATGACGTACGCTCCAGGGTCAAAGTTTGGCCCGGAGGATCAACTGCTTCGCATTTCGATGCTTGAGCTGGTGCGATCCACTGGAGTGGCTCTTCAAGGGCTTTGCTGCAGCCGACACCCATCTGTGCGCCGCGGCCGCTCAATGCACTGCATTCCCAACGGGAAATTTCAGCCCCTATTGACGCGTGTCACCCACGCGTGATTAGATCGGTGACGCGCGTCACCCACGATGTCGCGACTAACCGCGAGAGCGCCTGACTTCACGAATAGTTCACGATCGATCCCCGCAGAGGAGAACGTTCCACGATGACCGAATACCCTGTTCCAACCACCATCAGCCTCGAGGCACAGAATGTATTGGCCATGGCCGCCGGAAGGCCGCCGCAGCCTGATCCCGCCCCTGAGGATGTCGAGGTCTGGCGTGCCCTGGCGGCGGCCGCCGAATCCTCAGACCCTGTCTTCGTCGAAACCATGGCGCGAGCGACAACTGGCGCCGTGACATCAGACGTTGCAGTAGCAGTAGAAGCCGGCGAGGTTCATGGGGCGAAATTCTTTATGGCTGAGCCGTCGGACATCGCAGCTGACGACGAGCGGGTCCTTCTGTACATCCACGGCGGAGGTTTCCTTTGGGGCGGCGGGCCCACTGCGCGCCGCTCCACCGAGCTCATCGCCGGCAACATCGGCGTGCGCACCTGGGGAATGGACTACCGGCAACTCCCGGACAACCCGTTCCCGGCTGGCCTGGATGACTGCATGACGGTATACCGCGAACTGCTGAAGAGCCATAGGCCGGAGACGATCGCCATCGCCGGGCAATCCGGAGGCGGCAATCTCTCAGCAGCCCTTCTCCTTAGGGCCCGAGACGAGGGTCTGCCAATGCCAGCCGCCGCCTGCCTCATTTCTCCTTGTGTCGATTTCACGCTTGCCGGCGACACGTACACCACCCTCGGGTTTGGCCTCAGCGAATGGCACCCGAAGAACATGCTCGAGCTATACCGCGGTGATCAGTCACTCGAGCACCCCTACATCTCACCTCTGTTCGGCACATATACCGCAGACTTCCCGCCTGTCATGCTGACCTCCGGGACGCGCGACTTCCTCCTCTCGGATACCGTGCGGTTGCACCGCAAACTCCTTCAGGCCGGCGTCCGCGCCGAACTTCATGTCTGGGAAGGTGCCCCGCACGGCATGTTCATGGGAGAGGCTCCGGAGGATCGAGAACAGATCGAGCAGGCGCGCCGATTCCTTGAAGCCTCCTGGGCAGCAGCATGAGCTTCATGAGAGACGACGACGCTCAACCGCGGGAATCAACCATCCGTTGACGTGCACCAGCGCGTGGTTAAGCCGTGACGAGTCACTGACAATCGCTATTGATTTTTCTAGGAGTGCTAATGGCCAGGAAACCATTCAACGAAGGATGGGCCGTCCGGACGAGGGTCAGTGCTTTCGCTGAACTGGGCGGAGCAAGTGAACAGTGGGTTGATGTAATGCTTCCGCATGATGCGCTGATCTCGAAGACCAGAAGCGGTGATGCTCCTGCCGGCGCGGCTGGCGGATATTTTCCCAGTGGTGCTTTCGAATACCGCAGGATGCTCGATGTTGATGAGGCAGATCGCGGCAAGGTGTTCGCTCTCGAGTTCGACGGCGTTTACCGGGACGCGATGGTGTACGTCAACGGTGCCCTGGCCGGCCAAGACGCTTATGGCTACTCGCGCTTTACCGTGCGCATTGACCCGTTCCTTCGGTTCGGTGCCGCGAACGAGGTCCGGGTGGTCTGCCGGGCGCATAAGGACAGTCGCTGGTACACCGGTGCCGGGATCTACCGGGACGTGCACCTGATTGTTAAGGAGCCTATCCACATCGGGGTAGATGGTGTCCGTGTCACCACTGCTGACATCGACAGCAATCGCGCGATGGTGGAGGTGACTGCAAGGATCACCAACACCACCGCCGTGACCACCACGGTCAACTTAGCAGCGTCGGTCAATGAAGAAGGCATCGCCGAGGTCGCCAGCGACGAGTCCCCTGTCACACTGCTTCCAGGCACCTCGGCTGTGGTGCGCCATCGGCTGATGGTCGAGAATCCTGCCTTGTGGGGATTCGATTCGCCGTCCTTGTACACGTGCGTCCTGCTGCTGCGAGACGCAGGCGCGGTCATCGACAGGGAATCCGTCACGTTCGGGATCCGTCGGATCCAGGTCGACGCCAAGAGAGGGTTGAGGCTCAATGGTGAGACGGTGAAACTGCGCGGTGCCTGCGTTCATCACGACAATGGACCTTTGGGTGCGGCGACTATTGCCGCGGCCGAGGAGCGCCGGGTCCGGGTCCTGAAGGAAGCCGGTTTCAACGCCATCAGGAGTTCGCACAACCCCGCGAGCTCGGCACTCCTGGATGCCTGTGACCGGCTCGGGATGCTCGTCATCGATGAAGCGTTCGACGTTTGGACCTCGGGTAAATCCGATTACGACTACGCCACTGATTTCGCGCAGTGGTGGGAACGTGATCTTGAGGCCCTTGTGGCCAAGGACATCAATCACCCCAGTGTGATCATGTACTCCATCGGCAATGAGATTCCGGAAACCGGAACTGCTGATGGCGGGGTGTGGAGCCGCCGGCTTGCCGAAAAACTGCGGTCGCTGGACGGGACCCGGCCCATCACCAACGGTATCAACGGTTTTGTATCGAGTCTGGACATTGTCCTGGCCGGCATGAAACAGCACCAGGGCGCAGCTGGCGACACCGGAGCGGGCGTGAACGGGATGATGACCCAGGTCGGAGACATGATGAACCATATCTCGGCCTCCGAAATGGTCAGCGAACGGACCGCCGAATCCTTTTCGGTGCTTGACGTGGCAGGAATGAACTACGGTGACGGACGCTACCTGCTGGATAAGACGCTCTTTCCGAACCGCGTCATTGCCGGCACTGAGACTTTTCCGGGGCAGATCGCCAAAAACTGGGACCTCGTCAAAGCCAACGATCATGTTATTGGCGACTTCGCCTGGACCGGGTGGGACTACCTGGGAGAAGCCGGCTTGGGCTCGGTGGGATACGCCGACGGCGGCCATGGTGCAGCAGCAAGCGTGGCACGTCCCTACCCGTGGCTTACCGCGTGGACAGGCGACATCGACATCACAGGTGAGCGCCGCCCCGCCTCCTACTACCGGGAGATTGTCTTCGGGCTCCGGTCAACGCCATACATCGCGGTCCAGCGCCCGCAGTTTCATGGGCGCACACCGCTCATGACGCCTTGGTCCTGGAGTGATGCGATCAGCAGCTGGACCTGGGAGGGATTCGAGGGACAGCCGATCCAGGTGGAGGTGTACTCGGACGCCGACGACGTCGAACTGCTCCTCAACGGGGTGCCTGTCGGACGATCCAAGGTAGGAGAAAACCTGGCCTTCCGTACCGATTTCGACATCATCTACACCCCCGGTGACTTGACCGCTGTCGCGTATAAGGACGGCCAGGAGCATTCCCGTGTGCAGCTATCCACGGCACGCGACCGATTGCACCTTGACGTGAGCTCCGACGTCGACCTACTCACAGCCGGCACCGGGGACCTCGCCTTCCTGCGAATAGCACTCACGGACGGAAGCGGCGTTCTTCACAACGGCCGGGACCGCGAGGTCGCCGTAACGGTGGACGGACCCGCGGTCCTCCAAGGCCTCGGAAGCGCCAATCCCGCTACAGACGAGCCCTTCACAGCAGGCTCACATACAACCTTTGACGGCCGGGCCCTGGCCATCATCCGCCCAACCGGGCAAGGCCCTGTCACCGTCACCGTGACAGCCTCCGGATGCCAACCGGCCACCGTCACCATCGGTGCCAACGCAACCGAAGCAACGGGAGAACGTCAGCTCGTCTCCTAGCACAAGCACCACCGCTCCAACTGTGTTTACTTCACCTCAATCCCCCAACACCCGTACATCAAGACGACGGAGTCCTGCCGTGAAAAACAACAACAACCTTCCTCCGGCCACCGCCACCATCGGGGGCACACCAGCCGAGGTGGCGGAGGAGCAAATACTTCTTGCTCCTCCTGTCACCGGGCAGGTGGACCTGCCCAAGGTCAGCGCCAAGTACATTTGGCTCCTGCTGCTGGGCATGTTCGGAACCTACATCGCCCTCGTGACACCCATTGCCCTGTCCCTGGCCATCAAGATCAAAGCAATTGCACCGGATCACGAGGAGTACCTGGGGTTCGTCATCGGCGCCGCCGCCGTAGTCTCGCTGGTCTCCGGTCCCATCATCGGGGTGCTCAGTGACCGCACCCGAAGCCGCTTCGGGCGCCGCCGCCCCTGGCTCGTAGCCGGCTCCCTTCTCGGAACCCTGGGCCTGCTCATTATCGCCCTCGCACCGGACGTGCCCATGGTTACCGTGGGGTGGGTTGTCACGACGCTGGGCTGGAACACCGTCATTGGAAACTTGACCAACTCCCAGGCAGATCGCCTGCCGGAGTCCCAGCGCGGAAAAGTCGGCGGCCTGGTCGGCTTCGTCACCATGGCAGCACCGGTGACAGGCGCCATCCTCGCCGGCAGCCTCGCCAAAGACGCCTTGCTGCTCTTTATGATCCCCGCGGTGCTCGGCCTGGTCCTTACCGTTCTGTTCACATTCGTCATCCGTGAGGACGACAGCCGCACCCGCAACTTCGAGGACAGGCTGAACCTTCGCCTGGTCCTGTCCAAATTCGTGTACAACCCCCGCACGCACCCCGACTTTTCGTGGAACTGGCTCGGACGATTCCTTTTCTACTTCGGCCTCACCATGAGCTCAACCTTCACTGCGTTCTACTTCGCACAGCGGCTCGGGGTTCAGATCACCGAAATAGGCACCCTCGTGGCAATCGGCGGGATGCTCGGTATCGTCACGGTGATCATCGGCTCCATCGGAGGCGGCTTCCTTTCCGACAAGCTGCGCAAGCGCAAGCCCTTCGTGCTCAGCGCCGGTTTCATGTTCTCCGCCGGCGCAGTAGTCATGGCTTTCGGTGACAACCTGCCCATGCTTCTCATCGGTTCAGCCATCTCAAACCTGGGCCTTGGCATCTTTTCCGCCGTTGACCAGGCTCTGGTCCTGGACGTACTGCCCGAGCGGGACACCGACGCCGGACGGTTCATAGGCATCAATGGACTCGCTAACTCCCTGGCACAGTCAGCCGCCCCGCTGATCGCACCGCTTTTCCTGGGCATTGGTGTAGCCGCTGGAGGAGACAAAAACTACTCCCTGCTTTACCTGCTGGCCGGAGCCTTCACGATCCTCGGCGGCGTCGTCGTCCTGAAGGTCAAAGCCGTCCGCTGATCCCGCGGTCCGACACGGAATGCAGCAGACAAGCGTGCAACCGGGCCACCCCTACTACAGAGGAATTCCATGCAGAACATCGACGTCAGCCAGCTGACGCTGCAGCAAAAAGCGTCCCTGTTGATCGGAGATACCTTTTGGTCAACCACTGCCATCAAGGACCATCACATTGGTGCCGTGACCATGGCGGACGGACCCCACGGCGTCCGCATGCAGAAGCATGGGACTGACCACCTCGGGCTATACCGCAGTCAGCCCGCAACGTGTTTTCCGCCTGCGGTAGGAATCGGATGCAGCTGGAGCGAGGACGTCGCCGCACGCGTCGGCGCCGCCTTGGCCAAAGAATCACAGGCCCATGGCGTGGACATCCTCCTCGGCCCGGGCGTGAATATCAAACGCTCACCTCTGGGAGGCAGGAACTTCGAGTACTACTCCGAGGACCCGCTGTTGTCCGGCGTACTTGGGAGCGCCTACGTCAAGGCTTTGCAGGAGCACGGTGTGGGAGCATCCGTGAAGCATTTGGCGGCCAATGACCAGGAGACCGAGCGCATGGTCATCAGCTCCGACGTCGACGAACGCACACTCCGCGAAGTGCACCTGTCAGCCTTCGAACGAGTCGTCACCGAAGCGCAACCGGCGACGGTCATGTGCTCATACAACAAGATCAACGGCGTCCACGCCTCAGAAAACCGCTGGCTTCTCACTGATGTACTGCGCGGCGAATGGGGATTCAACGGCGTTGTGGTGTCCGACTGGGGCGCGGTCCGCACACGGCCGGCAGCACTGAACGCCGGCTTGGATCTGGCAATGCCCGGACCAGGGCAGTACGCCACCGAAGCGCTCATCAAGGCCGTCCAAAACGGGAGCGTGAACGAGTCGGCGATCGATCTGGCAGTGGAACGGGTTCTGGACCTTGCCGCCTACAGCGAACCCCGCATCACCGGGACCGCCCCAACTGAGTTCGATTCCGCAGCGCACCATGAACTGGCACGTGAGCTCGCCACCGAGTGCGCTGTCCTGCTCAAAAACCAGGACGGCGTACTGCCCCTGAAACCAGGAACATCCCTTCTGGTTGTCGGAGAATTCGCCACCAACCCCAGGTACCAGGGCGGGGGCAGCTCACACGTCAACGCCACACTCATCGACATACCCCTGGAGGAACTCAAGGCGGGGGCCGCTGTCTCTGATGGCAGCGTCCACTACTCGCAGGGCTTCTCTCTCCAACCCGGCGAGAACGATGCTGAACTCCGTGCCCACGCCGTGGAGGCGGCCCGCACCGTGGACGTCGCTGTCATATTCGCGGGCAACCCCGAAGAGGAGGAATCCGAAGGGTTCGACCGGACGAGGCTGGAACTCGCCGCTGTGCAGGTCGAGCTCATCCGGGCGGTCGCGGCCGCCGCCCCCCGTACCGTCGTTGTCCTGGCGAACGGGGGTGTTGTCTCCCTTGAAGAATGGCATGACCAGGTGGACGGCATCCTGGAAGGTTTCCTCCTCGGCCAGGGCGGCGGTAGAGCGATCGCTGACCTGCTGTTCGGTGTGACGAGTCCCTCCGGACGCTTGGCCGAATCCATTCCTTTCCGGCTGCAGGACACGCCCACTTACCTGTCCTTCCCCGGCGAGCAGGGCCACGTCCGTTACACCGAAGGCGTCATGGTCGGCTACCGCTACTACGAAACGGTGCAGCGGCCCGTCCGGTACCCTTTCGGGCACGGGCTAAGTTACTCCACCTTCGAAACAACGGACCTCCGGGCCGAAGCGCGCGGCCATGACGAAATCGCTGTTACGGCGAATATCACCAACACCGGAAAGATCCCGGCAAAACACGTCATACAGATCTACCTTTCAACCGACGCCGGGCCGGTCCTGCGCCCGGAACGGATCCTCGCCGCCTTCACCAAAGTCCTCCTTCAACCGGGCGAAACCCGGGAGGTCCATTTCCTCCTGGACCGCAGGAACCTTCGGTACTGGGACGTTATCCTTGACCGCTGGGTTGTCGCCCCGGGCTGCTACACCGTGCAAGTATCCGACAATGCCTCACACGTCCTGCTGGAGCAGGACGTGGCACTTGACGGTGACGAACTGCCACGCCTCCTGTCGCTGCAATCCGACGTTGCGGAGTGGCTCGCACACCCCACGGCGGGGCCGGCACTGGCGAACGAACTCAACCCCATCATGGCGGCATCCGGCCAACAGCTGGACGACGACAGCGACGGCACCCGCATGGTGCTCTCCATGCCCATGAACCAGATCCTGAGCATCCTCGGCGGTGCCATTGACGGCGATTGGCTTGTCTCCCTGCTTGAGCAGCCCGCTGAGGCTACTTCCTCCCCCGCCTAGCCCACCGGCCTGAAACCCACGGAAAACACACCCATGACTGAGATTCCCACCCCGCACATGACACCACGCCCCATCGAAAGGACACCAATGACAACGTTTGGCCCGGATTTCCTCTGGGGTGCTTCGACGGCGCCGCACCAGATCGAGGGAAACAACATCAACAGTGACTGGTGGGCCCGGGAAGGGCTCTTCCCTGGTATGGAGCTCAGCGGTGACGCGAACGACAGCTATCACCGTTACCGGGAGGACATGACCCTCCTCGCCGAGGCTGGCTTGAACTCCTACCGGTTCGGAATCGAGTGGGCGCGCATCGAACCCCGGCCCGGAGTGTTCTCCCCTGCACTGCTGGCTCATTACCGTCACATGATTGACACCGCCCTGGAGCTGGGCATCAAACCGGTCATCACCCTCCACCACTTCAGCTCCCCGCGATGGTTCGCAGACGAAGGCGGATGGAGTGCCCCCGCTGCACCCGAACGCTTCTCACGCTACGTGGAGGCCGCTTCGTCCATTCTGGGCGACGTCGGACACGTCATCACCATCAACGAACCCAACATGCTCGCCATGATGCTCAATCTGGAAGCAGCAGCCAGCCGTGGTGAACTGGACTCGTGGCAGAGCCCCACTGTCGAAAACCAGGGTGAGACCGAATATAAGCAGCCTCCGCTGCCGGTTCCGGTGCCAGACGACGGGAAGTACGTCGTCGAAGCCCACCATCTGGCGCGCGAGGCACTGCGCCAGCGCACGGACGCCCAAGTTGGCTGGAGCGTGGCAAACCAGTCCTTCACTGCAGCACCGGGAGGAGAAGAACGCCTCCTGCAGATCCGGTGGAACTTTGAAGACCTTTACCTTGAGGCCGCGAAGGGTGATGACTTCGTCGGTGTTCAGTCCTACACCTCCCAGCAGGTAGACGCCAATGGTCTGGTGCCGCATCCGGCCCATCCGGACAACACCATGATCGGTACCGCATACCGGCCGGACGCGCTTGCTATGGCGGTAAGGCACGCCGCCCAAGTGGCAAACGTGCCCATCCTTGTCACCGAGAACGGTATCGCCACCCCGGATGACACACGGCGCATCGCCTATACCCGCGAGGCCCTGCAGCACCTGGCCGCGGCCATGGAAGATGGTGTCGACGTCCGCGGTTACCTGCACTGGTCACTGTTGGATAACTACGAATGGGGCCATTGGGAACCGAAATTCGGCCTCGTCGCCGTAGACCGGACCACCTTTGAACGTAAACCCAAAGAAAGCCTCGGATGGCTCGGAAACATCGCCCGCTCCGGCGGCGCGAGGCTCAGCGGGTCCTGACAGGCCCGGGGGAACGCCGCCATGGGCAGCCCGCCCTGAAGCCGAAGCTATGATAATTAGACCTCGAACAACGGAAGGCGGGCGGTCGTGATACCCACCAGCCAGGATGTCGCCAACCGTGCCGGGGTGGCTCGTTCCACGGTCAGCATGATCCTTAACGGGAAAAAGGCCTTTTCGCAGGAGACGCGGGACCGTGTTGCCAAAGCTGTGGCTGAGCTAGGCTACGAGCCATCGTCAGCAGGACGTACGCTGGCCCGCGGCGCCAGCGATATCGTGATCGCGCTGATTCCTGACACAACCTTCGGACGCAACCTTCAAGACATCTACGGTCTGCTCACGGATGAACTCGCTGCACGAGGCCTGACACTTGTCCTGCGTCTATCGAGCCGTACTGACGCTGATTTCGACAGGCTCATCGTCGGGCTGAAGCCACGTGCAGTCCTGACGCTGGCTGCCCTTTCCGAGGGACAGCGCGCGCTGCTTGAACGCCGGGGCGTCAAGCTGCTGGAGACCGACGAATCCGGCAGTCACGGCATCAACGCGCAAATCGGAAGACTGCAGGCGCGATACCTCATCGAACGCGGCTATCAACAGCTTGCGTACGCGCACCTGCGGGACGCGCGCAGCGACCCGTTCGGCGGCCCCCGCGAACGCACCTTCAGGGAAGAGTGTCTTAGGCAGGGCCTTGACGAACCCCACGTTCTGCATCTTGATATCACACCCGTGGACGCCCGAAAGGCGCTGGAAGAATTGGGACACCGAGGATTTGCCGTGGCCTGCTACAACGACGACGTCGCCACCGCACTTTTGCACGCTGCCCACGAGAAAAGCTGGAACATCCCCGAAGACATCGCTCTGATCGGAATGGACAACACCCCATTGTCGCAGCTGACCATCCCCCCGCTGACCACGATGGGATACGACCCCACTCAGGTCAGTCAGCTCTCGATGCAGTCGCTGCTTAACCGTTTGGATGAGCAGCAGTCGGACCAACCCCTTCCCGAGCTTCACATCGACATCATCGAGCGGTCGACCGCCTAGGCCACCAGCCCAGGATCACTACCCGCGGGCGGATGAGCCCTGCCCGGTATGCACACCCCTCCGCCCGTGAAAAAAGATCACCCCCGCCCAGGCCTGCGGAGTGTCTAAACAAAAACATCAACGGATAGTGAGGAAGATCATGGACATTAACCGTCAGCAAACAGAAACGCCGGGCATGCTGGAAGTACATGCCAAACATGCTTCCGAAGTAGACGAGGCCCTTACGAAAGCAATCGGCGTCGTCAAGATCGCCGCAATGGAACACAAAACAGGGATTCTTATATCGCGCATCGACGCTGGCATATACATGGTGCGGGCACATCCGGCCGTCCCGTTCGGGCTGGTCCGCCAACAGCACTAACCTCTGGATGGACGGCAGAGTGGTGCAGCGGATGATTGATGTAGAGGACACAGTGCAGTCACCTGACGGAGGTTGAGGGAACGTCCGTTGTCGGCGTTTGAGTGGGACGCAGCCGACTCCGTCTTCGTTAGACCCCTGCGCAGGGGTCGTTCGTTCGCTCTTCAGCAGCTAGCAGTCCTGCCAGAGTCAGGAAGACGCTGGAGGTCCACGTGTATGCTCGATCGCGCAGACCGGCGCCGGTGACCGCGTCAAAGTTTTCGGCCATTCCCGAGGCAGAGGCCATTGCGCACAAACTTTCGGCGAGATCCAGGGCCAGTTGTTCTTCCCCGCCATCGATGAGACCGTCAATGATCAAAGCGGTACACGGCGCCCAGATCGGACCTCGCCAGTAGCCATCGGCGATATAGGCCGGGCTATCCGTGGCTTCGGTTGCCAGACCATATTCCGTCCGGAACCGCCCCAGGTCACTGACAAGTGTGTTGAAGACCTCTGATGGTAAACGGGATCCGAGCACTACCGGTAGGAGGTGAAGGAGCGATGCGGACTCGATGACTGTTGAGTCGAGCTTGCGGGCGATGAATCGGCTACCGTCCCACATTTCCTTGAGCAGCGAATTGAGGAGAGAGGATGAAACGGTTGCCCATTTCTTGGCTTCGTCCGGACGCGACAGTCGCGAGGCAATCTCACTGAGCGCTTCTGTCTGCAGGACCAGGAAGGCCGCGAGATCAGGAGACTCTACAGGCACCGTTGTGGCGAAGATCGTGCTGTTGTCCCACCCGGAGTCATTCCCGTGGAAGTAGTGCGGCAGAATGCGTCCGGAGGCGACTCGTTCCGTCAGCCACCATTGCGTCCACCGTTGGAGAGGATCATAGGCACGAAGCAGCCACTCGTCGTTGACCGCGCCCGCCCTAAATAGCGCCATCAGAGCCCATCCGTGAATTGGAGGCTTGGTGAAGGTGTAATCGATGACCTTGTCGTTGACGGAGTCCGGCAGCCGACCGCTTGTCGCTTGGGCGTCAAACGGCACGAAGAACTGGTCTTCAGCGAGCTCGGGAAGCTGTGCTAATGCGATTGCGTTGAAGCAGTTGTCCCAGCTCCAAACGTTGGTCATCGTTCCCTTCGACATGTACATCGCCGGCCGTTGCACTGCTCCGGAGGGCTCTACTATCGAGGACCACATGATGTAGCTGGCGAGCTGTTTCGCCGCCTGATGCTCGGGTTTTACCTCGGGCATAGCGGCGGCGAATACATCGAATGACGGTGGCGACCAGGGTTTCCGAGCGGTCGGCGTCGCATCATTCGTCTCCTCAATGAGCACGACGCTGCCGGGCGCGAACTGGAGTGTAGCCATGGTGTGACGTTCTCCAGCCCACGTCGATTCCTCTATGCCTCTGCCCCTGAGAACGCGGATGGCAATCGTTACCTGTGAGGAGAATCTGAGGTAGCGCCATTCATCTTCGGCCACACGGACCAGCGTGTCGTAGTTGCTTGCCGCCTCCATGATGAGCTCGAAGCCAACGCCTGCGCCGGAAACACTGAGAACGCGGTGTGTGTTGAAGTCGACGCTGACGTGACCTGCCGCTGCGGGAAGCACAAGGTGGTCGATATCGAACGCTGCTTTGCCGTGAAGTCCGTCGCGAGGCGCGATGCGCAGAAGTGCACGCGTTGCCGCCCTGCCCCGGACCGTCCGCAGCTCCACCCATTTCCCGGCGTCTTCAGTGTTCACGGCTGATGTCACGGCGAAGTACGAGCCAGCCGTGGCGAACGGGAGGTGTTCGAGGTCAAAGGGATTCACAGAGTACTCAATTGCAAGGTCGGTTGAGGGGGTGGAAGAGCACTGACTGGACATGGGTCAGACTCCGATGGTCCCGAAAATCGCTGACCCGGACTGAGTCGCGCGGATGACAGCACGGCCGTCCGGGTTTAAGGAAACCTCAACGCCGTCGCCGCTCCAATAGCCTGAATCCACCGGAACTGCCGTCACGTGTTGGATCGATTGCCCGCGGGCAGGGAACAACGACACGATGCCACGACCAGTTTGCGGGAGAATCTTCTCCCGTATCTCTGCGGCTCCCGCACCCAGCCCGATGGTAACCATGCTGGCCCGGGCCGAGTCCATGGCGACTGCCCGGTACCGGTCAAGCGTTGAGCGGATTCCCTCCACGCCGTCCTCAGAGATGGTGAGCAGGTCCCCCCAGATTCCGTGGTGTCCGAGCATGATCGCTGCGAGGCTTTCCTGCTGGTGGCCGTGCGGGTCGTCCGGGAAATAATGGACCAGGGTCAGCACGGACGGGATCCATCGGTCGAAGGCATATGGTTCCCGGCATATCCAACCGCGTGAACGACCCGGGTGGAAGAACATATTGGTGTTCACCCCGTTCAAGTCCGCGGGCAACTCGTAGTCCGAGTAGTACGGTCCGTTGTTGACGAGGAAGTACTTGCCAGCCGAAAGGAAGCTCAAGCCGAAAGATCGGTGATTCTCGGTCACGTCGAAATCGACAATTGAACCGGGCACCGCGGTCATCAACCGCTCTGCGATCTCCGTCATCCTCTCACTCATCATGAAAGCGAAACGGTCCGCTCGTTCGCTCGGGGTGTTGGTGTCGTCTCCGTGATGGTGTTCCGGGCTGTCGCAGCCGTACTGGCTCACCGCATCAAGTTTGAAGTATGTAATGCCGAGTTCGCGATTGATCCGGATGAGGTGACCCACGAATGTCTCGAACCAGTCACTAACTAAACACATGGGGGCGCTGGGCTCGGTCTCCCACACTTCTCGTGGCCGAAGGGGTTCTCCTTGCCACGTCTTCATGTCACGGGGATGCGCGGCCAGAGCGCGGCTCGAGAATGCCGCCAACGTCGGATCGAACCAGATCCCGAGGCGGAGGCCAAGTTCGCCTGCTCGTTGCCTGACATTCAGCAGGGCGCCAGGGAAACGTTCCGGGTTCACCTCCCAGTCTCCGGTTGCGGTGTACCAGCCGGTGTCGATCACGTAAGTATCGATTCCCATCCGAGCTGCCACTTCCATCTCGGCGAGCACGCGCTCCTCAGTCAGACCATCGATGTAGGTCCTGTCGTGCCAGTAGCGCTCACGCTCCTGGAAGTTCCATGTGTTGTAGAAGATCTGCGGTCGACGGGACTCCGCGTTTTCGGACTGGTACTTCAACAGAAACGTACGGAACGCTGCCGCCACGTCGTCCAGATTGCCTTCGACAGCGGCCGCTAGAAGCCAGGGAGTCCGGAATCCCTGGGCCGTGTCCAGCCGCTGACCGTTAAGGTAGGCACCCTTGACTGAGCCAATTCGAACGCCGCGGGCGCCATCGACCCAGAACCCGCAGAACAGATCCCCGCCAGAGGTTCCATGCTCGTAGGCCAGCAGCCAAGAAGCCCCGTCCTCAACGCCTACCAGAATGGGGCCGATCAAAGGCGACAATGCCTTGGCAGCCGCAGAATCGATGGGGACCTCGTTGGGCATGAAAGAGTGGCCAAGCTCGACGAAATCGGAGATCCTCACTTCAGTGATGGCACTGGTGGGACGGAGCAACTCGACGTATGAAATCCCTTCCTTGCCAGCACTTTTGGTGAGCCGCCGAGGCGTCGAACTGCGCAATTCGTAGCGGAAGCGCACCACTGGGCTTTCCGGTGTCACACGCAGCCGCATCGCGAGCTGGAGCCCGGGCTCGCCGTCGACCTCGCCCTCGAATAGGAATTCCTCAGCGCGGCTGGTCAAGATACGGCGTTTGACTTCGCGATTAAATTCGCGAACTGTGCACGTTACAGCTCGTCCATCGATTTCAAAGACCGGCGCAGCGATAATGAGGCGCATCTGAGTGCTGTTGTTGGTCAGCTCCCAGAGCGGGCTGGTTTCGGTGTGAGATGGCCCAGAGGCGATGATCGACCACGACACGACGGAGGCGGATTTAACATTTGAATCGATGGTCACTGTTTGACAGCTCCAGACAGAAGACCGGCAACGAAATAGCGCTGCAGGAAGATGAATACAAGACATACGGGGATGATGGAGAAGGTTGTTGCCGTGATGAGGGTGCCGTAGTCGGTCAGATTGACATCACGGAAGGATGCCAGGGCCACCGGCACCGTGTAAGCAGATTCTGCGCGCAGGATCACCAAGGGCCAGACGAATTCGTTCCAGATCGCCAGGAAGAGGAAAATCGCCAGAGCGGCCATTGCCGGGAGGATCGTTGGGAGCACGATCTGGAACAGGATGCGGAACTCGCCCGCGCCATCGATGCGGCCGGCCTGGATCAATTCGTCAGGTACTGATTCCATGGCCTGCCGCATTAGGAATAGTCCAAACGGGTAGGCCAGTCCCGGGAGGATGAGGCCTTGATATGAGTTGAGCCATCCGAGTGTCACCATCGTCTGGAACAGGGGAACCAGGGTTACCTGGCTCGGGATGGCGAGGGTCGCAATAACCACGCCGAAAAGTAGCGTTCGGCCTCGGAACTGAAACTTCGCGAAGGCGTATCCGCCACAGAGGCAGATCAACGCACCAAGAATCACGAAGATGACCGAGACAGCAGCGGAGTTCGCGATTGCACGCCCGAATCCGAGGTCACCGAACAGGACCTGAATGTTTGTCCACAGCTGATCTCCCGGCAATAGATTTGGAGGGTTGGCGAAGATTTCATCTGAGCTGTGCGTTGAGCCGATGACCAGCCAATAGAAGGGTGCCACCATCAAGATGAACCCTAGGAAGATGACTGCCGTGAGCAGTGCGCTCGAAGCTTTGGTGTGCCGGATGCGCGCGGAAGTACGCATTTTCTCTACTGAAGTGCTCAACTTTTCTTCTCCTGAATGAACCGGAACTGGACCAGGCTGACGATGACAACCATTCCGACAAGGACGAAGCCGATAGCTGAGGCATAGCCGAAATCAAAGAACTTGAAGGCGTTCTGGTAGAGATACATGCCGATCGTCATGGTTGCGTTGTCGGGACCGCCGTTGGTCAGGATGTACGGTTCATCGAACAGCTGAAGTGTGCCGATGGTTGAGGTGACGACCGTCAAGAGGATTGCCGGGCGTAACCCCGGGATGGTTACGTTGAAGAACTGTTTGACTGTATCTGCGCCGTCCATGGAGGCCGCTTCGTAGAGGTCCCCGGAGATGCTCTGCCGCTGGGCAAGATAAATGACAGCGTTGATCCCCGTGTAGTGCCACGTCATCGCGATTCCGAGCGAAATTTTCGCCCAGAACGCGTCCTGAAGCCAAGGGATCGCCGGTAGACCAACCGACTGAAGCGCGACGTTCACGATGCCGTTGTCCGTGGCAAGCATCATGCTGAAGACAACACCATAAGAGACGAGACCCATGACGACCGGAACGAAGTAACCGAGACGGAAGACCGCACGGAACTTCAGGAGGGTCGAATGGAGAGCCACAGCCAGCAGGAGCGCCAAAATGAGCATCACCGGTACTTGGATCACCAAGATGATTAAGGTATTGCCCAGAGCGTTGTAGAACAGGGGGTCGCTAAAAATGCGCTCGTAGTTCGCGAACCCAGCGAAGCCCTGCACTCCCCCACGGTTGGTCGTGAAACTTAGCCACGCAGCATAGCCGACGGGGTAGACCTTGAACGCGGCGAAAAGGATGATCACCGGAGAGAGCAGGACATATGGCACCTTGCCCGGAGTAAGCCAGGGCCGCCTGGAAGGGGGTACTCGTCGTGCCACCGGCGGCGATTCAACTTGTGGCGATTGGACGTGCGTATCGGTCATGACCGTGGTGCTCCCTCGGTGGCGCCTGGCTCCGCCACGCCTACCTGGTGGGGCGGGGCCAGACGCTCTATCGGATTTGGTGAAAAGCGGCTTCAGCCGGTGTTTCAGCTGGCGATCTTTCGGCCAGTTTGAGCGGCGAGGAGCTTGGCAGCCTCGTCGAGCGCGGCCTTCGGGTCTGCTCCGGAGAGCATCACTTTTGTCTGGGCATCTGTGTAGATTCTGATTGCGCGAGCGTAGTCGCTTGTGTAGTTCGACACGGCGAGGTCGGGCTGAGTGATCGAGTCGACGAAGACCTTGCTTGGAGAGTCGCCGACCCAGTAGCCGCTATTGTCAGTGAAGCCTGGAGTCTTATACATCGGTACGAAGCCGGGGGTGAAGGGCTGTGCGGTCTGCATCACCCGCTGACCATCCAGTGTGCCCAGGGCAAAGTGAACAAATTTCCACGCCAGGTCCTTGTTGGCGCTATTGCCTGCGATGGAAAGGTAGGTGGATCCCGCCAGGGCAGCAGTTGAGCCTCCTGCGTCTACCACCGGGCGCAGTGCGGTGGCCATTTTTCCTTTGAGCTGAGGTTGCTTGGCCTCGATGTAACCGGGCCACCATGACGCACTCGGGCTTATCGCCACCGACCCGTCTGCGAACCTAAGCCCATTGCTACTTGTAAAGGATGCAGAGTCCGCGAGGACTCCCTTGTCATTCATCTTCTTGAGCAGTGTCAGCGACTTGACCCCTTCCGGGCCATTCAGCGTGATGTCGCCGTCTTTGTTGAAGTAGAACGCGTTCTGCTGCTGCGTAAGTGTCTGCCAAAAGTCGGCTGCGTTCGTATTCGCTGCAGCCTTGTTGAGTTCGAAGAGACTCGCTCCGGTTTTGGCTTTCAGCGTAACACCGGCGTCGATGAGCTCGTCCCAAGTTTTGATGGATGCCATGTCGATGCCTGCGGCATCCAAGAGGTCCTTGCGGTAAGCAAATCCGGCCGTGTTCACCTCAAACGGGATACCCCATACCTGCCCGTCCTTGCCCAGTCCTCCACCCCAGGCGCTAGGTACGAAATCGCCAGCGAGATCCTTGGCCCCCAGGGGGCCCATGTCCGCGAAGCCGTTCGGGAACTTGTCGGTGTAGCCGGGCAGCTGGTCGATGGCGGTGTTCATGATGTCCGGGAGTCCTTGGCCGCCAGCAGCGAGGCCGGTAGTGATTTTGTCCCAGATGGCAGGGTTTCCTACATCGACAATGTCGACTTTGGTTCCCGGGTTGGCTTTCTCAAAAGCGTCCGCGGCCGGTTTGAGAAGCGCACCCGCCGTCGTCCATGTCCAGACGCTGAGAGTCTTGCCGTCGCCGGATGATGACCCGCCCGAGCTGCAGCCCGCGAGTGCCGTTGCGGCGAGGGCGGCGATGCTGAACACGGCAGCAAGCCGTCTGGTGAAGGGTTTTAGCTTCATTGGTAGTTCCTCTTTCATGTGATGCGGGTCCGGTACAACGTTTGGGCTCGATCAGGTGCGCCATTACAGCTGCTGAACGCGTCGTTCTGAGCCTGCCGCGAATACAGCCAGGCATCGTCGACCGGGATACGGAGTGTGACCGGGCACGGAGAATGACCAGGATAAGGAGGGGATAACCGGGTACGGAGGGTCGACCGGGATAGGGAGGACTTAGGAGAGATCGTACCCACAATTTAATGACGTTACAATTCTTTTTTGAGAAAATTTTTGACGTTACAATAAATCCAGCACCCACCGTGGGTGCGTAGTGGCCACGACACCCCTCGCTGCGTTTTCCCCATCCATACTGCCGCTCGTCGCCGAGCCAGCACCCTGGGGACACCGCGTGAGTCAGGTCGGGCTCAACCGGTTCGCTGATTGAGCCCGGCTTGAGGCTGAATGCTCGCGAACTCGAATCCGAGCCGGGGTTAAATGCGTCTCTATAAGCAGGGTTGGGGCCAATCGCGTTCCACTACGAGCTGGCAGGCAGGGAGGGCAAAATGGCAGCCGACTACAACGAACCGGGGGGCGCCCCGCGTCATACCAACATGAACGATGTAGCCTCACACGCGGGCGTTTCGGTGATGACGGTCTCGAATGTCATCAATCGCCCGGATATCGTCTCCGAGAAGACCAAAGCAAAGGTCCTCGCGTCGATGAGAGAGCTCCGTTACCGGAAAAGCACTGCCGCCACGAGCCTGCGCCTGTCCAAGCCGACTCAGATCGGATACGCGCTTCCCTCCACCCAGCGCAGCGGTGACGGGTATATGGATGACTTCCTATACTCGCTCGCGGCCGCGTGCCAGGCAAAGGGCATGCATCTGACCCTCATCGCCGCAGCAGACCCTGAGGATTGGCTCAGTGCATGCGATGCGCTCTACTTCGGAGGCTCAGCCGCAGGCATCATCATGGGCAGTATCGCCCCCCATGATCCCCGCCCTGCGCAGCTGGTATCGCGTTCCATTCCCTTCGCCGGGTACGGCCAGACCTTGGAAGGAAAATCGGCGCCTTGGAGTTGGGTGGAGATCGACGAAGCACGCGGAATTGAGCTGGCAGTCGAGCACGTCGTTGAACGCGGTCACCGGCAGCTCGCCTTCATCGGCCTCGGGGTCGATGCCGTGTGGAGCGCGGCGCGTCTCGAGGGATACGTCGCGGCGTGCCGGAAGCACGGGCTTCAGCGCTCCGTCGTCGCGGACCGCGTTTCCCTCGCGACCGATGAGATCGCCGCAGGGGAAGAAATAGCCATGCAGCTCCTCCAGTCGGAGTCGCCTCCAGACGCCATCATCTGCGCGTCTGATTACCTTGCAGTTGGAGCGATCTTCGCGGTGCGTGCACACGGTCTCGTTCCAGGCGTTGACGTGGCCGTGACCGGGTTCGATGACACATCCTTGACGTCATTGGGCGCCATCGGCATCACGTCAGTACGTCAGCCTTCGACCCGCATCGCCCAGGAACTCGTGAAGATGATCATCGACCCCCCTGACCAAGCGCTCCATCTGCTCCTCGAACCGGGGCTGACGATTCGATCGAGTACGACAGGCAAAGCCCCCACGGCCAGTTTTCGAACACGTATTGGACCAGCCGACCCACTCCCTGACTGAGTCACCGACCTGTTCCGCATGGGCAGCCATGCGGAAATAGCTATCGCAGCGCTCGAAGCCGGTCAATTTCCGGTCCGGTGCAGGAATGGCAGTCGTCGTCGCCGCCATTGCTCTCCGGCCGTAGGAGGCGGTCGGCTGTGGTTTGGCCAGTTCTCATCGGGGTTCTTCATGTTGCGCGTTCCGCTTGGTGAGGTTCTTGGAAATGTACTGACTGAGTAGTGAGGAATTCTTCAATGCCGTGGGCTCCTCGTTCCCGGCCAAACCCTGACATCCGGAAACCTCCAAATGGGGCATCCGGATGGGTGGCCGCCCCATTCACTGAAACGCTTCCGGTCCTGATCTTTGTGGCCACCAAGCCAGCTTCTTCCGGACTTGGCCCCCACACAGCTCCACTTAGGCCATACGGTGAGTTGTTGGCGATGAAGATCGCTTCCTCGACGTCGGCGTATGGGACGACGGCCAGCACTGGACCGAAGACTTCCTCTTGGGCCAGTTCGTCATTGGCGCCGGTGAGAAAAGCTTGAGCCGGGACGTAATAGCCTTCCGGATCCCCTGAAACAGGGCCGGAGGCCAGAACTTCAGCTCCGGATGCACGGGCTGCGGTGGTGAGGTTGAGGACCTTGTCGCGCTGCGCGGCCGTGGCGACCGGTCCCAGGACAGTGGCCGTATCCTGAGGGCTGCCGACGGCAAAAGCAGACACCTGTGATTTCAGTGCCGAGGAGACCTGTTCCAGCGTCTCGGACGGGACCAGAAGCCGCGTGAGGGCTGCGCACGTTTGCCCGGAGTTCTGGAAACTCTTCTCGAGTGTTTTGCCCACCGCGTGCGGGAGGTCGGTACCGGGGAGAATGAGGCTTGCCGATTTTCCTCCGAGTTCCAGCGAGACCTGCTTGATGAGGCCGCCGGCGACGCTGGCGATCCGCCCACCAGCCCGGGTCGATCCGGTGAAGGACACGAAGTCGATTGCGGCGTGGCTGATCAGTGCCTCACCGGTGGTCGGGCCTTCGCCGAACACGACATTGAAGACCCCCGGGGGTAGTCCCGCATCGGCGGCGACATCTGCCAAAATCGCTGCGTTGCTCGGCGCCACCTCGCTGGGCTTGAGCACGATCGTGCAACCGGCCACGAGGGCCGCTGCGACCTTGGATGCAATCTGGTACAGCGGGTAATTCCACGGGGTGATGCACGCTACCACCCCGACTGGAACTTTGTGGATTTGGGTCGAGTCCAACTGTTCGGGAACCAGGACTCCGGGACCGAGCCGGGCCGCGCTGCGGAAGCTGTGCAGGGCTGGAACCACCTGCATGCGCACACATTTGTGCCGCGGCGTGCCCACTTCAGCGGTAATGCCATCGGCCAATTCCTCCGCACTTGCCTCAAGGCCGTCAGCAATCCGGGCGATGATTGCGGCCCGATCCCCTACTGACGTGGTGCTCCACGATGGAAAGGCCTCAAGAGCGGCCAGGCTGGCAAGGTCGACGTCCGTCTGGCTGGCCGCGGCCACCTCTCCGATGAGCTGTCCATTGGCCGGGTTGTACACACCCAGAACATTCGAGCCAGTAGCCGGCCGCCAGTGGTTGCCGACGAAGATCCCCTTCAACACTGCGGTTTCAGCCATTGTCCTTTTCCCCTACCGTGTATAGAATCATATAGGAAAGTCTATAGGAGAACTTAGGATTGGTAAATATGCAGACCACCGCAAATGAAAACGGAGCCGGCCCCAGGATCCGGGCAGCGATCGATGGGCTTCCCCCCTACAGTGCGGGAAGGAGCGTTCGTGATGCCGCTGGGGAAGGCGCCGTACTGGAGCTCCTCGGGTTGGCCGCCAATGAAGGCCCCTACGGCCCGTTCCCGTCCGCCGCGAAGGCCGCACTGGAGCAGGTAGGAAAGGCCAACCTGTACCCAGAGTCCGGTTTCCGCACCCTGCGCGGAGAATTGGCCCGGATGCTAAACGTCGACGTCGCTGAGGTCGCCGTTGGCGCCGGCGGCATCGGACTGATCCACCACTTGTCCGTTGCCCTCCTCGATGAGGGGACTAACATTGTGGTTTCAACCCCCACCTTCCACGCCTACGCCCTCGACGCACGGAAGCAGGGAGCAACCACGCTGAGCACGCCCGTGCGCGAAGATGGCAGCTACGACCTCGAGGCGATGCTGGGCCTGATCACTGAAGACACCCGCATCGTCTACGTCTGCAACCCCAACAACCCCACCGGCGGCATCGTAGGCCGCGAAGAGCTGCTCCGCTTCATCGATACTGTCCCCGAGTACGTCACCATTGTTGTGGACGAAGCCTACTTCGAATACGCCCAGTCCCCTGAATACACCGACACGATTGCTGAACCCGCATTCAACCGCCGCAACCTCGTCACTCTCCGGACGTTCTCCAAGGCCTACGGTTTGGCCGGGCTGCGCGTGGCCTACCTGGTGGGGTCCCGCGAACTCATCGCCGCTGTCCAGAAGGTGCAAAGCAACTACGAAGTTTCCAACGTCGCCCAGGCTGCAGCCCTGGCGAGCCTGCACGAGGAAGCCGAACTCACCCGCCGCGTCGGGCTGAACAAGGACGGCCGTGACGCCCTCACCACCGGCCTGCGCGAGCTCGAATTTGAGCCCCTGGAGTCACATGGGAACTTCGTCTACGTCAAAGTCGGCGACGCCAAGGCATTCACCAAGGCCCTGGAAGGCGAGGGAATCATTGTTCGCCCCGGTAACGCCATGGGGGATCCCGAGAGTGTCAGGATCACCGTTGGAACACCGGAACAGGTGAAGGCAACCATCGCCGCCATGGGCCGCGTCATCCTCAGCACGGCACAGCACAGCACATAAGAGCGGAGATTTTGCGAGTGGATCCCGTCGCAGCCGGACACGATCGCATAGGATTGGCTATACGACCCTTTTGGGTTGTCGTGAGCTGCCCCTGACCGTCGCGGGAAAGGGCATTGCCAATGCCCGAGTTTTCGTCGTTACCGCTCCGAGGGGGAGACATGACAGTTACAACACCAGCCGCTGCTACCCAGTCCAAGGTTGATTTTGCCCATGAAATCCTTCGCAATCGCATAGTTGGCTCACAGTACGCTGCGGGCCAGCGTCTGATCATTGACAATCTTGTCAAGGACATCGGAGTCAGCCAGGCTCCGATCCGCGAGGCGTTGCGCCGGCTCGAGGCTGAAGGTTTGGTCGAGTACGGGGCGAACTCGGGTCCTTCCATCGTGCAGCTGGACAAGACGCACTGGTTCAACCTGATGGAGATGAAGGCCGTCATGGAGGCCTACGCGACCCGGGCGGCGGCGCCGCTGCTCACCGCCGAAGAGATTGCGGCACTGCGGGAGACCAACGGCCTCCTCATGGGCGCATTGGATGAGTTCGATTTTGAATCTTGGACCAGCCTGAACCGGCGCTTCCACGAGATGATCCATAACCGTTGCCCCAATGCCCTGCTGATCCAGGAACTGCAGCGGCTGTCCCAGTGGACAGACACGGTCAGCAGCCTTGTGTTCGCGCGCGAACGGGGCATCATCATTCAGACCCTTGGGCTTTCTGCGGGCAAGGAAACCATTGGCTTCCACACCCGGATTCTTGATGCCATCGAGAACGGAGAGGCCGACTCCAACCTTGAAGAAATCAGCCGCGAGCACACCCTGGTTCTGGTCCGCCGCGTGCAGGAAAAATTGAGTTCCCGGCCCGCAGCCTAAGCGCCGGACGCACGAGCGCAAATCAAAAGACAAAAGAGAGGTGGTACCAGCCACAGAGCCGGTACCACCTCTCTTCTGTTGCCGTCTTTACGTCCTGAACCAAGTTGCAGTGCGCTGCATGAGTTCCGTCGAAGAAAGAGAGGCCAAAGAGTGCAGTGATTCACTGACCTCTTGCTCCGTGGCCCACAGCCTATTCGAGCTGGTACCCAGTGTGTAAACCGAACCAGTGACCGTCATCAGCGCGTCCGGACGGACCAGCAGGACCTGCCGGTGCCGCAGGACGTGCTCCATAAGACCGGCGTATAGTTCCGGGTCGTACCCGGTTGAGGTAGCTCCGGAGATCCCTAACTCTACTGCAGGAGCCCGGAGCGAGTTGGTCAGTTCATCCAGAAGGTCAGGGGAAGCGTTGTTGCTCTCGTAGGAGCCTTCGCTGGATTCCATGTCGTTAGCCCGCTGGCGTTTGAGAGTGAGCTGCAGTTCCTTGGTAGGAGCTACCACGACAAAAAGTGTCTCTGGCCCGGCCAGGGGCCGTTCTGCCTCATCGCCGGTGATGTGGGACAGCTCAGAGAACCTGCCCCCGATATGAGGAGCTTCCACGATCAGCATTTCTTCGCCGCCGGGGTGTTCTGCGAACCACTTTCCCACCGCCGAACGGACCCAGGTGCCCATGGCGAGCCTGATCCCCGCATTGGTGATCCCGTCAACTTCGGGATAGAGCGCCGACGCCGTGGGGTGGGAATCCCAGGACTCCCGTGAGACATCCCATTGCAGGACGGTACTGGTTCGTCCGGTCGATTCCACGGCTGCTGCGAGTTCACGCACCAGCAGGCTTTTCCCGGTCCCGGGCAGCCCGACGATGACGACGCAGCGTAGCTCGTCCAGCTTGCCCCAAAGTTCTTCCAGGTATGGCGCCGGCGGCCTTTTCAGCGTCTGGCTCACCGGAACTGATCCACACTGATCATGTTTCCAACCACAACTTCAACTACCGTGGGCTTGCCGGACCGGAATGCGTCTTCAAGTACCGGCCCCAGTTCCTGCGGGGATGCCGCCCGGCCATAGGAGGCACCAAACGAGGTGACGAACTGTTCAAAGTTCGGGTTGACGAGGTCCGTGGCGATAACCTTGCCGCCGTAGAGATCGCGCTGCATTTGTTGGACGTTGCCGTATTGGGAGTTGTTGAACAGGACCGTTACGAGGCCAATGTTGTGCTGGGCTGCGGTCGCCAGTTCCGTAGCAGCGAACATGAATCCGCCGTCTCCGGTAACGGAAAGCACCCGCGTGTCCGGCTTTGCGACTTTCGCACCAAGCGCTGTCGGGAACCCGTATCCAAGTGTGCCCATGTACCCGGTGGAGATGAAGGTGCGGGGTTTGTAGACAGGGAGCAGGATGCGGCTTGCGAAACCAATTTGGGTCAGTTCGTCAACGAAGATCCCGTCCACGCCCAGGGCTTCGCGGATCACTGCGAGGTAGGCTGTCTGCTGGTCCAGGACCGCGCTGCGTTCCTTCCATTCCTTGTGCACCAGTGTCATTTGTTCGGTGATGTCGGCGTTCTGGACACCGCGTTTTTCCAGTCCCTCGATCAGGGCAGGCAGGTGCGATTCGAGGCGTCCGGTGATGGCGGCATCGGGTTGGCCGTAGCGTCCGTGGACCGTCTGGTCGACGTCGATGCGGATGAGTTTACGGTTGCCACGTCCCCAGCCCTGCAGGGCAGACCGGGCACTGCCGCCCAGAGCGATGACGACGTCGGTTTCGGCCCACAGCGGCTTGGCTTCGGGCAGGAAGCAGCTCAGTGGGTGGCGGCTGTCAACAATGCCTCGTCCGGTGCGGTAACCGACCACGGGCGCCTGAAGGATTTCGGCGAGCCTGGTGACTTCGGCGGAAACATCCTGGGCGCCGTTGGCGACGAAGATCATGGGGTTCTTTGCGCTGGCCAGGATGCTCAGGGCCTTTTCGATGCCCTCTTCGTCGATGATGTCTTCGGCCGTGTCGGCCACCGGGACGTGGTCCGGGACAGGAGCGCGTTGTTCCAGAACGTCCATGGGGACTTCCAAGGCAGCGGGGCGGGGCCGTCCTGTGTTGAGGGCGCGGATGGCGTCGGCGATTTTGGTACCAGCTTCGGCAGGGTGGGTGACACGGTCGTAATGCTTGGTCAGTGAGCGCAGCAGTCCAGGCTGGTCCGGGACTTCGTGAAGGGTTCCCAGTTCACGGCCGATTAGCTTCTGGGGAATCTGGCCGGTAAGGAACAGCATTTTGGCGTTCAGGCCGTAGGCGGTGGCCAGGGCAGCTCCTGCATTCAATGCGCCGGGGCCCGGAACGACGTTGCACACACTGGGCTTTCCGGTAGCCATGGTGTGACCCAGTGCCATGTAGGCGGCGCCTTGCTCGTGCCTGGTGTGGATGATGCGGATGTCATCTCCGGCGTCGTAGAACGCGTTGTACAACCAGTCGTTCTGGACGCCGGGCAGTCCGAAGACAGTGGTCAGACCGTTGGCCTTGAGACTGTTGACGACGGCTTCGCCGCCGGTGTTGTAAGTGGTCATGGAATTAGTTCTCTCCTGGTTATGAAAGTGGTATGCGTAGGAAGTCGCTGCCGACCTGGGTCCTGCCGGTGAATTCGCCGGCCGCCTCGGCGAGGATTTCGTCGTCGGACGCCGGGCCGAAGGCGCCTACCGGGCTTAGCAGAAGCTCCCTGGACCCAGCCTCGGCTGCAACATGGGCGGCTCCCCGGGGGTCGCTGTGGACGCTGCGCATGCGGGGAAGCACAAGAGCGGCCCGTTCAGCGCTTAGATAGTCAGTGGCGTTGGTCAGGTATGTCGTCTCATGGATCAAAAGGTCCGCGCCTCGTGCCAGCGAGGCGACCGCTCCGCTGGGTCGTGTGTCCCCGGAGAAGCACACACTCAGGCTGCCCTGGTCGATCCGGTAGCCGAAGGCGTGTTCAACCGGTGGGTGATCCACCAATGCCGCGGTGATTGTGGTGGAGCCGTCATTGATGGTCTCAGGGCCGGTTATTTCCTGCACACGGACGAATTCGCGCAGGTGGGGGCGGCCTTCATCGTTCATGCGCGACCGTATATCGAAGTCGAAGGCCTGGTAATGCAGCTCGAACAGACGTGCCAAGGGCGGTGGACCGATGACGTGGACAGGGGCGCTCAGTTGCGACCATGCCAAGTGCAGCAGCATGGCCACGTCCGCGACGTGGTCGATGTGGTGATGCGAAATCAGGATCCTGCGGAGTCGGCCCAGGTTCAACCCGGCACTAACGAACTGGCTGACTGTCCCGTTGCCGCAGTCGACGAGGGTGATGTCCTGGTCAACCACCAGTGCATGGGAAACGGGACGTCGACCGGGTTTAGGGGTCGGACCGCCGGCTGAGCCGAGCACGACAACTTCGTTGACATGCGGCGTCAGTGCCGGGTTCTTTGTTTCGCTCATGTGTGGCACTCCTTTGAGGGATCACTGTGAATGCACGGGAACGCGCGCCAGGCTGGTCGATGTGACGGTGAGGTTCCTCTTATAGGTCTCCGGCAGCTTCAAGATCGCGATCATCCCGATAGCGCCGATCACGATCAGGTAGAACGCCGGCATGAGTTTCAGCCCGGTGGAGGCGACGAGGAACGCCGCCATATATGGGGCGGTGCCGCCGAACAGTGCGTAGGCGACGTTGTAGCCCAGTGACGCTCCGGAGTAGCGGACCTCAGTCGGGAAGAGTTCGGTTTGGGCCACGACCACGGCTACGGAAATGGCTGTTCCCGGGACGATGGCCATGATCTGCCCGACGATGGCCCCTACGAGGCTGCCGGATCCGATGAGCAGGAAGGCCGGGACGGCGAGAACCATGAGCCCCAGGGTGCCGCCGATGAGAAGAGGCTTACGACCGATCCTGTCGCTGAGCAGGGCGTAGAAGGGAATCAACGCCGCCGCCAGCAACAAAGTCACCGAAGTGGACAGCAGAGCCGCGCTGGAACTCAGACCGATCGTAGAGATGAGGTAAGTGGAGGCGTACGTCTTGGCCACGTAGGAGGCGACAGCTTCGACCATGACGATACAGATCAGGAGCAGCAGTGCTTTTTTGTGGTGACCGAGCAGCTGCCTGATCGGCACGGGCCGGTGTTCGGACTCCTCCTTGGCTACGGCTGCCTGGAACGCAGGGGTTTCTTCGACTTTGAATCGGAGATAGAGCCCGATGCCGGCCAGCGGAAGCGACAGCAGGAAGGGAATCCGCCAACCCCAGGCGATCAATGCCTCTTCACCAAGGACGGCCGTCAGGGCCGCTACAAGGGACGCCGCACAGACAAACGCAACGATTCCCACTGCTTGGATGCTGGAAGTCCACAGCGCACGCCGGCCTTCGGGAGCTGACTCGGCAAGGAACGCTGCTGCACCGGATGTCTCACCACCGGCGGAGAGTCCTTGAAGAAGACGAAGGGAGATCAGCAGAACGGGCGCGAGGACGCCAATGGCCTCGTAGGTAGGCAGCAGGCCGATGGCTGTTGTGGCGCCGCCCATAAGCAAGATCGTGGTGGAAAGGACGGCCCGACGGCCGAGTTTGTCTCCGAGATTGCCGAAGATCACAGCACCCACGGGGCGGGCCAAGAAGGCTACGCCAAATACCGCCAATGCCGACAGGATCGAGGTTGCCGGATCTGCGCTTGGGAAGAACAGTTTTCCCAGCACCGTCGCCAGGTATCCGTAAACGCCGAATTCGAACCATTCAACGGCGTGACCGAAGCATGCGGCGAGAACAATCCTCGGTTTAGGCCGGGGTAGGTTGTTGGTTTGGGTGGCCACGTGTGGCCTCCTTTCTGTGGTGCAACCCGGGTCAGGAGGGTTTAACCTGCGGGGCTATTGAGTGTTTGTGGTCGCTGGCCTGGGAGTTGGTTCGGGGTCGGCCCAGGTGTTCGGCAAGCGTGAAGGCCGCGGTGAGGGCCGGGCCCAGGGAGGCTCCTGATCCTGCGTATCCCGGGCCCATTAATGCCGCTGCGTTCTCACCGACGGCGAAGAGTCCTTCGACCGGTACGCCGTCGTGATCCAGGACTCGTGAGAGGTGGTCCGTAGCAAGGCCGCCTTTGGTTCCGTTGGCACCAAGGACGACTGGGACAGCGAAGAATGGCGGCTGCGCGATAGGACCCAGGCAGGGGTTGGGCTTGTGTGTTTCGTCGCCGTTGAACCGGTCGTGGGGGCTGTTCCCCCGGCCGAACTGGATATCAGTGCCGGTTGCAGCCATCTGGTTGGTTTGGGTGACGGTTTGAATCAACGACGTTGCGTCGATACCGGCGCGGTCGGCCAGGGACTCAAGGTCCTCTTCCTGGATAAATTCGTTTGGAAGGCTCGCCGTGGGGGCCACTCCGGCAACCGTTCGGGTGCTGCGGAAGTCGGCGTCGAAGATCAGCCAAGCAGGTTGGTTAGGGAACCGGTGGCTGGCTGGATCAAACGCAAAGAACGCTTTGCCGAGGTCGTTGTAAGAACTTGCTTCATTGACGAACCTCTCCCCTGACGCGTTGACGAGGATGGATCCCGGGTAGGCGAGTTCCCGGACGACGTTGCGATGCAGGGGCGCATTGTCTATGGACTCGCCGCCGATGGATATCGCAGCGGTCCACCACGCTTCGCTCATCCCCCTCAGAGACCCGCCAAGGGAGGTGCCCAGCTTCAGACCATCCCCCAAGGATCCAGGTGCCGCGGTGGGGACGATGTCAACACGGGGCAGGAAGGCGGAGCGAAGGGTCGCATTCCTGGCGAAACCGCCGGCGGCCAATACTACGGTTCCTGCACTGATCTTGCCCTTGGCAGTGTCCAGAACAAACTGTTCGGATGCCCTTGTGATGGCCGTGACCCGCGCATTAATCTGCAGATCGACGCCGCGCCGCAGGGCCGCCTTCACCAGACCCGCAACAAGCCCGGAACCTTGTGTACGCACGTCGGCAGCGGAGCGCTCACGAAGGACAGACTCCTGGACCCCGGTACGTCCTTCAGGGCCGGTAATGGGTCCCCTTATCGGCGATGTCCGGGTGCGATCACGCCAGGGGCCAAGTTCCTCCGTGGAGACCGGCAACGGCTCGAGGGAACGACCGGAGGCGGCGCCCGTCCAGTCTGGGTGGTAGTCCGGACGGTCAATACTGACCACCGGCATGTCCAGTTCGTTCTCAAGGTAGTCAATGAAGCGTGGCGCGTTGGCAACGAAAGACTGCAGGGATGCCTCCGAGGTGGTTCGGAGGGTGGTGCGCCGCAAGTACTGCAGGGCATCGTCAGCGGAGTCTTCGACGCCGGCACGAGTCATGGCCGGAGACCCTGGAATCCACATCTGACCACCAGAGAGCGCTGTTGTCCCGCCAAGCAGACTCGTCGACTCCAGGACGGCGACGGACAAACCGTGGTCGGCCGCGGCGCATGCGGCAACGAGCGCAGCGCCGCCCGAACCGACCACGGCCACGTCGCAAAAGAATCTGCTCATCGCCTGTGTTGCCCCACTTTTGTTGCTTCGCTGGATTGTCTGCTGTCGGTGCTTGTTGCGGGTTTCATCGGCGGTGGTTCTTCCCTCCCGGGCTGCTTAGGGCAAACGGATTGTTCTCTGCGGCACCTACTGCGACGCGAATGATGCTATTGGAAATCCTATAGGAGATCCTTTAATAGTGAAATTGCTTTTGGGAAGATTTTCTGGACGGCGGGGTCCCAGGATTTGATGTGAACCGTACGCTGGTGGACTCAGCCGAGTCGTGGACCTCATGCCCAAAGGACCCGTCGGCCCTACAGCACCAGAATCTTCGAGAGGAAATCCCTGGCACGTTGCGTTGTGGAGTTCTGAAAAAACTCTTCAACGGGCAGGTCTTCAAGGATCCTGCCCTGGTCCATGAAAACCACCCGGTCCGCGGCCCTTTTGGCGAAGCCCATTTCGTGGGTGACACACAGCATTGTCATGCCCTCCTTTGCCAGACCAGTCATGACTGAGAGCACTTCGTTGACCATTTCCGGGTCCAGCGCGGATGTCGGCTCGTCGAAGAGCATGATCTCAGGGTCCATGGCCAGGGTGCGCGCGATGGCCACCCGCTGTTGTTGCCCACCAGAGAGGTTTTGCGGGTATTTGTCCCCGTGCGCTTCCAACCCGACACGGGCCAGTAGTTGTTTCGACCGTTCCATGGCTTTGGCCTTGCTTCGGCGAAGAACCTTGACCTGGGGCAATGCAACATTCTGCAGGGCCGTGAGATGCGGGAAGAGTTCGAAGTGTTGAAAGACCATGCCGACATTGAAGTGGAGTTTGCGTGGCACCTTTTTGCCCGGCTCCAGCTTGAACCCGGCGATGTCAATTCGTCCCGCGTTGATCGGTTCGAGTCCGTTGAGGGTCTTGATGAAAGTGCTCTTGCCGGAGCCGGATGGGCCGCAAATAATGACGACTTCCCCCTTCTCCACCTGCAGGGAACAATCTTTGAGAACCTCCACAGCCCCGTAGGATTTGGAGACGCCCTGAACAGTGATCATGTGATGCGTCCTTTGCTTGCGTAACTGCTGTGGGCTCGACTTGGGGCGAAGCCGGCCGGCGTGTCAGTGGTGAAGTGCACGGAGGAACTCGATGAACCGTGGGTGCGTGGGGTTGTCGATGGTTTCTTTGGCTGGCCCATCCTCGGCAATTTGACCGCTTTCCATGAAAATGACGCGGCTGCCGACCTCCCGCGCGAAGGCAAGTTCGTGGGTGACGACCACCATGGTCATTCCCTCGGATGCGAGCTGCTTCATTTCCTCAAGTATGTCGACCCGCAACTCAGGGTCCAGAGCGGAGGTTGCTTCGTCAAAGAGCATGACGTCAGGCTGCATAGCAAGCGCACGGGCAATGGCAACGCGTTGCTTCTGACCTCCGGAGAGGGAACTGGGGAAGAAGTCTCTCTTCTGTTCCATGCCGACTTTGCGCAGCCCGGCAAGGGCAAGTTTCTCAGCTTCGACACGATCAATGTTCTTAGCCCTGAGCGGACCTATCATGGCGTTCTCAAGCACTGTCTTGTGCGGAAAGAGATTGAAACTCTGGAAAACCATACCCATGGACATCCGCCACTGTGCCATCGCCTGCATTTCTGCCCGGCGACCCCTGAAATCGAAGAAGTCGATCTCACTGTTGGTCCAGGTCTTGCCCTTGAAGGTGATGGATCCCGTGTCTGGGGGCGCAATGAGGTTCATGGACCGCAGCAGTGTGCTCTTGCCGCAGCCGCTGGGGCCGACAAGGACCACTACTTCGCCGGCGTAGACGTCCAGATTAATGCCTTTGAGTACATTGACCTCTTTGGCGGTGCCGGCGTTGTAGGTCTTGGACACTTTGCGAAGTGCAAGAATCGGTACGCGCTGTTCAGTTTCGTCGCGCTGGGGGTCCGCGTCAGGGAGATCTTCAATGTCTCCAACGGCTATATCCTCGTGCGTCATGAGTTCTTCGCCGTTTTCGACTAGCGGATCGTTCATGGCTTGTGGCCCTTTCATACTGTGAGGCCGCCATCAGCCGTGAAGGCAGCGCCGGTGACATACGACGAATCATCGCAGGCAAGGAAAGCAACGAGGTTAGCGATCTCTTCATAGCGCCCCTCCCTCTTGAAGGGAACTATTTCCCGGACCCTGGCGCGCCGCTTTTCCATCATTTCGTCGGAGGAAATGACCTTGCGGTCTGCCATGAAATTTTCCAGAATTCCTGGGCAGACTGCGTTGACCCGAATGTTGGCGTCGGCGAAGTCTCGGGCCGTCACTTTGGTCAGCTGGAGCAACGCTGCCTTGGAGACGCTGTAGGCGGCTTCGTTGGTGGAGGCCTTGAACGCGGCAATGGAGGCTGTGTTGACGATGACGCCGCCTCCGGCTTCGATCATCGACGGGATCACGCGTGAAGTCATCATGAACGCTGAGCGGAGGTTGACTTTCATGGTCAGATCCCAAACGTCCAGCGGGGTGTTAACAACGTTTCCAGTGGGATTGATTCCGGCGTTATTGAACAGCACATCGATGCGCCCGAACGCCTCCAGGCCGGTCGCCACCACCCGGTTCACGACCTCTTCCTCCGAGACATCGCCGGCCATAGTCACGACCGCTGTCCCGAACTCGGCACGGCACTTGGCCGCCAGAGTCTCGACTTTGTCCTGGTCCAGATCGGTGAGGATCAGTGAGGCGCCTTCAGCTGCAAAGCGTCGGGTGGAAGCCTCCCCCAAGCCGCCGGCAGCTCCAGTGATGAGGACTACCTTTGATTGAAAACGCATGGGAACCTTCCGGGTTGATGTCCACCATCTGCCTGGCGTACAAGGGGTGCTGGCTTGAAGATCTGCTGCCCGGCGGCCGTGGAAGGCCGCCGGGGAGCACGAGTGAGGGAAAGGATCACGGAATTCGCAGCTTTCGCTCGACCCATGAACTGAAGATAGTCATGATGAAAACGACCACCACATACATGAGTCCCACAAGGGTGTAGTACTCGAAGTATTGGAAAGTCTTGGCGGCTGTGTGGCTTGCCCTGTACATGATGTCGGCAACGCCGATAACACCGATGATCGAGGAATCCTTGAGGATGATCGTCCACTGACTGACCAACGAAGGGATGGCCACCCGGACTCCTTGCGGCAGGATGATGTCGGTGTAGGTGCGGGTGGCCGACATGCCCAAAACGGCCGCCGCTTCCCGCTGGCCGCTTCCAACGCTGGACAAGGCCGAGCGCAGGATCTCTGCGATGTAGGCGCTGTTGAGAATGGTGAGACCGATAATTCCAGCCACTATGGGTGGGATCGGAATGCCGGTGACGGCAGGGAGCGCGAAGTAGATAAAGAGGATGTAAACAAAGGCCGAGAGCGACCGGAAAATCTGCGTCAATGCAAATGCGGTCTTTTCCAGCCACTTGAGGCCGCTCAGACGCATCAGGGTCAGGATGAGCCCACCGATGCAGGCAAGGCCGAACGACGCGAAGGTCACCGCGAGTGTGACGTAGATGCCCTCGGAGATAGCACCGGTGGAACCCAGAACAGGTCCCCAGGTGGCCCATAGTTTTTCGAACCAGTCGCTCATTTGATCCGTAGCCCCCTTTCGGCGAGGTTGAAGGCAAAGGACGCCGCGAAGGCCATCAGGATCAGGATTATTGCCAATCCTGCGTAGGCCTCGAACGGCAGGAACAGGCTTGTCGACATGTCCTGTGCTACGAAAACGGCTTCAGCGACTCCGATGACGGCAGCGTAGGTGGCCCCTTTGAGTTGCATGACGAAGACGTTCCCCAGCTGGGGTAGGGCAATTCGGATTGCTTGGGGAAACAGCACGGAACTGTAAGCCTGCCAGCGTGTCATTCCGAAGGATTTGGCCGCCAACGCCTGTCCCTTGTCGAGGGCAAGGAATGAGGATCGGAAGACCTCGGCCGTGACTCCGGACGTTGCAATGCCTAGTGCGACGATCACGGCAGCCACCGGCGGGATGTTGAATCCGATGACCTGCGATACGCCGAAATAGACCCAGAGAAGGAGAACGTACAACGGGGCGCCGCGCACGAACTGGACGAGGATGTAGGAAATCGTTCTGAAAGAACCGTTTCCGCGGGACATCGAGGCTAAGCAGAGGCCGACGACGACTGTTAGCACAAAGCTTGCAAGGGCAATGTAAATGTCCACTGCTGCCCCGGCAAGGAAGAGGTCATACCGGCTGAGGACTTCGCCCCAATTCATATCAGGCATTATTTCCTAAGTGGCTGTGGGGAGGCTATCCCGGTTAGACCTCAATGAGGGCGCCGCCGGGTCCGACGGTGACGACCGGGAGCTTGAATTCGGTCCGGAGCGCATCTCCGACCCATTTGTTCCACAGTGTCGCGATCGTGCCACGGCCAGCGTGGTGGCGAAGCCAGTTTGAAACCCAGACCTGCGACTTGAAGTCGCCCTGGGGCAGAAGGAAGGTGTTGACGTCTACGTACAGCGGATCGCCGGGCAACACCGTCAGGCCCGGGTTGTTGCGGAGCCCGTTCATGACATTGAAGATCGATGCCAACGTGATGTCCGCACGGCCCGAAGCAACCTCTGCGATAGCCACAGTTGCATCGGCCAAAGCAACGAACGTTGCCCTGGGGTATCGTTGGGCGCCGATAATGGCCTGCGAGGATCCCTGGATCACAGCGATCTTCACGGCTGGATCGTTCAGTTGGGCGTCCTTTTCAAGAGTGCTGCCAGGCCTACGAAGAGCGTAGATGGCTGCATAGTTCGCCGGGATATCCGCGAACATGCCCTCGTTTGCCCGAGTCGGCAGGTTCGTCACCGGTTCGAGCATTTCGACTTTGCCCGACACCAGCGCAGGGACCAGCTGAGCGAAGGGCATCTCGGTGAAGTTGATCTTAATGTCCTTGTCCAGGTCCGCCATCATCATCTTGATCATTTCAACGCTGAACCCGTCCGGCTCCCCTGCGGAGTTGCGGAACTGCATCAAGGGGGTGGAGAACTCCCAGCCCAGGTTGGCTTCCTTTGTACGACGCCACTTGTCCACCAAAGGTTCTTTGTCCGGCGCGCCGGCACCCCCAGAGCTCGCACCGCCGTCGGCGCCCGGAATGAGGCGGGTCAGGCCAAATACGGCAGCACCAGCGGCTGCGCCGGCAATGAGCCCGCGGCGTCCGGGGTGCTCAGTGGCCTTGGTTGCCTGGGCTTCCTGCGTGTCGTTCTCGGTCTTGTCGCTGATGGCCATCTCAAGTCCTTCCTTGTGGGGACGCGGCTCATTCGATCCACGTTGCTGTGATGTAAATCATGCTATCTCATATCGTATAGGAAAACCTACAGGTTTTTGATCGTATTTGAAGTTTCGTCAAATTTGTCTGGGCAGCGTTTGATTGCGGCTTTGACTAGGCCGGTTGTGCCGGCAATTCCCGGGTCATGAATACCCGTGCATGCGCGTCAGGCTGCCGAGTACCGTTCCTCGCTCTGGCAGGCAGTAGTGTTATCTCATCTGCCGTTGCCGTCGTACCACTCGACTTTCCTGGGGAAATCTATGAATGAGAACGCTCTGCATGGATTTGGGGCTCGGCACTGATCGTCATCGCTTTGACGGCTTGCGGAGGCAGCGGCACGTCGAGCGACGCCGTGTCCAAGCCTGCCAGCAAGACAGCCACGCCGACGCCGACTGCGGCGAAAAGGAATTGACACAATGACTGAAATTGCTTGGACCGAGGGAACTTGGACGACCGAACCTGCGAACGTGGAGTTTGCCGAAGACGGCATGCTGGTGACCGCCGTCGAGAAGAGTGACGCCTGGCGCGTCACTTCGTACGGATTCATTCACGACACCGAACACGCCCTCCTCGCCCCTTTCGGGCAGGACACTGCCATGGAGGTGTCTTTCCATCTCGATTTCTCGGCCCAGTTCGACCAGGCCGGGATCTTCGTCCGTGTCGATGACACGACATGGATCAAGACGGGCATCGAGTGGAGCGACGGCGAGGGAAGCCTCGGAGCGGTGGTGACGCGTGGTGTATCTGATTGGTCTTTGTCCCCGGTTCCCGGCTGGGATGGCCGGTACGTCACTGTCCGGGCCAGTAGGTCCGGCAACGCCCTGACCGTCCGGGCCCGAGTTGATGACGACCTATGGCAGCTGGTAAGGGTAGCGCCTCTTGACCCGGAAGCTGTCGTCACCGCAGGGCCCTACTGCTGCGCCCCTTCGCGCCCTAACCTCACCGTGCTCTTCACGTCCTGGCGAACGACAGCCCCGGACGACAGCTTGCACCCCGACGCTTAGGTGCCCATCGAAGGCCGCGCTCCCCCGCCTGCCCTAACTGTCCTGCAGTCTCCCAGCACGGATATCCTCCTCATCCGTGCAAGAAGTCTTGACGGGGTGGGCGAGCCTCGTCTTCGAGATAGAGCCGCACGACCGGACCCGCCGCCGTCGACGATTGGGGCGGCAACGTCACATCAAGCGACTCAGCGGAACGCTGCCAAGCAACGTCGTCGGCAGAACCGAGGACTCGAACCTCCCGGATTCCTCGGGTAAGGAGCCCGGCGCCGCTTCCAAACGATCGGATTCTGGCCTTTCCATCCTGCGGATGTGCAAGCAATGTCGCATAAACGTAGTCGCCGGTGACATCGTTCCGAGTCGTGAAACGAACATCGGCGCCGGTGTAATCAGGCGAGGAAGTGTCGACGAACGAGCCGGCCGTGACCACCGTTGGACCTTCCCCGGGAATGATCCACGGTCGACTGCCGTAGATCGCTTCCCCGTTTCGGGTCAGCCACTCCCCGATGGCTTTGAGGAGCTGTCGTTCCCTTTCCGGGATGGTGCCGTCGGGCTTCGGTCCGACGTTCAGGAGGAGAACGCCGTTTTTTGAGACGGTGTCAACCAGTTCGGCAATTAGCTCGTCGGCGCCTTTGTACACGTGTCCTTCGACCCAGCTCCACGATGTTCGCGACACCGACGTGTCATTCTGCCAAATGTCGTCGCGAATGCCGCCCATCGTCCCGCGTTCGATGTCGTAGACAGCGCTCCCGGGCGCGAATGAATTCCACTTGAAGTTGATGACGACCTCACGGCCCCACTCGGCGGCGCGGTTGTAGTAGTACGCAGCGAAGCGACGCAGATACGGCTCGAACGCAGCCGACTCGATCCACCAATCGAAGTAGAAGATCTGCGGCCGGTATTTGTCGACGATCTCGACACACCTCAGAAGCCAGTCCTCGAGAAAGCGCTCATTCGGAGCGATCTCCTCACGCTGGGCCGGTCCATAGAAGTCCGCGTAAGCGGGATCGCGAACGTCGGAGTCGAACCGGGCACCTCCGTTCATGAAGAACCAATGCTCTGCGCGATGACTCGACGCGCCGAGAACCATCCAGGCACGATCCACTGCGTCGCCGAGCTGCCGGAACACGTCCTGGCGCGGGCCCATCTGCGTCACGCTCCACCGCGAACGGCCGGTGTCGTACAGGGCGAAACCGTCGTGGTGCTCGGCCACCGGCACCACGAACTGCGCCCCGGCCTCCTTGAACAGCGCGGTCCAGTCGTCGGGCTGGAACTTGTCCATGGTGAAACTTGGGATGAAGTCCTTGTACCCGAATGTGCGCTGCGCTCCGTATGTGGCGATGTGATGCTCGAATGACTTCGTACCCTGCAGGTACATGGAGCGGGAGTACCACTCGTCCTCAAACGCAGGGACGGAGAACACTCCCCAATGGAGGAAGATCCCGAACTTGCCGTCGTGGTACCACAGCGGTGCCCGGTACCTCTGTAGCGACTCCCAGGTCGAGTCGTAGGGCCCGGCATCGATGACCTGCTTCACGCCCGCCAACGCCGCGGTGTTATCAGAAACATCGACCGGAACGGGGAGGTCGTCAGGGTTGATCAAGGGCAACGTCATTGTGGATCCTTCTCACGAGCGTCATCGAATCGAGGTTTTTGGGCCAAGCCGACCTGTTGGAAGGTTGACAGCATTGGGCGTTCTGCAGGACAGTGTACCTCAACTTGGAGCGCTCCAAGGATATGACTGTTCAAAGGAGAATGGAATGGAAATCCCATGCTGAAAAGTCCGAAACGTCCCCGAGCCATGCTTTCCCTCCTCGCCGCCGTACTCCTCACGGTGGCGGCACAAAGCAACGCCGGGGTGGCAAACGCTGCAGGATCAGACCACTTCGTTGATTGCTCGGCCAGCACGAATGGCCTGGGACTCAGGCGAGTCCGTGGAATTCGCTGGCACCGGTGAACTCCCTGCAGTTCGGCCCTGGCGAACGAGTCCTGTTCAAGGCGGGAACGACCTGCGTTGGTCAGCTGACACCGTCCGGGTCGGGAGCGGCAGGCAGCCCCGCCGTCATCACAAGCTATGGATCTGGTGCCAGCCCGACCATCGATGGCAACGGCGTGGTGGGTGCGGTGATCAAAGCTCCTCAACGTCCAGCAGTGGCAACTCTCGGGTCTCGAGGTCCGTAACGCCGCGGCGTCCCCCGCGTTCAGGAGCGGAGTGCTGGTCGAGAACTCGTCGGGGACGACGCTCTCGGGCATTTCCATTACCAACATGACGGTTCGCAATATCTCCGGATGGTCAGGCGGCTGGTACTCGTCGAACGCGGGAATCGGCGTCCAGACCGACCAGACGGCGTCCGTCTCCACCTGGAACGACATCACGATCGCCAACAACACCTTCGACCACGTCGACCGCATCGCCATTGCTGTCACACCAGACGGCAACGCTCGTGGTACGGGCCAGACGACGAACGTTCGCATCCTGAACAACAACATCCGGTACTCCGGCGGCGACGACATCCTGGTCGTCAACGGCGCTGGAGCGCTGATTGACGGGAATGATGCGGCATACGGCGGGGTCAAAGCGACGACCGGCTGCCCGCCCTCCGGGAACATCTGCAATACGGCCGCAGCTTCAATCTGGGTGGCCGGCAGCAGCGACACGACGATCCAGAACAACACAGTGGCGTGCACGATCAACCAGCAGGACGGCATGGCGTTCGACGTCGACTGGGGCAACCACAATACGACGATCCAGTACAACTACTCGCGCAATAACTCCGGTGGCTTTCTCTTGATGATGCAGCAGATCGGGAGCGAACCCCCAAGCGACGGAACGGTCGTCCGCTACAACGTGAGCGAAGACGATACGAACACGGCCGGTTGCCCGATTACCAGCAACTTCAACCGAGCTCACAACGTGTTTGACTTTCCCGGGGCCATCCCCAACCAGAGCGGCTCAGCCGCGCCCCTTCCGGACATCTACAACAACACGATCTATATCTCATCCGGACGGGCGACATCGGTGATCGGAACGCGAACCGGCAATACGCAGTCAGGTTCCTACAAGCTCCGAAACAACCTGGTGCTGAACTTCGGATCCAAGGGCTACCTGCAGACGACGGGTTCCGTCTTCGCCAACAACCTGCTGTATGGGCCGCGCAATAACAATGAGCCGACGACGGGGACCATCTATCTGTCGCCACAGTTGGTCGGTCCGCTGCAATCCGCGACGCAGGCATCGGGCGGCGCGGCGGCCTATCAGCCGCGCGAGTCCTCGCCCGCCTTGGGCGCTGGCGTCCCCATCGCCTCGAACGGCGGCCGGGATTTCGTCGGCAACCCGGTTGCGGCTGTACCCAGTATCGGTGCCTATGAGACAGCCAGCACGAATCTTGTTCCAAATGGCAGCTTTGATTCGGGAGCCCTCACGCCCTGGACGCTGAGTGGGTCAGGATCGTCAGTGACGACAAGTACGTGGTCGAACGGCCCCTCTGCCCTGCAGACCGGCAATGCGAACAGCGGAGCCGAAAACACTGTCAGCGGGCTCACTCCCTCGACCGCGTACCTCCTCTCGGCATGGGTCAAGGTGGGTGTCGTCGGCGAGCAGCTCGCGATAGGAGTCAAGAACTACGGCGGAACGGAGACCTTCAGCAAATCGACCGACACGGCCTGGGCGCTCAATACGGTGGCATTCACGACCGGATCCACCAACACGACCGCGACGATCTACTGCTACAAGAACGCCGGGACCGGCCCGGGCTTCTGTGACGACTTCAGCATCGTCAAGCTCACCAACCCAGGAAGCCTGGTGTCTAACGGAGGGTTCGAGACCGGCTCTCCATCACCCTGGACGCCGTCGTCGTCAGTCCCCGTCAGCCTCAACGCTGGTGCCGCCCACAGCGGGTCGTTCGGGCTCGCGACGGGACCGGCGAACAGTGGGGTTCAGCAAACGATCAACGGGCTCCGGCCCGGCACGACGTACGTTCTCACGGGGTGGCTGCATGCGGTGGCGGGCGAGGAGATTGCTCTCGGCGTCAAGTCATTCGGCGCTGCCGAGTCATTCCACGCGGTGGCCGGGGCGACATACGCTCCCGCGGCAGTGGTGTTCACCACGGGCACTGCCAGCACGCAAGCAACCGTCTATTGCTACAAGAACGCGGGATCGGCGGCCGGGGCATGCGATGACCTCGCGCTGAAAGAGGTGGGCTAGTCACCAACTCAATCTGTGGCTGTGTCGGCAAATCGCCGACACAGCCACATCGCGCTACTGTCTTTCGTACGCTACTGTCTTTGTTACGCTCCAAATCGGCCGCCGGCCGATGGATCTTCAGGCGCGGCGAGTTAATTATCGAAGGACGGGAATGGGCCGGCAAGTAACACTGGAAGACGTCGCCGCCGAGGCGCACGTCTCGAAGAGCAGCGTTTCGAACGTGATCCGAAACCATCCGAATGTTAGGGAATCGATGCGCCAGCGCGTCAACGCGGCCATCGAAAAACTCGGCTACCGCCCCCAGGCCATTGGCCAGAATCTCGTCTCAGGGCGGACGGGTCTCGTGAGTCTTGCGATCCCCAATTTTGCGCAGCCCTACTTCGCCGAGTTGGCGCGGGCCGCGGTTGCCGCAGCCGACGATGCCGGGATGCGCCTGATCGTTCAGCAGACCGATAATCTCCTGGAGCGTGAACGAGAAGCTGCGGACTCGTGGAATCTGGGCTCCGCGGATGGTCTCATCTTCAGCCCATCGGTGATCGAGGACGAAGAGATCGAACTGAGGCGTGGCCGGGCACCGCTCGTGCTGTTGGGTGAGCGATCGAAGTTGTCGTCCGTTGATCGCGTCGGCATTGACTCGGTGGCGATTTCACACACTGCCACCAAGCACCTGTTGGATCAGGGCCGGTCGCGACTGGTGATGATCGGGGACAAGACGTTCGGTGACCCATTCGTGGTGTCGGAGCGTGAAGCCGGTTTTCACCTGGCGCTGGAGGAGGCCGGTCTGCGCGAAGCAGGGCCCGTCACGGCCGTTCGGGATTGGACTCGCGACGACGGAGCCCGCTCAATCGAAGAGCTCGTCGACGCCGGCGTCGAGTTTGACGGGGTTTTCTGCGCGAACGACCTGCTCGCACTGGGCGCGATGTCGGCGCTTCGGCGACGCGGCCTGAAGGTCCCGGAGGACGTCGCGGTGATCGGAATCGACGACATCGAAGACGGCCGGTTTGCTTCACCGACGCTTTCCACGATGTTCATCGACAAAGAGTGGATGGCGCGTGAGGCGATCCGGCTGCTAGCCAAGCAACTCACCGACCCGGACTCGGTCCCCGAACAACTCAGCGTTCCGTTCCACCTCGTCGCGCGCGAATCAACCGCTTAGCCCGCTGACCCCGGGGAAACCACATCAGTTGTCGCCGGCACCTGCGCAGCGACTGCCCCCTGCCCTGCCCAGCAGAACCGCAGAGCCTCCATCACCGGCTCCCCGAAGGGCGGACGCTGCGGCGCCCGCGGGTGCACGGCCCTCAGCCTCCGGTGCTATCCGCACGGCCTTCCGTCCATGGTCCCGATGCAGCCGGTCCTCGCACACAAACTCCTCCGGAACCTGCTTCTCGCTGCCAGATTGAAGCGGGCGTAGCGGGTCGATATCGCCTTCGTGACGTCACTGCGTTCGCTTTTTGAAAGCTCCCCGGTGGAGCGTGCCGTAGCGGCGCGCGCCAGACGGCGCCCGCCGCTACGGGACATTCACAGAGGATTCCTCGAACACCGCTCCCGGGCATCTCTGAGAAGTCGAAAGCGCTGACTTGACAAATCCATGGTGCGAGATCATTCTGTAGATGCGCCCATTTGGAGCGTTACAAATTCTCAATGGAGAGGACACCATGAATCACAGCACCCGACCTGTTCGCAGGGATGTTGCTCCTTCAGACAGCACTAGAGGCCGTCGCGGACGCCTGGTCGTGGGAGCTGTTCTCGCCCTGTCCGCGCTCCTGATGACGGGTTGCTCGTCGACTGGCGCAAGCGGAACCGGCGACAAGACTGTCCTGAAGGTGTATGGCTGGAAAGGCGGCGACGCCGAGCCGGCGAACGTGAAAGAAATCAACGCCGCCTTCGAGAAGGCGAATCCTGATATTTCGCTCAAGTACGAATTCATCCCGTCAGCTGCATATCCCCAGCGTGTGCAGTCCGAACTTCTCGCCGGAAACACCGCCGACGTCATCATGACCGACTCGGCCAAGGTTCAGGACTGGGGATCCTCGGGATACCTCGAGGATCTGTCGTCGCAGCCCTGGGTGGGCGGGGTGCGCAAGGAGATCAAGCCGTTCGTTGAGAACGAGGGTAAGACCTATGCGATGCCGATGGAGGTTATTGGCATTTCGCTGTTCGCCAACAACGCCCTGCTGCAGAAGGCAGGAATCACGTCGACGCCCGCGACGTGGCCCGAGTTCGAGGCGGCCCTTCAGAAGGCGAAGGACGCCGGCATCACTCCAATTTCCTTGCCCAACAAGGGCGGGTGGACGGGAGACGCGGCGATCAACGCCATTGCTGCCACGCTCGTGTACAAAGACAACCCGACGTTCGACGCGGACTTCGTGCAAGGAAAGGCGTCTTTCTCTACGTGGAAGTCGTCGCTGCAGCAACTGATGGATCTGCAGTCGAAGGGGTTTGTTGATTTCAAGAGCGAGCTTGGCGTTGATGAGTGGAGCACTGGGATCTCTGACTTCCAGGCGGGCAAGAGCGCATTCTATGTGCAGGGCGCGTGGAACCAGTCAGCGTTCACGAAGGCCGGGCTGGATGACTCGTTGATCCCGTGGCCGGCGACCAGCAAGGCCGATTCGAACGCGAACCTGTTTGTCGGGACGATGTTCAGCGTCAATGCCAAGTCGAAGGTCAAGTCGGCGGCAGAGAAGTATGTCGAGTTCTGGTCTGAGAGCAAGAACGCCTCTCCTTATCTGGAGGCCGAGAATGCAGTGTCGCCGTTCACCAACGGCGAGAACCCGTCCGGAGCCGCGACAAAGGCCTTCGTTGCGGCGGTGAACGAGGGAAGGTACCGCATCCTTCCTTCCAACACGTGGGCGGATGCCGCGGGCGAGAAGACATTGCAGGAGCAGATCCAGGCCCTCTGGCTTGGTCAGCAGAGCATCGATCAGACGGTCAAGAACCTCGACGAGAAGCTCAAGCCCAAGAAGTAGGCAACGGCGGCAGGGGCCGTGTGGCATCCAGCTCGGCCCCTGCCGTTCAGTTCAATTGAAGGAATTTCGATGATCCACCGCAGACCGCTCGTAGCCGTCGCTTTCATGGCCCCCGCCCTGGCGTTGTACTTCGCCATTATTGTGTACCCGCTGGTGCAGGGGCTCGTGTTGAGCGTCACGGACAGCAAGATTGGCAATGCCGGCGACTTCGTCGGAGCGGCGAATTACGCCGCCATGGCAAAGGACGGCGACGTCATACGAGCACTGGGCGTCACGGTGGCGTATGCGGTCGTGGTGGTCATCGCACAGAATGCGATCGGTCTGGTCCTGGCCAGGGCTCTGTTCATGCGCCCGCGCGTCCGCCAGCTGGGCAGCACAATCATTCTCGTTCCCACTCTCATGTCAGCCGTGATGGCCGCGTTCGTCTGGAACTCGCTTCTGGCACCAGACGGAGCTGTCAACTCCCTCCTTAAATCGCTGGGTTTGAACACGCTCACACATGTGTGGCTCGGCGATCCGTCAACGGCACTCTGGGCGATCGCGCTGGTCAACATTTGGATGTTTTCGGGCTATTCAGCTGCCATCTTTTTAGCCGGGTACATGAACCTCCCGGCCGAACTCCTCGACGCATCGAGCGTGGATGGAGCGACAGGCTGGCGCAGATTTGTCTCGGTCGAGTGGCCGCTTCTCGCCCCGGCCACGACCGTAAGCGTCACCCTTTCCCTTCTGGGGTCGCTCAAAGTTTTCGAACTCCCCTTCGTGATGACGAACGGTGGGCCAGCCGGTTCAACCACGACCCTGACCATGCTGATCTTCCAAAAGATCTTCGGAGGACAGGGAAGTTTCGCCTATGGCACGACCATTGCCGTCCTGCTTCTGGTTGTCGTCGTGCTGTTTGCCGGGGCCACCCAATCCCTTCTTCGACGTCGCGAGGAGCGAATCTAACATGGAGAACACAACGATCACCGCAGCTCCAACACCCCCGACAGCATTCCGAGGGGAACGTCGAGCGGAACGTCGAGCCGGGGCACGACGTCGGCGCGGGCCCCTATCGCTGGTCGGCGACGTGATCCTGGCCATGTCCGTCATCCTGATCTTCGTCCCGTTCGCCTACACAGTCGTGACATCCTTGCGCCCGCCTTCCGACGTGATCAACGATCCGCTGGGCTGGCCGACGAGCCTGACGATCGATAACATCACGAACGCCTATTCGAAGATGAACTACACCCAGGGGGTGCTCAGTTCGACCATTGTCTTGGCGGGCGCGTTGATCTTGACCATCATCGTCGGAGCGCTTGCCGCGTACCCGCTTGCACGTATCACCCGTTCGTGGACGACGTGGGTGTACCGCCTCTTCCTTGCGGGCTCGACGGTCCCGATCTTTGTACTAATCGCACCGCTATACCTCTTGCTTCGAGACGTTGGCCTTCTGAACAGCTACGCGGGAATCATTCTCGCCTACACCGCCATCAACCTTCCGGTCGCGATCTTCTTCTACACGTCGTTCTTCCGACAGATTCCGATCGAGCTGGAGGAAGCGGCCGCGATCGATGGATCGGGACCGGTGCGCACGTTCTTCGTTGTGCTGTTCCCTCTCCTCCGACCCGTCACTGCGACCCTTGCCACGTTCCTGACTCTCAGTGTCTGGAATGACCTGCTCATTCCGCTGGTCTTCGTGCAGGATCCATCGTTGAAAACGGTGATGGTGAATGCCTACTCCCTTGTTGGCAGCTACACCCTGGACCCGAGTTTGCTCTTCCCCGCCGCGTTGCTCGGCGTCGCGCCCCTACTCATCGTGTTTGCCTTCTTGCAACGGCAAATCGTAAGCGGACTCACGATGGGTGCCGTGAAGTCCTGACAATGGCGAACAACAACTTACAACAGGCAACCGCTCTCCAAACAACGAACCCACGCCACGCCACGATCGAACGGTCCGAATTGCGCATCCGAGACCCGTACATCGTGGAGTACGAGGACCGCTACCTGCTCTTCGGGACGACGGATCCGAGCCCCTGGCACGGGCCGGGGGCCGGGTTCGACCGTTACGAGAGCGATGACCTCGAGCAGTGGAGTGGACCCTTCCCTGCCTTTCGTCCGGGTCCTGGATTCTGGGGCGAGACCCAATTTTGGGCGCCAGAAGTGCATTACTACAACGGCACATGGTGGATGTTTGCGACCTTCGCCGACCGCGCGGGCCGCCGCGGCACCCAGGTGCTGGCAGCAGCAGCCCCAGATGGGCTGTTCCAACCATGGAGTGACGGACCTGTCACACCGAGTGGATGGATGTGTCTTGATGGCACCCTGTACCAGGATCGCTCCGGTGCGCCATGGCTGGTCTTCTGTCATGAATGGCTTCAGGCAGGGGATGGCGCAATTTATGCGCAGCGTCTCAGTGACGACTTGCGAACCTCGAGAGGGGATCCGATTCTCCTGTTCACGGCCTCCGAGGCGCCCTGGACACGACCCTTTCGCAATGAGGAAACGGGTTACGACGACATCGCGTTCATCACTGATGGTCCCTTCGTGATCCACGATGACGCGGGGCTTGCACTCCTCTGGTCCAGCGGCGGCGAAGGAGGCTATTCAGTCGGAGTGGCCCGCAGCTCCACCGGACTCATCACCGGACCTTGGGTGCACGAATCGCAACCCCTCGTTGGATCTGATGGCGGACACGCAATGCTGCTCACAACACGAAATAGCCGCTTTCTGGTGTTTCACCAGCCCAATGAACTGACCTTTGAGAGGCTTACGATCCGATGCGTGGCCGAAACCAACGGGATCTACCGGGTCCCAGCTCCAAATGACGACTATTCCAACTAAACAAAACAATCGCCTCAGTGGCTTAGCCGGGCGACCTTTCCTTAGTGTCCTTTTTTGAACTGATCGGGAGATCTTGTGAATCAGAGAATTTCCGTTGGCTTCGTAGGACCTCGTGATGCTGAACTACTTGAGGGTCCCGCGCTGTCCAGAGCACAGGTGAATCGCGAATATTTGATGAGTCTCACCGCTGAGAACTTACTTCGCCCCTATCGCATGGAGGCGGGGTTGTGGCGATACTCCGGCTCTGTAGGGACAACTGTCGGAGAAACTGCAGCCGACGGCCCCGAAAACTGGCACTGGGGATGGGAATCGCCCACGAGTGACCTTCGCGGACATATCCTCGGTCACTGGTTGTCGGCCGCAGCCTACCTGTCAACACACGACGAGGAAGTACGAGCGCGAGCCAACCACATTGTCAAAGAGCTGGTCAGATGCCAGGAGGCGAATGGCGGTCAGTGGGTGGCTGGGATTCCGCGCGGATATATGGACCGGGTTGTGCAGGGTCAGGAGGTGTGGGCACCCCAATATACGGTTCACAAGATCCTCATGGGGCTGTGGGACATGTACGCGATCGGAGGCAGCGCCGCAGCGCTGAAGCTGCTCACGAACTTCGCTGATTGGTTCGTGCAGTGGACGGATCATTTGAGCCGCGGGCAGCTTGACGATGTTCTGGATGTGGAGACCGGGGGGATGCTGGAGATTTGGGCGAATCTCTACGGCGAAACGGGCGAGAATAAATACTCAGTGTTGATGAGCCGCTACGACCGCCCACGCTTCTTCGATCGTCTGCTCAGCGGTGAGGACGTGTTGACCAACAGGCACGCCAATACGCAAATCCCTGAAATACTGGGCGCTGCCCGAGCGTGGGAGGTTACGGGAGACCGGCGCTGGCGTGACATCGTCGAAGCGTTTTGGTTTCAGGCCGTTACTTCCCGTGGCACTTACTGTACGGGTGGGTCTACATCGGGAGAGGTCTGGCAACCTTCGAAAATTGTACTTTCGCGTTTGCACCGCGTGCAGGAGCATTGCACTGTTTACAACATGATGCGTTTGGCGCAAACCTTGTATAGCTGGACGGGCGAAAAGAGCTATGCGGACTACTGGGAACGGAACCTCGTAAACGGAATTTTTGCGCAGCAAAATCAGAGGACAGGCATGGTGACCTACTTTCTTCCCCTCGCGCCTGGCAGTGAGAAACAATGGGGTTCGCGCACCAACGACTTCTGGTGCTGCCACGGCACCCTCCTGCAAGCGCACTCTCACCACGCGACGGCTGCCGTGCAGCGGGACGAGGATGGTCTCCGCATCAGCCAATACATACCCTCGGACACACGTTGGGACGATGTCGCCGACACAAGCGTCGCCATTCGGATTCAGCAGGATCCTCTCGACGGTGTGGTGTTCGGACAAACTGAAACCCTGGACGGTCTAAACGCTATCCAACGTCTGGAGCCGGATCTGCCGACCGAACGCCCCGACCGAATGGTCTTCGATATCAAGGTGCGTCCAGACCAAACGACGCGATTCACCTTGCGACTACGAATACCAGATTGGGTCCGTGCCCCACTTCGCGTGTATTGCAACGGGAATGAGCTTGCTTACGTCGAGGAAGAAGGGTGGGTTCTCGTCGATCGCGACTGGTCGGCGGGAGATCTCCTACGCGTCGAATTCCCGACCCGGGTTCGCGCCATCCCGGCTCCCGAGAACCCTGGCGTACTGTCCTTCGAAGACGGACCCTATGTTCTCGCTGGATTGACCTCACGGCGCGTGCCAGTCGAACGCGCACATGGCGGGGACGCCACCACTATTCTCGCGCCGGATGAGACCAGGACGCATCACTGGTGGAATGCAGGCACGTACCGCACCATCCGCACCCCTGACATACAATTCGTACCCCTTTCCGACCTAACTGAAGGCGACTACACCGTCTACTTTCCCGTGGAGTCCGGCGATGACAGAAGTACAAGGAGCTTCAATGAGTAAAAGCACCCCGATCCGGGTCACAGTTTGGAACGAAAACCGGCATGAGCAGGAACACGAGCAGGTGGCAAAACTCTACCCCCGCGGCATTCACGGCGCAGTGAAGGAGGGTATCGAGGAGAACCTGGGTGCCGCCGTCGTCGTCCGCACCGCCACCCTGGACGAGCCGGAGCACGGCCTTACCGAAGAGGTCCTGGCCACCACGGACGTCCTGACCTGGTGGGGGCACATGTCCCACGCCGATGTCGATGACGAGATCGTGGAGCGGGTGCACCGCCACGTGCTCTCGGGAATGGGGCTGATCGTGCTCCACTCAGGCCACTGGTCCAAGATCTTCACCAAGCTCATGGGCACCACGTGCACCCTGCGCTGGCGGAGCGAGCAGGACCGCGAGCTGGTGTGGACCGTGGACCCCACCCACCCCATCGCCAAGGGCGTTCCGCACCCCATCATCATTGATGAGCAGGAAATGTACGGCGAATTCTTCGACATCCCTGGGCCGGAGGAACTGGTCTTCATCAGTTCGTTCAGCGGCGGCGAAGTCTTCCGCTCCGGCTGCACTTTCCGACGCGGCCACGGCAAGATCTTCTACTTCAGCCCCGGCGATCAGGACTTCCCGGTGTATCACCACAAGGACATCCGCCGGGTCATCTCCAACGCCGTCCAGTGGGCATTCACCGACCGGTCGCGCCGGGAACTTCCGGAACTGCTGCAATATGACACCGATGAGTTCTACAAGGGCGCCGACTACAAGGGCGCCACCGCGATCTACGAGGAAACCACGGCATGAGCCGCCCGTTCGCGACAATTGAGGACGATCGGGGTCCGCTAAAAGTGCTGCTGGTCGGCGCCGGAGCCATGGGCCACACCTGGCTGGGGGCGGTGGAGGCCTCGCCGCTCGTGGAGCTCAGCGGCATCGTTGACCTTAACCTGGACGCCGCGCGTGCCAGCGCCGCCTCGATCGGCAAACCTGACCTTCCAGTGGGGAGGGGAACAGCGCAACTGGCGTCCGACGTCGGCGCCCAGGCGGTCATCAACGTCACCGTTCCGGCCGCCCACCACCCCGTATCCGCCGAGGCGCTCTTCGCCGGGCTTCCCGTGCTGGGCGAAAAGCCGGTTGCGTCCACCGTGGCTCAGGGCCTGAGCCTGGTCGCTGCCGCCGAGCTCACCGGCCAGTTGTTCATGGTCAGCCAGTCCGCCGCTACAACCGCGACCTGTTCGCCGGCAAGGCTCTCGCCGGCGGGCTCGGCCGGCTGGGCACGCTGTCCGCCGATTTCTTCAAGGCACCGCATTTCGGCGGATACCGCGACCAGATGGAGCACCCGCTACTGCTGGACATGGCCATCCACCAGTTCGACATGGCGCGCTTCCTCCTGGACGCGGACCCCGTCTCCGTATTCTGCGAGGAATACAACCCTGCTTGGAGCTGGTATCGAGGGGACGCGGCAGCCGTAGCGTCCTTCGAAATGTCCGGCGGCGAGCGGTTCGTGTTCAACGGAAGCTGGTGCAGCCCCGGGCAGGAAACCTCCTGGAACGCAGCCTGGCGGCTCGGCGGCGAAAACGGGACTGTCGTGTGGGACGGTGATAATCCCCCGACCGTGACCCCATCCTCCCCCGCAGACGCCGCTGCTGACATTGCTGTAGAGGATACTGTTCAGGTGCATGCCCCCGTTCACCCGGGCCCGAGAGTGGTGGAGGAGCCGGGCCCGGACGTCCACGGATCCTTGCACGAGTTCGTTTCAGCGCTCCGAACAGGAACTCCGCCCATGGGTCAGGTTCACGCGAACATCCTCAGCCTGGCCATGGTGGAAGCAGCCATCGAAAGCGCAGCCACCGGCTGGCGGGTGCAGATCGACGCACTACTGGAACGTTCCTATGAAGAGGCTGTCCGGGACGAGAAGCGGCAGGACGTGGCCGCCGTCCTCCACTCCTGGTCCATCGATGGTGCCTTCTCCGCCGCAGCCGCCCTCGGACCTGCTCCTGGTACGGAAATGCCAAGCCAGATCCAGCCAGCCCCTCCAGAAAACAACAGAATCGGACGCGATGCCACTTTTTGACCTCCCGTTGGCCCAGCTCCGCAGCTATACCTCCGATGTGACGATGCCGGAAGACCTTCGCGAATTCTGGGATGCCACGATCGGGGATGCCAGAGCCTACCCCCTGAACGCCCGGTTTGAGCCCGTCGAGAACTACCTTTCTGTGATCGACACCTTTGACGTGACCTTCGCAGGGTACGGTGGGGAACCCATCAAGGGATGGCTGCACCTCCCTGCCACCAGGGACTCAGGTTCCAGGCTGCCTGTGGTGGTCCACTACGTCGGCTACTCCGGTGGGCGGGGACTGGCGAACCAGGAAACAGGGTGGGCGCAGGCGGGGTACGCGCATTTCATCATGGACACCCGTGGCCAGGGTTACGGTTTTGCTGTGGGTGAGACTGCTGATCCCCATCCGTCGGCTGGCGGCGTGGGTTATGCCGGCTTCATGACCCGGGGCGTCGGCAGCCGCGAAGACTACTACTACCGGCGGGTGTACACGGATGCCTTCCGGGCAGTGGAGGCAGCACAATCCCACCCTGAGGTGGATGCGGCACGAGTCGTCCTCGCCGGCGGAAGTCAGGGCGGCGGCATTGTGGTAGCTGTCTCCGGGCTGGTGGCCGGTCGGCTCGACGGCGTCGTGGCAGCTTTGCCCGACGTCCCGTTCCTGCAGGATTTTCCGCGCGCTATCGACATCGCCCCGCGTGGCCCGTACCCGGAAATCGCCGCCTTCCTTGCCCGTCATCGGGACCGGTATGAGCAAGTACTTGACGTCCTGCGCTATTTCGACGGCGTCAACCTCGGACGATGGGCTACGGCGCCTGCGCTCTACTCGGCAGCGCAAAGTGACGACATCTGCCCGCCCTCTACTGTCTTCGCCAGCTTCAACGCGTACGGCTCGGGCACTTCTGACGCGTCCCGTCCCGGCCCAACGAAGGAGATGGAGGTGTACAGGTTCAACAACCATGAAGGAGGGCAGGAACACCACTGGATAAAGCAGGTTCTGTTTCTCCGCCAGCTCCTAGTCTAACTCCCGGTTCAAATCGGCTGAAAAGACAAACCTGCTACTAGTGGGTTTGTGCATTTTCGACGGCAATCCTCATCAAGAACCTCGCCGCGTGCTGTCAATGCTCCCGGTCTCTGTGTCCCGTGGGTACTTCGACGTTGCCCTCATGTCGGCAACCTTGGCGATCATCGGCTACCGCTGCATCCATAAGTTCTCCCACATCGTAGCGGTCCTCAGCGCCGTCGTGTTCGTGATCCTGCTTGTCCGCATTATCACCGACTCGAACCTGGGCGCGGTCGTCGAAACGAACGTCTTCGATGGTGCCGCATTCGTCCTCGGGGTTTCCCTGTCGGCCGAGTTCCAAGGCGAGTCTGAGAAATCAACGCCCCTGACGGTCCCCTCTTCCTTAGCTTGACGACAGGGCACTTATCGGCAGACTGGCCGCTTCCGCACGCTCGGCCGTCAAGCGCGTGATCCGGCAAACCTCCACAGCCCCTGCCAACGACTAAGAGCCCGCGCCGCCCCCCTTGCATTCGTAGTGCCGCATCGACTAAACGGATAAATCCGGCCTGAATGCCCTCGGTCGGCTCAGCGACGGAACCGCGCACGCAATGAAATTCAAGACCGGCGTCATGTCGTCATTGCACGCGCATGCGATGAGCAGAATGTGGGCCGAAGGAGGACTAGGCAAATGGCTGCGAACAGCTACGAAAAAGCGGATTAAAGTGTGGACAATGTACACACCCCCTTTGGCCTGACAAAGCCGTCCCCAGCTAAGGCTCTCCGCTCCGGCAATGAGCCAGAACTGAAGAACTTTGACGCAGGCTCTCGAAGTCATGTCGCGCTCAGTACCCCTACCCATGAAGAGGTGTAGGCCAACCACGACCTACCGAACGAACCAAGAGAGGAACATATAACCCCAGCTCACAGCACGCGGAGGGCCAACCAGCCACGACCCTGAACCCGCTCCCCCACAACAAAACAGGCGAACCGCGGCGCCAGGCACACCCCGCGGTCAATGTCAGAGGGAACTGACCACCTAATTTGTACACACGTTAAAGCAAATACCCCCTCTGACGAGGGGGTATGCCGTGCCCGAGGTGGGACTCGAACGGGATTCCAGGCTTTGCGAACTCTGGGAAGTTGCGGAAACATACGGAATCCGGGCCAGTCCGATGGCTGTACGGGCCAATCCGGGGCGGAAAGTGTGGACATTGTTCACACTTCTTTTTTGCCCTGTCGCGACCACTCCCGAGGCCGTAACTGGCCATGAAAGTTCGGGCGAAAGCACCATGTTCCCGATGGGCAACAACGCAGCAATTTCCATCAAATCGATTCACCTCCTTTCATATCCTTCATGGCGCGCACGTCCTGAAGTACATGACGGAGATCAGCAACTCGTGTGCCACATCGGAAGCCCGATGCGCTGGTCAGCCAACCGCGGGTTCACTGGATCGAGTGAGGATTTGCCCAGGTGGAGTTCAGCGGAGGTCGGTCCTATAAGGATGCATCGTCCGGCCCAGCGCTCCCGCAGTTCTCAGCCGCACAAGCCTCCGGAGCTAGGAACCCAGCCGCATGTTTCAGCTCGTAATTCCAGATCCCCCAGTGTGTGACCCCCGAAGCTTGCATGAGGCATTGCTTCGAAGACGTGCAATCAATCGGGACGCCGGCGGCTAGGAGTTTTCGGTGCGCTTGTCGTCATTTCGCTTCGTCGCTGCGCCTCATCACGGGGATCGGCTGGCCAAACGTAGACGCCGTCTACGAAGTGCCCCGTCCCATGAAAGACGAGACAAGACCATGATGAGGAACCTCGCACCTACGTAAGGTTACTGGCTACTGATCGCAACGCCACCTTGTCATGCCAGACCGTTGCCCACGTTCATCTATCGGAGGCAAAGCGATTCACGACAGCGCCAATGGCTTCTCTTGGATTCGAGGCGTCACTCCGAGTGCCGTGGCGCCGGACTGGTTGCTCATGGGCCGGGCCAGCCTCAAAGCCGTCGGCGATTCCAAGCGCGAAACCCTGAAGTACAAACGCGACAACCTCGTGGGCACGCTGAACCTGCTCCTTGCGCTTACTTAGCCCCTGGCATCCGTTTGGAGTGCTGCCTGGCTTGATCCACAAGCTCGGTCATCCATGGCCGGTGCCCACGGTAAAGCGTCAAGCCCTCGGGCAGTCCGCTCACTGTGTATTCGGACCCGAAGACATCGATAGTGACTGGTCCGCGGCCCGTCGGGGCGTTGGCGATATGTAGTTGGCCAAAGGACTCCGGGAGCACCGGATCCAGCCACAGACCGCCACGGGAAACGTGCGCGTCGTATCTCATCAGGCTCGTCACCAGCGCGATTGGAGCAGTTGCTGCCCATGCCTGCGGCGAACAAGCAGTGGGATAGGGCACGGGCTGCGCCACCTGTCCCCTATCAAAGCCGCAGAAAAGCTCGGGCAGCCGTCCGTTGGAGTACTCGGCGCCCTCCAGCAACGCGGTGGCAATACGTTGCGCCTGCTCAACGAAGCCGTAACGTACTAGTCCCATGACAATGATGGCGTTGTCATGGGGCCAGACCGAACCGTTGTGATAGCTCGCAGGGTTATAGGCTCCCATGTCGCTGGCCAGAGTCCGGATTCCCCAACCGCTGAACATTTCTGGAGACATTAGTCTTTCAGCCACCAGCGGCGCCTTGTCGTCATCGACGATGCCAAACCAAAGACAGTGACCCATGTTGGACGCGCACGCATCGACCGGACGCTTGTCGCGGTCCAGTGCGATGGCGTAGTAGCCACGCTCTGGCAGCCAGAACTGCTCATTGAACTGTTTCTTTAGCCGCTCCGCTCGGCCCATGAGTTCGGCCCCCAGCGACTCGTCACCGACGTCGTACGCCATCCAGGCCCGTGAAACATACGCGCCGTAGACATAAGCTTGCACTTCGCACAAAGCGATCGGCGGCTCCGCCAGGGTACCGTCGGCAAAATTTATGCCATCCCACGAATCCTTCCAACCCTGGTTGATTAGGCCCTGATCGTTGAGGCGCGCGTACTCGACGAATCCGTCGCCGTCTTTGTCCCCGTAGTCCCGGATCCAAGCTAACGCACGGTCGGCATGGGGTAGCAGAGCAGCGGTGGTATCCGGGGAAAACCCCCAGCGGCTCACCGCCCCGAGCATCATCACGAACAGCGGCGTCGCGTCGACGCTGCCGTAGTAGGCGGACTTGCCACCCAAAGCCAGCCCGCTGGAGACATCAAGCCTGACCTCGTGGAGGATCTTGCCGGGCTCCTCCTCGGTCACGGGGTCTACCACTCTGCCTTGGCGGTCCGCTAGCGTTTGCAGGGTGCCCAAAGCCAGGGATGGGTCAACGGGAAGCGCCATTAGAGACGTCCAAAGCGAGTCCCGGCCAAACAATGCCATGAACCATGGCGCCCCCGCGGCTACGACCACACGCTCCGGATGATCCGGATCCTCGATTTGTAGGGCCCCCAAATCGTCGTAACTGCGTTGCAAGGTCCGCTCGATGGAATGGTTGCCCATCTGCAACACCGGGATTTTGGCCACCCACCCCCGGCGGCGCAGATCGCTGGGTGACGGTCCGCGGAGGTCCGGATGCATGAACGGTTCCACATGATCGGCTCGGTCACCAGACGGCACTACGCTCAGTACAGCTTTCCATTCGCTCGCTGGTCCCACCACCGTCCGGTATGTCAGAGCACCCGGCTCCACCTGAGCACCAATGGCAGTAATAACAACACCTTTGCTGACCTCCTCCCAGACTGCCTGAATGGTGAGTGAATCACTGTTCGGTCGTCGACTTTCGTCCCAACGCCTCTCGATCTTGGCTTCCTTCACTTCGAACACATCGGCGAAATCAGCCTCAACGCTGAGGCGGATCAGACATTCGACTGGACTTGCCGAATAATTCCGAACGGTGATCTGCTCCAAGAGCCCAGCACCTACTTCGCGTAGCCGCTCAACAATTAGCGGGCTGTCTGCATAGCCGTCTGAACGGGGAACGCGGCCAATAAAAAGTGCCCGGTAGGGTTCCTTCGTCTCCGCTGACAGTGGCTCAAGCGATTGGCCGTTGATAGTCAGGCCCCAGTTGGACAGAATCCGCGTGTCCTGAACAAAAACTCCCTGAGGGTAGCCCGGCAGGATGTCTCCGTTCGAAGAGGAGATGCAGAAGGACGATCCTTCCACTAATGTGACCGCCCCGCTCCCCAAAGACCCTGCCGCAGTTTCGGCATTCCATCCCACCATGTTCGATCCCTTCGACAGGGTTTTTATGCGGCCATTGACGCGAGCTCCGGCCCGACTGCGGCCACCCTATTCATTGACGTATCAGACGCTACGCTTCTCTGTCTTCCGGGACCAGACCGCGAGTTGACTCACAAAACCTCCACCAGGCGATTCGACCGTGGAAGGGCCCTACAGAAGTAAATCAGCATCTTCACGACGACGAACGGAGCCGCTGCGTTGGAAATAGATGCCGGTGCTGGATCCGACCATGCCGAAGTCGATTCGCTCGGCGAGCGGACCTGCCATTACCACCGCGGCGGTTTTCGGGCGAACGGTTCGCCACACGCCTGGGAGCCGCTAGCGCCTAAATCCTGCCCAGCGACCCGCTTCACGTTTGGTTGAGACCTTGACAACCAAAGGGTGTGTGCTGTGTCATATTTCTAATGCCTAAAGGTATTAGGTGTGAACCACAAGCCTAATGGGCAAACCCGATGGCCCTCAGTCCCCGTTCACCCGCTGGTCCCAAATGTCAGGGACTTTTCTCCGTTCTAAAACGCAGTTCTCCACCCTATAGGAGTCATCGTGACCCAAGCTCCATCAACCGCGGCCATACCACCAGTTACTGCAGGCTCCATCCCGCGCCGGCAGCTCGCCGCCGCAGCCGTCGGAAACCTCATTGAGTTCTTCGACTGGAATGCGTACGTCTTTCTGGCGGTCTACTTTGCAAAGCAATTTTTCCCAGCGGATACGGATCCGATGGCTGCCTTGATTGCCACTTTCGGAATCATGGCCATAGGCTTCCTTGTGCGTCCGATTTCGGGTCTGGTCATCGGAAAGATCGCGGACCGCCTCGGACGCAGATTTGCCCTCATGCTGACCGTTTACGGCATGGGCGGCGCAGCCCTCGTGATCGGGCTGACCCCAACGTACGCCCAGATCGGCATAATGGCGCCCATCATCCTGATTCTTGCCAGAGTGGTCCAAGGGATCTGCATCGGTGGAGAGTTCGGCGCGGTGACTGCTTTCTCCATGGAAGTCGCTCCCGAAGGACGCCGCGGATTCATTTCGGGCGTGATCTACGCCGTCGCGTGCGCCGGTCAAATTCTGGTCACGCTTCTTGTCGCCCTCGCGACATGGACGCTCTCACCGGCAGACATGACCAGCTGGGGATGGCGTGCCATCTTCATCTTCGGCGCCATGCTGTCCTTTGCCGGTATCTGGATTCGGCGCGGAATGGCAGAGACAATCGACACCGAGCCTGCCAAGCACGAGCCGCTGGGGATCTTCGACGCCATCCGCCAGCATCCGAAAGCGACCCTGAAGGTCGTTGGCCTGACAATCGGCTACACGGCGATGACCTACGCATGGGGAAACTACATGCCGACTTACGCGGCGACCTACAAGGGCCTGGACCCCAAGTACGGGCTCGTTTCATTGGCAATAGCAGTGTCCATAGTCGGCGTCGCTTCCATCGGGATCGGCCGACTGACCGACCGTTTCGGCCGTAAGCCCATTCTGCTGATAGCAGGTGTCCTACTAACCGCCGGCACCGTACCCGCCCTGGCGCTGCTCAACGACCAGCTCATTACCTTGGTTATCCTTCAGACGATCGCCATGACTACCCTCGCTCTGATCGCCGTAACGGCTGCACCGACATTCGCTGAAATGTTCCCGAAGAAGTTCCGCGCAGCAGGACTGGGCTTCCCATACGCCGCCACTGTAGGCCTCGTGGGCGGCACCACTCCACTGGTCGGCACTCAGTTTGTCGCTTGGGGAGCACCCCTCGCGTTCCCGTGGTACCTCACCGGTTTGATGGTCATCTCAGTCATCTTTTACGCAACCATGAAAGAAACTGCGTTCAAACCAATTCCCAGCTAGTAGCTGAACCTCTTCTCCATGATCCATGGTTTGGCCACGAGAGCAGGTGGTTTGATGCCGTTGGTGGCATCGAACCACCTGTTCTGGCGCATCCCTGATGGGCCCTGGCCAGAAACTGTCAGAGCCTTGATCGCCCTATCAGCCCTGCCCTGGATGAACGCCGGCGGAGCTTTGGGCCCGAAAATCCCCTCAACAACACCATCGCAGGTCAAGCTCGAGACTCGCTCGCCGGAGACATGGCAACCGCCTTGACATGTGCTCTGGTTGAGGATCATCCTTTAAGGTATGTGGTGTAGACCTCATACCCTAAGTATAAGAAGACTGCAGCCAATTCATTGCTCGCTAAACGCCTGAGGAGAACACCTTGACCATGACAGAACCAACTCGCCCGAGAATCGGCATTACAGCCCGGCTCTCCCGCTTGGGTTGCGGGTCGACTGACCCGGCCATGCAAGAGGCAGAAAAGGCTTTTGACTCAGTAGTCGCCCTGATTCTCGAATCCGGCGCCGAACCTGTCATCATCGGCCCTGGAACCGACGAGGAACTCATGGAGAGGTTCGCCTGCTGCCACGGATTCGTTCTGCCTGGCGGCGGAGATGTCAACCCTGTTCTATTCGGCGGGGCGGACGATGATCCGACCCTGTTCGGGGTCGACCCGGAACAAGACCGCATTGACATGGCTGCCATCCGATTCGGCCTCGACAACGGCCTGCCTGTGTTGGGCATCTGCCGCGGGATGCAGTTATTGAACGTTGCCCGTGGCGGTTCCCTGCACACCGACCTGCGTCCCAGCAGCGTCTCCCACTACGAATTGCGCCATAACAACACCATGGATTTTGCGGTTCACGAGGCTGAACTGGAGGCCGAAAGCCGGGTTTCAGCCGTCTTTGTAGGCGCAGCCCGGATTAAGGTCGCGTCATTCCACCATCAAGCCATCAATGTCCTCGGTGACGGCCTGCGCGTCACAGCCCACGCCGACGACGGACTCGCCGAAGCCATCGAACTCACCGGAGAAAACTGGGTACTTGGTATCCAGTGGCACCCGGAGGCAAACCTGCCTGAGGCCGAACTGGGGCAACCCCTCTTCACCGCACTGAAAAAGGAGGCGGAGCTAACGCTCCTTCCCCTGACGACTCCCAACTTCGAATGCCAGGAGGCCTAACATCATGAGCAAGATTGCGGGCTTCATCCGCCCCGCAGAGCGACTGGACAGCGTCCGGCCTTCGACCATTCGCGGCCGTCTTCAATCGTTCCGTGCAGATTGAGAGCCCGGCAACTACTACCCGGCCACCGTCCTGACCGATATCCCCGCCAATGCGGATGTCCGCACCGAAAAAATCTTGGCCCCGTCGCAGGGATTTACACCTTCGAGACGGGTGGCAGACGCTCTCGACGCCGGCATGACCGCACCACCGCCGGCTTGCAGCCGGCCCCTCCGCCCCTCGGTGGAAAAAACCAATCCGGACTCCACGGGCACGGGGGCACTGACGGCCTCGAGGCCTGCCAGGAAACCAAATACACCGGAATCCTGCTCTAAGAACCAGCCCGCCCCATCCTCCCCGAACTGGAGCCACTTTGCACACCGTACCTGCTTATTCCGCCGCCGGCCCCGGCGAACCACTCATTCTCACCACTGTGGAACGACGGGAGCCTGGGCCTAGCGACGTCCTGATCGAAATCAAGTACGCCGGCATTTGCCATTCGGACATTCACACGGTTCGGGGCGACTGGGGAGCCCAGAAGTATCCACTCTGCCCCGGCCACGAGATAGCCGGCATCGTTGCGGGCAAGGGCTCCGACGTGACCCGGTACGCCGTCGGCGACAGAGTGGGCGTCGGATGCTTGGTCGATTCCTGCCGCGAATGTGCGCACTGTCTCGCGGGTCAGGAGCAGTACTGCCTGAACGGTGGCGTCGGCACGTATGGTTCCATTGACCGCGACGGGAGTATCACACAGGGCGGTTACTCCACTCACGTTGTAGTGACAGAGGCATTCGTACTTCGAATCCCGGACGCGCTAGCCCTTGACGTGGCTGCGCCACTGCTCTGTGCGGGCATCACCACATACTCGCCGTTGCGCCACTGGGGAGCGGGCGCTGGGCGGAAAGTGGCCGTTGTTGGCATGGGCGGCCTGGGGCACGTGGCCATCAAGATTGCGGCCGCCCTAGGTGCCGAAGTCACAGTCCTGTCCCAGTCACTCGCCAAGCAAGAGGATGGGCATCGTTTTGGAGCAACCACTTACAAGGCAACCAGCGACCCGGAGACCTTCAAAGAGCTAAGCGGAGTCTTCGACCTTATCCTCAACACCGTCAGCGCACCGACCGACATTGACGCGTACCTCGGGATGCTGGCGTTCAAGGGAACTTTGGTAAACGTAGGAGCCCCAGCTCAGCCCTTGCCCGTCAACGTCTTTTCGTTGCTCCGCAACCGCCGCTCGTTTGCCGGCTCGGCCATTGGGGGCATTTCTGAAACCCAGGAAATGCTCGACTTCTGCGCCGAACACGCCATCGGCGCGGAGGTGGAGGTTATCTCAGCCCGGGACGTCAACGACGCTTACCGACGAGTCATCGATTCTGATGTCCGATACCGTTTCGTCATCGACGCCACCACTATCGCCGGAAGCAGTGAGTAGGGTCACAACTGGCCTTTTCCATGACCCTCTGGGAGAGGATGGCATCCACAAGACCGAGGTGACCACTGCTGCAATCCATGGTCCGAGGTCCTTCCGGAAGGACGATGGGCCGACGCCGGACCGCCGCCGGCTATCCGTGGAGGAGGTGCTCGGCGATCTCAACGAGTTGCAGGCAAACAAAAAATTTGCTGAAGTCTGGGCTACCTCCACCAAAAGGACACCCTTTGGCCTTAAGCTGGGACCTATGTCCGATCAAGTAACTTCCGTCTCTGTTCCCCAAGGCGTGGCCGAATACGTCAAAGGCTTGATACATCGCGGCGAACTGGGCCCGGGTGACAGGCTCCCTCCTGAGCGGCAGCTCGCAGAATCTCTCGGCGTGGCAAGAGTAAGTTTGCGGGAGGCCTTCAAACAGCTTCAGGAAGAGGGCTACATCGTGGCCCGCCGGGGCAAGAGCGGCGGTAACTTCGTTACGGCCCTAAGCCAACCGCTCGCCGAATGGCGCCGGAACATGCTCGAACGCGAAGATGAGCTGGACGATCTCACAACGATGAGAGTTGCCGTAGAGTGCCACGCGGCTAGCTTGGCAGCATCGCGTCGGACATCAGCCGACTTGGAAGCTATGCTCGCCGCGATTCACCAGCAAGCCGCCGCTACCAACCACACCGAGTTCCGGTTGGCGGATGCTTCCTTCCACGATGCAGTTGCCAAGGCGGCAGGGAGCAAAAGGCTGGAAAACGCGGTCCGGCACGCCCGCAGTGAATTATTCAGCCCCGCGGACATGTTGGACCACCCCGATCCAATGGAAGATGATCAACTGCAACACAAGCTCGTGTTCGAAGCCATACGGGACGGTGATCCCTCACGCGCACATCAAGCGATGCAGGATCACATTGAGCACACACGGCAAGAGATCCGCCGAGTCATCGAAAGCGGAGGCAAATAGTTTCCACTACCGTCCCCTGATCGAGTAGCAGAGCGGGGCAGGGGGAACCGCGCTAAGCCGTCCTGGGCAGTGCCCGCCGCCACCCTGGCAGCGCCATCGCAGTGCCTTACTGTCTAGAACGATTCTGACCAGTCCTCCGCTGCCATCCTTCGATCAAGACAGCATAGGGATTCATCTAGGCATGGATCCATGCAGCTTCGAGACTTCCCGCCTCTACCCCACCGCCTAAATACGATGGCAGTCTCGACCAACAGATTCACTCATGACGAGCCGTAGAATCCACTGTCGGGCAGCAGATGGCGGTACGCAAGTGTCCCAACTGAACCCCCTGATTCAGCTGGGACGTGTAACCGGGCAGGCCATGCGCTAGGAGTGCGGGTGGTACTTCGGCGCAACAACCGCATCGTTCCATGACCTTGTGGACGTAAATTCGGGATGATACTCGGCGCCCCTTGTCACGACCCCCATCACGTTTCGAAGAGAGGCAAGGTTCCTGCGGGGATCACCCATGATGGCAACGAGATCCGCGTCATGGCCCGGGGACAAGGCCCCTGTCACACCCTTCAAACCCAAGGAAGTCGCCGCAGAAGCCGTGGCCGCCAGCAGCACCTCATCGTTGGTCATGCCCAGTGCCGCCATGCCCTCCAGGCCAGCCACATACTCAAGATGGCTCGCGTGACCGATACCGGCATCCGTACCGGCAACAATCCGAATGCCTTGGTCCACGAACTTACGCATCATGTCGAACGGCACAAATTCGCTGCCATCCATGACCGTGAACCACGCGATGTTCAGGGTTGAGCAGACGAAAACGCCACGGCTCGCCGCCAGCTGAATAAGTTCGGGACGTTCCTGCCGCGATCCGTCCGCCATCCGGAAGCTGAAATGCTCCAAGCTGTCCACTCCAGCTTCGATGGCGCGACGGATGCCTTCTTCGCCGTGGGCATGCGCCGTGACCATAAGGCCATAGCGATGTGCTTCCTCGACGATGGCCCGCAGCTCCTCAAGCGTGAACTGAGGCTGCGAGGGCATCGTTCCGGGAGTCAGGTCTCCGCCGGTCGACATGATCTTAATGCAGTCTGCTCCGTCACGCCGGGCGGCTCTGACCTTGCGCCGGACTTCCTCCACACCTTCACACTCACCACCGAAGAACCAGCAATGACCCCCCGTGATGGTCAGAGGAGCCGTGACCGTCAAGAGGCGGGGCCCTCTAGCGTAGCCTGAATCAATTGTCCTCTTCGCTGCCTGGTCCAAGAGATCAGGCGCGCCCAGATCACGCGCCGTCGTCACACCAGCGCTGAGCAACTCCCGGGCGTTTTTCAACATGCATGCGAATTTTTGACGGTCATCTGAATTGTTAAATGCGGTCAGCGGGTCCGGACTCCCATCCAAGGCCAAGTGGACGTGTGTGTCTATCAGCCCGGGAAGAATTGTGGAGCCCGGCCCGAAATCGCGTAAGGAATGGCCTTCGCTGACCAGGTCGCCCAGAGGCGCCAGCGCCATGATCTTGGTGCCGTCCACAAGAATCCCTGAGCCGTGGAAAGACTCAATGGAGACTCCTCCCTGGTCAGCCGTGATCAGCGTTTCTGCCGTATAGATCGTTCCCACTGAAGTCCTTTCAACGTGCCTTTGTCGGCACGCGGCGGTTTGTCACAACAGCGGCTCTCCGGGTGGACCTGCAAGACACCAGCCGGGAGGAGCCACTCCGCGCTCCGGCCGACCGCATTGTTGTGCGCTCTGTTTAGCAAAATTAGACAAGGTATTAGGTTTGTACCATACACCTTATGATGATGGCAGGCAACGGCGTCTCAATCACATCGTCCGACCTGATGTTCCTACGACTCCTCAAGAGGACGATGCAATAAACGAAACCTTCGATCTTCGATCATCGCCTCGGCACTCTTCTTCGAGAAGGGAAGCGGATGGAGGCACCCACGCCTGCTGAGCGCACCTGCCTGACAAGGCTGGCTGTGGCGTCGATGCTCCCGTCTGGCAGGTAGGCGCCGCGCTGTGGACTAGGGCAACTAGCCGGCTCCTGAAGGATCCGGTTCCCACTCCCACCAAGGCCATCACAATCATTTGCAGCCACATCGGGAGTCCAATAGGCAACTCCGCTATGGCTACATTGTCGTCCGGCCAGAGAGACCGGCGGCAACTTTGCCAGCGCAGGAGCCAGCCGCTGCAGAATGGCGCCGCAGCATGCTTGGAAGTGCAGAGCAGCTGGACGACCTTACAACCGTGAGAGTTGCCATAGAGTGCGTGCCGCGACTTTGGCAGCAACGCGGCGAACAGTAACGGTCTTGACGCCATGCTGGCTGCAATCAGCCAGCATGGCCTCTGCATCCAATTCACGAAGATGGCCCGGCCGGCCTCCTCTTGTGAGGAAGCCTGCCGGGCAGCTTTATGTTTCAGTTTTCGAGTCATGGAAAGACTTGGGAACTTGTGGAATGCTCTCCCGCGAGTGCCGGACTAACCATCCGGCCGGTTGAAGCGTGTGTCGTGGGTCGATCCAGGGTTTAGAGGCGCCCGGCCTCCACAATCTGGCGAAGGAATTCGCGCGTCCGTGGCTGCACGGGGTCGCCGAACACCTGTTCGGGAGGGCCTTGTTCCAAGAGGCGTCCTTGTTCCAAAAAGACGACAAGGTCAGAAACTTCGCGCGCGAAGTGCATTTCATGTGTCGCCAGCATCATGGTCATCCCATCTGCCGCGAGCTCACGAACTATGTTGAGAACCTCAGCGACTAGCTCTGGGTCAAGTGCGGAGGTGATTTCGTCCAGAAGCACAGCTTTGGGCTCCATCGCGAGTGTTCGCATAATCGCTACACGCTGCTGCTGGCCCCCGGAAAGTTGTTCCGGGAAATAGCTCGAGCGGTTTCCGAGGTTGACCCGCTCGAGGAGAGCGTAGGCGCGTTCACGCGCTACATCAGGGCGAAGTCCCAGGAGCTTGATCGGACCAAGGGCAACGTTATCCAATACGCTCATGTGCGGGAAGAGGTTGAAGGACTGGAATACCATTCCTACCGCCCGGCGCAGACTATTGACGTTCACCCCGGGGCCACTGACCACGTCTCCGTCAATGCGGATCTCGCCTGTATCTATCGGCTCCAGAGCATTAATGCAGCGCAGCAAGGTCGATTTGCCCGATCCGGAGGCACCAATCAAGGTGACGACCTGATGGCGCTCGACCTGGAGATCGATGCCTTGCAGCACGGTGTGGGCGCCGTAACTTTTATGCAGGCCGGCCAACTCAATGAACGACATTATTTACCTCCCTTTCGTCCGCGGCGGGTAACGCCTCGCGCCAGCATCCAATCAACGAAGCGGGTTTGCGGGATAGTGATCAGAATGAAGAGTACGGCGACAACTGTTACTGACGAGAGGTTGAAGTTCGCCGATGAATAGAATTTGGCCTGGTTGAACGCATCCATGGTGCCAATAATGTTTACCAGCGAAGTGTCCTTCTGAAGAGAAATGAACAAGCTAAGCAGCGGCGGGATCACGCCCCGCACGGCTTGGGGCAAGATAACAAATCGGAGCGTCTTGCCGAACGAGAAGCCGAGCGAACGGGAAGCGGACCACTGGGACGGATGGATTGCTTCTATGCCCGCCCTATAGGTCTCGGCGGTATAGGCACTGAAAGTCAGAGTCAGCGCGATGATCGCGAACCATTCCGGCGGCAGATCGGACAATACTGGAAGCTGCAGCAGAGGCAAGCCGAAACCTACCAAGTAGATGACGATGATCGCCGGCACTGCGCGCAGGCAATCGATGTAGGCGATGGCAATGGCCCGAACAGGCCGCCAGGCATTTCCGGGGGCAAGGCGAGCTACTGCCAGCAGCAGACCGAAAGTAAGAACGAAGATCTCGGTGATGACCGCAATCCAAATGTTCAGGCCGAAGGCTGCGAAGATGTCACCTACGCTTTCAGCCATGAAGTCCCAGCGCAGGAAAGTCCTCTGGATGATGGCTTCGTTTACGGTGAGCAGCACCGCACCTGTGATGACGATGAGGACCGCAATGCCGAGCCCGAAGGTGAAGGTCGCATCATGCAGGGATGCTGCGCCACTCGCCCGGGCGTCGAGAATCCGTCCTTCACGCACTTCCTTGGAAGCACGGAGAGACCGGCGCAAGGACCGCACCGCGATCCACAACACTGCAGCTGCCGACAATACGCCGACAGTACTCAAAAGCCAGCCGACAACATACGTGGTGGTGCCTTCTTCGGAGCCATTCATCGCGGCGGCACCGAGTGCCGCGACTGAAAGTACGAGGAACAGGGCGAAAACTGCAGCCGCCGCCGAAAGAACGAGACTCCTTGGCGGAGGGCTGAGACGTGGCGCCGCCGCTAGAGGCGAGGCAGCAATCGACGTCACTTGACGACCCAGAACGGGACGGAATTAGGGTCAACTCCGAACGTGGGCTGAAGGTAGTCAGCGGCTAGAGACTTCAGTGTCCCGTCAGAATCCAGGTCGCCGACGGCCTTGTCGACAGCCGCGGTATTCTCCGAGTTGCGCGGAAGCACAACGCCGTAGCCCTGATCGAGAGCTATCTGACCCGTTACGGCGAGAGCACCCCCTGTCTCTTTCACGCTGGTCAGGGCGATTGTTGTGTCGGTAACGACTGCGTCGACCTGTCCGGCACTGAGCGCAGTGAAGATGTCCGCAGCGGATTGGAAGACTGCTGCGGACTTGGTGGGCTTGAGCACTTCTGCCACCCACTGTGCGCCTACGTTGCCCTGGAGGACTGCGATCTTCGAGTCACGGAGGGTGTCGGCCGTGACTTTTGAATCCTTCTTGGTCGCTATGCCAAGGTTTGAGGAAAAATACCTCCGTGAGAAGTCAAAAACTTCCTTGCGCTTATCGGTAATTGTCACTGTTGCCAGTCCAATGTCGTAGCCGGATGCCGTTCCGGAGATGAACTGATCCCATGCAAAGTTTTTCAGTTGAACTGATTTGAGGCCGGCACGGTGGGCGATATCTGCGGCCATGCAGTATTCAAATCCGCTCTTGACCGAATCGGGGCTAGTGCCGTTGGACCATCCAGGGTTTGGCAGAACGACGGCGACCGTCAGGACATCGGGCTTTTGAGTTTTGAGCTTGATGCTGTCCGGCTGGCCACTGACTTTGCAGTCTCCGAAGCCGGAGGCGCTGCTGGACGAGCTCGAGTTTGCGTTGCCACCACATGCGGTCAGGGCGAGAGCCCCGATCGTCACAGCGACGGCGGCAAGGAAGTGCTTCTTCATCTGGATGCTCCCAAGGAGAGTAGTGAGAAAGGACGGCAGCCTAAAGGTGCGACAGAGACCGCAGTGAATAGATAGCCCATCCTTGGCGTAATGGTCCTAGATATGGTCCATTGGCCTGCAAACTATGAAACATGACACAGTTTCAGGTGTCAAGGGCTTCTAAGTGTCGGAGCCGAAGGCCGAGCGCAGCGGCTTGACATCACCTCACAAACCCGCCATTCTTCTAAGGTATTTGGATCACGCCTAATACCTAACTCCCTTAAACCGACGCTAACCGGTCGACACCTCGCTCAAGGGCACATTTCGGCGATATCTGCGACGCAGTTCCCCTGATCGGCATTCCAGTCCGCCTCTCCGGCCTTGGTTGCGGGGTCCCCCGTCCGCACGTGGGTGAGAGTGCTTTTGATCCAGCGGTCGCCCTGATTGGGCTACGTGGGTCGCGGAGCGGCCCACCGCCGTCTTCGTCAGTTCGGACCAACAGGCAGTGTGCTGTTCTGCGCCTCCACAAAGCTGGCCTGCGAGTACTGGAAGACCTCGCGGTTTTCGCTTTTGATGGCTCACCCGAATCCGAATACACCTGGCCCCGGCTTAGTACAGTCGCCGGGCCCGTAAAGGACCTCGGACAAACCGCCCTGGAAGCCCTCCTGGCCGGAAGCGAAACCCAAACCAAGATCTTCCCCAGCGAACTCGTACTGCGTACATCCTGTGGCTGCCACTGACACCAACAAAGCCTTCCCGACGACTTTCTTAGGCATGGAATGGCCCCCGCCCCTGTTGCGAGCAAAGGGCGGGGGCCAGCGTGAGGGCGACGATCAGCGCTTATCAGCGCGAGGACATCGCGTTTAGACTGCGTACGGGTCGGGGATGGCGATGTACTGCGCAGTGGTGTATTCGGCGAGGCCTTCGGCGCCACCTTCCCGGCCGAGTCCGGACTGCTTGACGCCACCGAACGGAGCCGCAGCGTTGGAGATCATGCCGCTGTTGAATCCGACCATGCCGAACTCGATCTGCTCGGCGACCCGTAGCATTCGGGCGTGGTCGCGGCTGAAGAGGTAGGAAGCCAGTCCGTACTCGGAGGAATTTGCCAGGCGGATGGCTTCTTCCTCAGTGCGGAAGGTGGTGACCGGAGCAACGGGGCCAAAAATTTCGCTGGCCAGAATCGTTGCATCGTGCGGGACGTTGGCCAGAACGGTGGGCGGATAGAAGTAGCCCGCGCCGTCGCGCGGTGCGCCGCCGGTTGCCACAGTGGCCCCTTGCTCTACTGCTTCGGTGACCAGGGCGTGGATGTCCTTGCGGGCACCACCATCGATGATGGGCCCGACGGCGGTGCCCGGGTCCGTGCCGCGGCCCAGCGTTAGTGCGCCCATGGCCGCAACGAACTTCGAGGTGAATTCGCCGGCCACTGTCTCGTGGACGAGGAAACGGTTGGCTGCGGTGCAGGCTTCGCCCATGTTGCGCATCTTCGCTGCCATCGCGCCTTGTACAGCCTTGTCCACGTCGGCGTCCTCGAACACGATGAACGGAGCATTGCCGCCCAACTCCATCGAGGTGCGGAGCACGTTGTGCGACGCGTCCGCAAGTAACCGTCGGCCTACCGGCGTCGAACCCGTGAAGGAGACCTTCCGAAGGCGCGAGTCCTTCATCAGGGGCCCCGAGATCGCTGACGCGGATGATGAAGCGACGACGTTCAGCACACCGGCAGGCAGGCCTGCTTCCTGCATCACCTTGGCGAACAACAGCGACGTCAGCGGTGTGAACTTGGCTGGCTTGAGGACCATGGTGCAGCCGGCCGCAATGGCCGGAGCAACCTTTCGAGTGGCCATCGCCAGCGGGAAGTTCCACGGTGTGATCAGCAGGCACGGCCCCACGGGCTTGCGCTGGACCAGTATCTTGTTCTTCCCCTCAGGGGACGTGAGGTACCGGCCGTAATCGCGGACGGTCTCCTCTGAGAACCAGCGCAGGAACTCGGCGCCATAGGTCACTTCGCCGCGTGCCTCAGCCAGAGGCTTACCCATCTCCAGGGTCATCAGCAGCGCAAAGTCTTCGGCCCGTTCGGTGACAAGTTCAAAACCGCGACGCAGGATTTCCGCCCGGACGCGAGGGGCGGTCCGTGCCCAGGACGCTTGAACGGCGTCGGCAGCATCCAGTGCTGCCATCGCATCGGCGCTGGTGGCGTCTGCGATCTCCAGAAGCTTCTTTCCGGTTGCGGGGTCTTCGACGACGAACGTACCGCCACCGCTGGCATCGCGCCACTGGCCATTGATCAGCAATCCAGTGGGAACAGTCGAGAGCAGAAGGCGCTCGAGTTCGGGGGTGACAGTGGCCGTTTCAGACATTGTGGGTTCCTTCCAAGGCAAATGGGTCGAGATCACTGACGACCTCTGGGTGGAGCTCATCAAGGATCGGCAGCAGGTGAGTCTTGAACAGCGGGTAGTTCTCGGCCATCGGGAAGTGCCCGATGTCCTTCATCGCGCCACCCTTGGCCCCCGGAATTTCGGCGATGGCATCTGCGGTGTCGGCTGGAGTGCAGGCGTGATCGTATTCGCCCGTGAGAAGGTACACGGGGCAGGCTTCGGTGTCGATCTCGTGGCCCCTTCCCCTCAGGTCCAGATCCTGAGAGTAGAAGTAGGTGTCACCCCGGTAAATCCCCGGGCCACCTTGACTGTAGATCCACCAAACCTCTCGCCGGGAAACCTCAGGGCTTTGCGGCGCCATGAGGCTCGACGTCCAGGTGGGCACAGATTGCTGGGCATTAACATCCGGCCGCAGGGACCAGTCCTGGAAGCGCCCGTTGACCTTGAGCGCTCCTGACAGGCCAATGACTCCGCCGATTTCGTCAGCGTGCCTGCGAGCCAATTCGAGCACGAGGGACCCAGCCATGGAACAACCAATCACTGTCGGTTGATCCAGGTTCAGGGCGGCGGCAAAGTCGCGGACAATAGCGACGTAAGCATCGGCGGTGAGTAGATATTCTTCTTCCCACCACCCTTCGGGTGGGAGTGACCGGCCGTGCCAGGGAAGGTCGAACGCTACCACTCGGAATCGGCTGGTGATCTCCGGATCATTAAGCAGGTGCCGGAACTGTCGGGAATCCGCTCCCGCCGTGTGCAGGCAAAGCAGGACAGGTCCGGTGCCGGCTTCTTCGAAGTAAATGCGCTGCTCCCGGCCCGACGAGCGCAGGTTCACGTAGCGGCCAACGACATCTTCGAATCGGGCTGCTGAAATCTCAGTGCTGGACATGGAGAGCCTTTCCGAGGTCCACGAGGCGTGAGAGGACCCGCAAGTTGCGGACGAGTTCGACGTCGGAACCGCCTAGCGTTACATCCGGGCTGTTCTTTCCGAGCGCAAGTAGATCATGCAGCAACGGTTTAGGTTGGGGGTCGAAGATCTGTCCCCAGCCAACTGGTGTGGCCGAAATGACAATGTGGTCAAGCGGCAAGTCTTTCCAGGGCGTGGGAATGAGGCTGGAACCGTGGAAGTTCAGGGCAACCCGCCAATGGCCTGGCGAAACGGCGTCAATCCAGAAGTTGCTGTATCTGCCGATGACCTGAAGCTCCCGATCACCGTGCACTGCATTGGCTAGATGGGTGAACCACAATTCCGAAATGGCAGGGGGTGTGCCGGTAGTTGAAGTCATGAAATATCTTTCTGCGTTCGGGGACGGACTCACAGTGCTCGGTTGGGAGGCCCGGACAATAGCCCCGGCCCTGCAACCGCGATAAGACTCAGATGCTTAGTTCGTCCACGCGGACGGCGGAGTTGGCCCTGCTGTCACGAATTGTTTTTGCAGTGACGATGGCGATGAAACCCAGCGCTGCCGAGATGACCATGTACCAAGCGACCGCGTTGCTGGACTGATACTGCTGAATCAGGAGGGTCGCGATGATCGGCACTGGTGCGGAAGTGACGATGCCACCGAGCTGATATGCGAGGGACGTCCCTGTGTAACGCACTTCCGTGGGGAAGAGTTCTGCCGTGAAACCTGAGATCACACCATACGAGACCCCATGAAGGATGGGAAGCGCGATCACGAGGGCCAAAAGGATCCCCCAAAAGGTTCCCGTGCTGAAGAGAGCGAAGACCGGAAAGGCACCCAATCCCACCAGGACGCAGCCGGTCAGCAGGACCTTCTTCTGGCTGTACTTATCCGCGAAGGTGGCGAAGAAGGGCAACGTGAATACCTGAAGTGAGGCGGCGATCATCAGCGCAACGAAGATCGTGCCTGACGGGATGCCGAGCTGTTTGGGGCCATAGCTGACCAGGAACACGGTTGCGATGTAGAACGTAAAGTTCGGAGCGAACCCGCAGAGAATACCGTGCATGAGTGAGCGCTTGTGGTGCTTGAAGACCTCGAACGCCGGTACCTTGGGGACTTCGTTCTTTTCCTGGATTTCCAGGAACTCAGGAGACTCGGTGACTTTGAGCCGGATCCATAGGCCAATGATGACCAGCAAGATGGAGGCAACAAAGGGAATCCGCCAACCCCAGGACAGAAGCTGGTCCTGAGGCATGAGGGCAATAAGAGCAAAGGTGCCGCTGGAGAGAACCGTGCCGGCCGGGACGCCGGCCTGGGGGAAGCTGGCAAAGAATGCACGCTTGTTGGCTGGGGCGTGCTCCAAAGACATCAGTACGGCGCCTCCCCATTCACCGCCGACAGCGAAGCCCTGAAGGAAGCGGCAGACGACGAGCAGGATCGGAGCCCAGATACCGATGGTCGCGTAGTTGGGTAGCAAGCCAACGACCAACGTGCCAAGTCCCATCGCCAGCACCGACCAAACGAGCATCTTCTTCCGGCCGATCTTGTCACCAAAATGTCCAAAGAAGGCGCCACCGAAAGGGCGGGCGATGAAAGCGACCGCAAAGGTGGCAAATGAGGCAAGCGTGCCTGTGAACGGGTCCAAGGTTGGGAAAAACTGGCTGTTCAGCACCAAGACTGTGGCGGCACCAAAGATGTAGTAGTCATACCACTCAATAGTGGTGCCGATGAAGCTGGCCATGGCGACCTTGGCCGGTGAAGGCGGCGACGCCAGTGTCGCGGATGATGCGCGCATTACGCTCAACCTTTCGAAGCAGAGTTGGAGAACCAGCTAGAGCTGGAGGTCATAAGACCGTATTACGGTCTTATGAGCTTAGAGGCCCTGTGTGACCCACGTCAACCGCGACGAAACAAAAAAGGCCCCGCTTCCGCCATCGGACGGAACGGGGCCAGAAAGGTGCCGGAATCAATTCGCCCGAAGTTTACGCATCTCCCCCAAGGCGGCTTCGGCAGCATTGCGAACATGCTCTTCGCACGCCGAACGGGCTTCATCAGGATCGCGATTGACGGCCGCCGCAGCCGTGATCCGGGTTATCTCAGCGATGGTGCGGGCGTCGCGGCCGGGTGACGCCAAGGAAAGCGTTCGGAGCATCTGCGTCCGCGCATTGACGCTTCGCAACATTCGTGCGATCTCAGCATTTCCCGTGCCGTCCAGAAGAACGTCGTAGTAGCGATCCTTCGCGGCTAGACGCTTTTCGGGGTCTCCTGAAGCCACTGCGGCTTTGACTTCGCCCAATCGGGAGACCAGCTCCGCGCACTGCGAATCGCTTGCCCGCTCCGCGAAGAGACTGCCAGCGAGGGATTCGAGGGCGCGGCGGACTTCGTACAGACTTTCCGCGTCATGGATGCTGAGCGTGGCAACTTCGGGACCCCGATTCGGAACCATTGTCACGAGGCCCTCAGACTCGAGCTGCCTTAGAGCTTCGCGTATCACGGTCCGACTCACGGAGTATTTCTCGCACATTACCGTTTCAACGAGTCGGTCGCCCGGAGCAAATTCCTGGGCAACAATGGCGCGGCGTAGCGCGTTAACCACTTCCGTACGGAGTGGCGCTGCTGTCCTGCGGATAGCGTCAATAGTCATGGCATTCCTTCTAAAGGGTTTCATCATCATACGCGATAACGCCGATAGTGGGACTGGACACACTCGCAAGTATTACTGTAATACTGGATTAGCGCGAAGTGCAGCTCATGAGAAATATGCCGCCGGCGACGGCGGGGACTGGAGTAGAACGATGAAGTTCAGAGGAGCGGTTCTGGAAACCATCGGGGCGCCCACGCCCTGGGAGGAAACAACCCCCATCAACGTTGCTGAATTGACCCTTGATGCCCCGGGCCGCGGTGAAGTACTCATTCGAATGGAAGCCGCGGGAGTGTGCCACTCAGACCTCTCGCGCGTCAGTGGTGTACGCGTCTGCGCAGTACCGATGGTCCTGGGTCACGAAGGCTCGGGCATCATAGAAGAGCTTGGGGAAGACTGCGACGATCTGAAGGTCGGGCAGCGGGTCACGATGACTTTCATGCCGCGCTGTGGTGAATGCGCTGCATGCACCTCCAGCGGTTGGGCACTCTGCCTTGAGGGCACCAAGGCCAACGCGGAAGGAACGCTGCTTCATGGCGACCGGCGTCTCCGCATTAACGGCAAGCCCCTTGACCACCACGGCGGGGTATCGGCGTTTGCCGAGTATGCCGTCGTGGACAAGCACTCGGTGGTCCCACTGCCCGAAGGAGTACCAGCCGACGTCGGGGCCCTCCTTGGATGTGCCGTCCTCACAGGTGGAGGCGCAGTCATCAATGCAGCGAAAGTTCGGGCAGGTGAGTCCGTCGCCATCGTCGGTATGGGTGGCGTGGGCCTGGCCGCGGCACTTGTGGCCATAGCCGCTGGTGCCGGTGAAGTTGTTGCCATCGACATGCTCCCCTCGAAACTGGAAACATCCCTGGAAATCGGTGCAACTGCTGCATATACACCAGCCGACGCAGCAGCCGCCGGCCTGAGGTTCGACGCCGTTATCGAGTGCGTGGGAAACCCTGCCGCGCTTTCCGGAGCCATCGACCTGACCAAGCCGGGAGGTCGAACTGTGACCGTCGGACTTCCACGCCCGGATGCGCGTCTCGAAATCTCGCCCCTCAGCTTGGTAGTTGAGGCCCGGCAGCTGATCGGTTCATACATGGGCTCGGGCATTCCGTCCGAAGACATTGCCCGGTACGCGCAGATGTACCTCGATGGGGTTCTACCTGTAGAAAAGCTCATCTCCGGCACCATCGCTCTGGATGACATCAACCATGCCATGGATGCCCTGCGCGAAGGCAACGTCATCCGCCAGATCATCGACCTTAAAGGAAGCGGCTCGTGAACTTCACCGACCAAACAGTCATCGTCACGGGCGCCGGAAGCGGTATTGGCAGGGCAGCCGCCCTCCGATTCGCGGAGCTTGGCGCGAACGTGGTCATCGCCGACAAGAACGGAACGGCAGCGCGGGAAGTTGCCGATGAGGCGGGCGCCAAGGCCCTGGCCGTAACCGTTGACGTTAGCGACTCAGCAAGCGTCCGCTCAATGATCAAGACTGTCGTCAATAACTTCGGGGCTATCGATGTCCTCTGTAACAATGCAGGGTTCGGCTTCCCCGGGAACGTCCTGGAAATCGACGAGGACAACTGGGACCGCCTCATGTCCGTTAACCTCAAGGGCGTTTATCTCTGCTCCAAGTACGCCATCCCGGAACTTGCGAAAACAGGTGATGGACGGATCGTGAACACTTCCTCCTACACAGCGAGCGTCGGCATCCGCGATCGCGCCGCATATGTGGCCTCGAAGGGTGGCGTATCAGCGCTGACGCGGGCCATGGCGCTTGACCATGTGGATCAAGGTATTCGCGTCAATGCTGTGGCTCCGGGAACAATCAACTCGCCCTACTTCGACAAAATGATCACCGAGTCAGCGAACCCGCAAAAGCTCGTTGACGAGCTCAACGGCCGTTCGCCAATGCATCGTATGGGGCGGCCGGAAGAGGTCGCGGAAGCCATCGTATGGCTTGCCGCCAAGGAGTCCAGTTTCGCTACGGGGTCTGTGCTCACCATTGATGGAGGAACATCCACATGGTAATCGCCGACACTCACGCCTCCTTGTTTGTAGGACTCGGCAACATGGGCCGGCCGATGGCCATCAACTACTCCCCCGGCCGGGAACTGTTCGTCTACGATACGAATCCTGCAGCCGCCGCTGAGGTAGCTGCAGCGACGAACGGCACGGCGCTGCCGGACCTGGAGAACATCCCGTCCCACATAGGTACCGTCATCCTGATGCTTCCCAACAGCAGGATCATTGAGTCCGTCCTACGCACGAGCCCGGGGCTCCTGAAGCATCTGGCAGCTGGAGCTTTGATCATCGATATGAGCTCCTCGGAGCCCGAAAGCACCGCAGCCCTTGCCGCTGAAGCCGCTGCGCTTGGCATCGACTACGTTGATGCACCGGTGTCCGGTGGTGTCGCAAAGGCCCTGAGCGGAAAGCTGGCCATCATGGTTGGAGGGGAAAGCACCGCCGTCGAACGGGCCAAACGACACTTGCGTAACCTGGGCGAGTCCATCACTCACGTCGGGCCTCCAGGAACCGGACACGCGGCAAAAGCACTGAACAACCTGCTGTCGGCCACCAATCTCGCCGCCGCGGCGGAGATCCTCACGGTGGCCGCGACAGCTGGGATTGCCCCGGAAAAGATGCTTGAAGTCATCAATGGTTCCACGGGCCGCAGCCAGGCTTCGGAGTTCAAGTACCCGCGCCATATCCTGACCGGCACCTTCGATTCCGGTTTTGCGATGGACCTGATGCTTAAGGACCTCAGGATTGCCCGGAACCTGATTTCCCAGCAGTCCGCTGAAGCGCCGATCGTGCTCACCGCGCAGGAAACCGCCGAGAAAGCGCGGGAGCTCCTGGACAGTGACCAGCCGGACCACACCGAATTTGCCCGATATTACGAAAAACTCAACGGCACACCGCTGCGCGCCAGCTGATCGCCGCACCATCCGAAAGGACACCAGTATGACCATTGACCTCAACGACCAGACCGCCGAGGCCCAAACCTACATCGATGACATGGCGCGCAAACGTGGGTACGTCCTCGATTACCACAAGGTAATGGCCAAGCACGATTTTCCCGTACTTCAGGCGGCGAACCATGTCGTTTCCGCCGCCTACTTGGATGAGCGCACCCTTGACCGTAAGACAAAGGAACTCATCTTCATTGTGAGCCTCACGGTCATGCGCGCTTCCAAGGGCCACATCCAGTCCCACATCCGCGTAGCGCTCGACCTTGGCCTCACGCCGACCGAAATCCTCGAAGCGATCGAGATTTCGCTCCCCGAAGCCGGCGTCGTAGCATTCCAAGCTGGTTTCGAGGCTTGGCGCGAAGTGGTCGGCGCTGACGGAATCGAACCCTCCGTGGCCGTTCACGAGGGCGGCAATGGCGCCGGCTAAGAACGACGGCGGCTACCGGGTTGTCGCCGTTCGCGTCGGGACCCGGGCCACAGAACGCAGCGACATCTACCTTAACTACCGCTTGTACGGGGAAGACGACGGCCCGACCACGGTGGACTACTACTTCTGGGTCCTTCAAGGGTCGGAAGGAACCGTTGTCGTGGACACCGGCTTTGGCGAAGATGCCGGCCGCCGACGTGGCCGCACTCTGCTGTTGCACCCTGCCGAGGCACTTAACCTGCTGGGCATCGCCCCGGCCGGTGTTGATGACGTCATCGTGACCCACGGTCACTATGACCACATTGGCAACCTGGATCTGTTCCCGAACGCGCGGATACATATGGCGGAAGCAGAATACAAGTTCTGGACGTCCGCCACAGCTGGGCACATCCAGTTCTCCTTCTATTCAGAAGACGTCGAGATTGATCAGCTCCGCCTGGCAGAAGCCCAGGGGCGCCTGAAACTATTCTCGGGCGAAACATCACCGGCGCCGGGACTCAGGCTCGTGGAAGTCGGCGGCCACACGCCGGGGCAGGCAGTTGTCTACGTCCCCACCTCGGAGGGCGAAGTGCTGCTGGCCTCAGATGCTGTCCATTTCTACGAGGAGCTTGAGCGGGACATGCCTTTTACGGCAATCAGTGACCTGCCAGCCATGTACGAGGCCTTTGCCTTCATCCGGGAAGAAGTGCGGCAGCGCGGACTTACCGTCGTCGCGGGCCATGATCCAGACGTGCTCACGCGTTTCCGCGCCTGCCAAGAGCTCCCCGCCGGGGCCGGCGTGGCCATCGGCGCATCCCACCAAGACCAATAGGAGACATCATGACCAGCACTTTCAATGTCGTTGCCAGATACAGAACCAAGCCTGGAACCACGGATGAGGTTCTTGGGCATCTGGGAAGAATGGCAGCCCAAACCCGCGACGAACCCGGCAACATCTCCTACGAATTCTTCCGTGGAGTTGAGGATGACCGGAAGATTGTCATCCTTGAGAGCTATCACACTGCCGAGGACTTCGATCTGCATCGGCAGACGCAACACTTCCTCACCATCGGGGCTGTACATATCATCCCCGAGCTGGAAGCGCGGACCGTTTCCACCTATGTCACTGCCAATAGCCCCGCAGAAGCTCCTTAGGAAGGCACGCGGATGGAAACAGCCTCCACCACCGAAGCCCGGACCAGTCAGAACTGGTCCGGGCTTCGGCCTACCCAGAACGTCCTGGTAAGTGAATCTGTTGGCGAGCCGTATCGGGCAACAGTAGACGCGATCACCGAAGACTGCACTGTCATCTGGGTATTCTCCGACACTACCCACCAGCGCAGGGCTTTCGACTACCGCGAAGGCGTCATCGTCTCCCCGGCCTAGTCATTAACCCGCCGCAGAACGCACCCCCGGAGGACCGTGAAACACTCACCACCCGCCACGTCAACAATGCGTGCACTGGCCGTCAGCCCTGAGGCGCCCGGCCGAATCGCCATCCAGGACGTCCCCATGCCTTCAGTACAGCCTGAAGAAGTCCTGGTTGAGGTTCATGCCATTTCCCTAAACCGAGGCGAGATGCGTGCACTTCGCGCTGCGGCCGCAGGCATCATCCCAGGCTGGGACTTCGCTGGTGTCCTCATGGAGGACGCCAGCGACGAACTGACGGCTGGTTCGAGGGTTCTCGGAATAGTGGAACATGGCGCTTGGGCAGAGATGGTCGCCGTGCAGCGAGACTCGATTGCAGCCATTCCTGATGAGCTGACGTTCGCTCAGGCCGCTGCCCTGCCGACGGCCGCACTCACCGCCTTACGCACATTGCGGCTGGGCGAGACGGGCCTCGGCGATCATGTCCTGATCACCGGCGCCTCCGGCGGTGTTGGCCAGTTCGCTGTTCAACTCGCCGCGCGAGCAGGAGCCATGGTTACGGCTCTGGTCTCGAAGGGCACCGACGCTGAGGCGATCAGGGCCATGGGCGCCAAACAGGTCGTATCCAACATCGAGCAAGTCCACGATCTTTTCGACGTGATCATTGAGTCGGTGGGCGGCCACGTGCTTGGCCGCACACTTTCCATGCTGGATCCACGGGGCCGCCTGGTTGCCTTTGGTAATTCGTCCGACGAGCCAAGTACGTTCAATGTCCGTGATGTTTACAACGGGGCCTTGGTCAGGATCCTGGGTTTCGAACTGTTCTTCGATCCTCTTCCCTTCGGACGGGACCTGGCGAAGCTCCTGGAACTCATGGTGCAAGGTGCACTCGACCCGCACGTTGCCGCAGTCCTGCCATGGGATGAAATGGCCGTCGCGCTGGACCGTTTAGAGAATCGCGCTGTTGGTGGGAAACTGATCCTCACGATGAGAGGCTGACGCGAGCCATCGATGCGTAAGTCCGCCAAACGACTAAGAAAAGTAAGCCGCCCCAGCCCGGGGCGGCTTACTTTTCTTATGCGGGAGTAGGCGTCGATCCTAGGCGTCGTCCGCCGTCGTTGAGAGCACGCGGCCGAGTCCTTCGTATGCCGCAGGGCGCTTGGCCTTCAGCCAGAATGCGATGAGGAGGCTGAAGACAAACCAGCCGATGCAGAACCACGGGATGAGACTGACCCAGATGATATCGCCCCCGAGGGAGCTGAGATTCGACCACAGCAGGTAGAGAGCGCCACCCAAACCGAGTGCTCCGATTCCGGGGGCCAGCATGGTCCGCCACCAGTGCGCGTGCATGCGGTGCGCTGGCAGCCGGTGGTACCGGATGGTCGCAATGGAACACAGAATCTGATTGAGCATGACCCAGAAAGTACATGCAATGGCGAACCAACCAAAGACCTCGGAGTAGGCGGCCGTGTTGAAGTCGTTGCCAGCGAATTCCTGGGCCGAAGGAGCCGCAAAGTAGAAAGCCGTGAAAAGTGCCAGAATGAGTGCCGCTCCAAAGAACGTCGCAACGGCAGCGTGGTGGGGGCTTCCATAGCGCGCGTGTGTGTGGCCCAGCTTGCCCGGGAACAGAACACCCTCACGTGCAATCGCGTAGATATAGCGTGAAACAGTTTGGTGGAATGCCAGCACAGACGCGAAACAACCGGTAATCACAAGCCAGTTGATGCAGTCGGCTGCCCAGGCGCCAACATACGTTTGTGCGAGAGAGATGTAGGACTGGCCCAACAGGCCGGTTGTTTCATCGACTACTTTGCCGGTTCCGAAACCCGTGATTGTTGCCCAAGCCGTGACGAAGAGAATCAGGCCGATGCCAATGACTGCAAGGTAGGTTGCCAGCGGCACAAGTTTCTTGGGGTTCTTGGATTCTTCAGCGTAGTTGGGTACCACTTCGAATCCGAGCCAGGACCAGAAGGCGAAGAAGATCCCGATGCCTGGGGCGATTCCTCCGAAGGCGTTGATGGGGTTGACCGGTTCAAGGCTTACGCCCTCCGGTCCACCGTTGATGAAGATGGCACCATTGACGATGGCAAGAATGATAATTTCCCCGATGAACAGGACGCCGAGAACCTTAGCAGAGAGTTCGACTCCGAAGTACGATGCCACAGCGGCCAGGACCAGTGCGATACCTGCGATGACAAGCCAAGACACGTCCATCCCGAAGGACTGCTTCAGTGCGGCAGAGCCGAAGTAACCGATCGCCCCCAACACTGCCACCTGGACGCACAGGTACCCCAGCATCAGGGATAGCCCTGATGCCAGCCCGAGCGGTTTACTCAGACCGTTGCTGATAAAGCTGTAAAAGCCGCCGGTCGCACTGAGACGCCGTGTCATTGCTACATAGCCGACGGCGAAGCAAAGGAGTACGCCCATTGCGACGATGAATCCGGCTGGAGCTCCAACCCCGTTGCCGAATGCGACCGCAAGCGGAATGTTGCCCAAGCAGCCCACCAAGGGCGCTGCACTGGAGAAAGCCAGCAGAAGAATGCCTACCAGCCCAAGGGAACCGGACTTGAGGCGATGGACTTCTGTCTGTTCAGATGACGCGGAAAGGGCACTGGAAGTTGCCATGGGGGGTCCTTCTTCAAATTTTGGCGCACTGTTGGGGAGCACGACAAAGAACATTGGGAGGATGCGGAACCGTCGTTGTCATGAGACGGAGTTGGACCGCATCGTTCTGCCACCTCCTGTGGAGGGTTTACCGCACATAGGGGTGGCAGATCAGTCGTAGTCAGGCAGGACATCGCTGCGTCCAGCGAGAGTCCGAAAGAATGAAACACATTCATCTTTCATATTTGAAGTATGAGGCATGGCTCACACTTCATGCAATAGGCAATTTCCGGCAGCGACGCATGATCCGTAATGAACGCCTTAGACTGGGCTGAGGTTAAAGGTGAAACATCTACGTATTTGGGCAGGCCGAAGGGGGCGCCAGATGAGTCAGGCAGCACAGCACGAGGTAGACGGACTTCTGCCAAGCCCTGACGGGGTCGATCCCTTGGCGACGTCGGGACCACCGCACTCCCTGTCCGAGCTGCTGACCGAAGCATCCGCCACGGTCGGCGCTCATAGGACGGCCGTACAGAAGCGGAGCCGGTCGAAGATGGAGACAGTGCTGAATGCCGCAATCGATCTTCTCGTCGAAGGCGGGCCTGAGGCCGTCACTACTACTACCGTAGCGGCGCGGGCAGGTGTATCTGTGGGCTGGCTCTACAACTTCTTCGATGGCCGGGAGGCCTTGCTTGAGGAAATCCTTGTATCTTGCCTGCAGGACCTGGATAACCGTCTGGACAAGGTTGATTTCGACCTGGGCGGACCTGACTGGAAACAGAAGGCCGAAGCCGGCGTAGAGGCCCATATCGAATTCTTCAACGAGACGCCGGCCTTCCGTGCTATCTGGTTCTCCACAGAGTTCACCGGCCGCATGATCCGGGCCAACCGTATGCACGACGACGAATTGGCAGCCTTTTTGGCCCGAACCATTACCAACGTCAAGCCCGAAGCGCCTCAGGTTCCGCTGGGCGTTGTGACCCAGATTTTTGTCGGCATGCTGGACAAGGGATTTGACCTTGCGTACCGAGAGTCGCCTGATCGAGGCAACGAGGCGCTGCTGCAGGAAATGAAACGCTCCAGCATCGAATATCTGTCCACATATCTGCCGTAGGATCCCGCGCCCGCGGCCGGCCGAGACAGCTGTCAACGCGTCGGCCCGGACGCGAACGCCCGGGCCGATCCAGAAAGCCGTATTAATTTCAGTTGGGTCCCGGGGCGCGAAAGCCGCCCCAGGAATTCGTCAGTACTCGAGGAATCCCTAGGTGGGACGTGGAGCCGTCAGCTCCCGGTCCCCCAAATGAAATGCCACCATCCAGAGCGCAGCCCTGATCGCGGTCCGACCAAGCGGACGGATCGTCATCCGCAGGCGATAGACCTCGGAGCGTCCACTTTTCAGCGTATTCCTCAACCTGGCTGGCAATGGCCCTCGTGGAAGTGTCGAGCCGAAGCTGGTCCGCAGCCAGCGCCATCAATTGCACGGCCCGGGATGCGATTCCCGGATCGTCGAGTCCTATCCGGGCAGCGGCTTCCCAGTCCGGGGAGCCGGCGCAGATGCCTCTGGCTTGGTCTGAGACAGCGGGATTGGAGATGAGCGCGGAAACGACGGCGGCGGGGACAGCCCACCAGCAGCCGGGCTGGGCATCGATGTATCTGATTTCGAAATACCCTTTGGGCCGAACGTGCGGGAAAAGTGTACTCAAGTGCTGCTGCAAATCTTCAAGGTTTGCTGGCGGCCGGTCCGGTACCACCGCTCTCCCTAGACGGAGCCAATCACGGAACGTCAGACCGGCGGGGGCATGCCACTCCCCCGCTACACGTCGAATCATCATCAGGGGGGCGTCCAGGGCCCACCGAGCGTAGGACACCCCGGGATCCTGGGCCGCGCTGAAATGCGGTACGCCAGTCCTGGCCGGGTCCAGAGCGAGCCACGCTGCGAGCCGTGTGCCCTTCCAACCGCTTCGCCGGCCACCGATCCAGCCGGAATTCGCGAACGTCGCTGCCACCACTGGCCCCATTGAATACAGGAGGTTCCAGCGATGACGGATTTCGACATCGTCCGCGCCCGCTTCGACGTTGACCTGCACTGACGCGGTGGAACACATCATGGTGGTGCCCGCCGGCGCCCACGGTTCAAAATACTGCTCCATGGCAGCGTAGCGGGGGGCTTGAGTGATCCGCCTGGGTTCGAGATGGGGTGATACTCCGGCACCCACCAGGATTGCGTCCAGATCGGCGGCCTGCGCCCGCAACAATTTGAGGCTGCCATGCACTGACAAAATGAGCTCCTGCAAAGAGGCTTCGGGGTGCGAGCTGAGCTCAAGCTGACCACCGGGTTCGAGCGTAAGGCTTCCGCGAACGTCCAGATGACGCAGTTCTGAGAACAAACGCCGGTAGTTGTCGTCTGCAAACGGACGCTGCAGGGACGGGTCTCCGATTCGCCCCATGAGCAACTCAAGTTCAAGTCCGATGCGCCCGGCAGGACCGGTCGAGAAGCAGGAGCGCTGAATCCACTCCTCGGCAGCAGCGACTGTGAGGGGTCCTTCCTGCCGATCAGCGATGCTGTTGGCGCCGAGGGAAATCGCGATGGACGTCATATTCCTTGGTTCCTTTCGAGAAAAGAAGAGGGGGCTGGATGGCCCGCCTCCAAGAAGCGATCCACCCAACCCCGATGCTGCGCGCCCTTCCGCGCGCAGGCCCGAATCAGGCCGGGATGTCGCCGTCGTAACGTTCCGCACCCGGGAGGGCCTCAACCCATGGCTGCGCGGACCGGCACCAGACTTCCACTGTCGGCTTGAGCCATGACGTGTCGTTGAGTGTTCCCGCCTTGACGAAGGCCAATCCAGGCATCGCGTCAATGCGCCCAACAATTGGCGAACCGCATTCCCCACAGAACGAACGGTTAGTGTTGGTCTCGTGCTCAGAGCCGACGGTAATGAACGTCTTCACCGCCTCGCCCGTGATTTTCAGCTTTTCGTCGTCAACTCCGATGACCAGCGAGTACGCGCCACCTGTCTGACGCTGGCAATCGGTGCAATGACACAAGGCCGTGAACTTCGGCTCGCTGTCAATCGTGTAGGTGACTTCACCACAAAGGCACTGTCCGTCGAGTTTCATGTCTGCTCCTTGAGCTTCATTGGTAAGGGACTTCAGGGGAGGTCGCACTGCTATCGTGTCGATCATCACACCCTAAACTGAAACAATATCGCATTTCAGAATTTGGCAAAAGGTCTTGCAAGCCCAAGCCCCTGCCCCTAAACTGAAACATGAATCTGTTTCAGCATTCGATTCGTTCACCGCTCCACGGCAAGCCGCCGCACGACAGGAGAGATCACATGGGAGTTTCCATCACAGAGGGCGCGCGTACCATCACGCCCCCGAACTTCAACGGACCCTACGGACTGCTCATTGATGGCAACATCGTTCAGACTGAGGACCATTTTGACGTCTACAACCCAGCCACAAACTCGGTCCTCGCATCCGCACCCCAGGGCACACGGGAACACATGGAACGCGCCATCGGCGCCGCCAAGCGGGCTTTCCCCGCGTGGGCTGCGCTGACCGCGGACGAGCGCGAAGCGATCATCGTCGAATTCTTCGAGGCCCTCGAGGTCCACAAAGAGGAGTTCATTACCTTGCTCTCACTGGAGCAGGGCAAGCCACGACACAATCAGGCGACGTTCGAAGTTAACCTTGCCAACCCCTGGATCCCCAACACCGCCAAGTCGAGGCTGGAGGACAAGGTTCTGGTGGAGGACGATGAGAAGCGCGTAGAACTTCGCCGCTCACCGCTCGGTGTCGTGGGGGCCATCATCCCCTGGAACTATCCCTACCTCCACGTTCTGTGGAAGACCGTGCCCGCGCTGATCACCGGCAACACCGTAGTTCTCAAGCCTTCTCCCTATACCCCGCTCTGCGCATTGCGGATCGGGGAGCTGGCAGCCCAGGTCTTCCCTCCCGGCGTCTTCAACATCGTCACAGGCGGCAACGAACTTGGGCAGATCCTCACCGAGAGCCCCGACGTCGGGATGATCACGTTCACGGGATCCACGGAAACCGGGACCAAGATTATGGCTTCAGCCGCCGGCACCATCAAGCGGGTCACTCTCGAACTGGGTGGAAATGATCCTGCGATCCTACTCCCGGACGCGGACTGGCAGGACGCCGTGCCGCAGGTATTCAACGCCGCCTTTGGTAACTCGGGTCAGTGGTGCATCGCGGCCAAGCGCATCTACGTACACCGTTCCTTCCATGAAGACTTCGTCAACGCGCTCGTGGACTATGCCAAAACGCAAAAGGTCGGCGACGGCATGGATCCCACCAGCGATCTTGGCCCCATCAACAATCGCATGCAGTACGACAAGCTTCGTGACCTCTTCGAAGACACTCGCCGCCATGGGTACGACGTCCCAGTCGGAGGCACCATCGACGAGTCCCTGGACGGCAACTTCGTTCCAGTCACCATCGTCAACAACCCTCCCGAAAACAGCCGCATCGTCCAGGAGGAACCTTTTGGACCGATCGTACCCGTACTCGTGTACGACGACGTCGAGGACGTCATCGAGCGCGCCAACGCCACAATCTTCGGCCTTGGTGCCACCATCTGGGGGCGAGACGAAGAGCGGGCACTGGCCGTGGCGGACCGCATCGACTCCGGCAACGTCTGGGTCAATCAAGGCCAGAGCCACCCGGATCATGCGCCGTTCGGCGGCCACAAACAGTCCGGCCTGAGCGTCGAACACGGTGATGAAGGCCTGGCTTCGCATACCAACAACAAAACCGTCGTGATTCGAAAGCGCTAGCGGCTTTTCTTCAGCCAAACCATCCCAGGGTGCCGCAGTAGGACCCGCTCATTCACAAGGAGAAACCATGCCCAAGAACCTCAAAGTCGTCCCGACCGACGAATATGACCAGATCGTCACCACAGTTCAGAAGTATGTCGAAGGCCTGCGCGTTGGCAGCCCCGAAGGCGTTGCAGAAGCCTTCCATGAAGACGCCACCATGTACGGCTTTACCAACGGCCAGCTTCTGGGCGGCCCCATCAAGAACTTGTACGACTTCGTCGCCGACAACGGCGCGGCTCCTGATGTCAAGACCCGCGTGGACATCATCGGCATCACCCAGACAACTGCCGTGGTGAAGGTTGACATGGAAAATGACGCCATTGGTGCTGACTACACCGACTTCCACACCCTGCTGAAGCAGGACGGCGATTGGAAGATCATCGCCAAGGTTTACCACCAGTACGAGGCCTAGTCGAACAGAACCGGGGGAGGCTCACCGCCTCCCCCGGTTTTTTCGTTCGTACTGGTATTCAGCACGCGAGGGGCGAGAATGATTTCGGAAACAATCCAGCGAACAGCCGCGCCATTGCGCCAAGAGGTGGTCGCCGCCCTTCGCCGGGCGATCGTTACCTCCGAGTACAGTCCTGGAGAGAGGCTGGTCGAGACTGCGCTTTGCGATAGGTTCTCCGTCAGCCGAACAGTGGTTCGTGAAGCACTGCGGCAGCTGGAATCCGAGCGGCTGGTAGTGACGGTGCCGAACAAGGGTCCTGAAGTTGCAACCCTCACACCCACCGAAGCCCGAAGTCTCTATGAAGTTCGCGGCGCTTTGGAATCGCTCGCTGGAAGCCTGTTCGCTGAACGAGCCACAGAGGCTCAGCGTGGGCAACTCGTTGCGAGACTTTTTGACATCCGTAGAGCAGAGTCAGCTGGCGGGGCGCAGCTGTTGCTGGCCGCGAAAGACAGCTATTACGAAGTGCTTCTGGCTGGTGCTGGCAACAAAGAAATCTCGGGCATGCTTCGGCAAATCAATGCCCGCACTCAAGTACTTCGGGCCCTATCAACGAGTTCCCCTGGGCGGAGTCCGCACATGTTGTCCGAGCTGACGGACATCACAACGTCAGCTGCCATCACTAGAGATCCGGAGGCGGCCCGGCGAGCATGTGAAGTGCATGCATCCAACGCCGCGGAAGCCGCACTCATTGCCATGGAGTCGACCCGTAAGCCTGGGCACCCGTGAATTCATGAATGAACACGAGGACGGAGGGGAGGCGCGCGATTCGCATGCCTCCCCTCCGTTCTTGCAAAAAGCTCGTCTGCTTGTTAGCCAACCAGCCTGGACACAGCCTCTGCCACCGCGGTATCGCCATCGGTTAGCTCGACAATGGTCCGGCTCAACTGCGGGTTATGGAGCGCAGCGTCAATGAACGCCGCGACGTTATCGCGTCGAATGTCTCCGTACTCAATCGCAGGACCGGCCGTTACCCGCCCATCTCCTGGGGCGTCGGTCAGAAGCCCCGGGCGAACTATCAGCCAATCCAGATCAGTGCGCGTGAGGTAGACGTCTGCTGTCTTCTTCGTGCGCATATAGTGCTCAAAACGTTCGTTCACCAATTCACCCCGCCCTGACTCCGGGAAGGCAGATACCAGGACAAAACGGGACACTCCAGCGAGGGCGGCCGCATCGGCGGCCTTCTCCAACCCCTTGCCGTCGATGAGGGTGGTTTGGTCCATCCCGGTGCCATGGGCGCCCGCAGAGAAGACGACGGCATCGTGTCCCTTGAACTTTCCGGCCAACGCCTCAATGGAGTCCTTAATCAGGTCTCCCACTACGGGTGTCGCGCCACTGGAGGCAACGGTGTCAGCTTGAGCGGGATTCCTGAACATTCCCGTGACGGTGTCACCGCGGCCGCTCAGGCGCTGGGCCAGACGTCGGCCTACTCCCCCGGCTGCGCCTACTTGGAACACCTTCATGTGCGTCTCCCTTCACTTTAAGTTCGATATTCATCGTAGTACGACAAGCGTAGGATTTGTAAATCGCCAGGTCCTCGAACTTCTTGGATAATCGAAGCATGCGAACTCTGGACCACCCTACGCCCGACGCGATTCACATCGATGGCGTGCTGTCGGCGCTGGCCGATCCCATCCGGCGTCGGATCGTGACCCAACTGGCCGATGGCCATGACGACCAGGCGTGCATCGCGTTTGAGTTGCCCGTGAGCAAGTCCACGTCCACCCATCACTTCCGCGTGCTACGCGAAGCGGGAATCATAGAGCAGCACTACCAGGGAACGGCGATTCTCAACACGCTTCGGACCGGCGTTATGGAATCGCTGTTTCCAGGTTTGCTCAATGTCGTCATTGCGGCTGAACGCAATTCCGGACTGAGGCAACGAGCATCCTGACGTATGATCGCCCGCATCTAGGTCTGGGGAACCAGGACGTCGCCAACCTTTGACTCGGCAGGGGCCTTGCGGCCGCTTCGGAGTCGAAGCTCAATGTACGTTGCCAGTCGCGATAGTCCCAGATTGATGACAATCATCACAAGCGCGATCACTACCAGCGCCGGTATGTAATTCGAATACGCAGAGCCGGCCTGGATTCCTTGCCGCACTGCTTCCACGTAGGTGATTTGATAACCAAGCGCAGTGTCCTTCAGCGCCACAACCAATTGAGCGACGATTGCCGGGAGCATTGCCGTGATTGCCTGGGGCAGAAGAATCATACGGAGGGTTTGTCCACTGCCCAGCCCAAGAGCCACAGCAGCTTCCCCTTGGCCTCGCGGAATGGCTTTGATTCCTGCGCGCACAATCTCTGCAATCACGGCCCCGTTGCTCAGGGCAAGTCCTGTAACTACTGCCGCCACTGCAAGATCGGTTGACGGGAACAGGTCGTAGTCGGCGAAGAGCTGGAAGCAGAAAATCATCAGAATCAGCAGCGGAATCGCCCGGAAGAACTCCACCACGGCGGCGCACCCGTAGCGCACGAATCGATTGTCGGCGAGACGTCCGACGCCGAGCAGGATACCCAGAATTATGGCGAGGACGATGGCTAACACCGCAGCCTGCAGCGTTCCCACAATCCCGGGCAGAAGGTACGTCTGCCACATTTCAGGCGTGAGAAACGGCTGCCACTTCTCCGGCGCCAGTTGCCGCTTCTCTGCCAGGGCTGCCATGACGAACCATCCGGCCGCTGCCAGCCCAACGACGCACAGAGCACTGATGACGATGTTCAGAATTCGGCCCTTGGGGCCCGGCACGTCATACAGATTGCTGATGGCCGCTCGAGTGTTGCTCATCGCTTGACCTCAAACTTCCTACTTAGGTATCCGAAAGCCGCGCCGGTCGGAAGAGTCAGGCACATGAAGCCGGCCCCGAAGATCAACCCAACGACGATGAGGGCGGAGGTGTTCTCGATCATTTCCTTCATCAGAAGAGCGGCTTCAGCCACGCCTATGACGGAGGCAACCGTTGTGTTCTTGGTCAACGCAATGAGGATGCTGCCCAGCGGTGCAATGACGGCCCGAAACGCCTGTGGCAAGACGACGTGGCTCAATCCCTGCATGAAGTTCAGGCCCAACGACCGGGCTGCTTCCGACTGGCCGGGAGGGACCGTATTAATACCGGCCCTTAGCGCTTCGGATACGAACGTCGACGTGTACAGGCTGAAGGCCAGGACGGCCAGCCTGAACGAGCTGTCTGTGATGGATGTGGGTGACTTTGGATCTGCCAAGGTAATCCCGAGTTGCTGCGCCAACCCGAACGATGCGAAAAGCACCACAAGGGTCAGAGGGGTATTCCGGACGATGTTCACGTACCCGGTAGCAAGCGTCCGCATCGCCCAAATTGGTGAAACCCGCATGGCTGTCAGTACAGTGCCCATTACCAACGAGCCCAGTGCAGACAGCGCCGTGAGTTGCAGGGTGATGAGGAAGGCCGCCAGGATCTGATCCCCGTATTCGTTGAGGATGTTCATGTTAAGTATCCAGTCTCTTGTCTGGCTGCTTCGACTAGTAGCGGTCTACCACTGGCGTGGCGGGCAATGCATAACCGGACGGTCCAACGTTGCTCTCAAACGCTTTGGCCCACGATCCGTCGTCGATCATGGACTGAATGGCGTCGTTGATCTTGGCACGGCCCGCGGTGTCATCTTTCTTCAGACCGATGCCGTAGTTCTCCTTGCTGAAAGTGCTGCCAACAAGCTTCAGCTTTCCCTGATTGGCAGCTGCGTAACCGGCAAGTTGAATATCATCCGTGGTCATTGCGTCAACGGCGCCGCTCTTCAGGGCTTCAACGCATGCGGAAGGGGTGTCGTACTCCTGAAGCTGCGCGTCCTTGCTGTAGTTCTTCTTGATGTTCTGTGCTGGTGTGGAACCGGTCACCGAGCACAACTTTTTGCCCCCATTCAGGGACTCCGGGCCCGTGATATCCGTGGAGTCAGAACGAACCAGGAGCGACTGGCCAGCCAGGAAGTAAGGCCCCGCGAAGGCGACCTTCTCCTTTCGGGCGTCGTTGATGCTGTAGGTATTCACCACATAATCCACCTGCCCGTTCTGGATCAGGCTCTCGCGCTGCGCCGGAGTCGCTTCCTTCCAGGTGATGGAAGACTCCTCAACGCCAAGCTTCTTGGCGACGTACTTGGCAACGTCAACATCGAAACCCTTGAATGATCCGTCCGGAGTCTTGATTCCAAGCCCTGGGCGATCAAAGGAAATACCGATGGTGAGGTGGCCCGACTGAGCGCTTGCTTCAACTGTTTTCGCTTTGTCGGAAGCACCGGAGCAACCGGCGATCGAGCTGGCAAGGAACAGCGCTGCGGCCGGAATGGCCAGGAACTTGAGCTTCACGATGTGCTGCTTTCTAGATTGGGGTGGCTTGTCAGTGGCTGAGGATCTTGCCGAGGAACTCTTTGGCCCGCTCGGTGGTTGGGTTGTCAAAAAACCGGTCAGGGGTTGTGTCCTCGAGGATCTGACCATCGGCCATGAACACCACCCGGTCGGCGGCGCGTCGAGCGAAGCCCATCTCGTGCGTGACTACGAGCATCGTCATGCCTCCTTGTGCCAGCGACGTCATGACATCCAGTACTTCGGTGACCATTTCCGGGTCAAGAGCCGAGGTAGGTTCGTCGAAAAGCATCACCTTCGGCTCCATGGCCAACGCCCTGGCAATGGCAACACGCTGTTGCTGCCCACCCGAAAGCTGGGCGGGGAGCTTATGCGCCTGATTTGCTATTCCTACTCGCTCGAGCAGGGTCATTGCCCGCGTCTGAGCCTCGGCCTTTCCGATTCGTCGCACCTTGAGTGGCGCAAGCATGACGTTTTCGAGAATGGTTTTGTGGGCAAAGAGGTTGAATGACTGAAAGACCATTCCGACGTCGGCCCTGTAGCGCGTCAGCGCCTTGCCTTCCTTGGGAAGAGGCTTGCCGTCGACGGCGACTGAGCCGGCTTCGACGGTCTCCAACCTGTTGATAGTTCGGCAGAGAGTCGATTTTCCCGAGCCAGAGGGACCCAAGACAACCACAACCTGACCCGGGGCAACCTCAAGATTGACATCACGGAGGACGTGCAGAGGTCCGAAATGCTTGTTGACCCCCCGGATGGAGATCATCGCCTTCTTCTCATCACCAGCAGCTTCAGAAGTGCTGTCAACAAACTTTTGCAGTTCCATGTTCGCCATTCATTCGGGGATATTTCGTCTCGACGGTCGTGGCGGGAGGTGCAAGGCTTCTTCCCTGAATTCCCATGTGACCTAAGTTACGAAAGTAAGAATGTTAACATTTGTACTGCAAAGACACTGAGAGGGCAAGTCCGCCGAGAGAGCTCCAAACCTGGACGAAGCCGGCACCGGGGCTTCGTCCACCGGCGGACTTTCAGAAGGACATGTGACTAGCCCGCCCCTTCGAGGTGTTCCCTGCTGTCGAGGTCGGCTTTGATTCTTTCGAACGCAGTCTCGATGTGCTCACGCACCAGCTCTTCGGCCTTCGCACCATCCTTGTCGCGGATCACGCGGAACATTTCCCAATGCTCAGGGCCGATGCGGGTCCTGTAGTCATCATGGCCTTGCTGTCGATTAAGGAGAAGCAGCGCGATTTGCGAACGCAGGCCCAACCAAACCTGCTCCAATCTCTCGTGACCGGCACAGGCGTAGATCGCATCATGAAACGCAATGTCCGATTGGAGCATGTCGCCCCTATCCCCCAGGGCGGCAGCCCGTTCAATGTCCTCGGCACGCACCTGAAGTAGGTCCAAATCCCTCTCGGTGCGGTGTGCAATCAGCCGCTGAACGGCGAGCAGCTCTATCGAGTACCGGAGCGAGTAGATCTCTTCGAGGTCTTTGTGCGTAAAGACGGTAACCCGCGATCCCCGGTGCCAGTCGCCTTGAAGCAGGCCCTCCTGCCGCAGCAAAACGATGGCATCCCTCACTGGTCCACGACTAACGGATAAGGACGCAGCCATCTCCACTTCATTGATCCGCTCCCCGGGAGGTATTTCACCGGCCAGAATCGCGTCACGGATCCGGTCCGCGACATCCTGGGCCATACCGCGACGTTTCAGGGGTGCACGAAGGGTTCCGTTCTTGACATTTGCTGTGGTGTCAGATTTCATAATGTTAACATTCTTGCAGTTGGAGGCTTGCTGGTCACGTCTACCACACTATCCCAGCACTCCATTCGGAACCTGTCCGGATCGCGGGATGCTGCATTCAAGAAGACCGCCTGCTTTCGATGCAGGCTCGATTCCACCACCTGTATCCCCTGAAATTGGAGTATCCCTATGAGTACCGCTACCACTACACGGTTTGGACGGTTTGCTGATCGGTTGCGGGATATTGGTCCGTCGCCTATTCGGGCGATCTTTGATAAGGCTGCGGCGTTGGAAGCTGCAGGTGAGAAGGTGTATCACTTCGAGATCGGACGCCCGGATTTTGATACCCCGCAGGTAGCCAAGGACGCAGCGGCTGCATCGTTGGACCGCGGGGAAGTCCACTACGGCCCTAACGCAGGAACGATGGATCTTCGCCAGGCAATCAGCGGGTATCTGCAAGAGCGCCGCGGGACCGGCTATGACCCGGGCACCGAAGTACTCGTCACGATCGGCGCGAACGAAGCGGTGTTCCTTGCATTGATGGCCTTCTGCGGCCCCGGCGATGAAGTGATCTTCCCCGTCCCGGCCTGGGCGCACTACGAGTCCTGCATCCGTCTGGCCGGCGCCACCCCTGTCCCTGTCCGGCTCGACGCGGACAATGATTACCGTCTCGATATCGACGCGATCGCCGCCGCAATCACCCCCGTGACACGCATGGTCATCCTCTGCACCCCGAACAACCCCACCGGCGGTGTCGCAACGGCCGAGGAAATCGAAAGACTCGCCAGCGTCCTGGAACGGACCGACGCGCTGCTGATGTCCGATGAAATCTACGCCGACCTCGTCTACGACGAGATCCGCCACCAGTCCCCGGCCGCCGTAGGGAACCTTCGCGAACGGACCTTGGTCATCGGCGGCTTTGCGAAAGCCTTCGCCATGGACGGCTGGCGCCTCGGCTGGCTCGCCGGCCCCAAAGAACTCATCACACCGGCACTAAGAGTCCGCCAGTACACCACCGTCTGCGCCCCTACCTTCCTCCAACCCGGCGCGGCCGCAGCCCTCCGCCACGCGGGCCCCGAGGCGGAAGCGATGCGCATGCAATTCCAGGAACGACGCAAAGCCGGTCTCAAGATCCTCACCGGCGTTCCCGGCGTCACGGTAAGCCAACCCGACGGCGCCTTCTACTTCTACCTCACCTACACACCGGAGACCGCCGAACCAGCCGAACAACTGGCGCTACGACTCCTCGAGGAACAACGCGTCGCCGTCGTTCCAGGGACCGCGTTCGACCCCGACGGTGGAACCCACTCCATCCGGATCTCTTACGCCTGCCACATCGACGACCTCACTGAAGGCCTGCGACGAATCGTCCAGACCCTGACCACACCACACCCCAAGGGAGCCTGACCACCCATGACTACGACTATTACCCAGGACCGCCACACCGAAGTGGTGGACGCGATCGTGCGCCTGGCCCCCGACGGCGTCGCCTACGTCCCCTCCGCGTCCATCGCCCCGATCATCAACGGCGTCCTGGACGCCCAAACCAACGGGGACCTGCCCCTGGTGTACCCCGTCTCCCGCGAAGAGGAAGCCATCGGCGTCGTCGGCGCCTACCCGTTCGCCGGGAAATTCGGGGTCATCATCATGCAGGACAACGGCTTCGGCAACGCCCTGACCGCATTGACCACCTTCGCCGTGTCCTACCACCTGCCCCTATTGATCGTCGCGAACACCCGCGGCGGGCTCGGCGAGTACAACTCCATGATCCACACCATCTCCGCGCCCGTCCCCGCGTTGCTGGCCTCCACCAACATCCCCGTCTTCCAGATCGACCGCCGCAATTCGGCCCAGGACTGGGGCGCGACCGTCGCCGAAGCCGGCAACCACGCCCGCATGACCTACCGACCCGTCGTGGTCCTCATGGAATTCTTCGACCCCAAAGACGCAAAGGCAAAAGCATGAAACGCATCGAAGCCCTCCGAGCCATTGTTGAGACCACCGCCGAGGTCCCCGTGATCGCGACCTGCGCCGCGACCTCCCGCGAACTGGCCTCCATCGCCGACCGCGACAACCACCTCTACCTCCTGGACGCCATGGGCCTGGCCATCTCCGTCGGCACCGGCATCGCCCAAGCCATCAAAAACACCCCCCTCACCCGCGCCGTCGTCATCGAAGGCGACGGATCCCTCCTGATGAACCCCGGCTCAGCCATCACCGCCGGCTACCTCGCCCCCGAAAACCTCGTCATCATCCTCCTCGACAACGGCGTCTACGCCTCCACCGCCTCCATCCCCACCCAAGCCGTCACCATCGACCTCGGACGCTTCGCCGAATCCGTCGACCTCAAGGTCCTGCGCGCCAACAACACCGAAGAACTCACCCTCGCCCTGAAACAAACCCTCACCCAGGACGGACCCTGGTTCATCCACACCCGCACCGAACCCGGCAACGAACCAGGCACCAAACTCCTCCTCATCGACCCCGTCACCCACGGCAACCGCTTCCAAAACTGGCTCACCCCACAACTCACCGAGTCAAAGTAGCCAACAATCAAACACTCGCCGGGCCCGAGCGGGCCCGGCAGTGCCCATCTGCTGAAAGCACGAGAACTTCAATGGAAATGACCACCACCGCCTCCGCTCCCCCGCTTGGATTTCCGGAGAAGCTTATGCCCATCGGCGGCTCATGGATCTCCTCGAGCAACGCTGCAACTCTCACAGTCGCCAACCCAGCCACTGGAGCACCCATCGCGGAAGTTCCCTCTGCAACCGTTCAGGACGGCATGTCTGCCGTCGATGCCGCGGTCGACGCACAGCCAGCCTGGGCTGCGACCCCTGCCCGGGAACGCGCCGACATCCTCTTCCGCACCTACGAAGGAATCCTGACCCGTCGCGACGAGTTCGCGGCACTGATCACCGCGGAAATGGGTAAGCCCCTCCCGGAAGCCCAGACCGAAGTCGATTACGGTGCCGGGTTCTTCCGCTGGTTCGCCGAATCCGCCGGCAGGATACACACCGAAGGCCAGTTCGGCGTCGAACCCGGAGGCAACTACCAGATCGCCGTCTCCAAACGCCCCGTGGGACCGTCCCTGCTGATCACGCCCTGGAACTTCCCGCTCGCGATGGGTGCACGGAAGATCGCCCCGGCCCTCGCCGCAGGGTGTACAACGATTCTTAAGCCCGCCGAGCTGACCCCCTTGACTTCGCTGTTACTGGCGCGGGTTCTTGAAGAAGCAGGCGCCCCTGCCGGTGTTGTCAACGTCATCACCACCTCCAATTCCCGCGACGTTATCGCCGCAATTATGAAGGACTCACGAGTCCGGAAGATCTCCTTTACCGGATCGACACAGGTTGGGCGAGCGCTCTTGGCCCAAGCAGCCGAGAACGTCATGAACACGTCCATGGAGCTCGGGGGCAACGCTCCACTGATCGTGTTCGATGACGCTGACCTTGAGCAGGCTGTCGAAGGCGCCATGCTCGCCAAACTCCGCAACGGCGGCCAATCCTGCGTCGGCGCCAACCGCATCTATGTGCAAAACGGCATTGCTGTCGAATTCACTGCCCGTTTCACCGAGCGGATGGCTGCTGCTCGTCTCGGCGACGGCGCACACCCCGACACGGATCTGGGTCCGCTTGTGGATGCAAAACAAGTAAAGACGGTGGCTGCATTGGTGGCCGACGCCATCGCCAAGGGCGCCGTTTGCCTGACGGGCGGAACTATTCCCGAGGGCCCTGGTTGTTTCTACCCGGCGACGGTCCTGACTAACATCCCAGCTAACGCAGACATCCGCACCGAGGAAATCTTCGGTCCCGTCGCAGCAATATACGAGTTCGCTACTGAAGCCGAAGCCATCCACGAAGCCAACAACACCCCCTACGGACTGGCCTCCTACGTCTTCACGGAGAACCTCGCCCGTGCGCTGCGTGTCGCAGACGCCATCGATGCCGGTATGACCGGGATCAACCGGGGTCTCGTCTCCAACCCGTCCGCACCCTTCGGAGGGACCAACGCCTCCGGCCTGGGACGCGAGGGCGGAACCGAAGGCCTCGAGGCCTACCAAGAAACCAAATACACCGGAATTCAGCTTTAACCGGATGGAAGTCGCTCAGTTCGACCAGGAATATGGGGCTGATCCATGCAGACGGTGATGATTTTCCTGGGGATAGGTGCGGGTGTTGCTTCGGTGGTCCTGTCCGTTCCGTCTCTCCGTCGTCGTACCAGTGCCGCAGAGTCGCTGTCTGTGGCAGCAACCGGGGCCGTGATATCCGGTTTGCTGGCGTTGGCTTTTAGTGGTGAGGACCTAGCCGGTCCTGTGAGTGCACTCAATCTATTGCCATCGGCGACCGGTGCGGCAGCATTGCTGGGGTTAACGCTCGCCTCAGGGCGGACACGCACACCACCTCACCAGCGATACTGACTGTACCGGGAAGCGACCGGCCCAAGGAACGGTCCTTTCCCGGTCTGATGTCACCAATTCTGGCGGGTTGGGGAGATCACCAAATCGTTGACGGTGGTATTTGCTGGTTGGTTTAGGACATAAACCACGGCGTCGGCCACGGCCTCCGGGGTAATAGCCAGTGCATTGAGCTCCTTGGCCGCTGCTCGTCCCGCAGGGTCGCCCACCTTGTCCGCCCACCCGGTGTCTATGACTCCGGGGCTGATAGTGCTGGCCTGAATACCGTGTTGTACTCCCAGTTCCTTGCGCATGCTTTCGGTGATGGCTCGTACGAAGAACTTGGTTGCGCTGTATACGCCGGCAGATTCACCAATCTGATGACCCGCCACTGACGCCATGTTCAAGATGTAGCCCGATTGACGCTCTAGCATGATTGGCAGGACGGCCTGGATACCGTTGAGATACCCCCGGATGTTCGTATCGATCATCCGGCCCCAGTCGTTCACAGCCAGATCTTTCCAAGCGGAAAATAGCATTAGCCCTGCGCTGTTGACCAAGATGTCTATGCCGCCGAAGGTCTCGACGGCATACAGGGCCAGACCCTCCATATCTGCAGAATCCGTAACGTCGGCGACACGCGCTGCCGCGGTTCCCCCAGAGGCACGAATCTCCTCAACGAGGGCGTCGAGGCGGTTCTGGTCCCGGGCAGCGAGCACCAGTTTCGCGCCATGTGCTGCCAGTGCCTTGGCTGCTGCGGCACCGATGCCCGATGACGCGCCGGTGACAATGATGGTCTTGTTGAGCAAGTGATTCATGGAGAGACCTTCCTACTTCTTACGACGTTGTACGGCGTAGCCATATTGTGCGGGCCACTGGGGTTCGATGCCGAGCTCACTGGCAGCCTGCTGCGGCCAGTACGGGTTGCGGAGCAGCTCGCGGCCCAGGAATACGGCATCTGCCTGTCCAGCCGTCAAAATGTCCTCAGCCTGGTGGGCGTCGGTGATAAGTCCCACAGCACCGGTAGCAATTCCAGCTTGGTCGCGTGCTTGCCCCGCAAAGGGAACCTGATAGTTGGGACCGACCGGAATCTTGGCGTCCCGAACAATGCCTCCGCTGGAAACGTCAAGGAAGTCAACCCCGTGAGCCTGTAGTTCTTTGGCCAGACGGACGGTGTCGTCGGCGGTCCAACCCTCGCGGGGATCATCGTCGTTCTCGCTTAGCCAGTCGGTGGCTGAGGTACGGAAGAAGACGGGGAGGTCCTGAGGCCAGACTGCCCTGACGGCGTCCACTACCTCGAGCGCAAAACGCATCCTGTTTTCGAAGCTTCCACCATAGGCATCCGTGCGTTTGTTGGACGCCGGAGACAAGAAGGAGTGGATCAGGTATCCGTGAGCGCCGTGGACTTCGACAACCTCAAACCCAGCTTTGAGAGCCCGCTTCGCGGATTCGGCGAAATCGGTGACAAGCTGCTTGATTTCGGCGACGGACAGCTCCGTTGGCTGAGACAGTCCTTGGAAGGCTTCCGGGCTGGGGCCGACCGCAGTCCAGCCGCCGTCGCGTTCGCCCAAGTACCCATCAGAAATCCAGGGCTTGTCAACGGACGCCTTTCGCCCCGCATGCGCTAACTGGATAGCGGGCACCGACCCAAAAGAACGGATTGCTGCCGCGATGCGAGCAAAAGACTCTTGCTGTTTGTCATTCCACAGCCCCAGATCCCAGTGGCTGATGCGCCCATCGGGCCTCACACCGGTTGCTTCGACCATGACCAGGCCGGCACCGCCTGCCGCACGACTGGCCAAGTGGGTCAAATGGAAATCCGTGGGGACGCCGGTTTCCGGGCCCTCGGCAGCGGCCGAGTACATGCACATCGGGGACATCCAAACCCGGTTCGGAATTGTTAGATCCCGCAGCTTAAGTGGAGCGAAAAGGCTACTCAAGGAAATCTCCTTCTTGGTTCTGTGTGGAGGACGACGGCCAGCGTTGTGCACGAGCCGACCCAAGTACGATAAGCCTCGTAGTATGTCGGTTGTCAAACTACGATGAGTGTCGTACCTTTGATGTTGACCAACGAAAGGGGCACCATGCGCTCTGCCGCAGCTACATCTGAGGCGCGACTATTGGATCACCCCGAGCCTGAAGAGATTCGACTCGAGGCAGTTCTACACGCACTGTCGGATCCCATTCGCCTGAAAATTGTCGGCGACCTGGCCATGGGGCACGACGACATGGCATGCATCGCATTTGAGCTGCCCGTGAGCAAATCCACGTCGACGCACCACTTCCGCGTGCTTCGGGAGGCTGGCGTCATTCAACAGCATTACCGGGGGACATCCCGGATCAGCAAACTACGCAACGACGACCTTCAGGCGAGATTCCCGGGACTGCTGGATGCCGTACTACTGTCGTCGGCGGACGCGTCAACGACGACGGAACGCACCGGGGATTGACTTTCCGGACGGACATTCGGGTATTGAGGTGAGCGACTGAAAGGCCTACCACTACTCCCCCACTGCAGCGAAGCGGGAAGTGACAGTGCCCAGATCGAACTAATTTGCCCCCACGGCAGTGTGCCCGTGGGGCGCACTTTCGGCATCATTCGTGAAACTGGCAAGCGCAATGTCACCCGCGTTCTTAACGTGGGCACGGCACAGCCTGCTGGCTTCATCCGCATCTCGGCTACGGACCGCCCGAACGATCTCGTCCAACTCAGCCACCGTCTGGTCAAATCGACCCGGAGAGGACAGGGTCATCCTGCGCAGCATGGTTACACGGTTGTTCAACTGCTGGAGCATCTGCGCGAGTACGTGGTTTCCGGACCCAGCCAAGAGAACCTCATAGAAGCCGTTCTTCGCCTGGAGTACGTTTATCTGATTGGACGCAATGTCCGACTCGTGGAGAGTTCGAACAGAGGCGGCGAGCTTGTCGATTTCGGCGTCTGACGCCTTAATCGTGAAGCAATATGCGAGGTGCCCTTCAATGAGCCCCCGGGCCTCATAAATTTCACGGGCATCTTCCTCGGTGATCACCGCAACTGACGGGCCCTTGTGGACCACGTTGGTTATCAGCCCTTCGGCCTCCAATTGCTTCAGCGCTTCCCTCAGGAGAGTACGACTAACACCGAGCCTGTCGCAGAGGTCCCGTTCTATAAGCTTTTGCCCGGGTGTGAAGGCGCCGTACAAGATAGCGTCCCGCAGCGTGTTTTCGGCTAGTTTCCGCAGCGACATGTCGTCGCGCTGCAGCCTCAAACCCAGTGGTGACTCCATGACAACCTCCCCTCCCCGTCGTGAATATGCCTTGACCTAGGGTACTACGGGCAGGGCCAGACCGGCCATAATGACTGGCGATCCGATTGTCCGACACGCCACCCCCCCGAGAAGGCGGACGAAACCGCGCCAAAAGTCTATTGCCCTGACACCCTCCCACCCCTATACTCATCCAAAGAACTGTTTTGTATGACAAAAATGCATTGAGACAATCGTACTCAGCAGTTTTGGTGTGATCTGCACTTCCCGAGGAGGGGATGGAGCAGATACCGACCGTAAGGACAAAGTAATGGTCAATGAAGACCTGAACCTCGATTCGGCCCCGAGAGCAATGGCGGCCGAAAATCACGAGACAGCTGTAGCAATCCAGGACGTGAAGAAGTCCTTCGGGGAGACACAGGCCCTGCGAGGAGCCAGCTTCTCCGCGCGTGCTGGGGAAATCCACGCGATTGTCGGTGAGAACGGCAGCGGGAAGAGCACGCTGGCGAAAATCATGTCCGGCATCGTTCTCCCCGACGAGGGATCCGTGGACATCCATGGTCACCACGTGTCGAGTCCCGCCGAGGCACTCAAGACAGGCGTCGCGACCGTGTTCCAGGAAGTCCTCGTCGCAGAAGGCGCCAGTATTTCGGACAACGTTTTCATCGGATCGCAGGGCGTATGGCGCTCCCGCATGTCCAGGAGCGAGCAGCACCGACGTGCAACCGATGTGCTGGAGCAGCTTATGGGCCATCCCGTCGACGCCTCGGCATTGGTGGAAACCCTGAGTCTGGCAGACCGGCAATGGGTCACCATTGCGCGCGCCCTTGTCCGTTCCCCGAGAGTAGTGATCTTCGATGAGTCCACGGCGGCACTCGACCTATCGGGGGCCGCACGGCTTTACGCCCAAATGGAGAGGCTCCGTTCCGACGGTGTCTGCGTCGTGATTGTTACTCACCGTATCGCTGAGCTCACGACTTTCGCCGACAGTGCAACTGTTCTGCGCGACGGAATCGACGTCGGGATCCTCAGAGGCAGCGAGATCACCGAATCCCGTCTCATTGAACTCATGACCGGCGTCAAGGAGCGGAACGGCCTGGCAACTCAATCGCGCAGGCTCTCCAAGGGCGGAACGGCAGACATCGTCCTTCAAGCCGCCGGTCTCGTGGCAACGCAGGGAGCACGGCCTTCGGACTTTGTGCTGCATAGTGGGGAGATCGTCGGCTTTGCCGGGCTGGATGGTCAAGGTCAGGCTGAGTTCCTCCAAACCCTCACGGGCGTTCGACAGGCGATCAACGGCGAAGTTACCGCCGTTGCCAGGACCGGCGCGGAGCACCCAATCAGCAACCTGGCAGGGGCTATAGCAGCGAACGTCTCCTATATTTCAGGCGATCGACGCAAGGAGGGGATTTTCCCAAACCTCAGCGTTTTCGAGAATTTCGGAATGCCGTTGTACCGTCATGACCGCCGTGCCGGCGTCATCGACAGGACGGCCATCTCCGCGCGCTTTGATGACATGTCCAAAACCCTGAAGCTACGGGCAGGCGCATCGTCGAATCCCATCACCTCCCTCAGCGGCGGTAATCAACAAAAGGTCCTCATCGGTCGGGAACTGGCTCAAGATCCGCAGGTTGTTGCCCTCAACGATCCCGCACGGGGAGTCGACATCAGCACAAAGCGTGAACTGTATGCCCAGTTGGAACATCTCGCCTTGGAAGGGGCCGGAATCATTTATCTCTCTACTGAGATCGATGAACTCATCGGGCTCTGCGACCGTGTGGCCGTTTTCCGCGACGGCGCACTCCTTGGTTGGGTGACCGGCGACAACATCACCTCCGACCGCGTTCTTGCCGGAATGTTCGGTCACCTTGAAGCAGACTTCGACGTCGAGAAAGCACTGGTGGAGCAGCAATGAAACAACAAAGCCGATTCGGCAGATTCACCAGCAAATCTGCCTACGCATTCGCCGCGTGGGGTTTGCTTGCCGTCCTTCTCATCGTGTGCGCAGTACGCGCGCCTTACCTCTTCACCGCCAGCGGAATCGGAGGGCTGCTGGTCTCGGCCGTACCTCTGATCCTTGTGGTGATGGGAATTACCGTCACGGCCCTGGTGGGCAGCGGTGTCGATCTGTCCGCTGGTCCGCTGATGATCTTCGTCAATGTCACCCTCGTCAAAGTCCTCTTCGACCAACAGATAGGGTCACCCGTTGCTGTCATCGCGTGGGCACTTAGCATTGGAGTCTTGATACAAATCATCCAGGCCGTCGTCATTACGGTCGCCCGCATCGAACCTGTGATCGTGACTCTGAGTGCATTCCTGGCATTGTCCGGCATCAACCTGGTTATTCTGGCACAGCCTGGCGGACAAGCTCCGAGGTGGCTCGCTGAATGGGGGTCCGGCAGGTCGATACTCGCCCCAATGACGATCGTTCTGATCACGGCAATATTGGGTTGGTGGGCATTCACCAGGACCCAACTGTTCACGAATCTAAGGCTCGTCGGGTCGAACCAACGCACCGCGTTTGTCAGCGGAGTACCCGTAACAATGATCCGCGTCGTCGCTCACGGTATTTCCGGGTTGCTGATTGGTGCGGGTGGCCTGGCCTACACCGGTCAGATAGCGTCGGGAAACCCCACCCAAGGAGGCACCTACACACTCGCAGCCATCACGGCCCTGGTGCTTGGAGGTATCAGCCTTGCGGGTGGCCGCGGCGGCGTATTGGGCTCCATTCCCGGGGCCATCGCCGTCACGCTTATCTCATTCACGCTGACCACGTTCTCACTGGGGTCATTGGCTTCATTCGTTGTGCAGCTCTCGTACGGCCTTATCCTGGTTGCAGCACTCCTGATCAGCGTGATAATTCCATCACTGTGGCGCAAGCGCCAGGAGGTAAAAGCATCATGACCACCGTCAAAGCGCAACAACGCACCATCCGGGTACCGCTGCTGTCCAAGGCCTCGGGGCAAAAGAACGTCATCCTCGGGCTCATCATGCTGGCGGCTTTACTTGCCGTCGGCGCCGCCACAGTACAAGGTTTCCTCTCCGGCTCGAATGTTCGCTCCATGCTGCTACTCGGCGCATTCCTTGGCCTGGCATCGGTTGGGCAGACTCTCTGCGCGTTGCTCGGTCGGGCTTGACCTCTCCATTCCCTACTTGATTGGTTCGGCCAACATCGGGACCCTCTACATGATCAGCTCTGGCGTACCGGCCGGCATGGCGATCGCGATAACTCTTGTTCTCGGCATCGTTATCGGAACGATAAACGGCCTCATAAGTCTCCATCTCCAGAATCAAGCTCTCATCGTGACGCTGGGTGTTGGATTCGCCACGGTAGGGGCAACACAGGTTCTCACCAGCGCCGGCGCATCGAATGCCGGGGGCACGAGCGGAGTGGTACCTGATTGGCTCGCCAACATTTCCTCACTGAGCGGAGAAACGTTGGGTCTCCCTGTACCTCCAGTCATCCTCATCTGGCTTGTTCTCGCCGCTGCCCTGATCTTCATCATGCGTTCAACATGGTTTGGTCGGAGCACATACGCCTTGGGTGGAAACCGCTCAGCCGCACGGCTCATGCTCATCTCCGAACCGCGCCGGTGGGTCACTGTCTACGCGCTCAGCGGCCTCTTCTCAGGAGCCACAGGAATACTCCTGCTCGGCTTCACTGGTGGAGCATTCGTGCGTGTGGGCGATCCCTACCTGTTCCTCACCGTGGCCGCAGTTGCCGTGGGCGGAACCTCCTTGCTTGGCGGCAGGGGAGGATATGGCAGCACTCTGGTCGGCGTGCTCGTCCTTATCGCCCTGACCTCGCTCTTGGTGGGCTACGGGTTGAACAACAACGCACAACAATTTGTACTCGGCCTCCTGATCGTGCCCCTCGTCGGCTTCTACGCGCGCAATCCCCACATCAGACAGCAAATCTAATCCCGAGACATCCACATCAACTGTCCGCCCAAGGGAAACTCCGGCAGTGGCGCCGCAACCCGGGATCGAGTGAATACATGAAGGACCGAAATGACTAACCAGTATGAAGCAGACGAACACAGCGAACTATGGAATGCCGGAATCAAGGTACGCCGGGAGGTTCTCGGGGATTCATACGTCGCTGGTTCCCTCGAGCGCACAGCCGGAACCGAAAGTGAAGCCCTGCAGACCCACATCACCGAAACAGTGTGGGGTGCCGTGTGGACGCGGCCCGGCCTGGACCGTCGAAGTCGTAGCCTCCTCAATATCGGCATGCTGGTCGCGCTCAACCAGCACCACGAACTTTCTGTACATGTCCGGGGCGGCCTAAGGAACGGTTTAAAACCAAGCGAGATCGTGGAGTCAATCGTGCAGGCCACCGCCTATTGCGGCGCACCTGCGGGGCTCGCAGCGATGCGTGTCGTCCAGGAAACGCTCAATGAAGTTGCCCGCTCCGCCGGCGCCGACGAAGTCACTGGCGCCGAGGCTGACGCCGACGAGATCAAGGCAATCTAGGCCCCCACAATGACATGATCGCCGGCGTTCGAAAGTGCGCTCAAGCCCGGCTGGGAACCCCCGCCGGGCTTTTGCGTGCCCCTTTGCGCGATTCACGCTGAGTCCTCAAGTCGCTTGGGCACTGAGGCGGGTTGCGCCAAAGCAGCGGCTATGCAACGGACAGTTTTGGCCGTATTTCGGCTTATGCAACCCACCCTGTCGACGTTAAAGAGGTCGGTCGCCGCGACCCCAATTATTTGGGTGTCGCGACGATCGACAGGAACCGCTGATTGCGAGCTTGGGCATCTGCTGCGCTGCACGAATGAGAACCACGTGTTCTCAGCTTTATATGCCGCTCGCTAATAGGCCTTCTGTAAGAGCTCCCTTACATCATCGGCTGATACCGGCCGCGGTGCTTGACGAATGACGGCTTCCGCCTCGCCCATCGTCGCGCGAACAACGTTCTCCAACGCCTCCGGGCTCAGACCAAATTCACGGATTTGCCGCGGTACTCCCAGCTTGTCGAAGAGTAGCTCCAGCTCCTCAGGAGCCGGCATCGCGTTCGTTGCTCCTCTTGCCGCCGCCATGGCGGTGGCCATAATGGCCTGTTGGCTTGCGGTCGCTTCAGCGTAGAACCGCATAACGTGCGGCAGCGTGATGCAGGACGTTACGCCGTGAGGAACGCCGGCCGCACCCAACTGGTGGCCTATAGCATGGGATAACCCCACTGGTACGTTGTGAACTCCGACCAGTGACATCCAGGCCGCCTGCTGGCAGCGCAGAGCCGCTTCGTAGTCATGAGGGTCAGACGCCGTCAGAGGAAGATCCTCGGCCAGGGTGCGGAGGGCCGCAGTGCACAGCGCGGTGGTGAACGGATGTGCATTCGTGGCATAAGCAATTTCGACCGCATGATCGATGGCCCTGACACCGGTTGTGATCCACAATTTCCTGGGAGTTAAGGCACACAGCTCCGGATCCAGCACAACAATCCTGGGTGTAAGGGCGAGGTATCTGGTCAGTTCCTTGGTGTTGGTCGTGTCGTCGACAAAGGCGGCAACGCCATTCCACTCTGCCGCCGATAACGTTGTCGGCACGGCGATGACAGGAAGCGGGATACCTTGCAGCTCCGGCAGCCCGTGGGAAATGCTGTAGCGCAGGAAGTCCTGCTCCGAATGAATACCCTCCCCCACTCCCAAGGCGGTGAGCTTTGCCGCGTCAACAGCGGACCCTCCGCCGACGCCTATCACGACGTCGGCATTTGCGTTCTGAGCAATCTCCACAAGCTCAGCTAGTCGCTTGACTGGGTTATGGGCCTCGACCCTGCCATAAACCGCGACGGCTCTGGCTCCCAGCTCACTGACGAGATCATCGAATTGTTGGGTGGCGCTGATTGACTTGCCTGCTACGAGAAGAGCACGTTTAAAGTCCTCGCCGCTCCAGTTCAGCGGGAATTTGTTGGATAGCACCACCGCCCTCGATGACTCGTTCGATACGCGGCATGTCGAAGACACGTGGTTGACTCATTCTTTCCTCCAATAGGGAATGGCACGCCCCATTCCCGGGGCGTGCCAACTCCTGTTATCTAGTTTTGACCCCGCATGGGGACTTGGCGAGGTAGCCCCGCGGCAGGCCTCTCACCTGCATCAGCTACCGTCTGCTTCCGGCTGCCTCAGCAGCCTTCGATGCAGCTTCGGACTCCGGCACTGCGGGGATGGCCGAGCCTTGGCTGTCTGCCGCCTCAGCAGCACGGCTGGCAGGTGGAGTCGCCGGTCCCGAAACGGAAGCGTCGCTTGATTCCAGCTCGTTCAGGTAGCTCACAGCGTTTGCCCCTGCGACTCGACCAAAGGTCATGGAGCGAATTGACGACGTCGCCGGCGGGTACTCGTGGTAGAACAACCCCGTGATTTCGCCCGCTGCGTAGAGGCCTGGGATCGGCACTCCCCCGCCGGAGATGACCCTCGCCTCGGTGTCTGTCTTGAGCCCACCAAAGGTGAACGTGATCCTCGCCTCAAGCGGATATCCGTAGTATGGCCCGGATTCGATCCGATTCGCCCAGTTGGACTTTGGCGGGACGAGACCTTGGGTGCTCAACCCGTCAAGGATTTCTGGTTGGAATGGTCCGCCGGCGGTGGCGGCGTTGAATTCCTGAACGGTGGCTTCGAGTGCTTCCGGGCTGAGACCCAGCTTGCCCGCCAGTTCAGCCAGCGTCGCGCCCTCCTCAGGCTCCATATCGGTGGTCTCGTAGACCCAACCTGGACGCATGCGTTCCATGACTGGCTTATCAGTGATGAAGTAGGCCTTCTGGTTCTGGTTTTTCCAGACTTCGTATGCCAGCAGTTCGAAGTGGGCAAACAAGTAGTCTTCGCCCTCATCGAAGAAGCGCTTGCCCTGTTGGTTGACACAGATGCCGTAGTTGTGGCCCCAAATTACAGAGTCAGGGCGGCTGGTCCGGGAGTCGACTACCTCCGAGTGGAACATGTCGAACTGTCCGGCGGTGTCGGCCCCGATGTCCATGGCCATGCGGATCCCGGCGCCCTTGTTGCGGTGCAGCCCCGGAACGATTGGCTTAATGTCGACGGCGTTGTTGCCAAGGTACTGCGTCAACATTTCGGGGTTGCCTTCAAACCCGCCCGATGCAATGACGACGGCCTTTGAGCTGAGCGTTCGAAGAAGCCCGTCCTTACCGCGGACCACTACGCCGTTGACACGCCCTTCATCCGAGATGCTGAGCTTCACTGCCTCGGTTTCGTAGAGGATTTCGGAATTATCGAACTTCTTGAAATGCGCGAGGAGGTTATTGACGATTTGAAGGCCGCCTCCGACCGGCCATTTGATGCTCTTGTCCGTTTCGTATTCAAGAGCGACGTCGTTTTCCCAATGCTGGTACAGCTCAACCCCGTGGGCTTCCAGGTACTTGATGGTTCCGGGGACTTCGCGCTCGAGTGCAAGGCAGTATTCCAGGTCAGCCAGCCCCTTGGAAGTTTCCTGCACTCGGTCCTTCCAGGATTCGTCGAGCCTGCCGTCTTCGTAGACGCGAAGCCAAGCCATGGTCCAGCGGGACCCTCCAGACCGTTCGTCTTCTGCTCCAACTTCGACCAGTGCTACCCGGCCTGACCGTCCTTCGTCGGCTGCTTTTTCGCAGTAGCTCAGAGCCGCGGAGGCCCCGGCAAAACCGCTACCAATTACGACCAGATCATACTCAGACATTTCTCGTATTCTCCATCCATCATCTTTGATGTCTGTCAGCGCATCTGACAGCTTCTTGGGTTTGTTTTTTGTTGACTACCGCTTCCGGTGATCGGCTACCTCAGGAGCGGCGAATGCCTGACTTACGGCTTCTTCCAAGCAAAAGGATCACTTGGCTTCTCGAAGAAAGAGTCAAGCTTGGTTCCTGTAAGCCAGCCGCCCTTGGGTTCCAGCCAGCCGTCGGCGTTGGGGTCACAGTTCGACCCAAGCGCCTCCTTGGCTTCGTCGTAACTTATGGGAGACACGCTGAGAACGATGGATTGAATTTTCGGCCCCCTGCTGCTGAAGGATCCGGACTGCGGTCTCGATGCCAAGTTCCATCTCACCCTTGGGCGGCCAAATGTTGTAGCCAGTGTCAGCGAATTCCGGATGGTTCACCCAATAGCACGCAGCTCCTGTTTCGCCACCGATGTTAATCGGAACCACGGGACGGCCAGACTGCTGCAGTGCCTGCAAGGCGCCGGTAGCGGAGGCAGGCTGAGCGACGATGCCGTCGAGCTGGCCCGGGTGGGTCGCTAGAAACTTCTGCACCTCGGTCTTTGTCACCGGCGCTGACCACATCCCGTTTACAGAGCCTACAAGCTTAACCTCGGGGTATTCCTTCAGCGCATCTTGAACCCCGGCTTCGAAATCGATGGCATTTGTGGCTCCCGGCACACCCTGAACATCCAGGACGTTGCCCTTGCCACCGATCTTGTCGAAGACTGACTTCGCAAAGACGCTTCCGGCCTGACGGTAGTTGGTCACGGCGCTGACGGCATAAGGTGAATCCACATGCCCACTCCATGCAACGAAAGGTACACCCTTTTCATGAGCGTACTCAATGGACTGGTTCAGGGCGGTTTTTGCTGAGCAGCAAGCGATCAGGATGTCGGCACCTTGGTCTACGAGTTGCCGGATCTGCTGGTTTTGCACCGTGTCGTCGCCCCCCGATTGGGCGACGATCACCTCTTTGATGAGGCCAGCCTTCTGGTACCGCGGAACTACATCCTTCATCAGGTGGTCCATGGCCGTTGTCTGCCAGGAATTGCCCGCATAGGGACTTGTATAGCCAATGGTCCATGGTGCAGGCCCCTTGGGCTGCCATGATTCACCGTACGGCGTTTTTCCGGTCAACGCGTCAGCATTCTGGTAAGCGGTCTGTGCATCAGGCGGAAGGGATGACAATGCTGACTCGGAAGACGTTGAAGTCCCAGAACCACCCGCCGGACCAAAGTCATTACCGCCGCCGCCACAGGCAGTGAGCGCCAAGACCGATGCCACGGCAAAGGCCCACCCCGCACGCCTGGCCAGTTTCTTCCCGCTGCCGGGAGAAGAAACGCAATCGTGGTCTTCTTTGACCATTCTGAACTCCTTATAGGTTGGCTGACAGCCACTTCAACGTCAGCCGGCGACGGATACGCACCAACTCGTTTGTATGAAGAACGAATGTATGACAATCATAACGAGCTGTTCCATGAGTATAGGTATGAGGCAGGTCACGCGCAATAGCTTTTGTGTGCAAGTGCCAGTCTTGATGATCGGCCGATCGTCTGACAGTATGGCGATCTACTGCTGTGACCTTGATTAGGGAATGGAGTGCGATGACAGATCAGTTGAAGGTCCGTGTTCTGGAGACCGGGGTGATGGAAGCCGACATGGCGTGGCTCCTGTTGAAGCCAGGAAGGATCATCGCGGACCGCAACAATAAGGAGCGTCAGCGTGAGTGGGGCGAAATCCCAACGCATGCAGTCCTGATTGAACACCCCGAAGGACGCATTCTCTGGGACACCGGCGTCCCCCGTGATTGGAGTTCGCGCTGGCAAGAGAGCGGCATGGACAATTTCTTTCCGGTCAAGACTGATGCATCCAGCGCATCTGGTTTCCTGGACTCTTCGCTCGCACAGGTCGGCCTTGAACCCTCGGACATAGACTTACTCATCCTTTCCCACCTGCATCTTGATCACGCAGGTAACGCGCGGCTCTTCGACAACGGCAAGACCAAAATCGTCGCGAACCGTAAGGAACTGGAGGGAGTCAAGGAAATAATGGGCTCGCACCTGGGAGGACACCTAAAAGCGGACTTCGAAGGTCTCAACATCGATGCCATCGAGGGCGATACGGAAATTGTCCCTGGGGTTTCCGTCATAGACACCCCCGGCCACACTTGGGGAACAATGTCGCTTCAGGTCGACCTGGCGGAGGACGGGACCAAGATCTTTACCTCGGACGCAGTCTACTTGCGGGACTCCTTCGGCCCACCAGCAGTTGGTGCCGCCGTTGTGTGGAACAACCTCCTCTGGCTTGAATCAGTAGAGAAGCTGCGGCGAATACAAGAGCGGACGAATGCCGAAATGATTTTCGGGCACGAGTCCGGGCAGACCAGCCAGATCCGGTGGGCACAGCAAGGGCACTACCAGTGATTCTCTACGACTTCCGTTGCGCCAATGGACACGATTTCGAAGCAGGCCTCACTTCGATGTTTGCCAACGATCCCGCCTGCCCCGTCTGCTCTTCTGCAGCCAAAAGGAGACCTCCACGTGTAGGCCTGAGTGGCCGAGTCGATCCCGGGCCATCAAAAGAGGACCGTCCCCGCAGCTGGCAACAGGCTAACGGTGGAGACCCGGAGACTGTCCGCGCATGGCAACGAAGCATCGAGAAAAGGGAAAAACTCGAAGAACAGTACACCGAACTTGCTGGAGACAATCGGCCGGTGCTGGCGCACGAGGGGATCTTCGCCCGCCAACCCCTCAGAGCTGGAGACGACATCAGCGTGACAGTGGCACAGACTGCAAAGTCGGCGGAACCATAAGCAGGGATAATCCCCCGCGCTCCTTCACCCCGAGGTGCCTCACAGCGCTCTGTACTTTCCAGCGGCGGCGCAGTTGGCGACAGCATTCTCTCCTGCATCCACGTCTGCGCCTTTCCCGGCCAGGTGGCGAGCCAGCGTGAGGTCCCTTTTTTCTCACAAGTGCTGTGGCCCAAGCCGTCACCGTCCCCATCGCCCAATCAAAAAAACTTGGTGAGCACCGAATCGGATATCTGCAGCGCGATTCGAGCGCTCACGGAGGGCGCCCCATCGTCGACCTCCTAAGCCATTGGCGATGCGGGCAGTCGAACAATTCAGCTGTGTACAGCATCCACAGGACCTCCGATCGCACAAGCGGTCGGACACGAGGGCCTAATGTCCTGATAGACACGAGCCTTCAGCGACTTCCGACGAAGATTCCCCTACATCATGTTGTGCTTCGCGGGCCTACCCATGAAGAGGTGTAGGCCAACCACGACCTACCGGACGCACCAAAGAGAGGATCGCATAAACCCAGTTCAGAGCAAGCGGAGGGTCAACCCGCCAATACCCTGAGCCCGCTCCCCCGTAACTGAACAGGCCAACCGGCGGCCAGGCACCAGCCGGCACCACATCAGAGGCTCCTGTCAACAGCTGTCAACACGTTAAAGCAAAAACCCCCTCTGACGAGGGGGTATGCCGTGCCCGAGGTGGGACTCGAACCCACACACCTTTCGATACCGCATTTTGAGTGCGGCGCGTCTGCCAATTCCGCCACTCGGGCGCGGATTACCGGGAAGTTAATTCTCGCTGACTGCTCTCATTGCTGTGAGCAACGCGATCCTTTCCCAGCACGCGAAACTACTCTACATGCAGATAGGCTGTTTTTCAGAACTGGGCGCGCGAGTGCAACAAAATCATGTGCCGCAGCGGTCCACACTAAGATGGACATGAACCCGCCGAACCTTTTCAAGGAGATCCCGTGACCGAACAGACGGAGTCCACACCCGCAGCCCAACTGGCCCGACGCGTCGTCGTAGCCGAGGATGAGACCCTCATCCGCTTGGACATTATTGAGATCCTGAAGGGCGAAGGGTACGACGTCGTCGGCGAGGCAGACAACGGCGAGAAGGCCGTGCAGTTGGCCGAAGAGCTGAAGCCGGACCTCGTCCTCATGGATGTGAAGATGCCCGTCATGGATGGCATCTCAGCGGCAGAGAAAATCGTCAAGGCCCGCATCGCTCCCGTTGTCCTGTTGACTGCTTTCAGCCAGAAGGAACTCGTGGAGCGTGCCCGCGACGCCGGCGCCATGGCGTACGTTGTGAAGCCGTTTACGCCGGCGGACCTCATCCCGGCCATCGAGATCGCTCTGTCCCGCCACGAGGAGATCAAGGCCCTCGAGAACGAGGTTTCCGATCTCCAGGAGCAGTTCGCCACCCGCAAGCTCGTGGAGCGCGCCAAGAGCCTCCTGACCACCAAGATGGGCCTCACGGAGCCGGAGGCCTTCCGCTGGATCCAGAAGACGTCCATGGACCGTCGCCTGAGCATGCGTGAGGTTGCCGAAACGATCATCAACCAGGTCAACTAGCACCAAGCAGTCAACGACGGCGGCCGGTCACCTACGCGATAGGTGGCCGGCCGCCGTCGTGCCCGCCCAAGGGCAGAACCCCGCCCAAGGGCTAAAAGAACGCAAAACAAAGCGGGCCCCACGAACAAAAAGTTGGCAGGACCCGCTTCACTCAAGCCTGAGCCAGGAACCTAGGCCCTGGTCTTGCTTTTCTTTTCAGGCCACGGGCCAACGGGCTCCTTGCGCGACGCGTCCACGGAGGACGTGTCGGCGAGGTCGCCCACCTTGTGGACCTTCAGCGAGTTCGTGGAACCGGCCTGTCCGGGAGGGGAACCGGCAGCGATGACCACCAGGTCACCTTCCTCGACGATCTTCATGTCCAGGAGGCTGCGGTCAACCTGTGCGGTCATTTCGTCGGTGTGGCCAACGGTGGGGACCAGTACCGGCTGGATGCCCCAGGTGAGGGCGAGCTGGTTCCAGACGTGTTCAACCGGCGTGAAAGCGAAGACCGGCTTGACCGGGCGCAGACGCGAGAGGCGACGTGCCGAGTCACCGGACTGGGTGAACGTACAGATGTACTTTGCGTCCAGTTGGTCGGCGATTTCGACGGCGGCACGGGTGATGGCGCCACCGCGGGTCTTGGGCTTGGTGCCCAGCGGGGGGACGCGCTCGAGGCCGTGCTCTTCGGTGGACTCGATGATCCGGGCCATGACCTTGACGGTTTCGATCGGGTACTGACCCACTGAGGTTTCGCCGGACAGCATGACTGCGTCGGCGCCGTCGAGAACTGCGTTTGCGCAGTCAGAAGCCTCGGCACGCGTCGGACGCGGGTTGTCGATCATGGATTCCAGGACCTGAGTTGCCACGATGACCGGCTTGGCCCAGCGGCGTGCCAGTTCAATGGCGCGCTTCTGGACGATCGGCACCTCTTCGAGCGGGAGCTCAACACCGAGGTCACCACGGGCAACCATGATGGCGTCGAACGCATCGATGATTTCGTGGAGCTGGTCCACGGCCTGGGGCTTTTCGATCTTGGCGATCACCGGAACGCGGCGGCCTTCTTCGTCCATGATTTCGTGGACGCGCTTGATGTCGGAGGCATCCCGGACGAAGGACAAGGCAACCAGGTCCACGCCACGCTTGAGGGCCCAACGGAGGTCGTCCTCGTCCTTTTCGCTCAGTGCGGGGACGTTGACGGCAACACCGGGCAGGTTGATGCCCTTGTTGTTGGACACCTTGCCACCGACCGTAACGGTGGCGACAACCTTGACGTCGTCAACTTCGATGGCGCGAAGGGCAACCTTGCCGTCGTCGATCAACAGGGCGTCGCCCACGTTGACGTCTTCGGTGAGGCTCTTAAGCGTAGTGGAGCAGATGTCCTTGGTGCCGGGGACGTCTTCGGTGGTGATGGTGAAGATGTCGCCAACAGCCAGCTCGTGCGGGCCGTCAACAAAGCGGCCAAGACGGATCTTGGGACCCTGGAGGTCAGCCATGATGGCCACGGGCTTGTGCAGTTGCGCCGCAGCCTTGCGGACATTCTCGTAGGTGATGTCATGCACGGAGTAGTCGCCGTGGCTCATGTTCATGCGGGCAACGTCAACGCCGGCTTCCAGCACTGCAAGAGTGTTGTCATAGCTGGAGATTGCCGGACCGAAAGTTGCCACAATTTTCGCGCGTCTCATATACCTACCCTAAGTAGTGTGCTGCTGATTGAGTTAAAGATCATTCCTGCCGTCGCTATAAGACCGCGATTGCCCGGTCGGTGGGGGCGACCGGTGCCGGAAGGATTGTGCTTCCCATGAGGAACTTGTCCACTGCTGCCGCACACGCACGGCCTTCGGCAATGGCCCACACAATCAGGGACTGGCCACGTCCGGCGTCGCCGGCAACAAACACACCCTCGGTGTTCGTCATGTAGTAGCCGTCGCGGGCTACGTTGCCCCGACCGTCGAATTCTGCACTGACCTGCTCGGTGATACCGGCCGGTTCAGCACCGGTGAAGCCGAGGCTCAGGAAGACGAGGTCAGCAGGAATGATCCGCTCCGTCCCGGCCTTCGGGAGGCGCTTGCCATCCACGAACTCCGTCTCGGCAACCTTGACCCCGGTGAGTTTGCCGTTCTCGCCAACAAACTCCACGGTGGAGGCCAGGTACGTACGCTCGCCACCTTCTTCGTGGGCGCTGGCGACCTCGAAGAGCGTGGGGAACGTCGGCCACGGCTGGTGACCTGCACGCTCAAGAGGCGGCTGCTTGCCGATCGCCAGCGTGGTAACAGAAGCCGCCTGGTGACGGTGCGCTGTACCGATGCAGTCCGCGCCGGTATCGCCGCCACCAAGGATGACCACATGCTTGCCACGGGCATCGATGTGATTTTCCGGGCTCTCCCCCGCTACTACGCGGTTGGAAGGAACCAGGTAATCCATGGCAAAGTGAACACCTTCAAGGTCACGGCCCGGAATGGGCAGATCGCGCGGAACTGTAGCCCCGGTGGCGATCACAACGGCGTCGTAACGGCGGCGCAGCTGCTCCCAAGTCACGTCCGTGCCGACCGCGACGCCGGTGCGGAAGCGGGTGCCTTCGGCCTTCATCTGCTCCAGGCGGCGGTCAACCTGTTCCTTCTCCATTTTGAAGTCGGGGATGCCGTAGCGGAGCAGGCCGCCGATCTTGTCGTCGCGTTCGTACACGGCAACCGTGTGACCAACGCGGGTCAGCTGCTGTGCAACTGCGAGGCCTGCAGGACCGGACCCCACCACGGCAACCGTCTTGCCAGTGAGGCGCGTCGGCGGAAGGGGGTGGACCCAGTCGTTGTCGAAGGCTTCATCGATGATGGAAACCTCAACCTGCTTGATGGTCACGGCAGGCTGGTTGATACCCAGCACGCAGGACGCTTCGCAGGGTGCCGGGCACAAACGGCCGGTGAACTCCGGGAAGTTGTTCGTGGCGTGGAGGCGTTCAATCGCTTCCTCACCCTTGTCCCGCCACACGAGGTCGTTCCACTCGGGAATGAGGTTGCCCAGCGGGCAGCCCTGGTGGCAGAACGGTACGCCACAGTCCATGCAGCGGCCTGCCTGGCTCTTCAGGACACCCTTTTCCTGGGCTTCATACACTTCCTTCCAGTCCATGATGCGGACCGGAACGGGACGGCGTGGCTGCGTCTCGCGCTGCCGGACTTTCAGAAATCCGCGTGGATCAGCCACCGGTTACCTCCAGGATTCGAGACCATACTTCTTCGCCGTCGGGGTCAAGGCCCTCTTCGATGGCGTCGAGACGGGTTTGCAGGACTGCGGCGTAGTCGCGCGGCAGTACTTTGGTGATGCGGGCGGCGGTGTCGTCGAAGTTCTCGAGCAGACGGCCGGCCAGGACGGATTCGGTTTCCTCGGCGTGCTTGGTGAGCAGGCCGTGGACGATGTCGCGGTCCTCGGCGTCCAGCTCAAGGAGCTGAAGTTCACCGGAGTCCAGCGCATCCTTGTTGACCCTCTCGTGCTGCAGGTCCAGCACGTAAGCAGTACCACCGGACATGCCGGCACCGAAGTTGCGTCCGGTACGGCCAATGATCAGTGTTTGGCCACCGGTCATGTACTCGCATCCGTGATCGCCAATACCTTCGACGACGGCGGTCGCACCCGAGTTACGCACCAGGAAGCGTTCACCAACCTGGCCACGCAGGAACATCTCGCCGCTCGTTGCGCCGTAACCGATGACGTTGCCGGCAATGACGTTGCGCTCCGCCTGGAACACGTTGGTGCGGTCCGGGCGGACGATGATCCGTCCGCCTGAGAGGCCCTTGCCCACGTAGTCGTTGGAGTCTCCGTACATGCGCAGCGTGATGCCGGCAGGCAGGAAGGCGCCAAGTGACTGGCCAGCGGTGCCGTTGAGCGTGATGTCGATGGTGTCCGTCGCCAGCACATCGGTACCGAACGTCTTGGTCACCACGTGGCCGAGCATCGTGCCCACGGAACGGTCCGTGTTGATGACGTCCAGGGTGATCTTGACAGGCATGCGGTCACTGAGCGCTTCGGCGGCCATGGTGATGAGCCGCTGGTCGAAGTGCTTGTCCAGCTCGTGGTTCTGGGTGGTCATGTTGCGCAGCGGCACGTCGTCGTCAAACTCAAGACCGTGCAGGATCGGATCCAGGTCCAGCCCTTCGGCTTTCCAGTGGTCGATCGCTTCGCGGGTGTCCAGTACCTCGGCGTGGCCGATCGCCTCTTCGAGGCTGCGGAAACCGAGCTCTGCCAGGATTTCGCGGACTTCTTCTGCGAGGAACTCGAAGAAATTGACCACGAACTCGGGCTTGCCGTTGAACCGTGAACGCAGTTCCGGGTTCTGGGTAGCAACACCGACGGGGCAAGTGTCCAAGTGGCAGACACGCATCATGATGCAGCCGGAGACAACCAGCGGAGCCGTTGCGAAACCGAACTCTTCGCCACCCAGCAGGGCAGCAATGACCACGTCACGGCCGGTCTTGAGCTGGCCGTCCACCTGCACCACCACGCGGTCGCGGAGACCGTTGAGCATGAGCGTTTGCTGGGTCTCGGCGAGGCCAAGTTCCCACGGCACGCCTGCATGCTTCAGCGAGTTCAGCGGCGAGGCGCCGGTACCGCCGTCGTGACCTGAAACAAGCACGACGTCGGCCTTCGCCTTGGTCACGCCGGAGGCCACAGTGCCGATCCCGACTTCCGAAACCAACTTCACGTGTACACGGGCCGAAGGGTTGGCGCGCTTGGCATCGTAGATGAGCTGCGCGAGGTCTTCGATCGAGTAGATGTCGTGGTGCGGAGGCGGGGAAATGAGTCCGACACCGGGCGTCGAGTGGCGCGTGCGGGCTACCCAGGGGTAGACCTTCTGGGCCATCAACTGGCCACCCTCGCCGGGTTTGGCGCCCTGTGCCATCTTGATTTGGATGTCGTCAGCGTTGGTCAGGTACAGGCTGGTGACACCGAAGCGGCCGGAAGCAATCTGCTTGATGGCAGAGCGGCGCTCCGGATCCAGCAGACGGTCAACGTCTTCGCCACCTTCACCCGTATTGGACTTGGCGCCCAAACGGTTCATGGCGATGGCAAGAGTCTCGTGGGCTTCCTTGGAGATGGAGCCGTAGCTCATGGCGCCGGTGGAGAAACGCTTGACGATGCTGGAGACTGACTCCACTTCCTCAAGCGGCACGGCCGGGCGGACGTCACTCTTGAACTTGAGCAACCCACGCAGGGTCATCAGGTTCTCGGACTGATCGTCAACGCCCTTGGTGTAGGCCTTGAAGATGTCGTAGCGGCGTTCGCGGGTGGCGTGCTGCAGGCGGAACACCGTCTCCGGGTTGAAGAGGTGCGGTTCGCCGTCGCGGCGCCACTGGTATTCGCCGCCGCCGAGCAACGGCTGGTGCGGGTGCTCGATGCCACCCTCCGGGTACGCCATCTGGTGGCGTGCCGAAACTTCCGCGGCAATGACGTCCAGGCCCACGCCACCCAGCTGGGAGTGCGTACCCGAGAAGAATTCGTCAACGAGCTCCTGCGACAGGCCCAGTGCCTCAAAGGTCTGGGCGCCGGTGTACGAAGCAACGGTGGAGATGCCCATCTTGGACATGATCTTCAGGACACCCTTGCCGAGTCCCTTGATGAGGTTGTAAACGCCGTCTTCCGGAGTCACGCCCTCGACGTCGCCGTTGGAGATCAACTGTTCAACCGATTCCATGGCGAGGTACGGGTTCACTGCCGATGCGCCGTAGCCAATAAGCACGGCAACGTGGTGCGTCTCGCGGACGTCGCCGGCCTCAACCACGAGTGCCGTCTTGGTGCGGTTGGCACTGCGGAGCAAGTGGTGGTGGACAGCGCTGACCAGCAGGAGCGACGGAATAGGTGCCCACTGCGCGTTCGAGTCGCGGTCGGACAGCACAACGTACTGCACGCCACGGTTGATCGCGCCGGAAACCTGCTCGCAGATCTCTGTCAGACGGGCACGCAGTGCCGCTTCCCCACCCTCCGGGCGGTAAAGGCCACGTACCTTCATGGCGATGCGATCGCCGTCGGCGTTTTCGATGTTCGAGATCTTGGCGAGTTGATCGTTGTTGATCACGGGGAACGGCAGGGAGATCTGCGGTTGGCGGACCTGCTTGCCATCCAAAAGGTTGCCGTTGGGTCCGATGGCGCACTTCAGTGACGTGACCAGCTCTTCGCGGATGGCGTCCAGCGGCGGGTTGGTGACCTGGGCGAAGGACTGCACGAAGTAGTCGAACAGCAAGCGCGGACGCTTGGACAGTACGGCAACCGGGGTATCGGAACCCATGGCACCCAGGGGCTCAGCGCCCGTGCGGGACATGGGGCCGAGCAGGATCTTCAGTTCTTCAGTGGTGTAACCGAAGGTCCGCTGGCGGATGTTAACCGATGCAGCGGTGTGGCGTACGTGCTCGCGCTCGGGGAGCTCGTTGATGTCGATCAGGTTGTCCTTGAGCCATTCGGCCCACGGGTTGGCTGCAGCGACCTCGGCCTTGACCTCGGCGTCGTCGATGATGCGGCCGGCCTCGGTGTCCACCAGGAACATCTTGCCAGGGGCAACGCGACCCTTCTTGACCACGTTGGAAGGCTCGACCTCGATGACGCCCACTTCCGAGGCGAAAATGATCAGGCCGTCTTCAGTGATCCAGTAGCGTCCGGGACGCAGGCCATTACGGTCCAGCGTTGCGCCCACGAGGTTGCCGTCAGTGAAGGACACAGCGGCGGGACCATCCCACGGCTCCATGAGCAGTGAGTGGTACTCGTAGAAGGCGCGGCGGGCCGGATCCATGGTGGCGTGGTTCTCCCACGCTTCCGGGATCATCATCATGATCGAGTGCGTGATCGGGCGGCCGGAGAGCCAAAGGAGCTCGGCTACTTCGTCGAAGGAAGCAGAGTCCGAGGCACCCGGGGTGCAGATCGGGTACAGCTCTTCGGGGGTGTCGCCCAGCAGCGGGCTTGCCAACTGGGACTGGCGGGCACGCATCCAGTTGCGGTTGCCCTTGACCGTGTTGATTTCGCCGTTGTGGGCGATGGTGCGGAACGGCTGCGCCAGAGGCCACGACGGGAACGTGTTCGTGGAAAAGCGTGAGTGGACAATGGCCAGCTTCGTCTTGAAGCGCTGATCCGAAAGGTCGGGGTAGAACGGCTCCAACTGGGCTGTCGTCAGCATGCCCTTGTACACAATGGTGCGCGAGGACAGCGACGGGAAGTAGACGCCGTACTTGTTCTGGGCCCGCTTGCGGATTCGCCAGGCGCGGGAGTCAAGTTCGTTGCGTTCAAGCTGCTCGCCGGTAGCGGATGCAAAGAAGGGCTGCGAGAAGTACGGCATACAGGCCCGTGCCATGGCGCCCACGAGGTCTGCGACCACGGGAACTTCACGCCAGCCAAGGACCGTGAGGCCCTCATCCGCTGCAAGAGCTTCGATACCGGCCTTGGCCGTAGCTGCTTCGCGCGATTCAGCAGGAAGGAAGGCGGTACCCACCACATACTGGCCCGGACCGGGCAGTTCGAATTCTGTGACGGCCCGGAAGAACTCGTCCGGAACCTGCATGAGCAGGCCCGCACCGTCGCCAGTACCTTCATCGGCGCCCACGGCGCCGCGGTGTTCGAGATTGCGGAGGGCAGTCAGAGCCGCTTCCACGATGTCGTATCCCGGTTCCCCGCGGAGCGTGGCGATAATTGCCAGGCCGCAGGCGTCCTTCTCCTTGTCCGGGTTGTAAAGACCCCGGGCCTCCGGAAGCGCAGCAAAGCGCTTGAATGGAGACATGGCACCCTGCGGTTCGATATTTTCGGACCAACCGGGGTTATGAAGATGGGTCATGGGAGACGTCCTTCCTCGTGATCGTGCGTATGGAAGGGACAACGTTGGCCCCACCTTGCATGCCCTTGTGATGGGCACAACAAAGCGCTAGTTATTGGAATTGTAGGCCAGCCAATCAAACGCAACTAACAGTTACGCAGACCACTGGCCCCGGCTTGACCAGTGAACATCGGTATGCTGCGATCCGGTTTCCGGGGTGCCACGACGCTGTGGACTGGGCCCTACGAGCGGTGACTCTGTTGCCCCTTTGCCGGAAGCGACTACTTGGTGTCGTCAGCTTCCAGCGAGGATCCGGGGGCCTTCCTTGCGGCAGTCGCAGCAGATTCCGATTCCGCCTTGGACGTTGTGTCCTTTGCGGAATCTCCTGCTGCATCCTGCGGCTCGTCAACGTGGCCCGGATCGCTTTGGTTATCTGGGAGATTACCACGGGAACCACTATCCGAGACAGATGGGTCCACATCATGACTGGTGACGCTCGTCACGGAAGCCTCATCTTTGGACGGCGTCGCTTCAGGTTCCCGGCCCGGTAAATAAGGGGTATCCGGCTGCGGCCGTCCTCCCCTGCCGAGAACAAGGAAGATAACCAGCGCTGCAATAAAGACGAATATGCTCGTCCACACGTTCAGCCTGGTGGTGATCCCGAAGAGGCTGATCTGCTCGGCGTCGTCAATCCTGAGCGCTTCGATCCACACGCGGCCAAGCGTGTAATACATCGCGTAGAGCCAGAACAGGCGTCCTCGGCGGAAGTGGAACTTCCGGTCCAGCAGGAGCAGAATTGCGACGCCCAGGATGTTCCACAGGAATTCATAGAGGAACGTCGGGTGGAAGAGCGTGTCCGCAGGCATACCCGCTGGGAAGTTGGCGTTGGCAGGGTCAATCTGGAGGCCCCACGGCAACGTTGTGGGGGCACCGAAGAGTTCCTGGTTGAACCAGTTGCCCCAACGTCCGATCGCCTGGGCAAGCAGCAATCCGGGAGCCGCGGCATCCAGGAACGCCGTGAGCTTGACGCCCGCCCGACGGCAACCGATCCAGGCACCCACGGCGCCAAGCAGCACGGCTCCCCAAATACCCAGGCCGCCCCGCTGTATCTGCGGAATCAGGGAGAGGTCACCTGTGCCGTCGAACCCAGGGCCGAAGTACGCATCCGGGGACGAAAACACGTGGTAAAGCCGGCCACCGATGATGCCGAAAGGAATCGCCCAAATGGCGATATCCCACAGGCTCCCGTCGGGGGCTCCACGGCGCTTCCATCGGGCCGACGTCAACCATAGGCCGATGATGATGCCCGCCAGGATGCAGAGGGCGTATGCGTGGATACGCAGCGTCCCCCACGGCAGCGGAATGTCGAAACCGGACCACGATGGGCTCGGGATGCTCAGTGGAACCATTGCCGCTGCGTGGAGGACGGTCTGCATTGGGCTTCGCTGTTTCCTTTTCCTAGGCGTCTGCAGCTGCGCGGCCCAAGCCGGCGCTGAGGTTCTTGGTGAGTTGGCCGACGGCGTCAACGCCGCCGTCGCGGAGGGCCGCCACGAGCGCGGTGCCGACGATCACGCCGTCAGCGTAGGCAGCTATCTCGCGGACATGATCCGGGTTGGAAACACCGAGGCCAACGCAAACTCGTTCAGCACCTGCAGCGTGGGCACGTGCCACCACATCTTCGGCTGTGCTGCTGACCGACTGGCGTGTACCGGTCACACCCATGATGGAGACGGCATACACAAAGCCGCGGCTGGCCTTGACAGTCATATCCAGGCGTTCGGGCGTGGATGACGGAGCCACCAGGAAGACCCTGTCCAGTCCGTACTTGTCGGAGGCCTCGAACCACTCACTGGCTTCATCCGGAATAAGGTCCGGAGTAATGAGGCCCGCTCCCCCGGATTCGGCCAAGCGGCGGGAGAACTCATCCACGCCCATGCGCATGACGGGGTTCCAATAGGTCATGACCAACACGGCGGCGTCAGTAGCGGCAGTGATCCCCGCAACGACGTCGAAGACATTGGCGACCCGGAAACCGTTGTTGATGGCTTCGGTGGTAGCAGCCTGGATGACAGGTCCGTCCATCACGGGGTCGGAGTAGGGAATACCGATCTCGATGAGGTCGGCACCGTTCCGTGCCAGGGCAATGCCTGCTTCGATGCTGTCCTGGACCGTAGGGTAGCCCGCCGGAAGGTATCCGATAAGGGCTGCCCGGCCCTCGGCCTTGGCGCGGTCGATGGCGGCAGCGGATTTGCTGGCGAATTGTTCAGTCATCAGTTCTGGTCCTCGTTTACGTCCACGGCTGCTTCGGAGGTGCGTTCTGCAGGACCTTTAGGCTTGCGGGTAGACAGGGTGGTGCCCTTGACGTGACCTTCTTCGTCCAACATGTTGAACCAAGCCGCTGCGGTTTCCACGTCCTTGTCCCCGCGACCGGACAGGTTCACGATCACGGAGATCTCGGAGGGGTCCTCTTTGCCCTCGGTGAGGCGCTGGCCTACTTTGATGGCACCGGCAAGCGCGTGCGCAGACTCGATGGCGGGGATGATGCCCTCGGTCCGGCACAGGAGGCTGAAGGCGTCCATGGCTTCGGTGTCCGTGATGGGCTCGTATGTCACGCGTCCGATGTCCGCGAGGTACGAGTGCTCGGGTCCCACGCTGGGGTAGTCCAGTCCGGCAGAGATCGAGTGTGATTCGATGGTCTGGCCGTCTTCGTCCTGCATCAGGTAAGAACGGGCACCGTGCAGCACACCGGGACGTCCCAGGGAGATTGCTGCGGCGTGACGCCCGGTCTCAACGCCTTCGCCACCTGCCTCAAAGCCGTAGATCTTCACGGAAGCGTCGTCCAGGAAGCTGTGGAACAGGCCGATGGCATTCGAGCCACCACCAATGCAGGCACAGATGGCGTCGGGCAGCTTGCCGGTCTGATCCAGGATCTGGGCGCGGGCTTCCTCGCCGATCACTTCGTGGAAGAAGCGGACCATGGCAGGGAACGGGTGGGCTCCGGCCGCGGTACCCAGCAGGTAGTGGGTGGTCTCCACGTTCGAAACCCAATCCCGCAGGGCGTCGTTGATGGCGTCCTTGAGGGTCTGCGAACCGTTGGTCACGGGAACAACAGTGGCGCCGAGCAGCTGCATGCGGGCAACGTTCAACGCCTGGCGGCGGCAGTCCTCCGCGCCCATGTAGACAACGCACTCCAGGCCCAGGAGGGCTGCTGCCGTGGCACTGGCAACGCCGTGCTGGCCTGCGCCGGTTTCAGCAATAACCCGGGTCTTGCCCATGCGCTTGGCCAGGAGGGCTTGCCCCAGGACGTTGTTGATCTTGTGGGAACCGGTGTGGTTGAGGTCTTCGCGCTTCAGGAAAATCCTCGCACCACCAGCGTGCTTGGAGAAGCGCTTGGCCTCTGTCAGCAGCGACGGACGCCCGGAATAGTTCTTGTTGAGGTCCTTCAACTCCGCGAGGAACTCGGGATCGGCCTTGGCTTTCTCAAACGTGTCCTGGACTTCGTCGAGTGCGGCGATAAGTGACTCGGGCATCCAACGGCCACCGTAGTTACCGAAGTACGGCCCGCTCGCGTTGCGCAGCGAATGGCCGCCTTGCAGGAATGCGTCGGCCGCATTCTCTTCCGAGCTGGCTGTTGGCGCGTCCACCATCAGTCTCACCGTCCTGTTCCAGTTAGTTCATCGGGTAGTTCCACGTGCCACAAGGCAGCCGCAGGCACATGCCCGGGCTGCCTCATGGCTGTCGCCTTGCTTCAGGTACTGCCTCAGTTCCTGACGGCGATGGCGGCAGCTCCAGCTGCCTTGAATTCGGTGATGCGTTCGCGGGGGGTTGAGTCGCTAACCAGCGCCTCCCCCACCAAAATGGCATTGGCGCCGCTCGCGGCATAGTGCGTGACGTCCTCGGCCGTCCGCACGCCGGACTCCGCAACAATCACTGCCTCAGCCGGAATCAAACCAGCCAGTGAACCGAAAACTGAACGGTCGACGTCGAGCGTCTTCAGGTTGCGGACGTTAATGCCGATGATTTTGGCCTGCGCAGCGACGGCACGCTCAATTTCCTCTTCGGTGTGCGTTTCCACCAGCACGTTCATGCCAAGCTCATGGCTGAGGGCGCTGAAGTCAGCCAGCTCCGAATCAGACAAGGCCGCAACGATCAGCAGAATGAGGTCCGCACCATGGGCGCGGGCTTCCCAGATCTGGTACTCGTCCACCGTGAAGTCCTTGCGCAGCAAGGGAATATCGACGGCGGCACGTACGGCATCGAGATCTGCCAGCGACCCGCCGAAACGTCGCTTCTCGGTAAGGACGCTGATGACCGAAGCTCCGCCATGCTCATACTGCACCGCGAGCGAGGCGGGGTCATCAATGGGTGCGAGATCGCCCTTGGAGGGGCTACGACGCTTGATTTCAGCGATGACCTTGAGATCGTCACGGTTCGAGGAAGGACCACCCAGGGCAGCCCAAGCGTCACGCGCGGGTACTGCGCCTGCAGCACGGTCCTTCAGCTCAACGAGGGACACAAGCCGGCGGCGGGCCTCCATGTCCTCCTTGACGCCGACGATGATGTCGTCAAGAACGGTCACGATTAGTGGCCGTTGTTCTGCAGCTTGCTGCCACCCACTCCGTAGCCGGCCTTGCGCATGGCCCAACCTACGATGAGGCCGGCCACCATGACCACAACACCACCGATGAAGATGGGGGTGCTGGCGATGACGAAAGCAATGGAGGAAATCAGGGCACCGACCAGCATCACAATCACGCAGGTCCAGGCAGCCGGGCTGTTACCGTGGCCGATGGCATCAGCGTGGCTGGCCATGGTGGAGGTAGCTTGGTTTGCGGACACTGTGGTTTTGCTCATGTGGAATCTCCTCAGGATGAATACTGCTTACATTCTGCCATTTATTGACGGCGGCCGGGACATCGTCCGACGTCAGGACCGGCGCTGACGCTTATGTTGCGCCGTACCGGCCCGAAAGATTGCTGGGCGGCCTAGGTTGGGTCTTCGCCGCGGGAAAGACTGTCCCAACTGTCGATCTCGTCCACAGGTCCGCTACCGCGTTCCTTGACGGCAGCGGCGTCGTACTTGGTGCGGGTTTTCCAGTACCGTCCCGCCAGCGGCAAGACCACTGCACAGACTGCAAGCAGGGCACCCGCCACGATTGCCAGCACGGGGAAGACCGTTGTGGCCACGCTCGCCTGACCTCCCGAGATGCCGGTTGCCGCAGCGATGGAACCCTGGGCTGCGCCGAGAGGATCGGACAGGACCGTGGCGGCTGCCAGGATAATCCCGGCAGCGGACAGGGCAAGGAGGGCCGCGATGATCCAGCGGGCGATCCGCCCCGCGATGGAGGCCGCCAACCCACCGGCAAGTGCTACAAGTGCCAGTGCGGTAACGGCTGTGGCTGCCTTGCTGCCCTGAACGTGGAGGTCGCTGCTGGAGGCGGCCGTGGGATCAAGACGGACCTCGATCCAGGTCTGCGTGGTGGTTCCAAAAACAGCGAGTGCCAGGAGTGCCGTTGCAAGAACAAGAGTTGACTTCCGTGCCCAACGCGGCGATGGGGTCGCCGACGGTCCCGGTGCTTCAGCGGTCATGAGGTGGGCGTCCCGCCGTCGACGGTTCCTGCGTCCCGCACTGACTCGGCGGAAATATTCTGCAGCGATCCGGCCGTGTGCACGGCCCGAAGCGGCGCAGCGGCCTTGTTCACAGTTTCAAGTGCTTCCGACGGCTTGTGTGAGTCAGCAACGATCCCGCCTCCGGCCTGCACGTAGGCACGGCCTTCCCGCAGCAACGCAGAACGGATGGCAATTGCCATGTCCATATCACCGGCAAAGTCCAGGTAACCCACAACGCCACCATAGATACCGCGGCGGTGGGGTTCGAGTTCGTCCAGGAGGCGCAACGCCCGTGGTTTCGGGGCACCGGAAAGGGTACCTGCCGGGAACGTTGCCTTGAGGACGTCGTAGGCCTTGGCATGCGGAGCCAACTCGCCTACCACGGTGGACACCAAGTGCATGATGTGGCTGAACCGCTCCACCTCCATGAACTGGGTGACGTCAACCGTGCCGGCAACGCAGACCTTGGAGAGGTCGTTACGGGACAGGTCCACCAACATGAGGTGCTCGGCCCGTTCCTTCTGGTCGGCCAACAGTTCCGTGGCCAGGGCTTTGTCAGCTTCAACAGTCTTGCCACGGGGACGCGAGCCGGCGATGGGGTGCGTGATGACTTCGCCGCCGGTTACCGTCACCAACGCCTCCGGCGAGGAACCCACGATCGAGTACTCGCGGCCGTCCGCATCTTCGAGGCTGAAGATGTACATGTACGGGCTCGGGTTGGTGTTGCGCAGTACGCGGTAAACGTCCAGGGGGTCGGCCTTGCACTCCATCTCGAAGCGGCGCGAAATGACTACCTGGAAGACCTCGCCATCGACGATCGCTTCCTTGCCGCGATCGATGGCTTCCAGGTACTTGGCCTCGTCCCAGCGTTCCTGCACGCTCGACGCAAAATCCAATGCGGCTGGCTCCAGCACCGAGACCGGCTGGGCAACAGGCGTACTGACCTGGTCCAGAAGCGCCTTAACCCGCGCCACGGCGTCATGCCAGGCGTCATCCACACGCTCGGAACTGTTGTCGAAGTTGATCGCGTTGGCGATCAGGAGGACAGTGCCGTCCACATTGTCATGAACTGCCATGTCGGTGACCAGGTTCAGGGCCATTTCAGGCAGGTGGAGGTCGTCTTCCGGCGGCGCCGTCAGCTTCTCCCAATGGCGCACGGCCTCCCAACCCAGGAACCCAACGAGGCCGGAAGTAAAGGGCGGCAGCCCTTCAAAACGGTCCGTTTGCAGGGCGGCGATGGTGTCGCGGACTGCTTCCACCGGGTTGCCGGCCACGGGAACGCCGACTGGCGGCTCACCTATCCAGTGTGCCTGGCCATCCTTGGTGGTCAGCGTGGCGCGGGACTTGGCGCCAATGAAGGAATAGCGCGACCAGGCACCGCCAACCGCTGCCGACTCAAGGAGGAATGTTCCGGGCTGGCCCTTGGCGAGCTTACGGTACAGGCCGATGGGAGTCTCGGCGTCGGCCAGGACTTTGAGTCGGACAGGGATGACACGGCTGTGGACGGCGAGTTCGCGGAACTCTTCCAGGCCCGGGCTGATGATTCCAAGGTCCTGCATGGCTATTGTTCTCCGCCTTTGGTCTTAGGTGGTGCGTCAGGGAAACTAGGGGATGCCTTAATCGCGGTGGCCCGTTACGACCGAAAAGTCGCGCCCGTCGAAGCAGGTCCGGGTACCGGTGTGGCAGGCTGCGCCGATCTGGTCCACGCGGACCAGGAGGGCATCGCCGTCGCAGTCAAGGGCGACTGACTTCACGAACTGTACGTGCCCGGAAGTGTCGCCCTTGCGCCAGTATTCCTGGCGGGAGCGCGAGTAAAAGGTCACGCGCCCCGTGGTCATGGTGCGGCGAAGTGCCTCGTCATCCATCCAGCCCAGCATGAGGACCTCATGGGTATCGTGCTGCTGGATGATGGCGGCTACAAGGCCTGCCGAGTCGCGTTTAAGGGCGCTGGCGATCTCCTGCGGCAGGGTGTCCGCGGGGTCGCTGGAGAGCTCCACGGCAGGAGTTGGACTGGGGGCGGACTGCTCTGACATCAGATCAAGTCTAGTGCCTTTGATGGGAGCCGTATTCTGCGGCGGTTCCACTGCGCAACCTTGCCCTGATCGTGCTAGTTTCACAAGTGATGCATTTCGTCGATCCTTCCCGAGAAGTACTGGCCGAAACCCTGCTGGCGGCCGGACCTGACTCCCCCACGCTCTGCCAAGGGTGGCTCACCCGGGATCTTGCGGCGCACCTTTACCTGCGCGAGCGTAAAGCGGCCGTGGGGATTGGCCTCCTGATCCCCAGCCTCGGCAAGGCTTCAGACAAAGCGACGGCCAAACTCGCCGCCAAGCTCAAGACCACTGACGACTACGCGGAGCTCGTCAAGACGTTCCGCGCGGGTCCCCCAGCCCTTTCCCCTTTGAAGATCAAGGCGCTGGACGAAACGTCGAATCTCATCGAATATTTCGTCCACACCGAGGACATTCGCCGCGCGGGTGACCGCTGGGCACCTCGGGCCCTCGACGAAGCGTACTCGGATGCATTGTGGGATGAACTGATCAAGCGGGCGGCTTTCCTTTACCGCGGCGTAGACCTCGGCATCGTTCTGGTGCGGCCTTCCGGCCCCCGGCACGTGGCCAAACGCGCTCCAGTTTCGGTAGCGATTGTGGGCGAACCCGGCGAGTTGCTGATGCATGCCCATGGACGCACCAGCCAGGCGCTCGTCACCTTCGAAGGCCAGCCGGACGCCGTCGCGCTTTTGCAAACTGCAGACATCGGCCTTTAGACAAGCAACGCGGGGTCACTTTTGGCCCATCATCCTTGCGGAGATGGGCCAAAAGTGACCCCGCGTTGCTTAAGACTTAGCGGACTTCGAAGCCAGCTTCGCGAATAGCCGCTTTGACTTGGGCGATCATGTCATCCGGACCGAAGTGGAACACCGAAGCTGCCAGCACGGCGTCTGCGCCGGCCTCCACGGCTGGCGGGAAATGCGCAGGCTTCCCGGCACCACCGGAGGCGATGATCGGAATGTTGACGGCCCCACGAACAAGGCGGATCAGTTCAAGATCGAATCCGTCCTTGGTGCCGTCAGCGTCGATCGAGTTCAGCAGGATTTCTCCCACGCCCCGATCTGCGGCTTCCTTGGCCCAGGCGATGGCGTCGATTCCCGTCCCGGTCCTGCCACCATGGGTGGTGACTTCAAAACCGGACGACGTCGGGGCGTCGCCTTCGCGGGTTCGGCGCGCATCCACGGAGAGCACCAGGACCTGGGACCCGAAGTGGCGCGTGATTTCATCGATGACCTCAGGCCGGGCAACAGCGGCGGTGTTGATCGATGCCTTGTCCGCACCGAAGCGCAGAAGTTTGTCCACCTCTGCCACGCCGCGGACGCCGCCGCCCACAGTCAGCGGAATGAAGACTTCCTCGGCGGTGCGGCGCACAACATCGAACGTGGTTTCGCGGTTGCCCGATGACGCGGTGACGTCCAGGAACGTCAGTTCATCTGCACCGCCATTGTCGTAGCGATGGGCCAGTTCCACCGGGTCTCCGGCGTCCCTCAGGCCTTCGAAGTTGACGCCTTTGACCACGCGGCCGGCGTCGACGTCCAGGCAGGGAATGACGCGTACGGCTACAGCCATGTGCTGCTCCTTAATTCTGCTGTGCGCTAATTCTGCTGTGCGCTGCTCAGGGGATCCGGTCAGATACGGCAGGCGTGGATGCTGCTGACCAGGATGGCGCGGGCGCCAAGATCGTACAGCTCATCCATGATGCGGTTGGTTTCCTTCTTGGGGACCATGGAACGCACGGCCACCCATTCCGAATCGCGCAGCGGAGAAACGGTGGGTGATTCAAGGCCCGGGGTGAGCGCAGCAGCGTCCTCCACCAGGTCCTTGCGGATGTCGTAGTCCATCAGCACGTACTGGCGGGCTACAAGGACGCCCTGCAGGCGACGGATGAGGACGTCGATTTCCTTGGCAGTGCCGTTCGCGGCACCACCGGGACCCGTGCGCCTGATCAGCACGGCCTCGGACTTAAGAATGGGATCGCCGAAAATTTCCATGCCGGCTGCTTTGAGCGTATTGCCCGTCTCGACGACATCGGCAATGGCGTCGGCGACGCCGAGCCGCACCGATGACTCGACGGCACCGTCCAGTCGGACCACCTTGGCGTTCACACCCCGATCCGCCAGGTAGTCGCGCAGGAGCCCGTCGTAACTGGTGGCGAGGCGCTTGCCTTCGAGCTGCTCGACGCCGGTGAAGTCACCTACGGGGCCAGCGAAACGGAAGGTGGAAGGGGCAAAGCCCAAGGGAAGGAGTTCTTCGGCTTCCACCTTTGCGTCAAGCAGGAGGTCGCGTCCGGTGATTCCGACGTCCAGGGTTCCCTGGCCCACATACACCGCGATGTCGCGGGGGCGCAGGAAGAAGAACTCAATGTCATTGTCGGGATCAACCATGACCAGTTCGCGGGTGTCGCGGCGCTGGCGGTACCCAGCCTCGGACAACATTGCAGAGGCGGCTTCTGACAGGGATCCCTTGTTGGGGACTGCTACACGGAGCATGGTGAGACTTTCTGTTTGGAATGGAGGTTTTCAGGCACTTCGGCCACGCAGCTGGCTCCGCTTAATGAAGGCGGAGTGGCGTGGCTAGAGATGCTTGTAAACGTCTTCCAGGTTGAGGCCCTTGGCGAGCATGAGGACCTGCAGGTGGTACAGCAACTGGGAGATTTCCTCGGCAGCGGCTTCATCGGATTCGTACTCGGCGGCCATCCAGACTTCGGCGGCCTCTTCGACCACTTTCTTACCGATGCCGTGGATTCCGGAGTCCAGTTCGGCAACCGTACGCGAGCCTGCCGGGCGGGTCGCTGCTTTCTCACTCAGTTCTGCGAACAGCGTCTCGAAATTCTTCACGCCCTACAGACTACTTGCTTCGGGGCTGGCACCGCTTGTTGGGGCGTTGCATGACGAAGGGGATGTGAGTGAAGACACACCCACATCCCCTTCAAGCCTGCTGTCCCAGCGCCGGCTGTGCCGCTTCGGTGTCAGCTGTACTGTTTCAGCGTCACTGCCGTGGCAAGGGCCGCAGTCACTGCCTCGTGTCCCTTGTCTTCGTTGGAGCCCGGGAGGCCTGCGCGGTCCAAGCCCTGCTGCTCCGTATCGCAGGTCAGGACGCCGAACCCGACCGGAACGCCGGTGCGGACGCTGACATCGGTGAGTCCCGACGTCGCGGCCTGGCATACGTACTCAAAGTGCGGCGTTCCGCCGCGGATTACAACACCGAGGGCCACGACGGCGTCAAAGTGCGGTGCGAGCCGGGCCGCGGCAACCGGGAGTTCGAAGCTGCCGGGGACGCGCAGCAGGGTGGGCTCGGCGATGCCGGCTTCCTTGGCCGCGCGGAGTGCACCATCAACCAGTCCGTCCATGATCTGGGTATGCCAGCTTGCTGCCACAATGGCGAGCTTGAGCTGCGAGGTTTCCTCGGGCCTGAGGGTGGTGAGGTCGATGGTGGGTGCGCCGTGTCCGCTCATTGTTTGCTGGAATTCCGTTCAGTCTTGTTCGTTGTCAAAGGGGCTTCGGGACGGGGTCTTTCCATTGCCGACAGGCTCGGTTTCGAGCGTCAGACGGTGATCCATCCGGTCTTTCTTGGTCTGCAAATAGCGAACGTTCTGTTCACGCGAAGGAACCTCGGTGGGAACCATTTCCACCACCGCGACGCCAGCCTGGGCCAGGCGGTTCTGCTTGTCCGGATTGTTGCTGAGTAACCGGACTTCATGCAGACCCATCTCGGCCAGGATCTGACCCGCGGCACTGTAGGAGCGCGCGTCTACCGGCAGGCCCAGCTGTTCGTTGGCCTCGACGGTATCGAAACCGGCTTCCTGCAGCGCGTAGGCCTTGATCTTGTTGGCGAGGCCAATGCCGCGCCCTTCCTGGCCGCGCAAGTACAACAGCGTTCCACCCTCAGCGTGGATGAGTTCCAGGGCAAAGGCCAATTGCTCGCCGCAATCGCAGCGATAAGATCCGAAGACGTCGCCAGTGAGGCATTCGGAGTGCAGGCGCACCAGTGGTGCCTGGCCATCCCTAGGCGGGTTGGGGGAACTCACGGCAAGGTGTTCCACGCCCGTAACGTGGTCCGTCCAGGCCTGGGCTACAAAGTCCCCGAAGGCTGTGGGCAGCTGGACAATCGGGCCGCCGCTCACCGGGTGGGGCGTGGGCTCGGTGTCGCCGCTGCTGCGCGTTGTCGGTGCGGTCATCGCTTCTCCTCGTCTGCCACTGAAACGTGTGCCGTCTGGGACTCTACCGCGTCAACGTATGCCACCAGATCCTCAATGGAGATGAGGGGGCATCCGTGTTGGGCGGCGAAATCGCGCAGGCTGTCCAGGCGCATCATTTCACCATCGTCATGTACCAACTCAGCGATCACGCCCACCGGAGCAAGCCCGGCAAGCCGACACAGGTCCACGGCTGCTTCCGTGTGTCCCGGACGTTCACGCACTCCCCCTTTAACCGCCCGAAGCGGGAAAATATGCCCGGGGCGTGTAATCGCCGCCGGAGTGCTCTGCGGGTCGGCGAGGATCCGGGCCGTCAACGCGCGGTCCGTGGCCGAGATACCAGTGCTCACTCCGATGGCCGCATCGCAGGAAACAGTGTAGGCAGTGCCTTTGGCGTCCTCATTGACTGCCACCATGGGCGGAAGCGCCAGGGCATCCGCACGTTCCGCTTCAAGCGGAACGCAGATGACGCCCGATGAATACCGGACGGTCCACCCCATGAGGGCGGGCGTGGCGTGTTCGGCAGCGAAAATGATGTCGCCTTCGTTCTCGCGGTCTTCGTTGTCCACCACGATGACTGCTTGGCCGGCAGCCATCGCCGCAATCGCAGCTTCCACGGGATCCAGGCCTGTACGGCCCGTCGCCGCCGAGACCGTCTTGGTCGGGGTGCTCATCGCGCAGCCTCCTGGTTTCCGGCTGACTCGCTGGCCGTTTCCTCGCTGGCCGTTTCCGCGCTGGCGCGGTGCGCCGGGGAGCCCTGCGGAGCGAAGGAAAGGAGCCTCTCGGTGTACTTGGCAAGTACGTCCACTTCCAGGTTCACCCGTGCACCAACCGGCTTAGCTCCGAGTCCTGTCTCCTCAAGAGTCGTAGGGATGAGGCCTACTTCGAACCATGGAGACGCTTCAGCTGCGGCGCTCACGGCCGTCACGGTCAGAGAAACACCGTCGACGGCGATCGAACCCTTCTCGGCAATGTAGCGTGCCAGCGGCCCAGGGACGCCAAACCGCAAACGATCCCAGTTGCCCAGCGGCTCCCGTTCCAGCAGCTCACCCACGCCGTCAACATGTCCTTGGACCACATGGCCGTCCAGGCGCCCGCCGGCAGGGACGCAGCGCTCAAGGTTCACGGTATCGCCCGCGGCCAACTCGCCGATGGTGGTGCGGACCAGGGTCTCCCCCATGACGTCGACGCTGAAATCCTGCCCGTCAATCTGAGTTGCGGTGAGGCAGACTCCATTGACTGCGATGGAACCTCCCAAGGCTAGGCCCTCAGTGCTCGTCGGGGCTTTCAGCCGCAGCGTCGCGCTGGCATCGCCGTCGCGGTCAATACCCAGGACGGTGCCCTGTTCGGCAACGATTCCGGTAAACATCAGTGTCCTCCTGTGACGTATTCCGCAGCTTCACTGCGCGGAATGGAATTCTTGGTTGTGTTGGCCGCTGCTGTAGCGACCGCTGATCTCATTGACCGCAAATGCAGCCGAAGGTCGTTGCCGAGGTTCTGTACGGCCCCGCCACCGGCGTCGTCCCAGGCCCAGTGTTGGGCATCGGCCAACGTGGTAATGCCGAGATCGTTCAGCGCAGGCGTTCCGGATCCCAAAAGGGTTGGAGCAAGATAGACGATCAGTTCGTCCACCAATCCAGCAGCAAGGAACGTACTGAGGATGCTGGAGCCGCCTTCCACCATGACGTGCCTGACACCTTGGTGGAACAGTTGGCCGAGCGCTTCCGCCGGCTCCCTGGTTTGCAGGTGCACAAAGAGGCCATCGGTTCCGCGTACCGCTGCATCTTCGGGAACTTCCCTCAAACCCATGACGGCGCGGAGCGGCTGGCGCTGCGCCAGGCTGCCGTCGGATGCCCGGGCCGTCAGACGGGGGTTGTCGATGAGGACCGTGCCAGTGCCCACCAGGATGGCATCGATGAGGCCCCGCAATCCGTGGTTGTCCGCGAGGGACTCAGGACTGGAAATCCATTGGCTGGTACCGTCCACTGCGGAGATGCGACTGTCCAGCGTCTGGGCAATGTGCAAGGTGACGAAGGGACGTTTGGTTGCGACGGCGTCGAACCATTCGCGGTTCAGGTCAAAGGCCTTGTCGGCGGCGAGACCGGATTCGACGTCGACTCCCGCTGCTTGCAGGGTACGGGCGCCTCCCGCGGCGGGATCGTGGGGATCATCGATGGCGTAAATCACCCTTGAGATCCCGGCGTCAATGATGGCCTGTGCGCAGGGGCCGGTACGGCCCACGTGGTTGCAGGGCTCCAGGGTGACGACCATGGTGGTTCCCGCAAGGTCCACGCCCTGACGACGTGCCTCCACAATGGCATCTGCCTCAGCGTGGGCCGTGCCGGCTCCCCGATGGTAGCCGACGGCGAGCTGTTCGCCCTCGGGACTGAGCACAACGGCGCCCACCAACGGGTTGGCTCCACGCGGCCCGCCCAAAGCCGCTGAAAGGGCCACGTCCATGGCCGCAGACTCTGCGGTATTGAAGAATTTGGGGTTCAGAGTCACGGAGCGACTCCCACAACCGCCGGGACGGGGCCAGCCGAGGCGCGTTCGCGCTTCTCTGCCCGCCACCAGACGAAGAAACCGGTCAACGTAAAGAATCCATAGAAGAGGTACATGACGGCGCTGGCGTAGTATCCGGCACTAAACAGGAGTGGGACGCCAACTATGTCAACGGCTACCCAGATGAGCCAGAACTCCGTCCATCCCCGGGCCATACCGTACGTGGCCAGCAGGGAACCTGTGAATGTCCAGGCATCAGCCCACACGGGCGGGTAGGAGCCCAGCGCGTCGAAGAGCGGAGTCAACGCGGCCGTTCCAGCCACCATTGCCCCAATCAGGGCGATGCGGACTTTGGTACTGGCCCAGCCCGGAACGATTGCGCGCCCCTGGGTGCTGGCCTGCCGGCCTTGCTGCCAGCGGTACCAGCCGTAGACGGCGACGGTTATGAACATGATCTGCCGTGCAGCCTGTCCCCATAGGGTTGCGGGAGCGGCTGCGCCGAAAACGTTGCCGAGGAAGACCGTCAGCAGGAGGATATTCCCCACGATGCCTATAGGCCACGCCCAGACTTTGCGGCGCATTCCGCCGAGGGCGCTGGCGAGCCCAAAGATGTTGCCAAGCACTTCGCGTAAGACAAGCGCAGATCCTCCAACGGGAATCTGTGCTTCGAAGAGCCATCGCAGAAAGTCCATGCCGTTCCTTCCCAGTAAGCCGCGATGGCTCCGGGGGTGTACGACAGCACACTGCGCGGCGTCTCTAAGGACGCACACAGCATGACTGTACGTGCTTCTCCCATCCAGACTTTAACTGTCGGTACCGGAATTCCACCGGTTCAACCGTTTGCCAGCGGTTTCCAATTACTTGGATCCCAAGGCGCGCGGGTCGCGGACTATAACCGCCGGTTCGGACTTACACCGACCCCGGAGCACGTATGTGTGTTGCTATTCTGCCACAACTGCGGAGATGCTTGAGCTATTCCCCGCAATCTTCGTAACATCTGATGACGGTCGTCACGGTTTTGCCGAGCCGCCCGCCATTGCGGCCTTGGATCCGGCTGCGCGGAGCCGATCAATTGCCGCCGCGGGGTTTTCATCCCCGTACACGGCTGAGCCCGCCACGAACACGTTCGCGCCCGCTTCAGCTGCGCGCAGGATGGTTTCTTCAGTGATCCCGCCATCCACCTGAATGGCCACGCCGATTCCGGATCCGTCAATGGCTGTGCGGGCGCGTCGGATCTTGGGCAAGGTGATATCCAGGAAGGACTGGCCACCAAAGCCCGGTTCAACCGTCATGATCAGGAGCATGTCCAGTTCGCTGAGCATGTCCAAATACGGCTCAACCGGAGTGGCGGGCCGCAATGCCATACCGGCTTTTGAGCCCCGGGCCCGCAGTTCACGGGCAAGCTTGACCGGCGCCATGGCAGCCTCGGCATGAAATGTCACCGAGGCGACGCCGGCGTCCGCGTAGGCAGGTGCCCACCGGTCAGCGTCTGAAATCATCAGGTGCGCGTCCAAGGGAACCGGGCTGACAGCTTGGATCCGCTGTACCACGGGCAGGCCAAGCGTCAGGTTGGGAACGAAGTGGTTGTCCATGACATCCACGTGCACGGCATCGGCATTGCCGATCCGCTGCAGCTCCGCCTCGAGGTTGACGAAGTCTGCGGACAGGATGCTCGGGTTGATACAGCACTGAGACAAGGCAGCCCCTTTGGGTCAGTTGTTTTATCGATTGAGTTCAAGCGAGGGTGGCCGCTGGGTAGGACTTCCTGCGGAACCAGTACTTTTTTGCGGAGCTAAGACTTCTTACGGATGAGCGCCATGAACATAGCATCCGTGTGGTGAACGTGCGGCCAAAGCTGGGCCGTAAGCTCGTGCCCGGCCCCAAGGCCTCCGGTGAGGCTAACAGCGTCCAGTGCCTGTCCGGCGTCGAGCATCTCAAGGTCATCACGCTTTCCCATGACGTCACCCACAACGGCGGTGGTTTCCGCCGGGTGGGGTGAACACGTCACGTAGGCCACCACGCCACCGGGCTTGACGGCGTCGATCGCCGACGCCAGCAGTTCACGCTGCAGTGGACCAAGGTCCGCGATGTCCTTGGGTGCGCGACGCCACCGTGATTCGGGACGCCTGCGCAAGGCACCAAGACCACTGCAGGGAACGTCCACCAACACCCGGTCAAAGGAGTCGGGCTGTTCGCCGCCAACCTCCCGGCCATCACCGGTCCGCACCGCCCAGGATTCCGCAGGCACCGCAGACAGCGCCTGCTGGACCAGCTTGGCGCGGTGCGGGGCAGGCTCGTTGGCCAGCAACGTGGCGCCATCGCGGTGAGCCAAGGCGGCAAGCAAGGCAGCTTTGCCTCCTGGACCTGCGCACAAGTCCAGCCAGCGCTCTCCTTCCCGGGCAGGGGTGCCTAGATCGACGCCTGCAACGGCGCGGGCTACGAGTTGTGAGCCAACATCCTGAACGCGGGTAGTGCCCTTTCGGACGGACTCGAGCCGGCCAAGGTCGCCTCCGGCTGACAGCGCGGAGTCCTCTACCAGCTCTCCGGCTGTAGCCCCGTTCTCGAAAGCTTCATCAAGGTTCCCCAACCCTGGCAGGGCAACCAGATTAACTACGGGCGCCGCGTTGTCGGCCTCCAGCAGGGCGTCAATCTCGGTTTTGGATCTCCCATGATTCACCAACGATTGGCGAAGTGCGCGGACGATCCATTCCGGGTGAGCGTGACGCAGGGCAGCAATCTTGGTCTCGTCGGTCTCCTGCTCCAGCAGGATGTCCAGCCACTCAGCCATGGTGTGCGCGGTGACTTTGCGCAGGACGGCGTTGATGAGCGCAGACGGCCCGGCGCCGATGACCGCGCGGGCCAGGCCAACGGTTTGGTCCAGCGCAGCATGTGCAGGGACACGCATGGAGAGCAGCTGATGGGCACCGATGCGTAGGGCATCAAGGATCGCCGGATCGAGTTGCTCGAGGGGCCGGTCCACGCAGCGGGCCAGGATGGCATCATACGTGCCCTGACCTCGCAAGGCACCATAGCTCAGCTCGGTGGCAAAACCAGCGTCGCGGCGGTCCAGCCGGTGTTCCCGGATTCTGGCGGGAAGGACAAGATTGGCGTACGCGTCTTCCGAGGCGACGGCGCGGAGGACTTCGTAAGCTACCAAGCGCGCAGGATCAGCACGGCGCGTGCGTTGGGATGGGGCATTGTTGGAGTAGCCCCTCTGGGGCCCCCTGTTTCGTTCCCTGCCTTGGGCATTGCGCTTGCTGTCGCTGCGGCCTCCACGATTGGCGTGCCCGCCACCGTCCCGGCTCCCGCTGTTGTTGGGGCCTCGCCGGCCGGACTCGCTCATTCGAATACCACTTTCTCAAGTGCAGCCAAGCCGCGGGCCCAGTCGGCCGGCGACATCATCTTTTTGCCGGCGGGTTGAATCCGCCCCAATTCCACTGCATGGGAACCAGTGCCTACCAGCACTGACTTTCCATCGACGCGGACGGCTCCGGGAGCAATATCCGTGACGTCGGGCCGGAGCCCTACGGGTTCAAGCTTGATCCGTTGACCCTCCAGCGTTGTCCACGCGCCCGGCTCGGGCGTCACGCCACGTGCCCTTCGATTCAGGGCAAGGGCCGGCTGCTGCCAGTCCAACCGTCCGTCCTCGAGCGACAGTTTGGGGGCCAGGGACACCTCGCCGGTCTGCGGCTGCGGTGCCGCCTGACCGGCGTCGATGGCGGACAGCGTCTGGCTGAGGAGGACGGCGCCACTGAGGGAAAGACGCCCAAGAAGATCGCCAGCAGTGTCATCCGTCCGCACGGTTTCGGTTAGCGTGCCAAACACCGGCCCGGTATCCAGCCCTTCTTCCAGTTGGAAGGTAGCCGCCCCAGTGACGTCGTCACCTGCGATGATGGAGCGCTGCACTGGAGCGGCGCCACGCCAAGCGGGCAGAAGCGAGAAGTGGAGATTGACCCAGCCATGCCGCGGAACGCCCAGGGCAGGGCGAGGCACGATCCCCCCATAAGCCACGATGGCGGCTACATCTGGAGCAATTTCAGCAATTCGAGCCGTAGTGTCAGCATCCACCTTGGCAGCGCGAATGACCTCGATGCCAAGTTCCTCTGCTCGGGCGGCAACGGGCGACGGCGTCAGGACGCGTTTGCGTCCCAACGGTGCGTCCGGGCGGGTCAGGACTGCAACGACGTCGAAACCGGCCTTCACCAAGGCGTCCAAGGATGGGACGGCAACGGCGGGGGTTCCTGCAAAGAGGACCCTCACTCGGGAGCCCCGAAACTACCGCCACCGAAGCTGGACCCAACAGAGCTTGCCCGCTTGGACGTGGTCTGCTCGGTCACAGCGTGGTAGTTCGCGTTTCTGATGGCACGCAGCGCGGCTTTTCGGTCTTCGCCCTCAAGCCTGTCCGTATAAAGGACGCCGTCAAGGTGATCGGTCTCGTGCTGGAAGCAACGTGCCAACATACCTTCTGCCTCAACCTCTACGGGATTGCCATTGAGATCCACACCCGTGGCGCGCGTTGCCCGGTGACGGCGCACGGGGAAACCAAGGCCGGGGATGGAGAGGCAGCCCTCAACTTCGTCCGGTTGGAAGTCTTCGCTGTTTTCCAGGACCGGGTTGATGATGTGGCCCTCAACACCACCAATGCGATAGGTGAAGACCCGCTTACTGACGCCCACCTGGGGAGCGGCAAGGCCTGCGCCTTCCACGTCCTCCATGGTTTCCATCATGTCTGCTAGCAGCTTGGCGAGCTCGGGACCGAATTCAGTGACGGGATCGGCTACGGTGCGCAACACCGGATCCCCAATGATTCGGATACTCAAAATTGCCATCTGCTGTCAGTCCTCACGATCGTCACACTCTGGTCCGGCTGTTGCGGAGCCTAAGCCAGTTTAGTTGAGTGCAGGCTGCTGCCGTTGTCCCCAGCCCCAGCAGCGGCAGTCCCAGCGCCGGCAGGCACCAGGGACGCGGACTCCAACGACGGCGACACGAACGACGGCGGTGGGACGGGCATGAGTGCCTGCCCGGCCGCAGTTACATCGGCTGACATCTCCCAGACGCGCCTCAGGGCACAGAACTTCCACCAATGGTGCTTAAGGACGTCCGGATTGGCTCGTTGGGGCCTTACTTCGGTTTCTCCGATGGCGACCGCCAACAACATGGGGTTCTCACCAAACTTCCATGGCTCCCACTCCCCCGCTACCGGGTCCACGAGGCTCTCTTCCGCCTTCATCCCCGCCACGAGTTGCATCACGACTTTGTCGTCGAGTGCCTTAACAGTGCCGTCGCGGGTGGTGCCCTTGGTCTTGTAATCGATCAGGCAGATGCGCCCGTTAATCCGCGCAACGAGGTCCAGAGTGCCGGCGTAGCCAACGGTCTTGTTCCAGACAGTGATTTCCGGAGCCAGCGGCTCCACCCTGTACAGCTCCCACCATTCGTCGAAGCGGGCTGCGAAGGCCTGCTCACCGTGGGAGGCAAGCTCATCGCGGCATTCCTGCATCCGGTGCGGACGACCCAGGGCGCGCAGGGCTACCTGCTCGCAGTAATTGTGGACGCGATCGCCTCTTGCCGCGGCTTGGTCCCTGTAGGTCTCGGCAGCTTTGGAGGCCTTGTTGACCGCCTGCCGGATTCTTGCCGGGCTGCCAAGCACGGCGGGAAGTTCGGGATCTGCGGCCAAGCTGCTTGCTCCCATATAACTGAACCAACCGTCCAGCGAATGCGCCTGCTGCCCTATCACCGTGGTGATTGAGGGGACAGAGAATTGCTCTGTTGTGGAGCGGGCGTACATACGTCCGTAGTCGGTAGCGTGGGCAAGAAGTGGAGCAGTCATATAAAGACTCTGACACACAGCACCGACAGAATTCCCCTCAGCTGCCAGGCGTGCCTGTGCTTATACCGCTTTCAGCGGGCCGTTCCCCAAAAATCATGGCTGCCTGTTCAGCCGGCAGGCGGGCGAGCTTTGCCGCAAGAATGGGCGACGTTGCGGCCAGGTCTTCCAGGAATGCCTTGGGGTCTTCGGCTTCTGTTGATCCATTCATGCTGATGCTGTGCACGGGCGGGCAATTTTGTGACGCGGAATGCTCTGTATTCACCGATGGTGGCTCGCAAGATTTCGTTCCCGCCGAAACTTGCACTCAAGGCAGTCTGCAGGGCATCGACGGCACAATCGACAGTGTCGTTGACATGGCAGCGCTGCCCAATGACAAAAGCCCTGGTACGGGCGCTGGCCAGGCAAAGGTAGAGCAGCAGTTGACCATCAACCAGGCGGCGGCGGAATGAAGAGTGCAAAGGGGGAATGCAAGTGGGGAAGAGCGCGTGGTTGGCGTTCTTCCCCACTTGGGGTCACTGCGGGGGCCGCGGGTAGCGGCCCCTGCGGTGTTGTTTACCAGTTGTGTTGTTTACCGGCTGTGGTGCTGTTGCTGGTGTTGGTTGGTGTTGGTGTTAGTTGTTGCTGGTGCGGCGGTTGCGGAGGAACATCAGGGCCGCGCCGACGACGAGGAGGGCACCGGCTGCGTAGAGAATGCCGGTTCCCACGCCACCGGTCAGCGGCAGTTGGAAGCCGCTGTTGGAGGGGATGTTCTTCACTTCAAGGTCGATACCGACCGTGGTGCTGGTGCCGTTGATCAGGAAGGACACCGGCTCGGCGAGCAGTTCGTACCCTGCCGGGGCGGTGGTCTCTACCAGGTAGTACGTGCGGTAGTCCGGGGTTCCGGGTGCCACGGCTGCGCCGTTGGCCCAGTCCGAGTACCGCAGGCCCGAGATCGTCAGGGTGCCGTCAGCGGCGACGGTGAAGACCGTCTGGCCGTTGAGGTCAACCGGGTTCGTGCCGGCCTTCGCGTCGGCTTCGTTGGTGTAGACGGAGAACGCGGCACCGGCAAGGGCTGCACCGTTCTCGTTGACCTTCTGCAGCGTCATTTCGCCCCACTTGGTCACGACCGGGGGCGTCACGACCGGGCCACCGGGCTGGCCCGGGGTGGTGGTGAAGCTGGCAGCGTTCGGGTACACGAGGGCTTCGTTTTCGATCTCACCAATGGTGTTGACCTTGGTGTTGACCATGACCTGCACCCGGGTGTCGGTGTGTGCAGCGAGTTTGGCCCGGCCGGCGGCGGTGAAGATGACCGAGACGGTGTTGGTCGCGGCGTCGAAGCTCACGGTGTAATCCGTGCCGGCCGTGATGGGCGTGCCGTCAACGAGGGTCGCGGACGCGCCGACGTAGGTCAGTTTCGGGTCCAGGACGTCCACGATCTTGTAGCCATCGATGACGGCTTCGTTCGGGATGTCACCGGTGATGGTGAAGTCGATCTGGTCCCCGAGTTTGACGTCAGGGGCATCCGTGACGGTCTTCTCGGCCCCGGCAACGGAGTTCTTCGGGTAGACGTGGACGTCGTAGATCCAGTTGTCCTTGTTATCCGGGTCCGTCAACGGCACGGAGACCAGGAACGGGGCCGAGGGTGTCACACCGGCCGGGTAGTTCGTTTCGGTCACCAGGTACAGGCCAACAGGCAACGCGGTGAAACCGGCGGTCCCGGCGGCGTCGGTGGTTTTCGCCTGGGCAGCGCCCAGGGTGTAGCCGGCACCGGTGATCGAGCCCGCGGCGTTGGCCGGGGCGAACACGCTGGAGAGGTTGTGCGCTGCGTCCCAGCCGGCGTTGGTGGACAGGTCGATGGTGTTGACCTGCTGGATCGTGAATTCGATACCGGCCAACGGTGTCAGGCCGGTGGTGTCCACGGACGTGCCGTTGTTCGGCAGGCCCGTCGGGGTGGAGGGGCGTTCGAACTTGTGGACCGTGATGGAACCGGTCTGGTCCCCGTCAACCAACGGTGCGGCCGAAGCCGGGGCCACGGAGAAGGACATCGCCAACACCGCCCCGGCGATCGTGGCGGCGGCGGTCTTCCAAACCCGCCCGGTGTGGTGATTACTCACTGTGTTTTCCTCTTTCATCGTGATGGTTTTTCATGCTGGTGGTACTTGGAAATGGACATGCACCGCCCCACCCCGCACACGCGGCGGGGATTGGGGGAACTCTTCTTCTAGGTAGTGACCGACTCGTGTCAGATACTGACGGACTCGTGCCGGGTAGTAGTGGGCCGGTGTCAGGTAGTAATTGGCTCCCGCTGGCGGCGGCGGTTGGCGGCCAGGGCCAAGGCCAGGGCGGCCAGCACCAAGACCGATCCTGTGGTGGTGAAGGGCCACCAGCCGATGCCGCCGGACTCAGGCAACTCCAGTGCCGGCACGTCCCGGACCGTGAGCAGGAAAATCCCGTCACCGTCCGCGTCCGTGCTGGTCACCACCCCACCTCCCGCACCCTGTCCCTGGGAACCCTGGCCCAGGGTCACGGCACCGGTGGCGGCGATGGTGAATTTCACCGGTTCGGCCAGCAGGCTGAACCCGGCCGGGGCCGTGGTTTCCTCAAGCCAGTACGTTCCGGGCTGGATCCCTTCGAGTTGGAACCGACCCGTTTGCCCGGCCACAGCGGTCACGGCCGGGCTTCCCAGCACGGTACCGGGTGCGCCGTTGTTATCGACGTGCACCGCCCAGGTGGACCCGGCCATCGGCACCCACGTGCCGCCGGAGGACTCGCCGATCTTCTCGATCAACACCTTGGCCGGGGTTCGGTGGGTGGTGGTGCAGTCAGGACCCGGGGCGCTGGAGCCTGGTGCGCAGGTCTGCGGTGCGGTGGTGGTCGCTGTGCCCGTCACAACGTTCACGAGCTGTTCGTTCCAGGCGTCGGCTTTGACCAGCACGCTGTACCTCAAGGTGGCGGTCTGCCCGGCCGGCAGGGTGAACGCCGCGGTGGCCAGCAGCGTGGAGGGCGGCACCGGGTTGGCCACCGCCACAGGTGTTCCCGTGCCGATGACCAGGGTCGCGGACCCTGACACGAACGTCGCGTCATCCAGGACCTCCGCCAGGTTGTCCTTCAGCACAACCCCGGTGATGGTGCCGCTGATACTGGTCGCGGTGACCGTGTACACGATGGTCTGCCCCGGGCTCACGGACCCATTCGCCGGAACCGACCCGTTCACCGTCGCCGTCTTCTTGATCTTCCACGCAGCAGGGGCCGTGACCTGCGCATCATCGACCGCCGTGACGGGCAAACCCAGGGGCGGGTTCCCGGTGACCTTCGCCGTGTTCGTCAACAACCCCGTGGTCACATCCGTCGCCGTGACCACATACGTCGCCGTCGCCGTCACCGACTGCCCCGGCAAAAGGATGCCCGGAAGACCGGGCCAGGCATACGACAACGTGGACATGGTGCCCGTTCCGGAGAACTGGGTCTCGGTAATGACCACCGAGGTCAGCGTCACGTTTCCCGTGTTCTTCGCCACGAACGTGTACGTGGCCGTTTCACCGGCCACCAGGATGGTCTTGTTCACCGTCTTCACCAGCGTGATGGCCGGAGCAGCCGCCGGAGCAACCGTGAAGATGTAATCTTCCACTTCGCCGGAATCGGAGGGTCCGATCGGAAGCTGGACCTGACTGATGGTGTAACCGACCCGGAACCGCGCATACGTCGTCCCCGCAGTCACGGGAGCGATCGACGTCCAGGTCAGCGTGGCGGTCGTGGCACCGGCGAGGAAGGAGGCGCAGGCCCGCTCGGCAGTGTTATTGAACAGTCCGTCTTTGTTGAAGTCGATCCAGCCGCAGGTCGTGCCGGACTTGCTGGCCCCGCTGATCGCCACCGTTGTCGAGTAGCTGGTAGCACCCTGCACCATCGGTGCCAGGACCACGCCGTCGTCCATCAGGTCCTGGGCCGCCGTCAGACCCGCATTCGGCGAGGCGGTGCCATTGGCCACCGTCGCGTTATCCTCAGTCACGTTCGGCCCAAGCGTCACATCCGACAGAACAGCCCGCGCCGCGTCGTTTTGGCCGAGGTTGTTTTGATCGTACGAAACAGGCGCATCACCGAAATCCTGAGGAACGGTCATCGCAATGACGTAGTTGTCCGCGTTATGGTTTGGATTCTGGACGTCGTTGTTGGTGTATGGCGGAAGCGCGCTGGTGGCCTGCACGAAGACCGCGCTGATGTCGAAAGCCAGAGAGGTGACGACTCCGTTGATACGGACAGACCCACAGGCTGCGGTCGCCTGTGCATTCACGGGCTGAGGATCGTTCGTTTGGGTAGTCGTCTCGCACCGAGTACCCGCGTTGTCGTTGGTCGCCGTGATTGCATTTCCCGACACGCTGAGGTTTCCGCCGGAAAGCTTGGTCATGGTCAACCCCGTGGTTGCGAGATTCAACACGGCGTGGAGCTGGGACTGCTTGTCGACAGGTCCTTTCTTGTTTTCGTACCAGTTCACGTTTCCACCGACGCCAGCGATGTTGAGCACAGGATTCCTCACCGGCTGACTGAAAGTGATAGTGATGGTCCCCAAGCCTGTACAGGTGCCTACCGCTGGGCAGTCGTTGATTGCGTTGGTTGCGAATTCAACAGCCGGGGCCCCGGTTCCTACGTTTTGTGAGAAATCAGAGGCGACATATCCACGGCTGCCCATCGTTGTCTGCCCCACGAGGTCGGTATAGCCCGACTGGTCATACGTGGTGGTTAGACCGGATCCCGGCATCGTCAAAATAGCCGCCCCACCGGTGACGCTTGCCTGGTTGGTTGCTACTTCGTAGGCCTGAGCTGGTGCAGTCAGGTGGAGCACCCCCAATAAAAGTGCGCCAAAAACGACCATTAAAACGGTAACGAAGGCAGTTATTTTCCCAAGCAGATACTTCAAGGGATTCTCTCCAATGAACAGTGACCGACAGACCCCACAGCCGACGGCCAAACATATGTTGCGGAGACCGACCGATTGCGTCCGGCAAGGTCGGTCTCCAGTCAAAGGAGTGCGTGATTGGAAAAGTTCATGTCGCAAAAAGCGAAACTCTTTGAGAGAAAGGCCCCGAGGCTCCTGCCGGGAAGGCTGCCGCCAGAGCTCGGACCGTGGATGGAGCTGCTGAGCGAAACCAGCAGAGCCTCACAGCATCGTGGGGAAAATAGTACTGACGGGCCCATGAGGGATCACGTCGCGGGATGAGACGGAAATGAGGCTTGAGCAGTTCTCCTGCAAAGCCGAAAGCATTCACACGATGACGGCCAGACCTCGCTGACTATGAGGTCACTGGCAGACCGTCCAGGATCCGCATGGAGCTGGAGCTCGCGGGCAAGGAGGCTGAATGCTCTCTAAGTTTGCAATCCATCCAACGTAGTCATCGTCATCTTCGCCGAGCTCCGCCCATGCGTCGTGACCGTCAACTTCCGGGTCATCGATGACGGCCTGGATCGCATCCGCTGCCGCCAGTTTCAAGGCGGATGACGGGGCCGGTCCGCCAGCACACCATTCGATAACATCCGGGTGAACGTCTGTATGTAGGTGTCCGCTCAGCACGGCCAAAACCGCTCCGGCGGCAATAATGCTCTCGGTCGAGCCGTTAGCCACAGTCTCTTCAATGAAGGGCATTGTTTCAGGGGCTTCCCGCAGATCCCCAAACCAATCGAGGGCCTCGTCATTTCCGAAGCTACCGGTCGACCAAGTTCCCATAGCAAACTCCCCTGTTTTTAGTGCCGCTCGCTTAGGCAGCTCATACGATCATGTTCATAACATTCCAGCCCTGGCCGACCCACCCTACCGTCAGGCACTGGTCTGGACCGCGCTTTGCTGCCAGCCGGAAACCAGCGTGGCGCATTCGTTGGAAGCGATCGGATGGCTGAGATGCCCCGCCGACAAAAGGAAGAAACCCAAGAAATCCGAGGGTTTCTTTTAGTGGGCGGTACTGCGTTGGAACCAGTACTGCGTGTGCTTGCGACGAAATCCGCTGACTGTAACACGCGGGTTCTTCGTCGGCATGGCTGGCGGCCTTGGAATAGCAGGACTCTCCGTCGTGGCCCTTATCGGATTAAGCCGCGGAAGGCGCTGGGGCAGCATTGTTGACGTGTTCTTGTGGGTTGTCATTTGGTTGCCCTTCTCATTTGGGCTTCAACAGTTCTCAGCAGATGCCTTCGCCATCTCCACGACCGTATCCCTGGCGAGTGCGCTTGTGGGCGTGCTGGCGTTCGTTGCTGCGCCGCGAGGCCGCCTCCCCAAGGGCGGGTTCGGCATGAGAATTGGGCTGGAGACCCCTGAAGCGGGTGGCCCACAGCTCTATCGTCGGCTAAACGGCAGGCGTAATCTGAGTGGAATTCACTACCACCCGGCAAAAACCAGCAGAAGGGGACGTCCACGGCAATGAGCATTAAGCACGAATGGAATCGGCTCGACTCCGAGATCCGGACATGGCTCTTGGAGAATCCGGCAAGCCTCGTTCTGCCCCAAGCCCTATCGAGCAGGATCAGCAACGAAGAATACAAGGACGTCGAGTACGACGTGCACGGGCAGGTTGTGCTTACCCGCGATGATCACGATTTCCTCCGGGACAAAGCGGAGGCCGCTGGCACCATCCGGATTCCGGACACGGAATACCGATTCTTCGACACGGCGCCTATACCAGTCATCGGGACACCGCCCGCTGGAAAACATACCCAAGAGTCGGCCAATAAAGGTCGGTAGGAGCAATTACCCAGCTTCCACACCTTGCCTACCCGCCTGCTCTTCCACGGCAGCACGGAATACCCCCGTAGGCAGGCGCAGGTTAGTCTGACGGATTTGAGCACTAGAGAGCAATATTTTGAGGAATAGTTACGGTTCCGAATAACGGACTCCGCCAGGTGCCAGACCGGAGTTGCGTTGGGAGGAGGTACCCTCCCCCCTTCGGTAAGCCCTAGAAACTTGGGAACTCGGCCTTGGCTCTGATCACATTTCCTTGGCTGCCGGGGTCCTCTTGTGCAAAGCCTCGATGTTGTTTTGAATGCAAGGGTGACTCGACAAAACAGTGGCTTTGGTTCGGGGTTTGGGGTCTTTAGTGAGCGCCATCCACTGACCGAAGGGTCTAAGTGCGTCGCGTCGTCGGTCTATTGAGCGGGCCCAGTATCAGCCTCGAAAAGAAGCATTGGAATCAGGTTCGCTATCAACAGCAGGAGCACGCCACTGATGTCAAAAACTCGTGGGGTGTCTAAGGTAAAAGCCGCGAAAACACCTGAACCGATAAGGGCCACAACGAAGACCAGCCATTTCCACGGCTTGGTACTAAGCACCTGGGGTGAGTGCTGTCTTCTACCTAGCTGCCATGCTCGTACAAGCGTGTAGATCGCCATTAACGAAAACCCAAGCCAGAGGGCGTTCAGGGGGCCGGCTCCAGGTTGGAGTGCCGCGACCACAATCAGCACCAGACTACAAAGCGCCAGTATGGACGTGACAACCGCTGCCGGGAGACGCTGGTTCCAGAACATACTCGTCCTCTCTGATCCGTATTTATACATCACGGAAAACACGCAACACCAGCGAAAGCCCATGTGTTTGTGAATCCGTTGTTTGCAGCCAGCGGACGTATGAACGCAGACGGCTGAATGCCTTCGGGCCACACATGCTGCTGAGAGATCCCTACCCAAACCGGGCGTAGATCGTGCCCAGATACCAAGCTGGACAGAAACCCACAAACCAAGCCAAGGAATGGGGCCATCTATCTCGATGCTGCTCCTCAGGGGGTTTCGCCCTTGCTCCAGTAGCCGGGCTGAAGGCCAATGGCAGGCTTGGACCTTCAAGGGGAAAAGAGCCAGCGAGGCGAGGAGGGCGATGGCTGAGGTAAGAGCAATTCCTGGCAGACCCTGAAAGCTGCATACGTTCACGCGGCGCCGCGAGCCCTTGGCTGACCGGTGGCAACTTGAATCCCTCAGTTAGTGCGAGGTGACATCTACCGCCAGGCCATCCAGGACCAGTTCTTACTTCACAGCGGCTCCCGCCGACCCCCTCATGGCGCCGGTGGGGATGATCCTTCATCAAAGTCCGGTCGCCGTACAGCTGATATGTAGTTCTCGTTTGTCATGTATTCGCTTGCATAGGCCATGACGGCGATTGCCTGATCAAGACGGTCGCGGCGGTCCGAGATCTGATGCATCGCCTCGAGCGATGACTCATACGTCAGTTGCCGGGCGGGGGCATCGAAACGCTGCCGGGCGAGCCACAAGTCATGCGTTCCGGTCCACGCCTGCCCACCGGAATAGACGATGCCTTGGCGTAACAGGAGGTTGGAGATCCGATGCCGGCATCGCATCAGATCACCGCGGACATCTTCACGGGAGCGGACCAAATCGCGAGCTGCTTCCTGCTCTACCGAGGGAATCTGGACTGCCGTGATTTCACCGAGTTTGAGCAACCGGGCCAGGTGCAGGGCATCCTTCGCGTCGGTTTTGACCCGATCACCCGAGGGGCGCTGGAGCTTAGACGGGGCCGCGACAACGGTATCGATGCCGGAAGAGAGGAGGAACCTGGCCAAGCCGAAACCGGTCGGACCCGCCTCGTAAACGACCTTGACCGGCGGAGGCAGCGAGATGATCCAGGCGAGGATCTCATCCCGGTCCGGCGTCAGACGGTGCCGGAAAACTTCCCCGCTCAGACCATCCAACGCGCAGGCTACGACACTCCTGGCATGGACATCCAGTCCAACGCTTGTACGCTCGAACATAGCTGGAACCTCCAAACTTCAAATGTGGCTCTACTTGTCCGCCAAGTGTGGCAGGCAACCCACGTCTTGCTTTGAAAAGGAGGTTCCAGCCCACCTTGAACACACTTCCCGGGTCCTTCTGACAGAGGCCATCACCGCCCCGGCGCGGACCCGGAGCGCCCCCATCCCCCGGACCGTAACCCTGCCCGATCAAACAGGGCGCACCGGTGTCCGGCCAGGCGAAAATAGCCTTCAGAAGGAACCGCACCCGAGCCCACGGGCGGCCGAGTTCCTCCTAGCCATATCGTCTAGGCTGGCCTTGCGGCCCCCGGGTCTAGAGGACCTTTTTGACTGCGAGGGAGGCGGACATCCATTCGACGACGATTTCCCGGGATATGGCGACGTCAAGCACGAACACGCCTTTGTCGTCTTCTGCGAGCCAATCCTGGAGGATCTTCAGGTCTGCGAGAGTTATCGCCTTCTGGCCGTCTGCGCCGAGAGCGCGGCCGATGGCGGAGAAGTCGACTTCATCGATTAGCATCGCGGTCGGGTCGAGGCCTTTGGAAGCGTACTGGTGGAGTTCGGCTCCGTAAGCGGCGTCGTTGAGGGCGATGACCACGCCTCTGCGGGTGGTCCGGATGAAGGTTTCGAAGTCTGCCAGTCCCATGAGACCTCCGCCGTCGCCGGTGATGAACACGGTGGTCCGTTCGGGGTGGGCTATTGAAACTCCGGGCGCGGAGGCGAATCCGAGGCCTATAGATTGGAAGGCGGTTCCCACCAGGACCATTGCTTGGGGGTCGGGGACAGAGAGGTACATGGGGGCCCATCCCATGAAGTGCCCGCCGTCCATGACGATTGACCTCTCGGCGGGGAGGATGCGCTCCAGGGCAGCGACCACCGTGCGGGGGTTGAGGCGTCCGTCGGGGCCGAACTCCTCCGGGTCCTCGTAGGGCCCGATCGAGCGGAAGTCGTCCCCCGCGACCTCGGTCGCGGCATGTCGCCACGTCCGGTGCTCGTTGACCGTTGGTATGCGGCCCCTCAGTGCTTCGAGAAAGGGTGCAAGGTCGGCGCGGATGTACTTGTCGACGTGTGGGTGATCACTGGGGGGCTCGTTGTCGATGCGGACGACGCGCGTGTCGGGTCCGAAGAGGGTCCCGTAGCGGTGCTGGAAGGAGTTCATGGAGGCGCCGGCGACGAGCACGACGTCGGCCTGCCGGGCGAGGTCGAGGCGGTGCTCGCGGGCGAAGCCTCCGGCGATGCCGAGGTTCCATGGGCTGTCGACGATGTTGACGGCCATTACGGAGGTCATGAACATGGCCCCCAACCGGTCCCCGAGCTCTTTGAAAGGGCCGACGGCGTCTCCGAGCAGCACCCCTCGCCCGGCCAGCAGGAGCGGTCGCTTAGCGTTGCGCAGGATGGCGGCGACCCGGTCGAGCTCCTTCCCGGACGCATTCCAGACGGGCTTGGCTGGCAAAGGTTCGAGGTGGGCCTGCTCCTCCAAGGGTTCGGTGGCCAGGTCGTACGGAATGGCGAGGACCACGGGTTGGACGGTGCGCAGCGCGAGGTCAAAGGCGCGGTGAGCAATTAGTACCGCGTTTGTGGGGTGCGCCACGAGCGTGACGACTCCTACCGCTTCTGCCGCTGTGACTTGGTCGATGTCGAACGACCGCGGCCCGGTGCTTGGCGCGTCCCCGACGATGAGCACCAATGGTACTCGGGCGAGCCTAGCCTCGGCCAGCGCCGTGTACGCGTTGGTGAACCCGGCCCCGTAGGTCGTGGTCGCCGCCGCAATCTGGCCGCCGGCGCGGTAGTACGCGTCGGCCATCGCGACAGTGGCAGCCTCGTGGCGTCCAGAGGTGAAGGGGAATCCCCGGCTGGTGAGGTGGCTGATGAGGTGGGCGTTCCCGTTGCCCATTAGGCCGAACAGATGGCCGGCGCGGTCGGCCACCACGTCCGCGATTGCTGTGGACACCGTCGGGCTGGCGGTGGGTGGGATGGGCGTTGTCATGCGGTTTCCTATCGTGGGCCTTGGCCCGGTGAGAGAGGGATATGCAGTGCCTGCGCTGCGAATGCCGCAGTGACCGCTTAAGGAGTCTGGGGTGGTGGTCGTCCGCCGTGGTGTTGACGTGGAAATGGTGCGCCGACCGGATGCTGCAGGGTGAACCGTCGGGGCGGAGTTAGTCTCCGCGAATGCGTGGCGCTTGCCTTTGAAGGTGGGATGCCTTCGCTGTGGGCTTCCGGCGGAACCGTGGTCCGATGAATAGGGCGGCGGCGGGGCCAGGGTCGCGGAGAGCGCACAGCGCCCCACCGCGTGGCAGCTTTTACATGGCGTCCGGAGTGGAACGGCGCCGATCCTTATTCGGGGTAGACCACCCAGGGAGAATCCATGTCGGATCCTGCAGCGTCGAACTCATGGGTTTCCAAAGTGTAGAAACGGATAGCCAGCCCGTCGGGATCATGACAGACGAGCAGCCAGCCGACGATGCCGCGGAGGACAGACGAATTTGCTACTCCTTGTTGGTTCAGGTGCTGTTCCCACAGTTCAAGTTCCTCGAGGGTCCCAACGCTGAGGATTGTCGGATCAAACCCTTTCATGCGCTCCGCGATTTTGGGGGCCAAGCGAAGTTCAAAGTATGTATCGATACCCGGGATCGTAACGATGTAGGCAAAGAGATTCCCTTCCCGGTCGAAGTGATCAAATTCTGCGCATCGTTTAGCTCCCAGGATCTCCTCGTACCATTTCAAGCTCGTCTGGAGATTGGTAACCGGAATTTTCAGGTGGTGGATACCAGCAAGAGATACTTCGGATGCTTTTATATCGTTTGTCATCATTTACCTGGTTCCTGAATTTGTCGCGGCGAGGGGGCTATCAGCTGGGGGTATTGGCACCATCGGTTGAAAGATCTGGCCGGGGTCGTATTGTGCTTTGACCTCGCGGAGCCGGGCATATTTCGCTGCCCCAAATATGCTTGACAGATCTACAACTTCATCAGCACCGAGGAAGTTGATGTAGGCGCCTTCAGTTGCCAGACGGTTGAGGGATTGATGTGTTGAACGGCACCATCCGATATGTTCCTGGTCGAGTAGGTCACTTTCCCAGCCGGCTGTGACGTTGTAGGCGAAGCGTGCTGACCGTTTGGGGTAGGCCGTTTCGCTTTCAGGCACATCGTCAATTGCCCCTCCGAGAAGGAGAACTTCAATTTGAGCGTCTTCACTCGGCATTGATTCGGCTGCTTTGAGCATGGCGTCCGCAACCTCGGCTGTCAGCGCGTTGAAGTGACCGGGTTTGAGGAAGTATCTGAAGCCATGGGGGTACCTGTGGTCTTGGTGGCTTTGAACTTCCGCAAACCGTTGGCGGGCCACCTGGGCAGACCCGAGGTGCTCCAGCCCAAGCGATTCTTGCGCCGAGAAAGCGTCAACTGGGTCCCCGGACCACATCCATTCAAACGTGACCACGGGTTCACCTCGCCGGTGATTTGGACCCGACTGGCTCAGCGCTTTTTGTACTTTGACCATGACTTGAAGTTGTCGGGGCAGCGTGTCGGCGCGGCTCCCATATTCGATTAACGCGGCTCGCGCCTGCTGCAGACCCACCGTCCGCGTTCCAAACGTCACCCACCCAATCGGCGCGGCTTCGTAGGTGAATTCTGTGACGACACCAAAGTTCCCACCGCCTCCCCGCATGGCCCAAAAGAGGTCGGGATTCTCGGTGCTGCTGGCCAACCTCTCCCTGCCCGTACCGTCAATGACGCGAGCAGAGAGGAGCCGGTCACAGGTGAGTCCCCTACTTCGCGAGAGCCATCCAATGCCCCCGCCCAGGGTCAGTCCCCCCACTCCCGTATGGGAGACAACGCCTGCCGGGACGGCGAGACCGTACCTGGATGCAGCACGGTCGAGGTCGCCCAGCAGTGCACCTCCACCCACTGAAACGTTGGAACTTTGTCTGTCTACATTCACCGAACGCATGGCGCTAAGGTCAAGGACAACGCCATCCTCTATAACGGCGCCACCGGCAATCTGATGTCCTCCGGCGAGAATTGAAATGGGCACTCCGGCTGCCACGGACTCGGTCAGCGCTATTGATACGTCTCGTCCGTCGGCACACTTGACCAGCCCAAGGGGTCGTTTATCGACCATGCCGTTCCACACTTTTCGCGCGGAGTCGTAGCGCCGGTCCCCTGGTGTAAGGAACCGTTCACCGAAATACTTCGAAAGGCTTGCTGCCAGGGTTCGTGGGGTCATGCGTGTATTCCTTCTGCTTCATGTTCCTGGGCTCGGTTGCCTTCTTCCTGGAGCCACCCAGCTACCAGCGGGTTGGTAAGTTCACCAATTTGTTCGACCGCGACTGTGACAGTGTCTCCGGGGGACATAAACTCAGGCGGGTTACGGAAGGCACCTGCTCCGCCAGGTGTTCCTGTAGTAACGACATCGCCGGGTTGAAGAGTGACCGTCCGGGACAGGAATTCCAGCAACTCCGGGATTCTCGTGAGCATGGTGCCGGTTGTCGAGTCCTGTTTTAGGACGCCGTTGACCGTGGAGGTGATCCGAAGCCCATAAACGTCGGCGATCTCGTCGCGACTTACTATTTCCGGGCCCACCGGGCAAAAGGTATCGGGACTCTTGCAGAGCATGATTTGCATGGCCTCGCGCTGCATGACGTCTCGCGCGCTCACGTCATTTACGAGAGTGTAGCCGTACACGTAGTCCCATGCTTCGGAAGCTTTGACCTTACTGGCGGTCTTCGAGATCACAAACGCGAGTTCAACCTCGTAATCAACGGTGCTATCCGGTTCTGGGATGGCGATGGGATCGCCTGGGCCTATTACGGAGGACCAGAGACCGGGGAAGAAGACCGGTTCTTTGGGCGTTACAAGGTGGGCGACTTCCGCAAGATGGCTTGCGTAGTTTCCACCGGTGTAAATGATCTGGCAGCGTTCGGCCACTGGTGCGAGGAGTTTTTCCGGACGGACAGGGCGGCCATGACCTGAGGCCTCAGTTAGGATTTCGGACCTGCGCGCGGCAGGGGTCTCCAGAAATTGTCTGAGGTCGGCGAAGCCGCTATCAGCAACGAGTCCATCATCGACTCTGACGCCCAGACGTATTTTGTTCTTATGCAGGTATTTAACCAACTTCATTGGGAATTCACACTCTTTCATTAAACATTCGGCTCAAATTAGCTATGCGTGCCCCGGATACACCACTTTCGACGTATGCAGCATCTAGCCTCCGATGAGCCTGTGTACATGGGCCCTGAGTTCAGCGAACTCGGGGCGGGCCTTGGTTTGGAGCTGGGTGCGGGAGGAGCCAAGTGGAATCGAAAGATTGGCGCGAACATTGGCAGGCCGGCCCCCCAAGACGATCACCCGATCAGCGAGGTAGATTGCTTCGTCGATGTCATGCGTTATCAGGACAACTGCCTGCCCCTGGTCTTCCCTGATCCGAAGTACCAGGTCTTCGAGAGTTTCTCGTGTTTGTGCGTCAACCGAGGCAAAGGGCTCATCCATGAGCATTACTCTCGGTTCGAATACGAGGGCACGGGCGATCGCTACTCGCTGTTGCATCCCCCCCGAAAGCTGCCAGGGGTAGCGATTGGCGGCCTCCCGAAGCCCCACTTCCCGCAGGGCTTTTTCCGCCCTTGCCCGCCGTTCACCCTTGGAGACCCTGCCCTTCAGCGGAAGCGTCACGTTGTCGATAACACTCAGCCAGGGCAGCAGGGAGCGACTGTAGTCCTGGAAGACGAGACTGATTGCTGTCGATGGACCAGCGAGTGGGATGCCGTCAACCGCAACGTGGCCGGCCGTCGGTTGCTGCAGACCCGACAGGCAACGCAAAAGAGTTGTTTTGCCCACGCCCGATGGACCGACGATGCAAACAAATTCCCCTGGCAGCACTGAAAATTCAACAGAGGCAAGGATTTCGGCGCTTCCCACGGAAGTATTGTAGGAATGCCCAAGGTTCACAGCTTCGATGACGGCGTTGACGCTATCCCTACTCTCAGTTTTCGCCGCTTTGACAATAGCGGCCTCATTGGTGCTGTTCGATGTACTCACGGCTTCAATTCCGATCGGTCTGGTAGCTTTTGTCTGATTCACAAGGTGACAGCTCCTGTCGTGGCCTGCTGGCTAAGTGCAGTCTTTGGCGACACAACCTTTCCCCGCGACTGGTTTTGCGTTCGATAGCTGGGGTGCCAGTGCAACAGGCGGCCTTCAAGAATTCTGAAGGCAAGATTCAGCAAGTAGCCGAGGATCCCGAGGACCAGCATCCCGGTCCACATGTCCGTGATGGCGTAGTTCCTTTGGGCCGCCAAAATGAAGTATCCGACGCCGCGGTGGGCCCCTGTCATTTCGCTGACGACTATCAGAACCACTGCTATCGAGAGCGCTGTTCGCGCACCAGCGAAGATTTGCGGAGCAGCAGACGGAAGGCGCACGACGAACAGTCTCGTTGCAGCTGAAAGCGAGAACGCTGTGCTCATATCTTTCACTACGGGATCGAGCGCGCGGATGCCCGCGATGGTATTGAGCAGGACTGGCCACACCGCCCCGAAGGCGATGACAGCAATTCTCATGTCGTCCCCGAGACCCATAGCTATGATCGCGATCGGCAGTATTGCAACGGCAGGAACCGCGCGCAGAAATTCCAGCTCGGGTTCTATCGCTTCAAGAACCATGGGCATCAGCCCTAAAGCTGTGCCGATCAGGACTCCTGCAAGGACAGCGATCCCATAGCCCATCAGGAGATTCAGGAGGCTGGGGACCAGGTCACTTGTGAGGCGTGAATCTGTGATCCATACTTTTACTGCCTTCGTTAGGATCGTCTGCAAAGGCGGAAAGAAGGGCGACTTGCTGGATGCACTAATCGCCAGCCAGAGAGCCACCGCGATCACAGGTAGCCAAAGCTCGAGCAATAGGCCCTTCATTGCCCTAAGAAAACCTCGCTCTGTCCTATTTGTCATGATGGTTCTCTCACCTTCCACGTACAGACGGATGCCAAAAAAGAGCCTTGCGCTGACCGAGGCCCGTCCCAAGGTTGACCGCGACACCGAGAAGCGCGGCGATCACGACGTAGGCGTAAGCCGTAGGTACTTGCGCGCCCATTTGTGCCAAGGTGATCTCACGCCCGATTCCAGGTGCATTCCCGATGAGTTCAGCGGCGACCGCCAGCAGCAGCGCGATCGTGCTGGCAATTCGAAACCCTGTCAACAGAAACGGCGCCGAACTGGGCAGCAGAACATTCAGCCACAGGAACCGTGTCCGCAAGCGGAAAGCACGCGCGAAATCACGAAGAACAGGGTCCACTTCGCGTATGGCGTACGTAGCTTGCACAAAGAGCGGCCATATGCAGCCAAAAACAATGAGGACAATCTTCATCCAAGTGCTTGGGCCATATAGGAGAACGATCAGGGGAATGAGTGTGACTGGTGGGATTGTCCGGAGAAAATCTACGGAAAGGCGTGTGCTGGCCCCAAAGAAGGGACTCGCGCCTACCAACATCCCGAGAGGAACTGCCAGAACTGCAGCAATAGCTAGTCCAATAATGGAGCCACTGATTGTCGCCCACACGGCGGCCCAGAAATCCTGCTCGGGCAGGAGCCGGACCAGAGCCGTACCGACCTCCGCCGGTGAAGGAACAATCCCGGGCCCGAACCTCAGGGCTTGCACCTCCCAAAGACCCATAAAGAGGGCGAATGCAAGAGCTCTCAGGACGGGCCTTCTCCAATCGACGCCCTGACCGCGCTCCATGGACAAGGATGTCCTTGTTCTACTCGAATTCTTCAGAACCATGCCTGGCCTCCAGCCCTATTTCCCGCCGAGCAGGAGAGTGTTGAGGTCGGGCTGATTGTCCAGAAGCTTGTACTTATTCATGAGCCCTGCCAGTGTCCGCATTCCCGAAGTGTCGGCTGCATCTTCGGCATAGATGGGCAGCGTGATGACATTCAGGACTTCCGGGGCAATTTTGGTGTAAGTGGCCGTGATTCGGCGTGTGTCAGCTGCGTCAGCATTCGCTCGAGTTGATGCCTTGCTCATGGCAGCCTGAAATTTCTTAACAACTTCGGGGTGGGCCGAGGCGAACTGCGACGACGAGACGAAAATGGTCGACGGCAGGTCGGCGACTGCGTATGCTTGCGGCGCTATGACTACGTGGAGACCTTTGGCCTTAGCTCCGGACAAGAAGGGCTCAACCAAGAGTGCAGCGCTGACCTTGCCTGTAACTACGGCCTCGGTCATCTGCGGAAAAGGCAATTCTACGAATTGGACAGCTGCCGAGTTTCCACCTTGGTTGTCTATGGCAGCACGAGCCGTGAGCTCGGAAATGCCTTTCAACTGGTTTACCGCAACCGTCTTCCCCTCAAGGGCCTTTACGTTGGTGATCGCAGGGTCGTCAGCGACGATGCCTGAATAGTCCTTGCCAGGATGGGAGGGCGAAGTCGTGGCAACACCGGAAGCCACTATGCCTACTCCGTTTGCTGCCGCTGTCATTGTGCCGGCGGCGTCCCCCAGGGCGAAGGCCAACTCTCCGTTCAGCAGACGGGGAATTGCCTCAGCCCCGGACTGGATAGTGGCCGTCTTGACTTCGAGGCCCTGCTCCTTGAATTCCTGCTCAGCGGCAAGATATACGGCTGCCGAAGCTGTGGATGGGCTCACCCCAACCGTAATGGAGGTTGGGCCTCCCCGCCTGGGTTGCGGTCGGCGCCGGACCTGCCCCGCAGGCCGAGACTGCAAAAAGAGCCAACGCGGCCAAGGACGTCGAAAGAACCATATTTTTCATCAAATGCACACTCCATCGTGTTTTTCAAGTTGGCCTCAAGTATCCTCATGGATAATCAAGGAGTCAAGGTCACTGGGTGACTTTGACTAACTACGGTACTCGATCATGTTGGTTAAGTCACTGGGTGACTGGGTGCGCTATTCTTGCAGCATGCCTACCTCGAGAGCGGCCTCGCGTCCACCAGCTGTCAGCCTGTCAGGCGCCAGCACCCTAAGAAGCACCAACACCGCGGAACGAATTGTCGAGGAACTGCGCGGGCTCATCGCAACGGGGAAGATCAGCAAGGGGCGCGCTTGCCGACTGAGCGGGACCTGGCCGGCACCTATGGCGTAAGCCCCTCCACTATTCGGGAGGCCATCCGCGCGCTGGCAGTAATGGGCCTCGTGGAGGTTCGACATGGAAGCGGCACCTATGTGGTCGAAGACACCGGCGCCCTTGTGAGGTCATCGCTGGTCACCGCCATGCAAATGGAGGGTGTGCAAATCAGTGAAGTGCTTCGGCTTCTATCACTCATCAACGAGCAAGCCGCCTCCAGGGCCGTGGAACGAGCAACTCCCGAGAACCTCCAGGCGCTCAGCGAAGCAAACAATGCAGTGGCCCGCGGTTCCACTTCCCGTGAGATTTTGGACGGAGTCGTGTCTTTCCTCACTGCACTGCTGGAATGCGCCCACGAGCCACTCCTGAGAGTCTTCGGAGGGTTTCTCATCCAGCTTCTGGATCGCATAGAGAGCGACCTGTTTCCGGACGACGCGCAGTTCTGGCGGACCTTAACCGGGAACGCTTACGAAGACAGGGAGGCCATAATACGGGCCATTTCCCAGAAGAATCATCATGCTGTCGTTCAAGCTGTACGCAAGTACCATGCAAGGGCCGTTGATCTCTTGGAGACAAGTTCCCTCGAAAGAGGGCTTGGATCAAAGCTTTCGGATGAAAGGTTTGCTGCGCTTATTTCCTCCCTCATCACAACCAAGTAGGGGCCGTCTAAAGTGGGCTCCTCCCGAGTGGCCCTATCCGGAGTGGTGTAGTCCGAAGGGCAGCTGCTGGCCTGAACTCGCCAAACTTGGATTCATCTTTGATGTCATGTCGCCGCGTTTCTTTGCCATGTCCTGCGACGAATCTTTGGGGCAGGACGTCCCCGACAAATTTTTCACCTTGCAACACGATGCCGTCCTTAATTACGAGACTGGCCGAACACAATTACCCAGGCACGCGTCGGCCTAGCTGGCTCGCACTCCTCTCGGTGAGCATCTGGCCGGAAGATGGGCGGCTACAGCGGTGCCCGGTAACGGATCCTTCACCTGGCGCGGCGCGGGCAAGAGGCCGTTCGGGTTCAGACGGATTCGTTCTGTCCTGACTCCGCCAAGGTTATACCTGCTACAGACCAGTTCTCGCGGGGTAGCTCCTGCAAGATCACCCGGATCGTGTCAGGACGGATCTCCATGACCTCAGCGTACGTGGCAGTTAGTGCAGACAGCAGCTGACGCTTCTTTTCAGTCGAGGCGGGGGATGCATTGAGAACCTGAAGAAGGGGCATGCACAGATTCTGACATCTTCGGGAGAGGAACGGATGGCCTTCGGACGGCGGGGATTGATCTGCAGGTGATAACACGAAGTGAAATCACGAAGAAGTGCGCCACTTCCTTCCCTGGACGATGAACCCTACGGTTTGTCTCATGGCCAGAATGACTCCCAAGGGAGCCACTGCCGTAAATATACTGCTGGGCTACTTTGCGGGTCGGTCCGAACAACCACCTGCAGAGATCGTGCGGTCGCTCGATACGCTAGCCCCCGGGCTCACAATCGTTTTGTAGGCAGGATGGGATGAAACTGCGGTGCGGCGCCAGTGGCCTATGCCCTTAAAGTGGAGATTGACCAAAGCAACGAACAGCCGACGGAACAAACACCAGCTCCTACTGAGGCTGACTACTTGGCTCTCGAGGGCGGGCCATTCAGACATTCCTCCAGGAAACACTGAACTTCTCGCCTCGCTGGCCTTGACCTGTAGGGTCACCCCATGGACTTCGCGTCGCCCCAGTTTCTAGCCTTCGTCTTCGGTCGGCTGGTCGATGAGCTGTCCCGGGAAGCTGAAGCACCGTCGTTTCGATCTCGCGGTCACTCCCCCGGCTCCCAACAGCCATGGCCAGTGCTACCGAAGGTGCGTCTGGAGTAGCCAGGACATGGCCTCATCGCGGGAGGTGAAAAACCGCGTGGGGCACGGGAGCGTCCGCCGTGCCATTGCGAAGTTGGCAATGACACGAGTGACCGGACTCGAGCCAAGCAGGGCAATCCGTGAAGCGGCGCACTTGACGCTGAAAACTGACCTGGCCTGACGGGTCACCGCCTGAGTGTTCGCTATGTCGATCAACATCGGGTACTCGGCACCGGCGGCAAGCTCATTGACCGTTGCCATCGCCGCATGTACGTCGTCGGCCTCCAGAACAGTCCCCGGTTGCCACACCAGGTTGAGAACTTCTTCGGCATCGAGTTCCACTGTGCCCTTGCCGCCATCAACGGTGATTGGCTTCATTTTCTCCCCCAGAGTCTTATGGAGCTAAGACTAACTGCCTGCTTGAATATTCGCACCCGAATGAACAGACAAAGGCGTCCAGTTCGTCGCAAATGCCGCTTCTGAACGGACCCAGACGGTCAGTCTTGTCCGATTTCGTTGGATATGGGCACGGTGGTGTCAGGAAACGGGTGCCTGGAGAAGCCAGGACATCGCCTCATCGCGGGAGGTGAAATACCGAGTGGGACACGGGAGTTTCCGCCGTGCCATGGCGAAGTTGGCAATGACCCGATTGAGCGGGCTTGAGCCAAGCAGGGCAATTCGTGAAGCGGCGCACTTGACGCTGAAAACGGACTTGGCCTGAAGGGTCACAGCTTGAGTGTTGGCTATGTCGATCAGCATCGGGTACTCGGCACCGTCGGCAACCTCATTGACCTTTGCCATCGCCGCATGTACGTCATCGGCCTCCAGAACAGTCCCCGGTTGCCACACCAGGTAGAGAATTCCTTGGGCGTCGAGTTCCACTGTGCCCTTGCCGCCGTCGACGGTGATTGGTTTCATCTCTTGCTCCCCCAGAGTCTTGTAGAGCTAAGAGTAACTGCCTGTTTAAACATGCGCACCCAAACGACCGGTCAAATTTCGCGGCGTCCCATTTCCTTGGAACCCGGACATTCGTGGGACACTAATCGCCGATACGGAGTGTCTGTAGCAGCCAACCGCACGCGTAGTCCACGCTCCGGTAACCTCTTTTGGACACGCGCAAATTCATGTCATTCTCTCGTGTCAACGAGTAGGGCGCCGGGAAGCTCCTATGACGTGACCTGACCGAGCGCTTCCTCTTGAGCGTCCGGATACCGAAGCGGATACTGGTTGGGTCAACCGGCTTAGGCCGTTGTAAAAATACCGACAAGGATGACGGGGTGTTCGAAATGGGAGCTGCAGAAAACGCTGAACTCGTTCGGCGGGGGTACGAAGCCTTCAACACCGGGGATTTGGCGACCCTTGGCGAATTGTTCGCGGAGGACGCAGTCTGGTACGCGGCAGGAAGCGGCGTGCTGTCAGGCAAGAAAGAAGGACGCGAAGCCATCCTGGCCTACTTTGGTGAGCTGGGCTCACGCTCCCAGGGGTCGTTCCAGGCGAATGTCCAGGACATCGTCGGCGGGGAAAACCACACCGTGGGGATCCAGCAAAGCCACGCGGAAAACAACGGGAAGACTTTGGACGTGGCGTCGGCCATCGTGTTCGTGCTCCGCGACGGAAAGGTTGTCGAGGGCCGGGAGTTCTTCGAGGACACCGCCAAGGCGGACGAATTCTGGACCTGAGTTCTGGCCCTCGAAGCAAAGATCCTCGAAGGCCATAAAGTGACCCAGAGGCTGGACTTTCCATGCTTGAAGGTTTCAGTTCCGGCGGCCGATAGAAACTTGCGTTGGGGACTAATCGGCCAGCACTGCGCCATGGCTGGCTTCCAAAATGCGCATACGGTCATCGGCCGTCGGCCCAAGCTTGACGTGAACAGCTGCTATGAGGGCTTCCACCAACACCGTTGCCGGCACGATGCTGTCGAAGGAACCCGCCGCCTCCACCCGCGCCGGCAGAACGACGTCCGCGACAAATGAAACGGGAGAGAGCCACGGGTCCGTGATGAGGACAATCTTTGCCCCCTTCTCACGGGCTGCCTTTGCCAAGTCAACGGTGTCTTTCTGGTACCGGCGAAAATCGAAGAAGACGCAGACATCGCGTTTGCTGAGGTCAGCTATGAACGTGGAGTCATTGTTAGGATGCTGGGCGTGCACCACGGTGTTGGGTCGCATCAGGCGAAGGTGCAAGTCCAAGTAGGTGGCCAGGAGGTGAGAGAACCTGCCACCGATCGAAGTAATGTCCAGTGACGTATTGCATAGAAGCGCAACGGCACGGTCGAACTCATGCTCCGGAAGCGAGGCGACCGTGCTCTCGATGCCCTCGACCGCCGTCTCTGCCACTGACTGAGCCAATTCTGGAGCGGCTGAATCAACTCGTATTTTGCCTTGGAGGGTCAGCGGCGATGCCCGCCGCGCCTGCACTTCGTCGCGTAGGGCATCCTGGAAGTCCCGGTACTTGTTGAAGCCCAATCTGCTGACGAACCTGAGCACCGTGGGGGCACTGACATTTCCTTTCTTGGCAAATTCAATGGTGGACTCGAGCCCTGCCGTCGGGTAGTTGGCGAGGAACACGCGGGACAGCTTGTGCTCTGCCGGGGAAAGTGAACCCTGAATTTGACGGATTCGGTCCGCCAGGGTCAACCGGGCAGATTGGTTCTCAGACTGTTCAAATTGTCCGGACTGCGTCATGGCGTTCCTTTTTTGCATAGACGGCAAAGCTGGAAGTTAGTGTGAACTCCACCGCTTTTATCCCCATTCAATCAGGAAACCCAGAACGGCTTGAGCGCTAGCCTGCCGTCAGCCTGTTGGGGCAGCGACCAGGGGCAGCCCGTGAGCGGGCAGTAACGTCCTGGCGGCGCCTACGTATCCAGCCAGGAGCGCATGCGCTACATCATGGACGTGAGAGTCATGGGGCACGAAAGTGCTTGAGTGCAACCGTTCCCCGGTTCCGCTGGTACCTACGAACATCATCAAAGAAGGCATCCTTTCCGAAAAATACGAAAAATCATCGGAACCCGCAGACCTGAGATTACTGTCCACTTCCAAGCCCAGAGCCAGCAGTAGAGGGGCAGTCGCCTTGACGACGTGCGCATCATTTTCCAGGACGGGTTCACCTTCGGTGACGCTGACTTCGCCGCTGCAGCCGTGCGCAGCTGCAACCAGGCGGACTGTCTCTGCAAGACGCCGCAGCACTTCCTCCCTCACTGGCGTGGCCATAGTGCGGACAGTTCCCCGGGCGGCGGCGGTACCCGGAATGACGTTGGCCGCGGTACCAGCCTGAAGGGTAGCAATGGTGAGGACTACCGAATCCATGGGATCCACGTTCCGGCTCACGATGTTTTGCAAAGAGACCACAACGTGGGACAGCGCCAGGACAGGATCCGCTGCAATGTGCGGGTAGGCGGCGTGGCCGCCTCTTCCATTAATGTTGATGGTGAACTCGTCCGATGATGCATTCACGGCCCCCGGTGTGCACGCCACTGTCCCTCCGGGTAACAGCGGCTGAACATGAGCCGCAACTGTGACGCGCACGTCTTCCTCCGTGAGTATCCCTGCTGCGCAGATGTCCTTTGCCCCGGACGGGTACGTTTCTTCCCTGGGTTGCAAGACCAGTGCCATGGGAGTTGCGCCCGGTGTTGAGTGGACAGCCCTGGCCAAGGCAACGACGGCAGCCAGATGGATATCATGCCCACAAGCGTGCATGACACCCGGCCTTTGGGAAGCCCAATCGAGTCCGGACTCTTCCAGGGCAGGCAGCGCATCCAGCTCAGCCCGGATGGCGATGGCCTTGCCCGGGCCGCCGATTCGCAGTACTGCCCCTGTTCCGGCCACAAACCTGGTTTGCAGGTCGCCAGGCAATGCGTTCAAGACCAGATCAAGGGTCGGCCCCTCGGAACCGGATAAATCCGGCAAGCTATGCAATTTATGGCGCAGTTCTATTGCGCGCGGAATTTCCTGGTCAATGCGTCTCCTGAGCACCTCAAACAGTTCAGAGTTCACTTCTCCCCCAGCTCATAGACGCGCACTGCGTTATCCCTTCCGACCATGTGAACCACTCGAATGGCATCCTCCTCAGCCCAGTCCCCATCGCGAACCCAAGCCCCCAGGACCTTGCCCATTCCTTCGCGCCATAGTCGCGCCCCGAGGTAATGGAGTTCCGGAGGTCCCCACGCATCCGTTGAAAACAGGATCTTGGAGAAAGGTGCCAATTCGAAAGACTCTTTGATCAGTTCCAGAGACTGAACGCCTGTGTAGTTGGTCCCAAGCCCGACATCGAAGTAGACATGCGGGAATACCTGCGCAAGGTAGCCCGCGTGACGATGGAACGGGTAGCAGTGGAGAAGGAGTACGTCCACCTTCAATGATTCAATCAGCTTCAACCAGGGAACCAGCAGCAACGGGTCGCAGCGGTCCAGACGCAAGTCGGGATCACCGTATCCAGTGTGCATTTGAATGGGCAGACCACGGTCGACGCCCGACCACAGAAAGAAGCGCAAAAGCACAGGATCCGCAACACGAAGCGAGTAGCCGGCTGCTACCAGACGGAGCCAGGAAGCAGCCGCCTTCACCACTTCTTCTTTGGACGGCCGGATTGGATCAAAGTCGAACCCATGTCGGTAGGCGATGATGCTCTTGACTCCCACGGCGTTCTCCGTTGCCAGCGCTAGCCGGGCCGCATAGGCGTTAGCGAAATCGGCGGCTGATACGCCTTCCCACGCCAAAGACTCCGCTACGGATTCGAGTCTGACAACCTCACCTACGGTGGCTGAGCTGATTCGCTCCATCCCCGAAAGGCCGTGGATTTGATCACCGCGATATCCGGTTTCGACCAGGAAATGACCTATCCCCGCAGACTGGAGCAGGCGAGAGGTTACTTCCGACGTCCCGAGCCCCACACGCCGTTCAAAGTACGCGTCGGCACTCGCATGTGCAGATAGGCCCAACAACGGCGCACACCAACGACGAATCGCGAATCCCAACTGCGAATCGAATTGCGTCATCCATTCAGGAATAGGCCTGTCCGACTCCGTCAGCAGTTCCTCCAGCGAGGACCGGTCAACGTCATCCTTCAACGCTCCATGGACATGGTGGTCCACCAAGGGGATTTCCTCGATGGTGGTCAGGAGATCTTCTACGGAATTAGTAGACATCAGATACCGCTTTGACTCGGGCAGCATCGTCGAGAGTGGCCACATGGGCGAGCTCATGCCGCTTGACCGCCAAATACGTTGCCAACAGATCAGGATGGAACCACGACGTCACGCTCTGGTCCTTTTCCAATGCCAGGAGTGCGTCCTCGAGTGTACGAGGCAGTCGAGGTACGTCGTTCAATTCAGCCGGGTCTGCCGTCTCCGGGAAAATGTCAGGTTCGGGGTACTCGTCGCCCCCTACGAATCCGGCCAGACCGGCCCGGAGCAGGACACCAAGCGTGAGCCACGGGTTGGCGGTTGCGTCCGCTGCCCTGTACTCAAGATTGAACTGGTGGTCCGGAGCAGATCCACCTGCCGAACTGGTCGGACAGATTCGGAGAAGAGCCTCCCTGTTTCGTTCCGCCAGGAATATGCCCCCTACACTCCATCGATCCGGGGCCAGGCGCATGAAGGAAACGGGGCTTGGCGCTGTCCAGGCCGTCAGCGCTTCGGCGTGACGCAGGATTCCTGCGCTGAATCTTGATCCAACCTCGGATAGGCGCCCCGGACGGGTGGCGTCAAAGAGAACCGGAGTACCGCCGTCGTCCACCAAACTGATGTGGACATGGACGCCGGTACCGGTACCGTTTGGTTCCTGAAGCGGTGCGAAGGAAGCCCTGAGGCCGCGTCGGATGGCCAAATCGCGGACCAGTTCGCGCAAGAGTACCGCCCTGTCTGCTGCAGTGAGGGGGTCGCTCGGTTCCACCGTGATTTCAAACTGGTTCGCCCCGTATTCGGGCAACCAGTTCTCGGGTGCGAGACCACAATCCGTCAAAAGACGCAGCAGGTCCATTCCGAACGGATCGGCGTCCAGGTGCCTGCGCAAGGAAAACGGAGCCGATTGAGGCAGGCCCTCCACAACGAACTCGTGTTCAAAAGTAGCGATAACGCGCAGGCCCGTTTGCTCTCGAAAGTCGCTGATGGCTCGGCGCAGGAAGGTCCTGGGACAGCAGTCCCAGTCAGTTCCGTCGGGTTGTGTTTGGTCGGCGAGCAGAATCCTGAGTCCGGCCTCTTTGGGGCCATCGGCAACGGTGATTTCCGTGGCCTCGTCCGGCATAAGGCGCAGGTCGCCGGTTGAACCGAAGGCGCTGCCCGGCGCAATGCTGCCGAAAGCCGAAATGCCAAGGTTGGCCGGCACCCAGCCCAGACCGGAGCGAAGGACGGAGCCGTAGGCTTCGCCGGGTGCGCCTCGTCCTTTGACCTGACCAGCGAGATCGCAGGTAGCAACGAAGATATCGGGGGTGTTCACGGGCGCCTCCGGCCAGTCGTGGGTGGATTGATGCTGGATTCAGTACCCGAGACGCCGCAATAATCCATTGCAGATAGGGCGTACGTCTTTACTGCGGTAATGATCTGGTGGATTGGCACGAACTCGTTTTCCGCGTGCGCGGTTCGGCCAACCCCAGGACCGTAAACGAGCCCGTCGATACCTTGGGCATCCATCCATGTGAGATCACAGACACCGAGGAACCCCTCTTGTTCAGGAGGGGTGGCCAGGTCAAACCCGCCGACGGAATCACTGTGGGCCTTCATGACCGCGGGGATGAGTTCATGGCTGGCCGGCGCGGTGTACGGCGGCCAAAGGAGCTTCCAGTCGAATTCAGGTCGGTTGGTGCTTAGCCAGGGATCGTTGGCACAAGCTTGACGCACGGTTCGTTCGATCTCGTCGATGACTTCGTCGTTGCTTCGCTCAGGGTGGTGGTAGACGCAGTATTCCACTGTGAGCGTGTCGGCGAGGAAGAACGGGACCAGGACGCCCTCCGGGTTTCCACGGATCACCCCGGGCAAGAGATTGAAGTAGCCCGGCTGGAAGAGGGGGTGCCTGTCACGCCGCGCCCAAGTATCTTCCAACTGCCGCAGGGCGTGATAAATGATCCAGAACTTATCGATGGTATTGACGCCCAAAGCTTCGCCCTCAAGGGTTGGATGAATGGTAAGACCCCGCAGTCCGGAGTGCGCAGCTTTGCCGACAAGGGACAGCGAGAACCAGAGCAGGCCCGGCGTGGTGGGAACCAGATTGGGGGCTGCGTCCGAGAAGTTCGACGGTTCGCAGACGATTGCGGCGTCGGCCCCATATCCCGCCTGTAAGGCTGCCGTTGTACCCGAGAGGTGGTCACCGACTTCTTCTCCCACGACCGCCTGCAGTACGAGGTCTCCTTTGAGCCGGATACCTGCGGTGGCTAATGCGATGGCAGCATATGCCGTGGCGACTGTGCCGGCTTTGTTATCCGTAGCTCCCCTGCCATGAACCGCGTCATCGGTAATCAACCCGGAGAACGGCGCGTGATCCCAAAGACCTTCCCGGTTGGGCGGCACAACATCGACGTGCCCGTTGAGCAGCAGCGAGCGGCCACCGCCCGTTCCGGCAATCCGCCCGCAAGCATTGTCCCGGCCTTTCTCAACTGTGACGAGTTCCGTGGAGGCTCCGGCTTCGCGATGAAGATCGTTCATGAGCGCGCTCACCTCACCCTCACCGCCCACAAGCTTCTGGTAGTCCTGACCGGGATACTTAGGGTTTATGCTCGGGATCCTGACTGCGTCGGCGACAGACTGCACGATCCTGGGCGCCAGACGATCCACAGCGTCCAGGACCGCCTTTCGTTGGTTCTGCTCTGCCCGGGCAGTGGAATCAATGGACATGCGTGGTCTCCTCGACTTCCATAGTCCGGCTTGCGGGTTTTTGGAGTGCTCTATGGGCGGATTTGTTCGGGTTTCCCGGAAGTAGCCTCCGCGCTCTGGTCCATACGTCTTCGAAGAGCCCGGAAATGCCGCGTGGAAGGAAAATGAGAACCAGAAGGGTTCCAACGCCGATGATGATCGCACGCACAGGCCCAAGGTCAGTGAGTTGGCGGTCGATGACGGTGACTATCAATGCCCCCAGGACCGGACCCCAGATGTGGCCGGTACCGCCGAGGAAGATCATGCTCAAGCCAAGGGTGACGAATCCGAAACTGAAGAGTGTGACGTCCGCAACGCGGAAGTACGCAACATAAAGGGCTCCTGTGACGCCGGCGACTGCTCCGCTGAGGATGAAGGCAAGGAGATGCTGCCTTATGCGGTTCATTCCGCGGCTCACGGCAAGGTTTTCATTGTCGCGCAGTGCGATGAGGCTCTTGCCGAACGGGCTGCGAAGGGTGGTCCGGAGCAGAACCAGGAGCAGGACCACTGCCCCGCCGAGCAACCATAGGTAACCCAATCCCGCGTACTTTGCGAAGGAAAAATCTCCTACGCTCAGTGCCGGTACGCCTGTCAGCCCACTGGATCCGCCGGTGATTCCGGGAATAGCCAACACCAGGTAGTAGCAGAGCTGAACGAAGACGAAGGTGATCAGTGCGATATAAATGCCTCGCATGCGTATCACCGGGACATAGGCCAGGGCACCAGCCAGCCCACCGGCAACGGTTGCCAGTATGAGCCCAAGCCATGGATTCATATCCCATGTCACTGTGGCAACGGCCATCGCGTAGCCACCTACCCCGAAGAAGCCAACGTGTGCGAAGTTGAAGATACCGCCGATACCCAGCGTCAGGTTCCAGCTGGCCGCGAGCAGGGCGTAAATGAGAGCTGTCGCGGCCAGCAGGCGTGCAGAGCCGCTGATGACGACATACGGCAGCAAGGCGGCGGCAAGCAAGAGCAACGGCCACGTCGCGAAGCGCTTGAGGGATCCAAGAATGTTCATCACGAACGTCCTTTCACTAGACCTTGGGGGCGGACCAGCATGATGAGGACCAGCACGAGGAATACGGCTACAGGGCTCCATTGCAGACCGAGCCAGTACGTTGTGCCCGCCTCCAACAGGCCTATGGTGAAGGCGCCGACCAAGGTTCCCCACAAAGTCGCCGACCCGCCGAAGACCAGGACGACAAAGGCCGTCAGCAGGGGTTCAAATCCCTTGGTGGGCGTAATGGTGGTGGTCGTTCCGTAGACGAAGGCAGCGGCGCAGGCCAGAATTGACGCCACCGCAAATACGCCGGCGTATATGCGCGCTGGCCTGATTCCGACGAGCATTGCCATGTCCCGGTTTTGTTCCACTGCCCGGACCGCCATCCCCCACTTCGTCTTGCGCAGCAACGTAATCAGTCCTACGACTAGAACTAATGCCAGGGCCAGGGCAATGAGGGTGGAGCTTGCGATTTTTACGTCGCCCAAGGCAAATGTTGAGGTGCTCACGGCCTTTATCTGCTTGTTCTGCGGTCCCCAGATTAGTTGTGCAGCACCTTCGACGGCGTTGGCGATGGCGAGGGTCGAAACCATGACCAAGAGAGTTCCGTTTGCCCTGCTGATGAAAGGCCGGACCGCGACGAGGTCCAGGAGCATACCCAGTAAGGCCAGCAAGGGAATCGCAGCCGCGAAAGCGAGAAGTACCGGGAGCCCGACCTTCTCTGAGAACGTCCAGATAAGGTACGCGCCCAGCAGCAGGAGCGCGCCGTGAGCGTAGTTGAAGACCCCCAGCGTGGACCAAATGAGGGACAGTCCGCTTGCCATCAATGAGTACAGCGACCCGAGCACGAGGGCTGAGACGAGGATGGAAAGGAGCGCGTCAGACATGCTTGTCTCCCTCAATGTTGTTGGTAGCGGATGACGGGTGCGAGCCGACGTACATATCCATGACTTCCTCGTGACTGGGCTTGATGTCGGTGGTCCCGCTGGAGACGATCCGCCCGAGCTCCACAAGATGCCACCGGTCCGCGAGTTCGAAGAGGAACTCAATATCGCCATCGGCGACTATCAGGGATAGGCCCAGTCGTCGGACTTCGTGAAGTGTCTCAAGGATTTCGTACCGGATCTTGGGTGCCAACCCGAGAGTTGGTTCATCCAGCACAAGAAGTTTGGGCTTGGCCATAAGGCCCATTCCGATGGCCACCATTTGGCGTTCGCCTCCCGACAGCGTGCCCACAAGTTGCCCTCGACGTTGCAGGAGCTTGGGAAACAGTCCCTGGACCATTTCAAGAGTCTCTTCCCGCTGGCCCCTGGCTGCCGGGATCCCACCTGCCAATGTCAGGTTCTCCCTGACGGTGAGCCTGGGAAAGAGCTGATTGCCTTGGGGCACATGCATCATTCCCTGGTTGACTACCTTATAGGCGGGCATCCCGGTGATATCGCTGCCATCGAAGACAATCTGACCCGAAGAGATCCTGCCAAGGCCCGAGATGGCGCGCAGGGCGGTCGTTTTTCCATGACCGTTGGGACCCAACAAGGCCAGGGCTTCCCCCGGGGCGACCTCCATGGAAAGTGATCTGACGACAGGCAGGCGTCCATATCCGGCCGCCAGGTCACTGACGCGGAGCAGTGGGCTGACGGTCTCCTGATCGGCGTTCATGCTGCGGCCTTCCCCAGATATGCCTCCATGACCCGCGGATCCGAAAGAACGGCGTCGGGGGTTCCTTCAATCAGGACTTCGCCGGACGACATGATGACCATTCTTTTGGCCAGATCGCGGATAAGACTGAGTACATGCTCAATGATCAGCAGTGTCAGGCCGCCCTTCTGAAGTTCACGCAAAAGCAGGATTAGTTCAGCCTGATCCTCATCGTTGAGGCCCCCGGCTGGTTCGTCCAGCATCAAGAGCCGCGGCTGTGAGACGAGGGCGCTGGCGATCATTAGCTTCTTTTTTGCAAGCAGTGGTATGTCCCCCGCCGGATCATCTCTGTACTTGATGATTCCGACTGTCTCCAAGGCAGTTTCCACGTCCCCTTTGGTGCGCCGCCCGCCGAGGTAGTGGTTGGCCACGGCGATGTTGTCCGAAACGCTCAACGACGGGAACAGCTGTTCTGCCTGGAAGGTTCGACGCATTCCCGAACGAGCGATTCTGTGCGCGGGAAGCCTGTCAATCCGCGTACCGTCAAAGAAGATCTCTCCGCCTGTCGGGCCGAACGGCACCCCGGAGATCAGGTTGAAGAGAGTACTTTTTCCCGCACCATTGGGACCGGCAATTCCCAGGATCTCCCCCTCATGAACATTCAGCGTGACGTCGTCCACTGCGACGAACCCCCCGAAGTGTCGACTGACCTGCCGTAATTCCAGGAGGTGCCCTGTGGACGGGGCGGGGACTGGTGACTTGGCGATCCTCATTTCATCCACTCGGGTCTCTGGAACTTGCCGTCGGCGAACTCTTCCGGAGCAATGTTCAGGCGTTTGCCGTTTTGGATTTGGTAGTACGTCATCGGGATACCGTCCTTGCCGGCTACCGCCAGATGGGTTGTTGGATCAAAATGGACACGCCCGAGGGTGGTTTGTTTGTCCAGCTTGCCCAATGCAGCTCCGACTTCCTCTCGTTTGTCGGGATCCCCGACTTCCTTGACGGCGTCGGCCCACAAATGGACCTGTTCGTAGAGGCCATAGCTATAAAGGCTCGGTTCGTTCTGGTATGCCTCCGTAAGCTTCCTGGTAAGGTCTTTGGTTTCCGGCAATGCCGGCAACGGGGCAAACGGCAGGTTGTAAAGCACGCCATCAGCGTTCTTCCCTGCAAGCTCAGTGAACTCCGGGACGCTGGGGGCGTATTGCGAAAACACCAGTGACTGCGTGGGGTTCTGGCGGAATTGGGTGAGGAACTTTGACGCATTTGCAGTCAGGTAGTCGAGGTTGATGATTACAGCCGGATCGACCTGCCGAATTTTGGCGATCTGCGTGGTCCAGTCGTCCACTTCCCCAAACGGAACAGTGTCAGGACCGGTGACTTCCCAGCCTTTTGTCTTGAAGTTCTTGTCCAGACCTGACGCTATGCCATTGGAATATGCATTGTCGCTGGAGATGATGTAAACCCGGCGGTTAGTGAGCGGGAACGTGCCATCGGCGTTCCATGCATCCAATTGTTCAGGAATTCCAGTGCTATACCCCTCGTATGAAGGGGCAAGGGACCAAACACCGGGGTACTTTTCGGGATTCTTGGAAATGATCTCCAGCGTCTGGCCGCTGTTGCCGCTGAGCAGGTACGGAATCCCGGCTTCTGCGAGCTGATCGATTTCGAAGTTCGTCGTGCTGGCGTAGCCGGTGATCACTGCCGCAACATCGGGGTCTGAGGTCAGTTGTGTCACAGCGGCCGAGACCGCATCTGACTTCTGGTCCCGTACGTCCAGGGCTTTGAGTTCAACCTTCCTCCCATCGATGCCGCCCTTGGCATTGATTTCATCGACCGCGAGTCGTGCACCCTGTTCCATGAGCTTGCCGTCGGCAGCGGCTACGCCTGTTAGCGGGGCCAATAGACCGAGCGTGATGGTCTCTCCTGATGCCCCGGAGTCACCACCTTCGCCGGTGGGAACGGTACAGCTCACCATCGAGATGGCCATGAGCGTAGCGGCTGAAAGGAGTAGGGAGGAACGTAGGTGGGGCTTGATTGAGGTGGGCATAGCGCTCCGTGGGAGATGGGGATTTTGGTCCGGGCTTGGGAGTCATATCTGGATACATTTGCTGGATGGTGAAGACGATGGAGTCAGTCGCCTAACCGACGGGCGATAATGCACCGACAAGACCGAACAGGTCTTTGGGGTCGTCGGGATTGGCAACGAGGTCGATATCTTCAAAGAACTCGGAACCGTCCACGGAGTCCCGCACATAACGCAGGGCTGAGAAGTCTTCCACGGCAAATCCGACGGAATCGAAGATGGTGATTTGATCTTCTGAGGTGCGCCCAGGTGCGGCGCCGAGGAGGACCTTCCAGAATTCGGTAACGGCGAAGTCAGCCGGCATCTGCTGGATTTCACCTTCGATCCGCGTCTGGCTCTCGTACTCGACAAAAACGTCACCGATCTCCAGGATCAACGGATCCAGTTCCGTCTTTCCGGGGCAATCTCCACCGATCGCGTTGAGATGGACGCCAGGAGCAATGTGCTGAACGCTGAGGATCGTGGCCTGGGCTTTGTCCGCCGTGCAGGTCGTGATGACGTCGGCGCCCTGAACCGCTTCCAGGGCAGATGCAGCAACATCTATTTCGAATCCAAGCGGAACCATGTTGCGGATGAACTTCTTCACTGCGGCGGGATCGGTGTCCCAAACCCGCAGCTTCGCCACGCCCAATGCTGTTCTCATGGCCAGTGCCTGGAATTCTGCCTGGCTGCCGGTTCCAATCATGGCCATGACCCTGGAACCGGGCCGGGCCAGGGCCTTCGCAACCATTGCAGAGGTGGCGGCGGTGCGCAGCGCGGTGAGGATTGTCATTTCTGCAAGAAACGTTGGGTAGCCGTTGTGGACATCTGCCAGAACGCCGAATGCCGTGACGGTTTGGTAGCCGCGTGCAGGATTGGAAGGGTGCCCGTTCACATATTTGAATCCGTAGGTCTCGTGATCACTGGTGGGCATGAGTTCTATGACGCCATACGGGGTATGACTGGCTACCCGGGGCGTCTTATCGAACCGCGCCCATCGGCGGAAGTCTTCCTCCATGTAGTGGATCAGATCTTTGATGATCGTCTCCGGACCCTGGGATCTGACCCAGCTGATCATGTTGTGTACATCAACAAAGCGCGTCATCTGCGCTCCCTTCTTGTTCGTGCCGCTCGCGTCCTCGGGATCGACTGATTCCATGATGCGTTACAAACAAACCAAAGTCACTAGTCTTGAAAGATTTGTTACATTTCTTTCAGTTTCCGCTTGTGGATAGTCGGTCGTTGCGCTGCCGGCCGCGCCTCCTCAAACTGACTCTTCCGGCTTCATTTGTCTCTTCAATGTCGGCTTCCTCGCGACCGTAAGGGCACTTGACCACGGCAGGCCGCACACATCATCTGCAGGCCCAAGCCGGAAGCAGAGCACCGGTATCTCAGAAGCCATTGGGGAAGGCTGTTTGGGTCCGCACGCCGCCGGACTGTTATTCGATCGGGCTTGAATCGCTGGACCTGGGTGAGGACACCCAGATGGAACACCGGATCTGTGACGTCGAAGCTGGTGCTGGCGCAACGGAACTGACAGGTTGCCACGTCGCCAGACGTGAATGCCCAGCCAGCGGGCTCAATGAGCTTGCCCTGGATCATGCCAGCACCGTCCGAGATCGCAAACAACGCCTCAACCGCGGCCGGAGCTGTTTGGCGCTGCCATGTATTGAATAGCGCACTGCACGTGATCGCAGTCGACAGGTAGCCTGCCTCCCAACTCACAGGTTGCCTGGGCGATGGGCGCAAGGTCGACGACAATGTCCTCGTCGGCACATTGCCGCGTCCGCAATTTCATCCTCTTGCCGGCTGCCGACCATCAAATCTAAGTCGTTTGCGCTTGTGAAGATGACCCCTGGCGTTCTATGCAATCGCCTTCTGAAGTGACACAAGCGTTGCCGCGCAGGCACGCACCCACGGGACAGTACATCTAGCTCTCAAGCGCTAGCACTTCGAGGAGTGCCAAGTTGTCAACACCGTTCGCTGCAGTCCACCAGCAGACCGGGTATCCGTCGTCGACATAGTGACGGTTAGGTAGATTCCTATCTGCGGAAGTGACGAAGCGCGTTAGAAATCCAGGATGTTCCGGCGCATTGAGGATGCCTACAATTCCGAGGGCGTCTATGAACGAGGCGCGTTCATCCTTGTTTCCAGGCAGCATCTTGAGTGCTGGGGCCAACTGGGTTGGGGTGGTGGAGGGTGGACAGCTCTGAATGAAGGCGGAGATCTCGCGAGCAAGGGTCTTGTCTGCCCTGGACGGCTCGAGTTTTGGCGCTCGTTCGAATTGTTCAAGGTCGAAGGCGATATAGCCAATATCCAGTTTCCTTACCCCTCCCCATTTGAATCGTTCAAAGCTGAGGATATTCAGGTCCGCACTGGAATGGGCTACGGCGTCGCACACCAGGCAGCGAAATTGTGCGGCAGTTCCATCAAATGGATGGTCGGGCAGCGATCTAGCGATGATGTAGGAACTCAGCGCCGATCTAAGATCCAATCGGCGGCTGGTTAGGCTAGCGAGAAAAGCATCGCGAACCTCGCTGAGAGTGAGACCTTGCGCTGCGCCTCGTGCCCGCGTTACCCAATCGTCGTGATCCCTAGGAGTGTCTGGGCCGAACATTATGCCAGCAATTTTCAACCTCTCGAACGTTTCTTCATCTGGTAGCGCTGGGGGCTGGTGCCAGCCTGCTGTGGACCAATAGGTGTGTATGAGCACACGGAGATTGGAGGGAGAGCAGTCGTAAGGCCCTTGTTTGGTCACAAAGACCATGATGACACCGTGAAAGTCGGGCTCTTACGTTCCGTCGCGGTAACGGATCCTCCACCGGGCGAACAAGTTGGTTGGTTCTGAAACGCTTCCGGTTGCGGTCAGCGACAATGTTTCCATGTCGCAAAGCACTTTGGCACATTCGAAGCTTCACGTGGGACGAGGAATAGGTGGGAACACTCGGGTTAGCCGGAGATAGATTTTGGCGATGGTTGAAACGCTCACTGTTCAGATCGCTTCTTATCTGGAGGATCCAACGTAGTGCTGCTTCCGGTCACCATATGCTCGGATTTGCTGCTCCCGGTCTAACGGACAGACGAATTCGCCATCTGAAGTTATGGCCGTCCACACATCGCAGCGTCAATCCCTGACGTTCACTGCTGGGAAGCTTGGTTGCGGCCTCGCATCCGTGGCGGTGGCCATCGAAAATCAATCTGGACTGGCCTCTTTCCCGTCTTTGGCTCGGGAACACCCCGTTCCCGTCGCCGGGCCCGAGCGTCCCAGTCCTGACGCGCCCAGAAGACAAGAAGCCAAGCGAACAGACCAAAACTACCTGGCAGGAACAGCCGGACCCATTGACCGTCTGATGCAGAGAACACGACTGACATGACCAGCGAGAAGAGAACCAAAACGACAATTACTCCGGCGAATATTGTCATGGACCACCATGGCTCCACTACCGGCACATACTTCCCGCCCGAGGGTGATTTCATCCCGGCGGTAGCTGTGGAGATCACCGTCCGTAGTCCAGGCAAGAATGCGGTCCTCCCCCGCGGCGGCAGCGCGGTCGTGCCAGCGTTTGACCCCTTCCTCGATCTCCCGGTGCAGGACATTCGCTTCCTCTGCCGGTACAGACCTGCCTGATCCAATCAAGCTTTGCTCCTCACAGCCCACGTCTCTACCTCTGCCACGGGAAGAGGCCCAGGAACACCAGTCCGGCGATGGCCACTATTCCCGCTGTCAATTTCGACCACACGGCTGACGCTCGTATGTCTTGAACTGCGAGTCCTCAGGCAGCCACGCCCAACCGTCGACGCCGGCACGCGCCATGACCTTGCGCATCAGGTACAGCACCACGGCACTGAGTATCAGGAAAGCTGCGACGATGCCTGGGAAGGACCCGCCCATTTAGGCTCCCGTCCATGGCGGCCTGAAGCTGAACGTCAGCACCAGAATGAGCAGGCCCGCAACGATCAGCAATGAGCTGAAGAACACGCCGAATAACTCGAATCCCCGTACCACTTGCTCATACACTTCCCGTTCAGCTCCAGGCCGGGACTCGGACTCGTCGAGGACGTCATGGGTCCTCCGGCCGAGCATTTGTGAGGCGATCGCGTACTGCTGGCGAGCGATCTGTTTCCTGAATGGCAGCCACACCAATCCAATCGCCATGAAGACCAGTGCAAACGCCATGCCACCCCCTGCAGACCTAGTCGTGTCACCATCCTAGAAGCGAAGTCCCCTGCGAGGATGGCGCGCCGCGGCACAAAAGAGGTCCTGCGCATCTCGGCCGCGACGATCGATCCCGCCCTAAGCTTGTCCCGAAAGGGGCCCACGTGAATTCACAGCGAACATGCGTCGTCATCGAAGACGATCCTGACATCCGCGACCTGATCGCACTGATCCTCGCCGGCGCCGGCTTCGAAGTCCATGCCTACGAAACAGCACATGAAGGCATGACCGCAGTCGAACGGCTGAACCCAGTACTGATCGCCCTTGATCTGGGACTGCCCGACATGGACGGTCGCGAAGCCGCCCGCCTGATTTCCGCGGTTTCCCAGGCCCCGATATTGATGATCACAGCCTTCGCTGAACGGGACGATGAACTCCATGGCATTGCCTCCGGCGCCACTGCGTACCTGATCAAGCCCTTCCGGCCCCGCCAGCTGCGTGAGCTCGCGTTGAAACTGAGCCCCCAAGAACTCACATCCCCGGATCCCCGCAGCACGCCCTGAAGGGAACGCTGTGGCGGACCTGCCCGTCGCCCTCCGTCGCCCTCCGCGGATGGCAGACTGCACGTACTTACGACGTCGCGCGGTACTTCCCGGAGGCGGCGGTGCCCTCCGCGGCGCACGTCTAATTGCTGACTTGATGCGGCATTATGGGCGAACGGAGGACCTGTCCAGCTGCGGCTTCACGAGCAAGAGCCTGATTGTCTGAACGCAGATACCCACATTCAGGAACAACATAAACAGACTCGGAATCCTGCCGCTGGTCGTCGCGAAGTCAAGGATGTTGATAACAGTGAACGTCAGCGCGAGGCACGACATGACAAGCGCAGCAATGAGCGGCACCTTGGATGCACTAAGCCTGGCAGTGATATTCCAAATGCCAACTGCAGCCAGCGCCATGAAGTAGAAGATGTTGAGCGTCACGAAGACTGCTTGTCCAGACCTATCGCTCTCGGTGAGGGTTGCCAGCCCAGCCCCATACAACGAATACAACCAAATCATTGCCGCCGCGCTGATCACGGCGACAGCGATGAGGCCGATGCCAATGGAAGTACGGGCTTTGCGGTTTTTCTTCGGGTCCTCGTCAGCCGTCGCTGTGGGTAGGTCGCCAGGGCGCGGAATCTGAAGGCTCATACGGAACTCCTCGGCGTGCAGGAAGCACCCTTTGCACCCCCATCGGAAACAATGTAGCAGTGAGCGCAGTCACATACGGAGCTTCTCGCCCACTCCGGGTTCATGATCCACGTGCGATAGCGATCGATGCGACGCTCTGGGCGCAAAACGAAGAAACCCCCGGAAAATCCGGGGGTTTCTTTTGGTGGGCGATACTGGGTTCGAACCAGTGACCTCTTCGGTGTGAACGAAGCGCGCTACCACTGCGCCAATCGCCCGGGTGAAACCTGCATCAACTCGCTGATGCATACAGAAGACTAGCCCACCCTGGCTGGATTGCAAAACGCGCTCAAACGGCCGAATCACAAGGCCGGAATTACAGCCATGAAACTCCCCAAGAGCCCCGTAAATTCAAGGATCCGAGCCCGTTAAAGAAGCCAAAGCAACCAACCGATTTGGAGTTTGAAGCAACCTCCTATAGAGTTTTTACTCGTCGGAAAGCGACGGAATGCCTACTGGGCAGGCCGGCGCAACGGCACTGCGGACGTAGCTCAGCTGGTAGAGCACCACCTTGCCAAGGTGGATGTCGCGAGTTCGAATCTCGTCGTCCGCTCGCAAGGCACTGTCAAGGCAAGAATTCCTCGGAATCTGCTTACACGGTGGGTTGGCCGAGAGGCGAGGCAGCGGCCTGCAAAGCCGTATACACGGGTTCGAATCCCGTACCCACCTCGGTGAAAACCATGTCTTCCAGTCACGGCTGGATGCATGGGCGATTGGCGCAGCGGTAGCGCGCTTCCCTGACACGGAAGAGGTCACTGGTTCGATCCCAGTATCGCCCACCAGAACAAGGCAACTTGTTTGTTGTTGAAGGCCAGGCATTCGCCGGGCAGACAACATGTGCGGACGTAGCTCAGCTGGTAGAGCACCACCTTGCCAAGGTGGATGTCGCGAGTTCGAATCTCGTCGTCCGCTCTCCTTTCATAAGGACCCGGAAACGGGCGATTGGCGCAGCGGTAGCGCGCTTCCCTGACACGGAAGAGGTCACTGGTTCGATCCCAGTATCGCCCACCAGAACAAGGCAACTTGTTTGTTGTTGAAGGCCAGGCATCTGCCTGGCAGACAACATGTGCGGACGTAGCTCAGCTGGTAGAGCACCACCTTGCCAAGGTGGATGTCGCGAGTTCGAATCTCGTCGTCCGCTCCAACGAAAAAAGGCAGCTCCTCGGAGCTGCTTTTTTTATGCCCACACGCGGAGCCAAATGCCATTCATTATTTGAAGTAACTGATACACCTAAGAAAAAGTCGCTTTATCTAATGTGATTCGTCTCGCAGAATGTAATGCGAGCTCATCACCGTTCCACGCCAACTGGCAGGAGTACCCCCATGAATCAACAGACGGCTTCCCAATCCGTCATGAGGCGCAAGCCCATCGACGACATCGAGGAAGAAAGCAAGCACAGTGGACTCTTCAAGAGTCTTGGCCTCTGGCAACTGACGGCCATCGGCGTCGGCGGCATTATCGGCGTCGGCATTTTCTCGCTGGCCGGCCTCGTAGCCCACGGCGACGCAAACAATCCGGGCGTAGGCCCGGCAGTGCTCGTCTCGTTCCTTATTGCCGGACTTGCTTCCGGCGCAGCCGCTCTGTCCTATGCCGAATTTGCCGGCATGATCCCCAGGGCCGGCTCCGCCTACACCTATGGCTATGTGGCCTTGGGCGAGATCATCGGCTGGTTTATCGGCTGGGATCTCCTGCTTGAATACATCGCCATTGTTGCCGTTGTGGCAATCGGCATCTCCGGCTACTTCGATGCTTTCTTGTCCGGCATCGGAATCCACATGCCCACCTGGATGACGTCCACAGCGGATGAAGGAAAGGGCGGCATCATCAACCTCCCGGCGATCCTGGTGTGCCTCTTGGTGACCTGGATCCTGAGCAGGGGAACCAAGGCTTTCGGCCGCTTCGAGTTGGTGGCTGTCGCCATCAAGGTGGTGCTGATCCTGTTCATCATCGGGTTGGGCATTTTCTACGTCAACACCGAGAACTTCAATCCGTTCATGCCCAGCGGCTTCGGCCCGGTCTTCGCCGGTGCAGCCACGGTGTTCTTCGCTGTCTTTGGTTACGACGCCATGAGTACAGCCGCGGAAGAAGCCAAGGACGGCAAGAAGCACATGCCCAAGGCGATCGTCCTGTCCCTGATTATTGCCATGCTGCTGTACGTGGCAGCTACGCTCGTCCTGACCGGCATGCAGAACTACAAGGACATCGATCCCAAGGCTGGCTTCGCATCCGCGTTCACCGGGGTGGGCTTGCCTGTCATCGCCACCATCATTTCGGTTTTCGCTGTCCTGTCCATCCTGACGGTTATGCTCACGTTCCTTCTGGGCGTTACCCGCGTGTGGTTCTCCATGAGCCGCGACGGCCTGCTGCCGGGCTGGTTCGCCCGTACCGACCGTCACGGCACACCGCAGCGGGTGACGTGGATCGCGGGCATCGCCTCAGCGTTCCTGGCCGGCGTTTTCCCGATCAAGGAAGTGGCCGACCTCACCAACATCGGCATCCTGGCAGCGTTCGTTGTGGTCTGCATTTCCGTCATCGTCTTCCGCTACAAGAGGCCTGAGGCTCCCCGTACCTTCCGTTTGCCATGGATGCCCGTAGTTCCCGCCTTCGGCGTACTGGCTTCCGGATTCCTGATGTCCCAGCTGCATTGGGAAACCTGGCTACGATTTGTGGTCTGGCTCATTGTTGGCTTGATCATCTACTTCTCCTACGGCCGTAAGCACTCGCTCATGAATCCGGACAGCCCACGTCACCTTGAGCTCAGTAAGCCCTTGGCGTAGCGCATCTGGAATCCTTGGCACACCCTGAATCTGGTGTTAGGGTCGGACGCGGAGGAGCGAACTGGCTCCGCGAAGGAAGGGAGGTGCCCGTGGGTTTAATTGACGACCTGAAGGGTAAGGCTCAGGGTCTCATTCAGGGCAACGAAGAAGCCATTCAGAATGGCATCGAAAAGGCCGGAGACTTCGTCGACCAGAAGACAGGCGGCAAGTTCGCAGGTCAGGTTGACGCGGTTCAGAATGCCGCTTCCGACTTCGTGGCTACAACAGACGGGGACGCCGCACAGGCTCCCGTCGCGGATGAGCCTAAGCAGCTGTAGCTGCCTGAGCCCGCCGTACCAGATACGTCAAGGGGGCACCGGTCCCGCCGAGAGGCGCCACCGGTGCCCTTGGCGTTTAACCGGCAACCGGCTTCCCGTCCGGTATTTTGGTCCTTATGCCATCAGCCTCTTACGCAGTCCAGCGCCCCTCCCGCCAGGACACGTTGGGGCCACCTATTACGGCTGGCATCGTCACCGCCCTCGTCGGTTTCACGTCCTCCTTCGCTGTGGTCCTTGCCGGACTCCGGGCTGTGGGAGCCAACCAGGCGCAAGCCTCCAGCGGCCTCCTGGCCCTCACGCTGACGTTCGGACTGGGCATCTTATGGCTGGCGTGGAGGTCGAAAATGCCAGTCACCTTGGCCTGGTCCACCCCGGGTGCGGCGCTCCTCGCCTCGGCAGGAATGGTCGACGGCGGCTGGCCGGCAGCGGTGGGTGCGTTCGTCGTCGTCGGGGTGCTGATCGTCCTGACGGGGTTACTGCCCAGCCTTGGCAGGCTCATGGCGAAGATACCCACAGCGCTTGCGCAGGCAATGCTGGCGGGCGTGCTGCTCCCCCTGTGCCTCGCACCTTTCCAATCCCTGGGAGAAGTGCCCTTACTGGTTGGCCCGGTGGCCCTTTGCTGGTTGGTGATGATGAAGTTCGCGGCCCGCTGGGCGGTCCCGGCGTCACTCGTGGTCGCCCTCGCCGTCATCGGCATCCATATCGTGGCGAACGGCGTTCAGATTCCCGGAGACGACCTGTTGCCGCGGCTCGAATGGACTACTCCAACATTTACTGTGGAGGCAGCGGTGGGGCTTGCTCTGCCCCTGTTCATTGTCACGATGGCATCGCAGAACATTCCCGGCGTCGCCGTGCTCAAATCCTTTGGCTACACAACGCCCTGGCGGGCATCGATGGTGGTCACGGGGGCCGGAACCATCGCGGGCGCTCCGTTCGGAGGCCACGCCATCAACCTTGCTGCTTTGAGTGCGGCGTTGGCCGCGGGCGAGGAAGCCGGGAAAGACCACGGCAGGCGCTGGATCGCGGCATTCGTGGCTGGCTTGGCCTACCTGATACTGGCAGCGTTCTCCGCGGCCCTTGTCACGGTCGTTGCTGCAGCACCGGCGGGTTTGCTTGAAGCGGTGGCAGGTCTGGCCTTGCTGGGCACCTTGGCCTCAGCCATCTCCTCCGCACTGGCAGTCGCCGAAGAGCGCGTACCGGCGTGCATCACTTTCCTGCTTGCCGCCTCAGGGATCAGCTTCGCAGGAGTGGGTGCCGCCTTCTGGGCTTTGGCGGGAGGCATCCTGGTCCGCTGGTTGCTTAAAGACCGGGAACCGCTGACGCCTTCACACAAGTAGCGCCGGAACCGATTCAGGCAGGTTCGTGGTTCTGTCCCTCACGGGCAAGAGCCGTAAGCCTGGACACGGCCCGGAAGTACTTCTTCATGTACCCGCCCGTCATCATCTCTTCAGTGAAGAGTTTGTCGAACGGGACGCCGCTGGCAAGAATCGGCACATCTTTGTCGTAGAGCCGGTCGGCGAGGACCACGAAGCGCAGCGCTACTGCCTGCTCGGTAATCGTCTCGACGTCGCGCCACACCACGGCTTCGATGCCTGAGATCAGCTGGCGGTAGCGGCTGGGGTGAACGCCGGCGAGGTGGTGCACGAGAGTGCCGAAGTCATCCACGGCAACTGTTTGACCGTCGAACTCGGCGTGCATGCGGTGCTTGAGATCTTCAGTCTTCAACGGTGACGGAGCTGCGGGCAGGCCACGGTGGCGGAAGTCTTCGCCGTCAATCCTGACCACATCAAACTGGTCGGCAAGGACCTGGATTTCCCGTTGGAAGTCCACGGCTGCGAAGCGTCCTTCGCCCAAGGAACCCGGCAGGGTGTTCGAAGTTGCGGCCAGCTTTACGCCGGCGTCGGCCAGTTCACGCATCAGGCGGGACATCAACACGGTATCGCCGGGATCGTCGAGTTCGAATTCGTCAATGCAGACAAGCTTGTAGTTGCTGAGGGCTTCCACGGTTTTGCGGAACGAGAGCGCGCCTACGAGGTTGGTGTATTCAACGAACGTACCAAAGGCCTTGGGACCCGGAGACCGGTGCCAAAGGGAGGCCAGAAGGTGGGTCTTTCCGACGCCGAAGCCACCGTCAAGGTAAATGCCGGCCCGGGTGGCGGGAGCCTTCTTGGCGAACAACTTCTTGAACAGGCCACCGCCGTCATCGGCTCCAACACCGTCAGCGAAAGCCGACAGCAGCTTGACCGCATTGGCCTGGCTGGGCTGGGCAGGGTCCGGGCGGTAGCTATCGAACGATACCTCTCCGAATCGCGGAGACGGGTAGAAACCCTTGAGGAGTTCCTCTACGGAGACTGCCGGTGTGCGGGCAGCCAGTTGTTCGATCTGTACCACGGTGGTCCGTTCTTAGAGTATTTGGGTCCCCAGCAAGAATACCGGCATCCGGCGTCCCGAAAACGGCGACGTGACCAAGGCCATGTTTCACCATATGACCAGCGGGGAAGCATTCCTCGCGGCCCGTGGTTAGTGTTGGAGCACGCCGGGCCGGCAACTGATGCAGCTTCCAGGGCCTGGCTCCGCCCGTTGTCAGTGAAAGGCCATCATCATGTCCTACCCCGTTGAACAAAACGAAAAGTTCGCGTCCTACGCGAACCCTGAACGACTCGTATCCACGCAGTGGCTTGCCGCAGCACTTGCCGAAGGCGCTATCGCCGACGGCAAGCTGGTGGTTGTGGAGTCCGATGAGGACGTCCTCCTGTACGAAACCGGCCACATTCCGGGTGCCGTAAAGATCGACTGGCACACGGACCTGAACGATGAAGTGACCCGCGACTACGTGGACGGCGCCGCATTCGCCGCCCTTGCAGCGTCCAAGGGTATCTCCCGCGACACCACCGTCGTGATCTACGGCGACAAGTCCAACTGGTGGGCTGCCTACGCCCTCTGGGTGTTCACCCTGTTCGGACACGAGGATGTCCGCCTGCTGGACGGTGGCCGCGACAAGTGGATCGCTGAAGGCCGCGAATTGACCACCGACGTACCGACGCCGGCCCCGGGCACCTACCCCGAAGTAGAGCGCAACGACGCCCCCATCCGGGCCTTCAAGGAGGACGTCCTTGCTCACCTGGGCAACCCCCTGATCGATGTCCGCTCCCCCGAGGAGTACACGGGCCAGCGCACCCACATGCCCGCCTACCCGGAAGAAGGCGCACTGCGTGGCGGTCACATCCCCACGGCCGCTTCGATTCCGTGGGCCCGCGCTGCTGCTGAGGATGGCACCTACCGTTCCCGTGAGGAACTGGAAGCCCTCTACCTGGGCGAAGCCGGCCTGACGGCGGGCGACGACGTCGTGGCCTACTGCCGCATTGGCGAGCGATCCAGCCACACGTGGTTCGCGCTGAAGTACCTGCTGGGCTTTGAGACCGTCCGCAATTACGACGGTTCCTGGACCGAATGGGGCAACGCGGTCCGCGTACCCATCGTCAAGGGCGCCGAGCGCGGTTCCGTGCCGGCAGCCTTGGTCCGTAACTAGCGATACAACGTAACTAGCAATGCAATCAGGGCCGTTGTGCGTAAGCTGGAAGTGATGAGTACCAACACTTTGCCCGCCGCACTGGCGGAGATCGTCGATGACTTCCAGGCACTGACGGAGCCTGACCGCCTGCAACTGCTGCTCGAGTTCTCCCGGGGGCTACCGGAACTTCCGGAGCGCCTCAAGGACCACCCGGAGTTGCTGGAGCAGGTTGTGGAGTGCCAGTCGCCTTTGTTCCTCACCATCGAATCGGAGAAAAACAAGGACGACGCCGAGGGCCCCCGCGCCTACCGGTTGTTCTTCAAAGCTCCTCCGGAGGCCCCCACCACGCGTGGATTCGCCGGGGTACTGCACGAAGGACTCGATGGATTGACGGCCCAGGAAATTCTGGACGTTCCGGATGACATGCCGGAGTTACTGGGATTGACCAGGGCCATCACTCCCCTGCGCATGCGCGGCATGACCGCCATGCTGGGCCGTATCAAGCGGAAAGTGGCGGCCGCAAACCGCTTGGAACACTAAGCCGTTTCTGCAAGGAAAAGCCACTTTCTGTACGGCAAAGCTGAGAGGCGTCCCGGCACATGGCCAAGAAGATGGCATCACAGGGAACGCCGGCCACTGCAGCACTCGCTGCGGCCGGCGTTCCCTTCGTGCTGCACCCGTATTCCCATGATCCCTCGGCCGCAAGTTATGGGTTGGAAGCTGCCGAAGTCCTGGGCGTCGATCCGCAGCGGGTTTTCAAGACATTAATGGTGGAAGTCGAAGGCAAACTCGCCGTGGGCATCGTCCCCGTTTCAGGAAACCTGGACCTCAAGTCCGTGGCGGCAGCCCTGGGTTCGAAGAAGGCAGCCATGGCCGACCCCAAGGCGGCCGAGCGCCGGACCGGCTATGTCTTGGGCGGGATCTCCCCCTTGGGCCAGCGCCAACCCTCCCCCACCGTCCTGGACGAGTCGGCTTTGTCCTTTGACACCATACTGGTGTCCGGCGGGCGCCGCGGGCTCGACATCGAGCTTGCCCCACGGGACCTGGTCCGGCTGACCAAGGCCGTGACGGCGCCAATCGGCGCCAAGGGCTAACGTCACCCAAAGGCTAGCGTCACCCAGCCTGCGCGTTACCCTCTGATTGCCCAGCACCCTCTGATTGTCCAGCACCCTCTGATTGTCCGGGATTGTTCCGGGGAGCCAACTGACGCTGCAGCCATGAGCGAACCAGCCGTTCCCATTTCTCCGGGTCAACGTTCCACTCCTTCGTGTGCCGCGCACCGTGGAACGGTTCGAACGTCACCATGTCCGGGTTCTTCTCGGCAAGGCTCGCAGAAGGCTCAAAGGGGACGTAGTCGTCGTCGACGCTGTGGATCAGCAGGGTTGGGGTTCGTAACTCAACGGCTCGTGCTTCCCAGTCCATCGCTTTGAAATCCACGGGAGCGGAAAGTCCTGTGAGCCTGCGGCCCAGTGGATGTCCGAGCATCAACTGTCCGTATCGGCCTACGTTGTAGGGGATCCTGTTCATCTCTGCATGGTGGGCCATCACGTTGACCCAATTGATCACTGGCGCGTCCAGCACCAAAGCACGGATCAGGTGCCTGTGCTTGGACAGATCTGCTGTTTGAAGGCTGATCGCGCCGCCCATGGACCAGCCGAACAGGACCACTTCCCGGGCACCATGTGCCGTCGCGTATTCGATCGCGGCTTCCACGTCCCGCCACTCCGTGGAGCCCAGGCCGTACCGCCCATCAAGTGCCGAGGGCGCAAGCCCGTCATTGCGGTACGAAATCAGCAGGCTGTCCAGTCCCAGCTCCCGCGCGGTCCGAACAGCCCTGAGGCCTTCAAGCCTGGTGGCACCGCGTCCGTGCACCATGATCGCCCAGATGGGTGCGTGGATAGCTGGATCCGCCCGGACCAGCCATGCTGGAGCCTTTCCGACGTCGAGGTCAATCTCTACATCCTCGGCGGCTAGCCCGATGGCCGCGGGATCCGGGTACGTTGCGCCGCTCCACCATCCCCGGCGGGCTTCAGCCAGGTTGCCGCTGTAAACCTCTTCGACCTCGCGCAGCACCGTTTGTTCAGCTGGTGAGTAGGACACGATCCTGCCAATCCTGGCATGGCCTTTACCGCCCTCGAAGAAGAGGCTGAACACGCCGTCGATGGTGGTGTCAGGGGTTGCCGCAAGGATGACCTGCAGTCCCTTGTCGCTGCGGATGACGGCGAGGACCTCCTGGTCCTCATGACGGGCCGCGGGTGTAATGACGCGGCGGGCAAAATACACTGCGAGCGCGGAAGATCCGGCACCGACGAGTCCTGCGAGTGTCCCTCCGGTGAGGATTCCGGCGATGGCCCATTTTGTGCGCAGGGACATTTTCTTCTCTGCAGCGTCGCTCGCTGACCGGGTATTCAATGCCATGGCTCCATTGTCGCCGTTCAGTGGCCGTGGTCCATGCACGTGGAGGCCGCGCGGCGGATTGGTTGCCGGGAAGAGCCCTGGCAGGAATTGACTGCCGAAAATCTGCGTCGTCTTGTTCGGCGGGACTACGCTGTAGCCATGAGCGATCCCATCGTCATCCTGACAGAAGAGCCCCTTGGTCCCGACGACCGCGTCAACATCGCCAAATTGGTCGACGGCGGCGACGCACCCTTGGTTGTCCTGGTCCCGGCCAATACCGAGCGACATCTCCTGGTTGATTTCCTGGAGAACCTTTCCATGCTCGATATTGCCAAAGCGTTCCGGGAACTTGGTGGTCAGTCCCCCAACCCGGATGTTGAGAGGGCGGAGGCGTCGGAAACCCTGGCCACTTCGTTGGCAGCGCTGGAAGGTTTGGGCGGCGGTGTCACAGGCGAGATCGTCGACGGCGGTGCCGTGGCCGGCTTGGTAGCGAAGGTCCGGGCCTTGGATGCCGCGCAAGCTGTGGTGGTAACGCGTCCGCACGCAATCGCGGATACTTTCCACACGGATTGGGCCAATAAGGCGCAGGACCAGTTGGGGCTTCCCGTTCTTCACTTGTATGCGGGTTCGGGATTTATCGGCGACTCGTGAGCGTTGCATAAGACATGAACACTCCTGAGAACATCAGCAAGACCACGGGCGTGCCCATGGAGAAGTCCGATGCCCAGTGGCGTGAAGAGTTGACTCCGGATGAGTACCGCGTGCTGCGCCAGGCCGGTACTGAGCGGCCTTACACCGGCGAGTACTGGGACACTCATACGGAAGGCGTTTATCAGTGCCGCGCTTGTGGCAGCCAGTTGTTCACCAGCCACGAAAAGTTTGATTCCCATTGCGGTTGGCCGTCCTTCTGGGCTCCGTTGGCTGAGGGCACTGTGCGTTATCTCCATGACCGCACGATGGGGATGGACCGGGTGGAAGTCCGGTGTGCGAACTGCGACTCGCATTTGGGTCACGTGTTTGAAGGCGAGGGCTACGGCACTCCCACGGACCAGCGGTTCTGCATTAACTCGATCTCGCTGCGGCTTGTGGAATCGAAGGAGCCAGTTGGGTCCAAGGAACCAGCCGAGTTCCAGGAGCCCGCTGAATCCGAGAGGAAGTAGGCCCTTTCCGGGGCGGGCGCGCATGCGGTGCCCGTCCCGGAAAGGCAGCTGCTGCATCTCGGACACTTCGAAACAACCCTTTGCACCAGAGTTTCTTATGCTCAACCCTTTTTTGGATTAGCTAAACTTTTCGGTTGCTACGCTCACATCAGAAGCATGAACGACTTCTGAAAGGACGAGCATCAATGACCATCACCGCCACCGCCGCCCTCCCGCGTGTCACTGCCGACAACCCGGAGTGGACTGCGCTCAAGGCCGCTGCCACCGCACTCCAGGCATACCAGGAGCAGGACGGTTCCATTACGGATCCGGCCGCCCACGATGAAGCCGCCCAACTGGTAGCAACGATTTCGGACGCCATCAACACGCTGGCCCCCCACTTCCCGCATGACGCCCGATACCTTGAACTCTTGGTGGAAGACTTCAGCCGCTGGGTCCAGGGCGGCTTTGGAGTTCCGGATTTCCTGGACTCCCTCCAGGCCTTCCAGCCGCAGGAACAGCGGGTTGATGGACTCCAGCATCTGGTGGTCTTCCCGATGTACACCCAGAACGGCAGCACCAACCGGCTGGTCGAAGCTGTCTTGATCGAGGTCATTTGGCCGGAGTTCATTGGCGGACTGGAGGCCGGCGAGTACTCCAACAAGCTGTTTGTTCCGATCCGTTTTGTTGATTTCACACCGGGCTACGACACCAACTCGGCAGTCCTCTTCCCGGAGACAGTGGCTGTCCGCCAGACGCCGACGTTCACGTGGGGCGCCATCTTTGCAGACCGCGAAGCTGCCCGCTTCCGCCGCGTACTCAAAGCTGCGGCTGCCACCACGTCGCTTGAGCTCCCTGCGGACGCCGCGGAGCTCCTTGAAGACCAGGAACTCACCCAGCGCACCTTCGTCATGTGGGATTTGATCCACGACCGCACACACATGCGTGGCGACCTTCCCTTTGATCCGTTCATGATCAAGCAGCGCATGCCGTTCTTCCTCTACTCCCTGGAAGAGCTGCGATGCGACCTGACTGCCTTCCGCGATTCTGTACGCATCGAAAAGGACGAGAACGCCGATCCTGATGCCCGCAAGCACGCCAAGCTCGTGCAGTACGCCGTGATTTTTGACCGGATCTTCCGCTTCGCCATCACCGGTAGCCGCGTCCGCAATTACGACGGCCTTGGTGGTCAGCTCCTGTTCGCGTGGATGCACCAACACCACGTGCTGCACTGGACGGACAGCAAGCTCAGCATCGACTGGGATGAAGCAGCCGACGTAGTTGTGGAGCTCGGTGCCAGGATCGAAGAGCTGTACTGGCGTTCCATTGACCGCCCGAAGGCCGCCCACTGGCTTGCTGCCTATGAACTCATTTCCGGTACAGTAACTCCACACCCGGCGTCGATCTGGGCCAAGGGCCCTGAAGCCCTGCCTTTGAACGGTGCCCCCCGCGGCCTTACCGATCAAGTCCTGGACGATGAGTTCCCGTTGTCCATGTTCTACGAAGCATTGGAGAAGAAAATGCGCCCTGTTATCGAATCCACCACCGGCATCACTGGCGCGACGGCGGCCTGATGAGCCCACTGACAGTCCTCGTGACCGGCGGCAGCAGCGCGTCCGGCGTCGCCGCAGCGCGCGCTTTGGCGGCCGCCGGTCACAGGGTTTTCACCATCGGTTCAGACGATGTCCGCATCAAGACCGCAGCCTTGGAGGCCGGAGATGGCGTGACTCCGCTGGTTTGCGATCTCGCAAGCCTTGAAGCCGTCCACGAACTTGCAGAGACGATTCGTCAGCTCGGCAGCGAGCGGGTAGACGGCGTCGTCCATCTTGTGGGCGGCTGGCGCAGCGCGGCCGGCATCGAGGACCAGTCCGACGACGACTGGGCTTCCCTTGAAGAGGGCGCGATTACCACCCTGCGCAACGTCTCGCGCGTCTTCTATCGCCAGTTGGAAGAGTCACCCCATGGCCGCTTTGCCATGGTCTCATCCACTACCGCGTCTGCGCCGACCGCCGCGACAGCCAGCTACGCAGCTGCCAAGGCCGCGGCGGAAGCCTGGACCCTTGCGGTAGCCGACGGTTTCCGGCAAGACCAGTCAGGAAACAAGCAAGCCCCCGCACCTCAGCACAGTGCCGCTGTGATTTTCGTGGTCAAATCCCTCGTCGATGCCGCCATGCGGCGCGAGCACCCGGAGCGGCGCTTCCCCGGCTACACGGACGTCGAAGAACTGGCTGCTGCCGTCGTCGAACTCTTTAGCGAACCGGCGGACACCCTCAACGGCCAGCGCATCCTGCTGGCCAAATAGACTTGAAAGCGTGAATGAACAAGTGACGAGCACAACAGAGGCGCTCCATAGCGCCCCCGCCACAACCGGCCACGGCCAACTCCACGACCCCTCGGTTCGAGGCTTTGCGTCGGACAATTATTCCGGAGTCCACCCTGAGGTCCTCGCTGCTCTGGCTACCGCCAACGGAGGCCACCAGGTCTCCTACGGTGAGGACGTTTACACCGCCCGGCTCCAGGAGGTCCTGGAACAGCAGTTCGGCAGCGGCATCGAAACCTTCCCGGTCTTCAATGGCACAGGCGCCAACGTCCTGTCCCTGCAATCGCTCCTCCCCCGCTGGGGTGCCGTTATTTGTGCTTCCACAGCACACATCAACATGGACGAGAATGGTGCGCCCGAGCGGGTTGGCGGAATCAAGCTCCTGCAGGTACCCACGGAAGACGGAAAGCTCACGCCTGCGCTGATCGACCGTGAAGCCTGGGGCTGGGGGATGAGCACCGCGCTCAGCCCCTGGTTGTCTCCATCACCCAGACCACGGAGTTGGGCACGTGCTACACGCCTGAAGAAGTGCGCGCCATCGCCGACCACGCCCATGCCAAGGGCATGAAGTTGCACATGGACGGAGCGCGGCTGGCAAACGCTGCAGCACACCTTGGCGTCCCCCTGCGTACGTTCACGCGCGACGCCGGTGTGGACATCCTGTCGTTCGGCGGAACCAAGAATGGACTGCTTTTTGGTGAAGTCGTGGTTGCCCTCAACCCTGAAGCCGCCGACGGCCTGAAATTCCTTCGCAAAATGAACATGCAGCTGGCTTCGAAGATGCGCTTCATCTCGGCGCAGTTCATCGCCTTGCTGGAGGACGGCCTGTGGCTGCGGTCAGCTGCCCACGCCAACGCGATGGCAGCACGCCTGCGCTCGGCCATCGAGGGTATCGACGGCGTGGAGCCCACCCAGGCCACACAGTCGAACGGCGTATTCGCGATTCTGCCCGCCGGAGTCGCCGACCGCCTGCGCTCATCCTTCGCCTTTTATGATTGGGACGCTGCCCGCGGTGAAGTCAGGTGGATGTGTTCCTTCGATACCACGGAGGAAGATATCGACGCCTTTGTCGCCGCCATTAAGCGAGAGCTGGCCACCGATTTGGCGGCCAGCTAACAAGTGAACAAGGAATTGTCCGGGGCGGCGAGCCTACAGGGATTCGCCGCCCCGGACGCATAATCTGCGATGGTGAACGCCCTCGCCCAGGTTCCCTCGGAATTTCTTTTCGCCTTGGGAACGCTACGAAAAGCACAATGCCGCAGCGAATTGCGGTTGGACGAAATCCCCGCGCCCGCCCGTCTGGCACCATATGCTGTGGCCCTTGGAGCGGAAGTCTTCAGCCCCACGGCAGCTACCCGGCAAGTACCGGTCCATGGCCCTGCAGCCAAAGCCTTCGCCCAAAAGCAGAAAGCCGGCCCTCCGGATGAAGAAGACGAGGAGCTGGCCACGGGCCGTTTCATCCTGCTGTACGATCCCGATGGATCAGCCGTGTGGGAAGGCGAATTCAGGATTGTCACCTACATCCGTGCCCAGATGGATGCCGAAATGGGAAACGACACCATGCTGGGTTCCGTCGCCTGGACCTGGCTGGTGGAAGCCCTTGAAAACCATGCTGCCCAGTACCGCGCTGCCGGAGGGACTGCAACGAGGATTCTCTCGGAGAGCTTCGGCACCCTGTCCGATCGCCCCGACACGATAGATATCGAATTGCGCGCGTCCTGGACACCTGCCACGGCCAATGTGCAAGCGCACCTGGAGGCCTGGTCTGACATGGTTTGTACGTTCGCCGGACTGCCGCCCCTTCCGCCAGGCGTGACTGGACTACCCAACAGGAGGCTCAATTGATTGCCCTGAATTCGTTCGCAAGGGCCTGCAGCAGCAGGAATCGGTAAGCTTAAGCCACCATGACCCCTGAAAACCTGGATAAAACCACAGCCGGCGATCCGGTTGCTGATCCCACGACCCACATCAAAGTTGAAGGCTTCGACAGCCACGTCCCTGAAGTCATCGATCTCGATACCCCGCGCGAAGGTGTGCCCCTGGTCATCGATACCCTGGCAGGCCTGGAGCGATGTGCCGCGGCCATTGCGGCCGGAACCGGTCCCGCCGGCGTCGATGCCGAACGCGCTTCCGGATTCCGCTACGGCCAGCGCGCCTTCCTGGTACAAATCCGGCGCGAAGGAGCCGGCACCTGGTTGATCGACCCCGAACCTTTTGACAACCTGGACATCGTCAATGACGCTCTGCGGGGTGTCGAATGGATCCTGCACGCTGCCACCCAGGACCTTCCATGCCTTTCGGAGCTGGGCATGTGGCCGGACAAACTCTTTGATACCGAACTCGCGGCCCGTCTCGCCGGACTCCCTCGTGTGGGGCTCGCTGCCGTCATCGAACAGCTCCTGGGGTTCGGTCTCGCCAAAGAACATTCCGCCGCAGACTGGTCCACCCGGCCGTTACCGGAACCTTGGCTGCGCTACGCAGCACTCGACGTCGAAGTCCTGGCTGAACTGCGCGAGGAGCTCATCGAACTTCTGGAGGCCGACGGCAAGCTCGGATTCGCCGAGCAGGAATTCGCGGGGATCCTTGCTGCGGGTGTTGCACCGCCCCGGGTAGATCCATGGCGGAAGACATCAGGGCTGCACCAGATCCGTGACCGCCGCCAGCTGGCCGCCGTTCGGGAACTGTGGCAGGAGCGTGATCAGCTTGCCCGCAAGCGTGATGTCGCTCCCGGGCGGCTCATCCCGGATTCCGCTCTTGTCGCTGCAGCCAAGGCGCTTCCCACCACCGTTCCCCAGCTTCTGGCCACCAAGGGCTTCCACGGCAGGTCAGCCCAGCGCGAAGCTCCGAGATGGCTGCGCTGCATAACGATAGCCCGCACGCTCACAGACTTGCCTCCCCTGCACCTGGTCACCAACGCCCCGCCCCCGCCGCGCGTATGGGTGGACAGGGATCCGGCAGCTGCGGCACGTCTTGCCACAGCCCGCCCCGCGCTCCAGGAAAAGGCTGACGAGCTCAAGCTTCCTATCGAGAACCTGCTCACCCCGGACTACCTCCGGCGCGTTGCGTGGCGGCCGCCGTCGGACGTTTCGCTGGAATCGATAGCCGATGAGCTACGCACGCTGGGTGCGCGGGAATGGCAAGTATCCTTCGCCGCACCCATCTTGACCGAGGCATGCCTGAACCCGAAGCCACTCCCCGGCAAGGATTCCAAGTCGAGGGAAACACAGCAATCCAAGGACTCCGACTGAATCACTGCCCCGCCTCTAGGCCCGTTACCCGAACTTCAGTTCGAGGTAGCGGGCCTTTTGCGTCCCAGGAACACGCTTGACGACCACAACACCTTGCACCCTAAGTTACTCATGAGTAACATTGCATCCAATGCCAACGGAGATCCTCCCTACGGAATCCGCACCATGTCTCAACGAGGAGTTAACACATGAGTCCATCACGCAGTGCTCAGAGGAGCGTCCGCGACGTCGTGTTTGTGGATGGTGTACGGACACCCTTCGGTAAAGCCGGCGAGAAAGGCATCTATGCGGGTACGCGGGCTGATGACCTCGTCGTGAAATGCATCCGGGAACTGATGCGCCGCAATCCGTCGTTGCCCGCTGACCGCATTGACGAGGTAGCCATCGCCGCGACAACCCAGACAGGCGATCAAGGTCTCACCATTGGCAGGACGGCTGCCCTCCTGGCAGGCCTTCCCCGCACGGTGCCCGGCTTCGCAATCGACCGCATGTGCGCCGGGGCAATGACAGCAGTAACGACGACGGCGAGCGGCATCGGCTTCGGCGCGTACGACGTCGTCATTGCCGGCGGCGTGGAGCACATGGGCAACCACCCCATGGGCTCAGGCGCTGATCCCAATCCGCGGTTCATGTCCGAGCGGCTCGTGGATCCAGCAGCGCTGAATATGGGCAACACGGCCGAGAATTTGCACGACCGCTTCCCGGCCATCACCAAGGACCGAACGGACGCCTATGCGGCCGCGTCGCAAGCGAAACTGGCCGAAGCCTATTCCCGCCAGCAGATCCAGGAGGACCTCGTCCCGGTGGCCACCATGAAGCCAGGGCAGGGTTGGGCACTGCATACCACAGATGAGCCGCCCCGCCCAGGAACCACGGTGCAGGATCTTGCCGAACTGCGCACCCCGTTCCGGGCCCATGGGCGGGTTACGGCGGGCAACGCAGCAGGCTTGAACGACGGCGCCACAGCTGCGGTACTCGCTTCGGCAGAAGCCGCGGCAGAGTTGGGCCTGCCAGTGAAGATGCGCTTGGTTTCCTATGCCTTCGCGGGAGTGGAACCTGAAGTCATGGGAATCGGTCCCGTGCCAGCCACGGAAAAGGCCCTCAAGAACGCGGGCCTCGCCATCGAAGACATCGGATTGTTCGAGATCAACGAAGCCTTCGCCGTGCAGGTCCTGAGCTTCCTTGACCACTTCGGCATCGCTGATGACGACCCCCGGGTCAACCGCTACGGCGGGGCGATCGCCGTCGGACATCCGCTCGCTTCCTCGGGAGTTCGGCTGATGAACCAACTGGCCCGTCAGTTCCAGGAAGACCCGACGGTCCGTTATGGCATCACCACCATGTGCATCGGCCTGGGCATGGGTGCCACAGTGATCTGGGAAAACCCGAACCACGCTGACTTCGAATCCTCCGTCCAGACTTCAGGCCAGACCACCACAGAAGGAGCCGCCGCATGAGCGCCACAGAATTCCAGAAGCTCGCCTCCCTCTTCCCCGACGAGATCGTGACGCATTCCTACGTCCAGGACATCCAGCTTCCAGGCGGTGCAGGCACCTTTGCCTTGATCACCCTGGACAACGGACTGGACCACTCCAAACCCACCACCCTGGGTCCAAACACCCTGGTGGAATTGGGCGAAGTCCTCGAAGGGCTCAAGGAGCGCGCCGCCAAGGGCGAAATCGTCGGGGTCGGCGTCACCGGCAAACCATACTTCCTGGTTGCTGGCGCAGACTTGTCCGCCGTGAAGACCCTCAAGGAACGCGAGCATGGGTTGTGGATGGCCCAGCTTGGACACGCGGTGTACTCCACCCTGGCCAACCTCGGGGTGCCCAGCTTCGCCTTCATCAATGGATTGGCGCTTGGCGGCGGACTGGAGATCGCCCTGCAATCCACCTACCGGACCGTCTCCACCGGCGCAGGTGCCCTCGCACTGCCTGAGGCGTTTATTGGCCTTGTTCCGGGCTGGGGCGGCGTGTACATTGTCCCCCGCTTGATCGGACCCGAAAACGCCGTCAAGGTAATGATCGAGAACCCGCTCAGCAACAACCGCACACTCACCGGCCCGGAGGCGTTTGAGCTCGGTATTGCCGATGCCATCTTCGAGCCTGCCGATTTCGTGGAGCAGTCCCTGGCATGGGCTGCCCGTGTCATTGCCGCCGAAGAAACACCAGCGCGGAAGAACGCCGTCGACCCCTCGGACGAGGGCGTCGCCCGCCGCTGGGCTGCAGCGGTCGCCGCGGGCCGCGCGTTTGTGGAGGCGAAGACCTCCAATGCCTCTCCCGCGCCTGCCAAGGTGCTGGACATCATGGAAGCAAACCGCACCATGAGCCAGGGCGAATCGGCTGAACTGGAATGTGAAACCCTTGCCAGCCTGATGCAGACGGATGAGTTCCGCTCCACCGTGTACGCCTTCCTGGACCTCGTCCAGAAGCGCTCCAAGCGGCCTGCAGGCGCACCGGACCGCAAGCTGGCCCGCCCGGTCACCAAGGTGGGCGTGGTAGGTGCGGGGCTCATGGCAAGCCAGTTGGCGCTACTTTTCGCCCGCCAACTCAAGGTACCTGTCGTGATGACAGACATCGATCAGGCCAGGGTGGACAAGGGCGTTGCCTACGTCCACGCAGAAGTCGACAAATTGCTGGCAAAGAAGCGCATCAAGGCCGACGCCGCCAACCGAACCAAGGCGCTCGTCACCGGTTCGGTATCCAAGGAAGTCTTCGCTGATGCCGACTTCGTCATCGAGGCCGTGTTTGAAGAACTGCACACCAAGAAGCAGGTCTTCGCGGAAGTGGAAGCGATCGTCTCCCCCGAGTGCATCCTCGCCACCAATACGTCCTCGCTGTCTGTTACGGCCATGGCCGAGGACCTCCGGCACCCGGAGCGGCTGGTGGGCTTCCATTTCTTCTAACCCTGTTGCCGTCATGCCTCTCCTGGAGATCGTCAGGGCGCCAAAGACTGACGACGCCGTACTTGCTACGGCTTTTGAACTCGCCAAGGGCCTGAAGAAGACCGCCGTCCTGGTTAAGGACGCGCCGGCGTTCGTCGTGAACCGCATCCTGCTCCGCCTCATGGGCGAAGTTATCGCCGCCTTCGACGAAGGCACCCCCGCCGAGGTTGCAGACACCGCTTTGCGGCCCATGGGGCTGCCGATGACTCCCTTCACCTTGAGCGCCATGGTGGGGCTGCCGGTGGCACAGCATGTGCAGGAGTCCCTCCATAATGCCTTTGGACCCCGTTTCCCCGTTTCACAGAACCTGCAGAAGCTCATCGACAACGGCGTGAAGTCCCTCTGGGTCCCCGGTCCGGATGGAAAGCCACTCATCCCGGCTGAGACCCTGGCCATCATGTCCTTCGGTAACACTCCCTCCACACGCGAGGAAGTGCTGCGCCGAACCCAGGATGCACTGGCCGAAGAAATCGGATTGATGCTTGAAGAAGGTGTGGTTGCCGGGCCTGAGGACATCGACCTCTGCGTCATCTTGGGAGCGGGTTGGCCCATGTTCCTGGGCGGCATCACTCCATACCTGGACCGTGTTGGCTCCTCTGAACGCGTCAATGGCAAGCGTTTCCTGGCACCGGGCGTCGCCTCCGCCCCAGCCTAAGCGGCAAGAAAGAAGGGCAGTGGCCGGAGCGAAAGTCCGCGCCACTGCCCTTCCCCATTAATGAGGCTTTGCGGTCTAGAAGAGTGCCACCTTGGGAGCACGCGGGAAGATCTCGTCCAGTTCCTCGCGCTCCTCCTGGCTCGGGACCCAGCACACTGCTTCCGCGTTCTCACGAACCTGCTCCGGACGCGTCGCGCCAGCGATGACACTGCCGACGCCGGGTTGGGCTGCCAACCACGAGAATGCCAGCTGGAGTTCGGTGATGCCCCGCTCCTTGGCGAACTGGCCAAAGCGGCCCAGCTGCTGCCAGTCGGCATCATGCACCAGATTGGTCCGTGTGTGGCTCAGGCGGGAGCCCTCGGGGGCATGACCTGCGGAGTACTTGCCGGTGAGCAGGCCGTTGGCCAGGGGGAAGTAAGGAAGCACGCCAAGCGAGAAGGCGCCTGCAGCCGGAAGTACCTCGAGCTCGGCGCGGCGGTCCAGCAGGTTGTAGTGGTTCTGGGTCGAAATGAAGCGAGCCCCGCCAGACTGCCGCCCAACGTACTCGGCTTCGGCGATCTGCCACCCTGCGAAGTTCGAGTGTCCGATGTAGCGGACCTTGCCGCTGGTGACCAGGACATCCAACGCTGCAAGGGTTTCCTCGATGGGCGTCTGTGGGTCCGGGGTGTGGAACTGGTAGAGGTCGATCCACTCCGTGCCCAGCCTGCGCAGTGAGGCTTCCACCGCCTTGAGAATGTAGCGCCGGGACCCGCGCGCGCCAAAGTCGTTGCCATTGGCTCCGTGCATATCCATACCAAACTTGGTACCGATAACGACGTCGTCGCGGTGCCCCTTCAGCGCTTTGCCCAGCATGGTCTCGCTGAGGCCAGGCTCCCGGCCGTACACATCTGCGACGTCGAAGAACGTCACCCCGGCATCGATCGCGGCGTGAACAACGGCATCCGTGCCTTCCTGCGACTCCGTGGGAGTGTTGGCGCGCCCCAGGTTGTTACAACCCAGCCCTACAGCTGAGACGGTCAGTCCGGAGTGGCCAAGGCGTCGATATTCAGTCATGGATCCCAGCCTATAACGCTCTTCCGGGGACTAAGGCCGACGTTAGCGCGAGCCGAAAGTGATGCCGGATTCCTCCATTGCTTCCTCGAGCTGGGCAATGGCTACCGGCCCCATGCCGTGGAGCTTGGAGGCCTTCTGTTCGCCAAACTCGGCCAGCTGTTCCGAAGTTTCGATGCCTTCGTGGGCCAGGGCGCGTTTGCCGGCGCCGCAAGGCCCTTGGGTAGCGGCGTATGTCCGGGCCAATTGCTCTTGGACGACATGGAACATCCCTCCTGAGTGCGTTAGGTCCTACTTAGAGGGTAAAGCCCACACCTTGCTTGGGCGAGTGCTTCAGGCGGAATGCGGTGGGGTCGCTGTGTGGAGCCGCCGCGATGGAGAGTTTGGTGAAATCAAGGTCCTCGATTGCGAACGCAGATCTTGATGGCATTGACAGCCTTGTTGACGTCCGGGCAAAGGCAAAAGACGTTCAGGCGCGAGTTTCCGATCTCCGTGCGATCCACGATTCCCAGTCCTCGCCAAGCCAGTTCACCCGTGAGCGCGGCCTTTGCCTTGCGCTCAAAATGACGGTCACGTTCGGTGCCGTCCTTGGTCTTCAGAGCGAACTGTGCCACCACCCAAAACTGCTCGGACTCGGGGATCTCGGCGAATCCGTCCTCTTCACACTGGGCAGCGAAAGCCGCCATCAAACCATCTACGGAAGAATCGTCGTCGACGTCTGTTTCATCCGTCTTGCTTTGGTGGCCCACCACGCCGTGATTGATCACGAACTGGTGGTCGTCGTCGTCGTACCAGGCTTCACGGAAGTGAAGTACTCCCTCATCGTCGCGTTTGTATGCGCGGATAATGCCGCTCATGTTCGTCCTTTCCTGAACCACTCTGCACTGGTGTTGCTGGTGCCCTCGACGTCGAATGGAGCCTTCATGGCGTCCACTGCTTCACGAAGGGCTGCGCACTCCGCACGCATGGTTTCCACGGTTTCTGCGGGATATCCCATGCCTGCCCTGTGGTCCTCAAACTCGTCTTCGTCATCGACAAACACACCGTGAAGGGTGGAGCGGATGACGTCCAGGTCCATATCGATCATGTGGAACTCGGTAACGCCTGGCCTGATGGTGTTCCATCCATGACCGGTTGCGAGGTCTACGTAGATCCGGAAGTCACCCGGGTACGTGTCGTCATAGAAAGTGGCTACGAATTCGCCCGTCCGCGGTACCAGCAGGACGGCATCCGAGGCTGTGTAGAAGGCAGCACCGGGACGCGAACAGAACTCCCCCGCGCCCTGGAAAATCCACCACCCGTGGATGTCCTCACCCAGGTAGCGGCCGGGCACAACCCAGTGCGCCTTGCCGTTCCATTTCCTGTTTCTCGCCACCACGAGGTCACCGGGCTGCAGGGAGCCCGGCTCGCGATCGGGACTCACAGCTTGGGCAGACTGCCGGTGGTGGGGTGTTCCTGACCTGGCAGGGGCCGTGCAAAGGGGACCTTTGTCCCCAGGACTTGGGCTACGACGTCGTGGGCTATTTTCTGGGCCGTAAGCCCGACGCGCTCCAGGACCTGGCTCCTGGATCCGTGCACCAGGAACTCAACAGGCAAGCCCACCTCGTTCAAAGCCGTATCAACGCCGGCTGCGCGCATTTCCTGGCGGATGCGTGAACCCACGCCGCCGGCGCGGACGCCGTCTTCGATACAGATGACCAGGCGGTGCCGGGCGGCAAGGGCGATGATTGACCTGCGGACGGGCAGGAGCCAACGGGGATCAACCACCGTTGAGCTGATTCCCTGGGCACCAAGACGGCCGGCGACATCAAGGGCGAGCTCGGACATCGCGCCAACGCTGACGATGAGGACGTCGTTTTCGGTGGAACCCTCGGGACGGCGAGCCAGGATATCCACGCCGTCGTGGAGCCGCTCAATGGCCTCCACTTCAGAGCCAACGCTGCCCTTGGAGAACCGCACCACGGTGGGGGCGTCATTGATGGCGACCGCCTCACGCAGTTCTTCCCGGAGCCGGGTGGCGTCGCGCGGGGCGGCTAAATGGAGTCCCGGGACAATCTGGACCATCGCCATGTCCCACATGCCGTGATGGCTGGGACCGTCAGGCCCTGTAACGCCTGCACGGTCCAGGACAATGGTGACCCCTGCCTTGTGGAGTGCGACATCCATCAGTAGCTGATCGAAGGCACGGTTCAGGAACGTTGCATAAACCGCCACCACTGGGTGCAGGCCACCGTAGGCCATCCCCGCAGCAGACGTGAGTGCATGCTGTTCGGCGATACCGACGTCGATAACGCGTTCAGGATGGCGCTCCGCGAACTTGTGCAGACCGACGGGTATCAGCATTGCCCCGGTGATACCGACAATGTCAGGACGCTCATCAGCGATGTCGGCGATTTCCTCGGCGAAAACCGACGTCCAGGATCTGGCGCCGGGCCTTTCGGTCGGCTCACCTGTCTCTGGATCAATGATTCCCACAGCGTGGAACTGATCGGCCTCGTTGGCAAGGGCGGGAGCATATCCGTGGCCCTTTTCGGTCATCGCATGCACGATCACCGGGCCGCCGTAGGCTTTGGCCGTAGTGAGGGCGTGCTCCATGGCCTGGAGGTTGTGTCCGTCCACCGGCCCGATGTACTTCATGCCCAGGTCTTCAAACATGCCCTGGGGCGCCCACCAGTCCTTGATGCCCTTCTTCATGGCGTGCAGGCTCTTGTAGGTGAACTGACCTACGGGACCGCCGTTCTGGAGCTTCTTCTTCCACCAGTCAAGCATCCGCTCATAGGCCGGCGTCGTCCGCAAAGTGTCGATGGTGGGGCGAAGCGATGCCAGGTAGTCGGCAAAACCGCCCACGGTCGGTGCATAGGAGCGGCCGTTGTCGTTGACCACAATCACCACGCGGCGCCGCTTATCAGCGGCAATATTATTGATGGCTTCCCAGGTCATGCCACCAGTGAGTGCACCGTCACCCACAACCGCGACGACGAACCGGTCGCCTTCGCCGGTCAGCTGCCGGGCGCGGGAGATGCCGTCCGCCCAGGACAACGACGAGGAAGCGTGGGAGCTTTCGACGATGTCATGTTCGGATTCAGCGCGGTCGGGGTAACCGGAGAGGCCACCCTGTTGCCGCAGCGTACTGAAGTCCTGCCTGCCCGTGAGGAGCTTGTGGACATAGGACTGGTGCCCGGTATCAAAGACAATGCTGTCCCGGGGCGACTCGAAGATGCGATGCACAGCAAGCGTGAGCTCCACGACGCCGAGGTTGGGACCCAGGTGTCCACCCGTAGCGGCTACGTTGGTGATCAGGAAGTTCCTGATCTCGCCGGCCAGCTGTTCCAGCTCTTGGCCGGACAGTTTGGCCAGGTCCTGTGGATCCTTGATGGTTTCCAAGAGTCCCAACGGCCCTCCTTAGGGTGAATGACGTGCTTGTTAACTCTAGCGCGTGCCCGGGGCCAGCGTTTTCGCGCCCGCGTGAGTAATGAATACGCGCCCCGGGAACGCAACAGCCCCGGCTGGTCGGGCGACCAGATGAATTAGGCAGGCGGCAACACTCCGTCGAGATCGGTTTCGACCAGTGCTACCAGCTTGTCCAAGGCCTCCTCGCTTCCTGGACTCTCGGCGCGGAGCACCACGATGTCGCCGTGGCTGGCACCCAGGGTCATGAGGGAGAGGATGCTGGAGGCGTCCATGGCCTCGTCTTCGGGGGTGCCGTCCAGGACGATGGTGACCTCGATGTCCAGGTCCGCGGCGGCCTCGGCGAAGACGGCGGCGGGACGGGCGTGCAGGCCGGAGGCGCTGGCGACGACTGCTTTGCGTTCGGGCATAGGGTTCTCCTTCAGGATCTTGTGTTTCTTTTGGTTAAGGGAATGGAGATTTGCTCGGCTTTTCAGCTCAAGCACAATATGAGTCTGTCTCTGGTTCAGACTGCCGGTTGTGTCAGATCATTGAGGAACGCGGCCTGTTGTTCATCCATGGTGAGGATGTAATCTTCACTTCACGACTCACGCGCCGATGGCTTCGCCATGCCGGATTGACTCCGACCCCCTGAAACCTTGTGGTTCCTGCTAATTTCAGCGCCATGGCTTCCATCGAAGTTCTCTTTCGTCTGTATCGGCTCAACCGCCGCGGGGCACGACGCATCTGGGCTTTAGCGGTATTCACTCACGTCCGCTACCAGGCGTGCGACGTGCAACGCCAGGTATGCCACCTCGTCCCGGGTGAGGCTGGTGTCCAGTCCCATTTCAAGGAGGTACTGGATCTTGGCGGCGCACACCACGGCATCCGGGTGGCTCTGAATGATCGCGTCCACCAGCACGGAGGACTTCTCTGAGATCTGTTTGCCCGAGGCGACTCGGCTGAACAGGTATCTCAAATGGGTGACGAAGCGTGCCGCGTTCATGGACTGCTGGTCCACGGTGAAGCCGAAAGTCTTATCCACCAGCGCGAATGCCTGCGCGATGACACCGGTCATCTGCATGGCCTTCTCCATGCCGGGCGTGGCGAACTGAGCGTTCACGAAGTGCATGGCCAGGGCCACCGCCTCGTCGTCATGCAGCCTCACCCCCAAGGACGCCTCCACCAGGCCCAACGCCTCGCGTCCCGTGGCCAGCTCCTTCGGGTAAAGCTGGGAGACCTCCCACGCCAGCGGGAACTGGGCAGGGATCCCCTCTTGCAACCGTTCGACGGCGAAGCTGAGGTGATCCGCGAGCGGCACCACCAGGGCTTGGCTGACCCGCAGGTCGAGCCGCTTCTGCGCCAGCTCCGCAACCTCGCCGGCTGCATTCAGACAGTCCAGGGGGATGTCATCCAGGAAGCGGGCGAGCCGTTCCAGATTGGCGTTCTCCGCCGCAACGAAGACCTGATCCGCCACCTCGCGGGAGATCTCGTCACCTGGCCTGCGGCCGTGCCCGAGGCCGCGGCCGATCACCACGAGGTCCTTGCCGTCGTCATCGACCGCCAGCACCGCGTTGTTGTTGAGCACGCGCTTGACTTGCACGTCTCACCGTTCCTTCCGTCAAAAAATCATGGTGGTGGTGCGGGGCGGATTCTGCCCCGCACCACAGCCCGGCGGGATCCCGCCTTAGCCTCAGGCGGAGAGCGACTCGCCACCGGAGGCGATGACGCCCTGGTACCAGAAGAAGCTGTCTTTCCGCACGCGCGCCAGATCCTTCAGATCATCCTCCGTGCGGTCCACATAGATAAAGCCGTACCGCTTGGAGATGCCCTGATGCGTGGACACCAAGTCGATCGCCGTCCACGGGCAGTAGCCGAACACGTCCACGCCGTCGCTGATGGCCAGCCGGATCTGCTCCAGGTGCAGGCGCAGGAACTCGATCCTGTAATCGTCCCGCACTCTGCCGTTCACCAGCTCGTCAAAGGCACCCAGCCCGTTCTCGGTGATGATGAGCGGCAGCCGATACCGGTCCCAGAGGCGGCGCATAGTGGTGCGGAACCCCACCGGGTCGATCTCCCAGCCGAAGGCATTGACGGGCAGATGCTCATTCTTCACCGCACGGTAGAGGCCCACCTCGCCCCGCACGATCTGCTGGTCCCCACCCCGCACTTGGATGTCCGATGAGTCCCCACGGGACGCACCGACCGTCTGAGTCGAGTAGTAGTTGAACGCGAGGAAATCCGGCTTGGCCGCAGCCAGCAGCTCAAGATCACCATCCAGGATCTCCGGCTCCCAGCCTTTGGCACAGAGGTAGGCCCACGCCAGATTGTGGTAACTGCCCCGGACGGACAGGTCCACATAGAGCAGGTTGCGAATGGCATCCCAGTCATCCGCCGCGATGATATCCTCCGGCGCGCAGGTGGCCGGGTAGACGGACACGATGTTCGGCGCCGGCCCGATCTTCGCCTCTGGCAGCAGCTCATGACAGAGCACCATGGCCCGCGCCTGCGCCAGGAACATGTGGTGGTTCTGCTGATAGAGCTCCTTTCCTCCCACCTGGCCACTGCGTCCGGTGGTCCCGATGGCGCGACCGTGCAGGATCATCATGTTCTGCTCGTTGATGGTGAGCCAGTACTTCACCTTGGAGCCGTACTCCTGAAAAAGTACCCGGGCGTAACGCTCGAAGGCGTCGATGGTGGCCCGCTCCGACCAGCCGCCCTTGGCGTCCAGCGCCGCGGGGAGGTCGAAGTGGTACATGGTCACGACGGGCTCGATGCCCTTGGCCAGGAGCTCGTCAATCACCCGATGGTAATGCGCTACGCCGGCGGGGTTCACCGCGCCGTCGCCGTCCGGGACGATCCGGGTCCATGCGATGGAGAAGCGGTAGGCGTTCAGACCCATCTCCGAGAACAACTCCACGTCCTCGGCGTAGCGGTGGTAGTGGCCCGCCGCCACGGTGAAGTCCGTGACGCCGTGCGGCCGGTGCATGTGGATGTCGATCACGGACGGGCCTTTGCCGTCGGCGTCCCAGCCGCCCTCCACCTGATAGGCGGAGGTGGAGGCTCCCCAGAGGAAGTCCTCGGGGAACGGGGTGAGCTGCTCGTGCTGCATTCTGCGGTTCCTTTCGTGGCTTCCTGGTCAGCGTCCGACGACGGCGATCGCCGCGCCTGCCACCACGGAGCCGCCTTCAAGCTGTTCCACCGGCGCGTCCTTGGGTCCGTTGGTCACGACCACCAGCACGGTGGCCGGATGGCCGGCGGCGCGAATGGCGTCCAGGTCGGCCGTGACGAGCGGCTGCCCTGCCTCCACGCGTGTCCCGCGTTCCAGCGCCCCCTGGAAACCCTCACCCTTCATGGTCACCGTGTCGATGCCCACGTGCACCAGTACCTCTACGCCGTCGTCGGTCTTGATGCCGAAGGCGTGGCCGGTCTTCATGGCCACGGCTACTGTTCCGCTCACCGGGGAGACGATGACGCTCTCGGACGGTTCCACGGCGACGCCCGGACCCATGGCTCCGGAGGCGAAGACCGGATCGCCGACGTCGGCCAACGGAACAACGGTGCCGGCGCACGGCGCAGCCAATTCGATGGTTTCGGTCCGCACCAGAGTTGCTGTGCCACCGGCGACGGCGGCGGTCTCGTTGGCAGCAGGGCGACGGCTGGACGGGGCCGCGTCGTCGTCCGCTGCCGAGGCCGTTTCGACGGCTGGCTTTTCGAACTTGAACGAGAGGACAAAGGTCAGCACGGCGGAGACGACGGCGGAGATAACCAGGGCGATAATGATGTTGATCATGTTCACCAGCGTGTTGTCACCGATGTAGAGCAGAACGGCGGGCAGGCCGGAGGAGCCAGTAGCAAAGCGGTGCGTCTGGGTCAAGCCCGCGTACAAGCCGCCCGCGCCACCGCCGATCATGGCCGCGATGAGCGGGTAACGCTTGGGAAGGGCGATGCCATAGAGAATCGGTTCCGTGATGCCCATCAGGCCTGTGATGCCGCCTGCGGTGGCAATCTGACGCGTCTTCTTGTCCTTGGTTCGGAAAGCGACCACCAAGGACGCTGCGCCCATGGCGATGTTGGAGACCAGGGCACCGGGACCGAAGATACTTTCCTTGCCCGTCTGGGCGAGCTGGACGACACCGAGCGGGGCGATGCCGTTGTGCAGGCCGAACATGACCATGACCGGAAGTGTCGCACCGACCAGCAGGGCCGGGGCCCAGGCTGCGTTGGTGCTCAGGAATGTGAAGAAGGAACCAAGGTAGCCGCTCAGAATGCTGCCAATGGGTCCGAGCACACCGAGGGCCAGAGTACCCATGATGAGGAAGGTCAGCATCGGCACGAACACCAGGTTCACGGACTTCGGGACCACCCGGGTCAGACCACGCTCCACGTAGTACTGGGCGAACACGACCAGGATGATCGGAATGACCGCGCCCGAGTAGTTCACCAAGGGGAACGGCAGGATGTCGAAGAAGGTGACCGGGTCCTTCTTCGTCACCAGGGCGACCCAGTTGGGGTGCAGCATCATGGCAGCGACCGCGGCTGCCAGGATCGGGCTGATCTTCAACTTCTGAGCCGCACTAAAGGCCAGCAGCACGGGGAGGAAGTAGAACACCGCATCTGCAAAAAGGTTGACCAAAGCGTAGGTCTGAGATTCCCTGGACACGAGATTCAGCACTACGAGCAGGGCAAGGAGCGCCTTGACCATACCAGCTCCAGACAATGCTGGGATGAGGGGCTGGAAGACACTGGAGACGAACTCGATCACCGCGCTGCCCACGTTTTTGCGCTTGCCCTTGGCTGCGCCGCCGTCGTCCTTGGCGTTGACAGACAAATCGCCGAGCTCGCGCTCCACTTCGTTGAACACGTCCTTGACGTGCATGCCGACCACAACTTGGAAGACTCCTCCCTTGGAGAGGGTTTTTACGATGCCTTCAGTGGCGTTCAGGTCGTTCAGCGCGACGGCGGATTCATCCTTAAGGGCGAAACGAAGCCGGGTCTGGCAGTGGTAGGCCTCGATGATGTTGGATTTGCCGCCAACGAGCCGCACGATGTCTGCGGCTAAGGGAGCGTATTGCTTGCTCATGATTTCCTCGCATTCTCAGATCCGCCCTTCATTGGGCGGAGGTGTGAGGCAACGCGGCTTGAGCTGTTTCAGGTGATCCTGTTTCAGGGCACGAAAAAGGCCCAAGCCGGTTGACCGATGAAGGTCGAAGAGCTTGAGCCTTGCCTCGCCCGAAGCGAGTTACATACCCAGGTCTCGAAAGAACCAGAAACCATCATGGCAGGTGACATGAGTCACGTCAAGCCGTCCAGATGGCCGGACGATCGGGGACGTAACGGCGTCACCGGTTCCACGCAGTCATGCTACTTGGTCCTCCTGCGTCACTTGCCGCTGTAGACGTCGATCGCGCCCTCGTAGTCCTGATCTCCGCAGCGAGCTTCGTGGAGACAAACAGTTCGTCCCGGGGCACGCCGGAGGCGCGCACACCCTCACCGATGCCGCGCTCATTTCCGCAGGCCTGAGCAGTGTCAAAAGTTCCGGTAACCGACCCCGACGGCTGCGAGGACCGCGCCAGCTGCCCCGTCATCGTCGATGAACCACGTGCCGAGCCCCAGCTTCGGGATCTCGATGCCGTTGGACAGGGTGTAGCTTTCGTTCAGGATGCTCATGCGTTCCCTCCGTTGGTCGGAAGCGCGCCGTACACCTCGTCGGTGACGGGCTCCAGCCATTCGTTGCTTACGCCTTCGCCCGGGGTGATGAAAGCAAGGTGGGAGAACCACGAATTGGCCTTCGCACCGTGCCAGTGCTTCGTGCCGGCCCGGACGTGGATCACCGTTCCGGGCTCCAGGCTGATCGGCTCGGTGCCCTCTGCCTGGTACCAGCCGCTGCCCGCAGTGCAGATCAGGATCTGGTCTCCTCCACCATCGGTGCCGTGGTGGATGTGCCAGTTGTTGCGGCATCCCGGCTCGAAGGAGACGTTGCTGACCGGAACACTTCCCGAGGCGAGCGGGGCCAGATAACTCTGGCCGATGAAGTACTGGGCGTAGGCGTCGTTCTTTTCCCCGAGCGGGAAGATCTGGTCGAATTCGTTGTCAGTCATTTTGCTTTTCCTTTTGTTCCGTCCAGCGGTTGACGTAAGCCATATGCCGGGGATCGGCACGATCATCGCGGAGACCTCAAGCCCCTGGCCAAGTGCTCTGGTGTGCATGGTCAGTCCTTCGTAGTGGTGGTGTCGTCGAGTACGGGGTGTGACGGCGTCGCGGTTACGGTGGCGGCGAGGCTTGCCAGCAGCTGCAGCCGTTGATCGCTCGGCGAACCGGGCTCGGCGGTGTAAATGAGGAACGAAAGCCCCGGCTCGGCGGTCAGCTCGAGTCCTTCGTACGTGAGGGTGAGGTCGCCGACCTCGTGGTGGTGAAAGTCCTTCGTGCCCGAGCCATGGCGGCGGACGTTGTGCGCACCCCACCGCGTACGGAACGCGTCACTGCGGGTGGAGAGTTCACCGACAAGGTCATGCAACTGCTTGTCACGAGGATCATGACCGGCCTCCGTGCGCAGGATCGCCACGGTGACGTCGGCCGCCGCCTCCCAGTCCGGGTAGAACGTCTTTGCTCGCTCGTCGAAGAAGCAGTACCGGGCGAGGTTCCCCTGCCCGGGCCCGTCGAAGACCTCGTCATAGAAGGCGCGACCCAGGGCGTTGGTCGCCAAGATGTCCATCCGTCCGTTGCGGACGAACGCCGGACCGTTCACGATGACGTCCAGCGCACGGGTCAGGCTATCCCGCGCCACCCATGTCTTCGACTTGCGCCGGCGCACGTGCTGCGCTCCTCCGTTTGCGGCCCGGGCGAGATCAAAAAGGTGCTCGCGCTCGGCATCGTCGAGCTTCAGGGCCTGGGCGACCGACTCCAGCACGGAGTCGGACACCCCGGCGAGGTTGCCTCGCTCGATCTTGGCATAGTATTCCGGACTCACGTCCGCAAGCATTGCAACCTCCCCCCGCCTCAAGCCCGCGACGCGACGGTGCCCCGAGACGGTCAGTCCGGCCTGCTCGGGGCTGATGTTCGCCCGACGGGATATGAGGAACTCCCGTGCTTCGTCCTTGGTGTTCATGCAGGCAACGCTATTCGGGTCACCGGCTTGGAGGGAGTCCCCGCTGGTACACCCTTCACTAGAGACTCCCCTCCCCTGCCGCAGTGGCGATGGAATAGAGGCATTCGTGCAACTACGACGAAGGAGAAAGACGATGAGCAATGAAGAGCAGAGCACCGGCTGGAGCGGCGGGAACAACGCCTTCGGCGACTTCGCACCCGGAATGGTCCATTACACCGACCGTGTCCTCTTCGATGAGGTCTGGGAGCGAGAGGAGCTGTCCAAGCGCGATCGGAGCCTGATCACGGTCGCGGCGCTGACCGCACTGGGCAAGATGGACCAGCTGAAGTTCCATCTCGGTTTCGCCCGCCAGAACGGCGTCACCGACGAGGAGCTCAAGGAGGCCTTACTGCACCTTTCCTTCTACGCCGGCTGGCCCAACGGTATGGGCGCGACGACCGTGCTGAAAAACGTCGTGGAGGACGCCTGACACCGGTCTCTAGATACACGCGAAACACCCGACGCGGCGGGGAAACCCTCACCGCACGGCCCGGCACCGGCCGCGGTGCTGTGGCTGTGCAGCCCGGCAGCCAGCTTCGTCGTCGGCGTCGCGTTGCCCGTCGACGACGGCTACACCACCCAATAAGAAGGAGACACCACCCATGACCACATGGATCCCGGACGGAACACCAGAGACGCCGCAACGTCTCAGCGGAGCCACCCGCTTGTTTCCCATCATCGGAGACCCCATCACGCACGTGCAGTCCCCCATATGGCTCACGCGGACTTTCGCCGAGCGCGGCCATAACGGGATCTGCGTACCGATGCATGTACCCGAGGGCGCACTCGATGCTGTCATGGCCGGACTCACAGCAACGCCGAACGTCGACGGGATCCTGGTCACGATGCCGCACAAGCACGACGCCTTCACCTATTGCTCCACCAGCACCGACCGTGCGGGCCGCTCTGGCGTCGTCAGCGTCATGCGCCGCAACCCGGACGGCACCTGGCACGGGGACATGCTCGACGGCCTCGCGTTCGTCAAGGCGCAGCAGGACCACGGCGCGACCATCCACGGCTCACGAGCGCTGCTAGTAGGCACCGGAAGCGCGGGCAGCGCGATCGCAATCGCCCTCATCGAAGCCGGGGTGCGGGAGCTCGTGGTCCACGACACTGACCTGTCGCGCGTGAACGGTGTACTGGACCTGCTGGAGACGATGGATCCTGGCCGGGCGCGTGCCGGGACGGCCGACCCAACGGGCTTCGACCTGGTCTTCAATGCGACCCCTCTGGGGATGGGAGACAAGGACCCGTTGCCGGTGGATCGCACATTGCTGACCTCCTCAATGTTTGTCGGCGACGTGGTCTCGGGACACGGCACTACACCTCTCATTGCTGCCGCCCGTTCCGTTGGCTGCGGAACTGCCGCCGGTGAGCACATGGTTGCGGCCGTGCAAGATCTTATGGCTGATTTCATGCTCGGTCGCCGGAGTGAACAGTGACCACTCGCATTGCACCGCAGAATAGACCCAAGGAGACATGATGAACCATTCGCACCCACCGCTCCGGCGCAGCCCCCGCGGGCAGGCCATGGCCCCGCCAACTATGCCAATTCGTGCTGAGGCCTTCGATGACCCGCACGGTACCGTCCTTTACTGGCTCGGCATGGCGGGATTTCTGATCAATGCACGGGGGACGCTGATTATGGTCGATCCGCTGCTCCAGGACTTTGACATGCCTGTGCTCATCGACTTCCCGCTCCGGGCGGCAGACGTCCCCCGAGTCGATGGGATCCTGGTCACTCACGCGGACAATGACCACTTCAGCGTGCCGACATGTAATGCCTTGAATGAAGTCACCCAGCGGTTCCACTCGACCCGCTACGTCTCCGATCTGATGCAGGAACTGGGCATGCCCGCCGAGGGCCACGGCATCGGCGATGCCTTCTCCATCGGCGGGGTCCGTGTCACGGTCACACCGGCCGACCATGCCTGGCAGAATGCCGCGCCCAAGCCGGGGCAGCGCACCTTCCGCGATGAGGACTCGTGCGGCTTCTGGATCGAGACCCGTGACGGCGTGATCTGGGCACCAGGGGACTCACGGCTGATCCTCGAACACCATCTGACCATGCCGACCCCGGACGCGCTGCTGTTCGACTTCTCGGACAGCGAGTGGCACTTCACCTTCGACGGCGCGGTCGAGATTGCCAATGCCTACCCCGACGCGGACCTGCTCCTGCACCACTGGGGCTCGGTGGACTCCCCCGATTTCTCCCCGTTCAACGCCGACCCGGACACGCTCTGGGACGCCGTGGTCAACCCCAAGCGCATCCATGTACTTGCCCCGGGCGAGCCTTTCCGGCTGGGCGGCGCGTCCGCGTAGGCGCGAAGCAATCAGCGGTTGAGGCAACCGAGGTGGCGGCCGTGACACTTGACGGAGCCGGACCCACAAAGCACAAGTGCCCCGCCAAGCCGAAGCCTGACGGGGCACTTATGCGAGACTCCAGTGTGACCGCCGGTGACAGCAAGTCAGCACCCAGATCCTCTGGTATCCGAGCCAATCAGCTCAAGAACCGCTAATCTGCCGAAGCACGTACTGCAGGATGCCACCGTTGCGGTAGTAGTCCGCTTCACCCGGGGTATCGATGCGCAGGACGGCGTCGAAGGACTTGGACGTGCCGTCCTCGGCCGTTGCCGTCACCTTGAGCGTCTTTGGCGTGGTGCCGTTGTTCAGCGCCGTGACGCCTTCTACCGAGAAGGTCTCCGTGCCGGTCAGGCCCAGCGTTGCCGCGGACTCGCCAGCGGGGAACTGCAGGGGAAGAACGCCCATGCCGATGAGGTTGGAGCGGTGAATGCGCTCGTAGCTCTCGGCGACGACGGCCTTGACACCCAGGAGCGCAGTGCCCTTGGCTGCCCAGTCACGCGACGATCCTGAACCGTATTCCTTGCCTGCAATGACAACCAGCGGCGTTCCCGCAGCCTGGTAGTTCTGTGCGGCATCGTAAACGTAGGCCTGCGGTGCACCTTCCTGGCTGAAGTCGCGGGTGAAGCCACCCTCGACGCCGTCCAGCAGCTGGTTCTTGATGCGGATGTTGGCGAAAGTACCGCGGATCATGACTTCGTGGTTGCCACGGCGCGAGCCGTAGGAGTTGAAGTCCTTGCGCTCCACGCCGTTGGCCAGGAGGTACTGGCCTGCCGGAGTGTCCGACTTGAAGGAGCCGGCCGGGGAGATGTGGTCCGTGGTGACGGAATCGCCAAGCTTCAGGAGCACGCGGGCACCTGCGATGTCCTTGACGGGATCCGGCTGCGCCTTCATGCCTTCGAAGTATGGGGGCTTCCGGACGTAGGTGGAGTCCTCGGCCCAGGCGAACGTGTCGCCTGCCGGGGTGTCGAGTGCCTTCCAGCGCTCGTCGCCGTCGAAGACGCCCTCGTAACCCTTGGCGAACATAGCCTTGTCGATGGAGGAGTCAATGACTTCCTGCACCTCGATGGGGTTGGGCCAGATGTCCTTCAGGAAGACCTCGTTGCCCTCGGAGTCGGTGCCCAGGGCATCGGTGTCGAAGTCGAAGTCCATGGAACCGGCCAGGGCGTAAGCGATGACCAGCGGCGGGGAAGCCAGGTAGTTCATCTTGACGTCCGGGTTGATACGGCCTTCGAAGTTGCGGTTGCCCGAGAGGACAGCCGTCACCGAGAGGTCGTTGGCCTGGATGGCTTCGGAGATCTCCGGCTCCAGCGGGCCGGAGTTGCCGATGCACGTAGCGCAGCCGTAGCCCACGATGTAGAAGCCAAGCTTCTCCAGGTACGGCGTCAGGCCGGACTTTTCGTAGTAGTCCGTGACTACCTTCGAGCCCGGGGCGACGGAAGTCTTGACCCACGGCTTGGAGGTAAGGCCCTTGTCCACGGCGTTGCGGGCGAGAAGCGCCGCTGCCAGCATGACCGAAGGGTTGGACGTGTTGGTGCAGGACGTGATCGAGGCGATCGACACTGCACCGTGGTCCAGCTCGAACTCGCGGCCGTCGGCTGTCTTCACGTGCACCGGGGAGGACGGGCGGCCGTGCGCACCGTTGGCGGCGGACGCAACGCGTGCTGTCTCCGTGGTGTGCGAGTCGGCGTGCGTGAAGGACGGTGAATCCGAAGCCGGGAAGGACTCGTCCAGGGATTCGTCTACGCTGCCATCTTCAATGGCGACGTAGTTGTGGATGTCCTTGCGGAACTGCTCCTTGGCATCCGTCAGCTCGATGCGGTCCTGCGGACGCTTCGGGCCGGAGATGGACGGAACAACCGTTGAAAGGTCCAGCTCGAGGAACTCGGAGAAGCGCAGCTCGCGGGAAGGATCGTGCCAGAGGCCCTGTTCCTTGGTGTACGCCTCCACAAGGGCGACATTCTCTTCGGAGCGGCCGGTCAGGCGCAGGTATTCCAGGGTGACATCATCAATCGGGAACATGGCGGCCGTGGAACCGAATTCCGGGCTCATGTTTCCGATGGTTGCGCGGTTTGCCAGCGGCACAGCGGCAACGCCTTCACCGTAGAATTCGACGAACTTACCCACCACGCCGTGCTTGCGCAGCATTTCGGTGATGGTCAGCACAACGTCCGTTGCGGTGGCGCCTGCCGGGATGCTGCCGCTGAGCTTGAAGCCCACGACGCGGGGAATCAGCATGGAGACGGGCTGGCCAAGCATGGCAGCCTCGGCTTCGATGCCGCCGACGCCCCAGCCCAGGATGCCCAGGCCGTTGACCATGGTGGTGTGGGAGTCGGTTCCAACGCAGGTGTCCGGGTAAGCACGAAGCACGCCGTCGATCTCGCGGGTCATGACGGTGCGGGCCAGGTACTCGATGTTGACCTGGTGGACAATACCGGTTCCCGGGGGAACAACCTTGAAGTCATCAAAGGCCGTCTGGCCCCACCGCAGGAATTGGTAGCGCTCACCATTGCGCTGGTACTCGATCTCCATGTTGCGCTCCAGCGCACCGGAGTTACCGAAGGCGTCGATCTGGACGGAGTGGTCGATGACCATTTCGGCGGGTGCCAGGGGGTTGACGCGCTTGGGGTCGCCGCCAAGTTCTTTCACGGCCTCGCGCATCGTGGCGAGGTCTACAACGCAGGGTACGCCGGTGAAGTCCTGCATGATGACTCGGGCCGGGGTGAACTGGATTTCCGTGTCGGGCTCCGCATTGGGGTCCCAACCGGCCAGGGCGCGGACGTGGTCAGCCGTTATATTGGCGCCATCCTCAGTCCGCAGGAGGTTTTCAAGCAATACCTTGAGGCTGAACGGAAGGCTGTCTGCGCCCTCTACGGAGTTCAACCGGAAAATTTCATAATCGGTGCCGGCTACATTCAGTACGCCTTTGGAACCGAAGCTGTCCACAGTGCTCATGGCAGGACTCCTCTCGCAACAGTTTCATCTTTGTCGCGTGGTTGGCCGCTAGCCAGTTAGGCGCACCTTACTTAGCCGGGCGGCACTCTCAGTTGGTCAACCCCTGTCCCCCGCGCGGAACCATGCGGAGTGGGGCTGCTATGTGGGACTACTATGCCCATCGTAGTGGTAGCGATCATGTTCAAGCACCGCTCCAGGGCAGCTCCACGAAATGCGGCACCCCAGGCATCGCCCGCCATCCGGTGGCGTGGCGGGCGATAGAGGGCTAACCGGCGGGAACGATGAGGCTTACGGTCTCCAAGTGATGCGTGTGGGGGTACAGGTCCAATGCCCTCAACGACTCCAGGCGCCAACCGCCTTGCTGGAAGTAACCCAGATCACGTGCAAAAGAAGCCGGATCACAGGACACATAGGCGATTGCCCGGGGATGTGAGGCCATGAGTTGGTTAACCACGGCTTTTCCAGCCCCCACGCGCGGCGGGTCCAGCACCAGGGAATCGAAGTTCCGGGGACGCTGATGCAATACCCGCTCCACTCGTCCCTGCACGATCTCAACATGGGATTCTCCATGCAGGTTCTTGCGGGCATCACGGCTGGTGCCAGGCGATCCTTCAACGGACAATACCGAACCCGTGACGCCTACCGCATCAGCCAGGGGTGCAGTAAACAGGCCGGCACCGGCGTAGAGGTCCGCCACCGCAGCACCGGGTTGGAGATACCCTCCACCTGCGAGGTAGCTGGTCACCGCGTCCACCAGGGTGTCCGGCGCGTCCTTATGAATCTGCCAGAAGCCCTCGCCTGTCACACGGTATTCATGCCCCACCGCCGATTCCTGCACCCAGGTCCGCCCCCGAAGCTGCAGCACCTGGCCCTTGCCGGGATCGAAGCTGGCTACGGAAACGTCGGGCGGCAATTGCGAAAGGATGCCGTGCAGCCGCTTGGGACTGGTCGTTTCCTCCGGCGCCAGCAACACCAGCGGCCTGGAGCCATTGGCCGGCGCCGCCACTTCTACACGTGCTATCCCGCTGAGATCGAGGTCCCACAACTTGAGGTGGTTGATTCCGGGAAGCGCCAACGGCATCTCCCGGATGGGCACCAGGACGTCGGAACGGTGGGCATGCATACCCAGCCGCCCCTTGGAGGTCACAGCAAAGCTGGCGCGCGTACGCCAGCCGAGTCCGCCGTCGTCGTTGGCACCTACGCCCTCAACCTCGACCGCAAGGTCCAGGCCAGCGAGTCTCTTGAGCTGTTCGGACAACACTTCAGCCTTCAGGGCACGCTGCCGCTGCAGGGAAATGTGGCCGAGCTCGGCACCGCCCACGGGTGGATTCCCGTGCTGCCAGGCCGTCAACGAATCGGCCGGCTTCCAGAAGTGCTGCACGCGGTCCGGCGAGGCTTCCAGGACCTCCACGACGTCGGCACGCCAGAAGCGGGACGAGTCGCCGGAGTCGGTCAACCGGATCCGGACCTTCTCCCCCGGAATGCCGTGACGCACGAAGATGACGCGGCCTGCATGGCGTGCGACGAAATGCCGCGCCGTGCGCGACAGGGCCAACGTCAACGGTCAGTTCGGTGCCGGGCGTGCCTTGGCCTCCGTTGTTGTCAGTAAGGGGGGAAATGCTGTGGGAGGTCATTGGGTATCCTGCAGTGCCTTTGCTTCTTCGGAGGACTTGAGCTGCCACGGAACGCTGGCAACCATGACTCCAGGTTCAAAGTGGAGCCGCGTCTTGATTCTGAGTGCCGTCTGGTTGTGAACCAGCTGCTCCCACCACTTGCCCACGACGTACTCAGGGATGTACACCACGATCAAGTCCCGGGGTGAGTCGCGTCTCATGTTCTTGATGTACTCCATGATGGGAGTCACGGTCTCACGGTAGGGGCTGGCCAGGACGGTGAGCGGTACTGGAATTTCCAGCTTCTCCCAATCCCGAACGGTATGTTCTGTCTCTTCGGAGTTGATATCCACGGTAATCGCATCCAGTCGCGACGGCCGGGACGCCCGTGCGTAAGCCAATGCCCGCAGTACAGGCTTGCGGACGTGCGAAACAAGCAGGACAGCGTGGACACGGGTAGGTAGCGCGCGGGGCGATGAATCCTCGTCGACAGCCAACTCCTTGGCAACATTGTCATAGTGCGCCCGGATACTCCACATGATGAGGAACAGCACGAACATTGCCAGAAGTGCGATCCAGGCACCTTGCTCAAACTTGGTGATGAGGACGATGACCAGGACCAACGCAGTCATGCCGAAGCCCACCATGTTGATGGTCCGCGACTTGATGATCCTGCGGCGTACCGATTTGTCCCGCGCCAGCTTCAGTTCACGGCCCCAGTGGCGGACCATGCCGAGCTGGCTGGCGGTGAAGGAAATGAAGACCCCCACGATGTACAGCTGGATGAGCTTGGTGACATCGGCGTTGAACGCAATGATGAGGACCAGCGCTCCGGCAGCCAGGGCCAGCACGCCGTTGCTGAAGGCCAACCTGTCGCCGCGGGTTCGGAGCTGGCGGGGAAGGTAGCCGTCCTGGGCCAGGATGGACCCAAGCACCGGGAAGCCATTGAACGCCGTGTTGGAAGCGAACACCAGAATGACGCCGGTGGCAGCCACCACTATGTAAAACGGAATGGAACCGGCCCCAAAAATGGTGTCCGCGATCTGGCTGATGGCTGGATTCTGGATATAGCCCTCAGGCAACGGCTTGCCGTCAAGAAGGAATTCCTTGGCGGGATCCAGAACGATGTGGACCTTCGTGGCGTTGGCGAGGTAAAGGATCCCCGCAAGCATGGCTGCCGCGATCGCGCCAAGTAGCAGCAATGTAGTGGCAGCGTTCTTGCTCTTGGGCTTTTGGAAGTTGGGCACGCCGTTACTGATCGCCTCCACACCCGTCAGGGCAGCAGCACCGGAGGAAAAGGCCCTCAGCAGCAGGAACGCACCGGCAAGGCCGACGAGGCCTTCATCGAAGCCGGCCTCGGGCACGATAGTGAAGTTGGCGGACGCCGCCTGGCCCAGTTGTCCCGTCAGCGCCTGGAAGATGCCCACGAGGGTCATGCCCAGGATAGAGGCCATGAAAATGTAAGTGGGGACGGCGAAGACCGTACCGGCCTCCTTGATGCCGCGCAGGTTGACCAGGGCGAGAACGATCACGCCAACAGTCGCGATCATCGCCTGTTGGCCGTGCAATGAAGGGATCGCCGTGGTGAGATAGGCGGCGGCGGAGGACATCGACACCGCAACGGTCAGGACGTAGTCCACCAGGAGCGCCGAAGCGACGGTGAGCCCGGCATATTTGCCCAGATTGACGTTGGCGATCTCATAGTCGCCTCCGCCCGATGGGTAGGCGTGCACGTTCTGCCGATAGGAGGCGACCACTGTGAGCAACACCACCATCACGGCCAAGCCGACGAAGGGGGAGAACGCCACGGCGCTGACACCGGCCAGAGCCAGGGTCAGCAGGATTTCATCCGGCGCGTAGGCCACTGAAGACAGGGCGTCCGAGGCGAAGATCGGCAAAGCGATGCGTTTGGGCAAGAGGGTGTGGGATAAGCGGTCATTCCGGACTGGCCGGCCCACCAACACACGCTTCGCAGCATTCAGTATTGTCAACACTTTCGCAAAACTACTCTGAATCCCCAGCGATGTCATGACGGCGGTCTCCGCCTTACGTCCATCGCACCGGTAAAGTCATACGCAGCGCACGGTAAACACACATAAGGAGACACGGTGGCTCACTTCGTGATCATGGGTTGCGGCCGTGTTGGCGCAACCCTGGCACACACTCTGGAAGACGCCGGCCATTCGGTGGCCATCATCGACCAGGACGAGCGGGCGTTCCGTCGGCTTCGCAATACGTTTACCGGCCGCAAGGTCACCGGCGTAGGTTTCGACAGGGACACACTCAAGCAGGCAGGCGTGGAAGAGGCTTACGCATTCGCCGCTGTTTCCAGTGGTGACAATTCCAATATCCTGGCCACCCGGGTAGCACGTGAGACTTTCCATGTCGCACACGTCGTGGCCCGCATCTACGATCCCGGACGCGCCGAAATCTATCAGCGCCTCGGCATTCCCACCGTGGCCGCGGTGCGCTGGAGCGCCGACCAGGTCCTCAGGCGCATCCTTCCCGAACAGCATCTCGCCGGCGATTACCGGGAGCCATCCGGGCGGCTAGTCCTGGCGGAGGTGGATCTGCACGAGGGATGGATTGGCCATAGCGTGACGTCCATTGAAGCTGCCGCAGGCATCCGTGTCGCCTTCCTGACGCGTTTTGGTGAAGGTCTCCTGCCCCTGCCGGGCACGGCCTACCAGGAGGGCGATACCGTCCACGCAATGTTGAGCCTGGACAGGACCTCGGAGATCAGCCGGGTCCTCGCCAAAGCACCGGTCAAGGAGTCTTAGTGAAAGTTGTCATCGTTGGCGCAGGCAGCGTCGGCTCGTCCATCGCCCGTGAGCTCCTGGCCCACAACCATCAAATCCTGCTCATCGACCTCAAGCCTGAAGTCATTGGCCGCAGCGGCCTTCGGGGTGCGCGCTGGCTGGTGGGCGATGCCTGCGAACTCAGTACCCTGCAGGACGCAAAACTTGAGGATGCCGACGTCGTGGTTTCCGCGACGGGTGATGACAAGGTGAATCTGGTGGTGTCCCTGCTGGCCAAGACGGAATTTGCCGTTGGCCGCACTGTTGGCCGCGTCAACAACCCCAAGAACGACTGGATGTTCAATGACTCCTGGGGTGTGGACGTCGCCGTCAATACTCCCCAGCTCATGACTGCCCTGGTTGAGGAAGCCGTGGAAATCGGCGACATCGTAAGGCTCTTGACTTTGCAGACAGGCGTCGCCTCGATCGTGGAATTTACCGTTCCCCACGACTCCCACGTCATTGGCAGCACAGTGGGCGCCATTGAGTGGCCGGAAGACGCCACCTTGGTGGCCATCCTGCGCGATCAGGCACCCATCACCCCAAGCCGGGACGACGTCCTCGATGGTGGTGACGAACTGTTCTTCGTCACCACCATACAGGCAGAGGACGGCCTGCGGGCACTGTTGTCACCGTCGTCGATGGCAGGCCAAGGACCCCGCGACGGTGATGCCAACGTTGCTGATCAGGCGGAGGACGACGGCTTCGACGGCTGAGGTGCGGGCTTGGTAACAAGCCAGGCCACCCAAAGGCCCAGGATGTAGAGCGGTGCACCCATGAGGAGCCTGGTAGTGGCCAACGCCGTCAAGCCTGGCTCACCCAGGAAGTACAGCGGCACCTGCACCACCAGCCGCAGCGCAAGCACCGCCACAACAATCCAGGTGCCAAGCTGGTACGCCCGCAGCCGTTCAGGATCCTTGCGCCATTCGAGACCCTCGTTGCGGACGAATCCGAACAGCAACCCGGCAAGCGGCCATTTGAGGACGACGGAAAGCACCATGCCCGCGATATAGGCAATGTTGGTGAAGAAGCCGAGAACGTAGAAGTCCTCAGCCTTCCCTGTGGTGTTGGCCAACCAGGCAGAAATCCCGACGCCGACCACACCGGCAAGTGCCTGCGTCAACGGGCGTCGTTGGATCAGGCGGACAACAGTGAAGATTGCTGCCGTCGCCAACGCCGCGACCAGGGAAACCGTCAAGTCGCGGCTTATGGTGAAGGCCACGAGGAAAACAAGGCCCGGCAGGATGCTCTCGGCGATGCCTTGCACTCCCCCGGCAGACTTCAACATGTCCACATGGCCGGCACTGTTGCGCTGAAGCCCCGCTTTTTCTGCATAGCCCGCAGCTAAATCCGCGACCCCCGGGCTTTGGGTTGCCGGGGTCTTGGCTGACCCCGCGGCCGTGGTTTCACTCATGCCTGACGTAGGCTCGGCGGAATCCTTCGGCTCTGATCCATTGGCCACTGTCATAGGTGCTCCTGACGGGAAAGTATTTCGTAGCGTGGATTGAACATCGCAGGCACGCCGTCCTTTTGTGTCACCACGCCGTTCAAGCGCAACTCCGCTCCTGCTTCAATCCCAGGTACCCGGTTCCTGCCCAACCAGATGACGCGCAAGCGTGCATACGGCCTTTTCACGCCCCCGCCACCCACTGATGGTTGGGAACTGTGCTCCAGCGCGTCCACGACAATCGCTGAAAAGAAGGGTTGCTCACTTGGCGGCTGGTACGTGACAGATTCGACGAATCCAGTACAGGTGGCCCTGCCGCGGGCAGGGAGATCACGGACGCCGTGTTGCTGCGACTGCTGCCCGGCGGATCCTGGCGAGCCGGGCGTATCAGCCAATCTGGGTAATCTCCGGTCCCCGCTCCGGCTGGTGCAGGGCGGGACCACCTTGCTGTGCACCGGGATCTGGAACTCCAGCGGGGGCCTGGGCTGGGGCTTGGGTAGCAGCGTCCTTGGGCAGACGCAGCTGCAACAGTTCGCGCGGCGGCATCGGATTGTCGCCACGGACAACAACTACGCGCCGGAAGAGCTCCTCCAGGGCTGCCGCGGCCTCCCGGTCCAGTGCGGCTTCGCCGCCGAGGACACCTCGCAGGAACCACCGGGGACCGTCCACGCCCATGAAGCGGGCGGCGCGGAAACCCCGGCTGCCGTCGGTAGCTTCCGCCGGGAGCTTCGCGACGAGCTCTGTGCCAAACGTTCCAGATACTTCCTCTGTCTCGCCACCCTGGCTGGCTACGGATTGGCCGATCTGCTCGCGGATCTCGTCCCACAGGCCCTCCGAACGCGGAGCAGCGAACGCCTGGAGCTGAAGGCTTGAGCCAGCCAGGTCCATGGTCACCGCCACAACGCGCTGGGTAGCTTCTTCCACTTCCAGCCGCAGCTGGAGCCCATCGGCGGGTGCGATCAGCAGTGCGCCGAGGTCCACGTACCCGTCGCGGTCCTCGATCTCATCGATGTCCCAAGGACCTTTGCCAAGCCGGAAATCACCCTTGGTACCGGACGCGCCGGTCGCAGGGGCTGTTGCCTCAGCCGCATCGTTTTCCTCGACGGTGCCAGCGGTTTCCGGCCGCTCGGCCTTGGACTTTTTGCCGCGCCCAAAAAGCATTGGGTTGTCTCCTTAGTAGTGGTCTATCCCCAAGTAAACCGCAACCCCGTGGGTTATCAGGCCACCGGTGCGTTGAATCCGCCAGTGGAACCAAAGCCGCCCGTACCGCGGGCGGAGTCGGATAGATCATCAACCATCACGAAGCGCGCGTACTCGACGCGCTGAATCACCATCTGGGCAATTCTATCGCCGCGCTTGAGCTCAATGGCGTGGTCTTGGTCAGTGTTCAACAGCGTGACCGCGATTTCGCCGCGGTAACCTGCGTCCACAGTCCCGGGTGCGTTGACAACGGTGAGGCCATGTTTGGTCGCGAGGCCGGACCGCGGGTGGATCAGTGCCACGAAGCCGTCCGGGAGGGCAATCGAAACGCCCGTAGGAACCAATTTCCGTTCACCCGGGGCCAGTTTCACGTCCTCACGGGCACGCAGGTCCGCGCCGGCATCGCCCGGGTGCGCGTAGGACGGTGCTTCCAGCCCGGCGTCGAGCATTTTCAGCTGAACGTCCAAAGTGGGCGCGCCATACGCTGCGGTGGTGTCATTACTGAATACTGCGGTCTCGTTGCTCACAGTGGACCATTCTACGTGGGGCACCTCCATGCGGGCACTCCGGGCAAATAGCCGGCCCAAGGGCCGATAAGCTGGACCCATGCCTACGCCTGACCAGTCCGCCCCCATGCCTGCCCGGAATAGTCCCTCCGCCTCCGAGGTCTTGTTCACCGAGAAATTATGGCCGACCATCTGGATCTGGGTTGTCGTCGTGGGCCTCTCGAGCGCTGGAATCCTGATGTTCGCACCGATCAGTGCCGCCGCGGGCATCATCGCCGCCCTGGTGCTTCTGGCCGTCATGACCACCCTGTTGGTGGTTTCAACACCCACCATCACCGTTACGCGGGACAGCCTTAGGGTGGGACGCGCCACTATCGACCGCAAATTCGTCGGCACCGCCGAGGCATTCAAAAAAGGCGAGGCCACCGCCGAACGTGGAACCCGCCTCAATGGCCTCGCCTACATGTGCTTCCGCGGGTGGATCGATGCCGTAGTTAAAATCGACATCACTGATCCCGCCGATCGGACGCCGTACTGGCTGGTGTCTTCGCGCCGCCCGGACGAACTCGTCGCTGCGCTGGGCGCGCACTAGCTCTGCCCTGGGTGGGCATTAGCGCTGCGCTGGGTGCGCTGGTCCTGCTAGCTCTCGCATTCCGTGCAGTACAGGTGCCCGTCCCTCTCAGTGGCAATCTGGGAGCGGTGCTTCACAAGGAAGCAGTTGTAGCACGTGAATTCGTCAGCCTGTGGTGGCATGACCTGAATCAGGAGCTCTTCTCCGGAGAGGTCCGCTCCGGGTAGCTCGAAGCCATCGGCAAGATCGGTCTCATCGACATCCACCGCAGAGGATTGCTTCCCCGACTGGCGCGTCTTGAGTTCCTCAATCGAGTCCTCGCTGACGTCTTCCTCGGTCTTTCGAGGGGCATCGTAATCCGTGGCCATGGTCCTTCTTCATCCTGTCGTACTTGCTCCGGGTAGGATTCCGGCCTGGCGGATTTCCTGCCCGCCGCCGGTCTAAGGGTGTAACGCCGGACGCCCCGGATTTGTGCCCGATATCGGCCAGATTGTCCTCCCCTGTCCAGCGATTGTCCAGAGGCGGCAAATTACGCTCGGATTGCGGGGACGGATCCGCCCGATAATGTGCCACTTTCGCCGGAATATCACGGCACGCCCTTTGTCCTAGTAGGAAAAGGGCAATGGGGGTGGCAGAGTTTCGAATGTCAGTTATGCCATGTGGTGGAGGGTGTTATGCAGGATCTACGGCTGGTAGGCGTCCACGACGACGGCGGGCATCTGCTCCTGAGCGGACCCGGCGGTGCGATGTTCCAGCTTCCGATCGACGAGGCACTTCGTGCCGCGACGAGCAGGACCCCCGCCCAGGTCGCTGCGCGGGCGTCAAACACCCCGATTGCCATGTCCCCCAGGGATATTCAGTCCAGAATCCGCAGTGGAGCCACGGCGGCCGAAGTAGCGGAGTTGTCCGGGCTGCCCCTTGCCAACGTGCAACGTTACGAGGGTCCTGTCCTGGCCGAACGTGAGTACGTTGCGCAGCAAGCCAGAAACATTGAAGTAGCTTCCCCGGCCCCGGGCCAGGACATCTATCGCTCCGCCTTTGGCGACAATCCAGCGACGCTCGGCGAAATGGTGGCCCACCGCCTGTCCGCGCACGGCATCGATTCTTCAACTGTTGAATGGGACTCCTGGCGCCGTTCGGATGGTTCCTGGACCGTCGTCGCGCGCTTTGAAACGGTCCCCGGTACGCACGGAAGCATCGGCGAGGAGCCACCGGCGATGTGGACGTTCAGTCCGCAGCGGAAATCCCTGCAAAACGCCAACCGCTGGGCCCAGCAGCTCAGTGAGTTGGAGCCACTGGACGGCCCCGTTCCTGCACGCCGGCTTGCCGCCGTCTCGGATCGTCCTTTCGACTTCGAGACGGACGCCGAAACTGCGGCACGCGCGTCTGCGAAGGAATCCGACAGCCTTCTGGAAATGCTCCGCTCACGCCGCGGGCAGCGCCTGGGCGTGGACGAAGACGGCGATGACGCCTTGGCCGTCCTGCTCAGCAACGTTCCGGCAGCCCACCCCCGTTCTGGCGGTGAAGATCACCAGCCGGCCGAGGAACCCGCCGGGGATCAACCAGAACCGGAGGCTTCTCCTGTGGCTGAGCCTGCGCGGAAGGACGGACGCCCTTCCATGCTGTCCCGGCTGAGCCTCGCGCCCCGGAACCATGACTCAAACGACGACGACGACTCACTGAAACTCCACGACGGCGTCAGCACGGAGACGCGCGAAATCACCGTTGTGGCCAGCCCATTGCGGCCCGTGACTTCCTTAACCGACCGCAAGCCGGGGGCGGCCAGTGCTCCTGAGCCCAAGGACGCGGATCGAATTGATTCCGGGACAAACCAGACGCCACGGGCAGGGCTGGACGAACTGCTTGGCGGAGCCACCACCCCGCAAACACAGACTGATCGTGCTGCGTCGCGCACAGAGACAGCCGCACAGGACAAGGCACCCCTGGAAGCCGGGGACCGGAATACGCACAAGGATGCAGAAGCACCCGTCGAGCGCCAGCCCTCCCGTCCAAAGCGGTCAAGCATCCCCAGTTGGGACGAGATCGTCTTCGGCGCCCGCGGCGACTAGCCCCTGGCGCAGCGACCAGCACTTAGCCAAGGCGACCAGCCCCTAGCTACGCGTCAAGCCGGAGCCACTGCCGGAGCCGGCTCCCGGCCACAGGCAGGCATCGACGTCGAACGGAAGAGTCGGGTCTCCTCCAGCCATGAGGTTGGCCCCGTGGGCTGTCACGCGGCGCATGTAATGGCGTCGGCACAAGGTCTCATAGCCAACCACGGGTTCGTGGCCAACAGCTTCCGCTGTCTGAGCTTGATCACTCACGCCCGGGACGTCGCTGGCGGTCTGGGGAGCGACATCGCCAACCATGACCTGGTCCCCTTCCACCACCATGATGCCGTCCACCGTTCGGGCATTTTGAGTTGCCCGGCGCCCGCACCAGCACAGTGCTTCGACCTGTAGCACCTGCACTTTGTCGGCGAGTTCGATCAGACGTTGGGAGCCGGGAAACAAGGTGGTTCGAAAGTCCGAGGTGATCCCGAACGCGAAGACGTCCACCTCCATCTCATCCACCAGGCGCGCCAACTGCTCCACCTGGGCAGCGGAGTAGAACTGGGCTTCATCGCAGATCAGATAGTCGACGCGAAGCCCACTGGTCCGGCGTACAACCACTTCGTCCCAGAAGTCCGTGTCCGCATGGACTTCAACGGCGTCTGTCTTCAGGCCCAACCTGCTGGAAATCGTCGAATCACCCGCGCGGTCGTTGCAGCTGAAACGTACCCCGCCCCTGCCCCGCGCGCGGTGGTTATAGTCCATTTGCAAAGCCAGTGTGGACTTACCGCAGTCCATGGTGCCCGAGAAGAAGACGAGTTCAGCCACGCTTGCCCTTTTTACCGGCTGCCGGGAAGCAAAGGAATGGCACTTCTCTTTCCGCCTTGGTCAGGGAACCGTGTTGGCCGACTACTTCCAAGGATGCCGGACGGACCCTGCGAGTGTCGTAAAGGGCAAGGGTGTCCCGGGCGGCGATCATGACATCGCCTATGCGCGGCGCTACCTCCGGCTGGACGTCACCGAACAACCCGGCGCCTATCGCCTGCTCACGGGTGAAAGCCCAGATGCGTTCGCCAAACCTTACCCGCCAGGCCGAGATGAGCAACTCGCGCTGCGTATCCGGGAGGCCGGGCTCAAGGTAAAGATGAACCATGCGGGGTTCACCTGCAGTGTGGCGGACCCCGGCAACGAGTGAAGCATCAGCTGAGTAGTCAATGCGCTGGGACTCGGGAACGTCCAGCATTCCGTGATCCCCGGTCAACACGATAGTGGTTCCCGGCGGCAGTGTCGCGGACAGTCTCTTGACAGTGGAGTCGAGCTCTTCAAGCTGGTGTTCCCAGCGGTCGGACTGGCAGCCGTAGCGGTGACCGGCTTTGTCCAACTCGTTGACGTAGAAGTACATCAGGGAGCGGCCCCCACCGGACATTGCCTCTGCTGCGGCAGCTGTGCGCGCATGCAGGCTTGTGCCGCCCACGAAACGGCTGCCCCGGAGGGCTGCCTGCGTCATCGGGGAATTTCCGAACTGAGGGAGGCTCACGGTGACGACGTCCGCTTCGGCCCCTATGCGTTCGAACACGGTAGCGTGCGGCTGCCAAAGCGCAGGGTCCACGTGGGCGTCCCAGTTGCCAAGCAGGTTCACTACTTTGTCCTGGGAAGGATCCAGGACGTCATAGCCCACCATGCCGTGCTGCCCGGCGGGAAGCCCTGTACCCAGGCTGGCCAGGGAAGCCGCGGTGGTGCTGGGAAAAGCGGAATCAATCCAGTTGGGGACGCTGCCCTGTCCGCCGGACAGGATGGAACGCAGGAACGGTGTGTGCGAAGCCTTTTGCTTGAGCAGGCTGCGGCCCAGGCCATCGGCGAGGACTACACAGACACGCTGCGCAGCAGGCAGGTGAAGCTGGTTGGCAAATCCGGGGATGCCCATGCTCGCGGCAGCACTGGTGAAGACTTCGGCGATCGATCTGCTCCCAAAAAGCGGGGGCGAAGGGAGGTCGAGGGCCGGTGCTGTACCGGACGTTGGCTGCATGTGCTCCTGTGCAGTCACCCTCAACGCTGGTGTCCGCGGCTCAAGCGGTTGCTGAAGACCCCCGAACGTGGCCGCGGCGCGGGAATGCCGGTGTGCGGGACGGGTGTGGGATTTGCCGTGTTCACGGCACGAAGGGCGCGCGCAAAGACCTTGGCATCCTGGACCGCTTGGAGGCCGTCCGCTTCGGCACTGATGCGCAGGACGATGTCCTCCTGGGCGATGGTTCCGCTGTAGCCGTGGTCCGCTTCGCACTGCGGATCACCGCAGCTTGCCGGGCCCATATCCAGTCGCTGCCCACCGGACCAGGCAATGGACACCGTCATTTCCCGAACGGGATCCGACGGTTTGTAGTCCTGCGGCTGGGAATACATGTAGCTAAGGACCACGGAACGGATCTGTGCCACGGGTACGGACTCCGTGGAAATCTGGGCGACGATCTGTTCCCCGGCTTCATCCAGCTGCTGATCGTCAACGTGCGTGATCACCAGCATGTCTTCCGTGAGCACCAGCACTGTGATGTGACGGCGAACCTCGGCGCGATCGAAGTGCGTCTCAAGGTGCACCAGGTGTGACAAGCAATCGCGGCCATCCAAGGCGTCATCCACGACGTCGGCCACCAGCCGGGGGTAGAAACCAGCCTGTTGCAGCGCTTGGTCCAGGCTCTGTCCCTGCAAGCTGTGGTTATGGGCGCTGTGGTGCCCGGCATTGGACGGACGGGATTGAGGCGTCGGAGACTGGGTGCTCATTCCCCCATTTTCACAGATCCACTGGGGACTTCCTAACTGCCGGCTTCGCCACTGGGCCGGTCGCTGGCGTGCAGGGAGCGCTTAACCACGCATTGCCCTGCGAGCGCTGTCGGTGCGCCGGGCGGCGTTACCTATCCACACATCGGCACCCAGAATCGTTGCACCGGCCGGGCCGGCGAGCACAGGATTGAACTCCACCAGGGCAATTCCGGGGTGGTCATCCTTGAGTTTGGCCAGCCTGGCGGCGATGTCCTCAAGGGCAGGTACGTCCACGGCGGGCAGGCCCTGGTAGCCGAACAGTTTCCTGGAAGCCCGCGGTGAGCGGATGAGGTCGTGCAGGTCTGCCGCGGACAAAGGTGGGACCCGGTGTGCCCAATCGTCCAGCAGATTCACTGCGTCCCCTGCCAAGCCGAATGACACCACTGGACCCAGCAAGGGATCCTCCATGGCACGGAAGGTGCACGCCTGGCCTACCGGGGCCATTGCCTGAACTTCAAGCGACGGCGAACCGTAAGGTTCCAGTGCCCGCCTCATCTGGGCGATGTTCTGCAGCAAGGACTCTGCATCCTGGATGTCCAGCCGGACGCCGCCCAGGTCCAGGCGGTGCCTCAGAGCGGGATCAGTGGTCTTCAGAACCACTGGCCAGCCCACGCGTTCGGCTGCTTGAACAGCTTCCTCCGGTGTCCCGAAGCCGATTGTCGGCACCACGGCGATACCGTAGCCAGCGAGTAATTCTGCGGCAGCAACGGCGTCGAGCTTGCGGAGTTTCTCGCCCGTCACGCCGGTCAACATCGTGGCCAGGCTTTCCTGGGTCCCTTCGACGTCGCAGCCATCGGGGTCCACGAAGAGTCCTTGGTCGCGGTCCAGCCATTGGGCGTAGCGAACGATCGCGGCCAGGGCGCCTACTGCGGCGCCTGCATTGGAATAGCAGGGCAGTAACGGACCATCGGAGCTGCCTACCATTCCTTCCACGGGGATGGAGGGGTCCAGAATGCCGGTGAACACTGCCACCACCGGCTTGCCGGCTTCCGCCGCACACTCGGCCAGTACACCCGCCAGCGCTTCTACAGTAAGTCCGCGTGCAGGCAGGAGTGCGGCCACGACGGCGTTGACAGGTTCGTCCGCGAGGCTTGCCCGCAGGCTCTCCCGGAGCGCTGGGAGGGCGAGTGACATGCCTGCGTCGAGGTCGACGTCCGTTACCATCCGGTTCACATCAAGCCCAAGGGGTCCGGCACTGTCAGCGACGACTTTCGCCAAGGCGACGGAATTGGAGTAGACAGCCACACCGGGGCCGGCGGGCAATGCCTGGGAGGAGACGATCTGGGCAATGTCCATTAATTGCTCGATGGTTCCCACCCTGATGACGCCTGCCTGCCGCATCATTGCGTCCACTGCGGCGGCGGGTGCTTGCGTGGTCCGGACTTCATGTCCAGGCGGAAGGCGGAGGCCGGTGACATCGGATTTTGCGACGATCACCGGTTTGCTCCGGGACAACCTGCGGGCAAGCCGGGAGAACTTACGAGGATTCCCGATGGATTCGAGGTAGAGCCCTACAGCGGAAGTATCGGCGTCGTCCTCCCAGTACTGCATGGCGTCGTTGCCCGAGACGTCCGCGCGGTTCCCGGCGGAGAGGAAAGTGGACAGGCCCAACCGGCGCCGCCTGGCCGCCGCGTAGACGGCCACACCCACGGCCGCTGACTGGCTGAAGAGGCCCAGCCCCCCGCGGGGCGGCATGCTCGGAGCCATCGAGGCGTTGAGCGATACAGCTGGATGGGTGTTCAGTATCCCCAGGGACTCGGGCCCAATCACCCGCATGCCATTGGCCCGGGCGCGCCGCACCAACTCATGCTGGCGCGCAAGGCCCCTTTCGCCGTCGTCGGCAAATCCGGCGGTTGCCACCACGATGCCCTTGACGCCTGCTGCTGCGCAGTCGTCCACTACCTTGGGCACTTCCTCGTAGGGAACCGCGATAATCGCCAGCTGAACGGGCCCGGGGATCTCCGATAAGCGCGCAAAGGAGATCATGCCGGCGAGCTCGAAGGCCTCGGGGTTGACCGCATAGACCGGGCCCTTAAAGCCACCCTCAATGATGTGTTCCAGGAGTTGGTAGCCTACTGTCCCCCATTTGCGGCTGGCCCCAATGACAGCCACCGACGACGGCGCCAGCAGGTCGCGCACGCTGCGGGCCTCTGCGCGGTGTTCGCGGGACTCCATAACTGCCCGGGATTTCTCGGTGGGGTCGATATTGAATTCGACGCTCACCACGCCGTCGTCAAACCCGCGCTTGAGGTCGTAGCCGGCATCAGCGAACACCATGAGCATCTTGCGGTTTTCGGGCAGGACCTCGGCGATGAATCGACGAATACCTTTCTCGCGGGCGGCTGCGGCGAGATGCTCCAGGAGGATCGAGCCGATACCGCGGCCCTGATGGGCGTCCGAGATGTTGAAGGCCACCTCGGCTTCGTCGGGGTCCTCCAGCCGGTCGTAGCGGCCCACGCCCATGATTTCGCCACCGATCGTGATCACGAATGCCACCCGGTTCACATGGTCCACTTCAGTGAAGCGTCGCACTTCTTTTCCAGACAGTTTGGGCTTGAAGGAGAAAAACCGCATGTAGATGGAAGCCTGCGATTGACCGGCGTGGAAGGCCTGCAGGGCGTCTGCATCCTGGGGACGGATGGGACGGAGGTGGGCTGTCCCGCCGTCGCGCAGGACGACATCGGCCTCCCAATATTCCGGATAAATGCCGACGCCGGGCTGATCCACCATAGGCTTAGCCTAGCTAAAACATCCGCAGTACATCCTTAAGGATCCACCGACCCCATGGCCCGCAGCCAAACTCCCGCACGCAAAGGCGAGCCTCTCGGCGATTTCACCGAGAACATCGTCGACATCGACGTCACTTCCGAGATGGAGGGCTCCTTCCTGGAGTACGCCTACTCGGTGATCTATTCGCGAGCCCTTCCTGACGCACGTGATGGCCTGAAACCGGTTCAACGCCGCATTCTCTACATGATGGCGGACATGGGCTTGCGCCCGGACCGGGGCCACGTCAAGAGTGCGCGCGTCGTGGGCGAAGTCATGGGAAAACTCCACCCGCATGGCGATGCCGCGATCTATGACGCCATGGTCCGCATGGCCCAGGACTTTTCCCTGCGCCTGCCGTTGATCGATGGCCACGGCAACTTTGGATCGCTCGACGACGGTCCTGCCGCCCCGCGTTACACCGAGGCGCGCTTGGCAGCGGCTGCGCTGAGCATGACGGACCACCTCGACGAAGACGTCGTGGATTTCGTCCCCAACTACGACAACCAGTTGACCCAGCCTGAGGTCCTTCCGGCAGCGTTTCCCAACCTGTTGGTCAACGGCACCACGGGCATTGCCGTCGGTATGGCAACGAACATGGCTCCGCACAACCTCGTTGAGGTCATCGCGGCCGCACGTCATCTGATCGCGAACCCGGACGCGACGCTGGATGACATCATGAAGTTCGTCCCGGGTCCGGACCTTCCCACGGGTGGCCGCATCGTGGGCCTGGACGGCATCCGAGATGCCTACGCCACGGGCCGCGGTTCCTTCAAGACGCGCGCCAAGGTGGAAGTGGAGCAGCTGTCTGCCCGCCGGACCGGCCTGGTGGTGACGGAGCTGCCTTACATGGTTGGCCCGGAAAAGGTCATCGAAAAGATCAAGGACGCCGTCAACGCGAAGAAATTGACCGGCATCAGCGACGTAGTGGACCTCACGGACCGCAACCATGGCTTGCGCCTGGTCATCGAGCTGAAGAACGGCTTCAACCCCAACGCCGTGCTTCAGCAGCTGTACCGCTATTCGCCCATGGAAGATTCCTTCGGCATCAACAACGTCACGTTGGTTGACGGCCAGCCGCAGACACTTGGCCTGCTGGAGCTCCTGCAGGTTTACGTGGACCACCGTCTGAACGTGGTCCGGCGGCGGACGGCTTTCCGCTTGGGCAAGAAGAAGGACCGCCTGCATTTGGTAGAGGGCCTGCTGATCGCGATCGTCGATATCGACGAAGTCATCCAGATCATTCGTTCCTCTGATGAAGCTTCCGCAGCCCGTGAACGGCTGATGTCCATCTACGACCTCACCGAGATCCAGGCCAACTACATCCTGGAACTGCGCCTACGGCAGCTGACCAAGTACTCCCGCCTTGAATTGGAGAAGGAGCAGGACGAGCTTCGCCGCGAGATCGAAGCCCTGGAGGCCATCCTTGCCTCCGACGAGCTGCTCCGCGACCTCGTTTCCGGTGAGCTGGCCGAAATCGCCACGAAGTACGGTACTCCCCGACGCACCGTGCTCCTGGAGTCCGAGGCAGTCTCACCCACGGTCGCCGCGGCCCTTGCGGCTGCGGTACCTGGGCCCAAGGGCAAGGCCGCAGCCCTCCCCCTCGAAATCCCGGACGACCCCTGCTGGGCCCTCCTCAGCGTGTCCGGACAGATCGCACGGACAACGAACCAGGAACCGCTGGCCGAGGCTGGTCCCCGGGCGAAGCACGACGTCTTCCGTTCAGTAGTGAAGACCACGGCTCGTGGTGAGATTGGCGCCGTCACTTCCCTGGGCCGGATGTTGCGCCTACAGGTCATGGACATGCCCGCCCTACCCCCTGTCGGAGGCCTTCCAAACCTGGCTGGTGGAGTGCCGGCCAAGGATTTCATCACTCTTCTCAAGGGCGAGACGTTGGTTGCGTTCGTTCCGTTGGATGCCATCCTTGCCGTTGGAACTGTGCAGGGCGTAGTGAAGCGTGTTCAGCCGGAGTACCCGCTGAACCGTGAAGACTGGGAAATCATCTCGCTCAAGGACAAGGACACGGTTCTTGCCGTGGAGCCCGCGCAGGAGGACGACGTCGAACTCGTCTTCGTCACCAAGCAGGCCCAATTGCTGCGGTTCAGTGCGTCAAACGTGCGTCCGCAAGGCCGGACCGCTGGTGGCATGGCCGGCATCAAACTCGCTGACGGCGACGAAGTCATCCACTTTGGCACCGTGCGCGCGGACGATCCCGCCGCCGTCGTTGTCACTATTGCAGGAACCAATGGCGCGCTGCCGGGCACTGCGCCGGGGACCGCGAAGGTGACTGCTTTCGACGAATATCCATCGAAGGGACGCGCCACCGGCGGTGTCCGCGTACACCGCTTCCTCAAGGGCGAAGACACCCTGCTCCTTGCGTGGGCCGGACACGGACCAGCAAAGGCGTCATCGGCCGCCGGTGTGGCCAGGGCACTGCCCCACGAGCATGGCCGCAGGGACGGCTCAGGGGTGCCGCTGTCACAGCCAGTGGAGGCGATCGGTCCGAGCATGGCCTGGGACGAAACGGCTGCGGCAACCGAGTAGTAATCCCGCAAGGAAATACAGCAGGGCCGGCGGTTACAGACCGCCGGCCCTGCTGTTGCCTTGGCCCCTGTCAGGCCATTTCCGGCTGGGTCAGGCGTTCTGGTTGATGCTCAGAATGTTTCCCTCTGAGTCCAGGAACCAAGCTGCTGCGCTTCCGTCCGGCATCGTTGCAATGCCGTTTTCAGTCTTCAGGCCCGGGAAATCGTAGTCCTCGAACTTGACACCCTTCTCGCGGAGTTCCGTTACGGTGGCGGCGACGTCACTGACCATCCAGCCTATCTGGGTGTTCTTGGCGGTCCCTGCGTTGGATGTTTGGTAAATGAAGAAGCCGGTCCCGTCCCCGCACCTGTACTGGAGGTTGTCGTCGGCGTCTGGATTTTCTGGTTCGAGTCCGAGTTTCTCGCTGTAGTACGCGCGGGCCCGGGCGATATCCGATGCCGGAAGAACGGCACCCACTTGCTGATCCTTGAGCATGTTTTTCTCTTTCCGACTCTCTCCCCGGAGCGAACTTTACTCCTGGGGGGCAACGAAGTCAGGGGCAAACAGATGTTGGTTTTATCCCATGCCTGAGATTGCCGGCGGTGACCCTTTAGACTGGCGGCATGCCGATCATCCCTGACGAAAAAGACTGGACGTGGGTGCTGTCAAAGCCCTGCCCCGAATGCGGCTTTGACGCCTCCACAGTGACGCCGTCCACGGTCCCGGGGACTGTGCTGAATATGCTTCCAAGGTGGCGCGCCGTCCTGCGCCGCGAGGACGTCGCCGTACGCCCGAATGACCACACGTGGTCTGCCCTGGAATATGCCTGCCACGTTCGCGATGTCTTCAGTCTCTTCGACAAGAGGTTGAACCTGATGCTCAGCGATGACAACGCCGAATTTGCCAATTGGGACCAAGACCAAGCGGCCATCGACGGCGAATATGGACGTTCGGATCCCCGCACTGTCTCTGACGAGCTGATCGCGGAAGGGGAGCAGATCGCCGAATCCTTCGCACGTGTTGTGCAGGATGAATGGCAGCGCACAGGACGGCGAAGCAACGGTTCCGAGTTCACAGTGCTCACGTTCTCGCAGTACTTCCTGCACGATGTTGTCCATCACCTCCACGATGTGGACGGCTAACAGCGCCGGGCTATAGCATCTTCTCCCACGTCATGCTCCGGTTCACCGGGCTGTATCCCATGCCAAGGTAGAGTGCCAAGGCACCGGTGGGATTGGCAGAATCGACGTCCAGCGATGCAATGTCCATCCCGGCGGCGGTGAACCGGCGCAGGGCGTCTGCCAGCAGTGCTTGTGCTATTCCCCGGCCACGGAAGGCACGCCGGACACCAAGCAGTTCGGTATAGCCCTCCTTGAAACCCCGGTCAACCGCTGAAGCCGGATCGTAGCTGGCCAGCTGGTACCCAGCTACCTCGCGTGTGGAAGCGTCAATCACCACGGCGCTCCAATCAGGCCGTGCAGTGGGTTCCTCAACGGTGAACCGCCAGGTTTCTTCGTCGCGTGGCTCGCTTCCCCAGTGGTCCCTGAAGGCATCGTTGTGGGCCAGGCGAACAGCCTCGTGCAGGGATGGGTCAAACGTGCATAGTTCCAATCCGGGCTCAAGCCGTGCTCCTGGAGCAGGCTTGGAAGCAGGCCCTGACAACGGCCTATGCATTTCATTGAACCAGCGCACAATGTCATAGCCCCTGGCCCGGAGCACCGCCGCCTGGTGCGGGTGCTGTTCTTCCGTTTGAATGCGGAGGCGGGGCGGCGCAGTACTGTGCCCTGCAGCCTTGTCAGCGTGAAACCTTCTCCGGGTCTGTGCTTCCTGCCATGCGAGAACAGCCGAACCGACGCCGCGGCGTTGCCAGTCCGGGTCTACGCAGCCCATGCCTGTGGCCTTGTCCCCTTCGGGGTTTTTCGTGATTCTCCCGTACGCGCGGGCAACGCCATCCGCATCGAATCCCAGAATCGTGTTAGTCCTGGGATCATTCTTGGTGGACTCCAGGACGTGGACAAGATCGCCACGCTTTTCGAACCAGACAGGATGCTCGACGGCGGCAGTCCGGGCGATCAGTTCCGCCCAGTTGTCCAGGTCTGCAGTTGTTGCAGGCCGCCACTGCAGGCCCGTTTGGCTGGCATCGGGCTGAATCAGGGGTGGAACCTCAGAAGGCATGCCAACAGGCTACTGGGGAGTAGGCACTCTCACCAGCTCGGCCGCGCTGGGGAGCTCGAGCCTGGCATCGGCTGGATCGATGTCCTCCGGATTGTGCGTCACCAACACCACTGTGACGTTCCGCAAACCCCGGCGAAGGGTGGCCATCATTTCGCGTGCCGCCGCAGCGTCAAGGTGCGCCGTAGGCTCATCCAGCAACAGCACGCGTGCGCCGGTCAGGAGTGTCCTGGCCATGGCCAGGCGCTGCCGCTCACCACCACTGAGGAAAGCCCCGCCTGATCCAATGCGCGTGTCGAGCCCCTCCGGCAAAGTGTCCACCAACACGTCAAGCCCCACGTCCTGCAAGGCCTCGTGCATTTCCTGTTCGTTGGGCTTGTTCCCCGCGGGCCTCGCCAGAAGAAGATTCCCCCGGATGGTGGAGTCGAAGAGATGGGCTTCCTGCGGGCACCACGCCGCGGTCCCCGTGAGCAGTGCCCTGCCTTCCTTCACAGGAAGGAAGCCAAGGAGGACGGAAAGCAGCGTCGATTTGCCCGCACCCGACGGGCCGGTGACTGCCAGCCATCGGCCCGGCCTTGCCTCAGCGGTAACTCCTGAGAACACAGTGGGGCCACCTGGCCATGCAGCGGCAATTCCGTTCAACTCCAGCCCCGCCTTGCCATCGCGGTCGGGCAAAGGGTGCGTACCGGCGTCGTGTTCTGCGTTGTCCGCATCGACGGGGGCGGACAGCGACCCGGTAGCTGCCACGCGGCCCAGGATGTCTGCGAGCGCCGGGCCTTGGCGGACGGCGGAAACGGTTGCCGCAAAAGGCTCCACGAGGGCCAGCTGCATGAGTACGATCACGGCAACCAGGGCAGGCGCGGCGGAACCATCCTGCACGGATTCAGCGCCCAGGAGTGCCGCCCACAGGGCGGCGAGCGAGCAGGCGAGGACGGTGACGGCTTGGCCGAGGCCTTCGGCCCAGGCAGAACGTTGCGCCGAAACAGTAGCGGCACGATCCTTGTCCCTGAGTGCGGTCAGGATGCGGCCGGCCACGCCGTTGGCGGTTAGTTCAGCGCGGGCATCCAGGGCGGCCGCGACACCTCGGAGCACCACCGAGCGCAGCTGTTGTTCTGCCTTGGCGGCGTTCCGGTCTGCAAGTATGGCAAGGAGCGGCGCAACAATGAGTCCCACTACGGTGGCAGAGGCAACGGCGGGCACAGCAACGGGCAACACCACGGCAGTTGCGACGATGGCCGCACCGCCCACGCCCACGGCAGTCAACGGAGGGAGGGCGACCCTCGGGAGAAGGTCCCTGAGTGTGTCAACGTCGTCCACGATGGAGCCCAGGACGTTGCCGCCCTGCAATAGCCGGCGGAGTGAGAGTGCACGGCGGCTCAGGCTGGCCCAGAGCGTCCCGCGGAGGCGTGTCATCGCAGCAAAGACGGCGTCGTGCGTCAGAAGTCGCTCGCAGTAGCGAAGGACAGCCCTGCCGATGCCGAAGAAACGCACACCAACGATCGCTCCCAGGAGGTACAGAATGGGTGGCTGTTCGCTGGCCCGGATGATGAGCCACCCGGACAGGCCGGACAGGGCGACTGCGAAAAGTGCGGCGAGGACTCCTACCAAGGCCGCCGCGGCGAATTTGGCCTGAACCGGCCGGAGGACCAGCGCGAGCCGTTGCACGTTGGGAAGCCATCCCTGGTTGAAGGCTGTGTGAAGGGCCCCGTTCTGTGCTTTCAGGCTGCCTGCGTTCGCCCCGGCAGTGACAGTCAGGGAGGACTGATACGCGTGGGGTGAAACGACTGGGGCGGTAGCAGCAGCACTTCGTTCCGGCACGCCGGTGTGCCGCTTCGCTGCGGTTAAGTGCTCGATCTGGACTACGTGGTCGGCGAGCGCCCTCGTGCTGGAGTCGTGAGCTACGAGGATCACGGTGGCAGAGTCCCGAAGGGACGTGATGGCAGAGCGGACAACGCTGGCTGAGTAGTGGTCCAAGTGTGCAGTCGGCTCGTCCAGGAGCAGCACGGCAGCACCGGACTCGAGGCGGGCCAGACCGCGGGCAAGTGCCACGCGGCGCAACTCCCCCGGGCTGAGTTCGGCAGGGTGCTTGGCAGCGAGGTGGTCAGCAGAGACCTTCCTCAGGATGCTTTTCACAGCCTGTGCGGTATCTACTGTGTGCTGCCCGCCAAGGTACAGCTCGATTTCCTCCTGCACGGTGTCGGCCACCATCACGGGGTGTTGCGGTACCCAGGCCACGGTGCCCGTTGCCACGCCAGTTACCGTGCCGGTCACGGATGCGCCGGGGCCCGGCCCGATAAGGCCTGCCAGGACGCCCAGGACTGTGCTTTTTCCGGCGCCGCTGTCTCCGTCCAGAGCGGTAACCGCCCCTGCCGGTGCCGTAAAGTCCAAATGTTCGACGGCGGGTGCGGACCGTCCGGTATAGGTGACCGTGAGGCCTGTGACCACGATGTCAGCCAGCCCGGCGGGGGATGTCTGGTTGTCGGTAAGTTGCTGGTGTGTGGGTGCCTTCAACACGGTGTTGGCAGTTTCCAAGGCCGCCCTGCCGTCATCGCTGGCATGGTGGGCGGTACCGAGCTCACGCAGGGGCAAGTAGCAGTCAGGAGCAAGGATCAGCGCCAAAAGCCCGGCTTCCAGGGCCATGTCCCCGGCAACCAGGCGCACGCCGATGAAAACCGCCACGACAGCTACTGAGATGGTTGCGATGAGTTCCAGGGCAAGAGCCGAGAGGAACGCCGTCCGCAGCGTGGCCATGGTTCGGCTGCGATACTGCTCGGAGATGTCTTCAAGTGCTGCGCGTTGCTCGCTGGCCCGTCCCAAACCCACCAGCACAGGCAGGCCTTTGGCAAGTTCAAGGATGTGCCCGGACAATCTGCGCAGCGTGGTTTGGGCGTCCCTGACGCTGTCTTCCGTGTGGCGGCCTATCAGGATCATGAACAGCGGCACCAAGGGAACAGTCAAGACAATGACCACGACGCTCACCCAGTCGGCAAACAGAATCCGGGCGCCGATGAGCAGCGGAACGGTGGCGCAGTTCACCAGGGCGGGCAGGTATTGGGTGTAGTAGTCATCCAGTGCGTCCAGGCCCCGCGTGGCGAGGATCGCCAGCCCGCCGTCGTTGGTGCCCTCAACGGCAGGTGTTCCGCCCTCCGCCAGCGAGCGCTTGAGAAGCTGCGACCGCAGTTCCTCTTTGACCCCCAGCGCGGCACGGCGCGACGCAACGCCCTGGCCCCAGACGGTCAGGGACCGTAGCACCGCTCCGACTGCCCCCCATACCAGCCCGTTGGTCCATTCGGAGGGACTTCCGGCCAGACCGGCCAGTGCACCGGCCACCGCCTGCGCCATGAGTACCAGCGAAAGTGCCTTGAGGGCTGAGAGCAGTCCTATTCCGTAGAGCGCAGATCGGGTGGCCGGGCCGGAGGGGAACACGGGCTTCATGTGGCGGCTAGGCTCCCGGGTTGGAAGGGTTGGTGTTTTCCTTGGCAACCAACACCTTGGCGGCGATGGCCGGAAGGAAACCGTGGGCTTCGGGAATGTGTGCTGCGCTGACACGGCGCCGGAACACCCAGTATGTCCAGGCCTGGTAGGCAATAACCAAGGGAAGCCCCACCGCAGCCACGATGCTCATCAGGCCCAGCGTGTAGTCCGAGGAGGAAGCATTGGAAATAGTCAGGCTGAACGCGGGATCCATGGTTGAGGGGATGACCACCGGGAATGCGGCGCCGAAGATCGATGCCGTGGCGCACACCACGAAAGCTCCGATCGCGGCGAACGCCCGGCCCTCGGACCCGTTGCGGGCCCACTGCCAGGCCAAAACCACGGACACGACTCCAGCCACCACAATGACCCAGGTCCAGGCCTTGCCGCTCAGGAACTGCACCGCAACCATCCAGGCGAGCATGGGCAGGACGGCAACCGGCACCAGCCGCACAAACCAGCGGCGGGCACGCAGCCGCACCCCGCCGTCGGTCTTCAATGCCAGGAAGGCCAGGGCGTGAACCAAGGCGAAGGCGACAACACCGAAGCCGCCCAGGAGTGCGTAGCCGCTGAACCAGGCGAACGGTCCACCGCTGCGGTCCCCGTTGGCATCCAGCGGCAACCCCGTGGTGGTAAGCGCCAGGGCTGCTCCGATGCCAAAGGCGGCCACAAAGGATCCAATGGCGATTGCCCAGTCCCAGGTGGTGCGCCAGCGTTCAGTGTCCACCTTGCCCCGGTATTCGAAGGCGACCGCCCGGAAGATCAACGCCACCAGGACGCACAGAAGCGGAAGGTAGAGCGCCGAGAACAAGGAGGCGTACCAGAGGGGGAAAGCTGCGAACGTGGCTCCGGCTGCAGTGAGAAGCCAAACCTCGTTGCCGTCCCAGACAGGGCCGATGGTATTGAGCAGTACGCGCCTGTCCGTGTTGTTCCGCGCAAACAGCTTCATGAGCATGCCTACCCCGAGATCAAAGCCCTCAAGGAAGAGATAGCCGGTCCACAGTACTGCGATGGCCACGAACCAGATGGTTGGCAACAATTCCATGGTCTATTCCTCTGTTTCTAGTACGCGAACGCCAGGACGTCGTCGGCTTTGTCGGGGCCGGGTGCGCCGTCGTCGTTATTGTCACTTGCTTCATCCTTGACGCGATGCTCGCCCTTGGCGTGGGCGAGTTCGGGCATGGCTGAGGCGACGCCGCCACGGACGTACTTGACCAGGAGCTTGACTTCCACCACCAGCAGGACGGCGTAGATCGCAGTCAGGACAACCAGGGAGGTCATGAGCTCGCCGGCACTGACACCGGGTGAAACGGCAGCGGCGGTGAACATGAAGACCTGGTCAATACCGTTCATGTCAGGATTTGGGGCTACGACGAAGGGCTGCCGGCCCATTTCCGTGAAGATCCAGCCTGCGGCGTTGGCCCCGAACGGTGCCAGGATTCCGAAGACGGCAAGGCGCATGAGCCACTTTGACCCCGGGACGACGCCCTTGCGGGTAACCCACAGGGCCACCAGCGCTGCCAGTGCGGCGACGCCCCCGAAGCCGATCATCATCCGGAAGCCCCAGTAGGTGACTTCCATGACGGGCACGTACTGGATTTCCTGGCCGGCCCGGTCGCCATACAGCGGATTGTCCGGCAAGTGCGTGCCGTACTTCTCCTTGTACTCCCCAAGCAGGCTGTTCACACCCTTCACTTCGGTGGTGAAGTCGCCCTTGGCGAGGAAGGAAAGGATCCCGGGCACTTCGATGACAGCCACGATGTCGTCACAGTTCTTGGCACCCAGGTTGCCGACGCTCAGTACGGAAAAACCGGTGCCGTCGTGGCATGCTGCCTCCGCGGCGGCCATTTTCATGGGCTGCTGCTCGAACATGAGCTTGCCTTGCAGGTCTCCTGTGAGGGCGGTGCCGGCGAAGGAGATCATCGCCACCACGGCGCCGATCCGGAGGGAACGCATCCATACGGTGTAGTCACCCTTGTCGCGGCCCGGGATGTCAGCTTCTCCGACAACCAGCCGGCCGTCCGCGCCAACCACGTCAATGCCGTCATGGCGGCGGCGCCACAAGTGGTACCAGGCGATGCCGAGCAGGAAGGCACCGGCAACACCAAGGGCACCGAAGAGAGTGTGCGGTACGGCAACGAGTGCAGTGTTGTTGGTAAACACCGCCCAGGCATCCGTCATGACAGGCCGGCCATCCACCATCTCAACGCCCACAGGGTGCTGCATCCATGAATTGGCCACGATGATGAAGTAGGCGGAGAAGACGGAACCGATCACGGCGATCCAAAGGCATGCCAGGTGGACACCGCGTTTGAGTTGCTTCCAGCCAAAGATCCAGAGTCCAAGGAAGGTGGACTCTACGAAAAACGCGAGAAGGGCTTCGAGGGCAAGCGGTGCGCCAAAGACATCACCAACGAACCGGCTGTATTCGCTCCAGGCCATGCCGAACTGGAATTCCTGGACGATGCCGGTTGCCACACCCATGATGAAGTTGATGAGGAAGAGCTTGCCCCAGAACTTGGTCATCCGAAGATACTCGGGCTTTCCTGTGCGGTACCACAGCGTCTGAATGACGGCCACCACCAGGCCAAGGCCGATAGTAAGGGGCACCATCATGAAGTGGTAGACGGTGGTGATCCCGAATTGCCAGCGTGCGATTTCCAAGGCGTCCATGGCTGTCCTTTGTCCGGCGGCCCGAAGTGCGGTGTACTTACTTCTACGTTGTGTAGAAAACTAATTCTTCTACACAGTGTAGAACAAATAGCCGAACCACATGCCCATTCTTCAAGTGGCGTTACACACCCGCAAGGGTGAATCGACGTCCGCGGCGCGCCGATAGTTCTACCTCACGTAGAATGAAGGGCTGAAAAGCGGTAGATTTGTTGTGGAATGTTGGATCATCGCTCCCGGGTTGCGGCTTTTGCCACCGGGACGCGGAAGGTAGGGAAGTATTGATGGCGAGTCTTGGGGAACTGGAACGGGCAGTGATGGACCTGCTCTGGGCGGGCCAAGAGGCTGCAACTGCCAACACTCTGCGTGACCTTCTCGCGCAGGACTCCGAAGCCGGGGACGGCACAGCAGGACACCAGGGCAAGGACCTGGCAGTGACCACAGTCCTGACCGTGCTCTCCAGACTGGAGAAGAAGGGCCTGGTGGAACGCGAACGCGGGACCCGGCCACACCGCTACCAGGCCGTTTCGAGCCGTGCGGACCACACCGCGGAACTCATGCACGAAGTCCTTGGCTCGGCTCCCGACCGCGAAGCGGTCCTTGCCCGCTTCATTGGCTCTGTCTCCGAAAGTGAAGCCGCTACCCTGCGCAAACTGCTCGGCTACAATTAGCCAGTATGTTCTGGACCTCATACTTCCTGGCGGTCCTGGCATTGATACTGGCGTGGCCGGTACCCGTTTTGCTTTCGCGCGCGCAGTGGCCTGCCCGCTCCCCCTTCACCGCAATGGTCCTCTGGCAGGCAATTGCCCTCGCAGGTGGCCTGTCCATGATCGGCGCAATGCTGGTCTACGGACTGGAACCGATCGGCGAGAACCTCCTCGCGGGGCTCAGGAGCCTGGCCGGCATGGTTTTCAACAATGAGCCAACCACGGCGCTGGGCTTCTGGCACCTCTTCGCCCTGTCTGCGGCCGCACTCCTAACGGCGCACCTGGTCTTCACTCTGCTCTTGACCTACTACAAGATTGAACGGCAACGCAGGCGACACCGCGAATTACTGACTCTTCTGGCATCACCCTCGGACGACGGCCCGGGCACCGTAGTGATCAACCACGACTCCCCTGTGGCTTACTGCTTACCCGGCGGCGCGCGCTCGGTGACAGTCTTGTCCGACGGCCTCATGGCTGCCTTGGAACCTGCGGAGTTGCGGGCTGTGCTCATCCATGAAAACGCCCACCTTTCCCAGCGTCACGATCTCCTGCTCTGGGCGTTCGCAGCATGGCGGCAGGCACTCCCCTGGTTCCCCACCACACGACTTGCCCAGACAGCCGTGAACTCCCTGATCGAAATGCTGGCGGATGACGTCGCCCTCAGGACCGAAAGCAAAGGCACCTTGATCAAGGCCATCGCCATTGTCTCCAGCGGGTCCTCAACGCCAGGGCGTGGCGGCCAGGCACTCAGCCCGCAGGCACTCGGCGGCGGGGGCGCCGTCGTCGAGGGTGGCAGCATCAGCGCCACCGGCGGGGCAGATTCACCCCGCACGACGGCGTCACGCGTCAGCCGCCTTCTCTCGCCACAGCCTCCACTCGCCACGGCTCTTCGCGCCCTGGTGCTGGCCACCTCAGCCTTGCTCCTCGCTGTCCCCACGGGGCTCCTTATCGTCCCGGGATTGCTTGGTTAAGGACAAAGGTCCGCGCTGGCGGTGTTGTTTCACGGCGGTGTTGTTACATTGAGGGGCGTGAACGTCGATAAGTCACGCTTGAGTGCAGACATCTCCCCCAGCCACCGATGGCCCCTCTATGCGGCCGGCTTCACCACCGCTTTTGGCGCCCATGCCGTAGCCGCCGGACTTGGCGCCGAGAGCGCGGACATCGGTTTGAGCCTGCTTGGCCTGGGCGTCCTGTTGGCCCTGTACGACATCGCGGAAGTTTTCCTCAAACCGGTCTTTGGGGCCGTCAGCGACCACATCGGGCCCAAACCCGTGATCATCGGAGGGCTCCTGGCCTTCTCCGCCGCGTCCCTGATCGGACTGTGGGCTGATGAACCCCTCATGCTGGCCGCAGCGCGTCTTGGCCAAGGCATGGCTGCTTCGGCGTTTTCACCGGCATCTTCTGCCAGCGTTGCCAGGCTGGCGGGCAAGCACACGGGACGCTACTTTGGCCGTTACGGCTCATGGAAGGGCCTTGGATACGCGATCGGTCCTCTATTGGGCGCTGTCGCGATCATCGCAGGCGGGTTCAGTCTGCTCTTCCTCATCCTCTCCTTATTGGGCTTGGCAGTAGCCGCGTGGGCGGCCATCTCGGTGCCGCGCCTGGTGCCCCTGCCCCGACCCAGATACACCATCATTGACGTCTGGAAGCAAAGTACCGAGCGATCATTCCTTGGACCTACCGTGGTGCTGGCGGCCTCGACTGGCGCCTTGGGGGCAGCAGTAGGCTTCCTCCCGGCGCTGGCGGCAAGGGAAGGGCTCGGCACCGCCGGCAGTGTCGCCGTCGTCACGGTATTGGCCTTGGCGTCATCCCTGGTCCAGCCAAGGATCGGACGATTGCGTGACCGGGGAGTCCTCGCAGACCGACCAGGCATGGTGGCCGGTCTGCTCGCCATAGCCCTCGGCGTACTCATCGCGGGCCTTCTACCCGGAGCAGTAGCCATGGACGGTGCAATTTCCATGTATCGCGCCGTGCCGATCTACTGTGCTGCCATTTTTATCGGCCTGGGAATTGGCGTTGCCACCCCACTGGCCTTCGCGCACTTGGCCGACGCGACTCCCGCTGAACGCCTCGGCCGCACCATGGGTTCGGCCGAACTTGGCCGGGAGCTTGGCGACGCCGGCGGCCCCTTGTTGGTGGGCGGGGTTGCCGTAGCCGCGGGTCTCCCTTGGGGCCTGGGGACGCTGGCTCTGGCCGTAGGAGCAGCGGCCTTTGCGGCACCAGCTTCGGCGGCTTCGGGCTCCGTTACGAAACCAAGCCGGAAACCGCGGGTCTGAACCTAGGCGTCGATGCGTTCCCGGTCCAGGGTCGCTGCCCCTGCGATGATGAATTCCTTACGGGGCGCGACGTCAGAACCCATGAGGAGATCGAAAACCTCTTCCGCACGCTGGGCGCTGTCAATGCCCACCTTCCGAAGGGTCCGGTGGCGCGGGTCCATGGTGGTCTCGGCGAGCTGTTGTGCGTCCATTTCGCCCAGGCCCTTGTAACGCTGGATGGGCTCCTTATAGCGCTTGCCCTCCTTGGCCAGGTTGGCCAGGAGAACATGCAATTCTGCCTCGGAGTACGTATAGATCATCTCGTTGGCCTTCTGTCCCGGATTGATGACCTCCACGCGGTGCAGGGGCGGAACTGCGGCGAACACCCGGCCCGCCTCGACCATGGGCCGCATGTAGCGGAAGAAGAGCGTCAGCAGCAGCGTGCGGATGTGCGCGCCGTCGACGTCGGCATCTGTCATCAGGATGACCTTGCCGTACCGCGCTGCATCGAGGTCGAAACTCCGGCCTGAGCCTGCGCCGACAACCTGGATGAGTGCAGCACATTCTGCGTTGGAGAGCATGTCCCCTACCGACGCCTTCTGGACATTGAGGATCTTGCCTCGAATAGGAAGCAGGGCCTGGAAATCCGAAGACCGGGCAAGCTTGGCGGTACCGAGCGCGGAGTCACCCTCAACGATGAAGAGTTCGGATCGCGCCACGTCATCCGTGCGGCAGTCGGCAAGCTTTGTGGGCATCGAGGAGGTTTCCAGTGCGTTCTTTCGGCGCTGGGTCTCCTTGTGCACCCTGGCCGAAATGCGCGACTTCATCTCCGCAACGATTTTTTCCAGCAACAGCGCCGACTGTGCTTTGTCATTGCGGTTGGCAGAGGACAACCTGCTCGAAATTTCCTGCTCCACCACCTTGGCGACGATGGCGCGAACAGCGGACGTGCCAAGGATTTCCTTGGTCTGGCCTTCGAACTGTGGCTCGGCCAAGCGGACGGTGAGCACAGCGGTGAGGCCGGCCAGGACGTCGTCCTTCTCGATTTTGTCGTTGCCCGCCTTGAGCTTCCTGGCGTTCGTTTCCACGGCCTTACGGAAGGTCTTCAGCAGGGCTGCCTCGAAGCCCGACTGGTGCGTGCCACCCTTGGGGGTCGCGATGATGTTGACGAAGCTGCGCATCGTGGTCTCGTAACCGATCCCCCAACGCAAGGCAATATCGACTTCGCAGTCGCGTTCAACTTCGGCGATCTTGCTGTGCCCGTTTTCGTCAAGGACAGGGACCGTTTCCTTGAACTTCCCCGAACCGTGGAGACGCCACACGTCAGTCACTCCGGAGTCGGCCGCGAGGAACTCCACAAATTCCGAAATGCCGCCGTCGTGGTGGAAGACTTCCTCGTGCACACCGTTCTCACCAGGAGTGCCCGCAAGCTTGCGCTCGTCGCGGACCGTGATCTTCAATCCGGGGACCAGGAACGACGTCTGGCGTGCACGCGAGGCGAGGTCATCGTAAGAGAACTTGGCATCGGGAGTGAAGATCTGGCGGTCGGCCCAGTACCGCACCCTGGTACCGGTGACGCCGCGTTTGGCCTTGCCAACCACGTCCAGCACAGAGTCTTCAACGAAAGGCTCGAAGGTCGCGTTCGGGCTGGGCTTGGCGCCGGCATCAATGAAACGTCCCGGCTCACCACGGCGGAAAGACATCTGGTAGGTCTTGCTGCCACGATCGACCTGAACATCCAGCCGGCTGGACAAAGCGTTGACCACGGAGGCGCCCACGCCATGGAGGCCACCGGAGGCCGTGTAAGAACCGCCGCCGAACTTGCCGCCTGCATGCAGCTTCGTAAAGACAACCTCGACGCCGGAAAGTCCCGTCTTCGGTTCGACGTCTACGGGGATGCCCCTGCCGTCGTCATGGATTTCGACCGAATTGTCAGCATGCAGGATGACCTTGATGTCATGTCCGAAGCCGGCCAAGGCCTCATCAACGGCGTTGTCGATGATCTCCCACAGGCAGTGCATAAGGCCACGGGAGTCCGTGGAACCGATGTACATGCCCGGGCGCTTGCGAACGGCTTCCAGGCCCTCCAGGACAGATAGATGCCGGGCGTTGTATTCAGAACTCGGTGCCACTCGCGGTGTGCTCCTTCGGGGTATATCTCAAGGCAAACACTGCCCATCTTAGGCTAGTCGCGGTCCCCCATCGGCACCGGTTGCCACTCCCGGAAACCGGCATTCTACTTCGTTACGTTACGCACATGTGATACGCGGACAGCGAAAGTGATCCATCCTTGCCATGGTTCTGCTCCGAATACTGGTTATATGGATGTACAGAACTACTAAGGAGGCCGACATGACAACAGCAGTTGCAGACCGCACACTGAACGCAGCTGACCGATGCGATCGTTGCGGGGCTCAAGCATATGTCCGCGTTGTACTCGAGTCCTCCGGCGGTGAGCTGCTGTTTTGCGGCCACCACGCACGCGCAGTTGAGGCCACGCTTCGGCCCCTGACCTCCGACTGGCACGATGAGACCGAGCGCCTCAACGAGAAGGCACCGGTTCCGGTCGACTAGACAGGAGTGGCGGTAAGGCTGGACACTCTCCTGCCACATCACTTCGAGCAAGAACAGGGCTCCTCCCATCCGGGAGGGGCCCTGTTTAGTTTGAAGCCAGGATCGCTTTTTGTTGAATCGGGAATCGCAAACAAAGCCAGGATGCCCCACACAGTAACGGCCCGATCGGATACTCCGACCGGGCCGTTACGGTTTGACTGTGGACTCTTTAGTCCAGATAGTCCTTCTTTAGTCCAGGTAATCCCGCAGGACCTGCGAGCGGGACGGGTGCCGCAGCTTGGACATGGTCTTGGATTCGATCTGGCGGATGCGCTCACGCGTAACGCCGTAGACCTTGCCGATTTCGTCTAAAGTCTTAGGCTGGCCATCGGTCAAGCCAAAGCGCATTGCTACGACTCCGGCCTCGCGCTCGGACAGTGTGTCCAGAACCGAGTGCAGCTGCTCCTGGAGGAGCGTAAAGCTCACGGCATCAGCCGGAACAACAGCTTCAGAATCCTCGATGAGGTCACCGAACTCGGAGTCGCCATCTTCACCCAGCGGCGTGTGGAGCGAAATCGGTTCACGGCCGTACTTCTGGACCTCCACGACCTTCTCAGGCGTCATGTCCAGTTCCAGCGCCAATTCTTCCGGCGTGGGTTCACGGCCCAGGTCCTGAAGCATCTGCCGCTGGACACGGGCGAGCTTGTTGATGACTTCCACCATGTGCACCGGGATGCGGATGGTGCGAGCCTGGTCAGCCATGGCGCGCGTAATGGCCTGGCGGATCCACCACGTTGCATACGTGGAGAATTTGAAGCCCTTGGTGTAGTCGAACTTCTCCACGGCGCGGATGAGGCCCAGGTTGCCTTCCTGGATGAGGTCCAGGAAGAGCATGCCACGGCCGGTGTAGCGCTTGGCCAAGGAAACAACGAGGCGAAGGTTGGCTTCGAGCAGGTGGTTCTTGGCCCGCTTGCCATCGTGGATAACGAATTCAAGTTCACGCTTGAGCTTCGGGTCCATGGAACCGTCGTCGGCGTTGATCTTTTCTTCGGCAAACAGGCCGGCTTCGATGCGAAGCGCCAGATCGACTTCCTGTTCAGCGTTCAGCAAGGCGACCTTACCGATTTGCTTCAGGTAGTCCTTGACGGGGTCAGCCGTGGCACCGGCCGACATGACCTGCTGGACAGGGGCGTCGTCGTCATCGGCGTCCGAGTAGACGAATCCGGATCCGGAGGGCGCTGCCTTGTCTTTGCCGGTTGCGGCGCCGTCCTCGACATCGTCGTCTCCGACTTCAACTTCCTCAGCTGCTGCGGGATCGAAATCTTCGTCCTCGACAGCCACTTCTTCGGTGTCGGCCTCGGAGTCCGAAGACTTGTTCGCGGCTTCGGCCGCGGCCTTGGCGCCGGGCTTGGGTCCACGCTTCTTTGGTGCCGGCTTGTCAGAGGTGTCCTCTGAGGCCTTGGTGGCAACACGTGTCGCCGCACGCTTTGCCGAAGTGGCCGCCTTGTTTTCCTCAGCGGACAGTTCGGCCTGGGCGGCGGGTTCCTTCTCGACGGAAGACGGGGTCACAGAAAACCTTTCTAGCGGCGGTCTGTGGAATCACCATGCGGGCAACACCACTATGACCCTGTCAAGTCCGCGATCAATTTCAAATGCGATCGCCGTCTGCAGAGTCACTATGTACAACTGCCAACGACACCGTAATGTTCCCGGATTCCGGGCTCATTGCGGGCATTCAAACGCGGACCCAACCGGGTCTCGGCATCCATTGTCTCACGGTTTTATGAATCCCACGCTTGATGAAGCGTAAAGGCTACTAATGGCTACCGAAGGGATCCTTTGTAGGTTCCCCATGCGGACTCGGGACGACTTGCCCAGGCGCAGATGCTTCCCTGCCCCAGAATCTCGTCCAGCAATTCGGCGAGCCTGTAGCCGGGGCTGGCCGAATTGGCGCGCATAAGGCAGGCGTGTGCAGAGGACCCACTCCCCTTGCACCAGGCAATCCAGCCTTGCAAGGTCAATGCAGCAGCAGCAACTTCCCCCATTTCTCCTTGGACGCACAGGTGCGACAGGACGCGCTGCAAGGCATCAAGCTGGCCCCAGTCAGGAATAGCTGGTTCCACGCCTAGAAGGATGTCTGCGTAAGCAAAGATGCTGAGCATCCCATTCGCTTCAAAGGCCGTCCCAGCCCCTTGGTGGGTGTCAGCTGGCGGGAGTGCCAGCTCTCCGGCGTCGAAGGGAAGTGCGCCAGAGTCGTCGTCGGCACTGCATAATCCGAACGCTGCTGCCCCTGCCTTCGCGGAGCCGGTTCCAGCTGCTGCCATGATCATGACAGCGTCCCGCCATGCAGGAACACCGAGGGTCGACCTGAGGAAACCCGCGAGTTGCGGGGTCAGCACATCCACCGTTTCACTGTCGGGACGGATCCGGGCGTCGTCCAGCACCTTCCGCCACACCTCCAGCACGGCATCAAAGCACCTCCCACTGCGCCATGACGTTCGCATCCGCTTTGCAAAATCTGATTCGGCCTCTGACACGGCGGGATCGAGGGCACCAGGACATTCCGGAACGGGTGGATTTTGCTTGCTCCTTGGAGAAGCTCCGATGGTGCTGCCTCGATAGACCATCTCTGCGCTGAGCCGGCTGTTCCGGATTCGTTCTATCGGCAGGCCCGGTGCCGGGCAGCACTCCTGGTCGGCGCAGAACGCGCCGCGCCAATACTCAGGACCAACCAACCACCCATCCCGGACAGGCAAATCAGCGTGGCCAAGTGTTTCTTGAAGTTCAGCCAGCAGTGGGAGTGTCCTGGTGATAACCATGCCGTCGTCCCAACCGTCGTCGGTGTAAAGGGCAAGCACCACGCCGTCGGCAAGGGTGTCCGCCGCCAAGTAATGACGTACATGCTCCGCAAAATCAGCAAGCACACGGCGCGAAGCCCGGGCAGGCAGGTCGACGCGGAGAGCGGCTCCAAGCAATTTCCCCTGCATCGTGATGGCCACAAGGCTGTCCTCGGGCCAATAGCCCAACAAATGCGGGATGTAGCCCAGGATGTCTTCTGGTTGATGAATGCTCAGCGTCTCTTTGGTGGTCATGCTTCAAGCTTGGGCAACACCAATGGTTGAAAACAGGGACCATCACGCTTATGTGGATAAAGGTGGCCACATATGGGTAAACCACCGAAACTGCCCCTTACAGGAGGATGGTGCCTGCAGTTATCCCTTGTTGCCTTCATCGGACTGTGCACGTGCCGCACGCCGGCGCTCGATCCTTTCGCGGCGCTGCCGGGCCAAGGTTGCAGCCAACGGAGGCACGTGGACGCCCTGCTCGGCCATCTGCAACCTCACCTTCCGCCGGGTGAGCATAATAAGGACCGTCCCGATGCCCAGCAGGACAAACTGGACGCTGAGGGCTACACGGAACGGATCAAGGCCGTACAAATCCCCGCCTGAGAATCCGATCGCATTCAGGACGTCCAGGACCAGGCCAATGAGGTAGATCGCCACCAAGGCAGCGATGAACCCGCCCACGTTGACGATCCCTGTTGCGGTACCAATACGGTGGGAAGGATTGAACGTCCGCGCGAAGTCGAAGCCAATCATGGAACCCGGGCCGCCAACTGCCAACACCACCACCAGGATCACGAGGAGCCACAGTGGCGCGCGGTCCGGAAGGATCAGCACCGCTGCCCAAGCCAGCGCAGTGGACGCAGTGATCAGCAGGACCATGGCCGAGCGGCGCATGGGGTGTTTGGAGACGAACCGTCCAAATCCAGGCCCCGAGACGATGGCGGTTGCCACGAACAAGGCCATCAAAGCTGAAACCGTCCCCGCATCAAGTCCCTGGGCAGAGAGGAGGAACGGATAACCCCACGTCATCGCAAAGAGGTTGCCACTGAACTGGACGGTGAAATGGCTCCACAAGCCAAGTCGGGTGCCTGGCTGCTTCCAAGCACGTGACAGGGAGACTCCGGTAGCCCGAAGGCCCTGCCCCGTTTCCCGAGGCGGATGCCCGGGAGGCTGGTCCCGCAACAGCACGAGGACCAGGACGACAGCCAGCACGGACATCGCCGCGAGTGACATGAACGCGGGCGTCCAGCCGGCAGAGTGAAGAAGCAAGGCGAAAGGCACCACGCTGAAGAGCTGGCCCAACTGCCCGCACATCCCGGTCAGCTGCGTAACAACGGGGACCCTGGCCGGGCTGAACCACAAGGGAACGAGCCGGATGACGGAGATGAATGTCATGGCGTCACCGGCTCCCACCAGGACGCGCCCCAAAACCCCTCCAGGGATGCTATCGGCGAAGGCGAGCTGTAACTGCCCCAGTCCCATCAGGATGGCACCGCCGGCAATCATGACCCGCGATCCGAACCTGTCCACCAGGACGCCTACCGGAATTTGTAAGCCGGCGTAGACAAGCAACTGCAATACGGTAAAAAAGGAGATGGCCGAAGCACTGGCATGGAAGCGTTCTGTTGCTTCCAAACCCGCGACACCAAAGGAGGTTCGCTGTGCTACGGCCACCAGGTAGGCAAAGACGCCGATCGTCCAGATGAGCCAGGCGCGGGGAGCAGTCACTCCTCAATTATGCCCGTCTAGGGTTCAAAGCTGATTTATTGAGGCGAGTCTTTACGCGCCAGGTACGCCTCCACAGCCGCTCCGATGTCCTCGGCGTTGGGCAGTTCGTCGTTCTCATCGGCGAGCAACGAACGCCGGACGATTCCCTCGGATTTCTCGTCGTACCGGGCCTCCAGGTTGGCGACTACAGCCTGCACTTCCTCCGAGGCTTCAATCTGTTCGGCAATCTGGCGGCCTACTTCCCGGCCGGCTTCCCGGAGCCGGTCAGTGGGAAGCATCAGGGATGTGGCCGCTCCGAGGTACTCCAGCCCTGCCACGGCCGCTGGAGGATATTCGGCCTCGGCCAGATAGTGGGGCACATGAATGACGTAGCCAGCAACATGGCGTTCGGCCTCGGTGAGCCGGAGTTCAAGGATGTGGCCAATGGCGGCGGGAACTTCCACCGTTGGCTTCCAACTCGAGATGCCTTCGATGAGTTCGGGCCGGTTGCCGTGAACGGTCACTCCCACTGGCCGCGTATGCGGTACGGGCATGGGAATGGAGTGAATCCAGGTCACCAGGTTGACGTCGAGCTTCTCCACGATTCCCACGACTGCACGGGAGAATCGCTCCCACTGCAAGTCGGGTTCGAAGCCGGCGAGCAGCAGGAACGGCTGGCCCAGGCCGTCCGTGAGCTTGTAGAGCGCCAGCTTGGGTGCCTGATAGTCCTGCAAATGGTCTTCGACGAAGCTGATGTGGGGACGCCGCGAGCGGTAGTCGATGAGCTGGTCGGCGTCGAACATGGCTACGACCTCAGCGTCGAGTTGGTCCAGGAGTTCCGCGTTGATCTGCCTGACCACATGACCGGCATCGGCAAAACCCGTGAAACCCATGACCATATTCAGCCCCCGCAGTTCCGGGCTGTGGAAAATCTCGATGTTGCTCGCATAGAGCGCCTCGGGGTCCAGGAGGGAGCCGGATATCCGTTCAAACACGGCGTGTTCCTTTCGCAGTGGCAAAGTTCGGTGTCCCCATGCACCACTGCTTATGGCGTCGCTGACTCCATGAATGTGGTGTGGGGACTCTGTGTCTCTTTGTACAACGCTGCACGTCCAGTAGGCATTCCTGCCCTTGGTGTGCCGCAGCTCTCATTTAATTGCTGTCAGCAGCCTGCGAGAGACTACGATCGAAACGGGCCGACGTCCTTTTGCGACGCTGGACCTGAAGACCAAGGCCGTCGTCGGAACAGGACGTCGGGCGCGTACCGGGGGCAGGCCCGCCAAACATGCGGCCCCGCCATGCAATGCAGAGAGAAGTGAGGAAACATCCTCGTGGTCAAGACTACTGACATCATCCTCGGCGTCATCGCCAAGGACCTGAAAAAGTCACCCAGCGACGCACTTGTGATCGGAGTTGCCCAAGGCTCAGACGGACCAGAGCTGCTGGAGAACCCGCTGAGTGCCAAGGCCGCCGAATCCCTTGAGAAATCACTGAAGCTCCTTGGAGTCTCGGGTGCCCCCGACCAGGCGCACCGCCTTCCGGGTTTGCCGGAAACCGGCTCAGGGATCCTGGTCCTGGCAGGCGTGGGTAAGTTGTCCGAGGTCGGCACCATCCCTGAAGAAGCGCTGCGCAGGGCGGCCGGTTCCGCGGTCAGGCAACTCGCCGGAGTCCCCTCAGTGACCTTGGCGTTCCCGACGGCGTCCGTCACCGACGTCGCCGCAGTCGCCGAAGGTGCCGCGATGGGCGCCTATTCCTACACCGAACACCGTTCCAGCAAGGACGGGCTCAAGGACCCGGTTGCCAAGGTTCTGATCTTCACCGGCGTTGACGCCAAAGCTGCCCAGCCTGCACTTGACCGAGCAACAGTACTGGGCAGGGCCGTCAACGCAACGCGTACGCTCGTGAACCAGCCGCCCAGCCACTTGTACCCCGAGTCATTCGCCGAATCTGCCAAGGAACTCGCAAAGGGTCTTCCCGTAAAGGTGACGGTCTGGGACGAAAAGCGCCTGGAAAAGGAAGGCTTCGGCGGCATCCTTGGCGTTGGCAAGGGTTCAACCCGTCAGCCACGCCTGGTCAAGGTGGAATACGCTCCGGCAAAGGCCACCCGGAAGATCGCGCTCGTAGGCAAGGGCATCACCTTCGACACCGGCGGTATCTCCATTAAGCCCGCCCTCGGCATGGGTGACATGAAGAGCGATATGGCGGGCGCCGCCGTCGTTCTTAATACAGTCCTCGCCATCGCCTCGCTCGGCCTGCCCATCAAGGCGACCGCTTGGCTTTGCATTGCGGAGAACATGCCGTCCGGCGCTGCCCAGCGGCCCGCCGACGTCCTTACTGTCTATGGCGGAAAGACAGTCGAAGTCCTGAACACCGATGCCGAGGGCCGTCTGGTCATGGCCGACGGCCTGGTGGCCGCAAGCCTGGAAAAGCCGGACGCAATCATCGACGTCGCAACACTCACCGGTGCCCAGCTCATCGCGCTCGGATTGCGCACGGCAGGAGTGATGGGTTCCGATTCGGTGACAGCAGCATTGAAATCCGCCGCTGACAGGGCAGGCGAGCTTGTCTGGCCAATGCCGCTGCCCGAGGAACTGCGCCCCAGCTTGGACTCCCAGGTCGCGGACCTTGCCAACATCGGCGAACGTAACGGCGGAATGATGACAGCAGCCGTCTTCCTGCGTGAATTCGTGGGCCAGAACGGCGACGGCCAGCAGATCCCCTGGGCCCACGTCGATATTGCCGGCCCATCGTTCAACAACGGCAGCCCCTACGGCTACACCCCGAAGCAAGGAACCGGATGCACAGTCCGTACCTTGGTGGCCTACGCCGAGGATCTGTTGGCACCCTCCGCGTAAGCAACGCACTCCACTGCGGCTAAAACGGGCAGTGCGGGTAGGGCGGATAGGTCCGCGCTACCCGCACAACCCCGGAATTATGCGGTGTGTAGCGCTGTGTCACAAGTGAACGTGAGTCTGGACACAAGCGCTCCACAAACGCCCGTGGAGGGTGGAGCATGGGTAGGTGGTTCGCTAAGGTGAACTCGATAGTCACAAATGCAAGAGAACTTAGGTGCTGGCATAATCACGGCAGAACAAGTTCCAAAGACCCGATGACACCAGTCCCGTGTCATCATTCACGCGAGGGAGCGTTTTAGTGGCCGATCAGGCAACTGCGCAAGAATTCGACATCCTGGTACTCGGTGGCGGCAGCGGCGGCTACGCCACAGCTTTGCGGGCCGTACAGCTTGGGTTCACCGTTGGCCTTGTGGAAAAGGCAAAACTCGGTGGAACCTGCCTGCACAACGGTTGTATCCCCACCAAGGCACTCCTGCACTCGGCTGAACTGGCCGATCACGCACGCGATTCCGCCAAGTACGGTGTGAACGTCACGCTCGATGGCATCGACATGTCGGCCGTGAACGCGTACAAGGACGGCATTATTGCCGGCAAGTTCAAGGGCCTCCAGGGACTCATCAAGTCCAAGGGCATCACCGTCATCGAGGGTGAAGGCAAGCTCCAGGGCAACAACACCATCGTCGTGAACGGCACCGCATACACGGGCAAGAACATTGTCCTGGCAACCGGTTCGTACTCACGCTCCCTCCCGGGCCTGGAAATCGGCGGCAGGGTCATTACCTCTGACCAGGCCCTCACCATGGACTACATTCCCAAGAGTGCGATCGTCCTGGGCGGCGGAGTCATCGGCGTCGAATTCGCTTCCGTTTGGAAGTCCTTCGGCGTGGACGTCACCATCATCGAAGGCCTGCCCTCCCTGGTTCCCAACGAGGATGCCGCCATCGTCAAGAACCTGGAACGCGCCTTCAAGAAGCGCGGCATCAAGTTCACCACCGGCATCTTCTTCCAGGGCGTGGAACAGAACGACGACGGCGTCAAGGTCACCCTTGTGGACGGCCAGACGTTCGAAGCCGAACTCCTGCTCGTTGCAGTCGGCCGTGGTCCCGTCACCGCGAACCTTGGTTACGAAGAAGCAGGTCTGACCATCGACCGCGGCTTTGTCATCACCAACGAACGCCTCCACACGGGCGTAGGCAACATCTATGCAGTCGGCGACATCGTACCCGGCGTCCAGCTCGCACACCGCGGCTACCAGCAGGGTATTTTCGTTGCCGAGGAAATCGCCGGCCTGAACCCCGCGATCGTCGAAGACATCAACATCCCCAAGGTCACCTACTGCGAGCCTGAAATCGCAACGGTCGGCTACACCGAAAAGGCCGCCAAGGAAAAGTTCGGCGACGACCAAGTGCAGACCCAGGAATACAACCTGGCCGGCAACGGCAAGAGTTCCATCCTCGGTACCGGTGGCCTCGTCAAGCTCGTTCGCCAAAAGGATGGCCCCGTCGTCGGCATCCACATGATCGGCTCCCGCATGGGTGAACAGATCGGTGAAGCCCAGCTCATCGTGAACTGGGAAGCCTACCCCGAGGACGTGGCCCAGCTGGTCCACGCCCACCCCACCCAGAACGAAAGCCTGGGCGAAGCCCACCTCGCCCTCGCGGGCAAGCCGCTCCACGGCTAAGTCTTTACCCAAGACAAACGGAGAGGGTGCATGCGGCGGAATCTGCCGCATGCACCCTGTCCGGACCAGCAGAATTCATCCGCACAAAAGATCAATAAGGAGAACGGGGACGACATGTCTGAATCCGTTAACTTGCCCGCCCTCGGTGAGAGTGTCACCGAAGGAACCGTCACCCGCTGGCTCAAGCAGGTTGGTGACCGGGTAGAGATCGACGAGCCGTTGCTCGAGGTTTCCACCGACAAAGTAGACACCGAAATCCCTTCTCCGATCGCAGGCGTCATCGAAGAAATCCTCGTCGCTGAAGACGAGACTGCAGAGGTTGGCGCCCCCCTGGTACGCATCGGCGACGGCTCCGGCTCTGCCGCACCGGCTGCTGAGGAAGCACCCGCCGCTCAGGAAGCACCCGCTGCTGCCGAGCAGGCTGCTCCCGCCGAAGAGGCTCCCGCTGCCCCGGCTGCCGAGGAAACCCAGGCTGAAGCTCCTGCCGCCTCCGGTGGCGAAGGCCACGAAGTAACCCTCCCCGCCTTGGGCGAGAGCGTTACCGAAGGCACCGTCACCCGCTGGCTCAAGGCTATTGGCGACACCGTAGAGGTGGATGAGCCGCTTCTTGAGGTTTCCACTGACAAGGTCGATACCGAGATTCCTTCCCCGGTTGCAGGCACCTTGCAGGAAATCCGCGTCAACGAAGACGAAACCGCCGAAGTTGGATCGGTTCTGGCTGTCATCGGCTCCGGCGCGGCCGCCCCCGCTGCGGCTCCGGCTCCCGCGGCTCCTGCCGCTGCTCCGGCTCCCGCGGCTCCTGCCGCTGCACCGGCTCCCGCTGCCGCTCCGACACCTGCTGCCGCACCCGCTGCTGCACCGGCTCCGGCTGCTGCCCCCGCACCCGCTGCTGCTGCTGCTGCACCGGCAGAAGCCAGCTCGTCCTCCGAGTCTGGTTACGTCACTCCCTTGGTACGCAAGCTGGCAAACCAGCAGGGCGTGGACATCGCATCGGTGTCCGGCACCGGCGTCGGTGGCCGCATCCGCAAGCAGGATGTCCTTGCCGCTGCCGAAGCCAAGCAAGCCGCCGCAGCAGCGCCGGCCGCGGCTCCTGCTGCAGCTCCAGCCGCCAAGGCTGCGGCACCTGTTGTTGCCTCCTCCCTGCGCGGCACCACCGAAAAGGCTCCGCGTATCCGTCAGGTCATCGCACGCCGCATGCGCGAGTCGCTGGAAGTCTCCACCCAGCTGACGCAGGTGCACGAGGTCGACATGACCAAGATCGCCAAGCTCCGCCTCAAGGCCAAGAACTCGTTCCAGGCCCAGAACGGCGTGAAGCTGACGTTCCTCCCGTTCATCGCCAAGGCTGTGGCGGAAGCACTGAAGCAGCACCCCAAGCTGAACGCTGCCTACGATGAGTCCAAGCAGGAAATCACCTACCACAACGCCGAACACCTGGCCATTGCGGTAGACACCGACAAGGGCCTCCTGGTGCCGGTCATCTCCGACGCCGGCAACCTTAACCTCGCAGGCCTGGCCGGTAAGATCGCCGACGTCGCAGGACGCACCCGCGATGGCAAGATCGGCCCTGATGAGCTGTCCGGCGGTACGTTCAGCATCACCAACATCGGTTCCGTTGGCGCCCTGTTCGACACCCCGATCATCAACCAGCCGCAGGTAGGCATCCTCGGTACGGGCGCAATCGTCAAGCGCGCGGTGGTGGTGGCCGACGAAAACGGCGACGACTCGATTGCCATCCGCTCCATGATGTACCTGTCCCTCACGTACGACCACCGTTTGGTGGACGGCGCGGACGCTGGCCGCTTCCTCCAGACCCTCAAGGCCCGCCTTGAGGAAGGTGCTTTCGAAGCAGATCTTGGTCTCTAAGCCCAAGCGTTAGCAGAGACCCTCCTCACGGAGGGCTCTGGTCAACCAGGCGGGGCAGGCTTCGGGGAAACCCGGTAGCCTGCCCCGCTTCGTTGTCCCACACCGTATTGTCCGCCGCGCTGTTTCTCTGCCTAAGCGTGGCTTTGCTACGGGACGTAGAACCAACTGGATAAGCTGGGGCCATGAGTATTCTCTTCAGCATCCTGGTGTTCTTGCACATCGTCGGCGCAGCCATGATTGTGGGCTACTGGATCGCCACCATCAAGACGCCTACCGTCCACCCCCGCCAGCGGGATGGCGCATTCCTTCAGCTGCTCACGGGCATTGCCATGATGGGCCTCCTGCCACTGATGCCGGACGCCGATCCCAACTACTTCAAGCTCGGCATCAAGTTCGCCATCGGTGTGGCTGTTGCCGTTCTGGCCGTGATCGGCTCCCGCAAGGTCAAGAACGGCGAACCCGTCTCCACCGGCCTGGCTCACGGCGTGGGCGGCCTGGCCCTGGTGAACATCGCCATTGCAACACTTTGGAACTGAACGTACGCAGAAGCAGCCCATCCGCCTTTGCAGGGCGGGTAGGCTGCTTTCTTCAAGGCAAGCCAGGGGTCACAATCCACTGACAGCGGAATGACAGTGCAGCGTAGCCGGCAAATCCATAGGATTGATCCCGGTGGCATCCGGCGATGGCTGGTTGCCGACGCACAAACGACCCCAAGGAGTGGACATGGCAGCAACACGCACCGCACACACGGTTTGGAACGGCAACCTGATCGAGGGCGCTGGAAACACGACGCTGGATAGCTCAGGCCTGGGCACCTTCGATGTCACCTGGAAGGCACGCACCGAGCAGTCCGGTGGTAAGACCAGCCCGGAAGAGTTGATCGCTGCAGCCCACTCTGCATGCTTCTCCATGGCGTTCAGCCACGCCCTTGCCGGCGAGGGATTCACGGCTGAAGAAGTTCAGACCAAGGCTGACGTTACCTTCGTTCCCGGCACAGGCATCACGGGCAGCCACCTGACGATGACCGCGAAGGTTCCGGGCCTGTCCGAAGAGGACTTCCGCCGTATCTCCGAAGACGCAAAGACGGGCTGCCCCGTTTCCGGCGCGCTGGCCAGCATCGAAATCACCTTGGATGCCACCCTCGCGCAGTAGCACCACCTTCAAAGTGCAGAAGAGCCCCGCCACTCCCCTCAGGAGAGTGGCGGGGCTCTTCTGCGCTCACCCGCTGCTAGCCCTCTTGCGGACGGGCGGGCAACGGCGCTGGCCGCACCTGGCGGTAGCCTTCACGCAACGGCGGGCGGTCAGTAGGTAGCTCCTGGATCATCTCCTTGAGGGCACCAATGCCATACTCGAGTTGCGGATCGCTGCCTGCTGCATAGGCGTGCGGCGGGAAGAGCACCTCGATATCCGGCTCCACACCACGATTTTCAACATCCCAGCCGATCCCACCGCCAAACCACGTGGCGTAGCGGGGCTGCGTTACCCCGGTACCGTCTGCCAGCGCAAAGCGGTTATCAATACCCACCACGCCGCCCCATGTCCGTACTCCGATGACAGGGCCAATGCCCCTCAGTTTGGACACTTGGGTGATGATGTCGCCATCTGATCCGGCAAATTCGTCTGCCAGGATGATTACTGGACCCCGCGGAGCATGGTGGGGGTAAGTCCGCGGCTTCTCGCCACGCGGCATACTCCAGCCAGTGACCTTCCGGCCAATGAGCTCAGCCACGAGCTGCGAGGTGTGGCCCCCACGGTTACGCCGTACGTCTACGATCAACCCGTCCAAGGCGGTTTCTGTATCGAGGTCACGATGCAACTGTGCCCAACCATTGGCCATCATGTCCGGGATGTGCAGGTAGCCGAACTTGTCGCCGGATGCCTCACGCACCGTGCGCCGGTTGGCCCGGACCCAGTCCTGGTAGCGCAACCGCTCCTCGTCCCGGATGGGGACAACGGCAACGCGGCGCTGGGCACCCGCAGCTCCGCCATGTCCTGGGCCATTCAAGAGTGTCAATTCAACGGTTCTCCCCGCTGCACCCACCAATTGCATGGCAGGCGTCAGCGCCGCGGAAAGCTCGACGCCGTCAATCGCCAAAAGGACGTCGCCCACCTTCGCATCCGCGCCGGGACGCGTTAAGGGCGAGGTTGCGAGGGGATCGGAAGACTCTCCAGCCAGGATTCGGATTATCTCCCAGCCTTTGCTGCCGAGCTGCAACTCCGCGCCAAGCCTGCCTTGACCATTACGGCCAGGTTCAGTCACGGCGGCGGGCCGCACATAGGCATGCGAGGTTCCCAGCTCGCCGTGGATCTCCCACAACAGGTCCACGAGGTCGTCATGGGACCCCAGACGGTCCACGATCGGACGGTAGCGTTTGTAGACGGAATCCCAGTCCTGGCCAGCCATGTCCGGAGCCCAGAAGAAGTCCCGCTGCAAGCGCCATGCTTCATCAAAGGCCTGGCCCCAGGCAGCCACGGGATCCAGGATCACACGGATCCTGTTCAGGTCCACTTTGACCAGTTCCCCGGATTCCTCGTCCACTTTGCTGTCTGACGGAACTGACATGATCTGCTTATCAAGGACGTAGACAACCCTCTTGCGATCGCCAGACAACCGGTAGCTGTCCACAGCAGCGAGGAGGGTGGTTTCCTTGCGCTTGGCAAGGTCAAAGCGCACCAGGGAGGGGGCTGTCTTCTTATCCTGCAGAGTGCCCTTTCCTTCGCCGGTGACACCGGACAGCTCAGTATCAAGCCACAGCAGCGCTCCGTCACCGGCAGCGAGTCCGGAGTAGTTTCCCTGTGGCACGGGAACCGTGATGACCCGGTGTGCCAGGCCTTCCGCGTCCACGCGCACAACTGGCGCGTCGCCGTCGTCGTGCTTGGCTGTTGTGGTGGGCGCGTCCTCAAGGGTGTCTACGGACGGCCCGAAAGGGGACGGCGTATCAGCGGCCAGGGCCAGCAGGTACGGCTTGATGGGACTCGGGAAGGAGAGGTCGAACGAATGGCCGTCATAGACGGGGTCGAAGCTCCTGTTGGACAGGAATGCCAGGAACTTCCCGTCGGGGGTGAACCGGGGTGATTCATCGCAGAAGCGTCCGTCGGTGGCATCGATGATGCCGGCGTCGGATGCCGAAGGCCTTGCCAGGCGAAGTTTGCTGCGGGAACCAAAGGACGTCACTGGCTCAGACCAGGCAAGCCACTGCGAATCAGCGGACCACGACAATTGATCCACGCTGCCTTCCCCAATACTGACCAAACGAGTCAGTGCCCCGGAGGCGGTGTCGGCTACGAAAACGTCGCCAAAAGCCGTGCCGATGGCCAGCCAACGGCCATCGGGGCTGGCCTCCAGTGCGCTCGTCCTTGTAGGTGCAGGGAAGTCCAGCCGGAGATCGTCCGCTTGATCTTCTCCTGTGGATGCGACAGGTACCGCCGTTCCCCCCACAGTGTCTGGTGAGGGGTCCGCATGGGCGGCTTCATCCGAGGGTTCGGCCGCTTGGCCCATATTCACGGACTGGTTTGCGGAGGAACCTTGGCCCAGGACGTTGGATGCAGAGACCGGCTTAGGGAGTGCGTCTGCTTCACTGGAAACAACAGCGGGTTCCGCGGCCTTCGGCACCTCAACAACTCCGGACAAGCGTGCGGCGATGCGCTTGACGTACAAAGCCTCCACTCCCCCGTGGTCGGCCACATAGGCGATCCGACCATCCGTCAACGGACGCGGAAGGCGGGCACGGACACCCGGCGTCGCTTCGACCACCCGCGACGGCCCGTCCTTATGGCGGAGCCAGTGGATAGTGCCATGTGACTCCACGGCGCTGGCTGTTCCTGCAACGTTCGGATACACGTCGCCCAAATGCGCAGATGCTTTCAGTGGGGCAGGACGCCGCGCCGGTGACGCAGAACCGAGCGTGATCTCCAGCTTCACAGCTTCAGCATCGGCATCGAGCGAGGGCAGGATCCAGAGTTCACCGGCAGATTCGAAGATAACCCGCCGGCCGTCCGTGCTGGCGTGCCGAACATAGAAATCCTCATGGTCTGTGTGGCGGCGCAGTCCTGACCCATCAGGAAGAACGGAGTAGAGATTTCCGTAGCCTTCGTGGTCCGAAAGGAAAGCGATGCGCCCCTGGATCCACAGCGGGTCAGTCAGGTTGCCCTCAATTTCGGGGATCAAGCGCTCGAACTCACCATTGCCGTCTGCGTCGATCCACAACTTGCCGGCAGTGCCACCCCGGTAACGCTTCCACCAAGCCGGTTCCCGGGAAAGGACGCTCGCCAGGACAACGGGCTTCTCGTCACCGATTTCAGGTCCGAAGGCAACGCCCTCCACCGGTCCGAACGGAAGTTCGACGGCGGCGCCTCCCTCCAGGGGGAGGCTATAGGCGTACGTGTGGCGGCTCTCGGACTGCTGGAACGCGCTGGTCACCAGGACGTTCCCAGCAGGCGTGAAACCCTTGACCCGGGTTGTGGCGTGTCCAAAGTAGCTCAGCTGCTTGTACCCGCCACCATCGACGTCCGCGGTGACAACCTCCGGTGAGGTACCAACAACAGCAGTCCACACGAGCCGCTTGCCATCGGGAGTGAAGCGTGGGTTCCTTGCCGGCATTTGCTGGGACGAAACACGCCAGGCCCGGCCACCTGAAACGGGGGCGATCCAGATGTCGTCTTCGGCCACGAACGTGACCAATTCGCCATGCACATGCGGGAAACGGAGGTAGCTGGAGGAGGTCATTGTTCGATCATAGTCAAGAGGCACGGTGTCAAGAGGCACCCGCCCCGCGCTTCGCACGCTGTTTCTGCCTCATGCTTGGCTCGTGATGAGATGAGTCATGCGAATCGTAATGTCCGGAGCCTCAGGGATGATCGGGACGGCAGTGTCCGAGCACTTGAAAAGTGCAGGTGACGACGTCATCCGCCTGGTGCGGCGGCCTGCAAAGACTGACGATGAAAGGACCTGGGATCCAGCCAAGGGAGTCTTGGACGAGACCGTCCTGGAAGGCGCTGACGCTGTGGTCAACTTGTCCGGCGCCGGCATAGGCGACCGGCCTTGGACCAGGAGCAGAATTGCTGTCATTCGTGACTCGCGCCTTCAGGCCACCCGGACACTCACTGCGGCCATGCGCCGCCTTGGCCAGCCTGCGTTGTCCTTCGTCAGCCAGTCAGCGTCGGGCTACTACGGCGCCTCCCGGCAAGGCCCGCTCCGCGAGGACTCGGGCCCAGGTGCGGGAGTGCTGGGCTCGCTATGCGTCGAGTGGGAGCAAACTGCCAGAACCGCTCCATCCAGCGTGAGGGTAGTGACACCCCGGACCGGAGTGGTGCTGAGTACTTCCGGCGGTGCGCTCGGACCGTTGCTTCCGCTGCTCAGGATTGGGCTTGGCGGGCCCTTCGGAAACGGGCGACAATTCTGGCCGTGGATCACCCTTGCCGACGAAGCCGCTGCCCTGGCCTTCCTCCTCAAGTCCGATCTGGAAGGTGGGGTCAATGTCTGCGCCCCGGAAAGCGCAGACGTCAACACCATCGTCGAGCGGCTCGCGAAAGCGTTCCACCGCCCAGCCTTCGTACGCATCCCCCGGCCCGCCCTCCGGCTTGTCCTTGGCCAGCTTGCTGACGAACTCGTCCTGGCGAACCAAAGAATGGAGCCAGCAAAGCTTGCCGCCGCTGGTTTTCACTGGCAACACCCCGGGCTCGATGAAGCCATGGAGTGGCTGAAGACTAAGCCCTCCAGCTGAACCGGTCCGCACCTCAAATTCCCACCCCACGTCTACGCGCGTCCCATGACAGTACGGCTAACCGGGGCCGAGAATCTCCGAGATGCTCCACTGCCCTGCCAATCTGACAAGGACGAGGCGCAATTGCTGGGGCTCCCCGGCGGGCTGGGACTTCACCAAACGATCCGACCGGTCGCGCTCGTCATAGCCGGAGGTCGTTGCGGTCAGGGCAACGACGGCGCGATCAACCTCGTGGGGATCCTGCACCGATACATTGCTCAAGCTGGTGGTGAGTCCGGCAAAGTGGATACCGTCAGCCCTCAATTGATGCCCCAACGTCTCATCTGCAGCTTGGGCAGGTGAGCCTGCTGCGTTGACGCTTGCAAGCAAGTCAAGACGATCCAGCCCCAGCGCCATGTCCCGCACGGCCGATAACGCGTGCACGGCGATGGTTGGATCCTCAGAGCGGAGCGCATCCAAACGCGCGTCCGGAATGGGCTGGGAGGCTTCGGCTGCCTGGGTCGTTGTCGCTGTATTTACTACGGACGTCGAACCCGACGCGGGCTCCTGTATTCCCAGCCAGAAGGCCCACCCAACCGCACCAACCGACACTCCCGCAGCCACCAGCAAGCCGACCCGGATGCTTAACCGTCGCCCACGCTGCGGTTGCGTTCTCCGCTGCGGTTGCCTTTTTCGCGTTCGACGTTCGGGACGCGGAGTCATTGCTGTCCGCAAGGGCCGAAGCCGCAACACAGCCCCGGTCAATGGACTCCTGCTCAGTGGACTCCTGCTCAGCGGACTTCTCCGCTGAGGTCGTCCCCCGGCCTGCCGGCGCGTGAGCAGCTCCGGAATCACGGACGAATGGACGGACCCAGCCAGATCCACGGGCTGTGCGGCGGCGCTGCGATAGATAGCTGTTCCCAGCTCCCGGGCGGTGGGACGCGCCCGGGGATCAGGATCCAGTCCCGCCTCAAGGGCAGCGGCGAGCCCTTTGGGGACATCAGGGACCAAGAGAGGCAGTGGCGGGCGGTGCTTGGCGATTTCCGGCGCCATGCCCGTCAAGCAATACCAGCCGAGCGCCGCCAGCGAATAGACATCCCGTTCCGGGTGCAGGGCTTCTCTGGCTCCATTATCGGACCCGCCCCGGGCGGCAACAGAAGTATCAACGAAGCCGTCAGTGCCGACGTCGAGGCTTTGATTCTCCTCACCCACAACGCCGGCGACGCCAAGGTCTGTCACCAGGGGCTTCCCCTGTGCCGTAAACAGCACGTTGCCTGGAGAAATATCCCCGTGGGCCGTTCCCTCGTCATGCAGGTAAGCCAAGACCTGGGCAACGGGGGTCAGAATCGTCACCGCTTCACCGACTCCAAGCTTGCGCCGGCCGCCCATCAGATTCGCGAGGGAACCTCCTGCGGCAAAGTCCATGACGAGCCCAACGGCGCCTGTACCCACGCCGGGCAGCTTCACGACGTCGTGAAGTCGGATGAGGTGCTCATGCTGGAGGCCGGACAGGATCCGCCCCTCACGGAAGCCGCGTTCGGAATCTGGTCCCGCCGGCCCACGGGAGTCCTCGCTGGGCCTGCCCGTGAGGCATTTGATAGCGAAGCGGGCTCCGTCCTTGTCCCTGTTGGCAAGCCAGACTGTCGAGGAGCCACCACTACCCAGTGGGCGTAAGGGCGTGTATCCCGGAATGTGCGGGACCAAGGGGGCAGGAGCATCCGTAGTTTCCATATCCAAGGTCTACCGGATGATCGGATTTCCCGCAGAAGTTATCCACAGGCAGGCTCAGGTGCGGGGCAAGAAAGCTACGCCGACGGATGCGACTGAGAGGTTCACCACAAAATCATGGTGAGTGACCTGCTGGGTCTAAGCTTGAACCCATGACTCTTGAGTTTTCAGAACTGGGTCTTGCCCCGGATTTCGTTGATTACGTGCAGGGCTGGGACCTACAGCGCGAGATCCACAACAAAGTTGTTGCCGGCGAGAAAAACAGCACCGTCCTGCTCCTTGAGCACTCCGCCGTCTACACGGCAGGCAAACTCACCGAGGACCACGAACGCCCCTTTGATGGCACCCCCGTGGTCCCCGTGGATCGTGGTGGGAAGTTAACGTGGCACGGCCCGGGACAACTCATCGCCTATCCGATCCTCAAGCTCAAGAACCGCGCGGGAATCCGGGACTATGTCGAGCGGCTCGAAGCCACCATGATCGCCGTCATGACGGACTACGGAATCCCGGCAGTCACCGTGAAGGGCCGGGCAGGCGTATGGATCCTCGCCGATGACAAGGGACCGGACCGCAAGATTGCCGCGATCGGCATCCGCGTCCTTGACGGTGTCACCATGCATGGTGTCGCCATCAATTGCAGCAACGACCTCGCGCCGTATGCGCAGATCATCGCGTGCGGAATCACCGACGCCAGTGTCACCACCATGTCGCTGGAGACTGGCCGGACCATCGACCCGGCAGACATCGTTGACCGCTTCGTGGAAGAGTTCCGCAAGCATGAAGAAGCACTCGTTTCCACCCCAGAAGGAGCACTCCAGTGACCCTGGCACCTGAAGGCCGTAAGTTGCTGCGCGTTGAGCAGCGTAACTCGGCTGTCCCGGTTGAACGCAAGCCCGAGTGGATCAAGGCCAAGGTCCAGATGGGGCCGGAGTTCGTCGGGTTGAAGAACCTGGTGAAGAAGGAAGGCCTGCACACGGTTTGTGAAGAGGCCGGCTGCCCGAACATTTTCGAGTGCTGGGAAGACAAGGAAGCGACGTTCCTGATCGGCGGGTCCGAATGCACCCGGCGCTGTGATTTCTGCCAGATCGATACCGGCAAACCCTCCCCGGTGGACATGTTCGAACCCACCAAGGTGGCCCGCTCCGTGCAGGCCATGCAGCTGCGCTACGCCACGGTCACCGGCGTGGCCCGTGATGACCTCGCCGATGAAGGTGTCTGGCTGTACGCCGAAACGGTCCGCAAGATCCACGAACTGAACCCGGGCACCGGGGTGGAGTTGCTGATCCCGGACTTCTCCGGCAAACCCGAACACATCGCCGCGATCTGCGATTCCAAGCCCGAGGTATTCGCGCACAACGTCGAGACCGTGCCCCGGATCTTCAAGCGGATCCGCCCGGCGTTCCGGTACGAACGTTCCCTGGATGTCGTCACGCAGGGCCGGGATCTGGGCATGGTGACCAAGTCCAACCTGATCCTGGGCATGGGCGAAACCCGCGAGGAAATCTCCGAAGCCCTGCGGGACCTGCACGCGGCCGGGTGTGATTTGATCACGATCACCCAGTACCTGCGCCCCTCCGAACGGCACCTGCCCGTGGATCGGTGGGTCAAGCCCCAGGAATTCGTGGACCTCCAGCACGAGGCCGAAGAAATCGGCTTCCTCGGTGTCATGTCCGGTCCCCTGGTCCGCTCCTCGTACCGGGCCGGACGTTTGTGGGCCACCGCAATGCGCAAGAAAGGCTGGGAAATCCCGCCGCCCTGGCCCACATCGAGTCCTCCGGCACCACCCGCCAGGAAGCCTCCACCATCCTCGCCGCCCACGCCTAAACCCGGGTCGGCAAACACTTCACCAGCAATACCATGAAGCAACACCGAAGGGCCGGATGCCAAGCGTAATGGCGTCCGGTCCTTCGGCGTCCATCACGTAGAATTAAGGCACTATGGCGAATTCCTCTGATTCCAGCAAATCGACCCCCTCGGCCGACGCCCCCAAGCGTGGGCTGTTCCAGCGCAAGCCCAAGGAAGCCAAGGCCAAGAAGCCGAGCCAGCTGAAGCAGATCGCTGAAGTCTTCAAGATGACGCGGCGCAATGATCCCCAGGTTGTGTGGATCATGTTGCTGGCATTCCTGGCGGTAGTTGCCGTGGCCTTCCTCGTCGGCTACCTCCTGGAAAACTGGGTTACCGGCCTCATTATCGGTATTCCGCTGGGTCTCCTGGCCGCCGTTTTCATCCTCTCCCGTCGCGCAGAGAAGGCTGCCTTCGCGCAGATCGAGAACCAACCTGGTGCTTCCGGCGCGGCCTTGGGTACTCTACGTCGCGGCTGGGTCACCCAGGACCAGCCTGTCGCGGTTAACCCGCGCACTCAGGACGCCGTGTTCATGGCAATTGGCCGTCCCGGCGTCGTTTTGGTCAGTGAAGGTCCCACGCATCGCGTAAAGCCGTTGGTGGAAGCGGAGCGCAAGCGCCTCACGCGCATCCTGCCCAACGTCACCATCCACGTCCTGGAATCCGGTCGCGGCGAGGGCCAGGTGCCTTTGAACAAACTCGCCAAGACCATGGGCAAGATGAAGAACGAACTCACCAAGGTGGAGGTCAACGCTGTGTCCAAGCGCATCAACTCCCTTGGTACCCGCCTGCCGATCCCCAAGGGCATCGACCCCTACAAGGCCCGCCCGGACCGCAAGGCTGCACGCGGACGCTGATTGTCCGCAGGTGCTGATTGCCCCACAAAAAAACCGCCCCTGTCTCGAAGGAGACAGGGGCGGTTTTTATTGGTCCATGCTTTTTATTGATGCTTGCTTGCTATGGGGTTGGTTCCAACCGGTGAGGACTGAAGACGCTACATCCGAATGAGGATGGTGTTCATGGCTTTATCGTGAAGTCCACGCTGATCCGGATCAAAGATGACGGCGGGGATAACCAGGCAGAGGAGCAAGGTACGCACCACAGCGGCCAGGGGGCCGGCGGGACCTCCGCCCAAGCGGACCACATGAATGCCGGCAATCCTGTGGCCGATGCTGTACCCAAGGGTGCCGATCAGGAGAATCTGCTCCGCGGCAAAAATTGCGAGCGTTGCCCATTGGTCGCCGCCAAATGCGAAGTTGCTGATAACCAGGGCAATCGTCCAGTCGATCACGATAGCAAGGATTCGTCGTCCGGCCCGTGCCATCGAGCCTGGTCCGGCCTCAGGAAGGCCGAGTCTCTCGCCCGGGTATTTGGAGATGCCGGACGTATCCGGCCCGCTCAGCCAGGAACCTATGTCTTTTCGATCAACCACCCTCCAAGCCTAACGGCTGGCGGACGGACAGTCCGACGACGAAGGCCGCCTTTCGCGCCTTCCTCTGGGCATATATTGCGCGAAAGTGTTCGCCCACTGGACCCGCGTGGACCTGACACCGGAAAGCCGACTACCGTTTACACAACAGATCATTCTGTAACCTGCCCGAAACAATACTGACACTCCCGGGAAATCCCATCTCCCTAAGGTGGTATGAGTTGCTAGCCACCGCGGCAAGGGGAATTTTTTGTGTCTCCGGGCCTCCGGCATGGGCTGGCTCACGCGGCCTTCCGGGCCTGTTACTTGATATGCATAAGGAGCATAGATGTTCAAGACTGCGGACGAAGTCCTCAAGTTCATCAAAGACGAAGACGTCAAATTCGTCGATATCCGCTTCACCGACCTTCCGGGCGTCCAGCAGCACTTCAATGTGCCGGCAAAGAGCGTAGACCACGACTTCTTCGTGAACGGTCAGCTCTTCGACGGATCTTCGATCCGCGGCTTCCAGGGCATCGCTGAATCCGACATGCAGCTCATCCCGGATGTGACCTCGGCTTTCATCGACACATTCCGCATTGAGAAGACGCTTGCGCTGAACTTCTCCATCGTGAACCCCCGCACGGGCGACCCCTACCACCGCGACCCCCGTGGCGTAGCGGAGAAGGCTGAAGCGTACCTGGCTTCCACCGGTATTGCGGACACTGCATTCTTTGCCCCCGAGGCCGAGTTCTTCGTCTTCGACAACATCCAGTACCAGTCCTCCCCGCAGGGCAGCTTCTACAAGATCGACTCTGAAGAAGCCCACTGGAACACCGGCCGCAAGGAAGAGGGCGGAAACCTCGGCTACAAGACCCCCGTCAAGGGCGGTTACTTCCCGGTTTCCCCCACCGACAAGCAGGCCGACCTCCGCGACGCTATGTGCGTTGAACTGGACAAGGCCGGCCTTGAGGTCGAGCGTTCCCACCACGAAGTTGGCTCCGCCGGCCAGGCAGAGATCAACTACAAGTTCACCACGCTGACTGCAGCTGCTGACGACCTCCAGAAGTTCAAGTACGTCATCAAGAACACTGCAGACGCATGGGGCAAGTCCGTAACCTTCATGCCGAAGCCGGTCTTCGGTGACAACGGCTCGGGCATGCACTGCCACCAGTCGCTCTGGAGCAACGGCGACCCGCTGTTCTACGACGAAAAGGGCTACGCTGGCCTCTCCGACACCGCTCGCTGGTACATCGGCGGCCTGCTGAAGCACTCCTCAGCAGTCCTCGCGTTCACCAACCCGACGGTCAACTCGTACCGCCGCCTGGTCAAGGGCTTCGAAGCTCCCGTCAACATGGTGTACTCGCAGGGCAACCGCTCTGCTGGTATCCGTATCCCCATCACGGGCTCCAACCCGAAGGCCAAGCGCATCGAATTCCGCGCTCCGGACCCCTCCTCCAACCCGTACCTGGCCTTCGCTGCCCAGCTGATGGCCGGCATTGACGGCATCCGCAACCGCATCGAGCCCCCGGCTCCCATCGACAAGGACCTCTACGAGCTCCCGGCCGAGGAAGCGAAGGACATCCCCAAGGCTCCGGGTTCCCTGGAAGAAGCCCTTGAGGCCCTGCGCGAGGACAACGAGTTCCTGCAGGCTGGCGGCGTCTTCACCCAGGACCTGATCGATACGTGGATCGAATACAAGTACGAGAATGAGATTCGCCCGCTGTCACTGCGCCCGAACCCTTACGAGTTCGAGCTCTACTACGGCGTCTAGCAACACCGGCGGCTAAACCACGTTTAGTCTGCACAGAACCCTGCGGGGTCCCGGTTAAGAAAGGCCGGCAACAGGTTTTACCTGTTGCCGGCCTTCTTTTTTGCTGCCGCCGCCCGAGTCAGCAAGACCCGCAAGGCTCCGGCGAACCAGAGCTGTGGCGAACTGCGATCTATTCGGATTCCTTGCCCTGATCACGGTCCCGGATGTTTTTTCCGAACTCGTCCAGCTTCTCCCTGACGGCCTTCGCGGCATCCGCAAGGCCCTTTTCCGCTGTGCTCAGGGGATCCAATTGAAGGTAGACGTGCTGATCGATCGGGAGATCGTACTCGTCCTTCAAATGCGTGCCGCCGGAAACGCCATCGAGCGACAAATATACAAGCGCCTCAGTTCTTGCGATGCCCGCGATCGTCCCGAAGACAACCGTGAAATCGTTGGGCTGAAAGCTAATGGATTGACCCACGTGGCGGCGATCCAACTCTCCAGCAGGAATGGCCTTCTCAAACGAACTTCCGTTGTATTCCATGTACTTCTCCTAAGCATCGAGAGTAGTTACGGAATCGAGTCTATAAGGCTTTTCAACGGACGAACCAGCACCTTGCCTTGGTCTTTAGTGCCTGGTTTTCGGGACTTCTCCATGTTGTTGTGGTGCTGCGCAGTCCGCGCAAAACACCCGATCGGTTTCTTCGCCGCAGCACTGACAGCGGTGAACCAGTGCCGCTTGTTCAATCACATAGGTTGTCATAGCAAATATGGTGCCTACCCAGGGCAGGTCAGGGCACGAGTAGTGTGTACTCGTTTTTCACCCTTCCGGCACAGCCAACTACTTGGTTTCGAAAAGGCCCTGCGCTCCCCCATCATCTTGCCGCCACTCGGCGTCAGTAAAAGTGGCGAAACAGCGCCGGCACGCATAGACGTCGCCGCGGCCATGCCTGGAAGACCAGTGCGGCCCCGCCTGCTCACACCGGAAGCACGACGCATCTGAGAAGGGTGCCCCCTCCGAATCCCGCCTGACTGTCACGCGAGAATCCTAAGGGACACCATGCCCGGACGAACAGACCCCAAGGGACCCCCGACGCTGGTCGCCCGGACTGGTCCTACTGTTTCCCGAACTTTTTATGTACCGCCTGCTTGGTCACGCCGAGGCAAAGTGCGATTGCCTCCCACGACAAACCGGACTGCCTGGCTGCGCGTACAAGGGAAGCCTCAGCCCTGCCAACTTCCTTGTGAAGTTCAGCTACGGCATACAGCGCCTCCGCGGGCCCCATGCCGTCCATCGATCCAACAAGTGTTTTCATCCTGTCCACCTCCATGGCGTCAACCATAGTTGACGCCATGATCGTCGTCAACGTTCGTTGACACCAGTTTCTCCGGAGGACGAAACGTGGGCATCCTCGAAGGCCTTGTACATGATGCGTTGAGGGCCGGAGTTGCCGTCGAGGTAGCGGCCGGCGTCCACAAAGCCAGCTTTTGTATAGGCTGCAATGCCTGCGGGGTTGCGCTCGTTGACGGAAAGCACGACGCCGGACTGGCCGCCAGCGTGCCTGGCCGTCAGTTTGCGGGCCTCCTCCACTGCGGCCTCAGCAGCCAGCGCGCCGAGCCCCCGCCCCTGGCATTTCGAGTCGATGAGGAATCCCCTGAGAAGCCACACCGAATCGTCATCCTGCCATCCCGCGAGGCTGGCGGCGCCGGATTGGAGGGTCAGGACTCCCACACCCGCCCCTTCGGCCTCGATCACGTAGGGCAACCGGGACTCCTCTTCGAGGCTGATCAGCATCATGCGCAGGGGGTCCCCCACGAAATCACGCTGCGCTTGCTCCACCGCCATTTCCGCCACCGCGCCCAACTGAATTGCGCGCGCGTCATCGTCCAGCAGCTTGAGCGGAATAAGCCAGATACTCATCACCAGCCGGCCTCAGTTACCGTAGAACTCTTTTTCGAAGACAGCCCGGGCACGGCGGCTAAGGCGCAGGTAGTCCTCCTCGAACTGTCCTGCGGCCCCGGGCGCGTAGCCACACCAACGCGCCACAGCTTCAAGATCCCTCCGTGACGATGGAAGTACATCCGAGGCCCGGCCTGTCACGATGACGTTTGCCGAGCGGATACGGCTGGCGAGCTTCCATGCCTCCCGCAAGAGTCCGGCGTCGTCCTTGCCAACAAGCCCAAGGGTCTCGGCCGCGGCAAGTGCCCCCAACGTGGACGTAGTGCGCAATGCAGGCTGCTTGCCCGCATGCTGCAACTGGATGAGCTGGACAAGCCATTCAACATCACTCAATCCACCCCGGCCAAGCTTCACGTGGCGGGCGGGATCAGCGCCACGAGGCAGCCGCTCCGATTCCACGCGCGCCTTGATGCGCCTGATTTCCCTGACATCCTGTTCGGAGAGCTCTGCCGGGTAGCGGATGGGATCAATAAGCTGAAGGAAATCCGCTCCCAGGTCGTCTGAACCTGCCATGGGACGCGCCCGCAGCAGTGCCTGCGCTTCCCAGATCAGCGACCACCGGCGGTAGTACTCGGCATAGGACTCCAAAGACCGGACCATGGTGCCGTTCTTGCCTTCGGGCCGCAGGTCTGCGTCCACCATCAACACCCGCTCGGCCATGATGGCGGGCTTGAGCGGTTGGGTAAGGAGGCTGGAGACTTTGGCGACTATCGCCGTCGCCTGTTCCTGCGCTTCCTCATCGGTGAATCCGGGCCGGGCACGATGAACGTACATGACGTCGGCGTCTGAGCCGTAGCCGATCTCACGGCCACCCTGCCGGCCCATCGCCACCACCAGAACCTCGGTTTTCAGGGGATGGGACTGGGTAGCGATGGCTTCGGCCACATGCAGGGCTCCGAGCACGGCCGCCCGGTCTGTTTCGGCCAACGCCAGTCCCACGGCGTCCTGGTCAAGCAAACCGGCACTATCGGCAATCGCGGTCCGCAGAATCTCCCGGCGACGGATCAACCGGATGAGGCGCATGGCACTCTCCGGATCCGGGTGCCGGGACAATTTGGACCGGATTTCCTGCCATTGCGCCTCAAAGGGAATCGGAGCCAGGTCCTTGTCGCTGCCAAGCCAGGCCACGGACTCTGGTGAGACTTCCAGGAGGTCCGAAATGAGCCGGGAATTGGCAAGTACCTGGCAGAGGCGTTCGGCTGCCGCTTGGGAATCACGAAGCATCCCCAAATACCAGTGCGTGGTGCCCAACGTTTCGCTGACCCTTCGGAACGCCAGGAGCCCGGCGTCGGGATCCACGCCTTCGGCAAGCCAGCCAAGAAGAATGGGCAACAGCTGCCGCTGCAGTGCCGCCCGCCGGCTTACACCGGCAGTCAGCGCCTCAATGTGACGCATTGCACCCTTGGGATCGAGGTAGCCGAGGGCGGCCAGACGGCCCTGGGCTGCTTCCGGGCTCAGTTTGGCGTCTTCGCTGCTGAGTTTCGCGGCGGTGTTGAGCAGCGGCCGGTAGAAAATACGCTCGTGCAGTTCCCGAACGGACCGTTTGGTCTTCTGCCAGGTGGCCATCAGCTGGTCTGGATGGGGGCGTTCAAGCGAGAAAGGCCCCAGGACAGCCTTCGCCAGCACCCGCTGCGCATCTTCCGCCACTGGCATGAGGTGAGTCCGGCGCAGCTGGAACAATTGAATCCGGTGCTCCAGAAGCCGAAGGTAGCGATACGCGTTGTCGAAACCGGCGGCATCGGCACGTCCGATGTAGCCGCCGGCGGACAGTGCCGCGATGGCCGAGGTGGTATCGCGGCAGCGAAGAGACTCGTCCGATTTGCCGTGAACCAGCTGCAACAACTGCACAGTGAATTCGACGTCGCGCAGCCCGCCACGCCCAAGTTTGATCTGCCGCTGTTCCTCGGCGGCCGGAATGTAGTCCGTGACCCGGCGCCTCATTGCCTGGACGGATTCGACGAAGCCATCACGGCCTGCGGAAGCCCACACGAGTGGTTCCACTGCCTTTTCATAGCGCTGGCCCAGTTCCCGGTCGCCGGCAATCGTACGGGCCTTCAGCAACGCCTGGAATTCCCAGCTCTCAGCCCATCGGGCGTAGTAGCTCAGGTGTGAGGGGAGGGTCCGCACCAACGGCCCGGATTTTCCTTCCGGGCGAAGGTTGGGGTCCACTTCCCACAAACCCGGCTCAGGCGCGGATGAGGAAATCGCCCGCGAGATGCCGGACGCCAGGGCGGTCCCGATGGTCGCGGCGCGGGCGTCGTCCAGGTCCTCTGCCTCGATGACGTAAATGACGTCGACGTCGGAAATGTAGTTAAGTTCGCGGGCACCACATTTGCCCATGCCAATGACTGCGAGTCCGACGTCGGCCACCTCGGAGGCATCGAACTGGGCGGCCGCCTCGGCCCGGGAAACGGCAAGGGCAGCTTCAATGGCGGCACCAGCGAGATCGGCGAGCTCTGCACCCACGGCGGGCATGAAGTCCTGCGGCGACGCAGCGCAGAGATCCTTAATGGCAAGCTCCGTTAGCCCGCGGCGGTACGCCGTCCGCAAGGCCGCATACGCCGGAAGCCCCGTCAACCCAGCCACTGGACGCTGCGCGCCTGGCTCTGCCTTGACCGAACGAAGAAGCAGGGACCTGAGCTCTTCGCTTGATGCCGGGAGTGGCTCCGGACTTACCCGGGCATGAAAAACGTCCAGATGCTCCGGCCTGCGCATGAGGAACTCACCCAGCGCCTCCGATGCCCCCAACAGCCGGTACAGGGATTCGCTCGTGTCCGGGTCAGCGCCCGCCAACTTCTTGAGGCCGGGATTCTTCTCAATCAGCCGGACGAGTGATTGCAACGCGGTATCCGGGCTCGCCGCCAAGGAGAGCCCGGCGAACAGGGCATCCTGTTCGATGCCTTCCAGTTCCGGGGCAGCAAGAAAACGCTCGCCCTTTTCCAGGTCACTGAATCCGGCTGAGATGAGCCGACGTGCAAGGCTCATTGGCCCTGCCTACAGAATGCCGAGGTTGCGCTGCAGCTCGTACGGCGTGACCTGGAGGCGGTAGTCCTGCCATTCCGCGCGCTTATTGCGCAGGAAGTGTTCGAAGACCTGCTCACCCAGGATCTGGGCCACCAGCTCCGATTCCTCCATGGCACGGATGGCATCGTGGAGGCTGGCCGGCAGCGGAGCGTGGCCCATGGCTTTGCGCTCTGCGGTGGTCAGCGACCAAACGTCGTCTTCGGCAGCTGCCGGAAGTTCGTAGCCTTCCTCGATACCCTTCAAACCGGCACCCAAAAGGACGGCATAGGCCAGGTACGGGTTGGTTGCGGAGTCGATGCCGCGGTACTCGATGCGCGCCGACTGGCCCTTGCCGGGCTTGTACAACGGCACGCGCACCAGAGCGGAGCGGTTGTTGTGGCCCCAGCTCAGGTAGCTCGGTGCTTCACCGCCGCCCCAGAGCCGCTTATAGGAGTTGACGAACTGGTTGGTGACCGCCGTGAATTCGGGAGCGTGCTTGAGGATACCGGCAATGAATTGGCGGGCCGTCTTGGACAGCTGGAACTCCGCGCCGGCCTCAAAGAACGCGTTGGTATCGCCCTCGAAGAGGGAGAAGTGTGTGTGCATTCCTGAGCCGGGGTGGTCCGTAAACGGCTTGGGCATGAACGTTGCATACGTGCCCTGCTGCAGGGCAACTTCCTTGATGACCGTGCGGAACGTCATGATGTTGTCCGCAGTCTGCAGGGCATCCGCGTAACGCAAGTCAATCTCATTCTGGCCCGGGCCGCCTTCGTGGTGGCTGAACTCCACGGAGATCCCGACTGATTCCAGCATGGTCACCGCTGTACGCCGGAAGTCCTGCGCAACACCACCAGGGACGTGGTCGAAGTAGCCGCCTTCGTCAACGGGGACCGGGGCACCATTGGGCCCAAGCTCCTTCGACTTCAGCAGGTAGAACTCGATTTCAGGGTGCGTGTAGCAGGTGAAACCCATATCCGCGGCCTTGGCAAGGGTCCGCTTGAGGACGTTTCGGGGATCTGCTGCTGAGGGTTCCCCGTCCGGCGTCAAGACATCACAGAACATCCTGGATGTTTGCTCGGTCTCACCACGCCAAGGCAGGATCTGGAAGGTTGAGGGGTCAGGCTGTGCCAGCATGTCCGACTCAAAAACCCGCGCAAGGCCCTCGATCGCTGAACCATCGAATCCCAGCCCCTCTTCGAAGGCACCTTCAACTTCTGCCGGCGCCAGAGCCACCGACTTCAGTGAACCCACGACGTCGGTGAACCACAAGCGTACGAAGCGCACGTCACGCTCTTCGATCGTCCGCAGAACGAACTCTTGCTGGCGGTCCATAGGGCCTCTTTTCCGGTTCGGTGTCCATGCCGCAGTTCCCATCATTGAAGCCACGGCAGCTCAGACTTCACTCTACTAAGCATTCGGTGGGAATGCCGCCGCAGTAGCTGCGCGTAACACAGCGTTTACAAACAGTGACGCTTGGCACACTGCTGGCAGGCGTCGTCGGCACGGCTTAGGCTCTATCCATGGCCCCAAGCAACCTTCCTGAGTCCACCACGCCCGCCGAAGTCCCCGCGCCCTATGGCAACGGTCCCGCGGCGGCAGTCCCGGCACCGTCAGCGGGCGCCAAGAAGCAGCTCAGCAGGGTGCGCATCCATCACCTTCAGCAGGCCAAGGACAACGGCGAGCACTTCGCCATGCTCACCGCCTACGAGCAATACACCGCTGAGATCTTCGACCAAGCCGGGATCGAAGTCCTCCTGGTGGGCGATTCTGCCTCAAACAACGTCTTCGGCAACGAGACCAGCCTTCCCGTCACTGTGGACGAGCTGCTGCCTCTGTGCCGGGCGGTAAGCCGTTCAGCCAAGCGCGCCCTGGTCCTGGCGGACCTGCCCTTTGGCAGCTACGAGGTTTCAGCCGAGCAGGCAGTCGCCACCGGCGTCCGCTTCCTCAAGGAGGGATTGGCCCACGCGGTCAAGATCGAAGGCTCTGCCTACTATGCGGAGACTGTGAAGGCCATGGTCCAGGCGGGCATTCCTGTCATGGCCCACATTGGATTCACTCCCCAGAGTGAACATTCCCTGGGTGGCTACCGGGTCCAGGGCAGGGGCGATGACGCCCAGCGGCTGATCGAGGACGCAGTGGCCTTGCAGGATGCGGGCGCCTTCAGCGTCCTCATGGAAATGGTGCCCGCGGATACTGCTGCTGCCGTCGATGCCGCGTTGCGTGTACCGACTGTAGGCATCGGAGCGGGCAAGAGCACCACCGGCCAAGTGCTGGTCTGGCAAGATATGGCCGGACTCCGAGGGGGCAAGATGGCGAAATTCGTCAAGCAGTATGCAGACCTTCGCACGACGCTCACGGATGCCGCCGCCGCCTTTGGAGAGGACGTCAGGTCCGGGGAATTCCCCGGACCCGAGCATTCCTTCTAGCTAAGTCAGGGGCGCCTTAGTCGTCGTCCTGGGCGTCCCAGGCATCGTTGCGTTGCTTGACCTTTTCCAGCGCGTGCTCGGCTTCTTCCCTGGTCTTGTAGGGGCCAATCAGCTGCGTCCAATCGGACATGGCGTCCTCTTCGATCTCATGCGTCTTGACGTTGTACCAGTACTCCGTCACGTCTCCTCCTCGTCCCGCTTGCCCTCAAACGCGTAACGTTGGCGTCAGTCACGTGGGCCCAGCCGCGCTTTGTTACTTGCGTCTCTTGTGTGCCTTATATGATCAATCTATGCCTTCTCTTGCTTCGACCGCACCCATCGGCACGCTCACTCCGGGATTCATCAGCCCTGAACGGCCCGTCCCGGCGTCGATCCCCCGTCCCGAGTACGTCGGCAAGAAGGCACCCAGCAAGTTCACCGGCTCCGAAGTGAAGTCAGCGGAGACCATCGAGAAGATCCGTATCGCCAGCAGGATTGCTGCCCAGGCCATCGTTGAAGTTGGCAAGCACATCCAGCCCGGCGTGACGACGGACCAGTTGGACAAGATTGGCCATGAGTTCCTTGTGGACCACAATGCCTACCCATCCACGCTGGGCTACCGTGGCTTCCCGAAGTCCCTCTGCTCTTCCCTCAATGAAGTTATCTGCCACGGCATCCCTGATTCCACGGTGGTTCAGGATGGGGACATCCTGAACATTGACATCACCGCATTCATCGGCGGAGTGCATGGAGATACCAATTACACTTTCCTGGTTGGCGACGTGGACGAGGAATCCCGTTTGCTGGTTGAGCGTACGCAGGAGTCGCTCAACCGGGCCATCAAGGCCGTGGCCCCCGGCCGCGAAATCAACGTAATCGGCCGCGCGATCCAGTCCTACGCCAAGCGCTTCGGCTATGGCGTGGTGCGGGACTTCACTGGCCACGGTGTTGGTGAGGCGTTCCACACGGGCCTCATCATTCCGCATTACGACGCAGCCCCGGCGTACAACACCGTGATCGAGGCAGGCATGGTCTTCACCATCGAACCCATGCTGACCCTTGGCACGATCGATTGGGATATGTGGTCCGACGACTGGACGGTTGTTACCAGGGACCACAAGCGCACGGCCCAATTCGAGCACACCCTGCTGGTCACCGAGACCGGCGCGGAAATCCTGACCCTTCCCTAGCTTTCCGGAAGGTCCATCGCAGCCCCGGGCGGCTGCGCCATGCCCACCCCTCCTGCCATGATCGGAATTGCATTGTCCAAGAAGGATGAGAAGACCCACAAGAACGCTCCGCTGATCGGAATCGACATCGGCGGCACGGGCATCAAAGGCGGCATCGTCGACCTCAAGAAGGGCAAGCTGATCGGCGAACGCTTCCGGGTTCCCACGCCGCAGCCGGCCACCCCCGAAGCAGTTGCCGAAGTTGTGGCCCAGATCGTCGAAGAACTTTCCAGCCGCCCCGACGCCCCTGCCGCGGATTCCCCTGTGGGTGTCACCTTCCCGGGCATCATCCAGCACGGTGTGGTCAACTCAGCCGCAAATGTGGACAAGTCCTGGCTGGGCACCGACATCGACAAAAAGTTTACCGACCGTCTGGGCCGTCCCGTCGAAGTCATCAACGATGCCGACGCCGCGGGCCTCGCAGAGGCCCGCTATGGCGCCGGCGAGGGCGTGGACGGCACCGTCCTCGTCATCACGCTTGGCACGGGAATCGGCTCCGCCTTCATCTTCAACGGTCAATTGGTTCCCAACGCCGAGCTCGGCCACCTTGAGGTGGACGGATTCGACGCCGAAACCAAGGCCTCAGCCGTGGCCCGCGAACGCGATGGCTTGAGCTGGGACGAGTACGGCGTCCTGCTCAACCGCTACCTGCAGCACGTCGAGTTCCTGTTCTCCCCCGAACTTTTCATTATTGGCGGCGGCATCTCCAAGCGCTCGGATGAATACTTCCCGCACCTGGAATTGCGCACCAACATTGTCACCGCCAAGTTGAAGAACGACGCCGGCATCGTGGGCGCCGCACTTGAGGTCGCCTTGCACCACAAACTCGCCAAGTAGCCGCGAAGTGACTGTGGACAACGACGCCATAGCTGGAATCGCAATCGTCACGGGTGCCAGCCGCGGAATTGGCGCGGCAGTTGCAAACGCGGCGGCACGTTCCGGCTATGGCGTCGTGGTCAACTACTCCCTGGATGCTGAGGGTGCTGATGCGGTGGTGAAGGACATCCAGGCACAAGGGGGCAAGGCGGTGGCCGTGCAGGGCGACGTCAGCCAGCCCGCCGACGTCGGGCGTCTGTTCGACGCAGCCGCAGCTTGGGGCCCCGTAACAGCGGTCATCAACAATGCGGCCATTACGGGCAACCTGATTGGAACGCTGGCCGAGGTGCCTGCCGAGACAGTGCAGCGCGTCATGGATGTGAACGTCGCCGGCATGATCTTCATGTGCCAGGAAGCAGTCCGAAGACTATCTACCGACCACGGCGGTTCGGGTGGTTCCATCATCAACATTTCCTCGACAGCAACAAAGGCCGGTTCCCCCGGGACATGGGTTCACTACGCGGCGTCGAAAGGTGCCGTGGACGTTTTGACCGTGGGCCTGGCAGCGGAAGTGGCAAAGCAGGGCATTCGTGTCAACGCTGTGGCTCCCGGCAGCACCAACACCGGACTCCACGCAGCTGCAGGAATGCCCGACCGCGTAGAGCGACTCAATCCAACCATTCCCATGGGCCGGGGCGCTGAACCTGACGAGGTGGCAGCAGCTGTGATGTGGTTAATGTCCGGCGAGGCCGGCTACATTACTGGAGCAGTCCTCCCCGTATCCGGCGGCCGCTAGAGCTGGCTTTTCTCGGAACCTTTGGCTTCCTTGGCCCCGGCTATGGCTTGCGTCCCGGCTTTGGCGTGGGCTTGGGCCTCATGCCGTAGCAAGGATATTGCGGATTCGAAGTCTTCGAGCGACTCAAATGCTTGATAGACGCTCGCGAACCGCAGGTATGCCACCTCATCCAGTTTCCGCAACGGACCGAGAATGGCCAGGCCTACTTCGTGGGCGTCGATTTCAGCGGCACCCGAAGAACGGATGTTTTCCTCGACTTCCTGCGCCAGCATGGCGAGATCGTCTTCGGTGACAGGACGGCCTTGGCACGCTTTCCGCACACCGCTGATGACTTTGATGCGGCTGAACGGCTCCCCGACTCCTGAACGCTTGATGACGGACAGGCTGGTGGTTTCCACCGTGGTGAAGCGTCGCCCGCACTCAGGGCATTGCCGGCGGCGCCGGATGGAAGTTCCGTCGTCAGCCATGCGGCTATCAACGACGCGCGAGTCAGGATTCCGGCAGAACGGACAGTACACGCTGGGCCTCCCCTGATCAGCTCCGGCCCGCGTCCTTCCGGCCGGGAGCCGAAAACGCAAAGGTGCCGGAAGATTCTCTTCCGGCACCAGTTTACGTTCGATGACACTGTAATGACAAGCTTGTAATTACTACATGTAGTGGTCTTGACCCGTATATGTTGTGGTCAGGTCCCGTTTAGCCTGTCTGGGTTGCAATGTCAGCTTTGTGCGCTGAAGCGGATCCTGACCGCATCCCCATGGCCTGGAAGATCCTCGGCCCCAGCCAAACTCACGATGTGGCCACTGACCTGCTCCAAAGCCGCACGGTTGTAATTGATGACCTGCACTGCCCGCAGGAAGGTGGTGACGTTCAGCCCCGAGGAGAAGGCAGCGGTACCGCTGGTGGGCAGCACGTGATTGGACCCTGCACAATAATCCCCAAGGCTCACGGGGCTGTAGTCCCCCACGAAAATGGCGCCCGCGTTGCGGATCCGCGCCGCCACCGCCAGTGCGTCCGCCGTCATGATCTCAAGGTGCTCAGCGGCGTAGGCATTGCACACCGCAATCCCCTGTTCCAGGTCATCCACCAGCACTACACCCGATTGCGGACCGGAGAGTGCCTCAAGGACGCGTGCGCTGTGCTTCGTGGCGGCTGCCTGGCGTGCCAATTCACCCACGACGGCGTCCGCCAGGTCAGCGGAGTCCGTCACCAGGACAGAGGCGGCTTTGGGATCGTGCTCGGCCTGGCTGATGAGATCCGCAGCCACCAGCGCGGGCTGGGCAGAGGAATCGGCCAGGATAGCGATCTCGGTAGTTCCTGCCTCGGAATCGATGCCAACGACTCCCTTCACCAGCCTCTTGGCCGTGGCGACGAAGATATTGCCAGGCCCCGTGACGAGATCCACAGGTTCGATAGGAGGTACTCCGTCCGAACCGGGGATGCCGTAGGCAAAGGAAATGATTGCCTGGGCACCGCCAATTGCGTAGACCTCATCGATTCCCAGCAGCGCTGCCGCCGCGAGGATGGTTGGGTGCGGGAGGCCGCTGAAGTCCTTTTGAGGCGGCGAAGCCAGGGCGATGGATTCGACACCTGCAGCAACGGCGGGAACAACGTTCATGATCACGGAGGAGGCCAGGGGCGCGAGGCCACCCGGGACATACAGCCCAACACGCCCCACGGGAATCCAGTTCTGGCTGACAACCGCGCCATCAGCCAAAGCGACGTCAACATTGGCTGGACGCTGCTGATCGGCGAACTGCCTGGCCCGGCTGATCGACTCTTCCAGCGCGGCGCGGACAGTGGGATCAATGTCAGCCAGGGCCTTGGCAAGTGCCTCCGCCGGTACGCGCGGGTGGGACTGTTCAACGCCGTCGAAGTTTTTTGCAAGTTCGGTCAGAGCGGCAAAACCGCGGCTGCGGACGGCTCCCATAATGTCCAGGACCTTCTGCTCCGCATCTGCCATCGTCTGATGCTTCGCCCTGGGTACCGCAGCGCGCAGCTCAGCCAGCGAGAGGTGGCGGCCGCGGAAATCGATACTGAGGAAATTCAAGGACGCAGCGGCAGGGGCGGAGGTATCCGAAGAAGTGGTCACCCGGCTATTTTACGGGCTTCCTTGAAAGAACCCCGAACAGCGCAAGTATGAACGTCACGAAGGCGATCGCGCCGGGCCACAGGACGAGGACGGCGTAGGAGCGAAGGGTGAAACCGTAGTCCGCACCCAGGGAAGGGTCCGGAGCGGGACCCCATAGCTGCGCTGCAACCAAGCCCACCACCCAGGCAACCGCTGCGCCGGCCGCGCCCCCTGCCAGTGCCAAGGCCAACCGCCTGCCGCCCCCAGTCCCCTGGAGCTTTCCGTCGAGCATGAGGCCGGTGACACACCCGGCCACCAACATCAGCCCGGCAAGGACCAAGTCGCGCGGCAACCACGAATCAGGGTTTGCAGGATTTGCCAGTTCGGGGTTGCCCGATACCAGGTTTCCCCCACCCGGTGCCAGGATCCACCAAAGAATGCCTATGACTACCCCCGCGGCCGCAGGCAGGACAAGCCACAGGGCGTCCCGCGAACGCCAGCGAGTTGCGGCGTCGGGCTGGACTTCCGCGGGAACGTGCACAGTGGGCTCAGTCATGGAACTCACATTAACAAACGTTCACGTGTGCTCATTAAAATGGAGAAGTGGGGCACAGGGAGGAATACCCTGAGAGGAAGACGCCCCCGACCCCAGTTCCAGGAGATTCATCAACGTGGCAAGCGAACTATCCGGCTTCGAAAAGACGTTCAGGGAAATGTTTCGCCGCCATGCCGCCGGGGTGGCCATCATCACAGCCAACCTGAATGGCAAGCCCTTCGGCTTCACTGCCACTTCCGTTGCATCCCTGTCCGCCGAGCCGCCACGTTTCACCTTCAACATGGCCCGAAGCTCAAGTTCCTGGCCCGCCATCGCCAATGCCAACTATATTGGCGTGCACATGCTCGGACTGGAGAACCAGGCGCTGGCAGATCGCTTCGCCAAGACGCGGGACCGCTTCGAAGGAGACCACTGGGAGCCAGGTCCGTATGATGTCCCCATTCTCAAGGACGTCGCAGGTTGGCTGGTGGGAAAGATCCAAATGCGGTTGTCGTTTGAGAACAACGCTGTGGTGGTCGTGGAGGTCGTGGATGGCCAAGTGGGCGACGACGGCGCTCCCCTGCTCTATCACGGTGGCGGCTATAGCCAGCCGAGGCCGCTGGACTACGAAATCTAGCCTTCTCCAGGATTCCGGCCTTCCAGTGCGCTAATTATCCAGGCAGGCCGGACCCAACAGGACTTTCAGGTCGCCAAAGAGCGACGGGCTGGGGTTGACCCGCAGGTGCACGGGAAGCCCCATGACCTCAACTTTGGTGTCCCCCATGAGCTTGAGCCGGACCTCGGAGTTGCCCCGATGTGTCCGCAGCACATCCCGAAGGTCAGTAACCACTGCCTCGGTGGCCTTGAACGTTGGAATGGTGATCACGACCGGTCCGTTCACGCTCTCACTAAGATCCGGTACCGAGAGTTCCATGCAGTTCAGCGTCACGGCTCCGTCGTCCCTGCGCTGCAGGCGACCCTTGACCACCACGATCAGGTCTTCAGCCAGGACGGAGGCGATGGGCCCGTACACCTGGCCGAAGAACATGACCTCCATGGAGCCGCCCAGGTCTTCAATTTCCGCGCGGGCGTAGGCGTTGCCACTGGCCTTGGCAATCCTGCGGCTCAACGAGGTGATCATGCCCGCGATGGTGACTATCGCGCCGTCGTGCGGTCCGTCCTCGGCGATGATCGACGTAATGGACTGCTCCGCATGCTGGCTGAGGACGCCTTCCAAGCCCTGCAAGGGGTGGTCCGAAACATAGAGACCCAGCATGTCGCGCTCGAAGGAGAGTTTGTCCTTCTTCTCCCATTCCGGGAGGTCCGGAATTTCAGTGGTCAGCGAGGCCTCAGGTTCCTGGTCCTCGAAGCCGGCGAAGAGATCGAACTGGCCGATTGCCTCGTTGCGTTTGAGGGTGATGACGGAGTCGATGGCCTCTTCGTGGATCATGGCCAAAGCACGGCGATGGTGTCCCAGCGAGTCGAAGGCACCAGCCTTGATCAAGGATTCGATGGTGCGCTTGTTGCAGACAACTGCCGGGACCTTCATCAGGAAGTCCTTGAAGGATGTGTAGCTGCCTTCCGTGGTCCGCGCAGAGACCATGGCTTCCACCACGTTCACGCCGACATTTCGGATGGCCCCCATGCCGAAACGGATGTCCGTTCCCACAGGAGTGAAGTTCAACGAGGATTCATTGACATCCGGCGGAAGAACGGTGATGCCCATCCGGCGGCACTCGTTGAGGTAGATAGCGGACTTGTCCTTGTCATCACCGACGGACGTGAGCAGGGCAGCCATGTACTCGGGCGCATAATGTGCCTTCAAGTAGGCAGTCCAGTAAGAAATGACCCCGTAAGCGGCCGAGTGCGCTTTGTTGAAGGCGTAGTCGGAGAACGGAAGCAGAATGTCCCAGAGCGTCTTGACGGCGGCCATGGAGTAGCCGTTGTCCTGCATGCCTTGGGAGAAGCCGGCGAACTGCTTGTCCAGCTCCGATTTTTTCTTCTTGCCCATGGCACGGCGCAGGATGTCCGCTTGGCCCAGCGAGTAGCCGGCAAGCTTCTGCGCCACCGCCATAACCTGTTCCTGGTACACGATCAGGCCGAATGTCCCACCCAGGATTTCCTTGAGCGGTTCTTCCAACTCCGGGTGGATGGGAATTACTTCCTGTATCCCGTTTTTGCGCAGGGCGTAGTCGGTGTGGGCGTTGGCGCCCATGGGTCCAGGCCGGTACAGCGCGAGAACTGCGGAAATATCTTCGAAGTTGTCAGGCTTCATGAGCTTGAGCAGGGACCGCATGGGTCCACCATCGAGCTGGAACACACCCAAGGTGTCACCGCGCGCAAGGAGCTCGTAGGATGCAGCATCGTCCAGTTCCAGGTTTTCCAGGTCCAGGTCAACGCCGCGGTTCATCTTGATGTTTTCCAGGGCATCCGAAATGATCGTCAGGTTTCGGAGGCCCAGAAAGTCCATCTTGATCAGGCCGAGGCCTTCGGACGTCGGATAATCGAACTGCGTGATGACCTGGCCGTCCTGGAAACGGCGCATGATGGGAATGACATCGATGATGGGGTCCGAGGACATGATGACGCCGGCGGCGTGAACACCCCATTGGCGCTTCAGGCCCTCGATGCCCAGCGCAGTCTCGAAGACCTTGGCGGCCTCGGGATCGGTGGCGATCAGCTGGCGGAAATCTCCTGCTTCGCTGTAACGCTTGGATTCCGGGTTCTGAATGTCCGCCAAGGGAATGTCCTTGGCCATGACGGCAGGCGGAAGTGCCTTGGTCAGCGTCTCGCCCATGCTGAACGGGTAGCCCAGCACTCGCGAGGAGTCCTTAAGCGCCTGCTTGGTCTTGATGGTTCCGTACGTGACGATCATTGCCACGCGCTCGTCGCCGTACTTCTTGGTGACGTAGTCAATCACCTCGGAGCGACGGCGATCATCGAAGTCGACGTCGAAGTCGGGCATGGAAACGCGGTCCGGGTTGAGGAAGCGTTCAAAGATCAGGCCGTGCTGCAGGGGGTCGAGGTCGGTGATGCGCATGGCGTAGGCCACCATGGAGCCTGCACCGGAACCACGCCCCGGACCAACGCGGATCCCGTTGTTCTTGGCCCAGTTGATGAAGTCGGCAACCACCAGGAAGTACCCGGGGAAGCCCATGGAGGTAATAACCCCGAGTTCGTAGTCCGCCTGCTTGCGGACCTTGTCCGGAATGCCTTGCGGATAGCGGTACTTAAGGCCAGTGTCTACTTCCTTGACGAGCCAGGAAGTCTCGTCTTCCCCGGGAGGACAAGGGAAGCGTGGCATGTAGTTGGCGCCGGTGTTGAACGAAACTTCGCAGCGCTCGGCGATGAGCAGCGTGTTATCGCAGGCCTCCGGGTGATCGCGGAACAGCTCCCGCATTTCCTGTGGAGATTTCAGGTAGTAGCCACTGCCCGAGAAGGCGAAGCGGGAACCGCCGTTGTCGTACGTCGGTTCCAGGAGTGTGGAACCGGACTGGATAGCCAACAAAGCTTCATGGGCCTTGGCATCGTGTTCATGCGTGTAGTGGAGATCATTGGTGGCCACCAGCGGGAGGTTGAGCTCCTTGGCAAGGCGAAGGAGGTCGCCAGTAACGCGCCGTTCAATGTCCAGCCCGTGGTCCATCAGTTCGCAGAAGTAGTTCTCCGCTCCAAAAATGTCGCGGAACTCTGCTGCGGCTTCGACAGCCTCACGGTAAAGGCCGAGCCGCAGCTTGGTCTGGACTTCCCCGGAAGGGCAACCTGTGGTGGCGATCAAGCCTTCGGAGTACGTATTGAGCAATTCCCGGTCCAGGCGGGGCCACTTGCCAAAGACTGAATCCAATGAAGCGATGGACGAGGCCCTGAACAGGTTCCTCATGCCCACGTTGTTGTAACTCAGGAGCGTCATGTGGGTATACGAGCCACCACCCGAGACGTCGTCCTTGCGCTGGCTTTCGTCGCCCCAGCGCACACGTTCCTTGTCCCCGCGGGCGGTACCCGGGGTTACATAGGCCTCGACGCCGATGATCGGCTTGATGCCCTTGTCGGTGGCCTTACGCCAAAAATCGAAGGCACCAAAGAGGTAGCCGTGATCAGTGGTGGCCAGGGCGGGCATCCCCAGGCGTTCGGTTTCATCGAACAGCTCACCGAGCCGGGCAGCTCCATCCAGCATGGAGTATTCGGTGTGGGTGTGCAGGTGGACGAACGAATCATTGCTGGAAGTCACCACGACAGTCTACCGTCCCGCCCCCGACAAAATGCGGAACCCTTGGACCGGGCAGGCCCGGAAGGGTCGCCTACGCTGAGCCCGTGGCCAGCAGGTCCAAGGCGTACTGAAGGTCCGCTGGGTAGTCGCTGGTGACTTCCACCCACTCGCCGCTCCGTGGGTGTGTGAAGCCCAGTTGCCGTGCATGAAGCCACTGCCGGGTCAGTCCCAGGTTTGCCGCGAGGCGGGGATCAGCACCGTAGGTGAGATCGCCGGCGCAAGGGTGCCGCAATGCAGAGAAGTGGACCCTGATCTGGTGCGTCCGGCCCGTTTCCAGGTGCACCTCCACCAACGTAGCTTTACCAAAGGCTTCCAGGACCTCGTAGTGGGTCACTGAGGGCCGGCCGTCTTCGATCACCGCAAAGCGCCAATCGTGGCCAGGATGGCGGCCGATCGGGGCATCAATAGTGCCCTCGAGTGGATCCGGAAGTCCTTGCACAACCGCGTGATAGACCTTGTCCACCGTGCGCTCCTTGAAAGCCCTTTTGAGGACTGTGTAGGCATGCTCCGTTTTGGCCACGACCATCACGCCGGAAGTGCCGACGTCGAGCCTGTGGACAATGCCCGCACGCTCGGGTGCTCCCGACGTTGAAATCCGGTAGCCGGCTCCAGCCAGGCCGCCGACCACCGTGGGTCCCACCCAGCCAGGCGATGGATGCGCCGCCACTCCCACTGGTTTATCGATGACAACGAATTCCTCGTCATCCAACAGGATCTTCAGGCCTTCCACAACTTCCTCCACGACTTCCAAGGGATCCGGCCGCTCGGGAACCGTGACGTCCAGCACCGCGCCCGCAATGAGCTTTGCTGATTTGCCGAGGGCCGCACCGCCGCTGGTGACGTTGCCTTCGGCAATGAGCAGCGCCGCAGCAGAACGGGAAATGTCCAGCAACCGTGCAAGCCCGGCGTCAGCCCGCGCTCCTGCAAGATCCTCAGGTACAACAACCGACTCACTCACCAACGGTCTCCTCGCTGGAGCCAGGAACCGGCTTGGCTGGCTTCGCGGACTTCGGTGCTGCCACTTGCCGGGTGCCATCCATGCCCACCCCGCGCAGGGTCAGCAGGCAAATGATGACAACGCCGGACACCACAGCTGAGTCGGCGATGTTGAAGATCGCAAAATTCGGTACCTGGACGAAATCAACTACATGGCCCATGGCGAAGGACGGTTCACGGAACAACCGATCGGTCAGGTTGCCCAATGCACCACCGAGCAGCAGCCCAAGTGACAACGCCCACCAGGCGGAGCCGAGCCGCCGCAACTGCAAAAGGATGGCAACGGAAACACCGGCCATGACGATCGTGAAGATCCACGTGACGTTCTCACCGATGGAAAAAGCTGCCCCTGAATTCCGGATGTAGTACCAGTGCAGCAGTGGTGGCAGCACTGGAATGCGCTCACCTTCTGTCATGGTGCTGGTCACCCAGAGCTTCGTGAGCTGGTCAAAGGCATAGGCAAAAACTGCAAAACCGGCAAAAAGCCACAGCATTGCAGGACGCCATTTTCGGACGGGAAGTTCCGGCCGCGATGCGTCGTCGGTGAGGTCGTCGGTCATAGTGCTTTCGTTCGTGGAGCGTTGCGGGTTGCTGGCGGGGTGTTAACAGCAAAAGCCGGTGGCAGAGGAGACCCCAGCCACCGGCTTTCAGAATACTTGCTAAACGTCAGCGGTTGCTTCGCCGACCTCAGGGGCAGCGACGGAACCACGGGCGTCGAGGTCGCGCAGCTGGCCCTCGATGTAGGCCTTCAGGCGCGAGCGGTAGTCACGTTCGAAACCACGGAGCTGCTCAACCTTGCGCTCAAGGACCGAACGCTGCTGCTCAAGGGCGCCAAGGATCTTACGGGACTTCTCCTGGGCGTCGTTGACGAGGCTGGAAGCCTCGATCTGCGCCTCAGCGATAATCTTTTCCTTCTGCTGTGCACCGTCGGCAACGTGTTTGTCGTGCATCTGCTGCGCCATGGCCAACAGGCCTGCAGCGGACTCAGCGGTAGGCGTAACACCGTTGCTGGGAGCCGGTGCCTTGGCGGCAGCAGCCGCAGCGGCCTGCTCGGCTTCCTTCTTCTTGGCAGCCTCAGCAGCCTTCGCTTCGGCTTCCGCCTTGGCCTCGGCTTCCTTGTCCACCTTGACCGGGGCCGGAACCTTCTCGACGACCGGAGCCGCAGCAGTTGCCGCGGGCACAGCCGAGCCAGCTTCGCCGAGCTTCTTGCGAAGTTCGTCGTTCTCCTGGTTCAGGCGGCGCAGTTCAACCACGATCTCGTCGAGGAAGTCATCTACCTCGTCCTGGTCGTAGCCTTCGCGGAACTTGGTCGGCTGAAAGCGCTTGTTGACAACGTCTTCTGGCGTCAAAGCCATCTGGTCACCTCGTTGGTCTAGTTAGTCAGTAGGCCTTCCGGCCGTTCAAAACTACGGTACCTAAATATCATCTGGTTCCTCCAATTCAACACCATCGTGTTGAATTGGAGAATTTGCGGCCCTCGGACCCTTGCGAGCCCCCGGTTCCGCGGTACAGCATCACTGCGCAGCTACGCCAGGCTGTTGCTCACCGCCATGGCAATGCTCACGGCGATAATCAGGATCAGGAAGCCCAGGTCCAAGGAGATTCCACCCAGTTGCAGTGGCGGTATCAACCTGCGAAGCCTCCTCAGTGGTGGGTCTGTCACAGAGTAGACAACATGGGCTGTTACCAATGCCACACCGCGGGGCCGCCATTGACGGGCGAACATCTGAACCCATTCGAAGATCAGCCTGATGATAAGGGCAATGAAAAACAGCAACAACACAATATAGATAAGGCCGAAAACAATGCCCACGAGTTAGCTCAGATCTCCCACTTGTTCCGGAATGCCGATCAGTCCCTGCTCTTGAAACGCCGATCGGTCCTTACTATTGCAACACAGATGCCAGGCAGGTTGACCCGCCTGGCATCCTCGTAGCGATCGTTCTTAGCTCTGGTTAAAGAAGCTGGCCTGCGTTTCGCTGGCCTTCTTGTCGTCCCCGATGACTTCAACATACGACGGCGACAACAGGAAGACCTTGTTGGTCACCCTCTCGATGCTGCCATGGAGGCCAAAGACCAAACCGGCCGAGAAATCCACCAGACGCTTGGCATCTGCCTCGCCCATATCGGTGACGTTCATGATCACGGGAATGCCATCCCGGAAGCTCTCGCCAATAATCTTGGCGTCGTTATAGGAACGCGGATGAACTGTGGTGATCTGCCTCAAACCCGAGGCATCTTCGCGGCTCGACGCCGCACGCTTAATGGGTGTCACGGGTGCGCGGTATTCCTCTTCGGCGTCAACAGTGGGCATTTCACGGACAACTTCCCGGACGGGTGCAGGCGCTCGGCGCTCTTCCCGGTCCTGTGCCTGGGGGCGTTCTTCGTCGTGGTGCGCGACGGCCTGCTCAGATTCGTAGTGTTCATCGCCGTCGGCGAGCCCAAGATAGATCATTGTCTTGCGCAGAGCGCCAGCCATGGTGCACTCCTATCGTTTCTGCAGTAGGCGGGCCGCCATGACTTGACATATTGGAACCCCGGCCCGTCATTCCAATACTTTGACGCTACCCCACGGCCGGACGCGAACCGAGAATATCGGAGCCAATTCTCAGGTGTGTCGCCCCGAACTTGATAGCGGCCTCAAGGTCCTGGCTCATCCCCGCTGAAATCCCTGAAGCAGCCGGATGATTGGTCCGCAGTTCCCCGGAAACAACCGCAAGTCGTTCAAAGGCGGCTTCGGGATCGACACCCAGGGGGGCCACAGCCATCACCCCGGCGAGCCTCAGTCCTGGTGCGGAAGCGATCATTGCCGCCAGGGATTCCACCTCTGAGGGCCGCGCCCCACCACGGTGCGCCCCGGCGTCGTCATCCAAACTGACTTGGATGTAGCACTCAAGGTCATTCCGCCCGGTGGCGTCCTGTTCACGGGCGACTGCCTTTTCAAGTGCCTCGATCACCTGGGGACGATCTACTGACTGCACCGAGTAGGCGTATTTGGCCACTGATTTCGCTTTTTTGCTCTGCAACTGGCCAATGAAGTGCCATCGGATGTCCAGGTCGGTGAGTTCGGCGCTTTTGCCTGCAGCCTCCTGGTCACGGTTCTCGCCGAAATCCCGGACGCCCAGTGTAGACAGTCGCCGGACATCAGCTGCCGGGTGGAACTTGGTCACGACGATCAGCCCAGGAAGATCTACACGTCCCGCAGCAGCCGTCGCCGCCGAAATCCGTGTCCGAACAACCTCGAGCCGCCGGGCAAGTTCGGCGGTGCGGGCATCCGAAGCTGCAACGCCGGACTGGGCGTCGTCTTGTAAGTGGCTAGTCATGCGTCCACACCAAACCTGCGAATCGACCCGTACGGGAATCCCGCCGGTCAGGAAAAAAGGGATTCATTTTCCAGGGTGCACTCCCCTGAATATTCAACGGTGACGCCGCCTTCGGCCAGCTGGGCGCGAACACCGGCGGGAAGATCCAAGGCCGGCGTTCCCCACGATGTACTCGACCAGGCGGCAGGTGCCACCGCGGCAACTTCTTCGCGAAGCTGCTCGGGAACCTCATAGCAGGAGCCGCAAATAGAGGGCCCCAGCCAGGCACTGATGTTCAGGGCACCGAGCCTGCGCATCTCGTTGACGGTTGCCCGGACAACGCCGGAGGCTACGCCTGGCCGTCCTGCGTGCGCGACAGCGATGAGGGGACCGTTATCGCCTGCATCTCCAACGAGGACCACAGGAACACAATCAGCCACCATGACGGACAATGGCTGCGGAGCCTGGCTGCCCGTAGGCATGGAGACCATTGCATCCGCAGTGGGTCCGGAACCGTAGCTCGAAATGAGGGCGACCTCATTGCCATGAACCTGGTCCATGTACTGAAAGCTACGGTTGCCCAGGTTTGCGGCATCGTCCAACCGGGCACGACGCACAGTCACATCCCCGGGGTTGTCCCCAACGTGGAGGGCCAGGTTCCCGGCGTCTATGTCCGTGAAAGCAACAGAAACGCCGGGCTGTACTTCATTGCGCCACCAAAACACGGGATATTGACTCTCGAAGCCCGCTTACTTCAGGAAATCGGGAACGTCGAGGTCATCCGAGCGGCTACCGGACAGATCCGGCTCCACAACGGCCGGAAGGTCGACGTCGAAGCCGGAGTCCGCGGGGAGCGCCGACGGACGCTGCTGGCCCCAGTTGCTCAGGCCTGCGGCGCCGATGCCTGCAGTTGCATGCTGCGGCGCGTTCGCGCTGGAAGGAGCCGTGCTTGGCGCAGCAGGACGCTCTGCAGGCACGGGGTTCTGCGCGGGACGCGACTGGTCCATGGACGGAGAGGTTGCCTTGACGTCGTCGAATCCGGCGGCGATGACGGTGACACGTGCTTCGTCGCCGAGGGCGTCGTCGATGACCGCACCGAAGATGATGTTCGCTTCCGGGTGCGCGACTTCCTGCACAAGGCGGGCTGCCTCATTGATTTCGAACAGGCCGAGGTCTGAACCACCCTGGATGGACAGCAGCACGCCATGCGCGCCGTCGATGGAGGCTTCCAGGAGTGGCGAAGCGATGGCCAGTTCGGCAGCCTTCACTGCGCGGTCTTCGCCACGGGCGGATCCGATACCCATGAGCGCGGAGCCGGCACCCTGCATGACGGATTTGACGTCGGCGAAGTCGAGGTTGATGAGGCCCGGGGTGGTGATGAGGTCCGTAATGCCCTGGACACCGGAAAGCAGGACCTGGTCAGCTGAGCGGAAAGCGTCCAGGACGGAGACGTTGCGATCGCTGATGGACAGAAGGCGGTCGTTGGGGATGACGATCAGGGTGTCGACTTCGTCACGCAGGGCGTCGATACCGGCTTCGGCGGAGCCTGCACGACGACGGCCCTCGAAAGTGAAGGGGCGGGTCACTACGCCAATAGTCAGGGCACCCAGGGAGCGGGCGATGCGCGCGACTACAGGGGCTCCACCCGTGCCGGTGCCACCACCTTCGCCAGCCGTCACGAAGACCATGTCTGCGCCGCGGAGAACTTCTTCGATCTCGTCAGCGTGGTCTTCGGCGGCCTGCTTGCCGACCTCTGGGTTGGCTCCGGCGCCAAGGCCGCGCGTAAGCTCACGCCCGACGTCGAGCTTGACGTCGGCATCGCTCATGAGGAGCGCTTGCGCGTCAGTGTTGATGGCAATGAACTCGACGCCCCGGAGGCCGACCTCGATCATGCGGTTGACTGCGTTCACGCCACCGCCGCCGATGCCGACGACCTTGATGACGGCCAAGTAATTCTGCGGTGCTGCCACGTTTCGTGCCCCTTGCTTGTGTCCTATAGCGAAACTGATCGAGTCCAACTTGAATACTTGGACCTTAACCCTCTAGTTGAAGGTTATAGTTATGTCAAGTAACTCTACTGCGACGGTATTTCCTCCGCTTCGCACATGCAATGACCGCTTGCGCGTGTCGCTTGATTGTCGCGAAATAAGGTCACCGAGGCCCGCAGGTTACGTGCTCAATGCTCTTTATTTGGTGAATGGATGCCGGGGCACACTGACGTCGTAGACGTTCACGGGAACTTTGGGATCCGGCGGCATCTTCAGTAGTGCCTCAAGTGCCTTCGCCTTCAGTTCCTTGTCCTCGGCATTGCCCCACACTACCGTCTTTCCGTCCACCAGTTTTAGCTCAACGGCATCAGCCGACGCAGCAGACGCGGTGGACATCCTGGCGAGCACATCGGCCGGCAAAGTGTTCAGGACAGCAGCAATCGCTTTGAACAACCCAGTGTTGGTGGCACCTGCACCAGCGTCGATCAGGGGCAGCGCCACCGCAGACTGATCCTGCGTGGCTCCAAGCTGAACCCCATCTACATCCACCATCACAAACGAGTCACCTTGCTTCAACAGGGCCACCGGTACGCGCTCATGGACGTGCACCAGCAATTCCGACGGCGGCCTTGCCTCCACAGTTGCCGAACGCACCTGGATCAGGGGCTTCAGGAGCTCATTGACTTCCTGCTCGCTCACCTGCGGCAGCGGCTTGCCCTCCACACCCAACAAAGCCTTCTGCACAGCCTCGGGCGTCAGCAGTTTGGTGCCATCCACAGTGATGGTCCGGACCGCGAGCACGGGCGAATAGATGGCACCCGCTATTAGCACCGCGACGAAAGCCGTAACGATGGAGAGCGTCCACAGCAGGAGCCTGCGTTTGCGTTTGCCCTTCGGCTCGGGAAAAGCAATGACATTGTCGGCGCTGTTTTTTGGCGAAGCCTCTACTGACCGTTGTGCGCTGATGACACTTTCCCCGGAACCGCCGGCCGGACGGCTCTTATTCTCCCGGCCGGAATCTGCCCCGGGCTTGAAGGTTGGCTTGCGGGTGCTAGCCACCCAATGCCTCCACAATCACCGGGCCGTAAGCGGTGACATCGCCGGCTCCCACGGTCAGCACTATGTCCCCCTCACCAGCGGCCGCCACAATAGCTTCCACGGCTTCGTCACCAGAGACCAGCCGCCCCCGGGAGAGTCGGTCAGCAATCAACGAACTAGTGACACCGGGGATGGGGTCTTCACGGGCAGGGTAGATATCAAGGACCAGCGCTGTGTCCGCGGCGTCCAGTGCCGTTGCAAACTCCGCAGCAAATTCCCGGGTCCGTGAAAACAAATGCGGTTGGAAGAGAACGTGGACTTTGTTGCCGCCAGCCACAGAGCGGGCGGCGGACAGGGCCGCACGCACTTCGGTTGGGTGGTGGGCGTAGTCATCGTACACACGCACGCCCCTCCCCTGCCCTTTGAGTTCAAAGCGCCGGGACGCACCAGTGAAGTGTCCCAGTGCAGTAGCCGCCGTCCCGGGCGCTACACCAAGCTCCAAGGCGACGGCGAACGCCGCAGCGGCATTGAGCGCGTTGTGCCTTCCCGGGACCTGCAGTTCCAAGGTGTACCTGGCTCCATCCACCGCTACCGAGACATCACCCGGGCCGCCATCGTGAAGGCGGATATCGGCGTCGTGACTTGTTCCGTACGTAAGCACACGCGTGGTTCCCTTGGCGGCTGTCCGGTCCGCAAGGGCGCGGGCGCCGGAGTCGTCCGCACATGCCAGAAGGACTCCGTGGGGCGGCAGGAGTGCCGCGAAGCTATCAAAGGAGGCGTAAACAGCTTCAGCGGTTCCGTAGTGGTCCAGATGGTCCGCTTCCACATTGGTGACGACGGCGATCAGGGGACGGTAGTTGAGGAACGAACCATCGGACTCGTCCGCTTCAGCCACGAAGATGTCCGAGGATCCGTGAGCCGCGTTGACTCCCAGTGCCGGGACGTTCGCGCCAATGGCGAACGAGGGATCCAGTCCTGCTTCCTTGAGCAGGACCGCGACCATGGAGGTGGTGGTGGACTTGCCGTGCGTACCGGCGATGGTGACCACCCTGTGGCCGTCCATGGTCGCAGCCAATGCCTCGGAACGATGCAGCACGGGCAAACCGGCCTGACGTGCCGCAGACAACTCAGGATTGTCGGCACGGATTGCGGAGCCCGCGACAACAGTCTCGGCGTTACCCAGATTGCCGGAATCGTATCCCACAGCAATACGGGCACCTGCTGCGGCCAGGTCGTGCATGACCGGAAGGTCTTTGGCGTCCGTACCACTCACGGGAACACCGCGCGCCACCATGATCCGGGCGATGGCTGACATTCCCACGCCGCCGATGCCGATGAAATGTACTCGTCCAAGGGACTCAAGTGGTGCAATCGCGTGCGTCATGCGGATACCGCTTCCAAGACAAGATCAGCCATGCGCTGATCGGCGTTTCTGATGCCAAGGGCCTCGGACCTGCGGGCCATTTCATCCAGCCTGCCGCGATCCGATACGAGTGGAATGAGTTCTTCTTTGAGCCATTCCGGGGTGAATTCTTTGTCCTGGACCATCAGCGCACCGCCGGCTTCCACCAGGGCAGCTGCATTCAGCGCTTGCTCACCGTTACCGATAGGCAAGGGCACGAACACTGCAGGAACGCCTACTGCTGCCACTTCGCTGACAGTTGCGGCCCCGGCACGGGCAAGCAGGACGTCAGCAGCAGCGTAGACATTCTCCATTCCATCCACGTACTCCACCTGCCGGTAGCCATCAGCGGCAAGGAGTCCGCCGTCGTGATCCAAAACAGCCTTGCCGGTACCGGTGATGTGCAGTGTCTGGATCCCCGCAGCTGCCAGCGCGGGCAAGGCCGCAGCCACAGCACGGTTGATGCTCAGTGCTCCGGAGGACCCGCCAGTCACGATCAAGGCAGGACGGTCCGGATTGAGGCCCAGCGAAGCCTTGGCAGCAGGCGCTGCCTCGGAGCGGTCCAGTCCTGAGATGGCGCGGCGCATGGGCATTCCCACGTGGCGGGCGCCGCGAAGGCGCGTACCGGCAAACGCCACGGCAACATGGCGGCTGAACCGTGCACCCACGCGGTTCGCCAGCCCCGCCTTCATGTTGGCTTCGTGGATCACGATAGGTGTTCCGCGCCTGCGGGCTGCCAAGTACATGGGAGTGCATACGTAGCCGCCCACACCCACCAGGACATCGGCCTGGGCGTCATCCAGGATTCGTTCTGCCTGCTTGACAGCTCCCCGCAAGCGCCCCGGAAGCTTCAGGAGATCAAGGGACGGTTTTCGTGGCAACGGGACCCGGTCAATAGTGGCGAGCTCGTACCCGGCCGCCGGGACAAGCCTGGTTTCCAGGCCCGACGGCGTGCCGACAGCCAGGATGGCAGCTTCCGGACGCTTTTCCTTGATTGCGTCCGCGATGGCCAGCAACGGACTGACATGGCCGGCCGTACCACCGCCTGCAAGCACGACGGACAACGGCTTGGACGCGTGGGGGGAATCTGAAGTCATGAAGTGCTATTTACGCTTTCGTGCGGTCTTGGACAAACGACGCGGCAAGAGCCGGGGACGCTGTTGTGGTGGCAACTGTCCGCGGGCCAAGGACAACACTACGCCCACGCCGCACAGCGACATCACCAAGGCCGAGCCACCTGCCGAAATGAAAGGCAGCGGGACACCGATCACTGGAAGCAGCTGGGTCACCACTGCCATGTTCATGCTTGCCTGTCCCAGGAGCCACACCATGATGCCACCGGCGAGCGTGCGCTGGAACGGATCGGTCTGCCGGACAACGACACGGAAAATGGCGATGCCAAGGATGGCGAACAACACCAGGACCACAAGGGTGCCCACCAGTCCGAGTTCCTCGCCGATGATGGCAAAGATGAAGTCATTGTGGGCCTCAGGAAGCCAGTTGTACTTTTGCCGGCTCTGCCCCAGCCCAAGTCCCGTCCAACTGCCCTGCGCCAATCCGTACATGCCATTGGTGGACTGGTAGGTGAAGTCGGAATCTGCCGTGCATGAATCCCCTGCCATGCCCAGCCAAGCCGTCACCCGGCAGATCCGGTTGGGACTGATGATTGTCATGGCTGTAGCGCCAATGGCTCCCGCGACGCCCGCAATTGCCAGCATCCTGGTGGGAACCCCGGCAAAGTACAACCCCGCAGCCACAATGGCCATGACAACGATCGCGGTGCCCAGGTCATTGCCCACGAGGATCAGCCCAAGGACCAGGCCAGCACCGGGGACCACCGGTATGATCACGTGCATCCAGCGATGCAGGTACTTCTCCTTGCGTGCCAGGACCGCCGCTATCCAAACACAAAGAACCAGCTTCGAAATTTCCGAGGGCTGGATGCTGATCCCGCCGATATCGATCCAGTTCTGGTTGCCCAGTGTGCTGCGACCGAAAACCTGGACAAGTATCAGCAGGACCACAACGGCACCGAGTCCCCACCAGGACAGCCTCTTCATCCAGCTGACGTTGGTCCGGGAAATCAGGTACATCGCCACAAGTCCGACGACGCCAAACATCGCCTGCTTCAAGGCATCGGCGTACGGCGACTTGCCTTCAGAGATCGCTTCCACACTGGAAGCAGAGAGCACCATCATCACACCGATGGCGGTCAGGGCAAGGGCGCATCCAAGAATGAGGTAGTACGTGGAGCTGTTCGGCGCTTTGCTCTTGCCTTCCAGGCCTTCCCAGAAAGAGCGGACGTGGCCCCGAAGCCCGGCGGGTTTCTTGCGGGCAGCCGGCGAAGCCTGGGCTCCGAGGTCCCCGGAAACCCTGCCGCGGCTGCGGGTGGGCGTGCTGACCATTGTTACTCCTCGGTGGTCTTTGCCTGCCCTTCCACAAGCTCGTGTACTGCCTGGACGAAAGCGTCGCCACGGTGAGCGTAGGAAGAGAACTGATCCATGGATGCAGCCGCTGGAGCCATGAGCACGGTGTCCCCCGGCTCCGCCACGCTGGCCGCTGCCCTCACAGCCTGGGCCATGATGGTCTCACCAAAAATCGGCGAGGAGGCGTTACCGTCTGCGGTCTGCACACTTTCAGTGTCGCCCTTGGGCTGGGCTATCACGGGGACATCCGGTGCGTGTCGCTGGAGGGACGCTTCCAGGGCCTCGGTGTCCGTGCCGATGAGAACCACGGACTTCAAGCGGGGAGCGTGCTCCTTGACGAGGTCATCGTAATTGACGCCTTTGGAGAGGCCCCCTGCGATCCACACCACGTTGTGGAAAGCAGAAAGAGCGGCCGAGGCAGCGTGGGGGTTGGTGGCCTTTGAATCGTTGATCCACAGGACGTCGTCGTTTTTGGCCACGAGCTGGATACGATGCGCGCCGGGCAGATAGTTGACCAGGCCCTGCTTCACGGCGGCAGGCTCAACCCCGTAAGCACGGACGAGGGCCGCGGCGGCCAGAGCGTTGGCCACCATATGCCGTGGTGCCACTGGCCCAAGATCGGAAATGGATGCGAGTTCGGCGGCTGAGTCTTTCCGCTCTTCGATAAACGCGCGGTCAACCAACAACCCATTCACGACGCCCAGCATGCTGATGCCGGGGGTGTTCGTGGTGAATCCGACCGCGCGGCAGCCTTCCACGACGTCCGCGTTCTCCACCATGCGTTCGGTTTCAATTTGATCGGCGTTGTAGATGGCCGCCTTCTGCGTGTTCTCGTAGACCTTGGCCTTATCGGCAAGGTACGAGGCGTAAGAGCCATGCCAGTCCACGTGGTCTTCGGCGACGTTCAGGCATACGCTGGCCACCGGTGACAACGAATGGCTCCAATGCAACTGGAAGCTTGAGAGTTCCACTGCAAAAGCGTCGTACTCCACCGGATCCCTGAGCGCGTCAAGGATGGGCGTGCCCACGTTGCCTACGGCAATGGCTTTGAGTCCGGCCGCCTGCAGCATGGACTCTGTCATCCCTACCGTGGTGGTCTTACCGTTGGTGCCGGTGATGGTGAGCCAATCAGCGGTCTTCCGGCCAGCCCGTTCGCGGACGCGCCACGCCAATTCGACGTCGCCCCACACGGGAATGTGCTTACGTTTGGCGGCGGCCAGCAGGGCTTGGTCCGGGCGCCATCCCGGCGAAGTCACAATGAGCTCCGGCTTGTTGCCGTCAATGAGGGGAAGGACCTTCACGGCGTCTTCGCCCAGCAACACATCCACCGCACCCACGATTTTCAGGGTGTCAGCCTGCGCCTTTGCTTTCGCCGTGGTCGAGGAGTCCACCACCACAACTTTTGCACCAAGTTCGATGAGGGTATCTGCGGCAGCAAAACCGGACACGCCGATTCCGGTCACCACCACCCGCAGGCCACGCCAATCAGCATCCCAGCTGGTGAGATCCTCGAGGCGGTCGTTGGCCGAGGCCGCGCTCTCCTGGTTTGCGTTCACAGCAGCACCACCCATTCAGCGTAGAAGATTCCCAGGCCCGCTGCCACGAAGAGCCCGGCAAGGATCCAGAAGCGGACAACAACGGTGACCTCTGCCCAACCCTTCAGTTCAAAGTGATGTTGCAGTGGGGCCATCTTGAAGACCCGTTTGCCACCTGACAGCTTGAAGAAACCCACCTGGATGATGACGGAAAGGGTGATCAGGACGAACAAACCACCGATGAAGGCCAGCAAAAGTTCCGTGCGGGACAGGATCGCGAACGCGGCAACAGCGCCTCCGATTGCCAGGGAACCGGTGTCTCCCATGAAGATCTTGGCCGGTGAGGTATTCCACCAGAGGAAGCCCACCAAAGCAGCGCTCAGGATGGCCGCCAGGAGCGCCAGGTCCATGGGGTCGCGCACCTGATAACAACCGCTGCCGGCCTCACGGGGCGAACCGCAGGCCTGGTTGTTCTGCCAGATACCCATGATGGTGTACGCGCCGAACACCATGATGGACGCTCCCGACGCGAGGCCATCCAGGCCGTCCGTCAGGTTCACGCCGTTGGTAGCTGCGGTGATGATGAGGTTGGACCAAACGACAAAAAGAATCGCGCCCAGGATGGTCCCACCAAAGGCGAGATCCAGCCAGGGGATGTCGCGGACGAGCGAAATTTGCGTGGACGCCGGACGGAGTCCGTCCTCGTTGGGAAACTGCAGCACCAGAACGGCAAAAATGATGCCGACGGCGGCTTGCAGGATCAGCTTGGCCCGGGCGTTCAGGCCCAAACTGCGCTTGTTGGAAATCTTGATGTAGTCATCCAGGAAGCCAACGAAGCCCATTCCTACCATCAGGAACAGCAGAAGCAGCCCGGACGCGGAGGGTCCCTCGGACCGCGGATTCATCATCCACATGATCAAGTGGGTCACGAAGTAGCTGATCAGAACCGCGGCAACAACCACGGTTCCGCCCATGGTGGGAGTGCCGCGCTTGGTGTGGTGCGAGGTAGGGCCGTCGTCGCGGATGAACTGCCCATAGCTCTTGGCCACCAGGAACCTGATGAACAGGGGCGTCCCTATCAGGGCCACCAGAAGGGCGACGCCGGCGCCGATCAAAAGTGCAATCACAGCAGCTCGTTCCCTTCGCTTGCGGCATCTTCAGCCGCGCTTTCCCCGGTGGACTCGGCCCGTGGGGGTAATGCTATCCGATCACCCAAATGCCTCAGCCCCACTCCGTTGGAGGACTTGAACAAGACCAGGTCTCCGGGTTGCAGCTCCCTTTGCAGGAGTTCGTAGGCTTCTTCGGCAGTCTCCGTGAACGAACATTCGTCCCCCCACGAGCCTTCCTGGATGGCCGATATATAAAGGGCCCGCGCTTCGCGTCCTACCACCACGAGCCTGGAAATGTTCAAGCGCACCACCTGTGTTCCCACGGCGGTGTGCTCGCGGATGGAATCCTCACCGAGCTCCAGCATGGCGCCAAGGACGGCCCAGGTCCGCCTGCCCTGGCCAAGATCAGCGAGTGTGCGCAATGCAGCTCGCATCGACTCAGGATTGGCGTTGTAGGCGTCGTTGATGATGGTGACGCCGTCGGCGCGTTCGGTTCGTTCCATGCGCCATCGGCTGGCCGCGGATTGGGAACTAAGCGAGGAAGCAATGTCTGCCGCCGGGATGCCCGCGGCAAATGCCGCAGCAGCAGCAGCCAGCAGGTTCGTGACGTGATGGCCGCCGATCAGGCGGCTTCGGACGCGGACGGAAGGGCCGCCGTCGGGCAGTACAAGATCAAACTCGGGGTGGCCTTCGGCGTTGACCACAACGTTGCGCGCTTCCACGTCTTCGTTCGTCGCTGGAGAGGCACTAAAGCCCAGGACTTTGGCCCTGGTGCGGTTCTTCATGGCGGCAACGCGGCCATCGTCCAGATTCAGGACGGCCGTGCCGTGCTCACTGAGCCCTTCAACGAGTTCGCCCTTGGCCGTGGCGATGTTTTCGACACCGCCGAATTCCCCGGCGTGGGCGGTGCCGACCACCAGCACCACTCCGATGTCCGGCTGCACCATCCCAACGAGGTACTTGATGTGGCCGATGCCGGTGGCTCCCATCTCGATGACGAGGAAACGAGTGTCCGTATCGGCAGCAAAGACCGTCAGGGGGACGCCGACCTCACCGTTGTATGAGCCCCGCGGAGCCACCGTGGGCCCGGCTTGGGACAACACGCCGGCGAGGAGGTCCTTGGTGGTGGTCTTGCCGGCTGAGCCGGTAATGCCGATCACCGTAAATTCCTCGCCGCGCTCTTTGCGGGCAGAGCGGATCCGGCGGACGGCTTCGGCAGCAAGGGCTCCCATGGCGAGCACAGCATCGTCAACAACGACGGCGGGATACGGCTTGCCGTCGACGTCGGTGACATCGCGTTCGGCCAGCACCAGGACGGCACCCCGCTCGAAGGCAGCGTCAACGAAGTCATGACCGTCCGCGTGCTCGCCGGGCTTCGCCACGTACATCGAACCAGGTGTAGCTTCCCGGGAGTCAGTGACGACGGAAGTGGGCGCGATGTCCCCGTCTCCGGTCAAACGGCCATGGGTGATGTGGGCGATCTCCGCCGCAGTAAGTGCAATCATCTCGGTTTAGGACTCTATCCGCTGGTCCGTTGAAACGCTGAATCCCCTGGATGTCAAGGCGCTCCGCAATTCCACTCTGTCGTCAAGGGCAAGGTTGACCCCCTTGACCTCTTGCCATACCTCGTGGCCGCGACCTGCGATGAGGATGGTGTCCTTCGGGGTGGCCAACTCCACTGCGAGTCGGATGGCGGCATCCCGAGGCGAGGACTCGATGATTTCACAGGTCAAGTTCCCAGCCTCTCGGGCAGCATGGGCACCTGCCAGGACCTCTGACCGGATAGCCGCGGCATCCTCGTCATGGGGGTCGTCGTCACTGACAATGACAATATCCGCCAAGCGTGCCGCAATGGCGCCCATGGTAGGACGCTTGCTTTGGTCCCGCTGCCCGGTAGCCCCGAACACCACGATCACGCGGGAGCCTTCTTCACGGGACCGCACAGCCTGCAGCGCGCGGGCCAGGGCATCGGGATTGTGGGCAAAATCAACCACGGCCGCCGGCGCAGTGGAGATGAGTTGCATGCGGCCCGGAACGGCAACAGTAAAGGGATCGTGGGCGTCGAGTGCGTCCTGGAGGGTCTCTACATCCATGCCTGATGACAGGACCATGATCGTGGCCAGGGCCGCGTTCGCCACGTTGAAGTCACCCGGCAAGCCAGTGTGTACGCGCAGGACACGGCCGTCTGTGTGCCGCAGTTCAAAATCGGTGCCGAGTCCACGGGCGGTGGTTGAGGCAACGGACCAATCGGCAGGGCTGCCTCCTGTCGTTGCAGTAAGTGTGGTGACCGGAATGTCCGCTGTTCGCGCCAGGTTGCGGCCCCACTCGTCATCGACCATCACCACTGCCTGGCGTGCCCGTCCTGCGGTGAACAGCTCAGCTTTGGTGCGGAAGTACTCTTCCATGCTGCCGTGCAGGTCCAAGTGGTCCTGGGTGAGGTTCGTGAACCCGGCGACGTCGAACATCACGCCGTCCACGCGGTGATAAGCAACGGCGTGGGAGGACACCTCCATGGAGGCCGCCTCCAGCCCGCGTTCCCGCATCAAGGCGAGCAGTGCATGGACGTCTGTGGATTCCGGCGTCGTCAACAGGCTCGGAATAGGATCTCCCCCGGCCAGGATCTCGATTGTTCCGATAAGTCCCGGGGTTTTACCCAAGGCACGGAGCAGGGAGTTGATGAAGTACGTTGTGGTCGTTTTACCGTTGGTCCCGGTCACTCCAAACAGCGTCGGGAACCCGCCGTCGTCCGGCTGGCTGCGGTAGATCAGGGCAGCCAAACGCCCGACGACGGTGCGCGGCTCGTCGACGATAAGGACAGGCACGGGCTGCTCGCCTGCCAGGGCAAGCTGCCGTGCCCCGGCGTCGTCCGTGACTACGGCGACGGCGCCAGCCTCAACGGCCTGTGGGACGAAGTCGGCACCATGGCGCGAAGCCCCGGGCAGGGCCATGTAAAGGTCACCAGGTTCAATGGCCCGGGAATTCAGCGAGATCCCCGTCACTCCCCTGGTCCCGCCGTCCGCCGGGACGGCAACACCCAGGGCTTCTGCAAGGGTCGACAAAGGCACTGCAGCCACAGACGCCGGACGGAAGCCGGATGTGCCGGTCTCCGGCGTCTCGGCGTGGACAGCGGCCTCATTGTGCTCTGACACGTGGTTCTCCGTTGATGCTCGGTGGAACGACCGGCTTGGGGCCAGCGGCGCCCAGCCGGTAGTGATGGATCAAATTCTTTGGCCGAAACAGACGCCCAAGAAGCTTACTTGACGAACTGCGGCAGGCGCGCGGGGGTGCCGGTGGATGGTGCCACGTTGTAGGTCCTGAGGACCTGGGACATGACGGAACGGAACACGGGACCATTGGTGATGCCGTAGATATTTCCCCTGGGCCGCTGCAGGACGACCTCGACGATGAACCGGGGGTCATCCATGGGCGCCATGCCCACCATCGAGGCCGTGTACCCGTCAAAGCCGGCGAGTCCATCTTCGCGGGGTGCCTGTGAGGTACCCGTCTTGGCGCCCACGCGGTAGCCGTCAATGGCTGCGTCCTTGATCTGGCCCTCGGTCACTGCGCTTTCCAGAATGTCCCGCATTTGTTGTGCAGTTTCCTTGGACACCACCTGCCGGGACTCCTTGGCCGGAACCTTCTGCTCTTCGCCCTCGGGGGTGATGTAGCTGTCGATAAGCCTGGGCTGCAACATCACGCCGCCGTTGGCAATCGACTGGAAGGCCCGCACGGTTTGCAGCGTGGACTGCGAAACTCCCTGACCGAACAGGACCGTGTATTGCTGGCGTTCGTCCCACTGATCAGGCTTGGCGAGGATACCCGTCGCTTCCGCGGGAAGGCCGATATCCGTTTGTTCGCCAACGCCAAACTTCTTCAGCCATTCATAGCGCTGCTCTTTGCTCAGCCTGCTTCCCGCCATCACGGTGCCGGTGTTCATGGACCAGCCCAGGATTCCGGCCAGCGTGCGTTCTTCGGTGCCGTGCTCGAACGCATCCGTGAACGTCTGGCCGTCAATGGTGTACGACGGCGGGATGGTGAAATGGTCCAGCGGAAAGGACTTGCCCTCCTCGATCACGGCAGAGGCAGTGATCATTTTCTCGACCGATCCGGGCTCGTAGGCGGCCGTCACGGAACGCACACCCCGGTCCTTGGCATCAACTTTCCCGGGGTCGTTGGGGTCCGGGGCATTCGTGTCGGCCAAGGCGATGAGGTTGCCCGTCTTGGTGTCGATCACAATGATGGAACCCCACTCGGCGTTCATCTTGTTGACCTGGCTTTGGATGGCCTGCTGTGCGAAGTACTGGATGTCCGTGTTGAGGGTCAGCTTGACGTCGCTTCCATCCACAGCCGGCGTGAGTTCATCAGTGGCCACGGGGATTCTGAGGCCATCAGCGCCAATCTCAAAAACACGCTTGCCCTCGGTACCGCGGAGGACCTGGTCCTGGGTTTGTTCGATGCCTGCCTGGCCTGTTGTGCCGTCCTGGAGGAAACCCACCACTCCGCCTGCCACGCTGCCGTTCGGATAGACACGCTTACTGACGCCTTCGGCGGCCACACCGGGTATATGCAGCTTGGAGATGCGGTCTTCAAGCTCGGGTTTCACATCCTTGGCCACCGTGAAGTACTTCTTGTCACCAGTGAGCGACTCCCTGACCTTGGCGGGATCGTCCCCGAGGAGCGAAGCCAGTTCGGAGATACCCTGGTCGCGCGGGATAGTCTCCACTTCCTCAGTCTTCTCGTTGTAGCGTTTGAACTCAGCGGTGGCGGTGTTCAGGACCTGATCCACAACAATGTTGTAGCGGATGACACTGCTGGCCAGGACGGTGCCGTTGGCGTCCAGGATCCTGCCCCGTTCGGCCGGCAGAACCTGCGGCGTGAGACGGTTCGCGAGGGCGGCCTCGGCCATGCCACCGACATCAAGGCCTTGCACCATGAAGAGTTTCCCGCCCACCACCAACAGCAGTGTCAGCATGATGCCAAGACCAACCCGGAGCCGCTTCCTTGCCGCCGGCACCTTCGTCTTTTTTGATTTGCCGGGGTTTCGCGCCACGTGGATTCCTTGCTGCTGGCCTTGCGTCGGTGATCTTGCGGGCTAGTGCCCTGGTGCCTTCTGCTGGGGAGCCGGAACGGATCCGCCGTGAAGCTCCGCAGGCGCAGCCGCCGGAGTTGCGGGCTTGGCAGCAGGCGCAGCCGGTGTGGCCGCGGGCCCTGCAGGTGTTGCCCGTTTGAGGTTCTCCAACGGATCCTTGGTAGTCACCGAAGGCACCACATCAAGCTGACCGGCAACGGCCGGAGGGGCGATCACGGCCGAGGGGTTGTCTCCCTTGACGGCCGGGGTTGCCTTTCCGGTGACCGTCATGGTGTTCAGATCGATCTGACCCTTGACGGTGGACTGTACCATTCCCAATTCTGCAGCCTTTGCAGCCAGATTCTGGGGAGCCTCGAAGTTCTGCTTCTTCTGTGTCAGGTCCTGGTTTTCCTTGTTCAGCGTGGCTGCTTCCGATTTGAGCTGCACCAACCGGTACTGGGCTGTGGATACAGAAATGTTGAGGACGAGCACCGTCAGCAGGGCGGCCGCCATCACCACGAAGCATAGGACAACAAAGGGAGTGCGCCGCTTCCCGGGGGCGCTGCGCACAATCGAAAGCGGCGTACGCGCCTTTCGGCCGACGTCGGGCTTGCCGGCTGGAGCCGGGAGTGCTCTGGCCGTGTTGCCTACCACGGAGGGCAGTGTCTTCGCTGCGGCGGTGCTCATGCGACTCTCCTTGGCTTGATGCGCTCCACGGCCCTGAGTCGGGCAGACGCCGCGCGGGGGTTCTCGGCAATTTCTGCGGCCGTAGGCACTTCCGTGCCTTTGGTCAGCGTTTTCAGTTCGGGTTTGTGTTCTTCGAGTTCAACGGGGAATCCAAGCGGTGCTGAGGACTTGGAGCCGGCCTGGAAAACAGACTTTACGATCTTGTCCTCCAATGAGTGGTAGGACATCACGACTATCCGCCCACCCATGGCCGTCGCTGCGACGGCCGCTGGAATAGCCCGTTCCAGGACGTCGAGTTCTTCGTTGACCTCGATACGCAGCGCCTGGAAGGTCCGCTTGGCCGGGTGGCCACCGCTCTTGGCTGCAGCAGCAGGTACTACACTGCGGATTTGCTCAACGAGTTCGCCGGTGGTGGCAAAGGGCTTCTCAGCCCGGGCAGCGACGATCCTGTTCGCAATCCGTCCGGCAAACTTCTCTTCGCCCCACTTGCGGATGATACGAACGAGCTCTTCTTCGCTGTAGTTGTTGACGACGTCTGCGGCGGTTTGACCCCGGCTGGTATCCATGCGCATGTCCAGCGGAGCATCGTAGGAGTAGGCGAAGCCACGCTCCCTTTCGTCCAACTGCAAGGACGATACGCCCAGGTCCATGAGGATGCCGTGGACTTCAGGGATGCCGAGATCGGCCAGGACGTCCTCGATTTCGTCGTAGACCGCGTGAACCAGATCCGTGCGGTCCGAGAAGGGTTCCAGCCGCGCACCGGCCAAGGCCAGCGCTTCCTCATCGCGGTCGATCCCCACGAGGTGCAGATCAGGGAAACGTTGCAGCATGGCCTCGGAGTGACCACCCATCCCCAGCGTCGCATCGATGACGATCGGAGTCTCACCACGGTCCCGGGCTGCTTCGAAGCCGGGGGCGAGCAAATTGATGCAGCGGTCCTTCAGGACGGGCACGTGGCGCTCAGATGTGGGCTTTGCCGCGTCCTGCTCTTCCACGTTGCCTCCTCTTTCTTCAATCGCTTGCATTCAGTTCCTTGGATCGGATCCCCATCCGCGCCTATCGTTCCGCCGGCCTGGCTCAGGGGAAGTTGAGCCAGGAAGACAGTTCGATGGGCGGCTGGAGATCCCATCCAAGGACCGGGGCCAAGGCCCCATCCCCCGGTTAGATGAACCCGGGCAGATTGTCATCGTCGGTTTCCGAGAAGGCTGCTTCCTTCTCGGCGAGGTATTCATTCCAAGCCTCGGCATCCCAGATCTCCGCGCGGGTACCGGCACCGATAACTGCCAATTCCCGGCCAAGCCCCGCATAGGCCCGGAGCGCCGGCGGAATCGTCACGCGCCCCTGCTTGTCAGGTACCTCGTCAGAGGCCCCAGACAGGAAAACCCGAATGTAATCACGAGCCTGCTTGGAGGACAGTGGTGCCTCCCGCATCGATTCGTGAATCCGCTCGAATTCCTTCTGGCTGAAGACGTAAATGCAACGTTCCTGACCCCTTGTGAGAACCAGGCCCTCGGCAAGTTCCTCACGGAACTTCGCGGGAAGTATGATCCGGCCCTTTTCATCAAGGCGTGGGGAATGGGTGCCAAGAAACACCGGCCCACCGCCCCTCAGTCAAGGTGCCCGTTCATACCAAACCTGCCATTACCCTCTTATGCGCTCCACTTTACTCCACAAAGCCCCACAGTCAACGCACTACAGGGTGTTTCTCCACCACTTTGAGTTTCCGGAGGCCCGTAATTGCGCGGATCCAAGAGGTCTGGTGGGAAGTGGAGGACAGAGGAAGGCCTGGGTGCACGCCCAATGGGCCACGGCTGGAATCAGGCGCAGAGGTGGTGGCGCTGCGACTCCACAGTGGGCTGCCAATCCTGAAGGGGTGGAAAGTGGAGGACGGTGCAGCAAGGAGGACTGGGGGTTAAACGCAAAAAGACCCATCAAGGGTCCTTTGTGTCCCCTGCAACTCAGGGGCATGCACCATTTATCGGCGCAGGTATTAAGGAATCGTCGCTTGGAAAGGTTCCAGCTCCAGGCTTATGCTGGCGCTCACGCTCAATTATCGTCGCGGCGGCGCTCGTCCCAGCGCTCCTCAAGGTTGCTCATGAACGAACTCTTGGACTTTGACCTTCCGGCTTTCCCTTTCCGGGCCTTGCCGAACGCCGCGCCCCTAAGAGTCGCAAAATAGACACCTGCGCCCATCACCACGAAGCCGAGGACACCCACGAAAATCTGTTGGAGTGACACGCCGACCAGTAGCAAAAGGATGCCTGCGATGGCACCAAGGACACCAATTATCACGTGCCGGGTTGACCAGCTGCGGATGGGATCCGAACCCATGGTGTTGGCAAACTTCGGATCGTCCTCATGAAGCTGCTTCTCAAGTTGCTCAAGCAGCTTCTGTTCATGCTCCGAGAGGGGCATCGCGACCTCCTTTAGTCAGCCAGCGTCTGGACGAATCGCGGCCTGTGCGTCTGTTTCCAAAACGATCGGGCCACGAAAAGCGTTCCCAAAAATTTCCGCTTTGTTAGCGGACATCCTGGGACCGACTGCTCAGGAAACAGCTGTCCAGACGATCTAAATATCTGTACTAATTAGGATAGTTTGTCAGGCGCTGTTCTGAAAGACGCGCGGAAGGCACCTGCGGGGCATCGATGCGGTCATTAGACGTCAGGAGTCTTTCCTGGATCCAGGAGCCTGGCCGGGAGCAACGTTTTGGAGCCGAATCGTTCCGCAACGCGGTCAAGGGCCTGCTCCGCGGCCCGCCAGTTGTCATCGCGTCGATCAAGGCTGAGCTGCAGGGACGCTTGGCCCGCCGGTTCCAACTGCTCCGCACGGACACCCACAAGACGAACACTCATGGATCGTGCCCCCAGGGATTCCAGCAGTTGCACGGCAACCTGGTAAATAAGCTGGGCGCTGTCAACCGGAGTATGCACCGTCCGGCTGCGGGTCACAGTGGAAAAGTCGGCGTATCGGAGTTTCAAAGCTACGGTTCGGGCCAGCATCCCGGAACTGCGCAGCCGCGCTGCCGTGCGATGGGACAACCTGAGGAGCTCGCGGTGCAGCAGGGCGTCGTCTGCCGAATCTGTGGCGAAGGTCTCTTCCGCCCCGATACTCTTTTCCAGCCTCGTAGGTGTGACTGGCCTGGGGTCTATTCCCATGGACAGCCGGTGCACATGCTCTCCGCTTGCGCCAAGGACCCCTTTCAGCGATGCCACCGGCGTAGCCGCAACGTCGGCCACGGTCCGGATACCGAGGCGTGCCAGCACCTCGGCGGTCTTTCCACCGACGCCCCAGAGGGCACTGACCGGCAGGCTGTGGAGGTACGGGATGGTGTCCTCGGCGTCGATCTGGAGGATGCCATCCGGCTTGCAACGGGTGGATGCGATCTTGGCCACAAACTTGGTTCCGGCAATCCCCACTGAAGCGGTGATACCAAGCTCAGACCGAACCCGTTTGCGGATGAGGTGGCCGATGTCCAAGGGAGATCCGAGACGGCGGATTGCACCGCCGACGTCCAGGAAAGCCTCGTCAACGCTCAGCGGCTCCACGAGGTCCGTGATGGAGGCGAAGATCTCCATGAGCTGCGCTGAGACCTCGTAGTAGAGCTTGTGGCGCGGCTGGATGATGACAGCTCCCGGGCACATCCGCATGGCAATAGCCATGGGCATCGCTGACTTCACACCTGTGGCCCGGGCTTCGTAGGACGCCGACAACACGACGGAACGTTCAGCAGGGAAGCCGACGATCACTGGCTTGCTCCGCAGGTCCGGCCGGCTGCGCAATTCCACGGAGACGAAAAAGGCGTCCATGTCCACGTGCAGGATGCTGGTTCGCCGCTGTTCCCGCAGTGCATCTTGAGCGCTGCGGGCCGGTTCGCTGCCCGCGCTTTGGGCGCTACCGAATGCTTCCTGACTCACAACGGCAATACTATGCCCGGCCACTGACTAAACTGGAGGCATTGTCCCCCGTCAGCCCAAGGAAGGATACCCCTGTGAAGCTCTTTGGAACTCCTCAATCGCGAGGGTTTGCCCTGCTCGCAGCGAGTGTCGCCCTGGCGGTTTCCGCCTGTACTCCGTCCACCAACAGCCCGGCTGCCCCATCCGCATCGGGGAGCTCCTCTGATTCCGCCACGGCTGCGCCCTCTTCCCCAGCCTCCCCCTCATCCTCGTCACAGGCTCCTGACTCATCCGGATCAGCCGGACCTGTTCCCGGCGCGACGGCTACGGTGGGCGCCTTGGTCCCCGGCTTTCCGGAACAGCTCATCCCGGTGATGCCCAAGACGTCCGTGCGCTCAAGCAGCTTTGACAAAAACGTATCTCCTGCCACCGTTGCCCTCGTAGGAACGGTGAAAGCCCCGCCGGAAAGCGTGGTGGATTACTACAAGACTTCGCTTGAAGCGCAAGGATTCAAGGTTGTTCCGGGCGCCCAAGCCGTAGGCAACGTCACGTCGATCGACTTCATCCGCGGTGACGGTGAAACCGTGAACGTATCGGTGAGGCAAAAGGAAGGCGTTTCCACGTTCACCATTGGCGCGAACGTGGCGGCCGGGTCCGTCAAGTGACGCCGGCTTCCCAACTCCACACGGAGCAACTCGAGTTTATTGGTGGCATAGCCGGGAAGCTGAATGAGTTCCTGGCCGTCCAGCAGGACATGATGGCTACGATTTCGCCGGACGTCGCGCCCCTTATGGGGTCAATATCGAACCTCGTCACAGGCGGAAAACGGCTCCGTGCACTGATGTGCTACTGGGGCTGGCGGGGTGCGGGCGGTCCCGCCGGTGACGCAGACATCCTGACGGCCGGCTGCGCTTTGGAACTTTTCCAAGCCGCGGCCCTCATCCATGACGACATCATTGACCGTTCGGATACGCGTCGCGGAGGTCCCAGTGTGCACCGTCGCTTCAGCCAACTCCATGAGGCCAATGGATGGGCGCTGGACAATGAACGGTTCGGCCATGCAGCGGCGATCTTGACCGGCGATTTGTGCCTTTCCTTCAGCGAGGAATCCTTCACGGAAATCGGCCCCAGGGCAGCTGCAGGAAGCGAAGCACGCCGTATTTTCAACCTCATGCGGGCCGAGGTAATGGCAGGGCAATACCTGGACATTCTCGAGGAAGTAGCCGGTCCTGTACGCGATCGCGCGGGTTCCGTGGAGCGCGCCACCTCGATTATTCGCTATAAGTCCGCAAAATATTCCACCGAGCACCCTCTGGCCCTGGGTGGAGCGTTGGCAGGCGCATCGAAGGACCTGCTGAAGGCATATTCGGCATTTTCATTGCCGTTGGGCGAGGCGTTCCAATTGCGCGATGATGTCCTGGGCGTTTTCGGCGATCCGGAGACGACAGGAAAACCTGCGGGCGATGACCTCCGCGAGGGCAAACGGACAGTGCTCGTTGGATTTGCCATTAACCTCGCTCCCGCGGACGAGGCCACCTACTTGGACGAAATGCTGGGGAAGCCGGACCTCGGCGAGGACGAAGTTTCCAGAATCCGCCACATAATGGTCGACTGTGGAGCCCTTGATGCCACGGAGTCGCTAATTGCCGAGCTGAGCGACAAAGCCTTCGCCGCCTTGGAACAGCTGCCACTGGAAGAATTACCGCTCACGGCATTGCGCCAACTGGCTGAGGCCGCTGTCAGTCGGGCTGCTTGACTGGGTTTTCCAGGCGTTAAGTTCTTCCAGGCGTTGAGACGACGACGGCGGTCAAGAACCGCCGTCGTCCGCTGTTTAACTGCTTATGACGGAATCTGAACTGCCGACTACCAGGCGAGAGACTGGGCGCGACGCCGAATCTCCGTCTTGCGTCCTTCGCGCAACGCATCCACAGGCCGTCCCCGCAATGAATCATCAGGCGTAAACAACCACACGATGAGTTCTTCGTCGTTATAACCAGCATCGCTAAGAACCGCAATGGTTCCCTTCAAGCTGTCTACGACGTGTCCATCCTGAATAAACAGCGCCGGAATCGAGCGGATATTCCGCTCTCCCCGCCTGATGGCCACCAGCGCACGCTCATCCAACAGTCCATGGACTTTGGTGATGGAAACTCCCAACAGCTCGGCGACATCCGGCAGCGGCAACCAGTCGGAAACAAGGCTTTCTACATTACTCACGGAACAAGGTTGCCACGCCGGGCTGCCAGTCGCCTAGCCGGAGCACGACGGCGGTCCCTCCGTGCGGGAGAAAGTCGCCTTTTGAGGGGTATGAATTCCGCGAAGAGATTTCCATGGTGCAGGAATTGTTGTGCGGGATGAATAAGTGTGAGAGATTCACACTGATCACACTTGCAACATTGATAACATCAGTAACATTGGCAACACTGGTAACAGCGGCAACACAAACTATTCCCGCTGCTGAGATGAGGACACACTCCATGACGACGCCCCGCTCGCCGAAACGAACCATGAGCATGCCGGTAATTGCGGCAACCACGGCTGCGCTTCCCGCCGTGGTTTTGTCCTCGCTTGCCTTGGCCCAGCCAGCCACGGCTGCACCGGCACCCCAGCCGCGCAAGGTTCCCGCTACCCTCGCTGCTGCCATGAAGGCCCAGGCCACCAAAGTGGGCAATGTGATTCCCGCCCAAGCGGTTGCGGCAACGCTTCCTGCCGCCCTGCGGCCTATGGCTCCCTCCGTGCCGGACACATACAAGATCGTCCGCGGAGACACCATCAGTGCCATTGCGCGCCGCTTCAACCTGGACACGTCCGCTGTCCTGCAGTTGAACAAGCTCACGGCAACAACGCTGATTTACCCTGGCCAGACCATCAAACTCACTGGCACTGCCCCGGCCGCCCCTGACCAGGCGCCGGCCCCGGCGCCAAGCGCACCTTCAAGTGCCACCACCTACACGGTGGTTTCGGGCGATACGCTGGGCGCGATCGCCGCCCGGCACGGCGTCCCGCTGTCCAGCATCTTCAGCTGGAACAATCTCAGTGGAAGCTCCATCATCTACCCCGGCCAGAAGATCAAGGTCAGTGGCGACTCTTCGCCCTCGGCTCCCTCTGCTCCTGCACCTGCGCCCGCACCCGCACCTGCGGCCACTCCCGTGGCCAATACGGGCTCCTACACCATCAAAGCGGGCGACACCCTGAGCTCCATCGCATCGCGTCACAACGTTTCGTTGTCAGCGCTGATGAGCGTCAATACAGTTTCAGCAACGACTGTTATTTACCCAGGACAGAAGCTCACCATCCCCGGCACTACGTCACTGCAGCCCGCCGGGGAAACCAAGCCCCTGGTGCCGAGCTCGTTCCTCGGCTTTACGTACCCGCCCGCTGTTGTCAGCTCCGCCAACGAGAACAAGGCGTTGCTGAACGCTTCGCCTGTGCCTAGCCGGGATGAAATGAAAGCAATCGTGGCTGATACCGCCCGGCGCATGGGAGTCAGCCCCTCATTGGCACTTGCCTTCGCCGAGCAGGAATCCGGCTTCGACCAGCGCGCGGTTTCCCCCGCCAACGCCATTGGAACCATGCAGGTCATTCCTTCCTCCGGCCAATGGGCATCTGATTTGGTGGGACGCAAGCTCAACCTCCTGGATCCATATGACAATGCAACGGCCGGCGTCGCCATCATCAGGGCACTCATCGCCACCAGCAAAGACCTGGACAACGCCATCGCGGGTTACTACCAAGGGCAGTACTCGGTCAGCAAGTACGGCATGTACGACGACACCAAGCGCTACGTCGAATCGATCAAGGCCCGCCAACGTACTTTCGGCTAGGCCGTCCCCAAGCACCTTCGGACGAGGCCCGGGTCCTTTGCGGATTCGGGCCTCCTCCCTGCCTCGATTAGGATCGTATGGTGCAGGAACAAACGCAGGACCACCTCATCGGGACCACGGTGGACGGGCGCTACCATGTCCGATCACGCCTTGCCAGGGGTGGAATGTCCACCGTTTACCTGGCCACGGACCAGCGCCTGGAGCGCGACGTGGCCCTCAAAGTCCTGCACCCGCACCTGGCCAATGACGAGACGTTCCTGGAGCGGCTCAGCCGCGAGGCCAAGGCCGCCGCCAGCCTGTCCCATCCCCACGTTGTCAGCGTGCTGGACCAGGGCGAAGACGGTCATATCGCTTATCTGGTGATGGAGTATGTCAAAGGCCATACACTCCGCGACGTCATCAACCAGCAGGGTGCACTTCCACCGCGCCTTGCCCTCGCCCTGATCGACCCGGTCATCGAAGGTCTGGCGGCAGCCCACGGATCCGGACTCATCCATCGGGACATCAAGCCCGAGAACGTGCTCATAGCCGAAGACGGCCGGATCAAGGTAGGCGACTTCGGACTAGCCAGGGCTGTCACTGCCACCACAAGCACTGGCGCCTTGATCGGCACGGTGGCGTACCTCGCTCCCGAATTGGTGCTCGGCAAACCCGCCGATGCGCGCAGCGACGTCTACTCAGCGGGCATCATGCTTTACGAAATGCTCACAGGCAAGCAGCCATACGCTGGCGAGTCCCCGATTCAAGTTGCGTACCAGCACGTCAACGCCGTGGTTGGCCGCCCCTCCGAGGCTGCTCCCGGTCTTGCCGAAGACCTGGACGAACTGGTGCAGTGGTGTACTGCTGTGGACGCCGAAAACCGACCCGTGGACGGCTCCGCCTTGCTATCCGAACTGCGCCACATCCGGACCACACTGAGCGACGAACAATTGGACCACAGGCAGCCGTCCTCCCGGCCCCTCTCCCCTGGCGCTGCTGCTGGGGCAGCGGGTTCCATCGGGGCAGTCGCTTCCGCGGGTCCTGCTTCCGGCGCCGCCCGACAGGGGGCCACCCCGCAGGAGAATCCCACCGAGGCCCTTGCCGCGACAGCATCGCCCACCGAATTCATCCCACACCAGAGCAACCCGACAACCGTGATGGCAGCGTCTGCGCGGCAACCACGCAACGCCGGCTTGGCCCTTCCCGGTGTGGATGATGACCTGCGCCAGCCTGGCAAACGGGAGCAGAAAAAACTGGAGCGGCAACAGGCTAAAGACCAAGCCCGGGCTGCTGCCACCCCGGTGCGCCCCTTGCGTGAAGGAAATCCGCGGCGACGCGCTGTTATTTGGACCGTCGTGATCGTGATCCTGGCGCTGCTGGCAGGTTCTGCCGGATGGTTCTTCGGCATGGGGCCTGGATCTCCAGGCACCGTTCCCGATGTCAAGAACAAGACAGTGGCCGAGGCCCAACAACTCCTGCGAACAGCAGGATTCCAGTCCGAGCCCAAGGACGTGTTCGACGACGACGTCCAGGCTGGACTCGCCGTCGGGACTGAACCCAAATCGGGGGAAGTGGTACGGAAATTTCAACCCATCGCCCTTTTCGTTTCGAAAGGCGCACAGCTCTTCGCGCTGCCCGCGCTGACAGGCGGAACCCTGGATCAAGCAAAGGCTGCCCTGAACGCCGCCCAAATGACCCTCGGCAATGTCGCTGAGGCTTTCGACGAAAAGATCCCCGCGGGCACTGTCATCTCCCAGGACCCTGCCCCGGGCAAAGAAGTCCGCCATGGCACGCCGGTATCCTTCGTTGTGTCCAAGGGACCCCAGCCCATCCCCGTCCCCGATGTTCGGGGTTTGCCGCAGGATGCTGCCGTGAAAGCACTTCAGGATGCCGGGTTGAAGGCCGTTGTCGCTCCGGAGACAGTCAACGACAAATCTGTTCCCAAGGGCGCCGTTGTGGCACAGTCCCCTGGCAACGGCACGCTCGTCCGCGGCGAAACGGTGACCCTGACGCTGTCCAAGGGACCCAAGCTGGTGAAGGTGCCGAGCTTTATTGGCAAGCAGGCGGATGATGCCGAGAAGGAACTGAAAAAGCTCGGCTTCAAAGTAGAGATCAACAAGATCTTGGGGGGCTTCTTCGGCACAGTCCGCGATCAAAACCCCGTGAACACCGAAGTACCTGAGGAGTCAGTGGTGACATTGACCGTGGTCTAGCGAGTCGGCGGGACGACGGTCCGAAAGTTTAACGGAAAGGGGGCGGTCAGGATTCATCCGGACCGCCCCTTTTCTCGTATTTACCAGCGTTTACTATCGCTTGGACAGGGCTCCTGCTACCAGGAACGCCATCTCAAGTGACTGCATGTGGTTCAGGCGCGGATCGCAGACAGACTCATAACGGTCCAGGAAAGCGTCCTGGTCGATCGGATCTGCGCCACCGAGGCACTCGGCGACGTCGTCGCCGGTCATTTCGACATGCAGGCCGCCCGGAACCGTTCCCAGGGAGTGGTGTACCTCGAAGAATCCACGTACTTCATCGATGACGTCGTCGAAGTTGCGGGTCTTGTACCCGTTTGGCGAGGTCACCGTGTTGCCGTGCATCGGGTCTGTCACCCACAGGACCTGGGCACCGGAAGCGGTAACGCGCTCGACGACGGCCGGCAGCTTTTCGCGGATGTTGGTGGCTCCCATGCGCGTAATGAATGTCAGGCGCCCGGGTTCGCGGTTCGGGTCCAGCTTGTCGATAAGGCGCAGGGCATCGTCGCCGCTGGTGGTAGGGCCGAGCTTGACTCCGATGGGGTTCCGCACACGGGAAAGGAAGTCCACGTGGGCATGATCGAGTTCGCGGGTCCGCTCGCCGATCCAGAGGAAGTGGGCGGAAGTGTCGTACGGCAGGCCAGTGCGGGAGTCGATGCGGGTCAATGCCCGTTCGTAGTCGAGCAGCAGTGCCTCGTGGCTGGCGAAGAACTCAACCCGCTTGAGGGCCTCGAAGTCAGCACCACACGAGTCCATGAACATGATGGCTCGGTCAATGTCACGGGCAAGGGACTCGTACCGGGCATGTGCCGGGTTCTCAGTGAAGCCCTTGTTCCACTGATGGACCAGCCGAAGGTCCGCGAAGCCACCCTGGGTGAATGCGCGGATCAGGTTCAGTGTGGATGCCGAGGTATGGTATGCCTGCAGCATCCTGCCGGCGTCGTGCGCGCGGGACTCGGGTGTGAAGTCGTAGCCGTTGACGATATCTCCCCGGTACGCGGGAAGTGTCACGCCGTCGCGGGTTTCATCGTTGGATGAGCGTGGCTTGGCGAATTGGCCCGCCATGCGGCCCATCTTGATGACCGGCATCGCAGCACCGTACGTGAGCACGACGGCCATCTGGAGGATCGTCTTGACCCGTGCGCTGATCTTGTCCGCCGTGGCGGCTTCAAAGGTTTCTGCGCAGTCTCCCCCCTGCAGGAGGAAAGCCTTGCCCTGGGCGGCCGCAGCCAAGCGCTCCCGAAGAACGTCAACTTCGCCGGCAAATACCAAAGGCGGAACGACGGAAAGTTCCTTAACGGAGGCCTTGAAGACCTCAGAGTCAGACCACGTGGGCTGCTGGGAAATCGGCAGGTCCCGCCAGGCGTCGAGACCGGGGTAATTTGCAGCCCCACTCTGAGCCGTGCTGGCGAGTGGGTCTACTACGGGGGGTGCGGTGTTCGCGGTTAGCTCAGTCACCCTTCAAGAGTAGTAGCCTCCGCCAATGTTGGGGCACTGCAGGCGTAACTGTCCCTGCCGGATGCGTCACAGTCCCCCGCTGGCTGCTCCCCCGTCTTCCGTGGGTCCGTCCTTGTCATCAGCGATGTCTGAAGGAGCCTCTTCGGCTGCTTTGACTTTCCCAACAGTCCCGGGACCTTTCCCATCCATCCGGGCTTTGACCACAGCTGCATATTCGTCCACATACTCCTGGCCGGAAAGCCGCATCAACTCGTACATGATTTCGTCAGTTACGGCCCTTTGAATGAGCCGGTCATCTTCCATGCCGTAATAGCGGCTAAAGTCCATGGGCTGCCCAAAGATCACACCGATACGGCGAATGCTGGGCAGCCTCTTGCCAATGGGCTGGACCTTTTCCGTGCCAATCATGGCCACCGGCACTACAGGGACACGGGTCTGGAGTGCGAGCCGGGCAACACCCACCTTGCCGCGGTAGAGCTTGGCGTCCGGACTGCGGGTGCCTTCGGGGTAGATTCCCAAGAGCCCGCCGGAATTCAGGACGTCCTTCCCGGCTTGCAGCGATAGCTCCGATGCGGCTCCGCCGGAACGGTCCATGGGCAGTTGGTTGGTCAACCTGAAGAACAGCGCCGTCGAGCGGCCCTTCATGCCCTTGCCGGTGAAGTACTCGGACTTGGCAAGGAAGATCACGGGCCGATCCACCATCAGGGGAAGGAATATGGAGTCCGAAAAAGACAAATGGTTGGACGCCAGGATCGCCGGGCCGTTTTCGGGGACGTTGTCCAGCCCTTTGACCCATGGCCTGAACAGGAGTTTGAGAACAGGACCAAGAAAGATCCTCTTCATGACCCAATAGAACACGTTTGTCCTCTCACGGCCGGTTTACGGGCGTCCTTCCGGCCAAGCCGGCGGCGCTCAACAGCAACCCTACTCCAGTGAGAAATGTCGGGAAGAGTGACACGATGGAGCCATGACGGAACGCAACCAACCAGCCGCGCCGCTCGCCTTCCACCATCCCGGCCACGGAGCCAATGCTTCCACCGGAGTGGCCATCTGCCACGGATTTACGGGTAGCCCGCTGAGCGTCCTGCCTTGGGCCGAGTATCTGGCCGGGCAGGGCTTTTCCGTTTCAGTGCCTTTGCTTCCCGGTCACGGAACCAGCTGGCACGATCTCGCCACCACACGCTGGCAGGATTGGTACAGGACATTTGAGCGAAGCTATCTGGACCTTGCCGCCAGGACCGAAAGGTGTTTTGTGGCAGGCCTGTCCATGGGCGGTGCAGTTGCCCTCCGCGTCGCTTCACTGCACGATGTTCCGGGCCTGGTCCTGGTGAACCCGGGGTTGAGTTTCTACGATCGCCGCGTCAGGTACGTCGGAGCACTCAAGTACGTCATGCGGACCACCTCACCCATTGAGGAAGAAAAGCCGACGGCGGCCGCCACACAGGACGGTGACTACTCAAAGACGCCCTTGAAGTCCGTGCACGAACTGAAGAAGCTCTTTCGCCAAGCAACCCGTGCCCTCCCACAAATTCAAGCACCGGCACTTGTCTTCAAATCTTCAGTGGACGGTGTCATCCCGCCCAGTTCCGTAGCGATGATCAGCAGGCATATGGACCCATCACGGCTCAAGGTGGTGACCCTCCCGGCGAGCGGGCACGTGGCCACGTTGGATGTGGATGCACCCACCATCTTTGAAGAATCGGCGGAGTTTTTCCGTCAGCATGCCGCGGACAGAGTAGCCTCAGAGTCATCATGAAAATGCTTCCCGACTTCTCCCCGTTCCTCAGCAACTGGACTGGCTCAGGCCCCCGGGTTGGCGTCGTCATGTCACACGGGTTTACGGGAAGCCCCCACAGCGTCCGGCCCTGGGCCGAGCACCTGGCAGCAGCGGGATATGCCGTCAGGGTTCCGTTGCTCCCCGGGCATGGAACTACCTGGCAGGATATGGCCACGCGTTCATGGCATGAATGGCACCGGGCCGTTGACGATACCTACAGGGAACTGGCAGGCGAATGCGATTTCGTCTTCGCGGCCGGACTGTCCATGGGCGGAACACTGGCCCTGCGCATTGCGGCGACACGGCCCGTGGCCGGCACTATTGTGGTCAACCCAGGTCTGGTACTTGATGACCCTCGGGCTGTCATCGTTGCGGCCCTGAAGTACGTCGTGAAGAGCACTCCGGCGATCGCCAATGACATTTTGAAGCCGGACCAGGACGAAGGGGCATATTCCCGCACCCCGGTTGCAGCGGCCCACGAGTTGAAGAAGATGTACAAGGATACTGCCGCGCTATTGCCCCGCATTAGTTCGCCCGTCCGGGTCTTTCGCTCCACAGTGGACAATGTCATCTCCAACGCCAGCCTCGAGTTCCTCCGTGCACGGGTCCAGGCGCCCGTTGACGTCACCTACCTCAGCAACAGCCATCATGTTGCGACCCTGGACAATGACGCCCCTGAAATCTTCACGGGAACTGTCAACTTCATCCAAAAGACCATGGCGGCACTGGCCGGCAACGGGTCTTCCCTCGAAAAGGACAAAGCCGATGAACAGGCCTGATCCCAACTCTGCCGATCAGAGCGCCAACAAAGATGACGACGCCGTCTGGTTGGATTTGGTGGCCCGGCTGGAAGCGACGGAATCCTCACCACTCGGAGAGGCCTCCGAACCGGGTCGGCTGGAAAGGGACCAGGCAGGATCCTCGCCGGCCGGGAAAGACGCGCCAGCCAGGGAAGACGCACCAAAGGCCTTCAGGGACTTTGATCCGCTGGGACTGTCGTCTCAGGCCACGGCGCCAGCGCCTGATGCCCGGACACCACAAGGAGAAAAGGAACAATCAGACGGCGGGCCCCTGGGTCCCCGCGATTTCGAGGTGGACGACGACGACGGCGCCTTCGTGCCCGAGGAGCCTCCCAGCCTGGTAGGAACCGACCCGCTGACCATGCTGGCATGGATCGGCGCTGTGGGCGGCCCCCTCGCCCTGCTTTTCACGGCGATGTTTTGGCGTTCGGCACCGTTGCTGGCCATCCTTGGCATCGTGGTGGCCTTTGCAGCTTCCGTCGTCTACCTGATCATGCGGCTACCGCACGAGAAAAACGAGGACGACGACGGCGCCCGCATCTAGCTGCTCTCGCGCCTGCTGAATTGTGGGCTTTCCTCGCTGTTGGCTTTCCTGTATGTGGTCTTTATCAGCTGTGGGCACGGCCGCTGACCCTGGAAAGGTCAGCAGCGCCGATCATGCCTGCACGGGGTCCGAGAGCGGCGAGCTCAATCCTTGCCATCGGACGGAATCCACGCCCCGTCAAATTTCGGGCGAATGCCTCACGGGCCGGTCCGGCAAGCAGATCTCCTGCGTCGCACAATCCGCCGCCGATCACGAACATACCCGGATCCAGTGCCGCCGCCAGGTTGGCAAGCCCCAAGCCCAACCATTCACCTTGGTCCGCCAACAGTTCCCTTGACGTGGAGTCCCCGGCAAGCGCCAACGCGGTAACTGCAGCACCGGTGATGCTCTCCTCCACACCTCCCGCCCGCTCAAGGAGTGCGCGGCCCTCAGGCGAGTTGGTTCGCACCAATTGGCGGGCCTCACGGCCGAGGGCGTTGCCTGACGCGTATTGTTCCCAGCAGCCACGGTTGCCGCATTCGCAACGGTGCCCGCCGGGGAAAATGATCTGGTGGCCGAATTCGCCAGCCACACCGTAGCGGCCGCGTTCAACCCGCCCGTCCATCACCATTGCACCGCCGATGCCCGTGCCCAGCGTGATGCACACCAGGCGGCTCTCACCCTGGCCGGCGCCAAAGCGCCACTCCGCCCAGGCGGCCGCGTCGGCGTCGTTCGTTAGCAAAACCGGCCGCCTAAGGAGATTCTGCAGGCTTTCCCTCAGGGGTTCGTTGCGCCAGGCGAGATGCGGGCTGAACAGGACCGTACCGCCGTCGAGGTCCATCCAACCTGCCGCGCCAATACCCACGGAGGCAATCCGGTGGTCCGCGCTGAGTTCGTCAACCAGTTCCACGATGGTCTGCTCCACGGCCCGGGGGTCGGCGCCGGGAGTGGACCTGCGCGCCTCAGCAAGGATCCTGCCCTCGGCGTCAACCACGCCGGCAGCTACCTTGGTGCCGCCGATATCAATGCCGATGGCCAGCCCACGCCGGCCTAAATGACTCCTGCGCCCAGCCCAGGGAACGTCCTTCCAGGCAGCGACTGGCGGCCGGGGCCGGGCACGGGAACTGGACCGTAGTGAAGGCATCCCAACATCCTATTCTGCCGGGCAGGGCAAGCAGACATCGCCAAGCGCTGGACAACGCCAAGTTGCTCGAAACGGACGGTCATCCGTAAAGTTACTCGCCAGTAGGTTAAATAGGACACACCTCCGCGAGTGGACATACTAGAGTGAAAGCAGCCTCTCGCGGCCCATGGATATCAAAGGAGCTACCGTGCGTGAATTCAGTGTTCCGCCTCTTGTCAATGTTGCCCCTGAAACCAACATCACGGACCTCGTGGTCCGGGAAGCCGCCAAGCCTTCAAATCCGGCCCTGTTCGCCAAGCTGGACAGCAATGCACAATGGCAGGACATCCGTGCCACGGACTTCCTTGCCGACGTCAAGGCCTTGGCAAAGGGCCTGATCGCCAGTGGAGTGGGCGCCGGTGACCGCGTCGGCATTATGTCCCGGACCCGTTATGAATGGTCGCTGGTGGACTTTGCCATCTGGTTCGCCGGAGCCGTTTCTGTCCCGATTTATGAGACCTCTTCCCCGTCGCAGGTGGCATGGAACCTGGGCGACTCCGGTGCTGTGGCCGCCTTCGGTGAAGCCGCCCATCACGAGGACATCATCAGGCAAGCTGTCGCGGCCGAAGACATTCAGTCAGTGGCCAACGTCTGGCAGCTTGAGGGTGCCGGCCTTGATGCCCTTCGCGCCGCTGGCACCAGCGTCACCGATGAGGAACTCGAGACGCGCCGCTCCGCTGCGGGCCTGACGGACCTGGCCACCATCATCTACACCTCCGGAACCACAGGCCGGCCCAAGGGCTGCGAGCTGACCCACGGAAACTTCGTGGAACTCTCCGAGAATGCCCGTGCGGCGCTGGGCGAAATCATCAACGAGTCGGCCAAGACCATCATGTTCCTCCCGCTGGCCCACGTCTTTGCGCGCTTCATCTCCGTCCTGGCCGTTGCAGGGGGCGTCAAAGTTGCCCACACTCCGGATATCAAGCATCTGCTGGCCGATCTGCAGAGCTTCCAGCCAACGTTCATCCTTGCTGTGCCGCGTGTCTTCGAGAAGGTCTACAACTCGGCACTGACCAAAGCCGAGGACAGCGGCAAGGGCGCCATCTTCCACCGTGCGGTGGACACGGCGATCGAGTACTCCAAGGCGCGCCAGGCCGGCTCCCTGGGCTTGGGGTTGAAGCTCAAGCATGCAGTGTTCGACAAACTCGTCTACGGAAAGCTCCGCGACGCCATGGGCGGACATGTGGCACACGCCGTCTCCGGTGGCGGACCCCTGGGCGAACGCCTGGGCCACTTCTTCCAAGGCATAGGCCTGCAGATCCTGGAGGGATACGGTCTGACAGAAACCGCGGCGCCCATCTCCGTCAACACACCCTCGATGATCAGGATCGGCACCGTCGGCGCCCCGCTTCCGGGCAACGCCGTCAAGATCGCGGACGACGGCGAAATTCTCGCCAAGGGCGTCTGCGTCATGCGTGGCTACTACAAGCGCGAAGACCTCACCGGGGAAACCTTTGCCGACGGGTGGTTCCGCACCGGGGACATCGGTGAACTGGATAGCAATGGCTTCCTCAAGATCACCGGGCGCAAGAAGGAAATCATCGTTACGGCCGGTGGAAAGAACGTGGTTCCTGCGCTGCTGGAAGACCAGATCCGCGCAGACGCGCTCGTTTCCCAGGTCCTGGTAGTGGGCGATAACCGTCCGTTCATCGGTGCTTTGGTGACCTTGGATGAGGAGGCGTTGCCGGGATGGCTGGAACGCCACGGACTTCCATCCGGTACCTCCCTGGCGGAAGCTGCCGGGAACCCGGTAGTAAGGGCTGCCGTCCAGGACCTCATCAGCAAAGCCAACCAGTCTGTCTCCCAAGCGGAGGCGATCAAGTCCTTCCGGATAGTCCCCGCGGACTTCACGGAGGCTTCAGGCCACCTCACTCCGTCGCTGAAGGTCAAGCGCGCTCAGGTCATGAAGGACTTTGACGCCGTGATCGAAGAGATGTATTCAGCGCCCCGCGCGCAGTAGTTACTGAACACAGCACAGCAAAAACACCACCGTAAACGAAAAACCCCTTCCGGAATTCCTCCGGAAGGGGTTTATCGTTTGTGGATCGTTAGCCGATCACGAGCAGCAAATCGCCGCCCTGCACCTGCTCCACCGAGGAGATGGCCAGGCGCGAGACCGTGCCGGCCACCGGCGTCGTGATGGATGCTTCCATCTTCATTGCCTCTATGGTGGCAACGGTATCGCCGGCGTTGACGACGTCGCCCGCTTTGACCGTGACCGTGACGGCTCCAGCGAACGGGGCTGCGACCTGGCCGGGCTGTGCTGGGTCGGCCTTCTCCGCCGCCTTGACGTTGCTCACTACGGAACGGTCACGGACAACCACCGGACGCGACTGGCCGTTGAGCGTACACATCACTGTACGCATGCCCTTCTCGTCAGCCTCGGACACGGCCTCAAGCTGGGCAATGAGGCGGACACCCTTCTCCAGCTCGATCACGTGCTCTGAGCCCTGCTGGAAACCGTAGAGGTAATCACGGGTGTCCAGCACGGAGATATTGCCGTAGGTCTCCACACTCTTGAGGTAGTCCTTGGTAGGACCTGCGAAGAGCAACCGGTTCAGAGTGTGCTGGCGGGTCTTCGAATCACCCTTCAGCGCGGCGCTGTCCTCTGAACTGATCTCGACGTCGCGGACCTTGATGCTGCGGCCTTGGAGTGCCTTGGTACGGAACGGCTCGGGCCAGCCTCCGGGAGGATCTCCGAGTTCGCCGGAAAGGAAGCCGATGACGGAGTCCGGGATGTCGTAGTTCTGCGGATTCTCGTTGAAGTCTTCCGGGTCCGCGTTCAGTCCAACGAGGTGCAGGGCAAGGTCACCCACCACCTTGGAGGAAGGAGTCACCTTGACCAGGCGGCCAAGGATGCGGTCTGCCGCCGTGTACATGTCCTCGATGGCTTCGAACTGCTCCCCCAAGCCCAAGGCAATGGCCTGCTGGCGAAGGTTGGATAGCTGGCCACCTGGGATCTCGTGCTGGTACACACGCCCTGTGGGACCCGGCAGGCCGGACTCGAACGGCGCGTAGACACGCCGAACCGCTTCCCAGTAAGGCTCCAGTGCACCGACGTTGGCAAGGCTCATCCCGGTATCGCGCGGCGTATTGGCCAATGCCGCCACCAGCGCCGAAGCGGCAGGCTGGCTCGTAGTCCCGGCCAAGGAGGCAGCAGCGACGTCAACGGCGTCCACTCCGGCGTCGACGGCCGCCAGAAGCGTTGCGAGCTGCCCACCCGCGGTGTCATGCGTGTGCAGGTGCACGGGCAGGTCGAAACGCTCTCGCAAGGCGGAGACGAGCTTGGCAGCCGCAGCGGGACGCAGGAGACCTGCCATGTCCTTGATGGCGAGGATGTGGGCACCGGCGTCGACGATCTTCTGGGCAAGGTCCAGGTAGTAGTCGAGGGTGTACAGGTCCTCGTTGGGGTCAAGGAGGTTACCGGTGTAGCAGAGTGCGACCTCTGCGACGGCAGTCCCTGTTGCACGCACAGCCCGGATTGCCGGGGCCATCTGGTTGACGTCATTGAGGGCGTCGAAGATGCGGAAGATGTCAATGCCGGTAGCCGCTGCCTCGTTGACGAACGCCTCGGTCACCTCTTCCGGGTAAGGCGTATAACCAACAGTGTTGCGTCCGCGGAGAAGCATCTGGATACAGGTGTTCGGCAGCGCCTGGCGCAGAGCAGCCAAGCGGTCCCAAGGGTCCTCCCCAAGGAAGCGAAGCGCGACGTCGTACGTTGCACCGCCCCAGGCCTCCACGGAAAGCAGCTCCGGCAGCAACGCCGTGACGGCCGGGCCGGCCGCTACGAGGTCGCGGGTGCGGACTCGTGTTGCCAGGAGCGACTGGTGTGCGTCACGGAAAGTGGTATCAGTGACGGCCACGGCCTGCTGCTCGCGAAGTGCCTTGGCGAAGCCCTCCGGTCCAAGTTCCAGCAGTTTCTGGCGCGAACCTGATGTGGGAACCGGGCCATCGACCACGGGCAGCTTGCTGGCGGGGTCAGAGTGGACCTTGAGCTCGCCATTGGGCTTGTTCACGGTGACCTCGGCCAGCCAGGTGAGCAGCTTGGTTCCACGGTCGGCAGAGATGTGGGACTTGAGCAGTTCAGGGCGCTTGTCGATAAAGTCCGTGGCTACGTTACCGGCGTTGAAGTCCGGATCGGCCAGCACGGCCTGCAGGAACGGAATGTTGGTGGACACGCCGCGGATGCGGAATTCCGCCAGGCCACGCCGCGCACGGGCAACCGCAGCCGGGTAATCGCGGCCTCGGCACGTCAGCTTGACGAGCATGGAGTCGAAGTGCGGGCTGATCTCGGCACCGGAGTAGACCGTACCGCCGTCGAGACGCACGCCCGCGCCACCTGCGGAACGGTAGCCGGTGATCTTTCCGACGTCCGGGCGGAAGCCGTTGGCCGGATCCTCCGTGGTGATGCGGCACTGCAGCGCGGCACCCTTGATGGATACTGTTTCCTGGCTCAGGCCAAGGTCCGCGAGGGTCTCCCCCGAGGCAATACGCATCTGCGCCTGCACGATGTCCACATCCGTGATTTCTTCGGTCACAGTGTGCTCAACCTGGATGCGGGGGTTCATTTCAATGAAAACGTGCTGGCCGGCGCGCTCACCCTCGGTGTCCACCAGGAACTCAACCGTTCCGGCGTTGACATAGTTCAGGGCCTTGGCGAAGGCTACGGCGTCACGGTAGAGCGCTTGGCGGATGTTTTCATCCAAGTTGGGCGCTGGCGCGATTTCCACTACCTTCTGGTGGCGGCGCTGCAACGAACAGTCACGCTCGAACAGGTGCATGACGTTACCTTCGGCGTCCGCCAGGATCTGCACCTCGATGTGGCGCGGGCGCAGCACCGCCTGCTCGAGGAACATCGTGGGATCGCCAAACGCGGCATCGGCCTCGCGCATGGCGGACTGCAGGGCCTCGGGGAGGGCTTCACGGGTCTCCACGCGACGCATGCCACGTCCACCACCGCCGGCAACGGCCTTGGCGAAGATCGGGAAGCCGATTTCGTCGGCTGCCGCGATCAGTTCGTCGAGGTCCTTTGAAGGCTTGCTCGACTTCAGCACGGGGACACCTGCCTTGCGGGCAGCTTCCAAGGCAGCAACCTTGTTGCCTGCGAGCTCCAGGACCTCCGCGGGCGGACCCACGAAGGTGATTCCCGCAGCCTTGGCTGCACGGGCCAGGTCCGGGTTTTCCGAGAGGAAGCCATAGCCGGGGTAGATGGCGTCGGCGCCGGCTTCCTTGGCGACGCGGACGACCTCCTCGACGTCCAGGTAGGCGCGGACAGGGTGGCCCACCTCGCCGATCAGGTAAGCTTCGTCGGCCTTCTGCCGGTGGATCGAGTTGCGATCCTCGTGCGGAAAGACGGCTACGGTCTTGGCGCCCAGTTCATAACCAGCGCGAAACGCCCTGATCGCGATTTCGCCGCGATTGGCCACCAGAATTTTCGAAAACATACTTCTCCTGCATCATTGCGGGTGGATCGGTCGGTGGTCACAGTGTGTAGTGCCGCCAGCATCAAACACAAATCTTTGTGGCAACCATCACAATGGAATCGTCATCTGGGCTGTATATGCGTGCGCGCGACTCCCCATCGTGCTAATGCTCTCAGCATCCCCCGGCGTCCGGGCGCGTAGAAAGCGGGAATCCACGGCCCCGCCCCATATGATGTTGGAGGGGCTTCGGCAAGCCCCGGCTCCGGCGTTCCCGGAGCGGAAAACAGCGCGATACGGCAACCGGCGTTAGGTTTTGGGTTTTCAAGTGCAAGTAGTCAGCATCAGCAGCCTCAAAGGCGGAGTGGGAAAGACGTCCGTGACCACCGGCCTGGCGTCCGCGGCCCTCGCGGCCGGCATTCCAACCCTCGTGGTGGACCTCGATCCCCATGCCGACGCTACGACGGCACTCGGCGTCCAGCGAGGCGAGCAGTTGGACATTGGCCGTATGCTCAAGAGTCCCCGGAAAGCCAAACTCCCCGAGAACGTCGCCAGCAGCAGCTGGGTCTCCAACGGTTCCAGCGGCGGCAAGCTTGACGTTGCTGTCGGATCCGCGTTCACGGGCATCTACGATCGCCCGGACCTCGGCCGACGCGACCTTCGCAGGCTCTCCGCCGTTCTTGCAGGCACCACCAACTACGAACTGATCCTTGTGGACTGCCCTCCTTCGCTGAACGGGCTCACGCGCATGGCATGGAGCGCGAGCGACCGCGTAGTACTCGTGGCCGAGCCCGGTCTGTTCTCCGTGGCCGGTACCGAACGAACCATGCGCGCCATCCAGTTGTTCCGGCAGGAATTTGCTCCGCACCTGGCGCCAGCGGGAATTGTCGCCAACCGCGTTCGCACCGGGTCAGCCGAGCACACCTTCCGGCTGTCCGAGATGGAGTCCATGTTCGGCGAGTTGCTCCTGACCCCGCACATTCCAGAACAAGCGAATTGGCAGCAGATCCAAGGGGCGGCGCATTCCGTTCACCACTGGCCAGGCGATTCCGCCAAAAACTCCGCAAAACTTTTCGACGCACTCTTGCAGAGCCTGCTTCAGGGCCAAACCAGCTCGCGGAATCGGCAGCAGCGCTAACCCGCAACGCACCAGCCGCACAACGGAAGAAGCCGCACCCTGCATCGAGGGGCGGCTTCTTCCGTTACTAAGAGATCCAGTTGGGCTTTTTCAGCCAATACGGCGTGCAACCCGCCGCTTGCTCAATTCGTCGTCCGGAAAGGACTGCTCGGCGGCGTGCTCGCTCGGAAGCGCGGCAAGGCTTCCCTCGACTTCCCGCCATACACGTCCCACCGCTATGCCAAAGACACCCTGTCCGCCTTGCACGAGGTCAATGACTTCGTCGGCAGAGGTACATTCGTAGACACTGGCGCCATCGCTCATCAGCGTAATCTGCGCAAGGTCTTCAACGCCACGCTCGCGAAGATGCTCAACGGCAGTGCGGATCTGCTGGAGGGAAACACCGGTATCAAGCAGTCGCTTGACCACCTTCAGCACCAAAATGTCGCGGAATCCATAGAGACGTTGCGAGCCGGAACCCGCAGCTCCACGGACGGCCGGCTCGACCAAGCCGGTGCGTGCCCAATAGTCCAGCTGACGGTACGTGATACCTGCAGCTTTGCAGGCAGTCGGCCCGCGGTAGCCCGCGTCCTCGTCCAGCACGGGAAGGTCCTCTGTGAAGAGCAAACCTTGGGCGCCGGATGCGGGCGCAGCAATGCCGGTCGAGGCCTGCTTCAGCTCGCCTGCTTCGCCTTTCGGACTCACGTGACCTCCTTGTTCTCAGTTCCCTTGGGGACGGTGCGTACCACTGATCACAACGCCGAAAATCAGCCGTGTAATTCCCACAAGTCGGCACCTTCCAGTGTGACTTGCGCGGGCAGTGTATGCAACGGGAACTTGATACCTTCGACGTTAGGCCCGGGAGGGCCCTAGGTCAAAGACCCCGGGCGCAAAATCCGGTCGTGTCGAAAGTTTCACCCTCAACTTTAGGCTTAGGGTGATTCAGCCTTCGAAATCCTCAGGTTCCACGTCGTCCAGGAACTCGCGGAAACGCCGCATCTCACGTTCTTCGTCCACACTGGGATCCGGCTCTGAATCTTCGCCTTCATCATGCTCGGTGATCCGGACACCGGCTTCCTCCATGACTGCATCCGCGCACCAAATGCGGCATTTGGCCCGCAATGCAAGGGCCAACGCATCAGAAGCGCGCGAACTGACTACCGTGCCGTCATCGAATTGCAACTGCCCATAGAAGATGTTGTCTTCAACCGCCACGATGTTAACGCTGATGATTGAATGCCCCAGGGACTCCACGACGTCAATCAGGAGATCGTGGGTCATGGGTCGCGGTGGGACAACACCTTGCTGGGCCAGGGCGATGGCACTGGCTTCAGGTGTTCCAATCCAGATGGGGACGTGCCGCTCCCCCTTGATTTCGCGAAGGAGGACCAAGGGCTGGTTGGACGGCAGTTCTATCCGGACGCCGACAATTTCAACTTCGATCATCAGGTGTCCATCCGGGAGATACGGTCGTGGACGAGCGCCCTGTGCAGTGTCAGGCACAGTTCGCTGATTTCACGCGCTGCCTCGGCAGCCCGTGCTTGGGAGGCTGCGTCGCGCCTGGATGTCAGCGGCGCAACCGCTCTTTCCACCAAGCCGAACTCGCGCTCGGCTGCAGCCTGGAACGGCCGGAGATGGCGAGGCTCCAAACCGTGACCCTCCAACTGGACGCAAGCACGCGCAACCTGGAGGGCGTGTTCGTCGAACTTGCCGCCAACGTGGCTGATCAGCCCGAAGCTCAGGAGTGACTCCAGCAAGGGCACGCTTGCACCTGATTCGGTCCGGAGTTGCTCTTCGGTCAGGGCGCGCGCACGGCCTTGGATTTCCGCAGCCATCTCCGCCGAAACCACCCGGGGTGACACCGTGACACCCGGAGGAAGGTTCTCAGGCCGCTCGCCGCGATCAATCGCGTCCAGGTAATCCTTGATGACTTTCAGCGGCAAGTACTGGTCGCGCTGAAGGGCAAGGACAAAACGGAGTCGCTCAACATCACTGTCCGCGTACTGCCTGTATCCGGCAGGGGTCCGCTTGGGATTTATGAGGCCCTTTTCCTCAAGGAAGCGGATTTTGGACGCACTCATACCGGGGAAGTCGTCGCTCAATTGAGCCAGTACTTCCCCAATGTTCAGGACCTGCGGTCCGCGACGTTCCGGCTGGGCCATTGCCACAGGCAGGTACCCCGGGGTCAGACTTGGCCCGCCGGGCGGCCAAGGCTCAAGTAGTAGGTCAGCCGGAATTTGCCGATCTGAACCTCATTACCACTCTTCAACTGCACTCGATCCACGCGGTCGTGGTTCACGTAGGTTCCGTTGAGGCTGCCCATATCCACGAGTTCGAAGCCCGTTGGGGTGCGGTGGAACTCCACGTGCTTGCGGGACACCGTGACGTCATCCAGAAAGATGTCGGCGTCGGGGTGCCTGCCGGCCGTCGTGGTATCGGCGTCCAGGAGGAACCGGGCTCCTGCGTTTGGTCCGCTGTGCGCAATGAGCAAGGCAGAGTCCGGCGGCAGGGCATCAACGGACGCACGCTCTTCGGGTGCAAGCCTGGGTGCAACGCTGGGCTCGTCCCACGTTGGCGTGATGCTGATCGAGGTGGTCTCCGACGTGGGTTGCTCTTCCGCGCCCTTCCCGACATTGGCTTGATTCTGTTCGCCGCCAACCATGGAATTTCCTCCTCATCCGCCGGCAGTTCCAAACCCTGCCAGGCACTTCCGCCTCCCGGTACCGCCGGGCAAATCGGTTGCTGGCCCGCCTTCCCGCGTCCTTGGCTAAAAGAATGCAGCCGGGCGGGCCAGATAACTTTAGCCTACCTGTTGTTCGTACTCCGATGCACTGAGCAGGGAATCCACTGCATCGGCTTCTGCCAGCTTCACTTCAAAAAGCCAACCATCGCCATAAGGATCAGAGTTGATCAGTGCCGGATCCTGGTCCAAAGAGTCATTCCGATTAATGACTTCTCCGCTAACAGGAGCATAGATATCGCTGACGCTCTTGGTGGATTCCACCTCGCCAACAACTTCATTCCCGGTGATCTTGGTGCCGGGTTCGGGCATCTGGGCGTAAACGACGTCACCCAGGGCGTCCTGCGCGAAGTCGGTAATACCAATCCGCACCACGCCATCGGCGTCAGGGGCAGAAACCCACTCGTGCTCTGCGGTGTAGGAAAGATCGGCTGGAATATTGCTCATGGGTCGCCTTTCATCGGGACATTTACGGATCTCGACGGCGGCCCGGGCATCCGGCCACCGCTGAAAGTATAGGCACAATTCCCCTGTGCCTGATGAGGTCTCTGCCATGATTGACCCATGACTGAACAAGCACAAGTACCGGCTCGGAAAAAACGCAATTGGGGCGTCAAAATTATTCTGATCCTGGTGGCATTGCTTGTCGCTGTGGCAGCATACTTCATCCTCGGGGCCATTCTGCCGCGTTGGTGGTCCGACGTCGTGGCGGGGCAGATCCGGCGGGACCTCGCGGCGAGCGTACTGGTGGGCATGTTCTACGGCTTCGTCTTTACCTTCATTCCCCTTGTGGTGGCGTGGCAGGCAACCCACAAGGCTGTCTCATGGCCTTGGAAGATCGTCATTCTGCTGGCGGCCGTCGCCATCGCCACGCCCAACCTGCTGACGGCAGGCATTGTGTTCGGTTCCACCGAATCAGCGCACGCCGGCCAACGCACCTTAAGCGTGGATGCCGGATTCTTCACCACCTGGACCGCGATCTCGGCCGTAGCGGCTGCAGTGATTTTTGTGGTGGTTACTGTTCTTTGGGCCCTGTGGCGCCGGCGGGGCAAGCAGATGCGGGTGTTAAAGCATGCAGAGAGCGAACGAACCAAGGCTACCAAGAGAGCAGAGCAGGAAGCCCGCGACAGCACACCCAAGCCATAACCAGACCTGAGACGCTGAAAGCCCGCCGTGGAACGGTTGAACCGTTCCACGGCGGGCTTTCATTTTCCCCGGTCGGCTTTCACTTTCCCTGATGGGACGTCAGGTGACGGCCGCCCCTTGAGGTTCGCGTTCGACGTCGGGCGTGGCTTTTGCTGCGGGAACTTCCTTGCGCTTGGCTGCTGCAGCGGCAGCAAGCATGACCAGTAACGCGGCCACAGTAATCGCGGTTCCTGCCCAGATGGGCGAGGTGTAGCCCAGGCCAGCCGAAATGGTGACTCCTCCGAGCCAGGCCCCCAGAGCATTACCCAGATTGAAGGCACCAATGTTGGCACCGGATGCCAACGTGGGCGCGGAGGAGGCAAAGTGCATCACGCGCATCTGCAGACCGGGGACTGTAGCGAAACCGAAGCCGCCCATGAGGGCCAATGAGACCAAAGTAGCGATGCTGCTGGATGCGGTGAGGGCGAAGAAAAGCAGGACCAGCACCAAGCCGGCGAGGATGATGACGAGCGATCCGTCCAGGTTTTTGTCGGCCGCCTTCCCGCCCAGGAAGTTGCCGACGAACAGTCCGCCGCCGAAGAGCACCAGCAACCACGGAACTGCGCCAGGCTCAAACCCGGAGACTTCAGTAAGCGTGAAGGCGATGTACGTGAAAGCGCCGAACATGCCGCCGAAACCCAAAATCGTCACCAGGAGGGACAGCCAGACCTGGCCGGATTTGAAGGCACCCAGTTCGCTACGGAGGCCCTTGGTCGGCTCCGCACTCCCCTTCGGCACCATCACCGCGATACCAAGCAGTGCCACCACACCGATTCCGGTGATGGCCCAGAACGTTGAACGCCAGCCCAGGTTCTGGCCAAGGAGCGTGCCGAAAGGAACGCCAAGGACGTTGGCAGCAGTAAGTCCAGTGAACATGATGGCAATGGCACCGGCCTTTTTGTGCGCAGGGACCAGGCTGGCCGCCACCACCGAGCCGATTCCGAAGAACGCACCGTGGCACAACGCCGCAATAATGCGGCCCACAAGCATCGCCGGGTACGAGTCGGCGATAGCGGAGAGGAAGTTGCCGACGATGAACAGAACAAGCAGTCCAACAAGGACGGGCTTGCGCGGAAGCCTGGTAACGGCGGCAGTAACCAGAAGGGCGCCGACTGTCACGCTGAGCGCATAGCCGGAAATGAACCAGCCTGCCGAGGCCTCGCTCACCTGGAAATCTGCCGCTACTTCCGGCAAAAGGCCCATGATGACGAACTCGGTTAATCCGATGCCAAATCCGCCAAGGGCAAGGGCTATCAACCCTGCGGGCATGTGGAACTCCTTAAATGGGTGGCTCCCAAAAGCAAAGTGGATGTGCGCCTCTGGGAACCCGTAGAATAATAGTTGCAGACGCTGTGTATATAGTTGCACACGCTAGATAATTGCGCAAGCAACTACTTTCGGTCGGCTGCACTGATACGCAAACCAAGGCAGGAGCACAACAGGCATGGGCATCAAGGATGACGCCGTAGAAGTACGGGCACAGGGTTGGCGCACCCTCGCTGCCCTGCATGGAAGCATCGAGGCGGAACTCGAGAAAGCACTCCAGGCTTCCACCGAGCTGTCGGTGGTGGAATACACGGTTCTTGACGCCCTGAGCCGCCAGGATGGATGGCACATGCGCATGCAGCAACTTGCCCGGGCCACGGCTCTTTCCAGCAGCGCAACCACCCGCCTGGTCAACCGCCTGGAGGACCGGGGGCTGCTGACGCGGATCCTCTGCGCGGATGATCGGCGCGGGATCTATACCGAGCTCACAGTCGCCGGCCAAAAGCTGCTTGAGGCAGCAAAGCCTGTCCACGATGAGACCCTGGCGTCGGCCCTGGAAGCCGCTGAGCAGGTTCCCGAACTCGAACCCCTGGTACGCGCGCTGGGGGCGCTGCAGAAGGCCTGAGCTTCGACGTCGGGGTCGGCCATTCCCGCCCTTGTTCGCCCTCCTCACCGCACAACGGCGAGAGGAGCGAACAAGAGCGGGCTTGCCGCTGCCCACGCAGATTCGGACTTAACGACCAAAGGCCGGAACCCCGCGTTTCCGCGTGATTCCGGCCTTTATGGTCGGGCTGACAGGATTTGAACCTGCGACCCCTTGACCCCCAGTAACGAGGCCACCATGTCCCCCTATATCCAAGGGGTGTACGTGGTGGCCTCTGTCCTTATATATAGAGGGGTGTCGTTTCCGACAGTTAACTCAAGAATTCGGGAACATCCCCCAGCGTGCACTCACCTGTGCACACACATCCCCTATGTACGGGGCCGACGTTGACTTTTACATCGGGGCGGATCTTTGGGGGTGGCCCGCTTTGGTCTGCTGTCCGATCAATCAGACGCAAATCCAAGCCCAGGGCCAAAGCGAGCAGCTGCGCTCGATCAAAGGGTACGGGCCGAACGCCTGTCTCATAGTTGCTGATCGTTGAGTGGTTGACGCCAACCATCTTCCCCAGCATGTCGAGGCTGAGCTTTAGGTTCCTTCGTTCACGTCTGATGATGTACCCGATTCGGGCGTCAAGGAGAGTCACGAGAACTAGTATGCCCAGAAACGCCGAAGGGTCCGCGCCTACCATGGCAACGGACCCTTCAAAGCGTCTTCATCAAACCATCACGTCTGATCTGCAATTACATTAACACATCTGCACACTCACGCAAGTGCATCTGCAAAAATGTGCATTACGTCAGGTAGTCCGGATCAGGCTCCAAATCCTCAAGCGGGGACGGCACAACCACGCCCGTACGATCCTCCGTGTTCAACTCGGCCATCATCTTCTGGAAACCATCACGGTCAAACTTCGCCATAACTGCCACGATACGAGCAAGGTGCGACAGTCCTCGTGGGATACTTTGCAGCATGAACTCAAGGATCGAGAAGATCGGCAAGACCGGCTTCGCGCTGCACTGCCCAATCCACGGACTGGTTGCCAATGAAAACGATAAGAGTTTGATCGAGGACATGCAGCGGCGGCACGATGAGGCATGTGCCAGACAACCACGGGCCTGACCGTACCGGGAGGCTTCACCTTTCAAGGGCCACAACCCGCCTCACCACTTCCGACTAGTCCTGAGGGGTGCGGCGGCTACCTTTGCCGCGTCACGGGACCCATCCCCGCGGGATGAGTTGCAACCGCGATGCATCCCGCGCAAGCCGTTGACGCCTGGGGCCATCTTCCCCCCAGCATTCACCGCGTCGATGTGATCCGCCGTGAAGCTGCGAGGATCCTTCCAGAACTCCGGGTAAAGCTTCCTATTCTCGAAGTCCCATAAGAACGGACCACCACAACCAGCGCACGGGAGCCCTTGAGCTTGGTACGCCCGCTTCAACGCCTCCCGCTGCGCCACATACCGCCGATCATTCCGGTACGTTTTCATGTCAAAAAATCACCATCTTCTAGATACGCAAAAAGACCCCACGAAAGGGTCTTGAAAAGTGGCAAAAATCCCGCCAATACAGGGATCCCAGCCCTCACGCCGTGGAAAAAAATCCACGGGGGGATATCTGCGCCTAAGCCAGAGGAGGCACAAAAACGGGGGTGGGGAGGGTGCATAGGCCCATGTCCTTCGTTAGAACCGAGCGACTAACCCTCCGATTCGTCTACGAACTTCGCGAGGCTGTCGTCGGTGAGGTTGGGTTCGTGTCCGTCTAGGGGGTCGCTGACGATTCCGATGGGGATGCCTGGGCCAACCATGAGCCTTATCCGTTTTGGCACTTCGCCTTCTAAGTTCAGCGTCACATAGGAGTACGTACCGGAGTTCTGTATTGCTTTGATTGCGTCTGCTACTTCGTCCACCTTTACGTTGTCCGGGATCGCTATCTTTTGGCCTTGGTAGAGGATGAATGCCATGGTGTTCACCTTTGGGTTCGTTGTTGCTCTTCGACGTGGGGTTTAATTGGTGGCGGTTCCGATTAAGATGCGGAACATGAGGAAAATTTGGGGGCTTATCCTGCTTGTATCTGTCGGCCTGACAGGATGTTCAAGCGCTGGCGCGGGCTCCACTCCGAGCAGTGAGCCATCCACTAGCGATACGTCATCTGCTGCCGCACCGTTACTGGCCGCGCCCGCCCCAGCCGAAGCGCTCCCGTCTGCTTTCACAGACGAGAGCGCCCGTGCCCGGTTCCTTGAGGGCGTAAAGAAGAACTGGCGCGGTGGCAATCTTCCATCCGATGACGCGCTAGTTCAGCGGGGCGCCGAATCCTGCGCACTCTTCGATCAGGGACTTACCATGGGCGAGATTGGCGAGCGAGGCGGAAGTACAGAAATCGAGTGGGACAACGCCGGCGCTATTGCCGTATATGCCAGCCGCGTGTTCTGCACCAAGCACAATACGGACAACCTCTAGGGCAGGATCTTCTTGATGTTCCCTGAGCCGTCCATGTAGAGGTTTGGCGTTACGCCGGTCGTGGTTCCAGGGCTCGTGACTTTCAGCCCGCCTTGAACCTCAACCGCGCCGATAAGATCGATCGCGGCGGCCTGCAAACCTGCCTTGCCGCTCCTGGTGAAGACGAATGAGTTCCCCGCTGGGCCGGTGATCTGCGGACCTGATGCAGTCCCGGAGAGGTAGCCCCCCGCGCTGAACTGGACGCTGCCACCAAACAATGACGGATCGACGGTCATGCCGCCAGCGTTGATCTTGCCAGTAGTTACATTGAGGTCGTTCTTGAGCGTGGTCACGCCTTCAACGGACAGCGTGCTTGTCGTTTTCATTGGTCCGTTCACGTTCAAGTCACCTGTAACCGTAGTGTCACCCGCTACGGTAGTTGGGCCGTTCAGGTCGGTCGGACCATTCACTGTGAAGTCGCCTGTCGAAGTGACATCGCCGGCAATAGTTGTCGGGCCGTTGAGGTTGATAGGGCCGGTAGCGGTCAGCGTACCTGTGAGATTGGTTGTGCCGGTGTTCGTGAGGGTCCCGCTAATGGTTGCGGTTCCAGTTACGGAAAGCCCACCGTTTTCGATGGTTATACCGCCGCCGCCGTAGACGGTTATACCGCCGCGCCCGATGCCCATAGCGTTCTGGTTCGTATTGAACTCAAGAGCTCTCAGCCGGCGCAGAATATCGTTCAGGTTGCCCTGACTAAGGTTGTCGATCTGTCCCATTTGGGGTGACTCCAATTCTGATTTTGGGTGTAAAAAAGCCCGCCACGTGCGGGCTCCGTTGCGTGGTGCTTATTTAGTTATTTGTTGTGCTTGCCGAAGTCATCAGGTCGGAACGTGCCATCTAGCACGGCGGCCCAAACCGCGGGGCCTTCACCCCATCCGTAAGGGCGCCCAGCAATCTTGACGCGGTAACAAACACCGCCCCGGAACCAAGCCCTGACCTCACCACGGGGAGACTGGAATCCCTCCTGAGTGATGCGATTAGGGTCAACCTCCGTCTGCACAGCCGGGACGCCCCTGGCTGCCCTCCTACTGCTTGCCATCAGCGATCCTCCACCCCAGCGATGCCATCGCCTTAGGCGTTAATCCGAGAGCTTCCGCGGCATACCTGCACTCCTGAGCTACCCATGCAGTGCCACCATCCCCAGTCAGCAACCTAGTTTCATAGGCCACAAGCAAGGCAACAGTCCCGCGGCACGAATCGTCCCACTGCGTAGCCTGCGGCGACTCCCAAAGCTCAGCCCAGCGAGCCTGTTCAACGTCGCTCCAGTCCCGCGACTGAGGAAGATCCGGGACAGGCAGCGTGCAACCCTCCGCAGGAAGCTCCACGAGTGCGGCCCGGATAGCCGCTGACTGAGGTCTGTAAGCCCGTGAATTCGGCTTGGTCATGTTCCTTTGAGTACCCAAGAATGGGCCTCCTTTCAGGGTCGTGAATGAGGTTGAGCGGTTGGCACACTTCCCGACGACCTCACCATCGGTGTCGTTTGATGGGGGTGGGGGAAGGGTGTGGGCCAGGGTGTTTTAAGACACGTGGTCATGCCGGGCTTGTGCTTTATTTGTTCGTGGCTACAGTGAGCACCATGAATAACCAAGGGAAACTCTTTAAGGTCACTGCTATTGCTGGCGCTGCGGGCGTCTTACTATCTGTAGTTCTAATGGTTGCTTTTGGCGGGGTGACTGGTGGCGCAGTCGGTGTTCTCACAACGGCGGTTGTTGCCCTTCTGGTGCTTGGAGCTATTGCCATTTGTGTTGCTTTGGCCGCTTATAAGGAACAAGGGCGTAAGCCGGGTAACACTCCGCTTATCTTCGCGGTGATTGCATTCCCTCTTGGCTTCGTCCTGGTATTCGTTTCCGCTGTATCCCACTTCCCATTACTGACGATGATTGCGCTGCTTTCGATGGCTACTAGCGTTCCAGCTCTCATCATCGGAATCGTTAAGAAGCTGTCCGTGAAAGCCCCAGCAGCGCCAGTTGCTACCGAGGCTGCGCCGTAATTGTTGTCTCGTTGAAAATCCCCCAAAGCGTACAGAGAATAATCAGCCTCCCCGGCGGGAAAATTTCTGAGGGGTGGCGTAAGGGAAAGTCCCCAGGTGGTGCGCGTCAGCGAGGTGCGCGCACCACCTGTTGCCTTTGGTTCAGTTGAGCTGCATGTTGCCGGCTGTAATCGTGGCGAGGCTCAGCCATTCCTGTTTGGGCGTGTTGAATACTCGCTGCCCGGTTGCGTTGTTCGGGAAGTTGGTAATCGCACCTGAGGTGATGCCTGTGTCTGGGTGGACGAAGCAGGCGGTGTAGTCGGTGATGGGGTCTGAGTTGGTGTAGAAGGGCTGCGGTGGGAGTCCGAGGGTGCGGGACAGCCTCACGCGCAGGTTCTTGATGCGTTCAAGTGATGTGATGTGGGTGGGCAGTTCATTCCAGAGTGTCGCTGCTGTCTGACTGTTGAGGTCGAGCACGTCTTGTGCTGTTGAGGTCGGGGTGATGCCAGCCTTCACGGAACGTGCTAGGTGATCTGCTGCCTCGTCGAAGACTGGGCGAAGTTCCTTGATGTACCTCGAAGCGTCGTCCGCCATAGCTTCGGCTGTTTCCTTCACCACTTGGTCTTGGAGGTTGGCTGCGATCATGTTGATTGCGGGCTGACCGGGGAACGCTATGGCCCGGACCCTGGCGACTTGAAAGGCATGTTCGACTGCTTGTTCTTCGGTGAGGTCAATCAACTTCACGGCGGGAACGGCCGAGATTGTTTGCTGCATGAGGACTTCGTAGAGGTGGAGCCCGTGGGATACCTTTTCGTTGGGTTCGATACCGTAGGGCGCGGCGCCGTCTACGATGTCGCGGAGGTCGTTGATGTTGAGGAGTGGACTGAATTTGAAAGCCATGGACGTTCCTTACTTGGTGGGGAAGATCTGGTTGTAGAGCGCGTCTTCTTCTTCGGTCAGCTCGATGCCTTTTGGCTTGTAGATGCTGTCGTAGAACGCGTCGTCTTCGTTGGATTGCGGGTCGTCGGTCTGTGGATCGTTGGTCATTTCTGCTTCTTTCGTGGCAACATTTCAGGTCCGTGGACTGCGAAGGTGCTCACCCTCGGTGGTGTTGATCGGGGCCTCTTGGGTTATGGTCCCCTGGCCTACATAGGTGCGTAGTTCGGCTTCCACCTCGTCGTACTCCTGCTGTAGCAAGTTCAGCTTCCGGTGCGCACGAGTGATGATGTCCTGCCGTGTAGCGGCCAGCTTCTTCCAGTACTCAAGGGATCCATGCGGGTAGCGGGTAACCGTCATGCTTGCCTCTCTCGTTGCTGGTACATGGATAGTTGCGCCTCAGCGGCGCGAGCTCTGCGCATCCAATGAGTGGCTTCTTGCTGGGCGTGCTCGGCTTTCAGCTTCCACACGGCGGACTGAGCTGGGTAGTCGTAGGTAGCTATTTGTTTTTCGGTCCAGTCGTAAGCCACGGCTAGTTCCCTTTCTGGTGACGGGTGACGTTGGCGACAGCACGTGTCGCGGTCGGATCGGCGTGCAGTCCGCGTCCGTGGCTTCGTTCACGGGCCGGGGAGTTCTTGAGCGCTAGAAGTTCTTGTTGGTAGGAGACGGCAAGACGTTGGAAGTGCATTGCTCGAAACTTCCAATAGGCGGTCAATTCCGAATCATTCATGCCGTAACTCCTTGCACGAGGATGATGTCGTGGTGGCCGTTGCAGCGGCGTCCGCAGCCTGTTGCGTCGATGAATTGTTTGGACGCTTCCGCCTGTGCTGCATCGGTCCACAGAGAGACGCTTGGAGCGTCGCACCATGCGATGAGCGCAATGTTTCCCTTGCCACGGATCCATAGGTGACGCGGTATTGCGCAGGCTAGGAAGGTCCGTGACGTTCGATGCTGGCGGGTGCACTTGTGGATCCGGTATGTCTTCACGCTGCCTCCCCGAATGGTTCTGCGTATTGTGCGGATTGTGCGGTGCCGTCTTCGGTTTCGAACATGCTCCGGTGAGGCACGTACATCTGTGACGCTTTCCGGCCCGGTCCTGAGTGGACGGGCATTTCCACTCTGAATACCCAGTCGTGTTCCAGGAGAACCATCAGCGCTTCTCTTATGGATGCTGAATCAGGAAAGACTGATCTGCTTGCCTTAGTCAGCAGATCCCTTTCGGTGAAGCTGAATAGCTTGGTGTTCTTTATCAGCATCCTCAGTTCCTTTGCCTTCCTGTGAGGATCCGCCGTACCCATGAGATGGAAAGCAGCGATTGCGTGTTGAGAAAAGTGATCTGCCATTGCTGCCGCACAATCCGCAGTATCCGCAGAAAGCATTTCGTTCGGTGATTTGCCGGATGCTAAGTGGAGGATTCCCGCGAACCTGGCTGTTGTCCCTGCAAGCTTCGATCCCCAGCCAATGACACGAGGATCACCCAGCAGGCCTCCCGGCCTTAGATCCGCCTCTATGACCCTCTGCCAGTCCGTAAAGAGCTTTGTAGCGTCTGGGTCCATCCGGATTACTGTCGGCTCACCCGGCACTACTGCTGACCGTGCCAAAGTCCTTACGTGGTGGTGGTAGGTAGCTTTGACCGCGGCGGGGACAGGTTGCGCCTCCACTGATCGAAAGCCAACACTGGACTTGGGCACTGTGAACAGAAAGCGTTCCAGTTCACCTTTCGATTTCTCAGGGGATCCCGAACCGATCTGTCGAAGGACCGCAGGCTGAACCGTGAGGTTCATATTCAGGCAGACTGAGGGTATCCGCTCGGTGGGTCGCCCCTTTCGGTCCACAGTCATTGCATCGCCAGCGTGGCCCTTGAGAAGAATGTCCATGTTTGGCATGCCCCCGCTGTACCGGCCGGCAAAGATGTCAAATATCCCACCCTCAGCCGAGGCGACAGATATCCTTCCACCGTTGTCCGCAGCCAATGAAGTAAGAGCCTCGGGTGTTGCATCATCTGCCAGGAGCCTCGGCAGGGTGAGGATCGGGATGTCATCGGCGGCTTGTACGGCTGCGAGATACTGGTCCTCAGTCTTCTTCCCGTTCATGACCTGTTTGCGAACATTCTCGGCGGTGTCTTCGCGCAGCTTCTTGAGCGTTGCTTGGCGCAGCACTTCTGGCTTGGCGGCCTCAATAAGTTCCATTTCCACTTCGCGTAGTGGCGTTGTGGCGAGGTTGAATACTGCTGATTTCCGGTTGCCTGGAGGCAGTGCGCACGCTAAATAGAGGTTCAAAGGTTCTTCCCAACCGGGCGCCGCCTGGATCCTGTTCTTACCTGATACGGCAGCGGACATGACCCCTAGTGTCACGGAAGCGGCAAGGTCCAACGGGGTCTGCGTTGCTTCTGCCGCCGCTTCAACAAAGGCCCGCCACCATGACGGGAGTGCGCTAGTAGGAAAGGCCGGTACGGTGGGCTCCACATGCAACGGTGACGGAACTGTAAGCGATGCCTCGTGTTCGGCAGACGAGATGGCTTCTGCCATTTCGGGGGTGACTTCCTTCACTCGGTCACCTCGCCAAAGTAGCCGTGCACGCCTGGTGTTTCGGTGGTTTCGAGGTGCCTCTTGATCTCCAAGCTGATATAGAGGCTGGTGCTGATGAAGGGTTGCGCGCTTGGGGCGGCGGGTCGATATGTTCTGAGCCTGTGCATGGTGTCCTTGGTTTCGGTCGGGACAAAGAATGTTGTTGGTGTCTTTGGCCAGCGCAGGGTGCTCATGTCCTGCGTGGCTTGGTTGGTGTCTACTGTCTGCTGATCACGCCGCGTTCTGCGGGCAGTTCGGTGAGTTGTGTCTGAGGTGAGGTGAACGCTGCGGCGACGGTGCGGCGCGTCAGTTCCTCTACGCCCATGACGGTTACTCCACCGCTGCCGTAAGTGTGCGCTTGAAGCAGTCCGCGTATCGGGCCTGCTGACCACTCGGGGCGGATTTCAGCAACGAACGCGGCAAGCTTGATTGCCTGGTTCATCGTCATGCGGCGGACATCGGGCATGGTGTTAGTGCTGTTACTCATATGAATAAGACCTTTTGTCAGTATTTGTGATGGTTTTGGTAGTGCATCCCTTGGGCTCCCTCCCAGAGAGCGGTTCGGGGGGTTTCGCGTCAGCGTGGTGGGCTGATTGCCGCGATTATTTCGCTGGCTTTGTACAACTGTTGTGATCCGTCTTCGAGGACGATCAGCACCAGATCTGGGCCAACGAGGTCAAAAACAATGGGCGCCGTGCCCGTGGTGCTCCTGACCGTGGTAGCCATGAGTCACCTGAGTAACTCATCTGTAACGACGGTCAGGTCCTCTGGGTGGTGCTGCTCGCGGTGGCCGTCAGGGTAAGTGACAAAGACGCCATGCCTAGTCACGCGCCACACCTTCCCTACCGGGCCGCGGGTCTGGCCGTAAATCCCAACAAACTGCACTCGCTTGCCCGCGAACTTCGCTTTCATTTCTTCGAGGCTCATTAGGCTGCGCTCTGCTGCACGGTGCCTGAGTCGAGCATTTCGTTGATGACGCGGGTGCTGATCAGGATTCGGCTCCCAAGGCGTATGCAGGGGATATCCCCACGCTGTACAGCCTCGTAAGCTTGGCGCCGACCAATGCCCATAAGCGCGGCTAGTTCGTCAACGGTCGCAGTAGCTTTGGTGAGAATTCGCTCCACCTCTGCCGAGTAGGCAACTGACATCAGATTTCCCTTCTGTGTTCTGACGGGACAGAAGCTGCGTATCTTGTCCCTCTGCAACAATAATAACCATAGGTGTTGCGAAAGCACAATAGGTCATGAGATTGTGTTGTTATGGGACAAATCGAACCGCGGCATTGGGCGTCATCTGTTGCTGCTCGCGTTGGTAAAAACATCCAGTCAGCAAGGAAGCTCGCTTCCATGTCTGCGCAGGACCTAAGCGCGGCCTGTGAAGCAATCGGCTACCCGATCCCCCGAAGCACAATCGCCAACATTGAGTACGGGGCGAAAGGAGACGGTTTCACTTCAAGAAGTGCTCATCATCGGGCGAATCCTGGGCGATTCCGCCCCTCGCCCTCATCTACTCCCCCTACGACGGGGCTACGGCCATTAACCGACGTCACCCCGTCAGACGTAGAACTGTCCGTCGATGCCGCCGAGAAGTTTTGCTTTGACGGAGAGGGAGAGGAATCCGGGCTAGGTTCTTTGCTCGAGCTAACGCTGTCAGTAAGGGGGTTAGAGCAAGCCGCGCACTACTCATTGCGCGCGGCCCGGTCGACGCTGGTAGGTCATGCCGACTCAAAGTTTCCTACCGGGGCGAGCCCCAAGGAGTTTGTTGAGCAAGCAGCCCTAGATGAAGAACGTCGCAGCCGCGAGGCTGAGACGTATAGGAACGTGGCCATCCAGACAGTGAGAAGGGCTTACGCCAAGCGCAAGGAAATGGAGCAGGCCAATATCCCCACGTGGGAAGTTCCAGATGACCTGAAGGAGATTTACGCCCAAGTGAAGATCGAAATCGAATCCGGGACAAAGGAGTGACACAAGATGGCGAATGACATTTTCCGGCGCTGCGGCTGCCGGGACGAGAACAAAAAGCAGTACGGCTCCAAGTGCCCGAAGCTTGCGGCGGAACCTAAACACGGAACGTGGGGTTTCTACGTCGCAGCGGGGATTGATCCTGCTGACGGGAAAGCGCCGGCAGATCCGGCAAAACGGGTTTCCTACACAGAAGGCCGCTCGTGAAGCCAGGAACAAAGTCGCGCGCGAGTTGGACCAGGGCACTTTCCTGAAGCGGAACACTGAGAGGTACGGAGACTACTTGGACGGCTGGCTAGAACGCCACCGGGACACCGGCAAAGGGATCCGGGCTACCACCTACGACAACTACTCCCGATACATTCGCAATGACATCAAGGGCTCTGAGCTTGGCAGAATGATGCTCTCGGACATCCGTCGCTACCACCTCAACGACTTCCTCAAGAGCCTCTCTGATGCGGGCAGAGGCGCAGTTACCGTCAGACGTATCGCCGCTGTCCTACAGGCCTCCCTGCGGGCTGCTGCACGGTCACAGCGGGATCGACATAAACCCAGCCACGGAGCTTGAACTACCCAAGGTCGATAAGAAGCGGATCACGGCGTGGGAGCCCGAACAGGTAGGGCACTTCCTGGACATCGCAGCAACACACAGACTTGGGGCGTTGTTCGAGCTGAGCTACCTTCACAGGCCTGCGCCGCGGCGAGCTGGTTGGACTTCGATGGATCGAACGTTGACCTCACCCGTCGGCAATTGAGCATCCGAAACAACCGCGTGCAGGCAGACGGGCGCGTTTTGGACAACGACACGAAGACCGAAGACAGCTATGCGACGATCGATCTCAGTGAACGGCTGTAGGTGCCTTGGTGGCTTGGCGGATCCAACAGGACCAGGAACGCGACGCCGGCCAAGAGGCATACTCCCACAGTGGCTATGTGTTCACAATGGAGGACGGGCGACCCCTCAAGCCCCAGTACGCGACACGTCTATTTGAGAAACTGCGGGTACAGTCAGGGCTTCCTAAACTGACATTCCACGGCCAGCGCCATGAGTACGCTTCCTTGCTGCTCTCATCTGGTGAAGACATCGCTATTGTCCAGAAGCTACTTAGGCACTCGTCAATCACGATCACATCAGACACGTATGGTCACCTCATTGGCTCCGCAGCTTCGAATGCCGCGGAGAAGGCAGCTGCCATGGTGCCGGTGAGAAAAGGCGGTGCACGCACAGTGCACACACAAGCCCCTGTTACGAGTAGCGCTTAAACAAAAACCGCCCCACCTCCGGGATGCTTTCCCAGTGATGGAGCGGATTTTGCTGGTCGGGCTGACAGGATTTGAACCTGCGACCCCTTGACCCCCAGTCAAGTGCGCTACCAAGCTGCGCTACAGCCCGCTGGTTCCACCGTTCTCCGCCTAGGTTTTCCTCCGAAGAGTCCCACCTAAGCAGTCCGGCCGAACCACCTCCAAAAGCTTACACGAAGTTGGAGGGTGCCAATGCCATCAGAGCCAAAGTCGACTGTGATGCCCGTCTCATTTAGCGCTTCTTGCCGCGCTTCTCACGAACGCGCATGTTGACCTCGATGGGCGTGCCTTCGAAGCCGAACGTTTCGCGTAAGCGACGCGTGATGAAGCGGCGGTATCCAGGATCCAGGAAACCGGTGGTGAACAGGACGAATTTCGGCGGGCGGCTGGAAGCCTGGGTGCCGAAGAGGATACGCGGTTGCTTGCCACCGCGAACCGGGTGCGGGTGGGCAGCAACCAGTTCACCAAGGAATGCATTCAGGCGGCCAGTGGGGATACGGCGGTCCCAGCTCTCCAGCGCAGTATCCAAAGCAGGAACCAAGCGGTCCTTGTGCCAGCCGGTCTTCGCGGAAATGTTGACACGCGGAGCCCACTCAACGTGGGCCAGGTCCTGCTCGATTTCACGCTCGAGGTAGCGGCGGCGTTCGTCGTCCAGCAGGTCCCATTTGTTGAACGCGAGCACCAGGGCACGGCCGGACTCAATAGCCAACTGCAGAATGCGGACGTCCTGTTCGCTGAGGACTTCGTCCACGGCGAGGAGCACGACGGCGACCTCCGCCTTTTCGAGCGCGGCCTGCGTACGCAGTGAGGCGTAGAAGTCGGCGCCCTGTGCCATGTGCTGGCGCCGGCGGATACCTGCGGTGTCCACGAAGCGCCACGTGCGGTCGCCAAGTTCGATGAATTCGTCAACCGGGTCACGGGTAGTGCCGGCTAGCGGATCCACCACTACGCGCTCGGAGCCTGCAAGCTTGTTCAGCAGGGAGGACTTACCGACGTTCGGGCGACCGATCAGGGCGATACGGCGGGGTCCACCGGAACGCTCTACGCCCTCCACGAGGGAGAACTCAGGCAGGGTGTCCATGACGTGGTCCAGGAGGTCGGCTACACCGCGGCCATGGAGGGCGGACACCGGGTACGGCTGGCCGAAGCCCAAGCCCCACAGTGCAGCGGAGTCAGCTTCCTGCGCGAAGTCATCCACCTTGTTGGCCACCATGATGACCGGCTTCTTGCTCTTGCGCAGCATCTTCATGACGCCTTCATCCGTTGCAGTCGCGCCAACGGCGGAGTCCACGACGAAGAGAACAGCGTCGGCAAGCTCAACAGCCATCTCGGCCTGCTCGGCAACACGGGCGTGGATGCCCTTGGCATCGTGTTCCCATCCGCCGGTGTCTACCAAGGTGAAGTTGCGGCCGTTCCAGCGGGCAGAGTACATGACGCGGTCGCGGGTAACACCCGGGGTGTCCTCAACCACAGCTTCGCGGCGGCCCAGGATGCGGTTGACCAAGGTTGACTTGCCCACGTTCGGGCGGCCGATGATGGCCAAAACCGGGTCCAGCTTGAGGGGACCTTCGTCGCCTTCATCGCCGTATTCGCCACTGAGCAGCGCGGCATCTTCTTCGTCGAGGTCGTAATCGTCCAGGCCGGCCCGGAGGGTGGCCGCACGGAGTTCGGCCTCTTCGTCGTCCAGGGCAGCCAGGTTTTCAGCCACCTGGTCGGTGCCGGTGGGCGTGTATTCGTCGTCGCCGGCTCCGTGGAGGCCGGATTTTTGAGTCGTATCGCTCATTGCACGTTCCTTAACGGTGGTCTGCCGGCGTCCCGGCTACTTCTGTTTGGCGGTGCTGCGGTGTGGATGGTCCGGACGGAGGTTCCTGGGGAAGGCCCTGCCCTGTAGTCCTGACTGCATCCTGGACGTGTTCGGCCAGTGCATCGCGGATTGCCGCAGCCGCCCTGTCCATTGAAACACGCCCCGGTTCGCCCTTCCGGCGCTGCACCGTGAGGGGTTCGCCGAAGCTGACATACAGCCTGCGGCGGGGTTTGGGAATATGGTCGCGGTGCTCATCACCCGCACGGGTTCCGAGAATCGCGACGGGTATGACGGTGGCTCCGGAGTTGATAGCCAGCCAGGCGACACCGTTGCTGATGCTCTCAGCAGAGCCGCTCCCCGGGTACCTTCGGGCAGGATCCCAACGCAACGGCCGGCGTCGAGCAATTGCTTGCCCACGTGCAGGGCGCTGCGGTCACCGCTTCGGTCCACGGGAATCTGCCCTGATCCCTTGAGGACGCGGCCCAGGAATCCACGGAACATCTCTTTCTTGACCAGGATGTGCATGGGACGCGGCGAAGCGCCGAACATCACTGGACCGTCCAGGAAGCTGATGTGGTTAGCGGCAAAGATCACTGGACCAGCGGCGGGTATGTTGCTCTTGCCCGACACCACCGTCCGGTAGATGACATGATCCAGGAACCAGCCAACGGGCCGGCTCCAAATGCGTGTCCACCTAGCCGGAAGGTGGAGCGCAGGAAGCTGGTTATTAGTCGCCATAGATGACCTTGCTAACGATCGCCAGAGCTGTTTCCACTGTTTCCTCAAAGTCCAGGTCCGAGGAATCGAGCGTCACAACGCCGTCAGCCGCTTGGGTGAAGTTCACCACCGTGGAGTCCTTGGCATCACGCTGTGTCACCTGCGCGGCAAGCTGTTCCTTGGTCTGCGTACCGCCCAACTGAATACCACGACGCCGGAGCCTGGCCTCTTCGCTTGCGGTCAGGAGCATGCGGACCTCGGCGTTGGGGGCAACCACTGTGGTGATGTCGCGTCCCTCCACCACCATCCGGTGATGGTGCTGGTCGATGAGCTGGCGCTGGCGGCGGATCAGCTCCGTGCGGGCACCCAATGTAGTAGCGACGGCGCTCACGGAAGACGAAATCAAGGGATCACGGATTTCATCGGTAATGTCCGTGCCGTCTACTGCCACATACTCGGTAGCGGTGCTGGTGCTGATTTCCAGGGGCATGAGCTTGGAAGCCTGCTCCACCGCAGCGCCGTCCTGGAGGTCGAGCCCTGTTTTGAGGCAGTACCACGTGAGTGCGCGGTACATCGCACCGGTATCCAGGTACGCCAGCTTCAAGCGCCGGGCAACTTCCTTGCTGACGCTGGACTTGCCCGACCCCGAGGGGCCGTCGATCGCGATCACGAGCGGCTTGCCGGGGCGGGCGACTGTCTCCGGCCCAAAGAATTCACGCGTCATTACTGGAGTACCCGCCATCCACGGTCGGTTAAGGCTTCAACAAGGAGGTCGTGCTTGCTCGGCAGGACTGAGAGCTCCACCATGCCCACGTTCTGGCCCGATGAATGATCGAGCCGGAGGTCTTCGACGTTCACGCCGATCTCCCCAATTTCGGTCAGGAGCTGCGCGATCTGGCCAGGCTTGTCATCCACGAGGATCGTAAGCCAGGAATACGCTTGTGGAGGCCCGCCGTGCTTGCCCGGAATCCGGGCCTGTCCGGCGTTGCCTTCACTGATGAGCTGGGCGAGATCCAACCGCGCTCCGGGTGCACTCGGCGCTTCCAAAGTCCCGATCAAGCGATTCAGGTCCTCACGAACGCCGTGGAGGATGGAAACAACCTTTTCCGCGTTGCCACCCAGGATCTGCACCCACAGGGTGGGATCACTGGCAGCGATGCGGGTGGTGTCCCGCAATCCGTTCCCGGCCAAGGACAGCGCATGCAGGGGTGTCCCCTGCAAGCGGCTCGCCAGAAGCGAAGACATGATCTGCGGCAGATGCGAGACCAAAGCCACCGCTTCATCGTGCTCATCAGCGGTGAACTGGGAGACGATTGCCCCTAGGTCCCCCGCCAGCGAACGTGCCGTCTGCAGTGCGTCGGTGTCGGTTTCCTCCGTTGGGCAAACCACCCACGGCATGGACGTGAAAAGCTCGCCCCTGGCTGCAACCGGCCCGGACTTTTCCCGTCCGGCCATCGGATGGGTCCCCACGTACCTGGCCAGGTCCACGCCGCGCTCCCGCAATTGGGATTGGATAGTGGCCTTGACGCTGGCAATGTCGACGACGACGGCGGACGGGTAGTCCGCCAGGGCTTTCTCCACGACGTCGGCCGTCACGTCAGGCGGTGCAGCGACAACAACCAACTGAGGTTGCTCGTCAAGCTCAGCCAAGGGCCGGCCAGCACCAATGTCCACCGCGACCGCCTGGTTCGTCGGCGAGAGGTCGAAAAGGAAAACGGGAACGCCGCGCCCGCGCAGGCCAAGGCCAATGCTGGCACCAAGCAAGCCTGTACCAAGAACCACGACCGGGCCATCAAGATGGCCGCGGCCGTGCGAGCGGAATGCCGACATGCCCTAGAGCCCCACAGATGCCAGAAGGTGACCGACTTCCTGCCTGCCGAGGTTGCGGATGCTTCCTTGGCGCTGGTCTCCCAGGCCAATGGGACCGATCTTGACACGGACAAGACGCTCTACCGGGAAACCAACAGCATCGAACATACGGCGAACGATGCGGTTCTTGCCGGAGTGCAGGACAACCTCAATGAGCACGTGGCCAGGGGTGGAGTCAACAAGGCGGAACGAATCCACTGTTGCCAGACCGTCTTCAAGCTCGACGCCGGACTTCAGCTGCGCGCCGACGCCCTGCGGGAAGGGGCCGCGAACCTGAACCAGGTACGTCTTGGGCACCTCATACGACGGGTGGGTCAGGCGGTTGGCGAGTTCGCCGTCGTTGGTCAACAACAGCAGCCCTTCGGTGCCGACATCCAAACGCCCGACGTGGAAGAGACGCTCACCCTTGGCGTTCTTCAGGAAGTCGCTGATGCACGGCCGGCCCTCGGGGTCTTCCATGGTGGAGACAACGCCCTTGGGCTTGTTGAAGACCATGTAGACGAGGGTTTCGTCCAGCTGGATGCGGATACCGTCAACGTGAATCACGGCGGTTTTGGGGTCAACACGCATGCCAAGCTCGGTAGTGACAACGCCATCCACCTCGACGCGGCCTTCGAGGATCATTTCCTCGCACACGCGACGTGAAGCCACGCCGGCCTGCGCCATGACCTTTTGCAGGCGCACGCCGTCCACATCGTGAAGGTCCGACTGCGGGACTTCCTGGCGCGGACCGCGGTTGCGGCCAGGCTTGCGGATGGGGCCCAGGTTCTGGCCGAAGCGTTCGCTGCCGAAAGCCTTGGAGCCGTATTGCCTGGCGGGCTTCGCCTTGGGCTTCAACGCACCGGGTGTTCCGGGGGCCTTGCCGTAACCGGGCTTGTTGGAGCCGGGCTTGCGGAAGGGCTTGGCAGGCCGGGCGGCCTGGCCGCGATCGTAATCGCCAGCCGTTGTGGGGTTATCGGGATCGAAAGGGGCCGCTTCCCGTGGCTTTGAAGCCTTGAACGGGCGGCCCTCGCCCTGAGTGAAGTTGCGCTTTCCAGCGCCGGCACTGCCGCCGCGGCCGGAGAAGCCGCCGGCGTTGGAGCGGCCTGTGCCGCCCCTTGCCTCATTGCGTCCAGAACTGTTGCGTCCCGAACTGTTACGTGGTGAACCCTGGCGTCCCGCCTGTGTCATGACCCGTCCTTGTGTAGTAATGGCCGGCATTTAGTGCTGCAATCAACACTAGCCAGCCGGGCAGACATCGTCTGCCCCTTGTTGCCGTGGCACCGTCCATGCGGTGCCGTGAATCAGTATGTAGTTATCGTGCGGTGCCGGGCTTACATCCGGCTGGCGTCGTAGTACTCGTCGATCCCTTCCAAACCCGGAAGGTGCGGCGAGAGCTGGGGCAGTTCCGCCACCGAGCCGATTCCCATCCGCTCCAGGAAGTAGGAGGTTGTCCTATACAGGACAGCCCCTGATTCGGGATCGTTCCCGGAGTCTTCGATCAGACCACGCTGGGTTAGAGTCCGGACCACAGAATCGACGTTGACGCCTCGAATTGCGGATACCCGGGCCCTGGAGACCGGTTGCCTGTAGGCAATGACCGCCAGTGTTTCAAGCGCTGCCTGAGTGAGCCTGGTGGTCTGCCCTTCGAGGACGAACCTGCCCACGATGTCCGCAAAATCAGACCGTGAATAGATCCGCCACCCACCGGCGACGTTCCGCAATTCAAAACCCCGGGGGGCAGAGCTGGCAACGGCAAAGCCGACAGCATCCACGTCCGGGGCTTTAACAGTATAGCCGCTATACTCCCGCTGCAGGTCCTGCAGCAAATCCTCGACGACGGCGACCGTTACGTTCAATCCCGCGGCCAACTCCTCCGAGGTGGCTGGCTCGTCGATGACCATAAGCACAGCTTCCAACGCTGCCCGCGCCCCGCCAGGCAGGGTTTCGAGTTCAGCAAGGCCGTCGGCGGCTATATCCTGCTCAGTCACTGCCTGTCCCTTCAGTCGTTTCCTCGTACTCTTCGCTCAAGTTCGAGCTGTCCCATTCGGCGACGTCCCCGGTCCACCTAACGGTGAGTTCTGCCAACGGACCTGCCTGTTCGAATGCCACAACCCTGTCCCGGAACATCTCCAGCAAGGCCAGGAAGCGGGCCACGACAACCAGGGTCGTCTCGGCGTCGGCTATCAGCGCTCGGAAGGAGAGCGGGGCTCCACGTTGAAGCCGGTCGCCGATGATCCCGGCTTGCTCCTTGACGCTCACCGGTGGCGCGTGGAGGTGGTCCAATCCCACCTCTGCGGGCGCCGCGTCTTTTGGTTTCAGTGCCTTGGCGGCAAGCTCCGCAAATTGTTCGGGGGTGTGCCGCCACACGAGTTCCGGCAGTAGCGCCGCGAAATGCCCTTCCAACGCCACTTGGCGCGGGAATCTCCGGCCCTCCTGTTCGAGGGTTTCATTGATGAGACCTGCTACGTGCTTGAACGCCTTGTACTGGAGCAAGCGGGCGAACAGCAGATCCCGGGCTTCCAGAAGGGCAATATCTTCCTCATCCTCTACTTCGCCGGCGGGGAGGAGCCGGGCAGCTTTGAGGTCCAGGAGCGTGGCGGCAATCACCAGGAATTCGCTGGCCTCATCCAATGCCCAGTCCTCCCCCAGTTCCTGCAGGCGGCGAATGTACTTGATGAACTCATCGGTGACGGTGGCCAGCGCCACCTCGGTGATGTCCAGCTTGTGCTTGGATATCAGGCCCAGCAGGAGGTCGAACGGCCCGGTGAAGTTTGCGAGCCGAACCTCAAAGCCCGCCTTGCGGGCCTCGGAGGTGCCGGCGTCGGACGTTTTTTCCGGACTTGCCGCCTCGGCGAGTGACGGTCCCACGTGTTCGCTACGGCGCGCCGCCGCGCGAGATAAGTTCCTTTGCGAGGCGGCGGTAGGCGTCTGCACCGATGTGGTTGCCGGCATAGCTCGTAATAGGCTCCGCGGCCACGGTGGCGTCCGCGAACTTAATGGAACGCTTGATGACGGTCTCGAAAACTTTGTCACCGAAGGCCTCCACGAGGCGCGAGATGACTTCGCGGCTGTGCAGGGTGCGGGCGTCGTACATGGTGGCGAGGACGCCATCCACCTGCAGGCGCGGATTCAAACGGTCCTGCACTTTCTCGATGGTTTCCACGAGGAGCGCTACTGCGCGAAGTGCGAAGAACTCGCAGATCAACGGAATGATGACGCCGTGGGCGGCGGTCAGTGCGTTGACCGTCAGCAGGCCGAGCGATGGCTGGCAGTCGATCAGAACGACGTCGTAGTCATCTTCAACCCTCTTGAGCGCGCGGTCCAGGACTTGCTCGCGGGCGACTTCGTTGACCAGTTGCACTTCAGCCGCGGAGAGATCGATGTTTGCCGGCAGAAGGTCCACGCCTTCCACTCCGGTCTGCTGGATGGCATCCCGGATGTCCACTTTGCGATCCATGAGGACGTTGTAGACGGTGAGATCGAGTTCGTGCGGATTGGCGCCGAGCCCGGCAGAAAGAGCACCTTGTGGGTCAAAGTCCACCAAGAGCACGCGCCGGCCATATTCCGCGAGCGCCGCGGCAAGGTTGATGGTGGACGTGGTTTTGCCCACCCCGCCCTTCTGATTCACCATGGCGATGACCCTTGCAGGGCCGTGGGAGGCAAGCGGAGCCGGTTCCGGGAAGTCGCGGTGAGGACGGCCCGTGGGCCCCATGATGGCGTCTTCCAGATCGAGCTCGGTGTCTCCCAGCGTAGCTGTTCCCCGTTCGCTGCTCACGTATCTAACCACTCTTTCGACGACGATCTTCCCTGCCGCTGTTCCCCTGGGTACAGCGCTGCTACCCACCTAGGCTACAGCGCCCGACACGGCATTTCGGGGAACTTGACTTTCGCTGATCTTTGAGCCTTTACCCTCTAGTTGAGGTCGAAGGTTAGGAGGTTGAGGGCTATTTCCCTTGGCTTCGCTGGTTTCCCCCGGCGAACGGCAGAGGACCGACACCCTGCATGGGTGTCGGTCCTCGTTGCTTCGTATCCCGCGAAGCTGTTGCGGCTAGATGGTTGCCTTGTGGCGGGTTTCAGGTTCCGGAGCCGCCTCAGCCTCTGCGCCGTGGGCGATCATTGTGGTCTCGTCGAACGGTTCGCTGCCGGAAAGGACGCGCTCCACCTGGTCGTTGTCGATTTCCTTGACCCAGGTGCCGATCAGAACGGTGGCAACGGCGTTGCCCGTGAAGTTCGTCAGTGCACGGGCTTCTGACATGAAGCGGTCGATGCCAACGATCATGCCCACGCCGCCCAGGAGCTCGGGCTTGTGTGCCTGCAGGCCAGCGGCGAGCGTTGCCAGGCCAGCTCCGGTGACGCCTGCGGCGCCCTTGGAAGCGATGATCATGAACACCAGCAGCGAGATCTGGGCACCCAGGTCCAGCGGCGTACCCATGGCGTTGGCGACGAACAAGGAGGCCATGGTGAGGTAGATGGCCGTGCCGTCAAGGTTGAAGGAGTAGCCGGTGGGTACCGTCACGCCGACAACCGGCTTGGAGACACCCAGGTGTTCCATCTTGGCGATGAGGCGGGGCAGGGCCGCCTCGGAGGAGGACGTGGAGAAGATGAGGAGGTATTCCCGGGCCAGGTACTTCATCAGCTTGAAGATGTTGACGCCGGCCACCGCACGGAGCAGGGAGCCAAGGATGACCACGATGAACACTGCGCAGGTGATGTAGAAGGCCAGCATCAGTGTGAACATGCTCAGGATTGCCTGGGCGCCAGTGGCACCAACGACGGCGGCGATCGCACCGAAAGCGCCGACGGGAGCCAGCCACATGATCATGATGAGAATTCGGAAGACAAGGCGCTGTCCGTGGCCGATTGCGGTGAGGATCGGGGTGCCCTGCTTACCCATCTTCTGGAGCGCGAAGCCCACCAGGATGGCTGCGAGGAGGGTGGGCAGGACAGGAATGTCGCTGGGGATGATGCCCATAAGGAAGTCCACGGTGCTGTCCGTGGCCGCCTTCTTGTTGGGATCGTACGGAGTCAGCTTCAGGCCCTCACCGGGGTGGATGAGGTTGCCGACAACCAGGCCGATAGCCAGCGCGAAGGTCGACATGGCCACGAAGTAGCCAAGTGCGAGTCCGCCGACCTTTCCGACGGTGGCAGCTTTGGCGATGGAACCGATGCCAAGGACGATGGTGCAGAAGATGACCGGAGCGATCATCATCTTGATGAGCTTGATGAAGCCGTCCCCGAGCGGCTTCAGGGACTTTCCAACCTCAGGGAACAGCAGGCCGACCACGGCACCGAGCACTACGGCCAGGATGACCGCGATGTACAGGTAATGCGACTTGTCGAGCCCCCTGCGTCCACCTGTGGTGGCTACTGCCGACTCTCCTCGTTGAGAGGTCATGGGATTCTCCTTCTGGATACTGTGTAAGGCGCTGCGGTCCTGCACTTGTGTCCAATCCGCTGCCCTTGTGTGATATCCATCATTCAGCCACGGGTGACACACATCACCGTTGCGGTCATATTGGTCATGGGAGGCCTACTTGTTTCATCGCTGGAGCATCGCCCGCCGCTTGTTTGTGGCAAACCTGCTGTTCGTGCTGGTGCTGACAGCTGTCTTCGGCGCGTTCTCGGTACTGGAGGCGCGGGACAGGGCATACGAGGATGCGGGCAGCCGGATGCTTGCGATCGCAACGTCCATTGCCAACAACCCCTTGGTGTTGCAGGCGGCGGCAACTTCTGATCCGTCGTCGATACTGCAGCCCTACGCGCTGGAGGTCATGAAGGACGCGGACGCAGATTTCATCACCATCATGGCTCCCGACCGGACCCGGTGGACCCACCCCCGTCCCGAAGAGCTGGGCAAGCCCTATATCGGCACGATCGAGCCTGCCCTGCGAGGCGAGGCTTTCACCGAAGTCACTGCGGGTACCTTGGGGCCCTCGGTCCGGACGATCGTCCCGGTCAAGGACTCCAGTGGAACCGTCAAGGCTTTGGTGGCGGCAGGCATCACCGTAAGAACAGTGGATACCGATGTCGCCGAAAGGCTGGGAGTGATTGGCGGCATCGCGCTGGTGGTGTTGTTCTTTGGCTCCATAGCCTCCTGGCTGCTCGGACGTTACCTGCGATCCGTGACGCGCGGCTGGGGTCCGGAACAGCTTGCGCAGCTCTTCGCCTACTACGAATCAGTCCTGCATTCCGTCCGTGAAGGCGTGATCCTGATCGATACGCGGGGAAAAGCAGTGATGTACAACGATCAAGCCGCGGAGTTGTTGGGACTGGAACCTTCCGAGGCCGACCGCTCCCCCGATGATGCTCCCAAGCTGTCCGACCTCCCCTTCGACGGGAGCCTGCGAGCGCTCTTTGAATCCGGCAGGCCAGCCCACGACGAAATCCATTTGACTGGTTCGCGGATCCTGGTGGTAAACCAAGCCCCTGCCGTGGGCCCGGTTCCTGCCCGCAGCCGGCAAAAGCCATCGGTCTACGGCACAGTGGCCACCATTCGCGACCGCACTGAGATTGAATCCTTGGGAACCGAGCTGGAAACCATGAAGACTCTCTCGGATGCGTTGCGGGCCCAGACCCACGAGCACGCGAATCGCCTGCATATGATCGTTTCCCTTCTTGAGTTGGGCCGCACGCCCCAAGCGCTCGAGTTCGCCACCAAGGACCTGGAGCTCAGCCAGCAGCTCACGGACGACATGCTTGCTTCGGTGGATGAACCGGTGATGAGTGCTTTGGTGATGGGCAAGGCCGCCGAAGCACATGAGCGCGGGGTGGAACTGGTGGTTCGGACGTCAGGGAGTTCGGGGGTCCGCGGTCTGGAAATCCAGGACCTCGTGACGATTCTGGGAAACCTCCTGGACAATGCCATTGATGCTGCGGCGTCCGGTGAGATGCCTCGAAAGGTGGAACTGGACGTCGAAGCCGGTGCGGCCGGCGTTGGATTTACCGTTCGGGATTCCGGGGCCGGGATCGATCCTGCTTCGATCGATGACGTGTTGCAGTACGGGTACAGCACCAAGTCCGCGCAAGAGAATCCGCGGGGAGCCCATGGACGTGGTGTCGGCCTTGCCTTGGTCCGTCAGGCTGTCCAGCGGCTGAACGGTACTATGACGATCAGCAATCCAGGCGGCGCCCAGTTCCATGTTGTGCTGCCCACGCCCATCCCCGAGGAAGAGAAGGCATGACAGACATCCGCGTCCTGGTGGTCGAGGACGAGCCCATCGCCTCGGACGCCCACTCCATTTACGTGGGCCGGCTCCAAGGGTTCACGTTGGTGGGGACGGCCCCGGATGGACAATCTGCCCTGCGCATTCTTGGCGAGTTCGCGGCGTCCGGCTCGCCCGTGGACCTGGTCCTGCTTGATATGAACCTGCCGGACCTCCACGGGCTGGATGTTGCCCGACGCATGCGCTCTGCGGGAGTCTTCGCCGACATTATTGCCATCACAGCCGTCCGTGAACTGAACATCGTGCGCAGCGCCGTTTCCATCGGCGTCGTGCAGTATTTGATCAAGCCATTCACGTACGCAACCTTTGCCGACAAGCTGAACAGCTACCGCACTTTCCGTGATCAATTGGCGGGCTCGATTTCCGGCATCTCCAAGGCCGGAGCTTCCCAGAGCGATGTGGACCAGGCCTTCGCGAGTCTTCGGGCGCCAACTGAACTGCCACTGCCGAAGGGTTTGTCCGGTTCCACGCTGGAGTCGGTCAAGGATTTGGTTCGCGCCCGGCAACAAGCCGTCTCGGCGAGTGAAGTCATGGATGCCTTGGGAATGTCGCGAGTCACGGCCCGCCGGTACCTGGAGTACCTGGCCGACGCCGGGACGGTCACCAGGGCGCCGCGCTACGGAACACCAGGCCGTCCGGAGAACGAGTACGGCTGGAACCGGGGCTAGCCTTCTGCCGAAGGAACGGCTCGCGCAGTAAGCTGGAGCCGAACCCGTGGAGAGCCCATGTCCCAACAGCTGCAGCAACTTTCCGAGGCCCGCGAAGCCTTTGCCCGTGGGGAATGGGACGTGGCGCGCCGAAACTTGGAACGGGCAGCCGAGGACGCTCCACTCAGCTCGCCGGACCTTGAAATCCTGTCCCGTTCCGCCTGGTGGGTGGGAGATGTTCAACGCTCCATGTCCCTCTCGGAGGAGATCTTCCATCGCTTGGATGACGATCACCAGACGCAGGCCGCGGCCCGGACAGCACTGACGCTGTCCATGCAGTGGGGCATCCGCGGCAACCTCGCAGTTTCTTCGGCGTGGCTCAATCGTGCGCGCCGGCTGCTGGAGAATATGCCCGAGGTGCCCGAACACGGCTACCTTCTCTACCTCGAGGCCAATGACGCAATGAACCTCGAAGGTGATCCGGTTCCTGCCCTCGCCGCCTCGGTTTCCCTCAAGGAGATGACCCTGAGGCACGATTCACCCGAACTGGCCAGCTTTGGATACATGTTGTCTGGCTTGGCGGCGGTTCGGACAGGACAATCCGCACGAGGATTCCAGGACCTGGACGAGGCCATGCTGCCCGTGATGGCGGGGCAGGTTCCGGCAGAGTGGGGCGGAGACATTTACTGCTCGATCATCCACCTCTGCTACGAGATGGCTGACTTCGCACGGATGCGCGCTTGGACCGACGCGCTGGCCACGTGGTGCGCCGGGCTCTCCCAATCCTTCATGTACAGCGGGATATCGCGCGTTCACGAACTTCAATTGCTCGGCACTGAGGGCAATTGGGGACAGGTTGAGGCTGAGATGCCCCACGAAGCCGAGCGCCTCAGGAATGCCCACGGCTGGATCGCTGCGGACGGCTACTGTGAGCTGGGTGAGATCCGTCGGCGCCGGGGTGACGTGGTCGGCGCAGAGTCCGCCTTTGCCCTGGCCTGCGGGCTCGGGCTGGATGCGCAGCCAGGACGTGCCCTGCTACTCGCGGATGCGGGAAAGACAGACGCCGCCATAGAGGCCCTTCGGGCTGCCTTGGCGGACCGCGGAACCCTGGGGAGGGCCAGCCTTCTCTTGCCCCTGGTGGAACTGCTGGCTCCCCGGGATCCCGGCGCGGCGGCCACCCATTGCCTGGAACTTGAACAGACCGCAGCTTTCTGACGGGACCCCCGGTTTCCTGGCCTGGAGCCACCATGCGCGTGGTGCCGTGCTGATGGAGGAGCGGCGTTGGCCTGAGGCGATCAATGAGCTTGAATCCGCAGCACAAACCTACCGCTCCCAACACATGCGCTACGAACTGGCACGGATCCACGAACGCCTGGCAACTGTCCGGGCTGCCCTGCGTGAAACTGGACGTGCAGAGGCCGAGCGCGCTACCGCGGCCGCCATCCGGAACCAGCTCGGCGCCAAGCACATCTCCTGGACGCGGCCTGCCCAGGAGCCTGGCGGCCTGACGTCCCGGGAAGTGGAAGTACTGGGCTGCGTCCTGGCTGGTTCCAGCAACAGGCAAATTGCCAAGTCGCTGACTATTTCAGAAAAAACAGCCGGACGTCATTTGGCCAACATCTTCACCAAGATCGGCGTAACTTCCAGGACGGCCGCCGCCGCTTGGGCGCACCAGCACGGGATCTCCGAGCGGCCTGGAGCGTAGCTGCCGTTCCACCGGGCCCTGCATGGTTCGACCCACTCTCGGTCGAAAAAATGCAGAAAATGCCCGAAGAGGCTCATGGGGACCTGAATCTACCGTGGGGATTGGGACAACAGGCCGGATCCACCGGCCCCCTGAAGACCAAGGAAATGCCATGGAGACCACCCAGCCCGGGAAGTATGAAACGGCGACGATGCCCGAACTGTCACTTGAGGAAGCGCTGCAGGAAGCGACCGGCAGGTTGCTTGACATCCTGAACAGCTCGTCCATCGGACTGCTCATTGCCGTGGGCCACCAAACCGGCCTCTTTGAGACCCTCGCCGCGCTCCCTCCGGCGACTAGCCAGCTTGTGGCGGACGCTGCTGGAGCACATGAGCGTTACGTCCGCGAATGGTTGGGAGGGATGACGACCGCAGGATTCGTGCACTTCGAACCCAGCGATTCCACGTACTACCTTCGTCCTGAATTTGTTCCGGTTCTGTGCGGGACGGGAACGGAAAACCTGGCCCGCACATTGCAGTATCTCCCACTGATGGGTGAGGTGGCTCCCAAGATCGTCAGGGCGTTCCGGGAGGGGGGTGGAACAAACTACGGTGACTACCCGCAGTTCCACCACATCATGGCCTCCGAAAGTGCAGCAGTGAATGACGCGGCGCTCCTGGACGCAATCCTCCCGTTGACTGGCTGCGAAGATGCATTGCACGCAGGAATCGCCGTAGCCGATATTGGCTGCGGCGAAGGCCATGCAGTAAACCTGCTAGCCAGCACTTTTTCCCACAGCACCTTCACCGGCTACGACTTCGCTGACAACGCGCTGGCTGCGGCCAGAGCCGAAGCCGCCGCGATGAAACTTCCCAACGTCCGGTTCGTGTCCAGGGACGTAACCCAGCTTGAGGAAGAAGGCCGATACCACCTTGTGACAGCCTTCGACGCCATCCACGACCAAGCGCATCCTGCGCAGGTCCTGGAGAATATTCACAAGGCGCTCAAACCCGGCGGAACATTCCTTATGGTGGATATCAACGCGTCGAGCAACCTGGAAAAGAACACCGACCTTCCGTGGGCTTCCTTCCTTTACACCATCTCCACTTTTCACTGCATGGCCGTCTCCTTGGGACAAGGCGGGGAGGGTTTGGGGACCGTCTGGGGAAAGGAATTGGCAACAGCCATGATCCGTGATGCCGGCTTCAGCAGCGTGGAAGTCAAGGAACTCGAGGAAGATCCATTTAACGTGTACTACGTTGCCGGGCGCCAGTGATGTATACATAAATAACAAACTGAACCTTTTTGGGTGACTAAATCGACGTTTGTGTATACACTGAAGCCATGCGCGCCAGTGATCGGGCCTACGCGGCTCTTCGTGAAGACATCATTGAGTGGCGTCTTCGGCCGGGGGCGGTTCTGGCGGAGGTGGAGCAGTCCGAACGTCTCGGGGTCTCCCGCACGCCGGTCCGGGAGGCGCTGGGCCGGCTGACCGCTGAGGGATTGACGACGGCGGCCGGTGGCCGCGGCGTCGTCGTGACCGATATTTCGCTGGACAGCATCGATGAGTTGTTTGAATTGCGCGAAACGCTGGAGGTCAGGGCCGCGGCGTTGGCCGCGCAGCGCGGAGAGCCCGGCGTTTTCGCCGAACTGCACGCCCAGTTGCTGGGGGCCCCGGATCTGCTGCGCGATACCGATCCTGCCCGGCACGAGTATTACGCGTTGGTGGGCCGCCTCGATGAGGCCATCGACGCCGCGGTCTCCAACTCCTACCTTGCCCAGGCCATGCGGAGCCTGCGCGTGCACCTGGTCCGGGTGCGCCGGCTGGCAGCCGATGACGCCGCCAGGCTCCACGCAGCCGCCGCCGAGCACGCCGCGATTGCCGAAGCGATCGCCGCAGGCAACCCACGCCTCGCCGAAGCCGCCACCACCGTTCATTTGCACCGAAGCCTCACCCACGTCAAGGCCGCTCATGTGGCCCGCTGAAGACCTTGCCTAGAACCACCCCTGCCTAGAAGGAGCATCATGGTTAAGAACCATCACGTCCGCGTGTACAAGTCCGAAGAGAACCTCCCGCGTGAGGAACAGCTCGCGCACAAAATCGCCGTGGTCGCCGCCGACCCCGTCGACGTCACCGCCGAGGTGACCGACATGGTGATCAACCGGATCATCGACAACGCCTCGGTAGCCATCGCCTCGCTGAACCGCGCCCCGATCATCGCAGCACGCGCCCAGGCCCTGACCCACGCCCCGTCCGCCAACGGCACGGGCGGGCACGTTTTCGGGATCACGGAGCGGGTCTCCCCGGAGTGGGCCGCCTGGGCCAACGGCGTGGCCGTGCGGGAGCTGGACTACCATGACACCTTCCTGGCCGCGGACTACTCCCACCCCGGAGACAACATCCCGCCGATCCTCGCCGTCGCCCAACACGTAGGCTCCAACGGCGCCGACCTGGTCCGGGCCATCGCCACCGGGTACGAGATCCAGGTGAACCTGGTCAAGGCCATCTGCCTGCACAAGCACAAGATCGACCACGTCGCCCACCTCGGCCCGTCCGCCGCGGCCGGTATCGGCACTCTGTTGGGCCTGGATGTTGAGACGATCTTCCAGTCCGTGGGCCAGGCCCTGCACACCACCACCGCCACCCGGCAGTCCCGCAAGGGCGAAATCTCCACGTGGAAGGCCCACGCCCCCGCCTTTGCGGGGAAGATGGCCGTCGAGGCTGTGGACCGTTCCATGCGCGGTCAGACTTCTCCCGTGCCGATCTACGAAGGCGAAGACGGCGTGATCGCCTGGATGCTGGACGGCCCGGACGCCGCCTACGAGGTCCCGCTGCCGCTGCCCGGTGAAGCGAAGCGCGCCATCCTGGACACGTACACGAAGGAACACTCCGCCGAGTACCAGGCCCAGGCGTGGATCGACCTCGCCCGCAAACTCAACCGCGAGCACCCTGAAACCACCGACCCGGCCAACGTGGCCTCGGTGCTGATCAAGACCAGCCACCACACCCACTACGTGATCGGCTCCGGAGCGAACGATCCCCAGAAGTACTCCCCCACCGCGTCCCGGGAAACCCTGGACCACTCCATCCCCTACATCTTCACCGTCGCGTTGCAGGACGGCGCCTGGCACCACGTGGATTCCTACGCCCCCGAACGCGCAGCCCGTCCGGACACCGTGGAACTCTGGCACAAGGTCAGCACCGTCGAAGACCCGGAATGGACCCGCCGCTACCACTCCCTGGACATCACCGAGAAAGCCTTCGGCGGCACCGTGGAAATCACCCTCACGGACGGCACGGTCATCACCGATGAGATCGCCGTGGCCGACGCGCACCCGCTCGGCGCCCGGCCGTTCGCCCGCGAGCAATACATCAACAAGTTCCGCACCCTCGCCGCCGGGCTCGTGGAGGAAGCCGAAATCGAACGGTTCCTCACCGCCGTCGAACGCGTCACCGACCTCGGCCCGGGCGAACTGGACCAACTGAACATCACCGCAGCCCCCGGCGTGATCGACCCCAGCAACGCGCCGAAAGGACTGTTCTAAATGCTGTACTCCAAAGTCACCCCCGAACAGAAACGGGTGAAACTGCGGGAACTGCTGGCCTCCGGGACCGTGCACCAGTTCCCCGGCGCGTTCAACCCGTTATCGGCACGGCTGATCGAGGAGAAGGGCTTCGCCGGGGTCTACATCTCCGGCGCGGTCCTGGCCAACGACCTCGGCCTGCCCGACATCGGACTGACCACCCTCACCGAGGTAGCGACCCGGGCCGGGCAGATCGCCCGCATGACCGACCTGCCCTCCCTCGTGGACGCGGACACCGGCTTCGGTGAACCCATGAACGTGGCCCGCACCATCCAGGAACTCGAAAACGCCGGCCTGGCCGGCTGCCACATCGAAGACCAGTTCAACCCCAAACGCTGCGGGCACCTGGACGGCAAAAACGTCGTCGACATCGACACCGCCACCAAACGCATCCGCGCCGCAACAGACGCACGCCGGGACCCCAACTTCCTCATCATGGCCCGCACCGACATCCGCGCCACCGACGGAATCCAAGCCGCCCAGGACCGCGCCAAAGCCCTCGTGGACGCCGGCGCCGATGCGATCTTCCCCGAAGCCATGGCCGATTTGAGCGAGTTCCAGGCCATCCGCGACGCCGTGGACGTGCCCATCCTGGCCAACATGACAGAGTTCGGCAAAAGCGACCTCTTCACCGTGGACCAGCTCCAGGGCGTCGGCGTGAACATGGTCATCTACCCTGTCACCCTCCTGCGCATTGCCATGGGCGCTGCAGAGCGTACGCTGGAATCGATCAAGGCTGCGGGGACCCAAGAGGCACAAGTGGAAAACATGCTCACGCGTGCGCGCCTCTATGAACTCGTTGATTACGAGGCATACAACCAGTTCGATACCGGCGTTTTTAACTTCCAGGTCCCTGGCATCCGCTAGGTCCGGGAATCACCAAGGGGAAAGCAAGCACTCCGGCAAACCGGGGCGCTTGCATAATGAACGAAGGAGTTCAGCATGGCTGCTGAAGACATCAAAAAAGGCCTTGCCGGCGTCGTGGTGGACTACACCGCCGTCTCGAAGGTCAACCCGGACACCAACTCGCTGCTCTACCGCGGCTACCCGGTCCAGGAACTGGCCGCCAAGTGCAGCTTTGAAGAGGTTGCCTACCTGCTCTGGAACGGCGAACTGCCGGACGATGCCCAACTGGCTGAATTTGTTGCCCGCGAACGCGCGGGACGTGCCCTGGACCCGGTGGTCAAGTCAGTTATTGACACGTTGCCCACCACTTCGCACCCCATGGACGTTTGCCGTACAGCTGCTTCCGTCTTGGGAGCCCGGCATGAGCTGGCCGAAGATTCATCCCCCGATGCCAACATGAAGAAGGCGATCGACCTCTGGGCTGCCATGCCTGCCGTCGTCGCCTATGACCAGCGCCGCCGCCGCGGCCAGGACGTGGTGGAACCGCGTGAGGACCTAGACTACTCCGCCAACTTCCTCTGGATGACCTTCGGTGAAGAGGCAGTAGTCGAGGTGGTGGAGGCATTCAACGTCTCGATGATCCTCTACGCCGAGCACTCCTTCAACGCCTCCACCTTCACCGCCCGCGTGGTCACCTCCACGCTCTCGGACCTGCACTCAGCCGTGACCGCTGCCATCGGTGCCCTCAAAGGCCCCTTGCATGGCGGCGCCAACGAGGCCGTCATGCACACGTTCGACGAGATTGGCATCCGCAGCGAAGAATCCATGGAGGAAGCAGCGGTCCGGGCCCGGGCATGGATGGAAGACGCCCTGGCCCAGAAGAAAAAGGTCATGGGCTTCGGGCACCGCGTCTACAAGCACGGCGACTCCCGCGTGCCCACCATGAAGGCCGCCCTGGACAAAATGATCGCCCACTACGGACGGCCCGAACTCCTGGGACTCTACAACGGACTTGAACAAGCCATGGACGAAGCCAAGGCCATCAAGCCCAACCTCGATTACCCCGCCGGGCCCACGTACCACCTCATGGGCTTCGACACCCAGACGTTCACCCCGCTGTTCGTCGCCAGCCGCATCACCGGCTGGACCGCGCACATCATGGAACAGTTCGCCTCGAACTCCCTCATCCGTCCGCTCAGCGAATACAACGGACCGGAGGAGCGGCACGTGCCGTAGCCTCTGGCGCCTGGCCGCGCTGGAAGCAGACGACGGCGGGGAAGCATACGACGGCGGGCTGGTCACCGAAAGGCGACCGGCCCGCCGTCGTACGCTGGGAAAACTGTTTACTGCTCGGTTCCCATCCAATCGATGGTGTGCACTTCGGCCACGCTCTCGTTATCGGCAGCCAGGTTCACTCGAACAGCGATCCGCTGCCCCGAAATCATCGCGGGCAGCCAGTGCTCGGCGTCGGCCCACATGCGTTCCACCGGTAGCTTGGACACCGGGAACCATTCCGGCGCAATCTCATCGCTCTCGGACGGTTCGCCTACCCAAGCACGCGTCAGATACACGGTGGTGTACATGTTCCATTCGGGTCTGGCAGGAAACACGAAATCAATGATGCCGGCGGGGATGAGGTCTGCGGCTTCAACCACCACGCTGATCTCCTCCATGACCTCGCGGCACGCCGCCTGCATTGCCGTCTCCCCCGGCTCCACATGCCCACCCACGCCCACCACTTTCCCACGCCCAAAACCGGTCTTCTTGGTACCGAGGAGGACGTGTTCCCCGTCCGCTCCGTCACGGAGAAGGAAGCACAGTGTCACATGGGCTGCTGTCATGCTGCCTACCTTAACCCGATCTCGTGTAGCAGGGCTGCCATTGCCACAGTCAGCCCAATTGCTACAGTGAGCCCAGTTGCCTACAGTGAGCCCAGTTGCCTACAGTGAGCCCATGAGCGAAGGTGGGGGCGAAACGCGTGCGGAGACACAGGCACAGCCGCAGGCCATCAACCATGAGGTGAAATCCCAAGCCGGGGAAGATGTCGAAGCAGCCCCTGTGGCCGAGGCCCCATCACACACCAGAGCCGGGCAGGAGCGCGACGCCTGGCTGCCCCGTTGGGTGGTGGCGCATCCCCTCTACGCCGGCTGGGCCTGGACGGTGGTGTGGGCCGGACTCATTGTTCTGGATGAAGTGGTGGACCTGGCTGGATGGACTTGGTATTTGCTGGTCCTCGTCGCTGCCCTGCCAACGCTGCTGTCCACGCTGGCGGTGCTGCATGCCACGCCCCGCAGCCACCTCAAGGCAGTTGACGCCACGGTCCTGGGCCATTTTTTCGTCCGCTTCCTCGCCCTGGTGGTGGCCTTCATGGTGTGGGCTGCCTCCGTGGTGATGAGTGCTTCCATCTCCACCACAGTGCAAACCGTCATCGGTGACTCCGAAAAGGAGGTGACCGCACTCGGCTTCAACCTCATGCTGGCCTCGGTCCCGCTGGTGCTCTCTGTCCTGTGGATGGCGTTCATCGTGCGGTGCGCCTGGTTCCTCCGGCGGCTACGCGGTTGGCGGCAAATACCGTTGAAGACGCGGGTACCCAAAAAGTTCCTCAAGGGACAGCCGCGGTTGAAGCGGGTGGTGGTGGGCCTGGCCCACCCGGGGCTTTTGCTCGTGGCCGGTTTGGGGACGTCGCTTCTGGCCTTGTTCGTCGATGCCGTGGAGCTGACGTTCAGTGTGCTGGACTAGCGGGCTACGTCAGCCGAGCGCCCTGGGATGGGCTGCAGCGTAGACTTCCCGCAAAGTGTCAGCCGTGACCAACGTGTAGACCTGGGTGGTGGTTACCGATGCGTGCCCCAACAGCTCCTGGACTACGCGGACGTCAGCCCCGCCTTCCAGAAGATGCGTGGCAAACGAGTGCCGCAAGGTGTGCGGCGAAACATCCTTGGTGATGTTTGCCTTCTCTGCAGCAGTCTTGAGGATGGTCCAGGCACTTTGCCTGCTGATCCTGCCGCCCCGGGCGTTCAGGAACAACGCTGGCGTTCCCTTGCCCTTGGAAGCGAGCAGCGGCCTGCCCCGGACCACATAGGCCCCGACGGCGCGTGCACCGTAAGAGCCCAAAGGAACCAACCGCTCCTTGGAACCTTTGCCGAAGAGCCTGACGATTGCAGGTTCGCCACCGGCGTGCTCCAGGGATACATCGTCAACATCCAGCCCTACGGCCTCGCTGATGCGCGCACCGGTGGAGTAAAGAAATTCAAGCAAGGCCCGGTCCCTCAGGCCGGTCGCAGAGTCCGAACCCGCAGCTTCAAGGATCCGCGTTACTTCACCAACGCTGATGGCTTTCGGAAGCCGTTTGCCCGGCATCGGCGGGTGGACATCGCTGGCGGGATCCGACGTCGTGGTTCCTTCAAGGGCCCAAAACTTATGAAGCCCCCGCACGGCCACTATGGTCCTGGCAGCAGAGCGGACACCCAGGGCCGCAGCTCCATCGGAGCCGTCGGACAAGGCTTGGGCAAAGGCGGTGACATCATGCCGTGTAACGTCTTCGGGCCGTTCCGCGCCTTGACCAGCCAGGAAGTTCGAATATCGGGTAAGGTCACGGCGATAGGCATCCAAGGTGTTGGCGGCCAGGCCACGTTCCACTCCGACGTGCTGGAGGTAGTCCGTAACTCCGCGATCAATGCCGTTGGCGGTACGGGTGGCGGCCTCGGCCATTCTCAGCGCTGGCTCGGGTGCGCGGGCCATGGCGCGTCAGCGGGGCGCAGGCTGGAAAAGCCGTCAGCCTTCGCGGCGGCCGCTGCAAGGATTCCCAGAACCGCGGACGGATTGTGCAGGCGCCCTTCAAGGACGGCTTTCACGGCGTCGTCGAGCGGAATCCAGTGGAACTCAATTTCTGACTCTTCGTCCGTGCGGACATGCAGGTCAGCCTCGGGAACAGCGCTCAGCCCACGAGCCAAATAAATCCGAACAGCCTCGCTGGAGGATCCCGGAGAGTTAAAGAAATCCACCAGGACATTCCAGGTGGCCGCAACAAGATCAGCTTCCTCAGCGAGCTCCCTGGCAGCACCCACCACGAAATCCTCGCCCTCAACGTCCAGCAAGCCGGCCGGGATTTCCCAAAGGTCCATGCCAACGGGGTGCCTGTACTGCTTCAGGAGCAGGATTTCGCCGTCAACGTTCATCGGCAGCACGGCCACCGCCCCAGGGTGGTCGATGTAATCCCGGACCAGGGTGTCCGTATCCTCGCTGAGCTGGAAGGCGTCGCTGACCACATCCCAGATACGGCCTTCGTAGACCTTGCTGGTGGACAAAAGACGGCGCGGGCTCGGCATATCCGAAACCTGCCTTGAGGTGCTGGGGGTTTCAGAAATGCCGGGCATCGCGCCGTCCTTCGTTAGTGCTTGCGTTTACCGTCTACTTGGCAGCTACTGCTTACTTGGCAGCTACTGCGCGGGCACCGGTGTTCGTTCCCGCAACGCTGCCTTCACGACGCTCCAAGGCAGCCTTCACGAGGCCTGCGAAGAGCGGGTGCGGACGCGTCGGGCGGGAGCTGAGCTCCGGGTGTGCCTGCGTAGCGACGTAGTATGGGTGCACTTCGCGGGGAAGTTCAACGTACTCAACCAGCTTGCCGTCAGGAGAGGTACCCGAGAAGACCAGGCCCTCTGCCGCGATCTGGTCACGGTACTTGTTGTTGACCTCGTAGCGGTGGCGGTGGCGTTCGCTCACGGACGTGGTGCCGTACGTCTCTGCGACAACGGAGCCCTCGTCCAGCTTGGCTTCGTAGAGGCCCAGGCGCATGGTGCCGCCAAGATCTCCCTTGCCTTCCACAATGTCCAGCTGCTCTTCCATGGTGGCGATGACCGGGTACTTGGAGTCCGGCTCGAACTCACTGGACGAGGCGCCTTCCAGGCCAACCACGTTGCGCGCGTATTCGATCACCATGCACTGAAGGCCAAGGCACAGGCCCAGCACCGGAAGCTTGGATTCGCGGGCGAACTTCAACGCGCCCAGCTTGCCCTCAAGGCCACGGATACCGAAGCCGCCCGGCACGCAGATGGCGTCGACGCCGGCAAGGGACTTAGTGGCCCCCGCAAGGGTTTCGCACTCGTCAGAGGGGACCCAGCGGATCTTGACTTTGGCTTCATTCGCGAATCCACCTGCGCGGAGGGCCTCGGTCACCGAAAGGTAGGCATCGGGAAGATCGATGTACTTGCCCACCAGGGCGACTTCGACCTCGTGCTTGGGGTTGTGGACGGCTTCGAGCAGCTTGTCCCACTTGCTCCAGTCAACGTCCTTGAACGGCAGGTCCAACGCACGGACGATGTAAGAGTCCAGGCCCTGGGAGTGAAGCGTCTTGGGGATGTCGTAGATGCTGGGTGCGTCAGCGGCGTTGACCACGGCGTCGATATCGACATCGCACATGCGGCCGATTTTTTCGCGCATGGCGTCCGGCACTTCGCGGTCCGAACGGATCACGATGGCTTCGGGCTGGATACCGATGGAACGAAGGGCTGCCACGGAGTGCTGCGTAGGCTTGGTCTTCAGTTCCTGGGAAGGACCGATGTACGGAACCAGGGAAACGTGGAGGAAGAAGACATTGTTCCGGCCGATGTCCTGACGCACCTGGCGGGCCGACTCAAGGAAGGGCTGCGACTCGATGTCGCCAACCGTGCCACCGATTTCGGTGATGATGACATCCGGAGCGTTCTTGCCTTCGGAGGGAAGGCGCATGCGGCGCTTGATTTCATCCGTGATGTGCGGGATGACCTGAACGGTGTCTCCGAGGTATTCACCCCGGCGTTCCTTCGCGATGACCGTGGAGTAGATCTGGCCCGTTGTGACGTTGGCCGAACCTTCGAGGTTTTCATCGAGGAAGCGCTCGTAGTGTCCGATGTCGAGGTCGGTTTCGGCGCCATCATCAGTTACGAAAACTTCGCCGTGCTGGAAGGGATTCATCGTGCCCGGATCCACGTTCAAATAAGGATCGAGCTTCTGCATAGTTACAGACAAACCGCGTGCCCGCAGCAGGTGGCCGAGGCTGGAAGCCGTCAGACCCTTACCGAGCGAGGACGCCACACCACCGGTGACGAAGATGTGTTTGGTCGTCTTGGACGAGCCCGGGAACCGGGAATTTACACGGGAATTTGATCGCTGCACCACGGAATTCGAGCTTATCATCAATTACGCCTTCCAAGCGTCCGTCCGGATTCCCCAAATGGTCAATAGTTGCCCAAGACCATGCCTGCAATCAAGAGCCGGGCGGGACCAAGTGCACGGATGTGATAGTGGTCGCAGTCCGGCAGCAGCCGTGTGCCCGGAATTTTCTAGGCTCGCTGGGGAAGCAATTTCGCGTCGTCCAACAATTCCTGCGCGTGCGCCTGGGCAGATTCTGAGTCTTCCTGCCCGGCCAACATACGGGCAAGCTCCTTCACGCGCTCGTCGTCGTCCAGCAGTTGCACATCGCTGGAGGTGAATCCGGTGGACGTTTTTCCGTCGGCGCCCCGCACTGAAGTTTTGGTAACCCGGATGTGCTGATCAGCGAAGGCAGCAACCTGCGGCAGGTGCGTCACCACGAGGACCTGGACGTGGCGGGCCAGCATCGCCAGCCGGCGCCCGATCTCGACGGCGGCCCGTCCACCTACTCCGGCGTCCACCTCGTCAAAGACGAAGGTAGGAACAGGATCCACCGCAGCGAGCACTACCTCGATGGCCAGCATCACCCTTGAGAGTTCACCGCCGGAGGCTCCCTTGCCCAGTGGGCGCGCCGGAGCACCGGAGTGTGGCTGGAGGAGGAAGGCGATCTCGTCGGTTCCCCAGAGGCCAAGCGATCCACTGTCCTCTATTTGGATGATCAACGTGGCATCCGCCATGGCCAATGCCTTCAACTCTGCACTCACGCGGGCTGAGAGGTCCTTGGCCGCCTTGAGCCGGGCCTTGGTGATCGCTGCGGCCTGCTTACGCAGGGTAGCTTCGGTCGAAGCCACCTCGGCATCCAAGGATTCGATGCGGCTTGAATCGTCCTGCAGCTCGTCCAAACGCATCCGGGCCGTGGCCGCCCACTCCAGCACTTCATCGATGCTGGGGGCGTACTTGCGGATCAGTTTGGCCAAGGCGGCACGGCGTTCCTCGATTTCAGAGAGCCGTTCCGGGCCTTCGGTGTCCAATGCGGCTTGGTAGCTGGACAAGTCAGCGGCGATATCGTTCAGCAGGAAGCCAACTTCTGCAAGGCGTGCAGCAGCGGCTCCCAACGCCTCATCATGTTCTGCAACGTGCTCCAGCGTCCGCTTTGCCGCATCGACCATCGATGTGGCATCGCCGGCATCGCCGAATTCCTCGGCAATGAGCGACTCATGCGCCGCGGCCGCTGCGAGCCGGAGTTCTTCAACATTGGCAAGCTTCACGGCCTCAGCCTTGAGTGTCTCATCCTCACCCGGCTGGGGATCCACGTCATCGATCTCTTTGAGCGCCGCGTCCAGCGACTCCGCCTCACGAAGCCTTTCCCGCGCTTCGCTGCGAAGGGTCTCCAGCTCGGCCTGAATGGACTTCCAGTGGTTATACAGGTCCTGGTACTCCCCCAGGACCTTGGCCAGCTGTGCACCAGCGAAGCGATCCAGGGCGTGTCGCTGCGCGGTGGCGCTTTTCAGCCGGATCTGATCCGACTGGCCGTGCACCACCACCAGGCTCTCGCCAAGTTCGGCCAGAACTCCAACCGGCGCCGCCCGTCCCCCAACGTAAGCCCGGCTGCGGCCATCGGCACCAACGGTGCGGGCCAGCAGGAGTTCGGCGACGCCGTCGAACTCCTCAGCCTCGCCGCCGGCCTCCTTGGCACGCTCCACAGCACTGTGCCCTGGATCAAGCTTCAGGACTGCCTCGGCGGAGGCAGATTTGGCGCCGCTCCGAACGGCGCCGACGTCCGAACGGGCACCCAGGAGGAGCCCGACGGCGGTCACCACCATTGTCTTGCCGGCACCTGTTTCACCGGTAACGACGCTAAGGCCGGGACCTAGAGGCAGGGCGGCATCGGTAATGACACCGAGGTCACGGATTCGGAGTTCTTCAAGCATGCTTCACTTCGCATTCGTGGGATCGGATGGCTCACCGTGCCCCGGGTTCAGGGATGTTTCGGCGTCCCGGGGAGCACTCGTTTCCCGGGAATCACTCGCGTCCCGGGGAGTGGGCAAAGGAGCCGGTGAAAGGGTTCGGATCACGGGAATGGGGCCAGTGTGGACTTCCCCTGACCGGGGAGCCGGACCGCGCCAGCCGTGGATGGGAAGCTGGAACTTGCGCACAAGACGCGCCGAAAATGGAGTCTTGTGCGTCCGTGCCAGTCGTACAGGCGTGGCTGAGCGGGTCACCTCGACACGCGCTCCCGGAGGCAAGTCAACGGAGCGCCTGCCATCACACCAAAGGACACCTAAGGCATCCGTTCGATTCATGATTTCCACAGCCAGCTTGGATCGCGGAGAGACCACTAAAGGTTTGGCAAAAAGAGCGTGGGCGCTGATCGGGACAATGACGAGCGCTTCGACTTCAGGCCACACCACTGGCCCACCCGACGAAAACGCATACGCCGTTGATCCTGTTGGCGTCGCAAGGACCACGCCATCACAGCCGAACGACGTCAACGGCCGTTCATCCACCTCAGTGACGACTTCGAGCATCCGTTCCCGATTGGCCTTCTCGATAGCGGCCTCGTTCAGGGCCCAGGTATGCCAGATCTTCTGGCCCTTGATCCACACTTGGACATCGATCGTCATGCGCTCTTCAACGGTGTACTGGCGGCTGGCGATCCACTCAACCGTCTGCGCCAGGTCAGCACGTTCGCTCTCTGCAAGGAAGCCCACGTGGCCCAAGTTGACGCCCAGCAAGGGAACGTCCACCTCCCGGACCAGTTCCGCCGCGCGCAGGATGGTTCCGTCGCCACCCAGAACCATCACCAGTTCCACGTCTTCCAAACTCACGTCGTCGTGGAGGATCTCAATGGGGGTATCAACGGCACCAAAGAAGCGCTCGACATCTGCCAATTCTGACTTCTGAAGGACGGGCACCAGGCCCGACGAGTGCAATTGCGTACAAGCATCCCACGCCGCCCGGAGCGATTCCTCCCGCCCTGTGTGGGCAAGGACAAGTACATGCCTGCTCATCGGGTTCTGCTTTCTAGTCGTTTGGCCAGAGGTTCTTTATCAACGCAGCAACGTCCTCGTCCCGCTCTTCGATCTTAGGCAACACAGCGGACATCCTGCGCTTCATCCACAGGAAGTACTCAACATTTCCGTCCTGGCCCGGGAGTGGACTTGCCGCCAGGCCATGAAGTTCCAGCCCGGCATCCACTGCAGCGCGGGCCACTTGGGCCACCGCCCGGCGTCGTTCATTCTCGGAAGACACAACGCCCGTGCGGCTTAACCGCTCCTTGCCGACTTCAAACTGCGGCTTGACCATCAGGACAAGGTCTCCGCCATGTTCCGTGCAGGCAGCAAGGGCGCCCAGGACCAACGTCAGCGAAATGAAGGACAGGTCCGCAACGGTCAGCGCCGCGGTGCCGCCGATCTGGTCCGGCGTCATGTACCTGACATTAAGCCCCTCATGGACCACCACCCGGGGATCATTGCGAAGCAGCGGCACCAGTTGGCCGTGCCCGACGTCGACCGCCACCACTTGTGCCGCTCCTTGCCGAAGCAACACGTCAGTGAAGCCGCCAGTGGAGGCTCCGGCGTCGAGACACCGCCGGCCGAATACAGCGACCCCCGGAAACGCGGCCAGCGCGCCCGCCAGCTTGTGCCCAGCGCGGCTCACGTAGATGTCCTCAAGGTGGGATTGGACGGCCAGGTCTGTACCGGCGTCCACTTGCTGGGCAGCCTTTGCGAAGACAACCCCGCCCGAACTCACCTTGCCGTCGCTAATGAGCTTGGCAGCATGCGTCCGGGACCTCGCCAGCCCACGGGTGACGAGTTCCTGATCAAGTCTTGCCATTCGCTAATTCCCGCCTGCCGGGCGGGAACGAGTGGTATCCAGGTCCGCAGCAGGCGGCAGGCCAGGCTCAGCATCCAGAGCCTCCAAGAGGGAGTCATGAATTGCTGCGTACAACCCAGCATGATCGGCCACCGGAGCACCATGAACGCCCTCCAGCAAGCTTAGGGCACGGTCCACCGGGGCGTCGCCGGTGGAATCGAGAGCCTCCGGCCAGTGCACAGCGGTCCCTTCAGCCTCAGCTTCCGGGAGATTGTTGGGCTCAGTCATCGCACCAGTCTAATGAGTTCGCCATTCCAGCTGCGGCGCTTGGGCCACGGCAGTGTCCGGCACCGCAGCCCACCACGCGGCGCACGCCGCCCGCCAGGCGTCGAGGTCATCCTTATCCCCCGTGAGCGTGACCTTCCCGTCCTCGGCAATTGCCGATGCTGCACCGCAGCGGTAAGTGCCGGCGTCGCTCACGATTTCCGGGTATGGACTGTAAAGATCACCCAGATCCGCCAGAAGGTAATCGGGACGCTCTTCCGTCCGTGCAGCCAGAATCGTCAGCGTGGTATCGACGCCGGTGAGTACCGCCGCCGTCGCAAATCCAGCACGGTTGCCGCCCAGGATGTCCGTATCCAAACGGTCCCCCACCACCAAAGGGCGATCAGACTTCAAGCGCTTGGCAGCAGCGTGGAACAACGGCGCTTCGGGTTTACCGGCTACCAACGGCGTCTTGCCCGTTGCGGCGGCAACTGCCGCAACGAGCGTACCGTTGCCAGGAGCCATACCGCGCGCCTGCGGGATGGACATATCCGTGTTGGTCGCGAACCATTGGGCGCCACCGGCAACAACATAGGAGGCCTCAGCGAGGTCCTTCCAGCCGATCTCCGGGTTGAAGCCCTGGACAACAGCCACCGGCGATTCCGCCGCACTATGCACGGGCTTGAGGCCCACGAGTTCGATCTCGTGGGCCAAGGCCGCACTGCCCGTGATGAGCACGTGAGCCCCGGCCGGCAGCATGGAAGCAAGCAACTCCCCCGCGGCCTGCGAAGAGCTGACCACCTGGTGATCCTCCGCAGGCGCCCCGAGTTCCCTCAAGTGCGCGGCAACCTGGGCGGGAGTACGCGAGGCGTTGTTCGTCACGTAACCCAACCCGACGCCTACCGTTTCCAGGCGCTGCAGCGACTCCACAGCGCCGGGAATGGCATGGGGACCTGCATAAACAACACCATCAAGATCGGAAAGAACCGCGTCAAAGGACGAAATGAGTGAATCAGCCATGCTGGGAGTCAGTGCCCTGTTCCTCGGTGGGTTCCGTGTGGGAAACGGATTCCTCGGCCTCTTCTGCTTCCTCAGCTTCTTCTGCTTCCTCGGCTGAATCGATGTCCGATTCGGCGTCGTCCGACTCGAAGTAATCCGACTCGGCATCATCGATGTCAACGTCGTCTTGTTCGGCATCTGCAGCAGCCGCCTCGGCGATCACCGAGTCGCTTTCCGGCCTAACGACGTCGGAATCCTCCCCACGCTTCTCGAAGCGCGGCTTCCGTGCCGCTGCTGCTTCTTCCTGCTCGTCCCAGCCGAGATCAAGAATTTCCGGTTCCGCGAAGTCGCCAACACCCAGCGCGTTCTCGGCAACCAAGGCCTGACGAGCCCACTTTTCGGCTTCCTCAGTGCGACCCACCGCCGTCAGCGCTTCCGCATACGCACGGAACAGGCGGGGGCTGTAAGAGAACGCCCGGTTGATGTCCAGCTGCGGGATGTCAAGCTCGGCAACAGCAGCATCAAGCTGGTTGAGGTCCGCGCGGGCGCCCGACGCCACAATCGCCAGCTCTACCTTGCCCGGAGCATCCAGGTCCTGCGCTTCAGGAGACCGGACCATGTCCAGTGCACGGTCAGGGCGGCCAAGGCCACGCTCACAGTCCGCCATAACGGGCAGGTGAACGTTGGATCCGCTGATACGGCGGTACGTACGGAATTCGCGCAGCGCTTCGCCATAGTGACCCGCAGCGTAAGCCGTCAAGCCAACAGCTTCCCGGACAGCCGAGAGCCGGCCACCCCTTCGGCTGGCGGCCAAAGCGTGCTGGAAGGCCAGCTCCGGCTCGATGTCGATCAGGCGTCCAGCCATGACCAGATGCTTGGCAACCCAGCCTGCGCTCTGCTCTTCGAGGGTCTTGATCTGATGCCCGGTTGCGCGGTCAAGTTCCTTACCCGTGACATCCTCATCGATCTCGGGAGAACGTTCGCGGTCAGGGCGGTTGGCGCTGCGAATGTCCTTCGCGTTGGGGACCCGGGCCGGGCGCTCTTCCCAGGAGTTGGCACGGTCATTGTTGAAGGGACGACGCTCGCCGCCACGCTCAGGACGGTCACCGAACGGCTTGCGCTCGCCACGGTCGTTGTTGAAGGGACGACGCTCCTCGCCATCACGACGCGGGCCATCAAAGTTCCGCGGGCCACGCTCAGGGCGGCTACCGAAGGGCTTACGCTCGCCACGGTCGTTACCGAACGGACGACGCTCACCTCCACGCTCCGGGCGGTCACCGAACGGCTTACGCTCGCCACGGTCGCTGTTGAACGGACGACGCTCACCATCACGGGCCGGACGATCAGCGCGGTCACCACGGTCGCCGAAGGGCTTACGGTCACGATCGCCACCGAAGGAACGACGCTCACCATCACGGGGCGGGCGGTCACCGAACGGCTTACGCTCGCCACGGTCGCTGTTGAACGGACGACGCTCACCATCACGGGCCGGACGATCAGCGCGGTCACCACGGTCGCCGAAGGGCTTACGGTCACGATCGCCACCGAAGGAACGACGCTCACCATCACGGGGCGGTCGGTCGCCGAACGGCTTACGCTCGCCACGGTCATTGTTGAACGGACGACGCTCACCATCACGGGCCGGACGATCAGCGCGGTCACCACGGTCGCCGAAGGGCTTACGGTCACGATCGCCACCGAAGGAACGACGCTCACCATCACGGGGCGGTCGGTCGCCGAACGGCTTACGCTCGCCACGGTCGCTGTTGAACGGACGACGCTCACCATCACGGGCCGGACGATCAGCGCGGTCACCACGGTCGCCGAAGGGCTTACGGTCACGATCGCCACTAAAGGAACGACCCTGCTCGTTGCCGTCGCGATTCTCCCTGGAACGGAATCCGCGAGGATCTCCACCGGAGTTGTTGTTGGGGCGGAAAGAACCGCGGTCACCGCGATTCCCGCCAAAGTTCCCGCGATTGCCGTCGCGATTGCCGCCGTTGTGCTCAGCCATGGTGGATTCCTCCTGTTGCGAGCCGACCACTGGCGCGTGCGTAGTCGCTCATAACCCTTATTTCGTTGTCACGCCGTCTGCAGCACTGGGCTGCCGACTCGTATGTCTTATGCAATTCTAGGCGACAGCGCCTCAGGCGCCGAACGTCAGGGCACCTCCATGGGCGCCCCGTGGCAAGTCTCACAGCATTGTTGGCGCTGCGTCTTCTGGGCTTAAGTGGGGCAAGCCCCGGCCGTGGTGGTCGGGGCTTGGTTGGTTCTGGTGTGGCTGGTTGTCTCTTAAATGTGGGAGACCCCCCGTCCCTGGTGTGGGTTGGGGGGTCTCGACCTAATGTGTGTCCGGCGGTGTCCTACTCTCCCACACCCTCCCGGGTGCAGTACCATCGGCGCTGTGGGTCTTAGCTTCCGGGTTCGGAATGGGACCGGGCGTTTCCCCCACGCTATGACCGCCGTAACCTTGTTACCCGAACCCCTGTGTGCACCGGTTTGGGTGGCGGGGGTGGGAAGACTTTGTGGTTACAACATGTGTGTTCCCTCGGTGTTGAGGGTCCTGTGGTGTTGTTATTCAGTTGTTGGTTCCTGTGAGCAACGGGTTGTTGTTCGGGAACCACATAGTGGACGCGTGCAGTGTTGTGTGTGGTGTAAGTTGTTGGCCTATTAGTACCGGTCAGCTTCACGAGTCTTTGGTCCTCGCTTCCACATCCGGCCTATCAACCCAGTGGTCTGGCTGGGGGCCTCTCACACAAATTGTGTATGGAAATCTCATCTTGAAGCGAGCTTCCCGCTTAGATGCTTTCAGCGGTTATCCCATCCGAACGTAGCTAATCAGCGGTGCACTTGGCAGTACAACTGACACACCAGAGGTTCGTCCGTCCCGGTCCTCTCGTACTAAGGACAGCCCTTCTCAAATTTCCTGCGCGCGCAGCGGATAGGGACCGAACTGTCTCACGACGTTCTAAACCCAGCTCGCGTACCGCTTTAATGGGCGAACAGCCCAACCCTTGGGACCTACTCCAGCCCCAGGATGCGACGAGCCGACATCGAGGTGCCAAACCATGCCGTCGATATGGACTCTTGGGCAAGATCAGCCTGTTATCCCCGAGGTACCTTTTATCCGTTGAGCGACGGCCATTCCACAATGTACCGCCGGATCACTAGTCCCGACTTTCGTCCCTGCTTGAGATGTCTCTCTCACAGTCAAGCTCCCTTGTGCACTTACACTCGACACCTGATTGCCAACCAGGCTGAGGGAACCTTTGGGCGCCTCCGTTACTTTTTAGGAGGCAACCGCCCCAGTTAAACTACCCATCAGGCACTGTCCCTGACCCGGATCACGGGCCGAAGTTAGATGTCCAAAGTGACCAGAGTGGTATTTCAACGATGACTCCACCCGAACTGGCGTCCGGGTTTCAACGTCTCCCACCTATCCTACACAAGCCACTCCGAACACCAATACCAAACTATAGTAAAGGTCTCGGGGTCTTTCCGTCCTGCTGCGCGTAACGAGCATCTTTACTCGTACTGCAATTTCGCCGAGTTTATGGTTGAGACAGCGGGGAAGTCGTTACTCCATTCGTGCAGGTCGGAACTTACCCGACAAGGAATTTCGCTACCTTAGGATGGTTATAGTTACCACCGCCGTTTACTGGGGCTTAAATTCTCAGCTTCGCCCCCGAAGGGGCTAACCGGTCCTCTTAACCTTCCAGCACCGGGCAGGAGTCAGTCCGTATACATCGTCTTGCGACTTCGCACGGACCTGTGTTTTTAGTAAACAGTCGCTTCCCCCTGGTCTCTGCGGCCCACACCCGCTCCACAGAGCAAGTCTGTATCACGGGGCAGGCCCCCCTTCTCCCGAAGTTACGGGGGCATTTTGCCGAGTTCCTTAACCATAATTCTCTCGATCGCCTTGGTATTCTCTACCTGATCACCTGTGTCGGTTTGGGGTACGGGCGGCTAAAACCTCGCGTCGATGCTTTTCTAGGCAGCATAGGATCACCGGATCCCCCCGAACGGGGGTCCCATCAGATCTCAGGAGCGTGCTCGAAGCACACAGGAACGGATTTGCCTATCCCTGACCCTACATCCTTGGACCGGGGCAACCATCGCCCGGCCCGGCTACCTTCCTGCGTCACACCTGTTAATACGCTTACCTCCCGGGATCAGGTCCCGCGCTCGGCCAAAACCCACACACCACAAGGGTGGGCGGGCAGGCTCCGGGCGGTTAGTATCCCCCGCTTGGCATGGGCGGTTTTTCGCCGGTACGGGAATATCAACCCGTTGTCCATCGACTACGCCTGTCGGCCTCGCCTTAGGTCCCGACTTACCCAGGGCAGATTAGCTTGACCCTGGAACCCTTGATCATTCGGCGGACGGGTTTCTCACCCGTCTTTCGCTACTCATGCCTGCATTCTCACTCGTGTAGGCTCCACCGCTGGTTTCCACCGCGACTTCACTGCCCACACGACGCTCCCCTACCACTCCACACCCCTGAACCACGAAGGCTAGGGTACTGTGTGAAATCCACAACTTCGGCGGTGTACTTGAGCCCCGCTACATTGTCGGCGCGGAATCACTTGACCAGTGAGCTATTACGCACTCTTTCAAGGATGGCTGCTTCTAAGCCAACCTCCTGGTTGTCTTCGCAACTCCACATCCTTTCCCACTTAGCACACGCTTAGGGGCCTTAGTTGGTGGTCTGGGCTGTTTCCCTCTCGACTATGAAGCTTATCCCCCACAGTCTCACTGCTGCGCTCTCACTTACCGGCATTCGGAGTTTGGCTGACGTCAGTAACCTTGTAGGGCCCATCGGCCATCCAGTAGCTCTACCTCCGGCAAGAAACACGCAACGCTGCACCTAAATGCATTTCGGGGAGAACCAGCTATCACGGAGTTTGATTGGCCTTTCACCCCTACCCACAGCTCATCCCCTCCATTTTCAACTGAAGTGGGTTCGGTCCTCCACGACGTCTTACCGTCGCTTCAACCTGGCCATGGGTAGATCACTCCGCTTCGGGTCTAGATCACGCCACTACACTCGCCCTGTTCAGACTCGCTTTCGCTACGGCTACCCCACACGGGTTAACCTCGCGACGTAACACTAACTCGCAGGCTCATTCTTCAAAAGGCACGCCGTCACCAGAATCAGACTGGCTCCGACGGATTGTAAGCACACGGTTTCAGGTACTGTTTCACTCCCCTCCCGGGGTACTTTTCACCTTTCCCTCACGGTACTGGTCCGCTATCGGTCATTAGGAAGTATTTAGGCTTATCAGGTGGTCCTGACAGATTCGCACGGGATTTCTCGGGCCCCGTGCTACTTGGGATCCTCTCCAGGCGGTACACAACATTACGGTTACGGGGCTCACACCCTCTCTGGCCGGCCTTTCAAGACCGTTCACCTATGCCTGCACTACACACCCCACCAGTCCGGCAGAACCAGTACGGAAAGTCCCACAACCCCGCCCATGCAACGCCCGCCGGCTATCACACATGGAAACGGTTTAGCCTGATCCGCGTTCGCTCGCCACTACTAACGGAATCACTCTTGTTTTCTCTTCCTGCGGGTACTGAGATGTTTCACTTCCCCGCGTTCCCCCCACGCACCCTATGTGTTCAGATGCGGGTCACACAATCACCCAAAAGCGTTGTGCGGGGTTTCCCCATTCGGACATCCTGGGATCAACGCTCGGTTATCAACTCCCCCAGGCTTATCGCAGATTCCTACGTCCTTCTTCGGCTCCTAATGCCAAGGCATCCACCGTGTGCCCTTAAAAACTTGACCACACAAAGATCAAAAACTTACTCGAGAGAACCATGACCACAAGGGCCAGGTTCATTCATAAGAAATTGCTGTAAGAACACACACCCACCAACCCCCAAGGGAGCCGGCACCGTGCATGTTCTAGATGCTCGCGTCCACTATGTAGTTCTCAAACAACAACCCCATCAACCAGACCCCCGGACACCACAACCCACACACCCATAAAAGGAGCGGAGCTGCTGACAGTGACCGGTGATACCGGAAGCAGGAACAAAAGAAACACCAGAAGTGCCCCAAATGCATTGCTGCAAAAAGGTCCTGTTGCCTCAGGACCCAACAGTGCGCCAAACACAACCCACACAAACCACGCCCCAGCGCGTTCCTGACACCACCACACCCCCAAGGGGACGCGGCACTGCCGTACTAACACCAGGACACAACCGGTAAGGCCATGCCAAAAAAACTCTTGATTCGTTGATGTTTCCACCCATGAGCACCCACCGCAGAACAGACGCCTGCGCAATGGGCAACACTGACAACCCGTCATCCACCCATGCAGGCAAACAACACAGCTGTTAGCAGCTCCTTAGAAAGGAGGTGATCCAGCCGCACCTTCCGGTACGGCTACCTTGTTACGACTTAGTCCCAATCGCCGGTCCCACCTTCGACGGCTCCCCCCACAAGGGTTAGGCCACCGGCTTCGGGTGTTACCAACTTTCGTGACTTGACGGGCGGTGTGTACAAGGCCCGGGAACGTATTCACCGCAGCGTTGCTGATCTGCGATTACTAGCGACTCCGACTTCATGGGGTCGAGTTGCAGACCCCAATCCGAACTGAGACCGGCTTTTTGGGATTAGCTCCACCTCACAGTATCGCAACCCTTTGTACCGGCCATTGTAGCATGCGTGAAGCCCAAGACATAAGGGGCATGATGATTTGACGTCGTCCCCACCTTCCTCCGAGTTGACCCCGGCAGTCTCCTATGAGTCCCCGCCATAACGCGCTGGCAACATAGAACGAGGGTTGCGCTCGTTGCGGGACTTAACCCAACATCTCACGACACGAGCTGACGACAACCATGCACCACCTGTAAACCGACCGCAAGCGGGGCACCTGTTTCCAGGTCTTTCCGGTTCATGTCAAGCCTTGGTAAGGTTCTTCGCGTTGCATCGAATTAATCCGCATGCTCCGCCGCTTGTGCGGGCCCCCGTCAATTCCTTTGAGTTTTAGCCTTGCGGCCGTACTCCCCAGGCGGGGCACTTAATGCGTTAGCTACGGCGCGGAAAACGTGGAATGTCCCCCACACCTAGTGCCCAACGTTTACGGCATGGACTACCAGGGTATCTAATCCTGTTCGCTCCCCATGCTTTCGCTCCTCAGCGTCAGTTACAGCCCAGAGACCTGCCTTCGCCATCGGTGTTCCTCCTGATATCTGCGCATTTCACCGCTACACCAGGAATTCCAGTCTCCCCTACTGCACTCTAGTCTGCCCGTACCCACTGCAGAACCGGAGTTGAGCCCCGGTCTTTCACAGCAGACGCGACAAACCGCCTACGAGCTCTTTACGCCCAATAATTCCGGATAACGCTTGCGCCCTACGTATTACCGCGGCTGCTGGCACGTAGTTAGCCGGCGCTTCTTCTGCAGGTACCGTCACTTTCGCTTCTTCCCTACTGAAAGAGGTTTACAACCCGAAGGCCGTCATCCCTCACGCGGCGTCGCTGCATCAGGCTTTCGCCCATTGTGCAATATTCCCCACTGCTGCCTCCCGTAGGAGTCTGGGCCGTGTCTCAGTCCCAGTGTGGCCGGTCACCCTCTCAGGCCGGCTACCCGTCGTCGCCTTGGTAGGCCATTACCCCACCAACAAGCTGATAGGCCGCGAGTCCATCCAAAACCACAAAAGCTTTCCACCACCATGACATGCGCCAGATGGTCGTATCCGGTATTAGACCCAGTTTCCCAGGCTTATCCCAGAGTCAAGGGCAGGTTACTCACGTGTTACTCACCCGTTCGCCACTAATCCCCCAGCAAGCTGGGATCATCGTTCGACTTGCATGTGTTAAGCACGCCGCCAGCGTTCATCCTGAGCCAGGATCAAACTCTCCGTTGAAGTAAAACAAATCAAACAGACACAACCACACCCACCGGAAATAACGACGGACGCGGCTGCACAAAATTCGAAACCAGCTGAAAACCAGACCACCACACACGGGGGTGCGCAGCAATCCGGCCATAATTTCAACCAATCAATAAAACAATCGGCATCAACAAACTTGGCACACTATTGAGTTCTCAAACAACAGACACTAACCGGCACCACCGGACCCCTACAGGGCCACAGGATCGCTCCGGAGCAACTTTTCAAACTTACCCGATCAACCCGATCCATGCAAATCAACGTTTCCGCGATTTCCGATCCGATCTTCGGCCCCACCCGGCACCGGCACGCCCAAAAGCGCACCATTTTCCAGGCTGTTATCAAAGGGGTTGGCCCCCGCAGTTCCCAGCACCAGGCTGTCTCACTCGCGGCGACTCAGAAGACATTACACGCCCACCAGCCCCGACACAAATCCACCCCCACACCAACCAAAAACCCCGCAAACACGTGCCAAACAAGGCCACCCAAACCCAAAACCACCCCAAAACCACGAAAACAACCACCCGTGAAGCCCGTCACACCAGCCAACACCCCGCGACCCGGCCGCCAAACACCAAACCCAACCACCGCCGTCGAACATTCCCAACCCGCCACCAATGGGCGACAGGACATGAGAGTGCCCCTATGTTTTTCGTCAAGTGGTGGCGGGTGTTGGGGGTTGGTAGAGGGCGCCGTCGCGGAGCATTGCGTAGAGGGTGTCACAGCGGCGTCGTGCCAGGGCAATGATTGCCTGGTTGTGGCGTTTTCCTTCGGCGCGTTTGCGTTCGTAGTAGGCCCGGGACGGCGGGTCGTGGAGCGCAGCGAACGCGGAGAGGAAAAGAGTTCGTTTGAGGACTTTGTTGCCTTTTCTGGAGGAGTGGTCGCCGCGGATGGAGGACCCGGATCGCCAGGTGACTGGGGCCAGCCCGGCGTAAGAGGCCAGGTGCCCGGCGGTGGGGAAGTCTTTCCCGGCGACTTCGGTGAGGATTCGTGCGGCGGTCCTGATGCCCACGGCCGGCAGAGACATCAGGACCGGGTGAAGAGGGTGGGCCTCCACGAGAGCTTCGACCTGGGTGAGGACCATGGCGCGGTTTTCGTGAAGCCCGGAGAGCATGGCCGCGAGCTGGGGCAGCACGATGGTCGCGGCATTCGTGCCGACAACAGTGACTGTTTGCCGGCCCAGGGCCTCGATGATTTCATCGGCAAGGCGTTCGCCCATCCGCGGCGCGAGTTTGGTCAGCCGGTTCCCGATCCGGCGCCGGCCTGCGTGACGGAGCGCTTCGGGGGTAGGCCAGGTCCGCAGCAGGTCCAGCACCGCAGGATGATCCATGTAGGGTCCCAACACCCTTTCCAGAGCAGGGTGGATCTGGGTGAGCAGCCCGCGGATCCGGTTCGAGGTCGCCGTGGCCTGCTTGGCCAGGTCATCATCGAAACCACAAAGCATGCTCAGCTCAGCGAGCTGCTCATCGGCCAACTGAACCGAGCGCAATGTATGCGGCATGGTCCTGGCGGCCTCGGCGATGATGAACGCATCCCGGGCATCGGTTTTCGCCTCTCCGGGGTGCAGGTCCGCGATCCGGCGCATCGCCAGCCCCGGCAGATACCCGACAAGAACACCGGCGGCCTGGGCCACCGCTACCGGCAACGCGCCGATGGTTGCTGGCTGGTCAACGACCAACAACACTCGTCCGGCGTCCTCGAGTTCGGCGATGATTTCCCGGATTTTGGCTTCATCGTTGGGCAGCGCCCGGTCCAGCAATTTCTTTCCGGCCCGGTCCACGGCAACGGCATGATGGACGCCCTTGCCAACATCCAGACCAATAAACACTTCGACACCATCGTGGTTCGCGATCATCCGGTCCCTCCAGTCGTAGTCAGCTCCCATGCTGGCCCGGCAGCGGTGTCAGGACCCGGCACCCACGTTACGCACGACGTTCCCGAACTGTCCTGCCCCTATCAGCGGTCTCCCGGCACCTACCAACCCCGGTGACAACACTCTCAAGATCATCGGATCGACAGAGGAACGCAATCATGCCGGGGCAGCAGGCCAGCACACCCACATCCTGCACCAGGAAACGGGCTACGAAAAAGGTAACGAGGGATCCCCAAACACGCCCCGACGTGAGAGAAGAACGGTCCAAACGCATCCGGATGTGAGAGAAGGATGCTCGAAAACAACGACGATGTGAGAGAACAACCGGGGGCGGGACGGCACCACTCCACCCCCGGGTCCAGGACAAGCACGCTTAAACGCAGAAAAGGCCGGCAACCATAACGGCTGCCGGCCCTTTCGAAACGGGACTACTGAGAAAACCTAGGCTGAAACCTCAATGGTCGCCAGGTTCTTCTTGCCCCGTCGAAGGAGCAGGTACCGGCCATGGAGGAGCTCGTCCTGGGCGATGACGGCGTCGGGATCGGACACCTTCGTGTTGTTCACGTACGCGCCGCCCTCCCCCACGGTACGTCGGGCTGCCGACTTACTGTCGGACAGACCCGAGGCCACGAGCAAGTCAATGATGCCCAGACCGTCGGCGCTGATCTTCGCGGACGGAAGTTCCGCCGTCGCTGATTCCAGGGTGTGCTCGTCCAGGACGGTGAGGTCGCCGTTGCCGAAAAGCGCTGCGGAGGCGGCGATGACCTTTTCGGTCGCATCGATGCCGTGTACCAACGAGGTCACTTCGAACGCAAGCTTCTTTTGGCCTTCGCGGGCAAAGGGCCGCTCAGCAACAGACTGGCCAAGCGCTTCAATTTCCGCACGCGAAAGGAAGGTGAAGACCTTCAGCCGATCGACAACATCGGCATCGGCCGTGTTCAGCCAGAACTGGTAGAACGCGTACGGGCTGCACATTTCGGGGTCCAGCCAAATGGCGTTGCCCTCGCTTTTGCCGAACTTGGTGCCGTCCGAGTTGGTGATGAGCGGCGTACCCAGGGCGTGGACGCTCTTGCCCTCCACCTTACGGATGAGCTCGGTACCGCTGGTGAGGTTGCCCCACTGGTCCGAGCCACCGGTCTGCAGTGCACAGCCGTAGTCACGGAACAGTTGGAGGTAGTCCATGCCCTGCAGGATCTGGTAGCTGAACTCGGTGTAGCTGATGCCCTCGTCGGAGCTCAACCTCGACGCGACAGCATCCTTGCGCAGCATGGTGCCCACACGGAAGTGCTTGCCGATTTCACGCAAGAAGTCGATGGCGCTCAGCGGCGCGGTCCAGTCCAGGTTGTTGACCATGCGCGCTGCGTTGTCGCCCTCAAAACTGAGGAAACGGCGCACCTGGCCCTGAAGGTAGCCGACCCACTCCGCAACGGTGTCCTTGGTGTTCAAGGTGCGTTCCGCCGTCGGACGTGGATCGCCGATCAGGCCCGTGGAGCCGCCCACCAAGCCGAGCGGCTTGTGGCCGGCCAGCTGCAATCGACGCATCAGGAGGAGCTGCACGAGGTTACCCAGGTGAAGGGACGGCGCGGTGGGGTCGAAGCCACAGTAATACGTGATCGGGTCCCCGGCGAGCAGCTTTTCCAGTTCCGTTTCATCGGTGGAAACGTGGACAAGGCCGCGCCATTTGAGCTCCTGCCAGATGTTGGCAAAGGCGGGATCGTTGTGCTGGGACTCGATGTTGTTTACGTGTGACACGAGTTCTAAGTTAGCAGGATTGTTGAGCCTGCTTTTCCTAGCGTTCAATGCCGGCAGGCAGCGGTGCCGCAGCGATGAGCCTGAGCCGTTGCGTGGGTCGGGTCATGGCGACGTAGAGGTCGCCCACCTTGCCGTGCTCGTGATTGAGCATGGCGGCTGGTTCCAGGACGATGACGCCATCAAATTCGAGGCCCTTCGCTTCCTTGGGGCTGATGACCACGATGTCCTGTTCGTAGCTTCCGGCCCCGGAGCCGATGCGCCGACCGTAGATTTCACGCAGCGCCGCAGCCGCCTGCGGCAGCAGGGGGCCATCGGCGATCACAGCCAGCAGGCCGCCGTCGATTGCTTCCACTTCCTCAGGCAGGACCTCGACCAAGCGGGAGACAATTCCGTCCGCATCGACGCGGTCCACAATGGGCGACCATTTGCCTTCGCGCACGGCCTTCGGAGCTGAGACCACAAGGCCTGCGCGGTTGGCCATCCGGACAGCGGCTTCCGCGATCTGGGACGGCGTGCGGTAGTTGACGGTGAGCTCTTCGAGTTGCCAGCGGTCACCGAACGACGGCGCCAGCGCGCTTTGCCACGAATTGGCGCCGGCCGCGGCACTCGTTTGGGCGATATCCCCCACGATCGTGAAGGACTTCAACGGGCAGCGACGCACGAGGAGCCGCCACTGCATGGCCGAAAGCTCCTGTGCCTCATCAACCACGATGTGGCCGAAAGCCCAGGAACGGTCACTCGTGGCGCGCTCGGCTGCGGTGAGCCGGTTCTCGCGTTCCTGGTTCTGGTCTGCCAGTTCTTCGGCGCTCACCAGGACATCCACGCCCATGGCTTCCATGTTGGCCAGGGTCTGCTTGGCGTTGGCGAGATCGCGGGCGCGGTCGGCTTCCTGCTGGGCCAGTCCCCTGCCCGCGGCAGGGTCCAGCTCACCGAGCAGCTCGGCAGCTTCGTCCAGGAGCGGCACGTCCGCCTCGGTCCAGGGAGCATCGACGGGCCTCTGCAGGAGGGATCGCTGTTCCGGTGTGAGGTGCGGCGTGCAGGCTTCCAGGATGGCGGGCTTGCTGAAGAGCTCGGAGATCAGCTTCTCCGGTGTCATTGGCATCCAGCACAGGTTCAACGCGATACGGACGTCCCGGGCAGACCGGACGTCTTCGGCGAGGTAGGCGCGATCGGCGTTATTGCCGATGTTCGATTCCTCGACGAGGTCCGTCAGTTGCTCCGTGAGCTCACGGAGGAGGATCTTGACGAACGTCAGCCGGGCTTCGTTGTGGGGTTTGCCGGTGGCCCGGGCCTTTTCCCGTGCCCGGCGTACCTGGCGGACAGTCAGCGTCAGCTTGCGGGAATCCACTTCGAGAATGCGGTCTTCCGCAGGCGTGCGCTGCCGGTTCGCTACAGCGTTGGCCACCACCGTGGCCATGTCGAGCTTGCCTTTGAGGGCAGCGACGTCGGGATCTTCCTCGGGAACAGCGTGGATTCCGGGCATAAGCCGGCCAAGACTGGCCATGACGACGCCGGTCTCGCCCAGCGACGGCAGCACACGCTCGATGTAGTGCATAAAGGACGACGACGGTCCCACCAGCAGCACGCCGGCACTCTTAAGTCGATCACGGTGCGTGTACAGAAGGTAGGCGGCACGGTGGAGTGCCACTGCGGTCTTACCCGTCCCCGGACCACCTTGCACGACGAGCGCGCCCGAGATTGAGGAACGGATGATCCTGTCCTGCTCCGACTGGATGGTTCCCACGATGTCCGACATGCGGCCCGTGCGCTTGGAATTCAGGGCCGCAAGGAGCGCGCCCTCGCCCTGCAGGGAATCGTTGTCCGCGAGCATCCCGGCATCCAGGACATCGTCCTCGATCGCCTTCACGTCGCGGCCTTGCAGGATCAGGTGTCGACGGCGGCGCACACCTTGGCGGTCGAACGCGGTGGCCTGGTAGAAGTGGCCGGCTTCGGGCGCGCGCCAGTCAACCATGAGCCGCTGCAGATCGGCCGTGGACAACCCGATGCGGCCAATGTACTGGGCCTCACCCGAGTCCAGATCCAGGCGGCCGAAAACCAAACGGTCATCGACGGCGTCGAGCTGGGCAAGGCGGTCCTCATACAGCGCGGCGAACGCGTCACGTTCGGACACGTTTTGCATGGTTCCCACTGCACCGGCCTTGCGCACCTGGGCCAGCTGGGCGCGCTTTTCTTCGCGCAGCTCATCGAGCCGGGCATATAGCCCAGCAACGTATTCCTGCTCGTGGACCAAATCAGCGTCGTGCATCGAACCGTAACCCCTATCGCAAAAGACAGACCGTCCATTCTACAGCGATTTTGGTAAACGCGTGGGGTCCAGGTCATATGGCGGACCAGCGGCCAAAGTTCACGCCCGGTTGCGGGGCCGCGCCGCTTTGTACCGTGACACCGTTGGATCATCTTCGATCCAGAATCGCCAGGGATAGTCCGTACTTCCACCAGGGCCAGCCACCCCTACCCGAGGTCCGCTGGCCACGGCCGCTGCCGGCGTCTTAGGCAGCCAGAAGCTGAACGGTGAGGCGAGCGCGTCACGGCCCGTGTCCGCCGTCGTAAGTCCCAGCGCCGATGCCAGGCGTGCAGGTCCACTGGCCAAGTCCTTGTGCGTTTTGGAGGCAGGCCTGCGGACAGTGGCAAGCCCCTCCCCTTCTACAATCTCGCCGGCCCGCAAGAGCAGCGCAGACGGCGAACCCTGGGGACCGCAGACGATGTTGGCGCAGTAGTGCATGCCATAGGTGAAGTAAACGTACAGGAATCCTGGCGGTCCGAACATGGGTGCGTTACGCGCCGTGGGACCGCCGAAAGTGTGCGATCCGGGATCGGGGTGTTCGGAATCGCGTGGGCCCATGTACGCCTCCACTTCGGTGAGCCTCACCGCGACCGGGCCGGCTTCGGAGTGGTGGGTGAGCACGGCGCCGAGGATCAGTGGAGCGATGGCACGGGGGTCGCCCTCGAGGAACTTGCGCACTTTTTCGGGATCGCTGACTCCTTTCTCCATGGACGAGCTCATGCCCAGACCCTAGCAAAAATCGTGGAACGGCCATGTCCGATTACCGCTAGCAGCGGGCATGGACTCCTGACAGGATGAGGGAATGGACTTCTGGCAGCGCTACAGGGCAATTGACGCCCGCGACACACGCTTCGACGGACAATTCTTCACGGCCGTCAGCTCCACAGGCATCTACTGCCGGCCGTCCTGCCCCGCCCGGACGCCGAAGGCCGAGAACGTCACGTTCTACGAGACCTCGGCCGCTGCCCACGAAGCCGGGTACCGCGCTTGCAAGCGATGCCTCCCCGAGGCCGTCCCCGGAACACCGGCGTGGAACATCCGATCTGACGTTGCCGGCCGTGCAATGCGTTTGATCAACGACGGCGTTATCACCCGCGAGGGCGTCGACGGCCTGGCGCACCGCCTGGGGTACTCCGCCCGCCAGCTCAACCGGATCCTTAGCCACGAACTCGGCGCCGGCCCCCTCTCACTGGCACGGGCCAGCAGGGCGCAGACGGCCAGGGCGCTGTTGGTCTCAACGGACATGCTCCTCGCCGATGTCGCCTTCGCCTCAGGGTTCAATAGCGTGCGGCAATTCAACGACACCATCGGCGAGGTTTTTGCGATGACCCCGACGGCGTTGCGTGCCACAGGCTCAAAGTCCGGCGTTCGCCGGGGTGCTGCCGCGCCGACTGCCCTGACGCTTAACCTGCCTTACCGGGAACCATTTGATCCAGGCATCTTCGACTTCCTGGCCGTCCGTGCGGTGCCCGGAATTGAAGTGGCACGTACCGAAGCCGACGGAACCAGGAGCTATGGCCGCACCCTCCGCCTCCCCCGAAGCACCGCCTCTTTCTCCGTGGTTTACAGCCCCTCGACGTCGGGCAAATCCTTGCAATTGACGGCCACGGCTGTGGACCTGCACGATCTTCCTGCGTTGTTGAGCCGCGTCCGGAGGTTGTTCGACCTGGACGCGGACCCGCAGGCAATCGACGAAGCACTGGGAACAGACCCGCGGCTCACGGGGAGCATCACGGCGATTCCCGGAATTCGCGTGCCGGGAGCAGTGGACCCCCAGGAATTGCTTGTCAGGGCAATGATTGGTCAGCAGATCACAGTTGCTGCTGCTCGAACAGCACTGACACAGTTGTCCGCTGTTGGCTCCCTCGCCGAGACCCCCACCCCCGGGCTGGAGCGGCTGTTTCCGACGCCGACTGAAATCGCCGGACACGGACGCGAGCTGCTGCGGGGACCCCGGCGTCGCATCGAGTCCGTCATTGCTGCGGCCGAAGCTATGGCCACAGGGGCCCTTGAGTTTGGCTACGGCGACGATGTTGCCGCGCTGGAGCGCAAGCTGCTGCCGTTGCCAGGAGTTGGGCCGTGGACCGTAGGGTACGTCGCCATGCGGGTGCTCGGAGCGCCGGACGTTTTCCTGGGCAATGACGCGGCAGTTCGAAACGGATTGAAAGTCCTCCCGCCTGGCCCGGGCCTCAGCTCTGACTTCCGGGAAGTGAGCCCCTGGCGGTCCTACGCCACCATGCACTTGTGGCGCGCGGCAGCAAAGCCCAACGACGCATCGCCCCAAAAGCGTCAGGATGTGAGAGAAGATCGGCCCAAAAGCGTCAGGACGTGAGAGAAGATCGGCCTAGCGAGCTGCGGGAAGTGCGGCGGGCCATGGGAGCAGGTCCGGCAAGTCGACGCCGTCGGCAGCCGCGGTAGCTCGCAGACTTCCCAGGTTCGGTTCGCGGCCGGCGAGCCATGCAGCAATGTCCGTGAGCATGCCCGTAATGGCAATCGATGTGCCCCCGTGGCCAATAACTTGCTGCGGCAGGCCCGTGGGCTGCAAGACAAATTTGTACGTCTCCGGAACGCGTGCTTCGAGGAAAGTGAACAGGTGCTCGCAGAAGGGGCGGCTCCAGGTTTCCGGGCCGTAGCCCAAACCCACGTCCGAAGCGTGGATGACGAGTTCTCGCCACAGCGCCAGGCCGCCGTCGAGGACTGTTCCGTTCCGGTAACTGATACGTGCAGCCCAGTCGTCGGGTCCCAAGGCGTCGAACGCTGAGAGCGCCCGCGTCAAGGCGGTTTCCACGGACTGCTTGTGTTCCTGAAGGCTGTGCCCGGCGGCAAGTTCGATCGCTTTCGTGCGGCCTTGAACTCCACCGTCGTACAGTTCGATGGTTTCGCCACGCCGGGCGAACTCCAGTTGCCTGGCCATGGCATTCGCAATTCCGGCGAGGTGGGCCAGAACATGGCCGCGGGTCCAGTCCGGGAGCTCGGACGGTTCCGGGATCGAAGCGTCATCGAGTTTGGCAAGGATGCGGGTGACGACGTCAGCGGCTTTGTGAAGCTCGGCGGGCAGCGTCTCAGCTGTGATTGCGGTCATAGCGCCATGTTAACGCACAGCGGGACGGCACCCCGTGGCAGATAGGCCTGGAAGCCTGCCTGCGGGGTGCCGTCCCGTCGTAGTTCACTGGCGAAACGGTTCAGCCGGCGTAGCTGCGCGCTGCGTCGAGTTCTGCCTTGAGCGCCACCAATTGGCGTTCGACGGCGGCCGGTGCAGTTCCGCCCTGCGAGTTGCGGCTGTTGAGCGAACCTTCAGTGCTGAGCACGCTGCGAACCTCCGGAGTGAGGTGCTCCGAGATTGCTGCGTATTCCTCATCCGTCAGGTCCCACAGCTCCACGCCACGGCCTTCGGCCTGCTTGACGGCAGCACCGGACAGCTCGTGTGCTTCACGGAAGGGAACGCCCTGGCGGACGAGCCATTCTGCAATGTCCGTAGCCAGCGCAAAGCCCTGGGGAGCCAGGGACTCCATGCGCTCGGTGTTGAACTTGAGGGTCGCGATCATGCCGGACACGGCCGGAAGCAACAGCTCCAGGGTGTCGGCGGCGTCGAAGACCGGTTCCTTGTCCTCCTGCAGATCGCGGTTGTACGCGAGCGGCAGGCCCTTGAGCGTTGCCAGCAGTCCGGTCAGGTTGCCAATGAGGCGTCCTGCCTTGCCGCGCGCGAGCTCGGCAACGTCCGGGTTCTTCTTCTGCGGCATGATCGAGGACCCAGTGGAGTACGAGTCGTGCAGCGTCACGAAGGAGAATTCCTTGGTTGCCCAGAAGATGACTTCCTCGGAGATCCGGGACAGATCAACGCCAATCATGGAGCAGACCCAGGCGAACTCGGCGAAGACATCGCGGGAGGCGGTGCCATCGATCGAGTTGTGGACAGCCGAGAAGAAGCCAAGATCAGCTGCAACGGCCTCGGGGTCCAGTCCCAACGACGAACCTGCCAAGGCACCCGAACCGTACGGCGAAACGCCAGCACGCTTGTCCCAGTCCTGGAGCCGCTGGACATCGCGCAGCAATGCCCACGCGTGGGCAAGGAGGTGGTGGCTCAGCAATACCGGCTGGGCGTGCTGCAGGTGCGTCCGGCCAGGCATGGCCACACCTTGGTGTGCCTGGGCCTGGTCAACCAGGGCATCGATCGTGGCAAGGACCCCACTGGCAATGATCCTTGCGTGATCGCGCAGGAACATGCGGCCGAGCGTTGCGACTTGATCGTTGCGGGAACGGCCGGCACGAAGCTTGCCGCCCAACTGTGTTCCGGCACGCTCGATCAGGCCACGTTCCAGCGAACCGTGAACGTCCTCGTCACTCTCGGCCGGCAGGTAAGCGCCGCTCGCGACGTCCTCGTCCAGCTGGGTGAGGGCTGCGAGCATGCCTTCAAGTTCGGCGTCGTCCAGCAGACCGGCCTTGGCCAGCACGCGGGCGTGCGCCTTGGAGCCGGCAATGTCATAGCGGGCCAGCCGCCAGTCAAAATGCGTGGACTTGCTCAATGCTGCCAGCGCATCCGCGGGGCCGCCGGCGAACCGGCCGCCCCACAGTGCACCTTCGTTAGTTGCGGACGTCATTACTCGCCTGCGACGCGCAGGTCGCGGCCGGAGGCAACCTTGGAGGACATGCCCCACAGCTCGATGAAGCCGCGTGCCATGGACTGGTCGAAGGTGTCGCCTGTGTCGTAGGTGGCGAGGTCGAAGTCGTACAGCGAGGTCTCGGAGCGACGACCGTTGACGATTGCCTGGCCTCCGTGGAGGACCATGCGGATGTCACCGGAAACGTACTGCTGCGTGTCCTCGATGAAGGCGTCCAGGGAGCGCTTCAGCGGGGAGAACCACTGTCCGTCATAGACCAGCTCAGCCCAGCGCTGGCCAACAGTTGCCTTGAAGCGGGCTTGCTCGCGCTCGATGGTGATGTCCTCGAGGTGCTTGTGCGCGGTGATCAGCGCCATGGCACCCGGGGCTTCATAGATTTCGCGGGACTTGATGCCCACCAGGCGGTCCTCGACGACGTCGATGCGGCCAACGCCCTGTGCGCCTGCACGGCGGTTCAGTTCCTGGATGGCCTGCAGCGGGGTGACCTTCACGCCATCGATCGCTACCGGCACACCGGCCTGGAAGGAAATGGTGACCTCATCCGGCGCCGGCGGGAATTCCGGAGTGGCGGTGTAGTCGTAGATGTCCTTGGTAGGAGCGTTCCAGATGTCCTCGAGGTAACCGGTCTCGACGGCGCGTCCCCAGACGTTCTGGTCGATCGAGTACGGGTTCTTCTTGGTGGTCTCGATCGGCAGACCCTTTTCCTCGGCGAAGGCGATGGCCTTGTCGCGGGTCAAGGCGAGGTCGCGGACCGGTGCGATGCACTTCAGGTCCGGGCCCAAGGTCTGGATGCCAACTTCGAAGCGGACCTGGTCGTTGCCCTTGCCGGTGCAACCGTGGGCAACGGTGGTGGCGCCGAATTCGCGGGCAGCCTTCACGAGGTGCTTCACGATAACCGGACGCGAGATAGCGGACACCAGCGGGTAGTGGCCCTGGTAGAGGGCGTTGGCCTTCAGCGTGGGCATGGCGTACTCGTTGGCGAATTCGTCGCGGGCGTCGGCCACGTAAGCCTCGACGGCGCCGCAACCCAATGCGCGCTGGCGGATGGTCTCCAGGGACTCGCCGCCCTGTCCGACGTCGACGGCCACGGCGATGACCTCGGCGCCGGTGGCTTCACCGATCCAGCCAATGGCTACGGACGTATCAAGGCCACCGGAGTAGGCCAGAACAATGCGCTCAGTCACGAGAGTGCTCCTTTGTTGTTGCTTGGTTCATTTGAAATCAATGCTGTGTGAATCAATGCTGTAAATTCATGGGCCGCGTCCACGGAGGTTAGTTTCCGGGTCCGGCTTCCTCGGCCAGCTGGAGGAAGCGAGCCGCGAGTTCCGCCCCGCCGTCGGGATCCCTGGCAACCAACAGCAGAGTGTCGTCGCCTGCGATCGTACCTAATACCGACGGCATCACCGAGTGGTCGATGGCCAGTGCCAGGAAGTTCGCGGCACCCGGAGGTGTCCGCAGGACCACAATGTTGCCCGAGGCCTCGGCAGTTACCAGCAGTTCACCGCATAGCCGGGAAAGCCGTGCGTCCAGGATCTCCTGCGTGACGCCGCTCTTGGCATTGCGGTCCCCGCCCTCCCCCGGAACGGCATAGACCAGGGCGCCTTCCTTGCCCCGGACCCTCACCGCCCCAAGTTCCACGAGATCCCGGGACAGCGTGGCTTGGGTGACCTGAACGCCGTCGTCCGCCAGCAGGGCTGCAAGCTCTGCCTGGGAACGCACGGACTCACCCGTCAGGATCGCGGTGATACGCGCCTGGCGGGCAGTCTTGGTGGCCGGGCTTGCGCCCGGAACCGACGGATTCGTGGACACTAGAACGTGCTCTCCCCAGTGCCTTCAACGGGAGAAAGCCCGTCCACGAACGCAAGTCCGGAACGGTGCATCAGCCAGGCCATCAGCGCCTTCTGGGCGTGGAGGCGGTTCTCCGCCTCGTCCCAGACGATGGACTGCGGGCCGTCGATAACGCCAGCGGAAATTTCATAGCCACGGTAGGCCGGAAGGCAGTGAAGAACGACGGCGTCGGGTGCGGCCTGTGCCATGGCTGCCTCATCGACGGAGTAGTCGCGGAACAACTGCATCCGGGCTTCCTTCTCCGCCTCCTGTCCCATTGACACCCAGGTATCTGTAGCGACGACGTCGGCGCCCTTGAGGGCCTCGGCGGCATCGCTCGTGATGAGCACAGAACCACCGGTCTCAGCAGCACGCTCTTCTGCAGCCGCGACGATGTCGGCTGCCGGCAGGTAGCCTTCGGGACCGGAAATGCGGACGTGCATGCCAGCTGTAACGCCAGCCAGAAGGTATGAATTGGCCATGTTGTTGGCCGCATCACCGAGGTAGGCCATGCTCAGGCCCTTCAGTTCACCTTTGTGCTCCTTGACCGCCAGAAGATCCGCGAGGAGCTGGCAGGGGTGGTAATCGTCGCACAAGGCGTTGATGACGGGGACCTTGGAGTTTTCCGCCATGGCCACAAGGCCGGAGTGGGCCCCTGTACGCCACACGATGGTGGACACCATGCGCTCCAGGACCTTGGCGGTGTCCTCCACGGATTCCTTGTGGCCGATCTGCGCTTCACCGGGATTGATGATGAGGGCGTTGCCGCCCATGTCCGCAATGCCGGTTGCGAAGGAAACACGGGTACGGGTGGAGGTTTTGTCGAAAATGACAGCCACGGTCTTGCGGCCATTGCCATCGGCCGCGAAGGGTTGGACGCTGTACGGCGCCGCTTTCATGCGGGCAGCGAGCTCAAGAACCTCGGCTTGCTCAGCCGGGCTCAGGTCTGTGTCCTTGAGGAAGTGACGGGTGGTGGTGGATGTAGTCACTGTGCGTCCTTAGCAGTTTGGGCGGTAGCCGTGGCAATCAGCTCAGGCAGGGCCGCCAGGAAACGGTCTGCCTGTTCGATCGTGAGGATCAGCGGCGGTGCCAACCGGATCGTCTTGGGCCCCGGGCTGTTGATGATGAATCCAGCGTCCAGTGCGGCGGTGACCATGGCGGCCGCAACGGGTGCGTCCACGTCAAACCCGATCAACAAGCCCTCACCGCGGACCTCGGTCACGGCGTCCACTCCGGCAAGGCCCTCGCGTAGGTGTGCCCCGACGCTCAGGACATTCTGGAGGACACCCTGGCTCTCGATCGCGTGCAGCGTGGCAAGAGCGGCCGCCGTGGCCACGGGGTTTCCACCGAAAGTGGTTCCGTGTTGTCCGGCGGTGAGCAGGGCCGACGTCGTGCTTCCGAAAGTAATCAGCGCGCCAACCGGGAACCCGCCACCAAGTCCCTTGGCAAGCGTGATGGCGTCTGGCACGATGCCTGCATCTTCGCTGGCGAGCCACTTGCCGGTCCGGCCGATGCCGGTCTGGACCTCGTCCAAAATCAACAAGGCACCAGCCGCAGTGGTGGCCTCGCGGGCTGCCTGCAGGTATTCGGCGCTCAGCGGCCGGACACCCGCTTCGCCTTGGATTGGTTCCAGGAAGACGGCTGCTGTGGATTCGTCGACGGCGGAGCGCAGGGCTTCGATGTCACCGAACGGGATGTGGACCACGCCGCCGGGCAGGGGCTCGAACGGTGCCCGGTAAGCCTCTTTGGCCGTGAGTGCGAGGGCACCCATGGTGCGCCCATGGAAAGCGCCTTCAAGGGCGATGATCTTGGTGCGTTTGGCGTCGCTGTTCCGGCGGGCCAGCTTGAACGCTGCCTCGTTGGCTTCCGTGCCGGAGTTGGCAAAGAAAACCTTGGAACCGGCGGGAGCGTTAGTGATGGCCAGGAGCTTTTCAGCCAGGGCAATCTGCGTGGGGCTCGTAAAGAAGTTGGACACGTGTCCCAGCGTGGCGAGCTGACTGGAAATGACCGAGGTGACGAACGGGTGGGCGTGGCCCAGGGCGTTCACGGCAATACCGCCCAGGAGGTCCAGGTATTCCTTGCCGTCGGCGTCCCACACGAGGCAACCCGAACCCCGAACGAGGACCCGCTGCGGCGTGCCGAAGACACCCATGAGGGACGACGAGTAACGGGCCAGCCAGTCAGCGCCTGAGCTCTGGGAAACGAGCGTGGTTGCGGCAGCCTCCGCAGCGATAGCGGAATGGCTCAGTTCGGTACTCATGCGTCTACTTCCTCGTCGGGTACTACCTGCGTGCCGATGCCGGCGGTGGTGAAAGTTTCAAGAAGCATCGAATGCGGGAGGCGGCCATCCACGATGTGCGCGCGTTCCACGCCTTCGTCGATCGCCTTCAGGCACGCGGCCATCTTGGGGATCATGCCCGACTCGAGCCTGGGCAGCATCTCGCGGAGTTCGGATGCCGTCAGCGAAGAGATCAGCGACGATTTGTCCGGCCAGTTCGCGTAGAGGCCCTCGACGTCCGTTAGGATGACGAGCTTCGTGGCGCCCAATGCAGATGCGACAGCTGCGGCCGCCGTGTCCGCATTGACGTTCAGGACCTGGCCGGTAGTGGGACCGGAACCGTTGCCGTCGTCGAGAATTTCGGGGGCGACCGTCGAGATCACCGGGATGCGGCCGGCGTCGAGGATGTCCTTGATCCCGGCGGGGTCCACGCCTACGACTTCGCCCACCAAGCCGAGGTCAACTTCCTCGCCGTCCACCACGGTGCCGGTGCGGACTGCGCGCAACAGGCCGCCATCCTCGCCGGACATGCCAACAGCGTACGGACCATGGGAATTGATCAAGCCCACCAGTTCGCGTCCCACCTGACCGGTGAGGACCATGCGCACCACGTCCATGGCTTCCGGAGTGGTGACGCGGAGTCCACCCTTGAACTCGGACTCGATGCCAAGCCTGCCCAGCATGGAGTTGATCTGGGGGCCGCCGCCGTGAACCACCACAGGGTGGATGCCCACGTGGTGGAGGAACACGATGTCCTCGGCGAAGGCACGCCGAAGGTCATCGTTGACCATGGCGTTGCCGCCGTACTTGATCACCATGGTGGTGCCGGCGAAACGCTGGATCCACGGCAGTGCCTCGATCAGCGTGCCCGCTTTGTCCTGGGCGTCGCTCATGGACGTGGTCTCGCGGGTGTGCGCAGTCATAGTCATCCGCTCAGCTCGAGTATGCGCTGTTCTCATGCACGTAGTCGTGCGTGAGGTCGTTGGTCCAGATGGTTGCCTCGGCGTCGCCGGCCTGAAGGTCGATGTCGACGAGCACCTCACGCGGTTCCAGGTCAACAAGGTTACGGTCCTCGCCGATGCTACCGTTGCGGCAGATCTGCACACCGTTCATGGACACGTTGAGTTGGTCCGGCTCGAACACAGCATCGGTGGTGCCCACGGCGGAGAGCACCCGTCCCCAGTTGGGGTCCTTGCCGAAGATGGCGGCTTTGAAAAGGTTGGAGCGTGCTACGGCGCGGCTGACGATCTCGGCGTCGCGTTCGCTTGCTGCATTGAAGGTACGGATGGCGATGTCGTGGCTTGCACCTTCGGCGTCGCCGATGAGCTTACGGGCCAACTCGGCACAGACCTTCGTGATGGCCTCGCTCAGCTGCTCCGCTGAGGGCAAAGCTTCCGAGGCACCTGATGCCAGCAGCACCACGGTGTCGTTGGTGGACATACAGCCGTCAGAGTCGGCACGGTCAAAGGTGACACGCGTGGCGTCGCGGAGGACGACGTCGAGCTCGATCGCAGGTACCTCGGCGTCGGTAGTGAGGACAACCAGCATCGTTGCCAGGCCAGGGGCCAGCATGCCGGCACCCTTGGCGATGCCACCAACGGTGAATTGCTTGCCCTCAGCATCAGTCCCTGTGAAGACGGCTTCCTTGGACACGCTGTCCGTCGTCATGATGGCTGTTGCAGCAGCCGAACCGCCGTCTGCGGACAGCTCACCGAATGCGGCTTCAACGCCCGGGAGGATCTTGTCCATGGGCAGTTGCTCGCCGATCAGGCCAGTGGAGCAAACCACGACGTCGGAAGCTGAGACTCCCAGCACTTCCGCCACTTTCTCGGCTGTGGCGTGCGTGTTCTGGAATCCCTGCGGACCAGTGCAGGCGTTGGCTCCCCCGGAGTTCAGGATCACGGCGTCCACACGCCCATCGCTGACCACCTGGCGTGACCAGTGAACCGGGGCAGCGGCTACGCGGTTTGAGGTGAAGACGGCAGCAGCGGACTTTTGCGGACCGTCGTTGACCACGAGGGCCAGGTCCGGGTTGCCGGATGCCTTGATGCCGGCTTTGATGCCGGATGCCCGGAATCCCTTGGGTGCGGTAATGGTCACGGTGCAACTCCCTGCAGGTTCAGGCCGGCGGTTTCGTCCAGGCCGAGGGCAATGTTCATGGACTGCACGGCTCCGCCGGCAGTTCCCTTGGTGAGGTTGTCGATGGCGCACGTCACGATCACACGGCCAGCGTGCTGATCAAAGGCCACCTGCATGACGGCATGGTTGGAACCCTGCACCGACTTGGTCGTCGGCCATTGGCCTTCAGGCAGGAGGTGCACGAACGGTTCGTCGTCGTAGGAGTCCACCCAGGCTTGGCGCAGCTCCGCGTAGGTAACGCCGTGGCCAACTTTTGCTGTGGCCGTGGTGAGGATGCCACGGCTCATCGGGGCCAGTGTGGGAGTGAAGGACACTGTCACCGGCTCCCCTGCGGCATTGGACAGTCCCTGCTCGATTTCCGGCGTGTGCCTGTGGCCGCCGCCAACACCGTAGGGACTCATGGAACCCATGACTTCGGAGCCGATCAGGTTCACCTTTGCGGCCTTGCCGGCACCGGAGGTTCCAGAGGCCGAGACAATCACGACGTCGTCCGTCAGAAGGAGATTGTTGGCGAACCCGGGCGTCAAGGCGAGCAGGGCCGACGTCGGGTAGCAACCGGGAACGGCGATGCGCTTGGCACCCTTGAGGGCGTCGCGTTGGCCCGGCAGCTCAGGGAGCCCGTACGGCCAGGTGCCGGCATGGGCCGAGCCATAAAACTTTTCCCATGCAGCCGCATCCTGCAGACGGTGGTCGGCACCCGCGTCGATGACCACTGTGCCTTCCGGCAATTGTGCAGCGATCTCTGCCGAAGCGCCGTGCGGGAGTGCCAGGAACACGACATCATGCCCGGACAGGTTCTCCACAGTGGTGTCTTCGAGAATCCGGCTGGCCAAACCGTGGAGATGAGGCTGCAACTCGCCTAGTCTGGAACCTGCGTTGCTGTGCGCAGTGATGGCACCGATAGTGACGTTCGGATGGCCTGCAAGCAGCCGCAGCACTTCTCCCCCGGCGTAGCCGCTGGCACCGGAGACGGCAACAGAAATAGTCATAGCTCCACTGTACAGCAAAACTATTCATGGTTGCCGATATTTATGCATGCCGTCTTCTGGTAAGTGCACGGCGTCACATAGGTTAGTGCCGACGGCGTATGCTTAGTGGAGGGTGATCCAGACCGTGCAGTCCGAACGTCGGCTGCAGCGTTGCCCGTTAGCGATACGGGGCACATATATGGCACCCACGTCCACCGCTGAGCGCCCCAAAACACGCGCAATTCAGCCAAACCCCGTTGTCCAAAGCTATTCGGAGCTCCTTAAGAGCGTGAAAGCTGCCGGCCTTCTTGAACGGTGCAGCGGGTTCTACATCTGGCTCTTCGTAGCCCTCATGATCCTCATGGCCGCCACCTGGACAGGCTTCGCCCTCTTGGGTGATTCCTGGTTCCAGCTCCTGATCGCTGCCGCCGTGGGTATCTTCTGTACACAGTTGAGCTTCCTGGCCCACGAGGCCGGACACAAGCAGATCTTCGCTTCCCGTCGTGCCAACGATTGGTCAGCCCGCCTCCTGGCAACAGGAATCGCAGGCATCAGCTACTCCTGGTGGGAGCAAAAGCACGGTGCCCACCACAACCATCCCAACGTCATTTCCAAGGACCCCGACATCCGGAACAACGCGTTGGTCTTCTACGAAGATGCAGCCGCGGAACGCAAGGGACGCCTGGCCTTCCTGACCAAGAAGCAGGGCTGGTTCTTCTTCCCGCTCCTGACACTCCTAGGCCTGAGCCTGCAATTCGACTCTCTTCGCTTTATCTTCGGCAAGCAGAAGGTACGCCACCGCTGGGTGGAGACGCCTATCCTCGTGGCACGTCTTACCGCACTTCCCGTCCTCGCCTTCACCTTCCTGCCCATCGGTATGGCCTTTGCATTCCTCGGCGTCCAGATCATGGTCTACGGCTTCTACATGGGTGCTTCGTTTGCCCCCAACCACAAGGGCATGCCGGTCCTTCCCAAGGACAGCCGCGTCGACTTCCTCAACCGCCAGATCCTTACCTCCCGCAACATCTCGGGCGGACGCTTCATGGACTTCCTGCTGGGCGGACTGAACCGCCAGGTGGAACACCACTTGTTCCCTGACATGGCCCGGCCCCACCTTCACAAGGCAGCAGGAATCGTCCGGGAGTTCTGCACGAAGCACTCCATCCCCTACACGGAAACCACGCTGATTCAGTCCTACGGGATAGTGGTCAGCTACCTCAACGAGGTAGGCCTGGCAGCTGGACGTGGCTTCGACTGCCCCGTGGCTTCGACGCACGGACGCTTCTAGGCCTCCACAACCAAAGGCGGCATCCTTCATAGGATGGGTTCTGGAACCGGGCACCGGAAGGACCGTCCCGGAGTAAGGAGCCACCATGACGCACGCCATTGTTGCCAAGGAGCCCGGAGGACCTGAAGTCCTCGAATACGCCTCCGTGGAGCCACCCGTACCAGGTCCCGGGCAGCTGCTGATCAAAGTCGCAGCTGCCGGGGTCAATTTCATTGAGACCTACCAGCGCAGCGGCACCTACAAGGTTGCCTACCCCTTCACCCCCGGCGCGGAAGCCGCCGGAACGATCGAAGCAATCGGTGAGGGCGTCGAGGACTTCTCGGTAGGTGACAGGATTGCCACCGCCGAAGGCTCCAGGACCTACGCTGACTACGCACTTGTGGACGCTTCAAAGGCACTCCCCGTGCCGGCCGGCGTCGATGATCACACTGCCGCTGCCCTGCCGCTGCAGGGAATCACCGCCCACTACCTGATGAACTCCTCCTTCCGTGTGGAACCCGGGCACACGGTGCTGCTGCACGCGGGAGCCGGTGGTGTGGGACTGCTCCTGACCCAACTGTTGAAGGCACGTGGCGCAAGGGTCATCACCACGGTTTCTTCCGACGAAAAGGCCGACCTCTCCAAGCTCGCCGGCGCCGACGAAGTCCTGCGCTATGAAGGCTTCGCGGACAAGGTCCGCGAACTCACCGACGGCGAGGGCGTCAACGTGGTGTACGACGGCGTCGGCAAGGATACGTTTGACGACTCCCTGCGAAGCCTGCGCATCAGGGGTGCCATGGTGCTCTTCGGCGCCGCTTCAGGGCCCGTCCCCCCGTTCGATCCCCAACGCCTGAACTCCGGCGGCTCCCTGTCATTGACCCGACCCACGATGGGCCATTTCGTCCAGAACACCCATGAACGGCGTTGGCGTTCAGCTGAGATCTTCGAGGCCGCAGCGAACGGTACGCTGGCGGTTCGCGTCGGCGCTACCTACCCTTTGGCCGAAGCGGCGCAGGCGCACCGAGACCTTGAAGGGCGCCTCACCACGGGGAAGGTCCTCCTGCTTCCCTGATCGCCCCGATTAACGGAAGAACCTCTAGTGGGCCGGCCGGCTGTGACGGCAAAGCGAACATCGGTGCAACAAACGGTGACAGGCAGGAAGCGTCCGACACCTTTTGTTCACCTTTCTGGGCAAAGCTGACTACGTGAGCACAGAACAATCTGCCGTGGCCGGGAACATGCATGACTTGGCCAGCTACCGCCCCCAGTTTCCGGGGGCGTCTGCAGCACCGGCCCAGCGGACCCTGGTGGATATCCTCGAAGGGACCGCAGCCGCTTTTCCGGAGTCCTCGGCACTGGACGATGGCCGGAAATCACTGAGCTACACCGAGCTGCTCGCAGCAGTCCGCACGTTCGCGCACGTCCTGAACGCCGCCGGTCTTGGCCGAGGGGACAAGATCGGCGTCCGCATCCCATCAGGCACCAGTGATCTCTACGTCGCCATCCTGGGAATCCTCATGGCCGGGGCAGCCTACGTCCCCGTGGATGCGGACGACCCCGAGGAGCGCGCCCGGCTGGTTTTTGGCGAAGCCAAGGTGGCCGCCGTCATTGGTGCCGGTCTGGCCGTTGAGCTGGCAGGCGCGGCACGGAACGCTGTCACGGAGCTGCAGAAACCCGGGCTGGATGATGACTCATGGATCATCTTCACCTCGGGTTCCACTGGTACGCCGAAAGGCGTGGCCGTCAAGCACCGCTCCTCGGCCGCTTTCGTGGACGCGGAAGCCCGTCTCTTCCTGCAGACCGATCCGATCGGCCCGCAGGACAGGGTCCTGGCCGGCCTATCGGTTGCGTTCGATGCTTCCTGTGAGGAGATGTGGCTGGCCTGGCGGCATGGTGCCTGCCTGGTACCGGCTCCACGCGCCCTTGTACGGACCGGCATGGATCTGGGCCCATGGCTCATCAACCACGGCATCACCGTTGTTTCCACAGTGCCCACCCTCGCTGCTTTGTGGCCAGTCGAAGCCCTCGAGAACGTGCGTCTCCTCATCTTTGGTGGGGAGGCCTGCCCACCTGAACTCGCCGAGCGGCTCGCCGTCGACGGCCGTGAAGTCTGGAACACCTACGGGCCCACCGAGGCCACTGTTGTCGCCTGCGCGGCTCCCTTGGGCGGACCCGGCCCGGTTCGGATCGGACTTCCGCTGGATGGCTGGGATCTCGCCGTCGTCGACTCCGCCGGCGTTACGGTGGCCGAAGGGGAAATTGGGGAATTAATCATCGGCGGAGTCGGACTGGCCCGATACCTGGATCCCGGCAAAGACGCTGAGAAGTACGCAGCCATGCCGACCCTGGGCTGGGAACGCGCCTACCGGTCCGGGGACCTTGTGCGCTTCGAAGCCGAGGGGCTGGTCTTCATCGGGAGGGCCGACGAACAGGTCAAACTGGGTGGCCGACGGATCGAACTGGGCGAAATCGATGCCGCACTGCAGTCGCTGCCTGGGGTGGGAGGTGCGGCCGCCGCGGTGCAAACGACAGCGGCAGGTAACCAAATTCTTGTCGGTTACCTGGCGCCCACCGAGGGCTACGTACTGGACCTGGACGAAGCACGCAGACAGTTGGGCGAGAGCCTGCCGGCAGCGTTGGTCCCCCTGCTGACGGTTGTTGATTCGTTGCCGACAAAGACCAGCGGCAAAGTGGACCGTCATTCGCTTCCATGGCCTCTTGCTGGCGCCGGAGCAAAGGAGGCAGGCAAAGCACCACTGAATCTGCCCGACGACGCCCGATGGATTGTGGAGCAGTGGGAGTCGGTCCTCGGCAGCCCTGTGAGCTCCCTTGACGCCGACTTCTTCGCCTACGGTGGCGGCTCACTGGCGGCTGCACAGCTTGTTTCCGCGTTGCGTGTCCGCTACCCGACCATCACGGTGGCGGACATCTACGCGACACCCCGGGTTGGCGCATTGATAGATACTGCGCGGCAGTCTCTTCCCGACGGCGGCATGCCGGGTCCCGCCGCGGAGCGCACCGTACGGCCCACAGCCTTTAAGTCACAGCTCTTCCAGGTGCTCATGGGCGTACCCCTGCACATCCTCGTCGGCATGCGATGGTTGACCTACCTCATGGCTGCCAACAGGCTGTTGTCCGATTTCGCGGGGTTCACCGCAGCCCCCGTTGTTTCCTGGTGGTGGATCGGGGCTTCCTGGCTGGTATTTGTGAGTCCGCTTGGACGCATGGTTATCTCGGTGGCAGCTGCCCGCATCCTGTTGGGCAAGGTTGAGCCAGGAACATATCCGCGGTCCGGCAAGACGCACCTGCGGCTTTGGCTGGCAGAGCAAATACAGGACCTCTCCGGTGCCATTGGTCTGGCCAGCGCACCCTTCGTGCCCTACTACGCACGGGCCCTCGGGGCAAAGATCGGAAGAGACGTCCATCTGCATTCATTGCCGCCGGTCACCGGCCTGCTGTCCTTGGGAACAGGGGCCAACATTGAGCCGGAAGTGGACCTCTCCGGCTGGTGGGTGGACGGTGATTCTGTCCACATCGGCCAAATCCACGTTGGAGCAGGAGCAGTGGTGGGCTCCCGAAGTACGCTCATGCCTGGTGCCACCATCGGCGCAGGCGCACACGTTGAAGCCGGGTCTGCCGTGCTGGGCAAGGTCAAGGCCGGACACCTCGTAGCCGGCTCCCCGGCCGAACGCCGCGGAAAAGCGAAACACGAGTGGCCCGAGCCCGGTAGCCGGCGTTCCCTGATGGACCGGCTCTGGTTCTCCGCCTTCGCTGCTGCGTCTGCATTGCTGGCATTGATCCCCTACGTCTCAGCTTTCGCGGGCGCGATGGTGGTCCTTGCTTTCATCCAGGGCCAAGATTCCCTGGAGACTGCAGTCCCCCGGATTGCACTGGCACTGCCTCTTGCAGCCCTCGTCTGGTTCTTCGGCAACCTCATCCTCATCCTGGCCGTGGCGCGGCTCCTTGGCTTGGGGTTGAAGGAAGGCTACTACCGGGTCCGAAGCCGCATTGGCTGGCAGGTTTGGGCCACCGAGCGGTTGCTGGACATGGCAAGGGACCTGCTCTTCCCGATCTATGCGAGCCTCTTCACTCCCGTCTGGCTACGCCTGTTGGGGGCAAAAGTGGGCAAGAACGTGGAGGCGTCAACCGTGCTGTTGGTGCCCCGGATGACCACCATCGGCGATGGTGCTTTCCTCGCGGACGACACCATGGTGGCTTCCTATGAACTCGGCGGCGGTTGGATGAGGATCGCCCCTGCCAAGATCGGAAAGCGCTCATTCCTGGGCAACTCGGGTATGACGGCAGCTGGACGGAATGTACCCAAGAACTCGCTGGTGGCGGTGCTGTCAGCAACGCCCGCAAAAGCAAAGTCAGGGACGTCCTGGCTGGGCAGCCCACCCGTCAGGCTGCGCCGCACCGCCGTCGATGCCGACCAGACGCGCACGTTCCAGCCACCCCTGAAACTCAAAGTAGCCAGAGCACTGTGGGAGGCCTGCCGGCTTGTTCCTGTCATCCTCACGGTGGCGATTGCAGCCGGCGTGATGCTGGCTTTGGATTGGATCGCCCGTGGTTGGGGTTACTGGGTGGCGGCCCTGCTGGGCGGTGTTGTGGTTTTGGCAGCAGGCGCCGTGGCCGCGTTCAGTTCCGTCATTGCCAAGTGGGTCCTGGTGGGTGCCATCCGGGCCGGCGAGCACCCACTATGGAGTTCGTTCATTTGGCGGAACGAGGTAGTGGACACGTTCATCGAGATGGTGAGTGCACCCTGGTTCGCCCGTTCGGCCGCGGGCACCCCGGCCCTGGTGTGGTGGCTTCGTGGCCTCGGAGCGAAAATCGGACGGGGAACGTGGTGTGAAAGCTACTGGCTGCCCGAGGCTGACCTCGTGACACTTGGGGAGAATTCAACCGTCAACCGGGGCTGCGTTGTCCAAACACATCTTTTCCACGACAGGGTCATGAGCCTGGATACGGTCACGTTGGGAAATGGTGCCACAATGGGACCACACGGCGTCATCCTCCCCGCGGCCAGCATCGGGAACGGCGGAACTGTTGGGCCGGCGTCGTTGGTCATGCGCGGCGAAACCGTGCCGGCCGGAACATACTGGATGGGAAATCCGGTGAGCCCTTGGGAGGGTCCTGCGGCACTGGCCGCCCGGCTCAAGTAGATTAGGGCAGATCATGACGGAACCGATCACCACACTTGTGACCCCTGCTGACCCCTATACCCTGGACCACGGCAGCACTAGCTACCGTGTGGATCGGTATGAATTGGATCTCGATGTCAGGCTCGGCAGTAACAAGCTGATCGGAAAGGCGATCCTCCGCTGCACTGCCCTGGAGCCGGCTTCCCAGATAATCCTGGATCTGGTGGGACTCCGGGCGTCCAAAATCCAGATGGATGGCAAGAAGGTCCAGAAGTTCAGCCAACGGGCCGAACACCTTGTGGTCACCACTGCGTCCCCTTTGAAGGCCGGTCAGCCCTTCATCCTCGAGATCCGTTACGAGGGCAACCCGCAACCGCGCCGAGGCTTGTGGGGCGAGGTTGGCTGGGAAGAACTGAATGACGGCGTCCTGGTGGCCGGCCAGCCCAACGGCGCAGCGTCGTGGTTTCCTTGCAACGATCATCCCCGCAGCAAATCCTCGTTCCGGATTTCAGTGACCACGGATGACAATTACCGGCCGGTGTGCAACGGCCAGCTGGTGTCCCGATCACGAAAATCGAGCCGTGAGACCTGGGTCTACGAACATTCCGAACCCATGGCCACATATCTCGCCACGATGCAGATCGGCCGGTATGTCATGGTCCCGCTCAACCCGGCAGACACCCATCATCGGGTCCCGCAGTTCGCCGCGGTCACCGCAGACATGGCTGACGACGCCCGCCAGGGGCTTCAACGCCAGCCGGACATGATGAAGACCTTTGAGGACTGCTTCGGCCCCTACCCGTTCAGCGATTACACCTCGGTTGTCACCGAAGATGAGTTGGAAATCCCGCTGGAGGCACAGACCGTCTCCATTTTCGGCCGCAATCACATGCGCGGCACGTGGGAGGCCCAACGACTGATCGCCCATGAATTGTCCCACCAGTGGTTTGGCAACTCCCTGACCGTCACCAATTGGAAGGACATCTGGCTCCACGAGGGATTCGCCTGCTACGCCGAGTGGTTGTGGTCCGAGGAGTCCGAAACCATGCCAGTTGCGGCCCGTGCCCTCGCCGCGTGGAAAAAGCTCGACGCCGGGCCGCAGGACCTGCTGGTTGGCGACCCCGGTCCCGAGCTGATGTTCGATGACCGCGTGTACAAGCGAGGCGCCCTTGCTGTCCACGCCGTCCGACTGGCAGCCGGGGACGAAGCGTTCTTCGGGCTCCTGCAGCATTGGACGGAGCGGAACCGGCACGGATCCATTTCCACGGCGGCATTCATCGACGCCGCCGACTCTTTCATTCCGGGGTTTGATGCCGCGGGCATCCTTGGGCCGTGGCTCTACGAGGCAGCACTTCCTTCGCTGCCATCGCCTCTTTAGCCCACGGCCAAGGCGGCGACGAAACCTTCCGGCAGGTCAATGCCCCCACCGCTGTTGCTGTTCAGGTCCCGCAAGCCCGGACGCTCGAGCACATCCACCTCCGCGGGGTTCCTTCGAAGGCCTTCCCCTGTCATCTTCAGCCAGGCCTCCTTGCGCGCCCACAGCCGCGCGCGCTGCCCGGCCCGCTCTTCATCCGGCACTGTCGTGAGGAAGTGCTTTTCCCCTGCTGACAGGGCGACATCGTCAAAGCCCACGAACGCTGCTTGATCAGTCGCATCAAGGTCCACTCCCAGCCGGATCCCAAGCCCTGGATTCACGACGCCGGCCAGCAACAACCAGCCCCGCGCTTTGGATGCGCTCAACGCCAGGGGCGCGGGGGCGCCGTCGAGCATGAAACCGGGACGGCCGTGGTCCTGTCCTTGACCGCACTGAGGGCAGTGATAATCGGGGTTCAACCGGTTCGGGCTTACCTCAAGGAGGGCGGCGGCGAAGCGGTGCAGGGCAACCCGGCCAGCAATGAATTCCTCCCGATCCTTGGCTCTGGCAAACCGCCGTGCCCGTTCCATAGCTGCCTGCCCCAGATCTTGGACGGGAGAGTCCGGAACAGGAACGTCGGCGAGCTTCTGCAGCTCAAGCACAGGGCTTTGCACAGGGGTCACGCAGACCTGAATCGAGCGGCGACCACTTCCAGCACAGTCGCCACATCAACATCGCCGGTTGTCTCCGCCGAAAGCACCTTGACCAGCCGTTTGGGCCACAAGACGTGAACGCCACGAGTCGAGAACGCGCCCCCGATGAGGGGCCAGTCGGCCTCAACAAAGCACAACACGCCCGTGACCGGGATATCTCCGACCAGATTACGAACGACGTCGACTTGTTTGAGCACGCCATCGACCAGTTTCGTGCAATTGCGCCTGCCGACTAGCAGCTTCTCGACGCGTGGGCGAAGGATGCCACCCTCGATCTCCAGTTCAGGCCGTCCCTTGTACCGCTTGGCGTCGATCACCCAGATTCCAGCCGGAGTGATGACGATATGGTCGATATTGGCCTTGGAGCCGGGGATGCCTCGGTCGTGGAGAACAGCCAGAGCATCGGTGGACAGCGCATTTAGCCGTGCGCCGAGGCGTTCCTCACCGATCGCGCCTCGATCCCAGGATTTGGTCTGCGGCCGCTCGTCAGAGAGCGCGACCGCCAGGCCACCGAATCGACCCCACTTCCCGCGAAGCCTTTCCTCGTCCTTCGCCTTGCGGCGAACATATTCGCGTCGAGCGGATGCACCGGCTACTCCGGGCTCAGTGGCCGGTGACTCCAAACCAGGTGGTCCCGTGTAGGGGGACGTAGTTTCCGTAGCCTCGGTGGCACACTCCAAGCAACGGACAGTCTTTGTCTCGCTCTCATAGATCGCTTCTGTCCCGGCCGGAAGAGATACACCGCACAGCCGGCACGCTCCGCCGTATCGGAGCCGCATCTGCTTCATGAGGATACGCGGTGGAACATTGACACGGACCCCGTCGGTTGGTGAATCACGGCGGTTACACCGTGGATACGCTTTGCCATGGCTCAATCCTCACCCACCGCAGGAGTTTTTCCGCCGTGTCGCGCTCACGGCGGTTACAGCCCTGTCAGCGCCGAGACCGCATCCAGCTGCTCCGGGGTGAGCTCGAGGTCCGCTGCCGAGGCGTTGGTGCGGAGCTCGTCGACGGTCTCCGCCCCGACGATCACCGAGGCCACGGCCGGGCGGGAGAGCAGCCACGCCAGTGAGACCTGCTGCATTCCGAGCCCCCATTCTTTGGCCAAACGGTCAAGCTTGTGCGCAACGGCGATCTCTGACTCAGAATATCCGGCTCCGCCGTAGCGCTGGTCCCCTGCAATTTCGCGGTCCAGAACCTTAAGATCCGCGAGCAGGCCGCCGTGCAGCGGCGCGTAGGGAATGATCGACAGACCGAACCGCATGCACGCGGCGCTCAGCTCGCGCTCGACGCTTCGGTCCAGGAGGTTGTACATCACCTGCGCAGCGACTGGAGCGGAGACCAGCCGACGGTCATCGGCGATCCACAGTGACTCGGTGACCTGCCAGGCAGGATGGTTGGACAGTGCGACGTAGCGCAGCTTTCCCTGACGGATCAGGTCGTCGTAGACGGCGAGTGTCTGCTCCAGCGGCGTGTCCGGATCAGGGAAATGCGCGTAATAGAGATCGATGCGGTCTGTGCGCAACCGGCGCAGGCTCTGCTCAACCTGCTGGATGATGTACCGGCGCGAGAGACCGGCATCCGGGTCGAAGCGCCGCTCCCCCGACTTCGTGGCCAGCACCACCTCATCCCGATGACCAGCGAGTGCGCGGCCTAGTATCTCCTCGGCGGACGCCCGCTCCGAGGCAGGCGGGGCACCAGGCCGGTCGAAGGTCGGCGTGGAGCCGTAAACGTCTGCGGTGTCGAAGAAGTTGATGCCCAGGTCCAGGGCTGCTTCGACGACACCATCAGCTTCGTGTGCCCTCGGTGCCACACCGAAGGTCGCGGTGCCCACGCAGATGCGGGAGACACGCACGCCGGTCGGGCCGAGAACGGAGTACTTCATCCTAAGGATTCCCATCTGCGAGTTCGGTCCGACTGGGACGTGGAGCGTTCGTTGAGGACGTCCGTGACGGCTGCTACGAGCCGAGGCTGAGTTTAAACACTAACCAATTGGTCATATTTCGGCACGCCAGCACCGCCGCGTGGGGAGGCAACTGAAAAAAATCCCCGGAACCAGGAGGTTCCGGGGATTTCTTCGCACAGCGAGAGGCCTAGCGCTGGACTGCTCCAAAGCGCTCTGCAGCAACAGCCACGGCGCCAGCGCGGGCCTCTGAGGCCTCGTCCGCAGTGAGCGTGCGGTCAGCGGCACGGAAGCGAAGGCCAAAGGCCAAGGATTTCTTGCCTTCCTCAATGCCCGGTCCAACGTAGACATCGAACAAGGCGACGTCTTCGAGGAGTTCGCCGGCACCTTCACGCAACGCGGCAAGCACCTGGTCAGCCGGCACGTCCTGCGGAACAACCAGCGCCACGTCCTGGGTGGCCACTGGGAATCCGGAGATGTGCTTGGCAACAATGACGTCGGCGGCAGCTTCAAAGAGCGCCTCCACGTTGACCTCAACCGCCACAGAGCGTGCTGGCATGTCGTGGGCTGCGAGAAGCTTCGGGTGCAGCTCACCGGCGTAGCCCACTACGTCGCCGGACCGCAGCGCGAGCTGGGCGGCACGTCCGGGATGGAATGCCTGGTGGCTTCCCTGGCTGACGACAAGTTCAACGCCGAGAACATCCGCGATGAGCCGGGCCACATCCAAAGCATCGGCCCAGTCCCAGGCACGCGGCGTGTGCGTAGCGGCCGCAGGCGAGTCATGGCCAGTCAAGACAGCGGCGATATGCAGCGGCTGGTGCGGGACGCCGTCGTACAGTGCATCCAGTACCTCGTCGGAAGGCTTAACGCCCAGCGGCGGGATGGATTCGGTACCGAGCTTCTCGCCAGGGAGGAAGACAGAGCCCGCCTCGTAAAGTGCCAGGTCACGGAAGCCGCGGGAGTGGTTGCGGCGGGCAACCTCGATCAGACCCGGCAGGATGGACGTACGGAGGTAACCGTGTTCCTCGCTGATGGGATTCGCCAGCTTCAGGGCGGGACGTTCTTCGCCTTCCGCAGGCACGCCGAAGGTGTCGTTGGCTGCCTTGGCCACGAACGGATATGACAAGACTTCCGTCAGTCCGGCATCTGCCAGTGCCTGCACCACGCGGCGCTTCTGCTGCTGGCTGCGGCTCAGGCCACGGCCAGGAGGCGCCACCGGCAGGGTGGCCGGGATGTTGTCATAACCAACCAAGCGGGCAATTTCCTCGGAGAGGTCTTCCTTGGTTTCAAGGTCGTTGCGCCAGCTCGGAGCAGTCACCAGGTAGCCGGTGGCAGTCTTTTCCACGGCAGCACCAAGATCCACCAGGGATGTGGTGATCTGCTCTTCCGTGAAGTCGATGCCGATACGGGCGGCAGCGAACTCGGCCGGCAGTTCAATCGTGACGGCGTCAGGGGCCGTTCCGACGTCGGTACCGGTCTCGTCAGCTGTGCCACCAGCGAGTTCAACCAAAAGGTCCACGACGCGCTGGGCGGCGATACTGGCAACGTGCCAGTCAACGCCGCGCTCGAAACGCTTGGAAGCCTCGGACGGCAGCTTGTGCCGACGACGCGAACGGGCAATCGAGACTTCATCGAAGTGCGCGGCTTCCACCAGGATGTTCGTGGTGGAATCCGAAACCTCGGTGTGGGCACCGCCCATGACCCCGGCGATGCCGATGGCTCCGGAGTCATCAGTGATCAGCAGGTCTTCGACGTCGAGCGTGCGCTCTTTGTCATCCAGGGTGGTGATCTTCTCCCCCGCCACGGCACGGCGGACCACGATGTCGCCCGCAAGCTTGTCGAGGTCGTAGCAGTGGTTTGGCTGGCCGAGCTCAAGCATGACGTAGTTGGAGATATCAACCGGCAGGGAGATGGAACGGACGCCGGCCAGACGAAGACGCGCGGACATCCACGGCGGAGTGGGACGGGAAGCGTCCACGCCACGCACTCTGCGTGCCACGAACCGGTCACAGCCCGGCTTGCCATAGATGGGGGCGTCGTCGTTGAGCTTGACGCCGTAGCCGCCTTGCAGGCTGGCCGGAGCGTTGACCTTGGAGGCCGGGTCAACGAAGGATGTTCCGGTGGCGTGTGCGTACTCACGTGCCACACCACGGATGGAGAAGGCGTAGCCGCGGTCCGGGGTGACGTTGATTTCTGCAGCCTGGTCATAGAGGCCAAGGAGTTTCATCGCGTCCGTGCCGATTTCCGGATCCAGCCCGATCCGTGAGAGGACCAGGATTCCATCGTGGTCATCGCCGATACCCAGTTCGCGAACGGAAGCGATCATGCCTGCGGACAGGTGACCGTAGGTCTTCCGCGCCGAAATCTGGAAGTTTCCGGGCAGCACAGCTCCGGGAAGCGTGACAACAACTTTGTCGCCTTCCACGAAGTTGTGTGCACCACAAATGATGCCCTGCACGCCGGAGGGATCGATTCCCTCGCCAGTCAGGGTCTGTTCCTGCCCTTCAGGGACAACACGGACCTGACACCAGTTGATGGTCTTGCCATTGGATTGCGGTTCCTTGACCAGGCTCAGCACCTGGCCAACCACAATGGGACCCGTGAGTTCATCCGTGGGACGGTGGACTTCTTCTTCTTCAAAACCGACCTTGACCAGGTCCGCCATGACATCTTCGGCCGTAGCATCGGCCGGAACCTGCGCAAATTCGCGCAGCCAGGAAAGTGGGATACGCACTGTTAGATCTCCATCCCGAAGTGCTCGCTGAAACGTACATCGCCCTCGATCATGTCGCGCATATCGCCGACCTCGTTGCGGAACATGAGCGTGCGCTCGATGCCCATGCCGAAGGCAAAACCTGAATAGACGTCCGGATCGATGCCGGCAGCCCGGAGGACGTTGGGGTTGACCATGCCGCAGCCACCCCATTCGATCCAGCGGGGACCACCCTTGGCACCGGGGTGCCAGATGTCCAGCTCAGCAGAGGGCTCGGTGAACGGGAAGTAGTTCGGGCGCAGGCGAATGGAGGCTTCGTCGCCAAACATCTGGCGGGCGAAGTGCTCCAGCGTTCCACGGAGGTCGGCCATGCTCAGGTTCTTATCGATCGCCAGGCCTTCGAACTGGTGGAAGACAGGCGTGTGCGTTGCATCGAGTTCATCCGTGCGGAACACCTTGCCCGGGCACAGCACGTAGATGGGAACTTCGCGCTCCAGCATCGAACGCACCTGCACCGGAGACGTGTGCGTGCGCATGAGCAGGTGTGCCTCGGGAGGCTCCACGAAAAACGTGTCCTGCATTTCACGGGCCGGGTGGTCCGGCTTGAAGTTCAGGGCGTCAAAGTTGAACCACTCGGACTCGACCTCAGGGCCTTCGGCAATTTCCCAGCCCATGCCGACGAAGATGTCCGAAACACGGTCCTGCAGCGTGGACAGCGGATGACGCGCTCCCGCCCGGCGTCGACGCGGAGCAGCCGTGACATCAACGGTTTCCTCCACCAGGATCCGGGCGTCGTTCTCGGCTTCCAGGACTTCGGTCCGGGCTGCGAGCGCTTGGTTGACCCGGCCGCGCGAGGATCCCATGAGCTTTCCGGCCGCAGCCTTGTGCTCCTTGGCGAGGCCACCGATTTCACGGTTGGCCAGGCTCAGGGGCGACTTCTCTCCGGTGTGGGCGAGGCGGACAGCCTTGAGTTCTTCGAGGGAGGAGGCAGCCGCAATCGCGGCGATCGCATCCTCAACGGCGGCGTTGATGGCGGCTTCATCCAGCGGATTCGGGATGGCAGCGCCTGGCAAAGTGTCAGTCATCTACTGTTCTTAGCTACGAGTCGGGAGCGGCCGGCATGGCTGGCCTGCAAAACGAAAGGGCAGTGCTCACCACGGATGGCAGGCACTACCCTTCAGTCTAGTTGAAGCTCACAGGCGCCATTTAACCCCTGGTTTGTGTACGCCACGGGTCTAGCATGGCTTCATGACTCCCGGGCAGCGCTTACGGCAAGTTGCCAACATCCTGAACCTGACCACACCGTTGGGGCTGCTGGTCGCGTGGACGTCCCGATCGCGCATTTCGCGTGGGCCCCGGGGACTGCTGATAGCAGCAGGGTATGCGTGGAAGCTTCCACGCGCCGGGGCGTTTACGGTGGGGAACGTCATCCTCTACCGCGCAGCCCACGGCGTGGCAGGACGCAATGAGCTGCTCCTTGCCCACGAGGAACGGCACAGCACTCAGTACGCCTACTGTCTGGGGTTGCCGTTCCTCGTTTTCTACGGTGTCGCCGCCGGCTGGTCCACGCTGCGTGCGGGCAATCCGGCGTCGAGGAATTTCTTTGAACGGCAAGCTGGACTTGCAGCGGGCGGCTACATTGACAACCGAATCGAGACCGAAGCATGAAACGCACCATTACCGTCACGGGAACGGCGAGCGCCAAGGCAGTTCCGGACCTGGTGACAATGACTTTGGGCGTCGAGACGCGAAGGGAGACTGCATCCAAGGCATATGACGACGCCGGCAAGGCAGCGGCCGCCGTCGCCGCCAGTTTGCGCGCGGCTGGCGTGCAGGATGCAGATCTGCACACCAGCGGCTTAAACCTTCGAGCAGACCTGGTGTGGGTGGAGGGGCAGGGACAGAAGGTCGCTGCCTATGTGGCGTCCACCAATGTGCGCGTCGGCATCCGCTCGCAAACGGACGCGCCTGCCACCATTGCTGCGGCGGTGGCCGCCGGTGGGGACGACATCCGGATCAACGGGATAGAGCAAGGCTTTGCAGATGCCTCTGCGGTCACGAGCCAGGCGCAGGAGGCGGCGTGGCAGGACGCGCTTCAGCGGGCGGAGCAGTACGCGTCCTTGGCGTCCGTCCGGCTGGGCTCGGTGGTTTCCATTTCCCAGCAACCTCTGCCGGGCTCTCCCATTCCGATGGGTGGACTCGTCAGGGCTTCTGCTGCTGAAGCACTTCCCATCCAGGCCGGCGAGTCGTCCGTAGCGGCAAGCGTCACTGTGGAATGGGAACTCTTGAAGCCTTAGGTCCATCCACCGGCGCCTGGACTGCCGTCCGCACGACCACTGCGATGCCAGCAGCCATGGCCTCAAGCGGCATGGACGGCGTCGCGCTCCCCTCGGGTACCTGCTCCGGAATGTAGGGAAGATGGACAAATCCTCCCCGGATGCCGGCCTTGGTTGCGAGGGCATGCATCAGCGCATAGAACACGTGGTTGCAGACATAGGTTCCTGCAGACTGTGAGATCTCACCCTTGATGCCTTCGATCTGCAGGTTCCGTAGCGCGGCTTTGATCGGCAACGTCGAGAAGTAAGCAGCCGGGCCGCCAGGAACCACTTCCTCGTCGATGGGACGCTTGCCCTTGTTATCCGGGATGCGGGCGTCATCGCAATTGATGGCTACACGCTCCAGGGAGACCCTTCCCCGCCCTCCCGCCAATCCAGCGCACACCACGACGTCCGGCGTCAGGGTTTCTACGGCGGCCAGCAGGAGGGTTGCCGCTTCACCGAACACGCAGGGCAGCTCTAAAGCTTCCACCTTGTGCCCCTCCGAACGAAGGATGTCGCGAGCGCGCAGGACAGCCTGCCAGGAAGGATTGACCTTCTCTTCACCAAACGGTTCGAAGCCAGTCAACAGAATCATGGGCCAACCTTAGCAATGTCCGGAATCGACATTCGTAGTGCTTGACATTCGTTCGAACATACATTCGAATGGAGTGCATGAGATGGGACGCACAAGCACTTTCGCCAACGCATGGATCGGCGTCCGAAGGCCTTGACAGTATGGCACCTGGCCCTGCCCCGGCCATGGACGCCCTGCTGCCGCTGGCCGGGCTTGTGCGTTCCATCTCAACACCCGAATTCTCCGGAGTCACCTTCCATGAGGTCACCGCAAAGTCAGTGCTCAACAAGGTGCCTTCCGGTTCCAACATGCCTTTCGAATGGACAGTGAATCCCTACAGGGGCTGCAGCCATGCCTGCGTCTATTGCTTCGCCCGGAAGACGCACACCTACCTGGAGTTCGACGCCGGACGCGACTTCGACTCCCAGGTGGTAGTGAAGATCAACGCTGCAGAGGTCCTTCGGAAGGAACTGGCCAAACCATCGTGGGAACGGCACCAGGTTGCCCTCGGAACCAACACAGACCCCTACCAGCGCGCCGAAGGCCGATACGCGCTGATGCCGGGGATCATCCGGGCCCTCGCCGATTCCGGCACACCGTTTTCCATCCTGACCAAAGGCACGTTGCTTGCCCGGGATATTCCCCTGCTCAAGCATGCGGCGACCCAGGTTCCAGTGGACCTGGGCATCTCACTGGCCATGACCAACGAGGACCTTGCCGAGATTGTTGAGCCCGGCACCCCCTCGCCGAGAGCCCGCCTCAAGCTCATTGCGCGGCTACGTGAGGCAGGTCTGGGTTGCGGAGTCATGGCCATGCCCATTCTGCCTTGGCTCACGGATTCAGACGAAGCCCTTGAGTCCTTGTTCTCAGAACTCTCCAAGGCCGGCGCCACGGGCGTCACTGCAGGAGCCCTCTACCTCAAGCCCGGTACACGTGAGTGGTACATGAAGTGGCTCGCCGCCCACCATCCCGAACTTGTAGGACGGTACCGTCGCCTGTACGGGCAGGGATCGTATGCGTCAAAAGAGTACCGCTCCTGGTTGTCGGCCAGGATCAATCACTTCAAAGCCAAGCATGGCTTTACCGGAACGCAAGGCTTCAGCCACCGCAATGCCCGGCCAGCCACCACTCCAGCTTCGGGCACGGATGATGCCTTTGGGGCGGCGCTGCCAGGGCAGGATCCACTTTTCTAAGCCGCTGGGCCACTGCAGTAACGGCAGCTACGCCCGCGCAGTCACGCGTTCCAGCAACGCCCGGACTATAGGGAAGTCAGCCGGGATCCAGGCAAGGCCAAGAGCTTCTTCGTCATCAACCAGGGATACCCAACGCAGCTCGTCGTGATCCTCAAGGGCACGAGGTGTGCCTTCAGCGAGTTCCGCCAACCAGACACGCATTGCCGCGCGCTCATTGAGGGGCCACCCCTCGGCCTCACCGGACTCCAGCTCCGGCCCGAGCCGAACAGTAACTCCCAACTCCTCCGCAAGCTCCCGATGAAGGGCAGCTTCGGCCGACTCGCCCTCCTCTACTTTGCCGCCGGGAAATTCCCACATTCCGGCGAACTGCGGCGGCGCAGTCCGACGTGCTACAAGGAGTCGGGCCGGGGCGTCCAGGGAGTCGACGACGGCGGCGCCCACCACGTTTATCAATCCAGTCACTGAAACAGTCTATGGGTGTGGGAATCATGGGCATCGTCACATAGCGACGTCAAGACTGGGCATCGTCACATAGCGACGTCAAGACACGGTCACAGGACTAAGCTTGTTATCGGATTTTCTCCACCTTTTCCCAGCCCTCAAGGCACCTCACGAAGCAGGCTCATGACTATCACCGTGTCCCCACCCGCCGTCGCCAAAAAAGCAAGGCGCCACCTAGGCTTGGCTATCCTCGCGCTGGCCACGGGCGGGTTCGCCATCGGCACCACCGAGTTCGCCATGATGGGTCTTCTCAAGGAAATTGAGGAAGGACTGGGCATCAGCACTCCCGAGGCTGGCAACCTCATCTCCGCCTATGCCTTGGGCGTTGTCATCGGAGCGCCCATCTTCGCTGCGTTCGGGGCCAAACTTCCCAGGAAGCACCTGGCGCTGGGTTTGATGCTGTTCCTCTCCATCGCCAACCTGACCTCTTTCATTGCTCCTGACTACGGTTTTATGCTGCTCTCCCGCTTCGCTTCCGGGCTCCCCCATGGAGCATTCTTTGGTGTGGCTGCTGTCATCGCTGCCGGCTTGGTGGCACCCACAAAACGCGGTTGGGCCATCTCCATGGTGATGGCAGGCCTCACAGTCTCCAACGTCATCGGCGTGCCTCTGGCCACCTGGGTGGGGCAGACCTTCGGCTGGCGCCTTCTGTTCATCATCGTGGGGGTCATAGGCCTGCTGACCGTGGTCATGGTCTGGAAATTCGTCCCCTTCGAACCAGCGCACCCTGAGGCGAGTATTCGACGCGAACTCGGTGCCCTCAAACGGCTTCAGGTATGGCTTGCTTTGCTGATCGGCATCATTGGCTTTGGTGGATTCTTCGCCGTCTACACCTACATCGCGCACACCATGACGGGCGTGGCAGGCATACCCGAAAGCCTCATTCCGGCAGTGGTGGCGCTTTATGGGCTAGGCATGGTTGCGGGCAACATCATCGGTGGCCGCATTGCAGATAAGTCCGTTATGGGCACCATCTACTGGGTCATGCCGGGCATCGCCGGAGCATTGGTGGTTTACGCCATCGCAGCCCACTGGGCTTGGTCCGCTTTCATCATGGCCTTCGTCGTTGGTGGCATAGGCTCCATGCTCACGCCAGCGTTGCAGACTCGCCTCCTGGATGCCGCCCCAGGCGCAGCCTCGCTCGCTTCGTCGCTGAACCACTCCGCCCTCAACATTGCCAATGCCCTGGGGGCCTTCCTCGGCGGGACCGTGATCGCCTGGGGTTGGGGCTACGTGGCTCCGGCCCTCGTGGGTGCGGTCCTGGCCATCCTCGGCTTGGGAGTTGCCATCATCAGCGGGCTGCTGGAACGCAAGAAGCCGCTGGCTACCTCATGAATCGCTAGAGCGTAATCCACCTGCTGGATACCGCTGCAAAGAAAGATGGGCTCTTCAACGTGAAGAGCCCATCTTTGGTTAATGCTGACCTGACTACGCCTGGACGCGCTCAACATCGGGTTCAAGGTAGATGACCCGCGCGATCGGTACGGCCGCCCGGATCCGTTGCTCGGCGTCGTCAATCACCCGGGCAATTGCTTGACCGGTATCGGCGGCACCCATGGTGATCTTGGCGGCAACCAGCAGTTCCTCCGGACCCAGGTGCATGGTCTTGAGATGGATGATCCGGGTGCCATCCGCCTGCAGTGCCTCCGTGATGCGTGCGACGTCGTCTTTGGTGGCCGACTCACCCAGCAGGAGCGATTTGGTCTCGACCGCAAGGATGACGGCGATGGCGACAAGCAGCAGGCCGATCATGGCTGTACCGAAGGCGTCCCAGATGCCATCGCCGGTTACGAGGGTCATGCTGACACCGAAGAGCGCGAACACCAGGCCCAGCAAGGCGCCGAAGTCTTCCAGGAGGATCACCGGCAGCTCGGGCTGCTTGGCGTTGCGGATGAACTTGGCCCACGTCTGCTTGCCACGGATATGGTTCGATTCCACAATGGCGGTTCGGAAGGAGAATGACTCGGCAACGATGGCGCCAACCAGGACGGCCAACGGCACCCACCAGAAGTCGCCTTCGATGCCGTGCGGGTGCTGGAACTTCTCCCACGCTTCGTACAGGGCAAAGAGGCCGCCCACGCTGAACAAGACGATGGAGACGATGAACGCGTAGATGTACCGCTCGCGGCCGTAACCAAAGGGGTGCTCGGGGCTTGCCGCACGCTGTGCGCGCTTGCCACCTACCAGGAGAAGGAGCTGGTTGCCGGAGTCAGCTACCGAGTGAATGGCCTCAGCGAGCATGGACGATGACATCGTCAGGACGAATGCAACGAACTTCAGGACAGCGATGGTCAGGTTCGCGGCGAGCGCCGCCACGATCGCGTTGGTACCGCCACTTGCAGCCACGAAAGCTTCACCTCTTCGGTTTTGGGAAAGTTTGGAATGGGCCAGGAAGAGTCGTCATCGTGACGATCTTGCAAGAAATACCGTACCGGGCGTCAGGCTATTTCTACATTCCGGACCCCGGCGCCCTGCTGCGAACGGGCGCTTGCATAGAGGCAAACGGTGGCGGCTGTACCCAGATTCAAGCTCTCGGCTGCGCCATAAACAGGCACGGCTACGCGGTGATCCGCGAGTGCCAGTTCGGCATCGGACAGCCCTTGAGCTTCGTTCCCGAACAACCATGCTGTGGGTGCTTCAAGGGCGTAAGCAGAGGCCACAGAGCCATTTCCCAGCCTCCGGGCAGCATTCTCGTCCTGGAGCTGGTCCAGGTTTACTGTCCCGTAGCCGTCGGCAGCCAGGACCCCTATCCCCTGTTCCCGGCAGCGCCCTACGAGATCTTCAACATCAGCCCCCAGGACCACCGGCAGGTGGAACAACGAACCGGCCGTGGACCGCACCGCCTTGGGGTTGTAGATGTCCACGCTTGAACCCGTCAGGATCACAGCGTCGGCACCTGCAGCGTCGGCCGCGCGCAAAACTGTGCCTGCATTGCCGGGGTCCCGGACCTGGCACATCACCGCAATAAGACGAGGACCGGCGTCGAGGACTGATTCGAGGCTGACATCCACAAAACTACACACGGCAACAATGCCCTGCGGGTTGACGGTGTCCGCCATGGCTGCCAGGACGTCGTCGCTGGCCAGCCGAAGCTGTGTTCCTTCTGCAAGGTCTGCGAGTTCCGGGAGCCGCTCCAGGCAGGCCTCGCTCGCAAAGACTTCATGCACGACGGCGGAACCCCCTGCCGCAGTGCGCTCCCGGTGAAGGGTCAAAGCCTCGCGAACCGCCTGTGGACCCTCAGCCAGGAAACGGCCGCGCTTTAAACGGGCCGGGCGCCCGGCAAGCTTGGCGACGTCCCTCACCCGATCTGCTCGGGGGTTGGTCATCGGAAAGTCTTGCGGGCGCCCGGTTTGGTTCATATAAAGAACTTTAGTGGCAGTTGCGACTAGTTCTTGATCTGCTGGCGGGCTTCGCCGCCGGCCGGCTCGAAGCCAGCAGCCTTTGCAGCCTCAACCGTGGAGAACCAGTATTCAGCAGCAGTGTTCTCGTACCAAGTGGAACCCGGTACGTGGTACTTCTTGGACTCGGCGTTGCCCTTGATGGCATGGCCTTCCGGAGCACCTTCGCCCTCAACGGCAGCAATGGCGCCATCGATGGCCGGCTTCTCGGAGACAGAAGCCTTGACAGCCGTTGCGGTAGCAGCAGCCGGAGCAACCTTGGCAGCCTTCGGAGCTGCAACCTCGGCCTTGGCAGCCGGAGCAGACGTGTCGGCCGGGAGGGCAGCCTTGGCGATGTTCACCAGTGCAGCGAATGCGTTGGCGTCCGAAACAGCCAGTTCGGCCAGCATGCGGCGGTCAACCTCAACCTCAGCGGCCTTCAGGCCCTGGATCAGGCGGTTGTAGGTGAGGCCGTTGGCGCGGGATGCAGCGTTGATGCGCTGGATCCAGAGGCGACGGAAGTCGCCCTTCTTCTTGCGGCGGTCGCCGTAGCTGTACACAAACGAGTGCAGCAGCTGCTCTTTGGCCTTGCGGTACAGGCGCGAACGCTGACCGCGGTAACCCTTGGCGCGTTCGAGGATAACCCGGCGCTTCTTGTGGGCGTTTACCGCCCGCTTCACACGTGCCACGTGCGTACTCCTTCAGAAATCTTTATCCCAAGCTGCTACTGCCGGAAATCCGGCCGGCCTGAGAAGGCTTTTGGTGTAGTCGGCCGCTACCGGATGGCAGCAACCAAAGAACTTGGAACTTAGACGCCGAGCATCTTCTTGATGACCTTGGCATCGCCCTTGAAGACGATCTTGTCGCCGGCGAGGCGACGGGTCAGCGTGGAGGACTTGTGCTCCAGGTAGTGGCGGCGGTTGGCCTGCTGACGCTTCAGCTTGCCGGTACCGGTCAGCTTGAAGCGCTTCTTAGCACCGCTGTGGGTCTTCATCTTCGGCATGGGAACCGATCTCCTTACGTGTCCACGGACAAAGTCCGCAGTTCTTTCGTGCAGCCGGCCTACAAGGGCCGGCGTGCTGGTTGCTTGCCGTTGGAGGCCAGGGCCACCGCGGCGTTGAACTAGTTGGTCTTGCGTGATGCAGGCTTCGGCGCAGCCTTGGGGGCTGCGGGCCGAGCTGCCGGCTTGGGAGCTGCCGGCTTGGCGACGGGCTTCGGAGCCGAAGGAACTGCAGGCTTCGGGGCAGCAGCCGGAACAGCTGGCCTCGGAGCTGCCGGTGCGGGGGCTGCCTTGGGGGCCGGGGCTTTCTCCGCCGGTGGAGCCTTCACAGCCGGGGCTTCCTCAACCACGGGTGCTTCTTCGACTACCGGAGCCTCTTCAACAACCGGAGCCTCTTCGACTACGGGAGCCTCTTCGACTACGGGAGCTTCTTCAGCTACGGGCGCTTCTTCAACAACCGGAGCTTCCTCAGCTTCTTCAACAACCGGAGCCTCTTCGGCAACAGGTGCTTCAACCTCGGAAGCCTCCACAGCCTCTTGCTTGGGCTCTTCTTCGGAAGCCAGCAAGCCTGCCGGAAGAAGGTCGCCCAGGGTCTGCGTCAGCGGAGCCTGGTCACCCGTGGTGTCCACGCGTCCGGATGCCTTGGCCTCATTCTGGGCCTTGGCTTCAGCACGCTGGGCTGCACGCCGGGCTTCAGCCTTGGCTTCGGCCTTGTTCTTCAGCGGACCGATCACCATGACCATGTTGCGGCCATCGATACGCGGGCTGGACTCAACAATGCCCACCTCGGCAACGTCTTCAGCAAACTTCTGAAGCAGGCGGATGCCCATCTCCGGACGCTGCTGCTCGCGGCCACGGAACTGGATCATTGCCTTGACCTTGTCACCAGCGCCGAGGAAGCGAAGTGCGTGTCCGCGCTTGGTTTCGTAGTCGTGCTTGTCGATCTTGAGGCGGAAACGGATTTCCTTCAGAACCGTGTTGGTCTGGTTCTTGCGGGCCTCGCGCGCCTTCACGGCAGCTTCGTACTTGTACTTGCCGAAGTCCATCAACTTGCAAACAGGAGGCTTAGCCTGCGGGGCAACTTCAACGAGATCGAGATCGGATTCGGCAGCAAGACGCAGGGCGTCCTCGATGCGGACGATTCCTACCTGTTCGCCGGCAGGGCCGACCAACCGCACCTCGGGGACGCGGATACGCTCATTGATTCTTGGCTCGCTAATGTTAAAGCTTCCTGTGGTTGTGGTGAGTTTCACCGGCAAATAGAGAAGGCCTCCAATTGCTGGTGCAATCGAAGGCCTCAAGGATCGGGTGTGCTCCCTTGAAGAGAAGCACGCACTCCGGAGGCTACGCCTCCGAGTGTCCGACCTGTACCCGGCAACCTCTTGTTCCGTGAAGGAATCCTGCTCCCCGAAGGGAAAACGGCTGACGCGGGTGGGAGAGAACTCCGCTTGCAAACTGAAAATCAATTCTACAGAAATAACCCGCCAAGCGCACATTGCACGCGGCGGGAGCATTTAATGCGAATAACGACTTCCAGTCGGTCTATGACAAGCTTACCAGTATGAGCACTGAAGACAGCAATTCGCGCAACTCCTACTCCGAGGACACCGCCACAGCCCCCGCCGCCGATGCCGGGGTATCCCAGCAGATCCGTGACATCGCGGAAGTTCCGGCAGTAGAAGTCATCACCACCGGCGCGGTCCACCTGATGAGCGCCGCCGCTGTGAAGGTCGGCCTCGCCGATGACCCCAACGCAGAAGACCTCAAAGACCTGGACGAGGCCCGCAAGCTCATCACTGCGTTGGCCGGCCTCGTAACGGCGGCTGCCCCCGAAATCGGTTCACAGCATGCCGGGCCCTTGCGTGATGGACTGCGCTCCCTCCAGTTGGCTTTCCGCGAAGCTTCCCTTATCCCCGACGCACCGGGCAAGGGCCCCGGTGAGAAGTTCACCGGGCCGGTGAACTAGCCAGGAGCTGCCCCAAGTACATACGACGGCGGCCCGACCACATGTGGTCGGGCCGCCGTCGTGGTTAATGCCGTGCAATTACTGAAGATTTACCGACGCTGGAGCTATACCCGGGCGCGGCGCCGCCTGGACATGAGGGCGAATCCCGCGATGCACAGTACGACTCCCGCGGAACCGACGGAGGCAAAACCTCCGGATGGCCCAACAGTGTCAATAAAAATCCCGGCTAGCGGCGCGCCGAAGGCAATCCCGGCCGTCAGCGCGGATCCATACCATCCCATGGCCTCGCCGCGTCGTTCCTCATCTACGAGGTCCGCCACCTTCTCCGATGACGCCGACAACACCGGAGCGCAAAGAAGGCCAGGGAGAATCGAGAGCACCGCAAGCGTCCAGGTATCGTGTGCGAAACCCATCGGGATGGTGAGCGCGGCCATGCCCAACAGCAGCAGCATGGGAGAGACCGAACGGTTCATGGCGCCGTAGATGAGCCCACCCACAACCGATGCCGCACACCAGAAGAAGAAGACGATGCCAATCTCGTTCTGGTGGCCGCCGCGCTCCAACAGGCCAACAATACTGACGTCCGAGCCGCTAAGTACCATCCCCGATCCCGCAGCTACGGCGAAAAGGGCCGCAACGGAAACCGTAAACCACGTGAAATTGCGGGCCACGCGGTTCCGAAGTCCTCCTGTGCGGGACGTGGCTGCCGGCGCCATTTCAGACGCCGCCTCCTGCACATGGCCCGGTGCGGAGGCCACCATGGCCGCCTCGGCAGCGGCAAGGTCCGCGGCGGCCCGTGCCGCGGATTCCTCCGGAGTGCAATTGGCATCGCTGCGGGTCGGAGGGTTGAACCAGATCAAAAACAGGCCAGCCACGGAGACAGAAATTCCCACCGCGGTAAGTCCCACGGCCGAGAAGCCGCTCGTGGCGACGATCGCACCAACGGCGGGACCAATCATGAACACGAGCTCAGTAGCGATGGAATCGAGCGCAAACGCCGAGCGTCGCTGGTCGCCGTCCACCATGACACCCAGCGATTGACGGACCACGCTGAAGATCGGCAACGTGAACAAGCCCCCCACAAAGACCAAGGGAAGCAGCCAGGCGTACGGGACGTGCGGAACAATTGACCAAATCACTGTTTCCGAGATGACGGATGGGATCAGGGCTTTCCGCAGGCCCACCATGTCAACGCGCCGACCACGCCAGGGCGCCCCCAAGGCAATGCCTATGGTCATGACGGCAGCAGCCGCGCCGGCCGCGGCATACCCCTCCCCCAGCGACAGGACAATGTGCAACGTCAGGAGCACGCCAGCCGCCGAATGCGGAATGCGGGCGATCATGCCCACCAGCAGGAGCCGCCGGACAGGGCGGATGGACAGCATCTCTTTGTACAGAGCGAAGTTCACGGGCTAATTCCTCTTGTTCCCCCGGGGCAGTCCCCGGTGGACGGGTACTGCCGTTAGTGCCGCCCAGGCTCCTGCGCCGCACGTTGCAGTTTTACTTCAATGGAATCGACGCCTTCGGCAAACGACTCCACCTGCGCCCACGCCTCGTTCAGGTCAGCCACCAGCGATTGGACGGCAGCGGCGTCGAGTCCGTCCTCAAGGAAGAGCACTATTCGCAGTTCCGGGCCAGCGCCTCCGCCCGGGACCGTGCGGCCGTCCGCAGTCAAGGAAGCGACGCCACCACCGGCCTGTGTTTCGAGCCGGCGCACCGCCGGAAACGCCTCAGCCTGTGAAGCGAGAGCAAACTCCAGTTGATCATCAAGGTATGACGGCGTCCAGTCCCGCTGCTGCGCCAACGCCCACATAGCTGGCCGCCGAACCACGAAGGTGAACGCTGAACCGGGGTCCAGCACCAACAATTGCGCCTCTTCTGAAACGGCCGAAAGGGCCGCCCTTGCCGCATAAACAGCTACGGGCCGGGCCTGGGCATGCCACGCTTCGAGAGCGGCGGCAGTGGTGAAGACCGGCATTGCCTTCCGACCATCAGGTGCCTTGAGTGTGACTAATGCCATATCGGCCTGCTTGTCCGCGTGCAGCCCATCAACACCTTCAGCTTCCTCGGCGAGCTGGGCTACCACGGGAACGAAGACCCGGGCGGTAGCGAGTGAAGCTACGACCTCTGCCTCAGTGCCCGTCCCGTTCAGCAATGCAACAACGGCGGCGAGGTAACCGGAGTCAGCCGTACCGTCGTCGTCTTCGAAATTGTGGATCCTGGCATCGTCACCACTAAGGCTGCGGCCTTCCCAAGGTTGCCCCGCCGAGTCTGTGGCACCGCCGGCGCCAGCCAAGGCAGCGGCAATGTGGCCTGGAAGTTCGCGTCGTGAAGCAGCCATCAGCGACGACCGGCTACATCCAGGGCTTCGGGCAGAGTGAAAGCACCTGCATAGAGGGCTTTGCCAACAATCGCGCCCTCGACGCCCAAGGGCACGAGTTCACGGAGCACGCGAAGATCCTCAAGGCTGGAGATACCGCCTGAAGCCACGACGGGCTTGCCTGTTTTCTGCACCATCTGGCGCAGCAAGTCAACGTTAGGGCCCTGCAGCGTTCCGTCTTTGGTGACGTCGGTGACCACGTAGCGTGCGCAGCCGGCGTCCTCCAGGCGGGCAAGAACTTCCCAGAGGTCGCCGCCTTCTTTGGTCCAGCCGCGACCGGCCAGCGTGGTACCACGGACATCGAGGCCGACGGCGATCTTGTCACCGAAGCGGTCGATGGCGCGTCGTGTCCACTCGGGGTTCTCCAATGCTGCTGTACCGAGGTTCACCCGCTCCACGCCCAACTCCAAGGCGCGTTCCAGCGACTCGTCATCCCGCAGACCGCCGGACAACTCAACTTTGACGTTGAGCTGGGACACGACCTCGCTGATGAGTTCCGCGTTGTTGCCACGGCCAAAAGCGGCGTCGAGGTCCACCATGTGCACCCATTCAGCACCGGCGTTCTGCCAGTTCAAGGCAGCTTCCAGAGGCGTGCCGTAACTGGTTTCCGAGCCTGCCTCGCCTTGCAGCAGGCGGACTGCCTGGCCATCAACGATGTCGACGGCGGGGAGGAGTTCCAGAACGGACTGGGCAGAGGTGGTCATGTGTGTCCTAGGAGTTGATAGGGACGCGAGGCGTTCAGTTGCCCGGCAGCGTCAGGAGATAGGCGGCAAGCAGGGACATCCCCGCCAGCACATAGAAGGAAACGGAAACCCACAGTGGCTTCTTCTGCTGGTGGAAAGAGATACCTCCACCCACCAGCACGCCGGCAAGGCCCATAAGCACTACGGACCACACTTAGGCTGCACCACGATCATCCGCTGCCGGAGCCTGTGCCACCGTGGATCCAGGTTTGCGAAGCCCATCCACCCAGTTGCGCAGGAGGCGCGCCCCGGCGTCTCCGGATTTCTCGGGGTGGAACTGGGTTGCGCACAGGGGGCCGTTTTCAACAGCAGCGATAAAGCGGGCACCGTGCTCGGACCACGTCACCAAAGGTGGAGCCATCCGGGGCTGAACGACGTCGAAGTTCCACTCTTGCACGCCGTATGAGTGCACGAAGTAGAAGCGTTCCTGCTCGACGCCTGCGAAAAGCTTGGATCCTTCAGGCACGTCCACCGTGTTCCAACCCATGTGGGGAACCACGGGGGCCGGAAGGAGTTCAACCTTGCCGGGCCATTCGGCCATGCCCTCGGACTCGGTGCCGTGCTCGACTCCCGCTTCGAAGAGCACCTGCAGCCCAACGCAGATTGCCAGGACGGGCCGTCCACCTGCGACGCGGCGGCCAATCATGCGGATGGCATCGACGGCCTTGAGTTCCCTCATCACCGTTTCAAAGGCACCCACGCCGGGGACCAGCAGCCCGTCGGCATTCAGCACGTCTTCAGGCTTGGAGCTGAGAACCACCTCGGCGCCTGCACGCTCAAGGGCGCGAACGGCCGAACGGACGTTGCCCGAACCGTAGTCCAGCACCGTAACCGTGGGCTTACCTTCAGGCGACTCCGGCTTGACGGTAGCCGAAGCGTCAGTAACCGCACCGTCCTTCAGGATTTGCCCACTCATAGCGCCCCCTTGGTGGATGGAATGCCCTCGACGCGGGGATCCGACTCCACTGCCGAGCGAAGAGCCCGCGCAAAGGCTTTGAACTGGGCCTCGACGATGTGGTGGGGATCGCGGCCTGCAAGAACGTTCATGTGCAGGCAGATGCCGGCGTGCAACGTGATGGCCTCAAAGACGTGACGGGTCAGCGAACCCGTGAAGTGGCCACCGATCAGGTGGTACTCCTGCCCTGCAGGTTCTCCTCCGTGCACCAGATACGGGCGCCCCGATACGTCCACGACAGCGTGCGCCAAGGCTTCGTCCAAAGGAACCGTTGCTTCGCCGAAGCGGCGGATTCCGGCTTTGTTACCCAAGGCAGTACGCAAGACCTCACCAAAGGTAATGGCCACGTCCTCCACGGTGTGGTGGGCATCGATGTGGGTATCACCCGTGGCTTTGACGGTCATGTCAATCAGGGAGTGCTTGCACAACGCCGTCAACATGTGGTCATAGAAGGGAACCGTGGTGCTGATGTCCGAGACACCGGTGCCATCCAGGTTGATCTCCACCAGGACGGAGGATTCGCTGGTGGTGCGCTCCATGCGCGCAGTGCGGTCCGCGGACGGCTTGGCGCCGGTTTCGCTCATTGGGACGTCCTTATACACGAAGAATGGGGTGGGTCTATTGACAAGTTTAGTTGGGCTGGGACGCAGGGTTGTCCAGAAGGGCTTCCAAGGCCTCAAGGAAGGCCGTTGTTTCCTTTTCTGTTCCCGCAGTCACCCGCAGGTGCCCTGGAATGCCGACGTCGCGGATCAGGACGCCCGCATCCAGCAAGCCCTGCCAGATCGCGTGCGGGTTCGAAAGCCCACCGAAGAAGACGTAGTTTGAGTCCGAGGCGGCCGGCTTGAGTCCCATTCGGAGGAGCTCGGTCACAATCCGGTCCCGTTGGACCTTGATGTCCTCGACGTCAGCCATGAGCGCTTCGCGGTGGTTGAGGGCGGCCAGGGCCGTGGCTTGCGTGACGGCAGAGAGGTGGTAGGGCAGCCGAACGAGCCTGATGGCATCGGTAACCTCAGGTGCGGCAGCCATGTAGCCCAGGCGCGCACCTGCCAGGGCAAAGGCCTTGCTCATGGTGCGCGAGACGATCAAACGCTCCCGCCCGGGAAGCAGCGTCAGCGCGCTGGGCGTGTTGTCGTGCGCGAACTCGTGGTAGGCCTCGTCCACGATGACGATGGCTTGGCTGGCCTGGCCGGCTTCGTACACGGCTTCGACCACGTCCAAGCCCAGTCCCGTTCCGGTGGGGTTGTTCGGAGAGCACAGGAACACGATATTTGCGCCAGTCTCCTTCACCTGGGCAGCAGCAGAGGCCGCATCAAGGCCATAATCATCAGCCCGCACTCCGCGGAGATACTCAGTGTCTGTGCCACTGGCAAGAAGCGGGTACATGGAATACGTGGGAGGGAAGCCCAGTGCCTTGCGCCCCGGACCTCCAAAGGCCTGCAGAATCTGCTGCAGGACCTCGTTGGAGCCGTTGGCCGCCCAGATATTCTCCGCGGAAAGCCCGTGGCCGAGGTAGTCGGCAAGGGATTCGCGGAGTTCCGTAAATTCGCGGTCAGGGTACCGGTTCAGACCGGTGGCCGCGGCCGCAACAGCCTCGGTAATGGCCGCTTGCACATCGGCCGGCACACCATGGGTGTTCTCGTTGACGTTGAGCAAAATGGGGACATCAAGCTGCGGTGCGCCATAAGGGCTCAGTCCACGCAGGTTGGTCCGGAGGGGAAGTCGGTCAAGTCGCTCAAGCTGGTCACTCACCAAGACAGTTTAAGGTGCCGGTGCGACTGCGGAGTAACTGTGACGCCAAGGAAGGCGACCCATAGCCCGCCGGCCGCTCAATTGGCGGGAACGAACAGCTGCTGGCCCGGCTGGATGCGTCCCCCACGGAGATCGTTCAACTGGATAATTTCTGCAATGACATCACGGGGGTCCCGCTCCGGCGCGGCCGCACCGGCGATGCCCCACAGGGACTGCCCGGGCTGGACAGTCACCGTGACGGCCACCGGCGGCTGCAGCTGGCCTTGGGAGTCAGAGGCCTTGGCCGGGGAGTTAATGAAGCCGGCAAGGCTCAGCAGCGCGGCAAGGAGCAGCATGGTGGGGATTCCGAAGAAGACGATCCTGCCGCGTTGGGTAAGCCGGAGACGCGCAGGAGCCGGAGTGTTGCGGAATTCATGGAACGTTGAGATTGCGGACATGAGCTGAGCCCTTCTGAGCGATTGCCTGCATCGGATGCCCGTTGCCGGCTGCCAATTCCTTGTGTTCGTTTGGACCCGGCCCGAATGTTCGAACACTTTCTTCGAACATCCGAGCTGCGTTCAACTTTTATAGAACACATATTCGAACCTTGCTATGACATTTTTAGCACTTATCAACGAACGGTGTCGAGACTCGCTAGAACGAATGTTTGATAAACGCCTGTGCCTGGCCTAGGTTTGAGTGAAGAAACAGGCACTGTTTCAGTGGAACAGGAGGGTCTGACATTTTTTCAGATCCAACATCCCCGGGCGCACTTCAGACCGTGACCGGGCGGAACGGAAGGGCATTGGCGAACATGGCAGCGAAAGCCACCGGCGGCGGGGCACCCCTGCGGAGCCAGCAGCCTCAAAAGAGTCCCAAAAGCCTGACTGTCCGGCAGAAGAAAATCCTGGAAACCATCCAGCGCTCTGTCAATGACAACGGGTATCCGCCCAGCATGCGCGAAATTGGCGACACCGTTGGTCTCGCGAGCCTCTCCAGCGTCACGCACCAACTCTCCCAGTTGGAGAAGCTCGGCTACTTGCGCAGAGATCCCAAGCGCCCCCGCGCCATGGAAGTACTCATGCCTTTGACCCTTGACGGCGGCACAATTCCCGGAGTTGAAGCAGCTACTACACTGCGCAGCGCAGGTGGACTCGCCGTGACGGAATTGGCCAGCGCCAGCGACACCGCGATGGTGCCCTTGGTGGGACGCATCGCAGCCGGTGGGCCCATCCTGGCAGACCAGACTATTGAGGACGTCTTGCCCCTGCCACGGCAACTGGTGGGCCACGGCGAACTGTTCATGCTGAAGGTCGCTGGGGACTCAATGATCGATGCCGCAATTTGTGACGGTGACTGGGTGGTTGTCCGCCGCCAGAATGACGCCATCAACGGTGACATCGTGGCAGCACTCCTGGATGACGAAGCCACAGTAAAAACCTTCCGCCAGCGGGACGGCCACACCTGGCTGCTCCCCCAGAACACGCAGTACGAACCGATACTGGGAGACCAAGCCACCATTATGGGCAAGGTCGTCTCGGTCCTGCGCTCCCTCTAGGGCGTTCGCCTACGTTTTCTTTGCGCCCAAGCGTTCCAGGACGCCGCGCACCACGTTGCGGTCCGTCGTTGCCCAAAATGGCGGCAAAGCGGCACGCAGGAACCCGCCGTACCGTTCGGTGGAAAGCCGTGAGTCCAGGACAGCGACCACGCCTTTGTCGCTGGTGGATCGAATAAGGCGTCCTGCTCCCTGTGCAAGACGAATTGCCGCGTGGGTAGCTGACACCGCCATGAACCCGTTGCCCCCGGACTGTGCAACGGCTCGCGAGCGTGCGGTCATCAGCGGGTCATCGGGCCTCGGGAACGGAATGCGGTCAATCACCACAAGGCGGCATGAACCGCCAGGGACATCGACGCCCTGCCACAGGGACATGGTGCCGAAGAGGCAGGTGTCCGGTTCATCGGCAAACTGCTTCACCAGTGCGGCCATAGTGGATTCCCCCTGGCAGAGGATATCCACATCCAGCCGTGGCCGCATCGCGTCTGCGGCTTCCTCGGCCGCTCGACGTGAGGAGAACAGGCACAGGGCTCCCCCACCGGATGCACGGATGAGGTCTTCAAGCTCATCCAGTGCCTCGGGAGAAGTGCCCCTGCCGGGCTTGGGCAGGTGCTTGGCCACGTAAAGGACACCCTGCTTCGGATAATCAAAAGGCGATCCGACGTCCAACCCGGTCCAGCTGGGCGCACCATCTCCAATGAGGCCCAGGCCACCTGCTGCGGGCTCAAAGGCGGATCCAATAGCCAGCGTGGCAGAAGTAAGCACCACTGTGTGCCCCGCGAAAAGGCCTTCCCGCAGCCGGCCAGCAACGCTAAGCGGGGCGATGTTGATCAGTGCGGGGGCGGTCTCGTCCGGGTGCGAGTACCCCTGCTGGGGATCGAAGGTGCTGTTCCTGGAGAACCACACCACTTCACGGTTCTCCTTGGCTGCGAGCATCCGCTCGCACAGTTCCAGAATGAGCATGAGCCGTGAGCGCGCAAGCTGCCTGCCGCCGTCGACCGCGTTTGAAGAGTCAGTCTTCGAGTCAGACAGTGCGGCGCGTGTGGCATCGCGCAGTTGGTCCAGGCAGTCCAGTTGTTCGTCGTTGAGCCCATTGGGCAGCAGACCGTTGGGGACTCCGGCAATGGCCATGTCCAGTCGATCGGCTGCCGCGTTCAGGGCGTCTACGGTAATCGCAGTGTGTTTGCGCGCGCTCGAAGCGGCAGCATGCACCATTGCCACGGACAGCTGCCCTGTAACGGCCCCCGTGACGCGGTCCTGCAGCTCATGCGCTTCGTCAACCACCACGACGTCGTACTCGGGCAGGACAGCAAGCCCTTCGAAGGCACTGACGGCCAGCATGGCATGGTTGGTCACCACGACGTCGGCCTCAGCCGCTCTGGCCCGTGCCTGTTCGCTGAAGCACTCCTCGGCAAGTGGGCATTTTTGCGCTCCCAGGCACTCCATGGACGTCACGGAGACCTGCCTCCAGGCGCGGTCGGTAACGCCCGGCATCAGTTCATCGCGGTCGCCTGTGGCCGTCTTTTCGGCCCATTCACGGAGCCGGATGACTTCCTTACCCAATTGCGACGACGGGCCGCCAACCGCCGCTGCGAAATGCGGCACGCTGGTGTCCTCACCCAGGGAAAAAAGTTGGCCCTCGGACGGCTCTTCGCTGGGGAAGCCGCCCTCCAGCTTTTGCAGGCAAACATAATTTGCCCGGCCCTTGACGAGCGCCACGTTCACGGGACGCTCAAGGGCCGGGCTTATGGTCTCCAACAGCCGGGGCAGGTCCCTGCCCACAATCTGCGTTTGCAGGGCCAAGGTAGCGGTGGACACAAGCGTGGGTTTGTCGCTGTCCATGGAATGGGCGATCAGCGGAATCAGGTAAGCCAAGGACTTACCCGTTCCCGTTCCCGCCTGGACCAGCAAATGTTTACCGGACTCGATGGCCCTGGTGACTTGCCTTGCCATCTCGTGCTGGCCTGAACGGCTTTGACCGCCCATCCCGGCAACAGCTTTGTCCAACAGCTCGAGGGTGAACTTCTCCCCCACTGACTCGACGACGTCCGCCGCCACCTTCTCAACCATTGCTGACGAATGACTCCAGCTCGGCGGCCAATCCTTCACGAACCATGGCCACCACGCGGGTTCCGTTTTCCTCGTGCTCGAGGCTCAGGATTTCCGAATCGGAGTTGTGCAGCTTGTTGACCATGTCGCCGCGGTCATACGGGATGAGGACCTCGAGGCGGACTCCCGGCCGGGGAATGGACCGGCTGATCTCTTCCAGGAGTTCAGGAATGCCCTGGCCCGTGCGGGTGGAAACCACGGCGTGCCGCGGCTCCTTCTGCTTCAGGCGTTCCACCACGAAAGGATCCGCTACGTCCACCTTGTTCAGGACGATGATTTCCGGAACCTTGCGGGCGTCGACCTCGGTGAAGACAGCACGCACTGCCGCGATTTGCCCTTCCGGGTCCGGGTGGGAGGCATCTACAACATGCAGGATCAGGTCTGCGTCCGCTACCTCCTCCAGCGTGGAGCGGAAGGCCTCCACCAGCTGCGTAGGCAGCGAGCGGACGAATCCAACGGTGTCAGCCAGCGTGTAGCCGATGCCATCCGGTGTCTGTGCCTTCCTGACCGTCGGGTCCAGGGTGGCGAACAGGGCGTTTTCCACCAGCACGCCGGCGTCGGTCAGCCGGTTCAGGAGCGAGGACTTCCCGGCGTTGGTGTAGCCGGCGATGGCAACCGAAGGTACGGCATTACGACGGCGGTTGGCCCGCTTGGTCTCGCGCGCCGGCTTCATGGCGGCAATCTCCCGGCGGAGCTTGGCCATGCGTGTGCGGATCCTGCGGCGATCGAGTTCGATCTTTGTTTCACCGGGACCACGGGAACCCATACCGGCACCGGCTCCACCCACCTGGCCACCGGCCTGGCGGGACATGGAGTCACCCCAACCACGAAGCCTGGGGAGCAGGTACTCGAGCTGTGCGAGCTCAACCTGTGCCTTACCTTCACGGCTCTTTGCATGCTGGGCGAAGATATCCAGGATCAGCGTGGTCCTGTCCACCACCTTGACCTTGACGATGTCCTCAAGTCCTCGCCGCTGCGAGGGGGAAAGCTCGGTGTCGACCACCACGGTATCGGCTCCCGTTGCGGCCACGATGTCCTTGAGTTCCTGGGCCTTGCCCGACCCAAGGAACGTTCCGGGATCCGGCTTCGTGCGGCGCTGAACCAGGCCGTCAAGGACCTCGGATCCGGCAGTTTCTGCCAGTGCTGCGAGTTCGCGGAGCGAATTCTCGGCGTCAGCCAAAGTGCCTTCTGTCCACAGGCCAGCCAGGACAACGCGTTCCAGACGCAGCTGCCGGTATTCAACCTCGGTGACGTCTTCGAGTTCGGTGGAAAGGCCCGCGGTACGGCGGAGGGCACGGCGCTCGGCCAGGTCTTCCTGGTCGCCGTCGTAAATGCTGTGTTCGTGGTCAAGCGTGGAGATCGCTTGAGCCCTGCCGAAAACGCCTCTGGCATCATTGTCATCGGATGCCTGTGCGGGTACATCCTTGGAAAGAATCCGGTCGATGACGGCCTGGATTTGTTCAGGACTCATGTCCTGGGCGTCGGAATCGGATCCGGAGTGCTTCTGGGTGGTCATGGTCTCCTTAGACTGTTCGGCATATCCAGAATAGTGCTGTTTGGTGTCCAATGGGACGGTATTCGCGGTGGGCTGACGAGCTTCGGCCATATAGGGCCTCCTGTGGTGCTTTGTATCGAGCGGGTTGGTCCGCGGGAGGTCCTGTCCTGCCGGAGAATTCATCGCCAAACCATAAGCCAGGAGCTAACAGCAGATGGCTAGGCCACTGCTTTCACGACAGCTGGGGTGGGACATGTTCTACTGAGCAACCGCGATCCACCAACAATGGGAGGTGCGGAGTCTGCCGGACGGAACCTGCGGGCGGAATGGCCATGCGCTGGGCTAGTACGCCAAGCGGGCCTGCATCGCGGGCAGGTGCCTTGCCGACGTGTTGGGTCGGCTCGGGCTGATTACTCAAAGATCAAGAACATGCCTTCAACATTAGCAGCACTGTCAAACCGTCCCAGCCCGAGGGCAGTTTCCCAAGCCGCCGATAGCCAACTAATCTGGCAAATTATGGAGTCTGCACACTATTTCAGCGCCCAACCGGCCGGTCCCTTCACCCGCAAGCCCCTCACTGTGGAACTCGCTGGAGCTACCCGCCATGTGCAGACGTCGTCGGGCATCTTCAGCCCCGACGGTGTGGACAAGGGCACCAAGGTACTTTTGGCCGAGGTTCCACCGCCATCGCCCCGGGGCAACCTGCTGGATATCGGGTGCGGTTGGGGTCCCGTTGCCCTCACCATGGGGCTCATGGCGCCCCTGGCACAGGTCTACGCCGTGGACGTCAACGAGCGCTGCATCGCCCTGACCAATGAGAACGCAGTTGCCCTGGGCTTGAACAACGTGAAGGCCAGCCTCCCGCAAGAGGTAGACCCCGGCGTCGAATTCGACACGATCTGGTCCAACCCGCCGATCCGCATCGGCAAGGACGAACTACACTCGCTGCTCCTGACGTGGCTGCCCCGGCTGGCACCTGGCGGCAACGCGTGGATGGTGGTTCAGAAGAACCTGGGCTCGGACTCCCTCCAACGCTGGCTGGCCAACGAACTGGACAAGTCCTTCACAGTCTCCCGCGAGAGCACTTCGAAGTCCTTCAGGATCCTTCGGGTCAGGAAAGCGTCCCACTAGCCACAATGACTGCGGGGCCGCTGAGCTCAACGTGTTCGCGGCCATCCGCCCCCGGGAAGAACTTGACATCCACCACGCCACCGGGAACGTTGACGTGCCAAGAGTTGGGGGCGCTGCTGCCGGCCCAATGACGGATCGCGACGGCGGCGGCACAAGCACCGGTGCCGCACGATTGGGTTTCGCCTACCCCACGCTCGTGGACGCGCATCGTGATGGTTCCCACACCATCGTGAACCAGCGGCTCTGCGGGTACCACGAACTCGACATTGGTGCCATTGGCAGGCTTGGGATCTACTACCGGCGCGGTGAACAACTTCGTGGCGGAGAGCTCGCTTAGCTCGGCAAGCGCTACTACCGTGTGTGGATTGCCCATGCTGACTGAGAGTCCGGGCCGGGCCACCTCCAGACCGTCTGCGCTGACCAAGGCATCCATTGCTTTGCCTTGTGCTTCTGCAGGGAAAATGAATTCCCAAGGGCCCATATCCACGGCATAGCCGTCCGCCGTGCGCACAATCTTCTTAATGCCGCCACGTGTTCCGATGGTCAAGGACTGGCCCGGCCCGAGCTCAACCAGGCCTTGGGCGATCAGGAAATGCACGAACACGCGGACGCCGTTGCCGCACATCTCGGACAGTGAGCCATCGCCGTTACGGTAGTCCATGAACCATTCCGCAGAGTCGTCCTGCTCGAGCAGGGCGCGGCCTTCAGGCAAATACCGGGATGGAACAGCCCGGATAAGGCCGTCGCCACCTATCCCCCGATGCCTGTCGCACAGCTGTGCTACTTGCTCGGGAGAGATCTCGTGGACGTCACCGGGATCAGCAATCAGGACGAAATCATTGCCCGTTCCATGGCCCTTGGAAAACGCCAAACCGGAAAGGCTGGCAGTGGGCACGGGGGCACCGGCAGCGGCGGACTGCTGGGCGGGAACTGCGGCGGTTTGATCCATGGGACTAGGCTACCCGCCGGGCAGGTTCGGCCAGAAATTGCTATGTGGAGTGCCAGGCCGGCTAGGCCAGCGCCACTGCTTTGGACACGAGCTCCGGATCCTGCCAATCGAGCCAGGCGATGCGGGGATCGGCCCGAAACCACGTCAATTGTCGCCGGGCGAACTGCCTCGTGGCCACAATGGTTTCCTCGGCCGCCTCCGGGATGCTGGCTTCGGCGTCGAGCACCCTGAGGAACTGGGCATATCCCAGGGCACGCGAGGCTGTTTTGCCGCGCCGCAGGCCAGCCGCATCAAGCCGTTCCACTTCCTGCAGCAACCCCGCATCCACCATCCGGTGTACGCGGATCGCCAGCCGTTCCCGCAGCACCTCCCGGTCCACAGACAGGCCAATCTGTATGGCCGGCTGGAAGTACTCGCGTTGCGGCATGAACGAGCTGAACGGCCGTCCCGTCATTCCATACACCTCCAGGGCCCTGATCACCCGCCGGGCATCCCCCAGACGGCCTGCAGAGATGGGATCCACCTTTTCAAGCCGGGCCCGTAACGGCGCCAGACCGAACGTTTCCCATTCATCCTCAAGCCGTTTTCGCAAGTCAGGATCCGTGCCAGGGAACTCCAGTACATCCAGGGCGGCCCGCACATAAAGGCCGGAGCCTCCCACCATGATGGCGCGCTTGCCCCGGGCGTGGACGTCATCAATGATGGCGCGGCATTCCGCCTGGAAGTCCGCCACGCTGGCTTCCTCCGTGACGTCTTTTGTGTCCAGCAGATGGTGTGGCACACCCTTGCGCTCGTCCACAGTGATCTTAGCCGTACCGATGTCCATGCCCCGATAGAACTGCAGGGCGTCAGCGTTGATGACCTCACCATTGAGTGCAAGGGCCAGCTCGACGCCCAGGTCCGATTTACCGGAACCGGTTGGGCCTACGACTGCGATTACCGCCGGCGCGGCATGGGAAGGAGCCATTCGATCTCGAATAATCGGCGTCAGGCGCCGCGGACAGGCAGCGACGGCATGCCCAAAGACACACCCTTCTTGCCCGGGGCCGCCCCCGCACTGGGAACACCACAGGAATCTGCCTGCGAACGATCCCAGGCGTCACCCGCCCGTGAGCGTCGCAGCATGTAATCCTCAAGGCCGGCAGGATCGGCAACCAGGTGGAATGCCGCGGCTTCGGTGACAGTCACGGTGACAAAGTCGCCGGGGCGAGGGGTTTCCGCACCATCAGGTACTGAGAAATGAACCAGTCGCTGATCCTTGGACCGGCCGGACAACCGGTGCGTTTCCTCTGCTTTGCGGCCGGACTGCGCTGTTACCAGAACCTCCACGCGGCGCCCCAGTTGCTTGGCGTTCTCCTCGGCGGCGATCCGGTCCTGCAGGGCGGTCAGCCGCTCAAAACGCTCCTGGACCACTGCTTTGGGAAGTTGCTCCGGGAGCTCGGCAGCAGGCGTACCAGGCCGTTTCGAGTACTGGAAGGTAAAGGCTGAGGCGAACCGGGATTTCTCCACGACGTCAAGCGTCGCTTGGAAATCTTCCTCGGTTTCTCCCGGGAAGCCAACAATGATGTCCGTAGTAATGGCCGCGTTCGGGATTCGCTCACGCACCTTGTCCAGGATGCCAAGGAACTTGCTGGAGCGGTACGAGCGCCGCATATCCTTCAGGACCTTGTCCGAGCCCGATTGAAGGGGCATGTGCAACTGGGGCATCACGTTGGGTGTCTCGGCCATCGCATCGATGACGTCGTCCGTAAATGCGGCAGGATGCGGGCTGGTGAAGCGTACGCGCTCAAGGCCTTCGATGTCCCCACAAGCACGGAGAAGTTTTGAGAAGGCCAAGCGGTCACCGAACTCAACGCCGTAGGAATTCACGTTCTGGCCCAGCAACGTGACTTCCACGGCGCCGTCGTCCACCAAGGCCTGAATTTCAGCCAGGATTTCTCCGGGACGACGGTCCTTCTCCTTGCCACGGAGCGATGGCACGATGCAGAACGTGCAGGTGTTGTTGCAACCTACTGAAATCGAAACCCAGCCTGAATAGACGGAGTCGCGCTTGGTGGGAAGGGTGGAGGGGAAGACGTCCAGCGATTCCAGGATTTCGAGTTGGGCCTCGTTGTTGTGCCGCGCCCGCTTCAGCAATGCCGGAAGTGCTCCTACGTTGTGGGTGCCAAACACAGCGTCAACCCAAGGAGCCTTCTTGACGATGGTTTCCCGGTCCTTCTGGGCGAGGCAGCCACCGACGGCGATCTGCATGCCAGGGTTGGCTGCCTTGACCTGCCGAAGCTGGCCAAGGTTCCCATAGAGCTTGTTGTCGGCATTTTCCCGAACGGCGCACGTATTGAACACCACGATGTCCGCAACCTCACCCTCCGCGGGCACATAGCCGGCGTCCTCAAGGAGGCCGGCCATACGTTCGGAATCGTGGACGTTCATCTGGCAGCCGAAAGTCCGGACCTGATACGTCCTCGGTTCAAACGGGGCCGGTTCAAACGGGGCAGAGGCATCCGTCACTTGGGCATCAGCATTGGTTGCCAATGCTACGGCCGAAGGCGTGGTTTCTGCTGAGGGGGAAGGAATGGTCAAACTCACTACTCAAGGGTACCGGCTTGGGCAAGTACCTCACCGACGATCCGGAAGGCCATTGAAGGGGCATAGCCCTTCCGTGCCAGCATGGATGCCAGCCTGCGGGTGTACTTGTCACGTTCTGCACGATCGGAAAGATCCACGCCTGGCCTCAGTTTGCGCTCAACAAGCTCACGGGCGGCGATTTCCTCATCTTCATCGCTGAGCTGTGAGAGTGCTTCCTCGGCATCATCGAGCTCGATACCTTTCTCCGTCAGCTCCCGGCGAATGGCACCCTTGGCCAGTTTTCTGCTTTGGGAGCGGCTGCGTACCCACATTCTGGCAAACTCAGCGTCATCAATGAGCTGGACTTCCTCGAAGCGGTCCAACACAGCCTCAGCAACGTCCAGAGGGACATTCCGCTCGGCCAGCTTGCGGGACAGCTGCAGCCGACTCCGTGGCGCCATCGTCAATTGCCGCAGGACGATGGCGCGGGCCACGGATTCGGGATCAGGCTCAGGATCGCCGGATACGGAGGACTCCGGGTCCGGCCCGGTTCTAGCCGTCAACGGCCTTCAGCTTCGGGGAATCGGCCTCCGGCTTGACACCCACGCCAAGCTTTTCCTTGATGAGGCGCTCAAGTTCCTGAGCCAACTCCGGGTTGTCCCGCAGGAAGCGCCGTGAATTCTCCATACCTTGGCCCAGCTGATCGCCGTCGTACGTGAACCACGAGCCGGACTTCTTGATGATGCCGTGCTCGACGCCCATGTCAATGATGCCTCCCTCGCGGGAGATGCCCTGGCCGTAGATGATGTCGAATTCAGCAATCTTGAAGGGCGGGGCCATCTTGTTCTTGACGATCTTGGCCTTGGTCCGGTTACCGACGGAGTCAGCACCTTCCTTCAGCGTCTGAATGCGACGGACATCGATGCGCACCGAGGCGTAGAACTTCAGAGCCTTACCACCGGTGGTGGTTTCCGGCGATCCAAAGAAGACGCCGATCTTCTCACGCAACTGGTTGATGAAGATGGCGGTGGTCTTGGTCTGGCTCAGGCGGCCGGTAATCTTTCGCAGGGCCTGGCTCATGAGCCTCGCCTGAAGGCCGACGTGGGAGTCGCCCATTTCGCCCTCGATTTCAGCACGCGGGACCAAGGCAGCCACGGAGTCAATGACGATGACGTCCAGGGAGCCGGAGCCCACCAGCATGTCCATGATTTCCAGGGCCTGCTCACCAGTGTCCGGCTGCGAGACGAGCAGGGCGTCCGTGTCCACCCCAAGCTTGGCGGCGTAGTCGGGGTCAAGGGCGTGCTCAGCGTCGATGAAGGCCGCGATGCCACCGTTACGTTGCGCATTGGCTACAGCGTGCAGGGCCACTGTGGTCTTACCAGAGGATTCCGGGCCATAGATCTCCACGACGCGGCCACGGGGCAGGCCGCCAATGCCAAGAGCGACATCCAGTGCAATGGATCCAGTAGGAATGACTTCGATCGGGGCGCGGGTGTCATCACCCAAGCGCATGATGGAGCCTTTGCCGAACTGCTTGTCGATCTGGGCAAGCGCTGCTTCGAGCGCCTTCTCACGATCCGGGGTTGCCGCCATGGTTCACACCTCTGATGCTTTCTCGCTGTGGAGTGGCCTGGATGGCCGCTTTCCTGTCATGTCAGACGCTATTACGGCTCCCTGACATTTTTTGAAGCCGACGTGGGCTATGTGGATAACCAACCCTCGGATTGCCTGTGGAATGCGTCCTTCAGGAACAATTTTCCTCTCACAGGAGCATATCCCCATCCGAACAGATATTCGAACAATGCGTGCGGGCGTGTCACCCACAGAGCTGGAAGCCCCTCGGCAAACAAGGCCGGACTTCAGTTGGCAGCAGGCTTGATGTCCCTGCCGAGCCTGCGCTCCATGGGGACATCCTGGACTTCGCACATCGCCAGCCAGACTTCCCGTGGCTGGTAGCCGGCAGCCAGCGCCTCTACGGCGGTCCGGCCTCCCACCCCGGCCAGCACCAGGGAATTGGCCAGGACGCGGGAATAGCCTGCCCCAAATTCATCGTCCATTAAACGCCAAAAGTCACTTGCCCTCACCGATAGAGTCTCTCACGACGCCGGACTCTAGAATGGTTGCCATGAGCAATCCTCTCCAGAGCACGCCCCCCGAGGCCGTGCCAGGTGACACCATAGACGACGCCCTTCAGCAGGTGGAACACCAGCTGAGCCTGCTCTGGCGCCGTGCCCGTTCCATCTCGCATCAGTTGTCCCGCCAGGTCCATCCCGACATGGAGCCTGCCGCGTACGGCCTGCTGACGATCATTCGCCGCGAAGGCCCCATCCGCCTGACGGACCTTGCCTCGTGCATCGGAGTGGGCAAGCCCTCAGTGAGCCGCCAGATTGCATTTCTGGAAAGTATTGGCCTGGTCTACAAGGAGGCAGATCCGCAGGACGGACGGGCTCAGTCCATCCGCCTGACGGAAAAAGGCGAGGAGAAGATGCATCAAGTCCAGGACGCCCGCCGCCAGGTGTTCCGTGAGCGGCTCGGTGAGTGGCCGCTGGAAGACGTCCAAACCTTGGCCGACTACATGGGCCGGCTCAACGCCGTCTACGGCGAAAGCATCATCAAGGACGCCACTCTGAAGGAGACCGAGTCCGCGGAGACTGCCAATCCCACCGAGGACTGACGCGCCTTCCAACCCGGCTCCAGACCGCGCAGCAGCATCATCAGCACCATGAGCAATGTCACCGGACGCAAAAGGTCCCCAGCCGTAGGCTGGGGACCTTTTGTGATAATTCCTGGTGTGGGTGTGACCGTTACCGGGCTCCGGAGAGCATGCCCTGCGGGAAGTCGTCGGTAAGGTCAAGATCGCGACCGTAGCGCTGGGAGAATTCCTGCGGAACGGTGTCCGGAACAGCTACGCCCTCCGCAACGGCCACGCGGTCGCTGACTTCGCGGAGCATGCTGGACAACGGAACGTCCAGGGCGGTGCAGATAGAGGACAGGAGCTCGGAAGAAGCCTCCTTTTGGCCGCGTTCAACCTCACTCAGATATCCGAGTGAGACACGGGCGCTGTGCGAGACCTCGCGGAGGGTACGGCCCTGACGCTGGCGGACATCGCGCAGTACATCACCGATTTCGTGGCGTAGTACAACCATTTTGCGCTCCTTCTGTTCGCTCTGTGCCTGCTTAGCCAAGCCCACATCCTTCCAGCGGACAACGCCGTTTACGGATACGGGCTGCTTTACCATCTGTATCGCCTTGCTCCCTCGTTCATCCGGTTCGCTGGCTGGCGGACCGGTGTGGTTTTCTACATCCTAGGCGCCCCGGCTGTTCCGAAGCGACACAATGACACAACTATTGGCAATGAGTTTTTGTTCCCGGCTACTTTACGAACGGTAACCAACCCCTTCCAGTGCATCGATCAGGCGCGCCAGCGCAGCTTCACAGGCTTGTTGCCTGATACTTTGCCTGTCCCCCGAAAAGCTGAGTTCAAACGATCCGGTGCCGGTACTCGTGGCAACTCCGACGAAGACAGTTCCCACGGCTTTGCCGTCGTGGGGCTCCGGACCAGCCACACCAGTGGTGGATATCCCGACGTCGGCCATGCAGGCGCGTCTTGCTCCCTCGGCCATCGCCGCAGCTACTGCGCCATCGACTGAACCAACGGCAGCAATCAGTTCCCTTGAAACACCGAGGACGGAGACCTTCACGGAGTTCTGATAAGCAACCACGCCGCCCTGCAACGTTCCGGACGCACCGGGCGTGTTGGCCAGGCTTGCCGCCACCATCCCCGCGGTCAGTGACTCCGCCGTCGCCACGGTCAGGCTCTTTCCGAGCGCGAGCGCCACTGCCGTCGCCGCTAGCTCTGCCGCTCTGGCAGCGTCTGCGGGGTGACTCATGCGCGGCGGCCCGCAGCACGAAGCCGGAGCGCCTGGACGACGTATTCCCCTCCGGTCCATAGCGTGATGGCAAGGGCGGCCATCATGACCCAGAAGGCCACAATAACCAGCCACGGTGCGATCGCCTCAAGCGGCAGGATGTACAGGAAGATGGCTACTGTTTGGATGACGGTCTTCAGCTTTCCGCCGCGTGAGGCCGGCATGACGCCGTATCGGATCACAAAGAACCTCAGTGCCGTGATGCCCCACTCACGGACCAGGATGAGGATCGTCACCCACCAGGGCAGTTCCCCGAGGATGGACAAGAGCACCAGTGCTGAACCGATCAGCAGTTTGTCCGCAATGGGGTCCGCGATCTTGCCGAAGTTGGTGATGAGGCCACGCGCACGGGCGATGTCGCCGTCGAGCTTGTCCGTGTAGATCGCTACGGCGAAGGCCACAACAGCCGCCCACCGCCAAATACCTTGGTGATTCTCATCCGCCACCAGGAACCAGACGAAAAACGGAACCAGGACGATGCGGAGCATCGTGAGGATATTGGGAAGGTTCCAGACATCGGAGCTGGCGGAAGAGGCGTTGTCACCCTCGGCTGTAGTCACCCCTCTAGGCTACCGTCCGGTGAGTGACCAGGCGTCCTCGCCGCCGTCGTCCTCGTCATCGGAGGCGTCGGCGCCGTCGAAATACTCAACGGCTTGGGCCCGGTTGTCCAGATCCGCTGCCACCAGGTCCTCGGCATAACCGCCGACGGCGATGTTGGAGTTCGCGTTATCGCTCAGGGCGGCAGTGTGGGCGTCAGGCGCCGCCGGGGATTCCTGTCCCTTCATGGCAGCAAGCACGGCAGCCAGGTCATCCGGCTTGACCAGGACGTCCCTGGCCTTGGAACCTTCGGAAGGACCCACGACGCCGCGGGACTCCAGGAGGTCCATGAGGCGCCCGGCCTTGGCGAAGCCGACACGAAGCTTGCGCTGCAACATGGAGGTGGAACCGAACTGGGTGGTGACCACCAATTCGGTGGCCTGCAGCAGCACCTCGAGGTCGTCTCCGATGTCGTCGTCGATCTGTTTCTTGGGGGCCTCAGCAGCGACGTCGTCCCGGTACACGGCCTGCAACTGGCCCTTGACGTGTTCCACAACTTTGTGGATTTCGGATTCCGTCACCCAGGCACCCTGCACACGCATGGCCTTGGAAGCGCCCATCGGCAGGAAGAGCGCGTCACCCTGGCCAATGAGTTTTTCGGCGCCCGGCTGGTCCAGCACCACACGGGAATCCGTAACGGACGAGGTGGCGAACGCCATGCGGGAGGGAACGTTGGCTTTGATGAGGCCCGTGACGACATCCACGGAGGGTCGCTGCGTAGCCAACACCAAGTGAATGCCCGCGGCACGCGCCAGCTGGGTGATGCGGACGATCGAATCTTCGACGTCGCGTGGCGCCACCATCATGAGGTCCGCGAGCTCGTCCACGATGACCAACAAGTACGGGTAGGGCTTGATGACACGCTTGGAGTCAACCGGCGGCGTGACCTTTCCTGCCCTGACAGCCTTGTTGAAGTCGTCGATGTGCTTGTAACCGTAGTTGGCGAGGTCGTCATACCTGGCGTCCATCTCGCGAACCACCCACTGCAGGGCCTCGGCGGCCTTCTTGGGATTGGTGATGATGGGCGTGATCAGGTGTGGAACGCCTTCATACGCAGTCAGTTCCACACGCTTTGGGTCCACCATGACCATGCGGACTTCGTCAGGCGTAGCGCGCATCAGGATCGAGGTGATCATGGAGTTCACAAAGCTGGATTTACCAGCACCTGTAGCGCCGGCCACCAAGAGGTGTGGCATTTTGGCAAGGTTGGCAACGACGTAACCACCCTCGACGTCCTTGCCGACACCCATGACCATGGGGTGGTCGGTCCGGCGTGCGTTCTGGCTCCGCAGCACATCGCCCAGGGAGACCGTTTCGCGGTCCGTGTTGGGAATCTCGATGCCGATTGCGGACTTGCCGGGAATCGGGCTCAGGATACGTACGTCGCTGGATGCCACCGCGTAGGAGATGTTCTTGGACAGCGCCGTTACGCGCTCCACCTTGGTGCCGGGAGACAGCTCGATTTCATAGCGTGTCACTGTGGGGCCGCGACTGAAGCCGGTTACAGCGGCATCGACATTGAATTGGGTCAGCGTGTCCGTCAGGGCGGCCACGACGGCGTCATTCGCTTCGGTGCGCTCCTTCGGAATGGAGCCTGGCGTGAGGAAGTCAGAGGCAGGCAGGGTATACGTGACGTCCCCTGCCAGGGACAGTTGCTCCGTGCGCTGGGGAATTGGCGTGGGCGGCGGAGGTGGCGTTGCCGGCCTGGCCGGAACCTGCGCCACCGTGGGCGCAGTCATCTCCGGAGTGAGGACGGGAATGGCCTCTGTGGGGTTGTCGATTCCGGGAGCAGCGCCCAGGCCCTGGGCAGCCTTGATCTTACCCACCGCTATCTCGGCCTGGGTGGGGCGGCGTACGCCCGGTGGAACGCGGGGTACAGACGCTTGGGGAGTTTCGTCGTCGTCGACTATTGCGTGCTCAAAGGCCTCGTCACCGACGTAGCCTTCCAAGCCGGCGTCGGTATCCTCATCCTTGCCGAAGAAGCGCATCCGCTTCTTCTTCTTGGGCTTAGCTACAGCCCCGTTTTCATAGAGGTAGCTGCGATCATGGGCGTCCTTGCCGGACTCGGCGTCCATGAGGTCCACGCCCATGAGGTGCTCATAGGCGGAGCGGATCCTGGAGGGGATCGCACCGAACGGCGTAGCCGTAACGATCAGCACGGACACGAAGGCCAACAGGCTGTAGACGATCACCGGGACAGCGGCATGAATGGCTGCAAGTGGCGACGCTGCAAGGAAGCCCAGCATTCCGCCCGCCCTGCGCAGCCCATCGAAGCCATCGGCCACGGTGGGCTGGCCGCCAATGATGTGGGCCAAACCGGAACCGGCAAAAGTCATAATCATGAAGCCGATGCCAACGCGGTTGTTGCCGCGGCCATCCTGCGGTTTGCGGAAGAGACGGAAAGCACAGATGAAAAGCATGAAAGGCAAAACAAGCGACATCCAGCCGAAAGTGCCATTGACCACGCTGTAGACGGCGTCAGGCAGCCATCCGGTCAGGCCCCACCAGGCGAACGTTGCAATGCCGATGCCCAACACGAGGTTGAACAGGGCTGCGCCATCGCGGCGATCGGCGGGATCCAGATCGCTGACGTCGTACCCGATCCGGCGGACTCCTGCGCCAACGACGTGGCCAATACCCTGCCAGGCGCCTGCGAGCATGCGCAATGGCAGCGGTGCATGGGGCTCGACGGCGGCTGGCTGCTTGGACCGTGCACTGCTGCCCCGACCGTTTCTGGGCGTGGCTGCACTGCTTTTGGATGCAGCTCCGCCCCGGCCTGTGCCGCCGGATTTACTACTGGAGCTGCCTCGTGGCGTGGAGGAAGTACGGGTCGCCATGGTTGCCACGCTACCCCAAGGAGGCCCGAAATCCGCGGATTTCAGGCCCCCTGGGATGCATGTTGCCGGTGGACTACGCCTCCAGGACCACCGGAATGATCATGGGACGGCGACGAAGCTTCCGGTTCACCCACGTTCCGATGATCCTGCGCACAACCTGCTGCAGCTGGTGGTTGGTGTGGTCTGCGTGGTTGAGCACAGCTTCTTCCAACGCGGCGTTGATCTTGGGGATGATTTCGTCGAAGACGGCGTCGTCCTCCGCCACGCCGCGTGCATGGATTTCCGGTCCGGAGACGATCTTGCCGGTGGTCCGGTTAATGACCGTGATGATGGAGATGAAGCCTTCGTCGCCCAGGATGCGGCGGTCCTTCAGATCCGCATCGGTGATTTCACCAACGCTGGAACCGTCCACATAAACAAAGCCGACCTCTACCTGGCCAACGATGTTGGCCTTGTGGTCCTTCAGGTCAATGACAGTGCCGTTATCGCTGAGGATGATGCCTTCGGACGGCACGCCCGATTCTTCGGCGATATTTCCATTGGCAATCAAGTGACGCGTTTCACCGTGAACTGGCATCGCATTGAGGGGCTCAAGGATGTTGTAGCAGTACAGCAATTCGCCGGCAGCGGCGTGCCCGGATACGTGAACCTTGGCTGTCCCCTTGTGGATGACATCGGCACCGAGCTTCAACAATCCGTTGATAATGCGGAACACCGCATTCTCGTTGCCTGGAATAAGGCTCGAGGCCAGGATCACGGTATCGCCCTGGCCGACAACCACGCGGTGGTCGCCGTTGGCCATGCGTGACAGTGCTGCCATGGGCTCGCCCTGCGAGCCGGTGGACATGAGGACCACGCGGTCATCGGGGAGATTGTCAATGTTCTTGATGTCCACCAGGATCCCGTTGGGCACGTCAAGGTACCCCAGCTTCGCCGCGATGGCCATGTTCCGAACCATGGAACGGCCGACGAACGCAACGTTGCGGCCGTGCTTGGCTGCGGCGTCGAGAACCTGCTGTACGCGGTGAACGTGGGAAGAGAAGGAAGCCACGATGATGCGCTTCTTCGCCTGCCCGAACAATCGATCAAGGGTGGGGCCGATTTCCTTCTCGGCGGTGGTGAACCCGGGAACGTCAGCGTTGGTGGAGTCGGCCATGAAAAGGTCCACTCCTTCTTCGCCCAAACGGGCGAAGTGCCGGAGGTCGGTAATGCGGCCGTCCAAGGGCAGTTGGTCCATCTTGAAGTCGCCCGTATGCAGGACAGTGCCGCCCGCGGTGCGAATGAAGACAGCCAAGGCGTCCGGGATCGAGTGGTTCACTGCGATGAATTCGCACTCAAACGGGCCGAACTGCTCAACCTGGCCCTCAGTAACGGTCAGCGTGTACGGCTTGATCCGATGCTCCTGAAGCTTCGCCTCCACCAGGGCCAGCGTCAACTGGGAGCCGATCAGCGGGATGTCGGCCTTGAGGCGCAGCAGATAGGGAACAGCGCCGATGTGGTCTTCGTGGCCATGCGTGAGCACCACACCAACAACATCCTGCAGCCGGTCCTCGATGTAAGAGAAGTCGGGAAGGATCAAATCAACGCCAGGCTGCGTTTCCTCGGGAAAAAGTACGCCGCAGTCAACGATCAGCAACTTGCCGTCGATTTCGAAGACCGCCATGTTGCGGCCTATCTCCCCCAGTCCACCCAGCGGAACAATCCGCAGTGTGCCTTGCGGCAGTTTCGGCGGAGTAACCAGTCCAGGAAGGGCTGTTTGGGTCATATTGTGCTTCTTTCCGGCGGAACCGTCCTAGACGTTGAAGTCCATTCCGGCTTCCGCCAAATCCCCGCGGATGGTTTGGATCTCGGCCTCGTCCGGCTCCACGAGGGGCAAACGGACAACCGAGTTGGGCAGGACTCCCTGCCACTTGAGAATCTGCTTGGCGGCTACGGCGCCTTGGACCCGCGTCATGGTTGCACGCACCACGGGTTCCAGTTCAAAGTTGATGGCCCGCGCCTTGGCAAGGTCATTGGAATTGACAGCGTCAATGAGTTCGCGGAATCGGCGCGTGGCCACGTGCGTGGTCACGCCCACGAGGCCTGCTGCGCCCAGCGCCATCCACTGCAGGGTGAGGCCGTCGTCGCCGGAGTAAAAGACCAAATCAGTCTCGGCCATGACGCGGGTGGCTGCTGCGAAGTCCGCCTTGGCGTCCTTGACGGCCACGATGTTCGGGTGCTTCGCAAGCCCGATCATGGTCTCGGGCGCGATGGCAATGGACGAGCGGCCGGGGATGTCGTAGAGCATGACCGGCAGGTCCGTAGCGGACGCAATCGTCTCAAAATGTGCTCGAACACCGGCCTGGCTGGGCTTGTTGTAGTACGGAGTGACGATCAGAAGGCCGTCGATGCCAATCTGGGCCGCGCGCTGGGACAGATGCACCGAGTGCGCGGTGTCGTTGGTGCCGGTTCCGGCAATGATGGCGGCTTTGCCCCCCACGGCTTCCTTGACCGCACGGAACATGCCGAGGTTTTCTTCGTCAGTAAGGGTTGAGGTCTCTCCAGTGGTACCGGTTACCACGAGTCCGTCGCAACCGTCCTGGACCAGCTTCTCCGCCAACGCCGCAGCTTGGTCGTAGTCCACCTTGCCATCCTCGGTGAACGGGGTGACCATGGCGGTCAGCAGGGTACCAAGTGCGGGAATGTGGGCGCGGGAGTCAGACATAAGAAAAACGTTACCCTGTCACGGCCATGTTCCGGGAATGGGTTCCGCGTGATGGTCGTCATCGGTGCCGCTGACTATGCGGGCTTAGGCGTCCTCGCCGTGCCCTCAGAGCAATATTGCGCCACCGCTTTTTCCTTCAATTGTTCCGCCCAGGCGACCAAACGCTGGGAAGCGCGGACGTAGTCGAAGAGTTCCCTTGGCGTGAGGGCCTCTAGGTCTGTTTCAGCCAGGCGACGTGCAAGTTCAGCACCTGGCGCCTGCTCAGCAAGGACCGTTCCCTCGCGGCGCCACTGGACATCTTCTGGCGGTTCGCCTGCCACGAGTTGCCTGAAAAGGAAGTCGACAACACCTGGACTCATAGCCCTCATGGGTCCCTGGAGGCCTTGCCGAGGATTTGGAGGCGGAGGCTTTGGAGCATCGTTCATGAAGCCATGTTATTCGAACATATATTCGAAGACAAGGCCTGTGAGCCAGCACCGCGCTTCCTACATACTGGTTCCATGCGGGTGACGACTGTGTTGGTCGAGGGCGAAAGTGACCGGCTTGCGGTGGAGACACTGGCCGTTCGCCTTGGCCATGACCTCATGGCTGAGCGCGTCTCTGTGGTGCCGATGGGAGGCGCGACGAACATCGTCCGCTTCCTTGACCGCTACGGCCCCAACGGCACGGACCACCGGATACTCGGACTTTGCGATGCAGGCGAAGCAAAGGGCATCGCCCGCGCACTCACCCGGGCAGGCCTCGGTTCCGGCTCCTCGTCCGAGAACGGCTTCCACGTTTGCCAGGCGGATCTGGAGGACGAACTCATCCGCTGCCTTGGCGTCGATGCCGTGCTCAACGTCATTGCGGCCCAGGGAGAGCTTGCCTCGTTCCGGCTTCTCCAACGCCAGCCCTCACAGCGCGGCAAGCCGGCATCGGCGCAGCTGCGCCGGTTCTTCGGGGGACGCAGCGGCAACAAAATCCGATACGCCTCCCTGCTCGTCGACGCCCTGCCGGCAGGACAGGCACCCCCACCGCTCGCCCGCCTCGTGGGGTCATTTGCGTGAATCATTTCCGCAATGAGACGTCTGTCCCCGGAGATGCTTCCAGCCCGCTTCACAGCAGGGCCACAGTCCCTTGTGAGACGATCGCAGCATGACTTCGCAAGAGACGGCGCCAGCCCGGAAGGTGCCCAGGGGACGCAAAGTCTCCACCCGCCTTACGGGCATAGATGCCGCCCGCGGCCTGGCCTTGCTCGGAATGATGGCCACCCATCTGATGCCAACGTTCGGCCCCTCCCCCCAGTGGGAACCCACATGGGTGGGACTGGTTTTCTCGGGCAGGTCCGCTGCGCTGTTCGCAGTCCTCGCCGGAATCGGGTTGGCACTCACCACCGGAAAGCAGGAGCCGCGCCAGGGCCTGGACCTCTGGGCGGCGAGAAGCGGTGTAGCGATGCGCGCCTTGGTGATTGCCGTCGTCGGGCTGACTCTTGGGGGTCTGGACGTCAACATCGCGATCATCCTGGTGCACTATGCCGTCCTGTTCCTGTGCATCCTGCCGTTCCTGGGATTGCGACTGAAAGCGCTCTTCGTGTGGGCGCTCGGCTGGGTACTGGTGTCACCCTTGATCGCCTACCTCGTCCGACCCTGGCTGCTCGACGCCAACCCTCCCTTGCAGCTGGGGCACAACCCAAACAGCGAGGATCTGGAGACGCCGGGACGCCTCATCGCCGACTTGTTCTTCACGGGCTACTACCCCGTGTTCCAATGGATCGCCTATTTGCTGATCGGACTGGCGATCGGCCGTTTGGCACTCACGACGGCGAACGTCCAGTTGCTGCTGTTCACCTGCGGAATCGCCGTGGCCGCTTTGTCGAAAGTCGCAGGAACCCTGGCCATGGAGGTGTGGGGCGGCCGCGCCGCACTGGAAGCACTGCCCGGAACACGGGGATACCCACTGGAGAGCATGCTCCAAGTGAACCTGACCGGGTTGCAACAGGTGGATTCGTGGTGGTGGCTGGCAAGCGCCGCACCACATGCCGGCACCACCCTGGACCTGCTTCATACCAGCGGGGTGGCTGCCGCCGGCGTCGGGTTCTTCCTGATGCTCGGCACCCTTGCCGAACGCATCAAGGTCAACTTCCTCATACTCCTCAGCGGTCCGGGCGCCATGACCCTCACGCTGTATTCAATCCACGTGTGGGTGGTATCCGGTTTCCACAACAAGCCACTTCCAGCGGGGTGGACTGATGAAGGAATGTATTGGGCACAGGCCGTGGCCGCGGTGGGCATCGGCGTGTGCTTTGCCTTGTTACGCCGCCGGGGACCACTGGAGTGGCTGGCCCACCAGGCCTCGCGCCTGGGCAGTTACCGTCCGGCCGCCGTGGGCTGAGAGCGGAACAGCTTCACGGCGTCGCGCATTGAAGCACGGGCACGTTTGCGATCGCCGGAGGCGTCGTAGGCGCAGCTCAACCGGAACCAGGAACGCCAATCCCCGGGTGCTGCCTCAGCCTCCGCACGGTACTTTTCGAACTCGGCGTCAGCGGCCGCACGGACAATCCGGCCACCGGGCGTGCGCGGCAGGGTGTCCACAGGCAGGCCGCCTTCGGCCTCCAAGACCTTGGCCATCTGTTCGGTCCGCGCCCCAAACAACAGCTCACGAATGAGCGCCCAAGCGCCAATCACAGGCAAAACGAGGTAGGCAGCGCCGATACCCTTAGCCACCAGGTTGGGATCACCAAGCAACAGGATGGACCGCTGAAGGGACACCACCAGATACAACACCAACAGCAAGGTGATGGCACCAACCCAGATTTTGGTGCGGTTTTTCTTCACAGACTCCCAAAGAGTTCCCATGATCCTAAAGCCCCAGGTCCAAGTAGCCATCCAGGCCCACGGTCAGGCCTGGGTGGTCCGCAACTTTACGCAGCCCGAGCAGGACACCGGGCATGAACGAGGCACGGTCGAAGGAATCGTGGCGCAACGTCAGCTGTTCACCAGGCCCGCCGAAGAGCACCTCCTGGTGCGCCACCAGCCCGCGGAGCCGCACACTGTGGACACGCACACCCTCCACGTCGCAGCCCCGGGCGCCATCAAGGGAAGTTTCTGTGGCGTCAGGACTTGCCGGCACACCCGCTTCCTGCCTGGCCTGGGCAATCAGCTGCGCAGTACGCACGGCCGTACCTGAAGGCGCGTCTACCTTGTTCGGGTGATGCAGTTCAATGATCTCCACGGACTCGAAGTACTGCGAAGCCTTCGCCGCAAACGCCGACGCCAGCACAGAACCCAAGGCAAAATTCGGGGCGATCAGAACGCCTGTTTCCGGTTTCTGTTCCAAGAGGGTGCGCAACGATCCAAGGCGCTGGCCATCCCAACCGGTGGTCCCAACCACCGCGTGGATGCCATGTTCAACCGCGAAGCGCACATTGGCCTCGGTAGTGTCCGGAACAGTCAGGTCCACAACATACTCGGCACCTGCGTCGAGCAGTGTCTGCAGGGAATCGCCGCGACCGAGAGCCGCTACCAGCTTCATATCGTCGGCTGCTTCAACAGCCTTCACGGCTTCAATTCCCATGCGCCCGTAGGCGCCCAGCACTGCAACAGCAAGTTGTTCGGTCATGCCTTTAACCCTACCGCCGGGCCGGGGTAGGGCAGGAACCGTGACTCCGCGCTTAGTCCCCGGGGTTCCCAATTACTCCCCGGCCCCGACCCATTCCACGGTGCCGTCGCTGAAGAACTGTTCCTTCCAAATGGGCACCTGTTCTTTGACCCGGTCCACGAGTTCCGAACACACGGCAAACGCCTGGCCACGATGGGCGGCAGCCACGGCACACACCAGCGCGGGATCCCCGATCTCCAGCATCCCGATCCTGTGAGCGGCCCAAATCCTGACAGGTTGCTCTGCTTCGCCGGAGTGCTCCGCAACCAGCTGCGCGACGACGTCGGACATGATCCGGTGCGCGGTGGGATGCGCGCTGTAGCTCAGGCGGTCCACGGGCTTACCGGAATCGTGGTTGCGCACCACGCCGCTGAAGCTGACTACTGCCCCGGCGGTGTCAGACTCCACCGCGGCAATTGCCTGGTCAACGGAGATCGGCTCGGCGCTCAGGACCGCGCTAACAACTTCAAAGTCTGTTTCAGTGCCCATGGCTTCCTTCCAATTGATCGCAAAGGTGCCCGATCACCGGATCCAGGACAGTCAAACCGTCCATGACGCCCTTCGGGGAACCGGGCAAGTTAATGATGAATGTCTTTCCTGCTGCTCCTGCGTGCCCACGGCTCAGCATCGCCATGGGCGTCTTTGCAGTGCCCGCCCGCCGAATACCTTCCATGATGCCCGGGATCTCACGATCCAGCAGCGGCAACGTTACTTCCGGCGTCTGGTCGTCCGGGCTCAGGCCCGTTCCGCCACTGGTGATGACGACGGCGGGCTGCTGGGTCAGGAGCGCCCTCAAAGCCGCGCCCACGGGCTCGCCATCCGGCACCACCATGGTGGGGAAGGCATCAAAGCCATGCTCCTTGAGCCAGTCCAGGATGACGGGGCCGGTTTCGTCGGCGTAGATTCCCGCTGCCGCACGGGTGGAGGCAATAACGACACCGGCCTTCCGCGGCCCGTGGGTGTTTGGTTCGCACGCACTCATGCTTGAGCTCCTTCCGGGGCGGATTCCGGCGCAGATTTCGGGGCAGCGCTGCCCCGGTTCCAGTCACCGTGCTTCCAATCCCCACTTTTGCCACCGCTTTTTGCCAGCACCTGGATGTCTGTCAGGACTGCATGCTTATCCACGGCCTTGATCATGTCGTAGACGCTCAGGGCCGCTACAGAGGCAGCCGTAAGAGCTTCCATTTCGACGCCGGTGACACCGCGCGTCTTCACGGTAGCCAGTACTTCGATCGAGTCGGCTCCCAACTCAAAATCGACGGTGACTTTGGAAATCGGCAACGGGTGGCACAGCGGGATCAATTCGGGTGTCTTCTTAGCGGCCATAATCCCGGCCACGCGCGCCACTGCGAGCGCGTCGCCCTTCGGAAGTTCGCCAGCGCCGAGAAGGGCCAGGACTTCGGCAGTGCTGCGCACCGTGGCCGTGGCGGTTGCCTCACGGGTGGTGACTGCTTTCTCTGAGACATCCACCATCTGGGCAGTACCGTCTTGCCGGAGATGGGTCAGGCCGCCGGTGTTGCCGGACGTGTTCGTGGGAGTTTCATTCACAGCATCCATACTTCCACTTCGCTTCCCTCCGCGAGTTCCGTGACGTCGCTGGGGATCTGCACCAGGGCGTTCGAGCGGGCCAAGGCGTGCACCAGGTGGCTTCCCGCGCCACCCTCCATTCGGACGGAGCCGTCAGGCAGCACCGTTCCGCGGCGGACTTGATGCTTGCCCTCTGGTGAATGCAGTGGTTCCATCAAGCGCACCCGCTGCACCGGCCGGGGTGCCGGGGCGCCGTGGATCAGCGAAAGGGCAGGGCGCAGGAACATTTCGTAGGAAACGAGGCAGCTGACAGGGTTGCCCGGAAAGCCGAGGAACGGAACCCCTTCAAAGCGGCCGATTCCTTGTGGGCCTCCGGGCTGCATGGCCACTGGCAGGAACTCCACGTGCTGGGCGGCCATGGCTTGGCGGACAACCTCGTATGCCCCCTTGCTGACGCCGCCGGTGGTCACGATCAGGTCTATCGACCGCTTGCCGTCATCGCTTCCAAGGTGGCTGCGAAGGAGTTCGAGCAACTGTGCTGGATCATCAACGGAGATTCGGCTTCGTGCAACGTCAAGGCCCGCTTGGCGCATGGATGCTTCCAGGAGGGTTCCGTTGGAGTCGTAGATCTTGCCGGGCGTGAGATTCCGGCCGGGTTCCAGGACCTCATCGCCCGTGGTGACCAGCAGGACGTGCCATGGCTTGCGGACTTCAACGGCGGTCAACCCCAGCGCGGCCAACAGGCCAAGCTGCGCTGGTCCTAAACAGGTCCCCGCGGGAAGGGCCAGATCGCCTTCTTTGATGTCACTGCCCGCGTTTCGAACATAGGTGCCCGGAGCAGTGGCGGGGAGTTCAACATCAACGTCCTTGGCCCCAGGATTCGGGAAGGTGCTGGGGCGTGCCCGCTCAATGGGAACTACGGCGTCCGCACCCTCGGGAATCATGGCGCCGGTCATGATGGGCGCGGCAAAGCCTGGCTTCAACGCCTCCGGAGCCGCCCCCGCCGGAACAGGTGACGCCACCCGTAGCTTCGCGCCGCCGTCGGGAATCTCGGCAGAGTTGACTGCAAAGCCGTCCATTTGGGAGTTGGCGAACGGCGGCAGGGAAAGCGGCGCGTGGAGGTCCACGGCCAGCACCTTGCCCAGCGCTTCAAGCAGTGGCAGTTTTTCAGTGGCCATGGTGGCGGCCGGACCGCTCAGTAGTTCCACCACGGCGTCGCGATGGGCAGCAACGGATCTGGGCAAGGACATCCTCCTGTGTGGTCACGCTGGATCACGTTCGCGTCCGGAGATTATCCGGACGTACCCAGAGTAGGGCCTTAAGTGACCTTGACGTTGATGGTGTGATAGCCGGTGGCGCCGTCGGGAGCCACCGGGGCCCGGTCTTCGGTTTGTGGTTTGCCCGTGGAGTCAGTGGCACGCACTTGGACTTCATAGTCGCCGGGTGTGAGGTCAAGTCCCAGCTGCCACTGGTACCAGGTATCCGTGGATATCCCTGGTGCAAGCATCGCCTGTCGCCAAGGACCACGGTTGACGCGGAGCTCCACGTGGTCCACCCCACGATGCTGGGCCCAAGCAACGCCACCAAACTGGACTTTGCCTGCTTTGACCGTGCGGCCACTGCGCGGGACATCGATGCGGGACTGCGTCTTGATGGGGCCGTGATCACTCCAGCCACGGGGAGTCCAGTAAGCAGTATCGTCCGCAAAACGGGTGACCTTGAGTTCGGTGAGCCATTTGGTTGCCGAGACGAAGCCGTAGAGTCCGGGCACGATCATCCGCACTGGGAAGCCGTGTTCCAGGGGCAGCGGCTCGCCGTTCATGCCAACGGCCAGGAGGGCATCGCGGTTATCCGTGAGCGCTTCCAGCGGCGTACTTGCTGTAAAGCCATCGTTGCTGGTGGACAGCACCATGTCCGCTCCTGGTTTGGGACCCGCCATGGCCAAGAGCTCCCGCACAGGCCAGCCCAGCCACAGGGCATTACCGATGAGATCGCCGCCCACATCATTGGACACGCACGCGATGGTGATGTGCCGCTCCGTCATGGGCTTGGTGAGGAGGGTGGCGAAGTCGAGTTCGACCTCGCGATCCACCATTCCGGTCACTTTCAATTTCCACTGTGGAGGGTCGATGGCCGGAACCGTCAATGCGGTGTCGATACGGTAAAAGTCAGGGTTCGGTGTCACCAAGGGACTGATCCCTTCCAGCGGCAGCGATGCCCCTGCAGGGATAGCCTGCTGCGTCGTCGCTGGAGCTGGCAGCGTCAAAGAGCCCCTGAAACCGGAAGCCACGGTCGTGGCCCGCGTAAGGATACCGGTGACCACTCCGCCCACGGCTGCCGCAAGCGATGTGGCCGCCAGGGCGTTCAGGAAGCTCCGTCGTGCCAGAGGTGCAGGTTCCGGCGAGGGTGAGGCACTGGCTGGAGCTGATGCCACCACACCGGAAGACGATTCACGTGGCGGCACCCAGGTGCCCAGCCGGCGAATCAGCATGCGGAGCAGCAGCATGGTGACGACGGCGGCCACGATGGGCGCGATGGCGGCCTGCGGTGTTGTTTGGGCCCGGGTCAGGACGGCGCTTAGGCCCGCCGCACCTGCCAAGGCCGCCAGAACAAGTCCAAGTCCGGTTCGACGGCGCTCCAGAATCCCGGCCAGGGCAGCCAGGACCACAGCCACGATCAGGATGGAAGCGACCAGCACGATCTTGTCCGCCGTCCCGAAGAGCTGCACGGCGAGGTCCTTCACTCCCGGAGGAACGGAATCGATCACGGCACCGCCCAGTGCCGTCACTGGCGAAACGAGGGGGCTGAGGAAGCCGGCGCTCAGTTCGCCCGCTGCAATGCCTGCTGCCCCGGCAGCCACCCCGGCAACTGCAGCCCAGAATCCAGGCTTTCTCATGCTGCGCCTCCTTGGCGATCCACGACAGACGCAGCAGGCAGGGGGCCAGCAGGCAGGGATCCCTCCGGAAGAGAGCCAGCCGGAAGCGACAGCGCAAACCGACAACCGCCGTCGACGTTTTCCACGTTCACAGCTCCCCCATGCGCCTTTACGATGCCTGCCACCATGCTCAGTCCGATTCCTGCTCCGCTGTAGCTGCCCTGCGCTCCCGCCGGGTTCCCCCGTGAAGGGTCCTTCTGCCAGCCGGTTTCGAACAGGTGGGGAAGGTCCTCCTCCGGGATGCCCCCGCAGTGGTCCTGCACTGCGACCACGGCGTTTCCGTTGTCCCGCCCCACGCTGATGTGCACGTCCGTATCCGGCCTGCTGTAAATGATCGCGTTGAGAAGTACGTTCCGGACCGCCCGGGCCATGCTGGGTCCGTCGGCTACGGCCATGCACTCGCGGTCTCCCCCGCCAGTGAGCGTAATGCCGCGTTGGGCGGCCAGCGGCGCGAGATCGGATAGTGCATCACTGACAAGGTCATAGAGGTCCAGCGATTCGGCACGTAAGCGAAGGCTTCCCGCCTGGATCTTGGACAACTCCAGGAGGTCGTTGACCATGGCAGTCATTTGTTCGGTCTGCCCGATGATCTTCCGGTAGTACTCCGGGATATCGGCCACCATGCCGTCCTCGAGGGCTTCGGTCATGGCGCGCATGCTGGCAAGTGGAGTGCGGAGGTCATGTGAAATCCACGAGACGAGTTCGCGCCGTGCGGTTTCAATGGCGGTCTCCCTGGCCCGCGACTCCGCCAGGTTTCGGCTGCTGGCCTCCAGCTCCTGGGCAAGTTCAGCGAGTTCTGAGGTCATGGCAGGTTCGGCCCGCTTTCCGTTCTTACTGCTGTGGTCCAGGGTCTCGCCCCGGCCGAGTCTCCTGGCCGCCGCCACAAGGCGCGCCGCGTTCCGGGATACCCCGGCTCCCAGCACGAGCGATAAGGCCACTGCTACTGCCGAAGCCGTTGCCAGGATGTACCACATGACCTCAAGGTCCCTGGCAGAAATGAACATAGCGTTGAAAGCACTGACCATGCCTGCCACGAGGACTGCCACGGTAGCCACCACAACCAGGCAGATCTGCGCCAACACAGAGGCCCTGCGCAGGACGCGTAGCAGAACCAGCGTGATGGCACCGATGACCATTGCCCACAGGAGCACCCAGGCAAGGATGGTGGCAAGCTCAGTGCCCTCCATGGCCATCCCCCTTCGCATCGAACCTGTATCCAACGCCCCAAACGGTCTTGAGAAGCTCGGGTTTGGTGGGGTTGTCCTCGATCTTCTCGCGGAGGCGACGCACATGGACGGTCACCGTTGAAAGATCGCCAAAGTCCCAGCCCCAGACTGCCTTGATCAGTTCTTCCCGGCTGAAGACCTGGTTGGGCCTGCGCAGCATGAAGGCCAGCAGATCGAATTCACGCACTGTCAACGTCAGCGGCGCTCCACGGTGAGTGACGGTCCGGGATGCGGGATCCAGTTCAAAGCCTGCCAGTTCAACAGGTGGTTCAGGGGAGAATTCCTTCACACTGCGGCGAAGCACGGACTTGACGCGAAGGACAAGCTCCCGCGGCGAGAACGGCTTGGTGACGTAATCGTCCGCGCCCATCTCCAAACCAAGGATGCGGTCATCTTCGGTTCCCAGGGCCGTAACCATGATGACCGGCACGCTCATACTCTGGCGGAGCCGACGACACACTTCCACACCGTCCAGTCCTGGCAACATGCGGTCCAGGATCACCAGATCCGGCTGTCGGGTTGCAGCGAGGTTCAGCGCCGAGAACCCATCCCCGGCTACGTCAACCTGGAATCCGGCCTGCAGGAGATAGTCGCGCACAACATCGGCAATGGTCTGCTCGTCTTCGACGAGGAGGATGCGGCGATTACCAGGCTCTGCCGCTGATGATGCCGATTGCATGGTCACGCTTTCAGCATAGGTACGCCGGAGCTGCCCGGCACCGGCTACGGGTCACTTCCGGGCGAATGTCCGCATTCCGTAAGATCTGACTACAGCGCGGGACATGACTGCGACCTTCCCGGGAGCATCCGAACGAATGTCCGCTGAGTGAAACGAAATGTTGCCGGTATCACTGTTCAGGCCAGGGTGGCGTAGCCTGAATTTATGAGTGTTCAGCTAGGCATGCCTGTGCCTCCTTCGGGCAGCGCCGTAGGCGGCCCGGTTCCGCCGCCGCGTCCGGCTGGCACGCCCACCGGTTTGTGGGACCGCTACGGACGCCGGGCAACTGATATGCGCCTGTCCCTGACGGATAAGTGCAATCTGCGCTGTACGTACTGCATGCCTGCGGAAGGGTTGGAATGGCTCTCCAAGCAGGCGGTGATGACCAAAGACGAAATCATTCGGATTGTGCGTGTGGGCGTTAACGCCCTGGGTGTGCGGGAATTGCGGCTCACCGGAGGTGAGCCCCTGGTCCGGGCTGATCTGGTTGACGTCATCGCAGGTATCCGGAACGAGCACCCTGAACTTCCCATTTCGATGACCACCAATGGCGTGGGCCTGGACAAGAAAGCGGCCGCCCTCAAGGCCGCAGGACTCACCCGGATCAACGTCTCCCTGGATTCGCTCCACGAGGAAACCTTCACCAAGCTCACCCGCCGGCCATTCCTGGACCGCGTCCTGGCTGGCGTGGACGCCGCCTGGGCTGCCGGCCTTGGTCCGGTCAAGTTGAATGCCGTGCTGATGAGGGGCATCAACGATGCCGAATCTCCGGACCTCCTCGCTTGGGCCTTGGGCCGCGGCTACGAACTTCGCTTCATCGAACAGATGCCTCTCGACGCAGACCACGGTTGGACCCGGCGCAACATGATCACCGCGGCTGAAATCCGGGAATTGCTGTCAAAGGACTTCGTCCTCAGCCGGGATCCACGTGAACGCGACGGCGCCCCCGCCGAACGTTTTGAAGTACGACGCCGGGACCAGGCAACCGGTGAAGCTACAGGGGCGGTCCTCGGTACAGTCGGGATCATCGCATCGGTCACCGAACCGTTCTGTTCAGACTGCCGCCGCACCCGCATTACTGCTGAAGGCAAGATCATGAGCTGCCTGTTCTCCCGTGAGGAGTTCGATCTCCTCGGACTGCTTCGGGAGGGCGCAACGGATGACCAGCTTGCCCAACGTTGGCAGGACGCCATGTGGGTCAAACCCAAAGCCCACGGCATGGACCATACCGGCCTCGGCGCACCGGACTTCGTGCAGCCGGACCGCAGCATGAGCGCAATCGGAGGCTGAATCCTTGCTTGTACGTTACTTCGCTGCCGCACGCGCCGCTGCAGGTGTCGAAGAGGAGATCCACCCGCTGCCGGAAGGATCGAGCCTCGAGGCGTTGCTGGAAGCTGCCCTCGCCGTCGAACGTCCTGTGCCTCCGGAGGGGACACCAACGCTTGCCCGCATTGTGGCCCGCAGCAGCTTCCTCAGGAACGAAGTAGCGGTTCGAGACCCTTCAGCTCCCCTGGGCGCGGAGGACGTTATCGACGTCCTTCCGCCGTTCGCCGGTGGCTAAACGGCAGAGCCAACAAACCCGCTTTCACCCGCTCCGGCGTTTCCAAGTGCCAACGCCAAGACGCCGGCACGGCTGTGCATTCCGGTTTTCGCGAAGATGCTCTTGAAATGATCCTGTGCCGTGAGGGGCGAAATTCCCATCCGTCCGGCGAGGACCTCGTTCTCCATTCCTGCCGCCAACAAGGCCAAAGCCTGCCTTTCGCGGGCCGTTAATCCGTAGGCCCGAACAAACACCCCAAGCCGGGCTGCGGGCAGGCACTCCTGGATGGTGACGGCGATGGCCGGACCATTTGGCGTGTGAGCGGGACTGTGCATCCGTGCAGCCCGCAAGGAGGCCCATTGTCCTCCTCCGATATGGATTCTCGCTGCAGAGGCACGATTGTCAATATGCGCTTCCTTGGCCAACAGCTGCGCCACGACGTTGTACACCTCTGCCGGGATTCCGGCATGTGGCCGGGGCGCCCGTTGCAGAAGGGACAACCAGTTGCTGGCGCTGCTTGTCTGCCCGAGGACCTGCATGTCTTCGTCCATGACCAGGACCGCTTGGGCGGGCATGGACCCTTTCGACCCAACAGGAGATGCGGCGAATTGCCGGGCCCGGCTGCGGCGCAGTCCGCGGGTCATTGCCGGCGCGAGCGAAACAAGGAAGTCGAGGTCCTCCTCGCTGAACGCAGGATCTGTGTCCTCCCTCCAGAGATCAAGCCATGACCAGATACCGTGCTGGTCCCCCAGTGCAAGTGACGCTATGTCTCCCACTCCGTATCCGCGCAGGACGGTGTCCCAGAGCGGGTGTCGGGCGGGATCGCCATTTGTGGCCGCAAAGAGTGAGGCAGCCGGCCGTTCGGCTTCGGACAGGACTGTCCAGCGGTTTATTCGGCTGCCATATCTGGCCTTGATGACCAGCGGCACTTCGCTGGGGCACGGCACCGCCGCCATGGGCGCAACACCGGTGGCCGACTCGGGATCAGTCAGGGGCCAGACGAAAGCGCTGAAACCCACCACGTGCCCGAGCTCCGCCAAAGCAGCCTCGCGAAGGGCATGGTCATCTCCGGCGGAGAGAAACAGGTCCTCAACCCGTTCCCGTGTCCGGTGGGTTGCCCATGAACTGGCCATGGAGCAAGTATGCGCCGCCGCTGGCGGTTCCTGACCCCCATAAATCAGGGATATCGGTGGCCGTCCCTCGCCTCCTAGGCTGGCACCACCAACGCGGACTCCACCAGAGGGATTGCCATGTACACCCTGTACATCGAACACGGAATCAAGGACTTCACCCAGTGGAAAGCTGCCTTTGATCGAGATCCACTGGACCGAGCCGCTTCAGGAGTGAAACAGTTCCGGGTGGGGACGCCCCTGGAAGATGCCCGCTATGTGCTGGTTGAAATGGATTTCGAGCGTGCAGAGCAGGCAGCGGACATGGTGGAGCGACTACACGCGACGGTCTGGAGTTCCCCAGTCAACGCACCCGCCCTTCAAGGTGCGCCAAAGACGCGGATTGCCGAAACGGTGTATACGGGAACATATTGACGGAGTACCTGCCTGGCCGCAGCGCTGGGCGGCTTCCCTCATGCCGCCGTCAGGCTTTCCGGAACACGCTCTTGAGCAAGGGACTGAACTCGGCCGTGCCCTCGAGCCGCAGTTCCGCGGTGTGCACCAGGACGCCATCTTCAACACGGAAGGTATGCCGTGCTACCCCCTCCGGGGTTCGCCGTTCCACTGTCAGTGTCCCCGCGTGCCACGTACCGCGAACCGGGGCAGTTGGCGGCCGGCCCATGCTGTCCACGTAATACCAGAGCGTGTCCCCATGTGCCGGATCCACGGTGAACATCCCGTGCCCTTCGAAGTGCGTTCCATCCGGCTCACGGTGTCGGTAGCTCTGCACAACGGCGTAGCCCCCCGCGGCTTGCGTGAAGACGGCTTCGGCTTCCGCAGTCCGCGCTGCACCCCAAGGAGACTGTGCTATTTCCGTGATGCCCCGCCAATGTCCGATGAAGTCCTTCAGCAGTTCTGCGGCATGTCCCGTTGGGGGCAGATCCATAACGACTCCAATGTGAGCAGGGCAGCATGATCGTGTGATCATGCTGCCCTGTTTACACTGCGGGAGTCCAGAGACGGTGGACCAGCTGCACGCGCTGTGTCCTAAAGACCGAAGGTCTCACTCTCTTCAAACGGTCCGACGACGGTGATGGTGCGGGGAGCTGCGGCAAGTTCCCGGGCGAGCTCCTGGACTTCATCCACAGTGACTGCCTTGATCCGGGCCAAGGTCTCATCAATATCCTGGAACTCCCCGGATACGAGTTCTGCCCGGCCCAACCGGGACATACGCGAGCCCGTGTCCTCGAGGGCGAGGACGATGCCGCCGCTGAGTTGTCCCACCGCCTTCCGGAGTTCCTCCTCCGTGATGCCTTCCTTCGCGAGCTTGTCCAACTCAACACCAAGAAGATCGAGCACTTGGCGGACTTTTGACGGCGTGCAGCCCGCATACATGCCGAAATAGCCGGCATCGGCGTAGGCGGCGGTGAAAGAATACGTGGAGTAGACAAGGCCACGCTTCTCCCGGATCTCCTGGAAAAGCCTGGAGGACATTCCCCGCCGAGCACGGCGTTAAGCACGCTCATGACAAATCGGCGATCATCCGTTGCCACGATGGTGGGGCAACCCATGATGATGTTTGCCTGTTCCACGGGACGCTTGACCACGTGAAGGCCGGATGTGCCGGTGATCACGGCGCGGTTGGTAGCCCTGCGATCTACCGGAGCTGCTTCCGGATCCAGCTGCCAGCCTGCTGCTTCCAACGCCTTCTGCACGAGATCGCAGACGACGTCATGGTCCAAACCGCCGGCCGCGGTGATGACCAGTTCTTCCGGACGGTAGTAGCGCTGGTAGTGCTCCCAGACCGAGTCCCTGGCGACCGCTTTGATAGCGTCCGGAGTTCCGCCAATAGGACGCGCGAGCGGGTGGCTGCCGAGTACTGCTGCTACGAATTTTTCGTGGGCTACGTCTGTTGGGTCATCGCTGTCCATGGCGATTTCTTCAAGAATGACGTCCCGTTCCTGTTCCAGCTCCGCCGGATCCAGGACAGCACCGGTGATCATGTCCGCTATGACGTCGATGGCCATCGGCAGATCCGAATCCAGGACCCGCGCAAAGTAACAGGTACTCTCCTTGGCAGTCGCAGCGTTGGACTCGCCACCCACCTCATCAAAGGCTGAAGCAATTTCCAGGGCGGTGCGACGCTTGGTGCCCTTGAACAGGAGGTGTTCCAGGAAGTGAGTTGAACCATGCTGGCCATCGGCCTCATCGCGGGAACCGACTGCCACCCAGAATCCGATGGTGGCCGAACGCTGCCCGGGCATTGCCTCGGTGAGGACGCGGACGCCGCCGGGAAGGACCGAACGCCGTACGACGGAACCGCCCTCGGCACCATGGATCAGGTCTCCGCCGGGAAGTGTCTGCTCCAACGGCAAGGGTACGACAGTCATTAAGACCTTTCAGGTTTTCGAGTTAAGGCCGGAAGGGCCGGTGGTGCTTTTTCAAGCCCACCGGCCCCGCCGGATACTGCTTTACAGACTACTCTGCGGAAACTTCAGCTTCTTCCGGAGCTTCCTCGGAGGCTGCGCCTTCTTCCTCGGCAACAACCGGGGAGAGGGAAAGCTTTCCGCGGTCATCGATCTTGGTGATCTCGACCTGGACCTTCTGGCCCACCGAGACGACGTCATCAACGTTGTCCACGCGCTTGCCGTTGGCCAGCTTGCGGAGCTCGGAGATGTGCAGCAGGCCGTCCTTGCCCGGGGTAAGGGAAACGAAAGCGCCGAAGGTGGTGGTCTTGACGACCGTGCCCAAGTAGCGCTCACCGATTTCCGGTACCTGCGGGTTGGCGATGGCGTTGATGGCGGAACGTGCTGCATCAGCAGACGGACCGTTGGTGGCGCCAATGTAGACCGTGCCGTCATCTTCGATGGAGATGTCCGCGCCCGTGTCTTCCTGGATCTGGTTGATCATCTTGCCCTTGGGGCCGATGACCTCGCCAATCTTGTCTACGGGGATCTTGACGGCGATGACGCGGGGGGCGAACTCGGAGAGCTCGTCCGGGGTGTCGATCGCTGCGTTGATGACCTCGAGGATGTGGAGGCGGGCTTCGCGGGCCTGCTTCAGCGCTGCTGCCAGCACGGAAGCGGGGATGCCGTCGAGCTTGGTGTCCAGCTGGATGGCCGTGACGAACTCGGACGTACCGGCAACCTTGAAGTCCATGTCGCCGAATGCGTCTTCGGCGCCAAGGATGTCGGTCAGGGCTGCGTAGCGGGTCTGGCCGTCAACCTGGTCGGAAACCAGGCCCATGGCGATACCGGCAACAGCTGCCTTCAGCGGGACGCCTGCGTTGAGCATGGAGAGCGTCGAGGCACACACCGAACCCATGGACGTCGAACCGTTGGAACCGAGGGCTTCGGATACCTGGCGGATGGCGTACGGGAATTCCTCGCGGGAAGGCAGAACCGGCACGAGGGCGCGCTCTGCCAGGGCGCCGTGACCGATTTCGCGGCGCTTCGGGGAACCGACGCGGCCAGTCTCACCGGTGGAGTACGGCGGGAAGTTGTAGTTGTGCATGTAGCGCTTACGCGTCACCGGCGACAACGAGTCGATCTGCTGTTCCATCTTGAGCATGTTCAGCGTGGTGACACCCATGATCTGGGTCTCGCCGCGCTCGAAGATCGCAGAACCGTGAACGCGGGGCAGAACCTCTACCTCGGCGGTCAGCTGGCGGATGTCCGTCAGGCCACGGCCGTCGATGCGGACCTGGTCCTTGAGGATGCGCTGGCGGACAACGTGCTTGGTGACCGAGCGGAAAGCTGCGGACAGCTCCTTCTCACGGCCTTCGAAGTTTCCGGCGAGTGCGCCCAGGACTTCGTCCTTGAGCTCGTCGGAAGCGTTGTCGCGCTCCTGCTTGTCAGCGATCTGGAAGACTGCAGCCAGCTTGTCGGCAGCAGCGGCTTCCACAGCTGCGTAAACGTCATCCTGGTAGTCCAGGAAGACCGGGAACTCGACGGTCGGCTTCGCTGCCCGGGCAGCAAGATCGGCCTGGGCTTCGCAGAGAGCCTTGATGAAGGGCTTTGCGGCTTCGAGGCCCTCGGAAACAACTTCTTCGGTGGGAGCAGTTGCGCCCTGTTCCTTGATGAGGTTCCAGGAGTTGTCGGTTGCTTCGGCTTCAACCATCATGATGGCGACGTCGTCACCTGCAATGCGGCCGGCAACAACCATGTTGAACACGGCGTTCTCAAGCTGCGAGTGCTTGGGGAAGGCAACCCACTGTGAACCCTGTTCGTCGGCGATGAGGGCAACGCGGACGCCGCCGATCGGGCCGGAGAACGGGAGGCCGGAGAGCTGGGTGGACATGGAGGAGGCGTTGATTGCCACGACGTCGTAGAGCTCGTCCGGGTTGATCGCCAGGACGGTGACGACGATCTGGACCTCGTTGCGAAGGCCCTTGACGAAGGCCGGGCGCAGCGGGCGGTCCATGAGGCGGCAAGCCAGGATGGCTTCCGTGGACGGGCGGCCTTCACGGCGGAAGAACGAACCCGGGATACGGCCGGCAGCGTACATGCGCTCCTCGACGTCAACCGTCAACGGGAAGAAGTCAAAGCCTTCGCGCGGCTGCTTGCCTGCGGTGGTTGCCGAGAGGAGCGCGGTGTCTTCGTCGATGTAGACCATCGAAGCGCCGGCAGCCTGCTTGGCAAGGCGGCCGGTTTCAAAGCGGATGACACGCTTACCAAAACGGCCGTTGTCAATAATCGCTTCGGAGAACTGGATTTCGGGACCCTCCATTGAGAGTCACCTCCGTTTCTGATTTAGCGGAAGTCCGCCGCATCAACCCAGGCCTCTTCTTTATTCCTGGCCTGTACGACACCCGGTCATCGATCGAGATCCACGGGCTTCATCGTCACCGATGACCCTCCCGGGAATCACTACCGAGGACCGCGAATGCGCGATGCGGTTGATTTCCTGTTTTTAGTTGTTTTTGAAGAAGGCGGCCCGTTCCGCGAGGGACCGGGCCGCCCCCAAAGGCAGACTAGCGGCGCAGGCCGAGGCGCTCGATGAGCGAACGGTAGCGGGCGATGTCAGTGTTCTTCAGGTAGGAAAGCATGCGCTTGCGACGACCAACCATGGCCAGCAGACCGCGCTGGGTGTGGAAGTCGTGCTTGTGCTCCTTCATGTGCTCAGTCAGATCCTTGATCCGCTGGGTCAGGACTGCAACCTGGACCTCGGGCGAACCGGTGTCGCCTTCAGAGGTTGCGTATTCCTTGATGATGGACTGCTTTACAGCGGCGTCAAGTGCCACGTGAACTCCTAGAGTTGTGCCGTGCCTCCCGGTGCAGCGCCTCGCTGACGGGTTGCTTCCGGTGCGTCGCCGCACACAAAAACAGGTCCAGCCGCCACGGACTGCAGCCGGATCCAGTAACAGTTTACCGGCAGGTCAGCATTGTTGTCGAAATACCGCTACCGCTGGGTCAGCAGCTCGTGTGCTTGGGCTACATCCAGGCACATCTGCTCCACCAGGGCCTCGGGCCCCTGATATGCCACCATGCCGCGGAGGCGCTGGGTAAATTCGACCGCAACAGTCTGGCCGTAGAGGTTAAAGTCCTCCACGTTCTCCTCGGGACGGTCAATGACGTGGGCCTCCACTTGACGGCTCACACCGTCAAACGTGGGGTTGGAGCCGACGGAAATGGCAGCGGGCCACCGCGTTCCGGACTGGTCTATCAACCAGCCGGCATAGATGCCGTCCGCCGGTACGTAACCCGTGGAATCATGCGCAAGGTTCGCGGTGGGGAAACCGAGGTTCCTCCCGCGGGCAGCTCCATGAACCACCTCGCCGCGCATGCGGTGGGGGCGCCCCAGAACGGCGGCAGCGGTAACGACGTCGCCTTCGGACAAGGCTTCCCGCACCCAGGTGGAGGAGCAACGGCGGTCGGCATCGCCGTCGTCGTGGACCGGGAAGCCTCCTGCGCCATACTCATTGACCACCTGGACGCCAAAGCCCAACTGCTCGCCGAGTTCCTGCATGGTCACGACATCGCCGACGTTCCCTGCGCCGAAGCGGAGGTCGTGGCCGACCACGACGTGCGCAGCGTGCAGGCCCTCAAGGAGGACTTGGCGGACAAACTCGATGGGTGTCATGGAGGCAAGGTCCAGCGTGTACTTCATGACCAGGACAGCGTCCACGCCTGTTTCGCCGAGGGCGTCCAGTTTGTCCTGGAGGCCCATGATCAGCTCCGGGGCCGACTCCGGGCGGTGGACCTGGGCGGGGTGGGGATCAAAGGTGACGGCCACTGAAGGGATGTGGTGGCGTTTGGCGGTGTTCGTCAGTTGCGCGAGAACATGCTGGTGGCCCCGATGGACGCCGTCAAAGTTCCCGATGGTAACGACTGTTGGTCCGAAGTCCTTGGGGACTTCGGTGGGATCGTTCCAGATGTGGACCATCAACCTCGCCTTTTACTGCAGATATTCGTTCCGTCCGGCAACCTCCCGGCGCCGGAACATTCTAAGGTTACCCGCTGTGGCTGTTCGCCTTGGACGGCCGCCTCTTGTTCAACCACAGGAGTCCAAGGATGGGCAGCACGAGCGGGACGAAACCATAACCGCGCCCAAACAGCGACCACACAGTGTCATGCGGGAAGGCCACCGGATCGAACAGGCTTATGGCGCCAACTACCAGCACGCCGAGGAGTTCCACGAGTACCGCGGCCAACGACACTTTGAACCATGTGCGGCCCGGTTTTGCCAGCGAGATGGTAGCTACGACATAGACGACGGCGGCGAACGCCGAGAGGATATGCGCCAGCGGAGCTTCGGCAAACTTGGTGGCAATCTGGTAGCCGGCACGGGCAGTGGCCGAGAGTGCGAAGACGGCATAGACCGCGATCAGCAATCGCCCAGGGCCGGTGTTCCGCGTGTCTTTTTGGGGTGTCCGGCCGGCACTTGCCTCAGTCTCGGTTCCAGTCATTTTGCGTTTTTCCTTCAAGGTCAGTACCAGATCTGGTTCATGCGGGCGGCCATGACGAGCGCAGTGACGCCCACCGCTGCCAGGACGAAGTTGCTCCACCGTGTCCGTTCAAGGATGGCCCAATACACGGCCCCCAGCGGAATCATCAGCGCCGTGATCAGGTATCCCCAGAACTCCCAGGCTTCGCCCGCCATCTGTTCACCCGTGGCAACGCGGACAATCGAGCCAACCAAGTAGACCAGCAGGGCCAACTCCACAGCCAACACGGAAAAGATGGTGACGTCGTTGGGGGCTTTCTTCATCAAACCTGCCACGACGCACGCGATCGTGGATACCAAACCAACAATAAGGATGGAGTAGAAATAACCGTCCATGCCTACTTGTCCTCGCCGACTGTGACGGTGCCGGTTCCGGTTCCGGGGGCAAAGACCAACACAGGCTTCGCGAAGCTCCCGGTATCGGCCAGCAGGGCCACCAGCTCTCCCGACGGCGCGAACGCTGCGGCAGGATTCTCAGCGGTGGCAGCAGCTGGCGTTCCGGCTCCAGGGCCTGCGGCAATGCGCCTGCCAAAGGAGATCTCGGTAGTTTCCTCGTCACTCAATTCGCGATTGGGCATCAGAGAACGCGCGGCAACGGACATGTCCAGGACTTCGAGTTCCCCGGCGAGTTCTTCCAACGTCCGCGCTTGCTCGATCGTGTAAGGGCCCACCTGGGTTCGCCGTAAGGCAGTGAGATGTCCACCGACGCCCAAAGCGATGCCGAGGTCACGGGCCAAAGCCCGGATGTAGGTGCCGGAAGAACACTCAACGGTGACATCGACGTCGACTACCCGGCCGCCGTCGATCCTGGTAATTGAGTGGATGTCGAAGCGGTGGATGGTGACGGGCCGGGCCGCAAGCTTGACTTCCTCGCCGGAGCGGACACGGGCATAGGAGCGTTCACCATTGACCTTGATCGCGCTGACGCTGCTCGGTACCTGTTGGATGGGGCCGGTGAGGGCGGCGGCTCCTTGTGCAATGGCCTGGTCGCTGACCTCCACTGCGCTGCGCGCCTCAGTGACTTCGCCCTCGGCGTCATCGGTGATGGTGGCCTCGCCGAGCCTGATAGTGGCGGTATACGTCTTGGACGTTCCCACAATGTACGTCAGGAGCCGTGTGGCCTTGTTGATCCCAAGGACCAGCACGCCGGTAGCCATGGGATCGAGCGTGCCCGCATGCCCCACTTTCCGGGTGCCAGCCAGCCGCCGCATCCGGCCAACCACATCATGGCTGGTCCATCCCTGCGGTTTGTCAACGATTACCAGTCCAGAAAGCACGCTTACCAGTATATGGGTGGCTAGGATAGCTCCCATGCCTGAGCTTGCCGCACACGTCCGCGACGTCCCCGTGAACCAGATCCGAGAAATCACCGAGGCCGCCTGGACCACCCCAGGGGCGATCGTGCTCAGCATCGGCGAGCCGGGCTTTGCACTCCCACGGCACGTCCTCGACGCCGGAATAGCATGCCTTGAACGGGACGAAACCAACTACACCCCGAACGCAGGAATCCCAGCGCTCCGCGAAGCCTTCGCCAAGAGGTTCCGTGAGCATCATCACGTGGATATCGGAGCCGAACGCGTCTACGTGGTGGACGGAGCCCAACAAGGCCTGCACTTCGCCATGAGCCTGCTTCTCTCCCCCGGCGATGAAATCCTCCTGCCCAACCCCGGCTACCCCACCTTCGCCATGACCAGCCGGCTCCTCCACGCGGTGCCCGTTCCGTATCCCCTGTACCCGCATAACGACTTCCAGCCGGACATCGAGGACATTGAAGCCCTCATCACTCCGCAGACCCGGGTCCTGATGCTGAACTCGCCCTCCAACCCCCTGGGCGCCGTCATCAGCGAGGACGCAACCCGGCAGCTTGTGGAACTCGCCGTCCGGCACGATCTCTGGATCATCTCTGATGAGTGCTATGAAGCCTTCACCTTTGACGTCCCGCATGTCAGCCCAGCCCGGTTCGATAGCGACATCCCTGGAAAAGCGCGCGTCTTCACATCACTGACGCTGTCAAAGACCTACGGGCTCACGGGCCTCCGGATCGGAGCCTTGATCTGTCCGCCGGGCATGGAAAAGAGGATGAACAATGTCATGGAAGCGATCGTTTCCTGCGTTGCCTCGCCATCGCAGTACGCGGCCTTGGCCGCGTTGACCGGCCCCCAGGACTACGTGACGGACGCGCGCAACCACTACAGGAGCAACCGTGATGCCGCCTCCGCCATCCTGGAAGGCAAGGGCATTCCGTTCCTTGGCGCGCAGGGAGCCTTCTACCTGTGGACAAATGTCTCCCACGTCAGTGGCGGCGATGTACGCACCTGGGTCCATTCCTTCCTGGCGGATTCGGGTGTTGGCTTCGCTCCGGGCACCGCTTTTGGGTCGATCGGCGAGGATTGGATCCGGATTGCTCTGTGCGGCGATCAGCAGGAACTGCTCGACGGCGTCAGCCGGCTTCCTGCCCGGCCCTAGGAGCCGCTAGTAGTCGGTGCGTTCGGTGTTGTTACGCCAGGCTTCAAAGGGTGCCTCGGAGGCTGCTACCGGCGCATGTTCCACGGGAAGCAGCTCAGGCCGGGTACCGGCGAAGTACTCATAGAACACTGCATCATCGAAACCGGCCCTGGCGGCTCCGTGCCGGTCCGCAGCGAAATACACGCGGCCAATCCTGGCCCAGAGTGTGGCGGAGAGGCACAAGGGGCATGGCTCGCAACTGGCATAGAGTACCGAGCCGCTGAGATCGAAGTTGCCCATGTCCGCTGCGGCACGGCGAATGGCCACCACTTCGGCATGCGCCGTGGGATCGTTGTCGCGCGTTACCCGGTTTACGCCCTCATGGACGCTGCCATCCGGGGTAACGACAACAGCGCCAAACGGCCCACCGCCGTCGGAAACGTTCTGGACAGCAAGCCGTATGGCCCGGTTCAGGAATTCATCACGGTTCAGGAATTCATTATGCTGCTGTGCACTGTGCGCGGACATGCTTTCGATACTAACGACTTTGAGTACACGTAATGCCCCTGGGAACGCGTCCCAAGGGCATTAGATGTACACAAACTCAAAAAGATCTTTAGCGGTTGGCGTCTTCGTCGAGTTCGTCATCGTCCGCGAGGTCGATGTCTTCTTCGTCGAAGTCGTCTTCGTCGATTTCTTCGGAGGCCTCGCCCTTGTAGGGGTCAGCCTCGCCTGCGTGCTTGGCGCCGGCAGCCAAAGCGGCTACCTCGGCGTCGCGACGCTTTGCTTCACGGAGCAGTTCCTCAAGGTTCGATGCGTTGACCGGGATCTGGTCAGCAACGAACTCGAGGGTGGGAGTGAGCCGGACGGTGATATTGCGGCCGACTTCCTGTCGCAGCACACCCTTGGCCTTCTCCAATGCCCTGGCGGCGTCGGCGTGGGCTATCTCGTCACCAAAGACGGTGTAGTAGATGGTGGCGTGCTGAAGGTCGTTGGTGACGCGGGCGTCGGTGATCGTGATGGACTCGACGCGCGGGTCCTTGACCCTGCGGCCAAGGGCCTCGGCAACGACGACCTTTATCCGCTGCGCCAACTTGGCAGCGCGTGCCGGATCGGCCATGACTTCCTCCTGGAAAGTAGAAACGGGTACGGAACGGGTCCGCCGGGGCTACCCGACGGACCCGCTCCAAGCGGAACCTAGACGCGCGGCTTTTCGCGCATCTCGAAGGTCTCGATGATGTCGCCTTCGGTGATGTCGTTGAACGAGCCAAGACCGATACCACACTCGAAGTCAGTACGGACTTCGGTTGCGTCATCCTTGAAGCGCTTGAGCGTCTCAACGGTGAGGTTGTCACCGATGACCTTGCCGTCGCGGCTAACACGTGCCTTGGTGTTACGGCGGATGATGCCCGTGCGGACGATCGAACCGGCGATGTTTCCGAACTTGGAGGAACGGAAGACTTCGCGGACTTCGGCAGTACCGAGCTGGACTTCTTCGTACTCCGGCTTGAGCATGCCCTTCAGGGCCATCTCGATGTCATCGATTGCTGCGTAGATGACGGAGTAGAAGCGCATGTCCACGCCTTCGCGGTCAGCCAGTTCAGCGACGCGCTCAGCCGGCTTGACGTTGAAGCCGATGATGATGGCGTTGTCCACCGTTGCCAGGTTGACGTCGTTCTGCGTGATGGCACCCACACCGCGGTGGATGACACGGAGCTGAACGTCGTCGTCTCCGACATCGATCTTGAGCAAGGCGTCTTCGAGGGCTTCCACGGCACCGGATACGTCACCCTTGAGGATGAGGTTGAGGGTGTCGATCTTGCCTTCAGCAACGGCCTGGTCAAAGTCTTCCAGGCTGATGCGCTTGCGACGCTTGGCCAGTGCGGCGTTGCGGTCGGCAGCTTCACGCTTCTCGGCGATCTGGCGGGCCGTACGCTCGTCCGGCGTCACCAGGAAGGTGTCACCTGCACGCGGCACGTTGGACAGGCCGAGGACCTGGACCGGACGCGACGGCAGTGCGACATCGAGGGCCTCGCCGTTTTCGTCGAACATTGCACGGACGCGGCCGTGGGCCGTACCGGCCACGATCGTGTCACCCACGGCCAAGGTACCGGACTGCACCAGGACGGTGGCCACGGAACCGCGGCCCTTGTCCAGGTTCGCTTCGATGGCAATGCCTCGAGCGTCCTTGTCCGGGTTGGCGCGCAGATCCAGTGCGGCGTCGGCCGTCAGCAGGACGGCGTCGATCAGTTCGTCGATGTTGAGGTTCTGGCGGGCAGAGACCTCAACGAACATGGTGTCGCCACCGTATTCTTCGGGAACCAGGCCGTACTCGGTGAGCTGACCCTTGACCTTGTCGGGGTTGGCGCCTTCCTTGTCGATCTTGTTCACTGCCACGACGATCGGCACGTTGGCTGCCTGGGCGTGGTTGAGTGCTTCCACCGTCTGCGGCATAACGCCGTCGTCGGCTGCAACAACCAGGATCGCGATGTCGGTGACCTTGGCACCACGTGCACGCATGGCCGTGAAGGCCTCGTGACCGGGGGTGTCAATGAACGTGATGTCGCGGGCCGTGCCCTCGTGGATGTGGCTGATCTGGTAAGCACCGATGTGCTGGGTGATTCCACCGTGCTCGCCGGCCACAACGTTGGAGTTGCGGATGGCGTCAAGCAGGCGGGTCTTACCGTGGTCAACGTGACCCATGACGGTGACAACCGGCGGGCGGGCCTCAAGGACGTCGTCACCCTCGGCGTCGAGCTCGTCCTGGATGTTGATGTCGAACTGGTCCAGCAGCTCGCGCTCTTCGTCTTCCGGCGAAACAACCTGGAGCTTGTACCCAAGTTCGGCGCCAAGCAGTCCAAAGGTGTCTTCGTCGAGGGACTGCGTAGCCGTTGCCATCTCACCGAGGTGGAACAGAACGGTCACGAGCGACGCGGGGTTCGCATCGATCTTCTCTGCAAAGTCCGTGATGGAGGAACCACGGCGCAAACGGATGATGGTCTCGCCATCGCCGCGGGGTACTGATACGCCGCCCAGCGACGGAGCACTCATCTGCTCCAGTTCCTGGCGCTTTGCACGCTTCGACTTGCGCTGCTTGCCACGACCGGCGCCGCCCTTGCCGAAGGCACCCTGGGTACCACCGCGACCGCGGCCACCCTTGCCAAAGCCACCGCCGGCGGGAGCGCCGCCACCGGTACCTGCACCTGGTGCGCCACCGGGACGACCCGGTCCGCCACCCGGACGGCCTGCGCCACCGGGACGACCTGCGCCACCGGGAGCCGGACGCTCAGTGCGGTTGGGCATCATGCCCGGAGTAGGCCGGTTTCCGCCACCGGGACCGCCAGCCGGACGCGGAGCACCACCGGGACGGGGTGCACCGGGACGCGGAGCACCCGGACGGGGACCACCGCTGCCTGCTGCGGGACGGGGACCACCGGCACCTGCTGCGGGACGGGGACCACCGGGGCGTTCGCCATCGTTGCGGCCACCTGCACGGGGCATGCCCTGTGAGGTTGCAAACGGGTTGTTACCCGGGCGCGGCGGACGTTCGCCATCGCCACCACGGCCGCGGGGCATGCCCTGGGACGTAGCGAAGGGGTTGTTGCCCGGACGGGGACCGCCGGGACGCGGGGCCTGGCCGCCCTGGCGGGACGGAGCCGGAGTCTCTGCCTTGGGAGCAGGACGGGCACCAGGCTTTGCCGAAAACGGCGTCGTGGATGCGGCGGGAGCCGAGGGCGCTGCCGGGGCAGGCGCCGCAGGAGCAGGTGCAGCGGGGGCAGCAGGTGCCGCCGCGGCGGGTGCTGCCGGAGCCGGAGCCTTGGGTGCAGCGGGGCCCGGAGCCGGAGCGGCCGGACGGGATGTTGCGGGAGCAGCCGGAGCCTTGGGGGCGGCTGCAGGTGCGGGGGCAGCTGCCTTTGCAGCGCCTGCACCGGGGTAAGCGTCGCGAAGCTTCTTCACGACGGGGGCCTCAATGGTGGAAGAGGCGGAGCGAACGAATTCGCCCAATTCCTGCAGTTTTGTTACTGCATCTTTGGAAGTAATACCGAGCTCTTTGGCGAGCTCATGTACGCGGACCTTGGCCACATTTCTCCTGTCTCGGTCCGCACCGAGCCAGGCACGAACCGTCTACTTCTTACTGCGGGCCCCTGCCGCTAGCGCGACTGAAAGGCCCATTGCAGAGCGCAACAAAGTTGTCATCGTTACGCACTCATCGCTGGGAACTCATCGGGTTTCCATCAGTTTTCTGACCCGCTTTCAGGTTTGGACGGTTTTCCTGTGGCAGCCGGGGCCTCCACAAGTGGCGCGCCTGACATGAAGTAGCTTTCGACGGCGCCCGTTTCAGCAGCGCCCGCAAGGGCCCTTCCGAAAGCACGCCGCTTGATTGCCAATGCCAAGCACTTTTCGCTGGGATGCAGCCACGCACCCCTGCCGGCCATCCGGCGTCGAACATCGACAAGGACAGTGGACGAACCACGGCCTTGGGCGACCAGCCGGACAAGCTCGGACCGGGAGCCTTGCTTCCGGCATCCGATGCACGTACGAACAGGGCCATGGCCGCGTTCAAGCAGTTCAGCCACGACGTGTCCTTACCTGCCTCTGCAAACTTGCGCTGACGGCCGATACTGCACATGCAGATAAGGCACGTCAAAGCGCGCGGATACCGGACGTAAGCCCGGTTCCATCTATTCTAGCCCCCCGGCCCCGGACAGCCGAAACCGGCCACACCGCCAGCGCGGCGCGGCTCCCGACGGCCAGGCCGCCGGAACGATCGCTAGTCGGTCTTGGCCGGGGCGGCGTCGGACACGATATCGATCCGCCATCCGGTCAGCTTCGCAGCAAGGCGTGCGTTCTGGCCTTCCTTGCCAATCGCCAAGGAGAGCTGGTAGTCCGGCACAACTACCCGGGCCGAGCGCGTTGCCTCGTCCGTGATAGTGACCGAATTCACCCGGGACGGTGACAAGGAGTTGGCGATGAAGGTCGCCGGGTCCTCGCTGAAGTCCACGATGTCGATCTTTTCGTCATTGAGCTCAGTCATGACTGCACGGACGCGGGAGCCCATTTCGCCGATGCAAGCGCCCTTGGCGTTGACACCGGGGGTGTTCGCTTTGACGGCGATCTTGGTGCGGTGGCCAGCTTCCCGGGCAAGTGCCACGATCTCGACGGAACGGTCCGCGATTTCCGGAACTTCCATTTCGAACAACTTACGGACCAGGCCCGGGTGCGAACGCGACAACGTAATGGACGGGCCCTTCGCCCCGCGGTGGACATCCACCACGAAGGCACGAAGCCTGCTGCCGTGAATGTACTTCTCGCCAGGAACCTGCTCCGGTGGCGGCAACAGGGCCTCCACGGATCCAAGGTTTACCTGGATCATGTGCGGGTTGTTGCCCTGCTGGATCATGCCGGCGACGAGTTCGCCTTCGCGACCCTTGAATTCGCCCAATACGTTATCGTCCTCAACGTCACGAAGACGCTGAAGGATGATCTGGCGCGCCGTGCTTGCAGCGATGCGGCCGAAACCGGCCGGGGTGTCCTCGAACTCCCCGATGGCTTCGCCGTCGTCGTCGATTTCGGTTGCCCAGATGGTCACGTGGCCGCTCTTGCGGTCCAGCTCGGCGCGGGCCTTCTCGAAGGCACCGGGCGTCTTGTGATAGGCCACCAGGAGCGCTTGCTCGATGGTGGGAATCAGGAGGTCCAGCGGGATTTCACGCTCACGCTCCAGGAGTCTCAGTGCGCTCATGTCAATATCCATTAGGCCTCCTCGGAAGGTCCATTGTGTTCGTCTGCCAGCCCGGCCTCGTGGAGGTGGCTGAATTCAATCTCGACTTTTCCGTGGCGGATCCTGTCGAAAGGAATAGTGATGGGGTCGCCCTGTTTGGGCTTCATTCCCTTTTTGACCTCGTGCTCCGGAATGAGGGTCACACCGGCGTCATCTACTGACGCAATCCGGCCAAGGACGTTCTCACCCTGGATGACGTTGACCCTGACCATGCGGCCGCGGGCCCTGTGCCAGTGGCGTGGTTCCGTCAGCGGACGGCCTACTCCTGGCGAAGAAACTTCGAGGTCGTAGGGACGGCCGTCGTCGTGGGGATCGTTGTCCAGAATATCGGACAACCCACGCGAGACATCTGCGATGGCGTCAAGGCTGACGCCCCCGGTCTCCTCCTGCGGAAGATCCACGACGACGTGGACCGTGCGGTGTGAACCGGCGACGTGGATGGAAACATCCTCGAGGTAGAGCCTGTTGGCAAGGACTGCCGGTTCGAGCAGCGCCTTTAGCCTGCGCTCTTCCGGGTTGTGGATGGTGGCCGTTGAATTCGACTCAGTACGGTCTGTTGAAGTCGTGGCTTCCGAGTCACTCACGTTGCCCGCCGCCTCCCGATAGATGTTGTTGTGACTACTAGCCTAACGATTTTCGGCAGCACATGGTGCACGGAGTTTCCCGTCCACATGACACCATGGTGTGTTGTGGACGAGCAGACAAATGAAAAACGACGATCACCGGGTTGGGGCCGGCTCCTTCTCATTTCCGTGGTTGCGCTGCTCGTTGCGGGCACGGGAATCGTACTTCTACCGCGGGATTCCGGGACTCCCCCTACGGTTTCGTTCTCCGAGTCTGCCCTCGCCGACGCTTTCACCGATACCCACAGGCTGCGGGAATCGACTGCTGGATTGATGGCGGCTGCAGGATCCGGTTCCCAAACGGCCGCACTGGACGATGCTGTGACATTGCTGACAACACAGTCCCGGGCCCTCCTTCCACCTTCTGCCGCAGCCAGCGCCATGGCCGGCACTGCTGATACTTCTGCCTCCTCCTCAGCCTCGACGGCAGGCGATAAAGATGACCAGGCTGAAGATGATGCGCCCCCCGAAGCGACGCCTGTTTCGGTTGTGGCCGGCCTGACCGCCAGCGGCCGGCAACGACTGGAGGACGCCCGCGAGGCCGACGGCGGGATCGCCCGGTTGCTCGCCGCCGTCGGATCCGCCCAACTTCTGCAGGGCGAAAAACTGGCTGCGATGTGGCAGCTGCGGGTACCGTCGCCGACGTCGAGCGGTAACCCGCCTGCCACAACACCAGCTGTGCACCAGTGCCCTTCAGTCAGCCCCACCCCGGAGGCAACCGCTGCCACTACCGATGCGGCTCTTGCGGCCACTGTCCGCTCCGAACAGGAAGCCGTCTACATCTATCAGGTGGCGCTGAAGCGATTGGACGCTGGCGCAACTGCCCAAGCCGCCAAGGACCTTGCGGTACACGAGCGTCTCCTTCAACAAGCGGAAGCCCTGACCCGCCGTAACTGTGGCGACGTCCCTACCCGGGAGGCCGGATACAGGCTGCCTGGACAGTTCGCTGAAGACCCGGCCGCGGGCTTGGGAGCCCTGGAATCGGACTCCCTGCAGGGATTTGGCGACCTCATCGCGCTTTCGACAGGAGAGACCCGGGACTGGGCTACCAGCAGCCTGCTGGCTGCTGTCCGCAGGAGCCTGGATTGGGGCGCCACGCTTGCCGCCTTGCCGGGGTTGGAGCTCGACGACGATGACTTGCCTCCCCTGCCAACGCCCACACCAGTTAGTCCCAACCTGAAGTGAGTCCAAGCGGCGGATGGGATAGGCGAGCCTAGCCATGCTGGTCAAGGCAGCCCGCCGGTGCTTGGCTTGAAGCATGGCTTCCGCAGAAACTGCCACCACACACGAGAACGAACCGCATCGCGATGACCTTGCCCACAGGCTGAACTGGCTGCGCGCCGGAGTTTTGGGTGCGAACGACGGCATCGTCTCCGTCGCCGCAATCGTCGTCGGCGTGGCCGGCGCCACGACCAACACCGGCAGCATCCTTGCCGCCGGCACGGCTGGCCTGGTCGGTGGCGCCATTTCCATGGCGTTGGGCGAATATGTATCCGTCAGCAGCCAGAGCGACACACAGAAGTCGCTCATCGAGAAGGAACGCCGGGAACTCGCTGAGCAGCCGGAGGAAGAACTCGAAGAGCTCGCCGCGATCTACCAGGCGAAGGGGCTCACCGCGCCTACCGCCCGGACAGTGGCGGAAGAACTGACGAAGCATGATGCTCTTGCCGCCCACCTGTCAGCCGAGCTCAATATCCATGAAGACGACATCGTGAGTCCGTGGAACGCCGCCCTTGCATCGGCAGTGGCGTTTACCCTGGGCGCCGTGCTTCCCATGCTGGCCATCCTGCTCCCTCCCCCCGGAATGCGCGTTCCACTGACGTTCGCTGCCGTCCTGCTGGCTCTCGCGATCACGGGAGCCGTGGGGGCTTGGATTGGTGGGGCACCGAGATTCCGCGCTGCAGCACGGGTGGTGTCAGGCGGAGCCTTGGCGCTTGCAGCCACGTTCTCGATCGGAAGCCTGTTGGGCGCCAGCGGCGTTTTCTGAGGGTAGTACCGCCGGGCAGAGCTAGGCTGATGGCGTGACCCTTCACGCCATGATTCCGATTCCGGGCGACCTGCACGCCCGATACAACCGCGATTCTGCGGGGCGGGACTGGTTGGCGAGCCTTCCGGGGCTTATCCGTGAGGCTTTGGACCGTTGGCAGTTGTCCGTGGACCTCGCACCCGGTGAAGAGCCCTGGAACGGACACGGAGCCTTGGTTGTGCCCGTTCTCCAGCACGGCAGGCAGGCTGCGCTGAAGATCGCCTATCCGCATGAGGAAGCACTTGCAGAGCGCCATGCCCTGGCCCTGTGGGGCGGCCACGGAGCTGTCCGGCTCCTGGCTGCCGACACCACGAGTTGCTCGATGCTGCTGGAACGCCTTGACGCGTCCCGGTGGCTGCAGGACGCCCCCATGGATGAAGCCCGGCAGGTCTGGGGTGACATCATGCGCGAGCTTTCAATTGCCCCGGATGATCGTCCCGAGTGGCGGGGATTCGATCACATCGCTGCCACGGCCGAGCGCTGGAGCGACGAAATGCCTTCGGAGTGGGAGCGGCAGGACCGGCCCTTCCCGCGATGGTTATTGGAGGCCGCGCTGGAAGTGTGCCAGACCCGCGGTGCTGTTGGCCGCCGATCCAGCAGGGACGTCCTGGTGCACACCGATCTGCACTTCATGAACATCCTCGCCATCTTGGGCGCCGGCCGCCGCGACTACCTGGCCATTGATCCCCAGCCGCAGATCGGTGAGGCCGAATTTGCGGTGGCACCTGTTCTGTGGAATCGGATCAAGGATCTGTCACATCGCGACCCTGCAGCTGCCCTGCGGGAGCGATGCAGGGATTTCAGCCTCGCCGCTGGGCTTGATCCGGAGGTCGCGCGACAGTGGAGCGTTGCCCGCGAAGTGGACAACGCCCTGTGGTATGCGGGAAAACGAGGACACGAAGGCGATCTGGCCCGTTCCCTGTGGGTGGCGAGCACACTGGCGGGCAGGACGCTCGAAGGACTTCCAGCAGCACATGATTTGCCCGAGCCCGGGGACGCAGTCAGCTGACGTTGTCGTTCCAGACGTCCACGCCGAGCTTGATGATCAGTGCCGCCACGACGATCAGGAAGACGATCCGTACAAAGCTGCTCCCCCTGGCTACAGCTGTCCGGGCACCAAGGTATCCGCCCGCCATGTTCGCCAGCCCCAGCACCAGGCCCACTCCCCACAGCAAGGAGCCGTGAGGGAGGAAGAAAATGAGGGCACCGGCATTGGTGGCCATGTTGACGATCTTGGCTTTTGCGCTGGCTTCAAGGAAGGCGTAGCCCATCGCCGAGACCAAGGCGATCACCAGGAATGATCCCGTACCGGGACCGATCAGGCCATCGTAGAAACCGATCACTGCACCGATCAGGCAGGCCACCACATAGTGCTTGTGCCCATCGTGCCGCAGAGCCGTCAGCTCACCTGCGCTGGGGCGGAGTGCGGTGAAAATCGCGACGGCGATCAGCGCCACCACAATGATTGGCTTGAAGACGCTGGCCGGCAGCGATGAAGCGAGGATGGCACCGCCAAAGCTCCCCGCCAGTGCAATCACCGCCATGGGTATCGCCGTCTTGAGGTCCGGTCCCACCCGCCGGTAATAGGTTGTGGCACTGGTGGTGGTGCCGAAGATGGAACCCATCTTGTTCGTGGCCAGGGCCTGGACGGGGGTAATGCCAGGCACCAGCAGCAGTGCGGGGAGCTGGATCAGCCCCCCGCCTCCTACTACCGCATCAACCCAGCCGGCTGCGAATCCAGCCACCACAATCAGGATGATGGTGGTGAGCTGGATGGTCTCGAAGCCGGAAATCACCGGTTACGGACAGCGTTGACCACGTAATCCACGGCTTTTTCCACCGAGATGTTCTCGGCTTCACCGCTGCGACGGTCCTTGATCTCCACTACGCCGTCCACGAGTCCACGGCCGACGGCCAAGATAGTGGGCACGCCGACGAGCTCGGCATCGCCAAACTTGACGCCGGGAGAAACCTTGGGCCGGTCATCAAAGATGACGTCGAGGCCTGCAGCCTCGAGTTCCGCCGATAGCTTCTCTGCAGCTTCGAAAATTTCGTCACCGCGGCCCACAGCCACAACGTGTACGTCGGCCGGGGCCACCGAGCGTGGCCACACGAGGCCGCGGTCGTCATGGTTGGCTTCGGCAAGGGCTGCGACAGCGCGGGTGACACCAACACCATAGGAGCCCATGGTGACAACTACCTGCTTGCCGTTCTGGTCCAGTACCTTCAGATCCAGCGCCTCGGCGTACTTGCGTCCGAGTTGGAAGATGTGGCCCATTTCGATGCCACGGGCAGTTTCAAGCGGTCCGGAGCCATCCGGTGCCGGATCCCCTGCGCGGACGTCGGTGCATTCGATGACGCCGTCCCAGGTGAAGTCGCGGCCCGCTACCAGTCCGAAGACGTGCTTGCCATCGATGTTGGCGCCCGTCACCCAGGTTGTGCCTGAGACGACGCGGGGATCCACGAGGTACAGCAGCTTGGAAGAGCCTTCCAGGCCCAGCACTGCTTCATCCAGGGACAAGCCAGGCCCGATGTAGCCCTTCACCAACCACGGCAGCTTCCTGAGGTCTTCTTCGTTGGCTGCCTCCAGGCCGATCTCGCCGGCAATGGGAAGGAACGATCCTATGTTCGCTTCCACCCGTTTGAGATCCACGGCACGGTCACCCGGAACGCCGAGGACGACGATCTGGCGTTCGCCGGTGGGGAGAGTCACGGCGAGCACGACGTTCTTGAGCGTGTCAGCGGCAGTCCAGGCGCCGCCGTCGGCCTCGCCGCGGGGTGCGAGCTGGTTGGCTGCGTCAACCAGCGTCTCGATGGTGGGTGTGTTCGGGGTGTCCAGAACCTGGGCAGCCGGCGCGTCCGTGAAATCAATATCCTCAGGGACAACCGTGGTGACGGCCTCGACGTTGGCGTAGTAGCCGCCGGCCGAGCGCACAAAGGTGTCCTCGCCGATCTCCGTGGGGAAGAGGAATTCTTCGCTCTTGGAGCCGCCCATGGCGCCTGCCGTGGCAGCAACCGGAATGACTTCCAGGCCCAGACGTTCGAAGATCTTCAGGTATGCGGCGCGGTGGGCGGCGTAGCTCGCGTCCAAGCCGGCGTCGTCAACGTCGAACGAGTAGGAGTCCTTCATGATGAACTCGCGCCCACGGAGGAGACCTGCACGGGGACGCGCTTCATCGCGGTACTTGTTCTGGATCTGGTACAGGCTCAGCGGCAGGTCCTTGTACGAGGAGTACAGATCCTTGACCAGGAGGGTGAACATTTCCTCGTGCGTCGGAGCCAGGAGGTAGTCGGCGCCCTTGCGGTCCTGAAGCCTGAACAGGCCCTCTCCGTACTCGGTCCAGCGGTTGGTGGCCTCGTAGGGTTCGCGCGGCAGCAGTGCCGGGAAGTGGACTTCCTGCGCGCCGATGGCGGACATTTCCTGCCGGATGATTTCCTCCACCTTGCGCAGGACGCTGAGTCCCAGCGGCAGCCACGTGTAAATGCCAGGCGCGGCACGGCGGATGTAACCGGCCCGGACCAGGAGCTTGTGGCTGGCGACCTCGGCGTCGACGGGATCTTCACGCAGGGTGCGCAGGAACAACTGGGAAAGGCGAAGGACCACGGGTACGTATCCGTTTCTATGGCAGATGTGGCAAAAACAACTGTCTACTAATCTACCGGCTGCCAGCGGGCGGCTTGGCACAGAATGGCTCAGCCCCAAAACGGTAATCACAGAGAAGAGCCACGCCGTCGCGTCTGGAAGCCCCTGGCCAAAGATCGGCTGGTCATCCTGCGATGGCGTGGCTCAGCGGCCGGCCGGCCGCAGACTCTGTCCGGGGACTAGTCCCCCGTTCCCTCCAGCGGAACGGGATCGCCTGCGACTGGGACGCATTGGTGACTGCCGAACTCACGGATGGTGCGGCTGCCAAAGGCATCCTTCAAGGTCTTTGCCATGATTCCCCCTGTAACCACCCGTGCCCCATCGACACGGCTTGGGAAAAACCTATGTGATAGCGGACACGTTTTCAAGGATTTTGATGGCAAAGGCCTATTGACCGCCCCACTGGCCGGACTTAGCGTTAATTCATCACTTGGTGAATTACTCGCTGGTGCCGGAGGCAGCCATGTCACAAGCAGCAATAGAATCCACAGGCCTGCACATCTCCCGGGGCAGAACAAGAATCCTGCGGGGCCTGGACTTCACGGTGGACAGCGGGCGCATCACGGGGCTTCTCGGCCCGTCAGGAAGCGGCAAGACAACACTCATGCGTGGCATCGTGGGGGTTCAGCGGATCACCCGCGGGTCCATCAGCGTCTTAGGCCGCCCAGCCGGCAGCGCACCGTTAAGGCACGACGTCGGGTACGTCACCCAAGGTGCCAGCGTCTACGCGGACCTCAGCGTCGAAGCCAACGTCAAGTACTTCGGCGCCATGCACAAGGCAACGGCGACGGACGTCGCGGAGTCGATTGCCGCCGTCGGGCTCGAATCGTTTGCCAAGCAGAAAGCCGGGAACCTCTCGGGCGGGGAGTTCAGCCGCGTGTCCCTGGCATGCGCGCTGGTGGCGCACCCCAAGCTCCTGGTCCTGGACGAACCGACAGTGGGTTTGGATCCGGTACTGCGTGCGGAATTGTGGGAGCGGTTCGTTGACATGGCCGCCGGCGGAACAACGCTCCTGGTTTCCAGTCATGTGATGGAAGAAGCGTCGCATTGTTCTTCGTTGCTGCTTCTGCGGGACGGCCTGCTGCTGGCGCAGCTCACACCCGCCGAGCTCGCAAGCCGGGGACGCAGCAATGACCTTGAGCGCGCGTTCCTGAACATGATCAAAGACGCCGAACGTGGCCCGGACAGTGGTCAGCCGGCAAAGGAAAGCCAGGTGGCATCATGAATCTTCGGATGACCTTTGCCACCACCGCCCGGGTCCTGGGTCAATTGCGGCACGATCACCGCAGTGTGGCGCTCATTATGGTGGTTCCGGCGCTGCTGCTCACCGCCGTCTATTATCTTTTCGAGAACGAAACGCTGCCCCCGGGCTTTCCACGCACCTTCGACCGCGTCGGCCTGATGATGTTGGCGATCTTCCCGTTCGTCGTCATGTTCCTGGTCACGTCCATCACCATGCTGCGGGAACGAACCTCCGGGACCTTGGAGCGGCTCCTCACTACACCCATCCATAAAGCGGACCTCTTGTTCGGCTACGCCATTGCCTTCTCCATCATGGCCGCGCTGCAGTCGCTGGTTGCCACGGCTGTCGCATACTGGATCTTCGATCTCGACATCAAGGGCAGTCCCGGGTTCGTCGTGCTGATCGCGGTCATCAACGCTGTCCTTGGCGTGGCCCTGGGGCTGCTGTGTTCGGCCTTTGCACGCACCGAGTTCCAGGCTGTGCAGTTCATGCCGGTAGTGGTGGTGCCACAGATCCTGCTCTGCGGACTCTTCGTGGCCCGGGAGCAGATGAACGACGTCCTCGAGGCCATCTCCGGAGTTCTTCCCCTGACGTTTTCTGTTGATGCCCTTCAGGAGATCGCAGGGAACATCGATGCCACTGAAACCATGTGGCAGGACACTATGGTGATGGGCGGAATCGTGGTGGGAGTCCTTGTCCTGGCCTCATTGACGCTGAGGCGGCAGACCTCATGAGCCTGGAACCCCTGCGCCGTGGCCGTCGAAGCGGGAGCGACCATTCGCGCGAAGCCATTGTGGTGGCGGCCCGGAAGTTGTTCGCAGAGCACGGGTTCGACGGCACCAGTCTTCGGCAAGTGGCGAGGGAAGCCTCAGTGGACCCGGCCATGGTGCATCACTTCTTCAAAGGCAAAGACGAATTGTTCGCCTCCAGCGTGGAGTTGCCTGCCGATCCTGAAGAGGTCCTGGCCGGCGTTGAAACCCTGGAACCGGAGGCGAGGGCAGAAGCACTTGTCCGTGCGGTCGTCCGGCTATGGGAGGGCCCGGCGCAGCCCGGTCTGGTGGCATTCGTTCGGGGAACCATCGGATCGAAAGCCAAAACGGCACTGCTGCGGGAGACCGTGAGCCGGACCATCCTGTCCCGGGTCATGGTGGGCGTGCAAGGTCCTGCTGAGGAAGTCCGCCTGCGTGGCAACCTGGTGGCGACACAAATGGTGGGACTGATGCTGCTCCGGTACGTGATCCGGCTCGAACCTCTGGCGAGTGCTGATCAGGAGGAAGTGGTGAGCATGGTGGCACCCACCATCCGGCGGTATCTCACCGGGAACCTGGACGCCCCGGGCTAGAACAAGACCGTTGCGAACGTGCCCACTTGCTCGAAGCCGACTCTTTCGTAGGTGGCCCGCGCTTTAGCGTTGTAGTCATTGACGTACAGGCTCGTTACGGGCGCAAAGGTACGTGAAAGATTTACGACGGCGGCCATGTAACCGGCGCTTTGGTGGTGTCCACGCATCTCCGGATTCATCCATACGCCCTGGACCTGCGTGACGTCCTGGGTAACTGCACCCAACTCTGCCTTGAAAACCACGCTTCCGGCAGCGTCGATGTGGACCAGGGAATGCCCTTGGCGGATAAGCCCGGCAACGCGCCTGCTATAGAAGTCCTGACCGCCCAGGAACGGCGAGTAGCCAACTTCTTCTTCGAACATGGCGGCGCAGGCGGGCAGGATGCGTTCGAAGTCCGCCATAGTGCCGAAGGTCAGCAGCGGATTGGCTTCGATGGCCGGCCCGCCGGAAATGGTCAAAAGGGGCTGCCTGGAGCGGACTTCGTGCGCGAAGTGGCCCAACTGCTCAAAGCGGGAGTAGAGCGCGAGGACTGTTTCCGCCGGCCCGAAGATGGAGGCGTACCGCCTGCCGGATTGGTGGGCCGCCGTAGCTACATATCCGGTAAGCCCTGGGTCGAGTTGCACCGGGACCAGATTGGCCCCCGCCCAACAGGCTCCAAGGAGGGTGTCGTCGTCGAACACGCCAAAGACGCTGGCGCCGCCGCTGGTGGGCGCTGCCGTTCCTACGCTGTCCAGATGCGCAAGGATGAAGACGTTGGCAACGGGATCTTCGCTCGCAAGCGCGCGAAGGGCCAAGGTGTCGGCACTGCCGAGCACCCTGACCCCCAGGCCTGTCTCGTTACGAGACGCTAACCACGGGGCTACCCTTGACAGCATCTTCGCCATCGGCCTCCCCCATCTCTTCAGCGATACGCATGGCCTCTTCGATCAGTGTCTCAACAATTTCGCTTTCAGGCACTGTCTTGATGACTTCGCCCTTCACGAAAATCTGGCCCTTGCCGTTTCCGGATGCCACACCGAGATCTGCTTCACGGGCTTCACCCGGACCATTGACTACACAGCCCATAACGGCCACGCGGAGGGGGATTTCCATCCCCTCAAGGCCGGCGGTTACCTGCTCAGCCAACGTGTACACATCCACCTGGGCGCGGCCACAGGACGGGCAGGACACAATTTCAAGCTTTCGGGGGCGCAGGTTCAACGACTGCAGGATCTGGTTGCCAACCTTGATTTCCTCCACGGGCGGCGCCGAGAGGGAAACGCGGATAGTGTCACCGATGCCGCGGGACAGCAGTGCCCCGAAGGCAGTTGCGGACTTGATGGTTCCCTGGAAGGCCGGACCGGCTTCGGTCACGCCAAGGTGCAGGGGCCAGTCGCCCTTTTCGGCGAGCATCTCGTAGGCAGCAACCATGATCACGGGGTCGTTGTGCTTCACGGAGATCTTGAAGTCGTGGAAACCGTGCTCTTCGAAGAGCGAGGCCTCCCAGACCGCGGACTCCACCAGCGCTTCGGGGGTGGCCTTGCCGTACTTCTTCATGATGCCCGGCTCCAGGGAACCAGCGTTGACGCCAATCCGGATGGATGTGCCGTGGTCCTTCGCGGCTGCCGCGATTTCCTTGACCTGGTCATCGAACTTCCGGATATTGCCTGGGTTCACACGAACCGCTGCGCATCCCGCTTCAATGGCCGCAAAAACGTACTTCGGCTGGAAGTGGATATCGGCGATCACGGGGATCTGGGATTTGCGGGCAATGATCGGCAATGCCTCGGCGTCGTCTGCCGACGGGCACGCAACGCGGACGATGTCGCAGCCGGAGGCCGTCAGTTCAGCGATCTGTTGAAGCGTGGCGTTGATATCCGTGGTGGGCGTGGTAGTCATGGACTGCACGCTGATGGGCGAATCGGAGCCAACGCCAACAGACCCAACCTTGATCTGCCGCGTCTTACGTCGCGGGGCAAGGACGGGGGGTGGGGCGGCTGGCATTCCCAGGCTGACCGAGGTCACGTGGACTCCTTGGGTTTGGGGTGGATCGTTGTGGTGGGGACGCCGGAGCTAGGACGCGTGGGCAGCCAGGACGCCGATGATGGGGTCCCATTCCGTGGTGCGGATGCCGGCTATCACTCCGGCTTCAGCGAACGGATCCTGCTTCAGGAGGTCATTGAGTTCGGCTTCATCTGCTGACTTGAAGATGAGCAGTGCGCCGGCACCATCACCGTAGGGTCCGCTCGCAAGCAGCGTGCCATCCTCTGCGAGATCGCCCAGCCAGGCACGGTGCGCCGCGCGGGCTTCGTCGCGGAGGGCGCCGGACTCGGCGACGTATACATACTCAACAGCGAAAACAGTCATGAAGCTAGCCTATCCCGCCGCGTGGCGATGATCCGCCATCCATTCCAGCTCACCAACAGACCCTGCTGTCCGAGGCATGAGGATTTCAGCCAAAGATATTGACGGGCTTGACGATGTCCGCGTAGATCAGCAGCGCGCCCATGGCCATCAGCAGCGCTGCCACCACATATGTGGCGGGAAGCAGCTTTGCGATATCGAAAGCACCTGGATCCGGCTTTCCCCTCAGCCTGGCCACTTGGCGCCGCGCCCCCTCATACAGCGCACCTGCCACGTGGCCGCCATCGAGAGGCAGCAGGGGTACAAGGTTGAAGATGGCCAGCGCGAAGTTCAGGCCGGCAAGCAGCCCTACCAAGGTTCCGATGCGTGCTTGGAGCGGTACCTCTTCCATCGCAGCAACTTCGCCGGCCACCCGACCGACGCCCACCACACTGATGGGCCCGTTCGGATCGCGGGGTTCCTCGCTGAAAGCGGCCTTCGCCACACCAACCACACGGGCAGGCAGGTTAAGGATTACTCCGGAAATCTGCTTGATATTCTCCCCCGCCATGGGAAGAACCGACGACGCCGGCTGGGGAACCAAGGCGCTCTGCGCGCCGATTCCCAGGAAGCCAACCTCCTGGTACTTCAGCACGCCGTTGGCGTCCTGCTCCTGGCGTCCATCGGCACCCACAACCGGCCGCGAGGACAAGACCGGAGTAACGGTGGTGGAAACTTCCGAGCCGTTGCGTTCTACTGTGATGGGTACCTCCCTGCCCGCCGAGGCCCGGATCCAGCCGGTGAGTTCATCCCAGCTGGTGACGGCTTTGCCGTCGAAAGTCTTGACGGTGTCGTTCGGCTGCAGGCCGGCGGCCGCCGCAGGTGTTGGCTTGCAGTCCGCCGAATCAGGATCCACCGTTTTCCCCGCAGCCACCTGGCACTTTGAAACGTCCGCGATGGTGGTGGTGGCCGTGGCAACGCCAAAACCCATGAGCAGGATGGCAAGGAGAACCAAACCGATCAGCATGTTCATGGCCGGGCCGCCGAGCATGATGATGATCTTCTTCCAGACCGGCAGCTTGTAAAAGACCCTGCCTTCGTCCCCGGGGCCTACTTCTTCATGCGCAACGGAACGGGCCTCGCTGGCAAGTGTCTGGAACATGCCCGTGCTGGAGGGACGTACCCCGCCATCTTCTTTGTTGGGCGGGTACATGCCGATCATGGCCACGTAGCCACCCAACGGAAGGGCCTTGAAGCCGTACTCCGTTTCACCCTTCTTCCTGGACCACAAGGTTGGCCCGAAGCCAATCATGTACTTGGTCACGCGCACCTTAAAGAGCTTCGCGGGGACCAGATGGCCAACCTCGTGCAAAGCGATGGATACCGCGACGCCAAGGGCGACGAAGACGACTCCGAGGATGAACAGAAGGACGGGACTCATGCTGACGGGACTGCTTCCATAGGGGTTTCTCTGTGGGTTTCTGAGCTATACGGCGCTGTTGGCTGAAACGATCATGGGTGCGCGTGCGTGCCCAACTCTCAGCATCCAGCACGGACTCCACCGTAAGCTCCGAAGAACCTGAACTGTTCGCTGAGGACGGACTCCACCGTGTCCACAATGTCCGTGAAGCGGATACGACCCGCGTGGAAAGCCTCCACAGCTTCCTCGTTGGCCGCGTTGAAGACGGCAGGGTAAGTGCTGCCCTGCTTCGCGGCCTCCTTGGCGAGCTCCACGGCCGGAAACGCAACCGAGTCCAGTGGTTCGAATGTCCAACTTGTGGCTTGGGTCCAGTCGCATGGCTGGGCAGCCCTTGGAACCCTTCCGGGCCAGCCCAGCCCTAAGGCGATGGGAAGCCGCATGTCAGGCGGCGACGCCTGGGCAATGATGGACCCATCCACAAACTGGACCATCGAGTGGACCACCGACTGTGGATGGACCACGACCTCGATCCTGTCCAGGGGTACGTCGAACAGCAGATGTGCCTCGATCACTTCAAGGCCCTTGTTAACGAGGCTCGCCGAGTTGGTGGTGACCATGAGGCCCATATCCCAGGTGGGATGCGCCAGGGCCTCGGCCGGCGTGACATCGTGAAGCTGCTCACGGCTGCGGCCCCGGAAAGGTCCGCCGGACGCCGTGAGAATCAACTTCTCCACCTCCTGCTCAGTACCTGAACGCAGGCACTGGGCGATGGCCGAATGTTCGGAATCGACAGGCACAATCTGGCCGGGGCGGGCAGCTGCTTTCACCAGGGCACCACCGACAATCAGCGACTCTTTATTAGCGAGCGCCAAGGTGGCGCCGGATGCCAGCGCGGCCAGGGTTGGCGCCAGGCCAATGGAGCCGGTGATGCCGTTGAGAACGACGTCGCATTCCACTTCGGCAATGCGGGTGGACGCGTCCGGTCCAACGAAAATCTGCGGGGCGAAGTTGCGCAAGCCGCTTCGGGCCGCCGCGGCGTCAATCAGGTTCTGCAATGCTTCCGGATCGCCGTGGGCAATGCCAACGGCCTGCGCCCGCGTATGCACAGCTTGGTGGGCAAGCAGTTCCAGGTTCCCGCCGCCGGCGCTCAGTGCCACCACTTCGAAAAGGTGCGGGGCGCCGTCGACGACGTCAATCGCCTGTGTGCCGATGGAACCGGTGGACCCGAGGATGACGATCTTGCGCGGCTGCGATTGCTTAAGTATCCCAGCAGCCGCAGAAGGGTGCGAACGTAGCACCCAGGTAAGTGGAAAACCCCGCTTGACCACTTCTTTCCCGCGCGTAACGTGGAATTGTGGAGTGGCTGGCCTGGTTTGACGCGCAGGACTGGTTTGACGCGCGGGACTACGAATTCGCGCGGCAGGTATTGCAACGCGGTACTGCCGCCCTTTATCTGGTTGCGTTCCTCTCCACCATGAACCAGTTTCCGGCACTCCTTGGCGAGCACGGCCTGCTTCCCGTACCTTCGTTCCTTGAGATGGCCCGCCGCCTGGCTCGGCCCACTCTCTTCCAGTGGCGGTACTCCGATGCCCTGCTGCGGGCAGTCTGTTGGGTGGGAATTGCCGTGTCCGCCTTGCTGGTGTTGGGCTTGCCGCAGCTGGGACCACCGTGGCTGCCGATGCTGGCGTTCCTCACCCTCTGGTTCCTGTACATGTCGATCGTGAATGTGGGCCAGACGTTCTACGGCTTTGGCTGGGAGATCCTGTTGCTGGAGGCCGGTTTCACCGTAGCTTTCCTTGGCTCGGACCAGGTTCCGCCACCCACCACCATCCTGATCCTGATTGCGTGGCTGGTGTTCCGGCTTGAGTTCGGCGCGGGAATGATCAAAATCAGGGGCGGCCGTGAGTGGCGCGACCTCACGGCGATGTTCTATCACCACGAGACGCAGCCGATGCCCGGACCGCTGAGCAGGCAGGCCCATCTCCTCCCCCGCCCATTGCACAAAGTGGAAGTGGTGGGAAACCACTTCGCGCAGTTGGTGGTTCCGTTCTTCCTGTTCGCGCCCCAACCGCTGGCCAGTATCGCGGCAGGAATCATCATCGTGACGCAGCTTTGGTTGGTGGGCAGCGGTAATTTTGCCTGGCTGAACTGGATGGCAATCGTTCTCGCCTTCGCTGCCGTGAGTGATCCGGTGGCGCATGCGGTTCTTCCCGTCATCCCGCTCCAGTGGCACACAGGTGCCGAAACTCCGGTGTGGTGGCTCGTCGTCGTACTTGCCGTGACGGTCCTGTTGCTGGTCCTTAGTTATCGCCCCCTTTTGAACCTCTTCTCGCGCCAGCAACTCATGAATGCGAGCTTCAATCGCTGGCGCCTGGTCAATGCCTATGGCGCGTTCGGCACGGTGACGAAGCAGCGGATCGAGATCGTCGTTGAAGGCACCATGGCAGAAGAGCCGGATGCAGCTGACGAGGAATGGCTGGAGTACGGCTTCAAAGGTAAACCCGGGGACGTGCGCCGCCTCCCGCGGCAGTGGGCGCCGTATCACCTCAGGCTTGATTGGCTCATGTGGTTCCTGCCGCTGCGGACCGTCCACGAGGGGTGGTTCTACGCCTTCCTGGAGAAGCTGTTGGAGGCAGACAAGCCCACTCTTGGGCTGCTTCGCCATGACCCGTTCGACGGCGAACGCCCCCGTTGGGTGCGTGCGCGCAGCTATCTTTATCGTTTCGCCAGCCGTGCGGAGTTCCGTGAGACGGGTGAGCGTTGGGTGCGGGTGTTACTGTATGACGCCATTCCGCCGGTCTCGCTTACACCTCGACGGCGGCGGCTCCTTTAGCGTTGTCTGATTTCGCCTCGGACGCGGGCTTGGCCTTCGACGCGGGCTTGGCCTTCGACGCGGGCTTGGCCTTGGATGCGGGCGGTGGCGCTGTGGACTCACGGACCACCAAGTGTGTGGCCAGTTCCACCCTGCGGGAGTCGATGTCCTCGCCGTGGACCTGGCGCAGGATGAACCGCAGGGCCGAACGGCCCATCTCCTGTAGTGGCTGTGACACGGACGTCAGGGGTGGAACGGATTCTTCCGCCTGGTGTGTGCCGTCGAAACCAACGAGGCTCATGTCCTCCGGAATCCGGATGTTCTGCCTTCGCGCTTCTGCCAGGACACCCAGCGCGATGCTATCGCTTCCAGCGAATATTGCCGTCGGCGGATCCGCAAGTGCCAGCAGGGCCTTCATGCCCCTCACACCATTCTCGGGCCGGAATGCGCCGGAAGATACGTAGTCCTCGTCCACGGTGATGCCCTCTGCCATGAGTGCCGCCATATAGCCGTGGAGCCGTGCCTGGCTGCATTCTGCCGTGGCAGGTCCGCCTATATAGGCGATCCTGCGGTGTCCCAACCCCAGTAGGTGAGTAGCTGCGGCCTTGCCTCCGGCCCAGTTGCTGGCGCCCACGCTGAAGACGTCTGCCGGCGGCGGGTTGAGGGGGTCCACCACCACGATGGGGATCCGGCGGCGTTGGAAAGCTTCCAACTGTGCGGACCCAAAGGCGGAAGTCACCACGATCATTCCGCTGCGGCCTTCGTCGATGATGCGCTGGGCCCGCTCTTCGGGGCCCAACGGCGACGCTGTTTGCCTGCTGGTCACCGAGAGGATGACCTCCATGTCCGAGACCGCCGCGTGCTCCATGACACCGTTGAGGACTTCCACGGAGTAGGCCGAGTTCAGGGAGTCGAAAACCACCTCAACTGACTGCTGAGGCGGAGGACTCTTGCGTTGCAGGGGCGACTTGTATCCGGTTCGCTGCAAGGCCGCCAGCACGCGCGCCCGGGTTTCCTCGGCCACGTCCTCCCTGCCATTCACCACTTTGGAAACCGTGGGTGCTGAAACCCCCACTTCTTTCGCTACCGCAGCCAGTGTGAGCTTGAGCGGACGCTGCTCGCGTTCCATGAATCCCCCTGCTTTCGAAATATTTCGGCTTGCTTCGAGTATGCGGGAAGCGGATGGAAAGCTCAAGAGAGCTGCAACGTCGGGCCAATCAGAGCCAAAGTAAGCCTTGACGTGTGATGAATTGCACTTTAGTTTAGACCGTGACCTAAACAGCACTCGCGAAATATTTCGATATTTTTCGGGCAATGGTCACTCCTTTTGGGAGATGGGCACCGCAACGTGCCCAACGAGGCGACTACACATGGAGAAGCAATGAAGCAGTTCCAATCATCACGGCGTTCTTTTCTGGCTCTAGCGGCAGTTACGCCATTCGCAGTCATGGCAACCAGCGCCTGCGGTACGTCCGGACCGGGCAGCGCAAGCGGAGGAGGCGCCAGCATGTGGTTCCTCTCCGGTGAGCCGAACCAGACCACCATCCAGAAAGCCGTCGATGCTTTTGGCTCATCGAATCCCGATAACAAGATCGCTGTGACGTACTTCCAGAACGATGCTTACAAAACGAAGATCAAAACCGCGATCGGCGCCGGCCAGGCACCCACGATTGTTTATGGCTGGGGTGGCGGGACGTTGAAGACCTACGCCGAGGCCAAGCAGGTGGAGGACCTGACCAGCTGGTTCGAGGCCAACCCGGATCTGAAAAACAAGTTCTTCCCCGCTTCCTTCGGTGCAGCCACCGTCAACGGCAAGATCTACGCCCTCCCCAACCAGTACGTGGCCCCTGTTGTCCTGTTCTACAACAAAGAGCTCTTTGAAAAGGCCGGGGTGCAGCCACCCAAGACCTGGGACGACGTCATGTCGCTGGTAAAGACCTTCAACGACATGGGCGTAGCCCCGTTCTCCCTGGGCGGTCAATCCCGCTGGACATCCATGATGTGGCTGGAATACCTGCTGGACCGCATCGGAGGGGCCGAGGTGTTCACTTCGATTTTCGAAGGCAAACCCAATGCCTGGATGGATCCGGCCGTGATCGAAACAGGTACCAAGATCCAGGAACTGGTGTCCGCCGATGGCTTCATCAAGGGCTTCTCCTCCATCACGGCGGATTCGAAAGCGGATCAGGCGCTGCTGTTCACGGGCAAAGCAGCAATGTTGCTTCAAGGCTCCTGGACGTACGGACCCATGAAGAAGGAAGGCCAGAACTTCGTCCAGGACGGAAAACTGGGCTTCGTCACCTTCCCGACGATCCCGGGAGGCAAGGGAGATCCGAAGAATGGCGTAGGCAACCCCGCCCAGTACATGTCGATTTCGGCCAAGGCCACCGACAAGGAAAAGGAAACGGCCAAGAAGTTCTTCAAGGACGGCATCATGACGGATACGGTCATCGACGCCTATATCAACTCCGGTTCGGTCCCGATCGTCAACGGAATTGAAGACAAGCTCGCAACGTCCCCGGACAAGGACTTCCTGAACTTCGTCTACGACCTTGCCAAGAATGCCCCGAACTTCCAGCAGTCATGGGATCAAGCCCTGAGCCCGACTGCGGCCGAGGCCCTGCTTAACAACATCGACCAGCTCTTCCTCAAGTCGATCACGCCACAGCAGTTCGCCGAGAACATGAATGCCACCCTGGGCAAATGAGCTCAACAACCACTCAAAGGGCTGCCACTGCATCGCGGAAAATCGAGCAGAGCGGGCAGCAAGAATCTGCACTTGCGTGGCTGACGGTGCCGGCTTTGATCTTCTTCGTGGTGTTCGCACTTGCGCCACTGGTAGGTGTCCTGGTTCTGAGCTTCGCCAACTGGGACGGCATCGGCGCCATCGGAGCAGCCGGCCTGGAGAACTGGTCCTCAGTTCTCAGCGACCCCGGACTGTACAACGCACTGGGCCTGACTTTCCTGATCATGATCGTCTCCTGGCTGGTTCAGACTCCCATCAGCCTTCTCCTGGGAGTCTTCACCGCCGGCACACAGCGTTACAGGGCCGCCTTGGCGGTGTTGTACTTCTTGCCGCTTCTCCTCTCCTCCGCGGCAGTTGCTATTGCGTACAAAGCATTGTTGGACCCTAACTTTGGGCTGGCCATGGGGCTGGGTTTGCCCTTCCTGGCCCAAGACTGGCTGGGCGTTCCACAGTTGGCATTGGGACTGGTCATCTTTGTGATCGCCTGGCAGTTCGTGCCCTTCCATACGCTCATCTACCAAGGTGGTGTCCGGCAAATCCCCAAGTCCCTGTATGAGGCAGCACAGATCGATGGTGCGGGAATCATTAAGCAGTTCTTCCACATCACGCTTCCGCAGCTGAAATACACCATCATCACGTCGTCCACCCTGATGGTGGTCGGATCGCTGACGTACTTCGACCTCATCTTTGTCCTGACCGGTGGCGGCCCGGGTAATTCCACCCGCATCCTGGCGCTTGACATGTACTTGCGCGGCTTCCGGGCCAACCTGATGGGCCCGGCAAGTGTCATCGCGGTCATCCTCGTCGTCATCGGCCTTGTCCTTGCCTTGTTCCTCCAGCGCCTTGGAGGCAAGGACAAGCAGGGCAGCCAATTGGAAGGTTTGTAAGGTGAGCACTGTCCTTCACAGCGATTCGAAAATCGCTCCAGCCACTCCCACGGGCCATTCCATCAAGGCCAAGCAGAGCCTTGGTTCACGGGTCAGGCGGCTGAACATTCCCGGCGGCCTTGGCGGTTGGATATGGCTGGCCATCATCATTGTGCCGATCTACTACATCGTCATCACCAGCTTGAAGACGTCCGAAGGGTACTTTGGGCAGAATCCGTTGGCCCTCCCGGCGGCTCCTACGTTGGAGAACTACCAACTGGTTCTCGAGGCCAACTTCACCACGTACTTCATGAACAGCGTGATGGTCACACTTGGCTCCGTGGTCCCCACGGTGTTGATCTCCTTCATGGCCGCCTTCGCGATCGTTCGTGGTCGCGGCCGATACCTGAAGTTTGTTAACGGCATGTTCCTCATGGGCTTGGCGATTCCGCTCCAGGCAACCATCATTCCGATCTACCTGATGATCATCCGGCTGAACCTGTATGACAGCCTCCTTGCCATCATGCTTCCCTCCATAGCGTTCGCCATTCCGTTGACGGTTCTGATCCTGTCCAACTTCATCCGCGATGTGCCGAACGAATTGTTCGAGTCAATGCGCCTGGATGGCTGCAGTGATTGGCAAACGATGTGGAGGTTGGCGCTGCCGTTGACCCGCCCGGCGATTGTAACCGTGGCAATTTACAACGGCTTGCATGTCTGGAACGGATTCCTGCTGCCCCTGGTACTCACCCAAAGCCCCGGACTCCGCGTCCTCCCGTTGGGATTGTGGACTTTCCAGGGCGAGTTCAGCGTCAACATCCCCGCCGTGCTTGCCTCCGTTGTCCTGAGCACCCTGCCAATCCTGGTGATTTACGTCCTCGGACGCCGTCAGCTGGTCAGCGGCCTTACGGCAGGCTTCAGCAAGTAGAAAGGACCTTCACATGTCAGAACCCAAACGCCTCCGCGTGGGCATGGTGGGCTATGCCTTCATGGGCGCTGCCCACTCGCATGCCTGGCGGACAGCCCCGCGATTCTTCGACCTCCCCCTGATACCTGAACTGACTGCCGTCGCCGGCCGCAACCCGGACGGCGTGCGTGCAGCTGCCACCAAGTACGGTTGGGATTCCGTTGAAACCGACTGGCGCCGCCTGATCGAGCGCGATGACATTGACCTCATCGATATCTGCACCCCCGGAAACACGCACGCCGAGATCGCCATCGCGGCCTTGGAAGCGGGCAAACACGTGCTCTGCGAAAAGCCACTGGCCAATTCAGTAGAAGAGGCGGAGAAAATGACAGTGGTTGCACAGGCGGCAGCCGAGCGCGGCGTACTGTCCATGTGCGGCTTCAGTTACCGCCGCACTCCGGCTTTGGCTTTGGCCAAACGGATGGTGGAGGAAGGGCGTCTGGGCAACATCCGCCATGTCCGGGCGCAATACCTGCAGGACTGGCTCAGTGACGCGGATGCGCCGCTCACGTGGCGCCTGGACAAGTCCAAGTCCGGCTCCGGTTCCTTGGGCGATATCGGCGCCCACAGCATTGACGCCGCGCAGTGGATTACGGGCTCCACAATCACCGGCGTCTCGGCGCTGCTGGAAACCTTCGTGAAGGAACGGCCAGTAGGTGGAGACTACGTGGGACTCGGCGGCCGCGGCGGTTCGGACGCTCCCAAGGGCCCCGTCACCGTGGACGACGCCGCGCTGTTCACCGCCCGGTTTAGCGGAAAGCACGACGCCGATGCTGCCGCCACCATCGGCATCTTCGAAGCCACTCGTTTTGCGCTGGGCCGCAAGAACGCCATGCGCCTGGAGCTCAACGGGACCAAGGGCTCGCTGGCCTTCGACTTCGAGGACATGAACTCGCTTCAGGTCTACGATTCGGCGCTGGAACCTGACGCCGGATTCCGCAAGATCATTGTCACCGAGCCGTCCCATCCGTACACGGGCAATTGGTGGCCCACCGGTCACGGCCTTGGTTACGAGCACGGCTTCACCCATCAGGTGGTGGACCTGGTGAATGCCATCGGCGCCGGGGAGCAGCCCTCGCCGTCGTTCTCTGATGCCTTGCAGGTCCAAAAGGTGCTGGCCGCCGTTGAGGCGAGCGCGGGCAACGCGAGCCGCTGGCAGAACGTCTGAGAGGAATCATCATGACCCGACCCATCACCCTTTACCGGCCAGTGGGCCGATCTGCCGTTTGAGGAAGTAGCGCGCCTGGCTGGCGAGTGGGGCTTCGACGGCCTGGAGATTGCCTGCTGGGGCGATCATTTGGATCCCCGGCGCATCGTCGAGGACGACTCGTATCTTCAAAGCAGGCTGGACATCCTGGAGAAGCACCATCTCTCGGTCCATGCGATCGCCAACCACCTCACCGGACAGGCAGTGTGCGATGACCCCATCGATGAACGTCACCGGGACATCCTGGCACCCGACGTCTGGGGTGACGGCGAACCGGAGGGCGTCCGTCAGCGTGCTGCCGAAGCGATGAAGACCACGGCACGTGCGGCAGCAAGGCTTGGCGTCAAGACCGTCACGGGGTTCACGGGCTCGTCCATCTGGAAGTGCGTTGCGATGTTCCCGCACGGCTTCAGAAGGCATGATCGAGCGGGGCTACCAGGACTTTGCAGACCGTTGGAACCCCATTCTGGATGTCTTTGACGAGGTAGGAGTCCGTTTTGCCTTGGAAGTCCATCCTTCGGAGATCGCGTACGACTACTGGACCGCAAAACGCACCCTGGAAGCGATCGGGCACAGGGACAGTTTTGGCCTGAACTTTGACCCCTCCCACTTCATCTGGCAGGACCTTGACCCTGTGATGTTCCTGCAGGACTTCGCGGACAAAATCTTCCATGTCCATGTGAAGGAATCCGTTCGCCAACTCAATGGACGCAACGGGCGCCTTGGATCCCACTTGCCGTGGGCGGATCCCCGCCGTGGCTGGGACTTCGTCACCGCAGGCCATGGCGATGTGAACTGGGAACCCATTTTCCGGATGCTCAACTCGATCGGGTATGCCGGACCCACCAGCATCGAATGGGAAGACGCAGGCATGGATCGGCTGATCGGCGCTCCGGAAGCGTTGGACATGGTCCGCCGACTGGCTGCCATCCGGCCCCCGGCTGCAGCTTTCGATGCCGCATTTGCCGCCCGCTGAACCCGCTCTCGATCAGCCAACAGACTCACCCGGACGTTTACAGATATGAAGGAAAACATGACAACCAAGAGTAAGACCGCACTTGTGGTTCGAGGCGGGTGGGACGGACACCAGCCGGTGGAAGCTACCGAACTGTTCCTCCCGTTCCTCAAAGCGAACGGCTATGAGGTCAGGGTGGAGGAATCCCCCAAAATCTACGCTGACGCTGACTACATGGCAGGCGTAGACCTCATTGTGCAGTGCATGACGATGTCCACCATCGAAAAGGACGAGTTTGAGGGGCTCCGCACCGCCGTCGAAAATGGGACTGGGCTGGCCGGATGGCACGGCGGGATCGCGGATTCCTACCGCGACACTTCGGACTACCTGCACTTGATCGGGGGCCAGTTCGCCTGCCACCCGGGCAAGCATGAGGACGAACGGATCGGCGAACAGTCGGATAACTACGTTCCCTACACGGTGAATATGCTCCCGACCGCAGCAGAGCATCCCATTACGCAGGGAATCGGAGACTTTGACCTCGTCACCGAGCAGTATTGGGTTCTGGCCGATGACTACATCGACGTCCTGGCGACCACTACGCAAAAAGTCCGCGAATGGGACCCGTGGAACCGTGAGGTCACTTCCCCCGCCATTTGGACCAGGCAATGGGGCAAGGGAAGAATCTTCGTCTCCACTCCCGGCCACCGCGTGGAAATCCTCCAGGACAGCAACGTCCGCACCATCATCGAAAGGGGCATGCTGTGGGCATCCCGCTGAATGTAGGAATCATTGGCTGCGGCGCCATCATCGCCCAATACCTGGCAAACTTCCGCCGGTTGGATTCCATCAACCTCGTGGCCGTCGCGGACCTCGATCCCGCCCGCGCCCAGGCTGTTGCCGACTCCTACGACGGCGTCCGTGCATTGTCCGTGGATGAGCTGCTTAAGGCGGACGACGTTGAGCTTGTCCTCAACCTGACCATCCCGGCAGCGCATGCTGAGATCGCGCTCAAGGCCATCGCGGCGGGCAAGTCCGTTTATGGCGAGAAGCCGTTGGCGGCGACTACAGCCGAGGCCCGGCAAGTACTTGAAGCGGCCAAAACGGCGGGAGTGATTGTGGGGTGCGCTCCGGATACTGTCCTCGGCACCGGTATCCAGACCGCACGAAAAGCGATCGACGACGGCCTGATTGGCGCTCCCGTTTCAGCGACAGCCACTATGGCTACCCCGGGCCATGAGCGCTGGCATCCGAATCCCGATTTCTATTACCAGCCCGGCGGCGGACCGCTGCTGGATATGGGCCCCTACTACGTGTCCGCACTGGTCACCTTGCTGGGCCCCGTAGTGTCGGTGGTGGGCGCGGCCAGCCACACCCGCAGCGAACGCACCATCGGTTCGGGTCCCCGCCAAGGGCAAAAAGTACCGGTGGAGATCGATTCCCACGTCACGGGTGTCCTCGTCCATGCTTCCGGCGCGCTGTCTACGCTGTTCATGAGCTTCGACGCCGTCAAGACCAAGAGCCCCAACATCGAAATCCATGGGGAGAAGGGTTCGCTCATTGTTCCGGATCCCAACCACTTCGACGGCGATGTGCAGCTGTTCGAGTTGGGAGCCGAGGAGTGGAAAACGCTGCCTGTATCCGCGGGTTACGTTGACGCCGGCCGCGGCTTTGGCATCGCCGATTTGTCAGCCACTCCGGCGGGACAAGAACCCCGCGCCGGCGGCCAACTCGCTTTCCACGCCCTTGAGGTCATGGAGTCCGTGCTGGAATCCGCCAAGACAGGACAGGCGGTAGCCATCCGGAGCACAGTCAGCCGCCCGGACATGGTGGAACTGGCAGAACTTTCGACGCCGGTACGCGCCTAGCGCTGCAGGGCAACAGTCGAATCCCATGTTGCCCAACTGGGGGACAGCAAACGTCGCAATGAACCCTCATAGCGACGTTTGCTGTCCCCTAGTTGGGTTTTCAGGCGAACGTGCGGGTTCAACTGTTACTTCGTGTGCCGCGCCCGGCGCAGTGTTGCCTCGGCGTGTTTGAGGATGGGGCCGTCGATCATCTTGCCTTTGAACTGGAAGACGCCCGTTCCGGTCGCAGATGCTGCATCGAGAAGCTCGGCGGCCTCGGTCACGGCTTCGGGTGTTGGTGCATAGGCTTCCCGCACTGTTGCAACCTGGCTCGGGTGGATGCAGGCCTTGGCACCGAAACCGCTGGCTACGGCGTCAAGGGATTCCGCGGCCAGACCCCGGAGATCGGGGATGTTCACATACACGGAGTCGATGGCTTCCTTGCCGGCGGCTTTGGCGGCGAGCAGCACAGCGGACCGCGAGTGCAGGGCCACGGCCCGGTAGCCGCCGTCGTCGTTCCTGCTGGAGAGACCACCCAGCGAAGCCAGCAGGTCCTCCGCGCCCCACATCAAGGCAACCACGTTGGGTTCCGCGGCGATGGCTGAAGCATTGACGATGCCGGCGGCCGTTTCACAGAGTGCGATCACGCGGTAACCCTCCAGCGCTTTGAGCTGCCCGGCGCTCTCCGCCTTGGCGAGCATGACGGTGCGGTAGGGAGTGTGCGCCAGGCTGTGCAGGTCCTTCTCGAATTCCGCGGAGCCCACTGGGTTGACGCGGACAATCGTCCGGCTCGGGTCCAGTTCAGCGGTGTCTCCTTCGGATCCGAGCTGTGCGAGGATCGCACCCCGGGCCCGTTGCTTGTCCCCCGGAGCCACGGCATCTTCGAGGTCCAGGATCACTGCGTCCGAGCGCTCCGCAGCCTTACCGAAACGCTCCGGCCGGTCAGCGGGGCAAAAGAGGAGTGCCGGCCCCATGGTGAACGGCGTAACCGCGCCGCGGAGGGAAGAGTCGGGAGAAGGCATGAAGAGTTCCTTGCTGCTGGAATGCTGGGCTGCTGGAATGCTGACAAATGCGGAAAACAGCCTAGGACTGCGCGGCGTGTGCTTCCTGGGTCCACATCAGGCAGGTACGCGTGGCAAGCGCCACCACCACTCCGTCCTGGTTCCTGCCAGTATGTTGCATCGTCACCACACCTTGGCCGGGACGCGAGGACGACAACCGTTTGGCGGTGATCACCGTTTCCGTGTACAGGGTATCCCCGTGATAGAGCGGGTGGGGAAAGGTGACATCCGTCAGCCCCAGCTGGGCGATGATGGTGCCCTGCGTCAGCTGGGTCACCGACTGCCCCACCATTGTGGACAACGTGAACATCGAATTCATCAGCCGCTGCCCGAACGGCTGCGCGGAACTCCATGCTGCGTCCAGGTGCAGCGCCTGGGTGTTCATGGTCAAGGTAGTGAACAGGACGTTGTCCGTCTCCGTCACGGTTCGTCCGGGCTTGTGGGCGTAGATCACGCCCTCTTCCAGCTCATCGAAGTACAGTCCACGCTGCTCAACAACACGCGTCATACGGTGAGTTCCTGGTCCTCTTCGAAGAGTTCAGCTCCGGTGGCAGCCACGACATCGTCCAAAGTGACGTTGGGGGCCAGTTCGCGAAGGACCAGCCGCGGTTCCCCCTCGTCCTTGACGACGTCGATCACGGCGAGGTCGGTGATGATCCGGTCCACGCAGCCCTTGCCCGTCAGGGGCAGAGTGCAGTCCTTGACGATTTTGGGCCTGCCACTGCGGTCCACATGCTCCATCATGACGATCACCTTCTTGGCGCCGAACACGAGGTCCATGGCCCCGCCCATGCCCTTGACCATCTTTCCGGGGATCATCCAGTTGGCAAGATCGCCGTTGGCAGCCACTTCCATGGCACCCAGGACCGCCACATCCACGTGGCCGCCCCGGATCATGCCAAAGGATGAGGCCGAATCGAAGAACGCAGCGCCCGGTTTGATGGTGACAGTTTCCTTGCCGGCGTTGATGAGGTCCGGATCAACCCGGTCCTCGGCCGGGTAAGGTCCGACGCCCAGGATGCCGTTCTCGGAATGGAGGATCACTTCCACACCCGCAGGAATGTAGTTGGGAATCAGGGTGGGCATCCCGATCCCCAGGTTCACGTACTGGCCGTTGGTGAGTTCCTGGGCTACGCGTGCTGCAAGTTCGTTGCGGCTCCAGCCCTTGGCTTCGTGATGGTCGACGTCGGCACGACGGTACTCGTGCCGCACGGCTTCGGGACGGGGCGGGATGTCATGATACGAGTTGTCGTTCACTGTGCTGCTCCTGCCTGCCCGGTTGCCTGGCCGGTGGTCAGAGCCACCGTCCGTTTCTCAATCCTTTTCTCCGTTGTGGGAGCCACCACCACCCTTTGCACGAAAATGCCAGGGGTATGGATGTGCTCCGGGTCCAGCTCGCCGGTTTCCACGAGCTCTTCGACTTCGGCAATGGTTGTCTTCGCGGCCATGGCACACAGGGGGTTGAAGTTCATGGCCGTTGCATGGAAAACGAGGTTGCCGTGGCGGTCGCCCTTCCACGCATGGACCAGCCCGAAGTCCGGCGTCAGCGATTCTTCCAGTACGTAGTCGGCGTCCTGGAAAGTGCGCACCTCCTTGGGGGCCGAGGCGATCGCAACGTTCCCTTCGGCGTCGTACTTTTGCGGCAAGCCGCCCTCGGAGACCTGGGTGCCCACACCGGCCTTCGTGTAAAAGGCAGGAATACCGGCGCCGCCTGCGCGCAGTTTCTCGGCGAGCGTTCCCTGCGGGGTGAGGACCACTTCCAGTTCACCGGCGAGGTACTGCCTGGCAAACTCCTTGTTCTCACCCACATAGGAGCTGATGGTGCGTCGGATTCGTCCATCCTTGAGGAGGATTCCGAGGCCCCAATCGTCCACGCCACAGTTGTTGCTCACGGTCTCCAGGTCCGTGGTGCCTTGGCTGTGGAGCGCGTCGATCAGCGACACGGGGATTCCGCATAAGCCAAAACCGCCGACAGCGAGCGAGGCACCGTCCGGGATGTCCTTCACCGCTTCCGCGGCACTGGCAACAACCTTGTCAATCATCCTTGATCCTTCCCGTACGGTTAGAGACCCAGCTCGCGGGCGATGAGCATCAACTGGACTTCAGTGGTGCCTTCCCCAACTTCAAGAATCTTGGAGTCGCGGTAATGGCGCGCCACTGTGAATTCGTTGATGAAGCCATAGCCACCGAACACCTGGGTGGCGTCCCGTGCGTTGTCCATGGCTGCCTCGCCTGCGACCATCTTAGCGATGGCCGCTTCAGTCTTGAACGGCTTGCCGGCCAGCATCCTCGCTGCTGCATCGTAATAGGCCAAACGAGCCGTATGGGCCCTGGCCTGCATCCTGGCGATCTTGAATTGGATGGCCTGGTACTTGCCGATGTTCTGGCCAAAAGCGCTGCGTTCCTTGGCATACTTCACCGAAAGATCCACGCAACCCTGGGCCGCACCTGTACCCAAGGCGGCAATGGCAATGCGGCCCTCGTCAAGGATGGACAGGAAGTTGGCATATCCCCTGCCCCGCTGGCCCAGGAGGTTCGCTTCAGGAACCCGGACGTTGTCCAAAGTCAGAGGGTGCGTGTCCGACGCGTTCCAGCCCACCTTGTTGTAAGCCTTCTCTGCCTTGAAGCCCGGGGTTTCGGTGGGCACCAGGATGGTGGATATTTCTTTCTTGGCGCTGCCATCGGGGTTTTCCGTCTTACCGGTGACGGCAGTGACCGTCACCAAAGTGGTGATATCCGTGCCCGAATTCGTGATGAACTCCTTATTGCCATTAATGACCCATTCCCCGTTGTCCACGTGGGCGTGGGTCTTGGTACCACCTGCATCGGAACCGGCCTCACGCTCGGTCAACCCGAATCCGGCCAAGGATCGTCCGGATGCCAGCTCCGGAAGCCAGCGCTCCTGCTGTTCCTGCGTGCCGAAACGGTACACCGGCATGGCGCCCAGGGACACGCCCGCCTCAAGCGTGATTGCCACCGACTGGTCAACCCGGCCCAACTGTTCCAAAGCCAGCGCAAGGGCGAAGTAGTCCCCGCCCATTCCACCGAACTCCTCCGGGAACGGCAGGCCGAACAGGCCCATCTCCCCCATCTGCTTGACCACTTCATAGGGAAAGCTGTGTTCTTCATCGTGCTTGGCAGATACGGGTGCCACCACTTCGTCGGCGAATTCGCGGACGGAATCACTGAGGTCCTGGTATTCCTCGTTCAGGTCAAAACTGCTCATGGCTGGAGGTCCTTGTCTGTATCTGCGGGCTTGTCTGTCTCTGCAGGTCCTTCAAGAGGGTCTGCTGCGTGAATAGTGGCGAGTACTTGGTCGGCTTTGACCAGGTCGCCCGGTTTGCTGGTGAGGTGGACGGTTCCGGAGACCGATGCCACCAGTTGGTGCTCCATTTTCATGGCTTCCACTGCCAGGAGCGGCTGCCCCTCTTGGACCATGTCTCCGTTGGCCACTGCCACCGAAACCACCGTTCCGGGCATCGGCGAGCGCACCTCCGGGTCTGCAGCACCTTCTTCGCGCTGGATGCCTGCCAGCATCCTCTGAAGACGTTCGGCGCGGTCCAGGACTTCCAGGCGGCAGGACCAGCCGTTGTTGCCAAGGTAGATCGCCCGGATTCCGTTCGCCTCGGCTGGTGGCAGCCCCACCGCATAGGTGACCCGACCGCCGTCGATCTCCAGGACGATGCCGTTTCCGGTCCGTTCCACGGCGTTGACTTTGGCCGAACGGCCCCCGTCAGGGCCGCCGTCGATGACTGCCGGGAAGGTGCCGGAGTCCTCAGTCAAGGCAACGGTGGAGGTGCCGCCACCCGGCAATCCGAACGTGGCACTCCAAGCGCCGCGGGCGCCCAGGCGCCACGAGTCCGGCGAGCTCCAGGCGTTGCCGGCATGCGCAGAAGCCCCAGAGTTTGCCTTCCTTTCAAGCCACAGCGTCAGGGCGGCAGCGATCAACTCGTGGGCGCCTGCGTGCCTGAACTCCATGGACGGCAGCTTGCGTTCGATCAGCCCCGTATCCAGGTGGCCGGCCCGGACGTCAGGATCATTGATCAGCAGCCGGAGATATTCCACGTTCGTGTCCAAGCCCAGCAGCGTGTACCTGCCCAGGGCAGCGTCCAAGGTGTCCAGGGCAACAGCACGGCTTTCGCCCCAGGCGATGACTTTGGCCAGCATGGGATCGTAATCGCCGGTAATCTCAAGGTCCTCGCGCATAGCGGAGTCGATCCGGACGTTCGCGTGGGAGCGTTGCTCGCCGAGCACCTTGGGATCCGTCCCGCCATTCTCGGCTAGCGCCACGACGCGCCCCATCGACGGCATGAAGTTCCGCTCCGGTACCTCGGCATAGACGCGCGCCTCTACGGCGTGGCCTTCAAGAACGACGTCGGACTGCGCAACGGTGAGTACCTCACCGGCGGCGATCCGCACCTGCCATTCAACGAGGTCTATCCCGGTGACCATTTCAGTGACGGGGTGCTCCACCTGCAAGCGCGTGTTCATCTCCATGAAGAAGAACTCATCGGGATGTTCGTCGGACACCAGGAATTCCACCGTGCCGGCACCGCTGTATTTGACCGAACGTGCTGCGTTGCAGGCTGCCTCTCCAATGCGGGCCCGTTCGGCCGGGCCGTCCGCCAGCGACTCAAAGAGTGCTGAAGGAGCTTCCTCAATGACTTTCTGATGGCGGCGCTGGAGGGAACATTCGCGCTCGCCCAGGTGGATGACGTTGCCGTGGTTATCCGCGAGGACCTGGACCTCGATGTGGCGGGGTGCCTGGATGAGCCGTTCCAGGAACAGCGTGTCATCCCCAAACGCCGAAGCTGCCACGCGCCGTGCGGTCTGCAGCGTGGCAGCCATGTCCTCGGGCCGCTCCACGATGTGCATCCCTTTGCCGCCGCCGCCTGCCGAGGGCTTGATGAGCAAAGGAAAGCCTACCGACGGAGCAGCGTCGATCAGTTCCTGGTCCGTGAGGCCGGGTATCGCAATTCCCGGTACGCACGGGACGTCGTAGGCCATGACGTGATTCTTGGAACGAATCTTGTCTCCCATAACCTCGATCGCGTCAATGCCCGGTCCGATGAACGTGATCCCCGCCGCGTCAAGGGCTTTGGCGAACTCCACGTTCTCGGACAGGAAGCCGTAGCCAGGATGAACCGCCTCCGCACCGCTGCGGCGACAGGCATCGATGATGGCATCGATTTTCAAGTAGCTCTCGACTGGCGCCGTCCCCCCGATTGCCACTGCGGTATCGGCAAGCGCCACATGCTTGGCGTGCTTGTCCGCGTCCGAATAGACGGCAATGGAACGGATGCCCATGTCCCTGAGCGTTCGGATCACACGGCAAGCGATCTCTCCACGGTTGGCAACGAGAACGGCGTTGAAACGGACGGGACGCCGCAGTGGCGGCTGATGCTGTGGTGGTTGGCAGAGTCATGGTCACATCCTGAAGAGGCCGAAGGAGGTCTCGGGCAGTTGCTGGCGGGAGACGACGTCCAAAGCCATGCCGAGGACCCGTCGGGTGTCTGCGGGATCGATGATGCCGTCATCCCAAAGCCGGGCGGTGGAGTAATAGGGGCTGCCTTGTTCCTCGTACTGCTGCCTAATGGGAGCTTTGAAAGCCTCTTCTTCCTCGGCAGACCATTCCTGGCCGGCGGCCTCGTACTGGTCCCTTTTCACCGTTGCAAGGACACTGGATGCCTGGTTTCCACCCATGACCGAAATACGGGCAGCGGGCCACATCCACAGGAAACGCGGCGAGTAGGCCCGCCCGCACATGGAGTAGTTTCCGGCGCCGAAGGAGCCGCCGATGACAACTGTCAGCTTGGGGACCCTCGCCGTTGCGACGGCGGTGACCATCTTTGCGCCGTTCTTGGCAATGCCGCCTTGCTCGTAGTCTTTGCCCACCATGAACCCGGAAAGGTTCTGCAGGAAGATCAGCGGGATGCCGCGTTGATCGCAGAGTTCGATGAAATGGGCGCCCTTGAGCGAGGACTCACTGAACAGGACCCCGTTGTTGGCCACGATGCCAACAGGATGTCCATGGAGATGGGCGAATCCAGTCACCAGCGTGGTGCCATAGTTCTTCTTGAACTCATGGAATTGGGAACCGTCCACGAGCCGGGCGATGACTTCGCGGACATCGTACTGGGCGTTGACGTCCGTGGGGACCACGCCATAAATCCCGGAAGGGTCGACGACGGGCGGCAGGACGACGTCGAGTACGTCCCACGCCGGCGTGGCTGGCTTGGGCAACGTGCCGACGATGTCCCGGACGATCTCCAGCGCATGCTGGTCGTTCTCGGCCAGGTGGTCCGTAACCCCGGAAATCCTGGAGTGCACGTCGCCGCCACCCAGTTCCTCAGCGGTGACAATCTCGCCAATCGCTGCCTTCACCAGTGGCGGCCCACCAAGGAAGATGGTGCCCTGATTTCTTACGATGACCGTCTCGTCACTCATGGCCGGTACATAGGCGCCGCCGGCCGTGCACGAACCCATCACCGAGGCGATCTGCGGGATCTTGGCCGCTGACATCTTGGCCTGGTTGTAGAAGATCCGGCCAAAATGCTCTTTATCGGGGAAAACCTCATCCTGCTTGGGCAGGAATGCTCCACCGGAATCCACCAGGTAGATACATGGAAGCTTGTTTTCCAAGGCAATTTCCTGGGCCCTGAGGTGCTTCTTGACCGTCATGGGGTAATACGTGCCGCCCTTGACCGTGGCGTCGTTGGAAATCACCAGGACATGCCGGCCACGGACCAACCCAATACCGGCAATCACTCCTGCGCCCGGCGAATCATCGTTGTACATGCCATGTGCGGCCAGGGGTGCTATCTCAAGGAACGGGCTGCCCTCGTCCAGGAGGTAGTCAATTCGCTCGCGGGGCAGCAGTTTGCCTCGGGCGACGTGACGCTCCCTGGACTTCGCGGGTCCCCCGAGGGCTGCCGTGGCTAGCCTTTCCTTCAGTTCCCCTACGAGGGCCAGCTGTGCTTCTTGGTTGGCTTCAAAGGTGCCACTGTTGGGTCCTGCCAAGCTGGCGATTGTCTCCATTGACCACTGTTCCATTCCCGGCCCCTGGCCATTTCGGTTAGTGCCACGTAACTGAAATTTAGGTTAGTCTTTATTAACTGTGATGTCCAGCACAGTGGGACCCGCGCAAACCCACATCTCTGGCAGTGGCACCAAGGAGGAGAACGTGACCGGAGGCCCGGAAACAGGCACAGTCCGCAGCCCAGCCGCAGCAACCCCAGCCGCAGCAACACAGCGAGGCCAAGCCAAGGAACTCCGCAGGCTGGCATTGCTTTCAGCGGCCGCGGGACTCTTTGCAGAAAATGGCTTCACCCGGGTTTCGCTTGAGGATCTTGGTGCTGCCGCAGGCGTCAGCGGGCCTGCCGTTTACCGGCACTTCCCCGGCAAGCAGGCTGTCCTCGGCGAGCTTCTCCTCAGCGTCAGCCGCGACCTGCTCGACGGCGGCCTCCGCGTGGTCTCCGAGTCCGAAGATCCCGGGACCGCGCTGAAGGGGCTCATCCAGTTCCAAGTCGATTTCGCCCTCAGCAATCCTGACGTCATCCGTGTCCAGGACCGGGACTTCGGAAGTCTCAGCGACGCGGACCAGGCAGAAGTCAGGTCCTTGCAGCGCGCGTACGTTGAAACGTGGGTGGACGTCCTTGCACGCATTCACCCGGACGCGGATGTCGCCGGCCTCCGTGTCCGTGCACACGCAGCCTTCGGTTTGATCAACTCCACACCCCACTCTGTGCGCCACCACGGCAGGAAGATCGCCGTGAAGTCGGCCAGGCCGATCCTGGAACAGATGGCTTTGGCCGCTCTCACTTCAGCCTGATTGTTTACTCTTTTAGGGAGATTTGGGGCCGTCTTCCAGATGCCCTTAAAATTGTCGGACCCCGATGAAATGATTTGATCATGGAAGATATGGGGCAGCTAACGGCACTTCGGACGGAATCGTCCCCTGTTGTTGCTGCCCTGGCCACGGCCCGGTCACGGCGCTTCTTGAGCATGCCGGACTTGGTCAGGGCCGGGTTCAAGGATTCGACGGCGTCCGTCATCGCGATCGGCCATTTCCACGGGCTGGGCAACAGAGCCGGGCTGGGCAACGACGCCGCGCTTGCTCAGCCGAGCCCCCATTTCAAAAACAGGCATCCCAATCCTGCGGCTACCGGACGGGACCCGGCGGCTCTTCTTGAGGACGTCGCGGCTCTTCTGGACCCCTTTAGGTTGTCCGAAGCGGCCGATGCGGCGCGGCTGTTTGGGTTTGTTGAGGCCGCGGACTTTGCCGCCAGGATCGAGGAGATCTCCCGGTCGTTGGAGTACTTACAGGTTGTCGCCGCGCAAGCGGTGGAAAGTACCCGGAAGGAAGCACACCAAGCGTCGCCGGGGTCGTCGGCCTGCGCGCCGGAGTGGCGGACCGGTTGGACCGAACCGGAGCCAGGATCAGATGTGGCGTCAGCTTCCGCTTGTGAAGCACGCTCCCCAAAAGCAGCACCTTCCGTGGGTGGCGCCAGTTCCGTGAGTGCAGCAGGCTCAGCGGCTTGGGCCGCCGCCGGCAAAGCGAGCCCTTTGGACGACGGGTACCGGAATGCCGCTGAGTTCCTTCGGGCCCGGTTGCGGATCAGCAAAAGCGAAGCCAACCGCCGGCTCGCCCTCGCACCCGACGTCCTTCCGCAGGCCGGAATGGCCGGGCAGGAGATCCCGGCCCGGCGCGAAGTGCTGGCCGAAGCCCTCTCCTCAGCCCTGCTGCCTTCCCGCTCCGCGACGATCATCAGCAGCGCACTGGAAAAAGTCCGGCAGCTCACCGATGACGACACCATCACCCGGATGGAACACGCCCTCACCCGCACCGCCATCGAGTCCGACCCGGACTTCGTCACCAAAATGGCCAAACGCTGGGTCGATTCGATCGACCAAGACGGTCCCGAACCGTCCGAAGAAGTTCTCCGCCAACTCCAAGGCGCGTTCTTCCGCCGCCGACGCCGCCACGGGCTCCACCACATCGAAATCTTCGCCACCGCGGAACAATACGAAACCCTGGCCACCGCCATGCACACCGCCACCAACCCCCGACTCACCACGGATAGTAATCCCACCGGACCGGATCTGGACCGGCGTTCCCGCCCCATGAAACTCCTCGACGGACTCGTCGGAGCCTGCGCCGTCGCCATGACCACCGGGAAACTGCCAGCCAACGGCGGACTCCGACCCCAGCTCACCCTCACCATCGACGAACGCGACCTCTCCGAACGACTCACCGACCACCAACGACTCAGCACCGGCACAGCAACGTTCCTGGGTCCGATGCACCCGAACACCATCCGCAAAATCGCCTGCGACGCGGACATCATCCCCGTCCTGCTCGGCAGCGACTCCCGCGTCCTGGACATCGGCCGCACCACCCGGATCTTCCCGCCCCACATCCGCAAAGCCATCACCGCCCGGGACGGCGGCTGCGCCTTCCCCGACTGCACCATGCCCGCCCCCTGGTGCGAAGCCCACCACATCACCTACTGGTCACACGGCGGCACCACCTCCACCGAGAACGGCACGCTTCTCTGCAGCCACCACCACCACGTCATCCACAAGGAACAATGGCGGATCGACATGACCACCGGCGTGCCCTGGTTCACCCCACCACCACACATCGACCCCAAACAAACACCACGACGCAACCACCACCACACACCCCAGAGAACATAAACCTGCCCGACAGTGATGCCGGGTGCGGCGAGGGCAGTGCCCCGGGTATGCGGAAGTGTGCCAGATGCTCATGGGTGCCAGATGCTCATGGGTGCCGGATGCCTGCGCGCGTATATTCTTGGGCCGTTCCAGTATTCCTAGGACTCACAGGGCCAGTTTCAGGGGCTGTGCGGGGCGGAAGTGGAGCCTAGGCTGAAGCTCGAACCCATACCGAATCCGTACAGCAACAGGGTTGGTACCAGCCATTATCGAGGAGCGCACCATGAGGATTGCCGTAACCGGCGGAAGCGGAAAACTGGGCAGGAGCGTGGTCCGCCGGCTGAGACAGGATGGCCACCACGTGCTCAACATTGACCGTGCAGGCAAGAGGGGCCGCGGCTACGTAAATGTGGACCTTCGCAATTATGGACAGGTCCTGGACGTCGTCCTCGGCTTGGACGACCAACACAGCGGCTTGGACGCGATCGTCCATTTGGCCGCCATCCCCGCACCGGGCTTGGCCCCGGACGCCGCAATTTTTGAAAACAACATGCTCTCCACTTACAACGTCTTCCAGGCAGCCCGGCGGGCGGGCATCAAGAAGGTGGTTTATGCCTCCAGCGAGACAGTCCTGGGGCTCCCCTTCGATATCGACCCTCCCTACATTCCCGTGGATGAGGAGTACGCGGCTCGGCCTGAAAGCACGTACTCCCTCGTGAAACACCTCGAGGAGCAGATGGCCATCCAGCTCACGCGCTGGGACCCGGCGTTGAGCATCACCGCACTCAGGTTCTCCAATGTGATGGACCCCGAAGACTACGACGCCTTCCCGTCCTTTGATTCTGACGCCACCCTGCGCAAGTGGAACCTGTGGGGCTATATCGATGCCCGCGACGGCGCACAGGCAGTAGTTCGCGCCTTGGAGAAAGGCGCACCCGGTTTCGAGACCTTCATCATCGCCGCTTCTGACACCGTGATGAGCCGAAGCAGCGCCGAGCTTGCCGCGGAAGTCTTTCCCGGCGTCGAGGTTGTCAAGGAACTGGGCCAGCACGAAACGATGCTGTCCATCCACAAAGCCCGCAGGCTCCTGGGCTTCGAGCCGGAACACAGCTGGCGTGATGTCCACTCCAATCGGACCACGCCCACAGAAGACTGAACGCGCGACGACCCACCCCTTAGCCGCAGTTTCCTGCAAGCACTCGTAAAGGGGTGGGCCGGCGCAGCTTCCTACGTTCGTGAAGCTAGACCATAGTCAACACCATGGCGGGATCGGAAAGGATAGCGCCAAGGTCCGCCAGGAAGCGTGAGCCCTGTTCGCCATCCACCAAGCGATGGTCAAAGGACAAGCTCAAGGACATTACCTGCCGTACGGCGATCTCATCATCGACCACCCACGGCGCCTTCCGCACTGCACCCAAGGCCACAATGGCAGCCTCGCCCGGATTCAGGATGGGCGTTCCGGCATCGATCCCAAATACTCCGATGTTGGTGATGGAGAGGGTGCCGCCCGAAAGGTCTGACGGAGACGTCTTGCCGGCACGTGCGGTGTCTGTCAGGTCCGACAACGCTGTAGCAAGTTCCCGCAGTGTCAGGCGATCGGCATCCTTGATGTTCGGTACCGTCAGGCCCCGCGGCGTAGCAGCCGCGATGCCAAGGTTGACGTAGTTGAACTGGATGATCTCCTGGCGTGCTTCATCCCAGCGCGAATTCAACGTTGGGTTGTTCCGCAGTGCTATCAGGACCGCCTTGGCCGCGATCGTGAGCGGGGTGAGCTTGTAGCCCTCAAACGCTTTGCTGGCCCTAAGCCGCGCCAGCAATTCCATGGTCGCAGTGACATCGATCGTCAGGAATTCCGTCACATGCGGCGCGGTGAATGCGCTCTGCACCATAGCGGCCGCAGTGAATTTACGGACACCCTTGATAGGTGTACGCGTTTCACGCTCGCCGGTCGCTGCCGGCCCTGTTGGTTCTGCGCTTGTGGCTTCCGCCCCACCCGTGAAGTTCTGGACGTCTTCGCGTGTGATGAGTCCCCCTGGGCCAGTGCCGGGAACAAGCTGCAGGTCGATCCCAAGATCGCGCGCCAGCTTACGGACCGGCGGTGTGGAACGTGGACGCTCAGCCGTGGCTGCGTCAGGGTGAGGTGTTGACTCCCGCGGCACTTCCATGGGGCGAGCCTGTGGCGTTTCGGCTTGGACGGTTTCGGCTTGGACGGTTTGGACGTTGGCACGGACCCGGCGCGTCGGCCGTCCGGTGTGCTCGACGACGGCGCCATACCCCACCAGGTTCGGCTCACGTTTGGCGGGACTTGCGGCCGCCACACTCGCCTCGACTGGTTGCGACCCGCCGTTCGATACGCCGTTAGATCGAGACACGCCGTTTGATCCAGATCCTCCGTTTGACGCAGTTTCGCTAGTGGACGTCGGTTCGCCGGCAGCCTGATCCCCAGCGGCAGGTCCGTTGCCCCCATTGGAGGCTCCGGCGTCGTCCACTTCGAAGGAGACGATCGGTTTGCCGACCTCCACCACGGAACCGGGCTGCTCATGCAGGGCCGCCACGACGCCGGCGAAAGGCGACGGCAGCTCGACGACGGCCTTGGCCGTCTCAACCTCGGCGATGACCTGATTGAGGGTGACGGTGTCCCCTACTGCGACCTTCCAGCTCAGGATTTCCGACTCGGTCAGGCCCTCGCCAAGGTCCGGCAGCCTGAATTCCTTGATCATGGTGGCGGTCATCCTTCCAGTCCACTCAGGGAGTTGGGGCGGCCCAAGGTGCGGTCCACACCATCCAGAATCCTGTCCAGATCCGGCAAATGGTGCATTTCAAGCTTCGAGTAGGGATACGGAACATCGAAGCCGGTAATCCGAACGGGTGCGGACTCCAGATAATTGAAGCAGCGCTCGGTAATGCTGGCAGCAATCTCCGCCCCGAGGCCACCGGATTGTCCGGCCTCGTGCGTGATGACCAGCCGGCCCGTCTTGCGCACGGATGCTTCCACCACGGGGTAGTCAACGGGAGCCAACGAGCGCAGGTCGATGACTTCCACGGACACTCCTTCATCAGCCGCAGCCTGTGCCGCATCCTTGGCGGTCTTTACCAGGGGGCCGTAGGCCACCAGGGTGACGTCCGAACCGGCGTTGAGCACAGCTGCCTTGTCCAATGGCATCGCCTTGGAGAGGTCGATGGACTCATCGACGTCACCTTTGTCGTGGTAGCGGCGCTTGGGCTCGAAATAGAGAACAGGATCGTCCGAGGCAATGGCCTGCTGGATCATGGTGTAGGCGTCCTGCGGGTTGGACACCGCCACCACACGAAGCCCTGAAGTGTGCGTGAAATAAGCTTCCGGCGATTCTGAGTGGTGCTCCGGCGAGCCAATGCCACCGCCGAAAGGAACGCGGATGGTGATGGGCATCTTGACCCGCCCCTGGGTCCGGTAGTGCATCTTGGCCACCTGGCTGACGATCTGATCGAAAGCAGGATAAATGAAGCCGTCGAACTGGATCTCGCACACTGGGCGGTAGCCCCGGTAGGCCAGGCCCACGGCGGTTCCGATGATGCCGGACTCGGCAAGGGGCGTATCAATCACACGGTGCTTTCCAAAGTCCTTCTGGAGTCCGTCGGTGACACGGAAGACACCACCGAGGGAACCAATATCCTCGCCCATGAGGATGACTTTGGGATCGTTTTCCAGGGACTTGCGGAGGCCGGCGTTGATAGCCCGGGCAAATGTGAGCTTGGACATCAGAGTGCACCTTCCTCGACGGGCTGGCTGAAACTGTTCAGGTATCGCGAATAGTGATCCTTCTGGCGTTCAATCCAGGAATTGGGGGTGCTGTAGACGTGGTTGAAGACGTCCAAAGGCTGCGGATCAGGCATGTTGACGCAACTGGTACGTAGCTCGGCTGCAACGGCGTCGGCCTTGGCTTTGACTCTGCTTTCAAGGTCTTCGGTGAGCAGGCCTTTGGCGTCAAGGAGCCTCCGCAGACGGAGAATGGGATCCTTGGCAGCCCAATCCTCCAACTCATTCGGATCCCGGTATCGGGTGGGGTCATCGGCAGTAGTGTGTGGGCCCATGCGGTAGGTGACTGCTTCGATAAAGGTTGGGCCGCCTCCGCTGCGGGCACGGTCCAAAGCCCAGCGGGTAGCGGCCATGACGGCAAGGACATCATTTCCGTCAACGCGCAGGCTGGGGATGCCGAACCCTGTTGGCCTGTCGGCCAATTGAACGTGGGACTGAACCCGCACGGGTTCGGAAATAGCCCAGTGGTTGTTCTGGCAGAAAAACACCACAGGAGCCTGGAAACTGGCGGCAAACACCATGGCCTCGCTCACGTCGCCTTCGCTCGTGGCGCCATCTCCGAAGTAGGCAAGGACCGCCGTGCTGGCGCCGTCCAGTTGGACTCCCATGGCGTAACCCGTGGCGTGGAGGCTCTGGGAACCAATAATGATTTGGGGTGTCGCCATGTTGATCCGCTGGGGATCCCAGGAGTAGAGGGCGTTTCCGCGCCATACCTGGGCGATCTCGGAGACATGCGCGCCACGGATGTAGGCTACGCCGCTTTCACGGTAGCTGGGGAAAACAAAGTCGTCGTCCCGCAAGGAACGGCTCGAGCCGATCTGCGCTGCTTCCTGCCCCAGCAACGGAGGCCAGAGTGCCAGTTCACCCTGCCGCTGGAGGGCTGTGGCTTCGGTATCGATGCGGCGGATGACTGTCATGTCCTCAAACAAGGAGCCCAACTGCTCATCGCCGATGTCCTTGATCCAGAGATCAAATTCCGGGTGGCTGATCCGTTCGCCTTCCGGCGACACCAGCTGGAGGAGGTTGCCCCCCGTCCGCAAAGGATTTTGTGCACTTTGTCCGGGGCGCGGAGCGTCATTTTGCACTCCCTTGCCCGCCTTATCCGTCAACACAGGTGATCGCAACCTTCCGGCTAGGTTTTGCCGGCCCTGCTGGACTTGTGATCCAAGCGCAGACCGACCCCCTGGCTCCTTCGCCAGCGTTAATCGTGACCCTACTCACAAGACGCATCGGGTACAACTACCGTTGAAAAACTTGAGCATTCTGCCATGTTGGGAGCGGCCGTGCCGTGCTAATCTTGCGCATTATGCAACCTTTGGATGGCACTGACACCCGGCTCCTTTCAGCGATGGCAAAGGATCCCAGAGGGACCGTTGTGGCCCTCGCCCAGAGTCTTGGCCTGTCCCGCAATACGGTCCAGGCACGCATGGCCCAGCTCGAGAAGAAGCATGCTTTTCTCTCCTTTGAGCGGCGAATCAATCCGGTTGCCCTCGGCTACCCCCTCACGGCGTTCATCACCGTGCATGTCCAGCAACAGAAGCTCGCCTCGCTTGCCCAGGATCTTGCCGACATCCCGGAGATCCTGGAAGGCTTTGGCCTGACCGGATCAGCCGATTTGCTCTTGCGGGTGGTGGCGCTGGACGCCGAAGACCTCTACCGGATCAACGGCAAGATCCTTGCGTGCGACGGCGTTGACCGCACGGACACTGCCTTGGCGATGCGGGAAATGATTCCGTACCGGGTACAACCCCTCCTGGGTCGGCGCTCTGAAGGCTAAACCCCCGTTTTCGCCTGCCGTTATTACCCTTGTGGCCCTTGCCTGTGGAACTGTGAATGCGATTTGATTCAGATGGACGCATCGGGGGCCGGCCAGCGGTTTCCGGCTACGTGGTGGCGCTGCCGCAGGCTGCCGAAAGGGGCACTACAGTGAGCAACGCGCAAGAACCGAATGGTCGCGACGGACAGCGCAGCGGAAATCAATACGGTGGAAGCGAGTACGGCCAGAACACACCACCCGTCCCACCCGGTCCTGGGTACCCACAACCGAACGGGACTCCGCCGCAGTGGCAACAGCCGCCGTCGTCCCCGGACTCCCAAGGCCAATACGCCCCGGGACAGTACCCACCGGACCAAAACCCGTACCCGCAAGGCCAGTACCCCCAAGATCAGTATGCGCCGGGACAGTATTCGCCCGGCCAGTACCCGGGGCAGTACGGCGAGCAGTTTCCGCAGCCGGCCAAGAGTAGAAAAATGCTCTGGATTGTCCTGAGCATTGTGGCAGGAGTGATCGTCCTGGCCGTAGTGGGCGTCCTGGTGCTGGTGAACGTCGTGGGCGGCGCGACGTCGAAGGCGAGGTCTTTGGCTGACGAGTTCACCAACCTGGTGGTTTCAGGTCAAACAGAGCAGGCCTACGACAACTACCTGCACCAGGCCTTGAAGGACGAACTGGATAAGCAGTCCTTCATCGACGGCATAGCCAGCCTGGAACTTGATGACTCATGCAAACCCAATTACAGCTCGGTGAGCGTGAACTCGAACAACGGCAATAATAAAGCGGACATCGCGGGAACCCTGCAATGCAGTGGCAAGACCATCGATCTCAAGTACGTTTTCGAAGGGACCGACGATCTCAAAATGAGCAGCATCCGCCTCCGTCCATAACGGCGGAAAAAATATCCCGGTTTCCACCCATCCGCGTCAACGCATGGTCCGAATCACTGTTTGAGAACCCCGTCCGGGGTTCCACAGGACGGCCGGGAAACTCCCTGCCATCACCGGAAGGTTCGGACCAATGCGCACTTCGCCCAATCGCTTGATCGCCACCATCTTCGGAGCCGTGTACCTTTTGGTAGGCGTGCTCGGATTCTTCGTCACCTCGGGAACCGGGTTCTTCGCCACAGAAGGTGCCAACCTGATCATCTTCGCGGTGAACCCCCTGCACAACGTCATTCACTTGGCCATCGGTGCCGCCCTTCTTTATGCGGGCATGAACAGTGTCACGCTTTCCAAATCCGTCAACACGGCTGTCGGCGGCGTCTACCTGCTGGTGGGTATCCTCGGGCTGTTCCTCGTGGGAACTTCGCTGAACATCATCGCCCTGAACGGGGCAGATAACGTGCTGCACCTGGCCAGCGCTGTGGTGCTTCTGGGTGTGGCCCTGTCCCAGGACAAGGCCGTCGTCGTCTCAGCCCGCGCCTGATAGCGGAACCCCTGACCGCGAAACCATCGAGACCGAGGACAGCCATGGCAGTCAAACATCACCCCACGCTGAACGCGTCCGCGTTGTTGTTCGTTTACTTCGCTGCAATGGCTGGCGGGATGGTGGAGCTGTCCATTGCGGCCAGCTACCTCACAGAAGCTGGCGCGCCTGGCTTGGTGGTTCTCGGAGTGGTGGCTCTCGCAGCTGGCCTTGCCTTCCTGGCGTGGTCTTTGTGGGGGCTCCACCGGAACTCCCTCGTCTTCCGTCGGCTTGCCTTTCCCGCTCTGGCGGTTGCCGCCGCTGCCCACATCGGCGTCCTCGCAGGGGCTTTGGCGGCCAGTGAACGCTCTCTTGAAGTGAGCCATCTTGCCGCCCTGGGGCTAACGCTGATGGCACTTGGCGGAGGCGGTTGGCTGGGCCGGCAGCAAAAGACCAACGACGGCGGCGCCCACGGCCTGCCAAGGACCGGGCGGCTTCTGGCAGCCGCGTTCGGGGCCGCCGTCGTTGTTGCATCAGTGGCCACGCCGGGATTGGCCGCATCCATGGCCGGCCAACACGCCGTGCCCCACGGGGAGCACGGGGAACATGGACTGGCGCCCTCTGGAGGAACACCTCCAACACTGATTCCAAGCCGCCACCACTAGTGGCAATGGGCCCGGACCGGCTCACCATCAGCATTGCCCACTGTTGATGGTGCGCCCGGTCTCGTGGATCATGGAGCCATGGATCCCGTTGAGGCGCTCGAAGAAATCTCCTTTTGGTTGGAACGCGGCCAAGCCCCTACCTTCAAGGTCCAGGCCTTCAGGAAAGCGGCCGACGCCGTTCGGCAGCTTCCGCCCGACGAGTTGGCCAGGCTCGTCCGGAACGGAAGAGTCACCAGCCTGAAAGGTGTTGGGGACCGAAGCGCGGAAGTCATCACCCAGGCAATGGAAGACAAGGTCCCCGATTATCTGGCCGACCTTCGCGAGCGCGGAGCCGAATCCTTGGCGTCCGGCGGCGACACCCTTAAGGCTGCGTTACGCGGTGACCTGCACAGCCACAGCAATTGGTCCGACGGCGGCTCACCGATTGAAACCATGGTGGCTGCCGCCAAAACCCTGGGTCGTGAATACCTCGCCCTCACTGACCACTCCCCCAATCTGACCATCGCCAATGGCCTCAGCGTGGAGCGGCTTCAAAAACAACTCGATGTGGTGGATGGAATCAACGCCAATCAGGACGGCTTCCGCCTGCTCAAAGGCATCGAAGTGGACATCCTGGAGGACGGGACACTGGACCAATCGCCGGAAATGCTGGACCGGCTGGACGTGGTGGTGGCCAGTGTCCATTCGAAGCTGCGCTCGGACAAGAAGACCATGACCAAGCGGATGTTGGGCGGAATCAGTGATCCACACACCAACGTCTTGGGGCATTGCACTGGCCGTCTAGTCCAAGGATCGCGCGGCACCCGGCCTGAGTCCGAATTCGATGCCATGAAGGTCTTCACGGAATGTGCCGAGTGGGGAGTCGCCGTCGAAATCAATTCACGGCCGGAGCGGCAGGACCCTCCGGACGCGCTGATCAAGATGGCACTGGACGCCGGCTGCCTGTTCAGCATTGACAGTGATGCCCATGCCCCGGGCCAACTCGATTTCCTTCAATACGGCGCCGAACGTGCCGAGGCACTTGGGGTGCCAAAAGAACGGATCGTCACCACATGGCCTTTGGAACAGTTGCAGGAATGGCTCAGCCTCGAGAAGTGATTTAGTGGTCATGCCTGAGGGCTTGGATGACCAAGGGGCTCCCCCGCCGTTTGGCAGAAGGAGCCCCCGTGTTTGGCCCTGATTCTTGTTGAACTTTAGTGATCCACTGCTTTCTCTGCGCCGATACCCGTCAGCGAGCGGACTTCCATCTCCGCTTGCTTGGCCGGATCCTCGCGGCGCTTATCCAGGACGGTCCCCAGCCAGCCCAGCAGGAAGGCGAGGGGGATCGATACGATGCCCGGGTTGCTCAGCGGGAAGAACGCGAAGTTGGCTCCCTGGATCATGGACGTCTTCGCACCAGAGACCACGGGCGAGAACGTGATGAGCAGGATGGCCGACGCCAGGCCGCCATACATGCTCCATACGGCGCCCTGGGTGGTGAACTTCCGCCAGAACAACGAGTAGACGATGGTTGGCAGGTTGGCCGAAGCTGCCACTGCGAAGGCAAGAGCCACAAGGAAGGCGACGTTCTGGCCGTTGGCGAAGATACCACCCAGGATGGCCAGAATACCGATCACTACAACTGTGCGCCGGGCTACCTTGACCTCTGTGGTGGCGTCGGCTTTGCCCTTTGAGATGACATTGGCGTAAATGTCATGGGCAAAGGACGCTGCCGCGGTGATGGTCAGTCCGGCCACCACGGCCAGGATAGTCGCAAAAGCGACGGCGGATATGAAGCCGAGCAGCAGCGGCCCACCGAGGTGGAAGGCCAGCAGGGGTGCGGCAGAGTTGACGCCGCCGGGTGCGGACTTAACGGTGTCTGCTCCAACCAAAGCTGCTGCACCGTAACCCAGTACCAGCGTGAACAGGTAGAACAGGCCGATCAGCCAGATCGACCAGACCACGGATTTGCGCGCTTCCTTTGCCGTGGGGACCGTGTAGAAGCGCATGAGAACGTGTGGCAAAGCTGCCGTGCCCAGGACCAACGCCAAGCCCAGGGACATGAAATCAAGCTTGGACGTCTCCGTCTTTCCGTACTGCAGGCCCGGGTTGAGAACGTTCGGGTTGTTGGCGGCCTCAGCGGCGGACCCCAGCAGGTTGGACAGGTTGAAGCCGTAGATCGCGAGTACCCAGGCTGTCATGACGGCAGCACCGGCAATCAGCAGGATGGCTTTGATAATCTGCACCCACGTGGTGCCCTTCATGCCTCCGATGAGGACGTACATGATCATCAAGGCGCCGACGACGATGATCACCAAAGCTTGTCCGCCCCAGTCGCTGATGCCCAACAGGAGCGAAATCAAGCTACCGGCTCCTGCCATTTGCGCGAGGAGGTAAAAGAAGCAAACCGCAAGGGTGGAGAGGGCAGCCGCGATGCGGACCGGCCGCTGGCGCAGCCTGAACGACAAGACATCGGCCATGGTGAACTTGCCGGTGTTGCGCAAGAGCTCGGCCACGAGGAGCAATGCCACCAACCATGCGACGAGGAAGCCGATGGAGTAAAGGAACCCGTCATATCCGTTGATCGCAATGGCGCCCGTGATGCCCAGGAACGAGGCCGCGGAAAGGTAGTCGCCGGCAATCGCTGTACCGTTTTGTGAACCGGTGAATGAACGGCCTGCCGCATAGTAGTCCGCCGCGGTCTTGTTGTTCCTGCTGGCCCGGAAGACGATCACCATCGTGACCGCCACGAAGAGGGCGAAAATGCCCATATTGAGGAGCGTCGTATCCTTCAATGCGGCGACGTTGACCGCGGGGACAACGGTGCTGATGTGGTTGGTGTTCATTTGGCTGCCCCTCTGATCACATTGCCGTCCTTATCGAACTGGTGGCCCTCGATCTCGTTGCGGATCTCGGCCGCGATGGGGTCCAGCTTCCTGTTGGAGTAGCTCACGTACCAGGCGGTGATGCCGAAAGTGGTGACAAATTGGAGCAGCCCGAGGATCAGGCCGACGTTGATGTTGCCCCAAACTTTGATGGACATGAAGCCGACGGCGTAGTCGGCCAAGAGAACGTAGGCGAAATACCAAAGCAGGAACGCCACTGCCATCGGGAAGACAAAACTGCGGTGCCGCTTGCGCAGCGTCGTGAACCGTTCCGTCTGCTGGACTTCCTGGAAGTCCACGGACGCCGTTGCGTCTTGGGGTTGGGCCTCATTACCCATGGTTCCTCCTGATTGTGATGTGTCCACATCAGCTCCACACGCTTTGCCAATGTGACTGCAATCACTATCGAACGCGCCGTGCCAGCGGTTCCAGAGAACCAGCTGCCACCGTCGCCCAACGGTCAGGATGCTGCGCCGAACGGTGGGATATGCGAGAACGTTGGGGAAAACCCGGTGGGACGTGAGAGAACGTTGGGGAAAACGGCGCAGGATGTGAGCGGGCATCCCGATACGCTGGCTCTATGCCTGACTCCCCGCTCTTCACCGCAGCCGCGATCGCCGTGATCGTCCTGGCAGTCGCCGTCGTCGTGGGTGTTGGGCTGAAGGTAATCCGCTCCTTCCGGGACCTGGGCACGGATGCTGAACGGGCCACCTACAACACACTTCATGCTGCCTCGCGTGCGGGGCAGCATCTGCGTGGCGGGCTGCAGGCAGCCGGCGCGGCCAAGGCGAGCAAGCAACTGCGGATGCTCCTCGGCTGCGATGCATTGGCCATCACGGACACCGGTTCGGTCCTTGCCTGGGACGGAGTTGCCGAGGAGCTGAGGCCCTCCCTCATGCGTCTCGCCGCTGAAGTGCTGGCGACGGGACGGACTGCCGTGGTGCCCCACGCCGGGCATTCGGCGTCCGCAAAATCCGAGCACGGTCACCACGATTTCAGTGCTGTCATTGCCCCCATCCGTGCCGGCTCCAAAGTGGTCGGTTCGGTGGCAGCACTGGCGCCTGCAGCTGGCGCCGGGCTGGTACGGGCCACCAGCGAAGTGGCTGACTGGATTGCTGCCCAGCTTGAGCTGGCTGAGTTGGAGGCTTCGCGGACGCTGCTGATGGAGGCCGAAGTCCGGGCTCTTCGTGCCCAGATCAGCCCGCACTTCATTTACAACTCCTTGAACGCGATCGCTTCCTTCATCAATACGGATCCTGCCCGGGCAAGGGAGCTCGTGGTGGAGTTCGCCGACTTCACCCGGTACTCCTTCCGAAGGCATGGCGACTTCACTACCGTGGCCGAGGAACTGCGCTGCATCGACCGCTACCTCCTTCTGGAACGGGCCCGGTTCGGCGAGCGCGTGCAGGTGAGCCTTCGGATCGCACCCGAAGTGCTGAGCACCGTCATACCGTTCCTTAGCCTGCAACCGCTGGTGGAGAACGCGGTCCGGCACGGCCTTGAGGCGAAGGAAGGCCCCGGACACATCACCATTTGCGCCAATGATTCCGGCGCGTTCGCCGAGGTCACCATCGAGGACGACGGTGTGGGGATGGAACCTGAGCACCTGCGGTCGGTGCTTGCCGGACATACGGACGGTGAGCACGTGGGCTTGCGGAACGTCGATGCCCGCTTGCGGCAGGTCTACGGGGACGAGCACGGTCTCGTCATCGAAACGGCTCCGGGTGAAGGAACGCTGATCACCATGCGGGTCCCCAAATCCCAGCCCGGACATGACGCCTGACACACGGGGCTAATCTTTAATCATGATCAACGTGCTCGTCGCTGACGACGAACTGCCCGCCGTGGAGGAGCTCGCTTTCCTGCTAGGGCGGGATGCGCGCATCGGCACTATCCATCGGGCCTCTTCCGGGGCCGAGGCTTTGCGGATGTTGGAACGGGAGTCAGTTGACGCCGTGTTCCTTGACATCCATATGCCTGCCCTTTCCGGTTTGGACATCGCCCGCGCCATCGCGCGCAGCAGCAGCCCGCCCGCCGTCGTGTTTGTCACCGCTGATGAAGACTGCGCGTTGGAGGCTTTCGACCTCGCGGCCATTGACTATCTCCTCAAGCCGCTCCGTGCCGAACGGCTTGCACGTTCCGTGGACCGGATCAGCGAGCTGATCAAGGACGGCGCTCCTGCTCCCGAAATGATCACGGTGGATCTGGGAAGCACCACCCGCATGATCCGTCGCGATGATGTCAGCTATGTGCAGGCGCAGGGCGATTACGCCAGGTTGCACACGGCCGAGGCCAGTTACTTGATCCGCGTCCCGCTCAGCGATCTGGAACAGAAGTGGGCCGAAGCCGGGTTCATCCGGATCCACCGCAGCTACCTGATTGCCTTGGACCACGTGGGGCATCTGAAGCTCTCTGCGACTGCGCCCAGCGTAAGAGTGGCCGGCGCGGAACTGCCTATTAGCCGGCGCCACCTGCCATCGGTGCGTGACAAGCTGCAATCCACCCGCATCCGGCCTCAAGGATGACGCGCGTTCGGGTCACAGCACCACGCCAAGCAGCGATACCGGCCCCCACCCGGTTCCCTTACGGTGGCGAAGTCGCCGAGGATTCGGACGTGGGACGCGTTTTCGTCCGTTCCCTTATCCGCTCACAGTTGCGCCTCGCCCTGGTGGTGGCCTGCGGCTTCCTGCTGATCCTTGCTTCGTTCGCCGTGTTGCTGGTCTTCGGACCAGGGGTGGCTGAGACCAGGATCCTGGGCATTCCGCTCGACTGGCTGTTGCTGGGGCTGGGGATCTACCCTGTGATCGGCCTCAGCGCCTGGCTCTACAACCGCGCGGCTGCACGCAACGAAGCCCGATATCGGGACCTTGTGGAGGACAAGTGAACCCTGCTGTTGGCTTGGTCGCCTTTCTGGCAGTTTCGATCACGACGGCGGTCATTGGCTTCTATGGGCTGCGCATCTCCCGCACAACGGGAGACTTCTACGTTGCCTCACGCACAGTCCCGCCGTGGTGGAATGCTTCAGCGATTGGCGGCGAATACCTGTCCGCCGCGAGCTTCCTGGGAGTCGCGGGACTGATCCTGCTGTCCGGAACCGATGCCTTGTGGTTCCCTGTTGGCTACACCGCCGGCTACCTCATGCTGTTGCTTTTCGTTGCCGCTCCCCTGCGGCGCTCCGGCGCGTACACCATCCCTGACTTCACGGAGGCGCGCCTGGATTCAAGGGTGGTTCGACGCGTCACAAGCCTGGTGGTGGTGGCCGTCGGCTGGCTGTACATCGTGCCCCAGCTTCATGGCGCTGCGCTCACCATCCGCATCACCACGGGCCTGCCGTCGTGGGTAGGCTCGACGGCGGTGGTGCTGGTGGTGTGCCTGACGGTAGTGGCTGGTGGGATGCGGTCCATTACGTTCGTTCAGGCTTTCCAATATTGGCTCAAGCTGACTGCGTTGGCCGTTCCTGTGATATTCGTGCTCCTGGTGCTGGCTGGAAACGACACCCCGCACCAAGCCCAACTCCCGGTCAATCCCACTGGTCAGCCAGCCGCCAGCGCCTATCAGAACATCTCGCTCATGGTGGCATTGCTTTTCGGGACACTGGGCCTGCCCCACGTCCTGGTGCGCTTCTACACAAATCCCGATGGACAATCCGCACGACGCACCACACTGATCGTCCTTGGGCTGCTTTCCGTGTTTTATCTCTTCCCCACGCTTTCCGGCGCTTTGGGAAGAATCTTCGCCCCGGAACTTGCACAGTCCGGACAGGCCGATGCCTTGGTCCTGCTGTTGCCCGGCAAGCTCGTGGGTGGAACAGCCGGTGAACTCCTCTCAGCCCTCGTGGTCGCCGGCGCTTTTGCCGCGTTCCTGTCCACCACGTCCGGGCTGGTAGTTTCGCTCTCAGGCGTCATCAGCCAGGACCTCTTTGGAGGAAGCGTCCGGGGATTCCGCCTCGCAGCGCTGCTGGCCGCCGTCGTGCCTTTGGGTTTTGCTTTCATGACAGACACCCTTGCCTTGGCCGGAAGTGTTGGACTCGTCTTTGCCTTTACGGCCTCCACCATTTGTCCCGTATTGCTGCTGGGAATCTGGTGGCGTGGGCTGACCGATGCCGGAGCAATTGCGGGGATGGTGACAGGTGCGCTGCTGTGCGGCGGGGCCATGGTGATTGGCACTGTCATGGGCCAAGGCAACGCTCCTGCATGGCTGGCCCAACCGGCTGCGTGGACGGTCCCGGCTGCTTTCGCAGTGACGGTGGCGGTTTCTGTCTGGACCAAGAACCGTGTGCCGGCTTCCGTGAACCGCGTGATGTCCCGCCTGCACGTTCCGGAACGACCAGTGGCTACAGAACGGTGACCACTGGCGAAGGACAGACCACTGGCGAAGAAGACCACTGGCACTGAAACCGGCCACCTGTTGTCCGCGCATAGGGCAAGGTGGACAATGACGCCATGTCCGAAGAACCGCCGGCCGCGTCCCTGAGCATCCGGGCCCAGTTGCTGGCCACCGAACATTGGAGCCTTCTTGCTTCCAGGAGCACCACCCAAGGTGAGGTCCTCACACGTATCAGCATGTTCCTGACGTTCACATCGGCCAGCCTGCTGAGTGTGGCCCTGGTGGGTCAGGCGACGCAATTCTCCGAAGCCTTCAGGGCATTCGCGCTGACCATCCTCACCATTGACCTTATGGTGGGGCTCCTCACCCACATACGCGTCATGAGCGTCGGGATGGAGGATCTGATGTACGTCATCGCCATGAACCGGTTGCGAGCCGCGTACGTGGATCTGGATCCAGGCATGGCGAGGTACCTTATGGCTGGATCCCACGACGACGAGGAAGGTTCGAAACGTACGTACTACTTCTTCGGAGATAGGAAGGACTTCAGCCAGGTGGCTGGCAGCAGCATGGTATTCATGGCAACCGTAAACGCAGCACTGATCGCCTTATTGGTGGGCTCGGCGCTGTTGGTTGCAGGGCTGCCAGCCGCGGTCGCGGTGAGCGTTGCCCTAGGGGCAGCCTTGGCTTTTTTCGTTACAGCACTCGCCCGCGGCAGGCGCCGCTACCTCGATGTGTGGAAGAACAACCCACCCATCTCTCCAACGCCACGTTAGTTTTGTGGCTTTGTTAGTCGATGGCCGCCATCAGTTCAACCACGCGGTCAAGGAATGCATCCACCTGGGCCTCGTCATAGCCTTCGTCCCCCTTGGCGGCACGGAAGACTGCACGCCGCACGGTGTCCACGCTAAGGGGCTGATCGTGCTCCAGGTAACCGATGAGTTCGGCACAGAGCGCATCCACGTCCTGGACGTTGTAGCTTCGGACTTTCTTCTTGGCCGGGCGGCGGAATCGTTCGCCGTCGGGCCGGTGCAGCCGTCCACGAAGGATGCCGGAGAGCTTACCGATCTGCCGCAGCCAGGCTTCCTCACCCTGCTGGCTGATGAGGTCGTCGCGTTCCCGGCGCGCGAAGGCGTCTTCAAGCCGGTCCAAGGCGGCGTCGACGCTGTTGGCGTCGTACCCACCCTTGACCGGGTCAAAAGCTACATCGCGTACATCCGTGCTGGCCACTTGATCGGCGGCACCCACAGGGTTCTCGAAAGAAGTCCTGGCACGGCTAAGGAACGCGTCCACTTGCTTGGCGTTGTAGCCGTACTTGCTGCGCTCAACGCGATCGAACGTTGCGGGAATCTGGCGACGAATATCCAAGGCCACTAATTTTCCTTCATCGGGGTTGTCAGACGCCGCTCAGCAGCGCGAACAGAACATAGGCTACAGGGGCCGCGAAGACGATCGAGTCCAAACGGTCCATGACGCCACCGTGGCCGGGGAGGATGCTGCTCATGTCCTTCACGCCAAGTTCGCGCTTGACCATGGACTCGGCGAGGTCTCCCGCCGTCGAAGCAGCAACCATGCCGGTAGCCAGCACCAGGCCAACCCACCACGGTTTGTCCAACATGAGGACACACGCGAGAACGCCAATGATCATGGCGCCCGCGACAGAACCTGCAAATCCTTCCCAGGACTTCTTGGGACTGATTTTCGGTGCCATGGGGTGCTTCCCGAAGGAGGCGCCCACGATGTAACCGAACGTGTCATTCGATACGACCAGGAGCAGCATCGTGGCAATCTGCCAGGCTCCCCCTGGGATTCCGTCCGGCCATAAGCCAACTGGAGTCGCGCCACCGCTGGCATGCAGCGGCAGCGCGGCGAAGCTGATCAGGAACGGTATCCAGGCGAGAGTGAAGACACCCGCGAAAACGCTGCGGGGAGCGCCTGCGGCACTCTCGATGGAGCGCCACAGCAGCACCGCGACGCAGCTTGCCGTCATGGTGAACAACAAGCCTTCCAAACCGCCGAAGTAGGCGGAAACCGGCATCACCAAAGTTCCGATCATCACAGGGATGATCGGCATCCTGGTTCCCTGGGCCTCAAGGGCCCTGAAAACTTCCCAAACGCCCAATACCGCAAACGATGTGGTGAGCAGGACGAATCCGAGCGGGAGGAACAGCAATCCCCCAAGAACGGCGAAAAGCATGGCAAGCCCGACGCCGATGGCAGCCGGAAGATTCCGGCCTGCCTTCGGCGTCGGGTTCCCTCGCAAACGCCTGACGCGTTTGCTCGTATCGCGTGTCGGGACCCTCCCAGCGGGTGCCGGCTCTGCCTGGTTCATTAGACCTCGAGCAGCTCGGCTTCCTTGCGCTTGAGCAGTTCGTCGATGCTGTCGACGTGCTGCTTGGTGATGGCGTCGAGTTCCTTCTCACCGCGCGAACCTTCGTCCTCGCCGGCGTCGCCGTCCTTGACGAACTTGTCGATAGCGTCCTTGGCCTTGCGGCGGATGCTGCGGATGGAAACCTTGGCGTCTTCACCCTTGCCCTTGACGATCTTGACGTATTCCTTGCGGCGCTCCTTGGTGAGCTCCGGGATGGTGACACGGATGATGTTGCCGTCGTTGGAGGGGTTGGCGCCAACTTCGGAGTCGCTCAAGGCTTTCTCGATGTCACGCAGTGCCGTTTTGTCGTACGGCGTGATGAGGATGGTCCTTGCGTCCGGAACTGCGAAAGATGCCAGCTGCTGCAGCGGGGTGGGAGTGCCGTAGTACTCCACGATCACCTTGTTGTAGAGCCCGGGGTTTGCCCGGCCCGTACGGATCGAGGCGAAATCTTCCTTGGCTACCTCAACCGCCTTGTCCATCTTCTCGCCGGCTTCGAGCAAGGTCTCTTCGATCACGGGTTTCTCCTCAGAAAATAGTCGCTGCCCAACTGCGGGCGGCAATGCACGTTACAGGAATGCACAGTAAAGATCCGCCACGAGGGGCGGACGGTCCTAGAAATATCCTAGCCGCTGCTAGGGAGTAACCAGGGTTCCCAGCGTTTCACCCAGGATGGCGCGGGTAACGTTGCCCTCGCCCTCCATGCCAAAGACCACCATGGAGAGGTTGTTGTCCTTGCACATGGTCATGGCTGTCTGGTCCATGACGCGGATGTCCCGGCGCAGGGCGTCGTCATAGCTGAGGACATCAAGCTTTTCGGCGGAGGAATCCTTCTTGGGATCTGCGGTGTAGACGCCATCCACACCGCTCTTGGCCATCAGTACGACGTCGGCGTGGACTTCGAGCGCACGCTGGGCAGCCACCGTGTCCGTAGAGAAGTACGGCAGACCGGCTCCTGCACCGAAGATGACCACGCGGCCCTTTTCCATGTGGCGGATGGCCCGGCGGGGAATGTACGCCTCTGCAACCTGGCCCATGGTGATGGCGCTTTGGACCCGGGTTTCAACGCCCGCTTGCTCCAGGAAGTCCTGCAGCGCAAGGCAGTTCATGACCGTGCCGAGCATGCCCATGTAGTCCGCACGGGACCGGTCCATGCCGCTCTGGGATAGTTCGGCTCCGCGGAAGAAGTTTCCACCGCCAACCACAATGGCTACTTCAACGTCAGCGACGGCAGCAGCGATCTGCTTGGCAATGGCGCGCACGGTTTCAGGATCGACGCCGAGCTTGCCTCCGCCGATGACCTCGCCGGAAAGTTTCAGAAGTACACGGCGGCGGGTCTTCTCGGGCTGGATTGCAGTATTGACGGTTTCCATGGTGCCTTCCCGTTGGTGGACTCTGGCTAGATTATCGTGCTGTGGGTCCGCGCAGATACTACCCGGACGGGTGCATGAAAAAGGGGCGGCCACCGAAGTGACCACCCCTTTTCATGAATTACTAGTTTCCGACGCGGAAACGGGATACTGCGGTTGCCTTGACGCCGGCTTCTTCGAGGACCTGTGCAACAGTCTTCTTGGAATCCTTGGCGAATGCCTGGTCAACCAGGACCTCGCCCTTGTAGAAGCCCGTCACGCGGCCTTCAACAATCTTGGCGAGTGCCGCTTCCGGCTTGCCTTCAGCCTTGGCAGTCTCTTCAGCGATGCGGCGCTCGGACTCGACCAGTTCGGCCGGGACGTCTTCGCGGGTCAGGTAGTTCGGAGCCATGGCTGCCACGTGGACGGCGATGTCGTGTGCTGCGGTGGCAGCGGTTTCGCCTTCACCGTCAACAGCGAACAGGACGCCGACCTGTGCGGGAAGGTCCTTGGAGGTCTTGTGCAAGTAAGCGTCAACCGTGGTGCCCTCAACGCGGGAAATACGGCGGACAACAACCTTTTCGCCGAGGACAGCGCCCTCTTCGATGACGATCTCGGACAGCGGCTTGCCGTCGACCTCGGTGGCGAGCAGGGTTTCGAGGTCGGCAGCGCCGGACTCGACTGCAACGTTGAGGACCTTGTCAGCGAGCTGGATGAACTTGTCAGCCTTGGCGACGAAGTCGGTCTCGCAGTTGACCTCGATCATTACGCCCACGCCGCCGGTAACCTTGGCAGCAACCAGGCCCTCAGCGGTGGAGCGGCCTTCGCGCTTGGTAGCGCCCTTGAGGCCCTTGATGCGGATGATCTCGATGGCCTTCTCGGCGTCACCGTTGGCCTCGTCAAGAGCCTTCTTGACGTCCATCATGCCGGCGCCGGTGCGCTCGCGCAGGGCCTTGATGTCAGCAGCAGTGTAGTTCGCCATGTGAACCCCTCTGTCTAGAAAGTTGTGTGTTTACGGACTGACAGGACGGCAGCCCACCATGTGAGCCGCCATCCTGTCAGATGCCCCCGGGGCCATTTCCGGCCTCAGGGAAGGTCCAGATTTACTTGGCTTCTTCGGCTTCGCCGGATGCAGCTTCAGCAGCGGGAGCTTCAGCAGCCTCGGCGGCCGGAGCTTCTTCAGCCTTGCTGCCTTCGAGGAGCTCTCGCTCCCACTCGGCCAGCGGCTCTTCCGGAGCCTCGGTGGTGCCGGTGGCGCGCTGGTTGCGGGCGATGAGGCCCTCAGCAACGGCGTCGGCAACAACGCGGGTGAGTAGGTTGACGGAGCGGATGGCGTCGTCGTTGCCCGGGATCGGGAAGTCAACTTCGTCGGGATCGCAGTTGGTGTCCAGGATGGCAACAACCGGGATGTTCAGCTTCTTGGCTTCGTCGACAGCAAGGTGTTCCTTCTTGGTGTCAACAACCCACAGAACAGACGGGGCCTTGGTCAGGTTGCGGATACCACCGAGGTTGGACTCAAGCTTGGTGAGTTCGCGCTTGAGGAGCAGGAGCTCCTTCTTGGTGTAACCCGAGCCGGCGACGTCCTCGAAGTTGATCTCTTCGAGTTCCTTCATGCGCTGGATACGCTTGGCGACGGTCTGGAAGTTGGTGAGCATACCGCCCAACCAACGCTGGTTCACGTACGGCTGGCCAACGCGGGTAGCCTGCTCGGCAATTGCTTCCTGAGCCTGCTTCTTGGTGCCGACGAACAGGACGGTGCCGCCGTGGGCGACAGTAGCCTTGACGAACTCGTAGGCGCGGTCGATGTAGGACAGCGACTGCTGGAGGTCAATGATGTAGATGCCGTTGCGCTCCGTGAAGATGAAGCGCTTCATCTTCGGGTTCCAACGACGGGTCTGGTGTCCAAAGTGGACGCCGCTGTCAAGCAGCTGGCGCATAGTTACGACGGGCATGCCGACGCTCCTTCCGGCAGGTCATTCATGAGAGAGCCCATGGGGCTGCTCTTACCCTGCCAATAGTTGACGGTTGTTTAGCCTTTGCCCGGACGGGCGCGGCTCCTGGCATCCATTGCACTTCTCATCCGGAGTGGGGCCACAAAGGCTCAACCGGACCGCAAGAGGCACAATCCTCCGCAGCCTAAAGCCAAGAGGCTTCGCTGGTGGAGGGCTGGATACGCGTAGTCAGCTCGGGACCCTCACATATCTGAATGAGACATGCTCCTGAACTAGCTTGAGGGCACAGCAAACTGCTCCACCAAGTGTACTACAGGAGCACCACTCGTTTGACCGCCCGAAAGGGACGTTGTCCACATAGGGCAGCCCGGGGATGGCACGGCAGCGCGGGAGCGGAAAGCCTTGGTACATGGCTATTTTGAAGCTCTCCATATCCACTGTTGTCCTCGCCGTGACCATGGCCGGAAGCCCCGGCGCGACGTCGTCGGCAGAGGCGCGGTGGAGCTGGCCCCTCTCCCCTGAACCCGCCGTCCTTCGGACCTTCGATCCGCCGGACAAGCCTTGGCTAAGTGGACACCGGGGTGTTGACCTGGGGCCAGCGCTCGACGGCGCTACGGTCACTGCGCCGTCCGCCGGCGTGGTGACCTTTGCCGGCGTCGTGGTTGACCGTCCGGTCCTTACGATCGATCACGGCGACGGCCTACGCAGCAGTTTTGAGCCGGTGACGAGTGACCTGAAGCCCGGAGATACGGTGCGCAAGGGCCAGGCGATCGGCTCCTTGGACGCCGGACACTGCAGCGCCACTGCTTGCCTGCATTGGGGCGTCCGCCGCGGCGAGGACTACGTGAACCCCTTGGGATTCGTGGAGGACCTGAGGCCATCCATCCTGCTACCGCTGGATTAGGCCCGATTGAACGGGAGCCCGGTATCTGGACGATGGCAGAAAACCTACACGATGGCCGAGACTCCAGTGATAGCCCGCCCAGTCACCAGGGTGTTGATCTCGTGCGTGCCTTCGTATGAGTAGATGGCCTCGGCATCGGAGAAGATCTTGGCCATTTCGTAGTCCGTGACAATGCCATTGCCGCCCAGGATCCCGCGGCCAAGGGCAACACTTTCCCGCATGCGTGCGGTGGTGAACGCCTTTGCCAAGGCTGACTGCTCGTCCCTTGCAACCCCCGCGTCCTCAAGCTGGGCCAAACGCACCATCATGCCCATTGATGCCACCGCGTTGCCCAGGATCTGAACCAACTGGTTCTGCACCAGTTGGAAGGCCGCCAAGGGCCTGCCAAATTGCTGGCGCTCCACCGCGTAGGATCGGGCCACATCGAAGGCAGCGAGTTGAAGACCCACGGCTTGCCAGGCCACGGCGAGGCGGGTGACCTTGAGGACTTCATTGGTATCGCGGAAGCTGTTGGCGTTGGCCAGCTTGAAGAAGTCCGGCACCACCACGTTGTCCAGGGTGATGTCCGCGTTCTGAACAGTACGCAGGGAGATCTTGTTCTCGATCTTGCTTGCCGAGTATCCGGGCAGCGAAGTATCCACGAGGAAGGCCTTAACTTGGTTGTCGGCCACATCCTTGGCGTAGATGACCACCCAATCGGAGAACGTGGCGTTGCCGATCCACCGCTTGGCACCGTTGAGGATCCAGTGGTCCCCATCGCGCCGTGCGGTGGTCCGGGTACCACCGGCCACATCGGAACCACCCAGAGGTTCGGTCAAACCGAACGCGCCGATCTTCTTCAGGGAGTAGATGTCCGGAAGCCAGGCATCCTTCTGCTCCTGGGAAGCCAGGGCTTCGATGGAGCCGGTGAACAGGCCGTCGTGCACGCCCATGAACGTCGCAATGGAAGCATCGGCGCGGGTCACTTCCGCATGGAGGATGCCGGCAAAGAGGTTCGAATAGCCTTGCCGGCGCACGGGGCTGACCAGGTCGATTTCCGCCAACTTGGGGATGAGCTCCATGGGAAACTCAGCGCGGTTCCAGCAGTCCACGGCGATGGGCTTGACCTCGCGGGCAAGGAATTCGCGAACCTCGGCCAGGCGGTCCTGCTCCTTGACCGTCAGCATCTGCTCAAAGGCGTAGAAGTCACCATCGGCATAAGGGAGATTGTTGGCATCGAATGCAGCGTTGGACATGTGCGCTCCTTCAAGGGTGGTCACCTGCGACCACGTCACGGCCCCGGAAGTTACCGGCGAGTAGTAAGTTACTGATGAGTAACATACCGCAGTTGCACGGTTCACCGCAACGAGACGAATGGAGGAATTCAGGCTTCGGGGATTTTCACACCGGGATCCCTTACCCGGCCGATTGCGCACAGCGGCAACGCAAAGGAGCCGTGGCTGACGTATGAAACGCCAACCACGGCTCCCGTGTAAATGTAGGGCTACTCGGACTTGAACCGAGGACCTTAGGATTATGAGTCCCGCGCTCTAACCAGCTGAGCTATAGCCCCGTGACGCCCCGCCAGCCGCCAAGAAGCAGCAGTTGGGGCAAATGCACTCTAGCAATACTAATAGCTACTTGAGAGTGCTTTTGTCACACCACCATGTCCTCGTAGGAAGCCCCGCGGTAGAGGTCCTCGAAGGTCTGAAGGGTGCCGTTGATGCTGTGCGGCTCCACCATTTCGCGGCTCACCTTGCCCATGGCCTTCAGCTGGTCCTCGGGAAGCTCCACCAGCTTGGTGATCTTCGCTGCGAGCTCCGTGCTGTCGTTCGGTGTGAAGAGGTATCCGTTTTCGCCGTCGCGGACCAGATGCGGAAGTGCCATGGCATTGGCCAACAGCACCGGAGTGGAGGCAGACATTGCTTCGAGCGTCACCAACGATTGAAGTTCTGCAGTGCCTGGCATGCAGAAAATGTCCGCCTTGATGTAGGCCTCGCGCAGGTCCTCGTCGCTCGCCAGCCCGAGGAACCTCACCCGGTCCCCCAGCCCAAGCTTCGCAACCTGGGCTTCAAGGGCAGGCCGGACTTCGCCGCCACCCACGATTTCCAGGTTCACGTTGAGTTCGCGCGGGGTCTTGGCAATGGCGTCGATCAGCACATTGACGTGTTTCTCTTCCGCAAGCCGTCCCGCGAAAAGAACGGTGGGATTGGCATGGGGTTCGATTGTCTCGCCCGGCTGAAGTTCATAGGCTGCGGAGTCGATGCCATTGGACAGGGGCAGGACCTTACGGAGGAACGCGTGCTGGTGCATGGCCTTCGCCGCCAGAGGGGTCGGTGTTGTGACGACGTCCGCCTGGCCCATCACTTTGCCCATATCCTTCCAGGAGATGCGGCCCACGATGTCCTTGAACCACTGCGGGAAAGGCAGGAAGGGGTTCAGGTTTTCAGGCATGAAGTGGTTGGTGGCAATAACCCTGATGCCACGCTTTACAGCCTCATAGAGTACGTGTTCGCCAATCATGTAGTGGCTTTGAATGTGCACCACGTCCGGTCGGACTTTGTCGAACAGGAGACTGATTTCCTTCTTGATTTCCCAAGGGAAGCAGATGCGGAAGTATTCGTGGGTGAACACTCCATGCGAGCGGAGGCGGTGCACTGTGGCCTCGTCACGGAACTCCGTGTAGCTCTTGCCCGTGTCCGGACGGCAGGCCAACACGTGCACGTTGTGTCCACGCGCGGTCATACCCTTGGCCAGGCGGTAGCCGAACTGCGCAGCACCGTTCATGTGCGGCGGGTAGGTGTCCGCCGCGATCAGGATGGTAAGGGGTTTGTTGGTGTCGGGAATGGTCACGTGGAGAACTCCTGATGGTCACGGTGCGGAACAGCGCTGAACGGATCAATGCTGTGGTGTCGCCGGGTTGCCGGACCGCTGGGAAGCGGTGGCGCAAGATAAAGCTTTGGCTAGGCCTTCCGGCTTGCAGCCGCCTTCGCGTCCTTCTTACGCTTGGTGACTTCCGGATGGTGCCGGCTCAAGGCAATAACCCCCACGATAGCAAGGGAAGCTGCGGCGGCCATGCTGATTGCCATCACAGGCTGGACATCGGGACGAAGCTCACCAAGGATGACGATGCCGATGGCGATGCCCACCATGGGGTCCACCACCGTGAGTCCGGCAATAACCAGATCCGGAGGGCCGCCTGAATACGCGCTCTGGACGAACCAGGAACCAAGGCCGCCGGCGGCCGCGATGGCAATGAGCGTGTACCACTGCACATTGAGCAGGAACAGGCCGTTGGGATCCAGGAGGTGCTTGCCGATGATCCGGGTCAGGACGGCCACGAAGCCAAAGAGTACGCCAGCTCCCACAATGTATACGAAGGCGCTCATGCGGTGTTTGAACAACACTGCAAGGGTGCCGAAAAGACCCACGGCCAGAGCCAGGAGCAGCACGATTGTCAGTTCGTCTTCAGCGTTAACATGGTGGTTTTCCTGCGTGACGTTAACTGCCAGCAGTACGAACAAAGCGGATCCGGTAACGCAGGCCGTAATGGCAACCACGGTGGCGCGGTTGATGCTCAGGCCTTGATCCTTCGCATTGACCACGGTGGTAATGACCAGTGCGATCGCACCAATCGGCTGAACCACCGTCAGGGGTGCCGATACGAGGGCAATCGCATTCATCACCATGCCCAGGCACAACAGCAAGAGCCCGAGCATCCATCGTGGGTTACGCAGAAGCCGGAGGAACCCGTTGGAGCTCAGCGCCAGACCGCCGGTATCGGCCTTGACCGCGCTTCCTTGGCGTTGGGCACCAATGGCAAGGAAAAAAGCGCCAAGTACGGCAAGGCAAACCGCCAGCCACACCATCAGCCGTGTCCGCCGTCGTTGGCCCGCAGTTCTTTGCCTTTACGCAGGATGGCCCAGTAGTAGTTGTAGGCCGCAATCCAGTGTCCCAGCAGGCCGAGGCCGAGGAAGACCCAAGCGGCGGCAAAGTAAGCGTCGGTGTAGGGAACCGGCAATTTGGAAAGTACCAGCAACGGCGTGCCCACCAGCAGGAGCCCGGTGCGGATCTTGCCGATGATGCTGACAGGAAGGTCTGGGTGGCTGCGGAAGTAAATCAGCGAGGCAATGGCAAGAATGGCGTCAGGCACCACCAGCGCGGCCAGATACCACCACTGCACGACGCCGGCGATCGCCAAAGTGATGGCAACGGCTATGAGCGCGGCCCGGTCCGCCAGGGGGTCCAGGATCCTGCCCAACTTGGAGGTTTGGTCGTAGCGGTGGGCGATATAACCATCCACCCAGTCGGTGCTGCCCATGATGACCAGGACGAGCACGGCAAAGCCATACTCCTTCTGCCACAGGACCAGCCACACAAAGAGCGGAACGCCCATGAAGCGCAGAACGGTGAGGACATTGGGAACAGTAAAGAGGAGGTCGTGGTCCACCTGGGGACGGTCCGGATGCGAACCAGCACCGATAAACCTCATGGTGTCCCCCTTTCCTCTACTCCAGTGTGTGCGGTACCGCGGCAGGCTGCTACTTCTTCAGCAGCTTCCGCAGGGCAACCACGAAGACTGCAGCCGCGGCGGCGAAAGCCACGAGGTCCTTCCATCGTGAAGCAAGGCGTCCGGTGAGGTCCTCGGGGACGGCCTCCCCAAGGTCAGCGAACTTCGCCGAAGCAAAGTCCTTTCCCTCCTGGAGTTTCATGGTGGCTGTGCCCAGCAAAGCCTGGCCCTGCTTCTTGACGTCCAACTGCTCGCCAAGTTCATCGCGCACGCCGGTGAGGTGTTCCCGCCGCTTGTTCAGGCGCAGGCGGAGTTCTGCCTCCGTGGGCGCCTTGGCTGCGTCCGCTTCCTTGGCAGCTTCCTTTGCAGCCTTTTCTGCCTTCGCCTTTTCGGCGGCAGCTTCCTTGGCGGCTTTCTCCGCCTTGGCAGCAGGCGAATTGGGATCGAGGATCGATTCGTCGAAGGCCGAGCCTTCCTTCGCAATTCCGAGATCGTGCTTGAGTCCACGGATGGTGTCTTCCGGGATCAAAGGCATGGCCTTCTTGAACTTGGCGACGCCGATCAAGGCTCCGAGCGCGACGATCACGAGAAAGACCGCTGCGACGATCAACGCCGCAAGCCAGCCCGGCATGATGGTAGCCAAACCGAGAATCGCGGCCACCACCAACGCGATCACCAGGAGGGACATGAATACAAGTGCTACGCCAAAGAACGCTCCGGCCACCCCAACCTGGGTGGCCTTGCGCTTGAGTTCGACCTTGGCAAGGGCGATTTCATCGTTGAGTTGCCTGGGGGCCAAACGGGCAACGAGCTTGAGGGTCTTCGGCAAAGTACGGATGGCTGGTCGCGTGCTGGTCCGGCCGGTGTGACGTCCACTCATTGGGTTCCGCCTAACTGCTTCCTCTGGGCATCGTGTCGGGCGAACGCGGCCGGAAAAAGATCGCCGCGGGCACCTGTCCTCAAAACTATCATTCAGGTTCCGGCTCAACTTTCGCCGATGACACCGCGGCGCGCCTGACGTAGCTGCATAAATATGATGTGACGGCCATAGGATAGATGATCGTGACCAATCCAATTGCTCCGGGCGATTCCCTGAGCCGACTCGAAAAGCTTGTCTACATTGTCCTCCTCGGTGCCCTGACCGCTCTGGGGCCCTTCACGGTGGATCTCTACCTTCCTGCGTTTCCTGCGCTGGAGGAGAGTTTTGGCGTATCAGCCACGGCGATCCAGCTGACACTGACCGGCACCACCGTTGGGTTTGGCCTTGGACAGTTGGTGGTTGGTCCCTTCAGCGACAAGTTTGGCCGTCGCCTGCCCTTGATCCTGGCCACTGCCCTCCATATCGGATCATCGTTGGGCGCTGCATTGGCTACGGACATTGGGTTCCTGTCCCTCTTCCGTGTGCTCATGGGTATCGGCGCCGCGGGCGGCGGCGTCGTTGCAATGGCGATGGTCCGGGACCTGTTCCACGGCTATTCGATGGTCCGCATGTTCTCCCGGATGTCCTTGGTCAACGGGTTGGCCCCGATCCTGGCCCCAATCATCGGTTCCCAGTTGCTGCTGGTGTTCCCGTGGCCTGGCATTTTCTACTTCCTGGCCTGCTACGGCACGCTGGTGATACTGGCCGCGATCTTCTTCATTCGCGAAACACTCCCGGCGGAACGGCGCGGGAAGTCCACAGTCACTGTGCGGCAGCGGTACAAGACGGTGCTGACGGACCGGATTTTCGTGGGCATGTTGATGGTAGGCAGCCTCAACTTTGGTGGTTTGTTCGCCTACCTCTCCGCCTCCACGTTCCTGTTCCAGAACATTTATGAGTTCTCTCCCCAGGAATACGGCCTCCTCTTCGGCGTCAATTCGCTGGGCATCGTTGCGGGCGTCCAGATCAGTTCAAGGTTGATCCGACGCGTGGCTCCGCAGTGGATCGTGGCCGGAGCCACGGTGTTCATGCTGCTGATGGCGGCCTTGATTATTGTGCTCGACCTCCTGCACGTGGGTCTCTGGGGCATCCTGATTCCGCTCTGGTTCTACATTTGCGCTACAGGCTTCCTGTTCCCCTGCGTCCAGGTCCTCTCCCTGGCGAACCATGGAGCCCAAGCGGGGACGGCGGCGTCGCTCCTGGGCGCAGCGCAATTCATGATGGCGGGCATCGTCCCCCCGGTGGTCGGCTGGCTGGGAGTCGATTCAGCGGTACCCATGGGCGCGGTCCAGGCTGTCTGTATCACCGGAGCCATTGCCGCACTGTGGCTGGTGGTCCGGCCTCGGACTGTCCCTTCAATCCACTAGTCCCTTCAATCCAACTAGTCCCATCAATCCGTTAGTACGGCATTCCCCAGAACCGGACCATAGGCTGTGACCATGACCAAGAAACCGCACCGCAACGGCAGGGGCCTTTTCCTCGGGGCCGTGCTTGGCGCCGTCGTCGGGGCACTGTTGGGCCGCCTGGCTGGGAGTGCCCTGTTCGGGGCGATACTTGGCGCCGTCATTGGAGCGGCCCTGCTGTACCGGGTGAACCCGGGTCCCTGGAATCGGGACTAACCGTAATCGGGTCTATCGGCCCCGGGTGCATCGGCCCCGGGTCCATCGACCCCGGGTCCATCGGCCCGCGTAAGCCCTCCCCTTACGGCGCCTGGCAGGGCAGAATGGTGGCCAGCCGGGGGTTTCCCCCGCTTCGCCGGTGAAGGGGACATCACATGAGTGCGGCTGTGGGATATAGGGGCACTGTTTACGGCCTGGCGGCCATACGGCGGCTGCCCCTGACCTTGGGACTCGTGTTGTTCCTTTGGGTTGTAGGGGCAGTTACAGGGAGCCTTATCGCCGGTCCCAACGAGGCACTCCTGGAACAAGTCGGGCTGGGTTTGGCGCTGGATCCGGGGCCGGGTTGGTCCATCTTCACATCATCTTTCTTCGCCTCATCCTTGCTCGACTATCTGGCATGCACCGTGATGATCCTGGTGGGCGTGGGTATCGCCGAGCGCACCATGGGTCCATGGCTGGCGTTGGCAGCATTTATCTTTGGTTCTGCCCTGAGCGCCTTGGTGTTGATGGGGCTGGTTGCTTTTGGAACGGACAACAGCGACCAATGGCTTAGTTTCCTGGGTGGCGAGTACGTTGTGGGCGCTTACGGTGGCGCCGCCGCCGCGTTGGGATGTTCGACGGCGGCACTGGAGGCACTGTGGCGTCGTCGCCTCCGGACATGGTTGCTGGCCGCCACGCTCATGTTTGCGTTGTTTGTAGGCGTCGCACAAACACTCCAGGCCCTTGCCGGCGCTGTCATCGGCATTCTGGCCGGTTGGGCCGTTCAGGCCCTGGTGCTGCGGCGACGTGCGGGCTCGCTTCATTCCTCGAGTCTTCGTGAGACCCGGTTCCTTGTGGGAACCGTGGTGGGTGTCTTCGCCCTGGGCCCCTTGCTCACACAGTTGACGGGCACGTTGGAGGTGGGACCGCTTTCTGTGGTTTCCGAGGTGATGCTGCAAGCAAGCCCCAGCGTGGACGAAGTGAAGGAAGCCTGCGACAACGACAAGAGCTGCGTCACGCTGCAGAGCGTTGTGGGTGTGCAGAGTTTCGGCGCCACCATCCTGTCAGTGATCCCGGTGCTGTTGCTGCTTGTCTGTGCTGAGGGGCTGCGCCGTGGTCGCCGCCTCGCCTACAGACTGACCCTGGTCATCCAGCTCTACCTGGCGTTCGTGACGAGCGTGGCAATCCTGCAGTACGTGACGGATCCGGAAGTGACACTGGGCAATGACGACATCGGTTACCTCCTGCTCTATGCCGTTCCCGCTATCCTGGCGCCGCTGATCATCGCGGCCCTGCTGGTGATCAACCGCCACAAATTCCGGGTGGAGTCCAGCGACGCCGGATATCGCGTCCTGGGCAGGACAACCCTCATCATGGCTGCGGCGGCGGCGGCCCTCTACGTGGTCTTCTGGTTCGTAGAAGGGAACCCGGGCCGCTCATCCCTGTGGGACCTCGCAGGCCAATTGACCCATATCCTGGTCCCCTTCCCTGTTCCCTTCGTCGTTGAACTGCCACAGGGACTGCTGAGCACAGTTCTTTACGGACTGGGCGGGGACGTCATCTGGCTCTGCATCCTTTTGATGGTCCTGAGCAATTTCCAGCGGTTCCGGACGCTGGCAAAGGACCCTGCTGCGGACCTGGGACATACCCGTGAATTACTTCACGACGGCGGAGGCACCTTGTCCTGGATGGCCCTGTGGGACAACAACCAATACTGGTTCACTCCGGACAGGAGGGCTGGCCTCGCCTACCAAGTGCACAACGGAGTGGCGCTGACGGTGGCGGGTCCGTTCGGGGCCCGCCAGCACCACACCGAGGCTGCGACAGGCTTCCTGGCCCATTGTGCGGCACTGGGCCTCACACCGTGCTTCTATTCGGCCACGGCGGAGCTTGACGAGGCCCTCCTCCCCCGCGGCTTCCGCAAACTGGAGGTGGCGGAAGAAACCCTGCTGAATATCCAGGCCATGACGTTCAAAGGCAAGGAATGGCAGAACGTCCGGACCGCGCTGAACAGGGCTGGGAAGCTGTCCATCAAGGACCACTGGTACCACTACGCGGACATGCCGCCGGGGATCCGGGCACAACTGGCCGAAATCTCGGAAGAGTGGGTGGCGGACAAGGCCCTCCCCGAGATGGGGTTCACGTTGGGCGGACTCGATGAACTGAAGGATCCCGAGGTCGTGTGTTGCGTGGCGGTGGACGATGATGGCTTGGTCCATGGCGTCACGAGCTGGCTGCCGGTCTTTACCGACGGCGTGGTGTCGGGCTGGACCTTGGACTTCATGCGCCGCCGAACCACTGGTTTCAAGGGGGTCATGGAATTCCTGATCGCCTCTGCCGTTACGCACTTCAAGGACGACGTTCCCCGGATTTCGCTGTCAGGCTCCCCGCTGGCCAACACAGGGGCCGCGACGGACGACGGTGACCACAGTGCCTTGGACCGGGTCCTGGCAATGCTGGGCAATGCACTGGAACCGATGTACGGCTTCAAGTCCCTGGCAGCTTTCAAATCGCGGTTCCAGCCCGAGCACCGCACTCTGTACATGTATTACCGGGACCCGCTGGCTCTGCCTTCCATTGGTCTTGCCGTTGGCTCGGCGTACTTGCCGGGGTTGTCCCGCGCACAGAGCGCCGGTTTGCTTCGGCAAATGGTTGCCCGGGAACCCGCCGCATGACCGCGCGACAGATGCCGCGGACATGAAGGGCCTCCTGGAAATCGAGATCAGCGGCCCGGTGGTCATGACGATAGCCGTGGTCATCGGCGTCGGGCTTTTCCTGCTGCTGTTCCTCAGGCCGTCTTCGCGCTGGGTCATCACCGCGGTGGTTGGCATTGTGATAACAGCGGCACTGGGCTGGTTTACGGTCTGGATCGTGGAAGATGTCCTGGACGTCTTCCACGTGGGCCTGACCCCTCGCGTGTCGTTCTGGGTGGTCACCGGCTTCGCTGCCCTTGGGCTGGCCGTGGTGAGTTTTCGCCATAGTCCCCGGTGGCGGAAGGTGGTGGCGGCGATATCGATTCCTGTATTCCTCCTGGTCACTGCGCTGGGCGTCAACATGGAGTTCGGGCTCAACAGGACCCTGGGCTCAGCGCTGGGGATTTCCACTGAAGAAGCCATCCAACTGAGCAAGCCGGACCCGGACGCTCCCCTCCCTTCCGGGCCCCTCTGGCAGAACTGGAAACCACCAGCCAACATGCCAACAAAGGGCGAGGTGGGAACGCAGGTCATTCCAGCCACCGCATCGGGTTTCAATGCGCGCCCCGCCGGGATCTACCTGCCGCCTGCAGCCCTGACGGAGAACCCTCCCCGTTTGCCCTTGTTCGTCCTCATGATGGGCCAGCCGGGCCTCCCTGATCCCCAGTACGTTTCGGCCGCGTTGGACGAATTTGCTGCGAAGAACAACGGCTTGGCGCCCATCGCGATCGTGGCCGACCAGATCGGACCGGATCAAGACGACACTCTGTGCCTGGACACAGCCAAGTACGGAAACGTGGAGAAGTACATCAACGTTGACGTCGTGAACTGGGCCAAGGCGAACCTGAACATCCTCCCGGACCGCGACCATTGGACCATCGCCGGATACTCCAACGGCGGGCAGTGCGCCATCTCCTTTGCCCTCAAATACCCGAAGATGTGGGGCAATGTGGTGGACATCTCAGGCGAGGAGTTTCCCGGGGCGGAGGACCCTGCGGGCAACCTGGCAGAGATCTTTGGCGGCAACCAGGCCGCCTATGACGCACAGAAACCCATCAACATCATGAAGGGTAAGCAATTTCCAGACACCACTGCCGTTTTCACCGTGGGCTCGGATGATGTGACCTATGTTGCAGCTGCGAAGGCTGTCTCCGCGGCTGCGAAAGCTTCCGGAATGACGGTTACTTATTACGAAGTGCCAAACGGCGGGCATGTAGGCATCGCATTGAACGCCGGCCTGACCAAGGGCTTCGAGGTGCTGTATCCCAGACTTGGTCTGTCCGGCTAGGCGGGGCCTGTTGCCGGCCCGTCCCCGGCGATAAAGTTGAGATGTGCCACATTGGCAAGAGCTGCAGCCGCTTCCGGCACCTTGGCAGCGTCGGGATGAACGCATCCTGCCGCTCTGGTGGGACCGTCTGTGCTCTGTGACCAGTCCCCAGTCTGCGGCACTGTATGCTGCCGGCCTTTTCACGGATGATCGCCGCCGGCCCATCGCCCAGTGGTACAACCCCGAAGCCGACGCCGCGTTGCTGGTTGCCCCGGAGACCTCACCTGAGTGGCCGGTCCAGCGGTTTGGAATCTTCTATGCGCCCCCGGGCGGAGGTTTCAGCCGCGTCTACTCCGCACCCCACGAATGGCATCCGCGTGAACCCCGGACACCCCCGACCGAACAGGAAGCCTTCCTGGCAGCCGTGGCCGAAGCCGCACGGTTCCTCCAGGTGGAGATGGATTTCGTGTAAAAAAGTGGACCCCGCACCAGTACGAAACCGATGCGGGGTCCTTGCGCTCCTCCGACTGGACTTGAACCAGTAACCCTTCGATTAACAGTCGAATGCTCTGCCAATTGAGCTACGGAGGAATGAAGCGGTTATGACTTTAGCAAAGGTTTTATGCGAATGCGAATCGGCCGGAGATACCCCCTGGGGGTATAAAAATACCCCCGTTCCGAGACTCCGGAACGGGGGTATTGTGCGCTCCTCCGACTGGACTTGAACCAGTAACCCTTCGATTAACAGTCGAATGCTCTGCCAATTGAGCTACGGAGGAATGAAGCGGTTACTAGCTTAACAGGGCCCCGCCGGAAAACGAAATCGAGCATCCAGGCCGCTTCTGACAGCCCTCGGCAGGGACCGTCAGGAGTCTGAACGCAGGGCTCGACGCTGCATTTCCAACATCATCAGTTCCCGGTTCAGGCGCTGGAATTCCTCGGGAAATGCAGTTGCGTCAAGGCGCTGCAGCTGGCCCATCTTGTCCGCTTTAATGCGGGTGATCTGCAGTTCGAAAAGCCTCGCCAAAATGTCCCGGCAATAGCGTTGCATGGCCTCCGGGGTACTGGCCGGCAAAGGAGTTACCGCCAACTCAGAAACCAAGGGCCGAAGAGGCTCCGGGACTTCCTGCCGGATGTGCTCCACCCATGCCACGGGATCAGCCGCGTGGGCCAGTCCTGTGGCACGCACGGCTGCGTGCACCGCCGCATAGGCAGGAGTAGCAAAATGGGACGCCTCAAAGCGTTCCCATGCCCCGTCGCCCAGGACTGAGGGCTCCTGGAGGACCACTTCCAGTGCTTGGCGCTCCATCCCTGCCACGGGGTCCCGCGGGTCGGGACGGTTGAAGACCTGACCGCTCGACGCCTGACCGTTCGACGATGCTGCCGTCGTCGTCGATTGCCCCACAGCGCCGGACTGAGCAGCGCCAGATGAAGCAGCGCCGGATGAAGCAGCGCCGGATGCCGCGCGCTTGGCTGCCGCCCCAACGTAGCGGCTGACTTCCTCAATAGGCATGCCCAACCAGCCAGCGAGTTCGCGGATGTAGGCGGGACGTATGGCGGAGTCGCGGATTTGTGCCACAACGGGCGCCGCTTCCCGCAGCGCTGCGACGCGACCTTCTACCGTGTCCAGGTTGTGCCTGCGGAGCGAGGCCCGGATGGCGAACTCGAAGAGCGGCTTCCTGCTGTCGATGAGTTCACGTACTGCGGCATCGCCCTTGAGTTGACGAAGATCACAGGGATCAGCGCCAGTGGGTTCTACCGCGACGTACGTTTGCGCGACGAATCGTTGGTCTTCCTCGAAGGCGCGGAGGGCGGCCTTCTGGCCGGCGGCGTCTCCGTCGAAGGTGAAAACCACTTCTCCCCCGGTGCCGTCGTCCGAAAGCAGGCGCCGGGCGATCTTGATGTGTTCGGTGCCGAACGCCGTGCCGCAGGTGGCCACCGCCGTCGTGATTCCTGCCAGGTGACAGGCCATGACGTCGGTGTACCCCTCAACCACCACCAGCTGCCGGTCCTTGGCGATGTTGCGCTTTGCGATGTCGATCCCGTAGAGGACCTGGGACTTTTTGTAGAGAGTGGTTTCAGGAGTGTTCAGGTACTTTGGACCCTGATCATCCTCGTAGAGCTTCCGGGCGCCGAAGCCGATGGTGTCACCGGCGATATCCCGGATGGGCCAAATGAGCCTGCCACGGAAGCGATCGTAGATGCCCCGGTTTCCTTCGGAAAACATGCCCGTCAGCTTGAGTTCAGCATCTGTAAGTCCACGGCCGCGCAGGTGCTTAAGGAGCGAGTCCCAGCCCTGCGGCGCATAGCCCACACCGAAGTGCTCGGCCGCCGCGCGGTCAAAGCCCCTGCCATCGAGGAAGTTACGGCCCTCGGCGGCTCCGGGCGTCAGCAGCTGGGCGCGGAAGAACTCGTCGGCGATCTTATGGGCATCCAGGAGTCGCTGGCGCTTGCCCACTTCTTCGCGGCTCGGACCGGTGCCGCCGTCCTCATAACGCAGCTCGTAGCCGATCCTGGCGGCCAGCTTTTCCACTGCCTCGTGGAAGGAGCTATGGTCCATTTTCTGGACGAAGGAGATGGCATCCCCGTCTTCGCCGCAGCCGAAACAGTGATATCTGCCCACTTGGGGGCGGACAGTGAAGGATGGTGAGCGTTCGTCATGGAAGGGGCACAGGCCCTTGAAGCTGCCCAGGCCGGCACTCTTCAGGGTGACGTAACCGTCAACGACTTCCTTGATATCCGTGCGCTGGCGTACTTCGTCGATATCTTCACGTTTGATCAAGCCAGCCACGTGACCATCCTAGCCGCTCCAGCTTGGCGTCCCTGGCTGCCAGGGTGCCGGTGCTACCAGAGTGACGGCAGGCTCCCCACCAGGCGCTCGTACATGGCCAGGGCTGAACCATCCGTCAGCGACGCCACCTGGTCAATGACTACCCTCAGCCGCGCACCGTCGTCGGCAGCGTCACGCCAGTCAGCAGCGAACATCGGCTCGAGGTGGCGGTCGCCCGTGGCGTTAAGGACGCCCACCAAGGCGTGCAGGACTTCGCGCTGGCGTTCGTAGACGGGCTGGCGGTGATCCGTGGAAATGACGAACGTGGTGGCCAGGCCCTTCAGGACCGCGATTTCGGTCACGGTGTCCTCCGGGACCATCAGCTCGGCGCCATAGCGGGTCAGGTTTGCGGGGCCAAAATGGTCACGCGTGGTTTCCATGGCGCTCTGGCAGAACCGGCCGATGAGCTGGCTGGTCATATCCTTCAGCGCTGCCATGGACTTTCGGCTGCCATCGGCCTCGCGGACCCACACAGTGGTGGCCTCAAGCCTGGCAAGGGCAGCATCAATGTCAGCAGGATCGTTGTGTGGGAGGTACCACTGCTTGGTGTAGCCCACGACGCGGGCGCGGTGGTCCGGATTTTCCATCCACTTCAGTTGGAAGTGGCCGGCAACAATTGCGTCCTCGACGTCATGGACCGAATAGGAAATATCGTCCGCGAGGTCCATCACCTGGGCCTCGATGCAGGAGCGGTTACCGGGAGCGCCCTCACGCAGCCATTCGAACACGGGAAGATCGTCCTCATAGGCGCCGAACTTGCTGGTGCGGTGGCCATGGATAACGGGGGCGTCGACGGCGGACCACGGGTACTTGGACGCAGCATCCAGGCTGGCGCGGGTCAGGTTGAGCCCGGCGGGCCTGCCATCCTCGGCAAGGACTTTCGGTTCCAGGCGCGTCAACAACCTCAGTGTCTGCGCGTTGCCTTCGAAGCCTCCAATGGTGTGTGCCACCTCATTCAGGGCGGACTCACCGTTATGGCCGAACGGTGGGTGGCCCAGGTCATGGCTAAGGCAGGCAGTATCCACGACGTCCGGGTCGCAGCCCAGCGAACGGCCGAGTTCACGGCCTACCTGCGCAACCTCCAGGCTGTGCGTCAGACGGGTGCGAACGAAATCGTCCGTATCCGGGGCAACAACCTGCGTTTTTGCCCCAGCCGTCGCAGGGCGGAGGAATGCAGGACCCGTGCCCGGTCGCGTTCAAAATCGGAGCGGTACGTAGTCTTTCGCGGCTCTTCCACCCACCGCGCAGAATCCGCTTCGGTGTAGCCCGGAATTGCCAGCACGTAGTCGTGCGGCGTTCCAGTGCGGCCCAGCATCGCTTCGGTTCCCATGGGTATCTGCCTCCTTCAAGCGCCGTTGTAATGGTGCCTCTTGAGCCAGTCTTACACGTGTGAAGCTAGCCGCCTGACACGTCCAGCTCTGCTGCGGAGATTTCGGCACTCTGTTCCGCGTTCAGCTGACGGCTCACGAGCCAATCCTTGGGCAGCGCTGGCTTCTTCGGTGATCCGGCACGGCCGCGCGGACCCTCGGAATCGATGCCCGGATACGGCAAATCCATGTCCAGCTCTTCAAGGAGTCCGCGCAGGACCTCAAGGGTGGGAACCGTGGCCAGCTTGGCGCGAAGCTCCCCGCCAACTACGTAACCCTTGAAGTACCAAGCCATGTGCTTTCGGATTTCCCGCAGTGCCTTGTACTCATCGTTGCCGAAGGTCTCCACCATGAGCTCTGCGTGACGGTAGACGCCTTCGGCGACCTCCCGCAGGCCCGGACGGTGCCGCTGGTCGCTGCCTTCGAACGCCGCCTGCAGATCGCCGAACAGCCACGGACGGCCCTGGCAACCACGGCCTACCACTACGCCGTCCACACCGGTTTCCCGGACCATACGGACAGCGTCCTCTGCGGACCAAATGTCACCGTTTCCCAGCACCGGAATGTCAGGCAACGCCTCACGAAGGCGGGCGATGGCGGACCAGTCAGCCTGCCCGGAATAGAACTGGGCGGCGGTGCGGCCGTGAAGGGCGACGGCGGCCACTCCCGCATCGCGGGCGATCCGACCGGCGTCGAGGTACGTCAGGTGGTCCTCGTCAATGCCCTTGCGCATCTTGATGGTCAGCGGGATGCCCCCCTTGGAGGCTTCCTTGACGGCAGTTTGCACGATCGACGTGAACAGATCGATCTTCCAGGGCAGCGCGGAACCGCCGCCGCGGCGGGTGACCTTGGGCACCGGGCAGCCGAAGTTGAGGTCGATGTGGTCTGCGCGGTCTTCCTCGACGAGCATGCGGACTGCCGCGCCGACCGTTACGGGGTCAACACCGTAGAGCTGCACGGAACGCACTTTCTCGTCCTCATCGTGCGAGATGATGCGCAACGATTCCGGAGTCCGTTCCACCAGCGCACGCGAGGTAACCATCTCGGCCACGTACAGGCCACCACCGTATTCACGGCAGAGCCTGCGGAAGGCTGAGTTGGTGATGCCCGCCATGGGGGCAAGGATCACGGGAGTGTCCACGGTGATCCCACCGAGCTGCAAAGGCGGAAGCTCAAGCTTTGGGGCAGGGGGCGTTGCTACTACAGTCACCCATCCATTGTTGCAAATCAGGGCAAATCGACTATCGAGAGACTTTTGGGCATGGCGCGTTCCGGCGGCTGTTCCGGAAATTGCCTACAGGAGCCAGCCGTTATCGGCTGCGATTCGTACGGCCTCGGCTCGTGTCCTTCCGCCGGTCTTGGCCATCGCCGCAGAGAGGTAGTTACGCACGGTCCCTTCGGAAAGGACTGCTGCTTTGGCAATGTCCGCCACAGTCCCACCGGCAGCGGCAGCCCTCAGCACTTCCGTCTCGCGCAGAGTCAGCGGGCTGTCGCCGGATGTCAAGGATTCTGCAGCCAGTGCCGGATCCACCACGCGAAGCCCACGGTGAACGCGACGCACGGCCTCGGCGAGCTGCCGCGCCGGCGTGTCTTTGACGACGAAGCCGGATGCCCCGGCCTGCATGGCTCGTTTGAGGTAGCCGGGCCGACCAAAGGTGGTAACCATCAGCACCCGGCACAAGGGCGCCGCCCGGCGGACGGCAGCGGCTGCGCTGATTCCGTCCAGTCCCGGCATCTCGACGTCCAGCATTGCGACGTCTGCGGAATACTCCACGACCGCATCGGCGACTCCTGTCCCATCGCCCAGTTCCGCAACCACCTCGATGTCCGGCTCCAATCCCAGCAAGGCCACCAGGGCACCACGCACCAGTGCTTGATCGTCTGCGATCACCAATCGGATGCTCATACGTCAACTGCCAATCTGAAACCTCCAAGTTCGCTGGGGCCGATGCTGGCGCTTCCGCCTGCCATGGCCGCCCTCTCCCGTATTCCGGCCAGTCCGCTGCCGGGGCGCGCTTCGGGACCCGGCCCCACGCCGTCGTCCTCCACCAGGACGCCGGAGGCTGTCAGCATGACCCGACAATGCGTCGCACGGGAATGCCGCACTACGTTGGTGATGCCTTCCCTCAGTACCCAGCCGAAGAGCTCGCGATGCCGGGCTGGAACTTGCTCAACAGTCGACGGCAACTCGGCCTCGATACCTGCCGATTCCAGTGCAGTCCTGGCGGTTGCGAGTTCGGCGAGGACATTGACGCCACGATATCCGGCCACGGTGGCACGGACGTCAGCCAGCGCGCCGCGGGCGAGGTCCTGCACTTCCGTGATCTCCGCCGCCGCCCTGTCCAAGGAAGGCCCGGTAGCTCCTTCCATCAACCGGCCTGCCAGTTCAGCCTTGACGGCGATCACTGTCAGGGAGTGTCCCAGGATGTCATGCATGTCCCGGGCAACCCGGCTCCTCTCGGCAGCAACCGCCGCATCCGCCAATTCGCTTTGCGCCGCACGCAACTGGGATGTTTGCCGGATCATACGTGCAAAGGAAGACATCATGAGACCCAACGACAAGATGAGTGCGGGCTGGAAGAAGGCCTGCCCGGGTGTCCCTGTGGACAGCCCGGTACCCAAGGAGACTGCGGCAAGCGCCATGATCAAGGCGAAGTCGACGCGGGGCGGCAACACGGTCATGGCAATCGCGCACGCGAGGAAGGGCCACGTCCAGAGTGCCTCCGGGCCGACCAGGAAAATCACCAGGCCGTTCAGCGCCAACAGAATGCTGACGCACACCAGACCGGTCGCGCTGCCCCGGCGTCGGCTGTACATGGGAAGAATGGCATAGGCGGCGAAGAAGGCGATCAACGATGTGGAGGCTGCAAGTTTCCAGGGAAGCGGTTCGTCGACGGACCACACCAGGTTCCACGTGGGCCAAGCCCAGAGAAGAATGGAAAATCCGGCGCCTACATACCACCGGCCGGGTCCTCTCCCAAGGAACGTTCCGCCGGACTTCTCGGAGCTCATGACTCCCACCCTAGTCAAAGTGGACAGGATCAGACGCGCTTGGTGTCGCGGCGAAATGCCAGCGCGGCTCCGCCAACGAAAATCGCCAGCCAGATCACGACGTTAACGATCCACATGGCGTCGAACTGTCCAGTGATGGGGCTCCGGGCCAACTGCCCGATCCCATATGCCGGGGTGAACTTGGCGATGGCACCAAAGGTCTCGCCCATGATCTCGATCGGCATAAAGAGCCCGCCAAGCATGGCCAGGATAGCCAGCGCCGGGCCAAGGATCTGCATCACATTCTGGCTTGGCATGAGATACCCCACGAACAAGCCCAGGGCGGCGAAGACCAAGGAACCCAGCCAGGCAACCAATCCAGCTGTCACCCACGTCTGAACGTCCATGGTGACCCCGGCCAAAGCGCCTATGACGAATTGGGCGATCACGGCGACGAGCGACAACGTCAGGGCTGCCGCAGCTTTGACAGCAATATAGGCACCGGGAAGCAAAGGAGTAAGCCGGAGCTGCCTGCTCCACCCTTGCGCACGTTCCACCGCCACCTGACTGCCGGCTCCGGTGGCCGCGGTCATGGCTGCGTACACCGTCAGACTGATCAGGATGTACTGACCATAGCTGTGGCCGTTGGGCAACTGCTGGTTCTTGTTGGACAGGCCGAAGATGAAGAAGAAGATCGCGGGCATGACGACTGTGAAGATGACTGTCCTGCGGTTGCGGAGCATCCGCTTAATCTCGATCCACAGGAACGTCCGGTTGATACCGCCCGCGGAGGGCTTGCGGTCCTGCATTGCCGTTGCCGTACTCATGCCCGGTCTCCTTCGAGTGCGGGTTCAGTGGTTTCTGATTCTGCTCCATCCCCTGTGAGCGCCACGAAGGCCTCCTCAAGGTTGTTGGCCACGACTTCCAGATCGTGTGCTGCAGTGCTGTTCAGCAGGTAGCGGACTACCGAGTCTGAGTCCGCCGTGCGTACGGTGAGCTTTCCGGCGTCGTAGTCCACGCTGTCCGCTGATGGGAGTCCCGCCAGAAGATGCCGGTCAGTGGCTGGCAAGGAAGCCTTGACCGTGCGGCCGGAGGCAAGGTTCTTGATCTGGGCCGCTGTGCCATCGGCAACTACCTCGCCCTGACGGACCAAGACGATCCGATCCGCGTAAGCGTCCGCTTCCTCAAGGTAGTGGGTGGCGAAAATTACTGTGCGGCCGCGCGAGGCGTCCGCCCTGATGGCGGCCCAGAAGTCGCGTCGGCCAGCGACGTCCATGCCAGTGGTCGGTTCGTCCAGGATCAGCAGGCCGGGATCAGAAACCAGGGCCATCGCAAAGCGCAGGCGCTGCTGCTGGCCGCCCGAGCATTTCTCCACCTTGCGGTTGGCGATATCCAGGATGCCGGCACGGGTCAGTGCCTCTTCCACTGGTCGCGACGAGTCAAACATTGCGGCCGTTAGCTGCACCGTTTCCCGGACAGTAATATCCCGCAGCAACCCGCCGGTCTGCATGACCGCTGCCACTTGGCCCCGCGCAATGGCGCCGCGTGGCGAGTGGCCGAAAATCGAAACCTCACCTTGGTCGGGGGTGCTAAGACCGAGGATCATGTCGATGGTGGTGGTCTTGCCTGCACCATTGGGCCCAAGGAAGGCCACAACTTCGCCTTGTTGCACGGTCAGATCCAAGCCACGAACCGCGCGGACCTCCCCGAAGCTCTTGTGCAATCCGACGGCGTGGACTGCCGGCACTCCCGTGATTCCCATGGTTCTCCCTGGTTGGCGGTCTTGTTCCACCATCCATTCAAGCCGGGATTGCCCACCCGGACCCGTGGAGGCTGTCACCGGTCCAAGATGACAAATGTCATTGCCCTGCCGTCACATGGAGCCGCGCGCACCGTCATCGTCGCCGCGGCGCTCCGCCTCACGCTGGGCACGGCGACTCCCCGGGCGGGCAGGCTTGCCGACCACGCGGGAAGACCGGCCGCCGTCGAGCGTTTCGACCCGGCCAGAACCCACGACGGCGGCCGCGGCTGCGAGCGTACCGGTATCGTCAACGTCGTCCGGATTCACGGACAGAGCGGGCTCCGGGACCGCCCCCTTCACGCCCGTGGCCTTGACCACCAGGACGGCAATCAGCGTCGTAACCGGGATGGCGAGCACCAGCCCGATGGAGCCGACCAGCGTCCGGATGACTTCTTCGGATAGTTCCGCACTGGTCAGGGCCTCGGCAAGTGGGCGGTCGTAAAGCATCACGATGATGAGGATCGGAAGGGCGGCACCGGCGTAAGCGAAGGCAATGGTGTAAACGGTGGAGGCGATGTGGTCCCGGCCAATCCGCATCGCCGAGGAGAACAGCTTCCGGGCACTGGTGTTCGGGGCCAGTTCGTAAAGTTCCCACACAGCAGAGGATTGGGTAATGGTGACGTCGTTGAGGACGCCGAGGCCTGAGATGATCAGTCCGCACAGGATGATGCCGGAGATCGAAATCTTGTCCGACATATTTATCAGCGTGGCAGCGTCATGGTCACCGACGCCTGCAAGGTTGGCAGCATCCGTGGCCCACGCCGCCAACAGCGCTGTAATGCCCAACCCGAAGATGGTTCCCAGCAGGGCCGTGGACGTCCTCGCCGAGAAGCCGTGGGCGAAGTACAGGACCCCGATCATGATCACCGTGGAACCCACCAAAGCCAGCATGAGTGGCGGCTTCCCCTCCACGAGCCCCGGCAGGATGAAGCTGACCAGCACGGCATAGGCGCCAACCAGGCCAAGGAGCGCCCGGAAGCCACGCCAGCGCGCCACAGCGATCACTACCACCGCGTAGAGCACGGCCAGCAGGGCAATTGGCAGGCTCCGCACGAAATCCACAAAAACGTACGACGGCGAGCCGTTGCCTTGCGATGCGCCCTGGACACCGGAAAGGTTCAGATAGCGGATCGAGTCCCCCACATCCACCCCATGGGATTTGGCGACGTCGGGGTTGATCACTACTTTGACGGCTTCCCCGCCCTTATCGGGCTGGGTGAAGGCGAAAGTGCAGTCGGATCCGCCGGACTGGCCCGTTTGACCGGTGTCCGTCTGGCCAGTATCCGTTTGTCCTTGCGTGGATTGTCCGGTTTGTGTGCAACTTTCCTGCACCACGCTCTGGATCTTTCCTGTATCAAACGTCACCCCCGGGGCAGCCTGGTAGGGACTCGCAAAGGAGATTCCGTCCCGACTGCCCGAGGGCCACATGACCATCATGGCGATGACAGTGAGCACTCCAAGGGGAACCAGCACCGCAGCCAGGAGCCAGTTGGCGCGCTTCCGGGACGCAACGGCCTGCGGGGTTGGCTCGGAACTTTCAGAATGACCGTGACCGTGGGAGTGTCCGTGACCCATCAGCTGCAAAACCTCATGGCTTCAAGCCTAGCCGGGTCACATGCAAAGCCTTCCCTCAGGCGGGCTTGATGTTCTGGTTCACATGGAAAAGGTTGCCGGGATCGTACTTGCTCTTGACCTGCACCAGACGATCCCAGTTGGGGCCGTAATTGTCAGTGACGCGGTTCTGGTCTTCGGTGTCCATGAAGTTGATGTACCCGCCCAGCGCCGAGTGCGGTGCAAGAGCCGCCGCATACCCTCGCGCCCAGGCGATGTTGGCTTCGTTGTCCGTGGGCTCCATCCATTGCGCGGCAATGACCGGCGCGAACTTCATGTCCCGATGCGCAAAGGCAGTGTCGTGGACGCCAACGCGTGAGACGGCGCCATCGATCGGGTAAATATGGACGGCCGTATTGACGCTGGTGACCGTCGCGCCGTGCTCAGCGTGAGCTTGGATGGCGCCATCACTGAGTTCGGGGAGGAAGTTCGCCTTCCAGTAGCCCTGCATTCCTTTCTGGTTCAGGGCGTCGAAGGCAACGTTCAGGGCTGGGTAAGGCATAGGAGCTACCAGTGAGCCGGCAACAGGAGCGGCGTCCAGGAAGGGCTGCCAGCGTGCTTCGCCTTCTCCCATGTCCCCTGTCCACATCCCTACCACCACACAGACAGGCTTGCCGTGCCACTCTTCGGGAAGGAACGGGACTGGCGGGCCTTGGTGAAATCCCAGGAACGCGCCAAACTCTTCCGGGGCGTTCGCGATGTAATCACGGTAGAACCGGGCAACGGTGTCCGTATGTTCTGCGCCATAGAGAATGACTCCGGCATGGACCATATCAACGGGATGGAGTTTGAACTCGAACGAGGTCACCACGCCAAAGTTGCCGCCACCGCCCCGGAGCGCCCAGAACAGGTCCTCGTTTTGGTCTTCGCTGGCAACCAGGAACTTTCCATCCGCCGTGACCACATCGGCTGAAACGAGGTTGTCGCAGGAGAGACCGTACTTGCGGGCCAGGTAACCTATCCCGCCGCCCAGGGTTAGCCCGGCCACTCCCGTGGAACCGACGATCCCGCCTGTGGTGGCCAGTCCGAAGGCATGGGTTGCGTGGTTGAAGTCAGCCCATGTGGTTCCGCCTTCGGCCCGCGCAGTGGCGGTCTCCGGGTCCACCCTGACCCCTGTTCGGTTGACGAAGTCCAGCACCAGTGCGTCATCCTCTGTTCCAAATCCAGGGGCGCTGTGTCCGCCGCCCCGGATTGCCAGGGGCATGGAATTCTCTCGTGCGAAGTTCACTCCCGCGATCACATCCGCCACCTGGGCCACCCTGACGATGCCCGCAGGACGTTTGTCGACCATGGCGTTAAAGACTGCCCGTGCCGAATCGTAGTCAGGGTCTTCGGGAGTGATGAGCTGTCCGCGCAGCTGATCCCGCAGCCCGTCCAAGGCCGTTCCGTTCATTATTGTTACCGCCGATTCAAAGGAGACCGGAGCTGTTCCACAGACGCCGCTTCCCTCCGAGTGTGCCGGCGCGTGGCTTACGTCGCCTTCCTACTCCTGCGCCATGGGCGCGTCAAGACTTTTCCAGCATGAATCCGAACTGAGCTTAAAGCCAGGATCCCGCCCTGCCCATCGGCGATGGGCAAAGCGGGATCCGGACACGCAGACACCTGGTCAGTCGCTGTCAGTCGCTCACGATCAGTGTGTCAGCGCCACGAACGTGGGCCTTGCCCGACTCCAGCAAGGGTGCCAGGACGCTGCGCAGTGCCGTCATGGATTCGTCCACTTCCAACAACACAGGGTGCTGGTAGGCAATGAGCGCCAGGAGGTCCCGTACGGCAGCCTCTGCGTCGTCGGCGGACAGCTTCGGATCGTGACCCAGGAAGACATCCGAAGGCTCCTCGGAGTTGCCTTGGGCGTAGCTGATGGCGAACGCCTGGATCTTGCCTTTTCGGCTGGCCGGCACTCCCCCACCAAAGGCGCTTGCCTTCGGTGCACGAAGCACAATGGCCCCGTGCGCCCCGGTGAGATCGTGCAGGAAGAGCCGCTGCACCGTAGGAATGCTGAGCTCACCTGGGCTGTCCCAGTGATGGACGGCTGAGTAGTAGCTGCCCACCACTTCGCTGAGTTCCACGGATCCGGTGGCGAGGTCCTCGACGCGCTCCGACGCAGCTTCCTCGGAACCGTCGCCGAACCGCGGGAGCTTCAGCGGCTCAGGATCCACCACTACCAACTGGGAACGCTGGATGGGTCCAAGACCTGCAGCCTCGGCGAAAGCGGCCCCCGGCGTGCCCGGCTCAACTTTGCTGCGAAGCTTGGAAACGCCCGACGGCGAGTTCCCGGCTTCGCGGCGCAGCATGGTCAGCAGTGTGGTCCCAACGCCGTTCCGGCGATGGTCCTTGGCAACCTCGATATAAGCCCAGAGACGTTCCGGATGCAGGGACGCTTCATGGACCACGCCGGCGGCAACGGGGATGCGAACGCCGTCAACGACGTCCTCGGCAACGATGCAGCGGCGCCAAGGCTGGTTGCTCGAAGGCGCCAAAGCAGCACGGAACTGTTCTGCGGGCAGCGTCTCCGGGCCGCCCCAGATTTCCAGGAGGGCGAGGTCGTCGCCTTCCTTCCACTCGCGGTATTCCAAAGCCACGGTTAGGCGCCGATCAGTCGTGCTGCCAGGTAAGCCTCAACCTTGTCCAGGGACACGCGTTCCTGGCTCATGGTGTCGCGCTCACGTATGGTCACGGCCTGGTCTTCGAGGGTATCGAAGTCCACGGTGATGCAGAACGGGGTACCGATCTCGTCCTGGCGACGGTAACGGCGGCCGATGGCGCCGGCGTCGTCGAAGTCGATGTTCCAGTTCTTGCGCAGCTGGGTGCCCAGCGCCTTTGCCTTCGGGGACAGGTCCTCGTTGCGGCTCAGCGGCAGGACTGCTGCCTTGACCGGGGCCAGCCGCGGATCCAGCTTCAGGACCGTGCGGACGTCGACGCCGCCCTTGGCGTTGGGTGCCTCGTCTTCGGTGTAGGCGTCGATCAGGAAGGCCATAAAGGAACGGGTCAAACCGGCGGCGGGCTCGATCACGTACGGGGTGTAGCGCTCGTTGGTGGCCTGGTTGAAGTAGCTCAGGTCCGTACCGGAAGCCTTGGCGTGGGTGGAGAGGTCGAAGTCCGTGCGGTTCGCGATGCCCTCGAGCTCGCCCCACTCGGAGCCTTGGAAACCGAAGCGGTACTCGATGTCCGTGGTGCCCTTGGAGTAGTGGCTCAGCTTCTCAAGCGGGTGCTCGAAGAAGCGGAGGTTTTCTTCGCGGATGCCCAGGCTGGTGTACCAGGACATACGCTCCTTCATCCAGTACTGGTGCCATTCCTCATCCGTGCCGGGCTCGACGAAGAATTCCATCTCCATCTGTTCGAACTCGCGGGTGCGGAAGATGAAGTTGCCTGGCGTGATCTCGTTGCGGAAGGACTTGCCGATCTGGCCGATGCCGAACGGCGGCTTCTTCCGGGACGTGGTGAGGACGTTGTTGAAGTTCACGAAGATGCCCTGGGCCGTTTCCGGGCGCAGGTAGTGCATGCCTTCGTCGTTGGCCACCGGGCCAAGGAAGGTCTTCAGGAGGCCGGAGAACTCCTGCGGCTCAGTCCACTGGCCACGGGTGCCACAGTTGGCGCAGGCAATGTCCTTCAGGCCGTTCTCGGCGGGACGGCCCTTCTTTTCCTCGTACTCTTCCTCGAGGTGGTCAGCGCGGTAGCGCTTGTGGCAGGAGAGGCATTCCACCAGGGGGTCCGAGAACACCTCTACGTGGCCGGAGGCTTCCCAGACCTGGCGGGGAAGGATGACTGAGGAGTCCAGGCCGACGACGTCTTCGCGGCCGCGGACCATGCTCTGCCACCACTGGCGCTTGATGTTTTCCTTCAGTTCCGCACCAAGGGGCCCGTAATCCCACGCGGAACGGGAGCCACCATAGATTTCACCGGCCTGGAAGACAAAGCCCCTCCGCTTGGAGAGGGAAATGACCTGGTCAAGGACGGATTTTGCTGCCATGGGTACTCCATTTGTTCTACAGGGCCGCTGGGTGCGGTCCGCGGTGGTTGCCCCGGATCCCGGACGAGGTTGTCCGGCGGGGTGGGCTGGGGATGGTGCGGATAATAACTGTGCAGAAAGCTGCGTGTCCTAGCCTACCGGCCTTTGCCCGGGACCTTTCGTACGAATGCTCCCCTGGGCCAGGGCAGTGTGGCCACGATGATCGCGGCGAGCGTCAGCACCGTACCCAACACCGTGGGCAAGGCGACCACCGCACCGGGACTCGGGATCACGACGTCGAGCACTAAAGAACCCACCAACTGGCCGGCAATCATGCCCAGACCGGTGACCAGCACGCCAAGGCTTCGGACCAAGAGCGCCGCAAGCCCAATGAAAAGGCAGCCCATGGGGCCACCCAGGTAGAACCACCATTCACCCGGAAGCGGGTTGCCCGCGCCTGCCACGGAAAGCTTGATCAGCCAGGCAATCCAGAGGATAACGGCACCGGCAATGAAGTTGACCAGCGTGGCGGCAACAGGCGTGCCGTAGTGAACGGTGGCGGTTCCGTTCATGGCTTGCTGGAAACTCATGAGAAACCCTGCCGCCAGAGGCAACAGGACGGGCAACAACAGCGAGGCGATGTCGGTATTGCCCCCGAACCGAGGGGAAACAGCCCAGGCAACGGCGGCCACCGTCAGCACGCTGCCCAGGATCCGCACTCCCGTGATGGACCGTTTGCCGCCGGGACCTATGCCCATGCGGTCCACCAGGAGGCCGCTCAGTGTTTGCCCCGTGACCGCTGCAACGGTGAACAAGGCCACACCCAGCAGGCCAATGGTGAAGGACTGGGCAAAGACGAAGAGAGCGCCGATTCCGCCGGCCATGACGTAGAAGCGGGGAAAGCTCCGGTCCCGGACAGCCGGGACGATGCGGCGAAGGCCCGCCCTGCCTTTTGGCGTGGCAAGGGAAATGACCGCAATGAGCACCAGGCCTGTGGTGAAGCTCACCACGGCGGCGGCGATGCCATCGTTCAACCGGGCGCCGAGCGCCCCGTTAATCCTTCCTTGAAGCGGAATGACCAGGCCAGTTGCTACCGCAACAGGGAGGCCAACGGCGAGCGGAAGGGTTGAACGGAGCGAAGACTGCGGCACTGACCCCACACTACTTCAGGCATCATTGCTCTATGAGCAACCCGGAAATCGAAGAGATCCCCATCCGCGACGACATGATCCGCCTCGGCCAGCTGCTGAAGCTCGCCAACCTCGTGGAGGACGGCGTTGAAGCAACGGAGCTCATCAAGAACGGCTTGGTCAAGGTCAACGACGAAATCGAAGACCGCCGCGGCCGCCAACTCCACGCCGGAGATACCGTTACCGTCAACGGCCAGACCGTCCGGATCGCCACCGCCTGAAGCAACGCGGGGTCACTTATGGCCCATTGGAAGCCGCAACATGGGCCATAGGTGACCCCGCGTTGCTTTTCTAGGCGACGGAAAGAACTTTGTGGGTCAGGAATTCCCCCACGTGGCCGATTTCCTGCTGGTTGATACCGTGCCACATGCCTGTGTAGAGCACCTTGGTGAGGTCCACGTGCTTGCGCACCCATCCCATGGTGTATTCGATCTTGTCCGGGGTAATGACGGGGTCCTGCTGGTCGCGGCCCCAGAACATCGGCAAGGCGCCGTCCAGTTCGGCATCGCGGAAGGCGAGGTCGTCACCTGCGTCCACCACAAAACCCGAAAGCCCGACGACGGCAGCGAAGTCCGCGGGACGGTAGCGGAGCATGGTGGTCGCCATGGCCATGCCCATGGAGAAGCCCAGCAGCGTCACTGAAGAATGATTGGCTTTGACAGTGTCCAACCATTCAAGGGCATACTCAGCGGCAAGCTTTACTGCTTCAAGGGAATATTCGATTGACGCCGTGAGCGGGAACCAGGTGAAGCCGGGGCCCATGGGCATGGGCGCGCGCAAGGAAGCCACCACAAATCCCTCCGGAAGCAGGCCGGCAAGGCTGAAGAGATCGTCCTCGTTGGAGCCATAGCCATGCAGCAGCACCAGAAGCGGCTTGCCCTCCCGCTCGGCTTCGTCATGGGACCACAGGACAACGGGCGCGGGGAATGCAACGGCTTCAGTCATGGGTCTATTCTTGCAGTTACTGATGGGTAACAACCTACGGTGGCGTAGGTTTGCAGGTTCAAGGCAGGATGGAAAGCGTGAGTGACGTCAATTCATTGGTGAAGCCGGGCGATCCGGTTCAAACACACCCTTGGAGCCGTTACGTGGCACTGGGGGATTCGTTCACGGAGGGCATCGGTGATCCCGAGCCCCAGAACCCCGGCGGCTTCCGCGGATGGGCTGACCGTGTAGCGGAAGAACTAGGCCGCGGTCATGAGGATTTCGCTTACGCCAACCTTGCTATCCGTGGGCGCTTGCTGCAGCAGATCGTGGATGAACAAGTTGGTCCTTGCTTGGAACTCCAGCCGGACCTTGTCTCAATTTCCGCTGGCGGCAACGACCTCATCCGGCCCGGTGGCGACCCGGACGTGTTGGCGGAGAAGCTGGACGCTGCAGTTCAGGAACTGGGCTCCGGTGGTGCCACTGTGGTGTTGTTCAACGGGCCGGACACTGCATCCTCGGTGTTGGGCCGCATCCGTGGCAAGGTGGCCATTTACAACGAGAACCTCAGGACTGTCGCTGCACGGCACGACGCAATCATCGCGGACATGTGGTCCCTGAGGCAGTTGGCCGATCCCAGGATGTGGGACGAAGACCGCCTGCACTTCTCACCGCTGGGACACCACACCATCGCGATGATGGTCCTGGAAGCGCTGAACGTCCAGCACACCCTCGAACCCTTGGTGCCCAAGCCCCTGCCGGTCCGCACCTGGCGTGAGGCCCGTTCCTCGGATCTGGTATGGGCCCGTGAGTACTTTGTTCCCTGGGTTATCCGCAGGCTGCGGCATCGATCCTCCGGCGACGGCATTACCGCCAAACGCCCGACGGCGGGACCGGTCTTCGGTCCCAACGGCACCATGCTGCCGCGCGGCTAACGTGAGGATCGCTTGCAGGACTGACGCCCGGAAAGAACTCCGCGATGCACGCTGACATTTCACTCGCGCCGGACGAGGTTGTGCAATCCAGGCTTCGGCGTCAGCAGTTGCGGGCTCCGTACGGCGAAGGCGTTGATGACGTGCTGCGCAACCTCCTCGCGGTGCAGTCGCAGGAATTTCCCTATGCGAGGTGGACCCTTGCCCAGCGAACACCCGGTACCACTGCCGATGAGGTGGAGCAGGCGGTGGCTGACGGCAGGATCCTCCGGACGCATATCCTGCGGCCGACGTGGCATTTTGTGCATCGTGAGGACCTCGGCTGGTTGATGGGGTTGTCTGCGGATCGCCTTCATCAAGGCAACAAAGGCATGTACAGGCAGACTGGAGTTGATGAGCACGCCGCCGCCCGCAGCGGGCACATCCTTGCCGAAGCTGTGGCCGGTGGAGCCCACAAAACACGCGAAGAATTAGCCGGGGTCCTGGAACAGGCAGGGCTCCCCGGCAAAGGCCTTGGCTTCGTTTACCACCTCATGCACGCGGAGATCAGCAAAATTCTGGTGAGCGGCGCCCCGGTCCGTTCGGCAGGAGGTGCACTCAAACAGACATACGCCTTGTTCGAGGATCGAGTGCCCGCTACGGGCGCCACGTCCTTAATCGGGGACGACCGCGAGTGGGCTTTGGGCCAACTGGCCTTGCGGTACTTCACCAGCCGCGGACCTGCCACTATCAAGGACTGTGCCGCGTGGTCCGGACTGACCATGAAAGATGTACGGCTTGGCTTACAGATAGCTGAAGAGGCCGCTCCCGGCGCCTTGGAGCCTGTGGCGATTGAGGGCCTGGACTTCTACTTGCCAGCAGAGGACCTCGAAGCACTTGCTGCGACTCCGCCGCCAGCTGATGATGGGCCGCTGCTCCCCCGCGTCGATCTCATCCAGTGCTACGACGAGTACGTGATGGGCTATTCCCAGTCGAGGCACTACCTCGGTGGAAGGGCACCCTATTTCCCGGAGGGCGATGCTCCCATTCACGTGGTGTTGCTGGATGGCAGGTTGGCCGGGTGGTGGCGCCATGGCTTCTCCGGTGGGCTCTGCGAACTCGACGTCAGAATGAACCGGCCCGTCACAACAGCCGAACAACAGGCTTTGGAGGCAGAGGTGGAACGCTATGGGAGGTTCCTGGGCATGAAGGCAAAGCTGGTGTGAAACGGCGGGGCTAAGCTGGGTTTAAGACCTAGGAGGCCTGCACCGTGAACAATCTGATCTTCTGGATCATCGTCTGCTCGTGGCTGATTCCCATGGGAATCCGCCTATACAACAGGTCCCGGGCGCGGCGGCTCCAGGACCGTAATTTCCAGGACCGTAGCTTCCCGGGTCAGAACTACCCTGGCCAGAACTATCCGGGCCCCGGCTCCCCCGCAGAATCTTCCGGGACCGGGTTACCCGCAGCAGAGCTACCCGGGCTATCCCGGGGAGCCCGCCACCGTCCGCCCTGCCGATGCGCAACCGCCGGCAGGGCCGCCGTCGAACGCTTCTTCACCTACTTTCCCCAGCAACAGCGGCTCTGAGCAGCAAGGCTTCCGCGCGCGAAAACTGGCCGAACTGGACCTCAAGTTCAGCAACGGCGAGATCGCCATGGAGGACTACATGAAGCAGCGCGGCGAGATCATGAACGGCTGAGCCGGCCTAGTCGAAGAAAGCCGGGCCGTTAGGCGAAGAAGGCCTGATGCAGTTGGGCTGACAGTTGCCCGATTTCGGTGAGGAAGCCATCGTGCCCGATGGGGGCCTCGATCACGTGGACGGGAACGTCGCCAGGCAGATTTTGTGCCAGTTCCAATGACTGGGCCGGGAAATAGAGGCGGTCGGAGTCGACGGCTGCTACAAAGAATTCAGCAGTGGCGCTGGCCAAGGCTTCCTGCAAGGTGCCTCGGCCACGGCTGATGTCGTGGGACATGAGTGCCTCAGTGATGGCGATGTAGCTGTTGGCATCGAACCGGCGCACCAGCTTGGTGCCTTGGTGGTCGAGGTAGCTTTCCACCTGGTAGCGGCCACGCTCCCCCAGGACCGGAGCAGCCAGGGGCGTCTCTTGGTGCTGGGCTTCCCGGCCGAAGCGGAAATCAAGCTCCAGCGCTGATCGGTACGTGATGTGGGCTATCCGTCGGGCCAGGGCAAGGCCCGCCTCAGGAGTTGGTCCACCGTAGTAATCGCCGTTGTTGAAGTTCGGGTCCTGGCGGATGGCGAGTGTCTGCGACTGGGCGAAAGCGATTTGCTCGGCTGTGCTGTAGGCGCCGACAGAAATAACCGCGCACCGCTGGACACGCTCAGGGAAGGTCACCGCCCACTCAAGTGCCCGCGCCCCACCCATCGAACCGCCAAGGACGGCGTGCCATGACTTGATCCCCAACGCGTCGGCGAGGCGGGCTTCAGCCACCGTGCTGTCGCGCAAAGTGATCAGGGGGAAGCGGGATCCCCAGGGCCGCCCGTCCGGCGCCTGGGACGATGGGCCCGTGCTGCCGTAACAGCCGCCCACAATGTTGATGGAGATAACGAAGAACCGGTTGGTGTCGATCGTCGCGCCTGGGCCAACGAGTTGCTCCCACCAGCCTTCCTCATCAGTAGCACCGCGGGCCACATGCGTGCTGCCCGTCAGAGCGTGCTGAACGAGGACTGCGTTGGACGCATCCGCGTTCAACTGCCCCCAGGTTTCGTAAGCCAGCACAACGTCAGGGAGAAAACCGCCGGCTTCAAGTTCCAGCGAACCTACGCCGGCGTACTTGACCGTCCCGTCTTCTTTGCCCGGTTTTGGGGGTGCTGTAGCAGTAATGGTCATTCCTTTGACACCTAACCTCGCGCTTGCCTGCCGCCTTGCGTGCGACAGGCCAGGTCCTCACCCGGGGCACCCCACCGCGGAGGAGGGTTGCCGGCCAGCAAGCCGGGGCTGTCGCTGGCACTCATGACCTAATACGTAGAGTCTAGGAAAAATACCCTTGTTTTGGCGAAGAATGTGACAGCTGTGTGACGGTTTAGGGGCGCTTCGTTCAGGAACACACATGCTGAAGGGCCGCCCGGCGAATTTTCGTCGGCGGGCGGCCGCTCCGCTAAGCGCCTTTGGCAGCCCGGAAACCAGCCTCCAGGTCAGCAATAATGTCGTCCACGTGCTCGATTCCCACGGACAGACGGACAAGGCCGGGATTCACGCCCGCAACCAGCTGCTGTTCAACCGTGAGCTGGCTGTGGGTAGTCGACGCCGGGTGGATAACCAGCGAGCGGACGTCACCGATGTTGGCAACATGGGAGTGCAGCTCCAGGCCATCAACGAATCGCTTGCCGGCCTCGACGCCACCCTTGATGTTGAATGCCACCACTGCCCCGGTACCCCTCGGCCCGTACTTACGGCCGCGCTCGTACCAAGGGCTGGACGGCAGACCCGCGAAGGCGACCGATTCGACGTCGTCGTGGGCTTCCAACCATTCCGCCACCTTGGTGGCGTTGGAGACGTGGCGCTCGACGCGCAAGCTCAGGGTTTCCAGCCCTTGAGCGATGAGGAACGCGTTGAACGGGGAAACCGCCGAACCCAGATCGCGCAGCAACTGCACGCGGGCCTTGAGAATGTAGGAGAGGTTGGCTCCGAGCGCGCCGTCCTTGCCAAGGTCCCGCGCGTAAACGAGTCCGTTGTAGCTGGGGTCCGGAGTATTGAATCCGGGGAAGCGCTCAGGGTCCTTGCCGAAATCAAAGTTTCCGGAGTCCACGATCACACCCGCGATCGCCGCACCGTGGCCGCCCAGATACTTGGTAGCCGAGTGCACCACGATGTCCGCACCCCATTCGATGGGACGGATGAGGTACGGGGTGGACAGCGTGTTATCCACGATCAGCGGCACGCCAGCTTCATGCGCCACGCGTGAAATACCCTCGATGTCCAGCACGTCCTGGCGCGGATTGGACACCACCTCACCGAAGAACAGCTTGGTGTTGGGCTGTACGGCCTCCCGCCACTGGTCCAGCTTGTCCGGGTCCTCCACGAACGTCACGGAGATGCCGAACTTCTTCAAGGTGTGCGCCAGCAGGTTGTAGGTGCCGCCGTAAAGGCTGGGGCTGGCGACGATATGGTCTCCGGCCTCGGCAATGTTCAGGATGGCGAAGGTTTCCGCGGCTTGTCCTGAGCTAAGGAGCAATGCGCCCAGTCCGCCTTCGAGGCTGGCGATCCGCTGCTCCACGGCATCTTGTGTTGGGTTGCCGATACGGGTGTAGATCGGGGCGAGCTCGGCCAAGGCAAAGCGGTTGGCTGCGCTCTCTGCGCTGGGGAAAACAAAGGACGTGGTCTGGTAGATCGGAAGCGACCGCGCTCCCGTGGCAGAGTCAGGCTCCTGCCCTGCGTGGATCTGGCGTGTTTCGAAAGACCATCCTTGGGACATTGAATTCTCCTCTTAGTGGCGCGCGGGTTTGCCGTTGATCGCCGTAGGCGTGGGCTGGGGCCAGTCTAGGAAGCGCCCGGGTACTTGGACAGCTTTGTGACGAAGGCAGTATTTTTCAGTCTTTGCGCGACCCGGCGTGACGCGTTCCGGCGGCGCGCAATAAGGTCCCATGTTAGTTAGGCTTCCCTTAGCTGAGACCCCGATCACAAAGTGCCAAGATGAAGCCATGCGCATGGATCACGTCTCTTACGCTTGTGAACGAGATGGCCTTTTGGCCACTACCGAACGAATTTCCGCAGCTCTGGGAGTGGACGCAGTCCGGGGCGGAGTGCACCCGCGCTTCGGTACCCGGAACATGATCATTCCCTTGGCGGATAACAAATACCTGGAAGTCGTAGAGGTCCTGGACCACCCTGCTTCTGACAAGGCACCCTTTGGCCAGGCAGTCCGCGCACGCTCGGCGGCTGGCGGCGGTTGGATGGGCTGGTGCGTCGCCGTTGACGACCTCGCCCCCTTCGAAGAACGCCTCGGCCGTTCCGCAGTTCCGGGCAACCGCAAGTTCCCGGACGGCCGCGAACTTGTATGGCAGCAGATCGGCATTCTCGGCTTGATCGCCGATCCTCAGGTGCCGTACCTGCTCAAGTGGGAGGGCGATCCCTCACTGCACCCGTCCAAGGTCTATGAGAGTGACGTCAAGATGTCCAGCCTCACCATTGCAGGCTCGGCGGAACGCGTTACCGAATGGCTGGGCGAACCCGTGGAGAAGCCACTCGAGGACGTCGCTGTCCAGTGGATGGCCCCGCACGGTACGCCTGGCATCATGTCCGTCACTTTCGAAACCGCATCCGGCGCCGTCACCATCTGACGCGTCACTTCCTTGGGGCATGGTCCCCTCCCGGTCCAGCGTGTCCGGTCAAGGACCAGTGTGTCCGGTCAAGCTTCGGCCGCCATCAGCGGGTGCCAATGACGTCACCCACCGATGGCGGCCGAATTTCTTAACGGATGCCTAACCCAGGCCTATCGCCTTGCCGAAGAGGCTGAAACCAACGAAGGCTACGATGTCCAGCAGCGCATGCGCAATGACCAATGGCACCACCCGCTTCGTCTTGGTATAGATCCAGGCGAAAACCAATCCCATGGCGAAGTTGCCGATGAACGGTCCGAAACCTTGGTACAGGTGGTAGCTGCCACGAAGGGCCGCGCTTAGGACAATGGCCAGCGGCGTACTCCAGCCGAATTTTCCGAAACGGTCCATGAGGTATCCCACGACGATCACTTCCTCAACGATCGCGTGGCGAACCGCCGAGAGAATCAGCACAGGCACCGTCCACCAGTAAGCTTCCAGGCCGCTGGGCACAATGGCGGTGGTGATTCCGAGGGCCCGGCCGGCCGCGTACAAGCCAAGTGACGGGATACCAATGGCAGCTGCCAGTCCCAATCCGTGCAAAAGGTCCTTGCCGGGGCGTGCGAAGTTGAACCCCAGCCGGGCAAAGCCTGAGCCACTTGCACCTTCCCGGCCGCCTTGGCCATGCGATGAGAGGAAATAGAACACCAGGACCACCGGCACCAAAGCGAAGATAATGTCCAGCAGTTGGTACGTGAGATCGAAGTACTCGCGGGTGCTTTGGGACCTGTTAAGCGTAGAAGTTGCCTCGGACAGCGGCGCGCGCGTCATCTTGTCCAGGAGCTGCACCACGGAGTACACGGCTGACTGGCCCAGTGACAGGCCCAGCACGATGAGTACTTCGGCGCGCAGGCGGCGGCGGGAAGCAAGGAGCATGTACCTATCTTGCCTGCAGTTCCTGCCACTTTGCCGTGAACCGCGCACGTTCGGGTTCCACCCGCAGGCAGACCCTATGCTTGGTGGGATGAGTGCCCCAGGGAGAATCTTCATGATCCGGCACGGCCAGTCCGCCGCGAATGCCGACACGTCAATCTACAACCGTGTGCCGGACTACCGCATTCCGCTGACCGAACTCGGAATTGAACAGGCCCGGATAACAGGCGAGGCCCTCCGGCGGAAGCTCGACGGCGAGCAGGTCTGCGTTTATGTATCCCCCTATTTGCGGGCCTACCAGACTCTTGAGGCGTTGGACCTGGGCCCGCTGATCGAGCGGGTGATCGAAGAACCCAGGCTACGTGAGCAGGACTGGGCCAACTTCCAGATCGCCGGGGAGATCGAGGACCAGAAGGAGCTGCGAAACCTGTATGGCCACTTCTTCTACAGGTTCCGCGAGGGCGAGTCAGGCTCGGACGTCTACGACCGCGTGTCCTCGTTCATGGAGACCCTTTACCGCCATTGGGAAAAGCCGACGTACGCCCCAAATACCCTCATGGTCACCCACGGACTGACCATGAGGCTGTTCTGCATGCGCTGGTTCCACTGGACTGTTGAGTATTTCGAATCGCTGAACAACCCGGACAACGCCGAACTCCGCACGCTGATAAGGACCGACGACGGCCAATACAGTCTGGACAAACCGTTCAGCCAGTGGGTGCCAAGGGATGTTGACGATTCAGTGCTCCACGCGCCGAGAATGCGCTTTTAGCAGCCTGAGAATGCGTTTCTAGCGGGGGGCACTTAGCTGCCGGGCGCGACGATGACTTCCGTGCCCTTGGCTTCGAACGCGGCCTTGTCCTCAGCGCTGATCCCGGCGTCCGTGATGAGGTGCCGGAAGTCATACCCGGCCATGGCAGCAAAGGAGCGGCGGCCCACCTTGGAGGAGTCAGCCACGACGTAGGACTCAGTGGCCCGGCGCGCCATGACGGTGTTCACCATGGCTTCGCCTTCATCGGTGATGGTGGGGCCGAGGTCCGGGTCAACACCATTGACCCCGATGAACGCAATGTCCAGGGCAACCTTCTGCATGATGACGTCGGTGTAGGGCCCCACGAGCTCGTAGGAGCGCGGATTCAGGATTCCCCCGGTCACCATGATCTTGATGTTCGGACGAACGGCGAGCTGCGATGCAATGTTGATCGCGTTGGTCACCACCGTGAGAGTGGGCCTGTTGGACGGCGCGTTGAGGTCCTCACGCGTGGACAACAGCTGGGCCAGCGCCGTGTTGGTGGTTCCCCCACTCAAGCCGATCACCGCTCCGGGGCGGATCAGGGCCGAGGCGGCCTGGGCGATCTCCTGCTTGGCCAAGGCGTGGTCGTCACGGTTGTACCGGCCCGGGAGGTCGTAGGATACGGATCCGGTGGTGGCGCCACCGCGGGTACGGCTGAGCAGCCGTTGTTTCGCAAGGCTGTCCAAGTCCCGGCGTGCCGTGGCCGGTGACACGCCAAGCCGCGTCACGATGTCCTCGACTTCCACATGGCCGGATTCGGCCAGGAGGTCAAGGATGGCGGTCAGCCGATCGGTGCGGGTCATGACGAGCCTTTCGCGGGGTCTGGCTATTTCGCTTTGGCGAACAGCGTGAGCAAACGTGCGGATTCCAGCACCAGTGCGTCCCGGCCGGCCTTGATGTACTTCCGGGAATCCACCACTGCAGGGTTGGCATCGAGGTACTCACGGACGGCGCGGGTGAAGAACCCGTTCAAATGTGTGGATACGTTGATCTTAGTCATACCTGCGCCGATCGCAGCTACGAGCATCTCATCTGTGACGCCTGAAGAGCCGTGGAGGACCAGCGGTTTTCCGACCGCAGACTTCAGCCGCGTGATCAGGTGCAGGTCCAGCGCGGCGCTGCGTTCGGTCATGGCGTGGGAGGAGCCAACGGCTACCGCGAGCGCATCCACACCCGTTGCTTCAACAAACGCCTCCGCCTCCGCGGGGTCGGTCCGGACACCGGGTGCATGGGCACCGTCCTTGCCTCCCACTTTGCCGAGTTCAGCCTCCATGTAAACGCCTCGCTCGTGTGCGTAGCGGGCCACCCGTTGCGTGACTGCGACGTTCCACTCATAAGGCAGGTGCGCGCCGTCGTACATGACGGAACCAAAGCCCAGGTCCACGGCAGCGAGAGCGAGGTCCTCGGATTCGGCATGGTCCAGGTGAACCGCGACGGGCACTGATGCGTCGCGGGCGATCGCCAAAGTCGCCACCGCGATCGGTTCGAGTCCACCGTGGTACTTGGCGCAGTTCTCCGAAATCTGCAGGATCAGTGGAACTCCCGCAGTCTCGGCACCCGCCACCAGCCCCTCGGCTGTTTCCACATGGATGACGTTGAATGCGCCTTGGCCGGTGCCGTTGCCCGCGGCCTTGTCCATCAATTCCCGCGTGCTGACAAGGGTCACCGGGTCTCCTTCCATGCCACGATGAGTTGTTCTTCAAGTTCCTGGTACCGCGGCGAGATCTCGCCTGCTGCGGGCATGAGCACTGCCGCGGCGGACCAGGCGGTGGCCCGGCGGAGAATCTCGCGGGGTTCGGTGATGCCTTCGGCGAGGGCGACGGCGGCAGCTGCTACACCGGCGTCGCCCGCCCCTGTGGGGTTGCCGCTCAGCGGCCCGGGGAGGCTGGCACTCCAGTACCCGCCGGGTGCTGCGTGGTCGAAGGCGAGCATTCCGTCCGCACCGGCGCTGACGAGGACGGTGCGCGCGCCCATGGCAATCAGCGAGAGCGCAGCGGCTTCCACGCTCGACTCCCCCGTAGCTTCGGCGAGCTCGTGGTGATTGGGTTTCAGGACATCGGCGCCAGCCTGGGCTGCGGTGATGATTCCCGGTCCGGAGGTATCGATGATGGCGGGGATGCCGGCGTCGTGCGCCAGCTTCACCAGGGACGGGTAAAAATCGGCAGGTGCGTCCGGCGGCAGGCTGCCGGAACCCACCAGCACAGCTGCCGGAGCTTCTCCGTCATCGCCGCGTACGGCTTCAACGACGGCGGCTGTCAGCGAGCGCCAATCGTCCGGCAGGAGTGCCTGGCCTTCCTCGTTGAAGATGGAAGTCTCGCCGGCGAGGGTGTCCACGAGCGCGATGCTGCGGCGGGTCTCGGCGGCGACAGACACCAGCGTGTGGGGCACGCCGCTGGTCCAGAGTTCAGCAGCCAGGGTCTGTCCCGCGGCTCCTCCGGTGGGAGCAATGGCCAGCACCGGATGGCCCACTTGGTGAACCACCCTGGCAACGTTGAGCCCTTTGCCACCGGCGCGGCTGATGGGTGTGGGCACCCTGTGGCTGGCGCCTTCGGTGATTCCGTGGACGGTGTAGGTCATGTCGATGGCTGGATTGGGGGTCACCGTGACAATGCGGATTGCGCCGTTTCGGGTGCCGCGTCCGGCCGCGGCGGGGCCGGTCATCGCGCACCATCCAAGAGCGCACGCGCGTTCAACGCTGCGCCAAGGAGCCCGGCGTCCTGGCCCAGCTGGGCTTGGATGAGGCGTGGGCGTCGTTGGAAGTCCAGGATCTGGTGGACCCGTGCCCGGAGCGGTTCCAGGAGGTCCTCGCCTGCTTCGGCCAGGCCTCCCCCGATCACTACCGCTTCAGTGCCGATGATGTTCACGCATTGGCAGATGGTGAAGGCGAGGGCGTCCACGGCGTCCGCCCACACACGGGCAGCCACGGCATCTCCATGGTGGGACCGGAGGAGGACGTCGCGGGCACCGTCCACGGTGTTGCCCGACTTCTTGCTGTATCGCTTGGCGATGGCGCCTGCCGAACCCACGGCCTCAAGGATGGTGGCCCCTGTTGCTTGAGTTCCGGCGTCGGGGTCCGGTACCTGGGCGTGGCCGAGCTCGCCGGCGAAACCACCGGCCGTGACGGCCACACCACCGGAGAAGACTGCGGCGGCGATTCCAGTGCCCACCACCATGACCACGACGTCGTTGAACTCCTTGGATCCGCCAAAAGCGTGTTCCACGGCAGCGGCGGAGCGGACATCGTGATCGAAGGCCACGGGAAGCCCCAGTCTCTTCTCTGCCTCGGCGGTGAACGGGAAATTACGCCACCCAAGATTCGCGGAGTAGATCCCGATTCCTCCCGCGGAATCCACGATGCCAGGGACGATGACGCCGGCTGCTTTGGCCGGGATGTCCGGAAACTCGGATGCGAGTTCATCAGCGAGGCCTGCGAGCTTGTCCAGCACGGCTTCCCCGGGATGTGCTGGATCCAGCGGCGTGGGGACCCGGCGCATACCCAGGACGTTTCCAAAGGCATCCACGAGTCCAGCCTTTACGTCTGTGCCGCCGACGTCGAATGCCAGGACTGCTGATTCTGCGTGCCCGAGAACCATGACGGGTGCCTAGGCGGAGGGGTCGAGAATGACGGAGCGCGTCAGGTTCCGGGGCAGGTCCGGGTTGAGGCCGCGGACGCGCGCACGTTCCAGGGTCACTTTGTGGACGCGGGCCAGTTCAGCGAGCGGGTGCTTGTCCGTGTGGATGTAGAGGGCACCCGTGGCTGCCATGTCCTTGTCAAGGCCCTCGGGCTGTGCGCCAAACAACCACGTCACGCGTCCTGGCGCCGCGATGGAGATGGGACCGTGGCGGTATTCCATGGCCGGGTAGGACTCGGTCCAGCCCTGCACGGCTTCGCGCATCTTAAGTCCTGCCTCGTGGGCCAGGCCAACAGTCCATCCGGTACCGAGGAACGTGAATTGCTCTGCATCCAGGAGTTCCTGTGCCACGGGATCTGTCACTGCATCCCTTGCGTCTTCGATAGCTTGCTTCAGGTCAATCCCAAGGCTGGTGAGCAAGTACACCAGTGCCGAGGTCGCGAAGCGGGTCTGCACCACGGATCGCTCATCTGCATACGGGAGACCGATCACGGCGTCGGCCAGATCAACGATTGGAGACGCCGTATCGCCAATGATGGCAACAGTGGGGACGATGCCCTTCAGCCCGGCCAGGATCTCCAGCACCTCAGTGGTGGTGCCGGACCGCGTAATGGCCACAACGGCGTCGTACTGGCGATCAGCACTGTTGCTGTTCAGGAAAGCCTCCGACGCCGCAAAGGCATCCGTCACGCCTTTGCCTGCGGATTCACGGGCGGCAGCATAGCTCTGGGCCATGAACCAGGAGGTGCCGCAACCGATGACGGCGATCCGCTGACCGTCGGCGGGAAGCAGGTTCTCAGCATCGGCCTGGTCAATGGCACGCTGCCAGACATCGGGCTGTGATACCAGCTCTTCTTCCATGAAGGCGCCCAGTGTGTTCTCGCTCATCGTGTGTTTCGCTCCTGCTCAGCCAATGACGTTTTATGATCTATAGAAACACTAAACGATCAGTTTCGATCTCACAAGGATCATCTACTGGAGTGGATCCGGCAATTGGGCAGGCCAGTAGTCAGGACGGTGGCAAAGTGCTGGCAGTGGAAACGGTGACGAGCAGCAGGGAAGGCTCAACCTGTTCCAGTTAGCCGATGATGGGCCGTTCTTCGGGCAGGTTGAACAGGCGGGGGCGGGAGGACAGGGCCAATGCCGAAGCGACCGTGACCGTCCCGATGCGGCCTGTAAACATCAGAACCATGAGTACCCACTCAGCCGATGGAGGGAGGTTGTACGTGATTCCTGTGCTCATGCCGACGGTGGCGAACGCCGAGATGGATTCGAACAGGACCTTCTCGAGGCTGTAGTCGGTGAACATGAGCAGCAGCATGGTTCCAGTAATGACTGCACCGATGCCGAGCAGTGCTACCGAGAGGGCCTGCCGTACCGAGGCCGGGCTAATGGACCGGTGGGCTATGGTCACATCGTCCCGGCCCCGGACTTCATTCCAGATGGCGAATGCCAGGAGGAGGAAAGTCGTGATCTTGATTCCACCGGCAGTTCCCGCACTTCCCCCTCCGATGAACATCAGAATGTCACTGACCATGAGCGTCTCTGGTGAGGCCACCCCGTAGTCGATGCTGTTGAATCCCGCGGTGCGCGGGAACACGCTTCCAGCGAGGGAACCGACGATCTTTCCCGGGATGGACAGCGGCCCCAGGGTTTCGGCCCGGTTCCATTCGAACGCAGCGAACAACACGAAGCCGGCTGCGAGCAGGAAGACCGTGCCGAAGACTGTGAGGCGCAAATGTACCGTCCAGTTCCGGACCCTCAATCCCCCGCCGTTGAGCAAATGGATGAGTACGGGGAATCCGAGGCCACCGGAAATGATGGCCAAACAGATGGGCACCAGAATGTATGGGTCTTCGCGGAAACTGATGAGGTTGTCGCTGTAGAGCGCAAACCCTGCGTTGTTGAAGGCAGATACTGCGTGGAAGACGCCGTGCCACAGTGCGACGGCCGGGTTGGAGTCGTACACGAGCCAGAACCTGACAGCCAGGATTGCTGCTGTTACCGCTTCAAAAACGACCATGATTCTGGCGACCCGGAACAGCACGGAGCGAACATCCCCGAGGTTGAGGGTGTGCGTTTCTGACTGCACAACAAGCTGCCCGCGGAGGCCGATGCTTTTGCGGACGAGCAGGGCCAGCAGGGTCGCGAGGGTCATGATGCCGAACCCGCCAACCTGGATGAGCGCCAGAATCACGACATGCCCGAAAGGTGTCCAATAGGTGGCCGTATCAACGGTAATCAGGCCCGTGACACACGTCGCTGACACGGCGGTGAACAGTGCCGTCATGAGGGTGGCTGGATCAGTGCCATTGCGGGAGACTGGCAGCATCAGCAGGGCTGCGCCGAGGAGGATGACCGCCAGGAAAGCGAGAGGTACGGATCGGACTGGATGTGAGAGGGCGCGCCTAAGGACGTTCTCACGTCGCGTCTGCGGGTCTCGGTGCTTCCACTGCATGCGTGCGTTGCCGTTCCCGGCTTGGGGTGGTCCGGGAGTCCGGACCCGGGGCTTCGGATTAGCCGATGGCTTTGGGTTAACCGACATGGATGCCTGGGCGAAGGTCGGGATCGGGTTCGTTTTCGCGGATGATTTCCCGCACCACGGGTGCGGTGTCCCCCCGGCCCAGCAGCAGGTATCGCATCAGGTGTGCCAACGGGTTGCCCTCAGACCATTCGAAGTAAGCGTGGGGACGGACGCCTGTGGCGTTGCGCAGAGCCAGGAGGATCGCTGCGATCGCGTTCGGTGCGGCGGGGCTTTGGGCCCGCAGGATGCGGTGACCTGCAACTTCGACGCCAGTAACAGTGAGGGTGTCGCTGAAGCTGGAGGGGTCGCTAACATCGATTTCGAGGAAGATGACGTCGGCGGAGCCAGGGACCGGGTTCAATTCGCGCTGGTCAGTTTCCTTGGCCGCGTATTCGGCAGCATCCCGTGCTTGGGGACGGTTGGCAATGAGGTTGAGCCGCCCGTCATAGTCGAGCGAATCTGCGATGAAGCGACGCGCGTTGTCGTCGAATTCGATTCGATCCACGCGCAACTCGGTGGTCCGGCTGACCCGGGAAACGAGGGACACAACAATGATGCCCAGGATGAAGAAACCGGAGATGGTGAGTCCGTCAGGTTTCTCAATGACGTTCGCTATCAGGGCGTAAAGCAGAATGAGAGTCAGGATTGTGAAACCGGTGGCTGCCTGGCCTTGTTTTCGTCGGAGGGCCGAGATGGTCACGGCAGCCGATCCAGAGACCATCATGGCGAGGATCCCCGTGGCGTAGGCTCCTGCCTGGGCGTTCACATCTGCTTTGAAGCCAACAGTGATCAGGATGCTGATGGCCGTGTAGACGAGGACGACGGGGCGCACCGCCCGGGTCCAGTCCGGTGCCATGCCATAGGACGGAAGATAGCGCGGGACGATGTTGACCAGCCCCGCCATGGCCGATGCCCCGGCGAACCAGAGGATGAGGATACTGCTGATGTCGTATACAGATCCGAATCCTTCACCGAGCCTTTGGTGTGCCAGGTAGGCCAGGGCACGGCCATTGGCCGCCCCGCCTTCCCGGAATGCTTCTGCCGGTATCAGGACGGTCGTGACGAAACTGCTGCCAATCAGATAGACGCTCATGACGACGGCAGCGGTCGTGAGGAGTTTGCGGGTGTTCCTGATACGGGCGCCGAGCCGTTCCTCGGGAGTCTTACCCTTTGCTGAGACCAGGGGCATCATGCTGACGCCGGTCTCGAATCCTGAAAGGCCCAGGACGAGAAGGGGGAAGGCAATCAAGGCAGGCAGGATCAGTCCACCCAGGCCACCTCCGGACGCGGCAGTCAGTGCTTCGGACCAGGAGGACAAGAGCGCCGGGGAGGCTGCGATGTCCACAATCCCAACGCCGATGATGATGGCGTTCAGTCCCAAAAACACGGCCACGAGCGGAATCGCCACGGCGACGGCCTCGCTGAAGCCCATCAGGAACACTCCGCCCAGGATCAGCAGGAGAACGACGGTCACTGTGACTGCTTGGCCTTCAAGGAAAGGCGGGAGGAACGGGTTCTCCAGAAGGTGTACTGTTGCGTCGGCCGCGGACAGGGTGATGGTGATGATCCACGATGTCGCAACAAAGCCGAGCAGAACGAGTACGAAAATTTTGCCGCGCCAGAAAGGCAGCAGGTTCTCCAGCATGGCCACGGATCCCTGGCCGTGGGGGCTTTCCTTTGCCACCCTTCGGTACATCGGCAGCATGCCCAGCAAGGTCAGAGCGACGATTAACAGTGTTGCCAGCGGGGAAAGCGCACCCGCTGCCAAGGCTGCTATGCCGGGAAGGTATGACAACGTTGAGAAGTAATCGACGCCCGTCAGGCACATGACCTTCCACCAGCTTTGTTGCGTGGCATGATCCTCAACGGATTCCGGACCGACGGGCTGGTGGACGCGGTGTTCCAACAACCATCGCACCAGCGGATTTCCGGATTGCCGTTTGCGTTCAGGTGTTGGGATGCTGTCCGGAATGTCCTTCCGGGCCGATGTTGTCACTGCCTCATCTCTCTGTTTGCCGACGTGATCTCCGGGAGCGTAGCACCGGAGAAAAAACGGAAACAGGAAAACCGGAAATCCTTTACGGTTCCTTTACGCCCCCGGGGATGCTTGCGGCAACCCTCGCCGCCTCTTCGTAGCTGGAGGGTGCTTGCTGACGGAAGGCAGAATCAGCATCTGCACGGAGCACGTCGGCGGCCAGCACTCGGACGTGAACAAGCTCGTCGTAGGCTTCGCTGCAGCCCAGGACATCTCCACGAACCTTGGGTCCGTGAGAACCCGGGTCAGGAGATACCTGGAAAATAATCCACCAGGTATCTCCGGCTTCGTCCCTGAAAAGGTAGCCCGCCGGAGGCCGATACGCTGCGCCGTCTACTCCGCGGCCTCCGTAACCCTCCACTGAGTCCGGAGGCGCAGCGAACCTCAGTCCGCCGTCTGTATGGTCCTGATGCGGGCCCATCCGCGAGCACCTCCTTGGTCAGCCGACGTGAACCCAGGGGCGTTGGGTGACATCGGGAACTGCTTCCCGCAGCACTTCCCTTGTGACGGGAGCGATTTCGCCCTCGCCCAGGAACAGGAAGCGCAGGAGGTTGGTGAAAGGATTCCCTTCGGTCCACCGGAAGTAGATGTGTGGCATGAGCCCGGTAACGTCCCGGATGTGGAGCAGGACGGACGCGATGGTGTTCGGTACGACCGGGCCGTGGACCTCCAGGATCCGGTACCCGTGCCGCGTCACGCCGTGTACTTGTAGCTCCGTTTCGAAGTCCGAGGAATCGTCGACGATCACTTCCAGGAAGATGGCTTGTTGCTCCAGAGGCAGATGGCTGACCTCGATCGCTGAGGTGAGCTTGTCCCGGTACGCTTCGGCGGTGAGCCGGAGCGGTTCGTGGGCAATGATCGCGATGGGTCCTTCGAGGGTGTCGGACATGAATTCCAGGGCCTGACGGTCCAAGTGGACACGGGTGGCGTGGAGTTCGAAGGAACGTCGGATGCGGGAGAGCAGGGAAATCACGATGATCCCCAGGATGAAGATTGCCGCGATCCTGATGCCTTCGGGGCGTTCGAAGATATTGGCGATGGTGGTGTAGATGAAGACCAGGGAGATGATGCCGAAGCCGATGGTGCGTTTACGCTGCCTGCGTCGGCGCGCAGAGAGCGTGACGGCAACGGCTGCGGAGGTCATCAGCACCAGAACGCCGGTAGCGTACGCGCCGCCCTGGGCGTCGACGTCGGCTTCAAAGAGGAAGGTGATGAGGAAGCCGACGAGAGTGAAGACGAGAACCAGTGGGCGGACGGCCTTGGCCCAGCCGGGGGCCATCCCGTAGCGGGGCAGGTATCGCGGGACGAGGTTCAGCAGTCCTGCCATGGCGGACGCTCCGGCGAACCACAGGATGGCGATGGTACTGATGTCATAGATGCTGCCGAACCCGACGCCAAGGTACTCGTGGGCTAGGAACGCCAGGGCGCGGCCGTTGGCTTGCCCGCCGGGTTGGAATTCCTGTTCCGGGATCAACACGACAGTGATGAAACTGGTGGTCATGAGGAATCCGCTCATGATGACAGCGGCCGTGGTCAGCATTCTGCGGGTTCCGCGGATGCGCCCCGCCGGGTTTTCCTCGGTATCGGCCTCGTCTCCCCGGACCTGGGGCATGACGGCGACACCTGTTTCGAAGCCTGACAGTCCGAGGGCAAGCTTGGGAAAGACGAGCAGGGCGATTCCCACGACCATGATCGGGTCCCCGTGCGAGGTCCAGAGCGCGTTCCACCAGCCGCCCATGGCGACAGGGTGCATGAACACCTGGCTGAGGGTCACGGCCACGACTATGGCATTGAGGCCCAGGTAAAGGACGACGAGGACAACCGCGACTCCGATGGCTTCCTTGAAGCCGCGGAGGAAGACGGCAGCCAGCAGCGCGAGAAGGAAGAGCGTAACGAGGATGTTCTGGCCCTGCAACCAACCGGGGGCGACAGGGTTCTGGATCAGGTGTGCACTTGCGTCAGCGGCGGAGAGGGTCATGGTGATCATGAAGTCGGTCGCGGCGAATCCGAGCAGGATGAGGACGAAGAGCTTGCCGCCCCAGCGTGGCAGGAGCCGTTCAAGCATCGCGATGGAGCCTTCGCCGCGATGGCTTTCCCGGGCCACGCGGCGGTAGACCGGCAGGGCGCCCAACAAGGTGACGGCAATGAGCACCAAGGTCGCCAATGGTGAGATCACACCGGCGGCCAGTGCAGCGATTGCCGGCTGGTAACCCAAGGTGGAGAAGTAATCGACGCCGGTGAGGCACATGACCTGCCACCACGGATGCTTCCTCTCGTTGGCCGCAGTCATTCCGCCGGGACCCTGGTGGGTGCCTTTGCTGTCCTGGAGCCCGAACAGCAGCCAGTTCTTCAGTGCGGCTTTTCCGGCTGGCTTGGGAGCCGATGGGTCGGCCGGCGGCCTGCTCAACGTGGTCATTATTTCCTTTCCGCGCGGCACAATGCGCCGCGGTCACAGCCGAAGCTAACACCGGCGGAAAGCATCGAACCGGGAAAGGCGTTTCTATTTACGAATCATTTACACCCCTCCGGAACGCTCAGGTTGTCTCGTGAAGACGTCCGCATCGCTGCCGGTTACGGCTCGAAGCGATAACCCATCCCGGCTTCGGTGAGCAGATGCCTGGGCCGGGCAGGGTCGGCTTCAAGTTTGCGGCGCAGTTGTCCCATGTAGACGCGGAGGTAATGCGTTTCTCCGTCGTAACCCGGGCCCCAGATCCTGGCCAGCATCTGCTGCTGGGTGATGAGCCGGCCCGGGTTGCAGACCAGCAGCTGCAGGATGGCCCATTCCCGCGGCGTGAGCCGCACTGGTGCGCCGTCGCGTGTCACTTTCTTCTTTTCGAGGTCCACTTCGAAGTCCCCGACGTCGACAATCACGACTTGTTCGCCGCCGTCGTACGTGCTGAGACGGCGTTCGGCGACCCTCAACCGTGCCAGTAGTTCATCCAGGCCAAAAGGTTTAGTGACGTAGTCATCCGCACCGGCGTCGAGGGCACGGACTTTGTCCACGGAGCCGTGCCTGGCGGAAAGGACGATGATCGGCGTGCTGCTGGAACGGCGGATCCTGGTAATGACGTCCACGCCGTTAATGTCCGGCAGTCCAAGATCCAAAACGATAAGGTCCGGATGGTTGCCTCCGGCCTGCTGCAGCGCAGTGGTGCCGTCCAAAGCGGTGAGCACCTGGTATCCCTCAGCGCGCAGATTTACCTGCAAAGCGCGCAGCAGTTGGGGTTCGTCGTCCACGACGAGTATCGTCCTCATGGCTCACCTCGTTCCGCGTTGCCGGGTGCGTGATGCGCGTTCCCGTCCCCGGTGGAAAGAGGGAGCCGGATGATGAGCGTCAGTCCCCCTCCCGGTGTCGGTTCAGCCTTCAGCTGGCCGCCCATCGCTTCGGTAAAGCCTTTCGCAACAGCCAGTCCCAGTCCTATGCCCAAGCCAGCCGGCGCGTCGTCCAGCCGCTGGAAGGGCTCAAACATGGCGATCACGTCCGCGGTGGCCACACCCTGCCCGTGGTCCACGATTCGCAGTTCTCCGCAGGGTCGTCCTTCAATCGTGGCCGCCCCTGATCCATTGGCAGGTCCCACGATGACGATATCCGAGCCCGCCGCGTATTTCAGGGCGTTCTCGACGATATTGGCAATGACGCGTTCCAGCATGCCCAGGTCGGCATCAATGGCTGGCATGTTTGGAGCCAGTTCGATGCGGATGGCTCCTGCCGGCAGTCCCCGTAGCGCGTCTTCTATGGCATCACGCCACGTCACCGAGGATGTGAGCGGGGCGGTGGATCCGCTGGAGATCCTGGACATGTCCAATAGATTGCCCACCAAAGAGTCAAGGCGGTCCGCGTAGGAGTCGATGGTATGGAGCATCTCGTCCTGTATCTCTTCTGGCAGCCGTCGCTTCTGGCGCTGCAAGGCGGTTACAGCAAGCTTGATTCCGGCCAATGGTGTCCGAAGGTCATGGCTGACAGCGTTCAGAATGGACGTCCGGATGCTGTTGCCCTCAGCGAGTTTCGTGGTCTTCTGCAGCCTAAGCTGGAGTGCAGAACGTTGCCGGAGTAAAAGCAGGTGCGTCGCATGGGCTGTCAGGAGCCGCCGCTCCCCGGCGGTAAGGGTCCTGCCAGAGACCACAAGAGCCGTCTCGGGATCTGCCAATTCACACGCATCGGCGCCTGATTCAGCCGAGCTCGGAGGCTGTGGGGCCGCTTCTCCTGAGTGCGCTTGGAGGTTCCAGCCGCCCCTGGCGCCGGAGGTTCTGGTAAACAATCCCACCGAGCGGACCTGGAAGGTCTCACGGACCTTATCCAGAAATGCCGCAATGGTGTCGTCCTCGATCAGGGCGTCCCTGGCCAAGTCCAAGAGTGTCGCCGCCTCGGCACGGGCATGCATAGCCTCCTGGGCCCGCTTGGCCGAGAGCCCTACCACCAAGGACACAGCAATCCCGGCACCCAGGAACACGAGCAAAGCAAACAGAATCTGCGGGTCATTGATTCTGAGAGTCCCCACGGGTTCGGTCTCGAAGTAATTCAGCAGCAACGAGTCCAGAATCGCGGCCAGCACGGCAGGCCAGAGACCACCGATGAACGCCACCGCCATCACCCCGGTCAAATGCACCAAGACATGGGTGGCAAAGTTCAGATCCGGGGCAAACGACATCACCGCCGTGGTCAGAACAGGGATGAAGACCGCCAGGACAAAACCTGCCGTGGTCCTGGTCCGGCCCAGCCCTCCTGAGCGTATGCGAAGAATTCCCCTTGCCATGTCCACAGTCTGTCAGCTGTGCCAGGGGTCTGCCTGATCCCAAGGCAAGAACAAGGTAAGAAAGGGCGCCGTCCCAACCGGAACGCCGCCTTTGCTTCTTTCCAACTTGATCCTTACACGGCGCGAACGCCCGCCCGCCACACCGAATGCGTCAGCGGGATCCCCGGCCGGTACGCCAAGTGCGTGGCCGACGGCGCCTTCAGCATGTGAAGGTCCGCACGATGACCGACGGCGAGCGAACCCACCGCCCGTTCGCCGTCGACGTCGTTCCCGGACTCCCGGCCCAACGCCAGGGCGCCGCCGTACGTCGCCGCCCGAACAGCCTCGTGGACACTGAGGTGCATCTGCAGGACCGCCGTGGTCACACAGAAAGCGATGGAACTCGTGTACGACGTCCCGGGGTTGCAGTTGGCGGCCAGGGCGATCTGGACGCCGGCATCGATCAGCTCCCGGCCTGGCGCGAGCGGCTGTCGCGTCGACAAGTCACAGGCAGGCAGGCAGGTTGCGACGGTTCCACGGGCGCCACTTCCCGTAGCCGGATCCCAGCCCTTCCAGGTTCCAGCGAGCGCCTCAATGTCCCTATCCGAAAGATAGTTCACGTGGTCCACGCTGGCGGCCCCGAACTCCACGGCCAACGCAACACCTGGCCCCTCGCCCAGCTGGTTGCCATGCACGCGCAGCCCCAACCCCGCGTCCCGGGCAGCCGTCAGGACCCGGCGCGACTGCTCTTCCGTGAAGGCACCTCGCTCGCAGAACACGTCCGCCCAGCGCACGTGCGGCAGAACGGCGTCGAGCATTTCACCGCAGACGAGGTCCGTGTACTGCTCCGGATCGGACCCGGCAGGCACCAGGTGCGCACCGAGATAGGTGACCTCATCCACCAGGGCCGCGGCGATGCGCGCACTCCGGGCTTCGTTCTCGACGTCCAAGCCGTAGCCGGTCTTGCTCTCAAGGTAAGTAGTTCCCTGCGAAACGGCTTCAGTGACACGATCCCTCACGAGGCGCGTCAGTTCATCGTCACTCACGCTTCGGGTGGCCCCCGTGGTGACGGCAATGCCGCCGGCACTGTAGCTCTGCCCGGCCATCCGGGCCTCAAACTCCGCTGTGCGGTCACCGGCGAAAACGAGGTGGGAGTGCGAGTCGACCCAGCCAGGCAGGACGGCGCGGCCTTCGGCGTCGATCTTTTCCTCCGCCGCGGGAGCGTCTTTGCTGGACCCTATCCAGGCAATGCGCTCGCCTTCGAACACGATCGCGGCGTCCTTGAGGACACGATGCTCCAGGTCCTGGGTCATCAGCTCGCCGATGTTGGTGATGAGAGTGCTGTTTTGTCCTGGACTGCTGATTCCGCTCATGTCCCTATTGTTCAGCGCCGGATGGACCAGCGAACGGCCGCAAGCTGCTCAGCTGTCCGGGATTCCGGACTGTCCGCCTCTACATTTCCCAGGATGAGGTCTGCGGCAAGTCCGGCGATGGCCGAGGACGTCTGGAATCCGTAGCCGCCCTGCCCGGCCAGCCAGAAGAAGCCCTTCGCTTCGGCGTCGAAACCAACCACCGGGATTCCGTCCGCAGCTTCTGTCCGCAACCCCGTCCATGCCCGGTCCACTGAACGGATGCCCAAGGTTGTCACTGAGTTGAGCCTGGTGATGAGTTTGTCCACATCGCCGGCATACGGTTTGGCGTCCTCGGCCCCGCTGGGCACGGTTTCCGACGGAGAGATGAGCACTTGGTTGCCCTCGGCGCGGAAGTAGAACGAGTGATCGGCTGCAGCCACCATTGGCGTTTGCCGCGTCAACGATTGCTCGACGTTCACAATCGCCGCAGTTCGCCGATACGGCTGCAGTCCCAGCTTCTCCACGCCGCTGATGACGGCCAACTCGTCCGCCCACGCACCCGCGGCATTAACCACGACGGCGGACTGGAAACCTTCCGTTCCGGCACCCACCTGCCAGCCGCTTCCGAGCCGCTGGGCCGAGTGAACACGCGCACCGGTGATGATGTCGGCTCCGGCGGCCTCGGCCCTCGTCCGGTGATCCTCCAACAAGGCCGGTGCATTGCAACCATATGAGCCATTGTCCAACCCCGCCGCCGTGAACGAGTCCGGATTCAGGACCGGGCACAGCTCCATGGCTTCTGCGTGAGTGATTGTGTGCATGTTGCCGCTGGCCTCTGCCCGGACTGTTTCCTCATCGCCCACCAGCATGAAGCCACGTGGGGTAAGGACCGGCTCAGGAAGTTCGGCGTCGCGCGCCCTCATCATCTCCAAGGTCCGGACGGTGAGTTCCTGCACTATGGGCGGCCCGTAACTCGGAATCAGCTGGCGGGCTGAGCGCGAGGAAGTGTGGAAGGCCAACGATTGCTCCGCCTCCACCAGTGCAACGGTGCACTTGCCTGCGAGCGCAGAAGCCAGAGAGAGCCCCGCAATGCCGCCGCCAATGATTACCACGTCATAATTCGAAGCCATGGCTCCATCCTGTCAGAAGGCATGAGGGGTGCACAGATCGATCCTCTCCCACATCCACCCCCCAACGGCCCGATGCTCCTTCACGTCCAACCCCCAACGCCCCGATGTTCTCTCCCTTGCGCCAAGAAAGGGAGAGAACATCGGGCCTAAAGCTGTAGGACGTGCGAGAAGATCGGGCGTAAAGCCGCAGGATGTGAGAGAACGTCGGGAACGGTTAGGCGACCGCTGCGCGACTCTTCACAAACGCCTGAACGCAAGCTTCGACGTCGTCGCTGCTGTGTGCGGCCGAAAGCTGGACGCGGATGCGGGCCGCCCCCTTTGGCACCACGGGGTAGCTGAAGGCGGTAACGAAGACACCGTGACCGAGCATCTCGTCAGCAACCTTTGCGGCTATTACGGCGTCACCGAACATCACGGGAATGATGGCGTGTTCGCCGTCGAGGAGCTCGAAGCCTTCCTCGCTCATGCGGCGGCGGAACAGTGCTGCGTTTTCGAACAGGCGGGTCCGGAGCTCCCCGGATTCCTGGACGAGTTCGATTGCCTTGATGGTAGCGGCCACGATGGCAGGCGCCAGTGAGTTGGAGAACAAGTACGGGCGGGCCTTCTGGCGCAGCATCGCCACGATTTCGCCGCGGCCTGAAACGTACCCGCCGGATGCCCCACCCAGGGCCTTGCCGAACGTGCCGGTGTAAATGTCCACGCGGCGGGAAACACCGGCGTGCTCGGGAGTACCGGCACCCGTGGGTCCCATGAAGCCGACGGCGTGTGAGTCGTCCACCATCACCAGGGCATCGTGCTTCTCGGCGAGGTCGCAGATGGCTTCAAGCGGGGCGAGGTAGCCATCCATGGAGAACACGCCATCGGTGACGATGATCTTGCGGCGGGAGCCCTCGGCCTCAACGAGCTTGGCCTCAAGGTCAGCCATGTCCTGGTTGGCGTAGCGGAAGCGCTTGGCCTTGCTCAGGCGGATGCCGTCGATGATGGATGCGTGGTTGAGGGAGTCCGAGATGATGGCGTCTTCCGGGCCGAAGAGGGACTCGAACACGCCGCCGTTGGCGTCGAAGCAGCTGGAGAACAGAATCGTGTCTTCGGTGCCCAAAAAGGCCGAGACGCGGGCCTCGAGCTCCAGGTGAAGATCCTGGGTGCCGCAAATGAAGCGCACAGAGGCCATGCCAAAGCCGCGCTCGTCCATCGCGGCCTTGGCTGCGGAAATGATGTCCGGGTGGTCGGCAAGGCCAAGGTAGTTGTTGGCGCAGAAGTTCAGCACAGTATTGGCTGGCTGGCCGAGTTGGCCGGCGGCGATGTGGCTGGCCTGCGGGGAGTCGATATGGCGCTCGGTTTTGAAGAGGCCGGCGCTGCGGATTTCGTCGAGTTCGCCTTGGAGTTGGTCTTTGATGGCTGAGTACATGGTGTGCTCCTGAATACGTCGGGAAAGGTTCGGTGGCGGAAGCAGGGTTACAGTTCGGTCCAGTCGAGGACCACTTTGCCGCCGGTTCCGGCGCGGGCGATGTCGAAGCCCTTCTCCCAGTCGGCCGCCGACAGCTTGTCGGTAACCACAGCTGAGATGTTCCGGTGCAGCACAGGGTTGGAAGAAAGCATGGCGCTCATCGCGTACCAGGTCTCGAACATTTCGCGGCCATAGATGCCCTTAAGCGTGAGCATGTGGGTGACCACCTTGCCCCAGTCGATGTCGATGGACTGGCTGGGAAGACCGAGCATGGCGATCCGCCCGCCGTGGTTCATGTTGTCGATCATCTCAGGCAGTGCCGTGGGGTGTCCGGACATTTCCAGGCCGATGTCGAAACCTTCGCGCATACCCAGCTCCCGCTGTGCGTCGCGGACGCGCATTTTGGAAACGTCGACGGCGAGGTCAACGCCCATTTGACGGGCCAACTCCAGTCGCGGAGCGGATACGTCAGTGATGGCGATCTTGCGGGCGCCAGCATGGCGGGCGACGGCAATGGCCATCAGACCGATGGGTCCTGCGCCAGTGATGAGGACGTCCTCGCCCACCAAGGGGAAGCTCAGGGCCGTGTGGACGGCGTTGCCGAAGGGATCGAAGATGGCACCGAGTTCCGGCGTGACGGATTCGTCGTGGTGGACCCAGACGTTGGTCTCCGGAATGACCACATATTCGGCAAACGCGCCATCGCGCTGCACTCCAACGGAGACGGTGTGAATGCACATCTGGCGGCGTCCTGCACGGCAGTTGCGGCAGATCCCGCAGACCACGTGGCCTTCGCCGGAGACCCGGTCTCCTACTTTGACGTCACGGACATCCTCGCCGATTTCCACTACTTCACCGTAGAACTCGTGACCCGCAATGAGCGGCGTTTCGATGATGCTTTGGGCCCAGGCATCCCAGCTCTGGATGTGGAGGTCGGTACCGCAGATGCCCGTGGTCATGACACGGATCTTGACGTCGCCGGGTCCCGCTTCGGGCTCGGGACGGTCAACGAGTTCGAACCCTGCGTGTGGTCCGGATTTGTAGAGAGCCTTCATGGGATTCCTCACTGCTGGGGCTGCTTCGCTGCTGCTGACTCCATTAGAGCGCCGCTAACGATTTAGCACAACTAGATTCTTCTCAATCAACGATTTAGGATTTGCTAATGGAAATTCACCAGTTGCAGATGCTCCGTGAACTCGGGGACCTGGGCAGTGTTAAAGCTGTGGCCGAGACTCTTATGGTCACCCCATCGGCGGTTTCGCAACAGCTCGCGCTCCTGCAGAAATCGGTGGACGTTCCACTGACACGCAAGGAAGGCCGCGCCCTGGTGCTGACGGACGCCGGAAAGGTCCTCGCCGAGGCCGGTGCCGCCGTCGTGAACGCCATGGCGGATGCGCGGGCAGCGATCGGCGCCTATCACGACGCTCCGGATGCGCCTGTGAGCGTCAGCGCCTTCCACAGTGCGGGGCAGGCGCTGTTCGCGCCGTTGGCAGCGCTGTTGGCGTCCGACGGCGGGAAGTCGCCTCGTCTGCGGCTGTCTGATGAGGACGTTGCCCAGGAAGATTTTCCGGGCTTGGTTGCCCGCTACGACCTCGTCCTTGCACACAGGATGGACAACAGCCCTGCGTGGCCCGAGGACAAAGTGGCCGTGATCCCACTGGCGGACGAACCCCTGGACGTCGCCCTACCCGCGGACCACCCGCTGGCATCCCGGCGCGAACTGAAGCCGTCCGACGTCGTGGGTGAAACCTGGGTGACGAGCCGCGACGGCTACTCCCCCGCGGACGTGCTCGCCGCCGTCGTTGCCGTGAGTGGACGGCCCGCCGAAGTGCTGCACCGCATCAACGACTACTCAACTGTTGCCGCGCTTGTCGCGGCGGGCGGCGCGATCGGACTCCTGCCAAGGTTCACGGCGCGGCGCGTCCTGGATGCGGGTGTTGTGCTGCGGCCCCTTTCCGGCGTGAACTCGGTGCGCAAGATCGACATCCTCGCCCGGCCGGAAACGCTGAAACGGAAATCGGTCATGACGGTTTGCGAGTCACTTCAAACCGTCATGACCGAGCTTATCGAGCTATCCAGCCCCCGCTAGTTGGGTGTGTTGCGTGTCAAGGCGGGTTGGCCGGCGTCGAAGTACTCCACTAGTTCGACCGGGAGCTCCGGTACCTCCCGAGCCGAGCCGTCACCGCGTAACGATTCTGCCGCGAGGATGCCGGCCACTACCGCCTGTCGCGCTGCAATCGGGCTTGTCTGGGTCTGGCCGCCCTCGGAGGCAAAGCGCAGGAACTCCTCAATCAGGCGAGGGTCCGCACCGCCGTGGCCACCTTCGCCGTCCTCAATAGTGATCACCTCGTCTGGTGCCGCGTAGCCGGAAGTCCGGTTGGTCCAGACGTTGATGGTCTGCCCGGGGCTGTCGCCGAAGTTCTCGATTCTGCCCTTGGTGCCGATGATGGTGTAGTTGCGCCAGTAATCAGGTGTGAAGTGGCACTGCTGGTAGGAGGCCAGCACGCCGTTGTCCAGGACCATGTTCATCATGGAAATGTCCTCGACGTCGATTACCTCAGCCAGGTCTTTCTGCTCCGTGGGGGGCCAGTTGTCCCTCGAGAACCATTCGCCCATGCGCTTGCCGGAGTTGTCACTGCGGTTGGTGACGTTGCCATAAACCGCAAGATCGCCGACGGCGGCAACCCGCTTGGTGTACCCGCCGGCAAGCCAGTGGATCACATCGATATCGTGCGCACCTTTTTGGAGGAGCAACGAGGTGACATTGGCGCGCTGGGCATGCCAGTCCTTGAAGTAGTAGTCCCCACCATCGCCAACAAAGTGCCGGCACCAGATGGCCTTGACCTCACCGATCCTGCCCTCCTGAATGATGTGGCGCATCTGTACTACAACGGGCATGTGCCGCATGTTGTGGCCAACGTACAAGCGCGTTCCGGTCTCGTACGCCGTCGTCAGGATCAGGTCCGCTGCCTCCACTGTGATGTCCAGCGGCTTCTCACAGAAGGTCGCAAGGCCAGCCTTGAGCGTACGGACCGCGACGGCGGCATGCTGGTTATCGGGGGTTAAGACCAGGACGGCGTCAAGGTCGCTGGCGAGCACCTCTTCGAGGTCGCTGGTGATGCGGGCCGAGGGGATGCTCGCCGCGGCGTCCGCCCGTCCCCTCTCGCTCACGTCACAGACGAGGGTGACTTCAGAGCCCTTGCCCGGCTTATGGGCGTGTCTCCACAACCCGGAGCGCAGGCCGAAACCCACGATGCCGACCTTCAAATCCTTTTCCATGAGGTGCAATTTCCTTCTGCTGGTTCGTTTAATAAAGTCTGGTTGCGGAGCTGCGGTGGGGTGCCGATTCGCGCACGAACAGGTGCCACGGGAAGTCCAGGACCGCAGGCTCGCGCTTGGCGTCAGGCGAAGCGGGTGACGTGGCCCGCTGCAAGAGCAGCCGGGCAAGCTTGCCGAAGAAATCCACGGGGCCCACAGTGCTGAGCGACGGCGACATCCTCTCCCCCTCCACCGTGTTGCCCACGCCGATGATGTCCACGTCCACACCAACGGCGAGCCCAAGCCGTTGAGCCGCATTGATGGCTGCGACGGCGGCGAAGTCCGTGGTGGCGTAGATGGCAGTAGGCCGGTCCGGCACGCTGAGCAGCCGCGTTGTGGCAGCATACGCACCGGCAGACGTGCCATCGAAGAGGCCCAAATAATCCTCGTTTTCCGGGATGCCGGCGTCCACCAAGGCCTCTGAGTATGCCCCATAGCGGGTGCCGCCGGCAGCCCCGGCAGCCGTGGCAGGGGTGAGGCAAGCGATCCTCCGATGGCCGTGGAGGAGGTGCTCCACGGCCATGCGGCAACCCGGGCCCGCAATGGACCTGATGACGTCAAAGCCCTCGGGTTCAATCCCTTCGTCAAAGACCACAAGCGTGGTCCCGTGCTCCGCGAGCTTCCGAAGGGCGTCCCGTTGCTCAGGCCGGACTGCGTCCACGAACACGGCGTCCGCGTTATGCGTGCCAAGGACCTTCACCCAGTCGGCGTCGCCAAGGATCATCGGCGTGATCCCCAACGGAGCAGCCGCCTTTTGCACGGCCTCGATGACGGATAACGACCAAGGATCGGACAGCATCGTCAATGACAGGATGACGGTGTTCGTCCGCCCCGTCCGGATAGCCCGGGCAGCCTGGTTGGGGCGATAGCCGAGCCGCTCCGCAACAGCCTTGACCTTCTCCGCCGTCGGATCCGAAACTCCCGGTCCCGCATCGCCCCGGCGACCCGACAACACATAGGAAACCGTGGCCGTGGAAACACCCGCGAGTTCGGCCACCATGCGGATGGTGGGCCGGACTCCCGAGTTGCTCGCTTTTGCCATGATTTCCCCCTGCTTGTTTGTGTCTGATGTCGCCTGGTGTCTGATCTAGCCTTGTTTTTTGAGGCTAGCTCCTGAACACGGGAGCAGCGGGATCCAACGCGGCCTGGTATTCGTCGCGCATCTTGTCACCACCTTCGCTCTTCCAGCGCTTGACCGCGTCCTTGAGTTCATCGATCTTGGCCCGTCCGGTGATGATGTCCACCACCTTGTCGCGGAGCTGTTTGGTGATCTTCGCCCCCACCTTGGCGTTCGTATCTGAGTAGGAACCATTGGTGGGGTTGCGCCATGCGAGCTCCAGCAATTTTTCTTCCTGCTGGCTGATATAGCGGGTGTCGTCGTCGAATCCCGGATTGAAGATGACGTTCTCCGGGCTGGACATGATGTTCAACGCCGAGACCAAGCCAGGCGCATTCGTGGTTCCAGTCTCCGTACGCACCGGGTTGCCCGAACCATCCAGGGTGTAATCCTGGCCGAGCTCGCCGAAGTTCTTCTGCATGTACTCCACCGTGCCAAACGGTGCCGACAGGTAGTTGATCAGGGCCAGAAGCTCACGGATCTTGTCCTCCCCAGCCTTCTTGAACGGCGTGAAACCCACCGTCCCATAGCCCATGTCGTAGGTTGGCTTGACCTTCCCGTCGGCGCTGAAAGGAATGAGGATGTCAAACTTCGCGGTCTTGTTCAGTGCCCGGTAGCTGCGGAGGTCATGGGGACCCACCACCACCTGCGCCGCAACACTGCCATTGGCAACGCGGGAACGAATGTCCGTGGCCTTGGAATCCGGGTAGAAAACCCCGGCTGCGAACATCTTGGCGGTGAACTCCACGCCGGCCAAGTACTCATCAGTTTCGTACAAGTGCGTCAGCGTACGGTCCTTGTTGATGGCCCAGCTGTTCGGGGCGCCAAACCACTCGGTAACCATGTGCAGAGCATTGATATACGCGGGCTCCAGGGCATACTTCTGATCGCCAGGACGGGTCAGTTCCTTCGCCTTGTCCAGGAACTCGTCCGCGCTCGCAGCCTCAAAACCACCTACTTGTGCCCATGCGTCGTGGTTGCCCAGGTACACCTGGCCGAACGGGGTGCTCGGGATGGGCGCTCCCCAGATCTTGCCGTTCACGACGGCGGTCTTCCAGGAATCGGGCTTCAGCGCGGCCAGATTGGGGTACTCGAGCACTGCGTCACCGGAGAGGTAGGGCGTCAGGTCCTGGAACTTTGCTTCGAGCATCGGGCCAACATTGGGAATTCCCTGGTTCGGCGGCACCCACATCATGTCGGGCAGTTCATTGCTGGCAAGGACAGTGGCGAACTTGGCCGGATAGCCGTCTCCAATGTCCTCGGCGATCTGCAGTTCCAGGTCACCCCCGAGCTTGGCGTTGAGGCGTCGCCAGAAGGGGTTGTCCTTCAGACCGGGGCTCATGGTGTCGAAGGTTTCCGTCAGACCGGTCACCTTGCCCTTAAGCGGCGGAGTCTTCACGGACTGCACAGCGGTGGGCAGCTTGAAGTAGCCGGCCTGCAGGCCTTTGGCGTTACCGGCAAGGTCCGGAGTCACACCGGTGAATTCCTTGTAGGTGGGCAGCTTGACCGACGCGGAGGCAGCTGCGCCTCCGCTGCTCGCAGCTCCCCCACCCCCACAAGCAGACAGGCCGACGGCGGTGACGGCCAGGCCGGCGAGGCCAAGAAAGCCGCGACGGCTGAATCCAGCCTGTCCTGAGGTAGTGCTCGTCATGGCATAACCCTTTCTGGTTATTTACTGGTAGGTGATGCTGCTGTTCTTGTTGCAGGCAGGCCGCTGGAGCGGCTAACCCTTCACAGCGCCGGTGATGACGCCCTTGGAAAAGTGCTTTTGAAGGAACGGATAAACCATCAGGATCGGAACCAGCGCCACCACTACTACAGCCATCTGGATGGATTGCGGCGGAGGTGTGGTGGTGATTCCCAGCTGGTCTGCCGCCCCGCTGCCCTGGACTACGAAGTTGCGGAGCAGCAACTGGATGGGCCATTTGCTGTGGTCATTGATGTAGAGCAGTGCGTTGAAGAACGAGTTCCAGAAACCAACGGCATAGAACAAACCGACGACGGCGATGACGGCCTTGGACAGCGGCATGACGATCCGCCACAGGATCTGCCAGTCGTTGGCGCCATCAATCCTGGCGCTTTCGATCAATTCGCCCGGGATGTTCATGAAGAACGAGCGCATCACCACAAAGTTGAAGGCGCCGAATATGCCAGGGAGGATCAGCGACCACAGGGAATCCAGCAGCCCGAGCTGTCGAATCATGAGGAAGGACGGGATGAGTCCCGGCGCGAACAAGAGCGTGAACAACACTGCGAGTACCACGGGGCGGCCGAAGAGGACTGATCGGCTGGTGGCGTACGCCATGGTGATGGTGACGAACAGCGCCAGGATGGTGCCCACGGCGGTGATGAGCATGCTCACGCCGAGGGACTGCAGAACCATGGGGCCTTTGAAGATCGTGGCGTAAGCCTCCAAGGTGGGCCGCTCAGGCCACAGCACGAATCCACCGGCCTGTACAAGTTGTTCGGTGTCCGCCAGTGACGTCGACACCACCAGGAGGATCGGCGTCAGGATGGACAGGCTGAAAAGGACGAGGACCACGGCCTTTACCGTTTGGTACAGAGGAGAAGGGCGTTCCTTCCATACGGGTCGTTTGGGGTTGTAGCTCAATTCCCGCGGTTTCCTCGTGAAAAGTGTTGTAGCCATGGGGTTCTCCTTGTGCAGCAGCCGCGTAGGCTCAGCGTGCTTGCTTTGCAAAAATTCCTTCTTCGCCGAAGCGGTGGGCAAGTTTGTTGGCGCCGTAGATCAGCAGGGCACTGACCACACCCTTCGCCAGGCCCGCTGCGGCACCTGAACTCCAGCCCCCACCCACCACACCCGTGTAGTAGGTAAAGGTGTCCAACACTTCCGCTGCCCCTGCACCCACGGCGTCGCGTTGGAGGATGAACTGCTCAAAACCGACGGAAAGTATGTCGCCGATGCGCAGGATCAAGAGGAGCACGATCACCGGCCTTAGCCCAGGCAAGGTGATGTGCCACATCCTGCGCCAACGTCCCGCACCGTCAGCAGCCGCTGCCTCATACAAAGAGGCATCAATGCTTGCCAGGGCGGCGAGGAAGATGATCATTGCCCAGCCGGCGTCCTTCCAGATCATCTGGACAACCACCATGATGGGGAACGTCTCCGGATTGGTCATGAACGGAATCGGATCCATGCCCATATCGCGAAGCAGGTTGTTGACGAAGCCCGCACCGCCCAACATCTGCTGGAAGAAAGCGATCACCAGGACCCAGGACAAGAAGTGCGGCAGGTAGGCGATGCTCTGGAAAATCCTGCGGACCCGCGTGCTGATCAGGGAGTCCACAATCAGTGCAAGCACCAGCGGCACCGGGAAAAGGAAAACCAGCTGCCATGCCGCAAGGTAGAGCGTGTTCCAGAACGCGTGGATGAAGTCGGGGTTGCCGAACAGGTCCACGAAGTTCTGCCAGCCAACAAAGAGGCTGTCCCCGATGCCGAGGTAGGGCTGGTAATCCTGGAACGCGATGGCGTTGCCCAGGATCGGGATGTAGAAGAAGAGCAGCAGGAAAGCGACACCCGGGAGCATCATCAGGAGCATCTGCTTATCGCGCCTCAGCCTCGAACGGAAGCTTTGCTGGGGTGCCCTGTCGCGCTTACGCCTCCCCATGCCGGATTTTCCGGCCGATGGCTCAGGGACGCGGCGCGCTTCCGGCAAAGCCGGAGCTTGTTGCGTCGTCGAGTTCATGCTGTCTCCTCAGTGCAGGGGCAAGGGTTCTCAAATGTTGATTGAAGAGTGTGATTCAAAACACGCTCGTTAACCGTTTAACAAACCATAAACGACGACCTTCCCCTTTGCAAGATCATGATTGAAACTGACGATAGAAATCAGTTTTGATCATTATTGGCGGTGTGGCCCACCCCACTAAGATTGATGGAGAACCGCAGAGGGAAGGTTGACATGGCAGATTGCTGCAGCCCGGGCGCCGGCGCCCGGGAACACACCACATCCGGACTGACGCTCCCACTACGCGCGGCGGGCGGACACCGGAACCCGACGGCCGGCGTCGTACGTTCCAGCATCGACGCCGTGACGGCGGTTAATGGCGACATCGACATCCCGTCCGGGACCTTCGCCATGGGCGATCCTTTTGGCGAAGGCTACGACGGCGACGGCGAGACGCCAGTCCACGAAGTATCCGTTTCCGGACTCACCATCAGCGCCACCACCGTCACCAACACCGAGTTCGCGGCATTCGTGGATGCCACAGGGCACCGCACGGAATCTGAAGAGTTCGGGACGTCAGCGGTGTTCCATCTTGCAGTCAAGGCCGAGCCGCACGACATCCTGAACAGGGTAAACAACGTCCCTTGGTGGCTCAATGTGCGGGGCGCAGACTGGGCCCACCCGGCCGGACCCCTCTCCCACTGGACGGACATCCCGGACCATCCAGTGACGCACGTGTCCTTCAACGACGCCCTGGCCTACTGCGCGTGGGCGGGGCGCCGTCTGCCCACCGAAGCGGAATGGGAGTATGCAGCCCGCGGTGGAGCGGCCGGGCAGCGCTATCCATGGGGCAACGAACTTCACAATGACAGCGCCGAAGGCAGCGCCCGGCACAACTGCAACATCTGGCAGGGCGAGTTTCCGGTGCGTAACGACGTCGAGGACGGCTACCTCACCACAGCGCCGGCCAGGTCCTTCGCCCCCAACGGCTACGGGCTGTACCAAACCAGCGGCAACGTGTGGGAGTGGTGCAACGATTGGTTCCTGCCCAAGTACTACAAGACGTGCCTGTCCGCCGGAACCGTAGAAGACCCACAAGGCCCAACGATTGGGCGCGGGAGGGTCATGCGCGGCGGCTCATACCTTTGCCATGACTCCTACTGCAACCGTTACCGGCTGGCCGCGCGGAGTTCCAACACGCCTGACTCGGCCAGCGCCAACCTCGGATTCAGGACCGTAGCGCTCTAAGGTTCTCGGGTCAGCGGTTCCCGGGTCAGCCAAGGATCCCCGTCAGTTAATGATTTCGCCGCGCTCGTCAGCAAGAATTGCCGCCAGGCGTTCCTTCCATGCTCGCAGCGCCTCGGGCTCCAGCCGCGTCCAATCGGTGACTTCGCCCAGGACCCTGAGCGGGGCTGTGCTGCGGTATGACCGGGTGGGGTTGCCGGGGAATTTCTTGTCGGTCACGTTGGGATCGTCCTCGAATGGCCCGGTCGGCTCGACGGCATAAACGCGCGGAGCGCCGTCGCCGGCCGCGAGTTCGGCAGCCAGTCCTGCGCCATCCCGCAGAGCAGTGAAGTAGATGTGGTTCATCACGACCTCGGGCCGGTAGTTCGACCTGAAGCCGGCGCTCAGGAGATCACCTTCCCGAAGGTTGGCCTTTGTGCCATGAAAGAACGGACCCTCGTCCAACGGTTGATTCACAGCTACACCCTAATCGCAGAACGTCGCAGACCAGCGCAACTGCGAAATCCTCAATCACAGCTGATTTTGGCCTTTGACCAACGCCGCCTCCGGCCATGTAGGCACTGGAGGCGGTGCGCCTTTCACGGTCATAGTCCCTTGTGTCCGTGCCCCCTGGGACCATGCCCCTTGAGGACAGCCGGAAGCTCACCAGCCACAATGCGCTGTGCCGTCACGGTGTCACCGTCCTTGGTCCCTGCTATCCGTACGGTGTCGCCCGCCTTAAGATCCGCCGCGGTAGCCGAAGGCAGCGTGGGCTTGCCCTTGCCATTGCGCAGTTCTGAGAGGTCAGTGGGCATGCGTGAGATGCGGGTCCCGGAGTTGATCGCATAGCTCTGCGTGAAGCCATCCTCGCTCTTGACGGTGATGGCAGAATCGCTCACGGACTCGATCTTGCCGGCCTGCGTGACCACAGTGCGGAAGGTACCGTCCTGCTCTTTCACAACGTGCTCGCCATGGATCCCATGGGCTCGCCCCTCAGGGCGCTTGGCGCCATCAGGTGCGGAGGGACTTGGTGAGGCAGTAGCGCTCGACGGCGATGGGCTGGGTTGGGTGCCTGCCCACACTGCGGCTGCCCCGCCGCCGGTCAGGGCGACGGCGATGCCGCTGGCGATAAGGGCCTTTCGAAGGCCCGGTGTAATGGTGGCCATGCATCCATTCTGCGCCCCTTACACAAAAAAGTAGCTCGCAGTTGTGGTTGTTCTGAGCTCTCAAAACAACCACAACTGCGAGCTACTTGGGCAACTGGCTGCCGGATTTAGCCCTGTACGCCGAGCTTTTCCAGGATGAGTTCGCGAACGCGGTTGGCATCAGCCTGGCCACGTGTTGCCTTCATGACACCGCCCACAATCGCGCCAACAGCCTGGACCTTGCCGCCACGGATCTTCTCCGCGACGTCAGGCTGTGCCGCAAGGGCGGCGTCGATGGCTTCCAGCAGCGGACCGTCGTCGGAAACCACCGCAAGGCCGCGCTTTTCAACGATCTCGGCCGGTGTACCTTCGCCGGCAAGAACGCCGTCCAGGACCTGGGTGGCCATCTTGTTGTTGATCTTGCCGTCCTCGACCAGCTTGTTCAGCTCGACGATGACCTGCGGTGTGACACCCAGAGCGGAAGGATCGACGTCGGCAACCTTGGCGCGGCCAACGATCTCACCCATCCACCATTTCCGGGCAACATCTGCGCTGGCACCGGCTGCGATGGTTTCTTCGATGGAGTCCATGACGCCGGCGTTGACCACATCGCGGAACTCCAGATCCGAGTAGCCCCAGGCTTCCTTGAGCCGCTTGCGACGCTCGGCCGGCGGCTCCGGAAGGGTGGCGCGAAGCTCCTCCACCCACTCACGGGAGGCGACGACGGGAACCAGGTCCGGCTCCGGGAAGTAGCGGTAATCGTCGGCGTCGGACTTGGCGCGGCCCGACGTCGTCGAACGCGTATCCTCGTGCCAATGGCGCGTCTCCTGGATCACCGGCTGGCCGGAGTCCAAGACAGCGGCGTGGCGCTGGATCTCGTAACGAACGGCGTGCTCGACGGCGCGCAGCGAGTTAACGTTCTTCGTCTCCGAGCGGATGCCGAAGCGTTCCTGGCCGTGCGGGCGCAGGGAAACGTTGGCGTCGCAACGGACGTTGCCGCGTTCCATCTTGGCATCCGAAACACCAAGGTTCTTCACGATTTCGCGGACTGCGGCAACGTAGGCCTTGGCCAGCTCCGGGGCACGGCTTCCGGCACCCTGGATCGGCTTGGTGACGATTTCCACCAACGGAACACCCGAACGGTTGTAGTCCACCAGCGAGTAGTCGGCGCCCTGGATACGGCCCGCGGAACCACCCATGTGGGTGAGCTTTCCGGCGTCCTCTTCCATGTGGGCACGCTCGATCTCGACACGGAAAACCGTGCCGTCCTCAAGCTCGATGTCGAGGTAACCGTCGTACGCGATCGGCTCGTCATACTGCGAGGTCTGGAAGTTTTTCGGGGTGTCCGGGTAGAAGTAGTTCTTCCGGGCGAAACGGCAGTACTCGGCGATCTTGCAGTTCAGGGCAAGGCCGATCTTGATGGAGGACTCCACAGCCGTCTTGTTCACCACCGGGAGGACGCCGGGCATGCCGAGATCCACCTCGTTGACGTTGGTGTTCGGCTCATCGCCGAAGACGTTCGGCGCGGAGGAGAACATCTTGGTCTTGGTGTTGAGCTCCACGTGGACCTCGAAACCCAGAACAGGATCGTACTTCTCCATGGCCTCTTCGAAGCTCAGGGTTGCGTCGACGGACATTAGTTTGAACCTCCGGCGGAGTTGGATGCGGCACCGAGAGCGGGTGTCTTCAATTCAGGGGCCTGGGCAAGAAGCGGGCCGCCCCACTTTTCTTCCAGGATGGATTCAAGCACAGCACCTACGCGGTACAGGCGGGCATCCTGACGGGCAGGGGCCAGCAGCTGCACGCCAACGGGCAAGCCGTCCTCGTCAGCCAGGCCACCGGGCAGCGACAAGCCCGGGATACCAGCCATATTGGCGGGGATGGTGGCGACGTCGTTCAGGTACATGGCCAGAGGATCGTTGGCCTTCTCCCCCAGTTTGAACGCTGTGGTGGGAGCCGTAGGCGAAATGAGGACATCCGCCTTCGAGAACGCGGCGTCGAAGTCGCGCTGAATGAGCGTGCGGACCTTCTGCGCCGAACCGTAGTAGGCGTCGTAATAGCCAGCGCTCAGGGCGTAGGTGCCCAGGATGATGCGGCGTTTGACCTCATCACCAAAGCCGGCGGCGCGGGTTGCACCCATGACGCGCTCGATCGTCATTGGGCCGTCCTTGGGCAGGGCCCGCAAGCCATACCGAACGCCGTCGAACTTGGCCAGGTTGCTGGACGCCTCGGACGGCATGATCAGGTAGTAAGCGCCCAGGGCGTACTTCAGGTTGGGGCAGGAAACCTCAACGATTTCAGCGCCGGCATCCTTCAGCAGCTGAAGGGACTCGTTGAAGCGGTTCTCAACGCCGGCCTGATAGCCCTCGCCGTGCAGCTCCTTGATGATGCCGATCTTCATTCCAGCAACATTGCCAACGCGGGCAGCAGCGGCCAGGTTGTCGAACGGATCGGTCAGGGACGTGGAATCGAACGGATCATGGCCGCCGATGACTTCCTGCAACAGAGCCGCGTCCAGCACCGTGCGGGACACCGGGCCAATCTGGTCCAAGGAGGATGCCATGGCAATCGCTCCGTAGCGGGAGACTGCACCGTACGTCGGCTTGACGCCGACGGTTCCGGTGACAGCACCGGGCTGGCGGATCGATCCACCGGTGTCTGTGCCAAGCGCCAGCGGCGCTTCAAAAGCAGCGACGGCGGCAGCCGAGCCACCGCCTGAACCGCCAGGAATGCGGTCCAGGTCCCAAGGGTTGCGGGTGGGCCCGTACGCCGAATGCTCCGTGGAGGAACCCATGGCGAACTCGTCAAGGTTGGTCTTGCCGAGGATGGGCATCTTGGCCGCGCGCAGCTTCTTCACCACGGTGGCGTCATAGGGGCTGTGCCAGCCCTCAAGGATCTTCGAACCAGCCGTCGTCGGCTGGCCAATCGTCACGATCAAGTCCTTCACAGCGATCGGCACACCAGCCAGGGCATGAAGTTCCCCGGCAGCGGCGCCACCAGCGGCACGCGCAGCGTCAACCTCGGCCGCAACAGCCAGGGCTTCCTCCGTATTAACGTGCAGGAACGCGTTGATCTGGCCGTCCACGTCAGCAATACGGTCAAGGTGCGCCTGCGTCACTTCAACAGCGGAAACCTCGCGGGCAGCAAGCTTCGCAGCAAGATCGGCAGCGGAGTGGCGAATGAGTTCGTTCTTCAGCTCAGTCATGGTAATTAGTCCTCATCCAGGATTGCCGGGACCTTGAAACGGTTCTCGTAAGCATCCGGAGCGCCGGACAACGCCTGCTCAGCCGTAAACGTGTGGCCCACGACGTCCTCACGGAACACGTTGGTCAACGGAATCGGGTGGGACGTGGCCGGGACATCCTCCCCGGCGGCTTCGCTGACGGACTTCACCGAATCCACGATGACGGCAAGCTCAACCGCCATCCTGTCCAGCTCTTCGGCACTCATTTCAATGTGAGCCAGACGCGCAAGATGCGCGACGTCGTCACGGTTGATCGCAGCCATGGATCTCCCCTGCAAAGTTCAAATGGTTTTCCGAACCAGTCTACTTGGCTGTGCGGGACGATACCGACGACGAATGGATGAGCAGCAGGTGACGTCCGCGCCTTTCGGCGGCCCGCGCGACGCTCCCTCGGCTGCTCGCTCGTTCCTCGCTTAGACGCAGCCTACGGGAGGTCCCGCCAACCGCCGATGTGCCTCCCTCCCCTAACGCCGAACCCACCCAGCGCCGAGTCACCCCCAACAACAAAGCGAGACAGCAAAGCGGACCATTCGCGCTTTGCTGTCTCGTTTGTTTATTGGGTTGGGGGCGGGCTTCGCTTAGCCGATGCCGATTGCTCCGGTCAGGACTCCGACCGCAAGCATGACGATCGAGATGACTGCCGTGCGCCAGAGGACCTTCTTGTGGTGGTCGCCCAGATCGACCTTGGCAAGGGAGACCAGCAGGAGAATCGCGGGAACCAGGGGGCTCTGGAGGTGGAACGGCTGGCCGGTGATGGAAGCGCGGGCCATGTCCGCTGCACCGACGCCGTAGTGGGCGGCGGTTTCGCTGAGGACTGGAAGTACACCGAAGTAGAAGGCGTCGTTGCTCATGAAGAAGGTCATGGGGATGCTCAGCACGCCGGTGATGACTGCCATGAACGGACCCATGTCCGCGGGGATGATCTGGACCAGCCACTCGGACATTGCCTTGACCATGCCGGTGCCGTTGAGGACACCGGTGAGGACGGCAGCGGCCATAACCATGCTGACGACGGCGACGATCGACGGTGCGTGGGCGATCAGCTGGGCACCCTGGTCCTTGACCTTGGGGAAGTTGACCAGCAGTGCGATGGCGGAGCCCACCATGAAGACGAACGGGAGCGGGACGATGTTCGCTACCAGGGTGACCATGACGGCGACCGTGAGCCCAAGGTTGAACCAGAACAGTTTGGGGCGCAGCGTGGTGCGGTTGGGATCCAGTGCGGTGTCAGCCATGGCGGTGTCGTGATCGTCCACCAGCTCTTCAGTACGTTCAAGAACTGCGACGCCGGCGCCTCCGCCGGTTACCGGCTTGGGTGCGGTGCGGCCAAAGCCGAAGCGACCCTTGCTGAAGCCCGAACCACCAGTACCAGCACCCGTGGCGGCCGAACCGCCGCGGCCAGTGCCGCCGTCGAACGCGTCAGCAGGATTGGCGACGTCGCCCCAGATTTCGGGGGCGGTGGTGCGGAGGCGGTTACGTTCCTGCAGACCAAGCAGCCAGGAGAAGACGAGCACGACGATAAGGCCAACGATGAGGGACGGGACCATGGGGACGAAGACGTCGTTGACGTCCAGCTTCAGTGCGGTAGCGGCGCGGGCTGTGGGTCCGCCCCACGGCAGGATGTTCATGGTGCCGTTGGCGAGGCCCGCCACACAGGTAAGGACAACGGGGCTCATCTTCAGGCGCAGGTAGACCGGCAGCATAGCGGCGGTGGTGAGGATGAAGGTGGTTGAGCCGTCACCGTCCAGGGAGACTGCCGCGGCGAGGATAGCTGTGCCCAGGACTACCTTGGCGGGATCGTTGCCGAGCTTGCGCAGAATGAACTTCACCAGGGGGTCGAACAGCCCGACGTCGATCATCAGGCCGAAGTAGATGATGGCGAACATGAGGAGCGCGGCCGTGGAGGTCATGGACTTCATCGAGTCCATGACCATGGGACCTATGCCCAAGCCGGCCCCAGCGAAGAGGCCGAAGATGGTGGGGACGATGATCAGCGCCAAGACGGGCGTCAACTTTTTGGTCATGATCAGGACCATGAATACCGCAATCATTGCGAATCCAAGCAAAACCAGCACGGCCGGCTCCTTACTACTGTGAATGGCACCACTTCGGTGTGATGCGCACTACAGACGTTATAGTGGCGCCCGTCACGGGCTGGGGTTTCCGGGAATTGTTGGGAATACTGATCATTGCGAGCGTTTTGCGCATTGTGCTCAGTGCTTCAATGGAGCTGGAGGAAAGGAGTAACGGTGCCGCGCTTTACCAGGGTCAGTATGCGTTTCTCCACCCAAACACTCCTCCTCCAACTGGGGGTAGTTCTGCTTGTAGTGCTCCTGAGCGGCGCCGTCCACGCGTGGCTGGTCTACGAACGGATCGGCGACGAAGCCGAAAACCAGGCACTCACCCTCGCCCGCACAGTTGCGGCGGATCCCGATATCAGGGAAGACGTCGAGGCCATCAGCAAGGAAGAAGGAACGCCGCCGCCCAGCATTCTTGCCGCCGGACCCTTGCAAGCAGCAGCAGAAGCGGCCCGGATCCGCACTGGGGCCCTCTTCGTGGTCATCACGGACGAAACCGGACTCCGATTGGCCCACCCGGAAATTGCGCGGCTCGGTGAACGCGTGAGCACAGATCCCTCTGTGGCCTTGGCCGGCCAGGAGATCACCACCCGCAACACCGGCACGTTGGGTCCATCGGCGGGCGCCAAGGTGCCGGTGTACGCACCATCATCCGACGGCGCAGCAACCGCTGGAACCGCTGGAACCATCGTGGGCGAAGTGAGCGTGGGCTACTCCATGGAGTCCCTCAGCAAGAGCCTGGCACAGGACATTGTGCCCATTGCCCTGACCGCGGGCGGTGCACTCCTGGCGGGCGTCCTCGCTTCGTTCCTGCTGCGGCGCCGCCTGCAACGCCTCACGCTGGGCTTGGAACCAGAGGAGATCAGCACCCTCGTCCACGACCAAGTGGCAGTGCTCCAAGGCGTGGACGAGGGCGTGATCGGCATCGCCGCGGACGGACGCATCTCCGTGTTCAACGCAGCTGCCGCCAGGCTCCTGGACCTGCCGGACGCCACCGGTCAGGACTGGGCCACAGCCAACGTTCCCGGGCAACTCAAGCAGCTCACCCAACCGGCAGCCCGTGACGCCGAAGCCGTGGAACTGGTAGCGGGAGGACGAGTCCTGGTGGCCAGCGCCCGAAAAGCCTGGCACCGCAAGGAAGACCTCGGCTGGGTAGTCATGCTCCGCGACCGCACCGAACTGCAGCAACTGACCCGACAGTTGGACGCGGTGGGAACCATGTCTACCGCCCTGCGCGCCCAGCGCCACGAATTCGCCAACCAGCTCCACACCATTGCCGGCTTCATGAGCATCGGCCAACACGAGCAAGCCAAGGAGTACCTGGCCCGGATCTCCGCCACAGGGCCGCTGAAGTTTCCTGTAGAGCAGGCGGAACTCCTTCAGGACACATACTTGCAGGCTTTTGTCGGCGCCAAGAGTGTAGAGGCTTCCGAACGAGGAGTGGCACTGCGGATCGGGCCGGAAACGCTGGTCCGGGGACACGTCGCCGATCCGCAGGACGTCACGACAGTGCTCGGCAACCTGATCGACAACGCCGTGAGTGCCGCCGTCGCCGGTTCCGCTTCGGAGCGCTGGGTAGAACTTGAGTTACTTGACGATGCCGGCCAGGACAGCGGAACCCTGCATATCGTCGTCGGCGATTCCGGAGACGGTTTGGGTGGCCTGGAACCCGAGGAAGTCTTCGCTGAAGGATTCACGACGTCGGAACAACCGGTACGCTCAGGGGCCGGACAAGGCTTGGGCTTGGCTTTGGTGCGGCAATTGGCCCGGCGCAGGGGCGGGGACGTCCGCGTCCTGGAGACCGGCAGGAAAGGCGGCCCCGGAGCTGTCTTCATGGCGACAATACCTGGCGTGATGGGGCAAGCGGCCGACGGCGGCGCTGAAGCCCAAACCGGCACGGCACCTGGCACGGAAGCCGGTACGACAATGCGGGAGGACAGCAGTGGCTGAGGATTTGAGGGTGCTCATCGTGGACGATGATTTCCACGTTGCCAGACTGCATGCAGCCTACGTGGACTCGGTGGCCGGATTCATGGCGCTCGCTCCGGCAGGTTCGGTGTCCCAGGCTCTGCAGGCGATCCACAGCCTGCGTCCTGATTTGGTATTGCTGGACGTCTACTTGCCAGATGGTTCAGGGCTCGATTTGCTGGGCCAGTTGGACATCGATGCGATCATGCTGACGGCGGCCTCTGATGCCCCGTCCATCAGGGTTGCGATTCGGCGCGGCGCCCTGGGGTACTTGTTGAAACCCTTCACCGCGGAATCCTTGTCCCAGCAGCTGAGGTCCTATGCACGGTATCGCCGGATCCTTGGGCAGCAAACGGGTGTAGACCAGACCACCATTGAGCGTGCCAAGAGGGCACTGATCCCAGGTGACGTGACGCCCACGCAAAAACCACGCTCGGCAACCGAAGCCGCGGTCCTGGAATCGCTGCTTCCCGGCGAACAGTACTCAGCCGCCGAGGTCGCAGACCGGGTGGGCGTTTCCCGGGCGACCGCGCAGAGGTACCTGTCCTCGCTTGCCGACGACGGCGCCGTCGAAATCCAATTACGCTACGGAAGCACGGGCCGCCCGGAACACCGCTACGGCATTCCGGGCTAGCCCACGTAGTTCGCAATTGGGTGAGCTACGCGGACTTCTGCGCGACGAGCTCGATCTCCACCAGCATCTTTGAGTCCAGGAATGGCAGCACGTGCACCAAGGCCAGGGTGGGACGGATCTCGCCGAAAACCTCACCGTGGGCGCGTCCTGCGTCTTCCCACTTGCTGATGTCCGTCAGGTACAGCTTGGACTGAACGACGTCCTCGTAGGAGAACCCGGCTTCTTCCAGGACCGCTCCAAGCTTCTCAAGGATGTATTTGGTCTGCGAGTAGAAGTCATCGCCGACAATGCCATCAGGCCCACTGGCCGCCGTGGCAGAAATGAAGAGTGTGTTGTCCACCTGGACCGCGCGGGAGTATCCCAGGGTCTGTTCCCAGACGGAACCCGTGCCATATGTCTTGCGCATGCCGCGCCTTTCCTGATCGCTGTGCCCGTCCCGGTTGTACAAACCTGGCGGGGTTTACGAAAGGAAACTTTATGACCGTGGGAGGTCCAGCCTGTAAACGAACAGCTTTATGTCGGTGCCGGGGACGAACCAGTCGCGGTGGGGAGCGCGGGCAAAACCGGTCCGGGCGTAGAGGGCATTGGCACTCTCCCACGTGGCTCCCGTAGTGAGGGAGACAGCACCGATGCCGTCCATCGCTTTGGCTTGCTCGACGACGGCCTGCACCAAAGCCCGTCCGGCGCCGGAACGCTGCACCGCGGGATCTACTACAAGGGTGCGCAGTTCCAGTTCGTCGTCCAGGCCGATGTCCGAGAAACCGCCACCCGCTGGTGCTGCCGTGACGGAACCGATCACCTGGCCGTTCCGTTCAGCAACGAAGATCTCGGCGTGCTGCGAGCGAGCTGCCACGTCCTGGAGTTGCTGCAGGTACGGGTGGTCCGCGCTGCCGTAGTACCCCGCGGTGACGTATGAATCCTGCGTGATGCGGGCAACGTCGTCGTAGTCTTCGGGCAGGGCTGGGCGGACAGTAATCGACGAATGCACTTATCAATGGTAGTGGCGCGGTCACCGCACCAAACGCCAAACAGCCCTTTCCGTGACCGAACTATCAGTCCGCCGCTGAATTCCCGACGGCGGATTTGTTGCGTCATGTTGATGAGGCCGGGTATCGCCGGGCTGCTTTTCTGTTGCCTTCTGTGGCGCTTGATTGAGTCCTATGGCGTGCTGTGAAGCCCGGTTTCCCGGTGTTGCGGGCACGTGTCGAAGAGCTGGCGAAGGGTGCTGCGACCGTGCTTGAGTTGCCACACGGCAACCGCACACTGCCGTTCACCCGCTTGGACAAGCTCGGAAAGACGAGCATTCGCCATATGCCAGGATTCGGAAAATGCCGGCATTCGGACATACAGAACAGGAGGAACGATGCCCCCGGCCCAGATCAGCGTGACGCAGGCTCGCACCTGCTGTCCGTCCTGCCTTCAGAAATAAGCGATTTGCACCACCGCCGCCCGTTTGACGCCATTGGCTCCGGGCTGCGGCGACCTACCCGCACCTGAAAGGCCTCACATGTCCGCGTCCCCCCGCGTTCGAACACTGATCAACACCCCTCATCAACACACCGCACCCCACAGCACCGCACCCCACAGCACCGCACCCAATCGCCGCCACATCCTCGGCGCCTTCCTTGCCCTCCCCGTCGTCGGCCTGCTGGCTGCCTGCGGCGGTTCGGCAACGGCCGGTGGCGGATCCACCCAGGCCGCGCAGGTCACCGCGCCGCTGGCCACCACTGTCCCGGAAGGAACCACCCTGGTGGTGGGCGACCCCACGGTCCAGGTTGCCTTGGAACTCTCCGGGCTGGACAAGAAACTCAGCTTCCCCGTGAAGTTCGCCAACATTTCCGGCGGCCCGGCTACCACCGAAGCCTTCCGCGCCAATGCCCTGGATGTTGGTTCGGTTGCCGACATTCCTCCTATCCACGCCACGTGGACAGGCCTGGACGTCCGGATCATTGCCAGCGTCTTCCGCCAGGACGCCGTGAACCACCCGCTCTACGAGCTGGGCGTGGCACCCGGTGCCGGGATTAAGGATCTGCAAGGACTTCGCGGCAAGAAGATCGCGTACAGCCCCGGCCAGGCGCAGGGCGCGCTCGTCCTGCGCATCCTGGAAAAGGCAGGCCTGCAGCAAAGCGACGTCAAGCTCGTGGAACTGCCCAGCACCGGGGACACCTATTCCACGGCCCTGTCCAGCAAGCAGGTTGATGCTGCCCCACTGGGCGGCGTTCAAATCAAGAGATACCTTGCCAAGTACGGCGCCGACGGCGGAACCACGCTCCGGCACGGCCTCCGCGACGATCCCGGCCATCTGTATGCGCCGGCCAAGGTCTTGGAGGATCCGGCCAAGGCTGCAGCACTTGCGGAGTATGTAGGGCTGTGGGGTCAGGCACAGCGATGGATTCAGGACCACCCCAAAGAGTGGCTTGAAGGCTATTACGTCAAGAACCAGGGGCTCTCCGCCGAGGACGGCCAGTACCTGATCGACGCCGCCGGCAAGCGCGACCTGCCCACGTCGTGGACCGAGGCCATCGCCCGCCACCAGCAAACCATCGACCTGCTGGCCCGCGAGCAGAAGAAGCCGAAACTGGACGCCGCCAAGCTGTATGACCTGCGTTTCGAGGCCATCGGCGGCACGGCATACGCCGCGGCAGGGGGTGCTTAGCCATGACAACAACTGCTGCCCAGCGTGCGTCTGCCGCTACTGCCCGTGCCCGCACCGCTCCCCCGCCAACACGCGACGTCGGCACCCCGCCGTTGGCCGCCGTCGAACCTCATGGAGGTGCCGAACCTCATGGAGGTGCCGAACCTCATGGAGGTGCCGAACCTCATCTGGTTCTCGAGCCTCATCTGGATCCTGCGTTAACAGGCCGCCCGGATGTCCGGCCCGCCAGTCGGCGCCTTGGACCTGGTCGGCGTCGCCGCCTGGCCGGTTTGGTGGGTCCCGCCGCGCTGATCCTTGGGTGGGTTGCGGCCTCGGCCACCGGCCTGCTGGATCCGCGGATCCTGTCCGAGCCGTGGACCGTGGTGTCCACGGCGGGCGAACTGATCGCAGACGGCCGGCTCCAGGAGAACCTGGCCATTTCTGCCCAGCGTGCCGGTTTGGGGCTTTTCTTTGGGATTGTGGTGGGCGCCCTGCTGGCGCTCGTGGCTGGACTGAGCCGGGCAGGTGAGGCGCTGATAGATGGGCCTGTGCAAATCAAGCGCGCCATCCCCGGCCTGGCCCTGATCCCCCTGCTCATCCTTTGGTTCGGCATCGACGAAACCATGAAGGTCCTGACCATCACCTTGGGTGTGTTCGTGCCGATCTACCTGCAAACACACGCGGGGCTGCGGGGGATCGACCTTCGCTACGTTGAGCTGGCCCAGACTGTCGGGCTGACCCGGTCCGGGTTCATCCGCCGCGTGGTGCTCCCCGGGGCGTTGCCCGGATTCTTCCTGGGGCTCCGCTTCGCCGTTACTGGCGCCTGGGTGTCCTTGGTGGTGGTGGAGCAGATCAACTCCACCAGCGGCATCGGCTACATGATGGAGCTCGCCCGCACCTATGGCCAAACCAACATCATCGTCCTGGGCCTCGCCGTCTACGGCGTCCTTGGCCTGCTTTCAGACGCAGCCGTACGGCTCCTTGAACGAAAGGCATTGTCATGGCAACGTACGCTGGCAGGCTGACTCTGGACCAGCCGCTGCAGGCAGGAGCCTCCTCTGCGGACACTTCCTTTGAGGTCTCCGTCCGCAACCTCATCCGCAGTTTCGGACCCAAGGGCGTGCTCAACGGCGTGGACCTGGACATCGCTCCTGGCGAGTTCGTCGCCCTGCTCGGGCCAAGCGGCTGCGGCAAGAGCACGCTGCTCCGCGCCCTCGCCGGCCTTGACCGCGACGTCCGCGGCAGCGGAATCGTCAAGGTCCCGGAACAGGTCTCGGTAGTGTTCCAGGATTCGCGACTCCTGCCGTGGGACACCGTCCTGGGCAACGTCACTTTGGGCCTCAGAGATCACGACTCCGGTGCCCGCGGACGCCGCGCCCTTGCCGAAGTCGGACTCGGCGGCCGCGAAAAGGCCTGGCCACATGAACTGTCCGGAGGTGAGCAGCAGCGCGTCGCCTTGGCGAGGTCGCTGGCGCGGGAGCCCCGGCTGCTTCTGGCCGACGAACCCTTCGGTGCCCTCGACGCCCTGACCCGGCTGAAGATGCACGTCCTGTTGAAGGATCTCGTGGCCGCACATCGTCCCGCCGTCTTGCTTGTTACCCACGACGTCGATGAAGCGATCACGTTGGCCGACCGCGTCATTGTCCTCCAAGACGGCCGCGTCGCGCTGGAGCGCAAGGCCGGAGCCGCCGTCGACCATTCATCGCTGAGGGGCGAGCTCCTCGCTGCCCTCGGCGTCCACGTAGCTGCCTGAAACCCAACCTCTCACTCATCCCCACACCTCACGTAATCCAAGGAGAAACACATGTCCACCCCACCACGCCAACTCCACCTCAACGCCTTCCTGATGAGCACCGGCCACCACGAAGCCTCGTGGCGCCTGCCGGAAAGCGATCCTTTCGCCGCCACCAAGGTGGAGCACTACCAGCACCTGGCCCGCACGGCCGAACGCGGGAAGCTGGACTCCATCTTCTTCGCGGACTCCCCTGTCCTCTTCGGAGAGGTGGGCCGTCGCCCTGCCGGCAAGCTGGAACCCACGGTCCTGCTGACCGCCATCGCCGCCGCAACACAGAAGATCGGTCTGATCGCCACTGCCTCCACCACTTACAACGACCCCTTCAACCTGGCACGCCGCTTCGCTTCGGTGGACTGGGTGAGCGGAGGCCGCGCCGGTTGGAACGTCGTCACGACGGCGGGGCCGGACGCTGCGCGGAACTTCGGCGTCGATGACCAGCCGGCACACGCGGTTCGCTACGAGCGGGCGGCCGAGTTCATCGAGGTAGCCCAGAAACTGTGGGATAGCTGGGAGGATGACGCAGTCCTCGCCGACAAGGCCGAGGGCGTGTGGGGAGACGCCCACAAGATCCGCGCCATTGAGCACGAGGGCAAGCACTTCCGCGTCCGTGGTCCGCTGAACGTCCCCCGTTCCCCACAAGGCCGCCCGCTGATCGTGCAGGCCGGATCCTCGGAGGACGGCAAGAAGCTCGCCGCCCAGTACGCCGAGGCAGTCTTCACCGCCCACCAGACAGTGGAGGATGCCCAGGCCTTCTACGCGGATCTCAAGGCCCGCACCTTGGCCGCTGGACGGGACCCCGAAGGCATCAAGATCCTGCCGGGCATCGTCCCGGTGATTGGTTCCACGGAGGCAGAAGCGCTGAAGCTCGAGCGCGAACTCGATGAGCTGATCAAGCCTGAATATGCCCGGGAGCAGTTGGCAAAGACCCTGCGGGTGGCACCCCAGGACCTGCCTCTGGACCAGCAGCTGCCGGCGGACCTTCCCTCCGAAGACGACATCGAGGGCGCAAAGAGCCGCTACACGCTGATCGTGGAGCTTGCCCGCCGCGAGCAGCTCACAGTCCGGCAGTTGATCGGTCGCTTGGGTGGCGGGCGTGGCCACCGCACCTTCTCCGGGACGCCCGAGCAGGTAGCCGACGCCATCCAGGACTGGTTCCAGGCAGGCGCAGCCGACGGTTTCAACATCATGCCGCCGGTTCTCCCCTCCGGTTTGGAGATCTTCGTGGACCAGGTGGTGCCGATCCTCCAGCAGCGTGGCCTCTTCCGCACCGAATACACGGCGTCGACGCTGCGCGGGCACTACGGGCTTGCACGGCCCGCGAACCGATTTGCAGGTTCTGCGGCACAGCAGCTCACCTCTATCGGCTCGGCATTCTGATGACCGAATACCGCAACCTCGGGCGCACCGGCGTCAAGGTCAGCCAGCTGACCCTGGGAACCATGATGTTCGGGGCCATCGGCAATCCTGACCACGACGACAGCATCCGCATCATCCACAAGGCCCTGGACGCGGGCATCAACATAGTGGATACGGCCGATGTGTACTCCCAGGGCGAGTCGGAGGAGATCGTCGGAAAGGCCTTGAAGGGACGCCGCGATGACGTGGTCCTGGCAACCAAGGTCCATGGACGCCTCGGCGAGGACGTGAACCAGGCCGGCAATTCGCGCCGCTGGATCATCCGTGAAGTCGAGGACAGCCTGCGACGACTCCAAACAGACTGGATCGACCTCTACCAAGTCCACCGGCCGGATCCAGACACGGACATCGACGAAACGCTCGGCGCGCTCAGTGATCTCGTCGCGCAGGGCAAGATCCGGTACATCGGGACGTCCACGTTCCTTCCGGGGCAAATCGTCGAGGCACAGTACGTGGCCCGCGAGCGTCACCGGGAGCGGCCCGTGACCGAACAGCCGCCCTACTCGCTCCTGGCCCGTGGCGCTGAACGCGAGGTCCTGCCCCTTGCGCAGCAGCACGGGCTCGGTGTCCTTCCGTGGAGCCCCCTGGCTGGCGGTTGGTTGTCCGGAAGGATAAAGCACGACGGCGGACACCTTGCGTCGAGCCGGGCCGCACGCCAACCGGCCCGGCATGATCCTGACCTGCCCGAGAACGCCCTCAAGACCAAAGCCGTGCTTGCGCTGACGGACCTCGCCGACCAAGCCGGATTGTCCTTGATCCACCTCGCCTTGGCCTTCGTGCTGGAGCACCCTGCAGTGACCTCGGCGATCATCGGGCCACGGACACTGGAGCACCTCGAGGCGGCGCTCGGAGCGGACAAGCTCACGCTGTCCCCCGACGTCCTGGACAGGATCGACGAGATCGTGGCGCCGGGCACAACGCTGAACACGGCTGACGCGGGCTACGAGCCGGCATGGCTGACCGACCCGGCCCGGCGGCGTCGTTCATCGCGGTAAAACCCGGTTACCACGGTTGTTGCTGTTACCGCTTGGGCCAACTCCACAACGGGCCTTCCAAGGAACCGAGTCCCTTGATCCGGGTCTCGCCCAAATCCTTGTAAAGTTCGTGCTCGTGGGCCGCTCCACTTTTCCGGAGCGCCCTGAGCAGTGCTTCGGAGTGCGTCACAACGATCATCTGGCTGTTGGCACTGGCTTGGACGATGAGTCCAGCCAGTGCCGGCATCAGATCGACGTGGAGGCTCGTCTCGGGTTCGTTGAGGACCATCAATTCCGGTGGGCGCGGAGTGAGCAATGCGGCGGTCAACAGCAGGAACCGCAACGTTCCATCCGAGAGTTCGGCTGCCTTCATGGGCCGCAGCATGCCAGGCTGCCGCAACTCCACGCTGAAGCGGCCATCGCTCACGGCAATGCCGAGGCGGCTCCCCGGAAAGGCGTGATCGACGGCGGCATCCAACTGCCGCTCAAATCCCACTTCGCGCAGGGTCTGCAGCGCCGCGGCCAGGTCCTTCCCGCTATGGTGCAGCACGGGAGTGCGGGTGCCGAGCTGCGCTTGCCGGGCGGGCGCTTCCGCATCTGTCCGGAAGTGGTCATAGAACCGCCAGGAACGCACGGAGTCCCGGACCCGCAGTACTTCAGGAGCCCGGTCCTGGTCCGAAACTTCCGTCAGCATGCTCTGGAACGTGTCCAGCCGACGCGAAAGTTCAGTCCAGTCCCCGTCAGGTCCCCGGAGCTTCGCAAGGCTTCCTTTGCGATCCACCAACAGGGAACCTGGCCTTGCTACCGGTCCGGAAAAGATCTGCTCGCGCTTGATCTCGGGATCCAGGCTAAAAGCCGAAGGGCGGGGCCTGCCTGTTTCCTGGTCGAATCCGGCCCCACTGGACACGGGCATGCCCAAGTCCACGAGGTAACCGAAGTCGTCCCCGGAATACCCCAGTTTCAGGTTGACAGAATCCCGGCGGACCGTGCCTTGGACCGGAACTTCGCCACGCCGCATTGCTTCGCTGATTGACTCAGGGCCGGCCCAGAGTGTGGACGCCAGTCCGCCATCCCTGGCCAAGGATCCCACCACGTTTCCGGAGTCGCCCCCGGCGCATTCGGTCAGGAGGCGCAGCGCGCGGTACAGGGAGGATTTGCCACTGCCGTTGGCACCTGTGACCACGTCCAAGCCATGCAGCTCCACCACGAGATCGCGAATGGAGCGGTAATTGGCGATCGCAAGGGTCCTGATCACGGCGAAGGGATGCTGGTCATGGGTACAGGAGGGTCATGGGTACAGGAGGGTCACAGCGGAAATTTGCCGGATAGCTCCAAGGCCCCTGCGCACGTCCACGCGGCCAAGCGATCCTCGATGGTTGGACCGCCGTCGAGTGGGCTCTCAAGCCGTGGCCTGCGCACCCAACAGCCCGCTTCTTCGGCGATCAGGGCGCCAGCGGAGAAATCATGCTCGTTCAGTCCCCGTTCCCCAAAGGCGTCGTAAGTGCCATCGGCCACCAGGCATAGATCCAAAGCCGCGGAACCCAGCCTCCGAACATCCGCGAAGCCGTTCATCAGTTCGGCGAGGCCTTCCGCTTGATTGGCGCGGGTATCGGGATCGTAACTGAATCCTGTGGCAAGAATGAGGCCGGTGCGTCCGGGAACAGGGCCAGCCAGCCGGCTGGTCTCCCCCGCGACTTCCAGCCAGGCGCCCTCGCCCCTGGCCGCCGAATAGACCCGGCCCAGAGCCGGCGCGTGAACTACTCCCGCCAGCCAGACGCCGTCGGCATCTGCCACGGCCACTGACGTGGCGTAATAGACGATGTTGCGGATGAAGTTGGTGGTGCCATCAAGGGGATCAATGGACCAGCGGTAACCCGAGGCATGCTCGGGACGCGTGGTACCGTGCTCCTCGCCCGTGATGGTGTCGTTGGGCCGTGCCGCCAGGATTGCTTCGCGGACTGCGTTCTCGGCTGCGACATCGAACTCGGTCACCCAGTCACCGGCATCGCCCTTGTTGGATATTCCCAACCCCACGCCGCCTGTGCCCGCGGCAGATCTCCGGGACAGGACAGCCGCGCCCGCAGCAGCAGCGCGTTTCGCTACGGCGAGCAACTCAATGGCGTCGGTCATTCTGCTTCTGCCTTCACTGTGTCGGCAGCTTCGGCTGCGGTTTCGGTTTCGGCCACGGCCTGGGCCTGGGCCTCGGCGTCAACGTCAGCATCGGCGTCAGCCTTGGCCGGGCCATTCGCCAACAGCTCGCGGAAGCCGTCCTCATCCAATACCGGAACACCGAGCTGCTCGGCTTTATCCAGCTTGGTCCCAGCACTTTCACCAGCCACGAGGTAGCTGGTGTTCTTGGACACGGATCCGGAAGCCTTTCCGCCACGGATGATGATGGCTTCCTTGGCCTCGTCCCGGCTGAAGTTGGGCAACGTCCCCGTGACCACGATAGTGAGGCCCTCCAGGGTTCGCGGCATGCTGGTATCGCGTTCGTCTTCCATCCGCACACCGGCAGCGGCCCAGCTGTCCACGATCTCGTTGTGCCAGTCCACGGCGAACCATTCCTTGAGGGCCGCCGCGATGGTAGGTCCAACTCCGTCAACATGCGCAAGCTGCTCTTCGGTCGCGTTCCGGATCGCGTCCATGCTGCCAAAGGCCGTCGCCAGGGCCCGGGAGGCAGTGGGTCCCACATGCCGAATGGACAATGCCACGAGGACACGCCACAAGGGCTGCTTCTTCGCTTTCTCCAGCTCGGCAAAGAGTTTTTCCGTGGTTGCCGTTGGCTTCGATGGCGACTTGGCCGTCCCCCGTGAGTAGAAGTACGGAACAAGCTCATACTGGCCCGTGCCTACGCCCTTGGACCTCTTCTCCCGGCGGATCATGACATTCGCCAGATCCTCCCGGGTCAAAGAGAACAGGCCAGCTTCGCTCGTCAATGGCGGAGTTTCCGGCTCCGCCGGCTGGGTCAGGGCGATCGCCGCTTCCCAGCCCAGGGCTTCAATGTCGAACGCACCGCGGCCGGCCAGATGGAAAACACGCTCACGCAGCTGGGACGGGCAGGACTTGGCATTGGGGCAACGGATGTCCACATCGCTTTCTTTTGCCGGTGCCAGCGGGGTGCCGCACGACGGGCACTCGGTGGGCATCACGAATTCGCGCACGGGTGGATCCTGTTGGTCGCGCAGCGCCAGTACAGGTCCAACGATCTCGGGAATCACGTCACCGGCCTTGCGGAGAATCACGATGTCGCCGATCATGACGCCCTTGGCCTTGACCACATCCTGGTTATGCAGAGTGGCCATTCCCACGGTGGAACCCGCCACCTTCACCGGCTCCATCAGGCCGAACGGCGTGACGCGCCCGGTGCGGCCCACGTTGACGAGGATGTCCAACAGTTTGGTGTGGACTTCCTCCGGCGGGTACTTGTAGGCGGCGGCCCATCTGGGGACGCGGGAGGTGTAGCCGAGGGCACGTTGCGTGGCGAAGTCGTCAATTTTGACCACGATGCCATCGATTTCGTGAAGGAGGTCGTGCCGGTGCTCGCCATAATGGGCGATAAATTCCAGGACGCCTTCAAAGGAATCCAGAACTTTGAAGTAGGGGCTGACAGGCAGCCCCCAGTCAGCCAGCAGTTTGTAGGTTTCGGATTGGCTCTTGGCATCCAGGCCTTCCCGGGCGCCGATACCGTGAACGAACATGCTCAGGGGACGCTTTGCTGTTTCTGCCGGGTCCTTCTGGCGGAGCGAGCCCGCAGCCGCATTGCGTGGATTGGCGAGAGGGGCTTTGCCTGCGGCAACCAGGGCTTCGTTGAACTCAACGAAGGCCTTGGAGGGAATGAACACTTCCCCACGGATCTCAACTTCCGAGGGATAACCCGAGCCACTGAGTTGACGCGGGATCTCCTTGATGGTGAGGACGTTGTGGGTGATGTCCTCACCGGTTGTGCCGTCACCACGGGTGGCTGCGCGCACCAATTTTCCGTCCCTGTACAGCAGGTTGACGGCGAGTCCATCGATTTTCAGTTCAGTCAGCCAGGCAATGGGCGGGACGCTGTCCCCGAGTCTGGCCACTGAAGCTTCAGCCTTGCGTACCCAGGCCTCGAGTTCTTCGAGGGAAAAGACGTCGTCCAGGCTGTACATCCGCTGTAGATGCGCGACGGCGGTGAAGGCGGCAGAGACCTCGCCGCCGACTTCCTGCGTGGGTGAGTCGTTGGAGACGAGTTCCGGGTGCAGCGCTTCGATTTCTTCCAGGCGACGGTAGAGTTCATCGAACTCGGCGTCGGAAACCGTGGGGGCGTCCTCTTGGTAATAGGCATACCGGTACTTGCGCACAAGATCGGCAAGTTGCTCGTACTCATCCCGCAGGCTCTCCGAAGGAGGTGTTCCCTCTTCTGCGACTAAGGCCGCATCGGCAACCTGGGTTGTGGTGCGGACCGGATCTGGATTCTCTGGTGTGCTCACAGGTCTATCTTGCCGCAACCCACGGACATTATTGATCCGTCAGGATGAGAGCACATGCCCGCCGACTCCTAGCTGCGGTTCTCCGGCGGCATGGCAATCTGCAGCTTGCGTACCTTTCCACGTCCCACGATGTAACCGCGGCCAGGGATGAAGTCCTTGCTGATCCGGCCCAGCGAGGTGTTCAGGAGGGTATCCCCTTCCACATCTCCAGGGTTGAGCAACAGTCCGCGCCTGCCCGACTTGAAGGGCTGTGCCAAGGACCATGCCTGGGACCATGTAGACGTTTCAGACTCACCTACCACCCACTGATCGGCCTTGATGGCAGCCGTGACCAACCGTCCCACGCCCGATTCCGCCAACGTGTCCGTGAACTCGGTCAGGCCCTCGATGAAGATGGCCATGCTGCCGGGGTTGTCCGTCGCTTTGTCGATGAGATCATCCACCACGTCCGAGACCTCGTCCGGCCCCACCAGGGACCTGCTCCAGATGTTCAATGAGGCAACCGCAGAACGGCGGGAGCCGATGTAGATGAGGTCTGTCCGCGGGTTGGACCGCCGCAGGGCGTACGCCAACGTGACCAAGGCAACTGTACGTCCGGCACCCGGCGGCCCTGCGAGCAGGAGCGAACCCTTGGCAGCGATGGTGGCCGAACCCAAGGTCTCGTCGTCCACGCCAATAACAGGAGTGTCCGGGGCACCAGTGGGCAGGATATCCAAATCCACGAGTTCCGGAAGCCGCTGGATCTGTGGTGCCTGCTCCAAGCCCTGGCGCACCATGGCCTGGCTGAGTTTGGACACTTCGCGGGCCTGCAGCGCCAGGTTCGAGTTACCACCCAGCACGGCCAGCTGGACTTCCAGGCCATCGAGCAAACCGCGGCCTGGAGGTGAGGCTGCGTTGAGGACGTCCTTGGGCACATCGAGCGTCATGTAGTCGTCTTCGGAGCTAAGACGCAGGACCAAACGCTTTTGGATCGAGGCAAGGAGCGACGCCGGAACAGAGTTGGTTCGGTCACCGCTCACAACCAGGTGGATACCCAGGGGACGTCCATCGGTTGCCAACTGCAGGAAGATGTCCCAGAGTGCGGACAGGTTGCTGTACTCATAGCCTTCACGGAAGGCGGACATACCGTCCACCAGGATGAAGATGCGCTTTTCGTCCGGACGGTTTGCGAGTTGCCGGTATTCAACAATGGTGGAAGCCCGGACCTCGGCGAACCGCGTAGCGCGGTCATCGGCCACCTCTTTGAGCCAACGCAGAAGGCGTCCAACCCGCTCGACGTCGTCGCCGTTGATGACCTCACCCACGTGCGGAAGTCCATCCAGCATCTTCAAACCTGAAGAACCGCAATCGATACCGTACACGTGGACGGGACCACCACGAGGCGTGACGGCGGCGGCGATGGCAATTCCGCGCAACGCTGCTGACTTGCCCGAACCACCCGTACCGTAGACGGCCATGTTGCCGTCCTTGTCCGGTTCATAGAACACGGTGGGCTGGTCCTGGTGCGCGGGGTCATCGGCCACGCCCAGCAGGAGTCGCTCGTCCGTGCGTGGGTTTGGCAATTTGGAGAAGTCGTATGTCATGGCGAGTTCGTTCAGCCACGGCTTGCGTGGTGGTTCAATCGCAAGGAAGTCCGCCGCCCGGATGATGTTGCCGGTCATTCTGGCGATGTCGTTGGGGCCTGCGGGTTCTTCCTCCACAGCTGTGGCAGGAGGTGGTTCCCAGGAGGGACCGGATCCGAAGGCCATCTCCACGATGTCGATCCGTGGGCGCTGTGGCTTCTCGGTGGTCCAGCCACCGGCATATCCGGTCTGGAAGCCCTGGATGCGGCCTGGCCCGGTCTTCGCAGCACCGCGGCCTGGAATGGAAGGATCGAAGTAGGCCGCCGTGGGGACCCCAAGAATGTCCACGGCATCCACTTCATCTGCCATGCGCAAGGCAACGCGGAGGTTCGTGTTTGCCCGCAGGTTGTCCTTGATGACGCCTGCAGGGCGCTGGGTGGCCAGGATCAGGTGCAGCCCCAGGGAACGTCCACGGGCAGCAACGTCCACCACGCCATCAACGAACTCAGGAACCTCGGTGGCCAGCGCCGCGAATTCGTCCACGATGATGATGAGGTACGGCGGCGCTTCGGGGTCTGCTTCCCGCTGTAGCGCCAGCAGGTCCTTGGCCTTTTTGCGGTTCAGGAGGCGTTCACGATAGTGAAGTTCGGCCCGCAACGAGGTCAGGGCCCTGCGTACCAGGTGCGGAGACAAGTCGGTGACGAGCCCCACGGTGTGGGGCAGGTGCAGGCAGTCCGCAAAGGCAGCACCACCCTTGTAGTCCACGAACAGGAAGCTGACGCGGTCCGGGCTGTAGGCCGCTGCCATTCCCATCACCCATGACTGAAGGAACTCTGATTTGCCCGCGCCAGTAGTTCCGCCCACCAGCGCGTGTGGTCCTTCGTTCTTGAGGTCCAGGTAGAACGGTTCAACGCCCTTGGAGCCCACCAAGGCACGCAGGCTTCCGTTGTCCTTGCGGTTGGGCACGGCCGTGGCATGGACTGAATTGTTCTCCTGCCAGCGCTCGGCCACGGCCTGCGGGTTGTCCATCAGTTCCTTGCCGATCAAGGTGGCGTAGGAAACAGCACGCGGGAGGTCCGAATCGTCCTCGAGCGGATTTCCGACGTCTACCAGCGGCGACATCATGCGCGCCAGCTGCGTGGCGAGATCGGCGTCGAGGCTTTCGCAGCTCACCGGGTAGGTGTGGCGGCCAAGGCGGACCTGGCCGGTAGTGGTGCCGTGATCGCCGTCGACGGAGAGGAAGTCCCGGCAAGCAGCAGGCAGGGACTGAACATTCGCTGCCACCCACATGACGTGCACCCCGAAGTCCGGGCCGCGTTCCACCAGCCGCGTCAGCCGTCCCCGGTCCACAGGCGCATCGTCCTCAACAACTACCAGGACAGCAGGTACAACGGGGCCGGGAATCTCTTCGTGCTCGTCCTTGAGCGCTGGACGTGGCTGCGGACCGGGTTCTGTGGCCTGGGCCTCGCGCTGCTCCACGAGGTCTTCAAGGCGCGAGAGCAGCGAGGCACCAGCAGCAGGGCCGGCGGCCAGATGGTCGCCGGAGAGCGGGCTGTGGCCGGAACCAACGTGCGGGAGCCACTGCAACCAGTCCCAGCGCTCACGCGAGCGGGCCGAGGTAAGTGCAGTCAACACCACCTCCGCGGGCGAGTGGAGTCCCACCAACTGAAGCACCATGCCCCGGGCGACGTCGTCCACCACGCTGCGGTCCCCTGCCACGCCGAACGAACCCGAAGTGCGCAGCTGGGACACGATCGGCACGCCATCAATGACGCGGACCTGCTGCAGGCATTCCTGGATTTCCCTCATGTACCGGGGTTCGGTTTCGTTGGCGCCGGGTTCTTCGAACTGAATCCGCGACGGCGAAGATCCGAGTCCGAACCGGACACCAAGGAAATGCTGATGCTCAGGACGGTTGGTCCACAGAAGTGGTCCGAGTTTGTAGATGGCATCCACGGTATCGCTGACGGAGGGCGCTTCCTGAAGCCGCACGGCCCGTTCAATGTTCTGTTGCCGGTCAATGTCCTCGCGGAACGCAAGCATCGAAGCCTGGAACTGCTTATGGCCTTCCTTCGCCTGGCGTTTGCTCTGCATCTTGTGGTCCACATAGTGGCCAACAATGAACAGCGGCATCATGGCCATGAAAAGCACCGAAAGCAGGTTCTGGGTGAATGCGAAAAGAACGCCACCCATCAGCAGCGGGGCGATCAACATGATGTACGGGAATGGTTGGTGTTCAGGGCGTTTGGGGCCGGCTGGCGGCACGCGCTTGGGAGACTCAAACCTCGGCAGCACACGCGGCGAGCGGTTGAAGTCGACCAGCGGCGATGATGGGCCGCCTCCATGGTTCCGCGACAGTGACACTACTCCCACGGTTGTATCGCCCAGGGTCACCGTATCCGAGGATTCAAGGGTTGCCCGGGTGACCGGCAACCCTTCCATGAGGAGTCCGTTGGCCGAGTTCGTGTCCACGATCTCCACGGTCTCGCCAACTGTGATGCGCGCGTGGCGTTTGGACGTCAGCGGGTCCGAGAGACGGATATCGGCGTCCCTGTCCCGGCCGATGTAGCTGGTGCCGAAAGGCAGTGAAAATTCGCGTCCGACGTCGGGCCCTGACATAACCCGCAGGGTCGCCGCGGCTGGTCCCCGGTTTTGGCCGTTGGTACCGCCGTTGCCGTTGGACGCGAACTGCTCGCTCACCTGCGCGAGCGAAACCTTGGAACCCGGCCGCAGGCCGGACTCGAGCAGGTTATCCGAGGGCCTGAGGACATGGCCGGAAAGCCCGCCGCCCACGAACGCTTCGTCCACGCTGATGGAAAGATTCGACGGCGGTTCGGTGCCCTTGCGCGCGGGGTCGGCAGTCCAAAGTTCGGTGGCGATGTCCGCCACGGTGGCGCGACCATCCACCGTAACGGCGAGGTCCTTTGCTTCCGCGGGGTCTCGCCGCAAGGTCAAGCGGAACTTCATGCTTCGTCTGCTCCAGTCATGGTTTCCAGAAGGTATAGGTCCGCGGCTGTCACCAGGTGTGAGGTCACGGCGTGCTCCACCAGGCGCGCACGGCGGTTTGTGGCGAGTTTGCCGGCGCCACCACGCAAGCCCACCACGCCCACGCGGTCCAATTTGTCGCAGACGTTATCCAGCTTGCGATTAAAGCGGGTCAGGGCCCAACCAAGCCGCTTGGCCGCCTCCGCCGAGGACGGAATAGCGCTGAAGCCGGTGCCATCCCGGCGCAGCATGGGCTCAGCGAGCGCCACGATCAGTGCTTTCTGCGAGTCGGTAAAGATCACCGGCCCGATGGTGGTGTCCCCCGCTTGGTCCTCGTCCCGGGCTTCATGCCGGAAGGAGGGCGTCTTCAAATGCACGGCGAACTCGTACGTAGTGGGCCCAGCGGTGAAGATGACATTGGTGTGGCTGAAAACGAGCGGAATCCGGGCACCAGGGGCCAGCCACGCCTGCATGCCGCCCGATCCGTCCGCCACGGTTGCAGAGAGCATGCTGCCTACGTTGCTCAGCCACCACATGCCGTCATAGCGTGCAATCTGCAAAAAGCGCCGATGCAGGTACGGGTTGTCGTCGACCTCCAGGTCGCCTTCCCGACCGATGTCAAAGACGTCTTCGTCGGATGGTTCGTACCATTCCCCACAGAAATCTATTGCTAGATCCCCCATGATCTGTGCCTCCTCAGTCGGCGATAAGTAAGTCTCATGTGCGGGCTACTACTCCACGCAGGCGATGGATCCCGAGCCGCCGGACGAGGCGCTGCCGTCAGCACGGACTATCAATACCTGGATGCAGAGAGGCGATTCCGTGCCATAGGCCAGTGCATGGGGTTCCACTTCGGAGTTGCTGTATTCACCCTCAAGGACGGCCGTCTTATAGCGCCATTTATACGTGTCGCCCTTCTTGGGCTCCGGGTTCTTCCACTCGAAATCTGCGAAGTCGGGTTTGCCCGGCCGACGCGTGCCGAACAAGTCTTCCACGTCCGGAACCCCGCCGTCGCCCAAGGCGTCGACGGCTGACTTGCTCGCCGTCTCCGTGGGTACCACTTTCGGCTGCGCCTGGGCACCCAGGACCACGCCAATCGCAACGGCGACCACCAAAACCGTGGCACCAGTCGCCGCCAGCCAGACATTGCGCTTGCCATGATCCACGCCGGGCGCAGCGTCTTCGGACGCCGGCGATGCGCCGGCAAGCGCCTTGGAGCGCCGAACCGTTGCGCCGACGTCGTCCTGTGGACGCGAAGGCTGCCAGCCGCGCAGAACCGTAGACTCCGCCACGTCCGGTTGCCCGGGCTGTCGGTAGTCCCTGACTGGCACTTGGAACTGCGGCGGGGTTTGCTGGGCACTTGGTTGCGTTTGCTGGGCGTTAGCCTGGGTTGGCTGCGTGGGACGGATCTGGCCCGGCTGGATCGTTTGCGGCGGGCCAGCAGGCTGTGCAGGGGCCTGGGTGGCGCCGGGAACAGTGGACGGGAAGGTCCGCGCCGGGAACGTGGGAGCCGAGCCAGTGGTAGCTGTTCCCGAAGCGTCCGGATCGATCGAAGCGATGCTGCGGACGCGCGTTTCCTCGAAGTTGTCGTCAGGGTGCTGCTCGTCTCCGTGACCCGGTTCTTCGAGCACCTCGAAGGGCGTCACGGACAAGTTCAGCTCGGTCTGGATCCGCTGCAACGCCAAGGCAAAAGCGTGGGCCGACGAATAGCGGGATTCCGGGGACTTCGCCATTGACGTGGACAGGACGAGTTCCAGGGACTCCGGAACGTCGGCACGGCCGAGCCTGGGCAGCGGCGAGTTGGTAATGCGGGAGATCAGTTCCCGCTGGGAGTTGTCCTGGCCAGGAAGAACAAACGGTGAACGACCCGCAAGCAGCGTGTACAGCGTGGCACCGAGCGCCCAAATGTCCACCGGAACGCCATCGACGGCCCCGCCGCGGAATTGCTCCGGCGGTGACCAGGGGATGGACATTCCGGCGTCGTCCTCGGTATCTGCCCCAATGGTCCCGGAAATGCCGAAATCGGTGAGGGCGGGACGGTTGTAGTCGGTGACCAGGATGTTGGCGGGCTTAATATCCCGATGCACGATGCCGGCCCTGTGTGCGGTCTCGACGGCGGATGCCACCTGGATGCCGACGGCCAGGACCTCATCCACGCTAAAGCGCTGGCGGCGGTATCGGACATCGAGGCTGGGCCGGGAGCAGTACTCCATGGCCAGGTAGGAGTGGCCGCTCTCCGTGATTTCCGCCTCGAAAATCGTGACGATGTACGGGTGCGAGGACAGCTGCGCCATCAGGTTCGCTTCGGACTCGAAACGGCGGCGTGCGCCCTCGGTCTTCAAGTCGGACAGCAGCACCTTGACGGCTACCTTACGGCGCGGCCTGTCCTGCTCGTACAGGTACACGTCAGAGAAGCCACCGGAGCCCAGCAGGCTGATGTACTTGAAACCGGGAATGGGTGGAGGCGGCGCGGGGGGCCTCTTGGAACTCAAAGAATCTCCTCGAAACGCAATGAAATGTCGTCGCCCAATTCAGCGATGTCGCCGTCCAAAAGGATAGCCATCTCGTTTTGGGCGAGTCGGCGGGGTGCTTGGCCTTCTCGAATGAGTACGGTTCCGTTCGTCGCTTTGAGGTCGCACAACATGACGTGCCAACCCTCCAACCGAACCTCCACGTGTGAGCGGGAAATGTCCCCTCCGGGGCTCTCCACCTGCACCAGCTTGGGCATTGTGCCGCCTTGCACGCGGGACACTGACGGCTGCCTGCCGATGATGAGCGACTGGTCCAAATCGATCAGCTCACCAGTGGATAACCGCATCCTGCCCAGACGGGGCCGCGGGACCTGGAGGGAATCACCGGATAGTGCGAAGCCGCACGTGGCACATTGGGAGTACGTCGGCGGGTTCGCATGACCTTGGGAGCACACCCGTGCTAAAACGCTGGGACCGTTGCCGGCCGCGGCTTCCTTTGGAGCAACCCCAGGCTCAGCACCTTGTGCGTCCTGGCTGGCGATGCTGCTCTTCATGATCGTCTGCCCGTCATGATCAGCATCGTCCTCTGTGGGGACGCTATCCAGGCGCGGACTGTTCGTTGGCACGGTGTTCGTTGCCATGGTGTTCGTTGGCATGGTGGGTGGAAGCGCGGGCATCGACGCCAAACCCGCCGGGGCCGACTCCCATCCCGCCGGAACCTGAGGCGCAGGCCGTTTGCCATTCGCTGAAGCGGGAGGGGATTGTGGCTGAGCTATCGATTCGGGCTGTCCCTCAGAGGCGGGCACTTGGCCAGGGCTGCGCAGCCACGGAACGGACTCGATCAGTGCAGGCACATGCCCGACGTCGGATCCACCGCCCGCTGCCTTGTCACCGTCCGCTGCCTTGTCACTGCCCGCTTCGGCCGACTCAGGCGCGGAACTTGGTGCAGAAGCTGCCGTGGGTGTTTCTGGTGCCCGAGCTTCTGATGCCGGAGTTTGTGGCGCAGGCGTGTGGGCCGCCGGAGCATCGTGATCGTCAGATTCGTCGTCCACGCGCACAGCTGCGTCTTCGATGTTGCGCATCACCGTCTTGTCCCACAGGTGGTCGTAGTTGGTGGTGGTCTCCAGCGAAGGAACTATGGGATCCGTGGTGCTGGTGTGAACGGGAACGCCCGAGGATTCTTCAGCGCTTTCGGGCTGTTCGGGACTCTCCGGCTGCACATGACCTTCGGACTGTTCCGGCTGTTCATGACCTTCGGAATGTCCAGGCGCGATGGTCAAACCCAGGTCCGCATCGGCGTAGCCAATCATCGTTTCATCGGAAACCACAGCCGCCGCCGGAACCTTCACAGAGGCGGCTTGGAGCACCACGTCGAGGGAGGCAAGCAGAACCACGCCCTCCCCCAGCGGCAAGCTGCCATCCGGCGTCGAGGTTTTAGCAAGGTTTGACGGGGCGGATGGGGAACGGGATCCCGAGCCTATCCGCAGGCTGTACGAATCAGCCGCGGTGAGCCGGCGCTCCGTCCAGGTAGTCACGTCGCGTCCAGAGAGCACCTCTTCCCCTGCGGACATTTTCACAACGAGTTCAAGGTCGCCGCGAAGGAACACGCGCAGGGCGTCCTTGGAGTCGATGATCCCAAAGGGTGGAATGCGGCTAAGGGAAACCCCGAAAGCCTCGGTCACTTCGTGGAGGACCTCATGGGCTTCGGGCGCGGACGCGAGAAGTTCCCACACGGAATCGATCAGGGCGTGCGAGGTGTCGGGGCCGAGCAGCACCACAGTGCCCTGACGGACGACGCCGAACCAGTCACCGCGCTGGTATCGGGCGTGGGGTGGGTTGTTATTGCTTTCCATCGACGCCCTCCTCGTGATCCGTTCCGGTGACCCAGGCCCTGGGGAGGGTGTCCTCCTCCACCTCGGATTCGATCTCGGGGCGTGGCGCGGTGGTGGCGATGCCGGCGTCGTTAAGGACGTTCTTGGCGTCAACAACAATCACCGTGACGTTGTCCCGTCCGCCGCTGCGCAGGGCAGCCTGGATCAAAGCATCCACTGCGTCCTGAGGATGGGCCACGGTGCTGAGGATGCGGAAGAGATGGTCATCCCCCAGTTCGCCGTTCAGCCCGTCGGAGCAGACCATGATCCGGTCCCCCTCCTGAATGGGCAGCAACCAGAAGTCCGCCTCGGTTTCGTCGCCAGTGCCCAAAGCGCGGGTGACTACGTGCCTGCGGGGGTGGACGGCAGCTTGCTCCGCGGTGATGTCACCGGAGTCCACCAACTCCTGGACCTCTGAATGGTCCACGCTGATCTGGGCGAAATGACCCTGGCTGAGGCGATACGTCCGGGAATCCCCGATGTTCATGACCAGCCAATAGGGCACGCCCATTTGTTCCACCACCACGACGCCGGAGAGCGTGGTGCCCGCGCGTGCTCCTGTGGCTTCGCGGATGCTGGCATCGGCCTTCAACAGGCACTCCTGCAAGTCCGCTGCCGAAGCCGAACGAACCCCTGCCGCCAGGACAGGGGCACTGCCCAAGGTCCGCACACAAACGCCGCTGGCGATCTCGCCCGCCTCGTGGCCCCCCATACCATCGGCCACCGCGAACACGGGATCCGAGGCTATGAAGGAGTCCTCGTTCAGCTCGCGACGCAGTCCGCGGTCCGTGCCGTATCCGTAGCTGAGTTGAAAGGCGGATCCAGCGGCGTTGGCATCCGCGTCGGCGGGGCTGGCCGGCTGAGAGTTCATGCTTGTCCTAGGTGGAAGGAACGGTCCCCGAAGTGAACGGTGGAACCGGGTCTGACGAAAACTGCTTCCCCCGCATGAAGCCGGGTCTGGAGGCCATCGGGCGTAGTGACAGCGCTGCCATTGGTTGAGTTGCGGTCTGTAACCCACACACCATCGCCATCAACCCGGAGGTGCAAGTGGGTCTTGGAGATGGACCTTCCGGGATCCGCAACCGCCAGCAACTGCTCGGCAGCTTCCCCAGGCTGGGGTGCGGGATTGCGGCCAACCAGCACGGTCCCACCCAGTTCCACGTCCTGGCCGTCGTCGACACGGATGCGGAGCACGGCCTCCGCCCGGGCAGTCCCGGGCCGCATCTGCGTCCTCTCGACGTCGTCGTCCGGGTGCGCAGGGGCAACGGGAGCTGGCTGGGGGACCGGCTGCGGGGCCGCAGGAGGACGCCACTGGTTGGGGTTGTGGGAAGGCTGCGCTGTGGGCATTGGGGCTGGAACCGGGGTTGCCGTTGCTGCTGGCCCGGGCTTTGCTGTTGTCCTGGACATTGCTGTTGCCCCGGACATTGACGGCATGGGTGACACCACTGGCTGCACGGGCGGCAGCTCCACGGGCGCGAAGCTGTAGGGCCCCTGGATTCCTCCGGTGGCAACCGGGTTGCGGCCCGCGTGGACGTCGAAGACCAAGGACTTCGCTGCTTTGTCATGCCAGCCACGTAGCTTGCCGTTCCTGTCCCAGGCATTGGAAAGAACCACCAGGACGGCCCAAACCACTCCAAGGACCATGAGCGGGAGGGCGATCCACAGGACCAATCCAAGCAGGCCCAGGCCCAACAGCACAGCACCCAGGATTGCCCCCAGCAGAAGGAGCCCGCCCGTGAGAATGCCACGGACAAAAACCACACCGCCGCCCGGAGCGTAGCCGTCGGCATCGGCACTTCGGATACCCATCAGTTGATTACCGAGGGTGTTTCCGGACCGGGCTTCGATTCCCAGAAGTACAAACACGTACAGGACTGTGACACCGAGGCCGATGCTCCCCAAGAGGACCAGCAGGGAGGTGTCGTAGACGATAAAGCCATTCCGCCGGCTTTGGGTGATGCCCGCGATGCCAAGTGCGAACGTGGTTGCCAGGACGGCAACAGGTCCCAACCAGTCCAGCACTGCCGCACCCAGGCGTTTTCCTGCGGATGCCGGTACCAGCTCGAGCTGTGTAGTCATTGTGGTCCCTCCCCCTGGCCCCGGATGTACGTTTGCAGCTGCTTCACGTCCCGGCTGCATCGGTGCTGTTGACGCCGGCACTACCGAGATACTACCGGGATCGGGCAGGCCTTGCCGGGTTGCGAAGTCAAGGGCGGCAGCCTGGGCACGGTTGACGTTGCGTTCCTTCCGGGCTCCACGATTGGTCAGCGGCGATCCGCAATGAGTACAAAAGGCTGCGCCGGGACGCACCGGGTGTTTGCAGGCCGGGCACAGCTCAGCTTCACTACTCATCAATGCTGCCCTTCTTCTTGAACAGGGTGCGGTTGGTGAACATGCCACCCTTCGTGGAATCCGGGGGTGTCTGCTCCCGTCGGCGCAGCGCGGCCCGGCCATCGGAAAGCAACGACCTCGGCGAGAACCGAGCCTGCTGCCGCTTCCAGAAACCAACGCTTCCGGTGATGTCCTCAAGCGAGGAATCCACGATCTCCCAGTACTCCTTGACCTCTTCCTCGCTGGGTTGACCCGCCCCGAAAACTGCGGCGTCAGCCCTGTGCGCCAACATCGTGGTGGTGGTTCCCGTAACAGGGAAGGCATCCGCGATGACAGTAGCCGATTCCCGCCGCGTGGACTTGGCGTCAATCGAGGCGCCCATGTCGGTGGCAAGGCTCAGCACCTCGTTCCACCCACCGCCGACCCGCTGGGCGGGGTGGCCATCACGAAAACGTGCCTTCCGGCGTCGTGATTTCAGCAGAAGTATCAGCAGCAGCGGGACGGCGAGAATCCCCAACGGAATCATTGCCACCCCGATGGCGGCAAGCAGCGGCCCCCAGAACAGCCAAGGGTTGTTTTTCTTCTCGTCAGCATCCAGGGCATCCGGGGTGGAGTCCGGCGGGAGGTCCGCGGGCTCCTGCGGCGGGGGCGGCGGCTGCAGCACCTGCGGCTTCGGCTTGGATTTGTTCTCCGGGTCCGGCGGGATGGGCACGTTGTCCTTGGGCGGAGTGGGATCGAAGGATACCCAGCCGACGCGGTCGAAGGCCACTTCCACCCAGGCGTGCACGTCCTTGCCCATGATCTTGACGTCCCCTGCACCGTTTTCCGGGCTCTTGGGATCCGGATAGAACCCCATGACAACGCGCGAAGGGATGCCGAGGTGACGCAGCATGAGTGACATCGCCACAGCGTACTGTTCGTCATCGCCCAGCATTTGCTTGGCGGAGAGCAGGCTGCGAACACGTGCCGCGCTGTGACCAGGCAAGCTAGGCAGCTGGCCGTCAGCCACGAGGCCGTTGCTGAACGCCCCGCTCTTCTGGAAATGGGCTTCGATCTGCCGAACACGGTCGATGGCCGTGGGAGCGTCAGCCGATAGCTCGTTGGCCTGCGAGGCGACGATCGGCGGTACTTCCTGGGCTTCGGGCAACGTGAGCTTGGCGAAGTCGTACTGCGTCAGCTGGCCATGTTCCAGAGTTCCCGGATCAGAAACCTGGACTGTGTAGTTGTCGCCCTTTGCCAGGCCCTTGGTGGTCACCGCAGTATCGGTGCCGGCGTTGAAGTACAGTCCCGACGCCGCCCCGGAGCTCTGCAGGAAGCTCATACCTGTGGTGTGGCGGCCTCCGGGAACAAAATATCCCTGGTAGTCCTCGATGCTGATTTGCAGCGTGTAATTGGTTCCGGCTACAGGGCTTCCCGTATCGGCCAGCGTGTTCAGCGAACGGGCATCACCCACCTTGCTGAAGTTCCCGGAACTGTTGGGATCCATGGTGTAGTTCAGGCCGTTAAAGGCATCCAGCGCCGCCAGTCGCACGCGTGCGTCCTTGGGTAGACCCTTCACAGTGAACAGCGTCTGGTCTTTCTCGTCCTTCACGAAATTACGGAAGCTCGCAAGCGGCGTGATGTAGTCGCGGGGGTCGAACGGCGGAACGATCGTGTTGCGCAGTACCTTCCGGTCGTCGCTGGCAGTCACCAAAGGCGAAGCGACTGCGGTGATTCCGACGGCGGCGACCACCACGGTAGCAGCAGTCCCCAGGCGGCGAAGCTTCCCGCGGCGGGCCGCACCGGCGTCGGACTCAGCCCTGTTGGCCGAAACGGTCTTGGTGCTGCTCTGACGGAGTGCGTCACGGCGGAACGTCGCCCAGACGATCGAAACAATGGTCAGCGAAACGCCGCGCTCCACATTAAGGAAACCCGCGCTGGTACTGAAGGCGATGCCGGTGACGAAAAGGACCAGCACCGGCAACAGCGGCCAATACGGACTCTTCAGGCGCCAGGTCAACAAACCCGCAGCCAGCGCGGTAATCATTGAACTGAGGAACGGCACAATGAGCATGCCGTTGGCCGTGCCTACGGGCACGCCGACCGTGAGCATGTCCTTCCACGCAAAGACGATCCCCAGCAGCAACGTCCGCAGCGAGTCCAGGCTCGGCAGGAACCCGAGGACGGCTGAGTCCGGTACTGCCAGTGCCGAACCGAACAGCATATATGCACCGAAACTCAGCGCGGTGGTGATCAGCAGTCCCAAACGGAGATGCGCGTTCAGGATCGCGATACCGAGTCCGAGGAAAATGCCGCCCAGGCCGGCGATGATGTAACGCGGGTCGCCACCGAAGCTCAGGCTGAAGCCAAGCACGCCCAGGAACAGCAGGACCACCAGGGCGCCGCAGTCGACGACGAAATGCCACAAGGGCCGGCCGTCGGCGAATAGCGAGCCTGTGTTGCCACGCCTGGCTCCGCTGTTGGTGTCCCTGCGGTTGGTGTCCCTGCGGCGCGCGCGAAGATTTGGTGCGGTGCTCATGCTGCCGCCTTTCTCAGCACGATGGCCAGGTCATCGAGGTCGCCAACGGTGAGGACCGTCAGGTCTGCAATGTTGGCCCTCGACGGCGCCGCTCCGGGTTGGACACGGACGGCCAGGCTGCGAACGCCCGGGGGAACGGACGCGGCCGCAGTGCGAAGCTGCGTTGCCGTGATGTGGCTGCCGACGACGAAGAACACCACCGATGCATTGGGAACAGTGTCCGAGAGGTTCCGGGCGAGGTCGACGGCGGTCTTCCGGAGGGGTGCCCCCACAATCCTGGTCATGTCGTCCAGCAGGTTGCGGCCCGTTTCACAGCGGAGCGGTCCCTTTTGGGTCAGTACGTCCAGCTCACGCTGCTCCCGGATGGCTTGACGGCCGATGGACGCCGCAACGGAAATGGCCATTTCGAATTCGGGTTCGGAATCGTACTCGTCGGTGTTGATGGAGAGCGAGATAGCCAGGTGCGCGCGGCGCGTTTCCTCGAACTGGCGAACCATGAGTTTGTTGGTGCGCGCTGTGGTCTTCCAGTGAATGTGACGGCGATCGTCCCCGGGAACGTAGTCACGCAATGCGTGAAAGGACACATCGGCGCTGGAAAGTTCCGTGGTGGGCATGCCTTCAAGGTCACGGATGAAGCCGGCAGCCGAGCCTCCCAACGGTACGGTGCGCGGGTGGACGAAAAGGTCCACCGGCTCAGTCCAGAGCACGCGCCGCCGCAGTAGATGGAGCGGATCAGCACGCACGGATCGTACGGGACCGACAACAATCACAGCACGCCGTGCCGTCGGAATGGTGAAAAGGTCCTCATGTATCTGGGCCGGCTTCATGCGCGGCAAGTGAAAGACAGCGGTCGCGGCGCCCACCGGCAACTCCAACGCGGCGGGCAACAGGGGCCTGGCCGAAACGTTGGACACGGCGATGCTGCCCACTGCGTCGTCCCCCACCGCCACACGGGTGCGGGCCAGATCCAGGACCACGCCGTAAGCCGAGCGGCCCACGATGAAGCCCACCGCCAACACAAACAGCAGGAAAGCAACCATCGCGGCAGACTTCGCCTCTTGCCAACCCCAGGCCTGCCCAGCGATCCACAACCCAATAGCCGCAGCAAGGACCACCCATCCGAGCACACTCACCACGGAAAGGACAGGCCAGGCGAAGCGAAGCCACAGCTCCCGCACCTTAGCCCACGCCGGTGCGACAAACTCACCTGCTGTTCCCACTGCTTCAGCCCATACGGCCGAGGGATGGAGTTTGCCGGGCTTCTGGATGCCAGGCTTCTGGATGCCGGGTTTACGCTGCCAAGCACCGACTACTTTGTTAAGCGTTCGCACAGCCCTAGGCGCTCGCGCGTTGCTGCGGGGCCGCGACCTCGGCCAGGACACGCGTGAGCACGACCTCCGGCGTTGCGCCCGAGAATTCGGCCTCGGGATCCATCACCAAACGGTGTGTCCAGACCACGGGTGCAAGTTCCTTGATGTCGTCCGGAAGGACAAAGTTGCGTCCCTGTCCGGCGGCCCAAACCTTCGCGGCGCGCACCATGGCCAAAGCGCCACGGACGGAGACGCCAAGGCGGGTCTCGGAAGCGTTGCGCGTCTCTTCGCAAAGCCGTGAAATGTATTCCAGCACTGCAGTGTCCACGTGGGTGGTGGCGGCGAGGTCAGCCATGTCAGCCACGGCCTGGGTGGTGATGATGGGAGTGAGATCCTTGGAACGGTCCTTCAGGTTGGCCCCACCCAGGAGCCGCACGGTGGAGGCGTGGTCCGGGTAGCCTATGGACGTTTTGATCAGGAAGCGGTCCAGCTGCGCTTCGGGCAGGCGGTAGGTACCGGCCTGTTCAATCGGGTTCTGCGTAGCCAGGACCATGAACGGACGGCCTGCCTCATACGTGGTGCCATCCACGGTGACCCGTGATTCTTCCATGACCTCCAGCAATGCCGATTGGGTCTTGGGCGAGGCGCGGTTGATCTCATCGGCCAGGACAATGTTGTTGAAGACCGGGCCCTTATGAAACTCGAATTTCTGGGTCTTCTGGTCATAGATGGTCACACCCGTGACGTCCGAAGGCAGGAGGTCCGGAGTGAACTGGATGCGGTTGTGGGAACCCTGCACTGTCGCAGCCAAGGCACGGGCAAGCGAGGTCTTGCCGGTACCCGGCGCATCTTCGAACAGGACGTGGCCTTCAGCCAGCATCGCCGTGAAGGTCAGCCGGATCACGTGGTCCTTGCCCAGAACGGCCTGGCCCACGTTGGCAACGAGCTTCTCGAACGTTTCTGCAAACCACGCGGCCTGCTCGTTTGTCATGGTCATGGGGTTGAGTCCTTTTCTGGGTATGACGGGTTGGGATGACGTGTTGTGGGCAATTCAGCAACCGCCGGGCCGGGGTCCGTAGAGATCCACCGTGGTGGACTTGACGAACCAGCCGTCCTTGGCACTGCCTTGGAGCCGGTACCAGGGGGTGCCGTTGCCGTAAATGTCCTTGGTGCAATTGATGGTGATCTTGCCCCAGGAGCGCTCCACCCAGCCGACCCCGCAGCCGGCAGGGCTGCCCGGAGTGTAGGAGTCCGGCAGATTGGGTTTGCCCGGGCAGGTACGGACGCTGCTGGCGTCCACCTGGATCTGTGACGCTGGCGGCGGTGGGGTGGGATCGTCGCCGCTGGTGGAGTTGGCATTGCCGGCCGGTCCCGCCACAACAGTCACAGCCCTGACCTTCAGGTTGCGGGTGTTGTTCCATCCCCCGCCGGAGGCGTCAAAGCTCGTGGCCTTACCCACGCCGTTCCAACCGCCACCGTCCAGGCTGACTTCGTAGTGATCCAAGGGACGGCCGTTCATGGATGGGTTGTTCCACGTCCAGTGCACCTGGCCATCGCCCTTGGCCGATTTTCCACCGTTGACGTTCGGCGCATTCGGGGGCCCATAGGGGTTCCCCGTGCCGATTGCCTTGGCATCGCCGGACATGCCGTTCTTCACTGAAGTGGCGATGATGTTGACCACCACGTTGGTGCCGTTCGGCTGGCCACCGATGTCTCCTCCGCCCCGGCCAATCGGACCGGAGCCGTAGGCGGTCTGCCAGCGGTAGGTGATCTCGTTGTCCTGCGAACCGTTGCGTTCCGCGGCGGTCAGCGGGGTGAACGTCACCCGGAGCTGTCCACTGGTACCAGTTGCAGCGACCGAACCGCTGCCCACCGTGCCGGGTTTGCCCGCAGCACGAATGGCAGCAGACTGCTGGCTGACTCCACTGACACCGGCCTTGTTTGTAGCCGAAACCGTAAAGGTGTAGTCAGCCTCAGCGTTTGCCACTGTGACATTCTGCGATGTCGCGGCTACTGATTGGGAACCCACGACGGCGCCACCCCGGTAGGTGGTCAGCGTGTAGGCGGACACGGGATCGCCATTGTTGTTGGGAGCTACCCAGCTGACCTTCAACTGGCTCTGGGTGCCAACTGACCCTGCGCCGGACACAGAGGGAGCAGCCGGTGTTGCCGGTACCCCTGCCGGAGTTTCCGCGGCGGAGTAGGGACTCCACTCCGAGGGTTCTTTGGCATCGTTCCTGGCCAGGACGCGGACCTTGTAGGCAACGCCGTTCGTCAGGCCTTTCCAAACGTAGCTTGCACCGGTGAGGTTCTGGATCTGGGGATTCTGGCCCGCGGGAGCCGGTGAGATCTCAAGATCGTAGGACTTGATGGGCGAGCCCTTGCTGGCTGGCGGGACCCAGGCCACGGACAACTGCTTGTCCCCGAACTTGAGCGTCGGTGCCACGGGAGTGTCCGGCTTGACGTCGGGTCGAACCTCAGCGGACACCGGCGAGCGATCGGACTCGTTGATGGCGTTGGTGGCCGTCACTGTGAAGTGGTACTTCACGTTGTTGGTCAGGCCAGTCAGCGTGCAGGTGTTGGCAGGGCAGTCTTGTTTGAAGCCGCCTTCGCCGTACACCGTGTACTTGGTGATGGGCGAACCACGGTCTGCAGGGGCATTCCAGGTCAGCAAGGCTGTTTGGTCGCCGACGCTCTGTGCCAGCGGAGTGGTGGGGGCCGCCGGCTTGTCCTTCACCGTGAGCCGGATGCGTGCCGTGGCGTACCGCGAGAGCTCCCCGGTCTTGTCCTGCACTGTGTATGCCACAACCATTGTTCCGGTGAAGCCTGTTGCGGGCGTCACCGTCACGTTTCCACCACTGGAATCCGCCGTCCCCTGGCCAGTCTCCGTGACAGCCGACACGATCTTCAGGGGTGTATCCGGGAACGGGTTCGAATCGTTCGCCAGCGCATTGACCGTGACCGGTTTGCCCGATTGGGCATCAGGTTCCACGTCATCATTGGCAACAGGTTTAGGGCGGTTGGATGCCGACAGGGAGAGCTTGTACGTAGCCAGCGCTTCCAGCCCGCGGCGGTCCTTGGCTTTCACCTGGACTGTGCCGCTTTGGCCGATCTGCACGGAATCATCAGCGGACACCTTGAGTGTCTTACCGTCGACGTTCACCCGGAAACCGCCGGGCGCCGCGCCCACCAGCTCGTAGCTCATGTTCTGGACATCGTCCGAATCAGGATCCGAGGTCAGTTTCTCCAGGTCCAGGCTCGCCGAGTCCCCCTTGGGAACCTCAACCTGGCTGCCAAGCAGCGTGGGCGGATTGTTCTTATTGGGGTCCGGAAGCACCTTGGTACGGATGCTGAGCGTGGACTTCAAGCCGTTGGGATCATCAGGACCTGTTCCATCCGTGACTTCAAAGCTGATGGATCCAGGGCCCACGTATTCTGCACCTGCGGTGTACTTGATTGCAGTGCCACCATTGGCAATAGGATCGCTGCCGTCGGCCCCGATGAGCTTGATGCGGTCCGCCTGGGTGAGGCGTGGTGAACGTCCATCACGGACCTTGACCCAGTCGGCCAAATTCACGGTGACGGTCTGGCCCGATACCAGCTCCACCACCTCGTCCTTGGCCAAGGTGGGAACCTGCTGCCCGATGCCCGGCACCCAGATGATGGCCGTGGACTTCTGTCCGTCCACGTCCTCCACGGTGTAGGGCACCAGTTGGGGCTGCTCCGTGAGGTCAACGATGACGTTGCCCTCAGAACCCGGCCGGGCCGTCTCCAACCCAGTACTGATCTTGAGATTCTCCCCCACACCATCCGGGTCTTCGTCATTCTTCAGGACGGGCACGTCCACAGCCGTCTTCCCGAGGGTCTGGGCCGATGTCACGCGGTCGTCGCGGGCAATCGGAGCCTGCAGCGGGATATCGTTCTTGACGATCACCCGGATGCTGGCCTGGCCCACGGCGTCGCGGTCGTCGGCCACGGAATAGCGGACGTTCACCGTGCCTTCGGCAGCAGGCGCTGTAATAAGGATGCGGCCACTGGTCTTGCTCACGTGGGCGTCCAAGCCGGCGTCAGCTTCAATGCCATCGGCCACGATCCGGATGAGGTCACCATCCGGATCGGTGTCGTTGGCAGTAGCATCCACGGCAATCTGCCGGCCTGGACGGACCTTGACTTCGTCATCCACCGGAGCCGGCTTCTGGTTGTCTTCACCGCGCGGCGCAACCCCCACTGTGACAGTTCCCGTGTTGACGGCTCCTTGGCGGTCAATCACCTTGTATCGGAACGTGTCGGTACCTGCACCGTCGCCTGCGCCGACGAAATCGATGAAGTTGCTGCCCGCCGTCGCGGTTCCCATGCTGGGTGTGCTGTCGATGCCGGTGAGCTGGACCGAGTCGCCGTCGGGGTCTATGCCATCCAACGGAACCGGAATGCGGACGCTGCCGCCAGCCACCACCCGTGCCGTCAGGTTCTTGGGCTGTGGCCGCGAATTCTGGGCGCCTTCCAACGGGAGGATGTGGATGGTCACTGCAGCGGCGCTCTTTTGTCCCTGTGGATCCACGGCGTTGTAGATGGCGCGAACGGTCTTGGGGGCAGGACCTGCGATGAAGCGGAGCGTGTCTTCGGAAATGAACGCCTTGCCGTCTTCTTCGGCAACGGGCTGGGCCAAGACCGGATCAACAGAAAGCTTTTCGCCCTGCGGATGCGTGTCGTTGTCCAGCACAGGAATGGTGACGACGTCGTTGACGCGCACGTTCACTTCGTCGGGTTTCGGCTGAGGAGCCTCCACGACGGCGGGGCCGGCACCGGGACGACGCCCACCGTTCCGGTGGCCGAGGCGCGGCCGTTGGACATGGTGTAGCTAAACACAAAAGGTTCCTTGGCGCCGAGGACGTCAGTGACGCGAAGGACGCTGTGGTCGATCACACTGACCGATGCCGAAGAGCCGTCCGGCACCGTAACCGACTGGAGGACGAGGACTCCGCCGGAAGGATCGGAGTCGTTGGCCAACGGATCAACCAACACGCTTCCACCCACAGGCAGCAGGGCGACGTCGTGGACAGCAACCGGGGCTCCGGCGTCCTTGCCGGACTCCACATCCACGCGGATCAAACCTTGGCTGCTTTGTGGTCCGTTGCTGGCGATGTAACTCAAATACACAGGGCCGGGGGTGTTGCTGCGGAACGTGAAGGTTCCGCCGTCGGTCACTGGACCCAGCTCTGCCGGGCCGGCAGCCTCAACATGGGCCACGCGCAAGGCGCCGCCGTTGGGGTCAACGTCATTCTTCAACGGGGAGATGACCAGGTCCTGGCCCACCACTGCTGTGACGTGGTCCGCGTTAACCACCGGTGCGAGGGCTCCGGGCGGTTGCACATTCACCACCACCCGGCCTGTGGTGGTGGCGCGGCCGTCCCAGACGGTGATGGTGACGTTCTTTTTGCCGGGCGCTGCCCCTGAATCCTGGTACGTGAGCAACCCGTCCCGGCGGACCTTGACCTGGTCCTGGTCATTGTCAGCCTTGGCGTCCAGCAGGACGAGGTCGTCGCCGTCGGGATCCATCCAGTCGGTAAGGATGTTCTGGCTAACGGACTTGCCCTGCTCCACGAGCATCGTAGTGGGCTCGGCACGCTTGAACAGTGGAGGCTTGTTCTCTTCCGGCGCGACGACGTGCAACGTCACCTTGCCACCAGCCGACAGGCCACGGCCGTCCGCTGCGTTGTAGTCGAAGACCTCCGTGCCGGGCTTCGCGGTGGGAGGGACCTTGATCTGGAACGCTGAGCCACCGTAAATGTTCTCCAGCGCACCCGACTTCGGGCCGTTGGCGCCAACCGAGGAGGTGAGGACATCGCCGTCGGGATCTGAATCGTTGTCCAGGACGCTCAGGACTGAAGTGCGGCCGGGACGAACGCCGAACTCATCGGGTTTGGTCTCGGGCGGACGGTTCGGCTTGGTACGGTCCGGGAGGACGTTAATGGTGTTGTTGTCCGCGGATTCCTGGTCCTGGTCATCGGATTGGTTCTTGGGCGGGACAACATCGTCCCAGTTGTTCACGAGCTGCATGTTCTGGTTGACCAGCCACACGCTGCCGGAGTTGATGTCGTTGAGGACCACGAGGTCCCGGTTCACGCGGAAGACGTAGCTGGGCGATGCGCTGGCCTTGGGGACATCGTTTTTCTTGTCGTCTGCGTCGTTATCGCAATCACGGATGTATTTGTTGGCCCCGGCCCACGCTGCGTGAACACATTTGCTGACTTGCACGGGCGCGGCGGGAACTCCCTCTCCATCCACGTTGACAGTCGCTGCCGTGGATCCGTCCAAAGGCTGCTTCAAAATGGCTTTGCGCGTAGCGATGGCCACATAGCCGCTGTCTTCGCTGCTCTGCTGGAGCTTGGCTTCCCGCGCGTCCTGTAGCTGGAGCTTGCGGCCACCAGGGAGGAAGAGGTTTCCGGATGCGGCATCCAGCACTACCGGTTTGTCGCCCACAACAGCAATCTGCAGATCACCGGCGCCCTTGAGCTCGTCCGCCTTGGTTACTTCCGAGGCAGTCCGTTCGCCGTTGGCGTCCACGGTGGTGATGGTGATTTCGCCCTTGCCCGGGTCCGCCGTGTAAATGCGGTTGTCCTGTCCTACGGCCGACACCATGTTCTGCGAGCCCGTGAGGACGGGTTCGGTGGATTCTTCGTCGAAGCCGTTCACGGTGGAGGGCGAAAGTGCCCACACCTTTCCACGGGCGGGGTCCGTGACCGAGAGGACGCTGGAACCGTAGCTGACTTGCGAGGACGAGGGCAGTTGCTTGTCGCCACCCAACTTCAGGTTCGCCGCGGAGACCTGGTTGATGGTGGAGCCGGATTCATCGTCCACAAAGACGTTGCCGTCATGCTGCAGGACATCGAAGGTGGTGGTTGCCGGTGTCACAGCTCCATCAAGAACCCGGGAAGGATAATTCAGCCGTCCCACGGCGTTCTTGGTCTTGCTCACAACCCACACGCCGCCGTCGTTCAAATCGACCTCGGCCGTCTTGAACCCCGGATACAGTACTGCGCCCGCTACCAGCAAGGCGCCGGCCGCAGTCACTGCAGTTGCAGATACGAGTTTCTTGTTTCGACGCTTTTTCAGCCCCAGCTTGCCGAAGAAAGATGTCACAGCCCCAAAATTCCCTTGTTGTACAGCCGCCCCCAGGCGGCGTCCAGGCCAACCGGCATGTGCCGGCAGCCTTGCATTCCGCAGTACCCCCATACGGCGGCGGAATTTTCAGTCCCTAAGACTATCCCACGCACCGCACGAGTAGCCAAGGGAACCCGAGATTGGACTCTCCATTGGCTTTGACAGCCTATGGCCTTCCCCGGGGATGCGGCGATGGGGAGAACTCCCCTCCCGTGGACGGCGGCTAGCATTGAGGCGCCCCCACCCGGCCAGGCTCACCCACCGTGGTGTGGAAGGAGATGATGTAGCGGCCCACGTTCCTGTCCGAACCGTCTTCGATCCTCCACCAGGTGAACATTTGGTTGGACTGGTCGCCTTGGACGATGTAGCACTTCACCACCATCTTCTGCCCGGGGTATTCCCATGGCGGCAGGTTGGCATTCACGCCATCGCAGTCAAAGTAGGGCGTTGGCCGGTAGTTGTCTCCGCCCAACGTGTAGGTGCAGGAACGCTGAACCACCGAGGTGTTCAGGACACCCTCCCAGACTCCCTGCCGGCCCGATGTAGCACTTGCGCTGACTTCCGGCCCTGCTGTCCCGAGGGAATTGAACGTCTGGACATAAATGGTGCGGGTTTGCTCCCAGCCGCCGGTATTGATTGTCCTGCTTCCGGAAGCCGCAACTGTTTCCCAAGCACCGTTGTCGATCCTGATCTTTGTGGTCTTGACGTCGTTGCTGGACGGCGGGGGCGAGGCCCAGTTAAGCGTTACGGACTGGTTGTTCAGAGCACCGTTCGTTCCAGAAGCAGAAGGTGTGCCCGGAGATCCAAAAGGCGTGGCCGTTGCAGGGGCACTCGCATCCGAGCTGGGCGCCACCGAGGAATGTGCGGTGATGGTAACGCTGCTTGCCTGGCCGTTGGTGAAGCCACCCACAGTCTGGCCCGGCTGGATAGCCCCAGATTGGCCGGTACTCGCCCTGTAGGTATAGCTGACTTCATTCGCGCTGGAGCCGTTACGTTGCGCAGCAGTCAACGGGTTGAAGTTGACCGTGAGCTGGGTGCCTGCTCCCCCTGTGTTGGCGGGGGTGGCACTGACATTTCCTACGGTTCCGAGCTTGCCCGTGGCGCGACGCGGTGCCGACGCGGCACTGACTCCGCCCTTGCCTGCCTTATTCTCGGCTTGCACGGTGAACGTGTAACCGGCCTCGGAGTTGCTGGCGGTGAAGGTGGCACTGCGGACGTTGCCGGGTACGGTTTGTGACTGCGCTGCTCCGCCGCCGGCACTCATCGTGACGTAGTAGTTCTTGATGGGGTCGCCGTTGATGTCCGGTTCAGACCAATCGGCACGGAGCTGGTTCTGAGTGCCAACAGAAGATACGACGGCGGTGCTGGGCGCCGCCGGGGCGCCGGGCAGCCCGGCTGGGTGGTCTTCCGCGGAGTACAGGCTCCAGTCGGAAGGGCCGAGCTCGTTGACAGCCTGCGCGCGGACTTTGTACTTCACGCCATTGGTTAGGCCCGGCCACGTGTAGCTCAACCCGGTGACCTCGTTCTTGACCGCGATACCGCTGGCTGGTGGCGGTGAGATCTCCAGGTTGTAATGCTTCACTGGTGACCCCTCGGTCTTCGCTGGGGTCCAGGTGATGGCCAGGTTCTTATCCCCGGCTTTGACCGACGGCGCGTCCGGCGGCGAGGGCTTCTCGTCCGGGCGGATCTCGTTGGATGGGACGGAGGCGGCCGAATCACCTACCTCGTTGGTAGCAAATACGGTGAACACGTACTTGACGTTATTGGTCAGGCCGGAGAGCGTGCACGTGGTGGTGGGGCACTCCTGCTGGAACCCGGCTGCCTTGACCGTGTACTTGGTGATGGCTGCGCCATTGTCCGACGGCGGTGCCCACTTGAGCACGGCCGTGCGGCTCCGAACGTCGGTCGCCACTGGAGCAGATGGGGCGTCGGGCTTGTCGCGGACGGTGATGCGTACACGTCCAATGGCCTGCCGGCTGGGGTCCCCGGTCTTATCCTTCACCGTGTAGCGGACCACCAGCACGCCCTTAAACCCGTCCGCGGGCGTTACCGTGATGAAGTCGCCGGAGATGGCGGGCTGACCCGAGCTGGATCCGGTTTCCACCACCGCTCCCACGATGGTCAGTGGTGATTCATTGAAGGGGTTGAAATCGTTCCCCAGCACGTTGATGGTTTCCGATCGCCCGGCGTCGGCCTTATCCACGACGTCATCGTTGGCTGCCGGGAGTGGACGGTTGGAGGAAACCACCGTCACTGTCACAGCTGCCCTGACGGGCTCGGACCTGCCGTCGGTGACCTTGAGCGGGAAGGTACCACGGGCTCCGGGGTTGATGGACGGGCCCGGGGTGACTTTGAGGACGGTACCCTCGATCCGCGCGTCGAATCCGCCCGGCTGTTGGCCGTCGAGCTCGAACTTCAATTTGCCTTGGTCCTGTGCGTCCACATCCTTGGCAAGGTTGGCGAGGTCAAGCTCTGAGGCGTCGCCCTTGGGAGCATCGATCGCAGCGCCGCTGAAGGTAGGGGCGTGGTTGGCATTCGGATCCGGGAGCACCCGCGTCATGATGGTGAGGGTGGACCTGAGCCCTTCGGCGTCGTCCGGTCCAGCGCCGTCCGTCACTTCGAAGGTGACAGAACCTGGACCGACATAATCTGCTCCGGCGGCATACCGCAGTGCCGTCCCGTCGCGCGCGATCACGTTCAGGGGATCTCCGCCCAGGACCTGGATCTTGTCCGCCACGGTGATGCGTGGCGTCCGGCCCTCCCTTACCTTGACGTATTCCTGGAGCGCCAACGTGAGCTCATCACCGGCGGTGACTTCCACGACGTCGGTCTTGGCGAGGGTCGGGTACTGAAGGCCTTGGCCGGGAACCCACATCACTGCGGTTGCCGTCTGGCCGTCGATATCAGTGACGGTATAGGGAATCAGCTGATCCTGTGGGACCAACGTCACCACTACATTTCCGGCGGTACCCACGCGGGCGTTCGGGTTTCCATCGGGAAGGGAAATCTTCAGGTCTTCGGCTATGCCATCGGGATCGGAATCGTTCTTCAGGACGGGTACGTCTACTGCGGCCTTGCCCAGTGTCTCGGCCAGGGTGACGTGGTCGTCCTGTGCCAGCGGCACGTGCAGGTCCGCCGTCGGGCTTGTTTGAACCCTGATAACAGCGCTGGCTTCCGCCTTTTTGTCGTCCTGGATCTGGTAGCTGATGCTTTCGTTTCCGGCCACACCGGGCGCAGTGAGCATTACCTTCCCCGCGGCTGCCTCGACCTGCAGCCCAGGATTCGCTTCGAACGCAGACGCCAGGCCGATGGGATCGCCGTCGGGATCTGAATCGTTCTGGAGTGCGTTCACTGCCACCCGGCGTCCGGGACGGACATCGATGGCGTCGTCAACGGCGATCGGCTTCTGGTTATCCACGTCAGCCGGGGCGATGCCCACGATCACCGTGCCAGTGTTCTCTGCCCCGATCCGGTCCTTCACGCGGTAGCTGAAAGTGTCCGTTCCGGAAGACTTGCCGCCAGCCGTGAACTCCAGGTAGCCGTCCCGCAGAAGGGCTGTCCCCAACGTCGGGGCTTTGTCGATCCCGATGAGCTGGACAGAGTCGCCGTCGGAGTCGATGCCGTCCAGGGAAACAGGGATCTTCACGGTCATGCCCGCCACAACGCGGGCCGTGAGGTTCCGGGGCTCCGGCCGGCTATTGGTGGCATCGTCCCGGGCACGGATTCGGATGGTGACCTGTTGGGAGTCCGTTTGACCGGACGCGTTGCTGACCTTGTAGATCGCATAGACCGTCTTGGGCTCGTCCCCCGCAATAAAGCGGAGCGTGTTTCCAGCGACGAACATGCGGCCGCTTGCTTCGTCCGGCTGCTGGGCCAGGGCTGGGTCCAGGTCGAGTTCGCCACCGTTGGGATCCGAATCGTTCTCCAGGACCGGAATCGTTACGACGTCGCCAGCGCGGACAGTCACATCGTCGGGCTTCGCCTGCGGAGCCTGCAGCTTGGTGGGCGCCGGAACCACCTGGACCGAGATGTCACCTGTGGCCGAGGCCTTGCCATTGGAAATCGTGTACTTCAGGGACAGCTGCCCTTCCGCCCGGATGTCGCTGATCTTGACCACCGAGTGGTCCAGCACGGCCACACTCACCGGCAGCCCATCAGCTGCCGTCACCGACTGCACTACCAGGACGCCGCCTGCGGGATCCGAGTCGTTGCCGAGGACGTCAACCACGGTGCTCCCGCCGCTGGGCAGGAGGGCGATATCGCGCACGGCTACCGGCGCGCCGTCGCTGTTTCCGGAGACGACGTCGATGCGCACCAGCTGCTGGGCACTCGCCGGTCCGTTGGTCACCATATAGGTGACGTAATGCGGTCCGACAGCACCGGAATTGAAGGTAAACGTTTGCTGGTCCGGCCCGACCACCGCCGTCGATTGGCCGTCGGGCTGCGCCTGGGCAAGGCGAAGCGTGCCGCCTTGGGGGTCCGTGTCGTTCTTCAGTGGGGCGATCACCGTGTCCTGGCCCGCAACAGCAACCACGTGGTCCGCATTCGCGATGGGTGGCAAGGCTCCAGGAGCGCGCACATCCACGCTGATCTGGCCCTCCGCGGTGAGCGTGCCATCCGAGACTTTGACGTTGAGGGTCTTCCGGCCCGCCCCCGCACCCGAGTCCTGGAAGGTGAGCAGGCCATCCGGCCTGACCCGGACCTGGTCAGCCGGGTCGCTGCTGGAAGCAGCAACGGCGAAGATGTCGTCGCCGTCGGGGTCCGTCCAATCAGTGAGGACAAACTGGCTGGCGATCTTGCCCGACTGAACCACCAGCGCGTTGTTGCGGTTCGGTTTGGGCTGGGGCGCGCTGTTTTCCTCCGGAGGGACGATTCGGAGGTCTACATCAGCAGCGCCCGATCCCCCGCGGCCATCGTCCACCGAATACTTGAATGTTTCGGAACCGGAAGCGCCGGCCGGCACGGCAATCTGGAAACCCGTGCCACCGTAGACCGCTGACAACGCTCCCGACTTCAGCGGCTCCCCCACTCCGACCGTCAATACGTCGCCATCGGCATCGGCATCGTTGTCCAAGACCGGCAGGATGGTGGTCTTTCCTGCCCGGACACCGTACGAGTCCGGCTTCGCGATGGGCGGTGTGTTGGGTTTGCTGCGGTCCGGAAGAACTGTCTGCTGGACTTCGTCCGCAGAGTCCTTGTCGGCGTCGTCCGAGGTCTGCTGCGGCGGAATGACGTCATCCCAGTTATTAACCAGCTGCATGTTCTGGTTGACCATCCAGACGTTTCCGGAGTTCACGTCGTTCAGCACCACGAGATCACGGTTGACCCGGAAAACGTACGACGGCGATGCACTCGCCTTGGGCACGTCGGCGCGCCGGTTGTCCGCTTCATTGCTGCAGTCGCGGACGTATTTGTTGGCCCCGGACCAGGCGGCGTAAGTGCAGGAGCCCAGATGGACCGGCGCTGCGGGAGTTCCCTGGCCGTCCGCCTGGACCGTTTTTGCTGTTCCGCCATCCAGCGGCTGCAGGAGCAGGGCTTTGGGCGTAGCAATGGCCACGAAGTCGGCAGCGGGACCGCTCTGCTGCAGCCTGGCGTCCCTGGCATCGTCCAAGTGCACCTTGTTTCCGTTGGGCAGGACGATGTTCCCCGTGGCCTGGTTGAGGACGATCGCCTGGCCGCCCACCGCGGCAAGCTGGACTTCGCCGTCAGCCTTCAGGGCGTCATCAGTCCGCACTTGCGAGTCGGTTGCGTTGCCATCTGTGTCTACCTTCGTGGCAGTGAGCTTTCCTGCTTTCGGATCCAAAGTGTGGATGGTGTCGTCCATACCCACCACCGAAGCGATGCCCGTGGACTGTTCCAGCAGGGGCTGGGATTCATCGCTGAAGCCCCCGATGGACGTTGGCGAAACAGCCCAGACTTTGCCCTTGGAGGGATCGGTGACCGCTAATACCTTGTTGCCGAAGCTGACTTCCGCCGCGCCGGGCAGCTTCTGGTCTCCCCCGAGGCGCATGTTCGCGGCACTGACCGGGTTGATGCTGGCCCCGCTGGCGTCGTCGATGAAGATGTCGCTTGCCTGCTGGAGAATCTCGAAGTCAGTGCTGGCCGGGGTGACGGCACCGTCCAACGACTTTGACGGGTAGTTAAGCCTGCCTGCCGCGTTTTTCGATTTGCTGACCACCCAAACGCCGCCGTCGTTGAGGTCTACGTCAGTGGTTTTGAAGCCTGGATAAAGGATGGCACCGGTGACAACCACAGCTGCAGCGGCGAGGAACGCAGCGGCGCTCAGACCCTTTGGCCGGCTGAATGGGCGCTTGTTGGAACTGCCCGGTGTTTTGGAACGGCCCTTGCCGGACACATCAGGCAGAGCCATTCACATTCCCCCACTATGCGGCGACGGGGACTGAGCCTGTCGCCATACGAGCACGAACCATCCCCAAGACTACCCGTTTTGTCCATCGATTTGCGCAGATGTGACGGGTGGCCTCAACCACATCTCTCTCTCACATCCCCACCGCTTGTCCCGATCCCTCGTTACCTTTTTCGTAGCCCGTTTCCTGGTGCAGGATGTGGGTGTGCTGGCCTGCTGCCCCGGCATGATTGCTTTCCTCTGTCGATCCGATGATCTTGAGAGTGTTGTCACCGGGGTTGGTAGGTGCCGGGAGACCGCTGATAGGGGCAGGACAGTTCGGGAACGTCGTGCGTAACGTGGGTGCCGGGTCCTGACACCGCTGCCGGGCCAGCATGGAGCTGACTACGACTGGAGGGACCGGATGATCGCGAACCACGATGGTGTCGAAGTGTTTATTGGTCTGGATGTTGGCAAGGGCGTCCATCATGCCGTTGCCGTGGACCGGGCCGGAAAGAAATTGCTGGACCGGGCGCTGCCCAACGATGAAGCCAAAATCCGGGAAATCATCGCCGAACTCGAGGACGCCGGACGAGTGTTGTTGGTCGTTGACCAGCCAGCAACCATCGGCGCGTTGCCGGTAGCGGTGGCCCAGGCCGCCGGTGTTCTTGTCGGGTATCTGCCGGGGCTGGCGATGCGCCGGATCGCGGACCTGCACCCCGGAGAGGCGAAAACCGATGCCCGGGATGCGTTCATCATCGCCGAGGCCGCCAGGACCATGCCGCATACATTGCGCTCGGTTCAGTTGGCCGATGAGCAGCTCGCTGAGCTGAGCATGCTTTGTGGTTTCGATGATGACCTGGCCAAGCAGGCCACGGCGACCTCGAACCGGATCCGCGGGCTGCTCACCCAGATCCACCCTGCTCTGGAAAGGGTGTTGGGACCCTACATGGATCATCCTGCGGTGCTGGACCTGCTGCGGACCTGGCCTACCCCCGAAGCGCTCCGTCACGCAGGCCGGCGCCGGATCGGGAACCGGCTGACCAAACTCGCGCCGCGGATGGGCGAACGCCTTGCCGATGAAATCATCGAGGCCCTGGGCCGGCAAACAGTCACTGTTGTCGGCACGAATGCCGCGACCATCGTGCTGCCCCAGCTCGCGGCCATGCTCTCCGGGCTTCACGAAAACCGCGCCATGGTCCTCACCCAGGTCGAAGCTCTCGTGGAGGCCCACCCTCTTCACCCGGTCCTGATGTCTCTGCCGGCCGTGGGCATCAGGACCGCCGCACGAATCCTCACCGAAGTCGCCGGGAAAGACTTCCCCACCGCCGGGCACCTGGCCTCTTACGCCGGGCTGGCCCCAGTCACCTGGCGATCCGGGTCCTCCATCCGCGGCGACCACTCCTCCAGAAAAGGCAACAAAGTCCTCAAACGAACTCTTTTCCTCTCCGCGTTCGCTGCGCTCCACGACCCGCCGTCCCGGGCCTACTACGAACGCAAACGCGCCGAAGGAAAACGCCACAACCAGGCAATCATTGCCCTGGCACGACGCCGCTGTGACACCCTCTACGCAATGCTCCGCGACGGCGCCCTCTACCAACCCCCAACACCCGCCACCACTTGACGAAAAACATAGGGGCACTCTCACATCCCCACCGCTTTCCCCGATCCCTCTCTCACATCCCCACCGCTTGTCCCGATCCCTCTCTCATCCGCACCGTATTCCTGGGGTACGCTGCGGCTTTCCGTGAGGGAGCGATGCGGCCAACCCTGTCTCATGACAGGCGGCGGGACAGATCGTCGAGGAGAGATCAGCCGGGAGGAAGACAGCTGGGAATCCGGCCTCGCAGGCATCGGGAACCTCACCGGCCCGGGCACCAAAAACCCACACGACGTGAGAGAACAATCACCAAAAACCCGCAGTGAGAGAACAATCACCAAAAACCCGCAGGACGTGAGAGAAGGATCGCCAAAAACCCACACGACGTGAGAGAAGGATCGCCAAAAACCCGCAGGACGTGAGAGAGCGTTTAGTCCAGCACCAGCCCCTTGCCGCGGCCACGCGCGAGCATCACCGGGTGGATTTCACCGAAACCACGGACGTTCTCGGACTTTTGCGGGACCAGCACGAAGCGTTCGTCCTGTCCGAGTGCAGCAGCGGTCATAGCATCAACCAGAACCGTCCCCGGCTGGGCCAGGGTGGTGAGGCGGGCCGCAAGGTTAACGGTGGGGCCATAGATGTCGCCGAGTCGGGACAGGATGCGACCCCACACCATGGACACCCGAGCCTGGGGCAGGATCTCGTCTTCCGTGAAGGCTTGTGCCAACGCGAGGGAAATTTCCGCGCCCGCCGCCGGGGTCTCGGCAATATAAAGCACTTCGTCGCCCACGGTTTTCACCAGGCGCCCGCCGCCCACGGAGATGATCTCGGCGCATTTGTTCTCGAAGCGCTGGACCATTTGGGCCAGGGTTTTCTCGTTCATGCGCCGGGAGAGGCTTGTGTAGGAGACGAGGTCGGCGAACCCTACGGCACGCGCCAAGGGCAAAGGAGAATCGTCCTCGTCCCCTTCGCGTCCTTCCTCGCTCGCTTGCAGGCCTGCCTCGGCGCGAACGGCAAGCCGCTGAACACCGGCATTGAGTTGACGACGATACGAGTAGACCAGGATCTCTTCCAGGGAATCCACCAGGGCCGGCAACTGGCCCACAAGTTGCTTGCGGGCCACGGCATCCGGAATTCCTTGCTCCTGGACCATGTCTTCAACCAGGGCCTCGATCTGCCAGACCACCATGCGGTCCGTCATCTGGCCGATGGAGCGGGTAACGGATATCGCAGCTTCCTCGGTGAGGATCCCTGCCCGGACAAGGTCAAGAATGGTGGACAACGCTGCTTGGTCACGTTCGGTGAAAGCGACGTCGTCGTCGCCGAAGTTGGGGAAGCCCAAAGCCCGCCACAACTTCCGCGCGGAAAGAATGGAGACACCGGCACCTGCAGCAACTTCACGACGGCGGAGCTTGCGTTCGCCGCCAAGCAACCTCGCCTCAAGCGCTTTGATGGCCAGGCGTTCTGCGGACATCACGCCGGTGGGCGGGCCGGTGGTCACGGGCGCTTGGACGGGCGCTGGTTCCGTGTCCTCATCCACTGAAGGTTCGGGTACGGCGTCGAACTCCTCGTCCAGGTCCTCGCCGGACTTCTGATCCTCAACGCTCATCTCTTCCACCTTCTCTCAATTCCCACGGCAACCCATCAAAGTCCGACAGGACTTCACCCTCAAAAACCCCACGATTGGGCAGTTCATCCATGGCGTCAAGAATGTAGCCCCTGAATTTTCCGACCTCCGGTACGTCAGTCAAGACGGATTCGCCAGAGGGCCCGGTATCCAAGGATATATTCCCGGAGTGCAATGTCCGCTGCAGCAGGTTCTGGTGGACCCCCACGCTGCGGACCGCCATCAATGACACCTGCCAGTCGCCGCGGCGAAACATTCCGTACTTGGCAATTATCCGGCGACTTGTCAGGATGAACCTGACTGAACGCCATTTCAACACCCGCTTCAAGCTGTAGGTCACCAGCACGAGCCCTGCCAGGCCCACGCAGGCACCGACAAGCCATGGCGTCCATTCCACTGTAATGAATGGGGCAAGGCGTTGCGGATTTCCTTTGACAATCCACGCACAGGCGTAGGCTGCCAGGGCAGGAACCACTATGAAGGCCAGCGTTGGCAAGAACAGCGAGCGGGCCTGTTGCCGCGTGATGGTGATGACCTGCTCCCCCGGAAGCAACTCTTTACGCATAACCGCTTTCCGTGGCGCGCAGATGGACCACATCACCAGCCGTCACAACATGTTCCCGGCCGCCGTGGTCCACCACCAGGAGCGATCCGTGCTCGTCCAATCGGGAGGCATGGCCCACCACTTCGTGATCACCGGGCAGGTGCGCGCGCACCTCGCGTCCCAAGGTGACCATTGCCGACTCAACGCGCTTATGCAGCGAGGGCCCACCTGCCAACCCTGCCGCGGGATCGCCTTCTGAGTTGCAGAAGCTGCGGTAAAGCCGGCTGAAGCGTGAAAGGTAGCTCTTCAGCAGCGCGGTGCGGTCCGTCGTCGTGGCCCCTTCCAAGGCCAGCGATGTAGCGGTTGGCACCGGCAATTCATCCTGCGCCAGCGAGACGTTGAGGCCAACGCCCAGGATCACTGCAGGGACCGACCCGTCACCCAGCGGCGTCATCTGGGCGAGGATTCCGGCGATCTTGCGTCCATTGACCAGGACGTCATTGGGCCACTTGATTTCTGCCGTAACGCCAGCCGTTTCCTGCAATGCTTCGCGCAGGGCAACGGCGGCAAGCAGTGAGAGCCATGAGTAACTCTGCGTCGGCACGGGCATGCCTTCGGCTGTGACGGGCCGCAGCACCATCGACACTGAAACGGCAGAGCGCTCCGGCGATTCCCAGTGCCTGTCCAGCCGTCCGCGTGCCGCCGTCTGGTGTTCGGCGGTCAACACGGCGAGATCAGCCCATTTTTTGGGCTCAACGGTTACGGCACGCACGAGGTCCTGGTTGGTGGATCCCGTGGACTCGACAATGTTCAATTGGGAAATACCGGTTGCCGACAGGAAATCAGGCTCGAGCAGCGCCTGACGGTCCAATGATGGCCGGTCTTCCCCGGACCTGGGGACGAGGGGTTCGCTGCTGGCAGGCTGTTCGGCATCCATAGCTGAATCCTATCCAGTTGCGGCCCGCAGAACTTGCCCGAACCATGGGAATCCGCTTAGAGGAAGATGTCTGGCACCAGACGGTCCTCAGGCGCGCCGAGGCTGTATGGCGCAAACTCCTTCACGCCGGCAGCCCTGAGGACTTCTTCGTCGGTGTAGAAGTTCCCCGAACCCGTGACGCCGTCGGCAAGGTTGGCGCCAGTCAGCACAGCGTGCGCAGCATCAGCCATGATCTCCGGTCCACGGGCGGCCTTCACAATCTGCTGCCCGCCAGGCATGTTCCGGATCGCCGCGGTATCGATCAGCGTGCAAGGCCAGAGCGAGTTGACCGAAACGCCGTCGCTCTTTAACTCTTCGGCGAGTCCCAAGGTGGTGAGGCTCATTCCATACTTGGCCATGGTGTAGGCGAGATGCATCCCGGCCCATTTTGGATCGAGGTTCAGCGGTGGAGACAGCGTGAGGATGTGCCCGTTCCCGGATTCCCGCAGTGCAGGGAGGGACAGCTTCGAGAGCAGGAAGGTTCCCCGGACGTTAATGTCCTGCATGAGGTCGTAGCGCTTCATGTCAATCGCATCCGTGCGGGAGAGGTCGATGGCTGACGCGTTGTTGATGACGATGTCGATTCCCCCAAAACGCTCGACGGCGGCACTCACCGCTGCGGCGACGTCGTCGTCATTGCGGACATCGCCCACGAGGGGCAGAGCCTGACCACCGGCGGCGACCAGTTGATCAGCCGCGGTGAAGACGGTTCCCTCAAGTTTCGGGTGGGGTTCTCCGGTCTTGGCCATCAGTACGATATTGGCGCCGTCGCGGGCTGCGCGGGTGGCGATGGCCAGTCCGATGCCACGGCTGCCGCCGGACATGATGATGGTGCGGCCCTTGAGCGAACCGCTGGCTACATAAGGAGTGCTGCCCTTCGGCTTACTCTCTTCGGAAGCTGGGGAAGCATCGTTGCTTGGAGTCATGGAGACACTCTAACCCAAGTATGTTACTCGCGGGTAACATAGCGACAGCTTTGGCTTGGGCGCTGAAAATTGTAGGGTTTCTACAGCGGTTCGCGGCAATGGCGTCACTAGACTGGCCAGCGGGGCCTGTTCTTTGTACGGAAGCTGACTTAAGTCAGCTACTTGTTTGCACCAGAACTGCGCCAGCGAAAATCAGCTACAGAGCCGGAGACACTTGATGAGCCACGATCTGACAACGACAGCGGGAAAGATTGCAGACTTCCGCGACCGCCAGGCCCGTGCAGAGCAGCCTTCCGGCCCGGAAGCGATCGAAAAGCAACACGCACGCGGTAAGAACACTGCCCGCGAACGCATTGACCTCCTGGTCGATCCCGAGTCATTCGTTGAGTTCGACGCCCTCGCCGTCCACCGTTCCACAGCCTTCGGCATGGAGAAAAAGAAGCCCCTGGGCGACGGCGTCGTCTCCGGTTACGGCACAGTGGACGGGCGCCTCGTTGCCATCTACAGCCAGGACTTCAGCGTCTACGGCGGCTCCTTGAGCCAGGTCAACGGCGAGAAGATCGTCAAGGTCCAGGAGTTCGCCCTCCGCAACGGCTGCCCTGTAGTGGGCATCAACGACGGCGGTGGCGCGCGCATCCAGGAAGGCGTGGCTTCCCTTGCCATGTTCGCGGATATCTTCCGCAACAACGTCCATGCCTCCGGCGTCGTCCCGCAGATCTCGCTCATCATGGGCCCGTGCGCCGGCGGCGCTGCCTACTCCCCCGCCCTGACCGACTACGTGGTCATGGTGGACAAGACTTCGCACATGTTCATCACCGGCCCGGATGTCATCAAGACCGTCACGGGCGAGGACGTGGATATGGAAACCCTGGGCGGTGCCCGCCAGCACAACGCCACCACCGGAACGTCCACTTACCTTGCCTCTGACGAAGCCGACGCCATCGAATTCGTCCGCGAACTCCTTGATTTCCTGCCTTCCAACAACCTCTCCGAGGCGCCGGTTGTAGAACACGACCAGGAATTGGAACTCGACGACGACGATCTCGCCTTGGATGGGCTGATCCCTGATTCGGCCAATCAGCCGTACGACATGCGCAAGGTCATTGAGCAGATCGTGGACGACGCCCACTTCCTTGAAATGCAGTCGCTCTACGCCCCCAACGTGATCATTGGCTACGGGCGGGTCGAAGGCCACACAGTTGGCATCGTTGCGAACCAGCCCATGCAGTTCGCAGGCACCCTGGACATCTCCGCATCCGAGAAAGCCGCCCGGTTCGTCCGGCACTGCGATGCTTTCAACATCCCCATCATCACGTTGGTGGACGTGCCCGGCTTCCTCCCCGGCAAGGACCAGGAATTCCAGGGAATCATCCGTCGAGGCGCCAAACTCCTGTATGCCTACGCTGAAGCCACCGTGCCCAAGCTCACCGTCATCACCCGCAAGGCCTACGGCGGCGCGTACATCGTGATGGGCTCCAAGAAGCTCGGCGCGGACCTGAACCTCGCGTGGCCCACCGCCCAGATCGGCGTCATGGGCGCCCAGGGTGCGGTAAACATCCTTTACCGTCGCGACCTCGCAGCGGTTGCCGAGGCCGGCGGCGACGTCGAGGCCAAGCGCGCCGAGATCATCCAAGGGTATGAGGAAGAACTCCTCAACCCTTACCAGGCAGCTCAGCTGGGCTATGTGGACGCCGTCATTGCACCTTCTGACACGCGTCTCCAGATCATCCGCGGCCTGCGCGCCCTTCGCGACAAACGCGCCAGCCTGCCCACCAAAAAGCACGGGAACATCCCGCTGTGAGCCCGGCAAAGCATAGGGCAGACGAAAGCCCTTCAGCGCCCGAACCCGTTGCTCCCATGTTCTCCGTGGTCAAGGGCGAACCAACCGCTGAAGAGCTCGCTGCGCTTGCCGCCGTCGTTGCTTCTGCCGGAGTACCCCAGACGCCCGAGGCTGCAAAGCCGAACGTTCGTCATTGGGTGCGTCGTCAGCAGTTGCGCCTGGACCCCACGCCGGGTCCGGGCGCGTGGAAGCGCAGCCGCGGATAGTTCGCTTCATCGTGGTGGCGGGAAGAAAGTGCAACAACCCTTTCACGTGAGCCGACTCACGGTTAGGCTCTGTGGGTGACTACTGCAAACACGCCTGCACGCCCCAAGACCGCCATCGATTCCGTTGCTGACGCGTACACGGAAAAGCTGATCGAACTCAATCCCAGCTTCGCCACCACGTTGGGGTTGCCGGGGCACGAGACTGAATATCAGGACTACTCGCCCGCGGGCGCCGAGGCCCACGCACAGGCCGCCCGGCAGGCGTTGGAATCGCTGGCGGCGTTGGAACCGACCGACGAATCCGACGTCGTCACCCTGGACGCAATGCGCGAGCGGCTCGGCCTGGAGCTGGAGATCCACGAAACCGGCTGGGATGCTGCCGACCTCAACAACATCGCCTCGCCCGCGCAGGATATCCGCGCCATCTTCGATCTCATGCCCACGGACACCGTGGAGCAATGGGAGCACATTGCCGGCCGTGCCGCCAACGTTCCAGGTGCCATCGAGGGCTACATTTCCTCCCTTCGCGCTGCCAAGGAAGACGGCAAAGCAGCCGCGGCGCGCCAGGTTCGGATCGTTATCGAACAGACCGCCCGCTACGCCGCCGCGGACGGCTTCTTCGCCAAGATGGCTTCATCCGCTTCCCTTGGTGGGCAGCCGCTTCCCGCAGACGTTCAGTCCAAGCTCGACGCCGGAACCTCAGCTGCGCGATCAGCCTACGAGTCGTTGGGTACTTTCCTCCAGGACGAGCTTCTCCCCGTTGCCCCGGAAAAGGACGCGGTGGGACGGGAACGGTATGCACTGGCCTCCCGCTCATTTATTGGCGCCGAAGTCGATCTGGAAGAAACGTATGCCTGGGGCGTCCAGGAGCTTGAACGGCTCATCGGCGAACAGGAAAAGGTAGCCGCGCAGATCAAGCCCGGCGCCAGCATCGAAGAAGCCAAAAGCATCCTCAACAACGATCCCGCCCGCCAGATCAAGGGAACGGACGCCCTGAAGGCGTGGATGCAGGAACTCTCGGACCGCGCAGTATCCGAGCTCGCAGACGTCCACTTCGACATCCCGGACGTCATGAAAACCCTCGAATGCATGATCGCCCCCACCGACGAAGGCGGCATCTACTACACCGGCCCGTCCGACGACTTCTCCCGGCCCGGCCGCATGTGGTGGTCCGTTCCCGCCGGCGAAGACACCTTCACCACCTGGTCCGAAACAACCACGGTCTTCCACGAAGGCGTCCCCGGCCACCACCTCCAGGTCGCCACCGCCACCTACCGCCGCGAACTCCTCAACAACTGGCGCCGCAACGTCTGCTGGGTCTCCGGACACGGCGAAGGCTGGGCACTCTACGCCGAGCAACTCATGCTCGAACTCGGCTACCTCAAAGACCCCGGCGACCATATGGGCATGTTGGACGGCCAACGCATGCGTGCCGCCCGCGTTGTGTTCGACATTGGCGTTCACCTGGAACTACCCGTCCCCGAACGCTGGGGCACCGGAACCTGGACACCCGAGAAGGGCTTTGACTTCCTCAAGGCCAACCTCGACATCAGCGAAGGCCAGCTCCAGTTCGAATTCACCCGCTACCTCGGCTGGCCCGGGCAAGCACCCTCGTACAAGGTGGGTCAGCGGCTCTGGGAGCAGATCCGGGCCGAGCTTGAAACCCGCGAAGGGTTCGATCTCAAGTCCTTCCACAGCAAGGCACTGAACATCGGCTCGGTCGGCTTGGACGTATTGCGCCGGGCGTTGCTGGGGTAATCGCCAACCGCCCCGAGACGCACGCCACACCTACGGCGGGAATAACTTCATAGGTACGTAATATTTCTAAACGTCCGTTCGCTATGTTATTTGGGGTGCACCTAGCGTGTTCCTGTGAGCACCTCAAATAACATCACTTCCGCGCCTGGAAAGAACGGCTTCCAGCTTCCCAAGTGGGCAGGATCCTTCGGCGTCCAGATCATTGCAGCCCTCATTATCGGCCTCGTACTTGGCCTCATCGCCAAGTACACCGGCAGCACCAAGACCGCCCCCAACGGCCTCGGCGCAACTCTTCAAACGATTGGCTCCAGCTACGTCTCGTTGCTGCAGACCGCCGTCGTTCCTTTGATCTTCACCGCGGTGGTGAGCTCCATCGCGAACCTTCGACAGGTTTCCAACGCGGCCCGCCTAGCCTGGAACACGCTGCTTTGGTTCGCCATCACCTCACTGGTTTCGGTGCTCATCGGCATCGGCCTGGGTGTGCTCCTGCAGCCTGGTGCAGCTACCGGGATCACGCAGAAGGCCGAGTACGCCGGCAAAACCGGTGACTGGTGGGCATTCCTGATCGGGCTCTTCCCGAAGAACTTCCTCGGACTCGGCGCGAGTTCCACTGTCACGGAGAGCGCCAACGCTGCCACCACGGTCAGCACCTCCGTCAGCTTCAATGTGCTCCAGATCCTGGTAGTCGCGATCGCCGTCGGCATCGCTGCCCTCAAGGTCGGCAAGCAGGCAGAAGCCTTCCTGACCTTCAACGCCTCGGCATTGGCCGTCATCCAGAAGGTGCTGTGGTGGATCATCCGCATCGCCCCACTGGGCACTATCGGCCTGATTGGTAACGCCGTTGCCATCTACGGCTGGGACACCATCGGCTCCCTTGGCAAGTTCACTGCCGCCATCTACATTGGCCTGGCACTGGTGCTCTTCGTCCTGTATCCGATCCTGGTCCGCGTCCACGGCCTTTCCATCAAGCAGTACTTCTCCGGTGTATGGCCGGCCGTGCAGTTGGCCTTCGTCTCCCGTTCCTCGATCGGTACGCTGCCGCTCACCCAGCGTGTCGCCGAGCGTAACCTCGGCGTTCCCTCGGGCTACGCTTCCTTTGCCGTACCGCTGGGCGCCACCACCAAAATGGACGGTTGCGCAGCGATCTACCCTGCCATCGCAGCGATCTTCGTGGCCCAGTTCTTCGGTATCAATCTGGACTTCAGCCAGTACCTGCTCATTGTGCTGGTGTCCGTGCTCGGTTCTGCGGCCACGGCAGGTACCACGGGCGCCGTCGTCATGCTCACGCTGACCCTGTCCACGCTGGGACTGCCGCTGGCCGGCGTCGGACTCCTGCTGGCGATCGACCCCATCCTGGACATGGGCCGCACGGCCGTCAACGTGGCGGGCCAGGCGCTCATCCCTGCAATCGTCGCCAAGCGCCAAGGCATTCTGGACGAATCGCTGTACAACGCGCCCCGCAATGGTGCCGCGTTCGCCGACGAGTTCGCCAACGACACTGCTGCTGCCGAGAACGAGGCGCGCGAACTGGCCGATTCCAAGGCATAGCACCAGCTGGCTTTTCGCACCGCGCAATCCCTTGGGGACTTCTCCCCCGGGGATTGCGCGGTTTAACGGCGAAAGCTGGATAGGCTCGGAACATGTTGATCGTCACCTCCAATGAGATACCTGGCCACCGGATCGACGCCGTCTTCGGCGAAGTCATGGGCCTCACTGTCCGTTCCCGCGATATCGGCTCCCAGATGCTTGCCGGTTTCCGCTCCCTCGGTGGCGGCGAGCTGCCCGAAATGACCAGGGCACTCTACGAAAGCCGGCAAGAAGTCATGGCCCGCATGGTCAACGAAGCGCAGCAGCGCGGCGCCAACGCAATTGTCGCCATGCGTTTCGACACGTCCGAAATGGGGACCAACTGGACGGAAGTCTGCGCGTATGGCACGGCCGTTTACGTGCTCCCGCTCGGCGAAGGCGAACCCGGCGCGACCGGCCAGTCCGTGTACTTGACCAAGACAGCGTCCCAGCCCGCACAAGGGCAGCAGGCTCAGCAGGCGCAGCAACAGCCAGCGCAGCCGACTCACCCTACGCCCCAGGCTCCCCCGCACCAGTTCTGACCTACTTCCCTCCGCGTCACAGCGTCCCGCTCTTGTTCGCTCTCCTCGCACTTGTGCGGTGAGTAGGGCGAACAAGGGCGGGATTCGTCGTACCGGGACGTAAATCTTCCTGTTGTGGGCCTAGGTTTTGGACGCCAATGTTGACCGGGGTGGGTGACCGGGCACAGGTGGGGCCTTGGATTGGTATGTATGGCCCGTCGGTGTGCTGATGCGGCTGGTATGGACGCTTCCGGGCACAGTTTTTGCCGCCCAGCCAGGGTTTTCCTTGGTGTGGTTGCAGGCTTCACAGAGCCCGGCCCCGTTGGCCAAGCTCGTGGCACCGCCGTTATGCCACGGGACGATGTGGTCGATGTGGCGGATGGGCGCGTCGCAGTAGGGTGTGCGGCAGGTGTCGTCCCGGGTTTCGATGAAGCGTCGCATTCCTCGTGGGAAGGTCCGGGCTTTGGAGTCCATGGCCAGCAGTTCACCGGAGGTGGGTGCGGTGTAGAGCCGGCGGAGCAAGACTTTGAACTCCTCACGGCCCGTGCGTTCCGTATCCGAGTTGGCCTGCCCCGATTCCCCTTGCCTGGCGACCTCGGCCTGACGTTCGATTCTGGCCTGACCTTTGATTCGCGCCTCTCCGTCTGCGTCGCCGTTCGCTGGTTCGCCGTGCGTCTGGTTGCTGCCTCCGGCGATGAGCGTCCTGGCCCACCCTGCGGGGACGATTCCGTAGCCCTGGAGGCGGGCTGGTTCGCTGTCGCCTTGGAAGAGGGTGCGGTCGGTCATGACGAGATTGAGGTTAACGCCCGTGATCCCGCCGGGTGTGCCGGTGAGGCGTTCGACGAGGGTGTCGGCCATGACTTGGCCCCGGTTCCGGGTGTCCCCGCCGGAGCGGGCCGAATCGGCGTGCCGGGTCAGCGCGGCGTAGGCGGCGACACCCTGGGCAACGGGGAGCAACGCCGTGAAGATGGTCATGGTGTCAGGGGCTGGGCGGAGGCTGACGTGCCGTTCGGACGCGGCATGGGCTGCTCGTTGGGTCACGGAGCGTGGGTCGCGCCGGTAGGCTGCGGCTCGTGCGGCGGCGATGATGGTTTTGTCTCCGGCGCCGTCGAAGGTTCCGGTATCGGGGGCGAGTTCTTCATCCACGGCGGCCCGGTCTTCGACGGAGAGGCAGGCTGTTTCCTTCACGAGCAGTGTGGCACGCCATTCGTTCAAGTGTCCGGTTTCCAGGGCTGCCATGGTCCGCGGCATTTCCGAGACCAGGGCCTTGGCCAGTCCGAGGAGCCGGGATCCTTTGTTCGGTGATTCCCGCCGGGCGAGGGCGATCTGTGCACCGACACCCTGGCCCTGCTCAGCCGCCGGAGTGCCCATCTCCGCCTGGGCTTGGCGCTGGGCGAGATCGAACGCCACAGCGATCTTGGCCTGCAAACCAGCGATGGCGGACTTCATGTCTTCCAGCACACGCAACTGATCAATGAGGTCCCCGCTCACCACGCTTGCCGGAACGGGAGGGATTAAGCGAGCAGGAACACGTGGCGACGCGACTGCTGTCATTGTTTTCCCTCCCGGTTCTGCTGCATACACACACTCTTCCAGTGGGCACGGACATTATTAGCCCCCCAGATTTTGCGTACAGGAGTAGCCGTGCTCGCCCCGCGTCGGATTGAGTTTGCGTGCAATGCGAACCAGATTTTTCGGCGCCCTCCAAGAAAAAATTGCGCAGAGTGCAAAGTTGCACTTAGTGTAAGTATGTGACCCCAGTAAACAATCAGCCCACCACCGTGGAGCCCGCCGAAACCAGCGGCCCCTCACGGCGCGAGCTCAACAAGGCGGCAACCCGCGCCTCCATCGCCACCGCAGCCCTTGACCTTCTCCGCAGCAACGGCCCCGGCAATTTCACGGTGGAGGACATCACCGCGAGTGCAGGCGTTTCCCGACGGACCTTCTTCAACTACTTCGCGAGCCTCGAGGCTGCCCTCGCGTCCGTGGCCGACGGCTTCATGGATCGCGCCCTTGAGCAATTCCGGTTGAGGCCAGCCGAGGAATCGATCCTCGAATCCGCACAGGCCGCGCTGGTGGCCCTCGCTGACCCCATGTCGGTAGCACCTATGGCCGAACTTTTCAGCCTCACCCAGGAGAACCGTTCCCTGGCCCGTTCCGAACTCGAAGCATGGGAACACTGCACGGGGCAGATTATCGACGCCGCCCGCAGCAGACTTGGACCAGAGACCAGCGAGCTCTACTTGCATGCCCTTGCCGGATCCGTCATCTCATGCGGCAAGGCGGCCATGACAGTCTGGTTCGCCGAGCGGGGTCCCGACCTGTCGGCCGAATCGCTGGCGACTCTCCGGCAGTACCTCATCGACGCCATGGGCCTGCTGGGGGCCGGCTTCGCGCCGTCGTCGGAAGTCACCCCGCAAGCGGCGCCAGCCGCGCATGCATCATCCTCCTCCTCCACAGATCGGTTCTGACATGGCCTCGTTCCTCTACCGCCTGGGCAAGTTTTCTTACCGCCGCCGCTGGCTGGTCATCTCGCTGTGGCTGGCAGTCCTGGTGGCCGTCGGAGGTTCGGCCGCCGCCTTCCACGGCACCATGTCCAACAACTTCAGCATCCCTGGCACGGAAACGCAGAGGATGGCCGACAAACTCAAAGAAGCCCTGCCCGACGCGTCCGGCGGTTCGGCGAGCGTGGCCTTCGACGCCGGCGACTCCGGTTTTGACCAAGCCAAGAAGGATGCCGTAGCCACTGCGCTCACCAAGCTTGAAGCCATGCCGGACGTGCAGGGAACGGTGAATCCGTTCACCACCCAGGACCAGCTGGACAAGGCGGCCGGCGAGATTGCCGCAGGCGAAGCGAAGGCTGCCGAAGGCAAGACCCAGCTGGACGCGGCCCGCGCCCAACTGGAAGCGGGCGAAGCCCAGCTCGCGGGAGCGGAACAGCAGATGACGGCCGCAGGCCTCCCGCCTGCACAAATCGAGGCCCAACTCGCGCCGCAGCGTGCCGAACTCGCCGCCAACAAAGCAAAGCTCGACGCCGGCGCCAAGGAAGCAGCCGACGGAGCCACCGCGTTGGCCTTGGGAAAGCGCCAGCTGGAGGCCTCCCAAGGGATGCGTTTCGTGTCCACCGACAACAAGGCCGCCATCGCCCAGGTCCAATTCAAGACCTCCATCAACGCCGTTGATCCCGCCGTCCGCAAGCAAGTTCAGGACGTTGTTCACGGTGTTTCCTCGGCCGGTGTCACGGCGTATGCCAGCAAGGAAATCACCGAGGACGTCTCACAGATCTTCGGAGTCGCGGAGATCATCGGTGTCGCTGTGGCAGCCCTCGTTCTGATCCTCATGCTGGGCACCCTCATCGCAGCGGGCCTGCCCCTCGTCATGGCACTGATTGGCGTGGCTGTGGGCGTCGGCGGAACATTCGCACTGACTGGCGTGATCAACATGAGCTCCATCTCCCCGATGCTCGCCCTGATGCTTGGGCTTGCAGTCGGCATCGACTACTCCCTGTTCATCGTCAACCGCCACCGCAACCAGCTTCTGGCCGGGATGGACGGCGAGGAATCCGCAGCCCTCGCCACCGGGACGTCCGGAAATGCCGTGCTGTTCGCGGGCCTCACCGTCATCATCGCGCTGGCGGCACTTGTGGTCCCGGGGCTGCCCTTCCTGGCTGTGATGGGTGTTGCCGCCGCAGCGACAGTTGCCGTCGCCGTCGTCGTGGCTTTGACGCTGACCCCCGCCATTCTGGCGTTGATCGGCCGCAAGCTGATCTCCAAGCGCGCATGGGCCAAGGCCGCCAAGCACAATGCCGAGCCGGGCCACGAAGCCGCGGATCGGGCCCTGGAAGAGAAGCGCAGCAGCAGTGGCTGGGGCGGTTTGGTCACACGGCACCCCTGGGTTTCCCTCGTGGCCAGCGTCGTGCTGTTGGGCGCCCTGGCGCTGCCGGCTTCCCAGCTTCGACTGGCACTCCCCGACGGCGGATCCGAGCCTGTCGATTCGCAAGCCTTCAAAGCCTACGACCTCACACGCAACAGCTTCGGCGAGGGCGTCACGGGGCCGATCGTCGTCGTGGCCGGGTTCCCGGAAGGCCTCAGCGAAACCGATGCCAAGAACAAGCAGTTCGACGTCGCCGAACAGCTGCGCAGCGTGGAGAATGTCACAGCGGCGGTGCCGGTGGCCCTGAGCGAAGATCGCCAGACGGCCGTCTTCCAGGTCATTCCCAAAGAAGGACCAGCAAGCGCCAGCACAGTCCAGGTAGTTTCCGACGTCCGGGCCAAGGGCACCCAAATCCGCGAGGACCTCGATGTCAGCATCGGCCTCACCGGCCAGACTGCCGGCAACATCGATGTCTCCGCAAAGCTCGGCGCTGCCCTGCCGCCGTACTTGGCGATCGTCGTCGGACTTTCGCTGATCCTGTTGCTGCTCGTCTTCCGCTCGATTGTCGTGCCTCTGCTCGCCACCGGCGGGTTCCTCTTGTCGCTGGCTGCCGCATTTGGCGCCGTCGTGGCGGTTTACCAGTGGGGCTGGTTGGGTGCGATTTTCGACGTCGCCAACCCGGGCGCAGTCCTGAGCTTCCTGCCGATCATCCTGATCGGTGTGCTGTTTGGCCTTGCGATGGACTATCAGGTGTTCATCACATCGGGCATGCGTGAATCCTTCATGCATGGTGAGAACGCTAAACACGCCGTACGTACCGGCTTCAGCCACGCGGCAGCAGTGGTCACGGCGGCCGCGATCATCATGGTCAGCGTGTTCTCAGGCTTCATTTTCAGCCACCTCACCATGGTCCGGCCGTTGGGCTTCGCGATGGCGTTCGGTGTGCTCATAGATGCGTTCGTAGTCCGTATGACCATCGTTCCCGCCGTCATGTACCTGCTTGGCGAGAAGGCGTGGTGGTTGCCCAGGTGGTTGCAGCGCGTCCTGCCGGATGTGGACGTCGAAGGCGCCAAACTGAACCGCAGCGATCGCCCGAAGGCCGGCTCCGAGGAACTGGTCCACTAACCTTCTCTCACATCCACCCCCGATCTGACAGACGTTCTCTCACATCCACCCGGAAAGCTCGACGTCGGCACTCAACTCTTGGGCGCCGACGTCGGGCATTTCTGCGTGCATCGTTAGCAGGTGCCCTTGTCACACGATGAGGTCGTGCTTGGCGTCGAGCTGCATCAGGGCATTGATAACCCCGGCCGCCGTGTGGCGAGTGAGGGTCGGCGGCGGCACATCGAGGTGATGTGAGAGAACGTGCCCCGAAAACCGGCGTGATGTGAGAGAACGTGCCCCGAAAACCGGCAGGATGTGAGAGAAGATCGGCCGAAAACGGACAGGACGTGAGAGAACAACGTATTAGGCTGGGACGGTGACCCGATTGATCCTTGCCTCGCAGTCCCCTGCCCGCACCAAGTTGCTGACGGAGGCGGGGATCCAGCATGACGTCCTGGTTTCGGACGTGGACGAGGACGCGGTGCAAGCGCACTACGGTGTGACCGACGCACACGACACCGCGCTGCTGCTGGCCCGGGCAAAGGCCGAAGCGGTCGCCGCGCTCCCCGAAGCAGACGGTGCCCTGGTGATCGGCTGCGATTCGGTTTTCGAGTTCGACGGCGAATCCCACGGCAAGCCCTACACCGCGGAGGTCGCACGTGAGCGGATGCTGCGAATGAGCGGTTCCAAGGGAATTCTCCACACGGGTCACTGGCTTGTCGATTGCCGGGACACCGCTGCCGACGTGGACGAGGACGAGCCCGCAGACGGAACGGGAGCAACAGTCGGTTCCGTGTCCAGTGCCGAGGTTCACTTCGTCGAGATGACCACAAACGACATCGACGCCTACATCGCCACCGGAGAACCACTGCACTGCGCGGGCTCGTTTACCATCGACGGCCTGGGTGGCGCGTTTATCCGCAAGGTGGACGGTGACCCGCACGCCGTCGTGGGTCTTTCCATCTCTACCCTGCGCGAATTGCTGGTCCACGCGAACGTTGGCATCACCGAACTGTGGGACGCGCACGACGCGCACCAGTAGAAGCGATTTGTAGCAACCCTACAAAGGAACATCTCCTCACACACGGAATCCCCCATCAATATGGGCGGAACCCTCACAATCACGCTAGGCTCCTCAAGGACAGAAGGAGTCAACAACTTGTCAGCTAACCCGGCGCAGCCCATTTCCAGCCCTCTCACCAAGGTCTTGATTGCCAACCGCGGCGAAATCGCGGTCCGCATCATCCGAGCCGCCCGGGACGAAGGCATCGCCTCCGTAGCCGTCTACGCAGACCCGGATCGTGACGCCCTGCACGTCCGCCTCGCCGACGAAGCGTATGCCCTTGGCGGCAACACCGCAGCTGAGTCGTACCTGGTCATGGACAAGATCATCGACGTCGCCAAGCAGGCCGGCGCCGATGGGATCCACCCCGGGTACGGTTTCCTCGCCGAAAATGCAGAGTTCGCTGCCAAAGTCATCGACGCCGGCATCACCTGGATTGGCCCGTCCCCCGAGGCGATCTCTGCCTTGGGTGACAAGGTCCAGGCGCGCCACATCGCCGAAAAAGTAGGCGCCCCGCTGGTCCCCGGCACAGCTGATCCTGTGGAGTCCGCGGACGAGATCCTGAAGTTTGCCGAGGAATTTGGCCTGCCCATCGCCATTAAGGCTGCTTTCGGCGGTGGCGGACGCGGCATCAAGGTTGCCCGCACCATGGAAGAGATTCCTGAGCTGTACGAATCCGCCGTCCGTGAGGCAACAGCAGCTTTCGGTCGCGGCGAGTGCTTTATCGAGCGCTTCCTCGACGCTCCGCGCCACGTCGAGACCCAGTGCCTGGCGGATGCTTACGGCAACGTTGTGGTTGTCTCCACCCGCGACTGCTCGTTACAACGCCGCAATCAGAAACTCGTCGAGGAAGCCCCCGCTCCCTACTTGAGCGAGGAGCAGAACAAGCGGCTCTACGAATCTTCCAAGGCGATCCTGAAGGAAGCCAACTACCTCGGCGCCGGTACTTGCGAGTTCTTGGTTGGCCAGGACGGCACCATCTCCTTCCTCGAGGTCAACACCCGGCTCCAGGTAGAGCACTGTGTTTCCGAGGAAGTTACGGGCATCGACCTCGTTCGCGAACAGTTCCGCATCGCGCGCGGCGAAGCTCTTGGCTACGAGGACCCCGAAGTCCGCGGCCACTCCTTCGAGTTCCGCATCACCGGCGAAGACCCGGGCCGCAACTTCATGCCCGCCCCCGGAACGGTCAGCACGTTGAAGAACCCCACGGGTCCTGGCATCCGCGTGGACTCCGGCATTGAGGAGGGTGACGTCATCAGCGGAAACTTCGACTCCATGCTGTCCAAGCTGATCGTCACCGGCGCCACCCGCGAGCAAGCCCTCCAGCGCTCGCGCCGCGCCCTTGAGGAGATGGTGGTGGAAGGCATTCCCACCGTCATCCCCTTCGACCTCGCCGTTGTCACGGACCCCGCCTTCGCCCCGGTGGAGGGACCGTTCAGCGTCCACACCCGCTGGATCGAAACCGAGTTCGTCAATAACATCCCCGCTTGGACGGCCAGCGGTGCGGGTACGGAAACGCCCGACGCCGGTGAGCGCCAGCGCGTCGTCGTCGAGGTTGGCGGCAAGCGGCTTGAGGTCGTCCTGCCGTCCGGCTTGGGCGCCAGCGTCGCCACTGTTTCCAGTGGCCCGGGCACCAAGTCGGGCAAGTCCAAGAAGCGTTCCCGCTCTGCAGGAGCCACAGCGGCTGCGGCCGGTGGAGATGCACTGACCTCGCCGATGCAGGGCACCATCGTCAAGGTGGCAGCTGCCGAAGGCGACGTCGTGGCAGAAGGCGATCTGATCGTTGTCCTGGAAGCCATGAAGATGGAGCAGCCATTGACCGCACACAAGTCCGGCACTGTTCGCGGCCTGGCAGCCACAGCGGGTGAGACGGTCGCTGCGGGCGCTGTCATCGCCACGATCGAGGACTAAGAACCGAAGTTAAACACGTCGGCCCCGCACTTTCCGGTGCGGGGCCGACGTCGTTAATTCCCGAAGGTCAGGCGACGTTGTTCTCGTAGTCCATGTCCTTGGTCTCGCGGGTGAGCCAGAGCGCCACGAAGGTGATCACCGCAGCGATCGCCATGTAAACGCCAACCAGCCACGTGCTGCCGTTCGCTGCCTGCCAGAGAGCGATGGCGACGAACGAGGCCGGGGCCGCTCCGATCATGGACGACAGGTTGTACGCCACAGCAGAACCGGTGTAACGGACGTTGGCGGGGAACAGCTCAGGAAGGATAGCTGCCATGGGGCCGAAGGTGAGGCCCATGAGGGTGAAGCCCACAATGAGGCCAACCATCGCCGCTGCCTGGCCGGGACCAAACATGGTGAACCACAGCGCACCGAACGCGAAGATGCCGACGGTGACGCCCAGCAGGAACTTGCGGCGGCCCCACTTCTCGGCCAAAGGTCCGGAGACCACGGTGAAGATACCGAAGAAGACGACGCCGATGATCAGCATCCAGAGGAAGTCGGACCGGGTGATGCCCAGGCCGGGGACAAACGCCCCAATCTGGTCCGCCGTCATCGGCTTTCCTGCCTTTTCAGCTGCGGCCTGCGCGCCCGCCAGGGTGGGCTTGGTGCCGTAGGACAGGGTGAACGTGGTCATGATGTAGAAGAGCACGTAGGTAGCAAACATGATGAAGGTGCCGGCCAGAACCGGCCGCCAGTGGCTCTTGAGGGTTGCGGCGAGGGGCAGCTTCTGGACCTTTTCCTGTTCGATCACCTTGGTGAAGGACACGCTCTCCACCAGCTTGAGGCGAACGTAAAGACCCACAATGACCAGGACCGCACTGAGGATGAACGGAACGCGCCAACCCCAGGCGAGGAACTCTTCGGCCGTCAGGGCAACGTTCATCCAGATGAAGATGACGTTGGCGATGATGAAGCCAATAGGGGCACCCAGCTGCGGGAACGTTCCATAGATGGCACGCTTGCCCTCCGGCGCATTCTCTGTGGCCAGCAAAGCTGCGCCGGACCATTCTCCGCCCAAGGCCAGGCCTTGGAAGAAGCGCAGGATAACCAACATGATCGGGGCCAGGATCGCCCACCCCGCCATGGAAGCCGTAGGCAGGAGTCCGATCAGGAAGGTTGCGATACCCATGGTCAACAGCGAAGCAACCAGGGTTCCCTTGCGGCCGATCTTGTCACCGAAGTGGCCGAAGACGACGGCGCCGATGGGACGCGCGAAGAAGGCAACACCGAAGATGGCGAACGCACTGAGCAGCGCATTGATGTCAGTGGCGTCCGGGAAGAAGAGCTTGGGAAAGACGAGTACTGACGCGGTGGCATAGGCGTAGAAGTCGTAGAACTCGATCGTCGTGCCGATCAGGCTGGCGAAGATCACTTTGCCCCGCGAGTTCACTGGTTTTGTGGACTCGCCTTCCTTGGACGTGGCAGTCGAAGACATGTAGTAGCAGCTTTCGTTCACACCGGCCGATGCCCCTGACGAGCCTGCCCGGCGAAGGATTATTCGAGAGTTCAATAATAGTTCCCGCAGTCCATTGACTGGACAACTAAGTCCACCATGCGGACGAGTCAAAAAGTCTCACCCTGTGGTCCGGGACACATTACCTCACCATTGCCTCACGCGCCGGTGACCCCGCCGATAGGGAAATGTCACAGCACGTTTACAAAGGGCGACGGTCCACGAAACGCGTGAAACCTACCTTGGAAGAACAACGTCCCCACAAAGGAGGCACTCCGTGACTGTTGACCGCACTGCAGAAGAACTGGCCCCCGCCCAGTCCACTGCTACCGCCGTTCCCACCCTTGAACACCGCCCCGGCCGCTGGATCGCCAACTGGGATGCCGAGGACAAGGGCCAGTGGGAAGCCGAAGGCCGGTCCATCGCCAAGCGCAATCTGTACTGGTCTATCTTCGCCGAATTCCTCGGCTTTGTCGTATGGCAGCTCTGGTCGATCGTAGTCGTCCAGCTCCCCGCAGCAGGTTTCAAGTTCGATACCAACCAGATCTTCTGGCTCATCTCCATCCCCAGCCTCGTAGGCGCCACTCTGCGCATCCCCTACACCTTCATGGTGCCGAAGTTCGGTGGCCGCAACTGGACCATCGTCTCGGCACTGCTCCTCCTGATTCCCGCCAGCGGCCTGGCGATCTGTGTTTCCAACCCGGAAACGCCGTTCGGTGCCATGCTCCTGGTAGCAGCCCTCGCCGGCTTCGGCGGTGGCAACTTCGCCAGCTCGATGGCCAACATCACCTTCTTCTACCCGGCCCGCGAAAAGGGCTGGGCACTGGGCCTGAACGCCGCGGGCGGTAACCTTGGTGCCGCCGTCGCGCAGCTTGTGGTTCCCATCGCCATCACCCTGCTCGCAGCTGGAACCGTGAACCTGCCCATGGCCGGCATCATCTGGATCCCGCTGATCCTGATCGCAGCTTTCGGTGCCTGGAAGTACATGAACAACCTCACCAGCGCCAAGGGTGATGTGGCCGGATCCGTAGCGGCCCTCAAAGAACCGCACCTGTGGATCATGGCCTTCCTTTACATCGGTACGTTCGGCTCGTTCATCGGCTTCGCCGGCGTCTTCCCCAAGCTGATCAAGGACTACTTCCCCGATTTCTCCTCCATCCACCTCGGTGCAGTGGCCCTGTCCCTGGCATTCCTCGGCCCGCTGGTCGGTTCCCTGGCCCGTCCCTACGGTGGCCGCATGGCAGACCGCATGGGCGGCGCCCGGATGACCATTGCCTCGTTCGCTTCCATGGCCGTCATTACCCTGACCATGATCTGGACGCTGCCGCTGAAGAACTTCTGGCTCTTCCTCACCTTGTTCCTGGTGCTCTTCCTGGCGAGTGGCTTCGGTAACGGCGCAACGTACCGCATGATCCCGGTGATCTTCGCGACCTCCAGCCGGGCCGCCCGTGCAGGCGCCCCGAGCGCCACCACCGCACGGTTGGCGTCCTCCTCACTGGGCCTGATCTCGGCGATCGGTGCCTACGGCGGATTCGTGATCCCCCAGGTGCTCAACGCCTCGAACACAGCAAGCGGCTCCTACACCCCGGCGTTCTACGGATTCGTTGGAGCCTACGTCCTGATGCTCACCGTCTGCTGGGTCTGCTACATCCGCCCCGCCCAGAAGCGCAACACGATCGGACACATCTAGATGCCCAACGGCGCCGATACCCACTGCCCCTACTGCGCGCTCCAGTGCGCCATGACGCTGACCCCGGCTGCTTCGGCAGCTGGGGCAGCGCCCGCGCCCTCGTCCGACGCAGCACCGGCAAGCCCTGCCACACCTGCAATGCCCGGTGACGGTGCCGTGCCCCTGGAAGTTTCAGGGCGCGATTTCCCCACCAACCGGGGCGGGCTGTGCCGCAAAGGCTGGACATCGGCGTCGTTGTTGCGTCACAACGGCCGCGTCACCGAACCGATGCTCAAAGGATCCGACGGCGTCCACCAGCCGATCTCCTGGGACCAGGCGCTCATGCTGATCACCGCCGCTGTGAAGGACACCCAGAAGCAGCACGGAAACGACGCGGTTGGAGTTTTCGGTGGTGGCGGCCTCACCAATGAGAAGGCGTACATGCTGGGCAAGTTCGCCCGGCTGGCCCTGCGCACCTCTCGCATCGATTACAACGGCCGCTTCTGCATGTCATCGGCAGCCGCCGCAGGCAACCGCGCCTTCGGCGTGGACCGTGGCCTCCCCTTCCCCGTCACGGACCTTGACTCCGCGTCCGTGATCCTCATGCTCGGCTCGAACGTCGCCGAGACCATGCCTCCGTTTGTCCAGCATCTTCAGGGTGCGCGCGACGCCGGTGGGCTGATCGTAGTGGACCCCCGCCGTTCGGCTACGGCAGCTTTCACGGGCGACGGCGGCGGCCTCCACTTGCAGCCGACGCCCGGCACAGATTTGGCCCTCCTTTTGGGCATCAGCCACGTTGTTGTCCACGAAGGCCTGGCCGACACCGGCTACATCGAGGCAAACACCAAGGGCTATGCTTCCGTGGTCCGCAGCCTCAACGCCTTCTGGCCCGAGCGCGTCCAGTCCATCACCGGCGTCCCGGCCACCCTCATCCGTGAGACCGCCAGGCGTCTGGCACAAGGCGCCCGCAACGGCGGCAGCTACATCCTCAGTGGCCGTGGAGTGGAACAGCACGTGGATGGTACGGACACCGCAACCGCTGCCATCAACCTCAGCCTCCTCCTTGGCCTGCCCGGCTCGGCCCGCAGCGGCTACGGCACGCTGACCGGCCAGGGCAACGGTCAGGGCGGCCGCGAGCACGGCCAAAAGGCCGACCAGCTTCCCGGCTACCGCAAAATCACCGACCCCGCTGCACGCGCCCACATCGCCAAGGTCTGGGGTGTGGACGAGTCGCTGATCCCCGGAGCCGGCCTGCCCGCCGTCGAGCTCCTCAAGTCGCTCGGAAAGCACGACGGCGTCCGTTGCCTCTTCGTGCACGGCGCCAATGTGGTGGTTTCGGCGCCGGACACCAACGCGGTAACCCAGGGACTCCGCAGCCTGGACTTCCTGGTGGTTTGCGACTTCTTCATGTCCGAGACCGCGGCCGAAGCCGATCTGGTCCTGCCCGTGACGCAGTGGGCCGAGGAAGAAGGGACACTGACCAACCTCGAAGGACGCGTCATCCGACGCCGCAGGGCAATCACCCCTCCCCCGGGCGTCCGCAGCGAACTATGGCTGATGGCACGGCTCGCGGAAATGCTCGAGGCTCCATCCATGTTCAGCGATGACCCCGAGACAGTGTTTGAAGAACTCAGACTTGCTTCCGCCGGTGGGCTGGCTGACTACTCCGGAATCGACTACGCCATGCTGGATCGTGGCGAAGCTGCCTATTGGCCGTACCCCGTGGGCAGCCAGGGAACGCCGCGACTCTTCGCGGACGGGTTCGCACACGCTGATGGCCGGGCCGTGATGGTCCCGGTTACCCCCTCCAAGCGGGCTGTACGTTCGTTTGCGGACGACTCTCTGGCCCTCGCCACTGGCCGCCTCCTGGAGCACTACCAGTCCGGCGCCCAGACTCGCCGCGTGAGCGAGCTGCTGGCGTCGCAGCCCCAGGCCAAGCTCCTGATCCACCCCGGCACGGCTGCAGCGCGCGGCATTGCCGACGGTGACTATGCAACAGTGACCAACCAACGCGGTGAGGTCCTCTGCCGGGCGGAGCTCAGCAACTCGGTCCGCCCGGACACTGTGTTCCTCCCGTTCCACTTCCCGGGCCAGGAAAACGCCAACCGCCTCACTGAGGCGGTCACCGATCCCATCTCCGGCATGCCGGAGTTCAAGACCAGCCGGGTATGGGTCCGGCGGGCAGCGTCCACCACAGTGTCAGCGGCTCCAGTCGCCGTGCCTGCCGGATCCGGGCTGCCCCTGCACGCCAAGGAGGCATCATGAGCGAGCGCATTGTTGTTGTTGGATTCGGCCCGGTTGCTGCGCGACTGGTGGACGAACTGCTTCCCGCGGTCCGCGCAGGACTCGTGCAACTGCTGGTGGTCGGACAGGAAGCCGAGGCCGCCTACAACCGCGTCATGGTTGCAGAACTCGGCGTCGGACGGACCACTCCTGAAGCCCTGGCCATGGCTGATGCTGCTGAACTGGAGGCCGACGGCGTTGACGTCCGGTTGGGTGTCAAGGTGAAGAGGATTGACCGTGCACGCCAGCACGTGATTCTCTCCGACGGCACCAACGAACACTACGACCGCTTGGTGTTTGCCACCGGTTCCCGGCCCGTCATTCCCAACCTCACCGGTTTGAACCCTGATCCGGCCGGCCCCGTTCTTCCGGCCGGTGTCACTGCCCTGCGCGATCTTCGCGATGCCGCGGTCCTCCGTGAAGCTGTCGCTGGCGGTAAACGCGTGGTGGTCCTGGGTGGTGGCGTGCTTGGCCTGGAAACCGCCCTCGCCGCCGCAGACGAAGGCGCCCAGGCAACGGTGGTCCACAACGGCCCCTTCCCTTTGGGCCGCAGCATTGACCGCGGCAGCGGATCCGTCCTGACGAGCAGCCTCCGTGCTGGCGGCGTCCGGATGGCCGGCAACGCGAGGTCTACTGGCGTGGAAACCGCTGGCCCCGGCGGTAGCTTCTCCGCTCTGCTGCTGGAGGACGGCTCGGCGATCGACGGCGACCTGCTGGTTCTATCCTGTGGTGTGCGCCCGAGGATCGAACTGGCCGAAGGCTGTGGTCTTCCCACGGGTGCCGGCATCCTGGTGGACCACCATCTCCGGACCTACCACGAGCCCCACATGTTCGCAATCGGCGATTGTGCCGAAGTCCGCTGCCCTGACGCTTCCTGCCTCGATTGCCGGACCGCCACCGGCCCCTCCGGCTTGGTAGGCCCGGGCTGGCGTCAGGCCGAGTGGCTGGCCGAATACCTCGTGGTCCTGGCCCGGGACGGCCAGGAAACCGCGGACGCGCTGGAAGCCCTGCCCACAGAAAAGCCCGGCGTCGTGGTTCTGAAAGCACGCGGCATCAACCTGGCTGTTGCCGGCGATAACCAAGCCGATCCATGGGACGAAGAGCTTCTGGAAGCCGGGGCCACTTCTGGCCGGGCACGCCGCCAGATCTCCCAGTGGGCCGATCCCGAGCACGGCCGCTACGTCAAGATGACCACGCGCGGTGGTGTTCTGGAGGGTTTGGTGGCTGTGGGCATGCCCCGGACTGCCGCTGAACTGGTGGTGCTTTTCGAACGTTCCTCGGAGTTGCCGGCCGACCGTTCCCTGCTGCTTCGCCTGGACGGCCCGGACCAGTTGGATTCCGGCGCCACCAGCAACGATCCCCAAAGGACCGTGTGCCGCTGCGCCGGGGTGAGTGCGGCCAGCATCGAAGGTTCCGTCGTGGAAGGCTGCAGCACCGTGGGCGAGGTATCCAAGGCCACCCGCGCGGGCACAGGGTGCGGCGGATGCCACGAGGACATCAAGGGGCTCATCGAAAAGCACTTCCAAGCGGCGGCCGCCTGACGCGTAGCCCGTCGTAGCGGATGGCACCCAGTACGCGGGAAAGCTGCGCGTTCGCTGGAAGTTTCCCTGCGAGCCCGCAGCTCTCCCGCGAGTTCGTATCCAGCGGTCTAGAATTCCGGGGTGAACGTATCTGAGCAGGCGCCGGGAGTCTTCTTCGTCCAGGGGCCCGCGTCCAACTGGGTCATTGTCCGGGACGGCACGGGCTTCCTACTGATCGACGGCGGATACCCCGCCGACCGTGACTTGGTCCTCGAATCGATCAAGGGGCTCGGCCTGGATCCCGCCGATGCCAAAGCCATGCTCATCACCCATGGCCACGTGGACCACACGGGCTCCGCTGCCTTCTTTTCGCGGACGTTTGGCACGCCCATCCTGTGTTCCCCGGAGGAATTGGCACACGTTCAAGGCAAGGAGAAACACCAGGTCACGTTCGGTCAGGTGATGATCCGGGCTTGGCGTCCGCGCGTTTTCCGCTGGTTGCTCCATGTCATCAAAGCGAAAGCCCTCCAGGCGGAGCCGTCAACCCGCGCCGAGGCGTGGGACGAGGACAGGCTCCGGAGCCTGCCTGGCCAGCCGGAAGCCATCCTCTTGCCCGGGCACACTCCCGGCAACGTTGCCCTACTGCTCTCCGGGGCGCAGGCCATCGCCGTCGGCGACACATTTGTCAGTGGCCACCCGATCAGCACACAATCCGGGCCCCAGATGCTGCACCGGATGTACCACTCGGACCCGGAGACCGCCCTCGCAGCGGCACGCTCATTGAAACTCGTCCAAGCCAACGTGATCCTGCCGGGCCACGGTCCCGCGTTGCACATGCCCCTTGCTGAAGCCATCGCAGCCCTCCAAACGTAGGAAACAGGAACGCCCGCTTCGATGACGCGCTGCGCACCAGACGGTAGGAATCGTCTGGCATGCAGCGAGTCGTCGAAACGGGCGCCACAGGAGCAAGAAGCTACATGTGCACGTGCAAGCGCCGCGCTGCCTCCGAGATGGACCCGGTTAGCGACGGGTACACCGTGAACGCACTGGCGACGTCATCAACGTGCAGCTTCTGCGTGACGGCCACGGAGATCGGGAAGATGAGTTCCGAAGCGTTCGGTCCCACCACCACGCCCCCAATCACGGTGCCGGATCCCTTGCGGGCGATGATCTTGACGAAGCCATCCTTGGTGTTGCGCATCTTGGCGCGGGCGTTGCTGAGCAGCGAGAGCATCACGACGTCGCCCTGGTACTTGCCGGACGCGAGGTCGGCCTCCGAAACACCCACCGAAGCGATTTCCGGGGACGTGAAGATGTTCGAGGCCACCTGGTTGAGCTTGAGCGGCTTCACGCCATCACCCATGAAGTGGGCAACCGCGATGCGGCCCTGCATGGCGGCCACGGACGCCAACGCGAACACGCCGGTGCAGTCGCCGGCTGCGTAAATATTGGGGGCAGTGGTGCGCGAAACACCGTCCACCTTGATGTGCCCGGACTCCGTCAAGGTCACGCCGGCTTCCTCAAGCCCGATTCCCGCAGTGTTGGGGATGGAACCCACACACACCAGGCAGTGCGAGCCCGTAACTACCGATCCGTCGCCCAGGGTGACCTTCACGCCGTCGTCCGTCCGCTCAACCGCGTTGGCGCGCGACCGGGACAACACGCGCACGCCGCGGCGCTCGAACACGCCTTCCAGCAGTTTGGCGGCGTCCGTGTCCTCACCGGGGAGGACCTGGTCACGGCTGGAAATCAGGGTGACCTTGGAGCCGAGGCCGTTGTAGGCGGAGGCGAATTCCGCGCCGGTGACACCGGAGCCCACTACGATCAGTTCCTCGGGCAGCTCGTCCAGGTTGTAGATCTGGGCCCAGTTGAGGATGCGTTCGCCGTCGGGCTTGGCCGTGGGGAGCTCGCGCGGGTGTGCACCGACCGCCAGCAGGATGGCATCAGCATCAACGGTTCGTGTGCCCTCAAGGGTCAGGACCTCAATCGTGTTGTTGTCCAGCAATTTGCCGGAACCGATCACGATCTCCACGCCGAGGCGTTCCAGCCCCGCCCGAATGTCGTGGGACTGGCCACGGGCCAGATCCAGGACGCGGTCGTTGATGTGCTTCAGATCGGCGCGGGGCTTGGAGCCGCCGCCGTCGCCGTCGAATTTGACGCCCAACTCGTCCGCCTCACCGACGCGGGTCATGAGGTCGGCGGTGGCAATAAGGGTTTTGGAAGGCACGACGTCGGTCAGCACGGCGGAGCCGCCAAGGCCTGCCCGCTCGATGATGGTGACTTTTGCGCCGAGGGAAGCGGCCACCATGGCGGCTTCATATCCTCCGGGACCACCCCCCAGAATCGCGATACGGGGGGAACTGAAGTCAACTTGGGTGGTCACAATTCTCAATTCTCGCTCATTGCACCGCAGGCTGCCAGTCAGCCAAGCCTCACCCCCGGCGTCGAACGCGTCCCTACCAAATTGCTGCACGCGCAAGGTAGCTTGTACCAGTGAGTAACACTGAGCTGATGAACACAGACCCTTTCGAAGCTGCCCGGGCCGCCGCGGACTTCATTGCCGCCGAGACCGGTGTTGAGTCCCACGACGTAGCCCTGGTGCTCGGTTCCGGCTGGGCCGAAGCCGCCGACCTCATTGGTGAAACAACCGCCACCTTGAATGCTTCGGAGGTTCCCGGCTTCCACCAACCTTCCGTTGTGGGCCATGTGGGAACCATCCGCTCCGTTCTGACCAAGGAAGGCAAACGCGCCTTGGTTCTTGGAGCCAGGACGCATTACTACGAAGGCAAGGGTGTCCGCTCAGTCGTCCACGGCGTTCGCACGGCCGCAGCCGCGGGTTGCAAGACGCTGGTCCTCACCAATGGCTGCGGCGGCCTCAACGAGGATTGGACCCCGGGCACGCCTGTGCTCATCAGCGACCACATCAACCTGACGGCCACGTCCCCGCTTGAGGGCGCCACGTTCGTGGACCTCACGGACCTGTACTCCTCACGCGTCCGGCAACTGGCCCGCGAGGTGGATCCGTCGCTGCAGGAAGGTGTCTACGCCCAGTTCAGCGGCCCTCACTACGAGACGCCGGCCGAGGTCCAGTACGCCAAACGGATCGGCGCAGACCTCGTGGGAATGTCCACGGCGTTGGAAGCCATCGCCGGACGCCATGCAGGCATGGAGGTCTTCGGCATCTCGCTGGTCACCAACCTTGCCGCGGGCATCAGCCCGGTTCCGCTGAGCCACGCCGAAGTCCTCGAGGCCGGCCAAGCGGCAGGCAAGCGTATCTCCACGCTGCTGGCGGAAATCATCGCGAAGCTCTGAAGGCCTGCTAGCCCTTTACCGGCCCTTGGGTCGGAAGCGTTGGACCAACGCTGACCACCACTCCGTTGCTGGACACGCCGTCCACTGTGGCCGTGATGATTGCCTGCCCTTGCAGGGCGCCCCGTACCAAGCCATTGCTGACGGTGGCGACGATCCGGCGGCTCGACGCCCATGCAATGACCGGGTTCCCGGGCTTGCCGTCGCTGTACTTGACAGTGGCGGTCAGCTGGACGGTAGCACCCGGTTCCAGTGCATGCGGACCAGCAGGACTCACGACGACGGCAATCACCGCATGCTCCACCGTCACCTTCGATTGCGCTTTCCATTCCTTGCCATCGGTGTCCACGTGTTTGGCTTCGATGAGCACTTGCCCCAGGCCCTGCGCGGTCAGGAGTCCGGAGGCGGAGATTGTTGCGACCTTCGGGTTGCCGGTGGACCACGTCACGTTGGGTTCGGGCTTGGTGGTCCCGTCCGTGTACGAGGCAACTGCGGTCAATTGGTGCGTCTGCCCTTGCTTGATCGTGAGTTCGGCGGGGTCGATCGCCAAGCCCGAGAGCTTGGCCGGCGGTGCCATGTTGACGGTGATGCGTGCGGTAGCTTCGAACCCATCCTGGGAGGCGGAGATGGTGGCGGTGCCCGGCTTTGCAGCGGTGACCAGGCCGTCGCCGTCCACGGTCGCAATGCCAGGATCATGGGACCCCCATATAGCTGTGACGTTGAGCCTCCCGAGTGACCCGTCGCTATACGTTCCTTCGGCGACGAGCGGTATCTTGCCTCCAGGGCTGGTCTCAGCATCGCCCGGGGTGATGCGCAGGGCCGTCAGCGAGGCCGTTCCCGGCGTGGTGACCTTGAGCTCGAAGCGTCCGGAGACGCCGTCGACCGTTGCTGTCAGGCCAGCGACACCCGGCGCGACCGCCGTCGCCTGGCCATCAGCGGTGATTGCGGCCACCGCGAGGTTGTCCGAAGCCCACTCGACGCCTTCCTGTAAAGGACGTCGGGTGCCGTCGGTGTAGCTTGCTTCCGCAGACAACTGAAGGATGGCCTCCGGATGGAGCGAGCTTGCCGGAGCGCTCACGGCGATGGATTCCAGCACTACTCGTGGCTGGTCAAGGAGCACGCGGACAGCCACCAGCCCGGCCGTCACGAGCACCGCGGCCACGATCACCACCAGCCAGGTTCTCACCAGCCTTCGCCGAACAGTGGACATGCCTTCGCCCAAGGCACGGTCCAGGTCGGCCGGGTGGGTCTTCGCATGAATCGCAGCCTCGGACAACAACCGCTCCCGCAGCGCGTCCCTCACGGCCGGCCTTCTTCCAACGCCAGGCGGTTGGTTTTCTCTTCGGCAGCCGCCAATGATTTGCCGACGTCCAGGGCGGGACGATCCGTCATCCCGGCAATCTCACCAACAGTCAGGTTCGCGAAGACATGAAGCACGACGGCGACCCTCTCGTCGTACGGCAACCTCGCCAACGGACTCTGGCTGGCTTTGGCCTTCTTCTTCTTGCCTTCGCGGCTCTGGAGCCAGTGTTCGTGTTTCTTCAGGAGTTCCACGAAGACGCACAGTGTGTAGACGCGCAACTGGGGCGTCACCGGACCCTTCCACACATTGGTGGATTGGGACCACGCTGCCTCCAGCAAGTGACGGGCAGTTTCGGGGTTGTCGCAGAGCAAGTGGGCGCAGTACTCCATGTCCCCCCTCTGCCGTTCGAAGACGCTGCGAAGCTCGTCTTCGCGGTCTTTCAGGGCGGGCGCGAGCTTGATGCTGGGAGAAGCTCCGAGTTCGATTTCCCGGATGGCGGGCATGAGGACGGCAACGGCCAGGGTCAAGAGGCCCGCACCAAGGGGCAGGGCCGAGAGCAGGGCCGGAAACAGCAAACTCACCACGATCGCTGCCAGGGCAAGGACAGCGAGGACCAGCCGCAATGGAGTCAGTGAGGACCGCCAACGCCGCTTTGGTAACTCACACATGCTGCACCAGCTCACACCAGGCGTGATCCGGTTTCCTTTGATGGCTCCGGAGTCGCTACCACATTTTACGTCCATCGATTGGACATTTGAAGGCTCCAACAATGCCCTCCATTACCCGCCAGTAGGCCTCCATCGCCTCTGTGACTTGGACCATTTCAAAAGTAAACACACAGCAAATTCTCAGATTAAATCTGCTTTATTGCGAAACATTTGATTCCCCTCCAAGGTTGTGGCACGCGCACGCGTTGAGAAATGTAAACGCTTGCACACGGACGTCTGACAACCCGTTTTGGCCTTCGAAACGTGCTTTGATTTGTCCCGCGAAGCACGTCTAGCGTGGGAGTCGTTCCGGTAAGTCGACGTATCGGAGCCGCCGCGGCGAGAACCCCACAAGGGATCGCCGCACCTCGAAACGATGGCGTCCCTCGAAGACGCCTTCAGCGGATCGAGCGGACACCGTAGTAGCGAGCCCCCTTAACAGGGGACCAGGGCATGCGCCCCACTCCACGAAGTCCAACACTCCGCGAGAAGAGCAAGCATGAACACGCACTCAACCCTTCAACGGCCGCGCCGCCGGCTGCGACAGGCAGCCGCCCTCGCAGCCGCAGCCAGCGTGGCAGGCAGCATCCTGCTGGTGACGCCGGCTGCGCAGGCCAACCTGCCGGCTGACCCGCCGTCGAACACCATGCCGGCACCCACGCCCGGCTTCCCACTGCCCTCCGTCCACACGCAGGAGGCGTACGATCCTGCCGCCGACTTCACGTCCAAATGGACCCGTGCAGACGCAAAGCAGATCATGGCACAGAGCAACACCAACGTTGCTCCGGGCCAGAACTCCATGAGCCCCGACGTCACCATGCCGGAAATCCCCAAGGACTTCCCCGCCATGAACGACGACGTCTGGGTGTGGGACACCTGGTCCCTGACGGACGAGAACGCGAACCAGATCAGCTACAAGGGCTGGGACGTCATCTTCTCCCTGGTTGCTGACCGGCACGCCGGCTACGGCTTCGACCAGCGCCACTGGAACGCCCGGATCGGGTACTTCTTCCGCAAGACCAACGCTGATCCGGCCAAGGACAAGTGGAACTACGGCGGACACCTGTTCCTGGACAACTCCTCCATCGGCAACACCGAATGGTCCGGCTCCACGCGCCTCATGCAGGGCAACAAGATCAACGTCTTCTACACGGCCACCACGTTCTACGACGTCGCTGAGCGAAACGCAGGCGGCGGCGGCATCGCTCCGGATGCTGTCATTGCCAAGGCACTGGGCAACATCCACGCCAACCAGGACGGCGTGACCTTCGACGGCTTCGAGCACACCAAGCTGCTGGAGCCGGACGGAAAGATGTACCAGAACAAGGCCCAGAACCCGGGCTTCGCGTTCCGTGACCCGTACACCTTCGCGGACCCGGCGCACCCTGGCAAAACCTTCATGGTCTTCGAAGGCAACACCGGTGGCACGCGCGGCGACTACAAGTGCAAGCAGGAAGACCTCGGCTACCGCCCGGGCGATCCCCACGCTGAGACCCTGGACCAGGTCAACACCACCACAGGTGCCTGGTACCAGACCGCAAATGTTGGCCTGGCAGTGGCCGACAACAAGGACCTCACCAAGTGGAGCTTCCTGCCCCCGATCCTGTCCGCCAACTGCGTCAACGACCAGACTGAGCGTCCGCAGATCTACATCCAGAACGAAAACGGCAAGAACAAGTACTACCTGTTCACCATCAGCCACCAGTTCACCTACGCGGATGGCATGCGCGGCCCGGACGGCGTCTACGGCTTCGTGGGCAACGGCGTTCGCTCCGACTTCCAGCCGGTGAACAACAGCGGCCTGGCCCTGGGCTCCCCCACGGACCTGAACATGCCGGCCAACGCGCCGGAGGGTCCGGACCCGCGCCAGAACGGCCGTCAGTTCCAGGCTTACTCGCACTACGTACAGCCTGGCGGCCTCGTGCAGTCGTTCATCGACAACGTCGACGGCGTCCGCGGCGGCTCCCTGTCCCCCACCGTGAAGATGAACTTCCAGGGTGGTGTGACGCAGGTCGACCGCACCTTCGGCAAGAACGGCCTCGGCCCGTTCGGCTACCTGCCCACCAACCTCCGCGTTGGCGGCGAAGGCCTCTACAAGTAGGCCGCAACACCCCCGGCCGTTAGGCCACGGCAGGGGTGCGGGCTCCACAAGGGCCGGCACCCCTGCCACTCCCCAACCCCAGGATCTCTCCCCATGACTTACCCCAATCCCCGCCTGTCCCGCCGTCACCTGCTGGCCGCAAGTGCCGCCGTCGTGGTCGCCTTTTCCGCTGCCGCCTGCACCGCTCCAGCAACGGAAAGCCCGACGTCGGCCCCCACCCCAGGCGGGCACCGGCCATCCGCTTCGGATCCGTGGCGGCCCGCAGCCCACCTGACTGCTGAAAAGAACTGGCTCAACGATCCCAACGGCCTCGTGTACCACGACGGGACCTACCACGCCTTCTACCAGTACAACCCTCGCGGGAACTCGTGGGGCAACATGTCCTGGGGCCACTCCACCAGCAAGGACCTGGTGCACTGGGAACAGCAGCCTGTTGCCATGGAGGCGAGCCCGCAGGAGGAAATCTTCTCCGGTTCGATCGTGATGGATAAGAACAACGCGTCCGGTCTGGGATCTGCGCAGAACCCGCCCATGGTGGCCCTCTACACCAGCGCATATGGAAAGAACGGCGCGCTCCCCCAAGGTGCGCAAGCGCAATCCGTGGCCTTCAGCCTGGACAACGGAAGCACCTGGCAGAAGTACAAGGGCAACCCCGTCCTGAACCTGGCGCCCACCAACAACAACTTCCGCGACCCCAAGATCACCTGGTACGAACCCGGCCGATACTGGGTGATGACCACGGTCGTGGCGGACGCGCAGGTAGTGAAGATGTTCAAATCCACGGACCTTCTCCACTGGGACTTCCTCAGTGACTTCTCCGGGGTCGGCGCCCAGGGCGGACTCTGGGAAGTGCCGGAACTTGTCCAGATGGACGTAGAGGAGTCCACCGCGAAGAAGTGGGTCATGCTGCTGAGCATCAACCCCGGCGGCATCGCGGGTGGCTCGGGCATGCAGTACTTCGTGGGCGAATTCGACGGCACCCGTTTCACGGCCGAAAACGCCGCGCCCGCCGATGCTCCGCTCACCGAGTCCCAGTGGTTGGACCATGGCGCCGACTACTACGCGGCAAACTCCATCTCCGGAGCGCCCGGCGGCAAGCCAGTGCTCCTTGGCTGGATGGGCAATTGGGATTACGCCCAACACGTTCCCACCACGCCGTGGCGCGGGTCCATGGCAATCCCCCGCGAACTCACCCTGGTCCGGGGCCAGAAGCGGCTCGAACTGCGATCGGCAATTGCCGGCGTGGCGAGGGAGGCACTCGAACGCTCAGGTGAGATGAGGAGCAAAAACCTCACCGTCGGCCTGGAGGCGCAGGATCTTGGCGCCGATTTTGCCAGCCGTACGCAGCTCATTGAGCTCGAAATGGACCTTACCTCTGCCCGGGAAGCAGGAATTCTCCTTCGTCGATCCGCTGACGGCAGCGCTGGCCTCCGTATCTCCTACAACAAGGAAAAGCGCACGGTAAAGGTTGACCGTTCCAAAGCCGGGACCAGCAACTTCTCCGAGAAATTCAGCCCTTATCACGAGGTTGCCCTGCCCTCCTCAGGCAGCGATGGCAAGGTCCGCCTGCGCATCCTCCTGGATTCCTCGTCCGTGGAGGTCTTCGCCCAGGATGGGGCGGCAGTTATTTCGGACATCTTCTTCCCGGACTGGGACAACACGGGATGTTCTGTGTTCAGCATGGATGGGAACACGGACTTCACCGTCCAATCCCGCGCCCTCTGAAGCAACGCGGGGTCAGATACGGCCCATTGCGACTGGATTTATGGGCCATATCTGACCTCGCGTTGCCTTTGACGTGGGCAATGAGGATAGTTTTGTCCCTATGACATCAAGCGATGCCGCCCTTAACCAGCTGCTCACCGACGCCCGCGAATGGGCTTCCCACGATCCGGACCCCACGACGTCGGCCGCTCTCCTTGAGCTCACCGACCTCGCCAGCGGCGGTGACGCAGGAGCAGTCCAGGAATTGGGCGACAGCTTTAGCGGCACCCTGCAGTTTGGCACCGCGGGCCTTCGAGCGGCTCTCGGCCCAGGACCCAACCGGATGAACAGGGTGGTGGTGCGCCGGGCAGCGGCTGGCTTGGCTGCATTCCTGAACGAAGCGGTGTCCGCAGCTGCTCCTGGTACCCGGCCGCGCGCCGTCGTCGGCTTTGACGCCAGGTATAACTCGGACATTTTCGCCGAAGAGACGGCTGCCATCTTCACAGCGGCGGGGATCGAAACCTTCCTCATGCCGGCAGCACTCCCGACGCCGTTGCTCGCCTATGCGGTCAGGGCGCTGGATTGCGATGGCGGTGTGATGGTCACTGCGAGCCACAATCCGCCGCAGGACAACGGCTACAAGGTCTATCTTGGCCGGCACGCCGTGACCGAGAGCGGCAGGGGTTCACAGATCGTTGCCCCGTACGATGCCCGGATTGCGGAAAAGATTGAGACCGTGGGCACCCTGGAGTCTATCGAATTGGCCGAAGCTGGCTGGACCGTACTTCCCGGCTCAATCGCCACGGAATACCAGGCGGCAATGGCAGGCTTGGTGGATGCAGAGCACTTCCCCTCGCGGGACTTGAAGATTGTCCTCACCCCCATGCATGGCGTGGGTGGTGAAACAGCCGTATCGGTATTGAACGCAGCAGGCTTCACGGACGTCACCCTCGTCGCCGAGCAGGCCGAACCTGACCCCGACTTCCCCACCGTCGCATTCCCCAACCCGGAAGAACCAGGCGCCCTGGACCTGGCGCTTGCGGCCGCGGCGGACCTGGGTGCCGACATCGTCCTGGCCAACGATCCCGACGCCGATCGGGCTGCGGTTGCTGCGGTTGACCCCGCCACCGGCGCCTGGCGGATGCTGCGTGGGGATGAAGTTGGCGCGCTGCTGGGCGCACACATCGTTGCGCGCATGGCTGCAGGCGCCGGCGAAGAACCCCGGGCAGGCGTCTTCGCCAACTCCATTGTTTCCTCACGGCTGTTGTCACGCATTGCGGCCGCTGCGGGCTATGCCCATGAGGAGACACTCACGGGCTTCAAGTGGATTTCGCGCGTCCCGGGACTCACCTATGGGTACGAGGAAGCGCTGGGATATTGTGTGGCGCCTGATCTGGTCCGGGACAAGGATGGCATCTCAGCGGCAGTTCTTATCGCCGAATTGGCAGCAACCGCAAAGGCCGAGGGCAAGACGATCTTCGACACCCTGGATGAGCTGTACCTGGTGCACGGGCTTCATGCGAGTGACCAGTTGAGCATCCGCGTGGCGGACCTAGGGCTCCTGGATGCCATGATGAACCGCTTGCGGGTCAACCCGCCGGAAGCGTTTGGAGGCTCCGCCGTCGAGGTTTTCACCGATCTTGCCGAAGGCAGCGAATCCTTGCCGCCCACCGACGGGCTTTTGTACCTCACACGGGACCAGAGCCGCGTGATCATCCGGCCCAGCGGCACGGAACCAAAGCTCAAGTGTTACCTGGAGGTCATCCAGGCTGTGGAGTCGGCGGCCGAGCTTCCCGCTGCACGCCAAGCAGCGCGGACATCCCTGGACGATGTCCTTCGGGATGTCCGCGAAGCGTTGGGCTTGTAGCCGCCGGAGTCTGGCGGGTTCTTAGAGTTCGACCTCGATGTAGCCATCCACAAGGCGGGTGGCAAAGGTTGCGAGCTTGAGGCCCGGGTCCGTGAAGCACTCACCGGTTTCGAGGTCGTAAACCTCTTTGTGCAGCGGCGACGCAATGGTTGGCCGGCTGCCGCGGGACCCGATAATGCCGCGGGCCATGACGTTGGCCAGGGTGGCCGGGTCCTGCTGTGCGACGGCGAAGACTTCGCCGGGTGCGATGCGGAACAACGCTACCTGCCGGCCTTCGATGAGTGCCGCTTCGCCCCAGGCCACTTCGAGTTCGTCCACCGGGCACACACGGTGCCATTCGCCAACGGCGGTAGTAGTCAGTTCGTCGGCACGGTCCAGAATTACGGTCATTTCAGCCCCTCTCACTGTGTCCGGGCGCTGGCAATTTCCACCTTCACTCCCCCGGACCGGGCCACGCTTGCGGCCACTCTTCAAAGCTAGGGCGCGGGTGTTTCATCGGGGGTCCGCATTTGTGTCCGGTGCGTAAAAGAGACCTCACACCCCGCGAAATGCGTTCGTGATGCAGAAGTTAAGATCACGAAACAAAGGGGAAACTGAAGCGAAACTGCCCGTCCCTAGGCTGGAAGCACAAGTTGCGGAGATCCGTCTGCAACATCTGCGAAAGGCCCACCAGTGACCGGACACACTTCAAGTACAGAGAACCCGCGCCGCATCGTTGTCGTCGGAGGCGGCCCTGCGGCCCACCGTTTCGCCGACGCAATGTACAACCGCGGTCTTGAAGGCTGGCAGGTTACGGTGCTGACCGAAGAGGCGCACCTCCCCTACGACCGCGTTGCGTTGAGCAAGGCCCTGACGGAAACCGATGTAGACCTCACCCTGGGCGATGCTGCCATGTGGGAGCACGAGGCCCTGACGCTGAAGACCGGCGAGCGCGCAGTCAAGATCGATTCCGTTGCCAAGAGTGTCCTCACGGCGGCAGGCAACAAGTACGAATACGACCACCTGGTGGTTGCCTCGGGTTCGGATGCAGCCCGGCTTCCCATCCCTGGTTCCGAGCACACTCACGTTTACCGGACGCTCGAGGACGTCTGGGCCATTAACAAGGCCATTGCAGAGCTTCGCGAGAAGCTGGGCCGCAAGGTTAACGCGGTCACCATCGGTGGTGGCTTGCTGGGCCTTGAATCCGCTGCAGGCACTGAGCAGTTGGGCGCCACGCCGATCGTCATCAACGGTGCACCGTGGCTCATGAACACGCAGCTGGATGAAGGCGCCGGCCAGGCGCTTGGCCGCTTGATCGAGGCGAAGGGCTTCGAGGTCCACGGTGGCGTCTTCCCGTCCGAAGTACTGACGGACGACGACGGCAACGTCACCGGAGTCCTGATGGCTGACGGCCGGACTATTGATGCGGACCTCGTGATCGTGGCTATCGGTGTGAAGCCGCGCGATGACCTCTTCCGCGCAGCTGAGGGCGAAGAGCAGCTGTTCAGCCTGGGCCAGCGCGGCGGCGTGGTGATCAACGATTTCTGTGCCACTGAGGTGGACGGTATCTGGGCGATCGGTGAAGTGGCCAACTTCGAGGGCATGTGCCTTGGCCTCGTTGCTCCTGCAAACACCATGGCTGAGATCGTGGCGGACCGCCTGCACGGCGGGGCGGCCACGTTCCCCGGTTTCGATACCGCCACCAAGCTGAAGTTGTCCGGTGTAGATGTTGCGAGCTTCGGTGATGCCTTTGCCCGCACCGAGCACTCCCTCGAAATCGTCTACGCCGACCCCGCCCGTGGCGTTTACCAGAAGATCGTCACTACTGACGATGCCAAGACCCTCCTGGGCGGCATCTTCGTGGGTGACGCATCCCCTTACATGAGCCTGCGCCCGCTGCTGGGACGTGAGCTGCCGGCCGAACCCGGCGCTTTCCTGAGCGCTGCCGGTGGCGGCGAGGCACCGGAAACCGAGCTTCCGGACGATGCCATCCTGTGCTCCTGCAACAACGTGTCCGCCGGAACCATCCGTGACACCGTCAACGGTTGCGGTGCCTGCGAGGGCAACGCTCCCGTGCAGGAGCTCGGCGAGCTCAAGGGTTGCACGCGTGCCGGCACCCAGTGTGGTTCCTGCGTCCCCATGTTGAAGAAGCTCCTCGAAGGCGAACTGAAGAAGTCCGGCATCGAGGTTTCCAAGGCCCTCTGCGAGCACATCAGCCTGTCCCGCCAGGAGTTGTTCGATGCCATCCGTGTCCTGGAACTGACCTCCTTCGAGGAGATCATGGCCAAGTATGGAACGGGCGCCGGGTGCGATATCTGCAAGCCGACCATCGCCTCCATCCTGGCCAGCCAGCACTCCGCCTACGTCCTGGATGCCGGCCGTGGTTCCCTGCAGGACACCAACGACCGCGCGTTGGCAAACATGCAGAAGGACGGCACCTACTCGGTGGTTCCGCGCATTGCCGGTGGTGAAATCACTCCCAAGGGTCTCGGGGTCATCGCAGCGGTCGCCGAAAAGTACAACCTTTACACCAAGATCACCGGTGGCCAGCGCATCGATATGTTCGGTGCCCGCCTGGAGCAGCTGCCGGACATCTGGAAGGAATTGGTTGACGCCGGCTTCGAATCCGGCCAGGCCTACGGCAAGAGCCTGCGCACGGTGAAGTCCTGCGTCGGATCCACATGGTGCCGCTTCGGCGTCCAGGATTCCGTAGCCATGGCTATCGCTTTGGAACTGCGCTACCGGGGCCTGCGCAGCCCGCACAAGCTGAAGATGGGTGTTTCCGGTTGTGCCCGCGAGTGTGCAGAAGCCCGCGGCAAGGACGTCGGCGTCATCGCCACCGCTGATGGCTGGAACCTGTACGTGGGCGGCAACGGTGGTGCTACCCCGGCACACGCGCAGTTGCTCGCCAAGGACCTGGATGACGAAACGCTGCTGAAGTACATCGACCGCTACCTCATGTACTACATCCGTACCGCAGACCGCCTGCAGCGCACCGCGCGTTGGCAGGAAGAGCTCGACGGCGGCATCAAGCACGTCGAGGAAGTAGTGGTACACGACTCCCTGGGCATCGCCGAAGAGCTTGAGGCCGCCATGGCCAAGCACATCGACACCTACGAGGACGAGTGGGCTGAGACCTTGAAGGACCCGGAGCGCCTCCGCCGTTTCCGCTCCTTCGTCAACGCCCCCAACCAGAAGGACGAGTCCATCTCCTTCGTTCCGGAGCGCGGCCAGATCCGTCCCGCGACGAACGAGGAAAAGGGCGGCGTGCTCATCGCCTCCACTATCCCGGTCCGCCGCGAAACCGTCGGCGCAGAACCCGTCGGCGCAGAGAACTAGGGGTATCCATGCAGCTCACCATTGATCTAACAGGCCGCGAAGTCCTCGTCACCGGATCCGAAAAGACCGCCCGCCAAGCGGTTCGCCGCTACCAGGCTGCCGGGGCCAAGGTGTTCCGCCTCAGCACACCTTCTGGCGCACCCGGAGACGGTCCGCTTCCGGAGCGTCCGTTCCTGGTAGCAGTGGTGGACGACGGCGACACCGGCTGGGAGCCGTTGGTGGAACGCTGCGGTGGTGCCGGGATTCCGGTTGCCTTCGAGCCGGCACCGGGCGCCGAAGGCCAGGTGACCCTGGTGGGCGGTGGTCCGGGCGCCCTGGATCTCCTCACCGTTGGTGCGGTAGACGCCCTGCGGGATGCCGACGTCGTGTTTTACGATCGCCTGGCCCCGTACCAGGAGCTGGCCGACCTGACGTCCGGCGAGCTGGTGGACGTTGGAAAGCAGCCTGGCCACCACAAGGTGACGCAGCGTGACATCGAAAAACTGATGGTGGAAGCTGCCCTCCTTGGCAAGAACGTGGTTCGGCTGAAGGGCGGCGATCCATACGTCTTTGGCCGCGGCGGCGAAGAAGTGGCCGCCTGTGTTGCCGCTGGCGTTCCCGTCCGCGTGATTTCCGGCGTCACGAGCGCTATCTCCGTTCCGGCCGCAGCAGGGATTCCGGTAACGCACCGCGAGGTCAGCCACATGTTCACCGTGGTCTCCGGACACGCTCCCCTGACCGAGAAGGAACACACGCACCTGGCAGGACTCGGCGGCACGATCGTTGTCCTCATGGGCATAGGAACCCTCCCGCAGCTTGCCGCCGGCCTGCGCCGCGCGGGCATGGAATCCGACATGCCGATGGCCGTGGTGGAGCGCGGCTACCGCCCGGGCCAGCGCACCACCATCGCCGATCTGGGTACGATCGAAACGGCGGCCACCGGTTGCAGCAACCCGGCCGTGCTGGTCATAGGCGAGGTGGTCCGGGTGGCTGAAGCCAACCGTAATCATGCCGAAGCATCCGCTGAACTGAGCCGACTCGCGGCTTCGCTCCTTGAAGCCTGAAAGTAAATCAATGACTGTTGCACGTGCACTTGAAATCCAAGACGTCACAACCGCCACGGACGTTTCAGAAGCTACCGAAGCGCCGCTGGACGGGTTCCGCATCGGCGTCACCTCGCATCGCCGTTCCAGGGACCTCATCGAGGCCCTGGAACGCCGCGGTGCGAGCGTGCTCCATGCTCCGGCCTTGAAGATCGCGCCCGTGCAGGAGGACATGGTCCTCATCGAGGACACCCGCACCATCATCGCCGCCAAGCCGGATATCTGCATCGCCACCACGGCCTACGGAATGCGCCGCTGGTGCGAGGCAGCGGACTCCTTCGGCATCGGCGAGCAACTTCTGGAAACACTCTCGGCGTGCCGCATGTTCGTTCGGGGACCCAAAGCCCGCGGTGCCGTCCGCGCGGCCGGCCTTGCCGACGTCGGAATCAGCAGTGACGAAACCACGGCCACACTCGTGGACATGCTCCTGGCGGAGGGCGTCCGGGGCAAGACTGTTGCTGTGCAGCTGCACGGCTACACGGATGTGCGCCAGCTGGAGCGGCTGCGCATGTCCGGCGCCACCGTCCTGACGGTGACGCCCTACCGCTGGGTCAAGCCCGACGGCGAGGACAAACTGCCGCGCCTGATCGAGGCCGTGTGCAACGGCAACCTTGACGTCCTGACCTTCACCAGCGCCCCGGCAGTGGACGCAATGTGGAGCACCGCGCACGAGATGGGCCTGTACCGCCAGCTTATTGAAGCCCTCAAAGGTCCCGTGACGGTTGCTGCCGTCGGGCCCGTGACCGCACAGCCACTGGTCGACGCCGGGCTGACGCCACTCATTCCCGAGCGCTACCGCATGGGCGCCCTGATTCGCCTGGTGACAGAGCACCTGTCCCTGAACCATGTGCGCCGCCTGGAAACCAAGAGCGCCACCATCGAACTCCGGGGGCGCTGCCTGCGGATCAACGGCGAAGTAGTAGAACTCGCTCCGGCGCCCTTGCTCTTGCTCCGGGCCCTGCTCGGCGCCGGTGGTGCGGTGCTGTCCCGTGAAGCGCTCTCGGATCTCCTGGACCTCCGCGGTTCCGTGCACGCCTTGGACATGACCGTCAGCCGTCTGCGTTCCTCGCTTCCGGACGGCAAGCTCATAGAAACCGTGGTGAAGCGCGGGTATCGCCTGCGGGCTTAGATTCGCCCCCCAGGAAAGCACCGCAACGTCCAGGACGTTGCGGTGCTTTTCGCCGTTAACCGGATCTGCGCTGTTGTCGCGCGCCTTGTCCTGACAGGAACATTTCCTTGGCAGAAACCTTGTCCTTGACAGCTGCAAAACGTTTTAGGTAGTGTGATTCAAACAACATCCAAAACGTTTTGCAAAGGACTGTCGATGACGACGAGGGTAGGCATCCGCGAAGTGGCGAAGGCTGCCGGCGTTTCGATCACCACGGTGTCCCATGCACTCAACGACGCCACGAGCGATCGCGTGAACCGCAAAACGCAAGAACACGTACGGGCCGTGGCCAAGGACCTGGGCTACGCCCCCAATCGCCTGGCGAGCGGACTGCGGAACCAGCGTTCGCAGATCATCGGCCTCGTCAGTGATCAAATCACCACCACGCCCTTTGCGGGGGCCATGATCCGCGGTGCCCAGGAAACTGCATATCAGCGGGGCTACCTGCTGATGGTGCTCAATTCAGGGCTTGACAACGATCTTGAGAAACACGAAATCCAAACCCTCCAGCAACACCAGGTGGACGGGATCATTTACGCCCGGATGTACCACCAGGGCGTCACGGTTCCGGAGGAACTTTACGAAGTACCTACCGTCCTGCTGGACGCGGCCTCCGCTGACAGTTCAATCTCCTCAGTGGTCCCGGATGAAATCGCCGCCGCAGAAAGTGCGGTGGAAATCCTGGCTGCTGCAGGGCATCAGAGGATCGGGATGATCAACAATATTGATGATATCCCGGCCACGCACGGACGGCTGGAGGGCTACCGAAACGCCCTCATTCGCAACGGGCTGCCGGAAGATCCCCGGCTCGTCGCCTCCGCACTCTCGGACACTGTCGGTGGCAGGCAAGCAGCGGCACAACTGCTGTCCTTACCTGATCGGCCCACTGCCCTGTTCTGCTTCAACGACCGCATGGCCATGGGAGCCTACCAATCAGCTTCCGCAGCAGGCCTCCGCATCCCGGAAGACCTCTCGGTGGTGGGAATGGACAACCTCGAACTCATCGCAGACGCGCTATGGCCAGGGCTGACCACCGTTGCCCTTCCGCACTACGAGATGGGGTGCTGGGCCGTTACCCGGCTCCTGGACGACATTGAAAAACCCGGCACGCCGCCGGGGCAGAAAAAACTCCTCTGCCCCGTCATCGAACGGGGCTCGGTGGCGCCGCCACACTGACACAGACCACTAACCCACGCAAAAGACCACGTCAAAACACGACGTCACATCACCGGATTCCACAAAGAGAGGGACGCAGCCGTTGCAGCGGCTGCGCCCCAAAGGACCCGGGCCAATCATCCACACCCAAAAACAGCAGAAAGATTGAGAATCATGAACACACGATTCACACGGATCCTGGCAACCAGCATAGCTGCGGCGGCCCTCGTTGGCGGCCTGGGCGCCTGCAGCAAGGGCAGCTCCTCGTCCACAAGCGAAGGCCCCAAAGAGATCACCATGTGGACGCACGCCGCCGGAAACCCGGAAGAACTGGCGGCAACCCAGGCGATCGTTGACTCCTATAACAAAAGCAGCGGTGCGAAGGCGCAGATCAAGGTGCAGGCTTTCCCGCAGGAGTCCTACAACGATTCCGTCGTTGGGGCCGCGTCAGCCGGGAAACTTCCCTGCATCGTGGACATTGACGGGCCCAACGTTCCCAACTGGGCGTGGGCCAAGTACCTGGCGCCACTGAAGCTGTCCGCTGACCTTTCCAAGAACCTCCCCAGCACCGTTGCCAAGTGGCAGGGAGAGACCTATGCCGTTGGGTACGGCGACGTCGCTTTGTCCATGTTTGCCCGCAAATCTGATCTTGCTGCGGCGGGCGTCCGGGTCGCGACCATTGAGAAGCCATGGACGAAGGACGAGTTCCAGGACGCGCTCACCAAACTCAAGGCATTGGGTAAATGGGATTACCCGTTGGACATGGGTACTGCCGGAACGGGCGAGTGGCTTCCCTATGCATACTCGCCGTTCCTGCAGTCCTTCGGCGGAGACCTGATCAACCGCGAGGATTACCAGTCTGCTGACGGAGCCCTTAATGGCGACAAAGCCGTCGAATGGGCCAAGTGGTTCCGCGGGCTGGCGGATCAGGGCTTCATGGCGACCAAGAGCGGGAAAGATTCCACCCAGGACTTCCTGAACAACAAGAGCGGCCTCCTCTACACCGGTTCCTGGGCAGGCGACAAGGCCCGGGCCGCCCTGGGAGATGAGCTGGTGGTCATGCCCAGCGTGGATCTGGGCAACGGTCCCAAGATCGGCGGAGCTTCCTGGCAGTGGGGCGTCACCAGCGGCTGCAACAATATGGACGCCGCGATGGACTACCTGTCCTATTCCCTGAAGCCGGAAAACGTGGCTTCGGTCATCAAGGCAACGGGAGGCATCCCCGCCACTAATGAAGCCGCGGCCCTGATTCCCGCATTCGCCGAGGGCGGTGCCAACCGTATCTTCATGGAGTTCTCCCGCCAGTACGCGGTATTGCGGCCTGAATCCCCGGCTTACCCGTTCATCGCCACCGAATACGGCAAGGCTGTCCAGGACATCCTGGCCGGCGCGGATCCCAAGACTGCCCTGGACAAGGCGGTCAAGGCGATTGACGCCAACATCAAGTCCAACGGCGGCTACAAGAACTAGTCGGCGGCAGCCGAACGGAACGGCGACGGCGGTACTCACCTGCCGTCGTCGTCGGACCTCCCGGCCCCCGACTGTCAACGGAGAACCCCATGACAACCACCCAAATTCCTCCTACTCCCGGCCGCCGCCTGGCGGCCCCCGCCCCCGCCGCACCGCCCAGCAAACCTCATCGCCGGCCGCGCTACCTGCGCGAGCAGCTCAGCGGGTGGGCAATGATCGCCCCCGCCGCAGCCCTGCTGCTGCTCTTTGTCTTCCTCCCGGCGATCCTGGGCTTCGGACTGGCATTCACCAACGCCCGCCTTGTGTCACCGCGACCCGTTGAGTTTGTGGGTGCGGATAATTTCATCCGGCTCTTCACGGATCCCACATTCTGGCGGGCACTGCTGAACGTCAGTTACTTCGCGGTTGTAGTGGTGCCCGTCCAATCGGGCCTTGCCCTGGCGATGGCGCTGCTGATCAACAAGAAGTTCCGCGGCGTGAACTTCTTCCGGACCCTGTACTTCCTTCCCGTGGTGACGTCCATGGTGGTGGTGTCCCTGCTGTGGCTGTTCATGTACCGCAAGGACGGGCTGATCAATGAGTTCCTGTCCGCGGCCAGCTTCGGCCTGATCGACGGCCCGGACTGGCTCAACGATCCCGCCACATCCATGCCGGCCATCATCATCCTGTCGATCTGGCAGGCCGCCGGCTTCCACATGATCATCTGGCTCGCCGGCCTGCAGAGCATCTCCGGGGAGCTGTACGAGGCAGCCCAACTTGATGGGGCAAGCCGCTGGCACCAGTTCCGTTACGTCACCTGGCCGGGCCTCAAGCACACCCGCACCCTGATCCTGGTGACCATCACGATCCAGGCGCTCGGGCTCTTCGACCAAGTCAGCGTCATGACCCAGGGCGGCCCGCTCGATTCCACCACCACCATCATTTTCGAGGCGGTGCGCTCCGGCTTCAAGCAGCAGGAAACATCCTATGCCTCGGCCATCTCCCTCGTATTCTTCGTCCTGGTGCTGCTGATCTCCGCAGTGCAGCGCTACCTGACCCGAGAGAAGGACTGACATGAAAGAGACACTCGCATCCAAGGGTCTCAGCAGTGCAGGGACCACGGTGGTACGGATCCTGTTTGGCGTGGTCGCCGCCTTCCCCCTCCTGTTCATGGTGGTGTCTTCGCTCAAGCCGGACCAGCAGATCTTCGGGGACATGTCCTCGGTGGCAGCCTTCCTGCCCATCGGCAATATCTCGTTCGACAACTACGCTGCCGTGTTTGACCGTGTGCCAGCCGCCCGCTTCCTGATCAACTCCATCGGGGTTTCTGCAGTGACGGTGGTGTTGGGGATCTTCATCAACAGCCTCTGCGCCTTCGCCTTGTCCCGGATGCAGGTCCGCGGCAAGCGCATAGTGTTCACGGCGATCCTGGCCACGCTGATCGTGCCCTTCCAGACGCTGGCGCTGCCGCTGGTGTGGTGGGTGAACCAGTTGCCGTTCTTTGAGCTCAACGGGTTCAGCCTGGAGATTTCCAAGGGCTGGCTGGACACCTACCAGGTCCAGATCATCCCGTTCATCGCCAATGCGTTCTCCATTTACCTGTACCACCAGTACTTTGAGTCGATCCCGAAGGAACTGGATGAGGCCGCGAGGATTGACGGCGCTGGGTGGTTCAAGATCTACCGCCTGGTGGTGATGCCCCTGGCAGGCCCAGCGACAGCCACGGTGGCGATCCTGACGTTCCTTCCCGCCTGGAACTCCTACCTGTGGCCGCTCATGGTGGTCCAGTCCGAGGAGCTCCGACCCGTCATGATCGGCATCCAATACTTCTTCCAGCTCAACGTCTCCTGGGGCGAAGTCATGGCTTATGCCTCCCTCATCACCGTCCCGGTGGTGGTGCTGTTCATCGCATTCCAGCGCTCCTTCATCAACAGCATCGCCTCCAGCGGCGTCAAGGGCTGACCCGCCTTGCCCCTCATGCGAAAGAGAAATACTCCCATGAACACAACCACCGACCTCGACTGCCGGTACCGGCCCAAGTGGCACTACTCCGCGCAGCGCAACTGGCTCAACGACCCCAACGGGCTCCTCTACTCCAATGGCGTCTACCACCTCTTCTACCAGCACAACCCGGACGGCGATACGTGGGGCAACATGTCCTGGGGTCATGCCACTTCGGTGGACCTGCTGCGTTGGGAAGAGCAGCCCGTGGCCATCCCCTGCGACGACGAAGAAGCCGTCTACTCCGGCTCCGCTGTGGTGGATATCCATAACACGAGCGGTTTCGGCACTGCGGACAACCCGCCCCTGGTGGCGATCTATACGAGCGCCTACACCTCCGGCTCGCCCATGGCCGGCCTCCAGGCGCAGTCCCTTGCCTACAGCACGGACGCCGGCACCACCTGGACGAAGTATTCGGGGAACCCGGTGCTGGACAGGGTTTCGCCGGACTTCCGGGATCCGAAGGTCTTTTGGTACGACGGCGACGCCGGCAGTTACTGGGTGATGGTCGCCGTCGAAGCAGCCCGCCGCGAAGTCGTGCTCTACAGCTCACCGGACCTGCTGTCCTGGGAATACCTCAGCACCTTCGGCCCGGCGAACGCCACCGGAGGCGTGTGGGAATGCCCGGACCTCTTTGAACTTCCCGTGGACGGCGACGCCTCCAACACCCGGTGGGTTCTGGTGGTAAATCTCAGCCCGGGCGGTATCGCCGGCGGCTCCGGCGGCCAGTACTTCCTCGGAACGTTCGACGGCGTGACGTTCCATTCCGAAACTACCGTCACCGAAGGCCTCCAGCCCGATGACACCCGGATGGCCGACTACGGCTGGCTCGACTGGGGCCGGGACTACTACGCCGCCGTCTCCTTCAGCAACGTGCCCGACGGACGCCGGCTCATGATCGCCTGGATGAACAACTGGCAGTACGGCGCTGAGACACCCTCCGACGGCTGGCGCAGCGCCATGTCGCTCGTTCGCGAAGTGAAGCTGGTTTCCCGCGGCGGGCGTCCCGTGCTGGTACAGGAGGCCATTGACCCTTTCGAAGGCCATGGGACGGAGATGACACTGGGCCGGCAACGGCTGGAATCCGGCCTGACGTGGCTTCCCGAAGAGGTATCCGGGGACGTGCTGAGGATCGATGCCGAGTTCGAGCCCGGGCATGCCGGAAGGGTCGGCATCGTGCTGCGGGCCGACCCGCAGCGAGACGCCGCGCCGTGTGTCTTTTCCGCAGGCTCAGAGCGCACAGTGCTGGCCTACAGCCCCGCAACGGAGGAACTCAGCCTGGACCGCACCGAATCCGGCAACGTGGGATTCCACGAGGCATTTCCGTCAGTGGATCGCGTTGCTGTGCCGTTGGAAGATGGCCGGATACGGCTTCGGATCTTCCTGGATCGCTGTTCCGTCGAGGTCTTCGCCCAGGACGGCAGGGCGACCATCACCGACCAAATCTTTCCGGCGGACTCCAGTACCGCCGTGGCCTTCTTTGCAGAAGGTGAGGGGGCAAGCCTGGTGAGCTTCGCCGTCGTGCACTAACTAGAGGTTCGCAAACCGCTGGAGGGGAACGACGCGTTGAGCGTCGCTCCCCTCCGGCGGTTTTGGAAAACTGACTAGTTCTTGTGCACCAGGTAGATGGCGCCCGTGGTCACGTCCTCCTCGAGAGCCTCCAGCGTGCGTCCGCGGGTTTCCGGGACCTGGGTGTAGATAAACACCAGCGCGAGGATGCCCACGACACCAAAGAGGAAGAATGTTCCTGTGATCCCCATCCCGGCAACAAGTGTGGGGAAGAAGAGACCCAGCAGGGCGTTGGCGATCCACAGGCAGAAAACGGACAGGCCAATGGCGAAGCCGCGGACGTGCAGAGGGAAGATCTCGGACAGCATCACCCACACCGCAATGTTCAGGAACGTCTGCATCGATCCCACGAATGCAACCACCAGGAAAAGGATCACGAACGGCCTGGCCGCGTTGCCCACCGGGAGGACGATCGATGCGATACCGATGAGGAAGTGGCAGACCGTGGTCAAGGTGAAACCGAGGAGCAGCGTTGTGCGGCGGTTGACGCGCTGCATCAGCGTCAGCGCAATGACACCACCGACGACGGCGATCACACCGGGCGCGATATTGGCGACGAGCGCGGCATTGGAATTGAATCCCGCCTCAACGAGTACGGATTGGCCGTAGTACATGATCGAGTTGATGCCCGTCAGCTGCTGGGCAACACCAAGCCCAATCCCTACAAGAATGATGCGCAGGATCCACTTGTCCTTCAGTGCGCCCCATGATGTAGCCCTCGATGCTCTTTCTTCGTCCGCCAGGTGCTTCACGTCCGCCATTTCTGCTTCGGCGCGGTCCTCCGAGCGAATGGTCTTCAGCACTGCCAGGGCTTCCGGGTTCCTACCCTTTGAGATGAGCCAGCGTGGAGATTCCGGCATCCGCAGCATGCCAAAGAACAGTGCGATGGCGGGAAGCGCGGCAACGGCAAGCATGATGCGCCAGACTCCGCCAACTTCGCCCCAGACATTGCCGATGATGGCATTGACAACGAACGCGGCCAGCTGGCCGATGACAATCATGAGTTCGTTCCGCCCGGCCAGGGAACCACGGATTTCGTACGGCGCCAGCTCGGCAAGGAAGACGGGCACCACAGTGGAAGCACCGCCAACGGCCAGGCCGAGGATGACGCGCCCGAGGACCATTACCTCGAAGCTTGGCGCCGAGACACAGGCCAACGTACCCATGAGGAACAGCACGGCCAGGAGGATGATCGTCTTCCTGCGGCCCCAGCTGTCCGAGAGGCGGCCACCGCCCACAGCTCCGGCAGCTGCACCGAACAACAGTGAACTGGTGACGATCCCCTCCGTCAGCGGTGTCAGTCCGAGGTCGGCTGTCATTGGCCTCAGCGCGCCGTTGATGACACCAGTGTCATAGCCGAACAACAGGCCCCCGAACGTAGCCACCAGGGCAACAAGGCCCAGGCGCTTACGATGCGGGCCATTGGTTAGCGGAGGAAGGGCAGCATTGCCGGTTCCTTTGCTCTGCGTTTGCGTAGCAGACATCAGGACTCCTTTGTCAGTGTGTTGCAGGCCATAGTCGCCTGCCCTGAAGTACAGACTAACGCGCGAAAGGCTTAAATGTAAGGTCAAACTAACAAATGACGAATTTTCCTCTTTCCCCCGTGGGAGGATGAACTATGGCTCCTGACGCTCAGCACCGCCCCGCCACGCAAAGCGACGTCGCGCGCGAAGTGGGTGTTTCCCGGACCTTGGTCTCCTTCGCCTTCCGCGGCGCACCAGGTGTCAGCCACGAGACGAAGCAGGCCATCTTCGAGGCCGCCAAGCGTCTCGGGTACCGGCCCAACGCGGTAGCGGCCGATCTGGCACGCAAGCACCGTTCCGCCGTCGGGCTTTATCTGCTGGACATCCGCAACGAGATATACGCCGATGTTCTCAGCGGCGTCCGGACAGCGCTCCCCCAAGACAGCAACCGGCTCATCCTGAGCGTTTCGCGGTCCGTGGACGGCGTAGATCCTGGCGCGCTGGAATCGCTGATTGAGGCCCGGGTCGGAATTATCATCGCAGCTACGCTGCTGGACTCGGACGAACACGTGCAGGAGATGGCCCGGATCGTCCCCCTGGTGAGTGTGACCAGGCCGGTGCGCGGCGTGGACAGCGTGTACTCGGACGACTTTGCGGGGGCGCGGGCGGCAACCCAGCATCTCCTCAGCCTCGGGCATACGCGCATCGCCCATCTCTCTGGCCCGGTCTACGACGGCCACGTCGTCCGCCGCCAGAGTTACGAGCAAACAATGCGCGACGCCGGGCTCTCACCGCAGACGGTCGCAGCAGAGGACTTCACACCGGATGCAGGACTGCGGGCCGCCGCACAGATGCTAGACCATTCCGACCGGCCGACTGCGATTTTCACGCACAACGACCAGTTGGCGCTTGGCGTACGTGAAGCCGCCTACGCACGGGGACTCTCGATTCCCGAAGATTTGTCCCTTGTGGGCTATGACAATACCAAGACCGCACATCTGCACGGCATCGACCTGACGTCCGTGGACTTGCATGCTGTTGAATTGGGTCGGACCGCCGGCACAGTAGCCTTGGAACGGCTCAATAATCCGGATGCCCCTATCGCGGACGAACGCCTCATGCCGCAATTGGTGGTGCGCAACTCGACAGCGCCGGTCAGGCGCGTGGCGGGTTAGTTATGAGTGGGTTCGCCAGTGACCTGGTGGTCGGCGAGGTTGATGGTCTCCTGGATGAGCCTCACCAAGTGGCCGTCATGGAGGCTGTAGATGACGTGCCGCCCGTCCTTTCGGGTGTCGACCAAACCGCTGAGCCTCAGTTTGGCCAGGTGCTGACTAATAACCGTGCGCGGGACAAGAGCTGCTTCGACCAGTTCTGTGACGGTCTTGGGGCCTTGGGCGAGCTGCCACAGCAGGTGCAACCGGGTAGGTTCTGCGAGCATTCGAAGAGTCCCGGCCGCGCTTTCCAGTAGTTCGGGTCCCGCCGTGACCGGGTGGAAGAGCGAGGGCTCGTTGGGAGCGTCAGGGAAAGGATTACTCGGCTGGCTGCTCAACGTAGCGCTCCTTCAGATCGGGTGCTCCTGCTCCCCCGGCATCATGCCGTGGCCAGGACAGGAAAGCTCCTGCACTGCCCAGTATCGCAAGAATTGTCAGGGCACCTGCAGCCCAACCCAAACCGGCGGCAGCTCCAAGCCATCCCGCCAACGGATAGCTGAGGATGTAGCAAGCATGAGAGAGCGAGAACTGGGCAGTAAAGACGTAGGGCCGCGTCTGTTCCGTGGATGCTTCGCGCAGTAGGCGTGAGGACGGAGTGAGGATGGTCGAATTGCCTGCGCCCAACAGGAACCACAAGCCCAGCAGCAGCCACCATCCCACTCCAGGCCCAGCCGTGAGGGTGACAGCCGTCGCCCCAGCCAGCCCGAGTGGAATCAGCGTGGCGCCTGTGAGCATCACAGCCCGGTCCCCGAACCGTTCCAGCACTTTGGGGGCCGAGATAGCAACAATCATTGAGCCCACTCCGAAGCAGGCGAGGGCCAATGCCAAATCTGTCTCAGGCCGGTGGAGGACTTCACGCACGTAAACCACAGAGTTGACCAGTATCAGGGCTGTGGGTGCTGCCACCACTACATTCAGGGCGAGCAGGGATCTGAGTCTCCGGTTCCGCCAAAATATCCTGGCACCCAAGGTGGTGCGGTGCCAGAGAGATCCCTGGGTGGTTGAGCCAACCGGAGACGCGGGAAGGGCAGTCATTGCCACCAGGCCAGCGGAAACCAAGAACCCCGCGACTGTGCCAAGGAACAGGTTGTTGTAGCTGGTGATACTCAACAGCAGGGCCGCCGCTGCCGGGCTGACGAGGGCTTCCATGTCATACGCCAGCCGCGACAAAGACAGGGCCCGCGTGTAGTCTCTTTCATCCTTGAGCACAGTGGGAATCAGGGATTGGAACGCCGGCGTGAAGGTCGCGGATGCCGATTGCAGCAGGAAAATCACGACGTAGATTTGCCAGGCTTCGGTAATGAACGGCAGGCAGAGGGCCATGGCAGCCCTGACCAGGTCCGCGCCGATCAGCACCGGTTTCTTCGGAAGACGCTCCACCAAGGCGTTGATCACAGGAGCGAGACCAACATAAGCGAGCATCTTTATGGTTAGCGCCGTTCCCATCACGGCACCTGCGTTGCTGCCAGCCAAGTCAAACGCCAGCAAGCCAAGAGCCACGGTCAGCAGACCAGTTCCCACCAAAGCGACGATCTGCGCTGCAAACAACCGCCGGTACGTCGAATCCCGCAAAACCGACAACATCGCAATCCAACCCATCAATAAGTACATATGTGCACTCGTGTGCACTTGTTGCTTAAAGAATAGGCGTTGAAGGCCCTTTGTTCAAAGTGGCCGATGCTTGGGCTGGATGTGGTGCAGGCGGGTGGTGTCAGGCGAGGACTTACCGGGGCAGGCGGTACCGCACATGGGTGACGAGCGTGGTGCCTGCCACTTCCGTGGGTTCAAGCTTGAGATTGCCCACGCCCTCCAACAACCGCTCGCCTCCACCCAGAATCATGGGCGAAATGTGGAGCCGCAGCTCGTCCATCAACCCCGCGTCAAGGTACTGCCGGGCTGTCTGGGCTCCACCAGCGATGGCCACGTCTTTGCTTCCCGCAGCTTCCCGTGCCTGGGCAAGCGCGGATTCGATCCCGTCGGTCACGAAATGGAAGGTGGTGCCGCCCTGCATCTCCAACGGCTCATGTTGATGGTGGGTCAGGACGAAAACCGGCGCGTGATAGGGCGGTTCCTCACCCCACCATCCCCGCCATTCCTCGTCCCAGACGTCTGGGCCGGGCCCCGCGAACATATTCCGCCCCATGATGAACGCACCGGCCGCGAGGATTTCTTCAACCTGGGCGGCGTTGGCTTCGGCCTCTTCAAACATCCATCGGTGCAGGAGTTCGCCGCCGTCGCCCAGTGGCTCCGAGACTCGCTGGTTGGGACCGGCAATGAAGCCGTCCAGGGAGATGGTCAGATCGCACGTCACTCGGCTCATGGGCCCATCATGCCACTGGGAAACCTTCACCAACCAGAGCGGCCCTCGCCAAATCCTCAGCTGCGGCGGAAACTGGGGCTACACATCTCAGGAGGACCAATGACATCCGAATTGCTGGAGCGGCTCAACATCCTGGTCGGCGAATGGGAAACTACGGCCCCCGGCATGGACGCGGTGGGCCGAACAACGTTCGAATGGCTGCCAGGCGGCGGTTTCCTCATCCAACGCTCCACTGTTGAGAGGCCCGAATTCCCGAATGCAATCTGCGCCATCGGCGCTACAGGATCAGACGGCGCACTTCAGCAGCACTACTTCGATTCCCGAGGCGTCGCCCGCCTCCTGGACATGACCCTGGAAGGGAACGTGTGGACCCTTTTCCGGGATGGGCCCGATTGGCCGCAGCGCTACATCGGCCACATCAGCGAGGACGGGACCACCATCACGGGGCGCTGGGAGCGGGGAACCTACCTCGGCGCACCGCTTGAGCACGACTTCGACCTGGTGTACACACGGATCATCGCGTGACATCAAGCCAGCCACGCCGGATCAACGGAATAACTCCACCTCATGGACAGATCCCCGGCCCGGTGGGAACATAAGGGCGATAGTCCGGAGGCACCGCCCGGTCAGGCCGGGGCTGCCTTCAGGTCAGCTTTCCTCTGAGAGGAACGGCCATGGGTCGTCTGGGGACCGGGAACAGCGGGAATTCAGGTGCGGAACCAGCACCTGATCCGGCACGCCACAGTGCACGCCACGCGGGAGCGCAGGACGCCGAAACCCAGAACGTCCAAAGACAAGGCATCGAAAAAGTTGACGCCGTGGTGGTCGGTTCCGGATTCGGCGGTTCGGTGGCTGCCCTCCGCTTGGCCGAGGCCGGACAATCCGTGGTGCTCATGGAACGTGGCAAGCCCTATCCGCCCGGTAGTTTCGCGCGTTCGCCAGCCGAGATGGGCAGGAATTTCTGGGACCCGGACCGCGGCCTGTACGGGCTTTTTGATGCCTGGACATTCCGCGGCACGGAGGGCCTGGTGTCCAGCGGTCTGGGTGGTGGCTCACTGATCTACGCCAACGTCCTCCTGCGCAAGGACGAAAAATGGTTCGTCAACGAGTCCCCCATCCCTGGCGGCGGTTACGAGAATTGGCCTTTCACACGGGCGGACCTTGACCCGTACTACAAGGCCGCAGAAGACATGCTCCAACCGGTCCGTTATCCGTACAACGACACGGCCAAAACCATGGCCATGGAGAACACCGCCGCAACCCTTGGCCTACCGATCAGCAGGCCACCCATCGCCGTCACTTTTTCCACGGATCCCACCAAGGAACCCCAAACCAACAGGCCCCTCCCCCTCCCCTCCTACGGCAGCATCCACGGACCAAACACCGTCCGGACCACGTGCACGCTCAGCGGTGAGTGCGATATCGGCTGCAACGCCGGCGCCAAGAACACGCTGGACCACAACTACATTTCGGCCGCAGCTCATCAGGGCGCGGATATCCGCACCTTCCACGATGTCCGCGGGATCAGGCCACTTGCGAGGGGAGGCTACGAGGTCCGCTACGTGGTGCACGATCCCGAGCGCCAAGGCGAACTCCTCAAGGAACGAATCATTCACTGCCGCCGGCTCATCCTCGGCGCCGGCACGTTCGGCACCAACTTCCTGCTCCTGCGTAATCGAAGTTCATTACCTGCCCTTAGCGACTCCATAGGCACCCGGTTCAGCGGCAACGGCGATCTCTTGACGTTCATCATGGGCGCCAAGACGCCCGCGGCCAACGGCTCCCCACCCGGAGTGCGAACACTCACCGGCAGCCGCGGACCAGTCATCACCACCGCGATCAGGATCCCCGATTCCAACGACGACGACGGCGATGGTCGCGGCTACTACGTGGAGGACGCCGGGTATCCGGCCTTCATGAACTGGCTCATGGAGACCGCCCAGCTCGGGACCACCGTCAAACGCACAGCCAAAGTTGCCCGCCAATTGCTCAAGGACAGGCTGTTCGACGCCGGGCGCTCGAACGTCTCCGCCGACCTCGCCGCCGCACTGGGTGACGGCCGCCTATCCTCCAGTTCCGTGCCGCTGCTGGGGATGGGCCGGGATATTCCCGACGGCGTCATGACCCTTCGCGACGGGAGGCTCGCCATTGCCTGGACGATGGCCACGTCCAAGGACTACTTCGGACGCGTCCGCGGAACAATGTCCGAAATCGCCAAGGACCTCGACGGAGATTTCATAGACAATCCGCTGTGGTGGGCCAAACGTGTCATCACGGTCCACCCCATCGGCGGCGCACCGTCGGGCCGCCACCCGGGCGAGGCGGTGTGCGACTCCTACGGCGAGGTGTTCGGTTATCCCGGCCTGTTCGTGATGGATGGGGCAGCCATGCCTGGCCCCGTGGGCGCCAACCCTTCGCTGACCATTTCTGCTTTTGCCGAACGGGCGTGCCGTCACATCCTGGAGAACGCCCACAGTGCCGGACACAAGGGAATTACCCCCGCCGATGCTGCTCGAAGTGACGACCGGGCCACTGACCACTTGGCCGACGCTTCGGCTCCGCGCGAATTGGCACCGGACGCTACCAAGGGCAAGGGCGCGCGGAAGGAGCGGCCTGCGAGCGCAGTCGCAGAGGGCGCGGCCGCAGAGGGCGCAGCCGCCACCACGGGAGCAAGGAGCCGTGATTTGGGGCTGCCACAACCCCAAACCCAGCAACCCCAAGACCAGAAACCGGCGGCTACAGAGACCACCACCTCTGTGCGTTTCACGGAGCAGATGCACGGCTGGTTCAGTCCCGGTCTCAGTGATCCCGAGAAGGGGCGAAGCCTGGGCAGGGACCGTGGCCGCAGGATCATGTTCGAGCTGACAATTACGGCCGAGGACATGGATGCGTTCGTGAAGGATCCGGGCCACCCTGCGAAGGCGGAGGGGTATGTCCTCGCAGACTATTTTGGTGGCCGGATGCCGGTGGAGCGCGGCTGGTTCAACCTCTTTGTGGAGGACGCTTCCGACGACGGCAGGCCGGCCAGGCGCATGCTGTACCGGTTGTGGCTGCGGGACCCGGGCGGAACGCCGTTCACGTTCACGGGGTACAAGTTGATCCATAACGAGGCCGGGCTGGATATCTGGCAGGACACCACCTCGCTGTACGCGACAATCCTGCGCGGCCACGTTCCGCCGTCGGAAGCGGCTGATGTCCAAGAGCCAGGCGAGGAGGACGTCTTCGGTGCCGGCATTCTGTACATCCGCCCGCTGGACTTCGCCAAGCAACTGACCACCTTCCGTGCCGAGGGCCCGGCGCCTGCTGTGGGTTTGGCGTCCTTCATGAAATTGTTCGCCGGCGAGTTGTGGGAGGTCTACGGGCGGGGCCTCAAACGGGTCCCGTTCCCGGTCCGGAGCCCACTGCGACGGCCACGCAGATGAAGAGCTGGGAGCTTGCGAAGCACCGTAATGTCCTGGGCTTCACTCCCCAGGCAGCGGTTCGCTGGCTCTCGCCGATGTCGCTGGCACGGACGGCATTGAAGGTCATGGCAGCTACTGTGTTCGCTGACTTCGGTGACAAGAGGGAACTTGAGGGCAGCTTCCCTGCCGATCCTTTGCGCCTGAATAAACTCCCGGTCCCCGGCCAACCAGCCCAGCCGCCGGTCACCAGCCGCGGGCTTCCAACCCCCGGGGAGCTTGAGGCGTCCCGCACCACAAATCCCAGCGGGCCGTTAAGCCCTGCTGATTTGTGGCTCGATTACACCGCCGATCTTGGAGATGGCTTCGACGCGACCTACTCCGTTGCGCTGCTGCTCGCCCAGGACAAGCTAACCGTTCAAGGCCATGAGCTCCCCCGCGGAAAGGTGCTGGTCCTCGGCGGCGATGAGGTCTACCCCGTCGCTTCACCGGCTGCCTACGAGAATCGGATGGCAGGACCATACCGGATGGCGTTGCCCACCAAGCACAATCCCACACCCATCATGCTCGCACTCCCTGGCAACCACGACTGGTACGACGGACTGACCTCGTTCATCCGGATGTTCACCCGGCAACGCAGCATCGGGGGCTGGCGGACCATCCAGACGCGCAGCTACTTCGCGGTCCGGCTCACCGGGAAATCACCCACGCAAGTTTCCGCCGGACCACAGGACGGTACACCGGGTTGGTGGCTCCTGGGCCTGGACAGCCAGTTGGGGCAGTACATCGACGAACCACAACTGGACTACTTCTACCGGAACGTCACCCTCCAGCTCCAACCAGGAGATGCCATCATCCTGTGCGTGGCAGCTCCCTTTTGGGTTGACGCCGAGCACGCGGGGCCGAATGAGTTCAGGCAGGTCAACTTTTTCGAGCAGGACTACCTGCGCCGTCGGTTCAATCCCGAGACCGGGCTGTTCGAGGCCACGGGCGCAAACGTCCGGCTGTGGCTCACCGGCGACCTGCACCACTATTCCCGCTACGAGGAGCGGACGTCTCCTGACGAACTGGGCACGGACGAACCAAACGGGCAAAACCTCCCGGCGGACCCAACAAGAACGCAAATGATCACCTGCGGCCTGGGCGGCGCCTACCTTTCAGACGCCCATTGGCTCCCGGAACATCTCGTCCTTCCCTGCCACGAAAACGCACCGGGCCTGTCCTCCAGCGTCACCCAACCCGGAAACCCCCACGGCGTCCACGAACACGCACGAACCCGCCACTTCACCCGTATGCCCACCCTCTACCCGGACCAGGCCGATTCCCAGTTGCTCGGTCCACGGCTCGCGAACCCCTTCTCGCTATATTGGCTCCCCATCCGCAACCCCGGCTTCGGTTTGTCCCTGGGCATTGTGCATGTGATCGCAGCAGTAACGCTCTGGACAGTCTTCAGCGCGTTCCGCGGGGAATCCTTCGTGGACAGCCTCCGCAGCCTGACCCACGGAAACACGCTGCTCCTGATCCTTTCGGTGCCGCTCCTGCTCGCAGTCCTCTCACTAGTGGCACGACTCCTTGGGCTGGCCAAGGCCGGGATCGTGGTCTTCACCCGCGGCGCGCTCTACCAGCTGTCCGCGCTCGCGGTGAGTACCGCCGTCGTGATCCTGCTTCCTTGGCCGGACGGCTGGCCTGACGTCGTCATCCTGCTGCTGGCGCTCGCGTTGGTGTACCTGGGTGGCTGGGCCCTTGGCAGCGAGGCCTTCGCGCTGTTCATCCTTGCGACGCCCAGCGGGGAGGTCTCTACGTGGAAAATGTCCGGCCAATCCATTGAAGACCACAAGGGATTCCTGCGCCTCCACCTCGCCGCCGACGGCAGCCTCACTGTCTACCCGCTGGTGGTGGACAGAGTGTGCCGCGATTGGCAGCTGGCAACGAACGACGACGGCGCGCGGCTGGTTCCGGAGTCCGGTCTTCCTGCCGTGCGGCTGCTTGAAGAACCCATCACCATCACGCGGAAAGGAACCGCACCATGATCATCACCCGTGCCGAGCACCGGACCGAGGTCATCCCGTTCCGGGCCCGGGACAACACGCCCTTGAGCCTGGTCCATGTGACGTCGCCCGTGGAGGTGACTAAAGGACCGGTCATGTTGGTCCATGGCTCCGGCGTGCGGGCGGAGCTGTTCAGGCCACCGGTCCGGACCACCATTGTGGATGTCCTGCTGGAGGACGGGTGGGACGTGTGGATGCTGAACTGGAGGGCATCCATCGATCTCGATCCCCTGTCCTGGACGCTTGCCGACGCTGCCGTGTACGACCACCCTGCCGCCGTCGAGCATGTCCTGAACGCGACCGGCGCGGAAACGATGAAGGCCGTCATCCACTGCCAGGGATCGACGTCGTTCACCATGTCCGCCGTGGCCGGTCTCCTGCCCCAAGTGGACACCATCGTCTCCAACGCGGTGTCCCTGCATCCCGTGGTGCCTGCGTTCTCGCGGCTCAAGATCGACTACCTGACGCCTGTGGTCAAGGTCTTCACTCCCTACCTGTCCCCCGCTTGGGGCTATAAGTCGCAGGGCTACTTCACGCGGGCCATCCGAGGCTTGGTCAAGGCCACCCACCGCGAGTGCGACAACATCGTCTGCAAGATGGTCAGCTTCACCTACGGCAGCGGCCGTCCGGCGCTCTGGGCCCACGAAAACCTCGACGACGCCACTCACCAATGGCTCAGCGGCGAGTTCGCCGAGGTCCCGGTGACGTTCTTCGAGGAGATGGGCCGCAGCATCAAAGCCGGGCACATGGTAGCTGCCGGAAACCATCCGGAACTGCCGGACAACTTTGTGGCCGAGGCTCCCCAAACCGATGCACGGTTCGCGTTCATCGCCGGGCTGGACAACCTCTGTTTCCTTCCCGAAAGCCAACAACGCACCTTCGACTTCTTCCAGAAACACCGGCCCGGGAAGGACTCGCTCCACCTCATTCCCGGCTACGGACATCTGGACGTCTTCTTTGGCCAGCATGCATGGCAGGACACCTTCCCGGTCATCGTCGAAGAGCTCAACAAAACCCAGGAACTCAATCCAGTCCAGGAGCCAAGGTCATGAAAACACTCACCGAACTGGTTACCCCCCTGCTCAAGCTCATGCCATCCCCGGTTCCCCGACGCCAGGAACGCCTCCGCGGCCAGCACGCACTGGCCGATGGCATCAAGTACGTCATGCCGGTCAATTCCGATGACTCCCCTGTGCTCATGGCGGCCTTCCCCATCAACAAGAAAGCCGCAGCGGCAGCACTCCCCGGCACGGAGATGCGGCCCTTCAGCCTGGGCGGCAAAGGGCTGCTGGTGGTCACCGTGGTCAACTACAAGTCCACGGACATCGGCAAGTACATCGAATACTCACTGGCCATCGCCATCACCCACGGCAGCAGGCCAGCCCCGCCCATCCTCCCGCTGATCTTCCAAAAAACCTTCAAGCTGGGACAGTTCGTGGTGGACCTCCCCGTCAGTTCGGAGATTTCGGTCAAGGGTGGCAAGGGAATCTGGGGCATGCCGAAGCACCAGGCCAACCTGGACTTTGTGGTCACTGATTCCACCGTGTCAGCACAATACGACAAGGACGGCCGGCTGGGTTGCTACATCGAGATCGAACGTCCCGACCCACCAAGCGCAACTCACCTGCCGCTGAAGCTTGCTGCGTCGAACTACTGCGTCTTCCGGAACATGCTCTGGAAATCGGACATCTACTTTGAAGCTACCGGTGACATCGCGCTCGGAGCACAGGCCAAGGCGCGCCTCATCCTCGGTGACGCGCCCGGCGTCGAGCCTTTGAAGAACCTGCAGGTGGAAAGCAAACCTGTGTTCACCGCCTGGCTGCCGCAAGCCCACGGTGTCCTGGACGACCACTACGAAGCCTGGTTCCTCACCGCACCTACAGAATCCGCCGCAGCCGCCCTTCGCGGAGGCGACATGCTGGACAGCGTCGTGAACCTGGGCCAGAGCCAGGAATGGCTGGCCCCGCCGGACCGGAGCAGGACCGCACGCACGGCACCAATGCGCACGGCACCAGACTCCGGCGCCGTACCCCGCGCTACTCCGGGAAGCATCCAGTGAACTGGCTACTGCTCATCAACGCGCTCTACTTCCTGTTCGGCGCCACCATGTATGTAGGCACCATGTGGGTCCTCAAGTTCTTTCTGTACCCCACGTGGCGGTCGCTGGCCCGCGAGAACGTAGATATGCACTTCGGCATCCCCACCCGCGCAGCAACCAAGTTCTTCACCATCGTGGTGCCCATCATGTTCATCTCAGGCGGCATCCTGGTGTGGTCCGAGTGGGGCACCATCCGCGTCATCCCAGCCATCATCTGCTTGCTGGGAATCATCGTCCTGACCTGGGTAGGCCAAGGCATCATCATCCCCATCAACAAGCGCATCCGGGGCGGCGACTTCGCGGACGACGCCGAACTCCGCTCTCTGCTGAAACGCTGGATGATGCTCAACGACATCCGCTTCTACGTCTCCACGCTGACCTGGGCCGCCATGGTGTGGCTGCTAGTGGACCGCGGACGCCTGCTGGAGTCCTTCGCATGACCGCCCATCAGCCGGCACAACCCGCGCCTCACCACCAAGCGCGACGCCCCGGCGTGTTGGCTTGGGCCACCGCCGATCCACTGCGCGCCATCCTCGCAGCGATCGCCGTCATCACGGTGCTGACCGGTGCAGTGCAGGTCCCGTTTGGCGGACAAATATTGCCCTTGATAGGCGCCGAACCCACCCCCGGAATGCGGCAACTCTTCGGCACAGTAGGCATGTTCATGGTGGTGGTGGGCGGACTGCTCCTCCACACCCTGCTCAACGCCGTGCCCTCCCCCGAGGTGGTGCTCTGGTCCGGACTGCAGAAAGCCGGGGCATTCGGAGCTGTCGGCATCGGGGTACTGAACGGCGTCTTCTCACCCATCGCGCTGCTGGTGGCCTTCTTTGACCTCGCGACGGCGGTACTCCTGGTCGTCTATTGGCGCAGGATCAGTGGGGGCATGCCCGGAGGAAACGCGCTGTGAAACGGTCTTTGGTGCTCGCCGGCGGCGGAATGCGCGTGGCCTGGCAGGCCGGCGTCATGCGGGCGCTCGCCGAGGAAGGCCTGGAGTTCCACCATGTTGACGGCAGCTCCGGAGGGATCCTGACGGCGGGGATGCTGCTGTCCGGGGTGTCGGCGGAAGAAATGTGCACCCGGTGGTCCGGCGTGGACGTGAAGGACTTTGGCTCGGCGCTGCCGGTCGGTGACTACCTCAAGGGCCCCTGGGCCCTGCCCGCTATTGGTGACGCGGACGGCATCCTGAACAAGGTCTTTCCCGCCCTGGGGATCAACGACGCGACTATCCGTGGCCGCGCGGCCGAACCGGGCGCCGTCGAAGGTTCCTTCAACGTGGTGGAGTTCACCGAAAAGCGATGCCACGCCATCGATGCCACCGCCATTGACGCGGAGCTCATGGCTGCGGGAATGTCACTGCCCATTTTTCTGACACCGCTGCGCCGGGATGGAAAGATCTGGACGGATGCCGTCTGGATGCGCGACGCCAATGTAGCCGAAGCGCTGCGTCGGGGAGCGAAGGAAGTGTGGCTGATCTGGTGCATCGGCAACTCGCCATATTGGGGTGACGGGCCCTTGGAGCAGTACGTCCACATGATCGAAATGAGCGCCACGGGAGCCCTTCTCGCTGATTTCGAGGTTGCGAGCGCGGCTGGACGCGAGTTTGTGCTGCATGTGGTGCGTCCTGAGCATCCGCTCCCACTGGACCCAGAGTTCTATCTGGGAAGGATCGACGCCGACACCCTGATCGGCATGGGTTACCGGGACGCCCGGGCGTACCTGGACATCATGACGCCAGCCGGCGTTCCGAAGGACGCCAGTTGCACCGCGATGACAGAACCACCGGCGGGCGTCCGATTCAACGACACCCTGCGCGGAGAACTGGAGGGCTCACCCCTGACGTTCAAAGCCACCGTCATGCTGCCCACGGCCGGGTCCACTGTGCCGCCGCAGTTCACGGGATTCCTGGAGCACCCGCTCTTGGGCGGCCGCGTCTTTTTCTCGGATGGGCGCGTTGAAACGGAGCGCCACGACGTCACGTACCGTGCTCGGATCAGGCTCGACGGCGGGTGGCAGGACGTGTCCCTGACGCGCACCTTGCGGGACGATCCCGGTCCGGATGCCTGGACCGACTCGCGCCAGGCAATATTGCGCGTGGACGGGTCACAGGTGGGGAGCCTGACTGCCGAGCTGGTCATGAGCCTGGCCGATGCGGCAGGGCTTCTGGCGTCTGTGGAGCCAGTGGGTGCCCACGGCTTCGTTGACCGGGCGGAGGCCGTGGCCAGCTTCGCCGCCAACGGATTGCGGGAGTTGCTGGCACGGTACTGAACTTCACTGTGATCGCTGAACTCCAGTGTGATCCACGTTATTACCGGCCGGTAAACAGCGCGCTACCGATCTGCAAAAGATGGCAACAAGGGGGAAACACCCGCGAAAAACCGACACCCTACGCTAATGATCAACAGGTCACGCCAGCGAAAGGGCCAAACATGTCCTCCACACCCGTTCACATTGTCATTGCAGGCGCAGGTCCCGCAGCCCAGGCTTTGGTGCGGCGGCTGGCCGGCAGCGGTTCAGGTTCCCGGCAACGCCCCTTCGATGGCAGCATCACCGTGCTCAGCAATCGCGACGAATGCCCCGAGGCTCTCCTGGAACTGGCAGAACTGCCGCAGGTCTCGGTCCGGTTCGGGCAGGCCGCAAGTTTCATTGACGCCGAAGCGAAGATCGTCACCACCGTGGACGGCATGGAGTTCTCCTACGACCAACTGGTGATCGCCACAGGTTCAGCTCCAAGCCTCCCGCCAGTTGTCGGCGCCGAAGCGGGTCTGAGTTACTCCACCATCGACGACGCCACCAACATCGGTGAAGCGGTCAAGGACGTCACCAGAATCGTTGGCCGGCGCCCGCTGGGAATCCTCGTCGGCAATGGTCCCGCAGCGGGCCAGGCAGAGGCCGTGCTCCGGGCCCGCGGAGTCCGTCCCGTCCGCACCACCCTCCGCCCTGCCGCCGTCGTTCCTTCCACTGCAGGTTCCGTCCCGGCCGCCACCGGCATCCTTTTCGAGGACGGCAGCAGCATGAACGGGGACCTCGTGGTCCTCGCCGAGGAACGTACGGCGCGTAGCGAACTCGCCGAAAGTGCTGGTCTCCTGATTGCGTCCGACGGCGGCATCGCAGTAGGGCGAGACCTCACCACCTCCGTCCCGGGCATCTGGGCGATAGGCGACGCCGCTTCCTGCGACGGTCTCCGACTGGGTCTCCTTCTCTCCGCCGAATCCTCCGCGATGCTGTGCGCCTCGGGGATGCTGTTGGGCGTACGGGGCAGCAACCAGCAGGCCGCGATGGCGGCCTAGCTGCGGCCTCCATCTGCCTACATGGACAACCCCGACTGGCAATCGGACCATGTGGCAAGATGGTCCTTTGACGGGCAGTGACAACCCTGCGGCCATCGGGCCGGCCACGCCCGGCACGGAAGGATCCCATGAGCAACGAAGCCGTCGCGCCTGTAAGCATTGCCTCGTACATCGACCACACACTGTTGAAGCCGGAGGCCAGCGAGGCCGAGGTTTTGAAGGTTTGCGCCGAGGCCGTCGAGTACAAATTCAAGTCCGTCTGCGTCAATCCGATCTGGGTCAAGACCGTCACCAAGGCCCTCAAAGGATCCGGAGTACTGACCTGCTCGGTTATCGGGTTCCCGCTGGGCGCCACACCCACCGACGTCAAGGCGTTCGAAGCCCGCGGGGCGGTGTTGGATGGCGCCGATGAGATCGACATGGTGATCAACATGGCGGCCGCCCGCGCAAATGACAAGGGCGCCTTGGTGGATGACATCACCGCCGTCGCCGAAGCTGTCCACGCCGGCGAAGCGATCCTGAAAGTCATCATCGAGACGTCGATGCTGACCGATGAACAGAAGGTCATTGCCTGCGAAGCCGCCGTGGAGGCCGGGGCTGACTTCGTCAAAACCTCCACCGGATTCAACGGCGGCGGAGCAACCGTTGAAGACGTTGCCTTGATGCGCAAGACCGTTGGGCCCGATGTTGGGGTCAAAGCGTCCGGCGGAGTGCGGTCCCTGGCTGACGCACAGGCTATGATTGCTGCTGGTGCAACACGTATCGGAGCGAGTTCCGGAATAGCCATTGTCAAAGGTGAACAGGGTTCATCGGATTACTGAGGCATCCGCGACCGCCACAGATTTTGAGCCCTGCGGGGCCGAGGAGGAATGAATGTCCAAGAACGCAACAAGCGCCCCCATTGAAAAAGAGAACAACCTCGGCGGAAGCATCGTCCTGTTCCTGATTATGATCGTGCTCTTCCTGGGCGCCATCTACTCCCTGTCATTCCTCACCCTGGATAACCCGTGGCCGATGGCCGTCTGCCTGGGCCTGTTCGCACTGGCATTCTGGATTCCGCAGACCATCCTTGGCCGCTCGGACTCAGCTGGCGAAAGCTAAACTTTCACGCAGTTTCTCAATGGCCCGGGCATATGCCCGGGCCATTGCTTTTTGGGGCGGGCTTAGCTGCTTGAGCTTCAGGATGAACGCGGGACAAAGTAGGTTTCCGCTTTGATCGGAATTACACCGCTGGGGAACAACCCGTCCGCTTGCGTGGAATACTGCCTGATCCGCGGGTGCTTGGATGACAAATCTTGTTCCCAAATCCACGGCTGGTACCCAAGGCGCGCCAACCCCGCCATATCCGGCGGCGAGACCAGATCATAGGGAAAGTCCGAGTAAAGGACCAGGTTTTCAGGGTGGCCCTCCCCGGCCTTGCGGGTGATGAGGTGGTCAACATGGCTACCCACACCTACGGGAACGAAGAGCAGTTCTGCCCTGGTCGCCGCCATTAGCTCGGCAACGTTGTCCTGGAGTTGCCGGATGAGCGCATTATCTCCCCGTGCTATCCGTCCGAGCGCGATGTCGAATCGATACGTCGAGTAGCGGTGCGTCAATTCCGGCAGGAGCTTGTTCCACGCGCCTTTGGCGAGCCGCGGTAAAGCTCGACGACGGAACAAGGCATCCACGGCGCCCATATGTACGAGCTGTACCCCCATGGCATCAAGGACGGCCTTGTCCTCTGCTTTGCGGGCCTCAAACAGTTGCACGCCATCCTCCAGCGTGGACTGGCGCACGAAAGAGCGGGCGGCCCGGGTGTGCGGTGCAGGGGAGGCTTCTGTGAACACAGTTGCCACGATGATCTCCCGTTCCTGCGCCTGCGCCTCAATAAGCGCGCCACAGGACAAAACCGCGTCATCGAGGTGGGGCGACAGGAACAGCCAGGGAGCGTCGCCTGCCAAGGATCGTTCGATTTTTGATTCAATTGCCATGCGGAGGCCCTCCTTGTGGATGAGGCCCTGTTGGAGCGGCTTCAGCAACCGCATTGCGAAAGGATGTGGCCTGCATTTCGGCGAGCCGGTCCCAATTGAAGCCGGAAGCAAACGACCTGCCTTGGGCCCCCACCTCCATCAGTCCATCCTGCGGGTATCTTCGAACGATCTCCGCAGCAAGGGCATCGACGTCGAACGCCGGAACCAACCAGCCGGCGGCGTCGGGGACAATCTCCCTCAAGCAAGGGATATCGAAGGCAATCACCGGAGTTCCAACAGCCAATGCCTCGATGGCCACCAGCCCAAAGGTCTCCTGCCTGGAGGGAACAACCACAAGCCGCGCATCACTCATTGCCTGGAATTTCTGCTCCCCGGAGAGCCACCCCAGAAGGCGTATCCGGTTGGAGAGGCCCCTCTCTTCGATGACAGCGCGAAGCTTGGCTTCGTCGGGACCGGCACCTGCAATCAGGAGCTGGCCATCGACGCGTCCACCACATTTTTCCCAGGCCGCCAACAACAAATCGAGACCTTTGCCACCGAATTCCAAGCGCCCGATGCACAGGATGTCCTGTCCGGTGCTTGGTTCGGGCTTCCACGCTGCGGGATCCACACCGTTGCCTATCACGTCCACGCGGACGTCCCTGTTCATGGCCGTCAAGCGGTCGGCTATTCCCTGCGATACTGCGATCATTCGCCCGTAGCGCCTAACACCCCAGCGTTCCACCCAGTGCAAGGGCAACCCGTATTCACGTGCCTTCTCACGCGCATGCAGCCACTGGACCAGGCCAATGGTGGGGCGCTTAGTCCAGAGTGGCGCAGCCATGCTGGAGAAGGGCGCGAAAAAGTCCTCCACCACCAGATCAACGGCTGCGCGACGCCGTCGAACCTCAAAGGGAAGCATCAGCACGTAGCCCAGGAGCCGGGTCAGCCTGTTCCGTCCATGGCCTATTCCGATTGGCACGTAGTGAACGCCGTCCTGCACACGCTCTGACCACCCGGGGTACCTGGTGGTCAGGACGGTCAACCGGAAGCCGTTCGCAGCCAGCCGGCGATCGACCTCGTGTGTCCTCACTGATCCCCCACCGGCGCCGGGCATGTCTGGGTCTTCGAACCCAAGATGTAAAACCCTCATGATCTTTACCGTTCTGTGCCATGGTCTTTGGACGGGAACCCGATATTCGCCGATGCAGCAACATCCAGGTCGGCTTCACGCACGAACCAGAGCGTCGTATCACCATTGGTGGGTCCCTCGGAAGTGAAAACAGGAGTTGCGTGCTCCTTTAGCCAACCGAGCATGGTGGGATTCGCGTAGCCGTATCCCTGGCTGGTCGGCAGCGACTGGGTCAGGATGTAACTTGCTCCGTGCTCTTTCATCAAGGGTGCTGATGGCCAGATTCCGAACCTGGCGTCATCCCTGAATATCAACTCGGCAGTGCTGTTCGTGACGCTCACGCGCCCATCTGCCGGGAGGTTCGCTTTGACCCACTGCCTCGCACTGGCAAAGCCATTGTCCACAGTGAGTGCCGTGCGCATACCAAGGAGCACCGCCAAGGCAACGAAGCATATGGACATCGCCGCGAGGGCCCTTCGACCCTTCGGATATCTCTCCATGAGCTCCACCACGGCCAGCACGGAGCACAAGGCCCCTGCCGCCATGACGCCATACCCATTTTGCTCTTCGAAGGTGCCGAACACAGCGCTGTAGGCACCAGCGACACCCAGAGCCAACCCTGCGAGTCCAATGAACCGGCGCCCTGCATGAAGGCTGAAGCACAGGAGGAGGCCCACTACGGGACACAGCGCCAGGAGGATATAACTCGTGCCGAAGTGACCGCTCTGTTCGATCAATCGGGACACGATGCTGGGCGAGCCTTCCGCCGTGAAACCCGTGTTCTCCTCAACCCCGGACATCCGAAGCAGCCCATTGCTTTTGGCCCAGATCCAATCGGGCATTTGTCCCTGCAGCGCTACCACAGCGAGGTAAGCGGCATAGGGAATGACAGTCGCCGCCACCACAAGCGCTGCCTTTCGCAAAGGCAGGGTTCTCTTCCACAACACAGCAACCATCACCGGAGCGATGGTGCAGATGATGAAGAAGTCCTTACAGAGAACGCCGTATCCCAAGAGCAATCCCGCCAACGACCAGCGCAGGATAGCGGTCATCTTCCTCGCGGGTTCCGGCGTTCCTATCAATACCAAAAACCCCGCAAGCACAGCTGCCATGGCAGAGGTCTCAAGGAAGGCATGGCTGTTGTTGCGCAGGATGAAAGGCTCGAAAGCAAGAAGCACGGCGCAGAGCCACGCGGGCCTGATACTGGCAAGCCTTTTGACAAGGAGGAACCCCAAGCCCACGGTCAATGCTCCGAGCGCCGCATTCAGCCACCGCAACTGCACTACGACATCCACAATTTCACCAGAGACGTTGAACAGCCTGATGACGCCGGCTTCGAGGAGGAAATAGCCGGGCGGGTGGAGGAAGAATGGCCCGTCAGGGAGCGTGGGAAAGTGGCCGGCACTGACAGACTCGCCCAGACGCACGTACAGCAACTCATCCACCCAGAGCTCAAAACCCTGTCCCAAACCGAGGGCGCGAACGCCGAAGGCTCCGGCAACCACAGCCAAGAACGGCATCCAGGTGCCCGTGAGTCCCTGAATTCGCCGTGCAACCTTGCTCCAGCCGGGCAACAAGCCACGCTGATGTGCCAAGATGGCAAAACCGGCAGCGGCTGCTAGGAGCAGCCATACAAACGTTTGAAACCCGCTGGCCACGGCCAGCACCACAACCAGTCCGGCTGGGTAGGCAAACCACCGCCAGGCCACACGTCCCGGACGCGCGGTGGCGGCAAGAACCGGATGAGCGATGAGCGCCAGGACCACCGAGGCCAGCACGGAACCCGCCGCTGAGCCCACTGCCATGCCGGCAACAGCATTCAGATGCCAGCCAGCCCACAACCCACCCACCACCAGGAAGCAAGCGATGCCAAGGCCTACCTGGCATCGCCGGTAGGCCCTCAGCGCGAGAAGGATTGTGGACAGTACCATCAGCACCGCGTAGCCAAGGCCAGCTACTGCCAACCATGGCAACAGTTCCAGGGAGCCATGATACTTCTGGGGCACAATCAGCCCGGCCAGCGCATGCGGTGCCGTCGCGATAATGACGAAGGCCACTACCGCCAGTTGCCCAAAGGAGGTGAAAGCGGCTCCAAGGATCTGGCGCACGTCCGCGCCTGGAATGCGTAGCAAGGGGAAAACCACCAAGGCAGTACCGGCCGCCACATACACCGGCCCCTTGGCAATTGATGCCAATGCTTGGAATCCGGCTGCCGCGGAAGATCCTTCGTCCAGAAACCCAACCACCACAACGTCGAGGCCAACCAGCACCGAAACTACGCACAGCACCGAGGCGATCTCGATGGTCTCCGCCCACCGCCACTTGTCCAGCAGAACCCGCGGACGCCAATGCAGGTCCCGATAGAAGGAAAGCGGCACGGCAAGCGGAGCTACTGAGCCCACAGCAAAACCGAGGACCGCTCCCCCTGCACCCCATGCGAGGACGATCACCAACACACTGAACCCGAGCCTGAGGACAACTTCGCCGATGTTCGTCACGGCAACCCAGGTGAAACGCAATTCACCCTGCAACCAACCCGAGGGCGCCGTCACGATGAAGATAGCCAGCGAACCCAACGCCACAGCGCCCGCGAGCGCTGGTGTGGCAAAGGCCAGAGTCACCATTCCTGTCACTGCGGCTGCCGCTGCTCCCGCCAGGCATGACACAAAAACCGAGAAGGCCATGCCATCCTTGCGTTCCTCGGAGCCTTCAGGATTGACAGCGACTACGTGGGAAAGCGGAAGCGGCACCAAGGCTGATGCAACAATCCCGACGATTCCCATCAGCATCGCGGCAGACGCAAAGTGCGTGTAGTCCGCAGTTGGAAGCATGTTGGCCATGAGCAAACTGCAGGCGTAACTGACTGCACCCACCACCCCGGCCGACATGGCCAGGAAGACGCTGTTTTCACCTACTTTGCTGTTTCCCCCGACTTTGCTTCTGCGTCGGGATGGCGTTTCCAAGCCACCGGACGTGGCTTCCTGATCCGTTTGAAGCAGGGTGTCAGCCATGTTCGCACCCCTGGCCGGTCGCGGCCGGATGCGCCCTACAGGCCATCAACGGCGTGGGCAGGCGAAGCAACGCTTCCAGGTCCGGCCAGCAGGACGCTCCGTCCGGCCGGTTGCAACTCAGCTGAGTCAACCCCGATCTGCTTCAGGACTGCGAAGGCTTCGAACTCGTCCCGGCCCTTCATCAATACCGAGGCCTGGCCTTCGCCCTCCCACACTTCATCCGTGGGGCGCAGTACGGCCCGGAGGTCGGTCCCTGGCGGTAATTCGAAACGAACCAGTGTGGACATATCGGAGCGGGAACTGCGTCCACCGATTGCCTCCAGGCTTTGCGTCTCTTCAAGGACAACGCCAGCCAGAAGTGCCGAACTCCGCTCCCACGTAAAGCAACGTGCCCACTCCTGGCATTGTGCAGAGAACTCCTGCGATGCCTGATGGGCGGCCAACGCCTCCAGGGCGGCAACCATGGCGCTGCCAAATTCCTTGGGCGTATCCACCAACCATCCTGTGCTGCCGTCTACCACGGAATCGCGGATGCCCGGAACTCGCAAGGCAAGGCAGGGAACACCCCAGGCGGCCGCCTCGATGACTGAACATCCCCAGCCCTCTGAGGCCGACGTGGAAGTAGTAAGCCATGCCCGGTTCAGCAGCCTGTTGCGGACCTCGTTGGGCTGATAGCCATGGAAAGTCACAACGTGGCTGAGCCCCAGGTCCATCGCAAGTTGCTGAAGGCGGCCTCGTTCGGGCCCATCGCCCACGATTTCCAGGCGCAGATTAGGGATACGGGAGGCTGCAACGGCAATCTGGCCCAGTAACAAGTCCAGCCGTTTGTGCGGCACCAAACGACTGACGACGGTAATGGTGGGCTCAGGAGCCCTGGGGCCAACCTCTGCGGGAACGTCAATGGTGCCATTGGGTACTACGTGAATTGGTCCGGAGAATCCAAGCTTGCGAAGTTCCAACCGTGTAGAGGGCGATACGGCAACAATGGCCCGCTGGCCATAGACAGCTCTTGCGCCGCGGCTTTCCAGGAAGCGGCCGAGGGCAGCCAAGGGCGGCGAGAATCTGCTGCGGAATTGTTCTTGGTGAACGTGGTGAATCAATTGAATGATGGGAGTCCCGGCTGGCATGAAGAGCGGAGAGAAGAAGGGGATCCCGTTTTGGCAATCCACCACAGCATCGTAAAGGCTGCCTTTTCGCACGAGCTTGAGCGCCGCGTGGGCATAGATTGCCAAGGGACCGCCAGCGCGTAGGATCCGGATGCCGTCGATGACGTCCTCCGCGGTCTGATTCGCTTCTCGCCCGGTAAACCACGTGACTTTGGCCCCGGCCTCTATCCATCTGCGGGAAATCTCGTGCATATATTGCTCGGCGCCCCCGGCTTGGGAATGCCCGACGTCACGCCAGTTCAGGATAAGTACGTGCTTTCCAGCAAGATGTGTTGGGGACATTGGGAAAGCACTGGTCATAGGATCGATTTCTCTAGTTGAAGCACGGAGGCAAAACTGGCGATTCCGTCGTGAAACGGCCGGAAGGTTGACGATTCTCCGTCAGTCCAGGCGACAGGCAGTTCGATGATTCGGGCCCCTTGGTGTTGCAGCCTCAGAAGCAACTCCACATCAAAGGCAAATCCCGTCGCGCGGCATTGGACCATGGCCGCCGTCAGCGAGGACCGCTCAAAAAATTTGAAGCCGCACTGGGTATCGAAGATGCCCTTCACTTTGGACTTGGTCAGTGCGCGGAAAGCACTACCACCCACGCGCCGTCCCAATTGTTGCGGCCGGACAAGGGTGGAGCCAGGCGCATGGCGCGAGGCAATAACTGCAGCAGCACCCTCTTCGAGGTGGGACATGGCAGCAGTCAGCGTATCCAACGGTGTGGCCAGATCCGCATCAAAGAACCCGGTGAAACGTGACGTACCGCTGAGGAGGCCCCTGCGGACAGCTGCCCCCTTGCCACGACGGGAACATCCGATCACGGAAATCGGGACGGTGCTTCCTGACTCGCGGCTTCCTGTCTCGCGCGAAATACGGCGGACTACAGCCCCGGTCTCGTCAACGCTGCCGTTATCTACAACCACGATCCGCGAAGACCAGGGCTGACTTGCCAGGAAATCGACTGCCTGCAGCAGGGTATTGGGAATTCGTCCGGCCTCGTTGTAGGCCGGAATTATGACTTCAAGATCAACCACGGAACGACGCAGTGAAGCCGCATGTCGCAGTGCCTGAAGGCCTCCCCTGCTGCCGATGTGCATACTGCGTGAGTGGAGCACAGCCATCTGAACCTCCGTATACGTGAAAACGCAAAAGTTCGCTTTCTCGTAAAGGGAGTGGGCACAGGCCGCGAGACATGACGCCAACTTGGCGTCCGGATCAAGGGGCTTGGATCACACCGCCCAATGCCGCCAACACTCCGGGCCAATGTTGCTGGGCCAGAGCCCAGCCCGCCGCGCCCATGCCCACCATGGCGTATCCGCTGACAGGAATCAGTACGAGCCACTCGCGCCGTGAACCTGCCCTGCCCAACAGCGGAATCGAAAAAGCCCCGTTGGCCCGCCAGATGCCACTGATCAGTGATTTCCGCAGGAATTTAGGTGGCTTGATGACGATCGGCCACAGCAACGGTACGCCACCCACGGTGATCATGTCCCCCACAATGTGGACCGCGACGCCCGTCAGCATTGACAGCGGCAACCATCCCCATTGATCCGGTGCGAACAACGTCACCAGGCCGGCCATCACCACAGCGAACAGCCAGTTGGTAATCCAGCCAGACTTCGGAAACAGGTTCAAAGCCTTGGCCGCCAGGTTGATCATGAACATGCACAGCAAACCAGCGCCGACGGAGAGCTTCCCAGCCGGTGTGACCATCTGAAATTGAGCTGCCATGGCCGCCAGCACTACAAAGGCCGCGGCTCCCAACAGCGAGTGAGTTCCTTGTCGGTGGCCGCCGCTGGCTTTCTCAATGCCCACCGCAATCACATTGGACAGCGGCGGCAGCGAATTCGCTATGGTGCTGTGCCGGTGGTCCCAGTCGCACACCAACGCTGTGCCCGCCGTCGCCATGGCTCCGATGAGGATGCCGGTGGAGTCCAGCGGGTACCAGCCCAGGGCGTAGGGCCCGGTTGAGGCAATAGCAATCCACGCCGCGGCTCCTGACGCGGCGTGGTGTCCTCCCATCATTCGGTTAGCCTGCCTTTACGGGTACATCTGAGAAGATCGCTTCGATCACGCTGTTGGCCCACTGGAGGATCTCGGCGTCCTGGAGATCACGGCCGCCGATCCTGGCCGTTTTGGGCTTGGGGATCAGCACGGCATCCAGGGCAGGCTTGACCTGGGAACCCGGGTACATGCGGTTCAGGCGCATGGTTTTGGACTCGGGCAGTTGCGCCGGCGAGAAGCGGATGAAGTTGCCTTGGAGCGCGACGTCGGACAGGCCGGCTTCGCGGGCCCCCACCCGGAAGCGGGCCACGGCGATGAGGTTCTGCGCCGGCAAGGGCGGCTCACCGTAGCGGTCCACGAGTTCGGCGAGGACCTCATCGATGGCCTCGTTGGTCACAGCGGCAGCCAACTTCCGATAGGCCTCCAGGCGCAGCCTCTCACCGGGCACATAATCATGTGGCAAGTGGGCGTTGACGGGCAGCTCGATCTTCATCTCGGCTGCCTTCTCCTCGGCCTCGCCGCGGTACTCGGCAACAGCCTCGCCCACGAGCCGGATGTAAAGGTCGAAGCCCACTCCCTGGATATGGCCGGACTGCTCCCCGCCCAGCAGGTTGCCGGCACCACGGATTTCGAGGTCCTTCATGGCCAACTGCATGCCGGCGCCGAGTTCGTTGTGCGCCGCCACAGCCTTGAGTCGCTCCAGTGCTACCTCGCCCAGCGGCTTTTCCGAGGGATAGAGGAAGTAGGCGTAGGCACGTTCACGGCCACGACCAACGCGGCCACGGAGCTGGTGGAGCTGCGAAAGTCCGTATTTGTCGGCGCCGTCCACAATCAGGGTGTTGGCATTGGAGATGTCCAGCCCGGTTTCGATGATGGTGGTGCAGACCAAAACGTCGAACCGTTTCTCCCAGAAGTCCACAATGATCTTCTCGAGGCGGCTCTCGGACATCTGCCCATGCGCCACTTCCACCCTGGCCTCGGGGACCAGCTCGCGGATCTGCGCGGCAATTCGTTCAATCGAGGACACGCGGTTGTGCACGAAGAACACCTGCCCTTCGCGCATGAGCTCACGGCGGATGGCCGCTGACGTCTGCTTGTTCGTGTAGGGACCCACATAGGTGAGCACCGGGTGGCGTTCCTCCGGCGGGGTTGCCAGGGTGGACGTCTCACGGATGCCCGTCAGGGACATTTCCAACGTACGGGGAATCGGCGTGGCGCTCATGGCCAGCACATCCACGTTGGTACGCATCTTCTTCAGTGCTTCCTTATGTTCCACACCAAAACGCTGCTCTTCATCCACGATCACCAACCCCAGGTCCTTGAACTCAAAGTCCTTGGACAGCAGCCGGTGCGTACCGATCACAACATCGACCGCGCCGCTTTTGACACCCTCGGCTGTCTCTTTGGCTTCCTTGCCGCTCTGGAACCGCGAAAGGGGTTTTACCCGCAGCGGGAATCCGGAGAAACGTTCGGTGAAGGTCTCGTAGTGCTGCTGCGCCAACAGCGTGGTGGGCACCAGGACCGCCACCTGCTTGCCGTCCTGGACGGCCTTGAAAGCAGCGCGGACGGCGATCTCGGTCTTGCCGTAGCCCACGTCGCCGGAAACCAGGCGGTCCATGGGGATTTCCCGCTCCATGTCCGCTTTAACCTCGTTGATGGTGGTCAGTTGGTCAGGAGTCTCCACGTACGGGAAGGCTTCCTCGAGCTCACGCTGCCACGGAGTGTCGGGTGCGAAGGCGTGTCCGCGGGAGGCCATCCGGGCCGAGTAGAGCCGGATCAGCTCTCCGGCGATCTCCTTGACGGCCTTGCGTGCCTTGGACTTGGTGCTGGCCCAGTCAGCGCCGCCCATCTTGCTCAGGGCAGGGGCGTCTCCGCCGACATAGCGGGTGACCTGGTCCAGCTGGTCCGTGGGAACGAACAGACGGTCCCCCGGAGCACCGCGCTTGGATGCTGCATACTCCAGGACCAGGTACTCACGCAGCCCGGCATCGGACGACGACGTACCGGTCACCTTGCGCTGAATGAGCTCCACGAACCGGCCGATTCCATGCTGCTCATGCACCACAAAGTCGCCTGCGTGCAATTGCAACGGGTCCACGGCATTGCGCCGCTTGGACGGCATGCGCCGCATGTCCTTGGTGGAACTGGCGGTGGCGCGGCCCAGCAGGTCCGCTTCGGTCAAGAGGCCCAGTTTGAGGCCGTCCAGGACAAAACCACGTCCGACGGCGGCAGTGGTCACCTCGATGATGCCCGGCTGCGGATCCTTATCCAGCGAGTCCACGCGGGCACAGGGGATATCGGCGTCGTGGAAAAGTTCAACGAGGCGCTGCGCTGGTCCCGGACCGTCGGTTACCACCACCAAGCGCCACTGCTCGCGGACACGGGAGCCAATGAAGTCCAGCATTTCCGCGACCTCGCCTTGGTAACCGCGCGGTTCCCGGGCATGGAGGTTCAGGACGTCGATGTCCAGCACCAGGTCCTCATCAGTCGCGAGCGACGTGATGGACCACCAGGACACGCCGTGTTCCAACGCGGCGGATCGGGTGTCCGTCAGAGAACGGAAGCTCGCGGCGTGCAAGTCAGTGGATGCCTGGGAGGACAGATCCAGAGGCGCCGAGCCGCCGTCGGACGCCGTTGACCAAGCAGCTTCCAGGAACTCTTCGTTGGTAGCAGCGAGGTCGTGCGCGCGGGTGCGCACCTTTTCCGGTTCGATGACCACGCTCAGGGACCCGGCCGGAAGTTGGTCCACGAACGGGACCATGGCATCCACCAGCACCGGGGCCAGTGACTCCATGCCTTCAACGGCGATGCCACCGGCGATCTTCTCCAGCATGTCAGCCGCGGCCGGCATATCGGCCTTGAGCTTGGCGGCACGGGACATGACGGAGGGCGTGATCAGGATTTCACGGCAGGGCGGTGCATGCAGTTCCGTGGGGTGGTGGATCCCGGGTGCGGACAGAGAGCGCTGATCGGCCACGGCAAACCAGCGCATCTGGTCAACTTCATCGCCGAAGAACTCCACACGGATGGGGTGGTCCTCCGTGGGCGGGAAAACGTCCAGGATGCCGCCGCGAACCGCGAATTCGCCCCGGTGCGTCACCATGTCCACGCGGGCGTAGGCGGCGTCGGAGAGGGCCCGGACAACGTCGGTGAACGAGCGTTCCTGGCCTACCTGCAGCGTGACGGGAACGAGGTCGCCCAAACCCGCAACAATCGGCTGGACCACGGCGCGAACCGGAGCAATCACCACGCGCAAGGGCGCCGCCGTCGAGGTTTCAGGGTGGGTCAGGCGGCGCAGGACGGAGAGCCTTCGGCCCACGGTGTCCGACCGCGGCGAGAGCCGCTCGTGAGGCAGGGTTTCCCAACTGGGGAAAGTGGCCACGGAGTCCGCGGGGAGATAGGAGGCGAGCGCCGCTGTCAGGTCTTCCGCCTCACGCCCGGTGGCGGTGACTGCCAGGACAACAGGCGTGCTCCCGGCTTCAGTACCTTGAGCAGCCAGGGCGTCGGCCATTTCTGCCAGCAGCACTGCCCGCATCCCGGTGGGGGCGCTGATCTGGTAGTCCGTGCTCCGGGCCGAAAAGGGCCGCTGAGCCTCAGTTCGGACGCGCGCAAAAGTCTTGTCCTCCGCCAGTGCGCGGCGCAGACCGTTGAGGCTCATGGCTGAAACTCCTAGGGTGGGTCCAAGGGCAGGCAACACAAATGCCCGGAAATTCGAATGAATGCCGGGTCATTCCAGCCTACCCCTCCCTCCAGCCCAGGAGTTCCGTTGCAGCCATCCCCAAACCAGTCATCTCCAGACCAACCTTCCAAGACCGTCCTCGTCACGGGCGCCACCGGTTACATCGGAGGCCGCCTGGTCCCCCGGCTTCTCGAGGCTGGCTACCGGGTGAAGGTGGTGGTCCGCTCCCCTCAGAAGATCGCCGACGTTCCTTGGCACGACGACGTCGAAATCATCACGGATTCCCTCTCCGACACTGGAAGCCTGGAGAACGCACTCCAGGGTGTGGATGTGCTCTATTACCTGGTTCACTCCATGGCTTCGGGCAGTGGATTCGAGGCGAAGGAAGAAGCCATGGCCCGGCTCGTGGCAGATGCAGCCACCCGGGCCCACGTCAACAGGATTATCTACCTCGGCGGCCTGCATCCGGAGAACGCGGAGCTCTCCACGCACATGCGTTCCCGCGAGACGGTCGGATGCGTCTTCCTCGAATCCGCGGTGGATTCCATCGTGTTCCAGGCCGGCGTCGTCATCGGGTCGGGTTCGGCGTCGTTCGAAATGATCCGCCACTTGGCCGATACCTTGCCCGTCATGCCGGCACCCAGCTGGGTTAATAACCGCATCGAAGCCATCGCCGTCCGGGATGTGCTGCACTACCTTGTGGCTGCTGCCACGCTCCCGGACGGCCTGAACCGGACGTTCGATATCGGATCCCGTGACGTCCTGAAGTACAAGGACATGATGAACGAGTACGCCGTGGAGCGGGGCCTGCCCCGCCGTTTGGTGATCGCCCTTCCGGTTCCGGCGCCCAAGCTCGCAGGTTTGTGGGTTGCACTGGTCACGCCCATTCCGCTGTCCATGTCTTTGCCGCTGGTGCAGTCACTGCAGCACGACGCAGTGTCGCGGGAGCACGACGTCGATCATTACATTCCACAGCCCGACGGCGGCCTGACACCCTACCGCCGTGCCGTCGCCTTGGCTTTGGGCAAGGAACGGGACGGGCAGGTGGAGACCACCTGGGCAAATGCCGGAATCGACGCCGACCCCCTCCCCAGCGATCCCGATTGGGCCGGTTACAAGGTCTTCCTGGACGAGCGGACCTTCCACAGCGACGCGAAGCCTGAGCATGTGTGGACCGTCATTGAGGGCATCGGTGGCAAGAACGGCTGGTACTCACTTCCACTGGCATGGCGTGTGCGTGGGTGGTTGGACAAGCTCACCGGTGGGGCGGGGCTGCTGCGGGGCCGCCGGCATCCGAAAAAGCTGGGCAGCGGCGAAGTGGTGGACTGGTGGCGGGTGGAAGCCATAGACCGCGGACATTTGCTGCGTCTCCGGGCCGAGATGCGGGCGCCCGGGCGGGCATGGCTTGAGTTGGCAGTGGAGCCCGACGCCGGCGGGAGCCTTTACAAGCAGCGCGCCATCTTCTTTCCACGCGGTCTGGCGGGCAGGCTTTACTGGCTTGGCGTGTACCCGTTCCACGGGATCATCTTCCCGTCGATGGCACGGAACATTTCTGCGGCGGCCTCAGCGATGCAGGAGAGCGTGCCACATGAAGTTCAACAACAGGCCGGTTCCGGCGTGGCCACGGACACCCCGTAGGATGTTGGGAGCTAAAAGAGCTTCACCACCAACATATCCACGGAGGACCCATGGCCCTGAGTGCATCCACCACCCTGCCGCACAGCGTTGACCGAGTAGCGGCCGTATTTGTCGACGAAGACTTCCTGCGTCACACGAGCGAACTGGTGGGCGGCTCCCTGGAATCGTTCACGATCGACGGCGACCCTGCCGGCGCCTTCAGCACCACCACGGTTCGCACGCTGCCCACTACCCGCTTGCCGGATATCGCCCGCAAGTTCGTGGGCGAGCGCCTGACCGTCACGCAGACCGAGCAGTGGGAAGCACCCGCAGCAGACGGCTCCCGCGCCAGCAAGATTGCCTTGAAAGTCTCCGGTGCCCCGCTTGATGTCACCGCCGTCCAGCGCCTCGTGGCTGAAGGCGCCAACACCCGGATCGAGCTTGAGGGCAACGTTTCGTCCTCCGTTCCGTTCCTCGGCGGCAAGATTGCCGATGCTGCTGAGCCGATGGTTGGCAAGGCCCTGAACATCCAGTCCCAGCAGGCGCAGGCCTGGCTCGAAAGCCACTAGCATGCAGCTCCCCGCCGTTCTGGGCTGGGTCCTGATCGTTGCCGGCCTATGGTCGCTGGTTGTATGGCCGCAGTTCCTGAAGCGCGTCATGAAGGACCCCCGGGCCCGCGACGCCGCAGGCAAGGCCACCAGGTTCCTCACAGTCCACGTCGTCCTGGTCTCCATTTCCATGGTGCTGGGACTCGCGACGGGGGCCATCGGAATTGCAGGCCTCGTTTCCTAGGTTTCTCCCAACTAAGTCGCAGCAGTGCGCGTTTTGAGAGCTCATAACGCGCACTGCTGCGACTCACTTGGGTAGAATGGACTTTGGTGTGCCGGGAAGTCTGGTCGGCGGTGTCTTTGCGATGCCTGCCCTTTGACCACTCGACCCACAGGAGCCCCCGTGGCCAAACAACCCCTGAACACCATTGTTTTCAGCCGCTCCAGCTATCCCGAGTACCGCCGGATCCTCTCGATTCTCCGGACGGAGACCGTGGGCGGCGCCCTCCTTTTGGCCGCCACGGTGATTGCGCTGATCTGGGCCAACTCGCCCGCCGCTGACGGCTACTTCGCACTACGCGACCTCAAAATAGGCTATGAACCCTGGCACCTGCAGCTAAGCCTGGGGCATTGGGCCTCCGACGGCCTGCTGGCCGTGTTCTTCTTCCTCGCAGGCCTTGAGCTCAAACGGGAGTTCGTCGCCGGGGAACTCCGCAAACCTGCCCGCGCTGTTGTACCCGTGGCCGCGGCCGTCGGTGGAGTTCTCATCCCCGCCCTGATCTACGTCCTGTTCAACCTCGGCTCCGCCTCGGAGACGCTCAAAGGCTGGGCCATTCCCACGGCCACGGACATCGCGTTTGCGCTGGCCGTCCTTGCCGTGATCAACACGCACCTGCCCGCTGCCCTGCGGACTTTCCTGCTGACTCTCGCAGTAGTGGACGACCTCATCGCCATCGGCATCATCGCTTTCTTCTACTCCACAGGGATCCAGCCGCTCATGCTCCTGGCAGCCTTGGTGCCGCTGGGCCTGTTCACGTTCCTGGTCCAGAAGCGGATCCGCAATTGGTACGTCCTGCTCCCCCTTGCCCTGGCCACGTGGGGTTTCGTCCATGCCTCCGGTATCCACGCCACCGTGGCCGGGGTGCTGCTGGGCTTTGCGGTTCCGGTCTTCAACAGCGGAAGAAAGGGCGAGCCGGCCCAAGGGCTCGCCGAGCACTTCGAACACCGGCTGCGCCCCTTCTCGGCGGGATTCGCCGTACCTGTCTTCGCCTTTTTCTCCGCAGGGGTGGCGCTGGGAGGGTTCGACGGCATGCGGGCCGCGCTCAGTGATCCGGTGGCCGTGGGAATTGTTGCGGCGTTGGTGCTGGGCAAGGCCATTGGCGTCTTTGGCACCACGTTCCTGGTGACCAAAACCACCCGTGCGAGCCTGGATTCCAGCATTGCGTGGATCGACCTCTTTGGGCTGGCCTTGCTGGCCGGGATCGGATTCACCGTCTCCCTGTTGATCGGCGAGCTAAGTTTCGGCGCAGGGTCTGCACACAATGACCACGCCAAGGTGGCCATCCTGGCAGGTTCGCTGATCGCGGCGCTGCTGGCCGCCGTCGTGCTCAGGGCCAGGAACCGGCGGTACCGCCTGGTTCAGGCAGAAGAACAACGGGACGACGACGGCGACGGCGTGCCTGACGTCTTTAGCCGCGCCTAGCGCCGGGCTGCCCCGCGACTGCCAGGCGAGCTCCTCGCGGCTGCTAGGCCGTTGCCTGGTTCAGCGCATCCTCGGCAGCAACCCACGAAATCATGGCGCATTTGACCCGGGCGGCGTAGCGGGCCACGCCTTCGAAGGCGGCAGCGTCTCCCAGAATCTCTGGATCCGCCTGCACCTTTCCACGCGAGCGGAGGACTTCACGGAAGTTGTCGATCACGGCGTGCAGTTCCTCTACCGACATTCCTTCGCCAAGGTCGGTCAACACCGAGGCCGACGCCATGGAGATGGAACAGCCTGCACCGTCCCAACTGATCTGCTTGACCGTTCCATCGGCAACAGCCAGGCGGAGCGTTACCTCGTCCCCACAGACCGGGTTGAGCTGGTGGGATTGGCCGGTTGACGTGCCCGTAGGGGCTTCCGTGTCCGCGAGCCCGCTGCCGTGCCGCTGCTTGGAGTGGTCCAGGATGATCTGCTGGTACAGCTGGTCAAGGCTCATGGTGCTGGTTACCCGTTCGTGGAAGTTTGTGGGAGCGGCTGCAATGTGGCCGCGTGGGTCAGGCCTGGAAATAGGCCCTAACGCCAGACACGGCGTCGAGGAAGGCATCGACGTCGTCCGTGGTGTTGTAAAGGTACGTACTTGCCCGGGTAGTAGCAGTCAGCCCCAGGCGGCGGTGCAGCGGCTGGGCGCAATGGTGGCCGACGCGGACGGCGATGCCGCGATCGTCAAGGAACTGGCCGACGTCGTGCGCATGGACACCGGCGACGTCGAAAGCTGCCAGCCCGATGCGTTCGGCCCCAGAGGCAGGACCCACTACACGGATGCCGTCGATGCCCTCAAGCCCCTTGACCAGGCGCTGACCTAACGTGGCTTCCCAAGCATGGATGCGGTCGATCCCGGTTTCGGACAAGTAGTTGATGGCAGTGGCAAGGGCAACCGCCTGGGAGATGCGCTGGGTTCCGGCTTCGAAGCGCTGCGGAGCAGGCAAGTACTCGGCGCGCTCCATAGTGACCGTAGTGATCATGGAGCCACCTGTGAGGAACGGCGGGAGGACGTCCAGGAGTTCCTGCTTGCCATACAGGACGCCGACGCCCGTGGGAGCCAGCATCTTATGGCCCGAGAACACCGCGAAGTCAACGTCCAGGTCCTTGACGTCAATGGGCATGTGAGGAACTGACTGGCAAGCATCCAGAACCACCAACGCACCCACGCGTCGGGCGAGAGCCACGAGTTCGGCAACCGGGTTGATGGTTCCCAGCACATTGGAGGCGTGGGTGAAAGCCAGCAAGCGGGTCCGCTTCCCCACGATCTCTTCCGCGGCGTCCAGGCGAAGGCTGCCGTCATCGGTGATGGGAATGTACTTGAGCGTGGCTCCAGTCCGGAAAGCGAGCTCCTGCCAGGGGATCAGGTTGGCGTGGTGCTCCATCTCCGTGACCACGATTTCGTCCCCGGGGCCGATAGCCAGCTCTTTCAACGCCGAACTGCCACGGCCCTGCGCAGCCCACAAAGCGGCGTTGGACAACGCATAGCTGATGAGGTTCAGGCCCTCCGTGGCGTTGGACGTCCACACGGTTTCCTCGTACTGGGCACCAATAAAGTCCGCGACAGTTTGGCGGGCGTCCTCAAAGACCTCAGTCGCGCTCACTGCAAGTTGGTGTGCGCCACGGTGTACCGCGGCATTGCGTTGCTCGTAGAACTCCTGCTCGGCCTCGATAACGCTCAAAGGGTTCTGCGATGTGGCCCCGGAATCGAGATAGATCAACGGCTTGCCGTTGACCAGTTGGTCCAGGACGGGGAAGTCGTTCCGGATCCGCAGCACCTCCGCATTGTCCATGGCAGGAACCACGGACTGCTGCAGTGAGGCGGGAGTTGATACGACTGTCAAGGGGCGCTCCTTGGAAATCCTTCAGGGACACTCAATTATCCCACGGCGCGACGTCCCCGGAGATGTGCCGTACAGCACGTCAGTGTCTGCAGTATTTCAGTGGCACACAGTACTTCAATGACCTGCAGTACCCGGCAACCATCCCAGCGGCGGAGCAACATCGCTGTCGAAAGCCCCGTGCAGCCGCTCCATCAGGCTCCAGGCGCGGCGGCTCGCCGCGCTGCGGGTCCTTGCTTCATAGCCACTGGCCGCCCGCGCGTAACAGAGGGCAGCCTGTGAGAATTGCCGGTCCCCGGAAAGACTCTTGCCAGCGGATTCGAGCACCTTGGGATCGTTGCCCAGCAAAGCCGATGAGAACGTTCCTGTCGCCGCGGCGCCAGCGCCCCGCAACGAGGCGGCAAGCTCACTCAGGCGGCGCTGCACCACAAGGTCCTCGACGGCGGACCTGCTTGCGTTGAGCATCATGAGGGACAACGCCTCGGCTTCCATCAAAGGACTTTGCTGATCGTGGAATGCCTCGGCTACCGCAAACAAGTGGCCGGGATTGCGCGAAACCCTGTCCTGGGCCGCCGCCACGAACAGGGCGCTGAGCTGGGGCAACAGGCCTTTGTCAGACAGGCCGGCAGGGATTTCGGTGGCTGCGTCCTTTGCCGCCACCAAGCTTTGCTGCACCCTTGCCATGGCCTGCTCCGAATCACCGCACAGCGCCGCGGAGTACCCCAGCATCGCTGATGCCAGCTGCAGAACCGGCGGCAGGCCGGCGTCGTGCAGTTCAGCCACAACGGGTTCCAGCGTTCGCAACGCGGCACGGGGAAGACCCTGGCTGAGCTGCGCATATCCCCGCGCTACGTCCAGGCACCAGGCCAGGTGCGCTGGCACCGCATAAGCCCAGGGGCAATCCAGGAGGGCGTCCACCTGGCTCCATGACAGGTTATGCCGCAGGCAGACCACGTGGCGGAGCAGTACACCTGGCCGGAACATCTCCAGCGCGGGGTCGGCGCCGATGGCGGCCATGGCCGCGGAAGACTTTTCCAGCGCTTGGGGAGCGTCCCCGGAAAGCAGGAGTTGTTCGGCCTTGTGGACATTCCACATAACCCGGTCGGCTGGATCCGACGGTTCCTCCGGCCCCTGCGCCCCGCCGTCGGGCCTTGGCGGCATGGGTGGGGCCGCTCCCAGGAGGCTCAATGCCATCAACCGACGTGCAGCCTCGGCTTGCACCTCCGCCTGCGATCCTGTGCCCACCAACTCGCGCAACTCCGGTGCTGCTTCCTTGAGCTGGCCCTCGGCAATGAGTGCCCTGGCACGGAGCATCCTGGCTTCATCCCGGTGCCCGGGACCGTTGATGCCCACGGAAGCCCTGATGGCCAGCTCAGCGGTGGACGGTTTGTCAGCGGCGGGGGCCGCGGCCAGGATGAGTTCGTCGGAGAGGCTCAGCCCGCAATCGAGGGTCCACGTCATCCACCGCAGCATGGCGGGTGCGGAATCCGCCGTGAGTCCCGGCTCCTCGATGCCAAGCCGGAGCGCCGTGCTGCGCGAGCGGGGAACGGACAGCCGGATGCCCTCGCCCCTCAGCCATGAACTCGTTCGGACAAGCGGCGGCCTTCCGGGCACCACCCTGATGTGGTGTGCGTCAAGAAGGTGTTCCACGGCTTTCTGGCCGAAGCTGTGCTCAACAACATCCAGGGCCAGAGGCTCGGCGAGCGCAATGACCTCCAACGCCTTCAGTTCTTCAGCAGCATGGTGGGAGATATCGGCCCGGACGTGCTCAACCACCCCGGGCCATTGGCAATGTGCCCGTACGTCGATGGTCCAGTAACCGTCGCGCTGCACCAGGAGGTTGGCGTTGCGTGCATCCTGGATCGCGAGGCAAAGGAGTCCCACGTTGAACCCGCACATCGCCGCCAGAAGACTGCTGGCGCGTCTTTGAACCTTTCCGCCCAGTACGTCCTCGCACAGAGCCTGTGCCTCACTGAACGTGAAGGGAGCCAGGAAGTACTGCTCCAGGAAGCCGTCTTCCCACAACTGGTACAGATCCGGCGGAAGCGGGCGGCGGCTGTCGGCCGTAGCTACCAAGGTGGCTCCGAATCCCGGCATCAGCTGCAGCAAAACCGCCAGGGACGCCGGGTCAACGAAGTGGATGTCGTCCACGAGGAGGACCAGTGGAGGCCGTTGAGGTTCGGGGTGACGCTTGCTTCGACGCCGTGCAACCGGTGGCGTGTACAGGTATTCTGCTGGACCGAGGCTTTGGGTGAGCGCCCGCAGGACATGAAGTCCCGGGAGTCCCGTTTGTTCGCCTGAGGGCTCTACTGCGGCGCTCAACGCACCATAGACGGTTGCCTGGAGTTCCGGTTTGCCGGCGAAAGTGCGGACGTCCATGGAGTCTGGTAGTCCTGCTTTGATGGAGAGCAACAAATGGCTCTTTCCAGATCCCCTGTCGCCGATCACAACTATGCCGTTGGTGGAAGGAGAGGGTACTGCCGCGAGGATCAGATCCAGGATCTGCTTCCGGTCCGGGAATGTTGACGGCCTCAGCCCGACTGTGACACTGTCTTCGTCCAGCCAGGGATCCGGCAACATGCACACTCCAATAGCAGCAGTCCCTTGGTCCGGGAGAATTTAGGCTTCCGCGAGTTTGCGGGATCCCTGGCCTAGAAGCCGGCGACGGCTGGGGGGAGAGTCTCGGTCTCAGAAGACTCTGTCGCCGCCGGCTTCGTCCAGGGCCGGACCGCCTCTCGGCGGCCGGAGCACCGGCTCAAAGAGACCACCGATGCGGTATTTCGATTCGGAATTCGGGGGATGCTTGGGGCTTTCCTTCCTTCCAAGATCAGTTAACCGCGTGGCGGAAACCAGAACACCAGTAATCGGTACTCGATTAGTAGGGCGGTTTCCGGGCCCCGATACTCTGTTGTACTCAGTCCCTTGGAGGGGCACTACTTGGTCCCGGCAAGCTTAGGGCGCGGGTTACTCCATTGATTGGTGGAAATCGGTGCAAAACGGCGCCCACGTGGTGTTTGCGGGCGTCCGGGGCTACTCAAATGGCCGCGCGTCAATTGCGGACAGCAGCCCCAAGGTCCTCGCGCCGGCGGATGCCCAGCTTGGCATAACTGCGGTACAAGTGGCCCTCCACTGTGCGGACGGAGACCATGAGTTTCTCTGCGATCTGCCGGTCAGTGAGTCCGGAAACGGCCAGCGCCACAATATCCTGCTCCCGCCGGGTCAGGGGCACGGAACGGTCTACCTCGGTGTGGGGGTCGTGGAGCTGTGTGTCGCCAAGGCTGGCCTCGCTGACGTCGCGCAGCACTGCCGCCTGACGCGCCTCCGGCCGTTTGCCCTCGGCATCAAAGGCGGTGGCGGCCTTGTCGAAAGCTGTCGCCGCCGGCCCTGGCATGCCTCCAGCGGCCAGCAGATTGCCCGCATTGACGAACGCATCGCCGGCGCCATCCACCTGCGCGGTCGCCAGCATGTGCCAGCCGCCTGCCCATGCCCCAGCCATTGACGATGCAGTTTCCCGGATCGCTGCCATTACGTGCTGGTCGCCCAGCTCTGCCCTGAGGACCAGATTCTGGAGCAGGACGCCCGGGAGTTGATGCAGATGCGTGGAATCAGGGAGGTTCCGCAGTTTCTCCAGCCCTGTTCCTTTATTCAGATGCTCCTTGGCTGCCAAAGTGAAGATCTCAGCCAGGGCTTCAACATAGGCGCCACCGGCAGCCGGGACCACCACTGTATCCACGGACAGGCGTTGGGCCAGTTCGTTGTTTCCTGACCTGGCGGCAGCATAAAACGCCAGCGCGGTGCCCAGACGGCGCAACCTCTGCGGGTCCTTCACACGGAGGGCCTCCACCGCGGGAGTCAGCACAGCGGTGGCCTGTTCCAAACGTCCCTGCCGGAGCAAGGACAGTCCTTTGAGCGCCTGGATATCGCCACCGAACGTTATTAGCCCCATGGCGGAGCTGGCGGCGTAGCGGTTCAGGGCGGTCTCGGCTGCCGCCCAGTCCCCCGACTCCAGCGCGGCCAAGGCATAGCGGACCAGGATGAAGTCGGTGAAGTACAGGAGGTCGTCATGGTGTTCATCCAGCAACACCAGCGCTTCCCGGCCCATCTCCAATGCCTGCACCGCCTGGCCCTCCACCATCAGGAGCTCGCATTGCATGGCCAACAGGAAAAGCTGGTTCATGACGAAATCCGGCTCGTCCACGGCAAGACCGGCCTGGAACGTGGCAAGTCCCTCACGAAGCTCTCCATAGCGGCCGTCATGGGCCAGCGCCGCCAATTCCAAAGCTGCCGCATGGCGTCGGATCTGCTGAACCACAGAATCCTGCGCGTTGCGGCCCGCCACCAGTGCGTCGGCAGCAGAGTGGGCGTCGGCCAGGATGTCACCCGAGCTGTCTCCCATTGCGGACCTTGCAGCTCCCCACAGCAGTCCGGCGCCCAAGGGCCCGGAAGGATCGGCGTCCAGGAACCCGGCATCTTCCCCGAGCAGCTGCACGGCACTGCGGTAGTCGCCGTCGTTGTATTTGACCATTGCCATCACGGCGCGGGCACGGGGGCGCAGCGCTTCGGAGCGAACTTTGGCAGCGGCCTCCAGCGCGAGTGGATTCTGCAGGAGTTTTGCGGCGAGGAACGCCGCCCGCAGCAACTGTTCGTCGTCGACGTCGGCACCACAGTCCAGCGCCCAACTCACCATCCGGAGCAGACCCTCCGCCGTGGATGGCTCCGCGGGCAGGTGCTGCACCATACGCTGGCGGATCTGGAGGCTACGGGCGGGCGAAACGATGTGGCGAAGCGCCTCACCATACATCGGGTGCCACATTTTCAGTGGACTACCGGCGCCATTAGTGGAAATCACGAGCCGGTTGTCCATCAGCGACCGCAGCGTATCCCTGCCCACCAGCGCGTCGAGTACGGCGGCGGGGACGGGTTCGGACAAGGCGATGATGTACATCGCCTCCCGTTCAGCCTCGCTGGTTCGCAGGACTTTGTTCCGAACCACTTCAGAGAGGCCCTCGCCGGTGCCGGAGAGGGCCCTCGTGAGGAACCAGACCCCATTTCGACGCACCAGGTTTCCGTCAGCTTTTGAGTCTTCCAGGAGGCAACGGAGCAGCAGGGGGTTGCCCTCCGAAACCGAATGCAAAACATCTGTGGTGCTTGCCATGACCGATCCGCCCAAGGTTTTCCCGGCGAGCTCGGCCACTTCTTCCTTTTCCAGGGGATGGAGCTCGAAGCGCTCTGCCAGGCCGTCGTACCAGAGCTGGAGCAGGGCAGGAGGAAGTCCTGGCCGTGGCCTGCTGGTCGCCACGAGCCTCGCCCAGCCAGCCGTCACCAACTCGGCCAGAATCTGTGTGCTGGCCTCGTCGAGGTCATGGGCGTCGTCTACAACCAGAAGGAGCCTTGCACCTTCGCTTCCGCGCCTTTTCTCGAACTGGGACCAAAACTCGCGGAGGATCGCCACCGGGGAGGTGGCCTGTTCCACAGGCAGGTCCAGGAGATAGGGCGCCAGGACACCGAAGGGAACAGCGGACAGGGCGGGACTTCCATGGATCCGCATCACCACCATTTCGCTGGCCAAGCGGGCGGCGATCTCTGCGGCCATGGCCGTTTTGCCAATGCCGGGATCGGCAAGGAGCAGGACGGCTCCCGCCCCCTCCTGCCTCAATATTTCAGTCGCGAGGTCCAACTCCGCGTCCCGGCCAACAAGGTACTCAGCCTGCATGGGCACGCACCCGGTTGACGGAAACTACACTCCTCAACTCACAGGAGACCATTGAGCTCGCCTCGCGATGAGACGCCGAGCTTGGTAAACACTTGGTACAGGTGTCCTTCAACGGTCCGCACAGACACCCCAATATCCATAGCGATTTCACGATTGCTGACACCCTTTCCGGCCAGTTTGGCAATTTGCCGTTCACGCTCGGTCAATACCGGTGCGTCGCTTCGTGGTTGGATCGGCAACGCCGAGACCGATTGTTCCAGACGCTCCAGCCTAAGCTGTGCGGTCCGGGCAGCCATGGTTTCACCGGCATTACGGGCAAAGTCCAAGGCCATGGCCACGCATCTGGCTTCCACCACCAACAAATCCAGCGCAGCTGCGGCATCGGCCGCAGCCAGGAGAGAACGGGAACTCCGCTTCAGGGATCCGCGGGCAAGGTCGCGGGCGATCTCCGCCAAAGGGCCTTGACGGCTTCCAGCAACTTCTTCCAGCAATTTGTACTCGGCGTCCGTGCCCTCAACCGTGGCGCCGAAAAGACAGATGCCAGCTGTTGTGAAGCGCCGCTTGGCGATGTCCTGATGGACCCTGGCCAGCAGCCGCTGTTTGACGTCCGGGTCCCCCATCCATCGCCCTGCCATCTCAGCGCAGAACTCGGCAACGGACTCGGAGAAATATGTTCCAACACCCCGGCAGGTGCGGTACAGGTCAAGGTACCGTCCGGCTTCGAGTGAATTGCCCAGCTGGGCATAGGCAAAGGCGGTAGCTGCATAGGCAACTTTGACCATGTTCATGGCCGGGCGGAGCTCCAGCTGGGCGGCGGCGGAACGTAACGGTTCGATCGCGCAAGAGGGCTTGCCGGCGTAAGCGTAGGCAAGGCCCACGCCCAGTTCGGTGATTGCACCCCGGTACTGCAGGCGCGAAGGTGTGGAGGGCGTCCGTCGCATGAGCTCGATGCATTTCCGCCATTGTCCGGACAGCAGCAGCACTCCGAAAGCTTGCCGCGCGAAAGACTCCTCCAACTGCGCTGGCCTGTCATTGTTCCCCAGCTGCCGGGACACGGTGCGTGCCAGTTGCTGCGCTTCCAGTTCCCGGCCCATCACGCAGCGGGCTTCAATGAGGCAAAAGGCGGACTTGAGCCAGTGTTCCCGGTCCCCTGCCGGGTCCTTGGCCAGTTCCTCTTCCAGGTCCTCGGCCACAGCTGCGTACTCGCCCATATACGTCTGGTATTCGTAGTTGCAAAGCAGGAGACGGTTCCGGGCCCTCATGATCATCTCCGGCGCGTATTTCTCCGGATTCGAAACCATGTCCTCCAAGGTTTCACTCGCCGCCGCGATCACCCCGGGTACCATTGCCGAACGGCCGTCAATCCATGTCATGGCCTGGCATTTGGCCGCTGTTACTTCTGCAAACTCCATGGGGTCCAAAGCTGCAATGTGCGCCTCTGACACCTCATCCAAAGCCTGGGCCGCGTGCAGGGGCAGATCCAACATGAGGTAAGCAGCCGACTTCAGGCGCTGCCCCGGCACCCATTCGGCGTCCTTCGGATCCAGTGAGAGTGTGCATTGGATGGCAAAGTTGGGGTCATAATCATCCAGGGCCGCCCGTCCTGCTGCCAAGGCATGCGCGGGCGACGGAGACGGTTCGTCCTCACAGGCGTGCATCCACGCGGCGTAGCTCAGCAAATCCTGTGGAGCCAGCCCACCCAGCTCCGGCTCCTTGGGTCCAAGAAGCATCAGCCTCAGCTCGCGACGCCGCCGGGTACTCACCCAGCCCCGAACAACCTCACCCACGTAGGCATCGCGAAGGGAAACCCAGTGCTCGCCGTTCCGGTCAACGGTGAGCAGCCCGGATTCCTCCATCTCCACAAGCACTTCGGTGCCAAAGATCGCAGCAAGATCCACCAGTGTCGCGCGCTGCGCGCAGGCCAGGACCTCGACGACGGTCCGGTTGGTCTGGGGTTCACGCGCCAATCTGGAACGGACAAAGTCCTCCACAACCGTGGCGCCTTCAAGCTTGATGCGGTCCCGGAGCGTCCACACGGAATCGTTGAGGACGAGGTTGCCGGAATGGCGTTGCTCGTCCAGGAGCGCGTGCAGGAGCATCGGGTTCCCACCGACGGCGGAGTGGAGTGAACCAACCAGCGTCGAGGAGACGTAGTGGCCCAGCACCGAACCGAGAACCTGCTTGGTCTGTTCTTCGCTGAGCGTATTCAGATGGACTTCGCCCAGTTGCTCCTCAAGCACCATCCGATGAAAATCGGCGGGGAGATCGCTGGAGCGTTGAACCGTGGCGATCACCTTGGCCGTTCCAGTCGCCATCAGGTTCAGCAGCACGCCCGTACTCATGGGGTCCATACCGCCGGCATTGTCCACGATGAAGACAGTCTGGCGGCCCGCAGCTTCTGCACGGATCAGTGAGGTAATCGCGTGGAGAATGCCCGTGGGCGAACTGACGGCCTCGGACGGCAGCCTCGCCAGGAGGAATCCGAGGCACCCGTAGGGAGTCTGCCCATTGGCAACCGTGTTGCGCAATTGCAGGCTATGGATTTTGGGGCCCAGCGAGGAAATTACTGCCCGGGCCAAGCCTGACTTGCCGATTCCCCGTTCGCCAGTGAGCACCACACCGTAGGATTCCGGGGACTCAAGGTGCTTGGTTGCCCGGGACAGATCCTGGCTCCTGGCCAACAGCGACCATGTTTGCCGATCGGATGAACCGCCCACAAGGTCCGGAGCCGCAGCCCTCGCTGCGCCTCCACCGCCTCTGTTTAGCAACTCCGCCGACATTCGCATCCTTCGCTACAACATCCGCGACAGTCCCCCACCGCTTACCTGCGTACCATGCACACTACCTCCGGGCGCCGACAGTTTGGTAGGGCTAAGGGCGCCTCGAATCATCAGGCTTTCCTCAGGCTTTCCTCAAGATTTGCTCAAGTTCTTGCGGCATGATGCTTCTGCTGTGCCGCCAACAGCCCTTCATTCATGAGCAGTTCAACCGCGTCGGCCGCCTCGTCCAGCAGAAACGGCAATTCCTTCTTCTCGGCGGTGGCAAAATCCCGGAGGACAAAGTCCGCGGTATCCATACGTCCGGGAGGCCGGCCCACCCCTACCCGCACGCGCAGATACTCCTTTGTTGCCAGCGCCTTGGAGATATCGCGGAGGCCGTTATGACCCCCCTCGCCGCCACCTATCTTGAGCTTGACCGTGTTGAAGGGGATGTCGATTTCATCGTGGACAGCAATCACGTGGTCCGGTGCAATGTCGAAGAATTTGCTCAAGCCCGCCACAGGACCACCGGAAACGTTCATGTAGGTCATTGGCTTGGCCAGCACTACGCGGGGCCCGCCAATCCCCAGCCGACCCTCCACTACCTGCGCCCTGGCCTTGTGGGTCTTGAACTTGCCGCCCATCCGGGACGCCAGCTCGTCAAGCACCATCTGGCCCACGTTGTGCCGGTTGTTGCTGTACTCGCTGCCGGGGTTGCCAAGGCCAACTATCAGCCAGGTGTCAGTCATGGTCTCATCCTAGGGAATCTGGTCAGGAAATCGGGGTCGCGGAGTTGCGTGGGCTGGAAGAAGAAAGTGGCCGGGACCCAAGGGGACCCGGCCACTCAAAAGGCGTTTGCCTTAAGCAGTCAAAGACTACTCAGCCGCTGCTGCGGTGGTTTCTTCTTCAGCTTCAGAAGCAGTCTCGGAGATACGGACCACCAGGGTGTCGCCTTCGGTGAGCAGGGTGGAACCCTTCGGGAGGACGAGGTCCGATGCGTGGATGTTCTCGCCAGCCTTGCGGCCTTCGATGTCAACCTCGACGGCGGTGGGCACGTGGGTTGCCTCGGCCTCAAGGGAAACCGTGGTGGCTTCGAGGCTGGCAACAGCACCCGGAACAACTTCACCGGAAACGTGGATGGCGATGTCGACGGTAACCTTCTCGCCGGCCTGGACGGTCTGGAGGTCAACGTGCTCGATGATCTGCTTTACCGGGTCGCGCTGGATGTCCTTGACGAGCGTCAGGTGCTGCTCGCCGTCGACGTCGATTGCCAGCAGGGCGTTGGAAACGCGGACGGCCAGCGTGGTGGCGCGGCCGGGCAGGTTGATGTGGATCGGCTCTGCGCCGTGGCCGTAGATGACAGCCGGGATCTGGCCGGCCATGCGTGCACGGCGGGCAAAACCCTTACCGAATTCGGTGCGCAGTTCTGCGGTGAGCTTCTGCTCAGACATGTGTACTCCTTGATTACTGTGGCGTCCGGGAAACTCCGGACAAGTCGATCAGCAAGGGCGGAGGTCTGTGGACCTTCTACGCCCGGCGATCGTTGCTGTCCAGCAGCAAGCCCGCCTGTGTCGAAGGAGATGCAGACCCAGTCGATAACGGAGACCCGCAATTCCGGTTCAAAACGCGCACCGGATGTGCTCTCCCTCGCCAAGGTATCCCCAAGAGTTTACCAGCGGATACCTTCATTACTGAAAACGGGCCACCCACACGCCCGGAGGCGGCAGATGACCCGTCATATCAGTAGTCCGGCGTCAGGCTTTGCCGTCGAACAGGCTGGTGACCGAGCCGTCGTCGAACACTTCACGAATGGCACGCGCGATCAACGGTGCGATGGACAGCACCGTGAGCTGCGGGAAACGCTTCTCTGCCGGGATGGGCAGGGTGTTGGTGACAACCACTTCGCGTGCGCCCGAATCAGCGAGGCGCTGCGCTGCGGGGTCCGAGAAAACGGCGTGCGTGCTAGCGATGATGACATCCTTGGCACCGGCGTTCTTCAGGACCTGGACGGCGCCGGAGATGGTTCCACCGGTGTCGATCATGTCGTCAATAAGCACGCACGTGCGGCCTTCAACCTGGCCAACAACGGTCTTGGAGACGGCCTGGTTGGGCACGGTGAGGTCGCGGCTCTTGTGAACGAACGCCAGCGGGGCACCGCCCAGGCGTTCCGCCCACTGTTCGGCCACGCGGACGCGGCCGGTGTCCGGCGAAACAACCGTGATGTTGTCCGCCTCAACCTTGGTGCGGATGTAGTCGGCCAGCAGCGGGATCGCCATCAGGTGGTCAACAGGGCCATCGAAGAAGCCCTGGATCTGGGACGTGTGCAGGTCCACGGACATGATGCGGTCCGCACCGGCGGTCTTGTACAGGTCCGCAACCAGGCGGGCGGAAATGGGCTCGCGGCCACGGCCCTTCTTGTCCTGGCGGGAGTACGGGTAAAACGGTGAAACAACCGTGATCCTCTTGGCAGAGGCGCGCTTGAGGGAGTCGATCATGATCAACTGCTCCATGAGCCAGTTGTTCAGCGGGGCCGGGTGCGCCTGGATGACGAACGCATCGGTGCCGCGGACGCTCTCAGCGGAACGGACGTAGATTTCCCCATTGGCGAAGTCATAGGCGTCGATGGGCAGGAGCTCGGTCTCCAGCTCCTTCGCGATTTCCTGCGCCAGCTCCGGATGTGCCCTTCCGGCGGCGAGAATCAATTTCTTCTCGCCGTGTGCGGTAATTTCGCTCATGCCTATTTGCCCTCTTCTGTGGTTGCTGGAGATTGTGAGGATGTGGAGGCGGGGGTCAGCAGTGACTCCTGCGCGGCTTCGGCCAGCTTCGCTGAGGTGGTGCCGGGGCGGTTGGCCAGTACCCAGCCTTCGGCGTTTCGCTGCGCGGCCAAGCTAACTGCGAGGGCTCCAGGCGGGACATCCTTGCGGATGACGGCACCGGCGCCGCTGTAAGCGCCATCACCCACGGTCACGGGAGCTACAAACACGGTGTTTGAACCAGTCCGCACGCCCGAGCCGATCACCGTGCGGTGCTTCTTCTCGCCGTCGTAATTGGCCGTGATGTTGCCACAGCCGATGTTGGTGTCCTCACCGATTTCAGCGTCACCTGCGTACCCGAGGTGGGACAGCTTGGAACCACGGCCGATGGTCACGTTCTTGGTTTCGTAGAAGGCACCGATCTTGCCGGTCTCTCCCAGTACCGTGCCGGGACGGAGGTAGGTGAACGGTCCAACGCTTGCCCCGGCTCCGATGGTGGAACCCGAGCCGTGAGTGCGGATCACCTTGGCGCCTTCGCCAATGTTGACGTCGGTCAGCGTTGTATCGGGACCCACGACGGCGTCCCTCGCCACGGTGGTGGAACCGTGCAGTTGCGTATTGGGCAGCAAGCGGACGTCTTCATCGAGCCTGACCGTGGAGTCGATCCAGGTGGTGGACGGATCCACCACAGTCACACCCGCCCGCATCCAGGACTCGACGATGCGGCGATTTAGCTCGGCGCCGAGCGCGGAAAGCTGGATGCGGTCGTTGGCGCCCTCAACCTGCCAGCGGTCCTGGGTGACGACGGCGGCAACCCGGCCACCGGCGTCGCGCGCCAGCCCGAGGACATCGGTGAGGTACATCTCGCCCTGCGCGTTGTCAGTGGTGACCTGGGTCAGCGCGTTCCGCAGCACCGCGGCGTCGAAGGCGTAAATGCCGGAGTTGACCTCAAGGATGGTGTGCTCGGCTTCGCTTGCATCCTTGTGCTCGCGGATGCCGGTGACCGTGCCGTCTTCGGCACGCAGGATGCGGCCATAGCCCGAGGCGTCGTCCAAGACCGCAGTGAGCACCGTCACGGCGTTGCTCTGGGCTTCATGGGTTGCCACGAGTTCGCCGAGCAATTCGCCCGTCAGCAGGGGCACATCTCCGTACGTGACAACCACAGTTCCGGTGAGCTCGGCTTCGGCGTCGAGGGCCTTGAGGGCAACCTCCACAGCGCGTCCCGTGCCGGGGATTTCGTCCTGGTCAACGATCACGGCTTCCGGATCCAGCGCGGAGACATGTTCTGCCACGCGGTCGCGCTCGTGCCGGACAACAAGGGCAAGTTTCAGGGGGTTGATGGAACGGGCGGCGAGGAGGGCGTGGCCCACCATGGAGAGGCCGCCGATTTCGTGGAGAATCTTGGGAGTCCGCGACTTCATTCGCGTTCCGGCACCTGCAGCCAAGACGATGACTGCTGCGGGACCGGTGGTTTCGGGGCTCACGTACTGGCTCTCCTTGCTCGGTTTTGTCCCGGGTAACCCGGCTTCGGAATGCTGCCATTCCAACTATGGACCCAGGCACCGTTCGAGCTGTTCCAGGTACAGAGTGGAGCGCATTTTCCGACCGTTCCGCCCATAGGATTCGAACCTATACTCCACGGCTCCAAAGGCCGGGGTGCTGCCATTACACCAGAGCGGACCGTGCATGCTTGCACCCCCAGGCGGCAGGGCCTGACGGTTTCCCGGATCACCGGGATGCACACACAAGAATCTAGTTTGCCATGACCTTTGCATGGTTCGCGACTTGACCCGCTGTGACGGGTCTCCGGATGCCCTGTTACGGCCCTTCGCGATCAGCCGCGCAGGGGTTAGGGCATGATGGACACGTGAGCAAGCGCACTGAACTTCCCCGGCCCGCGGCCGCCCTTGAGCCCCTGGGAGACCGCCCAATACGGTTGAGGATGACGGGACAACAGCGACGCTCCCAGCTCATCGGCATTGGCCGGGCGCTCTTCGCAGCCAAGGGCCTGGACGGCACCACGATTGAAGAAATTGCCGCCAGCGCGGGCGTGTCCAAACCGGTGATCTACGAGCATTTTGGGTCCAAGGAAGGCCTCTACCGGCAAGTTGTCGAAACCGAATTCCGGATCCTCCTGGACTCCATCACCGAGGCACTGAGCACGGAGGCCAAACCCCGCGTCCTGGTGGAACGCGCAGCATTGGCGCTCCTTGGCTACATCGAAGACCGCACCGACGGCTTCCGGATCCTCATGCGCGATGCACCGCCCTCCCAGCCTGAGGGCGCCTTCTCCACGCTGCTCTCGCACGTCACCGCGCGGGTGGAACACCTGCTCTCGGATGAATTCGCCCGCCGCGGATTCAGCGCTGCAGATGGCGCTATGTACGCTCAGATGCTCGTCGGAATGGTGGCGATGACAGGCCAATGGTGGCTGGACAGTCGTGAGCCGGACAAACGCGCGGTAGCGGCTCACCTGGTAAACCTGGCCTGGAACGGACTGACCGGGCTGCAGAAGGAACCTGAGCTCCGCTCCGACGGCTGACCCCCATCCTTCTCTCACATCCTGACGCCTTTTCCCGGATGTTCTCTCACATCCCCACCCGTTTCTCCCATCCCTCGTTACCTTTTTCGTAGCCCGTTTCCTGGTGCAGGATGTGGGTGTGCTGGCCTGCTGCCCCGGCATGATTGCGTTCCTCTGTCGATCCGATGATCTTGAGAGTGTTGTCACCGGGGTTGGTAGGTGCCGGGAGACCGCTGATAGGGGCAGGACAGTTCGGGAACGTCGTGCGTAACGTGGGTGCCGGGTCCTGACACCGCTGCCGGGCCAGCATGGGAGCTGACTACGACTGGAGGGACCGGATGATCGCGAACCACGATGGTGTCGAAGTGTTTATTGGTCTGGATGTTGGCAAGGGCGTCCATCATGCCGTTGCCGTGGACCGGGCCGGAAAGAAATTGCTGGACCGGGCGCTGCCCAACGATGAAGCCAAAATCCGGGAAATCATCGCCGAACTCGAGGACGCCGGACGAGTGTTGTTGGTCGTTGACCAGCCAGCAACCATCGGCGCGTTGCCGGTAGCGGTGGCCCAGGCCGCCGGTGTTCTTGTCGGGTATCTGCCGGGGCTGGCGATGCGCCGGATCGCGGACCTGCACCCCGGAGAGGCGAAAACCGATGCCCGGGATGCGTTCATCATCGCCGAGGCCGCCAGGACCATGCCGCATACATTGCGCTCGGTTCAGTTGGCCGATGAGCAGCTCGCTGAGCTGAGCATGCTTTGTGGTTTCGATGATGACCTGGCCAAGCAGGCCACGGCGACCTCGAACCGGATCCGCGGGCTGCTCACCCAGATCCACCCTGCTCTGGAAAGGGTGTTGGGACCCTACATGGATCATCCTGCGGTGCTGGACCTGCTGCGGACCTGGCCTACCCCCGAAGAGCTCCGTCACGCAGGCCGGCGCCGGATCGGGAACCGGCTGACCAAACTCGCGCCGCGGATGGGCGAACGCCTTGCCGATGAAATCATCGAGGCCCTGGGCCGGCAAACAGTCACTGTTGTCGGCACGAATGCCGCGACCATCGTGCTGCCCCAGCTCGCGGCCATGCTCTCCGGGCTTCACGAAAACCGCGCCATGGTCCTCACCCAGGTCGAAGCACTCGTGGAGGCCCACCCTCTTCACCCGGTCCTGATGTCTCTGCCGGCCGTGGGCATCAGGACCGCCGCACGAATCCTCACCGAAGTCGCCGGGAAAGACTTCCCCACCGCCGGGCACCTGGCCTCTTACGCCGGGCTGGCCCCAGTCACCTGGCGATCCGGGTCCTCCATCCGCGGCGACCACTCCTCCAGAAAAGGCAACAAAGTCCTCAAACGAACTCTTTTCCTCTCCGCGTTCGCTGCGCTCCACGACCCGCCGTCCCGGGCCTACTACGAACGCAAACGCGCCGAAGGAAAACGCCACAACCAGGCAATCATTGCCCTGGCACGACGCCGCTGTGACACCCTCTACGCAATGCTCCGCGACGGCGCCCTCTACCAACCCCCAACACCCGCCACCACTTGACGAAAAACATAGGGGCACTCTCACATCGCGACCGCAGGGCCGCTGCGGTCGGAACACTCCTCGCTGACCTGTGAGTACACGACGGCATTGCGGCTCACCGGTCTGGGCAGGGGGAAGCCGCGGAGCAGGAACTGAAAGAGCATCCGCTAAAAGTTGGCAGGATGTGAGAGAAAATCCGGTTCCCCTAAATCCGCCCCTGACCGAAACTTCTGCTGAAGCGCTGAAATGCAGGCTGCCGGGTGCCAGCCACAACGTGCTTTCACATCCCGGGTGACCGCTCGGCCCCTTTCCCCTTCAACATCGAAGGAAAAATCAACGCCAACCTAGGATCCACCGCTAAACGGAACTCCCCCGAGCAACGGCAAAACCCTGCAGGACGTGAGAGAACGTTCTTCAAAAACCCGCAGGACATGAGAGAACGTTCCTCAAAAACCCGCAGGACATGAGAGAACGTCAGAGGCGGGGCGGCGGGTATCCGGTAGCGTGCGTCAAAGCGACGAAGGAGCAGCACGCGGAGGATGCGCGCCGCGCCGCCACCGCGCCGCCTCCACCAACGACCGCGGAGAATGTGAGAGAACGTTCCGCAGAAACCTGCAGGATGTGAGAGAACGTTCAGGGGAAACCTGCAGAAACTACTCGCCGAGGGTTTCGGCGGCCTCCAGCCACTCGAGCTCCAGGCCTTCTTTCTCCTCAAGGAGTTCCTGCAGCTTGGCGTTGAGTTCGCCCAGTGCGTCGAAGTCCCCGGATTCGGATTTCGCGGCCATTTGGGTGTGGAGCTTTTCCTCCTGCTGCGCTATCTTGCCGAGCTGGCGGTCGATCCGGTTGAGGTCCTTGCGGGCTTCACGCCTTTCGGCTTCGCTGGCGCCTGAAGCAACGGGTGTAGAAGATCCGCTTGCAGAAGTGGGCGCACCGGAACCACCGCCAACAGCGCCGGAAGCCAGCGCCGCTTCACGAAGTTCGAGGTATTGGTCCACGCCGCCAGGCAAGCCACGGAGTTTGCCATCGCCAAGGAGTGCCATCTGGTTGTCCGTGACGCGTTCCAGAAGGTACCTGTCGTGACTCACCACAACCAGCGTGCCGGGCCAACCGTCCAGGACATCTTCGACGGCGGCCAGGGTGTCAGTATCGAGGTCGTTGGTGGGCTCGTCGAGCATCAGTACGTTGGGCTCCCCTACCAGCAGGCGCAGGAGTTGGAGCCGGCGGCGCTCACCACCGGAGAGGTCGCTGACGGGTGTCCACTGCTTTTCCTTGGTGAATCCGAGCTGCTCCACTAATTGACCGGCGGTGAATTCCTTACCGCCTACGCTGAAGGACCGCTTTTCCCGCTCGATGACCTCAATGACGCGAAGGTCCGAGACGTCGTCGAGCTCTTTCACGTCCTGGGTGAGCACGGCGGTGACCACGGTCTTGCCGCGTTTGACTTTCCCTGACGTTGGTTGGATTTCGCCGTTAAGGAGTTTGAGCAGCGTGGACTTGCCAGCCCCGTTGACGCCCACCAAACCAAGTCGTTCGCCAGGTGCGAGCCGCAGGGTGATGTTGTCGAAAAGTTTCTGCCCGTCCGCTCCATCGACAAAATCAAGGGTCACGTTCTCAAGGTCCAGCACGTCTTTGCCCAGGCGAGCGGTGGCCATCTTGCTGAGGGCGACGGAATCCCGGGGATCCGGCACGTCTGCGATCAGGTCATTGGCAGCTTCGATCCTGAACTTCGGCTTGGCCGTTCGGGCAGGCGCCCCACGGCGAAGCCACGCCAGTTCCTTTTTGACGAGCTGCTGGCGTTTACCTTCGACGACGGCGGCCGTCCGGTCGCGCTCGGCCCTCGCCAAAACGTAGGCGGCGTATCCGCCGTCGAACATGTCCACCATGGCGTCGTGGACTTCCCAGGTGTAGTTGCACACTTCGTCAAGGAACCAGCGATCGTGTGTGACCACTAGGAAAGCGCCTTGGTTGGCGCGCCAGCGCGTCTTGAGGTGCTTTGCCAGCCAGGCCACGCCCTCGACGTCGAGGTGGTTGGTGGGTTCGTCCAGCATGATGACGTCGTGGTCTTCGATGAGGAGCTTGGCCAGCGCTACACGGCGCTTTTGCCCGCCGGAGAGTGCATGTACGTTGGCGTGCCAATCGACGTCGGCAACCAAACCGCCCATGACTTCGCGGATCTTGGGGTTGGCCGCCCATTCGTGGTCCGCGCGGTCGCCGACGATCGCAGCGCCGACTGTCAGGTCGCCGTCGAGCACGTCGCCTTGGTCGAGGTAGCCGACGTTGACGTCCCCGCGTTTGGTGACGCGGCCGGAGTCGGGCGTCGAGCGCAAGGCGAGCAAACGCATGAGGGTTGATTTTCCGTCACCGTTGCGGCCGACCATGCCGATGCGGTCGCCATCCTCCAAACCGAGGGTGACGCCGTCGAGGACAGTGCGGGTCGCGAACGAAACGGTGAGGTTTTCGCCGCCAAGCAGGTGGGCCAATGGGTACTACTTTCTACTGCTGGAATGCGGGAGCTACTAAAGGAGGGTATCGGAGATGATCCGGGCGCCGGGCACGGGTCCGTGGACGGCAACTGCAGTGTGGCCCCGATGGGTCAGCTCTTCAGCGAGGACGCTGGCGGACACCGAGTCCCTGGCGAGCAGTGCGATGGTGGGCCCGGAGCCGGACACCATACCTGCCAGGGCGCCCCGGGCTTCACCCAGGCCGATGGTGTCCCTCAGCTGTGGGGCAAGCGCGATGGACGCACGCTGGAGATCATTGATCAGCACCCGGCTGAGGGCCTCGGGGTCGCCGTGGCGCAGGGCCTGGAGGATGGTGGGGTCAACGTCCACGGGCTCCGGGATTTCCACGCCTTCGGAGTCCCGGAGTCCGTCGAGGCTGTGGAACACGTCAGGTGTAGAGAGCCCGTAGTCGGCAAACACCAGCACCCAGTCCATTTGTGCTTTCGCCAGTGCGGGCGACAATTTGTCGCCAACACCGAGTCCGACGGCGGTCCCGCCCAGCAGCGAGAACGGAACGTCCGCGCCCAGTTCGGCTGCCAAGTGGGCGAGTTCCTCGCGGGAAAGGCCGCTGTTCCACAGGGCATCGCACGCAAGCAAAGTAGCGGCGGCGTCGGCGGAGCCCCCACCCATACCTCCGGCAACCGGCACGCGTTTGGTGATTTCAAGGTGGACGCCGGTTGGTTTCTCGGACAGCTCAGCCATGATGGCTGCTGCCTTGTACGCCAGATTGCTTTCGTCCAGGGGTATATCGACGCCGTCCAGGTCCAGCGTGCTGTTGGGGCTGATGCTGACGGTAATTCCCTCAGCCTCGGTGCTGGTGGCTGCCACTTCCTCGTACAAGGAAACGGCCAGGTAGACGCTTGCCACGGAGTGGTAGCCGTCGGGACGCAACGGACCAACGCTCAGGGAAACGTTGATCTTCCCGGGCGCTTTGACCCGGACCGTCCGGGCATGGAAGCGATCGCCTACGTACGGCAGGCCGCTGGGTTTGCGGGTGTTCGGACTCATGCGTCCGCTGGGTGGCGGGCTTCGGCAATCCGGACGTAGGCAGAGATGTCCAGGACCTCGCCCCGGGCTGTGGGATCAACGCCGGCGGCGACGAGGCACCGTTCGGCCTCGGCCGCGCTGCCGGCCCAGCCAGCCAACGCTGCACGGAGGGTCTTTCGACGCTGGGCGAAGGCGGCGTCAATGACAGCAAACACCTGCTCCCGGGTAGCGTGCGTGGCGGGTGGGTCATGGCGCGTAAAGGCAACGAGTCCTGAGTGGATCTTCGGAGCAGGCCAAAACACGTTCATGCCGATCACGCCGGCCTTGCGCATGTGCCCGTACCAAGCAGCCTTGACCGAGGGCACGCCGTAGATCTTGCTGCCGGGAGTTGCTGCCAGGCGGTCTGCGACCTCGTCCTGCACCATGACCAAGCCGTGCTGCAGGCGCGGGAAGTGTTGGAGCAAGTGCAGCACCACGGGGACGGCCACGTTATATGGGAGGTTGGCCACCAGTGCTGTCGGCTGCACTGGCAGTTCCGTGACCCTCATGGCGTCCGATAGGACCAGATGGAAGTTCTCTTCAGCCTCGGGTCGCCATGCACGAACAGTTTCGGGGAGCTTCCTTGCGAGCACGGGATCAATTTCAACGGCCACAACGGTCTTCGCCGCGTCCAGCAGGCCAAGTGTCAGGGAGCCGAGGCCCGGGCCCACCTCAAGCACGGTTTCCCCGGCGTCGATATTGGCGGCTGAGACGATCCTGCGGATCGTATTACCGTCAATGACAAAGTTCTGGCCCAAAGTCTTGGTGGGGCGGACACCGATTTCCTCGGCTAACCGTCGGATATCTGTGGCGCCCATCAAAGGCACGACGGCGGCGGGTTCGGAATTCGGTTCAGTCACCTAGGTATCGTATCGTCTGTGCGGGGTCACGCTGCGTGCGCGCAGCCCCAGTCGCTGAGGCCGTTCCTGGCGTAGAGGCGGTTGGCGATATCGATCTGCTGAGCTTTGGTGGCAAGGTTGGCCGTGGGGGCGTAAGCGCCGCCGCCATTAGCCAACCAGGTGGGGCTGGAGAACTGCAGCCCGCCGTAGTAACCGTTGCCGGAGTTGATGGACCAGTTTCCGCCGGACTCACACTGGGCGATCCTGTCCCACATGGCTTCGTTCGGGGCTCCGGTGGGACCACTGGACGTGGCAGCCTTGGCAGCGACGGGGCGTGCCTTGGTTCCGACCGCGATCTTTTCGGTGACGGGCTGGGTGGTGACATTGCTGGAAACAAGGGTGCGGGAAGCTTCACGACCATCCACCAAGACCAGCTTGAAGGTCTTCACAACGGAACCTGCGACGCCCTTTTGGGTTACTTTCTCGTCGCCCTTATAGAGCTCGGCACTATCGGTGCTGACGCTTTCGAACGGCACTTCCTCGGTGGCTTCGGCAGTCTTGCTGGTGTCCACGCGGGAGACCTTGATCACCATGTCCTGGATGACCGGTGCGTTTCCGGGCTGGGAGACGCGGTCGCTGGCGCCCAGTGTGACTCCGGCGTCTTTCAAGACGGTGGCGACGTCGGGCGCCGTCGTGGTGGCGCTGGTGTCCTTGCCGTCAGCTACCAAGCTGATGGTCTTGGGTGTGGAGATGGAAACGAAGGAGCCCGTGACGGCCAGGGAGGCGTCCTTGGGCTGGGAGATTTCGGAGGAGCTCGCGACTCCCAGTTCACTCACCAGGCCGGCGACGTCCGGGGCGTTGGTGTTGACGGTCTTGCGGGCGCCATCCAATTCGATGGAGACGGCCTTGGCAAGGTTGATGTTGACCACCGAGCCGTTTTCCACCTGGGTAGCAAGATCCGGGGAAACACGGTCTGCGTCCTTCAGCTCGACCTTGGCTGCTTTGACCACTTGGTCAACAGTGCCGCCGAAGGTCTGGATGGAGCTCACCTTGCCATCAACGTTCAGGGTGATGGTCTTGTTGTTGCCCACGAAGGCGACTACACCGACCACCAGTGCTGCAACAACCAGCAACTGGGCACCGACTTTGAGAAAGCTGAACTTGCCATCCGTTGTGAAGAACTTGATCACGATTGCCCATAACTCTCAGACCATCCGGGCACGGGGAAAAGCGCAAAAAACAATGCCAGCCGCAAAACTGAGGGGCCAGGCAAAAAAGCCTGGTCCCACCCTCTGCTGCCGGCATCTGCGCCGCCAAATACATTCAACTAAAGAGCCCGGACGGATCCGGGCCAGTTGTCCGAAGGCCTTCCCCGACCCCGGCTACTTGTTGTACACAGTAACCGATCTGTTATAAACGGACCAAGAATTCTACATACCGGGTATTCATTGCAGTCAGTCCCACAGGCGTTCGAATGCCCCCAATCAGCCCCAGGATCCGTAGGCATTTACGGTATTTTGAGCAAGCCTGGCGCAAAGTTCTGAAAGGTCATCTTTTGTCACTTCCGCCATCGAGCGAACTGTGTACGGCACCATGTAGCTCGCATTTGGCCGGCCGCGGTACGGGTGTGGAGTGAGGAAGGGCGAATCTGTTTCCACCAGGATCCGGCTGGGTTCCGCAATGGACAACGCTGCCCTAAGGTTGGCGGCATTCTTGAACGTCATGGTCCCTGCAAAGGACATGTACCAGCCATTGTCATTGCAGATGCGCGCGAGTTTCTCGTCACCGGAGAAGCAGTGGAAAACTACCCTCTCAGGGGCGCCTTCCTCGTTCAGCACCTGCACTACGTCATCGTGGGCGTCGCGGTCGTGGATCTGCAGCGTGAGGCCAAGCCGTTTGGCGATGTCGATGTGCCTTCGGAAGGAATACCGCTGATGTGTCAGGCCCTCACCGTGTGTTCGGAAGAAGTCCAATCCTGTCTCGCCGATGGCACGGATCCGCGGGTGGGCGGCGAGTTCCTCGATCTCTGCGAGCGCCGATTCGAGCTCCCCCGCCCCGCGTAGATGGGTGCGTCGTTGGGGTGGATGGCAACGGCTCCCAGCAAGCGGACATCAGCCTGGACAGCTTGCACTGTGAAGCGCGAGGATTCCAGGTCGCAGCCAACCTGGATCGCCCCTTGGACACCAACAGCTTCGGCGGCATCCATGGCGTCCGCAACGCCGACTTCAATCAAACCGTGCCGGAAGTCCAAGTGGGTGTGGTTGTCCATCACCGGGACGGGAAGCGGTTCCGGGGCTGGCGGGTACTCTTTGCGGGAATCCGATGCTTCTGTTGCACCGGAGGACGCGCGGTAGGGAGCGGGAGCGAGGGAATTGCACATGTTCCCACCTTAATCGGACCGCGGTCCCCCATGCTTCGGGACAAATTCCAGTTGGCACATAAATTCCCGGAGCACTATGTCAGGGACGGCCAAAGTCTGGGTAGTCTGGAACGGACAGACGGCCGACACCGGCGTTGGCCACGGCTGAAGGGCAATCCATGGAGTCCAAGCGACAAGTCACCGTTGAACCTTCCCCACTCCAGGGCGAGGCGTACAGTGCGCTGCCCCGGGATGCCGCCTTGCTCAATGGACACAAGCCGCAGGTCATGGACGCCGAACGTTTCCACGATGCCAGCGAGCGCATTCTGGCATCCATCGGCAAGGTCATCGACGGCAAGGCGGACGCCGCAAAACTCGCCTTGACAGTTCTCCTTGCACAGGGCCATCTCCTGCTGGAGGATGTGCCCGGTGTTGGCAAGACCTTGTTGGCGAAGACGCTGGCCCGGACCGTGGATTGCACTGTGTCCCGTATCCAGTTCACCCCGGATCTGTTGCCCTCTGATGTGACGGGCGTGTCCATCTACAACCAGTCTTCGCGGCAGTTCGAGTTCCGGCCGGGTGCCGTGTTCGCGAACATCGTGATCGGCGACGAAATCAACCGCGCCTCGGCCAAGACGCAGTCCGCGCTCCTGGAATGCATGGAAGAGCACCAGGTGACGGTTGACGGGCATTCGTACCAGCTGGGATTGCCGTTCATGGTGGTGGCAACGCAGAATCCCATCGAAATGGAGGGCACTTATCCGCTGCCAGAAGCCCAGCGCGACCGCTTCATGGCAAGGATTTCCATGGGCTATCCGGACAGGGATGCCGAGATCGAGATGTTGGAAACGCATCAGGCAGCTTCTCCCCTCATCAACGTAACCCCAGTGGTCACAGCCGCCGATGTGGCAGCCATGATTGCAGCCGTCCAGCAGGTCTACGTGTCCACGGCCATCAAGGAATACACGGTGGCGATTGGCCGGGCCACGCGTGAAAGTGCCCGCCTTCGGCTCGGTGCAAGCCCGCGGTCCTTGCTGCAGTTGCTGCGCGCCGCGAAGGCCACGGCAGCTTTGGACGGACGCGATTTTGTTCTTCCCGACGACGTCGTGGACGTGGCCGAATCGGTACTCGCCCACCGCATCATCCTGGATCGCAAGGCTGCGAGTTCCGGCGATACGCCTCAAACCGTCCTGCGGGGCATCCTCGCTTCCCTCCCGGTTGCCCAGGAACCGCCTGGCGCGTGGCGCAGGGACAAGCAAAGCGCATAGGAGACAGCGGGCATGGCACTCGTGGATCGGCTCCCCAAGCATTTGTTCACCAGCCGCGGCTGGGGATTGCTCTCCGCCGGGGTCCTCTCGCTGGTCTGCGCCTACATTATGGGCAGACGTGATCTCCTGACTCTGGCCGTCTTCTTATTGATCCTTCCGTTGGTTGCGTTGGCCGGTGTGCGGGTGTTGAAACCCAAGTTCCAGGTGTACCGGGAATTCAATCCCTCCACCGTGGAAACCTCCACTGCCACCACCGTTCGCCTGGCGGTTGCCCGGTCCACGTTCTCCACAGGCCACGTGATCATGGAGGAACAACTGCCTCCACGGTTCGGTGATCCGCCGGCTTTCCGCTTCCCGGCGCGGACTGCAACAGGCGGCACCAGCCGCTACGAATACCATCTGCGATCCGGCAAGCGGGGACAGTTCCGCATAGGTCCCGTTACTGCCGAATTCAGCGATCCGTTCGGCTTGTCGCTGCGGCGCCATGCCATCGACGACGGCGACCTCCTCACCGTGACGCCGGCCGCCGTCGAACTTCCCGTAACGGGACTCGCCGGAGCGCGTGGGAACGATGGTGTAACGGCCACCCGGATCAGGGCGAACCCCAGCGACGACGACATCATGACCCGCGAATACCGGCATGGGGATCCCATGCGCCGCGTCCACTGGCCCGCCACGGCGCGGCACGGACAGCTTATGGTCCGCCAGGAGGAATCGGTCACCACTCCGGAAGCCACCATCATCCTCGACCAACGATTCGCGGCGTTCGCGTCCGGCAGTGGCTCGGTTTTCAGCTCGCACGACGACGACTCCGACCTCGTGACCAGCCCGAATTTTGAGTGGGTTGTGACAGCGGCAATGTCCATCAGCGCGCACTTGGCCGAACGGAACTACTCGCTGCGCGTCCTGGATGCCTTCGGTAGCCCGGCCTTCATTCGCTCGCCGTCGGCACCGGACCCGGGCGTGGAAGAGTTCAGTGGCGTCGCCGGCCTTCATGCCATAGCCGAAGGTTTGGCCGCCATTGAGTTGAGCGGCCCGAAAACACCACTGGGTTGATCACCACAGGGCTGAACACCACAGGGCCGGAGAAAACAGTCCGGACCATGCCCAGCGCTCCCCTGAACCCACCGGTTCCACGCCTAACCCCGGCGGGGCACCTAACCGCAGTGGGGCATTCAACCGCAGTGGGGCATCGGAGGTATCGGGCCAGGAAAGCGTTGATTCCGTCTTCGATGACCGCCTCATGGACAAGCTCGCTGCACATCGCTTGCGCGGGCCGCTTCTTGCCTTGCTTGGCAATCTGACCCTGGCCGAAGCCAAGGCGCTTGCTCCTGCGGCCGGCTATGGCGCCAACGCCTTCGCGATAGTAGTTACGGACCCTCAAAGCAACAACGAGTCCCGCAACCATGACTCCCGGAACCCGGACTCCCGCAACCCCGATTTCCGCAGCAAGGACGATGTCCTGGAAACGTTGAGGCAAGGCGGCTGGAAGGCTGTCTCCGTCACGTCGAAGACACCACTGACAGCGGCGTGGTCCGGCTTCGACGAAGGCGGCCTGCTGGTTGCTGCGAGTGCGGCAATGGACGTACGGCGCGGAGCGGCGGTGCCGCGATGACCGCCACGTCCCATCGTGGGTCCCCCGCAACGTACCCGCGAGGCCTACCGCAGCAGGATGCCCGCGGAGATGCCCCCACTCCTCCCCCACAGCGGGCCCAGCCGCCCGGCCTCTACCCGTGGATCATGGCTGGTTCGGTGGCCGTGGCTGTTCTCGGTGCGGCCCTATCCCTGAACGGAGTTTTCAGGGGCTGGGCCTGGTTCATGCCCCTGATCACCACGGTTGTAGCGGTGGCCCTGACGTTGGCCATCCTGCGGACCCTCCGGATCCAGCCTTTGGTTACCACCTTGGGTGCCTTGGCAGCGTTGGCCGGGATACTCAGTTTCACGTTCTGCCGGCAGGACAGCTTCCTGGGCTTTATTCCCACCACCGGGACCTTTGCCGCGGTAGGCCGGCTCATCAAGCGGGCCGCCGAGACGGTTGTGTCCGAGAGCGCTCCGGTAGCCCCCAACGCGGGTATTGTCTTCGTCACCTGTGCCTGCCTGGGACTACTGGTGATCCTGATCGATGCTTTGGCCGTCCCGCTCTCGATGCCGGCAGCCAGTGGAATCGGACTCCTTGCGGTCATGGTGGTTCCTGCAACCATCAAGCCGCAAAGCGTAGGTGTCGCAGGATTCGTTGGGGCCACCGTGGGATATCTGCTCATTCTTGGTTGCAGCCATTGGTTCGCCCCTGACGCCAGGCTGCAGTCCGGAGCACCACGAAGTTCCGGCCAGATCAGGCGCTCCCTGGTGACGGGGGCGCTGGCCCTGGGTTTGGCATTGGTTGTTCCGCTGGCCATTCCAGGGTTTGAAACCGGGACCTTCCCGCAAGGTTCACGGCTGAGCCCATGGGGTACCTCGAATGGCCTCAATCCGATGATCACACTGGGTAACAGCCTCCGGAGTCCCACGGGGGCAGGACGGATCACGTACTCCACCAGTTCCAGCGCAGCCACCTACCTGAGATCCGTCACTATTGACCACTTCGACGGCGAAACCTGGGCACCGGATGACCGCTCCGCCACACGGCGGCCCGGCGTGGACCGGATAGAGCCGGGTTACTCCATCCAGGGAGAAGTCGTGAATGCGGTGACGTCCATCAACGCGGGTTTGTTCACCAGCCCGTACTTACCGGCGCCGTTCGCCCCCGTGTCCGTTAACGGGCTGAACGGCCGTTGGACCTGGGATCCGGCCACCCTCAGCATCATGAGCACCGAGACGAGCACACTGGCCCAACGGTATGTGGTCTTCTCGGCCGCACCCAAGATCACGGCACAGGCCCTGTCCCAAGCCACGGGTAAGCCAAAGTCCATTTCGGATGACTTCCTCCGCGTTCCAGGGAACCTGCCAAGCATTGTGCGCCAGACGGCGGAGCAACTCACGTCTTCGGCAGGCAACAACTACGCCAAGGCCCTGGCCATCCAGAAATACTTGCGCTCCGGTGAATTCACGTATTCCCTTCAAGCTCCGGTGCAAAACGGGTATGACGGCAACGGGTTGTCCGTGCTGGCGGATTTCCTGGCGGTGAAGAGCGGCTATTGCGTCCACTTCTCCTCCGCCATGGCGGTGATGGCCCGAGTGGAGGGCATCCCCAGCCGCATCGCGGTGGGCTACGCACCCGGCCGGCTGACAGGCGAGACCGTGGCTTTGGTTGGCCAGGGATCGTTCCCTGAGTATGAAGTAGACGCCCGTGATGCCCATGCGTGGCCAGAGCTCTACTTTGAAGGACTGGGATGGGTGCCCTTTGAGCCGACTCCATCGCGTGGCGTTGTTCCCGAATACGCCACCGAATCCTCAGTCCCGGGCAGCCTGAGCACCAATGCTGACGAGAAGGACGTTCCAGGCACGGCAGTGACGCCTCCCCCGACCACCGTTCCGCTGCCTGGAGGCGACGCGCAGACTGCTGCCTCTGCGCCTCGTGACCCTCTGCCAACGGTTATTGCCACAATTGCGGCAGTGCTGTTGCTCGCTGCCTTCCTTGGCTCGCCGAGGCTAAGCAGGGCAGTCCTGCGACGCCGCCGGCTAAATCCCAAGGAACCAGCGGATCGTGGATCACCGGACGCCGCATCAACAGATAGCAGATCGCCCGGTCGCCACGACTCCGCAGCCCTCGCATGGGCAGAGTTGCAGGACCTCGCCACGGACTATGGCGTCCCGTCCACGCCCAGTGAAACGCCACGGCACTTTTCTGCCAGACTCCGTTCAAGTTCAGTCCTGGGTGAGGCCGGGGGTCTCGACGACGCCGCCCATACCGCCGTCGCTTCACTCACCGCGGACTTCGAACGGCAACGTTATGGTCGCCCGATGGAGGCTGCCTCCCCGGCGGCGGCCAGGATCGCCGTCGTTCGTGAATCGTTGCGGAACAACACCGGCTGGCTGGTTCGCTTCCGCGCCAACTGGCTGCCGCCGTCGCTCATGCGCCGCTGGTTCCACGCACTCGGTGCCCCGTTCCGCGCTGTGGGGTCCCTGTTCCGGCGGACGGGGCAAGGGATTGCCAGATCCTGGCGCGCACTCAGGGGGCTTCTTCCGCAACGCCGCTAAGACCGCAAACACCACAACGGCTCGCCCGGGAACAGCAAAGGGCCCGACTCCGGAACTTAAGGTTCCGTCGTCGGGCCCTTTGCTTGTCTCTACCGTTCTTGTTGCGAGAGCGGTGGACGGGACCTGGGAGCTAGTCGGCGTACGGGTCCGCGATACCTACGTACTGGGTGTAGAGGTACTCTTCGATGCCTTCGGAGCCGCCTTCGCGGCCCAGGCCGGACTGCTTGACGCCACCGAACGGTGCCGCGGCGTTGGAGATGACGCCGGCGTTGAGGCCGAGCATGCCGGTCTCGAGCTTCTCGCTGACCCGGAGGCCACGGTTGAGGTCTTTGGTGAAGACGTAGGCAACCAGGCCGTATTCGGTGTTGTTGGCCAGACGGATGGCGTCGTCTTCGGTGGAGAACGTGACGATCGGGGCCACCGGTCCGAAGATTTCTTCCTGGAGGATGCGGGAGTCGGCGGCGACGTTCTTCAGCACGGTGGGCTGGTAGAAGTAGCCGGGACCGTCGACGGCGGCACCACCGGTGACTGCTGTGGCACCTCCTGCTACGGCTTCGGTGACGAGGGCGTGAACGCCATCGCGGGCCTTGCCGTCGATCAGTGGACCAACCTTGGACTCGGGCTCAGTACCGCGTGCCGTGGTGAGGGAGCCAATCTTCGCGGCGAACTTCTCGGCGAAGGAATCGGCGATGGACTCGTGCACGATGAAGCGGTTTGCTGCGGTGCAGGCCTCGCCCATGTTGCGCATCTTGGCGGCGATGGCGCCTTCAACAGCCTTGTCCAGGTCGGCGTCTTCGAAGACGACGAACGGTGCGTTGCCGCCCAGTTCCATGGACGTGCGCAGGACCTTGTCCGCGGCTTCGCGGATCAGGGCCTGGCCTACCGGGGTGGAGCCGGTGAAGGAGATCTTGCGGAGGCGGTCATCCTTGATCAGCGGGCCGGTGACCGCACCCGCTGTGGAGGTCTGGATGACGTTGAGGACACCTGCGGGGAGGCCGGCTTCCTGCATGACCTGGGCGAAGAGCAGGCTGGTCAGCGGGGTCAGGTTGGCGGGCTTGAGCACCATGGTGCAGCCAGCGGCTACGGCCGGGGCTACCTTGCGGGTGGCCATTGCCAGCGGGAAGTTCCACGGGGTGATGAGCAGGCAGGGGCCTACCGGCTTTTTCTGCACGAGGAGACGGTTCTTGCCATCCGGGGCTGCGGAGTAACGGCCGGACACGCGGACGGCTTCCTCGGAGAACCAGCGCAGGAACTCGGCGCCGTAGGTGACTTCGCCCCGGGCTTCGGCCAAAGGCTTGCCCATTTCGAGGGTCATGAGCAGGGCGAAGTCTTCGGCGCGCTCGGTGACGAGTTCGAAGGCACGGCGCAGGATTTCGCCGCGTTCGCGGGGCGCTGTGCGTGCCCAGTCAGCTTGTGCGGCAGCGGCGGCGTCCAAGGCCGCGGCACCGTCTTCAGCACCGGCGTCGGAGATGCTGAGCAGGACCTTGCCGGTGGCCGGGTCCTCAACATCAAAGGTCTTTCCGGATCCCGCCGGACGCCACTGACCGTTGATCAGCAGGCCGGTGGGGACGGAAGCCAGCAGTTCGCTTTCGCGTTCAACCGTGACAGTCATGGCGACTCCTTCGTCTTGGGTGCATTGGAGGGTTGCACCACTAGGGTTCCTTGCCAGAATTGGCTTGAATTACTGCCACGGTACTGCCATGCAAGAAGCAGTGTCTACGCCTTCACGCACTGCCATACGCTCGCCAAATTGTGCACCTGCACAGGGATGATCAGCGCGCTGCAAGCACCGCCGAATACAGCTCCCGCTTGCTGACACGGGCATCATCCGCCACGGCGGCAACGGCTTCCTTCAGCCGGATTCCCTGGGAGATGAGCTCGTTCACGGCAGCCACATGGTCTTCCGGTTTGCCGGGGGCCTGCTCAGGTGCGCCACCCACAACCACGGCAATTTCACCGCGAACTTCATTGTTTTCTGCCCACTCCAGGAGTTCGCGCAGTGTTCCGCGGATGACTTCCTCGTAGGTCTTGGTCAGTTCACGGCAGACAGCCACACGGCGGTCCGCGCCAAAGCGCTCGTGCAGTGCCCGAAGCATCACTTCGAGCCGGTGCGGAGCCTCGAAGAAGACCATGGTGCGGCGCTCGTCAGCCAAGTCCGCCAGACGGGAATTCCGCTCCCCCGATTTGCGGGGCAGGAAGCCTTCGAAGCAGAAGCGGTCTGTGGGCAGCCCGGAAAGCGCAAGGGCTGTCAGCACGGCCGAAGGTCCAGGCACGGCAGTGACAGTCAGGCCAGCGGCAACAGCTCCCTCCACCAAACGGAAGCCGGGGTCAGAGACTGCCGGCATTCCGGCGTCGCTGACCATCAGGATGGTTTTGCCGGCCCGCACGTAGTCCAGCAGTTCACCAGTCTTGGCTACCTCGTTGTGTTCGTGATAGCTGATGACACGCCCGGATACCTCCACGCCCAAGGCCTGGACCAGCCGATGCAGGCGGCGGGTGTCCTCCGCTGCAACGATGTCCGAGGTCGCCAGGAGTTCGATCAAGCGGGAGGACGCGTCGCCCACGTTGCCGATGGGAGTGGCAGCCAGCACAATCCTGCCGCTTCCTGCGGTTGGGCTCGCGGCGGCACCGGCGTCCGGTTCATCAACCGCCGATGCATCATCAAAGGGGGCTTCGTCCGGGGTGCTGTGTTGTTCTTCCACCTGCCAAGCCTAATGCCGCGCGCACTTCAACGCCGCAGTAAGATGGAACGGTAGCATGGGCGGGTGAGCCAGTCCCCCGTTCCCACCACCGATTCCGGAACCCCCGCACTGTCGGCGTTACCTTCCGGAGCGACGGACGTGGCGGCGAGCAACGGCTCCGGAGAGCCAGGCCAGACAACAGCGGCCACCGCAACTACCTCATGGCGGCCTCCGTCCGGACAGGACGGCTCAGGCGGCAGCACCAGCAAACTGTCTCCCGGACGCGGGCTGGCAGGCCACCCCTGGATCGCCAGTCCCACTGCGGCCTTCAAGGTGAGCGCCTTGGCATCGCGTTTGATCGGCGGGATCCAAAGCTGGCGGGATTACCCGCCGTCGCTGCGTTTATGGTTCTGGCTGATTCCCACCATCACCGCCGTTATCGGCGGAATCCTGCGCTTCTTCCGTCTTGAGGTCCCGCACAGCTTGGTGTTCGACGAAACGTATTACGTCAAGGACGCGTATTCGTACCTCATCAGCGGATACGAGCGCAGCTGGCCAGCCAATGCCAACGATTCCTTCAATGCCGGCCATCCTGAGATCCTGCTCAACACCCCCGAGTACGTAGTTCATCCTCCGGTCGGGAAATGGATGATCGCCTTTGGCATGTGGTTGTTTGGGGCTGACAATCCGTTCGGCTGGCGTTTCGGTGCCGCCCTCACCGGGACGCTCACGGTCTTCCTGCTCTCGCTCATTACGCTGAAGCTCTTCCGTTCCCACACTCTTGGCGCAGTGGCCGGGTTGCTGCTCGCGGTTGACGGCCACCATGTGGTGTTGTCGCGAACGTCCTTGCTGGACATCTTCCTTACGTTCTGGATCCTTGCCGCCTTTGGCGCGTTGCTGTTGGACCGCGACGACGGCCGACGTCGCCTTGCTTCCAGGCTCGCCGCCCTTGCGGCTGCTTCACCCGATGGCCGGCCTTCCGCCGCGCAACTGTTGGCCGGCCCATGGTTGGGAATGCGCTGGTGGCGCCTTGTTGCCGGCATTTGCTTAGGCCTGGCCGTAGGCACCAAATGGTCTGCGCTGTTCTTCGTAGCCGCGTTCGGGTTGTTGACTGTCTTCTGGGACATGAGCGCCCGCCGCATCGCCGGAATCCGCAGCTGGCCCAGCGCAGCGGTTATCAAGGATGGCCTTCCGGCTTTCCTGACCATTGTCCCGATCGCGGCAGCCACGTATGTGGCCACGTGGACCGGCTGGTTCCTCTCCAAGGATGCCTACTACCGCCAGTGGGCGGCCACTAATCCGGCGCCCGGGTGGGATTGGCTGCCCAATTCCCGTCCGTTCCCTTGCGCATTACCACCTTGAGGCGTTCAAGTTCCATCAGGGCCTCAGTGCCGACCACCCCTACGAGTCCAGCCCCTGGACCTGGCTGGTCATGGGCAGGCCCACCTCGTTCTATTACCAATCGCCCAAGCAGGGAACTCCTGGCTGCATTGCCGAGACCTGTTCCTCGGCCATCCTGCCCGTAGGCAACCCCATTGTGTGGTGGGGCGGCACCGTAGCCCTGGTGATCCTGCTCTTCTGGTGGGCGGGCCGGCGGGATTGGCGCGCCGGGGCCATCCTCGTTGGAGTCGGGGCTGGATACCTGCCGTGGTTCATGTACCCCGAACGCACAATGTTCATCTTCTATGCGGTTTCCTTCGAACCGTTCCTGGTGCTGGCCCTGACGTATGTTCTGGGGTTGGTACTGGGTCGCAGCAGCGATCCTCCTTGGCGGCGGAGATCCGGACTCTACATAGTGGGCTTGGTTGTGGTGCTGGCCGTACTGGCCACAGCGTTTTTCTATCCTGTTCTGACCGCCGAAGTCATCAGCTATCAGGAGTGGCGGATGAGAATGTGGATGCCATCGTGGATCTAGGAGGAGGATCGTGAGGGAGGCAAGCACGGAGCTTCTGGTCGAGGCCGACGAGAATACCAACGTGACGGACCTCCTTCTGGAACGATGCGCCAAGGACCCGTTCGGCAACCTTTACGCCCACAAGACAGCCAATGGGTGGCTCAACGTGCCTGCTGCGCGCTTCCTCGCGGACGTGCAGGCACTGGCCAAGGGCCTCATCGCCGGAGGCGTCAACCCCGGCGATCCTGTAGCTGTGCTCTCCCGTTCAAGTTTCGAATGGACCTTGGTGGACTTCGCCATCTGGATGGCCGGCGGAGTTACCGTGCCCATTTATGAAACGTCCTCGGCCAGCCAGATCGAGTGGATCCTTGCCGATTCCGGTGCCCGGCGCATCTTTGTGGAAGACACGTCCAAGGCGGACCTTGTTCGCGCCCTCGTTGAGAAGTCCACAGCGTTGGGTGAGGACCCGGTGACGATTGTCCGCATGGAGCACGACGGAGAGGCCCCCAACCTGACGAGCCTCGCCGCCGTCGGAATTGGCATTATGGATGCCGAACTTGAGCGCCAGCGCAGCGCCGCCAACCTGTCCGATGTCGCCTCGATCGTCTATACCTCCGGCACAACCGGCAAACCCAAGGGCTGCGAAATCACTCATGGCAACTTCGTGCTGGTTGCCCGGAACGTCATCCCGTTCCTGCCCGAACTGTTGATGCAGCACGGCGCGCGAACGTTGATGTTCCTACCTCTGGCACACGTCCTGGCGAGGGCAGTCCAGGTGGTTTGCCTCACCGCAGGCGTCACGTTGGGGCATAGCCCAGGTGCCAGTGGCCTCATGGCGGACCTGGGTGCTTTCAAACCCACGTTCCTGCTCGCGGTTCCCCGAATCTTCGAAAAGGTCTATGCCGGGGCCGGACATAAAGCGGCCATGTCAGGCAAGTCCGGACTGTTCGCCGCCGCGTCCGCTACCGCCGTCGAATATTCGATGGCGGTAGACCTCGCCGCCCGCGGGCAGGGGCCCGGTCCAGGCTGGTTCCTTGGCCTCAAGCACTCGGCATTCAACAAGCTCCTCTACCCCAAGGTGCGGGAGGTCTTCGGTGGCGCCGTTGGCTACACCGTGTCCGGGGCCAGCCCCCTCAGCCTGCGGGAGAACCATTTCTTCCACGGCGCGGGGATTCCTGTCCTTGAGGGTTATGGCCTGACCGAAACCACTGCCCCCTGCACCGTCAACACGCCAAGCATGTCCCGCATAGGGACCGTTGGCATACCGCTGCCCGGCACCACCATCCGCGTGGCACAGGATGGCGAGGTGCTGGTCAAGGGAATCGGCGTGTTCAAGGGTTACCACCGGAATGAGACCGCCACCGCTGAGGCCTTCGTGGACGGCTTCTTCCGCACAGGAGACCTGGGCGAGCTCGACCCCGACGGGTTCCTGACCATCACCGGCAGGAAGAAAGACCTGTTGGTCACCGCTGGCGGCAAGAACGTCGCTCCCGGTCCCCTTGAAGAGAAACTGCGCGAGCACCGGCTTGTGGGACAGGCCGTGGTGGTGGGCGACGGCAGGCCGTTCGTCGCAGCGCTGGTGGCCTTGGATCCTGAAGGGCTCCAGGACTGGTGCGCCGAGAACAAGCGTGACGCCATGTCCCCCAGTGAAGCCGCGAGGGACGAGGCCGTTCGTGCGGCCGTTCAGTCCGCCGTGGACGAAGCGAACACTCTGGTGTCCTCGGCTGAATCCATCCGAAAGTTTGCCTTTATCACTGCAGATCTCAGCGTCGAGTCCGGTCACCTGACTCCATCGCTCAAGCTGAAGCGGGCCGTTGTGGTTGAGGACTTCTCGTCGTTGGTGGAAAAGCTTTACGAAAAGTAGCGGCTCGGTGGTTATGCGAGGGTGTCGTTGGTGTCCTTACGGACGCCGGAGGCATCGCTCTCGTCGTCGATCTCTGTTGAGGATGCTTCTTCTTCGGCCGCTGACTTTGAGTCCAAACCACGGCGACGACGCGTGGGCCAGGTAAGGATGAAGGTGACCGTTGCGGCCAGGAACACGAGCGCTCCAATGACGATTCCGGCGTCCACCCAGAACTGTCCCGGGAAGAGACGAATGAGCGTGTCTTCCAGGGAGAATGTCCAGGTGCCATTGGCGAAGAAGATCCGGTGGAACTCGGTGAAGAACTGCTGCCAGCTCAGGGCTGCCAACACTGCAAGGCCAACGATGATGACCAAAGTGACGATGGAGCCGGCGAAAAGCCCACGCCGAACACCGCCTGCACTGCGCTTACGCAAGTAGGCAATGGCGATGATGCTCAAAAGAATGAGCAGCAGACCGGCACCAAACGAGGTCAGGATGACCATCTTCACGTCCGCCATATGCGCGACTTCGCTGTCTTTGAAAAGCTTGGCGCCGTCCTGGTTTACCAAGCCACCCAAATACCTGGGCCCTGACCAGTTGCTCAAGTAGTCCACGGCATAGGAGCCGTACGTCATGCGATCGTCCGTGCTGAACCCGTAGCCGTCGCCGGGGAAACCCGGCCGGTTGTATTCAACCCAGAGGAACAGGGGGCTGGTCACTGCCCGGACAGCAAGCACCAAGAGGATCACAGGGAAGAAGACCGCGAGCAGTACCTGGAAAATCCGGGGGCCTATTGGCTTGACCTTTGCTGCCTGTTCGCGTTCTGCATTACGCCTGGCAACCTCGTCCTCCGGCGGACGAACCTGGAGGGCCGACGTCGGCAACGGTTCGGAATAGTGTGCGGGTTGGCGACTTGCGGGCGCATCTGCCACGGTCTCCGCGAAAAGCGGTGGCTCCGGCTCAACGTCCACAGCCTCGGCAGCCTTCCGATCAGCGCGGCTCTCCGGCTGAACCGGGACCGGGCCTGAGGGAGCAGCAGCAGAACCACCAGATGCCTTGGGCTTCATCCAGTCAAAGGCCGGCTCGTCGGGGTCCTCGTGGACGTCCGTCCCCGGATCTTGCGGTTTTGGGCTCTTGTCACTCACAGCGGTTTCACTTCCGTAGGCATCCCACCGGCGTAACCATGCTGCCGGCACTCTTGTCTGCATTCGAGCCTACAGTCCGGGTTTGGGCGGAGACGAGGAGCCACCCCGGGTATGGCAAGATCGAAACGCAACTGTAAGGTGCGGGCGTGTCCGCTTAGACAGCAATCCCCCGGTATCCGGCGTCGTGGCTGTCAAGGTCGCCCGTAGCGCCCGAACGGAATGAACGTCGACCCAGAACCAGGGTGTACGTCCAATAGGCCGCCAGGACCAGTGCCCCGATGGCGATCTTCATCCAAACAGGCAAGGGGCTTGGTGTCACGAACGCTTCCACCAGGCCCGAGATGAGAAGTACCAGGACCAGCCCGAGGGCAACGGTGATGAGCGAACGTCCTTCGTCGGCGACGGCCTGCATCCGTGTCCTGGGTCCGGGCCGGACCATCGACCAAAAAATCTTGAGCCCCGCTGCGCAGGCGATGAACACTGCGGTGAGTTCCATGAGCCCGTGGGGAAGGATGTAGCTGAAGAAAACATCCAACTTTCCCGCGGAGGCAAACACGCCGGCAGCCGCGCCCACGCCTTGGGCGTTGAGGAAGAGAATCATGGGCACCCAAAACCCCGTAATTCCGAAAGCAACGGCTTGGGCGGAAATCCAGGCGTTATTGGTCCAGACCGCGCCGGCAAAGGACGCCGCCGGATTCTCCGAGTAGTAGTCGATGAAGTCGTCTTCAATGTACTGACGCACCCTGTCATCGCTGCCAAATGCTGCCCGCAGCGCCTCGGGCGACGTCCCGATCCACAGGGCGTACGCCCCACTCACCAGCACGAAGAAAACCCCACACCAAACTGTCAGCCATCGGAGTCTGTAGAACGCCGCGGGAAGTGCGATAACGAAGAAGCGGGCGAGGTCTTCCATGAAGTTCGAACGTGCCCCGGTGAACCTGGTTCGAGCCTGGGCGAGTGCGGCAGACAGGGATGAGGACAAGGCCGTCTCCGGAGCCACCGAGCGGATCAGTGACAAATGTGCAGAGACAGTCTGGTACAGCCGAAGCAATTCATCGGCTTCGGACCCAGTGAGCCGCCGCTTATGTGCCAGAAAACTGAGCCGCGACCATTTGTCCCCATGCACGGCCGAAAAGGCATCAATGTCCACGGCACCACCCTATCCCTGTCTGCCCTATCCCTGTCTGCCCTATCCCTGTCTGCCCGGATGGGCGCGGCTAGACTCGTTGATGCGGGTACCTTACGCCCGCAGCGATGCTACGCACCGGGGGCGGACTTGAGTTCAATCATCACAGGCGAGGCAGTGGTCCTGGAGTTGCGCCCGGCGTCCTTCGCCGCCCGCGCTCTGGGGCTCATTCTGGACGTCATTGCCAACGTCCTGCTGTTGATCCTCCTCATCGTCCTGGTCCTCTCCGCCGCCCGGAATCTCGATGAAGCCGCGGTCCGGGCCATGGTCCTGGCCTGTGTCGTCTTCTCCTTCGTCATCGTTCCCGTCACTGTGGAGACGCTCACCCGCGGCCGCTCACTGGGGAAACTGGCCGCGGGCCTGCGCGTGGTCAGGGACGACGGCGGCTCCATCAGGTTCCGGCACGCGGTCATCCGTGGGCTCTTGGGGTTCCTTGAGATTTACATGACCTTCGGTGGACTCGCAATCGGCGTGGCACTCTTCAACGACAAATCCAAGCGCCTCGGCGACGTCGTAGCCGGCACTTACTCCCTGCGGCAGCGCGTACCCTCCGAGCCGAGGATCTTTCCCGGTGCTCCGCCCTACCTCCAACCATGGGTAGCGATGGCGGACATTGGCAGGATCCCCGACGCCACAGCCCGCCGGGCCGGAACCTTCGTTCAGCAGGCATACCTCATGGCACCATCGTCACGGGCCAGGATGGCCGCAGCGCTGGCCTCCGAGCTGGCCAACTACGTCGCGCCGCCACCGCCAGCCGGAACTATCCCCGAAGACTACATAGGGGCGGTCCTCGGCGAACGACGCAACCGCGAACTTGTCCGCCTGCGCACGGCGGAACAGCGCAACGCCGCCATCGGCGAAAGGCTCCGGAAGCTGCCGTTCACACAACGCTAAAGTGCCACGTTGAGGGCGGAGGCCTCCAGCCATCCTCGGCGTGCTCGCTCGTGCCTCGCTTGGACGCACGCTGCCGGATGCCTGGAGACCGCCGTGCAAACCTGTCAGCATTGCCAGTGCCCCGGCGTCGTGAGCCTTTCGGGTAGGCGCGTTTCGGGGTTTCCTTGTGCGGCGTTGATTTGCGGTTGGGTCAGGTAGAGGGACCTGGAGAGGTTGGTGCCGTGGAGACGGGCATCGCGCAGATCGGCGCCGAGGAGGTCCACCGCGGTTAGGTCGCTGCCCTCCAGGTTTGCCCCTATCAGGTAAGCACCGCGGAGATCCGAGCCGCATAGTTGTCTCTTTGCCAAGTTGGTGCCCATGAGGTCGGCACCCGGGTGGATGCCGCCGTCGGGCATTTCACGGCCCTCAGCCCCGTATGAAGCGCGCACCTCCTCGCTGACCTCCATGAGAAGTGCACGCACCTCGGCATGTAAATGTCCGACGTCGGCAGCCAGGACTGCGGACGCTTCGCCTTGGGATGTGGTTTCAATTTCTGTGGACAGCCGGCGGGCGGTGGCCGCGAGTTCGGGATCGAAAGCGCGTTGCTCAGCTTCGGACAAGTACCACAACATTTCGTGCAGCTGCTTGACGACTTTGAAGACAGCGAACATCGAGGACGTGGACGCCGGATCCTGGATCCAACTCGTGCCCCCAAACGTGCGTTGGGAAACCGCTTGGCCTGCGCCGAAGCAGTCAAAGACAGTACATCCGCTGAATCCGCGGGGCCGCAAACGTTGATGGATAGTGCAGGAAAAGTCGCTGGCCATGTTCGGGCAGGCTGATGCAGCCGGTTTATCGATCGCGAAATCAGCCGAGCGGGCAAAGCCAAGGGCGGTGCAGCAGAGGGCGAAGCAATTGCTGCAGTCCGGGCGAAGGGTTGGCGAAATAGTCATTAGTGCTCCAAGCGATGAAATGGAATCCGGTGGAAGGAGCTGGGAACCCTGCGCGGGTTCCCCTAGGGAAGACTCGTAATCACCACGGAGGGCAGCACAAATAACAGGTCCGGGCAGATGCGGAACCGGAAAGGAGAATCAAAGACCGCAAGAAATAATCACTGCCTCGATGTTAATAGCAATTCTGTACCCGGTTGGAAACGGTGGCTACCGCTGGGCGTAGCTGGCCCAGGGGATGTTCCAGTCGCCGAAGCCCTCCAGGGGTTCAACAGCCGGCGCACCAGTATTCAGGATCTGCACCACGTCACCGGTTTTCATATTGTTGAAGAACCAGGCAGCATCCTCGGGCAGCAAGCCAACGCAGCCGTGGGAGACGTTCACGCGTCCAATGGCGCCCCAAGCGGACTCCAAGGCCTGATGGACATAGACGCCGGACCATGTGAGGCGGTTGGCATAATCCACCACCATCGGAGCGTAGTAGCCTTTGTCCCCGGGTTTGAGACCAATGCTTCCGGCGTTGAACTTGGATTTGCGTTCTTGTTCCAGGATCACGGCGTAGCCGGTGGGCGAGAGCCAGTCTTCGCCACCCAGCGATACGGGTGCGGTGTGCATCAATTGGCCATCGAAGTACACGTTCATGGTCTTGGTGTTGTCATCCACTACAGCCACGCGCTGCGGTCCCGTAGTGAAAGTGGAAACGACATCCCCGTTGCCGATCATCTTGTTGCCGAAGTCGACGCCCAGGAGCTTCATATCCACTGTGACCGTGGTTCCCGACGCCCAGAATGCCTCCGGGCGAATGCGGACCTTCTTGTCCGAGTACCAATGCCAGGCGACTGGCTGGCCCGACGAAACAGTGATCGCAACGCGCTTTTCCATCGCGGCCTTGTCAACCACAGGTTCGCTGAAGTTGATTTCGATTGGCTGGCCTGAGCCGGCAACTGTGCCATTACGGGGATAGATGGAGGCATCGGCTTCGTAAGCAGCGCTGACCGTGGTGAAGGTCTGCGTCTTCTTGGTTTCCTTACCTGCAGTGTCCACGACGGTGAAGGAATAGCTGTACTGGGTCTTGAACTTCAGGACCTCAAGGGTTGTCCACGTGCTGCCATCCGCGCTGGTCTTCCCCTGCACAGGTGTACCGCCGTCAGCCGGCGCCAAAACTACGTCCTTGACCTTGCCGTTGACGGCCTTGATCTGGGGGCCAACCACGGGATTCCACTCCACAGCGCCGTCCAGCGGCGTGATGCCCAGCTCAACGGGTTTGGCCTCTGGCGTCGGAGAGGATTGGGTTGTTCCCACGCCATTCGGGGTGGAACCGGCCAGCAATCCAGGAACGGTGGCAACGCCAATACCGCCCACGACGATGGCGGCGCAGACCCCTGCAATGGCAAGGATCTTGCCCGTTTTCCGTTTGGCGACTTCCGTCATGGTTCCTGTCTTCCTGTCCCCCGGCAAGCAATACTGAACACCCAATTCTAGCCGAAAGGCCGGCCACGCTGCTCACGTGTCCGGCCTTTCACCGCTGGCTTGAGGCTACCGCGTTGAGGTTACTGCCACGGCAAAACTGAACTTGGCCTAGTAGCGGTAGTGCTCCGGCTTGTAGGGGCCTGCGACATCCAGGTCCAGGTAGTCCGCCTGATCCTTGCTCAGTTCCGTCAGCTCCACGCCAAGCGCATCCAGGTGCAGGCGTGCCACCTTTTCGTCCAGGATCTTGGGCAGGACGTAAACCTGCTTCTGGTACTCGCGTTCCCCGGCCGGCTGGTCCTTCTTGGTCCAGAGTTCAATCTGCGCGATCGTCTGGTTTGTGAACGAGTTGCTCATCACGAAGGACGGGTGGCCCGTTGCGTTGCCCAGGTTCAGGAGCCTGCCTTCAGACAGAACAATGATCGACCGCTCGGAGTCCGAACCGGCATCGAAGACCCACTCGTGAACCTGCGGTTTGATCTCCACCTTCTTGACGCCAGAAACCTTGGCAAGCCCGGCGATGTCGATCTCGTTATCGAAGTGGCCGATGTTGCCCACGATCGCTTTGTTCTTCATGCCCAGCATGTGCTCGGCCATGATGACGTCCTTGTTGCCGGTGGTGGTGATGAAGATGTCACCCTGGGCAAGGACAGATTCCAGCTTGGCCACTTGGTAGCCGTCCATGGCGGCCTGCAAGGCACAAATGGGGTCTATCTCCGTAACTACAACGCGCGAACCCTGGCCGCGCAGTGCTTCTGCCGCACCCTTGCCGACGTCGCCATAGCCACAAACCACGGCAACCTTGCCGCCCATGAGGACGTCCGTCGCACGGTTGATGCCGTCCGGCAGCGAGTGGCGGATGCCGTACTTGTTGTCGAACTTGCTCTTGGTCACCGAATCGTTGACGTTGATGGCCGGGAACAGCAGCTTGCCCTGTTCCGCGAGCTGGTAGAGCCGGTGCACGCCCGTGGTGGTTTCTTCAGTGACGCCCTGGATTCGGGCGGCCACGCGTGTCCACTTCTGCGGGTCCGCGGCCAAGGTCCGGCGAAGGAGGTCCAGGATGAGGACGTACTCTTCAGGATCATCCTCGGTGGCCGCGGGAACGGCACCTGCAGCCTCGAAATCGACGCCCTTGTGCAGGAGCAGGGTGGCGTCGCCGCCATCGTCCAGAATCATGTTGGGACCCAGCTCCGGATTTTCGTCCGCTCCGGGCCAGGTGAGGATCTGCTCTGCGGTCCACCAGTATTCCTCGAGGGTCTCGCCCTTCCAGGCGAAGACGGGAACGCCTTGCGGATCCTCCGGCGTACCTTTACCGACGACGACGGCGGCAGCGGCTTCGTCCTGTGTGGAGAAAATGTTGCACGAGGCCCAACGAACTTCGGCGCCCAGGGCGGTGAGGGTTTCAATGAGGACGGCTGTCTGGACCGTCATGTGCAGCGAACCGGCGATGCGGGCGCCTTTGAGCGGCTGCGAGGGGCCGAACTCAGCACGAAGGGACATCAGGCCCGGCATTTCGTGCTCAGCGAGACGGATCTGGTGGCGGCCTGCCTCGGCAAGGGAAATGTCAGCCACTTTGTAGTCGAAAGTCATGGAAGTCCTTATAGATGTTTAGGCGTACCGTGCGGGATTGCTGTCTGGAAGTACTCAGGCTTTGGCGTGGTGCTGGCCGGAGCTTGCGGCGTTGGAGGCACCAAGCAGTTCCGGGGGCAGAAGCAAGGGAATGCCGTCCTCGATCGGGTAACGGACCTTTTCACCGTTCTCGGCGGCAGCCGTTGAAACAAGCTCCTCGCCCTCCTGGACCAGCGGTGAGCCCGTTACGGGGCAGCGCAGGATGGACAACAGTTCAGGACTGACCTTTGGCATGAATGATGCTCCCTGGATGGCGCGGGTGTGGCGCCGCTGGCGGATTTATCTGCAGATTCCAGCCTACAGCGCAGGGCCATCCACCAAGGAGCCGACGACGATTTGAGTCCCGGGCTGGCCGCACTTGGCAGAGCCAGGACGGACCTAGGACGGTTCGCGCAGAATCCGCAAGTGGCCGCGACGCGTACCTTCAACCATGGCGGGCGGCTCGACGTGCGGCCGACTGGTACGTGGTGGGGTGTCCGTTGCCGCTGAAGCTGCTTCCCGCACCGCGTTGGCAAGTGCCAGCAAGTCATCCGGACCAGGCTCGGGAGGTGTTGTTGGCATGGCCAGGCGCAAGACTTCCCAGCCCCGCGGAACTGTGAGGGATGCTGCATGCTGGGCGCAAAGATCGTACGCATGCGGTTCGGCGTACGTGGCCAGCGGGCCGAGGACCGCCGTGGACTCGGCATACACGTACGTCAAAGTAGCCACCGCGGATTGGCGGCAGGCGGACCTTGAACACTGACGAATGGCACCCACAACATCCCAGATTAGCGCCCTTTGGCCCATACCCTGCGCATTGGCTGGCCGTGGCCGCCCGGAAGCTGCAGTCTGCGCCGGTCACGGCGCGCTGTTCACCATGATGTCGCGTTGGAGGTTCCTCGGGACTAAAGTCGATATATGCAGTCACAGCCACATGTTCCTGGCTTCACAATCCGGTGGACTGACGCCGAAGGCGATCAGGCAAAGGAACACACCGGCGCGGATGTCCGTGGTTTCCGGCGTCGCCGGAGAAACCGTCACGGCAGAGGACTGCGTGGGGAACTCATGCTCCCCAGTCTTCCCGGCTTCCGGACCCGTGCCGAGCGTTTCGACGACATGGTGCTGGACTCAGCTGAACGCCTCCAGGACATGTGGGGCAAGCAGTTGGATGGAGTGCTCTTCGCCGTCGACGAAATCCCGCCGAACCTGGAGCAATTGGTCGCCGAAGGTACGGCAGCCCCCATGGGGTCCTACACTCCAAGCAGCCGCGGCGAAGCACCCATGATCGCTGTGTACCGCCGTGTGGTGGAACAGACTGCCGGAACACGGGAAGAGCTCCAGGACCTCGTCCACGACGTCGTGGTGGAGTACACCGCGGAAATGCTCGGTGTCCCCCGGAGACGCTGGATCCCGTGTACCGGCGTCGTTACCAGTAGCGCCTAATAGCCCACTGTCACAGGAACTTTTTCGAGCCCCGCGGCAGCATCCTGGATGCCCAGCACTGAGACGTCGGCGCGGTCCTGCCTACCCAGGATAAGCGCCCCGTACACAGGGTCCCCTGATGCTGAAACCACGTACCCTGCAACCACTGCCTGTCCGGATTTTGCCGGAAGCTCGATCAGCGATGTTGTGCCACCGGACATGTCCACGTCCTCGGACTTGCCCACCTTCCCATCGGCTGTCACCGGTGCGTAGCTAACAGTTGCACGTCCCTCGGGAACACCGAAGCTGAAGAAACTCTGCCCGTCACGGGGCACTGCCACCACATGCTGGCTGCCTAGGCGGGCCGAGGACGGCGACCAAGCGAAATCCGTTGGCTCCTCCGCTTTGGCCCCCCGGGCAATCCGGGTTGAAGCCACGAACGCAACATCGGAACTCGCGCTCACGGTGTAGCTGCCGGCCGGAACGCCGTCGAGGTCCAACGTAGCTACCGTGCCGCCCTTGACGGTCACTACTCCCCCATTGGGGAGCTGGCGCTCACCGTTGGCTCCGTACAGCCGGACTTGAACCACGGCGTCCGTGGACCCAGGTACGGCTATTTGAAGCGCGGGAACGGCATCGGTAAAGCCGGATTTACTGCCCAGCGCCTTGATCGCCGCTGCATCCTGGATGTCGACGCCGGCCATCACCTGCAGGTTGGACGGCCCGGAACCTGGGGACAGGAACTCCACCCCGCCCGGCACCAGTCCGCGCAGCACGCTCTGCTGGATGGTCCCTGCAACGGGTCCGCCCGAGCTGCGGACGTGCACTGCCAGTTGCGATTCGCCGGGGGCAAGGCCGGCAAGGTTAACCGAACGCGTTGTCCCCGGAGCCACCAGGAGACCCCGTGCGCCGGGCGCCTGGATCTGTCCCTGGGCACCGAAGAGGTCCAGGTTGACGGTAGCGGGCGTTTCCGATGCATTGCTGAGGTTCAGGACCGCGGTCCGGCCAAGCGCGGTGTCCGCGCCCAACAGCCAAGCGTCGTTTCCGGGTTGCTGGCACGGAGCCGCCGCAAGGCCGCGGAGGTCGCCGTCCTTGGCTGAATAGCTCAGATTCGCGGCCAAGGAGGCCTGTTCGTTTCCGATCGGGTCAGCACCCACCACGGTAGGAGCGGTCACGGGGCTGATAGTCGCAGCCGCTGCCGCCAAAACCGGTGGACCGGAAGTGGGCGATGGTGTGCTCGTGGGGGTCTTTGCAATCTCCGCAACTGCGTCGCCTGCCAGCGACGTCACTTTGCTGCCGGGAATGGTTCCTGCGGGGTTGCTCAGGACCAGGGCGTTGAGCGCACTGGTTGCAGTGGTGGAAACCGGGCTGAACTCAGCATCGGTGTCCACATCGGATCCCGTGACAAGGCGCGCAGGTTCCGGGCAGACGCCCAGGGAGCGGCCCGCCGGAACATCGGCTTGCCGGATGTCCACTGCAGAGCCGCCAGAGGGCCCTGGAACCATCGAGGTGGCCGCAACCGCTCCGCCTCCCGCGGCAAGGATCACCGCTGCAGACAAGACCCCTGTGATGATCCCCTTATTGGAACTGCGCGCGCCCTTGGCGGAATTGCGGGCGTCTTTTGTGGAGCTGCGTGCATCCTGCGTGGAACCGCGCGTCCCGTGATCGTCCACCTGCTTCTTTGGGTCCTCAGACACTGCTGTACTCCTTACGGAGGGAGACTTCGTCCCTCGACATGCCGGTTCGCGAGCGGCGGGCGGGCATCGGAACGGCCAGCAGCACGGTCAGACCAAACACCACGACCTGCAGGATCCCAAACCAAAGACCCCAAGGGTTGGTGTACCGGATTTCCAGGTTGCCTCCATTGGCCGGAAGTTCGAAAGCCTGGGACCATCCGGAGGTGGTCGACTTCAGCTGGCGCCCATCCATCCAAGCACTCCAGCCGGGATCGGACCGTTCAGCCAGGACCACCCGACGGCCCTCGTCACCCGCGGGCACAGCTGTGTCTACGGACACCTCTGCCGAGGGCAGAGAGCCGATGGCCTCACCTTGAGCGTTGAGAATGCGAACTCTATGGGCGGTGTCTGCGGCGGTGGCGGCAGCGGAATTCCGCGGCGTTACGCGCCACAACCACCCGGCGTCGGTTTGTCCAACAGCAACGAGGCCTGGAACGGCGTCGATCCTGCTGGCGGTCAGCTGGGCTGCGTCATCAGCGGCCTTGAGCACCACAAAACCGGCACCGAGCTGCTCCAGATCGTCGCGGGGGTCCACCCCTGTGCTGGCCACAATGGTGGCCACTGCCCTGCGGAGGGAGGCGGTAGCGGCGTCGTCGGTAGCAATCTCTTCACGACCCGGCGCCCCAATAATGGTCCTGGCCGAGGCGATGGTGGACAAGTCGTCCAGCGTAGTCCCGGCACCACGCATCAAAGAGGACGTAAAGGCGCCCTGCTCGCCGCTGGTGATAACCAACGTTCGCGTACGTTCGGGTCCCTCGCCACGGTCGACGGCGGTTGCCGGCAAGGTGCTGTTGTCCACCGGCCGCACCTGGCGGGCGGAGCCCAAGGATGGTTTCTTACCCGCTTCCGACGCAGCGGCGTCAGCGGTATTGGTAGCGACAGGGGCCTCGGGTAGGGGCTGCAGGACGTTTTGTCCTGCCCATGCCGCAATCCCGGCCAAGGGCCCACCCAGAAGTAGGGCAAGGGCCACACCCGAAGCCACGCGCCGCAAGGGCGACTTCCACCGGGCGGCATCAGACGTTCTGGTGGGAACTGCAAAGATCTTATCGGCACCGAGCAACGCCGCACTGAGCAGCAGGATTCCGGCTGCTGAAACCGCCGGCCCGGTGAACGGACCAACAATCACATTGTTGTTGACACCGGTGGCCACATGGCCCATCAGCCAACTGCTGGCCAACGTAGCCAGCGCGGCCAACCAGAAGACGCGGGCCAGGACGGTGCGCTTGCCGGGAAGGAACAGCGCCGCTACGGCCAAGAGAAGTACAGGGACGCTGACCAGCAGGGCAAGCACCAGGGCCCACGGCACAGCGCCCGGCCCGAACATCCCAAGACCTGTGAGGCCGCCGTCGATGTCGAAAGCCAGGGGCTGGCCCAGGAACTGCTGCCACAGTGGTGCAGCGTCGAAACTGAGCGGCAGGCCCGGATCGGCAAGCAAGGAGCGGGGGCGGTCAAGAACTGAAATGCCGTAGGGAATGAACAGCGCGGCGCTGGGCAAAAGCGACCACCACAGTGTCTTTCCCCGCGGTCCGAGCACCACGGCCACCAGGACGACGACCACCGTCATTGGCCCCAAGAGCGACGGCGCCGATGCAGTGATTGCAGCCATAGCCAAGCCGGCAGCCGCCGCGGCGGTCCAGGACGGCGTGCCGTTGATGCCCGGTTTTCCGAGCACGGGCGTCGGGCGACGAGTGAAAGGTGCCCGTACGGCATGGGCCCCGCCTATCGCCGAGCCCGACGCGCGTATCAGCGCCAGCATGAGCAACGGCATCAGGACGTGGGCCACCAAGGCTCCCGGCCTGCCTTGGTTAATGGCTACCAGCAGTACAGGTGCCCCGGACCAAGCCAGAGCCGCAACAAACCGGAACCGGCGCCGGGTGGTCAAGGCCCCGGCGGCGAACCAGGCACCGATCGCAGACAGTGGCATGGCCAGGATCAGCAACCACACAGTTGCCGCGTTGCCATCGCCACCGCCAAACAAGGAAAGAAGCCACAACACGTAAGCGAAGGGATCACCGTGCCCGGGCAGTCCTGCACCGAGGGAAATCCACCACGTGGAGGCATTGGCCCAGATATCGGAGGGTGACTCGGATAACGGGAGGAGCCCCCCTCCGGCCACAGTTCCTGTGCGAAGGAGGCCGAAGAGCCCAACGAAAGAAGCGGCAAACGCAATGAGGGCAGCGGCAACTGCGCCGGTGCCTACCCATCCGCGTTCGTTGGTGGCCAGCGCTGCGAAATCGTCAGAGGCATCGCCGCTGGGTTCGGGGGCGAGGAGATCCGAGGCCACAGTAGTTTCCTCGCTGGGGCGGATGGCCTCCAGCAGGGAACGCCTGTTGGCACGGACTTCACGCGACGACGCTTGGAGGCCCCGGACCACCGAACGGTGCACGCGGCGGGTCCTCGCCGCAATCCCGCGGCCTCTTGCAATAGCGAGGGGCCGCACCAAGCCGGCGATGGTGGCCGTGAACTGGGAGAATCCGTAGCCCGGTTCCTTGACCAAAACACTCAGCACCAGACGGACGAGTGCGCCCAAGAGCGCCCCCACTGCCTGGAATGGCAGGTTCCACCACGGCGTGTGCTTGAGGCGCATGTGAATTTGTGCCTTGCGCGCCGCCGAGGACGTCCCAAGACCGTGCGGGCGGTGCTCCACATGGAACATGCGCGCGCTTGGCACCACCACCACGCGGTTTCCGGCCAGCCAGTTGCGCCAGCAGAAATCGACGTCGTCGCCGCTGCCCGGCAACGCAGGGTCAAAGCCCTGCAGCTGTTCCCAGACGTCCCTGCGGATCAGCATGCCCGCAGAGTTCACGGCAAAGGTGTCAGTGCGGGCGTCGTATTGGCCTTGGTCCACTTCGTCGGCGTCGATCAGCGTGAGGCGTTCAGCCCAGCGGCTGGTGGACAAGCCGACGTCCACCACGTGGCGATCGTTGTCCCACCCAAGCTGCTTGCAGCCGGCAACAGTTACAGACGTGGTTCGTTCCACGGCGTGGAGAAGCTCGGCCAAGGCATCCGGTGCTGGAGCGGCGTCGTCATGAAGGAGCCAGATCCATTCGACAGGGCCGGGAGCTTCAGCGTTCTTGGCAACGTCCTCGTTTTTGGCAGCATCTTTGGGAGCAAGCTCGTCCAGGCCCGCCTGGACAGCGGCGCCAAAGCCAGATTTTGCCTGGACGAATTTGGTGACGTTTGCTTGCCCCAAGGCCTCACGGAGCAAGTCGAGGGAGTTGTCCGTGGATCCTGTATCAATGCCAATGGCGGCATCTGCCGAACGCGTTTGGTCCGACAGTGCCGCCAAGGTCCTGGGGAGATAGTCCCGCCGTCGTGGGCAACCACGACGGCGGTAACGTGTACTTCCTTAAGAATTAGACTGCCCGCTTCCTTAGCCGGCGACGTTCGCGCTCGGAGAGCCCGCCCCAGATGCCGAATCGTTCGTCGTTTGCGAGGGCGTACTCAAGGCACTGCGAACGGACGTTGCACGCTCCGCAGACCTTCTTTGCATCCCTCGTTGATCCACCCTTTTCCGGAAAGAATGCTTCCGGATCTGTCTGGGCGCACAAGGCGTCAGTCTGCCAACCGAGTTCGCCCTCGTCATCGAAGTCACCTTGGCTCGGCAGTCCGATCCACACCGGCTGTCCTGGGATTTCCTGAGGACGACGCAACTCCATGGGAGGGTCATCCACGTCTTCGTCCGGCCCGGCAGGCAGGTCTCCGATCAACGCTTCGTGTGCAGCGAGGAGGGCAGTTGCTTGATCCTCCAACGACTGCTGCACGTTCTGGTTGTATCGGTCTGCCGCTTCCGGATCCGCTGGGTCCACGTACCAGTCCCCTGGTACTTCCCGCGAACGGTATTTCACCGACGCATGTTCTGCGACGACTGCATCTTCCTGGATACGCAACGCTTGCCCCATGGCGTCCCTCCTGATTTTGCAGCTGCTGCTTGGATGTATTTCCGATTCCCGGCGTTGTTCCCGGAATCTGTGCAGCGGCGTTGATTACTAATTACACGCGTGTAACTACCCACCAGTCAAGCCGCGCCGGGATAATAATCAAGAATCTGTAGAAACGTGGGATGCGCCACGCCCAACGTTTTCCGCCGTGGCGCGGCTAGCCAGGGCTAAAACGGAAGCCCAGCATCACTTTGCATGAACAACTCCTGACATTCCGCGGAATTCCCAAGACCACCCCGGATGTCCATCGACTGGACTTAACGGAGGTGTGTTGCATTTCACATTCTCCTGCGGGCCGACGCCCCCGCCGTGGCAGGATTGATCCATGAGCATCCCGGCAGCGAACCTGATGACCACCCTGCGATCCGGCCATTCCACGTCCCCGAGACTGACGTGGTACGGCCCTGATTCCGAGCGCGTGGAGCTCTCCGGGCGGGTCTTGGACAACTGGGTGGCCAAAACCAGCAACCTGTTGCAGGACGAACTGGACGCCGAGCCGGGCAAGGCTATCCGGCTGGACCTCCCGGCGCACTGGAAATCTTTTGTGTGGGCACTCGCCGCCTGGCAGTTGGGCATGGAGGTGGTCTTCGATGGCTCCGCCGCGGACCTGCTGGTAACTGATACTCCCGACGACGGCGCCGGGGCCGGCTTTGAGGCGGTCGTCGCCGTGCCGCTCGCGGCACTTGCGATGCGCTGGCCCGGCGACTTGCCGCCCGGCGTCGTGGATTATGCTGCGGAAGTCCGGTCCCACGGTGACGTCTTCATGGCGCACAACGAACCGGAAGCCGACCTTCCGGCCGTCCGCGGCAGCGCGGGCCACACCCATGACAGCCTTCTGGACGGATTCGCTGCACCCCAGGAACCCGGCGTCCGGCTTTTGGTTCGGGCGGCCGATGGTTTGGAGCCGGGCCTGGCAGCGTCGTTGGGCGCGTGGAAAGAAGATGGCTCAGTGGTGCTGGTGCATCCCGATCTGGAAGTGACCGGGCATCTGCTTGAGAATGAGCGCGTCAGCCGATCCTGAGATCAGTTCTTGATGGAGGGCACTTCGCCGGTCGGCGGTGCGCCTTGGCCCGCGTCCGCAGCTGACTTCTCCTTGTGATGGAGCTCCAGGATCTCGTGGTCGTGGGAGTAAGCCGGCTCGGCATCCAACTCTTCGTTGAAAACCCAAAAGCGGTATGCGAAGAACCGGAAAATGGTGCCCAGGACGAGTCCGACGACGCTTCCTGCGATAAACAGCGACGGCTTGTCGTTTAAGTCCAGCACGTACTTGGCGAACCACACACAACCGGAAGCAATCAGCAGCCCGACGAAGTTCATGACGGCAAACAGAACGGCTTCACGGACCACGTTCGCCTGTTTGCGATGGCGGAAGGTCCAGAAGCGGTTGGCTACCCAGGAGAACACGCTTGCAACGATCGTCGCAATGGCCTTCGCCCAGACTTCGCTTCCGTGCATCGGGCCCGAAAACAGCCAGATGTAAACTGCCGAGTCAATGACAAAAGCAACACCGCCTACGGCGCCGAACTTTGCAACCTCGCGCCAAAAAAGCGAGGCAAGTCCGCGGATGCGATCTGCAAGTGTGGTGATCATGACCCTCCATGGCCGTTGAAAAGTGGGCCGATGGGCCACATCCATTTTAGCGCCCATTTCCGGCCGTTCCCTTTGAGTCCCCTGTGAGAACGCCGATACCGGGGCCTGCGGCACTGCCAAAGCAGGACTGAACCAACCACTGAACCATGTCCAAATGGTGACGATATGGCGGTTGAATAGCGGCTGAATCAGTGTTCCGGCCGCTGGTTCGGTAGGCTGAACCTTGTGACTTTTCCAGTAATTGGTGTTGTTGGCGGCGGCCAGCTCGCACGCATGATGGCCCCGCCTGCTACCGCTTTAGGCTTCGAACTACGCGTTTTGGCTGAGGGCGAGGACGTTTCGGCTGTCCCCGCTGTGGCCAACGCCCCCATTGGCGACTACAAAGACCTGGACGCTCTCCTTGAGTTCTCCAAGGGCGTGGACGTCCTGACCTTTGATCACGAACACGTTCCCACGGAACATCTGCGTGCCTTGATCGACGCCGGCGTGAATGTGCAGCCCGGGCCGGATGCCCTGGTGAATGCGCAGGACAAGCTCGTGATGCGCGCGGCCATCGATCGCCTCGGGCTGCCCAACCCTGCGTGGGCCGCCGTTGGCTCAGTAGAAGATCTGGTGGCATTCGGCGACAAGATCGGCTGGCCCGTAGTGCTGAAGACGCCGCGTGGCGGCTACGACGGCAAGGGCGTCCGCATTGTTGACTCCGCCGATGATGCCGCTGGTACTGCCGACTGGTTCCAGGCAATGAGTCCCCTGCTTGCAGAAGCAAAGGTGGATTTCAGCCGCGAACTCTCGGCCCTTGTAGCCCGCACGCCCAGTGGCGAATCGCGCGCATGGCCCGTAGTTCACACCATTCAGGTTGACGGCGTGTGCGATGAAGTTATCGCCCCCGCCCAGAACATTCCACTCGAAGTTGCCGCGGCTGCCGAGGGGGCTGCACTACGGATCGCCAACGAACTCGGCGTTACGGGCGTCATGGCTGCTGAGCTCTTTGAGACCCCGGGCGTTGGCGCCGGCTTCCTCATCAACGAACTCGCAATGCGCCCGCACAACACGGGGCATTGGACGCAGGACGGATCGATCACCAGCCAGTTCGAACAGCATCTGCGTGCGGTACTGGACCTGCCACTGGGCGCCACGGATGCTGTGGCGCCGGTATTTGTCATGAAGAATTTCCTGGGTGGCGACAACCAAAACCTCTTTGAAGCCTTCCCCATGGCCTTGGCGTATGAACCAGCTGCGAAGGTGCACTGCTACGGCAAGTCCGTGCGGCCAGGTCGGAAGATCGGGCACGTCAACCTGGCTGGCACATCTGCCTCGGAGGTAGATTCCGTCCGCCAACGCGCCACGGCAGTAGCCGACATCATCCGTGACGGCCGGATGCCCGCACAGACCACCCCCGAGGAGACCGAATGACATCAGCATCGAACAGCCCCGCTCGTAGGTCTCGTCATGGGCTCGGACTCCGACTGGCCCGTCAGTGGAAGCCGCTGCGGACGCCCTGGCCGAGTTCGGCATCCCCTTTGAGGCAGACGTCGTCTCGGCACACCGCATGCCCACCGAGATGATCCGCTATGGCCAGACTGCGCACGAGCGCGGCCTGCGCGTCATCATCGCCGGAGCAGGAGGCGCGGCACACCTTCCTGGAATGTTGGCCTCGGTCACTCCCCTGCCCGTGATCGGCGTCCCTGTTCCGTTGAAGACACTGGATGGTATGGACTCGCTGTTGTCCATCGTTCAAATGCCTGCCGGAGTTCCGGTTGCCACTGTCTCCATCGCCGGGGCACGCAACGCAGGACTCCTGGCTGTCCGGATGCTCGCCTCCGGCACAGATGAACTCGCCAACCGCCTTCGCGAAGACTTGCTCAAATTCGCCCAGGAGTTGAACGACGTCGCCACCAAGAAGGGCGAGAACCTGCGCCACAAGGTGGAAGAGGTCTTTTCCCCTGCCAATGCTTCCGCCCGGAGCAGCCGCTAGGAGGGCAGCGGATGACCACCATGCACAAGAACCAGAATCAGTCCGGCACCGCCCTGACTGATCCAGTCCGCTATCCATCCGGGGCCAGCGCCCCGGTGCGGACCAAACGCGCCTTCGTGCTGGTCCTCCTCACCCTCTTCATCCCCGGCAGCGCCCAGATCGTGGCAGGTGACCGCAAACTGGGCCGCCTCGCCCTGCGCATCACCCTCACTGTGTGGGCGCTGGCCTTGCTGACGCTCTTGATTGCGTTGGTGAACCGGAGCATGCTGCTCAGCATCGTCACCCATCCGGTGGGCTCGCTGTTCATCATCGTTGTCCTCGTTGCCCTGGCTTTGGGCTGGGCCTACCTGTTCTTGAACACCCTGCGGATCATCCGGCCCAACCTGCTGGCACCCGGGATGCGGCCTATCATTGCCGTCGTCCTTGCCGTAACAACAGTGCTGGCCAGCGGATCATTGGGCTACCTTGCGTACGTTTTGAACGTCAGCCGCAACGCGATCGGCAGCATCTTCAACGCCGGCCCTGCCATCGATCCCGTGGATGGTCGCTACAACTTCCTGATGATGGGAGGCGACGCCGGTGATGACCGGACGGGCAGGCGTCCGGACAGCCTTTCGGTCATCAGCGTCGACGCCAAAACCGGTGAAAGTGCCATCATTTCCGTGCCCAGGAACCTGCAGAACGCCCAGTTCAGCGAGGGCTCGCCCATGCGGAAGATCTACCCCGATGGCTATAACTGCGGCGACGAATGCCTCATCAACGCCGTCAACACCGAGGTCACCAACAACCACAAGGACCTGTACCCGGGCGTTGCCGACCCTGGCGCGCAGGCCACCCTTGAGGCTGTATCCGGGACCTTGGGTATCACTGTGCAGGCGTACGTGCTGGTGGATATGGACGGGTTCGCCAAGCTCATTGATGCCATGGGCGGCATCCGCATCAAGGCTGGCGGCTGGGTACCCATCAGCGGTCCCGTCACGGACGAGGCCAACGGGATCCACGGCATGCCCGATGGCTGGATCCCCGCCGGCGACCAGCACTTGGACGGCTTCCACGCCCTTTGGTATGGCCGTTCCCGTGAATTTGTTGACGACTACGCCCGAATTGCACGCCAGCAATGCGTACAGCAGGCCATGCTCAAGCAGCTGGACCCCGGTACGCTGCTGACCAAGTTCGAGGACATCGCCAACGCAGGCACCAAGGTGGTGGAATCCAACATCTCCTCCGCGCAGCTCGGAAGCTTCGTGGACCTTGCCTTGAAGTCCAAGAGCCAACCGGTCAAGCGCCTCACTATTGGTCCTCCCGATTTCGATGCCTCGTTCTCCACGGTGCCGGACTTCGATCTGATTCACTCCAAGGTCCAGGAACTGTTGACCTCCCAGAACAGCCCCAAGGCCAATGACTCAATGGTGTCCAACAACGGCAATGCGGGCTCTCATGTCGCGGCAGCGGGCCCGGTCCAGGGCAGCTTCCCGGCCGGGATTCCCGCGGGCCAGCAGCCCTCGCCGTCGTCCTCGGATTTCACGCCGGTGACCACCACGCCGGACGGTACGCCCATCACGGAAGAACTGCTCAACGGCCTCAAGGCCCAGGGCGACGAGCAGGGCATCCGGGATCTCGTGGCAACCAATGGGCAATGCGCCCCGCTGTAGCACCAGCAGCATCACCACCTCACGTTCAGCGCGACGATAAGGACTTTCCTTCGTGTATCAGATTGAGAATGTTTTGCGACCCTACGCGTGGGGTTCGACGACGGCGATTGCCGGCTTGCTGGGGCGGCCGGCGTCAGGTGGTCCGGAGGCAGAAATGTGGATCGGCGCCCACCCTGATTCCCCGTCCACAGCCATTCACCCGAATGGGGTCACACAACCCCTCGACGCCCTGATCGCCTCGGATCCTACCCACTTTTTGGGAACTGACAGCCTTGCCGAGTTCGGGCCCCGGCTTCCCTTCCTTACCAAGATTCTGGCCGCAGAGCAGCCACTTTCTTTGCAGGTGCACCCTAGCTTGGAGCAAGCGCGCGAAGGCTTCGCCCGCGAGAATGCCGCCGGGATCCCCGCTGATTCCTCCGAACGCAACTACCGGGACGATAACCACAAGCCGGAGATGATTTTTGCGCTCACGCCGTTCCGGGCATTGTGTGGGTTCCGTTCCACTGCAGCAGCCAAGAGTGTTTTTGAGCACCTTGCCTCAGTGCTGGATTCCGCCGCGGTGGAGGTCCCCGCAATCATCAGCGGCGTAATTTCCGATCTCAGCATTCCTAACGAATCCGAAGCCCTCAAAGCTGCCTTCACACACCTGATCGAGGGCGGGAGCGAGGTCTCGGACGCCATTCTCGAGGTAGAAGCCGTCCTGCGTGCGGGTGCCCCCCAGGAGCCCCACGAAGAGGCGCTGGCTGCAATGCTGGGGATCGATGAGGCTTTCCCCGGCGATCCTGGTGTGCTCATTTCCCTGCTCCTCAACCATCTTTCCCTGCAGCCGGGTGAGGCCGTGTACCTGCCGGCCGGCAACGTCCACGCCTACCTTCACGGCCTGGGCGTGGAAGTCATGGCTTCCTCGGACAATGTGCTGCGCGGCGGACTCACCCCCAAGCATGTGGACGTCCCGGAACTGATCAAGACCATCCGCTTCGAATCGATGGGCGTGCCCCGTGTTGAGGCCAGCGGAACGGAGTTTGGCCAGGAACTGTACCGCCCGCCCTTCAAGGAGTTCCAACTCCAGCGGATCGAACTCGGCCCGGGTGCCGAACCGGTGCCGCTGGCACAGTCCGGTCCCGCCGTCGTCGTGGTTGTTGCCGGTTCCGTGGTGCTCGACTCGCCCAAGAGCGACCTCCCGCTGCAGCGTGGCGGTGCCGCGTTCATCCCTGAGGTGGAGAACCCGGTGAATGTTCATCCCGTACAAGGCGCCACCGATACGAGTATTGCCTTCGCCGTAACAACAGGACTGGGTAAATGAGCGTGGACTTCTTTCTGCAGACGCCCGCTTGGGCTGACGTCCAGCGCTCGCTCGGCCGCCGGGTCCATGAGCAGTCAGGTCCCGGATGGAGCTTCCTCGCGATAGAGGAAAAGAACCCGGCGGGCAAAGTCATCTACGCCCCGTATGGGCCTGTGGCAAAGTCCGTGGACGCCTTCGACGCCGCGACGGCGGCCTTGGTGGAATTGGCGAAGAAGGAACGTGCTGTCTTCGTCCGCATGGAACCTGTATCAGCGGGCTTTACTGCGTCCGAGGCCGATGCGCTCCTCCGTTCCCGCGGCCTGCAGCCGGCGCCCGTCAACCTCCAGCCGGAGTTGAGCTGGATCGTGGACCTTGAGGGCGATTTCAAGGACGTCCTTGCCGGAATGAAGCCGACCAACCGGAACCTCTACCGCAACATCCACAAGAAGGGCGTGACGTTCCGGGCATCCCAGGATCCTGCGGACATCAAAGTTCTCCTGCATTTCCTCCACCTGACGGCAGCACGCAACGGCTTCAAGCCACAAAGCGATGAGTACCTCACCCAGGTGGCTGAATGTTTGCTACCGTCCGGCGCCGGAACGCTGTTCATAGCTGAACTCGAGGGCGAGCCGATCGCTGCCGCGTTCACCTACGATTCCTCGGACACGCGCACCTATGCCCATGCCGCACTGGACGACACCCACCGCAAGCTCAGCGCCGGTATTCCGCTCCTGGTCAACCTCATGGCAGATGCCAAGGAGAAGGGCCTGAAGCACGTGGACCTCTGGGGCGTGGCCCCTGAAGACCAGCCGGACCACAAATGGGCAGGCTTCACATCCTTCAAGAAGTCCTTCGGAGGCCGCGAAGTGGCCTACCCCGGCACATGGGACCTCCCGGTGAACAAACTCCGCTATGGCGCCTACCAACTGGCCAGAAAACTCCGCGACAAGCTCCGCTAGGCCAGTTCCCCCAAGTCAACACAAGGAACGCGTACCTCCACCACCCACTTTGACGCCGCCTGAATCACGACACGCCCAGACTCCCGGCGTGTCCGCAGGTTTCCAAAGTCAAAGTAGGTGATGAGAGCACACCTCGCCCACACCCCTCCCCCAAAAATCGCGCGCAAGCGGAGCCCGTAGCGCACACAGAAGGACGGCGAGTATCGCGAAAGCGGCATCAAATCGACGAGGTACGAGGAGATAGCCGCCGAGCGATGCTCGCCGTCCTTCTGTAGCTACGGGATTACGGCTTGCGCGCGTACGTCTCCCACTTGGATGCGTGGTGCTCAGCATCAACGAAGCGAACTGTGCCTGACTTGGAACGCATCACGATGGACTGCGTCAGTACGCGGTCCTTCGAGTAGCGAACGCCGCGGAGGAGGTCGCCGTCGGTGATGCCGGTGGCTGCGAAGTAGCAGTTGTCCGAGGTGACGAGGTCGTTGGTGGAGAGGACGCGGTCGAGGTCGTGTCCGGCGTCGATCGCTTTCTGCTTCTCATCGTCCGACGTAGGCCACAGGCGGCCTTGGATAACACCGCCGAGAGACTTGATGGCGCAGGCGGCAACGATGCCTTCGGGGGTTCCACCGATACCCATCAGTGCGTCCACGCCGGTTCCGGACCGGGCGGCGGCAATGGCACCTGCGACGTCGCCGTCCATGATGAATTTGGTGCGCGCACCGGCTTCACGGATTTCTTCCACGAGCGGGCGGTGCCGGTCGCGGTCCAGGATCATGACGTTGAGCTGGTTGACCTTGACGCCCTTTGCCTTGGCGATCAGGTGCAGGTTCTGCTTCACAGGCAGGCGCAGGTCCACCATGTCGGCAGCTTCGGGGCCTGTGACGAGCTTTTCCATGTAGAAGACCGCGGAGGGATCGAACATGGAGCCGCGTTCAGCCACTGCCAGGACGGCAAGGGCGTTGTTGATGCCGAGGGCGGTCAGGCGGGTTCCGTCGATGGGGTCCACGGCGACGTCACACTCGGGACCGGTGCCGTCACCAACCTGCTCGCCGTTGAACAACATGGGGGCTTCGTCTTTTTCGCCTTCACCGATGACCACGACGCCATTGAAGTGGACGGTGTGAAGGAACGAACGCATGGCGTCGACGGCGGCGCCGTCTGCCTTGTTCTTGTCGCCGAAACCTACCCAGTGGCCACCGGCAATTGCCGCGGCCTCGGTGACACGGACGAGTTCCAGCGCCAGGTTGCGGTCGGGTTCGTCGGTGCCGACGGCGAGCGACGGCGAAATCGTGGAATACTGCTGGGTCATTGGTGCAGGAGACACTTGAACCTCTTCTTCGAGTGACGATTCACGGGACCGGACACGGTTGCACGAGGCAACCTGGGGTCCCTCTATGAACGATCATAGTCGCCGCATGCGTTTGGAGTCGCTGGATGACCACGGCCGGCAATTCCTGCGGTGAGGTTCCCGGTTGTGTGTTCACAGCCGGGATGAGGGACTATGGAGGTGTGAGTGAAACGCAGGACAAGCCCGCTGCCGGCAACCAGCCCAAGGCCGCAGAGGCAAACCCCAACAGCGCCCCGGACGCCCTGGATGCCCCTTATAAACCCGTCATTCCGGCAAAAGCCGCCAAGCGGGCCAACGCCTCCGTCATTGGCATGATCATTGCCCTGGTGCTGTGTGTCCTCGCGTTCCTTCCTATTGTGTTGATGAACCCTGCACCGAAGGGCGAGGGCTTTCGGCCCGCCGTTGACGTTGCTTCCATAGCCCGCAACGCTGCCGATGTGGCGGGATTCACACCTGTCACGCCGGAAACCGGCGACACATTCAAGCCGAACTACGCCCGCTGGGAATCCGGCACCGGTACGGGCGTGCCCACCTGGGAGGTTGGCTACCTGACTCCCAAGGAAGCCTTCATTGGCCTCACCCAGACCAGCAAGGCGAATCCCACGTGGGTGCTGCAGCAGACCGGCAACATGCCGGTAACCGGCGCCCGTAACGCCGGTGGCCAGGATTGGGAGCTTCACGATTCCGGCAAGGACAAGCGCAGCATGGTGCTCAACTACCGCGGAACCACCATCATCCTGAGCGGCACGGCGAACCTTGAAGAGTTCGCCAAGCTGGCCGCCGCCGTCGTTAAGTCCGCGGACCAGGCCGCTGCAGCGTCCCCATCTGCAGCGCCGTCCTCATAAGCACACGCAGCGCAACAGTTTTACGGCCCGCCACCTCCGGGCCGTAAAGTAATCAGGTGCCTACTTATCTGACTCCCGCCCTTGCCTGGCGCCGCCTCCAAGAGGGCAACGAACGTTTTGTTGCCGGCGAATCCCTGCACCCCAACCAGGACGCGTCCCGGCGCTCATCACTCATCGAGAACCAGAACCCTTTCGCCGTCATCTTTGGCTGCTCCGACTCCCGCCTCGCGGCCGAGATTATCTTCGATCTCGGCTTGGGCGACGCCTTCGTGGTGCGCACCGCCGGCCAGGTGATCGACGACGCCGTCCTCGGTTCCCTTGAATACAGCATTGCCGAGCTCCGTGTTCCACTCATCGTCATTCTGGGCCACGACAGCTGTGGAGCCGTGACTGCTACCAAGGCTGCTGTGGAAACCGGCGAGATGCCTGTGGGATTCATCCGCGACCTCGTGGAACGCATCACCCCGTCCGTCCTAACTGCCAAGCGCAATAGCCAGGAAGACGTCAACGACATGGTGGTGGAGCACGTCAAGCAAACCTCAGCGAGGCTGGCCGACAGCTCACGTGTGATTTCGGACGCCATCGACGACGGCCGCGTGGCTGTGGTGGGCTTGTCCTACAAGCTTGATGAAGGCCGTGCGGCCCTCGTTTCCGGGATCGGCAAGCTTTAGTGGCACGTGCTCCGGCCTCCGCGCCGGAGCACGTAGCACTCCCTTCCGGGTTTTCGATGCGGGACCCAATCGCCCTAAGCTAGCCCCATGACTTCCACCACTGAGTTCCGTATTGAACATGACACGATGGGCGAAGTTCGCGTCCCCGTGAACGCCCTGTACCGCGCCCAGACGCAGCGTGCTGTGGAGAACTTCCCCATCTCCGGCAAGACGCTTGAGCGCACTCACATCGAAGCCCTTGCACGCGTCAAGAAGGCCGCTGCACTGGCGAACGCCGAACTGGGGGTGCTCGATGGTGAGCTCGCCGAGGCCATCGCCGCAGCTGCCGATGAGGTAGCCACCGGCAAGTACGACGGCGACTTCCCGATTGACGTCTTCCAGACCGGCTCGGGCACTTCCTCCAACATGAACACCAACGAGGTCATCGCTGAGCTCGCTTCGCGTGCCCTCGCCGCTGCGGGCAGCGACAAGGTGGTCCACCCCAACGACCACGTGAACGCTTCTCAGTCCTCCAACGATGTGTTCCCGACGTCCGTTCACGTTGCCGCCACGTCTGCCCTGATCAATGACCTGATCCCGGCCCTGGAATATCTGGCAGCTTCCCTGGACCGCAAGGCCGAGGAGTTCAAGGACGTCGTCAAGTCCGGCCGCACGCACCTCATGGATGCCACGCCGGTCATGCTCGGCCAGGAGTTCGGTGGCTACGCCGCCCAGGTCCGTTACGGCATCGAGCGCATCAATGCAGCCCTCCCCCGCGTCGCGGAGGTCCCCCTGGGTGGCACCGCTGTTGGCACCGGTATCAACACTCCCGCCGGCTTCCCGGAGCGCGTCATCGAACTGCTCGCAGCCGACACCGGCCTGCCGCTGACCGAGGCCCGCGACCACTTCGAAGCACAGGCAAACCGCGACGGCCTCATCGAGGGCTCCAGCCAGCTGCGCAACATCGCGATCTCCTTCATGAAGATCAACAACGACCTCCGCTGGATGGGCTCCGGCCCCAACACGGGCCTCGGCGAGATCGCCATCCCGGACCTGCAGCCGGGCTCCTCGATCATGCCGGGCAAGGTCAACCCCGTTATCTGCGAAGCCTCCATCATGGTGTGCGCCCAGGTTATCGGCAATGACACCGCGATTGCCTGGTCCGGGACCAACGGCGCCTTCGAATTGAACGTCGGCATCCCCGTTATGGCCGCCAACCTGCTGGAGTCCATCCGCCTGCTGGCCAACACCAGCCGCGTGATGGCGGACAAGATGATCGATGGCATCACCGCCAACGTTGAGCGCGCCCGCTTCCTGGCCGAGGCGTCCCCGTCCATCGTGACCCCGCTGAACAAGTTCATCGGCTACGAGAACGCCGCCAAGATCGCAAAGATTGCCGTCAAGGAGGGCCTGACCATTCGCCAGGCCACCGAGAAGCTTGGCTTCGTCGGCGAGGGCGAGGGCAAGGTCACCGAGGCAGAGCTCGACAAGGCCCTCGACGTCACCACCATGACGTCTCCCGCTCACAAGAACTAACACTCAGAGCACGACGGCGGCCGGTACCTTTCGCACGAAAGGTACCGGCCGCCGTCGTACCCGGGAGTTTGTGGGGGCCTCAGCTTCACCACCCCCCGCCGAAAGATTTTGCACTTTCCTTTCAAGAGTGCAAAACTTTACTTTGTGAGCAATAGTGCAAATATCGACGGCGGCCTGCGCGAGCGCAAGCGGGCCGCCACACGTTCGGCGATTACCGCCGTCGCCCGTTCCCTCACCGCAGAACGGGGGCTGAACGGATACACCGTGGAACAGGTCTGCGAAGAATCGGGTATCTCGCGCCGTACGTTCTTCAATTACTTCCATTCCAAGGAAGACGCGGTGATCGGCGCGTTCTCGGACGAACTGCCCCAGGACGCGATCGAAGATTTCAACCGTGGGCCCGTACAGAACGCTGACAGCATCTCGGGCACTTTGCTCGCCGCATTGAACCAGCTCACGTTGACCATCATGGAGCGTTCGGCAATCAGCCGGTCCGAGGTCCACCAACTCATCGCCGCCATCAAAGCCGAGCCCCAACTCCTTGGCCGGATGACGCTGGAAGGCGAAGCCCGTGAGCGGCAATTCGCCGAACTCATCGCGGACCGTGAAGGCCTTACACCCGGGCACCCGGAAATCGTCATGGCCGCAGCCGTATTCGGAGCCGTCTCAAAGAAGACCGCGCAGCAGTTCTTCTCCGAGGACAATGTCCGGCCCTACCGCGAACTTCTGCGTCAGAACCTCGCCGCAGCCCAAAAACTCTTTGCCCAACCGCTGGACACCACATCTGCAGAAACCCCGAAGGATCACGCATGAGTACCCTTTCCAAGGCAGCCGAGCCGCTGCTGTTGACCCAGAAAAGGATCTGGATCATTTTCTCGGCGCTGATCGCAGGCATGCTCCTGTCCAGCCTCGACCAAACCATTGTTTCCACTGCCATGCCCACCATTGTGGGCAAGCTGGGCGGGGTGGAGCACCAGGCCTGGATCACTACGGCCTACCTTCTGGCCACCACCATCGTTATGCCGATCTACGGCAAGTTCGGCGACATCCTTGGCCGGCGGAACCTGTTCCTCGTAGCCATCGCGTTGTTTACGCTCGCTTCGGTGGGTTGTGCCTTCGCCACGAATTTCTGGGGCTTCGTGATCTTCCGTGCCATCCAGGGCCTCGGCGGAGGCGGCTTGATGATCCTCTCGCAGGCCATCATTGCCGACGTCGTCCCGGCTAAAGAGCGCGGCAAATACATGGGTCCCTTGGGGGCCATCTTTGGCCTGTCAGCCGTGGTTGGTCCGCTGCTGGGCGGATTCTTCGTTGATCACCTGACGTGGGAATGGGCTTTCTACATCAACATCCCCATCGGCATCGCAGCCTTCATCACGGCTTGGTTCACCCTGACGTTGCCGAACAAGAAGGCTGAGAAGAAGATCGACCTCCTGGGTGTCCTGTTCCTCTCCGCGGCCACCACCTGCCTCATCTTCTTCACCGATTTCGGTGGCAAGAAGGATGAGGGCTGGGATTCCCCACTCACGTGGGCCTTCGGAGCCGGCATGGTTCTGGCGGCATTTGCCTTCGTGATGGTTGAACGGCGTGCTGAGGACCCCATCATTCCTCTGAGCCTGTTCAAGAACCCCATCTTCATCAACGCTACGGCCATTGGCTTCACGCTGGGCCTGGGAATGTTCGCAGCGATCGCTTTCGTACCTACCTTCCTGCAGATGTCCTCCGGGACCTCTGCCGCCGAGTCTGGGCTGCTCATGTTGCCAATGATGGTTGGCTTGATGGGTACGTCCATCTACTCCGGCATCCGCATCTCCAAGACCGGCAAGTACAAAATGTTTCCGATCCTTGGCGCCTCACTGACCATCGCGGCCATGTTGTGGCTGACCACCCTCACGGCTGAAACTCCGATCTGGGTCATCTGCGTCCAGCTCTTCCTCTTCGGCGCAGGCCTCGGCCTGATCATGCAGGTCATCGTCCTGGTGGTACAGAATTCCGTTCCGGCAGACCAGATTGGCACGGCTACCAGCACCAACAACTACTTCCGTGAGGTGGGCGCTTCCCTGGGGGTCGCCGTCTTCGGTTCCATCTTCACCAACCGCCTTGCTGAATCCTTGACCAACGCCTTTACTGGGGCAGGTGCATCTGCCGAGCAGGCTTCGCAGTCCACCAGTACCTTGGATCCCCAAGCCCTGGCTCAACTGCCTGAACAGCTTCGCGACGCGATAGTCAACGCCTACGCCAACTCGCTGGCACCCGTGTTCTGGTACTTGGTTCCCTTCATCGCCATCGCATTGCTGTTGGCCATCACCCTCAAGCAGATTCCCCTCTCGGATACTGCCGGCATGGTGGCGCGAGGCGAGGCCGTTGGTGGTGCGGAAGCTGAACGCCTCGAAGCCGAACGCCTGGAAGCCGCTGTGGCCGCGGCCGAGGGACAAGAGCCCCAGCGGGCACCGGCTGACGCCGGCGCCAAATAGCTTAGTCCTCCACCTGGTACGCCACGGGGCCTTCGGGCTCCGTGGCAAGCCTGATGGCTTGAAGGTTTCCCTCGCTCATGTCAGGCAGTTCGTCCAGACCGAACCAGCCAACGGCGATCGATTCGTCATCGTTTACTTGAGCATTGCCGGAGACATATCTGCAGCGGAAGGTGATGTCCAGGAAGTCGCAGACGTCGCCATTCGGAAAGGTCACCGGACCTACAACCCCGACGGCGATGATCCGCTCAGTTTCGGCCACAACCGCAGTTTCCTCGAAGATTTCCCTGACCAGTCCGGGAGCGGGATGCTCGCCTGGTTCAAGGATGCCGGTGATCACCGTCCAGTGGTGATTGTCCGCCCTTTGGCAGAGCAGTATCCGGCCATGGTCGTCGAAAATCACTCCCCTGACCGCCGGCAACCACAGCGGGTCATTCCCGATCTTCTCCCGAAGCTTGAGGACAAATTCCGGAGCGCCCATGGCGTTAGCTTTCCTTCAATTCGATCGTGGCGTGGGAGTTGCTCAACGTGAGCACGCCGTCGTCGAGGTTCCATTGAACAGGCTGCTCGAAGAGCTTGACGGTCCAGCCCTCGTAGCTGCCCTCAAGCTCCCGGCAGCCCATGGCCGAGGCGGCCATTGAACGCATTGCCCAGACATCGTCCTGGACCGAGACTTCCACATTGAGCACGTTGCATGGTGTCTTCACCAGCAGGGTCCACTCCCCGTTGATGTGCGTCGAACTGATCTGCAGCGGTTGTGTCCCGAGCCACGCTACGTCTCCGGCGGCATCGCTCCCGTGCACCGACGTGAAGGTGGAGCAACCCAATGGGCCGCCCTCGCAGAAGGGCTCCGGCTGTTGGGTGATGAGCGGTTGAATGCTGGACCCAGGGGTTGCACCGGGAACGTTGCCGGATTGCCCGCAGCCGGAGAGCAGCAAAGTGCAGGCAATGGTGGCACCCAGGCCGGGCCAAAAACTACTCCTCTGCACTGCAGCCCCCTCCAGGCGTGTTGAGCACATCAAACCATCTGGGCTAAGCATGCCGCAGCCCGGTGAACCCGCAGAATACGGGAAGCGTTGCAGTTCGGCCGCAGTTGGCCCCGGCGGCCTCCGCACAAACGGTTCAAGCAGGCAAAAGCACCATGCTCACCAAGGCTCCTGCCAGCATGAAGGGCCCGAACGGGATGGCCGAACCCAGCGTGCCGCGCCTGGACACAAGGATCACCAGGCTCCACAACCCGCCGAGCAGGAAAGCAGCGAAGGTGCCCGCGAAGACGTGGGCCCACCCCAGGTAGCCGAGGTAGAGTCCCAGCACTCCGGCCAGCTTCACGTCGCCGAACCCCATACCAGGTGGATAAACCAAGCGAAGCAGGAAGTAGAACAACCACAGCACGCCGCCACCGGCCAGCACGCCGAGCCCAGGGATACCGAACAGCGAGGCATCCAGCGCAGCACCAGCGCCGCCCACGAATACCAGAACGGCAGCGCCCAGCAGCAGGACCCCGCCCACCGCATAGGAGGGAAAGACGATCCGGTTCGGCAGCAGATGGCTCCGGACATCAATGATGGTCAGGCGGACCGCCATCACCAGGAAGTATGCGCACGCAAGAACCACCAGCCAGAAGCCCAGCGGGCTGGCGTCCCAGAGGTCGGCGAGTCGTCTGATCACCCTGCAGATGCTATCCCGAATTGGTCCAGGGGCCGGGTTGTACGCGTAGGTAAACTGTGGATATGGGGCGCTACAGTGCAGGTGGATCAGGTTTCGGATCGGACTTCGGGTCTGGGTTTGCACCAACTAACGGGCCTGGCGGCCAGCCGCAGGACTTGTCCTCCACATTCCGCAATCTGTGCCGTTCTTCACCGTGGAAGTGGACGAGTCTTCGTTTCGAATACCTCGAAAGGCCTGGGACTGGCGCCAATCTGGTCCGTGCATGGCTCAGGCGGCCTGGTGCCCTGCGGCTGGAGACTCCTGACGGAAAGCTGCTGCACAGCACCACGGGCATCAACGATTCCCGGGACGACCTCTACGTCAGTGCCACGCGACGCTCTTGGTTGCTTCCTGCACACCTGGTGACCCCGGTCTATGATGGCGCTGGCTTGGTCCGCAGGCGCCCGGAGGCGGCCTACGGTGAACCGTCCTTTGGAAACGGACGGCTGGCTGCAGCACTGGATCCGGTGGAACTTGCCGGCAATGCGCCCGTCCCGCTGGAGTTCCCGGATTCCAATCGCGTGTCCCTGGAAGAGCCTCGGGAAGTAGACCATGAGGGACGGTCTGCCTTGGAAACAGTGGTTACCCGTGGCCGAACCTACGTGCCCTTGGATCCTTCCCAACCTTTGGCCCATCCTGGGCGTACCCTGATCCGGGTGGATGCAGCGACCGGCGTCTGCGTCGCCAGTCAAAGCCTGGACGGCGATACGTCCGGCAAGGGGCATTGGCTAAAGATCCTGGCCGTTGACGAATACATGCTGGACGATCTTTTCCTTGCCGAATCAATGAATCTGACCGACGTTCGGCGCCATATCTCCTGGGACATCGGCCCGGCCGCCTGACATCCCCTGTCCATCCAGGCTGTGTCACGAGCTCTGTGACTCGCAAGCCCTCGACAGCCGGGCTAAGCTGCACCGATGACCACGCTCGCGGAAATCTGGCCGCCCTTCGGACTCACGCTCACGACTCCCCGACTGACCCTTCGTCCAGTTCTCGACGCCGATATCCCGGCTGCCGTCGCGGCAGCCCGTTCCGGCGTCCACGAGCCCGGCAAGAGCCCTTTCAGCACCCCGTGGACAGAACTCCCCGACGACGAGCTCGCTCCCAACATGGCTCAGTGGTACTGGCGCTGCAGGGCCGGATTCACGCCTGAATCCTGGACACTGCTCCTCGGCGTCTGGCACAACGAGGACCTCCTGGGAGTCCAGGACATCGGCGCCAAGAACTTCAACACCCTCAAAACAGTCAGCACGGGCTCCTGGCTCAAGCAGGCCGCGCAGGGCCAGGGTTTCGGCAAGGAGATGCGGGCCGCCGTCGTGAGTTATGCGTTCGACTACCTGGAGGCGGAAGTGGCAGAATCAGAAGCCGCCACATGGAACAAGCAATCCTTAGGCGTCTCCCTGAGCCTCGGCTACGAACTCAACGGCCTCGTCCGCGACGGCTGGGGCGACAAAGTCGAAGAAGTCCAAAGAGTCCGCCTCACCCCGGAAACTTTCAACCGCCCCAACTGGACCCTAAAAGTCCAAGGCCACGAAGAGCTGAAAACCTATCTCAAGCTCTAACCGCACCTGAGCACGTAGCGTGGCCGCGGGCTTCCGGGAAGGAGCGCATCGCGACGCATCGGACCCGAAGGTCGCCCAGCGACCTTCGGGTCCTTTTGCGTTGTGTCTAAGCGACGGCGGGAGGCCGTTGCCGCGCGGCGGTGACCACCGTGCGGGAAGGACCAGTTAGATTTCAGCCCCTTCTAGCAGCTCCGTCACCAAGGCTGCAATCGGCGACCGCTCGGACCTGGTGAGGGTGATGTGGCCAAACAGCGGGTGGCCTTTTAGGGTTTCGACGACGGCGGCCACGCCGTCGTGCCGGCCGACACGGAGGTTGTCGCGCTGGGCGACGTCGTGGGTGAGGACGATCTTGGAGTTCTGGCCGATGCGGCTCATCACGGTCAAGAGGACGTTCTTCTCCAGGGACTGTGCCTCGTCCACGATCACGAAAGCATCGTGCAGCGAGCGTCCGCGGATGTGGGTGAGCGGCATGACTTCGAGCATGCCACGGTCCATGACTTCTTCCACGACTTCCTGGCTGACCAACGCACCGAGTGTGTCGAAAACGGCCTGAGCCCAAGGGTTCATCTTTTCCGCCTCGGACCCGGGCAGGTATCCCAGTTCCTGGCCGCCCACGGCGTAGAGGGGCCGGAAGACGATCACCTTGCGGTGTTCGCGCCGCTCCAGGACGGCTTCGAGGCCCGCACAGAGCGCCAGTGCGGATTTACCGGTGCCGGCCCGGCCACCGATGGAGACGATGCCCACTGCGGGATCCATGAGGAGGTCGATGGCGAGCCGTTGTTCTGCTGAACGTCCGTGGAGCCCGAACACATCACGGTCACCCTTGACGAGGCGGACCTGTTTGTCGGCCCCTACGCGGCCGAGCGCCGAGCCGCGGTTGGACAGGAGGACAAGTCCGGTGTTCACGGGAAGTTCCGCGGCGGAGGGGATGAACACGGGCTCATGGCCGTAAAGTGTGGTGATTTCGTCTTCGCTGGCTTCCACTTCGGCTATGCCGGTCCAGCCTGAATCCTTGACGAGTTCGTTGCGGTATTCGTCTGCGTGCAATCCCATCGCGGAGGCTTTGACGCGCATGGGGAGGTCTTTGGACACCACGGTGACGTTGTTGCCCTCATTGGCCAGGTTCTTCGCTACGGCCAGGATGCGGCTGTCATTGTCCCCGCCCCGGAAGCCTGCGGGAAGGACCTCCGTGGAAATGTGGTTCATCTCTACCCGGAGCATGCCTCCATCGGCGCCAATGGGTATCGCGTGGTCCAGTCCGCCATGTTCGATTCGGAGGTCATCCAGGAGCCGCAGGGCTTTGCGGGCAAAATACCCTAGTTCGGGATCGTGGCGTTTGCCTTCAAGTTCGCTGATGACCACGATCGGGACGATGACTTCGTGCTCAGCGAAGCGCAGCAGTGCGTGCGGGTCTGAGAGCAAGACGGATGTATCGATCACATAGCTGCGGCCCACTGCAGACGATGCTGTCCGTTCCCCCGATGAAACCCGTTTGGCGCGAGAGGTAGCTGCACTTTCCCCGTCAGAAACCATTGTGGGCAGTTGCTCAGAAATAGCCACATCGACTCCAGCCCCGGGCGGTCGCCCGGCCTAATGGTGAAGCGGCTCGGCCGGAAGGCCGGGCGTGGCCTCCCATGTAACTGGTGCGATAGTTCGCTCCATCTACTGGCCTCCCCGATCAGCGGGCGGTTTTGCCTGCTGATGGGATTAACGTAATCCCCCTCACAGAAAATTCCGAAACGTGCGTCGGCAAGTCGCATTGCCAGCTGATTAATTCCTGGTGAACCGAAGCGCACCTAGGAGCCGAAGCGACGCTGGCGTCCGGCATAGTCCCGGAGCGCCCGCAGAAAATCAACCTTGCGGAACGCCGGCCAGAGGGCCTCGCAGAAGTAGAACTCGCTGTAGGCGCTCTGCCACATCAGGAATCCGGAGAGCCGCTGCTCACCGGAGGTGCGGATGACAAGGTCCGGATCCGGCTGGCCGCGCGTGTAAAGGAACCTTGAGATGTCGTCCACCGAAAGTTCATCTGCGACGTCGGACATGGTCCGCCCTTTGGCGACGGCGTCGCGGAGGAGTTCCTTCACGGCGTCGACGATTTCACGCCGCCCGCCATAGCCGACTGCCACGTTCACATGGATTTTTTCATGGACCGGGGTCCGGGCGGTCAACTTGTTCAGACGATCGGCCAGGTAGTCCGGGAGAAGCTCTGGCGCACCCATGGCGTGCACGGAAACGTCCTCGTTTTCATCCAGCCGGTCCATGGTGTTGGCGATGATGCCCATGAGCAGGTCAAGCTCTTCGCCGGAGCGGTTCATGTTGTCGGTGGAGAGCATGTACAGCGTCACTACTTTGACGCCAAGCTCCTGGCACCAGCCAAGGAACTCGTGGATTTTGTCCGCCCCGGCCTGATGTCCCTGGCTGGTTGGCGCGTTGAATTGACGGGCCCATCTGCGGTTGCCGTCCACCATGACACCGATGTGCCTGGGGATGCGGTCTTGCTTCAGGGAGCGAAGGAGTTGACGTTCGTAGTAGCCATAGAGGAAACCGGGCAGCTCCACCGGACTCTCACCTGACTTCCTTGCTCTTACGACGACGGCGCACATCCAAGGCTACCTTCCCGAGCTGCCTCGCAGGTGCAGGGCTGGGTCGCATTCACATTCAGGAGGAGTTACTGATCAGTAACTTACTGAAGCGTAGGTTACTCTTTAACGATGGCCGAGCTGCTCACTATCAAGCCCGCATGGCGCGGTTGGATCCACGCCGTTGCCGCCCCTTTCGCCCTCGCGGCTGGAATCGTCCTGGTGGCTCTTGCCCCCACAGCGGACCGAAAGATCACGTCCACGATCTATGCGGTAACAGGCGTCCTTCTCTTCGGTGTCAGTGCCGTTTACCACCGCGGAAACTGGTCCCCGAAGACCCGGCTGGTGCTCAAGCGCCTGGACCACACCAACATCATGTTGGTGATCGCTGGAAGCTATACGCCGCTGGCTTGGTCGCTTCTGGAGCGCTCCCAGGCCGTCACGTTGCTGTGGATTATCTGGACCGCGGCCATAGCCGGGGTGCTGTTCCGGGTTCTGTGGACCGACGCCCCGCGTTGGTTATACGTCCCGATCTACATTGCGCTGGGCTGCGGGGCACTCTTCTACCTCCCCCAGTTCTTCACAGCGAATGCCGCCTCTGCCACCCTCATCTGCGTGGGCGGCGCGCTCTACATAGCAGGCGCGGTCTTCTATGCCATCAAGAAGCCAAATTTCAGCGTCCAACACTTCGGGTTCCACGAACTCTTCCATGCCTTCACTGTCCTGGCGTTCGCGGCCCATTTCGTGGCCATCATGATGGCTGTCCTCAGCTAGCGCCGGAGGTCATCCGCGCAAGCATTGATTGCACCTCCGCAACCGTCCCCACCGGCCTCTCGCAGACCATATCCCTGCACAAATACACTTGTGGCGAGCCGTCAGGCGCACCCGTGCGATGAACCAGCAGCGGAACCTCGCCCTCACCAGCCGGGGACGCGGCGTCGTTCTCTTGCAACGCGACCACCAGGCCCGGGCTGGCGGACTTCAAGAGCGCACTGTGCAGTTCCTGCCGCAAACGCGACGGAGGACCAGCGACGGCGGCCTCCACCGGACCCGCCTGCGCGGCCTGTGCCGTGGCCAGGAGCCAACCGGCAACACGGGGGGCTCGTGTGGCCAGCGGAGGAAGCAGGCCCAGGATGTTCCCGGCCATGAGGCGGTGGGCGTGCGAGCCTGAGTACGCCGAATACGTCAGCAGCACCCCTGCAAATCCGGCAGCCCCGCTGGGCGTGGCATTGTCGAACGGATCAAGTGCGGCGCGTTGCCCTTGGGCGTTGAACACCTGGGCCGATTCCCCTGCCGAATCCGCAAGGTGCCCATCCTCTACAAAACGCGCTTCGGCGGCCTGGATGATGTGTTCCGCCAGGCGGTACCAGCGCTTTGTTCCCGTTACGGCGTACAGCGAGAACAAGCCCTCTGCACAGAATGCGTAGTCTTCCAGGAGTCCCCCGATCCCCCGGGGCTTGGAATCGTGCGAGACCCGGACCAGCAGCCCGTGTTCGGCGTTCCAATGCACCTTCTCGAGATACCCAGCAACGTTCTCTGCTGCAGCGACGAGGTCCGGGCGGTCCAGCACCGCTCCGGCCTCGGCAAGCCCCGCGATCGCGAGCCCATTCCACCCGGCCACAACTTTCTCGTCCCTGGCAGGCTGGTTCCGGAGATCGCGCGCGGCCAGGAGTGCGGGCCTGATGCGACGCCAGAGCGTGGTTTCGGGAGCGGACAGAGGCCGCCCGGGATGCAGGGGTGACCCCAATTCCGAGACGGCCCCCTGGGCACCAATATTCATCATGCGGGCCACCTCCTCGGCGTCACCGCGGCCAAGGACTTCCAGCAAGGATTCGGGCGTCCAGAGGTACGCTGCGCCCTCGTGGTGCACACCGTCCACCACGGTATCGGCGTCCAGTGATGAAGCCAGTCCACTCCCAGGCAGCCCCAGTGAGGCCAGCATCCAATCCCCGCACCTGGACGCTACCTCCGCCGCCTCCTCAGCGGGGAACACCTCATTGCCCCCAAGCCGCACCCAGTGGGCGTAGACGCGCAGGAGCTGCGCATTGTCGTAGAGCATTTTCTCGAAGTGCGGCACGGACCAATCCGCCGTAACCGAGTACCGGGTGAAACCGCCGTCGAGCTGGTCGCACAGCGCGGAACGTGCCATCCCGGCCAGCGCGCGCCCAGCCATGTCCCGAGCATCCTCCGCAGTCTCTGACAGTGCCGCTGCGTGGCGGATGAGGAACTCAAGAACCGCCGACGGCGGAAACTTGGGGGCGCTGCCGAACCCACCGGCGTCGGGGTCTTCAGAGCGGCCCAAAACCCTTACTGCATCCGAAAGCAGCTGGGCATCCAGCGCCTCGGGCGGACCGTCAAGCCGAACGGCAGACGACAGCTGGGCGTTGGCCATGTTCGCGGCCAGTCCCCTCGCGTTTTGCTCAACAGCTTCACGGCGTTCAAGCCATGCCTCATGGACCGCTTCAAGCACGTTTCGGAAGGACGGCCGTCCAGGCAAGGGAACGGGCGGGAAGTACGTTCCCGCATGGAAGGCGAGGCCCTCCGGAGTCAGGAAAACGGACATGGGCCAGCCGCCCTCGCCGCTGATGGCCTGCGTGGCCGTCATGTAGACGGAATCGACGTCCGGCCGTTCTTCGCGATCCACTTTGACGGGCACGAAGTGGGCATTCAGGTAGTCCGCCGTTTCCTGGTCCTCAAAGGATTCATGGGCCATGACATGGCACCAGTGGCAGGCCGCATAGCCAATGGAGAGGAAGACGGGGACATCCCGGGCTGCGGCAAGGGCGAACGCTTCGTCGCCGAAAGGACGCCAGAAGACCGGGTTACCTGCGTGTTGGCGCAAATACGCAGACGGCTCCGAACCCAGGACATTCGCAGCCCCGGGCCAGTTGTTTCCGCGTGGGTCAGCGGCTTCCGGGAGCGGCATCGCCGTTCTCATCCGCGGTGCCGGCGTCGCCGTCCGCACTATCAAGGGTTCCGGCTTCCGCAGCCAAGCGTGCCTCCTCCACCTGCGCACGGTACCGAACCCGGCGGATACGGCGAACCATGTCCACGATGAGGAACGTCGTGAGGATCACGATGAACGCCGTGAGGACGAAGCCCCAGGTCCCGGGCGTCACCTGGTCCTCGGACAGGCCAGGCCGCAGCGTCCCGGTGGGGTCCGGCGACGGAGTGACGGTCAAGGCGAGGATCAAGTGGTGCACGTTCAAACCTTCTATGGGAGCTGATGCATGTCGGCTGGCTTCAGCGCGGAGCTGGGCTATTCGATGGCCGCCGGCTATTTCTACGAACGATAGAAACTGGCGGCAACACCTATCTTATCCCCGCAAACAGATCCTTTTCCGGCAGCTCCGTAGACACCCTGGACTTGATCAGCGTGTAGTCCTCCCAAGGCCACGCCGTCCGCTGCAAGTCGGGTGAGACCGCAAAGAAGAAACCCATGGGGTCGATCTGTGTCCGGTGCGCCCGGAGTGCGTCATCGCGCGCCTCGAAGAAGTCGCCGCAATCCACCTGCGTGGTGGTCTGGTGCGCGGGAGCAGGAGGCGTGTGGCCCTCGGCGTCTGCTTCAAGCCACGCCGCGAGCCGCTCAGCATAGGGCGACTGCAGCCCAGCCTCTTCCAGCGCAAAGTGCAGTGCACGGAAGCGTTCGGGGCTGAAAGCGCGGTCGTAGTAGAGCTTGCTGGGCGCCCATGGCTCCCCTGTTCCCGGATAGCGCTCGGCGTCACCCGCTGCCTCAAACGCCTCCACGGCAACCTTGTGGGCCATAATGTGGTCCGGGTGCGGATAGCCGCCGTTTTCGTCATAGCTGATGATGACGTGCGGCCTGAAGTCGCGGACCAGACGGACCAGCGGAGCCGTGGCCCGCTCCAACGGCTGCAAGGCAAAGCATCCCGGCGGAAGCGGTGGAAGAGGATCGCCCTCTGGCAGGCCCGAGTCCACAAAGCCAAGCCATCGCTGCCGAATGCCAAGCACGGCAGCCGCATTGGCCATTTCCAACCGGCGGGCACCTGCCATGTCGCGCTTGGGGTGCGGAGCGTCCAACATGCCAGGGTTCTGGATATCCCCCCTGGATCCATCAGTGCAGGTAGCGACCATGACGTCTACTCCTGCAGCGGCATACATCGCCATGGTCGCTGCACCCTTGCTGGATTCATCATCCGGATGAGCGTGGACGGCGAGCAGCCGCAGCTGCTGCTCGGAACTGCTGGACGCTGTCACTTGACGGCTCCTCTTTCATGGATGGTGCAAAATCAGGACTGTGCAGGAGGCGCCGGGATCCGCACTAAACTGGATAGGTGACTTCAGAGGACCTATCGGCCAACGAACTACCGGCAAGCAACAGCCTAGCCAATCGCTACGGTGGTCAAAAGCGCGGCTTGACCCGCACATCGAAGCGGAACATCGTCATCGTGGCCCTGGTCCTTGGAATTGTGTTCGCAGCATGGGTGGCAACGTCCGCTGCACAAGCCCCGGTGACCTTCAAGGACATCGGATACAGCACTGTGGATGGCACACGGGCCGAGGTCGATTACCAGGTCACCAAATACCCGGGAGCCACGGCCAAATGTGCCGTGAAGGCCATGGATTCCAAGTTTGCGGTGGTGGGCTGGAAAGTGGTTGAGATCGGGCCCAATGAGCCAAAGGACGGTGCCGACGGCGGCAGCACAACAGCCCAGCGCACAGTGTTGAGAACCGAGTCCCCCGCTGTCGCCGGGGTAGTGGATAATTGCTGGATCGTGGACAGCGGGAAATAACAATCGTGTGACCCACAACTCAACCAGTTTGGGTTCGTCCAGAGGATTTACTACAATGGATGAAACCTTCACCCCGTTAAGTTGGTTACTGAGTTTCACGAGTGGCCACCTCGGCGGGGTCTTTGCTTTGTCAGATCAAGAGGAGAAATCCGTGTCTACCACCAAAGGCGCCACAGCAGCTTGGCTTACCCAGGAAGCTTTCGACCGCTTGAAGGCTGAGCTGGACCACCTTTCCGGCGCTGGCCGGGCGGAAATCGTCCAGAAGATCGAAGCCGCCCGCCAAGAAGGCGACCTCAAGGAAAACGGCGGATACCACGCAGCCAAGGAAGAGCAGGGCAAGATTGAAGCCCGCATCCGCCAGCTCACCGCGCTCCTGCGCGATGCCCAGGTGGGCGAAGCTCCTGCCGATGACGGAATCGTAGAGCCCGGCATGTTGGTTGTTGCCCGCATCGCCGGGGACGAAGAGACGTTCCTGCTCGGCTCCCGCGAGATCGCTGGCGACTCCGACCTCGATGTCTTCAGCGAGAAGTCTCCACTGGGTGCCGCCATCATCGGCCACAAGGAGGGCGACAAGCTCAGCTACACCGCCCCCAACGGCAAGGAAATTCCGGTGGAGATCGTTTCCGCCAAGCCGTACGTCGCCTAAGCAGCGCGAAAAGCCCGACGCCGGTCCACCCCTTCGCGGGGTGGGCCGGCGTTTTTCGTGTGCGTGCCCAACTGGGTCGCAGCAGTGCGCGTTTTGAGAGCTCATAACGCCACAAATGCCACTCAGATGAGTCAGACGGCGGGCTCGGGTTTCGGACGCAACAGGATGGCCGCGATGATTCCTCCAATGGCGCCGCCCAGATGGGCCTGCCACGAAATGAAGCCCATGACGGTGGGCAGCACCCCAAAGAGGATGCTGCCGTACGCCATGAAGAGGACCACGGATAGCAGGATCTGCCACCAGCTCCTGTTGAAGAATCCCCTGACCAGCAGGAACGCGAAGAACCCGAACACCAGCCCGGATGCTCCCACTGTCACCCCTCCCCCGCCGATGAGCCACACCGTTAGGCCTGAACCCAGCCAGCTGAAGGCCAGGGCTGTGAGGAAGACCCTGATCCCGGCCAGGAAAACCAGGAAGCCGAAGATGATGAGGGGCAGGGTGTTGGACAGCAAATGGTTGAGGTTCGCGTGCAGCAGCGGGAATGTCAGGATGTCCAGCACTCCGTCGATGCTGCGTGATCGGAGCCCAAAAGTACTGTTAAGGCCATGCCTCATCAGCGTGTTCAGGAACTCGATCACGTACAGCACGATCACGAAGCTGCCCATGAACAGCAGGCCGCCCTTGGCTCGGCCCGCGAGTGTCTCCTTGGCCTCGGCCTTGGATCCGTCAGGCGTTTCGAGCACCATGTGCGACTCCCGTCAGTGCACCACGATCGGCTGGAAGCCTTCGGCCCTCAAGGCGCCGAGGACCTGTTCGCCGTGTTCGTGGCCCTTCGTTTCCAGGTTGATGGTGATGGAGACATCGCCCATGCTGATGGAGCCACCCAGTCGCGTGTGGTCAAGGCCAGTGACGTTGGCGTCGTTTTCGGCAATGATGCGGGCGATCGTCGCCAATGAGCCCGGGCGGTCATCCAGCATCATTCGAACCGTCATGAACCGGCCCGCAGCCGAGAGACCACGCTGGATAACTTTGAGCATCAGCATCGGATCGATGTTGCCACCGGAAAGTACGACGGCGGTGTTACCCGGGTTTTCGATCTTGCCATCCATCAGCGCGGCTACTCCCACCGCGCCTGCCGGCTCCACGACCATCTTGGCCCGTTCCAGCAGGAAGATCAGGGCCCGGGCAAGGGAATCCTCGCTCACAGTCACAACATCGTCCACGAGCTCGCGGATGATGCTGAAAGGAAGCTGCCCTGGCCGGCCTACGGCGATGCCATCGGCCATGGTCGAAACCTTTTTGAGCGGCACCAGGGCGTCCGCAGCGAGGGACGGGGGGTAGGCGGCCGCATTTTCCGCTTGTACGCCGATGACACGGATCTCGCGACCGAGCTCCTTGGCCTTGGCCTTGATGGCCACTGCGACGCCTGCAAGAAGTCCTCCGCCGCCGACGCCCATGAGAATGGTGTCCACGTTGGGGATCTGTTCCAGGATTTCCAGTCCGATGGTGCCCTGGCCGGCGACGACATCCACGTTGTCAAAGGGGTGCACAAAGACTGCCCCCGTTTCGTTGGCGTAGCGCTGGGCTTCGGCCAGTGCCTCATCCACGTTGTGGCCGTGCAGGATGACTTCTGCACCATGGCTGCGCGTTGCTGCAAGCTTGGGAAGCGCCACGCCCAGCGGCATGTAGATGCGGGCATTGATGCCCAGGCTCTTTGCGGCTACGGCTACGCCCTGCGCGTGGTTTCCTGCAGAGGCAGCCACCACACCGCGCTTCTTCTCGGCATCAGTCAGGCGCGCCATCCGTACGTAGGCGCCGCGGACTTTGAAGGATCCGGCACGCTGCAGGTTCTCGCATTTGAAGAAAACATTGCCGCCCACGAGGCTGCCCAGCGCCCGGGACGACTCCACTGGAGTCTTGGTAATAATGCCCTCGAGCAGCTCCTGCGCCTTGAGGACATCGTCCAGCGTGACGGGCAGGGTATCGAGGGTATTCACTGACTATTCTCCTTTGTTGGTGTCAACTGCAGGCTCCTGGACGGAGGTGTTATCTGCGGCCTTGGTCTTGCCGACAGCGCTGCTGCCGCTGCGGGATCCGGCTCGCGGAAGGTGGACTTCCTTGAAGTTGGAGTCGCCATCGGTTTCCGACGACGCGGCTCCAGGCTGCAGCTCAGCCGCGCCCAATCCTTCATCATGTTCCCACGTCCGGCCGGCAATGTAGCGAACCGCCGTGTTTACTACGGCGAGCAGCGGCACTGCGAACAGCGCGCCGGGAATGCCCGCGAGATAGGATCCGGCAGCTACCGAAAGGATCACCGCCACGGGATGAAGCGCCACAGCCCTACCCATGACCAGCGGCTGCAGGATATGGCTTTCAAGCTGCTGGACAAGCAGGACGATCGCCAGCATGATCAGCGCGTTGACGGGTCCGTTCGCCACAAGGGCCAGCAGGACGGCGATTGCACCAGTAACCAGCGCACCCACTACGGGAATGAACGAACCAATAAACACCAGGACAGCCAGTGGAAGCGCGAGGGGAACCTGGATGATCGCGGCACCGGCTCCGATACCCACGGCGTCGATGAAGGCAACGAACATCTGGATCCGTACATAGCTGACCATGGAGGTCCAGCCGCGACGTCCGGCACCATCAGCGGCCCTCCGGGCCGTCTTGGGCAGGAGCCGGACCAGGAACCCCCAGATCCGGCTTCCTTCCAGCAGGAAGAAAATCAGGATAAAGAGTGCCAGCACCAAGCCGGCCGCAAAGTGTCCCGCGTGCTGCCAAAGGACAGGGCACCGCTGAGGATGCTGCTGCTGTTGTCCTGCAGGGCAGTGGCACCGTCTGAAATGTACTGGTCGATTTGGGCGGCCGTCAGGTGCAGGGGTCCGGCTGCCAGCCAGTCCTGGATCTGTTGGATTCCTGTGAGTGCCTCCGTCCAAAGCTCCCCGAATCCTGAGACAAGCTGCCGGCCTACCAGGGCAAGGGCACCCCCGATGACCCCAATGAAACCCAGCACTGTAATGGCCACAGCCGCACCGTTGGGCAGATTCCGCTTGCGCAGCCAGAGCACCACCGGGTAGAGGAGTCCGGCCAGGAGCGCAGCGACCATGACCGGAATGATGAGGAAGCTGACCTTGCCCAGCAACCAGACAAGGGCGCCGATCATGAGCAGGATCAGGCCCATCCGCCACGACCACGCGGCCGCAATGCGCACCCCATAGGGAATGTCTTGGGCAATTTGTCGGTCAGAACGTGATTTGGCGTCCGGTGTTGGCGTCATGAACCCATAATTCCGCAGCCCGCCCCGTATGGGAAACCGGCCCGCCGCGCACGTGACCTAGAGAGTGGCGGTAATCCCCCACGTCATGGTCAACGTCTCTCCCGGCGCAAGCCAACGCAAACCATCCCCGCTGTTAAAGGCGTTGGCCGGACCGGTCATGGGCTCAATAGCGACTACTTTTGATCGGCCAGGGAAGGTGTCCGTGACGAACACGTGGACATACTGGCAGTTCTGGTCCTGCTCGAGGGACACGCTGCGCCCATCCGGCGCCGTCAGCGTATGGCGGGCCACGCCGCCGTCGAACGTCAGGTCCGTCAAGGCGACGTCGATGTCCAAGCTGCCCACCGCGCGACCTGCAGAAAGGTCAAAGTCTCCCTCCACCGCAGCCGTGCTGCGGGGAATCAATCGTTCGTCCGCTACCAGGCGGGTGTCGGCTTTGACGGTCAGGACCAAATCTTCGGGGGCTACCTCGCCCAGTCGAAGATAGGGGTGGGCGCCCAGGACGACGGGTGCATCGTCCTGGGAATCGTTGACCATCGTCTGTGAGACACGAAGGTCCAGGTTTTCGTCGAGTTCATACCGAACGATGTGCCGGACAAGGAAAGGGTAGCCGTGCTGTGGGAAGACGGTTGCTTCAAGGGTCACGGAGAACTCAGACTCGTCCACCAGGGTGTATCCGGCGTTCCGGAGCAGTCCGTGGCTGGCGTTGTTGCGTGAGACCTCGGTGATATCTAGCTGCTGCTTTTTGCCGTTGAGATACCAGATGCCGTCCTCCACCCGGTTGGCCCACGGGGCGAGTGTGATGCCCGTGGCGCCTGGGGGGATCTCGGCGTCTCCGTAACTTTCGGTGAGTTGGACGCCTGCCCGGGAGTACAGCCGGAGGCCTGCAGCAAGCTCGGTCACGATGGCGAGCGCATCGTCCCGCCGAAGCTCGAATTGGCGGCCGGTGGCGAAGCGTCGGGGTGCTGATTCGGCCGGGCTTTGGACAGATGGGGAAGAGGCAGACATGGCAATACCGTACTGCATGCGTTGCCGCTCCCAGAGAATCATGATGTTAGCTTTTGTTTGAAATTATGCGTTTTTGATTGCTTTGTGGGATGATGGACCCATGAGCCGTATGACCCGCACCCGCCTCGCTGACAACCGTGAGTTGATCTACTTTGATGACCCCGGAACTCCTGAGCGCACACCGGACTCGATGGTGGACCACCGCGAGCTTCCGGCCCGTGGCGAGCCCGGCGAGGTCAGGTACGACGCCCTGTCCGGCGAATGGGTAGCTGTGGCGGCCCATCGCCAAAGCCGTACTCACCTTCCTCCGGCCGACCAGTGCCCTATCTGCCCCACCACTGCTGACAACCCATCAGAGATCCCTGCCCCGGATTATGACGTTGTGGTCTTCGAAAACCGTTTCCCCTCACTGGGACCGGCGCTGGGCCAGATCCCGGAGATCCCCGGTCATGGATCCGCCGGCAACGGCGTCACCGGACCTGCCTTCGGCCGCTGCGAGGTTGTGGCCTTTACGCCGCAGCACACAGGGTCCTTCGCCGAATTGGGAGAGACACGGGCCCGCACTGTCATTGAAGCCTGGGCACAACGCACAGAAGCACTGAGCGCCCTGCCCGGCATCAAGCAGGTCTTCCCGTTCGAGAACCGCGGCGCCGATATCGGGGTCACCCTGCACCACCCCCACGGCCAGATTTACGCGTATCCCTACGTCACGCCCCGGGCCGCCACCTTGGGCGCGGTAGCCCGCAAGTACTACGACGACGTCGACGCGAAAGAGACGCTCGGGGCGTCCCTCCTCAAGGCAGAACGCGAGGATGGCAGCCGCATGGTTCTCGAAGCCAAGCACTTCAGCGCCTACGTGCCCTTCGCCGCCCGCTGGCCCCTGGAAATCCACCTTGTCCCCCACCGCAGCGTCCCTGATCTCGCGGCCCTGACGGGCGAAGAACGCGACGAGCTTTCCCACGTCTACCTGGACCTGCTTAAGCGACTTGATGCGCTTTACCCCACCCCCATGCCGTATATCTCTGCTTGGCACCAGGCACCACTGGACCCGATCCTGCGCCCGGCAGGGCAGTTGCACCTGCAGCTGACCTCACCGCGCCGCGCTGCCGATAAGCTCAAGTACCTGGCAGGCTCTGAAGCAGCCATGGGAGCGTTCATCAACGACACCACCCCGGAAGGCGTGGCGGAGCGACTCCGCGACGTCGCCGCAACCACCGACGCCACACGGATGGCCGACACCCTGGAAGGCACCCGAGCATGACCACCACCACTGACACCAGCGTGCTTTCTGCCCGCTTCCAGGAAACCTTTGGTTCAGTTCCCGACGGCGTGTGGCAGGCACCGGGGCGCGTGAACCTGATCGGTGAACACACGGATTACAACGAGGGCTTCGTTCTGCCGTTCGCGATTGATAAGACCGCCAAGGTGGCAATTCGCCTCCGTCCGGACTCCACGGTGCGGCTGCTGTCGCTGTTCGGCGGTCACGGCTTGGTGGAGGCGGACCTGTCCTTCTCGGAACCGGGCTCCGGCGAAGGCTGGTCACGCTATCCCCTCGGCGTTGCCTGGGCCTTGAAAGAACGCGGCATCGACGTTCCCGGTTTTGACCTGCTGCTCGATTCGGACGTTCCGCTGGGCGCCGGGCTCTCGTCCTCCCACGCGATCGAATGTGCCGTCATTTCCGCCCTCAACGACCTCACCGGGGCAGGTCTAGGCGCTGAGGATCTGGTGCTCGCCACCCAGCGTGCTGAGAATGTGTTCGTCGGCGCACCCACCGGCATCATGGACCAGTCAGCTTCACTGCGCGGAGCCAAGGGTCATGCTGTGTTCCTGGATTGCCGGGACCAGCACGTTGACCTTGTCCCCTTCGACGCCGAAGCCTCGGGCCTGGTCCTGCTGGTCATCGACACGAAGGTGTCCCATTCACACGCCGACGGCGGTTACGCCTCCAGGCGCGCCTCCTGCGAGTTGGGCGCCGAAATCCTCGGTGTCAAAGCACTGCGCGACGTCGGCGTGGAATCCTTGGAGAAAGCCGCGGGCTTGCTTGACGAGACAACCCTTCGCAGGGTCCGGCATGTGGTCACCGAAAACGACCGCGTACTCCAGACCGTGGAAATCCTCACAAGCAAAGGCCCGGCCAACATTGGCGCGTTGCTGGATGCCAGCCACGTGTCCATGCGCGACGACTTCGAGATCTCCTGCCCTGAGCTCGACCTCGCCGTGGAGACATCAAAGGCCAACGGCGCGATCGGTGCCCGCATGACGGGCGGGGGTTTCGGCGGCTCCGCCATCGCCCTGACCCCGGTAGGCCAGGAGCAGCAGGTGCGTGACGCCGTCGTGCGTTCCTTCGCCGAGAGCGGTTTCACCGCACCGGACATCTTCACCGTGACTCCAGCAGCAGGCGCCCTTCGTCTGGCCTGACCCCTCAGGCTTGCGCCCGTCTTCCTTCCGGATGCCGGGCGTAAGCTGGGGCCATGACTGAGGCTGTCATCGTTTCCACTGCCAGAAGTCCAATTGGGCGGGCCTTCAAAGGCTCCCTTAAGGACGAACGCCCCGACGACCTTGCTACTGCCATGGTGCAGGCCGCACTCGCCAAAGTTCCGGGTTTCGATCCTGCCGCCGAAGATGGAGGCGGCCTGGATGACATCCTCCTGGGGTGCGCCGAACCCAGCGGCGAAGCGGGCTCCAACATGGCCCGCGTCGTCGCTGTCCTTGCAGGCCTGGACCGCGTACCGGCGGCGACCATCAACCGATTCTGCGCGTCCAGCCTGCAGACTCTTCGCATGGCATTCCACGCCATCAAAGCCGGTGAAGCGAACGCGATCATCTCGGCCGGCGTGGAAAGTGTCTCGAGATACCAGAATTGGGCAGGGGCCGGGCAGACCGATGCCGGCAATCACAACCCACTCTTCGAATCAGCAGCTCAGCGGACAGCGGCCCGGGCGGCGTCGAACATTCCCTGGACGGATCCGCGGCTTGGCGGGAGGCTTCCCGATATCTATATCGCCATGGGCCAGACAGCCGAGAACGTTGCCACCAGCTATGGAATCGGCCGGGCAGAGCAGGACGAGTGGGGCGTCCTGAGCCAGAATCGCGCCGAAGCGGCCATTGCCTCGGGTTTCTACGCCCGCGAGATCACACCGTACACGCGCAAGGACGGCACCGTAGTTGACAGGGACGACTCCCCGAGGGCAGGAGTGACCCTGGAAGCCGTATCCGCCCTGCAGCCCGTTTTCCGGCCCGAAGGCACCGTGACCGCGGGCAATGCCTGCCCACTGAACGACGGCGCCGCCGCCGTCCTCGTCATGAGTGACGCCCGCGCACGCGAACTCGGACTCCAGCCGCTGGCGCGCGTTGTCTCCACCGCCGTTTCCGCCCTCTCACCCGAACTCATGGGCATGGGACCTGTTGAATCAACGCAGCGGGCATTGAAACTGGCAGGACTGACGATTGACGACATCGACCTCGTAGAGCTCAACGAAGCCTTTGCGGTCCAAGTGGTTGCGAGCGCCCGTGAACTTGGCATCGACCCACAGAAGCTCAATGTGCACGGTGGAGCCATTGCCCTGGGGCACCCCTTTGGCATGACAGGAGCGCGCATGACCACCACGCTCCTCAATGGCTTGAAGGAACGCGACGGAACCCTTGGCCTGGCCACGTTATGCGTGGGAGGCGGCCAGGGAATGGCCGTTGTTTTCGAACGCCTGAGCTGAGGCATCCCTGTTTTAAACCAGGCCCCGTTTAAAAGAATATGCCCCCGAAGTAATTTCGGGGGCATTTTTCCTGAACTCGGGCGGAGTTAGTCGTCGCCGCGCAAAATCGCCAGAAGCCGAATGATTTCGACGTAGAGCCAAACCAGGGTGACGGTCAGGCCGAAGGCAGCGACCCAGGAGTAGCGCTCAGGGGCGCCGGCACGGACGCCTTCTTCGATGCTGGTGAAGTCCATGATGAGCGAGAAGGCTGCCAGGCCAATCGCCAGGATGCCAATGAAGACACCCAGTGGGATGCCTGCAATCGTGATACTCGTGCGCAGGCCGAATGGTTCCTGAACCGCCCCGGTCCACATCATGACGAGGTTGATCAGTGCAAAGACCGCGTACCCGATGGTGGCGATCATGAAGAAGCGCACCATCTTGGGTGTGGCGCGGACCTTGCCACTCTTGAAGAGCAGCAGCGTGACGCCGAAGACGGCCAGAGTACCGATGACCGCTTGGAGGCCGACGCCAGGGAACATCCCGTCAAGAATCCGGGTCAGGCCACCGAGGAAGAGTCCCTCAAGGCCCGCATACGCCAGAATCAGTGCCGGAGAAGGCTGCTTCTTGAAGGTGTTGACCAGCGCCAGGACGAAACCGCCCAGTGCACCGACGATCATGAGCATGGTGGACAGGGCCGGCGCTACAAAGAGCGTGATGCCGGCGCCGATGACCAGGGCAACAAGGCAGGCGACGGTCTTCATGATGACGTCGTCGTAGGTCATCCGGCCGGTATCGGCGGGTCCTGCTGCAGGCTGGTTGTACATCTGCTGCAGTTGTTCGTTGGTCATGTTCTGCTGCGGGGCGGACCAAGCCGACTGGGCGTCGAGGACCTGTCCAGGCGCGCGGCCAGGTGCCTGGTTAAACTGCTGGCCGTACGGGTTGGAATACGGATTTTGCGGAACAGGCGGTGCCTGTTTGGCTCCACGGAAATTCTTTCCGTTGAAGATAGGGTTTCCGCCAAGTGCCATTGCGGGTGTCCTCCTGAAAAAGGGCTAAGTGATAATTCACGGTACCAATTACCACGCGCCCGGGGCACAGAAAGTTCCCTTGTTCACCCAGACGAAACTCAACCGTGACACGAATGTGGGAGATTGCTTGTTGCCTATAGCTTCACAGTTGTTATCCGATCGCTATCTTCTGACCTCTATGCTGTGCATTTTTTAGCCGCACTGAGCGGTAACATAGGCCACACATGGGTGACTTAGATCACAATCGAGGCAGCTAGGCAAGAACTGTGCACAAGCCCCATGACCGTTCGCACCGGCTGCAATGGCGCAGCCGGGACCACCCCCACTGTGGAGGTTTCCATTTTGAGAAGCACACTGCGCGACCCGTCCATGAGACGGTCCAAGGGACTGCAGAGAGCCGTGGGGGCGTTCTTCGCAGCCCTCATTGCCACTCTGTTGATCGCCGCCCCCGCGGCGGAGGCAACCACCCCCTCGCCTTCGCCATCCCCAACGAATTTCCAGAACAATATCAGCGGCTTCCTCCGCGACGATGCCCGTGCTCCCATACCGGGCGTGAAAATCAAGGCCTCGGGCAACGGGTTTGAGGGGGAAGCCACCTCCGGAGCCAACGGAGCCTGGAACATAGGCGTCCCCGTACAGGGCACGTACAGAGTTGAACTGGATACCTCCACCTTGCCGGAGGGCATCAAGCTTGCCGATGGCCAGGAGAATCCCCGCGACGTCACGTTCAACCAGACCTCCAACCTGTCTGTGATCTTCGCGTTCGGCAAAGGCATCGTCCTCCAGCAACAGGACTTCGGCCAAAACCTCCTCAACCGGCTGGTTGCAGGACTGAGCTTCGGTCTGCTGCTGGCACTTGCCTCCGTGGGCTTGTCCCTCATCTTCGGTACCACAGGCCTTACCAACTTCGCCCACGGCGAGATGGTGACCATGGGTGCTGTGCTCGTCTTCATGTTCAACGGTTTTGGTTTGCCGTTCTGGCTGGCCATCCTGCTTTCGCTGATTGGCGGCGGGCTCTTCGGCTACGTCCAGGATGCCGGGCTCTGGCGGCCACTGAGGCGGCGCGGCTCGGGCTTGGTCCCCATGATGATTGTCAGCATCGGCTTGGCACTGGCCATCCGCTACGTGATCCAGTTCTTCTTTGGCGGTGCCACCCAACAGCTGCCCGGAGCCCAAAGCGCTGAGGTCCAGATCGGGCCCATCTCCATCTCTCCGAACAACCTGTGGTCCCTGTTGATCAGCGCCGTGGTGATTGCCCTGATCGGCATCATCCTGCTGAAGACCCGCCTTGGTAAAGCAACCCGTGCGGTGGCAGACAATCCTGCTCTGGCGGCTGCTTCGGGCATTGACGTCGACTCGGTCATCCGGCTCGTATGGATCGTCGGCGGCGTCCTCGCTTCCCTCGGTGGCATCCTGTGGGCTTACTACCGGCCCGGCGTGACGTTCGACATGGGCTCGCAAATCCTGCTGCTCATCTTCGCCGGCGTGACGCTCGGTGGCCTGGGAACCGTCTTCGGTGCCCTGATCGGCTCTATCGTCGTCGGTATCTTCGTGGAGCTGACCACCGTCTTTGGCCTCCCCGCCGACCTCAAGTACGTTGGCGCTTTGTTCATCATGATTGTTGTTCTTCTGTTCCGACCGCAGGGTATCCTCGGCCGGCGTGAGCGTGTGGGTTAGGAGCGGGCCATGGACTTCGGATTTATTCTTTCCAGCGCCCTTGGCGAATTGTTCAGCCCGACGACGGCGGCCTACGCACTTGCTGCTTTGGGCCTCGCCGTCCACTTCGGCTACTCAGGCCTGTTGAACTTCGGCCAGGCCGGATTCATGGCAGTGGGAGCCTACGGTTTCGCCATCTCCACTTTGACCTTCAAGACGCCGTTCTTCATCGGGCTCCTTATCGCGGTCCTGTGTTCGGTGATCTTCGCGTTCATCCTGGGTATTCCGACACTGCGCTTGAGGGCGGACTACCTCGCTATCGTCACGATCGCAGCAGCGGAAATTGTGCGCTACGTCGTCACTACCAACCAGCTCACCGGCGTTACGGGTTCGGCAAACGGACTGGCTGCGTTCGAGGGTGGTTTCTACTCCATGAATCCCTTCCCCGAGGGGTCCTACATGGGCATGAACAACCGTGACTTCTTCATCCGCGTTGTTGGTTGGGGCTTGGTCATTATCTGCTGCCTGCTGGTCTGGCTGCTGATGCGCAGCCCTTGGGGCCGCGTCCTGAAGGGCATCCGCGAGGACGAGAACGCTGTTCGGTCACTCGGCAAGAATGTCTACTCCTACAAGATGCAGGCCCTCATTATTGGCGGCATCCTGGGTGCCCTTGCAGGCATGATCTTCACCCTCCCCCGCGGCGCCGTCCAACCATCCAACTACGGCACAGAGCTCACGTTCTTCCTCTGGACCTGTCTCCTGCTCGGTGGCATGGCAACCGTCCTGGGCCCGGTGATTGGAGCCATGATCTTCTGGGTAGTGCTCTCGCTGACGCAGAGCCTGCTTTATGGGCTCATCGAATCCGGAGTCATCACTTGGCTGACCACCGTTCAGGCCGGCCAGCTGCGTTACATCCTTGTTGGTGTGGCACTGATGCTCCTGATGATCTTCCGCCCGCAAGGCGTCTTCGGCAATAAGAAGGAGCTTGCTTTCGCATGAGTGAGACAAACGAACCAAACAGCAACAACCCAGGCAACCCGGCTACCCCTTCCGGCAGTGGTAGTTCTGCCCACCGCGCCGTCCCAAGCGACGAGGCAGGCATCGACTACATGACCGATTCGCGCCCCATTGCGGTCGGGGAAAATACCCCGGGCTGCAAGAAGCGCGATCCGATCGTCGTGGCCGAAGACGTCACCCGCTCCTTCGGCGGCATCAACGCAGTGGACGTGGAATACCTGGAGATCCCCCGCCACAAGATCACTGCATTGATTGGGCCAAACGGTGCCGGCAAGACAACCCTGTTCAACTTGCTCACCGGCTTCGACACGCCAAACACGGGCAAGTGGCAGTTCGAAGGAAACAGCATTGCCGGCGTCTCGTCCTACAAAGTGGCGCGTATGGGCATGGTGCGGACATTCCAGCTGACCAAGGTCATGGGCAAGCTGACAGTCATGGAAAACATGCGGCTCGGTGCAGCAGACCAGCCGGGCGAGCGTCTTTCCAAGGCTCTGTTCAAGGGCATCTGGGGTGGTCGCGAGAAGGAGATCACGGCACAGGCACACGTGCTCTTGGAGAAGTTCAAGCTGGACACCAAGAAGGATGACTACGCCGCTTCCCTCTCCGGCGGCCAGCGTAAGCTCCTGGAGATGGCACGATCCCTGATGGTGAGGCCCAAGCTCGTCATGCTCGACGAGCCCATGGCCGGCGTGAACCCGGCACTCACCCAGTCCCTCCTGGACCACATCAAGAACCTCAAGGCTGAAGGCATGACGGTCCTGTTCGTCGAGCACGACATGAATATGGTGCGCCACATCGCAGACTGGGTAGTAGTCATGGCAGAAGGAAAGATCGTGGCCGAAGGCCCTCCCGGGGAAGTCATGAAGAACCCTGCCGTGATCGATGCTTACCTTGGCGCACACCACGACGTTGACCTCGGCGACGCTGAAGGGATCAAGGTGCTCGAGGCAGAACTTGAGGCCGACGAAGAGTCGGTGGTGGGAACCGAAGACGCGGGCATCCTGTCCGACATCGTAGAAACCAAGAAGGAGGACGGGAAATGAGCAGCACCAGCGCAATGCCCGCCTCGGCAGATGCCCCGGCCAGCGATTCCGTCGTCAAAGTCACCAACCTGGTGGCGGGCTACATTCCCGGCGTCAATATCCTCAACGGTTGCTCCATCGAGGCCCGCAAGGGTGAATTGATCGGCATTATTGGGCCCAACGGCGCCGGTAAGTCCACCCTGCTGAAGGCCATGTTCGGCCTGGTCAAGGTCCACTCCGGCACTGTAATAGTCCGGGGTCAGGATCTCACCGGTTTGAAGGCCAACAAGCTTGTCACACAGGGCGTCGGCTTTGTCCCGCAGACCAACAACGTCTTCGCCACCCTCACCATCGAAGAGAACCTCCAGATGGGCATGTTCCAGCGGCCCAAGGCGTTCGCCGAGCGCTTCGACTTCGTCGCCAGCCTCTTCCCCGAACTGGCCAAGCGACGTGCCCAGCGAGCCGGTTCCCTCTCAGGAGGTGAACGTCAGATGGTAGCGATGGGGCGTGCACTCATGATGGACCCCGCGGTACTCCTGCTCGATGAGCCATCGGCAGGCCTCTCCCCCGTCAAGCAGGACGAGACCTTCCTTCGGGTCCACGAGATCAACCGCGCCGGCGTCTCAGTCATCATGGTGGAACAGAACACCCGCCGTTGCCTGCAGATCTGCGACCGCGGCTACGTCCTGGACCAAGGGAAGGACGCCTACACAGGCACTGGACGCGAGCTCATGAAGGACCCCAAGGTTATCCAGCTGTACCTGGGAACCCTGGCCGACGAGGTCTAGCAGCCGCATCACACACGCAAGGAGGGCCCTGGGTATACCCAGGGCCCTCCTTGCGTCTCGGCTCCGCAACACGCCCGTTGCCAGGCCCGCTCTGCGCCCCAGAACCACCCCCAGCCACGCACACCAGGCCCACAACACCCCCGGCGCCGGAGCCGAAAACGAAACAGAACAGGTCCCCTTCCTGGAGAGGAAGGGGACCTGTTCTGTTTGCGGTCTAGTCGGGGTTTGGCTTAGAGCTTGCCGAACTCTTCACGGACCGGCTTGTAGGTGTTGTTGTCCTGGTATTCGTAGATACCGATGTACGCCTCAGTGGGGTCACCGGCGTCGGAGAACGTTACCGGACCCGACTGGCCGTCGTAGTCGATGTCCTTGCCCTGGCGAAGCAGGGTTACGCAGGAGGGGAAGTCGGTGCACTTCTCGCCGCCTTGAGAGACGTCCTTCAGCTTGGCTGCAATGTCCGTGCCCTTGGTGCTCTTAGCCGCTTCAGAGGCCAGCGCGATCAGGTTCACGGCGTCGTAGGACTCACCTGCGTAGCTGTAGTCCTTCAGTGCAGGATCGATGGCGAGGAGCTTCTGCTTGAAGGCGTCCTTGGCGAACGTACCGGGGATGGTTCCCTGTGCGCCCTTCAAGGTGCCGGCCTGGAAGTCCTTGCTGTAATCCGAGGTGTTGCCGTCAACCATGAACAGCTGCGTGGGCTTGATTCCCTTGCCGGTGATCAGGGGGACGATGCTCTTTGCCTGGTCGAAGGTGATCAATGCGATGGCGTCGGGCTTGGCGGCGATGACCTTGTCCACCTGGCTGCTGAACTGCGAGTCACCTTCGTTGAAGAGTTCCTCGGCCACAACCTTGCCGCCAGCGGCTTCGAAGGCTGCCTTGACGTTCTTCTGCAGCCCGGTGCCGTAGGCGTCGTTGAGGACGATCATGCCCACAGTCTGGGCGCCACAGGTAGCCATGTAGTTGCCCAGGACCTTACCCTGCAGGACGTCAGAGGGGGCGGTACGCCAGTACAGGCCCTTGTCGTCCCACGTGGTGAAGTCAGGGGATGTGTTCGCAGGTGAGAACTGGATGACTCCAGCGCCTGTGATCTGGTTGATGACCGTCTTGGAAACACCGGACGAAGCTGCACCAATAACTGCGCTTACGCCCTGGCCCAGGAGGGCCGTGGTGGACTGGGTTGCGATGTCGGTCTTGGTGTCACCAGAGTCACGGTGCACCACCGAAACGGGAGCGCCCAAGACGCCACCAGCATCATTGACTTCCTTGATACCGAGGTTGACGCCGGCAATTTCCGGTGGGCCGAGGAACGCGAGCGACCCCGTTGTCGGCAGAAGCGATCCAAGTTTCAGAGGAGTGGCGGTAGTGGTGGTCGAGGGAGGTACGGGTCCCGTATTGGTAGCAGCCTGGCTGTTGCCGGCTCCCGCCCCTGCACTCGGAGCCGGGCAGGAGATGCCTGCGGCGGCGGCGGAACTGGACCCGGTCTGGCTCGGTGTGGAGGACCCACCACAAGCTGTGGCCAGGAGGGCAACCCCAATGCCAAGCGCTGTAAGCTTGGCGGCTCGGGGCGCCGCTTGGGAAAGATCAAACATTCGTTGTCTCCTCGATCGAAAGGTGCGAACTGCCTTTGATGCGATAACTCAGGTGTTCCTGATTAAGACTCAAACTAGTGCAATTGATCCGCGAAGATAAGTGATTCAGGTCACATCCCTATAACACTCGTTGCCTGTGGGGAATCTACGAGCCTGCTGGGAAAAGTCTCTGAAGAAGGGCCGACAAATGGAAGGGGAGGAAACGTCCTCCCCTTCCGGTCTGTGCCCCAGGTGGGACTCGAACCCACAACACGCGGATTTTAAGTCCGCTGCCTCTGCCAATTGGGCTACTGGGGCGCCCGCACCATGGTATCCCAGCTAGACGGGTATCCCAGTTACACGCGTTCGAATGGCGCCGCGTAGCGAAAGGTCCCCCGAACGCCGTCGGGCCATGCTGGAAGCGGCAGCAGCTGGAAGTGATCACCCCAGGCAGGCTCGGGCGGTTCCACGCCCAAGGAGGTGGCCGGCACGTAGCCGAAGCGCGGGTAATAGAGCGGGCTGCCTAACAGAGCTATCGCAGGCTCTCCTGCTGCCGTGGCGCGCGCTGCGGTCTCACGCATGAGGGCCGAGCCAACGCCGCGTCGCTGAAACTGGGGAAGCACGCCGATGGGACCCAACCCCACGAGTTCCAGGTCGCCAATCCAGCCGCGGGTGCTGATGGCGTGGCCAACAATGTCCCCGCCGATCTCAGCCACGATGCTCAACTCTGGAATGTACTCGTCGCACTCGAAAAGCTCGCGCAGCAAACCAACTTCCGAAGGGGTCCCCTCAACCGGCTCACCGGTCACGGGAGACACTGAAAAAGCCCGTGCCGCCAGCTCAAGGATTTCAGGGCGGTCTTCTGGCCGCTCAGTCCGCAGTACCACTCCCCGGGCCAGCAAACGCAACACGTCCAGCGCGCGGTCGGCCTCCGCCACGGGAACCAGCAAGTGGTCATGATGAAAGCCAGCCAGGACGTTGCAGCTGATGCCTGCATGCGTCAGCGCCGCACTCACTGCGGCCGTCAATCCCACCGCTTCCAACGCGGAATGAATCTGGAGCGTGATCCAGGCGGCCACGAAATCGTAAGCGAGGCCAAGCCTGTCCGCCTCGTCCCGTCGAAGGACCACAGTCAAACCTTCGGCCTCCCGGACGGCGGCCTCGATGCCGCCTTCCAGCGGCTTGCCATGCGGCCAGAGAGCGTACACGTAGTCACCATCCCTGATGACAGGATGCAGTGACTCCAGAAGGGTCTTCAGATCAGTTTCGCCAGGCATGGCAACAGCTTAAACGACGACGGCCACTCCCCTCAGGGGAGCAGCCGTCGTCGAACGTGTACTACTTGGCGTCAGCCGATACCGGAGTCTTGTCCTCGGCAGGCTTTTCCGCAACAACAGGTGCGGGGGCAGGTGCAGCAGCCGGCTTGGGGGCCGGGGTTGCAGCTGCAACGAATGCGCCACGCGGGTTGTCCAGGTCAATCAGCTGCGTGGTGTCGCGGCCTGCGAAGAAGGCCAGGATCCAGCCGAAGATCACGCGGAACTTGCGCTCAACCGTGGGCATGGCCATGCCGTGGTAACCACGGTGTGCCAGCCAGGCGAGGCCGCCCTTGAGGCCGATGCGGCCCAGCAGGTTGATGTTGGCAACGCCCTTCCACTCGCCGAAGCCAGCCACAGCACCAAGGTTCTTGTGCTTGTAGTCGTGCAGCGGCTTGTCCCAGCGGGAAGCCCAGAGGTTCTTGGCGAGCTTCTTCGCCTGGCGGAGTGCGTGCTGGGCGTTCGGGACGCAAGTACCGTCCGGCAGGCCTTTGCCCGTGAGGTCCGGAACAGCGGCGATGTCGCCGGCGGCCCAAGCGTTCTCGACAATGCCTTCGTCGCCGGCAATACGGAGGTCCGGGAGGACGCGGACACGGCCGCGCGGTTCCAGCGGGAAGTCGGTGGAGCGAATCATCGGGTTGGCCTGCACACCGGCAGCCCACACGAGGGTGTCAGCTTCAACTTCACCAGCGGACGTCTTGTCCGGGAGGTTGATCAGCTTGAGGTTGCCCTCAGCGCTGTCCAGGGAGGTGTTGAGGAGAACCTCGATATCGCGGCTACGCAGGTGCTCTACAACCCACTCGGCCTGGGATGCGGTGACCTCGGGCATGATGCGGCCCATGGCCTCGACGAGGATGAAGCGGACTTCTTCCTGGCGGACACGCGGGTTGTTCTTGACCGCGGCGCGGGCGAGGTCTTCCATTTCGGTGAGGCATTCGATGCCGGCAAAACCGCCACCGACTACGACGAAGGTAAGGGCCTTGGCGCGCTCTGCGGGGTCCGTCATGGTGGAAGCGGCTTCAATGCGCTCCAGCACCTTGTTGCGCAGTGCTACGGCTTCCTCAATGGTCTTCAGGCCGATGCCCTTGTCAGCGAGGCCCTTGATGGGGAAGGTGCGGGTGATGGCACCAGCTGCGATGACGACGTCGAAGTACGGAATCTCGAACGGAGCCTCACCATTGGCAGGAGCCACCACCGCGGTGCGGTTTGCGTGGTCGATGCTGGTGACGCGGCCCTGGATGAGCTCCGTCTGCTTGAGGTGCTGACGGTGGGAGACGACGGCGTGGCGTGCCTCGATGTTGCCACCAGCGACCTCGGGGAGGAACGGCTGGTAAGTCATGTAAGGCAGTGGATCTACGACGGTGACGATGCCACCAGCATTCGCGATCTTCTTCTGCAATTTAAGGGCTACGTACAGGCCGACGTAGCCGCCGCCGACGACGAGAACCCGGGGACGGTCAATGAGCTCTGGGGTGGTTGCCATGAAACCAGAGTACAGCACTTTGTGAAAATCTTCACTAGCTACTTCCGGGTGGGTGGATCCACCGCTTCCAGCGCTCCGGTTTCGGCCTCTTCTGCAGCGGCGGGCGGGCTTTTGGCCACCCTGCGCAGCTGGATGGATGCGCCCACGACGATCACCGCGAAAATGCCTCCGAATCCGAGCACGACGGCGGCAGGAAGGGCGTCATCCACGTGCGCCGGAGTGGCGGCCACAGGAACGGTTGGATCTGCCAGAGTAGGTGCCGCGCTTGTAGGACTGGCCACAGGGGCTTCGGAGGGGGTGCTGAAGTCGCCTCGCCGGTGGACACGGATCCAGTCCGCGATCGATCCGAGCGGATTGGTGCTTGTGGTCTCTACCTCCTCCTTCAGCGCTGCCTCTGCGTTGAGCACTCCGTAACCATAAAGGGGGTCCTTGCCAGGGGCACCGGCGTCCTTGGCCGTGCTCACAATCCTGTTGATGACCTGCTTCGCACTCATGTCAGGCCACTTGGACCGGATGAGTGCGGCCACGCCGGAAACGATGGGGGCGGACCCCGAAGTTCCAGCCCATTGGGCGTATCCGCCCCCGGGAAGGCCGCCAAGGAGGTTTTCTGCCGGCGCCGCAACGCCGATGCTGATCCCCTGCGAGGAGGAGTCGACGCTGGCCTGGCCATCGCCGTCGAGCCCTGCCACTGTGAGCACACCGGGAATGGTGGCAGGAGCTCCAACCTGCACGTTGCCACCCACCCGGTTGCCCGCGGCGGCGACGATCACCACATCCTTTTGCTCGGCATACAGGAAGGCAGCATCCCAACTTTGCGGCCAAACCGGTGAGGTGCTGCCCAGGGAAATATTGATGACCTTTGCGCCATTGTCCACGGCCCAGCGCACGGCGTCAGGAATCTGCTCCTGGTCCGTCTTGCCTCCGGGGTTCGGTGAACCCAGCCAGGTGGACACTGCCAGGATTTCCGCTTCAGGCGCGACGCCGATGATCCCGTCCGGTCCCCCGGCAGGCGGAACGGTGGGCGAGGCTGAGGGCGACGGGGAAGCTGTGGGCGTGGCGTGTCCGCGCCCGGCCAGCATGGTGGCCACAAGGGTCCCGTGCTCCGTCTTGGCGCCTATGCTTTTCTGTCCGTTGGGCGCTCCAGCTCCGGAAACGTCCGTTCCGCCCACCACGACGCCCTTCAGGTCAGGGTGGTTTCCGTCAATGCCGCTATCGATGATGGCGACCTTGACTCCAGCTCCCTTGGAAACCTGCCAGGCATTCGTGATTCCCGATTCCTTGAGCCAGAACTCCTTGTCCCGCCAGGCGTCCGCCATCGCTGGCGGCGCAGTCAATAGCGCACCGGCGAGTGCTCCCCCGGCCAGCATCGTGGCCAGGGCAACAGAAAGCAGGCGCTGGCATCGCAGGGTCATGCGGAGTCCCGGATACTCAGGGCAATCCCGTCCAGGATGTCGTGCTCGCTGGAAATTGCACCGCTGATGGCACCGTTACCCACGGTGGCAAGCCTTTCCAGGATTCGCCGCCACACCAGGGCTCCAGCTCCAATGACGTCCACGCGGCCTGGATGCATGTAGGGAAGAACAGCCCGTTCGGCGCGGGTCATCTCCAGCAGGCTGGTGCACGCGTCGCTGATGGTTTCAATATCGAGGTAGGCACCGTGGATCCGGTCCGGCTGGTACTCGCTCAGGCCCAGGGCGTGCGCAGTGATGGTGGTGATGGAACCCGCGACGCCAACCACGGCCGTGGCTCGGTCAAGCGGAACTGTCTGGGCGGCAAGGTCAAGTGCGGCATCGACGTCGGCCTCTGCCGCTGCAATCTGCGCCGCCGTAGGCGGGTCGCTGCGAAGGTGGCGTTCCGTCAGCCGAACACAGCCAATGTCCACGGAACGCGCGGCAATCACGCCATTGGCGTCGCCCAGGACGAATTCGGTGCTGCCGCCACCAAGGTCAACCACCAGGACAGCGTCATCCCCTGTGACCGGCAAAACACTGCTGGCACCTGCGAAGGACAGTGCAGCTTCCTCATCACCTGAGATAACTTCAGGCTCCACACCCAGAAGCTCCCGGATTCCGTCAACGAAAACCTGGCGGTTCCGGGCGTCGCGGGTGGCCGAGGTGGCGGCAAAGCGAACGCGCGTGGCACCGTGTTCACGGATTAGCGCTGCATAGTCAGCCGTGGCGGAGAAGGTGCGTTCCAAGGCCTCCGGAGCAAGTTCTCCGGTGGCATCCACGCCCTGCCCCAGCCGGACCACGCGCATTTCACGCACGACGTCGGTCAGCGGCCCTGGCGCCCCGTTCGCCGAGGCGTCGGCAATGAGGAGGCGGATGGAGTTGGTTCCGCAGTCAATGGCGGCGACGCGGCTCATGCGTCCTCCACCAATTCGCTGCCGGACCCGGCCTTGGGCTTTCGGACTGGCGCCGGACGCCCCACGATGTCAGGCAATCCTTGAGGACCGTGACGGCTCAGGTCCCTCGAGGGAGCCTCGCCTGCAGTGTCCCAGGCGCCATCGCAGTAGCAGCGGTCCTTGGTCCACCACTCTGCGATTGCGTCCAAGGCTTCGTCACCCAGCGGGTTGACCCCGGGACCGGCAGCCAGCGAGTGGCCAACCAGGACGTGCAAGCACTTAACGCGGGTGGGCATGCCGCCGGCGGAGATACCATCGATTTCCGGCACGGCCCCCGTCCCGGAACGTCCAGCGATCTCATTGCGTGCCTGCAGATAGGCCTCGTGCGCCCCATGATAAGCGTCCGCAAGTTCCTGATCCGCCGTAAGCCGATCATTCATCTCATTCATCAACCCGCCGGCTTCCAGCCGCGACACGGCGGACGTGATGACCGGGTGGGTGAGGTAGAACGTGGTGGGAAATGGAGTCCCGTTGCTGAGCCGGGGCGCGGTGGCCGCTACGAGCGGATTCCCACAAACACAGCGCGCGGGAATTTCCACCACGTCCCGCACCGGCCTGCCCAGCTGGCGGCTGAGGACATCGAGGTCATGTGCTGATGGCTGGCGGGATTCCTGCGGCACGGCTGCCGTGTTCTCTTCCACTTGCGCTGCCAACCTTCCTGCCCTTTTGGCCATGTCCCAGTAGGACACGACGGCGGCGGGCACCGCGTCTAGTCTGTTGCCGATCGTCTGATTGACTCCCAGAGCGCATCCACCCAGGGCAGGTTTGCCGGGTTTGCGGATGATCCGGAGCCGGTGCGGCCCCCAGGGGTACCGGCGGCTTCTTCCCCGCCAAATACCCAGTAACCCGTTTCACCCGGCATAACCATGTTAATGCGGTCGCGGGCCTGTTGTTTCACGTAGTTGGGATCCTGCCACCGGGAGAGCTGCTTGTTCAGCTCCGCCTGCTCTGCCTCCTTGCTGGCGATCTCAGCCTCCAGGGCCGAGATTTCAGCGCGCTTCTCCAAGAAAATCCGGACCGTGGGCGCCAGCATGATAGTGATGGCAATCATGACCACAGCCAGCGCGAGCATCCTGCCCGAGAACGCCTTGGCAGGTACAGGATCGAGGTCCTGGGCTTCACGGGCACCGTTGCCGGAGGCTTTGTCTGAAGCTTTCGTGGACGCGGCTTTCGTGGAAGCGGCGGGGCTGGTCTTGGTGGACGCTCCCTTGGCGCTGCCCGCGGTCTTGGTGGCTGGGCTCTTGGTACTGCCTGCCGTCCTGGCACTGCCGGAGGGCTTGGGAGCCGAGGGCTTTCTGGTGCCCGTTGCCGGCGTCGAGGATTCCGCAGAGCCGCGGGAGGCGCCGAACTCGGCCTCGATGACGTCTCCGCCAGCAGGGCCTGCGCTGTTTGGCTTGCCCGCCGTAGTGGGCCGTGCCGGACCGTTGGCCGTGCCTGCGCTGTTTGGCCTTCCTGCGCTGTTTGGCCTGCCGAGGGCGTCGGCCCTGGGAACCTTTGGACGACGGGTGGCCATGACACTCCTGTAATGCCCGGTGCTTGCCTGGCGGGTTGCTGCGCTTGCCCTGCGCGTAACGTACGTGTGCGGAACTTGCGTAGGTCCTGCTGTGCCCGCGGCTCCGCAGGCAAGCGTTAAACAGAACCGGTGGCTATGGTCTTTCCACCATAGCCACCGGTCAGCTGTTTTCGCGGAATGCTAGCCCTTGAAACGCGGGAACGCGCTGCGGCCGGCGTAGCGTGCGGCGTCGTCGAGTTCTTCTTCGATGCGCAGCAGCTGGTTGTACTTGGCGACGCGCTCGGAGCGGGCCGGGGCACCGGTCTTGATCTGGCCCGCGTTGGTGGCAACGGCGATGTCAGCAATGGTGGTGTCCTCGGTTTCGCCGGAGCGGTGCGAGGTGATGGTGGTGTAACCGGAACGCTGGGCCAGGGAAACGGCGTCCAGGGTCTCGGTCAGGGAACCGATCTGGTTGACCTTGACCAGCAGGGAGTTGGCCGTGGCCGTCTCGATGCCCTGCTGCAGGCGGACCGGGTTGGTGACGAAGAGGTCATCGCCAACCAGCTGGACCTTGTCACCGATGGCGTCGGTGAGGGTCTTCCAGCCTTCCCAGTCGTTCTCGTCCAGCGGGTCTTCAATGGAGACCAGCGGGTAGTCGGCAACGAGCTCGGCGTAGTAGGCGCTCATTTCCGAGGCGGTCAGTGCCTTGCCTTCGAACTGGTAAGCACCATCCTTGTAGAACTCGGAAGATGCAACGTCCAGGGCAAGGGCGATGTCCGTACCCGGGGTGTAGCCGGCGTTCTTGATGGCTTCCTGGATCAGGTCCAGTGCAGCGCGGTTGGACGGCAGGTTGGGGGCGAAGCCACCCTCGTCACCGAGGCCCGTGGAGAGGCCCTTTTCCTGGAGGACAGCCTTGAGGTTGTGGTAGACCTCAACGCCCCACCGCAGGCCTTCGGAGAAGGTCTCGGCGCCGATCGGGGCGATCATGAATTCCTGGATGTCAACATCGGAGTCGGCGTGCGAGCCACCGTTGAGGATGTTCATCAGGGGAACCGGCAGGACGTGTGCGTTCGGGCCACCGAGGTACTTGTACAGCGGCAGGTCCGAGGAAGCAGCAGCTGCGTTGGCAACGGCCAGGGAAACACCCAGGATGGCGTTGGCGCCGAGCTTGCTCTTGTTCGGGGTGCCGTCGAGGTCGATCATGGCCTGGTCGATGCTGCGCTGGTCCGTTGCGTCGAAACCAATGAGTGCCGGCGAGATCTCGTCGATGACCGCGTCAACGGCCTTCTGGACACCCTTGCCGAGGTAACGGCCCTTGTCGCCGTCGCGGAGTTCAACAGCTTCGTGCTCGCCGGTGGAGGCGCCGGAGGGAACTGCTGCGCGGCCGATCTGGCCGTCGGAAAGCAGGACCTCAACTTCTACGGTCGGGTTTCCGCGGGAATCAAGGATTTCGCGGGCGTGAATGGCATCGATAAGCGCCATGGATGTGCTCCTTATGGGCAAATTACAGGAATGTGGAGGGAAATTCTCAACGTCCTCGTCGCTACTAGCGTAGTCGAGAGTGGCTTAGGTTACGGAACGGGTTCAAACTCCTCACGTCATGAAGGCTGGGCCTTCCCGTTCTGAAACGATCGAACTGCTGCGCGGAGGGCACGCTCGGCGTCGAGCCCTTGCTCCCGGGCGCCGGCAACAACGGCGAGCAACAGCTCACCGAGCGCCTCTTCCGAGTCTGGAATCGCAGGAAGCCCGACGGCGGTTGCCCGGCTTTGGGCGTCGATCGACAGACCCGCACGGGCAGCACGGTCCAGGGACTTTTGCGCCCCTGCCAAGGCAGGCAGGTGCGGCGGAATTCCCTCGAACGGATCGGCACGGCCGGATTTCTCGGCACGCTTCACGGCATCCCACTTCAGGATGATTTCCTCGACCGTCGCCGGGAACGTTGCCTGCAGCGAACCGTCCGCCTTGAACACATGGGGATTGCGGCGGACCATCTTCGCGTTGATGCCGCGGGCTACAGCATCAAAGTCGAAGCTGCCGCGCTCCTCGGCAAGACGGGCGTGAAGCACCACCTGAAGCAGTACATCGCCGAGCTCGCCGCGAAGTTCATCGTCCCTGGCCGGTGAATCCCCGGCCTCGATCGAGTCCACAACCTCGTAGGCTTCCTCGATCAAGTACTCCACCAAGGATTCATGCGTCAGCGCACCCATCCAGGGGCAGTGCTCCCGCAGTGAAGCGACAGTCCGGATCAGCTCCGTAATCCCCGTCCCGGACTCGTTAGCCGAGGTTGGCGTAAGCATCGTTGATGTACTCGACCAAAGCTTCACGCTCGTCCAGCGGCAGGAACGCGGCCTCTGCGGCGTTGAGCGTCAGTTCGAGCAAATCATCGAGGTCGTAGTCGAAAGTCTCCACCAGGAGCTCAAACTCGTCCGTCAACGTGACACCGCTCATGAGCCTGTTGTCCGTGTTGATGGTGACGTTGAAACCGAGCTGGAAAAGCATGTCCAACGGGTGGCTCTCGATGCCTTCGCCAAAGCTGGAGATAGCGCCAGTCTGGAGGTTCGATGACGGGCAGATTTCCAGGGCGATTCCGCGGTCACGTACCCAGGCGGCCACGCCGCCGAGGGTCACCATGCCGATGGTGTCCTCGCCGTCGTCGTCGGAGTTGTCTTCGAACTCCACCGTGATGTCCTCGGCAATACGCACCCCGTGGCCGAGCCGCAAAGCGCGTCCGTCCACGAGGGCCGACTGGATGCTGTCCAGACCTGCGGCCTCACCGGCGTGGACCGTGGCCGGGAAGTTGTTCTCGGCAAGGTAGGTGAACGCGTCCTTGAAGCGGGAGGGCAGGAAGCCGTCCTCGGCGCCTGCGATGTCGAAGCCGACAGCGCCGTTGGCGCGGTGTCGAACAGCGAGCTCCGCGATTTCCTGGCCGCGGTCCGCGTGGCGCATGGCAGTGATGAGTTGCCCCACCTGGATCTGCTGGCCGCGTTCTTCCGCCGCATCCACGCCGGCTTCGAGGCCATCCTGGACCGCTTCCACCACTTCATCCAGGGTCAGGCCCTTCTGCAGGTGCTGCTCGGGGGCCCAGCGGACTTCACCGTAAACGACGCCGTCCTCGGCAAGGTCCTCCACGAATTCCTTGGCGACCCGGAACAGGCCCTCCTTGGTCTGCATTACGGCAACCGTGTGGTCAAACGTTTCCAGGTACCGCACCAGCGAACCGGAGTCGGCGGATTCGCGGAACCATTCGCCCAGGGCAACAGGATCGGTGGAGGGCAGCGTGTGGCCGACGGCTTGCGCCAGTTCGATGATGGTTACAGGCCGCAGTCCTCCGTCCAAATGGTCGTGGAGGGAAACCTTGGGAAGGCTCTTCAAATCGAAGTCGAGGGCAGGGGCAGCGTCAACAATGGGCTCAGTCACGTACTAAGACTAATCCCCACGGCTGCCATGGACTCGTTTCAGGTGCCCGCTGTGGTCGCCAAGGGATGGCAGGAGCTTAGCCAGCAGGCTTGGAAAGGTCGACGCCGGCGACCGCCTTTTGCGTCAACTCCTGCGGGTTCGCCGTGGGCGCCTTCGCAGTTGCAGCGGCAGCGCGGGCCTGATCCTTCTTCTCCGTGTCCTTCTTCTCCAGATGCTTGTGCCACCAACGAAGGACGTGGTCCACAACAATGCCCAGGATCACCGCAAACGCCACGGCAATACCCACGCCGAGCAGCGGGTTGTTGTGCACCCATTGGCCAGCGAGCAGGCCGATGCCGATGGAGTAGCAAACCCAGGTGACACAGGCAAAGGCATCCAAGAAGAAGAATGTCCTGTGGCGGAACCCGGTTTGGCCCGCCACGTAGTTCACAGCCACACGTCCCCAGGGAATGTAGCGGGCCGTGAAGATCAGGACTGCCCCACGTTTGTCGAGCTCATAGTGGGCCCAGGCAAACATCTTCTGAACCTTGGGGCGCCGCATCCACTTCCAGCGCGTCAAACCGATCTTGCGGCCCAGCATGTACGCCATGTTGTCACCGGCCATGGCACCAACCAGGGCCGTGGCCCCCAGAATCCAAAGGTTCGGCTGACCGCTGTGAAGGGACAGCGCCGACAGCCCAACAATGGCTGTTTCACTGGGAAGGATGGTGGCGAATCCGTCGATGAAGAAGAAGACGAGGAGTACCGGGTAAATCCAGGGCTGCCCAGCTGCATGCTCGAGCATTTGGTTCAAAAACTCCACGCGGCGGTAGCTCCTAGGCGAATATGACTTGACACTGTGACGGAAGTCGCTCTTAGTGTCCCATGGCCGGGACGTCGTTCGCTACGCCCCAGCCTCGGGATCACCCGCTTAACGCTACGCGTGGACTACGCGTTCCGTCGTCAACCGCCGGGCTGATCTCCCGGCGTCGTTCATGTCATACCGTGGGTGGAGGCGGCGCTTCTTCCTCAGTAATAGTCGAAGCGTCTTCGACGTTGCTGCGGTCCAGCGGCGCCGATCCCCTGACCTTGCTGATGATGCGGTCGATGATGATGCCCAGGATCACCGCCACCACAATTGCAATCACTGCACCCAACAGGTGGTTGTGCTCGAACCAGACCCCAAAGAAGTACCCGAGGACCACTGAATAGCTGGCCCACAGGATGGCCGACATTGCAGTGAGTCCAACAAAGCGGCGGTGATGGAAGTGCGTGGCACCGGCCGTGAGGTTCACTGCCACCCGGCCGATGGGAATGAAGCGCGCCACCATGATGAGTGAGGCTGACCGCCGTCGAAGTTCCTTCCCGGCCCAGCGGAAGGCGCCCTGCATGCGCTGCGTGCGCATCCAGCGCCAACGCTGGACCCCGATCCGGTGGCCTATCAGGTAGGCAATGTTGTCACCTGAGAAAGCGCCAATTGCTGCCATGACCCCGAGCAGCCACACGTGGGGTGAGCCTCCGCCGCCGGAGACAGCACTCAAGCCGACCACCACAGACTCGCTGGGGATGGGTGGGAAGAAACCGTCGATCAGACAGCAGGCCAACACAAGGAACAACACCCACGGCTGCTCGGCCGCGGCGAGAATGAAATCGTTGATGGCCTGCACGGGATCTAAGCCTAGGCGATCCTGTCGATGATCAACTGATGGGCTGGTCGTGAGCCCTCAGGTGCAATCACCACGGCGTCCTGTAGCGCTTCCTTGGCCCTCTCGAACTTCTCAGGAGTATCTGTCAACAGGGTCATCAAGGGCTCGCCGGCCCTGACCAGCGCGCCCGGTTTGGCATGAAGCCGCACACCGGCTCCGGCCTGGACTTTGTCCTCCTTGCGGGCGCGGCCAGCTCCGAGGCGCCACGCGGCAACGCCGACGGACAAGGCATCCAGTTCCACCAGAACGCCATCAGCCGGGGCGTAGACCACCTCGGATTCCTTGGCCACCGGCAACGCCGCTCGCGGATCACCGCCCTGTGCTTCGATCATCCGGTTCCAGACGTCCATGGCGCGCCCATCCTTGAGGGCAGCCGCGGGATCGGCATCGTGAATGCCGGCACCGGCCAGCATCTCCTCGGCCAGGCGGACAGTCAGTTCGACGACGTCTTCCGGACCGCCGCCCGCAAGGACCTCCACGGATTCCTCCACCTCGATGGCGTTGCCTGCTGTCAGGCCCAGTGGCGTGGACATATCGGTCATCAAAGCCACCGTGTGAACGCCCGCATCCTTCCCCAAGGCCACCATGGTCTCCGCCAGCTCACGTGCCCGCGCCTCATCCTTCATGAAGGCGCCGGAACCCACCTTCACGTCCAATACCAACGAGCCGGTGCCTTCTGCGATCTTCTTACTCATGATGGAGGAAGCAATCAGTGGGATCGCTTCCACCGTTCCCGTGACATCGCGCAGGGCGTAGAGCTTCTTGTCAGCCGGCGCCAGACCGGATCCGGCAGCACAAATGACCGCTCCGACGTCCTGGAGCTGCGCCATGATCTCCTCATTGCTCAAGTTCGCACGCCATCCGGGGATCGCTTCGAGCTTGTCCAAGGTGCCGCCGGTGTGGCCGAGTCCACGGCCGGACAACTGCGGAACGGCCACCCCGAAGACCGCCACCAGCGGAGCCAACGGGAGCGTAATCTTATCCCCCACCCCACCGGTGGAGTGTTTGTCGCTGGTAGGTTTCCGGCCGCCGTCGGGCGTTGTCAGCGCGGAGAAGTCCATCCGCTCCCCCGAGGCGATCATCGCCGAAGTCCAGCGTGAGATTTCCTCGCGGTTCATGCCGTTGAGCAGGATGGCCATGTTCAACGCCGCCATCTGCTCCTCGGCGATAACACCCCGGGTATAGGCGTCGATGGTCCAGTCGATCTGTTCGGGTGTGAGGGTGCCTTTGTCGCGTTTGATGGAGATGATCTGAACGGCGTCGAAGGCTTCAGTGCTTCTCACGTGGTTTCCTCCAGGTTTTCGGGACCAAAGGCGTCAGGCAGCACCTGGTCCATGGATTTGATTCCCTGCGTTGTCATGAGCTGCATTCCGGGAGCCCGGAATTCGTAGAGCAGCTGACGGCAGCGTCCGCATGGCATGAGGACGTTCCCTTGGCCATCGACGCAGTAGAAAGCCGCGATCCTGCCCCCGCCGGTCATGTGGAGTTGTCCCACCAGGGCGCATTCAGCGCAGAGCGTCAGGCCATAGCTGGCGTTCTCCACGTTGCAGCCGCTAACGATCCTGCCGTCCTCGGTGAGGGCCGCAGCCCCCACCGGGAACTTGGAATACGGGGCATAGGCCCGTTCCATGGCCTGTACTGCAGCTTCTTCCAGTGCATGCCAATCGACGTCAACCGTTGGCATCGTCAACCCTTCACATACGGTATGCCGCTTGCGGCAGGTGGCCGCGACCTACCCACCAAACCGGCGACGGCGAAGATGGTCACCAGGTACGGCAGCATGGCCATGAACTGGCTTGGCACCGGGGTGCCAATGATGCCCAGAATCGATTGCAGGTTGTACGCAAAGCCGAACAGCAGCGAGGCGAGGAAGGCACCAATCGGATTCCACCGTCCAAAGATCAGTGCCGCCAGGGCGATGAAGCCACGGCCACCGGAGATTTCCTTGGTGAAGGAGTCGATGGTCACCAGCGTGAACACGGCACCACCGATGCCGGCGATCGCACCGCCAAGCGTCACGTTCCAGAAGCGGGTGGCGTTGACGTTGATGCCGAGGGTGTCCGCGGCCTGCGGGTGCTCGCCGACAGCGCGGACTCGCAAGCCCCAACGGGTCTTGAACAGTCCGAACCAGACGACTGCTACAGCCACATACATGAGGTAGCCGGCGATGGATTGCTTGAACAGGATGGGCCCGATGATGGGAATGTCCGAAAGGAACGGAATTGGCAGAATATCCAGGCGGCCAGGGGTGTTGAAACGCTCCTTGTTGGTCACCATGACTGTGCCGAACAGGAAGCCGGTGAGACCTGAGACCAGCACATTCAGGACAACGCCCACAATGATCTGGTTGACGAGGTACTTGATGCTGAAGACCGCGAGGACCATGGACACGACGGCGCCAGCGGCTGCGGCAGCAATCAAGCCGACATAGGGGCTGCCGGTCACCGTTGCCACCAAAGCGGCGGTGAAAGCTCCGCCCAGCAACTGGCCTTCAATGGCAATGTTCACCACGCCCACCCGCTCGCACAGGACACCGGAGAGGGAGCCAAACACCAAGGGAACAGCCAAAGTCACCGAACCCGCAACCAGGCCGGCAAGAGAGATGGACGGCTGGCGTGCACCGGCAACAATCCATACCAGCAAGGCGAAAACGAAGACCACGGCGAAGGCGATCGGCAACCACTTGGGAGACCGCTCCCCCCGCGTCCACAGGTAGATCGAGTAAGCGGCCATGGCCAGGAGCACGATGGCCAGGACTATGCCACCTACCTGGCCTGGAATCGCCAGCGCCGGGACGGCAAAGGCGTCGCCGGGATCGCTGATCTTCATCTCTGCTGTCTGGTCCGGACCCATGAGACCGAAGAATACGAGCGCAATGAGCGCCAGGACGCTGAGCGAAACCGGGACCTTCAAAGATGGGCGGAGCCCGGGCAATGCTGTTGCTCCCGCTAGGGGCGCGGTGGATGTTGCGCTCACTTGGCACCTCCGGTGGCGTTGGCAAGGGCAGCTTTCCGAGCGGCCTTCGGTGTCTTGTTCTTCTTCTTGGGCTCAAGCCGGAAAACCGACCTGATCAGCGGGGGCGCTGCGATGAACAGGACGATCAGCGACTGGACCACCAACACGATGTCGATGGGCGTGCCCGTCTGGATCTGCATCTGAACCGCACCGGCCCGGAAAGCACCGAAGAGCAGGCCCGCGAAGAACGTCCCCCATGGAGTGCTTCGGCCAAGCAGTGCAACGGTGATGGAGTCGAAGCCAATCTGGGCCGCAATTCCGCCCGTCAACACCTTTTCCGTACCGGCCACCTGGGCAACCCCGCCGAAGGCAGCGAGCGCGCCGGCAAAGGCCATCACCAGGATGGTGGCACGGGGTACCTTGACCCCGGCCGTCCGTGCGGCCACCGGGTTGGCACCAACAGCGCGGAACTCAAAGCCAATGGTGGAGCGGTTCAGCATCCACCACACGCCGTACGTCAGCAGGACGGCCACCAGGAAGCCCAGGTGGAGCCGGGAATTTGGGATGAGCACAGGGTAGGTGGCAGTCTCATCCAGCCGGGGTGAGATGGGGCTGTTGTCCCCCGGGCGCCGGAAGGCCGCGGTGTTCAGGAGGAAGTCCAAAAGGAACAGCGCCACGTAGTTCAGCATGATCGTCACGATGACCTCGTGAGCGCCGGTCCTGGCTTTGAGGATGCCAACTATCGCACCCCATGCAGCGCCTCCGAGGACGCCCATGATGATGACCAGCAGCAAGTGGAGCCCGAACGGCAAGTGCCAGGTGAAACCAACATAGGCAGCCAGCGTGGCGCTGATGATGATCTGGCCCTGGGCACCGATGTTGAACAGGCCGGCCCGGAAGGCCAAGGCAACGCCGAGGCCTGCACAGATCAGGGGCGTGGCTACCGTCATTGTTTCAAGCAGGGGCATGAAACCTTGGCGGGGGTTGAAGACCGAGCCTTGGAACAACGCGACGTAGCTCTTGGTCATGGCATTCCACAGCGCCAGCAGGAAGTCGCTGGGCCGTGCGAAGAAATAACCCGCGCTCTCGGAAACCTTCTTATCCGTGCTGGCAATGAGCAAACCGCCCAGGAACAGCGCCACGATAACCGCCAGGACGGACACGAAGCCGTTGCCCATGACGATCCTGCGCATCGTGCTGCCTTGCCGGTGACCGGTGTCCCCGCTCTGCGAGGACACGGGAACGATTGACGGTTCCAGCGTGCCGCCAGCGGTGTCGAGTGCGACGTCCGCCGCACGCACTTCCGAGGTAGATTCCTCGGGGGTCTGGTCCTTACTCGTCATGGGAGCCTCCTTCCGGGCCGACGCCAGCCATCATCAGGCCGAGGGTGTCACGGGGAGTTCCGGCAGGGACAATGCCCACCAGCTTCCCCTTGTAAAGCACAGCGATCCTGTCCGCGAGTTCGATCACTTCATCGAGTTCCGTGGAGATGATCATCACCGGTGTTCCGACGTCCCGCTCGGCAACTATGCGTTTATGCAGGAATTCGATGGAGCCAACATCTACGCCGCGCGTGGGCTGGCTTGCGATGAAAAGCCTCAACGGCCTGGACAACTCGCGTGCCATGACAACCTTTTGCTGGTTGCCACCGGAGAGGGTTCCGGCCGCAGCTCCCGCCGACGGCGTCCTGATATCGAACTCCTGAATCTTGGCTTCGGCATTTTCCGCCACTTTGGAAGGCTTCATGCTGATGCCGCTGGCAAATGGTGCTTGGTCGTAAAGGTCCAGCACCAGGTTCTCGGCAACAGAAAAGGGGCCAACCAGCCCGTCCACTGTTCGGTCTTCAGGCACAAAGCCGACGCCGGAGCGCAGCACGTCCTTGACCGGAAGGCCCAGGAGCTGCTTGCCGTCCAGTGTCACGGATCCCGTGACGTGCGGCTGGATACCGAGGATGGCTTCCGTAAGTTCCGTCTGGCCGTTGCCTTGGACACCGGCGACGGCGAGGATCTCGCCTTGGGCGATGTCGAAGCTGATGCCGTCCACCACGTTGGTTCCATTGGGGGCGCGGACTGTCAGGTCCTTCACCACGAAGGTTGTTTCCTTTGGCTGGGCGGCGGCTTTGTCCAAGGTCAGGCTAACGGGGCGGCCCACCATCATGGAGGCAAGTTCCGTGGCCGAGGCCGTGGGTGGAGCATCGCCTACTACCTTGCCGCGGCGGATTACCGTGATGACGTCGGCGACAGCCTTCACTTCTCGAAGCTTGTGCGAAATGAACACGATGGATGTGCCGGATGCTTTGAGCTGGCGCATGATGTCCAGTAGCTCATCCGTTTCCTGCGGTGTCAGGACTGCCGTGGGTTCATCGAGGATGAGCACCTTGGCGTCCCGGACCAACGCCTTGATGATCTCGACGCGCTGCTGGACGCCCACGGGCAGGTCCTCCACGAGGGCGTCAGGATCGACGTCGAAGCCGTACTTCTTTGAAATGTCCCGGATTTTCTTCCGGGTTTCATCAATGCTGAGGACGCCGCCAAAGGACGTCGGCTCTGCGCCGAGGGCCACGTTTTCGGCGACTGTGAAGACGGGAACCAGCATGAAATGCTGGTGGACCATGCCAATACCGGCGGCCATGGCGTCGCCCGGGCCCCGGAAGTTGACCGTCTTGTCGTCAACGAGGATTTGTCCGGCCGTCGGTTCATAGAGTCCGTACAGCACGTTCATGAGGGTTGATTTTCCGGCGCCATTTTCGCCGAGGAGGCAATGGATCTGGCCGGATTCGACCACGAGGTCGATGTCTTGGTTGGCGTAGAAGGTCCCGAAAGCTTTCGAGATCCCCTTCAATTCGAGTTTCACAACTCCCACCGTTCTTTGAGTCCGAGGGACGGCTGTACTGCTCAAAGCCATTGGCTTTGAGCAGAAGCCTATTCTTGCGAGGGCCAGCAAGATAGGCGCTGGGGTCCGCTAGATAGGCGCTGGTCAGGGCAAAAACGCGCCGCCAGTACCGGCACTCGGTACTGGCGGCGCGTCCAGGAATTGTTACTTCTTGGGGCTTGCCGCTGATTCGACAACCAGCTTGCCGGACACGATGTCCGCCTTCAAGGCGTTGAGCTCGGACTTGGTATCTGCGGAGACTGCGGAATCGAGGTCGTGGAACGGTGCGATGGCAACGCCTTCGTTGGCAAGCGTGCCAACATAGGCTTCGTTGCTGAACTTGCCTTCCTTGTCGTCCTTCACCACGGTTTCCACGGCCTCACCCATCTGCTTGACCACGGAGGTCAGCATGAGGTCCTTGTACTCAGGAGCAGTGAGGTAGCCATCGGAGTCAACCCAGATGAGCTTGACGTCCTTGCCGGCAGCCTTGGCTTCCTTGAGGGCTGCACCTGCGCCCTTGCCCACCGGGCCGGCAACGGGCATCACAATGTCCGCACCCTGGTCCAGGAGGTTCTTGGTGATCTGCTTGCCGGTGTCCTGCTTCTCGAAGTCGCCTGTGAACGAGCCATCCTGGGTGGCCTTGTCCCAGCCGACTACCTGGACGGACTTGCCCTTGGCCTTGTTGTAGGCCTGGACGCCGTCATAGAAACCGTCCATGAAGATGGTGACCGTAGGGAGCTTGATGCCGCCGAAGGTTCCCACCTTGCCGGTCTTGCTCGCCGATGCAGCGGCGTAGCCTGCGAGGTAGGCTGCCTGGGCGGTGTCATACACCACCGGCTTCACGTTGGCGACGGGCTCCTTGTAGGAGAAGTCGATGATCGCGAAGTGCTTGTCCGTGTTCTTCTGCGCTGCTGCCTTGGTGGCGTCGCCCAGGAGGAAGCCCACCGTGATGGTCATGTTGCAGCCAGCGGAAACCATGCCGTTGAGGTTGGTCTCGAAGTCGCTGTTCGCCTTGGACTCAGCTGACTTCATGGTGATGCCAAGGTCCTTTTCGGCCTTCTGCAGACCCTCGAAGGAGGACTGGTTAAAGGACTGGTCATCGAATCCACCGGAGTCGGACACAATACAGCCGATGTAGTCGCTCTTGGTGGGGGCGCCGGAACCGGCGTCGGGAAGCTTGTCCGCAACCGCTGAGCAGGAGCGCTGCCGCTCCCGCAGTTGCAATACCGGCCATTGAACCGCGCTTAATTGAACCGCGCTTAAGGGTGGCACGCAGTGGGTTCTTCAATTTTCCTCCAGGAAGAAAGTGAGTCGCGCTACGACGGATGGTCAATGAGTGTCCGTTTCGAATACCCGAGGCAGAAATTCTGTTTTCACTGAAGTTCGCAGCACTGCGCCGAAGCGCCTTGATACCCACAACACTAGTGGCGTGGACCACAGGCAGGTAGCACAATCCAGTCCTCATGGGCAGATTGTTGACCTTTTGTTACCAAGCAGTAGCCGGGCGCGCAAGTCACACCCGGCCCCACCCCAACGTCAGAGCCTGACGAGCATCTTTCCGGTGTTGGCGCCGTCCAGCAGATCAATGAATGCCTGTGGTGCGTTCTCCAGGCCGTCCACGATCGTCTCGTCGTAACGGACGGTCCCGTCAGCCAGCCAACCGGCCATCTTCTCCGCGAATTCCGCCGCGTGCTGACGCTGGCCGCCAACGAGGAATCCACGCAGGGTCAGCTGCTTGCCAATCGCCAGGGCCAGGTTCCTAGGGGCCGCCGGCGGTTCGGTGGAGTTGTATTGGGCAATGGCACCACACATGGCAACGCGCCCGCCCACAGTGAGCGTAGCGAGAGCGGCTTCGAGGTGCTCGCCGCCCACATTGTCGAAGTACACATCGACGCCACGCTCCCCCGCAGCTTCCCGCAACTGCTCAAGAACGGGGCCGTCGTTGTAGTTGAAGGCGGCGTCGAAACCGAGCTCCAGCAGCCTGGCGACCTTTTCGGCAGAACCGGCACTGCCGATCACCTTGCTGGCTCCGGACGCCTTGGCAATCTGGCCCACCATGGATCCCACAGCGCCGGCCGCACCGGACACGAAGACAACATCGCCTTCTTTGAACTCGGCCACCTTGAGCAGGCCCGCATACGCGGTCAGGCCCGTCATGCCCAAGGCACCAAGGAACGCCGATGTTGGAGCAAGGCCGCTTGGAACCGTGGTCGTCGCGGCCGCGTCCACCACCGCGTGCTCGCGCCACCCCAACTGATGCACGACGACGTCACCCACCTTGTGCGCGTCGGACCTGGACGCGATCACCTCACCTACCGCACCGCCGTCGAGCGCTGCATCCAGGCGGAAAGGAGCCGAGTAGGACTTGACGTCGTTCATGCGTCCGCGCATATAGGGGTCCACGGACATGAACTGGTTGCGGACCAGGACCTGGCCGTCCTGCAGGTCCGGCAGCCCGGAGGCGGCCAGCCGGAAGTTCTCCGGCGACGGGCGTCCTACCGGGCGTGACGCGAGCTGGATTTCGCGGGTTTCCACTGGCGTGCTGGTAGCGGCGCTCATGCTGCGAACTCCACGAGCTTGAGGTCTACGGCCATGTTCCCGCGGGTGGCATTGGAGTAGGGGCAGATCTGGTGCGCCTTTGCCATCAGTTCTTCCGCCTTTTCGCGATCCAAGGCGGGCAGGGCGATCTCCAGCTCGGCGGCCAAGCCGTAGCCCTCGCGGTCAGTGAATGCGCCGAAGTGGACCTTGGCGGCCACGGCGGAATCGCTGAGGTCAACGCGTTCCTTGCGGCCCACCAGGCGCAGCGCGGAATGGAAGCATGCCGCGTAGCCGGCGGCGAACAACTGCTCGGGGTTGGTGCCCTGGCCGTTGCCTCCGAGCTCAACCGGGCTGGCGAGGGCGACGTCGAGCTTGCCGTCGTTGGTGCGGGCGTTGCCATCGCGGCCTTCGCCGGAGGCCAAAGCCTCGGCAGTATAGAGAGTCTTCACGAATCTTCCTTTTCTCTTGGACATCAGTGGGCTTGTGTGTAGTTTTGAAAATTTCTCAGAGTGACTTCTGCAGTGCCGCCGTGAGTTTGCCGAGCGTCGCATGCAACTGCTCAATCTCATCCGCGGAGAGGCCGGCGGCATCCGCGAGGCGCTTGGGGACGGCCTGGGCGCGGCTGCTCAACTCCCTGCCGGCGTCGGTCAGGACCACATCCACCCGGCGCTCATCATCAGCGGAACGGTGGCGCTCAACGAGACCGAGCGCCTCAAGGCGCTTCAGGAGAGGCGACAACGTGCCGGAGTCGAGCCCGAGTTCGGCGCCAAGTTCCCGCACGCTGCGCGGTTCCTCCTCCCACAGGACCAGCATCACCAGGTACTGGGGATATGTAAGGCCCAGCTCGTCCAGCACGGGGCGGTAGACCGCCGTCGCGGCCTTGGACGCCGAATACAGCGCAAAGCAGACCTGGTGGCGGAGGCGGGGTGCATCACTCATGAATAAAACGATAGTGCACAATTCAATTGTGCACAACTCAACTTGGCTCAACTAGGGGACAACACATGTCCCAATGAGTCCTCAGTGGAACACGTGCTGTCCCTTAGTTGGGTTTAGTCCTGGAGGTCGCGGATCGTTCGAAGTGCAGCTGCAGTGAGGACCCGGATGGCGTAGCCGAGAGCGCGTTCATCCACGATGAAGTCGCCACGGTGGAGGTCATATTCCTCGCCACCAGGCGTGTGGGTGCCGAGCCGCATCATGGCACCCGGAAGGTCAGCCAGGAACCAGGCAAAGTCTTCGCCACCCATGGACTGGGGCGTCAGGACCACGGCGTTCTCGCCGAGTTCGGCACGGGCCGCGGCTTCAATCAGCGCAGTCTCATGCTCGGAGTTCACCACGGGAGGAACGCCGCGGGTGTGCTCCAGATGCACGTCCACGCCGTAAGGAGCGGCAACCTGCTTCACGACGTCGTCCAGCAACTCCCCCGCACTGTGCCAGGCATCGCGGTCCAGGCAGCGCATGGTGCCCGCCATGTAGCCAGTGCCCGGGATGGCGTTGGGTGCAGAACCTGCCGAAATCTGGCCCCAAACCACTGACACTCCGCTGCGGACATCCACGCGACGGGAGAGCACGGCGGGTACGTTGACCGCAATTTGCGCCAGGGCAAAGACAAGGTCTTCCGTCAGGTGCGGCCTGGACGTGTGGCCACCGCGGCCCGTGAGTTCGATCTTGATGGTGTCCGATGCCGACGTGATGGCCCCGATCCGGGTGCCGATCTTGCCGACGTTGATCCTGGGATCGCAGTGCAGCGCAAGGATCCTGGGCACGCCGTCCAGCACGCCCTGCTCGATGCAGGACAAAGCACCGCCGGGCATGGTCTCCTCGGCTGGCTGGAAGATGATGCGGACGGTCCCGCCCAGCGGTGTGTTCTTGTGCATCCGCTGCAGCACCAAGGCAATGCCGAGCATGGTGGTGGTGTGGACGTCATGCCCGCAGGCGTGCGTGACGCCGTGGTTCTTCGAAGCGAACGGCAGACCCGTTTCCTCGATGATGGGCAACGCGTCGATGTCACCACGTAGTGCAGTGGCAATCGGACCTTCCCCGATGTCCACCGTGAGCCCGGTTCCTTCAAGGCGGCGCGGCTGTAATCCGGCAGCTTCGAGCCGCTCCACGAGTTTGTCCGTAGTGCGGAATTCCTTGAAGGAGAGTTCAGGGTGCGCGTGCAGATCCCGCCTGAAATCGATGAGTCCAGGCAGGAGCTCATCCACCCACGGACTTACAACGGGAGTCGGCTCGGTTTCAGTGGTGTAATTGCGCACGTCACAACTCTAGCCATCCACGGCCTCGGAAGAACGAAAGCCACCTCTTGGTTACGCTGCGTTCAGGCGCAGGACAACCAAAGAGGTGGCTCACGGTATAAGGGATTGCTACAGGACGTCCGTATCCCCGCTGGCTTTCAAGGCATCAACAGTGCCCTTGACCAACTGGGCATGTTCCTTGGTAGTGACCAGGAGCGCGTCCGGCGTATCCACGATGACCACGTCCTTGATGCCGATAAGTGCGATCACGCGCTTGGTATCGGACACCACTACGCCGCTCGCATTCTCGGCAAACACGCGGGCACCTTCGCCAAGAACGGTCACTTCATCGACGTCGCCGGCATTGTTCAGGCGGCCAATTGCGGCAAAGTCGCCAACGTCGTCCCAGCGGAAAGTACCAGGCACGACGGCGACATCGCCGGCTGCCGCTGCCGGCTCGGCAACCGCGTAGTCGATCGCAATCTTGGGCAGTGTGGGCCAGACACGCGCGGTAACTTCAGCGCGCTGGGGCGTGTCCCAGGCCTCGGCGATTTCCTGAAGGCCCTTGAACAACTCCGGCTGGTTCGCTTCGAGGTGCTGGAGCATGAGCGCTACGGGAGCCACGAACATGCCTGCGTTCCAGACGTAGTCCCCTGCTTCTACGTATTTGTTGGCAACTTCCTGGCTGGGCTTCTCAACAAACTCAGCCACGGCAAGCGCGTTCGGAGCACCTTCCACGTTCAGTGCTGCACCGGAGCGGATGTAGCCGAAGCCGGTGGAGGGGTGCGTGGGCTTGATGCCGATGGTGACGATCTTGCCCGTGGCAGCGGTGTAAATTGCCTCGCGCACGGTGTCCTGGAAGAGGTCGTCAGGGCTGATCACCTGGTCCGCGGCGAACGAACCCATGATGGTTTCCGGGTCGCGGCGGTAGAGGATGGCGGCGGCCAATCCGATGGCAGCACCGGAGTCCTTGGGCTCGCTCTCGAGCACCAGCTCGTCATCGCCCACCTCGGGGAGCTGCCGGCACACAGCGGCACGGTGTGCCTCGCCGGTCACAACGAGCACCCGCTCGCCGGCCAGCGGCTCAAGGCGGTCATAGGTGGCCCTCAACAACGTGCTGCCGGAGCCGGTCAGGTCGTGGAGGAACTTGGGCGCAGCGGCACGCGAGAGTGGCCACAGCCGGGTCCCCACACCGCCCGCCGGAATAACCGCGTGGAAGCGGTTCAATGGAGATTCCGGGAATGTCGCGTCTTCTGTACTCACCGCAACACTTTATCGGACGCGACTGCAAAGCCCCGCAGCACGCCACACATGTGGCCTTCGTCTCACGAAGCACGGGAAATTGCCCAAATATCGCGTAAATACGGGCAGGAAACATGGAATTAACAACCAGAGAAGCGCGTCCTAAATTGAATAAGCTGGTAGCGAAGCCTAGATTTAGGCGTGAGCTACGAGTGCTCTCGCAGCAGGCGTTCCCCCCGCATGGATCCCATGCCAGCGCCGCTGTGTTGCAGGAAGGTTTAATCAGTGCCGACAAAACCAGCTGGCACCTTGTACCGCGGCCGTGAAGGCATGTGGTCCTGGGTTGGACACCGTATTACCGGTGTAGTGATCTTTTTCTTCTTGTTGGTCCATGTGTTGGACACCTCATTGGTGCGCGTGTCCCCTGAGGCCTACACGGCCGTCATTGGTGCTTACAAGAACCCCCTCATGGCCCTGGGTGAAACGGGCCTGGTCGCCGCGATCATCTTCCACGCCTTCAACGGCCTGCGTGTGATCGCCATCGATTTCTGGAAGAAGGGCGCGAAGTACCAGCGCCAAATGCTGTGGATCGTGCTTGCGCTGTGGCTGGTCACGTTCGCCGGCTTCGCTATCCGCCACCTTTCCCTCGCGCTGGGAGGCCACTAGACCATGACGACGATCGAATCCCCCCGCAGCGGAAAAATCGGTGCAGGCAAGATTGCTCCGAAGTACAACCGCTCCGGCCCCAGCCGTGGCAACTTCGAGATGATCGCCTGGCTCTTCATGCGCCTCTCCGGCATCGTCCTGGTGGTGCTGATCTTCGGCCACCTCTTCGTGAACCTGCTGGTGGGTGAGGGTATCCACGCCATCGACTTCGGTTTCGTCGCCGGCAAGTGGGCGGATCCCTTCTGGCAGTTCTGGGACCTCGCCATGCTCTGGCTTGCCATGCTGCACGGAACCAACGGCGTCCGCACCATCATCAACGACTACGCTGAAAAGGACGCCACGCGCTTCTGGCTCAAGGTAGTCCTCTATGCAGCCACGGCTGTCATCATCATTCTCGGCACCCTGGTGATCTTCACGTTCAACCCGTGCCCCGTCGTCGACGGCGTTCAGCTGCCTGGCGGCTTCTGCCCGGCCCCGTAGCGGCTTCCTGGCGCAGCCGGCCGGCCCTGCAGGGAACCGGTTGCGCCTGACTTAGCGGAACAGCCTCCGCCGACCATCTGAATTTTTGAAAGAGAGAGCATCTGGTATGCAGGTCCATAAGTACGACGTCGTCATTGTCGGTGCAGGTGGCGCCGGCATGCGCGCCGCGATCGAATCCGGTCAGCGCGCACGCACAGCGGTACTGACCAAGCTCTACCCCACCCGCTCGCACACCGGTGCGGCCCAGGGTGGCATGTGTGCAGCACTGGCCAACGTCGAAGAAGACAACTGGGAGTGGCACACCTTTGACACGATCAAGGGTGGCGACTACCTGGTTGACCAGGACGCAGCCGAGGTCATGGCGAAGGAAGCCATCGACGCCGTGCTGGACCTGGAGAAGATGGGTCTGCCGTTCAACCGCACGCCCGAAGGCCGGATCGACCAGCGCCGCTTTGGTGGCCACACCCGCGATCATGGCAAGGCACCTGTCCGCCGTGCTTGCTACGCTGCCGACCGTACCGGCCACATGATCCTGCAGACGCTGTACCAAAACTGCGTCAAGCACAACGTTGAGTTCTACAACGAGTACTACGTCCTTGACCTGCTGATCGTCGAAGAAGACGCAGTACGCGAAGACGGTACCCCGTACAAGCAGAAGCGTGTCGCCGGCGTAGTCTCCTACGATCTTGCTTCCGGTGAACTGCACGTTTTCCAGGCCAAGTCCGTTGTGTTCGCCTCCGGTGGTGCCGGCAAGGTCTTCAAGACGACTTCCAACGCCCACACCCTCACGGGCGACGGCATGGGCATCGCCTTCCGCCGTGGCATCCCCCTGGAGGACATGGAGTTCTTCCAGTTCCATCCGACCGGCCTCGCTGGCCTGGGCATCCTCCTCACCGAGGGCGCACGTGGTGAAGGTGCCATCCTTCGTAACTCCGAGGGTGAGCGCTTCATGGAGCGCTACGCCCCCACCATCAAGGACCTTGCACCCCGTGACATCGTGGCCCGCGCCATGGCGAACGAAGTGCGTGAAGGTCGTGGTTGTGGTCCAAACAAGGATTACGTCCTCCTGGACCTGACCCACCTTGAGCCGGCCCACATCGAGGCCAAGCTTCCGGACATCACGGAGTTCGCACGCACCTACCTGGGTGTGGAGCCGTTCACCGATCCTGTCCCCGTGTTCCCCACCGCGCACTACGCCATGGGCGGCATCCCCACCAACATCACCACCGAGGTGCTGCAGGACAACGACACGATCGTGCCGGGCCTCTACGCTGCCGGTGAAGTTGCCTGCGTTTCCGTGCACGGCTCCAACCGACTCGGCACCAACTCGCTCCTGGACATCAACGTCTTCGGCAAGCGGGCCGGTATCGCCGCTGCGGAGTACTCCAAGACAGCTGAATACGTTGAGCTGCCCGAGGACCCCGAGGCAATGACCCGCGGCATCCTCAACGGCCTGCTGACCGGCAACGGCACCGAGCGTGTGGCCCAGATCCGCAAGGAACTGCAGGACACCATGGATGCGAACATGCAGGTGTTCCGTACCAAGGAATCCCTGGAGCAGGTCCTTAGCGACATCGCTTCCTTCGAAGAGCGGTACAAGAACGTCACCGTCCAGGACAAGGGCAAGCGCTTCAACCTGGACCTCCTGGAAGCAGTGGAGCTGGGCTTCCTGCTGGACATGGCCAAGGTCATGACAGTCGGTGCCCTGCACCGTGAAGAGTCCCGCGGTGGCCACTACCGCGAAGACTTCCCGGACCGCAATGACGAAAAGTTCATGAAGCACTCCATGGCTTACCTGGACACTTCCGTCACCGTCGACTCCTCGGCGGAATCTGTTGCGGGCATCCGTCTTGAGACGAAGCCCGTCATCTTCACCCGTTACGAGCCGATGGAGCGTAAGTACTAATGACGACCGAAATGGCAGAGCCCGCTTCCAAGATCGAGCTCCCGGCAAGCGTTGCGGGCGACGGTGAAATTCCCACCTTCCACATCACGCTCCGCGTCCGCCGCTACGATCCCGAGATCTCGGACGAAGCACGCTGGGATGACTACAAGCTGACCATGTACGGCACGGACCGCGTTCTGGATGCCCTCCACAAGGTCAAGTGGGAGATCGACGGCAGCGTTTCCTTCCGCCGCTCCTGCGCACACGGTGTCTGTGGTTCGGATGCCATGCGCATCAACGGCCGCAACCGCCTCGCCTGCAAGACGCTGCTGAAGGACCTGGACACCACCAAGCCCATCACCGTCGAGCCGATCAAGGGCCTCCCTGTGGAGAAGGACCTGATCGTGGACATGGAACCCTTCTTCCAGTCCTTCCGCGAAGTCATGCCGTTCCTGATCAACAAGGGCCATGAGCCCACCAAGGAACGCCTGCAGTCCGTTGAGGACCGTGAGCGCTTTGACGACACCACCAAGTGCATCCTGTGTGCTGCCTGCACCTCCTCCTGCCCGGTCTTCTGGACCGACGGCCAGTACTTTGGTCCGGCCGCAATCGTCAATGCACACCGCTTCATCTTCGATTCCCGTGATGACGCCGGCGACATGCGCTTGGAAATCCTGAACGACAAAGAAGGCGTGTGGCGTTGCCGCACCACCTTCAACTGCTCGGAAGCATGCCCCCGCGGCATCCAGGTGACCCAGGCAATCGCTGAGGTCAAGCAGGCCATCCTGGCCCGCAAGATCTAGTTTGCCGGCCCCCTAAGGAACCAACCGACGACGGCGCCGCTCACCACTTTTGGTGCGTGGCGCCGTCGTCGTTAATCATTTGGCTAACCTGGGCCCGGGCCGGTAGCCGCAAAAGCAAGGAGATCAGCGTGTCACGCCCTGAGAAGATCACTTTCACCGGAAGCACGGGTGACCCCCTCGCCGGCATCGTAGACGTGCCTGAGGGTCCTGTCCGTGGCTGGGGCGTGTACTCGCATGGGCTGACCCTTGGCAAGGACAGCCCTGCTGCCTCTCGGATCTGCAAAGGTCTCGCAGAGCAGGGTGTGGGCATGCTTCGGTTCGACAACCTTGGCCTGGGCGGCTCTGCCGGGGAATGGTCCGCGGGCTCGTTCAGCGTCAAGGTGGCTGACACCATCCTCGCTGCGGGCTTCATGCGGGAGCAGGACAGGCCGGTCTCCTTGCTGGTTGGCCACTCCTTCGGTGGCGCCGCTGTGCTGGCTGCTGCGCGCGACATCCCCGGACTCAACGCCGTGGTGACCGTAGGCGCACCTTACGAGCCAAAGCACGTTGAGCACATGTTCGACGCCGAGATTGATTCCATCCTGCGTGACGGCAGCGCCGTGGTTGACCTCGGTGGCAGGCCCATGGAAATCCGCCGGCACTTTGTGGAGGACGTGGAACGCGCTGACCTGCGCGACTGCATCCGCACCCTCCACAAACCGTTGATGGTGATGCACTCCCCCACCGACAACACAGTGGGCATCGACAACGCCAGCGAAATCTTCCGGACTGCCCGACACCCCCGGAGTTTTATCTCCCTGGAGGGCAGCGAGCATCTCCTCACCGGGAAGGGCCAGGCCGCCCGGGTGGCACGGATCATCAGTGCCTGGGCCGATCCGTATTTGGAAGTCCGCGACGCCTAAGACCAACCCGGGGTCACTTATGGCCCATGTTTCCTTCTGGAAGGGGCCTTAAGTGACCTCGCGTTGTCCTATTTGTTGATGGCGGCCTTGCTCTCACTAAGCCACTGCTCGGCGGCCTTCTCCGGGGTCAGCCGCTTGAACAGTACTTCGGTGTTGATGCGGGCAGTAATCTCAGAGACCGCTGTTGAACCAGTAGGACCGATGAACGTCGGGGCAAAGTCCATCTTCCCGATCTGGTCAATGTAGGCTGCCTCCGCCTTGCCCTGCGGCGTGAGCAGATCCTGGATGGCCGTACGCATGCCGGAGTTGCTGGGTACACCACGGTCGCTCTGGATGATCTTTGCTGCGGCCTCATTGTTCACAAGGAAGCTGACCAGCTTGGCAGCGGCATCCGTGTGCTTGCTGCGCGCGGAGATGGTGTAGAACTGCGATGACTGCAACCAGATGCCGGGCGTGGGCGTCTCCCCAGGCAACTTCAGCAGCTTCAACTCAGCGCCGGAGGCTTTGCTCAGTGCGGTCAGGGAGTTCGTCCAAGTGAGCATCATGCCGGCCTGCCCCATGCCCATGAGTGTCTGTTCAGTGCTGACGTTGAGCTTCTCCACGGTTTCCGAAGCGCTGGGGGCGGCGCCTGACTCGCTGAGTTTGAGCGAGAAATCGAAGTAGTCCTGCACGGTTTGCTTGTCCAGTCCCAGCTGGCCGTCTTGTGTGTACAGCGACTTGCCGCGCTGACGGGCGAAGGCGTCCAGCGAGTCATGCGTGAGGACTGTGGCAGTGCCGTAGGTTCCCTTGGGGCTCTTGGCCGTGATGTCTTCGGCGGTCTTTGCGAAGTCATCCCACGACCATGTGTTGTCGTCCGGTAGGGCAACGCCTGCAGCCTGGAAAACAGCGGGGTTCACTACGATGGCCAAGGCGTTGGCACCAGTGGAGATGCCGTACTGCTTGCCTTGGACCTGCCCGTTTTCAAGGGCTCCTTGGTCCATTTTGGAGAGGTCGAGGGAGCCGTCCACCTTGGACAGATCCAGCAGGGCGCCGCGGTTGGCATATTCGGCGGGGTAGGCACCTCCCATGGTGATGACATCGGGGGCGTCGTTCGCTGCCACTTGGGTAGCCAGCTTGTCGAAATAGCCTCCAATGTCGCCATACTCCGGCTTGACCTTGATGTTGGGGTTGGCGGCCTCAAACTCCTTGATGGCCTTGTTGGTCAGTTCGGCACGGGTGGCGTTGCCCCACCATGAGAACCGGATTTCCACAGGCCCGTCCTCGGCCTGGTTGGATGTGGGGCTCGAGCAGGCTGCGGTGAGTCCCAACATGCTGACGGCTGCTATGAAAGCTATTGACTTCCGGATACTACGGAGAGATTTACGCGTCATTGGGTAGGCTTCTTTCAGACTCAAGAAAACGGTTCCTGAAACGTATCAAGGCGGTGTATATTCGTCAATAGTTTTGGATATGAACTATTTTGCCTACTGAGGAGTGCGCCTTGACCAAGAGGTCCGAATCCGCTGCAATCGACCGCCAGGCACTCGTCCAGCGCCACAACGTGCGCCAGAAACACCTTGATCCGCGGAGCCCAGTATCCGTCGGCAATGGCGAATTCGCATTCACACTGGATCTCACCGGGTTGCAGACTTTTCCCGTGGCCTACCCTGTGGGCGCCCGTGATGACCTCCCGCCGGGCACGCTTCTGGGAATCCAATCCCAATGGGGTTGGCACTCCGTGCCGCCGGCACGGCCCTACGACCTGGCCGGCTCGATAGTCCCCTACGATTCGCCCCGTGGCCCAGTGCCCTACGTGGACATGGTGGGTGGCATCGTCAATGATCGCGAGACCGACACATCCCTGGCTGAAACCTGGCTCCGGGCGAACCAGCATCGGCTGGACCTGGGGCGCATCGGCTTCCGCTGGCTGGAGAATGGCACGGCGCGCTCCATCCGTGAGACTGAGATCACCGACACCGAACAAACACTCGATTTATGGTCGGGAGTAGTTACCAGCCGCTTCACTTTGGCCGGACACGCCGTCAAGGTCACGACGGCGTGCCACCCCGACGCTGATGAGCTCGGCTTCCGCGTGGAATCGACGGCGCTTGGTGCCGGCTTGGTTGTGGGCGTCGGTTTCCCCTACGGCTCCGAGGCGTGGCATGACGCGGCTGACTGGAACAGTCCGGACGCCCACACCACCTCGCTTGACCGCCCGGCGATGTCTGAAGAGCACGATGGTTGCGAAACATGGACAGTCCACCGCGAGCTGGACGAGGCCCGCTATCAGGTTGTCATCACCGGCCAAAACCTGACAGTGGAACAGACCGAACAGCACCAACTCCAAGTAGCTCCTGCTACGGCCGGAGGTCCGGACACCAACGAGGTGCTGGACTTCTCCGTCGCATTCCTTTCCGCCGGAGATGGCGACTGTATCCCTCGAGGCAACAACAGGCGAACAGCCACGACACCCGAGGTGAGCTATGCAGCCACTGACTGGACCGGCGTCGAGCTTTCACCTGGCCGTAGCGTGATCGCAGCTTCCCAAGCCTATTGGCCTGGGTTCTGGTCCTCGGGCGGGGCGATCGAACTTGATGCGACCGAGGATCCCAGGGCCAAGGAATTGGAGCGAAGGATTGTCCTTTCCCAGTATCTGACGGCGATCAATTGCTCGGGTTCGCTACCTCCGCAGGAAACCGGACTTGTGTGCAACTCCTGGCGTGGCCGCTTCCACTTGGAGATGCATTGGTGGCATGCCGCGCACTTTGCGCACTGGAACCGTGTGGAGCTGCTCCTGCCGTCGCTACGGTGGTATTCGAGTGTCCTGGACGTATCCCGCCAAACTGCAAAAGCGCAGGGATTCGACGGCGTCCGCTGGCCCAAGCAGATCGGACCGGACGGCAGGGAAAGCCCAAGTCCCGTCGGGACATTCCTGATCTGGCAGCAGCCACACCCCATTCACTTGGCCGAGCTTGTGTACCGGGCAAATCCCAGCCGTGAAGTGTTGGAAGAATTTGCGGAGATCGTGTTCGAGTCAGCTGCTTTCATGGCCGACTTTGCGCATCCCACATCGCGCGGGTTCGAGCTGGGGCCACCGTTGATTCCGGCACAGGAAAGCTACGGCGCTATCCGGGCCAAGGTCACCAATCCCACGTTTGAGTTGGCCTACTGGCAGTGGGGTCTCCGGACCGCAGTTGCCTGGCGCGATCGGCTCGGTCTGGAACCTGTGCAGGCATGGTCGGACGTGGCAGATGGCATGGTGCCGCCACGCGTGATCGACGGCGTTTACGCGGCCATCGACGTGGAGCCCTTCACCATCCGTACGGACCACCCTTCGATGCTGTGCGCGCTTGGCGTCCTGCCTCGGACGGATTTGATTGATCCGGACATCATGCGCGCCACCCTATCGGATGTCCTGGCGGACTGGGATTGGGGCAGCACCTGGGGTTGGGACTATCCAGTGATGGCAATGACTGCCGCGCGACTGGAAGACCCCGATGCTGCCGTCGACGCCCTTCTCCTCGACGCCGGAAAAAACACCGTGCTCGCCAACGGGCACAACCGTCAAACCGATTCCCTGCCGCTCTACTTGCCCGGGAATGGTGGGCTCCTGGCCGCCGTGGCGCTCATGGCAGCTGGCTGGGACAACGGACCGGACCGCCACGCACCAGGTTTCCCGGCTGACTGGACCGTTGCTTGGGAAGGTCTGGTCCGGGCACCCTAGCCGGACTTGTTGCAACCCGGGGTCACTTATGGCCCATGTTTCCTTCTGGAAGGGGCCTTAAGTGACCTCGCGTTGCCTATTCGCGGCGGGGTCCCACGGCCGCTCCCACCAAGGCGCCCAAGCCGAGGCCAACGAGCATCCCCACAAATGGAGAGTTGAAGACGAGCTGGCCAACCACCAGCCCTGCTGCGGTTCCCAGGAGGCAAGCGATCCACAACTGGTTGTTCATGAGACCTCCTGGAAAGAAACTCCTACGTCTGGGGAGTTGTGCGGCGTGAACCGAGGACCTTTTTGCGCGGGGTCTCCCCCGCCTGCAGGTCAGCCTCGCGGATGGCGGCCCACGAAGCGGAAACGAGATAGACCTGGCTTACCAGGTTGAACCAGATGAGAAGGCCGATGATGATCGCGAACGAGGCGAGGACAGGGTTCTGTCCTGCCCGGGCGAGGAGTTCGGTGCTGAATAGCTGAAGCACGGTGGTCCCGATACCGGCCAATGCAACGCCTTCGATGAATGCCCGGCGCCCCAGTTTGAGGCCACCTGCAATGTGGAACAGCACGGCCGCCGTCGCGCAGTTCAGCAGAAGGGGGACGACCACCTTGACGACGGCTGCCACGGGCGCCGCGACCGCTTCATCCAACCTGAGGAGGTCGAAGATCCAGTCGGCAGCTGTGCCAAAGATGAGGGACGCGCCGGCGCTGACCACGAGGATCACGCCAAGGAGCAGGAGCGTACCGGCGTCGACCAGTTTCTGAAGGACGGGGCTGCGCTGGAGCGGAGCAGCATCCATCACGCCCCGCAGGCCTTCCCTGACGCTGGCAATCCACCCAAGGGACGTGAAGATGGTTACCGCAGCCGCGATGACGGCGGTCCATCCAAGCCCTGAAGGATTGAGCAGCGTTTGCGGATCAACCAAGCCCTCACCGCCATTGACCTGGAGGAGTCCCGGAGCTGCAGAAGCGACGCTGCGAATGACGGCGTCTTCGAGAACCGGGTTGCCGCCCAGGACGATTCCGGCGATGGCGAAACCCGTGGTCAGGAGACCTGTGACGGAGAAGAACATGTTGAAGCCGATGCCGGCACTCAGAAGAGGGCCATGCTGCCGGGTGTAGTTCTGGAAGGAGCGCATGGCCCGGTTGGTGTTCAGCCTTGCGAGCAGGAGGGCCAGAAGGGCGCCGGCCCTCTTCGGCAGGCCTTCTCCGGCACGCTTGGCGTGGCCCCAGTCCTGCCGCTTGTGAAGAAGTTGAAGTTTTAGCTTTGCCAGCTCAGTTGGCAGCGGAGGACTTCCGGCCGGTGGATGTTGATTCCGCCTGCTGCGTCTTGTCAGTGTCGCCGCCAAAGTCGAGCTCTTCCCGTAGCTGCCAAATTCCATTGGTGTCGTGCTCGTAAAGTCCCATGCTAACCACTGGGAAGGTTGCCCGGTAATCTCTCAGGACCGTTTCTGCCTCGTCCAGATTTTCCTTGGCGACATCATGGGCCACGGTGACATGCGGGTGGTACGGGAAGGGAAGCAAACGCTCAAGTGGACCCGTCTGGAGCTTTTCGTGCAGCTGCACGCACTCTTCAAAGCCTTCTTCGACGTTGACGAACACCACGGGCGAAACGGGCCGGAAGGAACCGGTACCGGAAATGGTAATGGTGAACGGTTCCTGTGAGCGGGCCACCTCGCGCACGTGGTCCCGGGTGGCTGCCCAGTCTTGAGTGGGCGTGGTGGTGATGAGTGTGATGTGGGCAGGGATGACTTCGGCCATGGGATCGCCAAAGGATGCCCGCCAGGCCTGCAGTTCCCGCGCAATCTCCGGCGGGAAGCCAAGGATCACCCCAACGCACATGGTGTCACCGGCACCGCAGTCGGTGCCGGTGACAGCAGGCTGGCGCGATTCGTCCGGACCGACGCCTTGAGGGGTACCGGTCTTGACGTTAAGCTGGCCAGCTGCGCACATGAACTTAGCGGACTCCTTGCTCGCTGCGGTATGCATCCCCTCGGTACGGCAGGAAGCCTACCTTGGAGTAGACATCGGCGAGCGTCGCCGAGGCGATCTCACGCGCCTTGTCCGCACCGTGAGCCAGAAGACGGTCCAATTCTGCCGGGTCCGCGAGAAGTTCGTTGGCACGCTCACGGATGGGGGCAAGGCGTCCCGAAACGAGTTCGGCGAGGTCCACTTTCAGGTGGCCGTACATCTTGCCCTGGTAATCAGCCACGATCTTCTCTACCGGGGTACCACTGATAGCCGAGTAGATGGTGAGCAGATTGGAGACGCCCGGCTTGTTTTCGCGGTCGTAGCGGATCTCGGTCTCAGTGTCAGTGACAGCGGACTTGATGCGCTTGGCAACGGTCTTGGGGTCATCCAACAGGTTGATGAGGCCAGCGGGTGATTCGGCAGACTTGGACATCTTGGCCGTGGGGTTCTGGAGATCGTAGATCTTTGCCGATTCCTTCTGGATGAATGGCTCGGGCACCTGGAACGTCTCGCCGAAACGGCTGTTGAAGCGGTTGGCGAGGTCCCTGCTGAGCTCCACGTGCTGGCGCTGGTCTTCGCCCACGGGTACGCCGTGCGGCTGATACAGCAGGATGTCTGCAGCCTGCAGGATCGGATAAGTGAACAGGCCGACGCTGGCGTGGTCAGAGCCCTGCTTCTGTGCCTTGTCCTTGAACTGGGTCATGCGGCCGGCTTCACCCATGCCGGTGATGCAGTTCAGTACCCAGGCAAGCTGGGCGTGCTCGGGAACCTGCGATTGCACGAACAGTGTGCACTTCTCCACGTCCACACCGCCAGCGATGTACTGGGCGGCGGTGACCCTGGTGCGGCGGGCGAGCTCGGCAGGATCCTGCGGAACGGTGATGGCGTGCAAATCCGGAATGAAGAAGACGGCATCGTACTCATCCTGCATGCGAACCCAATTGACCAAGGCGCCAAGGTAGTTGCCAAGGTGCAGGGAGTCAGCCGAGGGCTGCATGCCTGAAAGGACGCGCTGCTTGGCGCCAACGGCAAGCTTGGTGGAGGTCACGGTTCTCCCGCTGGGCAGTGTGGCGGCTGGGGTGCCGGTTTCAGTCGTGATGGAGCTAGTCATTGAGCAATACTTTCGTGAAGCTTAGAGCCGGTAGTCCACTACCAGCGGTGCGTGGTCAGAAGCGGGTGTCCCACGAAGGCGCCCGATCCACGACAGCCGAGAACGCGGCCGCTGCAAGTCCGGGAGTAGCCAGGTGGTAGTCGATGCGCCAGCCTGTGTCAGTATCAAAGGCCTTTCCGCGCTGGGACCACCAGGTGTAGGGGCCGGCGACATTTCCTGCCAGGCCCCTGTGGACATCCCTCCATCCGATTTCTTCACCCATGAAGCGGTCAAAATAAGCGCGCTCCTCTGGCAGGAAACCGGCACGCTTGACGTTGCCCTTCCAGTTCTTGATGTCCAGTTCGGTGTGCCCGACGTTGAGATCGCCAACTACCAGCGCGTGATCGCTGTGCTTGGCGAGCTCGGGGAGACGGGTGGTCATGGCGTCCAGGAAGCGGTACTTGTCATCCTGCTTGGGCGTGCCTGCCTCACCGGAGTGAACGTAAGCGCTGACCACGGACAACGTGGAGGATTCGCCGTGGGTGTTCCTGACGGAGAAATCCGCTTCAACCCAGCGGCCCGCGGTGGCGAAGTAGTCATCGCCAATCCCGATCCGGGTGGCGGTGGGTTCCTCGCGGGAAGCAATGGCAACCCCTGCGCGGCCCTTTGCCTCAGCCTCAGCGTGGAGGATGTACCAGCCTTCGCCGAGCAGCGTGTTGACGATGGCATCAGGAGCACGGACTTCCTGCAGGCAGAGGATGTCAACCTCGCGTGGCTCCAGCCATTCCGCCATGCCGTTCTTGTAGGCAGCCCGAAGGCCATTGACGTTGACCGATGCGATGCGAAGGAAGTCCTTCTTCAATGCCGTACTCACCCGGTCTACTCTAGTCGATGATGGTGCCGGCCACGGGCTCGTCCGAGCCACCTGAGGACTTGATCATGTCCCGGGCATTGGTGGCCGTGATGGCAATGGTTTCCAGTGCGCGGTTGATGGTGTCCTGGTTTGCCGCTGCGCCCTTGGCACGTTCTTCGTCCACGACGCGCACCTGCACCTGCACAATCTTGAAGGAGTGGTCCAGCTTGAGGTCCCGGACTTCGTCGGCCTGGCTGCGTTCGGCGACCACGCGGGTACCGCTGCTGTCAGCCGAGGACGACGACGGCGCGCGGCCGGTTGCCGAGTTGAAAGCGGCTTGCGCTTCGCTCAATTTTGCTCCGGCTCGCCGCGCGGCCCTTCGAATGCTGAACACCACGAAGGTGGCGAGCGCGAGCCAGCCGAAGGCGACCACCGCAACTACCCAACCCACAAAATCGTTCTGGTTGGCCGCGAAAATGACGGCCACCACGAAGGCGATGATGACTACGGTCATCCCCAGGCCGCCGATGCGGAAGCCCTTGAAAAGGCCTTTACCGGACGAGGACGTGGACGGGTGTGGGTCGCCGAGAGATTGCATGAGTCAATTGTCGCAAACCCCCGAAGGTGTCTGCGCCGCTTCCACGGATGGCGAACACAAACTCCATCACTTCAGGAACAACTGGCGCAGCCGTCCGGTGGTGAGCATGATCCCCAGCGCGATCATCACCAGGTAGTAGCCCACGTGGATGGCCGTTGCCGGGCTGAACGAGCCCACGCTGATCTGCCGCAGCAGCTCAACCCCGTGCCACAGGGGCATGGCTTGGATGAACCACTGGATGACCTGAGGGTAGACGCTGAGCGGATAGAACGTGGCACTGAACAGGAACATGGGCAACAAGAAGAAGTTGATCCAGTCCATCTGCTGGAACGTCTTCATGAAGCTGGTGATGCCCATGCCGAAGCTCGCGAAACCGAAGGCAATCAACACTGACGCAGGGATGACCAGGATGGCCCACCAGCTAGTGATCAGCCCCATGACCCCCATCACCGCGGTGAATCCGGTGGCATAGAGAAGACCCCGCAACAGTGCCAGGAAGATCTCGCCCATCGCCACGTCCAACGGCCCGAGGGATGTGTAGAGCATCCCCTGGTATAGCTTGGCGAAGTTCATCTTGAAGAAGACGTTCCAGGTGGAATCGTAGATGGCACCGTTCATGGCTGAGACAGCAAGGAGTGCGGGCGCTATGTAGGCCGCGTAGCTGATGTCTTCGCCGCCGGGTCCTTGGACTGTGCCCACGATCGAGCCCATGCCAACACCCATGGCCAACAGGAAGAGAACAGGTTCGAAGAACCCGGACAGCAACACCAGCCAAGTACTGGACTTCGCGGCCATGAGGCCACGCGCAACCACGGCCTTGGCGTTTCGCGAATAGAGCGGCCCGAACTTGCGTTCGCGGGCAATATCGGTGGCGCTGTGGCCGCCGGTCAGGATACTCATGAGCCCATCCTCTTCACGAACTGGCGCCGGACCAGCAGCCAGCCAACCGTGGCCGTTCCCAGGAGGTACACCACATGCGTAATGGTCAGCAAGGGGTTCTCGTCCATGCCATAGGTGAAGACCCGTCCCAGCTCCGTTCCGTGCCAAACAGGCGATATCCAGCCGATCCAACGGACAGCCCACGGCAGCGTGTCCAGGGGAAAGAACGTCCCGGAGAACAGAAACAGTGGCATGACAATGAACCGCTGCACCAAAGCGAACTGTCCTTTGTCCTGTGTGATGCTGGCGGCATAGGCCATGAGTGGCAGGCCGAAGGACAACGCCGCCACGGTGGCAACCAGCGCGGATACCCAGCCCCACGGACTCGGCGACGCCCCGAACATGGCCACCACCGCTAAATAGACCAGCGACTGCAGCAGGAACCTGAGCGTGCTGGCCATGATGTGACCGCTCGCTATTTGCTGCGGTACCAGAGGCGAGGCATGCGGCCCGTAGAACACCCGACGCCATTTGAAGCCGTCCATGATGGGGTAGGAGAATTCCCCGGAAGCCGTCATGACCGCCGCGGACACCAGCAGCGCAGGTGCTACGAATTCCAGGTAGCTGACGCCACCGAAGACGGATTCGCTGTTCGCGTCAACAAGGCTTGCCAGCCCGACTCCCATGGCGAATAAATATGCCACCGGCTGTCCCACGCTGTAGAGAACCACGGACCAGCCGTAATTGCGCATGACGCGGAGCACTTGTTCCGCGTAGAAAAAGGAACCCCAACGCCGTGCCCTGGCCGCCGAGACGGCAGGCGAGTGTGCCCGCAACGGCTGCTCCGCCGTCGTGATTGGCTTCTCAGCTCCGCTAGTCAACGAGGCTCCTACCGGTGAGCCGCAGGAACACGTCCTCCAGCGAGGAACGGCGCACCAGGGACGTCATCGGGCGCAGCCCGCGCGCGGAAACCTGCTCCAGCGCCGCTTCGCCGTCGTGCGCGTAGATGAGCACGCGGTCAGGCAGTGTCTCGAGCCGCTCGCCAATGCCCTGAAGTTCGACGCCGATACGCGAGTTCCGCTCGGACCCGAACCTGAGTTCAAGTACTTCGCGGGAGGAGTGCTCGCGGATCAAGCTGGCCGGCGACCCCTCGGCCATGATCTTGCCCTTGTCCACCACGATCAGGCGGTCGCAGAGCTGCTCTGCCTCGTCCATGTAGTGGGTGGTCAGGATCAGGGTGACGCCGTTTTCCTTGAGCCGGAACAGGCGGTCCCAGAGGATGTGCCGGGCTTGTGGGTCAAGGCCCGTGGTGGGCTCGTCGAGCAGGAGGATCCGGGGTTCGTTGATGAGCGAGCGTGCAATGGTGAGCCGCCGTTTCATGCCGCCGGACAGGGCATCCACTTTGGAGTTGGCTTTGTCCGTGAGTTGCGCGAATTCAAGGAGCTCGTCCGCTTTGGGCCGCAGGTAGCTCAACGGGAGCCCGAAGTAGCGACCGTAAACGATCAGGTTCTCGCGGACCTTCAGTTCTTCGTCAAGGTTGTCCTGCTGTGGAACGACTCCCAGGTGTGCCCTGACCTCGGGCCCGTGGGATTCCGGGTCCAGGCCCATGATGTTCAGCGTTCCTGAAGTGCGCTGGGAGACGCCGCCGATCATTTTCATGGTGGTGGATTTGCCCGCGCCGTTGGGGCCGAGCAGCCCGAAGGACTCCCCCGCCGGAACATCGAAGGAGATGTTGTCTACGGCTGTGAGCTCGCCATAGGTCTTGGTGAGGTTCCGCGCGCTGATGACGGTGGGTGGGTTCATGTCGAAGCTGGTTTGCCACGATTCGGAGTGTGTTGCAGAGCCGGTTGCTTCATTGTGCACCCTCAGCAGACTAGTAGCGCCAACGAATATGTGAAAGGGCTCTTGCAGATATTTTTGCAAGAGCCCTCTCATTTCGCCTTCGTCCAAGTCAGGACGGTGGCTGCGAGCGCAGGACCTCCAGCCGCTGCCGGAACTCGGTCTCATCAATTTCGCCGCGCGCATAGCGTTCACGCAGCACGCCCTCAGCGCCCTGGGTTGCTACCCAGTGATGGTTGCGGCGCCAAGCCCGCCGGCCCACGAAAATGAACAGGAAGATCACGAGGATCCAGAACAGCGGGAACAGGAGGAAGAACGGCCAGTAGGTGCCGTCACCCCAGGGACCGTGTGCGACGACGGTGGCCGGCAGTTGTGCCAGCGCTCCCCCGAGCGTGGTGGTCTCCCCGACGATTGAAGTCAATGCGGTGAACATGTCAGTGATCCAAACTCTCTCCGCCGATTCCCGGCGCGAACCGTCTTTCGGCTCTGATTTGAGTCTGCCCGGGGACGGGCGGCGGGACGTCCGCCGTCGGGAGTCACCTGCAGGTGCTGCCCTACTCCCTTGGGAGTCGGAAGCAGCCCGTCAACTGGTCCAACCTGGCCGCACCAGTCCTGATTCATACGCGAGCACCACCAGCTGGGAGCGGTCGCGGACCATCAGCTTGGTCATGATGCGCGATACGTGGGTCTTCGCGGTCAGCGGCGTGATGAACAGGCGTTCGGCGATCTCGGCATTGTTCAGGCCCTCCCCCACCAAGGCCAGGACTTCGCGTTCGCGTTCCGTCACCTGCTCCAGGGGAATTACCTTTCCTGCCGCCCGGCTCTGGGACGCCAGCTGAGCCATGATCCGTCGGGTCACCGAGGGCGAGAGCAGCGCATCGCCGTCGTGGACTACCTGGACGGCGCGGATGAGCTCCGCAGGTTCCGTGTCCTTCACCAGGAAACCAGCTGCGCCCGCACGGACGGCCTCGGCAATGTACTCGTCGAGCTCGAAGGTGGTCAGGATGATGATGCGCGTGCCGGACAGGGATGGGTCTGCAAGAATTCTGCGGGTGGCGGTGAGGCCGTCGTCGTCCGGCATCCGGATGTCCATGAGGATGACGTCCGGTTTGTCGCGCGCCGCCAGCCTCACAGCCTCCCTGCCAGTGCCGGCTTCAGCCACCACTTCCATGTCCGGTTCAGCATCCAGAAGCGCGCGGAAGCCTGCCCGGATGAGGGTCTGGTCATCAGCGAGGAGGATGCGGATCATGGGTGGTTTCCTTCTTGTTGTGCAGGCAAAGTTGCTTCCACGCGGAGCCCGGGCTGGAGTTCGTGCAGCGTGAGCGTCCCGCCCAAGGCGACCGCCCTCTCACGCATCCCCGTGAGGCCGTTGCCCGGCAGCGCACCGCCCATGCCCGCGCCGTCGTCGTCTATCCGGACAGTCAGCGCGCCCTCGGTCTGGGCAAGATGCACGACGGCGGATTGGGCACCTGAGTGCCTGCCGACGTTGGTCAACGCTTCCTGGATGATCCGGTACGCTGCCTCCTGCTGGGCCGGGCCAACGAGCTCATGGTTCGAGTGGTCCTCGAAGCGCACCTGCAAACCCCCCAGCTCCGCATTCTTCACGAGTTCGGGAATCCTGGCCAGCGTAGGCCGGGCCGCAGGGGCAAGCGGGACGTCCTCCCGCAACACGCCCAGGAGTTGCCGCACCTCCGTGAGGGATTCCTTGCTGGCCGCCTTGATGGCTTCCAGCGCGGGCCTAAGCTTCTGGGGATCATCCGAGCCCACGTGCAACGCCACGGATGCCTGCACGTTGATCATGGATAAGGAATGGGCCACGACATCGTGGATGTCGCGGGCAAGCGTGAGCCGGTACGCATCGCGTTCGGCCTTCCGGGCGGCCTCCCGGCGACGCCGGTACTCCGCGAACCGCTCGCTCCGGCGTCGAAATCCCTGTCCTATCAGCACCAAAATGGCTGCCCATCCCACTCCGGCTGAAGCGCGGCAGGAGCCAGTTGGGATCGCCGCTGAGGGCGGCTGCGAACACCACTGCGGCAGCCGCGATACCTGCCCCCGCCCACGCCTGCCACCGTAAACCCGCGGACGACGTCAGCACGATGGCCACCGCCAGTGAGAGCGCAATGGGACCCCAGGCGTAGCCAAGGCCAACATAGACACCCGTGGCCAGGAGCGCGACCGGAAGCATAACTACAGGCGCCCGCCTCCGGAACGCCAGTCCCGCAGGTCCGGCCAGCAGCAACAGAATCGCAAGCGCGTCCAACGGCCGTGGGGCGTCCTGGTGGCCCGCGGAAAAAAGTGTCCCTGCCACCTGGATGAGGGCCACTGTGATGACGATGAAGCTCGTGGGTGGGCCGGCAAAACGGCGTGGACCCGCGAAACGACCTGGGCCTGGAAATCCCCGTGGTCCAGGAGAGCTCTCGGGTCCAGGGAAGCGGGGTTGCATACACCGAGCCTAGCTTTGGTCCGGGTGTTCGTCGTCGGGTTAACGGAGCAGGGCGCCTACTCCCGGAGGAGTAGGCACCCTGGCTCTGTTTACAGTTTCAAGCAGGTTCCAGTTTCCAGCAGGCGTCAGGCGATGCCCGCTGCGCGCTCGGCGCTCTCCACAACGTTGGCGAGCAGCATGGCGCGGGTCATCGGACCCACGCCGCCCGGGTTCGGGGACAGCCAGGCGGCGACGTCGGCAGCTGCCGGGTCCACGTCTCCGGTGACCACCGCCTTGCCGTTAGCGTCCTCCACACGGCTGACGCCGACGTCGAGCACTACTGCGCCCGGCTTGAGGTCTTCAGCCTTGATCATGTGCGGTACACCTGCAGCGGCAATCACGACGTCGGCCTGCTTGAGTTCCGCGGGCAGGTCGACGGTTCCCGTGTGGGCCAGGATGACCGTGGCGTTGACTTCCCTGCGGGTGAGAAGGAGGCCGATGGGGCGGCCGATGGTGACGCCGCGTCCCACTACCAGGACGCGCTTGCCGTTGAGCTGGATGCCGTGCCGGCGCATCAGTTCCACACAGCCCTTGGGCGTGCAGGGAAGCGGGGACTTCATTTCGCCGCTGACGTTGGCCACCAGGCGGCCAAGGTTCATGGGATGGAGGCCATCGGCGTCCTTGTTCGGATCCATGGCTTCGAGAATGACGTCCTGGTCAATGTGCTTGGGCAGCGGCAACTGAACGATGTAGCCCGTGCACTCCGGGTTCTCGTTGAGCTCGCGGACAACCTTCAGGAGGTCTTCCTGGGTGATGTCCTCGGGCAGGTCCCGGCGGATGGACTGGATGCCCACCTCTGCGCAGTCCTTGTGCTTGCCTCCGACGTACCAGGTGCTGCCGGGGTCCGAACCCACCAGGATGGTCCCCAGGCCGGGGACGATGCCCTTTGCTGCGAGGACGGAAACGCGTTCGGTCAGTTCTGCCTTGATGGCTGCGGCGGTGGCCTTGCCGTCAAGGATCTGTGCGGTGGACTGTGTCATTCCATCTGCTCTTTCTGGTGGGTGACCTATTCAAAAACCTACTGTGAGGTTCATGCAGCGGGACCCGCCGCCTGTGGTGTGGCGGCGGATCCCGTTGGCTCCGGGCCAATGCCCGGGTGATGCTTTATGCGTGGGTTACCACTGCTCGTGCTGCGGGTACAGCGGGAAGTCGGCAGCGAGCTTGTCCACGCGGGCCTGGAGGGCCTCCACGTCTGTAGCGGAGCCAGCCTTCAGGGCAGTTGCGATGATCTCGGCAACCTCGGTGAACTCAGTGGCACCGAATCCGCGGGTAGCCAGTGCAGGCGTACCAATGCGGAGGCCGGAGGTGACCATCGGCGGGCGGGGGTCGAACGGAACGGCGTTGCGGTTCACGGTGATGCCCACGGAGTGCAGGAGGTCTTCAGCCTGCTGGCCGTCCAGCTGCGAGTTACGGAGGTCCACCAGGACCAGGTGGACGTCGGTGCCGCCGGTGAGGACCGAGACGCCGGCTTCGGCGACGTCGGACTGGTTCAGGCGGTCAGCGATGATCTTGGCACCCTCGAGGACACGCTCCTGGCGTTCCTTGAATTCTTCGCTGCCGGCAATCTTGAAGGCAACAGCCTTGGCCGCGATGACGTGCATGAGCGGGCCACCCTGCTGGCCCGGGAAGACGTTGGAGTTCAGCTTCTTGGCCCACTCCTGCTTGGCCAGGATGACACCGGAACGCGGACCTGCGAGGGTCTTGTGCACGGTGGAGGTGACGACGTCGGAGTGCGGGACCGGGCTGGGGTGCAGGCCTGCTGCAACCAGTCCGGCGAAGTGTGCCATGTCCGTCCACAGGAGCGCGCCCACCTCGTCAGCGATGGAGCGGAAGGCAGCGAAGTCGAGGTGGCGCGGGTAAGCGGACCAGCCGGCGATGATGACCTGCGGCTTCTCGGCGATGGCCTGCTCGCGGAGCTTGTCCATGTCCACGCGGAAAGTGTCTTCTTCAACCTGGTAAGCAGCTACGTTGTAGAGCTTGCCGGAGAAGTTCAGCTTCATGCCGTGGGTCAGGTGCCCACCGTGTGCCAGGGAGAGGCCGAGGATCTTGTCGCCCGGAGTGATCATGGCGGACAGTGCTGCGGCGTTCGCCTGGGCACCGGAGTGCGGCTGGACGTTGGCGTATTCGGCACCGAAGAGTTCCTTGACGCGGTCGATCGCCAGCTGCTCGGCGACGTCGACGTATTCACAGCCGCCGTAGTAGCGGCGGCCCGGGTAACCCTCGGCGTACTTGTTGGTCAGGACGGAGCCCTGTGCTTCCATGACGGCGCGCGGGGCGAAGTTTTCGGAGGCGATCATTTCCAGGGTGCCGCGCTGGCGGCCGAGTTCCTGGTCGAGGACTGCTGCGATCTCGGGATCGAGCTCAGCTAGCGACTGGTTGCTGACAGACGCGGAAGTGGTGGTGGTAGGCACGGAGATCTCCTGGCTAGGCAACGGGTGGTGCTACAGGTCAGGCTACCGGCAGCAGCATTCCCGCGTCCCCTTGATTACGGAGGGATCGGTCACGTGCGTGCAGCGGTAAGACATGACCCTCGGCCCAGGCGTACGATCCGTGGTCTTCGTGATTGCCGCTCCCTGGTGGTAGTCCACCCAACGCCAGTTGCGACCCGTTAACAGTACAACAAGGCAGCACAGGTAGGCTTATCCGCGTGACTGACTCCACCGCTTTCGTTGTAACACTCTCCTGCCCGGACCGCCCCGGCATCGTCCACGCGGTAGCCGGCGCCCTCCTTGAGGCCGGCTGCAATATCGCCGACTCCCAGCAGTACGGAAGCCCCAGCACCGGCAACTTCTTCATGCGCGTGGAGGCAACCACAGCATCCTCGCAGGACGAGCTGACCGCCGCACTGCGTCCGGTTGCAGAGACCTTTGGCATGACGTGGCAGATCAACCCGGTAGGCCAGAAAGTCCGCACCATCATCCTGTGTTCCAAGGATGCGCATTGCCTGAATGACCTCCTGTTCCAGCAGCGCACGGGAACATTGCCTATCGAGGTTCCGGCGATTGTTTCAAACCACCGCGACCTCGAAGAGCTGGCCCAGTTCTATGGGATCCCGTTCCACCACATCCCCGTGACCCCGGAGACCAAGCCCCAAGCCGAGGCCGAACTCCTGAAACTGATTGCCGAGCACGACGTCGAGTTGACGGTCCTGGCGCGTTACATGCAGGTCCTGTCCAACGAACTCTGCACGGAGTTGAACGGCAAGGCCATCAACATCCACCACTCGTTCCTGCCTTCCTTCAAGGGCGCCAAGCCTTACCACCAGGCCCACGCCCGCGGTGTGAAGATCATCGGAGCCACGGCCCACTACGTGACGGCGGACCTCGATGAAGGTCCGATCATCGAACAGGAAGTCATCCGTGTGGACCACGCCCGCACTGCCGCCCAGTTCGTCCAGATGGGCCGCGACGTGGAGGGGCGCACCCTGGCCCAGGCAGTCCAGTGGCACGCTGAACACCGCGTGCTTTTGGACGGCACCCGCACCGTGGTGTTCAACTAGCGTCACTCCTAAGCTGGGGGTATGCAGGGCATCCCCGAAGCTGACCACGAAGCTGACCTCGCAGTTTTCTACGACCGCCAAGCACCCGTCCGGAACACACGCTCCCTCACCCCTCACCGGGTGGAGTGCCGGGAATGGTTCATCCGGCTTCTGAAGGATGAGCACCGGCACTCCGTCTTCGAGCTGGGCTGCGGGACCGGGGTTGAGGGGTTGGAGTTCGTCCGTGCAGGCCTGCACTACACCGGCGTGGACCTGTCGTCGGAGAGCGTCCATGTGGCCCGCTCCCACGGGCTCGAAGCGACGGTAGCCAGTGGCCGCCAATTGCCGTTCCCCGATTCGGTCTTCTCGGCAGTTTGGACCATGAGCACGCTTCTGCACGTGCCCAACAGCAGGATTCACGACGTCGTCAGCGAACTTGTGCGGGTCAGCGCGGCTGGTGCGCCAATCGCCGTCGGGCTTTGGTCAGGTGAGGACGAAGAGGTCCTCAACCCGGAGGACCTGGAAGAACCCCGGCGTTTCTTCAGCCGCCGCAGCGACGACACGATTCGGCGGATCTTCGGCGGGCACGGCTCGATTGAGCATTTCCGGACCTGGCCGGAGGGCGCCGGGGTAGAGTCCGGGCCGGGAGCGGGCAACTGGACGCAGCACTACCAGTTCCTGGTCCTGCGCACCCCCGCACCCAACTAGGCTGGGCTCATGGCTCCCTCTTACACTTTCGCCGGGGACACCCCGGCCATCCATGAATCTGCGTTCGTCGCACCCACTGCTTCCATCATCGGCAAAGCGACTTTGGCCGAGGACTCCAGCGCCTTTTACGGGGTTTCGGTCCGTGCCGATACGGCGGCCATCAGCGTCGGCGCAGGGTCCAACCTGCAGGACAACGTGGTCCTGCACGCCGACCCCGGATTCCCCTGCACCGTTGGCGAACGCGTTTCCATCGGGCACAGCGCAGTGGTCCACGGCTGCACTGTGGAGGACGACTGCCTCATCGGAATGAGCGCCACTATCCTCAACGGCGCAGTGATCGGCACGGGCTCGCTCATTGCAGCCGGCGCCGTGGTCCTGGAAGGCACAGTCATTCCGCCGCGCTCACTCGTAGCGGGCGTGCCTGCAAAAGTGCGCCGCGAATTGACCGACGAGGAGTTCGAGGGCGTCAAGCACAACGCCGCCCACTACAAGGACCTCGCGGCGGCACACAGGGAAATGCACGCTTCTTAGACAATGTCGGGCCTGCTCTGCATCCCCACCGCCTCCCTGACTTCGCAAGCTCAGCCAGGGAACCCGGGCGGTGTGGGCCCTGCGATTGGTTTAGGACGCAGAGCAGGCCCCGCAACAGCATTTAGTCCAGGGAAATCTAGTCCAGTGAAATTGGCCCGAACTCGTCCAGCAGGTCGCCCGGACCCGGGTTCCCGGCGACGGACGATCCCCCCAAGTGGTTCACTACCCCCCACACAGCGTTCAGGCCTGTGGTCACGGCCCCCTCGGCCCAGCCTGCGGTGAAGGACACGTCGTCGCCGGCGAGGAAGATGCCGCGCTGGCTTTCCGGCAGCTGATCCTGCTTGAAGTGGGTGAAGAGCCGCTGCTGGTACCTGTAATGGCCCGGCAGGTTGGCTTTGAAGGCACCCATGAAGTTGGGGTCCGCTTCCCAGGACACCGTGATCGGCTGCCCGACGATGTGGCTGGCGATGTCCACGCCCGGGTAGATCTGCTCCAGCGAGTGCAGCATCAGCTTGACGCGTTCTTCGGCAGTGAGCGCAAGCCACTTCAGGGCGTCGTCGTTCCAGGTGTAGGACAAGAGGATGACAGCGGGCTTGTCAGGGCCGTCGTCGAGCAAGTATGTGGCCCGGTTGAGGCGGTCAGTGAGCGTCATGGACAGGACTTCGCGTCCGGTTTCCGGATCGATGTCCTTCCAGAAGGGCCTGTCCACCATCACGAACGTCTTGGACGACTGCATGTAGTGCGAGCGCTCGATCGCCGTCCACAGCTCCGCCGGGAACAGTGCCTCTTCGGTGTGGATGCGAGTGGACAGCAACCACGACTGGCAAGTGGTTACCACCGCCTGGTACGTGGCTTCGCGTCCCCAGTTTTCGCGGACTACCAGGTCCCCGTTGTCCGCGCGGCGGATGTTATCCACGGCTCCGCGCGGCGAGCCGGAATGCAACGAGGACAGTGACGTGCCCTGCGGCCAGTACTTAAGGTCCGACGGCGCGTGGTTCCACAGCGCCTCGGGAAGCCTTTGCGCTCCTCCCGAAATGAGCCGGTGCTGGTCGTCTGCGTCCGTGTAGACAACCCGGAGGATTTCCAGGATGGAGTTGGGGAAATCGGTGTCCCAGCCTCCGGTGCCGAAGCCCACCTGGCCGAAAGCTTCACGGTGCGCGAAGCCGGCTTCCTTGAAGGACTTGCTGGCTGCGATGAATCCGTAGAACGTTTGCTCGTCCAATTCGGGCAGGAGTGCGTTCCAGAGTTCCTTGATCCGCTTGGTGTCGCGGGCCTTGATGGCTTCCTGCATTTGCGCGAACGCAGCACCATCGTTGACGGCGGCCTTCCAGGCATCGGCCACTTCCTGGAAAAATTCCGGTAGCTCATCTGCCGTGGTGGCGTAGTGCTTCTTGCCCGCAAGTTCGATCACGGTGCTGGACGTCGCCGGGGCCATCGGGTTGGGGAAGTCCTGCGTTTCCAGGCCAAGAAGATCCACGTAGTGGTAGAAGGCTTTGCCGGAGACCGGGAAACGCATGCCACCAAGATCTGCCACCACGCCGGGCGCTGAGGGGAAGCTCGCCGTGCGAAGACGGCCGCCGATCTGGTCGGCCTCGTACATCACGGGCTTGAGGCCGAGCTTCATGAGCTCATAGGCAGTGACCAGCCCTGACAGGCCGGCACCGATGACGGCCACTTCCGTGCCGTAGCTCTCTTCCGGAATGCTGCCGAGTCCGTCCGGGTGTGCCAGGTAATGGTCATAGCTGAAGGGGAAGTCCGGGTTCAGCATGGTGATGGGGGCTTCGCCTGCTTCCGCCGCGGAAGCGGCAACGTCGGCTGTGGGAAGTTCGGTAGCGATGGTCATCAGTTTGCGGCTTTCACAGGTTCCGGGCTCACGGCCCTGGTGCTCAGTTCACGGTAGTCCTGATCGCTGAGCGCGGCTACCTTGGAATTCCGGCGTCCATAGCCGAAGTAGATGGCGATGCCCACCAGCATCCAAACACCGAACGTGATCCAGGTGTCGGCGCCGAGGTTGAGCATCAGGAAGGCACACATCAGCGTGCCCAGGATCGGGGTGATCGGGTACAGCGGAACCCGGAAACTGCGGTCAAGGTCCGGGCGGTTGCGCCGGAGATAGATCACTGCAACATTGACCAGTGCGAAGGCGAAGAGCGTACCGATGCTCGTTGCGTCAGCCAAGGCACCCAGCGGGACCAAGCCAGCGGTGAGGGCGACGGCGGTTCCGACTATCAGGGTCCCGGCGACTGGCGTTCCGGTGCGGCGGAGACGCGGCCGAAGACTTTGGGCACCATGCCATCGCGGGACATCGAGAGCAGGATGCGGGTCTGGCCGTAAAGGACAGTCAGCACGATGCTGGCAATGGCAAGCACTGCACCGGCAGAGAAGACGAGTGCGATCCACGGCTGCCCGGTGATCTCATGCAGGATCTGGACCAGGGCAGCTTCCGTGCCATCGAACCAGCCCCACGGACGGGCACCGATCGCGGCAACGGAAACGAGGACGTAGATGCTGGTGACAATCACCATGGAGAGCATGATGGCGCGTGGGAGGTCCCGCTTGGGGTTCCTGGCTTCCTCGCCGGCGGTGGAGGCGGCATCGAATCCGATGTAGGAGAAGAAGACGCTTGACGCTGCAGCGGAGACACCGGCTGCACCCATCGGCATGAGGGGCTCGAAGTTGCCGGCGTTGAAAGCGGTGAAAGCTACCGCGCAGAAGAAGATCAGAATGCCCACTTTGATGATGACGATCGCGGTGTTGATCCATGCACTTTCACGGGCGCCCCGCACGAGTAGGATCATGGCAAGGACCACGATCACCATGGCGGGAACATTTACCACCCCACCGTCGCCCGGCGGTTGGCTCATGGCGTCGGGCAGGACCTGTCCAAACGCAGCCAGGGTCTCGTTGACGTACTGGCCCGCGCCCACAGCAACTGCTGCCACGGACACTGCATATTCCAGCACCAGGCACCAACCGCAGATCCAGGCCATTCCCTCACCCATGGTGGCGTAGGAGTAGGAGTAGCTGGAACCTGCCACTGGAACGAGCCCGGCCATTTCCGCGTAGGACACTGCAGAGAAGAGGGCAGCCAAACCAGCGATCACGAAGGAGATCCAGATCGCCGGCCCGGCCAGCGGCACGGACTCGCCAAGGATCACCAGGATGCCGGTGCCCAGCGTTGCACCGACGCTGATCATGGTCAGCTGGAGGACCCCGAAGCTGCGTACCAGCGGCGTACCGCCTTCGCCGGTTCCGGCCTCGTCGGCCATCTGCCCGATCGGCTTGCGGCGCAGGAGTTGGGCACCGAGGCTTGGCCTGGCCATGCTCGCCGCCGTTGAGTTTTGAGTGTTCACAGGCACAGTCACCCTTGACGTCCCTTCAAAGTAGTTTCGATTTCCCCTCCACAAGACTGGCATGTGAGCCACCTCTCACAATGGTGCAAAATGACCTATAGTGTTCAACCATGAGACGTATTGCACAGTATCAAGAGGGCGGCCCGCTGGCCCTCTCCGGTCAGGTCAGAGTGGACTTGTCCGCCATTTCAGACAACATCAGGGCCCTGAAGAACCGGACCGAGGCACCCTTCTTCATGGCCGTGGTGAAGGGCAACGCCTACGGTCATGGGCTCGTGGAAGTAGCCCGCACGGCTGTCGGTTCCGGCGCCGACTGGCTCGGAACCGCGCAGCTCACCGAAGCCATCGCACTGCGCAAAGCCGGCATCACTGAACCGATCCTTTCCTGGCTATATCTGGCATCCCAGACGAGCGACACCATTCTGGAAGCACTCGAAAACAACATCGATGTGTCCCTCGGAAGCGTCCACCAACTTCAGGTGCTGGCAGGCATCGCCGAACGCCTTGGCCGTCCCGCCGTCGTACATCTTGAACTGGACAGCGGGCTAAGCCGCGGCGGGGCGCGAAAGGAGGATTGGGCCGAACTTGTATCTCATGCCCGGCAGGCGGAAGTGGACGGCACGGTGCTGGTCCGCGGCATTTGGACCCACTTGGCGTGGGCCGATGTGCCCGCCCATCCCGGGAACGCCAGCGCTGTTGCTGAGTTCGAGGACGCCGTCCGTGAGGCGCGTGAAGTCGGACTCAAGCCTGAACTGAGGCACGTTTCCAGCTCAGCCAACATCCTGGATCGGCCGGAATTCCACTTCGACATGGTCCGGGCGGGACTGGCAATTTACGGCCTCGCTCCCGCAGACCACCTCAACCCGACCGACTTCGGATTGCGGCCAGCCCTCAGCGTCACCGCTCCATTGGTGATGGTCAAGAAGGTCCCTGCAGGTACCGGCGTCAGTTACGAGCACCAGGCCATCACCTACGAACCCCGCTACCTGGGACTCATTCCCCTTGGCTACGCGGACGGCATCCCGAAAGGCATCAGCGGCCGCTCGGTGGTGAACATCGCGGGCCGCAGCGTCCCGGTCATCGGCAAGGTCTGCATGGACCAATTCATGGTGGACCTCGGCCCCGACGCGACCGGGATCGAGGTCGGCGATACTGCGGTGTTGTTCGGCGACCCCGCCACCGGTGCGGCGAGCGCCGACGATTGGGGCGCTGCGATCGGCAGCCACGGGGATGAAATCATCAACAGGATCGCCCCGCGCTTGCCGCGCATATACGCCTCCGCTACACATGAAGATGCCGCCTACGAGTGCCCCGACTACCAGGAGCCGGCAACCGCCGGGCAGGACAATGTTGCCTGAGCCCGCCACCGCCCGCCTGAGTTTCGTCACACTGGAACAGTTCCTGGAGCAGCTGCCGCCCGAGTTGAAAATGCTCCACGACGGCGGCAGCGGCGCCTCGCTGCTGCGCTGGGTGGAACCGAGCGAGCTCGAAGACCCCACGCCATATCTGCCGGAGGGCGAGTTCTTGCTGACCGCCGGGCTGCCTTTCCTTGGGGAGGGCGGCTCGGCGGCCAGCGTGGACGCCTATGTTCGGCGGCTGGTGGGTGCGAAAGTGGCGGCGCTCGGTTTTGGGATCAGGCCCTATTTCGACGCCGTCCCCGACGTCCTCCTCGACGCCTGCCGCAGGCACAACCTCACCCTGTTCGAGGTCCCGGAGTCCGTGCCGTTCGCCGCGATTGGCTTGGAGTTCTCCCAGCTCCTGGAATCGGACAACGCCCGCGTGTTCCGGCAATTGGCCGAAACCAACCGCCAGCTCATGCGGGCAGTCCTCTCCCCCAGGCCGGAGCACGAACTGCTGGCAGCCCTCGTCCAGCGTGTGCCCGTGTGGGCGCTGCTGGTCGGGGCGGACGGACGGGTCCGGGCGCGCGGGCACAATGCCGGCGGCAGCACCGGCGTCGAGCATTCCTTGTTGGCGCCACTGCTGGAACGGTTGCTGACCGGCAGCGGACCGCGCGTGGAGATGGATGGTTTCGAGCAGCCTGGATCTGCCCTGGTGTTCGGTCATCCGCTGCGCAGTACCAAGGACGCGAACCTCGGGGCGCTGATTCTTGGTTCGGATGCTCCCCTGACGCCTGCGCAGAACAATGTGGTGCAGTCGGCGGTGGGTTTGCTGGAGTTGCTGGTCCGTCAACGAACCAGTGGGTCACTTGCTCCGAGCCAGCTTGCCACGGCCCTGCTCCTCCATCCGGACACCTTGTCCTCAGGCGGAACCAAGCACGTCAACGGACTCAAAGACCTGCTGGCGCAGAGCCTTTCCTCTACCCGCTCCGGCCAGATGCGGGTAGTGCAGGGCATCAAGGCCGAATCTCCCGACTGGCCTGCAGGTGACGGCCCCGTCCGTGAACTGCTGCAGTGGCGCAGGCTTTTCGATACGAAACTTGTGGAAATAACCGACTACGGTTTCGCGGCCATTACCCGGTTGAAGGTGGACGACGCGCTGCTTGCCGACGTCGAGAAGCTTGGCTGGAGGCTGGCGATCGGCGAGCCGACCGAACTCACCGAACTTGCCGCGGCCTATCAGCGGGTGAGTTCGCTGCGGAGCCGCGTGTTGTCCAGCGGCAAGAGTGTCCGCGTGGAGGAAGTGCAGTGGTCCGTCACTGGACTTCTTGGACGCGAAGCGGGAACCATGCTGGCCGAGCGGCTCCTGGCCCCATTTTTGTCTTTGGAACCGGATCGCCGTGACCCGCTACTGTCGGTACTGCGCGGCTGGCTCAGCGAAAACGGCAGCTGGGACGGTTCCGCCAAGCTGCTGGGTTTGCACCGCAACAGCGTCCGGCGGCAAATAGGCGTCCTCGGTGAGTTGCTCGACATGGACCTTAACCAGGCACAGGTCCGGGCAGAATTGTGGATCGCCCTGCAGTATGCGGACGAACTTGTTGCCGGGTTGTCCAGACTCTCCGAGCGCGACGGTGGCGGCGTCTAGGCGCCGGCCTCCCACTTCCGGTAGAGCTCAGGGCGTCGTTCACGCAGATACGGGACTTCGTCGCGCGCGGCCTTCACCGTCTCCGTCCCCACTTCCGCGAACAGGAGCGCCGCCGACTCCCCTGCCGCCGCGAGCAACGAGCCATCGGGGCCGGCGACAACGCTGCCGCCCAGGAAGTTGTAGATGTCCTCGTGCCCGCTGTGGTTGGCGTACGCAACGTTGAGCTGGCTCTCCACCGCGCGGGCACGAATGAGCACCTGCGGCACGTTATCGAACCCCATCGACAACGCTGTGGGGACCAGCAGGAGCTCCGCCCCGCGGGTCGCGGCAGCACGGACTGCCTCCGGGAACTCAACGTCGTAGCAAATCAGAAGCGACGTGCGGATCCCGTTGAAATCCACGACGGCGGGAGGTTCTTGGGCGCCGACGAACGCCTTGCGCTCCTCCGCGCCGAAGAGGTGAACCTTGGCGTAATGGAGGAGTTCCTCGCCGTTGCCGTCCACGAGTGTGGCGGTGATGTGCCACGTGTTGTCCTCGGGAGCCGGCGCGGGAAGGCTGTAGACGAGTCCGATGTTGTGCTGGCGGGCGATGCCGGAAAGGCGTTCGCGGATGCCCGGGAGCGTTGCCGGATCCAGTTCGGCGTGAAGCCGCAGCGGTGCGTAGCCCACCGGAAAGAGCTCCGGCGTCAAGAGCAACCCGGCCCCTGCTTGGGCGGCGCGCCGGGCGGCCTCGTAGATCGTGCGCAGGTTCGCCTCAACGTCCAGGACGGAAGCGTTGGCCTGCAGGACGGATAACAGCATCATTACCACCTTGGTTGCACCGGGTACCGGACCGCAGAGGGCCGGAAGTCATCTTGTTTCCAGAGTAGGCCTGTGGTCTGACACCTGGAGCGGGGCATTTGGACCCGAAGGCATGCGAAGCGGGACGCATTGCACGCACACCAGGCCCCACAACGGCAGGACCAGGTGCGTCTTGCGTTGGAGTATGTCGGGAATGCTTGACTCCTTGTGTTCACTTCTTGACTACAAGGTTGCTTTTGGGGCAATCTTCTTGTCATGCCCGCTATGCAGCGCTCAACGAAGAGCCAACCACGAAAACCCGGCTCGCAGTCCGCGCTCCGGCACCTGAACCAGCAACGGATTATCGAGTGCTTGTTGAGCGGGCCGTCCACGCAAGCCGAGCTTTCCAGACAGACCGGGCTCTCCACCGCCACTGTGTCCAACATTGTGAAAATCATGCAGGACGCAGGCCTCGTTTCAACCGAGCCAACCACCAGCTCCGGACGCCGGGCAACCAACGTGAGGTTGAACAGCAACGGTGCGGTCGCCGTCGGAATCGACTTTGGCCGCCGCCACCTCAGGGTGGTTCTGGCATCCCTCGGATACCACGTCATCGCCGAAGATTTCATTGAACTTCCGTTGGGCCATCATGCCGAGGAAGGCATCGCGGCGGCAGTGCGGTTGCTGGGGCGATTGCTCGCAGAAAATGGCATCGATCCGAGCGCGGTAGTGGGCGCAGGAGCGGGCATTCCCGGCCCGATCGACCGCAGAACAGGCACCGTTGCCCAAGGTGCCATCCTCCCCGAATGGGTAGGAATCGACATCCTCCATAGGCTTGAGGAAGCCCTGAATTGCCCCGTATTTGTTGATAATGACGCCAATCTTGGAGCCCTGTCGGAGGTGACGTGGGGACCCCATAGCGGGGTGTCCAACCTGATGTTCCTCAAGATCGGATCAGGTATCGGTTCGGGTCTGATTCTCAACGGCGTGCCCTATTACGGGAATGTGGGCATCACAGGCGAAATCGGCCACGCGACCATCCATGAGCATGGGCTGGTGTGCCGATGCGGCAACCGCGGCTGCCTTGAAACCATCGCCTCCACCACCACCATGATTGAGTTGCTGGGACGCGGCAAGGAGACATCATTGACGCCACAGGACATCGTCCGAAATTGCCTCGCAGGTGACTCCGCAACCCAGCGCGTAGTGGACGATGCCGGCCTTGCCGTGGGGCGCGCACTGGGCAACGTCGCCAACCTGATCAACCCTGAAGTGATCGTCGTGGGAGGTCCACTGGCAGGGCTTGGCGACCTCCTGTTGGACCCCATTCGAAGGGGGCTCGTTCGTCACGCTGTGCCCGTTGTGGGCGAAACAACGCACCTCGCGATGTCGTCCCTGGGAGCGCGCGCGGAAGCACTTGGAGCAGCAGCTTTAGTGTTCCAACATGCAGGAATTACGGGTAGGTAACGAAATCGTTAGCTGGTTCTTGTGTTCAAGTCTTGACGACAAGATAGGTGATCCAGTTTACTTTTTCATCAGACAGCTCCGCCGTTTGGGGAGCGACAACGAAGTCATGCATTGGAGGCGTAAGGGCTAATGACAACCCCTGACACGCAAGACGAACCCATCCTCTTGGAGATGCGCTCGATCACGAAGGAATTTCCCGGCGTGAAGGCCTTGTCGAATGTGAGCCTTCGGGTAAAAGCCGGCGAAATCCACGCCATCTGTGGTGAAAACGGCGCCGGCAAATCCACGCTGATGAAGGTTCTTTCCGGGGTGTATCCGCACGGCAGTTACACCGGCGACATCGTGTACATGGCCGAAACGCAGCAATTCAAGGACATCCGCGCAAGCGAAGCTGCGGGCATCGTCATCATCCATCAGGAGCTGGCGTTGATCCCGGAACTGTCCATCATGGAGAACATCTTCCTGGGCAACGAGCCGACCAAATGGGGTGTCATCGACTGGGCAGAGGCACGGAAACGCTCCACCGAACTGCTGGCCAGGGTTGGACTCCGTGAGGATCCGGACACTCCTATCAAGGAACTTGGCGTCGGCAAGCAGCAACTGGTGGAAATCGCCAAGGCGCTGAACAAGTCCGTCCGCCTGCTGATTCTGGACGAGCCCACAGCAGCCCTGAACGAATCGGACTCCCAGCACCTGCTGGACCTGATCCTGGGCCTGAAGGGCAAGGGCATCACCTCGATCATCATTTCCCACAAGCTCAACGAGATCGAACAGATCGCCGACGAGATCACCATCATCCGCGATGGCAAGTCGATCGAAACGCTGAACGTCAAGAGGGATGGCGTTGACGAAGACCGGATTATCAAAGGCATGGTGGGCCGGACACTCGAGTCCCGTTTCCCGGACCATGAACCGAAGATCGGCGAGGTCTTCTTCGAAGTCAAGGACTGGACCGTCGGTCACCCACAGATCCAGGACCGCTTGATCTGCAAAGGCTCCAACTTCTACGTACGCCGCGGTGAAATCGTGGGATTCGCGGGACTGATGGGAGCCGGCCGCACGGAACTTGCCCGCTCGCTCTTCGGTCACTCCTACGGCCGTTACATCAAGGGCCAGGTTTACAAGGACGGCAAGCCGGTCAACCTTCGTAGCGTCCGCGCGGCCATCGACGCCGGATTGGGCTACGTCACTGAAGACCGGAAATCCCTCGGTCTGAACCTGCTGGATGACATCAAGACCACCACGGTTGCGGCGAACCTCCGCGCGATCAGCAAGTACTCGGTGGTGGACGACCGCAAGGAGTTCTCGGTTGCCGAGGAATACCGAAAATCCCTGCGCACCAAGACTCCCTCAGTTGAGGAGGGCGTGGCCAAGCTTTCCGGCGGTAACCAGCAGAAAGTTGTGCTGGCCAAATGGATGTTCACCGATCCGGATCTCCTGATTTTGGATGAACCCACCCGAGGAATCGATGTGGGCGCCAAGTACGAGATCTACGGCATCATCCAGAGGCTGGCGAACCAGGGCAAGGGAGTGATTGTCATTTCCTCGGAGCTGCCCGAGCTCCTGGGCCTGTCCGACCGCATTTACACCATTTTTGAAGGCGCCATTACTGGTGTCCTGGACAAGAACGAAGCAAGCCAGGAAAGCCTGATGAAACTCATGACCTCCGCCCGCAAGACGGCCTGACCGTTGGCCCAGACTCACCCCTTCCTGACACAAGGACCAAAACAATGAACGCGCTCAAGAAGCTATTTGGTGGCAATACCCGCCAGTTCGGCATGATCTTCGCCCTGGTGGCACTTATCGTCTTCTTCCAGATCTTCACCGAGGGCCGTACGCTAACCCCCGGCAACGTGATCAACCTGTTCAACGGCAACTCCTACATCCTGATCCTGGCCATCGGCATGGTCCTGGTCATCATCGCCGGCCACATCGACCTGTCTGTGGGCTCCGTGGCCGCATTTGTGGGTGTTTCTGTAGCCCTCGCAATCCGGGACTGGGGTATCCCCTGGTACATGGGTGTGCTCTTCGGACTGGTGCTCGGGGCCGTGATCGGGGCCTGGCAAGGATTCTGGACAGCGTATGTTGGCATCCCCGCCTTCATCGTGACGCTGGCAGGCATGCTCCTGTTCCGTGGTTTCAACCAGTTCGTCGGCAAATCCAACACCATCCCTGTCCCCAGCGACTTCCAGTACCTGGGCTCGGGCTACCTGCCTGAAATTGGTCCGAACACGGGCTTCAACAACCTCACTTTGTTGTTGGGCATCCTTGCCGCGGCGTTCGTTGTCATCATGTCCCTGCGGGCCCGGGCTACCAACAAGGCCCTCGGCGCCGACGTTCCCGAGCTCTGGGTTGAGGTCACCAAGCTGGTCCTCATCTGCGGTGCCATCCTCTACGCCACGTACCTGTTCGCCACCGGCCGTCCGGGAACTTCCTTCCCCATCCCAGGTTTGATCCTGGCCGTGCTGGTCCTGATATATGGCTTCATCGCCGACAAGACGGTCCTGGGCCGCCACGTCTACGCCGTGGGTGGTAACCGGCACGCAGCAGAACTGTCCGGTGTGCAGTCCAAGAAGGTCAACTTCATGGTCATGCTCAACATGTCCGTCCTTGCAGGCCTCGCCGGCATGATCTTCGTTGGCCGCTCCACCGCCTCCGGTCCCTTCGACGGCGTCGGTTGGGAACTGGACGCAATCGCAGCCGTGTTCATCGGTGGCGCCGCAGTTACCGGCGGCGTTGGCACCGTGATCGGCTCGATCGTTGGTGGTCTGGTGATGGCTGTGCTGAACAACGGCCTCCAGCTCCTGGGCGTAGGCGCCGACCTCACCCAGATCATCAAGGGCCTGGTACTGCTGATCGCTGTTGCCTTCGACGTCTACAACAAGATCCAGGGCAAGCGTTCCATCACCGGCCTGTTGATGAGGAATTTCCAGCGCAACAACGACATCAAGCCGGATGAAACCACGTCCACCAAAGAGGTCATCTCCAAGGAAGCCTGACCGGTTTCCGTCTGACTCGCTCCACCCACCACACAGAAAGTGAACCAAGATATGCGAATGTTTGGTAAAGCAGGAAAGGCAGCAGCAGTAGCTGCCATCGCGGCACTGGCGCTGACAGCCTGCGGCCGCTCTGACAGCGGCTCAAGCAGCAGCACTGCTGGCGGGGAAGCGTTCCCCAAGGACTCGATGATCGGCGTCGCCCTTCCGCAGAAGACCAGTGAAAACTGGGTTCTCGCGGAGAAGCTGTTCAACGACGGCCTCAAGGGTGCCGGATTCAAGCCCGACGTCCAGTTCGCCAACGGCGGCGTGTCCGAGCAGCAGAACCAGATCAGCGCCATGGTCACCAAGGGTGCCAAGGTCATTATCGTTGGCGCAATCGACGGCGCACAGCTGGGTACGCAGCTCAAGCAGGCCAAGGACTCCGGCGCCACGGTCATTGCTTATGACCGTCTGCTCCTGAACACGGAGAACGTGGACTACTACGTGGCGTACGACAACTTCAAGGTCGGTGTGCTCCAGGGCCAGGCCCTGCTGGACGGGTTGAAGGCCAAGAAGCCTTCCGGCCCGTACAACATCGAGCTCTTCGCGGGTTCCCCGGATGACGCCAACGCCAAGGTCTTCTTCGATGGCGCCATGAGCGTGCTGAAGCCGAAGATCGACGACGGAACGCTCAAGGTCCTCTCCGGCCAGACTGCGTTCGAGCAGGCCGTAACCCAGGCGTGGAAGGGCGAAAACGCGCAGCGGCGTGCGGACACCCTCTTGGCAGGCAGCTACACCTCAGCCTCGCTGGACGGCGTACTTTCCCCGAATGACCTCTTGGCACGCTACATCCTGAACTCCGTCAAGGCCGCCGGCAAGCCGATTCCGGTCATCACAGGCCAGGACTCCGAGGTTGAGTCCGTCAAGTCGATCATGGCTGGCGAGCAGTACTCCACCATCAACAAGGACACCCGCAAGCTGGTTGAGCACGCCATCACCATGGTGAAGGACCTGCAGGCCGGCAAGCAGCTGGAAATCAATGACAAGGATTCTTACAAGAATGGTGTCAAGACTGTTCCGGCTTACCTGCTCCCGCCGCAGATCGTGACGGCAGCCAACGTCAAGACGGCTTACGTGGACGATCCGGTACTCGGCCCGATCACCAAGTAACACCGATCATCGAGTAACACCGATCATCGAGTAACACCGCTTCGCAGCAAGCAACAGCAAGCCCCGGTCCGCCAGCATTCAGCAGGCGGGCCGGGGCTTTCGCTTGCCTGAACCGTTTTCCGCGATGCTTCTCTGTCTGTCCATGCCGGAGTTTGCGGTGAGTCGACGGATACAACGAATTAACTTGTCAACTCTTGACCGGGGCGGATCGCCCCCTTAGAGTTCTGATATATGAGTCATATGTCACATGTGGCCGACCCCGAAATCATCTCGCAAGTCCTGCGCGGGCATATCGGCTGGCATCGAGCCAGTCCGCATCGCCCACCGGTCGCTAAGGGCTGCGGCTGTCCGTGCATCCATGAAACGGCGCTCTGGTGCCGCCAGCGGTTTGTGCTGAAGCCAGAAGGGAACAAATCTCAATGATCCATCCGACCAGGACGACGGACTCCGTCGACACCTCCATATCAAAAGAGACCAGCTCCAAGTTCAAACGCCGCTTCATGGTGCGGCTCGTCGCTGTCTTCATCGGTGGGATGTTCCTCGACGGTTACATCCTCGGAATTATCGGCCCCGTCACCGGACTCATGCGGTCAGAGCTCCAGCTCGACGCACTATCTCTGGGCATGATCGCTGCAGGCCCGCTGGTTGGCATCTTCGTCGGCTCCCCACTGGCCGGCTGGGCTACTGACAAGTTCGGACGCAAGCCCATGTTCCTCGTGGACATGGGCCTGTTCCTGGTCGCCTCAGCGGCCCAGTTCTTCGTAACCTCCGGAGACGGGGCCGTCATCCAGCTGGCCGCCATCCGGTTCTTAATGGGCGTGGCGATCGGCGGCGAGTACTCAATCGGTGGGCCATTGCTATCAGAGTTCTCCCCTCCGAAGCTGCGCGGGCGATTGCTCGGGCTGACTCTGATCGCCTGGTACGTCGGTTTCATGATGGCATTCATCATCGGCACGCTCCTGCACGACGCCGGTATCCCATGGCGCCTCGTCATCGGCACGAGCACGATACTCGCATTGGTCCTGTTCCTCGCCCGCATGGGCCTCCCCGAATCGCCGAGCTGGCTCATTACGAAGGGACGGCACAAGGAAGCACTCGCGATCGCACACAGATACGTCGAATCGCCCCAAATGCACGACAGCATCACCGGAGAGATCGATCTGAGGATGATCCAGGAGGCCCAAGCCGCGCAGAGCAGGACCAAAATCAAGGGCGCCTCCTTCGGAATGCTGTTCTCGAAGCAGAACTGGCGCGCCACCCTCTTCACCTCAGGTTTTTGGTTCTGCGCGGTCACTCCGTACTTCGCGATCGCGACCTTCGCCGACGACGTTCTCGACCAATTCGGCTTCGGCGGTTGGACCGGTGGAGTCGGCCTATCCGCACTTGCAGCCGCGGGTGTTGTCATCACCGTACTTCTGATTGACAAGCTCGGCCGCCGAATCCTCACTGTGCCCGGGCAGTGGCTCTGCCCGGGCATCCTGCTGATCATCGGAGTCTGGACGGACGCACCAGCGATCATCGTGCTCGTACTGTTTCTCGCCTTCTCCTTCTTCAATGCCGGCTACACCACGATGACCCAGGTCTATCCGGCCGAGGTATTCCCCGGCGACCTGCGCGGCATCGGCATGGGCTTCGCCGCGGCCTTCAGCCGCATCGGAGCCGCACTGGGCACCTTCGCCCTGCCATGGGCGATCAGCAACATCGGCCTGGGCCCAAGCATGGTGGTAGCCGCCGCCGTCGCATTACTCGGCGCCGTCCTCTCGCAATGGCTCGCGCCTGAGACCAAGGGGCGCACCCTCGCCGAAATCTCAGCAAACTTCTCCCACTGACACCGGGACTGCACGGAGAACCCGTGCCGGGCTCAGGATCCTGAGCCCGGCACGGGTTCTTTGACTCCTTAATGAGCCCGCCGGCTTTCACAGCCCACGCATAGCTTCGGCAGGCTTCCCGCACAGCAGCGCTGAGCAGTGTTGGACCTGCAGCCCGCGAGCCAGCGGTCTGCGGAACTCAGCAGGTCCAAAGGAGAAACGTGAGCGTCCTTGCCCGAAGCGTAGGCAATGCCTTCCGCAACAAAATCAGAACGGCCGCGGTAGTCGCTGTGCTGGCCGTAGCGATCGGCCTGGCATTGGCCATGCTGGTGGCCAACCAGGCCGTGGGTGCCAAAGTCCAGGAGCTCAATGCTTCCGTGGGCACCACCCTGACAGTGAATCCGGCTGGCGGGCAGGGCTTCGAAGGTGGCGGGGAACCGCTCACCGCTGCTCAAGCGCAAACGGCAGCCGCAGTCAGCAACGTAACGTCCGTGGTGGGTACCAAGGCTCTTCGTCTTCAGACGGCGACGGCAGAAACAAGCACCACCCAGCCCACTCAGGGTGGTTTTGGTCCCGGCGGGCAGCAGGCCAGCGTCACCACCAACCTCACGGCAGCCATCGACGCCGGCACCCTCGGCAACCGCAACGGCTCTACCAGTAACACCGGCGGTACAGGCACCACCCAACGAGTTCGAACCCTTCCCATTACGGCCACGGGCATCGGCGCCGAGGTTGATAGCGCTGGCAAGGCCTTGGACATCACCAGCGGCACCGGTCTGGGCGACTACACGACGGCGGCGGCAAAGGCACTGGTGGGAACGACGCTGGCGCAAAAGAACAACCTCACCGCGGGTTCCACCTTCACCATCCAGGACAAGACGTTCACCGTAGAGGGCATCTTCGACGCCGGAACCGCCTTCGGAAACAACGCCGTCTACGTCACCCTTCCGGAAGCCCAAACCCTGGCGGGAACTCCTGACGAACTCTCCACGATGATCGTCACAGTCAACAGCATGGAAAACGTCGACAGCACCAAGACGGCAGTCCAGTCCGCGTTGGGAACCGGTAAGGCCGACGTCACCCAGGGTCAACGCAACCTGGAAACCGCGGTCAGCTCGCTGGACAGCGTCAAGAACATCTCCCTGGTCGCGTTCATTGCAGCACTCGCTACCGCCGGGCTCATCATTCTCCTCATCATGGTGATGCTGGTCCGTGAACGCCGCCGCGAAATTGGCGTGTTGAAGGCCATCGGTGCCCGGAACCGCACTATCGGCCTGCAGTTTGTCCTTGAATCGCTGGTACTCGTGGCCTTGGGCAGCGTGGTGGGAGCGGCCACTGCATCGCTCGCCAGCGGCGGCATCGCGTCCGCGCTGATCAGTTCCAACACCAGCACGACGGGGGCCCCAACCACCCAGCGCGCGGGCGGTTTCGCCGGTGGCGGCTTCGCCGGTGGCGGTTTCGCCGGCGGCCAGGGCGGTCCTTTTGGTGGAGCCTCCCAACTGCTCACGTCCGTCACGGCGAGCGCCTCCCCCGGCGTCATTGCTGCTGGCATCGCCGCCGTCTTCGCGGTGGCCATCATCGGTGCATTGGTTCCGGCCTTGCTGACCGCCCGCATCCGTCCCATCGAAGTACTCCGAGGAGAATAGCCGTGATTGAAGTCAAGGACCTGGTCCGTCAGTTCAAGTCCGGCGACAGGACCATCAAGCCTGTCAATGGTGTGAGTTTCCAGCTGGAGAAAGGATCTCTGGCCTCGATCGTTGGCAAGAGCGGCAGCGGTAAAAGCACTCTTTTGTCCCTCCTGGGTGCGCTGGACAAACCAACCAGCGGAGACGTCGTCGTGGATGGCGTCAGCCTGGCCGGACTGCCGGACAGCAAGCTGACGGAGTACCGTCGGCGCGATATCGGGTTTGTGTTCCAACAGTTCAACCTGATCCCGAACCTTAGCGCCGTGGACAACGTCATGCTGCCCATGGAGTTCGCCGGGGTCCGGAAGGCTGCGCGGCTGAAGCGTGCCAAGGAATTGCTGGAGCAGGTGCAGTTGGATCCGGAGAAGCAGTCCCGGCGGATCAACCGCCTCTCCGGTGGCGAGCAGCAGCGTGTCGCGATCGCGAGGGCGCTGGCCAACGAGCCCAAACTGATCCTTGCCGATGAGCCCACGGGAAACCTGGATGAGCAGACCGGCGAGCACATCATTGAACTGCTGAGCTCACTGAGCCGCGACCACAACACCACCATCCTGGTAGTCACCCACGATCGCAGCCTGGCGCAAAAAACGGAACGCTGCTTCCGGCTTCAGCAGGGCCGGCTGACGGAGGAGGTCAAAAGCGGATTGCATCGATGACCTTGACGCGCACCGCCACGAGCGCAGGAATGGCGCCGGCGAGTGCGCCCACAAGGACGGCGGCGCCAAAGCCCAGGAGCGCGGCGTCGATGGGGAAGGACGGATATTCGGTCAGTCCCGGAGCTACCTTTGACTCGATCCACGGGTTCTTCACCACTGCGACAGCCAGCATGACGCCCACCAGGCCGGCAACTGCGGTGGCTACGACGGATTCCATCATGACGCCGAAGAAGATCCTGCCGGACGTCGCGCCGAAGCTTCGCCGGATGCCGATTTCCCTTACCCTGTAGCGCACGGTGACCATGGAGATGTTGAGCATTCCCACTGCCCCGAGCAGGAGCACCAGCCCAGCCACTCCGCCAACTATCCACTGAGCCGGTCCCAGCGGGTCACCGTAAGCGGCAAAGTCCATTCGGGTGGCTTGGGCGTAGTACCCGGGAAACTGACCTTGGAGGTCCGCGGAAATAGCAGCGGCCAGGGAATCGGCTTGGTCCTCCCCCACCCACACCTTGAACTCGGACATTTGTGATTCCATTCCGGTCATCGCGGCACCGCCGGTGAGGATGAAAGCGGCTGGAGGCTGCTGCGGATAGGCATCAGGCACGACGCCGATAATCACCGCAGTGGCAGGGTAGTCCCCCGGGATGGTCACGGTTGGGCTGGTGGTCAGGTTGGGCATTCCGGCCTGGTTATAGAACGCTTCGGAGACGACGACGGCGGGTGCGAGCCGTTGGTCGTCGTCGGCGGCGAACCAGGTTCCCTGGGTTAGCGGTACGCGGTGGATGATGCCGTATCCAATGTCCACGATGGTCACGTCAACGTTGGTGACGCCACGCGGAAACTGGAAGCCCGCTTGGGTCCTGCCCACGTGGGTGGACGTGGTGATGCCGAAGCGCTGTTGGATGCCTTCGTAAACCTTCTCCAGTTTCGCGGGATCAGGCGAGGAAGGGCCGTTCACGCTGAGGGCCAGGGTGGCTACACGCCCACCGTTGCGTTCGGACTGCACCTTGATTCCTTCACGGACCAGGCTGCCGATTCCTACCACGGACGTCAACGCTGCCACGGAAAGGGCCACGCCAAGGAGGGCCAAGAGGATGCGGACCTTGTTGATCCGGAGTTCCTGCCAAGCTTCCACCATCGTGGACATGAAACCGGTCATGCGCTGACTCCTGCTGTTTCTGCAACTGCCAGCGGGCTGAGCACGCCGGCATCCAAGCGGTAGCAGGCGCGGGCAAGGGCTGCCACATTGGTATCGTGCGTGATGGTCACCAGTGCGGCCGCGGTTTCCGTGGCCACGGTGTCCAGCAAGGCCATGACAGCCTGCCCCGTTTCGACGTCCAAGGCACCCGTTGGTTCATCGGCAAGGATGAGCCGTGGCCTGCGGACCAGGGCGCGTGCGATCGCAACACGTTGCTGCTCACCGCCGGACAGCATGTTGGGCATCGTTTTGGCCCGGGCTGCCAGACCGACGCGGTCCAGCATGTCCATGGCCAGTTCACGCCGGCGCCAAAATTCCCTGCCCTTGGCGTAAAAGAGCGGTGTGATGACGTTGTCCAAAGCGTTGCGGCCAGGCAACAGGTTGAACTGCTGGAACACGAAGCCCACCGTTGATCCACGCAGGCGGGCACGGGCGTTGCTGCTCAGCCGCTCGGCAGGGTTGCCGAGGAATTCCAGCTCACCGGAGGTGGGGACATCCAGAAGCCCCAAGAGGTTGAGCAGGGTCGATTTTCCACATCCTGAACGGCCAACAATGGCCGTGTGATCACCGCTCTGGACCTCAAGATCGATGCCGCGGAGGATATGCAGTTGCTGCTCATCCGGCAGCGTTACCGACCGGGTGACTGACCGAAGACTGACGAGGGTTTCCTTGTTGCTTTCTACTTCCTGCGCTGTTTCTGTCATGCTTCAGCCCGCCGGAGCGTAGGCAGCCTGTCCCGGCCCCATCATGGGACCCGGGACAGCTGGAGCGCCGGGCACGAACTCGAGGACTTGTTCGCCCTCGGACAGCCCGGAAACAACCTCAACCACAGAACCATCGTTCAGGCCCAACTGGACCGTCCGCTGCTCGGGGGCTGCGCCGCTACCGGCCGGACCCGATATCCAGACAATGCCGTCCTTCACGCTTCCCTTCACCGAGGTCAGCGGAACCGTCACCACATCAGCGGCGACGCCAGCGCTGACGGTCATGGTCGCGCCAAGTCCGGCAAAGACTTCATGCCCAGCGGGGATCGCGCAGCTAAGCGTTCCCGTGGGCGTGCCACCTTCCTGCGACTGGCCGCCGCCACCGCCGGGGATTGCGACTGCCCCGCCGACTCCCATCCCAGCACCTCCGCCTGTGGACGACAAGCCGCCCGAGCCGCCTCCGCCGTCGTCGGAAGCGTTGTTCTTCAGCGTGACTTCGGTGCACTGGAACGGCGCTGGTCCGCCCACCAAAGCGATCTCCGCCGGCCCCGGCTTGCCGAGCAGGCGGTACTGCTGGGCGGCGGTCACCGAGCCGGCCACCGTGTAGGTGCCGGGATCGATCTTGCCGACGCTTTCCCCGACGCTCACTTGTTGGTCGATCAGCGTGGTCAAGGACTGCAAGGTGCCGCCGCTGGGTGCAAGGACGTCGAAGTAGTCATAAACAGGCTTCGGCGGCGAGGACATTCCATCCTTGGACGGCTGCGTGGATGTCACGGCGCGCTCGGCCTTGACCTGGAACAGGGCATCGCCCTTGGCCACCGTGGCGCCTTCTTCGACAAAAATCTTGATGACCTTGCCCGCAGACGTGCTCCGGACCGGTTCGGCTGCGTCGCTCTGGACGGTGCCCTTGATTTCCACAGTATTGGTGACCGTAGCTCGGGTGGCTGGGACCACCGGGATGTCCACTTGCGCCAAGGGCGCTGGCCCGGAATCAGACGGCTTGAGGCCATCTACGAAAGCGATCTTGACCAAAGCCACCGCAATTACTGCGAAAACCACTAGCCAGGCAACCGGCAAAATGACGCGCCGAAAAATACCCATCCCTGCTCCATTTCGGTAACTCCCCACAGAACCTCTGCGAGGGATGATTTCCTCAGCCTAGGCGAGGACTTCCGCAGCGCCGCACATTCGCGTGACTCGACAGAGTGCTTACTGTTTGGGAAATGAGAGGATGGCAGTCATGACGCTCCCTATCGCCAAACCGTGGCTGTCCAGCCAGACCAACCAGGACCCCCGGGCTATCACCGGCCGCCGCTTGCGCTGGGGAGTGGTGTCCACGGGCAACATCGCCAACAGCGTTTCCCAGGACCTTTCCCTGCTGGAGGATGCGGAACTCTACGCGGTGAGCTCCAGGACCCAGGCAGCCGCGGACGCTTTTGCGCACACACTTGGTTTCGCCAAGGCCTACGGGAACGACGCCGGTGTCCCCGGCTACCAGCGGCTGTTCGACGATCCCGCCGTGGACGTGGTTTACGTGGCCACACCTCATGCCCAGCACTTCCAGATTGCGGCCGCAGCACTGCGAGCCGGCAAGCATGTCCTGTGCGAGAAGGCCCTCACCATCAACGCACGCGAAGCCACCGAGCTGGTGAAGTTGGCCCGCGAGCACAAGGTCTTCTTCATGGAGGCCGTCTGGAGCCGCTTCCTGCCCAGCATGCAGCGCGCCTTTTCCATCGCCGCATCAGGGGAAATCGGACACACCCAGTGGGTCAGCGCGGACCTCGGCTTCCCTGCGCCATACGATCCCTCCGCCCGCATCTGGGCACTGAATGATGGTGGCGGCGCGCTTCTGGACATCACCGTCTACCCGTTGCTCTGGGCCCTGGGAACACTGGGCTTCCCACAATCTGTTACCGCGATCGGCACCTTGAACGAGGACGGTGTGGACACCCAGAATGCGCTGACGCTTGGTTATGCGAGCGGGGCCCAAGCGCAGCTGACGTCGTCCCTGACGGCCCATGGGCCGCGGACCGCCACAATAGCTGGCGGGCTCGGGTACCTGCAGACGGTGGGTTCCGTGAACAACCCCCGGGAACTGCTGATCCGTGTTGGTTGGGACGAGCCGCGGCACGAACGGTTCGATGTGGTGGGCGTGGGCTACACCTACGAACTCCGCGAGGTGACCCGCTGCATTCAACAGGGCCTGACAGAGAGCCCCGTGATGCCGCTGGAGGACTCCGTAAACGTCATGCGCTTGTTCGACGGCGTGCGGTCCCAATTGGGGATCCGGTACCCGAACGACGCGCGGTGACGTTGGCCGCGCGGTGAGTGCCGCCGTCGGGAGTTAACCCGACTGTATTAACGCCGCTGGCCCGCCGGCTGCCTGGCCAGCTTCCGATCCAGGGACCACGCGCCGGGGCCAAGGAACACAAACGCCACGGAAATGGCTACGTAGATGATCAAAAGCTCTGCCGTGACTCCGGACTTGTCCGTGAGCAGCGGTTTGCCTGCTTCCGTCACGAACCAGATGCCGGCGAACATGATTGCCGTAAGGAAGCCCGCCACCCTGGTCAAAGCGCCCAGGACCAGGAGCAGGCCCAGTCCAATCTCACCTGCGATCACCAGCCAAGCCACGATCTCGGGCTTCTGCACACCCATGGCAGCAACCGAGGCCGTGAAGGCGGCGTGCCCGGCCATGAACTTTTGGATGCCGTGCACCATGATCAGGGCGCCAAACACCACGCGCAGGATCGTGACGCCGCGGGCAGAGGACTTGGGAGACGGGTGAAGGAATTTCACCCGTCCCAATCTTCCATGCCTTCCCACCAAGTGCCAACCCAACTGGGTGAGTGGGGGCAGAATGGAACCTTATAGTGGGCCAAGGTGGATGGAGCTGGCATGGTGGACGTCGTAGTTGTTGGCGGAGGAGCAATGGGATCGGCCGCCGCGTGGCAGTTGGCCCGGAGCGGTAAGTCCGTGATCCTGTTGGAGCAGTTCGAGGCGGGTCATCACATCGGCGCCTCCCACGGCGCCACCCGCAACTTCAACACCGCCTATTCCGAGGCGGACTACCTGGACCTCCTCGCCGAAGCCAAGAACCTGTGGGATGAGCTTGCTGCCGAAACCGGGGCGCCGCTGCTGGATCTGGTGGGGCTGGCGAACCACGGCAACGTCGAGCGGCTCCGGACCGTCCAAGCGGCTCATCAGGAGCGCGGCATCGAAAGCTACTTCATCTCAGCCGACGAGGCCATAGACCGCTGGCAAGGCATGAACTTCGCCACCGATGTGCTTTTCGTTCCGGGGTCCGGACGCATCCGTTCGGCCAACGCGTTGGTGGCACTTCGCAAGGCAGCCGAGTCCCATGGCGCCATCTTCGAATACTCGACGCCGGTCCACGACATCCGCATCGACGGCGCCGAAACCGTGGTCGTCGTGACGGAGGAGACCGAGTACAAGGCCAACCGCGTGGTAGTCACCGCCGGTGCCTGGACGAACAAGCTGCTCGGCGAACACGCGAAGCTACCGCCACTGGTTGTCACGCAGGAGCAGCCCGCCCACTTCACCCCCGTGGACAACACGCTGGTGTGGCCAAGCTTCAACCACACCCCGGACGTGGACGATCCCGCGTACGAATACTGGTACAGCCCCGTCTACGGGATGCTCACACCTGGCGAAGGCGTCAAAGCTGGTTGGCATGGTGTCGGACCTGTCATGGACCCTGACGAGCGCACGTTCCAGCCCATACCCGAGCAGCTCGATGCCTTGGTGCGATACGCGCAGGAGTGGCTCCCCGGCGTCGACCCTTCAACCGCGGTTCCCATCAGCTGCACCTACACCACCACGCCCACCGAGGACTTTGTGCTGGACCGTTTTGGACCGTTGGTGGTAGGCGCCGGGTTCTCCGGGCACGGTTTCAAGTTCACACCGGCTATTGGCCGGGTGCTGAAAGACATCGTCGACGGCGGCGTGGCACCTCAGCGGTTCCTGGCCGACCGTTAAACAGCAACTGACCCGCAGTTGTGGTTGTTATGAGTCCTCAAAACAACCACAACTGCGAGTCAGTTTAGGAATTAGCTGAGGGTCGCGAGGACCTTGTTGAACGTAGCCGACGGGCGCATGATTTCAGCGGCCTTGGCAGCGTCCGGACGGTAGTAGCCGCCCAGATCGACGCCGGGACCCTGGACTGCGGCAAGCTCGCCGACGATTGCCTCTTCGTTGGAGGTCAGGGCTTCAGCGATGGCTGCGAAGTCCTTGGCGAGCTCTGCATCCTCAGTCTGCTTGGCCAGTTCCTGTGCCCAGTACATGGCCAGGTAGAAATGGCTTCCACGGTTGTCCAGCTCGCCAACGCTGCGGCGCGGGGACTTGTTTTCCAGCAGGAACGTACCCGTAGCGCGGTCCAGTGTGTCGGCAAGGACCTGGGCGCGGGCGTTGCCAGTGGTGGTGGCAAGGTGCTCGAAGCTGACGGCCAGAGCAAGGAATTCACCCAGGCTGTCCCAGCGAAGGTGGTTTTCCTTGATCAGCTGCTGCACGTGCTTGGGAGCAGATCCGCCTGCACCGGTCTCGAAGAGGCCACCACCGTTGATCAACGGAACGATGGAAAGCATCTTGGCGCTGGTGCCGAGCTCGAGGATCGGGAACAGGTCCGTGAGGTAGTCGCGGAGGACGTTACCGGTGACGGAGATGGTGTCCTCACCCTTGCGGATGCGCTCCAGGGTGAAGGCTGTTGCCTCCTCCGGGGACATGATCTCGATCTGCAGGCCCTCGGTGTCGTGTTCCTTGAGGTACTCGTTGACCTTGGCGATGAGGTTGGCGTCGTGCGCACGGCCCTTGTCCAGCCAGAAAACGGTCGGGGTCTGGGACGCGCGGGCGCGGTTGACGGCAAGCTTGACCCAGTCGCGGATCGGGACATCCTTGGTCTGGCATGCCCGCCAGATGTCACCAGGGGAAACCTGGTGCTCAGCGAGGACGTTGCCCTTGCTGTCGACGAGCTGGAGCGTGCCGGCTGCCTGGACTTCGAAGGTTTTGTCGTGGCTGCCGTATTCCTCGGCTGCCTGCGCCATGAGGCCCACGTTGGGAACGGTGCCCATGGTGGTGGGATCGAATGCGCCGTTGGCACGGCAGTCGTCCAGGACAACCTGGTAGACACCGGCGTAGGAGCTGTCCGGGATGACGGCGAGGGTATCGGCTTCCTTGCCGTCCGGGCCCCACATGTGGCCGGAGGAGCGAATCATGGCCGGCATGGAGGCGTCAACGATGATGTCCGACGGAACGTGAAGGCTCGTGATGCCCTTGTCCGAGTCCACCATTGCCAACGCCGGACCGTCTTCGAGGCCCTTGGTGATGGCTGCCTTGACGCCTTCGCGGACGTCTTCCGGCAGGTCATCAAGACCGCTGAGGATGGCTGCGAGGCCGTTGTTCGGACTGATGCCTGCGGCTGCGAGCTGCTTGCCGTAAGTATCGAACAGCTCGGAGAAGTAAGCCTTGACCACGTGGCCGAAGATGATGGGGTCAGAGACCTTCATCATGGTGGCCTTCAGGTGAGCCGAGAAGAGGATGCCCTCTTCCTTGGCACGGGCAACCTGTGCCTTGAGGAACTCGTCCAGGGCGTCTGCGCGCAGGACGGTGGCGTCCACAACTTCGCCGGCCAGGACGGGGAAGTCCTTCTTGAGGACCTTGGTGGTGCCGTCTTCACGGACCAGCTGGATGCTGAGGGAATCGTCAGCCTTGAGCACGACGGACTTCTCATTGGAGCGGAAATCGTTCTGGCCCATGGTGGCAACGTTGGTCTTGGAATCGGCAGACCAGGCACCCATGGAGTGCGGGTTCTGACGGGCGTAATTCTTCACCGACAGGGGTGCGCGGCGGTCGGAGTTGCCTTCACGCAGCACCGGGTTCACAGCTGAACCCTTGATTTTGTCGTAGCGGGAGCGGATATCCGTCTCGGTGTCCGAGGAGGGGTTGTCCGGGTAGTCCGGGAGGGCGAAGCCCTGGGACTGGAGTTCGGCGATGGCAGCCTTGAGCTGCGGCACGGAGGCGCTGATATTGGGCAGCTTGATGATGTTGGCTTCCGGCTGCTTTGCCAGCTCGCCAAGTTCAGCCAGGGCGTTGCCCGTGCGCTGCTCTTCAGTCAGGAAATCGCCGAAAACGGCGATGATGCGGCCTGCCAGCGAAATATCGCGGGTCTCGACCTCCACACCTGCGGTCGAGGCATACGCTTCCACAATCGGCAGGAATGAGTAGGTAGCCAGCATCGGCGCTTCGTCTGTGTGGGTATAGATAATCTTGGCCATTGGCGGGGTTCTCCCTGAAAGTCTGCAGATTTCAACATCTCTAAACTTACCCGAGTAGGCTCGATTGGCGGCCCTTCGTGTCCGGGATCACGTGTTCGTTACCGTGCCGGAAAGCGATTTACGCCCGACGGCGGCCTGGCCGACGAAGCCGCCGACCGGCGTCGTACGCTCCTGGGACTAAATCTGGAATCTGAGCCGGTACTCGGTGGGCGTTGCGTCAAGGCGTCGTCGAAAGGCCCTAACGAGGGTATCGACCGAGCCGAGCCCACAGAGTGAAGCGATGCGCTCCAACGTGGCGTCGGTGGATTCAAGGTGACTGCGTGCCACTTCCACCCTGACGGACTCTATGTAGCTGTGCGGTGTCATACCGAGTTCACTCTTGAAAATGCGGGTCAATTGTCTCTCGCTGATATTGGCCTCCTCTGCGAGTTTCCCGATGGTAAGAGTCTGGTGAACATTGCGAAGGATGAAGTGGCGAAGATCTTCGATACGCCGATTGGTGGAGGTCCTGGACAATGGAACGCTGAACTGGCTCTGGCCGCTAGGACGTTTCAGATACATGACGAGCTGGCGAGCGACTCTCAACGCAGTATCCTCCCCCAGGTCTTCGGCTACGAGTGCGAGCGTCAAATCCAGGCAGGCGCTAATGCCTGTACCAGTCCACACGTTGCCTTGGCGGATGAAAATCGGATCGGGATCGACGGTGACCAAGGGGTGATCCGCAGCCAGCTGCTCCGCTGTGGACCAGTGCGTAGTTGCGCGTTTGCCATCCAACACCCCCGCGGCGGCCAGGATATGCGCGCCAACGCAGATTGACGCCACGCGATCCGCCCTCGTGGTGAGCTGCTTAACGCGATCTACAACATCTGCGTGGACGACAGGGCGGATCTGCCGGTTCTCGTCGACTTCAACAGCGCCAGGGACGATCAACGTGTGGATGCGCCTGGTGCCGAGGTCCTCGAAAGTCACATCTGGGACCACCCTTACACCGGCTCCCGTGGTCACCGGCGCCAACGTTTCAGCGGCAAGGACTACTTCATAGTTGGCGGCTTCATCGTTCTCCCGTCTCGCTAGCGCAAAGACTTCAGGCGGTCCCGTGACGTCGAGCAAATCAATGTTGTCGAAAAGGACCACGACTACCAGCTTCTTGATCATCAGGGTTCTTTCACCTCAACTGCCATGTCGGTTTTTGCATGTTGTGCGTCATTGCCGACATCTTGCATGCGAAGTTAGCGTATCAAATGGTCCATTTCTTGGATGAAATCTTGTCACTAGGGAGAAAATAATGCCGAGAACTACACTCCGCCAGTTAAACGGCTTGGATGAAATGCCAGCACAACTTGGTGATTCAACTCTAATTCTGATCGATTATCAGAACACCTACACCACTGGCGTGATGGAGTTGGACGGATGGGAAAATGCCTTGGAAAAAGCCAGCACGTTGCTCCAGCGGGCCCGCAAGGCAGGCACAAAGATCATTCACGTCATCAACGATGGCGGAGAAGGAACCCCCTACGACATCCGGAATAAGATTGGTCAAATCCATCCGATGGTTGCTCCGGAGGAAGGTGAACCAGTCGTCGTAAAAAAGGCACCCAACGCTTTTCTGGACACCGACCTGGCCGAACATGTTGAGGCGGCCGGACGGGAGACTCTCATTATTGCCGGCTTTATGACCCACATGTGCGTCGCATACACCGCTCAGGGTGCATTTCTGCGAGGCGACCGCGCTACCGTCGTTGCTGACGCAAGCGCAACCCGTTCGTTGCCCGTTGCCGGCACCGAACTGGACGCGTGCCAGGTCCACTATTCGGCGTTGGCCACCATTGCCGATCTCTATGGCGTGGTAGTCGCCACCCAGGAGGAACTCGCCTAAGTCCCAATCCAGGCGGTCGGCAGGGCGCCCTCCCAAGCGCCCTGCCACTCCTCAGTTATCCGCCGATTTCAATCAGAGAACTCCGGAGAATGTCCCCGCAATCTTCCGGTGCTTACCAGCGCCAAGACTCCATCAAGGCACAGCCTGTGCTTTGAAGCAGGAAGGAAGATTCACATGACCACACGCAGAGGATTTATCCGAGGCGTTTCCAGCATTGGGGCAACTGCCCTCCTCACCTCAGCCCTGCCTCTGTCCCAAGCCCGGGCGACTCCTACGATCGCCGGAGTTCCAACTCCAAAGGCAAAGGAAGCCATCCTGGCCATCAATATCGGGATGAGATCCAATTATGCTGCTTTGAAGGCTGACCTCGTACAGCATCTTTCGCCGGTGATTGTTGTTCAGAACAATGCAACAGGAGGCAAATTCACACTCGTCACGAATGGAGCGCGAGAGTCGGTTGAGCCAGTCCCTCAGGCGTTCGAATTGGCGAAATCGATCGCTCACGTTCCCCTGGGCTGCTACTCCATTGTCGCCTCATACCTCGCCGACAGTATGCCTGGGGTGCCCAATGAGAGCCGCATCGACCCCCACGACCTCAAGTTGGTCGCCTTTAACGACGAACATTCCAGAGACTGGATCCTCCCGCTTCAGGACTTCGGATCCAAGCTCGAGACTGCCCGGAGAGTGCTGCCCGAAGCCGGCCTTGTACCAGAGCTGCAAAAATCCTGCTACAACATCCTCACGGGTGGCATCGACTTCATTTCCAATTCGGTAAAGACCAAGAAATTCGGCATCACTTCATTCCAGGCATTTGCCGGCAACGTTTACCCGGACATTCGAGTGAACATGAAATACGCCTCAGAGGCTCAAATTGCGGGCGTCAAGACCTTGATGGGGACCTGGCGTAAAAAACTTGGCGAATCAGCTTGGGCCGATTTGTACACGGTGGTGCTCTCGCAATGGACTACCGCAGAGTTGAATAAGAACACGATCATCATCAAGGATCTTATGAATCCAGCCAAGGTCGATACGCATCTCATTGACCTTCCAGGACTTGAAATGCCCGCCGATCCGGTAGCAGTGGCCCTGGATAATCTGGCCCGAATCGTTCAAGACAACATTGCCGCGGAACTCATCTTTTCCCAGGACACTAACGTTGCTGACGCTCTTAAAGGTAAGCAAGATCTACTCTCGGAAGAAATCCTCGTTCAACTTGGAACAGGCACTCGCGTAAGATCTGCCCTCCCGGATTACAACACCACCACCAAGGGAGTCTGCCCTGTCAAGAAGTAGTCGGTGGGAATGATCGACTAGTTCGCTGGGGCCAGGCCGCTTCCACCGGGAGAGGCTTGGCCCCCTGAGCTATTGGGTCACCAAGGGAGTCTGCCGCTCGACAAGGAAGTGAAAGCAAAATATCACAAAGTGTGAAACAACTCTTTACAAACTTGTCATACGTTGGGTAGCTTCGATTCCGTCAGTCGGCGGTCGCCATCACTGGCCGCCCCACTCCCTCGATAGGTTGGAACAACGTGACAAAAACCAAGACCCTGGCCACAAGCCTCCTGAGTCTGTCCGCTGCCGCAATCCTTGCCCTGGTTGGAACCACCAGCGCAAATGCGGCCCCCGCCAAGGACATCGACTCCAGCGGCATTGCGGTCAGCAGCCATGTAGCGTCGGACAACGGCGCCGCAGACTACTGGACCCCGGAACGCATGAAGAACGCCAAGTCCGGCGACATCCTCGCCATCAAGGCACTGGACCGCGGCCGGCTCCTGAACCTCGGAAAAGCCCCGGTCACCGAAGCCCCGGGCGCACTTAAGAGCGTCGAAGGCCAGCAAGCCTCCACCGACTCCAAGGCCATCAACCTCAAGACCAACCAGAGCGAAACACCCGTCAAGCACATCGGCAAGATCTTCTTCACCCTAGGCGGCTCAAACTACGTCTGCTCCGGCAACTCCGTGACGGCAGCCAACAAGAGCACCGTCTCCACCGCAGGCCACTGCGTCAACGAGGGACCGGGCGCCTACGCCACCAACTTCGTCTTCGTACCCGCCTACCTCAACGGCTCCGCACCCTACGGCAAGTGGACAGCAAGGGCGCTGTACTCCCCCACCCAATGGGCATCCAACGGCAACATGCAGTACGACACCGCCTTCGCCGTCATGAACACCCTCAACGGCCAGCGACTCGCAGACGTCGTAGGCTCCTCCGGTGTCCAGTTCAACGCCGCCCGTGGCCTGAGCTACAAATCCTTCGGCTACCCGGCGGCCCCTCCGTTCAACGGTGAATCGCTCAAGAGCTGCTCCGGCACCGCCACCAACGATCCCTACAACCCGCAGTTCGCCACCCAGGGCATCCCCTGCAACATGACCGGTGGATCCTCAGGCGGCCCGTGGTTCATCGGCAACAGCTCCGGCGGCTACCAGAACTCGATCAACAGCTACGGATACGGCAGCAACTCCAACACCATGTACGGCCCGTACTGGGGTTCCGTCATCCAGTCGACCTACACCACCGCGGCGGCTTCGTAACGGTTCTGATTTTTCTGGCACGTCCCTGTTAAGTGCCTGCGTATGAAGCACGACGGCGGCCGTCCCCTACCGGGGGCGGCCGCCGCTGCGTTGTGCTGTGGATGGGCCCACGCCGCCCGGGTTCCCTGGCCGAAGCGCAGCGAGGTTAGGGCGGCGGTGGGGATTAGTGGAAGAAGTGGCGTGCGCCCGTGAAGTACATCGTGATGCCGGCAGCGTTCGCTGCGGCAATGACTTCCTCGTCACGGACGGAACCACCGGGCTGGACCACTGCGCGGACGCCGGCGTCGATCAGGATCTGCAGGCCATCAGCGAACGGGAAGAACGCGTCCGAAGCTGCAACGGCACCGCGTGCGCGCTCGGGTGCGTCGCCGCCGCTGGCGTTGGAGGCACCGCCGGCACCTTCGACGTCGGACTCCACCTGCACGCCCAGCGTGTTGGCGCGCTCGACGGCCAGGCGGCAGGAGTCCAGGCGGTTGACCTGGCCCATGCCGATGCCCACTGCAGCACCGTGATCTGCGATCAGGATGGCGTTGGACTTGGCGGCGCGGCAAGCGGTCCAGGCGAAGGCGAGGTCAGCGAGGGTCGTTTCGTCGGCAGCTTCACCTGCGGCGAGGGTCCAGTTGGCGGGGTTGTCGCCGTCGGCGTCCACCTTGTCGCTCATCTGGACCAGCACGCCGCCGGAGACCTGGCGCATCTCGGAGGGGTAGCGGCCGTAGCCCTCGGGGAGCGCCAGCAGGCGGATGTTCTTCTTCTTGGACAGGATCTCCACGGCTTCGGGCTCGAAGTCCGGAGCGATGACAACCTCGGTGAAGATGTCGGCAACCGTGCGGGCCATGCCGGCAGTGACGGTGCGGTTCGCGGCGATCACGCCACCGAAAGCGGAGACGGGGTCGCAAGCGTGGGCCTTGGCGTGGGCGTCAGCGATGGGGTCCGCAGAGTCGGCGGATCCAACAGCAACGCCACACGGGTTGGCGTGCTTGATGATCGCGACGGCGGGCTCGGCGAAGTCGAACGCGGCGCGGAGGGCGGCATCGGCGTCGACAAAGTTGTTGTAGCTCATGGCCTTGCCGTGCAGCTGGTCGGCCTGGGCGATGCCCGCCGGGGCAGCCTTGTCCACGTAGAGGGCAGCCTGCTGATGCGGGTTTTCGCCGTAGCGGAGAACCTCGGAACGCTCAAGGGACAGGCCGGCGTACGCAGGCCAGTCGATGATGCCGTCGCCGTCTTCATCCAGGAACTGGCTGGCGGTCCAGGTTGCCACAGCATTGTCGTAGCTGGCCGTGTGCGCGAAAGCCTTGGCGGCCAGGCGGCGACGCGTGTTGAGGTCGAAGCCGCCTTCCTGTGCGGCGGCAACTACTGCGCCGTAGAAGTTCGGGTCCGTAACAATGGCGACGGCGGCATGGTTCTTCGCGGCCGACCGCACCATGGCGGGGCCTCCGATATCGATCTGCTCCACAACGTCGTCCTGCGCTGCGCCGGACTTCACGGTCTCGACGAACGGGTACAGGTTCACCACGACGAGGTCGAACGTCTCGATCTCCATACCGGCAAGGGTGTCCATGTGGGCCTGAACGCGACGGTCGGCCAGGATGCCGCCGTGCACGCGCGGGTGCAGGGTCTTGACTCGGCCGTCCAGCATTTCCGGGGAGCCGGTGACTTCTTCGACTTCCTTGACCGGGATGCCTGCGGCGGCGATCTTCTTGGCGGTGGAGCCGGTGGAAACAATTGCGACGCCGGCTGCGTGCAGGCCCTTCGCGAGCTCCTCCAGTCCCGTCTTGTCGTAAACCGAGATCAGTGCACGGCGGATGGGAACACGGTCAAGCTGCGTCAAGCTCACAAAAGTCTCCGTCTTAGTTCGCGTAGATATCGCGGGTGGTGTCGCGGGTGTGGGGATACGGAGAGTTTATCGTGTTTCCTTGGCGCGCTCGTTTCTGCCCCACAACATAGGGTTGATCCATGGAAGCCACCGATGTCGTTCTCGCCGCCGATGTAGGGAAGAGCCGTTGCCGAGTGGAGCTGCGCAGGGGCACTGAGTTACTGGGCGCAGCCGACCGGCACGGGTTTCCCGGCGTGCACATGGACAACGGCCCCACGATCGCTTTCGCCCTCCTCCTTGAGACGGTTTCAATGCTCCCGCCCGGCTTGCCTGTGAGTACGTTGACGGGGGTCGGCGCAGCAGTGGCCGGCGTCGAAGCTTCTGCGGAAAAGTCCCGCGAGCTCGCCACCATGTTGTCCCAACGTTTCGGCGTCCCCGCAGCAGTGCTTTCGGACGCCACCGCAGCCCAACTCGGAGCCCTCCAGGGTGCCCCGGGCACAACACTGATCGTGGGCACGGGGGCAGTGGCCTTCCGTTTCGACGAAGCCGGCGTCCTTCATCGTGCCGACGGTTGGGGACCCTATCTTGGCGATCGTGGCAGCGGTCGATGGATCGGCCAGCGGGGGCTTCAGGCCGTTTTGGAAGCGCACGACGGCGGCCCGGCCACCTCGCTTTCGGCTGCGGCAGGGGCTCTGGTCGACTCCCCGGAAATGCTCCCGGGCTGGCTCGCGTCCGTCGAAAACCCTTACCGGGCAATGGCCCGATTTGCGCCGCTGGTTCTGCACGCAGCGGAGGCGGGTGACGCCGTCGCGCATGTCATCGTGGACGAGGCCTGCCGCATCCTGACCAAGACGGTGCAGTTGGCGGCGGGCGGCGATTCGGCCGGCTCGCGCCGGGTTGCCCTGCTGGGTGGAGTGATCAGTTCCGGGTTCTTCGCGGAGCTCTTGCGGAAGTCCCTTGCTTCGGCTGGGATTGAGGTGGTGGCCCCGCTGGGCGATGGCTTGGACGGTGCTGCCCTCGCAGCGACGCGCCGCGGGCTCATCCAGGAAAGGTACATCCACCGTGACGGAACAAACTGGCCCGATTAGCCCCACTGACGCGGACAGGCTTGCGGGCCTGCGCACTGAACTCGCCGGGCTGGAGACGGAAGCCGCGGCCGAGAACCTGAGCGAGCTGGACATCCTGGGCACCGAGGAACTCGTCACCGCCATGCTTGCCCACAGTGCAGGAGTTCACGCTGCGGTTGAGGCGGCAAGCCCTGCGATTGTGCAAACGGTCGACGCCGTTGCGGAGCGACTCCAGCGCGGGGGTCGCCTTCTTTATGTGGGGGCTGGAACGGCCGGGCGTCTGGGTGTGCTCGACGCGAGCGAGTGCCCGCCGACGTTCGGAACCCCGCCGGGACTCGTCGTCGGACTTATCGCAGGTGGCGTCCAAGCGATCCAGAAGCCGGTGGAATACGCCGAGGATAACGCGACCGCGGGCGCGCGCGACCTGCACGATATTAACGTGACGGAAGCGGACGCCGTCGTGGGTATTACAGCGTCTGGCCGGACGCCTTACGTGATCGGCGCGCTGGAAGAGGCTCGGAAGAAAGGGGCGTTCACTGCGTCGCTGGCGTGTAATAAGGGTTCGGCCGTCAGCCATCTGGCGGACGTGGCGATTGAGGTGGTTGTGGGTCCGGAGTTCATCGCGGGCTCCACGCGACTGAACTCGGGCACGGCGCAGAAGCTTGTCCTGAACATGATCAGCACGCTGGTGATGGTGAAGCTCGGCAAGACGTACGGGAACCTGATGGTTGACCTGCGCGCGACCAACGAGAAACTCCTCGCCCGCTCGCAACGAACAGTGCAGCACGCGACCGGGGTGGACGCGCATCAAGCCGTAGCCGCATTGGACTCGGTCAACGGCTCTGTAAAAGCGGCCATCCTGGTGCTGCTGACCGGCATCGAACCAGCTCAGGCCAAGAGTGCCCTGGAAGAAGCCGGCGGTTTCCTGCGGAGGGCGATCGAAAACCAGAAGTAACCCGAACGGCGGTGTTGGCCCGAGCGCATAAAGTTGCATGCAGGAGGGCAGATGAATACATACACAGCCGTGCCCAGCGGCGAACAAGTTGTGCAGGAACTGCCGTGGCGGTGGAAGGTTCAAGGCAGGATCTTCGTGATCGGTGGCCTGGGATTCATGTTCGACGCCTGGGATGTGACGCTCAACGGCATCCTCATTCCACTGCTGTCCAAGCATTGGTCCCTGCAGCCGGCTGATGCCGCATGGATCGGCACGGCCAACCTGATCGGCATGGCCGTGGGCGCGTTCGCGTGGGGAACCATCGCCGACACCATCGGGCGCAAGAAGGCGTTCACCGCAACCCTCCTGATCTTCAGCATCTTCACCGTGCTCGGCGCCTTCGCACCGGACATCGTGTGGTTCTGTATCTTCCGCTTCATGGCCGGGTTCGGGCTGGGCGGGTGCATCCCGGTGGACTATGCGCTGGTGGGTGAGTTCACGCCGCGCAAGCAGCGGGGCAGGGTCCTCACGGCGATGGATGGCTGGTGGCCCGTGGGCGCGGCGCTGTGTGGTTTCATCTCCGCCGGCCTTGTTGCTGCCTTCGGTGACTGGCGGCTCACCATGCTGATCATGGTGTTGCCTGCGCTGCTCGTGTTCTGGGTTCGGCGTTCGGTTCCCGAATCTCCTTTGTTCCTGATTCGCTCGGGCCGCCGGGCTGAGGCAGCGGCGGTGATTGATGGTTTGGTGGAGGCAACGGGCGCCTCACCCCGGGCGTATAGCCTGCCCGAACCCCAAGCCGCTCCCAGGCTCTCCCCCGGCAGCGCCTGGGAACAGCTGCGCAAGATCTGGACCTTCAACTGGAAAATCACGACTGCAGCCTGGGCCCTGTTCTTCAGCATCCTGTTGGTCTATTACCTGTCCCTCACGTGGATGCCCCGCATCCTGATTGGCGCCGGTTTCGAGGAGTACAAAGCCTTCGTCACCACAGCCGGGATGGCCGCCGTCGGGCTTTTGGGCGTGATAGCCGCCGCGTTGCTGGTGGAGCGCGTGGGCCGTAAGTGGATCCTCGCCGTCACCGGTCCGCTTTCCGCACTGACGTTGGTGATCGTCGCGTTTGTAGTGGACGTGCCGCAAGCCGCCGTGTTCTGGCTGCTGGTCTTCGGCTTCGTGGTCCAGGTGGCGATCCCTGTCCTCTACGCCTACGTGTCCGAGCTGTATCCCACTGAGCTACGTGGCTCGGGCTTCGGCTGGGCTTCGACGTTCTCCCGCATCGGCGCGGGCTTCGGACCTTTGGTGTTCGCCTCGTTCTTCTGGCCGGAATTCGGCTTGGCACAGTCGTTCGCGATGGCCGGCGGGCTGGTCCTGCTGTCCGTTTTGTGGATGGCGTTCTTCGCTCCTGAGACGAAGCAGCGCGTGTTGCAGTAGCCTGCCCCGCTCTCCCCAACTAGGGGACAGCACATGTTGCACTGGGCCCTCAGTGCGACAGGTGCTGTCCCCTACTTGGGCGACCAGCCGCGGGCTTCGAGCGCCCTCCGGACCTTGGCCACAGCGGACCTCGCGTCGTTGGTCATGTGACGCTTGGATATCCTGACCAGGATCCACCCTGCCCGAGTGAAGTCCTCCTCGCGGGCAATATCCCGTACGACCTGCTCCGGATCGGAATGGCCCACGCCCTCGTACTCGACGGCAACGCGCTGCTCGCGATAGGCCAAATCCGGTTGACGCACGACGCCGGCACTCAACTCAGTGGGCACGTTGACTTCAGCTTTGGGCAGGCCACCCCACTCAAGCGCGAGCCTCAGTCGAGTTTCAGGTGCGGAATCCGAACCGACGCAGGCCTGTTCCAGTGCAAGACGCGCCTTCCGGATCCCCGGTGTCCCCCAATGACGGTCGAGCATCTCCTCCAACTCATCCAAGGTGCAGTGTGCTTTATTGCGTCCCTCGAATTCCTGCCTCGGTATGCGCAGCAAATGATCCGCAACGACCGTGATCTCGTTGATGTCCATCTTGCGGGCGCAATCGAGCCATGTCCGGGCACGGCTGGTGATGTACATGCCGTCGAGGACTACGATTTCGTCCTCAAAGAACTGGCCCTTATGCCCAATTACACCTCTTCGTCGCGGTCTACCCATGGTGTCCGGTCTTGAAATGTGCACTGCTGGCTCGTGGCTACCCGGCAGGAATCCCGGGAACTCCCACAACAGGAAGGCCGTCGCGTGGGATGCGGCCGAAAATGGTGTTACGAGAGTCAGAGGCCGGACGCGATCCGTCAGACCGGGTCCTTCGATCGAACGGGGAACAAGGATTTGCGGCTTGGTGAGTCCAAATCTCTGTAGCGTAAACGCCCAACGGTTACGCCCGCGTCGAGGGCTTCCTGCCGGGTGAACGGCTTCGAGGTCAAAGGCTCAGGCAACGGCCGCGGGATCTTCATGAACCCATGCTGGCAAATCTGACGAGGGCGTGTGGACTTATCCACAACCCATCATGTGCGTCAGGAAACTGAGGGACAGCACTTGTTCCTATGAGTGCTCATTGCGACGTTTGCTGTCCCCTAGTTGGGTGCCGTCCCCTACTTGGGAGCAGCGGCGAGGTCCGCCAGCGTTTGGACCAGCAGGCGGCGCTCCACTACCTTGATGCGCTCGTGGAGGGTTTCCTCGGAGTCGTCCGGAAGAACGGACACGGCTTCCTGGGCAATGATGGGTCCCGTGTCCACACCGGCGTCGGCCCAATGGACCGTGCAGCCCGTGACCTTCACGCCGTAAGCCATGGCGTCGCGGACCCCGTGGGCGCCAGGGAAGGACGGCAGCAGCGCCGGGTGTGTGTTGACGTATTTGCCGTTGAAGGCCTCGATGAAGTCGGCGCTCACGATCCGCATGAACCCGGAAGACACCACCACGTCCGGCTTATAGGAAAGGACCTTGTCGCGGAGGGCAGCGTCCCATTCGGCGCGGGTTTCGAACGAGTTGAAGTTCACCACGAAGGTCTCAATGCCGGCCTCGTCGGAGCGCTCCACACCGTAGGTATCGGGGCGGTCGGCACCCACAGCGGCGATCTCGACATCCAGTTCACCCGACTTCACGGCGTCGATGACAGCCTGAAGATTGGAACCGGTACCGGACACAAGGACAACAATGCGCATTGCACTAGCTTATGGGCGGCTCGCGTAGGCTGGAAAACATGAATCCCGACGTCGGTCCCAGGCCGAGCCAGCAACCCCGCGCCGCCGCGGAAAAGTCCGCTTTCGGCGTGACACAGATCCTGTTCCGCGCTTTCCTTTTGTCGGCTTTGGGATCGTTTTTCGTGTTCTCCCTGAACGTGAACTACGTGTGGTTGAGCGCCATCCTGACGATCGCCGGTTTGGTGTTGGGGATTGTGGTCCTGGTCCGGTCGGTGAAGTACAAGCATCCCCGGTTGGTGTTGTTCGGCACCATCTCTGGACTCGTGGTCTCGGCGGTCATGTGCCTGCTGATTCTGACGTCTGTGCTCTTCTTCAAACAAGTCACTACCTATCAGGATTGCGCCCGCTCGGCCCTGACGGAATCCGCCAAGACACAGTGCCTCACGCAGCTTGAGGACTCGATGCCGGGTCCGGTCCGCTAAACGCAGCCCAACCAAAAGCCGAGCCCGTCAAGCTCAGGCGTGTTCGTCGTCGAACGCTTCGTCCAGGTTCGCCTCGCGCAGCTTTTGGCGGCGTTCCAGCCATGGCCCCACTGCGTATCCGATCACGACGCCGATGCCCACTTCGGCGGCCAGCCAGACTGCCGTCCAGAGCGGGTGGGGTCCGATTTCCGTGAGCCGGCCGATACCGGCTGAACCTCGGGCGACCCATGCGAGTGCACCGCTGAGCAGCCCCGCCACGGAACCGATAAACAACCCCAGAAACAACGTGGAGGCCGCGGCCGTGAACCAGCGGGCCTTGATTTTGATGGAGAGCCACTCGTCAAAGTGATTTTCGCCTTCGCGGAGGAACCACCAACCGGCCATGATCCCCGCAACCACGGGGAGGGCAAGAGCCATAGGCCCGGCGTCGAGTTGTCCGGAGGGAAGTCCACCGAAAACCGGGACGGCAGGCAAGGGCCCGACGGCGGTGCCCAGCGGCCCGGCGTGCGAGCCTACTCCGAGCGAGAAGCCAGCCCCGGAGGACCAGGCCAAAGCAAAGACCACGAGGTTGGGAAGGAATCCGAGCTGCGCGATCGTGAGGACTGCTCCGCCCAGAGCGCCCGCTTGGAGGCCTTCGTAAACAGCGATGATGTCCGTCCAGTGCCACACGATGTCCGCGGCCAACAGCACCGCGGCGAGGCAAACTGCAGCCATGGTCGCAACGAATCCGGCCTTCAACGCCGAGCCGACGTAGGAGCCCGCCCATCGTGAGTGCTGGCTTGTCTTGGAGATCCAGGCGACGGCGTCCACACCGATGAGCCTGCTCCAGGAGCCTGCTTCGCGTCGGGCGCCGACCACCAGGCCCAGCGCGAAGGCGATCAGAGGAATGGTCATGGCGAACCACAGGTTGATGACCACTTCCGGGGTGCGGCACACGAATCCTGTCGCAGTCCCGAACGCGCCGTAAACAACGCAGGCGCCGAGGAATGCCTGCCACAGCTGGTCCGTGTAGGAAGCGCGCGCAAGTCGTCGCCCCGCCCGCCATGCAAGCAGGAACGGAATGAGCGTCAGGCCCAGGGGAATCAGCGAAAGAAGACCCGTTCCGGGCTGGCCGGCCGTACCCAGATTCACCTGTGCCAAGGTCAGCGGAACACCGTGGATCAGCAGCCAGGCCTGGCCTGCAAGGCGCGCCAGGAAGTCCACGTTCCTGTTCTGGAATCCGTCAGTGGCCCACACCCCGACCAACGGAAGTATCACAACAATGGCCGAAATGAAGGCTGCCTGCGCCGCTTCCAAACCACCCTGTAGCCAAAGGGGCATCGGGAGGCCACGGTTTCCGGTCTGATCAGCGCGCAGTTTCATCGTGTTCTATCGTGCCACGGTAGGCACCCCTCCCCGGCAGGCGCCCTGTAATACCGCGAATTCCAGCGCTTTTTGCCTGAACCGGCCGTAAAATGGGAGATGTTCGCAAGGGGTGACTGGAGGAGCGCATGAGTTCGTCTGCTTCACATGCACGCGGTGTCCACTTCGGACGGCAAGACATCCAGGTTGTTGGCATGGGTGTGGGTGCCGTCCTCGCGCTGGTTGGCGTCCTGGGATTCATTCCGGGCATCACCATGCAGTATTCGGAGCTGCAATTCTTCGGCCCGAACTCGCACGCGATGCTCTTCGGCGTGTTCCAGGTATCCATGCTGCTTAACCTCGTACAGCTGGCCATCGGCGCGGCAGGTTGGGCGATGTCGCGCACCGCGCACGGCGCACGAAACTTCCTGATGGGCTTCGGCGCACTGTACGTCGTGCTGAGCATCTATGGACTGAGCGTCGGAGTCGATTCGGCAGCCAACTTCCTGTCCCTGAACTCCGTGGACAACTGGTCTCACATGGTGCTGGGCATCCTGATGATCGCCGCCGGTTGGATGTTCGCCCAGTACTTCACAGACGATAAAAAGGCCCGGAAATAATCGAAGCCGGGAACTAGGAGCGGCCAATGAACAGGTGTCACAACTAACTACAGAAAGTCGTACTAGCAGCTGGTGCAGCCACCTACGGATTCTCTCCAAAGGTTGCACCAGCCTTCTTTGTTAAACGCTCGACGGCGGGTCGCTGGGTTGGCGGGCAAGCTCCGGCCTGCCCGGACGTCGTAGCACAAATGACGCACAAAAGTGCTGGACTTCCCTGCTGCAGCCCAACGAGACTGTGTACACGAACAGGCACATGGCCTAGTGGGGGTCAACGGATGGGGCCGGTTCACATCGTCTGAAGGGACAGGGTCAATGAACGACCTCTCGGCATTTTTCCCCTTGATCGCCGGCATTCTTGGCGTGATCGTTGTCATCGGCTTCGTGTGGCTGGCGACCAAGGCGATGTGGAAAGTGGCGGAACCGAACGAAGCCCTGATCATCTCAGGGCTGACCCGCGGCACGCTCGAGAATACCGACGGCATGGATTTCAAGATCGTCACGGGCAAGGGCGCCTTGGTGGTTCCGGGGCTGCAAACAGTCAGAACCCTTGCGCTGACGCTGAATGAAACAGAACTCAAGGTTTCTTGTGTGACGTCCCAGGGCATCCAGGTGATTGTGGACGGCGTAGTGATCTACAAGATCGGCGACGCTCCCCCGTTCATCGCGAACGCTGCGCGGAGGTTCCTGGGGCAGCAGCCGAAGATGGAGAGCCAGGTCTACAACGTGTTTGAAGGGCATCTCCGCTCGATCATCGGCAGCATGACTGTTGAGGAGATCATCCGCGAGCGCGACAAGCTCGCCTCACTGGTCCGCAGTGCAAGTGGGGTGGAGATGGAGAAGCTTGGCCTCGTAGTGGATTCCCTGCAGATCAAGGACCTGCAGGACCCCACGGGCTACATCCAGAACCTGGCCAAGCCTCACATTGCCCAGGTCAAGATGGAGGCCCGGATCGCCGAGGCCACCCGCAACCGTGAGGCGGCCGAGAAGGAAGCGGAAGCTGCTGCGCTGATTGCGGATGCCCAAAGCTTGTCCGCCATCAAGCAATCTGCCGCGCAGGCGAATGCTGAACAGGCCCGTGCCAACGCTGCTCAGGCCGGACCACTGGCCGATGCCACTGCCCGTCAGCAAGTGGTGGTCCAGGAAACCGAAGTGGCAAAGCTTGAAGCCGACCGCGAAGAGCAGAAACTGCAGACCACCATCCGCAAGCCCGCGGATGCCAAGGCCTACGCTCAGAGGACCGAGGCTGAAGCGAAGAAGGCTGCTGACATCAGTGCCGCCGAGGCCCTCGCAAAGCGCATCGAACTCGACGCTCAGGCAAATGCCCGGCGCGTCGAACTTGAGGCCCAAGCCAATGCCGGAGCTGCGGCGGCAATGGCCGGTGCAACCCGTGTGACTGGTGAAGCCGAAGCAGCGGCGACGACTGCCCGAGGAAATGCGGCAGCATCCGCAGTAAAGGCCAAGGCGTTGGCTGAGGCCGAAGGTATCAAAGCCCGCGGCGAAGCACTGGAGACAAACCAGGAAGCAGTCATTAACCAGCAAATCGCCGAAAACATGCCCGCGATCGTTTCGGCCGCCGCCGAGCCTTTCTCACGCATCGGGCAGCTGACAGTCCTCAATGGCGGCGACGGATTGAACAGCATGGTGGGTGGGATCCTGTCCCAGGTTGGCAGCTTCCTGCCCTCCCTGGCTTCCGCATTGAAGGGGAACGGAGTTAGCCGACCGCCTGCACAGCCAACCCGGCCCACTGCTGTGAAGTCTCCGCCGGCGAAGGCTTCAGATGCGGCGTCAGATGCATAGAGAGGTCAATCGGAGCCTCACCGGCAAGATCGGAAGGGTAACGGGGACCATCGCCCCAGGCACCATTGGCGAGGTCATGCTCCCCTTCCATGGCGGTACCAGCGCGTTTTTTGCCTACCCGTTCGACAAGACGAGTGTCTTCCCTGTGGGCGAGAAGGTGCTGGTGATCTACTTCGAGCCGCCGCAAACCGTCTATGTGGATGAGCTTCCGGATGTCTTGCGGGAATTCTGACCCTGGACTCGCCCGAAGCGGCAAGGACCACTAAGGCTGTGGGCCGTAGATGAATTCCTTGGCGTGATTGACGGCCTTTTTGAAGGCGTCGTTACGCAGCGAAACCTGCTCTTTGCTCCCGCCCTTGCCAGGTTCGATAAACATCGTGGGACCTGGGCGGAGGATCCAAATGTCCCCGGCCGGTGGGAGGTAGAAGACGCCAAAGGACCGATGTTCGGGATCGTCCGTCCAAATTGGGACCACGGCCACAGCCGCGCCGGTATCCACGTTGATCCATTGAGCCCGCGGCATGGGTTGCTCGTGATCTTCCGGGTCCAGGAACGGCGCCGTGCCCTTTCCCCAGCGTTTCTCGAATCTCTCGTAGAACGCGGGCATCAGGTGGCTGTCGTACGAGCGCCAGGCACTCATAGGTATCTCCTTCGGACTTTGGGCGACGGGAATCCGGGGGTTGTCCTGGGCATCGGTTCCCAGTGGACCGGGCCGAAGACGAGAGGCTGTTGATCCTTTTGACTGCCAGTCGGAGTAGCCGGAGTCTTATGGATACGGACCTTTACTGGCTTACCTGTGGACCCACTCGACGCTGATGAACCACTCGACGAAGTACGCGTACGCCGACTGCGGTCGTAAGCACTTCGCTTCGCCGGATCCGAGAGCACCACATACGCCTGCATGATGGCGTGCAGTTTCTGGAGGTCGGCCGCCTTGGTGGTATCGCCGTCGTCGGGGTTTTTGCGGGTATCCGGGTGGTGGGTGCGGAGCAGCGAGCGGTAGGCGTGGGTGATTTCACGGGCTGTCGCGCTGGGAGCCACGTTCAAGATGGCGTAGTAGTCGGGTTGGTTGGTACTCACTGCTGGTTCCGGATGGGTGATGCGGATTTGGCGATGGCCCCCGGCACGGGCCGGGGGCCATCAATCGGGAGACAACGTCGGGGACCGCGTTTCTTCTGCACAACAAGTGCTGTGGCGTGGCGCGAAGCCTGCGCCCAACTATTCCGATGCGGTCGGTCTGAAGCTCCCGGCCTGACGCCCCGCTGGTTAGCCACGCCCGGGTGGAGCTCCAGCGGGGCAGCTGTTATTAGGCGTTGATCTCTTGCCGCTGGCCGTTGGAAGAAATCTCGATGCGCCGCGGCTTGGCCTTCTCGGCGACGGGGATGCGGAGTGTCAGCACGCCTGCGTCGTAGCTGGCCTGGATGCCATCGGTATCCAGGGTGTCACCAAGAATGAGCTGCCGGCTGAAGACGCCTTGCGGGCGCTCGGCGGCAAGCATCTCGGTGTTCTCGCCAGCAGGCGACTTACGTTCTGCCTTGACCGTCAGGACGTTGCTTTCGACGTCCAGTTCCACCGAATCAGGCGTGACGCCCGGCAGATCCAAGGCAACAATGAATTGCCCGTCCTCCTGCCAAGCATCCATCGGCATGCCGGCAGGGCGTGCTGTTGTGCCAAAAACCTGTTGGGCGAGCCTGTCGAATTCGCGGAACGGGTCTGTGCGCATCAGCATTTGGTTCTCACTCCTTCAGATCTTGATGCGGTTTTGTTGTCGTGCCAGCCTTTTAGATCTGTTTTGGCTGGTATAGATTTTTTATAGCACCGGTGAGAGAGTGGTGCAAGAGGTTTTTTCAAAGATTTTTTGAGAGGTTTGCATGGCTGGCGATCGCGATACCGAGCGGCTGGAGCACGACGGCGGTGCGCCCGCGGAAGCGGACGTCGCTGGCACGCGTGACGCTGCCGACCGTGACGGTCTTGGCGTCTACGCCATCTCCGTTGCGGCCGAACTGGTGGGTACAGGCCAGCAGAACCTGCGCCTATACGAGCGCAAAGGGCTGCTCACCCCGAAACGGACCGACGGCGGCACCCGCCGCTACAGCGAAACGGACCTCGCGACGCTGCGCAGGATTGGCGCGCTCCTGGACGACGGGCTGAACCTCGCCGGCGTGAAACTGGTGCTCGAGTTGGAAGCCGCGAACCGAGGGCTCACGGAGGACAACCGGGAGCTGACCGAGGACAATCGTGGGCTGAAGGAAGACAACCGCGGACTCAAGGAAGACAACCGCGGGTTGCGGAAGGATCTGAAGCGGGCGCGGGGTGACGCATAAGGCCACTGCTCCAAGGACGGAGCAGCCGCGAACACTTTGAGTGGTGCGCCGCTGTATCTCGCGGTACACCGATATCCAGGGCAAACGAGTTGCAGTAATCCACCCGCCATCGTGCATTTCACCGTGCGGGTCATACGTACATGCCTTATGTGAGGAAACGGGAGGGACGTGAAAGATGGATTCGTTGGCACTGTGAGGGACCGGCTTGCGGGCGGCCGTAGAGATGAGCGTGATCTTAGGCGGAGATCCGTCAGAACTTTCCGGTAGATTCTGCATTGCGGCTTATCGTGCCGCCCAAGCAGAGGTAGATATGGGAATTTTTCGGCGCAAGGGCAATCCGGCCCCAGTACATCCGATGAGCGCTTTCTGGGAATGGTGGGCCGCTGAGGGAAGAGACCGCTTCGGCACCGCCGTGCAGACCGGAGAGTGGGACGATCTTCCCAGCGTCATGACCCAGCAACTCGCCAAGGTGCATCCTGACCTGGCGTGGGACACGGGTCCCGGTCATCGCTCGGACCATCTTCTGGTTGTCAGTGCTGAGGGTGATGCTGCGTTACGCAGAGTCGCAGAACAATGGCTGCGCGCGGCCCCTTCCGCTGACGAGGTTTGGGACTTCGCCTCGGCCCGTCAGCCGGTGCCCGGCGTTACCGAGAATGTCCTGGACATCAACGGCACTAAGTTCCCACTCCGGGACATACGGTTCGGCCTCAGCGTGGATGACCAGCGTGAAAGTATCGACGTTGAGGTTTACCACCCTCTGTTCGGTCAAATGCCAGGGAATGAACCTCTTCGGGTCTCCTTCTTGGTCCTTGACTGGCTTCTGGGCGAAGACGGCGTCGAACGGTGGGTGGGAGCTATCAACACAACCACCAGCGCCGATGTAGCCACGGCTTCAGCAACTGATCTCATCGAAGCCATCAACAGGATGACTGCCCAGACACAACCAAACAACTGGGCCCTTCTGCAAGGCACGACACCGGGCGGCGAGCGGATGGTTGTCATGGCCCGTAGGCCGCTGCGATGGATCGATTACCCGCTCTTTGACCTCCATACTGAGGTGAACCTCACGTATGCAGACCAACGAGAGGATGGCTTGCCAACCGAAACCGCTTTGAACCGTCTCCGCCAAATCGAGGACAACATCACTGCGGCACTCGGGCCGCGAGGGATCCTAGTGGCCCATGAAACAGCGACCGGAACCAGAGTGCTCCACTATTACACTGATTCCGACGACCAGAACGGACACGCGGCAATCGAAGCAGCTGCCCACCCAGTGGGCGCTGCCACTACACAGGCACGCGATCCTGGATGGACGGATCTGCGCCAATACTCATAAAGAGCCAGCAGGTCCTCCGTCCAACAGACTCAGCTCTGCACCTCCTCCGCCGCCGAGCGCCTCGTAAAGTTGCCCAACCGATTGCGGAGCGATGGACCAAGCCAGATGCGAGGGGCATCATGGACATCTATTCCTCTGGAATCAAAGGAATGTCAAGGGCCTTACTGACTGCATCATCGATCGTTCTGAAGCTGTGCAGGCCATACCGCCCGACAGGTTCCACTGATTCTGGGAGCTCGTTTCCTTGTTCATCGCGGTACCGATCGAACACTGAATCACGGAAACAATGCTGCTTCAGGATTTCTCCTTCCTCAAACGGGATTTCTGCGATTGTTTCGAAGTATCCCCGGGACCAGGGTAGTCGATTGGTCATAATAGGGGGGAGCAGCAGCTGGTCGGATCTCAATTCAGCTCTATCTGGTAAGTCCTTGAACTTCGACCGGAATTTGAAGACATAGATCAGTTGGGCCCCAGGGCCCATTCCTGCGTTCACATCCGTGTTGACCAGCCGGCCGAAGGAGAACCAACCGTCAGGCATCTGCAGCACGAACACACTGCCTGCCTTGTTTTTCTTCCGAGAGGGTTTGAGGACCCGCATATTTGTCTGCATTTGACTCATTTTATTCCGTTCGCTTTGAGCCATGAGTCTCCCCACTCTACGGCCTGCTCGAAGAACGGCCGCTTGGGAGAGATGCTGTTGATCCTGTTTTCAAAATCAGGGTTGGCTGAGATCAATGCCTGTTCGATGGCACGTGCCTCACCTCTGGTGACTCTTTGCTTCGTGATGCCCTGGAGAATGAATCTCTCGCCGTGTTGGCTTTGTCGTTTGGTCAGATCGTTGGTAATTCCCACGTACACGTTGTTGGACGAGGCATCCTGACCAAAATAGACATCAGTATTGGCTGGCCCGCCGGTCAACGCGCTCGGAAGGGCCGGCATTGCCGTGCTGTTAGCTGCCTGATTGGCATGGCCTATGGCTTCGGTGGCTGCGACGCTCTCAGCATGCATCTTCGCGTTTTGGGCGGCTAGGGCTGCGCCGTTGTTGGCTCCGCGGTGGTCGCCTGTGGACTGGGATCCTTGGCGCACCCCGGGTGAGGTGAATCTGGTTCCGCCGAGTGAGGAAGCGACGAACCCGCCGCCCACTCCTCCGTAATAGCCCCCGCTTGTGGGATAAGAGGTGAAGATATCCCCATAGTTTCCCGTGGGCGCCTGATATCCCTGATATCCCCCGTAACCAGGTATGCCGTAGGAGCTCCAAGGCATATCCAACGAGAAATCAAACGACGGAATGTCGAAATTGAAGTCAAAGTCGAAGTTGAAGTCGAACGTAGGCCACTTGATAGTCGATGCCATACCAATAGCCCCGAAAAGTGCAAAACCTCCCCATAAGAGAATGTCGGCGCCCGGGTCGAGTCCGGAGGGGTCGGATCGGTTGATCGGGTCACCCCAGGCGTAGGAGTAAGGGGTGAATTCTTCGCTCTGGCCGGTGTGAAGGACCGGGTCAGGCGTGGTGAAGGCACCTGTGACTGGGTCGAGTTCGCGGGCACCGAGGTGCGTGAGTGAGCTGACGGTGTCATCCAGCCCACTGATGAATCCGTTCACCGAACTGAATCCAGCACCGTTTGCACCGTTGGAACCCGCTCCTGCCGTGGCTGCGCCAGCCGCACTGTAGGTAGCGTTGCCTTGGCCGGTGAGGTTGTTGCCTCGTGCCAAGCCGAACGGGTCGGTGTAGCGCTGGATGGCGGTGATTGGCCCTGTTCCCACGGTGGGCTGTGTCATGGTTTGGGCCGTGTTCACGGAGTCGCCGACGATCAGGGACAGTTTCACTGACCCGCCTGCGGCGGTGCGCTGCGCGACGGTCTTTCCGGCGAACGTGTACGTGCAGGTGGCCGTTTTCACCGGTGTGGTGGCTTTGGTCGCGTGCGCGGTGATCCGCCCGAGCGTGACCGTGGTCCCGGCACCGTCGACCACGCCAACGAGGTTGCCTGAGGCGTCGTAGTACCTGGTGCCGAGACTTCCGGCGCCGGTGCTGGGGCCGGGCGGTGTTCCGTTGGTCGCGCCCGGGTTTGGGTTCGTGGGAACAGTGCTGGCCCCTGTTGTGGTTGCTAGCAGGCTGTCGACCGTGTAGGTCATGGTCTGACCTGCACGGTTGGTCATCCGCCCGGCCGCGTCCCAGGTGAAGTTCCGGGTAGTTGCCGTGCCGGAGACGGTGGACACGATCGAGTCGACCTGGTGCGGGCCGGCGGTTCCCGGGGCAGCGTAGTTGTATTGCTCGGTCACTGCCAGTGCGCCAGTGGAGCCGAATCGTTTGACCTGTGAGCGATCGCCGGCTGCTGTGTATGTATAGGTCTGTGCATAGGCTGCCGGTCCACCAAGACCGCTGACGCTGGTCGAGGCAGAGGTCGGTGCTGTCGTGCACGACTTGGACGCTGGGGTCCAGACGGCTTCCAGCCGGGAGGCGTAGTCGTAGTCGTAGCACTGGTAGTCAGTGGCGACGCTCGGTCGGCTGCTGAAGGCGAGTTCCCGTGCGGTCAGTTTCCCGGCTTCGTTGTACGTGTATTTGGTTTTGCCGAGGTCCGAGATGGTGCCACGGGTGTTGTTCGTGGTCCATTGCTCCAGCAAGCGGCCCGTGGAGCCGCTCCAGCTGAAGTACGTGTTGTTCGTTCCGGTCATGTTTCGGCTGCCACCGAGCAGTGTGGCCACATCGTATTGCGCGTAGGTGGTCAGGAACCCGAGGTTGTCGTACTGTGCGTTGCCGGCGAACTGGTCTCCGTCCACGTTCCAGGTCGATGAGGGGTTCTCGAACTCGTCATACCCGTACCGGACGGTTTCTGCGGGCAGTCCCGCAATGGCCGGAGTGTCCTCACTGGTGAGTTTTCCGCTGCTGGAGTATGTCCGGGCAGTGGTGTACGAGCCGTTGAAACCGGCCAGGCCAGAGGGCAGCGTAACAACCTTGGTCCCCGGTTGGTAGGCGTTGTTGTAGCCGCTGTAGGAGGTCACGACGGGCTGATCAAACGCCGCACCGTTATTCCGGGTGGTGGTCGTCGGCAGACCCTTCAGTTCACCGTCGTAGGTCCTGGTTTCCAAGGTCTTGGCCGCGCCGCCGGCGACCGAGACGGTCTTCGCGGTGGTCCGGTCGAGCTTGTCGTACGCGTACGTGGTGACCGTGCCCATTGCATCTGTGGTGGTCGCCGTGCGCCCTGCCGTGTCGTAGGTGGTGCTGCGGGTGCCCGAGTCCGGGTCCACGGCGCCGGTTTCGCGCCCTGCAGCATCGTAGGTCCAGGTCCAGAGGTTCGCCCCGTCCCCCATCCGTGTCAGTTGCCCGAGGGCATCGTAGATGTAGGTGGAGGTGTCCGCGGCGCCGGTTGCTGTGGTGCCGTGGTACAGCGACCTGGACTCAAGGTTGCCGTCAAGGTTAAGGACGGTCTTGACCGCCGATTCCGTTCCGGGACCGGTGACTGTGGAGGTGTCCAAGCCGGCGTAACTGACCTGGGTTGCCCAGAGTTCCTGGTTTTCGTTGGTCATCGTCCGGATCTTGGTCGGACGGGCGAACGCATCGTACTCGTAAATCGTCGAGGAAGGGACAGCGAGTGTCGGGATCCTCAGCACCCCGTCCGGGGCGTTGGAGATGTAGTACGAGTTGTTCACGGTGCTCTTGTCACCGCGGGAGTCGTACCAGGTGTCCGTGGCGATCGTTCCGCCGCCGGGTGAATCGACCTGGGTTTGCCGTTCACGGCCGAGCCCGTCATACAGCGTGAAGGATTCGACGTATCCGCTGCCGGTCTTTGTCCGGGTCTTCACCCAGGAGGGGTTGTCTTTGGAGATTGAGTAGCTGGTCTCAACGGTGGGGTCGGTGTTGGTCGCGGCCGGGCGCATGGGGTCCCATTCGCCGGTGACACGCCCTGAGGGGTCATATCGGTAGGAGGTGACTTTGCCGTTGGCGTCCGTTTTGGTCAGCGGTTTGCCGCGCATGGAATCGAGCGTGGTCGTGGAGATCCAGCCCATGGGGTCGGTCTGCTTCACAGTAGTCGGCAGCCCCGTGGCGGGTGTGTACGCGGTGACTGTGTCCCTGAGGACACCGGTGCTGTTATCGCTTGACTTCGTTTCACGTCCAAGCGCGTCGTAGGTCACGGTGGGGCCTTGCGCCCAGGTAGTTACGGCGGTCCCCGAGACGGCTGTTGCCGTGTCGGTGCGGGTGGTGTTGCCCTTCGTGGGTGCGACGTAGCCACCAGATCCTGGGACTGCAGAGGTTGAAGCGTCGAACAGGGTCCGGGTGGCTTTGAGGATGTTACCTGCCGGCCCGGACGCACCGCAGGTGCCGGCATAGGTGTTCACGGTAGCCGGCAGAGACAGGATGTTCGCCGCGGTGGAGTCCGCGTATGCGGTCACAGTGCACGTTTCATCCCCTGCTGCGCTGAGTTCGCCGGTGGATGAGGTGCGGATCGGGCGGCCGTAGGCGTCGTAGGCCATGCTGGTCTGGGAGACCCGCATCGAGGCAGACTTGCCCGTCGTTGTTTTCTTTGTCACCGATGTCGTAGCGATGTGGCGTGCCTGGGCTGAACCTGTGGCGACGGTGCTGGTCGCGGTCGGTGCCGAAGCCCAGGGGACGGTGATCGTTGTACCCATCAGGGTCCCGCCGTCACCTGCATAGCTTTCTTTCTCGACTTCCTGTCCGGCGAACCAGACAGAGTCAGTAATGACTGTGCTGTCCGAGAGAGTGACGGTGTCAGTACGGAGCCCACCGGTTTTGTTCGATGGGGTGCCGTTGAGGCCGCGCAGGTAGGTAGTGACGGTGGTTGGGTTGGACGCGGCAGTGCCGACCTTGGTCTTGACTTCGGCCCAGCCGGCCAGGACGGACCAGGTGATGTTCTGGCCTGCCGTGCCGGAAATGTACTTCGGGGCTGCGTACTTCCACGCCGGAGTCCCCACGTAAGCGTAGGTGGTGGTCAGGTCCAGACCACCGGCGCTCCCGGGCCCGGCTTTGCTGATAACCCGTTCAACCGGGTAGATGTGGAAGTAGTCGGTCCGTGGCAGCTCAGCGAGCGGAGAGGTGGGTGTCCAGCGCTGCGGGAAGCACCGCATGGTGTTGGTCTCAGCTGATGCCGGAAGGTTGGTTGCGGAACACTCTGCGGCCTTGTAGTAGGCTTGGATGCTCGCCCCGGTTGAGGTGGTGATTGTTTTGAGCCGGTACCGGTCAAAGGGGGCCAAGCCGTCGGTGGCCCACACTCGGTTATCCAGTGCCTGTCCGGCGAATACGACGGCCGGGTCCGTGATCCAACCGCCGGAGGCGGAGGTCAGGTTGGTGCCCTGGTGGATGACGGAGCCGAGCCACAGGGCGGGCTTCATTCCGTCGCCCGGGCTTGGCATGGCGTGGAAGAACGTCCAGAAGTCGGTATTGCCGTAACTTGAGCCGGTCAATGATTGGCTGATGACTGTTTGCAGGCGGTAGTAGGTGAAGAACGTCGGCGAGTAGGTCGAGCAGGGGCCCGTGGAGGCGCAAACGTATTCCACAGGGACATCACCGTTGGAGGTGGGGCAGTCGGTAACGCCTTCGCAGCGTCCGGTGTAATTGAAGTTCACGTGCAGGGGCGCTTGAGTGGACAGTTCGGTCCCGGCGCGCATGCCGTAATCGACCCGGGCGAGGCGGCTGGAACGATGGTAGGCCTTCAACGCACCGGCGCCGGCCTGGGATTTATAGAAGTTCGTGTCCTGCGTGTAGAAGAAGCCCTGGGAGTTCGCGTTCGTGTCCACAACATAGTCAAGGTTCCACGCATACGCCTGCATGCAGGATGAACTGCCGAACCCTGCACTGTTGTAGCATGGCTGGCCCGGGAGCCCGTAGACGGGGACGATGTCAGCCGAATTGTTTTCTTTGCCCGGCGACCAGCCAGGGATGCGGTTCACACCGAACCAGTACTGCACACCACTGGTGTCGGTGATTTTCCAGTACCCGCCGTCGAAGGTGCCATTGGCCGCACCGGTGAGGTACTCGAGCTTGGTGTTGTCATCGTTCTGGAGCTTGTACACCCCGCTGTTGGCGTCCCGGATGATCATGCCCGAACGGCCGCCAAAGGAAATGGTGAACTGCTGCCCGCCGGGGTTGCCGCACAGGTCATAGGAGTTCGCTACGCCCTGGTCCATGCAGGAGACGAACTTCTGCTGGATCTGCCCTCCGCCGGTCAACGCCCACCCATCCCCTACCGGGGTGGCCTGAGTGTTAGTGGCGCTGGTTAACCCGTCAACGCGGGAGGAGTCATAGGAAATACCCAATGCCGGGGTCGGGCCGGCCGGGGCGTCGCGCAGGGCGAACGGGTAGCTCCATGTGAACGAACCGGTTTGGCCGGTAACACCCCACGAACCCGACGCCGCGCCCGGGAGGGCGGAGAAATCGCCTGAGCCTTTGTCATCGCCCAGGGCAGGTGCCATCGGCGCCGATACCGGGGCCAGGCTGATGGGCTTCACAGGCACGGACCGGGTACCGGCCGGTCCAGAGACGGATGACGGGTCTACCGGCGGGCCCGGGTCGACTGTCGGCACGACGCCGGTTCCGATGCCCTCGATCGTTTTCCCGGTGCCATTCTTGGCGGCCGGGTCATCGACAATATCGTGCTGGGCCGAGTTGTCCTTCTCGGGAACGTACTCCCGGACCGGGACAGGTTTGACCGGGGTGACGTGATCCGGGGAGTCCCAGGGGGCGGTGATGTAGATGAACCCGGCACCGGAGGCGATAACGGCGGCCGAGACGACACCGGTAATCGCTGCTCGTGGTTTCGAGCGCATCAGCGAGGAGAAGATGTTCATTTCAGGAGCCCTTCGCTGGTGTCAGTGAACGCGACCATGAGTGCGTTGAAGCCTGTGGGTTTCATGACCCCTTGTGTCATGACGGGCTTGTAGATGTTGCCGGTGAAGCCATAGCCGAGTTTTACCGGGTCGGTCAGTGCTGCTGTTCGGTGGGCCACCGGAGAAGCGGCCACAACCCAGCTGCCGGTGCCGTTGGTATTGGTCTTGGTGATACGCAGCTGGGCGTTGTACTGGTCGTAGATCGCGGAAATGAACGCCCATTTCCCGGGCTCAAGGGTCGGCCCGGTGACCACCTCGGTAGCACCGGAGCTGGCCCATGCCACCAGTTCGGGTTTCGCGTCCGTCCTGATCCGCAGAGCAGCTGCGGGGGTGTTGGTTCCGGCCCACTGAACGATCAGATCCTGCAAGGACGTGTTCACTGAGGTCGGGCAGAACCAACCCGCCACACTGAAACTCTTGTTCGGATCAATAGCCCGCCCTGTCGTTTGTGCCCACGATGCCGCGTTGGAGATCTTCAGCATCTTCGGTTTACCGCCAGTGTCGCCACCGGGCCTGTCAACGCATGTGTTGCGGAAGTTATTGAATTCCCCCACCGGGGCCCACTGAACCTGGCCGTTCGGAGTCAGGCTCGCGATCGTCGTCGGGGTGGCGGACTCTTCGCCGACGGTGAAGGTGTAATGGCTTTCCAGATCGTTGTGGAGAGGTACGCCGACGTTCCCGGCGGTATCGAACGACCACACCGTAAGTGAAGTCGTTTGATCCAAGGCCGCTATTCGAATGTTCGCGCTCATGCCACCCGCCGGGCAGACTGCAACATACGCCTGGATCCGGGGCGTACTACAGGTAATGCTTTGAGGATAGGCGGACGAGGCCGATCCAGCAGTGATGGAGAAGACGAACCCTTCGACAGCTTCGGAGCCCTCCGGGAGTGTCAGCTCGAAGTCGTACAGCGTCTCCCCAATAATCCCATCGGAGTCGATGTGAGCTTCGTTTGATTGGCCCTCATTGGACGTCACGAACGTTCCTGCCGTTGGCGTGATGATCGGCACGGCCGGGGGCGTTGTATCGACTCTGAAGTCGAATCGCATGATCCCAGACAGACGGTCGTACATATCCTTGGCTTGTGCCTGCAGATAGTACTGGCCATCGCCAAGATTGATGCCGCTCTGCCAGTCGAACTGGTCCCCGGTCGCGTCCCCCCATGTACCATCACTGGCCGTCATGATGACGTTGTCAGATACTCGGCGGACTGTCATATACACCTTGAGCTGGTCCCCAGCAGTCCCATCGACGTCGCTGGCGGACACCCGGAAGGTAGGCTTCTTGTTCCTCGTGACGTAGTAAGAGTTCTGTGCCCACGGTTTGCCGTGCCATTTACCGCCACTGATCGTGTAGATGACCGGGGTGTTCGGTGCCGTGTTGTGCAGGACCGTGATTGAGGCGCTGTTCTGGAACTTCTTCCACCCTAAAGGATCAGATTCGTTTCCGGCGGCCAGCATGATTGTCCACACGGACTTGTTCAACAGCAACGATTTGCCGGCCATCAGGTCAAACCCGACAGCCCCGGCGGGGCAGGAAGCGTTGTAGCCCTTGGCCACCGCGCCCATGTCCGTGCGCATCCGCAACACAGGCTGCGCATTCCAACGGGTCGTCGAGTAGACAGGGTCCGTGATCCAGGAGGCAACATTCGCCGGCGTGCAGGAAGAAGACCACGTCTCAACCGTGTTCAGCTTCGCCTCGAGGATGTCCTTACCCACGAAGAATGAGGAGTCGAACTGGTAGTAGGACCGAGCCAGGTGATTCACGCCGTCCGGTGCCCAGTAATTGGGAAGGAATCCCACATGGACCTGGCCGTCGGTGAGGTTGCCGTTCCAGTACGACGTCTCAGGATAGGCATTATCGACGAAGATGTAGTTGGCCTTGTAAATGGTCCAGTCCGGGTCCACATACAGTGGGAAGGTTAGGTTGGCCGTGTCAAGGATCTGGTCCATGCCAAAGATCTGGGACTGTTTACCGTCCTCGGTCCCCAGCGTGAGGCTGAACGGCCGGGCCACGCCCTGACCGCCCGGATCAGTGGCTGTCGCTCCCTCGACTGAGGAATCCCACCACAAACCACCAGTGTTCCGCAGCGCGACCTCGCCGGAGTCCGAGCCCTTGGCTGTCAGGCTGCCGTCAGCTTGCTGCTCCACCACCGCATTCTGGGAATCGAGGAAGATCCGCATCTCTGACACGCGGGGGTCCTTTGCGGCTTCAGCGGTTTCGATCTTCAACACCTGGGAGATGCCCGTCTTGTGGGCCAGTTGGATCAAATCCACCCCTGGCAACACCTGCCGGAACGTCGCTGAGTTGCCCTCAACAACAGGTTCGGGGAGAGTCCCGAAAGGCCAGGACTGCGTCAGTGAGTGACCCTTCTTGTCATCCAGGCTCGCGATCTTGTCGCTGCCGCCGGTACCGACGGTAATGTCCACCGGCACGTTCTCAGGCTTCAAGACACTGACACCGTTCACGGTGGTCCGGACCAGGTCCGTGGAAATGTCCGTCCACCCAGCTTCGGTCTTCATCCGCACCGGATCCGTGTCCACGGTCGACGTAAGCGTCCCGTCCGGGTGGGCCACGGTGAGCAACGTGGGTGTCGTGGCATCCTCCACCACGACATCGGTCGACGTCGCCTCCGCCTGGGCAACAGCCGCAGCCTCAGAGCCTATGTTTTCGGTTGGGTCTGCGGACGGATCAGTGTCAGCCTGGGCGGCCGGCATAGATAAGCCCGCAGCCAGCAGACTCAAACCTAAAACCGGCACGCAGGCACGGCGAAGCAGGGCGAATGACTTACGCACTAAAGGGACTCCTTCTGGAGTAACAAAGACTCGACAGAGGGAAAGTAGACGCAGTCTCGAAACCCCCATAACGACTAGCTGAGAGCAGGCTATCCCCTTGATAAGGGTTTTTTACAATGAAAATCCAGTCAACACATTTGTAAGATGCCTTATTGTCCCAGGTTTGTCCCTTTGCGGTAGCGGGAAGACAGCTTAAAAGACCATACCGAAGGTCGAATTTTGGGCATGGGCATGTTCTGAATACTCGTCATATTCGCGTAACAAACGCTGGAACTTGGAGCTGGAACACCTTATGCGCAGTCGCAGCGGATCCAGATACTCATTTTCAAAGCCGTCTAAACAGGCAACAGGACTGGCGATTCTCGCAGCGACATTTAAGTTAATTCAGCGAGCTTTTACTCGGATTCAAAGACACCGCACGTTGCAATTCTCGGAGTTGGGGGAACGTGCTGTCTGATTGGGTCATCATTTGACACTGGAACGCTGGAATGGAAGCGAAGCATCAGCGCTAGTAGCCGAGCAAGAGTCAATACTTTCGTAAATCGCCTTGGGTCGATTTGCCTTTCTGAACCAATTTCGTGACTCTCCGAAATATTTTCGTAAGAAGCGTCGCCCCTCATCCGTTAGTTCTTCGGCCCACTCGACGATCGCAGAGGAACCCCTCAAGACAGCCGAATGGAACACAGCGGAGGGGCACCGCGAGATGCAACAGCTCACACTGACTTCGGCAGGCGAAAACCGACAGGATTGTCCGCAATGAACAATCCCTGAACGCGTGTGCAGAAGCCCGCGTATCTGCACTACATCCGCAGCGACTTCTAAAGAATCGCAGTCATCCCGTTCCAGCCCGTGCCAACACGGGAAGCCGAAGGCCACGCCGTTCCCCCATTGCCGGAGTACAGCCACAGCTCGCCAGCGGCGTTGCGCGCCAGAATATCCGCACGTCCGTCGCCGTCGAAGTCACTGGGTCCAACCAGGGAGTTCATGACGTTCCAGCCTTGCCCGATGGTCTGTCGCGGGAGCCAGCTGCCGTATCCGTTGGGCGGGTAGAGCCAGAGCGCACCGGCGCCGTCGCGGGCAGCAATATCGGACAGGCCGTCACCGTTGAAGTCGCCCACGCCCGTAATCTCGGACATGTTGGACCAGCCGGAGCCAACCCAGGTCCGGGGCAGCCAGCCGCCGTTGCCATCGCCGTGATACACCCACAAAGCGCCACCGCGGTCGCGGGCCACCAGGTCTGGGAACCCATCGCCGCGGAAGTCGATCCCCTCGATCGCACTCATGCCTTCCCAGCCACTGCCGATTTGCACACGCGGCTGCCATCCACCTGAACCGTTGCCCGGGTAGAGCCACAGCACGCCGCCGCCATCGCGGGCCATAACATCAGCTTTGCCGTCCCCATTGAAGTCTCCGGGAACAACCAAAGCGTTCATGACGTTCCAGCCTTGGCCAACCTGGGTACGAGGCATCCAGCCACCCGAGCCGTTGCCCGGGTACAACCACAGAACACCAGCGCCGTCCCGAGCCAGAACATCGGCGTTGCCGTCACCGTTGAAGTCGTTCTTGGCGGGCACCGATACGGACCCATCGATAACGGCTACGGAATCGCTTTCTATGTTGACCACGTAAGCCTTGTTTGTGGCGGCGTTCACCGCAGCGGCAAACGGCTCCTGCCCCGTATAAACAGCGGAACTGCTGTTGTCTTGGCCGTCGATGATCGTGGTTCCCCGGCCGGAGGTGGGAACGTAAATCTTGTTGCTTGTCTCGTTGACCGCAATGTTCCTAACGTACGAAGACGTGGGCACTTGGGCTATTTCAGAAAGGGTGGCGGCGTCGAGGACTTTGACCGCCCCATCAAGGGAAGAGCTGTCAACAGCGACATAGATCCTGTTGGTGGCTTTGTTCACCGCCAACTGTCCAAGCTTGCTGGTGCTGTTGAACTTTCCTGTGACAGAGTCGGTTGCTCCGTCGATGACACTGACGCCCGCCCCGTATCGGCCGAGCGTCGTGTAGTAGATCTTGTTGGTTGTCTTGTTGATCGCGAGGTCCAGGATGCCGCCGGCACCAATGTTGATCGATGCGGTGACTTGAGCGCTTGCATCGAGTACCTTGATGGCCCCGCCGGACAGGACATAGGCCTTGCCTGTTGAAGGGTTCACCTGAATGTTTTGAGCGCCACCCGTTAGCGGAACGGTAGTGGTGGCGTTGGTTGCACCATCGATGACGGTTACGCCGCCGCTGTTGCCGACGTAGATCTTGTTGGTGCTTTCATTCACCGCCAGGACAGACGGTTCAGCTGTCATTGGCACGCGTACAGCGGGACCATACGTTGCCCCGTCCACCACGGAAACATAGCCGCCTGCTGTGCTGATGTAGATCTTGTTGGTCACCGTGTTCACGGCAACATCGAAGGCCCTGTCTCCTGCGTCAACAGCAGGCGCCCCGGCTGGTCCCCCAATACGGGTCACACCTTCGATCGACGTCACGAACACCGTGTTCGTCACAGGGTTAACAGCAATCCTTGCCGGCTGCTCACCTGTCGAGAAGATATCCGTCACCGCGTCAGCCATAGCCGGTGACGCCGGCGAACCGACGGTTCCGAGCAGCAGCGCCAAGCCCAAGCCGACGGCGACTGACCGCGCCGCCGTCCGGCGCCGTCGTCGTACGCTTACTCCCCCAAGCGCGCGGGAACCATCCCTAGCAGCAAACATGGCAAGACCCCCCCAAAAAAGTCGAGACGCGGCAGCGCGTCATAGAACGGGAGTCTACCGGGCGGCTCCGACAAACAGGACACCCTCCTGTTAACCAACTCTTCCTCCACAGGCCACCCGTTCGAACCCACAAGGCCAACCGCCGCGACCACCGTTGAAGGCGTGAGGATCGCAATCGTCGCCGAATCATTCCTGCCACTGATGAATGGGGTAACCCATTCGATACTGCGGGTGCTGGAGCATCTGCAGGAGCGCGGGGATGAGGTGATGGTGATCGCGCCGTCGACGTCGGACACTGATGTTTCGAGCGTCGTGAAGGGTGCGTATGTGCACAGGCTTCCCTCAGTGCCGCTGGCCGGTTACACGAATGTGCGGGTTGCGTTGGGTGGTGTGAATCGGGTCAAGCGAATCCTTGCCGATTTCGCCCCCGACGTCGTTCATCTCGCCTCCCCGTTCGTCCTCGGCTGGCGGGCAGTGCAGGCCGCCGATCAGCTCGGGATCCCGACGGTTGCGATCTACCAAACCGAGGTTCCCGGCTACGCCACCCGCTATGGCGTGCCGTTCTTGGAGAACTGGGCGTGGAACCGCGTGGACAACATCCACCTTCTGGCCACCCGAACCCTTGTGCCGTCCACGTTCGCGCTGAACCAGTTGCGCGGACGCGGGATCCTGCGCGTGGACATGTGGCGCCGCGGCGTGGACACCGCGCGCTTCAACCCGGCGAAACGTTCGACGGCGTGGCGCAGCTCGGTAGCGCCGGACGGTCACCGGATTATCGGCTACGTCGGCCGCCTCGCGGTGGAGAAACAGGTGGAAGACCTCGCCGTGCTGGCGGACCTGCCGGATACGAAGCTGGTGATTGTTGGTGATGGTCCGCAGCGGGAAGCACTCCAAGCGGCCCTGCCGAATGCCCACTTCGCCGGCTTCCTCGGCGGGGATTCCCTGGCGGAGGCTGTGGCAGGCTTCGATCTCTTCGTCCATCCCGGCGAGTTCGAAACCTTCTGCCAGACCATCCAGGAAGCCATGGCATCGGGCGTTCCAGTGGTCGCGACCGGCCGCGGCGGCCCCCTGGACCTCGTGGAAAACTCCCGCACGGGTTGGCTGTACGAGCCGGGAAACCTCACTCAACTGCGCGACTATGTGCAGGACCTGATGGGCGACGACGCCAAGCGCCGCGCGTTCGCAGCGGCAGCAACCGCTTCGGTCCAGGGCCGGACGTGGCCTGTGCTCAGCGCCGACCTGGTGCGGCATTACAACGAAGTTGTCGCCGGCATTCCCAGCGAAGCCGGCCCCACTGAACTGACCTCAAGCAAAGGACCCTCCTCATGAAGATCTCCGTGATCGGCTGCGGCTACCTCGGCGCAGTCCACGCCGCAACGCTCGCGTCCATGGGCCATTCCGTGGTGGGCATCGACGTCGATTCCCACAAGGTTGAGCAGCTCAACAAGGCGCTGGCTCCCTTTCACGAGCCCGGCCTGGACGAACTGCTCAGCGACGGACGCACCACGGGCCGCCTGAAGTTCACTACTGACTTCTCAGCGGCAGCCGACGCCAAAGTGCATTTCCTTTGTGTGGGCACGCCGCAGTCCAAGACCTCTGACACGGCCGATCTCTCCTACCTGATGAGCGCCACGAAGAGCCTCCTCCCCCACCTGGCCAAGAGTGCCGCCGTCGTGGGTAAATCAACGGTGCCGGTAGGCACTGTGGAGACGCTGCGCGCGGTCCTGGCCCGGCGCTCGGACGTCCTGCTCGGCTGGAACCCCGAGTTCCTGCGCCAGGGTACAGCCGTCAAGGATTCCCTGGTTCCCGATCGCCTGGTTTACGGGGTTCCCGGCGGGAAGGGTGCCGCAGCTGGCGCTCCCGTGACTGCCGTTCTGGATGCCGTGTACGAGCCACTGATCAGCGCGGGCATCCCTCGTTTGGTCTGCAACTTTGCAACTGCGGAGCTGATCAAGTCGGCGTCGAACGCGTTCCTGGCCACGAAGGTCAGCTTCATCAACGCGATGGCAGAGCTCTGCGACGCGTCGGGTGCTGACGTGGGCGAGCTCAGCGAGGCGATGGGCCTGGACCCGCGCATCGGCAACCGGTACCTGCATGCCGGACTCGGATTCGGCGGGGGCTGCCTGCCCAAGGACATCCGCTCCTTCCGCGCCCAATCGCGCGAGCTTTCCGTCCCGTCCGTAGACCGATGGATGGCGTTGGTAGACAGCATCAACCTGGACCAGCGCACCCGTGCCGTGGATGTGGCAAGGGAAATGTGCCGCGGTTTCCTCTCCGGCAGAACAGTGACAATCCTCGGCGCAGCGTTCAAACCGGACACCGACGACATCCGGGACTCCCCCGCTCTGGACGTCGCCCAGCAACTCGCCTCCGCCGGCGCGCACGTAACCGTCACCGATCCCAAAGCCATCAACAACGCCTGGATCCGCTACCCACAAATCCGCTTCGAGGCCTCCACCAAGCGGGCCCTTGAGGGCGCCGAACTCGTGTTGCTGCTCACCGAATGGGACGAATACGTGTCCCTCTCGCCGTCGATTGCGGGTTCCCTCGTACGACGCCGGATGGTGCTGGACGCTCGGAACGTACTGGACGCTGAGGCCTGGCGAAGTGCTGGATGGACCGTCCGCGGGTTGGGGACGGGAGCGTCCGTGGTGGCGGAGGAAATGTTCCTCTAACCGGCTGGACATGCCGGGAACATCACGACCAGCACTGCCGTTATCACTGTGTAAGAACCTTTTTCCTTACAAGGAGGTAGGGCAATGAGGTGGCGTGGCCGGGTTACCCCCAAAGGCCTTGTTGATCTCAAAGCGGGTGCTGGGCAGAATATCAAGGACCGCTCGCACCCCTGGAGCAGGTATGTGGCGCTTGGAGATTCCTTTACCGAAGGTATTGGGGATCCGGAACCAGGAAGCGTCGGAGGGCTGCGCGGCTGGGCTGACCGCGTTGCCGAAGAACTGGCAGTCGGCCAGCCGGATTTTGCCTATGCGAACCTCGCCGTGCGCGGGTTGCTGTTGCAGCAGATCCTGGACCAGCAGATCGGTCAGGCACTAACTCTGAAGCCTGACCTGATCACGTTGTCTGCAGGCGGGAACGATATGGTGTTCCACGCCAGTGACCCGGACAAGCTTGCGAGCAAACTTGAGACCGGCGTGAGCCTCTTGGCTGAGACAGGCGCGACGATCGTTTTGTTCACGGGACCCGACTGGGGATCCACACCCGTGCTCGGACGCAACCGTGGCAAAGTGGCCATCTTCAACGAGAACGTTCGCGCTATTGCTGCCCGCCACGGCACGCTCATCACAGATCTCTGGGCCCTAAGGCAACTCAAGGACCCAAGGATGTGGGACCCTGACCGGCTGCATTTCTCCCCGCTAGGTCATCACACGATTGCCATCGCCGTGCTGGACACACTCAATGTCCCGCATACGCTTCGGCAGCTGGAGCCCAAAGCGCTGCCCGAAAGCAGCTGGCGTCAAGCCAGGGCCGGTGACCTCGCGTGGGCAAAGGCGTACTTTTTCCCTTGGGTCTTTAAGCAGCTTCGTCCCCACGGTCCCGGAGAGGAACACCTGGCGAAGCGGCCGTCGGCAGGCCCTGTCTTCGAAAGCGAAAACGCTTCGGGGGCGTCGAAAGCGCTGGTGGACGGATAAATGGGGGCGCCTTAACAACGATGCGTGTTCGGCGTAATTTATTTGTGTAGATCCGATTTAGGCCCCGCCCGGGGTCGGTCCGCGGGGCCTGGTAATAAACAGGAGGCACCACGATGAGCAATCTACTTCGTTGGTCGGCCAGCGACATCGCCGATCCTGTCCGTCGGTTCCTTGAAGTGCGGATTCCGATCAGCCGTGGCGGATCTTCCGGGACCAGCACCAATACCAGCACTGGGCCCACCGAAACCCGTTAGACCGTAGCCTGGTGCGTGCACCGGGCAAGACCCTCTATTGGTAATTCAATCTTCGGGAGCTCACGGTGGACACCGGGGTGATGACGGCTTATATCGTCGGTTATCTCATTACTGCAATCACGGTGTTCGTGTTTTGCCTGCCAGCCATAGTGCTCTTTGTGATTCTGTTGCTGGTGGCAGGGGCACTTCGGGTGGTGGTGTGGCCACTGGAACTGGTGATAGGGAAGCTGCGCCGGCACCCGAAGGAAACCCAAACTGACCAATCGTGGTTGTTGGGCTCAGGTTAGGAGCCGTAAAGATCCATCAGCCAGCCGCCGTCGTCTGCGGAACTCCACATAAGCCGTGACCAGAAGCAGGAGGACCACGGCACTTACCAGGATGACGGCCGCCGAAACCATAGCGTTGATCGGTATGAGCAAGGACGCGACCACCACTGCGGGCACCGCCCACGGCACTACCATTCGAAGCGGTTGGCCGTAGCGAAGCGCCACCACCGCGTTGCACGCATAGAACAGGGCGATTCCGCCACCAAGCGAAACCCCGGAACCGAAAGGCAGATGCTCGAACGGTGCTGGAATGGCAGTTGCGATCGCAGCGGCGATCGCTGTCACGCCCACAACCAGGAGAAACGGCAAAAACAGCGTGGTCTGAAGTATCCCGGAGAAGTCGGACTGCGATTGCAGACGTTCGAGCCCCGCAGTGATGGCCCCGGTTCCATACTGGAAGAACGCCCAGCCCAGGAGTGCCACGATGAGAAATCCCAGCGCACCGGCGATGCCGGCGCCCAGACTCCAATCATTCGAGACTTCACTGACGATCGTGAGAACGGATTCGCCGAGGACAATGATGACAAAGAGACCTAGCCGTTCGGAAGCATGCTCGATGTTGATGCCACCAACGCCGCGCTCAGGCCAGAGGCGTCCACCGACCGCCACCATGCCAACCTCGATGGCGATCGATGCCGCCCACAGGATCAACGCGACGTAGAGCGGCAGGAATGCGGCGACGAGCCAAAGAAGGGCCGTCCCGCCGTTATATGTCCAGATGCGCCGCGGCGTACCGCCGGCTCGTTGACGGTGCAGATGCAGCCACAAGACCAGGAGGATGACCCGCATGGCAGCGTTGGCAAGCGAGAAGGCCCACGCCCGTTCGCCAAACGCGCCCGGCGCGGCGGCGGCCATCACGCTCGCAGCTGCCATCGCCGCCAGCATCGCAATGCCCAGCCGCCGGGAGGACAGGGCCGGCAAGAGGTTGACGACCGAAACCATGTTCACCCAAGCCCACCACGCCGGGAAGAAGAGCAGGACGAAAGTTCCGAATTCGACCCAACCGGGGTCACCGTGGATTCCATGGGCAAGCTGCCCCACGAAAGCCACAAAGACGAGGTCGAAGAACAGTTCCATCCAGTGCACCCTGCGTGGATCGCGGGCTGCATCCTTGGTCCACGCGCCGGAGCCCGACGATTTAGCCATCATTTACCAATGCTAGGCACGCGACGCCCGGATAGGCAGCCATGGACTCCTGTGAACGTCACTGGCGACCCCGCAGCCGACGAACTGCTCAGCGATGACGCCTCGCGCGGCAACCGGCATGCTTCTTGACTGGCAGGTGCGATAAGTCATAGAAGACTTCTCCTGTGGGGCCCGTGTGACCGGTGTTACTGTGCCTCCACGCGCCTTTCGCATGGGCGCACTCTAAGGGGGCAACACATTGCACACACAACTTTCGCGCGCCGGAAAACACTCGCTTTTCGGCGGCAAATCGTCACGTTCTTTTCGCGGTAAAGCGCTCGGAATCACGGCCATCGGATCACTGATGATTTTGCTGGTCGGCTGCGGTTCTGCGTCCATGGGAGCTGCTGGATCGGTGAGCAACACCACGGAGTCGACGTCCGCATCTCCTTCGCCAACGCCGAGCAAGATAGCCGGGAAAGCTTGCACTACCGAGAAGAACACCCAATCCGTGGCCGGCGAAACGTACATCTGCACCATTGATCAATCGGGACAACTCGCCTGGCTGGACTCCGCAACAGCAGGAAAGCTTTCTGATCAACGCGCTGCAGACGCTGCGGCAAAGGCCGCAGCAGAGAAGGTGGCAGCGGACGCAGCAGCGAAAGCTGCAGCGGACAAGGCAGCAGCCGACAAGGCTGCCGCGGACAAACTCGCCGCCGATCAAGCTGCAGCAGCAAAAGCAGCGGCAGATCAAGCTGCCGCCGATCAGGCTGCCGCTGCTGCCAAACCCGCCCCCGCTCCCCTCGTTCAGAGTGGCTGCGACCCGAACTATGCCGGTGCCTGCGTACCTGTTGCGTCCGACGTCGACTGTGCCGGCGGCAAAGGCAACGGACCTGCTTACGTCAGAGGCCCGGTAACCGTGGTTGGTTCTGACATCTATGGCCTGGACAACGACCACGACGGTATCGGCTGTGAGAAGTAGCCCCTGATTTGCCACTGTACAAGATGGTCTACGCGCAGATAGTCTTTGCGTAGACCATCTACTTCGGGAGGCAACCATGTGGGATTACGAGCACAGCATTGAAACCACCGCGGCACCCGAGGCGCTCTGGCGACTCTGGTCCGACGTCGAGAACTGGGGTTCCTGGAACGCCGAAATTGAACACGTTGAGATCGACGGCGCCTTCGCGGAGGGTTCGCAGATCCTCATGACGCCACCCGGGGATGAACCCATCCAATTGCGCATCGCGGAGGTAGTGGACGGAGAGCTGTTCGTCGACGAAGCACGCTTCGATGAGCTGCTGATCCGAACCGCCCACCGCTTGGACAGGCTCGACGGCGGTCGGGTCCGGGTCGTCTACAAGATGGAGATCACCGGTGCTGGCGCAGATCAGGTGGGGCCCGAGATTGGGCCTGCCATTACTTCAGATTGGCCGGACACCATGGCTTCGCTCGTCGAACTCGCCCAACGCTGATGCCGCTCAGCCCGGGCGAAAGCCCCGGATTCCTGCTGTGGCACACCACCCTTCGCTGGCAGCGTGAGATGGCGGCCGCATTGGCTCCGATCGGCCTCACCCACGTGCAGTTCGTGCTTCTTGCCTGCACCTGGTGGCTCAACAAAGAGGGTGAGCACCCCAATCAGCTCGCCGTTGCCCGCCAAGCCGGTACCGACGTAAAGATGGCCTCTCAGGTCCTTCGAACCCTGGAGGTGAAAGGTCTCATCGAACGCGAAGTCGACCCCTCGGACACGAGGGCCAAACGGCTACGTGTTACTGAAGCAGGCTCTGAGCTGGCTCCACGAGCAATCGCCGCAGTAGAGCTGGCCGACGCCGAGTTCTTCAAGCCGGCGCCGGCCGGTGAGCTGGTACCGCTGCTGAAAAGGCTGGCGCATCCGAGCGATTGATCGCTGCCCCTGGCTAGTCGTCACCCAGACGGCGCTGGACGTCGAGGAGGAACTTCAGACCGGCGTCGGAAAGCTTCGCGTTAGGTCGCCGCCACATTCGCGGACCCCACAGGGATAGAAATTCCAACGGTCGTTTCACGTCGTAAAAGAGGTCGTGAGCCAGCTCGAGGGGAATCAGGCCATTGCCCTCGGATACACGGAACCCGAGCATGGAAAGTTCCGATCGAACTGCTTCATCAATGGTGGCATAGCCCGGCGTCACTCCGGCCAATTCCCACGAGACCAGGAGCTGAGTGATGACTTTCTCAACCGGCGAGTCCGGGGATGCGAAGTGGTTGGCCAGGAACTCCCACAGGGCCGCGGGGTTTTGAACCACCCGCCGACCCAGAGGCGTGAGCAGCAACTTATTCTTCGACTTACGCAGCAGTTTCCAATTCTGCAATTGCTCCCGGAGGTTCCTCACCTCGGGGATATTGACCTCGTTGCGGCCCGGTCCGAACCAGTCGTCGTCCCAATTGAGCTCGGTCATCATTCGTTTAACAATTGCAGGTTTGAGCCATCCTGCTGAGGTCAGATCCAGCCCATCGGGGTTGGCTTCACTCAAGAGCCAACTAACGGGGGCCAGCACCGCTTCCATGTCTTCCTGCGTGGGCGCCTCTGGCCACAACCTCTGCGCCAGCCGATGCAGCTCACCATTGACAGCCTCCATGTCGAAAGCCGTCGGGTCGAAGCGGTCAGCCCGTTCGCTGGTCACCCACTCCAGCCATCCGACCATGTCGTCATGCTCTGGGTGGCTTGGGTCTCCGACCGCTCCCACAATATTGGCGTATCCATGCACTCCCCCCGAGTCCTCGAGGGGGCCACGCATTGCGCCGCCTGTACACGTAATTGTCGATTCCTGAATTAGGGCGGGTCCCACGACTTCGATTTCGTGAGTCCAGTTGTCACCAAAGTCGTAGTCGTATTCAAGGGACGACTTTCCAGGCTGGCCTGAGTCGAACAACTCCCGCAGTTCCACCCCGCTGGCCTCCTCCGCGCCTTCAGGTGCGTCGTCATCTTCGGCGACCCTGGTGATGATCCGTTTCTTGCCGGCCTGGTCATGGCCGGCCACGGCGTAAAGATGTGCGTTCTTCCAATCGAATGCGCATTGAATCGCACTGTGCAGCTCGGCAACGGTAGCGTTTTCCGGGAGAACGAGCTGCCGCCAAATCAGCGGGTCCGATTCACTGATGGAAATGCGCAGCTCGACGGCGGGGACTTGGGTGGGTGACTCCATACGCCAATCCTGCCAGTGATGTTTGAGCAGGGCGCAATCGTGTCACACCACCTAGTTCGTCTCTGCGAACACTCATTTTTGGATTGATGCACCATCGAAAGCCCGAATTTGCTCATAAACCAGCACCTAGAGCGAATGTACGAGCACCTAGACCCCCATTTCGGCCATAGTCTCCTCTTGTGCCTTCGGGACGGGAAACCCGGTGTCCGGCGGGTACCCCACTCGTCCCAGGCGAAGAAGGCACAACGGCACGGCTCCACCTAATAACCCCCAGGTGGAGTCGTGCCCACCCGGCTTCCGGAGGAGGCCTATCGAGGGCTGGACGGGCTCCGGCGCAAACGGATCACCCGGAACACGATGCCCACCACGAACATCAGCACACCCAGCCCGACAGACAGTGGCGGTAGCGTCGCAACCAACGCCACGCAGGCAACAGCCCCAGCCACTTGCAGGGCCTTCGGGTACCTGCGGTCCTCGGCGGGCTGAGTGAATGCCGCAATATTTGCGACCAAGTAGTAAAGCAGCACACCGAACGACGAGAATCCGATGGCGCCCCTGAGGTCAGCCACGGCAATGATCAGGCAAATCACCACGGCCAGCGTTGTTTCTGCACGGTGGGGAACCTTGTATCGCGGGTGAACTGCCGCGAGCCAGTGCGGGAGGTCGTGCTCGCGGGCCATCGCCAAGCTCGTCCGGCCCAGCCCCGCGATCAGCGCCAGGAGAGCACCCAAAGAGGCAACTGCGGCTCCGATCCGAACAATCGGAGCAGCCCAAGACATTGCGCCGGCAGTGACGGCATCGGCGAGGGGTGTCGGCGTCCCGGAAACACCGTCGGGTCCCAGTGCCGCCAACAGCGTGACCGCTATCAAGGCATAAATGACGATTGTGATTCCCAGGGCGATGCTGATGGCACGGGGTATCGTGCGGCGAGGTTCGCGAACCTCCTCCCCCACTGGTGGCAATCCTCGCGTAGCCAGCGAAGGCAAAGAACAACAGCCCGGCCGACTGCAATATGCCGTACCAGCCGTGCGCCAGCAGCCCCTCCCCCACAAAGTTGCTGAAGTCAGGTCCGGAGCCACCCCAAACGGCCGCCATGGCTATCGCAAGAGCGGTCAGGACGGCGATCACCAAAATCCGCGTAAGTCCCGCTGTGCGGGTCACTCCGTGAGTAGTTCAACAGCCGTCAAAATTACGACGGCGGCAATCGCCACCGGGCGCTCCCAGCCTGCCGGTGCTGCATAGGCCGCGAAGGTCATGGCCATGGCTGCGGCGCTGGCCGTCTTGCCGATCACGAATCCCCACCCGGCAAGGAACCCGGACCAAGGCCCAAGCCGCTCACGTCCGTAGACGTAGGTTCCACCGGAGGTGGGGTATCTGGCGGCGAGCTGCGCGGACGACGTCGCGTTGCAGAAGGCCACGAAGGCGGCAACGACCAGACCTATAAGCAGACCAGATCCTGCAGCTGCTGCGGCTGGCGTGAACGCCGCGAAGACCCCGGCGCCAATCATGGAGCCTAAGCCAATGAGGGAAGCATCAAAGGTGCCGAGGCGGCGGGCCAAGGCCGGGGAATTGCTCACGAGAACCCTTCACGCATCAAGGTCTGAGCTCTACCGATGTCACCGGAGACTCGTACTGGAAGATACGTTCAGCCTAACGTGAGTCAGCGTGCGGCCATTGAATTCCCCACGAGGATGAACAGGCCATTACGCGAGGTTGCGCCGGTTTTTCGGAGGGCGTTGGAGATGTGGTTTTCCACTGTTCTCGCGCTGATCCCCAGATGTTCAGCAATCTCAACGTTGGAGCGATGTCCCGCCAACGCGGCAACCTCAATTTCTCGTTCGGTCAGGGGTGTCGTCCTGAAAGTGTTGAAGGAGAGTTGCTCGTTGGTTGACGGAAATCTTGCTGCGAACATCGAGGATGCTTCGGCCATGGCCTCGGCCGCTGCTGTGTTCCCTTCCAGAACGTGACGTTTGAGGGCACCTCGAAGGAGCATGCCGATCTGATAGTTGTCGGCGTCCAATTCGTAGTGTTTCAGGAGGAGACCAAGCAGCTTGTGATCCCCTTCCACAACGGCGGTGGCAACGGCCATCATCTGGTCGTGAGCCGTCACTCCGCTGTCGCGCAGGATCTTCCGCAGGAGATCCAGAACCGGCGCGCCGGGACACAGGCATGTGCAGAGCAGCGCCGTCATTGTTGCTTCCAGGATGTAGCCGCTCTTCATCTGGCGTTTGATGAGCTTCACGGCCCGTCGATCAAAAACCGACGGCTGGGTAGTCTCCGCGGCAACGAGCTCGTGTACACCCTTGCCGATACCGGGCAACGGTCCAACATCAGGCACTTCACTCCGTGCCTGCGAGGCGATGGACAGCGCTGGCGAGATGGCCGTCGTCGCATGCCGTAGGCCGGCGAGCCGCAGCATGGCGTCATAAAGGACGTCGACGACGAACCCGGGACGGCCCATGGCAAACACACTGCTCATGAGGTACTCGGCTTCTTCGAAGTAACCGCGGTACAGGAGACCGAGCGCTGCCACGTAACTACTGGCAACGACGCCGAATTGATCGAGGTTTCGGCGGGCCTCGGCACGCCAATCCAGTGCGAAGACCAGGGAGTCCTCGATCCTGCCTGCTGCAAAAAGCGCCAGACCGTGAACGAATGGACGTAGGTGCGGGAAGGTGTCGTCGTCCTCAGCCTTCTCTGTCAGGCTGAGGACCGCACCCGGCCGAAAACGATACAGCTCGAGCAAGCTTTGGACGAGTCCTTCCAACCCCAGTGAGGGAGGCTGCGGGGTGCCAGCAGAAGGCTCGGCCACAGGCCCGACACGACCGTGGGAGGCGTTGATGAAGATGATTGCGGCGTCGGCAGTAGAGGCCTGTTCCGGGTTGTGCTCGGCGAATCCTTTCAGGATGTCCACAGCCGTGCTCACGCCTTGCCCTGAGTAGATTGCAAGGAAAGCCTTGGTGATCGCAAGAAAGAGAATGTCGTTGGGGTCGCCGTTGAGCGTGGACGTCTCCTGGCAGACGCGGGTTGCCCGCATAACGTTCACGGGCGCTCCCCAGTAAACCCTGAGCAGGGCAGCAGCATTGGTCGCGGACTTGTTCGCTTGCCATCGTTCATAGCGCGTGCGTTCGCGGGCTGCACTGTGATCGTGAAAATGCCGGGCGGTTACGGCGTCATCGTTTCCCTTCTCGAGCCGCAAGGACCCCAGCACCCGGGATAGGCAGTCGGCAGTCGTTGAATTTCCCTGCGCAGTTTGAGGCACACCCTCAAGTGCACCAGCGATCTTGTTCCGCAAGAGGTGCCGGTCCCTGAGCGTCTTTTGGCCCCGGAAATAGTCTGCGATGACTGGCGGGCTTATCGCCGCGATCGGTCCATTGTGGTGATCGTCCATGACAGACAGGAATCCGCGCCGTTCAAGGCCTTCCAGCACATCGGGCTGGACCACCTTTTGCAGAACGTCTACACGGGCGGTGCCAAGGATTGCCATGGTGTGAAGGGCAGTGACTTCTTCCGGATCCAGGTCCGCCAGCAGCTCTTCGAGGGTTCCTCTCAGATGGTCGTTCCAGAGGCTGTCACCTGTCATCTGCCACTGCCGGCCACGCATAACCAGCAGCTCGCTTAGGGCCGCGGTCTCCGTAATGCGGACGATGAGCCGAGGGTTGCCGCCGGACTTGGTCAGGATTCTGGCTGTTGTGTCGGCATCTGCAGCAGCCCCCAGCACCTGCGTTACCAAAGTGTGTACTTGCTCAAAATGGAGTGGGTTCAGTTGCAGCAAAGCTTCGCGGCCACTGTTCATGACGGCGAGTTGGCCTCGTGAGATCGAGCCGCTGTCCGGAGCCGTGACGATCAGCGGACAGTCGGACCTACGCCGAACGGATTCCAGGACCGCCAGCGATTCGATGTCCAGCAGATGTATGTCGTCCACTATCAGGACGTGCTTTCCAGGCTTGGATAACTGGCTTGAGAGCGCATCTGCCATATCCATGACTCCGCTGCGGCCGGGCCGAAGCTCTAAACCCAGGCTCTTGATGGCTGAGTACGGAATTGAGCGATGTGTTCGAAGGCCGCTGATGACGTGGATGGCGATGCCGGTTTTTTCCAGGTTGGCCACCACGTTTTGCAACACAGTGGTCCTGCCGCTTCCGGGGGCTCCAATAATCCGCACGCTTATGCCGCGGCCGACGAAATCGAGGATGCGCTGAACCTCAGAATCGAACACTCGATGCAACCTTCTGTTTCTGTGGATGACCGACATGCGGCTCACTTCGCAGGTTAGATTTCGGAAACGGGACTAGGTGGCAAAACAGCCTTGCACAGGCCGCTTAGCGCCCGTCTAGGTGGCGATTCGGGCAAAAATGAGTGCTCGCGCGACTCGCCTAGGTGCTGGGCCTGCTTCGAATGAGCTGGCGGGAAAGAGTCGTCTGCAGTCTGTTCGTCCATGGGAGGCCCTCGGTTTCGTAGTTGATACCAACCACGCTACGGACGTTCGAAGGTGAGTTACAGGGGTGTAATTCGCTATGTGGATATATGTTCTACTAACCTCTTAGCAACTCGTATACATATTCGACTACAGCGATAAGAAAAAGCAGGGCCGGTCAATGACCAGCCCTGCTTTTTTGTTTATCCGAAGACTAGATAGCCTGGATGTTTACTGCCTGGGGACCCTTGGGGCCCTGCTCGACGTCGAAGGAAACCTTCTGGTTCTCTTCGAGGGAGCGGTAGCCCGAGGAGTTGATCGCAGAGTAGTGAGCGAAAACGTCCTGGCTGCCATCTTCAGGAGAGATGAAGCCGAAGCCCTTTTCGGAGTTGAACCATTTCACGGTACCTGTAGCCATTTTTTCAGTCCTTACTGAAGGTGGAGATTCTCCCGACTTTCGGGTCTCCGGTGTGGGGTGTTCTCCACCGTTACTTCAGAAGGTCGCGATCCAGATGGATCACGGGGACTGCCTGAACTACCAAATGCCAAACACAACAACACCGTCAAGTTTACATAGATCTGAGCAGATAGCTAGTACGACGTCAGATTAATCAATCCGATGGCCGGATTACCCCCTGCGAAGGGGGCCGCCAGGGGTCATGGCGATACTGAAACTCCTGGTTTCCACGGCGTGTGCGCGTGTGCAAGCCAAACCGTTGCAGGATTCAGAGAGCGAATGAGCTGCTGGCCCTCGGTGCGGGGGTTATCAAGTTCGTCGAAGAAAACCGCGGTGTCACCGGCGATGATAGTAGGCGGTCCGTCTCCGTCAATGACGACAACCTGTGAGCCTCGAGTGTGACCTGGTGTCCGAAGGAGCCGTATCCCGGGAAGAAGTTCGAGTTCGTTGTCGACGGTGACGTACTGCATCCCTGGTGGGTCCACCCATTCCGGGATGGTGTAGTCGTCCTGGTTACGGGCGTCGTCAAGCTCCTGACGCTGAACGTAGACGGGCTTGCCCGCGAAGAGGTGGTTACCTCCGCAATGGTCAAAATGCAGGTGAGTGTTGACGACGATATCGACGCTGCTGATGTCGAAGTCCTGCTCGTTCAGTGGATAAATGCGTGGCTCCATGTCGGCGACCGCCGGATGAAGCTGAGTCATGCCGGTATCCACCAGCACGCGCCCCTCGGGGTGGTCGATGATATGCACATACACCGGCATTGCCTCGCCTTCCGCAAGCAGCTCGGCGACACGAATGGCAGTAACGCGGATTGCAGCGGGAGAATTCAATTCTTCACCTCAGTCCCACATCAAGGCCGTGATGTGTCCCGGAAGCAACAGATCCTTCAGCCCAGCGCGCGCTGAGATCTGTGGCCATGATCCAGACTCCCATCGGCCGGCGCGTCCGTCGAGGAGGCAGGCCCCCTTGCTGGTTTCCGGACTGCTTGTCATGCTCTGCGTACAGGTGCCATGGAGGTACAACCTAGGAGGACAAGCAAATGCAGATGCCCAAGCCCTCGGACGCCGATAAGGAACGCTTCCGTTCTGTGCTGCCCGATCATCCCGATGTCGTCGTCAAGCCGATGTTCGGCAATCTTGGCGCTTTCGTGAATGGCAACATGTTTGCAGGATTGTTCGGTCCGACCATCGGCGTCCGTCTTTCTGACGCTGACAAGGCCGAACTCGAGGCTGATCATGAAACTCAGCCCTTTGGTCCTGAAGAACGTCCCATGGGCGGATACACCGGTCTTCCGGAAGTTTGGAACGATGACGCTGAGAAGGCCGAACCATGGGTGGCCAAAGCATTCGATTACGTGGCCGGGCTCCCGCCGAAGAAACCTAAGGCACGGCCTTCCAAGAACTAGAGACCTCACCCTTCCCGGACCCTCGCCAAACATGCCGTTTCGTGCTGAGATCAAGCCATGCCCTCGATGAATGGACGAACAGCGCTGGTAACCGGCGCTACGGGTGGTCTTGCTAAGGCCATCGCCACTGCACTGGCCCGCGAAGGTGCCACCGTCGTCGTGGTTGGACGGACAGAAGCGCGGGCAGAGGAGGCTATGCGCGACATCCAGGCGGCGGTCCCGGGCGCGACCTTGGAGCCTATTGCCTGCGATCTCTCAAACCAAACGTCAATTCGCTCGGCCGCTGGGGAGTTCCTTTCCCGCCACGACGAACTTCACGTGCTCGTCAACGCGGCCGGCGTTTTCCGCAAGGAACGCCACGTGACCGCGGATGGCCTCGAGGTCACGTTCGCTACCAACGTGATGGGCTACTTCCTTCTCACGAATCTGCTCCTGGATGCGCTCAAGAGTGGCGCGGGCAGGGATGGAGGGCAGCCATCGCGGATCGTAAACATCGCTTCCAAGTATTCCGGCGGCCCCTCGGTCACCAAGATCGATTTCGACGACCTTCAAACTGCGAAAGGCAGCTACAGCTACCTGCGCTCAACCCCGCCGACGATGCTAGGCAGGGTTTTGTTGACCCAGGAGTTCGCGGAGCGCCTTCGCGGATCCAACGTAGTGGTAAATGCGGTGCATCCAGGCCTCGTCAAGCACACCGGTCTTCTGCAGGACGTTGGCGGCCCCTTCCGCTGGATGACAAACACCTTCGGCAAGCCCGCAGAGAAGGCAGCCGATACGGCCGTGTGGCTCTCCACCTCGCCAGAGGCTGCGGCGGTGTCCGGCAAGCTCTGGGCGAAACGCAAGGAACTGCCGACGCCGGGCATGGGCTCTGATCCCGCCGCCCGGAAGCGGCTGTGGGAAGAGTGCGAGCGACTGTCCAAAATACTGTGACCTGACAGCCAAGACTGCCCTCCCGCACCCGCAGTCCAAAAGGAGCAGATGAGACCGGAACGGGTTGAAACGAAAGTCCTCCGTAGGCTCGGGAATAGAAGCCCCTAAAGAATGTGTCGGAACCCAGGGAATAATGATGCAAGATTGCGACATTTCCTTACCTGACGCATTAAGGGCGGCATTTTGGTCCTCAATATTGGTAAATGGTGGATTCATTGAAACAATCCAATTATTCTAATTTCCTGAATCCTGGGCACGGATAGTCCCAGGTCTACGAGTGATTGGGGACTCCGTGTTAACTACGATTCTTTTATGTCGGCTTGCATTAAGTCAGAATGACTTGGCCGGATGAGGAAAAGCATGCCGTTCTTCAGCTCCATGGTCAGCCATGATTGGCGGCAGCTTGGCTACCCCAGCTTCAAGTCTGCAGCGTTCTGGGATACAAGATCTTGCGGAGTGGCTTGTCTGCGAATGGTGTACGCCCACCTCGTGCCAAGCCTTCAAATCTCTCCTGCTGTCATCACCGAGGAATTACTTCGAGACAGCGCGTACACCGAGCAATCCGGTTGGAACCACTATGGGCTCGCCCGCCACGCCAAAAGAAACGGTCTTGAGGCCGACCTCGTTCAGCTAGCGTCGCCAGAAAACTTCATTCAGGCCGTGCGCGGGCCGGGGATGCTAATTGTCTCCATCAGCCCATCCTTCGAATCTGGCGGCCAATCAGGCCACCTCGCTGTAATCGTGGGGATAAGCAGTTCCGGCCACATCCGAGTCCATCGACCATCCAGCCGGCATCCGACAGATGGTTGCGATATTCGCGTGGATCTGCAGACTTTTTGGGCCCATTTCTCGGGACGCGGGATTCACATTCGAAGTGCCTAACTGCCATGGGCAAATACGTACCGGAGAGGATCTGCCAAGCGTAAGATCCACCCCATGGGACGCACCCCAGAAACGGTCATCATCGGCGCAGGCCAAGCGGGACTCGCGACGAGCTACTGGCTGACCCAGGCCGGCGTCGAGCATCAAATCCTGGAACGGCGGGACTCGCTGGGAGGTGCGTTCCAGGACCGCTGGGACGGGTTCTACATGAACACGCCGAACCTCGCACTGGGCCTGCCGGGGATGCCGTATGCCGGCGACGATCCGGACGCGTTCATACCGCGGATCGCTGCTGTGAATCTCTTCAGAAAGTACGCGGAAGTGATCAACGCTCCGGTGCGCACCGGCGTCGAGGTGACGCGGCTGGCAGGCGCGGCGGATGGGTTCACCATCGCGACATCGCTCGGGCACATGCAGGCACGCAACGTCGTCCTGGCGACGGGCGCCTATCAGGTACCCAAGCTTCCCCCCATTGCGGGCAACCTCCCGCAGAACGTCTTCCAGCTCCACACGCACGAGTACCGCAACCCCCAGCAGCTGCCTGATGGCGCTGTGCTAATTGTCGGGACCGGGCAGTCGGGTGGGCAGATCGCCGAGGAGCTGCACGCGGCCGGTCGTGAAGTCCACCTGGCCGTCTCCACGTGTCCTGAAGCGCCGCGCCGTTACCGCGGCCACGACCTCATCTACTGGCTGCTGGAAGTCGGCAAACACGGGCCGGACTACGGCATCAACGCCCTCACGCGCGAGGGACTCCCCTCTCCCGCGGCCCGTTTTGCCTGCAATCCGTTGCTCTCAGGTACCGACGGCGGCCACAACATCCACCTCCGCGAGCTCGGCCGCCGCGGCATGCATCTGCACGGCCATCTGGAAAACATCGACGACGGCGTCATCACCTTCAGCGACGACCTCCCCGAACGCCTCGTAACGGTCGAGTCAACCTTCGCCCAACGCTCGGGACGCGCGATCGAGGCGTACATCGCCGCCGCAGGCATCGAAGCACCCGAGCAACCACAGGAGCCCGAGGATGATTGGCTGCCCGCAGAACCAGCCAAGCTGAACCTTGCCGAAGCGAACATCACATCCATCCTGTGGGCGACCGGATACAAGCTCGACCTGAGCTTCATCGACATGCCCGTGCTCGATGAATGGGGCTACCCGCGGCACTCGCGCGGTGTCATGGAACTCCCTGGCCTGTACACGGTGGGCCTGCCCTGGCTCACCCGGCACTACTCGTCGATCGTCGGCGGAGTGGGCCTGGATGCTGAGTATGTGGCGGGCAGGATCGCTGGGGCCTGAGCAGGCGAGACGACGGTCGCGCCGACCAGAGGCATCGGGGCCGCGGGCTGATATTCTGCTCAAAACTTGGCCGAACGCGGAGGTGCGGGCAGTGCAAGGAAAACAGCAGCACGTTAGGCGATTCCTGCTAGCGGCGGCCGCGCTCGCCTTCAGCATCACAGGCTTCGTGTTTCTAGGATCGAATCGTCACAGCTTGGCCTTTGGTTTTAGCGCTTTTGGCACGGCTGAAGCCCTCGCTGTGGGGTTCTACTGCTTTTATCACGTGGTTTCCCTGCGCGTCTACAGAAGCTCCCAGCCAACTTTTAACGTCAAAGTGGTCCCCACTGAGGGACGACGTAATTGGGATGAGAAAATCAACGATTGCATCCAGAACCACGATGATTTCGGTCACTCCGCCAGCGTGTTCCTTCAAATGCTCTTAGAGCCAGCAATCTTAATTCAGCGAATTAGTGAAACAGTGGAGCAACACAGTCGTTCGCTAACCATAACATCATCGTACGTAATTGCCTTACCGCTCTCGGCTCATCGCTCCCAATTAATGATTCCACTTTGGTTGTCGCGAAAGGGTGTCCTAGAGAGCGGCCTCCGCATTCAGCTAGGAGACGGACAGAGGCTATCTACGATCGGCCATGATTCCGTGACTATTTTTGTGGCTGCTACTTTCAGGCACTACATTGCAAAATGCAGTGCTGATATCCTACGAGCATATACCACAGGGCTGGAGAGTCGGGTATTGGCTTTCCTCACTGCCCCGGGGCGCGCATCTCGCGAAGTTACAGAGGAACTTGTGAAAGACATCGTTTCACTGTCAAATGACAATGGGCATAAAGTAATTCTTTCGATCGTCTCGAGAGCTATTCGAAGATTGGGGAAGAAATATCCAATATGCGTTGATATGCCTGAGCAATTATTTTCAGCTGAAAGCGATATTCGCAATCGGAACGGAAAGTCGAACAAAGAAGGCTCCGCAATAGGGAAGCGAACTCCGGCACGGCAAGCGCTTGAGGCCTTATTCCTGATAAGTCGTAACCGCAAGGACGCCAAGGACCAAGTCCAGCAGACCGCCATAGTTCGCATCACAATGGAGCGCCGGATCCTATCCCTAAAGAACGGTGCGAAGTCAGACTCTGTGGGTCAGGACTCGGCAGCGCGTGCACGCCTACTTCCTCGCTTCAAGACATGGTTGCTTCGCGAACGTAACGTCTCCGTGGAAGAACGAGCCATGGCTGCCCGAAGGTGGCTCGGCATCCGGCCCTCAACGATAATGGTTCCTCTCATTAACGCAGACCGCGCTCAGAGCTACCATCTGCAAATGAAGGGTCCGGAAGGCACCTATGTCGCCCGCCAGAGTATCGTTTCGAGACCTCGCAACTCGGACTTGTCGTCGAATACCTTCCCCCATGCGACCGCTGTTCACTCATCCGAAAGGCAGGGACAGCGACACACGCACCTGTACTTGAGGAATGCTGTCGGATTCGGTCGGTCGTACTTTGAATGCTGCTTCTATGAAAGACTACCGGGTTCTGTCGGCCCCTCATCTCTTGCAGCCCTCGCAGCATTCGTCATAATCCTAATATGCGCTTCGTCTTTTTATGTAAAACCCGATGGTCCAGATGCCAACCTGGTTAGCGTGTTGCTGGCCGCCCCCGCCTTGATGGGAGCTTGGGCGGGTTTTGACGCGGCTAGATCACTTACGGGTGGAACATTAGTAGCCCGCGTATCGGCAATATCGACCATCATCCTTGCACTCGCTGCCGCGCTTTTCTATGCTGGCTATCCATTTATAGTTAGCAAAGTTAATACTGGCTTAGATGATTTTATGAGGTTTTTCTGGGTGATGCTTGTTGGCCTAGCATTGCTAAACTCTGTAGGCATTGGACTGTCGTGGCTAATCAGGTTCAGGGTTCAGTCACACTTCTTAGACCAAGGAGAGGACATATACGGAAATGCGTAGCTCAACAGGAGAAAAAATAAGACGCAGAATGGCTTCGCGCAGCGAAGAGTCAGCCGGCGGCAGGTCGGCGACTACTGAGACCAGCGCTGAAATTGAATTTCTCGAATCCTTGCCTGATGGCTGGATAGTACCTGGAGCTGACTCCCCCTATTGGGACCCAGACTTGGATCCCCGTGAAGAATATATTGGTTCGCACCTCATGGAAGAGAACCCCGACATACTCTTCGATGTGCTCAGATCCGATGAAAAACTCAGCCAAGCGGGTGAACGTGCCGCTAGGTTGGGCGAAGAATACGATGCCCAAATCAGACGCGGGAACAATGCTTCGAGCTGACGCCCGTCTGCGGTTTGCAACCGGACTACGAGACCGACGAAAGTGCCTTTTTGCGAACTCCAGAGCAAGAGGTCACCGGAAACAGGCACCTCCTTCCTGCCGTATCAGAATGCCGTCAGCGGCGAGAGACATTTGGTGCCTCTACAAGATCGACCCGAGTCGTGTTCGCAGTCTTAAGGCTGCGAGTCCGGCAAACCCCGCCCCGGCCTTGTTGCGTCGCCCTAAGGACCAACGACCGACGTGCGGAGGCGACGTCCGCGGGTCAATGCCCATATTCACGGGAGCCTGAAGTGGTCACATCGCGAGCATCCGGCCTAAGCCTCCACCTCAGGCCCTAACTGCGGTGCCGGACGACGGAATCCGCGGGTTTTTAACCCTGCTGGGTACAGCAGAGCAGCGTCCACCCAGCGAGCCCGAAGGTGAAGCGAGCGATTCACGCTCGTACCAGCCAGGCTGTCAAAGCGAACCAATGCCTGGGAGCACAAGGTTGTGAACAACCCCGCGAGCTTCACGGGCTTTGTGTTCCATGAAGTCGTGCTTGATCACCTAGAAAATTTAACGACGGAGAAAGCAACCAGGGCGCCGAAGCTGATCGGCGAAGAAAATGGTGAGTAGGTCCAGCGCAGGGGCGGCCACAACATCCACCTCCGCAAGCTCGGCCGCCGCGCCATGCACCTGCATGGACGCCTGGAAAACGTCGAGGACTCGAGGTTAGGAAGTCCCAAGCGCAGGCAAACCGCACTCGGGGGCTCGTCGCCCACCACCCATATAGGTTCCGGCAACCAAACCGAGCACAGTGAGGTGTGGCAAGGTGGCCTCGGACGCCGAAAGTCCGAGGCCACCAATTCAAACTAGGGTGCGATCTTGATCGTTGCCACTGGCTGGAGTATCGGGTTCGTTATTGTCACCGTCACGGGCCCCGGCGCCACATCGAAATTCACGAAGCCCCGCATCTTGTCGCCAGCAACGACGTCACCCGACCCGAGGGTTCCGTCGCCAAAAAGCGCCGCGTCAGCTTTGCGCCCATCGGCATCCTTCACATTGAAGTACAAGAAGTTGGCCTTCGTTGTCCCCTTTTCGGTCTCCCAAAGAACATCCATCTGGAGGAACTTTCCGGACTTCGGCTTCGGAGCAAACTGATTGGTGCTCACTGAATCTACAAACTGCGCAGTCACAATGGTGATCTTAGCGACGTTGCCGCCGCCCATGTCAGCAGTAAAAGGTTCCCCAACCTTGGGCTCAGCAGCCTTGCTTTCCGCAGGCTGTGACGCAGCGGATGAACCACTTCCAGCGTTTCCTGTCGTCGATCCGCTGGCACCACATCCTGCGAGCACCGGGATAGCTATGAGCGCCATAAGTGCGAATAATTTCTTCATTGAAACCTTCCTTTAGGTATGCGAATGGTATTGAGATCTTCAAAGGAGTCCCCCAATATGGAAAGCATATATACCAGCCGTTCTTTTTGTTGCATGAGACATGTGATATTTCTGAAAGATGGTGCTGCCATGTCATCGGAACAGCAATAGGTAGATCGCCGCCTGACCTGCTAATAACGAATTACAACATAGGGCGAACGGGGAATGACGTTCGATTGTTCGAAGGAACATGTAAGAAAAGCAATGACCGTGTCGGGACAACGCTGGGCTTTAATCCGTGCGGATGGCACTGGGTATGAGACCTTGCCTCTATTGCTTCGTCCACGCGCCGCAGCGTGTCGTCTTGAAGTCCTGCCCGGCGACGAGCGTGACAGTAGGGCGGCCACCGCTCACGATGTCGTTGTCAATGATGTCCGATCCGTTCGACCCCGTGCGATAAATGCCCCAATAGCAGCTGGACGAGACCTCGGTGTCCGTTCGGTATGTACCTGGCTCAATATCCACACCCACCGTCCAAGTCCCCTCCCGAACGGTGTTCGCGGCTTTTTGTTTCTCGGCCGCTGTCACAGCCTCTTCGCGCTTCTTTACTGCAGCTTCTGCAACCTTGACCGCTTCCTCGCGCTTTGTGAGCTCCTGACCGGACGCCGTCACTCTGACCTCGCGTGCTTTCATGCCATCGTCAAGGGTCTTGTACTCTGTCTTGGCTTTGTTAAGCTCAGTGTTCAGGCGGACATTGTCGGCCTGCAGACTCTTGTATTCCCCACTGCTTTTGGGGTCCGGCAGAATCGACCCCAAGAACACTGCCGCGCCTAGCAGAGCAGCTGACAAAGCGGCCACCCAAATCCATCGCCGATTGCGGCGCGGCGTCAACGGTGTCGTTTCGTCGGGCTCCTTCTCATTTGTTGATTGTTCCATTGCGGGCGTGGACTGCGACGCCCGATTTCGGCGTTTGCGCCAGCTCAGCTTTTTAGCTGGCAATGAGACTGTCTCCGTTTCGCCCGAAGCACTCTCGTTCGGCTCAGGACTGGGAGTGAGTTTCTCTTCCTCGTGTTTTGGAGGTTGGGCGGGCATTTCGGGAATGCTCGGCCCGGTTTCGTTGATGGTCATGAATCTCCGTCGTGGTGGGGTAAATGAATGCTCGCTTGCATGAGCGGGCTAGGCGAAGTGACGCTCATACTGTCGGAAAGTCTTCGGTTCTAGGCGCCTACACGTCTGTGAAGCGCAAAACGACATTCATGCCCGTATTTGGGTGGTAGCTCCAAGACACCGAGAAGTTGTCCCAAGATTCGCGTTGCGTTCCGTCCAGAGCGCGAGTCGATTTCATCTGTTCTTGAACGTAGTCGGGAACGTTGACAGCTTTGAGGACGCATTGGATGTCACTCCATGCGAGGCCGTTACGGTCTTCTTCACCTTGTCCATCAAGTGAGAGGCTGCGCCCGCCATCGCCCAATTTTGCTGAAACCGCCTTGCCAGACAACTGGCACTTGTTTACGGCATCGGCCAGGGGCTTTGGTTTCTTCGCTTCCGCTTCAGCTGCCGCTGTCGCCTTGCCTGCCTCCACCATTCCGCCAATGGTGATGGTCCCGATGACTCCCAAAAGGGCACCCAGGACTAACCCAATGGCTCCAAAGATGTATGGCTGGCTACGGCGTTTTGCTGGTGGCGACGGTGCCTCCGCATCTGCCACCGCGGGAATTGCAATGCGGCTTTGTTCGTGCTGAATTGTGGCGTCATCGGCGCCCCCGCTATTGCGGGGTACGCCGCTTCCGGGCTGGTGTTGGGGTACTTCGGGGATGGTCATTGTTCTCCATAGGGATGCGAGGTGGAGGATTTTGGGCAGGGCAAAGCAGCGCGGATGATGAGAAATCAAAGAAAATAAGGCGTGCAGCCAGACGGGGAATGAGCCTTTGAGCCCGCGTGTAAGTGGAAGGTCAGGCTTTTCGGAAGTTGGGCCCGTTCCGGCACCCGAAGGGATACTGTAACGGCGATATACCAAACCAAAGAGGCCTTCGATTACTAGGCATGCGAATCTTCCCCCAGATCTAAACCGATACCGGTCGCGTGGGCGAGCGAAGTGGACGACCACTCTGCTGGACCGATGGAAACGAGTGTATATCCCTGCAACTGAAATGCTAGTTTTACGGAAGTGGCGCGCTTGTAATGGCAGATTTATGACGAATGCCTAGGTTCTACGCGGTTCACCACTCCAATCGGCAGCATGAAGCTCGGTGACGAAGCAACTGAAACACACTCAGGATGCCCAGGAGTGACTCACTGACGTGGGTCCCATTCCAGTTCTACAGCTGATACCTTCGCCTCATGACAGAGGAGCCATCGTTTAGTTCAACTTTGCGCCGCATTTATTGGACCCGACATGCCCTCCGACTGCTCTACGTCCTATGCTCAGCCTGGCTTTTCGCGGTTGGTTTCCTGCACCTACAGAGTCGATACGCGACCGCCATCATTGGGATCAATTCCATCGGCGGCGCTGTACAAAGCCTGTTCGGCAGTCTTCTTCCCGTTATCGCAGTACCCGGAGGGGTCGTTGTGGTTCTATTTGCTACAGCGGTCACCATTCGAGCTCGGGACGTTGCCCGCCGTGATCCGGTGCGGCGTTTTAGTGGCCAGCAGCGACGCGAGGGAATGAGACGCGCGGATGGTCAATGCGAACTTGAGTCAGGACTAGGCCGTCGCTGTTCCCGGTCCGCTGAACATGGCGACCATTACTATCCTTGGTCCAAGGGTGGATCGACTTCGCTCCGCAACTTTGTAGCAGCCTGCAGCCGATGCAACCGTGCGAAAGGCGCCCGCATCCCATCGCCCGGACAGCACGCAAGGCTTGAACGGCGCAGAAGAAGTTACGCCGACTCAGAGAAACTGGTGGCTGCTGGCGAGCGGCGGAAGCTAAAGGCTGCGTAACGGGACCCAGCGACAGTCCAAAGATTTCCCTCGTTCGGCGCTAACAGGCCTCTCCCCCTCGCCCCGCCCCAAGCGTATGGTTCACCCATGGGAGCAATCCGTGCGTTCTTCCTTCCAGGCAGCGTCCTTCCTGCTGCGCCCGCCTACACCGACCTCATAAAAGCGCTGGGCCCTGACGTGGACGCGTTTGCGAAGGATCTGGACCTCTACGAGGCCGACGAGCCGCCACCCGGTTGGTCCCTTGATGCCGAGGTCGATGGAGTCCTCCGCGAAGCAGACGCCAAACAATGGGACACGTTCCACCTTGTCGGCTACTCTGGTGGCGGAGCGGCAGCCCTCGCCTTCGCCGCCAAGCACCCCGAGCGCCTGCTCAGCCTGACCCTCTTGGAACCTGCCTGGGCGGGAGACTGGGATTGGAGCAAGGCACACTCCCGATTCTGGAAGCGGATTGAAGAGCTCGAATCGCTGCCGCCAAAGCAGTTCATGGAGGCCTTCACGAGGCTGGCGGTAAGGCCCGACGTCGTCCTTCCGCCTCCGCCCGCGGGCGACCCGCCGCCGTGGATGGCCAAGCGACCTGCGGGAATTCGAGCGTTCCTGCGTGATTTCGAGAAGTATCACCTGGACCGCGAGCAACTCAGCGCGTTCGCAAAACCAGTCTTATTCGTGCTCGGAGGGCTAAGCAACCCGGACCAGTACGGGGATATCGCGGATCGGCTATCCACCATATTCCAGGACTATCGCGTGGAGGTGTTTGAGGATCGTCACCACTTCGATCCCCCGCACCGGATTGAGTCCGGGCGGCTCGCGGGCATGTTGCGCGAGCATTGGCAACGAGCCGAGGGCGGCAACGATGCCGACTAAACCACCGGACACGGTCATCATCGGCGCAGGCCAGGCGGGACTCACGACGAGCTACTGGCTCACACAGGCCGGCGTCGAGCATCGGATACTGGAGCGTAGGGATTCCCTGGGTGGCGCATTCCAGGATCGCTGGGACGGGTTTCATGAACACGCCGAACTTCAGCCTGGACCTGCCCGGCATGCCCTACACCGGCGATGAGCCAGAGGCTTTCATTCCGCGCAACGCAGTGGTCAACCTCTTCAGGCGATACGCGGAGATGATCGGCGCTCCGGTCCACACGGGCGTCGACGTAACGCGGCTGGCCACTTCCCGCGACGGCGGATTCAGTATTGAGTCGTCGCTCGGCCACACGAAAGCCCGGAAGGTGGTGTTGGCAACCGGCGCGTACCAGGTTCCCAAGGTGCCTACCGTGGCCGCCAGCCTTTCCAAGGACATTGTCCAGCTCCACACGCACGATCACCGCAATCCGAACCAACTGCCCGACGGCGCCGTCCTCATCGTCGGAACCGGCCAGTCCGGCGGTCAGATCGCCGAGGAAGTCCACGACGCCGGCCGGGAAGTCCACCTCGCCGTCTCCACCTGGCCCGAAGCACCCCGCCGTTACCGCCGGCCACGACCTCATCTACTGGATGCTCGAAACCGCCAAACACGGCCCCGACTACGGCATCAACGCCCTCACCCGCAGGGCCCTCCCACCCCCGCAGCACGGTTCGCCTGCAACCCGCTGCTCTCAGGCACCGAAGGCGGCCACAACATCCACCTTCGCGAACTCGGCCGCCGCGGCATGCACCTCCACGGCCGCTTGGAGAACGCCGACGACGGCGACATCACCTTCAGCGACGACCTCCCCGAACGCCTCGCAACAGTCGAATCCAGCTTCAACCAACGGATGAGAAAAGCCATAGACGCCTACATCGCAGCCCCGGGAATCGACGCAGAAGAACAGCCTCCAACACCGGAGGACGACAGGCTGCCCTCGGAGCCAGCGCGCCCTAACCTGGCCCAGGCGAACATCACGTCAGTCCTGTGGGTCACCGGATACGCACTCGACCTGCCCTTCAACGACATCCCAGTGCTGGACGAATGGGCTACCCAAAGCACACGGCCGGCGTCACCGAACAGCCCGGGCTTGTACGCCGTGGGTCTCCAATGGCTGACGCGGCACTACTCATCGATACTCGGCGGCGTGGGGCTGGACGCGGAGTATGTGGCGGGCAAATTGCTGACGCCTGAATCCCAACGCATTTCCCACGGCTACCGAGGCCCATGGGTCCAGACTCGAAATGCTCGAAAAGCTGGCGGCACTCAAGGAACGTGGCACCTTACCCAGGAAGAATTTGAAGCAGAGAAGAGAAGAATTCTGGGCCTTGGGCATTAAAAGTGCGGTGCTGGCGGACTTACAAATATTCGGACCGTGATTGCTACACGAATGCCAATTTGGCCAACGCCGTAATGCGGGCCAACAGCGCCTCTGGCTCCTGCGACAGATCCAGAGGGAATTCCACCACAGACATCCCCGTGTTCAAAATGCGGCGAACGCGAGCATCACCCCTTCCGGCATAAACAAGCCAAGCACGCGGCACGCCGAGTGCCGTGCAATAGGCCAGCATTTGGTAGTGGTCCGCGTTGGGATAGGCGGCGCTTGCTGAGGCCGCCTTGTACTTGGCATCGAAGATCATCGCCGGGCGTCCTCGGACGGAATGCACCACGTCCACAAACATCCGCACCCTGTCGCTGCTCCGAAAACCGGATTCCGATTCGTCCATGAACGCTTCGTATTGCCACTCCGTCAGCCCTGGATAAGGCTCAAGCGCCTCCTTCAAGGCAGTGGCTATAAAGTCCTCAAATACAGTGGCCATATTCACTACGAAAGAGGCGACCATGCGATGACCCACCCCGGCTTCCGCGGACATGGTCTGAAGGACGATTTCGGACAATCTCAGTGCCGGCACATAGTGGCCATTGATTCTGGATTCGGTCCAGGCCGGCAACAAGGCCCCATGGTTCAAAGCAGAAACACCCTCAAGCTTCGAATCCAGGTGAGCAAGACGTACCAGGAGCGCGTCCGGCAGCCGAGGAACCTGCATCATCATCCGAATCGCGGCCCGGAGAATCTGGTTCTCAGCCACATCAGCGGTGTAGTCGTCATATGAAACTTCGAGAGGCAGGAGCAGTCCAGGACGCCTGCTCATCTGGTCACCGACACGAATTCGGCCCTTCACCGTCCGTAGCGCCTCTTCCACGGACACGTAACCGTTCAGTGGCCCACGTTCCAGTGCCCACTCGCCATGCCTCGCAAGCGACTCACCCAGCGCAGCAAAGAGATCGTCGTCTTCAGCACCAATTACGTTGTCCGGACGAAAGCCTGGGTCGGCCGCATAACCCAGCAGAAATAGCAGCCGGCTGAGACCCACCTTTTCCTTGGGCTTAACCCGAACCAACAAGTCGTCGATCTGGACTGCCCCAACTTTCCCGGCGGGCAGAATGGTCCAAGCATCCCCATGCGCAGGCACGACGGAAACCAGACCGGTGTCCCGCAGCGCGGCAGCCACCTCACGGTCCAGCTCGACTGGCTCCGAATAACCCTGCAACTCGTCGAGTACGATCTCTCTCGGCATCAGACGATAGCTTCGTCGCCAAATTCCGACACAGACGAGTCCGGCAGGCTATCAGTCGGTCCGATCTCCGGGCGGGCTTTACGCCTTATGGCCTCAAGCCCGAACTTCTCACGAATCTTTTCCCGACTCAAACGCCCAAAGTACTGCTCCTCAAGCAAAGGCAAAAGCTCATATTTCCAGATCTCGGCCAGTCCTTGGTCCGTCTCAGCGTGCGGCTTCATGAAGTATGACGGGCCAATCATCAAATCCCGATTAGTCGCCTCGATCTCGCCGTTCAACACATTCAACAGTTCAGCCCGTAGGGCCGGCTTGCCGGTGGCCTCCAAGAATCGCTCAAGCATCCCGGAGATCATGCCCTCCTGAGGATGCAACTCCACGAACGCGAACCGGCGGCGAATGGCAGCGTCCACCAAGGCAATGGAGCGATCCGAGGTGTTCATCGTGCCGATGATGAACAGATTCGGAGGCAGGACAAATGTCTGCTGTGGGTTGTACTGCAAATTGATGCCTTGGTCGCGGTACTCCAGGAGGAAGTACAACTCACCGAAGATCTTCGCCAGATTGCCGCGGTTCATCTCATCGATAATCAGGAAATAGGGTTTGTCACGATTCCCGTCCAGCGACGCCTCGGCGGCGATTCGCCGCAAAGGGCCAGGTTCGAGACTAAAGCCGACGTTGTCGCCGTCCGACTTCGCCGGACGGTAGCCCTCGAAAAAGTCCTCATACGCGTATGACGGATGGAATTGCACCGTCTTGACGTGGTCTCCGTGTTCCTCGCCCGCGAGAAAGCGTGCGATCTTGCCCGCCAGGTACGTCTTGCCGGTTCCAGGAGGACCGTAGAACACGATCTGCTGCCGTGTCTGGAGCAGACGGATGACTTCCTGTATGTCGTCGCGCTGAACATGCAGTTTGGTCGCGAGGTCGGCGGTCGCTTCGCGCAGTTGAGGTACGACAGCGCCCTGCGGCGATGCGGTCGGCTCAGGTTTGGTGCCACTCAAGACCGGTTCGGCTTCGAACCACGCGGTAATGATTGAGAGACCATCGGTCAGGTCAACAACAGAACCTTGCTCCTCCAACAGCCGCGGCATCGGTGCCGGAAGGTCATCATTGGCAATGGGTTCCTGCCGCCAAGCAACCTGCCGCCGCAAGCGGGCCGTCTCGTCGCCTGAATATTCCGCGTCGCCAGTAATGACGCCGAGGTAGAGGTCGCTTTCGAAGGCCGTCAGAACGAAGTCGTCCACCTTCATCTGGGTCAGGAAACGGTAGAACTCCTGGGCCCGCACTTTGCGTTCGGCGTAGTCGATGTGCTGGTAGCCGGCATTTACTGCCGCCTGTACCTGGTCAAAGTTGCTCCCTTGGGCAGGAGAGCCGAGGTGTTGAGCTCTGAGAGAGACGGAGTCTTGGCCAAGCCAGGAGTCCACCATCGCGACGCCGCCTTGGTTCTGGCGAACAAGCCAAGCCCGTCGCCCGGCATCACCGCTCGAAGGCTGCCATTCGCTCAAGTACGGCTCGTCGTACCACTCGATGAATTCTTCAGAGTCTCCCTGCTGGGTCCTCCGGATGTTGAGAAGGTCCTTAGCAATCTCGATCTCGGAATCGCCCGTTGGCCCTCCCATGATTCCCGCGAAAGCATTCCGGATCTTGATCCTGTGATCTCTGCTGACAACGGGCTGAAGATGTTCCGGCCATGCCAGGAACTCAATGCTGTAGCGGATTGTTGGCCAGTCCTTGGGGACTGACTGTGTTAGGGCGATGAATGCCCAAGGGTCTACCAGAGCTTTATCTATCAGGCTTTCTGGCTGGTCCGTCACATATTCCACAAACCGGCTGAGCCAGCCCACGTGGTCAGCGACTTGAATGTTGAAGCCCACTCCTCCGTTGAAGGCACCTTGGGCTTGAAGTCCTTCGCGCAGCTCCTCCGGCAACTCAACATTGCCCTCCGGCACCCACGACAGGACCTTCTCGATGCGGGCGATCTTCGTTCCGGCCGTCACGTTTTCCAGCGGAAGGACTTGAAGATAAACCAATTCCGCCGCCAGAAGGACGGTCTCCCTTGCGGCGCCGTCCAGCTGACGCTCCAGCTTGGCCATAAAAGAGCCAGGGCCTACATCAGTGTTCCCACTCCGAACCGCAAGGTCTTTTGCGGCTTCCGACGTCCATGTGTGCGTACGGCCATCTAAGGGTGAAGGTTCCCCGCGGAGGCCAGCACTCATGATCCGTCGTGCCGGCGCTTCGAGGGGTACTTCCCCGCTTAGCCCGTTGTTCACAGTCTCCACTTTGTCGCCCCTCCATGCGCGGAATGCTGCGCGATCAGCGGGACTCCACTCATCCGTCGGATCTACATTCATTACGGTCCACATCAGACCCTGCGCGTCCAATCGGTCACGGAGATGAATCCCGTATGTTGGGGCCAGCTGACGAACTTCGTCCAAGGCTTCGAGCAGAAGTTCGTATCGACGAGTTGCTCCCGCGTGAGCTCCACGTTCTTCCCAATCAACTAGCTTGAGGAAGTTCTTGACGGCTTGTGCGCGATACGGCGGATAGCTATAGGGATCAGAGACCATAAAGAGCACCGAGCCAAGTGCTGTCACGCTGCCGACTGTGAATTGGGCTGGATTCATCGGGCGGAGCTGCTGCAAGAGTCCATCCAGCGCTTGAGGGTTGGGGGCATGGCCCCAAACCGGTGCCAGTATCGCCCGCAGGTCCTCGGGGTGCTGTCGTCCGGCCTCCACGAACTTCATCATGAAGTAGGGATTCAGCAGACCGGATGAGGCCAAGTCCTTCCGTAGGCGCTCAAACCACGATGGATCATTGGCTAGAAACAGCTCGCGGGAGGATCGCATGCGCTCGGAAAAGGCGAGCTTGTAGCTGTATTCGTCGGCGTCCAGATCCACGGTACTGGAAAACAGCGCGGCAAACTCCATGAATTGGTGCCACCGGGGATCGCTCATACGGCGGCCCTCCCCAACAGCGCGACAGATCCGTACCTGACACAACGGGACATTTAGGAACTCCGATTTCTGCTCAGCCAGGGCCTTGAAAAACGCGCAATGGTCGCGGAGCAATCCGAACCCTCATCGCTCCAGCGCTCACGACCACCTACATATCTAGCACCGTTGATGCGCGAATCAGCAGACGACACAGGAGCGCCGGCTAAGTGACGCAGCCTGACACCCTCCACCTGCCCCGAAGCACCCCGACGCTACCGCTGCTATGACATCATCTATTGGATGCTCGAAACCGCCAAGCACGGACCCGACTACGGCATCAACGCCCTCACCGGCGAGGTACTCCCCTCCCCCGCCGCCCGCTTCGCCTGCAACCCCTTGCTTTCCGGCGCCGAAGGCGGCCACAACATCCATCTCCGCGAACTCGGCCGCCGCGGCATGCACCTGCACGGCCGCCTGGGCAACGCCGACGACGGCGACATCACCTTCAGCGACGACCTCCCCGAACGCCTCGCAACAGTCGAATCCAGCTTCAACCAACGGATGAGAAAAGCCATAGACGCCTACATCGCAGCCCCGGGAATCGACGCAGAAGAACAGCCTCCAACACGGGAAGACGACTTGCTGCCCTCCGAGCCAGCGCAGCTAAACCTGCCCCAGGCAAACATCACCTCAGTCCTGCGGGCCACCGGATACAAACTCGATCTGTCTTTCATCGACGTCCCGGTGCTGGACGAATGGGGCTACCCAAAACACACTGCCGGCGTCACCGAACAGCCCGGCCTGTACGCGGTGGGGCTTCCATGGCTGATGCGGCGCTACTCGTCGATCAGACCCAACGGGGCAGCCGGGCGGAGAGTCGCGCCGCCGACGCAACGTCGCCCTCCCCTGAACTCTGCTCGCCAAGCGCTCGATCTACTCCGCCAGCCCCGGAGGCCAGCCCGGCATTGCCCTCACGTCGACAGCGTGGTGGAGAAGACCGTCTTCCTCACCGGTGCTTCTGTGGCCGGGGGCGCGTAAGGATACGGTGCATAGTCGGTCAATATCGGCTGAACAGTTGTCAGTAATCGTCCTGCTGCCGATAATTCACGGCATGATTCGTTTCGAGAACTCAGTCAACGTGAATCGCGATCCGTCCACCGTATTCAACTTCGTGGTGAATTTCGAGACCCTGCCCAAATACGACCGGTATGTGATCAGCGCACAGAAGACATCGACCGGCCCCATCGGCGTCGGGTCCACCTGGACCCACGTCCGCACGCAGGGCGCTCAGAAGATCGTGGCACCGATCAAGCTGACCGAGTTCGAGCCGCCCCACAGGTTCGTGATGGATAGCGGATCGCGGGGCTTCGAGGTTCGGTCAACGATGACGTTCGAGCCGCCTGGCGACGGTGTTACTAAGGTGACGGAAGTCCTGGAGATGAAGACCAAGGGCTTGACTCGCCTGTTCGAACCTATGATCAAACGCCGGATCCCCAAGCAAGCTGCGGAAGTGCATGATCGCCTGAAAGAAGTGATCGAGGCTCTACCCACGAGTTGAAAGCAGGCATCTCAGGGCTGCACGCACGCCCAGCCGCGTGCTCTGCCTGATCGGCGATCACAAGTCGACTTGTTCGCCTTCCGAGGCGCAGTCCCGGCAACCATTACCACATCCCAGCAATCTAGGGGTGAGCGGCAGCTCAAGTCTCTGGCTGGTCTAACCAGCTGGAACATCCCGGTCTTATCACCAGGGGTGAAGCCGTCTCGCTGGTAGAGCGAGACGGCTTCACCGGTGGCAAGGAGCCCGACGAGTGCACGGAGGTAACGGATCGTCTTACGGACGCCCGGTGCGATACCGAGCGATCACAAAAGTCAATAGGTGGGATCAAGTCACAACCTTGGGGAAGTGTCCCCGCTTGGAATTTCCTGGTTCGAAGGAATGGGACACCACCAACATCGATTGTGGGTGCGGCAAACCTGCGGCCCTATCGGTGGGGACCGATAATACGAGGCGGGATACTGCCCGCTACACGCACTGCGGGCGATACGTTGGATCTGCGGGGCCGCTCTGGAGGAGCGCGTTGGAGACGAGGGACCACACGTTCGGATCGTTAGGAGATTGATCGTGTTCGAAAGTGTCGAGAGGGCAGTAGTCCTGGAGCACAAGGTTGGACACTTGCTTCGCCGGCCCAACAAGAGCCTGGCTCGTGTAAGGGGTAACGATCTCGTCGTAACGGGTCGAGATGACGGTGTAGGACGGGCCGGGTACGGTGTCGCCGATCGAGTTGAGCTCCGCCATGAACGCCGACCCGGCATGCTGGTCCGCGCACGCCTGGCACAGGGTGCTCGTTGCGGTCGTGTCGAGAATCATCCCTGCCGGCGACGGCGCGATGAGGCCTTGAGTGCCATGGTTCGACGGCGCAATGCCGACGAGGTGATGCACATACTTGGCGCCGCCGAGGAAGCCGACGTAGTACCGCGGCATCATCCCGCCTTGGCTGTGCCCGACCAGATCGACCTTCTTCGCACCGGTTGCGCCGAGAACTGATTTCACGAACGTCGCAAGCTCAGCTGCGGAGTTACGAATTGCCCCGCTGGCGGGGACATCGTTGGCCACCCCGTAGTTGAGCGCGAAGACGCAGTACCCCTGGTCCTTGAGCACTGGTGAAAGCAGCGCCCAGTTCTTGTACATTGTCTCGAACGTCCCCGGGACGAGAACCACCGGATACGGATGCACGCTCGACGGCTTGCACGTCCACTCATTGGCTCCGGGCGGGTCTGGCGAGATCGAGTCGGCCTGAGCCGCGGGTGCGGCGAAGAGTCCAATCGTGAGCGCCGCAGCGGCGAGCACGGCGGTGAGTCGGAATCGGCGCATGGCCTGCCTTTCTCCTGGCCGCGAACCCCTATGTCCGCGGCATCCGTAGCTACTTTGCAGTAACTTACCCGCGGGTTGCAATAGCGTGCGAAGATCTTGAGAAAACGTGCATTCCTCACAGGGACCGGGGCTGCCGCACCAGCGCTCGTAAGCCGATCTTCACTGGGCGGCGCAGTAATCAGCAGCGGACCAGGGTCCAGCAGAAGTCATTAGCGCGGGCCTCGGCCGACCAAGATCAAGGCAGCGAAGGCCATTGCATAGGCTGCCAGGATGCCTCCCAGCATCATGATGGTCCAAAGGCGAGCCCAGCTCTCCTCATGGGTGGGGCGCATGAGCGGAGCCTTAATCGATTTCGGTCATGTCCCCCACCCCAGGCGTCCCCTCAACCAGAGCGTAGCGCTGCATCACGGCGCCCTTCGGCGAGGCGACCACCGGCTCGATGAGTCGCAGGTTCGTTGGGACCACCCCATCGGCGAAGACCTTCTTCCCACCACCGAGGAGGATCGGATACACCCAGAGCGTGAGCCGATCGAAGAGCCGCTCGGCGAACAGCGTCTGCACGAAGTCGAGACTGCCGATGACGTGGATGTGCTCATGCTTGTCGCGCAGTTCGTGCAAGGCAGACACCACATCAGGACCGAGCTGAGACGAGCCTTCCCACTCAAGGTCCAACGTCTGGCGCGAGGCCACGTATTTCGGGATGCGGTTGAACAGCTGCGCTATGCCTCCGTCCTGGTGGGGCCAGTACGCGGCAAAGATGTCGTAGGTCCGGCGCCCAAGAAGCAGTGCATCCATCCCCACCATCCCGGATTCGACCTGTTCGCCGACTGCATCGTCGAACAGAGGCGCCTGCCAGCCGCCAAACTCAAAACCGCCCTCTGGATCTTCTTCAGGTCCGCCCGGCGCTTGCGCGACGCCGTCGAGCGTGGTGAACAGGTCGATGTGGATGAGTCCCATGCCGGGCTCCTTCTCGTCTGCCCGTCGTCACCCCGGCGACGGGATCACTCCGAGGCTTCCACAGGATGCCTTATGAAGCAACGGCCAACGGAGAACATCGACGACGGCGACACCCCCTGCCGCTGTGACCTCACCAAACGTCCGGCGGGAGCACGTGCCCCTAGACTTCCTCGAGCTCCAACTGCGGCGCCGCTTTCCGGAATCCCCGGGTCAGGAAGGCCAGGTACACCAACCCAACGCCCGCCCAAGCGAGCCCGAATGTGAATGACAAACCACTCAGGCTCGTCCACAGCCAGGCCGTCAGGGCAAAACCAATGCCCGGCAGGACGAGGTTGTGAATTACCCCGCGAGCTCCACGGACCTTCTCGTCAAGGAAGTAATGCTTGATCATGGCCAGGTTCACCACCGAGAACGCGACCAGCGCACCGAAGCTGATCAGCGAGGAGATTGTCAGGAGATCCAATACGAAGGCCAGAAGCGAAACGGCTGATGTCAAGAGAACCCGGAGCGCCGAAATTCAACACCCCAGTCAGGACTCCGAAGCAGGTGCACCGGATTCCTGCCGGGCGACAATGGCCGCAGAAGGTCCGGGAGGAGCTCGCAACCGGCTAAATCCACCTACCACACATCGTCTAATCCGCCAGGTGCACCATTTCGTCCTGCAGAATCAGGCGATTGTTGTCAGCCCCGTATTGCAATCCTTGGTCCAGCCTCGAAGTCACGCCCGACGTCCGCCGCTTTCCGCCAAAAAGGCGTATGGTTTCACGATGCAGATCGCTGACCGAAATACCACCAGAGCCCCGAACAACGTCCATCATCGCGTTACAAATTTCGACAACGCTGATGTGTTCCGGCTTTCGCTCCGTTTCCGGACCATTGACACGAAATAGATGCCACGAAGAGGGATCGACCGAGGCGTTCCAAATAAATCCATCCTCATCGCGCCGGTGACGCGAGCTGTCCAGTGCCACCAAAATTGAATTCACCCTCTCTCCATTTACCTTATTGAGGTTAAATGCAGCGCAGGTAAGTTTAGCCAGCCGCTCCTGGTGTACGGGTCCTTCTGCGTCCACAATATGTTGAATTGCTTCCCTGACTGCATTTACGGATCGCCGAGAAGGCAGGGCATCCAGAATATCCCGAGTGCCGTAAAGACGAACCGACCACGGCCGATACTCGGGAATTTCCGGCTTATCGAGCATATCTATCGGGTTTGACCGGTTACTGACCCCGACTCCTGCCGGAGCCTGCAAGGAGCCATCTCCCAGCTCAACCTCACCTACGATGACTGAATCTACGCGTTGTCCGAGCTGTTCCAAATCAACCCCGGGCCCAATGGGCTCGGGCTCCAGAGGCGCAGACCCGGCAATCGCCGCCTTAGCCGCATGCTCCAATTTGTCGAGCACAGCTTCCCTGTCACTTAGCCATTCAGGCATCCAAACCCGTTGAACCGATGGCCATCGCATCATTCGACTCAGGACTTCCCCAGGCAAACCGTCCCTGTCGCCGACAGTCCGGCGTGCGGCCCAGGCTGGGCCGTCTAAGAGGACAGCCATTGAAGCATTGCTCGGGGTCTCGGACGATGAAACGCTGATGTCCACCTTGAATTCGGACAACCCCACGTCAGTCGCCACAACAAAGCCGCGGTCCCGCAGGGCGTCGGCGATTTCTTCGCGATGAAGGTCCAGCGCAAAGGTTCTCCGACCGTCATATGGCAGCGAACCAGTCCCGTATTCAGCAAGATCGAGATACGAGCGCAGGTGTTTGATTCCTATGGAGCTAGTCTCTTCTGCTCTCAGCTCGGACGGACTGAAGCTTGAGAAGATGATTACTTGCCGTCGTGCACGCGTTATCGCCACGTTGAGTCGTCGTTCGCCCCCGGCGCGGTTCAACGGGCCAAAGTTCAATGGCAGATAGCCCCTGTCGTTCTTGCTGAAACCGGTGGAGAAAAGAATAACGTCCCGCTCGTCACCCTGAACATTTTCCAGATTCTTTACAAACAAACCCTCAGGGTCATCGTCCAAAGCATGAATTATGCGGGAGTCCTCGGTGTCTCGAAGTAGTGACTCAATCAAGGCGCGCTGCTGCAGATTGAACGTAACCACCCCGATCGACGGTGAGTTGCCGTCGTCGTCGAACCTACGGCGAACCTCCGCCACCACGGCCTGGGCTTCAATCGGATTCGTACGCAAAACTTTGGACGTTCCCGCGCGGTGGAAGTATCCGTCCACCCGCTTGAAATTAAACGCCGTGCCCACGAATTCCTGAATTTGGTGCGCTGTGGGACGGGCTTGGAAATGATGAGAGTTTGCTCTCGTAGTACTGCTGATTACTGAAGACAATCAGCGACTCGTCCTGGCTGCGATAGTGCCAAGAAAGCCACTGCCGAGGCACGCGTGCCTCCACGCATTCGGACAGAATGGACTCCATGTCCTCAACAGGGGCAACCTCTTTTTCGGAGTCGTCAAACGCATCTCCGGACGACTCCGCGAAGGAAGTGGGTGGCATCTGTTTGCTGTCTCCGACGACAACCACCGAAGCGCCCCGCCCCATTGCACCCACTGCGTCTGCCACCCGGATTTGAGAAGCTTCATCAAATACCACGATGTCGAACAAGCCAGCTCTCGCAGGAAAGAACCGCGCGACGGAGTCCGGACTCACGAGTGTGCACGGCATAATCTGTGTGATCAGGTCAGCGTAACTCTCCATCAGCTTGCGGACGGTCAGCCCCCCACGCTGCCGGGTTAGTTGGCGCCGCAGTTCCCCCATGCGTCCTGATGTTGCCGACGTCGATAGCTTCCGCGAGTCCAGAACCCCGGCGGCAAGGTCGCGTTTCAGTAGTTCGCGCACCTGCGTAGCTCGGCTTGAAAATCGGTCGATTGTTCGCTCGTGGGCTCGGGCATCAAAGTCCTTCAACCCTGTCGCCAGACCGCGTTCTTCCAAAGCGCTCTCGGCAAGACCACGCTCGAATGCCATTGGAGCGTCATCGGCATCGAGTTCTCCGTCTAGAATTGCTGCTCGCACTCCTCGAAGGCCCGCCGCTCGCAACGGTTCAACCTGACGCAAGAGATCCAACCATCGTTCGAGGCTTCTGCAGCCAGTGGCATCGATACCCCGAGCGGACTGCGAACGAGTCCACACATCCAAGAACATGTCAGCGCCCGTCCAACGGTTTAGCGCAGCTTGTTGAAGCGCAGGAATGGCCACGAGCGCCTCCCAGGCTGCTGCGAGCTCTTTTAACCAAAGCACTGTGTATTCGTGCACAGGTTGTGCCGTCTGCAGAAAAGTCCTTAGGGCCAGTTGAAAGCGGTCTTCGATGGCGAGGTCCCGGCGTTGGACAGCGTGCGCCGCCCAACGTAACCAGCTAAGACGCGCATTAAGCGCTTGTTGATCGGATTCGGACAGCGGGTTCCACCCCGAAGGAACGGCAACCCCCGGGACGGACTGCGCTTGACCCTGCAGTCCCTCGATCTGCTGCTGCGCAGAGATTAGGTTGCGCAGGAGCGGGACAAGTTCCTTTGGCCGGATGTCGGCTCCAGGTCGTGCTACCAACGCCAATTCCTGCACGACGGCCAACAGGCGCTTCTTTCGTCCGAAAAAGCCGCTCGCCAAAGCCTCCTCCGCACGCTTGAGAATTTGTGGGAGGGGTAGGTCCATGGCCGCGGGACCGACTTTGTCCATGCCGGGATGATCTATGGCCGTAAAAGCGGAAACCATCTGTTCCAGATGGTGAGCTTGTACCGACCACTGGCCGGAATTTATGACATCGAGGGTCTCCACTGGAACGCTTCGGTCTTCAAGGAGTGAAGCGAGAGTCCGGATCTCTGCGGGCACCGCCGCCTGAGATATGACGTTCTGAAGGCCCTCGACGGTCTGGACAGCAGCCAGCGCAGCATCAACCCGACGGCCAGCGCTTACCAATTGTTCCTGGGAAGGCGTGTCGGACACGAATTCGATGAACCGCCATGGGTGCGTCTTTCCGGGGCGCGCCAAATCCGCGTATTCAGGCAAACCTCTGAGCAGGGCACGTAGCGGCTCCAAGACAGAGTCAGTTGCAGTTGCCACGAAGTCCGAGCCCAAGTGTAGGGAATCGCTTTCAACGTCAAAAGTTAGGGCTTTGGTCCGAGCTCCATAGAGGGAGAGCCGAGCGCCGTTTTCCTCGTGCAGTCGATTGGCGTAACGGATGAGCCCCCGTCGGGCCGAGGCTAGCTCGGTCGCGGCCGTATCCAAAAGCTGGGCGTCCGCGTCGATTCGGAGTTCGAGCGCGTGTTTGATTTGCGCGCGCACAACGGCCGGCTTGCTCCCCTTATCGTGGAGATCGAGGGAGAAGGGGCCCATACCGACCTCTTCCAGTCGCTTTTGCACCACGTCTAGTGCAGCCCGCTTTTCAGCGACAAAAAGCACCCGCTTGCCATCCACAATGGCACGAGTCAGCAAGTTGGTGATGGTTTGAGACTTGCCAGTTCCCGGAGGCCCCTCAAGCACAAACGTCTGTCCCGCAGCTGCTGACGCAACAGCCTGCAACTGCGAAGAATCCGCGGGTATGGGGCAGATGGCACTAAGCGCGTCTAGATCAGTATCGTCGAGCATGGTCGGCGAATCCAAGAACACCTCCGTAGGAGTGTTGATGAGATGGTCTACAAGACGGTTCTGCCCGAACTCCGCCCAACTCTCATCCAAATCCTTCCAAAGCCGGAATTTTGCAAATTGCAGCATTGAGAGGTCCACAGTGTTCTCCACACGAAAAGCGAGGCCCTTAGCTGAAACGGCCTCTCTCACGGCCTTGAAAGCTGCATCCAAATCGATGCCAGAACCGTCCTCAGTCGGTTCGCTAAGGCCAGGAATCCGAAGCCCATGGGTTTGGTGGAGCTTCTCCAAAAGGCAATAGTTGGGCGTGGACTGGCCTGCTTCGTCAAGTGTCACTCGGTAAAGCCCATTCTTACCAGCCGACGTTAGGTCGACAGGTACAAGCACCAACGGCGAGCGTAGAGTGCGCCCATCAAGTTCCCACAAGAGGCTGCCTAAGGCCAGATACAGATTGTTGGCACCAGTTTCTTCTTTCTGGGTCTTTGCCTTGTACGCCAGACCCCGCAGTCTGGAGTTGTAGGCGTCCTGAGTAACCTCTGCGAAAACAGCCTTTTTCGAGCTCAGCATGCTGATGAGTTCGTCTTGAGGCAGGTCCCTGCCGAAACGTATCCCGCGCTCCTGGTGGATGGCGCTCAGCTGGTTAGAAGGCAACAGGCTGATCGAAGTGCCGTTATTGACTAGATCTTCGAAAGATCCGATCCATGTGCTGGGAACCGCCATGGGGAATCGGGCAGTATCAGTGAAATTGATGAGCCGGTTACGAAGGCTAAGATCCAGCAATGAGTTCTTCCACTGGGCGACTCGCGGCGGAACGTTGGAACCCGATGCACTTACGGTGGTTCCTCGGCCCTGTTTTTCAGGGGCCACGGGCGCGACTCTAGATTCCGGGACAAAGTTTGTTACAACCACTTCCCCTGTTTCAGCGAAGGTCCTAGCCGGAAGTGGATAGATGCCGTCGTGACGCGCACGGCGCACGTCAGTTACGGCCTGGATCTTCTCGTGACCAGTCTCCACGTACTCAGATTCAGGGTTGCCGCGCAAGGACGCGAGGGTAATGGGTTGACCGCCGGTCAGCATGGTGGTCTCCAGGAGGCCTATGTAGCCGCGTTGGACCATACTTACGAGCTCAGGCACGTCATCAGAGGCCGCAGTGGACAGGGCAGTGTCTTCCCTCCAGTAGCCAAGGAAGGCATGACCTTCGACAACCCAGAGAAGCGGCGCGATGCCGCAGAATTCCAAAGCAGCTGCCATGACGACTGTTGTGTCCAGACAGGTGCCCAAACGGTCATCCAATACCTGAGCCGGAGTCCTGACCTGTTGTCCTTGGAGCCCCCAGCTGGCTGGGGGCATGCTGTACCGGATATCGCGCCCACTTGCCGCACATGCTAAGGCAAAGACGATATCGTCCACGCGCTCCGCACCGTTCGAGTAGCCGTCAAGGCTACCGCTACCGGTAGCGCTCGCCAAGAGGTCAGCAGCTTCGGAAACGAGCTTGGCAATGGCAGGATGATGTGGCTGAACAAACGCGGCGAGGAACTCGTATGAAACTAACCCACGGCCAGCGATCCATAGCTGCGCTGGCAGGAGCTGAAGGCGTTTTTCGGCTTGGCCGATTTTCTTCTCCGTTGCACCAGCTGAGTCTCCTTCAATCGTCACAACCACTCGGCCCGGCTGCTTGTCTGAAAGGCCATACATAGTAGTTGCGGAGATAGGAACGTCTAGGTCATCCAAAGTAATTGACTGACCGGCAGCAAGGTCAACGAACTGCAGAAAATCCTCGGAAATTCGACCCTCGCTGGCAAATAACTCGACACGGACGGCCGCACCACGGACCTCAGTGCCAGGATTAGTGATCCTGACCTGACGCACAAAGCGGAAGCCATTATGGACCATGGCATAACTGAGATACTCAGCGATCGTGACGTCGACCTCGACAGCGTGTTCAACCAGTGAGCGGTCGGGATGTGGCTGTGAGTCAGCCTGCCCTTCGTCTTCCGTTCTGCCGAAGGTTTCTCGCGAGTGCTCCGCCTTGGCGGTGTCGTCGCGCACCTTAAATTCATCTAAGACAACGTTCAGCTCGTGAATTGCTTCGTCGAGCCTTAATTGACTAGCAAGGCGCTTCGCCGTATCGAGGGCGCGGTATGCGTCCCCATCGTTGAAGGTTGCATTGTGGGCCCAAAGGTTCCGTATCTGCCTAAGTTCCGAGGTGTAACTGCGAGCCTCGTGTCCAAGATTGAAGGGATACCCAAGAGATCCGAGTGGCTCCGTCATGAGGCGGAGTTGCACGCTGAGGTCCTTGGTTGAGTACGTTGCGGGCATGCGTCCGGCACTCGCATCCTTGTGCTCAAGGAGCTTTGGCCAGGAAATGCCGGGCGCAACTCCCTCCAGCGCCGAGGTTATGTACGAGTCCAATCGAGTCGCAAGAACGTCAAGTGCGCGGCCCACGTACTCGCGGTTAGAAAGCCCCATTGTTTCCCCTTAGATAAGGCCGCACGTTGGCCTGACTTCAATTCACTTCAGGTTAGTCTGACGACTGCAATCTCCAAACCGCGCCCACACCGAAAACAGTAGGTCCATGTGCAGACAATTTGTTAATTAGGCAATGCCATACCTTGTCTCGAAGTTCTGCGGAGTCTCCGCAGGACGTCACCAAGGACCTAGCGAGCATGAGGCTGTCTCAAGATGCTACGGGCGTTTTGGCTTCGGCTCAGAGCCCACACCACATGTGCATGGCTTTGCTTGTAGGCTTACACCGTGTCTGAGGCGCTATTCAATTTCGAGGCCAGCGACGAACCAGCCGAAACCACGGCTCCAGTTGAACGCCAGATTCACGACTATCAACTCGCAGCTATTCGGGAGGCCTTCGACGACGCTGGCATTGACGGGCAGGACCGGCGGCAGGAGATTGTACAAAGCTGTGTCTGGCGTCCAGTCTCTGCACTAAGGCAGCTCAAGGCCGCCGAAGCACATCGAGTACTCAATCGAATCAAGCAGATAGCCTCTGCCCAGCCACGCCCAGAAGGTGCCTCGAGCTGGGATCTCCGAGAAGAGGATACGTGGATCGACAAACTTTAATCCGCTGGCCGGGCATTTAGTGAGCAGCTGGGACTAAACCGAGCGCCTTCCCCGCGGTCTGCGGGGAACCTGGGCCTATCAGGACATATCAATTCAAACAGCGGATGCTGCGGCCACGGCCAGCCTGACCTGTCGACGATACATGCACCAGATGTGTGTTCTGCCCTGAGCGTTAACAAGGGAAACCTGAGACCCTGACGACGTATGGGCGGGGCTATGAACAGCAGGCCCTGTTTTACTCTGAGAACTGAGCTGTCGTGTCTTTTCAGAAACTCGTCGTAGCAACCTCTCAGATATCCATTCTTAGGCGGGCCATCAGCGGCTCCTTTGAAAACTGCTCAAATGTGGCCAGCCGACTACAACACGACGTAATGTCGATAATGAGGACCGACGTTTAGCCTAGGCATATGCCGACGATCTTGCGCTACGCTATTGCAATCGCGGATTTCTGATTGGCCGAAGACAAAAAGTGAGAGTGGCTGTCAAACCAGCCTGCTACGCAATGGAGAGATTATGAAAGCGACCACGGAGTCTGGCATGTTCGTCCTTCTTAGGGAAGATGGGACTTGGGTACCGCACTCTCAAGAAGCGCGGCTCGCGACTGCCGGCTTCAGAAAATCCGCGTGGGGCTCAACTCCGGCCAGCGTCAAGGCCCTAGAAGAGAACGAACCGCGACACGAGGAAGCTGGATACATGGACTTCGAGGTAAAACTCGGCAGGTTCACATGCTTGGCAATATACGTGTTCATCGACGAGCAGCTTGTCCGTGGGAAATACGCACTCATCGAAGAGTACCAAAATCAAAATAACTTCCTCAGCGCCTTCGATGAGCTCACAGATCTCGTAAGCAAGAAGTACGGTGCCGCCAAAGAGCAGAATACTTATTGGTTGAATGAGTTGTATAAAGACGACTACACCGAATGGGGAATGGCGGTATCATGTGGCCACCTCAGCAGATTCTCAACGTGGGAAACACAAGAAACCACCATCATCGCCGCAATCATGGGCGAAAACTTCGACGTAAGCGTGACAGTTGAGTACTCGGCAAACCAATTTGCAGGCCTTGAAGAGGCCATCGGGACGGCCGCCCTGCTTGAGGACCTCTAGCTTACGACCATCTAACACTCGTACTTTGAAAAGAGACGAGTACGTGGCAGCGCTAACTGGCCTTCTGCCCAAACCGGAAGGAATGCTGAACTCAGCCAACGCCTAATTCTCCCCTAGCTCTTCGGGACTATTCGTCTGTACGTTCGAGGAATTCCGGACCTGGGCGCTCTGTATGGGCGCGGGGTATCGTGATCCGTCTGCCGTGTGCATTGGGCCCCAATGTACAGTCGCGGGTGATCGATCTCCTGTGGGACAAAATCGAAGTTGCTAGGTCCGGAAGCTAATTGGTCTGAGTATTAGGTAGGTGCGGCCCGATGTAACCAACGATGATCTTTCCCGCAACTGCGGTGGCATCAACGTAGTGCAATCTCGGGGACACAAGTCCATGTTTAGCGATTCGGAAATGAGCTCCCATGAACATCTCGCCACGGGGGTCTACCTTCGTTGGTACGACAAGAGTGCGGGGAGCTGAAAAGCTCGGGTTGCTCTTAACCGACTCACTCTCGTCACGAGCATGACGGCCGGGATGGTAAGTACGGCCGCCCGGTGGCGGGCACTCTAGATACGCCTGAACACCTGGTATCTCGCTACCCTCCGCCTTAAAGCGTGCGTAGTCATTCAACGCCAAGACGATACTCCATGTCATATCGCACCACCGGCCAATGGCATCGTGGTCGTCCAGACTGGCCGTGACGTCTTTGTTTCCTGTGTAAATGACGTACTGGAGCTCGTCGAACGATTCCACCATGCTGTTGAAGTTTTCGGGAACGGCAACCTCGGGCTGCTCAGCATCGTCGAGCAAAGTCCAGTCGACATCACTGCCGCCGATCTTAGCCAGCATGCCCCGCAGTTTCATCTCCATCTCTTGGGCGCTTCGAGTCCGTGTGGACTGGGCTTCGAGCTGTTCCCATGTTTCCCAGGCATCAAGCTCAAGGTCATCAACGAGGTGGCGCAGTCGTGCCTGCTCAAGTGCTGCGGCATCAAGGGCCGAGGCCTTCTGATCGATCTTGGCTAGGAGGCGCGTGCTTAGTGCTTCGGCCGCAACACCCGCTTCCAGGAGCCCGCGAACCGCTTCCACAGCCTCAACCCATGTTTTGCCCTCCGCGTACTCCTCGACGAGCGAGCGAAGGGCCAAGTAGATTTCGGCCTGCTCCCCCAACGAATTGTCAGTCGCATCCATCGCAGCATGCTCTGTGACTGAATCTCGCTCGCGCGTTGTCTGCGATAGAACGGGCGCCTCCACTAGTTCATCTGCATCTTTAGCGGAAACCTCAATGACCTCAGGCGCAAGCATTCGCTCGGGCGATTTGGTGAGATCTGTGGATTCGTCATGAAGGACTGTAGGACCTAAACGAAGGTCCATTCGCGTTTCCAGATCGTCAAGCCGTCGGTCCAAAAGCCGGATGCTGTCGTCCAAAAGCGATGTCTGAGCCACCTCGCGCGCCTTGTAGCTAAGCGTCTTGCGGAGACGCCCGACATTCTGTGTAGCGATCGATTCGGCCGTTAAGAATCGGTGGCGTGCCGAATCTTGTGAGTCGTTGACATCAAGCTCAGGAAGGTACGTTCTCAGCATGCCGGGTTGCACGCCAAAACCAGCGCCAACACGTTGGTTGAACGTCATGGTTGCCTCGGAATCGAGCACGTAAGCCGATGCCTGTCCTGTTGTCTGTTTAAGGATGTTTCCGACAAACTCTGTCCATTCGCGCATAGGCAACCCGGGGCTGCTTCCCGCGATGAACGACAGTGTCCTCCGGCCTGGACGGCTGAGCAGCTGGATAAGTTCATCAACCTTCTGCGGCCGAACAACCACAGGCTGTTCGGTAAGGAGAACGCCGCGGTCAGAACACGAGAAGCTCCCGATCAGGGAACGAACGAGTCGGGGTGCCCCAGCCCACTCCGGTCCTTCCACATCCATCCAGAACCATGGACGCCCTTCCGGCGGCTGACGCACAGTAATGGTGGAGACCCATTCCCCGCCGGTGATTGCTCTGTCAGGACGAGCCGATGAGTGCACCCGAAGTCGTCCAACTCGGGAGAAATCCACATGACTCGAGCATGATCAGCAACCGCAACCTCGGAGTTGACTCTAAGGGCTTCCGTATCCAGCCCTTTACCCTGAAACCAAGCGAAGGTCGTGTCCAGCACATCTTGAACCACGTCGACATGCGAGCCTGGATTGATACTTAGCAGCGTTCGATAGCTCAGCATATTGTGTCCTTTCATCCGTCGCAGAAGTGAACCACGTTTGCCGACCTCTGAGAAACTTGCCACGCCCGTGCGCCTACCAGGAAACATGTCGGACTGGCTGGCCGCAGGCCCGAAGTCTCATCTCATCGCAGAAGCAATGCTGGCAATCCGTAGTGGTGAGCTAGGGACCGGGCCAGTAGCTGGGAGTAAGGCTCCCATCTCCATGGCACCTCGAACATACGTCTTTTGAGATCCAAGAGGAGGCTCGAACGAGCAGGGCCTCCGGATTCGACTACGCCGACTCGTCCCATGCCTCGGCGATGAGCTGCCCCAAGTAGGCCGCTAGCTGAACAGGCACTGCATTACCGATTTGTCGGGCTACTGCCGTCTTGGTCCCCATCCACTTATACGTGTCAGGGAATCCTTGGAGCCGTGCTGCCTCAAAATGAGTGATGGCCCGGTGGACGTTGGGATCGGGGTGGAGATACCGCCCCTTCTCGGGCTTAAAGAATTCCGTTCGAATTGTCACTGAAGGTTTCGTCCAATGCAGACGTCCCATGACGTCGCCCGACCCGCTCTTGTGCTTCTTCCAGCAATCGGCCAGGAGGTCAAAGGGAATATCGAAGCGATTCCCGCCAGCTGGGATCTTCGCGAAGCGCTTCAGAGATAGATCTGTGTAGTTGCGTGTCACGTGCAGCTCGGGTGTTGCGAAGGGTCCAGGCATCGTCACGCCGTCGACTTCTGTTCTCGTGTCTGGAAAATCACGCACGGACGTAATCCGAGGTATGACCCGCTGATTTCGTAACCCCGTAAAGGCGTCCTCTACACTGCGGTGCTTGCCTTTGAACGGTCCTTCAACGGGCACCGCCACTTCGGGTAGTCCGCGTCGCCGCCCAATCACGATTGTTCGCACTCTTGCTTGATAGGCTCCAAAGTCCGCTGCGTTCAGCAAGAGCGGCTGAAGCTCATAATTCTCGAGCGGCCCACCAACCAAGGTCCATGATTCGAGCTCAGCGAACTGCGGCGAAGTCAGAAACTGCCGCACGTTCTCGAGAACAAAGTATTGAGGCTGGGCTTGGATGATGGTCTCTGCGTATTTTCGCCAGAGGAAGTTCCTCTCATCGAGCACATCCTGTTTACCTAAGGCAGAAAACCCTTGGCAAGGAGGACCTCCGATAATCACATCAGCCTGGGGCACAGCGCCCTCGTCCAGCCACTCCTCGATCCCACCGGCATAGACGCGTGCCGCTTTATGGTTTTGCGCAAACGTGGCCGCGGCGTATTGATCAAGCTCGACTGCCACCACGGTTTCGTAGCGTTGGGTGGACTTGAATCCCTGGGTCATTCCGCCTGCGCCGGCGAAGAGGTCGATGAGGCGTAGACGTTGTGGCATGACCACTAGCTTAGCCGGCCACTACGACACTTTTGCCCAAAACGGCTGGCGCGCCAGTCTCAGGCACACCTAATCCTCAGACCTTCGGTTCACCACGCATGCCGGATGCCTACCAGCCAGCCAGCGGAGTATACATTTGGTTGTGGAAACGGGAGGCCCCGGATCTGGCAGCACAATATGAATGGACTAGGCACGCATGCACGCGGAGAAGCGCAAACTCATCGAGGTCTCAATGCCTCTCGAGGTCATCAACCGGGAATCAGCACGCGAAAAGTCCATCCGCCATGGACACCCGTCCACTCTCCATCTATGGTGGGCGCGACGCCCGCTTGCCGCGGCCCGTGCGGTTCTCTTCGCCCAGCTGGTCGATGACCCGTCCTCCCATCCGGACCTTTTTCCCACCGAACAGGCTCAGGCCACCGAACGCGCTCGCCTCCACCGCATCATCGAGCAACTTGTGGTCTGGGAAAACTCGAACAACAAGGCGCTCCTCAAGGCAGCTCACGCCGAGATCGTAAAGTCCGCTGGCCCGGACGGGCCACCCGCCATCTTGGATCCGTTTGCTGGCGGTGGGTCGATCCCACTCGAAGCTCAGCGCCTGGGTCTTGAGGCTCACGCCTCCGATCTCAACCCAGTGGCGGTGCTGATTAACAAGGCCCTTATTGAAATACCTCCGAAATTCGCTGATGCGCCTCCAGTCTTCCCTGGACTTTCTAATGGACAAGCGACTCCCTGGAACGGCGCGGAGGGATTGGCCGCTGATGTCCGTGCCTACGGTGAATGGATGCGGGATCTGGCGCACCAGAAAATCGGCCACCATTACCCCCAAGCTTCGCTCAGTGATAGCACGAAGGCCAACGTTATCGCCTGGATTTGGGCTCGAACCGTGACCTGCCCCAACCCATCCTGCGGTGTGGCGACACCCCTCGTACGATCATGGTGGCTTGGTAAGAAGAAGGGCAAGGAAGCGTACATCGTTCCGTCAGTCGATGATGGCAAGGTCACCTACTCTATCGGCAGCGATCCCACGAAGGCACCGAAGGGCAAGGCCGACGGAACGATGTCCGGTCGAAATGGTGCAACGTGTGTTGCCTGTTCCAGCACTGTTTCCACTTCTTATATCAAGGAAAAGGGGCTTGCAGGGGCTCTTGGGTCGTCACTCATGGCTGTTGTCGCCGAGGGCTACAGACAACGGTTGTACCTTGCGCCAGGTCCCGGGCAAGAAGCAGCCGCCGCAGTGTCGGCACCCGAAGACGTTCCAGACCAGGAGCTTGGCTTTGACCCGCGTAACTTGTGGACACCGGCTTATGGCCTCAATAAGTTCTCTGACCTTTTCACGCATCGGCAACTGGTGGCGCTTACGACCTTCAGCAACTTAGTCGCCGACGCTCGAGACAAGGTCCTCGCTGACGCCCTCGCCACAGGAATGGCCGAGGGAAGCCGTCTTGAAGCCGGCGGAACCGGCGCTGCCGCCTATGCTGACGCGATCGCCGCTTATTTAGGGCTGGGCGTCGGAAAGGCGACGGACTACCACAACAGTCTCTGTGGGTGGAGAAGCGACACCAAGAATGAAGGGGTAGGCCATTTATTCAGTCGGCAAGCCATTCCAATGGTGTGGGACTACTGCGAAGGAAACCCCTTCTCTAGCTCATCGGGAAACTTTCGTGACCAGTTCGTTTGGATCGCCAAGGTTCTTGGACGGCTTCCGCGACAGACACGAGCTTCAGTGCTCCAAATGGATGCCAGTAGTCGTGAATACGACAGGGCCGTCATTTCAACCGATCCACCCTACTACGACAACATAGGTTACTCAGATTTGTCCGACTTCTTTTATGTCTGGCACCGACGAAGCCTCCGGCAGATCTTTCCTTCCTTCATGAAGACTATGCTCGTGCCCAAAACGGAAGAACTTGTGGCCAACCCCTACCGCCACGACGGAAAAATCGGGGCAGAGAAGATTCTTCGAGTCGGGGTTTGAAACCGTGTTCGAACGCATGCGCAAGAATGCACGAGGAGATTATCCCATCACGGTCTATTACGCCTTCAAGCAGTCGGAAACAGGCAGCGGAGGAGAATCATCCACGGGCTGGGCTACCATCCTTGAGGGCATCGTCCGTGCCGGTTGGACTGTCACCGCAACATGGCCCGTTCGCAGCGAACTGAGTAACCGAATGATTGGTTCCGGAAAAAACGCGCTTGCATCGTCTGTCGTCCTCGCCTGCCGCCCGCGGAGCGAAGCCGCTCCCTCCATTGACCGCGGCGGGTTCCTGGCCGTCCTTCGCTCCGAGCTTCCCAATCAGCTACGACAATTACAAGAGGCTACTGTTGCTCCCGTGGACCTCGCCCAGTCAACTATTGGACCCGGGATGGCCGTTTTCACCCGCTATTCCAAGGTCACAGAGGCAGACGGAACGGCGATGCGCGTCCGGACGGCGCTCGAGCTAATCAACCAAGTCTTGGCTGAAGTGCTGAATGAGCTGGCAGGTGACTTCGATTCAGACACCCGATGGGCGATCAAATGGTTCGAGCAGAATGCCTTCGATGAGGGACGCTTCGGCGATGCTGAGAATCAGGCAACAGCACTCAACACTTCCATTCCGGGAATGGAGCGAGGCGGAATCCTTTCCAGCCGCGCAGGCAAGGTCCAGCTGTTTGCCCCAGCCAATCTGCCCAATGACTACGATCCTCGCCGCGACCAGCGTCTCAGCGTCTGGGAGGCTGGCCTTCATTCGGCCCGGGTCTTGGAATCCAAGGGTGTGGAGGCCGCGGGCCAGCTCGTTGCTAGCTTGAAGCAGACGCCTGGTTTGCGGATCGATTTGGATGCTGTGAAGGAACTCGCATACCTCCTTTACGCGATCGCTGAACGTAGGAACTGGTCCTCCATTGGCCAAACTTTCAACAATCTTGCTACGGCTTGGCCAGATATTCTGAGGGCCTCCGAATCAGCCACATTCACGACACAGACCGGATTCGACTTCGAGTCCCTCGACGACGAGTTCTAGAAAGGCACTTGGGGGCTACATGGCGTTAAGCAATCTCGACCGAATCGGCAAGGCACTCGATATTCTGGCGCAAGGCTTAGAGCCTTTCGTAGCCGAAGCCCTGCTATCCAAGGTGCCGCCGGGCAAGGACTGGACGATCATTCTGGCCGCCAAGGATGCACAAAACGGGGCGGCAAAACAGTACAACCGGCTCGATCCCAATGATCAACTCCGAGCACTCACGGAAAAACTGATTCCAGGATGGTTCCCCTTTGACGGCAAACTGTCCCGAGCAGAGCAGAATTTAGCTGGCGAAGCACGGGATATCCGCAACAACTGGGCACATCGGACACCGATCAATTTCGACGACGCCTATCGCGCGCTGGACACTCTCGAACGACTGTTGCGAGTGGTTGGGTACCCCCTTGGCGCCGATCAGATAAGGGCGTCCCGCGAGGATCTGCGCAACAGCAATTTCCAAAAAGAAGTCAAGAAGGCGACCACCTCAGGTGTCCTCACGGAAACGGGGTCGTCTACTACCAAAGCTTGGCGCGAGGTCGTCCAACCGCACGCGGATGTCATAACGGGAACCTTCAATGCAAGTGAGTTCGCTGCTGATCTTCACATGGTGGCGCAAGGTGTAGGATCCGAAGAATACGTCGACCCTGTGCAGTTCTTCCACCGCACCTATCTGACTGAAGGCCTGAAGGATCTCCTCGAGAAGGCCGTTCGCCGCATTAGCGGAGATCTCAATGCTCCCCCGGTGATCAACCTCCAGACTAATTTCGGCGGCGGAAAGACCCACTCGATGCTCGCGCTCTGGCACATCATGTCAGGCCACGGACTCGGGGACTACCCTCAGGAAATTCAAGAGCTCCTCAGCGGCACCGACCTCCGGCCGTTCGGAACGTGCCAGCGCGCAGTCCTCGTGGGCAATCACATCGCCGTTGCGCCGGGGAAGAACACCGCCAAGGCCGACGGCACTGTCGTAAACACCTTATGGGGCGAACTCGCTTGGCAGCTCGGGGGGGCCGAGGGCTACGACATCGTAAAGGAATCAGACACCTCCGGCACGAACCCAGGCGCCAGCCTTAGGACACTGCTGAGCCGCTACACACCGTCGCTCATTCTTATTGACGAATGGGTGGCATACGCTCGGCAGCTGTATGCGCGGGACGGCTTGCCGGCTGGCACCTTCGACACGCAGTTCACCTTCGCTCAGACACTCACGGAAGCTGCGAAATCAGTTCCCGGGGTCATGCTGGTGGTCTCGATCCCAGCGTCAGACCACACCTCGGAAGGCCAACAGGATTCGTCGTCGGACCTCGAAGTCGGCGGCGCCAACGGCAAAGCTGCACTCGAGCGTCTTCAAAACGTGGTCCGCCGGGTGGCAGATCAGTGGCGGCCAGCGACATCCCGGGAATCATTCGAGATCGTCCGCCGCCGGCTGTTTGAAGCTCCTTCCGGTGACGCTTCCGTTGACATCTCTTCAACAGCACGACAGTTCGCGGAGTTCTACAGAAATCATCGCGATGAGTTCCCTGTCGAAACCATGGATCGTGAATACGAGCGCCGCATCGCCGAGGCGTACCCTATCCACCCGGAGCTGTTCGAGCGTCTCTACCGCGATTGGTCCACGCTTGAGAGGTTCCAGCGAACACGCGGCGTGCTGCGGCTTATGAGCACAGTGGTCCACGAGCTGTGGACGGCTGGTGACCAGAGCCCTCTAATCATGCCGGGCAGCGTCCCGCTTGACACCGACGGTGTTCTCACTGAGATCACACAGTATCTCGATGACCAATGGAAGCCGATCATAGATGCCGACGTCGATGGCTCAGCATCTACTCCAGCGCGGATAGATGCTTCGAGGCCAGCGTTTCATCAGCGACTTCTGTCGCGACGCTTGGCACGAACTATTTTCCTGGGCTCCGCGCCAACGCTCCGCAGCGCACACAAGGGCATTGAGCGTCAGCACGTTGCCCTTGGAGTCGCCATTCCCGGCGACGTTGTGGGAAACTTTGGCAGCGCGCTTCAGCTCATGTCAGAGCAGGCCACGTACTTTTATTCCGAGTCCAGCCGCTATTGGTTCGATGTCCAGGCCTCTGTGAGCCGCAAGGCTAAGGACATTGCCGAGCGACTGCACCATGAAGACGTCTGGCAGGAGATTGTGGACCGCCTCAACAAAGTCGAGGGACGCGCAACTTCCGCTTTCACCGGAACAGTCGTGGCGCCGTCGTCCTCCTCTGACGTACCTGATGTGGAAGGCGTTCGGCTTGTCCTCCTTCACCCTATGCACCGTCACCGAAACAAGTCTGAAACTAGCGACGCACTGGCGTTCGCTCACGAGGTGTATGAACACCGCGGGTCGGCGAATCGGCAACACCGGAACACGGTTGTGTTCCTGGCACCTGACGAGAACGAGTACGCTTCGCTTGATACTGCGGTCCGTGACTTCATTGCATGGCGCGACATCAACGGTCAAATCGATGACCTCGGGCTGACTCGCCAACAAGAAACCCAAGTAAAGGCTCGACTCGCGGAAAGCCGCAAGGCCGTAGATCTCCGACTGTCCGGCACGTACGTATGGGCCCTCGCGCCCGAAATCCATGAGGGCCACGCTGTCCAATGGTCCAAGCAGAAAATCGGCAGCGGCGGTGAGTTGCTCTCGGAGCGGACAGGCGTGGCCCTGATCCGCTACGATTCGCTGCGTGTGGTCAACGCGCCCGCCGCGATCAAGCAAGCCTTGGATGGGCGGTTGAGGGCACGCTGGAACGCTGGCCACATCACAGTAGGCGAGTTGTGGGGATACTACACGCAGTACGCCTACCTGCGGCGTATCCGCGACCGCTCAGTCCTGGAAGCAGGTGTGCGCGCCGTGCTTAATCTGCCTACCTGGAGCACCGAGGGCTTCGCCTTGGCCGAGGGGTACGACGAAGCTTCGGGGGACTTCCTCGGGCTAGCAATTCCGATGACTGAAGACTCGTTTGGGACAATCAGTGACTCGACTCTGTTGGTAGATCCAAGGTTGGCCGAAAAGCAGCGGGAACGAGAGGTGCTGAGGTCACACGCAGCCATCGACGCGCCCTTGGACACATTTGAAGACAGAACCTCCGACGGCAAGGAAGGCCTGACGTCGGGGCTGCCGTGGGAGCAGATGGAACCGAGCAGGCGTGAGCGCGCCAAGAACGTAAGGTTCACCGGCACCTTCTATGCGCGAGTCGAAGCGCTCAAAACGGATCTTCAGAAGGTCTACGACGAGGTACTGAGTCATCTTGCGGCCATCCCCGACGCCGACATCGAGGTTTCAGTCGAGGTTATTGCCAACCGCGCGGCAGGATTTGATGCCGACACCGTACGTGTGGTCCACGAGAATGCCACGCAGCTCAGGTTCGAGTCAGCTAAATTCGAGGACGAGTCATGACAAGTGTGGATCTCTTTGGCCGCGAGGAGGCTGTAGAACAGGTCACACTCCCCATCGATTCAAAAGCTATGGAGGGTCTGGGAAAGCACCACACGCTAAGCTCGGCTGTCGCCGACCTTATCGACAACAGCATTAGTGCTGAAGCCAATGCGGTGCTGGTTCGATTCCTGCAAAGTCAGGGGACCATCATCGGTGTGCAAATTGTCGACAACGGAAAAGGGATGACTCCGCAGGGGCTCCGCGACGGGATGACGGTAGGCAGACGTCGAGACTACCGACCAGCTGAACTCGGTCATTTCGGGATGGGCCTCAAAGCAAGCTCACTCAGCCAGGCCAATGTGCTCAGTGTGTGGACCAGGGCGGCGAATAATGATCCAACCGGCATGCGAATGACGAAGGACTCAATGATGAATGGCGCACAGTGCGACATCCTCAGTAAGTCCTCAGCTCTTGCCCACCTCTACGCGTCCGACTACGGTTTCGATCTCACGACAGGCACAGTGGTGCAGTGGTCGGACGTGCATGGAATGTCCGCGGCCGACAATCTCGCCGACCAGACCCGTTGGTTCGAAAATGCGCTGGTGGCTCTCAAATTAGAACTGTCAGTCATTTTCCACCGGCTTCTGGAGACAGGTGCGGTGGATATCTATGTTGACGTGTTCGACGCGGATAGGTCAGCGCCGGGCCTAAGTTCCAGGCTTGAACCAACGGACCCCTTTGACTACAGGCAAAGCGGAAACGATGACTACCCTATGAAGCTGATAGGGCATGTAGGCGATCAGGAGTTCACGCTCGAGTGCCATATTCTGCCGGCTGGCGGAGCTACCCCCTCCGCACGTCTGCTGGGCAAGGACAGGGAGCATCATCAGGGAATTTTCGTGTACCGCCGCGACCGACTACAGCATCTCGGCGGATGGCCCAAACTCCTCCCCAACGAGAAGGCCCTGCAATTGGCGCGGGTGATTTTCGACGTCGGTACCGGCATCGACGAGCACGTCAAGATCAATCCAGAAAAGACCGGTGTGCAATTCACCCCTGCACTAACGACTGCGATCGATAGGGCGGTCAGCAGCTCAGGAGTATCCTTTCGACAGTACTTGGACGCAGCGAGAGGCGCCTTCAAAGAGTCCAACCGACGTACAAGAGAACATCGACGCTTCGCACCCATGGGACGTGGCTTCTCCGATGCCAGTAGGACGATGATTGCATCCAACGAAAAGATGCTGCGGCCTAATTCCGATCCCATCCAAATAAGTTGGAAAGCCCTCAGCGTGGGACTATATGAGATTGATCTCGAAGGTCGAGTAATTTATCTGAATCAAAACTACCGCGAAATCATCAATGGTGGCGTAAAGGGTGCAACCAACGACGCGCAGCTGATCAAAACTCTTCTTTTCTTACTTTTAGAAGAAGAGTTTCTCAAATCCCACCTCCAAAAAAATAGACAACAAGATCATTTCCGTATATCACTCGCACTCGAGCACGCGCTGAAGGACGATGTTAATCGAGTCACCACTGTCCATAAAGAGAGTAACGATGAGTAACATCCAACACCGTTTTTTTGACCCTGATTCACTGGAACGCCTGTTTGGAGAGCGTGAAATTTCCAGACATCGTGTCATCGAATCTCCACGATGCGAAATCACCATCGACCCAATCCACGAAGAAATAGCGTTGACCGCCCCCGCCGACGGAGCCGAGCCGGACGTCAGCAAATTCAACAGAATCTCTTTTACCGTTCTGGGCGATGGTCCAGCCAGCGAATTCGAGGTCCGGGTAGATGCCACCGATGCCCATTTCGAGGCTTACAACATTCTGACTGCGATAATCGATGAGCTTTTCGCCGGTTCCAGCTTTGCGCGGGCAACAACGGAAGCACTTGGAAACTACAAGGCTTTACTACGCGGAAAAAGCGGCTTGAGCGCAGAACAGCAGCACGGTCTGTACGGCGAACTGCTCCTCATGCGCCAGCTCATCTCCCTGATTGGCGAAGCCAGTGCTGTCGACGCATGGTTGGGACCTGCGAGCGAACAGCACGACTTTGTCTTTAGCGCATTCGACGCCGAATGCAAGACGACCACGAGCGAGAAACGGATCCACGTAATCGGATCCGCTTCCCAGCTCGAAAAGAACCCGGGACGAGACTTGTGGCTAATTTCCGTTCAGATCACTAGGGCGGGGCTGGATTCCGGTGAGTCTTTGAACGAACTGGTAACCGACGTCGCGCAGTCGTTGGACACTGAAACCGAGCGGTTTTGGGGTTATCTACGAGGTTTGGGCTGGCGCCGCGAGGACGCCGATCTGTATTCACAGCGGTTTATGCTTCGTAGCCCCATCCAGACCTACCTTGTCACCGACGATTTCCCCGCAATTACGACCGCTGCGCTGATGTCCGTTGTGCCGCACTTCGAAACTGTCAGTGATGTGTCCTACCGTGTAGATGTCAGCAGCCGCGAGCCAGCCGCTGCACCGGCTCCACTCAATCAAGCAATTTACACCGACCAACTGGTCTAGTCACGAAGGGACGGGTCCTATGGGGGAAACGTTGTCATCATCCGCTGTTCGAGAAGCCATCATCTCCCAGTTGAAGGTCATGGGTGCCGGCCGCCCGAAGTCACTGTTGGTTCGCGTCAACAACGAGCTCAAGATCGAAGATCTGCCGAGCTTGGCTGAGGAAGAGTTGATCTCAGCTATCACTGCGGAGAACGTCAACGATTCCATCAGAATGGAATTCCAGCTCGCTTTGGCTCGTTGGGACGCCACCTCCCAGGGCGAGTGGCTCGAAGGCTCAGAGCCTGCGACCATCGGACGCCGTGATCGAGTCCTTACCCTTCTCGGCTTCAGTGATGATGCCAAGGACGTGGTGAACAGCCAGTGGCCGGTGCGCGCCGACGAAGGAGACATCGTAATCGCCACTGAGGCTGACCCATGGTACACAGAGGAGCGCGCAAAGCAGCATTCGTTCTACTGGCCAGCCTACCGCGCTGTTCTCGCCAATAAGGGGTGGCCCGCCCGAGGCTATAGCAGATTTGGACGTTAGCACACGTGAAGTCGTCAGTCGGCTCAGTGACCCAACAAACGAAACACTGTACCAATCAAAGGGATTGGTTGTGGGCTATGTACAGAGCGGGAAGACAGCACAGTTTGCAGGAACTATTGCTAAGTCTATCGACGCTGGCTACCGGCTAATTATCGTCCTCGCGGGAACACTTAACATGCTGCGGACTCAGACTCAGCGACGCCTCGATATGGAGCTGGTGGGTAAGGAAAATATCATAGGCGGCATGGACGTCGACGATCCGGATCACCGCAAGGAAATCGACTACTTGGACGATACGGACTGGGACAAGTTCTTGTCTCACGGCGTTCAACCATCTGATGCTGGCTTCGTGGACATTGTTCGTCTGTCGGGATATGCAGATGACTACAAGCGCCTCAAAAAGGGACTAAATGCCCTCGAGTTTCGCACCGGTCTCCGCGATAAGACAAAGCCGCTCTACCATCCGGATAACCTATACAAGGCCGATGCAAAAATTGTCGTAGTAAAGAAGAATACGACCGTTCTCAAAAAGCTAGTTTCTGACCTCAAGTCACTGAAAATCAGCCTTGCCGAGATTCCCACACTAATCATTGATGATGAATCAGACCAAGCGTCTATCAGTACAAAGCGCCCAACGGCGGCGGAGAAAAAAGAGCGTACGGCAGTCAATCGCGAGATCACAAATTTGCTGGGCACCCTTAAGCGTGCCCAGTATGTCGGCTACACGGCCACTCCCTTTGCGAATGTTTTTGTCGACCCTGACGATGCTGCGGATATCTTCCCAAATGACTTCATAATTGCCCTCAAGCGACCAACGGGTTACATGGGCGCTCAAGATTTTCACGATCTTGGGATTGAATTCGAGACAGACTCCAAATCATTCAAAACATCCAACGAGGTAGCGTTCGTTCGGTCGGTCCAGGGAGATGACCCAGAAGACGTAGAAAGGTCTCTGAGAAGTGCCCTCGATGCTTACCTTCTGTCCGGTGCTATCAAGCTGTATCGAGCAGATAAGTCTGAGCTAACATTCCGACATCACACGATGCTCGTTCACGAATCGGTGAAAATGATCGAGCACCGGGACACGGCCGACCTATTGCGTGAATTATGGGCGCAGGGCGGCTACTCATCCTCGGGCCTGCCGCGGCTCGAAGAACTGTGGAATGAGGATTATCACCCTGTCAGCGAAGCTCGAGCGGAAGACGAATCGCTAATCCCATCATCGTTTGATGAACTAATGCCATATATAGGCAAAGCTCTCGACAAAATCAACTCTAGCCAGAACCCTGTTCTCGTGGTTAATGGCGACAAAGATCTGCAGACGCACCAGGAAGCGCTTAACTTTGATCGTGGTTCCGTTTGGCGCATCCTCGTAGGCGGCACAAAGTTAAGCCGAGGTTTCACAGTTGAGGGCCTCACTGTCTCTTACTACCGCAGAAAGACGTTGGCTGCGGACACTCTGATGCAGATGGGGCGGTGGTTCGGATTCCGAGGCGGATACAAAGACCTGGTTCGCCTATATATTGGACGCGCCGAGCTCAGCGGTCAAAAATATTTCGACCTCTACGAGGCCTTTGAGTCCATAGTTATCGACGAAGAGCTTTTCCGCGAGGAGCTTGCTCGCTATGCCGAACTCGACGACGAAGGGAAGCCGCAGGTTCGTCCAAGGGACGTACCGCCACTCGTCACTCAGCATCTCCAATGGCTGGCACCGACGGCCGCAAATAAACGATACAACGCAGTTGTGACCGAGCGAGGGGAAGGCGGGCGCCTGAAGGATCTCAACGCACTTCCGGCGCAGGAGGACGCTATCAACCGGAGTAACTTCCAGGCTGTTAAGCCGCTACTTGAGAGTGCTATCAGCGACGCCACCTTCGTTACAGATTCGGGATCAACCTACGCAGCGAAGTACGGGATCGTCGCAGCTGGCGATTTTATCAAGGTCTTGGAAGACACCAAGTTCAATGGAACCTTCGATCTTGAACCTCAGCTTGAATTTCTCAAGAAGGCGGAAGCCGACGGCCGGATCAAGGATTGGGTTGTCATTGTTCCTGAACTGGCTGAAGGTACCAGAGTCTCTGTTGATGGAATGCCGCTCAGCATACTCAAGCGGAAGCGTCGCGAGGAGCGACAGTGGGCATTTTCTGGCAGTTCAAGAAGGCAACGCGTCGCGGTGGAAGCGATCGCTGATCCGCGCCAGCAGGACGGCGTCACGAACCTGGTGGAGTCTCTCCGCGCTCAAACACGGGGGGCAATCCTGCTGACACCAGCCCATGACCCCCGGGGCAAGCATGCCGTTAGTAACCCTTCAACACTCTCCGGCGATGTGGATCCCGCTCTTATCGCGGTAATGATCTCCTATGCTGCGCCCTACGCAGCGGCACCAAAGGGAAAGATTGGATTCACGGTTCGCAGCCAGCGGAAGGCCGCTGCTGCCATTTTGTCCCCGGAAGACGAAGGTTTTCATCTCAGCGACCACGAAGCTAGGATCGCGGCGGGGTGAATGTCCCCCGGTGTGGCGGCGGTAAAGCCGCCACACGTTCCGATGAGTAACGAAAAGCAAGGTGCCTATGAACTCTCGAATCAGGAAGTGCCTCGGGGGTACCCCGCCCACTCTTGCAGTGCGCTATCAGGATATGTAAATCTCTTTAGTCACTTAAACAATCTCGAGGGTAGCGATTGCCGTTACAAGTGGCTTCCGGTTCCATTCTGTAAGGTGATGCGAAACTGATGTGATGCTGTAACGCGCATCCTCACTGCGCGCTTCAATAAGCTGCTCCTCAAGATGGCGGCGGACTGATTCGAGCGCCTGAGCCGGACTCTCCGCTAGATGCCCGGATACCGATGATATGACGCGCTGGGCGTATCCATTATTCGTCGACATAGTTCCCTCCTGCATAAATGTTGAAGCTTGACGCTACGATCGAGGACGTATTGATCATCACTAAGATAGACGTAACTTCGGTCTTTCCGGAGGGACTGCTACGGCACACCACCTCAGCACAGTCTTCACACGGCCGAAGTCATTTGGATGCAAGACCCCAACGCCCTTTTGGCTTTGAATGCCCGAACTGAATCGGCGGCCCTGCTACTTAGTTGCGATATGCCGAGAGAGTTTGCAGGTGTAGTGGCGCCGGCACCCTGAGACTACGTCCGTCCATGCTTCATCTGATGGGGAGCGGCCTGCGGAGTTGCCAAGGTGGCTCCGGCGGGCCACGCCGTCGTCGAGCGTTGGTCGCCGCCGCTATCTGAGCGCTTCCGCCTTCCGCGGAAGTTCCAGACGTTCACCAACCACCGGCAGCTGCACCAAGAACACCGAACCCAGCACCAGCACCGCACCAACCACTTGCCACCCCGACAACGACTCCCCCAGGAACGCGAACCCCAGCACCGTAGCAACAAGCGGGCTCAGGAATCCCAGGAACGACACCACCATCGTGGGCAGGCGTTGGATGCCTCGGAACCACACCGCGTAGGCGGCCAGCGCACCGATGACGCTGAGGTAAGCAAAGCCCGCCAGGTTCGCGCCTGACACCTCTCCAGGCAGCCCTTCGACGACCAAAGTCACCGGCAGGAGCATGACGCCACCCATAGCCAGCTGCATCCCAGTGAAGCCGAGCAGGCCCACACCGTCGGGCCTCCCCCAGCGCTTGGTGAGGACTATGCCGGCCGCCATGCTCAGCGCCCCAGCCATCCCGGCTACGACGCCAATGACCGTCAATGTTGCGTCGGACCGCAGAACAAGCAAGCCAACACCTGCCGCTCCAACGCCACAGGCCACGATGTGCGCCGCGCGGATCTTCTCCCCCAGCAGCAGCACGCCAAGGAAGAGTACGAACAGGGGCTGGACGGACCCGACCAGCGCTGCAACACCTCCGGGCAGTTGGTACGCGGTGAAGAACAGGAGGAAGAAGAACAGCCCAATGTTGAGTGCACCCAACGCAGCGGCCTTGAACCACCAACTCCCCCGCGGCCAGGTTCGGGTAACGAGCATCAGAACGATGCCCGCCGGTAGAGCCCGGACCGTTGCTGCCAAAAGGGGTCGGTCAGCGGGAAGAAACTCTGTGGTCACCAGGTACGTGGAGCCCCAGACCATTGGCGCCAGTGCGGTGATGAAGAGGTCGCGGGGCGATGCCTTGGGCAGGGCGGACCCTCTGGGTTTGCTGCTGACAGTCTCTATACTCGCGGACATTGTTCACTTCCATACATTTCGATGTCGAACTATTTGATGTAAGACAATGTAGGTGTTGTACTGTTTGAGGTCAAGCCTTGGAGGGACGATGGACCGCGACGCAGTAGACATGATTCTTGAGCAGTGGAACAAGGAGCGCCCCGACCTCGACGTCGGTTCCATGGGTGTCCTCGGCCGACTCAACAGGGCCAGTCGCTTGGCTGCTCTCGACGTTCAGAAGTTCATGAACCAGTTCGGGCTGGAGCCGTGGGAGTTCGATGTCCTGGCTACCCTGCGGCGGTCGGCGGCCGAAGCTCCGCTAACACCCGGGCGACTGGCCAGCCTCACCATGATCGGCTCCGCAGCCATGACAAACCGCGTGGATCGGCTCGTGTCCCGCGGGTTGGTTCATCGGGAGACCAACTCTGAGAACCGCAGGCAACTGCTGATCAGCCTCACACCCGAGGGGCTCGCCTTGGTAGATGAAGTGGTGGAGCACCATGTGGAGAATCAGCAGAGGATGCTCGAGGGCCTCACCAAATCCGAGCGGACACAGCTGGCGAACCTCTTGCGGAAGTTTTTGCTGACAAACAACGACGGCGAGCCGGGCTAAGGACAAAGCAGTGCCCTTACAGCCTCACCTTGTAAACATGGTGGGTGGATTCAACGGGGAAGTCATCCGTGAACTTCCCGTCCTTCACGGCGATGGTGCGGTTCTCGTTCACCACCTCAACCGCCTTGGGAGTGACACCCGTTGGCAGAGTGAAGGTCCGCTGCCCGGTCTGCGCGTCCTGCGTCATCGCGAAAATGTAGGCGTCCCCGTTGTAGCTTTTCAGCATGGTGTCCAGGCCGTCCCCGAAGTTCCACACATAGCTCTGCGTGTTCAGAACGGGAGCCAGAGCCTTCACTTCCGCGTTGATCTCACCCATGGCCTGCACCTGATCCCGGGAGCATGCGGTGTTGTGGATGCGGACATCGGCGAGCGCATCTCCAGACATGCACGGGTTATCGGCGCCACCGCCGGGTGACTGCGTGAACCACACGATTCCGCGCGACTCGTGGATGAGCATCGCCCACACCTGGGCCTTCACCCTGTCCGGCGTCATCTGGTCGGACAGGTCATGCTCACCTTCCGGGCTAAGCACGGTCGGGACCATCCAGATGGGCGAGTACACACCCCTCGCGGCGTTGACCTCCTGCATCACCTGCATGGCTTTCGCGTACGCCGACGACGTCTGGCAGGTGGCCGTCGTCGTCGGGTTGTATCCCTGGGGTGTGCGCAGCCGCCAATCGCGGCAGGCACCTGCGTAGTAATAGTTGGACGTCGAGGACACGTCCACGGTCTCCCAATAACGCTTGGTAATGTCCATCGGTGCGTCGTAACTGATGAGGGACGGGGTCCAGTTGGCGTAGGTAAACCGACCCTCCTCCTTGGCCTTCAACTCTGCGATGGTCTGGTTCATGTGGGCTACGCCCTCATCCCAACCGAACCTGCCATCTACTTCGTCGTCGACGTAGTTGCCCGGGAGCTGCGCCCAGTCATCCGGTGCGTTCTTCACCTTCATGAGCGAGAACATGCCGTGCTGATCGAAGAGGGCATAGTCAGTGTCCGGGTTCAGCTGGACGTAGAAGTTGATGCCATGTGCTTTGTCGAACTGCATCTGCTCGCCGTTACCCGATGCGTACCAAACTCCGATGGGGAAGAAGCCCGGGTCGTCCCACCCCGCGGCGTCGGCCTTGCTGAACTTCTTGTAGAAATCGGGACCTCCGTCCCAGGGAATCCTGGGGAGTTTGGCCAAAACCGCAGGAGGCGTTGCGGATGGCGAACCTGTGGATGAGGCGGACGCCGTGCCTGTGGGGATTGCTGACGAGCTCGACGGCGATGCGCCAGGGTCCGCTGTTCCGATGCAGCCGGTGAGTAACAGGACGGCAACCGATGCTGCCGCTGTGAAGTAGCGAACCCGCCTCATTGCTCCTCGATTCCGTCCTGACCGGTGAAACCTGAATGTCTATAGGATGACAGGGCTTTCCGTCAGCCCCTAACAAAACTTCGGCGATCCGGATAAGCTCCGGTCCATCGCGTGATGGCTATGTTGCTAATGGGGGTAACAGTGATGTTCCGATCAGGGTCGACTACTACTGCACGGCGCACTACTCATGCATTGCGAAGGGTTCGAAGCCGGAGGCGCCCACTTTTCCTTGGTGCAGCTGTGGCCATGGTTGCGGTCTTTTTCGTAGGCCTCGCAGTGGTTCCTGCTCAAGCAGACAAGACTGCCACCCGCGCCTCAACCGTCCCCAGCAACAACTGGGACTACGTCACCATCAATACCAGCTACTTTCACGACGTTCTTGCCCGCGACACAGCAGGCGACCTCTGGGTGTACCCGGGTGACGGCCTTGGCGGCTGGAAGAAGCCCCGCTTCAAGATGGGCGAAGGCTGGAACGTGATGACCGCCATTGTCGGTCCGGGCAAGTTCCAAAGCGAGTTCACGGACGACCTCCTGGCCCGGGACGCGAATGGCGACTTGTGGCTCTACCCCGGCACGGGCGGCGGAATTCTCAAGCCCCGGATGCACGTGGGTGTCGGCTGGAACGTCATGACGGCTCTGGTGGGACCTGGGGACTTCAATGGCGACTACCTGCCAGATCTCATGGCCCGTGATGCGGAGGGGCGTCTCTGGTTGTATCCAGGAGATCACCTCGGCGGTTGGCTCCCCCGGTTCCAAATCGGCGAGGGCTGGAACGTGATGACGGCCCTTATTGGTCGCGGCGATTTCAACGAGGACCGGAAAATGGACCTCCTTGCCCGGGACACCAGCGGCCGCCTCTGGCTGTACCCAGGAAACGGCACCGGTGGGTGGCTACCGCGGATGCAAGTCGGCGAAGGTTGGAACACCATGACCGCAATCATCGCCACCGGCAACTTCGATAACAATTACGTGGGGTACTCGCAGATCATCGCGCGGGATACCAATGGCATCCTTTGGCTCTATCCGGGTATTGGAAGCCGCCATCTGGAGCCGCGGAAACAGATCGGAGAGGGCTGGAACATCATGACCGCGCTGGTCTGATCCTTCCACCTTGCTGAATCTGGTGGAGACGACTGTTTATCCGCCAGACGTCCAGCCGCGCTCGTGAAGTCGCTCAACGCCGTCGAGCAGCAGATCGAGAGCGAACTCAAACTCAAACTGGTCATCACAACCGTGACCCACAACTGACGTGTCGTCGTGGGCGGCGGCCAGGGCGATCTTCAGCAGGTGCGGATGGCTCTCGGCCATGTGCTGAACCATCGCTGTCTGCGCATCAGGCGTGATCTCGGATGGCCCTTCTGAGTCGTCAAACACTTCCTGGGTGAATCCCCACATGCGGCTGCCCAACGCGTGCATGACGTGATGGGTGAGGTCGGGTGTCAGCCCGCCAGCCAGAAACAGCCCGGCGAGGGTGTCCATGTACTCCAGCACCGCCGGTGTTGTAGTTGTCCTGGTCTCGATCACGGAACGGGCCCACGGGTGCACCATGAGGGCCCGCCGTGCCGAGAGCACTCTCAGCCGGACAGCACTCTTCCAATCTGCATCGCGGATTGGAGGATCGATCTCGCCCACAATGGTGTCCACCATGCCGTCGAGGAGTTCCTCCTTGTTGGCCACGTGCTTGTAAAGGGCCATCGGTACGACGCCGAGGTCCTGCGCGAGGCGTCGCATGCTGAGCGCGCCCACGCCAACCTCGTCTGCAAGTTCGACGGCGGCGCGAAGCACACGCTCCCGGTTCAGGGGAATCCTGCGCGTCTCCATTTGTTGGCTCATGGGACCTCCAGCCTGAACGCTTACGCCAACCATTGACAGTGTGTACAGCGTACACCTACGCTTTCCCTCATAAAGGTGTACGCCGTACACCTACGAATCAAAGGGCCAGACCATGAGACCAGAGAGCTCCATCGCCGTGTTCCGTAGCCGTTTCAGCCGGGCGCAATGGCCTGTCCCCACTGGATTGATCTTCCTCAGCCTCATCCCGGTAATCGCCGGAGCAGCCCGCCTCTCCGAACTGACGGGCCGCGGGGCCGTGACGCCACAGAACGAGCGGTTCTTCGACTCACCCATACCGGTGGTCACCCACATTGTCTGCGTCACCGTCTACTGCCTGCTCGGGGCCTTCCAGTTCGTCCCGTCGCTTCGCAGCAGCAGGCGCAAGTGGCACAGGATGACGGGGCGCATTCTCGTTCCTGCCGGCCTGCTTGCCGCACTCTCCGGCTTGTGGATGTCCATGTTCTACGCGCTACCCGACGGCGACGGCGAGGCACTCCTGATACTTCGGCTCATCTTCGGATCGGCCATGGCGGTAAGCATCGTCCTCGGATTCATGGCTGTTCGGCGCCGGGACTTCCTTGTGCACAGTGCGTGGATGACCCGGGCTTACGCAATCGGTCTCGGCGCAGGAACACAAGCCCTTGTGTTTCTACCTTGGATTCTTGCTTTCGGCCCTACGGACGAGTCGACCCGGGCGGCGCTCATGGGGGCCTCTTGGGTTATCAACCTCGCCGTAGCTGAGTTGGTCATTCGCCAGCGGGCAAGGAAACCGACGTCAGCGTCAGCGCCCCATCCTGTGAGGCGATCCGTTCAGACCTCAGTGAAATCGTCACGATAATCTGCGCGCCCGCCGCGGCTCGGGAGTGCGCGGGTTGTCATTTCGGAAATTTCCGACATATCATCATCGAGTGCTTCCCGACGTCTTCGGCGCCCTCGCGAACCCTTCGCGGCGTACCATCCTCGATAGCCTCCGTGAGGGTCCATCAACGGCGGGCGATCTCACGGGCCGCCTGGACCTCAGCCGCTCTGCAGCCTCCGAGCATTTGGCGGTCCTGCGGGACGCTGGACTGATCCGTGAGGAACGGCAAGGCCGGAACAGGATCTATCACCTTGAGGCCGAGGGCCTGCGGGATGCCAGCAACTGGCTGAAGCACTACGAGCAATATTGGAACCAGAGGCTCGACGCCCTGGCCGAACTATTGGATGAGGAAACCACTCCATGACCGAAAACGCCATCAGACTCGAGCGCACTTTCCCGCACCCCAAAGAGGCAGTGTGGGCTGCCCTGACCACCCCGGAACTGCTCGCCCGCTGGTGGGCTGCCGGCGACATCGCACCCGTGGTAGGCCACCGCTTCACCATGGACATGGGCGGCTGGGGCCAGCAACAATGCGAAGTCCTCACGGTGGAGCCCGGCTCAGCCATCATTTTCATGTTCGCCGAGGGAGTCCTGGACACCACCATCACGTGGGCTTTGGAGTCCACCGAAACCGGCACCGTCCTTCACTTCGAGCACGCGGGCTTCAACCTTGACACCCCCATGGGCCAGCAAGCCCTCGAGGGGATGGGCAACGGATGGCCGGGCCTTCTCGCGCGGATTGAGCAGGTCCTGGTTAGCGTTAGTTAGACACAATGGCCCGAAATTCAATGAATAGGAGAGGATCCCTAGGCGGCATCTGAGACGAAAGATTCGAATTTGACAACAAAGGATTGCCGGAAGAAAGCGGACGCAGTCCGTAATCATTGTTTGTTGACAAGCTGATCCCCTATATTTGTGCTATAGGAACTGCTTTTCAATCCCCGGATATCCAAGATATGTTGCCTACGGACACTAAAACTAAATTGATTTGACTAACTGCAAATCGACCCCCTAGGTTAGCAATGCACTCACAGTGGGTGTATTGAAAGGGGGACTTCATGAATTCACGAGATATGCGCGGTATCGTGCTCAAGAGAATTGTCTCAGAACGGACCAGCGTGAAATTATGACCCTGAGACTAGATAACATCTCGAAGTCTTTCGGAAACATAAAAGCCGTCCACGAGTTGAGCTTTAGCTGCGCCCCGGGGACGATTACCGGGTTCATCGGGCCAAACGGGTCCGGGAAATCCACCACGCTCAGAATGATCGCGGGCCTGACCCGGCCGGATGCCGGCTCCATTACGATTGCTGGCTCGCCCTTCCACGAACTGCTGAACCCAGGGGAACAGATAGGCTTCCTGCTTGACCCTTCGGCGCACCATCCCGGCAGGTCGGCCCGCGAAACAGTCACCTTGACCGCCGCAATGATGGGGCTTCCCATTCAGAGGGTGGATGCCGTTCTTGAGTCCGTAGGTCTAGCCAGCGCGGGTCGTCGAAAAGTACGGTCCCTGTCCCTGGGCATGCGCCAACGCCTTAGTTTGGCCATCGCACTTCTGGGAGATCCCAAGTACCTCGTCCTGGACGAACCAGCCAACGGGTTGGACGTCGAGGGAATGAGCTGGCTGAAGGCATCCATCCGGCGTTTTGCCGCAGACGGTGGTGCAGTTCTCATCTCAAGCCACTTGCTGAATGAGCTTGAGTCGTACGTCGATCGCGTAGTAATCATTGACCGCGGCCGCGTGATCTCCAACTCATCCATAGGAGACCTGGGAGGAACGGAAGTCACTGAAGTCGATGGCCCCCACAGGTCTGAAATCAGGCGCGTCCTGCAGGCCGAGGGAATCGCACTGGCCGATGCCCCTCATTCCGCCAATGAGCGAATTTCAGTGATGTCGTCACCGGAGCACGTCGGTGAAATCCTTTGGAGGAATGGCATCCAAGTGAGCCTACTGCACAGAAAGCCGTTGGAATCATTGGAAAGTTACTACAGTGAACTGACTTCCCCGGAGTTTGCAGCGGTCTCCAGGACGGAGGAGGGGAAATGAGCGGCATCAGCAGTCCGGTATCGAACCCCATCGGCGTTGCCGTCTACGTCGAAATGCGAAAACTCATAAATACCCGCAGCTCACGATGGCTTCTATTTAGCATGACGCTTCTCGGCATCCTGATGATCGTCGCGTTCGTGGCCGTCTCAGCAAGCCGCAATGAGCCGATTGACATGTCCATGATGCTTGCTGCGTTGGCGTTGCCCGCTGGCATAGGCGCGCCAATTATTTCGATTCTCGCGATTACCTCCGACTGGCAGCACCGCGACAACGTGAAGTTCTTCGTATTACAGCCAAGGCGGGGAGTGTTGCTTCTTGCAAAGTACATCGCTGTGGCAATCTTTGGTCTCGCCACAATGCTGGTGATTTGTGCTGTGGCATTCGCCGTATCGGCAGGCTTCTCCGTTTTCACGAGCTCGGACATCATGTTTGGAAGCCTGAGCAGGAGTGTCTGGCTACTGGTTTGTGCCACTCTGGTTGGCGTCATGTCCGGGGCAGCTGTCGCTTCCGCGCTCCTGTCTACGCCACTCGCCATTGTCTTTGTGCTGTTTCAGTCTTTTGTGTTCGACTCGTTGATTGGTCTGGTCGCTGGAGATGCCACGCCATTTCTTCAATCAGCCACCTTCACCAACGTTCTGACTGAAGGCGGCAACGCTGCAGCTGCCGCATCTTCAGCTGTCATATGGATCCTTATTCCTTGTGTGATCGGTATCTGGAGAAACCGAACCAAGGATGTTGTCTAACCGCATGAGGCGGGAATGGAGTAACTCGATGAAAACCAGCGCTCAGCAAGATCTTGTGTATGCATTGAGGCGACGGGGAATCGCTGAAAACATGATTCCCGGACTCCTCAAAGAAGCCAATGAAAAGAGTCTGAGCCTGGGCGATCAGTTCAGTGTGTCTGACTTCGTGGCGGGCGTACCCCGCGGCACCGGCCTGTCCAAGGGCACGAAGATTGGGCGCCTGGCCGCCATTTTCATTCTGGTCGGTATCGCCGCGCAGCTGTTTCTCAGTGGCGTACTAGGGGTGCACCTTGGGTTTCCCGGCGTCCTCTATTACTACGGTGCGGTACTCCTGGGGTTGAGTGTCCTTGTCTTTTCGGCGTACCGCGTTGACCGTAAATTGCCTCGGCTCTAACCCTAAGCAAGTCTGCCGCTAAGGGCTTTCATTCCGGGCCGTATTCTTCTTCGAGCTCGGCGAGAACCTCGGCTGCTGTTCGGCTTCCGCCGTCCGCGAGGCGTCGAAGTTCCTCCACATCGCCACGTTCTGAGGCAAGCTCAATGAGGAGGTCCACTGCGTCGGTACTCCCATGCGCGGCAAAACGACGCAGTTCCTCAAGGTCGCCCCGTTCGGCAGCCAGTTCCACAAGCTGGTCAATGGCATCCTGGCCGCCCTGGTCTGCCTGTGCGCGAAGTTCAGTTAGATCGTCGTCCGTCATGGTCTGAACATTTCACATTTGCATGCGTTCGGGTAGGGCGGTTACAAGGGGCAATTCATTCATGGTCGGCAGATACTGCCAGACATCCAGTTAGCGTCGCTAGCTTCCGGAGGCCAAAACCACGTTGATCTGATCGCGGATCTCATCGCCGACCTGCTCGTCGATGAGACCGCTATTGGCGGAGGAGCTCATGCTGACGAACATGATCGCCGAGATGACGCGGGCAATTTTCCCTGGGTCCCGAGCCGTCAATTGCTCATCCCGACCCAACACCTCTGCAATGGCGGCTTCCGTGCGGATTGTCAGCGCAAGTGCCTCCGCATGGTGGGGTTCGGTCGGATCGCCGAAGACGATCTCTTTCAGGTAGGTCCGGCCGTTCTCGATCTGGACCCGGTTGCATTTGATGATGGGTCGGATGATCGCCATGATCCCATCAAGGACAGCTTCTTCCTGTTCCGCGGCGGCGACGCCCGAGTCAAGCGCTTCGGCGTATTTGACGTTGTGGACCAGGAGAAGCAGCTCCGCCTTCGTCTTGGCGTACAAGAACAAGGTTCCCGATCCGACGTCGGCCTTCTCAGCCACCTGCTGGGTGGTGACCTCATCCACGCCGTACTGGGTGAAGAGCTCGCGGGCCGCAGCGGTGATGCGGTCAAGCTTCTCCTGCTTATTCCGCTCACGTCGGCCAAGGGTCTGGGGCACAGCCTGCATTCAAATACCGTATCAGCGGCCCAGGAATTCGAGGGCGACGGGGACGAACTCCTGATGGTACTGGAAGATGCCGCCATGCCCCGAATCCGGGTAGATGACCAGTTCACTGCCCGGAATCCGGCGGTGCATATCGTCGGAGAGACGGGACGGAACCATGCGGTCGTTGTCGCCGTTGGCGATGAGCGTCGGCTGGGTGATCGCGCCCAGATTGGCAGGTTCCGTGCGGCCCCACTTCTTGATGGCCTTCAACTGCGTCTGGAAAGCCTTGGTTTTGATGGGTGCGTCCCGATTGGCGGTTCGCTCGTTAAGCCGCTGGATAAATGCCCTCGCGGCAGGCTTACCGGCGGCATTGCGGTTGAAGAACAGGAATTCCTTGGGGTCCTGGCGGGTCAGTGTGGCTCGCAGGACGTCGTAGTAGGTGACGCGAGCCACCTTGTCGATGTCCTTTCCACCTGCAGGACCGGTGCCGGCAAGGACGAGCTTCCGCACCAGCTCCGGGTATTTGACCACCAAAGCCTGGGCAATCATGCCTCCAAGCGAGAACCCAAAGAGGTCTACTTTCTCGTACCCCAGCGCCTTGATGAAGGTCGCGGCGTCCTCCGCCATCTCCTCGATGGAGCCAGGAACGCTGCCGGTTGTGGCACCGACACCACGGTTGCTGAAGGTGATCACGTGGTGCTTCTGGGCAATGGGGTCGATGATGCGCGGATCCCAGTTGTCCATTGTCGCGGCAAGGTGGACCAGGAAGACGACGGGGATTCCACCCTTCGGGCCCAGCTCGCGGTAACTGTAGGTGACGCCGCCAGCGGTAACTGTGCTGACCGGTGCGTCTTTGTAGGCGGTGATGACATTGCTCATGATGTTTGTTCCTGACGGTGTGATTGGCAGTAGTTGATTGACTTAGTGGCTGACGACTGTTTTGCCGCGGACGCCGCCCTTGTCCAGCCCGGCAAGGACGTCCGGCGTCTGGTCGAACGGGACTACCCGGCCGACGACGGGGCGGATTTCCCCGGCGTCGATGAGCGCGGCAATCTCGCGGAGCTGGCTGCCGTTGGCGCGCATGAAGAGGAACTCGTAGGTGACGCCAAGACGACGTGCTTTACGTCGGATGCCTGCACTGATGAGCGACACGGCGCCCTTCATCACGGCGTTTGCTCCGAGCTGTTTGGCAAAGTCGGGATCCGGCGGTCCTGAAATGCCGATGGCCTTACCGCCCGGCTTGAGGACCTTCAGCGATCGCTCCAGATTCTCGCCGCCGAGGCTGTCCAGAACCAGATCGTAGCCATGGAGGATCTCCGCAAAGTCCTCCGTCCGGTAATCAATGGCCACGTCCGCCCCGAGCTCGCGAACAAAGTCCGCATTCCCGGCGCTGACGGTCGTGGCAACGGTGGCCCCAAGATACTTGGCGAGCTGGATGGCGATTGAGCCCACTCCCCCGGCTCCCGCGTGAATCAGGACCTTCTGGCCCGGGCCAACCTTGCCGCGTTCCACGAGTGCCTGCCAGGCGGTCAAAGCCACCAGTGGCAGGGATCCCGCTTCCTCCATACTGATCGACGCCGGCTTGATGGCAAGGTCTGCCTCGGCCACAGCAATCCGCTCGGCAAAGGTGCCGATGCGATCCTGATGCGGGCGGGCGAACACCTCATCGCCTGGCTTGAAGGACCGTACTTTCGCACCGACACTCACCACGACTCCGGCGAGGTCATTGCCAAGGATCAGCGGAAGGCTATACGGGAGAACCTGCTTGAACTCCCCCTGGCGGATCTTCTCGTCCAACTGGTTCATGCTGGACGCCTTCACTTGCACCAGCACGTCATGCTCGCCGACGACGGGCTCGGGAACGTCAACCTCTTGCAGGGGTTCTTTGTACTTATTGAGGACGAAGGCTCTCATTGGGGTTTCTCCCTTTCGAAATAACTGAGTAAGCTCAATTCTGAGGCTACTCAGTTCTTAAGTCAAGGGGAGGCCCATGGCTAACACAGTCCCGAGCAAAAGGGCACGAAAAAGGAGACACGTTGTGCCTCCTCACTTTCAATCTATACGGCACTGGGGGGCTTGCCGCAAGGCCCAGGGGTTGCTGCAAAATTGAGAGCCGACGCCGGGAGTACGCGCTGTTTCAACGCGCGGTTCCGGCGCCATCAGCCCAGAAAGGAGCTGACAGCGTGCCTCTCACAACCAGCGCGTTCAACCTTCCCGAGCACCTCGCACCCAAAGCAGATCCAGCCCTGATCGCTGCCGACGAGCAGCACTTCGCAGCCATCGCTGACAGCCTTGAACAGACCATCTCCGAGCTGTCCGATCAGCTCGATGCCATACGCAAAGCCCCAAGCCGCTTCGGCCAGGAGGCCGTGGAGAAGGACGTCGAAACCCGCCGGCTAACCGGTCGGCTGCGTGCACTGCGTCGCTTCGGACTCGACCTCTGCCTGGGTCGTGTTGTCCCCGCCGGCGACACGGAACCGCTCTACATCGGGCGACTCGGCCTCACGGACAGCGACGGCAGCAGATTGCTTGTCGACTGGCGCTCCCCCGCCGCCGAGCCGTTCTTCGGAGCCACCCACGCCAACCCCATGGGCCTGAAAGCCCGCCGCCGTTATCGCTGGACCCGGGGACGGATCACCGACTACTGGGACGAGGCTTTCACCGCCGACCCGGCCACCGCAGACCGGGCCTCCACAAATCCGTCCGGCGGTACGGCTGCCCTTGAGGACCTTTCAGCCTTCATCGCCAGCCTGGGCAGCAGCCGCTCCGCCCGGATGCGGGACGTGCTGGGCACCATCCAAGCGGACCAGGACGCCATCATCCGCGCATCTTCCCGGGGTGCGTTAGTGGTCGACGGCGGTCCCGGTACAGGTAAGACTGTGGTCGCCTTGCACCGCGCCGCGTATCTGCTCTACTCGGACCCCCGGCTCGGACATCGTAGGGGCGGCGTCCTGTTCGTCGGCCCTCACCGGCCGTTCCTGGCGTACGTCGCGGATGTCCTTCCAAGCCTGGGCGAAGAGGGTGTGCAGACCTGCACCCTGCGGGACCTCGTGCCTGAGGGAGCCGACGCCGCCGTTGAGTCCGACCCCGAGGCTGCTCGCCTGAAATCTTCGTCGGACCTGGTGAAGGCGATCGAGCCGGCTGTCAGGTTCTACGAGTCACCGCCGAAGGAGGGCCTGGAAGTCGAGACGCCCTGGGCCGACGTCTGGCTCAGCGCAGACGACTGGGCCGAGGCCTTCGACGTACCGACACCAGGCACTCCCCACAATGAGGCGCGCGACGAGGTCTGGGAGGAACTGCTCACCATCCTGGTGGACAAGTTCGATACGGACGAGGTTCCGGAGGACTTGCTTCGCCGCTCTTTCGCGCAGAATCCGGACCTGGTGGAAGCCTTCAGCCGGGCATGGCCCCTGCTTCATTACACAGATCTTGTGGCCGACCTTTGGCGGGTGCCAGCGTACTTGCGTCTCTGCGCCCCTTGGCTCAGTGCTGATGAAGTAGGGAAACTTCAGCGAGCCAATCCGAGTGCCTGGACTGTGTCGGACTTGCCCCTCCTGGACGCAGCCCGCCAACGGCTGGGTGATCCTGAGGCGTCCAAGCGAAGGCGTCGCCAGAAGGCCGAAGCCGCTGCCGAGCGTGAGCTCATGGATCGCGTAGTGGAGGACCTCGTGGCTGCGGACGATTCCGAAATGCTGGTCATGTCCATGCTGCGCGGCGAGGACATGCAGGAGAAGCTCATGGACGAGTCAGTGTTGATCGCGGACCCGGACCAGCTCGCAGGCCCCTTCGCCCATGTGGTGGTGGACGAGGCGCAGGAACTGACCGACGCCCAGTGGCAGATGCTCCTGCAACGCTGCCCGTCCCGGAGCTTCACCATAGTCGGTGACCGCGCACAGGCCAGGCATGGATTCACTGAGTCCTGGCAGGAACGCCTGGAGCGCATAGGCCTGGGCAACGTGAACCTGACGCATCTCAGCATCAACTACCGCACGCCCGAGGAAGTCATGGCCGAGGCCGAACCCGTCATCAAGGCCGCCCTCCCCGATGCAAACGTGCCCACGTCCATCCGGAGCAGCGACCTCCCGGTCATCCATGGATCCGCTTCGGACCTGGACTCGATCCTCAGCACGTGGCTTGATGCGCACGTCGAAGGAATCGCTTGCGTCATCAGTAAGAACGACGTCGGACGCGGCTCGCTCCCAGCGTCGCCACGCTTGCGTTGGCTTGCGCCGGAACTATCCAAAGGCCTCGAGTTCGACCTCGTCGTCCTGATTGATCCGGAGGAATTCGGGACGGGCATCGAAGGAGCTGTGGACCGCTACGTCGCGATGACCAGGGCAACCCAGCAGCTGGTCATCCTCACGACGGCCGACGCCGCCGCCGTCGAGAGTTTCTAGTTGGATGCCTCGGCAGCCGCTTTCAGGTCGGCAGCGAACTGTTCGAAGCTTGCGTCGAAGGACGGGATCTTGCTCGCAAACAGGGGAAAGATCGGCCCTCCGATGCGTTCATTCATCTCGAAGAGAGTCTGCCCGCCGTTGGTTTCCGTGAGGGTGTAGACGCGGCTGCCCAGTGCGTCGCCCCATACGAGGCGGCTGGTGGGTTCAAACTCTTTGACCTTGAGTTTGAACGTGCGACTGGGGTCCAACTTGGAGACGAGCTGGAGGCTTGATCCTGGTTTGATCTCGCCCTTCAAGGACACAATGGTCGAGTTCCATTGGGGGTAGTCGGCCGCGTTGGTCAAGACGCGCCAGACTGTGGCGGGGTCGGCGTCGATGGTCGCAGCCACCTTGGTGGTACGGCTGAACGTTTTACTGACGGTGGTGGCGGTTCCATCTGGACTGGTAGTCATTGCATTCCGCTTTCTGAGAGTCAGGTCCTTCGAATGCTACATTCCCGGGATCTCCTGCGCTTCGTGTACCTCGATTTCGCACCCGCACGGGCATGTTGAGGTGCGGGTGGACTTTGGCGAGCTCAACGGCGGCGTCGAGGTTGTCGGCTTCGAGGATGCTGTAGCCGGCCACTTCACGCTGGCTGGGCGCCGTGCTGCCATCGGAGGCCACGCGGACGCCGTTGGCCAGCGGCGTGCCGAAGTCCACCAGACGATCCCCCACCTTGGCACCCCAAGCGTTCCACTCCCCCATGACGGCTGCCATGTCATCCGGTGACGGCGGGGCGGCCTCTGCGGGGGTCATGGGTGCGTGATAGATGAAAACATACTTGGACATGATGGTCCTTCTTTCCTGCTGTTTGTTTTTGGGTTGAGGAGGTTTAGAGGGTGACAGTGCGGCCAGTGAAGGCTACGAGCCGTTCCAGGCTGCTGGCTGTTTCCGCCGTCGGCTGCACTGGCGCGAAGCTGCCACCGGAGCGGACCTGCTCGGAGATGGTCTGCCGGGCAAGTTCCGTCACGTAATCGCTGACGACGTCGGACACCTCCACTTGCTGTCCCGTCGCCTTTGCGAAGTCCCAGGCATGCACGAGCAGTTCGAGGTTGAGGATCCCGGCGACTGTGGTTGCCGGCAATTCGGCGAAGCCCATGTCGACGCTGCCTTCAAGACCGTGGTTGCTGAAGGCTTCCAGCACAGGCTGGGCCAGCTCAGCGATCCGCACCTCTGGCGAAGCGTTCGTTTGGTCCACGGATGCTGCACCGAGCGCACGGCCGATGCCCTTCAGTGATCCGGCCAAGTGGTCCAGCAACTCGCTGACGTTGAACTCCTCGCATGGCGTTGCCTTCGCTGTGTCCTCAGGAGTGACGTTGCGCAGAACGCCAAGAAGGATCGCCAAGGATGCATCAGCAGAGCTCAGTTGGTTGATGGGATCGGGCGCCCATGCCCAGTCGTCGCGGCCAGCGCCGTCCTTCGATGAAGCCTCGGCCAGCAGGCGATCCAGGTAGTGGTTCCAGCCCATCGCGTGCGATGTTTCCTGCTCCTCGGTGAGCCCCTCATGCAGGAAACGGAGGGAAGTACCGTCGGCGTCGGGCTCCAAAGTGATGCTGACGGTCGAGGCACCAGGCGGCAGATCATCCTGGCCCTCCCAACCCCAGGTGAAGACGACACGCTTGCCCGGTTCGATTTCCTGGAAGGTTCCTGCCGCGTTATGGCCGGGAGTGACGGTCCAGCGGAAATCCCCACCGATCCGGAGGTCCACCCGGGCTGCGACCGTTTGCCAGCGCCGCAGTCGCTCGGGCTGGGTGATGAGGGCGAAGGCCTCGTCGGCCGTGACCGGCAGGTGGATGGTTTTGTCGAAACTCATGTGCGTCCTCGCCTTTGGAAGTTATTAGTCGTCTGGGTGTTGTTGCTGGTGGCCTCGCCGTTGCGCAAGAGCGGCGGCATCTGAAGCCAGGAGGTCCAGTTCGTTGGTCCAGAACTGGGAAACAAGATCACGGAGTCGGCCCATCCCTTGGGGATCGAGCCTGTAGTACCTGTTTCTCCCTTCCTTGCGGGCCGTCACCAGGCCCGCTTTCTCCAACAACAACAGGTGCTGTGAAATCGCGGATCGGCTGACCTCGAAATGAGCCGCCAAATCACTGACCGCCTGTTCGCTGCCGGCCAGGAGATGAAGCAGCCGACGCCGATTAGGCTCAGCGGCTATCTCCAGGGCATCCAACACAAATAATACGTTAGTGATCACTAACGCATTAAGCAAGAGCGGTGGCTAGTGCCTCCCCCGGGAGAGCTCCGGCTTGCGGGAACTGCGATGCCGCGGCCCCCTCCCACGCCGTCGTCGTTGCAACAAGGCAGAGAGTGGCAACACCAGGCGGGAAGCGACCACGGCGGCGAGCACCACCAGAGTCACAAGAATGGCAATGGTAACCAGCACCAACCACAATTCGGGTGCGGGCGAACCACTAAGAATTTCCGGGGTATTTTCGAGTCCAAGCATCTACTTCTCCTGCAATCCGGGACGTAACTATTGCAGTGGTGAGTACGAGTTAATGCCGGAACATGTCGCGGAAGGCCGGATTCTTTGAGCCGGTTGCTTTATCGCGCATCCGCGGTGGGCTTCCGCCACATCACCGCGAGCACCAACACCAGCACGTTCAGGCCCAGCATCACCAGCACCATGAGTCCCCAGTTGGCTTGGTTCACGCCGGAGCCATACAGAACGCCAATCAGCACGGTTGCAGTGATCGCGCCAAGGTACCGGCAGGTCTGGAAAATTCCTGCCGCTACACCTCGTTCCTCCGGGCGTGCAGAAACGTAGAGCCCCTGGTTGGAGGCCGTGCTCACCAGCCCATAGGGAATGCCCATCATTGCGGTCAGCACGAACACCAAAGGCGCCCATAGAGACAAGGTGAGCGCGCCCAGGCCCGCTGCCGCAACAGTCAGAATCAGCACACCGGCGATCAGGACGGAACGCACGCCGAACCGCTCCATCAGCCGCACCGTCAGTGGCGTCACCACAACCGACAACGCCGCTAGGGGCAGCATGAGCAGGCCCACCACACCGGCGTCGTAATGACCTGCCTCCTGCAGCAATTGCGGCAGTCCGAAGAAGGCAAAGTAGTAGACGCCGCTGAAAACGATAAACAGCAAATACACCAGCAGCAGCGGTCGGTTCCTGCCCAGCAGGCGGAGGTCCAGGAACGGCGGCCGGAAGCGCAGCTCGCGCCAGGCGAAAAGCGCGCCGATCACTGTCGCGGCACCCAGGAGCCACCAGCGGTAGGCCGGCATCACGTTGAGCAGCGCCATCATCGCGAGCATGAGCGACGTGACGAAAGCGAGGATGCCGGGGATGTCGGAGTCGCGGATCAGTGCCGATAGCTTCCCCGTTTCGCGGCCGGAATCGGCTGGCGCTGCCTTGTGCACCACAATGAGGGCAAGAAGCGCGATCGGCACGTTGATAGCGAACAGCGCCTGCCAGCCGACCAGGCTCACCAGCAATCCACCGACCACCGGACCCACGGCAGCGGCAGACGTGTTTGCCATCTGGATCCTGCCCAGCGGCCGGGTCGACGGCAAGTTAGCGAGCTTGCTCAGTTCGGTGACCATCACGACAGCCGAGGGGTACGCCGTCGCAGTTCCTACGGCCATCAGCGCGCGCGCCACGCACACCAACGCGAAGCTCGGAAGGAACGGTGCGATGGCGCAGGTGACCGCGACCAAGGCCATGCCGAAGGTGAACAAGCGGCGGGGGCCGAAGCGGTCAGCGAGCCTGCCCATGAGCGGCTGGCCGGCAGCGGACGCGAGGTAGAACGACGTGATCACCCAGGTGACGGTGGCGACGTCGAGCGCGAAATCCTCCCGCAGGACTACCAACGCAACCGCGATCATGGACGAGTTCAGCGGGTTCAGCGCCGTCCCGAGGCTCAGCGCAGCAATCGCGAGGCCGGGCCGGGGTCTATTCGTCGTCACCCACCCAAGTCTGCTCCATAGTTGCTTCGGGTTACGAAACGCGTTCGCGGGGCGGACGGAAAGCCCGTCTCAGGCCAACCACCGTGGTGGTTACAGTTACGTCAACGCGAGCTCTGGTGCCAGGGAATCCTCGGGAGTAGCGTTCGTTCCAAGAAAATCTGCGTCTGACTGGGCTCCAGACAAATCGGTGGCGCGGAGGAGCGAATTGTGGCTAGCAGAGGCACCTTACATTCACTCGCTGTCCTATGCGCCTGCCTGTCTCGCTGCTGCGAGCCACCCATCAAGGAGGAATCATGAAGCCCATGTATGCACGTCGTCTTTTGAAATTGTTGACTCCGCTCGCGATTCTGCCCACAATCCTGCTTGCATCGTGTGCACCAGCAACGGCCCCCGATCCAAAACAAGCATTGGTCGGGACATGGACTTCCACGGTCACCAAGGAAGATGTCCTGCGGATTGTGCCCGGTTTTAGGCAGGATTTCCTCTGTGAAAACACGGGTACGTTCAGCTGGGAATTCAAGGAAGATGGCAAGTTCACCATTGATCAGAAAGCTCTGCCAGAGTGCCCGGCACCCGTGCAGCCGCATGTTGAAGACACGTGGTCCAATGATGGGAACCGAATGACAATTGCGAAAGATAAGCCTGCTCAGGAGGTCTATGAGTGGACCGTCAAAGAGAAGTCGCTTGTTTTGAAACACGTGTCCGGCGACTGCGAGCCATGCAAGGCGACCAGTACAGCCCATCCATGGACACGGGTGGGCTGAAAGAAACCATGGGAGGGTGCGCCGCTACTCCTCGAAGTGCGTTGTCACCTTCCCCGAGGACACGGCGGCGATGATCGACCGGGCCAAATGCCGCAGCTTGATGTTTCGATTGCTCGAAGCCGTTCGCAGGATGGTGAACGCCTCCTCTTGGCTGCAGTGATTCTGCGCCATGATCGCGCCCACGGCTAGGTCGATCACCGTGCGCGACTGCATCGCCGCCGCAAGATCGTTCCGCGCATCACTTAGCTGTGCGATCTTCAGCGCCAGGCGTAGCGACTTGGATGCGTGCGATGCGAACACCTCGGCGCGTTCCACGTCATCGTCACTGAATGCATGGGTCCGCTCGGAGTAAAGGTTCAGGGCAGCGCGCGTATCTCCCTCGACCAGCAGCGGCACGCTCAGGATGGACCGAAGCCCTTGATGGGATGCGGCCTGGACATATTCCGACCAACGATGTTCGCGAAGAAGGTCCGGGACCAACACCGAGGTCAGCTTGTCCATGGCCGTAAGGCAAGGGCCTTCAAAGGTGTTTTGGAGTTCGTCCATGACGCGGGCACGGTCGTCACTGCTGGCGGCCGTCGCGGACTTCTTGCGCCGAAGGACTGTGATGCCGCAATACACGGGAGACTTGCGGTGTGAGAGGCTCTCTGCCGAGAAAGAAGCGAGATCGCCGAGAAAAGCCTCGACATCTTCGCTACCCAGGACAAGATCCAGAAAATATCCATTCTGGAGAGCTTCCTGCTCGGGGCGGGGGTTTACCATGTGGCACGTTCCTACTGACTGAAAAGCGTCCCCAGCAGACAGCAAAGGAGCGAATATCGCCGCCCTCTGCAAAACGGTCTGAAGACACCATATCGTCCAACGATCAACGGTACAAAGTGCGGCACGACATGCATTTAGCAGCAGATCCATGAACCCCTCCGACCCACTTTGTCAATCCGGGCAGGCTGTCACATCGGAAAGAAAGTAAGTAGGCTTACTTTATTATCCGAGTCCGGCCACCGGACGATTCGTGCAAAGGAGAACATCTGATGGGCGTTGAAGACAGCATCCGTAAAGCCGCCGAAAACGCGATGGAAGACCTGGCTGGCACCTCCGATCCCGTGGGCGACCAGCACGTGCCCGAGCCCGGCGCGAAGGACGACGACATCCAGGTCCACTCCTCCATCAGCGAAGGTTCAAATGCGATGGACTCTGAATCGCCTGAAGAACAGGCGCAGGCAACCTCGGGACGCTCGTTCGCCGTGGCTGGCGACGGCGAGGCCCACGAGGAGTCCGCAGCCCGCAGTGCAGGGGTAACCGATAGCGACATGAACCAGGACCGGGAAGGGGACCGCGACCTGCCCGCCGCATCGGGCGACGTCCCCGGCCCCGCAGGTCTCCCCGATGGAACTCCAGACGGACTCCGGGCGGATCCCTCGGAAGGTGACGAGGACCCATCGACGAGCATGGGTCGGGGCTGACTTCGGGGTGCGCTCATTGGCCTAGCCTGGTGGCTTCCTGACGCTGTTTGGGCCGAATTCAGCCCTTCTGCACCCTGCTTGGGTTGCACAGCGGCCCAGTTGGATTCAAAGAAGGTCCGGAAGCCACAGTCTCGCCTGATTACGGTCTGTAGGCTGTGGGGATGCTCCCCCATCCCACCGTCAGGCTACGCTTCCGGGAGATGACGCCGGCCGACCTTGAGGTTATGGCCGATATGCTCGGCGATCCTCAGGTCATGGCGTACTACCCCGCGCCGAAGTCACGGGAAGACGCTGCGGCTTGGATCGCCTGGAACCTGGCCAACTACGCCCGCTACGGGTACGGGTTGTGGATCCTGGAAACGCACGACGGCGGTTTTGTGGGCGACTGTGGGTTGACCTGGCAAATAGTGAATGGGCGCTGCGAGCTGGAAGTCGGCTACCACGTGCGATCGGACCTCCAGGGGCGAGGCTACGCCAAGGAAGCTGCTCAAGCTTGCGTTGATCTTGCACGCGACGTAGCCCGAGTCGAACGTCTCGTGGCCATCATCCATCCCGACAACATCGCCTCCCGCCGAGTAGCCGAGCACATCGGGATGACCCATTTGGAAGACGACCTCGCCGGCTCGAGCGTTAGAACAGTCATGCGGATTGAACTGAACTCCGTGGCTTCCTGACCTTGTTTGGGCCGAGCTCAGGCGATCCGCGCGTCCGTGTCAGGGTCTTGTCGCACGCCGAGCATTCCAGCGATTCTGCCTTCGAGCGCGGCAACGGTTGCCTCTGGAAGGACGATCAGGCCATCGAGTTCCTTGCGCGCACGCTTGTACGCCGTTTGACGTTCCGCCGGGGTAGCCGCGGAGTCCTCTGCAATGCGTAGCAACTTCCTCGCCGTTGCCAGTCTTTGACGCTCCGGGCCGGTGAAGTTGCTGTCCTTGATGCGCCTGGCTTCGCGTTCGGCCACATCGAAAGCGAGTTCGAAGCTGTGGACCGCCGCACGGTACTCAGCCAGCCGGGCCGGCGTCGTAATGTCTTGTGGCGCGGCCGGCCGCAATCCGTCCGCTTCCTTTTTGGCGCGCAGGAAAGCTACCGTTAGCGGTTCGCGAACGTCAGTCATCAATGGGTAGTCGATGAGCTTCCCAACGTCGAGTTCGTAGTCCAGCCACTTGTGGTTCACGGCATCGTGCGTTGCCATCAAGGAGACAACCTCGGCCTGGTTAGCCTGCTCGTGCACCGCAAGCTGGTTCTTCAGCTTATACAGCTCCACCTTGCGGCGATGGCGCTCCTCGCTTGCTTTGGACCACGACCTTGCCCACCCGCCAGCCATCCCGCCGATAGGAAAAATGAGCCACCAGTAACTGCCAAGAAAGTCGAAGAGGGGTTCCACAGATTCATCCTCCCACTTCGAAGCCCACCTCGTCCGTGGGCTTAGGCTGAGTCAGCGGTGCGTGAGCATGAGAGATTCTTACTCTCAAGCTGTTTATTGATAAGCCAGTCTGTATCACTGGGTAGGCTCCTTCTGACCAGCTTTTCCCTTTGGAAGGACACACATGCCAATCACGAATGACCACAACGACGTGGCATCCGGCGCCGAATCCACTCAGCCCCTCAACGTCGTCGTTGCGGGATCCACCAGTGCCGCGGGTCAGGCCGTGGTCGGTTCGCTGGTTGCCCTTGGAGCCCGTGTGGCCGCCGTGGATCTGGACGCTGCGCGCCTTGAAGCACTCGCGGCCTCCCACGACAGTGTGGTGCCCTACACTTGCAACCTTTCGGACCCGGAGTCGGTCGAAGCCCTGGCAGGTTCCGTCAGGAGCGAGTTCGGATCGGTGGATGGACTGATTCACCTCGTCGGCGGATGGCGTGGCGGCGAGGGTATCGTCGGACAGAGGGACGAGGACTGGGACGTCCTGCACACGAGTATCATGACGACGCTCCGGAATACCTCCCGTGCGTTCTACTCCGACTTGGAAGCATCCCCGCGTGGACGCCTGGCCATCGTCTCGGCTGTCGCTGCAGCCAAGCCCACAGCGTCCGGCGCCAGCTACGCAGCAATCAAGGCTGCTTCCGAGGCTTGGGTCCTTGGTGTCGCGGACGGCTTCGAGGCCGCCCAGTCCGGCCACAAGACTGAGCCCAAGGAGCAGACATCGGCCGCAGTGGTGTTCGTGGTCAAGGCCCTGCTGGACGACGCCATGAAGGCAGCGGCTCCGCACCGCAAGTTCCCGGGCTACACCCACGTCAACGAGCTTGGCGACCACGTCTCCGCTCTCTTCGCGGCCCCGGCTTCCCACCTCAACGGCGCCCGTCAGCACCTTAGCTAAGTCCCGCCGTCGTACCCTGTCGCTAGCATGTCCGTATGGACCAGCGACTGCATTTCATCACGTTTGCCACATCGGATCTCGATCGAGCCCGTTCGTTCTACAAGGACGGGCTCGGTTGGGATCCGCTCATGGACGTGCCCGGTGAGATCATTTTCTTCCAGGTCGGACCGGGCTTGATGCTTGGCCTGTTCGATGCTGAAAAGTTCGACCAAGACCTCAACAGCGCCATTTCGACGAGTAGCGACGTGCCGACGAGCACCGTTCCGACGAGCAGCGTTCCGACGAGGAGCGTCAGTGGCGTGACGCTTTCTCATAATGTCGATAGTGCGGCCGAAGTGTCCAGCACCATCGACAAACTGGTAACTGCCGGGGCAACCGTGCTGAAGCCCGCCCAGGCCGGTGCTTTCGGGGGCATTTTTCACGGCCACGTGAAGGATCCGAACGGCATCGTCTGGGAGATCGCGCACAACCCGGGCTGGAGGATCGACGACGACGGTACGGTGGTTTTCGGATGAGTGTCTTCCCGCCTACCTTCGCTGAGGACGTCATCAACCACGACGTCAGGGCCCAGTTCGATGCATTCCTTGATGAGCATCGGCGTGCACTTTACGAGTCGTTGGACGGGATAACGGAGGAGCAAGCGCGGCGCCCGTTGGTGCCTTCGCGAACAACGCTTTTGGGGTTGCTGAAGCACGCCACGTTCGTGGAAAAGGTGTGGTTCGACGAGGCCATCTCGTGCCGGTCCCGCAGCGAAATCGGCATCCCTGCCACGCCGGACGAGTCGTTTATTCTCGAGGACACCGACACCATCGCAAGCATTCAGCAGACACATCGCGAAGCATGCGAGGCCTCGCGGCTGGCTGCTTCGGACTTAGGGCTGGACGATCTCGTGCTCGGAAATCGACGCGGCCCGCTCCCCCTCCGCTGGGTGTATCTGCACATGCTGCGCGAACTCGCACAGCACTGCGGCCATGCGGACATTCTGCGGGAACAAGTCACTAGCGAATAGCCGCAGTTTCCCGCGTTCCCTGGTTCCAAACCAGGTCGAGCTAATAATGTCAGACCCTGGTGAGAGGGTTTATTTATGGGAAGCATTGGGGAAATGTTGGCGCGTCGGGCAGCGATGTCTGGCGTCGCGTTGCGCCCCCGACGCCTTCCCCGAGTAAGCCATGCCGTACCTGCCAACGGGCAAGCGAACTGGGAAAGCCCGACGGCGGCAGTCACCGATTCGGAGAACGCCAGGGCCATGGCGCTGCTTCGCGGCATTGAACCACGGCCCTTCCCTGAGCGTAATGACGTCGAGCCTGAAGTTGGGCCTGACGTCGGGCCTGTTTCCCAGGGGCTGAGCGTTTCCCCTGGGCTGAGCGATTTCCCTGGGCCTGATGGTTCCCAGAGGCTTGACGATTTCCCTAGGCTGAGCGTTTCCCACGGGCTTGACGATGCGCTGGGACTAGACGGTGCGCTGGCTGACAGCGTCCAGGCGTTGGAAAATCTGCGTTCCGTCACCGTGGCCGGTGCCCTGACGTTCGGCTTTACCGAGGCCGCGCGGTTCGCCGGGCGGGTGGAGGAGATCTCCCGCACTGTGGAGTACCTGCAGGTCATCGCCGCGCAGGCCGTGGAGCGGACCCGCACGCAAGCCCAGCAGGCACGGCCCTCATCCGCGGCGGGCACGGGATGGCAGACAGGCTGGACCGACCCCGCAACGACACACCCTGCGGCCCCGGCCAGTACGGCAGGACCAAACCCCGCCACCGCCACGGCCGGTATTGCCGGCGCGTCCCGGGCTGCTACTTCGGAAGGTGCTGTTGCTGGATCCGCCGCTGTTACCGCGGCAGACGCTGCTGCGGTGGCCGATGATGGCTACCGGAATGCCGCGGAATTCCTGCGTGCGAGCCTGCGGATCAGCAAAAGCGAAGCCAACCGTCGGCTCGCACTGGCCTCTCAGGTCCTCCCCCGGACCGGAATCGCCGGGCAACACATCCCGGCCCGCCGTGAAATCCTGGCCCAGGCCCTCGAAACCACGCAGATACCCACCCGGTCCGCGACGATCATCAGCAGCGCACTGGATAAAGTACGCCTCCTCACCGACGACGACACCCTCACCCGGATGGAACACGCCCTCACCCGCACCGCCATCGAGTCCGACCCCGACTTCGTCACCAAAATGACCAAACGCTGGAACGACCAGATCGACCAGGACGGCCCAGAACCCAGCGAAGAAATCCTCCGCCAGCTCCAAGGGACCTTCATCCGCAAACCCCGCCACGGACTGCACCACCTGGAAATCTTCGCCACCGCCGAACAATACGAAACGCTCACCACCGCCATGAACGTCGCCACCAACCCCCGACTCACCACCGGACACGGTAATGAGTCGGGAACCAGCAATGCCACCGGCGAAAGCGCCGGGAACGGCGGCGACACCAACGAAGGCAGCGAAAACGGGCAGAACGGCAGCGGGAACAAACCAACCGGCCCGGACCTGGACCGGCGTTCCCGGCCCATGAAACTCCTCGACGGACTCGTCGGAGCCTGCGCAGTCGCCCTGACCACCGGGAAACTGCCAACCAACGGCGGACTCCGCCCCCAAGTCACGGTCACCATCGACTGGCGCGACCTCGTCCAACAACTCGCTGGCACAGCCCCCACCCCGCCCGGCGCGGCCACCACCCCCAGGACAGCCACCGCAGCCACCGGAGCTGACCCGCACCAGTCCCACCCCAGCGAAGTGACCACCCAGACCACCGGAGCTGACCCGCAACAGTCCCGGCTCAGCTCCGGTACCGCGACCTTCGTCGGCCCGATGCACCCCAACACCATCCGCAAAATCGCCTGCGACGCGGACATCATCCCCGTCCTGCTCGGCAGCGACTCCCGCGTCCTGGACATCGGCCGCACCACCCGGATCTTCCCGCCCCACATCCGCAAAGCCATCACCGCCCGCGACGGCGGCTGCGCCTTCCCCGACTGCACCATGCCCGCCCCCTGGTGCGAAGCCCACCACATCACCTACTGGTCACACGGCGGCACCACCTCCACCGAGAACGGCACCCTGCTCTGCAGCCACCACCACCACGTCATCCACAAGGAACAGTGGCGGATCGACATGACCACCGGCGTGCCCTGGTTCACCCCACCACCACACATCGACCCCCACCAAACACCACGACGCAACCACCACCACACACCCCTCAGAACATAAGAGGTCGTGGTTGGGTATTGAAGTGCTGCCTATATGGCTGCCGGGAACTTGGCCTCAACAAGTTCAGTAGCGGTCAGGAATTCGTGGACATCAGGTAGACCAACGTGCCCGCAACAAACAGGATCAGCCATGCAGCGGTGAAGCATGCTCAACGCCCCAGCACAGGGTGCAGATGCTCACTCTCAATCGCGACCCGGGCTTGAACCGCCCCTGCCTCGAGGGCATCAAAAACTGGTGCGCCCCGCAACGTCGCAGCAAGGAAGCCAGCCATGAATGCATCGCCGGCGCCGTTCGTATCCACTACGTCGGCGGGGACGGCTGGCACCTCATGCTGGGTGCCGTCCGATTCCAAGGCGATTGCACCTTCCGCCCCGAGTGTGCAGACCGCCAGCCGAGGCCCCCGCGCAAGGCAGGAATGCATCAGCGCCCACGGATCATCCGTCCTGTCGTCGTTCATGAACACCACGCCTGCAGCCCTCAGGAACGGTTCATGGAACGCCGAGGATCCGTCGTAATCATGAAGGTCCACCCATAAAGGCGTCTGGTGAACCTCTTCACGCTCCAGCAGCAGCACGCCAAAATCACTGAGGTCGATCACGGCGAGATCAGCGCCAGCAACCACGGCAGCCGCCGTCGCAAGATCCTGCTCGGCCGGGGCGGAAGGCACCGAGACGTATAGCGAGACCCGGCTGCCGTCGTCGGTCATCAGATTGACGTGACGCTCAGTTCGGTCGGAGGCAATCTTTTCTACCGTGACACCGGCGTTGGTGAGTGCGCGGAGGACCCGCCCGCCGTCGTCGTCCGCCCCGAGTGGCGAGCACAAGCGCACGCCGATGCCCAGATCCGCAAGGTGCACCGCTTTCCCCGCCGACGTTCCGCCGACCGTCTCCCAGGCGCGTCGCGCGAACTGCATGTGCGGAACGGGCTCGGGGAGGTGGTCCAGGAGGATGAGCTGGTTCCACGAGGCCGGGCCGCAGACGGCAACGGTCGGAATAGCAGGCATGCGACTATCCAAGCACGGTCCCGTGTCGCGTTCGCGGAAACGAACCGGCAAGCCCAAAACCGTTGACAGGTGACCAAATGGTCACCTATTCTGAAGCCATGGACGCCGTGTTCAAAGCACTGGCAGACCCCACCCGGCGGGAGCTGCTCGATGAGCTGTTCCGCGAGGATGGGCAAACCCTTACGGCCCTCGGGGCCCGGTTCGAGATGACCCGTTTCGGCATCGCAAAGCACCTGAAGTTGTTGGAGGATGCCGGACTGGTGGTCACGCGCCGCCGAGGACGTGAAAAGCTGCATTTCCTGAACCCCGTCCCCATTAGGCTCATCCACGATCGTTGGGTGAGCAAATACGCAGAACCATGGGCCGCTGCGCTCAGCGACCTCAAATCCAGATTGGAAAGTCCCATGGAAAAGATCTTCGAGATTTACATCAAGACAACTCCGGAACGGCTTTGGGAAGCCATCACCAACAGCGAAATCCGGAGCAAGTACCAGTTCGGGAACACGTTCCCGGCGGACTGGACTCCTGGCGGCCGGTTTGAAATGCGGAACGTCAAAGCGGACGAGCCGTTGGGCGAGGGCGAGAACATCGAAGTCGATCCCCCGCGGCGGCTCGTCCAGACGATGCAAGCATTGTGGGGCGAGGACGTCAAGGCTGAAGGAACGTCGCGGATCACCTGGGAAATCGAACCCGTGGGCGATTCGTGCCACCTCACCGTCACGCACGATCAGCTCCGCGAAGGCGCCAACGAGCAACTGTACGGCGGCTGGCCCATGATCCTCTCCGGACTCAAGACATGGCTCGAAACAGGCGAAACGCTGACAACGCCCGGCTCGCTCATGTACGCCTAAGCACCCTAGACCACGACAACGACGACGGCGGGACCTTCCCGCCGTCGCTACTATTGCCTCCCGGAAGTTACGCGACGGGAGCCGCCAACTCCTCTTCAGAGAGCCAGGCCGCCTGCATGGTGCCCAGCAGATGCGGCGCGAAGTCTTCGCCGATTTCCAGCACCACGCGGCACCGCGCACCGCGCTGGTCGGGGAACCCGAGGTATTGTCCCCGGAGATCGCACACGGTCTGGCCGCGGCTGGGACCGTTTGTTGTGTCGACCTCCACGCGAACGGTGGGCGCCACAGTCAACTCCACTCCCCTGACGGCAATGGCAGCAGCCAGGGGATCGTGCATTGCTGAACAAGCCCGCCCGAAGATGTCCACATAGAAGCCGAAGTAGTAGCCAAGCATCTCGCCGAGTGCCTGCGAAACAGGGTGCTCGGATGCCAGCAACTCTTGGCGATGGGTCTCCTCCAGGACGTTGGTCATGGTGACGTCCAGCGGTACCAGCGTCACGTTCCAATCGGCAGCGAGGACTTCCGCCGCAGCCTCGGGGTCGTTGGCGATGTTGGCTTCCGCCACGGGCGTGATGTTTCCCGGGGCCAGGGCCGCGCCGCCCATGATGGTGATTTCGGCGATGAACTCCGGCAGCTTGGGCTCCAGCCGGAGGGCTTCGGCGATGTTGGTCAGCGGCCCGATTGCCACAATGCGAAGTTCCCCAGCATGCTTGTGTGCCAGCTGCACCAGCAGTTCAGCAGCCGTTGCCTCAACGGGCTCACGATCCGACGGAGCAAGCTCCACCCCGCCGATTCCGTTGTCGCCATGGACGTGCGGGGCACCACCGTGGAAGCTGCCGACCTGCGGATCATGTGCGCCAATCGCTACGGGAATGTCCGGATGCCCGGCCAGTTTCAGCAAGTCCAGGGTGTTCCGGGCACCACCGGCGGCGCTGATGTTGCCGCTCACGGTGCCGATGCCCACGAGTTCCGCTCGCGGAGTTGCGAGCAGGTAGGCGAGGGCGAGGGCGTCATCAATTCCCGTGTCGCAGTCGAGGTAGAAGGGGGCGGCGGTCGGCTGAATCATGGTCTCTCGTTTCAGGATGTAGCGGGGTGATGTGAAGAAAGTGCTGGGCGGACTCGCGGTGCCGCATGCCGCCGTCGGGCGTTAGATCTTTTCGCCCTTCGGCGCTGTGATGAACAGGCTGACAAGGAAGGCGAGGACGGTGATGGACACCGAAATCCAGAGCGCCGCCGAGTAGCCTGCTGCTGTGCCCTGACCGGCGAACGGGGCAACAACCACGACGCCGAGGCTCGCCCCGATGCCGAAGGAGGCGCCGTTGATTCCGGGCAGTGCGGCAGGTGCTTCCTTGGGCGAGAGCAGGACGGACAGCCCGTTGATGGCGGTGAGGAAGAAGCCGTTGTAGAAGATGCCCAGGGCCGCGATGGCGATGAGGACGGCCACTTGGTTGTCGGCGAACAGTGCAGCAGCAATGGCGCAGACCAGGCTCGTGGCCGTGCCGACGCGGACGGTCTTGATCCAGCCACGGCGATCGGCAATCCAGCCGGCGAGCGGTGCCGCGAACACGCCGATCAGTGCTGCCGGGGTCAGGAACAGCAGTGCTGCGACCGACGCCGGCAATCCGAAGCCGTTTTCCTTGTCCTGGCTCAGGAGCACGACGGTGAAGTTGATGATGGCGAAGATTCCCGCGAGCGTCAGCACAGTGGTGGCGATGACCGGCCACACCTGGCGCGAACGGAGGTGGTGGACGGCGACCAGAGGCGTGGAGCGCTTCTTCTCGATCAGCCAAAACGCGGTGAAGGAGGCGATGCTGCCGGCGAGCAGGCCAAGCGCTGCGGGTGAGGTCCAGCCGGCCGAAGAACCCGTGGAGACGAAGTAGGTGATGAAGACCAGGAACACGGACAGGGAACCTGCGCCCCACCAGTCCATGCGGCCCGGAGCGACAGCGGATTTCCCGCCGGGGACAACCTTGATGACGCAGACGACGGCGATCGCGGCCAGAGCGAGGACGGCAACGAAGATCGACTGGAAGCCGAGCGTTTCAGCCATGAGCCCACCAAAATAGCCATCAACACCGCCCACGCCGCCATTGATGGCGGCGATGATTCCGATGGATGTGCCGAAGAGGCGGGCTGGCAAGTATTCGTTGAGCACGATGTAGGAGAGCGCGAAGATGGCGCTCGAGACACCCTGCAAGAAACGGCCAGTGACCAGCAGCGGCAGGTTCGGGGCGAAGATGCACAGCACAGTTCCAGCGCCCATGATGGCCAGGACCAACAGCAGTGCCGTGCGGCGGCCGATGAAGTCGCTCCAGCGTCCAATCACGGGTCCGGAGATGGCGCCCGCAAGGAAGAACATGGACTGCACCTGAGCCACGGCCTCTGGCGCCTCGCCAAAGAAGGAGCCGATGTGCGGGAGCGCCGGGGTGATCATGCTGGCGTTGAGCTGGAACGACAATACGGCGAGGACCAGCGTCGTGATCAACAGGACTGCAGCCCGACCGCCGGGCCGGGTGTCCGACGTCGGTTCTACGGTTTCGGAAGGCTGTGCCTCTACCGCTGTGTTGGGGATGTTCACATCAAACTCCTTTGTCCGAGGGCGCTGGCGGCGCCGCGAGATGTGAGTTGTTATACAAGCATGTATTACGAGCTTGTGCAACCTATCACATTTTTCGGGTACAGTGTCCGTAACCAAACCCAAGCGAGGCACCCTTGACCGACAATGCCGTCCAGTTCCTGTCCCGACCCATTGCGCCCCAACCCGGCCAGCCTTTGCGCGTTGCGGCATACTCACGCATCGCCGAGGCAATCAGGACCAAGCTCCTCCCTCCTGGCTCGTTACTCCCCACCGAGACCGAGCTGGGCGTCATGATGGACGTCAGCCGCACCGTGATCCGGGAAGCGCTGATGCTGTTGGAGGAAGACGGACTCACCAGGGCACGGCGGGGAGTCGGACGATTCGTGGCTGACTCACTGCCCCGGATTGGCATCGAACACATCCGCCCGTTCGATCAACTCCTAGGCGGGCCGGAACAGGACATCCAGGTCAAACGCGTTGCTGCGATTAAGCAGCCAGCCTCCGAATTCGTTGCCCCCGGAATCGGCGTGGAACCAGGCCAGGACGTCTGGTTCTGGGAAAGCGTGCTGATCCGCAATGGCGAGCCCGTGGCCCACCTGCAGGAAAACGTGGCTCAAGGAATCCCCGAAGCCGAGGCACTCTCAGAAGCAGCCGAAGCTCCCACCCTTTCGGCTTCCACGCTTTTGGAGGTCCTCAGCGGGCTTCCGGGGGCGTCGCTTGGACCTGGCGAATGCGAAATCAGCCTGAGTACGGCCGGTCCCAGCCGCGCAAAGTTGCTGGATCTTCGCCCCTCCGAGCCGGTTCTGGTCCTCACTCAATACGTCCGCCGCCAGGGCTCCCCGTTCTACCTGGCCAAATGCCTCGTGGCCGCCAAGGCCGGTCACCTCTCCGTCATCCAGTCCTCCTGAATCCTCCCCGAAAAGGCCCTTCCATGAGCTCCTCCCCTCAGTCTTCCGCGCCCATTTTGGCTCCCACGAGCACCCCGCTCACCGTTGTGGGCAGCATCAACCTCGACATCACGGCTACCGCCAGCCGCCTCCCGACGCCGGGCGAAACCGTCGGCGGGGCCGTTCTCCGTCAGCAGCCCGGCGGCAAGGGCGCCAACCAGGCAGTGGCGGCAGCCCGGCTCGCAGGCACCTCCCGCATGGTGGGGGCAGTAGGCCGGGACGAAGCAGGCCGCACCCTCCTGGACGCCATGGCGAGTGCCGGCGTCGACGTCCAGGACATCGCGCAGGTGGATGACGCCACAGGGACAGCATTGGTTCTGGTGGACGGCGAAGGCGAGAACCAGATTGTTGTGTGCCCGGGCGCGAATGGGGAAGTGTCCGTGGAAGGAGTCTCCTTCGCGGAGGAAGAAGCAGTCCTCTGCCAACTCGAAGTTGACCAGGACGTGGTGCTGGAAGCCGCCCGCCGGACCAAAGGCTACTTTGCCCTCAACGCAGCGCCTGCTGCGCCCATCATTCCGGAGCTCCTGGAACGCTGCGACCTGGTGATCGTGAACGAGACCGAGTACGCCCTGATCCCTGCCCTTCGCACGGCGCCCCTGGTTGCCGTGACGTACGGCGGCGAGGGCTCGGCGATCTTTGAGCATGGCAAACGCGTGGCCGAAGCTCCTGCGGTTCGGGTCACGGATATAGCGAACACGATCGGAGCCGGCGATGCTTTCTGCGCCGCGCTGGTCCTGGCCCTCCGCTCCGGACTTGAGCACAGCCACGCCCTGGCAGTGGCCAACGCCGTGGGCGCGGATGCTGTCCGGGATGCTTCGTCGCAGCCTGCGCTGAAGTCGTTGGAGCATTATTTTGAGGCGACGCGAACGTCTCCCGGGACCTGATCAGGCGGTTTAGCCCACGATCCGGAACTCGTCGAACTCCCCCGTAGCGTCGGAAACCTCGAATTCAATATTCGCAATGCGACCAGGTGCCCGTGGTGAATGGAGCCAACTCACCAGCGCCTCGGCATCGGCTACGGATCCCTCGGCGACCACCTGCACGGATCCGTCGCGATTATTCCGGACGGTCCCCTTCAGCATGAGCTCATCCGCTTTGCGAGCAGTCCAGTAGCGGAATCCCACGCCTTGGACGACGCCGGTGATGCGGGCTGTGACTCTTAGCGTCTCATCGCCGTAGCGGTTTTCCAGCGACTCAGTCATGGACCAAATCTAGCCGCGCGCACCCGTGATGCCGAGTGCTTGGCCCACGAAACCCGCCCTTGTCCGCTCTACTCACCGCACAAGGGCGAGAGGAGCGTACAAGGGCGGGCCTGGCGTGCGGCAGGGACTAGATCAGGCCACCACGATGTCGTGCGTCGCGTGGTCGTACGTGAAGGTTACCGAGCCGCCGTCGTGGTTCAACTCGTGGTTGGCACCATCGCGGACTCCGAACGCGCCATAGTTCTCATCCCACGAACGGTTCAGCGCGATCTTGTACGTATAGAAACCGGCCGGCAGTTCAGCCGTCAGCGTCCACAGCTGAACCAGCGGGTTGAACTCCATCTGGACTTCGTCGTACTGGGGAGCCCAGTCTTCCGGAGCGCCCAGGATCTTGTTGAAGTCACCCGCAATCGCGACGGCGTCCGGCTGGGGCAGGGTCTCGACGGCGGGAGCCGCCGCTGCCTTGGCAGGAGCCTTCCGTGTGGAAGCCTTCTTCGCGGCAGGCGCAGCCTTGGTGGCGGTCGCTTTAGTAGCGACCGCCTTGGAGGTCGCAGCCTTGGCGGTGGCAGCTTTAGTTGCAGCAGCCGTGGTGGAGGCAGCCTTCGGAGCGGCAACCTTCTTTGGTGTTGCCGCACGCTTCGTCTTGGCCTTGGCGGGAGGGGCCGTAGGCACGGGAACATCGGCTGGTACCGGTGTTCCGGCGTCGAGGGCCTCCGCGAAAGCCGAAACGTCAGGGAAGGCAACAGTCGCCCTCAAGCCGTCGTCCGGGATGGTCCATCCCGAACGCCCCTTGACCAGCCAGCCGGCCTTGACCAGCTTTGCCGATGCCGACGTCAGGGTTTTGTGGCCGCGGGGAATACCCCCACTGAGAAGTTCAGCCTCATGATCGTTGAAAGGAACGCGTCCGATGGCCTCTGCCAGGACTTCCCCTGCGTTCAGCGTGGCTCCAGACCATACGCCCTCAGCGAGGATGTCCAGTACGGCCTTCAGACGAAGGTTGGTGTTCTCGGCGGTGTTCGCGCCCATGCTTCTCCTTCTACGGTGAATAATCCCTTGCAGTTTGCCAATGAATTGTTAATTCGCGCGACTGATATTGGTAAACACCGTGTGTCGTGACCGAGTATGACATTCCCGAGGCTGGAAGTGATCGACGGGTCTCGCCTTTAGCGCCAATTCAGCGTTTATTGGCCCGGCACGGACGCTTTGACCCACTCCGTCACTTCATCCAGCAATACAGCTTTCCGGGCGTCGCTGGCGAACGAGGAGCGGATCGAGTTTGCCGCCAAAGTGGCCTGCTCCGGAACCGAGAACTCAAGGACCTTGGCCAACTGCTCGAAGTTCTCGTCTACATAGCCGCCAAAGTAGGCGGGGTCGTCCGAGTTCACGCAAACGTTCAAACCGATGGCAAGCATCTCCGGCAGTGGGTGGTCGGCCAGCTTATCCACTGCACGCAAACGAACGTTGGATAGCGGGCAAACCGTCAGGGGCACCTGCTCCGCGACGAGCCGCTGCACCACCTCCGTGTCTTCCATGCAGCGGATACCGTGATCGATCCGCTCCACATGCAGCACGTCCAGGGCCTCGGTGATGTAGGCGGCCGGCCCTTCCTCACCCGCGTGGGCGATCCTTCGCAACCCGGCCTCACCGGCACGCTGGTACAGTCGCTCAAATTTCGACGGCGGATTGCCCACCTCTGCTGAGTCCAGCCCAATGCCGACGATGGGGGCGTGCATCGCGAGCAACTGGTCCAGCACCTCAAGTGCGGATTCCTGGGACATGTCCCTGAGGAAGGCAGCTATGAGGAGTGTCGAAACGCCGAAGTCTTCCTCCGACGTCGCCAGCGCATTCGCGACACCGTTGACGCACACCTCAAGCGGGACACCCCTGGACACATGCGCCTGGGGATCCATCATGATCTCCGCGTGGCGCACTCCCCCGGCTGCGGCACGCTGAAGATAAGCGCGGGTCATGTCGGTGAAGTCCTGCTCGGTCTGCAGGACGGCCATGTTGGCGTAGTACAGGTCAAGGAAGGACTGCAGATCCGTAAATTCGTACTTCTCCCGCAGTTCTTCGATGTCCTCATACGGCAGTTCGATGCCGTTGCGTTCGGCCAGGGCAAAGATCAGCTCTGGCTGGAGAGTCCCTTCGATGTGCAGGTGCAGTTCGGCAACCGGGGGCGCCGTCGTCGTCGTTTTCTCGCCAAAAGTTTCCACTCGACAACTCTAGGCCCCATATCCGTACGTGTCCCGGAGCACTCAACTTGGTTCTTCGCCGCGGGACCCCCAAACTGAAAGGATGCAGACTTTCCTCCCTTTCGCCGATTTCCGTGAGAGCGCCGCGGCGCTCGACACCTCAAGGCTCGGCAAACAGCGCGTCGAAGCCCTCCAGGTCCTCCGCGCACTGGTCATCCCGGAGTACGGTTGGCAGCAGCACCCCGCCGTCCGCATGTGGATGGGCCACGTCCCCGCCCTCACCATGTACGGCCTGGCAATGGCCGACGAATGGATCCAGCGCGGCCACCCGGACAACACCCGCAACAACATCGCGGAATTCGCACCCCAGGCCGCACACCCGGACTACGCCTCCAGGATCATCATGCCGCCGTGGCTGGGCTACGAGGACCTGCACCTCAGCCACCGCTCAAAGCTCATCGGTAAAGACCCCAAGTACTACGGACCGCTCTTCCCGGGCGTCGAAGAAAAGCTTGAATACATTTGGCCTGAGCCCAAGCACGAGTTCCACCCCGAAGACCCTGAAGAGGACCGTCTCTGGATCCTGCGGGCCAACGTAGAGGACCTCCGTCCAGAGCAGCTCACCACGGTGAGCATGCCTCCCCACGGCAAGGCAAAGGCCGCTGCTGAATCTGAAGCCGGCGAGTACCAATTCGTGTACGCGGAAGAGAAGTCCCGCCGCCAACTCAAGGGCCCCAAAAAACGTCCTGCCAAGGTGCTGGAGAAGAAGCCAACGCGGAAACGCCAAGCCCAGGAAGCCGCGTTCAATACGCTTCCCGGCAAGACCGAGATCGCCGTCCCGTTCGACGGCGGCCAGATCTTCGCCGTCGGCTTGGTCCAGGGACGGCCTATCACGGTTGAGGGTAAGTTCGCGCGCAACTTCGAAGTTACTGACGTGGTCAAGCGCTCCGATTTCGACTACCCGGCCCTGCTGCAGGACCCTCGGGTCTTCTTCCCGATCCCAGCGCCCGCACAGTAACGGCAGCCCGCAGAGTAACGGCAAGGGAGGGCCATGGATTTCCAGCACATCATCGAAGAAGTCGGCCGGTACATGGACTTCGCCGGCGTGGCAGTCATGGTGGTTGGGGCGCTGGTTTCCATCCCGCTCGCTTTGCGCGGGTACCAACCCAAACGCGCCCGCGGCCTCGCCCCGTTTTCGCCCTATCGCGCCTACCGGCAATTGCTGGGACGGTCCATCCTCCTGGGCCTTGAGCTCCTGGTGGCCGCCGACATCATCCGGACAGTTGCTGTGACGCCCACGTTTGAAAGTGTGGGCGTTCTGGCGATCATCGTGCTGATCCGGACGTTCCTGAGCTTCTCGCTCGAGTTGGAGATCACAGGCCGCTGGCCGTGGCAGAAGGAAAAAGAGCCCGACGGCGGCAGCTCAGTTCCGGATGGCTCGTCGGTTCCGTCGTAGCGGCTGCATCGTAGGGTCTCCGACCTAGCAGCTCCCGTTTCCGGGTCCCGCGTTCGTCCCGGTGCGGAGTTCGTCCCGCCCTTGTTCGCCCGTCATAGCGTTGTACGGCATGACGGGCGAACAAGGTGGGGTTTCGTGGGCTGCGGCTGGCTACTTCCCGAGCCCTGCCCGACGAAGTGCCTCGGCCATAGCTGTGTTGGCGGGAGCTTCAGACTGCTGGGGTTTGCCTTGGCGACGGTCGCCCTGGCCCGGCTGACCACCGCTGCGTTGGCCCGGCTGAGCACCGCTGCGCTGGCCCGGCTGGCCACCCGAACGCTGACCCGGCTGGCCACCCGAGCGCTGCCCTCCAGCATCCCGTGCACCCGGGTTACCTGCGCCAGAGTTGCCTCCGCCCGAGGAACGTCCTCCGGGACCGCGGCCGCCCGCGGCGCCGGGTTCGTCGTCGAGCCTCAACGTCAGGGAGATGCGCTTGCGCTCGGGATCGGCTTCGAGCACCTTGACCCGCACTACCTGCCCGGATTTCACGATCTCGCGGGGGTCCGAGACGAATTTGTTGGACAGTGCGGACACATGGACCAGCCCGTCCTGATGCACTCCCACGTCCACGAAAGCACCGAACGCGGCAACGTTGGTGACGGTGCCTTCCAGGATCATGCCCGGTTTGAGGTCGGAGATCTTTTCAATGCCTTCGGAGAACGACGCCGCCTTGAACGCAGGACGGGGGTCGCGGCCCGGTTTCTCGAGCTCGGTCATGATGTCCTTGACGGTCGGCAGGCCGAACGTGCCGTCAACAAATGCCTGGGGATCCAGTGAAGTGGTGGGCCCGCCACCGGCCGCGACAAGGATCTTGCGGGCAACGGAGTAGGCCTCAGGGTGCACGCTGGAAGCATCCAACGGCTCCGCTCCCCCGGTGATCCGGAGGAAGCCTGCACACTGCTCGAACGCCTTCGCTCCCAGGCGGGGTACCTTCTTGAGGTCGCTCCGCTTGGCGAACGGGCCATTCTCATTACGGTACGCCACAATGTTTTCGCTCAGCAAAGGTCCGACGCCGGCCACTCGGCTCAGCAGGGCAGGGGACGCCGTGTTGACGTCCACGCCCACGGCATTCACGCAGTCTTCCACCACGGCATCCAGTGAGCGGTCCAGCTTGGCGGCGGTGACATCGTGCTGGTACTGGCCCACGCCGATCGACTTGGGTTCGATCTTCACCAATTCGGCCAGCGGATCCTGAAGCCGGCGGGCAATGGAAACAGCGCCACGGAGTGAGACGTCCATGCCGGGGAGCTCGGAAGCTGCCAAGGCGGACGCAGAGTACACAGAAGCCCCGGCCTCGGAAACAACGAGTTTCTGGACACCCTTGGAACCTGCGGCCTCAAGGGACTTGATGAGCTCGGTGGCCAGCTTGTCCGTTTCCCGCGACGCTGTGCCGTTGCCGATTGCCACGAGTTCCACGTTGTACTGCTTGGCGAGGCGGCCAAGGGTAGCCAAAGCCTCGTCCCATTTCTTTGCAGGCGCGTGGGGATAGATGGTGTCCGTGGCAACCACCTTGCCCGTGCCATCCACTACCGCAACTTTGACCCCGGTGCGGAGTCCCGGGTCCAGTCCGAGCGTGGAGCGGTTGCCTGCAGGCGCAGCGAGCAGGACATCACGCAGGTTGGCGGCGAAGACCCGGACAGCCTCATCCTCGGCGTCAGCAAACATGCGTCCGCGAAGATCCGTGGTGAGGCGGTCCAGGATGCGACCGCGCCAGGCGAGCTGGGCGGTTTGGGTGAGCCAGAGATCGGCTGGACGGCCGTGGTTGGCGACCCCGAGGCACTTGGCCACAGCGTTCTCGTAGCGGCCGCGGGCGGCGGCCAGGGCGTCGTCGTCCGCGGGGTCTGCTTCGGCGAGGTCCAGCTCAAGTACGCCGTCCTTTTCACCCCGCAACAGGGCGAGCACCCGGTGCGACGGCATTCCGGACGGGACTTGCGTGAACTCGAAGTAATCCTTGAACTTCTGGCCTTCGGCCTCCATGCCCTTCTTGACGCGGGAGACCATGCGCCCCTGCTTCCAGAGCCGCTCGCGCAGGTCCTCGGCCAGGTCAGGGTCCTGGGCAACGCGCTCCACCAGAATCGCGCGGGCACCTGCGAGCGCGGCGGCTGCGTCCTCAATGGAGTGCTCGGCGTTGAGGTACTTGGCGGCTTCGGTTTCGGGGTCCAACTGCGGGTTGGCGAGCAGGACGTCGGCCAACGGCTCCAGCCCGGCCTCGCGCGCAATCTGTGCCTTGGTTCGGCGCTTCGATTTGAAGGGAAGGTAGATGTCCTCCAGCCGCGCCTTGGTGTCAGCACCGACGACGGCGGCTTCCAGTTCCGGGGTCAGCTTGCCTTGGGCTGCTATCGCTTCCAGGACGGTCTTGCGCCGCTCTTCCAACTCACGCAGGTACCGGAGGCGCTCCTCCAGATCACGGAGCTGGGTGTCATCGAGCGTCCCGGTGACTTCCTTACGGTAGCGGGCGATGAAGGGAACGGTGGATCCGGCGTCGAGCAGTTCCACCGCGGCCTTGACCTGCCAGGCCTTGACGCCGAGTTCGTTGGCGATGAGGTGATGGATGGCAGAGTCGGCTGACTGGTGTTGGAGAGATTGAGTCACCCTGACAGTTTGCCTCACATGACCGACAGTTTTCAGGTTCGGGTTCCGGAAAGCCTATGCCGGGAGCGCTGTTAGTGCTGTAGTTGGAGCATGCAGGAACTGCTCATCATCCTTCAGGACGGGTTTGTTTCCGATGACGTGAGCGTGACCGTCAACGGCAAGGAAGCTGTGTCCGAACGGGATGTGTCCACCAAGATGCTGCTGGGAATGGCCGACGAAATCACGGTGGAACTGCCGGCGAAAGGCGCCACGGTGGGAGTTGAAGTCCGCAGCAGAAAGCTCAGCGCAACGAAAAAGCTCGCTGGTAAACCCAGGAGCCTGATTGTCTCCATAGAGGATGACGAACTCGTGCTGCGCGAAGGAACGGGCCGCGAGGCGTTCCTCTGACGGGGAGCGCTTCGCGGCGGCTGGATTACCTGGAATACTGCGGGCTGGTTGGCCGCTAGTGGGACATGTGCTCCTTGGCGGAGATGTGCTCCACCATTTCGCCCACGCGCTGTTCTGCGTAGTGGTTGCGGGCAATATCTCCCTGGCTGATGATGCCTACCAGCTTGTGATCCTTGATGACGGGAAGACGGCGAACCTGATGCTCTTCCATCATGTTGATGGCTTCGTCAACGTTGGCATCAGCGTCAACCCAGTACGGCTTACCGGTGGCGAGGTCGCTTGCCCGGACTTCGCGGGCGTCCTTTCCCTCGGCCAAACACTTGACCACGATGTCGCGGTCAGTAATGAAGCCGGTGAGCTTGCCGTCATTGCCGCAGATGGGAAGTGAACCGCAGTCCAAGTCCCTCATCATGCGGGCGGCGTCCTGAAGAGTCTGGTCTTCCGGGATGCACTGTGCATCCGTCGTCATGAATTCACGTACGACACTCATGGGTCCTCCTTCATCGAATGGGGTTCATCGACGCGGGGTCCTTCGGCTCCGACGCCGATGTTGCCAGCCTACGCTTGGCGGCTGCGGCTGACTAGGCGATCCGGAAGGTTGCCGGGCAGAAAATTAAGAGGCCTCCCTAGATATAATCCATTCGGTGGAGTATCCTCATTTTGGGTTACACACGGCTTCTGGGCATGGCCACTTTCACCCCTTCGGGACTCCCCACATGCATCGCCCCGCCCTGAACCGTCATGCCGTCCAACTGGTCATCCCTTGATGGGCGAACGCATATTGACTGCTTGCAGAGCGAGAAAGATCCTCACATGGACACCCCCAACGTCCCCGGCACCCACTACGACCCTGTCCCCCACCACCCCACTGAAACCCCGTTCCCGTCCGCTTTTGGGCCCCACGATTTTGGGTCCCACGCTTTTGGGCCCCCCGCTTTTGGGCCCCAGCCCAGCACCTTGATGTGGCCCTCCGAAGACTGGTGGAGGTGCTGGCGCTCCGCGCCCGTGAGCGGCCGCTATGAAGGCAACCAGGCCAGCAGCAGCCCTGTCGGCAGCGCGCTGGACCTCCGCTTGGACGTCGATCCCCGCCAGGGCGTGGAATCCCCGGTGCTGAACAAAGTCAGTGGCGATCTATACAGCACCCGCTGGGTCAAGTCGGGTGGCGTCAACCAACTCGTGAAGACCTATGTGGAGTCTTGGATTGTGGACGTCCCGGTAGTCACCATGACCCGCGCGGATGCACACATCACGGGAACCGTCCGTTACTGGAAAGGCACGCACCCCGTTACAACGGTGGAAATCACCGTCTCCTGGTCCCACGGGGCAATCACTGGCGCAGTAGCTGTGTTCACGGCAGGTGGCGTTGCCGCGCAGCCATACGCGTGCGCCTACCGTTCGGGCTGTTTCCGCGATATGAACCTTGAGCTCGATTACTGCACGTCCGTGGACATCGAACCCAAGGCGCCCGTCTACAACAGCCACTCACATAACAACCGCCCTGCAGACCTGGCTGACCGCACCATCACCATCGAGTCCTCGTACCTGGACGCGGGAGTCGCCGTCACCATCGATCCGGTCCACACCGTCATCGATGACAGTGCGGCCGGCTTCGCCTCGTGGAACGTCGGCGAACTTCACGATGCCATGGAGACCTCCTTCGGCAAGTTCAATTCGGGATGGCCGGCCTGGAACCTTTGGGGCGTGCAGGCCGGCCTCTTCGACACCGCCGGAGTTGGTGGCATCATGTTCGACGCCGCTGCAGGCTTTGGCGGCGCGGGTCGCGGTCCGGATCGCCAGGGTTTTGCGGTCTTCCGCAACCACTCCTGGTTCACCAACCTTGTCTCCAACCCCACCACACAGGACCAGGCCTGGGCGATGCGCCACTTCCTGTACACGTGGGTCCACGAGGCAGGGCACGCTTTCAACTTCCTGCATGCGTGGGACAAGGCGAGGCCGGATTCCTTGTCCTGGATGAACTACGACTGGAAATACGATCAACGCAACGGTGCCGATACCTTCTGGGGCAACTTCCGGTTCCGGTTCGACGACGACGAGCTGCTCCACATGCGCCATGGAGACCGCGCATCCGTAATTATGGGTGGAGATCCTTGGGCTTCCGGTGGGCATCTGGAATCCCCGGCCGGCGCCATGACCGTCTCCGGGCCGGGCAGCGATGTTGAACTGACGCTCTCAGCCAAGAGCCACTTCGACTACATGGAGCCTGTGTCCATCGAATTCCGTTTGCGGAACACCAGCGATGTACCCGTAGTCGTGGATGGCCGCCTGGATCCCAGGTTCGGGAACACCACTGTGTACGTGCAGAAGCCGGACGGAACGGTGGTGCTGCACGAATCCGTGGTCTGCTTCTACGGCCTCCCGGAACCGGTGACGCTGGAACCAGCCGCCGGCGCCGCGAGTGACGGCAGTGACCGCTACAGCCAACTGGTCCAGCTGGCATTTGGAGTGCAAGGCTTCGCTTTCGATGAGCCCGGCCAATACCTGGTCCGCGCCATCTACTCGACGGAGGGCATCGTCCAGGCGTCCAACACCTTGCCTTTGCGGGTCGGCTTCCCCGTCACACGGGAGGAGGATCGGTTTGCTCCCGAGTTCTTCACGCGGGAAGTAGGACTCACCCTCGCCTTCGAAGGGTCCATGTCGCCCCACCTGAGCAAAGGGCTGGACGCCCTCACCGAGGCAGCCGAGCGGTTCGGTGGTGAGCCTTTGGGCGTCAAGGCGGCTACCGCCGTCGCGCAATCCGTGGGAGATGACTTCTATCGCCGCAAGGAAGACAAGATGGTCAAGCACCACAGCGCCGATCCAGAGCGGGCACTTGCGCTCACGGATGCCGGGCTCGCGAGCTACCAGAAAAGCAGCGGCCCCGCGAACAACCTGGCGTACCGGAAGCTCGTGGAACTGCGGAGGGATCTGCATGTGAAGGCGGATAACACCGCAGCCGCAAAGTCGGAGGTGGAAACCCTCGCGAAAGATCTTGGCTCCCGCGGCGCGAACCCCACTGTCCTGGCCCAGGTCAAGGAACTGATCCCATCAACTCCGGCGGCCCGTTCCCGCCGGTCGGCTCCGAGGAAGCCTGCCAAATAGTCGTCGGATGACCGTTTGGCATGCGGCTCCTCCGCAGCCGGCGACGGCGGCATGCTCCCATCGCTCGAAAAGGTGGCTGCCGCCGTCGCGCCCTCTGCCGTTGCAGTTATTCCGCGATGTCCTCGGCCCACAGTTCAGGGTGTTCCTCCTGGAAGGTGCGCATCATGTCCACGCAACGGGGATCATCCAGGACCACGACTTCAACACCACGCGAACGCAGGAGGTCGAATTCGCCGGGGAACGTCTCCGCTTCGCCCACCACGACGCGCGGAATCTTGAACTGGATGATGGTTCCCGTGCACATCGCACACGGGGCCAGCGTGGTGTAAAGCGTCGTATCTCTGTAGCTCTTTTGCCGGCCGGCGGCGCGCAACGCGGACATCTCGCCATGGGCGATCGGATCGCCGTGCTGGACACGTTCGTTGTGCCCACTCGCGATGACCTTCCCACCGCGGGCCAAAGCGGCGCCGATAGGGATTCCGCCCTCGCTGAGACTCTTTTGTGCGGCCTCGTAGGCGGCTTTGAAAGCGGGATCGGCGGTGGTAGGTGCTGTTTCGGTCATGGGTGCAGTCTAAATTGTCGCGGGCTCTAAATTGTCGGTGCCCGCTGATAGCTTGGCTTCATGGTCCACTTCGCGTGGTTCCTCCGGCAACAGGGAGTAGGTCACGGTGTTCTTTCTCGATTCGGAGATAGCTGGCGCACCACAGGATTTGGTGTTCTCGGCCAGCGATCTTGTCATCGCTGCCACCTGTGAGTACCAGCTGCTCCGGAAACTCGACGAAAAACTGGGCCGCTCTCCCAAGGCTGAGTTCGCGGCAGATGCCATGTTGGAGCGCACTGCAAAGCTTGGCGATGTCCACGAGCACAGGGTATTGGACGAGTTCGTGGCTGAGTTCGGGCCGTGGGACCCGGCTACAGGAAAGGGCGTTTACGACGTCGTTCCCGCCTCCGCCATGGACCGCGCCACACTTTTGGCCAAGCATGCGGAATCCATCGACGCCTTGCGATCCGGAGCGGATATCGTGTTCCAGGCCGCGTTCTTCGATGGCCAATTCCACGGCCGCTCCGATTTCTTGGTCAAGCGTCCTGGCGGCCAGTACGCGGTCTTCGATACCAAGCTTGCACGCCATGCCAAGGTCACTGCCCTTTTGCAGCTGGCAGCCTACGGTGATCAACTGCTTCAGGCCGGTATTACACCGGATCCCACGGTCACGTTGGTGCTGGGCAACCGGGTGCACAGCCATCACCCGCTCGCCGAGATTCTGCCGGTCTTCAAGGAACGCCGGGAACGATTCCTCGCAATGACGGCAGCCCACAGGGCTGCTTCAGGCCCCATCGAATGGGGCGACTCCCGCTTCTCGGCGTGCGGCCGCTGCGATTACTGCGCCGGGCAAGTCAAACTGCACCGTGACCTTCTCATGGTTGCCGGTATGCGCATCAGCCGCCGCAAGAAGCTGATGGAGGCCGGGGTCACCACCATCGACCAACTGGCCGCGCTCCCGGAAGTCGGCGACCCCACGCTCCTGCGCCTTCGGGAGCAAGCCCAGCTCCAGACGGGCACGGGCACTCCTGATGGGACCGTGAACTACACGGACAAAGCCGGCGAGGCCATAGCCGTGAGCTACAAGGTGCTGCCGGATAACACCCTCGGCAGGCTCCCCGCGCCGGACCCCGGGGACATCTTCTTTGACTTCGAGGGCGATCCTCTCTGGCAGGATCCAGCCACGGGTAAATGGGGGCTTGAGTACCTTTTCGGAGTTATCGAAAACCCCGTGGAGCCTGGCGCCGAACCGGTTTTCCGCCCGTTCTGGGCGCATTCGCGAACTGAAGAAGGCCAGGCATTCGTAGACTTCCTGGAGTATGTTGCCAAGCGCCGCGCCAGCTACCCGGGCATGCATATCTACCACTACGCGGCGTACGAGAAGACGGCCCTCCGTAATCTCTCGCTGACGCACGTGATGGGTGAAACCGCCGTGGACGATCTTTTGCGCCAAGGCGTCCTGGTGGACCTCTATGACACCGTTCGCCACAGCATCCGCGTGTCTGAGAACTCGTACAGCATCAAAAAGCTTGAACCCCTGTACATGGGCCAGCACTTGCGCTCTGGTGACGTGATCGACGCCGGAGCCTCCGTTGTTGCTTACGCCGACTACTGCACGGCACGGGACACCGATAACCCTGACCAGGCTGCGGCCATTCTGGAAAGCATCAGGGACTACAACGAGTACGACTGCCTCTCAACGTTGGAGCTGCGCAATTGGCTTCTTGCCCGCGCCGCGGAGCGTTCCATCGTGCCGCAGGGCTCGGCGGGCGACGACTCCGGAAATGCGGAAGACTTGGGGGACGGGTCCGATGCAGCGCAGACCGCCGCTGAACCGACGAAATACGAAGCCGCACCGGAAGAATCCGCCCTACTGGACTACGTTGCCGCCCTGCCGGATGAGGAATGGCTGTCCCCCGATTCCCGGGCGATAGCGATTGTGGCAGCGGGCGTTGGATATCACCGGCGTGAGGACAAGCAATATTGGTGGGCGCACTTCGACCGCTTGGAAAAACCAGTGTCCCAGTGGGAGGACGGCCGCGATATTTTCACGGTGGAGCAGGCTGTGGTGCTGCAGGACTGGGCTAAGCCAACACCTCGCAGCAATCCCGCCCGGATTGTGAAACTGCTCGGCCGTTCCGGTGACGGCGCGGGTTTGGAACCGGGCAAGACGTATTTCCGCATGTACGGTCCGCCCTTGCCCGACGCCTTGGCGGCAAAGGAATCCTCCGTGCTCGGCCGTGCTGGCTGGAGCAATACCAAGATCATCGAAGTCGGCGAGGATGGTGACTTTGAGTCGGTCACCATGTCCGAGGGGTTACGCAATGACTCAACAGAATTCCCACAGACTCCCATGGCGCTGACCCCGGACAGCCCGATTCCGACGAACGGCCAGAGGGCGGCGTTGAGTGCGTTGGCCAGCAGGCTCAGCGATTCGCTGCCGGAATGGCCGCAAGATCCCGCCTTGGACCTGGTGCGAAGGAAGCCGCCAAAACTGCGTAGCCTGGAAACTCTGCCTGCTGTGGAACCGGGCCCTGATGGCTACATCGACGCCATCACTGCTGCTGTGATGGACCTGGACCATTCGTACCTGGCCGTCCAAGGTCCTCCCGGCAGCGGAAAAACGCACGTGGGGGCCCACGTCCTGGCCAGGCTCGTGGCAGATGGCTGGAAAGTCGGCGTTGTGGCCCAGTCCCATGCCGTGGTGGAGCACATGCTCTGCGCTGCCGTGGAGAAGGCAGGCGTTGATCCTGAACGCGTGGCCAAGGAAGTGAAGCATGGCGATCCGGTGCCGTGGAGTGCGTGCGCCAAGGCCGACGTCAGCGACATCCTGTCCAAACCGGGTGGAGCTCTGATCGGCGGTACTGCGTGGGCCATGGTAGGCAAAGAGGTTCCGCCTGGCTCGCTGGATCTGCTGGTTATTGACGAAGCCGGACAGTTCTCCCTGGCCAACACCATGGCTGTGAGCCGCGCAGCAAAACGTCTCCTGCTGTTGGGTGATCCCCAGCAACTACCGCAAGTCACCCAAGGCAAACACCCGGAACCCGTGGACGAATCTGCGCTGGGGTGGTTGTCGGACGGCTACAACACGTTGCCGCCCGAACTCGGTTATTTCCTCGCATTGTCCTGGCGCATGCATCCCGCCTTGTGCGATGCCGTCTCCGAGCTCTCCTACGACCATCGACTCGAAGCAGCGCCGGCCGCATCACTTCGTCACGTGGAAGGTGCCAGCCCTGGCATTTCCTGCATGTATGTCCCCCACACCGGCAACTCGACGAGCTCGCCCGAGGAAGCCGCAGAGGTTGTCCGCCAGGTCCTGGCGCATGTGGGCCTGGAATGGACAAACCCTTCTGAAGCGCCGGGAAGCCGGCCTCTTGAAGAGACCGACATCCTGGTGGTTGCGGCCTACAACGCCCAGGTACAACTGATCAAGCACGAGCTCCGGGCAGCAGGGTTGGCAAAAGTGCGGGTAGGAACGGTAGACAAGTTCCAAGGCCAGGAAGCGCCGGTGGTCATCGTCTCCATGGCCGCCTCAGCCGCGGGGGAAGTGCCGCGCGGCATGGAGTTCCTGCTCTTGCGCAACCGAATCAACGTGGCGGTGTCGCGAGGGCAGTGGCGTGCCGTCGTCGTGCGTTCGCCTGAACTGACCAATTACCTCCCGACGCATCCGGAGGGTCTGGAAAATCTTGGCGGCTTTGTGGCCCTATGCCAGCGATCCGTCAGCTGAGGGCACACCCGGCCCAAGTAGCTGGCAATAGTGGTTGTTCCCAGCTCTGGGAACAACCACAAATGCCAGTCAGTTGGGGAGGGACAGCGCCTCGTCCAATACCTGGCCGAAGTTAGTGGCGTCGTGCGCGAAGCGGCCCAAGAAGAGCCCAGAGACACCATCCAGCTGCGGCAGCAGACCCGGCTTGGCCGAGCCGCCGTAGATGATGGGCAGCTCAGCCAACCCATGTGCACCGAGCAATACCCGCAGTGCAGCTACAACCTGGGACACATAGGCAGCCGACGCCGGCTCTGCAGCACCGATCGCCCACACGGGTTCGTAGGCGATCATCAAGCGGAAAGCGATGGACCAGTCTCCGGACACAGCTGCCTTGACTTGCCGAAAGACTGTACTGGCGGCTTCATCAGGCTCAGCAACCACGGTCTCCCCGACGCACAGCAACGGCGTCAGGCCAGCATCGACGGCGGCACGAACCTTCAGTGCCACCATGGCATCGTCTTCGGCAAAGTACCGGCGCCGTTCCGCGTGGCCGATCTCCACCAAGCCAACCCCTAGCTCGGCAAGCATCGACGGGGAGACCTCGCCAGTCCACGGCCCGTCCAACCAACCACAGTTCTGTGCCCCAAGTACCAACGGCGAACCCTGAAGCATGGCGGACGCTGCCGGCAGCACCGGGAATGATGGGATCACAAACGGGACCACCCGCCCGGCCGCAAGGGCCGGACGGGCGTCCACTTCTGCCAGCAACTGCTCCAGCCACGCCAAACTCTGCGCGTAACCCATGTACATCTTGGTACTGACTCCGACAAACAAGGGGCCTGTAAAGGCAGCACTACTCACGGCTACTTGTCCAGCAGCTCGTCGGCCTTGTTGGTGAAGGCCCGGGTGCCGAACATCATCAACGCGGCCAGGAAGGGCAGGACACCCAGAGCGTAGACACCCATGGTGCCCGTGTCCGAGGCCGTGACCTGGTTGACCGTGGTGCGAAGGATCGGTGCGACGAACCCGCCGAGGTTGCCCAGGGAGTTGATCAGCCCGATACCCGCAGCCGCAGCAGTTCCGGTGAGGAACGCCGTCGGATATGACCAGCAGATGGGACCGGTCGACAGGAAGCTGCACACCGCCAGGCTGATGAAGATGATGCCCAGCGCGGGAAGGTGGTTGGCGCCGGCCCAGGCGGAACCGAAGATGCAGAGCCCCGTCGATACGAACAACGCGGTGCCCCAGAGTCGGCGACGTGCCACCGTGTTTGCAGCCTTGCCCACGAAGTAGCAGGCAAAGATCCCGAAGAACCATGGAATAGCGGCCAGAAGTCCGACGGCGAGCCCCACCTTTTGGCCGGTCAGCTGGGACACCTGCTGGGGCAAGTAGAACGTGACGCCATAGACGGCCACCTGAAGGCAGAAGTAGATGACGGTGAAGTACCAGACTCGGCCGTTGCGCATGGCTGCCAGGACGCCGCGGGGACCTGATTCTTCCTTGACGGTGTCTTCCAGTGCCATGACATCGGTCAGGGCAAGCTTTTCTTCTTTGCTCAGGAACTTGGCGTCCTGTGGGCTGTTGATGAGGAAGAAGAAGGACGCGATGCCTGCCACGATGGCCAACGAACCTTCAACGAAGAACATGACCTGCCATCCGGCGACCCCGGGAACCTGGTCACCGATGTTGATGAGCCATCCGGACAGCGGGGCGCCCAGCATCTGGGAGAGAGGCTGAGCCAGGTAGAAGATGGCGAACATCTTCACGCGGACTTTGTTGGGGAACCAGGCGGCGAGGAACATGATGACGCCTGGGAACAGCCCTGCCTCGGTAACACCCAGCAGGAAGCGGAGAATGATGAACGACGTCTCACCTTGCACGAAGGCGAAGCACGCGGACACTATGCCCCAGGTGATGGCGATGCGGGCAAGCCAGACTTTGGCGCCGAACTTGGTGAGCAGCAGGTTGCTGGGGATCTCGAACAGTGCATAGCCGATGAAGAAGATACCGGCACCCAGGGCATAAGCACCTGCTGTGATGCCTTTGTCTACCCCAAGGGCAGCTTCGGCGAAGCCCACGTTGGTGCGGTCAAGGAATGCCACCACGTACAGGATGACGAGCATCGGCATCAGCCGCCGAGAAGCCTTGGATATGGCCGACTTCAGAATCGGCGAATCCAGCAACTCCTTGGTGGAAGTTGAGGCAACGGACATTGAAACTCCTCTTTGAGCAATCAGTTGGGGTTGTGATGGCTAAGGCAGCGCGCCATCAGCGCGGGAAGAAAATGAGCACCATGCCCACTGCGCAGGCAAGGATGCCCACGGCAAGGTAGATCTTGCGTTCTCTGGTCCAGGCCTTCATTGGGGGAAGCCCTAGTGCATGTACAGACCGCCATCCACATTCAGCGTCTGGCCGGAGATGTACCCGGAGTCCTCGCTGATGAGGAAGGCGATGGCGGCGGCGATGTCCCTGGTGGAGCCCACGCGGTTCACCACGAGGTCCTTGGTCAGTTCATCCTTGCGTTCCTCGCTCAGCGTGCCGCCCATGATGTCGGTATCGATGGGGCCGGGTGAGATCGCGTTGACGGTGATGTCGTATTCGCCGAGTTCCCGGGCTGTGGCACGGGTCAGGCCGATGACCCCGGCCTTGGCAACCGAGTAGGGGGTCTTGGAGAACGTTCCGCCGCCGCGTTGCGCAGAGACCGAGGAGATGTTCACGATCCGGCCGATCCGGTTCTTCACCATGGATTCGGCCACCCGACGGGTGGCGTAGTGGACACCGTTGAGGTTGATGCTCAGCACGCGGTCCCACTCGGCAGGTTCGAGTTCCAGGTAGCCGATGGGCGAGCTGACGCCGGCGACGTTGGCCAAGGCGACGATCTGCGGCAGTTCGGCTTCCAGCTCGTCGATGGCGGCCCGGACTTCAGCTTCGCTGGCGACGTTGGCGCCAACTCCGTGGGCCTGGACCCCGTATTCTGCAGCAACTTCCTTGGCTGCAGCCTTGCAGGCGGCGTCATCAAGATCGATGATGCCGATGTTCCAGCCTTGGGCGGCCAGGTAGTTCACCGTGGCGCGGCCAATGCCACGCTCGGAAACAGCGCCGGTGACGATGGCGGTGCGTTCACTAGGGAAAGTGCTCATGAAGGATCTCCTAAAAAAGATCTAGTTGATGGGTGCCGGGCCAAGCTCTTCAATGAGCTTTTGCATGGCGACGTAGGCCTTGTTCCGGTATGCGATGAGTTCCGGGGTGCGCTCGGCGGGGACGTTGAGGAAACCCGCGCCGGTCTTGGTGCCGAGCTTGCCTGCCTCCACGAGGTCCGACAGGATCTTCGGCGTCGCAAACCGCTCCGGGAAGCCGGTCTGCAGGGACTTGTAGCAGAAGTTGTAGACATCCAAACCGGCCATGTCCGCGATTGCGAACGGACCAAAGAACGGCAAGCGGAAGCCGAACGTCGTACGCACCAGGGTGTCAACGTCGTCCGCTGTTGCGATGCCCTGCTCCACAAGCTGCGCAGCTTCGTGGAACAGCGCGTACTGCAAGCGGTTGAGCACAAAACCCGTAACGTCCTTCACGACGGCGGTCTGCTTACCGGCCGCGTGTACAAGTTCGCGGGAAGCGGCTACCGTGGCGGCGGCAGTGCCGGCGTGAGGAATGACCTCGACGCCGGGGATAAACGGTGACGGGTTGGAGAAGTGAACGCCCAGGAACCGCTCCGGGTTGGTCACGGCTTCTGCCAGGGCGGCAATGGAAATCGTGGAGGTGTTGGAGCCAATCAGGGCATCCGGCCGGGCCGCGGCGCTGATCCGGGCCAGGGTCTGGTGCTTGATTTCAAGGACCTCGGGAACGCATTCCTCGATGAAGTCGGCATCAGCAACGGCTTCCTCGATGTCCTTTGCAGCCCACAGATTCTGCTTGAGGATTTCAGTGGATCCCGCCGGGAACAGACCATCGGCGATGAACTGATCGGATTCGACCAGCAGGCGATCGAAGTTCTTCTGCGCGATCTCGGCAGACACATCCGCCAAAGCCACGCGCGCCCCACCAAGTGCCAGGACCTGGGCGATGCCGCCGCCCATGTAGCCGGAGCCGACGACGGCGATCTTCCGGGCTGCGTTTTTCGCGGTGCCTTCGGTTGCTTCAGGAATGGTCATGATCAAACTGCCTTCGTGTAGTTGGGCTCGTAGGAGCAAATGGCGTCCACCTTGGCGGCGGAGGATGAGTTTTGGTCGAAGCGGTGGCCGAGCCACTCCCCTACGAGCTTCTTGGCCAGTTCCAAGCCAATCACCCGCTGCCCGAGCGTGAGGACCTGCGCGTTGTTGCTCAGTACGGACCGTTCCACGGAGTAGCTGTCGTGGGCGGTAACTGCGCGGATTCCGGGGACTTTGTTGGCCGCGATGGCCACGCCCAGCCCGGTGCCGCAGATCAGGAGGGCTCGATCGAACTCACCGTCAGCTACCTTGCGGGCGGCATCGACGGCGACGTGGGGATAGGCCGTGGAATCGTTGGCACCAACTCCAACATCGGTCACTGATGCCACACGCGGATCGGATTCCAGCAATGCCAGAAGTGCTTGCTTGTATTCCACTCCGGCTTCGTCATTGCCGACGACGATGCGCCAGCCTTGTGTATCGCTCATTCTCAGGCTCCGTTTCCGGCCGGAGCCGCTGTAGCAGCGCTGGCCAGTAGTGAATCGATGTGGTGGGAGATCCTCGTGGCGATCAGGCCAAAGGAGACTGCGCCGGGATCCGGATGGCCGAGGCTTTTCTCGGCAAGTGGGCGCGCCCGGCCCTTGAGTGGCCGCAGTTCAGCGGTCTTCGCGGCAGCCAATTCAGCAGCCGCAGCAGCTGCTGCCAGTGCCCGGTCCACGGGGGCACCGCCGTCGAGCTCTGTCACGAAAGCGTCCCGGAACGGCAGGATGGCGTCCACCATGGTCTTGTCTCCGGGCTCGGCCTTGCCGAGTTCAGTGATGGCCAGGACGAAGGCATTCACCGCGTCGGCGGCATCCGAGGAGCTGTACGTTTCGCGGTTCCCGAGCGACTGCCCGGCCGCAATGACGGCCGAGCCCCACAATGCGCCCGAGGTTCCGCCAGCCCGTTCGCTCCATGCTTCGCCGGCCGCGAGGAGGATTCGCGCTACCGAGGAGCCCCATGCGGCTTCGCCTGCAGCGGCTGCTGCGTCGACGCCACGACGCATGCCGATTCCGTGATCACCATCGCCGGCGATAGCGTCCAGCTTGCCGAGCTCGTCTTCGTGTTCGACGACGACGTCCCGGACCTGGGCGAGAATCGCCACGGCCTGCTGCCCGAGCTCAGCGGCTGCCGGGGTGGGCTGTTCGACGTCGGCGGTTTCGGCGTCGACGATCGCTGCCTCGGCGCGCGCTGCGCGGGGCGCCATGCTGCCCTTTCGGAAAGCAGGGGTATCCGCGGGCGCCGCCCAATACTGTTCGAGTTCATCGTCAAGCCAGAGCAGCGTCAGGGACAGTCCGGACATGTCCAAACTGGTCACCAGCTCGCCGCATTCCGGCTCAACAACGGTAAGACCAGCGGCGGTGAGCAGCTTCTCGACCTTGCCGAACAGAAGGAAGAGTTCGTCATACTTGACCGTGCCCAGGCCATTCACGATCGCCACCACGCGGGCCCCGGCGTCCTCGGGCTTGTCGGCAAGAAGCTTGGAAACCAGGAGTTCGGCGAGCTCCGACGCGGTGGGCATCGGGTGCTCGGAAATTCCGGGTTCACCGTGGATTCCGAGGCCGAGCGACATATGCCCGGCCGGAACGTGGAACAGCGGATCCGTTGCCCCGGGCAGAGTACAGCCGTCGAAGGCCACGCCCAGGGACCGGGTCCGGTAGTTGGTCTTGATAGCCAAACGCTCGACGTCGTCAAGGTTCAGTCCCGCTTCTGCGGCGGCGCCCGCAATCTTGAAGACCGTCAGGTCGCCTGCGATGCCGCGGCGCTTCTCTCGTTGATCGATCGGGGCACTGGCGATGTCGTCCGTAACGGTGACAGTGCGCGTTTCGATGCCCTCGGCGTTGAGGCGGAGCTGTGCCTGGCCGAAGTGCAGGACGTCGCCAGCGTAGTTGCCATAGCTGAGCAGAACTCCACCTCCAGCATTGGCCGCTTTGGCCACGCGGTACACCTGCCCAGCGGCCGGGGAGGCGAACATGTTGCCGCAGGCCGAACCCGTTGCAAGTCCGGGGCCGACCAATCCAGCGAAGGCCGGGTAGTGCCCGGAACCGCCGCCGACCACCAACGCCACTTGTCCGGCAGGTACTTCGGTGGAGCGGACCACGCCGCCATCTACCCGGGCAACATAGCCGCGGTTGGCAGCAACGAAGCCGTCCAAGGCTTCATCGGCAAAGTCTGCCGGGTTGTCGAAAATCTGTGTCATTCTTTAGACTCCTGCGAGCTGGTTTACCGGTGTCTGCCGGCCTTGCGCTACCTGGCTCGTGCCGAGTTGGTAGCCCTCGGTCTTCGGCAGGATGTGGCGGCGCAGGTATTCCTGGTTGCTGGCCGTGACGCTGAGTCCGTCTCCACCGTAGTGCTCGGTGCAGAGGATGCCCTGGAAGCCGACCGAGAGAGCGAACTTGAATGCCTCGCGATAGTTAATCAGGCCGCTTTCCATGGGTGCGGGCATGGTGATGTAGCTGTCGCGGGCCACATCTTCGTCGCGGATGTAATTCTTCATGTGCCAGTAGTTGGAGTACGGCAGGGTCTTGGCAACCATCTCGCGCCAGTCCTCGATGGGACGGTGCAGGCGGATCAGGTTGCCGAGGTCCGGGTTGAGGCCGACGTTGTCCAGACCGATGTCCTGGACCAGTTGCACGGATGAATCAGCGGTGCCGAGATAGGTGTCCTCGTACATTTCGAGGGAGATGAGGATGCCGGCTTCTGCTGCGTGCTTGCCAAGTTCACGCAGACGGGACACTGCGTTGCCCCACATTTCCTTGTCCCCTACCGGGTCCTTGTAACCCTCCACGGTCCAGAACCACAACTGCTTCTGCTGCTCCGGCGTGATGGCCTGGTGAAGTCCGAAGGAGACAACCTCGCATCCCAGCTCCGCAGCGGCGTCGATGGTGCGGTGGCTGTAGGCGAGGTTGTCGGCCCAGTCCGTCTGGTGGATGACGCTGCGGCGGATTGCGGAGATGACCGGCACTCCGATGCCCACTTCGTCAGCCGTCTGCTTGAACTCGGCAAGGCGCTCGTTGCTGAGATCGCCCGGGCGGACCCAGCTGTCCGTGAGGTCGGCGTTGGCAAAGCCAGCCTCTTTCACTTCCTGCAGGACGGCCGCCCAAACGGAAGCATCGGCGTCGTTGACCTGCTGTCCCGAAGCGTCGACGCCCGGGAACTGCAGGAGGGCCGCGGTAATCGGCCAATTCTCGGCGGTGTACGCCATGATGAACACTCCTTCGTGGAATCCTGTTTCCTATAGGATTTACGAACGAAGCAAAGCTGTCAACCCTTTTCGCGAAACTTCCTAGATCCTATATGTCTTACATATGACTGTGAAGGGGGTCACGCAGCGCATGAAAAAAGCCCGCCGCAGTTGCGGCGAGCCTTCGAGCAGCGGCGGGTGTTCAGTCTTCAGGCGCGTCAGCCATGGCGCGGCCTCGCACCTTTTCCACGTGATTGATCATTGCCTCCGCCGCTTTCCCGGGGTCCCCGCTCGTCATCGCTTCCAGCACCGCCTGGTGCTCGGCGATAGCCTGCTCCGCATCCGTGATGCCCACTCCCCCGAACAACCGGAAGCGCTGGATCTGCCCGCCCAGTGTGTTGTAAGCGGCGAGCAGGAACTGGTTCCTGGCTTGCGCCGCAATCAACTGGTGGAAACGCTCGTCGGCCTCAAGGTAGCTGCGGTACTCAGCGAACGTGCCGCCGCGGGGTGCCGTTTTGAGGTCCTCGACCGCTTGCTTCAGCGCGTCCAGGCCTTCCGAAGTCATGCGTTCGCACGCCAGCCGGGCATTCACAGGCTCAATAGACAACCGTGCTTCCATGAGTTCCGCGAAATCCTCGCGCGTGAACACGGGGGCCACGCGATACCCCTTCAACGCCACGCGCCGCACCATACCCGTATGCTCCAGTCGCGCCAACGCCTCACGCACCGGAGTGGGAGAAACGTCCAGTTCCCGCGCCATACCGTCGATGCTGACGGCCGCCCCCGGTTCGAGCCGACCGTCCATGAGCCACTCGAGGAGGGCTTCATAAACGTGATCCGCCAACACTTGGCGGCTGACGGGAAAGCCGGGGCGGGGAAGAGCCGGCGAAGGTTCAGACATGCCACAAATCCTATAGGAAGCAGGCGCGGGGCTGGGTAGGCAGTCCTGTCACATTCTCTGCGAACTTCCACACGTTAAAACGCGACGTCGACACTCCGGTGAGTGCCGACGTCGCGGTTTTGCCTGGGATGCTGCGCTTAGTTGGCGTAGAACGGGTAGTCCGTGTACCCCTCGGCCCCGTCGCCATAGAAGGTGGATGCATCCGGCTCGTTGAGCGGGAGGCTCTCACGCCACCGGCGCGCGAGGTCCGGGTTGGCAATGGCCGGGCGGCCCACCACAACAGCATCGGCGAGGCCATCGGCAACGATTGCCAAGGCTTCATCGCGAGTAGTGATTTCGCTGAAGCCGGTGTTCACCAGGAACGTGCCATTGAAGCGCTGGCGAAGATCCTGGACCAAGGTGCCCTGTGGGTTGTGGTGCAGGATGCTCAGGTACGCCAGGTTGAGCGGCGCAATAGTCTCCACCAGCACTTCGTAGGTGGCGCGGACGTCCGCGGCATCCGTCTCAGCGATGCCCTGCACATTGTGTTCCGGGGAGATCCGGATACCTACGCGGTTGGCACCGAGTGCCTCGACCACCGCATTGACGGTCTCGATCACGAAGCGCGCGCGGTTCTCCGGGGAGCCACCGTAGCTGTCGGTCCGGACATTGGAGTTGGGCGCAAGGAATTCATGCAGCAAGTAGCCGTTGGCGGAGTGGAGTTCCACGCCGTCGAATCCTGCCTCAATCGCATTCTTCGAGGCGGTGACAATCTCTTGGATGACTCCCGGGAGCTCGTCCGTGCGGAGCTCGCGCGGCACCGGGTACGGCTGCTTGCCCTTGGGAGTGCGGACATCGCCCTCGATGGCAACGGCACTCGGGCCCACGATTTCGTGGCCGCCCGTGATGTCCGCGTGGGAAACGCGGCCGCCGTGCATGATCTGGGCGAAGATGCGTCCGCCTTCAGAGTGAACGGCGTCGGTGACCGTCTTCCAGCCTGCAATCTGCGCTTCCGTCACCAGGCCAGGCTGGCCGGGGTACGACTGACCGGCCGGCGTCGGGTATGTTCCCTCGCTGACAATCAGGCCAAGGGAGGCGCGCTGCCGGTAGTGCTCGGCGATCAGTGAACCGGGAATGCCGTCAACGCCGGCCCGCAGCCGAGTCAAGGGCGCCATCACCAGTCGGTTGGGAAGTTCCAGCTCACCAAGGGCCAAGGGGGAAAACAGCATGCGCAGTTCCTTTCAGAATGAATCGGGTTCACTCTGCGCAACTGTGCAGCGCCTGCAACTATTCCGGATGAGTGGCAGATCACAAGCTGGTTAGCCCTGGCCGCGCAGCCTCATGGCGTCATCGAAGCACTCGCAAAGAGCCAGGACGGCAACCAGGTGCGCTTCTTCGGCATGCGGTGGATCAGTGTCGATGCAGATCGCCTCGTTGACGGCTTGGGCAAGGTCCTTGGACTCCTTGCCCGTCAACGCCCACACCCGCGCTCCGGCAGCTTTCGCCGCAGCAGCGGCCTCGCGGAGATCGTCCGTGATTCCCTTCGCAGCGAGCAACACCACGATGTCGCCGCGCCGAACCGAGCCTCGAATCTGGTCACTCATGCTTCCGCGGGCCCCGTCGTTGGCGCTATTGCTGGCAGATATGGCCTTGAAAGCAGAGCCGTCGCCGGTCGAACCATTTTTGGCATCGTGGGCCGCCAGTTCGGAGGTGAATCTCTGTGCTTCGTGGGCAGAGCCATCGCTGCCGGCAGCAAACACGCTGCCGCCACGAAGACGTACGCGGGCCAGTTCTTCTCCCCATTCAGCGAGCCTCGACGATTCACGGCGCAGGGCCGCTACCGCTGGGCCGATCTCGCCCAAATGGCCAAGAACGACGTCAACTGCATGCCTGTTCTGCCTTGAATCCATCGGGCGCACCACCTGTCCCGGCCGCCTTACCACGATGCTCACTTCCTGCCTCCGTTTCACCGTAGGAACTTACACGTTCCTATCTCCGTCCCGCCTGGAACCCTCCCGGGTAGAACCGTCCCGCACAGAATCGTCCCGGGTAGAGCCCTCCCGCGTAGAACGCTCCCGCAAAGGCTCTTCCCTGACGGCGCCTTCCCGTGCCGAGCGATCCCGTGTAAGCCGTTCGTCGCTTGTATCCATGTCACGGTCACGTCCGCGATCCGTATCGTTCTCCCGGTCGCGGCCAGTCCTGACATCGGGGTCCACTTTGTCGGCGTGGCGCAGGTGCTCCTCAACCCGCCCGCTGGCTTCTTGGGCCTTCTCCGCGTGCCGGTCCGCTTCGCGCCGGAGCCGGTTGGCCTCGACTTCTGCCTGAACGGCCGCTGCCTCGGCTTGTGCCGACTGGGCCTTCGCCTGGTGTGCGCCGACGGCTTCCTGGTCCGCCTTCTCGCGCAATTCCCCTGCGCGACGGCGATTGAGTTCGGTCTTCTTCTTGCGTCCAACTACCACTGCAATGATCACAGCTGCGACTACGACGACGGCCAACACGATGATCAATACCAGTTGCCCTGTGTCCATGTGGATTGCCTCCCTCGTGAACGGCTTTGTTTGGGCGCCGCCCCTAGCCCATGCTGTGCTTAGTACCCAAAGTTGTACCCATCCCGTGTTCGTTCTAAACGCTTTCTGATCACGTGGACAGCTATCTCCTACCAGCTTAACACCAGTTATCAGGTTACTTACTAAATCGAGCGCGCAGGTGACCGTCGCAACCACGGGAGGGCCGCCGTCGTCCGCTGTTTGATTGCCTAAAGCGCGTTTAGCTACCCGTCGGTTCTGGATGCTCCCTGGCGCGCTTCTCCTCCGGCGTCTCGCCGCTTTCATCCGGGATGAAGGTAGGGTCCACTTCGGTGGTGAAGTCACCCGTCCCGGGGCTGCTGTCCTCATGCTCGACGTCGGCAGGTACCGCGGGTTTCGAGGCTTCAGACGGCGCTGCGCTTTCGGAAGACGTTTGGTCCGGTTCGCTCGATTCTTCGCTCATAGCCTCAATGTAGGCCGGGCATCAGGGGCTGTCGAGGCTACCGGAGACCTTGTGTGCCGCTGCCAACTCTGCTTCGCTGGGATGGTCTCCGGCAGCGCGGGACACCTCCAGCCCCCAAAGCAGGGAGAGCGATTGTGAAAGCAGTGACGTGGCAAGGAAGGCGCTCGTTGAGCGTCATTGATGTCCCCGATCCCACCATCCAGGAACCAACGGATGTCATCGTCCGAATAACATCTTCAGCCATTTGCGGCTCGGACCTGCACCTCTATGAAGTCCTGGGCCCCTACATGCACAAGGGCGATGTCATCGGCCACGAGCCCATGGGGATCGTGGAAGAAGTGGGCTCGGAGGTCCACCGGCTCCAGAAGGGCGACCGGGTAGTCGTGCCCTTCAACATCTCCTGCGGCCGGTGCTATATGTGCAACCAAGGCCTTCAATCGCAGTGCGAAACCACGCAGGTCAAAGCCAAAGGTACAGGGGCTGCACTCTTTGGATACTCCGAGCTCTATGGTTCCGTCCCGGGCGGCCAGGCACAGTACCTGCGTGTGCCATTCGGCGACTACGGGCCCATCAAAGTAGATTCAGACCTCCCCGACGAACGCTATCTGTTCCTCTCCGACATCCTGCCCACTGCATGGCAAGCCGTCGAATACGCCAACGTCCCCGAGGGTGGCACCTTGGCGGTGCTCGGACTCGGTCCTGTGGGCCAGTTCGCCTCCAGAATTGGCGTCCACAAAGGCTTCCGTGTCATTGGCGTGGATCCCGTTCCTGAGCGCCGGGCCATGGCGGAAGAACATGGAGTGGAGACCATGGACTACAGCTCGGACGTCGCCGCCCAGATCCGCGAGGAGACCTTGGGCCGCGGGCCGGACGGTGTGGTGGACGCGGTGGGCATGGAAGCCCACGGCTCACCGGTGGCATCATTCCTGCACCGGGCGGTTTCACTGCTCCCTGACAAGCCGGCGCAGGTAGCCATGGAGACCATGAGCGTGGACCGACTTGCCGCTCTCCACACGGCAGTGGATCTGGTGCGGCGTGGCGGGACTATTTCACTCAGTGGCGTTTACGGCGGCCAGGCCGACCCCATGCCCCTGATGACCATGTTCGACAAACAAGTCCAACTCCGCATGGGGCAGTGCAACGTCCGCAACTGGACTGACCAACTGCTCCCCCTGGTAGAGGACGACGCCGATCCGCTGGGAGTCATGCATCTGGTCACCCACACTGGTGGTCTGGACGATGCACCTGACTTGTACGAGAAATTCCAGAAGAAGCAGGATGGCTGCATCAAGGTGGTGCTCAAGCCCTGACTTCCTGGAAGATCCTCTTGGCCGGAAGGAACCGGTGGCTGGCGCCTTAGGCGAGGTGCTTTCCGCCGGTAACCCCAATAACCGAGCCGGAAATGTAGCTGGACTCCTCAGTCGCCAGCAGGACATATGTCGCGGCGAGCTCAGCAGGCTGACCGGCCCGGCCGAGCGGCGTGTCCTGTCCGAACTTTACGATCTTTTCCTCCGGCTGGGTTGGCGGCTGCAACGGGGTCCACACCGGCCCGGGAGCCACGGCATTGACCCGGATTCCCTTGGAGCCCAATGATTCCGCCAACGAGAATGTCATGCTGTTGATGGCTGCCTTGGTGGCGGCGTAATCGATCAGCGAGGGACTCGGATGGTAACCCTGGATCGATGAGGTGTTGATGATCGATGCCCCAGGCTGCAAATGAGGCAAAGCTGCCTTGGTAAGCCAGAAGAGCGCATAGACGTTGCTCTTAAAGGTCCGGTCGAACTGTTCACTGCTGAGGTCTTCGATCCCCTGGCTGGTAGTCATCTGGAAACCTGCGTTGTTGACCAGAACGTTCAGACCATCGAATTCTTGGATGGTTTGGGCGATGACTTCCTGACAGAACTCCTCGTCCCGCAGATCCCCCGGCAGCGCCAGGGCACGGCTGCCCGCGGCCTCGATCAACTGGACGGTCAATTCAGCGTCCTGCTCCTCTTCCGGCAAATACGTGAACGCCACATCTGCACCTTCACGGGCGAAGGCAATGGCCACGGCTTTCCCAATCCCGCTGTCGCCGCCCGTAATCAAGGTCCGGAATCCCATCATGCGGTGATGGCCCACATAGCTTTGCTCCCCGTGGTCCGGGCGCGGGATCATTGCCTCGGTCCAGCCCGGATAGTCCTGGGTTTGCGGCTGGAACTCCCCCGACGGATACATCGTCCGTGGATCTGACGCGGCTTCAGGATCCTCCGCCGGGTTAAGGACGTGATTTTCCAAAGCCATCGCGATGTCCTCGTCGAGGTCGGTTGTTGACTCGGCCTGCTCGGGTTCCTCGGTCTCCTCAGCCGGCCCGGATTCCTCGGTCGGCTCGGTCTCTTCGTTCCGCTCGTCCTGTGCCATGCCCCATTCTAAGCATCCTGACTATTCGCGCGCAGCGTCAGCCCAAGTAGGGGACAGCAAACGTCGCTATGAGGGCTCATAGGAACATGTGCTGTCCCCTATTTGGGTGAGGGCGGCTACTTCTGGGCCGGCAGCACCAGTGCGCCCGACTTATCCGTGGACAAGGCGAGGGAGGAGATGAACCGGGGTTCGCCGTCGGGACCGTCCTGGCCTGAGCGGAGCATGTCCGGGCGTTCGAATTCAAGGCCGGTGACGTGGCAGAGCAGCTTCTCGTCGCTGGGGTTGCCGTCGGCGTCGAACATGGGCAGGTCAATCCCGTCGTCGTTGCGCCGGAGGTAGTAGCGGCCACGCGTCGCCAAAGCCAGAACCGGGGGAAGCACCAAAGCAAGGACGACGGCGAAAATGGGCGAATACGGCTGCACTCCGGCACCGAAAGCCCCAAAGAAAACCGCGATGGACATCCCTGCGGACACCAGCATGGAAACGAAACCGACCGGGTTGACGGCGTAGAGCATGCCCCGACGGAACTCAGGAACCTTGGGCGAGATCTTCAAGAGGTACTTGTTGATCGCGATATCGGAGGCAACTGTGACCACCCAGGCCATGGCGCAGTTCGCGTAGAAGCCAAGGATCGTGTTGAGGAACTCGAACATGTTCGATTCCATGAGGACCAAAGCGATCACCAGGTTGACCACCACGAACACCATGCGGCCCGGGTAGGTCTTGGTGATGCGGGTGAACGAATTGGTCCAGGCCAGCGAGCCGGAATAGGCGTTGGTGACGTTGATCTTGATCTGAGAAATAACCACCAACACAACGGCCAGCGACATCGCGAGCCAGGCCGGCATCATTTCCTGGTAGACGCCCAGGAACTGGTGGACGGGTTCGTTGGCGTGCACGGAGGCGGCGGGATCGAGCCTGGCGATCAGGTAAATGGCAATGAACATGCCCACAACCTGCTTGATGGCACCGAAAATAACCCAGCCGGGTCCGGCGAGAATTACGGCACGCCACCAAGCACTTTTGTTCTCCGCGGTCTTCGGTGGCATGAAGCGCAGGTAATCGATTTGCTCTGCGATCTGTGCCATCAGCGAAAGGCAAACGCCGGCAGCCAGCATCACCGAGGCGAGATTGGTGCCGCCCTCCCCCGAAGCACCGGTGTAAGCAAAGAAGGCGTCGATGCTGTCCGGGTGTGACAGCAGCAGATAACCAACGGGAACCACCATGAGCAGCAACCACAAGGGCGTGGTCCACACTTGCAAAGTAGCTAGGGTTTTCATCCCGTAGATCACCAGCGGAATGATGATGATGGTGGACACGGCATAGCCAAGCCATTGCGGGACGCCGAGCCCCAATTGCAGGCCCTGGGCCATGATGGAGCCTTCGAGGGCGAAGAAGATAAAGGTGAAGGTCGCGAAAATGATGTTCGTGACCACTGAACCGTAGTAGCCAAAGCCTGACCCGCGGGTGATGAGGTCGAGGTCGATGTTGTAGCGGGCGGCGTAGTAAGCCAGTGGAAAGCCCGTGGCGAAGATGATCACGGCGGCCACGATGATGCCGAAAATGGCGTTTACGGTGCCGTAGGCGATGCCGATATTTGCCCCGATGGAGAAGTCAGCCAGGTAGGCGATCCCGCCAAGTGCACTGGTCGCCACCACGCCGGCGCTCCACTTCCGGTAAGAGCGCGGGGCGAACCGGAGTGTGTAGTCTTCCAGGCTCTCCTTCGCTGCGCTCATCGCATCGGCGTTTCCCGCCGTCGTAATTCTTTGGGTGTCTGTCAGAACGTCGCTCATCCGTGCTCACTTTCGAGATTCGTGGTCGGTGCTTCGCCAACGACGCTAGTCACGCGGCGGGTCAAATCAGTCACAACGATGTTTCACAGCTGTAACTTCTGCACCAGCCGTCTCGCCCACGAGCCATAAGGGCGCTCCAAAATCCGTGACGCCACTTTGTGCGGACTCCACAAAATCGCGATGCGCGCTCGCGGATACCGTCAAGTCCATGACGACCCAAACAACTCAAGAGGCCACTGCCTACGCCATCCTGGACATCGCACGCGAGCAGGTCCTTGAGCGCGGTGAAGGCCTCAACGAAGCCCAGCTTGTGGAGATCCTCCAACTTCCCGACGAAGCGATTCCGGCCGCCATGCAGCTCGCCCACGAGGTCCGGCTGAAGCACTGCGGCGAGGACGTTGAGGTTGAGGGCATCATCTCCATCAAGACCGGTGGCTGCCCCGAGGACTGCCACTTCTGCAGCCAGTCCGGCCTGTTTGATTCCCCTGTCCGCGGCGTGTGGCTGGATATCCCCGAGCTGGTGAAGGCTGCCAAGGAAACAGCCGCCACCGGTGCCACCGAGTTCTGCATCGTCGCAGCTGTGCGTGGTCCCGACATCAAGCTCATGAACCAGATCAAGTTCGCGATCGACCGCATCAACGAGGAAGTTGATATCAACATCGCGTGCTCCCTGGGCATGTTGACCCAGCGCCAGGTTGACCAGTTGGCGGAGTGGGGTGTCCACCGCTACAACCACAATCTCGAAACGGCCCGGAGCTACTTCCCCGAAGTCGTCACGACGCACAGCTACGAGGAACGGCTGGACACGTGCAACATGGTCAAGGCCGCCGGCATGGAATTGTGCTGCGGCGCCCTGATCGGCATGGGCGAAACGCTGGAGCAGCGGGCTGAACTCGCCGCCCAGCTGGCCGCATTGGAACCGCACGAAGTTCCGCTGAACTTCCTCAATCCGCGTCCGGGAACGCCGCTGGAAAACCAGGGCATCATGGACGGCAAGGACGCCCTCCGCGCCATTGCCGCTTTCCGGCTCGCCATGCCCCGTACGGTGCTCCGCTACGCTGGCGGCCGCGAACTGACGCTCGGTGACCTCGGCACCCGCGAAGGCCTGCTCGGCGGCATCAACGCCGTGATCGTGGGCAACTACCTCACCACCCTGGGCCGCCCCGCCACCGCCGACCTCAACCTCCTGGTGGAGCTCAACATGCCCATCAAGGAACTCCAGAAGACACTATGACCGCGATCGGCGCCACGACGGCGGAATACTGCGGGCACTGCGGCGGGACGGTTAGCCGAGGCGCCGTTCACAAGGGCACCCACGGCGAGCGCCCCACGTCGGACGCTCACTCGACGTCGGACCCGCACCAGGGCTGCCAACAACGGTTGGCGATGGAACCGCCCAGGTATTGCGCGCAGTGCCGCCGTCGGATGAAGGTCCAAGTGACGCCGTTGGGATGGTCGGCAGAGTGCTCGCGTCACGGACGGTTGTCCCGATGAGTTCGCTGATCGAGCGGGACCGGGCGAGCCTGTGGCATCCTTACGCTCCGGCGTCCGGGACGCTGCCGCTCTGGGAAGTTGAAGCGGCCGACGGCGTGGCGCTGCGGCTGCGGGACGAGGACGGCCGCACGCATGAGGTGCTGGATGCGATGTCTTCGTGGTGGTCGGTGATCCATGGGTACCGCCATCCTGTGCTGGATGCCGCGGTTCAGCGCCAACTGGGCTCCTTTAGCCATGTGATGTTCGGTGGATTGACGCATCGGCCTGCCGTGGATCTTGCAGAGAATCTGCTGGCGCTGGCACCCCGCGAGCCTGACCGTCAGTTGGAGCGCGTGTTCCTGGCTGATTCCGGTTCCATCTCGGTGGAGGTGGCGCTGAAGCTGGCGGTCCAGTTCCAAACGGCCTCCGGGCGTCCACGACGGCAGCGCTTCCTGACGGTCCGCGGCGGCTATCACGGCGATACGTTCGCGGCGATGGGCGTTTGCGATCCCGTTGACGGTATGCATTCCGCGTTCCCTGGTTTGCTGGCCCGTAACGTGTTCGCGCCGCGTCCTCCAGCCGCGGCGACGGCCACGCAATCAGCTATCAGTGAGTGGCGGATGTCAGTTGAGGCGCTGGCCCGTGAGCATTCCGATGAGCTCGCGGCCATCATCGTGGAACCTGTCCTGCAGGGGGCCGGCGGGATGTTCATCTACCCGGCGGAGTGTGTGCGGATCCTCCGTGAGGTTGCTGATGCGCATGGGCTGTTGCTCATCCTGGACGAGATCGCTACGGGCTTTGGGCGGACAGGCGAGTTGTTCGCGGCGAACCATGCTGACGTCGTTCCGGACATCCTGTGTGTCGGAAAGGCCCTCACGGGCGGGTACATGACGCTGGCTGCAACGTTGTGCACAGGTGAGCTTGCCCGGGTGGTCTCCAGCGGCGGTGCCGGTGCGCTGCTCCACGGCCCCACGTTCATGGGCAACCCGCTCGCCTGCGCCGTGGCCAACGCGAGCCTCGGACTGCTGCGGGACGGCGATTGGCGCGCGGATGTTGACCGCATAGGTGCAGGCCTCGCGGAGGGTTTGGCCCCGGCATTGGGGCTCGACGGCGTGAGGGACGTCCGTACTATCGGCGCTGTGGGCGTCATTGAGTTGGCGGACGCGGTGGACGTTGCTGCAGTGACCCGTGCCGCGATCGAGCAGGGAGTGTGGATCCGTCCTTTCCGCAACCTTGTCTATACGATGCCTCCGTACATCAGCTCAACCTCCCAGATCAGGACCATCACCGCGGGCATGGTGGCAGCAGTCTCCGCGGCCGCAGACAGGTTGGGGGCCAGAGCATGAGCTTCTCCATGACCTCCTGGCTGGAGCAGCAGGCAGAGGTCCGCGAGCGCCGCGGACTCGTGCGGAAGCCGACAGTGCGCGGCCCGCAGGGCCCCGCGGGCAAAGAGTGCGGGCACCGCCGGATGATCGACCTCGCCAGCAACGATTACCTGGGCCTATCCACGGATCCACGACTGGCGGAGGCTGCCACGAAGGCGATCAGGCGCTGGGGCACTGGCGCTGCATCATCCCGGCTGGTCACCGGCACCACGGAACTGCATCTTGAGTTGGAGCACCACCTTGCCCTGTTCACGGGAGCGGAGGCTGCGTTGGTGTTCTCCTCCGGCTACCTCGCCAATCTGGGTGTCACCACGGCTTTGGGTGGTCCCGGAACGTTGATTGTGGCGGATGAGCACTGCCACGCCTCGTTGATCGATGGCTTTCGGCTGAGCCGCTCCGAGGTGCGGGAATTCAAGCACAATGACATTGCGGACGCGGCACGCCTCCTGCAGGAACGGACACAGCCGCGGGCGCTCATGGTGGTTGAGTCCATCTACAGCGTCGGCGGCGACGCTGCTCCACTGCAAGAGCTGTTCAATCTCGCCCAGGAACACGACGCCGTACTGCTGATCGACGAGGCCCACAGCCTGGGCGTTGCCGGCGTCGGCCCGTTTCAAGGGCGCGGCGCCGTGGCTGGCACCAGCCTGGCGGACCATCCGGGTGTTGTCCGCACGGCCACCCTGTCCAAAGCCTTGGGCAGCCAGGGCGGGGCCGTGCTTGGTTCCAGCCTGCTGCGGGAGCACTTGGTGAACCGTTCGCGGAGCTTCATTTTCGACACCGCCTTGGCCCCGCCCGCAACGGCTGCTGCCATGGCCGCCGTCGGAATCATCCAGCAGGAACCCTGGCGCGCCGCGGCCGTCCATCACAACGCAGCCGCCCTCGCCGCCCAACTTCAACCCACGCTGGGACGCTCGGCCGCCGTCGAGCGTTCTGCCGGAGCGGTTCAATCCATCCCCATGCCTTCAGCGGAAGCCGCCTTGGCTGCGAGCCAGGCCGCGTACGCTGCCGGCGTCCAGGTGGGCTGTTTCCGGCCACCTTCAGTGCCCGACGGCGGCTCCCGCTTGCGACTCACAGCCCGGGCCAACCTCACCCCCACCGACCTCGACCACGCCTGCGCAGTGCTGCGCGACATCCTGGAGCGAACCCCATGAAACTTCCCCGCATCATCCTGGTGACCGGTACCGATACCGGCGTCGGGAAGACCATCACGACGGCGGCACTCGCAGCAGCGCTTAAGCAACGCGGCTGCTCCGTAGCGGTCTACAAGCCGTGCCAAAGCGGCAACGTCGACGGCGATTCGGACTGTGCGGAGGTGGTGCGGCTTGCCGGCCCGCTCACGACCGAGGCCGGCATCGTGCTGGAACAGCCGCTGGCCCCCGTCCCCGCTGCTGCTTGTGACGAAGTGGTGCTGCCGCAGCTTGCTTCGCATGCCCAGCGAATCCGCGCCCTGGCCAACACGCATGACCACGTCCTCGTGGAAGGTGCCGGCGGAGTGCTGGTTGAGTTGGACCACGACGGCGGGACGCTGGCTGACCTCGGAACCCTCCTGGGCGATTCGGCTGGCTTCGCTGTGGTGACGCGGGCGTCGTTGGGCACCTTGAACCACACGGCGCTGACGCTCGAAGCCCTCGATCGGAGGGGCCTGCCGGTGGTGGGCGTAGTGCTTGGCAGCTGGCCCGCGGTCCCCGGTGCAGTGGAGCGCAGCAACCGTGCCACCATCTCCGACTGGCCTGTGCCGCTGCTGGGTGCCATCCGGCACGAAGCCGCCGGAATGGACCCCGGCGTGTTCCGCGAACAGGCGGCCTCCTGGCTTGCCGGGGTGCCGGCATGAGCCCCGTCACCACATGCCCCTACAAGGTGCTGCGCGATCCCGATACTGTCCGCGAGGTCCTTCACCGGCCTGGCGACTTCAGCCCTGCCAACGCACTTCTGGCCGTGACGCCCCTGAGCGGTCAGGCCCTCCGCGTCCTGCAAAAGGCACGCTTCGCCCTTCCTCCCGTTCTGGCCAGCAACCACTCCTCCTCACACTCAGCTATCCGCAAGGTGGTGGCAGGCTTCTTCACTCCCGCCAAAGTTGCGGCCATGGAACCGCGCATCCGGCAGCTCTCACGGGAGTCAGCCGCGGCCGCAGCCCGGCTCCTCAACTCTGCAGGAAATGTTGACTTGGTGCAGGCAGTGGCCGCGTATCCCCCGGCAGTCATCATGCTGGAGATGCTGGGCCTTCCCGTCCGCGACCTCCCCCAATTGAAGGCGTGGAGCCTGGACTCCCTAGAGCTGTTCTGGGGATGGCCGGATCCAGACCGGCAGCTCGAGCTGGCCCACACCGCGGCGGACTTCTACACCTGGCTGCGCGAGTTGGTCCTTGAAGCGGTGTCCGCCCGTGAGCCTAACCTGTTCAAGGCACTCGCGGACCACGGGCTCAGCACTCCTGAGATCTGTTCCTTGGGCTACTTCCTACTCATCGCTGGCCAGGAGACCACCACACAGCTCATCAGCACTACCCTCTTCCGTCTGGCCGAGGGCTCCCGGGGAATCTCCTGGGACGAGGCCTCCTCCAGCGCCAAGGCGCGGGACATCGTTCGTCATGTGCTGGCCACTGAATCTTCCGTTCCTACGTGGCGCCGGGTGGCCGCCCGCGATACCGAGCTTAACGGCGAGCACATCCTGGCGGGGGAAGAAATCCTGGTGGAGCTAACGGGGAACCACGGCTTTCCCTGGGCAGCCGGGGAATCTGCCGGGGAGGGCACTGAACATCAGGGACCCACACCCTACGGTCTGGCCTTCGGCTCTGGAATCCATCGCTGCCTAGGTGCGAAACTCGCGGAACTCGAGGCCGCCGTCGTCGTTCAGGAGACTACCGAGGCACTCAAGGGGGTCCGGCTCCAGGACCCCAACCCCGAATGGCTGCGGCTGCTGTCCTTCCAGGCTCCCCGGACGGTCAGCGTCGCCCACCTGTAGCGAGTTTGGGTGGGTAGGCTGGACTGTATGGGCGAGAGCCGGGACTTGCTGACGCCGGAGCAGCGCAGCCGAAACATGTCCAGGATCAGGGGCAAAAACACCAAGCCCGAGTTACTGGTCCGGAAACTCCTGCATGCCAAGGGGTATCGCTATAGGCTGCATGGTCAAGCTGGTGGGAGCAAGCTGCCGGGCCGGCCCGATTTGGTGTTCTCCAGCCGCCGCAAAGTCATTTTCGTCAACGGCTGCTTCTGGCATTTCCATGACTGCAAGGTTGGCCTGCACTCCCCCACGGCCAATGCCGACTTCTGGGAGACCAAGCGCGCGAGGACCCGTGAACGCGATCTGGTACAGAGGGAACAGCTGCGCGCTGCCGGTTGGGACGTGCTGACGGTGTGGGAGTGCGAGTTGAGGGACAGCTCAGTCCTCGAAGAACGGCTGACAGCGTTCTTGGAGGGGTACGTGGAGGGCAGTTCGCCCTACGGGGCTCTGGAGCCGGCAGTCCCGGCAGACCCAGCGGAGTCCGAGTGATCGGTGCTGGCGTGGGAGCCTTGCTCCCACAACGCATACGCTGACGTTCCACCGATACCCAGCAGCACCGTCAGGCACAACACGATGATGACCATGAGGCCCGCCGAGGGCCGAACACCATCGTTCATGCTGAATTCCATTCCTGTATCCACGCCTTGATCCCCCCGATTCGGCGATTACTCCATTTCCTTTACTTACTTTCGGGGGCTTCGATCAAGACTCCCTCTGAGTCCGCTCAAGATTGGATCAAGCTTTCGATTTCCGGCGTTGCAGTAGTTCCCCGGGACCTACTGTTGAATCGTGCATCTATTGTTCGGAGGCGGGAGGGGTTTGGTGTCTGAGTATGACGAGTGCACAGAATCACTGGTTGATCCCACCGTTCTCGCCGGACTCCAGGCGGAACTTGGCGGAGACCGATCCATCGTCACCAGGTTTGTCCGCAACTACATAGACCTGCTGCCGTGGCGGGTGGACCGCCTGAATGTCGCACTGAACAACCTTGACATGGAAGACGCCATGGACGCGGTGCTGAGCCTGAAGACATCAAGCCACATGGTGGGCGCCATCTGCATGCGCCGCTTGGCCACCGAATTGGAAATCAGCATCAGACTCCTCCCCAACGCCGGGCACCTTCAAGAACTTAGGCCGCTAGTGCAGACAATCGAGGCCTTCGTGTTCGGCACGATTTGCGAACTCCAACCCTCACTTTCGTAAAGATCTTCACGAAAATAAAGAAAACCATTGACTCGCTAAAAATCTTCACTATAGTTGTGTGAGTTAGCTCACCAACGAAGGATGCGGCAATGACTACCGAGACTCCTGCACCGCCAGCCACCAGCGAACTGCTGGCAACTGTGGGGAACAAGGTGCGCACCATGCGCAAGGCAAAGGGCATGACCCTCGCCCAGCTCTCGGACATCACCGGCCTCAGCCAGGCGATCGTCAGCCAAATCGAACGCGGAATGGCCAACCCTTCCTTCACCACCCTCGCCCAATTGGCCCACGGCCTGGATATCCCCGTAGGGAGATTCTTCATTGGCCAGGACCAATCCACCTCACCCGTGGTCCGCAGATCCGAGCGACGCAACCTAAAGAACGTCACCCGTGAATCCGTGGGCGAAGCCGTACACGAACTGCTGACTCCCAACCGCGACGGAAGCATCGAAGCGCAATGGATCAGCACGCCCCCAGGGCACGACACCAGCGCAACCCCTTTTACCCACAGCGGTGAAGAGTTCTGCTACATCATCTCCGGCCGTAAGGACGTCTATCTCGACGGCGTCTGCTACAGCCTCGAAGAGGGCGACTCAATCACCTACTCCTCAGAGATCCCCCACTGGTACAAGAACAGCTACGAAGAGGTATGCGTAGCCATCTGGGTCAACGCACCACACGCGTGGTAACACTGCTGCCCCTCAACGGCGCCAGCGTTTTCCCTTAACTGTCCGGACACGAACCGTGGCCGCAGACAATCCTTGCCACTTTCGCACAATGCGCCTCCTCCAACAGGCGTTCCTGCGTCATACCCTCCCACGCCCTCCGGGGCGTCAGCGTAAGGACACTTCCATGCTCAACACCCAAACGACGGACAACGCCGTCCCGTCACCAAGCTCCAGCCACTCCTCCCCCATAAAAAACCCAAAGTTCACTCCGCAGGTCCGCAAAGGACTGTTGGGCCTGGGCCTTGGCAACGCCCTTGAATGGTTCGACTGGATGGTCTTCGGCCTCCTGTCAGCCTTCATCGGACCGAACTTCTTCCCCAACACAGAGCCACTCTCCGCCACCCTGAACGCACTGGCCGTGTTCGCCGTCGGGTTCGCCTTCCGTCCCTTGGGCGGCATTCTGCTGGGGACGCTCGCAGACCGGATCGGCCGGCGTCGGGTCATGCTCTTGTCCATCATGCTCATGGCCGGCACTACGCTGATCATTGCCATCACGCCCAACTACGCCACTATCGGCGCGTGGGCCGGCATCATCCTGCTGGTGTGCCGCGTCCTGCAAGGTATCTCCACAGGAATCGAAGCCCCGCTCTCCACCTCCCACGCCGTTGAGCTCGCTCCGGAAGGCCGCGAAGGCTACGTAGCCGGCATCATGTCCTTCTACGTGAACATCGGCATCCTGCTGGCCTCGCTGGTGAGCTTCCTTTGCAGCCTTGTCCTCGGCGGCGCAGCCATGGCCGATTGGGGCTGGCGCGTACCGTTCATTATCGGCGCTGCTTTCGGTTTTGTGGTTCTCTACCTCCGCCGCTCCCTGCCGGAAACCCTCAAGGCCGAGGAAATGGCCACGAACACGCCGCGTGCCGTGTGGTCCGGAGTCCGTAAGCACTGGCTCTCCGTCCTTGCCATCATCTTCGTGGTGGGTGCAGCACAGGCCTACAACTACGCCTGGAACGTTGGCCTTCCCACCGCAGCACGCAGCGGTTTCAAGGAAGATCCCACCGCGGTCTTCGCCCTCACCACCATCCTGGCCGTCATCCTCGTAGTGGGCAGTTGGATCATCGGCAAGCTGGCCGACGGCAAAGCAATGTCCCGCTGGTTCCTGGTGACCCGCATCCTCGCCATCCCATCCGTGTTCCTCATGCTGATGTACGTCCAGCCGGGCATTGGCGGATTCGCAGCAGTCCTCTTGGGCGGCTCGATCGTCCTGGTCTTGAACATGACCCTCTATAACGTGGTCAGCTCCTCCCTGATGCCTAAGAACATCCGCGGCACCGGCGTGGCCCTGGGCTATGGCATTGGCGTGGCACTCTTCGGTGGCACCGCCTCCTACCTTCTGGTCTGGTTCCAGTCCCTGAACCTCACCTGGATCTTCCCGGTCTACGTGGCCGTCCTCTCTATCCTCAGCATCGTTTTCTACCTCGCCGCACGCCGCTCCAACGGCATCTTCGTCGGAAAGTAAGGAACTTCCCATGAATACCCTTGAATTCAGCACTACGACGGCGGACCTCACCGCGCCGGTCATCTCACGATCGGACGTCCTGGTAGTCGGCGGTGGTCCCGCAGGCGTCGCCGCAGCGGTTACCGCCGCCCGCTCAGGAGCAAAAGTCACGCTCCTGGAACGCTACTCATCCTTGGGCGGACTCGCTTCCGGCGGTATGGTCCTGGTTCTCGATGACATGATCAACGGCCAGGAAATCACCGTCACCGGCATCGTCTCCGAGTACGTGGAGCGCTTGCAGAAGCTTGGCCTGGCAATCGTCCCGCCCGCCGATGACCGCAAGACCTCCGAGGAACTCTGGAACAAGTGGGGCCGCTACGGCACCTTCGATTTCCACTCGCACACCAACCCCAAGCCCATCTGCTACGCCGCGGCTTTCGATCCCGACGGCTGGAAGCGGGTCTCAAACGACCTCGTTCGGGAGGCCGGCGTGGACCTCCGCCTGCACTCCTGGTTCTCCCGTCCCATCGTGGACAACGGCGTGATCAAGGGCGTCATCTGCGAAACGAAACTCGGTCCGCAGGCGTTCACGGCCGACGTCGTGATCGACACCACCGGTGACATTGACGTCGCCTCCCGCGCTGGCGCCAGCTATGCCAAGGACAACTACCTCACCACGCTGGTCTTCCGCCTCGGCAATGTGAACACCAAGGCAGCCGAAGCCTTCGAACAGGCCAACCCCAAGGAAGCGCGGGCCATCAACCGCAAGATCAAGCGTCTCCTCGGCGGCGCCTGGGAACTCTGGTGGCTCAAGACCCCCATCGACGGCGTGGTCTGGTGCAACGCCCCACACATGAGTGGATTCGACGGCGTTGACCCCGCGGACATGACTGCTGCTGAGTTCGCAGCCCGGGACCGGATCTCCGAGGCCGTGGAGTACGTCCGAGCCAACCTGCCTGGCTTCGAAAACTGCTACATGCTGGACGTCGCCTCCCAGATGGGTGTCCGCCAGACCCGGCTCCTGCAGGGCGAGTACGTCATGACCAAGGACGACGTCACCCAGCGCCGCCACTTCGCAGACACCGTTGCCCGCGGCCGTGACTACTACTACCCGTACCGCTCGCTGCTCCCCAAGGAAGTGGACCAGCTCCTGGTCGCCGGCCGCCACTACTCCGCCACCCCCGAGGCACAGAAAATGTCGCGCGAGATTCCGCCCTGCATGGCCATGGGACAGGCCGTCGGCGTTGCTGCGGCCCTCGCCGTGGAAAACAACGTGTTGGTCCGCGACGTCTCCGCGCTGGATATCCAGCAGGGCATGCGCCGGCATGGTGCAGACCCAGGCGACGTCCCGTCGTCGAACGCTACCGTGGACTCCAACGTGGCGGTGCCGGCATGAGCACCGTTCTCCTCGACCAGACTGAAAGCACGACGTCGGCCCCTGCCGCCGCTGCCACCGGCACCTCAGCTGCTGCAGCAGTTACCCCGCTGCCGCTGGACGGCATCAAGATCGTGGACTTCACTCAGGTGTTCATGGGCCCGTCCTGCACCCAGCTCCTGGGCGATTATGGCGCAGACATCATCAAGGTGGAACGTCCCGGCGCAGGCGATATTTCGCGGAATTCCTTCCCGGACCAGGACGGTCAGGACAACCCGATCTTCCTGTCCATCAACCGGAACAAGCGCAGCGTCTCCGTGGACACGCGTACCGACGAAGGGCGCGAGGTGCTGCACCGGCTCATGGCTGACGCGGACGTGGTGGTCAGCAACTTCCGCTCCGGAGTCATGGAACGGATGGGCTTCGGCTACGAGGACCTGAAAGCTGCGAACCCGGGAATCATCTGGGCCTCTGGCACGGGTTTCGGCCCCGAGGGGCCCTATGCCCACAAGGGTGGCCAGGACGCGATCGCGCAAGCATATTCCGGAGTGATGTGGCGCCGCGAGTCCGATGACACCAAGCCCTCCATCTACCCCACCACGCTGTGCGACTACATCACCGGCATGCACCTCATGCAGGGCATCCTTCTGGCACTGCGCACACGCGAGGCATCGGGGGTGGGCCAGAAGGTGGAGGTGACCATGTACGACTCCATGTTGCACCTGCAGATGCAGGAAGCGTGCATGCAGCTCAACCGCGGCTATGAGGTCAACTGGGGCGCCATGCCGCTGAGCGGTGTCTTCGAAACCACCGACGGCGCCGTGTGCATGGTGGGTGGTTTCACGCCCGATCCCCTGGCCAGGATCTCCGAAGCACTTGGCCTGGACGAAGACCTCACCCAGCGTCCCGAGTTCGCCAACCTTGAGCAGCAATTCAAGAACAAGCCCGCACTGCAGGCCATCTTCCGCGAGCGCATCGCCACCAATACCACTGAATATTGGACACACCAGCTTGAGGAGCAGGGGCTGCTGAACGCTCCCGTGCACACCTTGGAACAGGCGTTGGCGGATGCGCAAACAGAGGCCAACGGGATGATCGTGGAAGCAGAGCACCCCGGCGTCGGCACTGTCCGTATGCTGAACGCTCCCATCCGGCTCTCCGCTACTCCGCCCACCATCCGGCGCGCCGCGCCGCGACTCGGTGAGCACAATGTGGAGGTCCTGCTGGAGAACGGCTTCGACCAGGAGACGATCGAGCGCCTGCAGCAACTGGGGGTTCTGCGATGACGGCGACAGCAGTTCAAGCACCAGTAGAGGCGCCGGTGGATACCGTGACTTTGACCATCGAAAACAACGTAGCAACGGTGGTCATCGATCGTCCACACGTCCTCAACGCCGTCGACGCCACCAGCCATGCACGGCTCAACGAGATCTGGGCCCAGCTTGAGCAGGACCCGTCAGTACGTGCGGTTGTCATCACCGGTGGTGGGTCCCGTGCCTTCTGCGTTGGTGCTGACATGTCGGCGTCGGCCGTGGACAAGACCGGCCTGGAGTATTGGGCCGGACTGGATCCCAATGGCTTCGGTGGCCTGAGCCTGCGCACCAGCTTGGACATCCCGGTCATCGCCCGCGTCAACGGCTACGCCCTTGGCGGCGGCATGGAAATTGTGCTGGGTGCCGACATCGTGGTGGCAGCCGACACCGCGAAGTTCGGCTTGACGGAACCTCGGGTTGGGCGTTTGGCGCTCGACGGCGGCATCCACCAGTTGGTGCGGCGGATCCCGTATACGCAGGCCATGGGGATGCTCCTGACAGGCCGCAAGGCAGGCGCCGCCGAGATGCAATCCATGGGGCTGGTCAACGAGGTAGTTCCTGCAGATGAGCTCGACGCCGCTGTGCAGCGTTGGGTGGACCAGGTCCTTGCGTGCGCACCCACCTCGGTCCGCGCCGTGAAGCAGATGGTCACTCAGACTTCCCACCTGACGGCCAAGGAAGCGCGCGGCCTGCGACTGCCGGCTCTTATGGCGGCGCTGGACAGTGAAGACTCCGCTGAAGGCGTGCGTGCTTTCCAGGAAAAGCGCTCGCCCGTCTGGCTGGGGCGTTGAACGGCTCAGCGATCCGGCACGACCACTGACCCGGCTCGCCAACAAAAACCATTTAGAACGAAGTAGAGGAGATACCGATGCCGCCATCAGTCGCGCCCGAATCCCTAAACCATAAATCTTTGGCTCCTGGAGTGTGGGGCGTTGTTGCCACACCATTCCAAGGGAGCACGCTGGACGTGGACCTGGACAGTTTGTCCGAGCTCGTGGAGCACTACGAGGCCATCGGCGCCACGGGACTCACTGTGTTGGGAGTCTTCGGCGAAGCAGCCGCACTGACGGTGGAGGAACGCCGGCAAGTGCTGGAAACCGCCGTCGAATGCACTGCGCTGCCGTTGGTGGTGGGCGTGACCGCCCTGGCTACCAGGCCCGCCATCGAGGAAGTCCGGGCTGCCCAGGACGTTGCCGGAGAACGCCTGGCAGCTGTGATGGTGCAGGCTAACTCGGCCAAACCCGAGACCGTGATTGCGCACTTGGATGCCATCCACCGGGCAACTGGCGCGAAGGTGGTCCTGCAGGACTATCCGCTGGCGAGTGGGGTCACTATCTCCACACCCGCACTGATCAAGGTGGTGGCCTCTTGCGACTTCGTCGTTGCAGTCAAGGCCGAAGCGCCGCCCACCAGCGTCGCGATCGCGGAGCTGAGTGCCGGCATCGGGGTTTCGGTCTTTGGTGGCCTCGGCGGGCAGGGACTGCTGGATGAACTGATGGCCGGCGCAGCAGGCGCAATGACTGGTTTCTCGTACCCCGAAGCCCTCATAGCGTGTGTGCGGGCATGGCAGCAGGATGGCTATGAAGCAGCCCAGCGCGAACTGCTCCCCTATCTGCCGCTGATCAACTTTGAGCAGCAAGCGAAGGTGGCGCTGGCTATTCGCAAGGAGTGCCTGCGCGAACGGGGACTCATCAAGGACTCCGGTGTTCGCGCCCCTGCAGCGGGCTTCCCCGAAGCCCTGCGCGGGAGTATGGGCACACATCTTCGTGAGGCAGCGTCGGCCCTTGAAAATGCCGCCGCCCCGGTAAGGAGCTTCTGATGGATCTGGGAATTGCGGGCAAGACAGCGTTGGTCGCTGCTTCCACGGGTGGGCTGGGCCTGGCCGTGGCCCGTGCCCTGGCTGCCGAAGGCGTGCGCGTGGCGATCGTGGGCCGTCGTCGGGACCGTGCGAAGGAGATCGTCGCTGAACTGCAGGCCGCGTATGGGACTGGTACCTGGGCTTCCGGTGCTTCCGGCATAGTCACCAAGGGCTTCGACGCCGTGGCGATCGAGGCTGACCTGACCACGCCCGAGGGCATCGAATCGGCAGTCGAACAGACTGTCGCGGACTTGGGACCCATCGACATCCTGGTTCTCAACGGCCCAGGCCCCAAACCCGGCGCCGCAGCCACACTGAGCTCCGATGACATCGCGGCGGCGTTCGATCTGTTGGTCAAACCGCAGCACGCCTTGGTTTCCCACGTGCTTCCCGGAATGCGGGAACGGCGATGGGGCCGGATCCTGGCTATCGGATCCAGCGGCGTAACAGCCCCGCTTCCCAACCTCGCCGTCTCCAACACTGGACGTGCTGCCCTGGCCGGTTACCTCAAGACCCTCGCTGCCGAAGTTGCCCTGGACGAGGTCACCGTGAACCTGCTCCTGCCAGGCCGCATCGCCACCGACCGGGTCACCCAACTTGACCACGCCGCCGCCAAGCGACGCGGTACCACGCTGGAAGACATCCAGCTCGAATCCCGCAAGACCATCCCCGCCCGGCGCTATGGAGAACCTGCTGAGTTCGGTGCCGCTGCCGCCTTCCTGTGCAGCGCGCCGGCGTCGTACATCACCGGCGTCGCGCTCAGGTGCGACGGCGGCCTGATCCGCAGCCTCTAGCCTCCCCTGCCTCCCCAAATCCTAAGGAACATCATGACTTCCACAGCAATTGACCCTCAGACCATCACCGACGCGCAGACGATTACCGCCCAGCACCTCATCAATGGCCAATGGCTCGGAGACGCGGACACCCAGCGAATGAATCCGGCCCGGCCAGGCGAACTCGCAGCGCTCTCACCCAGCGGCACCGTCCAGGACGTGGACGCCGCCATCACCGCGGCCGTCGCAGCCCAGCCGTCATGGGCGGCTCTGCCCGCGCCAGCCCGGGGCGCCATCCTCATCGCGGCCGGAAACCTGCTCAACGAGCGCCAACACGCAATCGCCGAAGATCTGGTCCGTGAGGAAGGAAAGACACTCGCGGAGGCAAAGGGTGAGGTCAAGCGTGCCTCGGACGTGCTGCGCTTCTTCGGCTCGCTGGGCTGGGCGGCAACCGGCGAAGTTCTGCCCAGCGGCCTGCCTGACACCACCATCACGACGCGTCGCGAACCTCTGGGCGTGGTGGGACTCATTACGCCCTGGAACTTCCCCATCGCCATTCCGGCATGGAAAACCGCGCCTGCCCTGATCAGCGGCAACGCCGTGGTGATCAAACCGGCCGAGCTCACTCCGTTGTCCACCAACCACGTGGCGCGCGCCCTGCAGGACGCTGGACTGCCCGCGGGCGTGTTCAACGTGGTGCACGGCAAGGGCCGCGTGGTCGGTGATGCGCTGGCCCGGGATCCCCGCATTGCGGGCTTGTCGTTCACGGGTTCCACCAATGTTGGCCTTGGACTGCAGGAGATCCTCAATGCCCGGCGCGCCCGCGTCCAGCTCGAAATGGGCGGCAAAAATGGCGTGCTGGTGCTGGATGACGCCGACCCCCGCAAAGCTGCGCAGGTAGTAGCGGCTGGCGCATTCGGCCTGACCGGCCAGGCGTGCACAGCGACGTCCCGCGTCTACGTGACGCCCGGCATCCGCTCCGCCTTCCTCGAGGCCTTGGTTCAGGAGGCCGCCGCCTACACCACCGGCGACGGACTTGATGGCGACGCCCGAATGGGCGCGGTGGTGAGCAGGCAGCAATTCGAGCAGGACCAGGCAGCGGTGCGTACCGCCGTCGAACGTGGCGCCACACTTCTGCGCGGACAGTACGACGGCGACCCCACCGGCCCGCTGTTCTTCCCGGCGGCGATTCTCACCGGGCTGCCGTTCGACGACGCAGCCGTCACGGAAGAGATCTTCGGTCCAGTGGTGGCGGTTCTCGAAGTGGCCGACTACGAAGCTGGCCTCGCCGCCGTCAACGATTCCCGCTACGGCCTCACCGCCGGCATCTGCACGGACTCTCTCGCCCTCGCCACGGACTTCGCTGCCAGGGCACAGGCAGGCGTGGTGAAGATCAACCGGCCAACTGCCGGGCTGGACCTGAACGTCCCCTTCGGCGGCGTGAAGGATTCCTCCACCAACACCTTCCGCGAGCAAGGCAGGTCCGCCCTGGACTTCTACACCTGGGGCAAGACCGTCTACACCGGTGTTTAGTGCGCCATGAGCTACGTGATCGCACAGCCCTGCGTGGATGTGAAGGACAAGGCATGCATTGACGAGTGCCCGGTGGACTGTATCTACGAGGGCGAACGCTCGCTCTACATCCACCCGTCCGAGTGCGTTGACTGCGGGGCATGCGATCCCGTGTGCCCCGTGGAGGCGATCTATTACGCGGACGATGTCCCTGACGAATGGGCAGACTACGTCAGGGCGAATGCGGAGTTCTTCGATTCGGATTTCTCCGGGGACGTGGGCCGCGATCATCCTGTGGTGATCGCGGAGCCTTTGCGGGTGGGCAGTTAGGCGGCGCTGACCCGTTGACCGACGCCTCCGTGACGTAGGACTATCGCAAGGCAGGCAAACCCTGCATTAGCTGGCCGTAGCGTGTCTCCCCAGCGATCGCGTTCTGGTACCACAAATTGATGCTGCTAAAGCTACAAAAGTAAAACCGCCGTGTAGGCCAGGATCGAGTAGAGGGAGCTTTTGATGAAAGCGATTGTTGTGACAGATCAGTCCGTCGGAATCGCCGGGCTGAGGATGGCGGAACGGCCCCAGCCGTCGGCATCGATAAACGACGTCATTGTTGAGATTCATGCCGCGGGATTCGTCCCGACTGAGGTTGGGTGGCCCTCGACCTGGACTGATCGAGCCGGCCGGGATCGGACACCCTCCATCATTGGGCACGAGGTGGCCGGCGTCGTAACCTCGCTCGGCTATGGCACCACAGGGCTGACGGTGGGTCAACGAGTGTTTGGCCTTGCGGACTGGCACCGAGATGGGACCTTGGCGGAGTATGTGGCGATGGAGGCACGCAACCTTGCACCGCTGCCGGGGGACGTCGCCTTCACAGTTGGCGCGAGCCTGCCCATCTCTGGCCTGACCGCATGGCAAGGGTTGTTTATCCATGGCCGCATCCAGTCGGGGCAGAGCCTTCTGGTGCACGGCGCGGCCGGGGCAGTCGGAACGATGGTGACTCAGCTGGCACGTGAAGCCGGCGCCTACGTCATCGGCACCGGACGCACTGCCGATCGACAGAAGGCACTTGATTTCGGAGCGCACGAGTTCGTGGACCTCGCCAATGACACCTTGGAAGACATCGGCGAGGTTGACCTGGTATTCGATGTGATCGGGGGCGACATCCAGAAGCAGTCAGCGACCCTGATCCGGCCCGGCGGAACACTGGTAAGCATCACCGGGCCGGTTGAAGCCCGCCCTAGGGATGGCTTGGCAGTGGATTTCGTTGTCGAATCGGATCGTACGCAGCTGGGCGAGATCGTCCAGCGAATCCGAGATGGACGGCTGCGGACAAACATCGGAAACATCGGCGAATTCGACGATGCGCTCAATGCCCTCAACCCTGCCACCCGACGGAATGGGAAGACGATCATCCAGATGCGTGCGTAGGCAGCAGCCTGTTTATGATTGAGCTTGGAGGGAGCTCCGCCTCTGTGGTGAACACCAGATTGTCCAAGGAATTCTTAGTGAATAACGTTTCGGCAAAAGCGCAGGTCGTCAACGAGGACGGGGTTTGGGGCATGTTCCTGCCCGGCCTGCCCCTGGCGGCCGAGGGGACGACATTGGAAGAAGCGACCATTGATCTAATCGATGCTCTCCGTGAATACGCCGAAGACTGGGAGGACCACCTCCGCGCGGCCCCAAACCATCGAGACAACTGGGCTTTAGTACAACTGATTGACTCCTCCACTGATGAGGAACTGGACGCATGGCTGACCGATAGCAAGAAGTGAGCCAGGAATATCCCCAGGCACCGGAGATGATCACGAGGCTTTCTGCAGGACCGAGGAGTGGCAGCACAAAGTGATGCGAGAGGCGGCCTCCGCTGGTGTTTGTATCTTGGGCTGGCGGGCCACTCGGCGACGGGGTGTACTCTAGCGACCAGGTGCGTGTCGCCCCCGACAGTGCAGACCTTCAGAGGAGCCGACCATGGCTGATGACAGGGTGAGCCGAAAGCAGTTCCACGTGCGACGGGACCGGGGCCGATGAACAAAAACCGGCTCGAGGCGTTCAGTGACGGCGTGCTGGCCATCATCATCACCATCATGGTCCTGGAGCTGCACACCCCGGAAGCACCAACCTGGGAGGGCGTGGCCGCAGTTCTGCCGACTCTCTTCAGCTACCTTCTGAGCTTCGTGTATGTCGGGATCTACTGGAACAACCACCACCACATGATCCACCTGGCCGGTCGAGTGAACGGCGGGATCCTCTGGGCCAATTTGCACCTATTGTTCTGGCTGTCGCTCTTCCCCTTCACCACACGGTGGATGGATGAGTCCGGCTTCGTGCAGGTCCCCGTCCTGTTGTATGGAATCAACCTGCTGTGTGCTGCGATCGCGTACTACATTCTGGAACGTCGCCTGATCGCCGCCCAAGGCAAGGACGGGGCCCTGGCTCGGGCTCTCGGCCGCGACTGGAAAGGCAAAGCGTCCCCCCTGATCTATGCTGTCGGCATCGCAGTCACCCCGATCGGGCCCCTTTTCGGGATCGCCGTCTTCACCGTCGTGGCGCTGATCTGGCTAGTGCCGGACCGCCGGGTTGAGCACTTTGTCGCCAGGGCTCATCAAAACGATTACGACGTCGGCTAGTCGGCCAACACGCTCCTCATCACGCGACGATTAGCAGCCCTGCGCGCCGAATCAGGAACTTGGTTCTGGTGCTGCTGCTCGACAGACGCGTTCACGGGTGGGAACCCGCAGCCTCCCGGTGAACTAATACACCAAGCACCACCGTGACGACGACGAGAAGCGCCGGAGCGTCTCTGCGGTGGCAACCCGCGCTGCTCGCCACTGGATCGTCACAAGCCATCACCAATGACGCCGTTATTCGTACTTTGGCCAGAAAATAGGAATAAGCTCACTCCTATTCAGACTTAGGAGAACCGGTGACCGACTCCTGGCCAGCGCATGGGTAAAGTTCACATCTTCCAGGATTGGGCAGTGAGGCGGCCCCGCTCGCGGTGCCAAGGCAACGGGCGTCTACTCTTCGCGGTCGATCTCCAAGTAGCTGAGACCACTCAAATCCAGCCAGTATTTGGTTGGTGTTTGGACCAATCGCAGCAGCACGCCCTGGCAGTCGCGGCACCGGACCACAATTCCGGGCGCGTCGGTGAAGACCATGGCCTCGCCAAAAGCCCTGACGGAACCGCAGTGTCTGCAGCGTCCCAGCGCCGCGATGATGTCGATGCGGAACACTTCGGATAGGGCGCCGGCTGCGGCGTTCCCGTCTACATACGGAATCGGGTCATGGGGTGCTGCTGCAATGTCCTGGTCTTCGGACTCGGGGACGGATTCGGACTCGGGGACAGCGAAGTCGTCGGTGCTGGTCACCGGATACCTCCCGTCCCGCCAAACCGCTCGGTCTTTATTGACTCCGGCGGATAACCGGCCATTACAAGCCAGTCCGCAACGGTCTCCACAAACACTGTCTGGCCGCAAACAAAAACATCCGGATTCTCCTCTGTTGGGAAGATCTTGCCCAAAAGGCTCTCGGAAGTAAGGCGACCTGGCGCTGCCGGCCAGCCCTCCGGCGTCGAACGCGTGTAGGCGTAATCGACCATCAGCTTGGCTGATTCCTGATCCAAACGGTGCAGCTCGTCCCGATAAAGCGAAGAATCCGGAGATTTGAGGGAATAGAGCAACCTGAAAGGGGCCCCGCTGTTGGACGCCCGATGGGCACGGATCATCGACATCAACGGCACCACACCTGACCCTCCCCCGATCAGCTGCACCGGGTTCGCATTGGCTGGCCGCCAGACAAACCAGCCGCCCACCGGTCCCCGGATTTCCAACTGGTCCCCCACGGCCAGGTCCCGGACAAGGTAAGGTGACACTTCGCCGTCGGGCAGTTCATCAACGGTGATTTCCAGATGCTCATCCGCACTTGCCGATGCCACCGAGTAAGACCGGATGGCTGTATACCCGTCCTCGGCGGTGAGGCGGATATCAATGTGTTGCCCGGCCAGATATCCCATCAAACCATCCACGCGCAGCCTAATGGTTCGGGCTGTGGCGTTTTCCAGTTCCCCGCCCACCACTTCCGCGACCCGCCATACAGAACTCACGGCAAAGGCCTCACGAGTACCGCTCCTCGCGCCAGGGATTGCCATGAAGGTGATAGCCATTCGATTCCCAGAAACCGGGAACGTCTTCCTCGGTCAGTTCCAAGCCATGAATCCACTTGGCGCTCTTCCAGAAATACAAATGCGGGACCAAAAGCCGCGCGGGACCGCCATGCGCCCGTTCAAGAGGTTCGTGATCGAATTCCCAGGCCACCCAGGCCTTACCGCCCAGGAGATCCCACAGCGGAACATTGGTTGTGTAACCGCCAAAGGAATGGGCGGTGGCGAAGTCGCGCGTGGTCTCCACGTTTTCGAAAAGAGTGTCCACTGAAACTCCGCGCCACGTTGTTCCCAGTTTTGACCAGCTGGTCACGCAATGAATGTCTTGGGTGATTTCCTCCTGCGGCAAGGCCATGAACTCATCCCAGGACCACGAGAGCCGCTGGCCATCCTCCGCAGTAATGAAGAACTCCCATTCATCGGCGGGAATGAGCGGAGCAGGCCCAGCGGTCAGGACGGGAAAGTCCTGCGTTTCATGCTGGCCCGGAGGCAACGCAGCATTCTCGGACCGTCGTCCACGGAAACCGGAAGAAATGATACCCATGTTTTACCTCCGCAGCGGAGCTTCGCCCGGCCAACGACCGTTGATGCCCCAACGATAGGGCAAGCTGTGCGCGGGGTCTAGGGATCGACGAGGGTAAGCCAGTGCACACCGCCTACACGCGCGCGCTGCCATAGAAACTGTCCCGGCCCCCGCTTCAGCGAAGGACTTGGATTTCCTCCACGACATGGCAGAAAAAACGGAACATCCAGTATCGTGGTTTCGGCGCTTTCCGCGCTGATGTACATTTCAGCGCTAGCGAGTCTAAGATTGGGGCATGAGCGAAATGACTGTGACGGACGCACGGAGCCGGCTCTCGGAGGCAGTCGATACCGCCCGGGTGAGCCATGAACCGGTGTATCTGCTGCGCCGTGGCCGCCGCGTCGCGGCGCTAATCGACGCCGAAGACCTCGCCACGCTGATTGAAGCCGCCGAAGACCTGGAAGACCTCCGGGCGGCGAACGCGGCGCGGGCCGAAATGGCCGACACCGGCGAAGGCCCGGTGCCTTGGGAGGAAGTCAAGGCGGAACTGGGCCTGGCGTGAGCTATGCCGTGCAGGTCGCGCCAGCCGCGCTGCGGCAGTTGCGCAAACTCCCACCCGATGCACGCCGGCGGATCCAGGCCGCCATCGAACTCCTCGCCGAAACCCCGCGCCCGCCGGGGGCGAAGAAGCTCGCCGGAAGCAGCGGCGACTGGCGCGTGCGCACCGGCGATTACCGGATCATCTACGAGATCCGGGACGGGCAGCTGATCGTCCTGGTTGTCGCCCTGGGCCACCGGCGGGACATCTACCAGCACTAGGCAAGGACGATACCGCCAAGTCAGGCGCTGTCAGGTTGTCTTGAGCACGCGGCGAGGTCGCCATTCACCGCGTCGACGGCCAGCGTCGTTATCGATAAGGCTCAGGGCCCGTTTTCATTTGTGGCCCTTCTCGGTCGACCTCCTAAGAGGCTCCGGATTTAGTGCGCGTGTTGTTTGTCAGGGTTTGTCGCGATCCTGCCAGTCCGGCGCCTGAATGAGCTCCACTCGGTTACCATCTGGGTCGAGCAAGTAGATCAGCAGCCCCCCCTGCGTTTGGGCCGGAATCCGGCTTAACCGGTTCGGACAACGCGCCATATCCGAGCGCTGTCATCTCAGCGAACACCTTCCGGACATCAACACCCGTGAAGGCAAGGTGCGCCGTTCCCGGCTGCGCCTCAGTGGGGTTAATGGCGGTTGGAGGATCCTCGACCTGGACGAGTTCCAACTGAAAGGTTCCGTCAGGCGTCGTGAGGAGCAGCGCTCTGACCTTTACGCCCGGACGGCCGAAGAGTTCGCCTATGTAGGACCCTGACGTCCAAGCCTCCGAACGGAGCAGTCCGAGCCCGTCGGCATAGAACCGTGCGCTACGCTCCAGGTCCGCGACATGAAGGGCAGTGTGATGATGTCTGATTTCGGCTTTCACTTCGCTCCCTGTTAATTGCGGAGGGTCTGGGCCCTTACGGGGCCTCAAGGTTTGTGAGGCCCCGTGCTTGGTGATTCAGGTTCCGATTCCCAGATGCGCTCCCCCTGCCACATCAAGGGACACTCCCGTGATGTAGCGGTTGTCCGGATCGGCAAGGAAAAGGATTGCGCGGGCGACTTCCTCGGGTTCGGCAAACCGGCGCATCGGCAGTTGGGCTGCCCTCTTTGCCCTGCTGGCAGCCGCTCCCGAGCCTGAATCCTTGTCGAACTGTGCCCGCATGGGTGTGTTCACCGGGCCTGGGGCGATGGCGTTGACTGAGATGCCGTCAGGCCCAAGCAGTTCGGCGAAGGACCACATGATGTGCAGAACGGCGAGCTTGCTCGCGTTGTACGGCAAGTAATTGAGGCGTGCTTCTTTGGCCGCGACGGAGGACAGGACGACGATGGCGCCGGCCGTGCCGGACTCAAGCATGGACTTGGCGGTTTCCCGCACCATCGTGAAGGTCGCCGTGGCGTTGATCCTAAGAATTGAGTCGAATTCCTCTGTGGTTGTTTCCATGATGTTGGGGGTGGGGCCCAGCACTCCGGCTGCATGGATGAGGACATCTACTCGACCGTATTTGGCCGCGATGTCCTTAACAACGGTCGCGCATTGTTCTTCCGACGTGATGTCGAGGGGGTAGAACTCCTTTAGCGATTGGCCCTCTTTAGGGGACCGGTCCCCGCCGATGACGACGGCGCCTGCCGCGGTGAGTGCGCTGACGGCGGCGTCGCCGATTCCCCCACTCGATCCCGTTACCAAAACCACCTGGTCTTTGAGGCTCATTTTCAATCCTTACTTGGTATTGCTCAGTTCGGCCGGTGCCATTGTCTGCGTTTTGGCGATGCTACAGGCTGACCACATCCTTAGCGCCGTAACCTGCCGCTGCCAGGAGGGCATCGGCGATTTCTGTAGCGCGGAGTGCTTGAGCGAACGCGACTGCGGGAGTTTCACCCGCGCAGAACTCCAGCGCCGCCTCTGCCTGGCGAAGGAAGAGATCCGAGGGCTCGAAAGTGTTCATGGAATGGGCACCGTCACGGTCCCAGATGTGAACTGAATCGTTGGACCACAACAGCCGGCCTGTAGTTGCCAGGACATCGATGGTGAGGCTCCAATCACCCTGATTGAGACCTTCCGGCTCCTGCCAGGGAGACCAGTAACTTTGCATCGTAAATACGACACCCTCAGGAAATTCGAGGGCGGATATGACATGCTCCGGCACCGGGGACCCGTACAGGCTGCTGCTGGTACTGGTACTCAGCACTTTCGGGTCACCGTCAAACCATGATGAGACCAGTTCGATGGCGTGAATGCCATTCACGACGGCGACGCCACCCTCCTTCGGGTCAGCGCGCCATGAGTTGATGTCCTTTTTATGGGCGACTGAACGAACAGAAACAGCGATCACATGATTGTTCCTGACCCATTGAGAGGCAATTGAGGCGGCGGGATGATGGTGAAGCGTGTACCCCACCATAAGCCTCTCATTTACACCAGAAGCGGCAGCCATGACCGCAGCGCCTTCGGCATCTGCAGCTACCGGCTTTTCCGTCAACACACGGAATCCCCTGTTCAGCAAATCTGCGACTATGAGCGGCTGCACGGTAGTGGGCAATGCCACGACGACCAGGTCCAGGTGCTCAGGGTCAAGTTCCTGGGCACTGGGCACCAACTGTGCGCCTAGCTCCTGAGCGAGGGCAATGCCGCGCTCGTCCTTCTCTACAATGACTGCGACGTCAGCCCCCGCCGCGGCGAATGCGCGCGCGTGCCGTGATCCTGCCCAGCCGGCCCCTCCGACGACTGCTACACGAGGAGCAGTTGCCTGTGCACTCATGATTTGACACCACCGGAGGTCAATCCCGCGATGAACCAGCGCTGGAATACGACGAAAATGCCCAGGACGGGGATGAACGCGACGATAACGAAGGCGCCGAAGGAAGCCCAGAAGTTGCCGAACCCGGTTGAGATATACCGGACGATGCCGTTCTGCACGGTCTTCATGTCCTCGGTGGTTGCCAGGACGGTTCCAACGAGGAAGTCATTCCAGACGAACACAAAGATGAAGATTGCGACGGCCGCTATACCCGGACGGATCAGGGGCAACACAATCCGTATAAGTATCTGAAGTCGACTGCAGCCATCAATTGCCGCAGCTTCCTCGATCTCAACCGGAATGTTCTCGATGAAATTGCGAAGAAACAGGATCGTCTGCCCGCAGATTATCCCCGTGTAAACCAGGATCAGCAGAGGGTAGCTGTTGATGAGGGACGTTTTGACAAACATGGAATAGAGCGCGATGAAGACAACAACACCCGGGACCATAGACAGCACCAGAATGCCCGTCATCAGGCTTTCCATACGACGGCCGCGGAAACGGGTGGCGACGTACGCTGCAGGTACACATACTGCCAAGGCGAGAACAATCGATCCAATGGCGTAGATGAGTGAGTTCGCAAAGAAGCGAACGTTAGCGGAGGTAAACAGGCCGGCGTAGCTGTCGAAGGAGAATGGGGCCGGGATCCACACCGGTGGGAAAGCCACGGTATTGGCTTCAGTCTTCAGGGAGGTCGACAGAATCCAAAGGATTGGAGGCAGCACAAGGGCTGCTGTTACAGCAACGATTACCCAGATGGGTACCCGCCGCAGAACCTGCCCAGAACGTCGGCGTTTGGCCGGGATTGCAGCAGTCACAGGGTGTCCTTCCGTCGGAAGCGAATGGCTACCAGGGTCAGCGCGATGTTGATAGCGAAGAGCAGGATGGCAGTTGCCGAGGCTCCTGAGAGGTCAAAGTCTTGGAATGTCTTGTTGAATACGCGCATGGAGAGGGTTTCCGTGCCGCCGAGCGGGCCGCCTCGCGTAATGACCAGGATGATGGTCACCATCTGTACATAGAGCATGAGCAGGACGACGACGACCGAGACGATGGTGTTCCGGAGGAAGGGTAGCGTGATGTTCATGAATCCCTGCCAGGCGTTTCCCCCATCGACGCGGAGGCTCTCGTAAAGTTCATTCGGAACGGTCTGCAGGGCACCCAGGAACAGAACCATGGCCTGAGGATAGGACCACCATGCGGTGATGAGGGTTACAGCCACCAAGGCAGAACCGGGCGATGAGAACACGTCCGTGGGGCCGAAGCCCAAAGCCTTGGTGATTGCTGTGCCCGGACCATAGTTGGGATTGAGGAACCATAGCCAAAGGGTGCCGACGGTGGCTTGTGACATCAGCCAAGGAAGCAGAAACAGGCTTCGAACCGTCCGCTTGAAGCGGATGATCTTGTTCAGTACCGCTGCAGAGGCAAACCCCAGCGGCAGGGCGATTGCCAACGCACCAAGTGAGAAGGCAAGAGTGGTACCGATTTGTTTTGGTAGATCCTTGTCTGAGAAGAGCTCCGTGAATGAATTCAGCCCGGAGAACTCTTTGATCTGGTAGTACGTGGTTTCGTGCAGGGCAGTCCAGGCCGTGTAGATCAGGGGCCCGACGAAAACGAAGAGGAAGACCGCTACGACCGGGACGACGTAGAGCCATACAGTGCGGTCTGTCCGGGCTAACCTGGCAGGGGGCGTGATGTTCCGCGCCGTGCGGTGTGCTTGTGTCACTGACATGGGTTTCGCTTTCCTGGGACCAGTGCAGTTGCGTCGATGTTCCTGTCGGGAACGAGGCTCACTTGTTGGCCGCGTCCTGGGCAATCTTCATGAATTCGTCCGCTGACCGGTTGTTGAGGTACAACTCCTGGCCGGCGCCGGCGAGGCCACTCGCAATGGCGATCCAGTTGTCCGGGTAGGTGTGGGGTTCGCTGTGTTCCTCAACGAACTTGCTCACATCCAGTACGGTCTTGGCTTCGGGCGTGCTGAAGTATGGCTCCTTGAAGGTCGCGGAACGAGTGGGTACGTCACCTCCGGTTGCCATCAACGCCCCAGCCTTCGGTCCGGTCATGTATTCAATGAACTTCCAAGCCGCCTTTGCATGCTTGCTTCCCGCACCAATGCCAAGGGTCCAGCCGAAGGTCGATCCCGTGTCCGAACCATTCGAAGCCTTGGGAAGAGTGGCGGACTTGATGTCCGGGTTGGCCTTCTGCAGTGTCAGAAGGCGTTCTGTTCCAAGGACCGCCATAGCAACTGTGCCGTTCTGCAGGCCGTCGGTGACGGTGGAGTACTGGTCGCCGACAACGCTGTTTGACATGCCTCCGGCCTTCTTGAGCTTGACAAGGAAGTCGGCGAATTCTCTACCCTTGTCGGTGTCGAAAGCGGCTTTGCCGTCCTTACCCGAGATGTCCTGTCCCACCTCACTCATGAAGCAATCAAAAAATGTCGAGATGATCGCGGAGTTATCGACACCGGAGAAGCCCGTGCCGAACCCTGTGTAGCCAGCGGCTGCTGCTTTTCCAGCGACATCCGCCACCTGGTCCCAGGTGGTGGGGACAGCCGCTCCGATCTGCTTGAGGGTCTTGTCGTTGTAGTACAGCGTGCAGGTCCGGTAGTCGTACGGCACCGCTACCTGCTTCCCGTCCTTGTCCGCCAGCTTGTCTGCAGGGCGCAGCCAGTCTGTGACCTGCTTAGCTTCGTCCGGAAGTGGTTGATAGACCTGGGCGGCAGCAATCTGCGGGACCACCGGGGCGAACATTTTGACGACGTCCGGTGTTTGGCCCGCTGCTGCCGCCTGCGGGAGCCTACTGATCATGTCTCCGAAAGATACCGTGGACAACTGGACATCGATGTTGGGATTTTCTTTCTCGAAGTTCTCGATGTTTTGCTTCAGCGCCGCGGCCCGCGGATTGTTCTGGCTCGGGTCCATAAAGTCCCAGTACGTCAATACCACTGGACCATCTTCTTTGTCGTTGCCTGCGTCGCCCGAGGTGCTCGAGCAGCCTGTCAGTAGTGCTGCGGCAAGGGCCACGGCGGTCAAAGTGCCTGAGCTTCTCATCATTGCGTCTCTCCTTTGAGATCGGTTGCATTTAGCGTCAGTCCGAATGAGATCGGTTGCTGAGATCGGTTGCAATAAACATAAGATGACCGAAGGGGTCTGTCAAGGATTTATTTGATCCGGAGGCGAGGCGCTTGATGCTCTCGTGTGCCGGTTTGGCGTACATCGTCAAGACAGCGTGGTTTGTTGATCATTATGGCTCCCGCGGTCAGCACCAAAAGCCAGGCTCCGAGCATACAAAAAGAAGGCAACCAGTTATCGCCTGGTTGGTGCAGGAGACCAAAAAGCAGTGGGCCGATGCCGGCGAGGGCGTAGCCGACTCCCTGGGCGAACGCCGATAGTGCCCCCGAGCCAGCTTCCGTTCTGGTGCGTTTGTTGATCATCGTGAACGCAAAGGAATAGGCACCCTGGCCCAACCCAGCAATGACCACCCACACGACTCCAGAAGCTGGTGGAGCAAAGACGATACCTGCGTAGCCGATGGCGAACGCGACAACGAACAGGACCGCGATGGGCATGGGGCGAGGCATTCGCGCTACCAGCAGAGGCGCGATCAGACCTACAGGCAGGCCGATAATTGAATACAGCGCGAGCATAGAGCCAGCCGTTTCCCCGCTCATTCCCCGGTCGACAAAGACAGCCGGAAGCCACATAAGGGCTGCAAAGGTATTGCTTGAGCAGCCGGCGAAAATTAGCGCCGTACCCCAGCCGACAGAGGATCGCCAGGGCTTTATCGCGCTATCAGGGGGTGCTGGAGGGTCAGGACTTATTGGCTTCGCGCTGCGCTCAGCTTTCCGCCCGGCAAGAACCACCAGCCAGGGCAGGGCTGCGGCTGCGCTGAGGCCCGCCCAAATGCCGACTGACAACCGCCAGCCATAAAGATTTGCCAAGGGTGCGGCACATTGGGCGGCAATGGCCGTGCTTACGCCCAGGAGAGTCACGTGAAGGGATGAGAGAAGCCCGATTCTCTTGGGAAAGTACTTCATCAGAAGCGGCGGAACCACGATATTGACCATCCCGATGCCCAGCATGGCGATCCAGGTGAAAGCCAAAAAGACCAGGGTGGTCCAACCCAGTGCGCGTCCGACCTGACCCAAGGTTGTCAGCAGGAGTGCAACTAACAGCAGATGCTCGAGCTGGATGCGACGCACGAGCGGGAGAGCCAGAAAGCCTACTAAGGCGAAGCCGGCCGTCGGCAGCATCCCCAGCGTCCCTGTTGACACGGCATCGAGTGGAAGGTCCTCGCCTATTGAATCAAGGAGTGGGGATGCTGCCGACACCGCTTGCCTGGCACTGAAGGCGACCAGGAGAATGCCGAGAAGAACGGTGAACCGCCTTCGTAGACCTGACGTGGTGCTGGGCGGTCTCTCCTGGTGCTTCAGCTTCCGCTGACTGCGTGGCTGGCCCATTCGCGGCCGGCTTGTTCTTCTGTGGGCAAGCCGGCGGAAGCGAGAATCCGGTCCAGCAGGCGTTGCGTGTGAACGGCTTCGCGGCCAGAAGTCAGCGGTTGCCCCCTGTCGGCGACCCGGTCCAGGAAGTGGTGAACGGCGGCCGAAAACCCCAGAGTGTCGGTGGCTGTCGCCCAGCCATATGCCTCGGCGCTCAGTTCCCGTGATGTCGTGACGCCGTTGATCGTGGTGGAAACCGTTTCGGGTGCCCTGACTTCGACGGTCTTTCCGTCACCGTAGGCGTCGAGTTTTTCGTTCCAAGCTCCCGCTGTACGGGCCGCCATCAAGACGCCTGTGTTCCCTGTGCTGAAGCGGATGGTTGCTGCCAGGCCGTCTTCTTCCCAAGGGTCGTCACCGGCGGCGTGGGCGGCGACGTGTTCGGGCTCCCCGCCGCAGTACCAGCGGAGGAGATCGACCATGTGAATGGCGTTCTCGAACGTCGCGCGGTATTCAGATCCGGGGCGGTTTTTCTGGGCGACGCAGAAGGTGGCGCCGTTGGTTCCGAAAATTTCCCTGCCGGCTGTATAGACGGGCGCATAGCGGCGGTTGAAGTCGACCATGAGCACCCGACCGCGTTCGTCGGCGAGATCTGCAAGGCGTTCTGCCTCATCGGTTGCCGGGGCCAATGGCTTTTCACAGAACACGTCGACGTCACGATTAAGGCAAAGTTGGACGGCATGGGCGTGCTCGGCGCGTGGTGTCAGTACAAAGACAGCATCCAGTTCCTGTGCGGCCAACATGTCCTCCACGGTCTTGTAGGCGGAGTTGAAGCCCCAGCGCCGCACCAGAGCGCTGGGATCTTCACGCCGGGAGACGAGGGCGGCCAATTCGACGTCGTCGCGTTGTACGAGTGTGGGTAATTGGGCGATGGTGGCGATGTTGCCCGCGCCGACAACTCCGACGCGGAGACGATTGGTGTTCATCGGGCGTTCCTTACTTCAGCGAGATCAGAGAGCATTGAGCGCAGGACTGCGGCGGATTGGCGGAATCCATCTTCGGGCGCAGGGAGGTCTTGGGGGTGCCACCGGTATTCAAGCTCGATGCTCAGCACGTCGTCGTAGCCGTGCTGCAGCAACGTGGCGAGGATTTGGGACCAGGGAACGACGCCGCTTCCCACGACGCGGGAGCGGACCGCCCGCTCGGAAGCGTTGACCCGGGCGGTTTCAGTCGCCCGGAAAGTGGCGTTGGGATCAGTGAAGACGAGGTCCTTTACGTGGACGTGACTTATCAGGTCGCCTTGTATCGCGAAGGCTTCTTCGTAGTTTTCGTCGTGCGTGAATGTCAGGTTGGCTTGGTCATAGAGAACGCGGACGGCAGGATGGGCGATTTCCCGGACCAGTGCAGCGGTGTCCGCGGCGGTCTGGGTCATAGTGCCGAAGTGGTTTTCAACGCAAAGGCGAACGCCTGCCTGGCCTGCTTCAGGCGCGAGGGTCTCCAAGGCTTCACGCAGTTTTGCCCATCGTGCCGCGTGATCGTTGTCACCGGGGTGCCAGGAACCTGCATAAACACGGACCCGGTCGGCGCCGAGCAGGTGTGCGGTCTCTATGGCGCCGCGGAATTCGTCGACTGCTTTGCGCCATTCCACGGCGTCCAGGGCATTGATGGCGGTGGTGTATGGAGTCAGACCCACAATGGGCACACCTGCGCCTTCGGCCGCTTTCAGTGCCTCCATCGCGGCGCGATGGTCACCTAAAGGCAACCCGGACTTGTAGTCATCCTGGTAGATGACTTCGGCGGCATCGAGCCCCACCGATCGGAAGAGATTAATTGCTTGGGGAACCGTGTGGTCCGGGGTGCCTAGTGTGTGACCAGCTAGCCGCATGGTTTCATGTCCTTTCTGACGTCTTTCTTGTTGCTGCCCAGTCCGCGGGACCGACCAGCCGGGGTGGGTCTGCGACGCGGGACCGATCCACGATCTCCATCAGCAGTCCCCAAGGGGTAATGAAGTAGGTCCAGCGGTTGCCGGATACACGAGGGCTGTCACCTGCGACTTCCTTGCGTTCCCCGAGCACCCGTACCCCTGGTGTTTCCTGAAGCACTTCGATGGCTTCATCGACGTCGTCCACGACGAAGCACAGGTGGTGTCCACCGGCGTCGCAATGACGCGGTGGCGTCTCGCGCCGCTCAGTGCTGCTCCACTCGAAAAGCTCGATGTTGAGGTTCGGAGGCAGTCTCAGCATGGCGAGTGTGAGCTTGGCATCTGCGGGGACTTCGAAGTTTGTGGGCATAAAATCTTCGTCGGGCCCGCGTTCCGAGCGATATAGCTCTTCAGCTCCGAGCACTTCGACGAAGAACCGAACGCCCTCGTCAAGGTTTGGAACCGCTCAGTCCGACGTGGTCCGTGTGTTGGAGTCCCGGCAGACGCCGGAGCGTCGACTCCCCTGCCCCACTCATTTTCGAGGTCCCGACGTGGAGCCGCGCACCAGAAGCTCAGGTTCGAGGACGATGTGGTCCACGGAGCCGTCAACATTCTGCTTTTCTGCCAGTTCAATTGCGATATGTCCCATGTCGGCGATCGGCTGCCGCACTGTTGTCAGGGGAGGGTTGAAGCGCGCACCGAGAGCGAGCCCATCGAACCCGATGACCGACACGTCGTCCGGTACCCGCAGGCCGCTCCGACCGAGTTCCGAGATCACTGCAAAGGCCACCATGTCATTGGCCGCGATGATGGCCGTCGGCGGATTGTCCATCTGCAGGAAGTGCTCCGCCCCGCGCGTTCCCGCATCCAGGTCTGACCCGCTGTCCAGCACCACGGGCGCGCTGCCGCTTTGGGCGGTGAGCTCCAGATAGGCGTCCATACGGTCCTGGGCCGTATGTGTCCCGGCGATACCGGATACGTAACCGATCGAGGTGTGCCCCAAGGTATGCAAATGGTCCAACGCCAGCATGATTCCTTTGCGGCTATCGACCGTGACCGTGGGAACGGAGTCGTCACCTTCCACGCGGTCGATCACCACCACCTTATGGCCGAAGGCAAAACGTTTCAGGGCTTCGGTATCCACCTTCGTAGAGGGTGCCACAATCCCGAACGGGGCATACATCGCCTGCATCGCTGTGAAGTATCCATCGGTCTTGGCCGGGTCGCCGTTGGTGACGCAGAGCATGAGTTGGTAGCCGCGCTCGTCAGCTGCCTGTGTCATCGTCTTGGCAAGTTCTGCGAAGAACGGGTTCGTAATGTCAGGGACAATCAGAGGAATTATGGTGCTGGTCTTTCGACGGAGCGCCTGCGCCAGCGGACTCATTGTGTAGCCGAGTGCCTCGGCGACCCGGAGGATGTGCTCGCGGGTTTCACTCTTCACCGCCTCGGGGCGTGAGAACGCCCGGGAGACTGTTGACCGGTGGACACCGGCAGCTTTTGCAACGACGTCGATACTCAAGTCAGGCATGTTCATTTCCTCCGTGCTGGTCGTCATAGGCCCGCCAAATGGGCCGCATGACATTCTCGAGCTGGGCCAGCGTGGGCAAGCCCCGGAATCCATGATCCAGTGTCCGCGCGACACTCCGCACGAAGGGGTCGTAGAGCGGGTCGCTGTCCACGTTGATCTTGTCGGATTCCGCGGTGCCGTCCAGCGCTGTAAAGCTAGCCGTGCCGTCTGAATCGACGGACGCGAATCCCGCTTCTCCGACCGAAGTGAAGCTGCAGTAGCGCTTGAGCGGGGAGCCTGGGAATGCGTAGCCAACCTCCACAATGGCTTCGCGTCCGGCCGGCGTGGTGATGATCAAACTGGCATGGTCCTCAACAGCCTGGTCATGAAGGACCGACGAGAGCCGGGACTGGATGTGTGCCACAGACTCATCGCAGCCCTGAAGGAACAGATCAACGAAATGTGGACCGAGGTTGGCCAAGCATCCTCCGCCGGCCTTCATGGGGTCGAGCATCCAGGGATTTGCGTTGGAGAGATACCGGGATGGTGGTCCTGCGATGAAAGATGTTCGCTGGTACGTCGGTCGTCCAGCTTTAGCCAGCCATCGATCGGTCGGGCCGCCCCGCTGGACCAAGGGTACTGTGGCGGGCACGCCAGCTGCCTCGGCGGCATTACGTACGGCAGAAAGTTGGGCAAGTGAAGTTCCCAGCGGCTTTTCCACCACGAACGGAATACCGCGTTCGATCAGGGCAAAACACTTCTCCGCCATGTCATCGTGGGGGCCAAACACATAGGCAAGGCCAACGTCGGGAAGGTCCACTAGCTTCCGCCAGTCAGCCTCCACCGGTGCTCCCCAGCCGTCGGCAAGTCCCTGGACGATGGATACGTCGTCGTCACTGACTCCGAGGACGTTGTGCTCTTCGCCAATGGCCTGCGCATAAAGCGGAACGTGCCAATGGGAAGCACCAAGAATGATTGTGCGCACATGAGTCAACCGCAATACCCCCTTGTATGAGATCGGTTGCTGAGATCGGTTGCAATAACAGTATGGATGGTGGGAGAGTTTGTCAACGGAACATCAACACGAGCCGGGCTGCTCAAGACCAGGACGCTTCCCGTCCGGAAAGAAGCCAGCATGCAAAAGAAACTTCGCACCCTGCAAACCATCGACGAATCCGGGGCCGTACTCATCGTGCGACTCGAGAACGCCGAACTCGCCGAACGTGTGGCGGAAGCCGCTATCGAAGGAGGATTCAAAGCCCTCGAAATCACGCTTTCCATTCCCGGCGCCGTAGACGTCATTCGACGACTCGCCGCCAAGCATGGGCCCGCCGGCGTGGCAGTCGGCGCCGGGACAGTGTTGGATGAGCATTCAGCCTACGAGTGCATCCGCGCCGGCGCAGAGTTCTTGGTCAGCCCGCAGTTGAATCCTGCGATGATCCGCACAGCCAACCGATACCAAATACCAACAATCAGTGGGGCTTACACACCGACTGAGCTAGTGGAAACAGCAGAAGCGGGTGCGGATATCCTCAAGCTCTTCCCCACCGAGGCTGGCGGCATTGCCTATGCGAAGTCTGTGCTGGCGCCGCTGGCCCATCTGCCGATCATGCCCGCAGGTGGCGTGACCCTGGAAAACGTCGGCGAATGGTTCGCGGGCGGGCGTGGCGGGCGTCGGTGTGGGCAGCTACGTGACAAAGGCATGGCAGCCGGACGGCGACTTTACCCGCGTCACGAAAGCTGCCGAGGAATTCCTGTCAGCAGTGGCAGAGGCCCGCCGATAATGTCTCCGGGCGTCTTCATTGTTATCGGACCGGCCGGCTCGGGAAAAACGACGGTTGCCCAACAAACGGCGAAAGAGCATGAGGCTGCATATCTGGACAAGGACCGGGTCAGCGGCCGCTTCGTTGAATTCGCACTGACCGCCACAGGGCACGATCCCACCGACCGCGAGTCCAACGACTACTATCGCGACAATCTGCTGCCCCTTGAGTACGAAACCCTCATGGATGTGGCGGGCGTGAACCTACGCCTCGGCCGGTCAGTGGTCCTTGATGCTCCCTTTGGAGCCTACTTCGGAGAAGCAGATTATTTGACCCGTGCTGCAGAAAACTTTCTGTGGCCCTCGTGCGAGATCACAGTCATCCGAGTGCGGGTACGTCAGGAAGTTCTCCGCGAACGGCTCACCCGGCGCGGACTGGAGCGCGACCAGTGGAAACTCGCCCATTGGGATGAATACTGGTCTGTGTACGGCAGCTTGGAGTGCGCCTGGTCCGGAGTGCAATTCCTGGACTTCAACAACGAAGCGCCTCTTTCCATTGAGGCTGAGTAAACCGACCTTCGGCCTACGCGCGCCACAAGTAAAACGTTGACAAGCATCACATTCAGTCCGTAGGGTTGATCGCAACCGATCTCAGCAACCGATCTCATTTGCGTGTCCCAGGTAAGAACCCCTGGAAACGCAAAGCCTTGAAGAGTTCGCGTACCGGCCCCATGCTGGCAGTAAGCGCCCATAGCCCAATCGGCGGCCTGGCCGACTGCCTCGGATCGAACCCCTATCCTCCCTGGAACCCAAATATGGAGAGTTCAATGAAGACCTCAAAAGAAGCGCTGGACAGTCCAGGCTCTTCGGAATTTCCCGAAGCGTCCGAGCCGCCCCGCCGCCGCGTCAACCTGATCGCAGGTACCATCGGCCACTTTGTGGAATGGTACGACTGGTACATTTATGGCCTGCTAGCAGCAGTTTTCTCGTCGCAGATTTTTCCGAGTGACTCTGCGTTCGCATCCCTCGTCGCGGCTCTTCTGACATACGCGGTCGGGTTTGTTGTCCGCCCACTGAGCGGCATCATCATCTCGCCGCTGGCAGATCGTTTCGGCCGACGGCTTATTCTGACACTGTCCATCTCCGGGATGGCCCTCGGCGCCCTGATCATCGGCCTTACGCCGTCCTTTGGAACCATCGGCTACGCCGCCCCAATTCTCTTCTTGGTTGCGCGCATCCTGCAAGGAATCTCCGCCGGCACCGAGCAGCAGAGCGCCATCGCGTTCATGGTCGAACACGCTCCTGCAAACCGCAGGGGTCTCTTCGGTTCGTTTTCCAACATGGCAAGCGGCCTCGCAACTCTCGCAGCGACTGGTGCTGCGGCTATGGTCACTTCAGCCTTCTCCCCCGATGAACTGGCTGCCTGGGGTTGGCGCATCCCGTTCGTCATTGGCGGTGCGCTCGGAGTAGTCGGCCTCATTCTGCGTGCCCGTTCGGATGAAACCCCTGAATTTGAAGCAAGTGCCGCCGTCGATCAAAAGTCTGCACCGGCGCGTCTGCGCGATCTCCTCCGCGATCACCCGAAGGCTCTCCTGCAGACGGCAGCCCTTTCTGCCCCCGCCGTGGCCTACTACACATGGGCGACCTTCCTGCCCACGTACGCCAAACTCACGACTGGCCGGGACCTCGCCTCAACGCTTGCAGGAAGTGTCATCGGACTTGCATTACTCGTGATCATCGTGCCAATTTGTGGTTATCTTTCCGACCGTCTCGGCCGCCGCAAGATCTTCCCCATCATCGGCGCCATCGGCATGATCGCATTGTTCTACCCCTTGCTTTTGCTGTTGAACCAGCCAGGGTTCGGCGTTTACGTTTTGGTTTCAGCTTCAGGCTGGGTGGTCCTGGGTATCTGGCAGTCGGTTTACCCGACGATTCAAGCAGAACTGTTTCCTGCATCCGTCCGGGTGTCCGGCATCGGGTTCTCTCACCAGATCGTGATTGCCATCTTCGGCGGGACCGCACCACTGGTTGCTGCTGCCTTCGTTGGCGCCGGACAACCAATGTTCGTCGCCTACTACATGATCGCGATAGTCGCCCTCTGCCTCATCGTGTACTTCACGCTGCCTGAGACTGGCAGCAAGGGAAAACGTGCCACCGTTGCACCGGCGGACCCCGAAGTATTGGAGGGTGAGCACCTTGTTTCGACGACTGCGTCGTCCGCGGTCCGGACGAAGAGTTCAGGGATGTAGATCCCGGGCGATTCACTTGGCAGAGCCCTCGACCGGAACCGGTCGAGGGCTCTCCTCTGTGGCGCTGACGCCACCAGGTCAGTCGATTGTGAAGACGAGCAGTGAGCCTGTGGCGGTAGCTACGAGCTTGCCCTTGGCGTCCGTGACGGTGGCGTCCGCGAAGGCAACGCGATTGCCGGGCTTCGATACAACGCCTACACACGTCAATGGGCCGCTGTCAGCCCGTACTGAGCGAAGGTAGTTCACCTTAATCTCTATGGAGGTGTAACCCTGGCCTTTGGGAAGGGTTGTCTGCACTGCGCAGCCAAGGGCGGAATCGAGCAGGGTGCAAAGGAGCCCGCCGTGAACCGAGCCAATTGGGTTGTAATGGGACTCGTCGGGCTGACACGTAAAGGTGGCAGTGCCCGGCGCCGCCTCGACCAGGGTCATGTTCAGCAATTCCCCCATCGGTGGGGGTGGCAGTTTTTTGCCCATCATTGAGTGCAGGTACTCCAAGCCGCTCAGGCCGGGCATGGCTGCCGCGCCAATGGCTGGATCGTCCCAGGCTACGACCCGTTTGCGCTCACTCACTAGTACTCCTCTTGTTCGTAGTTCAAGAACTCTAACTACCGACCGCTATGGGAGCCCGTACTGCATTGCCCCATTCGGTCCAGGAACCGTCGTAGTTCCTCACCCTGTCCATGCCCAGCAGGAAAGTCAGGGCAAACCAGGAATGGCTTGAACGCTCACCAATCCGGCAGTAGGTAATAACTTCATCGTCCACTTTCAGGCCTATTTCATGGAAATAGATCTCCTCCAGTTCCCTCCGCGGCCGGAACGTCCCGTCGTCGGAAACAGCCCGCGCCCACGGGACATTGCGTGCCCCCGGGATATGCCCGCCACGGAGGACGCCCTCCTGCGGGTAATCGGGAATGGAAGTCCGCTCACCGGTGTACTCCTCAGGGCTGCGGATGTCGATGAGGGATAAGCCGAGGTGTTCCTGGACGTCATCCTTGAACGCCCGGATGGACGAGTCATCGCGCGTGACTACCGGATAGGACGTTGCGCTCCTTGCCGGCGGCAGCGAAGTCTCGAGGGGACGCCCTTCGGAGATCCACGTTTCCCGCCCGCCGTCGAGCAAGCGGACGTCAGGATGGCCAAAGAGACGGAACACCCAGAGAGTATAGGCAGCCCACCAGTTGTGCTTGTCACCATAAATGACAACGGTGCTGTCCCGCGAAATACCCTTGGACGTCATAAGATTGGCAAATTCCCGCCCCGTCAAATAGTCGCGTATAACAGGATCGTTCAGATCTGTATGCCAATCAATTTTGACGGCCGACGGAATGTGGCCCAGTTCATAAAGCAGCGGGTCCTCGTCAGACTCCACGATGACCAGTCTGTCATCATCCATGTGCCGTACAAGCCATTCGGCTGTAACCAGCCTGTCAGGATGCGCGTACTCGGTGATTCGGGCGGAATTGTCCGCAGGTAAAGCTTGCATTGAGGTCCTTAGTGGGGTTAATAGCCCGGTCAGCGAAAAGACCCTCCTGCACATTGTTCACGAACGAACAGAAATGGGAGTCAATTCACGAGCTTTGATTCAAGTTTTCGTGCTCGGTGCGCCCGGAGATTCGCCGGGTTTCCACAAATTCTTACGTCATGCCACACGCCGCTGTTGTTGCGCGAGCGATCAAAGAACGCAACCCTGCATTTTTCGCTGCGGCATAGTTTGAGCCGGTGCCAAGTCCCTGCGAGTTGGGCCTGGAAAATCTCCGTCATAGCCAGGGATTCAATGTGACCGGCTCCGGCTCCCTGCGGTTCAGCCTGGATCTCGCCATTGGACTTGAGCCTCAAGGAGGTAGCGGTCGTCCAGACTGTGGGCAAAGCGTCAATGTCGGAACGAACGACGGCGTCCGGGTCGCCTCCGGCGTTTAGCGTGCCCGCAAGTTCATCACGAAAGTACCGCAGGTGTTCCAGGTCGCGTTCCGTAAGTTTGACTTCGACATAATGCCGTCCGGTGGCCAGTGCCCACTGTTTCAGACCAGCATCCAGCCAATCCTGGGCAAGCCCGAGATCAAGCAACAAATCGGTCCTTCGCGGCTTTCCAGCGGATTTCGTGTTGAGCAGGTCATGGACAAAACCCAGCCCTCCAGGAGCACTTTCCATGTCATAGCGTTGCGTCGCGTTCCAGTCGCTCACTGCATCCCCTCTCGCCAACTTCCAGGGCACCCTTGGCCATCCACCATGTTAAGTGCGATTAGCGGCCTTGAAATTCCAACACCGGGCGTGGCCGTCCCGCTTCCAGTGCCTCCACGGCCGATTTCAGCCCGGCCTGGGTGTCTTCGCGTTCAAACAACGGCATGGCGATATCGAACATCGCTTGGTCTGCCGCAGCCACGCCGCCCAACGACCAGGTTCTCAGGAGCGCCTTGTGCGCAGCGTATGCCTGTGTAGCTCCGGTGGCGATCCGCTGGGCAAATGCCAAGACTTCTTCCGTGAGCTTGTCTTGGGAAACGACGCGGTTCACCACTCCGGCACGGTTCATTTCCGAAGCGGATACTTTCTCCGAAGTCATCGCCCATTCTGCTGCCCGGGTCTTGCCTGCCCTTTCGGCAACGCGATAGATGCCACCCAAGAGGGTGACGATGCCAAGAGTTTGCTCCGGATGCCCGAACTCCGCTGATTCTGCTGCGAAAATGAGGTCGGCCCTCAGGGCGAGTTCAAACCCTCCTCCAAAGCAAAGGCCCTGGACTTCTGCAATCACCGGCATCGGCAGCAGCTCCAACTGGTTGAAGACTGACATGTAGCGCTCAAACAAGGCACGCAACTCCCGCGTTTCCGCGCCCGGCCACGTCATGATGTCGCCTCCGAAGCTGAAGTCCGCGCCTTCAGCCCGAATGATGACCACACGGGCGTCGCTACTGCCTATGGCGGTTATAGCTTCGGACAGCTCGTCCGCCATCTGAAGGTCGATCCGGTTCTGGGGCGGATTGTCCAGGATGATGGTGGCAATCTGGTCCTGGACGCTGAACGTAAGGTGGGTCATTGGCATATGCCCTTTCGCTAGGAAGTAGTTGCGAACCTGCTGAATCCGAAGGAATCAGTCGGCGGAGTAAAAACGGGATTCATCGCCCACAGATTTCCCGAGGCGTTTCCCCAGTTCAGCCGAAAACCGGAGCGCTGCGTCAAGCGGGCGATGATGGATGGCGGCCGAGACGATCTGGCCGGCTTCGTCCTTGGTGAGGATAGTGACTCCGTCGATCTTGAGACCGCTGAACGCGGTGGCCTGCCATTCAAGGTAAGTGCGCGGCCCATTGACGGTTTGATGGGTGAACTCCAGCGATTCGTAAATAGAGCTGGCTGCGCTCATTACCGCTTTCACGTTCTCCCGGCCGGTGATGGGCGACCGGATGACGGAAGCCTCAAGCACAACGTCGCGGTGGAAGGCCTCGCCAAAGTCGTCTGCGGATTTGCTGGCAAAAGCGTTGATCCAGCCTTGGGCGTCTCCTCCGCCAGACGTAGTGGCAGATGCTTCAGAAACTTCTTTGAGGAATCGGCCGATGAAACCGGCCACGTTCTGAGGCTGCTCGACGTGAGGCCAGTGGCCCGCCCCGCTGAGTACTTCCTCCTTGACGTGCCGGAATCGCGGGGCGACAGCTGAAGAGATCAGCTCGGCGGTCGCGAACGGGTCTGCTTCACCGCGGATTATTAACACTACGGTGAGCTAAATTCGCTCTCCGCAGGGGCGTTCGGAATCCCTTCGTTCCAGCAATCCACGAGGTGGGTCACGACTTCCGGACGGATGCGGCCCCCTATGTAGGTGAGCTTGTCCAACCCGAACTCGTTCAACCCGCCGCCGAGGTACTGCCGGATCCCTCGTTGGGCTGCTGCATCTCCACCCAGATGCCGGAAAGGACCAACAGCTTCCTCAGGAAGGTGTGTCCCCGCTAAAGGCACCGGGGTAACAAATACAGCACCCACCACTTTGTCTGGATGGCGGACCCCAACTAGTTCGGCTACGAGCGTTGCCATGCTCTGCGCGACGACCACGACGGGCCTGTCCAGACCCGCCACGACGCGAGCGACGTCGTCGGCGTATCGCTCCAGGCTGTACGGGCCTTCGTCCCCGCTCCGGTCCCCCATCCCTGCCAGGTCCAGTCTCAGAAACTGGGCGTTCGCGGTGGCGAGTTCAGAGACGACGTCGTCCCAGACACTCTGGTCATCCAGGAATCCGTGGATGAAAAGCACGGCCACATCGCCGCTGCCAGTGGTTGTCAACGAGGGGTCCTGCTTCTGCAACTGCTCCATTACAGTGCTCATCTATTGCTCCTTGGTGAGGGTCGAACCGGATGGGGACCAGGCTGCTGTATTGATGGGTGACCAGTCGCTCGGCTGACCGTCCAGCCGTGCCATGCGTTGCTTGTGCTTGGCCTTGAGGAGTTCATCCTCAAGCGGCGTGGTGAACACGTTTTCAACCAGTGTGTACTCAGCCGCCAAGCGCCCGACGGCAGTAACTGCTGCCGTATCAATCCGGCCTCGTTCCAGGTAAAGCTCGTCTTTGACGTGGAAACGGACAACTTCGCCCCAGACCACGTGATCGTTCATCTCGCCCACAGGGATGATGCGGTTAACGATGCATTCCATTGCGATGGGGGCGTCTTTGATCCTGGGCGCAGACACGGCTTGTGAAGCCTCTTTTTCAAGACCCACGGCCTCAAACTCGTCGATACCCGAGGGAAATTCGAAGGCCGAGGAGTGCAGGGCGTGCGCCTGTGGAAGCGTCGCCACGTTGACCACAAAGTTTCCCGTTTCGCGAATGTTGACGAACGTGTCCTTGAGGGTCTTCCCGTCTGAGCGCGGCTGCAGCGAGATAGACACCATGGGCGGCTTTCGCCCTACCGCCGTGAAGAAGGAAATGGGCGCAAGATTGGCCACCCCATCGGGCGAGACGGTGCTCACCCACGCGATGGCCCTGGGAATGATGCTTCCGATGAGGAGTTTGTAGGAGTCGACGGCGTTGAGATCCGCACTATTGATGATCATGGAGAGCCTGTATCTTTCCTTGTCAGTGTGGGGGCGTTCCTGTGGAAGAAACGCGACCTGAGGCTGCATCGGCGCGGCCTGCGGTGGTGGGAAGTTTTGGAGCCTAGTGAAAGTCAGCTGAAGTAAGCGTATCCGCTTTACCTATTTCAGACAAGAGTGTTTATTCAGAATTTGAAAACGCCTTGGATGGCCCAACCGCGCGGGGGCGGGGACGGCAGCTATCGCTCCAGAACGACAGCAAGGCCCTGCCCCACACCGATGCAAATGGCAGCAACGCCAACACCGCCTCCACGCCGCTTCAGCTCGCGCGCCAGGTGTATGAGAATGCGGGAGCCGGACGCGCCCAGCGGGTGCCCCAAGGCCAGCGCTCCACCATGGATATTTACTTTCTCCGGGTCCAGGTCGGGCCAAAGGCGCAGGCACGCCAAGCTTTGGGCGGCGAACGCTTCGTTGAGCTCGACGACGTCGACGTCTGCCCAGGTCTTGCCTGCCCGGGCAAGCGCTTGATTCGCAGCCTCCACAGGGGCAATGCCGAAAACGTTCGGATCGTTGCCGGCCACCCCACGTGAAACGATGCGAGCCAAAGGTTCCGTTTCCAGGGCACCTTCACGCCCGATGAGCATGGCCGCCGCCCCATCATTGAGCGGAGAGGAATTGCCCGCCGTTACCGAGCCACCGTCGCGGAACGCCGGCTCCAGGCCAGCCAGGGCCACCTCGGAGGTGCTGGGTCGCACGCCCTCGTCGGTGAGGAGCGCCGAATCCGGATGGGGCACGACCTCGTCGTCGTAGATGCCCTCGGACCAGGCCTTGGCAGCCAAACTGTGGCTTCTCACGGCAAACCGGTCTTGCTCGGTCCTTGATATGCCAAACTTGTCGGCCAGGATTTCAGCCGTCTCGCCATTGGAGATAGTCCAGGCGTCGTTCATCCGGGGGTTGACCATACGCCAGCCCAGCGTCGAACTGTGCAGGGTTTGGGGGCCGGCCGGATACGCCCGCTCGGGTTTTGCCAGGATCCAGGGTGCCCTGCTCATCGATTCAACGCCCCCGGCAACAATGAGCTCCGCATCCCCGATTTCCACAGCACGACTCGCCTGGATGGCAGCCTCAAGTCCAGAACCGCACAGTCGATTGACCGTGACGCCAGGTACCGACGTCGGTAGCCCGGCGAGCAGCGCAGCCATGCGCGCCACATTGCGGTTATCCTCCCCAGCACCATTGGCGTTGCCCAGGATCACCTCGTTAATCCTGTCCGCTTCCAGCCCGGGCTGCCTGTCCACCACTTCGCGGACCACATGGGAGGCCAAATCGTCAGGACGAACGCCGGCCAATGATTTGCCGAATTTTCCGAAGGGGGTACGGACCCCGTCATAGATGAAGCTGCTTGCCATGCTTCTGCCTTTCGTCGTGCATCGGGGGAAATCTGGAATGGGTAGCCGGCACGCGGCCGTGAAAGGAGCATACGCCAAAAAATCATTGCAGGACAGAGTCTAAAGCTGTACGCTTATTTCACGTCTTTACCCCCTTTATCCACACCTCACAAATTCCCCGCGGCGCGCGGCGTTGCTCCCGCGGCTTCACCCTGCCCGTCCAGGGGCGCTGGAAAGAAAAGAGAGATTCATGGCAGAACGACTGGATGTTGAATTCACGGCCGATGGGGGCATCACGCTCCGTGCTTGGCTCTACATCCCGGATGGTCCAGGACCACATCCCGCCATCACGATGGCGCACGGCTATGCGGGAACCCGCGCTCATCGCCTCGATGCATACGCCTCCCGCTTTGCTGCCAACGGATTCGTGGTCCTGGTCCACGACCACCGCAATTTCGGCGCGAGTGATGGCGAACTTCGTCATGACATCAATCCCTGGCAGCAGATCAAGGACTGGCGCCGGGCGGTAACCTATCTCGAAGGCAGGCCTGAAGTCGACCCCTCGCGCATCGGCCTGTGGGGGTCCAGCTACTCCGGCGGGCACGCCCTGGTTTTGGGGGCTACGGAAGGCCGGCTCAAGGCTGTCGTGTCCCAGGTGCCCGCCATCAACGGCCATGTGGCCGGCTCCCGGAGGGCAGTGGGCGATGCCAAGACGGCGCTGGAACAATCCTTCATCGACGACGAACGGGACCAAGCCGCCGGCAAGGCACCCAGGATGATCGCGGTAGTTAGCAGCGACCCAAACCAGCCTGCCGCGTACCGGGTTCCCTCCGCCCTGCGTTTCTACACGCAACCTGGCCCGGAAGAATACGGCTGGGACAACACCGTCACCTTGCAATCCACCCGGGCAGCGCGCCTTTACGAACCGGGAGTCTGGGCCTCAAGGGTGTCCCCGAAGCCGCTGCTCTTCATCGTGGCCGCTGACGATGAACTGACCGGCACGGACCTGGCCCTCGAGGCCTACGAGCAGGCTCAGGAGCCCAAATCGCTCGTGATGCTGCCGGGAGGCCACTTCGAGCCGTACGTAGAGAACTTTGAAGAATCAAGTTCCGCCGCTCTCGACTGGTTCTTGCGGCACCTCTAAGCCACCACAAAATTCAGGGAAAGTGACGCATATTATGGCACCCACAACCGAGCTGGTTTACGACGTCTTTGTCTCCGGCACCCTGCCTCAAACAGGACGAGGGACTCTTCCCAACGGTGACCCCCGCATCTGGTCCCCGCTATCCTCCACTCTGATCTCCGGACAGGAGAACGCGGTGTTGGTTGACCCGCCCATGACGGTTGACCAGACAACCAGGGTCGGGGACTGGATTGAAGCATCGGGGAAGACACTTAGCCACATCTACATCACGCACGGCCACGGCGACCACTGGTTCGGCGCAGGTCCCCTGGTCGAACGGTTTCCGGGCGTCACAGTACTGGCAACCCCGGGCACGCTCCAGGAAATGGCCATGCACGGCTCCCCGGAGTTCCGTTCCTCCTTCTGGGACTCGATCTTCCCGGACCAGATTCCGCCCACCACTACAGTGACTCAGCCAGTGGATAATGGCTCGTTTGAACTGGAGGGCCATGAACTGCAGATCATTGAAGTGGGCCATACCGACACCGACAACACCACCATGCTCTTCGTTCCCTCCATCGGGCTCCTGGTAGCCGGGGACGCCGTCTATAACGGGGTCCACCCCTACCTGACTGAGTCCGAGAACGGGGGTCTCGAAGCCTGGCTGCAGGCGATTGATATCGCGGAGAGCCTCGAGCCGAAGTTCGTTGTGGCCGGGCACAAGAATCCCGCATTGCCCGATCTGCCCGGACAGATCCAGGAGACCCGCAGGTACCTTTTGGACGCATCAAAGCTCCTGGCCGAGCAACCAACGCCGGAGGAGTTCTTCTCCGGAATGCTTGCGCTTCATCCTGATCGGATAAACCCGGGTGCATTGTGGGGTGCGGCGATGAAACTGCTCAGTTGACCGGCGGTCAGGCGCCCACGGTAGGGCGCGGTGCGACGGCTTCGGAAGCTCGGTTGCCCGATCTCGTCACAGAACCACCGCCTCCCCTCGCTGAACCTCCCCCAAAGCCTCCGTCGCACCCGTTCAACCTGTTTGCCATTCCCCTGGGCATCACGGGGCTGGGAGGCGCCTGGCAGGCGGCCCGCCTGACACTTCATGCTCCGGCGTGGCCAGCGGAGGTCGTGTACGGGATCAGTGCCGGCATCTGGTCCGTGCTGCTTGTCCGGTATCTGGCAAAAAGTTTCCGATACGGGTCCAAAGGACACTTCGACAAAGAACTAAGGCACCCCGGAAACGGCCCGTCAGCGTCGTTCATTCCCCTGGTGGGCATCCTCCTGAGCAGTCACTACATCGAATACAACAAGATGTTTTGGTCCGTGCTGTGCCTGTGCTTCATCATCGCTCTCACGCTGCTCGGAGCAAGACTTCTGGTCCACTGGGTGACCGGAGGAGTGACTCTGGAATGGGTCCACCCGGGTTACCTGCTTCCCGTTGCCGCAGGTCCCTTCATCGCCAGCATCGGCTTCTCCACCATGGGTTTGCCCCAAGCGGCGATCGCCGCGTGGGGAACCGGCGCTTTTTTCTGGCTGGTGATGGGAACGGTGGTGACGGTGCGCTTCATGGCGGGGATTGAGATGCCGGACGAGTTGAAGCCCGTCTTGGCCGCGTATGTGGCCGCCCCCGCAACGGCCTGCGTTGCCTGGATAGTCATCCGCCCGGAGGGTTCCGGAATCATCCAGACAGGACTCACGGGAATCCTCCTCATGATGATTCTGATGCAGGTGTTTCTGATTCCCCAGTACGCCAGCCTGCCGTTTTCGCTGACGTTCTGGATCTTCACCTTCCCGGTGTCAACGTCGGCGAACTACGGCATCCGGTGGCTCAAGACCGTCGACGTCGCCGGCTCGGAACTCATCTCCTGGGCCCTCTTGGGCCTTGCCACGGCTTTTGTCCTTGGCACCGGAATACGGACTCTCATTCACGGTTCGCCAGCCAAGAAAGAGCGCTGACGCTTCGACGCAGCCGTAACCACAGCAAGTTCGCGCGGACGTTCCTAACTTGACGTCCGACGTCGGGCGCTTGAGTTGTGGGAATCGGCTGCGGCGTGCAGGGGTGACAAGGAAAGACCTTCGGGTGGAGCTGGACTTGTAGAGAGTCCAGCTCCACCCGGAGGTCTTTTCCGCGTTCAGGACACTCCCCAGTGGGGCATGACCGCGGCGCGGGATCATCGAGCCCTGAGCAACTCGGCGCGGGATGCCAATTGCTTCTCCAGTCGGCGCCTGCCGGAGGCGGCGCACACGAACTAGGCCTGGAGGTGCGACAGCACCCCGTCCGGAAGTCACCGAACCTTCCCTCCGCTGCTGACTCGGCAAACAGCGGAGCCACCTTGCTCCGGAGAAGGAGCAAGGTGGCTCGGATGGGGACTCTTTATCGCTGGCGTCCGGTGACCCTTATGCGTCGGAACGTGAACGGCGTGTGGTCATCGCTCTGACTGCGCCCACGGCTGCAGCTCCGGCCAGGAGTGGAATGGCCAGGGCGAAGAAGATCTGGTCAACGCCCCATCCTGCGCCCAGCATCACGCCACCCAGCACACCGCTGACGATGGAGCCGGCCTTGCCGAAGCTGTGCATCCATGACACGCCGGTTGCGCGGGCTTCAGTGGGGAAAACCGATGTGCTCAGTGCGTTCATACCGCTGTTGGCACCCACCAGCACAACGCCGATGGTGAAGCCCAGAACCAGCAGCAGGGGCAAGGTCAGATTGACTGATGCAAGGATCCAGGCCGCTCCGGCGGCCAGCGTGAAGGCCGCACCGAGGGATACATATTTGCCCAGCTTCTCCATGGCAAACCCGATAGCCAAGGCTCCGATCACACCGCCGATGCCGAACATCGAGACCACATTGCCTGTGCCCGCGGCGTCGATATGGAGTTGCTTGACGATCAGCGGCAGGTAGTTCAGGAACATATAAACCACTGCGGCGCAGATGAAGTAGCAAAGCCAGATGAGCAGCGATACCACCACAAGTTTCTTGGACAGTACGGCCCTGACACCTCCAACCGGCTTGGCGGCGCCAGCCTGCGGTGCGCCCGTCAGATCCACTGTGTTCATGTCGAAGCCGGGGATGATGGCACTCAGTACCTTCGTCACTTTTTCTGTCCGGCCTCCCCTTCGAATCATGAACACCGTTGATTCCGGAAGGCCCCACAACAGCGCGGGCAGGAGAATCAATGCCAGGCCTGTTCCGGTTCCGAGCAGCCACTGCCAGCCCAGGGTGGGAAGAATGGTGGATGCCAGGAAGCCGGTGATGACAGTCCCCAACGGGAAACCCGTGAACGTGATGGCCACAATGGCGGCCTTACGCTTTTCAGGCGCGAACTCGGCAACGAGTGTGATGACCAGGGGCATCACAGCTCCGAGGAACAGGCATGCCACCACCCGGAAGATTCCCAACGTAAGGTCGTTTTGTGCCAGCGCGCCGCCTAAGGTGGCCAGCCCGAATCCCGCTGTGCCTACGATAATTGGGAGCCTTCGGCCGATCTGGTCCGACAGCGGGCCGGCAACGATTGAACCGACGGTGAGGCCCACAACTCCCAGCGTCACCATGGTGGTGACTGTTGCCAGCGAGGTACCCCACTGGGTGACTATTTGTGGGTAAATGAATCCCCACAGGCCGATTTCAACTCCTTCCAGGGTCATGGTCAGGAACCCGAGAAGGATGATCACGCGCCTCCTGTTGCCAAGCGGCGCTTGATTGAGTATTTCCTGAACGGTCAAGCGGGAGGATCCCGGGGTCCGGAGGCCGGTCGTCTTTGACGCCTCGTTGGCAATTGCCATGTTGTTTGCCTTTCTAATGCACGCCGTCGTTGGCGCGCGTGAGCTGATGCGAAGCTCGTAGTGCTCGTGGATCGGGGCACGCAGTCTTCCGTGAGCGATTGCCGTCTAGGTTGTTCCCTTGCGCCTTGCTCATGGCAACCGAATCCTCAAGTGTGATCGGGGACACAAGGTGAACTCTGCGATTGAAAGAAGCTTAGGCTATACAGCTCTTTCAAGCAATGGTCTGTCGGTACTCAATCTGCTGGCCTTGCCGTCCGGGAGATGGCCTCGACCCGCAGCGCCTTCCACCAGTCGCTGATTACGTTCCAGGCCTCCTCCCAGTCGCCGTCGAGCATCATGTCATGTCCGATCCCGGCGAGTTCCCGCACATCGGCGCCGCAGCGTCGTGCGGTTGCGCGCGCTGACCGCGCCGGCACCATTCGGTCATGCTTGCTGTAGACGGACAGAAGTGGATATTCGGACTTCACCCTCGACGGCAAGTGGAAAAGCAGCTGGTACTGGACCCAGGGTGACTCGCCGCAAAGGGATCGGGAGATCTCCGCCGCCTCCTCAGTGCCCATCCGCTCGAACAGCATGTCTGGCGGCAGCCGAAGGCTTCGACCCGCGAGAAACCGCATCGCCTGCCACGGATGGCTTCTCAGCACCGAAAAGACCGTTCCGAAGGCCGGACCGGAAGTAATGGAGCCAACAAGCACGCCCGCGCTCACCTTCGCCGGCTGCAGCGCCAACACCCGCTGCACCACCAGGCCACCGAGTGAGTGGCCAACCAAGACGATCTCATCAGCATCCACAGTCTCGACCGCGCGGAGGACGTCTTCAACATAATCCTTCAGCCGCGCCGAACGCAGGCTTCCTCCGCTGCGGCCGTGGCCCCTGAGCGAGACCGCGTACGCCGCATAGCCTTCCTCGGAAGCTGCGTGCATCCATTTGCGCCAGCATGTGGCGTCATGGCCGAGGCCATGCACAAAGAGAAAAGCAGAACGGGGTCGGATCCCGCCCGGAGGGCCGGACGCGAGAATCTCGAGTTGAACATTGCTACCGAGGTTAAACATCATCGTTTCCACAGCAGCTGAACCTATCAGGGAGTGACATAAGTAACAATGGTTTGCATATTTCGACGGTGTCCTGCCGCGAGCCGTGACATGATCAGCACCGCTCCATGAGCGACGTCCGCAATATCGCACCTATCTGGTTCTTCCCTGCCAGCAAGCAAAAATGCTCGACCGGAATACCCGGCCGAGCATTTTGCCCGAACTGTTAGTGATTCCCGGCATTGACGCGGGCTTGTTCGTTCTGCTCCCATGAGGGGAGCGGGATCAGAAGACCACCGTGTGATTTCCATGGCGAAGTATGCGATCGTCGCAGTGCCACGCGACGGCCCTGGTGAGCACACGTCGCTCGACGTCGGCACCCTTCCTCATCAGCTCTTGAGCCGAATCTGCATGGTCAACACGAATAGCATCCTGCTCGATGATGGGTCCCTCGTCGAGATCAGCCGTCACGTAATGCGCAGTTGCACCGATCATTTTCACTCCACGGTCTTTCGCCTTCTGATAGGGCCCCGCCCCAATGAAGGCTGGAAGGAAGGAATGATGAATGTTGATCAGCGGGACTCCAACTTCTTGAAGAAAATCGTCGGAGATGATCTGCATGTACCGGGCGAGCACTATGAGGTCGACATTTCCGCGCAGCAACTCCAGCTGTGTCTTCTCCATGGCACTCTTATCTTTTGCGTCCGCCGGCACGTGCACAAAGGGAATCCCGAAGTAGCGCACGTCCTCGGCAAGGTCCGAGTGGTTGGAAACCACGAGGGCAATGTCAACGTGCAGTTCCCCACGCCGTTGCCGCCACAACAGATCAAGGAGGCAATGGTCTGTCTTGGAAACGAAAATGGCGACGCGTTTGCGTTGAGCAGCGCTGGTCAGCTGCCACTCTGCGCCGTATGGAGCCTCGATTTTCGCTCGTATCTGCTCCTCGAGCTCGGCTCGCCTTGCACTGAAATGCTCCAGGTGGAACTCTGTGCGTTGGAAGAATACCCCGCCGGTGGGATCGGTGGAATGCTGGTCCAATGAGACGATGTTCGCCCCGAACTCCGACAGAATACTGCTAACGGCGCTTACTATTCCAGGGCGATCGGGGCACTGTATGAGGAGGCGGGCGATCGTTTGTTTCTGCAGCAATGCACCGCTGGGTTTTGTCGTCTGGAAGCCGGGGTCCCTTGTCTGACTCATGAAACGGCGGCCGGAATCGCGTCGATGTCGTAGTCCTTGTTGGTAGGCAGGTCCAGGTATGGGAAGCGTTCCACCGTTGCACGGATTGCTTTGATCCGGGAGCCATGATCACCCCAATGCACCACGACTTCGTTGCCGATGTGTGCCTGGTCCACATCAAGGGTCGTGTGCGAGATCATTTCGCGGTAGTAGTACGAATAGACGGCCAGCGATGAGACACCCACAGGCTGACCATCTTTGGTGACGAGGTCAGCGTGCCCCCCTGCCGGGGACTGGGGTGTTGTTGGGAACTCGAAGTGCTTGTACTCTTCCCCAACCTCAAATTGGGAGGCGAAGACATCGAGGATATCTTCTTTGTTCCACTTGAGCACAACGGTCTTACGTTGGGGATTCGCCGACTCGGCCTCCAGGGCTTCACGGCCGATGAAGTCATGATCGAACTTGGCCATCCAGCCCCAGTTGACTTCATATGGAGTCCTCAGCCGGGCCCTCATATCCAATGGACTAAGACTGCCGGGCAGACCTCCGGGCGTATTTGATAATGGTGTTCCGGCACCGAACACGGGGTGGGCAATAAATTCGGGATCCGCGTAGGCGGCCGGTAAGAAGGTGCACCCTTGCTGTGGAAACCCGCCTTCTGTGTGATTGACTACGTACGTCCGCCAGCCAAGGCGCTTGAGTCCGAAATCCTTACCCGCCTGGTAGACGGCGTCGAAGATGGCCGGACCATGCTCGAGTGGGCCTCTCAATTCATAGGCAAGGGTGCCGGACATCCCGATTCGAGACAGCTCGATTTCCACCGTCTCATCTATGCCAGGGACGCTGACTTTCTTGACATCCAGAAAGTTGAGGCTTCGCACCTGGTCGCCCAGAAGCCGTTCCAGAACCTGCAGCGACGTGGGCCCGGCAACTTGGAACAGAAAGATGTTTCTGAGGCTGATACCGACGTCGATACCCAGATCAGGAGCCTTGAACATGGGCCAGGGCATGGAAGCGAATTGGCGGAAGGACTCCTCGCTGTCCCGGACTGTTAGGGCGTGGTTGGCGATGCATCCGTTTTCATCGAGCATAACAAGGTGCTTTGACGTGCCGATCGGCCACTTGTATACGTTGTTGATGCTGAGTCGTGAAAGGAAATCCTGGGCGTGCGGCCCACTGAAGGTGATTTCGGGAAGGCCGCTGAGGTTGGATGCAATGTAGGCACCCTTTTTCCACGACAGCGATTCGGCCTTCCAGCCGTCCCCTTCCCAGATGTGCAGGCTCCCGAGAACATTCAGATAGGTTGGAACGTCCGGGTATGCCGGCACGTCATTGACGGCTACGCCTTGCGTTCCGTTGGTGTCTCCCATGATGAAACTTCTTTCTGTATTCTGAGCGGCCGGCGTGGCATGTAGCCTGTGGTCGAGCCCGCCCTGTTTTGTTGGGGGTACTAGCGGGAAATGGCTCTTAGACCGCTTCTTCGATGAGGTCGTATCGCGTTGACTTCACGCGCTCCATGACTGACCGCAGGGACTCAGGCTCCTGTCCTGTAATCTGCTTCACGTGCTGGGACAGGACGGCCTGATAGCCCTGGGCAACCGCCATATCTGCTGTCACGAGTTCGTCGCTGGCCCAAAGGTGGCCGTCTGGGTTTAAGGGCATGTTCGGATCGTAGGTTCGAGGCATCCCTATGGAGTCGAAAAATGCCTGTCGCTCTTCCGGGGTGACCGGCGTATATCCAATCGGGGTACCGTAGACTTCCGCTCCGATCCGTGCAATTTCTTCGTAGTTCAGCAGCTGGGGCCCCGTTATTTCATAGACGGCTTCTTCATGTTGCTGGGGGTCCTGAAGTACAGCGGCCGCTGCCCTTGCCACATCTGCTTTTGCTGCAGGAGCGAGGCTGCCGGATCCGGTGGCCATTTCCAGCCGGCCGGATGGAGCTGCCGGTGCGATCTGGATGCTGCTGACAATCTCGGAGTACAGCGCGTTGCGGAGAAAAGTGAACTTCAAACCGGATGCGCGCAGGTCAAGTTCAGTTTGATAGTGGTCCTTGGCAGACATCGCCGGGTTATTGGGTTGGACACCGCTCACCGACGTGTAGACGATGTGGCGGATACCGGCCCGCTGCGCGGCGGCAATAGCGTTGCGGTGCTCCGCGATTCTGCGCCCGAGGTTGAGTCCGCTGATGAGAAACAGCGTCTCAGCGCCGAGGTAGGCTGCGTCGAGTGATTCGCGGTCCTGATATTCCCCCTGCAGGACATGAATGCCCTGTGCTGCCCGATCCGACAGCTTTCCAGGCGTGCGAGTGACGAGAGTGAGGTCTTCGTGCGCTGTGTTCTTCAATAGAAGCTTGGTGACGCGGCGGCCCAGATCCCCTGAGGCGCCGCTAATTACTATCCGGCTCATGCCGTTCCTTTCAAAGGCACTTTGGCTGGACCGCCAACGTGGTAGTTATTGAATTTCCAGGGCCCCTACGCCGAGAAGAGCGGTTCCGGGAAGCCTTGTGTATTACCGACGCGGGCACCTTGAGGGGCTTATCCGAGGGGTCCCCAGAACGTCTCTCCCCCGTATGTATCGGATAGCGGCTCCAGCGCCTCGGGCCAATTGTCGGGGTCCACGGTCCGCCGCTGGGCCGCAGGCTTGGCCTTGCCGTCCCATCCAATTTGTTCCATGTAGTAGTACAACTGCATGACGTGCCCGTCCGGATCGACTGCGTGGATGACGTAGTCGATGCCTGGGTGGACTTCCTGTGGCAGATCAATGAGTTTCACTCCACGCTGTTCGAGGAACGTACGGGCTGCTCGGAGTTGCTCGTAGGACCCTAGCTGGATGGCGAAGGCCAGCAGGGTGCTATGTTCACTGACTCCCAACACTTTGCGGAGCTCCAGCGGAAATAGACCGAGGCTGTGGTGTTCCGTGTTGGCCCGCAGGAACACAACACGGTGTCCCTCAACGGTGGTCTCTTCGCTTTTGACCAGGCCCAGCCGCTCCGTATAGAACTGCTCAGCAGTGGCCACGTCTTCAACGAAGATACTGACCGGGCCGATGCGAACGGGTTTGAACGGACGAGAAAGAAGAACGCCACCGACGTCAAAGGTTTTGGGCAGTTCGTCCTTCCAGCGATAACCGGAAGTCAGGTCGACTCCGTCAGATTCTGCGGCAGCCAGCTCGGTTGCCTCTGAACTAGTGGGCAGTGCCGGGTGCTCGTTGGCCCAAGGCCACAGGACTTCGGGTTTGCTGCGACCATCCCAGCCGACCTGTTCGATCCCGTATTCAAGTTCATTCGTGTGCCCGGTGGGATCGGGAAAGTATGTGTGCCAGTTGGAACCCGGGTCACGGCCGTACCGTTCAATTTTGTTGCCGAGCGACTCGAGCCATAGCCGGGCTTCGACAACTTCGCGGAGGCTCCCTACCTGCCAGGTGATCTGGTTGATGGTGAGGTCGCCACGTGCCGGGGAGTCCATGTGCTCCACCCATGGCCGCGGCATCAGGACGAAAGTGTGGTGATCGCTGTTGTGGCGCAGGAAATAGATGTTCGTGTCAGACAGGCCGTCCAGCCACACTCCCGGATCGTACTTTTGAAGGTCCAGGGCATCCGCTTGGTAAAAGCCCAGGAGTTCTGTGTAGTAAGCGAGTGAGGCGCCGGTGTCCTCCACGCTGATGCCGAAGTGGTTGAGACGGCGGATTTTGAATGGTCGGTCGTAGAGGACTCCGCCGACCGAATGTTGTTTCTTCTCGGTCATTTCTTGTCTTCCTTCATCTGTAAGGGTCACGTCAGCGTGCAAGCGAGTGGCGGCTCTTTGCGTGAACGTAAGTTTTAGTTGGCCGCCTTGACGACCTGGTTCCGGATGGTCCCGATGAGGCTGGAAGAGACTTCGACGACATCGCCTGGTTTCACGAACAGTGTTTCCGGGTGGGACCCGTCCGGCTGTTGTTGGCTGGAATCGATGGCCGTTCCCTTCGGAGTGCCGCTGCTGACAAGGTCACCGGGATACAGCGTGGTATCTGCCGACAAATGCTGGATAAACCCAGCGAAATCGTGCACCATCGACTTCGTGCTGCCGCTTTGCCTGATCTCGCCGTTTACACGGCATTCGATGGGGATGTTCTGGGGGTCGAGATCTTCCCCCACCACGATCCAGGGGCCGATGGTTGCGGAGGTATCAAAATTCTTTGAATGCATGAAGTCTGGACCGAAGGAGACGTTGTCTCGAACAGACCAGTCATTGTGCAAGGTGTAACCCCAGATGTATGGGAGTGCCTCATCACTGCGGATATCCCGCCCGCGCTTGCCAATGATGATGGCAATTTCTGCCTCGTAATCCAGGCGCTTTGTCCGCTCGGGGTAGCGTACTTCTTGTCCGTCAGCGGAAACCGCCCGGTGATCTTTGAGGAAGTACTTCGGCCCGCCCTGAACAAGGCGCTCCAGGACTTCGGTAGTGTCTGCGGCCGAGCTGTTCTTACTCGCCGCGTCCATGTGGTCGTAAAAGTTCGCCAAGGCGCAGAAAATCCGAGCCTCCTTGGCGACCGGGGGGTGAAGTTCCACTTCGCCCAACTTGAAGCAGAGCTGCTCGCCCAGGAGACCGCGGTCGTCTTCTGCTGCGGACCATAGATACTCCACGGCGGTTTGTGCTTCCTCAAGCGCCCGCGTTCCCTCCGTGATGAAGGCACTTAGCTCATGTGGGACAACAAGGTCGGCTTGTGCCTGAGCGCGGGGCGCCCCGGTCGTCTCTGCGAGATACTTTGCATAGGTGGCATTGACATCGACCACGGATTCGTTCCGTATCATGCCAACTCTGCGTTCAGGGCCAAAAATTGCGACCTTCATGTGTTCTCCTCATCAATGGTGCTGAAACTGCTCTGGAATGTATCCGGCAGCCGGACCTCTGGTTTCCAGTGACAACGTGTGTCTGCCTCCGGTTACTGGGCCGGGTCCACTCCCACCTTGTCGAACAGGCCTGCGTCCGTGGGAGTGAGGCTGTAAATGGTCAAAGTCTGGATTTTGCCGTCTCTAATGGTGAAAAAATCCCCGAGTTTGAGAGGAACCCCGTTCGCATCCAGGTCTATCTCAACGGCAACGTGATCACCGTTCACCACTGGCGGCCGTGGGCTTGGCGTCATCGCCCCTGGAGCCAGTCCGTTTTGGTACATCCTCTTTATTGCGTTTGCACCCACGAGGGTTCCTTTGGCGTTAATTAGCTGGGCATCAGGTGCAAACAGTGCTGCAACGGCGTTGGCGTCTCCTGCTTTCACTCCCGCGAAGTAGGCGTCGACGACTTCGGTCGGATTTGTCATGAAGATTCAAACTCCCTTACTGGACCGGGTGCCCGGAGTGCGCATCAGGTCTTGATGAATGCCTGTCTAGGCAGGCAAGTACTTGGAAGAGCCGTAGATCGACTTGTATTCGAGGTAAGCGTTGATCCCTTCCGGGCCGAGCTCGCGACCAATGCCTGAGTCCTTGAATCCACCGAAGGGGGCACCGAGATCAAGGGTGTAATAATTCAGGCCGATCGTCCCGGTACGCACCCTTCGTGCCACCGACAACGCTCGATCTTCGTCAGCGCTCCACACCGACCCGCCGAGGCCATAGTTGCTGTCATTGGCCATTCTCACGGCATCCTCATCATCATCGAATGGGATGAGGGCCATAACCGGCCCAAAAACTTCCTCCCGAGCGAGACGATCATTGTTGTCAACGTCGGCGAACACTGTGGGCTGGACAAACCAACCCCGGTCCAGCCCCGCCGGGCGACCACCGCCGGCAACGAGTCGGGCAGTGGAACTTTTCGCTGTTTCGATATGGCCCAAAACCCGTTCGAGGTGGCCCTGAGTGGCCATAGGCCCCATTGTCACGGATGGATCAAGTGGGTTCCCGAGTTTGTACGAGTCAGCGAAACTGGCAATGGCATCCACAACCTCTTCATACCGGGAACGCGCGATCAGGATGCGCGACTGGGTGGTGCATGTCTGGCTGTTGTTCAGGAACGAGGCATTGTCCAACCCGGAAAGGAAAGTCCCAATATTGCCGTCCTCGAGGAAAACGGCTGCCGATTTTCCACCGAGTTCCAGTGTGCAGCGGCGGATAAGGCGTCCGCACTCGGCACCGATGACCCTGCCGGCTTCGGTTGATCCGGTGAATGCGATCTTGTCAACTAGTGGATGCGAAACGAGTGCAGCTCCGGCATCACGATCGCCGAGGACAATGTTGAGCACCCCATCGGGGAGTCCTGCCTCACGGGCTGCATCAGCAAATACATAAGAGTCCAGAGCGGTCTCCGGGGATGGTTTGAGGACAACAGTGCAGCCGGCCGCCAGGGCAGGGGCGATCTTGAACATCGCCAGCGCCTGCGGGAAGTTCCAAGGTGCTATGGCACCTACCACGCCCACCGGTTCACGCCGGACGATTGTTGACCCTGCCTGGCTTGGACGTACCTCTTCCAACGGGAGGGCTTCTATTACATCGGCGTAGATTCTCAGTAGGGCGGAGGGAGCACCGCCATTGAGCATCTGCGACAAACCGAAAGGCATGCCGTTTTCCCTGCTGACGAGCTGTGACGTGTCCATGGCACGGCGTTCGAGTGCATTGGCAAATTCGCGCAGCATTACCGCGCGTTGGGCGGCGGTGGACCTGCCCCAAGGACCATTGTCGAGGGCGCCCCGCGCAGCCTTCACGGCCGCATCAATATCCGCTTCCGAACCTAACGCTGCGAGACCAATGATCTCGCCCGTGGCGGCCTCTACCTGCTGCTGGATGCGGACGGCGCTGGGTTCGGCCCACTCTCCGTTGATAAAGAAGCGCATTCGATCGAGCTCATCTGGTCGCTCAACAGCGAGTGACATGGGTTCTCCTAGACTGTAGAAAAATTTAGGGAGGGAGCGTTCACAGGAAACAGATGGCGGCATCAGCAGCGGATTCCGTCGTTTTACCTGGATCGGGGCCTGAGTTGCATCCTTGCAACTACCTCCAAGTTTGATCTTTTGTGATGGAATAAAAACGCGTCAGATGACCTGACCTGTTACCTGTATTGTTTTGTGCATCACAGGAGGAACATGAGTACCGACGCACTTGTCGGCCGTTCACACGGCGGCCATCAACTGACGAGTTTCATCGGCCGGCGTCGCGAGCTTACTGAAGCCCGTGAGCTGATGACACGCTCCCGGCTTCTGACTCTGGTGGGCCCTGGCGGCGTCGGAAAGACTCGCTTGGCGCTGGAACTGGTCACTCGGGTGCGGAAGGCGTTCAGCGACGGCATCTGCATTGTGGAGCTCGCGGCAGTAGAGGACGGCGCAGTGGTTGGCTCCCACATAGCGGCCGCCCTGCGGTTACCGGACCAGTCCAATCGGTCATCCCTGCAGAGGATCGCAGACTATGTCCAGGACCGGAATCTCCTTCTCGTTCTCGATAATTGCGAGCATCTGCTCGATGCGGTGTCCGTCCTGGTCGCCCGACTACTTGACCAGGCTGGGAGATTGAGGATTGTGGCCACGAGTCGGGAGCCGCTGGGCATCTTTGGTGAGCAGATCTACAAGGTGCCTCCTCTGGCAGCGCCCGTTCAAACAGCCGCGGAGGACGTGGGGATCGAGTACTTCGACTCGGTTCGTCTGTTGATAGACCGGGCTCGTAGCGTGGATCCAGCTTTTGAAGTCACCACGGCTAATCGCGTGGCTGTAGCCCAACTGTGCCAGAGACTCGACGGGATACCGTTGGCGATCGAGCTGGCGGCGACACGCCTGCGTTCGATGTCGGTTGTTCAACTCGTCGAGCGGCTTGACAGACGATTCGATCTTCTCACCGGAGGTAGCCGCGCTGCCTTACCAAGGCAACAGACGCTCAGAGCGCTGATCGATTGGAGCCACGAACTATGTAGTCCGGATGAGCGGCTGCTGTGGGCACGCCTCTCAGTCTTTTCGGGCGGCTTCGAGGTAGAGGCTGCCGAAGAGGTCTGCGGGTTCGGCCAATTGACCAGCGAGGGCGTACTCGATCTGATTGACCACCTCGTCGCTAAATCGCTCGTCATCGCCGAGAACGTATACGACACCCAAAGCGGTGGCAGCGTACGGGTTCGGTACCGCCAGCTGATGACCTTTCGCGAATATGGTGCCGAGCTTCTCGAATCAATCGGAGAATCCACGGAGATGCGGCGTCGCCAGCGTGACCACTACCTTCGCCAAGCGGCTGCGACAGTCGATAGTTGGTGCGGCCCGGATCAGGCCGGACGACTAATGGCTGCGCGACGGGACCATCCGAACTTTCTTTCTGCGCTTGAGTGGTCGGCCTCGACCCCGGGGGAGGAACGCGCAGGGCTGCACCTGGCCGCCCTTCTCAGGTACCACTGGACGGCCGGTGGGAACCTTGCCGAGGGCAGGCGATGGCTGGACCGACGACTTCAAATCAGCAACTGAACCGAGCCTTGAACGAGGAGCCGCACTATGGGTCGGAGCCTGGATTTGCCTTGTACAGGGTGACTGGGGCCAAGCACGCACACATGTCGCCGAATGCCGGCTGATAGCAGAAAGCCTCGGCGACAGGGCGCTGGCGGCCCACGCAGATCATTGGGAGGCCCTTTGTGAGGTATTCGACGATCACTTGGACCGCGCGCTAGGGCTTTTTACGGCAGCTGTTGCCACGCACCGCCAAGTTGGCGACATCGCGTCCGCCCTCTACGCCCTATTCCTGCTGGCATGGACCCAAATGTACGCCGGTCGCACAGGGGAAGCCCTGGCCACCTGCCGGGAGGTCTTGATGGTAAGCGATAGTTACGGGGAACGATGGGCCCACGCTTACGGTGATGCGGTCATGGGTTTGTGCCAGTGGCATCTCGGCGAACTGGATGCGGCGAGGCAGTCACAGATCGCAGCACTTGAGATACAACGAGACTTTCCCGATAGCCTCTGCATCGCTTTGACGATTGAACAGATGTCTTGGACAGCTGCCTCGGGCGGACACTACGAATCCGCAGCCGTTCTCTACCATGCAGCCCGTGCCGTATGGAGTGGGATTGGAACCACCATCTCGGCGTTCGGCCCTCTGGAGAAGGACTTTAAGCAGATGGCGGCCCAGGTGCGGGACGAGCTCGGCGAAAGGGAATTTGAGGTCCTCACCAGACGCCCCGAACCCTCCCTGGAGCAAGCCATTGAGCTTGCACTGGATGCCGCCCACAGGGGGTACGCGTCCGCAGTAAACCCACAGCCTTCCCTCGCGAAAGCAAGCAGCAGACGCGGCGCGGCTGAGACCCCGGAGGACCAGGTGCAGCACTTCGATATCGCGCTCACCCGACGGGAAGCCCAAATCGCCGGCCTCGTTTCGCAAGGTCTGAGCAACAAGGAAATTGCAGCCCTGCTCGTGGTGTCACCCCGAACCGTTGGGGGGCATGTTGCGAATGTTTTGGCGAAACTTGGTTTCAATTCACGAACACAAATCGCATCATTAGTGTCCGTTCGGGATGGGGCAGGACTGGCGGACAGGACGAAAAGTCCATCCGACGGCGAACGATAAGATGCCGAACGCCTTCTGGGCCTCACCCCTCAGGAATAGACTCAAGCCCGCAAGTTAGTTGCCCTGAGCCAGAGGCGCCAGCCGGTACCCAACGCCGCGCACGGTCTCGAGCCATCGCGGGTTCTGGATGCTGTCGCCAAGTTTCTTGCGCAAATTGCCCATATGCACCTCAACGGCACGTTCGTCGGCGTCGCTGACGTAGCTGCCGACGTCGTAGGGTTCATTGCGAAGCCGCCGCGCCAGATCTGCCTTGGTCCGCACAATCCTGCCGGTCTCCAGGAGGGCAAGCAGGAGGTCGAATTCGGTGCGTGTCAGCCTCAGCTCCTTGCCGTTCAGGACTGCTGTCCGGGAACCGGCCGAAACGGCTAGGCCGTTGTGGGTCATTTCCGGGTCGGTTTCTTCCACGGCGGCTTTGGACTCCGACGACGCGCGGGGCCTTCGCATCATGGCCTCGACGCGTGCGCGAAGTTCGCGCGGACGGAACGGCTTGGTGAGGTAATCGTCACCGCCGGCCTCCAAGCCCATGAGGGTGTCCAGTTCCTCGGCCCGGGCCGTGAGCATGATGATGTAGGCGTCCGAGGATTTCCGGATCTGGCGGGCCACCTCGAAACCATCGATGTCGGGCAGGCCCAGGTCCAGCGTTATGACGTCTGGATTCAGTTCGCGGGCTGACGTGACGCCTGCAGATCCAGTGGATGCAACGTGGACGTCAAACCCCGCTTGGGAAAGGACCACACGCACCAATTCGCGAATATCCTGGTCATCTTCAATGACCAGCCCCACACGTACTTCACTCATCGCTGCCCCTCAGCCCCTTCGATAACCCTTCGAAGTATAACCATTATGGTTAGGCTGATCTCATGAACCGACTTTCTTCTGTATTCCCGGTGGTTGCGCCGTGACCCGCCCAACCACCTGGGATCTTGGGGAGAAGAAAAGACTCCTGGTTTTTCGCCGCTCTTTTCACGAACACACCCTTCGCATGAGGGTTGTTCTCAGCCAATTGCCGCTGTCCGTCTGTGTGTGCATTTCGGCGATTTTGGTGTTGCTGTTTTTCCCGGCCACCCTCGAAAATCCCATGTTCCTCCTCTTCCTGCTGAGCCAGGCATTCCTGTTGGCGGCGTGCGTCATTGTGCCCTGGCACCGGCTGCCGTTCCCCAGCTTCCTGGTGATACCGATCCTGGATATGGTCTCGATTTCCTTCGGCAGGGAGGGAGGGCAGGAATCGCTCACGGGGCTCAGTGTCCTGGTGGTCCTGCCCGTCATTTGGCTCTGCGCGTCCGGCCTGTACCCAAAACTGGCCATTGCCTTGTCATTCGTGGGTCCGCTCGCCATTGTTTGGGCCCCCTTGTTCGTCAAGGGATCGTTAACGGAACAGGACCTCACCAAACCCCTGCTCTTCCCGATCCTGATTCTTGGCATCGGCGTGTCCGTTAGTGTGCTGACCCTGAGCATGGTTCGCCAGCAGCGGGCATTGGAGCAGAAGGACGAGGAGCTAAAGAAAGCGCTCGATGTCAGCACCAAGCAGGAACGGCTCCTCAACACTGTCATGGAAGCCTTGCCGCTGGGGGTGGTGGCGGTGGATGGCGACGGTCATGACATCCTCATGAACCGCAGGCAACGGCACACGCACACCCTCGCAACTCCTCCAGGCAATGACGATCCGAACGAATCCGAACTGCTCGTCTTCGACCAGGACAGGACTACGCAGCTGCCCGCTGACCGACGTCCAGTCCGGCGTGCAGTCCTCGGTGAAAGGTTCACGGATCAACTCGTGTGGCTTGGTTCCGGAGCAGACCAGCGTGCCTTCACCACAAGCGCCCGCCCCATGGTGGACGACGCGGGAAACTTCGCCGGCTCGGTAGTTGTCTTCAGCGACGTCACAGACCTGGTCAATGCACTGGCCGCCAAGGACGACTTCGTCGCCAACGTCTCCCACGAATTCCGAACGCCGCTGACGTCCATTCTTGGTTACGTGGAGCTTTTACTGGATGATCCGCGTTCCCTGGATCCCTCGTCCCGCCGGCAACTCGATATCGTTCGAAGGAACGCCGACCGGCTGCTCACCCTGGTGTCCGATTTGTTGGCCGTGCGTTCGGGCCACATGGTCATTCAGCCCCACACTGTGGACGTGGCCGAGCTGGTACGGGGAAGCGTGAGCTCGGCCGGGCCCCGGGCAGCCAAAGCGGGCATCCGGTTGTCCATGGATGTCCCTGAGTCCTTGGAAGCCCATGTGGACTCCTCACGTATAGCCCAGGTCCTGGATAACCTGGTATCAAACGCCATCAAGTACTCCCCCAAGGGCGCAGACGTAGAGGTAGCCGCTTGGGAGGACCAGGATTTTGTGTTCTGCCGCGTCTCCGATACCGGCATGGGCATGACCGAAGAAGAGCAGTCCGAGGCGTTCACCAAGTTCTTCCGTGCCGGCGGCGTACGCAACAGCACCATTCCCGGCGTCGGGCTTGGACTGCCGATCAGCAAGGCGATCGTCGAAGCGCATGGCGGAACCATCACGCTGGAAAGCGAACCCGGCCGGGGCACAACCTTCCTGGTGAAGATGCCCGCCTGAGCGTTAGCGCCCGGTGCCCGCCGTGCCCGGCACTGCTGTGCCCGCTACTGCGGCATCACGACGGCGGCCGAAGAGGAAGTAGCTCACCGGTCCGAAGAAGTTGATGAACGAAACAGCGCGCCACACCGCCTTCTTTCCCCTGATCCTGGAATCGGGGGTCTTGCCGATACTGCGTTGCGCTGCACCCAGCAGGGCCATATTTATGGCTCCGCTGACGATGAGCATGATCCGCTGGCCCTTGCTCATATCGCGCCACGATTTCCTGCGAGCCATGATGCCTCCATCCGTGAAGATTTAGTTATCAGGCTAGTCCGACGCCGTTCGTCCCGCCACAGCCTGACGCACTACCTCGCCCCACGATTGTTCCGCGAGGTCGGCCACGGCCGCGAGGATCTCCGACGGCGGCAGTGACAGGTCCAGCGGATACTCCACGATGTCGATGTCCGTGTTCAGGATCCTGCGGAGCTTCATCTCCCCCGGCCCAGCGTACACAAGCCATGCCGTCGGGACCCTGAGCGCGGTGCAGTATGCCAGTAATTGGTAATGGTCCGCGTTCAGTGAAGCGCCGGCATCTCCTGCCGCTGTGTACTTGGAGTCGTACACCACCACCGGCCTCCCGCCCAGGAAGTGCACGGCGTCAGGGCGGACTGTCAGGCGATCCGTGTCCCGGACAGCCTCATTGAGCAGCGCTCCGTATTGAAGGCGCATCTCCCCGGGGTAGGCAGTCATCGCGTGGCGCAAGGCCGTGCCCACGAACTCTTCGAAGACCTGTGCCATGTCCACTACAAAGGAGGCAGTCTGCTGCTTCCCTTCGCCAGCCTCGGCCGAAGCATTGCGCAGGATGACCTCCGAGAGCCGCAGAACGGCGTGGTACCTGAGGTTCATTCGGTTGGCCCGCCACGGCGGCAGAGGGGCTCCGGATTGAAGGCGGGTGACGGCGTCGAGCTTTCCCTTGAGCTGTCGCAAGCGGCTCAAGACGTCGGCCCGGACGCCTGGCACCTTCCCCATGCGTTCCAAAGCGGCGCGGAGGATGCGATTCTCAGCGATGTCCTCGGTGAATTCGTCGTAGGACACTTCCAAGGGGACCATCATTCCGGGCCTGCGGGAGATCTGGTCCGAGATGCGGATGCGGCCTTTGACGGTCCGCAGCGATTCATCAATGGTGAGGTAGCCCTGCAGGACGCCGCGGCTCAGCGCGCGGTCAGCCAACTGGGCCAGTGATTCGGCCAGGGCGCTCCAGAGATCCGGGTGCTCAATTGCTTCCACGGAGTGGTCGCGGAAGCCTTGATCGCCGGCGTAGCTGAGGAGGAAAAGCAAGCGACTCAGGCCGAGCCGGTCCTTGGGGCGGACCTCGAGCTGGACAGTGGAAGTCCTCACCGAGCCGACTTTGCCGACCGGCTCGATCCTGTAGAGGCCCATGCCAATCGGTGACGCCTTCGCCAGCCCACTGGCGTTGACGAACGCAGCCGTTGGGGGGTCAAGCTTGTCAACCACTCCGCGTGAAAGCTCGTCCATGACGATATGCCGGATCCCGGCAGCCGTCCGCGCTGTACCGGCACTTGCGGGTGGACGGCGTGGGCGTGGCGGGACGGCCTTAGCGGGCAGCAAGTCGTCCCAGCAACTGGTCCAGGCCGAAGCGCTCCTCCAACTGGGCACGGTTCAACTGCCCGTGGTAGTGCTCCTCCAGCAACGGCATGAGCTCGTACTTCCAAATGCGGCGCAAACCTGTGGGGTTTTGGGCAGCGTTCTTCATGAAGTAGGACGGCCCGATCATCAGGTCACGGTCCCAGTCATCGATGGCGTCGTTGAGGGCATCCAGGAGATCCGCGTTGAGGGTGTCCAGGCCGCGGGCTTGAAGGAAGCGTCGCAGCGAGCCCCGGACCGGTTCCACCTTGGGATGGAGTTCGATGAAGGCGAAACGACGACGGATGGCGGCGTCCATCATGGCGATGGAGCGGTCGGCGGTGTTCATGGTGCCGATGATGTACAGGTTGTCCGGCAGGCTGAAGGGCTCGTTGGGGCTGTACTGCAGGTAAATGCGGTCATCACGGTACTCAAGGAGGAAGTACAACTCGCCGAAGACCTTGGCCAGGTTGGCACGGTTCATCTCATCGATGATCAGGAAGTACGGCTTGTGCGCGTTTTCCGGCTTGGCAGCTTCCTCCGCGAGCCGACGCAACGGCCCGGCCACGAGCTTGAAGGAGACCTGGCCGTCGTCGGTCTTGTCCGGCCGGTACCCCTCAAAGAAATCCTCGTACGCGTACGACGGATGGAACTGCACCAGCTTCACCCGTTCATCAGTGCTGTCGCCGGCGAGTTCGGCAGCGAGGTGCTTGGCCAGGTACGTTTTGCCGGTACCTGGAGGTCCGTAAAGAACCAGTTGGCGGTTCTCTTCGAGCAGTTCGGCGATCTCTTTCAGGGGCTCGAGGTCCATGTGAAGGGACGCTGCGAACTCTTCCGTTAACGGCCGGAAACCCTGCTGGACAACCTCGACGACGGCGGTGGGCGGCGCTTCATCCTCGCCGTCGGTTTCGGCTTCTACCGGCAGGAGTTCCTGCAACGCCTGAATGACCCTGGTGACATCCACGATGATCCCGGGCGTGGACAGTTGCCGCTGCGCATGGCGTGGGAGTTCGGTGATGGCGTAGCTGTCATCGAACCAGCGGACCTTGCGACGGATACGCCGGTTGTCCTCGTGGTGCTCGGGCTCGCCGAGGACCACTCCCACCCGAACGCGTCCGGCGTGCTGGTAAAGGGTAAGGTCGCCCGGTTTCATCACCGTGAGGAAGGCGAAGACCGCCGTCTTGGTGTCCTCGCGCTCTACATAGCCGAGGTGCTTGTAGTCCTCGTCCACAGCATGCTGGACCACGCCGGCGGTGACTCCGGCAATGAGCGAGCGGAGGTGCTCAACGTCCAGAGTGGCTTTCTCTTCAGCAACCCAGGTAGCCAGCAGGTCAGCGTTGTCGTGATGGGTACGCAGCAACCAGGATCTGCGGCCGGGATCTCCCACCTTGCGCCATTGGCTGACCAGCTGGCGTGCGTACCAATCGATACGCTGCCCGGCTTGTTCATCCAGGTGGAGCCGGATCCGGTGGATGTCCGCGGTGACGTCCTCCTCGGTATCGCCCCCGGCGCCGCCAACGAGTGAGGCGAAAGCGTCGCGAATCTCCCGGCGCTCCACGTCAGCCACCACGGGCTCGAAGTAACTGGGCCACACCAAATACTCAATACTGCGGCGCAGGGCTGGCTGGTCCTCTGGTGTTCCGACCGCAAGCTCGTGGAACTTCAAAGGATCGGCGAGCGCCCGGTTGATGGTTTCCGTGCTCTGGCTGTCAACGTGGGCAACAAAGCGGCACAGCCATTTCAGGTGGTCCCAAATGGTCCAGTTGAACTCGGCGGTACGGTCGCGGATCACGCCGTGGTCCGTCATGCCTTCGTAGAGCTGTTCCGGCAACTCGATCGGCGGCTCCACCCATGAGGCAGCCTCGGCAACCCGAGCGCGCTTCACCCTGAGGGACTTGACCTCATGGGCCAGCGGCAATGACTGCAGGAACATCAACTCCACTGCCAGCAGCTTGGCTTCTCGGGACGCGCCTTCGAGGTTTTGCCGGAGATTGGTCATCATGGGCGCCTTGGAGTCGGCCACTCCGCGCTCAAGTCGTTCAAGCAGCTCCCCGGCGGCGTCTGCCGTCCACGTCAGCGTGCGTCCGTCCAGCGCCGACGGTCTGCCTTGGAGCGCCGGGCCCAGCACATACCAGGCCGCGTCCTCGATCTCCTTGGAGATTCCGGGGGCGCGGTCAATGGCAGGCTTCACGGAGGGGGTCACCATGCCAACTTACCTTGTTTGACTTAGCCAAGCATCTGGATTTGGACGCGCAGAGGACAGGTAGAAGTCTGATTGAGTAGCGATGTTCGCGCGCACATGGCTTGACGTGAGCCTGTCATTCCCATAGACCTGCAGTACCCGTAATATGCAGTGATCGGATCCAGACAATGGTGTGGACCTCCAACGCTTTTCGCCGGGCAGGGGCTCATGTCAGGAGCGGGATTTGTGAACAACAAACCTCCTGAGAAAAGCCCAACGCGGCTCCATAGGCGCGCCCGGTTTCCGTTAGCGGTTATTGCGGCGGCGGTCCTGCTTGGCTGCTTCCAATCTGCAGCAGTCACCACGGCGCCCTCGGGCATCCAACAGATCCGGGCAAACTCATCGACGGACGCGTCTTCCGTAGCCAACCGGTCCACGAATGACACTCCGGTTCAGGCCACCAACCCTTCGGGAACGGTTGAGCCTTCGCCTACAAACCCCTTGGGGGCGACCCTCTGTCAGCAAACAGCCTCAGGATTTGGAGTGGCGTCCACAAACGGCGGTCCTTCAGACCTCCAACTCCACAATGCTTCGGCCATCATGGTGGCGGGCCAAAAACTGGGGCTCCCACTCGATGCCCAAATCCTTGGGGTACAAGCCGCGCTTGGCGAATCTTCCCTTGAAAGCAAGGATTTCGGCGACGCCGCTGGGCCAGACTCCCGCGGGCTGTTCCAGCAGCGTGCCAACGGGGCATGGGGCTCGATGCCGACCGCATGGACCCGTTCGTCAGCGCAACCAGCTTCTTCCTTGCACTGAAGGGCATCAAGGACTGGAACCTTCTGCCCTCCAGCCTGGCCATCCACCAAGTACAGCGGAACCAGGATCCAAACCACTACACCAAGTACAGGGAGCTGGCCCAGGAGATCGTGGGCTTCCTGGGTTCCCAGGGTCCACTCACCTGTTCAGGCGGCGGTTCGTGGCAACCATCAATTGGGGACGCTGTGTCCCGTCATGTACGGCCAGGATCAGGCACTTTGCTGTCCCCACTGCTGAATCTGCGCCCCAGTTCACCCTTTGGGCTACGCACCAGTCCGATCACAGGTGCCCCTGGTGAATTTCATACCGGGCAGGACTTCGCTGCGGCCTGTGGCACACCGGTTCATTCTGCTGATGACGGCTACGTGCGCGAGGTGGGCTGGCATGCCTGGGGTGGTGGCAACCGGATAGAGATCGATCACGGCAATGGGCTTATCACTACCTACAACCACCTACAGGCGAGCGCAGTGCGCAAAGGCCAGGTAGTCGAAGCCGGGGACGTCATCGGATTGGTAGGCTCCACTGGTTCGTCGACGGGATGCCACCTTCACTTTGAAACAATTGTGAATGGCGTGCTGGTGGATCCATCATCATGGAGCCTGATTCCGCTGGGCAAAGAATCGTCCGTGGATCTGCTCAGGCTCACCAGCTTCTCACCAGCAACAGGAACGACGCCGGTTGGCGAGGTTCCGGTGTGGTCGCTCGGCGGCGCGCTTGGCGAGCAGGCGACGTCGGCCCCCGCGCCGACTGCGCCATCGACTCCCGAACCTGCAACGATCCCAACGGCTACGCCCACGCCTACTGCAACGGCGGAGCCCACGGCGACCCCAACGGCCAGTCCCACCCCAACCGCTGAACCCACGCCAACACAATCCGCAACGGCCACGCCGACTCCAACCGCTTCGCCCACGCCGACCCCAACGACCGCGCCGACGGCAACTCCAACCAGTGAACCTACCCCGACGCCCACCTCCGAGCCCACGCCAACACCTACTCCAACAGCCACGACCGCTCCCACCGCAACCATCACAGCGACCCCAACTACAGGGCCGACGCCCACCGCAACTATCACGCCGACCCCAACTACAGGGCCCACACCGACTCCAACCATCACAGCCACGCCCACTCCGACACCCTGAGCGTGTCCTTGAGCGTGTCTGGCCTTGTCCGCACGCAGTTGAACGGCCGGACTGGATTCCTGCTAGCCGGCAGCCGCGATCCTGAATACCAGCGTGCGGGCTTCGGGTTTGAGGGCGAAGTCCGGCCAGACGTCGGGACCACAGGCCCGCGAACCCAGCCCGTGCTGTGCGGCGTCAAGGTAGAGGAAGCTGTTCCGGCTCTGCGGCAATTCGTGTGGATGGGCCGCGCCCGAGATCTGCTGGGCCGTATGCCGGGACAACGTGAAGCCAGGCAGCCGCTCCCTGGAATCGGGAAGTGCATGGAACGTCACCCAGGGATCCGTGCCGTTGCGCAGCTCCAGGGATCGGACAGCACTCCTGTGCCCCGTCTCCTGCGGCCGGGCGTAGTTCACGCTCAGCTCGTCGATTGCCGCCGAGTAGCGGCCCACGAAGGCAGCACGCATGCTGTCGGGATACGATTCCCGGGGTCCTGTCCCGAACCAGGAGGCTCCATCCACTGACTTGGGCAGCTCAAACCGCACGCCCAGGCGAGGCCATACCATGTCCCAGCCCGAGCTGGGTGCAATGTCCAGGCGCAACCACAGCTCTCCCCCGTATACCTGCCACTGCTCATCCACGGCAACAGAATGTGCGTTGTCCGCGGCGGCATAGCGGGTGGTGACGAACACGCCGTCGTCGGCCTGCATCACTTTCTCGACGCGGGCCGTCAACCTATCAAGACCCGCCTTGAGCCACACATTCTGGTTGGACGGAGCCGGAACCCCAGTGCCATTGTTGAGCCACGGGTCTGCGAGGTCATAGCTGCCGAAATCCGAACCTCGGTCGTTGTCCGTTGGCGCTCGCCACAACTCCAGGCGCGGGCCGGATACCGGCAGTCCAGCCAGGGCAACGAGCCGACCATCCTCGAACTGGGCAGGTCCAAGGGCTCGAGTGCCAGCCGTCCCGGTCTCTTCCCGCTCAGCCGAGGCCAGTGGCCGCGGCGCCTTAGATGGACGCCTGGCAGCAGACGCAGTGAAATCCAGCTGCGCAGTGGAGATGACGTGCCCAGCAGGAGCCCACGCGGTGTCCTTGCGCAGGGCAACCTCAACGGTGAGCCACTGTTCGCCGGCCTCCACCTTACTGAGAGCGTTCAGCGCCAACTCCGGCAGCTCCATGACTGTGGACTCACCCGCGGCGAGTTGACCGCCAGAGGAGGTCACGACGTCGAACGTTCCAGACGCGGTGGGCTCGCCGTCCGTTTCGGTGCGCCAGCGAAGGACGACGTCGGACGCGTCGGCCGTGTGCCGCAGGTTGGCGAGTGTGAGCAATGGGCCTCCCACGCCGTCGGTGACGGTTGTGTCGAAGCCCAAACGGAGGGGCGCCACGATCTGTTTGTACTCGAACAGCCCCGGGCTGGGCGTCGAGTCCGAAAGAACCATGCCGTCCATGACGAAATTGCCGTCGTGGACCACCTCGCCGAAGTCGCCCCCGTAGGCGAAGAACTCTGTGCCATCAGCGGTGGTAGTGCGGATCCCGTGGTCCCGCCATTCCCACACGAAGCCTCCATGTAACCGCGGGTAGCGGTCCACCAGGTCCTCATATTGGTCGATCGCACCGGGACCGTTGCCCATTGCATGCACGTACTCGCAGAGGATGAACGGTTTGCTGCGTTGGCGCGCCGATTCCGCGGCGGAGCAGCCCAGCAGGAGCGAGCCGGAATCGTTGCGGCCAATGGCTTCGGTTTCGGGGATGGAGGAGTACATGCGCGAGTAGACGTCCGTGTACGCGCCGGTGTAGTCGCCCTCGTAGTGCACTGGACGGCTGGAGTCTCTCGCGTGCGTCCACGCGGACATCGCAGCGAGGTTTGCGCCGGTTCCTGCCTCGTTACCCAGGGACCACATGACGATTGAGGGGTGGTTCTTGTCCCGCTCAACGGTGCGCTCCATCCTGTCCACCAACGCCTCACGCCAGGCAGGATCGTCACTGGGATTTCCGGCCCAGCCATGACGCTCAAAGCCATGTGTTTCAAGATCGCATTCCAGGATCACCCAAAATCCCATTTCATCAGCGAGATCCAACAGGCGGGGGTGCGGAGGGTAGTGGCTGGTGCGGATGGCATTGACGTTGAACTGCTTCATCATGGCAAGATCGGCGCGGGCAAAATCTTCGTCGAAGACGCGGCCACGGTCCGGGTGCGTCTCGTGCCGGTTGACGCCGTGGAACACCACCCGCCGCCCGTTCACGAGGAATTGGTCTCCCTTGATCTCCACAGTGCGGAAGCCAATCTTCAATGAGACCGTTTCGCCTTGGCTTGAGATCGACGCCGCGTACAGCCGCGGGACTTCCGCGGACCAGGGTTCGACGGCGGCAATCGCCACCGGGGCGACATCCGCCGGAGTTTCCCACGTGACGTCAACATCGAGTTCGGGCACGCGCAGCCGCACAGGATAGGCAGCGGGAGCAGCGGTAATTTCGGCGTCAATGATGCCTGAACCGGAGTCGCTGGTGCCCTCAAAAGGGGTCCGCAACCAGACGTCGTCGATACCCGCTTGAGGACGGGCCTGCAGCGTGACGTCCCGGAAGATGCCCGGCATCCACCATTGGTCCTGGTCCTCGACGTAGCTCGAAGCAGACCACTGATGGACGCGGACAGCCAGGACGTTTTCCCCGGGACGGACTGCCTCGGTGACGTCGAATTCCTGGGCCAGCCGGCTTCCCGTGCCCACGCCGATTACCGTTCCGTTGACCCACACTTTGTAGCGGGATTCCACCCCGTCAAAGCGCAGGACGATCCTCTCCGCACTTGCCCAGTCCGCAGGAATCGTGAAGGTCCTCCGATAATCGCCCGTTGGATTCTCGTCCGGCACGTGGGGTGGCTCGGTGGGAAAAGGGAACTGGACGTTGGTGTAGATGGGGCGGCCATACCGGCCCTCACCTTCCAGGACCCAGTGGGAAGGAACAGGGATCTCATCCCAGCCGGAATCATCCAGGCCTTCGGCAGCGACTCCCTCTATCTGCTCGCCGGCGGGCAGCACTCCCCTGCCGCCTGGCGTTCCGGGCGCACCGGGCAGCAACCGGAATTTCCACAAGCCGTTGAGCGGGATCGTAGGCGCGTCACTCCGCAGCCAGGAACGGGCTGGCAGCCGATTGCCGGAGCCGGGGCCACGATGGGTGATGTAGGAAGTGCCGGCAAACAAAGCCGAAGATGTCGATTCCACGTGGCTCCTTCAAGCGTCCACTGCAGGGTTGGGTGTGACCACGCTAACACAAACTTCGAGTAGTTACTCTAATTTCAGAATTCCGATCCCCGCCCGCTGTACACTGGCTTGCCATGACCACAAAGGACACGGCAAGCGCCAAGCGGGGACCCTACGCCAAGGCGAAGGAAAAGCGACGACTCATCCTCGACTCCGCCCACGCCGTGTTTGCCGCGAAGGGGTATCTAGGCGGCTCGCTGCAGGACGTTGCCAACCAAGCGGGCATGAGCCAGACCAGCCTCCTGCACTACTTCCCGTCCAAAAGCGATCTCCTGATGGGCGTCCTGGAGTGGCGCGACGAGCTGACCGGAAGCGCGAATCCCTCCGCTGGGGAAGAATCGTTGGAGGAAGCCGTGATTCGCACGGCGCTCCATAACGAGAAGATTCCCGGCGTCATCGAGCTCTACACAGTGCTGTGCGCGGAATCGATCACGAATGCCCATCCCGGCCGTGAATACTTCACCGAACGCTTCGAACGCATACGTGCAAGCTATACCCGCTCTTTTGCGGCCTTGGCCCAGGAGGGCAAGCTCCGGCCCGGCGTGGATCCAGCGTGGGCAGCCATGTCCCTGGTGGCCCTGTGGGACGGACTTCAAACCCAATGGCTGTTGGCCCCGGACGCCATAGATGTAGCAAAAGCCCTGCGCGGCTTCTTCGAAGTGGTCTTGCTGCCCGAAGCGTGAGATTCGAAAACCCGCTCCAACCGGTCTAGTGCATTCCAAATTGGTAGTTGAACGGCACAGCTTCGCCCGGACAGACTTCTTCCCAGAGCGCCGCGATGGCATCCTCTCCCTCGCGGAGGTCCGGTATCTCCACCCCTTCCCGCAGGATGGTTGCAGCCTCGCCCGCCTTCCCCACCCGGGCCAGTGCCAGGGCCTTGAGGAACCTCAAACGCCCGACGGCGGCGCCCTCCCCGGGTGCGGACTCCCTGGGTGCGGACTCCAGCAGTTCCAGCGCCTGGGCCGGCTGGTCATGGCGGATGCAGAGTGTCACAGCCTCCGTGAGCAATGCCGTGTTGGCGGAGTCAGCCTGAACCCCTCTCCTGAGTTCATCCAGGCCCTCGCGATCCGCGCCCCCGGCCAGTAACGCCAATCCCAATCCGCGATGTGCGAGCGCCAAAGTCCGCGGCCGAACGCCCCCGGCAGCAGGCACGTCACGGTAGGCCTCCTTGGCTCCCTCCAGATCCTGCCTGCCATGCCTCATCGTGGCCACGTGGAAGCGCGCCTCAGGACTTTCCTGTCCCTCCAGCAGCTCCTCCCAGTCAGCTCCGGCAACAAAGCCGGGCGCGCCGTCGAACGCTTTTCCCTTCAGCAGGTCCAGCCATGGTTCCTGCTCCGCCGTGATGCTTTCATCGACGAAGGGTGTGCCGCTCTCATCAATCCAGCCCTTGCCTGCCCTTCGGCGCCGCGCCCGCTCCACCACTCCCCAGCCACTGCCGTGGAGCACCATGGTGGAGGGCGGGACGTCAGCATCGGTGATGGCGGCGGGCAGCATTGCCTCCAGGTCCGCGTGCGCCAGAAGCTCCTCAAGCCGCTGGCCGGCATGGGCTACGGCCGCATTCCAGTCCGATCCGTGGGCAGTATGCGGGTCCAGATGCCCGTTCCCATACGCTTCCACCCAGGACCATTCCGCACCCGCGGGCATGGCCAAATGCTCAAACTGGGTTCTCGCCAGACCGGCCTGGATCTCGGCGTAAGGGCCGGCCCCCGGGCTCAACCACTGCTGCCACCGTTTGCCGCCCTGGCCTTGTCCCCAGACGAAAAGCTTCTTGCCCCTCAGCCGGCTGGTGGACAGCATCGCCAGCCCATCGCCGTCGTGGTCCGCAGCCACAACCCAGCGACGTTCGGAAGGATCAATATCAAAGAAGAAATCGGCGGCATGCGGGCTGTTGACCAACCACGTGCCGTCGTAGCCATTGTGGTCCGTGGGCCGGACACGGGTGATGTCCGTGGCGTAGTCGCTGCCAAAAGCTTCGTCGGCCGGGGCGATCACCCGGGTGCGGTCCGTTTCCGGAATGGCCGCGTTGCTCCACCAGTACATGGGAACGTCATGGTCATTCGGGTTGCGGATGCGCACGGCCGCGAAGAGCACCTCCGATTCGGCAGGCAACCATATGTCCACTTGGAACACCACTTCCCGGAGCCGCTCGAACTCCCACACGCGAAGGATGTGCTTGCCGTCCAGGGTGTGGACGATCGCCGTGTGCAGCGGATCGCAACTGGTGGGTGAGTGGCCGCGCGTGCCAATGTTCCACTCCAGGCCGCCCGCGAACCACGCCTTTCGCAGCGCGATGTTGGCGAGCTGGGGCGCGTCGTGCGTGTGGAGGAGCTGCTTTCCCGTCACTTTGTCGAACAATTCCCAGATACGGCCGCCCAACGACGGTATGACCGTCGCCCTGAGTTTGCTGTTCTCAAGCACGACGGCGGGCAGTTCCTTTGGTGCCGCCTCGCGGCTATAGCCATCCTGCATGAGGTACGGGAAGACGTTGGGTACTACTCCGTAGCGAGCCGCCGCCTGGAGTTCTTCCGGAACACCCTCGCCTACGGTATAGGGCTGATCGAGTTCTTCCGGAACACCCTCGCCTACGGTATAGGGCTGATCGAGTTCCGCGGCCACCACCGGCAAAGGGTTCAGCGGGCCAATGCCTGCCATGGTCAGGGAAATGGTGGTGACAGTGAGGTTGGAAGGTGAAATGGCAGCCATGTCAGTATCCGTTCGTGAGGAATCAACGTCCACATCCACAGTCTCCTCGGACCGGGAAGCCCGCGCCAGAACTCCCTGGGGAGAGCCGATCCAGCCCTGTCTGTTAGGACGTGGCTGTTAGAACGTGGCCGTTAGTTCAGATCGGTGACAACCAGGTTCCGCACAACGGCGGTGCCGCCTTCCACCCGCAGCTCGGTGCCGAGGCTCCCGGGCAGGGCGAAGACAAGATCGCTCAGGACAACCCTGCCGTCTTGGGCGAAGACCTCCACTGATTGGTCCACGATAATACGCAGCCTCAGCACGCCGTCGTCGAGCTTCACCGGCGCCGACTCTGCCGACGCAAACTTTTCGTGGAAGCCGGTGTTTCCGGAATGGCGGCGATCCAGGGTGAGCTGGCTCGTGACGGCATCAAAGCTGAGAACCGTTGCGGCGCTCCCGTCCGGGGCACATAGAAGCCTGAACGCAATGGTCCGGGCCGAGCCTGGCAGGATCTCTGCCTCGATCAGTTGGGCTGACCCGGGCATGGCGTTGGGCAGTTGCACAGCGGAGTCCTGAAGTTCGGCATCCGGGAGAATGCTGGCCGGCTTTCCGGAGTCCAGGGGCAGCACCAGCGGAAGCACGGGCCGCTGCACCAAGCGCGGCAAACCGTCCACTGTTGCGAGTTCGACCTCGCGGGCAAGGGACATCCCCGAGCGCCACGGGGCCGTGGGCAAGGAGTTGGCATAGTCCCAGTTGTTCATCCAGCCGATCATGATGCGCCGGCCCTCCGGGGCGTTGCTGAAGGAGACTGCGGCGTAGTAGTCACGTCCCCAGTCGAGCCAGAGGCATTGCCTGAGGTCGGTGGTCCCGTCAGGAGCCGGTGAAACGAGCGAATCAGGATCGGCAGTGAACTGCACGCCATCGAAGTGCCCCACGAAGTACTGCCCACCCGAGCCACCGGCCACGGCGCCAGGATTGACGTTAACCACCAGGACCCACTTGACGTTCGCCGGGTCCCCGTCGACGGGGAGCGGGAAGAGGTCCGGGCATTCCCATTCGCCTTCCGCGGAGTTCGCAGGGCCGAAAGTACTCAGGTATTCCCAGTCCTTGAGGTTCGCCGAGCGGTACATGACAACCTGCTGATGCTGGGCCTCCACGGCCACCATCACCCAACAGGACCCGGCAGATCCCTCATAGCGGAACACCTTGGGATCCCGGAAATGGGCCGAGCCGCGGGCAAGCACCGGATTGCCTGCATATTTGCTCCACGTCATGCCGCCATCCGTGGAGAACGCGAGGGACTGGGCCTGTGTCCCCTGATGCGCCGAGCCTTCCTTAAAGGCGCTCGTGTAGATGGCCACCAACGCCGGATCTTCCTCTGTGCCGAACCCCGACGTATTGCCGTGGTCCACCACGATGCTGCCGGAAAAGACGTCCTCTTCGTCGTCGCAGGCGATGGCAACGGGATGCTCGGTCCAGTCCAGGAGGTCAGTCGAGGTGGCGTGCCCCCAGGACATGTTGCCCCAGACGTTGTCGAAGGGGTTGTTCTGGTAGAAGAGGTGGTAGACGCCGTTGTACCAAACCAGTCCGTTGGGATCGTTCAGCCAGGTGTTCTTGGCCGTGTAGTGAAGTATCGGGCGCATCGTTGAGGCGGCGTCTTCGCCGGGACCGGCACGGTGCGTTGTTGTTTCAGTCATCGGAGGTCTTTCGGGAGGGAAGCGACGGAGTCGCGAAGAACCATGGGGCAGGGAAGAACGGTGGGATGGGTGGCGAACAACTGCAGGTCGGTTTTCCCTTCGATGGCATCGATCAGGTTTTCCGTTGCCCAGGCACCCATTTCGTAGTGCGGCAAGGCGACTGTTGTCAGCGCTGGGTAAAGGTTTTCGGCAATGAGTTCCTGGTTGTCGAAACCGACGAAGGAGATGTCATCCGGAATCCTCAGGCCAAGTTCCGCAGCGGCCCGGTACGCACCCATGGCCATACGGTCGTTGTAGCAAAACACGGCCGTTGGCCGGCTCTCGGATTTCAGCAGGCGCAGCGCCGCCTGGTAGCCACCGGGCATCTCAGAGATCTCGGACTGCACCAGTTCTTCGTGGAACGGCAGCCCGGCGTCTGCCAACGTCTCCCTGAAAGCCCGCAACCGGGAGTGGGTTGCAGGTACGTCGTCGGTGTTGTTGAGCATCCCGATCCGGGTGTGACCGGCGTCGATCAGTGTCTGCACTGCGGACCTTGCCCCGCCCACTTCGTCGGGGATGACGGAGGAAACAGTTTGGCTGATGTCTTCGGAGTCCACCAGGACTGCAGGCAGTCCCGCGAGGTTCTTGGGGACAGCCAGCTTCCGGTGATACATCGTGGCGTACAGGATGCCATCCACTTGCCTGTCCAGCAGGTCCGCCACCTGGCTTTCCTTGGACTCCTGGGAGCTGGTGCTGGTGGAGTTGATGATCATGATGTTGTAGCCCCGGCGCTTGGCAGTTTCCTCTGAGCCCAGGATGATCCTGCCTGCATGCGGCGTGGTGGCGATTTCCTCGCTGATGAACCCGATCATCCCCGAACGTTGCGTCCTCAGGGCCTGGGCCAGGCGGTTCGGGCCGTATCCCAGGCGATGCGCAGCCTCCTGGACCCGCTCCCTGGTTCTTGCGCCAACCCGGGCGTAGGCAACATCGTTCAGGACGTGGGAGACGGTGGTGACCGAAACTCCGGCCTCTGCCGCCACATCCTTGATACCCACTGATCTATTGGTCATTGGTCCCCCACGTCCTCATGATGTTGGTGCTGATCCTGCGATCGAATCAGCATGTGCCGCCTGGAAACCGACCGTCGGTGTGGCCCTCAGGGCGTTGACAGCCCTATCTGCAATAACCTGAGCCTCAGATCCGGAATCAAGGATCGTATTCCGGGCAGATCCGGAATCGACCAGGACAGCCGTAACGGCGAGCCCGTCAGAAGTACCCGTGGTCAACAGGGCGTCCACCTGGGCGGAGAAGCAGGAATCACTGGACGTGGCGTGAACGTCCATCGCCACCACGTGGTTGTTGGAGACGAAGTTTCCAGCTCCCTCCAGCAACCGGATGATGACCGGCGTCGCTCCTGCGGGACGGATGCTCTCTGCGTCGATGACCTCGGAGAAGTGGTTGCCCACCACAGAGTTGTTGCTCCCGCTCACGCAGAGAAGCCCGTAAAGATCGTCCAGCCCGTTATCGACTCCCAGGAAGGGTGTCCAGGGCTCATGGTCACGCAGGAAGTGGTTCGTTGCCACCAGGTTCTCGGAACTGTTCTCTGCGAGAACCACCATCCCGGGGTAGAAGGAATGCAGCCGGTTGTTGGTGACGCTTGAACGCGTGACGCCGTCCAAATGGATGCTGCTGGCACCCCTGGGGAAGATGTTGTTCGCGGTTATCAGGAGGCCGCCATGGTTCTTGGCATAGATCGAGTGGCCCTTGAAACCTGCTCCGATCAGATTGTCGGTGATCTTTGACGCCTGTCCCCAACCACGCAACTCAATGCAGCTTCCACATTCAGCAATGAAGTTATCGTGAATGGAAAGCGCGTCAGCGTTGTGGATAGTGAGGGCGTTCTCAAGGTAGATGAACCCCATCCCCGTGACGCGGAATGAGTCATTGGCGCTCGCCACATAGATACCGGTCTTGCCGTTCACATAGGTGTTCTCTGGCGGCAGCCCGGAGCCGTCCGGGGTGAAGTGCAAGCCGTCGATGCAGAAGTTGGAGAACTCCACCGAGCTGATCCGGGGGCTCCCGGTTCGCTCAATGTAGAAGGCGGCTCCCTTGGCTTCGTCCACACCCTCGCCATCAACACCGAGCGGAAGATCGACAATTATGCGACTTCCTCCGGGCCACAGCTCATGGAGGCCGGACCACTCGTCCTCGGGAACGTTGAACCGGATGCTCGAAGACGTAAAGCCGTGCCCCGAGCCCTGGATCCTGAGGAAGCTGATATCGATCAGCACCTGCGTACGGAGATGGTAGTCCCCGGGCGGCAGGTAGATCACCGCTCCCGGCTTTCCTCCGTTGTTCACGTCGGTGGCTGCCTGCCGGGCCTTGACGTCGGCGATGATGCTGTTGATGACTTCACCGACGTCCTGGGACGGGTTGCCGACCGGCCATGTAGTCACGTCGTAGTAGTTGTTGCTTGACATAGCTTCTGCCCTTTTTGTGGTGTGGTTTCTCAGCCAGTGACGGTTGCTTAGCCCTTGACGGCGCCGAGCGTCATGCCTGCGACGATCTTGCGCTGCAGGAGAAGGGTGAGAAGGATGACCGGGATCGAGTACACGGCTGCCAGCGCCGTCATGGATCCCCAGTCCAGGCCGAACTGGGTCTGGAAGTTCGCGATGACCACTGGAGTCGTCTGGGATCGGATGGCGGTCATCAGGAGTGCGAAGAGGAATTCGTTCCATGATGCGAGGAAGGCGAAGATCGCGGTGACGGCGATGCCTCCGGAAACCACCGGGATCACCACCCGCCAGAGCGCGCCGAGCCTGCTGCAGCCATCCACGGTTGCTGCCTCTTCCAGGTCGCGGGGAACAGCCTCAAAGAAGCTGGACATCAGCCAAATGGAGAGCGGCAGGGAAATGGTGGTGTGGGCAATGGACAACGCGATCGGCGTATCCGCCAAACCAGCCGAAGCCATCATGGATGCCAGCGGAATGCCGATTGCTACCGGCGGCACCATGCGGGTGACCAGTGCGGCCATGATGAACACCCGGCCGCTCGGAGTCTTGTAGCGCGTGATGCCATAAGCCGCCGGGACAGCCAGCACCAAGGACAGCAGGGTGCTGATGATTGCGGTCTGGATGCTGTTGATGAATGAAGCCAACACACCGCTGCGGCCCAGGGCGTTCGCGTAATTCTCCAGCGTCCATTCCTTCGGGAGGATTGTGGGTGGAACGGCGATGGTGTCGATCGGAGTCTTGAAGGACGTAAACAACAGGTACAGGAACGGGAACCCGTACAGCACCATGGCGGCGGCCAGCAGGATCCACAGGATGGTCCTGGTACTGCGGCGGCCGGCCTCAAGGCCTTCACGGTTGACGCCGCGGCGCCTGCGCGGGGCGCTTGGCTCAGTAACCTTCGACGGCGGCAGCACAGTTTTGCCTGTAGTCCCACCTTGGGCTTGCTTCGCTGTCTGGGTGTTCCTGGCTGCCGTGAGCCGGGCGACTGTTGCCGCGACGCCCGTTGCTGGGCCGCCCATTGCTGGGCCGCCCTTTGCTGAACGGCGCGGCCCGATGCCAGGAGCGGAAGCCGGTGTCCCGCCGTCGTGCGATGTTTCTGCGGCGCTCATCAGTTGTCCTTTCCTGGCCGCCAGATGGTGGCCACCGCGAAGAATGCGACGGCGAGCATCGCCAGCAGGTAGATGGTGCCCATGGCGCTGGCCAGGCCGGGATCGCCGAAGCGGATCATGGTCCGGTAGATCAGCAGGCTCATGGTTTCGGAGGCGGACTGCGGGCCCCCGTTGGTTTGGATGAGGATGGTGTCAAAGGCCCGGGCGGCATCGATTCCGCGGACCACCAGTGCCACGGCGATCACCGGGCGGAGGAGCGGAAGGATGATCTGGAACAGCAGCGCCGGTGCCTTGGCGCCGTCCAGGCGGGCTGCCTCGATGAGGTCGCCTGGGATGTTTTGGAGGCCTGCGAACAGGACCAGGCACATGAAGGACGTCGTGAGCCAGATATCGGGGACGGCTACCGAGAACAGCACGATGTTCGGGTCCGAGAGCCAGCCGATCTGGTTGGGGTTGGAGAGGATGCCTGCTTGGTGCAGGAGGGTCCCGATGAGGCCGAAGTTATCGATCATCAGGAACTTCCAGAGCAGGCCGGCCACGATCGGCGCAATCATCAGCGGGTAAAGGAAGACCGTTCGCCAGATCTGGGACTTGCGTCCGAGCGTGGTGAACAGGAGAGCCATACCGAGGCCGAGCGCGAACTCGAGCGTCACCACCACGACTGTGTAGGCTAGGGTCCGCCAGCCGGCACCCATAAAGGCTTCGGAGGCGAATGCTGCCGCATAGTTTTGGAATCCGACGAAGTCACGCGGGCCGCCCGCGATGGGCGAGATCTTGAAGAAGCTGTCTGCGACGAGGCGGAACAGCGGGTAGGCCACAAACACGGCCAGGAACAGCGCCGCTGGGGTCATCAGGTATAGGGCGAAGCGGCGATCGGAGATACGCACGATTTTCTCTTCTGTTTGTTGGGGCCACGGCCGGCACCGGCTGAGTCGGCTGGTGCCGGCCGCGGAGTCTTTACTTGAGGAGGTCCTGGATCTGCTTCTTGGCGTCAGCCAGGAGGGTGGCGGAGTCGCCGCCAGCCACAGCCTTCTGCAGGAGCGGGACCAGCACGGTGTCCACAATCTGCTGCCACTTGGCTGTTGCCGGACGTGTTGCGGTTGCCTTGCCGTTGAGTGTTTCGATCAGCGGCTTGAAGCTCTCGTAGCCCGGCTGGTTCTGGTACTTCTCAAACGCTGAGATGCGGGAGGCGAGTCCGAGGCTGGATTCCACACCCATGCTGTTGTGGTCGTACGCGCACTTGATGAACTTCTTGGCGGCATCAGCGTTCTTGGTCGCCTTGGGTACGGACAGGTACCACGGGCCCGGAACACCCGCGACGCCGGCACTTCCGCCAATCATCGCTGCAGCTCCAACCTTGCCTGCTACGGGAGAGTCCTTGGGGATCTGCCGGTAGGCGTGGGCCCAGAAGCGGGTCATGGCGGTCTTGCCCTGGTTGAACAGGTTCTGTGCCGCTGCCCAGTCAACCTGTGCAGCACCCGGAGGGGCGGACTTGGTGAGGCTCACGTAGAAGTCGAGCGCTTCCTTGTGGGCAGCGTTATCAATGACCACGTTGTTGTTCGCATCAAGGACCATCGGCGAGCCGGCCTGCAGGACATGGGCAAGCCATTCCGTTTCCACGGCGCCCTTCACGTCCGTGCCGTACATGCCGTCCTTGGTGAAGAACTCGGAGATGTCCTGGTACTGCTTCCATGTGGTGGGGGCTGCCAGTTCATAGCCGTACTTTGCCTTGAAGTCTGCCTTGTTCTTGGCATCATCGAAGAGATCCTTGCGGTACAGGATGATCTCTGCGTTGGTCCAGGCAGGCATGCCGATGAAGTGGCCGTCAACGTTGGCTTCCTTCACGAGGGCGGGGAAAATGTCTTTCTTGGCTTCATCGGTGAACAGTTCATCGATTGGCTGGACTGCATCCTTGAAACTGGGGAGCCACACGGAGTCCAATGCCGCGACGTCGAAGGAAACATTGCCGGAGGAGAACTCGCTGGAGAGCCGGTTGAACATGCCGTCATAGGGCAGTTCGACGAAGTTGACGTTGAGGCCGGTGTCTTTCTTGCACTGCTCGGCAACGCCTGTGAGTTCGGCGTGGCCGCCTGCTTCCACCAGGACGTTGACGGTGCTGGATGCGCTTCCGGATGTTGGTGCGGGGCCCCCGGCACCGCAACCCGTAGCTGCAAGTGCGACGGCAGTGCAGAGGCCGCCGAGTGTGACGAGTCTGGAGATGGTCTTTCGAGTGGACATCGCTGTCGACTTTCTCTTGGAACGGGATTGAAAGAATCTTTGGGGATGGAGAATCGTTTTGCCAAAACGACTTGGCAACACCATAGGCCCGATTTCCCAAGTATGTCAAGCGTCACATTTTGGCCAGTTTTGGCTCTTGACGGGCCCGACGGGCCACCCCTAGAGTCAGCGACGCAGCTAGATAAACCGTTTTGGCATATTTTGGCTGATTTGGCAGGTTTTTGCATCCGCCGTACCCAGTTGGGATCCCCCTTCAAAGGAGAACGTATGAAACCCATCCCGGACATCAGCCGACGAAGTGTGCTCCGCGCGCTTACGGCATCGGCAGCTGTCGCCTTCACTATGGCGGCAGCCGGCGGCGCTGCTGCAGCAGCACCTGGGCAGGTGGCCGCAACGCCCGACGCCGGTACTCACCTTCAGGGGCACCGCCACCTGATCGGCGTCCTGTAAAGCAACCGTCTATAGAGCACCCGTCTGTAGAACCACCCGGAACCGCCGGAGGCGTGCGGCAGCATGCGTCCAAGCGAGGCACGAGCGAGCATGCAGAGCACGGCGCCGGCGGTTCCGGACGCACTTGAAGAGAAGCAGCACAGTTCAGTCCCCCAACGATGTGAGGAGAACCAGCTTTGACCACCGTCTATGACGTCACCACTTGGAGCGTTCCAGGGAATCCGTCCGCCACCCCGTACAACGACATCGGGCTCATCATCAACAGCATCATCGCTGACATCAAAAGCCAGCAGACCAGCCAGGCGTCCAAGCCCGGTGCCGTGATCTACATCCCGCCGGGAGACTACTCCTTGAAGACCCGGGTGAATGTGGACATCAGCTTCCTGACCATCCGCGGATCGGGCCATGGCTTCACCTCGTTGAGCATCCGCTACAACGCCGGCAACACCTCGGGCTGGCACGAGATCAACCCCGGCGCCAGCCGCGTCAGGGTGGAAAATACAGACGGGAACACGGACGCCTTCCGGGTCTACCGCACAGGTGATCCGCGGATCAGCGGGGTGGTGTTCGAGAACTTCTGCCTTGATGGCGTGTCCTTCGGTTCCAACGAGAACGATTACACCAACGGCAAAACAGGCATCCGCTTCGATTCTGCCAACGATTCCTGCCGGGTGGAGCGCATGGGAATGGTGTACCTGGAGCATGGCCTTGTTGTGAGGGACACCGATGCCCTGAGCGTCAGCAGCAACTTCCTTGCCGAATGTGGATCCTGCGTGGAACTGACAGGATCAGGCCAGGCCTCAAAAGTCACCGACAACCTCATTGGCGCCGGCTTCGTGGGATTCTCGATCTTCGCCGAGGGGCACATGGGCTTGCTGGTTACGGGCAACAACGTCTTCCCCCGCGGCAAGAGCAGCGTGCACTTCAAGGACTGCACGCGCTCCTCCATTACGTCCAACCGCTTCCATGCCTTCTACCCCGGCATGGTGAATTTCGAAGGAAGCTGCACGGAAAACCTCGTCGGAGCCAATCACTTCCTGCGCCAGATGGAACCGTTCGATCCCCTCAAGCCATACAACAACGGGTTGGACGATCTCTTCGGGCTGGTCCACATAGCGGGCAGCAACAACACGGTTACTGGAAACCACTTCAGCTACGACGTCGCCTCCGGATCGGTCACGCCGTCCGGGCAGACGCCCACCATCATCCTGGTGGCTTCCGGAAACAACAACTACATCGCCACCAACAACACCGTCTCGGCCATTGCGGTGCACACGGTGGTCCTGGATGCATCAACTTCCGGTTCCAAGGTGCTGGACAGCGGCGATAGCAACCAGGTGGTGAGGTACGCGTCCAACTACGCGTTCAGGGCAACGCCGTAACCGCACGACGTAACAGCCGCAACAGCACGGCATAAGTAACGACGGCGGCGGCGTCGCCCCACAAGGCGGGTCCGCCGTCGTCATCCCGCAACGCAAGCCCTTGACGAAAGGTCTGTCAACGATGACAAGACGCACCAAAGCCTTAATATCGATCGGGGCGGCCGTGGCACTCACCGCTGCCTCATTCTCCGTTGCCACCACCGCCCAGGCCACAGACCCGGACCCCGCCACCCAGCAATACCGGCCCTACCTGCATTACACGCCAGAAGCGAACTGGATGAACGATCCCAACGGACTCGTTTTCCACAACGGAAAATACCACATGTATTACCAGTACAACCCCAACGGAACGCGCTGGGGAGACATGAGCTGGGGCCACGCGTCCTCCACCGACCTGATCCACTGGGAGGAACAACCACTCGCCATTCCACGAGGTTTCAACGGATCCGGCCAGGTGATCGAGGAAATCTTCTCCGGGTCTGTAGTGGTGGACACCCAGAACACCAGCGGACTTGGGACCCTCCAAAATCCGCCGTTGGTGGCCATCTACACCAGCAATTACACTGGGGCCCACCCCACCCTCGCGGGTAAACAAGCACAGTCACTGGCGTTCAGCACCGACGACGGACAGACCTGGACCAAGTACGGCAACAACCCGGTCCTGAACAGGAACACCTCGAGCTTCCGCGACCCCAAAGTCTTCTGGTACGACTCCCCCACCGGTCCGGACTACTGGGTCATGGCAGCCGTTGAAGCCGACGAACACCGGGTCCTCTTCTACAAGAGCAACGACCTGAAGCAATGGGACTATCTGGATGACTTCGGTCCGGCAAATGCGACCGGAGGGCAGTGGGAATGCCCTGATCTGTTCCCCCTCGCGGTTGACGGAGACCCAAACAACGTCAAGTGGGTCCTCTCCGTGAACATCAACCCTGGAGCCGTCGCCGGCGGCAGCGGCGGACAATACTTCGTGGGCACCTTCAACGGCACTTCCTTCAGCGCCGAAAATATCGATCCCGCGAGCCAGCTTCCCCCCGGAAACGTCCTTGGCGGCTTCAACAGTGGCAATTACAGCGGCTGGAACGTCCAGAACGATCCGTCAAACAGTTCCGGACCCTGGGGAAGCGCCCCCGCCTCAGGAAGTCTTTCAGGACAAATGGCGGTTACCGGCAGCATCGGAGCCGGGCTGGTTAACGGCTTCCATGGTGGAGATGCACCCGTGGGCACCATGGAATCAGCACCTTTCACCCTGGACAAGGACTACCTCAACTTCCTCGCGGGCGGTGGAAAGCACCCGCAGGAAACCGGCAAGCAGTCGGGTAACCAGGCCCCTCCGGGCTACCTGCTGTTCGACGGCTTCGACTACCCCGGGACACTCACACAAGCCGGCTGGCAGCTCACCGGCGACTTCCAGGCAGCACTTAACCCCTCGACGTCGGGCGGTGAATTCGCCATCGGGAAACGGATCAACACGTTCGAAGGCGGCCCGTACCAGGACAACAACGTCGGCACCATCACCTCTCCCGAGTTTTACCTGACCAACACCAACATCGGCTTCCTTCTGGGCGGCGGCAGCCGCACGGGCGGAGAACTCCAGGTTGAACTGCTGGTGGGAGGGGTGCCGGTGCGCACCTCAACGGGCACAAATTCGGGCGACCTGAACTGGCAGAACTGGGACGTTTCCCCCTGGTACGGCCAGATCGCCCGCATCCGGGTTGTAGACAACGCAACCGGGCCATGGGGCCACCTGACGCTGGACAACATGGTGTTGGGTTCGGAACCGGCGAAGCCCAGGAGTGCTGAAACCACCGTGAACCTTGTGGTCAATGGTCAAACAGTCCGTACCGCCACCGGCAACGATTCCGAACATCTGGAGTGGCAAGCCTGGGACGTCAGCGCCTACAAAGGCAGCCAGGCCACTATCAAGATCGTGGACAACAACCGCGGCGGCTGGGGACACATACTCGCCGACGAATTCGTTTCCTCGGATGCCTCCCACCTCGAGCAGCACGATTGGCTGGACTGGGGCAGGGACTACTACGCTACGGTTTCCTTCAACAATGCTCCAGGCGGCAAGCGGATCATGCTGGGCTGGATGAACAACTGGGACTACGGCCAGGACACTCCCACCACCACGTGGCGCGGAACCATGGCGTTGCCGCGTGAAGTGGTACTAACCCAGACGTCCGCGGGTCCGCGGCTGCGGCAGCAGGTGGTGTCCCAGGCGGAGGCGTTGAAGAATACGGCGGCCGCATACACTGCGCCCGCCCAGGACATCACGCCGGGAACAACCACGCTTCCCATCACAGGTGATGTGGTCCAGGTCGACGCAGAGTTCTCTCCGGGGACGGCAACGGCGTTTGGCCTGAAAGTCCTCGACAATGGAAGCGAAGCAACCCGGATCGGCTACGCTCCGTCCACGAAACGGCTTGCCGTCGACAGGACCAACTCGGGCAATGAGGGATTCCATTCGGCCTTCAGTTCAGTAGAGGACCCGAGGGTGGAGTTGATCAACGGCCGTCTCCGCCTGCGCCTGTACGTGGACCGCGCATCCGTGGAGCTCTTCGCCCAGGACGGGCTGACCACCATCACGGACCAAGTCTTTCCAAGCGCTGGGGCGACCCACATCTCGGTCTTCTCAGAAGGAGGAACCGCACGGCTCGAAAGCCTGACGGTAACTCCCCTGAATCCGGCAATGTGGGGAGGCTGAGCTCAAGGGCGATTGAGCCCAGCAGTGGAAACTATGCCGGAGGAGCACCGAGTTCCAGCGCGTTGATCTCCGCTCGCGCCATGCGGACCGTTTCCCGGTCCGTGACGGTATAGGCAGTGGGGTCGGCGCCGTCCTGCGCGCCAAGGGATATGGTTCGGTGACCAAGCGTAGAGACAGTTCTCTTGGCGGACATATGAACGGCTGAAAGGCCGGCCGCGTGCATCGCCGGGATATCGCCAAGGTTCAGCCCGCCTCCGGCCATGATTTCCAGGGCTCCCTCGGCCCGTTCCACCATCTCGGAAAGGTTGGCAAGGCCTGCACCTGCTGTGGCCTCGTGCCCAGATGTTAGTACCCGGGTGAATCCGAGTTCCAGCAATTGATCAAGGGTGGCCATGGGGTCCCGTGACTGGTCGATCGCGCGATGGAAGGTCAACTGCGTTTCAGGGCTCGCCTGCCGGGCAGAATCCACCAAGCGTTGGACCGCGTGAACGTCGATGTCACCCTCTGCGGTCAGGGCGCCCACCACTACCCCGTGGGCGCCCTGAGCCAGCAGATGACGTACTTCGTGCACCATGGTGTCCACGTCCGAGGCGGAGTAGTGGAAATCGCCGGGGCGGCATCGCACCAGCGGATGGATCTCAAGGCGCCCGGCAACGTGTTCAATGCTGGCTTCCATGAGGCCCTGACTTGGCGTGATGCCACCAAGTTCCAGGCTGCTGCAGAGCTCAATCCGATCGGCACCCTCGGAGGCGGCCGTACCGGCACCCGTCGCGCTCACCACGGCGATTTCAAGTTTCATGGTGAAACTCTACGCGCGGTAACGCTCCAGCTTTTCCCTCTGGTCCGGAGTGAGCCTGAGGACCCTGCCGGTAGCCTCTGCCACGAAGGCCAGGTGCGTACTGGCTTTGACGCAGTCTTCCCTTGTGACGGGGTCCTTGATGACGTAGTGAAGATCAAAGCTGGCCCCCTTGATGGCGCCAACCCAAATCTCCACCACTGCCGGGATGTTGCGGTATTCCAACGTCCGCACATACCGGACTTTGTGCTCCACAACCAACGTCATGGTGCCCTCTTCAACGTCGTTGAAGAGCGCCGCCGGTGGTTCTGTGCCCGGAAGGCCAGCACCCCGTGGTGGTCCGAAAGCCGCGATTCGGGCTTCTTCCAGCATCCGGACGATCTGCACATTGTTGATATGCCCGTACGCATCCATGTCACCCCAGCGCATGGGTACGAGTACCTCAATGCGCTGGGGTTCCACGGAGTCCCGGGCGTGCAACCCAGTACTTAGGGAATGCGCGCTCAGCTGTGCACCGCCGTCGAATCGTCCACGGCGGTCTCTTCCTCACCGGCAAACTGGGACATGTACAGGCGGTAGTACGCGCCTTGGAGCACCAGCAGCTGGTTGTGGTTGCCCTGCTCCACGATCCGCCCGTTCTCCATCACCAGGATGGTATCGGCGTCGCGGATGGTGGACAACCGGTGCGCGATGACGAAGCTGGTCCGGTCCGTGCGGAGGGCGGCCATGGCCTTCTGCAGCAGCAGCTCAGTACGGGTATCCACAGAGCTCGTAGCCTCATCAAGGATCAGCAGTGAAGGATCGGAGACGAACGCACGGGCAATGGTGATGAGCTGCTTCTCACCGGCGCTGACGTTGTTGCCTTCTTCATCGATGATCGTCTGGTAACCATCCGGCAATGCCCGGACGAAGCGGTCCACATAAGTGGCCTTGGCCGCTTCCATGATTTGTTCCTCGGTGGCGTCAAGGTTGCCGTACTTGATGTTGTCGTAGATGGTCCCGCCGAAAAGCCAGGCATCCTGCAACACCATGCCTACCTTGGACCGCAGCTCGGAGCGGCTGAGATCCTTGATATCCACGCCGTCCAAGGTGATGCGCCCGGCATTGAGCTCGTAGAAGCGCATTACCAGGTTCACCAGGGTGGTCTTTCCGGCCCCCGTGGGTCCGACGATCGCCACGGTGTGGCCAGGCTCTGCACTGAAGGACAGGTCCTCGATGAGGGGCTTGTCCTCCACGTAGCTGAAGGAGACATGCTCAAACTCCACGTGGCCGTCGGTCTTGGCCGGCAGGTGGCGCGTACCGGTCTCTTCAACTTCTTCGTCGGCGTCAAGGAATTCGAAAACGCGCTCGGCCGAGGCCACACCGGACTGCAGCATGTTGGCCATGCCGGCGATCTGGCCGAGGGGCTGAGTGAATTCCCGCGAGTACTGGATGAAGGCTGTGGCGTCGCCAAGGCTCATGGAGCCGGAGGCAACCCGCAGGCCGCCAACCACCGCAATGCCGACGTAGGACAGGTAGGACACAAAGTTCATGGCCGGGAAGATTACGCCGGAAACAAACTGGGCCCCGAAGGACGCCTTGTACAGGGCCTCGTTGCGTTCATCGAAGCGCACCAGCATGTCAGCGTCTCGGCCAAACACCTTCACCAGGTCATGCCCGGAGAATGATTCCTCGATCTGGCCATTCAGGGAACCGGTGTTCTTCCACTGTGCAGCGAAAAGCTTCTGGCTCCTGGCACCAATGACGCCGGCCATGACACCGGAGAGTGGCAGCGCGATCAGTGCGATCAGTGCCAGTTCCCAGGACACGATGAACATCATCACCGTGATGCCCAGGACGGTGAGCACCGAGCTGACCAGCTGTGCGAACGCCTGCTGCAATCCCTGCTGGACGTTGTCGACGTCGTTCGTGACGCGGGAGAGGATGTCGCCGCGCTGACGGGTGTCGAAATAGTTCAGCGGGAGCCTGTTGAGCTTTGCCTGGACGTCGTTACGGAGTTGCTTGATGACGCGCATGACGATCCTGTTGAGCAACCAGCCCTGAGCCCACAGGAAGATGTTGGCCACAAAGTACATCAGGAGCACGATCGAAATAAGGAACGTCAGCTTGGGGAAGTCGATCCCGTTGGTGAGTTGCATCTTGGAGACCATGTCCGCAAAGTTCTCTTGGCCTTGCTGGCGCATGAGCTCTACGAACTGTTCCTGGGAGACGCCGGGCGGCAGCTGCTTGCCCATGACGCCGCCGAAGATCACGTCCATCGCGCTGCCCAGAATCTTGGGTGCAATCACATTCAGGACCACCGAGACCACCACAAGGCCGATCACGATGTAGACGCCGACACTCTCAGGCTTCAACAAGCCCATGAGCCGCTTGGCTGATGGCCAGAACTCCTTGGCTTTCTTGGCAGGAACATCGCCGAACATACCGCCATCGGCTTCCGAAGGGACGTACTCCTCCTCTACGAAGTCGTCGTCATCAAGTGCCTCGGTTGCCACGTCCGCCTCGTCTGCCTCGGCTGTAGCCTGGGCATTCTTCGCGGCCTCTGCCTTGGCAGCCCAGCCACGCTTCTTCTGCTGGTTCTGCTCGCTCATGCGACTTCCTCTACACTCAGCTGGGATTCAACGATTTCCTGGTACGTAGGCGAGGTTTCAAGCAGTTCATCGTGCGTTCCGCGATCCACGATCCGGCCGTTATCCAGGACCAGGATCTCGTCCGCATCGGCAATGGTGGAGACGCGCTGGGCGACGATAATGACTGTGGCGTCGCGTGTCTTGGCTTTCAAGGCCTTTCGGAGCCTCGCATCGGTGGCAACGTCCAACGCGGAGAAGGAATCGTCAAACAGATAGACATTCGGCTTGGTCACCAAGGCCCTGGCAATGGAAAGGCGCTGGCGCTGGCCGCCGGACACATTGGTGCCACCCTGGGCGATCCGCCGGTTCAGGCCGGATGACTTTTCCTCAACGAAGCCCTTGGCCTGCGCGGTCTCCAGCGCTTCCCAGAGTTCCTCGTCAGTAGCCTCGGGCTTGCCAAAGCGCAGGTTGTGCTCGATGGTCCCCGAGAAAAGATACGGCTTCTGCGGCACCGCCGAGACGCGGCTGGTGATCTCCGACGCGTCCAGTTCGGTGACGGGGACGCCGTCGAGAAGGACGTCACCTGAGGCGACATCGTAAAGCCGCGGCAGCAGGGAGACCAGGGTGGTCTTGCCTGCGCCTGTGGAACCGATGATCGCCAGGGTCTTGCCCGGCTCAGCGGTGAAGGAAATGTTGCTCAGCACCGGCGCCTCGGCTCCGGGGTACTTGAAGGTGACATCGCGGAACTCCACGTGTCCCTTCTTTTCGGAGGGAACCACAGGGGACGTGGGGTTGTGGATGGAAGGCTCAACGTCCAGGACCTCGCCGATGCGGTCTGCACAGACGGAAGCACGGGGAATCATCATGGCCATGAAGGTTCCCATCATGACTGCCATCAGGATCTGGAGGAGGTATTGAAGGAAAGCAGTCAGGGAGCCTACCTGCATGTCGCCGGAGTCCACACGCTGACCGCCGAACCACAGCACCGCCGCAGTAGACAGGTGCAGGATCATGCCGATGGCCGGGAACATCAGGACAAAGAGATTGCCGATCTTCACGGAGACGGCGGTGAGGTCCTGGTTGGCGTCACCGAAACGCTTGGCTTCGTAAGGTTCTCGCACAAAGGCACGGACAACGCGGATACCAATGATTTGCTCGCGGAGCACACCGTTGATGGCGTCGATCTTGGTCTGCATTGAACGGAACAGCGGCATCAACCGGACCACGAGGTAGCCCACCACTGCCACAAGGATGGGCACGGAGACCCAGACCAGCCAGGACAGGCTGAGGTCCTCGCGGAGGGCCATGATGATGCCACCCACGCACATGATGGGTGTGGAGACCATGAAGTTCAGGCCCATCAGCACCAGCATCTGGACCTGCTGGACATCATTGGTGCCGCGGGTGATCAGCGTAGGAGCACCAAAACGGTTCACGTCCTGTGCGGAAAAGCTGCTCACTTGGCGGTAGACGCTGCGCCGGAGGTCCCGGCCGATCGCCATTGCTGTGCGCGCACCGAAGTAGACGGCTGCGACAGCGGTGAGCACCTGGCCGAGTGCGACGGCGAGCATCAGCGCGCCGGTCCGCCAAATGAAATCGGTGTCGCCGCGGGAGACTCCCTCGTCAATGATTTTGGCGTTGAGGCTCGGGAGGTAGAGCGTGGCAATAGTGGACGCCAACTGGAATATGAGGACGGCCACTATCTGCGGCAAATACGGCTTGGAGTAGCGCCGTATAAGGGTGACAAGCATGCCCACGGGTCCTTAGAAAGAGTGCGTGAATGAAGTAAGAGAAGTTTTGCAGCAGGGGCTGACAGTATTAGCCTCCCTACTCTACGAAATCCGTTGCCTCGGCGAAACAACCTAGGGAAAAGATCATCCCAGCGGAGTATTTCCCGTGTCGGATGTGCTCCCGCTGGTGCAGGCACCACAGCCGTTGCAGGCCCGATCAGCCGCTGCAAGCAACAAAAACGCCGGCTGGTCCCCCAGCCGGCGCTTTCGCTCCCGCACTTGTTCGTCTCGCCCTCGTTCGCCACACCCCACGTAGTACGCCGGGAGTTTCGAACGAGAGCGGGATCTGTGAGGTTTAGCCAGCGTGCTTGCCGTGGTCCGAACGTGCTTCGCGCGCTTCGACGCCCTGGAGGAGCATCAACGCCATTCGCTCCTGCTGCCTGCGTTCGCGCTTGAGCTCTTTGCGGAGGGCGGACAGTTCGCTGGCAGTGCGCGCCTGCTGCTCCGCGACCGTCTGCTGCTCACGCAGACGGGCCTGCAGTTCAACGTTGGCCCGGCTCAGCTGCAATTGCTGTTCGGCCAGGACGTATTGGGTGCGGGAGAGTTGTTCCTGCAATTCCTTGACGTCCGCAGTCCCCTGGGGGCGTTCCTGGGTCAGGATCCGCGCGAATTCCAGGTCAAGATCGGATCCGGAGTCCGTGGTCGGATCCTGGCGCTCACCCACCGGAACCTGACGGCCGCGCCCTGAAACGGCGGGCTCGGCACCCAAGCGGCGTGCGCCGTCGTCGGACGTTCCTCCCTGACCGACGCGGGCGGTATCCACGGACGCGGTGTCCAAGGAACCGGTATCCAGAGTCGAAGTGTCCAGGGACATGGCGGCATCTCCGGACGCCGTCGCAATAAGTTCCTTCTCGGGAGCAGCGTCCACGGTGCGCCGCAGCGGACGTTCCTTGATGAACAGCACAGCCAGGAGTGCCACCACACTGATGATCGCGGAGATCAGGAAGATCTGGGCAGTGGCATCGCCGTAGGCAGCGCGCATGATGTCCGCGATGGGAGCAGGCATGTCGGCCAGGTCCATACTGGCACCGGACCCTCCACCTTGGACCGGAATACCGGCGGCGGCCATGCCTTCAACTGCCAGGTCCTTCACGTGGTTGGACATGATGGCGCCAAGGACGGATACGCCGATTGCGCCACCTACAGAACGGAAGAAGGCCACCGAGGCACTGGCCGTTCCGATGTCCTTGGCCTGGACCGTGTTCTGCACGGCGAGCACCAGGTTCTGCATCAGCATGCCCAAACCGAGGCCGAACACACCGGTGTAGATGGCTACAATCCACAGTTCTGTGGTGTGGTCCATGGTGCCGGCGAAAGCGAGGCCACCGATCAGGAGCACGGAGCCGGCGATCAGGAACCGCTTCCATTTGCCGAAGCGGCTGATCAGGACGCCCGACGCCACAGAACCAATAAGGTTGCCGGCGATCATTGGCAGCGTCAGCAGGCCAGCCTCAGTGGGCGTGGCTCCACGGGCCACCTGGAAATACTGGCCCAGGAACGTGGACGAACCGAACATGGCGATACCGACCGCGATTGACGCGATGATGGCAAGTGCCGTGGTGCGCTCGGAGATGATCTTCAGCGGGATGATCGGCTGGGCAACTTTGGTTTCCACCAGCACCAGGAGCGCCAACAGCGCCACGCCGCCACCCACCATGAGTGCTGACTCCCAGGAGAACCAGTCGTAGTAGTCCGGGTTGCCGGCAAAGGAAACCCAGATGAGGAGCAGGCTCACGCCCGAAGTCAGGAGGATGGAGCCGAGCCAGTCGATCTTGGCGGGACGCTTGATGTGCTGGATCTTCAGGGTCACCTGAAGCAGGATGAGCGCAACAACGGCCAGCGGCACGCAGACGAAGAACGTCCAGCGCCAGCCGAGCGGGCTGTCCACAATGAAGCCGCCCAGGAGCGGGCCGCCGGCAGTGCCCACTGCCATCACGGCACCCATGTAGCCGGAGTACTTGCCACGATCCCGCGGCGGAATCATGGAACCGATGATTGCCTGGGCCAGGGCGGTGAGGCCACCCATGGCGATTCCTTGAATGACACGCGCAGTAAGCAGCAGCGGAATCGTCTCGGACAAGCCAGCCATGACGGAGCCCGCCACGAAGATAATGATGCTCAGCTGGACCAGGAGCTTCTTGTCGAAGAGGTCTGCGAGCTTTCCCCAGATCGGCGTGGTGGCCGCATTCGCAAGCAACGCTGCGGTGATGACCCAGGCGAAATCGGTTTGCGTGCCCTTGAGTTCGGACATGATGGTTGGCAGCGCGTTGGCGACGATGGTGCTGCTCAGGATCGCTGTGAAGAAGGCCGCGAGGAGACCTGTGAGGGCTTCCATGATTTGCCGGTGGGTCATGGGTGCGGCGACCTCCGGGGCGGCTGTCTGAACTGGTGTGGCCATGCGTGGCTCCTAAGCTGTGTGAGTCGAGTTGGTGGAGCCGGCCGCCGTTGCCCGGATTGAGTCCTTAAGGGACGTGGTGAGTTTATTGATGACCTGGGAGGCCTCGAGGGCGTCAGCCTCGCTCCAATCGGCCAGGTAATCCCGCAGCCTCACGCTGCGTTGTTCTTCGAACTCGCGCAGTTTCGCCGCGCCCTCCTCCGTCAGGGCAAGGAGCTGGGCCCTGCCATCCGCCGGGTCAGGCCGCCTTGCGACGAAACCAAGTTCCTCGAGTTCGGCGACATGCCTGCTCAGGACCGGCGCACTGACACCCAGGCGCGCCGCCAGTGAGGTCGCCCGGGTCTCCCCCTCGCCGATGAAGCGCATGACGCCTTGGACCGCCATCCCGACGTCGGGAACGCGGGCCATGTGGGCGGTCACCACGCAACGCAGGGTGCGCTGGAGATCGAATATTTGATGCACAAGATCGGTTGCTGTGGCAGAACCGACGGACATGGAAAACTCCCCTTTTTTGTTTGCCTAAAGCAACTATAACTCATATTGATTGCTTTGGGAAACTAAAGAAGAGCTTTGGGCCTTAAAAGCATCAAGCCCCCGCACGGAAAACGTGCGGGGGCTTGATCTTGGGTACTTAGTGGTCCAGGTGGGTGGGGCCGAACATCTTTAGCAGCGTCTCAACCACGACGACGTTGGGACCGTCAGCTTCGAAGGACGCTCTGAGCGCGTCCCCCACTTCCTCCGGGGAAACCCGGCGCGCCGGAACGCCGAACGACTCGGCCAGCTTCACGAAGTCCGGGCGTGCGAGCTCAGTGGCCGTGGCCTTGCCGAAAGCACCCACCATGTATTCGCGGAGGATGCCGTAGCCGCCGTCGTCCACGATCAGCCACGTGACCGGGATATTGTGCTGCTTCGCCGTGGCAAGTTCGGAGATGGAGTACATCGAGGAACCGTCACCGGACACAGCGAGCACTCGACTCGGTTTGCCCGTGGTCTCCAATCCCACGGCGCCGCCGATTGCGGCGGGGAATCCGTAGCCGAGCCCGCCGGCGCCCTGGGCGGAATGGAACTGACCTTCACGGGCGTCCCAGCAGCTCCAGCCCCAGTACGCGGAGATGGTCATGTCCCAGAACGTCTGCATGTCAGCCGGGACAGCCTCGCGGATGTCGGCCATGAACTTCAGTTCCTTGGCCAGGTCCTGTGATTCCAGGCGTGCCTTGACCTTGGCCAAAGACTCCTTGACTACGTCTTCAGGGCTGGTGCCGTGCCAGGAACGCGTCACCGTGTCGGCAGCACCCGCTGCTGCGAGGGCTTCGTCCAGTGCTGCGAGTGCCTGGCCGGCGTCGGCACGGATGCCCAAACCTGGCCGGTTGGATTCCAGGACGCGGGGTTCGGCGTCGATCTGGATGATGCGGCCGCGGGGTTCGAACGTGAAGTAGTTCGAGGTCACTTCTCCGAGGGAAGAGCCGATGACGATGAGTACGTCGGCATCTTCCAGGACATCGGTCATGTACCGGTCCTCGATCCACGACTGCAAGGACAACTCATGCTTCCACGGGAACGCACCGTTGCCGCCAGGGGTGCAGATCACCGGTGCGCGCAGCTGCTCGGCAATGGAGAGCAGCGACTTCTCAGCCCGGCCACGGCGCGTACCGCCGCCTGCGATGATCGCCGGACGTTCCGCCGTCGAAAGCCACTTCACGGCCTCGCGGATCAGTTCGACGCGCGGCGGGTTGTCTGCTGCCTCGGCGAGCGCATCCTCCACCGGCGGGACCATGATCGGATCCAGCAGGACGTTCTGTGGAATCTCGATCCACACCGGACCCTGCGGCGAGGAAATCGCCTCGGTCCAGGCGTCCTGGATCGCCGACGGGATGCCCGAGGCGTGCTGGATCAGGCGCTGGCTCTTGGTGACGTTCGCGGCCGAAGCCTTCTGGTCATCCAATTGATGCAGCATGCCCTTGCGGCGAGCGCCCAAGCCCTCAAGCGGAATCTGGCTGGCCACAACCACCATCGGAACACCGGTGGCATAAGCCTCCTGCAAACCCGCAAGGGAGGTGAGCGCACCCGGACCGGTGGACAGGAACAGCACGCCCACCTCGCCGGTGGCCCGGGAGTAGCCGTCAGCTGCGAAGGCCGAGTTGTTCTCCACGCGGGAGGACACGAAGTGCAGGTTGCCGCGGCCCATGGCGTCAAAGAGACCTAAAGCGTGTTGGCCCGGGATGCCGAACACCGTCTTCGCCCCCAGCGCTTCGAGGGTCTCGACGACGAGGTCCCCACCATTGCGCTGATCAGTACCGCGGGTTGGCGCCGCGGTGCCTGGATCGAAATCGATCATCGCGTTTCTCCTGCAGTGCCGGTTGCCTGGGCGAGCTCTGCGATGCGGGCACCGAGGGCCTGCTGGGCGTAGCCGTTCGGTGCGCCGTGACGGTCACCTTCCACGGCATTGTCTGCCATGAGGGTGACCAGTTCATAAGCAACGTGGCTGCCGGCGACGCCAGTGATTTCCGCGTGGTCATAAGCCGGGGCAACTTCCACGATGTCCGCACCAACGAGGTTCATGCCACGGAAGCCACGGATGATCTCGAGCAGTTCACGGCTGGTAATGCCGCCTGCTTCGGGAGTACCGGTGCCGGGCGCGTGCGCCGGATCCAGGACGTCGATGTCCACCGAGATGTACAGCGGACGATTTCCGATGCGGTCGCGGATCTTGGCCACCGTCTCCAGGACGCCTTGGTAGTAGACGTCAGCGGAGGTGACGATTCCGAAGCCAAAGCGGTGGTCGTCGTCGAGGTCTTTTTTGCCATACAACGGACCGCGGGTACCCACGTGGCTGATTGCCTCCGTGTCCAGGATGCCTTCTTCCACAGCGCGGCGGAAGGGCGTACCGTGCGTGTATTCCGCGCCGAAGTAGGTGTCCCAGGTGTCCAGGTGCGCGTCGAAGTGGAGCATAGCCACCGGCTCACCGGCGCGCTCTGCTGCTGCCCTCAGGAGCGGAAGGGCGATGGTGTGATCGCCACCCAGGGTGACCAGCTTGCTGCCGTTGGCCGTGAGGTCCAGCGCGTTCTGCTGGATTGTCTCGATGGCCTCGTTGATGTTGAACGGGTTCACCGCCATGTCGCCGGCATCCGCCACTTGGATGTTCTCGAAGGGGCTGACATCCCAGGCAGGGTTGTACGGGCGCAGCAGGCGGCTGGCCTCACGCACATGGTTCGCGCCGAAGCGGGCGCCGGGACGGTAGGAAACACCGGAGTCGAAAGGTACGCCAACAACCGTGACGTCAGCTTTGGATACCTGGTCCAAGCGGGGCAGGCGGGCGTAGGTGGCGGCACCGGCGTAGCGCGGGATGCGGGATGAATCGATGGGACCGAGGTTCCCGTTGGCTTCAATACGGAGCTCTTCCAAAATGCGCCACTCCTTAGTGGATAGGTCGAGATGAATCAGTAACTGTGACACCCATCATACACTCAAAGTTTCCTAATAAGCATCACCTGTTTACAAGTTCCCTTTGTCGGTGAGCTCATATGAGATGCCGGTCACATCGGGCGTAAAGATTCCATAAAAACCGGGGTCCCGGCGCAGAACGCGGCCATACGCTCCTTCCGTGAGCAGCACCCTGCTGCCCGAAAGGACAACGTGACCACCCTGACGAGGCCGCCGGCCGATCCTGCCGACCGGCACAAAAAGGCATTCCACCTCAAATCGTGGCTGCTGGAAGGAATGCCGGATACCTCGGGCAAGCGGCAGGGTCCGCACGGACAGCCTGCGGAAGCCCACAAACCGCAGGCCTGGTGGAAGGTCATGTGCCTGACGGGCCTGGACTACTTCTCAACGCTGGGCTATCAGCCTGCGATCGCGGCCCTGGCTGCGGGATTACTGTCGCCGTTGGCCACGCTGCTCCTGGTCTTCGTCACCTTGGCTGGCGCACTGCCTGTATACCGTCGCGTTGCCAGGGAAAGTCCTCGGGGCGAGGGTTCCATTGCCATGCTCGAGCGCCTGCTTCCTCGATGGGGAGGCAAGTTGTTCGTCCTGGCGCTCCTCGGTTTTGCGGCCACGGACTTCATGATCACCATCACCCTCTCCGCCGCCGACGCCACAGCCCACCTCATTGAGAACCCCTTTGCTCCGCACTTCCTGGAAGGCCAGCAGGTTGTCATCACCCTGGCCCTGATTGCGGGACTGGGCATCGTCTTCCTGCGCGGATTCAAGGAAGCCATCAACGTGGCCGTCGTCCTGGTCGCCGCCTTCCTGGCGCTGAACCTTGTAGTGGTCGTCGTCTCCATCAGCCATGTCTTCACGGAGTCCCGGGTCATCTCAGACTGGTGGACCGCGCTGAACACATCCCACGGCGATCCCATCCTGATGATTGCCCTTGCGCTGCTCGTGTTCCCACGGTTGGCCCTCGGCCTCTCGGGGTTCGAGACCGGCGTCGCAGTCATGCCACAGATCAAGGGACATCCATCCGACACTGAAGCGAAGCCATCCGGCCGGATCAAAGGTGCCCACAAGCTCCTGACCACCGCCGCCATCATCATGAGCTCGTTCCTCATCACGTCCAGCTTCACCACCGTCATGCTGATCCCGGCCGCGGAATTCGAACCCGGCGGCAAGGCTGACGGGCGCGCCCTGGCTTTCCTCGCCCACAAGTTCCTGGGCGACGGATTCGGCACGGTGTACGACGCCAGCACCATCGCTATCCTTTGGTTTGCCGGTGCCTCAGCCATGGCCGGCCTCCTGAACCTGGTCCCCAGGTACCTGCCGCGCTACGGCATGGCTCCAGCCTGGGTCCGTGCACTGCGTCCACTCGTCCTGGTCTTCACGGTCATCGCCTTCATCGTGACGATTATTTTCCAAGCCGACGTCAACGCACAGGGTGGCGCCTATGCCACGGGTGTCCTCGTCTTGATCACCTCCGCCTCCATCGCGGTAACGCTGTCCGCCCGGCGAAAGAAACAACGGGCCCAGTTCATCGGCTTCGGAGTGGTTTCCCTGGTCTTCATCTACACCACCGTGGTCAACTCGATCGAGCGTCCGGACGGCCTGAAGATCGCCGCACTGTTCATTCTGGGCATCATGGTGGTGAGCTTCATCTCCCGGATCCGGCGTGCCTTCGAGCTCCGTGCCACGCATATCAAGATGGACCAGACTGCACTCGAATTCACTGCGAACAACGTCGACGGACCGGTCCGGATCATCGCCCATGAACCAAAACACCTCAGCGCCGGGCGGTACCGGGAGAAGCTCCAACACGCGCAACAGGCCAACCACCTGCCGCTGGATTGCGATGCGGTGTTCATCGAGATCATTGTTGACGACAGCTCAGACTTCGAGCAGGAGCTCCAGGTCGTGGGCAAGCAACGGCATGGCTTCAAGATCCTGGAAGTCCACAGCAACAACGTGCCCAACACCCTTGCCGCCGTCTTGCTTCACATCCGCGACGTTACGGGTTTCATGCCGCACATCTACTTCCGCTGGACCGAGGGCAATCCGATCTCCAACCTCAGCAAGTTCCTGTTCTTCGGCGAGGGCGAGATCGCGCCCGTGACCCGCGAGGTACTGCGTGAAGCTGAGCCGGACATCACCCGGCGCCCCTGGGTCCACGTGGGCTGACTGCGCGGCGGCTCGGAGCACAAACTGGGAGAAGGCGTCGCCCCGGCGTTGCCCACATACGGCAAGTTAGTCATTTCACGCGGCATGGGCAGCGTGTGGACTGGCCTGATGGATGCCTTCCAGTATCTCCAAAAAGTCGGCGGAGTTGCCCGAACCGGGCAATTGCTGGCCGCAGGCTACTCGCGCGCGGACCTCGCACGCCTGTCAAGCCAAGGGGCGCGACAGCCTCGGCGCGGCGTCTTCATGCTTGGGGAGCACAAACCAGAGTTGGCAGCGGCCCTACGCCATAACGCCCACGTCTCCTGTGCCAGCGCCGCCCCGCATTATGGGCTGTGGCTGCGCAAAACACCCGATCTCCATCACTTGGCCTGCAACCATGGGCATGGTCTTGGCTTCGTCAGACACAGAACCAACAGGTTCGATCCCCATCCCACGCTCCCCATTGCCGCCGTCGAGGACGTCGTGCTGCACGCGATGGCGTGCCTGGAACCACCCGCATCGACGGCAATCGCAACATCGGCGATTCGCTTGCACGGTGTGCCACTCGAACTACTGAAGGAGCAGTTACGGGGAGATAGGTCGCGGCCTGTTCTCGACGCGCTCAATGAGCTGGACCTGAGTGCGGATTCCATTGTGGAGATCGATGCGCAGCACTTGTTCCGCGCTCACGGCATCGCCTTCAACTCCCAAGTAGCGATCCCTGGAATCGGGCGCGTCGACTTTCTCATTGAGGACTTCCTCATCGTGGAAGTGGACGGTTTCGCGTATCACTCAAGCAGGAAATCCCTACGGAATGACCTTGCGAGGAATAATGCCTCCACGGTCAACGGATTCTTGGTGCTGAGGTATCCGCCGGAGGTCATCTGGTTTGAACCGGAGCGCATGCTTGCAGAAATTCGGGCAGTCCTCAGCCTCCCACGCGACGCTCCTCCCCGGTTCGTGGCGCAGTGAATTCGGCCAGGCCGCGGGATTCCACGGCCCACTCACCAAATCCGGACGGCAAGCGTCGGGCAACTGGGACGGACCGCGGCGCAGCGCGAAGGGCCTAGCGGCTCGCTGCGGGCACCAGAATCCAGAGGACCTCGACGGTTTCGTCCGTGGGATTGACCCAGGTGTGGGGTTCACGGCCCGGGAAGGAGAGGGTGTCCCCTTCTTCGAGGTCGTACTCCTCGTTGGTCAGGATGAGTTTGATGCGTCCCTTCACCACGTGAAGGACGTCAACATCGCAGTCCACGGCGTAGAGCTCGTTCTCACCACGGCCCCGCGGTTCGATGGTGGCCTGAAGGATCTGCAGGCGCCGCTCCGAACGGGCCGTCAACAAGCGCTCCACAATGCCTTGGCCACCCAAGGAAATCCGCGGACCGTCGTCGCGCCTCGTCAGGTGGGTTTCCGGAGCGGCAAACAAGTCCCCTACCGACACAGACAAGACCTGGCAAAGGGTTACCAGGGAAGCGACCGACGGCGACGTCAGGTCCCTCTCGACGCGGCTGAGGAAGCCCTTGGTCAGTCCCGTGGCGTCCGCCACTTGCTCGATGGTGAGGCGCTGCGCCTGGCGGGCTGCGCGGATTCTGGAACCAATGGCAACGGGTACGTTGCTTGGTTCAACGGGGAGAGCCTTCATTCACGAACCTTTCAGGCCTGTCATTGGGCCCTGTCATTGCAGCAATAGTAGCGGGATCACGGGCTGTGGGAGCCACAAACAGCCCGATGATGAACAAAGCCCCTTGACTGTTACTCCCATCACAACATATCCTCATAGGCAACAAGTGTTGTCTGTGAGACACAACACGATCCCCAATCTCCCATCATCAGCACGGAGACTTCGGCACTTCCCAGGAGTATCGTCGAAAACCCCAACCTCCGTGCACCAGCTCCAAGGAGCCACTCATGGACTCATCGTTCATAAACATCGCCATTGTGGTGGTGTACCTGCTTGCCATGCTTGCATTCGGCTGGTGGGGCAAGTCCCGCACCAAGAACAACAGCGACTTCCTGGTGGCTGGCCGCCGCTTGGGACCCTTCCTTTACACAGGCACCATGGCCGCAGTTGTCCTCGGTGGCGCATCCACCGTCGGCGGCGTCGGCTTGGGCTACAAGTTCGGCATCTCGGGGATGTGGTTGGTAGTCGCAATCGGCTCCGGCGTCCTCCTCCTGAGCTTGCTCTTCGCCGGCACCATCCAGCGCCTGAAGATTTACACGGTCTCCCAAATGCTGAGCCTTCGCTACGGCAGCAAGGCCACTCAGACCTCCGGAATCGTCATGCTGGCCTACACCCTCATGCTCTGCGCCACATCCACCGGCGCATACGCCACCATCTTTGTCGTCCTCTTCGATTGGCCGCGCTGGATGGCGATCGCCGTCGGCGGTGCAATCGTGCTTGTTTACTCGACCATTGGTGGCATGTGGTCCATCACCCTTGCGGACCAGGTCCAGTTCATCATCAAGACCGTAGGCATCTTCTTCCTGATGCTCCCATTCGTCATGAACGCAGCCGGAGGACTCGACGGCATCCGTGAGCGCGTCGATGCGAGCTTCTTCCAGATCGACGGAATCGGTGTCCAGACGATCATCACGTACTTCGTTGTTTACACTCTCGGACTCCTGATCGGCCAGGACATCTGGCAGCGCGTCTTCACCGCCAAGACTCCCAAGGTTGCACGCTGGGGCGGAGCGACGGCCGGCGTTTACTGCATCCTCTACGGTGTGGCTGGCGCCCTGATCGGCCTGGCTGCCCGGGTAGCACTCCCCAACATCGATGTGGCCAACCTTGGCAAGGACGTGGTGTATGCCGAAGTGGCAACGAACATCCTGCCCATCGGCATCGGCGGCCTGGTCATGGCCGCAGCTGTTGCAGCCATGATGTCCACCGCTTCAGGTGCCCTGATTGCCGCCGCCACCGTGGCTCGCGCAGATGTTGTTCCGTTCGTTGCCAGCTGGTTCGGCAAGACCATCAACACCGACGACACCGAAAACCCCGAGCACGACGTCAAGGCCAACCGTTACTGGGTTCTTGGCCTGGGCATCGTTGCGGTGCTGATCTCCATGGCCGCACAGGACGTGGTTGTTGCCCTCACCATTGCCTACGACATCCTGGTAGGCGGCCTCCTCGTCGCGATTCTCGGCGGCTTGGTGTGGAAGCGCGGAACCGGTATCGCTGCTGCCTGGTCCATGGCAGTGGGCTCGGTATTGACGCTGGCCTTGCTCATTCTGTTCGCAACTGGAGTCATTCCGAGCGTCGATGGCGTCTACGCCAACGAGCCCATCTACTACGGCCTGGCGGCCTCGTTCGTGGCCTATGTCGTGATTTCCCTCCTCACGCCTCCCACGGATCCCGAAGTTCGGGCCGCTTGGGACAAGCGCGTGGCCGGTGCGGTCTCTGACGAATTGCCCCTGGAGGCTCACCCTGTCAGCAGCCACAACGCCAGCTAGCTGAGCAGACCCAGCCCAAGTAATGTTCGACGGCGGCGCCGCCCCTTCCCGGGGCAGCGTCGCCGTTGCGCTTTCCGCCTCGATTCGCCCGTTGCTAGGCCCGCTCTGCGCGCTATCCCCACCCCTTGGCACGCACACCAGGCCCCACAACGGAGGGACCGAGGGCCATACTTCTCCCGGATGGCACTCCTCCAGTACAGTGGTCCCAGCTTCAAGAGAGGTGGCGCCAAGCTCCGACTGGCCACACACCAACCCCATGTTCACGGGTGGTTCGGATGAGGAAGCGGCCCGCCCCGGACCAGAGACAACCGAGCGGGCAAGAGCACTCCCCCAAAGGAGCAGTCCTTGCCGTACCAAGCCCTCAGCACCGCCGGCGCTGGCGCAGGCTGTGCGTCCATCGCGGTGGTGTGAAGAGTCAAGGACGTTGACTGTGACTGTTGCAGCGCTCGGGCGTACGTCGGGACTGGAGCGGCATTTCAGATTCGGTGAAGACGGCCCTGCCTAGAACAAAACGGTCCTAGAATTCTTCGTCTTCTTCCCCGCGGAACTCTTCGGTTTCATCCAGAGGGACCACCCGCTCGTCGTCATCCGGGACGTCGATTTCCTCCACCCAGGGTTCGTCGACTTCCTGGTCATCGCTGTAGTCATAAGCGGGGTCTGACTCGATGGTCTCCCGTTCCGGGTGGTTGGCGTGCGGTTCGGTGGTGTCCATGCTGCAACCTCCGTCTGGTGGGCTGGCAAGCAGCCTGCTGACCGAGTGCGGGGAGGGCCCCCGCCCCTGTCCTTCCATCTGAGCACTGTGCTTGAACAGGGTCAAGGCACGCCTGGAGCAAGGCAGGATCGAGCCCAAAATTAAGGCACACCGAACATTCCCACTAAGGAATACCGGCCAAAAGTCCGCGCCAATAAGCGGTACAGTGGGCGTGCAATGGGGCCGCAACTACCCCACCCAGCACAGGAGAAAAAGTGCAGAAGCACCAGGAATCCCACGGTTCGTCGAGCCCCGCTCCGGACCCCGCCCCCGGATCCGGAACACCGCCCCAACCAGTCCCGCCCACGGCCGCGGACATCAGGCGCTGGCGCCAATACCTGGCCGATGAGCGTGCCGAAGCCGCCGTCTACCGGGAGCTCGCGCAGCGTCGTGACGGCGAAGAACGCCAAATCCTGCTCGCCTTGGCTGAGGCAGAAGGACGACACGAGGCACACTGGCTCAAGCTCCTCGGAGAGCATGCTGGAATGCCGAAGGGAGCATCAACCCGCAGCCAGCTACTGGGCTTCCTGGCCCGGCACTTCGGCTCCGTTTTCGTGCTCGCTTTGGCTCAGCGCGCGGAAGGCCGCTCCCCCTACGGTGCCGAACCTGCCGCGACCCCGGCCATGGTTGCCGACGAACAAATCCACGAAGAAGTTGTCCGAGGCCTTGCCACGCGTGGACGCAATAGGCTCTCCGGTACCTTCCGCGCCGCTGTTTTTGGTGCCAACGACGGCCTGGTGAGCAACCTTTCACTGGTAATGGGTATGGCCGCAACGGGCGTTCCCAGCCCGGTGGTCCTTATGAGCGGTGTTGCCGGATTGCTGGCCGGCGCCCTGTCCATGGGTGCCGGTGAATACGTTTCGGTCCGCTCGCAACGGGAGTTGCTCAACGCCACGCTGCCCACGCAGGCTACCCTCGCAGCCGCCCCTTCTTTGGACATCGAACACAACGAGCTCGTGCTGGTGTACTTGGCCCGCGGCATGACCCGTGAGGCCGCCGAGCACCGCGCAGCCGAACGCATGGGACTCTTCAGTTGCGACTGCGATCCCAGCCTTTCGTTGCAACCCGAAAAGGAGCAGCCCACTGACGACCACGAAACCGTGGGGTCTGCCTGGGGTGCTGCGATGTCCAGCTTCTGCTTCTTCGCCTCCGGTGCGATCGTGCCTATCCTTCCGTTTATTTTCGGCATGACGGGTGTGGCGGCACTGCTGGTAGCCGGTGTTCTGGTGGGCGTCGCGCTCCTGGCGACTGGCGCCGTCGTCGGGCTGTTGTCCGGGACCTCACCGCTGAGCCGTGGCTTCCGGCAGCTGGCGATCGGACTGGGTGCCGCGGCCGCCACCTATGGGCTGGGCCTCGCGTTCGGAACGATGATCGTCTAGGCGGTAATGTTGGTTCGTCCTCCGCGCGGCCCCGCGTGACCGGGGCGTAGGGAATGGAGAACCGTGGATTCGGAGCAGCCGCCGTTGCGCGCGCCAAAACACCGTCGTGCGGGCACAACCCTCCGAATTCTTCGCGGCGTCCTCATGGCCGGTGTCGCCGCCGTCGTGGCTGTCCTTGTCAGCGGTTTGCTCCATGGCGATCCGCGAATCATCGGGCTGTTTCCAGGAGTGGCGCTGCCCAATTCGCCCAAAAGCGAGCCGATCCAACAGACCCCTGCCCGCGCCCTGGACGCGCCGCCTCCAGGAATCGACGAGGCGGACGCCCCACTGGCATCGCCGCCGCCCCCAGCCAACGCCAGCGATTCGTACAAGTTCCTGGCAACCAACGACGACGGCACTCCGGTGGGGTACTCCCCGTGCCGGCCCTTGCACTACGTGGTAAATGACGCCACCGCACCTGAGGGAACGGATGCACTGCTTGCCACCGCAATCGCCAATATTTCCGCAGCGTCGGGAATCCAATTCATCAACGATGGCAGCACGGACGAGTTGCCTACCGCCAAACGCGAACCGTACCAACCGTCCAAGTACGGTGACCGGTGGGCACCCTTGCTGATTTCATGGACCACGCCCGAGACGGCTCCGGCGCTGGCTGAGACCGTCATCGGTACGGGCGGCAGCACCATGTACTCACTCAACAATGGTCCCAAGAGCTACATCACAGGCAGCCTGGAGCTCGACACCCCGCAAGTAGCGGAGCTTCTTGCGGAGGACGGCGGTTCGGACTATGTGCTGGCCGTTATGCAGCACGAGCTGGGGCACGTCATGGGTTTGGATCATGTTGATGATCCGGTTCAGCTGATGTACCCGGAGATCGGCGCCCCTGACGGATTGGCCGCCGGCGACCTGAACGGCCTTCACCTCCTGGCCTCGGCTCCTTGCCGCAAGGACATCTAAAGCAGCGCAGCTTCTCACGAATCGCCCATGGACTCGCGGTCCCATGGGTTCTATCCTGACGGAAGCGGCCGACGGCGGCGCCCCACCGTCCGATTGGGCCGTCCCGTGAGGGGGTTCGATGGAACCTTATGGGTCGCCAGAGTGGCCAGACCCCTATCCCCCGCCGCCTTATCAGCAGCATGCCACGCCGCCGCCCAGGCCCCCCATCAAACACAGCAGCATCGCGGCCATCCTGTTCCTGTTCGGCGTCATCGGTTTGGTCTGCGCCGGCGCCTACTTCAGCGGCGAACTGCAAAGTTTCTGGTCTGATTCCACGACGCAGAGCCAAGCGCCACGGCCCGGACTGGTTCCCTTTGGCCAACGTCAGGATCCGCTGCCCGGCTTTGAGGAAGCCAACGCACCCCTGGGCAAGCCGGCGCCGTTGCAGAGGACCAGCACTTCCTACAAATTCCTGGCCGTCAAGGAGGACGGAACTCCCCTGGCATACTCCCCTTGCAGGCCGATCCACTACGTGGTGAACTCGGATCTGGCCCCAACGAGCTGGTATTCCATGGTGGAGGAAGCCGTTCGGCAGGCCAGCCTCGCCTCCGGGCTGCAGTTCATTTATGACGGTCCGACCTCCGAAATCCCCAGCACCAACAGGGCCGGCTACCAACCCACCACGTACGGTGACCGTTGGGCGCCTGTGCTCATTGCCTGGACCACGCCGGAGCAGGTGCCGCGGCTGACGGGCCAAACGGTGGGCCTGGGCGGAAGCTCTTCCATCGGCCTGAGCAACGGCTATAAGGCATACGTGACCGGCTCGGTATCGTTGGATGCGCCGCAGTTCGCCGGGATCATGGACTCGCCCCAGGGCAAGGAAGTGGGCACGGCCGTGATCATGCACGAACTCGGACACGTTCTTGGTTTGGACCATATAGATGACCCCCGCCAGCTGATGTACGACCAAGCCTCGTGGGTTCGCGAGTACGCCACCGGGGACAAGACGGGCCTTGCCCAACTCGGCTCCGGCCCGTGCAGCAAGGACTTTTAGCCTGCGGCCACCACTGCGAGCGCGTCCTCCACGGTGTCCACCAGGAAGATCCTGTCCGCCATGGGCCTCCCCGCCGCGAGGCTGCGCAGCATCGGCCATGCCGGGTAGGTCTGTTCCCAATGATCGCGGCCCACCAGGACCATGGGAGTGATTGTTTCGGGGGCGCCGTAATAGTTTTCGCAGGCGTCCTGGAAGATCTCCTGCACGGTTCCGGCCGAACCGGGCAGGAACACGATCCCGCCGTTGCAAAGCTCCAGGAGGATCGCTTCCCGGATCGCGTTGGCGAAGTACTTGGCGATGTGGGTGGCGAACAGGTTTGGTGGCTCGTGGCCGTAGAACCAGGTGGGTATGCCGAGCGTTGCGGTGCCTTCCGGATAACGTTCGACGACGGCGGCTGCTTGCCGCGCCCAAGCCGACACCGAGGGCCTGAACCCGGGTACGGACGCGAGCGCTTGCAGCGCTGCGGTGGAATCGGCGTCGGGCACTCTACTGAGGTAGGCGCCCATGTTGGCCGCTTCCATCGCGCCAGGGCCACCGCCAGTGGCTACCGTGAATCCGGCTTGCGCGAGCAAGCGACCCAGCCGCGCGGCGTCGGCGAATTCCTTGGTTCCGCGCTGGGCGGCGTGTCCGCCCATGACGCCCACGAGTTTGGTGCCTGCCAGGTCACCGTCTTGCAGCAGTTCATCCAGGGCGTCGCCAATCGCGTGGTCGTGGAGGGCGGCGGCGAGCGTTGCGTCAAGGCTTGCACGCTTCCCGGGAAGGATGCTCCACTCATAAATCCGCGCGTCCAGGGTGGCTTCATAATCGGTAGCGGAAATGTCCTCGTAGAGTTCCCTGGCTGTGTAGAGGGTGCCGCGATACGGGTTGAAGGGCACGCCGCGCATCTTGGGAAAGATGAGCGCGCCCCGGCTTCGAAGGCTCTCCTCGATGCCGTCGTCGAAAGTGCATCCGAGGAAGATCGCGCCCTGCGGGTCCATCATTTTCAGTTCCCGCGAGCGTCCGCGAAGGTCCAGCGACTGCGCGTGCCAGCCGTGCATGGATCCTGCCCCGGAAGTAACCAGTTTGTCGAAATGGACGATGCTTTCGACATCGAGCGTCCGTGGACTTGGGTTCAAGGCACCGGAGGGATTCATGGCATCAGCGTAGTAGTGCTCAACGGCTTGAGTCCCGTTTACGCGCGGGGCGATGTTCCGTTGCATGATGAAGCATGAAGACTTCAGATGAGGGCGGCGCTGGCGCCCGGCCACGTATCGGAGTTCCGATTCGCCTTAGCAGCTCGGACAACCCCGACACCCGCGTGGGCGAAGCCAACCAACTGTTCACCTTTATTGTGGATTTGCTCCGTGAAGCCGGTGCACAGCCGGTGTTGCTGACCCCCGTTTCGGCCGACAGCGCGGGGCGTCTGGCCTCCGTCATGAAAACGCTCGACGGCGTGCTGCTGCCCGGTGGCGGGGACCTGGAACCGCGTCTTTATGGCCAGGACCCGGACGATTCGGTGTATGACGTCAACCCGGAGCAGGACCATCTGGACATTGACGTTGCCCGGGCCACAATCGACGCCGGCCTTCCGCTCCTGGGGATCTGCCGCGGTCATCAGTTGTTGAACGTGCTCTATGGCGGGACGTTGATCCAGGACATGGCGCCGTCTACCGTCAACCACAACGGATTGAATCCCGACGACCCCGCGGCCGGTGAGTGGGCATGGCATGACGTTGTGCTCGCACCGGGGTCCAAGGCCGCCGCCCTCTATGGCGCGCCGGAAGGGACCTCCATCAAGATCGCTTCGGGGCATCACCAGGCCGTGGCCAGGGTGGGAGAAGGCCTGGTGGTCACGGCGATCGCCGACGATGGCACTGTGGAAGCGCTTGAAGATCCTTCCCGCTGGGTGGCCTCGGTGCAGTGGCATCCGGAAGCTTCCCAACTTCCTGATGAGGAGCGGTTGGCACCTTTCAAAGCGTTCGTGGAAGTGTGCCGGAACCCTGTTCAGCCTCGCCCCGGAGGAGTACAGTAGCGCTCACTGCATCGCTTTCCGTTCCGCTGAGAGTTCGGCGAGCGCATAACTCCATTCGAATGACGTCCTGCGGGCGTCGTAAGTTTGCCGGCTGGGGGGCCCAACATCTGCTCAAAGGAGCATGGTTGTGGACCGTCCAAAATACGTCCGTCGTCCGAATCGGCAAGCTCATTTTTTCGGCAGGCGCCTCCTCAGCCTTCTTCTGGGTCCGGCTTTAGCCTTCGCGGGACTCGTCGCATTTTCGGGCGCCCCCGCGGCGGCGGCCGTACCGCCGTGCGCAGGTACCGGCGGGGCCATGCAGATCGTGGCCCATACGGACGATGACCTGATTTTCCTCAGCCCGGACTTCATGAGGGATATCCAGGCCAAGCGGTGCGTCCAGACAGTGTTCACCACTGCGGGCGAAGCTGGCGAGGGTGCCGCGTACTGGAAGGGCCTGGAAGCTGGAATCAGGGCCAGCTACTCCAAGATGGCAGGGGTGTCTGATTCGTGGACAACCTCGGACGCAGGCGTTCCCAACCGTCCGCTGACGATGCAAACCCTCAATGGCGCACCCAACATCTCAGTGGTGTTCATGCGGCTCCCCGATGGTTTCCCGAATGGTGACGGCAGCGCGGCGTACAACGATCAGAGCATTCTCAAACTCTGGGATGGACGGCTTTCCTCCATCAGGCCCGTGGATAATGCAGCCACGTTCACCAAGTCACAGTTCCAGACGGCGCTGAACCGGCTGGTTGCCAACTTCCAACCGACCACGTTCCGTACCCAGGATTGGACTGGCAACTTTAACAACCCCTACGACCACAGCGACCATTGGGCGACCGCAAAATTCGCCCAGTTGGCTACCCGCAGCTACACCGGCCCCCACACTTCCCTGGCGTACGACGCGTACGTGATTGACGAGTACCCCCAGAATGTGACGGGTGCTGAACTCACTGCGAAGGTGGACACGTTCGTGCGGTTCGCCGATTTCGACATGTATATCTGCAGCAGCCCAGGCGAAGGATGCCCCGATTCCCCCTACGATGAGTGGCTGAAACGGCAGTACATCACAGCCATTGAGTGGGTGGGCAATGCTGCGAAATCTGCAGGAACTACCGTCACGGCGTCATCCCAGAAAGCAACAGCCCAGAGTCCGGAAAAGGCCCGTGATGGGTACGACTGGGGTGCCCCCATGGACGCAACCCGTGAGTGGGTAACAGCCGGCGAAAAGGCGGGCAGCTGGATTCAGTACAACTTCTCCCCCACAAGGACCATCAACTCGGTGACCTTGTTCGACAGGCCGCTCCTCTCGGATCAGGTCACCGGTGGAAACCTCCTGTTCTCGGACGGAAGCACGGTGACAGTCCCAGCGCTTCCCAACAACGGCTCTGGGTTCACCATCAATTTCCCGGCAAAAACCGTGAGCTCTGTGCGTTTGAACATCACCTCAGTCAGCTCCACCACCACCAACGCCGGTTTGGCCGAGTTTGAGGCCTACCTCGGGACAGACAATGTGGCCCCAGTAGTCACTGCGACGCCTCCGGGCGGAACATACGCGGTGGGTCAGACCATCACCCTGTCCGCCAATGAGACGGCGACGATCTACTACACCACCGACGGCAGCAACCCCACGACGGCGAGCAGCAAGTACGCCAGCCCCATCCCGCTGAATGGCCCGATGACCCTGAAGTACTTCGCCGTTGACGGCGCCAACAATTCTTCGACCGTGGCCACGCAGACGTACTCCACGGGCCCGGATATCACCAAGCCCGTGGTGACAGCCAACCCTGCGGGGGGCGCCTACGCAGCAGGTACCACCATCACGTTGTCCGCCAACGAGCCAGCGGAAATCCGCTACACGGCGGACGGCACCGATCCTCTCACGGCGGGACTGGTTTACACAGCGCCAATTACGTTCAATGGGCCGGGGCCCATGACCCTGAAGTACTTCGCGAAGGACACCGCTGGAAATACGTCCGACGTCGCAACACAGACGTACACGATTCCGCCGGACACGACGGCCCCAGTGGTGACGGCCAATCCCACCGGACGGGCCTTGGCCAGCGGCGCCACGATCACGCTGAGCGCCAACGAGCCTGGGGCGGCGATCTACTACACCACGAATGGCAGCACCCCCACAGCCACGGAGTCTGCTACCAATATCAAGTACTCCAGCCCTATCGTGATGGGCAATTCCACCCTGACGCTCAAATACATAGGGGTGGACACCGCAGGCAATACGTCGCCCGTCGGTACCCAGACGTACACCGTTCCCGTCGCCGGACCGCCGTCGGCCCATGACTTCAACGGCGACGGCCGCGCTGACGTCCTCGCGGCTGATACCGCCGGGAACCTGTACCTGTACCCGGGCAACGGCGCGGGCGGGCTCTCCCCCCGGCAGCTTGCTTTGGCTGCGCCGGCCTGGTCATCCAACACGGACACCATCACCCCGGGTGACTTCAACAGCGACGGAAAGCCGGACCTCCTGGCACGATCCGGGGACGTCCTGTGGTTCTACCCCGGTGACGGTGCTGGCAGCTTTGGCGCACGGAAGCAGGTCAGCATCGGTTGGAGCACCATGACGCAGATCTTCTCACCAGGGGATTTCAGCGGTGACGGAATTCCCGATTTCATGGCACGTCGCAGCAACGGCGACCTCCGTTTGTATGAAGGAAATGGTGCTGGCGGGCAGCGGACTCCCTACACCGTCGGCTGGGGTTGGGGCGTCATGAACGCCATCTTCAGCACTGGTGATTTCAACAGCGACGGCAAGGCAGATGTACTGGCGCGGCGCACTGATACAGGCGCATTATGGCTATATCCGGGCAATGGTTCCGGGGGCTGGCTGCAATGGACGCAGATCGGGACGGGCTGGGGAACCCGCACTGCGCTGGCCGGGCCACGGGACCTTGACGGCGACGGCAAGAACGACGTCGTAGGCCGTATCGGAGACACTTTGTGGCTCTATCCCGGATCGGGAAGCGGAACGCTCAGCAACGTTCCGCCCGTTAGCCTCGGCACGGGGTGGCAGGCCATGAAGGTCATCGCCTGATCAGCCCCCATAGACCTGGCGCGGGTCGGAGTTTTCCCCCAGACTCATCCGGCCCGCGTCAGCTACGTCCGATCCTCTCGCACATCGAAGCCCCTTTCGGCCGATCCTCTCTCACATCGAAGCCCCTTTCGGCCGATCCTCTCGCACATCGGGGCCCCTTTCGGCCGATCCTCTCGCACCTCCCCCGCGCGGCAGGTCCCGACGTCGGCACCCAAGTCGGGTGCCGACGTCGTGGCTTTCCTGAAGCAAGGGAGAGAGGAACGCCGGCAATCCCCAAGGATGTGAGAGAAGATCGGGGAAAAAGCCGCAGGATGTGAGAGAAGATCAGGGGGCGACGTGGACCGGGACGCCGGTTTCGAGGGATTCCTGGGCGGCGTCGGCCACCTTGGAAGCAGCAACGGCGTCCTCGGGGGTGCACGGATTCTTGCGTTCCCCGAGGACCAATTCCACAAACGCAGCCATCTCGGAGCGGTAGGCCTGGTCGAAGCGTTCGGCGAAGGTCTTGTGGGAGATGCCGGACGGGAAGGCAACCCCTGGCTCAGCCGAACGGACAGCCATCTGTTCATCCATGCCAACCACCACCGAGCCATCAGAGCCCTGGAGTTCCAGGCGGACATCATGCCCGGCCCCGTTGTAACGGCTGGCTGAGACCGTACCTACCGTGCCGTCGTCGAACGTTACTACCGCCAAAGCGGTATCGACGTCGCCCACCTCACCGATTGCGGGGTCGCCATTGTTGGAGCCCTTGGCATAGACCTCCACGATTTCCTTGCCCGTGAGCCAGCGAAGGATGTCGAAATCGTGCACGGAGCAGTCCCGGAACAGGCCTCCCGAGGTTGCCAGGAACTGGACCGGCGGCGGGGTCATGTCGCATGTGAGGGCACGGACGGAGTGGATCCAGCCCAATTCCCCGGCCTCGTAGGCGCGTTTGGCTTCAAGGTAGCCGGCATCGAATCGGCGTTGGTGGCCGATCTGCACGGTTCCGCCCGTCTCCCGGATGTACTCCAGGACAGGCAGGGACTGGGCAACATTCACAGCCACGGGCTTCTCGCAGAACACGGGAATCCCAGCATCCACGCCTGCGCGGATGAGGTCCGGATGTGTGCCCGTCCCGGTGGCGATCACCAGTCCGTCCACACCCGAGGAGATCAGCTCCGTCACCGAGCCCAGGAATTCCGCTCCACATTCGGCGGCCACGGATCGGGCGTGTTCCTCCGCCACGTCGGTCAGCTTGAGTTGGACCTGAATACCTTCGGGGTTCAGGACCGGGTTGAGCGCGCTGATATTCATGGCGTGCATTACGCCAATCCGGCCGACACCCACAAGGCCGAGGGTCACTTGCTTCATCATTATCTGTCTCCGTCAGTGCAGCAGAAGTTGATTCCTAAGAGGGATTCTTGAGGCGACACTAAACCTTGTCAGTTTGTCCTGTCAAATAGTACTAACGCCAGAAGCGTTCAGGGCCGCGTCGGCGTCCTTAAGGACCTTTGCCGCAACTTCAAGTCCCTCAATGCGCCCCAGGGAAACGTCCTCGTGTTCGATGTTGACCAGCATGTTGGGATCGACGTCGTGGAGGGCCCGGAGAAACTCGGTCCAAAAGGCCGTATCGTGTCCACGGCCCAAGGCGACAAAGTCCCAGGCCGAGTTCTTGGGCCATTCGTTGGCCCACTCGTCGCCGCCCAGGTTGGTGCGGTTTTCCTCGGCTGAAAGCCGTCGGAAGCTGTTGTCCAATACGCCGTACAGCGCAGCGTTGTCCTTGTTCACGCGGACGTCCTTCGCAGCTGCCTGGAACACCAAAGGGCCAAGTTCGCGGACCACAGCAACGGGGTCCATCTGCTGCCAGAACAGGTGCGAGGCGTCCAGTTCGACACCAACATGGGTGGCACCGGTGAGCTCGATGAGCTTGTAGACATCAGCGGCGTTGAACACGATATTCTGCGGGTGCAGTTCCAGCGCCACCTTGACGCCGTGATCAGCAGCAAGGCGGTCTGTTTCCTTCCAGAACGCAGCGGCCACATTCCACTGGTAATCCAACACGTCCAGGGCTGCGGAGTTCCAGGCGTTGACTACCCAGTTGACGGTGGACGCTCCGGGCTCGCCACCCGGGAGGCCGGACATGGTGACAACCCGGTTCTGTCCAAGTCGATGGGCCAGGCGAATGGAACGGCGGATGTCTTCGGCATGCTTCTCACCGATTTCCCGCTTCGGATGCAGCGGATTGCCGTTGCAGTTCAGGCCAGCGATGGAGACGCCGGTGCCCTCGAAGATCGCCAGGTAGTCGTCGCGGGCTGCGTCGCTTTCCAGCATCTGGTCAAAGGTGGGCACGTGCACGGCGGGCAGGAATCCGCCGGTGTTGATCTCGATCCCAGTGAGACCAAGATCGGCAATGACCTTCAGCGCTTCGGGAAGCGGCCGGTCGTGCAGGATCGCGTTGTAGACGCCGAGCTTCATAGCGTGATCTTCTTTCCGTTGTTCAGGCTGGATTCAGTGACGGCGTTGAGGAGTTCCATGTTGCGGACGCCTTCATCGAAGGTGGCGCAGCGGGGCAGGGATGCTTCTGCGCTGAGCCCGGCGACTTCTTCGAGGAACGCGCGGGCCTGATAGCCGAACGCGTCGTTCTGGCCAAAGCCAACTTCCGGGGCGTCCATGGCGAGGCCCCCGGCGATGTACGGATGTCCCGGGCCAAGGATGACCTGGCGGTAACCGTTCTCGTTACCTGAACCGTCATTGAGGAAAAGCTGGATTTCCGACGGCCGGCGCTGATCGAACTTGGCGGCGCCGTTCTCGCAGAAGACCTCGAACTGGAGGCTGTTGGCGTGGCCGGCTGCAACGCGGGAGACCTCGAAGCTTCCAGCGCCGTTGGTGAACTCTGCGTTGAAGGCTGCGTAGTCGTCATTCTCCACCGCTTCGAACGTGTCGCTGACGGCCACGTGATCGTGACCCATCACGGCACTCAGCGGAAGGGGGCGCTTGGCAATCGCTGTGGCGAGCCGGCCACCGCTGATGGACTTGATATCGCCGCACAGGAATTCGGAGACATACGTCAGGTGACTTCCGACGTCGGCCAGCGCACCGGAGCCGGGCCCACCCTTGTATCTCCAGCTCATGGGAGCCGAAGGGCTAAAGCCGTAGTCGGTCCAGTACCGGCCGCTGAAGTGCAGGACATTCCCGAGAACACCGTTCTGGATCAGGTCACGGATGTAGGCGATGCCCGGAGTCCGGCGGAAGGTGAAGCCGATGCGGGCAAGTGTTCCACGCGCCTCTGCTTGCCGGGCGGCGACCGCCATGGCGCGGGCATCGGCCAGGGTATCGCTGAGCGGCTTCTCGCACAGTACGTGCTTGCCGGCGGCGAGCAGGCCTTCCACAACTTCGCGGTGGAGGGAGTTGGCGATGACCACGCTCACCACGTCAATGTCATCGGCCTCGGCGATTGCCTGCCAGGACGTATCGTTGCGCTCGTATCCAAAGCGCCGGGCAGCCAGGGAACCAAATTCAGCATTCACATCGCCAATCGAGACGAGACGGAGCTGCGGCAGTACCGGGCTGTAGAGGGTGGATGCCGTGCGGTACGCGGCAGCGTGGGCTTTGCCCGCCATTCCTGCACCGATGACGGCGACGCCGAGGCTTTCAGCCATTGATTTCTCCTTTGAAATTTCGCCGTGCCATGAGGCATGAACGGCATTTTGTAGCGCTACAATTTTTGCACTGGGTTTGAGCGTAGCTATGTCTATATGTCCTGTCAATCCATAACCGACTATCCTCAAGGACAGACACGAAAGGCACACCGATTCCGTTGAAGAACGCACAGACCCGTCGCCCCACCCTTTACGACGTCGCCACCCAGGCCGGAGTCTCGCCGTCGTTGGTTTCGTTGTTCCTCAAGGACCCGGGGAGGATCAGTGAAAAGCGTAGGCAGGCCGTCCAAAAGGCGATACACGATTTGGGCTACCGGCCAAGCCGGGCTGCCACCACTCTTGCCAGCCACCGCACCAAGAGCATCGGCCTGGTGATCGACGACTACCGCAACCTCTGGTTCGTCGATCTCCTCCGGGGTATGGAATCCGTCCTTTCGGATCTTGGCTACCACGTCATGCTCGCGGACTCCAGGCCTGGCGCCAACCGCATCAAGGAAGCCACGGACGGCCTGCTGGCCATGCACGTGGACGCCTTGGTCCTGGCCGCCGAGCCCAGCGAACCGATGCTCGCTGGAACGTGGGTCCCCACTGTAGTTGCCGGATGGCGGAAGGGCGTTCCGACAGGTGCGGACCTGATAACCAACGACGACGACAGCGGGGGCAGCATGGCAGCGGACCACCTGCTGGGGTTGGGCCACAGCCGGATCGGCCACCTTTCCGGGTCCGACGGCGCGTCAGCACACCGGCGCGCCGGTTACCAAAGCGCTCTGGAGGCTGCCGGCGTCGAAGTTGTCATCGGTGAAACTAAAGGAACGTCAGAAGAAGACGGGTACGGAGCCGCTTGCTGGCTACTGGACCACCACCCCGGCACTACCGCGATCTTTGCCGCCAACGACACCATGGCGCTGGGCGCTTTCGCCGCCATCAAAGCCCGCGGACTATCCGTGCCCAACGATATTTCGGTGATCGGGTACGACAACTCCCCGTTGGCCAAGTCCCGCTTCCTGGACCTCACGTCCATCGATAACCGAAGCGACCTTGTGGGGGTGGACGCAGCGCGAAGGTTGCTGGCCCGCATCGACGATCCGACGTTGGAGCCGGAGCGCAAGCTCATCGAGCCGACGCTGGTACTCCGCGGCACGACGTCGGCTGTTCACTAGGAGCCGTTCACTAGAGGGGCCGGACACGACTCCGCCCGGAGCCATCAGGCGCTCCGGGCAAAAGTCCGCCGAACAAACCTAGTGCCGCTTCGTGGCACCCTCCGGTGCAGCGTCAGCCACACCCGCCACTTCGGCATTGACCTCCTCAAGCGCATCGGTGTGCCCGCCGAGCTGCTCCAGCTCATGCGCCAGCTCCGCGAGCTCTGCGCCGCCGGCCATTTGGGCCGTCAGCTCATCCAAGGTGATGTCCTTCTTGTCGTAATAACCGATCGACTTGCCGCGCTTGAGCAGCAGGAAGCGGTCACCCACGGGGAAGGCGTGGTGCGGGTTGTGGGTAATGAAGATTACGCCGAGGCCGCGGTCGCGGGCCTGCAGGATGTAGCGAAGCACCACGCCGGACTGCTTCACGCCAAGTGCGGCTGTGGGCTCATCCAGGATCAGCACCTTCGCGCCGAAGTACACGGCCCGGGCGATGGCGACACACTGGCGCTCGCCGCCGGAGAGCTGTCCGATGGGCTGGTCAACATCGCGGAGGTCGATGCCCATCTCGGCCAGCTCCTTCAGCGTGATGTCCTTCATTTTCTGGACGTCCATGCTCTTGAACGGACCGAATCCGCTGATCAGTTCCGAGCCAAGGAAGAAGTTACGCCAGATGGGCATCAGCGGGACCACTGCCAGGTCTTGGTACACGGTGGCGATACCGGCGTCGAGGGCATCCCTTGGTGAATTGAACTTCCGGGCATCGCCCATTACCTGCAAGGTGCCTTCGTCGTGCTGGTGCAGGCCTGCGATGATCTTGATCAGGGTGGACTTGCCGGCGCCATTGTCGCCCAGCACGCAAGTCACACGGCCGTTGTCTACGGCCATGGTTACATCGCGCAGGGCGATGATGTTGCCATAGTGCTTACCTACTCCCTCGAGCGAAAGCAGGTGCACGGGTGTGTGCGTCAACGGGTCCTTCTCGTTTTTCAGCAGTGTCTGCTGGTCGATCTGTTGTGCGTTCATTGTTCCGGCCCCTTACTTGAGCTCTGCCCGGCGCTTGACGATCAGGTTCACGATGGTGGCCAAGAGGAGCATCAAGCCCAGGAAGAACTTGAACCAGTCCGGATTCCATTGTGCGTACACGATGCCCTTGTTGGCCATGCCAAAGATGAAGGCACCGATAGCGCCACCCACCGCCGAGCCGTAGCCGCCTGTCAGGAGGCAACCACCGATGACGGCAGCAATGATGTAGAGGAACTCGTTGCCAACACCTTCACCGGACTGCACGGCATCGAAGGCAAAGAGGTTGTGCATGCCCAGGATCCAGCCGCAGAAACCAACGGCCATAAAGAGGCCGATCTTGGTCTTGGTCACCGGGACGCCAACTGCGCGGGCAGCATTGGCATCGCCGCCCACTGCGAAGATCCAGTTGCCAACGCGGGTGCGCAACAGGATCCACGATGCCACTGCCACAAGGATGATCCAGAAGAACACCGTGATCTTGACTTCCACCCCGCCGATGCTGATGGAGGACGCGAATACCGCTCGTGCCGATTCGAACCCGTCCAGCTTGGAGATCGACGGCGAGGAGACACTGCCGCCGATGAGGCGGGTCAGTGCCAGGTTCAGGCCCGTCAGCATGAGGAAGGTCGCCAGGGTGACGATGAAGCTCGGAAGTTTGGTCTTGACGAGAATCCAGCCGTTGATGAATCCAATGCCCAAGGAGACAACCAGTGCCAGCGTGACACCAACCCATGCATTCGTTGAGAAGTTCCAGCTGAAGAGAGAGGCGGTCAGGGCGGAAGAAATCACGGCCACACCTGTGGAAAGGTCGAACTCACCGCCGATCATCAGCAGGGATACCCCTACCGCCATGATGCCAATGGTTGAGGAACCGTAGAGCACCGTAGCGAGCGCGTTCGGCTGCGTAAACGTCTGGGAAACAGACGCGAAGAAGATGAAAAGGACAACTGCTCCGACCAGTGCACCGACCTCGGGCCTCGCCAGGAACTTTTGGACCGGACTACGGCGTCCGACCCGTTCGTCGCCAGGCGATGTCGCCGGCGGCAGGGTTGCTGTGTTTGCCATAGGAATGACTCCTTGTTGGTCAGGCTGCGCGGCGGGTTCCCGCCGCGCAGCCGGATGCCTGGATCTAGCGGACGCCCTGCTGGGCGAACTTGAGGACATCGGCGGCGTTGGCCTTGTCCACGAGGGTCGGGCCGGTCAGGACAGGCTGGCCGCCGCCAATCTTGAAGCCGCCGCGCTTTGCCTGCCACAGGGCATCAACTGACATGTAGCCCTGAAGCCATGGCTGCTGGTCAACGGTGAAGATCACTTGGCCGTCTACGATCTTCTGGGCGAGATCGGCATTGAGGTCGAAGCTGGCCACCTTGGCCGAACTGCCGGCGTCAGTAACTGACTTGAGCAGGGTGAGGGTGATGGGAGCACCGAGACCGATGATCACATCAGCATCTTTGGCCGCCTGGAGTTTCGCTGTGGCCGTTGACTGGACCGCAGTCATGTCCTTGCCATCAACGTAGAGGATTTCCGTTGCCGGGACCTTGGCCTTCACGCCGGCGCAGCGAGCTTCCAGGCCCACGTGGCCCTGCTGCTGAATAACGCAAACGGGGTGCTTGTATCCTTCTGCAGCGAGCCGCGTGCCAACCGCCTCGCCTGCGAGCTTTTCGTTGGATCCGAAGTGCGTGAAAGCGCCCAGCTGGCTGGAAACGGATTCACCCGCGTTGAGGCTCACCACGGGGATACCTGCATCGGTTGCCTTCTTCAGCACATCCTTCAAGGCGTCCGGAGTTGCCAGGGTGACAGCAATGCCGTCCACCTTCTGGTCGATGGCCTGCTGAACAAGCTGCGCCTGGCGCCCGGCTTCAGGATCGCTGGTGTACAGGAGTTCCACGTTGTCCTTGCTTGATGCTTCCTCTGCGCCCTTGCGGACAATGTCCCAGAAGGTGTCACCAGCCGCTGCGTGCGTAATGAGGGCTACCTTGATGCGCGCCGTGCTGGCTGCTTGTCCGGCCGCTGCACCTCCCCCGGAATCTGCCGGCTTGCCGCCCTGGCTCGAACAGGCGCTCAGGGCCACCAATGGAACCACTGCTGCGACGACCGCCGCTTTGCGCCACGAGAATTTTGCCACCGTTATCTCCTTTGATGTCAGCTTCGGGCGTCCGGGGACTCGTGCCCGGATCGCCTGCTACCTCGATCATGGTGACTCGCCTCACACTTTGTCAATACTTTGTCCTGACATTAGGATGTTTTTACGTAATTTCCTCGAGTAGATGACACCACGACAGGGCCGGGAGTCACTTCCTTGACCAGCACAGCCCGGCTGCTATTATCAGAAAAAGGCAGTATGTCCTATCAAGAGAACATGAGCGGGACATACTCATCCATCCGACCGGAGTACTGCTTCCCGGCCGGGCTTCCGCAGGCTAGGAGAAACCAGTGGCGAACCAACTCAGCCTCAGCATCGACCGTTCGTCCCCGGTGCCGCTCTATCACCAAGTGGTCCAGGGAATCGAAGCCGCCATTCACAGCGGCGTCCTGGAACCGGGCAGCAGATTGGACAACGAAATCGACCTTGCTGCACAGCTCAATCTGTCCCGCCCCACCATGCGGAAGGCCATGGACGAACTGGTCCGCTCGGGCCTTCTGGTCCGTAAACGCGGCGTTGGCACGCAGGTTGTTTCGAGCCAGGTCCGGCGTCCCCTGGAACTCTCCAGTCTTTTCGATGACCTCAGCAATAACGGCAAGAAGCCCACCACGGATGTGCTCAGCTTCTCCCACGTGGAGGCCGACGCCGCCACACTCACCGCGCTTCAACTGCCGCCCGGGTCAAAGGTCTACCACTTCACCCGCCTCCGCAAAGTTGGCGGCAAGCCCCTGGCGCTCATGGAGAACTGGGTCCGTGACGACATCACCAGCATGGACGAAGCCCAGCTGTCCAGCGAGGGACTCTATTCCATCCTTCGTCGCGGCGGCGTGAATTTCCGGTTGGCATCCCAGCGCATCGGCGCCATGATCGCCAATGACTACCAGGCTCCCCTTCTCGAAGCCGAAGTGGGTTCGGCGCTTGTGACCATGGAGCGCACCGCGGTGGATGACACGGGACGCATGGTTGAAACGGGACACCACGTCTACCGTGCGGATTCCTACAGCTTTGAAATGACACTCGTACAGCGCTAACGCAAGGACACATACTTATGGCCAACTGGGTCTACCCGCTGGGAACAGCCACCGACGGCAAATGGGACATCTCGCTCGGCACTTCCGATTCCAGTCTCGCGATCGACGGCTGGGCCCATACGGGTCTGAAGGTTGCGACGCTTGAGGCTGGTGCCGCCGTCGAGCTCCCTGACGCTGCGGAAGAGCGCATTGTGGTTCCGTTGAGCGGTTCCTTTACTGTCACGGTCGACGACGACGCGTACAGCCTCGCGGGCCGGCAATCGGTTTTCCACGGGCCGAGTGACGTCCTGTACACAGGTATCAATAAGGCCGTCACCATCAGCTCGCACGACGGCGGCAGGGTGGCGGTTGCGACCGCACCGGCCAAGGCCGGGTACCCCACCCGCCTGATCACGGCAGCCGAGACCCCCGTAGAGCTCCGCGGGGCGGGCAACTGCTCCCGGCAGGTCCACAACTTCGGCACTCCGGCCGCGCTGGAAGCTGATCGCTTCATTGTTTGCGAGGTCATCACACCTGCCGGGAATTGGTCCTCCTACCCTCCCCACAAGCACGATGAGGAGAAGGAAGGCGAAACCAGCCTGGAGGAGATCTACTACTTCGAAACGCGCATCGCCCCGGACTCCCCTGCCCCCGCGGACTCAGACGCCATCGGCTACGCCCGCGTCTACGCCTCCGATGACCGGCCCATCGATGTCTCCGCGGAGGTCCGCACCGGTGACGCGGTCCTGGTCCCCTACGGCTGGCACGGACCGGCGATGGCAGCTCCGGGCTATGACCTCTACTACCTGAACGTCATGGCAGGCCCGGGACGTGTGCGCGACTGGCTCATCAGCGATGACCCCCACCACGGCTGGATCCGCCAGACCTGGGACAGCCAGGACGTGGACCCCAGGCTCCCGTTCGGCGCCTAACCTCCCGAGCTTGTGCACAGCGAAAGGCCCCCTGGATGACGTCCAGGGGGCCTTAGCTGTACATAAACTACCTATTTTGTCCCGGCGATGTAGTCGTTCATCGTCTTGAGCTGGTACTTGGAAACGTCCTCGGCATTCTCGTCCTCTGCGAACACCGAAGAAACCATGACGGTGTTCTCCTTGTCCAGGAACCCGATCTCCTTCAAGCCACCGAAGAACTCGTCCCAGTTCACATCCCCGTCACCGATTTTGAGGTGCTGGTGGACGCGGACAGCATTGCCAGGCGGGTTGGTGATGTACCTGAGGCCGTGTGAGGCGTTGTGGTTCATCGTGTCAGAGACGTGCACCAGGCGAAGCTTGTCGCCGGCGGCACGCATGATCTCCAACGGCTTGTTGCCCATGTGGAAAGAGTGCGACGCAACGTAGACCATGCCGATGTTCGGGGAGTTCACGCCCCGGATCACGCGCAGTGCAGCCAGGCCGTCTTCCACGAAGTCGTCCGGATGGGGATCAATGAGCACGTCCATGTCTTCGCGCTCGATGATCGGCAGAAGTTCCTCCATGGAGCGGTAGAACGCGCGTTCTGACTCCTCGGCCTTCTCCGGTCGGCCACTGAACTCCGTGTTCATGGTCTGGACCCCTAGGTCGACGGCGATCTGGATGGCCCGCTTCCAGTAACGGACCGCAGCCTCCCGGGCGTCCTCATCGGGTCCGGACCATCGCAGGACGGGCAGGACGGAGGCGATTTCGACGCCGGCATCCTTACACGCTGCCTTCAATTTGGCCACAAGCTCGTCATCAGCCTTGGGATGGTTGAAGAACGGGATGAGGTCCGCATGCGGGGTCATCTGCAAGTACTTGTAGCCGAGATCTGCTGCCACGCGCGGGAACTCGAGCAGCGCATGGCTGTGGTGGAACGGAGTGGGATCAAGGGCAATCTTCATATCAGTGTCCCCACTTGTAGAGATCCGGCTTGGTATTCAACTGGACCTTGACCTTTTCGCCCGACTTCTGTGCCTCGACGCCGGCCTCGCAGCAGGCAGCGGTGGCATAACCGTCCCAGGCGGTGGGACCGCCGATTTCGCCGCGAAGGGCGGCATCAACCCAAGCCTGGACCTCGACGTCGTACGCTGCTCCGAAGCGCTCCTCGAAGCCCGGGGTGACGCTGCCGCCCCACTTACCGGAGGACTGGATGTAAGGGCCGCTGTCGCCGCCGATGCTCACAATGCCGTCCTCAAAGGACGCCTGCGTGGCAACCTGGTAGCCGAACTTGGCGTTGACGTAAATCTCGACGTCGGCCAACACACCGGATTCGGTTTCAAGCAGCACATGCTGGGGGTCATGCTGGCCATTCGGGGCGTTGCGCGTAGGCTTCCCCAGGCGGACCTGCACGGACGTGATTTCTTCGCCGGTGAAGTAACGGATGGCGTCGAACTCGTGAACCACCGAGTCGTTGATCAGCATCTCATTGGTGAAGCCTTCAGGCGTGCTCGGGTTGCGGTGCTGGTGGTGCAACATCAACAGCTCCCCCAATTCACTGTTGCGGATGATCGAACCCAGCGCCGAGTACTCGGCATCGAAGCGGCGCATGAAACCCACCTGGATGCGCTTGTGGTCCAATGCCAGTTCAGCCTGGACAACCTTCCACGCGCTTTCTGCATCCGGCGTCAGCGGCTTCTCGCAGAGAATCGGGAAGTCCTTCTCCAACGCCTTGTACAGGATTTCCTCGTGCAGGAAGCCCGGCGTGGCGATCAGGACTGCATTGACGTCACCATTGTTCAGCGCCTCATCGGCACTGGACAGCGCCACGGCGCCGTCGATTCCTTCAACGGCAGCCTGCGCGCGGGCAAGGTCAACATCGACGACGGCGGCTACTTCAGCGCCGTGGATGCGGGTGCTGAGGCGCTTGATGTGGTCCGCACCCATGCGGCCTGCGCCGATGACGGCAACGCGGAGAATCTTTGTCACTTTTCTATCCTTCGTGAGGTTGGTTCTTGTTACTGGACCCGCGTGCGGGAGCCGCAGGAAAGCAAGTAGTTGCGGGTTCGCTTGGCGATAGGCATGGGCACATCGAACGCTACCGGGTACATGTCCTGCTCCACGATGCCGAAGATCGGCCGGTTGAGGCCTTCCACAGCTTCAATGACCGCGCGCAGGTCCGGTAGGCCGTTCGGCGGTTCGGTCATGACGCCGGCCAGGTTCGCCGCAGCCCAAGTCATGTTCTTCTCGTTGACCTCCGCCAGGATCTCCGGGTTGATCTGCTTCAGGTGCAGGTAGCCGATGCGGTCCGGGTAATTCTTGATGAGCTCCAAGCTGGAAGCGCCACAGTATTCTGCGTGGCCCGTGTCCAGGCAAAGGTTCAGGTACCGCGGATCCGTTGCCGCCAAGAGGGTTTCGATGTCCTGCTGCGCGCCAACGTGCGAGTCAGCGTGGGAGTGGAACTGCTGGTGCAGGCCAAAGTCCTCCAACAGGACCTTGCCCATCCGGTTGTGGCCTGCGAAGAGATCAGCCCACTGCTCGTCGGTCAGTTCGCCGTTCTCTACGGCCTCGCCCGTGACGTCGTCCCGCCACATCGCGGGGATAACCACAATGTGTTCACCACCCATGGCCGCAGTCAGTTCGGCCACCTTGCGTGCCGGCTCCCACGCTTCGTCGTACTGCTTGGCGCCGCGGTGGAAGGCCGTGAAGACCGTTCCTGCCGTAACCTTCAGGTCGCGCTGCTTGAGCTCTTCTGCCAGGCGGGTGGGATCGTTCGGCAGGTAGCCGTACGGACCCAGTTCAATCCATTTGTAGCCGGATTCAGCAACCTCATCCAGGAACCGTTCCCACGGAGTCTGCTGGGGGTCATCGGCAAACCACACGCCCCAGGAGTCGGGGGCGGTGCCGATGATGAGCTTGTTCTCGACGTCAGTCATGACAGCGGTGTCTTTCTTTAGGGCCAGAACCTGGGGGTTAGTTGGAGGGGAAGTTGTAGGAGGCGCCGGAGGCGTGGGTGGGTTCTGGCCAGCGGGACGTGATGACTTTGCCGCGGGTGTAGAAGGAGACGCCTTCGGGGCCGTAGATGTGTTTGTCGCCGAAGAGGGAGTTCTTCCATCCGCCGAAGGAGTGGTAGGCCACCGGGACTGGCAGGGGCACGTTGATGCCGACCATGCCCACGGTCACGGAGCGCTGGAATTTCCTTGCTGCGGCGCCGGAGGAGGTGAAGATCGCGGTGCCGTTGCCATAGGGGTTGGCGTTGATCAACGCGATGCCTTCCTCGAGGTCGGCGACGCGGACCACCACCAGGACGGGGCCGAAGATTTCCTCGGTGTACGCGGTCATTTCGGTGCTGACGTGATCGATCACGGTGGGGCCTACCCAGAAGCCTTCTTCGTGGCCGGGGACCACCAGGTCGCGGCCGTCCACGACCATGGCAGCGCCGGCGGTTTCGGCTTCGGTGACGATCTTCAGGATGCGTTCCTTGGAGGCGGGGGTGATGACCGGGCCCATGTCCGCGCCGGGTTCGGTGCCGTTGCTGACTTTGATGGCCAGGGCGCGCTCCTGGACTTTCTTCACGATCAGGTCTGCGGCGTCCCCGACGGCGACGGCGACGGAGATCGCCATGCAGCGTTCCCCGGCGGAGCCGAAGGCAGCGGCTGCGAGGTGGTCCGCGGCGTTGTCGAGGTCTGCGTCGGGCATTACGATGGCGTGGTTCTTTGCACCGCCCAGGGCCTGGACGCGTTTGCCGTGCTTCGTGGCGGTCTCGTGCACGTACTGGGCGATCGGGGTCGACCCGACGAAAGAGATGCCGTCCACGTCCGGGTGGGTCAGGAGCCCGTCGACGGTTTCCTTCCCGCCGTGCAGGACCTGGAAGACGCCGTCGGGCAGGCCGGCCTGCTTCCAGAGGTTCGCGAGGAGCATGGACGCGGAGGGGTCACGTTCGGAGGGTTTGAGGATGAACGCGTTACCGGTAGCGATGGCCATCGGCGCCATCCACAACGGCACCATGACGGGGAAGTTGAACGGGGTGATACCTGCCACCACGCCGAGGGGCTCGCGGAAGGAGAACACGTCGATGCCGGTGGAGACCTGGTCCGAGTAGTCACCCTTGAGCAGCTGCGGAATGCCGCAGGCGAACTCGATCACTTCCAGACCACGGCCGATCTCGCCCTTCGCGTCGGAAAGGACCTTGCCGTGCTCGGCCGTGATCAGCTCGGCGAGCTCATCCACGTGCGCGGCGACCAGCTCACGGAACTTGAACAACACGCCCGTGCGCTTGGCCAGGGAAATATCACCCCAGGACTCGGCGGCTTTCTTCGCAGCAGCCACCGCAGTGTTCAAGTCGGCCTCGTTGGCCAGGCGCAACTCGGCGCTGACCTGGCCGGTCGCGGGGTTGTAGACGGGCTGGGTGCGGTCGCCTTCACCGGACGTTTCGGCGCCGTTGATGAAGTGGTTAATGGTGGTCAGTGTGGTCGTCGTTGACATGCGGACTTCCTTTGGTCTGTGGCTTTAAAAGCTGGGGGGGCTGTGTGTTGGGAATCAGCCGAGCAGTTTGCGCTGGCGGTTCTTCTGCTGCGTGTAGCTGGTGTAGGCCTGCTGTGTGGATTCGAGGTCCGAGACCTGGGAGACGGGAACGTCCCACCAGGACTCCGAGCTGGGGGCGTCCAGCAGAGGATCGGACTCGACGTGGATGACGATCGGGCCGGTTTCGGGGGCTGCCTTGGCTTCCTTGATGGCAGCGCCGAGGGATTCGATGACGTTCTCGCCCGGTTCGATCCGGATGACCTTCGCGCCCAGGGACTCGGCGTTGGTGGCCAGATCGATCGGCAGGTGCTCACCGGCGTCGAAACTGTGCTGTTCCTTGTCCAGGACCCGGTACTGCGTCCCGAAACGCTGGGAACCGAGCGACTCGGAAAGCGACCCGATGGAAGCGTAGCCGTGGTTCTGGATCAGGACCACGATCAGTTTGATGCGTTCGGCGACGGCGGTGACCAGTTCGGTGTGCATCATCAGGTAGGAACCGTCCCCCACCATCACCACGACATCCCGGTTGGGGCCGCCGGCAGCGGCTTCGGCCAGTGCTGCGCGTTTCACGCCCAGCCCGCCGGGGATTTCGTAGCCCATGCAGGAGTACGCGTATTCCACGTGGTAGCCGAACGGGTCCCGGACCCGCCACATTTTGTGCAGGTCCCCGGGCAAGGAACCCGCGGCGCAGATGACAACGTCCTGGTCATCCATGGCCTTGTTCGTGGCACCGATGATCTCGTTCTGCGCCGGCAACGGCGTGAACCGGGTATCAAAGGCTTCGTCCACGATCGCGTTCCAGCGTTTCTTTTCCGCCGCGACCTTCTCTTCAAGGTCGGCACCCACACGGTAGCCGCCCAGTGCCTGGTTCAGTTTCACCAGGGCCTTGCGGGCGTCAGCGACGATCGGGATGGTGGTGCCGTGCTTGTAGGCATCGATCGGGGCGACGTTGATGTTCACGAAGCGCACGTCCGGGTTCTGGAACGCGGTGCGGGAGGCGGTGGTGAAGTCTTCGTAGCGGGTGCCGATCCCGATGACCAGGTCCGCGTCGGCTGCGATGGCGTTGGCCGCCGTCGTGCCCGTGGACCCGATCGCGCCCAGGGAATGCTTGTGGTCCCAGGGCAGGACACCGACGCCGGCTTGCGTGTTCCCCACGGGGATGCCGGTGAGTTCGGCGAACGTGGCGAGTTCCTCGTTGGCGTAGGCGTAGAGCACGCCGCCGCCGGCGATGATCAGGGGGCGTTTCGCGGCACGGATGGCTTCCACGGCGCGGCGGATGTCATCGTCCTCGGCCTCGGGACGGCGGATCCGCCAGTCACGCTCGGCCAGGAATTCTTCCGGGACGTCCAGGGCCTCGGCCTGGACGTCCTGCGGCAGGGAAATGGTCACAGCGCCGGTCTCGGCCGGGTCCGTCAGGACACGCAGGCCGTGGTGGAAGGCCGAGAACAACTGCTCCGGGCGGGACACCCGGTCAAAGAACTTCGACAACGGACGGAACGCATCATTGACCGTGATGTCGTACGCATACGGCAGCTCCAACTGCTGCAGCACAGGGTCAGCTGCACGGGTGGCGAACGTGTCACTCGGAAGCAGCAGCACCGGCAACCGGTTCGTGGTGGCCAGGGCGGCACCGGTCAGCAGGTTCGAGGAACCCGGACCAATCGAGGTGCTGATCGCGAACGTCTGGCGCCGGCGCGTGTGCCGGGCGTACCCCACGGCCTGGTGCGCCTGGGCCTGCTCATTGCGGCCCTGGTAATACGGCATGATGGACGGATCCGCTGCCTGGTACTGCTTCAAAGCCTGACCAACACCGGCAACATTGCCGTGCCCGAAAATACCGAACATGCCCGGGATCAGGCGCTCACGGTACTCCTGGCCACCGATGGAATCCACCGTGTACTGCTTGGAAAGGAACTCGACCACGGCCTGGGCCACGGTCATCCGACGGGTTGCTGTTCCTGTTGAGATCCGCATGGCGGGGCTACTCCGATACTTTCACTGGAATACGGTCAGACGAAGTGTGCTCCCCCGCAGCACCCGCGGGCCCGGCCGCAGTCGCAGGCTCACTGCTGTTCAGCAGCGAGGCGGCGGTCGCTACGGCACCTGCCACATCGCCGTCGTGCGGGTAGAGCAGCGTCCGGCCCACCGTGAGGCCGCGGACGCCCGGGAGCGCCAGGGCGGCCTGCCAGCTGGCGAAGACCTCGTCCTGGGAGCCGTCAGGGTCACCGCCCAACAGCACCGTGGGAAGCGTGGTGGAGGCCATGACGCGCTCCATGTCGGCCACCACCGGCAGTTTCATCCAGGTGTAGGCGCTGGTGGAACCCAGGCCCTCGGCGATCCCGACGGATTTGATCACGGCGTCCGCGCGAAGATCGTTGCGGACCTTGCCATGCGCGTCACGCACCGACAGGAACGGCTCCACCATGGCAATGAGCTTGCGTTCGGCCAACGAATCGATGGCCTTGGCGGTCGCTTCAAGCGTGGCCACGGTGTCCGGGTCACCCAGGCAGATCCGCGTGAGCATCTTCCCGCCATCGGCACCCAGTGCCTGCAGCGCGGCGGCTGTGTGGCCGGTGAACCGGTCATCGAACTCGTTGACCAGACCAGCCAGGCCACCGCGGTTCATCGAGCCGAAGATCAGTTTGCCGTCCAAAGCACCCAGCAGCAGCAGGTCATCCATGATGTCCGGTGAGGCGAGGATGCCATCCACGGCCGGGTTCGCGAGGGCGATCTGCAACCGGTCCAGCAGGTCCCGGCGATCGGCCATCGCCATCGGCTCCGGCCCGACCGACAAGGCGCCACGGGCCGGATGGTCCGCAGCAACAATGAAATTCTGTACACCGTGCTTCAAGCCCGGATGGCGACGCCGGGTAGCAGCCGCGCGCGCGACGGCTTCCGGGTCCTCCAGCCGGATACGGCTCAAGTGCTCATACCGGCGGGGGTCATCGTTCAAGCTCAACGGACTGCTCCTTCTGCGAACGTGGGTGCTGCAGGCGCAGGGGCCGCAGCGGTGGAAGCTCCCGGGATTCGCCGGCCGCGTTCCGCGAGCAGCGAGGTGACCTCATCCGGCGTCGGCATCGCATCCGCGCAGGAAAGCCGCGAGGCGACAATCGCGCCGGACGCGTTGGCGTAATCCAGGACCTCGGACAACGGCCAACCGGACAGCAGCCCATGGCAGAAAGCCCCGCCGAAGGAATCACCGGCACCCAGGCCGTTGACGGTTTCCACCGGCACAGGGGCCGAGACGACACGCTCAGTGCGGGTCTTGGCCATGACGCCTTCCGGGCCGAGCTTCACCACGGCGATCTCGACGCCGGCCGCCAGCAGGCGGTCCGCCTGCTCGTCCGGCGTCCCCTCCCCTACCGCAACCGCGCATTCCTTATCGTTGCCGATCGCGACCGTAACGTGCGGGAGGATCTTGGCAACCTCCGCGCGGGCTTCCTCTTCCGAATCCCAGAACATCGGCCGGTAATCCAGGTCCAGGATGGTGAACTGGCCGTCTTTCAAATCAGTCCGGGGCCGGGCTTCGTGGGCGGCGAGGTGCGCGCTGCGGCTCGGTTCCTGGCAAAGACCGGTCACCGTGGACCAGAAAATGCCCGCGTCCCGGATAGCGTCCAGATCCAACTCTTCGGCCTTGATCTGCAGGTCCGGCGCCGTCGGGAACCGTCCGTAGAAGTACAGCGGGAAATCTTCCGGCGGCTTGATCGCACAGAAAGTCACCGCCGTCGGGTATTCCTTCACCGGGGAGACGAACGAATCATCAACCTTGAACTTGCGCAATTCCCGGTGCAGGTAATTTCCGAACGCGTCATCGCCCGTGCGGGTAATCACACCGGTCCGGCGGCCGTGGCGTGCAGCGGCGACGGCCACGTTGGAGGGCGAGCCTCCCAAATATTTGCCGAAGGACGTCACATCCTCCAGGTCCACCCCAATATCGTTCGGGTAGATATCAACGCTGATGCGCCCGATCGTAAGCAGTTCGTGGGTCACGATGATCGTTGACCTTTCTCTTGTGAACTCTGAACCTTTGAGCGCTGGGCCCCAATGCCTTGCCACCCCTCAGTGAGCGGGGCCACATGACTACTTTGCCCCAGATTTCATGTCCTGTCAAAGGTTTGTACTGACATATTTACAACATGACACGGACTGGAATCTACTTGCGCGGAACGGCCAATTCTCCGGTGACATACTGGCTCCGACCGAAGCCGAACGACCAGTCGCCGGCGGAGTTCTCCATGTAGCCAATGAAGACATCCTCGCCCTTGACGCCAAGCTCGCTAAGCCCTCCGGCAATGGCCTCGAAGAGCGAACTCTTGGCCATCTGGGTTCGTCCGGCCTGCGTGAAGATCTGGATCATGATCACGTCAAGGCTGCGCTCAAAGCCCAATCCGGCATCCTGGGCCACTATCTGCGCCTCCGGATGTTCGGTGAGGATATGGAAGTAGTCACGCTCAGGGATTTCATACTCAGAGACGATTGCATCGTGGATGGCCCGGCTGATAGCGGCCAATTCCTCCGCCGACCGGCCCTGATTGACGTCGATTCTTACCAGTGGCATCTTGTGTGCTCCTTCGAAGTAGTTTGTCCTGACATACTAACAAATAAAGGGCATGAAGGTACAGGGCCACCGCGTTAAAGCACGACGGCGACCCCGCGCCTTCCGTGGTGAAAGGTGCGGGGCCGCCGTCGTGCTTTAAAGAGCAACGCGGGGTCACTTTGAGCCCATTCCACACTCGGGAATGGGCCACAAGTGACCCCGCGTTGCTTTGGTACTAGAGCGTTGCGTAAACCTCGCGCAGCAGCTTAGCGGTTTCGGACGGCGTCTTGCCGACCTTCACGCCTGCAGCTTCGAGAGCTTCCTTCTTGGCCTGCGCGGTACCTGCGGAGCCGGAGACGATGGCGCCGGCGTGGCCCATGGTCTTGCCCTCAGGAGCGGTGAAGCCTGCAACGTAGCCAACAACCGGCTTGGTGACGTTGGCCTTGATGAAGTCAGCAGCGCGCTCTTCAGCGTCACCACCGATTTCGCCGATCATGACGATTGCCTTGGTCTCCGGGTCAGCTTCGAACGCAGCCAGGGCGTCGATGTGCGTAGTGCCGATGATGGGGTCGCCACCAATACCGATGGCGGTGGAGAAGCCGAGGTCGCGGAGCTCGTACATCATCTGGTAGGTCAAGGTACCGGACTTGGACACGAGGCCGATGGGGCCCTTGCCTGTGATGTTTGCCGGGGTGATGCCGACCAGGGCTTCGCCCGGGGTGATGATGCCGGGGCAGTTCGGCCCGATGATGCGGGTGATCTGGTTGCCGTCGGCGTCAACCTTGGACTGGGCGAGTGCCCAGAATTCGGCAGAGTCCTGAACCGGAACGCCTTCAGTGATGACTACAACGAGGCCGATGCCGGCTTCGATGGCTTCAACAACGGCGTCCTTGGTGAATGCCGGCGGAACGAAGACGATGGAGACGTCTGCGCCGGTTTCAGCGATGGCTTCCTTGACGGTGCCGAAGACGGTGATTTCCTTGTCGCCGTGCAGGACCGTGGTGCCGGCCTTGCGGGCGTTGACGCCACCAACAATGTTGGTGCCGGCCTTGAGCATCAGTGCGGTGTGCTTGGTGCCTTCGCCGCCGGTGATGCCCTGAACGATGACCTTGGAGTCTTTGTTGAGGTAGATAGACATTGTCGCGTCCCTTTACTTAGCTGCGTTGGCGAGCTCGGCGGCCTTGTCGGCGCCCTCGTCCATGGTGGCGGCCAGGGTAACCAGCGGGTGGTTGGCCTCGGTCAGGATGCGGCGGCCTTCCTCGACGTTGTTGCCGTCGAGGCGAACGACCAGCGGCTTGTTCGCAGCGGATCCAAGCTCAGCAAGTGCACCCACGATGCCCTTTGCCACAGCGTCACAAGCGGTGATGCCACCGAAGACGTTGACGAAAACGCTCTTGACCTGGGAGTCGCCCAGGATGACGTCCAGGCCGTTGGCCATAACCTCGGCGGAAGCTCCACCACCGATGTCCAGGAAGTTGGCGGGCTTGACGTTGCCGTGGTTTTCACCAGCGTAAGCAACCACGTCCAGGGTGGACATCACAAGACCGGCGCCGTTGCCGATGATGCCTACTTCGCCGTCCAGCTTGACGTAGTTGAGGTCCTGCGCCTTTGCCTTGGCCTCCAGCGGGTCAGCTGATTCCTTGTCCTCGAGCAGTGCGTGGTGCACGTGGCGGAAGTCGGCGTTTTCGTCGAGGGTGACCTTGCCGTCGAGGGCAATGATGTCGCCTGCGCCGGTGCGGACCAGAGGGTTGACCTCAACCAGGGTTGCGTCTTCCTTCTTGAAAACGTCCCAGAGCTTCAGAATGACGTCGGCCACTTTGCCGCGCAGTTCTTCAGCGAAGCCTGCAGCTGCGACGATCTCGTCAGCCTTGGCCTGGTCGATGCCCACAGCGGGGTCGATGGCGATCTTGGCCAGGGCCTCGGGACGCTCAACAGCCAGCTGCTCAATTTCCATGCCGCCTTCAACCGAGCACATGGCCAGGTAGTTGCGGTTTGCGCGGTCCAGGAGGACCGAGAAGTAGAATTCCTCGGCGATGTCCGCACCCTGGGCGATCATCACCTTGTTAACGGTGTGGCCCTTGATGTCCATGCCCAGGATGTTGGTGGAGTGCTCAAGCGCCTCTTCGGCAGTCTTGGCAACCTTGACGCCGCCAGCCTTGCCGCGGCCACCAACCTTAACCTGTGCCTTTACGACAGTAACGCCGCCGATCTTCTCGGCAGCTGCCTTTGCTTCTTCAGGAGTGTGCGCCACGATGCCGGCGAGCACGGGTACACCGTGCGCTTCGAACATATCGCGCGCCTGATATTCAAACAGGTCCACGGTTTAGTGTCCTTCTACGTCGAAGTAGTTTTCTGTTCAGCCGGGAACCGCGATGACCGCGATAGCCAGCTGCGGAAAGTACGCGGTAACAACCAGGATTGAAGCCGGTCACATTGCGTAAGGTCCTCTCGGAACTTTAGCCCTTTGAGGAGTCCCGCCAGCTACACACTACCTGTTAAGTGAGTAACCTTACACTTCTATCGGCTGTAGAAAACCCGCAGAATGACGCGGTTTTTTGGCCGTTCATCGTCTGTCCAACGGCGATCACGACGCCGGTTTCAGGTTCCCCGTGACCGTTTTGCCGCCGTCGGAAATCAGCTGGTAGCCCTCCCTGCTGACAAAGAACGCCACGCCACCGGAGACATTTCCGCAGGCGACGCCGTTGTTATAGGCGGAGCACCGAAGGCCGTTGCGCTCGATGTTCTGCCCGTCGGCCAGTTCGCGAAGCTTGGAGATCGGTCCGCTCCGGCTCCCTTTGGGCCCGAACTCAGACTCCATTTGTGTTACGCCGGAACGACACGAGCCATAGACCGCCTTATCCGGCGTCAGGAGAACCGTGCCGCCCAGATAACCCAGGCCGATGCCGCCGCAGTCGTCGGCGATGTCATCGATCTCAGGTTTGGCATACTTCGCCAATTCGCAGTGCACCACGGGCACCACCGCAAACTTGTTATTGGCCGCGTCAGAATACGAGTTCGCCTCGTACGGCACGTTGAGGTGGCCGCCTCTGGAGGAGGTCATGGCACAAACGATGTTGCGGTCCGGCGTCACAAATGCGGTGACGCCCTCGCCTGCAGCCAGGGTGGTCTGCTCGGTAACCGGGACCTGTTTGAGCTGTTCCAGCGGAGGCAACGGAGCTGGCGGAACGTAGTCGGGGTCCTTGGTGGCGAACGAGCAGCCCGTGGCCAACACCATGAGCAAGGCGGCAAGAATCCCCAATACAGTCCGTCGCATGCCACCAATTATGCCGTGATGCGTCAGGCATCCAGTTTGGTCAGGGGCGCGTACCGCAACAGCAGGCGCTTCTCACCGACGTCGAACTTCACCTTGGCGACGGTCTTGTCACCCGAGCCTTCGACTCCGAGCACAACGCCGTTGCCGAAGCTTGTGTGGTTGACCTTGTCCCCCACCACCACGGAAATGACTTCCTTTTGCGGCTGCACCCTGTTGCGTGCGACGGCGGCCGGGACGTCGGCGTCGAAACCGGCGGTTGGGCTGGCGGCAACGCCGCGTGACGTGCCTGCGCCCCAGAAGGAGCCGCCGTAGCGGTTGGAGCCGATGGGAGCGCTTCCCCAACCACCGCCTGCGGCTTGCCGGCTCATGCCTTCACGTTTCCAGTCCACCAGTTCGGAGGGTATCTCCTCCAGGAACTGGCTGGCGGGGTTGTACTGGCTTTGGCCCCACATGCTGCGGACCTCGGAGCGCGTGACGTAGAGCCGCTTGCGTGCACGGGTAAGTCCCACGTAGGCCAGGCGGCGTTCTTCGGCCAGTTCCTTGGGGTCCGTGGCCGAGCGCTGATGGGGGAAGATACCGTGTTCCATGCCAGTCAGGAAGACCACCGGGAACTCCAGGCCTTTGGCAGTGTGCAACGTCATGAGCGTGACAACACCCATGCGCTTGGCTTCGGCCACTGCGGCGTCAATGTCCCCGCCGGGCGCATCAGGAATTTGGTCAGCGTCAGCCACCAGGGAAACCTGCTCCAGGAACTCGCCCAGCGAACCGTCCGGGTTGTCGCGTTCATACTCGCGGACTACGGCCACCAATTCGGCGAGGTTCTCCACGCGGGACTCGTCCTGGGGATCGTTGCTGGCGCGCAGACCGGCAAGATACCCGGTCTGTTCGAGCACGGCCTCCAGGGCAGCGGCAGCACCGGATCCGGAAGCCACCTCAGCAAGGTCATCCAGTAGCTTCACAAAGCCCAGGACGGCGTTCACAGAACGCGTTGCCATGCCGGGCGCTTGGTCAGCACGGCGGGCGGCGGCCATAAAGGACGTCCGTTCGCGTTCAGCCAAGGCAGCGACGGCACCTTCGGCGCGGTCGCCAATCCCCCGTTTGGGTTCGTTCAGGACACGGCGGAGGTTGACGTCGTCGTCAGGGTTTACCAGAACGCGCAAGTAAGCCAGGGCGTCTTTGATTTCCTTGCGTTCGTAGAACCGCGTGCCGCCCACAACTTTGTACGGCAGGCCCACCCGGACCAGCACGTCTTCAATGGACCGCGACTGGGCGTTGGTGCGGTAGAAAATGGCGACATCCCCAGGACGCAGCCCTTCCTCGTCCTGAAGCCGGTCGATTTCCTTGGCGATGAACTGGGCTTCGTCGTGCTCGTTCTCCCCGACGTAGCCGACGATCTTCTCGCCGTCTCCCTCTGCCGTCCACAGCCGCTTTTCCTGGCGGTTCGGATTCCGGGAAATCACGGAGTTGGCGGCGGTGAGGATGTTCTGCGTTGAGCGGTAGTTTTGCTCTAGCTTGATGGTGCGCGCGTTGGGGTAATCGGCTTCAAACTCCACGATGTTGCGGATGTCCGCACCACGGAAGGCGTAGATGGACTGGTCGGAGTCGCCCACCACCGTGAGTTCGCTGGGCTCGACGTCAGTATCAGTGCCCACGCCAACGATTTCCCTGACCAGCGCGTACTGGGCGTGGTTGGTGTCCTGGTACTCGTCCACCAGCACGTGCCGGAACCGGCGCCGGTAGGACTCCGCGAGCGCGGGGAACGCGCGGAACATGTAGACGGTCTCCGCGATGAGGTCATCGAAGTCCATGGCATTAGCCTGGCGCAGGCGCTGGGTGTAGCCCTTGAAGACCTCTACCACGGCTTGCTCGAAGGGGTCGTTGTGGTTTGCCGAGGAGACGTAGGAGTCGGCGTCGATTAGCTCGTTCTTGAGTGCGGAAATCTTGTGCTGGATCGCCTTGGGCGGGAACTTCTTGGGATCCAGATCCAGGTTCTTGGACACAAGGGTGATCAGGCGCAGGGAATCCGCGGAGTCGTAGATGGAGAAGTTCGAGTTCAGACCCACATTGGCAGCCTCGCGGCGCAGGATGCGCACACAGGAGGAGTGGAACGTGGAGATCCACATGCTCTTGGCCCGGCCGCCTACCAGGGCCTCGATACGTTCGCGCATCTCGGCGGCGGCCTTGTTGGTAAACGTGATGGCCAGGATTTCGCCGTGGTGGGCGCGCTTGGTGGCAATGAGGTAGGCAATCCGGTTACTCAGCACACGGGTCTTGCCTGAGCCTGCACCCGCAACGATCAGCAACGGGCTGCCGGCGTGCTTCACGGCTTCTTCCTGCTGCGGATTCAAGCCCTGGAGGAGGGCGTCGGCGGACGGAAGCCTTCCAGTCCCTTGATTGCCCCAACCACCGGAAGCGGGGGTGTCGTTTGTTTCGCTGCTGGACCCACCACTGCCCTCACCGAACCGGGCGCGGGAAGAGCCGCCGCCCGCGTGCGAAAGCTCCGGGGCAGCCTTGGTTGCGGCTTTGGAGCCTGCGTTGAAGGGGCCGTCTGCGTAGGGGTCGAACAACATATCCATGGTGACTACCAGTCTAGGCGGTGCCTCTGACACTCAAGGGCCACCCCAAAGAGAGCACCGCCCAGGCCATCAAAAACTACGCAAACTGGGGAACAGAGGTGAGGGCCCCGCTCAGCTCGCGGACCGCCGTCGGCCCTCCTGCAATGAACCAGTTAAGGCCGTTGACCTGAACGACGGCGGTGTCCCCGCCTGCAGCGCGGACGATCGCCTTGCCAGGGAGCCAGTCCCACTCAGGGCAGCTGTGCTGGAACCAGCAGCCGAGCTCGCCATCAGCCACGCGGCCGAGGTCGCACGAGCCTGAACCGAACATGCGCAGCGATGCGGCGGAGACAGCTGCGGCATGCCAGGGCATTGCAGTGCGGGGGTCCGCCAACCAGGTGGGGTGGATGTAGGTTGCTGCGCAGATTTGGCCAACAGGGAGGTCTCCGGAACCTGAAATGCGTTCGCCGTTCAGGGTTGCCGGGTGCTCGTCCCCGCCGAGCCAGAGCTTGTCCAGTTCGGGCTGGTAGATGGCCCCAAGCAACACGTCCGGATCCGCAACCGGATCGACTCGATCATCTGAGGGATCTGAACCGTCGCGTTTGAGGGCAATGGCAGAGCACCAGTACGTGGATCCGTGAAGGAAGTTGTATGTTCCATCCACCGGATCGATCACCCAGGTCCGGCCACTGGTACCGGCAACAGAGGTGCCTTCTTCGCCCAGGATGCCGTCCTCCGGGCGGCAGCGTTGCAACTGTTCCAGGACATAAGCCTCGGCCGCATGATCGGCTGCCGTGACGACGTCGGACACTGACGTCTTGCGTGTGCCCTGCAGTCCGCCCATCCGCATGAGCAGCGCCAGTTGGCCTGCTTCGCGGACCAGTGCGCTGGCCAATTGGTAGTCATCAAGTGATGGATCGAGTTCAGTTGCGGTGTGCCTGCCGGTGGTCATGGTCCCAGCTTATGTGGCGGGATAATGAATGACATGGCCAAGACACCAGCGCAGCGCATCAAGAAGCACGGAGCCAAGGCGGTGGTCCCCGATCACAGCCTCCCACCCGTGATCAATCCCACCACGCGGAGGACCCCCGAGAAGGCGCAGAGCAACTCCAAGCTGATTGTCATCGCAGGTGTTGTGGCCAGCCTGTTCCTGTTCTGGTACCTGCACTTGCTGACGCTGAACCAAATGACTCAGCTTTCCGGCGGCCTGGCCATGCCGGATTCGCTGATCGGTGGGTTCTCCCAGGACTACGTCGCCCAGCTTCGCGTCGCGATGGACGAGGCCGCCCGGGGCCAGTTGAACTACGTCCATAAGACGGCCGGCACGCTCTTTCCGCTGATCTTCGGCTTCAGTTGGCTCCTGCTGATCGGCATCAACGTTGCGCGCAAGTCGTGGCGCTGGGCAATGTGGGCCGCTCCCCTGCTTTTTGCTGTGGCTCACTTGTGGTCCAACGTCGCCATTGATTCGATGCTGGCTGCGGAAACGCCCGACGCCGGTTCAGTTGCCGTGGCTTCCGCCGTCACCATTGCGTCGTGGGTACTGTTCCTCATCAGCCTGCTGTGCGGCGTGGCGGCGGTGTTCCTTGGACGGAAGACCGCGAAACAGCCCTGACAGCTTTCCGTTCCCTTGTGACGCGGTGAGCCACTACCAGGCCTACCAAGGACAACCCCAGGATGATCGAATACGCCATGGTGCGCTCGATGGCGCCCGGCTCCTCGACGCGCAACTGCACCGCAAGCACGTAGATGGTTGCTCCCAATGAAACAACCCCAAACAAAAGCACCATTCCCCACATCTGCGTGTGACCCCGCCATACCAGGCCCAGTACCACCAAGGACAGAGGTCCGGCGATGAAGTACAGTCCCGCACCCGTCAGATGCAGCGCAAGGTCAGTGTCTTCCGGGATGAGGCCAACCATCGCCTGGCCGATGCCCGCCACGAGGATCAGCACCCTGACTGCCCCGGCTGCAAGCCAGGGAAAGGCGTCGGGTGACGCGACGCTTGACGCCATCCTTGGCCGGATAACCCGGGCACCCGGTTCAGCCGCCACTGAGAGGACAGCTGAACTCAGGAGCACTGCCCCGAGCACCATGGCAACACCTTGGAGGACGAACGAGGCATTCATCAGCCAATTAAGCGGCGAGCACACCTCGTAACCGTTGAACGGACCACAGTGGGCAGCGCCCAGATCGCTGATGACGTGGGCACGCCGATCGTAACCTGGATTGCCTTGCCACACAGCCATCGCAATGGCTTCCACCACGAAATAGTGGATGAGGGTGATCGCGGCCCAACCCCCAATCAGCTCGCGCCGGCCAGCGAGGTCAGGCAGAAGTCCCCGGTCGCCGCCGCGCGGACCAGCCGCCGTCGTCATAGCGCCAGAATAGTCCCGGAGCCCGGCAGGCGCACCCGTTCAGTGATGCGGACCGCTGACTTCGGATGCCAAGGATGCACGAAGCGGGCGCAATAAAAACGATAGTGTTATACCAGTGGGCCAACCGCCCACCCCTTCGTTAAAACAATTAACCCGCCGGCAAGCGGGTCATTGTTAGGCGCAGGGCGCCTATGTTGTGCGATCAAGGGACTAATCCTTGGTGCCCACACATCAAGACTAGGCCCCCGAGCGGATTTTCCGCTCCTGGCGTCCCAATCCCCGAATTACCGCAGGGCCTTCGCCGCCTTTCGTACCGTGTGCACGCGCTGGGCGATGACCAGGCCGGCAGTTGCCAAGCCAATGGTGACGGGGTAGCCCATCAGCCGTTCCAGTGTTCCGGGCTGCGGCACGTCCATTCCCGTGATCCCGCCAACGATGAGCGCCCCGATACAGAGGGAGCCGCAGGCAGCTATGAACCAGCTCATCGGCGTCTGCCGGAACCAAAGGATGCCCAGCAGAAGCAAGGCGAAGCCGCCGCCGATGAAGAACATCAGTGCGCCGGCAAAATGCCATGGGGAGCCGACGTCTTCGGGCACCAGTCCAACGATGACCGTCCCGAGGCCGGAAACACCTGTCAGTATGCGAATGGCCACAGCCATGATCCATGGCTTGGCCAGGACCCGGGTCCGGGGCTCGTCATCGGCTGTGGCGGTGTGGAAGCGCTGGGCATGCACACCCGGGCGCGCTGCCACGCACAAAAGCCCTGCGGTCAGGAACACCGCACCAAGGATCAATGCCAGGCCCTGGACAACAAAAGAGGCGTTCATCAGCACATGCAAAGGGGAGCACACTGCCCGGTCCTCGTAGACGCTGCACGATACTGCGCCGAGATCGCTGATGAACCCGGTGGCCCTGTTGTAGGGTTGCGGACCGGCCCAGGCCTCGATGACAGCAGACTCCGCGACGAAATACTGGACCACGCTCAACTGGGCCCAGCCGCCGATGTTTGCCCGCGTAGCGCGAACGTCCGGAAGGAACGTGCCGGTGGTTTCCCGTGCTGTCGCATGCCCTCTCATGACCGCCAGCCTAGCCGTGTTCGGGCACTGGCCCGGCAGCTTGTATGCTTGTAGTCGTGTCCGGCCATGGAGCCCCGTAACCGTACTCCCGGCCATGGACACGCAGGCCCTCGTAGCTCAGTGGATAGAGCACGGCTCTCCTAAAGCCGGTGTCGTTGGTTCGATTCCAATCGAGGGCACTTGAACCACCAGCAGCCCATCCAGGACTTGCGGGCCTATTTGGCCGGCACGTGGAATGTGGAGCGGACTCTCCTGGACCGGGCCTCCGGCACCCGCGGAACCTTTACCGGCGTCGTGCGTTACACGGAAGAGCCCGACGGCGATGGCCTTCACTACCGCGAAGACGGAACCATGCACTGGCCCACCCACACAGGCCCGGCGTTCCGCGAATATCTCCTCAAGCCAGGCCCTGAACCGGATTCCATGAACGTTTTCTTCCCCGATGGCCGGCCATTCCATGTGATGAGCTTCGCGACGCAAGCCAACCAGGACAAACACTGGTGCGATCCCGACGACTATTACGTGAACTACACCTGGGAAGGCCCGGATGCGTTCAGTTTCACGTGGGATGTCCACGGTCCGGCCAAGGATCTGCTGCTGGAATCGCATCTGGTCCGTATGAACGTCGAGAGGCAAGCGTGAGCGTTACTGATGTGATCGTGGTAAGCGCCGTGTGCGTTTACAACAAGGAGGGCCAGCTCCTGACCGTCCGCAAACGGGGCACGGACAAATTCATGCATCCAGGCGGCAAACCCGAGGCCGGTGAAACCGCGGCAGAAGCAGCAGCCCGGGAATTGTTCGAGGAAGTAGGCATCGAGGTAGCCCCCGAAGACCTCGAACCCTTGGGCGCCTGGCTCGCAGTGGCTGCCAACGAGGCAGCGACCAACATCGAGGCCACAGTCTTCACGGCTCCAGGAACCTGGGAAGCGCACCCTTCCGCCGAGATCGCCGAGATCCGGTGGCTGGACCTCACAGCACCCCTCCCCGAGGACCTCGCACCCCTGCTGACGGATCACGTGCTGCCGGCGCTCTCGGCGCCCAAGTAGCTGGCATTAGTGGTTGTTCTGAGGGCTCAGAACAACCACTAATGCGAGCTAGTTGCGGACAGCGTTAGAGTTCCGGAACAGCTTCCTCAGCCACCGCCGTGGCTTCCGCGAACTGGGTCCGATACAACTCCGCATAGCGGCCATCGGCAACAAGCAGTTCGGTGTGCGTGCCGCGCTCCACGATCCTGCCGTCCTCTACCACCAGGATCACGTCCGCGGCCCGGATAGTGGACAACCTGTGGGCAATCACGACGGCGGTACGCCCCTCGAGCGCTTCCCCCAAGGCCGCCTGGACGGCGGCCTCGTTGGTGGAGTCCAGCGCGGCGGTTGCCTCATCAAGAATCACCACACGCGGCTGCTTGATGAGCAAACGGGCGATGGTGAGTCTTTGCCGTTCCCCACCGGAGAGCCGGTATCCGCGCTCACCAACGACTGTTTCCAGGCCATCCGGAAGAGACCGGATCATGGGTTCCAGGCGTGCCCGCCGGAGTACCTCCCACATGTCCTCTTCCGTGGCATCCGGCCGGGCAAGGCGCAGGTTGGATGCAATGGTTTCGTGGAACAGATGGCCATCCTGGGTCACCATGCCCAGCGTGTCGCGCAGGGAGTCAAAGCGGAGGTCCCGGACATCCACGCCGGTGCCAGGTCCGCGCCCACCCAGGCGCACCGCTCCGGAGTCGACGTCGTACAGACGGGACAACAATTGGGCCACCGTGGACTTTCCTGCGCCGGAGGAGCCAACCAAGGCCACCGTCTGGCCCGGCTCAACGCGGAAGCTGACACCGTGCAGGACTTCCTCGCCGCCGCGTGTGTCGAGGGTGGACACGTCTTCGAGGGAGGCAAGGGACACCTTGTCCGCCGACGGGTAGGAAAAGCGGACGTCGTGGAATTCCACAGCGACGGGTCCGGACGGAACAGCTACGGCGTCCGGCTTTTCCGTGATGAGTGGGTGCAGGTCCAGGATCTCGAAGACCCGCTCGAAGCTGACAAGTGCGCTCATGATTTCCACACGCGCGTTGGAGAGCGCGGTGAGCGGAGCGTAGAGACGTGTCAGGAGGAGGGCCAGGACCACTACGTCGCCTGGCGCCAATTGGCCGCCAAGGGCGAGCCAGCCGCCCAATCCGTAAACGAGGGCCAGAGCCAAGGCAGAGACCAAAGTCAGCGCCGTGACGAAGGTGAATTGGAGCATGGCAGTGCGGATGCCGATATCGCGCACCCTGCCGGCCCGGGAAGCGAATTCCCGGGATTCCTCGTCCGGCCTGCCGAAGAGCTTCACCAGTGTGGCGCCGGGAGCGGAGAACCTTTCCGTCATCTGCGTACCCATGGCAGCGTTGTGCGCGGCGGCCTCGCGGCGGAGGTCTGCCAGCTTGGAACCCATGCGCCGGGCAGGTATGAGGAAGATTGGCAGCAACACCATGGCCAGAACCGTGACCAGCCAGGACGTGTTGAGCATGACCACCAGGGTCAAGGCGAGCGCCACGACGTTGCTCACCACGCCGGACAGGGTGCCGGCGAAGGCTGACTGTGCGCCGATGACGTCGTTGTTCAGGCGGCTGACCAGTGCGCCTGTGCGGGTCCGGGTGAAGAAAGCGATGGGCATGCGCTGCACGTGGTCGAACACGCGGGTACGGAGGTCCACGATGACGCCCTCACCAATGGTGGAGGACAACCATCGGGTCACCAGTCCGACTCCAGCCTCGCCAACAGCCACAACCGCGATGAGGACGGCCAGCCAGATCACGGTGCCCACGTTTGCCTTGGCAATGATGGCGTCAACCACCTGCCCCGCAAGCACCGGCGTGGCGACGGCGAGGAACGCGCCCGCGATCGAGGCAATGACGAAGGCTATGAGCTTGCCCTTGTGCGGCGCGGCAAAGCCCAGCACGCGCTTCAGCGTTTCCTTCGAGAACGGCTGTGAGCCACTCTGGGCACGCGTGATTTTGTACAGCGAGCTCCAGGCAACGCCATCCATGCTCATCGTTTACTTCTCCTGGCTGGGGGTGTGGTGAAGCTCCTGGACACGGCCGTTTTCCAGGTGCCATCGCGAATCGAGCCGAACATTCTCCAGCAGACGCCGGTCATGGGTGACCAGCAGGAGGGCGCCTTCGTAGCTTTCCAGCGCTTCTTCAAGTTGCTCGATCGCAGGGAGGTCAAGGTGGTTGGTGGGTTCATCAAGCACCAGCAGGTTCACCCCACGGGCCTGCAGGAGGGCCAGCGCAGCACGGGTTCGTTCTCCCGGGGACAACGAATGAACGGTCCGTGAAGTATGGTCCGCTTTGAGGCCGAACTTGGCCAGGAGTGTGCGGACGTCGGCACTGTTCCAGTCCACCAGCACGGCTTCGACGGCGTCGCCAAGCTGCCGTCCGCCGTCGAGCAGTCCGCGGGCCTGGTCGATTTCGCCGATGGCGACGGACGCGCCCATGGAGGCCTCGCCGTCGTCCGGTTTCCGGGTGCCCAGCAGCAAGCGCAGCAGTGTGGACTTACCGGCGCCGTTGGGCCCGGTGATGCCGATGCGCTCACCGCCGTTGAGTTGCAGGTTCACCGGTCCCAGCGTGAAGTCGCCTTGGCGGACCACCACGTCACGAAGGGTTGCGACGACGGCACTCGAGCGGGGTGCCTGGCCGATGCTGAACTGCAGTTGCCATTCCTTGCGGGGCTCCTCCACCTCAGTGAGGCGGGCGATGCGCGACTCCATCTGGCGGACCTTCTGTGCCTGCTTTTCGGACGACTCGGTGCTCGCGGCCCTCCGGATTTTGTCGTTGTCCGGGTTCTTCTTCATCGCATTGCGGACGCCCTGGGAGCTCCACTCGCGCTGGGTCCGTGCGCGGGACACAAGATCGGCCTTGGTGTTGGCAAACTCTTCGAAGCGTTCGCGGGCGTGGCGCTTGGCGACGGCGCGTTCTTCGAGGAACGCTTCGTAGCCGCCGTCGTAGACAGCCACGGAATTCTGGGCGAGGTCCAGTTCCACTACGGTGGTGACGCAGCGCGCCAGGAACTCACGGTCGTGGGAAACCAGAACCACTCCTCCGCGAAGGCCCTGCACGAAAGCCTCCAACCGGGCCAGGCCATCGAGGTCCAGGTCATTGGTGGGTTCATCAAGAAGGACAACATCGAAGCGGCTGAGCAGCAGGGCTCCCAAAGCAACCCGGGCGGCCTGCCCGCCGGAGAGACCCGTCATGAGGGCATCGGTGCCAAGCTCAAGGCCAAGATCCGCCAGGACAGCAGGAATCCGGTCCTCCAGGTCCGCAGCACCGGATGCCATCCAGCGGTCAAAGGCCAGAGAGTACGCGTCATCCGTTCCGGGAGCCCCGGAGCCCAGGGCCTCGGCGGTCGCTTCCATCTCGGCAGTGGCCTGGGCACATCCCGTCCGCCGCGCAATGTACGCTGCAATGGTTTCGCCGGCGGTGCGCTCATGTTCCTGGGGCAGCCAGCCCACAAAGGCGTCCGACGGAGCGAGGTTGACGGTCCCCTCCTGCGGCTGGTCCACGCCGGAGAGGATGCGCAGAAGCGTGGATTTGCCGGCACCGTTCGCGCCGACCACGCCCACCACATCACCGGGCGCAACGGTGAGCGAAAGCTTTGAAAAGAGCGTGCGGTGGCCGTGACCACCGGCAAGATCCTTGGCCACCAGTGTTGCAGTCATTCCTTATTCCTCTCGCAGCGCCAACAGGCGCTCGCGTCTACCAAAACGCGGCCACACTGCCCGTGATTCCCATGGGCATGGAAAAACCCGCTGGTCCGGACTTGGGGGGTGTACGGACCAACGGGTTCAAGCATCAAGCATAATTCAATGTGGCGTCGGCGTAAAATCAATCTGTACCTTCGCTTCGGCTCCTTTTTGGGCCAGGCCGGACTTGCCCGTTTGAAATACCCCAGAAAGCCCTCCATGCCCTTACCGTCCAAGGCGTTCCAACGCTGGCTTCACGGCGTTGCACCCAACGCCAGCACAGCGGACGTCTGCAGGATTTCCGGGATAAAACGGACAACGCTGGCCCAACAGTTGGTCCGCGGCAAAGTGGCGGAGTCCACGCTGGTCGGCATCAGCCGGGGTTATCACGTCAATCCCGTGCAGGCCCTGGCCACGTTTGACCTCTACGCAGATCTTCGGGGCGATCCCGTCCCGCCCACTCCTGATGAACTGGTGAGCCAGATTGCCACCATGGATTTGCTGCGGGCGGTAGTGGAACGCAGTGAACCGGGGTCCGTCTCCGTCACAGGACTGTCGCCAACACCGCACCCCACCGCGGTGCGCAACTGGGTGGATGCAATCGACGACGGCGAGTTGCGGCACCGGGTCAGCGAGGCCACCGGCATCGCACCACAGAACTTCTCAGCCCACCTAACCGCCAACAGGCTACCTCCCGAGCTGGCCATCGCAACATCGCGGGCTGCCAGCGTTGGACCAGCGGGCGGGCTCGTTGCTGGAGGGCTGATCACCGAGGCCGAGGCCGGCTGGTCCCCCACCGGACGGCAGGAGGCCCTGGACCGGATGACCTTGGGCGAACTGGTGATCCTCGCCGGTGAGAGGCTTCAGGCGCTGGGCAAGACCCTGCGCCGCCAAGAACAAGACCATGAACGAACTGAACGAATTTGGGAGAACCTCGGATGACGGCTGTCCTGCCTTGGGCAACCTTGCTGGTGTGCCTGGCGATTACCATCGCGCGGATTCCGAGCCTGCTCAGGGGTGAGAACCGGGTGGTTTTCTACATTTTCGCGCTGATCACCCTGGATATCCTCCTCAGCATCGAAGGGCCGTACCTTGCCATCGATGCCCTGCTCGGCGGAGTCAACGTCACCAACCTGATCCTGCGGTTCCTGCTGTACGGTACGTTCCTGCTGATGGGCATCAAGATTGCCATGGGTTTCGCTTCCACGTCAGCGGAACGGGCCATTCGCGGCCCTTGGGGGCTGACAGTCCTGGGAATCACGGTGGCATTGACCACGTTCTTCTTCGTCATCACAGACACGCGCGGTTCCACGGCGGGAATGACAGGGCTGACCTGGGGACCATCCATGGAGGCCTACGCGGCCCTGGGTCGCTTCTATCCTGGATACGTATCAGCCTGCTTGCTGCCCGCCATCTGGCGGACCATCGTAGGCCGCTACCCCGCATTGCTGCGTGCCGCCTCGGCACTCCTGTTTATTGGCCTGGCGTTGCTGTTGGTGTCCCAACTCTTCCCCCTGATCCCGCTGGTGCACCTGTGGCTGCGTTCCCTGATTAACTACTCCGCAGTGCTGGCCACCGCCATTGGGCTCGCTGGGATCTGGTTCTCCAAGGCATTTGCCAGGCGCAAAGCAAGACGCACAGCGTAAAGACTTTCACAAAACCATTAGATCGTGGCACAATCATGAATGTGTGAACGCGGTTGCAGCCTGGCACCGGAATCAGAGAACGGGTTTCCGGTGAATGTGGCGCCCACGTGATCACAATTGGGGGGATGAGTGGTGGCGGGCTGTTGGGGACCGCCCCCACTCAGCCTTTTAACCACCCCTTCCGCAGGCCTCCAAGCCCTCCCTGCCGGGAATCCGCAGTGGCCCGTGACTAAGATGGCTCCATGACCAGCCTTCGCTCCCGCCGTTCTCTTTTCGCCGCTACCCTGGCCGCCGCCGCCCTTGCACTCTCTGCCTGCGGTGGCGGTTCCACTCCAGCCCAGTCGGGTGGCGATACATCTTTGTCCGATGTGAAATCCAAGGGCGAACTCGTCATCGCAACGGAAGGAACCTACCGCCCGTTCAGCTTCCACGCCGAGGGCGCTGGTGAATTGACGGGCTACGACGTTGAGATTGCCAAAGCCGTGGCTGAAAAGCTGGGCGTAAAGGCGAGCTTCCAGGAGACACAGTTTGATGGCATTTTTGCCGGCCTGGACGCCAAGCGGTTCGATACCATCGCCAACCAGATCTCCATCAATGACGAGCGCAAAGCCAAGTACGAGTTCTCCAAGCCCTACACCGTCTCTACGGGCGTTGTGGTGACCAAGAAGGACAATTCCAGCATCAACAGCTTCGCCGACCTCAAGGGCAAGACCACCGCGCAGTCCCTGACCAGCAACTTCTACAAAATGGCCGTGGAGGCCGGCGCCAACGTTCAGGCGGTTGAAGGCTGGGCCCAGTCTGCCACGCTCGTACAGCAGGGACGCGTGGACGCAACGGTGAACGACAAACTCACTTACCTTGACTACGCGAAAACCACCCCGGATTCCGGTTTGAAGGTGGCCGCCGAAGCGCCGGACAAGACCGAGAGCGCTCTGGTATTCCGAAAGGGTTCCACGGAGCTGGCCAAGGCTGTAGACAAGGCGCTGGATGACCTCCGGGCAGATGGAACCCTGACAAAGATCTCCGAAAAGTACTTCGGTGCGGACGTCACCAAATAAATGAACTGGGACCTCATCTGGAGTTCCTTCGGGCCGATCATCACAGGGGCCGTAACGGGCACCATCCCCCTTACCCTGGCCTCCTTTGCCTTTGGCCTGGTGCTGGCCTTGGTGGTGGCGCTGTTGCGGCTGAGCTCGAATTGGCTGCTGTCCGGCATAGGTCGCTTCTACGTCTCGGTTATCCGTGGTACTCCCCTGCTGGTGCAGCTGTTCGTGATTTTCTTCGGCCTTCCCAGCATTGGCATCCGCCTGGATCCCTGGCCGAGCGCCATCATCGCATTCTCCTTGAACGTGGGCGGCTACGCTGCCGAGATCATCCGGGCTGCGATACTTTCGGTGCCCAAGGGACAGTGGGAAGCCGGCCACACCATCGGGATGTCCCACCCCCAAACGCTGGTGCGCATCATCCTTCCGCAAGCGGCACGCGTGTCCGTTCCACCGTTGTCCAACACGTTCATTTCCCTGGTTAAGGACACCTCGCTCGCTTCACTCATCCTGGTTACTGAACTCTTCCGCAATGCCCAGCAAATCGCTGCGTTCAGCCAGGAGTTCATGGCCCTGTACCTGCAGGCAGCCCTGGTCTACTGGGTCATCTGCCTGGTCCTTTCCACTGCGCAGTCCGCTGTGGAACGGAGATTGGACCGCTATGTCGCCCACTGATGCACCTCAACAGCGCGAACCACGCGTCACCTCAGTCCTGAAGGCCCGGAACCTCGCGAAAGCCTTCGGCAGCAATGTGGTGCTCCGCGACATCGATATCGACATCCGGCGCGGCCAGGTGGTGGCCCTGATCGGTCCCTCAGGTTCGGGCAAGACTACTGTTTTGCGTTCGCTTAACGGCCTTGAAATCCCCGACGCCGGTACTGTCACCTTTGGCGGCACCGGCCGGGGCCCGGGCTCGGGCTCGGCCTCCGGCTCGGGGAGCGAGACCTCCGATGGCCTCTCGATCGACTTCGGCACCAAAGTGGGCAAGAAGGAGATCGCAGCGCTGAGGGACCGCAGTGCCATGGTGTTCCAGCACTACAACTTGTTCCCGCACATGACTGTCTTGAAGAACATCATCGAAGGCCCCGTCCAGGTCCAGAAGCGCCCCAAGGCAGAGGCCATCGCCGAAGCCGAACGATTGCTGGAGCGGGTGGGGCTGGCTGATAAGCGGGACGCCTATCCGTTCGAGCTCTCAGGCGGACAGCAGCAGCGCGTGGGCATCGTCCGCGCCCTGGCGCTCCAGCCTCAACTGCTGTTGTTTGACGAGCCCACCTCGGCCTTGGATCCCGAGCTCGTCGGAGACGTCCTGGGCGTCATCAAGGAACTCGCCGAGGAAGGCTGGACCATGGTGATCGTGACCCACGAGTTGGCCTTCGCCCAGCATGTGGCGGACGAGGTTATCTTCATGGATGGCGGCGTTGTAGTGGAGCGCGGCCCTGCTGCCGAGGTGCTGCGTGCACCCCGGCAGGAACGGACCAAGTTGTTCGTGAAGCGGCTGCAACACGACGTCTAAACCCCTTGGCGCTGGCCAGCCTTTATCGGGCGAACCGCAACGTGACCAATTGGAACGGGCGCAGGACCAGCTCGGCTGCGTCCTGCCCCACAGCCACTCCAGGAGCCTCTACCGGGCGTTCCAGCAGGTCCGTGGCCAGGACACCATGAGTTTCAAAATTGGCCCTGACAACACCGGCTGAGCGTTGTCCCAGGGATTCGTAAAGACGCACAATGACGTCTCCGGAGCCATCCTCAGCCAGCTTCACCGCCTCCACTACCAAGGCAGGGTTGGACACGGACAGCAGGGGTTCCACTGGCTTGCTGCCAGTGACATAGCGGGGCTTCAGGTTGGTGCGGTAGCCCTCCTCCACGGCATCCCCGATCCCGGCTCCAGGCCTGACGGACAGTTCAAGTGTGTGCTCGCCGCGGTCTGCTTCGGGGTCCGGGTACCTGGCGGAGCGCAACAGCGAGACACGGACGGTGGTGGTCGTCCCCCCGTCTCCGCGAACAGCCCTGGTGACGTCGTGCCCATAGCTGGAGGAGTTGCTGACGGCCACGCCATAACCTGGCTCTGCAACGTGGATCCAGCGATGGGCGCAGATCTCGAACTTCGCAGCATCCCATGATGTGTTCGTGTGGGTCGGCCGGAACACATGGCCGAACTGGGTCTCGGAGGCCGAACGGTCCGCCCGGACATCCAGTGGGAAGGCGATCTTGAGCATCTTTTCGCGTTCTTGCCAGTCCACTGTGGTGGAGATCCCCAGCGACTCCGCACCGGCGTCGAGCGTGATCCGTTGCGTGATGGTGGAGGCACCAACCGTACGCTTGACCACCACGACGGCGCCTGCCTCCGTGCGCTCAAGATCGATGGTTTCCGCCTGGGTCACTTTGGTGACGTTGCGCCGGTAGAACTCCTCGATGTCCCAGGCGTCCCATTCATTCGGAGTATCCCTGAACAGCTCAAGCAGGTTGCCGGGCTGACCGGGCACCATCGCCTCGCGGCCGGTGGAATAGTCCATGAGTGAGGTCAACAAGCCGTCACTGTCCACGACAGCGCGGATGATTCCGTTGTCCAGGATGTACCCGCCATCCTTTTCCCTGGCATCAACAACTGCCTCCGGCTTCACGGTTTCCGCGGCTGCAAGTGCCGGCACGCCAGTCCGCTTATGTGGGGCCGCATTGAGCAGGAACTGCCTGTCTCCTTGGCCAACGAGTGCCTGAGCGGCCTGGCCGATGATGGCCTCGAGATCGCGGGCGATCGCTTCGTAATTCCGCTCGGCGTCCTGGTGGACCCAGGCGATGGAACTGCCGGGCAGGATGTCGTGGAATTGCTGCAGGAGCACCAACCGCCACAGCCTCTTGAGCTCCGTTTCGGGATAGGAGTAGAGGTCGCCCAGGCGCACTGCAGCCGTGGAGCACCACAGTTCTGCCTCGCGCAGGAGGTGCTCGCTGCGCCGGTTGCCCCGCTTGGTCTTCGCCTGGCTGGTGTACGTTCCGCGGTGCATCTCCAAGTACATCTCGCCCACCCACACCGGGAGGTTGCGGTACTCGGCCTCGGCCGCCGTGAAGAAGTCCTTGGCCGTGCCCATGCGGACCTTGGGGGAACCTTCAAGATCCGCCGTGCGGTGTGCAGCCGCCACCATCTCGCGTGTGGGACCACCGCCGCCATCGCCATAACCGAAGGGAACCAGCGACATGGTGCCGCGGCCGTGGTCACGGTAGTTGCGTTCCGCATGCGCAAGTTCTCGGGCATGGAGCTCAGCGTTATACGTGTCCACCGGCGGGAAATGGGTGAACAACCGTGTGCCATCGATGCCTTCCCACGTGAAGGTATGGTGTGGCATCCGGTTCACCTTGTTCCACGAAATCTTCTGCGTAAGGAACCATCGCAAACCCGCGGACTTGACGATTTGTGGCAGCGCTCCCGAGTAACCGAAGGAATCGGGCAGCCATGCTTCCTGGCACTCCACATCGAATTCCTTCAAGAAGAAACTCTTGCCTTCCACGAACTGGCGCGCCATGGCCTCGCCACCGGGCATGTTGGTGTCCGATTCAACCCACATCCCACCGACGGGAACGAACTGCCCGGCCCGGACTTTTTCCCGGATGCGGACAAAGAGCTCAGGGAAGAATTCCTTGATCCAGGCCATCTGCTGGGCTGAGGAGCACGAGAAGATGAAGTCCGGGTCCTCGTCCATGAGGGCCACCACGTTGGAGAAGGTGCGGGCACACTTGCGGATGGTTTCACGGACAGGCCACAACCACGCGGAGTCGATGTGCGCATGACCGGTAGCCAGGAGTTCGTGGGCCGAAGCATAGGCGGGCCGGCTCAGCACTTCTGCCAATGCCTCGCGGCCTGCGGCAGCCGTTCCCGCGACGTCGTCCGGATCCATGATGTCCAGCATCCGTTCCAAGGCCCGCAGGATTTCGTGGCGGCGCGGCAGGTCCATGGGGAGCTCGTGCATGAGCCCGCTCAACGTCCAAACGTCCTGGTTGAGTTCCCACACCGTCTCGTTGAGTTCGGCAATGGCAATCCGGCCCAGACGATACCGGGGTTCGTCGCCGGAGGTCGCTTTGTCCCCCAAAGGAGTAGGCGCAAATGACCAGCCCTGCGACACATCCGGGTTGGCTGCCGCTTCCACATAGAAATCCACGGACAATCCGCCGCCGAGCAGCTTCAGCGGAACGTGATAATTACGCGGTGAGATCGCTTTGATGATGCTGGCATCGGCGTGCCAGGCCGTGCCTTCGCATTGGAACCCCGGCACGTCGCTGTTGAAACCGAGGTCCACGATGATTTCCACCGCCGTCCCCTTGGCTGAACCCCAGCCTTCTGGAACTTCACCCTGGAGCCGGAGCCATTTAGTGCTCCATGGCTTACCCCAAGGTGCGCCCGGCTCCTGGGGCGTGAAGAGCTGGCGCATGGCCTCCGCTGCGGGCACGGGTTCTCCAGGCGCGTCCCAGCTGCTGAGCTGCAGCGGGACGGACCTGCCGTAAATGGCCGGAAGAAGGCGTTCCCGAACGAATCGATCGAGACGCTGTTCAGTGATCCGGCGGTCGTCGTGCAATTAAATCCCCTTAGGCATTGGCTGGTGGCAAAGCGTCATGGCCGGCTGGCGAGCCGGCACTTTATGGACGGCATTATTAGAGGACACAGCGATTCCAATCGATGGATAAAATCTACGTTGTTCCAGCTCAATAGCCAAGTGATCGAGGACTATCCACAACCAATGGGGCCCTTAGCCAGCCTCTACCCCTACGATCCTGTCCCTGCCCGCGTACACGTTCAGGCTCGCACCACGACTGAAGCCCACCAAGGTGATACCGGTTTCGTCCGCCAGCTCGGCAGCGAGGCTTGATGGAGCGCTGACGGCCGCAAGGACGGGAATGCCTGCCATGGCAGCTTTCTGGACGAGCTCGAAAGATGCCCGGCCGGATACCTGAAGAACTGTTCCTTTCAGTGGCAGCTTGCCTGCCCGCAAAGCCCAACCCACCACTTTGTCCACGGCGTTGTGGCGCCCCACGTCTTCCCGCAGGCACAGCAGCTCGGAAGTACCGTCGTCGTGAATCCTGAAAAGACCCGCGGCATGGACGCCACCGGTTTTGGCGAAGACCGCCTGCGCCTCACGCAACCGGTCCGGGAGGGCAGCCAGTGCTCTTACGGGGATCGTCACGTCATCGTCCTGGGGACTATGACGTGAGGACTTCCGGACGGCGTCGATCGAGTCGGTACCGCAAATGCCGCAGGAGCTTGAAGTGTAGACGTTACGGCCGGTGTCCGGACGTTCGACGTCGGGCCGCAGCTGTGCGTCCACGACGTTGAAGGTCTGTACGCCGTCCTCGTCCTCCCCTGCGCAGAAACGCTCGGATACCAGTTGCCCCGGCTCCCAGATGATGCCCTCCGAGACAAGGAACCCGGCCACCAGATCGAAGTCGTCTCCAGGGGTGCGCATGGTCACCGAGAAGGACATTTCACCAAGACGGATCTCCAGGGGCTCCTCGACCGCCAGGACGTCTTCCTTGTAACGGACAGGGTGTTCCAGGGCCTGGGGCGATCCGTCCAGGACGAACTTATGCAGCTTTCGGCGCTGGGTCACACGTCCCATGTCAGGATCCGTTCTCCTCTGGGTGTTTTACGAACCGTACAGTCATGGCCTTGTAGCCGGGCGTGTTCGATTCGCGGGCCACAAGCTCGCGGTGCACCAGGGCGTTGGCCTCCGGGAAGTAGGCGGCAGCGCAGCCCTTGGCCGTGGGATATGAGATCAGCCGGAACTTATTGGCTCGCCGCTCCGTGCCCGCAAAGGTGGAAATGACATCCACCAGGTCACGGTCCTTGAAACCCAGGCCAGCGATGTCTTCCTCGTGGACCAGGATCACCCTGCGGGCGTCCGAGACCCCGCGGTAGCGGTCATCAAGGCCATAGAACGTGGTGTTGTATTGGTCGTGGCTGCGCACCGTCTGCAGGATCAAATGGCCCTCTGGAGCTTCAAGATACTCCAGCGGACTTACCGAGAACCGTGCTTTGCCGATATCAGTGGCGAAGGTACGGGTATCCCGTGGCGGGTTCGGGAGGACAAAACCGTTCTTCGTCCGGACCCTGGCGTTGAAGTCCTCGAACCCCGGGATAACACGTGAGATGTGGTCCCGGATCACGTCATAATCCTCTGCCATGGCGCGCCAGTCCACGCCGTGGTCATCCCCAAGTGTCGCTTGCGCCATGCGGGCCACGATCACGGGTTCGCTCAGGAGGTGCTCTGAGATCGGAGCCAGCCTGCCCTGCGTCTTGTGGATGACCGACATTGAGTCCTCTACGGAGAGAAACTGCTTGCCCTTGGGGTGTTTGTCGTCCGTGTCCGTGCGTCCCAATGTGGGCAGGATCAGGGATGTCTTCCCGTGCACCACGTGGGCACGGTTCGGTTTGGTGGAGATGTGGACGGTCAGCCCGGCGGTCTTGAGCCCTGCTTCCAATGCTGCGGTGTCAGAACCGGCTGCGGCAAAGTTTCCACCCATGGACACGAAAACATCCACCTCTCCGTTTTCCAGGGCGTGCTGGGTCTCCACAGAGTCATATCCATGCGCTCGAGGCATCTGGAACCCAAACTCCTTGTCCAGCGCGGCAAGGAACGTTTCGCCCGGCTTCTCCCAAATACCCATGGTGCGATCGCCCTGCACGTTGGAGTGGCCACGTACCGGGCAGGCGCCGGCTCCCCGCTTGCCGAAGTTGCCTTGGAGCAGCAGCAGGTTGATGATCTCCTTCAGCGTATCCACGGAGTGCGGCTGCTGGGTCAAGCCCAGCGCCCAGCAAATAATGGTTGCCTTTGACTTGGCCATCAACCCGGCCACAGTGACGATCTCCTTGCGGGACAAGCCGGTTGCGCGCTCGGTTTCCTCCCAGTCCAGCTGGGACCGTGCCTTGGCGTACGCGTCGAAGCCCTCGGTCTGCTTTCCGATAAATGACTGGTCGACGATCGTTCCCGGGTTCCGCTTCTCTTCCTCCAGGAGCAGGTGGCCCAGTGCCTGGAACAACGCGAGGTCGCCACCGACCTTGATCTTGAGGAACTCATCCGCGATCGTAGTGCCGCCGCCGATCACGCCGTTGAGAGACTGGGGGTCCTTGAAGTTCAGCAGCCCGGCTTCCGGAAGCGGGTTCACGGCCACGATCTTTCCGCCGTTGTTCTTGCAGTCACGCAGAGCGGACAACATGCGAGGATGGTTGGTCCCGGGGTTCTGGCCCACCACGAACACCAGTTCGGCGTGGTGGATGTCCTCCAGCGAAACCGTTCCCTTGCCGATTCCGATGGTCGGGTTCAGCGCGCTGCCCGAGGACTCATGGCACATGTTGGAGCAGTCCGGAAGGTTGTTGGTTCCGATGCTGCGGGCAAACAACTGGTACATGAACGCGGTCTCGTTGGCCGTGCGGCCGGACGTGTAGAAAACACAGCGATCGGGTGTGGTGGCATTGATATGCTCCCCGATCAAGGCAAAGGCTTCAGTCCAGCTGATCGGGGAATAGTGGGTATCCCCAGGTTTGAGGACTACCGGCTCGGCGATCCGCCCTTGGCTCCCCAACCAATATTCGGTCTTGTCCTCAAGTTCGGCAATGGAATGTGCTGCCCAGAAATCTGCGCCGACCGTCCGTGTGGTGCTTTCCTCAGCGATTGCCTTGGCGCCGTTCTCACAGAATTCCGCGGGACTGCGACGTCCGGTGATGGATTCCGGCCAGGCGCAGCCCGGGCAATCAAAGCCATCATGCTGGTTGACCCTGAGCATGGAGCGGACCGTGCGGGCTACTCCAGCCTGGGAGTAGCCCCTTTCAAGGGCGACAGTGACAGCCTTGAGGCCTGCCGCAGCCTTCTTGGGCGGGTGGATTTGCAGGTCATCTTCATTGATGTCCTGTTCGGGAGCATGCCTGTTCATGGGTCCATCATTGCAAGCCCGGGCCCCCAGTTACCACCTGCGTCCACACGGGGGGACCTTCAGGCTTCCAGCGCGCTCCAGTCAACAGGACCGGAAGGGGCCTTCTTTTGTTGACGGGCCGGCGACTTCCGTGGTTTTCCTGCAGCATCTTGGGGCGTGGGCAGAGGTTTGCCCCATGGCAAAGGAAAAGCCGGGACCAGCTCGCCCATCTGGACACCGTGTGGCGGGACCACCATGACGCCATCTGCTCCTGCCAGCCCACGCATCATCCCAGGCCCTGCATGCTGCGCGGGCGATGCCAATCCATAGACCAGCTTGAACGGCATCAGGCGCGTCCGTCCAGGATCGGCGTCGATCATTGCACCGCTGGGAACCTCGCCAACATCCTCCAGCTTCCCGTGGCCAAGCGCTGCGAGCAGCGGCCCCCCAACTGTGAACAGCGCCATCATGGCAGCCAGCGGATTTCCGGGCAGGCCCAGCACGAAGCGCCCGTCCGGAAGCTCCGCCAACACGGCCGGGTGCCCGGGGCGCATGGCAATGCCGTCGATCAACAGCCTGCCGCCCAGTTCAGCCACGGCCCTCCTGAAATGGTCCGTCCCCGAGCGTCCGGTTCCGCCCGTAGTAATCACGACGTCGGCCGGCGGCTCTGCTGCGGCAAATGGTTCCGTGGGTTCAGGCTCGGTGTCCTGCAAAGCGGCAAGCCAGTCGTCGTAGTTGTCGCCTACCTTGAGTTGCTCTCCTGCGATGCCACCAAGGAGTTCGACGACGGCGCCAAGCTGAGGTCCGAAGGTATCCCGGACCTTGCCCGGTATGGGAACCCCCTGCGTCACCACTTCCGAGCCGGTCAGGAGGAACCGCACCAAGGGTTTCCCCAGGACCTCCAGCTCATCCAGACCGGCCAGGGCAGCCAAGGCAATGTGCGCAGGATTCAGGATGGTGCCGGCTTTGAGCAGCACGTCCCCTTCTGCAGCTTCCTCGGCAGCCTTGCGGATGTGCTGGCCATTGCGTGGCTCCCCCGGCTTCGCGGCCCCGCCAAGCGCAAGGATTGGCAGACCGTCGTCGTCCGTGGTGATAACGCCACTTTCGCTGCGCAGAACGGCCTTGGCGCCTGGCGGAATGAGTCCTCCGGTGACGATGGGACTGGCCTGGTGGGGAGCAAGTCTGTGGCCGAACTCAACAAGAATCCATGGGCCTGTTCCGTTGACGGCCCAGCCGTCCATGGCGGAGGACGCATAGTGCGGCATGTCCTGAATGGCCACTGCATCCGAGGCAAGCTTCCTTCCCAAGGCGGCCTTCAGTGGCACCGGGCTTGGCGGGATGGGAGCAGCGACCTCAAAGGCACGTTGCCGGGCCTCATGCCATGTGTGTGCCGCGTGGTGGTGGCCCTGTCCGGGGGCCTCGGTCATTCCGCCTCAGTCCCGGGCTCCAGGTATTGCTTGGCAACCTGGCGGGCCAGGTCAAGGGCAGCGCTCATGGCGGTGTCGTCCGCCGCTTGTCCGATCCCCCTGGCCATACCGGCAGCGTAACCGGCGATGAACGTAGTCAGGGGCGCCGCAGGCCGAACCACGGAGTGGGCGGCGACTCCTGCCACCGAGAGGACTTCATTGATGTCCACTTCAACGCCCTCAAGCTCAAACGCCTGCAACAGTGTGCGGCACCAATCCTCGAGCGTCTCTTCCTGGCTCTTCATGTCCGCCTCCTGCTCGTTGTGTATGCCCAGGGCCGCAGCGTCCTCCCACGTGTCCACGTCATCGGTAGACCCATCGGGAACAGTAACGGCCAGCAGGTTCAGCCTAGCAAGCAGCCGGAACACTGAAGAGTTCGTTAACCCCGAAGTTGCAGAAGCGGCAGCAACTTCCCTTTCCAAAGCGGTGGTGCTGTAGACCCCCAGAAGGGGCTGTTGCCGGCCGTCGGCTGAGACGGCCATGGCACCTTCCACTTCAGGATGCGCACGCAATCCTTCCCAGAGGGGTGCAATGCCCCTGGAGGCGTGCGGCATGTCGCATGCAAGGACCAGCGTCCACGGCGCTGGCCCTCCATTATGGTGAAAAGCCGCCAGACCAGCAGCAATCGCGGCGGCAGGGCCAGCAAAGGCCGGCTCCTCCCGGGCGCTAAGAACTCCATCAGGCAGGACGCCGCCGATACCAGAGGTGTCAGGACCAACCACCACCACAGCGGAAGCACCCCGTGCCGCCTGCAGGGCATGCGAAAGGAGGCTGGCGCCGTCGAACGTTTAATCCGGGCTTGGGCACGCCACCGAGACGGGTGGCCCTGCCACCCGCCAGAATCACAGCGTTGAACTCCATCCGCCCAGATTACCCGGACGGCTGGAGCGCAACAGAAATCGATCAGGCGGCGGATTCCGGCAACAGGAACGGGTCCCAGTCCGGCGCAGGTTTCTCGAGTTCTTTGATCTGCCACATGGTTCCTGTGGGCACGCCAGGTTTGAAACGAAGTTTCCAACCCATCTCAGCGAGCGTGTGGTCACTCTTGGCGTTGTTGCATTTCAAGCACGCCGCAACCAGGTTTTCCCAGGAATCCGCGCCGCCCCTGGATTTGGGGTGGACGTGGTCTATGGTGTGGGCTGTTTTCCCGCAATAGGCGCAGCGATGGCCGTCGCGGCGGAGTACCCCGCGGCGGCTCACGGCAGTGATCCTGTTGTACCGGGGCCGGATGTAGCGATTGAGAAGAATCACGGATGGTCTTCCGAGAACCTCCTGTGGCCCGACGACAGGCTCGTCGTCTTCGGCCACCACGCTAGCTTTTCCAGTCAGCACAAGGACCAGCGCCCGGCGGAAGGTTACTACCGCCAGCGGTTCATATCCAGCATTCAGAACGAGTGTGCGCATGCACGTACCTCTTCACGGCCGCACCCGTCAGGGGCACGAGGGCCGGCTGCCCTCTGCTTGTACGGGCTGTGGATCGACAACACAAGGGTAAGCACTTATATGCCATATCAACGAATTTTTCCGCCGTTTCACCTGCGGTGTTGGCGAAAGTTCATGTGCGGGACACCCCGTGGTTAAAGCGGAACACCCCGCCGGCCTGAGCCTGCGGGGTGTTCCGTGGAGTATTTGATCAGCCGTTGACGCGGATGAAAACGGGGCCGGAGCCAACGTTCACGCTGAACAGTGCCGTGGTGGATCCGTTCCATCCACCGTGGACTGCCATGCCGTTGCCGACGTAAACAGCGATGTGTGCCATTCCGCCGTAGCCACCGTTGGCATAGTAAGCGAGATCGCCAGGCTGGGCTTCAGCTGCACTGACCGTGCGGCCGAGGGAGAGGTAGCCGGCCGGCCAATCGTGGAAGTGAATACCGACGGCGGCCAGCGAGTTGGTCACCAGCATGGTGCAGTCCTGCGTGACGCCGAGCTGAGCGTAGGCCGCTGCAGCGATAGCCGCACCGAGGCCGCTGGACGCAGCAGGCGCCTTGGCCGCGGACGCATCAGTGTTGACCGCCAAAGTAGCGGTGCCGCCGGCAGCCGGAGCTTCCTTGGCAGGTGCCTTCTCGACGACGGGAGCGGGGGCTTCCACAGTCTTGACCACGGGGCGCTCGTAGGAAATGGCAACGCTGGAATCGGCAGCAATGGTGGCCTGGGCAACCGACTGCACGTCAAGGGTGGACGCAGACGTAGATTCGCGCTGGACGTTGGTGTCCGCAGCATTTGCAGCAACGCCGCTGGTCAGGACAAGGCCCGACGCAGCTGCGATCACTGCTGCCTGACGGCCAACGCCACCGGCGTTGTCGCTGACAGCCTTTGCAATGACGGCAAGTGAGCTGGTCTTGGGGGCCTCAGCTCTATGCCGTGCAACCTTGTTTGCACTGGTCATGATTACTCTCTTTTCGTATCCGCGCACGGTGGGGTCGCACGCGGGTTATGGGCTGCCAGCACTTGGGGGGCATGCTGGCTTACCCCGAATGGGATTTTCTAGCGGAGGGTGTAGAACGAGGACGTGCCGGTGGAGGCCGCGGAGTGCAGGAGCGTGCCCTGGCTGGGGTTCAAAGCGCTGATCATCATGCCGTTACCGACGTAGATGCCCACGTGGGCTCCGCCGTTCTGCACGACGAGGTCGCCAGGCGCAGGGGTGCTGGTGGGGGTCATGACCGTCCAGGCATTGACGCGGGGGATGCTGATGCCGGCCTGGGCGTAAACCCACTGGGTAAATCCGGAGCAGTCCCAGCCGTTGGGGGAAGTGCCGCCCCAAACGTAGGGGTGGCCGATGCCGGTGTAGGCAATTGCTGCAAGTCCTGAGGCTGCCGCGCTTGAAGCGGCATCCTTGGCCTTGGAGGACAGGGCACCGAGGGTGCCGTTCGCTTGGTCTTCGGTTGCCGTGCGCTGGGAGGCCCGCTGAACCTTGGGAGCTTCCTTGGTAGCCACAACGGGGCTCTCGAAGGAAACGGTTGCGGTGGGCTCCGCGGTAACAACTGCGGTGGCGACCAACTGCTGGGTGCTGGAGGATTCCGACTTGGAAACGTCGGTGTCAGCGGCCTGGGCCGGGAGTCCAACGCTGAGAACGAGCCCCGAGGCTGCGGCCAGAACGGCGGCTTGGCGGCCTACGGTGCCTGCATTGGTTGAGACAGCCTTGGAAAGGGTGTTCAACGGGTTCGTGCGAACCAATTCGGCGCGATGGCGCGCAGGGGTAGTGCGTGATGACACGAAGGTAGCCTCTCCCAATGCCTGCGAGGTGAGCTGTCGGATTCGGATGGGAGTCATCCGGCCGCGCGGCTTCAAGGAAGCTTTTGCGACTTAACCCCAAGGTCTTCTGACTCGAAGACCAAAATTGGTTCCCCCGCCCCTGCCAGACGATTTTTGCGAACGGACCTCGAGTGGTGGCAGAGCTAGGCAATCCACTCAAGTGCATCGGCCCCCTAAAAAGCCGATGCGCTTTAGACGGTACAACAGATGTTCGTGAATGTCACATTCAGGTCACGGGGCGTGTCATGGATGCGAGAGGCAACCATCAACTGGCTCAGAGCCAGCCCATGGGATCTACGACCTCGCCGTTTACCTGGACCTCGAAGTGGAGGTGGCAGCCCGTAGAAGCTCCTGTGGTGCCACTCAGCGCGACCGTATCGCCGCGGCTGACAGTCTGTCCCACTTTGACGTTGAAGGACGACAGGTGGTTATACGTGGTCTCGAGGCCGTTGCCGTGATCAATCACCACGCGGTTGCCTCCGCCGTACTCATGCCACCCAGCGAACGTGACCTTGCCTGCGGCCGCCGCGTGAACGGCGGTTCCGCACTGGGCCACGAAGTCCTGGCCACGGTGGAAGTCACCGGTGCCGCCGGTAAGGGGGCTGACACGGTAGCCAAACGGTGATGCCGTGACCAGCTTGTCCAGCGGACTTCCCAAGGTGCCAAGTGAGGAGGCGCGCTGGATGCTCCCCGCTGACTGGGCGCTCAGCAACTGCTTGAGCTTGCCGTCAGGATCAGCGGCGGTAGCGACTGCTGCACGACTGAAATCAATTTTGGCAGAGGCTGCTGCAGAAACTTCCGGTTGGCTGCCACCGGGCACGGAGAGGGCCGCCTCGGCCTGTCCGGACTCGGACGTGGCCATGACGGGGCTTGTGGCAGGCAGGCCTACAGTCAGGGCAAGTCCGGTGGCGGCAAGCGCGACACCGGCCTTCTGCCCGACACCACTGGCTGCGGCGAAGTCGGCTACCTGGCGCAACGGGCTCTTACGGCGGCGCACCTGACGCGGGGTGTCGCGTGGCCGGATCTCCATTGCGGCGCGGGCTGGCCGTAGCTCAGCAGCGGGGCCGGACGCGCGGCGGCGGCCCCTGACGTTCTGCGATGTCAAACTCTGTTCCTCTCTGGAAAGCCTGCGAAGTTAGCTGTCGGATTCGGGTCAGAGAGTTCAAAGACCCGGTCCGCACGAAGCGCAAACGGCACACAGGTATCCCCGGGAGGACTTGCGTTAGTAGGCACTTCTGCTGCGGACTTCACCCCAAGGCTGCTTCTTTAGGCAGCCGCTTGTGGTTCCCCCGCCTCTGCCAGTAGTTGATGACACACCTGATCTGCTGGCAGAGCTCGGCTCCAGATCAGGTAACGCTTTGGTATCGGCGCTAGTAGATAACTATAGGTGATTAAAGCCCGCAGTAATAAATTCGTTATCTTTCCAAACGACCGTGTTGTGGGTGGCCCCCATATCATCAGTCGCGGAAATCCGCAGGTCACACGCGCGCCGACCATCCCAAAGTGAGATCTGACACTCCCCGCGGTCAGAGGGAAAGTCAGAGTCAGCTGACGGCGACGAAGACGTGCGCAGCTACCTCGGGAGGCAGCTCCAGCGCTCCTTCAATGCCGGGAACGCGGACGGAGATGTACTCCCCCACCCGTTCCAAGGAGACAGTTGCGCCAGGACGAATTCCGCCTTCGTCGAGCTGGGTGAGGAGCTCGGGCTCAACCTGGATGGGTTCAGCAAGGCGGCTGACCACTACGCGTGAATCGGCAGCGTACCCGTCCATCGCATGCAGCAGGTTCACGTCCAAGCGGGCAAGGGGCTGGCTGGCGAGGCCGCCAAGCGCTTCCAAACCCGGGATGGGGTTGCCATACGGTGACTCGGTGGGGTGCTCCAACAACTCATAGAGCCGGCGTTCCACCCGTTCGCTCATGACATGCTCCCAGCGACATGCTTCGTCATGAACGTACGCCCAGTCCAGACCAATGACGTCGGCCAGGAGCCTCTCGGCAAGGCGGTGCTTCCGCATGACTTCGGTGGCCCGCTTGCGCCCGGCTTCGGTCAGCTCCAGGTGGCGGTCGTTGGACACAATCACCAGGCCATCGCGTTCCATGCGTCCAATGGTCTGGGAAACCGTGGGACCCGAGTGCCGCAGACGCTCCGCAATGCGTGCGCGAAGAGCCACGATGTTCTCTTCTTCAAGCTCCAAAATGGTCCGAAGATACATCTCAGTGGTATCGATCAGATCCGTCATCCAGCTCAGCTCTCCTCGAACGCATTTCTTGCGTAATCTCCACCGTACCGCGTCCCAGCCAAGGTGGACGGCGTGCAACCGACACCTCAGGAACGTCAACCCCAGCCTAGCTTATTTGGAATTACTCTGGATAATTTTTCCCCGCGCCGCGATGCCCGTGGTGGTCCGGCATTCCACGTGGCGGACTATGACAACCGCAGATTCCTGACGGCGGGTCCGGTCAGGCAGAATGAGGGAGTCGAAGGGGCAGCCGATGCCACCTGCCCACCTCCCCCTCTCTAACCGATACCCATTGGAGCCATACGTGAGCGACAACAGCATCACTATTCCCGCCGACCTGCTGCCCAAGGACGGACGCTTCGGCGCGGGACCGTCCAAGGTCCGCCCGGAACAGGTCCAGGCCCTGTCTGCCGCATCGACCACCATTCTTGGCACGTCACACCGTCAGGCGCCGGTCAAGAACCTGGTGGGTTCGGTCCGCGAAGGGCTCAGCCAGTTCTTCCGTGCACCTGAGGGCTACGAGGTTGTCCTCGGCGTCGGCGGTTCCACTGCTTTCTGGGATGTAGCGGCTTTTGGCCTGGTTGAGAAAAAGGCCCAGCACCTCTCCTTCGGTGAGTTCGGTTCCAAGTTTGCCGCGGCCACCAACAAAGCCCCGTTCCTGGATGAATCCTCCATCATCAAGTCCGAGCCCGGCACGCGGCCGGTCTCCCGGGCGGAGGCTGGCGTTGACGTCTATGCCTGGCCTCAGAACGAGACCTCAACTGGTGTTGCAGCCCCCGTGAAGCGCGTCGAGGGCGCCGACGCCGGTTCGCTCGTCCTGGTGGACGCTACTTCAGCAGCCGGCGGGCTGGACGTTGACGTCGCCGAATCGGATGTCTACTACTTCGCCCCGCAGAAGAACTTCGCCTCTGACGGCGGCCTGTGGCTGGGCCTGTTCTCCCCCGCGGCACTGGAGCGCGCTGCTCGGATCAAGGCCAGCGACCGCTGGATCCCGGACTTCCTGGACCTCCAGACCGCAATCGAGAACTCCAAACTGAACCAGACGTACAACACACCTTCACTGTCCACGCTGGTGACCTTGGACGCGCAGGTGCAGTGGCTCAATAGCAATGGTGGACTGGACTTCGCCAGCAAGCGCACAGCAGACTCTGCCAGCCGCATCTACTCCTGGGCTGAGGCTTCCGAGTACGCCACACCGTTCGTCGCCAAGGCTGAGGACCGCTCCAACGTCATCGCCACCATCGACTTCGATGACTCCATCGACGCGGCTGCAATCGCCAAGATCCTGCGTGCCAACGGCGTCGTGGACACCGAGCCGTACCGCAAGCTTGGGCGAAACCAGCTCCGCATTGCCACTTTCGTCGCTATCGAACCGGACGACGTCTCAGCCCTGCTCGCCAGCATCGACTACGTCGTGGGCGAACTCAAGAAATAGCTCTGAAGAAGTAACTGTCGCGGAATTCCGCGCAAGGCGGGAAACGGCGTCGTCAGGGTTCTTCCCGGACGGCGCCGCTGCCGTTAATCGCCTGGACGGGCGACGTCGTCGTCCTCTTCGTCGGCTGGCTCGGCTTCATCAGCTTCTTCGCCATCCTCCGCGTCGGGATCGGATGTTTCGGCGGCGTCGTCTTCATCTGCCTGCACGGATTCCTCGGACACTTCCTCAACCGTCTCCTCCACCAAGGGTGTCTCGTCTTCCGGGCGGACACGCTTTGCCCACGGGACCCATTCCGGGGCCAGGATGGAATCTTCAGAGGGCAAGAGGCCAAGCTCGCTGACTGTGACGGTCTTTGACCGGGAATTGCGCGTGATCACGGCGTACCACTTCCACCCGCCGTATCCCGCAAGCTTCGACTCGAACAAGTGCGTGACCACGCGGTCGCCCTCGGACTTTGCGCCTACGTGGGCACCCACCTCGCCCGGGTCGGAGATAGTCTCCACCGCTTCCCGCGCGACGTCGACGGCGGCAGCCAGGAACGCATCCGGTTTGCCAGTGCGCCACACGGGTAAGCCGGCCCGCGGCTTGGCTGCGACCGGCTTCCGCGCAGGGGTGTCGCTGTTTTCAGGGGCTTGCCCGTTGACAGGATTCCCCCCGGTGACAGGAACTGGGGCGACGGCAGTAACGGCCTCAGGGCTGGCCTGCGCGTCCCTTCCGGCCTGTGTATCCTGTGCGGATTCCGAAGTCATGGCAGTTCCTAGGCTTCCAGCTCGTCGGCAACCTTGCGCAGCGCCATACCGATCGCCTTGGCCTTGTTGCCTTCCGGGTACTTGCCGGACGACAAAGTACCGGACAAGTTATCCAGCACGGTCACGAGGTCCTGCACCAAAGGCGCCAGGTCCTTGGCGTTCATGCGCTTGGCCTTGGCGATGGAGGGCGTCTTGTCCAGGACCCGAAGGCCCAATGCCTGGGCACCGCGACGGCCATCGGCCACGCCAAATTCCACACGCGTACCGGCTTTGAGCTCGGTTACGCCTGCGGGCAGCGATGTCTTGGGCAGGAATACCTCCTGGCCGTCCTCAGCCGCGAGGAATCCGAAGCCTTTTTCCTTGTCATACCACTTGACCTTGCCGGTGGGCACGTAATCAACCTTCTTCGTTCTTGCTTTGGAGACACGTCGCGCCGCCACCGCATCCGCAGGGATGTGCGGGATCGAGGGAGACAGCACGGTCCGTGTTGGTCTGTTACTTCAAGGTTATCCTGCCGGACCACCTATTCATGCTTTGCCGCCGCTTTGCGGCGCCGTTGCTTCACGCTTTGCTTCACGCTTTGCTGCGCCTTTGCTGCACGGCTTGCTGCACCTTTCCTGCACCCTGCATGCACGCGGGCCGCGACGCAGGCTGCGATGCCGGCCAGCCAGTAGCCCACAGGCCTGGTTCGTGTGGCCCTGCTGCTAGCGTTAGGCGCATGACTTCCCCGGGTTACCGCCGCCCCCTCATGATCGTTGCCGCCATGATTGCCGTCCTCTCCTTGGCTGCTGTAGGCGCGGTCATCGCTATCGCCTTCAACGGTGGAGTGGCGCCGGTGTGGATCACGTCCACCGCCCTGTACGGACTGCCGGTTGCCTTCATGCTTGCCGTGGTCCTGGTGTTGGATGCCGTCCGTCAACGGCGCCGGCAATAGCGAATCAAGCGCCGTCAATCGCAAATCAGGGGCCGTCAATAGCAAATCAACCGGGGCGGCTTTGCCTTGGCCACGCACGAGTGGCCCGGTGGCGGTAACGTTGGATTGATGTCCCTTATTCGCGCGCTCAGCAAGGAACTGGAAGCGCGCAGCGATAACTCGCTGCGGGCCTTGTTTGCCGCGCGACCCGACTTGATTTCTCCCATGGCCCCGGACTTCGCTGCGCTGGCGGCCCGGGCAAGCGCCCGGGTCAGCGTGCAACGGGCGTTGGAGCGCCTGACGAAGCCTGAAATGCAGGTTCTGGAAACGCTCCATCTGTGCACGAATGCCGATACTGGCCACAGTGTTTCCGCTGCCGGGCTCAAGAAGGTCATTGCCGGTTCCACCCTCTCTGCGCTGGAACCGATTCTTGCCAAACTTCAGGAGTTGGCGCTGATCCACCGGGCAGATCCGCCGGCGGCATCAAATTCACAACCGAATTCCCGGCAACGGTTCTACCTTCCGGTTGGAAGCCTGAAGGACGTGATCGGTATCTATCCGGCCGGCCTGGGCCGAAGCTACACAGAACTGGTCAGGTTGCAGCCGGCCTTTGCCCAACGCGTGGTTCAACTTGTAGCCGAGCTCCATCACTGCGGCCTGGACATCCACCCCGCCAGCACCCCCATGGACGCCGCATTGTCCTTGCAGCGGTGGACCTCAAGTCCGGAGAACGTGCGCGCCATTCTGGCCACGGCGCCCGAAAGGACCGTCGGCTTGCTGGACAAGTTCGGCAGTTGGGCCATGGGCGCGGTCCCCCAAGCTCAGCGGCGGGCCTCCGTGACCCACGAAAGCGCCGACGTCGGGCCTGTCGACTGGCTGCTGGCCCGCGGCCTGCTGGTTCCTTTGGATGCCGGCCACGTCGAATTGCCGCACAGTGTCGGCATCGCACTGCGCGGTGGTGCGATCGTTGACGACTTCAGCCTGAGCCCTCCGGTTCCGGAACTGGGCCACACGAGTGCCGCCCTCCGGCGCAACGCCGCCATGGGCGCGATCGCCGAGACACTGCGGCTCACCAGCGAGGTGCTGTTCGCGGTCCGTGAGCAGCCATTGGCAACCCTCCGGAGCGGCGGCGTAGGCGTGCGTGAGCTGCGACGCCTTGCAGAATCCATCCGGTGCGGCGTCCACGAAACTGCCCTCCTGCTGGAGTTCTGCGCGCTGGCCGGCCTTGTGCGGCTGGACGTTGACAGTTCCACGTGGATCCAGCCGCCATCGTTGGAATGGCTCTCCCTGCCGCGGCAGGAACAGTGGCTCTGGCTGGTGAATGCCTGGTTGGCCAGCGAGCGGGCACCTTCCATGGTGGGGCAGCCCCTCCCGGGAGCGACGTCCGGTTCGCCATCCCATCCAGGTTCCGCCGGCAGCACCATCAATCCATTGTCCGCGGAGGCTCAAAGACCGGACGCTCCTGTGGTCCGGCGCAGGATCCTGGAGATCCTCAATGAACTGACGGTGGAGGCGGCCGCTCCGGATGGCAAAGCACCTGTCCTTGACGCGCGCGCGGTGCTGCAACGCGCGGAATGGACGCAGCCCCGGATGTCCCGCCGGTTCAGCTCCCTGGTGAGGGGGATCCTGGAAGAAGCCACCTTGTTGGGGTTGATGGGGTCCGGGGCCTTCACGCAGTTGGGGTCTGCCATCGCGCTGGGCCATCCGGAAGAGGCGATGACCCTCCTCGGTGAACACCTGCCCGCCGCGGTCAACCACATCCTCCTCCAGGCCGACCTCACAGCCGTAGCGCCCGGTTATCTCGCGCCCGAACTCAGCGAAACGCTGCTGCTCATGGCCGACGCCGAAGGCCAGGGCCCGGCGTCGATCTACCGTTTTTCCACGGCAACCATCCGCAGGGCCCTCGACGCCGGCCAGGATGCGGAATCGCTGTTGACGTTCCTCCGCGAGCATTCAGCCACGGACGTGCCGCAACCGCTCGCATACCTGGTGCAGGACACAGCGTCCCGACACGGACGTTTGCGGATTGGTTCCAGTGCCAGCTTCATCCAAAGCGACGACGAATCCGCCATCACTGACCTGCTGCAGGAGGCCCGCACGTCTGCACTGAGCCTGGTTCGGATCGCCCCCACCGTCCTGACATCCTCTGCCAGCCCCAAAGAGACTGCACGTGTGCTGCGCGAGCTGGGACTGTCCCCTGCCGTCCAGGACGCGGAACCCGCCGTCGTGCGCTTTAGACGGACAGCGGCAGTGCCTGGCAGCGCGCGTCCGGTCTATACGGCACCGCGGACGGCCCCACCGGACGACGACGTCGAAGCCCAGCTTTCGGTCTTGCGGCAGCACCGTGGCGTCCCGGCCGATGCGACAGGCGAAGCCTCCACGCAGCTCGGCCTCGAAACGCTGCAGAAGGCCATCCGGCTCAAACAGGCCGTCACCATGAACGTGGTGGACAGCCTGGGGAATGCCAACACCGAAACCGTGGTTCCTGTCTCCGTCTCCGGTGGCCGCGTCAGGGTCTTCGATCCTGGCAAGGAAACAGAACGTGTGCTGTCCATCCATCGGATCATCGATGTAGAACCCGCAGGAGAGCTGCGCAAGTGAGGATTCAAGAGTGACCGACGGTCCACTGATAGTACAAAGCGACAAAACCATCCTGCTGGAAGTCGATCACGAGCTCGCTACAGAAGCCAGGCACGCCATTGCGGCATTTGCTGAACTTGAGCGCGCTCCCGAGCATATGCACAGCTACCGGCTGACGCCCCTTGGGCTCTGGAACGCCCGAGCCGCAGGACTCGACGCCGAGCAAGTGTTGGATACGCTGCTGAAGTACTCCCGCTTCCCGGTCCCGCATGCATTGTTGATCGATATCGAAGAGACCATGTCCCGCTATGGCAGGCTCCGCCTCGAAAAGGATCCACAGCACGGTCTGGTGATGCGTACTGACGACTACCCCGTGCTGGAGGAAGTCATCCGCGCCAAGAAGATCGCCCCACTCCTTGGGCCCAGGATCGATGGCGAGACTGTGGTGGTTCACTCCTCGCAGCGAGGTCAGCTCAAGCAGCTGCTCCTCAAGTTGGGATGGCCGGCCGAGGACCTTGCCGGGTACGTCAATGGGCAGCCGCACCTGATCATGCTCGATGAAACAGGCTGGCAGTTGCGCCCTTACCAGAAGTTGGCCACGGAGAACTTCTGGGCCGGCGGCAGCGGCGTCGTTGTTCTTCCTTGTGGTGCGGGAAAGACCCTGGTGGGCGCGGCAGCGATGGCGACGTCCTCCACTACAACGCTGATCCTGGTTACCAACACGGTTTCGGCACGTCAGTGGAAGGACGAGCTGCTCAAGCGAACGTCCTTGACCGAAGATGAAATCGGCGAGTATTCCGGTGCGGTCAAGGAAGTCAGGCCAGTCACCATCGCCACATATCAGGTGCTCACCACCAAGCGCGGTGGACTTTACCCGCACCTTGAACTCGTCGACGGTCATGACTGGGGCCTGATCATCTATGACGAGGTGCACTTGTTGCCCGCACCGATCTTCCGGATGACGGCGGACCTGCAGGCCCGGCGGAGGCTCGGACTGACGGCTACGCTGGTGCGCGAGGATGGCAGGGAAGGCGAAGTCTTCAGCCTGATTGGACCCAAGCGCTACGACGCTCCATGGAAGGACATCGAAGCGCAGGGCTACATCGCACCGGCGGATTGCGTTGAGGTCCGCGTGGACCTACCCCGCGACGAGCGCGTGGCGTACGCCATGGCCGATGACGCCGACAAATACCGGTTGTGCGCAACCTCCGAGACGAAGACCCAATTGGTTGAGCAGCTCGTCGCGGCGCACAAGGGTGATCAACTGCTGGTCATCGGCCAGTACATCGACCAACTGGACGAGATCGCTGAGCGGCTGGATGCTCCCCTGATCAAGGGCGAAACCAGCGTCAAAGCCCGGCAGAAACTCTTTGATGCCTTTCGCAAGGGCGAGATCCAGACGCTCGTGGTGTCCAAAGTTGCCAACTTCTCCATCGACCTCCCTGAGGCTTCAGTCGCCATCCAGGTTTCGGGTTCCTTCGGGTCCCGCCAGGAGGAGGCCCAACGCCTGGGACGCCTTCTGAGGCCCAAGCAAGACGGCCGTTCGGCCCGGTTCTACTCCCTTGTGGCCCGCGATACTTTGGATCAGGACTTCGCCGCCAAGCGCCAGCGTTTCCTGGCTGAACAGGGATATGCCTACCGGATCATGGACGCCAAGGACGTGGGCAAGGACGCTGCAACAGACGAATAGTCGTTAAGGCATTGCTATTTATCTCCAGCAATTTTAGGATTCCAAGTGAAGCTCTCCGCCCTTTAGAGTTGCCCTTGGTCCAGGCAGCCCGGCGGCCAGTCGTCGGCAGTGGGGGTAGCCCGCAGCCAGGGTGCCGGCGATTCGAAGGCCTTGAAGAATCTGTGATTTTTTTACCAGAGGATTCCCTATGCGTAAGACCCTCCTGGTCCTGGCGGCGATCATCCTGCTATCAGGGCTTGCCCAGCTCTTTTTCGCCGGCTACTTCCATTTCCAAAACACCATTGAAGCCCAGCGCGAAGCGGGCGTTTATCACGTAATGAACGGCCAATTCGTGCTGCGCTATTCGGCGCTGTTGGCTGTGATTATCGCGGCTATTGCCAAGGCCGGCGCCCGGACCATCTGGCTTGCCGCCGGCATCTTCCTCATGACGTGGGTCCAGCTGTTCATCTTCATCATCGGCGGCATGCTCACTGGCTCGTCGGAGGATTTCATCACGCCCTCCGGCTCGTGGGTGGCTTCCATCCACCCCATCACAGGACTGCTGATCATCTTCATGTCCTACTGGTTGTTCAGACGCGCCCGCGCGCTTGCACTCAATCCCCAACCCCTACCACCCAAGGCAGCAGCATCGGATGCTTCCGCCTCGTCCACTACGGCCTGATCAGCGGCGGCTGTGAATATCTCACAGCTACTTGCCGTCGACTTGGTGCTGGCCATCCTCGCCGCCGGCGCCTGGATTGCCGCCGCCTGGATGGTCATTTCTTCAACAGCTGACAGGGGGCCAGCCAAGCCACGCGTTGTCGACTTGGCGCTTCTTCTGCTGGGCTTAGCCGTTGTTGTGACGGCAACGCGCTATGCCTTGCTCCCCGCTTTGGTGGCCGGCAGTTGGTGGTTTGCCAGCGAACGCACAACCATCAGCCTGCCCTTGACTGCCATCCCCGCGGCTTGGGCCGCGATGGCCGGTGTTCCGTACTTGCTGAGGAGGCGGAACACCGGCTCACCACGTTCGCGGGAGCTACCCGGACGCGTTGGCCGAACCCACGAATGGGCGGTTCTCTCCATGGTGTCGGCCGCAGCATCGGCAATTGCCTCACTTGCCCTGATCTTCGTCCTCGGCCCATTCCCCGCCCCGTGGACGCTGGCGATTCTCTTCTTCCTGGTTGCAGGGACCGTGATGCTGGCCAGGCTGGCTCTGTTCCCTCCGTTCCAGCGTCCGCCCGCTCCTCCCGCTCCTCCCGCTCCTCCCGCTCCTCCCGGGGGCAGCGTCTCACCCGGCCGGGGCCGCGTGCTTCGCAGGCGCACGACGGCGGCTGCTGCAGTTGCCGGACTCATGGCCTGCACCGCTCTGGGCTCGGGAGTCTTTGCCTGGCTGGGTAGCCGGTCCGCCGATGGCGCGGTGATCGCGGCCGCCGTCGGTCATCACCGAGGTGTGACCACTGCACCAGTGGTGGCCCCAACTCCGGTAACCAGCTTGGTGGGAGACATCCCTGACAATGCCGTGGTCCGGCACTACGAACTCACTGCCCGCACGGAACACATCACCTTGCCCTCCGGGGAGTCCACCGATGCCTGGACTTTTGGCAGTCTCCCCGGGCCCGGCATTGAGGCCCAACTGGGCGAGGTCATGGAAGTTGAGCTTAAGAACCAGGACGTGAGCGCTGGCGTGACTCTGCACTGGCACGGTTACGACGTCCCCAACGCCATGGACGGCGTGGCCGGGGCAACACAGGACGCCGTCATGCCCGGGCAGTCCATGACCTACCGCTTCCTTGCTGCCCAAGCCGGCACATATTGGTACCACACTCACCAGGATGCAGCCGAAGGTGTCCGCAAGGGCCTCTACGGCACATTCGTCGTGCACAACCCCACACTGCCTCGCGCGGATACAGACATTGTGGTGGCGGGACACGACCTCGGCGGTCTGGGGTTGCTGGGCTCCTCAGACCGTAGCAGCGTGCATGCGGCCGTCCCGGGCTCGAGCGTTCGGGTGCGCCTCATCAACACTGATTCCCTGCCACAGCGTTACCTTTTGGACGGAACGGTGTTCAAGGTTGCGGCCGTGGACGGAACGGAGGTGAACCAGCCCCAGGAGGTCACAGGGAAGCTATTGCGGCTTGGAGCCGGAGGAAGGATGGACGTCACCTTCACCATGCCCGAATCCGAGGTGACGCTGCGCTCTGACTCGGCGGCCAGCGCTGTCGTCGTGATCGCCCCGTCCAGCCCGGATGGGGTGAATGCAGATGCTGCCAGGGGCGATGCCGCAGCGAAAGCAGCCGACGTCCCTGGGAAGCGCAGGATGTCCCGGAGAAGACGCCCAATGTCCCCGAAAAAGCACAGGCAGGCGTCTTTGCGACGACGCCCGTGCTGGACCTCTTGGACTATGGCGAACCTGTGGCTGGCACACCGGCACCCGCAGAAAATGTCCGGGAGGAAGTGCTGGTGTTGGACCGGCAATTCCGCTTTGTTGACGGAATTCCGCGCTACGCATTTACGGTGAACGGCGCTTCCTATCCCCTGGTGCCATCCATTGAGGTGGCGGAGGGTGACACCTTGAAATTGACGATCGTCAACCGCACCGCGGAGCCGCATCCCATGCATCCCCACGGACACCACGTTCAAGTACTCAGCAGGAACGGCGTGGCCCCGACTGGATCGCCGCTGATCCTTGACACAGTGGACGTGCTGCCGGGCGAAGTATGGGAGTTACTGCTTCACGCGGACAATCCGGGCATCTGGATGGATCACTGCCACAACCTGGACCATGCTGCAGAGGGAATGATGATGATGCTGAAGTACGAAGGCGTGTCCTCTGACTTCGTACACGGTGGCCATTCCCACAACCGGCCTGAATAGGACGGCTGGTGGGCGGACGTCTTTCGGCTAGACGTGCTCAGGCCACCATCCGGCTGGCGTGCTGGATTGCAACGTGATCCACCACTGCCCAGCAATCGGCGTCATGGAGCTGTGCGCTGGCGAAGCGCTCGGCTGATGCCAGGTCCGGAAATTCCTCGCGCCGGATGTGGCCCGAGTCTGTATCCAGGTACGTCACGTGGAACTCGACGTCCGCGGCTTTTTCATTGTGATGAATGCTGATGGGGGCTGCTTCTTTTGCCATGTTTCCAGTGTGGAATGGGGCACTGACATTTTTAGGAGCATCCGTGGGCGTGTTGCCTGGAGGAAGCGCAGGCAGCAAAGAGGGACACGAACGAACACCCCGGACGTTCCGGGACTAGGGCGTCAGAAGGTATTCGGCAGAGACTTCCCTCACCGTGGAGCTAAGGACGTCGAGCACCCTTGACGCCGTCTTCCAGCGCTGCCAGTAGAGCGGAACATCAAAGGGACGCTCGGGGGCAAGTTCAATCAAGCGCCCGTCGGCAATGTCCGGCCCGCATTGAACTTCCGGAATCAGTCCCCAGCCCAAGCCCAGGCGAATGGCATCGCCGAAGTCTTGCGACGCTGGCACGTAGTGTCGCGGCCCCTTCTGTTGGGTATTTGAAGCATCCGGCCACGATTCCACGAAAGCCCACTGATAGGTGTCCTTTCTGTCGAAATCCACGGCCGGTGCCATGTTGAGCTTGCCTCCGTCCACCCCATCTGCGAACCAACGATCCACAAAGGCTGGAGCTGCCACTGCCCGGTAACGCATGACTCCGAGGCTCTCCACACGGCAGCCCTGCACCGGATCCGGTGTGGCCGTGACTGCAGCCATGACGGTCCCCGAACGCAGCATCGAGGTGGAGTGTTGTTCGTCGTCGCGGTGCAGGTCAAAGGTGATGTTGAGATCGCTGGGCACACGGGCAAGTGCTTGCAGGAACCAGACCGCCAGCGAGTCAGCATTCACCACGATTGGCACAGCCAGCTGCGGACCGTCCGTGCCCAAACCCAACTCGACGCCTGCATCCGCTTCCAACTGGGCCACTTGGCGGGCGAGTCGAAGGACCACTTCGCCTGCTTCGGTGGCCTGCGTGGGATTACTCCGCTGAAGCAGGACCCTTCCCGACGATTGCTCAAGCGCCTTCAAGCGCTGGGACACTGCCGACGGCGTGATGTGCAACCGGCGCGCTGCCGCATCCAACGTGCCTTCCGAAAGTACGGTGGCGAACGTTACCAACTGCTCAGAGGGAAACTGTGACATAAGAAAATCTTACGGTACGTCAAAAACATTAGCTGCCCTAAATGTCATGGGAACCATAGTTTTGAAGAGTGATTTTCTCTGACATCTTCAACTCTGCAGGCCTCGGCCTCGCCACCGGTCTCGGCCTTATCATTGCCATCGGCGCCCAAAACGCCTTCGTTCTCCGGCAAGGAATCCTCGGCAAACACATAGGCCCGGTTGTAGCGGTTTGCGCCCTTTCAGATGCCCTCCTTATCGCCGCCGGCGTGCTCGGCACGGGTGCACTGATCGCGGCCGCTCCTGCCGCCGTCGTGGTTCTGCGCTTTGTGGGGGCGGCATTCCTGGTGACTTATGGGGTACTTGCGGCTCGTCGTGCCCTACGCCCGCAGGTGCTCGTTTCTTCGGATCCGGCCTCCTCCGGTGGCGAAGCCAAACGTGGCCTCGCCGCGGTCCTCACCACCGTACTGGCGCTGACGTGGCTCAACCCGCACGTCTACTTGGACATCGCACTGATTGGTTCGCTCGCCAGCGCCCAAGGCACTGCTTTGCAATGGTGGTTCGGCGCCGGCGCGATGCTGGGAAGCATCCTCTGGTTCTGCTCCTTGGGCTTCGGTGCCAAATTCCTGCGCGGTTTCTTCGCCCGGCCTAAGTCGTGGCGAATCCTGGACGGTGGGATCGCCGTAACCATGGGAGCCCTCGGCGCAGGGCTCGCCCTGGGGGCCTGAGGCGGCACGCAGTCTCCTCACATCAAGCATCCAGATAACTCACAGAAACTGGGAGCATCATGGGTGTCATGAAAAAGAACGGCCCCGAAGCCAAGCTCCTTGTCGTCGACGACGAACCCAACATCCGCGAGCTGCTCTCCACGTCCCTGCGGTTTGCAGGTTTCGAGGTCGTTGCCGCATCCAACGGTCGCGAAGCCCTGGCTGCCGCGGACCTTCATGCACCCGACCTCGCAGTCCTGGACGTCATGCTGCCGGACATGGACGGCTTCACAGTGACGCGCCGCCTCCGGGCCGCTGGCAAGCATTTCCCCGTCCTGTTTCTCACGGCGAAGGACGACACCGAGGACAAGGTCACTGGCCTCACCGTGGGTGGCGACGACTACGTCACCAAGCCGTTCAGCCTCGACGAAGTAGTGGCCCGCATCCGCGCCGTACTGCGCCGGACGCAGCCCCTTGAGGATGACGATGCCGTGATCCGGGTGGACGACCTCGAACTCGACGACGACGCCCATGAGGTCCGACGCGGCGGCACGGTCATTGAGCTGTCCCCCACCGAGTTCAAGCTCCTGCGCTACCTCATGCTGAACCCCAACCGCGTTCTCTCCAAGGCACAGATCCTGGACCACGTGTGGGAATACGACTTCAACGGCGACGCCTCCATCGTTGAGTCGTACATCTCCTATCTACGCCGCAAGGTGGACATCGACCCCGATGCCGCAGCCCTGATCCAAACCAAGCGCGGAGTGGGCTACGTGCTGCGAACGGCAGAGAAGCGCTGACCTTGCTGCAACGCTGGAAATCGGCGTCCCTGAGGTCGCAGCTCGTCGCCATCATCATGGGACTGCTCCTCCTCGCGCTGGCCGCGACGGGCGCCGGCACGCTGACGCTCGTCAAGAGCTACCTGCAAGGCCAGGTGGACGACAAACTCAAGGCCGCCGTCGCACTGGCCCAGGACCAGCAGTCATTCGACAAGCTGTCCGAGCCGAACCCTGCGGTACCCACGGACTACTCGCTGACCCTGTACGTTCCGGGGCTTTCGCCGTACCCCTTCGGCGGCATGCAAGGCGACCGTCCGGCGATCGCGAACATCACTCCTGCCGAGGCCAAGGCACGTGGCAATGCCCCATTCCAAGTCAGTGGCACCGCCGGTAGCAACTGGCGTGTCGTCGCCGTCGGCGTCGTGGCCAACGGGCAGAACGGCGTGGTGATTATCGGCCTGCCGCTGACGCCCGTGGACAAAGTCATGGAACACGCCGTACTGGTGGTGGTGGGCGTTGGCCTGCTGACCCTGGTCTTGGCGTTCTTCATCGCTACATGGACTGTGGCACGATCCTTCAGGCCTCTGGCCCGGGTGGAGAAGACAGCAGCAGCCATTGCCGCAGGGGACCTCTCCCGACGCGTGGAAATCGACAACCCCCATACAGAGGTGGGGCGGCTTGGCGCTTCGCTGAACGCAATGTTGGCCCACATTGAGGCATCCTTTGCGGCGCGCGCCGCTTCTGAAGCCCGAATGCGCCGCTTCGCTGCGGATGCTTCCCACGAACTCCGGACTCCCTTGGTCACCATTCGGGGTTTCTCCGAGCTTTACCGCCACGGCGCGCTGGCTACCCCCGAAGACGTCGCCACAGCCATGGGCAGAATCGAAAGCGAAGCCAAGCGGATGGGTTCTATGGTGGAGGACCTGCTCCTCTTGGCCCGGCTGGACGAGCAGCGGCCGTTGCAGCTCAAGCCGGTGGACCTTCAGTTGTTGGCGCACGACGCCGTGGTAGATACCAAAGCCTCATCCGGCAACCGGAACATCACGCTCATCGGGCTCGACGGATCATCGCCCACCCCAGCCCCGGTCCAGGGGGATGAGGCCAAGCTCCGGCAGGTTATCGGTAACCTGGTGGGCAACGCCTTGCGCTACACGCCAGAGGGCACCCCCATAGAACTCGCAGTTGGTGTTCGGACCAGTCCTGAAGGCGCGTTTTCGGTCATCGAAATACGGGATCACGGCGCCGGCATTCCTGAGGCTGAGACCAACAAGATCTTTGAACGCTTCTATCGTGCCGATACCTCCCGCACCCGCGAGACCGGCGGCAGTGGCCTCGGACTGGCCATTGTGGCTGCCATCGTTGGCTCGCATGGGGGCAGCGTCCGGGCGAAAGAGACCGACGGCGGCGGCGCAACTTTGGTGGTCAGCCTCCCGTTCCGCGAGGAGCCCGCTGAGTTGATATCCAAGTAACGCTGGTGTCCCCGATGGCCGGCGTTATCCATCTGAGGGCTGGTCAACGGAGCTGTTATCCACATAGCGACGAATGGTTGTTCCCCGGCGGGAGGCGGCTGCCTAGGCTCGATGTTGTGGCCACGCACACCGCCGCGACCCGCGGAACATCATCGTCGAAAGGCATCACACATGAGCGTCATTTCCGTCGACACAGAGCTACTTCAGCTCAAGTCGTCCAACGTCAAAGCAACCGTTGATCGCATCAGCACGGACGTGCAAGCCATGAAACAAGGACTGGATGAGCTTCAAGCCACCTGGAGAGGCTCAGCCGCCACCAACTTCCAGTCGCTTGTCCTTGAATGGTCCCTGACGCAAAACAAAGTCGAGGCATCACTGGCTTCCATCAACATGGCTTTAGCCTCGGCCGCAGCAAGCTACCTCGAAGTGGAGCAGGGCAACACCCAGCGGTTCGCCTACTAGGGAGTCCATGCTCCACAAGAACGCCAGAGGTCCAGCTACCTACGACTGCTTCACATAAGCTCCTGCGGGGCCGGCTGTCTTCCCCCTGTGCAGCCGCCCCGCAGGTCATCAAAGCCCGTTGCTTCCTGCGTTGTGCTTCCAGTTGGGTCAGTTTTCGGGGGTGCCCTGGTGGAATCGGAGCCGCCACTGGCCTCGGTCCAGAAGCCAAACGGAACTGCGGAGGGCCGAACCTGAATGCGCGAAACTGCGGTAGTTCAGCAGGATAGTGTTCTCACTCAGGCGATCGGCACTAAGAACTTCCAGCTCAATCGGTTCGCCAGGGTCCTCCTCAAGGGCCACCATCATGGCGTCCCGGGTCCGAAAACCGGCCGGAGCTGCCAATCTCGGCAAAGTCGGGATGAAGCAATACTCCAATCCTGCCGATGTCACTGCGCACATCGGGGCGCAGGAGCTCGCGCTCCAAGGCAACCACGATTTCCTCTGCGGGCAATTCCTGAGCGGATGCCTCCTCGTCCAATTCACTGAAAAGATCCGGTTGACCGAAGATACCCGACTCCCCAAACAACGTGGGCTCGGAATGGGATTGGAAGCTGCGCCCGGCTCTGGCCGGGGGAACTGAAGCGGTGGTGGGAACTGAGGCGGTTGTGGGAACTGGGCGGGTACTCGTAATGCTGCCGGTGCCCGCGGTAGCAGGAACCGGCACGGCCAAGCCCAGGCCTGAGCCCGTAAACCCCGGCCCGCTTGGAGCTGCTGTCCCCTGCTGAAAGGCGGTGGCTACGGCGCGTGCGCGCTCGTCCGCTGCCTCGTTGAGGTCGTGGCCGGCGTGCCCCTTGACCCATTCAAAAGTGTATTTGCGCCCCACGATTGCTTGGTCGATGTCTTTGAGGAGGTCAACGTTCAGGACGGGCTTTCCGTCAGCCTTGCGCCAGCCCTTCCGCTTCCACCCGGGCATCCACTTAGTGATGCAGTTGATGACGTACTGGCTGTCGCAAAGGATCAGCAGTTCTTCTTGCGGTACGTGGGCAGTGGAGCGGAACAGGTCCAGGACAGCCATGAGCTCGCCCATGTTGTTGGTGCCGTGGGGCCAACCTCCTGCGCGCCAACAGGAGTCGTCAACATACCAGGCCCAACCGGCCGGCCCAGGATTGCCGAGAGCAGAGCCATCGGCGGCAGCAATAATCGTCATGCCTTCAATCCTGCCAGACCACACAGACACTGAAAGCGTGCCAGCACCCAGTAAGTACCAGCACATGTCGTTCTGAGCACTCAGAACGGCCTGATCTGCTACTCACATGGGCGGCACAGCAAGACGGCGGCCCCCACCAAATGGTGAGGACCGCCGTCGTTTGCTCTGAAGCGTGACGCTACAGCTTAGGAGGCTTAGAAGCCGCCCATGCCGCCCATGTCGTCGCCGCCGGCAGCCGGAGCGTTCTTCTCAGGCTTGTCGGCAACTACAGCTTCGGTGGTCAGGAAGAGACCAGCGATGGAAGCAGCGTTCTGGAGAGCGGAGCGGGTGACCTTTACGGGGTCGTTGACGCCGGCAGCCAGCAGGTCTTCGTAGACACCCGTGGCAGCGTTCAGGCCGTGGCCGGAAGGCAGGCCGCGAACCTTGTCGGCAACAACGCCCGGCTCGAGGCCAGCGTTGAAGGCGATCTGCTTCAGCGGAGCGTCGATGGCAACCTTGACGATGTTGGCGCCGGTTGCTTCGTCACCCTGCAGGTTCAGGTTGGCGAATGCCTTGGCACCAGCCTGGATGAGGGCAACGCCACCACCGGCTACGATGCCTTCTTCAACAGCAGCCTTGGCGTTGCGGACTGCGTCCTCAATGCGGTGCTTGCGTTCCTTGAGCTCAACTTCGGTTGCGGCACCGGCCTTGATGACTGCAACGCCGCCGGCCAGCTTGGCCAGGCGTTCCTGCAGCTTCTCGCGGTCGTAGTCGGAATCGGAGTTCTCGATCTCGGCGCGGATCTGGGCAACACGGCCCGCGATCTGCTCGGCGTCGCCGGCACCTTCAACGATGGTGGTCTCGTCCTTGGTAACAACAACCTTGCGGGCGGTTCCGAGGAGTTCCAGGCCAGCGTTCTCCAGCTTGAGGCCAACTTCTTCCGAGATGACCTGGCCACCGGTGAGGATGGCGATGTCGGCGAGCTGTGCCTTGCGGCGGTCACCGAAGCCCGGAGCCTTGACGGCTACAGACTTGAAGGTGCCACGGATCTTGTTGACGATCAGGGTGGCCAGGGCCTCGCCCTCGATGTCTTCAGCGATGATCAGCAGCGGCTTGTTGGACTGCATGACCTTCTCCAGAACCGTGACGAGTTCCTTCACGTTGGAGATCTTGGAGTTCACGATCAGGATGTACGGGTCTTCGAGGACCGTTTCCTGGCGCTCAGCGTCGGTGACGAAGTAAGCGGAGATGTAACCCTTGTCGAAGCGCATGCCTTCGGTGAGTTCGAGCTCCAGGCCGAAGGTGTTGGACTCCTCGACCGTGATGACGCCTTCCTTGCCCACCTTGTCCAGGGCTTCGGCGATCAGGCTGCCGATTTCCGGGTCACCGGCGGAGATGGAAGCCGTGGCTGCGATCTCTTCCTTGGTTTCGATTTCCTTGGCAGAGGCGAGCAGTTCTTTGATGACTGCCTCAACAGCCTTCTCGATACCGCGCTTCAGGGACAGGGGGTCGGCGCCGGCGGCAACGTTGCGCAGGCCTTCCTTGACCAGTGCCTGGGCGAGAACCGTAGCGGTGGCGGTACCGTCGCCAGCGACGTCATCCGTCTTCTTGGCAACTTCCTTGACCAGCTCAGCGCCGATCTTCTCGTAAGGGTCGTCCAGCTCGATCTCCTTGGCGATGGAAACACCATCGTTGGTGATCGTGGGGGCGCCCCACTTCTTTTCGAGGACGACGTTGCGTCCACGCGGGCCGAGGGTGACCTTGACGGCGTCGGCGAGGATGTTCAGGCCCCGCTCGAGGCCGCGGCGTGCCTCTTCATCAAATGCAATGATCTTGGCCATAACGGCGGTAGTCCTTTCGGGACAGTCGTTAAGAAGGAACCTGTCAGATGGGGTGCCCGCGACGGACGATCCTTTGCTTGCGGCCTCTGTATGCCCCGCGCTCCGGACCTCACCCCACCAAGGTGTTTCTTGATCCTCCTGGCGTTCCGAGAGCCATCCGCCCCCGGCGTAAACCGGGCCGCAGTTAGCAGTCGAAGCGTAGGAGTGCTAAATCAATAATTAGGCAACTCGACCGGGGAGAGTGCAAAGCAGAAGCGCCACTTTGCGCTATAAACAAAGGGGTTTCAGCCGTTAGCTGACGCGACCGGGATAAGGACTATGCAACGCGGACGCTTTCCGCCTGCGGACCCTTCTGGCCTTCGCCTAATTCGAACTCCACCCGCTGGCCTTCCTCGAGGGCACGGAAGCCTTCCATCTGAATAGCGGACCAGTGCACGAAGACGTCGTCGCCGGAGTCATCCACAGTGATGAAGCCGTACCCTTTTTCGGCATTGAACCATTTGACGGTTCCCAAAGCCATGATGCCCACACTTTCACAGTAGCCAAGACCGGTTGCCGGGATCTCCGGACCGGAATCAATCCACTGTAACCACAGTCACTATCCGCGCGCTGCTGCCGAGGGGCCCACCATGACTTTTGTTATTGAGGCTTAACCGAGTTGCGGCTTTCGGGGCTGAAACCTACTGAAAAACTGCCGAAATTCAGCGAAATTACTGGTAGCCAGGTCCCACAACAACAACCAGTGGCTGCTGTATTTCAGGAGATTCAATTACCGCGCTGATACCGAGGAGCTTGCCCAGCGCTTCTGCGTTCGTCTTCTGCCCGGGAACGTTGTAGAAGACCACGGACGACTGCTGCGGCAGGCCACCCCAGTTCCCCACAGTTCCCAGCGTCCAGCCATCGCCTTGGACCAGCCCTGCCACACGGCTGGCGAGGCCAGCCGTACCCGTGCCGTTGTAGACGGCAACAGCAACGGTCTTGTCCACGGGCGCTGAAGAAGGAGTTGCGGAAGGTTCGCCCGAAGGTGTGGTCCCCGGGCTCGGTTCACCGGAAGCGATGGGGGCGTTGCTTGATTCGGTAGCTGCAGCAGAGGGGGAGGTTTCGCTCTGCTGGGGCGCCGGCGTCGAAACGCTCGTGGACGCACCGGGGGCCACCAGGCCAAGCCGCGGAAGTATCAGGAAAGCGACGAGTCCCAGCACCAGGGCTACGGCTCCTACGGTCAAGACCGGCCACAGATTGGGGCGGACTGTCTCTTGGGCGTCACGGTGCACCCCCTGCCGGGAGCTGTTCTGTGGGACCCGGTCGAATTCATCCTTGGCAAATTTGGTCATGGTGAAGCCTTGTCCTTGCTGGTTGCTGCTGACTATCAGCCGGGCGATTTACGCGTCGGACCCCAAACGGCGCGCTGTCCGCGCACGTTGGCGCGACGTACGTAGTCTACGCAATCTCTTCACAAGCATGGGATCGTGGGCCAACGCATCTTCGGTATCGATAAGTGCGTTCAGGATCTGGTAATAGTGCGTGGCGGAGAGATTGAAGAGCTCACGGATCGCCTGTTCCTTGGCGCCCGCGTACTTCCACCATTGCCGTTCCAAGGCCAACATTTGCTGATCACGGTCACTTAAAGGTGAGTCTTTGCGGGTTTCGGCCGCCAGGTCTTCAAGTGCCAAACCGGTAGACTGCGGCGCCATTGGTTCCGGTGCTGGTTCTGCCACGGCACACTCCTTGACGCTGGTTGGGGGAAAATGTCCTACCCCCATGTTACGGGCGAATAACAACGCTGTCATTCGCACCGCCGATGCCATGGAGGAGACAATGACAGGGTGACTGGTGAGGATGCACTGTTTGACCTGGAACCCGCCGGCGTTGCCGATCGGGGCTTCGACGAGCTTGTTGACCAACCCTTGGAAGAGCTGATGGCCGCGGACTGGGCGGACGCGTTGCGACCCGTGGAAGGCCAACTCCGTGAAGCTTTGGCCTTTGTTGCGGGTCAGGCTGCCCAAGGGATCCACGTCCTTCCTGCAGCTACGAACCTCCTCCGGGCCTTCCGCCGACCACTGGCTGACGTCAAAGTACTCATCCTTGGCCAGGATCCGTACCCAACCCCGGGACACGCCGTCGGGCTTTCCTTTGCCGTCTCGCGGCACACGAGGCCGATCCCCCGAAGCCTGGCAAATATCTATCGTGAACTCCACGACGACCTCGGGCTCCCGCCGCGCATCCATGGCGACCTCACAGCATGGACGGACCAAGGCGTCCTCCTGCTGAACAGGGTCCTTAGTGTCGCAGCAGGAAACGCCGGCTCACACCGCGGCAAAGGCTGGGAGGCAATCACGACGGCGGCCGTCAGTGCGGTTGCGCATCGCACGGACGGTGCAGGGCACCGGAGTCCCCTGGTAGCGATTCTGTGGGGGAAGGACGCCGAAGCGGTCATGCCGCTGCTGGATGGCACACCGGCAATCACTTCGGTGCACCCCAGTCCCCTCTCGGCATCCCGTGGGTTCTTTGGTTCCAAGCCGTTCAGCCGAACCAACCAACTGTTGTCGGCGCAGGGCGCAGAGCCCGTCAATTGGGAACTACCCATCTTGTAACCTTCGACTCATACCCAGGTGGTACCCAACGAATTAGCTTAGGCTTGCCTACATGGCTGCTCTCCCCGTCACCTCGTCCGCCACCCGGAACACGCGCCCGCAGGTTAACCTGACCGTCCTGCGCAAAGAATGGCTCTCACCTCATATGGTGCGGATCGTCGCCGGCGGCCCAGGGTTCAGCGACTATGCGAACAACGAATACGTGGACCGGTACGTCAAGATCGTTTTTCCGCAGCCCGGCGTTGATTACCAACTTCCGCTGGACCTGTGGGCCATCCGCGAGACGATGCCGCGTGAGCAATGGCCGCACACCCGGACGTACACCATCCGCTGGGTGAACCTTGAAGAACGGGAACTGGCGATTGACTTCGTAGTCCATGGCGACGAGGGTCTGGCAGGGCCTTGGGCAGCGGCAGCGGAACCTGGGGCCTCGCTGATTTTTACCGGCCCCGGCGGCGCCTACAATCCCGCGCCCGACGCCGATTGGCACCTCTTCGCCGGCGATGACGCCGCGATTCCAGCCATCGCAGCCTGCATAGAGACTCTCGCCCCGGAAGCCCGCGGATACGCGTTCCTCGAGGTGGACAGCGCCGAGGACATCCTGCCTATCTCTGCTCCTGCCGGCCTGGAACTCCACTGGCAGCAGCGCAACGGGGCGCCGGCCGGATCAAGCGAACTGCTGCTTGACGCACTTCGCGAAATGCAGTGGCTGCCCGGGCGCGTTGATGTCTTTGCGCATGGCGAAAGGGGCTATATGAAGGGCCTGCGGCAGATCTTCTTCTCCCAGCGCGGCCTGGAGCGTTCTCAGGTTTCGCTCTCCGGCTACTGGGCCCAGGGCCGGGTAGAGGAAGTTTTCCAGGCCGAGAAGAAGCTCCCCGTAGGACAGATCTAGTCAGATTTAGCGGCGCCGTACCCTGCGGCGCTCGTTGCTGGATAGGCCCTTCGTGAGCGGCCTCGCCAGGTTGTCGCCGAGGACGATTCCTGCTGCGACTCCCAGGACGATCGCGCCTGCATTCAGCATCCCCCCGGCACCCTGAAGTATGTCCGCTTCCTCAATGGTCAATACATACATTGAACGGAATATAGTCAGGCCGGGCAGCAGAATGAGCGCGGCCGGAACAGCCACTACAAGTTGGGGAGCGCCAAGTTTGAGCGCCACTACCCGAGCCAGCAGGCCGATGGCCACAGCCGAAACTGCCGGCGACAAGCGGTCGCCAAACCCGGCGGTGGTGGCACCCCACAAGACGAAGAAGCCAACCAAGCCGACTGCCGCCGTCGGGAGTAACAAACGCATCTGCGTCTGTTCGGTGACGCCGATAGCCACTACCGCAATCGCGATCAGAATGGCTTGGCCCCACAAAGGATACGCATCCGGGAATGTTTTGGTGACGTCCAGGACTTCGCTGCCCATGAGGGTCCCGACCACGACGGCGACGGCGATGCCAGCGACGATCGCGCCGAAGGTGAGCAACGTGGAGAGGAACCGTCCGGCGGCTGTGACGGGGAAGCCGTTGATGGCGTCTTGCACGGAGGACACAAGCCTGCCTGTTGGAAGCAACAACAGGATCCCGCCCGCAACCACGATGGACGGGGCGATGTCCGCACCCGCCCAACGCAGCATGAGGGCGATAAACGTGACGAGGAACGAGCACGACATCGTGATGAAGAAGTCCGGGGTGCGCCAGCGGTGAAGCTGCCGCGCAACCAGGCTGATCAGCAGGTTGGAGGCAAAGGCGAGGGCGGATGCGCCCGGACCACCACCCAGGACGCCCACGAACACCGCGGCGAAAACAGCGAAAGCAACCGTGACCATCCAGCGAGGGAAGGGCTTGGCGCTGCGGACGATGTCATTCAATCGACGGACTGCTTCGTCGCGGCCAACTCCCCCGGCAACAATGTCCGTGACCAGTTGATGCACCTGGGCAAGACCGGCGTAGTTATTGGTCCACGAGCGCACCACCCGCAACAACGTGATGGGCGTCTGGTCCTTCGGCGCATAGTTGATGGCCACCGACTGGTTGGTGATGTCTACTTCAACGTTCTTCAAGCCAAGGGCGGCGGTCACGGCAATCATGCTGGTCTCAACTTCAAGGGCGCCCGCGCCGTAGCGGAACATGACTTCGGCCAGATGCAGGGCAAAATCGATCGTCTTACGCGCTGAGGCGTCGACGCCGACCACCTGGATAGTTGGGTTGGCGTAGGGACTGCCCGCGAGCCGGTCCACGATGTTCATGGGGGCAGTGGGCGGGCTGTCGCCTTGCACCAAGCGCATCAGCATGCGTTTGGCATTGGCGTTCTGCCGGATTTGCGATGGCCGCATCGGCTGGGTCTTGGGCAAGCCGTCAGTGTGAGGCCTGCCGCCGGAGCCCTCAGGGCGTTCAGTCACGCAGTGTTCCTCCCTTTGGCTTCGTTGATTAGTTCTTCCCCCGGAATTTCCTCAGCAGATTTCGGGGCTCCGGCAATTTTGCCAGTACTGTCTTGGCGGCAGCTGCAAGCTTCCTGACCGCCTGGTAAGCGGTGAAGACCGGCAGATTCACCGGCGTCACGAAGTCGCCCACCAGCTGGACCACTTCGCCGCCGAAGCCCTTCTTGAATTCGTAGCCGCCATGACCGGTTTCGTCCTGGCCCTGAATGCCGAACGTGCCATAGAAGTTGTAGCGCGAGTAGCCATTGTTGAGCGCGTGCAGCATCATGCCCCAGTACAGCGAAGTTGCCCCGTTGAAGTAGATGTAGTCCTGGACAGTGCCGCCGATCACGCACACGATTTCATCGCCGGAGCAAGCGAAGTGGATCGCCGCAACCGTAGCCACGCCAACCGAGTCGGGGAAGCGTTCAATATCCTTAAAGGCTTCTCTCGTAGCTGTCCACGAGGTCCTGGACCACCTTGATGCGGTTGGCCTTCTTCTTGCTCCCTGTTTCCTCGACGTCGCGGTTCAGGTCCGCGAGAGTTTTGGCTTCGGCATCCAGGCGCTCAGTGATGGAGGCCCGGTATTCGGGGATGTTGATCTTGGCCATCATGAGCTTGGTGAACTCATCCGAGGTATTGCGGAGCAGTTGCTCGTAGTATTCACGCTCGCGGTACGTGAAGCCCTTTTCGTCGCCGGCAGTGCTCAGCGCGTTGTAGAAGTCGTCCAGCGTTTCCAGCGTGGCCTGCTCCAGGTAGACGCCGTTCTTTTCGGCCTTCCGAATGGCCTTGCGCGTGCGGTAGTTCATTCCCATGATGAGCTCTTCGGAATCGGCGATCCCGTCCAGCTTCTTGACGAACATCCAGTTGATGTTGGCGAAATTCATGTCAAAGCCCTGGTGCTTGAAGCCCAACCCTGCCAGCTCCTTCAGCAGCGGACGGTTGTCCTCAACCTCCGGGTGCTCGGCGCCGTCCTCGTCGCGGGCGATGTACCTGACGTTCGGTGAGATCCGCAGTTCTGCGGCCTTCTTGGAGGCCGCATGCTTTTTCAACTGCTCGACGACGAACCGCACCGCTTCGGCGTCGCTGTAGTCCATCAGTGGTCCCTTTGCGCAGTCGCAGACCTTGTAGCCAAAGCGGTTGGCGGTGTAGACGAGCTTTCCGGCGGCGATCAGGCTGCCACCGCGGGTCACGCCAAAGAGCTCCACTTCCTGGCCGCGGGCACGCTGGAAACGCGCCAGGTCCACGGATTGGATGAAGCTGCCTTGCGGGTGTCCCTTGGCGAATGTCTCGAAATCAGCGTCACTGAGAATCACGAATTCCATGCCGGTTCCAGCCTCAATCGGAGTCAAAGAAATTACCTCACCTAGATAGATTTGCGCCCGTTGGTGGCCGGGGCGGGCCTGAAGTGTGTTGAGTTGTGCCGGTTTTCTCAGTAGAACTGTCCGCCGGTGCGCATGGTTTCCAGCCGGCGGAAGACGCGCTCTCCACCCTTGAGCCAGAGTTTATGGCGGATTGGTCCGAGGACGTGGTCGTAGCAGCCTACGAAGTCCGTAACGGTCTTGGTGAAACTCGTTTTGAACAAACCCATTCCGAACAGAGGATGGGTCTTGTCTTTGATCCGGCCGGCAGGCGGCGTGCCGCAGAAATCGTACTCAACGCAGCCCAGATCCTGCATCCGCTGGATAGCAGCCCACTGGACCAAATGCGAGTCACCGTATTGCTTGCGGTTCTGCGTGGAGCCGCCATCCTTGTAGGTTGCCTTGGAGCCATAGTTGATAACGAAAGCACCGACGCTGGGTGCGCCGTCCTCGTAGACAAAGAAGAAGTGTCCCTGGCCTCGGCTGCAGAATTCGTGCCAGAAACGGGAGTAGTACTCGTAGCTCCGCAACGGCATGGCACCCTTGGCGTTTACTGTGTCTTGCATCAGTGCGTAGAGCTTGCGGTACGTCTCCTCGCCAGGCTCGGCTGGGAGAACTTCGCATCCTTCACGTTCTGCCCTGCGGACGGCGTTGCGGGCCCGCGATGAAATACTCCGCAGCACTTCATTGGCGGGGGCCGAAATGTCCAGCAGCGCTGTTGAGTCGTTTGACTGGATGTTGGGGGCTTTGACCAGCCCGGCGGCTGAGAGCTGAGCCGTCGCCTCACTGGATGCCACGACGTCCGGCTCGATCTTGATGGTGAAGACATTCATCTTCTGCTCCTTCGCCAGATTGGCGACGGCGGTGAGCATCGGTTTGATGTCTTCCACTGCGGCAGCGTCAGGCCCCTTGATGAGATACCACAGCCGGCCAAGGACGGGGAACCTCTTCTCAAGGAGCAGGTTGTAGCTGGAATATTCGGAGGTCTCCAGAACCAGGCGGCGGACCAACCAACCGTTGCCATCCTTGACTGCCGCATAGGCGTCCGACTGCAGCATGTTGCCGCCATTGGGGTTGGCTGTGACGTGCTTGTCCCAGTTATCGATTTCCTCGGCGGTGGCAAAGCGGGCGGTAAATTCTCGCAAGGTGGCCGTGTCCAATCTCAGGGGTTTGGTGCAGTGTTCAAAAGCTGGGTGCGCATGCGGACATGCAGCCTCAAGTCTATCGGGCGTACATAAATAGGCCGATTCTCCGTGAGTTGCCCGCCCGAACTACGCGCGAATAGCCTGAGCCGGATCCGCTTTGGACGCCGCAATGGCTGGATACAACGCAGAAAGAACACCAGTAGCAGCGCCAGCGGCAACTCCGGTCCACACTGGTTCAGGCCCCAGCACCGGTGTCCACTCTTGGCTCAGGCAAAAGGCCAGAACTCCCAGCACTCCGACCGCTCCCCCGGCCAGTCCCCCGCCCAATCCCACAAGCAAGCCCTCAAAGATAAACATCCGGCCAATGCTGAAGCGACTCGTACCGAGGGCTCTCCGGAGAGCAATCTCCGATCTTCGCGTTTGCACAGTCAGATACATCGACGTAGCAGCGCTAAGACAGGCGAGTGCCAGCAACACCCACGAGATGACACTGATCAACACTCCCAGGTCATTGTTGACTCCCTTGCGGAGTGAACGAAGGTCTGCCACCGTGTTGACGGTGAAGTGCTCGGGATGAGCTGCGTCGAGGGCCAAAGGAATCACGTCGGCCAGTGGTGCTGGAAACCCAGGCAGGGTGCGGACCACAAATACAGGGTTGTCAGAGGCAGCGGATGGGTAGGCGCTGATCCCCAGGATGATGCTGTCTGCAAGAACCGGGTTCCTTCCGGCTTGGCGCAGTATGCCCACCACTGGAACGGATTGCCCACTGATCCAAATTTTCTGGCCCGGACCCGCAGAAGGAATCCCTAAACGGACGGCCGTATCTTGTCCCACTATTGCCACCGGCTTCCCAAACGACTCGTCCAGAAGAGATAACGCCGAGGCAGGCTCAACTACGGCCTGGCTAATGTCGAGGAAGGTCGAGTCCACGGCCAAGAGTGACCCTGTGAAGTCATCCTCTTGGATTCCCCTATTTGGCTGAAAGCGTGTGGGGCGAAATTCAGAAGTCGCCAACTCCACGCGCAAACCAACCGCGACGACTCCGCGAAGATCCTCTATTTTCCCCTTCTGACCTCGCAAGGCCGCGATGTCAGCGTTCGCGGGTTGGACCCCAGATGGGCTTCTTGAGGCTTGCACTTCATCCAACGCTGCTTCGGCCAAGCGCTCGGAAACCTGCGCGGAGGCACTTTGGCTAAGGCCTACTGAGGCAACCAGTCCGCCCGATCCCAGCATAAACGCCAGAATGAGCAACAATGCCTTGCCTGCCCTGGAGGTAAGGGATGCCAATGCATCATAGACGTCATCCATCAATAGATTGAGCCGTCTCCACAGGGGGGCCGGGGAGAGAACGTCAGTTGGATCCGGGCGTCCAGCCATAGGCTCATGAACAGCTGTTGAGGCAGGGGAACCCGGCGCGTCGGGCTTTTCCAGTCGTCCGTCGTCGATGACGATCTGGCGGTCTGCTGCGGCGGCGACGATCGGATCATGCGTAATGACAACGACTGTCACGCCGGTTCGATTCAATACCTTGAGATCCGCGATGACACTCTGTGTATTGACACTGTCCAGGTTGCCTGTGGGTTCGTCTGCGAACAGGATCCTGGGCTTGGTCGCGAGAGCACGAGCCAACGCAAGACGTTGCCTCTCCCCTCCAGAGAGGTTCTTGCCGAGCACGCCTGTCCTGTGCAGCAACCCAACGCGCAGCAGGGCCTGCGTTACTTCCAGCTCCCGTTCCACGTGACGGACACCTTGCACGCGAAGGCCGAGCGCTGCGTTCCGTGCGGACGATTCATCCAAGATCACATGCGAGGCTTGGAAGACAAACCCAAACATCCGCGATCGCAACCAGTCACGCTGCTTCTCGGCCATCTGTGATACGTCTGCACCGTTGATCGAGTACGTGCCTTCTGATGCACGGTCCAACAGCCCAAGAATGTTCAGTAGCGTTGATTTGCCGGATCCTGAGGGACCAATGATCGCAACGAATTCACCCTCACAGATCTCAAGATTGACGTCTTGAAGGGCCGCCGTAGGCACATCGGCTCCTCCATAGGAGCGCCCGATGCCTTCCAACCGGAGCAGGGGAATCCTGCCGGGCGTTGGCGCAGGCATGTTCACGATACGTCGACCGTGGTTCCAGGCTCCAGCTTCGAAGTCTCGGCCAAAGCAGCCCAGCCATCGCGCTGCCCTGTCACCGTCACGTCGATTCTTTCCGCCGATGCACCCTCACCAGTGTCCTTTTTCGAACTTGGCACAATCACGTACGTCCCGATGTCGTCCTGTTTGATCGCGGTCAGGGGAACTGCCAAGGTCTCCTGGACCGGCTCCTTCACGCTGACAGAGACTGGCTGACCCGGCTTTGGTTTGTTGGGATCGTCCGGAACAGATGCGATGATATCCATTCCGGGAAGCGTCCCCTTTTCCGGATTGCCTTGGTCGAAAACCCCGATGCTCTGAACGACGCCCTGAGCGTTGTACCCACTGGCTTCGAGCGCGACGGCCTGCCCAACTGTAAGAGCTTCGGCCTGGGTAATAGACGCCCGTCCCACGACCACGTCCGGGGCGGTTTGCGCTGTAGCTACCAAAAGATCGTCCGTCAGCACGGCTCCTGAAGCAGCGATGCTCGTCACCGAGCCCTCATCACCAGGAATTTGAACAAACTCCCTCCACCGGACCATGGCCTTCTTGTCGTCGGATTTTGGTGCTGGCTGATCAACGTCACCGTACAAAGCCGCCACGGATTCTTGGGTGGACTTATCAAATATTCCGGTCATGTTGGGCCGATACCCTATGGATTGAAGCCAATTCTGCAAGGCGGAAACGTCTTGACCGTTGTCACCATCTTTCAGGTCCCGATACAACGGGACGGACGTTGATATGACAATGAGAGGGCGCCCGGACACCGTCGCAACGATTGTCCCGGGCTTTAGCGTGTCGCCAACAGCAACCAGCATGCGCGTTATGACGGCGCGTTCAGTCCCTGGCGGTACTGATGCTGCGATGCCCACCGACGTTCCCGGGGTCATGCTCCCGGGGATGATCAAAGTGCTCGCCAAAGTCCTACGTTCCACTGTGGCGGTCACCTTGATTGGAGTGTTGATGGAGTCGAGGGCCGCAGACTGGGGTGACTTTATGTAGCTTCCGGCAAGGAAGGAACCTGCCATTCCTGCCATGACTATGACCAAGAAGCCAATGATCCGCCGGAGTCGCGGAACACGCGCGACCTTGACTACCTCGTCATGCTGCAACGGCATTAAACGGCGCCCTTGCCATGTTGCCGCAGAATCGTCCTCGCTTTGGCCAGAGCCTCGGTTTTATCATCGGCGAGCCTGTTCATGGCGGCTTGGTTGGCGGCAATCAGGGCAGATTGATACTGTGCTCGGATATCCGAGATGCGTTGCATTACCTTGGTTTCCTGCTTGCAATTCGCGTCTTGTACAGCTGTCCTGATTTCGCCTTGCTTGTCCGAAGGGTATGAAGGCACCCAGGCATCGGGCGAGTCCTGTCGCATTGAAATTCCGGCGTGCTTGAGGCAAGTAATCCAGTCGTCGCGTGATTCCCTCCACTCAGGATCCCGCTCAGATAATGCATTCGAGTCATTGCTAATGTTTGTTAGCAATGAGTCTTCACCGGCGATTCTGCTGCGGAATGGGGGTATCTGACTCGACACCGTGGCGTTATCGCATTCAAAGTACTTCTTGACGTTTGCATCCGCTGATTCCCTCGTCTGGGAATCGTAAATGCCCGAAACAATACGGATGATCGGCTTGTCATATCCGTACTTTGCCGCAAGCTCGGGAACCCAAACGCCATACGACTGGTCGGCCTTAACTGTCAGATCGCCGTGCTTCTCTGGCATGGTGACATCGGCGTTTTTCATGCAATCCTCGATGACATACATGTTGGCCGCCGTTATGACCATTGATTCGTCGGGCGTCGCTTCATACGCATCCATGGGCAAGGAAATGATCGCAGTAGCCGGATCCAGTTTTGCATGCACGCCGGCATATGCTGCTCGGTCCACGGATGGCAAGGACGCGGCATCCACTCCGCCAGGCTGCGAATTGGCGCTGCATCCGGCCAATGCAACTACCAACACGAGCAGACTCAGTGGATACCGTGCCATTTTGCCTCTCTCAACTCTTCTATGCGGTGCGATAGCTGTATCTTGCGTTAGGCGGAATCAGTAGGCTTCGTCGTGACTTGAGATGCGATTGTCCCAGTTGCCTCCACCGGGGTACGCAATATCGGCCAGATAGCTGATTGCTTGCCCCTCCTTCATATAAAAGGAGTTGCCGCCGAAGTTCAGGTGCTCATAGAACATGACGTACCTGTAGGCAGGATTAGTGGTGTATCCCACAATGTTTGATGTCGGATCATTAGCGGCGTCACCGACGTAAGTTGCCGCGTAGTTATTAGAGTACTTCGTTCCATTCCACACTGAACTCTGGAACAAACAGACCTTACCGTTGGCGCAGGTCTGATCAGCCCAGGCATTTGCCGAGCCCACACCCATACCGATTGAAACGGGAATTACTACCGCCGATGCGGCCAGAAATTTGGCAATTTTTCTCATGTCACCAGTCATCTCTCTAGTAGCGAATTTCTGGTGACCCGTTCATTGTCGACTCGGTCCACAATGGCGCCCCCAGCAAAACCGAAAATACAGAGCGGAGGACTGAACGTCAATCACGATGATGATTCTGACAATTAAAACCGAAATATTTAAGGATTTATTAGAAATAGTCATCTTCGGGCGTCACGAAGTTCCTGGCCACGACACATATAAGTGGGGACCTGTGTCCCCGTCCGGGGCCACGCCCTCACAGCCGGATCTGCTCAGCGCTCTCCAACTTGATGGCTTTCGGTTCCTTGCCGAGTTCCCGCTGGCCCCTGACAAGGCGGTCCGCGTTGGCGAGTCTGCTGAGGCTCAGTCCGGTCAGGTCTGCGATCTGCCCAATGGGAACTTGGAAGGTCCGGAACGGCCCAAGCGGGGGTGGCTCACCTTCAAGGAGCCGCTGGTCGATCGCCCTTTTCAGTTCAACCTTGCCCAGCAACGGCGATTGGTCCAGCACAAAGCCGGCAGCGGCAAGCTTGGCGTCGTTGGTCCATACGGCGATTTTCCAGAACTTCCGCGGAACTTGTACGCCCCTGTAGGGAAGGTCGTCGTCGAGAAGTACCGGCCCGGTGAACACAGAGAGCTTGGCGTCGTAGGCGTCCGCATGGCCCAGCACGTGGTCCTCGAGCCCCACCCACAATTCCTTGCCTTGGTTGAAGTCGTCCACCTGAGGTGCGGCATTGGTAAAGGCGAAGGTGTCCTGATTGGCCTTCTTGGCGGTCGCCGAGTCTCCCCATACGGGATCCAGGCGCCGGACCAGATGGCCGCGATCGAACGCGTTGTTTTTGTAGACGTCCGGGCCCGCCTGTTGCTCCTTCGGGATCCTGCTATCGAAATGCCAGGTTCCTTCTCGGGCCAGCGGGCTAAGTTCCCTGCCGCTGATGTTGACCCCCACGATCGCCGCGAGCTTCCGGGCAGCCCGGAAGCGCACGGAGAAGTGCGTGTAATCCAAAAGAATCGTCGTTGCCGACGGACTGGGCAGTTCAAGGCGTGCCCGCAAAAAATCCCTGTCGTATCCCCCGCTCATGGATACAGCATGGCACTAGGGACAGACAGCGAACAGTGTCAGCATTCGACGACGTTCACGGCCAGGCCGCCCATCGCGGTTTCCTTGTACTTGGAGGACATGTCCTTGCCGGTCTCGCGCATGGTCACGATCACCTCATCAAGCGACACCCGGTGCGTCCCGTCACCCCAGAGCGCCATCTTCGCCGCGTTGATCGCCTTCGCCGCAGCGATCGCGTTCCGCTCAATACACGGAATCTGCACCAACCCCCCGATCGGATCACACGTCAACCCCAGATTGTGCTCCATCGCGATCTCCGCCGCGTTCTCCACCTGCCCCGGCGTACCACCCATCACCTCAGCCAACCCTGCAGCAGCCATCGACGACGCCGAACCCACCTCGCCCTGGCACCCCACCTCAGCCCCCGAAATGGACGCCTGCTCCTTATACAACACACCCACCGCACCGGCAGCGAGCAGGAACTTCACCACCACATCGTCCTTGTCGGCCTGGGCTGCTTTGTCCATCCCCGGGGCATAATTCAACGCGTAATACAGCACCGCCGGAATGATCCCCGCCGCACCATTCGTCGGGGCCGTGACTACCCGCCCGCCCGTAGCGTTCTCCTCATTAACAGCCAGGGCGATCAGGTTCACCCACTCCTGCCAATACTTCGGATCGTTGCGGTCCTTGTCTTCCTTCAACAACCGCTCCAACCAATCAGGAGCACGACGCCGGACCTTCAGACCCCCGGGCAACACACCCTCACGCTTCAGACTGGTTTCAACACACGCCTCCATCACCGACCAGATATGCAAAAGACCCTCCCGGATCTCCTCCTCAGACCGGGACGCACGCTCGTTGATGAACATGATCTCGCTGATCCCCAGGCCCTTCGAGGAGCACCGGCCCAGCAACTCAGCAGCCGTCCGGAACGGCAACGGCAACTCCGCCTTCGTCTCCTCCAACTCCGCCCGAGCCGCGTCCTCCTCACCCTCCCGGACGATGAACCCGCCACCCACCGAAAAGAACGTCGCCTCCCGCAGCACGTTCCCCCCGGCATCAGACACGGCAAACTTCATCCCGTTCGTATGCCGCGGCAACACCGTCAACGGATGCAGGACCATATCCTCCACCGCATACGGCAGCTCTACGCCTTCGCCGGAGGCACCGGCCAGATTCAGGACACCTGTCTCAGCGATCGACGCGAGCCGCTCCTCCACCTCATCGGGCAGGATCAAATCCGGGTGGTAACCCTCAAGGCCCAACAGGGTCGCAGTCATGGTCCCGTGCCCACGGCCAGTCGCGGCCAACGACCCATACAAGTCAACCCGCAACGACGCGACCGAGCCCAGGACACCGGCGTCCTTGAGCTCACCAGCGAACACCGCAGCAGCCCGCATAGGCCCCACGGTATGAGAACTCGACGGGCCAATACCCACAGTGAACAGATCGAAAACACCAACAGCCATGGTCGGGATCCCTTAACAAAAGCTTGAAAACGGTCCGGCAGATGGTCCTGCCGGAGGGCCGCCCCCACTTATGGCGGCAGGCGACCGAAGCACGACGCCGGATGGCCCCCAAAGGCGGCAACCCGGCGTCGCAATTTTATTCAGTTCTACAATCCCACGCTACGCCACAGTGGGCGCTGTATGGGCGCTTCGAGCCAACGTCCTCCGCGGACTCCAGCGGCCATTTCGGGGCTTCGCTGCCGAACATGCCGTGCGCACGGCATCCCCGGCAGCGAACCCCCGAAATGGACTGACAATAGCTAACCTTCGCCGGGGAAACTGGCCCCTTTGGGACCGGCGTCCGGCAGCGGGCGTCCAAGGGAGCATCGCATCCGCTCAGCGGGTGCATATGCGACCGAGCACGCGGAGGACGTCGGCCCCGACGGGCCAACTGACAAAGCGTGCCGAGCAGTTACGCCAGGTCTCCGCCATTCTTGGAGGCGTACTCCTCGGCCGAAAGCAGCGGGCCTTCGGACTCAGCGGCGACCTTGAACAACCAACCAGCGCCGTAGGGGTCGTTGTTGATCAGGGCCGGATCGCCCACGACGGCGTCGTTGATCTCAGTGACCTCACCAGTGACCGGCGAGTAGAGGTCAGAAACACTCTTCGTGGACTCCACCTCGCCACAGGTCTCGCCGGCAGTCACGGCGGAGCCAACCTCGGGCAGGTCAACGTACACGATGTCGCCCAGCGCGTCGGTGGCAACCTCGGAAATCCCAACGGACACCAGGTTCCCCTCCCCGCGGGAAACCCACTCGTGCTCGTCGGAGTACTGAAGTTCGGGCGCTACTTTGGGCATTCTGTTTCCTTACTGTGGTTGATCAAAAACTGTGGCCGCTTGGTGTGGGCTGTCAGTGTGGCTGGGCTGGGTGGTGGGGCACCGAATTCCTCCGCGTGCTGCTCCTTCGTCGCTTTGACGCACGCTGCCGGAATCCGCTCCCCCACCCCGTGGCCCTTTCGGGTTCGGTGACCGGCAGCATGCGTCTAAGAGAGCATCGCGTCCGCTCAGCGGGCGCCCATGCGACCGAGCATGCAGAGGTCGCCGAACCCGACGGGCCAAAAGGCGGCCCGACGGGCCAAGGCGACCCGTCGGGACGACCCCCGCTTACTTTTGGCGCTTGTAGAACGGCAATGCGACAACTTCGAACGGCTCGCTCTTACCGCGCAGGTCAATGTCCAACGCGGTCCCGATTTCGGCGTGCTCGACGTCGACGTAGGCCAACGCTACCGGGTACCCAAGGGTTGGGCTGGGCTGGCCGGAGGTGACTTCGCCTACCACTGCACCATCCTTGAGGACCGGGTAATGGCCACGACCAGCGCGGCGGCCCAGGCCCTTGAGGCCCACGAGCTTGCGTCCGCTGGTGGAGCCGGCGCCGTCAGCCTTGAGGGCAGCGAGTGCGTCCTTGCCGACGAAGTCGCCTTCTTTGGATAGTGCGACGACGGGACCGAGCCCTGCGGCGAACGGGTTGCCTTCGCGGGACAGTTCGTTGCCGTAGAGCGGCATTCCGGCTTCGAGACGCAGCGAGTCGCGGGAAGCCAGGCCTGCGGGGGTCAACTCGCCTTCTTCAGCGACGTCGGCGATGGCCTGCCACAGGGCAGCAGCGGAGTCGTTGGACACAAAGATCTCGAAGCCGTCTTCACCGGTGTAGCCGGTGCGGGCGAGCAGCAGGTCCTGAGTGCCGCCGTCGAACGTGAACGGAACCTCAACAGCGGCGTAGTACTTCAGTTCGGTGACCAGCGCGTGCTGCTCTGCGGGCACAAGGCGCAGCAGTATGGCTTCGGCGCGCGGACCCTGGACAGCGATGAGCGACGTCTCGGCAGAGGCGTCTTCAACAACTACGTCAAAACCAGCTGCGCGCTCAAACAAAGCGGCCGCAACTACCGTGGCGTTGCCCGCGTTGGGGACCACCAGGAACTTGTCGGCGCCACGACGGTACGTGATGAGGTCATCGATGATGCCGCCGTCTTCCTGGCAGATCAGCGAGTACTTTGCCTTGCCCTCGGCCATGGCGGAAATCTTGCCTACCAGCGCATAGTCCAGGAATGCAGCCGCGTCCGGTCCAGTCACCCAGACTTCGCCCATGTGGGAGAGGTCGAAAAGGCCAGCGGACTTGCGGACTGCGTGGTGCTCGGCCAACTCGGACGAGTACTTAAGGGGCATTTGCCAGCCACCGAAGTCGGTGAAGGACGCGCCCAGTTTCTTGTGCTCTTCGTAGAGCGCGGTGTAGTTCTCAGTCATTTGCAGGACCGTCCTTTAGTTTTCGAAGTCTTCGATCGGCGGGCAGGAGCAGACCAGGTTGCGGTCTCCTGCTGCGCCGTCGATGCGGCCAACGGGCGGGAAGTACTTGTCCTGCTTGAGGTGGTGGACGGGGAACGCGGCCTGCTCACGCGGGTATGCGCGGTCCCAGTCAGAACTTACGACGGCGGCAGCCGTGTGGGGTGCCTTGCGCAGCGGCGAGTTCTCAACAGTGAAATCGCCGGTGGCGACCTGCTCGATTTCGGCGCGGATGGTGATCATGGCTTCGATGAAGCGGTCGATCTCCACGAGGTCCTCTGACTCTGTGGGCTCCACCATGAGGGTTCCGGCAACAGGGAACGCCAGGGTGGGAGCGTGGAAGCCGAAGTCGATGAGGCGCTTCGCAACGTCCTCAGCTGTAACGCCTGTGCGGGCAGTCAGTTCACGGAGGTCCAGGATGCATTCGTGGGCTACGAGCCCGCCCTCGCCGGTGTAGAGCACGGGGAAGTGCTCGTTGAGCCGGGAAGCAATGTAGTTCGCAGCCAGCAGGGCGGACTTGGTGGCTTCGGTGAGTCCCTGGCCACCCATGAGCTTCACGTAAGCCCAGGAAATCGGGAGCACACCGGCCGAACCGAAACGGGAGGCCGAAATCGGAACGTCGTTGCCTTCGGTCCACGAAGCAGCGTCACCGGGCATGAACGGCGCCAGGTGTGCTTTGGCCGCGACCGGGCCAACACCGGGTCCGCCACCGCCATGCGGGATGCAGAAGGTCTTGTGCAGGTTCAGGTGGGAGACGTCGCCGCCGAACTTGCCCGGCTGCGCGAGTCCAACGAGTGCGTTGAGGTTGGCGCCATCGATGTAGACCTGGCCGCCGGCTTCGTGGATAGCGTCGCAGACTTCCCGGACGTCGGCGTCGTACACACCGTGCGTGGACGGGTAGGTGATCATGATGGCCGAGAGGGCGTCCCGGTTTGCTTCGATCTTGGCCTTGAGGTCAACGTGATCGATGGTGCCATCGGGAGCGGTGGCCACCACAACAACTTTCATACCGGCCAGCACTGCGGAAGCAGCGTTGGTGCCGTGCGCAGAAGCAGGGATCAGGCACACGTTGCGCTGCTCGTCGCCGCGGGACAAGTGATAACCGCGGATCGCGAGGAGGCCGGCGAGCTCACCCTGCGAACCGGCGTTCGGCTGGATGGAGACCTGATCGTAGCCGGTGATCTCAGTCAGCTGGGACTCAAGATCGGTGATCAGTTCACGCCAGCCCTCTGTCTGGGAATCCGGAGCGAACGGGTGGATCGAGGCGAACTCGGGCCAGGAAATGGCTTCCATCTCGGCCGTGGCATTGAGCTTCATGGTGCAGGAACCCAACGGAATCATGGTGCGATCCAGTGCCAGGTCGCGGTCCGAGAGCTTACGGATGTAGCGGAGGAGCTGGGTTTCGGAGCGGTGGGTGTTGAACACCGGGTGCTGCATGAAGTCGCTCGAGCGCTCTACGGAAGATTCCAGCGCAAAACCTTCATCGGATTCAAGCACCTGAGCGCTGAAGACATCCAGGACGCCGCGAACAATCTCTGATGTAGTGGTCTCGTCAACAGAAATGCCCACCAGATCAACGTCAATGCCGCGCAGGTTAATGCCCTTGGCTTCGGCAGCGGCTACGATCTCGGCAGCCTTGCCAGGAACGCGGACTGTAATGGTGTCAAAGAAGGATGTGTGAAGGACCTCAACGCCGGCAGCCTTCAGTGACGCTGCAAGGGTGCGGGCGTGACCGTGTGCGGTTTCTGCGATTGCCTTCAGGCCTTCGGGGCCATGGTAGACGGCGTACATGGAGGCGACGATGGCCAGCAACGCCTGCGCGGTGCAGATGTTGGACGTGGCCTTCTCGCGGCGGATGTGCTGCTCGCGGGTCTGCAGCGCCAAGCGGTAGGCGGGGACACCGGCGTCGTCCTTGGAAACGCCCACCAGGCGGCCCGGCATGGAACGCTCGAGCCCCTTCTGGACGGCCATGTACGCGGCGTGCGGGCCACCGAAGAACAGCGGAACGCCGAGGCGCTGGGCGGAACCGACTGCGATGTCCGCTCCTTGCTCGCCCGGAGGCGTGATGAGCGTCAGGGAGAGAAGGTCTGCTGCGACCGTGACCAGTGCACCGCGTTCCTTGGCGTCAGCGATGACGGCGGAGTGATCAAACACGCGGCCGGAAACGCCGGGCTGCTGCAGGACGACGCCGTTGATGGCGCCTTCCGGGAGGCCGAGCGAAAGGTCGGCGACCTCAACTTCGAAACCGAGCGCCTCAGCGCGACCCTTCACGATGGCGATGGTCTGTGGGAGGCAGTCGGCGTCGAGGACGGTCTTCCCGTCATGGGCGGCCTTGTTCTTGTTGGCCCGGCGCATCATGAGCACGGCCTCGGCCACAGCTGTTGCTTCGTCCAGCAGGGAGGCGTTGGCGATCGGCAGGCCCACGAGGTCCTGGACCATGGTCTGGAAGTTCAGCAGAGCTTCCAGGCGGCCTTGCGAGATTTCCGGCTGGTAAGGCGTGTATGCGGTGTACCAGGCCGGGGATTCGAGGATGTTCCTGCGGATAACCGGCGGCGTGACGGTGTCGTAGTAGCCCTGGCCGATCATCTGGACGGCGGTCTTGTTCTTGGACGCAAGCTTGCGCAGCTGGGCCAGCACCTCAACTTCGCTGAGCGCGTTTTCGAGGGTGAGGGCAACGTCTTGGCGGATGTCGTTGGGAACGGCCGTATCAACCAACGAATCAACGGTGTCGTAGCCGACCGTCTTGAGCATGGTGTCAATGTCGGCCTGGCGGCGGGCGCCAATATGCCGATCGACGAAGGTGGTGGAGGCTGAACTAACCGTCACGAAGGAACTCCATTACTTGGGCGGCGTTTGGGTACGCCACAGTGGCTGGGTTCCTCCCCGCTCTGTATTGGACCTGAGAGTTTCCGCGTGTTGCTTGCACAACGATCGCTTGCACCGTCGGTGAGCACAGCATTTCTTCCGCGCCAAAGGGCGCAGCAAAAGGCCTGCTACTTTCCAGAGTTGCCTCGCCGCGGCGGTGCGTGGGCCTGAGAGATTCCTGGGGAGGGTTTGCTCCTACGGCGCCCGCATCACTTGCTTGCAGGACTCTCCCGCCGCAGATCAAAGGCATATTCAATTGTTTGCGTGCCCCTGTGAAGACGCACCACAAGGCTCAATTGTCCTACGTCGGAGGCGTCGCCGCAAATGGGCGACCCGCTACTTGCGGAGCCGGTCCAGGACTCCTAGCAGGATCTCGACGTCGGCCTCCCGCCCGGCATTGCTCCCTTCCTGACCGCCCTCGAACATGGCATTGAAATACAGGCCATCACCCATATAACTGACGGCTTTGGCTACCTCCGGACCCACATCCTCGGCCAGGACGTCCAGCCACTGTTGCTGGATTCCGCTGAACCGTAGCCGGGTCTCTTCATGGGCAACTTCTGCCAGCCGTGTGGCCGCGACGAACGCCCGGTCCATGGGGGTCCCGGCCCACAGTGAGGTCCGAATGAAGTAAGCAGCGCTGCCATCGGGCGCTGTCTTCATTTTTTCGATGTCTGCCTGGGCCAACTCATCCAAGCGCTCCAGCAGGGCGCTGATCAGCGATTCCTTGTTGGGGAAGTGGTATAGCAGTCCACCCTTGGAGACACCTGCCCGCTTTGCGACGGCGTCAAGCGTGGCAGCCCGCTCCCCCACCTCGATAAGGAGGGCTTCGTAGGCATCCAGGACCGCATCCCGGGCAACTGGTTTTCGTGGCATGACTACATCATTCCCTACGGCGTTTGGTGGTGTTGAATTTGAAACTATACCGTCTGGACGGTACAGTTAGTGCCATGTTCACGCCGTCCTCAACCCAAGCACCCCGTTCCGCTCGTTCCCTGATGGATCAGACGGCACCGTGGCGCGATTGGACGGCCCTGGCACTCCTGATGTTCCCGGTGCTGCTGGTGGCCGTAGACAACACCGCGCTCACCTTCGCCCTGCCCGAAATTGCCCGCTCCCTGGATGTAGGTGGCGTGCAACTCCTGTGGATCATTGACGCCTACCCGCTCGTGCTGGCGGCGCTGCTCGTTTCCATGGGCAACCTTGGCGACAGGATCGGACGACGGCGCCTGCTGCTGATCGGCAGCACAGGCTTCGCGGCGGTTTCGGCTGCTACGGCGTTCGCACCTTCCGCGGAATGGCTGATTGCCGGCCGCGCCGCACTTGGCGTGTTCGGCGCCATGTTGATGCCCTCAACGCTGTCCTTGATCCGGAACATCTTTGCTGATCCGAACCGCCGGCGGCTCGCGATCGCCGTATGGGCTGCCGGATTCTCTGGCGGCGCCGCCCTTGGCCCGATCTTTGGTGGCTGGCTGGTTGAACACTTCTGGTGGGGTGCCGTCTTCCTGGTGGCGACCTTCCTCCTCCTGCCCCTCCTCGCCTTCGGCAGGGTCCTCATTCCCGAATCCAAGGACGCCAACCCGGGCCGTGTGGACGTGCCAAGCATCGCGCTGTCCGTGATCACCATGGCTCCGTTCGTGTACGGCATCAAGGAATTCGCTGTTCACGGGTTCGGGGCGTCGGCAGCGGCCTTCATGGTCTTCGGCCTGGTGATGGGCATTTTGTTTGTCCGTCGCCAGCGGCGGATCCAGAGCCCCATGCTGGACGTCACTTTGTTCAAGAACAAGGTGTTCAGCACAGCAATCGTGGCCAACGTCCTGTCCTTGTTTTCCATGACGGGCTTCATCTACTTCTTCGCTCAGGACTTGCAGCTTGTTGAAGGTCAGTCCCCCATGGAAGCGGGCATCGCAATGATTCCTGCGCTCGTGGCAACGGTCATCGCCGGCCTGGTGGTGGTCCCACTGGTAAAGCGCGTCCGGCCAGGATTCGTGGTGGCCGGCGGCCTGACCCTCAGCGCGGCGGGCTATTTGGTGGTAGCTGTGGGTGATCACGGCAGCGGACCTGTGTTCCTCTTGTCAGCCTTGACTGTTCTGGCCGTCGGCGTGGGCGCAGCGGAAACCATCTCCAACGACCTCATCCTCGGCTCGGTGCCGGCCGACAAATCCGGAGCGGCGTCCGCAATTTCCGAGACAGGCTACGAGCTGGGTTCGCTCCTGGGGACGGCCGTGCTGGGCTCTATCCTCACCGCGTCCTACCAGCACAACCTCGTCATCCCGGAGGGCTTGTCCACGCAGGCGGCCGGGAAATCGGGAGAGACGCTGGCCGGTGCAGTGGACGCTGCTGCAGCACTACCCGCTCCGCTGTCGGATGCCCTGACAGCCGCCGCCCGGGTAGCCTTCGAATCCGGCGTCCACATCACTGCAGCGATTGGGCTGGTATTGATGGCTGATGCGGCAGTGCTTGCCGCCGTCGTGCTCCGGCGGGTTCCCAAAGCGCAGTAGGCGCCGCGGGAATCAGTGGCCGTCAGTAGGTGCAGCCTTGCCATCTACGGCGGCCACCAGCTGGTCAATCCGGTCCAGGGCTTCGCTGAGCCGCCCTACCGTTGCCCACAATTCAGGGTGCTTTTCCTTGATCTCATCAAGCGACGCGCCTGCGGATCTGAGCGACCCGAGATCAAAGCTCACGTTGGTGCGGGCTCCCGCGATGGCGGCCCTGAGAGCTCCAAACCCCACCACCACATCAGCAATGAGCGCCGGGTTCCCGTTGGCAGCAAGCCATCCCAGGTCCTCGATGGCTTCGATGGCATGGTCCCCGAGGACCGCGGACGCCTTGGCAGCATCGACGGATGCCCGGTGGATTGCTTGCTCCCGGTCCGGGCCAGGATCAAGCCGGAAGGCCGCACCGAAAGCCTTCGACGCCGTTGCGTCGTCGTCAGCCAGCTTCAGGGCGGTTTCGCGGAGGGAGCGGGCGCGGGCGTGCAGTTCGGCCAACTGCTGCCCGGGCGCCTCCGTATAACCAGCAACCATGGACGTTAGGGATGCTGCAATGGCCAACATCACGCCGGTTCCTGCGCCTCCACCAGGTGATCCGCTGGACTCTGCCAGAGCCTTGGTCCATTCCTCGACCGTTGAGCGTTGGGTAGTGATCTCTTGTGAAGATTCCATGCACCCAAGTTTGCCCTCTGGTGACCTCGATACACTGGCCAGACCCTGCGGCGTCGACCTGTTAAGGAAAATTCCCCATGAGCATTGACCTTGAAGCCCTCTACCGTGACCTCCACTCGAACCCGGAGCTGTCCTTCCAAGAGGTCAGAACAGCCGGGATTATCAGCGGACACCTCGAGGACTTGGGACTGCTGGTTCACCGCAGCGTCGGGAAGACGGGGGTCGTAGGAGTCCTGGACAATGGCCCCGGACCTGTGGTGATGCTTCGTGCCGATATGGACGCATTACCGGTCAAAGAGGCCACCGGGTTGGACTACGCAAGTGCGGCAGTCGGCGTCGATCATGAAGGCCGTGAGGTGCCGGTCATGCATGCGTGCGGGCACGACGTGCATGTCAGCTGCCTCCTCGGAGCCGTGGAAGCGTTGGCCGAAAAGCGGCAGGACTGGCAGGGCACGTTGATCGCCGTCTTCCAGCCAGCCGAAGAATGGGGTGGCGGTGCCCAGGCCATGGTGGCGGATGGGCTCTTTGACCTGGTCCCCAAGCCGGACGTGGTCCTCGGCCAGCACGTGGCGCCCTTTCCTGCCGGATGGTTCGGCATCCGTCCCGGTGTGGCCATGGCCTCAGCGGATTCCCTCAACGTGACTTTGCATGGGCGCGGTGGCCACGGTTCCCGGCCTGAAACCACCATTGATCCAGTGCTCATGGCCGCGGCAACCACCATGCGCCTGCAGGGAGTGGTGTCCCGTGAACTCGCCGCCAGCGATTCTGCAGTAGTTACTGTTGGGCAAATCCATTCGGGAACAAAGAACAACATCATTCCCGAGACCGCAACCCTTGGCCTCAGCATCCGATCCTTCAGCGAGCCCACGCGGGAGAAAGTCCTGAACTCGATCGAGCGCATCGTTCGAAGTGAAGCTGCTGCCTCAGGTTCCCTCAAGGAACCCGACTTCCACTATGAGGAGCGCTTCCCGATGACGGTCAATGATGAGTCGGCCGCAGGAAGGATCGCTTCAGCGTTCTCTGATAAGTTCGGGGCCGCACGGATCATGGACCCCGGCCCCGTCTCAGGCAGTGAAGACGTTGGGGAACTCGCGACGGCGGCCGGCGCGCCCCTCGTCTTTTGGTTCCTGGGCGGGATCGAGGCCACCCACTTCAAGGACTGGGCGACGACGGGCCGTCTCCCGGAGGACGTTCCCTCGAACCATTCGCCCTACTTTGCCCCGATCATCCAGCCAACACTGGCCCTTGGCACGGAAGCACTGGTCACTGGCGCCCTCGAATTCCTCGACGTCCCTCAGCAGGCAGCAGAAAACCCCGCCTAACGGGCAATTCACCGCCGCGCGCGGTGGTGAATTGTCCGTTGTCCGGGGTCTTTGCCCAGACCGACGCCTAGACCTTTTCGCGGATGCGGTCGATCTTCGGTTCTGAAACCTCAAATTCCCTGCGACGACGGGCCAGGAAAGTCCACAACGTTCCTTCTGTCTGCGGGCTCTTCTCGGCAGGGGCCTCAGGTGCCTGATCCTTGCTGGTCTCAGGCTTGTGCATCTCAGGCGTGCGCACGGAGTCCTTCTTCGTGCGCTTCTCATAGCCCTCATAGTACGAGTAGCACATACCCAACCTCCTTAGTGGCTGTCCTTTAATCGTCCTCGCTCCTGGACAGTAAGTCGACTGCTAATTAATGCAACTCACCGTGAAACAAGGCCTTCAACGCGGCTGGCCGTTGCCGCTACCGCCAGCCTGGTTTCAGCCATCATGAGATCCGCGTTGATGACTGCACCGGACATGTTTCCTGCTGCCGCAGCAGCCACAACCTGCCCAGTGAGATCCGTAACGTTGCCGGCCACCCAAACGCCCGGCACTGAAGTGGCCCCTCCTGGCGCAGCCGCTTCAAAATGAAGTCCCACACCCTGGGGGTGTTCCACCGGCTCAATGCCGAGGGATTCGAGCACCCTGGATCGTGCCTCCATGCGTGGACCCGCTACCACCGCTTCAACGGCTATCACCGTCCCGGATTCCAGGACGACGCCACGCAGGGCATCGTCAGTGACTTCCAATGACTGAACCTTGCCTTCCACCACGCTGATGGACCGGGCCGCCAATTGTTCCCACTGCTCTTCAGTCGGTTCAACGATGTCGTTCAGGAACAGCGTGACCTCGGGGCTCCACTGCCGGAACAACAGAGTCTGGTGCAGAGCCATCGGTACGGAGCCCAGGATGCCGATTGCTTTGTTCCGCACTTCCCAACCATGGCAGTACGGGCAGTGCAGGACATCCTTGCCCCAGCGCTCCCGGATGCCCTTCACGTCGGGAAGAATGTCGGTCAGGCCCGTGGCCACGAGTATTCGACGCGCCCCGACAGTCCGACCGTCCGCCAGGTCCACCTCAAAGGCGGGCTCGGAAGCGTTGGCGGGATCCGGCGTCGAACGCGCCGCCACAGCCACGCCCGAAACGATGTGGCCGCCGTAGCGCAAAACTTCAGCGCGGCCAAGCGCCAAGAGTTCCTTGGGACTGAGCCCGTCCCGGGAAAGGTAGCCGTGCACTCCTGCGGCAGGGGCGTTCCGTGGCTCACCGGCGTCGATGACCAAAACGGACCGCAAAGCCCTACCCAGGGTGACGGCGGCACTTAACCCAGCTGCGCCACCTCCCACAATGACGACGTCGTACTGTTGTTCCATTTTTGCCTCCTGTTCGCTGTGTTGCGAGGCCTGCTCTGCGCTTTGTTTCCAGGTTTTGGGGCGCAAAGCGGGCCTCACAACGGCCTGGTTCAATGCTCAACCGGAGACCGCGAAAGCAGCAACAAATTTTGCCAGTATGGCAAAATGGAGCGATGATTCCGGATTTCAGCAAAATGCTCGACGCCGTCGGCCCTCGCCTGCGAGCGCTGCGGACCCAACGCAATGTGACCCTGGCGGAGGCCTCGGCAGCCACAGGCATTTCGGTCAGCACGCTCTCAAGGTTGGAGTCGGGGCAACGGAAGCCCACGCTCGAATTACTCCTCCCCATTGCCCGCCTTCACCAAGTCCCCCTCGAAGAACTCATCGACGCCCCGGAAACCGGTGATCCGCGGATTCACCTCAAGCCGCACGTGCACGAGTGGGGCACAGCCTTGCCGCTGACACGACGAGCGGGGGGCATCCAGGCGTTCAAGATGGTCCTGCCGGGCGGTACGGGGAAGGAAGTTCCCGATCCCCAATCGCATGAGGGCTATGACTGGATGTACATCCTCAACGGCAAACTCCGGCTTGTCCTGGGCGAAAACGACTTCATTCTCAAAGCAGGTGAGGCGGCGGAGTTCGATACGCGGACGCCGCACTGGTTCGCCAGCGCCACCAAGGAACCCGTGGAGCTCCTTACCCTCTTTGGGCAGCAGGGCGAGCGCATGCACGTCAGGGCGCGGCCAAAGAGGTAGATGCTTCTGGATGCGGGAAATGAAGGGAATTCATTTTTGCCCCTTGCATCCAGCCGTGACTACCGCCATACTAAATGAACGCTATTCATTTAGTGACTGTCGTCTCACCGGAGTACATGCCCCCATGATTGAAATTACCCGCCTCGAAGCCCCGACTTCCCTGGCCCGCACCGAGCCGTCCACCCGCACCCCTCTGCGGGTCGGCGTCGTTCAGCACCGCTGGCACGCTGATGAAGCAGTCCTGCATGCCGAACTGAACGAGGGAATCGAACGCGCAGCCAAGCTGGGAGCCAGTGTTGTTTTCCTGCCTGAACTGACCCTCTCCCGCTACCCTGCGGACACCCGGCCGGAGAACAACCCGGCCGCAGGAATCCGCCCTTCAGACATCACCGAAGACCTGCTCACGGGCCCCACCTTCACGTTCGCCGCAGCGGCTGCCAGGACGTGCGGCGTCTCGGTGCACGCATCGCTCTACCAGCGTGCTGAAAACCCGGACGGCACGGACGACGGCTTGGGACTGAATACCGCGATCCTCGTCTCCCCCGCAGGCGAGCTCGTGGCCCGCACCCACAAGCTGCACATCCCCGTCACGGCCGGCTACTACGAGGACAAGTTCTTCCGCAAAGGCCCGGCCGCCGAGGACGCCTATGCGGTCCACGCCCCTGCCGAACTCGGCGGCGCACGCCTTGGCATGCCCACCTGCTGGGATGAATGGTTCCCGGAGCTCGCCCGTATGTACTCCCTGGGCGGTGCCGAAATCCTGGTCTACCCCACTGCCATTGGTTCCGAGCCGGACCACCCCGACTTCGACACCCAGCCGCTCTGGCAGCAGGTCATCGTAGGCAACGGCATCGCCAACGGCCTCTTCATGATCGCCCCCAACCGCTACGGCAGCGAGGGCACCCTGAACTTCTACGGTTCATCCTTCATCTCCGATCCCTACGGCCGCATCCTGGTTCAGGCACCCCGCGACGAATCCGCCGTCCTGGTGGCCGACCTCGACCTGGACCAGCGCAAGGATTGGCTCACGCTCTTCCCGTTCCTGGCCACCCGCCGCCCGGAAACGTACGGCCGCCTCACCGAGCCCGTGAACCCCAACGCCCCGCTCGGCTCCACAGCCGAAGCCACGCCATACCAGGCTGTGTCCGCATGAGCGCCTGGCGGATGCCGTCCGAGACCGCTCCCCAGGACCGCGTCTGGATGGCCTTCCCCACCGGCGGCTACACCTTGGGTGACACAGAGGAAGAGGCCCACGCTGCGCGGTCCACGTGGGCTGGCGTTGCCAACGCTATCCTTGAGTTCGAGCCGGTCACCATGGTGGTACACCCCGACGACGTCGACACCGCCGCGCGTTACCTGGATCCTCGCGTCGACGTACTGACCGCCGAACTCAACGATGCCTGGATGCGGGACATCGGGCCGTCCTTCGTGCTTGATGCCAACAAGCAGCTGGGTGCCGTGGACTGGATCTTCAACGGTTGGGGTGGCCAGGATTGGGCCACATGGGACAAGGATTCCCTCATCGCAGCGGAGATCAGCGCCCGCGCCGATGCCCACCACATCCCGTCAGGCATCGTCAACGAGGGTGGCGGCATCCAGGTTGATGGCGAAGGCACAGTCCTGGTCACCGAGACCGTACAGCTTGACCAAGGCCGCAACCCGGGCCTGACCAAGGCGGACATCGAAGGGGAACTGGCCCGCACCATCGGCGCCACCCATGTAGTCTGGCTGCCCCGCGGCCTCACCCGTGACTCGGAGAAATTCGGTACCCGCGGCCACGTGGACATTGTGGCAGCGATCCCGAGCCCCGGCACGCTGCTGGTCCACTCCCAGCAGAACCCCGAACACCCGGACTACAACGTCTCCCGGGAAATCATCGACTTCCTGCGCACCACCCATGACGCAGCAGGCCGGGACTGGAACATCATCGAAGTTCCCGCCCCGGAAACCCTTACCGACGACGAAGGGTATGTGGACTACAGCTACATCAACCACCTCGTGGTCAACGGAGGGGTCATCGCATGCAGTTTCAATGACCCCATGGACGAGAAAGCACTCCGCATCCTCGCCGACGCCTATCCCGGACGCCGCGTAGTCAGTGTTGACGCGCGGGAACTCTTTGCCCGGGGCGGCGGTATCCACTGCATTACGCAGCAGCAGCCTACGGCCATCTAGAAAGGGCCTTTCATGAGCCAGACAATCCGTAGCACGGCCCCAGGCAGCAGCCCGGCCGGCAAGTCGCACGACATCAGCGGCAAGGGACTGAAGACGGGGCAGTTGGGGCTCCTCGCCGTCGTCGTTCTTGGCATTTCAACCATCGCCCCGGCGTATACGCTTACCAGCGCGCTCGGTCCGACCGTCAACGAAGCCGGGCTGCAACTGCCCGTGATCTTCCTTATCGGGTTCATTCCGATGATCCTGGTGTCACTGGCATACCGGGAACTCAATGCAGATTCCCCGGACAGCGGCACCACCTTCACGTGGGTCACCAAAGCATTCGGTCCTTGGGTGGGCTGGATGGGTGGCTGGGGCCTGCTCGCGGCCAACATCATCGTCCTGTCCAACCTGGCAGGCGTCGCAGTGGACTTCTTCTATCTCTTCCTGGCACAGGTTACGGGCTCCCCGAGCTCGCGGACCTCGCCTCGAACAAAGTGCTGAACGTTGCCACCTGCTTCGTCTTCGTTGCCTTGGCCGTGTGGGTGAGCTACCGCGGCCTGCACACCACCAAGATCGTCCAGTACGGGCTGGTGGGCTTCCAGTTGCTGGTCCTGGGCCTCTTCGTGGCCATGGCGTTCGCCAACTGGTCCACCTCCGAGACCGCCATTCCGTTCAGCTGGGACTGGTTCGATGTCACCAAGATCGAGACCTTCGGCCAGATCGCGGCTGGCATCTCGCTGTCGATCTTCGTTTACTGGGGCTGGGATGTCTGCCTCACAGTGAACGAGGAAACCGCCAACGGAAAGAAGACCGCCGGCCTCGCAGGTACCCTGACCGCTGTCATCGTGCTGGGCATCTACCTCCTGGTCACCATCGCCACAATGATGTTCGCAGGCGTTGGAGACACGGGAATTGGCCTGAACAACGAGGAAAACCACGCCAACGTGTTCACGGCCCTCGCGTCACCGGTCATGGGTCCGTTCGCGATCCTCATGTCCCTCGCGGTCCTGTCCAGCTCGGCCGCATCGCTGCAGTCCACGTTCACCTCGCCGTCACGCAGCCTCCTGGCCATGGCACACTATGGCGCCTTGCCCGAGCGCTTCAGCCACATGAGCAAGAAGTTCTCGACGCCGGGCTTCGCCACCGTCGCGGCCGGCGTCCTGTCCGCGGGCTTCTACGCCGTGATGCACGTGATCAGTGAAAACGTCCTCAACGACACCATCCTGGCCCTTGGCTTGATGATCTGCTTCTACTACGGGCTCACGGCCATCGCCTGTGTTTGGTACTTCCGGAACAGCGTGTTCTCCAGTGCCCGCAACTTCTTCCTGCGTCTCCTCTGCCCACTGTTGGGTGGGGTCGGCCTGTTCGTTGTCTTCCTGCAGACCGCTGTGGACAGCTGGGCCCCGGAGTTTGGAAGTGGCTCGGAAATCTTCGGAGTGGGCCTCGTGTTCGTGCTCGGCATCGGAATCCTTGCCCTGGGTGCCGTGTTCATGCTGATCATGGCCCGCGTCCGCCCCGGCTTCTTCCGCGGAGAGACCATCCGCAAGGACACCCCTGCCCTGGTGGTCCCCGAGTAGCTCATCCCGGGAAATCGCTGGAAAGCTGCCAGTTCGCCGGAATGATCCGGGCGAACTGGCAGCTTTCGTAGGTTTTGGCGGATTTCCCTCAATTCACCAACGGTGGGCGACGTCCACCACAAGGCGCGAACCGCCGTCGGGCCCGTCCAAAGTGAAGACGCGGAACGGAAGCCGGGCACGGACACCCAAACCGATGCTTGTGGTGCCTTCGAAACTGCCCGCGTAAACCACCTGCCGGAACGTCTGATAGCCGGAAACGTTGGACAGTTCCGCCTTTGCTGCCGGAGCGTACGTCAATTGGCCGTTCTGGTTGTATGAAGGCGCTGTCACAACAACCTGCAGGTCAGCATCACCGAGCACCGGGATTGGATAGCCCGTGGCATCCTGAACCACAACCGGGACATACTGCACTGAATAGCCGGCCACCTTGCCGGTCATGTCGATCACCAAGCGGTCGTAACAGGGCTGCTGGCCCGTACGGACGTTGGTGACGTTGGCGGAGCTCATATCGGGGTCGGCCTTGGCCAGCGAGCCCCACATGATCCCGCAATATGGTGATGCCGAGGCTGGCCCCGGCGCCACCAGACCGAGTCCGGCAGCCGCAAGGACTGCTGCCAAACCCGCTCCAAATTTCCTCATTTTTTGTGCCCCCTTCAGGCGAAGTTGATACTTCAACAGTAGGAGCGCGTAGGGTGGTTTGGATGGGTTGTGGCCGCTTCGGCGCACAACCGTTAAAACGACTCCGGGGTGGTCACAAGAGAGTCATGGAAGCGGACATTTTCGCCTGTTCAGGGACTCTATTGAGGCTCTTCATGCGTAGGTTCGTAACCGAAGATAACGATACCCGGGCGTTACAAAGCGCCGCGGACACGCAAAAGCCCCATCCGACCATTCATTGGCCTGACGGGGCTCGAACGTTTTGCGATGCCTAGGGTTAGCCTTCGCAGTCCTTGCAGTACTTAAGGCCGTTCTTTTCCAAGGCAACCTGGGACCGGTGGCGGACCAGGAAGCAGGAAGAACACGTGAATTCGTCAGACTGTTCAGGTACCACCACAACGGTCAGTTCTTCACCGGAAAGATCGGCGCCCGGGAGGTCGATGCCTTCCGCGGTGTCGTTTTCGTCCAGGTCGATGACTGCAGTCTGGGCACCGGTGCCGCGGGACGCCTGAAGAGCCTCAAGCGAGTCCGCGGGAGTCTCTTCTTCTGTCTTGCGGGGCGCGTCGTAATCAGTAGCCATTGGGTTCGCTTTCGTTGCTGCATAGTGCCATTTCAGGCACCTCAGTGAAGCAGTTTAGGGCATAGCATCCGCGTTGGACGAAAAGTGTGCCCAAAACAACATTCAGCAGCTTTCAAGCCAACCTTCAGGGCTTACGGCGGGTCATTCCCGAGTGGGATTGAATGGCCTGCGCACCGGCTACCGTAACCCCGCTAAGCGCCGGCAACCACGTCCAATCGGCGGGCCGCCCGTGACCCGGTGTGCCGGCGGGATCGTTTTCCGGTTCCACACAATCCAGGACGTAGGCGGCCTCAATCCACTGGCCGATCTTGGAGCCAATCTTCGCGCCTTGTTTAGCCAACCAGGATGCATTCATGCGGCAAAGGTATCCAGGAGTCATGTGGGGCCGGTTTCTGCAGCGTCACGGGCTTGTTAACTTCCGTTTTGCTGGGCCCGGTCCCGCAGAGCCTGCTGCACCTAGTCCCGCAGAGCCTGCTGCACGATGTACTCCGCGATCGCCATCGACGACGTAGCTCCCGGCGACGGTGCGTTCCGCACCAAAACCGTGTCCCGGCGTCGTGAAATCACAAAATCATCCACCAGGGAACCGTCAGCGTTCATGGCCTGTGCGCGGACGCCTCGCGTGCCGGGAAGAATAGTGGCACCCTCCAACGACGGAACAAAGCGTACGGCCTCCTTAATGAACTTCTTCCTGCTGACCACGGTCTGGAATTCGCGGACAGCCGACGGCACATTCTGGCGGGCAAAATTCCAGAAGCCTGGAAACAGCGTGTAATTCAGGACATCGCGCACATCGACGTCCTTCCAGGAATAGGCCTCGCGTCCGAAGGAGATGAATGCGTTGGGGCCCAGCATCATTTCGCCGTCGATCCTTTTGGTCAGGTGCACGCCAAGGAACGGATGCTTGGGGTCCGGCACTGGATAAATCAAGCCCCTGACTTTTGCGCGGGCTTCCTTCCCAAGGAGGAAGTATTGCCCAAAGAAGGGGATGATGCGCGGCGTTGCAGGCTCGCCTGTCGCTTTCGCCAACCGGTCCGATTGAAGGCCGACGCAGGCCACCACAAGATCGTAGTGTTCGCCTCCGTCCTTCGTGCGGACCACGACGCCGCTCCCCTGCTGTTCCAGCGAGGTGACTTCCTGCCCAAGCCGGATCTGCCCGCCTGTGCCACGAACGTCGTCGGCGAGCGCCTTGGTGATGGCCGTGTAGTCCACGATCGCCGTTTCCGGCGAGTGCAAAGCAGAAAGCCCGACGGCGTTCGGCTCCACCTCCTGTATTTGGTCACCGCGCAGCATGCGAGCGCCCGGCACCCCATTGGCCGTTGCCCGCGCGAAGATGTTCTCCAGTCGCTTCGATTCTTCGGGGGTCTGGGCGATCACCAACTTGCCGCAGGCCTCGTACGGCAGATCCTTGGCGGCGCAGAATTCCTGAAGCAGGGCGACTCCCCGGCGGCAGAGCGTTGCCTTCAGCCCGCCTGGCTCGTAGTACAGGCCCGCGTGGACTACGCCGGAGTTGTGGCCGGTCTGGTGCTTGGCGAGCTGGTCTTCCTTCTCGTAAACCGTGACCTGGACGCCGTCGAGTTTGTTGGCCAATTCCCGGGCCACCGCCACACCGATGATCCCGCCACCAATAACGGCGCATCGTTTGATGTTTTTCGGATTCGTATCACCGGGCATGGGAGCTCCTCGTCGTTGGGGATCGGTCCGCATCACTCCACAGCATTCCATGGAGTGGTTCGCCGGGCACGTAAAAAGGGGCGGCACTTGGCGTGCCGCCCCTTTTACGTAGTGCGTGAATTGCTAGACAGCGCTGGGCTGGTCGAAGCGCTGGCCGGCCGGGTTGGACGGCAGGAGCGCGAAAACCAGAACGGCGAGTCCACCGACGAACGGAATGAGGCCGAGCAATGCGAGCCATCCGCTGAAGTTGCCATCGTGCAGACGACGAACCAGCAACGCAATGGACGGAATGAGGACCGCCAAATAGAACGCAAAGATCAAGATAAGTCCCACAACTGCGCCTGGGCCGGGAACTGCCGTTCCGTTTGCTGAGGTGGTAGAACCTGCTGCCCCAAGAATGCCGGTAAGGATCTGCAGGACGAGGCCGATGACACCCAAAGCGAGGGCCACCCACCAGTATTCGCTGCGGCTCGCGCGGCCAGTGAAAGCGGTGTACTTCTTGAAGAAACGCTTTACAGCGGCGCCAATGGGTGCGCCATAGTAGGGAGCCCACAGCGGCGGTTCGCCGGTCTGTGCGCCGTACGGCTGTGTGTGCTGTGGCTGTTGCTGGTAACTCAAGGTGTTCCCCCGGGGTTAGGTGTGAATAATGCAATGAGACCAAACTCAGTGAAGAGTCGTTGCTCATCGTAGTGCTCTCCGAGGTATTTATGCAGGTCGATGGACAAAATTAACCGGGATTTAGTCCGTTGACGGATTATGTCGGCCCAATCCCTCGTTACCTTTTTCGTAGCCCGTTTCCTGGTGCAGGATGTGGGTGTGCTGGCCTGCTGCCCCGGCATGATTGCGTTCCTCTGTCGATCCGATGATCTTGAGAGTGTTGTCACCGGGGTTGGTAGGTGCCGGGAGACCGCTGATAGGGGCAGGACAGTTCGGGAACGTCGTGCGTAACGTGGGTGCCGGGTCCTGACACCGCTGCCGGGCCAGCATGGGAGCTGACTACGACTGGAGGGACCGGATGATCGCGAACCACGATGGTGTCGAAGTGTTTATTGGTCTGGATGTTGGCAAGGGCGTCCATCATGCCGTTGCCGTGGACCGGGCCGGAAAGAAATTGCTGGACCGGGCGCTGCCCAACGATGAAGCCAAAATCCGGGAAATCATCGCCGAACTCGAGGACGCCGGACGAGTGTTGTTGGTCGTTGACCAGCCAGCAACCATCGGCGCGTTGCCGGTAGCGGTGGCCCAGGCCGCCGGTGTTCTTGTCGGGTATCTGCCGGGGCTGGCGATGCGCCGGATCGCGGACCTGCACCCCGGAGAGGCGAAAACCGATGCCCGGGATGCGTTCATCATCGCCGAGGCCGCCAGGACCATGCCGCATACATTGCGCTCGGTTCAGTTGGCCGATGAGCAGCTCGCTGAGCTGAGCATGCTTTGTGGTTTCGATGATGACCTGGCCAAGCAGGCCACGGCGACCTCGAACCGGATCCGCGGGCTGCTCACCCAGATCCACCCTGCTCTGGAAAGGGTGTTGGGACCCTACATGGATCATCCTGCGGTGCTGGACCTGCTGCGGACCTGGCCTACCCCCGAAGAGCTCCGTCACGCAGGCCGGCGCCGGATCGGGAACCGGCTGACCAAACTCGCGCCGCGGATGGGCGAACGCCTTGCCGATGAAATCATCGAGGCCCTGGGCCGGCAAACAGTCACTGTTGTCGGCACGAATGCCGCGACCATCGTGCTGCCCCAGCTCGCGGCCATGCTCTCCGGGCTTCACGAAAACCGCGCCATGGTCCTCACCCAGGTCGAAGCACTCGTGGAGGCCCACCCTCTTCACCCGGTCCTGATGTCTCTGCCGGCCGTGGGCATCAGGACCGCCGCACGAATCCTCACCGAAGTCGCCGGGAAAGACTTCCCCACCGCCGGGCACCTGGCCTCTTACGCCGGGCTGGCCCCAGTCACCTGGCGATCCGGGTCCTCCATCCGCGGCGACCACTCCTCCAGAAAAGGCAACAAAGTCCTCAAACGAACTCTTTTCCTCTCCGCGTTCGCTGCGCTCCACGACCCACCGTCCCGGGCCTACTACGAACGCAAACGCGCCGAAGGAAAACGCCACAACCAGGCAATCATTGCCCTGGCACGACGCCGCTGTGACACCCTCTACGCAATGCTCCGCGACGGCGCCCTCTACCAACCCCCAACACCCGCCACCACTTGACGAAAAACATAGGGGCACTCTCACATACCAACCCTTTTGGGCCAACCTTCTCTCACATACCAGCCCTTTCGGGCCAACGCTCTCTCACGTAACTCCCATTTGAGGTTCGACGGCGGCACTGACCCCGTTCGTCGTCGTCGAACCTTAACCATCAGTCTTCTTTCGCTCCCGCCGGGCAAGATCAAACTTGTTGGAGGCACCCGTTTTCCGTAGGAGGCTGGAAATGTGCGAACTCACCGTTTTCTCGCTGATAAACAGCGATTCAGCAATCTCCCTGTAGGTTCTGCCAGCAACGACATAGTCCAGAATGGTGGCCTCCCGCGCCGTCAGCCCATGGCGGTTGCTGCCCTCAGGCTTGGGCCGCGTGATGGGGGTTAGCGAGATCCTGGCTTGGTCAGCGAGTTGCTCCAAAACCCTCTGCACGGGAACAGCTTGGAGGTCGCGCGCCAGTTGGAGTCCTGCGCGGAGGATCTCCGATGCCCGGGCCTTGGCACTGTGGCCCTGCAGCAGGAGCGCTTCGGCGGCGCGCTGGCATGCATAGGCATGTTCCCAAGCCAGGGAAGCGTCCCTGCAGGCATTAGCTGTGCGAATCCAGTCATCGGCATTGCCGTGATCTCCCCGTGCACGGCCCAGTTCCGCCGCATAGAGGCTTTGGAAGGCAAATAGTTGGCGTTGATACAGCTCCGATTGTTCTCCCGATTCGTTGAAAACATGAGGAAACCGCTCCTCCAGTTGGGCTAGTTCGGAGAGCCGCCCAGCTGTTGGTTTTCCTTCGTCTTTGGCCTTTTGGATGAGATCGGCGAGAGCTCTGGCCGCCAGGGGCAGCAACCACTCGCACATGGTAGGTGGCGGTCCGGGGCGCAGGGCACCAGTCATCGCGGCCTCAAGCGAAGCCTCCGGCTGGCCGTCAACAGCATTGACCTCGGAACGGACTGCCGCGAAGTTGAGGTTGAGATAGGCCTCAGTGTTGCCATTCACTTCTTCTGCGCGGGCTAAATGGACAAAAGCATCGTGTGTCCGCCCTTGCAATGCATCCAGCCGTGCCGCTGTCAATCGGGCGCTCACATCCCCCATAGGACCAGGGTCCAAGCTGATGGCGATACGCAAGGCCGTCTGCGCCTCGCGCCAGGAGCCAATTCCGACGAAGCTGCCGGCTTCATCCGCTGCGATCTTGGAGATGTAGGAGTGGGGAGCCTCGTGCCTGGCCAGTTCCTCGCGGGCGATGTGGAGAACGTCCGCGTACTCTTGGCTGATCCAGCTCTCCTGGGAGTTGGCAAGCCAAGCCACGGCATGGAGGTACCCCCAGTAATCCTCGGCTCGAAGCGCCTCTGCCGCTGCAGATTTGGCCAGGCTGAAGGCCTCCTCCGAGCGCCTGGCGAAAAGCTGCACCATTGCGGCGGCTGTCAGCGCGTAGGACATGGCTATGGGGTTTTTCGTCAGCCGGGCAAGCGTAAGTGCCTGTGCCGCGTCTTCAGCTCCGCCAGCGCGGTCAAGCCACAGTGCAGCGTGCGTATACTCTGCCAAAGCCAGCGCGTGCTGCCAGCTTTGAGGATCAGCCGCAGAAAGCTGAACCGCCCGTTCCATCTCCGCCAGGTCAAAGAAGGACCTTCCCGTGGACATGGACAGATGCATCCGCCTCACAAGCCAAGCAGCCGTTTCCAAGGGTTCGGCCGTGGGCTCGGTGAGCGAGATCAATGACTCCAAAGCCTCAAGTTCAGCTTTCTGGTCACCGGAGCGGAATGCGGCGTTCCTCACCTGGTCCCAAAGTTCACGGAGACTCTCCGGCACCAAGCCCGCTTTGTCCCTGAGCTCCACTGCCCGACGGAACATTCGCAGGGCATCGCCCCAATTTCCGAGGTGGACATGTTCCGTGGCTGCACGAACGGTCCATTTATAGGCAGGCGCCCATCGTTCAGCGTGGTAGTGGTGTTCGGCCAAGGAGGCGATCATCCCGAAAGTAGGCTGTGCCCCGAAAGACAAGGAGTTCTCATAAGCGTCGGCAAAAGCTGAATGCCAATAGCGCCTCTCCGCGCCGTCCATGCCCTGCTCGAGCATCTCCGCGATGAGTGGATGGTGAAACCAGTAAGTGCCATCTGTCAGCAGATCCACGATCCCCGCGGTCGCAGCTGCCTGGAGCATAGGCAAAACTGTTTCCTGGGTGATAGTTCCCTTGGCAACCGTGCGTAGTTCAGCAGCGTCCACCGATCGTCCGGCGATAGCCAGAATCCGGGTCAATTGTTGCGCAGCTTTAGGTAGCCCCTTCCAGGATCTGAGGACGGCACCCCTTAGATCCGGCGGAAAGCCATCCCGGATCTGCCTGCCGTTGGCACTCATGCCCCCGATCAAGAGACTGGTGAAGTAAGGGTTTCCGGCGGAGTGTGCGTACACTTCCGTAACCAACGACTGGGACGGCGGCACACCCAGTAGCCGGGACATTTGAGTAGCAGTTGCAGGCCTGTCCAGAGGCTGAAGTGTCACGACTTCGACGGTCGGCAGCCGACGGATGTCTGTCATCCATCGCTCAAGAGACTGGTTTTCCATCGAGATGTCTGAACGGACGGTGGCCACAATGCCCAAGGAACGGTCTGCGGGCCCCGCGATGAGGAACATCAGGATATCCAGTGTTTGTGGGTCGGACCACTGAAGATCATCGATCACCAGGAGCACGGGCCTGGAACTGCTGAGCCTGGTCAGCCACTCGTCTACCAAAAGCGGGCTGTCCACGCGTGCTTCAACCATTGCGTTACTGCTGAAAGGCGCTGGCGTCCCCGGCTGGGCTGCACCGTGGAACGCCGAACGCAGGGCTTGAAATGGCACCTTAAGTGACGTCAGCGGCAGTGCCGCCCCACTGAGAACGAGTACATCCTGGCCGGCCGTGGCACAGATCTGTCCTACCAGCGCCGTCTTGCCCACACCCGCGTCGCCGGACACGATCAACGTCCTCGACGCTCCAGCCCGCACGGCGTCGACCATAGCCTCGAGTTCAGCCAGTTCATCTTCCCGGCCCACCAGAGCAGGCCCGTTGGAGTTGGCCCTAATAGCCACCGTTCAAGCTTCGCACCCTGCCGACGCGTGGGGTAGATCCAAGGGAATTTACGGGGATTTTAAGGGTGAAGTCCGGATGCCCCGGTACTGGGGCGCGGCGCAGAGTGAAGGTACCCACAAGCACCACTCAAAAGGAAGCAACCATGCGTGAATCTGTAAGCCCCGCGCGGCGTCTTTGCCTCGCCTTACTCTTTGTCCCGTTCGTTTTTCTTTCCCCGGCGCATGCCACGGCGGACGTGCCAGAGGACAACACCCCCACAATCTATGTCAACTGCCTCCTCGAACGGATCGGCACGCAACTTGTTCGCTGCGATAATTTCACCGGCGCCGGCGTAGATGCCCCGTATTGGATCCCGGAGCAAAAATGATCGCGCCCGTGGATCACTGGGCAGGACATGAGAGAAGATCCGGCAAAACACCGCAGGACATGAGAGAAGATCCGGCAAAACACCGCAGGACATGAGAGAAGATCCGGCAAGACACCGCAGGACGTGAGAGAACGTCCGGGGGTCAGGACGCGAACTGTTTCCTCAGCTCCACCTTGCGGATCTTCCCACTGGCAGTCCGCGGCATTTCCTCAACGAAAACCACGGACTTGGGGATCTTGTAGCGGGCGAGCCGGCCTTCCAGATGCGAGCGCAGCTGTTCCTCGGTCAGGGAAGCACCTTCCAGCAGTGTCACGATGGCGCGGGGAACCTCGCCCCATTTGTGGTCGACAACCCCAATGACGGCAACACTTCCCACCTCCGGGAGTTCCGCGATCGCGGCTTCCACTTCGGCCGGATAGATGTTCTCGCCCCCGGAAATGATCATGTCCTTGATGCGGTCCGAGACGAACAAGAAACCTTCATCGTCCCGGAAGCCCATGTCCCCGGACCGGAACCACACCGAATCAGAGTAACTATCAGCCGTGGCTTCAGGCCTGTTCCAATACTCCCTGATGACGTTTGGGCCGGAAATCTGGATCTCCCCCACTGCGCCGGGAAGAGCGAGCCCAACTATCGGGTCTGCAATCCGTACGTCGGTAAAGAAGTGCGGCAGTCCTGCGGAACCGGCTTTGTCCTTGGACCTCGACGCTGGGAGCATCGTGGCGCCCGGGGCAGTCTCGGTCATGCCGTAGCAACTCGTGAATCCAATGCCCCGCTGCTCATACGCGTCCAACACGCGCTGCGGAACAGCAGACCCTCCGCACGTGAGCTTGTCCAGGGAGGTGAGGTCCGCCGTCGACCATTCCGGATGGTCGCAGAGCATCTGGAATGTGGTGGGCACACCGTTGAGCGTGGTGACTTTGTGCTGCCCGATCAGCTTGAGGACGCGGGCGGCATCGAACTTGGTTTCGAGCACCACTGTGGCGCCTTTGAGCAGCATGGGCAGCAGGCCCATATCCAGGGAGGCCACGTGGAACAGTGGTGAAATCATCAGAGCGACGTCGTTCCTGTTCAGGTCCATGTCCACCACAGTGTTGAAACAGTTCCACGTGATGTTCCCGTGCGTGAGGAGTGCGCCTTTGGGCTTGCCCGTGGTTCCGGAGGTGTAGAGGATCATCGCCGGGTCGTCCAGGCCCACGGCTACATCAAGCGGGGTCCCGGCTGCCGCTTGAAGTACCTCGTCATAACGTTCGACGCCGGATGGCGGCTTGACAGCGAAACCTTGTGTCCCGCCGTCGGGCATCACTACAAGCCGGTGGGTCACAGCGGTGTCCTCCACCGAGGCAGCGGCTGCCGCTTCAAGCGCCTCGGCGCTGATCAGGACGCGTGCACCTGAGTCCTGAAGTTGGAACTGCAGCTCCGGAGCGGCGAGCCGGGTGTTCAGCGGGACGAAAATCGCACCGAGCAGCCCGCAAGCGAAGAAGGCCTCAACAAACGATGAATGGTTCTCACCGAGGTAGGCCACCCTGTCCCCCATGACCACACCTCTGTCCTTCAGTGCGTTGGCGAGGTAATCAGTGCGATCAGCGAGCTCCGTATAACTCAGGATGCGATCCCCGGAAACGAGGGCCGTTTTGGGACCCGACTTGGCACGGCGACGGTGCGGCCAGGATCCAACTCCGTTGTTGTCCATGGTGCGGTACTCCTAACTGACCGAGGTGAGGTCGTTGTTCTTAGATTCCCGCGTTAGCAGGATGAACACAATCGAGACCAGCGACATGACGGAGAGAAAGACCACCACCGGGAGAATGTTCTGGGCGGAATCCTTGTAAAGGCCAGCCACGATGCCCGGGGTGAAACCCGCGCCGATCAAGGTCGCCAACTGATACCCGACGGCCGCGCCGGTGTATCTGTTGGTGGTACCGAACTGCTCGGAGACGAATGCTGCAAGTGGCCCGTACAGGGACGAGTGCAGAACGAGAGCCACCGTAAAAGCCAGGAAGATCAAGGCGATATTGCCGGAGCTGAGCATTCCGAACATGGGGAACAGGTAAAGGATAAACAGTGTCAACCCTGTGACCATGATTGGCCTGCGTCCGAAGCGGTCGGACATTCTGCCGCCGAGGAGCACGAACAGGATGGAGATGGCGGAGGCTCCCGCGAACGCGTATAGAACGCCTTGCTGCGGTGCGCCCTTGGAGACAGCATAAGTGACCGAGAAGGTCGGCAGCACAACTTGGAGGCCGAAGCCGGCGGCACCCGCGAACATAATCATGATGAGGGCCTTGGGGCGACGCAGCACTTCCAACAGCGGAATCTTGCGTTTGGTGCTTTGGGCGCCCTCCTTGGCCACGGCCTCAGCAAAGATGGGGCTCTCAGAGACCCGCAGCCTCACGAACATGCCGACGATCAGCAGCACGAAGGACAATAGGAATGGCACGCGCCAACCCCATGCCAGGAACGCGTCCTGCGGAAGCGCCGAGAAGATACCCATCACCAATGTGCCCAGTACGGCCCCCGTTGGGGCGCCTGCGTTGACGAACGATGCTGCGAAGCCGCGCCGCTTGGGATCGGAGTGTTCCAACGCCATCAGCGCAGCGCCGCCCCATTCACCACCGACGGCGATACCCTGGCACACCCGCAGGACCACCAGGATCACGGCTCCCCACGGACCGATGATGCTGGCACCAGGAATCAGGCCGATCAGGGTGGAGGCGATGCCCATCATCGCCATGGAGACGATGAGCATTCCCTTGCGGCCGATCAGGTCTCCGAAGTGGCCGAAGATGATGCCGCCCAGGGGCCGGGCAACATAGCCGGCAGCGAAAGTAGCGTAGGCGGCTACGACGCCAACCCACTCATCAGTGCCTGCGAAGAAGACCTTGGGGAAAGCCACCGCGGCGGCCGTTGCGTACAGCAGGAAGTCGTAGAACTCGATGGTGCTGCCCAGATAGCTGGACAAAATGACCGTACGCGCTTCTTTGCGCTTCGCGGCCGTGCTCGCAGTTGCGAGTGCAGTGTGTCCTGACATGGCTGTTCCTTGGGAGAGGAGGGGTGGGTTCTTTGAAAGGGGCTTACTTATAGAAGCGGGCCAGGAATTCGGCCACGACGGCGGGGCGTTCCTGGCCTTCGATTTCGATAGTGGCGTTGACCTTGATTTGGGCCCCGCCCTTAACCTCGGTCACGTCGGCGATCGAGCCCTGCATGCGGACCTTTGATCCGACCTTGACTGGGGAGGTGAAGCGGACCTTGTCCAGGCCGTAGTTCACCTTGGTGGTGACGCCGTCGACGTCGAAAAGCTCACCCCAGAACGGGATGATCAGGGACAGTGTGAGGAATCCGTGGGCGATTGGGGTACCGAACGGGCCATCCTTGGCGCGCTCGGGATCGGTGTGGATCCACTGCTGATCGTCCGTGGCGTCAGCAAAGAGATTGATCTGCTGCTGGGTGATTTCCCGGTAATCGGTAGTGCCGAGGTCCTTGCCGGACATGGTGAGCAGCGTGTCGAAATCGACGACGAGATTGGGCATCGTTGCCTCCTTGTTGGGGTGTTGCTTAGTTGGGGTGTCTGTTAATGGGTAAAAGCGCTGACGCCCGTGAGGGCGCGGCCAATGATGAGCGCGTTGATGTCGTGGGTTCCCTCGTAGGAATAGACGGCTTCGGCGTCGGCGTGGAAACGCGCGACGTCGGTTTCGAGCGTGATGCCGTTGCCCCCGACCACTTCGCGGGCCAGTGCGACGGTCTCGCGCATGAACAAACTGGTCTGCATCTTGGCTAGTGCTGAATCCTGGTCCCGGTAAATCCCACGGGCCTGTTGTTCGGTGAGCCGGACCACCAGCGAGAGCGAAGCCGTGATGTTTCCGAGCATCCGGGCCAACTTCTCCTGCACCAATTGGAACGACCCCAGTGTGCGCCCGAACTGTTGACGTTCGTTGACGTAGGCCAACGCTGCTTCGAACGCTCCGGCCTGGATGCCGGTGGCGATCCATGCAACATCCGAACGCATAGCCCGGAGCATTTCGGCGACGTCCTTGAAGGAGTTCACGTTCTGCAGGCGCATGGCCTCAGGAACCCGTACCCGTTCAAGGCTGATGTGGGCGTTCTGCATCATCCGCAACGCGGTTTTGCCCTGGATCTTCTCCAGGGACACCCCGGTGGCGGTACGGTCCACGAGGAACGCCTTGACCTGCCCATCTGCGACGTCACGGGCGAACACGCACAGCACGTCAGCCGTGGAGGCGCCCCCGATCCACCGCTTGGCGCCGTCCAAAACCCAGCTTCCGCCGTCGCCTTCTGCTGCGAAACGGGCCGTGGTGGACAGCCCGCCGGCGATGTCGGAACCGTGGTCCGGTTCGGTCAGGGAGAAGACGCCTCTGAGCGAGAAGTCGATGACCTTAGGTAGCCATTCGCGCTGCTGCTCCTCAGAGGCACCTATCTGGATTGCGGTCCGGAAGAGTCCGGCCTGTGCCGTGTACCAAGTGGCCAACGACGCGTCCGAACGCGCGAGCTCGAAGATCCGGAACCCGTGGTAGATCCCACGGGCTGGCGACTCAAAGGGTTCCATGAGGTCCAGTTCGATCAGGGGCCCTGCCAACTGCTCCGGGAACTCGCCCCGTTCCCAATACCCGGCCAGGAGCGGTTTCGCTTCCGCGTCGAGGAAGTCCCGCAAGCGGGATAGCACCTGACGTTCCTCAAAGGACAAGAGTGACTCGGCGTCATACCAGTCAGCTGCGGGGTAGAGGCGCTGTTCCACAGCGCTTGCCGTCATCTCAACCACCCAGCCCGAGCAGCCGCACTGCGTTGTCCTTGAGGATCTTCGGCCGGACCTCGTCCGTCAGGGGCAGATCATCGAATGCTCTGAGCCACTTTTGCGGGGTGATCAGCGGGAAGTCCGTTGCGAACAGCACCTTGTCCTGCAGGACTGAATTGGAGTGGCGCACCAGTGACTCCGGGAAGTACTTGGGCGACCACCCGGACAGGTCGATGAACACGTTGGACTTGTGTGTGGCGATGGAGTTGGCCTCGTCCTGCCATGGCACCGAGGGGTGGGCCATGATGATCTGCAAGCCAGGGAAGTCCGCGGCCACGGCGTCGAGCAGCAGTGGGTTGGAATAAGCCAACTTGATCCCATACCCACCAGGAAGCCCCGCGCCCATGCCGTTCTGGCCAGTGTGGAAGATGGCGGGCAGCCCAAGTTCCTGAAGCGTTTCCCAGAGAGGGTAGAAGCGTTCATTGGACGGATCGAACCCCTGCAGGGACGGGTGGAACTTGAAGCCCCTGGCACCGAGCTCAATAGCTTGGTACTTGGCACCGGCGATCGCGTCCTCACCTGTGCGCGGGTCAACGCTGCCGAAAGGAATCAGCACATCGTTGTTCCGGGCAGCCCCAGCGATCAATTCCGGGATGCTATTGGGTTCGTGCTTGAGCTGCGTCCGCGCGTCGACCGTAAACACGACGGCGGCCATGTTCAAGTCCCGGTATATCTGCGCGATGCGGTCCAGCGACGGCGTCCGGTCCTCAGCTTTGAAGTACTTCGCCGACGCCTCCGTAAGCGCGTCCGGAAGGGATCCGTGCCCGCAGCTGTCCACCTCCACGTGGACATGCATGTCGATCGCATCCAGTGCGGATGCGTCGATGCCAAGTTCGTAACGGTCGGCCATGGTCAGCGGGCCTAAGCAGTTATGGCCGCAGCTACGGGCTGGAGTTTTTGGGGCAACGGTAGGAATTCCTCGCCGTAGCTCTGCAGGGCCTCCGCTCCGAAGAGGGACCCTGCGTTGTCGCGGAGGGCTTCGTAGCTCCAACCGCCGTCGCGGTATTCAGTGGTTGCGGCCGTCGGGTGCGTCCAGACCTGCAGCCGGTCACCGCCGGCGCCAATTACCTGCCCGGTAATATGGGCGGCCGAGTCCGAGGCGAGGAACGCAATTAGCCCAGCGACGTCGTCGGCCGTGCCGAATCCGAGGTCGTGACGGAAGAAGGACGGCATGGCCTCGCCGCGTTCCTCAGCCTCCACGGCCTTCTGGAAGTAAGGAACGGTCTTGGTCATGGCAGTGGCCGCCACAGGGATCACAGTGTTCACCGTTACTCCGGCCTTCTTCATTTCCATCGCCCACGTTCGGACCATGCCAACGATTCCGGCCTTGGCTGCGGCGTAGTTGGTCTGGCCGAAGTTGCCGCGCTGGCCGGTCGGTGAACCGATGGTGATGACGCGGCCGGCGACGTTGTTGTCCTTGAAGTATGCGAACGCCTCGCGGACACATGTGAAGGTGCCCTTCAGGTGGACGTTGATGACCAGGTCGAAGTCCTCATCGGTCATCTTCAAGAGGCTCTTGTCCCGCAGGATACCTGCGTTGGTGACCAGGATATCCAGCCGCCCGAACGCCTCAACAGCGCCTGCTACGAGCGCCTTTGCAGCGTCGGTGGTGCCCACCGGAACCACGACGGCGGTGGCCCGACCGCCGTCGGCCTCAATCAACGCGACTGCTTCTGCAGCGGTCCCAGGGTTCACGTCATTGACCACGACGGCGGCGCCTTGGCGGGCGAGCTCCCTCGCGTAAGCGAGTCCAAGACCCTGTCCACTCCCGGTGACGATTGCAACCTTGCCGTTCAAGCTCATGGCGTGCTCCTTCGCATGCAGTAACCGGCCGGAGCCGGTGGGGCCGATCCCACTGCCCCGTGAGATCCTTGTCATGATCAATGAGATTACGGATCATTGAAAAAGTCAATGATTGTTTTTGTTTACTATTGGAGTTGTCATGGGCACGCAAAGCACCAACGTCGAAACCCCGCGCCTCGCGGCCGCGAAAATTGGGAACGACGTAGGCCTGCTGCTCGCCAAACTCCACGCCACAGGGTCAGTCCTGAATAACCGCGCCCTGAGCGATTTTGGACTGCGGGAAAGGTCCTTTTCAGTACTGACGCTCGCCTGCAGCGGACTCGAACCGACCCAGCGCGAACTTGCCGACTTCCTCAGCCTTGACCCCAGTCAGGTTGTGAGCCTCGTGGACGACCTGGAGCACCGGGGCCTGGTAGAGCGAGCGCAGGGAAAGCAGGACAGGCGCGCCAAGATCATCGTCTCCACAGCCGAGGGCCGCCGAATCCACACGAAGGCCCGCGCTGCCCTGGAGGTGTGCGAACAAACCCAGCTCGCGGCATTAAATGAAGAGGAGAACGCCCAACTCAGGGCGCTATTGAAGAAGGCTCTGTGGGGGTAATCACGGCTCCGGTCCGGTTGCGGTCCCGGCGCCGCGTTGGTGATTTTCCGGCCCTTGCCGTGAATTGGATGAGCAACATGGCCGCCAGGGTCAGGACCGCACACACGGCGAAGGTTCCTTGGTAACCGAAGGTTGTCATTGATCCGAAAGCAATGATCGGACCTGAAGCTACGGCGCCAATGCGCCGGGTATTGGTGAAGATACCGGCTGCCAGGCCTGGACGCGGGATGATCTGCTGGAACAGGGTCAGGCCTATGCCCGCCACGACACCGAAGAACCAGGCATGCAGGATCTGAAGGAGCAGCAGTGTGATGGGATCAGCCACGAAGGTCATTCCTGCGTAGTACAAGATTCCGGCTATACAGCCCGATGTTATGAGCACCGTTCCGGACAGGTTACGGCTGAGCCGCCCGATCACCAGGACGGCAGGTATCTCGAGCGCTGCGGCGACGCCCAGGGCAATACCCGCCCAAATCAGCTCCCCGCCCATTCTCTGGCCTACGAAGAGTGCCATGATGGTCACGGCGCTGCTGTCAGTTGCCTGAAGCAGCGTAAAACCTATGACCACACCAGTAACGGCCCATTTGGATGTCAGCGGGCTGTCAGTTTGATGGTCGCCAGACACGAAGTCTGCTTTGTCGGCGGTGGTTTCCCTGCGAAGAGCGGCACCGGTCACCACGAGATTCAGGAGGGCAACGGCTGCGAGAGCGGGCAAAATCGCCCGGCTACCAAGCGCCCCCACCATCAGCGCGGCCAGCGGTGGCCCGGCAACCCATGAGAAAGAGACGATCGCACGCATATTGACCACGTCCGATGAGCCCGCCCCCGAATGCTTAAGATGGGCAAAAAACAGGGACATGCCAACCCCTGATGGTCCGCCCAAAGCTATCAGGGCAATCACGGCTACTGGCAATGTTGTGGTGAAGGCCAGTACGCAGGGAAGTGCCAGGGCCAAGAACCCGCAGAGCAGCATCGGCCGCAAGTAGTCGCGCTTCCTGTCCGCATATGCCGGGATGAGCAGGGAGGCCAGAAAGCCGCCAGCGTTGTACACGGCGAGGACCCAGCCCACATCGGCCGGCGACGCGTGGAAAAGATCCACCAGCATCAGGGCAAGGGCAGGAGTGAGGAAGGCAAACTGCAGGCCCCACAGCAACGCCATGGAAGACGGGAGTAACTGGCGCACTGCTGGTCCTCTCGAAGGGAAATCCGATCTCCACCAGACAACCAGTCCCTTCCTTAACGCGGGAGGGCTTGGTGTGCGGGGTACCCGCAGTACCTGCCAGGACCGATTGGGCATCCGTCAGACAACTGGACATGTGCACCGCCTCCCTGCGGGGCGATATGCAACCGTCCATATCGCGGCGTTCAGGCATATGTCAGGATCAAAGTTCACATCCTGATACCCCGGAATGGACCATGAACCTCCCACTTTTCCACGACCCCCTTCAGAGCCGCGTCACCGTCGACGCAACCGTGCGTGACCCAAGGATTGGACGCGATGGCGCGTTCCGCCGCGACGCCCGGACACGCATTTCTCCCCGGACCACCCGACCCTCCATGCGCGCAGCCAAGTCGACACGGCAGCGCGAGGTGGCCAAGGTTGCCGAGGATCTCCAGGCGTTGATCGCCAGGGCTGGGATGAAGTCCTGAATAGGCATTAACCGGCGACGTCGGCCAGGAATAGATCCTGCCGTGACCCGGCAAACGCACTCACGAGGACTACCATCCACAGCATGAGTATCCGCATCGGTACCTCGGGCTGGAGCTACGACCACTGGGAAAAGGTCCTCTACCCACCGGGCCTGCCCACAGCCAAGCGTCTGGCGCACTACGTGGCGCGGTTCGACACCGTGGAGCTCAACGCGAGTTTTTACCGCTGGCCGCGGGACACCGCATTCAAAAGCTGGCACGATCGTTTGCCGGCTGGATTTGCGATGTCGGTCAAGGCACCCCGCGGTCTCACGCATGGGAAAAAGCTGTACAGCCCTGAAGTGTGGGTGGAACGCATTACCCGCTGCTGGCACGAGTTGGGCGAAAAAAGAGCTGTGCTGCTTGTCCAGCTTCCTCCAGATTTTGCCCGCGATGATGCCCGCCTGGATTATTTCCTGGCAGCCTTACCCCACTGGATTCGCGTGGCGGTGGAGTTCCGGCACGATAGCTGGGACCACCCTGACGTTTACGCGTTGCTTGAACGCCACGAGGCCGCCTACTGCATCATGAGCGGCGCGAATCTGCCATGCATCCTCCGTGCCACCGCACCCTTCGTTTATGTCCGGCTGCACGGACCGGATCCCGAACACCTCTACGGTGGTTCGTATTCGGAGGAGGATCTTCGCTGGTGGGCGGACCGGATCCGTGAGTGGAACAGCACGGGCAAGGACGTGTACGCCTATTTCAACAACGACGGCGGTGGTAACGCCGTGCGCAATGCCGACACTTTGCGGCGGCTGCTTGGGAACGGCTGACTCGCTAAGGGCGAGCCAGCCGGCGGGTCCTAGCTCAGGCGACCACGCACGATCTCGCTGACGGTCTTGCCATCGAAGCGTCCTGCAACCTTGGCAGTGACTGGCTTCATCACGGCGCCGATTGAACGCATTGAGAGTTCCTGTCCGTCGGCTTTCAGAGCGGCGATGGCTTCGTCGACGATGCCTTCCACTTCTTCGCGGCTTAGTGGCTTGGGGAGGTACGCCTCGATGATCTCAGCCTCCGCAACTTCGGCGGCCGCCCTGTCTGCTTCCCCGGCTTCGGTGTAGATGCGTGCGGTATCCCGGCGCTTGGCAGCTTCCTTTTGGAGCAGTGACGTAACCTGCGCATCGTCCAAGTCGATGGGCGTTTTGCCCGATTTCTCGCGAGTGGTGATCTCACCCAGGACATTCCGCACGGTGGTGAGCGCTGTCTTGTTGCCCGCCTTCATGTGGCCGACGACGTCTGCTTTGAGGCGATCTTTCAGTGACATTGTGCTCCTTGATCGGGGTTCCTACTTGCCATCGTAGTCAGTCCCCAAGGTCGACGCGGACCGGAACAAGGGTCCGGAAAATTTTTCCTTGCGGAGCATTTAGTAAGCATGCTTAGCTTATTGTGCCGCTGGAATTCCTTGTAGGAACCGGTTGGCTCACCGATCGCACCGAGGAGCCTTAGCGCTACATGGGAGGGACAACCATGCATCTAAACGAACGGGAGCGCAGGGTGCTGCAGCAACTCGAACGGGAACTTTTCATCCAGGATCCTGACTTGGCCCGTCAACTGGAAACAGGAATCCCCGCGCGTCGCCCCTATGCACCGCAGCCCCGCCACGTTCTTGCTGTAGCAGTTGGAGTGCTGCTGATGCTGTTGGCCATACCAATCAGTCCGTCCCCCTTGGGATACTGTGGCTTCCTTCTGATGGCCTGGGGATTAGTGGCACATCGCGTTCAGAAGGCCCGTTCCACCTCCGGCTGAGCCTATTCCTTTTCCAATCCCGCATCGGGTGGTATGGCGGGACGTACTTCGGGCAGAGTCAGCCCGGAGAGCTCCTTCTCGGTTGGGCCACTGACCACCACTTGCGCGGGGCTGTGCAGGAGGTATCCGTTGAGCCAGGAAAACAATGCACGGACTTTCTGCTGGACCCCGGACAACAGGGCCAAATGGACCAAGAGCCAGGACAAGAAAGCGAAAAGGCCCTGCAACTGGATTCGATTGCGGCCCAGTTCTGCTACGGCAGCACCGCGGCCCACCATAGCCATATAGCCCTTATCAACGTAGCGGAAGGGAGTACGGCTTCCGCCAGTAAGGTCTGCAAGGATGTTGGCCGCTGCCCACTTTCCCGCTTGTTGGGCTACGGAGCCAAGCTGGGGCAACTTCGCGCCAGTGGAATCGGTGATGTTCGCTGCATCCCCGACGACGTACACACCGTCCACGTCCGGGGCGGTCAAGTCTGGACGAACATCGACACGCCCGCCTTTGCCCTGTGTCAGCCCCGAAGCGCTGATGAGGTCTCCCGCTTTCAGACCGCCTGCCCAAACAACGATCTGCGCGGGGACGAAGCTCCCGTCAGCCAGCGCCACACCGTCGGTTCGCACCTCGGTAACGCCCACTCCCATATGCAGCTGGACGCCCACCTTCCCAAGACGTTCGGTGGCGTAGCGCTGGGACTTCGTGGAGAACATATTCAACACGCTCGGAACCATGTCCACCAGGTGCACGCGGCAGCGGGCAGCGAGCTCGGGAGAGAAGTACTTGCGGACCATGTACTTCACGTTTTCTGCCATGGCCCCGGCAGTCTCCACGCCTGTGGGACCTCCTCCGACCACTACGACATCCACAAGGCCGTCCGAGGTTCTATCAGCCTGGTCAAGCAGCCGCGTAATGGCGGTGCCCAGCCTGGTGGCGTCCGTAACGGAGTACAGCGGGAAAGCGTGTTGCTCGGCACCTGGGGTGTTGAAGAAGTTGGGAACGGCACCTACCGCAATAACCAGGATCTCCGCCCGCAAAGTCACGCCATCGGAGGTGGTGACTGACCGTTGCGCAGCATCAATAGAGGCAATACTCGCCGTCAGGACTTTGACGGTCTTGTAGCGGCGGAAAACGGAGCGCAGCGGGCGCGTAATGGCTGAAACCCCGATCTGGGAGGTAGCCAGTTGATAAAGGAGTGGCTGGAACTGGTGGTAGTTGTTCGAGTCAATCAACAGGACGCGGACGCCCTTCCGACCGAGTTTTTTGGCTGCCGCGACGCCTGCAAATCCGGCACCCACCACGATGACTTGGTATGTGTCCTCCATGCGAGCAACTTACTTCACCATGGGTTCCGGCAACAGTGCTTGACAGTCTTCAGCTGTGGACAAGGTTCGACGCCGGGTGGCTGCCCAGCGCTGCGGCGGAAGGTCGCCGTCGTGCGTTTATTCTCTGGTCCCGTGGGTACGCAGTGGGTAGTGTTCTGCATTCGGCGAGGGCGCGCGAAGGAGTTGGTTTTCTTGAACGACGACGGACTGACAGAGGCGGTGCAGGAGGCCGGGGCTGTTGAGTTGCTGCTGGTCCGGCATGGAGAAAGCGAAGGCAACGTGGCCGCGACGGAAGCCCGCCTGGCGCGGGCTGAGGTCATTGACGTTCCCGCCAGGGACCCTGACGTGAACCTCTCGGATACCGGCCAGGATCAGGCCAAGGCACTGGGAACGGCGCTGTCCCGGATTGCGGAGGAGTTCCGTCCGGACGCGGTGGTCTCCTCTCCCTATGCACGTGCCCTTCAGACAGCGGAAATTGCCGTTCAAACGGCTGGCTGGCCCCTGAAAGTCCACACGGATGAACGCCTCCGGGACCGGGAATTGGGCATTTTGGACAGGCTCACCCGCTTGGGTGTGGAAACGCGTTACCCGGATGAGGCCGAACGGCGCCTATGGCTGGGCAAGCTGTACTACCGGCCACCGGGAGGTGAATCCTGGGCTGACGTAGCGCTTCGCCTGCGATCCGTCCTGGACGAGCTCAACAACCTGGGAAGAGGACACCGCGTGATGCTCGTTTGCCATGACGCGGTGATCCTGCTGGTCCGATACGTCCTGGAGGGGATGTCCGAGCGCGAGATCCTTGACCTCGCCGCCGGAACAACAGTCTTGAACGCATCGATAACCCGGTATGTGCGCCCCTCTGGTGCTGGTCCGTGGACGCTTGATAGCTTCAACGTGGCCGACCATCTCACGGAGCAGGGCGTCACGGTTACCGAGCATGCCGGAGATGCCAGTGTCCACCCACAGTGATTTCAACGGCACCACCGGCCCCACGCAAGTGACGCCGTCGCTTCTGCGCGATTGGCCGCTGCCTGCTCCTGGCAAAGATAAATACTCACGCGGCGCCGTGCTGGTCATCGGCGGCGCGCGAACCACTCCAGGCGCCACCATCCTGGCCGGCATCGCCGCTCTCCGCGCGGGGGCCGGAAAGATGACGTTGGCAGTGGCGGAGTCTGTGGCGGTGCAGGTGGGAGTAGCGTTCCCGGAGTGCGGGGCGGTGGGCTTGCCGGAGACTGCCGATGGGTCCATTACCGGTGAGGGGCTGGACCTCATCTCAACGTATTTGGAACGGGCAGACGCCGTGTTGGTCGGGCCCGGTCTGGATGATTCCGATCTGGCCGGGGAATTGCTCAGCAGGTTGTTGGAGCGGGAGGAGCTCAGAGACGGGCCGGCCGTTGTCCTCGACGCCTACGCCCTCGGCGGGCTGGTGAAGATAAAGGACAAGCTGGAACCTTGGCGGGGCCGGTTGATCCTCACTCCTAACCCGACTGAGGCGGGAGTCCTGCTGGGACGGGACGTAAACCACCTCGAAACTGACGTTGCCGCCGTCGCCGAACAGTATGGCGCCGTGGTGAGCTGCCAGGGCGTAATCGCACGTCCATCTGGAGAAGGCCCTGGGGACCCTGAACTGTGGAAGATCACCACCGGATACGGAGGCTTGGGTACCTCAGGCAGTGGAGATGTACTGGCCGGTGCCATCACCGGGCTCCGGGCGCGTGGAACCAGCGGCGCACAGGCTGCCTGCTGGGGAACCCACCTCCACGCCGCCGCGGCCGACCGCTTGGCCAGCAAGCTGGGCCCGCTCGGGTTCCTTGCGCGCGAACTCGCCGACGAACTGCCCGCCCTTATGCTGGAGCTGAACACCTGAAACACGGAGCCTCGTAGCGTCATGCAGGCTTCAGGAGTTTATGCTCCACAACTGCGCTGCGGGAGAGCGTCTTGTAGCCCTCCTGCTCGAACAAGACGGTGATGACGTCGTCCTCATGCCTCATCACCAGCCCCGGACCCCATTCCTTGTGAATCACAGCGGACTGCAGCGGGAATGGATCGCTTTCGCCCGAACGCTGTTCATCTCTGCGCTCTTCCTCTGTGCTGTGGGAACCATTGCTGGCTTTGGAAGCAGCCGCGCACGCATCACAATTGCCGCACGGCTCCGAAAGTTCCTCACCGAAATAGGCCAGCAGGAACTGCCGGCGGCAGCTGTCCGTCTCCGCATATGCGCGCATCATGGTCAGCCGGGACTGGTCGACGCGCTGCCGGGCCTCGGCCAGTTCGACGGCACGAGCCACCAGGGCCGATAGTTTGGCTTTGGAGGCCAGGCGAATGCCGCGCCTGCCTGTGGTGACAGCGCCGGCTTCCTCCAACTGGTTAACGAGCCCGGTGAGGCGCCGCGCAGGGAATCCCGTCAACTCCGAGAGCGCGCTCTTCAGGGCAGGAGCGCCTGCGGCTTTCAGGATCTTCAGGACTGCCAGGAGCGAATCCGGGTCCGGTGAATGCGTGCCGAAGAACTTCCGGAGGCCAAGATCCTCTTCGCGGTAGTGCAGTGTGGCTGTGGCCGGTTTCCCGTCACGTCCGGAACGGCCGATTTCCTGGTAATAGGCATCCAGTGATTCCGGGATGTCGGCATGGACGACGAACCGCACATTGGGTTTATTGATACCCATGCCGAAAGCGGTTGTGGCAACCACGACGTCCAACTGATCGTCCAGAAACTGCTCATGGATGCGCTCCCGGTCAGCATCCGACCGGCCTGCGTGGTAGGCCTCGGCGCGGAGCCCTTCCTTAACCAGTTTGCCGGCGTACTTTTCTGTGTCCTTCCGGGTGGCGGCGTAGAGGAGCCCCCGCTCTCCTCCCTTGGCCAGCTCGGCGACCTGCTCCAGGACGGCTTTTCGCTTGCCCTTGTCTTCTTGATGGCGGACCACGTCAAGGCTGATGTTGGGCCGGTCAAAGCCACGGACCAAGACCAGCGGATTCTTCATGCCCAGCCGTTCAAGAATTTCGTCGCGCACGGGCGGAGAGGCTGTGGCAGTAAGGGCCGCCACTGGAGGGTTTCCCAATCGTTCGCGGACATTTCCCAGATCGAGGTAGTCGGGGCGGAAATCATGACCCCAGGAGGAGACGCAGTGGGCCTCGTCCACCACGAACATCGTGACGTCCAGCTTGGCGATGCGGTCCACAGTCTCCTGTTTGGCCAGCTGCTCCGGGGCAAGAAACAGGAAAGTGGCTTTGCCCGACTCGGCTGCCTCCCAGGCGTCCTCCACCTCCGAGTCGCTACGGGAGGAGTTAACGGCAACGGCAACGCCGTCACCCAACTGCCCGTTCAGCCCATCCAGTTGGTCCTCCTGCAAAGCGATCAAGGGAGAAATCACGACGGCGGGGCGTCCCGTTTGGTTGTAGAGGTACCTGGCTGCCACTTGGTAGGTGGCTGATTTGCCGTACCCAGTGGGCATGACGGCCAGGACATCGCGGCCACCTGCGAGCGTGGTCATGGCGGCGAGTTGGCCGGGGCGGAGCTTGGGGAGGGAAAAGGAAGACGCCGCAAGGGCGCCCAGGTGATCATCATCGGACATTGGAAAACGGCTCCGCACAGTGGGTGTTGCGGCCGCTTGCTTCAGCCGAGGTAACCAGACTAACGCGGGCCGGGACCCGGCGTCGTGCGCTTGTTCCTCCATGTGGATAACTCTGGCCGCCGACCGAAAGTCGAACGTCATGGCGTCATTGCAAGGGTGGCGGTAGCTTTGGATTACTTTTCCTTCGAAGCGGCCGGGCTAGAAGCGGCCGAGGGTACCGGAGGTACCGCTGATGCAGGGTTTGTCTACATCCTTGGTTCTGATCGCTCTCCTGGCTGTGGCGGCGCCTCTGGCGGTCCGCTTCCTTGACCGGATGGTCAAAGTGCCGCTGGTGGTGTTCGAGATCGTCCTCGGAATCCTGCTGGGTCCCAGCCTGTTGGGATGGATCGAATCAACCCAGTTCACGGATACGCTGGCCGATTTCGGGCTGGCGATGCTCTTCTTCGTGGCCGGCAATGAGATTGATTTCGCCGAAATCCGAGGCCGTCCCGCCATCCGCGCCTCAGCCGGTTGGGTGATCTCGTTGGCTGCAGGCGTTGGCGCAGGCTTTCTGCTGGCCCCCACGCCGGAGGCCGCGGTCATCATCGGGGTGGCGCTCTGCTCCACGGCGTTGGGAGCATTGCTGCCCATTCTTCGCGATTCCGGCGAATCAAAATCCCCCATGGGTATCGCCGTCACGGCATTGGGCGCAGCCGGCGAGTTTGGTCCCCTGATTGCAATCTCGCTGTTCTTCAGCGGCAGGGAGCTGGGACCGGCCACGGCAGTGCTGCTCGGATTTGTGCTCCTGGCCGGCATTGCGATTTTCCTGGCCTCCAGGGCACAGCACACGCTGTTCCACTCGCAGGTCACCCGGACTCTCCATACCAGCGGCCAGTTCGCTGTCCGCTCCATCATGTTCATCCTCACGGTGCTCGTGGTGCTGAGCATGGTCCTGGGACTGGACATGTTGCTGGGGGCATTCGCCGCAGGCGTCCTCTGGAAGGTGGCCATTGCGCGCGCACCCGAACGGGACCGGAAGGTGATCGAGACCAAACTCGACGCCGTCGCGTTCGGATTCCTGGTGCCCATCTTCTTCATCGATACCGGCATAGATTTCGATCTCGGCGCACTCACGTCCAGCCCCATGGCATTGGGGTTACTTCCTCTGTTCCTGCTCCTCCTGCTGATCATCCGCGGCTTGCCGTCGATGCTTGCTGCCCCACCGAGGTCCACTTTCGCCGAGAAACGGGCGATCATGCTTTTCGGGCAACCGGCCTGCCGATTATCGTTGCCGTCACCGCCATTGGCCGGGATCAGGGGTTCATTTCAAGCGGAATCTCATCGGCACTGGTTGGGGCCGGCATGCTCTCTGTCCTCCTGTTCCCGCTGCTGGCGCTTCGGCAGGGTCAGCGTGAACGTCAACGAAGAACACCTGTGCCTCAGGGGGAAGTGCCTTAGCCCGGGACGCTGACGACGCGCAAATACTTCGCAGCCAAGGCAAAGGGCTGGGGACGCTCGGATTTGGGTGTCCCGAGCCCTTTCATGTGGCAGAAACGAGCAGGCGCCAAATAGTGGTCCGGGCAGCGCCCTCCCGGAAACGAAAAACCCCTCCGCTCCGGGCAAAATCGCCGGAATGGAGGGGTTTGTGGAGCCCCCTGTCGGATTCGAACCGACGACCCCCGCTTTACAAGAGCGGTGCTCTGGCCAACTGAGCTAAGGAGGCATGCGCCGAAAACGACGCTAGATAAGGTTAGCCCAGACCCTCCCCATCGCGGAAATCACGACGGCGGCCGCCCACCGTTGGCACAACAAAACCCAGGGTGACCAGCCGCCGTCGTAAATTCCTGAAACCTAGCCCTTGGCGTCAACCGCGGTCTGGATCTCAGCGTTCAGGTCGGTGGATCCGTCCCACTGCTTGCCGTCGATGAAAACGGTGGGGGTGCCCGTGACGCCGATGGCCGCGGCTTCCTGCGTAGCGACCTTCACATACGGCCGGTACTGCTTGCTGTCCACACAGGAGTCGATGTTCGCTGCCCCTACTTCCTTGGCCATGGCCTTGAGGTCGTTGTCCGAGATACCGGCGCTGCCTTCGGCAGGCTGGCGTTCGAAGAGGAGGTTGAAGAAGTCGGCGTACTTCTCAGGCGAAGAGTTCACCACGCACGCTGCAGCATTTGCTGCGCGTGAAGAGTAGTTGGTGGTGGACTGCTGGTCCAGGAAGCCAAGGGGACGGTACTCGAGGGAAATCTTGCCTTCGTTGCGGAGATTCGTGAGCGACTCCCCGTAGGTTGTCTCAAACCGCTTGCAGACGGGGCAGATGAAGTCGATGTAAGCGATCACCTTGACGGGCTTGCCGGCCTCAGGCTCACCACCGGGGACGGTGACGGTTGCGGGTTTGGTTGCCGGAGCCGAAGGGACGTCGGCTACGTTCACGGATGAGGCATCGGACTTCACGACGTCGGAGTTGGCCAGCAATGTTACGCCGCCGTGCACGTTGCCGTTCGCGGGAGTGGGGCCCTGATCGGCGATGGGTGCGCTTTGCTGAATGCTGGTGGTCACGACCAACGCGATAACGGCAAGGATTGCCACGACGGCCACCACGATGCCCCAACCGATCAGGAGTTTGTTGCGCTTTTCCTTTTTCAGCTGCGCTTCGCGGATTTCGCGCGCTTTCTCCCGTGCCTGGGCGGTGCGTTCAGCCTTGGAGAGGCGGGGTTCGTTTGCGGGGCTCATCAGTTCCTCGGATTACTCGACGTCGTAGGGCATAGCTTGGGGCAACGGGGTCAGTTTACGGGAGCCAACTAGGAGCTCTGCCGCTGACATGCTTGCCCGGTGGTTGAACGATCAACTGCGGTCTATGATTCCGCCGGTAGGCTGGGAGGTGAGTCACAGCAACCCCAGGGAGCAGTAATGCAGGATTTGGCAAGCGAAAAACTCAAGACGGAAGACGGCGTTAGGGCCTCTCCCACCAGGAAGCCAACGGCGAGCAAGTTCGACTTCATGGTGGTGTCCAACCGCCTGCCCGTTGACCGCTGCAGCAGCGAAGGCAACGGCGATGGCGGCGGGGGCTGGCGGCGCTCCCCCGGCGGCCTGGTTACCGCGCTTGCACCGATGATGACGAAGTCCGACGGCGCGTGGGTAGGTTGGCATGGCGCTCCGGATGAGACCGTCCGCCCTTTCAGCCACGAAGCGATGGATCTTGTCCCGGTCCAATTGAGCAGCCACGAGGTCGAGCTGTACTACGAGGGCTTTTCCAATGCGACCATCTGGCCGCTGTATCACGATGTCATCGCCCCGCCGGAATTCCACCGTACGTGGTGGGATGCATACCGCACGGTCAACAAGAAGTTCGCCGATGCCGTCGTCCGCCATGCAGCGGACGGCGCAACGGTGTGGGTCCAGGACTACCAGCTCCAGCTGGTTCCCCGCATGCTCCGGGAGGCACGGCCGGACCTGAAAATCGGCTTCTTCAACCACATTCCCTTCCCGCCTCCGGAGATCTTCGCGCAGCTGCCCTGGCGCCGCGAGATCATTGATGGACTGCTGGGCGCGGACCTGCTGGGCTTCCAGCGTCCCAGCGACGCCGGCAACTTCATGCGCTCTGCCCGCCGCTTCCTGGGCGCCAGCGTCAAGCAGCAGCAAGTGCATGTAAAGGGCCCGGACGGCGAGGTCACCCACATTGCCCGGGCGCAGGCCTTCCCTATTTCCATCGATGTTGACCAGATCCGGGAGTTGGCCGGGAGGCCGGACATCATCGAGAGGGCCAAGCAGATCCGCAAGGACCTGGGCAATCCGAAGACCATCCTTCTTGGCGTGGACCGCCTGGACTACACCAAGGGCATCGGCCACCGCCTGAAGGCCTTCGAGGAGCTCCTGCGCGAGGGCAGCATCAGGGTGGAAGACGCCACCCTGATACAGGTAGCGAGCCCCAGCCGGGAACGCGTGGAGCAGTACCGGCTTCTGCGTGAAGAAATCGAAGGCACCGTTGGCCATATCAATGGCACCTACGACACCATCCAGAACACTGCCGTCCGCTACCTGCACCACAGCTACCCGGTTGAGGAGATGGTGGCGCTCTATCTCGCGGCGGACGTCATGCTGGTCACGGCGCTGCGCGACGGCATGAACCTGGTGGCCAAGGAATATGTCACCGCCCGTTCCGAGGACGACGGCGCACTGGTCCTGAGTGAGTTCGCCGGCGCTGCCGACCAACTGAAGCAGGCGCTCCTGATCAATCCGCATGACATCGATGGCCTCAAGTCCGCCATCCTGCGGGCGATAAATCTCCCGCCCAAGGAAGCCCGCCGCCGCATGAAGCTGATGCGAAAGCAGATCCTGGACCACGACGTCGATCATTGGTCAGCGGAGTTCCTGGCCGCTCTCGAGGAGAAGGTAGTGCGCGATGACAGCTGAGAACCTCTCATTGTCCCCGGAACTGTTGGATGCCATCCGGCGGATCGCGGGCACGGAGCAGCTCCTGGTTGCCTTGGATTTCGACGGCACCCTCTCCCCGATCGTGGACCATGCCGGTGACGCCCGGCCCCTCCCGCGATCGGCTGCGGCTTTGGAAGGCCTTGCTGAACTGCCGCGCACGACGACGGCACTCATCTCCGGACGCGCCCTGGACAGTTTGCGCCTGGTCGCCTCGCCTCCCGTGAACACGTTGCTGATTGGCAGCCACGGCGCGGAGGTATGGCTGGGCGAAGGGTCCTTGGGCTTGGAGTTGGATGATGAGCAAGCTGCGCGGCTCGCTTCAGTACGTGAGGTCCTGGCCGGCATCGTCAATATCGCGCCGGGGACGCTGCTCGAGGACAAGCCCGCCGGAGTCGTCCTTCACACCAGACTTGCCGACGACGACGTTGCGGAAGACGCCGTCGAGGCCGCCATGCGGGTTCTGCGTGAACATCCTGGCGTGTACGTGAAGACCGGCAAACGCGTGCTGGAGACGTCCGTTGTCAAGGCTTCCAAGGGCGAGGCAGTGGAGTTCCTCCGTCAGGCGACCGGCGCCACGGCCATGCTGTTTGCTGGCGACGACGTGACGGATGAGGACGCCTTTGGCAGACTCATGGGCGATGACGTCGGCATCAAAGTGGGCCTGGATTTCACGCAGGCGCAGTACCGGGTGGAAGCTCCGGTGCACGTTGCGGAACTCTTGGAAGCACTCCTCCGAGAGCGCCGCCGCGTCACAGCGGAAGCATAAAGCGCGATTAGCGTCACATGTGACATTCGTAACGTTTTGGTAGTAAGTCCAAAAGTCTGACATACTCTTGGATGTGATGTGACGCACAGTACCGTGCGACGTCACACGATCCTCCCCGGCCATCGGCCGGGGAGTTCAACTGAAGAAAATGAACCATTCACAACGGATCGTCCGGCACGTACCTGCCGGTGAAGGGATTGATAACTGTGGCTACAGTTACTTTTGATAACGCTACGCGTCTGTACCCGGGCACAGATAAGCCCGCCGTCGATAAACTCAACATCGACATCGCCGATGGCGAATTCCTGGTCCTCGTTGGACCCTCCGGTTGCGGTAAGTCCACCTCCCTGCGCATGCTCGCAGGACTTGAGGATGTGAACGCCGGCCGCATTCTGATCGGTGACCGCGACGTCACGGATGTTCCGCCGAAGGACCGCGACATCGCAATGGTCTTCCAGAACTACGCTCTTTACCCGCACATGACTGTTGCGGACAACATGGGCTTCGCGCTGAAGATTGCAGGCGTCTCCAAGGAAGAGCGCGCCGAGCGTGTTCGCGAAGCCGCCAAGCTTCTTGACCTCGAGGCATACCTGGACCGCAAGCCGAAGGCACTCTCCGGTGGTCAGCGCCAGCGTGTTGCCATGGGCCGTGCAATCGTCCGTAACCCCCAGGTCTTCCTCATGGACGAGCCGCTGTCCAACCTTGACGCCAAGCTCCGTGTCCAGACCCGTACGCAGATCGCGTCCCTGACCCGCCGCCTCGGCGTCACCACGGTTTACGTGACGCACGACCAGGTTGAGGCCATGACCATGGGTGACCGCGTCGCAGTCCTCAAGGACGGCCTGCTCCAGCAGGTTGACACCCCGCGCAACCTCTACGACCGCCCGCAGAACGTCTTCGTTGCAGGCTTCATCGGCTCCCCCGCCATGAACCTGCTGGAACTGCCGGTCGTCGACGGCGGCGTCCAGTTCGGTGGCACGGTTTACCCGGTCAAGCGCGATGTCCTCGAAGAAGCACACGGACAGACGGTTACCGTTGGTTCACGTCCGGAAGACCTCGAGACGGTCGGCAACGGCGAAGGCCTGCAGGTTGAGGTTGACGTCGTCGAAGAACTCGGCGCCGATGCCTACGTCTACGGCCACACCATCCTGGATGGCAAGAGCCACGACATCGTTGCCCGCGTTGACGGCCGCCGCCCCCCGATGAAGGGCGAGTCCATCTTCGTTCGTCCGCAGTCCGGCCACGTGCACCTGTTCGACACCAAGACCGGCCTGCGCCTGGGCGACTAGTCCCCACCGGCACCCTGGCCTTGCTCCGCTTCGGCCAGGGAACCCTGCCGGCGTGGGCCCATCCACCGGCAAATAAATCCGCACTGTGACAGCGGCCCGACCCTTCCGGTCGGGCCGCTCTCGCGTTAACCTTTCCGCAGAAAGAACGGCATGAACACCACGGATAACCTGATCCCCCGGCCCGTACACGTCGCGCCATCGGACGGACAGGCCTTCACGCTTGCCCCTACGGCCCGGATCGCGGCAAGCCAGGCAGCCGTCCCGGTCGCGGAGCAGCTGGCGGTGCTGCTTCGCCGCGGAACAGGTTTCGCTCTTCCCATCGTCGAGTCTGCCAATGCCGGCGACATCGCCCTGGAGTTCATGGAAACGCTCGACGGCGGTCCGGAAGCCTACCGGCTGACTGTCACCGATGCCGGTGCGCGCCTCGCGGCAACAACTCCTGCTGGCCTCTTCAACGCGGTCCAAACGCTCCGTCAGTTGTTCCCGCATGCCATTGAAGGCAGCTCCCCCACCGGCGCGGATGATTCGAGCAACCGGGATTCGAACAACAGGACCAGCGGCACCTGGGTGATTCCCGCCGTCGAGATTAAGGACGCGCCCAGGTTCGCCTATCGCGGACTCATGCTCGACGTCGCCCGGAACTTTTTCACGGTGGAAGACGTGAAGGAGCAGATCGATGTGATGACGCAGTTCAAGCTGAACGCGCTACATCTTCATCTCACGGATGACCAAGGCTGGCGCATCGAAATCCACGAACCTGAGGACAACCCGTCCGGATTGGCGTACAGCAATCTGGCAGCGATCGGCGGGCAGGGTGCCGTTGAGGTCCCCGGTGCCCTGCCTGCCCTCGGCCGGGAGGGGTTCTACACCCAGCAGGACTACAGGGATATCCAGGAGTACGCCGCCACGAAAAACGTCTTGGTGGTCCCGGAGATCGACCTCCCCGGACACGTCAATGCCGCCCTCGCCGCCATCCCCCAGCTCAACCCGGATGGCCAGGCCAAACCCATGAGCACCACCTCCGAGGTTGGCTGGTCGACCCTGGACGTCGCGCTCCCCGCAACCTACGAGTTCGTTCGCGAGGTCCTGGGTCAGCTTGCCGCCATCACGGCCGGACCGTACCTCCACATCGGTGGCGACGAGGCCCTGGTGACCGGACACGATAACTACGTGACCATGGTGCAGGAGTTCGCAAGGATCGGTGCCGAAACAGGCAAGACCGTGGTGGGCTGGAACGAATACGCCGACGTCGAACTCCCGGAAGCGGCCGTGGTGCAGTATTGGCACGGTGATTTCGCGCCGGTTGTTCGGCAGGCCGAAAGCAGCGGCTCCAAGGTCATCATGTCCCCTGCGGCAAACACCTACCTGGACCAGAAGTATGAAGCAACCAGTCCCATCGGCCTTGAGTGGGTGGAGGGCGGGCCATTCACGTGGTCCGAGTACTACGACTGGAATCCCGCACAAGGGGGCCTGCAAGATGACGGGATCCTTGGCGTCGAAGGACCGCTGTGGACGGAGACCGTCCGCAACAACCAGCAGGCCTACTGGCTCCTGTACCCCAGGGCCGTTTCCCTGGCGGAAGTGTCGTGGTCGGCCCAGGACGCAAGGGACCGTGGTGACTTCCGACGTCGGCTTGGCGCCTTGGGTGAGCGCCTCACAAGGCAGGGCGTCACGTTCCAGGCAGCACCGGACGTCCAGTGGTCCGCGATGCCCGAATTTCCCTTTCCCGCAGCAATGAACGCCAACACCGGCGAGTACGGAACAATTGAGGCATGAGCGAGCAAAACGAAGCCCAGTGGCACGATGAACCGACCGACTACGGGCAGATCGGCAAGCTCCCCCGGACTGAGGCGGCCAGCGCGCAGGACACAGCACCACCGGCCAGCGTTATCGGTTCCCTTAACATCACCGCCGCAGCAGCGGATCCGGAGTTGCTGGACCTGCCCTGGCACATTGCGCTGGAGGACTGGCCGGCCGAGAACCTCGCCGCCCTCCCCCGCGGTATCTCCCGCCACATCGTGCGTTTCGCCCACCTTGGTGGATCGGTCATTGCCATCAAGGAAACGTCCGAGCACGTTGCCCGCCACGAGTACCACATGCTCCGCAAGCTGGCACGGCTGGATGTTCCGTGTGTTGAGCCGGTGGCCGTCATCACCGGCCGGACCACAGTCGATGGCAAACCCCTGAACCCGGTGTTGGTTACCCGGCATTTGAAGTTCTCCATGCCCTACCGGGCACTTTTCTCGCAGATGCTGCGCAAGGACACGTTGACGCGCCTCATCGACGCCCAGGCGTTGCTCCTCGTCCGCTTGCACCTCATTGGCTTCTACTGGGGCGACGTCTCGCTTTCCAATACGCTGTTCCGTCGCGACGCCGGCGCGTTCGCTGCGTACCTTGTGGATGCCGAGACCGGCGAGCTCTACCCGGATCTGTCCATGGGCCAGCGCGAGTATGACCTGGAGATTGCCCGCGTCAACATCGCCGGTGAGCTGATGGATCTCCTGGATGGCGGGCTCATCGAGGAAAAGGTGGATCCCGTGGCCACCAGTGAGCTCATCATGGACAGTTACCGCAGGCTATGGGCTGAACTGACGGAGAAGGAATCCTTCGAACTCGGCGAGCGCTGGCGCGTGGGCGCCCGCATTCGCAGGCTCAACGAGCTCGGCTTCGACGTCGAGGAATATGCGATCAAGACCACGGCGGATGGTTCCACCATCCAGCTGCAGCCAAAAGTCGTCGACGCCGGCCATCACCAGAGGCGCTTGCTGCGCCTTACCGGTTTGGACGCCCAGGAGAACCAGGCCCGCAGGCTTTTGAACGATATGGACCAGTTCAGGGCGGACAACAACCCTGACCTGGACGAGGAAATCAGCGCCCACGCATGGGTCAGCCAGATCTTCGAACCGATCGTGCGTTCCATCCCCCGGCACCTTGCCGGCAAGTTGGAACCGGCCGAAGTGGTGCACGAGGTCCTGGAGCACCGCTGGTACATGAGCCAGAAGCAGGATCGCTACATCCCGCTGGCTGAGACTGTGCAGTCCTACCTGGACACTGTGCTGCAGCACCGCAGGGACGAGGCTGCCATCATGTTGAACCCTGACACCGAGATGCTCAAGATCCTTGAAGTAGAGGTGGAGGAGTCAGGCCGGTACGACGAAGTGGACGAGTACCCGGACGCGGACGACTAACTCAGGGCTCTGACGACTAATTCAGGGTTCCAGGGTCTCCGCGAGGCCTGCCAGCACGGGTTCCCGGCCGAGCTCGATGTGCGTGTACGCCAGCGAGTAGGCCAGGTCCGGCCGGCCTTTCAGGATGGCGTTGCACAGCTCTTTGTGTTCGTCCCGTTGGAGTTCGTTGCTGCGGTTGTGTGCCAATCCGAAGATCCAGCGCATGCGGCCGAACAGCGGCTTCACGGACTCAATGAGCAGCCTGTTGCCGGAGAGACGCACGATCTCGGCGTGGAGCTCGGCACTGATCAGTGCTACATCCTCTGCCCGGTCCTCGTCGATGGCGGCATTGGAGGCTTCCATCAGTTCCTCGAGCCGGCCACTGGAATGGCCTTCGGCAACGCGGATGGCAGCCATCCTGGCGGCGAACGTTTCCAGGCAAAGGCGAACGTCGAAAAGCTCGTTGACGTCGGTGAGCGTGAGTTGCCGGACCACGGCGCCGCGGCGCGGGAAGGTGGCCACGAAGCCGTCCTTCTCCAGGCGTTGGATGGCTTCGCGGACCGGGATCCTGGAGACGCCGTACATCTCGGACAGTTCCCGTTCGCGCAAACGCCCACCCTGCGCGAAGGTGCCCGTGACGATTCCCTCCAACACCAGTTGGTAGACGTGCTCCGCGCGGGCCTCGTCATCGCGGCCATTTCCGGTTTCCGGCATCGCCTCAGCCACTGTCAAACTTCCCTTCATGCCAGCGTCCGCTCCCTTCGCCGGCCGGCGCCGGTCAGCGTTCAACCCGAGCATACACGGGTGGAAACAGCTCGTCGGAGGGGCGGTTCAGGGCATCCCTGGGTGTGTAGGCCTCACGCATCCTGGCGAAGAGTTCCTGGGCCTTTCCGCGCCAGTAGTCCAGATCCACTCCCTCTATGAGACCGTCGGCCATGATGGTCCGGCCGGCCACCACTGAAAGTACTGCTTGCCGGGCTGTTCCGTTGAGCGTGAGTGTCCTTAGTGGGTCCTCGTGAACGCCATCGCGGATGTCTCCCAGGGAGAAGGCCACCATGTCTGCCTGGGCCCCGGGCTCCAACCGGCCAAGATCGGTTCGTCGCAGTGCCCGGGCACCTCCGAGTGTGGCGGCGTCGAAGTATCCGGCGAGGTCGCCGGCGTCGTTGCTGCCTGCCAGGATCTTGCCCAGCTGCACGCCTGCATCGATCCCCCGGATCAGGTCCGGCGGGAAAGAGTCGGTGCCCAGGGAGATGTTGATGCCCGCTGCTTTGTAGGCATTGAAGGAATCCAAGATGCTGCCGTAGCGCATGGATGTCAGCGGGCAGTGGATGATGCTGGCACCACTGGCTGCCAGCCGGGCCAGGTCCCCTCGATCCTCTCCGAACACGGCGGGGTTGCGGTCCGTGTAGGTGGCATGCGGGATCAGCAGGCGTTCGTTGAGCATGCCCACTTGGTCCAGGAGCTCCAGGGGCGTGACACCATGCCAGTCCAGAATGAGTTCCCGTTCCACCAGGCCCTGCAGCGAGTGCAGGCGAACCAGGACGTCGTGCTCTTCCGAAGCCGCCGCCGTTGCTTTGAGCAGTTCGATGTCCAAGGTCTCGATGCGGCACGGCAGCAGGACGCTCTTAATCAGTGGGTCGTTTAACTCTGTCGCATGGTCAATGAAGCGCAACGCATCCGTCAGCCCCTCACGGCCGCGGTCGACGTCGAACATTACTGAGCGTTCGCCGTTCTCCAACACCACATTCACGCCCGAGCGGTATGCAGGCCCGAGGTATCCGCGCAAGCCCAGCCGCCGGCTGGTCTCCGCCATACCCACGAGTTCCTCGAAGGACTCCGCCCATTCGGAGTGGACCTCCGATGCAATGGGCATGTACGTAGTGATGCCGTGCAGGATCAGCTGGATAAGGGCGTACTCGCGGATCTGCTGGCGTTCCTCGGCGGTAAAGACGTCCATGCGGCGGTTGCGGAAGTAGTCCTCGGACCACTGGTGCCCTTTAGCCTGCACCGGCCCGGCCCAGCTGTCCAGGATGAGGTGGTCAATGTCCGTGAGGGCGTCGAGGTCGATCAGCCCTGGCATCAGGAGTGCGTCACCGAGGTGAATCTCTTCCGTCACCGGCCCGGTGTAGTCATGGCCGACGTACTCAATGGTGTCGCCGCTGTAGACCACGCAGGCATCCTCCAGCAGCACGTGCTGCCCTTTGTTGTGCCCCAGGACGTAGCGGGCAGTTGCCTTTGTGGGCACGTGCACTCCTTTGCTCGAACAAAATAGCTCTCTGGTATTCCAAACAGTACATTATTTGTGATTTACATCGCATCAATCCTGATCTAATCTAGTTTGGTATACAAGAATCGCGGAGTCAGCTCCCTGGATCATGAAACGAGCACAACCCTTGACCCAGCTACAGTCCATCGAACCGAATACCGGCAGTCCGCCGCCCACTCCGGCAGCCTCGCCTGAGGGTAAAGCAGCACCCGCCGAGGCGCGCTCGCTGCTCGCCACGGCGTGGATGAGGATCCGGCGGAGCAAGATCGCACTCCTGAGCCTGTGCGTCGTGGTGGCCATCATGCTGTTCGCCATCCTTGCCCCCGTACTCAGTGCAATGTCCGGCAATGACCCCTTCACGTCCAACACCAGCCCCGAGGTACTGGACGACTTCCAAACGCCTGGCCTGCCGCTCCCCGGCTACATGTATCCGTCGGCCGAGCACTGGTTGGGCGTGGAGCCCGGCTTGGGCCGCGACCTTTTCGCCCGGCTTGCCTACGGTGGCCAGGTTTCCCTCACCATCGCCCTGCTGTCCACGGCTGTATCCGTTGTCCTGGGAACAGTATTGGGTGCGGCCGCTGGCTACTTCGGTGGCAAGACCGACGCCGTCATCAGCCGCATCATGGACCTGTTCCTCGCATTCCCCCACCTGCTTTTAGTGCTCTCCCTGACGCCCATCCTGCAATCCCGGCTCCGCGATACACCGCTGGGTGAAGGCAGCTTCCTGCCCATGGCCTCACTGGTGATCATCCTGGGATTCTTCGGCTGGGCTTACCTGGCCAGGATTGTCCGCGGCCAGGTCTTGAGCCTCCGCGAACGTGAATTCGTGGAAGCGGCCCGTTCCTTCGGGGCCTCCCACCTCAGTGTCTTGTTCCGCCAGATCATCCCCAACGTCATGGGAGTGGTCCTGGTGTACGCCACCATGCTGATCCCCACCAACATCTCGGCAGAAGCCGCCCTTTCCTTCCTCGGCGTCGGCGTCAAGGACCCCACACCGTCGTGGGGCCAAATGCTGAACGCTGCGCAATCCGGCAACTGGTACCTCAGCGATCCGTGGTTCCTGGCTGTTCCGGGCGTCATGCTCATCGTCACCGTCCTGGCGTTCAACCTCCTGGGCGACGCCGTCCGGGACGCGCTGGACCCCAAGGCTTCCCGCCACTAACTTCCACCATCTCCCTCCACCCAACCCCTTCAAGAGGAGCATCATGAAAACCCCCACGAGAGCACTGGCGCTTTCCGTGCTGATTGCCATGGCCGCCACAGGCTGCGCCGCTGGCGAGAACCAGCCCGGCAACACCAAGTCCGCAGAATCGGTCACGGAGCTGGCACCCAACGTGGTCAAGACCGGTTTCAACACCAAGGGCGGCAACCTCAACGTCCTGATGTCCTCGGACTTCCAGACCCTGGATCCCGGCAACAGCAACTACGTCCAGACCGCCAATGTGGGCCAGCTGTACTACCGGACCCTGACCATGGCCAAGGAAACCGCAGGGCAACCCCCAACAGTGGTCCCAGACCTCGCCACGGACACCGGCAAAGTTTCCGACGACGGCCTCAGCTGGACGTTCACGCTCAAGGAAGGCGTGAAGTTCGAGGACGGCACACCCATCACCTCCGCCGATATCAAGTACGGCGTGGAACGCACCTTCGCGCAGGATGTCTTCACCCAGGCACCGCAAGAATTGAATTCAGCGCTCGACGCCGGCGGGTACAAGGGGCCGTACAAGGATCCTTCCGCGTCGCTTCAGGCGGTTGAAACACCGGATGACCGGACCATCGTCTTCCATCTGAAGAAGCCGTTCGCTGAGTTCCCTGCGCTGGCGTCCCGCTCCAACACGGCGCCGGTACCCAAGGCCAAGGACACCAAGCTGGACTACACCAACCATCCTGTGTCTTCGGGACCTTACATGGTGGAGTCGTACAACCGAGGCAAGTCGCTAAAGCTGGTCCGCAACCCGCACTGGCATCCGGCCACGGACTCCAACCGCACTGCGCTCCCGGACACGTTCAGCTTCTCCCTCTCCACCTCGCAGGCAACCATCAGCCAGCAGTTGTTGGCTGACTCGGATCCTAATGCCATCACGCTCGATTCCAACGGCGCTCTCCAAACCTCGGATTCCGCCAAACTGGCCGATGCCAAGGTCAAGGATCGCGTCGCGTCCGGCCTCCTCGGGTGCAACGATGTCCTCAGCCTGAACACGGAAAAGATCAAGGACCCGGACGTCCGCAAGGCAATCGCTCTGGCCTTGGACCGCCAATCCATCCTGGTGCAGTACGGCGGACGACGCTTTGGCGAGATCACGCAGAGCCCGCTCAACTCCAAGATGCGTGGTTACGTGGAGACGGAGCTGGAGCTGGATCCTGCGGGCAAGCCCAAGCTGGAGGAAGCCAAGAAGCTCCTTGAAGGCAAGGACTACCCCAAGACCCTCACGTACGGCTACGCCAACAACCGCGACGCCTTCAAGAACACCGGCACCGTAGTCCAGCAAAACCTGAAAGCCCTGGGCATCGATGTTGAGCTGGTGGCCATCCCGGCGCCGAACTACTACTCGGTCCTGGCCAGCGAACAGCTGCCGGACATGGGCCGTTCGGGTTGGTGCGGCGGCGCCGATCCGGCCTCCGTCCGTACTTCGGCTGATCCCTTGCTGGGACCGAACAACGAAGGCACCAGCTACGGCTTCTCCAACACCTCCCGCTACTTCGATCCCGTAGTTTCCAAGGCAATGTTTGATCTGCGCAACACGGACGGCACTTCTGAAGAGCTTGGCAAGAAGTGGTCCGAGGCTTTCGGCACTGCCCTGAAGACGTATCCCATCGTCCCGCTCATCCGCAGCCACACCAACAGCGTGGTGGGATCCAACGTCCGCAACGCCCAGGTGGGCTACTTCTTCGGCGGCATCGACCTCTCGATCGTCGGCGTCGAGCACTAACCGGGCTTCGAAAACTAATCGGGCTTCGTCAACTAATCGGGCACAGTCCAGAAGGAGAAGCGGGCCGCCTGCTACAGCAGGCGGCCCGCAACCACCACCATGATGACTTTCATTCTTCGCAGGACCGGATCGTTGGTCCTGCTGCTGGCTGCAGTCAGTTTCATCACTTTCACGCTCTTCCAGCTTGGCCCCTCGGACCCCGCGGCTGCCGCCTGCGGACAGGAATGCACTCCCGAACGCGTGGCCGAGGCCCGCGTTGCCCTGGGCATGGACCAGCCCTTCTTTGTCCAGTACATCGACTACATGCGTGGCCTTTTCTCGCCCCGGATGATTGGTGCACCAGGAGCCCAGACGCTCTGTGAATGGCCATGCTTGGGCAAGTCTTTCCAGACCAATGAGAGCGTTGCGGACATCATTGCCCGCTCGCTCCCCTACACGTTCTCCATGGCCATTGGAGCGCTCATCCTGTGGACCATCACCGGCGTCGGCCTGGGCCTTCTCGCAGCGCTGCGCAAGGGCTCGCCCGTGGACAAGTTCATCGTCGGCGCGGCCTCGGTGGGCGTATCGCTGCCCATCCCGGTTACGGGCCTGTTCCTGCTGCTCCTCTTCGTCAACCAGCTGCACCTTCTGCCGTTCACAACCAACGAGATCAATAGCCCCTTTGGTCCACAGGGGCCAGGCGCCTGGGTGGCGAACTACCTGCTGCCATGGATTGCGTTGGCCGTGCTGTTCAGTGCCTCCTACATCCGTGTCACCCGGACCAACATGATCGAGACATTCGGCGAGGACTTCATCCGCACTGCCCGCGCCAAGGGCCTGGCACCGCGGACCGTGACGTTCAAGCACGGCGTTCGCGCCGGGATCACACCTGTTGTCACCATGCTTGGCATGGACATCGGTTTGCTCCTGGGCGGTGCCGTCCTCACCGAGCAGATCTTCTCCGTCCCCGGCCTGGGCTTCACCGCCGTGCACGCCGCCATCTCGGGTGACCTGCCCGTCACCATGGCCATCACCATGCTGGCCGCGTTCTTCGTCATCGTAGCCAATGTTCTGGTGGACCTCGCCTATGCCGCCATCGATCCCCGAGTGAGGCTCCAATGACCCACACGCCACTCACCCAACCGCTCTCCCGACGGGCTCCGGAACCGGGGGCAAAGGCCTTCCTGGACGTCCGCAACCTCTCGGTGAAGTTCCCCACGGACGACGGCCTGGTCTCCGCCGTCAACGGGATGGACTTCACCCTGGAGCGGGGCCAGACCCTTGGTATCGTCGGCGAATCCGGCTCAGGAAAGTCCGTCACCAGCCAAGCCCTCATGGGGCTCCTTAAGGGCACCTCCGCCCACGTCACCGGCCAGGCAATGTTCCAGGGCAAGGATCTGGTCACCCTCCCGGAATCTGCCATGCGCCAACTCCGCGGCCGTAACATCGGCATGATCTTCCAGGATCCACTCTCGGCGCTGCACCCGTTCTACACCGTTGGGCACCAGATCGCGGAGGCTTATCTGGTCCACAACAAGGCGAGCAAAAAGCAGGCCCGGGCGGCCGCCGTCGACATGCTGGGAAGGGTGGGTATCCCCAGTCCCGAGCAGCGTTTCGATGAGTACCCGCACCATTTCTCCGGCGGCATGCGCCAAAGGGCCATGATCGCCATGGCCCTGATCTGTGAACCGGAGCTGCTGATCGCTGACGAACCCACCACCGCGTTGGACGTGACCGTGCAGGCCCAGATCCTGGACCTCATGTCAGAGCTCCAGGAGGAAACCAACTCCGCGCTCATCCTCATCACGCACGACCTCGGAGTCGTGGCCGAAGTCTGCGACGACGTCCTGGTGATGTACGGCGGCCAGTGCGTCGAATCGGGTCCCGTGGATGAGATCTTCTACGACACCCAGCACCCCTACACCTTGGGCCTGCTCAATTCGATGCCCACCCTGAACGGCTCAGCGAGCCAGCTGAACCCCATACCCGGCCAGCCGCCGTCGCTCCTTGACCTGCCCAAGGGGTGCATCTTCAGCGCGCGGTGCCAGTACGCCGAACTGGTGGGCGACGGCCTCTGCGCCAAGCAGCGGCCTGAGCTGACGGTGGACGACGGGCATGGCAAGCGCTGCCATCTGAGCGGGCCGCAGATCATCACCATCCGGAATTCGCGTTAGGACCCGCCATGGAACATCAACCAATTCTCCAGGTGGAGAACCTCCAGAAGCACTTTCCGCTGAAGGGCGGCCTCCTGCCAGGGGCTCCCAAGCGATCGGTCAAAGCGGTCGACGGCGTCTCCTTCAGTCTCGCTCGAGGCCAGACTTTGGGACTCGTGGGTGAGTCCGGTTGCGGTAAGTCGACCACCGGACGCATGCTGGCACGGCTTATGGACCCGACCGGCGGGCGGATCATGGTGGATGGCGTCGACATCAGCCAGCTCCGCGGGCGGGACCTTTACAACTTCCGGCGCAAGGTCCAGATGATCTTCCAGGACCCGTTCGCTTCCCTGAACCCGAGGCAGACAGTGGGTACAGCCATAGCAGCTCCCATGGTGGCGCAGAAGATCAATCCGCAGGGCGGCCTGAAGAACCGGGTCAAGGAACTCCTTGACCAAGTGGGGCTCAAACCTGAGCACTACAACCGGTTCCCGCACGAGTTCTCCGGTGGGCAGCGGCAACGCGTCGGAATTGCCCGGGCCATATCCCTCAACCCATCGGTGATTGTTTGCGACGAACCTGTATCTGCCTTGGACGTCTCCGTTCAAGCCCAAGTGGTGAACCTGTTGCAGCAGATCCAACGTGACACGGGAGTGTCCTACATCTTCATTGCCCACGACCTCTCCGTGGTCCGGCACATTTCCCATGAAGTTGCCGTGATGTACCTGGGCAAGATCATGGAACAAGGACCCCAGGATGAGCTCTTCCGGAACCCTTTGCACCCGTACACCAGGGCCTTGCTCTCCGCAGTGCCCCTGCCGGATCCCCGCGCAGCCCGCGAGCAAGTGAAGATCCGGCTCCGTGGAGACCTCCCATCACCGGCCGATCCGCCCAGCGGTTGCGTCTTCCGGACCCGATGCCCGCTGATCGGCACTCTTCCCGAGGAACAGCGCCAACGCTGCCTCGATGAGATTCCCACGCCTGCCCAGCCCGCTGCGCCTGCCTGCCACCACACAGGTATGGCAGCAACGGTCCTGGCAGGCGTGCAATAGATGCAGGCAATAGTTTCACTAGCAAAGGAGCAACCATTGAATACCCTGATCCGCGCCGTCCGCCCCTGGGGGCAAGCGCTCAGCGACGTCACTCTTGTTGCGGGCGAAGCAGGCGGCAAGATCACCGCCGTCGAACCCCATGATCCTGCCCGCGTCGTTCCCGAGGGTGTGATGGTCGTAGAAGGCCGCGGACGCTTACTGCTGCCGTCGTTCTCCGATGTCCACGTGCATTTGGATTCCACCCGGATCGGCCTGCCGTTCCGGGAGCACACAGGTGGTCCCGGGGTGTGGACCATGATGATGAACGATCGTCAAAACTGGCGTAACGCCGAGGTCCCGCTTCAGGACCGCGTCAACGACACCCTCGGCCGGATGATCGCCCGCGGTACAACGCGGGTTCGTTCTTATGCGCAGGTGGATGTGGACTGCCGGCTGGAGCGTTTCGAAGCCGTTGCCGCTGCCAGGGAGAAGTTCGCAGGTCAGGCTTGGGTGGATATCATCGCGTTCCCGCAGGCCGGCCTGCTTCTTGAAGAGGGGACGGTAGAGCTCATGGAGGAGGCCCTGAAGGCCGGGGCTAACGTCATCGGGGGGATTGATCCCTGCAGCTTGGACCGGGATCCGGCGAAGCACCTGGACATCGTGTTCGGCCTGGCTGAGAAGTACCGGGTGCCAATCGACATCCACCTCCACGAGCCCGGTGAGCTGGGCGTCTTCAGCACCGACCTCGTCCTGGAGCGCACGCGGGCACTCGGTATGCAGGGCAAGGTCACTATGTCCCATGCCTACCAACTGGGCAGCGTGAACGAGGCCACTACGCGCAGGATCATTGATGCCTTCGCGGAACTTGACGTATCCATGGCTTCCGTCGCCCCGGCTGCAGCAGGCCAACTGCCCATCCCGCTCCTCACCGAGGCCGGGGTGCGTTTGGGATTGGGCGAGGACGGCCAGCGCGACTACTGGTCCCCCTACGGCAACACGGACATGCTGGACCGCACCTGGCAGCTCGCATTCACCCATGGCTTCCGCAAGGACGAGCTGATCGAGCATTGCCTGGCGATCGCCACCATCGGTGGGGCGAGCATCCTTGACCCCAGCGCTACCCGGCTGAAGGACACCGCCCACCGTCCCGGCGTCGACGTCGGAGATCCCGCCGAACTGATGCTGGTGGAGGGCGAGACTGTAGCTTCCACAGTGATGGACCGGGGCAAGGACCGTACCGTTATCCACGCCGGCAAGGTGGTGGCAGACCAGCTGGAACTGGTCTAGCTGCTACGAAACCCGCTCTCGTTCGCTCTCCTGGCCGTACAACGGTCTGAGTGACGGACAAGAGCGGGTTTCGGCGTTAAGGGTTACTCGCCCCTGGCAGTGGGCGCGTCGTCCAGGGGCGTCCACCAGGTCACAGGAGGCGTTACCTTGAAGCGACGCCCGGACACGTCCGATGGAACAATGCGGATGAACTGGTCCTTTTGCCCCGCTTCCCAAGGAAACAAGAGAAGGCCGATGGTATCCAGCACGTCCTGCGTCAGCTTCACGGCGGAGGCCTGCCCCTTGACCACCACGCTCCAGGCCACTCCGGTTTCCGCATCGACACCGTCAGCCTCGATCGCAACAGGAGCGTCACCAAGGGCTGCATGAAGCTTGGTGCCCTCCCCCGTGCGGAAAACCATGGTGCCATGGTCCACTTTGTAATTCACCGGAAAGATGTCCGGGTGATTGTCCACCCACACGGCAAGCCGGCCCACGGAAACTCCACGGAGGAGTTCCCAGCATTCGTTGGTCTCCAGGACTTCAGTGGCGGGAGTGTTGGGAGTGTTGTCGCCAGACGTTGAGTTGGTCATATCGCCGAGGATACGCCGGAGCATAGCCTGCCGACAGTGGCCGAACACCGTCTAACGGACTATTCACCCCCGCGTGCGAGGGTGACCAGTCCGTTGGGGGATGAATTTCGGCTCACGGGCTCAACATTCACTACAGGGCCACGGATCGCCAGGAAGCCTGCAGCAGCCAGAATCAACGCTTCGGCCGCGAGCGCCCAGAACGTCACGTCCCAGCCTCCGGTCCAGGTATGGAGCAGTCCGGCCACCAGTGGACCGAGCGAGGCAAGGGCGAACCCCAGCCCTTGGCTCATGGCCGAGAGCTTTCCCGCTGTCTGCGGACCGGACGCACGGATCACCACCAACGCCATGGCAAGGCCAAACCCTGCGCTCTGGACGACTCCCAGGATCCCCACCATGACGAACTGCAGACCCGCTGGCGCTGCGAGGACTCCCAAAAGTGCGAGGGCCACGGCCAGTCCGAGGCCAGGTGCCATGATCCTCAGGATGGCAGGACGACCGGCCAGCACAGGAGCCAGCAGGCTTGCGGGGAGCCCGGCAAGGCTAAACCAGGCCAGCAACGCAGCAGCGTCTGCCGATGACAGCCCTTTGGAGACGAGGTAAACAGCCAGCCAGGACGTGATGGCGAAGTAGAGCATGGCCTGCAGTCCAAAGAAAGCCGTCACAGCCCAGGCTGTGCGCTGCTTGCGCAGGGGCGTGACTTCCGGCGGCTCGACGGGCGCCGGCATCACAGAGGGCGACGGCGGGTCCTGCGTCAGCGACATAACGTCGCCTGCCGCTGACCCGGCTTTGCCAGCGGAGGTGCCTGCCGACGTCGACCGCCCCCCGGAGCGGTGGATGAGGCATGCTCCCACCAGTGCCGGGACGGCCCACACCGCCAGCGCCCAGGCGAGGCTTCCACCGAAGGCCTGGGCAAAGGGCTGGACCAAACCTGCGCCGAGCGCTGCGCCGAGCCCAAAGCCCATGGTGCAAAGTCCGGTCCACCAACCGGTGCCGTGGTTCGCCTTGACGATCTGGGGAACCAGCACGCTGGCCGTCATGATTGCCATGCCGGCAAGGAACGTGCCGGGCAGGAGGAGCGCGGGTACAAGGACCCTGACGATCAGTGCGGCAGCGAGTACCAACAGTGCAAGCGCCACGGCGGGGCCCCGTTCCAAAGCGCCGGGCAAGCCAAGGCCCGATCGGCCCGGAAACCCCGAAGGCCAGCACGGGCAACGTACCCAAAAGGGGTAGCAGAACCGGATCCAGGTCAAACGCCCCCGGGACCTGGTTCATAACACCGGCAACGGTGGTGATGGCAGGCCGAAGATTGACGGAAACCAACACCAAACCCAGCAGCACCACCCCCGCCGCCAACCCCGAACGCCGCCCACCCAGCCCCAAACGCTTCCCGCGCACCTAATTCTCCTCATAACAACTTTGGTATACCAAATAAGACTACGAGGACCGAGAAGGAAAGTAAACAGGCAGAAAGAGTAGAACAGGACGCGACAACAAGGACTATATGGAATACCAAGAAGCGACAATCGAGATCCGCGCGAGATCACAGCAAGCTAGATGACGATAGTGCCGCCGCAATGACAACCTGAGAGAGACCCCCAGTGCCGGAACCCAGCAGCGCGCGAGTTGGGGAGACGGACGAAAGGGCCACAGGGCCGAAAGCCAGCAGCGCGGGTGTGGAGACGCGCAAAGGGCCGCAGGGCCGAAACGCGGCAGCGCGCGTCTAAGGGAGGAACGACCGAGCGCGCAGAGCGTTTCGGCCCTGCGGCCCGCCCCAGCAACCACGCCCAGCAACCGCCCCGGCGGCCCTGCGACCAGCGCCCCTAGATAGCCTTCCCCGGATTCAAAATCCCCGCAGGATCGAACAACGCCTTGATCCGCCGCTGCAACTCCCGCACGGGCTCAGGCTGCTCCAGTCCCAGCCATCGGAGCTTGTACTGCCCCACGCCGTGCTCACCGGTTATCGTGCCACCCATTTCGAGGCCCACCCGGATCGATTCGTCCAGGGCAGCGTTGAGGCGTATCAGGGCGTCGGCGTCTGTGACGGGATCTACCCGGTCCATCCAGAAGGTGGGGTGGAGGTTTCCGTCTCCGGCGTGGGCCACCACTTTGAGGCGGACTTGGAAGCGGTCAGCCATGGCTTCGAGTTCGGCCACGAAGTCCACCAGCTGGGAGCGTGGAACAGCGATGTCCTCTCCTACCCTGAATTCGTCGTCCATTTCCACGCCGCGGCTGTTGCGGCGTAGTTCGACGAGCATTTCGGCTTCTTCGCTGGCTTCTGTGGTGACGGTGGCGCCGCCTTCGGCGAGTACCTGACGGACGACGTCGGCCTCGGCGGCTGCTCCAAATCCGTCTGTTTGGATCAACAGCAGGGATTTGCCGCGGGCTTGCAGGTCTGAGCCGTTCATCTCATCGAGCTGTATGAGTGTTCCGTTGTCCAGGAGCTCCATGATGGCTGGCTGGACCCGGGCTTTGCCTACTGCCAGGACCCCTGCGGCGGCACTGCGGAAGTCCTGGTAGAACGCGGCGATGGTGTGGACTTCGCGTGGAAGGTACTTCAGGCGGACCGTCACCCCCACGACGATTCCGAGTGTTCCTTCGGAGCCCACCAGCAGCGCAGTGAGGTCGTATCCGGCAACGCCTTTGAAGGTTTGGTGCCCAGTGTGGAGCAGTGAACCGTCGGCCAGCACAACGTCCAGCGCAAGCACGGAATCCCGTGTCACACCGTACTTTGCACAGCGCAGTCCCCCGGCGTTTGTGGCTACGTTGCCACCGATGGTGGACATCTTGTAGCTGGCTGGATCGGGCGCATACATGAGCCCGTGTTCGGCGGCTGCGGCATTCAGTTCGGCGTTGATGACGCCAGGTTCGACGACGGCGGTCTCGTCATCGGGGTTGAGGTCCAGGATGCGGTTCATTCGTTCCAGGCTGAGCACGATGCAGCCTTGGGTGGCGTGCGCGCCTCCCGAGACACCCGTTCCGGCACCACGCGCGACGATTGGCACCTGGTAGGCAGCACAACTGCGAACGATGTTTTGGACGTCTTCCACGGATTCGGCCCAGACGACGGCGAGCGGCAAGTGCCGTTCCAGCAATGGCCCTTGATCTACGGAATAGACGGTGCGGGTGGCTTCATCTTCGGCGATCTGTCCGGGCCGCAGTCCGTCGGTCAGGCTGTGCAAAAACGCGTTCTGCGTTTCACTGTGGCTCGCGTCCATTTGCTGGTCAGCTTCCTGGCGGCCGACTGTGCGGCCTTTGATGCTTTCCTCTGTTGTTCCGGCCATAGCCGTTTCGTCCGACAAGGTGGTCCCTTCACACATGAGCTCCGCGGACACGCCAAATCGGCAGTCTTCGCAGAGTTTTCAGTGCTCCCAGTCTAGTCAGCGCCGCCCACCACCGTGGGAACGCAGGTTCCGGGCAGGGACCAGATACCAGCTGAAATTCCGTCTGCCCACAGCAGTACTTCGCCGTCAATCCCCCGGCTCGTCGAGATGTTCCCAAAGCTGTGCAGTGGCGCTGCGGAGAGCGATTCGAGTTGCAGCGTGGAAAGGACTGCGTAATCCACTGAGACCCGGGCAGAGTCGCGGGCTGCCATGACCAGGACTGCGGAATCAGCGGTCTCACGCACGAATACCAGGGCGTCCCCTTCGGCGTGGATCCAGCGGACCCCGCCTTCGGTTAGGGCGGGCAGCTCACTTCTGAGCCGCCCCAGCGCTGAGTAGAAGGAATGCAGATCCTTGACAGGGTGGCGGCGGGATTTTCCCTCCTGCCAGCACCACGGCATGGGCGTCCTGGAGTCCTCGCCATTGAACCCTTCAAGGCCGAACTCGTCTCCCGCGAACAAGACAGGAACGCCCGGAAGGGTGAAGGTGAGCACAGCGCCAACCTCTTGGCCGCCGTCGATCATTACCGTCGCTGCACGTGCGGTGTCATGCGTGTTGAGCGCATTCATCGTGTTATTTCGCACACCCCAGCTAAATCCGGCAGCGAGGTCCTGATGCGTGGCCAGGAAGTCTTCGGCCTCGATCTTGTTGGGCCCAGCCTGGGGCGAGCCGAAAAAGTTTACGTGCGGTGCATCCCCCGCAAGCCAGGACCACAGGGGTCGGGTGAGGTTGGAGTAGGTCATGGCACCGTGCCAGTGCTCACCCGTGAAGTCCGGCGCGGCATCGGACGTGGACTCGGCCAACAAAGCTGCATCCGGGTTGATCTCACGGACCCGCCCGGCGATGAGCCGCGCAACCTCGTGATTCAGGTCCACGGAGCCAAGGCGTCCGGTCATATTGCCGACGTCTATCCTCCAGCCGTCCAGGTTGAAGGGCGGCTTGAGCCAGCGGGCAACCACTGAATCGTCGTCCGTCACGAAACGCCGCCGGAGGGCGTCCGAAGACCAATTAAGCTTCGGCAGCGACGGCACACCCCACCACGACTGATACGTCGAATGGTCCTCGCTGAAGTAGTAGTAGCCCGCTTCTTCTGAGCCGGGATCGGCGAGCGCCTTCACGAACCAGTCGTGTCCGTCGCCAGTGTGATTGGCGGTGAGGTCACCCATGACACGAATGCCCCGGGAATGCGCCGCCTCCACCAGCTCCACCAGCGCTTGGTTCCCGCCAAGGAGGGGGTCCACGGAGTCGAACGTGGAGGCATCGTAGCGGTGGTTGGAACGGGCCGGGAAGAACGGCGTCAGGTAGAGAACATCGATGCCCAGTTCCTGGAGATGGTCCAGCTTCCCCGTGATTCCAGGCAGGTCACCACCATAGAACTGGATGGGCGTTTCCTGCCCGGTAGCCACCACTGGCTCGTCCCACGAGCTGCCCACAGCCCAGTCCGGGAGGGGGTGCGCATCGGCGTGGGCGGAGCGGGCGAAGCGGTCCGGAAACACCTGGTACATGGTGGCCTCATGCAGCCACTGCGGTGCCGGGGCAAAGGTGGTGAGGCGGAAGTCCGCTGAATCAGCAACGTCCCTGTTGAAAAGCCCTTGGGCATTGAGGTTCCAGTAGTGCCGCCCACTTGCGCTGCTGGTGGGAGTACCGGACGTGGTTCCCACACGGCTGTTTGCCTCGATTTCCAGCAGGAAGCGGTATTTGGCCACAGGATTGGCCACGAGCATCGCCGCTTCCCACCACTCCCAGCCATCGATGCTGCCGAGCCGGATCGCGGAGTCGTACCGCGGCTCGCCGTCCTGCACGGAACGGACCCAAACGCGGGACGCCGGGCCCCACCCCTGCGGAACCCGCAGACGGAGCCGAACAACATCGCCCAGGGAAATCCGTCCGGGAGCAGGACCCGAAACATAAAGAGCGGATCCGTCGTGATGTGGAACGGCAAGTGTCATGGTCATCCTTTCACTGAGCCGGCCGTAAGGCCGCTGACGATGTACTTCTGCAGGAAGAGGAACAGCGCCATGACCGGAACAGCAGCGATGACGGCGCCCGCGGCGAAGACGCCCCAATTCTCGGAACGCTGCTGAGCCACGTAGGAATAGAGCCCGACGGCGAGTGTCTGGCTATCAGGATCAGTCAGGACAACGCTCGCGATCACGAATTCACTGGAGATACCGATGAATGCCAGCAGCCCTACAACCGCCAGGATGGGAGTGACCAGGCGCAGGATGATGCCGAAGAAGATCTGGACGTGGCTGGCGCCATCGATCTTTGCAGCTTCGTCCAGGGACTGCGGGACCGTGTTGAAGAAGCCGTACATGAGGTACGTGTTCACGCCCAGCGCCCCGGCGAGGTACACCATGATGAGCCCCAGCTGGCTGCCAAGGCCCAGGGCCGGGATCACCTGCGAGATTCCGCTGAGGAGGAGGAAGATCGCGACGACGGCCAGCAGTTGCGGGAACATCTGCAGCAGGAGCAGGGTCAACAGTCCCACCCGCCGGCCTTTGAAACGCATGCGGGAGAACGCGTACGCGGCCATCGCCCCCAGGAAGACTGTGGCGGCGGAGGTCACCAGGCCCACTACCAGGGTATTGAGGAACCAGCGGCCGAAGGGACGGCTCGGATCATTGAAGAGCGCAGTGAAATTGCCGGTATCGAACCTGGAGAACAGCCCGTTGGAGCCTACCAAGGTGCCGTTGGAGTCCAGTGCTGCCGACAAAACATAGAGCAGCGGGAACACTGCGAAGATGGTGGTGACTATGCCGACGGCGTGCCGCCAGCCTTTGTCTTTGAACCAAACCCCGAAAGGACGCCGCTTTGGCACCAACGGTGCGGGACCGCCGTCGTGCGCCTGTTCGATGGTGGGGAGGGTGCGTACCTGTGCCTCACTCATTAGTTCACGTCCTCGAGTGCTTTGGTCTGCTTGAAGCTGATGGCCGAAATCGTGGCCACGATGATGAAGATGATGATGGCGAGCGCGCTGGCCAGTCCGTAGTCGCGCCCTGTGCCTTGGCCGAACGCCACCTTGTAGACCAGCGTGATCAGGATGTCCGTGGCTCCGATATCGCGATCGGTGTCTGCAAAGCGCGGCCCGCCACCGGTCAACATGTAGATGACATTGAAGTTATTGAAGTTGAACGCAAAGGAGGAGATCAGCAGCGGCGCCACGGAGACCAGCAGCAGCGGCAGTTTGATGGAGCGGAACACTCGCCATGGGGACGCTCCGTCCATGCGGGCAGCCTCATCAATTTCTGTTGGCAAGGATTGGAGTGCCCCCGTGCAAACGAGGAACATGTACGGAAATCCGAGCCACACATTGACCACCAGCACACTGACCTTGGCCAGGACAGGGTCAGTGAGCCAGCCAATGTTCGCCCCACCCAGCAGGGTCTGGTTGAGCCAGCCGAACTCGGGGTTGAGAATGCCGGACCACACCAAACCGGACAGGAATGCCGGGAAAGCGTAGGGCAAAATCATCAGGATCCGGTAAACCTTTTTGCCGCGGAGGTCCTCGCGGTTGAAGGTGATGGCCAGGAAAAGCCCCATGGCGAACGTCAAGGCAACGGACGCTACGGAGAAGGTGAACGTCCAAAGGATCACGCCCAGCAGCGGACCGCGGAGGCTCGGATCGGTGAAGGCCCGGGCGAAGTTCTCCATGCCAACGTCGATCTTCCAGCCGGTGGCCAACGTCTCTCCGTTGGCGTCCGCGAAGGCGCCCTTGCCATTGTCGCGGTAGGCCGTTCCGGTCTCGCTGTCAGTGAAGGTATCGGTGGCGGCGTCGTAGCTCAGCGCTGGCTTGAACTGGTACGCGGTGCTGCCATCCGCGGTGCGCAGGGTTCCATCAGCGGGGTTCTCTGAGACGGGAACGGTAATCTTCAGGATTTCCTGCTGGTTGGCCACGATCTCCTGGAACTTCAGTGTTTCGTAGCCAGGCAAGGAGTTGGCCTTGCCGGTGGAATCCTTTCCCGCCCCGGAGACCTCAGTGAGTGGCTCCTCGGTGCTGCCTATCTGAGCTTTGCCGGAGGGGTCAGTAAACAACAGGTAGAACGTATCGCCCTTGGTCAGCACTGCTGCCTTGTATGCGGGCGAATCCGGGACGCGCTTCTGGGCGGTCAGTTGGATGGCTGCGATGGCGTCTTCCTTGGTGCTGTTGTGCCCGTCGCCATAGTTGGTGAAGGCGATATAGCCGCTGAAGAACACCACCAGGACCTGGAACACCAGCAGGAACAGCACACCCGGAGCCAGATACTTCGCCGGCAGCCCGCCCTTGCGCAAATAGATCCAGTTAATGGCCAGGACCAGAGGTGAGGACACAGCCAGCGCGGCCCACGATTGGCTCAGGAACAGCATCATCAACACGTACACGGCAAAGGCATCCACCAGGCCCAACAGGACGATCTTGAGGATGGTGCCCTTGATGGAGTCGGGGCCCCGGCGGCCGATATCTGCAGTCCGATGGGCAGCGCTCCGGTGGGCAGCAGCACCAGGTGGCTGCACCGGCGTCGTACTGGTTGCGCTGGCTGGCAGTTCGTGGAGATCTGGCTTTGGCATTTTGGATCCTTGGAGTAAAGCAGTTTGTGGCTGGCACGGGCCGGACGGTTTGGCTCCCGGGCCTGACGGGGCCCTGGCCTGACGGCAGGCCCGGGGCCGGACGGCGTGACTACCGTCCGGCCCCGGGAAAACCGGTGGAATCACCGGTTGCGGCGTCAGCCGCCGATCTTGGACTTGATGCTCGCGGCCATCTTGGTCCACGCTTCAGCAGGATCGCCCTGGCCCTTGATGATGGCCAGTTCCGTGGCGCCCCAGTCAGCCCAGACCGCACTCATTTCGGGGATGGCCGGCATGGGCACGCCTGTGGCGCCGATCTTGCCGAAGGCCTCCACTACGGGATCGCTGGCTGCCTTCTCAAAGGATGCCTTGAGTGCCGGCGGGCGCCCGCCCGCCGTGTACATGGAGTCCTGGGCGGACTCGGAGGTGAGGTAGTTGGTGACGAATTCATTGGTGGCAAGGGCGTTGGCGCTCTTGGCGCTGATGAAGAACCCATTTACGCCGATGAAGGGCTGGGCAGCTTCGCCACCGGCAGTGGGCAGCTCATCAACGGCGAACTTGATGCCCTTCTTCTGAACGTCCGGCACGTTCCATGGGCCCGTCAGGAAGTACGGGGATTCTCCGGCAAGGAACTTCTCCTTGGCGATGTCCCCCGTGATGTTGGAGTTGATGATTTTCTCGCCGGCGTCGCCCCAGGCGGCCAGCTTCTTGGCGAATTCGACGCCGGCAGCGTCACCGATGAGCAGCTGCTTGGGATCGTAACCGCCGTCGGCGTTCTTACCGAAAACCTGCGAACCCATGGATGACTGCAGCGGGTACAGGTGATACGGATCGCCCTGCTTGGGATCCATGCCCACCAGGAACGGGAACGTGGCTTTACCCTCTGCAACGGCCTTCTTACCGTTGGCCACTACCTCATCCAGGGTGCTCGCCTTGCTGTCCACGATGCTGGTGTTGCGCAGGAGGGCAATGTTTTCAATGGCGTACGGGACGCCGTAGACGGCTCCGTTGTAAGTCATGGCCTTGATCGAGGAATCCTGGAACTGGCTGGCTTTGTCGCCCAGTTCCACCGGTGCGATCACACCGTTTTGAACAAACTTTCCAATCCAGTCGTGCGGTCCAACGATCAGATCGGGGCCTTGGCCGGTAGGGACCTGGGTGATGAAGTCATCGCGGACGGCAGCGAAGTCCTTCACTACGAGCTTGACTTCGATGCCGGTGTCCGACTGGAACTTTTCGGTGATGTCCTTCAACGCCGGCGATCGTTCGGCGTCTACCCACATGGTGATGGTGCCGGCGCCGGCTGCCTTGAGGTCCTGCTTTGCGGCTTCCGAGCTGGGAGCGGTGGAGGCACTGCCGCCACAGGCGCTCAGGGCCAGGGCGGCGACCACGGAGATCGCGCCGGTAGCGAAAACGCGGCGGGTGGTCTGAGCCGCGAGGGTGTTGTGCACCTTCATTGGTGTCCCTTTCCTTATGTGCTTCGACGGTGGGGGCTCGAGGGGCCCAGAGGCAACGTCGGTGATGTGGCTCACAACTGCAAGCGCTTCCAAACACTACATGCCTAAACGACGATTGGTAAACCCCGATACTCCGAAGCATTGTCATCGAAGGGCCATTTTGACTGAAAGCGTTTCCAATTGGATGCGTGGTCTTCTACGATGTGTTCATGTCTGTTGATTCATTGCTCCCAGTTGAGGCGTCCGCGCCCTCTGCAGCTTTCAGTACATTGACGCCCGTCCACGAGGCCTCCGCGGCTCACGGATGGTGGCGCTCCGCAGTCATTTACCAGATTTATCCGCGGTCCTTCCGGGACCTTAACGGCGATGGAATCGGCGACCTCGCGGGTATCACCCACGAACTCGCCCAACTCGCCGAACTGGGCGTGGATGCCGTCTGGCTCTCGCCGTTCTACCGCTCACCGCAGCGGGACGCAGGTTATGACGTCAGCGACTATTGCGATGTCGATCCGCTGTTCGGAAGCCTCGCGGACTTCGACGCCCTGATCTACGAAGCCAACCGCCTGCACCTGCGGGTCATTGCAGATCTTGTTCCCAACCACTGCTCCGACCAACACGCCGCCTTCCAAGCGGCACTCGCGGCTCCGGCCAACAGCCGCGAGCGGGACATGTTCATCTTCCGGGACGGCCAAGGACCTGACGGAAACGAACCTCCCAACAACTGGCAGTCCCATTTTGGTGGCCCCGCCTGGACCCGACTCGTGGAACCAAATGGCCAGCCCGGACAGTGGTACCTGCACCTCTTTGATTCCTCGCAGCCGGATTTCAACTGGGACAACGATGCCGTGCACGCCGAGTTCGAGCGGGTCCTCCGTTTCTGGTTGGATCGCGGAATTTCCGGTTTCCGGGTTGACGTTGCCCACGCACTGGTCAAGGCAGCAGGCCTGCCAAACTGGGGTGGACGCCCGGATGGCAACAGCTCAGACGGCTTCCCCGGCCATGAGGCCCCCATGTTCGGCCAGCCCGCCCTGCACGATATCTACCGCCGCTGGCGCTCCATCCTGGAGGAATACGGCCCCGATCGGATCCTCTGCGCCGAAGCCAATGTGGATCCCCTTCCCCGGCTGGCACAGTGGGTCCGGCCCGACGAGATGCACCAGGCGTTCAATTTCCCGTACCTGCACGCCGGCCTGGACGTGAACCGCCTTCGCCACATCATCACCGATTCCTTGGTCTCCCTGGACGCTGTCGGCGCACCGAGCACGTGGGTGCTGTCCAACCACGACGTCGTCCGTCACGCCACCCGATTCGGTTACGAGGGACCCGGTCCCCGCGACGGCGACGGTATCGGCGCGGACGACGTACAGCCCAATGAAGAACTCGGACGACGGCGGGCTGCCGCGGCCACCATGTTCATGCTTGGCCTCCCAGGTGGTGCCTACCTGTACCAAGGGGAAGAGCTTGGGCTGCCTGACTCCACAAGCATTCCCGGGAGCATGCGCCAGGACCCCACCTTTGCCCGGACCGGCGGAGAAAGGATAGGCCGCGACGGCTGCCGGGTGCCGTTGCCATGGCGTTCCTCGGAGTTGCATGCCGGTTTCGGCGACGGCCAGGATCCTTGGCTGCCGCAACCAGAGTCCTGGGCGGCATTGGCGAGGGACAAGCAGCAGGAGGATCCGGCGTCGCACCTTAGTCTTTACCGGGAAATGCTTGCCCAACGCGCCGAACGTCGGTTGGGGCAGGGTTCCCTGGCGTGGGCGGAGGACTACTGCACCGACTCCTCGCTCGCCTATCTCAACGGCGACACACTGGTGATCATGAACGTAGGCAACGAGCCCCTTCCGCTTCCCGAGGGCAAGGTGATCCTTCGCAGTTCGGCGGCAGGCGGCGCCCATCCCATGGGCTCCGATCTGCAGGGCACCGATCTCCTAAGCTCGGGTCTACTAAGCTCGGGGAGAGCATCTGGCTCACAACCAGCTAACTTTCCCACCGAGGAGCAGCATGACCGGCATCAAGGACGTAGCCGAGCGATCGGGACTCTCCGTTGCCACGGTTTCACGCGCGCTCAGTGGCAAAGGCAACGTCTCCCCCGCCAGTCGGGAACGGGCGCGTGCAGCTGCAGCTGAGCTTGGCTTCGTGCTCTCCTATCACGCCTCGAGCCTGGCCTCCGGCCGTACGCACAACGTTGGCCTGGTGGTGCCCTCGGTCCACCGCTGGTTCTATTCAGCGGTGATCGAGGGTGCCTCCGCTGCGCTCCTGAGTGCCGGATACGACCTCACCCTCTACAACATTGGCGAAGACCCACAACACCGGCACAGCGTGTTTAACGACTTTCTGCTGCGCAAGCGCGTGGACGCGGTCATTGCGGTCTCCCTGGAGCTCAGCGAAGACGAGATGCAGCAGCTTCTCGCCGTGCACCGGCCGATCGTTGGAATCGGAGGCCCCCTTCCGGGAGCCTCCACCATCCGGATCGATGATTCCGCGATCGCACAGCAAGCCACAAACCACCTCATCGGCCTGGGTCACACCAAGATCGCCCACATGACCGGCGAAGAAGCATACGAACAGGACTTCCAGCTTCCCGGGACACGGCGCGGTGGTTTCGAGAAAGCAATGAACGACGCCGACTGCCAGGTTCGGCCCGAATGGATCGCTTCCGCTGACTTCACCATCGAAGGCGCTTACTCCGCTGCCCGACAATTGCTGGGGGGCGCACCAGAGCGACCAACAGCGGTGTTTGCTGCGTCCGACGAGATGGCCATCGGCACCATTCTTGCGGCGCGTGACTTCGGCCTGCGGATTCCAGAGGACCTCTCGGTCATCGGCATCGACGGGCACGACCTCGGGAAGGTCATGGGCCTCACCACCATCGACCAGGACGCGAAAGGGCAAGGAGCGCTGGCCGTGCGCACCTTGCTGGGCGCCATCAACAATGGCCTGGTCCTTGAACCTGCCGATACTGAACACCCCACCAAGCTCGTGGTTCGTTCGAGCACGGCTGTGCCCAGGAACGACGCCGCTTAGGCTGGGGGCGCCGCTCACGAGTGGCTACTGCTTCAGGATCTTTTCCATGACCAGTTCCTGCTTGGACGTGTCCTGGGGATACGGCCGGCTGTCCCCTGTGGTGTTGAAACCGTGCCGCCGGTAGAAAGCCAACGCCCTCGTATTGTCCTCGTGGACGCCCAACTCCAGGAGCTTGGCACCCAGGTCCATCCGGGCAGCCTCGCACGCCTGCTGGAGGAGTTCATCCGCCAGCCCCAAACCTCGATGTTCGGGAGCAACGTAGACACTAATCAGCATCGCTTGAAGTGGCCTCTGCGGGTCTTGAGGATGCTTCAGGACAACCCTCATCAGCCCACAGAACGGGCTTCCCTCCACGCCACCGTCAGCCACCAACGTCACGCTGGAATCGCCGGCCATAGCGGCAGTCCGTTCCTGCCATTGCGCATCCGTTTGCCGCCGCGCAGCCTCCAGGCTTTCGACATAAGCCATAGGCGTGTCCGTTAGCATTTCCAGCCGGACTTTCCTCAGGAGACACCAATCTTCAGCACGAAGTCGCCTGACCCTAGGCAACGGTCCCGCCCATGAACCGTACATAGCGTTCCAGGACGCGAGGCCAACCTTCCGCATACGATGCCCGGCTGGCAGCAGGATCCTCTGCACCTTCCCAACCGTCGTGAACCAAACGCACCTCGGTGCCACCCTCCACCGCCCGGAACGAGACCCTCAATTCTGTGGACCAGAGGGGCGTGCTCGCCGGATACCAGCTTGCATGGAAGGACAACGGCGGCTGCCAGTCATCGATGGTTCCCCACACCGAAGTGCGTCCGTCCTCGGCCGTCTCCAGGATCAGGTTCTCCTCAAACTCCACGTGCGATCCCGCGCCGAACACACTCTCCTCTTCGAGTGGCCACCACAAATGAGGATGGTCCGTAAAACCCAAAAAGGCATGTGAAACGCTGGTTGGTACCACCACTGTCAGCACCAGGGGTTCAAGTTCATTGGAGTCCTGTGACGACGGCGCGGGCTCCGGCTCGGGATGACTGAAAATACTGTCCATGACCCCCAACTGTACCGGTGCGGAAACGCGCATTTCCCCCGGCAACCATGTCCGGCCCGAGGTGCTGGAGGATGGCTTGGTTGCGCAGCCCGTTGGCGCGGTGTTAGAGTCCCGTTGATCGTGAACTATCAACAGGAGGTGAGACCCATGAACGCAGTATCCGCAATGGGTGCTCCCCCGCAGTACACGATCTCGCGACTGATCTAGTCGCCAGCGGGAGCGCCACAGAGGCAATTCGCGAAAGGCGACTCCCATGAACACAACACCTTTTTCAACCCTGCCCGTCACACCGACGACCACTTCCGCGCAGCCACGGTCCTCCCAGGATCAGCCACAAGAAAATCCCGCCGCGATTCCTGGGCGTTCAGCCGAACGGGCGCTGGTGCTTGGTGGCGGTGGATCAACCGGCAATGCCTGGCTGATCGGCGTCATCGCTGGAATGTTCGATGCCGGCATGGATGTGACCACCGCCGACTTAACGGTCGGCACATCGGCTGGCTCCACGGCGGCGGCACAGATAGCTGGCGCGAGTCCTTCAGAACTATATGCAGCTACCCTTGCCGCACCACCCCAGCCGGAACGACAGCGGCCGCGGCAAGCCACTCAGACCGAGCCCAGTCCGACGCAGTCCAATGCAACGCAGTCCAACCCAGCACAATCCGGTCCAGCGCGGCAAGTGGTGGACCATTTGGAAAGAACACAAAAAATCATTGAGGCCTCTGCGGATCCTGCCGATATGCGTCGCCAGATGGGCGCGGCAGCGCTCGAGTTGCCTGCTACCGCGGACGAATCAAGGCAAAGACAGTGGCGTGAAACGGTCGCCTCCCGGCTGCCAAGTTTGCAGTGGCCGCAACGAACAGTACTCATCACAGCGGTGGATGCACGGACCGGTCAGCCCGTCGTCTTTGACCGTCACAGCGGGGTCGAGATGGTGGATGCTGTAGCCGCCAGTTGCGCCAGTGGGTTTGCCTACAGCATCGGTGACGGCCGATACATTGACGGCGGTTATCGATCCAACGCCGAGAATGCAGACCTGGCAACCGGGTACGCACGCGTCCTGGTGCTGTCACCATTTGGGGGCAGAACGCGGACTCCGCTGGCGTGGGGCCTGCACCTGGCAACACAGGTCGACGAATTACGTGCCGGCGGCAGCAGGGTAGAAACGGTCTTCCCTGAGAGCAGCGCCGAGCACATGTTCGGCGCCAATGCGATGGATGTGTCCATGCGTCCGGCGGCTGCACGGGCCGGTTACGAACAAGGCCGGGCCCTTGCGGCGCAACTCACTGGGTTCTGGAAAGGCTAAACCGGGGTTAAATGGGGCAAGCCCCGGCCGTGGTGGTCGGGGCTTGGTTGGTTCTGGTGTGGCTGGTTGTCTCGTTAATGTGGGAGACCCCCCGTCCCTGTGTGGGTTGGGGGGTCTCGACCTAATGTGTGTCCGGCGGTGTCCTACTCTCCCACACCCTCCCGGGTGCAGTACCATCGGCGCTGTGGGTCTTAGCTTCCGGGTTCGGAATGGGACCGGGCGTTTCCCCCACGCTATGACCGCCGTAACCTTGTTACCCGAACCCCTGTGTGCACCGGTTTGGGTGGTGGGGGTGGGAAGCTTTGTGGTTACAACATGTGTGTTCCCTCGGTGTTGAGGGTCCTGTGGTGTTGTTATTCAGTTGTTGGTTCCTGTGAGCAACGGGTTGTTGTTCGGGAACCACATAGTGGACGCGTGCAGTGTTTTGTGTGTGGTGTAAGTTGTTGGCCTATTAGTACCGGTCAGCTTCACGAGTCTTTGGTCCTCGCTTCCACATCCGGCCTATCAACCCAGTGGTCTGGCTGGGGGCCTCTCACACAAATTGTGTATGGAAATCTCATCTTGAAGCGAGCTTCCCGCTTAGATGCTTTCAGCGGTTATCCCATCCGAACGTAGCTAATCAGCGGTGCACTTGGCAGTACAACTGACACACCAGAGGTTCGTCCGTCCCGGTCCTCTCGTACTAAGGACAGCCCTTCTCAAATTTCCTGCGCGCGCAGCGGATAGGGACCGAACTGTCTCACGACGTTCTAAACCCAGCTCGCGTACCGCTTTAATGGGCGAACAGCCCAACCCTTGGGACCTACTCCAGCCCCAGGATGCGACGAGCCGACATCGAGGTGCCAAACCATGCCGTCGATATGGACTCTTGGGCAAGATCAGCCTGTTATCCCCGAGGTACCTTTTATCCGTTGAGCGACGGCCATTCCACAATGTACCGCCGGATCACTAGTCCCGACTTTCGTCCCTGCTTGAGATGTCTCTCTCACAGTCAAGCTCCCTTGTGCACTTACACTCGACACCTGATTGCCAACCAGGCTGAGGGAACCTTTGGGCGCCTCCGTTACTTTTTAGGAGGCAACCGCCCCAGTTAAACTACCCATCAGGCACTGTCCCTGACCCGGATCACGGGCCGAAGTTAGATGTCCAAAGTGACCAGAGTGGTATTTCAACGATGACTCCACCCGAACTGGCGTCCGGGTTTCAACGTCTCCCACCTATCCTACACAAGCCACTCCGAACACCAATACCAAACTATAGTAAAGGTCTCGGGGTCTTTCCGTCCTGCTGCGCGTAACGAGCATCTTTACTCGTACTGCAATTTCGCCGAGTTTATGGTTGAGACAGCGGGGAAGTCGTTACTCCATTCGTGCAGGTCGGAACTTACCCGACAAGGAATTTCGCTACCTTAGGATGGTTATAGTTACCACCGCCGTTTACTGGGGCTTAAAATTCTCAGCTTCGCCCCCGAAGGGGCTAACCGGTCCTCTTAACCTTCCAGCACCGGGCAGGAGTCAGTCCGTATACATCGTCTTGCGACTTCGCACGGACCTGTGTTTTTAGTAAACAGTCGCTTCCCCCTGGTCTCTGCGGCCCACACCCGCTCCACAGAGCAAGTCTGTATCACGGGGCAGGCCCCCCTTCTCCCGAAGTTACGGGGGCATTTTGCCGAGTTCCTTAACCATAATTCTCTCGATCGCCTTGGTATTCTCTACCTGATCACCTGTGTCGGTTTGGGGTACGGGCGGCTAAAACCTCGCGTCGATGCTTTTCTAGGCAGCATAGGATCACCGGATCCCCCCGAACGGGGGTCCCATCAGATCTCAGGAGCGTGCTCGAAGCACACAGGAACGGATTTGCCTATCCCTGACCCTACATCCTTGGACCGGGGCAACCATCGCCCGGCCCGGCTACCTTCCTGCGTCACACCTGTTAATACGCTTACCTCCCGGGATCAGGTCCCGCGCTCGGCCAAAACCCACACACCACAAGGGTGGGCGGGCAGGCTCCGGGCGGTTAGTATCCCCCGCTTGGCATGGGCGGTTTTTCGCCGGTACGGGAATATCAACCCGTTGTCCATCGACTACGCCTGTCGGCCTCGCCTTAGGTCCCGACTTACCCAGGGCAGATTAGCTTGACCCTGGAACCCTTGATCATTCGGCGGACGGGTTTCTCACCCGTCTTTCGCTACTCATGCCTGCATTCTCACTCGTGTAGGCTCCACCGCTGGTTTCCACCGCGACTTCACTGCCCACACGACGCTCCCCTACCACTCCACACCCCTGAACCACGAAGGCTAGGGTACTGTGTGAAATCCACAACTTCGGCGGTGTACTTGAGCCCCGCTACATTGTCGGCGCGGAATCACTTGACCAGTGAGCTATTACGCACTCTTTCAAGGATGGCTGCTTCTAAGCCAACCTCCTGGTTGTCTTCGCAACTCCACATCCTTTCCCACTTAGCACACGCTTAGGGGCCTTAGTTGGTGGTCTGGGCTGTTTCCCTCTCGACTATGAAGCTTATCCCCCACAGTCTCACTGCTGCGCTCTCACTTACCGGCATTCGGAGTTTGGCTGACGTCAGTAACCTTGTAGGGCCCATCGGCCATCCAGTAGCTCTACCTCCGGCAAGAAACACGCAACGCTGCACCTAAATGCATTTCGGGGAGAACCAGCTATCACGGAGTTTGATTGGCCTTTCACCCCTACCCACAGCTCATCCCCTCCATTTTCAACTGAAGTGGGTTCGGTCCTCCACGACGTCTTACCGTCGCTTCAACCTGGCCATGGGTAGATCACTCCGCTTCGGGTCTAGATCACGCCACTACACTCGCCCTGTTCAGACTCGCTTTCGCTACGGCTACCCCACACGGGTTAACCTCGCGACGTAACACTAACTCGCAGGCTCATTCTTCAAAAGGCACGCCGTCACCAGAATCAGACTGGCTCCGACGGATTGTAAGCACACGGTTTCAGGTACTGTTTCACTCCCCTCCCGGGGTACTTTTCACCTTTCCCTCACGGTACTGGTCCGCTATCGGTCATTAGGAAGTATTTAGGCTTATCAGGTGGTCCTGACAGATTCGCACGGGATTTCTCGGGCCCCGTGCTACTTGGGATCCTCTCCAGGCGGTACACAACATTACGGTTACGGGGCTCACACCCTCTCTGGCCGGCCTTTCAAGACCGTTCACCTATGCCTGCACTACACACCCCACCAGTCCGGCAGAACCAGTACGGAAAGTCCCACAACCCCGCCCATGCAACGCCCGCCGGCTATCACACATGGAAACGGTTTAGCCTGATCCGCGTTCGCTCGCCACTACTAACGGAATCACTCTTGTTTTCTCTTCCTGCGGGTACTGAGATGTTTCACTTCCCCGCGTTCCCCCCACGCACCCTATGTGTTCAGATGCGGGTCACACAATCACCATGACAGCGTTGTGCGGGGTTTCCCCATTCGGACATCCTGGGATCAACGCTCGGTTATCAACTCCCCCAGGCTTATCGCAGATTCCTACGTCCTTCTTCGGCTCCTAATGCCAAGGCATCCACCGTGTGCCCTTAAAAACTTGACCACACAAAGATCAAACTCTCGTTTGACCATGCATCATCTATTCGAGAGAACCACGACCACAAGGGCCAGGTTCATTCATAAGAAATTGCTGTAGGAACACACACACGTGTGTGTTCCAGATGCTCGCGTCCACTATGTAGTTCTCAAACAACAACCCCATCAACCAGACCCCCGGACACCACAACCCACACACCCACAAAAGGAGCGGAGCCGCTAAACAGTGACCGGTGATACCGGAAGCAGGAACAAAAGAAACACCAGAAGATGCCCCCATGCATTGCTGCAAAAAGGTCCTGTTGCCTCAGGACCCAACAGTGCGCCAAACACAACCCACACAAACCACGCCCCAGCGCGTTCCTGACACCACCACACCCCCAAAGGGGACGCGGCACTGCCGTACTAACACCAGGACACAACCGGAAAGGCCATGCCAAAAAAACTCTTGATTCGTTGATGTTTCCACCCATGAGCACCCACCGCAGAACAGACGCCTGCGCAATGGGCAACACTGACAACCCGTCATCCACCCATGCAGGTGAACAACACAGCTGTTAGCAGCTCCTTAGAAAGGAGGTGATCCAGCCGCACCTTCCGGTACGGCTACCTTGTTACGACTTAGTCCCAATCGCCGGTCCCACCTTCGACGGCTCCCCCCACAAGGGTTAGGCCACCGGCTTCGGGTGTTACCAACTTTCGTGACTTGACGGGCGGTGTGTACAAGGCCCGGGAACGTATTCACCGCAGCGTTGCTGATCTGCGATTACTAGCGACTCCGACTTCATGGGGTCGAGTTGCAGACCCCAATCCGAACTGAGACCGGCTTTTTGGGATTAGCTCCACCTCACAGTATCGCAACCCTTTGTACCGGCCATTGTAGCATGCGTGAAGCCCAAGACATAAGGGGCATGATGATTTGACGTCGTCCCCACCTTCCTCCGAGTTGACCCCGGCAGTCTCCTATGAGTCCCCGCCATAACGCGCTGGCAACATAGAACGAGGGTTGCGCTCGTTGCGGGACTTAACCCAACATCTCACGACACGAGCTGACGACAACCATGCACCACCTGTAAACCGACCGCAAGCGGGGCACCTGTTTCCAGGTCTTTCCGGTTCATGTCAAGCCTTGGTAAGGTTCTTCGCGTTGCATCGAATTAATCCGCATGCTCCGCCGCTTGTGCGGGCCCCCGTCAATTCCTTTGAGTTTTAGCCTTGCGGCCGTACTCCCCAGGCGGGGCACTTAATGCGTTAGCTACGGCGCGGAAAACGTGGAATGTCCCCCACACCTAGTGCCCAACGTTTACGGCATGGACTACCAGGGTATCTAATCCTGTTCGCTCCCCATGCTTTCGCTCCTCAGCGTCAGTTACAGCCCAGAGACCTGCCTTCGCCATCGGTGTTCCTCCTGATATCTGCGCATTTCACCGCTACACCAGGAATTCCAGTCTCCCCTACTGCACTCTAGTCTGCCCGTACCCACTGCAGAACCGGAGTTGAGCCCCGGTCTTTCACAGCAGACGCGACAAACCGCCTACGAGCTCTTTACGCCCAATAATTCCGGATAACGCTTGCGCCCTACGTATTACCGCGGCTGCTGGCACGTAGTTAGCCGGCGCTTCTTCTGCAGGTACCGTCACTTTCGCTTCTTCCCTACTGAAAGAGGTTTACAACCCGAAGGCCGTCATCCCTCACGCGGCGTCGCTGCATCAGGCTTTCGCCCATTGTGCAATATTCCCCACTGCTGCCTCCCGTAGGAGTCTGGGCCGTGTCTCAGTCCCAGTGTGGCCGGTCACCCTCTCAGGCCGGCTACCCGTCGTCGCCTTGGTAGGCCATTACCCCACCAACAAGCTGATAGGCCGCGAGTCCATCCAAAACCACAAAAGCTTTCCACCACCATGACATGCGCCAGATGGTCGTATCCGGTATTAGACCCAGTTTCCCAGGCTTATCCCAGAGTCAAGGGCAGGTTACTCACGTGTTACTCACCCGTTCGCCACTAATCCCCCAGCAAGCTGGGATCATCGTTCGACTTGCACGCGTTAAGCACGCCGCCAGCGTTCATCCTGAGCCAGGATCAAACTCTCCGTTGAAAAATAACAGACACAACCACACCCACCGGAAATAACGGCCAGGCGCGGCTGCACAAAATTCGAAACCAGCTGAAAACCAGACCACCACACACGGGGGTGCGCAGCAATCCGGCCATAATTTCAACGAATCAATAAAACAATCGGCATCAACAAACTTGGCACACTATTGAGTTCTCAAACAACAGACACTAACCGGCACCACCAGACCCCTAACAGGGCCACAGGATCGCTCCGGAGCAACTTTTCAAACTTACCGGCTGGATCTCTCGGAGTCAAATCGGCAAGCTTGACTTGATTTTTCCTTGCGGTTTCTTGTCAGCTTGGCGATCTCCACTCGGGGACCAGCGCGGGTACTAACTATACCCCTACTCAGCCGAGATGGCAAAGCCGCTCAGAGAGGGGCTCCTTGGGCACCTCAACTACCCCCAGACGGAGTCAGGGAGGGCCTGGAGCATGCGGCTCCGGACCCTCCCTGCCTCGTGAAGAAATACCCGGGTATCGAAGGACCACCCGGCTCTTTGAAGAACTACTCGGCCAGCGTGAACCAGGACGCGCCAAGCGGTGCGGGAGTGTTACGGTCAATGCCGCCGGCTGGCCATCCGTCCCCGGCGAGGCAGCCTTCAGTGTTCCAGAGTTGATGACGCCCGAACCACCGTAGGTTTCGGAATCGGTGTTCAGGACTTCAACCCACTCCCCTGCTTCCGGTACGCCCAGGATGTAATCGTTGTGCGGGCCACCGGAGAAGTTGACTGCGCACACCAACGGCTTGCCATCGTGGTCCCAGCGAATGAAGGTCAGCACGTTGTGGTCGGCGTCCCCACCGTTGATCCACTGGAAGCCGCCGGGTTCGTTGTCGCGGACATGCAGTGCAGGCGTTGACGTGTAGAGGCCGTTGAGGTCCCGGACCAAGAGTTGGAGTCCGCGGTGGGCCGGGATGTCCGCCAGGAACCAGTCGAGTCCGTACTGCTCGGACCATTCGGCTTCCTGACCGAATTCGGTGCCCATGAAAATGAGCTGCTTACCGGGGTGTGCCCACTGGTAGGCGAAGAAGGCGCGGAGGTTTGCCAGTTGCTGCCAACGGTCACCGGGCATCTTGCGAAGCATTGATCCCTTGCCGTGGACTACTTCGTCATGGCTGATGGGCAGGAGGAAGTTCTCCGAGAAGGCGTAGACCATGGAGAACGTGATGGTGCCGTGGTGCCACCGGCGGTTGATGGGGTCTTCCGAGATGTATTTCAGGGAGTCGTGCATCCACCCCATGTTCCATTTGAGGCCAAAGCCGAGCCCGCCGTGGTTGGTAGGGGCGGTGACACCGGGGAATGCGGTGGATTCCTCTGCGATGGTGACGGCGCCAGGGTGCGTCTTGTAGACGGTCGCGTTGACCTCCTGCATGAAGGAAATAGCCTCGAGGTTCTCGCGGCCACCGAACTTGTTGGGTTGCCACTGTCCTTCTTCGCGCGAATAGTCCAGGTAGATCATGGAGGCCACGGCGTCCACGCGCAGTCCGTCAATGTGGAATTCTTCAAGCCAATAAAGTGCGTTGGCAACCAGGAAGTTCCGCACCTCGGTGCGTCCGAAGTCGAAGATCAGAGTGCCCCAGTCCGGGTGTTCGCCCAGGTTGGGATCTGAGTGCTCGTACAGTGCCTCGCCGTCAAAACGGGCCAGCGCCCAGGAATCCTTGGGGAAGTGCGCAGGGACCCAGTCCAGCAGGACACCGATGCCGGCCTGGTGCAGGGAGTCCACGAGGAACCGGAACTCATCCGGGTGCCCGAACCTGGACGTAGGCGCAAAGTAGGACGTGACTTGGTAACCCCAGGAACCGCCGAAGGGGTGTTCTGCCACGGGCATGAACTCCACGTGGGTGAAACCTAGCCACTTCACGTAGTCAACCAGTTCCTTGGCCAGTTCCTTGTAGCCCAGGCCAAGGCGCCAGGATCCCAGGTGGACTTCGTAGACGCTCATGGGCGAGTTGTGCGGGTCCTTTTCGGCACGCGCTGTCATCCACTCCGCGTCCTTGAAGCGGTAGCTGGAGTCCACCACGCGGGATGCCGTCAGTGGCGGAACTTCCGTGCCGAAGGCCAAGGGGTCAGCCTTTTCCAGCCAGTGCCCGGACTTGCTCAGGATCTCGGTATCTATAGCACGCCCCTGCTACAACCCCGGGAATGAAGACTTCCCAGACACCGGACGAGCCCAGGGAACGCATTGCGTGGCTACGGCCATCCCAGCCGTTGAAATCACCCTTGACCCGGACCGCTTGGGCGTTCGGGGCCCAGACAGCAAAGGAAACACCGTCTACTTCACTCAGCGAAGAGCGGTAATGCTGGACGTGGGCGCCAAGGACATCCCAGAGACGCTCGTGCCGGCCTTCGCCGATCAGGTGCAGATCCACCTCGCCCACGGTAGGCAGGTAGTGGTAAGGGTCATCAATGGTGACGGGTTCGGCGTCGTACACCACTTCCAGACGGTAGTCCGGAACATGGCCGTGCTGCAGCGGATCCAGGACAGCGGCCCAAATGCCGTTGGCCTCGTGCTCCATGGCAGTGCGTCCGGCCTCCGTCACCACGGTCACCGACTTGGCGAGGTGCTTAACGGTCCGGATGGTGACGTGGCCGTGATCGTCCAGGTGGGCGCCGAGCACGGAGTGTGGTGCGTGGTGGGCTCCAGCTGCCACGCGGGCCAAGGTCTCGGAGTCCACATGCAGGGGAACTCGGGGCCGTTCGGTGCGTGCAGAGCCTGTCATTTCATTACCTTCCGCTGTAGCCGCGGCGTGCTTGCCGCGGCTCGTGTTGTCGAGGATTTGCCGTGATGCGTTGACCGGAATGGACAGCCAGTCCGGCCGGTTCCGCAACTCATAGACCACCTCATATAAGGCCTTGTCCAGCCACAATGCCACAAAGAGCGGCGAGCGGCGGTCAATGGTTCCCGGCATGACTTCGCTGTATCCGGCCAGGAACGCGGTGGAGCAGTCATCCGCCCATGTCGCGGGCACCTTGGCTTCCGCGTTCTCACGGACGGCGGCTCCTGCCGCATAGTCGAAGGAGCGGAGCATTCCAACTACGTCCCGCAAGGGGAGGTCGGGCGTGTTGCGCTCGCTAATGGTCCGGAGGGGCTCGCCTTCGAAGTCCAGGATGGCCCACCGGCCCGGCGCCCCATTTTTTCCGGGAACCTTGAGTATCTGGCCAAGGTGGAGGTCGCCATGGATGCGCTGCAGCTGGCCCACATCGCGGGGATGCAGCGTGGCCAGCAGCTCTTCGAGGTTGCCCTCATAAGGCCCGACGGCGGAAGCCGCTTCTGCCCATGACTGGCGGACACGCCCGGCCAGGGTCGCAATGATGTCGGCGCCCTGCGTCTGGCCATCCAGTGTGCCGAAAGTTTCCGCGAGCCTGGCGTGGACCGTTGCTGTTGCGGCACCGAGTTCGTGGGCCTCTTTGGTGAAATCGGCACCGGCTGCAGCGGCCTCGACAGCCAGCCTCCATGCATCCAGTCCCCCCAGCAGGAATTCATGGGCCACTGTGAGCTCGCCGGTGGCCGAACCGCTTTGGCCCTGACCATCCCAGGAACCCGTGATCCAACCCAACGTTGCCGGGACCTCGGTTGTCCCTGCTGCCGTCAGCGCAGCACCCAACTCCACCTCGGGATTCTTGCCTGCCGCCAACACACGGAAGATCTTCACGATCGCCGTCGAACCGCCGTCGTCAATGATGACGGACGTGTTGGACTGCTCGCCGGACAGCACGCGGACCGAGGTGGGCCCTTCCGGAAGGGCCACACGGCCCCGGGTGAGATGGCCCGCGGCGAGGCCGTCACCCACGGTGTCCTCCCGGCGCATGAGGTCCAGCCACGCCATGATGAACTCGGTGTCGTACACGGCGTCGTACACGAGTCGCAGCCCCAGTTCCGGATCCGTGACCTCCCCCAGCAAGGCAGTGGGAGCATCCGGCAACGGCTGGCTCCTGAAGCTCAACGGCACCTGGACAACGTCGGTCCGGGGACCGCCGTCGGCCGTGCGATAGGTCACGGCCAGCAGTTCAACCTGCAATCCGGCGCTACCTCCCGGGTATGGGAGGTTGAACCCGCCAACACGCTCCAGCGTAAAGTCGGGGCTCTTCACCGGGAACCAGCGTTTGGTGGGAAGCCAGCTCCGGAGAAGACTTTCGATCGAGGGGTTAAGTGTTCCCTTTTTCATCTCATCCTTTGGTCGACACCACGGGAATCGCCTGGGTAAATGGCGATGAGGGGTTGGAAAATGCTGAGCGCAGCCGCAGCCAATAGAAGTTGTGGCTACCCAGCATGACCGTCAGTTGGCCGTTGTCTCCAACGGCCGGGAATGTTTGGCCACCGAAAATGTCGCGGAAGCCCCTGCCTGCGTATTCCGGCAGATCCAGCGTGGCGGCCACCGGGTGCTGTGAAAGGTTGAAGACGCAAAGAATGGTCTCCGCATCCTCGCCTTCAGGGTTGCCCGCCGGCAGTTCCCGGACGTAGGCCAGAACTACCTCGTTGTCCGCTTCAATGTGGCGGAAACTTCCCAAGCCGAACACAGGGTGATTCCTTCGCACGCTCAGGATCTGCCGGGTCCATCGCAGCAGTGAGCCTGAATGCGCTGCCTCCGCTTCAACGTTGGCCATGCTGTAGTTGTAGACCAGCGACTGGATCACCGGCAGGTACAGCTTGCCCGGGTCCGCCCCCGAGAAACCCGCGTTCCTGTCCGGGTTCCATTGCATGGGTGTGCGGACGGCATCACGGTCATCAAGCCAAATGTTGTCCCCCATGCCGATTTCGTCCCCGTAATAGAGGAAAGGGCTACCTGGCAGGGAGAGCAACAGAGCGTTAACGAGCTCAATCTCAGCCCGGGAATTGTCCAGCAGCGGAGCCAGCCTCCGCCGGATGCCAATGTTGGCGCGCATCCTGGGGTCCGGTGCGTACCAGCCAAGCATGGCGGCGCGGTCGTCCGCGCTGACCATCTCCAGCGTGAGTTCGTCGTGGTTTCGCAGGAAGGTCCCCCACTGGGCGCCCTTGGGAATCTCCGGAGTCTCCCGCAGGGTCTGGATGATCGGAGCCGCCTTCTGGTCCCGCAGGGCATAGTAGAGCCGGGGCATGATCGGGAAGTGGAAGGCCATGTGGCATTCCGGGGCTTCCTCGGTGCCGAAATACTCCACCACCTCGTGAGGTGGCTGGTTTGCCTCGGCGATGATCACGCGTCCGGGGTAGTTGGCATCCACCATCCTGCGCAGGTCTTGCAGGAAGGCGTGGGTGGCCGGCAGGTTCTCGCAGTTGGTGCCTTCCTCCTCGAAGAGGTACGGAACGGCGTCCGCGCGGAAGCCATCGATTCCCTGGTCCAGCCAGAACCGGATGACGTCATAGAGTGCCTCGATGACTTTAGGGTTCTCGAAGTTCAGGTCCGGCTGGTGGCTGAAGAAGCGGTGCCAGAAAAACTGGCGCCGGATGGGATCGAAGGTCCAGTTGGATTCCTCCGTGTCCACAAAGATGATGCGCGCATCCTGGTATTTCTCATCCGTATCGCTCCAGACATAGAAATCGCCGTAGGGACCCGTGGGGTCCTTCCGCGATTCCTGGAACCACGGATGCTGGTCCGAGGTGTGGTTCAGCGGGAGGTCGATGATCACCCGGACGCCGCGCGCGTGCGCCTCCGCCACGAGGCGCTTGAAGTCGCTGATGGTGCCAAACTCGTCCAGCACCGAGGTGTAGTCGGCAATGTCATAGCCGCCATCACGCAACGGGGAATGGAAGAACGGCGGCAACCAGAGGCAGTCGACGCCCAGCCATTGAAGGTAGTCCAGCTTCTCGATCAAGCCGTGGAAGTCACCGGAGCCATCCCCGTTGGCATCCGCAAAGGCCCGCACCAGTACTTCGTAGAAGACTGCCTTGCGGTACCAGTGCGGATCATGCTGGAGACCGGGGGCATTCAGCTCGAAGGTGTTCTTCGGAGTGAAGTACTGGCTCGGGTTTTGCGGAGAAAAACTCACTAAGGCTGCCTCCGGATGCTCAGGATGTGTGCGGGCTCCACGTGTGCGTCGAGCCTGACGTAGTTGTGTTCACCCCACCACCAGCTTTGCCCGCTGATCAGGTCATCCACCAGGAACCGGCCGTCCTCGTTGAAGTCCGCAGGATCCAGCTGCAGAGCCGCCAAGTCCAGGGAGACGGTGCTCTCGCGGGTGCTGTGCGGATCTACGTTGACCACGATGATCAACGTGTCCTTGGTGCCGTCCGGCAACGTCTTGTGTTTGGAATAAACGATCGTTGCGTCATCGGTGCTGCTGTGCAACGTCAGGTTCTGCAGGTCGCCCAGGGCAAGGTGGTCCTTGCGGATGGTGTTCAGCCTGGTGATGTACGGCGCCAACGTGCGGCCCGACGCAGCAGCGCCTTCCCAGTCCCTGGCCTTGTACTCATACTTTTCGTTGTCGATGTACTCTTCTGCCCCGGGCCGTGCCACGTGTTCGTACAGCTCGTAGCCGGCGTACATTCCCCAGACCGGGCTTGCCGTCGCGGCAAGGACAGCCCGGATGCGGAAGGCCGCGGGACCGCCGTACTGGAGGTACTCCGTGAGGATGTCCGGCGTATTCACAAAGAAGTTGGGCCGGAAGAAAGCAGCGCTCTCGTGGCTGACCTCATGGAAATACTGCTCCAGTTCGGTCTTGGTGTTCCGCCACGTGAAGTAGGTGTATGACTGCTGGAACCCTGCCCTGCCCAATGCGTGCATCATGGGTGGACGAGTGAAAGCTTCGGCCAGGAAAACTACCTCTGGATTCTTTTTGTTGATCTTTCCAATCAACCATTCCCAGAACCAGACAGGCTTTGTATGCGGATTGTCCACGCGGAAAATCTTCACGCCATGGCTGATCCACAACTGCACGATCCTCAGGATTTCCTTGGAAAGGCCCGCCGGATCGTTATCGAAGTTCAGGGGATAAATATCCTGGTATTTCTTTGGCGGGTTTTCGGCATAGGCGATGGACCCATCCACGCGGGTGGTGAACCATTCCGGGTTGGACGTTACCCAAGGGTGGTCAGGGGCTGCCTGCAACGCCAGGTCCAGTGCAACTTCGAGTCCGAGCTCGCGGGCGTGGGAAACAAAAGCGTCAAAATCTTCAAAAGTGCCCAAATCCGGGTGGATTGCATCGTGGCCGCCGTCCTTGGAACCAATAGCCCACGGCGAGCCCGGATCCTGCGGGCCCGGTGTCAGCGTGTTGTTGCGGCCCTTGCGGTGCTGGAAACCGATCGGGTGGATCGGCGGCAGATAGATAACGTCAAAGCCCATCTCCGCAACCGCCTCCAGGCGCTTGGCTGCGGTGCGGAAATTGCCCGAGGTCCACATACCCGTGGCGTGATCCAAAACCGCGCCCTCGGAACGGGGGAAGAACTCGTACCAGGAACCACGACCGGCGAGGTCACGTTCCACCTGCAGCGGGAACGGCTCCGAAACCGTCACGAGCTCGCGGATCGGAACACGTCCGACGGCGGCCAGCACCTCTGGGCTGAAACCGGCGCCAAGGCGCTCCTCGGCAGATTTGGTGGTGTCGGCAAGGACAACTGAAGCAGCACGCAAGGTGCGCTTCTCCGCAGCGGTGCGACCGGCGTCGTCCTCGGCTGCCTCCGAAAGGAGGGCGCGCCCTCGGCGAGCATCAACTCAACGTCAATGCCGGCACCCACTTTCACTTCAGCGTTGTGGTGCCATGTTCCATAGCGGTCATGCCAGGCCTCAATGACGAAAGACCACGCGCCCGTTCCGGATGGCGACAGCAAACCCTCCCAGCGGTCCAGGCCTTTCCAGCGCTCATCCTTGGCCGGTGCCATACGGACCCGCTGGCGCTCCTTGCCCTTGGGATCGAGCAGGACGGCGGAGACGCCGAGTTGATCATGTCCTTCACGAAAGACGGTCGCGCCGATGGCGAGATCCTCACCCGGAAGGGCCTTCGCGGGGAACCGGCCACCCTCAACCACCGGCTGGACAGCCGTGATGGGGAACCGGCCGAAGCGAAGTCCGGCGGTGATGTCCGTTTTCGTCTTGGATTTCAAAGCGGTCATGGTTCGCGAGGTATTCGTCACAACCACGACGTTAGCGACAAAAATCCAAGAATGCTAAGCACACGAGCCATCTTCGCGACGCAAGATGACTTTTACCTAAAAGAAACCCAAACCAGTTCCGACTGCCATGTGAGTCCGTTAGTGTGGCGCTCGTGAAGGCAATTCGAAGATTTACAGTCCGTACCGTCCTCCCTGAGCCCATCCGGCCGCTGGCCCGCTTGGCGACCAACTTGCGCTGGTCCTGGCACCGGCCCACCAGGGAACTTTTTGCGAGCCTTAACCCGGCTCTCTGGGAGGCCGCGCAGCATGACCCCATCGCCCTCCTGGGGTCCATCAGCAGGGAGCAGCTCCAGGACCTGGCCAGCAACGGCGAAGTCGTTAACCGGGTACAGGAAGCTGCAGCCGATCTGGACCGCTACCTCAGCGAGCCGCGCTGGTACCAGGGCTTGGGTGAAGAAGCCCCGGCGTGCATCGCCTACTTCTCACCGGAATTCGGCATCACCGAGGTTCTCCCCCAGTACTCCGGTGGCCTGGGCATCCTTGCCGGCGACCACCTCAAAGCCGCATCGGACCTCGGTGTCCCGTTGATCGGCGTCGGGCTCCTCTACCAGGCCGGCTACTTCAAGCAGTCGCTGTCCCGTGACGCCTGGCAGCAGGAAACGTATCCGGTACTGGACCCGGACGGCCTGCCGCTGACGCTCCTGCGCCAGCCCGCCAAGGACGGCGTTCCCGGCAAGCCGGTGCACATTTCGCTTCCGCTTCCAAATGGCCGCGAGCTTCACGCGCATGTGTGGCGTGCCGACGTCGGACGCGTTCCGCTGCTGCTGCTGGACTCCAACGTGCCCTCCAACGACGAAGCCGCGCGCGGCATCACCGACCGCCTGTACGGCGGTGGCGGCGATCACCGCCTCCAGCAGGAACTGCTGTTGGGCATGGGCGGCGTCAAGGCCCTGCGCGTCTACCAGGAACTGACGGGCACGCCCGCACCGGAGGTCTTCCACACAAACGAAGGCCATGCAGGATTCCTGGGAATCGAACGCATCCAGGAAGCGATGTCCGACGCCAATGATCCCCTCACCTGGGACGAAGCCCTCGCTGCAGGCCGTGCATCCACCGTCTTCACCACGCATACCCCCGTACCGGCAGGAATCGACCGTTTCGAGACCCTCCAGATCAAGCACTTCTTCGAAGCCGGGCTCGCCCCGGACGTGCCTGTGGACCGGATCCTGGAACTCGGCCGGGAAAACTACGACGGCGGGAACCCCTCCGTCTTCAACATGGCAGTCATGGGCCTGCGCCTGGCGCAGCGTGCCAACGGCGTAGCCAAGCTGCACGGCGTAGTTTCGCGGGAAATGTTCTCCGGTCTCTGGCCCGGATTCGACCATTCCGAAATCCCCATCACCTCCGTGACCAACGGCGTCCACGTTCCCACCTGGGTGGACCCACGGATATCCTCCTTGGCACGGCAGCAGTTCGGCGCAGAAGCCGAAGCCCTGGGCCGTTGGGACCTCGCCTACAACGTCAGTGACGAGGACGTGTGGGGCCTCCGCAAGCAACTGCGTACCCAGCTCGTCGAAGACGTCCGACGCAGGCTGCGCGCCTCATGGAAGACACGCGGTGCTGCCGACGCCGAGCTCGGCTGGACGGACAGCGTACTGGATCCGGACGTGCTGACCATCGGCTTCGCCCGAAGGGTGCCCACCTACAAGCGACTCACGCTGATGCTGCGCGACCCCGCCCGTCTGAAGGCCCTCCTCCTGGACCCCAAACACCCCATCCAGTTGGTTATTGCAGGCAAATCGCACCCCGCAGACGACGCCGGCAAGAAAATGATCCAAGACCTTGTCCGGTTCACCGACGACCCCGAAGTGCGCCACCGGATCGTGTTCCTCCCGAACTACGACATCGCCATGGCCCGCACCCTCTTCCCCGGCTGCGACGTCTGGCTCAACAACCCACTGCGGCCGCTGGAAGCCTGCGGCACGTCCGGGATGAAGGCAGCCATCAACGGCTCGCTCAACCTCTCCGTCCTGGACGGCTGGTGGGACGAAATGTACGACGGCGAAAACGGCTGGGCGATCCCCACAGCCAACAACGGCGCATCCGCAGATGAACGCGACGACATCGAAGCTTCCGCACTCTACGAGCTGCTGGAAACCCAGGTGGCACCGCGCTTCTACGGGACAACTGTGGCCCAAGGCGCCGGCGCAGCAGGACCCTCCGAATCCAGTCGCGAGACCGTGCCCACGCACTGGGTATCCATGATCAAGCACACCCTGGCGAACCTGGGCCCGGCAGTCTCAGCCGAACGCATGCTGCACGACTACGTCAACAACCTCTACTGCCCCGCAGCAGTAGCCGGCCGCCGGGCCACCGCTGAATCGTTCAAGGAAGCCAAGGAACTCGCGGCCTGGACCTCCAAGGTCCGCAGCGCATGGCCTGAAGTCGTCGTGGAGCACGTCGACTCGGTCGGGGTATCCGAAGAACCCCAGGTTGGCGACACCCTCCAGGTCAACGCCTACGTGGCACTCCACAACCTGACCCCCGACGACGTCTCCGTGGAAGTAGCCTTCGGTCGCGCCGAGGAATCCGATGAGCTTGAGGACATCGTCGTAGCGGAACTGGACTCCTTGGAGAACCTCGGCGGCGGACGCCACCTCTTCCACGGCGACCTGGTCATCAACCGCTCAGGATCCTTCGGCTACACCGTCCGGGTGTTCCCGAAGCACTCTGCGTTGGCTTCCAAAGCTGAACTTGGGTTGATCGCGAACGCCTAAGCCTGAGTCCCAATCGGGTGACCCCGACCCTCCGCGTGCTGCTCCTTCGTCGCTTTGACGCACGCTTCCGGGTCGGTGTCACCCGATTGGGTTTTGTCTGCCGTGTCGCGCGGTCAGTTCCGCGTTGTGGCACCTCGTGTCCTCCGGGTTCTCGGAGGTCCGCTGCAGGAGTCTGCGGTCTTTTGTTGTTTAGTTTTGGAAGACGGCGATGATTGCGAGGTCGCGGCCTGCGTAGCGTTCGGCGTCTTGGAGGATTTCGCAGACTACGCCGAAGGAGCGGTCCGTGCGGTAGGCCGCTGGGACTTGCCAGATCATCGTGACGGGAGTGCCGTCGTCGTCGGACAGGGCGTCTGCGAAGTCGTGCAGGGAGTCGTTGAGGGCGTCCAGGTTCACGCCGTAGTACTCCGGGAAGTCCAGGACCTGGCCAAAGACCTCCAGAACGCCTGATTTTGTTGTCGCTGGCGGGACGAGGACGGTCCTGCGCCCGGCGTCTGCCACCTGCTCCTGAAGTTCTTCGATGGTCCAGGTGTCTGCGGAATAGATCTTCATGGGCTCCTACTTGCCTTCGACGATGAACTTGAACGAATCGTAATGGTCAGCGGTGTAATACTTCGCCGTGTCCTTGCCAACAATGATTCGGCGGGCGCCACGGTCTGACTCACCCGGTGTTGGGACCGTGTATTCCTTGTAAAATCCGCTGGACTTCTTGGGGAGGAGTCCTTCGAAGTTACCGAAGTTCACGCCGTCCTTGTCATAGGGATAGGGCCCGCCTTTCGCAATCAGGGCAAGCGTCTGTTGCGCTTCCCTGGGTAGCTGCGAGGCGTTGATGGTGGGCAGCGCAGAGGGGTTTGCCACGGACGGCGCCGTTGACGCGAGCCAGGCTCCGCCGTCGTGCTTTGTATGCTTGACGTTTCCGGAGGGGCGGTCAGCGGGCCGCCGCCAACCATTGCGGCCACAAGCGCGACGACGGCAATCACCAGAGCTGCGAAGGCCAGCAGTTTGCTGCTGCTCCGTTTCATGCAGGGGCTCCTAGGTGCGATAAATGTTGATGGTGTTGGCTTGCAGGATATCCCGCTCGCCTGACGCCACCAGCGCACCCTTCCGGCGTTCATGCAGCACCGAGGTTGTGAACCGGAGTTCGAACATCCGCTTGCCGATGCCAGTTTCGCTGAGGATCTCGGGAAGCACCATCTTCACGTCCTGGTTGCTGCCGTTCACCACGATCAAGCCACGGATTTCGCTGTCCTCATGACCCATCAGGAGCTGAATGGAGCGCGCATTGGGATCATTCCAACGCGCGGGCGTCATGCGCTTTCCCTTGTCGTCGAACCACTGCAGGCTGGAATCATTCGCGTGAGCGGGGAAGCTCTCGGGTTGGTGGCGAAGGAACCACCGGCGAAGCCTGACAAGCTCCCTGGTGGTCTGGAACATGGCGTTGGCTTCCTGGGTCCGGCTCCAGTCCAGCCATGCAGTGGGATTGTCCTGGCAGTACGCGTTGTTGTTGCCGTGCTGCGTACGCCCGATCTCATCACCAGCGGTGATCATGGGGACACCGATGGACAACAATAAGGTGGCCATCAGGTTCCGGACGGAGAGTGCCCGGGCAGCCACGATTTCCTCGTTCTCGCTGCGGCCTTCAACGCCATGGTTGTAGCTGCGGTTGTCTCCGTGGCCGTCGCGGTTCTGCTCACCGTTGGCCTCGTTGTGCTTTCGGTCGTAGCTCACCAAGTCCTTGAGCGTGAAGCCGTCGTGAGCCGTGATGAAATTGACCGAGGCCAAGCGCGTGCGGCCGGACGGCGCGAACAGGCTCGCCGAACCCGCCATCAGCTCAGCCAGCGACGCGACTGAGCCGCCTTGGCCGCCGGCTTCGATCGCAGCGCGGTCGGACAGCCAGAAGCGCCGGACGCCGTCGCGGAAATGATCGTTCCAGTCGGACCATCCCTGCGGGAACCGCCCTGTCTGCCAGCCGCCGTAACCCACGTCCCAAGGCTCAGCGATGAGCTTGACCTCTGACAGGACCGGATCCTCGGCAATGGCCCGCTTGAACGGATGATTCGGATCGAATTGGTTGCCGGCATCCCGGCACAACGTCACGGCGAGGTCGAAGCGGAAGCCGTCCACGTGGAACTCATTCACCCAGTACCTCAGGGAATCCAAGGCAAGGTCAATCACCACGGGATCACTGAAATCCAGGGTGTTGCCGCACCCGGTGGTATCCAGATACCGTCCATGCGCATCGTGCCGGTAGTAGCGCTTCTCCGCGAGGCCGCGGAAACTCAGCGCAGGCCCGTCTGGTCCGGCTTCCGCGGTGTGGTTGTAGACGACGTCCAGGATGACCTCGATGCCGGCGGCGTGGAGCAACTTGATCATGCCCTTGAGCTCGTCCTGCACAGCGTGGGGGCCGGCGTTCCGCGCAGCCTCAGTGGCGTAATCGGAGTGAGGAGCAAAGAAGGCCGCGGTGTTGTATCCCCAGTAGTTCGTCATGCCCAGGTCCTGGAGGTGGGACTCGTCCAGGTGGAAGTGGATAGGCAGGAGTTGTACGGCAGTGATTCCAAGCTCGGTTAGATGTTGGATCATTACCGGGTGCGCCATCCCGGCATACGTTCCGCGGAGGTGCTCCGGGATCTCCGGGTGAAGCATCGTCTGACCGCGGACGTGGGCCTCGTAAATGACTGACGTACGCATGGGCGTCCGCGGCGGTGCGTCGTCTCCCCAGTCGAAATCCGACGCCATGTGGACACTTGTGAGGAATTCGCCCCGCTGGTCCACAGCGCGACCATAGGGATCCAGCAACAGTGACTGTTCGCCGTCGTCGTCAACATCCAGTGCCGGTACTGACATCGGCAGCCCGCCCTCAAGCGGAGCAGCGCGGAAACCGTACCGTGTGCCCGGCGGCATGCCGCTGACGATGCCAAAGTGCACACCGTCCTCCAGATTGGGAAGGGTGTGAACCCGCCAACCATCACCCGGTGCCTGGTAGGCCACTTCAACGCGTTCCAAGTCCGGAGCAAACACTGCAACGTTCACGTTGTCTGTCTGCTGGGTGAGGGCATCAAAGAAGTCGGGCTGGGGCTTGCTCAGTCCGAGGGGCCGGGGGCGCGATGCATCCAGTGCGGCTGCTGGGTCCAAAATAGGCATAACCATTGCTTGCAAGTTTAGTTCCATACAGGATGAGTGCTGAGTCAGCCGCCCGTGTGACGGCGCGCACCACGTCAAATTTCCGGCATGTACCGGCCGCGGCGGTCGTTCCGGGCCGCTCACGTGCTGGAACGCTTTAGCCCGGGCAACAGCACACTCGTATCGGCTCCCCCGAATGTGTCGCGGCGGCTGTGCGTTGGCGGCAGCCTTGCCATACTGGGACTGACAGAACTGGGAGGTTCAATCGTGCGCGTTGCACTCGCTCAAGTCATCACCGGCCGGGACCTGGCTGACAATCTACGGCTTCTGGAAGAGTACGCCCGCCGCGCCAAGGACGGCGGCGCGGAGCTTGTCGTTTTTCCCGAGGCAATGATGCGCGCGTTCGGTAATTCCCTGCTGGACATCGCCGAACCTCTCGACGGCCCTTGGGCGAGCCGGGTGCGCGAGCTCGCTGACGAACTTCAGCTGGTGATCGTGGCTGGCATGTTCACGCCTGGCTCTGCTTCGGATTCCGGCGGGGCGCCGCGTGCGGAACACTCTCATGGTCACAGGCCCCGGCGTGGAGACCAGTTACGACAAGGTCCACCTCTTCGACGCGTTCGGCTTCGCTGAGTCGGACACTGTTGAGGCGGGAACAGACCCAGTGACCTTCGACGTCGGCGGCGTCACCTTTGGTTTGGCCACCTGCTACGACATCCGATTCCCAGCACTGTTCACGGCCAACGCGTTACGCGGAGCCGTGGTAAACATCGTGGCGGCATCGTGGGGAGCCGGACCGGGCAAGGCCGATCAATGGCAGCTCCTGTCCCGCGCCCGCGCGGTGGATACCACCACGTTCGTGCTTGCCTGCGGCCAAGGAGATCCTGCTACGCAAGGTGTTGAGGTAAAGGGCGCCGCGCCCACGGGAGTGGGCTACTCCGCCGTCGTGTCCCCCTTCGGGCAGGTCCTGGAAGCCCTCGACGGCAAACCTGGCCTCCTCTTCGCCGACCTCGACCCCGCCGTGGTGGAAGAAGCCCGCCAAAAGCTCCCTGTCCTGGCCAACCGCCGCGACTTCTGACGTTCTCTCACATCCTGCGGGTTTTGGGCCGGATCTTCTCTCACATCCTGCGGGTTTGGGGCGGATCTTCTCTCACATCCGGACACGTTCTGGCAGATGCTCTCTCACATCCTGTGAACTGCTCCCCTGAAGTTGGACTGTGAATCGCAGTTCCGTTTTGAGGGGAGCAGTTTTATGAGTTCGCGTAGTTCATTGTCTGTGGTGCAGCGGGTGTCGGCTGTAGCGTGTTTTGAAAGGGGTCTGGGGTATCGGACGGCGGCCCGGCTCCTGGGTGCCCCTGTTGTGGCGGTGAGGTCGTTGTATGGGTTGTGGAGGATTCATGGGCGAGGAGTGCTGGTGAGCAGGGCACCGAAGTCATACTCTTTCGAGGTCAAACTGGCGTTGGTGCAGCGCTTCCTTGCGGGCGAAACCGGGCAGGATTTGGCTGTTGAAGCGGGCCTGTCTTCGCGGCAACAGCTCCAGAAATGGGTCAGGGATTATCGTTTGGAGGGTGAGGACGGGTTGCGGCCCAAACGCAACGGCAGGCCAGTGAAGTCCGGGACCGCGGCTTCGCGGGAACCGGGGGTCGTGCCCTCCGCGAAGTCGGCGGCCGGGCCGCGGGCCGGGGAGGCTTCGGAGCTTGAGCAGTTGCGTCGGGAAAACGAACTGTTGCGGGCACAGGTGGCCTACTTGGGAAAATTGCGTGCCTTGAGGGCTCAGGAACAACGGTGAAGGTTCAAGCCCTCATCGCTCTCAAGGCTGATTACCGGCTTCCGGTCCTGCTGCAGGCCGCGGGTCTGGCCCGCTCGACGTTCTTCTACCACCAGGCCCGGCTCGAGTCCCCGGACCCGAAGGAAGCACTCAAGAGCGCCATCACGGAGGTTTTCACGGCCAACCACGGCCGCTACGGCCACCGGCGCATCCATACCGAGCTGATGAAGAAGGGGTGGGTGGTCGCGAAGAAGACCGTGTTGAAGCTGATGCGCGCGTTACACCTGCGCTGCAAGGTCCGGCGGCGGAAACGCTATAACTCTTACCAAGGCGAACAGGGTGTGATTGCACCGAACCTGCTGAACCGGAAGTTTGACGCCGATGCTCCGAACCAGAAGTGGGTCACCGACGTCACCGAGTTCCGCGTCGGGGACCACAAGCTCTACCTTTCACCGGTCATGGATCTTTTTGACCGGCAGATCATCTCTTATTCCGTTGGCAGTTCACCGAACCTGGAACTTGCCAACAGCTCACTGCGCCAGGCCATCGCCTGCCTGGAACCGGGACAGCACCCGCTGGTGCATTCGGACCAAGGCTTCCAATACCAGCACCACTCCTGGCGGGTCCTGCTCAACGATGCCGGCGCCACCCAGTCAATGTCCCGCAGGGGCAACTGCTACGACAACGCCGTCATGGAAAACTTCTTCGGACACCTCAAGGAAGAACTCTTCCACCACGTCCGGTTCCTCAGCACCGAAGCCCTGGCACCAGCACTGCACGAATACATCACCTGGTACAACAACGAAAGAATCTCCACCAAACTCAAGGGCCTAAGCCCGGTCCAATACCGGGCCCAGACCCTCGCAGCCTAGAATCCCAATTAGCCAGTCCAACAAACGGGGACCAGTTCACTGCGGGTTTGGCGCGGATCTTCTCTCACATCCTGCGGGTTTGGCGCGGATCTTCTCTCACATCCGCCCAACGGTGACCGACCCGCCCGGGCCGGGGTGCCGCCGTCGTCCTCAATTTTCTGGAAAACAACAAGCGCTCCCCACCAGCATGATGTGAGAGAGCGCTTGCCAAAAACGATCAGGACATGAAAGAACATCGGTCAAAAACCCGCGGGAAGTGATAGAGCATCCGCAAAAAAGCTGCAGGAAGTGAGAGAACATCCAAGGGCAGCGAAAGCGGCATCCGGAAGCGCGCGTCTAAGCGAGGAACGAGCGAGCGCGCGGAGGATGGCGCTTGCGCCGCCTCGGCGGACTGGCGCTAGCTTGCGCGCTGCCTCGACACTTCGTACAGCGAGATACCCACTGCCATGGACGCATTGAGTGATTCCATGGCCGAGTCGATCGGGATCGAGACGATCTGGTCGCAGTTTTCGCGGACGAGCCGGCTGAGGCCCTTGCCTTCGGAGCCGACTACGATGCAGACGGGCTCGGTGGCTACGGTGAGGTCGGGCAGCGAGATGTCGCCGTCGCCGTCCAGGCCGAGGACGTAGATGCCCATGTTCTTGAACTGCTTGAGGGCGTTGTTCAGGTTGGACGCGCGGGCCACGGGTACGCGGACTGCTGCGCCGGCACTGGTCTTCCATGCCGATGCCGTGACGCCGACGGACCGGCGCTCGGGAACGATGACACCGTGGCCACTGAACGCGGACACGGATCGGATGATCGCACCGAGGTTGCGGGGATCGGTGATCCCGTCGAGTGCAACGAAGATCGGGGCGTTGGAGATGTGCCCCTTCTTCCACTTGGCGATGGTGGTCTCGGCGAGGTCGTAAGCGTCCTGGTACTCGTACGGCGGGATCTGCAGGACCAGGCCCTGGTGGACTGCGTCCTCGGTCATGCGGTCCAGTTCGGGCTTGCCGGTTTCGAGGAGCGGGATGCCGCGCTCAGCTGCAAGCTTGAGGGACTCCTTGACGCGGTCATCCATTTCGATGCGGATGGCAACGTGCAGGGCCTTGGCCGGGATGCCGGCGCGCAGCGCTTCCACGACCGAGTTGCGGCCGGTGACCAGCTCTTCGGTTGCGCGGCCCTTGGGGCCGGAGCGGGCACCGGTACCCGGGCGTGCCGGACCGCGCTTGGCGGCCGAACGCTCGGAAAGCTGCTTGTTCTTGTACGCCTTGTGGTAGGTCCGCTCCTCGGCCTTAGGGGTGGGCCCCTTGCCTTCGAGGGCCTTGCGACCGTGGCCTCCGGTACCCGTGGAGGGGCCCTTCTTGCTCTTGCGGATTGCACCCGGGCGACCGTGGTTGGCCATTCTGTCCACCTTGCTTGAAATTAATGAGTCTGCATTCCAGTCTACTGACCCAATGCAATTCGGCCGTGGTGGCGGTTTGTCAGTCGCGTTTCAGGCTCCAGGTAGCGCCTTCCGCACCATCTTCGACGACGACCCCGGCGGCCGCGAGGGTGTCGCGAATGGCGTCGGACGCGGCCCAGTCCTTATTGGCCCTGGCTGCGGCGCGGGCCTCGAGTTGGGCTTCCACAAGGACCGTGAGCGCAGCGTGCTCGCGCCCCTGAACAGCTTCAGGTTGCTTTACGGAGTCCAAACCAAGGACCTCGGTCATTGACACAACGCTGTACAGCGCGGTCATGGTTGCTTTGAGGTCACCGGCCGCCAAGGCCGTGTTGCCGGCCCGAACAGTCTCGTGCAGAACGCCGAGCGCCTGCGGGACGTTGAGGTCGTCATCCATGGCGTCAACAAAAGGGGCGGGAATGTGTGCTTGCGCACCTTCGGCGTAGCTCTTCGGCGCACCCATCTCTTGCTTGAGCCGGGTAGAGGCTTTGGCAATGAAGCCATCAATACGTTCGACGGCGGCCGCGGCTTCCTGCAGCGACGTAGGCCGGTAGTCCAGCACCGAACGGTAGTGGGCCTGGCCAAGGTAATAGCGGACCACGCGGGGCGAGGCCAACTCAAGCATTTCGGCAGGACTCACCGTGTTGCCGATGGACTTGGACATCTTTTCGCCCTCGTAGGTAACCATGCCGTTGTGCATCCAGAAATTGGCGAATTCGTCGCCTGCAGCCTGGGACTGGGCCATCTCGTTTTCGTGGTGCGGGAATCGGAGGTCCAATCCCCCACCGTGGATGTCGAAGCGGGTGCCCAGGTATTTGGTGACCATGGCGGAGCATTCGAGGTGCCATCCGGGTCGTCCGGCACCCCAGGGGGATTCCCATTTGGCGGTGACGGGTTCGCCGTCCTTGTAACCCTTCCACAGCGCGAAGTCGCGCGGATCCCTCTTGCCGCGGGGGTCGGCGTCGGGAGCGCCTTGCATGTCATCAATGTTCTGCCGCGTCAGCGAACCGTACTTGCTCCAGGAGCGGACGTCGAAGTAGACATCCCCGGAGTCGTCCAGCGCTGGGTAGGCATGGCCGCGATCGATCAGCCGCTGGATCAGCGCGTGCATTTCCGGGATGTGCCCCGTGGCACGGGGCTCGTACGTTGGCCGCTGGACCCCGAGGGATTCGTAGGCGTTCTCGAATTCCTGCTCGTAGCGGTAGGCCAAAGCCCACCATTCCTCGTCCTTCCGCGCTGTTGGCTCGGCAGCCCAGTCCGGGCCGAAGGATTGCTCGGACTTGACCAGGATTTTGTCGTCGATGTCCGTGACGTTACGCACTACCGTGACACGGAGGCCACGGAATTCGAGCCAGCGCGTCAGTTGATCAAACGCGATTGCGGACCGGACGTGGCCCACATGCGGCATGCCCTGAACAGTAGCCCCGCAGTAGTACACGCTGGCCTTGCCCTGTTCGAGGGGAACGAAGTCGCGGACTTCGGCGGAGGCGGTGTCATAGAAGCGCAGGGTCACCGCTCCAGATTAGCCGATGACGCGGCATGACTTGCCTACTTGCAGTACTCGCCGATTTTGTTGAAGTGCACGGTCAGCTGCTGTTGCTGTTCCTGCGTTGCCGCCCCGAGCGACGAAGCCGCGGCTTTGTCCATGATGGCGGCCATCTCCTTGATGGGATCGCCAATTTCCGGAGCAAGCTTGTCCGCGATCTCGTGATAGTGGGCAGCGATCTGCTTGGACTGCTGCTGTTGGTTGCCGTCGGGCTTGAACGTGTCGTTGTTGAGGAACTCGCAACTGGCCTTCACATCCATCTTCGGGGTCCCGGCACAGCCGCCGAGCAGGAGCGCAGCAACCACACTCGCGGACAAGAGCATGGCAGAACGCACGACGCCGGAACGTACCTTAATCATTCAGCCCACCTTCAGTGGAACCCGGCTGGATTGCTCCTTGGACGGGGTAAACGAGGGCGGTGGCAACCGCAGAAATTCCCTCGCCGCGGCCAGTAAATCCCAAACCATCGCTGGTGGTGGCCGTGACGCTGACGGGTGCGTTCGCGGCTTCGCTCAGAACCCTTTGGGATTCTTCGCGGCGGGGGCCGAACTTGGGACGGTTGGCTACGAACTGGACGGCGACATTGCCGATCTCGAACCCTGCGGCCCTGACTATCCGTGCAGCCTCACCGAGGAGCTTTACCCCGGAGGCGCCGGCGAACTCGGGACGGTCTGTGCCGAAGTGGGTACCAAGGTCACCGATTCCACACGCGGAAAACAGGGCGTCGGCAGCCGCATGGGCGACGCAATCGCCGTCGGAATGTCCTGACAGCCCCTGCTCACCTTCCCAAAAGAGGCCACCCAACCAGAGCGGCTGGGGATCGCCCTCCGGCGCGAATGCGTGCACGTCGACGCCGATTCCGGTACGGGGCATGGCCAAAGGGCCGGCAAGGCCGGCAGCTTGCTGAGCCGCCATCAGCCTTCCACCCAGCGCATTCCAAGGGGGCCCTCGAGGAGGCCTTCGGCAATGATGAGATCCAGGGGCGTAGTGATCTTCAGCGACTGGCTGGCCCCGCGGACGGCGTGGACCGGAACGCCCAGAAGCTCAACCAGCATGGCGTCATCGGTGACTGCGGCGGCCTGCTTGTCATCAAAGAGCTCCGCGGCGTCGTGCGCCCGGCGCAGCGTGGCGAGATCGAAACCCTGGGGAGTCTGAACTGCCCTGAGTTGTTCCCGGGGTGCGGTTCCGGTGACAACTTCCGGGGCTATGCCAGAGTCCGAAGCGCTGGTCTGGGCCACGGTCTTGATCGTGTCCACCACAGGCATGGCTGGAATGACGGCCTTGGCGCCGGAGGCCAAAGCATCGGCGACGCGCTGGAATACGCGCTCGGGGGTCAACGCGCGGGCTGCGTCATGGACGAGCACGGCTTCGGTGCCATCCTCCAAAGCAGCCAAAGCGGCGCGGACGGAATCAGCGCGGGTGGACCCGCCGTCGACAACTGTTATTTCAGGGCCACCATCTACCAGTTCAACCGTGAACCCGGCAATCAGTTGGCGGAGTTCCGTATCCCCCTTAGGCACGGCGACGCAGATCTGGCGAGCGACGTCGGCAGCGACAACGCCTCGAAGGGCGTGCATCAGGATGGTTTCGCCACCCAGCGGAACTTTGGCTTTGGGCATGCCGTAGCCGAGGCGTTCGCCCGAGCCGGCAGCCACCACGATCACCGCCGTAACAGCGCGCTTGGAAGGAATACTCATGCGCCCAAGGTTACTGGGAAACTACTTGAAAATGCCTCAAGATACTTGATCATCAAGTACCTCTGGGTACTTTGTGGCAAAAAGAAACCCGGCGGCGCTTTCGCACCACCGGGTATCAATTCTTAGGAAGCCAAGACCTCGTCAAGAACGCTTGCTGCCTTCTCTTCGTCTGTCTTCTCAGCCAGGGCCAGTTCTGAAATCAGAATCTGCCGCGCCTTGGCCAGCATGCGCTTCTCACCTGCGGAAAGGCCGCGATCGTGATCACGACGCCAAAGATCGCGAACGACCTCCGCCACCTTGATGACATCGCCCGAAGCAAGCTTCTCCAGGTTCGCCTTGTAACGACGTGACCAGTTGGTAGGCTCTTCAGTGAACTCGGCGCGGAGAACGTCAAATACGTGCTCCAAGCCTTCTTTGCCCACTACGTCCCGGACCCCAACAAGGTCAACGTTCTCTGCTGGAACTTCAATGGTCAGATCACCCTGAGCCACCTTGAGCTTGAGATACATCTTCTCTTCGCCCTTGATGGTGCGCATCTTGATTTCCTCAATTTTTGCTGCACCGTGGTGAGGGTAAACTACTGTCTCGCCGACCTCAAAAACCATGTGGACTTTCCCCTTTCCCGCAGACTAGTCTATCACGATTAAGGCATACGACTGGCACCCGACGGGCTGTCCAGCCGCGCCAATAAAGGGAAATAGGCCCCAAACGAGCTCGCCATACCCCTTGACGTGAGCCCCGAAAGATGCTTCACGGAAGCAAGCTGCGCGTCGGATCTTCCCGGTCGCGTTCGCCACAATGCCTTCTCGAATCCTTATTTCGGCCGCTTTGCCGATAGGCTATGGCTGAAAAGTGTTCCAATGACTCTTGAGGAGTAGGTGTCGTGCGCATTACTGCGATGAACCCTGTCCAGCGCGGCAAGCTGGCAATTGCGGCGGCTGCAATCGGCGTCGGTCTTCTGTCCGTTACCGGCTGTGGCTTCGTCAACGCCCAGCAGACTTCCCACCAGTACTCAGCATCGGACGGGGTCAAAGCAGATCTCGGCCAGCTGCAGTTGCGCAACATGCTGATCGTCGCTTCCGGCGAGAACCAGCCCGGCCGCGTGATCGGCGCAGTGTTCAACAAGTCCAACTCGGATGCCACCCTGACCATCAGTGGTGCAAATGGGGCCCAGACGGAGATTCCCGTCAAGGCCAACTCGGAGACGTACCTGAATAGCGAAGCCGACGCCGCGGTCCTTAGCTCCGCCGGTACCAAGCCCGGTGGACTGAGCCCGGTAACCATTCGCAGTGGTTCGGACACGGCAAAAATCAACGTTCCCGTAGTTGATGGCACGCTCCCGGAGTACAAGGAATACCTGCCCTCCTCGAGCGCCTCGGCAACTCCGTCTTCGACTTCCACGGCAAGGTCGACCGCAACGCCGACGGCCACCGAATCTGCAGCTGCCGGCCACTAGCAGGCGGCGAGCTACAAGCAAGACAACAAAAGGAAGGGTTCCGCTGCGGCGGAACCCTTCCTTCGTCCTTGTCTGCTGTCAGCCTGCTGAGAGTGTCTGCTGACTGAAGGCTGGCTGGCTGAAGCTTTACGGCTCGAACTTGTAGCCCAATCCACGCACCGTCACCAGGTACCTCGGAACGGACGGATCCGGCTCAATCTTGCTGCGCAGGCGCTTTACATGGACATCAAGCGTCTTGGTATCACCTACGTAGTCCGAACCCCACACACGGTCAATCAGCTGGCCCCGGGTGAGCACACGTCCGGAATTGCGGAGCAGCATTTCAAGGAGTTCAAATTCCTTCAACGGCAGTGATACTTGCTCGCCGTTCACGCTCACAACATGGCGCTCGATGTCCATGCGGACCGGCCCGCCCTGCACTGTGGAGGCGATCAGCTCTTCAGGCTCGCCCTGCCTGCGAAGTACTGCACGTACCCGCGCCACGAGTTCGCGTGAGGAATACGGCTTGGTGACGTAATCGTCGGCACCCAGCTCCAAGCCAACCACTTTGTCGATCTCCGAGTCCTTGGCGGTCAACATGATCACCGGCACGCTGGAACGTTGGCGCAGCTGACGGCACACTTCCGTACCCGGTGTTCCGGGCAGCTGGAGGTCCAGCAGGACGAGGTCGGCACCATTACGGTCGAATTCCACCAAGGCGTCGGTGCCGTTATCCACTACCTCGACGTCAAATCCCTCTTTGCCCAAAAGGTAGGACAGGGGGTCGCTGAAGGACTCTTCGTCCTCCACTATCAAAATCCTGCTCAAGCGCTGGCTCCTTGCTCTTGGGCGCCGCCGGCGCCCCTTGTTGATTCCCGAATGCGGTTAATTCGCGTGATGCGGTTGCTGAGTCGTGTGGTGGGTTTCGACGGCGGCACCACCCGCCGCTGGTAGCTCCGGGGATGCAGCCGCAGATGCAGCAGGAGCCGGGAGGCCGGCGTCGTCGTCCTGGCCCTCCATCTCGGGCAATCGGATGGTGAACGTTGAGCCTTGACCAGGCTGGGACCACACGGTGACCTCGCCCCCATGGTTGGACACAACATGCTTGACGATGCTGAGGCCCAGGCCGGTGCCACCGGTATGCCGGGAGCGTGCAGCATCCACCCGGTAGAAGCGTTCGAAGACGCGTTCCTGGTCTTCGGGGGTCAGGCCCTCGCCCTGGTCCGTGACTGATATAGCGACGACGCCCTCCCGGGTCCGGACTCCGACGCCTACCCGGGTGTTCTCCGGCGAGTAGCGGATGGCGTTGTCGATCAGGTTGCGCAGGGCGGTGACCAGCAGGTCCCTGTCACCGAACACCAGGGAATCTGAATGGCCACCCACCATAATCTGGATGTTCTTGCTCTCGGCCGGGAGCTGCGAGCGGTCCACTGCCTCGGTAATCACAGTGTTGATGTCCACCGTGTGGCCTTGCTGGGCAACATTTGCGCCCTGAAGCCGGGAAAGCTCAATGATGTCCTGGACCAGCGCTGCGAGGCGTCCGGATTCCTTATGCATGCGTTTGGCGAAGCGACGTACGGCTTCCTCGTCGTCAGGCGAGGCTTCCAATGCCTCGGCCAGGAGCGAAATAGCGCCCACCGGCGTCTTGAGTTCGTGGGAAACGTTGGCCACGAAGTCGTTGCGGATCTCTTCGGTGCGGGTGATCTCGGTACGATCGTCGGCCAGCAGCAGGATGTACTCCCAACCGAGCATGGCTGCCCGCACCTGGACCACGATGGTGCCCTTGCCGAGAGGCCCTCGGGGAAGCTCGTATTGTTGCTCCAGAATCACGCCATCGCGGCGGACTTTTGCGGTCATGTCCAGGAGCTGCTTGTGAACCACGGTGTGGCCGCGGACCAGGCCGTAGGCGTACGCTGCCGGACTCGCGCGGACCACGCCATCGATCGCATCGACCACCACAAACGCGCGGCCGACGACGGCAAGCACTTCCGCTGCACCCTCCGGAAGCAGGGGTTCGGTAACATCCAGGTCCACGATCCTGCGCTGCCGCTCGCTGATCCTGAAAGCGAGCATGCCAAAGACGCCCAGTGACAGGCCAACCAAGCCTGCAACGACACCTATGAGCAATGGATCCACGTGTCCAGCTTATGCTCTGGAATCACGCCAAAGTGTTGATCCGGTGCCAAACGGGGGCGGTTCAACTAACGTTCATCTAAAGGTGCGCAACCGTTCACTGGCTCCTGACACAGTTACTGGTTGGACTGCCAATAGTTTTTGAAATCCGTACCCCACCATGGGACAGGATTTCCAAGGAAAGGACGCCTTAGTGCGCAAGGTTTTTCAGGAGGAGCTCACCCAGGTCGGTGACGACCTCGTCGAGATTTCCAAACTGGTTCACGAAGCAATCACGAAGGCCAGTACAGCCTTCGAAGGCGCCGACGTCGATCTTGCCCAGGACGTCATCGCGGCAGACGCACGCATCGACTTCCTGCAGAACAGCCTCGACGAACGGGCCATCGACATCTTGGCCTTGCAAGGCCCCGTTGCCAGCGATCTACGCATGATTGTTGGTTCGCTCCGGATGAGCGCATCGCTGGAGCGTATGGGTGACCTGGCCCGCCACGTAGCGCAGCTGGCCCGACTCCGCTACCCCGCCACCGTCATCCCGACGTCCCTGACACAGACTTTCAAGGCGATGGCCCAGCACGACATCGACATCACGGCCAAGGTCATCGAACTCCTCGAGACCCGCAACCTTGAGGTGGCCCGGGACATCCTCAAGATCAACATCGCCGTGGACGACCTCCACCTCAGCGTCTTCAAGGCGATCGCTTCCCCGGACTGGAACGAAACTGCCTCCACCACCGTGGACGTGGCCTTGGCCAGCCGCTACTTCGAGCGCTTCGCCGACCACGGCGTCTCCGTTGCCCGCAAGGTCACGTACCTCGTCACGGGCGAATGGCAGCCTGAGGGCTTCTAGCCCAGCACATGCATAAACAGCGACGGCGGCCGGTCACCTGAGGTGACCGGCCGCCGTCGTTAAAACTGCCTCGTAGCTAGTGCCGCGAAGCCCTATTTCTTGCCTTGGTTGGCTACAGCCAGAATTGCATCTGCTGCCGCCTCGGGGTCCAGGTACGTGCCGCCCGGGTTGATCGGCTGGAAGTCCTCGTCCAGTTCGTAGACCAGCGGGATGCCCGTGGGGATGTTCAGTCCTGCAATGGCGTCATCGCTGATGCCGTCCAGGTGCTTGACCAGGGCGCGCAGGGAGTTGCCGTGCGCGGTCACCAGGACGGTCTTCCCGGCCTTGAGGTCTTCCTTGATGTCCGATTCCCAGTACGGGAGGAGGCGGACAAGGACGTCCTTGAGGCATTCGGTGCGCGGGAGGGCGTCGCCGAGGTCCTTGTAGCGGACGTCGTGTGCCTGCGAGAATTCGCTGTCGTCGGACAGGGGCGGCGGCGGGGTGTCGTAGCTGCGGCGCCATTCCATGAACTGCTCTTCGCCGAATTCGGCGAGGGTCTGGGCCTTGTCCTTGCCCTGCAGCGCACCGTAGTGGCGCTCGTTGAGGCGCCAGTCGCGCTTGACCGGGATCCAGCCGCGGTCGGCCTTGTCCAGTGCCATGTTGGCAGTGTTGATGGCCCGCTTCAGGAGGGAGGTGTACAGGATGTCCGGGAGGATGTTGTTCTCAACCAGGAGTTCCCCACCGCGCACTGCTTCTTCGCGGCCTTGGTCGTTCAGGTCTACGTCCACCCAGCCGGTGAACAGGTTCTTGGCGTTCCAGTCGCTGTGGCCGTGGCGCAGCAGAATCAGCTTGTAAGTCATGGTTTTCATCCTAGCCGAGGGGTCCTGTGCCTTGCCGGGCGTTACGTTTCTCAACGCGAGGTCACTTATGGCCCATTAGACGCCTCCGAAGGGGCCGTAACTGACCCCGCGTTGCAGGATAAAGTGGGGCCGTGGTGCAAAAAGCGGAACGGGTCAGTACTTCCCGAAGTCGGAGCGGGAAGCCTGTTGGCAACGTCACCCGCGGCACCACCAATCCGAACCGTATGCGCCGCCTGGATCGGTGGCTCGCCGGTCCGCAGGCGTGGCGGCTCCGCGCCGCCGTCGACCCTTTGGTTGTGGACCTGGGCTATGGCGCCTCGCCAGCCACCGCCGTCGAACTTTTTGAGCGGCTTCAGGCGGTCCGTTCGGATGTGCGGGTCTGCGGGATCGAGATTGAGCCGGACAGGGTGCGTACGGCCAAGGCGCTGGAACGCCCCGGACTCAGCTTCCACGTAGGCGGTTTCGAAGTGCCGGTTCACGGCGACCCCATACTTGTGCGGGCCTTCAATGTGCTCCGTCAGTACGAGGAGGCGGACGTGGCCGGAATCTGGGGGCTGGTTCAGTCCCGCTTGGCTCCGGGCGGCCTGTTCATTGATGGCACCTGCGATGAGATCGGCCGGTGCGTCACGTGGGTGGCCCTGGACCGGGATCGCCCCCTGAGCCTTAGTTTCTCGGTGCGGTTCGGCAGTTTTGAGCTGCCCTCGGAAGTGGCCGAGCGCCTGCCCAAGGCCCTTATCCACCGCAACGTGCCGGGCGAACCCATCCATACATTCCTCAGGGCCATGGACAAGGCCTGGCTGGACGTCGCGCCACTGGCGTCGTTCGGCAACCGGCAGCGCTGGACAGGAATGTGCCGCTTACTGCGCGACGCCGGCTGGCCGCTTCAGGATGGTCCGTCGCGGTGGCGCCTGGGTGAAGTTACGGTGGCGTGGGACGCGGTTGCGCCTAAGTAGCGTTCTTTACCAGGGGCCGTAGGGACCGACGTTGCGGTTGCCGCCGCTGCCTGCTTCGCGGACGGCTGGACGGACGTCCGCAAGGTATACGCAGGATGCGGTCACTGCAGCAATGCCGAAGAGGCCGAGACCGCTTCCACCGCTCAAGAGGGTCAACGCGCCGATGGCAAAAGCAACGCCGGTGAGGGCCAACCAGAACGTCTTGGTCCGCTTGGAGGCGGCCACGAACAGGGTTGGCCGGTGGCGCAGGCAGTCGACAAAAGCCCACAGCTCAAGGACAACGGCCACCAAGCCAAGGATGAAGTAGACCGCGTTGGTGACAATCGCGATCAAGAATTTTCCGTCCACGCCCCTTAGCCTAACCGTCCAGCGACTTCAGTGCTTGCTCGAGGTCGGACCAGAGGTCTTCCACGTTCTCGATCCCCACGCTCAAACGAACCAGGTTCTCCGGGACACTGACCGGCTCAGCTGTGTGCCGGCGTCGACGTTCGATCAGCGACTCAACCCCACCCAAAGATGTCGCCGGGAGCCAGAGCTGAAGCGCTCGGACCAATTCATCGGCCGCCTCAGCGCCAGTGCGGGCTTCGTCTCCGGCGATCTGGATGCAGAGGATGGAACCGAAGCCCTTCATCTGGTCCTTGGCGCGCTCATGCCCCGGATCCGTCGTGAGGCCCGGATAACGGATGGACTCTACCCTCGGATGGGTGCTGAGGCGCTCGGCGAGCACTGCCGCGGACGCCTGCGAACGCTCGATCCGCAAAGCGAGGGTGCGCAGTCCGCGGAGCGCAAGCCATGCTTCGAACGGGCCGGCGATGCCGCCGTGGATGATGCGGTGGTGGAGCAGCGTTGCCCGCAGTTCCGGGTTGGAAGTCACCAAGGCGCCCAGGACGACGTCGGAATGGCCCGCCAGGTACTTGGTCACAGAGTGAAGCACGACGTCGGAGCCCAGGCTTAGCGGCTGCTGCACCAACGGCGTGGAGAAAGTGTTGTCCGTGACCACGATCGCGCCCACAGCGTGGGCAGCGTTGGTGAGCGCCCGCACATCGGCAATGCCAAGCATGGGGTTGGTGGGGCTTTCCAGCCAGAGCAGGTCCGCGGCTTTGCCCTCTTCCGGACTGATCAAGGCCTTCACGGCCTCCGTGTCCGTAATGTCCACGATTCGCAGGTCCAGGAAGCCCTTCTCAGCAAGTTCCGTCGCCATGACCAACGAGCCTGAGTAACTATGTGATGGCATGACAACAACGCCACCGGCAGGTACCAAGGAGAGAGCCGAGCTGACTGCAGCGAGCCCGGATGCGTAGAGCAAGCCGGGCAGCGCAGCGCCTTCCAGCTTGCCCAGGGCGTCCTCGAACGGGTCCCAGGTGGGGTTGGCGTAGCGACCATAGCCGCGATCGCCGTCGCCAAGAGAACCAGTTCCAAAGTATGTGGAGGACAGGACGATGGGCGGATTCACCGGTTCATCGTGTTTACGCTCGGGGCGGCCCGCAGCCACCACAACGGTTTCCGGGGACAAATCGGCAGCGCGCTGATCGGAAAGGCTCATGGTTTCAGGGTAGTCGTGGGCGAGCCTGTGGATGAAAGCCGTTACGGTTTGCCCCTGATCGGTAGGCTAGACAAGTGAGTATTCAGAGCCCCGGCCTTTTCATCGCGTTCGAAGGCGGAGATGGAGCCGGCAAGTCCACCCAGGCTGCCCGGCTCTGCGACGCCCTCGAATCGCGGGGCCTGTCCGTGGTGCGCACCCGCGAACCCGGCGGCACGCCCATCGGAGAAAAGCTGCGCTCCCTTGTCCTGGACCATGGCCACGGCACCATCGATGCCCGCACAGAGGCCCTGATGTTCGCGGCGGCCCGGGCGGCGCACGCCAGCCAGGTGATCCGCCCGGCGCTTGCAGCGGGGCAGGTTGTCATCACGGACCGCTACATTGACTCGTCCGTTGCCTATCAAGGTGCTGGCCGCGGGCTTGGGGCAGAGGGTGTTTTGTCCCTCAACGAATGGGCCACGGAAGGCCTCCATCCGGACCTGACTGTACTGCTCGACGTCGAGCCCTCCGACGGCCGCGAACGCCGCACCGCCGGCGCGGCTGCTGAGGACCGTTTGGAATCGGAACCGGACGCGTTCCATTCCACCATCCGCCATGCCTTCCTTGACCTCGCAGCTGCTGCTCCCTCGGGTTACCTGGTGCTGCCTGCCAAATCAGACATTGCGACGCTGGCCGCGCAGATCCTTGAACGGGTGGAATCCTTGCTGGCTGAGCGCGGGCTGGGCGAGCGTGTTTCAGGGAACCACCTGTGAGCGTTTGGGACGACCTCCAAGGCCAGGCGCCGGTGGTTGCCCAGCTCAAGCAGGCAGCGCAGGGCGAAACCGGCCTCACTCATGCCTGGCTCTTCACCGGTCCTCCGGGATCGGGCCGTTCCAATGCTGCCAAGGCTTTCGCCGCCGCGCTTAACTGCGAGCAGGACGACGTCACTTTGCGTGGCTGCGGCGAGTGCGCAGCGTGCCACACGATCCTCGGCGAGACGCATTCTGATGTGACTTTCGTGCGGACCGAAAAAGTCACCATCACCATTGACGAGGCCCGCGAACTTGTTTCAAAGGCCGGGGACCGCCCCGCCACTGGCCGTTGGCGGATCATCATCGTTGAGGACGCGGACCGCATGGCGGAACGAACCACCAACGTCTTGTTGAAGGCCATCGAGGAACCAACTCCGCGTACCATCTGGATGCTGTGCGCCCCATCGCCGGCAGACGTGCTGGTTACGATCCGCTCGCGCTGCCGTCCCGTCAGCCTGCGGCTTCCCCCAGCCTCCGACGTCGCAGCATTGCTGGTGAGGCGCGACGGCATCGATCCTGAGCTCGCGGACCGGGCTGCCCGTGCCGCGCAAAGCCACATCGGGATTGCCCGCCGCCTGGCCCGTGACGCGGACGCCCGCGAACGCCGTCTCGAAACGGTTCGCATCCCCCTGGGGCTCCGTGGGGTGACGGCAGCGGTGATGATGGCGGAGAAGCTCGTCAAGATCGCCACCGATGAAGCCAACAGCTCCAATGATGAACGCGACGCCGCCGAGAAAATTGCGCTCCTGGCAAGCCTGGGTGCACCGGAGTCCGGAACGCTGCCACCGTCCATGCGGAGCCAGGTGAGGCAGCTGGAGGACGACCAAAAACGCCGCGCCAAGCGCTCCATCACCGACTCGCTGGACCGCACACTAACCGATCTGTTGTCCTTCTACCGTGATGTCCTGATCATCCAATTGGGGAACGCCGTAGAGCTGGTCAACGTTGAGCTCAAGAGCGATCTTGAAGAATACGCCGCCCGCTCCACCCCGGAAGCGACCCTCGCCCGGATGGACGCGATCAACAAGGCCCGTGTCCGCATTACCACCACCAACGTTGCGCCGCTGTTGGCGGTCGAGTCCATGGCGACGAGCCTCATCCAGCAATAGGAGAATCCATGAAGTCCGCACCTCGCCGGCCCGCCGGTACCCCCTCAAGGGACCGGTCTGTCCAGCCTGCTGCGGCCGGGGGCGGCCAGCGGGGTCTCATGGCCATCTGTTTGGCCCTTGCCTCCCTGCTGGTGCTCAGTGCCTGCTCCTTGCCGTTCCTCCCAACACCTACGGCCAAGCCGAGCACCAGCACTGTTGACCCGTCCATTGCGGCCTCGGCGCCTAAAGACCTCGAAAAGTACTATTCGCAGTCCGTGAAGTGGAGCTCGTGTGAGGACGGGTTCCAGTGCGCTGAGGTCAAGGTTCCTTTGGATTACGGCAATCCGGACTCCGCCGAGATCACGCTGTCCGCCATCAAGTTACCCAGTACGGGCACCAAGAAGGGCTCCATCCTGGTCAATCCCGGAGGTCCGGGCGGCTCCGGCGTCGATTTCGTCAAGGATGCGGGAAACACGCACTTCACCGAAAAGCTGCGCGCCAACTTCGACATGGTGGGCTTCGACCCCCGCGGCGTCAAGCGGTCCGCTCCGGTCACGTGCATGTCGGATGCCGAACGCGATGCCGCGCGCGAAAAAGTATTCCGGAAGGACACGGACCAAGGCCTGGCCGCCGCTTTGGCCTTCAACAAGTCCCTGGCTGAGAAGTGCGTCGAGAAGACCGGACCCGTGCTGGAGCACATTGATACCGTCAGTGCTGCCAAGGACCTGGACGTCCTGCGCGCCGTGGTCAACGATGCCAAGCTCAATTACCTTGGCTATTCCTACGGCACGTTCCTGGGTTCCACGTACGCGTCACTGTTCCCAGAAAACGTCGGGCACCTCGTCTTGGACGGTGCCGTGGACCCGTCCATCAGCAACGAGGAACTGACTGCGGGGCAGGCAAAAGCGTTTGAAAAGGCCCTCCGCACGTACGTCGATGATTGCCTTCGTCAAAAGGAATGCCCCCTCAGTGGGTCCGTTGACAACGGAGTCCAGGAAATCAGGGATCTCATCAACGCAGTGGACCAGAACCCCCAAACAGCCAAGGACGGGAGGCTGGTGACCGGGACGGAGTTTGTCAACGGGCTCTTCCTCCCGCTCTATGACGACCAAAGCTGGCCGGCATTGACCCAGGCCCTGGACAGTGCATTCTCCGGCGACGTCTCCCAGATGATGCGCATCGCCGATCTCGGTGCCGACCGCGAGGCCAATGGTACGTACAGTTCAAACTCGGCATTCGCGTTCCAGGCCATCAACTGCCTCGACTACCCGATGGTCAGTGATACAGCCGGGATGAGGGCTGAGGAAACCCGCCTCAAGCAGGAATCACCAACATTCGGCTCATTCTTCGCCTACGGCGGGGTCACCTGCAAGGACTGGCCGTACAAGAACACCCGCACGCCTGCACCCGTGGACTACACCGGATCCGCCCCCATCGTCGTTATCGGCACCACGGGAGACCCGGCCACCCCCCTGGAGTGGGCACAGTCCCTGCGCAAACAGCTTGAAAACGCCGCGCTTGTCACGTGGGAAGGTGAGGGGCACACAGCCTACGGTCGCTCGAACTCGTGCGTCAGCACCGCCGTCGACGATTACTTTGTTGACGGCAAGCTGCCGCAGGACGGGCTCCAGTGCTAGGTCCCCTGCGACGCAAGTAGCGAAGCTAGAGGTGCCTGGCTTCGCGTTTCTCCAGCAGGAGCGGGAGCTGCTTGATCGAATCCACAACGACGGTGGCGCCAGCTGCGCGGAGCGTCGCCTCGGAGTGGGAACCTGTGAGGACGCCGGCAATCAGCGATGCGCCCGAGCGGACCCCTGAGAGCATGTCTGAACTGGTGTCTCCTATGACGGCCACCTCACGGACATCGTCCAGGTCCAAGGCGAGCAACGCCGTCAGGATCATGTCAGGGTAGGGGCGGCCCCGTCCGGCATCTGCCGGGCACAAGCTAAGGTCCGCCAAGCCCATCCAACCCAGTGATTCGAGGACCATGTTCTGCGTGTGGCGGCCAAAGCCCGTGGCGAGGCATACCTGCATGCCGGCCTCCCGCATCCAGATAATGGCATCCTCCGCGCCCGGAATCGCGCGGATACCACCGTCCTCGATCAACTCGTCGTAGGTCTTCTCGAAGACCTTGTTTGCGCTCTCTGCCACGCTCGCATCACCGAAAAGGTCCCCGAAGACGGCCATTTTCGAGAAGCCCATGGTGTCACGTGCGTATCCGAGCATGCTCTCGAAGCGGCTGCTGCCCGGCTCCACGCCGTGCTCGGCCAAGGCGCGGGACAGGGCCCGCTCCGTGCGTCCTTCATCGGTAATGGTTGTCCCCACCATGTCCACCACAGCCAGCCGCAGCCGCGTGGGAGTGTGGCTGGTATCCCTGGTCAGTGCGTCCCCGGTCATTGCGTCCCCGGTCATGGTGTGGTCCCTTCGGCTGGTTGCGTGGCTGGTTTACTTGGCGGGATGAACCGCCACCGTTGATTTCCCAGCCTCCGGCGGTGGAGAGAAGGCCGCCTGAACCCGGCCCGACGTGCAGGTGAACATCCCCGCAACGGCCGCCACCGCCCTCGTTTTGACCCGGGCGCGGTGCCTCTATTACAGTTATGTCTTGCGTGATCGCCCGGGAAACCGGTGATGAACGCGGTGCTTCCTTAGCTCAGTCGGTAGAGCGTTTCACTCGTAATGAAAAGGTCATCAGTTCGATTCTGATAGGAAGCTCGGTAGAGAACCCCTGGAAATCTAAGGATTTCCAGGGGTTCTCGTTGTTTTGCGTGTCATCAGCCACGCACACTCTGACTGTCAGATGCCTACGCAACAGTTTGTGGCAGCGTGTGGACCGGCACAAACCCCTTCCATTGGGTGGCGCGCTCATAGGCATGGGCGATCGCGAGCACTGTGGCATCGGTGTATTCCGGTCCCATAATGTGCAGGCCAACGGGCTGCCCGCTGACGAAGCCACAGGGAACACTGACCCCCGGCATACCGGTCAGGTTTGCAGCTGACAGCATGCGAAGGGCTGCGGATAGGGAACCCTCGTCCGGAGAGCCTGTGAGTTCAGAGGACATCGCCTGGGCCAAGGGGGCGATCGCCGGAAGCGTAGGTGACACCACTGCGTGCACTCCGGCCTGTGCCATGGCGCGCGGTAAGAACCGCCTGAGGTGCTCCCTTACCTGCCACGCCAGATGAACGTCTTCCTCCGAAGCCAGCGCACCTGTTTCGATCATGATGCGGGTGGCGGGCAAGTATCGTTCCGCCGCGCTTCCCAGCCTGGCGCGATGATGCTCGGCAGCTTCGGAAAGTGAGATTGCCACGCTGGCATGCAGGGCAAGGTCAAGCTCGGGGAGCGGAAGTTCCACGACCTCGAATTTAAGGTCCCTGAATACACGCAGAGCTCCTTCCACAGCCTCCCTGACTTCGGCGGTGACCCCCCATTCCGACCACATTCTGCGATCAACCCCAAGCCTGACCGGGGCAGTAGCGTCACGGATTTGCGCTGACACAGGTCCCCCAAGCAGGGCGATACCGTGTGGTTCCACCATGCCGTCCAGTAGCGCCGCGCAGTCCTCGACGCTCCGGGCAATAGGTCCCACTTGATCCATGGTGTGGCTTACGTGAAGGATGCCCGAGGAAGACACGACGCCGTAGCTGGGCTTCAGCCCTACCAGACCATTGATGGCGGCCGGGTTTCGGACCGAGCCACCCGTATCGGTTCCCAGCGCTCCGGGAATTGATCCCACAGCCACGGCAACGCCCGATCCAACCGATGAGCCGCCTGCATACCGGTCAGGATCCCAAGGGTTTCGCGACGGTGGAGTTCCTTGTCCGAAAGCGAACTCATGTGTTTGAAGCTTTCCGAGGATCACGGCACCACTGTCACGGAGTTGACGAACCACTCCGGCGTCGTCCCGCGCGATATTCCCGCGGAGACTTTCGGAGCCGGCCTCGGTCGGCATCCCCAGAACATCGATGACGTCCTTCACTCCAACGGGGATCCCGTGAAGGCCGCCTGCGAACTGGCCTCCGACTGCCAGGTGATCGGCGATGCGGGCCGCTTCACGCGCGCCGCGTTCGTCTATATGGGCCCAGGCCTGGGCATACTCCTCCGTCGCCTGGGCACGATCCAGAACAGAGTCGAGCAGTTCAACCGCTGACAATTGGCGGCGACGGACGAGTGCTGCCGCTTCCGCGATGCCCAGCTCCCATGCTTCGGTCAAGGATTCGCCTCCCGTTTCGCGCTACTCTCCTTTTCCAGAAGAATTTGCTGTTCAAAGGCAGCCTTCAAGGAATCCATCCCGGTCCGGAAGTCGCGGTACGCACTCTCCAGAGCGGGAAGGTCCTGCTGCGCAATCGAAGCTCCAACGAGCTCGCGGACGATGGCCAGATCGTGACTGCTTAGCGGGAGCGCCTCCTTGAATGGCCCACTCATCGGTGAGCCTCCGGGGTGAGCTGCCCATTGCGGACCACGCAGACGCCGTCCACCAGGACAACCCGTACATCTCGGAAATCCTCGGCGTTGGCGACAACTACATCTCCTGCTCTCCCGGCCTCAAGACGCCCTCTTCCGGGCGCGATGCCCGGGATGAGATCAGCCACAGCAGAGGTGGCCATTGCAACGGCACCTGCTAAGGAACGGTGTCCGTGCGCCACAATGTCCTGGACGGCAGAAATTAGCTCGTCATGATTGCCGTCGTGTCCATAATCGGTCCCGATGACCGAGATCAGTCCGGGTTCCTTAAGCAGCAAGTCCCAGTGCTCACGCGTCTTAACCGTTCGCCTGCGGTGCAGGAGATCAAAAACCGAAGCCTCGGCAGGCCAACCCATTTTGTTGCCCAGGACAGCCAGTTCGTGGGCCTCGGCCGGCGTGTGGGAAGGGTGGTTCGCGTGGGCAGATATGAGCGTGGCTCCAGTTCCCTCAAGTTCTGGCATTAGTTCCCTTAAGACGCTGGCGGTCGCCGATGCACTGTGGACGATGGCCGGCACGCCAAACTTCGATGCCGCACGGACGCCCTCCCGAATCCCTTCTATGGCGGGGACAAATGATGGCATCACCGTATCCCTGACGAGCTTCGCCAATTGGGTGGCTGTGAAGGCGTCCGCCAGTCCTGCGTCCCTGGCCGCCTCGGTCAGCGCGGCCGGATCGAATGCCTGGATGTCGATAAACCTGCCCAGGACTGCTTCCTTGATGCGGCGGGCTTGATCAATAGTGACTCGAATACCGGAGGATTTTTGGATTGCCGCCGGGATATAGAGAAGGTCCTGCCCTCCCCCGCCCAACGTTTGACCGCCGCCCAGCTCCCCGATGGCGACAGCACCGTCGTCGAGCATCCCTTGAATGGTGAGTTCGCCCGCCTCGGCTGTAAGACCCTGCCCGTCCGCCAATGCGGCGGCCTGCAAGCAATGTGGCAGATGCGTCGTCGCTCCTCGGACGTGCACGGCGTGCCTCTTGTCAGCTTCGCGGACATCGTCCATGGAAGCGAAACCACAGAGGTTGAGGACCGTTGTGGTTCCGGCCAGAAGGTGCCTGTCGAGATTCGCCATCCACCGCTCGGCAGGCAGTGCTGGGGCCGCACTCGGGAAAAGCGGGCCTGGCGTCACTCCGTGGGCGTGGATGTTGATCAGGCCTGGCATGACGACGCAGCCGGACGCGTCAACGACATCCCCGTCAAATGCCTGCTCCGTATCCCATCGGCGGAGTACATCTGCAATGCGGCCGTCACGGACGATTAGTGCTCCACCGTCGATGACTGCATCGCCGGACGCCGTAATAACGGTGCCTCCGCGAATGAGCGTAGACATTCGGGCCCCTCTCGGCTATTTTCATCATATCGAAGTTTGCTTCACTATAGCCGGAACGCTGCGGCTCCGGAACCCCGAATGGAGAAGCCAATGGCTCAACCACCCACGCAGCGGGATTTCGTCGGATATGGCGAGACGCCGCCACAATTCCGCTGGCCGGGCAATGCCAAGGTGGCGGTTTCCTTAGTGATCAACGTGGAAGAGGGTGCTGAGCGCAGCGTCCCCCGTGGGGACAAAGCCAATGACCTTGCGGCACATTGGATTCCCGCCCAGGCATCAGCGGAACGGAACATCACACTGGAATCCGCGTTCGAATACGGCTCAAGGGCCGGCATCTGGCGCTTGTTGAGGATCCTGCGGAAGCATGGCCTCCACGCCACCGCCTTCTGCTGCGCCGTAGCGTTGCAGCTCAACCCTCCCATCGCTGCAGCATTGGTCCGCGATGGACATGAGATCGCAGATCACGGGCACCAGTGGGACACGCACACAGACCTCGACGACGAAGCCGAGCTGCGCCTGATCGTCGCCTCCAAGAACGCGATAGAGGCCAGCACAGGCCACGCTCCCACGAGTTGGTACTCGCGGGATGGACTCAATCCGGGGACGCGCATGGTGCTTGCCGCCAATGGGTTCGCCTACGAATCGAACAGTTTCAACGACGACCTGCCGCATTGGGGCAGTGGTCAAGGCAACCCGGGTCTTCCCGTGCTGCCATACGCAGGCGATACCAACGATTCCGGGCTGTTCAAGCAATTCCCCACCGCAAACGCCTTCAGCAACCACCTGATCGCTGCCTTGGATATGCTGCTTGAAGACCCCCGCAGCGGCCCATCCGTGATGAGCATCGGACTACACCCGCGGCTCATCGGACGGCCGGCGTACGCGGTGGCGCTTGAACGATTCATCACCCACGCACACCACAAAGATGTCTGGTTCGCCACCAGGGCCGACATCGTCAATGCGTGGCTGGGCGTCCAGGGCGAAGCAGGGTAATCGCGAAGCTGGCATCGAGCCGCTTCTAATCCAAGGCCAGTAACGCGCCCCATCCCGGGATCGGCCGGGCGACCCCGGCAATGCGGAGCAGATGCCATATGGTCGCGATAGCACTGTCCACCACGGGAATGCCAAACTCCTGCTCGAGGCCGGCCACGAAGTATCCGGAGCGAAGGTTGGTTCCAATACACACCACGGCATCTAGGTCCCGAGTGAAGGCGGGCCTCATCAGACCCACCACTCCGGACTGGTCAAGCCTGGCTATTTCCGGGTTGGTCATCACAACTTCTGGAACCGAAATACCCTTGACGTCAATGCCGTGCGCGGCGTACTCCTCCTGAATCAGGGAAGCAATACTGCCGGGCCCCGGAAAAACGAGGCCGATGCGTGTTGCCTGCAATGCAGCAAGAGCCTCGACGACGGCCAAGGAGGCAGTGGTGGCCGGCGCGCCGCACATCGACTTAAGCCCGGCACAAAGACCCTGATCGCCGGCGATACCCGTCCAGGAGCCGGAAGTGCCGTGGAATGCGATGGCTTGCGGGTCGGCGTCTTTCAACAAGGAAAGAGCCTCTCCAAGAACGCCCAAGTCAACTGGATCATCAAGGCTTGGAGGCAGACGGAAGCGGGTGTAGTGCACTCCAAGGTCGGGCTGTTCCGCAACGATCGATGCTGTGAGCGTTTCTGCATTCGAATTGCTCGATGGGACCAGGATGCCAAGCCTGGTCGCCGGGCCGGGAACGCCCACGATTAGTGCGCTTTGCCGAGCGAGGGAGGCGTGGAGATCGCGAGCATGACTGCGGCCGAATTCGTTTGGTTGCTCCACCAGTGTGGCAAGGAAGCGTCGTATGTGAGGCTGTCGCCCGCTTCCAGCACAAAATCCTGCCCACCGATGGTCGCCACCAAAGTGCCGGCTTGGAGAATGACACACTCTTCGCCCTCGTGGGAATGCGGAACGTGTGCGCCCTCGAAGTTGGCTGGAATGGTCATGCTGATGACTCCCAGCTTGCGCTCTGAATCCGGAACGATCAGCTCCATGATGATGCCCTGGGAAGGAATTTCAATCCGTCGCCTGTCGGCCCGGCGTACCAGCATGTGGTCCTGGCCCTCATTCGGGTCCATGAACATGCTCGCCAGCGGAAGGTCCAGCGAGTTTGCCAAACGAAGAAGCGTCGCAAAGGAAGGATTACCGATTCCGCGCTCGATCTGGCTAATGAGTCCAGCGCTGACGCCTGCGCGCTCAGCGAGCTCCTCCACCGTGAAGCGGCCGAGGCGCTGCTGCTTGATCATGGCCCCGAGATGGGCAATCCAGAAGTCGCGTTCCAGGGACTCGGTTACTTCGCCTTGTGCTGTGTCCGTACCGTCCACGACGACTCCTTCATTAGTCCTCGGTTTTGCGTCAGTATATCGAAGATGATTTCGCTTGGATGCCTTTTTAAAGACACTGGATTCAACAGCGCCCGCGGCCTTGGCAAGGTTGCTCACGCCGCCCGCAACCCGGCGTAACCGGTCAACATGGAAGCAACCTCTTTCTCCCAATAGACGGCACAACGGTCAGCGCCACGGCGAAAAACGGACCCCGCTGCGGCCATTGCCGGCGCTGGAACTCCGATGCTGTAGCCAGCCCCTGCAACAATGTCCACCACATGCTGGATGGCTTCCTGCAAGGCTTCGGGGCGCTCTTCTCCACGTCGACGGAGGTCCGCGCCCAGGTCAGTGGGGCCGACCCAGCCTCCGCCAAATGCGTCGCTGTCAACGAACTCCTTGACGCGTTCCACAGCTTCTGCCGTCTCGAACAAGACGGTGAGCAACGGAGCGGAGGAATAGTCCATGCCAAAGGACGAAGCGGGTGTGACTTGGTGGGGGCGTGAACCCATGGGGGCGTACCTCGTAGCGTCGTAGGCCTGCTCGAGTTGGTCCACCGTCCGCACCTGCGGAAGGACGATCTCCCCTGCACCGGTGTTGGCGAAAGCCACCAACGTGTTCGGTTCCAAATCCGGTACGCGCACTGCCACGTGCACCCCCGAGCCAGCCAGGCGCTGCACTACATCGCGGCATTGCCGGATGGAAATCCCTGTCTGTTCCGCGTCGAGGACCAGGAAGTCCACCCCGGCGTGCGCGAGGAGGGCCAGCAAAGTAGGAGTGGGGTCGGCGGTAATGATGCCAACGCTGCGCTTAAGGATCGAAGACTGTTCCTGGGTCACGTGTGCATCCTCCTCACTCATCGGCGACGAATTGCCAGTCAGCAGGCTTGCTCACGCCAACAACGAGTTCCACATTTTCCAAACCGTCGTTGGTAAGTCCGTGCGTAGTCCCGCGCGGGATATAGATGCCATCCCCCGGTTTTGCCCGGTACGTAGTGTCGCCAAGATGGACGATCGGGGTTCCGCTAAGGACAACGTAGAACTCTGACGCGTCCGGGTGATGGTGGCATAGATGGTGCTGACCGGGAAGGATCCGACCCCAGCTGACGCACAAATCATCAGAACCACTAAGGTCCCGGGAGATGAGCGTGCTGACCAGGCCTTGGTCGCGCTGACCCTTGAGTCCTATCTTGTCCAGGGCAGTAAAGCCTTGCTCATTGACGTTGTGCACCAGGCGATCGATGTTGACCGTGGCTGTTTGCCCGTCTCCTGTTCCCATTTACGCCGCCCCCTCGAAAGCAGCCTCGGCTGAACTGGCGTTGGCCTCCACGGGTGGGTGCTCCATCCACCACCGTGCGATCTCCTCGCGCGTGGCGAACCAGACTCCCTCTTTGGCAAGGGCGTACTCCAGAAAACGGCGCACTCCGTGGGCGACGCTGGGCCGGCCGCCGATCCTCAAATGCAGCCCGACGGACATCATCTTGGGCACGGTTTCGCCCTCAATCAGCAGGCAGTCCAGAGAGTCCTTCAGCACGTTGAAGAAGTCCTCCGCGGTGCCCAGGCTCCCGTTACCCCAGAAGCGGGCATCGTTCGTGTCACCCGAGTAAGGCACCACCAGGTGATTGTGGGTGCCGGCCTTCACATAGTACGGAAGGTCGTCTGCGTAGGAATTGGAATCGTAAAGCACGCCTTCCTCGGCCAGGATTGTCCGGGTGTTCTCGGTGATGCCCTCACGGACATACCAGCCCACCGGCCGTACTCCGGACACAGCCTCGACGGCGGCCAAGGACTTCCGGATTTCACGCCGCTCTTCGTCGGGCTCCATTCCCACGGTTCCGCGCCACTTGTAGCCGTGGGCGCAGATCTCATGACCGTCCCGGACAATAGCAAGGGCCGCATCCGGATTCCGTTCAAGGGCAGCTCCGCAAGCCATGACAGTTGCTGGTACGTTGTACTCCCTCAACATGCCCAGGTACCGCCAGATGCCAACGCGGCTGCCATATTCGAAGAAGGACTCCTTCATAAGGCTGCGCCGCGAGGGATCAGAGGACCACCCGCCAAAGATCGAAACGTCCTCGTCCCGCTCATCGCCGGCTTCGATGGAACTTTCAGCCCCTTCCTCGTAATTCAGCACCAAGGAGACGGCAACCTTGGCGCCGTGAGGCCAAGTGACAATCGGGGGGTTCTCCCCATATCCAATCAGGTCCCGCATTGACTCTCTCCTTGCTGTGCATAGTGACGAAGGTTCATTTAGAGCCTCCGCCCTTCGTAAACCTTGCGGTGGGCAGCCAGTGACGTCTTGAGCATGCCCTGGACGTCGTCAATGACGTTTCCGTGGGCAGGCCCTATCAAGCTGGTTGGGTAGTTCTCCAGGGCTTCCTCGATGCTTCGGAACGCCGTGCCGACATCAACGAATTTGGTCCAGTAGAGCGCACGGCCCGTACCATACGCCGCCTGTTCCACGGACGGCGGCGCCGGCATTTCGGTGGAGAGCAAACGGCACTGCCCGGGCAGGTGCACGGGCTCATCGTCCTCATCCGGTCCGGGTATGTCGTGGATGTAGGAAAAGCCATCAGAAACGAACATGATTCCCGCACCGGAGTCGTAACCCCAGAGAGTGTTCTCCAGGTCACGGATGTAAGCCGGAAGGAAGTGGAACTCCCTGTCCCCGAGAGCGATCGACTCCCCAGCACGCTTGGCTGTCAGACGGTCTGCATACTCGGGGAAATGAAGTGCATAATCACGAATGTCCCCAACCACGACAGCCGACGGATAACGCTCCAACAAAACCGGAAGATTGCCAGCATGTGGGATTTCCGGATGCGTCGGGAAGACGTAGTCCAGCGATCTGCTTCCAAGCGCATTCTCCAGCTCGGCCAGGACGGTATCCCGATGCGCGGGATCTCCCGTGTCCACCAGGATGGATGCTTCAGAGCCCATCACCAGATAAGACGAAACGTGGTAGTGAACTTCCTGTCCCTCGGCGCTGGCGGACAGGCATCCGCCCAGCCAATACACACCTTCTGCGATGACGCGGCCCGTGGTGCGCTCCGCGCCCGAAACGTCGGTACTCACTGGATACCCACCTTTCTGATCGCCTCGGCCAGTTCGCCGGCCTCGGCGGCAGATTCGCTTGCGCCAACGATCGGCTCGGCGTACCCGGGTCCGATGGCCGCGACCTCTCGCCGGAGGATAACTTCTTCAACGTCCCGCGCAATGTCCCTCGTATCCGCCTGGGCAAACCACTGGAATTTTTGCAACCCCGCCGCCGCCGAACTACCCGAAGAGCGCGAGCTACCCGGGGAACGATGGGTGAATGCGTCCGAGGTCAGGAGCACTTTGGAGACTGGATCGAAGATCCAAAGCGTCGGCAGTAGCCGCATCAACGGCGACACGAACTCCAACGTCAGGCCATCGATAACCTCCACCTCACGCGAGGTTCCAGGATTGACCATGATGCGCTGCGGTGACGCAGTCATCCTCGGCACCGTAATTCCGCCTGTGTACCAGACCGATTCAACGTTGAACCGTGCTTCGATGGCCGGAAGGTTCAGGCAACATTCCATTTCCGTCCGTGTCAGCACCACAGCCAGCCGTTCCCCCGGATCCAGGAGTGAATCCAGCTGCCGGATGATTTCAGCTTCATGTAGCCGGATACCCGTATCCACCAGCACCGAGCCGTTGTCTCCCTTAACGAGGTAGCAATTGACAGGCTGGATGGTCCGGGTTCCGGGCGGGCACCAACTCACGTTTTCGTCCAGGACGATGTTTGCTCCCAAACGGTGAACGCGGTCTCCAATGAGGCGGTGTGCGCCGGTGGCCACCGCACGCTGGGCTGTGCCGGGATTCAACGGCTTCTCCTCTCTATGGTTCTCGTCAGTCGAATCAGGAGCCCGCGCCGGCCGAGTCCCAAACCTCAATGGCCTGGTCCAGTGTGCAGACATCATGGCGGGCCCTCATGACAGTTAGCGCAGCGTCGTGGACCACGGTGTCGTAGGCGCCCACAGCGTCCTCGATCAGGACTGCGTAGAAATCGTTGTGGACCGCGTCCCGCAGGGTAGCCTCGACGCAACCGCCTGTGGAGACACCTACCAAAGCAACGGATTCGATGCCCTGGCTCCGCAGCAGGAGCGCCAATTCCGTGCCTACGAATGCGCTTGGCCGGCGCTTTGTGATGATGACTTCGCCTTCTTCAGGCATGCACTCGGCGCAAAACTCCGTAGCCGGATCGCCCTTGAGGCTGAGCCTGCCAAGATCGATCGGCCGCCCGTTGGCAGCCGTGTACAAAGCCCGCAGCCAGGCGGGAGGCGAGCTGGCGCCGTCGGGAAGGTTTTCGACCCGGATGTGGAAGATCGGCACACCGTTCTTCCGGGCGGACTCAATTGCCCTGCCGCAGCGCTTGGCCACGGAAGGCATCATGCTCAGGTCGTGGCCGGAATCGCCGATGGCGCCGCCGGCGTAGACAGCCCCTTCCTGCATATCGATAACCACAAGGGCCGTAGTGGCCGGATCCAGTAACTCCTGCAGGGTGTCGCGGACCTGCTTTCCGCAAATTTCAATCATCGGAAGTCTTTCCTTCTGTAAGATGATGCCGGCCGGGTTTCGACGGCGACCGGCCGGCATCACGCGTAGCTACTGGCGGCCTAGCGGCCCAGGGAATTGAAGTGGATTTGGCCATTGGTCAGCGGAACCGCACCTGAGAGACCCTCCCTGGTGACCAGCACTCCCCTGGTTTCAACGAGCGACAGAATGGCTGCGCCCTCGTCCACCAGCCCGGCCATCTTCTTCAAGAGGCCATCGCGCTTCTCCGTTTCCTGGTCCGGAGTGGCTGCGAGTTCGCTGCGTGCCTTATCGAATTCAGGGTTGGACCACCCGGTGCTGTTACTGGGGGCGGCACTGCCGTAGAACGCGTAGCTGTAGAAGGCGGGATCAGCAATGACGATCGGCTCCGAGTACAGCACGGCCTGGTAACGGCCGTCGATGAGGGCCGTCGAGAAGTCCGTGGAACTGGCCACATTCTGCAACTGGACGTCGATGCCGACTTCCTTGAGCATGGACTGGATCAGGACCGCGGACTTGGCCGCTACAGGCCCCGGACGCGTAACGCTGTAGCTGAGGGTCATCGGGAAGCCATTGCCGTATCCGGCCTCGCTGAGCAGCTTCTTGGCTTCGTCCTTGTTGAACTTGTAGATCGCAGAGTCGTCAACATTGGGGAAGATCGATTTTGCGGGTTCACCGAAGCCTGCGTACGCACCCTTGATCAGCGCTTCGCGGTCGATAGCCATGGACACTGCGTGCCGAACCTTGGGATCGGCAAGTGGACCGGTCTTCGTGTTGATCATCATGGTGTCGCGGGTCTGGCTGGGGCAGTTCATGACAGTCACGCCCGGGGACTTCTCCAGTGACTTGTACTGGTCGTACTCGAAGCCATTGGCTACCTGTACTTCGCCGGTTTCAACCAGCTGGCTGCGGGTAGCGGTGCTCTGGACAGCCTTGACGGATACACGCTTCACCGTGCCGCGAGTGCCCTCCCACTGAGGATCCGCCGTCACGGTCAGGGATGCGCCGGGAGTGAATTCTTCCAGCTTCCAGCCGCTGTAGTCGGCGAGGTTCTTCGAAAGCCAGGCGTTGGCGGTGGGGTCATCAGCCGTCGCATGCTTCTTTGCTTCCGTGCTGTCGTGGATGTAGAAGAGGTTGTTTTGCAGTGATTCTTCTGTGTAAGAGGTAAGTCCCGTGGTGTTCAGCTGGAAGGTGTGCTCGTCGATCACCTTGACCAGGTTGTCAACATTGAAGCCGCTGCTCTTCAACGTCCCCTTCATCACCGGCTGACGCTTCATGCCGATATCGAAACTCCACCGGACGTCCTCGGCCGACAGGGTGTTTCCAAACTGACTCGTGAGCTTGCGAAGGGTGACAATCACGCCCGTTCCATCAGGGCTTGGTTTGGCGCTTTCGGCCAGGCGGCCCGATACCTCTGTGGACGGCGCGGGGCACGACTTGCCGTCGCTTGTTCCCATCTTGTATTCGAGGAGTTGCGAGCCGAGTCCACTGAGCACTACGTGCGAGGCGCTGCCTCCCCAAGGCGCCGGCGTCAGGCTGTCAGGCAGGGCGCCCACGGCAACAACAACGTTTTCTATGGATTTGGTAGCTGCAGTTTGCGGGGCTGGACCCCCGCAGGCAACAAGGGATGTGGTGAGGGCAATTGCAGCGCCTCCGGTGAGCAAACGCAGACTTTTCATGAAGGTGGCTCCGTTTATTGGGGGGAAAACTACGACTGTGCAGTTTCGTAGCGGTATGCCCGCTTGTGGCCGGCCCGGATGATGGGCTCCACGTCGCGGATGTTGCTAATGAAGTTGCCGTGGGTAGGGGCCACGGAGGTGACGCCGAGTTCATCAATAAGATGAAGGACGCGATCGTAAACTGCGTCTGCGTCGTTTGCGAAGCGCGCCCAATAAAGGGCGCTCCCGGTGAAGAAGGCAGCGTTCTCGACGGCGATGGGAACCTGCAGTTCGCCGGTGGTCAAACCACATTCGCCGGGGAGGTGTACTGGATCTTCGTCGTCGAGTTCAGGACGGTGCATGTAACAGAAGCCATCCGCAGTGAAGAGCACACCGGCTCCAGGTGCAAATCCCCATTGCGTGTTGGGCAGGTCCCGGATGAGGGCCTCGACCACCACAAACTCCTGCCCACCCAGATCCACCGTGTCCCCGGGCACCTTTGCGTGGAGATTTGGAACGATCTGTGGGTAGAACAAGTGGTAGTCGCGGGTGCCGCCCACCACCTGGATGTTCGGATACTTCTCCACGAGCCTGGGCAGGTTTCCGGTGTGGGGAAGCTCAGGATGCGTGGGGAAAACATAGGTCAGCTCTCGTCCATCCAAGAGCTCATCCAGAGTGCTTGAAATGATCGGCCAGCTGGACGGGTTACCGGTATCGACCAGGATGGACGAGTGTTCGCCCTGGACCAGGTAGGTGGAGTTGTGCCCGTGGATTACGCGGTCGGCCAAGTGGAACGGGAGGCAGGAACTCATCCATGTGACGCCTTTCGCGACGCTGCGCGGGAGGTCGCTGCTCATCGTTTCTACGAGTTGTTCTTCCATGGTTCTCTCCTAAACCAGCTGCGGGGTGAGGGCGTCGAGCATGAAATCCAGGTGACGCTTGACCACGTCGCGTCCCTTGAGAACGCAGCCGCGGGAAGGTGCAATGATCTCGGGGTCCAGGGTGTGGAACTTGTCCTGGAGCCATTCCCTCAGTGGCTCACATGTAGAGCGCGGGATCCACTCGTACTTCGCATACAAGTGCCCGGCTACCTGTTCCACCGTGGTGGTGTCCTCCACTGTGGAGTCGATGATGCGCTGGCCGTCGGGCCGATCCATCACGCCGTGGGTGAAGGTATCCGAGGTGAACAGCGTGCCTGTTTCCTGGTCCCAGCCCCAGAACGTGGGAAGGAGGCGAAGCAGGGGTGATTCCACTTGGAGCACGCGGCCGGGTGCTATCTCGATCTCGGCAGCCCGTGCAAGGGAGTCACCCTCTTCGGTCCTGTGCGCATCGATCTGGTGGCGCCTGCCTCGAAGTGCCATCCTGCTCAGGTCATCGAAGGCGTCGAAGGGGTTGATGACCCCTCCAGTGAAAAGCCGCTCGATGTCGAACCGACCGGCGATCGGTTCGAGGTTGGACACACAGTCCATCTCGCTTCGGGTGAAGAAGATGGATACTCCCCCGCCTTCGCCAATGAGCTCCGCCAGGTCATCGAGGATCTCGTCGCTGTGGACAGCCAAACCTGAATCAACCAGAAGGCGGGAAGTCCCTTCGGTCAAGAGGTAAGCGTTCGACGGCTGGAAGCCTGTTGCACCTTCTGGAACCCAGCTCACGCGGCCGTCGAGCGGGATGTTCCCGCCGAGGACCGTCAACTTGTCTGCATGCAATGAAGTGAACATATCTTCAATCTATTGAATCTGGAGTATTTGTCAAGGATTTTCTCAGGACTCTTAGCCCTGCTGCACGGCAGGCTCTACAGCCGGCTCTGAAGCAGGGGCCAGCTTCGACGGACGCTTTACACCACTAACGACGTTGTTGCGCGTCCTGGGATCCAGCAGCGTGATAAGGGTGTCCAGCAGCACGTAACCAAGGAGGCTCGTGGCACCCATGATCAACACGAACCCTTGGATGACGGGGACATCGCCCTTAAGCACTCCGTCCAATGACCAACCACCAACCCCTGGCCAGGAGAAGACACTTTCCACAATTGCCGCACCGCTCAGCGCAGCCGCGAACAACAGCACCATGTAGGTCATCAAAGACCCCCGCACGTCGCTGAGCGCGTAGCGGAATACCTGAAGTGGCTTCAACCCGCATGCCCTTGCAAACTCGATCTGCGGTGAGTTGAGCACTTGCAGGAGGCCAGTCCGAACGGTCTTTCCAAAGGGAGCCGCAAAAAACAAGCCCATGGTAATGATCGGCAGCACGGCCCTGCTGAGGATGGACTGCATTGTCCCCCATTGCCCGGCGAGCATTGCATCCAGCGCCAACGATCCCGTGACTCTGGGTGGTGGGATATCGGAGCTGGATAGCATGCCCAAAGGTGCGGGGGCCAGGTGGAGTTGTTGGTAGAAGATAAAGAGGAGAAGGAGTGCCAGGACAAACTCCGGCATGGCCATGAGGACAGAGACGCCGGCAGTGAATGCTTTGTCTGCTACGCGCCCATATCGGTATGCCGCGAGGGTACCCATTCCCATTCCAATGAGCAGGGCAAGCACAAGCCCCGGCACCAGATAGACAAGCGTGTTGGGCAACCGCGTCCAGATCTCACTCGAAACAGAGCTTCCCGTGAAGAACGAATTTCCCAGGTCCCCACTCAAAGTGCGGCCAATGTAGTGGAAGTAGCGTTCCCAAAAAGGCTTGTCCAACCCAAGCTGGGCATTGATACGGGCGATATCAGCTTCGGTGGCATACTCACCCAGGAGTGCTACGGCCGGATTACCCGGGAGGAGGGAAACCAGCCCAAAGCTCAGGGTAATAAGTCCCAGGAGGAGCAGGAACGCAATAACAACACGGGAGAGGATGTAGCGGATCATGCCATGGCCTCCTTGGTTCCTGGGTTATAGGGAATGGGAGGCATCGCCGCGGACATCAGGGTCTGGGTGTAGGACTCTTGGGGATGGGAGAGAACGTCATCCGTGGAACCCGTCTCGACGAACCGTCCTCGGTGCATTACGGCCACACTGGTACAAAAGTGGCGGACTGTATCGATGTCATGGGAGACGAAGACGTAAGTTAATCCCCTGGCCACTTGGAGCTTGGCCAGCATGCGCAGGATTGATGCCCGGATCGTCAGGTCCAGCGAGGACGTCGGTTCATCCAGCACCACCAGTGTCGGGTCTGTTACAAGGCAGCGGGCGATGCCCACCCGTTGCTGCTGCCCACCACTGAGGTTGGCGGGACGCCTGCTGAGGAAATCCTGCGACAACCCCACCTCTTCGAGCGTTTCCGTGACACGGCGCAGACGTTCAGCCCTGGAGCCATATGTCTTGGCAACGATCAGCGGCTCTTCGACTATCTGGCGGATCGTCAAACGGGGGTTCAGCGATGCGAAAGGCTCCTGGAAGACAATCTGCCAGCGCCGGCGTCGTTTCCTCAGCTGTGCTTTCGACAAGCCCCGGATGTCCTCGCCTTCCAGGAGGATTGTTCCGGAGTCGGCTTCAATGAGCCTCAGAATCAGGCGGCCCAGTGTGGACTTGCCGGAGCCGCTTTCACCAATGATCCCCAAGGTTTCGCCCCGTTCGACGGCAAGTGAAACTCCGTCCACCGCGGTGACAAGCTGCCCTTGGGGGCTTCGGAATGTTTTCCTGACATCCTTCAGTTCGATGATGGGCATGGCTAGGCACTCCTGGAGGGGGAGAGAACGGTGGGGTTCGTTGTGTCGGCACTCTTCGGCTGCGTGCCGTTAGGCCTCTCGGCTTCTGGCTCTGTCGTGGGGATCTCAGCTGCTTTCGGCTGTACGGCGGCTTTCGGCTGTACAACAGAATCAAGCAGCGAGACGGTGTAAGGATCCTTCGGGTGAACAAAAACCTCCGATACAGGACCATGTTCAACAATCCGGCCGCGGTACATCACAAGGACGCGATCGCAGTAGTTGGCCACCACTCCAAGGTCATGAGTGACAATCAACATCGATCGGCCGCTCCCCTTCGTCAACCTCGTGAGCGTGTCCAGCACTTGCCGCTGCACAGTGAGGTCAAGTGCCGTCGTCGGTTCGTCGGCAATGACAAGGCGTGGGTTGAGGTAGAGCGCCATGGCGATGACGACGCGCTGTGCCATGCCGCCGCTGAGTTCATGCGCATAGCCACGAATAACGCGTTCGGGTTCGTTGACGCCGGAAGAAGCCAACAATTCGAGCGCACGGCTACGTAGTTCAGCGTCCGCCTTCAGGCCGTGGGCTTTGGCGATGTTCGCGAACTGCTTCTCGATGCGGACAACGGGGTTCAGTGCGCTGAAAGGGTTTTGCGCAACGAAGCCGATCTCTTTGCCACGGATATGACGGATTTGCCGCTCTGGCAAGCGGATCAAATCCTGGCCGTGGAATTCGGCGGTGCCTTCCATGACACGACCGGGAGGCATCAGCAGCTTGATCACCGAGCGCACCACAGTGGACTTCCCTGATCCGGACTCACCCACGATGCCCACGACTTCATTGGCGCCGACATCGAAGGAGATACCGTGCAGGGCGCGCGTTACGCCGCCCCGGGAGTGGAACTCGGTCACGAGGTCCTGTACGTGAAGTCCTGTCATCATCGTGCCCTTTCCACTCGCTCGATCTTGGTTTCGATTCCCCCGGCGATCACGTTGAGGGAACCAATGGCTAGGAGCATCGCAAGGGTGGGAAAGGCAGCAGCCCACCACTCCCCGCGAATCAGCATGCTGACACCGTCGTTGATCATTGCCCCCCACGTGGGTGTAGGAGGCTTCACGCCTACGCCAAGGAAGTTCAATGCAGCAATGGTTCCGAGCGCGTTGGCGGCGGTGAGCGTTGCCTGCACGAGGACCACGCCATAAGCGTTGCGGAAGATGTGGTTGAAGGCGATGCGGATGGGTGAACAACCAATCGCTGCCGCAGCCTCCACATAACGTGCGGACCGAAGCGCCAGGGCCGCCGCGCGGGAAAGGCGCACAAATCTGGGCGCGGCCACGATAGCAATCGCGAGGACCACGTCCGTCGCCCCACCGCCCATAAGCTTGATGGAGACCACAGCGATCACAATGATCGGCAGCGCTGCAAATGCGTCAATGATCCGCATGATGGCATCGCCGAGCTTGCCGCTGGTTGCGAACAGGCCCAAAGGGACGCCAACCAGCAATGAGAGTGCTGTGGCGGCGAGGGCAACTGGGAGGTCAAGCTTCGCTGCTTCGATGGTACGGGAGAAAATATCCATCCCGTTGCCATCAGTTCCGAACCAATGGGTTCCGTTGGGTGCAATGCCGATCGCGTCTGTATCCGGACGCAGCGGGTCATGCGGCAGCGGAGCCATCAGGGCCATAAGGGGCAATCCCACAATGATGGTCACGGCGACGGCAACCATGATGGTGCTGGACCGGTTCATCAAAATGCTCTGGCCCCGGCGGGCCCAGCCAGTGACACGAAGACCGGGCGACGTACGCGGAAGACCTTGAATGCTCATGGAGCCTCCTCGCGGAGTCCGTGCGTGGTTGAGAGGCAGTCACCGGGTTTGCTCCGGTTGAGCCCACTCACAATGTATTGAAGATCGTCCTGACTGCGGACCGGTGGCTGGTACATGTTCAGCTCCTGTTCGGACCTTGAGGGGCGAGGGCCTCATATCAAAGTCTCATCACTTTATTGAATTTGACTGTAGCGCCAAGTGTGACGAATTGCACTCCTTTTTTGGAAAATCAGCGGATTGTCGCAGGTTGAGAGTTGGAATGGCAGGTTCTTCCGTGACCGCGACCCCGCGACCAGGTGGGCCCAGAAAGCCGCCACAAGTCACCTGCGGACCATTGACACCGCTGCCAACTGACTTCAATATAGTGATTAAGTGCCGCTTGAGATGAAGCTGGCTGCTGTCGACGCCGCCAGCGCAGATGAATGAGGAACGGAACCTACCATGGATGACTTTCAAGAAGCAGCAGCCGCAGTTGGCACCCGGGAGCCAGCTCCGGACCAGCCAGTGAAGTACCTTCTCCACGACGGCGAGCTGGTGGATTATGCCGATGCCCGCCTCCATGTGCTGAGCACATCGCTGAAGTACGGCGTCGGAGTATTTGAGGGCTTCCGCGCGTACTGGAGCGAGGACGATCAGCAACTGTACGCCTTCAGGGTGGCCGACCATATGAAGCGACTGATCGATTCCATGCGGGTTGTGGAAATTGACGGCCCCCAGGACATCGCCCAGCTCGGCGATCAGCTGCTTGGACTCATTCGCGCCAACGATCTGCGGGGCAATCTCCATATGCGGGCACAAGTATTCGTCGATTCCAAGGATGGCAAGCCGGAAGACACGGGTCCCTCCACTGTCTTCATGGCAGCCATTCCCATGGGCAACTACTTCGGTGCTACCGGCTTGGATGTGCAAATCAGCAGCTGGGCGCGTCTCTCCGATCGGTCCATGCCACCCAGGGTCAAGTCCATTGCCAATTACCAGAACGGGAGGCTGGCCCTGTTGGAAGCCAAGCGAAATGGCTATGACGCGGCATTGCTTCTCACCGAAAGTGGCCATGTGGCTGAAGGCGCCGGTTACAACGTCTTCATGGTCCGCCAGGGAAGGCTATGCACTCCCCCCGTGACCGACAGCATCCTTGAGGGAATCACCCGGGACAGCGTCCTGCACCTCGCACGGACCGAATTGGGCCTCGACGTTGACGTCCGGGCCATCGACCGCACAGAACTGTACTCAGCTGACGAAGTCTTTGTCTGCGGCAGTGCCGCAGAGGTAAATCATGTTGCCTCGGTTGACCGCACCACCATCGGCAACGGAACCGCCGGGGATCTCACCCGCAGCCTCCAGGACCTCTACCGGAGGGCCGTGATTGGACAGGTCGCCCAGGACCAGAAATGGGCCACGCCCGTCTACCCGTCCTGAATGGAGGCACCAATGAACGAAACGAAGACGCTGCAGAAAGTGCCGCGCGTCGGATTTGGCAATGCCTCGCTTTTCTTTGAGTCCGACGCCAAACCAGAACTTACTGTCGACCAAGGCGAGCATTTCTGGCTGGATGCGCGCAGCCTGCTCACCGGAGGCCTCTTCGAAGAGACCGGGGAGTACGAAAAACTGTCCATCCCCGTCACTGGTCCAGTTGCCGTTCGCGGAGTGAACCCCGGCGATATTTTGCGAATAGACATCCACGAAATCAGGATCGACCATCGTGGTGCGATGGTGACGCTGCCAGGACGGGGCGGATTCACTGACGGTCTGGGGCGGGCAGGTCGCGTGGTGGAGATAGCGAACGGGCATGTTGTGTTCGATGAGGAAACCGCCATTCCTGTCCGTCCCATGGTGGGGAAAATCGGAGTGGCACCTGTGGGTGCCGGCCCGAACTCCAGCACCGTGGGGATCCATGGAGGCAACATGGACTGCAAGGACGTAACAGCAGGTTCCGCCGTCGTGATACCTGTCCAAGTAGCCGAGGCGATGCTGTATGCCGGTGACCTGCACGCGGCGCAGGGCGATGGCGAGTGCTCGCTGACCGCGGTCGAGGTCGAAGGCAGCGTCCGGCTCTCCTGCACAGTCGTTCCCCGGTCCACAGTTGCAGCTGCAGCAAAACCGAACGCCCGCAGCCAGCGGCCAGTCGTCCTCAGCGGCGGTTCGGTCATCACAATTGGCGACGGCGACACTCTGGATGAGGCTGCGAGGCTCGCCTTGGACGACATGCTGGAACTGCTCCAAACCGACAAGCAATGGTCGCGGGAGAAGACGGCGATGCTACTGAGCGCCGCCGCGGACGTGTCCGTTTCACAGCTGGTCAACGCCCGGGTCTCGGCCAAGGTCACGCTGGCCTCCCGCTATTTCGGCACTGAACCCTTCTCCTTGGAAACTCCCGACACTACGAATGCGCAGGTCTCTCATGTTTGATCTCCTCCTGACCAATGGACTGGTTGTCACGCCCTCGGGTGCTGAACGCCTGGACATCGGCATAGCCCAGGGCAAGATCGTGTCCCTCCGCGCCACCGGAGTCGGCACGCCCGATGAAGCCCGGCGCGTGGTGGACCTCAAGGGTCAGCTGGTGGTTCCCGGCGGCGTCGATCCGCACGTACACACCAACTCGGTGCTTCCCACTGCGGCGGAGAGCGGCATCATGTGCTTTGGCCCTGACCGTGTGAGTGAGGGCGCCATCTATGGCGGCACAACCACGCTGGTGGACTTCGCCCACTGGAAGCCAGGCGACGAACTATCTGAGTCATTCGCCCGGAAATCGGCCGAATGGGCCGGCTCTACCTACACGGACTACGCGCTGCATGGGACGTTCAAGGAGCCCGAAATCCCCTTCGAGGTCCTGGAGCAGATCCCCGACGCGGTGGCCGGGGGCCATGGCAGTTACAAAGTGTGGATGACCAATACGACGCCGACGCGGCCCAAACAGAAAACTGATCTGGGCAACATGTGGGGGCTGATGGAGCAGACCGCAGCTGCTGGTGCCATGCTTGCCGTGCACGCCGAGGACGATGACATCGTCATGTACTCCTACAAGAAGTTGCAGCGCGAGGGCAAGATCGGCATCGAGTACATGCACCATGCCCACAACAACTTGTCCGAGAAGCTGTCCTTCCAGCGTGCCATCACACTGGCTCATCACGTTGGAGCCCCGATCTATTTGATGCATGTCAGTGCGCGCGAGGGCGTCGATGCAATCCGCGAGGCCCGGGGACGCGGCCAAGCTGTTTATGGGGAAATCCTTCCGCACTACGCCTATTTCACCGCTGACGACTACCGGCAGAAGAACGGCGCCATCTATCACACGTATCCATCGTTGAAGTCTGAGACAGACCGGGATTCAATGTGGGAGTCGCTGCTGGAGGGTTCGCTCAGCACCCTGGCGACCGACGGCGTCTGCACAGACCTTGACGTCAAGACGCGCGGAAAGACGATCCTGGACGCAACCGGGGGTCACGCTGGCGTGGAGATGCGCATGGCTGTGGCGTACACAGAGGGCGTGTCAAAGCGTGGACTGGACCTGCCACGTTTCGTTGACATCACCTCTGCAAATGCCGCGAAGATCCTCGGCCTTTACCCGCAAAAAGGCGTCATCGCCATTGGCAGCGACGCGGACCTGGCAGTTCTGGACACCACCGTGAACCGTCGCATCACCGCCTCCGACCTCCACGAGGCGGACTACACACCATGGGAGGGGTACAGGGTGGCGGCGTGGCCAAGCATGACAGTACTTCGCGGAACTGTCATGGTGGAAGACCGGAAGCTGCTGACCGGGCCTGATGGCACACTACTTAAACAACGGGTGTCCAGCGACGTGCTCAACCGCCCGGCTTGCTGACAGCCCGCAAGGAGAGGCTGAAGCCCTGCCCGCTGAGCGAGGAACGGGCAGGGCTCCGGCCGCTACGACACCAGCGCGCGATACTTTGCCCGTCGCTGCTGGAGCCCGGGCGCACCCCGCCAGGCAAGGCCTTGGAGTTCGACGGCGATCACGTCACCGATGCGGCGGCAGAAGTCAACGGGCTCGTGGGCGGCGTCAGGGAACGCATCCACAACCACGTCTACCGCTCCTCTGGCTGCGAGCGCGGCAGCCGTGATGCCCTGGCTCTCCGCGAGTGCCGGTGCGTGCGAAACGGTCCGTTGCACAATGGCGCTGGCACCCTCCGGCGGCAGCGGTGCGAGCCAGGCGTTCCGGGCAGCGATGGTCCGATCGGCGGGCAGCAGTGCCAGGGCGCCGCGCCGGTGACGAGAACCGCCGTCGTGCGTTAACGGCAGGTGCCCCGCCCCCATGTGGGAGCGGGGCACCTGAGTTAGCCCTTAGGCGAAGTCGGAAACCGCCGGGTCGGGGCCGATGCGACCTTCGGCGCCACGGTCCAGGCCGTTGATGGCCTCGACGTCGGCAGCATCCAGCGTCACGCTCAGCGCCGCGAAGTTCTCCTGGATACGGGATTCCGTAACGGACTTGGGGATGACGACGTTGCCGATGGCCAGGTGCCACGCGATGACGACCTGTGCCGGGGTGGCGTCATGTTTGGCTGCGATTTCGGCTACCGTGGCGTTCTCCAACAGTTCCCCACCTTGGCCAAGCGGCGACCAAGCCTGCGTCAGGATGCCCTTGGAAGCGTTGAACGCGCGCAGTTCGGCCTGGTTGAAGAACGGGTGCAGTTCCACCTGGTTGATAGCCGGAACAACTCCGGTTTCATCGATGATGCGCTGCAGGCCCTCAACCGTGAAGTTGGAAACACCGATGGACTTGACCCGGTCGCGCTTCTTCAGCTCGATCAGGGCCTTCCAGGTGTCCACGAACTTGTCCTGCTTGGGCTGCTGCCAATGGATGAGATAGAGATCCAGGGTCTCAAGGCCCAGGCGATCCATGGATTCTTCGAACGCGGCAAGCGTGGACTCATAGCCTTGATCGGCGTTCCAGAGCTTGGTGGTGATGAAGATTTCTTCGGCGGAAAGGCCAGAGGAAGCAATGGCGCGGCCCACTCCAGACTCGTTCCCGTAAATCTTTGCGGTGTCGATGTGCCGGAAGCCGGCTTCGAACGCCTGGCGCACAACCTTTTCGGCTACATCGTCTTCAACTTGCCACACCCCGTAGCCGAGCTGGGGGATGGTGTTGCCGTCGTTGAAAGTAAGTGTTGGTGACGAAGTCATGTGTGCCATCTTGCCAGCAATGGGTTGCCTGAGGCACCAAATATTACAGAGATCAGCTATCCGCTTAACTGCTTGCGATCTTGAAATATAGGCGTGCGCTGATATTTGCACACGCTTCCTTTATTGGACGCCTTGGGATCGCAGTTGGCGTTCAGCGTCGGCAACCTGCTCGAAGACCGACTCCGCCCTGCGCCTAACGGACAATGCGCCCACAGGGACGGGTCCAACGGCCAGCCGAAGCATGGCCGCTGCTTCGGCCGTGGTGGCCAACGAATTTCCAGCCTTGGACAGGGCTCGGTGAACACCGGCGAGTGAACCAGGAACGTCCAAGCCATCGCTCGGCGCCCTCTTTTGGGCTTCCACGCAGATGGTCCTCACACGAGGAGACAACTCGGCCAGCTCATTCGCGATCTCCACGAGCTCGTTGTAGAGCTGGTCGTCGTCAACGCCTTCAAGAACCTGGTGGTACCGGTCCAATCCGCGGTGAAAGCGATCGTGGGCGCGGCGCCAGAGCCCCTTACCCAGCTCAACATCATCCTTCCGCCCTTGCCGGACAGCCCCAAAGAAACCCACGATCAAGCTCAGAGGTACTGACCCGGGCCATGGTCCGGATCTTCGGGCCGGCCCTGGGGCACCGCACCAGGCGCACCCGGTGCAGCAGCCCGCTGGGGTTGACCGTTTTCGCCGATGATAATGCCCGGTGCAATGACAGTTCCTGGCGGAAGCTGACGGAGTTGCATCTGTGCCTTTGCGGCCTGCTGTGCCGCGACAGCCGCCTGAATGCCGTGGAAGAGTCCCTCCAACCAGCCGACAAGCTGGGCTTGGGCAATACGAAGCTCTGCATCCGATGGCGCCTTCTCATCAGGAAAGGGAAGACTGATGCGTTCCAGCTCTTCGATGAGCTCCGGAGCTAATCCGTCCTCGAGTTCCTTGATGGAGCGCTCGTGAATCTCTGCGAGCCGGCCACGGGCAGCATCATCCAGCGGTGCACTCTTCACCTCTTCAAGGAGCTGGCGGATCATGGTGCCGATCCTCATTACCTTGGCTGGTTCGTCAACAAGTTCCTGGAGGTTCGCGCCCCTGGGTTTGGAATCCTTGACGGGTACCGCATTGGCCGCCTGCTCTTCTGTGGGCGTATTGGTGCCCTCGTCCAAGGTGGTTCCCTCCACGGGGGTGTCGTCCGAAGCCTCATCCGTGGGCTGAATGTCGTTCAGATCGCTCATCCGTTCATACTCTCATGCGGTTCACGGGAACCTGGGTCCAGGACCGGATTTTGGACTTCGTTCGTAGCGAAACCAGTTCGTAGCGAAACTACAGGTCAGCAGCATCGGCATTGTGGATTGCTGTCCTGCCGGTCCATCCGGTCCCGCCAGAACTCACGTTCTGTCATGGCAGGACCGGAGTGGGCCGTGGACGCGAAGTGCTCAAGGTACTTCCGGTAAGCGTCAGCGCCCATGAGAGAGCTCATGTAGGCGGCAAAGCCCCGCAAGCCCTTAAAGCCCTTAAAGCCCTTTGCCATGGAAATCATTAGTGGTGCCCCGCCTTTTGTGTCCGTTGCCCGGCCGGCAAGGCGTTCCATTCGGCGAGCAACTCCTTCTCTGCGGAGGTCGGGAACAGCCCGGCGGGAGCAAAGACCTTGGACGGCAAGGCCGGATCCTCATGATCCTTTCCGCCGCCGGCACGGTAGGCCCTGACTGTTGCCACCACGGCAGTGATGATCACGATGATGCTCAATGCGACAAAGATGACCGAAAGCACGCCTTGAATCGCTGTATTGCGTACCACCGCTTCCATGGCTGCGACTGTCTTGGCAGTCCCGAACTCCGTTTTGCCATCTGCCAAGGCTTTCGCAAATGCCTGGTTGTTGGCGAAGTAGCCGACTGCGGGAACCGGCGAGAAGATCTTGTGGAAGCTGGCCGTAATGGTGACAACGGCCGCGAAGGCCAACGGGACCGCCACGATCCACAAGTAACGGAAGGCCCCGCGCTTGGCCGCAATAGCCATGCATACCGCCAGGGCAATCGCGGCCAGGAGCTGGTTTGCGATGCCGAACAAAGGGAAGAACGTATTGATGCCGCCAAGGGGATCCGTGACGCCCAGCAAAAGTACCGCGCCCCATGCTCCCACCATGACGGCAGTGCACAGCCAAGCGCCCGGGCGCCATGCGGGCTCCTTGAACTTGGGCACGAAGTTACCGATGGAGTCCTGCAGCATAAAGCGGGCAACGCGGGTTCCGGCGTCCACTGCGGTAAGGATGAAGAGTGCCTCAAACATGATGGCGAAGTGGTACCAGAAGGCCATCATTGCGGGGCCGCCAATGAATTGCTGCATGATGTGGGCCAGGCCGACCGCCAAAGTGGGGGCTCCACCCGAGCGCGAGATGATGCTCTCTTCCCCGACGTCCTTGGCAGTCTGTGCCAAAAGGTCAGGAGTGATGTTGACGTTCGCCAGGCCAAGGCTGTTCACCCACTGCGCAGCGGATTCCACCGTGCCACCCGTAAGGGCCAGTGGCGCGTTCATGGCGAAGTAGATGCCGCGATCGATCGAAATCGCCGCCACCAGCGCCATGATGGCCACGAAGGATTCCATCAACATGCCGCCGTAGCCAATGAAACGGGTCTGACGTTCCTTCTCGATCAACTTGGGGGTGGTTCCCGACGATATGAGCGCATGGAAACCGGACAATGCACCACAGGCGATGGTGACGAAAAGGAACGGGAAGAGCGCCCCGGAGAAGACCGGTCCGTTCTCACGGCCCGCGAACTCGCTGAACGCCGGGACGCTGATTTCCGGGCGGACCACGATGATTGCGACAGCGAGCATCACGATCACGCCGATTTTCATGAAGGTAGACAAATAGTCACGCGGCGCCAGGAGCAACCACACAGGCAGGATGGCCGCGATGAAACCGTAGACGATTAGGCCCCAGGCGATGGTGACCTTGTCCAGGTGGAAGAAGGCCGCACCCCATTCGGTGCCGGCCACGGCACCGCCACCAATAATGGCTGCCATCAGCAGAACGAAGCCGATGATGGAGACTTCCATGACCTTGCCGGGACGAAGATAACGCAGGTAGACGCCCATGAAGAGTGCGATGGGAATCGTCATGCCCACCGAGAACACGCCCCACGGGCTTTCACCCAGGGCGTTGACCACCACGAGGGCAAGAATGGCCACGATGATGATCATGATGAGCAGCGTTGCCACGAGCGCCGCAGTGCCACCAATAACACCGAGTTCCTCACGGGCCATCTGGCCCAGGGAACGGCCACCGCGGCGCATTGAAAAGAACATGACCAGGTAGTCCTGCACCGCGCCGGCAAGAACGACGCCGATAATGATCCAGATGGTGCCGGGGAGATAGCCCATCTGGGCTGCAATGATGGGGCCCACCAAGGGTCCAGCGCCAGCAATGGCCGCGAAGTGGTGTCCAAACAAGACGTTACGGTCAGTGCGGACGTAGTCCTTGCCGTCGGCCTTGTATTCGGCCGGAGTGGCGCGGCGGTCATTGGGCTTAAGGAGGTACCGCTCAATGACCTTCGAGTAGAAGCGGTAGCCGATCAGGTAGGTACACACGGCTGCGAACACAAACCAGATGGCATTGACGGTCTCGCCGCGGACCAATGCCAGCATGAACCAGGCCACGGCCCCCAGCAGGGAAATCGCCACCCAGATTCCGATCCTTGCCGGAGTCCACCTGCGGTCCTCGGCATCCAGGACGGATTCATCCACGGCCGTTGCCGGCAGCGTAGGATCGACGCCCTTCAGTTCTCCTGCTCGGTCAAGTTCTGTTCGGTTAAGTTCTGTTTGGTCAGGTTCTGTATGGTCAGGGGTCATGCCCGTGTCTCCTCCTTGAGAACTGCTGCGGTTGTGGCCGCGGGTGCGCTGAACAGTCAGGGCACGCTAACAAAGAGGACATACAGAATCTGGGGGTGACACCCGAGCCCGGGTGGTCTTGCGGTAAGCGGTAGTACCGCTGCGGTGGGCGTACTAATTGAGCCCTCTGTTGCCCTGGGACTGAACCATCCGCGCCTCGCAAAGATCCAGCCAGCGTACTTCCGCCTCGGCTTGAAAGATCAAGGAATCGAGCACAAGCAGCCATGCCGTATCGGAGGACCGTTGGTTGGCCGAGACAGCCTTTCGCGTTTGCGTATGTTCCTGCAGGGCCCGAACGGAAACTGCCCGCTGGGACTGGATGACGGCCGATGCATCCACCCCGGGCAACGTCACGGCGAGCGCAAGCTTGATGGCAATTTCATTCCGCGGCGGGTTGTCGCGATCCACCGCTCCCTCAAACCAGGCCGCAACTTCCTCCACCCCGGCGTCCGTGATGCTGTAAACGACGTGGCCACCGCCGTCGTCGCCGTCTTTGCTGACAAGGCCATCACGCTCAAGCCGGTCCAGTGTGGTGTACACCTGACCGATGTTCAGCGGCCAGGCAGCACCCGTGCGGTCCTCGAATTCCACGCGCAGCTCATAGCCATACCGGGGCTGGTCCTGAAGCAGGGCAAGCAGGCTGTGCCGGATGGACATGAGGCTCCTTGCTACTGGTGAATTGGCGGGGGACGTTCTGCATTAACAGGGCTGCTGTGGTTGTTAGAGGAGCAGGAGGACCTTTCCTACGTGCTCTCCGGAATCAAAGTATTCATGTGCTTCGCGGACATGGTCCAGCGGAAATGATTTGGCCACCAAGGGCTTGATGCGGCCGTCAGCGAGCATGGGCCACACGGACTGCCGTACGGCGGACATGATGATGCCCTTTTCGGCCACCGGTCGTGGCCGGAGGGCCGTGCCGATGACGGCAGCACGCTTGCTGAGCAGTTGTCCCAGATTTATTTCGGCTTTGGTTCCGCCCTGCAGTCCAATGACGATCAGCCGCCCGTAGTCGGCGAGCGCTTCGATGTTCTGTTGCAGGTACTTGGCGCCCACGACGTCGAGGATCACGTCTGCGCCTTTGCCTCCGTTTTGTGCCTTGAGGCTTTCAGGGAAGTCTTCTTCGTTGTAGTTGATGGCGATGTCGGCGCCGAGGAAGGCCTTTGCCGTGCCAACTTTTTCATCGGAGCCGGCGGTGGTGGCAACCTTGGCCCCATAGGCCTTGGCGAGCTGAATGGCCATGGTGCCGATGCCGCCGGTGGCGCCGTGGATGAGCACAGTCTCCCCGGGTTGCAGCTGGGCCGTCATGATGAGGTTCGAGTACACGGTTGCCGCCACCTCGGGCAGTGCCGCAGCGGTGACCAGGTCCACCCCGTCGGGTAGTCGCAGTACTTGCTCTGCGGGCACGGCGACCTGCTGGGCATATCCCCCGCCGGACAACAGCGCCACTACTTTGTCCCCCACTGAGAAGGCTTTGGTGACACCTGGCCCGAACGCGGCGATGCGGCCGGAGACCTCCAGCCCGGGAATTTCTGACGCCCCTGGTGGCGGTGGGTAGAAGCCGCGGCGCTGCTGGACGTCGGCGCGGTTGAGGCCAGCAGCCACGACGTCGATCAGTACCTCGCCCTCGCCCGGCACCGGAGCCGGTACGTCACGGACTTCGAGGACTTCGGGTCCGCCTGGTTCAGAAATATAGACGGCTTTCATGACGAACTCCCGGTTTCTTGCTTGTACATCCAGGCCCGGGGCAGGGACTGGAGCACGTGATGTTTTGGAACAGCCAACTCCCTATGAAACACTACTAGGCAGGGAAGGTTGTCCGAGCGGCCTAAGGAGCTGGTCTTGAAAACCAGTGTGCGGTAACCCCGTACCAAGGGTTCAAATCCCTTACCTTCCGCCAGCAGATGCCCCGGGTTCACGAACCCGGGGCATCTTTGGCTTAAACCCGGGGCATCTTTGGCTTAAAACCGGGGCAGAAGCTGGGCTGCCCTCCGGATCTGAGAACTGACACCCAGAAAATCATTGAAACTGTCATAGCCCCCGCATAGTGTTCTGCTTGTCCGCACAACCGCCGACAAACAGCCGTAGCTTCCGCCGCGGAACGAACACAGGAGCCTCACTTATGCCTACGCCTGACATCACCCCCGGCGCACCGTGCTGGATTGATTTGATGACATCCGATACGGAGAAAGCGAAGTCCTTCTACAGCGCTCTCTTTGGCTGGACTTACGAGACGGGCGATCAGGAGAAGTACGGCGGCTACATCACAGCTTCCAAGGATGGACGCATGGTTGCGGGCATCATGGAGAAACAGGCAGATATGGGTGCCATGCCGGATGTCTGGTCAACGTACCTGCGCACGGACGACATCCAAGCCACCACCCAGGCAGCTGCCGCCCATGGTGGCCAGGTCTACCTGGAACCCATGGATGTCCCCGAACAAGGCAGCATGGCCATGTATGGCGACTCTTCAGGTGCCTCAATCGGAGCCTGGCAGTTTGGCGAAATGAAGGGTTATGAGGTCGCTGCAGAGTCCGGTGCCCCGGCGTGGCACGAGCTACTCGCCAAGGACTACGAGTCAGCAGTCAGCTTCTACCAGAACGTCTTCGGTTGGGAAACTGCGGTCATGAGCGATACGCCGGAGTTCCGCTACACCACGTTGGGCGCTGGTGACGATGCCAAGGCCGGCATTATGGACGCTGGCGGCTTCCTCCCGGAGCAGGTTCCATCCATGTGGAGCGTGTACTTCGCAGTGGACGATACGGACGCCACAGTGGAACAGGCCGCGGCTCTGGGCGCTACCGTCATGGAAGCGGCAGAAGATACTCCCTTTGGACGGTTGGCCACGTTGTCGGACCCTACAGGTGCCGTCTTCAAGGTGATCCAGGACTTGGGACAGACTGCCTGACTTTGACATTTCGGGTCCTGCCGGCTGCTTCCTACCCAGGGGCGGCCGGCCGGATCCGCCCATTGCCGACGTTGGGGGATCGCCGGCATGGGTACCTGCTTGGTCCCTCATCGTTGACCACAGGATATTCGTCTGAATTCCTGCGGTCCTTCTGGAATGAGGACAGAGTGCTCCACCTTTCGAAGTCCCTGCGGGCTGCTGCCGCGCTGTGCATGGCATCCCTCGCACTGGCGGGCTGTTCGTTGATCAGCAGTGGCGACGCCAAGCGGGACGAATCCGGCAAGCCGACGGAATCCTCCAAGGCCGACGCCTTCAAAGTGAAGTTGGGCGATTGCATTGCCAACCCCGACAGCCAGGAAGTTGTGGATGTCACCGTCATTCCGTGCGATCAGAGCCATGACCTTGAGGCCTTTGCACTGACCAACATGGACGCCTCAACATTCCCCGGTGATACCGAGGTTGGCGCACAAGCCGAGGAGTATTGCGGCGCCCAGTTTGCAACGTTCGTTGGCCTGCCGTTCGAGGAATCCGCGCTGGAGGTCACTTTCCTCCACCCCACCACCGATTCCTGGAAGAACGGAGACCGCGAGATCGTCTGCCTGATCGGTGGCGCCGCCGGATCCGCCACCACCGGGACCCTGAAGGGCGCAGCCAGGTAGCACGGCACTGGCCGGCGAATCCTCCGGTCACCGGAGGTCCACCTCCCATTCATTCCATCGTGTTCAGCTATGCCCGAGCAACAGGTTTACCCCGGAGTAACTTCCGAAACAGCGCGCTCGCACCACAAAGAGAGTGGGCGTCGTCCAAAGGGCCCCACAGGGCCCCCTAATGAAAGTTAGAGCGGATGCACCAGCAACTTTGGAAATTAGCAGCGGGAACGGTCTTGTCAGTGGGGTTGCTTGCAGCCCCCCTGACAGCCCGTCCCGCAATCGCGGCCGACGATCCGGCAGCGCCGCCGGGCACCTCCGCAGTGGTCATCAATGAGGCCTATCTCAGCGGAGGCAGCAGCGGCTCTGCTTTCAGGAACAAGTTCGTGGAGCTCTACAACTCCTCGGACACTCCGGTCAGCCTTGCAGGGTGGTCGCTACAGTACCGGTCGGCAACCAGCACGGCAGCGCCCACCGGCATCACTCCGCTCACCGGCAGCATCCCCGCCAAGGGCTACTACCTGATCCAAGGAGCCACGAACAGCAGCACCTCCACGGCACCAGCCCTGCCCACGCCGGATGTGCAGGCCACCGGAACCTTGAATCCCGATGGAACTGCCGGCACGCTGGTCCTGGCGAAGCAGAGCAACGCCGTTTCTCCCCTGGCCGCAGGTTCAGTGACGGACAATGCCGCCATAGCGGATCTCCTGGGCTACGGCACATCAAACACTTTCGAAACTTCGGCAGCAACCGCCCCCGCTGGCACCACGGACGTCAAGAGCCTCAATCGGAGCAACGGCGTGGACACCAACTCCAACGCTGCCGACTTCAGCTTGGGCGCCACCATCACGCCCACGGCGTCCGGCGGCGGAAATCCACCCACTGAGCCGGAGCCAGCCCCAGGATTGAAGACCATCGCCGAAATCCAGGGCACCAGCGCCGCGAGTCCGCTCGTCGGCAGCACGGTAACCACCCGTGGCAAAGTAACTGCCGTGTACGCTACGGGCGGTTTCAACGGCTACTACGTCCAAACCCCCGGAAGTGGCGGGGACGCTGCAGGGGCGGCCAGGACGGCGTCGGACGCCTTGTTCATCTACTCCCCCACAACGGCGGGAACGGTGCAGTCCGGCGATTACCTGGAACTTACCGGTGTTGTCAGCGAATTCGCCAACCAGACACAACTCACGGTTGAGGCTGCCGGGCTGCAGAAACTGAGCGAAGCCGCACCGGAGGTAAAACCCACTGCCTTCGAGATGCCCGCCAACGAGGCCGCGCGCGAAGCTCTTGAGGGCATGCTCGTCGCCCCACAAGGCCCTTACACCGTGACGGACAACTACTCGCTGAACCAGTATGGCGAAATCGGCCTCGCCGCCAGCACCTCTCCGTTGGTGCAGCCGACGGCGGTCGCTACCTATGGTTCGGCAGAATATGCCGGTGTGGTGGCGGAAAACGCCCTCCGTGCCATCAAGCTCGACGACGGCGCGTCCACCAACTTCCTCAAGGACGCCACCACCAAGGCCCAGCAACTCCCTTACCTGACTACATCTGACCCTGTTCGGGTAGGCTCCCCAGCCCAGTTCCGGACCGATGTGATCCTGGGCTACGGCAACAACTCCTGGAAGTTCCAGCCGCTCGTCCCGCTGACTCCGGCCACAGCGGAACAAGCCCAGCCGGCAAGCTTCACGACAACCCGGCCCGACGGCCCCGCTGACGTTGGCGGAAACCTCAAGCTGGCTTCCTTCAACGTACTGAACTACTTCCCCACCACAGGCGACCAGCTCGCTGGCTGCGTCTTTTACACCGACCGAGACGGCAACCCCATCACGGTCAAGGAAGGCTGCAATGCCCGCGGTGCTGCCAACGCCGAGAATTTCGAGCGCCAGCAAAGCAAGATCGTCGCTGCCATCACCAAGTCCGGCGCCGACGTCGTATCCCTTGAAGAGATCGAAAACTCCGCGCAGTTCGGCAAGAACCGCGACGACGCCCTCTCCAAGCTGGTGGACGCCCTCAACGTGAAGGCGCCAGGCGTATGGGATTACGTGCGAACACCAGCCAACGCTCCCCCTCTAAGCGATGAGGATATGATCCGTACCGCCTTCATCTACAAAAAGGCCGTAGCCGAGCCGGTCGGGGAGTCAATCATCCACAACGACACCGTGGCCTTTGCAAGCGCCCGTAAACCGCTGGCGCAGGTCTTCAAGCCCGTCGGCGCGGACGACGACAAGAAGTTCATCGCAATCGTGAACCACTTCAAGTCCAAGGGGTCCGCCGCCACCCCGGATGACACGGACAAGGGCCAGGGCGCCTCGAACATTGCCCGCACGAAGCAGGCTGAATCATTGCTCGCCTTCTCCAAGGACCTCCAGGCCTCCAAGGGCACGGACAAGGTCTTCCTGATCGGCGACTTCAACGCCTATGGCAAGGAAGACCCCATCAATGTCCTCACTGGCGCAGGCTACGCCGACCTTGAAGTTGGTACCGGCAAGCATTCTTACCTCTTCGGGGGCATGGTGGGCTCGCTGGACCACATCCTTGCTTCCCCCGCAGCGGCCGGGATAGTCACGGGAACCGACATTTGGAACATCAACTCCGTGGAGTCCGTGGCGCTGGAGTACAGCAGGTATAACAACAATGTGACCAACTACTATGCCGGGGACGAGTTCCGTGCCAGCGATCATGATCCCGTGGTGGTGGGTTTGAACCTGGCATCGGATGTGCCGGCAACCGTTGACCTGCAGTTCCTGGGTATCAACGACTTCCACGGCCGGATCGACTCAAACACCGTCCTCTTCGCCGGGACTGTGGAGAAGCTCCGCGCTGCGGCCGCCCCCGGCGCAACTGCCTTCATTTCTGCCGGCGACAACATCGGGGCTTCTCTCTTCGCTTCCTCGGTTGCCAAGGACCAGCCGACCATCGATGTCCTGAACGCCCTGGAACTCCGGGCTTCCGCAGTGGGCAACCACGAGTTCGACGGCGGGTGGCAGGATCTGCGCGACCGCGTCATCGCCGATGGTACGAACACGAAGTTTGCCTACCTTGGCGCGAACGTTTACCAGAAGGGCACCAAGACTCCGGTACTGCCTGAGTACAAGGTCCTGGACATGAACGGCATGCGGGTGGCAGTCATTGGTACGGTCACGCAGGAAGTTCCGTCCTTGGTGACGCCGGCCGGAATTACGGATCTCGAGTTCGGTGATCCAGTGGAGGCCATTAATCGGGTCGCCGCCCAGATCAAAGCAGAAAACCTGGCCGATCTGATCATCGTTGAAAATCACGACGGCGCAGCATCGGGCACACCGGAGGGTGCCACCCTGGAGCAGGAAGTCGCAGCCGGCGGACCGTTCGCCAAGCTCGTCAACGAAACCACCCCTGACGTAGCCGCCATCTTCACAGGCCACACCCACAAGGAATACGCCTGGGATGCACCCTTGCTGGATGCCAACGGAGAGCCCACCGGCAAAACCCGGCCTATTGTGCAGACCGGCAACTACGGCGAAAACGTGGGAAGCGTTACCCTCACCATCGATACCGCCACGAATTCCGTGACGGGCTATAAAGCCGCCGTGGTGGATCGTACAACGGACACTTCGGAAAGCCTCGTTGCCGCCTATCCTCGGGTGGCCGCGGTCAAGGAGATCGTGGATAAGGCTCTCGCCGAGGCTGCCGTGATTGGGAATCAGCCGGTTGGCGCAGTGACAGCTGATATCACCACTGCCTTCACTCCGGATCCAGCTGGCGGCGCCCCCAAGCGGGACGACCGCGCGAACGAATCCACTCTCGGAAACCTGGTAGCGGACTCCTTGGTGGACACGCTCAAGGCGCCCGAACTGGGTGCGGCTGAGATCGGCGTCGTGAACCCCGGCGGGCTGCGTAACGAGCTCTACTACGCGCCGGACGGCACTATCACCTACGCCGAGGCCAATGCGGTCCTGCCGTTCGTGAACAACCTGTGGACCACATCCCTCACGGGCGCCCAGTTCAAGACCCTTCTTGAGCAGCAGTGGCAGACCAACGTTGACGGAACTGTTCCCAGCCGTCCCTACCAGCAGCTGGGACTGTCCAAGAACGTCCACTACACCTACGACGCCGCCCGCGCAGCAGGAGACCGCGTCACCGGTATCTGGGTGAACGGCACTGTGATGGATCCCGCCAAGCAGTACAGAATTGGGACCTTCAGCTTCCTGGCTACGGGCGGCGACAACTTCCGGGTCTTCAAGGAAGGCAGCAACACGAAGGACACCGGCTTGGTGGACCGCGATGCCTGGATCAAGTACCTCCGTGAGCACAACCCGGTGTCTCCAGACTTCGCGCGCCGGTCAGTTGCCGTGGTCAACACCACCGCCGCAGAGGTCAAAGCGGGTGAGCCCATGGCACTCGCTGTCTCCAAGCTGAATCTCACCTCGATCGGCAGTCCGGCCAACACCGCCCTCAAGGCCATCTTCGTGGACAGCAAGGGCGCGGCGACGACGCTCGAATCCGTCCCGGTAACGGCAGGCACAGCCACCGTGAACCTCAAAGTTCCCGCGGCGGCAGCTGCAGGCACCGGCACATTGGTGCTGACCGCCGTCGAGTCCGGAACCGTAGTGAAGGCTTTGGTGACCGTGGCTGAGAGCGGTCCGAACCCGCCGCTGTGCACTGAGCCCACTAAGCCGACTCAGTGGTACGACGTCGTAGGCTGGCTGCGCTACGCGTGGGCCTGGTTGGAGTACCAGAAGTGCCTGAGGGGCTAAGAAGCCCCTTCGCATGACCCGCCAAAAGGCCTGCCCCTCACAAAGATGACTCGTGAGGGGCAGGCCCCTTGGAAGCAGCTAGCCGTCCAGAATGCTACGAGCGATTTCGTCGGCATCGCGCAGGGTTCGCTGGCCACTGGCGTAAGCCCTCCCGGTTGCCGGACGCGCCTCTGCAGCAATGGCTGTTCCCCACTGGGTCGCGGACAATTGCAGGCCCAAAACGTACATCCCCCGGGTCACAGAGCCGTTGGATGCCACAGGCCGATACGGGTGCGGTTCCACATCCAGTCCGGTTGTCTGCACCGGCGTGCCCTCGGCGCTCATCATGATTTTGGTTCGCACAAGGCCGTCGGCCATGAGTTGTTCCAAGAGGGGAGCAATATTGATTCCCACCCTGTTGGCCGGCGACATCGCTTCAATCAAAGTGGGTGCCTCGGCTGGCCCGTCGTGGACCCATGGCGAGACTGCCCGGAAAACCTTGGCGCTTCTATCCACGCTGAACTTCGGATCGGGTCCAACAAAACCAACGACGCCGGCACGCGCCAAAGCAGCCAACTGCTCCGAACGCAGTGCCGGGGCCCCGCTAGCAAGGCCTTCGACGAACGATTCGAACCATCCGCGCAGTTCAGCGACCCACGATTCGTCCGTGATACCACCGTCCGCAACAACGGACTTCAGGATCGCCCTGCCAGTGTGCAGGGCGCCAATTGCCATCTTCACGGGATCCGCTTCGCCCAGCGCGGAGCGTCGTGCGTCGTCGTCGAGGTAGGCCGTTACCGCCAGGTCCAGTTCCCGGCGGGACGCGAACGTTCGGCCGGCCAACGGCGCAGCGAGCCCGCGGACATTGAGTCGGCGGGAGGCAACCACGTGCTTGTCCACCAAGGCAGCGACGTCGCTTTCCCACTTGGCAGTGGTGTGCGCGTGGGGCTGCAAGGCGTCCTCAAGATCCGCGAGGAACTGCGCTGCATCGCGAATGGCCGCAGGCTGCGACCTGGCCAGGGTGGAGTAGTAAGCCCACAAGGCGTCGCGGTGCAGGAGCGGCCAAAGGTCATGGTCAAATCCGGGCTGGATACCGGCTGCCCTGAAGCGGTCCACCGCCGCCTCGGTCAGGTAACGCATGGTGATGCTGCTGGGGTAATACCCGCTCAGGCTGGCCTTTGCCCGGTATGGGGTGCCGCGCCGGGACGCGGCGATGATCCTGGGTTCCCTGCCCGAGGGCCGGTACTCGAGAACTCCGGCTCCCGGTGCGCCGGCTTCGACGAACTTGCCTCCGCGCCCCTCAGTCAGCTGACCCATGACGTCGAAGAAATTCAAGCCCATCCCACGCACCAGAACGGGCTCGTTGTCCGGCACCCGCTGCCAGTCGACGTCGGCCGGCGGTGCGGGCGGGAAGTAGAGGAGGCCGTGCTCATCGGCCGCCCGTTGGAACGAACGCTGCTCCGGATTCAAACGGGACTCGATGTGCCCCAGCGCGAGGACCACGGAGCCGACGGTGAGCGTAGTGCCGTCGGCCAGTTCGACGTCGAAAGCTTGCCCACCTGTGGTGCCTGAGGTCGCCGGGACCGGGCGCGCCGCCACGGCGGTCGTCTCATGGAAGGTGACCTTCACGCCGTCGGGCACTCGCTGAAGCAGTTCCGCCAAAGTCTGCCGCAGGTACCGTCCGTACAGTGCCCTGCTGGGAAAATCGTGGGACTCGAGGGTGGCCAACTCCGCCTTTTCGGCGTCGTTCAAGCCCTGTCCATCACGACGTCGGGCGGCGCGCCACTGGTCGAAGGAACCACCTGCGAGGGGCTGCGCTAGCTTGGGATCTTCAGGGATGAGCGTCGGATAGAACGCCTGCGTGTTCATCAGGTACAGCCTGGACTGCTCCGGCTGCCACACATGGCCGGATGCGGGCGGGAAAGGATCCACAACGTGGACGTGCAGTGCGCTCCACCGTGGATCGGTCCGGTTCGCCCGGTTTGTGGCCCCTGCAGCCCAATTCGCGAGCAGCCGCTCAAGGACACTCGTGCCCCGGGGGCCGGCCCCAATGAGGGCAACACGATTGATTTGCGATTTAGCCACGCTCAAGCCTAACTTCTGCGTGACTTGCTTCCAGTTGAAAAGTGTTGCTTGGATGGGGCGATGACCACCACAGAAGCTGATCAGACGCCCCTTCCTGACAACGACACTGATCTGGAGACCAAGTCCGGGCCTCGCCACGCTGCGACCATCGCGCCCGAACCCACGGATGAGAACGTGTGGTTGGAGGACATTCACGGCGAAGAACAGCTGGCCTGGGTCGGCGAACAAAACGCGCGAACCGAGGATTTGCTGGAGGACGCAGAATACGCAGCGGTTGAAGCCAGCATTCTGGAGGTCCTGGATTCGACCGACCGGATTGCCATGGTGAACAAGCGCGGTGATTATTACTACAACTTCTGGAAGGACCAGGAGCACCCCAAGGGCCTTTGGCGGCGGACGACGTGGGAGAGCTACGTTTCCGAGGCACCTGAATGGGACGTACTGCTGGACATCGATGCCCTCGCCGCCGCAGAAGGCGTCGAATGGGTGTTCCATGGAGCCGGGTTCCTCCGTCCTTTGGACGGGGAAGCGTACCGCTTCGCGATGGTTTCGCTGTCCCCCGACGGCGGCGACGCCAACCGTCACCGCGAGTTCGACGTCGAATCCCGCACCTTTGTTGACCCGGCCGCTGGCGGCTTCGACCTGCCCACGGCAAAAGGCAACGTGAGTTGGCTGGATGCAGACACACTGCTGGTCTCCAGTACGGCAGAGGGGTTGCCTGCAACCACCTCCTCGTACGCCCGGACCGGTGTGAGGCTGCGTCGTGGCCAATCCCTCGCCCAGGCAGAGCGGATCTTCGACATCCCCGAAGACCACATGCTGGCCATCGTGGCCCACGACTCAACTCCGGGCTTCGAACGGACCTTCGCCGTAGATTACATCGACTTCTACAACCGCAATACGTGGCTGCTTCGCGACGACTCATGGGTCGCAATCGACGTGCCCACCGACGTGAACATCAGCGCCCACCGAGAATGGCTGATGTTCCGCCCGCAGAAGGACTGGGACGTTTCCGGCGTTACCTACCCGGCCGGTTCCTTGCTGGCCGCTGACCTCGAGGGCTACTTGGCTGGATCGCGGCAATTTGTGGTGCTCTTTACCCCGGATGATCACACGTCGCTGCAGTCGTGGAGTTGGACCAAGGACTATCTGCTGCTCAACCTCCTGCGCGATGTCTCTTCCGAAATCAGGGTGCTGGACCCTTCCCGCGTGGATTCCGACGGCGGCTGGGTCGCCACCGTCCTGGACGCGTGCCCGCCGCTTCACGACGTCAATGCCTATGCGGTGGATGACGAAGACGAATCCGACTCTGCTTCCAACGCGGGAAATGACTACTGGCTGGTCGCTACCGGTTTCACTACGCCCACTACCCTCACCCGCGGTACCCTCACGGCCGGCGAGGTGGCGTCATCCGGCGTGGCTTCATCCGGTAACCCGACTGCGGGCGTGGCCAGCCAGCATGCCGTGGTGAAGCGATCGCCGTCGTTCTTCAATGATGCTGACTATGAGGTCCAGCAGCATTTCGCTGTCTCGGCGGATGGCACCAAGGTCCCCTACTTCCAGGTGGCATCCAAGGACTTGGTCCTGGACGGACAAAATCCCACGCAGCTTTCCGGCTATGGCGGATTCGAAGTTTCCCGCACCCCGGCCTACAGCGGCACCATTGGCAGGGCCTGGCTGGAGCGTCGCACTTCCGCTGCTGCCTTGGCTGACGGCCCCGGCTCACACACCCGCGGCGGTGTGTACGTTGTGGCGAACATCCGCGGCGGCGGCGAATACGGACCCTCGTGGCACCGGGCGGCGCTGCAGGAAAAGAGGCACCGCGCCTACGAAGACTTCGCCGCCGTGGCAAAGGACCTGATCTCCCGCGGCGTGACCAGCCGCCGTCGACTCGGTTGCGTGGGCGGCTCAAATGGCGGGCTGTTGGTGGGCAACATGCTGACCCAGTACCCCGAATTGTTCGGTGCGGTCTCCTGCGGCGTGCCATTGCTGGACATGCGCCGCTACACCAAACTCTCCGCGGGATATTCATGGATCGCGGAATACGGAGACCCCGATGTGCCTGAGCAGTGGGAGTTCATCCGCACCTTCTCCCCATACCACCTGCTTCATGACGGCGTCGAGTACCCCGAAACCTTCATTTGGACTGCGACCTCGGATGATCGCGTAGGCCCCGTCCAAGCCCGAAAGATGGCAGCGCGGATGCAGGCAATGGGTATCCCGAATGTCTGGTTCCACGAAGCCCTCGAAGGTGGACATGCCGGCGCCTCGGACAATAGGCAGGCAGCCGCACTCCAAGCCCGAAGCAACCACTTCCTCTGGCGTGTACTGGCCGGGAGCAACTGAGGTTCCGTTTCGATGGCTCGCTGCACGTAAGGCCGTGCGAACGGCACGGCCAGCAGCGAGTCATCGAAATGGGCAGCCGATCGACGGCGGTTTTGCACTGGAAGGCACGTTCTGCGTATCCTTGGTGGGCTAGCAATAGCAAATGGAGACGTGCCAGAGCGGCCGAATGGGCTTCACTGCTAATGAAGTGTGGGGCACAACTCCACCGGGGGTTCAAATCCCCCCGTCTCCGCGAATTGGTCCCGGTTTTCGAACCGGGACCTTTTGCGTTTAACGGCCAGGGCCTACGCGAGCGCTGGTCTAAAGGGGTTAGCTCCGCTGGGTTAGCCGCTCCAGGGTTACTCCCGCTTGGCTCCGTGGCTGACTTCCGCGCCAGCGTGCCGGTGCAGGGTCAGGCTGTCCAGTGTGCTGACCAGCATGAGTACAGCCATGGCGATAAAAGCCCCCTTGTAGGCCGCCACGTGGTCCGCCCCGAGCACATCCGTTGTCTCGAACAGCCTTAGGAACAACGCGCCCACGGCGATACCCGCCGCAGCCGCCAACTGTACGAGGGTGGCTGAGATGGCGTTGGCCGAGGGCAACTGCCCCGGGACGATATCGGCATACTGCACGGAGGCATAGGCGGAGAAGCCTATGGATCGGAAGGCACCGCTGAGCAGCAACAAAGCGAAGATGAGGGGCTCGGGTGTTTGGGCGTTAAGGAACGCACACAAGGCAAACGTCACGGCTGACGCGAAGGATGCAAAGACGAGGACCGGCTTGAACCCGAAGCGCCTTATCAGGGGTGTGGTGGCAGGCTTTATCCCGATGTTGCCCACGAAGACTGCGGCGACCATGACCCCGGCCTTCAAGGGATCCCAGCCAAAACCATCCTGAAACATCAGCGGCAGCAAGAACGGAACCGAGCTGATGGTCAGGCGGTAAATGAATCCGCCGGTGGATGTCGCCCTGAAAGTCCTGGTGCCAAATACGCTGAGGTTGAACAGCGGAACCCTTGCTTTGCTCATCCACCAGACGGCGCCGGCCAGGGACACTACGCCGGCAGCCACCACCACAACAGCCAGCACATTGGATGCGTGTCCGCCCAGCGTTTCCAGCCCCACCACAAGGGAACCCACGCCCAAGGTAGTCAGCAACAGGCCAAACCAGTCAAGACGGCGTTTGGCATCAAATTGAGTCCGCGGAACCAACCTCAGTGCCGCAATGAAGGCAGCCAGGCCGAGGGGCACGTTAATGATGAAGATCCAGTGCCACGACAGGAAGGTGGTGAGGGCGCCGCCCACCATCGGAGCCAAAACCGGGGCAAGCAGGCCTGGCCATACCAAATAGGCGGTGGCACGGAGAAGGTCGGATTTGGGCGTGCCCCGCAAAACCACCAAGGTGCCCACAGGAACCATCATGGCGCCGCCCACCCCCTGCGCCACCCGACTCAACGTGAGCATGGTCAAGTCGGTGCTTACTGCGCAGAGAAGGGAGGCAATAGTGAACACCGATATCGCCAGGCAGAATATCCTGCGGGCGCCGAACCGCTCGGCAAGCCAACTGCTCAACGGGATGCCCATCGCCACCGTCACCAAATAGGCAGTCATAGTGATGTTGATGTCAGCCGGTGCCACGCGGAAATCGGATGCAATGCTGGGGATGGCGGTAGTGAGGATAGTTCCGTCGAGAAACTCCATGAAGAACGTTGCCGCCACCAGCAGTGCCAAGCGCGGGCGCCAACTGGTTTCGTTGGCCGCTTCGACGTCGGTTTTGCTCGGGTTTGTGCTCATGGCTCCGGTCCAAGTCTTGTCTGGTGGCCCGCATCAGCAGGCGGGCGTGTTTGCTCGATCCTATAGAGGCACAGTGGGAGCGTTCACAACATGACGCTTTTCAGCGCGCTGTCCCGCCTTGAAGCACTACGCCGGTTGAACGTTTCCCCGGTGAGCATCCCAGCCTGCGCGCTACCCTGCCTGGGCCAGGGCGATCGGTAGCACGGCACCTACTCCGGACCGCCTGAGCGCCCTCGCCGCAACGGTGAGTGTCCAGCGGCTGTCGATGAGGTCGTCCACCAAGAGCACTGGCTGGTCACCAATACCTGCCAGTGCCTGCGCCAGTTCCGGGCCAACCGCCAAACGGTCCCATACTCCCGCCAGCCTGTAAGCGCTGTTGCCGCCACGGGATCCTGTGGGACCGCCGTGCTCTGGCTGCAGCTGACCGAGGTACGGCATCCGCCCTATGCCCGCGATTCCCTGCGCCAGGGAGTCCACAAGTTGGGGCTTGCTCCTTGAGGGAACGCTGACAACGGCTGCCGGGCGCCCCACCCCGCTCCAGGCAGTTCCGCCGTCGGCCCCCGACCATTCGCGCAGCACCTGAACGCAGGCCTGCAGCATAGCGGGGTCCACTGCCCTATCGGGTGCTCCGGCGGCAAAGAGCTCGCGGAGCGCACCGCCCCAACCCAAGTCGGTCAATCTTGCCAGGACACGGCCTTCGGAGATGCTTTCGTCCGGCTTGATCTTTCCTTTGACTCCCACACCCAGCCTGTCCATTCCGCTGGGCCACTGGAGCCGCGGTTCCACCACGATCCCGGCTCGACGGAGCGTCTGGCCTGCTGCATCAACTGCAGCCGCTGCGATGTCCACTGGGAACCAGCGTCCAGCACAGTTGTCACAACGGCCGCAAGGGGCGGCGGTCTCGTCGTCGAGCACCGAGGTCATGTACTCCATGCGACAACCTGCGGTGTCCTGGTAAATCACCATGGAATCCTGCTCATCCACCCGTGCTTCCGCAATACGCGCATATCGTTCGGCATCGTAGCTCCACGTCCGTCCGGTAGCCCGCCAACCGCCACCCACGCGTTCAACTGCCCCGTCAACGGCCAGGACCTTGAGGAGGAGTTCCAGTGGCGTGCGCCGAAGATCCACGCGGGCTTCCAGCGCCACCGTGGACATGGCAGCGTTCGCCTCACCAAGAACCCTCAAGACGGCCTCGGCCTTTTCGGCTGAGGGCATGGATGCGGTGGCAAAATACTGCCATATTTCCCGGTCCTCGGAGCCTGGAAGCAACAGGACGTCGGCGTTGGCTGCGCCTCGGCCAGCTCGGCCAACCTGCTGGTAATAGGCCACCGGCGAGGACGGCGCTCCGAGGTGAATGACGAAACCAAGGTCCGGCTTGTCGAATCCCATCCCCAACGCGGAGGTGGCCACAAGCGCCTTGACCTGGTTGTCCTTGAGGAGTTGCTCTGCCCGTTCCCGATCAGCAGGATCCGTCCGCCCGGTATATGACAAGACATTGTGTCCAGCCTCGGAAAGAAGCCTGGCAGTGTCCTCTGCGGCTGAGACGGTCAGCGTGTAAATGATTCCGCTGCCGGGGAGGTCCGCCAAGTGCGTCAGCAGCCAGCCCAGGCGGTCGCGGGAGTCGGGCAAGTTGAGAACGCCGAGCCGCAGTGACTCGCGGCCCAGTGCACCGCGAATGGTCAACACTCCGGCCCCGAGTTGTTCCTCAATATCGTGAACCACACGGGAGTTGGCGGTAGCCGTGGTGGCGAGGACTGGAACCGATTCGGGCAGTTGGGCAATGAGATCCGCGATGCGCCGGTAATCGGGTCTGAAGTCGTGGCCCCAATCCGAAATGCAGTGGGCTTCATCAATAACGAGCAATCCGGTCCTCCGGATCAGCTCGGGCAACTGGTTCTCCCTGAACGAAGGATTGGTGAGGCGCTCCGGCGACACCAGGAGAACGTCTACCTCGTCAGCTGCCAACTGGGCCAGGACAGTATCCCACTCAAGCGCGTTGGCCGAGTTGATGGCAACTGCCCGGACTCCCGCCCGTGCGGCCGCTGCCACTTGGTCCCGCATAAGCGCGAGAAGAGGAGACACGATCAACGTGGGACCGGCACCCCGTTGGCGCAGCAACAAGGAGGAGACGAAGTAGACCGCGGATTTTCCCCAACCCGTGCGTTGGACCACCAACGCACGGCGCCCCGCGTCCACCAATGCCTCGATGGCCTCGAACTGGCCGTCATGGAAGTCTGCTTCGGGGTGCCCCACAAGCTCACGAAGACAAGCCAAGGCCCTCTGACGGGTAGGGGATTCCACGGAAACAGCGGCATTTGGGGAGTTGTTGGCCATGGACCCAGTATTCCAGCAGCCCCTGACAGCCAGAACCGGTGGCCCCGGTTATGTGGAAAGAGGCTCGCCATGGGACTGGCTTTCCACATAGCACCTTCCCCGGTTCATGCTCAATTGCGCTACCACAGTAGGATTGAGCCCGTGACTAGCGAGCAGAACAAGAACTTCGACCTCTCGGCTTCCTTCAAGGCGTACGACGTCCGGGGCATCGTGGGGGAATCCATCACGGCTGAAATCGTCGAGGCGGTCGGTGCTGCCTTCATCGATGTTTTGGGTCTTGAAGGTGAAACCGTCCTTGTTGGCGGAGACATGCGCCCGTCCTCGCCGGAGTTCAGCCAGGCCTTCGCGAACGGTGCTGCCACGCGCGGCGCCAACGTCCTGTTGCTGGACTTGATCTCCACAGACGAGCTCTACTACGCCTGCGGTGCCCTGAACGCAGCCGGTGCCACATTCACCGCCAGCCACAACCCGGCCGAATACAACGGCATCAAAATGGCGAAGGCCGGAGCGCAACCGATTTCCTCCGAGAGCGGCCTGAAGGAAATCCAGGCCCTCGCCGAGCAATACCTGAACGAAGGCAGCATCCCCGCGGCGGCGACGCGCGGGCAGATCGGTGTTCGGGACGTGCTGAAGGACTACTCCGAATACCTGCGGCAGCTGGTGGACCTCTCCGGTTCCCGCCCGTTGAAGATCGTCGTGGACGCGGGCAACGGCATGGCCGGGCTGACCACCCCGGCAGTGCTCGGCAACAAACTCCTTCCTGCCCTGCCGTTCGAGATCATCCCGCTCTACTTCGAACTGGACGGCTCGTTCCCTAACCACCCGGCCAACCCGCTGGAACCGGAAAACCTCCGTGACCTCCAGGCTGCCGTGATCAAGCATGGCGCCGATATCGGCCTTGCCTTCGACGGCGATGCTGACCGCTGCTTTGTGATCGACGAAAAGGGCGAGCCGGTCTCCCCGTCGGCAATCACCGGCATGGTCGCGCGCAGGGAGATCGCCCGCGCCCAGGCATCAGGGGAACAGACCCCTGTCATCATCCACAACCTGCTAACGTCCAAGGCCGTTCCCGAACTCGTTGCCAAGGACGGCGGCCGGGCAGTCCGGACCCGCGTCGGGCACTCCTTTATCAAAGCCGTCATGGCCGAAGAAGGTGCCGTGTTCGGCGGGGAGCACTCTGCGCACTTCTACTTCCGCGATTTCTGGAACGCGGACACCGGAATGCTTGCCGCCATGCATGTCCTGGCAGCCCTGGGCGAGCAGGACGGTCCCCTCTCCGAACTCGGGCGCCAGTACGAGCCCTACGTTTCCTCCGGTGAAATCAACTCCGAGATCGACGACAAAGCAGGCGCCATCGAGCGGGTCCGCCTCGATTTCCAGAACGATGACGTCGAGATCGACCACATGGACGGCAGCACCTTCAGCGCCAAGGACGGCAGCTGGTGGTTCAACCTGCGCCCCTCCAACACCGAGCCCTTCCTCCGCTTGAACGCCGAAGCCAAAGACCTGCCCACCATGGAAAAAATCCGCGACCGCGTCCTGACTCTGGTCCGGGCATAGGGACCGGCAAACATGAGCGAGCAGCCCATCGACGACGCCGATTCCACCGGGACAATCCAGGAGCGTGAACTCCGTGAGATTCTGGGGACTGCACTGGGAACTGCCCAGGAGCACATTCTGCAGAACGGCGGCTTTCTCCCGTTTGGCATCACGCTTTCACATGAGGGTGAGATGCGGATTGTCATGGTTTCTCCAGGAGAGCCGGACGAAGACGGTCACATTGACGCGGGGGCAATGTTGACGGACGTCCAGGAATTACTTCGCCAGGGTCGGAACGATTACCGGGCCGCGGCCATCGCAAGTGATGTCGCGCTGCCCGAGCATGGCTCGGATGGCATCCACGGCACTGCCGAGCACCGGGATGGCGGGGTCATGGCAGCCGTCATCCCCTACGTCCACACACCTGAAGGGTTCGACTTCGGCGCCCTTGAGCCTGACACCCATGAGCCCTCGCTCTGGGTGGACTAGACCTGACTACGTAGGCTGATCCCATGAAAATCAACGCGTTCGCAGATGTGAGCCTCCGCGCCGTTATGGTGTTGGCGTCCGCCCCTGAGGGTACGTTGCTGACAACGCAGGCTGTTGCCGACGCCGTGGGTACTCCGTATAACCATGTCAGTAAGGCCATGGTCCGATTGCGGAGCCTTGGATTGATTGATGTGGAACGAGGCCGCTTGGGTGGCTCGCGCCTGAACGAAGCGGGTCGCCAAGCCACGGTTGGCCAACTCCTTCGTCACTTGGACAGCCGGCAGGATCCCGCCGAATGCCAGTCCCCCACTCATGACTGCCCCCTCATCACAGAGTGCGGTCTCCGCCACGCAATGAACCGGGCCCGCGAAGCGTTCTATCGTGAGCTCGACACCGTCGTCATCTCGTCCCTGCCTCATGCCCGGCAGATGAATCCGGTCTTCCAAACAATAGGCCTCCGGCCCGAATTCAGGTCCCCCGCAACCCTGCCCTGACGGCGTGCGGGCCGGATCGCGTTCCGATTTGCACATCTTTTCTACAAGGAGTAGAAATTGAGGTGTAAATATAAGCATTCCAAATGCTTGTATTGTGACGGTTCGGACGACCCAACCGGACCCCTACCCGCAGGAGAATCATGCTCTCGGAAAAATCCCGCCCCATTATTGAAGCCACCCTTCCCCTGGTCGGCTCGCGTATTGGTGACATCACCGCCGATTTCTACAAACGCCTCTTTGCAGCGCACCCCGAGTTGCTCGATGGACTGTTCAGCCGCTCCAACCAGCGCTCGGGTGATCAGCAACAGGCACTCGCCGGGAGCATCGCCGCCTTCGCCACCCATCTGGTGAACAACCCGGGCACGCTCCCGGAAAAGGTCCTGGCCCGGATCGCCCACAAGCACGCCTCACTGGGCATCGCCGAAGAGCAGTACGGAGTGGTCTACGAGCACCTCTTCGCAGCAATCGCGGCCGACTTGTCGGACGTCATTACACCAGAAATCGCCGAGGCATGGACAGAGGTTTACTGGCTTATGGCAGACGCCCTGATCAAGCTCGAAAAGGACCTCTATGCCTCCCAGTCAAACGATAAAATGTGGATGCCTTGGCGCGTGGTTTCCAAAGTACCGGCTGGCAAGGACGCCATGACATTCACCTTGGAACCTGCCGACGACACCGCCGTAACACCGGCCCTTCCCGGCCAGTATGTGAGCGTCAAGGTCACCCTCCCTGACGGCTTGCGCCAAGTTCGGCAGTATTCACTGTCAGGCGACGCCGGCACCAGCCGGATCTTCACCACCAAGCTAAACGACGGCGGCGAGGTGTCCACCGCCCTGCATACCGCCGTCGAACCTGGCGACGTACTCGAAATCTCCAACCCCTATGGCGAGATCACCCTCAAGGACGGCGAAGGGCCGGTTGTGCTCGCGTCAGCGGGCATCGGGTGCACGCCGACGGCCTCAATCCTGCGCTCTCTGGCTGAGGCGGGCACCGATCGCCAGGTTCTTGTCCTGCACGCCGAACGCTCCATGGACAGTTGGGCATTAAGCGGCCAAATGACTGCAGACGCCGCAAGCATTGACGCGGAACTGCAGCTCTGGCTTGAGTCGCCGCAGCCCAGCAACGAAGTGCACCGCGCCAAGGCAGGCTTCATGTCCCTGAGGGAAGTCGACATGCCGGCAGACGCTTCCCTGTACCTCTGCGGGCCCTTGCCCTTCATGAAGAAGATTCGCGACGAAGCGATTGAGGCCGGGATTCCGGCCACCCGGATCCACTACGAAGTTTTCGGCCCAGACGTCTGGCTCGCGAACTAAGGCAGAGCCGCAAAACCTGTAAAGCGCTAAAAGCACGACGGCGGCCCGTCACCTTTGATGAAAAAGGTGACGGGCCGCCGTCGTCTTAAGAACGCCGTTGTCCTTAAGAGGTCTAGCCCAGACGGCTCTTGAGGCCGTCCAGCTCGGACTGCAGCGCCGCGGGGAGAGACTCGCCGAAGTTGGCGAACCATTCCTCGATGGACGCAAGTTCCGTTTCCCACTCGCCGGCATCGACGCGGACGGCCGCTTCAACCTCGGCCGCGGTCATGTCCAGGCCCTCAAGGTCGATGGACTCACCGGTCGGAACGAAACCGATGGGCGTTTCCACAGCGTCTGCCTTGCCTTCGAGCCGTTCGATGGCCCACTTCAGCACGCGGGCGTTGTCCCCGAAACCGGGCCAGGCGAAGCCACCATCAGCGGTACGACGGAACCAGTTGACCAGGAAGATCTTGGGCAGTCGCTCCGGGTTTGCCTTCGCCGACAGGTTCACCCAGTGGTTCAGGTAGTCACCTGCGTCGTAGCCGATGAACGGCAGCATTGCCATGGGATCGCGGCGGACAACACCGACGGCGCCAGCAGCAGCAGCTGTGGTTTCCGAGGAAAGCGTGGCACCCATGAAGATACCGTTGGACCAGTCGCGGGCCTCGGTGACCAGCGGGATGGTGGTCTTACGGCGGCCGCCGAACAGGATCGCGGACAACTCCACACCGTCCGGGCTGAAGTATTCCTCAGCCAGCATGTCGATCTGGTCGATCGGCGTGCAGAAGCGGGAGTTCGGGTGTGCCGCCGGGGCGTCGGAGTCCGGAGTCCAGGACTCGCCGCGCCAGTCTGTCAGGTGCGCCGGCGTTTCCTCGGTCATACCTTCCCACCAGACGCCACCGTCGTCAGTCAGAGCGACGTTGGTGAAGATGCTGTTGCCCTTGGCGATGGCACGCATGGCATTGGGGTTGGTGCCCCAACCGGTACCCGGCGCGACGCCGAACAGGCCGGCTTCGGGGTTGACGGCGCGGAGCTCGCCTTCCTTGCCGAAACGCATCCACGTGATGTCGTCGCCGAGGGTCTCCACCTTCCAGCCCTTGATGGTGGGGTCGAGCAACGCAAGGTTGGTCTTGCCGCAAGCAGACGGGAAAGCAGCGGAGACGTAGTAGGTCTTCTGCTCGGGCGAGGTCAGCTTGAGGATGAGCATGTGCTCGGCCAGCCAGCCTTCATCGCGGGCCATCACAGAGGCGATACGCAGCGCGTAGCACTTCTTGCCCAGCAGGGCGTTTCCACCGTAGCCGGAACCGAAGGACCAGATGGAGCGCTCTTCGGGGAAGTGGACGATCCACTTGTCGGTGTTGCACGGCCATGCGACGTCGGCCTGGCCGGGTTCCAAGGGTGCGCCCAGCGAGTGGAGGGCGGGCACAAAGAATGCATCGGTCTGGGTGATCCGGTCCAGGACGTCCGTGCCAATGCGGGCCATGATGCGCATGGAAGCTACAACGTAGGCGGAGTCAGTGATCTCAACGCCGAACTTCGGGTCCTCTGCATCCAGGTGGCCCATGACGAACGGAATGACGTACATGGTGCGGCCGCGCATGGAGCCGGCGAACAGTCCGCGCAGCTTCTGCTTCATCTCGGACGGGGCCATCCAGTTGTTGGTAAAGCCAGCGTCGCGCTCGTTCTCGGAGCAGATGAAGGTCTGCTCCTCTACACGGGCAACGTCGGCCGGGTCAGAGAACGCCGCGAACGAATTCGGGAACGTTTCCGGGTTCAGCCTCTTCAGGGTGCCGGCCTCGACGAGTTCGTCGGTCAGCTTCTTGTTCTCTGCTTCACTGCCATCAACCCAGTGGATGCGGTCCGGCTGAGTCAGCTCGGCTACTTCCTCAACCCAGGCCAGCAGGCGTGCATGCGTAGTAGGTGCCTTCTCAAGCAGCGGCAGTCGCGCCAGATCGCCCATTGCGGTTCCCTTCCTCGGGTTCAGTGGTGTGTCCTAAACGATAGGGGTCCCGGACCAGACCAATCCCCTGTCAGACGTCAGATGTCCCGTGGGGAGGAAACGAAAAACCCCTAGAATTCAAGGTTTCAGTTTCGGAGAAGCGTGTTTTAAGTGAGGAAGGTCACATAGACCGGTCTAGTTGCCTAGATTACAGCTTTTCGATTTGGAACTTCACATGAACTTCTGTAAAGTTTATTGAGGTTCGAGGGGGTCAGAGAAACAGACCGCCGAGAATCACACGAAATGCGCCCATAGCTCAGCTGGATAGAGCGTCTGTCTACGGAACAGAAGGTCAGGGGTTCGAATCCCTTTGGGCGCACAGATTGAGACCCGCACCGGTTCGCCGGTGCGGGTCTTTTGTTTTGCCCGGGTTAGCCCAACTGAGTAGCAGTAGTGCGTGGGCCGAGCGCTGAAACGGGAAGGGCCGCCGTCGTACTTCCGAAAAGGTACGACGGCGGCCCTTGCCATTGGTGCGGACGCTTACTCCCCCACGGCCTCGCTGATGCGGCGGCGGATGCCGTCGAAGTGACGGTTGAGCAGCTCGGCCGAGAGCACCTTGTCTCCCGCTGCAACGGCGGCATAGATGTTCCGATGAATCGCGGCTGTCTTGGCCAGGTCCTCATTACCGGCGCCGATCTCTACGTGGATCTTCCGGTACACCTTCCAGAAGACCCCCATCAGGTTGATCAGCAGCTCGTTGTTAAGGGGTTCGAATAGTCGGCGGTGGAACTCTGCGTCGGCGGCCACGAAGTTCTCGCCGGCGGCAGCGAGTTCCTCCATTTGCTTCACAGATTCCTCGATGGACGCGAGCTGCTCCTTGGTCATCACATCGATGGAGGAGGCGATAAGCCCGGACTCCAAGGCCTGCCGCACGTCCACCAGCTGCAAGGCTTCGAGCCCCTGGTGCCGGAGGGAAAGCCGGCCCCGGAATGTCAGGCCATCAGCCAAGGCATCGAAGTTGCTGGGCGCCACGAACATGCCGAAGCCATGGCGGATCTCGATCACCCCCAGGGCCTGCAGCACTTTCAGGGACTCACGCAACGTATTGCGCCCTACACCGAGGGCGACTGAAAGTTCGCTCTCCGTGGGCAACGGGTCACCCGCCTCGAGCTCGCGCTCAAGGATGAGTTCCATAATGTCCGACTGCAATGCACGCAGCCGGGCCTGTGCACTGAACCGCGCTTGCGGAACGACACCGGAAGTTGTCATGGGGCTCTCCTTGCCGATGCACTCTTCCCGCAGAGGCCTGTGAACCTCGGATGCAGAAGGAGTGCGGTGTTAATATTGAGGCGAGCTTAATGCCCACCGCAGATTGAGTGACTCGCAACATACAATATCGGATGTCCCACCTCCTTGATAGGTATGTCTTCGGAATTCCTTGAGAATTCCGCATTCTGGCACCTGGACGGCGACGAACCCTCGAGGCTCCAGCTTCCCAGGCAGCCCCACCGTGATCCATTTCTCACTTGACGTCCCCTTGTGACCACCCTTACAGTTTCAATACGAGCATCGGACGTCCTACATCCGATAACCCACGACAGTCGAATGGTGAGGCACCCTAATGAGCAAGACCATCAACAGCCTGCCGCTGGTCAATGACGCCAGCCGCCGAAACTTCCTCAAGCTGAGCGGCGCAGTTAGTGCAGCCGCTGCCTTCACCGCGACCCTTTCTGCGTGCGGCGGCGCTGCCAGCACCACCGCGGGGAACGCAGCAAACACCGCGGCCGTGAACAAGGACCTCATCATCGAGGCAGGCATCTCCTACGCCCTCTCCACAGGCTTTGACCCGCTGAGCTCTTCGGGAGCCACACCGATGGCAGCCAACCTCCACATCTTCGAAGGCCTCATTGAGCTCCACCCGGCCACGCGCCAGCCCTACAACGCCCTGGCAGCGTCAGATCCAAAGAAAATCAACGACACCACCTATCAAGTGACCATCCGTGATGGTGCCAAATTCCATGACGGCTCCCCGGTCACCACCGAAGACGTGGCCTTTTCGTTTACCCGCGTCATGGACCCCGCGAACAAGTCGTTGTTCTCCCAGTTCATCCCCTTCATCCAGGATGTGAAGCCTCTGGATGCCAAGACGGTGGAATTCACGCTCAAGTACGCCTTCCCGGGCTTCGGGCCGCGAATTTCGGTGGTCAAGGTGGTCCCCAAGGCACTCGCCAGCGATCTGAAGGCCTTCGACGCCAAGCCAATCGGCTCCGGTCCTTACAAGCTGGTCTCCGCCGTCAAGGACGACAAGATCGTCTTCGAAGCGTTCGCAGACTACAACGGCCCCAAGCCTGCACTGGCCAAGGGCATGACCTGGCTCCTCCTTTCGGACGCCGCGGCCCGCGTTACTGCTGTCCAATCCGGCCGCGTGCAGGCCATCGAGGACGTTCCGTACCTGGACGTCGACGGCCTGAAGTCCAAGGTCAAGGTGGACTCCGTCCAGTCCTTCGGCCTGCTGTTCCTCATGTTCAACTGTGCCAAGGCCCCGTTCGACAACAAACTGGTCCGCCAAGCACTGCACTACGGCATGGACAAGGAATCCATCATCAAGAAGGCCCTGTTCGGCAACGCCAAGGCGGCCAGCTCCTACTTCCAGGAAGGCCACCCGGACTACGTCAAGGCCAAGAACGTCTACGGTTTTGACACTAAGAAGGCCGAAGACCTGCTCAAGCAGGCGGGCGTCAGCAGCCTCGAATTTGAACTCCTCACCACGGACACCGCCTGGGTGAAGGACGTTGCACCGCTGATCCTGGAGTCCTGGAACAAGATCCCTGGCGTCAAGGTCACCGTGAAGAGCCTCCAGTCCGGTGCCCTTTACAGCGACCGCGTGGGCAAGGGTGACTACACGGTGGCTGCGGCCCCGGGTGATCCCTCCGTATTCGGCAACGATGCTGACCTGCTGCTGAGCTGGTTCTACTCCGGCGCCACATGGATGGAGAAGCGCGCTTTCTGGACCACTCCTGAACGCACCAAGCTGCAGGAACTGATGAACAAGGGCTCGCAGGCCTCCGGAGACGACGCCAAGAAGGTGGTGGCCGAAATCGTGGACATGGTCTCGGACGAGGTCCCCCTCTACCCGGTCCTCCACCGCCAGCTTCCCAGCGCCTGGGACGAGAAAAAGCTCAAGGGCTTCCAGCCTCTGCCCACCACCGGATTGTCGTTCATCGACGTCGGACGTACCGCCTAGAAACCTGAGTTGCGAGGCCTGCTTTGCGGCCTAAATCCCCAAAGTAGCGCGCAGAGCAGGCCCCACAACCAGCAGCACCCCCAACCAACCGGAGAACAAATTGGTCACCATATTGCGTCTGCTTGGCCGCAGGCTGGCAGCATTGCCATTGATGATCCTGGGCATTACGTTGCTCGTCTTCCTCGTCCTGCAGGCCGCCCCGGGCGACCAAGCCAGCTCCGCCCTCGGTGACGGTGCCAGCGAAGAAGCCAAGCAGCAGTACCGCCAGGAAAATGGCCTGAACGATGCCCTGGTCCTGCAATACTTCCGTTTCCTGGGGAAGCTCCTGCAGTTCGATCTCGGCGTCACAACCCCGCCGGCAAAGTCAGTGGCATCCATGATCGGCTCTGCGTTCCCGTTGACGCTCCAGCTGACTTTCCTGGGTGTCATAATCGCAATTGTTCTGTCCCTGGCTTTCGGAATCCTCGGTGCCCTCTACCGCGACAAGTGGCAGGACCAGTTGATCCGGGTCTTCTCAATCGCCGCGATAGCCACGCCGTCGTTCTGGCTGGGCATCCTGCTCATCCAGTGGTTCGCACTCGGCGCCAGCCCGATGTTTCCCTCAGGCGGAATTGCGACGCCGGAATCCGGCTTTGGCGGTTGGCTGAACTCGATGGCCCTCCCGGCACTCGCGCTTGGAATTCCCGTCTCGGCATCGCTGATCCGTGTGGTGCGTACCTCGATGGTGGAAGAGCTTGACCGCGACTACGTCCGCACAGCCATCGGCAACGGTGTCCCCTACCGCGAAGTGGTTTCCAAGAATGTTCTCCGCAACGCCCTCGTCACCCCGGTGACCGTGCTGGGACTCCGCGTGGGCTATCTGCTGGGTGGCGCCGTCGTGATTGAAATGATCTTCGCCCTGCCCGGCATGGGCCAGCTGATCCTCAATGGCATCACCAACCTGGACGTCAATCTGGTCCAGGGCGTGGTGCTCACCATCTCGGTCACCTTTGTTCTGGTGAACATCGTGGTTGACCTTCTCTACCTGCTCATCAATCCCCGAATCAGGACGGTATAGCTCATGCGCAGCAAGCTCGCAGAACGGCTAAGTGCACCGGGCATCCGCTTCAAGGCCCTGCCCTGGGGCTCCCGCATCGCCCTGCTCTTCCTCATCTTGATTGTCTTCGCGGCCATTTTCGCGCCGATCATCGCCCCGCACGATCCGCTGGAGACCTTCATTCCGGCCACCCCGCCGGGCGCTGAACACTTCTTCGGCACCGATCGCCTGGGCCGCGACATTTTTTCGCGCCTGCTCTTCGGCGCACAGTCGTCGCTTTTGATCGGCCTCGGCGCGGTTGGTTTAGCCATCCTCGCCGGTGCGCTCCTGGGCTCCTTCGCAGCGACCTCCAGCAAGTCCGTGAACGAGATCATCATGCGGCTCATGGACATTCTCATGGCATTCCCGGGCATCGCTTTGGCCGCAGTCTTGCTGGCCGCTTTCGGCAACTCTGTTCCGACCATCATCATCGCAATCGCCATCATCTACACGCCGCAGCTGGCCCGCGTGGTTCGTGCCAACGTGCTCGCCCAATACGGCGAAGACTACGTCCGTGCCGAGCGCGTGATCGGTGCTGGCCGGTTCTACATCCTGGTCAAGCACATCGTCCGTAACACCGCAGCTCCTGTGTTGGTGTTCGCCACGGTCATGGTTGCCGACGCCATCATCCTCGAAGCCTCGCTCTCCTTCCTGGGCGCCGGCGTTCAGGATCCGGCGCCGTCCTGGGGCAACGTGATCTCCTACGGCCGCAATCTGGTGCTTTCCGGTGGCTGGTGGGCCACCACGTTCGCTGGCCTGACAATTCTGTTGACCGTCCTGTCCCTAAACATCCTCGCTGAGGGTCTCACTGACGCCATGGTGAACCCGAAGTTGCGTCGGGCCCCGGCGGTCAAGGACGACGACGGATCCTCCGCAGTGGTTGCTGTTGACACTGAGGTCGCCACCTCCGTTGCCCAGCCTTCGGTGGTTGAGGAACACGAGCTCGACGGCGTTCGGGCGGCTTCCGGCGACACGCCCGTCTCTGATTTCGGCGACTCCGCCGTACTGACTGATGTGAAGCTGGCCGCCGCCAACCCGCACCTCCTGCTGGACCGCGAACTGGAACTGCTGGCAGCCATCGAAGCCAAGCGAACGGACCGCCTCCCCCAGGTCTCCCCCGGAGCCCGCAATGTCCTTGAGGTGAAAAACCTGTCCATCCGTTTCCCGGGCCGCTTCGGCGAGACCGCGATCGTGGACAACGTCTCCTTCACCGTCCGAGAAGGCGAAACCATGGGCCTGGTGGGCGAGTCCGGTTGTGGCAAGTCGATCACGTCACTCGCTGTGATGGGCCTCCTGCCCAAGACAGCCCAGGTCACCGGGTCCATCTTGTTTGATGGCAAGGAACTCCTCGACGCAAAGACCCAGCACAGCAACCCCAAGGCCTATGAGGGGCTGCGCGGCGAGCAGATTGCCATGGTCTACCAGGATGCGTTGAGCTCGCTGAACCCGTCCATGAAGATCAAGGACCAGCTGGAGCAGCTCACCAAACGTGGCGGCCGAAAGACACCTGCTGAACTGCTGCAAATGGTAAAACTGGACCCCGCCAGGACGCTTGCCAGCTACCCCCACGAGCTCTCCGGGGGCCAACGCCAGCGCGTTCTGATTGCCATGGCCTTGTCCCGTTCACCGAAGATCGTGGTGGCCGACGAGCCCACCACGGCCTTGGATGTCACCGTTCAAAAGCAGGTGGTTGATCTGCTCAACGAACTCCGGGAGCAACTCGGCTTCGCCATGGTATTCGTCAGCCACGACCTCGCCTTGGTTGCCTCCCTGGCTCACCGCATCACAGTCATGTACGCCGGCCAAGTGGTGGAATCCGCCCAGTCTTCCGAGCTCCTGCAAAACCCCAAGCACGAGTACACCCGTGGCTTGTTGGGGGCCGTGCTCTCCATCGAGGCCGACGCCGTCCGGCTGCACCAGATCCCCGGCACAGTCCCTTCACCACGCGATTTTGCTGCGGGCGACCGCTTCGCGGCCCGCTCACTCAGGGCCGACGCCAACCCCAACCAAAAGCTCGTCCTCACCACCGTCCCGTCTCCCAATGGCGACGCTGCGGATCACTACTGGGCCAGCCACTTGAAGGAGGACGCGAAATGAGCGAATCAGGCTCCAAGCCGGTCATCGAGCTCAAGGACGTCAAGGTGTATCACCACGCCAGGACCGGCGGCTTGTTCCGGCCCAACATCGTCAAAGCTGTTGACGGAGTGGACTTCACCATCAGCCGCGGCGAAACCGTGGGCATCGTTGGTGAGTCCGGCTGTGGCAAGTCCACCCTCGCATCAGTTCTCGTGGGACTTCAGCCGCCGACGTCGGGCAAGGTTTTGTTCCACGGAAAGCCAGCCATCAAGCGCAACGCTGCAATGCGCAAGCAGTTTGGCCGCTCGGTCTCGGTGGTCTTCCAAGACCCGGCTACGGCACTGAACCCGCGAATGACCATCCAGGACATCCTCACCGACCCCCTTCAGATCCACGGCATCGGGAACGCTGCAAGCCGCGCTGCCAAGGTCAAGGAACTGTTGGCGCTGGTTGGCTTGCCACAATCGGCAGCCGAGGTGACGCCGTCGCAGGTTTCCGGTGGTCAGCGCCAACGTGTGGCGATCGCCCGGGCACTGGCGCTCGATCCGGACATCATCGTGGCGGACGAGCCGACGTCTGCCCTGGACGTTTCCGTCCGCGCGCAGGTCCTGAACCTGTTGTCAGATCTGAAGACCCAGCTGAACCTGGGCATGGTGTTCATCTCTCACGACATCCAAACAGTCCGCTATGTTTCGGACCGCATCTGCGTCATGTACTTCGGCAAAATCGTGGAACAAGGCACAGCCGCACAGGTCTTCGACAACCCCGGCAACGATTACACCAAGAAGCTGCTGGGCGCCGCGCCGAGCCTGCTCCACATCTAGTTTTCCCCTCACCAGCTACCAACAACGGAGATTTCTGTGTCCACTCAGTTCCAGGGCGTCATTCCCCCGGTCATCACGCCCCGCCACTCCGACGGCAGCATCGACACTGCGTCGCTGAAGAACGTCACCAAGCACCTGATCGACGGCGGTGTGTCCGGACTTTTCGTTCTGGGTTCCTCCGGCGAAGTCCCTTACCTGACCAATGACGAGCGTGAGCTGGTGGTCTCCACCATCGCCGACGCCAACGCCGGAGCGGTCCCGCTGATCGTCGGCGCCAACGAGCAGACCACCAACCGGGTGATCGAGGAAGCCCGAAAAGTGGTGGACCTGGGCGCTGACGCCATCGTGGTGACCTCCATGTACTACGCCATTGGCAACGCCGCGGAGACCGAAACTCACTTCCGCAGCATCCACGCAGCCGTCGAGAAGCCAATCTTCGCTTACGACGTCCCCGTCCGAACCCACTTCAAGCTCCCAACGGACCTGTTGGTCCGCTTGGGCCGTGATGGTGTCATCGCCGGCGTGAAGGACTCCTCCGGCGACGACGTTTCGTTCCGCCAGCTGCTCCTGGCAGCCAAGGACATTCCCAACTTCGACATCTTCACCGGTCACGAAGTTGTGGTGGATGGAGCCCTCCTCGGTGGCGCTCAGGGTGTTGTGCCGGGTCTTGGCAACGTGGATCCGGCCGGTTACCGCCGGCTGTTCGACGCCGCCAAGGCTGGCGACTGGGTTGGTGCCGCCCGGGAGCAGGACCGTCTGGCCGACGTCTTCGAGATCGTCTACGCCCCCAACGGCCGTGTCTCCGGTGGTGCCGGTGGGCTGGGAGCGTTCAAGACCGCGCTGCAGGTGATGGGCGTTATTGAGTCCAACACGATGAGCGAGCCGATGCTGTCCCTGAACTCCGATGAGACTGCGCTGATCCGTGAAATTCTGGAGCGGAACGGGCTGGTCTAGGCCTCCATGACCCACGTGATCGGCGTTGACCTCGGCGGCACCAAAACCGCCGCCGGGGTTGTTTCCGGCTTCGGTGAAGTGCTGATGTCGGAGACTATTCCGACGTTGAACCGGGCTGGCGGCCAGGCGATCCTCGACGCCACCGCTGCCCTGGTATCGGGTTTGATGCAACGCGCTGCCGACGCCGGAGTTTCAGTTTCCGGCGTCGGCATCGGCTCCGCCGGGGCTATTGATGCTTCTTCCGGCTCCGTGGTGTCAGCGACCGACGCGATTCTTGGCTGGGCCGGAACTGGTCTTGTTTCAGGCCTGTCCTCCCGGCTTTCGCTGTCTCCTTCTGCGGTCCGGGCCGTCAACGACGTCCATGCTCATGCCCTCGGCGAAGCGTGGCTTGGTGCCGCAGCTGGAACGTCCACTTCTCTTATGGTCGCGTTCGGAACGGGTGTGGGCGGCAGCTTCGTTGTGGATGGCACTCCTATTCTGGGGCATCACTTTGTTGGCGGTCATGTTGGGCATTTTGCCTCGCCCTACGCCACATGTGATGGGGCTCCGCTGCCATGTGTATGCGGCCATGCCGGACACGTCGAGGCCGTGGCTTCGGGACCCGCTATTCACGAGTCGTACCTGCGCTTTGGTGGTTCTTCACGCGAGGCGGCGGATACGCGCGGCGTGTTCGTGCTGGCTTCAAGTGCTCCTCCTGGCGTGCCCGACGGCGGTGCTGCCGCCACTGCCAGCCGAGCCGCTGCCTTGCGTGCCATTGATCTCGGGGCGGCCGCCGCAGGTCAAGCCGTAGGCGGACTCATCAACATTCTTGACCCTGAAACCGTAGTGATTTCCGGTGGGCTGGCGGACTCCGGCGGGCTCTGGTGGGAACCCATGGAAGCCGCCCTCCGCCAAGAGCTATTGGCCCCTCTTGCCGAGGTCCCCGTGGCGCGGGCAACCCTGGGCAACACCGCGGCCATCGTTGGTGCTGCGAAACTCGTCCTTTAGAAGAAAGAGACAGCATGATCCTGACCCTCGAAGGCCTCGAAGCCCTCCGTTCCCAGCTGATCGTCTCCTGCCAGGCCTACCCGGGCGAGCCGATGCGTGATCCCCGCACCACAGCTCAGGTGGCGGCATCAGCGGTCATCGGCGGCGCTGCGGCGATCCGCGTCCAAGGGCTGGCCGACGTACAGTTCACGCGTGCCGCCGTCGAAGTTCCCGTCATCGGCCTCTGGAAGGACGGTCATGATGGCGTCTTCATCACCCCCACGCTCCGGCATGCGCTTGCCGTGGCGAACGCAGGCGCGCATGTTGTGGCGATTGACGGTACCCGTCGGGCTCGCCCCGATGGTTTGTCGCTCGCTGCCACCGTTGCGGGCATCCACGCCGAGTCCCACGCCTTGGTCATGGCGGACTGCGGTTCCTTCGATGACGCCGTGGCAGCCGTTGAAGCCGGCGCAGACCTGATCGGAACCACCCTGTCCGGCTACACCGGAGAGCGCCCGAAGACTCCTGGCCCGGACCTGGAGCTGCTGGAGCAGATCGCCTCTGCCGATGTGGGCAAGCCCCTCATCGCCGAGGGTCGCATCCACACGCCGGAGCAGGCCCGCCAAGCACTGGATGCCGGGGCGTTTGCCGTAGTTGTTGGCACCGCCATTACACACCCGGCCACGATTACGGGCTGGTTCAAGGGTGCGATGCACACGGGCCTCACAACGCAGAGGTACCGGTTGTAGGCTTCTCCCATGAATGCCGAGAGCTCCCGTGAATTCGACGTAATTGTGATCGGCGCGGGCGCCGTCGGGGAAAACGTGGCGGACAGGGTGGTTCGTGGCGGTCTGACGGCAGTGATTGTGGAAAGCGAACTGGTTGGCGGCGAATGCTCGTACTGGGCGTGCATTCCCTCCAAAGCACTCCTTCGGCCAGGCAGCGTGCTCCACGCGGCGCAGGGAATTCCTGGAGCTTCGGAAGCGGTCACCGGAGTTATTGACGCAGGATCGGCCCTGAAACACCGGGACTGGTTCACGAACAATTGGCAGGACGGTAGCCAGCTCGAATGGCTGGATAGTGCCGGCATTGAACTGATCCGTGGGCGGGGCCGCATCACAGGACCGCGAGAGGTCCAGGTGGACGGGCTCGACGGCAACAGCTATGCGCTCAAAGCGCACCACGCCGTGGTTGTGGCCACAGGCTCAACCCCCACCATTCCGGATATTGAGGGCTTAAAGGACGTACCGTTCTGGACTACCCGTGGCGCCACTGCCGCAAAAGTCGTCCCACAGCGGTTCGCGGTGCTCGGAGGCGGAGTGGCCGGCGTCGAATTGGCCCAGGCTTTTGCCCGCCTTGGATCGGTGGTGACACTCATCGCTCGTGGTCGTCTTCTGAGCAGCTATGCCGAAGAGGCGGCCGACCTGGTCCTGGCCGGGCTGCGCGCCGATGGGGTAACAGTCCACCTCCACACGGATGTGGACAAGGTAGAAAAGAACGACGACGGCTCGGTGACAGTCACGTTCCACGGCGGGGCCGTCACGGCTGACAAACTCCTGGTCGCATCCGGGCGGCATCCAACGTTGGCCAATTTGGGCTTGGATAATGTGGGCGTTGAACCGCAGAACGGAAAACCGCTCCGGCTCACTACGGACGCCAGTGGCTTGGTGGAGGGCCCGGCAAGCGATGGAACCAGCGGACTGTGGCTGTACGCGGCAGGCGATGCCGCGGGCAAAGTGCTTCTGACGCATCAGGGCAAATACGAGGCCAGAGCAACCGGTGATGCAATCGTCGCAAGGGCAAACGGCAAACTCACGGGCACCCCGAAACCTTGGAGCGCGTGGGCGCACACTGCCAACGAGCACGCCATTCCAAGCGTCGTCTTCACGGATCCGGAAGTGGCCTCGGTGGGTCCTGGCCTTGAGCAGGCCCTCCTCCAGGGCAAGCATGTCACCGGAGTGGAATTGCCCATCGATGTCTCGGGATCCCAGCTCTATTCCGCCGATTACAAAGGGTGGGCGCAGATCGTGGTGGACGAGGACCGCAAAGTGATTCTTGGCGCTACGTTCGTCGGCCCCGGGGTGGCTGAACTGCTCCACTCGGCCACCATCGCGATCGTCGGCGAAGTTCCCTTGGACAGGTTGTGGCATGCAGTTCCGTCGTATCCCACCATCAGCGAGGTGTGGTTGCGCCTCTTGGAGAAATACGGCCTCTAGCTCCTATTTGAACTGACCGGTCAGTTCAGTTAGACTTTCAGCAGACACCATTTCTGCGAAAGGCTCATTGTGCTGTCCGTACAGCAACTCCAGATCAACGGCCGCCGGGACGATCTCCTTCCGGCAACGTCACTCCAGGCCCGTCGTGGCCAACTCTTGCTCGTGGCTGGCGAAGGCCAGGATCAGCGGACTGCCTTGGCCTTGGCACTCAGTGGCCGCATGAAACCCAGCAACGGCGTCCTCAGTTGGGACAACAACAGCAAGACCAAGAAGATCCGGCTGGCGAGCGCCTTGGTGGATTCGCCCGGCGTCAATGAGCCTGAACAGCATCTAAGTGTTCGCGACCTCGTCACAGAGGACCTCTCCCTCATCCCCGCCGTTACCGCGGCGCACTGCTCAGCAAGCCGTGGCTGAAGACCAACAGCTTTGAGGACATCGCCGGCCTGTGGATTGAACAGCTTCCCGCCGGCCGCCGGCTCGAGCTTCTGACTGCCCTCGCTTTGGCAGATCCAGCAACGGACCTCCTCGTGATCGACTCCCCCGATCGCCACAGCGCCGATCCCGCGGCATGGCTGCCCCGACTTGAGGCACTTGCGTCCGACGCCGGGCGGCCGCTTGCCGTCGTCGCCGTCGTCGGTGCCCTCCCGGACAACTGGACTGGCCCTGCTGCGGTGATTGGCAACTCAGTCGCGCATCCGCCGGAACCGGAAACCGGTGAAGCCGCGCAGCCGGCAAGGACGACGAACCCGCAGACCACAATCGCGGCCCGCGAGATTCAAGATGAAGCAACCGAACCTGAATTCCAAGACCTCCAAAGGACTGCAAAGTGACTGTTCTGCGGCTCGCCCGCTCCGAACTCAAGCGCATGACCGGCGGGCTCCTCCCCAAGCTGACCATCCTGGCCCTGACCATGGTGCCGCTGCTCTACGGCGCGGTGTATCTCTACGCCAACTGGGATCCGTACGGCAACCTGAACCAGATCGACGCCGCATTGGTAGTGGAGGACACGGGGGCAACCTCCAAGGATGGCACCGAGCTGCAGGCCGGTAGGAAGGTTGCCGACAGCTTGGTAGATGGCCACGTCTTCAACTGGAAGCAGGTTTCCAGTCCGGAAGCTGCGGATGCCGGCGTCCGTTCAGGCGAATACGCCTTCGCGCTGCGCATCCCCAAGGACTTCTCCGCCAACCTGGTCTCCCCCGGCAATTTCGACGCCGCCAACCAGGCAATGCTCCATGTCACGACGAACGACGCCAACAACTACCTCCTGAGCACCATCGTGGACAAGCTCACCACAGCCGTGCATTCAACGGTCGCCAAGGAGGTGGGCGAGGAAACAGCCAATCAGCTCCTCACGGGCTTCGGTACCATCCACGCCTCCATCGTGAAGGCTGCGGACGGAGCATCCGAACTTGCCACGGGAGTAGGTCAGCTCAGTGATGGCGCTGCAACGCTGCATGACGGAACCACCCAGTTGGTCACCGGCGCCGATCAGCTCGTCGCTGGTCAAACGCAACTCCGCGATGGCGCTGTGCAACTCAATGACGGCGCGAGCCAGCTGAGCTCGGGCCTCACTGAGCTGAAGAACAAAACTGCCACCCTGCCTGCCGATTCGAAGAAACTCGCCGACGGTGCGGCGCAAGTAGCCGCCGGGAACGCCGAGCTGAATGCAAAAGTCCAGGACGTCGTCGGGCAGCTTGATGCCGCAGACAAAGGCCTTCGCAATCGCGTTGTCGAGTCCACTGCGCGGCTGGTGAGTGCTGGCGTGCTGACGCAGGAGCAGGCTGACAAGGTCCTGGCCGATTTCGACTCCACTGCAACCTCCGGCCCGGTTACCGACGCCAAGGCCAAGATCGCGGGCGACGCCGCCAAGATCCAGCAGCTCTCCGATGGCTCAGCTGCCGTGAGCGCAGGCGCATCGAAGCTTGCCGCAGCCACACCAACGTTGACTGACGCGATTTCGAGGGCAGCGGCCGGAGCCGGGCAGTTGAAAACCGGGGCGTCCGCGCTGGCCGCTGGCCAGCAGAGCGCACTGGACGGTGCCATCAAGCTCGACGACGGCGCCCACCAACTCAACGACGGCGCCGGAGAGCTTGCCACCGGCGCGGTGAAGGCCTCTGATGGCTCACACACCCTGGCCACAGAACTTGCCAAGGGTGCCGGAGAAATCCCGAACCCGAACGATGAACAAAAGAGCAGTGTGTCCAAAGTGATCGCCGACCCCGTCGCGGTGGACAACGTATCGCAGGCCAAGGCAGGTTCTTATGGCGCCGGTCTGGCGCCCTTCTTCCTTACGCTGGCCTTGTGGATCGGAGTGTTCATGCTGGTGCAGGCCATGCGCCCCATCACCCAACGTGCGCTGGCATCCAACGCACGCGCTTGGAAAATCGCGGTGGGTGGCTGGCTTCCGTTCTTCGTTGTCTCGGTCCTGCAGGCCACTATCCTGACCCTCGTGGTGAATCTGGGCCTCGGCTTGAACGCCGCCCACCCCGTAGGCATGTGGTTGTTCATGCTGGCCGCCGTCATGGCGTTCAGTGCGATCATCCAGGGCATCGTGGCGCTCATGGGAACCCCGGGCAAGTTCGTGGTGCTGATCCTGCTGGTCCTGCAGCTTGTGTCCTCGGGCGGTACGTTCCCCTGGCAGACCACTCCCATGCCACTTCACGTGGTGCACGAAGTCCTGCCCATGGGCTACGTGGTCACGGGAATGCGGCACCTGATCTACGGCGGGGAACTCAGCATGATCTGGCCAACAGTTCTGGGCCTGCTTGGATACACTTTGCTGGGAGCGGCACTGTCCACTCTCGCGGTCCGCAAACACAAGATGTGGACCCTCAAGACGCTGAAGCCGGAGATCGCCGTATGAGTACCACCCAGCCGGCAGCCCCTTCAGAGCGAGGGCCCGCCGCAGGAACCGCCGAAAAGAAGCTGCGCCCCGGGCGCACCAACGCCACCAAGCAGCGCCTCTTCGAAGCGTCCATGGAGCTGATTGGCGAACGTGGCGCTGCGGGCGTCACCGTGGATGAGATCGCGGCCGCGGCCGGCGTCTCCAAGGGGACGGTCTATTACAACTTCGGCAGCAAATCGGACCTGATCGCGCAGCTGCTGCGGCATGGCGTGGACATCATGCTGGTCCGTCTCCAGGCAATCGAAGGCCAAGCCAGCGATCCCCTCGAATCCATGAGGAACATGGTGGGCCAAGCCATGGAATTCATGGACGAATACCCATCCTTCGCGCGCCTTTGGGTGAGTGAAAACTGGCGGACGCCGGGCGAGTGGAGTGCCGTCTTCGCCGAACTCCGGGCAGAACTCCTCGCCGTCATCGGCTCTGCGGTGGAACGAGTGGCCTCCGGATACAAGGTGGACGAGTCCATCGTCCGCGGCAGCCTGGAGGCGGCCATCTTCGGGGCTATCTTCGTGGTGGGACTCGACCGGCAAACCTACAACCCGGAGCGTACCCGGGAACAAAGTGTCGCCGCGGTCATGACCATCATGCACGGATACGTCATCAAGTAGGTTCGAGCAGGCTCCGTAACGGTATCCAACTGCAATCTACGACGGCGTGGCGCGGCCCGCTGGTCGGCGATGATTAGACTCATGCGTCACATGGGGAACAGCGGAAAGCTTGCGGTGGTAGCCGCTTTTATGTCCCTCGGGCTTTTGGTGCTCGCAGCCGTGGTCCTCGAAGAACTCGTCCTGTACCTATTTTTGGGAGCGGTGCTGACCTGCTATTTGGCATCGATAGTGCAGGTCTTCAACCGGCGGCGATACCTCGTGGTTCTCCTTGGCGCTGCCGGCACCAGCCTGTTCATCGGCTTCAGCATTGCATTCCTGCGCATGTGGGGCCTCGCGTTCAACCAGGACGCCAATTCCATGGGGAGTGCCGTCAGCACCGAGGACTCAGACATCTACTTCTACCTGGCCGCAGTGGCTGGGGTGGGGACGCTGGCTGTGCTGTTCCTCGGGGCGGTCTGGCCGTCCTTTGCTTCCAGCCGGGCCAGGCAACCCACGCCGGTGGCCAAAAGAACCACAACGCCAACTAAACGAGCTGCCAGCTCACGTCCAGCGGCGCCTGCCAAACGCCCAACTACATCGACGGCACGTCCTTCGAGCGCCGTAAAGGCCTCTTCGGCGAAGCGTCCCGCAACACCCCGCACGCCTTCGACGGCAGCCAAGCGTCCGACGTCGGGCGTTTCGTCTCAACGCAAACCCGCTTCCAAGCGCTAACGCCCCACCCCCCTGCGTTGCGAGGCCTACTCTGCGTGCTTCACGAGCGATTAGAGGCGCAGAGCGGACCTCACAACGGGAGTTTCCGGACGTTTTCGCGAGGCACCGAGCACGGCGGTCGCGACTCCGACGAGCAGGATCAGCCCTCCCATAATTTCGGGCGCCGTGGGGATTTCGTTCAGGACCAGCCAGGCAGCCGTCATGCCGACCACTGGAACCAGCAGCGTGAATGGCACGACGTCGGAACTCGGGTAGAGCGTCAACAACCGGTTCCAGATGCCGTACCCAATAAGTGAGGCGAAAACCGCCGTGTATATGGCGCTCAGGATGGTGGGCATTTGGAGGTCCGTGATGGTCGCCCATACGGTGTCCGGGCCGTCCACCACAAGTGACAATCCCGCCAACGGGAGCGGCACAACGGCCCCGGACCAGACCACCAAGCCAAGGCCCGACGCCGCTTTCGAGTGCCGCGCCACCACGTTTCCGATCGCCCAGGACAATGCAGCGGCCAGCACAATCATGAGAGGCAGGATCGGAGCCACGGCGCTGCGTCCCACAGCGACCACGCCGAGACCCGCGAGGCCGAGCACGACCCCGAGCATCTGCCTGCGACTGGGCCTTTCGCCAAGGAACCGCGCCGCGATCAGCACTGTGAACAGCACCTGCGCCTGCAAGACGAGCGAGGCCAAGCCCGCCGGCATACCCAGCGCCATGCCCAGGTACAGCAACCCGAACTGACCGGCGCTCATGAAAAGCCCGACGCCGATGATCGCCTTCCAGCTCACGTCAGGTTTGCGGATGAACAGGATGAACGGAAATACGACCAGCAGGAATCGGAAGGCGACGAAAAGCAGCGGCGGGACATCACGACCGTTGGCGTGGAGGCCCAAGTCTATGGCGACGAAGTTTACGCCCCAGAGGACAGCGACAAGGACGGCGAGTGCGGAGTGGCGGAGGTTCACAAGAATCACTCTGGCATTGGAATGGTTTAAGCACCAGCGTTGAATTCAGCATGAAACCAAGTAGATTTACTTCATGATCGACATTTCAGCCTTGCGTGCTCTGGTAGCTGTGGAACAGCACGGATCGGTAGTAGCCGCCTCCGACGTGATGGGCTACAGTCCGTCAGCGGTTTCCCAACAGATCAAGAAGCTGGAGAAGCAAACGGGGGTAGCCGTCCTGGAACGGAACGGCCGTGGTGTACTCCTTACCGAACGGGGCCTTGCCCTCGCTGGCTACGGGCGGCGAATCATGGACGAGCTCGAGGAACTGCAGGCAACGCTCCTCGCCGATCCCGCGAAGCCCTCGGGACTGCTGCGGCTCGTGGCATTTTCCACTGCCTGCCGCGGCTTGGTGGGGCCAATGCTCGGACGCATCGGGACCACCGATTCTGCACTTGAAATCAGCGTGCTGGCCGAGGACCCACGCGAGGCCGTTCAACGAGTCGCCTCAGGCGAGGCTGAGCTGGCAGTGGTGCACAACTGGAACTCCGTGCCGCTGGTCATTCCCGAGAACCTGGTGCACGAGGACCTTTGCCTGGACCAAGCCGACGTCCTGGTTAACAGCGCGCACGCACTCGCTGGACGGACCGTCGTCGAGCGTGAAGACTTACTGGACGAAATTTGGGTCAGTACGCCGGCGGGTGCCATCTGCAACGAAGCCCTCCTGCAGATCTTCGCCGGGCTTGGGCGGGTCCCCGATATCCGTGTCTACGATCCCGATTTCTCCACCCATATCGCCATGGTGGAGCAGGCCGTGGCCGTTGCGCTTGTGCCTCGGCTGGGCAGGCCACCCCTGCCATCTGGTGTGATTGCCGTGCCGGTCGTCAACCCCATTCAGCAGCGGGCGGTGGGAATCGTGTATCGAAAGACCATGACCGCGAGCCCCAATATCCGGTATGCCGTCCGGTTGCTGCGCGAGGTGGCAGCAGAGCACGAGCTACCCGTACGGGGCTGAGCCATCCTTCCGGGGCTAACCTTGGGCGTTGCTACTTGCGTGGCACCTTGAAGTGCGTCAGACGGGCGTCCTGCCCATCCAGCTCCGCCCATGACTTTTCAGTCTCCAGGACCGTCAGAGCACTGGTTGGGTACCGCGTGGCAGCATCCATGTAAGCGTCATGGTCCGAGTCGCGCGAAGCAAGATGCATGGCCAGGTCCTGGACGCCGGGCATGTGCGAGATCACCATCAAGGTGGTGACGGTGTCCGGGACGTGGTTGATCACGGTCAACATCCGGTTCGCTGAAGCGGCGTACAGGCCGTCCTCAAGCTTGGGCGTCGGGGCTTTGTCTCCCAGCTCATCGCACACCCACGTGCAGGTTTGGCGGGTTCTCACCGCAGACGAGCACAGAATGAAGTCGGGAACTACCCCATGCTTGAGCAACCATCTCCCAGCCAACGGAGCCTCACGATGTCCGCGTTCCTCCAAGGGACGCTCATGGTCCGGCACCCCCATGGGCCAATCCGCTTTGGCATGCCGCATAATCACCAGGCGCCTGATGTGATGGTCACTCATGAACCAACCCTATAGCCGCAAACCCCCATCCGCCGCGGAGGCCAATACTCACGGGAGCACTAGAGGGAAGCCCGGGCATGGTGCGGGCGCTGTAGCGCAGCGGGGCATCCCGAAAGCGCCGTTGTTGCGTGAGGCACGAGCGCAGGCGCAAAGGGATCGTCCCGAGAGAGCGAAAGCGCCCGCCTCCTGGCCGGAGACGGGCGCCCTTGCGGTGCTACTTAGATCGAGTATTCCGGAGCAGCCCAAACGATAACTTCGGGGTGCTCGTAGAAACGGTAGCCCTGGCCACGTACGGTGCGGACCGTGTTGGCGAGGCGACCCAGCTTGGAGCGGAGGCGGCGGATGTGGACGTCGATGGTGCGCTCGTTGGGCACTTCTTCGGCGTTGCGCCACAGGCCCTCAAGCAGTTCGTCGCGGCCCACTGTGCGGGTGCCGTTTTCGACGAGGTAGTTGAGGAGCTCAAACTCCTTGAACGTCAGGTTCAGGGACTCGCCGTCGAGGTGGACTTCGCGGCGGGCGAGGTCGATCAGCACGCCGGAGGGGCGGGCTTCCTGCTGCGGTGCCGGGCGGGCAGCCTCGGTGCGCTGGCGGGCGGCGACCGTGGGGTCACCGAAAGTTGAACGTACGACGTCGAGTGCGGACCCGGGTGCCCCGGCCGGCGCTACGGCGACTGCAGCGTAGCTCTCAGCGCCGGTAACCAGGGACTGGGCGTACGCCCGGATTTCCTGGGCGAGCTTGGCAATGGAGGTGCCGGCCGCTGCTGCTGTCTCTTCGTCAATGCCCATGTAGAGCACGAAACCGCGGGCCACGTTGTCGTTGGCGACCGGGCGGAGGCGGTCAGACTGCGCAATGACGGGGGTAGGCGCCGTCATGGGTGCTGGCTCGTTGGTGGGAACTGCCCGCAACTGGCCATAGGAGTTGGGGTTGTAGCCCTGGGGCACGTAGCCGGGAGCCTGCTGGGTGTTGCCTTGGGTGGCGGGGGCGTACCCGGGGCGGTTGCCGAAGCCGGGGCGGAGCCCTGCGTTTGAAGCGGCCTTGTTGGCGTTTCGGACGGAGATGTGGACGTAACCGGATGCAACTGACATGGAGTGATTACCTCAAAAGTGAATAGCCGTCATCGCGGCTTCGAATGCTGGTTGTCCCCGCAATGAGTTTGGGGAAGGGCGCCCAACGCTGGGCTAGGGGGCGAATGCCTGAAACTTCTTTGGGGTGGAAAGTTAGGCTTGCATTCGACAACAGCGGGTCTCGTCGCCAGCGGGTGTGCTGGACCAGATTGCTGCGGCTGCAGGTGCTGTTGAGTTCTTGTTCACATTGGAAGTGTGCAACGTAACAATGGCAACACGCAAGTAACAAACCGCCAAACCGTCCACATTTTGAGACAAGAGGGTCTATTGTGCTGCAGATCACAATTCTTTCACCATGGAAAATGAACGTCATTTCATTCGGTCGCGATGAGAAATATTCGGCTTATGGTGAATTTTCTTCGGCAGATAGTGCATGATGCCCTTCCCGATTCCCATCAGGCGCAAAAGGACGGAATCTCAAGATCTGAAACACTTGCTGTCCAATCGCAAGCCACTCCAAGCTCGAATTTTTCCCTCAAAATCTGCTACACGCCGTAGAACCGACCAGTATGGACGCCACACTCCTGCGACACCTGCCACCGAACTCCCACGTGGCTAGTGTTGACCTCACAGCGTCCTCACAGGACCGGCAAAGCTTCGGCAAACCAGCAGAATGGAGAGTTGTCACATGGCATCCCCGCACTCCATGACGAACAACCTTCCCCAGCTTTCCCACCCGGACGGCTCCCCTATCCGCGCTTTGGTGGTGGACGACGAACCCAGCCTCTCCGAGCTCATGAGCATGGGCCTTCGCATGGCAGGCTGGTCCGTCGCGGTAGCAGCCGACGGACCAGAAGCCGTGAAGCTTGCCAAGGACTTCCGCCCTGACGTGCTGGTGCTGGATGTGATGCTTCCAGGATTCGACGGCGTCGAGGTCCTCAACCGGATCCGTACCTTCGCGCCGGAAGTGCCCGCGCTGTTCCTCACGGCCAAGGACGCTGTCCAGGACCGCATCGTAGGCCTTGCCGCCGGCGGGGACGACTACGTCACCAAGCCCTTCAGCATGGAGGAGGTCCTCCTGCGCCTGCACAGGCTTGTCCAACGTTCAGGCGTTGCCGCCATGGACACGGCGGAATTGGTGGTCGGCGATCTCACGCTCAACGTAGACACGCGGGAAGTTTCGCGCGCCGGCGAGGACATCCAGCTCACGGCAACGCAGTTTGAGCTGCTTCGTTACCTCATGGAAAACCCCAAGCGCGTAGTCAGCAAGGCACAGATCCTGGACCGCGTCTGGGACTATGACTTCGGCGGACAGGCCAACATCGTGGAACTGTACATTTCCTACCTGCGCAAGAAAATCGAAGCCAACCACCCGCCAATGATCCACACCATCCGTGGCGCCGGCTACGTCATCAAGCCTGCGGACTGAATCTTGTCCACCCCTTCAGGAGCAACCCGCAAGACCCAGCGGAACTGGCTCAATCCCTCCACCTGGCATCTGCGCACGCGGTTGGTCCTGGTGGCGATGGCGTTGTTGGTTGCCATTTGTGGCGCAGTTGGAGTGGTTAGCTACGCCTCCATGGACATGTACTTCAACAAGCAGCTCGACAAGCAGTTGGAGCAGGCGTCAAGCCGCGCGAACGACTTCGGCAGGCCGCCGTCGAACTTTCCCTCAAGCGGTCGGCCGGATCCGCTGGAGGCCCGCGGCCAAGGCGCGGGGACCCTCAACGCGAGGATCGATGGTTCCAGCGTTATTAACTCGGGCCTGCTAAACGCAAACGGTCGCCGGGTCGCACTCTCGGCAGAAGACAAGCAGGTCCTGCTCTCACTCCCCCGCGACAACCGGCCTGTGGACCGTTCATTGTCCAACGGCGACTACCGGCTGGTGGCTGTTGAGACCACCTACGGCGACGTCATTGTGACGGGCTTGCCGTTGGCTGACAAGCAAAACGCCGAGGCGTCGCTGGTTTGGACCATGGTGTTTGTTTCCCTGGGCGGCCTGGTGCTGATCGGCCTCGCCGGTACCGTCATCATCCGCCGGACCATGCGCCCGCTGGAGCAACTCTCGGAGGTTGCAACCAAAGTATCGCGCCTTCCCCTCGACGCCGGTGAGGTGGCACTCGCGGTGCGCGTACCGCCGTCGGCCTCCCATCCTGGAACTGAAGTGGGCAGCGTTGGCCACGCTTTAAACCAAATGCTCAACAACGTTTCCAGGGCCCTGGAAGCCCGTCAGGAGAGCGAAACCAAGGTCCGGCAGTTTGTTGCCGATGCCTCCCACGAACTCCGGACGCCGCTGACCGCCATCCGCGGATACACCGAGCTGCTTCGTATGACGGAGAACTTCACGGATGACGGCAGGAAGTCGCTGGCACGGGTCCAGAGCCAGTCTGAACGCATGACCACGCTTGTGGAGGACCTGTTGCTGCTGGCTCGCCTGGACGAAGGCCAGCCGCTGAAGGTCACGGATGTGGACCTGACGCAGCTGGTGATCGAGACCGTCAGCGACGAAAAGGTGATGGCACCGGACCACATCTGGAAGCTCCAACTCCCTGACGAGCCCATTACGGTGCGCGGGGACGCAACCCAGCTGCATCAGGTGTTGGCCAATCTGCTCTCCAACGCCCGCAAGCACACCGATCCAGGTACCACGGTGGTCACAGGCGTCACGCTTTCCGCGGACGGTAGCGCGGTGGTCACGGTCACTGACAACGGGCCTGGTATTCCTCTTGGGTTCCAAGGCCGTATTTTCTCGCGTTTTGCCCGGGCTGACGCGGCGAGATCAGGCTCGGAAGGAACCTCCGGATTGGGCTTGTCAATCGTCGAATCCATCGTCCAGGCGCATGGCGGAAGTGTGGAAGTAACGTCCCAGCCGGGACGCACGGAATTCGCTCTTCGCTTCCCCACAGCTTCGAACGAACGCATATAACGAATCAGGCAACATGACGCGCCGTGAACGTGATCTCTGTTACCCAAATGTGACTTAAGCCGAAACCTCCTGTACCTTCGAAAGGGTGGGTCGCCCCTAACTGGCCCACACCCGGGATGCGCCGAGCTCTGCCACTTCCCGGAGTTCCGTTCTCATTCGAGGCAGAGACGGGGGACCCAGAGTCTCCGGGCACAGTACTTTCCTTGCCCTTGGGGTGAAGCCGCAGCTACGCGCGCGGCCGGATGACCTCATCCGAACCCGACAGCTAACTCCGCAGGCGCTGAGAGGTAATCACACATGTCTGAATTCAACGATCAGACGCGCCCTTCCGCGCGTCACCGTGACGAACACAATGCTCCCCTGACGAAGTCGCAAACCGTTCTGAAGAACGCTGCACGCCGCGGCAAGACCGGGCAACGAATGTCCGTTGTTGCAGGAGTCGTTGCCGCAGCATTGGGCGTCGCATCGCTCGGCCAGGCCGCAAACGCCGCATTCAATCTCCCCGAAACGAGCCAGGCGTCCGAGACGCAGGCTACCGCCCAGATCAGCAACAAATCAGCGGAAATTTCTGCTTCTTTGGATGCCGCTGCCAAGAAGGGCGCAGCCGACAGGGCTGCCGCAGACCAAGCTGCCGCCGCACAAGCAGCTGCTGCCGAGAAGGCTGCGGCCGAGAAAGCCGCCGCCGACCAGGCTGCTGCCGCACAGGCCGCCGCCGAGAAGGCTGCCGCTGATGCAGCCGCCAAGCAGGCTGCCGATGCCGCCGCCGCTGCAGCCGCGGCCGCTGCCGCAGCTCCCAAGGCCGTGGACGATCCCGCTGCTGCCAAGGCATACGCCGCCAGCATCCTCGCCAACTACGGCTGGGGTCCGGGCGAAATGACTGCCTTGAACACCCTGTGGGAGAAGGAATCCAACTGGCGGACCACGGCGACCAACGCGTCCAGTGGTGCCTACGGAATCGTGCAGTCCCTGCCGGCTTCCAAGATGGCAACTGCCGGCGCTGACTGGGAGACCAACTACCAGACCCAGATCAAGTGGGGCCTGAACTACATCAAGGAACGCTACGGCTCCCCCTCGGCAGCCCTCGCCTTCCACCTGGCCAACAACTGGTACTAAGCCAACTCAATAGGCAGGTTTGAGCCCACCCCAGCGGGCTCAAACGTGCAGGGCCTGATTACCGCCCCGTTTTCCGCCGTCGCAGCAGTGATTACTGCAGCTAACGGCGGGAACCGGGGCGGTTTTCGCGTTCAGGTGACGACGACTTGCACCTGACGTTACGTCAGGACTTAGCGTTGTGCTCATGACGGGAACAAGAGGATCCGGACCGTGGAGCATCGGTGAGCTGGCCACAGCGTGTGGCGTCAGCGTGCGGACGCTCCACCACTACGACGAGATCGGGCTGCTGTCCGCAAGCCAAAGGACAGCGTCCGGTCATCGCCGGTATTCGGAGGGCGACCTTCGCCGGCTATACCGGATCAGATCGCTTCAGATGCTGGGCCTTCCGCTCGCGGCCATCGGCAAAGCGCTGCAAACCCCGGAGGATGATCTGGAGTCCCTTCGAGGCCTCCTCCAACAGCAGCTGGTCCATGTGCAGGAGCACGCCCGGCAACTCCAAGCGCTCCAAAACCGTTTGGGCGAGCTGTTGTCACGCATGGACGGACGCGCCATGCCCACCCCTGAACAATTCATGTCAACGTTGGAGATGATTACCGTGCTCGAAAACAACTTCACAGCCGAACAACGCCAGCAACTCGCGGACAAGCGGGAAGAACTCGGCGCAGAAAAAGTCGAAGCCGCCAAGCAGCAGTGGGCTGCCCTTGTGGAAGAAGGACTGGCACACGTCCAAGCCAAGACGCCCGTCACCGACCCCTCCGTCCACGAATGGGTACGCTCATGGGACGGCATCGGTTCAATGTTCCACTCCAGTGAGGACACCAAAGCCGCAGCGCGTGCAGCCTGGCAGGAAAACAGCAAGGCCATCAGCGCGGGACTGCCCTGGAGCGCTGAGCAGTTGGCCGGGCTGATGGCCTACCTGGAAAAGGCGCGCTCGGCTTTGTAAGCGAGACGGCCCTATGCTTCCGGTTCGGCCTCTGCCGCACCTCTAACGGCTGCGATGGAGGCAGCGACGTCACCTGCGTCGGTGGACCAGTTGCTCACCGAAATCCGGAGGATGTCACGTCCTCGCCATGAGGAACCCGACATCCACACGATCCCTTCGGCCATGAGCCGCTGAGTCACCCGGTGCGTGCGGTCATCACTGCCGAAGGAGACCGATACTTGGGTGAAAACGACGTCGTTCAGGATCTCCACACCCGGGATCTCCGCCAGGCCCTCCGCCAACGCGCGGGCGTTAGCCGCAAGCCTGTCCACCATGGCAATGACTCCGGACCGGCCCAACTGTCGGAGGGCAGCCCACACCGGGATGCCCCGGGCTCGGCGGGACAGTTCCGGAACTTTGTCGAACGGATCGCCCAGTCCGGTCTCCGTTGCAATGAGGTAGCTCGTATGGATGCTGAAGGCCCGTCTCAGAGCTTCCGGCCGGGACACGATGGCCAAGCCACAGTCGTACGGGACGTTCAATGTTTTGTGGGCATCGGTGGCCCACGAATCGGCCGCCTCTACTCCGGCCAGCCGCCCGCGCAGGTTCGGGCTGACCGCCGCCCACAACCCAAATGCGCCATCCACATGCACCCAGGCCTCGCGGTCATGGGCTACTGTGATGGCTTCGGACATCGGATCGAACGCTCCGGAATGCAGGTTGCCGGCCTGCAGGCACACGAGGGAAGGTCCAGGTTGTTCATCCATGGCATCCGCGAGGGCGTCCGGCAGGATCCTGCCTTGATCGTCCGTGTCCACAGGAACGCAGGCTCCCAGCCCCAGATAGCGCAGGGCAAGATCCACGGCTGCGTGCCGTTCCCGGCCGGCAAACGTTGTGATGAGCGGCGCCCCGGTCAGGCCAAGGTCCGCCAGGTCCCATCCTGCCTCGTCCATGAGGTATTGGCGCCCGGCGGCCAGGCCCGCGAAGTTGGCCGTTGTAGCGCCAGTGGTGAACCCGACGTCGGACCCTCGCGGAAGATCCAGTAACTCCAGGAGCCATGCCGCGGCAGATTCTTCGATCGCAGCGGCCGCGGGAGTCGCAAACCTGAGTCCGGCGTTTTGGTCCCATGCCGAGACAAGCCAATCTGCGGCCATGGCAGCGGGCAACGTTCCGCCCATGACCCAGCCGTAGAAGCGTCCGGACTGGATTGCCATCAACCCGGGCTCAGCCAATGCGGCGAGCTCATCTACTACGTCAGCAGCATCCGTTGCTTCATCGGGAAGGATCGAAAGAAGGGTCGAGGCGACCTGGTCGGCGTCGGATGTGGGCCGGACAGAACGGCTGGGCACCGACGCAAGCCAATCCGTAGCGTGCGCCATGGCCCGCTCCAATGCAGCACCGTACGCCTCCGGCAACGCAGACATGCGCACAGCCTACTCCCGCTTCACCGGTCGGAACAGCGGAGGCGAACAGTGCTAGAGCGTGAGGGTGATGAGGTGACCGCCGTCGTCGTCTTTCACGGCCGTGACCGTCACGGCGGAGTAGTCCGGGATACGCCACATGCCCGGCTCAAGCTCCCCTCCGGCGTCGCCGACCACCACGGTTCGCATCCCGGCGGCGCGGGCGGCTGCGATACCTGCCGGAGCGTCCTCAAAAACCACGACGTCGGCCGGTTCCGCGCCCAGCAACGCTGCGGCTTTGAGGTACCCCTCGGGGTGCGGCTTGCCTCGCGTAACGCCTTCGGCCGTGACGGTAGTGGATGGCATGGAGAGTCCGGCAGCCTTCATCCGGATGTCGGCAAGGATGCGGTCCGCGGAGGTGACGAGCGCGATGGCGTCGTCCGGCAGGGCGGCGAGCAGCGCTTCGGCGCCCGGGAGGGCAATCACGCCGTCGGTTCGCGTGCGTTCCATCTCGCCAAGCTCGGCAGTCAGGGCTTCAAAATCAGCGTCGGCCGGAGCGTAACGGCGCACAGTATCGCCCGCTTGCACCCCGTGGGACGTCCGCAGGATCTCGTTGTAATCGAGGCCGTATCGTTCGGCGAACTCCAGCCATACCTGCTCGACTATCGCCGTGGAATCAACCAGTGTTCCGTCCATGTCGAACAGGACAGCACGGACGGTCAGGGCTGGCGATCGCTGGGCTTGCGCGGAAGACGAGGTTGGCTCGGCAGGATGGCTCATGGCTCCATCCTGCCGCACCATGCAGGGGTCGCGGCGAACTGTGACTTAGCCGTTGGGCCGGTGCGGAATGTACTGCACAGCCCACTTATTGCCGTCCGGGTCCGCAAAATGGACGAAGTGTCCCCAGTCCTGGACATCGATATCGCTGACCTCGACGCCGTTGGCCTTGAGTTGCTCGTGAGCTTTGTTGATGTCGCTCACCACTATTTGAAGGGATGGCGCCGTTCCGGGAGGGGCATCGCTGAGGCCCTCGCCGATCGCGATGGAACAAGCCGAACCCGGCGGGGTCAACTGCACAAAGCGGATGCCGTCCATGGGACGCTCATCGAAATCGGCGTTGAAACCAACTTTGTTGACGTAAAAGTCCTTCGCGCGATCCACGTCGGACACAGGGACAAACACCAGTTCAAGTTTCCAGTCCATGCGCCACAGGCTAACGGGGCGCACCGGAAAGCGGTAGAGGCGTGAGGATTAGCCCGCCACGCCGTAGAGGCGGTCACCGGCGTCGCCCAAGCCCGGAACGATGTACGACTTCTCATTGAGCTTCTCGTCAATCGAAGCGAGGACAACCTTCACGTTGGCGTCCTGCAACTCCTCCTCCAACTTGGCGAGGCCTTCCGGAGCCGCCAGCAGGCAGATGCAAGTAACGTCCGAGGCGCCGCGCTTGAAGAGGAACTTGATGGCTTCGCGCAGGGTGCCGCCGGTGGCAAGCATGGGGTCCAGAACGAAGATCTGACGTCCGATGAGGTTCTCGGGGAGGCGCTCCGCGTAGGTGATGATGTCCAGTGTTTCTTCGTCGCGGGCCATGCCCAGGAAGCCCACCTCGGCGGTGGGAACCAGTTTGGTCATGCCCTCAAGCATGCCCAGGCCAGCGCGCAGGATGGGAACCACCAACGGCGTCGGCTTGGTGAACGCCGTGCCAATGGTCTTGGTGACAGGGGTCTCGATCTCGACTGGCTGCGTCTTAACCTCACGGGTGGCCTCATAGGCCAAGAGAGTGACGAGTTCTTCAGTGAGCTGCCGGAAGACCGGTGAAGGGGTGTTCTTGTCCCGCAGAACGGTGAGCTTGTGAGCGACCAGCGGGTGGTCCACGACGAGTGTGCGCATCGTCCAAAACTATCATTGAGACATGAGCGCCACCGAGCCGTATCACGCTGAACACCTGGCCTGGATGGGCCTCGCCCTGGACGAGGCCCGGTTGGCCATGGAAACGGACGACGTGCCGATCGGCGCGGTTGTTCTAGGGCCCGACGGCGGCGTGCTGGGTTCTGGACGCAACGAACGGGAAGCGCACGGGGACCCGACCGCCCACGCAGAGATCGTCGCTATCCGTGAAGCCGCGGCTGCCCTGCAACGCCACGCCCTCGAATTGGGTGAAGGCGGCGATGGATGGCGCCTCGAGGACTGCACCTTGGTGGTAACCCTCGAACCGTGTGCCATGTGCGCCGGGGCAATTGTCCTGGCACGGATTCCCCGCGTCGTGTTCGGCGCGTGGGATGAGAAAGCCGGGGCGGCAGGTTCCGTGTTCGATATCCTCCGCGAGCGCCGGCTCAACCACTGGGTGGAGGTCTACGCAGGCGTGCGTGAGGAAGAATGCGCAACGCTCCTCCGGGACTTCTTCGCTACACACCGGGTACCGGCAGCGGAGCACCGCTCACCCGCCTGAGCTCTATGTAAGGAGCCAATCATGGCCATCGCTTTCAACCACACCATCGTCTACGCCAAGGACAAGCACGCGTCCGCTGCGTTTCTGGCCCGCATCCTTGGGCTTCCCGCGCCACAGCCCATGTGGTCCTTCGTTACTGTTTCCTTGGAAAACGGCGTCACCCTGGATTTCCTCGAGGCCCCAGGAACCATCGCGCCCCAGCACTACGCGTTCCTGGTCAGCGAGGAGGAGTTCGATGCGATCTTCCTGCGGATCACCGCCGAACACGTCCCCTACTGGGCCGACCCCGCACGCTCCCGCGCACAGCAGATCAACCACAACGACGGCGGCCGCGGGATCTACTTCTGCGACCCGGACGGGCACTTCCTTGAAGCAATCACCCGGCCGTATGGTTCCGGCTGAGCGCCTTCTCGGGCTGAGTGCGTTACAGACCAGAGGCCGCGTTGAGGGCGTCGATCCGTAGCTGGCGCGACGCCGGTGAGTCCAGGCTGAACGACCTGAAGTCGCCAAGTTCATCGCGGATCCATGCTTCAATTTCGGCGATCCGCTTGCTGACTGCTCCAGTGGGTTTGGCGAACGTCCAGGCCGCGATGCGTTCTTTGCCGGGATCGTACTGCCACAGGCCGATGATCCTGCCCCGGTCCAGAATCGGGTGATCCGGGAGGTCGGCCTGAAGCGCCAGGGTGGTGTCCAGGACCTTCTTTCCTTTGTCCTCCTCAGCGAACATGTCAGCCGAATTCCGCCTGTGGAGGACCAGTGAATCAGTGCCTGCAAGCAACTGGATCTGCTCGTCGCCGGGTTCTTGGAAGTCGGCCAAGCGTTCGACGTCGTCCGGCAGCATCCACAGCACGTCACCGTTTGCTGTGGGCACTTCTACTGCCCCGACGCCGGCGAGCGCCGCTTTGGTCTGGGCTACGGTGAACGCGGTGAACCACTGGCTCTGCTTGAGAGTCGCTCCGCCAGTCCAGCGCAAGTACCGTTCGAGCAGGAGGCGGCGCGCGCCGTCGTCGTCGATTTTGCTGGGGGCAAGGCCCCACTTGGTGTAGGCGTAACGCTGCTGGTCGAGGCGGCCGTTGATGGGGACCCGGCGGATGCGGCCGTCGGCTTGGAGCAGGCCCAGGGCCGTTGGCAGGGTGGTGGCTGCACCCTTCTTCTTGCCTTCTTCCCCGAGGCTCCGCACGGATTCGCCCAGTTGGTCCTTGAGCTGTTTGGGGTCCAGGGGATCGCTGGACTCCTGGACGGCGTGCTCTACTTGGTCCTCGAGAAGAGTGATCTCGCTGCGCTCCACGCCGAGTCTGGCGAGTACCTTGAAGGGTGCAACGGCTGCGTCGCGGCCGATCTGCAGACCCCAGGCGAAGTCGGCCCGGCCCAGTACGTAGGTGCAGCCACGGGCGGTGGGGAGTTCGTGGATTTTGAGTTCTTTGACGTCCCGGTCCGCCTGTTCGCGGCTGATTCCCGCCCTCGCGAACAGGGTGAGGTACGGATTGGCGCCGCCCACCGAGCGTGCCCATCCGGCGTGGTCCAGGACTTCCTCGGACGTCTTTCCTGCGAGTGACCCGTCGAGGCCCTGTTTGTGCCAGGCCCAGGCCCGGAGGCGCTCCGGGGTGAGGGTTGTTGCGGCCGGAATGGTCTGGACTGTGGGCGTCATGGCCCTATTCTGCACCCTCGCCGCTGCCGAGGGCTTTCAGAACCGTTGCTGCTGTGGTGTCCCACCCTGGAAGGTTGGCCCGGGCCTGGAGTGCTGCAGTGCGCCAGCTCTGTTGGAGCTCTTGGTCACTGAGCCATCTCCGGAAGATGCTGGCAAGGTTGTTGGGCTGTGTGAGATCAAGGGCCGTCCCCGCTCCTGTGTTTCCGAGGGCTTCCACGGCACCGGTCCCCTCCCGGACAACAACCGGGACGCCATGGGCCAATGACTCCGTTACCACCAGCCCGAACGCCTCGGACTTCGAGATGAGGACGCTGAGATCGGCTTTGCGCCACTGATCCTCCAACGGCTCGCCGGCCAACTCACCCGTGATAGTGATGCGGTCTTGGAGCCCATGACGCTCGACGGCGGCCCTCACCTCTGCCGCGTACGCCGGGTCAGGTTGGTCTGTGCCGATCAGGGCGGCCGTCCATGGCAGGTCCTTTAGCGTGGCGAGGGCTTCCACCAGTTCCGTTTGGCTCTTGTTGGGCAGCAACGCGGCGAGGGCGATAATGTGCGGGGGTTCCGAGCCCTTTCCTATTTCAGCCGCTTCAACTCCGGGATGGGCGACCACAACGTTTTTGAGGCCATGCCTTTTTTCCAGTGCGGCAGCCGCATGGGCGCTCGGGCAGATAACACCTGAGGCTGCGGCCAGGGCCCGGGCTTCAAGGTCCGGGTGATCGGCGAGCGCCATGTGGGAAAGGATCCACACTTTGGTTCCTGCATTCACCGCGCCCGCCATTTCATCCGGGACCCCACTCGCAACCAAACCGTCGGCAATCACAGTGGTGCCGCCGTCGAGCATTTCAGCAAACCGCTGCCGGTCCGCCGCACTTCCCACCGGCCAATCGCCGTCGACGATGACTGTCTCTACCCGGACGCCCAGGGCGGTCAGGTGCTCGGCGAGTTTGGCGTTGTACTTGTTGCCGCCGGAGCCGTGGCGGACGTTTCCCGGCACCAGGAAGCGGATGCGCACTTACTTAACCGGGAGCTCCAGTGAATATCCTGCCCACGCATCAGGATTCTCACGAAGGACGACGTCGATGCCGCTGAGGGCTGGTCCATCCTCTGTCTTTTGGATCCGGGTGGCCACGGCGTCGGCGATGTGCTTCGCCAGCGCCTCCGTGGTGGACAACTTGCCCTTGAACGCAGGGTGTTCGTCGAGGTTCTTGTAGTTCAGGTCTTCAAGAATTTCCTCAAGAATGCCGCCCGCAGCGCCGATGTCCAGGACGATGGCGTCCTCGTTGAGGTCCGGGCGGCGGAAGGTCACCTCGGCGACGAGCGTGGCACCGTGGAGGCCCTGCGCCGGGCCGAACGCCTCGCGGGGCAGGCTGTGGGCGATCATGAAGTGGCGTCGGACGGTCAGGCTGAACATGTCTTATTCCTCCGGCTTTGGATAGGCGACCACGTGGCAGAAGCCGCCTGGCTTTTCAAACAACTTAACGAGTGTGGTGGGCAGATTCTGAAACTGGCATTCGCTGCTCAGGAACGTGTCGAACACCGGATCTTTCAGGGTTGCTGCAGCGAGTTGGAGGCGCTGGGCGTTGGTTCTTCTGTGCCTCCTCGGCAGCGCCACGGCCCCCACCTGGCTGGAGCGGATCGTGAGCCTGCGCGCGTGGAAATCCTCGCCCAGCGGCAGGGTGACTTCCTTGTCAGCGAACCACGAAAGCTCAATTACGTCGGAATCGTCGCCAGCAAGTTGGAGGCTCAGTTTGAGTCCCGCGTTGGATGCCGAGCAGTGGAAAACGATGTCGCAATCATTCTCTGCTTCGTCCGGGAGCGCGAAGGGGATGTTGAGTTTTTCGGCGAGATTTCTCTTGTCCGTGTCTGCATCCACGAGTTGCAGCCGGCCCAGCGGATACTTTCGGAGAATGGTCGCCAGGACGCCGCCCACCAGGCCACCACCGACGACGGCGACGCGGTCTCCCAGCCTCGGCCCCGCTTCCCAGAGGGCATTGATGGCCACCTCGACGATGCCCGTGAGCACGGCACGGCGGGCAGGCACGTCTTCCGGTACGGCTGTGAGCTGGTTCGTCGGGACAACATAGAAATCCTGGTGCGGATGCAGGCTGAAGACGGTTTTGCCGATCCAGTTATCCGGGCCTTGTTCTACGACGCCGACGGACAGGTAGCCGTACTTGACCGGGCCGGGGAAGTCGCCTTCCTGATGCGGGGCATGCATCAAATCAGCGACACGCTCTGGGACGCGCCCTTCATGGACTACGCGCTCCGTGCCGCGGCTGACGCCTGAGTACAGGGTCCTGACGAGGGCTTCGTTGGGGCCTGGCGTTGGTATGGCCTCCGGGCGCAACTCACCGTGTCCCGACTCAGTGACCCAATAGGCCTGGGCCTCGTGTTCTTGTTCGTGCGAGATAGTCATGATGCTTATGAATCTATCGCTGGGCCGGTGCGGGCGGAAGTTGGTGTGGGTTGTCGGCGTTTCCCGGGTGGTTGGTGGTTGGCTCGTTTGCGGCTCGTTTTGGGGAACGGGCCCCAACTCCGGTACCCTATTTCAGTTGGTGACGTGTCCGAGCGGCCGAAGGTGCAACACTCGAAATGTTGTTTGGTGTAAAAGCCAACGTGGGTTCAAATCCCACCGTCACCGCCACGTTGAAAGGCCCTGCTTCCCTTTGTTTATGAGGGATGCGGGGCCTTTTGCTTTGGTCGGGCTGGGCCCCTGGCAAGGAATTGGGAGCCCAACACCGGCTCTTCCTCGACCCAAGGGCGCCGCGCGGGGACTTTGGCGAGTTGTTCAAGTTGATGTTGGCAAGCCACCCGAATAGCGTTGGAAATGGAAGCCCGTCGGTCCCCCATCGGCGGGCTTCTTCTATATCCGCAGCCACATCGTTCCTCCGTTGGTTCTGCGGGCTGGGTCTAGTATTTTTGCGCCAGGCTCACGGACGGCGTTGTCGATGGAGGCACGTGGTACTTCGCCAGGACCCGGGCCATGACGTCGTTGAACACGCCAGCTTCACTAATGCCGTAGATATTTCCCTTCGGGCGCTGAACATTGACCATCACAACGTATTGCGGGTCGTCCATGGGCGCCATACCCACAAATGATGCCGTGAAACCATCAAAGCCGGCCCCGCTCTCGGCAACCGCTTCCGCTGTTCCTGTCTTGCCTCCGACGCGGTAGCCAGGAACCTTCACGTCCTTGGCGCCGCCGGCGGTGACAACACTTTCAAGAATGTCCCGCACCTGGTGGGCGGTGTCCTTACTGATGACTTCGGTTCCCGACGCAGGTGTCTCAGCATGCTCGATGCCTGCCTGATCGATGATGGATTCGACGAGCCGGGGTTGTAGCTTCACTCCGTCGTTGGCGATCGCCTGGAACGCCATTGTCGTCTGCAGCGGCGTCTGCGCAACCCCCTGCCCAAAGAGAACAGAGAACTCCTGGCGGGAATCCCACGTATCGGGTTGAGCCAGCAGACCAGGTGATTCGCCAGGCAGTGGTATGCCTGATTTCTCGCCAATACCGAATTTCCGCAGGTAGTCATACCGCTGCTCGCGCGACAGCTTCTCGCCAACCATGACAGTCCCAGTGTTCATGGAATCGCCGATGATGCCAGCGAACGTGCGCTGCTGCGTTTCGTGCACGAAAGAATCCTGGAAGGTCTGGCCATTCACGGTATACGTCGGCGGGACAAGGAGCTGGGACAACGGCTCAATCTTTCCTTCCTGGATGGCGGCCGCTGCGGTGATTGCCTTTTCTGTTGATCCTGGTTCGATCGCCGCCGTGACTGACCTTGCACCCCGGTCGCCAGGTGGCGTCGCCCCGGGAACATTGGGATCGACCGTGCCGGTTTCCGCCATGGCACGGATCTTGCCTGTCTTTGACTCGACCACCACGATGTTGCCGTACTCTGCACGTTGAGCCTGGACCTGTTTCTCAATGGACTGCTGCGCGTAAAACTGGAGTTCGCCATCGATTGTCAGCTTCACCGTCGCCCCGTCCACAGCCGGCGTAATTCTGTTCGTGGCTGTTGGAATGATGATTCCGTCCGCACCGATCTGAAAGGTCCGTTCCCCATCGAAGCCTTTCAGCTTCTCGTTCAACGTTTGCTCGATGCCGGCGGCTCCTCCTTCATCATTGACGTAGCCAACGATGCTGCCGCCAACAGGCCCGAGAGGATACGTGCGCTGCTGGACGGGACGGGACTTGACTCCGGGAACGCGAAGTTCGGCAATCGTGGCCTCTACTGCCGAGGAGACTGACCGTGCGAGGAATGCAAATTGGCTGTCACCCTTCATGGCCGTCCTGATGTCTTCGTCGGAGCGGCCCAGGGCTTCTGCCACATCACGAAGGCCGGTGTCCCGGTCAATGTCGGCGATGGTGCCGTCGGCTGTCTGTCGAGGAAACGAGAGATTGGCGGCATTTTCCCGGGGCGATCCGATGATGTCGTAACGAACAATGCTCTCGGCCAGCACCACACCAGAAGCATCCAGGATCTTTCCTCGGGATGCGCCCAATACGGATGACTGCGTTCGCAAAGCGTCACCTGCCTCTGCCAGTCCGTTGGGGTCTAAACCTTGGACAACAATGACCCGCCCGGCAATGACCAACAGGAACACCAACATGACCCCCATGCCGATGCGGAGCCGTTGACGCCCTCTTTTCGCGTTCACTCGGGCGGAAGAAATTGCTGGTACCGACTATTCACTTTAGGACGTCCTTGTATTTGGCCAGCGCGGAAGGGCCACCGCTATCCATTAGGTGTCCGCACTCCCCCAAACATGATGCAGATCGCCGTGATCCGCCCTGTCTGAAGCGGGAAGTATGGACGCTAAACCTAACTTCCATTTCGTGACGCGAAAATCTAAAGAATTAATCAAACCGAGACTAAATGCTTAATTGACCCTTGCCATTCAGCAGTAGCGAGCGAAAGCTCAATTGTTTGAATCGAGAAAAATCAATTACCTTTGAAAATCGTGCATGTAGCGCATCAACAACTCTGAGGAGCGTCATGAACCCGCTGGATCAAGCCGAAGCATCTCCGCCACATTTTCGAGTGCGGAAGCCGGCCAGCATGTCTTCCTCGGCGCTTCGAAATCCTTGGTGGATCGCGTTGTCTGTCGGATTGCTGGCCCTGGCGTTCCGGGTGTTCGGCGTTCAGCGGGCAAACGATGTATTTATCGACGAAGTTACCTACGCGGACCTGGCCAGAGAAATTGCTGATGGGAAAATGCCATCAATTCTCGGCAACCCCTTTTTCCTTCATCCCCCGGCCTCGTACGCTCTGAACGCGCTCGTAATACGCGTGCTCGGTCTTGAGGGCCACCCCATGGACCTGGCTTTGCAATTGCGCTGGGTCAACACGGTCCTCGGAGCATTGACGGTGGTTGTCTGCTTTCTGTTGGTGCGCCGTCTGGTCGGAGTAGGACCAGCTGCGGTGGCTGCCGTCATACAGGCCAGTGATCCCTTTGTCCTCCGCATGGACGGGCGCTTGATGATGGAGACTCCAGCTGGCCTGGCTGTACTGTCGGGATGGCTACTCGTCCTTCACCTGATAGACCGCAAGTGGGACCGCACACGCTTGTGGCTTGAACTCAGCGCCGGGTTGGTCTTCGGGCTGGCAATCGTCACCAAAGACATGACTGCTGTGTTCACTGTCGTCCCGCTCGTGGCCGCGACGTTCTGGCGTAAAACCGTTCCACTGCTTACAGCTCTGCGAATCCTCGTCGTTTCCGCCGTGCCCTATTTGATCTATCTAGGCGTGATCGCAGCAAACGGCCTGCTTCCGCAGTTCATCGAACAAAAGTCGGTGGGCGTTCTAAGAATGATGGGAGCCGTTCAAATGACCGGCTTCAATTCAGTTCCGGGTGTGAACCTGACAGAACGGCTTATAGACATGGCTGGCCGGTTCGGCACCAGTTATCTGCTCCTGGGGCTATCGATTCTCGCCGGTACCGTGGCCGCCACCTCACAGGTGACGAATCGGCGCGTCATTGGCTTGTTTTCGCTTTTCACAGGTTTCGTGGGCATCTATTCAGTGTTCTTTGGGGCGGCAGAAGAACAATTTGGATACTGCGTTGTTCTTGCAGCCCTGGTTTCAACGCCGGTGGCTCTGGCGATGTTGGTTTCGTGGCGACCCCGACTTCGCAGGATCACAACTGCCGCCGTGGCAGTCGTGGCAGTTCTCAGTCTCGGTTTGGGCATACAGGCAAGGTCGGTCGTGGACGACGGGCTTGTCCGCGCACGAGATTGGATGAACGCCGAACTGCCCGGATCTTCCAAGGTGGGGTTGACGTCGGTAACCGGTGAATTCGCACTAATGCCACACGAAGGTTGGGAGGTTTTGCCCTCGTTGCAGTCGTTAAGGAACGCTGGCGCCGAGTACGTTCTGACTCAGGGAAGGCCGCTGAGCGAGGGCTACGGCTTCGCGGCTCCTGAACTCCTGGACTGGCTGGAGGGCAATGCTCAGCCGGTTTTCATTTTTACCGGACCCACTTCAGGTGAGACGGTCGTTTGGAAGCTGGACCGAACTAAGCTGGACGCCGCAGTCGACGGAGGGACGATTCTCCCACCCATAAATGGCGGCTACCGGTAGAGGAAGGATTTTTGCAACGCAGCATTGCAGGATGCGCCTACCCAGGCGAAGTGAGGGACGATTTCTCCGGCTGCGTTGGCCTCGGAGTAGTGGCGGCTCTTGCTGCAGAGATACGCCCCACAACCAAGACCAACCCAAGCGCAATCATCACAGGCACGCACACTGAAAGAACGATGAAGCTGGTATCTACGCCGAATCCAATAAGGATCCCGCCGAAGATCGGTCCAACCACGGATCCGAGTCGCCCCAGCGAAGCTGCCCACCCGACGCCGGCGGTCACTGTTGCTTGCGGATACAGTGTGACTGCCAGCGCGGTAGCGCCGATCATCCCAGCCTGGAGTCCCAGGCCGACTCCACCAAAGACGAGCAGCAGCAGAGTTTTGTCGGGGCCGAGAAACGCAGAAGTAACAAGAAACAAAATGGCTACTGACGTGGTTCCAGCCAGCACGGACGTCATCCGGAATCGACGTGATCCGAGGATTAGCACGCCAGCACCCACGATGCTTCCGATGCCTAGAGCCGCTGACCCCAGTGGTGCTAGACCGGCACTGAAGCCGTAGCTGGTGAGCAGGGTCGGCAACCACGACGAGAACACGTAGAACACGGCGAATATGAGAAAGGAAAAGGCCCATAGGAGAAGAGTTCTGCTTCGAACGGAGGCATCGAACAGGCGCGCAACCGAGGCATGGTGCTTAGCTTCGAGCGCTTTGTCGAGCGTGTCTGGCGTCTGGCTACCTGACAGCCCGAACCACAAGAATGGCAGAAGAATACCGGAGGCGATAGCACCCAAAATGAACACCCATTCCCACCCAAAAGCCCCCACGATAGCGCTGCCGGTAAGCCCTGCAATGAGTGCCCCGAAAGAGATGCCTGTCATTACGACCACAGCGATGGATTGCCGCAAACGTGCAGGATTAACTGCGGTTGCATGGGATACGGCGGCAGGAAGAACGGCACCCAGCCCTAGGCCCGTTATGAACCGCAGAATCGTGAGTTCCACAATCGAAGTCGACCACGCTGTCATCAGTGAACCAAGAGTGAAGACCACAACGGCAGAAAAGATGACGTTCCTTGTGCCCAGGTTTGCCACGAGGCGTCCAACAGCGAGATATCCCAAGGCCACTCCGGCGCTGGTCAGCGAGAGGGCAGGAGTGAAGAACGAGGGTTGAACCTCCCAGTCTTTCGCAATTGTCGGTATGGATACGCCCAGCGCGACCGTGTCGTAACCATCGAGCACTACAGCCGCACAAGTGAGGAAGAGTACCCACCAATTTGGTCTCGTCTCTTCCTGCTTCTTGAGTTCGGTCTTCATGTCCATCGGGACATCCTTAAGGTTGTGAGGGCTTCGAATCCAGTGTCGAAGCGGGGCATCCGCCGGTCACCGGCGGTTCAACAGGCCAGTGCCATGGACGAACCTCCCGGATTGCAGGCTCGGCCAGGCAGCTACTTCGTACACCAACGACAAGCGCACTTCGCCCATAACCCTGCCCCACAAGTGTGGGGCTGGCGAGGTGCCGGATGTGGTGAAGATCATGGCACTGCGTCATTTCTATTTCTATCCCCTTAGTGGTTAAAGGTCAAGAACTAATTGACTTAATCCAAAGTATCTTAGCGCTTTATTCTTTGGTGTGATGTAGTTCACATTCGGCGGTCTCACGACAGCAGGACAGGGCCTGAAAAGACTCGCGGTAGGCCCGAATGGCCAAACAAATTTGGTAGATCGTCGGAATGACAATGCAGAGCAGCGCGGGCATCGTGAAATCCCATGCCGTTACTGGTCTGGACCCGCGGTTCCGGGCTGCTTATCGAGTCCGTCGATCGCGCCACGTCCAAGGTCTTCGCAACCTTCCACGGCGCTAGCGTCGACGATGTCGATCTAGCAGTTGCGGCCGGCCTGGCGGCCATTGAAAAGTCCGGGTGGGCCCGTAAGTTGCCTCACGGCCGGAAGCCGAATCGATGATGCGCCGTTCTCCCAGCCAGCGACTGAGCTCATCTAGAAGTTGGCCAGCGCATCACGAAGCATTCGGTGGCCCTGTTCCTCAAACCGTTGGTCGCCGGCCTGGTACGCCCACGCAGCGGTGGCGACAGCTTCGCGCAGCAGCGCAACATTCCAAACCTCGCCGTCTCTGGGATCTGAACCGTACCCCTCAAAAAAGGCAGTCTCCAAATGAGGATGGGAGCGCCATTGCTGCACAGCCAGGCGACAGAAGTCAGTGGCGGCTGGCCTGAAGTCGTAGCGGCCAAAGTCGATGATCCTCAGCTCGGTGCGGTCCATTAGCCAGTTGCGTGGTTGCCAGTCACCGTGGGTCGGGACGAGCACCACAGGCTTCGGCTGATATGCGCCGAGTATCGCCTGGACTTTCTCAACGTTAGAGCTTTCGATGCGATGGGGCGTGCTCAGCCAAGACAACGTTTTGGAAGCGGCTGCCGCCTCATAGTCTGGGTCAGTCTGCTCGGCTTGCTCGTGAAACGCACGCATTAGACGCCCGGCTTGCTGATACGTTTCCGTGTCATATTCAGCTTCGGTGCCCTCCACGAGGGAGCCTTCGAGATGCTCGGTCATCAAGATATTCATGGAACGGTCCGATTGAACGAGCTTAGGAGCACGGTTCTGCCGAGCCCACACATTCACTGAGGACTCGTGAGCTTGTATCTCACGTCCTATGTGGTGATTCAACGGCCCCGCGGCTTTGACTATGTATTTGCAGTGCTCGTCCGCTACCTCAAGGACCGCCGTATCAATGAGATTCCAGGAGAGGTCCTTGAGGAGGCGAACACCTGGCAGCCAGCTTTCTACAAGTCCGGCCTGGCTCGCACTCAGCCGGTTACCGTGCCAGGATTCCATTCCAGAAGACTAACGTCTCGGTCCGCACGTTCACCTGCGTGTTATCCCAGTCCCGCTAGGCTGGTGGCACATCGGGCCGCCACAGGGGGATTCATGCGTCGTCGTATCGCGTTAACGACTATTGCCGTGTTTTGGCTGGGAATGCTCACGGCTTGCGCCGTCCCCAGCAGCCTCCACCTGAATCCATCGGAAACCACTGTCGAGTACAGATTCCGCGACAGTTCCGTCCCGCCCGAATACCATCGCAGCTACGTCATCAAGGCCTCTGTCAAGGAAGCCAGCATCACGGTCGATTCCTACGGCGACGTGCTTCGTCAGGAAACTGCTGCCATGCCCGCAGAGACGTGGACAGACGTGATCGAACTTGCCCGCAGCCTGCCTGAGCGGACTAAGGACATCACCGCCCCAAAGCCTGGTTGCGCGGGCGGCACTGCATCGAAGGTTATCGTCCGGGAAGGCGAGCAGGAGCGATACTCTCAGCGAATTGAAGATTGCGGCGGTGGCCCGGTCACACCGCTCACGGACACAGCCGCCCCACTCGAAGCACTTTTCGACATGAAGGATCTGCTGAAAACCGGCGGATGAGGTTTAGGTTTGCCAGGACATCGTGAACCAGATGATCGCGATGACGTAGCCGACCAGTGCCAGCAAAGCGAAGCGTTTCGGCGTGCCCACTGGGTTCTTCCTGGTAAAGCCGAAGAACGAGTTGATATTGAACAAATGAAGCAGCAGTCCTCCGCCAAGCAGACCCACGAACATCGAGGGAGGAGCCACCAAGAGAACTGTTACGGCGAAGAACGCATACTCCAGGACGAACGCCAGTCGGGGGCGGGCCCACAGACCAAAGCCAACGCGGCGATCATTCCGACCCCAGCCAAGAACTGGAAGGTCCCGGAGGTGGACCACCGCATCCAGAAGCCAGTGAGACAGGACTCCGACCCAAAAGAGGACACCCACTAGGACACTCTGGTAGATCAGCCCGGCCAGCAGTGCGGGCACAATGCTGAGCGCACCACCGAGGACCAGCGAATGCGAGTAAGGGTAGGAAGTGAATTTGACGCGGGATTGCAGCGGATTGTTGCGGTCCACTTTCACCGATTCTTTGCCAGCGAAAACCAATGCAGGCCAAACAATGTCTGGCCACGCGACTGCCACGGCGATGGGTAAGGCGGGCGTTTCTGGCGCCACTGCGAGAATGACCGCAGCTGCGGCGAAATGACCTATATACACAGTCGTCAAGCCTAGTGTCGGCAAGAACGGCATTCTCAATCTGCCACCGCGAGTCGCCGTTGTGAGCATCAGAAGCGAGCTCACCACAAGCGAGAACGGGCCACTCCCGAAAGCTAAGGCGCCGGGACCAACGTCTCGGTACGATTAGCAGCGGAGGCATCAATGGCCAGGTCAATGCAACGAACCAGCAAAAGCACCGACTACGAGTTCCTTACGGTCTGGAGAGTGGCCGGAACGCGCGAGGAAGTGGTGGATGTCCTCGGTAACGCGGGCACCCTCAAGCAGTGGTGGCCCTCGGTGTACCTCAAGGTGACACCCGTGGCGCAAGGCAACGCGGAGGGCGTGGGTGCCTCGTTCGATCTCCACACCAAGGGATGGCTCCCCTACACCCTGCGTTGGCGGCTCACCGTTACCGAACCCATTACCCTGCACGGCTTTGCGCTCAAGGCCGAGGGCGACCTCAACGGCACGGGCCGCTGGACTTTCGAAACCGACGGCCCGGAAGTCGTCATCACCTACGACTGGCGGGTCAGCACAGCGAAGCCACTCCTGCGAAAGCTGAGCTGGCTCCTGAAGCCCGCGTTCTCCGCCAACCACCACTGGGCTATGGCGCGTGGCGAGGAAAGCCTGAAACTTGAGCTCCGCCGTCGTCGGCCCGGTGCGGACCTCAGCCGCATACCGGAGCCACCAGGACCAACCTTTGTCCGCACGAGCAGTCGACTCTCAGCGCTTTAAGCAGCCAACATCCCACCTGCGCGCAAGGTATCCACATACGCACCCATCCGAGGCCAGTCCGGCTCCGAACTCCCGATAGAATCAAGACGCTGACAACAGACAGCATCCAGCCAGTCCATCGAGGGAGGAATCCGTGCGCTCATTGCAGCCCCGGGCCCCCTTCCATGCGTTGCGGTCCGGCGCGATCTCGCTCGTTATCGTGCTGCTAGCATCCGGGGCTCACGTGATCGGCGGCGGGGAACTTCCCGCTGTCCCGGTCCTGTTGGCACTTGTCGCATTGACAGGATTGGCCGCAACGCTGGCCACGCGCTTCAAGCTCAACTTCACCGCCATGACGGCCTTGCTTGGAACCAGCCAGCTCGCGCTCCACGAAGCCTTCACGGCTTTGAGCCCAGTAACGGCAACAGCTCCAGGGAACTCGCACCACGCTGCCGAATCTCTGAATCCCTTGCTCTACACAGCGACGCCCCACCTGCATGAGTTGGGCACAACTTTGGGCACTGCGATGTTCGCTGGCCACATCCTGGCGACGATCTGCTCTGCTGTGATCCTGGCCAGGGGCGAGGACGCCCTGTGGCAGTTGGCGGCATGGCTGCGCCCTTTGGTTGCGCTGCCCACCCTGCTGTTCAGGCCCGACGCCGGCGCCTCCCCTATCGCCGTCAGCACACCGGACGTTTTCCTGCCCCGCCCTTGGCGGAACCTGAGGCAAGACAGCCGCCGCGGCCCGCCCGCCGTCGTCGTTCTTCCCTGATTCCGCCCGGCACCAGCGCAACGCACTCAGCAGACGCCTTTGGTGACGGGCCACAAACCCGTACCCGGCGCCGACTCCGGCGCCCCCGAAAGGCAATCCCATGAAGAAGTCCACCCTCCGCCGTACCCTGTCCGCGACTGCCGCCGCTGGCGGAACCGCTGTCCTGATGATGGCCGGCCTCGCCGGAGCATCCGCACACGTATCGGCCGATCCGAACAAGACCGCTGCGAACTCGTACGCACTGTTGACGTTCGGCATCCCCCACGGCTGCGACACGTTCGGCACAACAAAAGTCGCTATCTCGTTGCCCGAGGAACTGACCGATGCCCAGCCCACGGTCAACCCAAACTGGACGGTCGAGAAGGTGACGGAGACCTTGGCCGAGCCGAAGAAGCTGGCCGATGGCACCACCATCACCAAGCGGACGAGCCAGATCGTCTACACAGCCAAGGCCCCGCTGGACCCGCATCTTCGTGATGCTTTGGTTCTCTCGGTCAAGCTGCCCGACGCCGCCGGCAAGACGCTCTATTTCCCGACGCTGCAGACCTGCGAGCAGGGCCAGACTGACTGGTCGGAGATCCCGAAGGAGGGACAGGACGAGCACGAACTCAAAGCCCCGGCACCGTCCGTCACCATCACGCCTGCCGAAGCCGAAGGTGACCACCACGCAGCGGGCACGGTGTCCACGGAGCAGGCGTCGTCGGTAACCGACGACGGATCACAGGCCCGCAGCTGGGCGGGCCTTATCGCCGGTATCGCTGGTTTGGCCTTGGGCGGCGCCGCATTCTTCCGCGGCCGGTCAGCAAAGACAGCAGCAGCCAAGGTCGACGCCAAGTAACTTCGGTGAACCTGTAGCGGATTGGCGTCCGGAAAGATTACGATCCGGACGCCAATCCCCTTGCCTTGCCGTGGCTCAATTGACTCCCGTCACACCCGGCGCAAGGCTGGTGCCCATGTGGACTCAGCGCATCAAAACCGGACTTGTGACGACGACGGCCGCAGCTTCGCTGCTGCTCCTTGCTGCTTGCGGGCCAAGCCCAAGCCCCGCGGGAAGCAGCAGTGCCCCGCCCACCTCATCTTCCGCATCTCCGACGTCGGCCTCCCCCAGCGAGAGCAACTCGCCTTCGCCGTCCGGAACGGTCACCTCCGCAGCACCTGCCGCCGAAGGTCAATGCAAGGCCGATTCGCTGACTGCCGCCACCGATTCCACTGGCGGCGGCGCTGCCGGAAGCATCTACGAAAAATTGATCCTGACGAACTCCGGAACCACGCCTTGCACGTTGGAAGGTTTCGCCGGCGTTTCCCTGACGGCCGACGCCAACGGTGCCCCGATCGGCGAGCCCGCTACCCGTGAAACCACCACCCCCGTCACCAAGATCGAGCTTGCCCCGGGCAAATCGGCGTGGGCTGAACTGCGCTACACCCAGGCCGGAAACTATGGCGATTGCACCAAGGTTCCGGCGGCGGGTTACCGCATCTACCCGCCTAATGACACAGCGTCACTGTTCGTCGCTGAGCAACACGATGCCTGCAGCAACACCGGCATCAAACTCCTGACCATCACTGCCTTCCAGGCTGTCTAACCATCAGCCCACGGCTCGGGCTTATTCTGTCTGAGCCGTGGGGCATGATGGAGGAATGCAGGAGCAGCAGGCGTCCATCGGCGCCATAGGCCGTTTCAGCCAGGCAACCAGGGAATGGTTCCTCGGCGCTTTTTCTGCGCCCACTCCCGCCCAGGATGGTGCGTGGAACGCTATCTCTTCGGGCTCCCATGCCCTGGTGGTGGCTCCCACTGGTTCCGGCAAGACTCTTGCCGCCTTCCTTTGGGCCTTGGATAGGTTGCATTCCACGCCGTCGGATACGTTGCCCGGATTGGAGTCCGTCCCCGACGGGAAGGGCCGCGCGAAACGTCCCAAGACCAAGACCCGAGTCCTCTATATATCGCCGCTCAAAGCACTGGGCGTGGACGTGGAGCGGAATCTTCGCTCACCGCTTATCGGAATAACGCAAACCGCCAAGCGATTGGGGCTCCCGGCACCTCTGGTTACTGTCGGCGTCCGTTCCGGAGACACGACGGCGGCAGATCGCCGCTCGCTGTTATCGAACCCGCCGGACATCCTGATCACCACGCCGGAGTCCCTGTTCTTGATGCTGACGTCCCGCGCCCGGGAAACGCTGAGCGAAGTCGACACCATCATCATCGACGAAGTTCACGCTGTTGCTGGGACCAAGCGGGGCGCCCATCTTGCGGTGTCCCTGGAAAGGCTGGATGCTCTTCTACCGAAGCCGGCCCAGCGGATCGGCCTCTCTGCTACGGTGCAGCCGCGTGAGCTTGTGGCCCAGTTCCTGGCGGGCCAAGCCCCTGTGGAAATTGTGGCTCCGCCGTCCAAGAAGAACTGGAATCTCACAGTCACTGTGCCTGTGGAGGACATGTCGGACCTCCAAGGGGCTGCGGGCGCCTTTGACTCCGGCCCTGCTTCCGGGCTTCAACCCCAAGCATCCATCTGGCCCCATGTTGAGGAACAGATTGTCGATCTTGTCCTTTCCAAGCAGTCCACAATCGTCTTCGCCAACTCACGCCGCTTGGCCGAACGGCTGACAGCCCGATTGAACGAGATCCATGCCGAACGGCAAATGCTGGCCGCGGCCGGAGGAGAGTGGGGCGCTCCGGACAATGCAGAGGATTCGGGAAGCTGGGGCACCGGGCCGGCCACCAAGTCAGCGGGCGCTCCCATGTCCACGGCGACGCCGGCCCATATGATGGCCCAGGCCGGCAGCACGAGCGGCGCAGATCCTGTCTTGGCGCGCGCCCACCACGGTTCGGTCTCCAAGGACCAGCGGGCCATGATCGAGGATGACCTGAAGTCAGGCAGATTGCGCTGCGTCGTTGCCACCTCGTCACTGGAACTTGGCATCGATATGGGAGCTGTGGACCTGGTCATCCAGGTAGAGTCGCCGCCCTCGGTAGCCAGCGGCCTGCAGCGTGTAGGGCGTGCCGGCCACCAAGTGGGCGAGATCTCCGAGGGCGTGTTGTTCCCCAAGCACCGGGCTGACCTCCTGCACACCACCGTCACAGTGGAACGGATGCTAAGCGGCCAAATCGAGCGCCTCAGCATCCCCACAAATCCTTTGGACATCCTTGCCCAGCAAACCGTGGCCGCCACGGCCCTCGGCAGCATCGACGTCGAGGAATGGTTCAGCACTGTCCGTCGGTCGGCGCCGTTTGCCAGCCTGCCCCGGTCTGCATTTGAGGCCACACTGGATCTTCTTGCCGGACGCTATCCGTCCGACGAATTTGCAGAACTTCGGCCACGCATTATCTGGGACCGCCATGCAGGCACCATCGAGGGCAGGCCAGGGGCACAGCGACTTGCTGTTACGTCGGGTGGCACCATTCCGGACAGAGGCCTCTTCGGCGTGTACATCATCGGCACGGAAGTTGAGGGATCCGCATCCTCTGCCAACGCCGATGGTGAAGGTCCCAGCGCCTCCGCCCGTGCCGCGAAAGGTGGACGCCGCGTTGGTGAACTCGACGAAGAAATGGTTTACGAATCGCGGGTAGGCGATATCTTTGCCCTCGGAGCCACCAGTTGGAAAATCGAAGACATCACCCACGACCGCGTTTTGGTCTCCCCCGCTTTCGGCCAGCCGGGAAAGCTCCCCTTCTGGAAGGGCGATTCGCTCGGCCGTCCGGTGGATCTCGGCCGCGCTCTGGGAGCCTTCATCCGCGAACTCTCCGCGGCCGACCCCGCGCCAGCCATGGAGCGCTGCCAAGCGAGTGGGCTCGATGCCTTTGCCGCCGGCAACCTGCTGCAGTATCTGGAAGAACAGAAGCAAGCCACAAACATCGTTCCCAGCGATCGAACATTGGTTGTGGAACGTTTCCACGACGAGCTCGGGGACTGGCGTGTTGTTCTCCACAGCCCCTTCGGCATGCCTGTTCACGCGCCGTGGGCTTTGGCCGTTGGACAACGCCTTCAGCAGCGCTACGGCTTGGATGGTTCAGCCATGGCCGCCGATGACGGCATCGTTCTTCGTGTCCCCATGATGGAGGACGAGCCACCCGGTGCTGAGTTGTTCCTGTTCGATCCCGAAGAACTCGAACAGATCGTCACCGCCGAGGTTGGGGGCAGCGCGTTGTTCGCTTCCCGGTTCCGTGAGTGCGCGGCCCGCGCCCTGCTGCTGCCCCGCCAAAACCCCGCCAAGCGCCAACCCCTGTGGCAGCAACGTCAACGCTCTGCCCAATTACTGGATGTCGCCCGGAAGTACCCGTCCTTCCCCATCGTGCTCGAAACCGTCCGGGAATGCTTGCAGGATGTTTACGATCTGCCCGCCCTCAAAGACATCGCGGCATCAGTCGAGCGCCGCGAACTGCGAATTGTGGAGACCACCACCCAGCAGCCGTCACCTTTCGCGAAGTCCCTGCTGTTTGGCTATGTAGCTCAGTTCCTCTACGAAGGCGATTCCCCGTTGGCGGAGCGTCGGGCAGCAGCCCTCGCCTTGGATTCCACGCTGCTCAATGAGCTTCTGGGCAGGGTGGAACTGCGCGAGCTTCTTGACGCCGCAGTCATCGATGCCACGGAACGCGAGCTGCAGCGTCTGGTGCCGGATCGTCGCGTGCGCGGAATGGAAGGTGTCGCTGACCTCCTCCGGCTCCTTGGTCCACTCAGCGTCGAGGAAGTGACGGAGCGTCTTGAAGAAGGGCCGGACGCGGGCTCACACCTTGCCGCGCTCCAGAAAGCCAATCGGGCGCTGAAGGTAACGATCGGCGGCGTCGAGCGTTTCGCCGCAGTGGAAGATGCGGCCCGGCTACGCGACGCCATTGGTGTTCCCCTGCCCATGGGCGTGCCGCTTGCCTTCATTGAGCCGGTCCACGATCCCCTGGGCGACCTCGTCTCACGGTATGCGCGCACCCACGGACCGTTCACGGCGGCCGAGGCTGCATCCAGGCTGGGACTTGGCGTCGCCGTCGTCAATACTGCGCTGAAGCGACTCGCTGCAGACGGCCGTGTTGTGGAGGGTGAGTTCCGGCCACATGCTGTGGCGACGGAGAGCAGCACCGTGGAAGCGGCAAATCCAGAACTCATGTCCGCCGACGCACCGCCGTCCAGCGAATGGTGTGACGCGGAGGTCCTGCGGAAGCTCCGGCGTCGTTCCCTGGCTGCTTTGCGCGCAGAGGTTGAGCCCGTTGACACTGCCGCGTATGGGCGGTTCCTGCCGGCATGGCAGAACGTGACGGCACCGGGGAAATCGCGGAGCCAGGCATTGCGCGGACTCGATGGCATCATCACGGCGGTCGATCAACTCTCAGGCGTTCCCATCCCCGCTTCCGCATGGGAGCCATTGGTGCTCTCGAGCCGCGTGGCGGACTACAAACCAGCCATGTTGGACGAACTCATGGCGGCTGGTGAGTTGCTGTGGTCTGGAGCGGGGGCCTTGCCTGGAAACGACGGCTGGATCAGCCTCCACGTGGCTGACTCGGCCGAGCTAACGCTCAATCCTGCTCCGGACTTCGAACCAGGCGACGCCCAACAGAGGCTCCTGGACTACTTGGGCGCAGGAGGCGGTTACTTCTTCCGCCAACTCACTGAAGTGGCGGGCGGAATGGACTCTGTGTTGAGCGATGACGCCGTGGTCTCGGCACTCTGGGATCTGGTGTGGGCCGGCCGCGTCACGGGCGACACCTTTGCTCCCGTGCGCGCCATGATCGCCGGCGGGCGCACAGCACACCGGCAGGTCGCCAAGGCACCTCGCGCCCGTGCGCCGAGAATGAGCAGGTTGGGCCGCTCCCACGGTACGGGCCTTCTGGGATCCCCCGGGCTAACGGGTGGGCGCTATGGCTCGGTCTCCGGCACCGCTCCCGCCCCGCCGTCGGCCGTAGGACGCTGGTCCGCGCTGCCTTCGCCCGAACTGGACCCGACCATCCATGCACGCGGCACCGCCGAGCTTCTGCTGGATCGGTATGGCGTGGTCACCCGGGGGTCCGTCATGGCAGAAAACATCATCGGCGGTTTCGGGCTCATGTACAAAGTCCTGGCCCGACTCGAAGAAGCAGGGCGTTGCCGCCGTGGCTACTTCATCGAGCACCTGGGAGCGGCCCAATTCGCCGTCCCCGCAACGGTGGACAGGCTCCGTTCCTTCACTGAAGATGCGCGCATCACCAAGGCAGAACCCGCGGCTTTGGCACTCGCAGCCACGGACCCTGCCAACCCTTACGGCGCAGCGTTGCCTTGGCCTGCGCTGTCCGCCGACGCCGGTTCCGGACACCGCCCCGGACGGAAGGCCGGCGCTCTGGTGGTGATGGTCGACGGCGCGTTGGTCCTTTACGTTGAGCGCGGCGGTAAGACTCTGCTCACCTTCAGCCATGACGACGCCGTCCTGACGGTCGCTGCCGAAGCTTTGGTGGACGTGGTGCGACGCGGAGCGGTGGACAAGCTTTTCATGGAAAAGGTCAACGGTCACGACCTCCTGGATACGCCGATTGCTGCCGCGCTTGCGGCTGCCGGAGCCTACTCAACCCCGAAGGGGCTGCGGATCCGTGCCTGAGGGAGATTCCATTTGGCGGGCAGCCTCGCGCCTCAACGCGGCCTTGGCCGGGCAGGTCATTACAGCTTCAGACTTCCGTGTGCCGCGTTTCGCCACGCTGAACCTTGCAGGTTGGACAATGACCGAGGTGGTTCCCCGGGGCAAACACCTGCTCATGCGCTTGCTGGGACCTGAGGACGAGGAACCCCGCGCGAGCAGGAAACCCCGTGAGCTGACCATCCACTCCCATCTCAAGATGGAAGGCAGTTGGATGGTCTACCCGTCGGGACGTCGTTGGACGAAACCGGGGCACACGGCACGTTGCGTGTTGCGAACAGCTTCCGTTGACGCGGTCGGGTTTTCGCTGGGCATTCTCGAGGTGGTGCCAACCGGCGAGGAAGATCGGATCGTCGGGCACCTGGGGCCTGATCTGCTCGGACCTGACTGGGATGAAGAAGAAGCCCTCCGCCGGCTCCAAGCTGAACCTGACGTCCCCATCGGCTATGCCCTGCTCGATCAGCGGAAGCTGGCCGGGATCGGCAACATCTACCGCTGCGAAGCGTGCTTCCTTTCCGGGATCCACCCCGCGTTGTCTGTTGGCTCAGTACCGGAACTGGCCAAGACCGTCAACGATGCCAAGAGACTCCTGGGCGAGAATCTGGGTCCAGGCCTGCGGACCACTTTGGGTCCCCGGGCGATGAGGCCCGGCTACTGGGTTTACGGCAGGGCCCGTCAGCCATGCAGGCGCTGCGGAACGCCTATTCGTCGCGACGTCCTCGCAGCGCCGGATGGAACCGAGGAGCGGGACATCTACTTCTGTCCCAGATGCCAACCACTTCCATAGGACCCGAAACCCTTCACGTTCTTACTGACCTCAGGCAGCCGGCGCGGCCTCCACGGCCTCCGTAGCTTCCGCCGGGGCCGGCTCCTTGGCAGGTTCCGGGACCATGAACTTCGGCAGGAGAACCTGCACGATCGGACCGATTGCCAAGGCGTAGACCACGGTGCCCACGCCAACGGATCCACCCAGCAAGAAGCCCACGGCCAGAACCACCACTTCAATTCCCGTCCGGACGAGGCGGACAGACCACCCTGTCCGGCGAACCAGTCCCGTCATCAGGCCGTCACGGGCTCCCGGGCCGAGGCGTGCTCCGATGTAGCAAGCGGACGCGATTCCGTTGAGGATCACCGCACCGGCTAGCATCGCAATTTGTCCGCCCAGGTGTGAGAACTCCGGGATGAGCCATAAGCCCAGATCAGCGAAGACTCCCACGAGGACCGCGTTTGCCAAGGTTCCGAATCCGGGCATTTGCCGCAACGGGATCCAGAGGAGGAGGACGAGGAAGCTGACCGCGATCACCACAACCCCAATGCTGAAGCCGGTCTTTTCCGAAACGCCCTGGTGGAAGACGTCCCAAGGGTCAAGGCCAAGACTTGCGCGGATGAACATGGCCAGCGAGATGCCGTACATCGCAAGGCCGATCAGGAGTTGTGTGATTCTTCGGGTCATCATGAAACCATGGTCCTCGAAAACTGGCCTTGTATTCCATAGCCAGTTTGCAATACTGGTCCTATGCCCGGCTCACTGAATCCCACCGCACTCGTCCGTCTCCTTGGCTCTTGGAGCAACGGCGCCCTGCCCGCCTACCGCGAGCTGGCCGACGTCGTGCGTTTGCTGGTGATGGATGGGCGCATTCCGCTGGACGTCGCATTACCCAGTGAGCGTGCGCTGGCGCAGACGCTCGGCCTGAGCCGCACCACTGTCACTGCGGCCTACGCGAGCCTTCGCGAGCAAGGTTTCCTCACCGCGGGCCAAGGCAGCCGCGGCCGGACAAGCATCCCCCACCGCGACGCGCCGGTGAGCGTTCCGGGCCTTGCTGCGCCTGAGGGACTCCTGGACCTGGCCTACGCATCGCTTCCGGCCGCCGGCGAAGTTGTCCACCGGGCGTTCGCCGACGCCCTCACTGAATTGCCTGCACTGCTCCCCGGCTTCGGGTACGACGCCCTTGGAGTGCGGGCCCTGCGGCAGGCAATCGCGGAGAAGTATGCCGCGGAAGGAGTACCCACTACCGCGGATCAGATCCTGGTGACGTCCGGCGCGCAGCACGCCCTCAACGTAGTTCTCCATACCCTCGTGGGAAAGCAGGACAGGGTTCTGGTGGAACACCCCACATATCCAAATGCCCTGGACGCCATCCGGGCGGCTGGCTGCAAAGTGCTGCCTGTGGCGTTGCCGCCGCACACTTCCCCCGCCTGGGACGTTGATGCGATGGTGTCCGCAATGAACCAGCAGCGCCCCGCAATGGCCTACCTTGTCCCCGACTTCCACAACCCCACAGGGCGAATCATGTCCGATCTGCAGCGCCGTCGCTTAGCACGGGCCGCAGCAGCAGCCGGGACTGCGCTGGTGGTGGACGAGACCTTGCGCGGGTTGAACCTCGACGCCGTACGGACGTCACCGATGTCAGCCTTCAGTCCCAGCGTGGTTTCGATCGGCTCGCTCAGCAAGTCGCATTGGGCCGGGCTCAGGACGGGTTGGATCCGGGCGGACGAAGCGATGATCACCCGGTTCGTGGCGACAAGGACCACCATGGACCTGGGCGGACCCGTGGTTGAGCAGTTGGCCGCCGCGCGGCTGGTCAGGTCTTTCGCCGAGCCGCTCGATGCCCGCCTGCACGAGCTGCGACACAACCGGGAATCGCTGCTGACGTTGCTTGCCGAACACTTGCCCGACTGGGAAGTGGAACGGCCCCGCGGCGGACTCACCGTTTGGTGCCGTCTGCCCACCGCCTGCAGCACCGCCCTTACTGTGCTGGCTCCCGATTTCGGGCTTCGATTGGCAGCCGGACCGCGGTTCGGAGTGGGTGGCGCTTTCGAGCATTACGTGCGTGTCCCCTATACGTTGCCACCAGTGCAGCTCGAATTCGCCGTCGGCGCCCTACGAGCCGCCCAGGACAAGCTCGACGCTTCTCCCCAACTCCGCCGGACCCTGAAGGCCGGGCGGCCACCCGCCGTCGCAGTAGCCTAAGACGCCTTGGAGCCGCGGGCAGCTGAACCCATTCGCTGTTTCGCCGTGTTGCTTCCGGGGCCTACGGGTACATGGGATGTGGCCTTCGCCAAGCCAAAAAGCGGCATCCCGTTGTACACCACTTCAATGCCCGACGCCGGTACCTGGTACGTCTCGTGCCACACCCCAATATCGCCGCTGCCGGAGATTTCCTTCATGAACTTCCGCCAGGGACCCAGATGCGGGGATTCACGGTCCGCGGCGAAGCGCCTCAGGTGCTCGGGACTCTCCCAATAGCTGAGCAGGATGGTGGTGCGCCCAAACCATTGCTCACTGCCGAGCAACCCGGCCTCCGGATTGGCGGCAAGATGCCTCATCATCGTGGGCATAGCCGAGGCTACCCTCGCGACCTTGCCCATCTTCCACCACCGGTTGGCCCGCATCCCGATGAGGAAGACGGTCATTGTTTCGCGCCCGATGTCCGCCGTAAAACGTCCGGGAAAGATCTCCTGTGCCATGTCGCTCCTTTGGTGGGGAACCGGGAATTCTCGATTTCCGGGTTTCATAACGTTGTTATGAAACAATGTTATGAAACACTTGGAGGCATGGCAAGACCCATCGTTCATGATCAGCACGTTCAGCAACGGCTCCTGGAGGTCACCGCAGAGCTCGTGGACCGCGAAGGCCCCGCGCGTGTCACTCTCCGCGATGTTGCTGCAGCCGCAGACACCTCCACCTCGGCGATCTACTCGCTCTTCGGGGGCAAAGCGCAACTCTTGACGGCCGCCGTCGACGACGGCTTTCGCTCCTTTGGGGAGTCTCAACAGGACGCAGCCAAAGACGGACTTCGCGGCCTGGGCCGGGCGTACCGCGCGTGGGCCTTGGAGCATCCGGCACTTTACCGGCTCATGTTCAGCGGGGCACTGGCCGCCTACGTGGATTGCAGCCCGACGCCGGAAGTCGCCTCAGCCTCGATGCTCCCCCTGGTGGAGTCAGTAGTCGCCGCCCAAGGTGCTGGGAGGATCCGTTCGGATGATCCCTCCGTCATCGCAATGGCCATTTGGGGACAGGTGCATGGGCTCGTCAGCCTGGAGCTGGCGCGGATGAATGAACCCGAAACGGACTGGGCCGGAATCTATGAAGCCTCCCTCGAAGCAGTCGCCCGCGCTTGGGCCCCTTAGACGGAAACTGACTGGCAGAAGTGGTTGTTCTCAGCGCGCTGAAAACAACCACTAATGCCAGCCAGTTGGGCAAGTACTTCCTACGCGTACACCTTCTCCAGGAACGCACCCCACGCCTTCGCCGTCAGCTCAGAGTCCCCCGAGCCACCGAATTCATGCACGGTCATGCCCACCGGCGCACCAAAAGCGTTCCTGCCGAAGAAGCGGTACAGCGTATCGGCGGTGCGCAGGCCCAGGAAGTTCTCGTTGGAGAAGTCCACCTCGCCACTCAGCCTGCCCCCGCCGTCGACGTCCACCTCAAATGGCGTACCGGCTGCCACGCCGTCCACGCCCAAAGCCTTTTTCAGCTGCACAAAACCGTCCGCAGTCTGCGACGAAGCGGGCGCCTGGATATCCGTGAAGACCACGGGCTGCCCATCGAAATACTGCAGGTACTGACCCAGGGTGTGGAGGTAGAACTCCGTGTGCTTGCTGGCACCGTCGTACTGCTCGTCCCAGTTGTCAGCGAAGATCCCGCTGTGGACGTAGTGGAGCTTTGCCCGGCCACCCTCAACGGGCTCCAGGACGTGCTCCAACTGGTTGAACCAACCGTTGGGACCCTCCATCCGCGACACAAGATGGCTGGGGTATTCCTCGACGGTTTTCACATCGGGCCACTGATCCGTGGGGAACATCCAGGCCGCCGTGTCCTTGGTGACCGCCTGCCACACCCGCTCGGGAGTAGCCGGCAGTTCGGTGTCCGCCACGATCTCGAATTTCCGGTTGTCAGTCATTGCCTTGTTCCTTTTCTGCTGTTTTTTCCGTTGACGGGGTCTTGAGTGTGGGATGAAGTACGACGACGAGCCGGTGCTTTCGTGCGCCGCCTGCCACGGCGGCAGCACCGCCGTCGTGGTACTTATCGACGAGCCGCGTGACCGCCACGCCGAGCTCCTCAGCGAAAGCGGCGCGTTCCGCGGCTGAGCGGAAAGTAATTTCTCCATCGATCGCGAAGCTCGCGAGCTTCTTCTTGGCGGCTGCCGCACCCGAAATGAGCTTCCCCATTTCCTGGACGGTGCGGGAGGCGAGCGCCAGGAGCCAGAAAGCGGAGAACCTGTCGGCGAAACGCTGCGGATCCGGGGCCACCGAAGCCAACGCAACGGGCGAGATCAGGTACGAGGCAGCCGTCGCCTGGAGAACGCGCTCGGTGACGTTTCCTTTCCGGCGTTCTTCCACAAGCTCCACCAGGCCATGCCGCTCGAGGGCCTTGAGGTGGTAGTTGACCTTTTGCCGGGGCAGCCCCACCTTGGCGGCCAGTTGAGTGGCCGAGCCCGGTTCCGCCAGCTCTTGAAGTATGCGTGTGCGGATCGGATCCAACGACGCCTCTGCCGCAGCTGCGTCCTCAATCACTTCGATGTCCAACATGCTTCAAGTATGCCAACCGACAATTTTTCTTGTCAAGAACTTTTTTGTCGTCGGTGTGAACCTGTGTTGTGGGTACCGGTTTGCGTGCTCCTCCAGCCCCAGGGCACGCAGAGCAGGCCCCACAACGGGAGCCACAGTAGAATTGTCCGGTGATGCAATCCCCCCTTCCCGTGCGCGACGGCGTAAACGCGACCCGCCTGCGCCTCCCGGACGAGGGGCCGTGGGATACCGCGATGGACTACATGATGCACCGTTGGGGACACATCGATCCCCAAGGCATCGAAGACCGCTTCGACGCCGGCGAAATCGTGGGCGAAGGCGGCGTGCGCCTGAACAGGAGCACCAAACTCGAGGACCACACCTTCATTTGGTACTACCGGACACTCCCTCCGGAGACCCGCCTGCCCGTGGAAATCAACATCCTGCATCAGGACGAACACATCCTCGTGGTGGACAAGCCGCATTTCCTGCCCACAACACCCGGCGGCACTTACATCCAAGAGTCCGCCTTGGTCCGCCTGCGGAACCTGCTGAATCTGCCGGACCTCATTCCCATGCACCGCCTGGACCGCATGACGGCGGGCATTTTGCTGCTGTCGACCAACCCAGAGACCCGCGGCCGGTACCAGGTTCTCTTTGAGAAGCGCCAGGTCCAGAAGGAATACGAGTGTGTGTCCGCTGCGTCGCCCGCTAATGGCCATCCCGCCGTCGAATTCCCCGTGGTGGTCCGCAATCGCATGACCAAGTCGCGCAGCTATCTGCTCGCCGAAGTTATCGACGGCGAACCGAATGCGGAAACGCGCATCGAAAGAGTCAGGACGTTCGACGCCGGCACTCACCAGCGCGCGCTGTACCGGCTGGAGCCGCACACCGGAAAGACACACCAACTCCGTGTGCACATGGCATCGCTGGGTCTGGGCATCGTCAACGACGCCTTCTATCCGGACCTCCTGGACAAGGCCCCGGACGATTACAGCAAGCCGCTTCAATTGCTGGCCCGCGGCATCACCTTCGTGGATCCCATCACCAAGGAGCGCGTGGAATACCGTAGCCAACTGGAGCTCAGCGAAGCCCACGGCTGACCCTTTCGCGGAGCCCGTTCCTTCCTCTACAGCACAGGACTACCATGGGTTTGCTGGTCAGAATCCGGGAGTTCCGATGAAGCAATTCACTGAAATGCCGGGCGACAGGACCGCTTCGGCCTTCGCCTACTCTGCTGCGGCAGTCGGCGTTGCCGGCGTCCTGACGCTCGGGGCCATGTACGCCGTGGAAGTCCCCAAAGGCGGCCCGTTCGTTTTCGGTGCTATCAACGACGCCACAGGCGCCGTGTTCAACGTGCTCGTGATCCCAGTGATCCTCCAAGTCCATAAACGCCTTCCCCAAGCACCATGGACCGAGCCGCTGAAATGGGTAACGGTGGCCGCCTGCGCGGCCGGAGCCACAAGTTCCGCGCTGCTGGTTCTCAAGGTCCTGGGGTTCGAGCCATCAACAGCAATTTCCGTGGCCGCCATTGTGATCCAAGGCGTCTGGTTCCTCGTGGCGCACAACAGGCTTCTCCACGTTGAGGACTACCCGAAGGGGCTCGCGAAGCTTGGACGGTTCATCGGCGGAGCTCTTCTGATCGGGCTTCCCGTTGCCGGCGTCGGCTTCCTCATTCCCGGGCCCGAGTGGCTCCGCTACGCAGTGATGGGAGCGGGTTTCGTCGCCGGGGCGTCATCGTGGACAGCCTGGCCATACTGGTACTTCAAAGCGGGCAGGTTCCTTAGCCACAAAGCCGCCGTCCACCCTGCTGGTGACGTCAGGCCCGAACCCGCCTGACCGGGAGCAGCCCGGCGCCCCTCAGGACTCAAACATCAAACACTGCCCGAAAGACCGCCGTCGTGTCCTCCGAAAACAGGACGAACTCCACCAACTCAAGTCCGCTGGCGGTCGCGGCACCATCTGAAGACTCAGATGAGAACGAGCCCACGGCGTCGAACGCTACTTCCGCGACCTCCCGGGCATCCCAACCATAGATTCCGGCGCTGATTGCAGGAAAAGCGACGGACCGTGCACCCACGTCCACCGCGGCATTCAGGCTTTCCCGGAAGCAAGAGGCGAGCAGTGCGGGATCGGTTTGGCCAGCGTGCCGGTTGGGACCCACGGTATGAATCACCCAGCGCGCCGGGAGCCTGAATCCGGGGGTCACGACGGCAGCCCCCACAGGCAGCCCGTCCGGCAGTTTGCTGCGACGAACCTCCCTGCAGGCCTGAAGCAGTTCCGGCCCGGCGGCCCGATGTATGGCGCCGTCCACTCCCCCTCCGCCGAGCAATGAAGAGTTGGCGGCGTTAACTATCGCATCGACGTCGCGCGTGGTGATGTCCCCGTGCAGGATTTCGATCTGCATTGCGCCAGCCTCCCGCCGAGCGGCCCGAGCGGCAAGTGCGGTACCTTGTGCCAATGGACTTCATCGCCCCCGAGACGTGGGGATCCGCAATTTACTTGTGGATCGTTCCCATGGTGCTGGGCGATGCCATCTTCCCACCGATCCCGTCCGAAATGGTGGTGATCACCGGCGGAGCACTGGCCGCCGAAGGCCACGCCAATTTCTGGCTCATCCTGCTGCTCGCAGCCTTCGCGTCCTGGCTCGGGGACATGGCAGTCTACTTACTGTTTAACGCGGCGGGTGAGCCATGTACTGGATCGCTGGGCATGGGGCAGGAAAGTCCACCGTGGAATCCACGAGGCCATCGCCAAGGCAGGCCGATCCTCCACTTATGGGGCTATCATCGGCGCGCGGTTCGTCCCAGGCGGCAGGCTCGCAACCTCGTCCGCAGCTGGAATCGCCAACGTCTCCGCCCGCGGTTTCAGCCTCTGCGCCGGATTGGGCGCCGTGCTGTGGGCCGTGTGGCAAGTCGGGCTGGGCTACTTCACGGGCTCCGCAACCAAACTGCCGTTCTGGGCCAGCTCACTGATCGGGGTAGGCGTCGGCTTGGTCATTGGTGTGGTGGTCGGATTGATCGTCACGCGACGGCGCGGGAGCCGCTCCCCGGTGGATGAACCGTTCGACGGCGACGTGCCCCAGCCGGAGTAACGCAAGCCTAGATCGGCGACCAGCGTCCGCGGCTACGGCGCAACACGTAGAGGCTACCCGTCAGCGCAACGCGTTCGACGGCGTCGCGCATCATCGCGGCCGACGTCCGGGCTTCGTCGTTCTCACCCGAGTAGTCGCGGTCGTTCACTGTGAAGCGCAGGCTGAGTTGCGGGACACCTGCGACGATATCGAGCTGGTTCGATTCGACATGATGACGGGTTTCCAAAGCTTCTATCGCAGCCGCCATGACCGATTCGGGAGGGTTGCCAGGCTTGAGGCCAGTGATCTTCAACTTGGTCTGGAACGACGGCATCCAACAACCCTAACGCTCAAGCGCAGGTGCTTTAAGCCGGAACGCTCCCCCACCCCGTTCGAAAGTTCGTGGGGTGAGAGAGCGTTCCGGAAAAACGGGCGCCGATGTGAGAGAGCGTTTAGCCTGTGTTGCGCAGGCCGGCGGCCACACCGTTGACGGTGATCAGCATGGCGCGCTGAAGCCGCTCATCAATCTCTGCGCCGGACACCGACTCCTCGCGCACACGGCGGAGCAGTTCCACCTGCAGGTAACTGATCGGGTCCAGATACTGATCACGGATTTCCAGCGACCGCTTCAGGGTGGGCTGGGCGTCAAGGAGTTCAAGCTCCCCGGTCAGCCGCTCGATTTCAGCAACCGTGAGCTCGTACTCGTCCCGGATCATGTGGAACAAGCGGTGCAGTTCTTCAGGAACCAAGGACGAAACGTAGTGTCCTGCGATCTCCATGTCGGTCTTGGCCAGGGTCATTTCGACGTTGGAAATCACCGAACGGAAGAAGTGCCAGCGGTCCATCATTTCCATGAGCTGGTCGGCGTCACCGGCTTCGCGTGCCGCCTTCAGGCCGGAGCCCACACCAAACCAGCCAGGAACGATCTGGCGCGACTGCGTCCAGCCGAACACCCACGGGATCGCACGAAGGCCGCCCAGGCCAGCCCCGGAATCGGGACGCTTGGAGGGACGTGATCCGATGTTCAAGGAACCCAGTTGCTCCACGGGTGTGGACGCCAGGAAGTAGGCCGGAAGATCGGCGTCGTCGATCAATGCCCGGTAGCGTGCAAAGGCAGCATCGGAAATGGTTTCCATGACGTTCGCATAGCGCACGCGCTCATCTTCAGAAGTACGCGGAGTCCGGTGCAACGCAGAACCCTGCATGACAGCTGCCAAGGACAACTCAAGGTTCTCGCGGGCAAGCTCGGGAAGTGAGTACTTGTCCGAGATGACCTCGCCCTGCTCCGTGAACTTAATTTCGCCCTCGAGGACACCATTGGGCTGGGCCATGATGGCGTCGTACGTCGGACCACCTCCACGTCCTACGGAACCACCACGGCCATGGAACAAACGGACCCTCACACCGTGCTTGGCGGCCACATCGCGCAGCTTCCGCTGGGTCTTGTGGATCTCCCACTGGCTGGTCATGACTCCGGATTCCTTGTTGGAATCGGAGTACCCGAGCATGATTTCCTGGACGTCGCCGCGGAGACGGACCAGTTCACGGTAGGACGGATCAGAGAGCAACTGATCCACAATCTCAGCGGAGGCGCGGAGCTCCTCGACGGTTTCCAGCAGTGGAGCAAAGCCGATCTTGGCGTGCGGCTTTGCCCCGAAGAGGTCAATCAAACCGGCTTCGCGTGCCAGGACAGCGGCGGCCAGGACGTCATCGGCGCCCCGGGTCATGGAAATGATATATGTTTCCACGACGTCCGGACCGTACGTGTGCAGGGCCTGGCGGATGCTCCGGAAGACGTCATAAGTGCCGTCCGCGGTGCCTTCGAGCTTGATCGGGTGGCCAGAGAGCGGGCGGCGTGAGGCCAGCTCGGCACCAAGGAATTCGAAACGTTCCTCGCGGGTCAAGGAGGCGTACGGCTTCTCGGTACCAAGACGATCCACAAGCTGTCCGACGGCGTCGTGGTGGTAATCGGCATGTTCACGGATGTCCAGGGTTGCCAAGTGAAGGCCGAAGGCTGCGATCGCACGGCGGACACGGGCCAACGCGCCGTCGGCAACAAGGCCAGCGGCGTGGTTCCGGAGCGACGCTTCGAGCAAGCCGAACTCGGCCAACAGCTCACTTGTGGTGGCGTAGTCCCGGCCGGGCTCATGATAGGTCGAGGCGGAAACGCGGCGGCCCGTATTGATGAGCTTGGCTTTGATACACGTGAGCTTGAGTCGGTAAGGCTCCTGGGCATTGAGCTCCAGGATGCGCTTATCCAGGCCGGGAAGGTTCTTGAGGTCCACGTCGATCGAGTCCAGCAGTTCCTGGTCAGCCCCGAACAAAGCCGTGGAGTTGGACAGGACCGAGATCAGCTCATCGATCAACGCGATACTGATCCGAACCGCGTTCTGGTTCTGCAACTGCAGGATTTCGCGCGTAACTGCCGCGGTAACGTTGGGGTTTCCATCGCGGTCGCCACCGATCCAGGAACCGAAACGCAGCGGCGCGCTGGCAGCAGGCAGGACCACGCCGTGCTCGGAAAGAAGCTCGGAAAGGTCAGTCAGCATCTCCGGCATGGCGTCCGTGAGGATGCTGTTCAGGTAGTAGATCGCGTTACGCGCTTCATCCACGGGCGTTGGCCGGACCTGGCGAAGCTCATCGGTCTGCCACATTTGGTCGATGATTTCCGAGAGCTGGCGATCCTGCCGGCGTCGGGCAGACGTTCCCTCTTCAGTGGGCTGGGCTAGTACGTCGGAGAGTTTGCGGACCTTGTCCAGCACTGAGCGTCGGGAGGCCTCTGTGGGGTGCGCCGTGAAAATGGGCCGAACATCAAGCTCGTTTACCACGTCCTGAAGGACCTGCGGCCCAGCCTGGCCGGCAATTTCCGTGACGGCCTTTGCAAGCCAACCGTCCTTCTCCTGGCGGGTCCGAAGCCCGCGGACGCGGTGGACCTGCTCGGCCGCATTGCTGAGGTGGAAATAGAACGCGAAGGCACGAACCAGATCCGTCGCCTGGTCCAGCGGCAGGGAGGCGAGCAATTCGCGGACCTGGGCAACGACGTCGTGCGCGCTCCATGGACCGGTCGCGTCGGCTCCGCCCCGTGCGGCTTCTTTGGATTCCTTGGTCAGCAGGCGGACCTGCTCCACAAGCTGCAGCAATTCCGGGCCGTGTTGTCGCACCAGGGACTCACCCAACAGGGTGGAAACGCGGCGCACATCGGCCCGCAGTTCTGCGGCGAGATCGGTGTCTTGATGGGCAGTGTGAACCATAGATACTTACCTTCGGGATCTGGTTTGGCTCGTACACTGCGCTGGATACTGTGAGCCGGGTTACTAATGTTTCCTACGGGATCTTACCCGCACAGGACTCTACTGCGGGAATACGTCTCAGATTTTGGCGTCACCGGATTGCTGCTTAGAGGCTTTGCTCGTCGACGGCGGCAGGACCACCTTCCCGGTGAACAGCCCGGCCTCTGCGGCGCCCGGGCCGGCTACCAATTTCTCGTGCCTTCGCTGCCGCATTTCCTCGCGGGCTGCCGCGGCCTCCATTTTGGTCGGCGCACCTGTGGCCGGCTCGATCATGGAGAGGACACTCCCGAGTGTGCCCGTTGCTCCCTTCGCGGAAACACCCTTCTGCACCAGCCGTGTGCCAGCCCAAACCGACCCCACAATCAGTGCAAGGCTTACTACTGCCGCCATCACGGATTCCATGCCCATGCGCTCAGGGTACGCCTTGGGATGAGTACCGGACAGCCCGTGATTACGGGGGCCAGGCGTTCCGCAACACCTCCCAATGCCCGGCGGTCATCAGGCTTGCGGGTGTCACGGACACGGATGTCGCCCCGCCCCGAACAGCCTCATGCAAGGCCGTTTCGAACCTTTCCGGGGAGATCGTGCCGTCATTGGACCAGAGTCCGATAGACAATGACATACGGGAGCCCGCGCGGTGGGTCAGGGCTTCTGCGAGATCCTTTGTCTGCGGCGAGCGCTCGGCATTGAGTCCTACGTACTCCCAAACGTGGAGCCGGTGGAGCTGCTTGAGCAAGAGGTCGTAGTCATGGCCGCTATCGGCGCGGTCCGCCGACGGTGAATCCCGCGGCGAGCGCACGTCCATCTCCAGCCGGACACTATAGGGTTCGACGGCGGCTCCCACCCTGCGCACGATGTCAGCCATGGCTTCGCTCCGCCACGTGCTGATCCGGGCATCCGACTGGTCGATGCCGCCTTCGTGGTTTCTGGGCCAGTCTTTTTCTCCGGTGGTGGCTTTGAAGTCATCGAAATCTTCACTGCCAAAGGTGAAATCATCGAACATCAATTCCGTGAGATTCACGGCTGTGGGCCGGTACTTCTTCGCGACGGCGGCAGCCAGGGAAGCCAAACGGGCGCCGGCCTTGCCGTGCCGCAGGGACGACACACTGGCGAAGGACTTGGATGGCTCGCCAGCGATATTTCGTCCTGCCAGGGAGGGGTCCTCACTCAGCGCACGATCCAACAGGACATCGATCGTGAGGATCACATCACGTTCCTTGCCGTTTTTCGCCGCCCCCAATGCTGAGATCGCCTCCGCCACGAAGTCCCGGCCAGTGCGGGAAACCTCATAGGAGGTCGCCTCGGGTTGGCCGGACCAGGGAAAGGCCGTCCAATCTGTGCGTCCCACGGAGATCGATACTGCGGTGGCGTCTACAGCTTCCAATCGTTCCGCTAAGTCCACAAGGTGAGACCGGTCCTCGTTGACAACGTCCTCAAAGCCAAGATTCACCATGCGGTCCACAGGACGAATCTCCGGTTCTTCTGCGCACGCAGCGATACCCGTCAATGCAACGCCAAGGAGAACCGCGCTCACCAGGGCGGCACTTAGCCTTGCGACCAGCATCGTGGGTCCAAAAGCCTTCATACTCGCATCTCGTAGCTGGGGCTGGCCTCGGTGGCAGTTACGGAAATGACGCCCGTCCGTTGCAACTTGTTCCATACGGCAGGGCTGCCGCGGATCTCCTTGATAATTGCACTGGCTAAAGCCAGGCCAACGAATACGGAATACAGCGGCCATAGTGGCAGCGTCCATAGAAAGCGAAGATCCTTCCATGAACGATTGAGGCCAATGGAGAAGACAATCAGCGCGAGGGACACAAACAGTCCCAACCAACCAAGAATGGCGAGGACTTCAGCGGGTACGGGACCCGAACCGGCAAGGTACAGGAAGGGCAGCACCGCCAAAATGGCAAGTTGCAGCATGGGGATCACCACCATGGTGATGGCGTTGAACAAAAGGAACATGCCAAACAGCCCGTAACGCCGACGCCCAAGCATCCCGATATGCATCCGGAGCGTCTGCAGCAAGCCCCGCGACCACCGAACACGCTGCCGCCACAATCCGCCCATCGTTGACGGCGACTCGGCATAAACCAGGGCTGAGGGCTGGAACCTCACCCGGTAGCCGGCCTTATAGACACGCCACGTAAGCTCAAGGTCCTCGCCGAGCGTGTCCTCGTGAAAACCGCCTACCAGCTGGACCACGTCACGGCGGAAGGCACCTATGTTCCCGGAGACGATTGGCAGACAATGCAACAAGGACAAGGCCCTGCGGACCAGACCGGTTCCGACGTGGCTCAGGACGGCAAGCATCATCGTTTGAACGCGATTCAGGTTAACCGGCCGGTCATCGCCGCATACCGCTCCCACCTTGGTGTGATCAAACCCCTCGAGCATGCGCATCAAGGTGTCGGGTGCAAAAATTCCGTCGGCGTCGACAAACATCAGGATGTCGCCATTGGCCTTGGCTATTCCATAATTGAGCGCAGCTCCCTTCCCTGCGTTCGTTTGGGAGAGAAATCGGACGCGATCATATTGATCTGCAAGCCCAGCCATGATGCTGGCGGTGGAATCAGTGGAACCGTCGTCCACGAGAATCACTTCCAGACGTAAATAGCGGCTGGCCAGTATCGACTCGACGCACTTGGTGATCACCACGGCCTCGTTATAGCCGGGCACGATCACAGAGACCAGGGGCCGGTCAATGATGACGGAATAGCGATGCTTGGCAGAGTTGGAACGGTAAAGCCGGTTGAAATACAAGGCCAGTGGAACGTAGACGATTTTGACCACGCCGAAACTGAGAATCAGCACGCCCCCAATTTGGACAAACGCCAGGGCAGCATCAAGAGGTGTCACGCAGGCCTTCCGGTTAATCGACCGGCGACATATCGGTAAAGGACGTTCTCCAGGAGTTCAGGGGCGAACGCACTGTTTGCGCCAAACCTCGCATTGATTTCCAGTACCACCGGACTTCCGTTCTGCAGGCGGCGCACGTCCACGTCTACAGGTCCTGTCAACCCGAGCGCCGTCACGGCTGAATCAGCCAATTGGGCCACGTCCGTGCTCTCGGCTCCCTCATTCCTCCTGACGGACAGGGCGTTACCTACCCGTCCCTCTTTGAGTTCTGTCTTCTCCAGCACCACCACAAGATCGCCCTGACCCGGCTCCGGCCTGTGGCGAAGGACCACGGGTGCGTACTCCGTTCCAGGGGCGAATCGTTGCACGATCCAGGAATCGTCCAAGGAGGACCAGACGTGGGCCGCGTTCCGGCCGCCGTCGCCAGTCTTTTCCAGGACCTGGACCCCGCGTCCGCCGCGGGAAATCCGCGGCTTGACCACCAGGGATCCTCCTAGCCGCGCCATCGCCTGGTCAACAGAGGCGAAATCGCCGGGCAGCCCGAAATCGGGGACGGCGACGCCTGCATTGGCAAGGCACCTCATGGTGAGGAATTTGTCATTCGCGATTCGAACGGGTGCGGGGTCGGCAATAAGGACCTCGACATTGGGAGCGAAGCCTTGCCGGGCTTCGGAAACCAGGACGAGTTCATCGCTGACGGTGGGCACCACGAGCTCGATGCCATGGGCGCCCACCAGTCCCCGCAGTTCCCACAGGTAGTCGGGAGAACTGGACGCTGATACCAACGAGACCATGTCAGCCGCAGAACCGTGGACCTGTTGCATATCAACGCCCAGGACCCAATGTCCCAGTTCCCTGAACTGGCGCGCCAAGGAGGAGCCAGCTGGTCCTCCAACGCCTGTTACGAGTACCCGAACCATCAGAACTCCCCTACGGCAGAGCCAAGCAATCGAACGGGTTCGAAACCCTCTGCATATGTCGTCTTCACTTGCGAGCCCCTGAACGCTGCGAGACTGCGTACTCTTTCTGCGCTCATGTAAGGCTTGCCCTTTTGGTTCCGGTGCATGGCGACGGCGTGAATCTTCACGTCCACATACCCCGCGATATCCACGAAGACGCTGGGATCGAACTGCCGTGTGGATGAAGGACTCTCAAAGCAAAGGATGGAGGAGTGCTGGCGGGCTGCCCGCATGGTCGCACTGTGTACGGCCTGATGGTCCTGGTGGTAGTCGTTACGGGAATGGGTGATCACGACGTCGGGGCGAAAATCGTCCATCACGGCCTCAATCGCCTGGACCATTTCATCCCCATGGTCCGCGAGGCTGGTGTCCGTAAAGTCGTGGACATGGACCTTGGACGCACCCATGAAATCCGAGCCCGATGCCGCTTCAGTCACACGGACTGCGCTGTCTCCTCCTTTTCCCCCTGAGCTCATCACCATGGTTCGGACTTCATGCCCGGCATCTGCCAGTTTGGCGAGGGTGGCACCGCAAGCCAATTCCAGGTCGTCCGGGTGCGCTCCTATGGCCAGCACCCTTCGAGGCTGCATGGCCACACCATGGTGAATCCTGAAGGCCGGCGCGACAAGAAAGCCCACAATCAACCCGGCTCCTGCGAGCAGGACTACAACCTCAAGCCAGGGGCGCTGCGCCGGCCCCATTGCGCATCCCATCAGTGACAGCAACAGTAGGGCGCCCAAACTTGCCATGGCCCAACGGAGGCCGTGCGGCGAGCTGAACCTGCGAACGAACCAGTTTTGACCGATCGGGACCAAAGCCCAGACCGCCGCCGACGCGCCCAGCAAGCCTGCAACGGCCAAAAACGTTGCTTTCATATTTCCCCTAAATTGCACAGATAAATGGGCAGCTGCCCTCTCAGGGCACCGCCTCTGAGGTAGTGGCCGGAGCAATTGGTTCGTGACGCTGTATCTGGCAGTGATTCGTGGTCAGTATTTGTGCACGAATTCGCCCGCTGCAAGACCACTTCCACTCAAGGAATATGTCAGGACACCGGTGCCCTTTTTACGCTTGGACTGGGCTGAAACCTGAAAATGAAGGTCGCTCCGCCGTGCCGAAGCTGTAGTGCATGTGACGGCTGTTCGTCCCTCCATGGAGCACGACCACCCGTCCGGAGCAAGCAGCGAACTCTCCTGGATCCGTGCATCCATTTCCACTGAGAACACGGCCTTGGCTGGTCCTAGAGTCTGTGAGCCGCCGATCCCAAAGTCCACCTCCATGGCGGTCATGCCGGAACCTCGGTCCTTTGGTATCCGCACCGAGGCTGTCACCGCTTCAAGTAACGCGGGAAGGGCTGTTGCCGCTGATGAGTCGGGGTTCGGTGATGGAACAGATTGTTGAGGCGTCGGCTGGGATTCCACGCCAGAAGGTACCGGGGCGGCCACCAAGGGTTCGGCCCCGGCGTTTGACGGCGCCGGCTCAACCGCAGCTGGCGACACAGTCGATGGCGGGCTGGGCATCGGCGTCGCGGTGGGAGAGGGGCCATGAGTCCCTACGAATGACTCCTGTCGGGAGGAACTTGTCTCAATGGCCAACTGCTCCATGGCGACATCCGGCGTCAAGCGACCCACAATTCCAACCGCGCCTAGAGCCAGGCCCAATCCTGCTACCGCTACCATGGCCATTACCGCTGGTTGCCCGATAGCCGGGACCACTATCGCTGCCTTGATGTGGACCAGCCCTCCCAGGAAACCCAGTCCGGCACCCTTGGCTGCCAAGGTGGCGAGAGGTATGCCGGTCACCAGCGGGATAAGCACAGCCCTCATGGTTCCCTGCACGTCCTTTAGTTCCGAGAGGGCGCCGGTGCATTTCGAGCAACCATTAAGGTGCTGACGCATCTTGCGTTCAGCAATCCTTGAAAGTCCTCCTCGAATGAAAGTACCGAGTTTCGATGCGAATCCAGCGCAGTCGCTGTCCGGTTCTTCCGCCACGTGGGCCTGCAGGTATTGCCGCCTCAGGCCTTCCCTTGCCCGCAGCGCCAGTGCTGACACGGCATTCGCGGACAGACCCAGGAGTGGTGCCACCGCCGCTGGCTTCATTCTTTCCACGTCCAGGTACCACAGCACGGCCTGCCATCGTTCGGGAAGCGCGCGAAATGCCTTTGCCACCGTGTGCGATTCGAAGGCTTTGACTACGGCATCCGGATCCGGCAGCGTACGGTCAAGAATGGCGTCGTCGCTGCTGGGCAGCGACCTCCCGGCCTTCCGGTTCCGATGATGTGACAGACGGGTGACAGTGGACAGCAGATACGCCCTGAAGAAGTTGTCCGGCCCACGTCCCGCAACGAGACTCTGCAATACGGCTTGGAAAGCCTCGGCCACAACATCCTCGGCATCACTTGGATTGTCCACGTTTCGCCGGGCCACTGTGGACGCGACGGACACATGGCGTTCGTACAGTTCGTCGAATGCTGACATGTCACCGCCACGCACCAACCCGATAAGATGACCATCGCTCTCAACTCCTGCGTTGGAAGCGTTGTCAGTACCTGTCCCGGATGCCATTTAAGGCACCCCCACAACGTATAAAATCGTGCCCATATATACGCAGTGGGCATCAACCTCAAGTCATGACGCGAATTTGTATAGACTCTTTACCAAAGAGATCCTTCCACCGCTTTTCGTCATGAATCCTTATCCGGACGCACTATTCCGATATGACATCGTTCCGGACAAAATCATTCGCTGAATGCACATTTTCCCGACACCTGTTGATGCGCAAATGGCAGACCACCAGTTATCAGAATGGTTGGCGGTTCCCTGCAGACTGGTTCCTGCCCGAGGTCCGGACGGTGGTGACGTCGCTGGCTACACGGGCCAGTGTTCCACCTCCTACAGCGAGGTCCTTGGGCGCGGCGCGAGCCCGGAACGGCGTCGGTATCAGTGAAACCATGACTGACTTCCGCGCCCTCTTCCTGGCAGCAGACCGGAACATGGACTTCGAGGCTCTCCAGTCCTTGGCTGAAGGATGGGCAGAGGCCGCCGAATCAGCACCGCCGATTTCGTGCACGGACGTTCAGACGGGGCTGGCCACGCACGCCCATTTCCAGCGACGTATCCACGAACTCTCCATTTTTGGAACGGCCTGTTCCCACCCTTACGCCCTTGCGATCCTGTCACTGCCCCAGCCCCTTGAGAGCCGCGGCCATCGCTGGACCCTGCTGGCGCGGCTTGGAGAAACTGTTCAACGGCAGCTGCACGGGACAGGTGCTACGGCCATGTACAAGAACTCTGCTGTCCACGTGCTGTTGCCCCTCTCAGCAAGCAACCTTGGGCAACTCATGGAGTGCAGGACCGCCATGGAAAGCCTCGGTGAAGGAGCCCTCCGACCCGCGCGCATGCAGTTCTTCCCGTTGGCAAATGCCCCTTCAGAACCAGCGCCTCAGGATTACATCCCCGAAGCAATGTGAGTGAAGCCTGTTGGTGCCGTCACGAACAGCGTCGAGCCGCCACTCACCATGCGACGAGACACGCTTCCGCATTCGAAGGACCATCCAACACATGAAGAATCAGCTCCATCTAAAGTCTGCCTCCCTGGTGGCCGCTCTACTGGCTGTTGTGGTGACAGCCTTCGGGCTCGCCTGGTCGGCAGGGCCAGCCAATGCTGCCGTGATCCCCGGTGCGGCGGTCACCATCAGCACGGATTCAGTAGTTACGAACCAATGGGACCAAGTAGACCTGACCTGCCAGTGGTCCGTTCCTGACAACTCGCAACCGGGCGATACCTTCAACCTCCAGCTCCCACCAGAGCTTCGCTGGTTTGGTGCCGCGTCATTTGATCTGGACAACGCCGACGGCGTGACGGTCGCCAAGGCGGCTGCGAACGATGCCGGACAAGTGGTCTTCACGTTGACCGACTTCGTGGCGGACCACCCCAATAATGTGGGTGGGACGTGCAATTTCAGCACGCAGTATGCTGTGGAGCCGGGCACCGGCGAAGCGACGGAACTGAACTTCACCGTGGGATCCACAGTGGTACGCGTGCCTGTCGATGTCGACGGTCCATGCACCAAGGACTGCGATCCGGCTCCCCCTACTTCGGCGGGCAAGTCCATGTGGTGGGCCGATGCTCCGCAAACTGAACTTGAATCCATCTTTTACATGCCTCCAATGCCTTCAGAATCAAACGACGTGGTTGTGACGGACACGCCCGCCGCCGGCATGGAAATCGATTGCGACCAGATCACTCCGCGCGTCGGCAGGGTTGTCAGCAGCTCCGGAAACATCACCGATCCAATGGACAACGAGCAATACCCCGCGACTGTCGAGTGCACTCCCCAAGAAGCAACGGTGCGATGGACGGGCCTGCCCAGGGGTGAACGGGTGGAGCTGTTCGTGGTCACCAAAGTGACCGACAGGAAGCTGGACGTCTACACCAACAGCGGAACCGTAACTATTGCAGGTGAAGAAACCCCTGTTGGTGCCGAAACGCGGCGAACCCGTGCTGACGGAACAGGCGACGGAACGGCAAGCCCGACGCCGAGCCCCAGCACCGCAACACCCACACCCACACCGAGCCCCACCACCGCAACACCCACACCCACACCGAGCCCCACCACCGCAACACCCACACCCACACCGAGCCCCACCACCGCAACACCCACACCCACACCCACGCCCACCCCGAGCGCCAGTACCGGAACACCGACACCGACGCCGAGCCCGAGCACCGCAACACCCACACCGACGCCGAGCCCGACCACCAGCACCGCAACACCCACACCCAGCCCTAGCCCGAGCACCAGCTCCAGCACCAGCACGGCAACACCCACACCTAGCCCGAGCACCAGCACCACGAGCCCGGTACTTGTACCCACGGACGAGCCCACTCAGCCCGCAGAAGTTCCGGAACCAGAGCCCCTTGCTACCACAGGCGCTCAAAGCCCGGCGTTCATCTACGCGGCCGCTGCGCTGTTGGCCTTGGGATCGTTGCTCGCTTTCCTGGGCGTCAGGCGATCGGCTCGTCGTCAGCACTAAATAGCAAAAAGCCAAGTCCGATGGCCACCGGTATTTCAATAGCCTCGCAGGACCACAAGGACTCATAGGCCCCACTGCGAATGGCGATCCGAGCGAACGATGGGCCGTGCACACGATGCGCGGCCCATCGTTGCATGTCTGGGTTGCATGCCTGAGTTTGCACGCTCGATGCTGCACGCTTCCGGGAATGCACCGGTGCGGCGCATAGTTGAGGAGATTGCAAAAGCCGCCCAACCGTGGCTCACATCTGCCGAGGAGAACCATGAGCTCGCCCACCACTGCAACAGACGCCCAGCTTGCCCGTTGGGAGCGGTTCCGAGCGTCTCGGAATGCAGCACTGGCCTCGGACCATGGCTGGCTAACGCTTACGTCGTTTCAATGGCTCGAGTCGGAGCCGGCAGAAGTCGAGTTCGCCCCGGGCCTGTGGTCAACGGATGGCACGACTGCAACCCTCGCAGCCACCGCCGAGGACGGCCTGACCCTCGTCGAGACCGGCGAAATTGTGGATGGCACCGTGACGGCGACCCTGCAGGATGAAGAGTCCCTTATGTGGGTGCAGTTCGGCGGCGACGACGGCAAGCAGGTGGTGGTGGAGCTTGCGATGCGGGCGGACAAGTATGCCATCCGGACCAGAGACGCGGGCTCGCCCGTTTTTACGGACTTCGATGGGGTTCCCACCTACGATTACAACCCGGACTGGGTGATTCAGGGTCGGTTCGAACCATATGACCAGCCCGTGGATGTACCCATCGGAACGGCCAACCCTTTGGTGGACGGCGTTCATCGTTCTGTCGGGGAGGTGGTGTTCCAGGTTCCTGGCGTTGCCCATGAAGTCCGCCTCCATGCTGAGGAAGAGAAACTCGGCGCCTTGAACGTGACCTTCCATGATGAGACCAACGGCGACACCACGGATGAGTGGCGGAAGGTTTTCATCCCCCGTCCACGCCCCGATGGATCCGTGGTGATCGATTTCAACCGCGCCATCAACTACCCCAGCGCCTTTACGCCTTACGGCACCTGCCCGATGCCGGTCCGCGGAAATTCCATTGATGTCCGCGTTGAGGCTGGCGAAAAGATCCCCCAGGAGTAAAGCGCCGGGAACCCGGACAGCGACTGACTAGACGATGGCAGAGACTCCCGTTACTGCACGGCCCACGATCAATGAGTTGATCTCGTGTGAGCCCTCGTAGGTGAAGATGGCCTCAGCGTCGGCGAAGATCTTGGCAATTTTGTAGTCGGTGACGATACCGTTTCCGCCCAGGATAGAGCGGCCCAAGGCCACACTTTCACGCATCCGTGCACTGCAGTAGGCCTTTGCAAGAGCAACCTGCGCCATGTCGGCACCGCCGTGCCGGGCACCTTGTGCGTCCCGGGAAATACCTTCCTGGAGTTGGGCGATCCGCACCATCATCCCCATGCTGGCCACGGCGTTGCCGAGCATATCCACCAGGTGCTGCTGGATAAGTTGGAACCGGGCAAGGGGTTTGCCGAACTGCAGTCGTTCCACCGCATACTGCCGCGCGACATCGAAGGCTGCCAGCTGCTGGCCGACTGCCTGCCAGGCAACCATAATCCGTGAGCCACGCAGGAGATGGTTCGTATCCGCGAAACTGCTGATTCCTGCGAAACGGTCTGATTCCGCGACGTGGACGTCTTCGAAGAGAATGTCGGCATTTTGCACTGTCCGCAAGGCGATCTTGTTCTCTATGCGGCTCCGTGTGATGCCCGGCAGCGAGGCGTCCACGATGAATGCTCGAACTGCGCCGTCGCTTTCGTCCTTGGCCCACACCAGCATGTAGTCGCAGAACGTCCCATTGCCGATCCAGCGCTTGGCGCCGTAGATCACCCAGTAATCGCCGCCGTCGGACTCCGCTCTTTCCACACGCCGTGCTGTTGTCTGCATGCCGCCCGCGACGTCGGATCCGTGCTCTGGTTCGGTGAGCGCGAAGGCGCCTGTGGTGCGGAGGTTTGAGGCGTCGTCGAGGTATTTGTCCTGCTGGGCGTCGTTGCCGAAGTCGTAGAGCGATTCAACGAAGAGATCGTGGTGGACCATGAAGAACGTCGCGATGGAGGTGTCCACCCGTGTCATCTCGGCAATAACTAGCCCGGCGAACAAGTGTGTGTAGCCGCGCTGGGCAGGAGCACTGAGGCGAAGGGCCGCGAGCTTGGGCAGGATGTGTTCGGGGAACTCGGCTTTGTCCCACCACTGCCCTGCGTAGGGGGCGACCTCGGAGGCAAGGAAAGAGCGGAGCTCGTTGAGCTTTCGCTGTTCCTGGACGCTGAGGAGTGACTCAAAGTCGAAGAAGTCAGCCGTGGGCAGGTCCGCCACAGACGCCGGCACGTGGCGCCCCGAACCCGCGGGTGCCGGGTCGCCGCTGTAGTCGCCCATCATTTCAGGCCCATGCGGATGGCGCCGTCCAACCGGATCGTCTCGCCGTTCAGCATGGCATTCTCGACGATGTGTGCGGCAAGGTTGGCGTATTCGGCCGCGCGCCCAAGCCGGGCGGGGTGGGGTACTTGCTGGCCGAGTGACTCCTGGGCCGCCTGCGGCAATCCGGCCATCATGGGGGTCTCGAAGATGCCGGGGGCAATGGTGGCAACCCGGATCAGGGAGCGGGCGAACTCGCGCGCAAGGGGCAGTGTCATCGCAGCAACAGCACCTTTGGATGCGGCATAGGCAGGCTGGCCGATCTGCCCTTCGAAAGCGGCGACGGACGCCGTGTTGATGATGACTCCGCGTTCGGGGCCGCCCAATTCCGTAGTAACCGGGTCACTTTCCGCCATGGCCGCAGCTGCCAGGCGGACGACGTTGAAGGTTCCAACGAGGTTGATCTGGATGACTTTGTTAAATGCCTCGAGCGGCAGAACACCATCGCGGCCCAGGACCTTGCCCGGCGTCGCGATGCCGGCGCAGTTAACTACTATTCGCAGGGTGCCGAGTGAAGCGGCGGCGTCGACGGCGGCCTGGACCTGGGCTTCGTTGGTTACGTCTGCGGGGGCAAAGACGGCCCGTGGACCTGCATCCCCGCCAGCGGAACCCGCCGAATTCGAGCCAGCCCCATTCGCGCCAGCCGCCGAACCATTGGCGTTCAACTCCGCCGCGTAATCCTCCCCGGCAGAATTTGGCAGGTCCACCAGCACCACCGACGCTCCGCCGTCGAACAAGCGTTTGGCGGTTGCCGCGCCCAAGCCTGACGCCCCGCCGGTGACCAGCGCGACCGTGCCCTTGATGTCCATCCATCCTCCTTGATGCAGACTCAAATCCGTTAATGCATGTTAACTGGAATTGTGATCAAGCGCACCCCAAGCCCCGGATAGGCTGGTTCCATGCCCACCGAAAGCAACTCTGCCGGCCAGCAACCACCCGCAACGGAGACAGTAATGTGGGCGATTCGCGCAGATGAGGCCGCCCGTTCCGTCACGCGGGGTTTCGGTCGACGGCTGCTTTTCATCCCGGGCACCCACCTCGGCGCCGTCAGCATCCCCTCCCGCGGCATCCGCAGCCTTCTCGGTCCATGGCACTACTGGTGGCAGGCGCATTACGTCGACTGCCTGGTGGACACGGGCCGCCGGGAACTGGCCACCAAGAGAAAGTTCGACGGCGACTCCCGCCCGAGCGCGGGACGGCTCGCTTCCCGGTTGATCACCACCATCCGGCTCCGGAACTTCTTCAGCTTCGTCAACGATTATTACGACGACATGGCCTGGTTGGCACTGTCCACCCTCCGATTGGAAAAACTGGCCGAGGAGACGCGGAAGCCCGGACGGCGTCGGAACGCCTATGTCCGCCGGAAGCTGACGCTGCAATTCGATTCGGCTTCCACGGACGATCTGGGCGGCGGAACATTCTGGAGCACCAAGAGGGACTTCAAGAACACTCCGGCAACGGCCCCGGTTGCCCTCTACTTCGCACGAACCGATCACCGTGAGCGGGCCCAAGCCCTGGTGAACTGGCTGAACGGTAAGCTGCTTCACCCCGGCCGTGGCCTCTATCTGGACGGACTTCGCATACGGAATGGGGAGATCGTCCTTGAGGATGCGGTCTACACCTACAACCAAGGGCCAATCCTTGGGGCACTCCTGGAACTGGGCGGAGAGGAGAACCTGGACCGCGCCGCCCGTCTGGTCGGGACCGTTGGGGTGGAGCTCACGGTGCCCGGCACGCAGGTAATCCACGGCGATGGAACCGGGGACGGGGGCCTTTTTACCGGGATCCTGATCCGCTACCTGGCACTTGCCGCGAGGGATCAGCGCCTCCCGAAAAACACCCGTGACATCGCTAAAGGACTCGTTCTCAGCACAGCCGGGGCCTTCTGGGACGGCCGCCGGGAGTCCGGCGGTGATCCCGAACATCCGGGCCTTACCTTCTCCCCCAACCCCTTGCGCCCGGCGAGTGAAACGTATCCGGCGGGGACCGCCGTCGAGCTTTCCACCCAACTGCAGGCATGGATGGCTCTGGAGGCGGCAGCCACGTTGGAAACTTAGATAGAGGTAATTACGGCACGCAATAGTTCCGTAATTGTTGTGATCCTTGTCACATAAGTGTTCCAGGCTTTGGAAGCATAGGTTTGCCTAACCTACGCTTTTCTCAGCGGGTTCCCCCAAACCTTCCCGCTCACACGGAACAAGCCCAAAGCTTGGGACTCTGTGTCTTTGTTCGCAGAAAGAAGCCCTCATGAAGCTCTCCAAAAACGCGCTGGCGGGAATCGCCCTGCTCGCTTCCGCCGCCCTTGGCCTCACGGCCTGCGGCTCCAACGCCGGCACCCCCACCGCCTCCGGTTCGCCGTCGGCAGATGCTGCTGCTTCCGGTGAAGGCATCACGGTGTACAACGCGCAGCATGAGAGCCTGACCAAGGAATGGGTGGATGCCTTCACCAAGGAGACCGGCATCAAGGTCACCATGCGGCAGGGCTCGGATACCGAGCTCTCCAACCAGATCGTCCAGGAAGGTGCCGCTTCTCCGGCGGACGTTTTCCTAACAGAGAACTCACCCGCAATGGCGCAGGTTGAGAACGCTGGACTGTTTGCCGATGTAGACAAGGCCACACTGGATCAGGTCCCCGCAGAATTCCGTCCTTCCACGGGCAAGTGGACCGGCATCGCAGCCCGCTCCACAGTCCTTGTGTACGACAAAAACAAGATCAGCGAAGACAAGCTGCCCAAGTCGATGCTGGACCTGGCGAACCCGGAGTGGAAGGGCAAGTGGGCCGCTTCACCATCTGGCGCCGACTTCCAGGCGATCGTCGCAGCACTGCTCGAACTCAAGGGCGAAGCCGCCACGGAAGAGTGGCTCAAGGGCATGAAGGAAAACTTCAAAGCCTACAAGGGCAACAGCACGGCCATGAAGGCCGTCAACGCCGGTGAAGTGGACGCCGCGCTGATCTACCACTATTACTACTATGGCGACCAGGCCAAGACCGGCGAGAACTCCAAGAATGTCACGCCGTACTTCTTCAAGAACCAGGATCCGGGCGCGTTCCTCTCGGTCTCCGGCGGCGGTGTCCTGAAGTCATCCAAAAAGGCAGCAGATGCCCAGGCATTCCTGAAGTTCATCACCGGTAAGACGGGCCAGGAAGTCCTGAAGAACGGTACCTCGTTCGAGTACGCCATCGCCTCGCAGGTGGATGCCAATGACAAGCTGGTCCCCATCAAGGAACTGCAGGCACCCACCGTTGACCCGGCCAAGCTGAACTCCACCAAGGTCACCGATCTGATGACCAAGGCAGGACTCCTGTAATTCTGTGACCACTGATCTATCGGCTCCCGACCTTCCACAGTCGCCAGGGAGCACGACGACGGCGGGCAAGGGCAAACGCCCTCGCCCGCCATTCGGCGTTTCCACGGTGTCGTTGCTGGCGGTGTTGATCGCCCTGTTTTCCCTGATGCCGCTGGGCTACGTCATCTTCATGACGGCAGCGACAGGCTGGGACACCGCCGTCGAACTCATTGTTCGCCCCCGGGTTGGCGAGCTGCTGTTGAACACCATCATGTTGATGGTCCTGACAGTGCCGTTGTGCCTCATTCTTGGGGTGGGCGGCGCTTGGCTGGTTGAGCGCACCAAGCTACGCGGGAGCCGCTGGTGGGCCGTGGCACTGGCGGCACCGCTTGCCATTCCCGCCTTCGTCAACAGCTACGCATGGGTATCCGCCGTACCTTCCATGGAGGGCATCTGGTCCGGCGTGCTGATCGCCACCCTGTCGTATTTCCCTTTGGTTTACATTCCCGCCGCCGCCACGCTGGGGCGCTTGGATCCGGCGATCGAACAATCTGCCGCGTCGCTTGGCCTCGGTTCCTGGGCCGTCTTCTTCCGGGTAGTGCTCCCGCAGCTTCGTATCGCAATGACCGGCGGCGCGTTGCTGGTGGCGTTGCACCTCCTTGCCGAATATGGCGCTTTCGCAATGATCCGCTTTGATACCTTCACGACGGCGATCATGGTCCAGTTCCAGTCGACGTTCAACGGTGCCGCCGGAAACATGCTGGCCAGTGTCCTGGTCTTCCTCTGCCTGCTTCTTCTCCTTGCCGAAGTCAAGAGCCGAGGCACCGCCCGCTACGCGCGGATTGGGTCAGGCGCCCAAGCGAAAGCAACACGGGCGCCCTTGGGCGGATACCAGGCTCCGGCGCAGCTCGCTTTGCTGGCCCTGACAGGGTTGGCTTTTGGGCTTCCTGTCTGGTTCGTCCTGCGCTGGCTTTCTGCCGGAGGTGCCGAGGTATGGGCAGCCGACGAATTCATGCCCGCGCTGCTGCAGACCCTCGTGTACGGGGCTGCCGGCGCCGCAGTTACCACGATCGTGGCCTTTCCCATGGCCTACTTGGCGGTTCGGCATCCCAGCTGGTTCAGCAAGATGCTTGAACTGTCCAACTACGTGACCAGCTCCCTGCCAGGAATCGTTGTGGGCCTCGCCTTCGTCACCGTCAGCATCCGCGCAGTTCCCGGCATCTACCAAAGCGCCGGCGTGCTGGTGGCCGCCTATGTCCTCCTCTTCCTTCCCCGGGCGCTGGTCAACATCCGCTCCGGGCTGGCCCAGGCACCCAAAGAGCTCGATGAAGCCGCTCAATCCCTTGGCAAAGCTCCGATGGTGTCCTTCTTCCGTGTGACCCTGCGGCTAACGGCGCCGGCTGCGGCAGGTGGTGCCGCACTCGTCTTCCTGGCCATCGTCAACGAACTCACGGCAACCCTCCTTCTCTCGCCCAATGGAACCCGCACCCTGGCAACAGAGTTCTGGAGCAAGAGCAGCGAGATCGACTACACAGGCGCCGCACCGTATGCGCTGTTGATGATCGTGCTTTCCGCCCCGATGACCTACCTTCTTTTCCAACAGTCCAAGAAAGTGGCCGGACAGTGACCGAACAATCTCCACCCAGGCTCCCGTCACCGCGCGTGGCGCCATCCATTGTGCCCACCACCAACACGCACTTGGACATCGCTGAGGTCACAAAGAATTTCGGTTCCCAGGCTGTGCTGAAGGGAGTCAATCTTTCCGTGGCCAAGGGCGGAACCACCGCCATTGTTGGTCCTTCCGGCTCCGGCAAAACCACGCTGCTTCGCTTGATCGCAGGCTTCGAGCATCCAGACACCGGGACTATTTCCCTGAACGGCTCAACAGTTGCGGGCAATGGAGTGTGGTTCCCTGCGCACAAACGGCAGGTGGGATACGTCGCCCAGGATGGGGCTCTCTTCCCGCACCTGACCGTGGGACAGAACGTCGCTTTTGGGCTGGATTCCGGAAAGCTCGACGGCGGCCGCCGGGCCGTTGCTTCCCGCGTCCAGGAACTGCTCGAAATGGTGTCCCTGGACAGCTCCATGGCGAAGCGGCGTCCGCACCAGTTGTCCGGCGGGCAGCAACAGCGCGTTGCCCTGGCACGTGCCCTGGCCCGCGAACCGGAGCTCATGTTGCTGGATGAGCCGTTCTCGGCACTGGACGCCGGGCTCCGCGTAGCTACGCGCCGGGCTGTGGCCAAGGTGCTCAACGCTGCAGGCGTCACAACCATCCTCGTAACGCACGACCAAGCCGAAGCCCTTTCCTTTGCCGACCAAGTGGCCATCATGCGCGGGGGAAAACTGGCCCAGATTGGCAACCCCTTTGTGGTCTACACGCGCCCAGCAGACCGTGCCACGGCCGAATTCCTCGGCGACGCCGTGATCCTGGATGCGTGGATGGAAGGGTCCCTGGCCACGTGTTCACTCGGCGGGATTCCCGTCCGCCGGCCACCAGCACAGGGCAAAGTTCAGCTCATGCTCCGCCCGGAGCAGATACGCATCGCGCCCGACGGCCCCATCCGGGGCGTGGTTGTGGACACGGACTACTTCGGTCCGGAAACGACCGTCCGAATAAGGCTCGGCGCTTATACCGCGGCTGACGGCGTCCTATCCGGAAATGGCCACCGCTATCCCGGCGGAGGAGAGATCATCACCATCCGGCACTGGAACGCATCCATCACCAAGCCCGGCACGGAGCTCTGCCTTCGCGTCGTGGGTGAAGGCGTGGCGTTCGCGCCCGAAGGCTGATTACGTGGGCCCTGGGGCCACTTAGGCCCTGACGCTACTTGGGCTCTGACTGCCTGGGCTCCGAAGCCGGGCGCTTCTTCTGCGGATACGGTGCCTCGTGCCGGGCAAGCATCTCCACGAACCCAGCGATCTTCCGCTCCCGGGTGTCTGCCCTTTTGACCAGGTTGGTCCGGTGAATGAGGGCGAAACGGTTTTGGGACGTCAGGACGTCGAACATGGCCTGCGCCTCGGGAACAGCGGCGATGGCGGCAGCGAGATCATCGGGAACCACTGAATCCGCGGGACCGGCGTAGGCAGCTTCCCAGCGCCCATCGGCTTTGGCGGCGTCGACGGCGGCCCATCCCGCTGCGGTCATCTTTCCTTCCTGATCCAGCCGGGCGATGTGCCCAACGTTTCGTGCTGACCAGATGCTGCGGCGGCCCCTCGGTGTCATGCGCTGGAAGTAGCTTTCGGCGTCGCGGCTTTTGGATTGGCCGTCGATCCAGCCGAAACAGAGCGCCTCGTCCAGCGCGCCATCGTAGTCCAACTCCGTGACGTTCCCGCCCTTTTTATGCAGGACCAACCACACACCCGGGCTGTCGGCAGCGTGCGCCTTGAGCCATGCGCGCCATTCGGCCGCGTCCTTGACGATCAATTCTTCCAGCTCAATGGGCATGGATTCATTCTGCGGCAAACCGGACGGCATAGTGTGGAGGACAGAAGCCGGAGTGCCAGCGAAGCCAGCCCAGGAGGACCCATGTTGCGAGCCCGCCCCATCCACTACACCTCCCGCCCGAAACAATGGGCCGAGCTGCTGGAAGCGCTGGGCCTGGTCAACACAGTCAAGGATGACGACTGGTTCGAGTTCGACGCCGGCTCAGGTCGGCTGGCGCTACATCGCGTACAGCATGGAGCAGCAGTGGACGGCTCGCCCCAAGACGGCACCACTGCCTTCGGCGTCGAGGTTGGGGTGTTGGCAGAGTTTGCCCGGCGCACGCAGGAAGACGGGACCATCGCGGTGCTCACCGAGGCCTCGCACGGCCCGACCGTACAGATCACGGCCCGGGATGGCTTCACCTTCCTGGCCGACCCCGCCCGGCGCGCCGGGGACGGAACTTGGGCGACGTCCAACGAAGCCGACCCGGCTCTTGCGGTGGTTGCCACCTGGCTGAGTCCCGGCGTCGACGATTCCGCGCAGGAGCTCCGCAACATCGGTGCCCGGCCCCGGACCTCGGATGACGAATCGGCGACGTTCACCACCAAAAACGGCGGGATCCTGCGCGTAATCCACGGTGCGGCTGCGGAGTCCGGCGATCTGGCTTTTGAGTACGACGGCGATCTGGAACCACTGCTGCACAGGCTCACCGGGGCCGGGGTTGAGGCGCGGATCAGCGAGGGTGTTCTGTACGTCGCAAACCCGGATGCGGTGGGCGGCTCGGCGCCGGCGTCGGTCGTGGTGGAACGGACACCTGCGGAACAGACGCCGGCCGGGCGGCCCCAAACATAGCCAGCAGCTTAATGCGCAGTGCTCCGGGGGTGCTGCCACGGAACTTCGGCTGGGGATGCGGTAGAACTTAACCATGAGCGTACGTACACCCGACCCGTATCCAGGCTGGCTTTCCGACGAAGACCTCTTCGAAGCCCGCGGCCGCCTTCCCATGGTCTACGTGGAGGCAGTCCCCGTCCGCCTGGATCCGCTCGGGTACGTCAATGAAGTCGGTTCCCTCCTGCAGGGCGACGCCGACGGCAACATGGTTCGCTACCTCGTCTCCGGCCGCGTCCTTTACCGTGAAACCATCCGCGCAGCCCTTCTGCGGCACATGGAAAAGGACCTCGGCCCCCTTGCATTCCCGCAGCTGCCCATCAGCCCCGTTCCCTTCACCGTGGCCGAATACTTCCCTGCGCCGTCTCAGACAGGATTCACCGACGACCGCCAACACGCGGTGTCGCTGGTCTTCATCATCCCCGTCACCGGCGAATGCGAACCGCGCCAGGACGCCCTGGAACTCACGTGGATGACGCCGCAGGAAGTCCTGAGTGACGACGTTCAGCAGGAGTTCGAGGGCGGCCGCGGCAACCTCGTGCGTCAGGCGCTGGCTTTCTCGGGCATAGTCCTCTAGTTCGGCATCGTCCTTTTAGTTCGGCAGCGTCCTCTAGCGGGTCCCGCGTCCTGCGGCGGCTGGAGTTTGTAGACTGGACGGCGGACCGCAAGAGAACCAAAGGACTTCCGATGACTCACAGCCCAGCCTCACAGCAATACCGCGAAAAGCAGGCTGGGGACCTGCAACCCGGAGACCTTGTGTTCCTGCCCGGAGACGGGCCTGCCGAGGAAATTGCCGCCGTGGAGGTGGAAAAGGACGATTATGGCGTTACCGCGCTGCTGCTGGTGACAACGGTCGACGGCGGCACCGTGCGGATCGCTGCGGGCTCCAGTGTGCCGGTGGGTGATGGAGCGTCCGGTTTGGCCGCGCCCGAATCCGCCGCAGTCGGCCTTGCTGATTCTGAAGCCGATGCGGACTCCAGCACCTCGATGGAAGACGAAGCCGGAGCAGCGGCGGGTTCCGCCGTCGTCGTTCCCCCAAGGCCGGAAACGCCACCCGCGGTCTCCACGCCGGCCCCCGAAGAACTCGCGCTGATCCCCGAGCCGGCCGGAACGCCTGAAGCAGTGGTGCGGGCCGCCGTCGCAAATCACAAGGGCAAGAACGGCGTTCAGGTGCTCGCCGAAAGGCTGGCGAAGGGCATCAACACCAAATCGGGCAGCTGCCTCCGGGACCTCAGCAATCTGGCGTTCGATCTCTGCATCGTGCTGCGGGATCCGGACAACGCCTTGGCCGTGGCTGATCTCCTGAACGTGCTGCCCTTTGACGGCAACCCCGATCGCTGGGCGTCGATCGAACGCGCCCTGGCGCTGTCCAGCTTCATCTGCCGGGAGGGCGGACAAACTGAACGCGCGGCCGTGTACGAGAAATTGCTGCGCGCCCACGAGTCGGAGGAGACGGACCCCTTCAAGGCCCGAATCGCCGCGAAGGTCCGCCAACGCGCCCTGAACGAACCGAACCTGTACGACAAGGAAATCTTCCGCGCGATCGATAACGGCAATCATGAAGCCGAGCGCGAATGGCGGTTCCTCCGCCTGGAGTCGTTGCTGTTCCTGCGGGCCCACGGTGGATCCGAGACACTCGGAGAAGAGGAGCTGGGCCGGCGCATCGGCATCGAATTGGATGCTGTGCGGGCCTGAAGGAGCGGTGCCCTGATTCATCCGCCTAGTCCCGGCACTTCTAAACTTCAAGACCTGTATTACGGACGCGAAGGGCGGTAGATTCGGGGCCATGACGAACAATCTGAGCGTTGTGATTAATGCCGACGCGCAGCAGGTTTGGACAATGCTGCGCGAACCCGCTTTGGTGGCTCAATGGCACGGATGGGAAGCCGATGACCTCACCGATGAAATCAAACAGATCTACTTCCACCCGGATGTGGTGGAAAATCCCGATCACACCAAACTTACTGTCCACGCCGGTGATGAGTTCGAGCTCCACCCTGTTTCCGGCGGCACCGAAGTCAAAGTCACCCGCGCCGCGCTGGACCACGACTCCGAGTGGGCGGAATGGGACGAGGACATCACCCAGGGCTGGCTTACGTTCCTGCAACAACTCCGTTTCGCCCTTGAAAGACACCCACATGGTCAACGGCGAACCCACTTCGTGTCCCTTCCAGGCAGCGGTGGTCCGGCTATCGAGAAATTGGGGCTGGGCGATCTTCCGCCCGTCGGCGACGAGTATTCGCTCACACTTTCCACTGGTGAGGAGATTTCCGGCAAAGTCTGGTTCAAGAGCCGGCACCAAGTGGGCCTCACCGTGCACAGCTACGCAGAGCACGGCGATGGGCTGCTGATCGTGGCCGAGCAACTGCCGATCCCCGAGAAAAGGCCCGACGGCGGTTCCATGGTGATTGCCTCCACCTACGATTTGGGGGCTCACACCTTGGCGGATATCAGGTCCTCCTGGGATAACTGGAAGGCTGAGAACTACAGCTCCTAGGACGGGTTCCGCAGGTTACCCGGGGTAAAGCTGGCACACTTGGTAGCGTGCCAGCTTCCGCTTTCCTGCCCTCGTCTCCTCCGTCCACTGCCTTGCCGGGTCTTTCTTCACGGCAAACCGGGTTCTCCTTTACGGTGGGCCAGCGCCTGACTGAAACGTGTTCGCCGTCGGACGCCTTGATCGATGCCAATGGCGGCACTTTCCTGGGCCGGACCGGAACCATTACCACGCCGCACGGAACCATCCAGACGCCCGCATTCATCGCCGTCGGAACCAAAGCAACAGTCAAGGCCGTGCTGCCCGAGTCCATTGCAGGGCTCGGCGCGCAGGCAGTGCTGGCCAACGCCTACCACCTGTACCTGCAGCCGGGCCCTGAGATCCTCGACGCCGCCGGCGGGCTGGGTGCTTTCATGAATTGGTCCGGACCGACGTTTACGGATTCCGGAGGATTCCAGGTGATGAGCCTGGGCTCGGGGTTCAAGAAGGTCATCGACATGAAGAATGTGGACACCTCCGGCCCCGATGACGCGGTGGCGCCCGGCAAGGAACGGCTGGCGCACATTGATGACGACGGTGTGTGGTTCAAGTCGCACCTCAACGGGGACAGGCACCGCTTCTCCCCCGAGATTTCCATGCAGGTCCAGCATCAGATCGGCGCTGACATCATGTTCGCCTTTGACGAGCTGACCACGTTGCAGAACTCCCGGGCCTACCAAGAGGAATCGCTGGAGCGGACCCGGCTCTGGGCTTTGAGGTGCTTGGAAGAGCATGCCCGTTTGACTTCCGCCCGGGTGGGGAAGCCGTACCAGGCGCTGTTCGGGGTGATCCAGGGCGCGCAGTACGAGGATCTGCGCCGAAAGGCATGTCAGGACCTTGGAGCCATGCCTTTTGACGGGTACGGGATCGGCGGTGCTTTGGAAAAGGAGAACCTGGGCACCATCGTGCGGTGGTGCAATGAGGAACTTCCTGAAAACAAGCCGCGGCACCTGCTGGGCATTTCCGAGCCGGACGACATCTTCACGGCAATCGAGAACGGGGCCGACACGTTCGACTGCGTCTCACCCACCCGCGTGGCACGGAACTCCGCGTTCTATACCCCGTCCGGTCGGTTCAACCTGTCCGGTGCCCGCTATAAGGCCGATTTCGGACCGCTGCAGGATGGCTGCGACTGCTACACCTGTGGAAACTATTCGCGCGCGTACATCCACCACCTGTACAAGGCCAAGGAAATGCTCTCGGCAACGCTGATCTCCATCCACAACGAGCGCTTCGTGGTGAAGATGGTGGACGATGCACGGTTGGCCATCGAGTCCGGGGATTTCTTCGAGTTCAAGGCGGAGACGCTGGGCCGGTACTACTCGTAGCTCTGGGTGGCGCGCACCGTTTCGATGGGCGTAGGGCTTAGGCCGCGACTGGCCCGTAGCTCGGTTCGCGCTTCTTGATGTAGCCAACCACCAGCACAGTGATCGGGACGAACAGGAACTCCACGGCGGTCTTGTAGACGAAGCCCACCAGGACGTAGTTGGCGAACATTCCGAAGTCGGTGATGCCAATGACCGAGGCCGCGATGCTGCAGAAGATCAGGGTGTCCACGAATTCGCCCACAACGGATGACCCCATGAGCCGCGCCCACAAGGTCTTCTCGCCCGTGCGCTCCTTCATTTTCACCAGGATCCACGAGTTGATGGTCTGGCCGGCGAGGAAGGCCAGAAGTGAAGCGAGCACGATCTGCGGGACGGGGCCGAGTGCGCCTTCGATAGCCGCTTGCTTGGCGGTTCCGTACTCATCCGTGAACCCGGGCAGCACGATGATCACCCAGTAGCAGAGTGAAGCGAAGACCGAGAGAGCAAACGAGGTAATGATGGCTTTGCGCGCCACCCTGAAGCCGTAAACCTCACTCATGACGTCGCCCAGAATGTAGGCGAGCGGGAACAGGAAGAATCCGCCATCAGTGATGATCGGACCAAGCACGACGCCCTTGGATGCGCCGATATTGGACAGGATCAGCACCACGGCCATGATGGCGAGCATGATGCCAAAGTACGGGGATCCGATCGAGGCGAAGCGGGGTGCAGGCTTGCTCAAGGTGCTGGAGCCGGAAGGCGAGGGCATGGGTCATCCATTTCGTAGTGGTTCGCGCGGGCGCCTTTGGTTCAGGCACCCGGCTGTATTAGCACTGTGGTTGGTGGGGCTCGGCCCAACACCAGCTTTATTGTCCCACCCACCAACGCTCTCTCACATCCTGACCCGTTTCCACCAACGTTCTCTCACAACCTGACCCGTTTCCGCGGATGTTCTTTCACATCCAACCAACTCTTCGGCGATCATTTCTGAACGTGTTCAAATTCAGGGGTATACTCGTTATTGAACACGTTCAAAACTTGGTTCGAGGAGTAGTTCATGGCAGCAAAAAGCGAACAGACCCGGCAGCTTGTAGCCGACGTCGCACTCAAAATGTTCCGCGAAATCGGCTTCGAGAAGACCACGATGCGTGCCATCGCGCAGGAGGCGGGAGTTTCCGTCGGCAATGCCTACTACTACTTCGCCTCCAAGGATGAACTCGTCCAGGAGCTGTACATCCAAGTCCAGAAGGAGCATGCGGAGGTTGCGGCACGAGCCCTCAGGGACGTCCACGATCTCGCAGGTCGACTGAAAGCCGTACTGCACACCGGCGTCGACGTCATGGCGCCCTATCACCAGTTCGGCTCAGATTTCATCTCAACCGCAATCCGGCCGACGTCGCCAGTCAACCCATTCGGCGAGGCGTCCACCGCCGCCCGCGAGGCTTCGCTGGCGATCTTCCGGTCCGCCGTCGACGATTCCTCCCCCGCCGTCGCCAAAAAACTGCGCGAAGATCTACCGGAGCTGCTGTGGCTTGCATATATGGGTGTCGCACTTTTCTGGGTTTACGACAAATCCGAGGGCCAACGGCGCACGCGGAAACTGATCGACGGCGCCGCGCCCTTGGTAGCGCGGGGGTTGTCGCTCGCGAAGATTCCCGGCGTCAGCAAGGTATTTGACGACGTTCTGGGACTCGTCCGCAGCGTGAAGGAAGGATCGTGATGCCGCGCACAGTGGTCCTTGCGGGCGCTACCGGCTTCATTGGCAGCTACTTCAAGCATCGTTTTGTTGCTGAGGGTTGGCAGGTTCGGACGGTCGGGCGGGATGCTTCAGCTGATGCTCTATGGAACGACGACGGCGCCATCGCCAAGGTGCTGAACGGCGCCGAACTGCTGGTGAACCTCGCCGGACGATCCGTGAATTGCCGCTACAACGACCGGAACCGCCAGGAGATCGTGGACTCCCGGGTTTTGACAACTCGTGTGCTGGGCCGTGCGGTTGCTCGATGCTCCGACCCGCCTGGGACGTGGATCAACGCCAGCACTGGCACGATCTATCGGCACGCGGAGGATCGCTCACAATCTGAAGGAGCGGGCGTGCTGGGCAGCGGGTTCTCTGTAGACGTGGCCCGTGCGTGGGAGGGCGAGTTGGCTGCTGCCAATGTTCCGGGCACTCGAAAGGTTCCGCTTCGCATTGCGATCGTCCTCGGTCCGGGCGGCGGCGTGATGACTCCCCTGCGGAATCTGGCCCGCCTTGGTTTGGGTGGGCATATGGGGCCGGGCACGCAGAAGTTCAGCTGGATCCATGTGGAGGATCTGTTCCGCGCCGTGGTGTTTGTCCACGGCCAGCCTGCACTCACGGGTCCAGTAAACGCAGCAACGCCGTATGCCGTGGATAACCGCGAACTGATGTCGCTGGTTCGGCAAAGTATGGGTGTCCCGTTTGGCATCCCGACGCCGGCTTGGCTGCTCGAAGCCGGAGCGCTCCTCATCCGGACACAGACGGAACTGGTGTTGAAGAGCCGGTGGGTCGAACCCCGGAAGTTAGTCGATGCCGGTTTCAGCTTCACGCATCCAGGTCTGGCCGGTGCGCTCAACGCGATCGCAAGGGGCAAGTGATGAGTCTGACCGCCCCTTCGGAAGTCTGGACCTACGGGTCAAGGGATCGAGTGGTTTTGGGCTGGAAGGCCCTGGTGATAGGCATCTTGATCTCACACCTGGTGTTCGGCATCCTCTTTGCCCTATCAAACCCAGCCTGGGGCGTCGTTTTGTTCGTCTTCAGTGCCCCACCAGCTTGGGCAATCGCTGCCGCGGTGGGCTCACTCTTGGGCTTGGCGCTGCGACGCATCCGGAATCAATGGATTCATGTCGCAGCATTCTTCACGACTGCGGCACTTATGTGCGTCCCCTTCGGAGGTTTTTGGAGTCCCATAACCTGGGCCTTTCCGTTGAGCATTGCCGTCGCAGCAGGAATAGCGCGCCTCTCCATTTGGAAAATCGTCCGCATCAACGACGCACGTTCTCTCACATAATTACCGCCTTCCCAGAACCCTCTCGCACATCCCGACGCATTCCGGGCAACGTTCTCTCACATCCGGCAGCGCTCAAGGGGTCATTGGCGCCGTGATCTTGTGCCTAGGTAGCGGCGAACCCTTTTCGCGTATTCCGCATAGGGTCGTCCAAAGGCCTCCAACAGCGCAGCCTCTTCGCGTAGTAGTCCCCTGTGATCCACGAGCATTCCGATCGGCAATGTCACGAGCACCCATGATGAACCGGCGAGTGTCCCGGCGCCCAAATGGATGAGCCACCACCCCACGTACATAGGATGGCGGGTCAATGCATAAGGGCCGCTCGTTACGAGCTCCTCTGGCCTCTCCAAATCGAAAGTGCCCGTCGAGCGGCGGTCTCGTTCAGCCAGGGCCCAGGCATTCAGCCCACCGCCAATCGCCAGGAGACCAGAACCCGCCATCCTGTGAAGCGCGTGGGACCCCGGCAATGACCAGGGGCTAGCCCTTCCGAGAAGGACCATCATGGTCACTCCGGTCACTTGGCCCGGAGGAAGGGGCAGGTTGCCGAATAACCTCCTCAACGTCAGCCGAGGGCCCGGGGATGGCTGAGAAAAAGTCGCCATGTCTGAACAGTAACCCCGCGATCCGCTCTTGTCCGCAGCAAGGAAACAGGATGTGACAGAGCATCCGCCGAAAGCGGTCAGGATCTGAGAGTGCATCCGCCGAAACCGGTCAGGACCTGATAGAGGAACCACCAGAAGGCCAAGGGATGTGAGAGAACATCCGGAGGGACCACAGCGGGAAGGCGGGATCAAAGCCAAAGCCGCACACCGCCGTCGTGCGTTCAGGGCGTTGAGGGCGTTCAAGGCGTTCAGGGCGTTGAGGGCGTTCAGGGCGTTCAAGGCGTTCAGGGCATTCATGGGCCCGAAACCTAAGGAAGTGTTAGGAAATCGCCCCGGGCGTTGGCTGTGCCGTGCATCACCAATAGTTTGGATTATGTCCTCTTCACCCATGGAGGACCTTTCTTAGTCGACGAAGAGCCATGCGCAAGGACGCCATGAGCAAGAGCTTCATGGACAGAACGAACTCATGCAAGACACGGCTGCCATCCCAGGCGCCGTCCAGGAAGGTTCATTGATGAGCACCCAACAAGTTGCGCCCCTCAGCGAGGCCGCACAGACACGCAAGGCCGTGAGCAACATCCTCAAAGGCTCCGCGGGCAACCTCGTGGAGTGGTTCGATCTCTACGTCTATACGGTTTTCGCGGCATATTTCCAGTCGCACTTCTTCAACTCCTCGGACGATCTGCAGGCTGGCCTCGAAGCTATGGCCGTCTTCTCGACGTCGTTCCTCATGCGTCCAATCGGCAGCTGGTTCTTCGGCCGATACGCCGACCGTAAGGGCCGCAAGGCCGCGCTGACCCTCAGTGTGACTATGATGTCGGCCGGTTCGTTTGCCATCGCGATCCTGCCAACGCAGGATGTGATTGGGCTGTGGGCACTGATCCTGCTGGTCTTCATCCGGGTGGTGCAGGGCTTCTCGGTCGGCGGCGAATACGGCACCAGCGCCACCTACATGTCCGAGGCTGCGACTGCCAAGCGCCGCGGTTTCTTCTCCAGCTTCCAGTACGTAACACTCATTGGCGGGCAGATGCTGGCCCTCTTGGTACTCGTGATCCTGCAGAACACTATGAGCAAAGAGGACCTGACGGCCTGGGGCTGGCGAATTCCTTTCGCGATTGGTGGCGTAGCTGCGCTGGTTGTCCTCTGGCTTCGCCGTTCCATGGAAGAAACGCTTTCCGCCGATCAGCTCCGCGCCGCCCATGTGAAGGTTGAAGGCGAGGCGCAGCCGGGGACAATGAAGCTGCTGTTCACCAAGCACTGGAAGCCGCTGCTCATCTGCATTGGCATCACGCTCGGTGGCACCGTGGCGTTCTACACGTACACCAACTTCATCCTGAAGTTCATGAACGATACGTCCGGCATCGCCAAGACCGATACCTCCGTTATCAACTTCTGGGCTTTGTTCATCTTCATGTTGCTTCAGCCGGTCTATGGCTTGATTTCGGACAAGATCGGCCGCAAACCGCTGCTGATTTGGTTCGGCGTTACGGGCGTACTGTTCACGTGGCCGCTGCTCTCCACGCTGTCCGGAACCAAGGATCCGTTCATGGCGTTCCTGCTCATGCTCGGCGGCCTGCTCATGGTGGGCGGCTACACCTCGATCAATGCGCTGGTGAAAGCTGAGCTGTTCCCGGCATCGATCCGCGCCCTGGGTGTCGGCTTGGGGTATGCGATCGCGAACTCGCTGTTCGGTGGCACGGTTCCGCTGATTGGCGCCGCGCTGCAGAAGGCCGGGCAGGTGGACATGTTCTTCACCTACGTGACTGCCGCGATCTTCATCTCGTTGCTGGTGTACATCTTCGCGCTGAAAAACAAGAAGGCCACGCACTTGGACGCCGAGCAGGGAAGCGCGTTCGCCGCGAAGGGCTCTTCTTCACGGGACGCCGACGAGGACAAGAAGGACCTCGCCAACGCTTGAACCAGCTGGATTGTGAGGCCCGTTCTGCGCTCTTTGGTCACTCCGAGGGGCGCAGAGCGGGCCTCACAACGTTAAGCAGGCGCGGGATGTGAGAGAACGTCCTGCCAAAGGGGGCAGGATGTGAGAGAACGTGCCGCCAAAGGGGGCAGGATGTGAGCGAACGTCCGACGGCGGATCGGGAACCGAAGGCGCGGGGCGCTGGAAGGCGGATCCGGCAGGAAGGGAGTAATCTCCAAGACGGACCATCGGACCTCCAACCAATCAACCAATCAACCAATCAACCAATCAACCAATCAACCAATCAACCAATCAACCAATCAACCAATCAACCAATCAACCAATCAACCAATCAACCAACCGTCCAACCATCACCCGTCAACGTCAACCAACCAACCAACCAACCAACCAACCAGCCAACCAGCCAACCAGCCAACCAACCGTCCCCCGTCCAGCCATCGGGCCCAAAACCACCAACCAACCAAGCGGCAAAGGATCACACAGTGCACGTGCTCATCGTCGAAGATGACGACGCCATGGCGTCCGCTTTGAGCGCTGCCGTTGCATCCGCCGGCCACAAAGCCACCAGGGTATCCCGTGGCGAGGACGCACTCCTGGGCCATCGCCACCACGAAGTGATCCTGCTCGATCTCGGTTTGCCGGACTTGGACGGGTTGGACGTTCTACGGAAACTGCGACAGGTCACACAAGTCCCCATCCTGATCCTCACGGCGCGCGACGACGAACGAAGCGTGGTCCTGGGTCTTCGTTCCGGAGCGGATGACTACCTGGTGAAGCCCGTGAAGCTCGTGGAATTGCTGGCAAGGATCGAAGCGGTGACTCGCCGTACCAACCGTGCCGGGCAGGCGGCACCCCACAGCATCGTGGTGGGAGAGGTCAGCGTGGACCTGGACCGCAGGACGGCGTCTGTTGGCGAAAGGGAACTCTCACTGACCGCAACAGAGTTCGAACTCCTCAGCCTCCTGGCAAGGAACGCAGGATCAGTGGTGACCAGGGAACAGATCCTCGATGCCCTCTGGGGTGACGCTTTCCTCGCAAATTCCCGGTCCCTCGACGTGCACCTCACGGGTCTCCGGTCCAAGCTCCAACTACCCGGCTTCATCATCAACGTCCGCGGGGTCGGTTACCGCGTCGAGCAGCCGTGAAAATCCGTGTCCTGGCCATCCTGAGCGTGATCGCAGTGCTCATGGTGGTCACCGTGTCCAGCGTGATCCTGACGTCGGCCAGCAGGGAGCTCACGCAGGAACTCCAGATCAACCGCGTGACCTCATTGAACCGATTCGCCCAGCTCGCAAATGACGCTTCCTTGGACAACGACACCACCCAGCTGCAACGCGAAATGGATCGCTATTCCGAGCTCTACGGCGAGGGGATCCTGATCCGTCTGCAGCAGCGAACAGTGCGCTCAGGCGGGCTCAACGAGGACCGGGCCGAAGTCCGTGACGCACTGAACCGCGCCAGTCTGAACCTCAGCGACACCACGCTTAGCCCGCTCAGGCCCTTCGGATCCGGGACGGAGGTTATCTCGAGGTCCTTCGGCACGGCCAGCCAGGTGCTTGGCGAGGCCGTCCTTGAAGTCGATCCCGAAGCGGCCCGGCAGAAACTACGGGAGCGGTGGCTCGTCGTCGGGCTTGCCGCAGTGGCGCTCGGGGCGCTCCTCCTCTTGGCAGCGGCCCGCATCACCGGCTGGGTTCTGCGGCCGGTCCATCGCTTGAGCAATGCCGTCCACGAACTTGAGACGACGGGCAAGACGAGCCATCTTCCCGACGCCGGCCCGCCCGAGCTGCGGGAGCTGAGCCGTTCGTTCACCGCGATGGCCAACACTGTCACCGAGAGCATCGATTCGCAGCGCCAGCTGATCGCTGACACATCGCACGAACTACGGAATCCAGTGGGTGCCTTGCGGCTCCGGATCGATCTGCTGCAGCTGGCACTGAAGTCCGAGCCTGAAAAAGCCGCTGCGGCCGGTGTAGTGGCTGAGCTTGAGCGTGTGGAGGCAATTCTCGACGGCGTGCTGAAGCTGGCGACGGCGGAACACCGCGCTTTCGAGGGCTCGGCGCGCGTGCAGCATGAAGCTGAGCACAAACACCACACCGTCATCGATCCTTTCCCAATCCTGCAAGGAGAGGTGGAGCGGGCGATGCCAGCTGCCGAGCGCGCCAATTCGACGATCACGCTGGCGCAGCCGGAGCAACCGCTCCACCTCGCCTGCAATCCGGATGAGCTGGCACATATGGTGGGTGAGCTTCTGGCCAACGCCATCAAGTACGCTCCCGCCGCCCGGATCACGGTGGCAATGAAGCGGACGCGAGGAGGGGTCGCCGTCGAGATTTCCGACGACGGTCCCGGGCTTTCCGCCGAGCAGCGCGCTGCGTCCACGACGCGGTTCTGGCGGGCCCCGCAGCACAGCAAGATCGCAGGCAACGGCCTGGGCATGACGATCGTGGACCGTCTGGCGCATGCGAACGACGCTGAGCTTGTGCTTGAGGGAAGAGAACCGCACGGATTGACGGCCCGGCTTGAATTCCAGCAAGCGCCCGGGGGCCGGGATGAATAGCAGGATCGTGGCAAGGCGCTCTGTACTCAGAGCCGGACTATCGGCTGGTTTGGCTGGGCTACTGCTGCCGGTTTCCACCTCTTGTTCCGGCGAGGAGAAGCCGCAAAAGCTAACGGTCGCCGGTGGTGAACCAGGTGGCTTTTACCTGGAGTTCGCAACATTGTTCGCGGAGTTGCTCCAACGCGAGGGTGTAGCCAAAACCGCCGTGCCGCTGACCACTGGCGGAAGCCTGGAGAACATTCGGCGAGTGTTGTCCGGCGAGGCGACGTTCGCCGTCGCGCTCGCGGACGCGGCCGCCCAGTCCGCGGCCACCCCGCAGCCCGGTGGGAATCTTGTGGCGCTCGGAAAGGTGTACCAAAACTATGTTCATTGCATCGTGCGGGAGGACAGCGGTCTGCGTTCCTTCGCCGACCTGGCTGGCAAGACCGCCGGTGTTGGCGAAGTAGGCTCGGGGACATCGCTGACCGTTCCGCGCATCATCTCCGCAGCTCCTGCAGACATGGGCCTCAGGCAGGTGAATCTCGGCCTGAACCAAGGGTTGGCCGCCTTGCGGGACGGGTCCATTGATGCCCTGTTCTGGTCCGGCGGCGTGCCAACCGCTGCCATCGCATCAACCGCCAATGACATTGGCCTTCGGCTGATCGACCTCTCCGAGCACATCAAGGCCATGCGCGAACAATTCGGCGTTTTCTATGATCGCGTCCTGATCCCCGCCAAGAGCTATGGGGACGCCGATGCAACATGGACCGTGGGCATGGCCAACCTGCTCCTTTGCCGCAGCGACCTCGCTGACCGCCTGGTTTCGGAGTCCGTAAAACTTCTGGTGGAACGGGCTCAGGACCTGGTCCCGAAGACGAGCACTGGGGTGCAGTTCCTCAGCCCTGAGACGCTCATCAACACCGCGGGCGTGCCCCTTCACCCCGCCGCCGAGGCAGCTTACCGTCGCTTGCACGGCTAAGGGTTACGCGCGCTGCCGCCCTAACGGCGCCGTCGAAATCGGCCGGCCGCCGCGAAATCGGCTCCCCGACGGGCAGCTGGCAAGATGGAAGACATGACTTCAGCCGTTGCCCCTGCCATTGCACTGACCATCGCCGGCTCCGAAGCGACCGGCGGCGCCGGCGCGCAGGCCGACCTCAAGACCTTCCAGGAACTGGGAGTTTTCGGCATCGCGAACCTCACGTGCATCGTTTCCTTCAACCCCCAGGACAGTTGGAACCACCGTTTTGTTCCGGTTGACCAGCAGGTTATTGCTGACCAATTGGAAGCCACGACGGCGGCCTACGGTCCCGCTTCCGGCGCACCGTCCCTGTTGGACACCGTGAAGATTGGCATGCTCGGAAGTCCGGCAACCATCAGCACGGTGGAGAAGGCGTTGGCCGACGGCTCCTTCGCAAATGTGGTCCTTGACCCGGTCCTGATCTGCAAGGGACAGGAGCCCGGCCACGCCTTGGACACTGACCAGGCCTTGAAAGCGCAGATCCTGCCTTTGGCTACTTTCGTCACTCCCAACCACTTTGAGGCCGAATCCCTGTCCGGACTGACCATTACGGACGAAGAAACGTTGAAAGCCGCTGCCGTTCGTATCCACGAGATCAGCGGCGCAGCAGTCCTCGCCAAAGGTGGGGTGAGGCTGGAAGGCCCTGACGCCGTCGACGTTTACTATGACGGCGAAACGCTGGAAGTCCTGCGCAGTCCTAAGGTTGGCGACGTGGCTGTGTCCGGTGCCGGTTGCTCCCTGGCTGCGGCCGTGACCGCTGAATTGGCCAAGGGCGCCACTCCGCTGGAGGCTGCACGCACCGCGAAGGCGTTCGTAACAGCTGGCATCAAGAACCGGGTATCCTCGGGTGCTCCGTTCGATGCCCTGTGGCAGGGCGGATCCCGCTAGCGCGAGACCTTGCCCATCAGCGAGGCGACCGGGCGTAGGAACAGCGGGCGGGCCAGGAACCAGGCGGCCGCCGTAAAGACGATTGAGGCGGCGAAAATGCCGAAGCCCCACCAGCTGTAATCGTTGTTCGAGGCGTACATGTGGTTCAGGTTGTTCAGCGCACCGGTGGCCAAGACCAACGTGACGTGGACGATCACGAACGCCACAAAGTAGATCATCACCGGGAAGTGGATCTGGCGGGCGAGTTCGATCGGGTAGAACTTGTTGATCGCCGCCTTTTTCGGCCACGCACCGGACATCCGAAGGCCGGTGATGATTGCCAGCGGGGCGGCGATGAAGACGGTGACAAAGTACGTCAGGAGCTGAAGGCTGTTGTAGTTGTTCCAGCCGTTCTCAATGGGCCAGTTCAAGGAGGCATACTGCAGCGCTGCGGACAGGGCATTGGGGAAGACGTCCCAGTTGGTGGGGATGATCCGCAGCCATTGGCCGGTCGCGAACAGCAGGATGATGAAAATGATGCCGTTCAACACCCACAAGGCATCCAGCGTGAGATGGAACCAGAGATCCAGGCTGATCTTGGCCGGCGCGTTCTTGGTCTTGATGAAGCCTTTGTTGTTCCGGGTCCAGTAAGCCGGCGGCCTTGTGGTGGTCCGTACCTGCCAGCCAGAGCGGATGATCAGGACCAGGAAGAACATGTTGAGGAAGTGCTGCCAACCGAGCCAGGCCGGGAAGCCTGTGGGGGTGCCTTCGGGGATCGCTGAGTGTCCGGGATAGTCCACCAGGAACTGTTGGACGGGTTGCAGCGTCCGGAGCCACTGCGCGATGAGCACCAGGATCAGCGCCACCACCAAAGCTATGGCGGTAACGACGACGGGTTTGAACCACCTGTTCGACGTGATCCCGGACGACTTGCTTGAAACGGACATCAGGCCGCGTTCCTCTCTGGCTTTGTTTGGCGTGCGACCAGTTGGCGCTCTCTCATAGCGATTCAACCAGTTGCAGCGCGACGGTAAAAACGGCACCCGGGTTTCGGGGCGTTTGACGTCAAAAATCGCAGCATTCGGATACATACTGCAACACATATTTCTAGAACGAGCTTCTAAGATTCTTTCCTTTAGTTGATTGATGGTCAAGGGGTTTGATTGCTTCAAGTTTCGGACTTGGTGAAGGTACGATTCCAGAAAGAAGCCCGACGACACTCCGGCAAACTGCATGTCGCGGCGAAGGGAGCATCCTTGGTTCGGAAAACCTCCAACGCGGCAGTCCATGCCGGCTCGTGGCAATGGACGCGGACAGCCGCCACCCGAAGAAACCTCCTGGATGCGGCCAGGGAAGTTTTTTGTGAGCACGGCTTCACCGATGCCAACATTTCGGACGTCGTGGCCCGTTCCGGGTCAAGCGTCGGCAGCCTGTATCACCACTTCGGGGGCAAGACCGAACTCTTCCTGGCCCTCTGGGATGATTATCAAAACGAGCATGAGAGGCTCGTCGCCGCGGCTGTAGCAAAGGCCCGCACGTCAGGCGAGAACGATCCGTTGGCACTGTTCAACGTGGGCGGCCGCAGCTATTTCGATTACACCTGGACACACCGCGCATTGGAGCGGGTGTTCATCGAGGGCGACACTCCCCCGGGGTTCGAGGTACTGCGACGTGAACGTGGACGCGAGTGGGTCCGGCAAAACTCCGTGCTGCTGGGCGCCAGCGACGACCCTCTGGGAAAGCTCACGGTCGCGGTCATCACGGACATCATCACTCTGGCCGGAAACGAGGTCGCCTTGAGTTCATCCAAGCGGCAGGCGGACGACGTCGTTGAGGCTGCGGCAGTGCTGGTGGCGCGGCTGGTTCCATAGCCATCGCTCTCTCACATCCGGGCCCGTTGCGGCCGACCTTCTCTCACATCCTGACCCGTTCCGGCCGACGCTCTCTCACATCACCCTTCAGCGGGGATCAGCAACCCAACCCGTGAACAGTGGCAGGCCGGTTTCAACGTGCACTATCTCGTAGTGGAACGGGTGGTCGAGCGTGATCTCGCGTTCGGGGATCAAGGCGCTTGAGGCGTCGGCATTGATCTGGGTCACCGCGGCAGCGATAGTGCCCTTCTCGGCAACCGTGATGTTCGCTGCCTGCGCGGCCTGGGTCAGGAACATCCCATGTTGAATCGAATCGAAGTCGGAGTCGGTAGCGAGCATCTCCTTCAAGCCCAACGTCTCGAAGACCTTCCGAAGATCGAAGGCGGTCTTATGGTCCCACTTCGGCAGGGTTATCTGGACCATTTCGTGGTCCCCACCGGTCAGGTGGAGGTCTGCCTGACTAAGTACCTCAGCCGGAACCGCCGCCGGAACCGCTGAACCCGAGGGACCGCCGTCGGGCAGTACCAATCGCATCAGGAAACCTTCGGCGTAGGGCAAATCAACTGCCTTCCAGCCCGCCCCTTCCGCGTAGGCCATGCTGGTGGCAGCGTGCATGGTGGGCACGGAAATCTTTTCCCCGCCGGCTTTGGTGAAGGGCCGCTCGGTGGTGTCGTTGGCGTCGAAGGGTGTTTGCCAGGCTGCGGCAAAGTAAAGAGAGTTGAGCAGGCTCAGCGTGTTGTCGGGGTCATATTTTGCCGGCGCTTCCTTGATCCTGCCACCCGTGTTCTTGCTCACCCATTGATCGATGGCGGGTTTGGTCACGGCCTCGTCCTGGAAGGAGACCGGGTAGACGCCCGTGCCGTAGTGCTTGGCGAGGGTTGCCAGGAAATTCTCGCCGGTGGGCACGCCTTTGTCCACGAACATCCCGTTGGCTGAGTGCAATACGGGTTTGCGCGGCGGGTTCTCTTCGTCCACCGAGCCGGGATCGCCGTCGTACTTCTCCAGGGACGCGAGCAACGCGTTCATCGCTTCGTCGCGATCCGCGGTGGGCAGCCCAAGGACTTTGTCCATTTCCGCCGCTGTAGCCCCGGAAGCACCGGCCCGCAGCATGCCTAGCGCGATCAGCAGGCTGGCGGGCGAGGACACCACGTTGCCATCCGTGGCGTCACCACCATCGGCAAGCAGGACGGCGCCGAGCTTTCGCGCGGAGGCGTTGAACGCTTCGAATTGCGTGGGGTAGTCGGCCGTTTGGACACTAACGCGAGTGACGCCGTCGGCCTTAAGAAGCCCGACGTCGGCAGGCTGTGGTGCGCAGGCCGTTACCGTTGCGGAGCCAATCGCCAGAGCAGCTGCCGCCACTACCGCTGCCGCTTTCCGGACTCGAATCATGTGCATCCCCTTTGCCCGCGAGTGTCGTACTCACATCGTGCTCCATTCGGCAGCAGAACTCACGGGAAGTGATAGAAGGATTCCCGAATGTTGTCAGGAAGTGATAGAGCATCGGGGGAAAAGCGGGCAGGATGTGAGAGAGCGTCAGCGCTCGGAGTGAGCCGCCAGGAAGCTGTACACCTCGGTTTCGTCCACGCCCGGGAACGCGCCCGGGGGCATGGCTGCGAGCAGGTGCGAATGAGCCCGTGCCGACGGCCAGGCATTGCCGGCCCACTCGTTCGCAAGTGAGGCAGGTGGTCGCTTGCAGCAGTTCGGGTCCGGGCACGTCGAGGTAGCACGGGCCGTCGTCTCGCGCCCACGGAACCATTTCACGTGCTGGTACGGCACCCCAATACTCAGGGAAAATTCACCAGCGGCCGAGCGCTCGGTCCGGGCCGTGCACCAGTAAGTCCCGGAAGGCGTGTCCGTGTACTGGCTGTAGGCGCTGAACTTGTCCGGAACGTCGAACACCGCCCGCGACGTCCAGGCCTTGCACGACGGCTGCCCCTCGATGGCGCCGGTGTGATCCTGCGGGAAGGTCACGCCGTCGTTCTCGTAGGCCTTGTAGATGATGCCGGACTGGTGTGTCTTCTGGAAGTGCGTGGTGATGCCCAGGTGCTTGGTGGCCAGGTTGGTGAAGCGGTGCGCGGCGGTCTCGTAGGACACAGCGAAGGCATCCCGGATGTCCTCAACAGCGATTTCCTTCGCGGCCTTTGCCTTTTGGAGGAATTCAACGGTGGCATGCTCTGGCAGCAGCAGCGCGGCTGCGAAGTAGTTGGTGGCCACTCGCTGTGCCAGAAAATCGCCGTAGTTCCGCGGAGTTTCGTGCCCCAGGACATAGTGTCCCAAGGCTTGCAGAAGCACCGAACGGGGATCGTGATCCTGGCGTTGGTTCTGCGTTAGATAAATTCTGCGGTTCTTCAAATCCGTCACGGACCGGGTGGAATGGGGCAAATCGCCCACATGGTGCAACGAAAATCCGAGGTTCTCCGCGATGTCCGCAATGACGTGCTGGCTCAGTGGTCCAGTGGTGTAGCCAACCCCTTTGAGGACCTTCTGCGCCTCCGCCTCATACTCGGGGAAATAGTTACCGCGCTCACGCATCATGGCACGCAACTCGCCGTTCGCGCGGCGGGCTTCTTCCGGCGTCGCGACCTGCTCGTTAAGTTTGCGTTCGAGCTCCTGAAGCAGCCCCACCTGCGACTCCAGCACATCCAGCGGAAGCCGCGAGCTGATACGGATTTTCGGTAGGTTCAGGGACTCGTACAGAGGTCCGCGCTGGTACCGTTCGAGCTCGATTTCCAAGGCCGCGCGGCGGCTGGGCGGCTCGGCCCCCAGCAGCTGATCGATGCTCACGTTCAGGGCCGCGGCGAGTTGCTGAAGGAGCCCCAATTTGGGCTCGCGTTTACCGTTTTCGATCAGGCTCAATTGACTCGGAGCGGTCCCGACGGCGGCACTCAAGTCATCCAGCGTCAGGCCGGCCTGCTTGCGCAGATGGCGCACGCGCCGGCCAAGGCTGATGACGTCCAGTTCGGGGGACGTTGTGGACGACGACGGGGCGACTTCCCGATTCCAGCTCACAGGCGACATTTCTTGAGAATACGCGAAGAAGTGCATTTCTTTCCATAGTTTTCCTCTAGTAACCCTCTTGGAAGTGCAGAAAAGTAGGTCTTACGAAAAAGAAATACAGACCCCGGGTAAGCCGGCCGATGCAGCAAAGGCGCAGCGGAGGCCGGCCCGGGGAGCCCCGCTTGGATATTAGGAGACATGCAATGACCGCATCGTTTGAACCAGCAGAGTCCGCACAGACTGCAGAGCAGCAGGCAGCAGCGCTGGAACTTGAATGGTCCGCCGACCCGCGATGGGAAGGCGTCACCCGTGATTACTCGGCCACCGACGTCGTCCGCCTCCGTGGTCGCGTCTCCGAAGAGCACACCCTGGCCCGTCGCGGTTCGGAGAAGCTCTGGAAGCAGCTGACCGAGGAAGCTCCCACCGGCGGCTACACCAACGCCCTGGGTGCCCTGACCGGCAACCAGGCTGTTCAGCAGGTCAAGGCCGGCCTCCGCGCTATCTACCTTTCCGGCTGGCAGGTCGCCGCGGACGCGAACCTCTCGGGCCAGACCTACCCGGACCAGTCCCTGTACCCGGCCAACTCGGTACCCCAGGTTGTCCGCCGCATCAACAACGCCCTGCTCCGCGCAGACCAGATCGAATACGCTGAGGGCGTCAAGACCGTTGAAGACTGGCTGGTCCCGATCGTCGCCGACGCCGAAGCCGGCTTCGGCGGCCCGCTGAACGCCTACGAACTCATGAAGTCCATGATCACCGCAGGCGCCTCGGGCGTTCACTGGGAAGACCAGCTGGCCTCTGAAAAGAAGTGTGGCCACCTCGGCGGCAAGGTCCTGATTCCCACCCAGCAGCACATCCGGACCCTCAACGCAGCCCGCCTCGCGGCCGACGTCGCCGGCACCCCGACCGTCGTCATCGCCCGTACCGACGCCGAAGCGGCAACGCTGATCACCTCAGACGTTGACGAGCGCGACCAGGAATTCATCACTGGTGAGCGTACGGCCGAGGGCTTCTACAAGGTCCGCAACGGCATCGAACCCTGCATCGCCCGTGCCAAGGCCTACGCACCGTACTCGGACCTCATCTGGATGGAGACCGGCACCCCGGACCTGGAGCTCGCCCGCAAGTTCGCCGAATCGGTCAAGGCCGAGTTCCCGGACCAGATGCTCTCCTACAACTGCTCCCCGTCCTTCAACTGGCGCAAGCACCTGGACGACACCACGATTGCCAAGTTCCAGCGCGAACTCGGTGCCATGGGCTTCACGTTCCAGTTCATCACCCTGGCCGGCTTCCACGCCCTGAACTACTCGATGTTCGACCTCGCCCACGGCTACGCCCGTGAAGGCATGAGCGCCTACGTCGAACTCCAGGAAAAGGAATTCGCCTCCGAGTCACGCGGCTACACCGCCACCAAGCACCAGCGCGAAGTCGGCACCGGCTACTTCGACGACATCGCAACCGCGCTCAACCCGAACGCATCCACCCTCGCATTGGTCGGATCGACCGAAGAGGGCCAGTTCCACTAACCACTTCCGACGGCGGGACTCACCTCCGGCCTGCGGACCGGAACCGCTCTGCCTGCTATTCCCCGCGTCCCGGTTTCGACCTCGCTGAGCGAGGACGGACCGGGACGCAGGGCCCCTTTTACGCAGGCTGCCGCGGCACCGGCTCCTTGGCCTCGCACCCACTTACCGAAGTGCCGCCGTCGAACATTTTCTTAGGAGTTTTGAAATGAACAGCTTCACTGACAACTTCACTATCAATGGCATCACGATCACCGCGCAGCCCATTTGCCGGCAAAACGAGGTTTTGACTCCGGACGCCCTTGAGTTCATCGGTAAGTTGCACCGGGCTACGGCTGATCGTCGTCAGGAGCTGATGCAGGCACGGCACGCCCGCCGTGGGCAGATCGCATCCGGTCAGGATCCGCGTTTCCTGCCGCAGACCGAGGGCATCCGGAATGACCCGTCGTGGCGTGTGGCTCCCCCGGCCCCGGGTCTGGAGGACCGCCGCGTGGAGATCACCGGCCCGGTGGATAAGAAGATGACCATCAACGCCCTGAACTCCGGTGCGAAGGTCTGGCTGGCTGACATGGAGGATTCTTCGACGCCGACGTGGCGCAACGTCATCCAGGGCCAGTTGAACCTGACCGATGCGCTGGAACGCCGCATTGATTTCACGTCCCCCGAGGGCAAGGAGTACAAGCTCAAGGCTGCCGAGGACCTGCCCACCATCGTGGTCCGTCCCCGCGGCTGGCACCTTCCCGAGAAGCACATGCTGATCGATGGAAAGCCGATCGCCGGTGGCATCGTGGACTTCGGGTTGTTCTTCTTCCACAATGCCCGCCGTCTGCTCGCCCAAGGCAAGGGCCCGTACTTCTACCTGCCCAAGATCGAGAACCACCTCGAAGCACGCCTGTGGAACGACATCTTCGTCCTGGCACAGGACCTGCTCGGCATCCCGCAGGGCACCATCCGCGCCACCGTGCTGATCGAAACGATCACGGCCGCGTTCGAGATGGAAGAAATCCTGTATGAACTCCGGGATCACGCCTCCGGTTTGAACGCCGGCCGGTGGGACTACATCTTCTCCCTGATCAAGAACTTCCGCACCCGGGGACCGCGCTTCGTACTTCCGGATCGCGGCCAGGTGACCATGACGCAGCCGTTCATGCGTGCCTACACCGAACAACTCGTGCGGGCCTGCCACCGCCGTGGTGCCATGGCGATCGGCGGTATGGCTGCCGCTGTTCCGAACCGCAAGGACGAAGCCGCCAACCAGGCATCGTTCGAGAAGGTCCGGGCGGACAAGACCCGCGAAGCCAACGACGGCTTCGACGGTTCATGGGTGGCCCACCCCGACCTCGTGCCGGTCTGCCGCGAAGTTTTTGACTCAGTTCTCGGAGACCGTCCCAACCAGCTGGACCGCTCCCGCGAGGACGTCACTCCCGACGACCGCGCCCTGATCGACATCGCCAGCACTGAGGGCACCATCACCGAGGCCGGGGTTCGCCTGAACATCGAGGTAGGAATCCGCTACATCGAGTCCTGGCTGCGGGGCAACGGAGCTGTGGCCATCCACAACCTCATGGAAGACGCCGCCACCGCCGAGATCTCCCGTTCCCAGCTCTGGCAGTGGATCCACTCCCACGCCATTACCGACCACGGCGACATCATCAGCCGCGAATGGGTCCAGGACATGCTCGACGAGGAATTCGCCCGGCTCGAACGCTTTGACGGAGACCGTTTCGCAGACGCCCGCGCCATCTTCGAAGAAGTCACTCTGGCCGAGGAATTCCCCACGTTCCTGACCATCCCGGCCTACGCCCGCTTCCTCACCGAAGCCCGTGAAGAGGCAACGGAAGAGGAACTCGTCGCCGCCTAGGCCGGGGGCGCCGCCCCAGGAAAACCAAGCCCCAACGCTGGGCTGCCTGCACTCTTCGCAACAAGTGACCCCGATGGTCGGGGAGGCAGCCCAGCAGCGGGGCTTCTCCATGCCACCCGCGGTCAACTCACTCCGTTTCGATGATTAGCTGCACACCATGCCGTGCGCACGGCACGTCTCGCAGCGCACCCCCGAATCGGGCAGGAACAGCGACCGGCCCGCCCACCCCTTCGATGGCCCGCTGCACACAAGACGCTTCCTACCGTCTACTGCGCAGCGCGCCATCGAGACGGGCACAAAGCCCGACGGCGTCACGAACCTACGCCTGCCGGGCCACCCAGCGCACGGACAACGTAACGCACACACAGAACGCGAGCACCGAACCCAGGATCACCAGCAGCGGCACGGTCCAGCCTTCGGACACGCCATGGACGTAGCCAATGACGGTTGGCGCCAAGGCTGCAACCAAGTAACCCACACCTTGGACGACGGCAGACATCTTCCCTGCCGAAGCCTGGTCCCTGGCGAACTTGATGATGGCGATGAACACCACCGTGATGCCGCCACCCTGCGCAATGCCGCCCATGGAAGACCACATCCACCACAAATCAGGGGCCAGCAACAAGCCCACGGGAACCGTCAGCCATAACGCACTCAAGGTGACAGCTACCGTCGTCGTACTGGCAAAGCGGGCCAAAAGCGGTACGCCCAGCCCTCCCACAATCGCGAAAATCTGGAACAGTGATGATCCCGCGCCGGCCTCGGCGGCGCCCATGCCGAGCTCGTCGGACAGGAAGCTCGGCAGCCACGCCGTGATGCCGTAGTAGGAGAACGCCTGGCCGGCGAAGCCAAGTGTCAGGCCGGCCGTCAGCCATCCCACTCCCGCAACCGCGCCGGACGCAGAGCGGTCGGGCGCAGGGACCGCAGCCGGAACCAACGCGCGCCGGAGTCCAACAGTCGGTATCCAGAACAGGATGGCTGCCAGCGCCAGAAGGGCACTCGCTGCCAAGGAAAGCCGCCAGCCCACCAGTTCAGCGAGTGGTGCAGTAGCGACTGATGTGAGGAACGATCCGATGTTCAGGGCTGCCGTATATACGCCCATCGCGGTAGCTTGGCGCCGCGGCGCGAAGTCCCTGCGGATGATGAGCGGCACGGCGATATTGCCGATCGTAATAGCCACACCGATGATGACCGTCCCCACTATCACCGGCACGCCACCGCCGCTGGACCGGATCACGACGCCTGCCAGTACGCCGAGCAGCGTGAGCATGACGGCAAATTCGGCACCGAGCCGACGACCAGCCAAGGACGCCAACGGCGAGGCGAGCGAAAAACAGAGCACAGGGATACCGGTCAACAGACCCAGTTCAACAGGCGAGAATCCCAGGTCGGCTTGCAGGGAATCCACCACTGGGGCCACTGCTACGAAGGGCCCACGCATGTTGAGCGCGATCAGGCCAATGCAGGCGAGAATCAACCAACCCCGGGGAACTTTGGCGAGGAACTGGCTCATGGTGTGCGGTGAAGGACGGCAGGAAACGTTTTCATCACCTTCATTGCTATCACGCCGTCACCGGCCATCCGGTCACAAACGGCGTCTATCCGGCTGCTTGGAGCGTGGCTTCAATCACTGCCGGTGAGAGCACATATTGCGTCACCATCTGGCTGGCGCCCAGGATTGCAGCGCGATCACCGGCCATGGAAATACCGATCCGCAGGTGAGTGGTGGCCAACGGCAGCGAACGCCGGTACACAACCTCGCGAATGCCGGCAACCAGGTGTTCGCCAGCCTCTCCCACGCTGCCGCCGATGATGATCATGGACGGATTGAGCAGGTTGACCACGGTGGCCAGCACATCGCCGACGTCACGTCCCGCCTGCCGGAGGGCCTGGATGGCCTGCAAATTTCCCTCGGCCACCAGTCGGAGGACATCCGCTCCCGTGGCGGCTTCGAGGCCCTGCGCCTTGAGTTGGCGCGCGACGGCGGGACCTGAGGCGAGCGCTTCCAGGCATCCGTAGTTGCCGCAGCGGCAGAGGACGTCGTCGCCGCGGGGCACCCGCACGTGGCCGAGGTCCCCGGCAGTGCCGTTGGCGCCGCGCTGCAGCTGGCCGCTGCTGATGATGCCTGCGCCGATGCCGGTAGCGACCTTGATGAACAGGAAATTCTCGTGGTCCGGCCAGTATGCGGTGCGTTCGCCGAGCGCCATGATGTTGACATCGTTGTCCACCAGAACTGGAACGGGTAGGGAGCGCTGGACGTAAGGAACGACGTCGAATCCGTCCCAGCCGGGCATGATGGGCGGCTTGACCGGCCGTCCGGTGGCGTGTTCCACGGGCCCGGGCAGTCCGATGCCAATGCCCGCGAGGTCGCCGGGTTCCCGCCCGGCTTCGGTGAGCAGTTCGCGCCCGGCTTTGATGACCTGGCCAAGCACCACGTCCGGGCCCTCGGCGACTTCCTGCGTGAGCCTGCGTTCGGCGAGGACGCTTCCACCGAGGTCGGTGACGGCAACAATCACGTGGGTCGCTCCGACGTCGACGGCCAGGACGACGCGCGCGGCGGGGTTGAAGGCAAAGCGCGACGGCGGCCTGCCGCCACTGGATGTTGCCTCACCGGCGGGCCCCACGAGGCCGGATCCGATCAGGGCATCGATGCGGGACGCGACGGTGGAGCGGGCAAGTCCTGTGGTGAGGGCGAGTTCAGCACGAGTCCTGGCTTGGCCGTCCCGGAGGAGCTGGAAGAGGTCCCCGGCACGTGAAAGGTTACCGGCGTCCTGTGCGGGGGCGTCTTTTCCGCCTTGGTGTCCGGGTGCTGAGGTCATGCCATTAGTGAAGCACGATTGCTTATGCGTGTCATGCAGCAGAAGTTTGTCGGCCATATTTCAACTTTTGCTTGACGCTCGGCAAAAGTCCCCCTAGGTTGTGAGGAGCAGCACATCACCCCCTTGGATGCCGGAAATCAGCGGCATCAATTTGCCTCCACCCACAACGACGAGGAGAGACAGTGTCATATTCGATCCAGCTCTACACGGTCCGAAAGGCCCTTGAAGAGGATCTGGCGGGAACCATCCAGCGCTTGGCCAATATCGGTTTCACCATGGTTGAGCCCTACCGTTTTGTTGCCAAGGCCGAAGAACTCAAGCGGGCGTTGACGGAGAACAACCTCACCGCCCCCTCCGGCCACGCTCCCTTGCTCAGCGATGACCAGGACGAAATCTTTGCCGCTGCGCAGCAGCTGGGCATCGGTACTGTTATTGACCCGCATGTCCCGATCGAGCGCTGGAACACGATCGAAGACATCAAAGCAACCGCGGAACAGCTCAACGCGGCCGCCGCCAAGGGGGCCGAATACGGTGTCCGCGTCGGCTACCACAACCACTGGTGGGAAGTTGAGTCCGTCATCGACGGCAAAACGGCGATCGAACACCTGGCCGACCACCTCAACCCCGAGGTCGTCCTGGAACTGGACACGTACTGGGCAGCCGTAGGTGGCCAGAACCCTGCCGAACTCCTGGTCCGGCTTGGTGACCGCGTCAAATTCATTCACATCAAGGACGGTCCGGTGACCTCGGACCCGTCGAGCCAGCTCGCAGTTGGTGCCGGTCAGATGCCTATCTGGGACGTCTTGAACGCTGCCGGATCACTTGAAGCAGCAGTCGTGGAACTGGACGACTTCCAAGGCGACATGTTCGACGCCGTGGAAGACAGCTACAACTACCTCAGCGCGGGGAAGGTGTCCGCATGAGCCACGCAGCAGGAGCCGGCTTTGGTTCGCTGATGACAAGCCCGGTGGGTTCAGGCCCCGTGGGCGTAGGCATCATCGGCGCAGGTGTCATCAGCAAGCAGTACCTCGACAACCTCACAAGCTTCCCCGATGTTCGCGTTGTGGCGATCGGTGACTTGTTCGAAGAGGCCGCAGCCACGCGAGCCAACGAGTACGGCATTCCCGTGCACGGTGGCATTGACGCTGTCCTCGGCCACCCGGAGGTGGAGATTGTCATCAACCTGACCATCCCCGCTGCCCACGTGGAAGTTGCCACACAGGCTGTCAACGCAGGCAAGCACGTCTGGAGCGAAAAGCCGTTCTCCCTGGACCGCGAAAGTGGCTTGGGTCTGCTCAAGGCAGCCGACGCAGCCGGCGTAAGGCTAGGTTGCGCACCGGACACGTTCCTCGGCGCCGGCCTCCAGACTGCCCGCCGCATGATCGAACGCGGTGACATTGGCACTCCCCTGACTGCACTGACCTTGATGCAGTCCCCGGGTCCGGAATCCTGGCACCCCAACCCCGCATTCCTGTTCCAGGATGGCGCCGGTCCTCTGTTCGACATTGGCCCCTACTACCTGACCACGCTGGTGCAGACCTTCGGCAGCATCCGCAAGGTAGGAGCTTTCGGTTCCAAGTCCCGCGAAACACGCGTGATCGGCTCGGGTCCCAAGGCCGGCGAGACGTTCGACGTCACAGTCCCTACCCACGTCAGCTCCATCCTGGAGTTCGAGAACGGTGAATCTGCGCAGAGCATCTTCAGCTTCGATTCCCCGCTCAAACGCGCAGGGTTCGTGGAGATCACCGGTTCCGAGGCCACCATCGCATTGCCGGACCCGAACAACTTCGACGGCGAGATCAGGATTTGCGCGCTCGGTTCCGATGATTGGACAACCGTCCCGTCAGTCGGCTCAACTGCCAGCCGTGGAGCGGGTGTCCTGGAAATGGCCCGCGGCCTCCGTGAAGGCCGTCCGCACCGCGCCCAGGGTGAACTCGCGTTCCACATCCTGGACACCATGGCCTCCATCGCAGAGTCAATCGACAACCGGGCCTTCGTGGATGTGGAAAGTTCTGCAACACAGGTCCCTGCGCTGCCCGAGGATTGGGATCCCACGGCAGCAACGCTTTCAGCCTAGTTTCAGCCAGCACCAGCTCGACGACGAGAAAACCGGAGCATCATGAAGAATCCCCTGAAAGTCCTATCGGCGGTTGCCGCGACGGCAGCCTTGGCACTGGGTCTCAGCGCCTGCGGTGGCGGCGGTAGCAGCCCACAAGCAAGCAGCGACACCATCACCTACTGGGCATCGGACCAAGGCAACAGCCTGGACGACACCGCAGCCAAGCTGAAGCCCACGCTGGATCGTTTTACGGAAAAGACCGGAGTAAAGGTACAGCTGGAAGTCATCAGCTGGACTGACCTCTACAACCGCATTCTTACGGCAGTTACCAGTGGCGACGGTCCCGACGTCCTGAACATCGGCAACACGTGGGCCGTGACCCTGCAGGAGACGGGCGCTTTCGAGCCCGTGGAAGGTGAACTGCTGGAGGCCGTTGGCGGCAAGGACCGCTTCCTGAAGACCAGCTGGTCGACCGGTGGCGCGGAAGGCAAGACCCCCACGTCTGTGCCGCTCTACGGTTTGGCCTACAACATGTATTACAACACCAAGCTGTTCAAGGAAGCCGGCATCGAGAAGGCGCCCACGACCTGGGACGAGTTTGTGGCCGATGCCAAGAAGCTCACCAAGGACACCAACGGTGACGGCAAGCCCGATCAGTGGGGCTTCACCGCAGCTGGAGCATCCGTTTCCGCCAACTCGCACCAAGCGTTCGTTCGTGGCCTGCAAAACGGCGGTACCTTGTTCGACGGTGACGGAAAGCCCACCTTCGACAGCGATCCCCAGGTTGAGGGAGTCAAGCAGTTCGTGGACTTGATGGCCACGGACAAGGTGATGTCGCCGTCGGACGCTGAACTCAGCCAAGGCAGCCAGAAGGTGGACAACCTCATCAATGGCAAGGCCGCAATGATGTTCGACCAGAGCCCGCTGAAGAACTTCGCTGCGCGCGACTTCAAGGACTGGGGCGTAGCCCCGATCCCTATGATGACCGCGGGAGCTACTGGTGACCGTGGCACCCAGAGCCACGTGGCCGGTATCAACCTCAGTGTCTTCAAGAACAGCGACAACAAGGCCAATGCCATCAAACTGGCCGCGTTCCTGACCAGCGACGAAGAGCAGATTGCCCTCAACAAGGCCTACTCCTCCCTTCCTGTAGTCACCGCGGCGTCGAGCGATGCAGCCTTCCAGACCGAAGAAGTCAAGGCCAAGAATGACGCCCTGGCCAACCACTCCCTTCCCATGCCGCTGATCGCCAAAGAGGGTCAGATGGAGACCCTCACCGGAACGGCAATCAAGAACCTCTTTGCCAAAGCGGCAACGGGAACTGTTTCCGAAGACGACATCCGGGCGGCCCTCAAGGACGCCAACAACCAGATGGCCGCGGCCCAGTAACCAGGCCCAGTGAGCGGGGACGCCACCACGAAGTGGTGTCCCCGCTCCGGCAAAGGAGTTTCCATGTCCCATTCAGCATTGGACAGCGGCCCGGCCGCTGCAGGCAGCACCGCTGCCGTTGATCCCGAGCCCGGCCAACCACGGGCCGCAAGCACACCGCCGGTACGCAAACGGCGTCGCTCATTCCTCCCCTACGGCTTGATCCTTCCGGCCGCCATCCTTGAGCTCCTGATCCACATCGGCCCGATGCTCCTTGGGATCTGGATCGCGTTCATCTCCCTGACGCAGCTCAACCTCACCAACTGGCTCAACGCACCGTTCGTAGGGCTGCAGAACTTCATCAACGGGCTCAACCCGGACAGCACCATCGGGCAGGCCTTCTTCAGCACGGTTGGCCGCACGCTGGGCTACACCATCCTGGTGGTCGGTTTCTCCTGGGTGCTCGGCATGGCAGGCGCAGTTTTCCTGTCCTCCAACTTCAAGGGACGCGCTCTTCTTCGCACGTTCTTCCTGGTCCCCTACGCACTCCCGGCATACGTCGGAACCATTGCCTGGGCCTTCATGTTCAACCAGCGCGACGGCGCCGTGAACCAAATCCTGGTGGACACCCTCCACCTCTTCGGCGACGAACGCCCCTTCTGGCTGCTGGGCCAGAACTCCTTCGGAGCCATGGTGATTGTGAACGTATGGCAGCTGTGGCCCTTCGCTTTCCTCATGCTGATGGCGGCACTGCAAAACGTTCCCACTGATGTCTACGAGGCAGCGGCCATTGACGGCGCTACGCTCTGGCAGCAGTTCCGTCGCATCACATTGCCCATGGTCCGCCCGGCCAACGGCGTGCTGCTCATGGTGATGTCGCTGTGGACCTTCAACCAGTTCAACGTTCCCTTCGTCCTGTTCGGAGCCACGTCTCCCAAGGAAGCCACCCTTATTTCCCCTTTGATCTACCAAAACTCCTTCGGCAGTTGGAACTTCGGCCTGGGCGGCGCAATGAGCGTGCTGCTGCTGATCGCACTGTTCATTGCCTCCGTTTTCTACATCCGCATGGTGCTGCCCAAGGGAGCCGACAATGATTGAGACACGTAACTTCCGGATCCTCAGGAACGTGGTCCTGACCATCCTGTCCCTCTGGGTGGCGGTTCCGCTCTTCGTGGTGGTCTCCACCTCGCTGAAACCCCTCAAGGATGTCTCGGGACTCTTCCAGTGGATTCCCCGTGAAATCACGGCGTCACCATACCTGGACATCTGGACCACGGTTCCGCTGGCCAAGTACTTCCAGAACAGCCTCATCATCACCGTCTGCGCAACAGCCTGCTCAGTGACGGTCGCCGTCCTTGCCGCCTACGCCATTGCGCGGTTGCAGTTCAAGGGCAAGCGCGCCTTCAGCCTGACGGTCCTCTCCACCCAGATGTTCCCTGGCATCCTGTTCCTCCTGCCGCTGTACTTGATCTTCACCCAGATCCGCAACATGACCGGCTTGCAGCTGCAGGGCTCCTACCTCGGGCTGATCATCACTTACATGACCTTCACTTTGCCTTTCGCCATCTGGATGCTGAGCGGCTACTTCGCCTCGATTCCGAAGGAATTGGAAGAGGCCTCGATGATCGACGGCACGGGCAGGATGGGAGCACTGTTCCGGGTGATCCTCCCTGTTGCCAAACCAGGCATCATCGCAGTTGCCGTGTATTCCTTCATCTCCGCATGGGGCGAGGTTTTGTTCGCATCCGTGCTGACCAACGAGTCCACAAAAACACTGTCCTTGGGGCTCAAGGCCTATGCCAGCGAATCGGATGTTTTCTGGAACCAGCTCATGGCCGCTTCCGTGGTGGTCAGCCTGCCCGTCTTGATCGGATTCATCCTGGTGCAAAAACACTTGGTGGCAGGGCTGTCGTCAGGAGCAGTTAAGTAGGTTCACTGTTAAGTACGAGCAACACCGGACGATTACCGGGAAGGAACCCATGTCGTATTCACTCCAGCTCTACACCGTTCGCAACGCCATCCAGGAGGATCTGCCTGGGACCATCAGGAAGATCGCAGAGATCGGCTTCACGCAGGTGGAACCCTACAACTTCGTGGCCACCGCCAAGGAACTCGGCGCCGCCCTGAAGGAGAACGGCCTTACCGCTCCGTCCGGGCATGCCCCGCTTTTGAGCCAGGACCAGGACGAGATTTTCGCCGCGGCCAAGGAACTGGGCATCACCACCGTGATTGATCCTTTCCTTCCTGCCGAGCACTGGCAGGACGCCGAGACCATCCAAGCAACGGCCGCCGCGCTGAATGCAGCTGCCAAGAAGGGCGCTGAGTACGGCATCCGCGTGGGTTATCACAATCATGCGTGGGAGCTGGAGTCCACTATCGAAGGCCAGACCGCACTGGAGTACTTCGAAGGCTTGCTGGATCCGGAACTCGTCCTTGAGGTGGACACGTATTGGGCAGCTGTCGGGGGCCAAGACCCCGTTTCGCTGCTGGAGCGCCTGGGCGACCGGGTGAAGCTCATCCACATCAAGGACGGTCCGGCCACCACGGACACCAAGGCCCAGCAGCCCGCTGGCCAGGGAACGATCCCTGTCCTCGATATCATCGCCGCGGCCAAGTCCCTGGAAGTGGGCGTGGTGGAGTTCGATGACTACTCCGGCGATATTTTTGAGGGCATCACCGAAAGCCTGAAGTATTTGACGGCTGCGGCAAGCGTTCAGGCAGCTGAGGGAACTATTTCCGAGGAGGCAGGGGCATGAGCTTCACACCTTCAATCCGCAAAGGCCCAGTGGGCGTCGCCGTCATCGGTGCGGGCAACATCAGCAAACAGTATCTGGACAATCTCACGGTCTTCCCGGACGTGAAGGTCCTGGTGATCGCGGACCTGTTCGCCGAGGCGGCCGAGGCGCGCGCCAAGGAGTACGGGATCGCCGAGTTCGGTACGCCGGAGCTGGCACTGAACCATCCCGACGTCGAGATCATCGTGAACCTGACCATCCCGGCGGCGCACGTCGAGGTTGCCACGGCCGCGGTCAACGCGGGCAAGCACGTCTGGACGGAGAAGCCGTTCTCCCTGGACCGCGAGTCCGGGCTCGGCCTGCTGAAGGCAGCAGACGCTGCAGGAATGCGGCTTGGCACCGCGCCGGACACGTTCCTGGGTGCGGGGTTGCAGACAGCCCGCAGGATCATCGAACGCGGGGACATCGGCACGCCGTTGACGGGGATGACCACGTTCCAGACCCCTGGTCCGGAATCCTGGCACCCGAACCCGGCGTTCTTGTTCCAGCACGGCGCCGGCCCGTTGTTCGACATGGGCCCGTACTATCTCACCGCCCTGATCCAGACCTTCGGCTCGGTACGTAAGGTGGCCGCCGTCGGGTCCTCCGCGAAAGCGACCCGGATCATTGGTTCCGGTCCGAAGACCGGGGAGGAATTCGCCGTCGAGGTCCCCACGCACGTCTCCGCGATGGCACAGTTCGAAAGCGGCGCATCCTCGCACAGCGTGTTCTCCTTCGAGTCCCCGCGCCAGCGCATGGGGTTCGTGGAAATCACCGGCTCCGAGGCCACGCTCTCGCTGCCGGACCCGAACTACTTCGACGGCGACCTCAAGCTCTGGCGCCCCGGCGCGGAAGAACCCGAGATCATTCCGTCCACCGGACCAGCCAACGGCCGGGGCCTGGGCGTGCTGGACATGGCCCGTGCCCTGCGCTCCGGCGCCCCGCACCGCGCCACCGGCGAGCTGGCCTACCACGTGCTGGACACCATGGTCTCGATCTCCGAATCCGTGGAATCGGGCTCGTTCGTGGACGTCACCAGCAACGCGCCCACTTCCGAACCAGTCCCGGAGGACTGGGCGCCGGAAACCGCAACACTCTAGGCAACCGCAACTCCGTACGTAACGAGGAACCACACCATGAGCACCCCCGCCCACACTGACCAGAGCCAGGGCACCCAGCAACCTACCCGCACCTTGGGGGTCGCCGCGATCGGCTATGCCTTCATGGGTAAAGCCCACTCGAACGCGTGGCGGAATGTGGCCAGCTTCTTTGACGTTCCGGCCTTCGAGCAGAAAGTCCTGGTCGGCCGGGACGCCTCCCTGGTAGCCGAGGCCGCGGCAAAGTACGGCTGGACCGAGTCCGCCACCGACTGGCGCTCCGTCATCGAGCGAGACGACATCCACATCGTCGATATCTGCGCCCCTGGCTGGATGCATGCCGAAATCGCCATCGCCGCCCTCCGGGCCGGCAAGCACGTCCTCGTGGAAAAGCCGCTCGCGAATACGATCGCCGAGGCAGAAGCCATGACCGCAGCCGCCGCTGCAGCGCGCGCGAACGGTGTGCAGTCCATGATCGGTTTCAACTACCGGCGCGTTCCGGCTCTTGCGCTTGCCCGCGAGCTGATCGCCGAAGGCCGCCTCGGCACCGTCCGGCACGTCCGGGCCGCCTACCTCCAGGACTGGCTCTCCGACGCCGAATCCCCCATGACCTGGCGGCTCCGCAAGGAAACCGCCGGCTCCGGCGCGCTGGGCGACATCGCCTCGCATGCCATCGACCAAGTCCTGTTCCTCCTGGGTGATGCCGTCACCGAGGTCACGGGCCGCCTCCACACTTTCGTGGACCGCCGCCCCGGACCAAATGGCCCCGAAGATGTCACGGTCGACGACGCCGCCTGGGCCACGCTGACACTCGCCTCCGGAGCAATCGCCTCAGTGGAAGTCAGCCGGGTAGCAACCGGCCAGAAGAACTCCCTCAAGCTCGAGATCTACGGCGACAAGGGCACCATCATCTTCGACCTCGAAGCGTTGAACGAGCTCGGCTTCCTTGATGCCACAGTCCCCGTCCGCGAGCAGGGCTTCCGCCGGATCCTCGTCAACGAACCCGAACACCCCTACCTCGAAGCGTGGTGGCCGCAGGGTCACATCATCGGCTGGGAACACACCTTTACGCACCAGATCCGGGACTTCCTCCTGGCCATTCGGGACGGCAGCCAGCCGTCGCCGTCGTTCGAAGAAGGCCTGAACGTGCAGCACGTCCTCGCTGCCATCGAAGAATCCGCGGCGGCCAAAAGCTCACTGATCCAGCTTCACACCAACTCCCTAAACAGCACCCCTACTGAAGGAGCCTGACATGCCCCGCCCGTACACCCTGTTCACCGGCCAGTGGGCCGACCTCCCCTTCGAGGAAGTCGCCAAGCTCGCCTCGGGCTGGGGCTATGACGGCCTGGAAATCGCCGTCTCCGGAGACCACCTGGACGCCTGGCGCTGGGACGAACCGGGCTACGTCGAGTCCAAACTCGCCGTCCTGGAAAAGTACAACCTGAAGGTTTGGGCCATCTCCAACCACCTCAAAGGCCAGGCCGTGTGCGATGACCCCATCGACTTCCGCCACGAAGCAATCGTCGGGACGCGCGTGTGGGGCGACGGGGAACCCGAAGGCGTCCGCCAACGCGCCGCCGAAGAAATGAAACACACCGCCCGCCTCGCCCAGGCACTGGGCGTGGACACCGTGGTGGGGTTCACCGGGTCCTCCATCTGGCAGTACGTCGCGATGTTCCCGCCCGTCCCGGAAAAGGTCATCGACGCCGGTTACCAGGACTTCGCGGACCGCTGGAACCCCATCCTGGACGTGTTCGACGAATGCGGGGTCCGCTTCGCCCACGAAGTCCATCCGTCCGAGATCGCCTACGACTACTGGACCACCGTCCGGACCCTCGAAGCGATCGGCCACCGGCCCGCGTTCGGCCTGAACTGGGACCCGTCCCACTTCATGTGGCAAGGCATCGACCCTGTCTCCTTCATCTGGGACTTCAAGGACCGGATCTACCACGTGGACTGCAAGGACACCAAGCTCAGGCCCACCGGCCGGAATACCGTCCTGGGTTCCCACCTGCCCTGGGGCGATCCGCGCCGTGGCTGGGACTTCGTCTCCGCCGGACGCGGGGACGTGCCCTGGGAATCCTCCTTCCGGGCCCTGGCCGCGATCGGCTACAACGGCCCCATCAGTGTGGAATGGGAGGACGCCGGAATGGACCGCCTGCACGGCGCCCCCGAAGCCCTCGCCGCCCTCAAGAAATACGACTTCCCCGCCTCCCAAACCAGCTTCGACGCCGCCTTCAGCAGCAAGGACTAGTTCAGCAGCAAGGACTAGGAAAGGACCGACGTGATCCGCACCCTTCAATCAGGCCAGCGCTGTGAGGTGTGGATCGCGTCGGTCAGCGGGGAGTCGGCACTGCTCTACAGCACCGACCGCCTTCTTCTCGAAGCGCCCAACTGGGCCCTGGACGGAAGCTCGCTCGTCCTCAACGGGGACGGGAAGCTATGGCGTTTCGATCTCGACGCGGGCTCTCTGGAGCCTATCTCCCTCACCGGAGTCCCGGACCTGAACAACGACCACGTCCTGGCACCTGACGGCCAGGGCATCTTCGTCTCCGCGAACGACGGCCACATCTACCGTGCTTTACTGGGCGGCGGACCGGTCACGCGCATCACCGATGACGACGGCTCCTTCCATTTCCTCCACGGCGTCAGCCCGGACGGCAAGGAGTTGGCGTATGTGGGGATCGAAGCGGGAGACTTCACGCAGCCAGGTCGCCTGATGACCATAGCGTCCGACGGCGGCGCTACCGCCAGCGTGGATGTCGGCCGCTTTGATGTCGGTTCAGCCCACTGCGACGGGCCGGAGTACTCGCCCGATGGGAAATGGATTTACCTAAATACGGAGTCCTTTTCGTCCACGCAGGGTCACGCCCAGCTCGCCCGGGTTCGCGTGGACGGCACTGGCTTCCAGCGGCTCCTCGAATCCGAAACAGTCGACTGGTTCCCGCATCTCTCCCCCGATGGCCGGTACGCCAGTTACATCCGGTTCCCCAGCGGAACCGTAGGACACCCCGCGGACCTGCCGGTCGCCGTCGTACTTGTTTCTACAGAGGACTGGGCCACGCCGCTGCAGACATGGCCCCTTTTCGGTGGCCAAGGTACCCTCAACGTCAACAGCTGGTCGCCGGACTCCCGGCGTTTTGCCTATGTGGCCTACCCGCTTTCTGACTCGACGAAGGACTAAGCACGTGACTCTCAGCAATGGCACTTCCGACGGAACGATCCGCTGGGGCATCCTCGGCACAGGATTTATTGCCGGGCTCCAGACGCAGGACCTGAACGAGAACGGCTTTACCGTGCAGGCTGTGGGCTCACGCTCGTTGGAGTCCAGCCAAGCCTTCGCTGAGCTGCATGGAGTAATGACCGCCCACGGCAGCTACGAGGACTTGGTGGCGGATCCGCTGGTTGACGTGGTGTACATCGCGACGCCGCACCCGTTCCATCACGCCAACGCGCTCTTGGCCCTGAACGCCGGAAAGCATGTGCTGGTGGAGAAGGCCTTCACGATGAACGCCCGCGAAGCCCAGGAGATCGTGGACCTGGCCGAATCCAAAGGCCTTGTGGCTCTGGAAGCCATGTGGACGCGCTTCCTCCCGCACATGGTCCGCATCCGCGAACTCATCCAGGATGGCGCCATCGGCGAGGTGCGGAAGGTGGTGGCCAGCCACAACCAGAGCCTTCCCAAGGACCCTGCCCACCGGCTGAACGATCCCGCGCTGGGCGGTGGAGCACTGCTGGACCTGGGCATCTACCCGATCTCGTTTGCCTTCGACGTCCTGGGCACGCCTGCCGCAGTCCGGGCAAGCGCCTCCATGACGGCCACCGGCGTCGACAGGCAAACGGCGGCAATCTTCGAGTACTCCGACGGGCAGCAGGCCATTGTGGACTGCGAACTCGACGCCGCCAGCGCCAACCGCGCCATGGTGATCGGTACAGAGGGCTACATCGACATCGAACACACTTGGTACAACCAAGTGCCCTTCACCGTTTTCCGCGTTGATGGCGAGGTGGTGGAGCGTTTCGAGCAGCCCGTGAAGAGCCGGGGAATGCAGTACCAGGCAGCTGAGCTGGAACGCCTGATCCGCGCCGGCGAGACCGCCGGCACCATCCTGCCCCCGAGCGAAAGCGTCGCCATCATGGCCGCCATGGATGAAATCCGCCGCCAGATCGGGCTGTCTTACGCGGCGGATGCTGATGTTTCAGAAGAAGGTGCAAGGAAATGACTGAATCTGCCCGCCTTGTGGAGCTCCGCCAGCAGGAGGAAGAACTCGTCTTTGCAAGCTTTGACCACCACGATGCCTGGCGCCTCGGCTCGCTCATCGCCAACCACGCGATCGCTTCCGATTATGGCGTTGCCATCGACATCCGGCGGCACAACCTCGTGCTCTTCCGCTGCGTCCTACCTGGAGCCACGGCCGACCAGGAACAGTGGATCCGCCGCAAGTCCGCCTCGGTGCTGCGTTTTGAACACAGCACAGCCTTGTTAACTGAGCAGTTCTCCGCCCGCACCCACAGCCCTCTGGGAGGCGGCTGGCTTGCCCATGAGGACTACACGCTCGCCGGTGGCTCGTTCCCGATCCGGGTTCGTGGTGCAGGTGTGATTGGTGCAGTTACCGTGGCTGGATTGAGCTCTGATGAGGACCATGAACTGGTGGTGGATGGGATCCGGAACTATTTGAAGACGGTGGCGCCGTAATTATCTCGGCCGAGGATCTGGAATCCCTGCGGGAAACTCTTCACTGGCTATCCCAGCCGGGCATTCGCGAAGATTGTTCACAGCATTATGTAGCGGTCCAGCATCGTCGCCGCAGAACGGCGGATGGAGATAGGATCCGCCAGCCCTAGCTCTTGGGCTTTGCGCGTCGCTTTTGCACCGGGGGAACATCCAGCTGGGGTACTGCTCGAAGCATGAACCGGTCAAAGTGGGGCACTGTGAATCCCGCGTACCCGTGCGCGGGGGTGTAAAGGAGCCCCATGTTGATTAGTTCCGATCGCGTGGGAGCAAGTTGTGTGGATTCCCGTCCCATGACGGCAGCCACTTCCGCGGCCTTCTGTGACTCTGGGCCGAGCTGGGCCATGGCGCGCATGTAGGCAATCTGGAGTTGTGTGGCTCTATCCAATCGGACCCGGAAAAACGAGGAGTCCAGCTTTGCCTCGTAAGCTTCCTTGGCGTCCTCCACATCATCAAGTGTGATGACGTCGCCTTCGGCGACCGCCCAAACCTGATACCCGAGTTCCTGTACGAAGTACGGATAGCCTTCGGTCAGTTCAAATGCCCGCGCCAGCGCGTCGTCGTTGAACCGCACGCCCTCGATGTGGGCAGGTTCCGCAAGCGCCTTCTTAGCGTCCTCGAAGTCCAAGGAGCCGAGCTTCGGGAACTTGAAGAGACGCTCGGCATACGATTTGGCGTCGCCCGCTAGTTCGGCAATCTGAGGTAGTCCCGCCCCAACGAAGGTCACAGGGAGTTTCCTCTGAACCGATTTGTGTATTGCTTGGATGACGGCTTCGAGCTGCGACTGACTCAAGAACTGGACTTCGTCGAACAGCAGAACCAATCCCGTCCCATGGTCTCGGGCGGCCTCTCCTATCGAAACCAGAACATCTGTCAGGTCCAACGTCAGACTGCCATGGTCGGCAAATCCTTCCGCAGCGTCGACGTCGAGGGAAAGTGTCGGGATGCCGGAAGTCGGATCAAGGGAAAGACTAAAAGACTGCAGGACCTGGGCAGCTTTCCTCGCTTTGTCCCCCCACTTGGTTCGCGGCGAAATCTGGTAGAGCGCAGCTCGGAGTTGCGAATAGATGGTCTGGCGAAAATGGTCGTCATCGTGTTTGCTGGCCTCGAGTTCCAGGACCTTCCATTTGAACTCTTCCGATATTTGCCGGAACTCTCCCAACAAGACGGTTTTCCCCACACCACGAAGGCCCGTGACGATCATCGACTGGTTGGTCCGACCTCTGTCGAGCCGACGCAGAAGTACGCGAAAGTCCTCTAGGAACTCGTCACGACCGATAACGATCTCCGGGGTAGCGCCAGCGTTGGGAGTGTAGGGATTGTTCACGGGATCCATGAGAAGGATCTTACAAGATTTAGGAGACTTTATTGCATTCTAATAAAGTGCAATAAGATGGATAAATCGCGGGTTCATTCCAAAATTTGCGGCGTCCCAAGAGTAAGGAACTAGCCGCCCCGCGCTTTCCGGGTCGCGGCGTCGTTGGCTTTCTGAAGCGCCTTGACTAGCTCATCCTTGCTCATTTTCGAACGGCCCTTGATGTCCAGTTCCTGAGCGCGCTGATAGAGATGTTCCTTGGAGGCGTTGGCGTCCACTCCCCCTGCAGTGGGTTGCGTTGATCCAATGCCCTCTTCTGCATGCTGATCAGAAGGACCCCGTTCCTCCTTCGCCTCCCAGTGGTCGCCGACCTTCTCGTAGCTGTGCTTCACCGCGGCAAAGGCGGTGCGGGCCGCGCGGCTTTCGTCGTTGTCGTAGGTCTCCATGGCGGAATCGTAGGTCTTGGCGAAGGTGTCCTGGGCCTTCTGCTCAGAGCGCTGAAGCGTCGAGGGGAGTTCGTCTTTACGGGCATGATCGTTCTTGCCGGTCTTGGGCATCGCACTCACGCTCCTTAGTCAGGAATGCTGATCACGGACGTGCGTCCAGTTTATCAATTGCCCACGAAGGCAAAACTGACCAGGGCACGAGTGCTCCGCGTCACCGCCCCTTCAGCACATACCTTCTTTCAGGCCGCCCGACGCCGTACTTCAGCCTGACTTCCAGCGCACCTTCATCGTGGAGGTACTCAAGGTAACGACGGGCGCTCACCCGGGAGGTCCCCAATTGCTCGGCAACTTCAGCGGCGGAGACGTCGCCGGGGGCCGATTTCAGCGCGGCCTCCACGAGTTCCAGTGTCTCCACACTGCAGCCCTTGGGCAGCGTACGTTGAGCAGAATCCAGCCCGAATACCCGGTTGACATCCGATTGCTCGGCCACGTCCTTGGAAGCGTCCAGCCCTTGGTAAGCATTCAGATAGTGCTGTAATCGCTCCTGAAGATCAGACTGCGAAAAAGGCTTGATGAGGTAGTGCACAATGCCGCCGCGCAGTGCTTTACGCACCGTTTCGGTTTCACGGGCCGCACTGATCACCAACACGTCAAGGTCCGGGGCAACATCCCGGAGCTGATGCATCAGGTCCAGCCCGTTAATGTCCGGGAGATGGATATCCAACAGCACGAGGTCCGGCTGCAACCGCTGCGTCTCAAGGATGGCCTGCGCGCCAGTGTGCGCGACACCCACGACGCCGAACCCCGGCGTCCGTTGGATGAAGCCCGCGTGGACCTTGGCCACCATGAAGTCGTCATCCACAATCAAGACTTTGATCATGATTACACTGCCCCTTTATTGAATCGTGCGGTGAAAACTGCCCCATGGTCGTTGGCTACTGTCAGGTCGCCACCGGACCGGCGGCAGATCACCCGCGAGAGCGCCAGGCCGAAGCCGCGGGCGTCGCCGGGTCCCGGCTCCTTCGTGGAAAAGCCCTGCCTGAAAATGTCCTCTGCGGCGTCGGAGGGCACGCCTGGTCCGTTGTCCCGGACGGTGACTGAAACACCGTCCGTCGAGTTGACCACCAACACACTCACCGACGCCCCAACCAGCCCAGTGACGGCGTCGAACGCGTTATCCACCAAGTTGCCCACCACAGTGGTGAGGTCCCGGGACAGTTCCTCGTTGACGCGCGGGAGGCCGGACTGCGGGTCGATCTGCAGTTCCACGCCGCGCTCGGTGGCCAAACTCGCTTTGGCTATCAAGAGGGCTGCGAGCGCGGGGTCCTCGATCCGGCTGGTCACTTCGTCGTTTAGCCGGGTCCGGTCCACGGTGGCGCCGTTGACGAATTGCACCACGGAATCGTATTCGCCGATCTGGATCAGGCCGGAAATGACGTGGAGTTGGTTGGCGAACTCGTGGGCTTGGGCACGCAAAGTGTCCGTCACGGTTTTGGTGGCACCGAGTTCGCGCTCCAGGGATGACAACTCGGTGCGGTCCCTCAGCGTTGTTACGGAGCCGATGTCGCGCCCGCGGGACCGGAGGGCCACCCTGTTCATGACCACCAACCGGTCCCCCACCAGCACCAACTGATCGGGGTCTGACTGTTCCCGGGTGAGTACCACCTTCAGCGCACGGTCCACGTGAAGCGAGCCAAGTTTCCGGCCTACACAGTCTGCGGGCAGTCCCAGGAGTTGGCGGGCGCTCTCATTTGCCACGGTAATCCGCTCGTGCGGGTCCAGCGCCACTACCCCTTCCTTGAGGCCTTGCAGCATCGCTTCACGGTTTTCCACGAGCCCGGTGATCTCCCGGGGCTCCATTCCCAGGGTTTGCCGTTTGACGCGACGGGACAGCAGAAGGGAACCGGCCACGCCCAGGACACTCGCAACGCCCAGGTAGGTGAGGAGGTTGGGCACCACGTCTTCCAGCCGTTCAAGGGCAGACGGATAGTTCCTGCTGATGGCTGCGATGCCGATCATGGTCCCGGAATCGTCCAGTACCGGCACGTGTGCTGAGAGCACCTTCCCTTCATTGCCGGCAAGGACTCCGGTCCATGCCCGGCCTTCCTTGACCCTGCTGTCGCCGAGCAGAAGTGGCTTGCCCAGCTGGCTGGGATCCGAGGAGGTCACCACGGTGCCGTCCAACTTTGCGAGTGCCACGTGGGAGGAGCCGGAAACAGTGCGAATGGATTCGGCAACGGCCGGGAGGGCCGAGCCGTTCCGGGGTTCGGCAGTGGGCAACAAGGCACGCACAGTGGGGTTGTTGCCCAGGGCCTCTGCCGCGGACAAGGCGCGGCGTCCTTCAGTGCGTTCAAAAGCAGCAGCAGACTGGGCCAAGGAGATGGCTACAACAGCGACCAGGACCGCCAGGACGATCAACAACTGCAGCACAAGGTACTGCCCTGCCAAGGACATTCCTCTTCGTCGAGTCACTGTTTGGATCCTTTGGTGATTCCAATATGCAAGGGCCGCTAACAGTTTCAAAAGTAGTCCGCCTTGGCGTATCGGAACTATACCCTAAGCACGCTGAGCACCAGCGGGGCTGCGCCCTATGAGACGGCAGAGGCGTGAACGCAATGAACTTAAAGATCACTGCGAACACAAGAGTGATGACCGTCACGCCCGGACCTAGCATCAATTCACGGGGGCACAACGCTGAGCGCCCTGCACAGAATTTTCCATACTGAGAAGAGGAACACCATGCGCCAGATCCGCGCATTGCGAATCGCCGCCGTTGCTGCCGGCATCGCCCTGATGGCCACCGGTTGCGGCGCCACAGGTAAGAACTCCACTGCTTCGTCCAGCTCCGGCGCTGCAGCCGGACCGGTCACCGGACTCCAGATCATGGTTCCCAATACTCCCGGCGGTGGTTACGACACCACCGCACGGGCGGCTGCCAAGGTTCTCGACGACGAGAAGATCGCCAACAACACCGAGGTCTTCAACCTCGCAGGTGCAGGCGGCACGGTGGGTCTGGCCCGCGTCGTCAACGAAAAGGGCAACGGGGACCTCACCATGCTCATGGGTCTGGGTGTTGTGGGTGCCAGCTACACCAACAAGTCCGAGTCGAAGCTGACCCAGACCACCCCACTGGCACGACTCATTGAAGAGCCCGGCGCCATCATGGTCAGCAAGGACTCCCCGTACAAAACGATCGATGACCTCGTGAAGGCTTGGAAGGCAGATCCCGGTTCCATCTCCGTGGGTGGCGGTTCCTCGCCTGGTGGCCCTGACCACCTCCTGCCCATGCAGTTGGCGGGCGCAGTTGGCATTGACGCCACGAAGGTCAACTACGTCGCATACGACGGCGGTGGAGATCTCCTTCCGGCCATCCTGGGCAACAAGCTTGGCTTCGCGGCTTCCGGTGCAGGCGAGTACCTGCAGCAGATCAAGTCCGGTGAAGTTCGCGTCCTGGCCACCAGTGGCGAGAAGCGTCTGGAAGGTGTTGACGCCCCCACGCTGAAGGAGTCCAACATCGATCTGGTCTTCACCAACTGGCGCGGAATGGTGGCCCCTCCGGGCATCAGCGAGGACGACAAGAAGTCCCTGATTGCCGCGCTGGAGAAGATGCACGAATCCGCTGGCTGGAAAGAAGCCCTCAAGACCCACAGCTGGACCGACGCCTTCATCACCGGTGACGAGTTCCAGAAGTTCCTGACGGACCAGGACAAGCGGGTGGCGGACGTGCTCACCAAGCTTGGCTTGGCGTGAGCACTTTAGCAACAGGCCTCAAAGGCCGCGCCGAGCTGGGGGTAGCCCTCCTGCTCGGCGCGGTAGGCGTCGTTGTCTTCCTCGACGCCAACGGCCTGGTAACCCCGTATTCGAAGTCGGACCCCGTAGGGCCCAAGGCAGTTCCCTTCGTCGTTGCCGGGCTTCTGGTGGTCTGCGCAATCTTGCTGGCTATCAACGTTCTCCGCGGCGGCAAGGGCGAAGTGGAAGGCGGCGAGGACATTGACCTCGCACACCCCGCCGATTGGAAGACCGTGCTCCCCCTTGCAGGAGCATTCATCCTCAACATCCTGCTCATCGATTGGGCCGGCTGGGTCATCTCCGGGACTGTCCTGTTCTGGGGCAGCGTGCTTGCCCTTGGCAGCCGGCACTACGTTCGTGACGGAATCATCTCCATTGCGCTATCCCTGGCCACCTTCTACGGCTTCTACCTCGGCCTTGGCATTGCGCTGCCAGCCGGACTCCTGGAAGGAATCCTCTGATGGACGTCTGGTCCTCTTTGATGGACGGTTTCGCCACCGCCCTCACCCCCATGAACCTTCTGTACGCCATGATCGGCGTGCTCCTGGGAACGGCCGTTGGCGTTCTGCCAGGGCTCGGCCCGGCCATGACTGTGGCGCTGCTGCTTCCGGTCACGGCCGCCCTTGAGCCCACCAGCGCCTTTATTATGTTCGCCGGCATCTATTACGGCGGCATGTATGGCGGCTCAACAACTTCCATCCTGCTGAACACACCCGGCGAATCGTCGTCTGTAGTGACTGCCATCGAGGGCAACAAGATGGCTAAAGCCGGGCGGGCAGCCCAGGCTCTCGCGACTGCGGCGATTGGTTCCTTTATTGCCGGCACCATCGGTACGGCCCTGCTGGCAGGACTTGCACCGTTGGTGGTTCAGTTCGCCGTGAGCTTGGGCGCACCGAGTTACTTCGCCATCATGATCCTCGCCCTGTTGGCCGTCACCGCAGTCCTGGGTTCGTCCCGGCTCAGGGGCTTTGCCTCCTTGGGGCTGGGCCTGGCCATCGGTTTGGTGGGCATTGACTCCGTTACCGGCCAGCGCCGCCTGACCTTCGGCCAGCCGATGCTGGCCGACGGCCTGGACATCGTGGTGGTGGCAGTGGCCATCTTCGCCGTGGGTGAAGCACTGTGGGTTGCCGCGCACTTGCGTCGTTCACCTCTTCACATCATTCCCGTCGGACGTCCTTGGATGGGCAAGAAAGACTGGGCACGTTCCTGGAAACCCTGGTTGCGTGGCACGGCCTTCGGCTTCCCGTTTGGCGCACTGCCCGCCGGTGGTGCCGAGATCCCCACGTTCCTCTCCTATGTCACCGAGAAACGGCTGACAAAACATCCAGAAGAATTTGGCAAGGGAGCCATCGAAGGCGTCGCAGGCCCGGAAGCGGCCAATAACGCTGCCGCCGCCGGAACCCTGACCCCAATGCTTGCCCTCGGCTTGCCCACCAACGCCACAGCCGCCGTCATGCTCGCGGCGTTCACCTCGTACGGCATCCAGCCCGGCCCGCAGCTGTTCTCCAGCCAAGGTCCCCTGGTGTGGGCACTCATCGCCAGCCTCTTCATCGGCAACCTGCTGCTCCTGCTCATCAACCTGCCCCTGGCACCCCTGTGGGCGAAACTGCTGCAGCTTCCTCGGCCCTACCTCTACGCCGGCATCCTCTTCTTCGCTACGTTGGGCGCCTACTCGGTGAACCTGCAGGCGTTCGACCTGGTGATCCTGCTGGTGCTCGGAGCTTTGGGATTCATGATGCGGCGCTTCGGGCTACCTGTATTGCCCCTGATTCTGGGCGTCATCCTCGGCCCGCGCATCGAAGGCCAGCTACGCCGGACTCTCCAGCTGTTCGCTGGTGACCCCGCCGGGCTGTTGAGCGAGCCAATCGCCGTCGTCGTCTATATCATCGTGGCTATCGTCATCCTCTGGCCGCTGCTCTTCAAGCTGGTCCGCCGCAACCGTCCGGTGCCAGCCAGCGTGGTCCCCGCGCACCCCAGTGAAGTGCTCCTGACGGAGGACGCCGCGATCCAAGCTGACGAAAACACCACCCCGCTCCAGCACAACAGCCACCACAACGTCCGCGACAACAAGGAGAAGCCATGACCATCGTGGTGGGATACGTCCCCACGCCCGAGGGTGAAGCCGCACTGACCCAAGCCATTGCCGAAGCGAAGAAAAACAACGACACCCTGTTGGTGATCAACTCTTCCAAAGGCGACGCCTTGGTGGATAACAGGTACGCGCAGGAACCGGAGATCCAGACCATCGAGGAGCGTCTTGCCCTGCAGGGCGTCGAGCACATCATCAAGCAGCCCGTCCGCGGCCATGATGCCGCTGCTGAGGTGCTGGATGCGGCCGATGAGCACAATGCCGAGTTGATTGTGATTGGCCTTCGCCGCCGCAGCCCGGTTGGCAAACTCATCATGGGCAGTGTCTCGCAACGGATCCTGCTGGAGGCGGACTGCCCGGTGCTCGCGGTGAAAGCAGACTAAAGGCAAATCAGGAGATCGTGTCCAGCTAATGCCCCTAAGATTCGTTCTTAGGGGCATTAGCCGTTCACAAACTCCAAGGGGGACCACGTGGCCGAGACCATTCGAACAGCAACAGCGGACGACGCCGGGAAGCTGGCTGAACTTGCGGCCGTCACCTTTCCGCTGGCGTGCCCACCTGGCGCCTCATCGGCGGACATCCAGGCCCATCTCGAGAAGACGCTCGCCGAGGCGAACTTCGTGGATTACCTCGCCGATCCGAACGTCACCATTTTGGTGCTCGACGACGACGGACAGCTCAACGGGTACACCATGCTGATTGCCAAGCCGGCAAGCGACCCGGATGTAGCCTCCGTGCTCTCGGCACTCCCCTCCACGGAACTGAGCAAGTGCTACGTCCACCCGGACCATCACGGCCAGGGAGCCGCATCCCGCCTCATGAAAGCCTCGGTCGCGGACGCTGCGGAAAAGGGCGCGGCAGGAGTCTGGCTTGGCGTGAACAGTGAAAATGCCAAGGCGATCCGTTTCTATGAGAAGAGCGGCTTCCAGAGGGTGGGCACCAAGTCCTTCAAACTGGGCGACACCGTGGAGCATGACTTCGTCATGGAGCGCGAGCTCTAAAAAGCTAGCCGAACAGGTCCCCCGCCAACGGCGGCCGGGGATCGGAGCGCAACTCCAGGTCAGCCGGCAATCCCGTCACGGTGCCATTGCCCGCGGACGCCTGGATGGTGACCCGCGAGCGCCCCAGCAGCACGTTTTCGGCCTTGAACTCCCCGAACGAGTCCGGGAGGATGGGCGCCAGGTGGAGTACTTTCCTGGTGAAATCGGGGTCGAACCGCAAGAGGATGCGAGCCAGCTGAATCGGGGCTGCAGCTGCCCACGCCTGCGGGGAACACGCCGTCGGATATGGCACCGGCTCCGGGAAGTCTGAGCGGTCAAAGCCGCAGAACAGTTCCGGAAGCTGACCGCCAAAGTGCTCAGCGGCGTCGAACAATCCGCTCGCCACCCGGCTGGCTTCCTTCACGAAGCCGTACCGCATGAGTCCAGTCGCCACTACCGCTGTATCGTGCGGCCAGACCGAGCCGTTGTGGTAGCTGACGGGGTTGTATGCACCCATGTCTGACCCAAGGGTGCGGATCCCCCAGCCCGTGAACATCTCAGGTGCCATCAGCCGCTCCGCCACAAGCGCAGCCTTGTCCTCGTCCACAATGCCGGTCCACAAACAGTGGCCCATGTTGGACGTGCAGGAATCCACAGGTTTCTTGTCCTTGTCCAGGGCAAGGGCGTAATAGCCCCTGTCCGGCAGCCAGAAAGCCTCGTTGAACGCTTCCTTCAGCGCCTCGGCCCGATCCGCGCAACGGCGTTCGACGGCGGTATCGCCCGCGGCGCGTGCCAGCAGCGAACGCCCAACATAAGCTCCGTAGGCGTAAGCCTGGACCTCACATAAGGCGATGGGTGTTTCAGCGATCCTGCCGTCGGCGAAGTTGATGCCGTCCCAGGAGTCCTTCCACCCTTGATTGATCAGGCCGTGACTGTTGGGGCGTTGGTATTCGATGAACCCGTCGCCATCCCGGTCGCCGTAGTTCTCCATCCATGAAATTGCCCGGTCGGCATGGGGAAGGAGGGAATCGATGATGTCCGCCCCCAGGCCCCATCGGCTGAGTTCGCCCAGCAGCATGACGAAGAGTGGCGTTGCATCCACGGTTCCGTAGTAGGCGGTTCCGCCCAAGGAGAGTCCGGCCGTGACTCCCAGCCTCACCTCGTGGGGCATGCGGCCGGGTTCCTCCTCGGAGTCGGCGTCCACTTTGCTGCCCTGAAGCCCGGCCAGTGTTTGCAGCGAGCCAGCCGCGAGTCCGGGGTCCACCATGAGTGACATGTAGGACGCCAGGATCGAGTCGCGTCCAAACAGTGCCATGAACCAGGGCGCTCCTGCTGCGACCGCAGCACGCCCAGGGTGTTCGTGGTCGAAGATCCGCAACGAACCAAGATCGCTCTGGCTTCGTTCCAGGACTTCCTCGACGTTCCTGTCCGTGACAGCGATCCTGGGAACGTGCTCCGCCCAGGCCATATGCCGACGAACACCGATGGTGTGGTGAAGCGCCGTGGTTTCCGTAAACGGTTCGTCCGGCCCCTTTCCATTGATCAGGGGAATGGCAATGACGCTGGTGCTCCACTGGCTGCGGGCCGGGATAGTGACGTGGAATGTCAGTCCTTCCGGGTTCGCCTTGGCTCCCGAAGCCCGGAACGCCACTCCGCGGCGTTCGCCGTTCGTGTGAACGGACTCAATATGGAGCTCCTTCTTGCGCGCCGTTTTCTCGGTGGCTCCTGCCCTGCTTGTCCTGCCGCCCTTGACGTCGAAGAGGTCGGCGAGGTCGGCGTCGATGAGCAACTCGATCTCGCAAGGCGCCGGCTGACCCGAGTAGTTCCTGATGGTGAGGTCGTCCCGCAGCCCGGCGCCCACATGCCTCTGATGCTGCACAACCAGCGGACTGTCGAAGCGCCCATCGCTGGAGCAGGCCCGGCCAACATATTCGGCTTGGAACGCCGTGCGGTTGGTGGTGACCAATGGTTCCCGGAGGGCCCCGTTAATCCTCAGGATCCAACGCGACACGATCCGGGTGTCCTGGTAGTAGGTGCCTTGGGAGCCGCCGCCGTGGATGTCACCGGAATGGGCTGAGATGCAGAAGGATGAACCTTCGACGATGGTCACGGCGCCCAGCTCGGAAGCGCCTGCCTCCGTATCGGCGTTCCAAGCAGTCATGGCCCACGAAGCCTTCCTCGGGAAATGTCCTGCTTATCGATCACAGGTTGATGGGGGCTTGCCTCTGATTGTCTTGCAACTTACCGTTGCCGGGAAGGCCCCCGGCCTTGAATTCTTCGATGACCGTGGCATAAAGCTCCAGATGGTCCGCCGCCATCCGTGCTGCGTTGAAATACTCATCCACGGTACGCCGGCACTCCGCACGGCTAAGCCCTTGCACGTCCTGTACAAACCCTGCGAGTTCATTGGTCTGCGCGAGATATCCTGTGACGCCATGCCGGACTATTTCCGGTGCCGCACCCATTGGAGTGGACAGTACTGGTGTTCCGGTGGCCAACGACTCGATCATGACCAGCCCGAACGGTTCATGCCACTGTATGGGGTTGATCAGCGCCATCGCTCCGCCCATCAGTTCGTACTTCTCCGGATCTGAGAGTTCGCCGAGGAATTCTTCCTCCGAGCCAAGGACAGGCTCCACGACGTCGTGGAAGTAGTCCCGCTCTTCCTTGGCATGCATCTTGGCAGCGATGCGCAGCGGCACCCCGGCCTCGCGGGCAACGGCCACCGCCTCCAGCAAGCCCTTGTCCGGGCACATGCGCCCGACAAAGCACGCGTAGCCGCCGGCACCGCCGCCAACAGAAACCGTGGAGAGATCCAGGCCATGGTGGATGACTGCCGATATTTGAAGGTCGGAAATGCGGCTGCATTGGTCATGCGAAATACCGATGATCGCGGTGTCCTGGGCCATATCCCGGTAGAGCCCTGCGTACCTCGGTGTCAGCGGGCCATGGACGGTGGTTACCACGGGAACACCCGGCGGCCGGTGGGCGTAGAGAGGTCCGGCAAGGGTGTGGTCGTGGATAATGTCCACGTCCTTCATGCCGGCATAAGCCTTGATGACGTGGTGCAACTCGCTGAGCGTCAGCCCCAACTCTTCAGGCTCGCTCGGCCCGAAGCCGCGCAATTGTGGAACGGGGCAGGTGCTGTCGGACGCCGTAGCCAGGAGCACGTCGTGCCCTGCATCGGCCAAGGCCCGAGCCAAAGCGTCCACGACCCGTTCCGTGCCGCCATACCGTTCCGGGGGCACTGTGAACCATGGCCCAACGATGAGTCCAACGCGCATGCTGTAGGCCTCCACAAACATTCGAACCCACGCACGGGGTTCAACCTCGTGTTGATCGCGGCCCCAGACACACGCGATGCTTTGGGACGAAGAGCGCCCCACCGGCTAACTGCATAACCTGCTTCACACATTAGGCTGGGCACGCCAGCCCCGGCAATGGGTGACGAAAATAACAGACTTTTCCGGAATGCCCCCGAGGCCTTGGAAGTTGACCACAACATGAAGATTGAGATCTGGTCCGACGTCGCGTGTCCGTGGTGCTACATCGGCAAGCGCCGTTTTGAGACTGCCCTGGCACAGTTCCCGCACCGTGATTCCGTGGACATCGAGTGGAAGAGCTACCAGCTGGATCCCTCAGTCCCGGAGCACTATGACGGCACGGAATTGGACTACCTGAGCAAGCGCAAGGGCATGGCCCCGGAGCAGGTCAAGCAGATGTTCGCCCACGTCACGGAGACCGCCAAGGGCGAAGGCCTGGACTATCACTTCGACAAGGTAGTAGTTGCCAACAGCTTCACGGCCCACCGCCTCATCCACCTCGCCGCAGCCCATGGCCGCCAGGATGCCGCCAAAGAACGGTTGCTCAGCGATCACTTTGAGCACGGTAAGGACATCGGCAACCAGGAATACCTCACGGAACTTGGCGCCGCTCTGGAACTCCCTGCCAACGAAGTCGCAGAACTGTTCACCACAGACAAATACTCAGACGCCGTCAACGAGGACATCAACGAGGCCCGCGCCATCGGCGTCACCGGCGTTCCGTTCTTCGTGATCGACCGCAAGTACGGCATCTCCGGTGCCCAGCCGGCGCAGCTCTTCAGCGAGGCGCTGAACCAGGCGTGGCAGGAAGCCAATCCCCTGATCCCCGTGGGCGCATCCGACGCCGAGGCCTGCGGTCCGGACGGCTGCAGCATCTAAGTAGCCCCCGCCGTCGAACCCTAACCCAAGTAGGTAGCAGCAGAGCGCGTTATGGACGTCCATAACGCGCTCTGCTGCGACTCAGTTGGGGTCAGCGGGGGCTAGCTCTTCACGACCTCAAGCTCGACGACGGCCCAGGACAACGCGGGCAGCGTCAGCCGAAGCTCCGAACCCGTCGCCTTGACGCCTTCCAGCGGCTTCAGACCGACCCGGCCCTGTTGGTCCTGGGTGTTGGTGGTGAACCTGTCGCCGCCTTCCGGGATCTCCAGGACTTCGGCGCGGAGCACCTGGCGGGCGTCGAAGCCACGCAGGGCTGCCTCGACGTCGGCGGCTTCTTCCAGCCCGCGGTTCGCGAAGAACAGCGCAACGCGCCCCGTTTCCTCGTTCCACGTGGCGCTGACGTCCACAAGGTCCGTGCCACCGAACCGCTCATTCTCGTACTTGTCCGAGTCCACGGAGAGCCGCAGGATCTGGCCCTTGGCGAACTCAGCCATCCGGGCGAACGGGTGGAAAATGGTCTGCTTCCAGGCCGGCCCGTTCTCTTCCGAGAGGATGGGCGCGATGACGTTGACCAGCTGCGCCTGGTTGGCGATCTTGACGCGGTCGCCGTGGCGGAGCAGCGAGTTGAGCAGGGTTCCCACCACCACGGCATCCGTCACGTTGTACTTGTCCTCAATGACGCGGGGGTGCTCACGCCAGCCAGCCTTGATCACGTTGTGAGGCTGGTCCTCAGTGTCCAGGCCGCGCTGGTACCAGACGTTCCATTCGTCGAATGACAGGTTGATGTGCTTCTTGTGCTTGCCCTTGGCCCGAACGGCATCCGCGGTGGCGATCACTGACTCGATGAAGTAGTCGGTATCGACGGCGGATGCCAGGAAGCTGCCGACGTCGCCTTCGTGCTCGTAGTAGTAGGCGTGGAGGGAAACGTAATCCACTTCGTCGTAGGTGTGGGTGAGGACCGTCTGCTCCCAGGCACCGAACGTAGGCATCCGGGAGTTGGAACTGCCACAGGCCACCAATTCAATGTCCGGGTCCACGAAGCGCATGGCCTTGGCCGCTTCCTGGGCAAGGCGCCCATACTCCTCGGCGGTCTTGTGGCCGATCTGCCAAGGACCGTCCATTTCGTTGCCCAGGCACCACAGTTTGATATCGAAGGGGTCCTTGTGGCCGTTCTTGGCACGGAGATCGGACCAGTAGCTGCCGCCGGGGTGGTTGGCGTACTCCACGATCTCGCGGGCAGCATCCACTCCCCTGGTGCCCAGGTTGATGGCTTCCATGATTTCCGTGCCGGCCTGCTTGGACCAGTCCACGAACTCGTGGAGGCCGAAAGCATTCGTTTCCACTGTGTGCCAGGCACCGTCCAGGCGGCGGGGCCGGGTTTCGCGGGGGCCGATGCCGTCCTCCCAGTTATAGCCGGAGACGAAGTTGCCGCCGGGGTACCGGATGACGGTGGCACCCAGTTCCTTGACCAGCTTCAGGACGTCCTGGCGGAAGCCGTTCTCGTCGGCCTCAGGGTGTCCGGGCTCGTAGATGCCGCTGTACACACAGCGGCCCATGTGCTCCACGAAGGAGCCGAAGAGGCGCCGGGGTACCTCGCCGATGGTGAAATCTCGATCGAGGGTAATGCGTGCGCGGGACATTTATCTCCTTGGTTGTGTTCTCAAACAGTTGCTAAGCGAAAGTGCCGGATCAGGTTCCGGCGAGTCCCGTCGTCGCGACGCCCTTGATGATCTGGCGTTGGAAGAACAGGAAGACGACGATGAGCGGCAAAGCTGCCAACAAGGCAGACGCCATGTTCTGCGCGTACTGGACCCCGTAGGCACTCTTGATGGTTTGCAGGCCCACGGGGAGGGTCAGAAGGGAGTCGTCGTTGGTGGAGATGAACGGCCACAGGAAGTTGTTCCACGCACCGATGAACACGAAGATCGCGACGGCGGCCAGGATGGGCCGGGACAACGGCAGGATGATCTGCAGGAAGATCCGGAGACGACTGGCACCGTCCATCACTGCCGCTTCTTCGAGTTCATGCGGGATTTGGTCGAAGAACTTTTTGAGGACAAACACCATGGCGGGGTGGATGACCTGCGGCAGGATGATGGCCCATGAGGTATCGATCATCTTGAACGCGAGCATTTGGTAAAAGAGCGGAATCATCAGCACGGGTGGCGGGACAATGATGGCAGCGATGATCACGACCATCAGGACCTTCTTGCCTTTGAACTCGATCCTGGAGAGTGCGTAAGCGATGAGAGCCGAGATCACCAGTGTGATTGCCGTGATGGCCGCGGAGGTGTAGAGGGAGTTCCACGTCCAGAGCGGGATGTTCCCGGCCTGGAAAACATTGACGAAAGCGTCAAAGGTAAAGCCCGACGGCGGAAACCAGCTGACCTTGGACGCTGACGCATCCGCTTCGGACTTGAACGCAGTAACCGTGGCCCAGGCGAACGGAATCAGCCACAGAACAGCGATCAAAGCGGCGACGACGACTGCTGCGACCCTGCCGACGGTCAGCTTCTTGCGCGGCTGGCGGATCTTCAGGGCGGTGGTGGGCGCGGCTGGGGTGGTACGGGTGAGGGTAGGGGTTGCCATGGCTATGCGCTCCTGCGGCGGGTGATGACGAACTGCAGCGCGGAAACCAGCACAATCAGTCCGAAGAAGATGTAGGAGATAGCTGCGGAATACCCCAGCCGGTATCCGGTGAACCCGGTTTCGAAGATGTACTGGACCACGGGACGGGTAGATCCGCCCGGACCCCCGGCTGTCATCTGGTAAATCTGGTCAAAGACCTTCAGGGAAGCCAGGATTTGGAGCAACACAATCATCACGGTCGTAGGCGTGAGCTGCGGCAGCGTAATGGAGAAGAATTGCCGCCAGGGGCCGGCACCGTCCAGGGACGATGCTTCATAGTGCTGGACGGGGATGTTCTGCATTGCCGCCAGGTAGAGCAGGAAGTTGAAGCCCACAGTCCACCAGAGTGTCGCGATCACGATTGACCACATGGCCACATTGGGATCGTTAAGCCACCCCATTTTTGGTATTCCGAACTTTGACAGGAAATCGTTGATCAGGCCGAGCTGCGGGTTGTACATCCAGACGAAGAACAACGACACAACCGTGGAAGCCAACAGGAACGGGGCAAAGTAGGAGAGCCGCCACAGCCACTGGGCTGGAAGGCCGATGTTCAGCAGGGCCGCCATTACCAGCGCAACCAGCACCAGTGGGACAGTGCTGATGACTGTGAAGTACAACGTGTTGCCCAGCGAACGCCACATGCCGGCATCGGCAAAGGCTTCGGCGTAGTTGGAAAAACCGATCAGACTGTCGTTGGCGCCTGTCAGGGATTTGCCCGTGAGACTCATGTAGAAGCCGTACAGAATGGGCCAAACGAGGAAGACGAGGAAGAACACCAGGAAGGGTGCTGCAAATGCCCACCCGTTGAGGGTGTCCCTGCTTCTTCGCAGAGATAGCCCGGCCTTGCCTGGGCTGGGTGTTGTCCGTGGTTGGCTGGTCTGCCGGGACAGTGTAGAGGAACTCATGAAGGACTCCTTTGTCGCTCGGTGCGCTGGTGCCGGTCAGACCGGGTTGGGCCGGGATAGAAGGTCGTTGGTGCGGGCCACGAAGCCATCCCACCCTGTGCTTGCTTTGTCGCGCCCCAGAAGCACGTTCTGGATATGCTCGGCAAAGTAGGTCTGCCAGTCCGATCCCGAGCCGCTGAACCAGGATTCGGGATCGTAGGCGATGATGTCCGCCGCGTTGGCGTAGTGGATCTGCGGCGTGAGCTTCCCGTAGTCCGGCGATTGAACCACCGGCTGGTACGCCGGGATATGGCCGGCCTCGGCCCACAACAGCGAACCCTTCAGAACGTCACTGACGAACTTGTACGCATCCTTCCGTTTCGCTTCGTCAACCGCGAGCTGCCGCGGGAGGACGAAGGAATGCGAATCGGCGTACGAGGCGGGTGTCCCGTACAGGGTGGGGATGGTGGCGGCGTCAACCGGCAACTTTGCCTTCTTCATGGTGGGCAATTCCCAGCCACCACTGAAGAGCATTCCCGAATCGCCACGGACGAATTCTGCAATACCGGTGTTGATGTCGCCGCTCTTGGCCGCGATAGTGTCGTCGAAGAGCGAAGCCATGAACTCCAGCGATTCGATCGCAGCGTCCCTGTCCGCCTCCATCTGCCGGCCGGGCGTGAGGACAATTTCCGCTCCGTGCTGCTTGTAGAGCGTGTAGAACAGCCGCCACATCTGCGAGCCCAGGTTCAGGTAGCCAAAGGACAATCCGTGGGCCTTGGTGATCTTTTGCATCTCCAGTGCCATGGCCTTGAACTCATCGGGCGAACTGACCTCCTGCAACTGGCCATTACTTTCCAGGAGCCCGGCCTTGGCGGCGACGTCCGTGTTGTAGAACATGATGAACGGGTGGGAGTCCAGCGCGATGGAGAAAACTTTCCCATCTTGCTGGCCCTTTTCCCAGATGCGCGGCGCGAAGTTCTCCGGCGTGATGCCATTCTCCGCGAGCAGCCCCAGATCCCAGGGCTCTATGAGTCCGCCCGGGGCATATCCCGGGACCCGGCTGGCGTGCATAATGGCCACCTCTGGAGGTCGGCCCCCGGCAGATGCCATGGCTAGCTTGGTGTAGTACGGCGGACCCCAGGCCAACACGGTGGGGTGCACCTTGAAGCCGGGATTGGCTTGGTTGGCATTGGCGATCATCGCTTGCATCTTGGTGCCGTCGCCGCCGGACAAGAGATGCCAGAAGCCGATCTCCCTGACGCCGGTGGCTTGGGCCGCACCTCCACAGCCTGTGAGGCTGGTGGCCAGAAGCCCGCCTCCGAGGAGGGCCGATCCCGTCAATAACTGTCTCCGGGACAACTGTTTCCCGGTCAAAGATTCAAACTGCTTCACCCGTCACTCCTTTGGAAGGGTCCGCTGAAAGGACACAACTGCTGCGCAAATCCGGCTTCGGTGCATCTCCACTGCCGGGTAAAAGGGTGGCCCGGGGGTGACGCGGCTCTCACATTACATCGTTGTAATATCTGAGGCAAGAGAAATTGTTAGCGCGCACACTTAAATTTCAAAGGCCGCCTAGCCCGTGCTGTCCCGCTCTACAATGGCGTAGTCCACCGTGACGACGCGTTGTCCGTGGCCCCTGTCCGCCATACGCTCAGTGAGCAGGCGCAGCGCTTCGGTGGCAATGGTCCGCTTGTCGAAAGATACGGTGGTCAGCGAGGGAACTGCGTAGCGCCCATCCATGACGTCGTCGAAACCGGCCACCGCGACGTCATCAGGAACGCGGACGCCCCTCTTCCACAGCGTATTGAGGGCTCCAATGGCCAGCGAATCCGTGAAGCAGAACAGTGCCTCCGGCAGCGGCTTGGAATCCAGATAGCGGGTCAGTGATTCGGCTGCAGCTCCAGGCGTCCAAGGCGAGCAGGAAATCAGCAGGGATTCATCCAGAGGGATCCCGAGGATCTGGAGCGCAGCCTCGTAGCCCTGTCTGCGTTGAATCGACGTGGCAGACTGCCTGGTCTTGTTTATACCGAGCACGGCGATACGCCGACGCCCGGATTTGGCCAGGGCCAGCGTCATATCCCGCGCCGCCGCGAAACTGTCCACGTAAACACGGTCCGCAAGCTCCTGGCTCACTTCGCCCAACAGCACGACGGGAGGCAAGGCCACACCAACCTTGACCGCACTTTCATCCAGCACCACCGGATTGAGAATGAGCCCATCGATGAGGTTGGAGCGCGCGCGGGTCATCAGCTCCTGCTCGCGCTCCGGATCCGAACCGGTTTCCTCGATCTGGACGCTCCAGCCTTGCTCGTGGGCTACTTCCACGATGCTCTGGGCTATCTCAGCGGAGAACGGGGTGGCCAGATCCGGCAAGGCCAACGCGATGACACCGGAGCGGCCGTTGCGGAGCCCGCGCGCGGAAAGGTTGGGAACGTAGTCGAGCTCCTGCATTGCCTGCTCAACCCTGAGCCGCGTTGGAGCGCTGACCGGCACGATTCCGTTCATGACGTTCGAGACGGTTTTCGGCGACACTCCCGCGCGGCGCGCCACATCCTTGACCGTTGCCCGCAACAGTCCCCCTTGTGAATTTAGTGTCCGGGTGAGTTCGCGTCCGGTTCCCACGATGTTACGCGAGTTTGTGTACGCCCAATGCCCCTGGGAAGGCCTCCAACGGGCATCACGTGTACGCAAACTGCAGGACTTGGTGACACATCACTGTAAAGTGTCTATATGCCCAGGATCACGGCCGCCACGAATGCTGCCCAACGCGCCGAGACCCAACGCCGTATTCTGACCGCCTTCGGTGAGCTCCTCTTTACCCATGGCCTGCCCGGCCTCACCATGACGGACGTCGCGCGCCATGCAGGCGTTGGCCGCACCGCCGTTTACAACTACTACGCAGACATGGAGCAGTTGCTCATTGCGTACGCGCTGGATGAAACCGAGCGCTTTATCGTGGACCTTCGCGATTCGCTGGCAGCTCTTGAAAATCCTGTGGACAGGCTGGCCCTCTACGTCCGCGCCCAGGTGGAGGACCTCAGCCGCCGCCACCTTCCGCCAGGGCCAGCGATGGCCGCCGTCCTTTCCCCGGCCTCGTTCGCGAAGCTCGCGGACCACGTGGGCGACCTCAACGTCCTCCTCCAGGACATCCTGACTGACGGCGTCCAGCAGGGCTATCTCCCGGACACTGACGTCGCCCAGCTGGCGCGGCTCATTCACGGCACACTGTCCGCCAGTGCCGCACGACGCAACCGAACGCCCGACGGCGAGACTCCGGCGCCTGCCCCAGCCTCCGACGTCGAGCTCCAGACAGCGCAAACGGTGCGATTCATCCAGCTGGGTGCGGGAGCACAGTTCGACGAGGCGGGCAAGCCCGTCCGCATGGATGCTGTGACCCTTTAACTCCCAACTACTGAGCAGGACGGGTAGGGATGATCGGCCATCGGGAAGTATCCGCAATCCTCAGGTCCTCGCGCGGGCAGCTGAGCTTGCCGGGAGTCTGATCCACGAGCTGCGGTTCCACCAAGCCCTGATAGCCCCGGGTGAGGACTACGTCCACTGATTCGTCTTCGCGGTTGTCCTGGAAGTAATCCGTTCCGGCCAAGTTCCGCTGGATGTTGAGTGCAGCTGCCTGGCCCTTGACTCCCGAGACCACCACGCCGATCCCCGAGTACGCAGTGTCGCTGTTGTCTACGGATAGGACCTTGTACCCCCGCGCTGTGAACTCGTCGGCAACAGTAGTAGCCAGCCCTGCCCGTGAGGTGGCGTTGAAGACGTTGATGTTCACGGTTTCGTTCGGTACGTAATCGAACGTGGTGGTGGGGCAGAGGCTGGTGGGCGCTTTGCTCGCGATCGCCGTGGGAATCTTGATGACACCGTTCATGATGGCCCAGGCACCAACTGCTCCGGCAGCTATGACACCTACCAGCAGGACAAGGACAATGGCGTGGAAGACGCGGCGCCGGAAGCGGCTGCGTTGGGCACGGGCATCCTCGGCGAAGGTCGCACGAAGCTCAGGTCCGGTCACCACATGGTGCCCGTGCAACTGCGTCACATCTTTGGGACGCTTGCGCTGACTAGCCATCGATCACCAGCACGCGTGCGTGGATGGCCGTCCTCTGGTGGAGCGCGGTGCGGACTGCCCGGTGAAGCCCATCTTCGAGGTACAGAACGCCCTGATACTGGACCACGTGCGGGAACAAATCCCCAAAGAACGTTGAATCTTCTGCCAGCAATGCCTCCAGATCCAGGGTGCGCTTGGTGGTTACAAGTTCATCCAGGCGAACGGGCCGCGGCGGAAGGGCAGCCCAGTCACGCGGCGCGGAATATCCATGGTCAGGGTACGGGCGTCCCTCGCCCACAGCTTTGAAGATCACCCTGCAAGCCTATGGAAGTTGCTGCGCTAACGGAACTTGTGACCCCCGGCACACGCAGGTTGTGGCCAAACGGTGACTATCCGAACGTCTGGCGTCATAGCTGTGATGCACACCTCGGGGACTGACAGAATAGGTGCATGACTCAATCGCTCCAAGGTACCGACCGGACCGCTGCCCACACTGCCCCAGCCCTCGCGCTGCTGCTGGACGTCGACGGCCCCATCGCCAGCCCTGTGACACGCGACGTCAAGCCGGATATCATCGCGGACCTCGTGGCGCTGGCTTCGGCCGGCATCCCCGTCATCTTCAACACGGGCCGCTCGGACGCCTTCATCAGCGAACAGGTCATGGGGCCGATGATCGAGGCCGGAATGCCGGCCGACACCATCATCCACGCCATCTGTGAAAAGGGCGCGGTCTGGTTCAGCTACACCGCTGCCGGTCCTGGCCCCATCCACGTGGACCACGAGCTCGCCGTGCCCAAGGCATACGGGGATGACATCCGCAGGCTCGTGGCCGAGGACTATTCCGCGCATATGTTCTTCGATGAAACCAAGCGGGCCATGGTCTCCGTTGAGCAGCACGTTGAGGTGGCCAGCGAAGATTACCTGGCCGAGCAAAAACTCTTCGACGCCGATGCCCTGAACATCATGGGCCGCCACGGCCTGAACGCAGCAATCCTGGACCACCACGCCCCTGAGTCCGATGACACCGTGGATTACCGCCTGGACCCCACCATCATTTCCACGGACATCGAATCCGTCCGCTTGGGCAAGGACCTGGGCGCCAGCCGGGCAGTGGAAATGTTGGCCGCCCAGGGCATCACCCCGCTCTCCTGGCGCACAGTAGGTGATTCCCGTACGGACTACGCCATGGCAGACTGGCTTCACCACAACGACCACGATGTGAAGCACGTGGACGTCCGGCCCGCAGACGGCGTTCCGGTGAAGCCCTACACCATTCTTACCGCCGCTGACCTCGAGCTGGCGGACGACGTCATTCACGACGACGCCGGCGGAGCCTTCCTGCGCAGCTGGCGCGAGGCCCTCGCCATATAGACTCCCGCATTCCCCAGAAACGACTCACAACAGTACGGAGAAAAGCCATCACGCAAGCACAGGTCGATCCGATTTACCACGGCAGCCCCACCGTAGAGGAAGATGCGATCGCCGAGGCGGTCTCACCTGCCGTCGTTGCCCACCTGAAGCACAGGTCCGACGTCGTCCGTCACCGCGGGCGGTACGCGCTCCTTAACGGTGACCTCACGCCCCAACAGGCAATGGTTGCGGACCTGCTGGCCATCCGCGCCGCTTTGGACGCCGCAGGCGTGGACTTCATCCTGGTGCGTGGCAACGACGAAAGGCCGGTCATCGCCGTTGACTGGGAGTCGCGCAAGGACGTTCGCGAAGCGTTGGTTGCTGCCTTCCGCAATGAGCCGTTCTACTCCATGACTGTTGATGCCAAGAAGAAGACCTCGGTCCTGGTGGCAGACGGCGAACTCTCGGCCAACCGGAAGGCACGGATCTTCCGCCTGTACCGGCCCAGGGTGGAACTCGGCGGCGGGCTTTGGTACGGCCCTGCCCTTGGTGTCCAGTTGGAACTGTGGAGGTTCGAAGGCGACCACCTTGAACTCCCCGTGGAGAATTCCCTGACCAGGCGCACCATGCTGCGCCAGGACGCCGTTCGCGGTACCGTGCAGCGCCATGGCCTCACTTGGCCGACCATCGAGAACATGTTCGCTGACCACGCAAGCGACATCGATTTCGACATCGACATCGTCTTCTCGTGGGTGGATGGCAGCGACCCCGAATACATCGCCAGGAGACGCGCCCAGCAGGCTGGGGCTGTCCTCGGCGAAGGCGACGACCATGAGGCACGCTTCCGGCAGATCAACGAACTGAAGTACGCACTGCGCTCGGTGCACATGTTCGCGCCTTGGATCCGGCGGATCTTCATCGCCACGGACTCGCCCGCCCCGGCGTGGCTGGCCGACCACCCATCGGTCACGATCGTGCGCAGCGAAGAGTTCTTTGCCGATCCCTCAGTATTGCCCACCCACAACTCGCAAGCAGTGGAGTGCCAGCTGCACCATATCGAGGGATTGTCCGAACACTTCCTCTACTCCAACGACGACATGTTCTTTGGCAGGCCCGTGGGCCCGGACATGTTCTTCACGCCCGGCGGAATCACCAAGTTCATCGAGGCTGACACCCGCATCGGGCTCGGAGAGAACGATGCCGAACGCAGTGGCTTCGAGAACGCTGCGCGCGTCAACCGCAAGCTGCTGTGGGAACGCTTCGGACGGATCACCACCCGGCACCTGGAACACACGGCCGCTCCCCTGCGCCGGAGCGTGGTGGCCCAGATGGAGAAGGAATTTCCCGCCGAGTTCGCGAAGACCGCCGGCAGCCGGTTCCGGGCCGCCGACAACATTTCAGTGACCAACTCGTTCTACCACTACTACGCACTGCTCACCGGCCGCGCCGTCACGCAGACCAGCGCCAAGGTCAGGTATGTGGACTCCACCATGTGGGCCGGACTGCACTACCTTCCCAAGCTGCTCGCAAAGCGCCACATGGACTTCTTCTGCCTGAATGACGGCAGTTTCCCCGAAGTCGAGGCAAACGAACGAGCCGACCTGGTGACCGATTTCCTGGAGAAGTACTTCCCGGTTAAGGCACCCTGGGAGAAGTAGGGCCGCCGGGAGAAACGAGCGGGATCGAAGAGGTGTGCGTGCCCGGCGACGTGTGGGCCCCCACCCGCGACTCGTGCGGAATACGGATGCCGGCTGCCGCCAGCCGCCGCTGGACTTCAGCTGCATCCAAGGACTCGCCAACAGTGACGCCACCGGACATCGGAACCACGGAATGCACGATCGTGTGCTCGTAGACGTGGATCATGTTGTACGACTGCGCTCCGTCACGTCCGCGCTGTCCGCCGGCGCGCACGCCGAGGTCCTGCGTGTAGCACGTTGCTGAGGCGACCGATACCGGGATGCCGGCGAAGCTCGCCGTCGTCGAGTAATGCAGGTGGCCACCCAGGATGGTGCGAACGTCTGTGTTACGGACGACGGCGGCCAGTGCGGGTTGGCCGCGCAGCTCCACCAACACGGCGAGGTCCTGCACGCATGGGACAGGCGGGTGATGCAGGGCGAGGATGGTGCCGTCCGGCGCCGGCGTGGCCAATTCTGAGGCCAGCCACTCCAGTTGGGATTCTGACAGTTCGCCGTAGTGGTATCCGGGGACCGTGGTGTCCAAGGTAATGATCCGGAGCCCGTTGACGAAGTAGCTGCGGTCCACAGGGTCCTGCGGCCGGCTCGCTACGGAGGCGTCCAGGAAGGCCGAGCGGAAGTTCGCGCGGTTGTCGTGGTTGCCCATGGCCCAAATGGCCTTCGCTCCGAGGGCGTCGCACACGGGCTCAATCATTTCGCGCAGACGTTTGTAGGCTCGGAATTCGCCCTTGTCCGCAAGGTCTCCGGTGAAAATGATGGCCTCCGGCTTGATCCTGGAGGCAATGATCTGATCGCAGATCTCCTGGAGCCTGGCAGCGCTGTCCACCGAACCGTGGAGTGTGTCTGGACCGGCCACCAAGTGAAGATCGCTCAAATGCAAAAGCACATGACCTGGTTTGGGGTACTCGGCCTCGATGAGCTCCATAGCTGCCTTAGCGTTTGGTGGGAGACGGCGTCTCCCGTGTCATTCCAGTACTTCCAATCCAACCAGACAACAAGCCAACAACAGGCTAACTGCCGGCGGAATGTTGGAAAATTACTTTCTCCTTTCGAATTCGCGGACTCTTATGACAAAGCCTTTTCAACGGCGTCAACCAATTCCTGCGCGTCAGGTTCAACCGTGGAGGGGAACCTTGCCACGAGCTCGCCGTCACGGTTTATGACGAACTTCTCAAAGTTCCACTTGACCTTGACCGGCTGCCCGGACTCATCCCGGGTCAACTCGGCAAACAACGGATGCTGCTCTTTGCCCAGCACGTTGGTCTTGCTGGTAAGCGGGAAAGATACGCCAAAATTGCGTTCGCAGAACTCCGCGATTTCCTCGTCGGCGCCGGGCTCCTGGCCACCAAACTGGTTGCAGGGCACGCCAAGTACTTCCAGGCCATCCTCGCGATACTTTCCGTAGAGCTCCTCGAGGCCCGCGTACTGGCGCGTGAAGCCGCATTCGGAGGCCACGTTCACCACCAGGACCGCTTTCCCTTCAAAGCGTCCGAAGTCTGCTTCAGAGCCATCGTTGAAGGTAAGGGGAATGCTGTAGAGGGTTCTCATGTGATCGCTTCCTGACGACGTCGTCTGGCGGGATTGCCGCCATCGAGCTTACGGGGAGCTGCCCAAGCCATGAAACGTAGGTGTACCTACTCGCTGGCTTATGACGTGGGAAGGATGAGCGTAGACAGCGGCACAATCACGCCGTCCGGCCGTTGGACCTTGTCCGGACCAATGAGGATGTATCCAGGCGGAAGGACCACTGCCGGAGGAGTTGATGGAAGCACAGCTGCAGGGCTGGGCGCCGGAACAGGGGCCGCCGGCACCGGAGCCACAGGCTCTACAGTTTGAGTGACCGCAACCGGGGCGGGAGCAACCACCACGGGTGCTGGTGCTACAGCCACAGGCGCTGGCTCGACCACCACGGGGGCTGGTGCAACCACGGGTGCGGGCGCAGGGGCCACCGGAGCAGGGGCCGGATCAGCAGGCGCTGGAGCGACGGGTGCGACGGGCGCCACGGGCTCGACGACGGCGGGCGCGGTGGCGGTGTTAGGGACCACCGGCGACGTGGTGGGCGCAGTCGTCGTGCCCGGTGTCGTCGTGCCCGGTGTCGTTGTGCCAGGCGTCGTTGTGCTGGACGTCGGCGTGGGCGTCGGTGTGGAAGTCGCCGTCGGGCTTGGTGCCGCCGTCGCCGTTGGTGTCGCCGTCGCCGTTGGCGTAGGCGTTGCCGTCACTGTCGGAGTCGGTGTGACAGTCTGCGTAGGCGTCGAGGTAGCCGGTGGCGTCTGCGTAGGCGTCGAGGTAGCCGGTGGCGTCTGCGTGGCAGGCGGCGTAGTGCCCGAAGTGGCAGGCGGCGTAGTGCTCGGCTGTGCGATCACCGGTGGAGCAACACTCTCTTCGTGGTCGCCACCTATGACAGCCCGGTTAGTGCTGTCTGACACCGGCACGGCCCACTGCGGCGACGCAGAGACGCCCGTTCCAACTCCAGGCTGGTAATTCACCATGGTGATGTTCTGCAGCGGATCGATCTGCCGGAGAGGCAGATAGGTCCAGCCGTTGGGGTTGGTGTGCAAGCCGTTCACGATCGTCTCAAAGTGCAGGTGGCACCCAGTGGACCATCCGGTGGTCCCTACCTCGGCGATAACTTCTCCCACACGCACCGACTGGCCCTGCGTCACACCAATCGCTTGAAGGTGGTTGTAGGTGGTGACCAGGCCGTTGCCATGTTCAATCTCAACACGGTTGCCACCACCCCAAAGGTGCCAACCGACGGCCCTGACCACCCCGGCGTCGGCGGCGTAGACACGCGTGCCGCATGCGGCGGCGTAATCCTGGCCCCAGTGGAATTCACCGGGAAGTCCGGTCAACGGACTGTAGCGGTAGCCGTATGGAGAGCTCGGATTGAGGACTTCAAGCGGCGCGTAAAGGCTGCCGGCTGCCGGACGCGACAAGCCGGACGAAGCGACGGTCAGGCCGGACGACCCGTCCTTGGCCACGGTCCGGACAAGTGCGCGGTCAAAATAGACCATGGGCGTGCCAACCTCTTGGACGGGCGGCTCGGGCATGGCGTCGATCACCGTGGTTTCTGCTTCCGGCGGCACAAGGCTGCCAAGCGAGAAAGGTCCAACGACGCCTTGCGCCACAGAACCATCCACGGAGCCAGTAGAGACGGAATTCAGGGGTTGGAAACCAAAAGCGAAAAAGGCTGCGGCTGCCAGGATTCCGGCGATGAGCATGCGACGAAAACCGTCGTTGCGCACCAAGTCTACATATCGGTCAGATTCACTATGCTTGCCCACAAGAACACTCCCCAAAGCCAGCGGCACCAAACCCCAGCCTGGCGTGCAAGCACCATTGTTGCGGGAATCAATATGAAAATAAAGGCTTTCCGGCCCCACTGAAGCGCAGGGTTTCCTCAGTTTTTGCTCAAGGGATCTTGAGATTCGCGGAGAACGTCCTAGCCGAGGTTTTCCTTGAGAAGTGCACGATGTTCCACGGCAGCAGATTCATGAAGGGCACGGCCGGCGTCTGTGAGCTCCAGAAACAGGGAGCGACGATCATCGGCGCACGTTTGGCGGGAGACCAGACCTGCCTTTTCCAGCCTGTCCACCACCTTGGACACGGCGCTTTGAGTCATGGGGGTGCGCTCCCCCAAAGACTTCATGCGGCAAGCGGCGTCAGTGCTTTCGGCCACGAGGTCCAGGATTTCGAACTCGTTCAGGCCGATATCGAACTTGGCCTCCAGGGCGCGGTCAATGGCTCCTGCAGTGCGGAAGTAGGAGTCCTGAATGCTGCGCCATTGCTCAACGAGCTGGCGGTCACGCGTCGTTGCCATGCCCTGATTCTAGTCCATTCCGTCATTAGAATCCACGTCATAATATTCCGGGTCATATTCCTTGTCATTCAATGACGCGTCATATAGCTTGGATGCATGACATCACCCACCACCCTTCAAAGATCCGCCGAAACCGTGGTTTCAGCCGTCCGTTGGACACGCGCCCAGTGGCTGTTGCTGATGGTTGTCTGCACCGTCCTCGCCCTGGACGGGCTGGACGTTTCCATGGTTGGCGTGGCCCTGCCTTCCATCGGACAGGAACTCCACCTCGGAACCGATTCCCTCCAGTGGATCGTTTCCGCCTACGTCCTGGGTTATGGAAGCCTCCTGCTCCTGGGCGGCCGTCTCGCGGACCTGCTGGGCCGCCGTCGCATATTCCTCATCGCCTTGGCGGTGTTCGCCGCAGCCTCACTCCTCGGTGGCCTCGTGGATGATCCCGCTATCCTGATCGCCACCCGGTTCGTCAAGGGTCTCGCGGCAGCGTTCACCGCGCCAACAGGTTTCTCGATCATCACCACTAACTTCGCCGAGGGCCGCGAGCGCAACAAGGCCCTCTCCATCTTCACCACGTTCGGCGCCAGCGGCTTCTCCTTGGGCCTTGTGGTCGGTGGACTGATGACCAGCCTGAGCTGGCGGTGGACGTTCCTGGTGTCCGTGCCGATCGCCGTCGCCGTGGTACTGCTGGGCATGAAGTTCATTCCGAAAGACAAGCCGTCCGCGGAAAACAGCGGACACGACATCTGGGGTGCCGTGACGCTCGCGCTGGGAATGCTCGGCCTCGTCTACACCTTGGTTTCAGCGCCGGAGCAGGGCTGGGGATCTGTGGCAACTATCGCCGGATTCGCAGTATCTGCAGCCATCCTTGCAGCGTTCGCGGTGATCGAGAACAAGGTGAAGCACCCTCTGATCCGCTTCGGCATCCTCAAAGAAGGGTGGGTAGCCAGGGCCAACCTCAGCGCAGTGGGGCTTTTCGGTTCATACCTGAGCTTCCAGTTCATCGTCACCATGTTCCTGCAGTCTGTACTCGGTTGGACGCCTTTGGGCATGGCTTTGGCCCTGCTGCCCGCCGGACTACTGGTGGCGACGAGTGCACCTTTTGCTGACCGGCTGATCGAGAAATTCGGTGCCACCCAGCTGATCCTCACAGGCCTCACGGCGCTTGGATTGGGCTACGTCCTGTTCCTCCGGGTGGGCACCACGCCCAACTACGCTTTGGACATCCTGCCCTCGGTGATCCTGCTGGGCATCGGATTCGCCCTGGCCTTCCCGTCCATCAACGTCCAGGCCACCACCGGCATCAAGGACTCCGAGCAAGGCCTGGCTGCCGGTCTGATCCAGACCAGCACCCAGGTGGGAGCAGCACTGGTCCTGGCAGTCACCACCGCGTTGGTGAGCGGGCACGGGCAGGCGGCTGGAACCGTCAGCGCCCAGGCGATGCTGGAACAGTACCGCCCAGGCCTCATCCTGAGTGCCGCCGTCGCCATTGCGGCCCTCCTGGTGGCAGCAGCACCGTCAAGGCGCCGCATCCGCTCCTAGTTTGTGCACGGCTCCTGTCCTTTGAAAACCCTTCACAGGGCAGGAGCCGTGCACAAATTGCTCTGTACAGGTTCCGCGAAGAGCGGTCTCATGGGATGCATGAGGAATTACCTCACCGAGTACAGATACGACCTGCAACGCACGTTCACGGGAACATCCGGAACGCCACCTGAGTGGGTGCCGCGCCTTGCAGAAGGGAACGACGCCGGATATCACCTTCCGGGCTCGGCCGTCTGGGCTGTGCATGGCTCCATGGCCACCATCGTGGCCGGAATCAGGGTGCTCCTGATGCAGTCCCTGCACCCGGGCGCGCTTGCGGGTGTGTACGAGCACTCGGGCTTCAAGGAAGATCCGCTGGGGCGGCTGGCAAGTACCGTGCGCTGGATCTTCACCGTCACGTATGGCTCCAAAGAAGCCGCTGAGGCAGCCACCTACCGTGTCCGGAAAATCCATGAACATGTTCGGGGAACCTACGTGGACGGAAACGGCGCGTACCGCCACTACGCCGCCAATGATCCCGAACTCCTCCGCTGGGTCCACGTCACTTACGCGGATTCCTTCCTCAGGGCAAACCGCATCTGGGGGCGCCCGATACCCGGCGGCGCGGATGCCTACGTTCGCGAGTGGGCGCAGGCTGGCCGGCTCATGGGAGTGGAAGATCCACCGGTCACCGAAGCCCAGGTTCGCGAGGAACTGGAAGCCTGGTACACCTCCGGGGTCTTGCGCTCCGATGAGCGGCTGGCGGAAACCATTGCCTTCATGCGCCGCCCACCCCTGAGCCCGTTGCTTCAGCCGGGCTACCGGATCCTGTTCGCTGCCGCCGTCGCAAGCCTTGAACCCAAGTACCGGGACATGCTGGGTCTGCGAGCTGCCCGACTGGGTCCGATCCCCCTGCCTGCCATCTCCACCGCCCGCGTTGTTCTGGGCATGGTGCGGCTGGCCTTAGGTTCACACGGCCCCAGCGAACTCGCCGCGCGAAGGCGGTTGCAGAGGTTGGGGTATGCGGTGTGATGGTCCTGGCTTGTACCGCCACCACCCACTTTGAATCCGTAGGCATTTGACCGCGCCGCAATTCCTGGTGTGTCGGGCGCAAACCCAGCCAAAGTGGGTGGTGGACGTACGGCCTGATCAATCGACAACAACGAAGGCCGGGCAGGTCGGAACGAATCCGTCCTACCCGGCCTTCCTGGCCAGGCCTTAGATCAGGTGATCCGAGAGGTGGTTCGGGGTACCGAAGCGGTGCGCCGTAATGGACACGGCCTGCTCGCGCAGGAACGGGAGCATCTCGATGCGGCCGGCCTGCGTCACTTCACCGTGGTAGACGGCAACGTCCGGACGGCCACCCATGGCTGCGCTCAGCGAGGCGAAGTCGCCGCCGATCAGGCGGATCCGGCCGGCGTCGAACTTTGCTGCACGAGCCAGCCACGCAGCGTCGTCCTCGATCCGGACGCTAACGCCCAGGTTTGCGAACACACTCACCACAACATCTTCAAGCGCGACGGCGGTGCTGACCTTGACGGCTGATCCCGCCACTGCGCCGGCTGCTACTACGCGGAGCAGGTCAGCCAGCCGCTCGCCTTCGGACAGGCGGACCGTGACCGGGATCGGGCGGTAGCGGAACACGTTGCGTTCTGCGGAGAGCGCCGAGACGTCCTTGCGGGTGCCGAACTCGGATTCCCAGGCTGCGGCGTCGCTGAAGAGTGACTGCTGGAGGGTCTGGAGCTCCTCAGCGGACACGTCCGCTGACTTTGCAGCGGAGAGAATCTGGGCGGCTGCCCCCTGAAGCACCATGCCACGCTTGGCCTTGGCTTCGGCGGGGAGCCAGCTGCCCAGACCGATGAGGTAGTTCGGTCCACCGGCCTTGGTTCCGGCGCCAACAGCCGACTTCTTCCAGCCACCGAACGGCTGGCGCTGGACAATCGCACCGGTGATACCGCGGTTGACATACAGGTTTCCGGCCTGGATGGTGTCCAGCCAGACGCCCATTTCAGCGGAGTCCAGGGAGTGCAGGCCAGCGGTGAGGCCGTACTCGATCTCGTTCTGGATGGCGATGGCTTCCTCGAGGGTCTCAGCGGTCATCACGCCAAGGACCGGGCCGAAGAACTCGGTGAGGTGGAAGTACGAGCCACGCTTGACGCCCGAACGGATGCCCGGGGACCACAGGCGGCCTGTCTCGTCCAGGCGCTCAGGCTTGATGGCCCAGGTTTCGCCTTCGCCCAGGGTGGTAAGGGCGTTCAGGAGCTTGCCGTTGGCCGGCTCGATGATCGGCCCCATCTGCGACGTGGCGTTCTCGGGGTAGCCGACCGTGAGCGAGCGGGCGGCGTCGATCAACTGGTTGTGGAAACGTTCGCTCTTCGCCACCGAGCCCACCAGGATCACCAGCGAGGCGGCCGAGCACTTCTGGCCCGCGTGGCCGAACGCAGAGTACACGACGTCCTTCGCGGCCAGGTCCAGGTCAGCGCTCGGCGTCACGATGATGGCGTTCTTGCCGGACGTCTCTGCGAGCAGCGGCAGGTCCTGCCGGAACGAGCGGAAGAGCTCAGCGGTTTCATATCCGCCGGTGAGGATGACGCGGTCGACGCTCGGGTGCGAGACCAACTGGGTGCCCAGTTCACGCTCTTCGAGTTGCACCAGCGCCAGGACTTCACGCGGCACGCCAGCCTCCCAGAGCGCATCCACCATGACGGAACCGGAGCGTCGCGCCTGCTTTGCAGGCTTGATCACGACAGCGGAACCTGAGGCGAGCGCTGCGAGCGTCGAGCCTGCGGGGATCGCCACCGGGAAGTTCCACGGCGGGGTCACCACGGTGAGGTTCGCTGGGACGAAGGTGGCGCCGTCGACCTTTTCCAGGTCCTTGGCGCGCTCGGCGTAGTAATGCGCGAAGTCGATTGCTTCGCTGACCTCGGGGTCGCCTTGGTCGATGGTCTTGCCGGTCTCGGAGGCCATTACCTCCAGCAGCTCAGCGCGGCGGGCTTCGAGAACATCACCGGCGCGGTGCAGGATTGCGGCACGTTCGGCTGCCGGGCGGGCACCCCAGGCCTTGCCGTGGTCCACGGCGGTGGCGATGATTTGGTCCAGCTGGGCGGCGTCGGAGACCTTGGTGGATTCCACGATCTTGTTGCCGGCAGTAGACCCGGGGATGCGCTTGAGGATGTCACGGCCCCAGGCGCGGTTTGCCGGGAGTGCGGGATCCGTATCCGCTGTGTTGCGGAAGCCTTCCAGCGGAGCGGGCTCGGCGGGCAGGCGGCGGTCCTGCTTACGGTTGGGCCCGGGAACCTCGTCCGTCATGCCGGCCAGGGAGTTCAGGAAGCGCTGCTGCTCGCGCTTGAACAGGGCTTCGTTTTCACTGAGCTCGAACACTGCGGACATGAAGTTTTCCTGGCTGGCACCCTCTTCGAGGCGGCGGATCAGGTACGCGATGGCGACGTCGAACTCGCCCGGGTGGACCACCGGTGTGTAGAGCAGCAGGCTGCCGACGTCCTTGCGGACAGCCGTGGCCTGGCCGGTTGCCATGCCCAGGAGCATTTCGAATTCGATGCCCTGTGTCACGCCACGTTCTTTGGCGAGCAGCCACGCAAATGCGACGTCGAACAGGTTGTGTCCTGCTACGCCAATGCGGACGGCGTCAATGTGCTCCGGGGTAAGGGCGTAGTTGATGACGTTCTTGTAGCTGGTGTCCGAGTCCTGCTTGCTGCCCCAGGTAGCCACCGGCCAGTCGTGCAGGGACGCCTCCACCTGTTCCATGGGCAGGTTGGCGCCCTTGACGACGCGGACCTTGATGGGTGCGCCACCCTGTGCGCGGCGGGCAGTGGCCCACTCCTGCAGTTCCTGCATGGCACCCAGTGCGTCAGGAAGGTAAGCCTGGAGGACGATGCCGGCCTCAAGGTTCTTGAATTCAGGCATGTCCAGGATCCGCTTGAACACGGCGATGGTCATGCTGAGGTCCTTGTACTCCTCCATGTCCAGGTTGATGAACTTGGGCTTGGGGAAAGACGCGGCCAGGCGGTACAGCGGAGTGAGCTTCTCCACCACGTGATCGACGGCTTCGTCGAAGGCCCACGGGGAGTGCGGCGCCACGGTGGAGGATTCCTTGATGGAGACGTAGTCAACGTCATCGCGTGCCAGGAGCTTGAGCGTGCCATCCAGGCGGCGCTGGGCTTCGTGCTCACCGAGGACAGCCTCGCCGAGGAGATTTACGTTGAGGTGCACGCCGTCCTGGCGGATCTTCGCGATGGCCGGACCCAGCTTGGCATCCGTGGCGTCCACAATCAGGTGGCCCACCATCTCGCGGAGCACGCGGCGAGCGATCGGAATGACCACTTGCGGGAGGATCGGAGCCATCACGCCACCTACACGGACAGCGCTGCGCATGTACCAGGGGAGGAACTTGGGCACCTTCGGGGCCAGCTCGGCGAGCTTGCGGCCGGCGACCGAAAGATCCTCAGGGCGGATGACGCCGTCGACGAATCCGACCGTGAAGTCAAGGCCGTTCGGGTCCTTCAAGACACCTGCGAGGCGCTGGGCGGACACGTCCACGGGAATCTTGCTGGCTTCGGTAAGCCAGTGGCGGACCAATGCGATGGCTTCCTGTGCCAGTGCATCGAACTGCCCGGAATCCTGGGTGCGCGGGGCGGCGGCAACCGGGAGGGTGCTGGTCATTGGGGCTCCTTCTGAGGCGGAGAAGTTTGTTTGTTTCCATCAGTATGGATCTACAATCACGTTAGGAAAAGCGATCTTTTCTGACGAATATTCATTACCCATTCCGATCCTTTGGAGGCCGCCTTGCTGGACGTCCGCAGGCTGCGTTTGCTGCACGAATTGAAGATCCGCGGAACGCTCGCTGAGGTGGCCGATGCCATGCAGTACAGCCCCTCCTCCGTGTCCCAGCAACTGACCCTGCTGGAGAAGGAAGCAGGCGTTGAACTGCTCCGCAAGGCCGGCCGCCGGGTGCAGCTGACACCTCAAGCCGAGATCCTGGTTGCACATACCGCCGCACTCCTGGAGACACTGGAACGCGCCGAAACCGAACTGGCCGCGTCGCTGTCCACAGTCACGGGAACGGTCCGGTTGGCCGTGTTCCAGTCGGCCGCACTTGCGCTGCTGCCTGACTTCCTCAGCATCATGCGCCAGGAGTATCCGGAAGTGCGCGTGGAAATGACCCAGCGCGAACCCGAGACAGCCCTGTACGAAACCTGGGCGCGCGACTTCGACATCGTGGTCGCGGAGCAATATCCCGGACACGCCGCGCCCCATCACCCGGGGCTGGACCGGGCAACGCTGACCAGCGACGCAATCCGGCTGGCCACTCCCCCGATCGGACTGGGCGGGGAGCTTGTTGCCTCACTGGCTGACACCGCTGACATGCCGTGGGTCATGGAGCCCCGCGGCGCCGCCTCCCGGCACTGGGCTGAGCAGGCCTGCCGATCCGCCGGCTTCGAACCTGACGTTCGATACGAAACAGCGGACCTCCAAGCACAGATCCGCCTCATTGAATCTGGAAACGCCGTGGCCCTCATGCCGGACCTCGTCTGGACAGGCCGGACCCGCCCCGTCCAACTGCTGGACCTGCCCAGCCTGCCAACCCGGACTGTCTTCACATCCACCAGGACGGCCGGCCGGATCCACCCCGCGATCCTTGCGTGCCGCGAAGTACTGGAGCGCGTGGCCGCGGCGCAGCAAGTTGACGCAGGGCAGCAGGTGGACGCAGGGCACCAGGTGGACGCCGGGCAGCAGTAGCCAGCTCACTTCCGCAGCGCCGGGGGTCCGTTGGCGACGCGCAAATTCGCCCACGCCTTCGAAACACACTGGCGACGCCCGGATATGGGTGTCCCCAGTCCGGCTCGCGGGCAGGAGTCAACGTAGGTGTCAGGAACGCAAAAGGCCCCGGTCCTGGGGACCGGGGCCAAACGCGGAGAATGGGGGATTTGAACCCCCGAGGGCGTTAACCCAACACGCGTTCCAGGCGTGCGCCATAGGCCGCTAGGCGAATTCTCCTTGCTTCCGAATCGAAAGCAGATACTACTGTACCTGAGAATTTCGGCATCGTGTAATCGGGCCGGAGTGACCTCCAGGTGCGTCGATCAAAACCTCGCCTTAACGGAAAAATGGACGCCCCCAACGCGCCCATTCTTGCGGTATCACCGTTGAGCTGCCGGGTCCGGCCCCTCGCCCCCAGGCCCCGCAGCTCACAATCTTGAGATTGCCCCAATCGGTGTACATACCCATGGTCCGCTGTGACCCGCAGATATGCAATGGTGTGGACCGCTTTGTAGCCGAAGTTACTGACAGGATGTTCCCATGACGCAGCTCCACGCCTTGGTTGTTTACGTTCCCGAGACCGACACTCCAGCCGTCCTGAAGGCAATCGGGGACGCTGGTGCAGGGCGGATCGGCGACTACTCGCATTGCTCATTTACGTCACCGGGCACTGGCCACTTCACTCCCCTGCCGGGCGCACAGCCGTTCATCGGCGACGTCGGAACCAGCGAGCAAGTGCCGGAAACCCGGGTTGAGTGCGTGGTTGAGGAGGACGTGCTCGAGGCCGTTGTGCTCGCTCTGCGCGCGGCTCACCCCTACGAAGAGCCGGTTTTCATGACGTGGCCGGTGCGGGGGTGGCGGTGATCCATAAGTGCGCGTCAGGCGAAAATGGGCATTCGCCCTGCAGCCAACTCACCATTGATTACTGCGATCTCATCGGCTGACAGCAGCCTCACTCCCTCGCCAACGGCATGGTTAGAAACGGTGGCCCAGTCCACGACGTCGGACCAGCACCATAGCGAAACTCCAGCTTGGATGGCTGGGCGAGGGAATGGAAAGCCGGCCTTCCGGTCGCCAGCGACCCAGAGGGCGACAGCCTGCCTGGTTGCACCCAGCCGTTCAGCAATTTCGCTCCGGGTGACGTAGTCGAAATCGACGGACTGAACCTTCCCTCCGAGATCGTGGACCCGGGAAACAAGGCGGCGCGCAGCCTCTGTACCGCTGGGGGCATCTTGGAGGAAAGTCACATACGGAACGCCGGCCAAGCGGGAAACTATCGCGTCGAGTTGCTCCACGAGCAAGTCTTCAACGTGCTCCGAAAGTTCCCCGAGGCGGAGACGTACTTCGAATGGCTGCTCCGTGGTCATGGTTTCAGCATAGCCCACCCTGTTGACAACTGACAACACCTAACGCCGCCCCCTGAGCAATTCATGCTGACCTGGACACCGACGCGCGTCGCGGGCAAGAATCTTGGCTCGCTGGCTCGAGTTCCCAGGAGTGCCTTCAACCCTTAACTGCGCGCCGTCAGATCCGCAGGGGCAATACATGTAGAACTTATGACCTTGCCGCCTTAACCTCCATCCGGACGAGGCGAGGACACGAACCACGGCGAGCACGTCCTTATGAATCTCACTGGACACATCCCTTGGATCCACCCAGTCCCCGCTACCCATCCCGCCCCATAGTCCCGCCCTCTCAAATGAACATCTCAAGTAGTGCGAGGTTTACCACCCAGCCCCGACAAAATGTGGGCGCCGACCAGCCGCCGTCGAGCGTTTTCCACAGCCCTCTGCGCCGATTCGAACCAATAACCAAGTTCAGGTAAGCTTGTCGACGGCCCCTCATGTGGCGTCATCCTGTTGAACTCCCCCAGGACCGGAAGGTAGCAAGGGTAGATGGGCTCTGGCGGGTGCATGAGGGGTCTCTTATTTAAAATGTCAGTCCCTATAGGTAGGTTTCACTTGTGACTGTTACAACTGCCCTGTATCGAAGGTATCGCCCGGACTCTTTCGCGGACGTTATCGGGCAGGAACACGTCACCGAGCCCCTGATGACGGCCCTGCGGAAGAACCGCGTGAACCACGCGTACCTCTTCTCCGGCCCCCGCGGCTGCGGCAAGACCACCTCCGCGCGCATCCTGGCCCGTTGCCTTAACTGCGCCGAGGGACCCACCGACACCCCCTGCGGCAAATGCCCCAGCTGCATCGAACTCGCACGCGGCGGCTCCGGCTCCCTGGACGTTATTGAGATTGACGCAGCCAGCCATGGTGGCGTGGACGACGCCCGCGATCTCCGCGAGCGCGCGACTTTCGCCCCGGTGCGGGACCGCTACAAGATCTTCATCATCGACGAAGCCCACATGGTCACGTCGGCTGGTTTCAACGCCCTCCTGAAGATCGTCGAAGAGCCGCCGGAACACATCAAGTTCATCTTTGCCACCACGGAGCCGGACAAAGTCATCGGCACCATCCGCTCGCGCACTCACCACTACCCCTTCCGGTTGGTTCCGCCCGAACCGCTCATGAAGTACCTTGAGCTGCTCTGCCACCAAGAGAACGTTCCCGTGGCTCCGGGCGTGCTTTCGCTCGTCATCCGTGCCGGCGGCGGTTCCGTCCGCGATACCTTGTCCGTGCTGGATCAGCTCATGGCGGGCGCGGGACCCAACGGCCTCGACTACGAGCTCGCCGTCGCGCTTCTCGGCTACACGCACGCTTCCTTGCTGGACGACGTCGTGGACGCCGTCGCGGCCGCCGATGCCGCAACTGTCTTCCGCGCCGTTGACCGCGTCATCCAGACCGGGCACGATCCCCGGCGCTTCGTGGAAGACCTCCTGGAGCGCTTCCGCGACCTCATCATCGTCCAGGCAATGCCTGAGAGCGCACAGGCCATCCTCCGCGGCGTGCCCGAGGACCAGATTGCCCGGATGTGCAACCAGGCCACAAACCTGGGCGCTGCGGAACTTTCCCGCGCGGCGGACGTCACCAACACGGCGCTCACGGAAATGACCGGAGCCACCTCCCCGCGACTGCACTTGGAACTTCTCTGCGCGCGGATCCTGCTGCCCAGCTCCGAGGAAACAGAACGGGGCATTGCGGCCCGGATCGACCGCGTGGAGCGTCGACTGAATTACGCGGGCGACGCCGGGATTCCGGCTGTCGCTTCCGGCACGCCTTCCGCTGCGGCTTCTTCATCGGCGGTTGCACCCGTTGCCCAGTCCGCCCCCGCGCAAGCGCCGGCGGCAGCCGTATCGGTCGCGACGGCGGCTCCAGCATCTGCACCGGTTCAGGCACCTGCACCTGCAGCAGTTCAAGCACCTGTACCTGTGTCGGAAACGTCGTCTGCGCCCGTGTCGCGGGAGCCACTCTCCGCTCCGCGCGTCTCGACCAACGACTGGCCCGTGGACGAGTCGACGGCTGCACAGCGTCCTGTCCAGACTGCTCCTTCGCCGAAGCCACCCGCTGCGACGGCCCCTCCCACCGCACCGCAACCGGCTCCGCAGACTGCACCCGCCTCGCAGACCGCACCAGCTTCGCAGCCAGCCCCGGCGTCCCGGCCAGCGCCAGCCACTGGTGGAGACGTCGAAGCTCTCCGCCGCGCTTGGCCCGAAGTCCTGCAGACGCTGACCAAGATCAAGCGCAGCACCTGGGCCTTGGTTGAACCGAACGCCCAGGTGGCACAGTTCGACGGTCAAGTGCTGACACTCGCCTTCACCACCGCCGGGCTCGCCGGTGCCTTTGGGCGCGCAGATCACTCCGAGAACCTTCGCCAGGCAATCCATAAGACCATCGGCATCGACTGCCAGATCGTCGCAGTGGCCGGCGGCAACAGCTCAGCGAGCTCTGAGCCAAACCCAAAAGCACCTACTAGCCGGGATCTTCCGGCGTCACCTGGCACCACATCACCGTCGACATCACAGTCGGCGGCCCCTGCCCCAAGCCCGGTGTCAGCAGACCCGGTGTCAGCAGGCCCAGTGACGGCAGTCCCAGCGCCAGCTGTCCCGGTGCCGCACGTGCCAGTGCCAGCCTCGGCCCTGCCCGCCCCGGCCCCGAGTCCTGTTTCGTCAGTCGACTCTGCCTGGGGCTTGGCACCCGCCACCCCTGACGCAGCCACGCCTGTTCCGGCCACTCCTGAGGCACCAGTTGCAGCTGCCCCGGCTCAAGCCGAACGCACGGCGCCGGCACCCGCCGCTGCTGCTTCGGCGCCGGTTGCGCCGCCTAGGGAAGTTGCGGCTGCCGGTGTTGCGCCGGAACCTGCCGCGTCGGCGACGCCAGAACCTGCGCAACCGGCCGCATCAGTACCCATCCATCCGGAGACGCCAGCGCCAGCTCCCGCGCCAGAGTCGACCGGAGATTACTCCTACCCTGACGAGGATTGGGGTCCTCCGCTCGACGAAGATGCGCCGCCGTTGGACGAAGAACCGCCGATGGATTGGGAACCGTCACCCACTTCTTCCGGTCCAAACACCGCTCCGGCGCTGGCTTCCGCTGAACATCCGGCTCCGACAGGGTCATCGCAGCCAACCCCTGACCACCAAACCCCAGGGCAGAACACCCCCGCGCAGCACCCCCCGGCATCGGCGGCCAATACGGCCACCAAATCCGCAGAACCGGACGCTTCCCACGACCCGTGGTCCAGGGCAGTAGAACAAGCGCCCGGCACGTGGGTGGTCGGGACCGCATCCAACGTGGGCGCCAGGCCAATGGCCTCGGTCGATGCCGACACGGGCGTGTCGAGCAACCCCGATTACGAACCGGCCACGGCGCAAGCCCCAGCGGATAGGCAAGCGGCGCAGACTCCAGCGAACACGGCGGATGCAGCAGCCCCGACGTATGGCCACCTGACCAAAGCAGAACAAAACGGCTCGTCGGGCTGGGACGTCGCTCCGGCGTCGAGCTGGCCCGGCACCCTCCCAACGCAGACAGGTGCCCAAGCGCCTGCAGCGTGGCCCACTACAGCTACGGAAACCCAACACGCCAGTGGCTCCGTCGCGACGCTGGAGGAGGGCACGCCGTCGGGCGGTCCTTCGGCCCGTCAGAGCCTGTACCAGCGCTTGACCAACAGTCCTGAAGCCCAAGCCGGGCGGGTGCAGGCGCCTGTGCGGACCCAAGCCAGGCCTGAGCCGGCACCGGAGGACATCCCCAGCCCGGAGGACGAGACCATCGAGGAATCGAGGGTCTTTGGGCGGGCTGCCGTGGAGCGTATTCTGGGCGGAAAGCTGATCGAAGAGCGCGCCTTGGACGGTTCTCCCCTGCAACCCCGCTGATCACAGCATTGATACCAAACAAACGAGGACATTTTGTACGAAGGTGCAGTTCAAGAGCTGATTGACGAGCTCGGCCGGCTTCCCGGTGTGGGCCCGAAATCGGCACAGCGCCTGGCGTTCCACATCCTTGAGGCCGATCCCGAGGATATGAAACGGCTCGTTACGGCCATCACCACGGTGAAGGAACGGGTCAAGTTCTGCACTGTGTGCGGCAACGTCACCGAGCAGGAAATGTGCAACATTTGTCGCGATCCGAGGCGGGATCCGTCGGTCATTTGCGTGGTTGAGGAATCCAAGGACGTTCTTGCCGTAGAGCGCACCCGTTCGTTCCGTGGCCGGTATCACGTGCTGGGCGGAGCCATCAATCCCATCGCTGGCATTGGCCCGGAGCAGTTGCGGATCCGCGAACTCCTCACACGGCTCAACGACGGCGCCATTCAGGAAATCATCATCGCTACGGATCCCAACCTTGAGGGCGAGGCCACTGCTACCTATCTGGCCCGCATGCTCAAATCGATCGGGATCACCGTCACGCGGTTGGCTTCCGGCCTGCCCGTGGGTGGGGACCTGGAATACGCCGACGAAGTTACGCTGGGCCGGGCGTTTGAGGGCCGCCGGAACGCACTGACGTAAGCCGGCGTGACGATAACCAGCGCCCTGGCAGAAGCACCAAGGCAGCCACAGCTGCTTGAATCGCGAGGCCGGTGAGGGCGACGGGTACCGACGGCGCAAGCTGATCGCTTGATTCCCCGCCGATACAAGGAGCATCCCGGCTGGGTCCATCGGCAGCCCATTGCAGGCCGGACAACACCCATGCCAGTTCATGCTCCCTGGGGAGTGCCTCCGCGGCGATACTGCCGAAGAGCAGAACGGGATTGGACGCGGCCAGCCAAGCCACCCGCTCTGTGTGGGCTACCTCCACGGGGCGGAGACTGCCCACGCACTCGTACGCAGTGATCCGACCGGCGTCGTCCCGCTCCACGTTGATAGGCACTGACGCTTGATCCATCACCGCAGTGCCGGGGAGCAGCGCGATCATGGCCGCTACATTGCCCAGGCACAGGAACGCCACCAGCGCCGCAGCCAGGGCACCACCTGCCGCCGTTCGGGCCGAGCATGCGCGAGCACCAGCGCCGATGAGTCCAAAGAGCACAACTTCAAGGACAACAACCACGACGGCGGCACCCGCCACTGCGATCGGCCCGCCGACGCCAGCGCCCACCACGAGCAGCAAGATGCCTGACGGCACTGCGAAGACCGCCCCGCGGAAGAATCCGGCGAAAAGCGCGCCAAGGAAGGTTCGAGCGATTTGACGGAAGCCCCAGACTGCCCCGAGTAGGGCAGAATCGACTGCCATCAATCCGGCCATCAATATGTAGATGGCGCTTGGCAGGCTCGATTCAAACCAACCGTTGGCTTCGCCGAAGGCCACCACAGCTGCGGCCATCGCCCAGGCCAGAATCAATGCGGACGCGCAGGCCACCCAGAACCACCACGATCGCAAGGACGTGCGGCAGTCATCCCAGGCCTCCCGCACAGCGGCGCCAAGAATGTCGGCGATCCCAGGTTGATGGTTCAGCCTGTGTTCACTCCCCGCGGTCCCGTCACGCCGCGGAAACCGGTCGTCGATCACGCCGCCGGCAATCACTTCGTAGTCCGATTCGCTGCGCGCCGGGCCGGGATCGTCCGGGTCCTCAGGAACCCTGGCCATGGCACCACGCAATGCTCATAAAAGGGATCGTACGCCCGGCGACCTGCTGCCGATACAGACTGTGTGGCCGCCATGTGGTCACAATTCCTGTGGGGACACAACACGGCGATAAACTGACCAAATAAGCTACGCAGGCGTGCTCAAATTTGGAATTTGGAATTTGGTATGCCGCGTTCGAACCCTATTGATGCAGTGAGGGTGCGCGCATGACTATGCCCACTACCGAAGTGAAGATCGAAGAGCTCTCCGACGGAGCTGCCATTACCAAGCAGCTGATCGTTCAGAAGTTCGGCGGTTCCTCGGTTGCCGATGCTGATGGCATCAAGCGGGTCGCTCAGCGTGTTGTGGATGCGCAGAAGGCCGGCAACGAGGTTGTGGTTGTTGTTTCCGCCATGGGAGACACCACAGACGAACTCCTGGACCTCGCAGGGCAGGTCACGGACTCCGCTCCTGCCCGCGAAATGGACATGCTCCTTTCCGCCGGAGAGCGAATTTCCATGGCACTGCTTGCCATGGCCATCAACAAGTTTGGCGCCTCCGCCCAGTCCTTCACGGGCTCCCAGGCAGGCATGATTACCGACGGCATCCACGGTAAAGCCCGGATTATTGACGTCGACCCGCACCGCATCCGCACCGCCCTGGACAAGGGACACATTGCGATCGTGGCGGGCTTCCAAGGCATGAGCCGCAGCACCAACGAGATCACTACGCTGGGCCGTGGCGGCTCCGACACTACGGCTGTCGCGCTGGCTGCAGCGCTCGAAGCCGATGTATGCGAGATTTACACCGACGTGGATGGCATCTACACAGCCGATCCCCGTGTTGTCTCGTCGGCCCAGAAGATCGACCGCATCTCCAGCGAGGAAATGCTGGAACTCGCTGCTTCCGGCGCCAAGATCCTGCACCTCAGGTGCGTCGAGTACGCCCGCCGTTTCGGCGTGCCGCTGCACGTCCGTTCCTCATTCAGCCAGCACGAAGGCACGTGGGTCATCCCGGGCGCCGAAGAAAAGTTCACGATTCAAGAGGGAGTTGCCTTGGAGCAGCCAATCATCTCCGGCGTTGCACACGACCGGTCCGAAGCCAAGGTCACCGTTGTAGGCGTTCCGGACATTCCGGGCAAGGCCGCTGCAATCTTCCAGGTGATCGCGGACGCGCACTCGAACATCGACATGATCGTGCAGAACGTGTCCACCCACGGCACGGGCCGCACTGATATCTCGTTCACGCTCCCAATCGTGGAAGGCGCCGATGCTTTGGCCGCCCTGCGCGCAGCTGAAGGCCAGATCGGCTTCGAGAGCATCGAATACAACGAGCACGTTGGCAAGCTGTCCCTGATCGGCGCGGGAATGCGTTCACACCCCGGCGTTTCGGCAACGTTCTTCAAGGCCCTCTCCGACGCCGGCATCAACATCGATATGATCTCCACCTCGGAAATCCGCATCTCGGTTGTCACGAGTGCAGATGCCCTGGATGACGCCGTCCGCGCCATCCACGCTGCATTCGAGCTCGACGGCGATGCTGAAGCTACCGTTTATGGCGGCACCGGCCGCTAGTGTCACCGTAGTAAACGAACCCGACGACGGCGAGTACCGCCGTCGAGGTTTACCAGGAAGGACCGGGGCACGCGCCCCGGTCCTTCTTTTCGTTAGCCTTTGATACGCTCCGCCGGAGCCAGCAGGACGTCGATGAGCTGCCTTAGTCCCTCCGCCATGTCCACGTCTTTGTCATAGAGCCACTGCAACTGCAGGCCATCGAACGCCGCAACAACCAATCTGGACAGAATGGCTGCGTCAACGTCGCTCCGGACTTCACCGGTTTGCTGCCGGCGGGCGATGTCTTCACTAATGCCTTGCACCACGTTTTCGTACCGCTCTTTGAAGTAACCGTGGGAGTCATGTCCGGGATCATTGGCTGTGGCCGATGCGACAGCGTACAGGGTGGTCAGCCCTGGCTCGTGCCGGTTCCGCTCGGCGATCGGCGGCATGAGGCTAAGCCCCACTTCTTCCTGGCCGACCACTGCTATGGACCGCCGGTCGCGCTCTGCCAGGACTGCGGTGAGGAGTTCCTGCTTGCCCTTGAAGTAGTGGAAGAGGGTGGCTTCCTTGACCCCAACGAGTTCCGCCACGCGCTTGAGCGCAGTCCCTTCGAAACCTTCGGTCGCAAAGACGTCCGTCGCCGTCTGGATGATCTGTTCGCGGCGTTCCGCACCCTTCGCGTATTGCCCGCGGGCCTTGGAAGTAGACATTGAGTCAGTCTATTTCACCCATCAAAAACCAAGTCACCCTAGATTTATTACCTGAAAATCTAGTCACACTCGATTTTTGTCGCTAAAGTCTCCTGATAAGACCCAACGGTGGGTCGTTGAGTTCATCAGGAGTCAAGTAAATGAACCCCTCACTCTCGCAAGCAGTCCTGGCAACAGGCGTCTCCGACGCCGAAGAGCGCATCCGGGAGCTCGCACAGAGCCTCTCCCTGGAGCAGCAGATCCAACTACTGACGGGAGCGGATGTCTGGTCCACCCACGCCATCCCTGAAATTGGACTCAGTCGCGTCGTCCTGTCCGACGGGCCTGCGGGCGTCCGCGGCGAAGACTTCGACGAGCGCCACGACTCAATCTCCCTCCCGTCGTCGTCGGCCCTGTCCGCAACGTGGAGCGTTGAAACTGCTCGCCGCTACGGGCAGGTTCTCGGTCAGGAAGCCCGCCGCAAGGGCGTCCACGCCGTACTCGGCCCCACCATCAACCTCCATCGTTCACCCTTGGGCGGCCGTCATTTCGAATGCATGAGCGAGGATCCGCGGCTCACAGCGACCATGGCCGCCGGGTACGTTGCCGGAGTGCAGTCCATGGGCGTAGGGGCGACTCCCAAGCACTACCTGGCCAACGAGGCCGAGACGGAACGCTTCACTTCCGACTCGGTAGTGGACGAACGCCCGCTGCGGGAGCTCTACCTGGCAGCGTTCGAAGACGCCATCACGGAGGCTCGGGCCTGGCTGGTCATGAGCTCGTACAACTCCATCAACGGCACTACGGCGAGCGAAAACAAGCTGCTTGAGACCCCGCTCTCCACGGAATGGGGCTTCGACGGCGTAGTGGTCTCCGACTGGACGGGTGTGCGTTCCGTCGATGCCGCAAATGCCCACCAGGACTTGGAAATGCCGGGGCCTGTAGGCCATTGGGGACCCAAGCTTCTGGCCGCCGTCAACGATGGCCGCGTCAGCCGGGAGGCCATCCTGGAAAAGGTCACCCGCATCCTGCGCCTCGCTGCCCGCGTCGGCTCCCTCGAAGGCTTCGAGCCCGCGGCCACTGAGCTCCCCGCCAAACTGGACGGGGCCGCCGTCGCGCGTGAAGTTGCCGTCCGCGGCGCCGTGCTGGTCCGCAACGAAGGCGGCATCCTGCCGCTGGACGCCGCGACGCTGAACAGCGTTGCGGTGATCGGTCACAATGCTGAAGAGGCAAGAACGCAGGGCGGCGGAAGCGCCACCGTGATGCCCAGGTACACAGTCTCGCCACTGGAGGGGCTGCGGAATGCACTGCCCGACGGCGTCCGTGTCACGTACGCGCGTGGCGCCAAAGTGGCCGAGGGGCTTCAGGCGTTCCCCCGGACTTCACTGCACAATCCGGTCTCCAACGTCCCGGGGATCCGCGTGACGTTCCTCGCAGAAGACGGCACGGAGATCTCGGGCGAAAACCGCCTGGCGTCACACTTGATCTGGTTCGGCATCGGCATCCCGGAAGGCGCTGCCACCATCCGGATGGAAACCGATTGGACAGCCGATTCTGCAGGTGTCCACCACCTCGGAGTGGGCACAGTGGGGCACATCCGTCTCTCATTGGATGGAGCAGAAGTCTTCAACGACGAGATCCAGGACGACACCGACGTCCTGGGTGCTGCGCTGTTCGATCCGCCCAAGACTGTTCACGCAATAGAGACCGCGGCCGGCCAGTTGGTGCGTATCGAGGCCGAATACCGTCTGCCCAAGGAACAGATCATCCCGTTCACGGCAATCCTGCTGGGCGAAGAAACCGTGGTGGCGGATCCTCAGGCGGAGATCGACGCCGCAGTGGAAGTCGCCCGTGTTTCCGATGTAGCTGTGGTGGTGGTCGGAACAAATGCCGCCATCGAATCAGAGGGCTTTGACCGTAAGGACCTGGACCTCCCCGGGTTCCAGAACCAACTCGTGGAGGCTGTCGCCGCGGTCAATCCACGCACGGTAGTGGTTGTGAACTCCGGTTCACCAGTGGTGATGCCATGGCTCGAGAAGGTAAACGCGGTGCTGCTGGGCTGGTTCGGTGGACAGGAGTTCGGCAACGCGATTGCAGACATCCTGCTTGGCGCCGAGGAACCTGGCGGCCGGCTCCCTACAACGTGGCCGGCAGCCCTTGAAGATGTCCCGGTCCTGAACACCACCCCCGTGGACGGCAAAGTGGTCTACTCCGAGGGAATTCACGTGGGCTACCGGGCGTGGCTCAAGCAGCAACGCTCCGGCGCCCCTGCTCCGGCGCTGCCTTTCGGCTTCGGACTTGGATATACGACTTTCGAGTTTGGCACCGCCCACACACCGCAGTCCGTCACGGCCGGCAACGATGTGGTTGTGCACGTAGCGGTGAAGAACACCGGCACGCGTACGGGACGTGAAGTGGTTCAGGTCTACCTCGAGCGCACCGATTCCGCCGTGGAACGCCCGGTCCGTTGGCTTGCAGGCTACGCAGGAACCCACCTTGCACCAGCGGGGACTGACAGCGTTGAAGTCCGCATCCCGGCAAAGGCTTTTGCGCACTACGACGGCGGCTGGCAGTTTGAGCGTGGAAGCTTCCGGATGCTGGTGGGTCGCCATGTTTCGGACAGCTTCCAGACTCTGGACATCGAGGTGCGGTAATAATAGAGGGCAATTGGCGCGGCGTGGCGGCCTTTTTTGGGCCGCCACGCACGTGGTTTTCGCCACAAGCGCCGAATCTGGGGTATGGTATGGAATTTTCATGGCATGCTGTACGTTGCATACCCGGTAACCCCCTAACACGAAGAGGCATCAAAAAGTGGCAGCCGACTACGACGAACTCCGTACCGATGTAAAAGAGAACCAGGAGCAGTCCCTCCAGGCGCTCCAGTCCGCCAGCGCCCCCACGGCCAAGAGCGTCGTTCTTGAACTCGACGAAACTGACGGCCTGGACGCCAACGGTCCCGGCGGCGAAATCGTCGCTGAAGAACTCATTATCCAGGTCATTCCCCAGGCAAACGACGAGTTCACTTGTCACTCGTGCTTCCTGGTCCGCCACCGTTCGCAGATTGCACGCGAAAAGGATGGCGTCGCCTACTGCACTGACTGCGAAGGCTAAAGACGACCACCACCCCGGCGGAACATGAATCGTCAGGGAGTGCCGCCGTCGGGATTAATTGCGGAAGGACCGGAGCACACGCTCCGGTCCTTCCGCAATTAACTACTTGTCGCCTGCTTCGTCCGCGCTCTCCTTGTCGGGCTGGGACTTATCGGGGTGGGACTTATCGGGCTCGGATAGTCGCTCCTCGTCGGTGTATTCAGGTGCGACCACCGGGGAAAGAGCATCACCAAGGAGGCCGGCGGCCTCCCTGCCATCCTCTGGAGCAGGCCGGTCCGGCGACTTGTCGTCCTCCAGCGGAGTGTCCGTCATAGCCCGCCTCCTTGTCCGCCGATCATCTTCTGGCGCCGATGGTTGCTCACCCTGAGTTGAAGGATCCGCGCACCGCCGGCAAGCGCCACCAGCACGCCTCCTCCAACAGCTGCGATGAACAGCGTGGTGCCGAGGGCGAGCACCCCTTCCAATCCGAAGAACCGGACGGTGACCATGTCCTGGTTCTGAACGAAGAACACGATCAACAGGACCAACACCACCAGGCCCACAGCTACGGCTACCCAGATCGCAGCAGTTCGTGTGGGCCGGGAACTGCCCGGTGCCACCCGCCGCTGTGTGTGATCCGCCCGTCCAGAACCTCCCCGGGCCAGTGCGGCATCATCTTGAGCGCTCATTGACAGTCCCCTCATTTCCCAGAACGTATGTGTGCCCATCACATGTCCGTGCACTCATATAATAAGCATGCTTATAAGTGGCTCAACAGTGGGCGGACAGGAAGGAGCGGAATAAGGAAGGACCGGAGTTCGCGGTCCGGTCCTTCGGTATTTGGGTGCCGTTGTTGCTGTCGGTCACAGTTACTACTAGTCACAGTTACTGGTGGTCACACGCTGTAGTCAGTTGAAGTTGGCCCGGGATCGTTGTTCCGGACAGCGTAGTGATGACCTTCCGAATCGGTCTCAACGTCGAAATTCTTCAAGTCTTCCTCGGAAGCCGTTTCGAAGTCGTCGTGTTTGTGCACAACAGGGGCATCCGTGTCCCCATGGGTTGCCGGTCCGAAGACGGACTGCAGCCGCTCGGTCACGTGCTGAAAGTTTTCCAACTTGCGTCCCATGTTCTTCCACCTCCTTTCAACGGGAGAGAGAAAAGCGGCAGGACGGCGCATGCCGTACCAGTACGCCAATTTTACGCCCGCGGGCCGGAAAAGGAGCGGGATCCCAACCGGCGAAAAGGCTCTAGCGCAGCGACTTATCGTCCGGATTGCGGGGAACCACGTACGTGCTGCCGTCGGGGCGGCGAACGGTTTCCCATTGCTGGGTCTCCGCTTCGCGTTGGGCCAGGAGCCTGCGGTTGGCCTCGGTCATTTCGTGATCGATGGAGCTGCTGTGTGCCGGGCCAAAGATGACCCTCAGCTTTCCCGTAGCGCGCATGAACTTCTGGGTAAAGGATTCCTTTGCCACGCGGATCGACTCCTCTTTTAGACGGCTCAACAAGTTCATAGTACGCTAACTATTAGTGTACTAACTAATCGGATGGGAAGGCAGCCATGACCCAGACCAGCGAGACAACCCAAACCAATGAGACTAGCCAGACCAACGAAACTGACGACCTCCTTCTGGAACGCCAGCTGTGCTTCGCGTTGACAGTTGCCTCCCGGAGCGTGGTGGGTATCTACAAGCCCGTCCTCGAACAGCTCGGGCTGACACACCCGCAGTACCTTGTGATGCTTGCACTCTGGGAGCGGAGCCCCAGGACACTTAAGGACATTAGCGATAGCCTCCTCCACGAACCCGCCACTTTGTCGCCACTCCTGCGCCGGCTTGAGGAAGCGCAGCTCATCACTCGCGAGCGCGTGCCAGGCAACGAGCGCGCGCTTGCCGTCAAGCTGACGGAAAAGGGAGCAGCGCTTCGGGACCAGGCAACGGCGGTTCCTGATGCAATCCGGGAGCGCCTGCAACTCAGTCGCGAGGACGTGGCCGAACTCCACCAGGCCATGACCGGCCTCATCGCGGCAACCCAGCGGACGGCAAACTAGCTGGCGGCAACCCAACGCAACGGGCACCGAGTGCAGCGCCGCCCGAGTCCCGGCTCAGCGCGCCAAGGTGAGAATCTCAGCCCCGTCGTCGGTGATGGCTATCGTGTGCTCACTGTGGGCTGTCCGGCAGCCTGTGGCGCTTCTCAGCGTCCACCCGTCGTCATCGGTAACGAGCTCGGCGGTGTCCGCCATAACCCAAGGCTCCAGCGCCAGCAGTAGTCCCGGGCGCAATTTGTATCCACGGCCCGGCCTCCCTGTATTGGCGATATGCGGGTCCTGGTGCATCGTCGATCCGATGCCATGACCGCCGAACTGGGTATTGATCGGGTATCCGGCTTCGCTGAGGACCGAGCCTATGGCATGGGAGATATCACCGATGCGGGCGCCGGGTCCGGCCACGGCTATCCCTGCGCTCAAGGCCCGCTGCGTTGCGTCGATCATTGCCAGGCTGTCCGAGGGCTTTGAATCGCCCACTATGAAGCTGATGGCAGAGTCTGCGGCGACCCCGTTTTTGGAAACGGCGAGGTCCAGGGACACCAGGTCGCCGTCTGCAAGTGTGTAGTCGTGAGGCAGCCCGTGGAGGACGGCGTCGTTGACGGACGTGCAGATGTAGTGCCCAAAAGGGCCGCGCCCAAAGGACGGCGAATAGTCGACGTAGCAGGATTGGGCCCCGGCATCGATGATCATGGCTTGAGCCCACTGATCGATCTCCAGGAGGTTGACGCCTACGGCGCTGCGGCTTTTCATTGCCTGAAGAATGTCGGCAACCAGGGCACCAGCCTCCTTTGCCCGATGCAGTTCGGTGCGGTTCAGAATCTCGATCATGCGGCGCCTTTCCCATTCAACCAATAACTATCCCGGCCATATTATCCCGGTATTACAATTGGAGCCATGGTCAGATTGCCACTCACAGCTGAAGAGGTCGAGCGCGGACAGCGTCTCGGCGCCATTTTGCGTCGCGCCCGCGGAGGGCGCTCCATGCTGGAAATTGCGCTTGAGGCCCAGGTTTCCCCGGAGACACTCCGGAAGATTGAGTCCGGACGTGTGGCAACCCCGGCATTCCAGACCATCGCAGCGATCGCCGATGTCCTCGGGCTGTCCCTCGATGAGGTGTGGGCAGGGATCAGCCAGCCCGAAAGCATTGCCGCACCGGCATAAAATGGCAGCCCAAGGAGATTCCATGCGCTCGCGCCTCGTCCGCCCCCTCATAGGAGTCCGGCCCCTCATAGGCGTCCGGCCCCTCATAGCCGTCCTGGCCCTCATTGGCCTGGCCGGCTGCTCGGGCACCCCCGCCCCGGGTGGGTCGAGCAGCGCTGCCTCCGCGCCGGCGTCGTCCGTCAGTCCCGGCGACAGCACCGTGCCAACAAGCCCCACGCCCTCCAAGCCAACACCCACCCAAGTGCCCACAACCCTCGGCCCCGAAGACACAGCACCGGACCCCAGCCTCCCGGGAGCGAAGCCCACTCCAGGACAGGGAAACGCTGAACTCTCCATCACGGTTCTGGAGTCCGCCAGCGCAGCACCGCAGAATTACACGCTCGTCTGCGTAAACGGCGCCCCGGCGGCCGAAAGCAAACACCCCACCGCGAACGCGGCCTGCACGGCACTGAAGAACAACCCTTCGCTGCTAAGCCACGCACCCATTAGGAGCGACCAAGAGTGCATCCAACAGTTTGGCGGTCCGCAAACAGCCAAGGTGACCGGCGCCGTTGACGGTATGGAAGTCTCCGCTTCCTTCAGCCGCACCGACGGTTGCCAAATTGCCTTGTGGGACGCGGCCAGCGCCATCATCGGTTCCAGCGGTGGAGCAGCTTAGGCCGCAGCACCTCCCCCAAGAGCACTGGCTCGGGATGGAGGCCGCCCATCATGCACGCGTCGCCCGCTACGCCGACCCCTATTTGGCCCGCCGCTCGGCAGGAAAGAAACATCCCGTGGAGGACTTCCTCTTCACGTATTACACCCAGAAACCCGGCCAATTGCTGCGCTGGCATCCCGGCGACGGCGTGGTGCTAAGTGGCGAGCGTGCCCTTGAGCGCGCCAACTGGAAGTTCTACCGCATGCTCGACGACGGCGACCTCGCCGCCGTCGGACTGCCGCCTGGTACGCCCGCGGTCAACTTTGACAGGGACAGCTTCATGGCCCAACGCGCCGAAGCCGTCAGTTTCGCCGGTATTATCCTCAAAGGCACCGCGAAGCGCCCGGGTCAGTTCGGCTGCTTCGGCCTCCATGAGTGGGCCATGGTGTACCGGCAGGAGAAATTCGAGTTGCGGCACGAGTACTTGAAACTGCGGCTTGGCGGGGACGGCACTGACACCGTGGTGGAGCAGAACCGTATCCGCTGTTCCCACTTCGATGCCTTCCGCTTCTACACTCCGGACGCCGTTCCGTTGAACGAACTCACGCCCACCCGTGAGAACCAGCGCACCATGGAACAACCTGGCTGCCTGCACGCCAACATGGACCTGTACAAGTGGGCCTACAAACTGACTCCGGCGCTGCCCAGCGAGTTGGTGATGGACTGCTTCGAACTGTCTTGGCGGATCCGGACCATGGACATGCAGGCATCCCCTTACGACCTCGAAGAATGGGGCTACCCGCCCATCAGGATCGAGACACCGCAGGGCAAGGCCGAGTACGTTGAGTACCAGCGGGCTTTCGCGGCCGAATCCCAGACGCTGCGGGCCCGTGTGCTTCAGGCAATCGAACCGCTTCTTTAGAGGAGCGGGATGGTCCCCCGGGACTCCTGCCGCCAGCACCCGCCGCCACCAGCGAAAGGTAACCATGGTTTCTCCCGACAACAGCGAGTACGACGTCGACCTCACCGTCACGCTGACAGAGGCACCTGGCGCCGCGCCCACTGAGTTCTTCTTGCGGTCCGCACAAGGCATTCTGTCTCCGGAGCCGGACTCGATCGACTCGAACCTTCCGGACGCGACCGCGGCCCTTGCCGCCGTCGAGCAGTTTGGTGAGGAAGTGTTCTTCCCGGTTCCGCGTCCGGACCGGATCTGTACGCAACAGTACGGCGGCCCGCAGGTGGCCCTTGTGACAGGTTGGTTCCGTGGGCGGAAGGTCCACAGCAAGCTCAGCCGGACCGATGGCTGCGAGATCGCACGCTGGCGCGCCATGGCACCACTCCTGGGCGGCGCGGGAGGATCCACCGGCGCGGTCTGACATTGTGTGTGCAGCTGACGCCCTTAACAGGGCGTCAGCTGTCCACACATTCCTCGAACGAGCTAGCTCGCGTTATTGCTTTGCGTTGGCTCGTCTCCGCGGATCTTGTTGCTCTTCTTTTCCTTCGTCGGGTTTTCGTCATCCGGAACAACCGCGGCACCGCCAGGACTCACCACTACCGTGACGAAGCTGGGCTCGCTGGTGCCCTCGAACGTCAGGCGTCCAATGTAGGAGCCTGGCGTCAGGTTGGTCCAGTTCAGCGAGATGGTGCCCGCCTTGCCGTTGGCGAGGCGGATCGGGTTGGGCGTCACCGTGGCGTTGCCCTCGTTGGCCCCCAGGACCGCGGCATCAACTGTTGCCTTGGTGGGCTGATTGTTGGGGCTCGCGTAAAGGTTGGCGAAAACGTAGTAGTCGCCCGGCTCGGGATCGGGCACGGTGACGGATTCGCTGGCCGAGGCCGTCGCGGACGGGAGCTGCTGACCCGTCGGGGTCAGCACGAGCATGTCGAAGTCCGCGGCTTCGTCGGAGGATATGACCGAGAACTTGGCCAAGGCACTGTTCTCCCCCACCGTCACCTTCTTGACGAAGTTCGAGGCGTTGGTCTCACCGGCAAAGGGGCCCGGAACCAGTTCAACTGCTGAGGAATCCGCCTTGGACAGGCCATCAACCGTGACTCCCACCGGTGCGTTGGTGCCGGAGACGATGTTGATGGCTGCCGAGCCGTTGGGGCCCGTTCCCGTGAATGCCATGGCCTTATCCGCGATGACAGACTGCGGACGGACGGCAATGGGCGAGGTGACGGTCTTGTTTGCGCCCTGCCAGCTCAGTGATCCCATGGCGAACTTACCCAAGGCTGCATTGTTGTTCTCGAACTGCACCTTGAACGTCTTCTTTTCACCCGCAGCGCCAAAGTTCAGCACGGACGGGGTGACCTTGACGTTGACGCCGGGAACGTTGACGGAGGCGCGATACAGACCGGGCGTCAGCGCGGTAACAGTGCGCGTGACCTCGATCTTGCCGGCCAGGTTGCCCAGCGCAAACGAGGGAACGTTCATGTCCCGCGGCAGCGTCGAGCCCAGTCCCGCAATGCCGAGGTCCATGCCGGTACCCTGAACGAATTTGAGGTAGTCCTCAGTTGTGGCGTCGTAGACCAAGCCGGGGCTGAGGACCTTTGCGGGATCCACCTGGCCTGCGCCGGTGGCGAAGACATCCTTGTTGACGGCCCCGTTGGCCAGTTTCACCGGACCGGCTGTGGTCATCATGGCCGATTTCACGGTTGCCGGGGACCACTGTGGGTTTTTGGACAGGATCAGGGCGCCGAAACCAGCCACGTGCGGGGAAGCCATGGACGTTCCGGACAGGAAGCCAAAGTTGTCTCCACCGGTTCCGATGGGCGAAACACCTGCGAGGATGGCGACGCCGGGTGCTGATACGTCGGGCTTCAGGAGGTCTGAATCCGTTGCCAGCAACGGCCCGCGGGACGAGAATCCGGCGATCTGCGGCTGCGCCTCGGCAGGCAGGCCGGTGGTGTCGTGGTTCAGCAGGGACACAGTGATGGTGGGGTTGGCCGTCACCTTGTCCTTGATGGCCTGCGTGGCGGGAGGGTTCACGTGGACAGTGGGAACAGCATGCTTGTCCGTGTCCAGCGATGACTCCGTCAGGTTTACCAGGATCATTCCGACGCCACCGCCTCGAAGGACCTCCGCGCTCTTCGCGGTGCGGTCAACCACGCCACGGTCACAGACAACAACCTTGCCGGATACCTTGGCCGGATCCAGCGAGCCGGGAGCACACAGCGCTGCGTTGCCTTCACCGCTTGCAGCGTTGGTGGAAAGCACGACGCCGGCCCCGCTCACCTCGTGGTTCATGATGCTCGCTCCGCGGAATTTGCTGCCATCGGAGAATTCGATGGTGCCTTGCAGTTCCTGCGAGAAGGAGGTGGCAGCCACAGTGGTCAGCCAGGGTGCTCCGTGGTTCACGGTGCTGGCGGTTGGTCCGGAGTTTCCGGCGGAGGTGGCCACGAAGATCCCGGCCGATGCGGCTGAAAGGAAAGCCAGCGACACGGGATCGGTAGTGGATGTGGTGGAACCGGAGATGGAGTAGTTCAGCACATCCACGCCGTCCAGGATGGCCTGTTCAATGGCATCCACCGAAGCGGAACCGTAGCAGCCGCCCGTCGTGGGATCCGTGTCTTCCCAGCAGACCTTGTAGATGGAGAGCTTGGCGGCAGGAGCGATGCCGCTGGTGATGCCGAAGCTGCGGCCGTCCACCACGGCGTCGACGTTGCCGTTGCCCGCCGCAGTGCTTGCTGTGTGGGTGCCGTGGCTGTCCACGTCCACGGGGGAGATGACTTCCTCGGGAGCACGGTTTTCCGGGGGAACACTTCCCAGGAAGCCATCCGCGAAGTAGTGGGTGCTGAGGACCTTGGAGTTGCAGGCGCTGCCGTCATAGCTGGCGCCTGTGTCCGTCCCGGGCTGGCATTCGCCAACGAAGGTGTCGCCGTCTGCCTTCAGCATGGCGATCTTGCCGTCAGCGGTACGGTACGGGACGCCTACCTGCGGGTCTCCGACCAGCGGGCCGACGGGCTCGCCTGCGAAAAAGGGATTGGAGGGCGTGTATCCGGTGTCGATGACACCAACAACGGTGCCCTTGCCGGCGTTCTCCTGGCCTCCGTATTGCGTTGCCCAGGTGCCGTTGGGGCCGCTAAGTTTCAGGAAATCAGTGGTGGAGTAGTCAGGTGCGTACTGTGTGTCCGGTGCGACCATCAAGACCTTGGGGTCCTTGGCCAGGTTGATGGCCTGCTCTGCCGTCAGGTTGGCGCTGAAGCCGTTAACGGCGGTGGTGAAGTCACGTTCAATGGTGACGTTTTCCTGCTGCGCGACTTCCTGCTGCGCCTGTTGCAGGTGTTCCTGATATTCCTTCACCTCCACGCTGGCGGATTCGAGCTTCTTGCCCTCGTCCGGCTTGGTGGGCGCAAGGCCCGGCGTACCGCCGTCGTAAGTGGCCGCAGGCTTTTCTGCCAGGACAACCATGTATCGGCCGTCCTTGTAGGCGCTGGGGTCAAGGTTCTTCTTGGCCACGCCTGCCTGATTTCCGGCCACAGTCTCCGGCGAGGGAGCTGCCTGGGCCGGCAACGCCACGGAAGAGAGCAGCAACGGCAAGCCCACGGCGAGAGCCGCTGCCTTTCGAAGCCCCCCGCTTCTGACGAAGCTCTTTCCTTGTGATTTCACGAGTGATAGCACCTTTCACTGAGTGAGGCCCGGGCTCCATCGCCAAGGCCTGTCAACATGCGAATGGCTGCGTTCGTGACAGTTCTTGTCAAAAATGCGCAACCAGTCGAGTCACAGATTACAGACTGATAGCAAAATATGACATACAGCACACTTCAGTGAATTTGTCTTGTGTCCGCGACAAGTTCACGTCACATGACGGCGGACCACAGGACACTCCCGTGGTCCGCTGCAAGTCCTGCCCTAGCGAAGGGTTACGAAGCCTCCAAGACTCTCCCACGCTTGGGTTTCATTGTTGAGAACGGTCGTTTCGGCGCCATCGCCCTTCGCCTCCCTCAGTCCGTACTGGTACCCGGCGATGGAGTATTCGTGGAGGTTTCCGTCTTTGGCCGCTTGGGGTTGAAGGAAAACGATGTAGTCCTTGCCAACTTCGACGTCGATGTCGTCAGTGATCTTTGCCTGGATGTACTTAGCGTGGGTGGGTTTCTGACCCCCATTCAGATCCAGCATCTTCTGCTGCTGGGCCGGATTAAGGGTGTTCCAGTAGTCGTCATAGCTGACGGTCCCGCCAGCACGCGAATAATTCAGCTGGGCACCAGCCTCAATGTCCCCCTTGTAGACCCCGCGGACCGACATTTTCCCGAAGGTCTTCGGGAAGACATATTGATTGGAAATCGGGCTGAACGATCGTCCTCCATCGATTGAGTCGATGTGCACGCGGGCAACGAGAGTGTACTTATTGAATCCATAGAATGGATCATTTGCTTCCCAAAGAAACTCAACGTCGGTCCCAGCCTGCTGTATTTCGTCTATCGGGATGTTGGCATAGGCATCGTTCGAATTCGGAGGTGCCGACTGCTCCACCTGCTGACTTGATTCAGAAGCAACAGGTTTGGTTGGTTCCGGGGCGCATGAGGACAGGCTGTTAACCAACAGCGTGGCCGCAACCACGAAAAGCGCACTTGCCTTATTCATTTTTGCCCCCGCGTAACAGATAGAACATGACTGTCTTTTATCCGAGGGTATAGGTACATGCCGACATACCTTTTCAACGATGGAGTTGCAGTGAAAATCCTCGTCCCCCACACCATCAACATGGACCTCTCCGACTCCGGCGAGGACGTGTTCGTTTACCAGGCGGATGAGCCCGTTCCGGACGAGCACGTTGATGCGGAGGTCCTGGTGGCCTGGCAGAACACGTCGGAGAATCTGGCCGACGCCGCCCGAAGGATGAGTCAGCTCAAACTCGTGCAGACCCTGGCAGCCGGACCGGATTCCGTGCTGGCAGCGGGCTTTGCGGCCAACGTGTCCATCGCCTCGGGTCGCTCACTTCATGACGGTCCAGTGGCTGAGCACGCCTTGGCTCTCACGCTCGCCGCCGTGCGGAGGCTGGACCTTCTGTTCGAAGCCCAAAAGTCCGCGAGGTGGGACCAGGCCTACAACGCCGCTCAGGCCAGTGCGGAAACGGAACAGCTTTACACGCTCGACGGCGCGAACGTCACCATTTGGGGGTTCGGTTCCATCGCGGGACGACTCGCTCCCATGCTCGCCGCGCTGGGGGCAAACGTCACGGGTGTGGCCAGCTCACGCGGGGAACGCTATGGCTTCCCCGTCGCTGCGGCGGAGGAACTTCCCGAAATACTGCGAACCACGAATGTGCTGATCTCGATACTGCCCGCCACCCCCGAGACCACCGACGCTTTGAGCGCTGAACTCTTGCGTTCACTTCCGGCGACCGCAATTTTCGTCAACGTTGGCCGCGGGGCAACCGTTGATGAAGACGCCCTGGTTGCCGCCTTGCGCGAGGGCCACCTGCGCGCCGCGGCATTGGATGTCACCAAGGAAGAGCCCCTGCCCGCAGACTCCAAACTCTGGTCGGCACCGAATGTCATCATCACACCGCACGTGGCGGGCAACCGCCCCAAGGGCTCAGCCAAGCTGGTCCTTGCCAACGTGTCAGCACTCCGGGAAGGCCGGGCCTTGACCAACCAGGTGTCCGGCTAGCGCCAAGAGGCATCGCGCGAGCCGGAAATGACGAAAAAGTGGGCCCGTCCGGGAGGACGGACCCACTTGCGTGAAAGATAAAAGTCAGGCGTGCTCGTAGGTCAGGCAGTCGGCAGCCTCGCGGCCGGGGCCGACCTTGACGTCGTGGGCCTCGCACATGAGGTTGTTGTTGTGAACGCATTCGGACCGCTGGCAAGCACCTACGTGGGCAAGGACCTTGGGAAGGCCGCCCATTGCGTTGGTGTCGATGAACGTGGCGCAGGAAGCGTGGTCCTGGGTTCCACCAATGGTGATTCCAAAAGCAGTACATCCATCATGGTTGAAGCCGCAGCTGCCAACGCTACAGGCGGATACTTCGGCAATGTGGTCGGTCATTGTTCCTCCTGGTTGGATCCGGATTTAACGAAGGGCCTGAACCCCGCGTGTAGTCCCTAAACTACGCCGCCTTTGACGGATTTAACCGGAAGGAATAGCGCATTTGCACGTGCGCTAATGCCGCTGTTTGCCTGGTGTGCGGAGCGCGTCGCTGATCTTCGCGCGCGTTTCCTTATCCAACGGGGCTGTCACGTGGTGTTCCCTCGCCGCCCTGTCAGCCTTGATTTTCTGGATGACCATCCGTCCCAGACCCGCAAAAACAGCTGCGGCTACGACGCCCAGCACCATCGACCTCGGTTTCTCCGCCATGCCCCAATCCTAGTGACGGGCGCCATGCCCGGCGAGTGCCGCCGTCGGGCTTTCATTGCCCCAAATTTGCTGGGGATCGGCGGGGGGTCCTCGCGGAATCCGGCTGAATAGGGTATGCGCGCCGGTCCCGGTAAGATAGGTGTGCAAGCTCGCGGAGCGCCCCCACGCTGTAGAAACCCAGTTGACCGGCGTGAGACGGCAACCTCCGCGGCAGCCTTATTTAAGGTTCACCCAACTCACGCACAGGAGTTACCGGATGCCCCGGATCGTCGTTGACGTCATGCCCAAGCCCGAGATTCTGGACCCCCAGGGGAAAGCCATCGTGGGTGCACTGCCCCGCCTCGGCTTCAACAGCTTCAGCGCAGTCCGTCAGGGCAAGCGTTTCGAACTGACAGTCGACGGCGAGGTGACCGACGCTATCCTGGCCCAGGCCCGTGAGGCCGCAGAGACCCTCCTGTCCAACCCGGTGATCGAGGATGTTGTCAACGTCGAGGTCGTCGAGGCCTGATATGACATCGATCCCCCTGATTGGCGAGGCCGTGGCCGTCGCCGCTGAGCCCCGCTTGGCCGGTGCCAAGATCGGCGTCGTAACCTTCCCCGGCACCCTTGACGACCGCGACGCCGCCCGTGCAGTGCGGCTTGCAGGCGCTACGGCGGTGCCGCTCTGGCACGCAGACACCGAACTCGGAGATGTGGACGCAGTCATCATTCCCGGTGGTTTTTCCTACGGTGACTACCTCCGTGCAGGCGCTATTTCGCGTTTCGCGCCGCTGATGACCAAGATCATCGACGCTGCCAACTCCGAGGCCAAGCTCCCGGTTTTGGGTATTTGCAACGGTTTCCAGATCCTGACCGAGTCGCACCTGCTGCCCGGTTCCATGATCAAGAACGACCACCTGAAGTTCATCTGCCGGGACCAGGTGTTGCGTGTGGAGAACGCCAACACTGCCTGGACCCTGGACTACCAGAACGGCCAGGAAATCACTGTGCCGCTGAAGAACCAGGATGGCCAGTACATCGCTGACGAGAAGATCCTGGACGCCCTTGAGGCTGAGGGCCGCGTGGTGTTCCGCTACGTGGGCTTCAACCCGAACGGCTCCCGCCGCGACATCGCCGGCATCTCTAACGCCGCCGGTAACGTAGTGGGCCTTATGCCCCACCCCGAGCACGCGGTTGAGGTCGGTTTCGGACCTGAGTCCCTCGATGGAATCGGCGGCTCCGACACCGACGGCTTGGGTTTCTTCACCTCCGTTTTGAACAAGATTGTGGGAGGCGACAAGTGACCACGGAAACCACCAAGAAGTTCAACATCGATACTGTTGAGCACGCTGCCAAGACCCCGGACACGGAACTCCCGTGGGCCGAGCTCGGCCTGAAGCAGAACGAATTCGACGAGATCGTCAAGGTCCTTGCCCGCCGCCACCGGCGCCGAACTGGCCATGTACTCCGTCATGTGGAGCGAGCACTGCTCCTACAAGTCCTCCAAAAACCACCTTCGCCAGTTCGGCGAGAAGGTCACCGAGGAAATGAAGAAGGACATGCTGGTGGGCATCGGCGAGAACGCTGGCGTCACCAACCTTGGCGACGGCTGGGCCGTGACGTTCAAGATCGAGTCCCACAACTCGCCGTCGTTCGTTGAGCCTTACCAGGGTGCCGCTACCGGCATCGGCGGCATCGTCCGCGACATCATCTCCATGGGCGCACGCCCGGTTGCCGTGATGGACCCGCTGCGCTTCGGCGCGATCGACCACCCGGACACCGCCCGCGTCATGCACGGTGCCGTTGCCGGTATCGGTGGCTACGGCAACTGCCTCGGCCTGCCGAACATCGGTGGCGAAATGGTCTTCGACTCCGTCTACCAAGGCAACCCACTGGTAAATGCACTCGCTGTAGGCGTCATGCGCCACGAGGACATCCGCCTGGCCAACGCCTCCGGCAAGGGCAACAAGGTTGTCCTGTTCGGTGCGCGGACGGGTGGCGACGGCATCGGCGGCGCTTCGGTGCTGGCCTCGGAGTCCTTCGATGACACCAAGCCCTCCAAGCGTCCCGCCGTCCAGGTAGGCGACCCCTTCGCTGAGAAGGTCCTCATTGAGTGCTGCCTCGAGCTCTTCAAGGGCTCGCTGGTTGAAGGCATCCAGGACCTCGGCGCCGCAGGTATTTCCTGCGCCACGTCCGAGCTCGCCTCCAATGGCGACGGCGGCATGGAGGTCGAACTGACTTCCGTCCTGTTGCGCGACCCCACGCTGACCCCGGGCGAGATCCTCATGTCCGAGTCGCAGGAACGCATGATGGCCGTGGTCACCCCGGAGAACATCGAGGCTTTCGAAGCCGTGATGGACAAGTGGGCAGTGGAGTACTCCTGGCTGGGTGAGGTCACCGATACCGGTCGCCTCATCATCACCTGGGAAGGCGAAGTAATCGTCGACGTCGATCCCCGTACCGTTGCGCACGACGGCCCGGTCTATGACCGCCCGTTCGCACGCCCGGAATGGCAGGACTCGGTCCAGGCGAACTCCTTCACCGGTTCCGTTGAGGATGCCGACCGTCCTTCCGCTCCGTCGGAACTGGCTGCAGCCGTTACTGAACTGGTCGCTTCGCCGAACATGTGCAGCAAGGACTGGATCACCAACCAGTACGACCGCTACGTTGGCGGCAACACTGCCATGGCCTTCCCGGATGATGCCGGCGTGGTCCGCGTTGACGAGGAAACCGGGTTGGGCGTTGCCCTGGCCACGGACGCCAACGGCCGCTACACCTACCTTGAGCCGTACCAGGGCGCCCAGCTCGCGTTGGCAGAGGCCTACCGCAATGTGGCCACCTCTGGTGCTGTTCCGATGGCCGTCAGCGACTGCCTGAACTTCGGTTCCCCCGAGGACCCGGACGTCATGTGGCAGCTGGCCGAAGCCATCCGCGGCCTTTCGGATGCGTGCATGGAGCTTGGCATTCCCGTCACCGGCGGCAATGTCTCCCTCTACAACCAGACCGGCACCACGCCGATCCACCCCTCCCCTGTGGTGGCAGTCCTGGGCAAGCTCGACGACGTCGCCCGCCGCACGCCGTCGGGTTGGCGCGAGGATGGCCAGGCAATCTACCTGCTGGGCACCACCGCAGCAGAACTGGACGGTTCGGAATGGTCCAACCTGCGTGGACACCTCGGTGGCCTGCCGCCGAAGGTCGACCTCGCTGCTGAGCGCGCTTTGGGCGAGATCCTGATCAACGCTTCCCGTGACGGCATGGTCGACGCAGCACACGACCTCTCCGAAGGCGGCCTTGCAGCCGCATTGGTTGAGTCGTCACTGCGCTACGGCGTCGGCGCCCGCATTGCCCTTGAGGAACTCATGGAGCGCGACGGCGTTGACCTGTTCACGGCACTGTTCTCCGAGTCCCAGGCCCGCGCAATCGTCTCCGTGCCGCGCTCCGAGGAAGTCCGCTTCAAGGACATGTGCACCGCCCGCGGCTTCGCCCACCTCCGGATCGGCGTTGTTGACGCTGCCAGCGCCAAACTGGAGATCAACGGCGTGGACGAGCTGTCCTTGGACGCTCTCCGCGAAGCACACGAGGCCACCTTGCCGAAGTACTTCGGCTAAGCCTCCCCCGTTTAAAGCAACGCGGGGTCACATACAGCCCATAAATCCCCTCGGGATGGGCCGTATGTGACCCCGCGTTGCTGTTTAAGCGGGCCAGGTATGTTGCCGGGAGAGCTGGTCCGTGAATTCCGGTCCGGGAAGAGGACGGCCGAAGTAATAGCCCTGTCCGCTCGTGCAACCGATGCTTCGCAGCGCTTCGGCCTGCTCCGCCGTTTCGATCCCCTCCCAGATGCCCTCCAGTCCGCAGGAGCGGATAACCTGTTGGATCGCGGCGAGGAAGCCCAGCTGCGTACTGTCCTTGCTCAGTTCCTGGACGAATTGCCGGTCCACTTTCACACAGTCCACGGGGAGTTTTCGGAGGTATCCCATGGATGAGTAGCCCGTGCCGAAGTCGTCGATCTCCAGCCCGACGCCCAAACGGTGCAGGCTCGCCAAGGTGTAACGGTCCAGCTCGTTGTTCTGGATAATTGCACTCTCCGTGAGCTCCAAAACCAGTGACTCCGGAGGCAGACCCGTTTTGCCCAGCGCGTCCCGCACGTCATCCACGAACTCCAGGCTTTGCAGATCTGCAGCCGAGACATTGATTCGCATCGTGAAATTGTGTTGTGCAATGACAGGGTCATCCCGCCACTGACGCAGTTGCTCCACGGCCGCGCGGAGTACCCACCGGCCCAGCTCGGCGATCAGGCCGGTGGCCTCTGCAACGGGGATGAAATGGTCCGGCATGATGAGCCCACGCACAGGGTGGTTCCAGCGGACCAAGGCCTCGCTGCCCTCGATCCGGCCGGTGGCCAGCTCAACGATCGGCTGGTAGAAGAGGACCAGTTGATCCGAGCGGATGGCTTCCCGGAGCTCCCCCACAATCTGGCGCTGGAGTTGCCGGGCATGAAGCGTGGAGGGATCGAACAACTTGAGCTTGTTCCGGCCCTCGCTCTTGGACTCCTCCATCGCCATATCGGCCTCCTGGAGAAGGTCCTCGACGCTGTGGTGCGGCTCGGCAATCCGAAGGCCCATGCTGGCACCACATCGGACACTGCTGTTCCCGAGGTCGATGTTGGGTTCCAGCGCCGCAAGGATACGGTTTCCGACGGCGGCCGCCCGGTTTTGCGGCGTGGCGGGCAACAGCACGGCGAATTCGTCGCCGCCCAGGCGGGTGACGACGTCGTTCTCCCTCACCGCCGAGCGGATCCGCATCCCGACCGTGACCAGAATCTGGTCCGCGGAAGCATAGCCAGCGGACTTTTTGAGCCCCTTGAAGCCATCCAGGGTGACGAGGAGGAGTGCGGCTGGCGTTGCGCCCCCGGCAGCAGCCTCCTGCGCTTCAATGAAGGCATCCACCAAAGCCACACGGTTGCCAAGCCCCGTGAGTGCATCCGTGAAGACTTCCCGTCGCTGCTCGTGGCGTGCGTGATGGAGCTCCTCCATCAACGCGGTGATATGCCGCTCCAGTTTCCCGATCCGAGCGTCAATGTCGGCCGGGAAGGAGCGGCTGGGCTGGATTCGGCTGGGCTGGATGCCGCTGGGTTGAATTCCGCTGGGCTGGGTTGCGTTCACGCCGCTTCCATGCGCCGCAGGGTATTGTCCGCTACGGCTTTGGGTTTGGCGACGGGATTTCGGCGTTCGTCGAGGAAGAGCCGATACGAGGCGACGTCGAGCCTGCCGTCTCCTTCAACCGGAGTCCCGGCCCGGTACACGTGGGTAATCCAGGACCCTCCCAGGATGGCTTCGATCCACGCATCGCATTCTGCCAAGGGAAGGGGTACACGCGATCCGGTGTTTCGCCGATGGCCAGCGATTGAGACCGTAATGCAACTGCCCAGGAGTCCCTTATCGGCGGTGAACCATGCAAGGCCCTCGACGTCGGCCACGATGGTCAGGTTTGCGCTGTCATCGCCTACGGACTGGACGGGTTGCATCCGCACAGACCGCCGGGCCACGTTCAAGGCTGCAGGTGTTCCAGCCTGGTACGGAGCACTGGTGATGTCTTGGCGGAAGGCACTCAGTTCCTGGTTGTGCTGGATCTGGATGCGGGTGGTGAGTTCATTGATTGTCATGATCGTGCCTCGTCAGCGATAGTGGCCGCCTGGAGGCGGTCGGCTCCTACAATCCGGTTTCTTCCCTGTGCTTTCGCGCTGTACAGGGCTGCGTCTGCCACCTCGATCATGGAGGTGAGGTCTGGGGCAGCGGGGGTGCTTGCCGTGACTCCGTAACTGATGGTGGGGAAGGACACACCCTCCGGAACCTCGGTGGAAGCCATGCGGCGGCTGATCTCGGTCGCGATGCTTTGGGCCCGCTCCTGCGTGGCGCCGGGCAGGAAGAGAACAAATTCTTCCCCACCGTACCTGCCGATGAGATCCGTAGACCTGACCGAGGACGTGCAGGCCTCGGCGAAAGCCTTCAAAGCGACGTCCCCTGCACGGTGTCCGTGGGCGTCGTTGACCAGCTTGAAGTGGTCCAGGTCCGCCAGGACAACTGCAGCACCGGACTCATTGGCATGAAGTCGTTTGAGTTCGGTGGATGCCAGGTCCAGGAAGGCTCCCCGGTTGAGGAGTCCGGTCAGGTGGTCCTTGGTGGCCCGTTCCTTCAGGCCCTTGATCAGTTGGTCGCTGCTTAACGTGGTCATACTGAAGGACACCGTCACCAGCAGCACCAAGGACACCAGGCCCGAGGGCGCAGGACCAAAATAGATACGGAATGTTGCGCTCTCGGGGCCTTCCAGTGCGTAGACCACCCAACGGCCCAAGTAGTAGATCGCCAGAAGTCCGGCGGCCAGGGAGAGTGCTTTGTGCACTTGCGAGTGGGTTGCCTTGATGAACCACAAGTCACGGGCCGCCAGTGCGATGCCAAGGGTCATCATGGCCAGGTACACGAAGCCACCGGACCACACGTTGGAGCCGGGACTTTCCAGCACGGATGCCACCGCGGTGATGACAGGAGCGACGGCGAGTTGCCATGGTGCCGCTTTAAGGTCCCGCAGCGTACGGGCACCCGCCCAGACGCTGAACGCTCCGGCCACCACCAGGACGTTACCAAAAGGGTTGGCCCAGTGCTGGGCCGATGTTCCGTTCAGGAGGAACGCCGTGTTTCCCAGCATGAACAGCAGCAAAGCCAGGCTCCACCAGCCCGCATATGGTGAACGGGTGCGGCGGTACGAGGCGACGAAGAGCGCGAAGAGGGTCAAGGTGACCACTCCGAGGGCAATTCTCACCGAAAACGAGTCGAGCACCATTGTTCGCTCCTGCCGATTGGTCCCACGCCAATTTCTAACATGTCAGGGTTCCTGTCAAAGCGGAGCCTTTCCACGTGTTGACCGTACCGGGAACCTTGTAATACCCGCGGATCTCGTATGTCCAGATGCCAACGGATTGAATTCCTGACTTATAGGACTTTCCGGCATTCTTGCTGAGGTCGCCGGTGAATTCCAAAGTCCCAGAGGGGTTGTACAGCTTGATTTCGTGATAGTTCGCGCCAGGAACTTCCGCGAAGGAATTCACATCCACGGCGACCTTGGCACCATTCGCAGTACACGTCATGACCACGTCAGCGGCGGTCGGGGCAAGGAGACGCATGGCCGAGTACTGCGGGCTGGCACTCCCGGTATCAGAGAACGCGGCAAGGGCGGCGGCAGGCCCGGCCATCATGGAAACAGCGACGGCGGTTACGCCCGCGAGTGCGCGCCAGGTATGGTTCTTGCTCATGCCGCCCGCCCCCTTAGCTGCTTCCGGCCCTGCTCTGGTTCCAGTCTGATCGGGCTGGATCAACCCCGGTGCCACATTTCCTCAAGATTGGCTCAGGATTGCGGGCCGGAGACATGGCCATAATGAACCATGTGGATCGGTTGGATTGAATTCGATGTACTTCTGGGCGATGTCCATAGCCTGAAGGAGAAACGCTCGCTCGTGCGGCCCGTCATTGCTGAACTCAAACGCCGCTTCGAGGTGTCCGCCGCCGAGACCGGTTTGCAGGACCAGTATCGCCGGACCTTGCTGGGTGCGGCGCTGGTGGCGCCTGACCGCGCGCACCTCAAGGAAGTGCTCGACGCCGTTGAACGGTTCGTTGCCGCCCGGCCCGAGCTTGAGCTGCTCAGCGCAAGGCAACGCGAGCTTCACAGCGAAGATTAGGTACAGCGACGACTAGGTGTCCACAACCCGGGGGTTAGTAGCCGATGACCGCCAGCCGCGTTGAATCCAGGTGGGCATCGATCGCTTGATGTGCGGCGTCCAGGCTCCGGCTGCGCAGGGCATCGACAATCAGCTGATGCTCGCGGAGCACGTCCCCCGCACGGTCTGTCCCCTGCGTGACAGCGCGGACACCAATCCTGAGTTGCCGCTGCCGAAGGGAAGCGTAGAAATCGGCCAGGATGGGGTTTCCTCCGGCACGGACCATGAGCGTGTGGAATTCGGTGTCCAACTCAATGAACCGGGCGGGGTCGTCCTTCGCTTCGTGCTGCTGGTCGATGATGCGTTGGAAGGCGTCGATCTGCCCATCCGGCATGCTGTCCAGCGCTGAGACGGCCCACTTCTCCACCACAGAGCGGGCCTGCAGGATCGCTCGGACATCGGGGTCCGAGATTGGCGGAACGTAGGCGCCTTTGTGTGGAATCCGTTTGACGAAACCCTCGGCTTCGAGGCGCAACAGTGCCTCGCGGACCGGTGTGCGCGAGGTACCGGTGGACTTGGCGAGGACCGCCTCGTTGAGGAAGGTCTCCTCGTCCCGCGGCAAGGCAGCGATATAGCTTTTCATCCACTGATAAGCCACTTCGGGCTGTGATTGGGCAGTGGGAGTCATCTGGATCATGGAGAGCCTTTCTCGCGAAGCCCAGTATACGAGTTGCATTCAGGACGGACCGGGACGCCCTCGAAAAAACTTCTTCGTCAAATGTAGACGGGTTGTATACAACTAGTCTACAGTGTTGTTCAGTGACTCCGCTCACGCAATTGGAACCCCTCAATTTCCTGGGATCGGCTTCGCTTCACTGGAAGCCCCGCCGCTCCCAACCGCAAAAGGATCCCCACAATGACCGATTTGAAGAAAGCAGAACTGAGGCAGCAGAAGCACTCCAGCCTGCCCGTGGTCGCTGCTTCGAGCCTGGCCGGCACGGCCGTCGAATGGTACGACTTCTTTCTCTACGGCACCGCCGCCGCATTGGTTTTCAACAAGCTCTTTTTCCCAACCTCTGACCCGCTTGTGGGCACCATGCTGGCGCTGGGAACATTTGCCGCCGGCTTCCTTGCCCGTCCGCTGGGCGCTATCGTCCTGGGGCACCTGGGCGATAAGCACGGCCGTCGCGCCACCCTGGTGGCCAGCCTCATGCTCATGGGCGTAGCCACCACGCTTATTGCGTTCATCCCTTCCTATGCAGCCATCGGCATCGCAGCACCGTTGCTGCTCTTGCTGCTGCGCCTGATCCAGGGATTCGCACTGGGCGGCGAATGGGGCGGGGCCGTTCTCCTCGTCTCCGAGCACAGCAATGACAGCGCACGGCGGGCGTTCTGGGCATCCTGGCCCAACATGGGTCCGCCGCTGGGCAACCTCATGGCCGCAGGTGTACTGGCAATCCTCGCCGCCACCATGCCCGAAAGTGAGTTCATTGCCTGGGGCTGGCGCGTCGCCTTCGGGCTGTCCGCACTGCTGGTCATCATTGGCCTCGTCCTGCGTCTTTACGTTCAGGAGACTCCCCTGTTCAAGGAAGCACAGCTGAAGCGCGAGGCCGAAGCCATCAAGGAACGGAAATTGCCCCTGGCCATTCTGTTCCGCCGCAACTGGCGCCAACTGCTCATCGCCACCGGCAGCCGCATGGGTGAGAACGCAGGCTTCTACATCTACTCGCTGTTCATCATCACCTACGTCACCCAGATCATGGGCTTGCAGCGGCAGACTGGCCTCACCGCCGTCATGATCGGCCAGGGCGTCGCCGTCGTCGCTATCCCCATCCTGGCTCTCTATGCGGACAAAGTGGGTCGGAAGCCGATCATGATCGGCGCTTCGATCGCCACCGTTATCTGGGCTTTCGCGTTCTTCGCACTGCTGAACACTGGCCAGGTGTGGGGCATCATTGCCGCCGCCGTCGGTGGCCTGTTGATCTTCGCCGCCTACAGCTCCGTGATCGGTGCGTTCTTCTCCGAGCTCTTCCCCACGGATGTCCGGTACAGCGGCACCTCGGTTGCCTACAACCTCGCCTCGCTGATCGCCGGCTCGCTGTCCCCCATCATTGCCCTGGCTCTCTACAGCGCCTTTGGCACCGGCTACGCGATCGGCATCTACCTCGCAGCGATGGGCCTGATCTCCATGGTCTCGGTCATGTTCGCCAAGGAGACCAAGGGCCTGCGGCTCAGCGACCTGGACGAGCAGAAATAATCCCTCGAAACCTGAAAGTAAGGAAACAACCATGAAAGTCGCACTCGTCCAGGTGGCCAGCCCGGATTCGGAAACCCGTGAGGAGCGGATCGATCGCGTGGAAGCGATTCTTCGCGGCATCGACGGTGCCGAGCTGATCGTCCTCCCCGAACTGTGGAGTGCCGGATACTTCCACTTCGATGAGTATCAGTCCCTGGCCGAGACCCTCGCTGGCCCCACGGTGTCCATGTGCTCACGGGTGGCGGCAGAGCTTGGTGTGTACCTTCACATCGGCAGCATCATCGAGGCCGGCGAGGACGGCCGGCTCAGCAACACGTCCATCCTGCTGGGACCGGACGGGAAAATCCTGCACACGTACCGGAAGATCCACGTCTTTGGTTACAAGTCCAAGGAAGCCAGCCTCCTTACGGCGGGATCCTCCCTGCCGGTGGTGGAGCTGCCGTTCGGAGCTACGGCCGGGATCACCTGCTATGACCTCCGGTTCCCGGGATTGTGGATGGAGCTGAGCACCCGGGGCGCGGAAATCGTCATCGTCCCGGCAGCCTGGCCCGCAGCGCGACGCGAACACTGGCGACTACTCACAACGGCGAGGGCGCTGGAGCACCAGATCTTCGTCATTGCCTGCAACGCCGCAGGCAGCCAGGAAGGCGTGGAGCTCGGAGGTCACAGCCGGGTGGTGGACCCGGCCGGCAACGTACTCGCCGAAGCCGGTGCCGGGGAATCGGTGCTCATGGTGGACATCGATCCGGATCAGGTCAAGGCCGTACGCACCGAATTCCCGGTCATTGGCGATCGGCTCGCGGCCTACGACGCCCTTGCCGTTTGACCAGAGTGACCCACCACGATTTAGGCAGCATTCAAGGAGACGGAATGGAAACAACAAGGCAAGTCCCACTCACCTTCAGGGTGGTGGGCACGGACAAGACAATCACGGTCTCGGACTTCCACGCGGTAGTGGCAGGCTATACCGGCAGGGATCCCAAGGCCGTGCAGCATCACATCGACGAGCTGGCAGCCATTGGCGTAGCTCCGCCGCCGGAAGTGCCCATGTTCTACCGGATGGACTCGCACCTGTTCGATACATCAGGCGAACACGACACCAGCAACAACCTGACCTCGGGTGAAATTGAGCCTCTCTATCTTCGCCACGACGGCAAGTTCTACCTCGGCATCGGTTCCGACCACACGGACAGGGACATCGAAGCCCAGGACATCGGCGATTCCAAGAGGGCATGCCCCAAGCCCGTCGCAACCGAGGTCATCGAAGTCCCCTCACTCGAGGACCTGGACCTCGACCAGTGCACCGCCCGCTCCTGGGTGGACGGCGAACTGTACCAAGAGGGTTCGTTGGCGGGCCTGCGCAAGCCGGCGGACGTCGTCGAAAAGCTCCTGGCGCGGACGGACATCGGTGACGCCGACTTCATGTGCCTGGGTGGCACTTTGCCACTGCTGAAGGGGAAGTTCATTGACGGAACTTCCTGGAAAGTAGAGCTCTCGTTCCCCAATGGGACGAGAATCGAACACAACTACAAAATCAAGAAAGGCTCACTTCGATGAGAACCGGAAAGCAATACCTGAAGTCCCTGAACGATGGCCGGACGGTGATCCTCGATGGCGAGGTAGTTGGCAACGTCCTGGAACACCCGGCGTTCGCGAAGGTTGCCCAGACCATGGCTGAGCTGTTCGACATCGCAGCCGATCCCAGCAACGGCATGCAGTTCCACTCGGAAGAGATTAATGGACCCGCGAACCGCACCTTCGCTGCTCCGCGCACCCAGGAAGAGCTGGTCCTCCGTCGCCACGCCATTGAAAAGTGGGCCAAGCACACCCATGGCTGGGTTGGCCGCAGCCCCGACCACGTGGGTACCTTCTTCGCCGCCTTCGGCTCCCACGCGGACGTGTTCAAGAATGACGAGCGCGACTTCGCCGGCAACGTGGAGCGGTACTACAAGAAGATCCTGTCCGAAAACCTGTACCTTTCCTACGCGATCATTCCGCCGCAGGTCTCCCGCGCAACCACGGCGTCCGGTTGGGAAGGCGAATACTTGCAGGTCGGCGTCGTGCGTGAAACCGAGGAAGGCATCATCGTCCGCGGTTCGCAGATGCTTGCCACCGGCGCAGCGATTGCAGACGAAGTGTTCGTCACCTGCATCAAACCGCTGGGTCCGGATGACGTGGACTTTGCCGTCAGCTTCGCCGTTCCCGTGGCGACTGACGGGTTGAAGCTGTACTGCCGCCGTCCGTTCGCGCCGGCAGCCACCAGCGACTTCGACTACCCGCTGACCAGCCACTACGACGAGCCAGACGCACTTGTGGTGTTCGATGACGTGCTCATCCCCTGGGACCGCGTATTCATCAACCGGAACATCGATACCCTCCGGCGCCAGTTCTTCGATACCGGTGCCCACGCATTGGGAAACTGGCAGGCCCAGATCCGGTTCTCCACCAAGCTGAAGTTCATTGCTTCTGTTGCCCGCAAGGTCACCCAGGTGAACGGCACTGACAAGATCCCCGGAGTCCAGGAGAAGCTTGGCGAGCTCGCCGCGATCGTCCAGTCTGTTGAATCGGCAGTTCTTGCGGCCGAATACACAGCAACGGTTGACGACGCCGGCATGGTGGTTCCCGGGAAGAGCGCCCTTTACGGGGCCATGGGTCTTCAATCCGAGACATACCCGCGGGTGATTTCGATCCTTCGTGACCTGGTTGGTGGTGGCGTGCTGCAGCTGCCTTCCAGCGTTGCCGACATGACCAGCAGTGTGACCCGTCCGGACATGGAACGCTACGTGCAGTCCCCCGGTGTTGCCAGCGAAGAGCGCGTGAAGCTGTTCAAGTTGGCTTGGGACATCATCGGCTCCGAATTCGCCGGCCGCCACCAGCAGTACGAAATGTTTTACGCGGGCGCCCCGTTCGTGGTCCGCGGAGCCTACACCTACCGGAACTACGGCTACGACTCCCTGGTGGCTGAGCTGGACAAGTACCTTGGTTCCTACAGCATCAACGGCCCAGTGGACGGCAGCGTCAACGGCACGGAAGGAGAATAGCCATGGCAAAGCCCGAATTCGAGTTCACCCCCACCTCATCGGTGGACTTCGCACCCTGCAACCCGCACATTGAGGGCTTGTCCGAGGCCATCCTTGCCCGGGATTCAGACAATGACAGCGTCACGCGCATCCTCAAGTTCGAGCCGGGCACCGATACCTCGCCCAACGGCGTCCTGACGCACGATTTCTGGGAAGAAGTGTTCATCTTCGAGGGCTCGTTCGTGGACCAGCGCCTGGGCAGGACCTTCCAAGCCGGCGACTGGGCCACCCGTCCGCCGGGCATGGAACACGGTCCATGGGTTTCCGAAACGGGGGCCAAGATGTTCGAGGTCCGGTATTACACGGATTCCGTACAAGGCGAGCGGAGCAACTGACATGAGCCTCGCACCGCTCTTCACTGTCCCCGACGCCATGGGAATGCGCCGCGCAATGGGCCGCTTCCTCACCGGCGTCGCCGTGGTCACCACCAAGCACCAGGATGAACTGTACGGGATGACCATCAGCTCGCTGACCTCCATCAGCCTGGAACCGCCCATCCTCATGATCTCGCTGAACTTCGGGACGCGGACCGGTGAGGCGTTGATCGAGAGTGGCAAGTTCGCCGTGTCCATACTTGGGGCCAAGCAGGAGTCGATGGCCCGACGCTTTGCGGTGCGAGGCGGCGACCGTTTCGGCGACGGCGAATTCGACATGACCGAGAATGGACTTCCTGTCATCAAGGGAGCCCTCGCCCAGGCTGATTGCACCGTTGTGCAGCAGTACGACGTCGGAGATCACCAGGTCTTCTTCGGCCAGGTCACCACGTGCCGGGACCGGGACGGCGAGGTGCTCGCGTTCAAGGCCGGCCGCTTCGGCTCGTTCTCCGACTTCGGCCACGCGGAGATCCCCTGGAGGTTCTAACTCCTCTTAAAGCAACGCGGGGTCACCTACGGCCCATAAATCCCCTTGGGATGGGCCGTAGGTGACCCCGCGTTGCGTTTACTTCGAGGTGCCCTGCGAGACCGAACCCTGCAGCTGACGCTGGAAGATGACGTAGACGATCAGGACCGGAACCACCGTGACAGTGACTGCCGCGAAGAGTGCTCCGAAGTCCACGGCGTACCCCATCTGTCCAGCGAAGGCCGCGAGGCCCTGGGAAAGAACGCGCGGCCCGGCAGCGTTGATGGATACAGGGATGAGGAACTGGTTCCACAGGCCCAGGAAGTTGAAGATGGCAACCGAGGCGAGGCCCGGCTTGGCCATCGGCAGCATGACCTGGAAGAACGTCCGCCACTCCCCTGCGCCGTCGAGTGCTGCCGCTTCAGTAATTTCATGCGGCAGCGACTTGAAGAAGGAGAACAGGAAGAAGACTGTGAACGGCAGCGCGAACCCCACGTACACGATGATCAGGCCCGGCAGGGTGTTCAGCAGTCCGATGTTCTTCAGCACGAAGAACAGCGGGACCATGGCGAGGAAGATCGGGAACGTCAGGCCAGCCAGCATGAGGTAGTAGATCGCCCGGCTGCCCGGGAACGTGTACCTCGCCAGGACGTAGGCGCACATTGCACCGAGCACCATGACGATCACCAGTGCCGAACCCACCACAACGACTGAGTTCAGGAAGTAGTTGCCGATCCCGGCCTCACTCCAGGCCTTCACGTAGTTGTCGAACCGCCACTGCGAGGGCAAAGCGAACGGCGAGGCAAAGATCTCGCTTGATGTTTTGAAGGACGACATGAACGTCCACAACAACGGCAGGATCACGATGAGCGACCAAATGGTCAGTGCCGTGTGGGAAATTGCCCCCACCAATTTGTCCCCGGGCGTAGTGGCGGGTTTGCGCGGCTGGAAATGCAGCGACTTCATTTCAGGGGTTGAGACTTTTGTTGTCATTAGATGCTCACGTCCTTGTCGCCACCAGTGAGCCGGTTAATAACGAACACCAGGCCGGAGAAGATCAGGGTGGCCACAGCGAGGACAACGCCCATGGCGCTGGCCAGGCCGAATTGCCCCTTGCTGAAAGCTGTGAAGAACAACTGCTGTGCCATCACGAGCGTCGAGTTGTCGGGACCACCGCCGGAGTTCAGTGCCGCCATGTAAACGAACGCATCGAGCGCCAGGATACCCATGTAGATGTAGGCGGTCTGGATGTTGTCCCTGATCAGCGGGATGGTAATGGATACCGCGGTACGGAGCCTTCCCGCGCCGTCGATCCTTGCCGCTTCGAACAGCTCAGCAGGAATGCCCTTAATGCCGGCCACGAAAAGGACCATGTAGAAGCCAACGAAGCCCCACACAATCACGAACATGGTGGCAATCATGGCCGTGTTTTTATCGCCGAGCCACGCGAAGCTCTTGAACTGGTCCAGGCCCATGCCGGTCAGGATCCCGTTGAGCAGGCCGCCGGACGGATCATAGATCTGGCCCCACATGATGCCGATCGCGATGGCAGGAATGGTGTACGGGAAGAACGAAACAACACGGTAGAAGCTGGAATTGCGCAGGCCCTTGATCTGGCCCTTGCTGCTCCCGCCAACGGTCACCATTGTGGCGAGCACCAGGCTCAGGATGATGGTGACGATTGGCAGCACGATGACCAGGAGGATGTTGTTCCCCATCGCCTTCATGAAGATGTCGTCCGAGAAGATCCTGGCGTAGTTCTCAAAGCCGATGAAGTTCTGTGTAGGCGAAAAACCCGACCAGTCCGTCAAGGAATATCCGAAGGCCTGGATGAACGGCCAGATCACGAACAAGAGATAGATCGCCAGCGGCAGGCCAAGGAACACCGCGAAGAAGCTGACCTTGTCCCACGTCAGCGGCTTGCGCCGGCGCCTCACCACAACCGGTGGGGCCATGGCCGGAACGACGGCGGCCAGGCCGTCGTCGTTCCGGCCCTGCTTGGTTTTCACTACCGTCACTTCACTTCAATCTTCTTGACCGAGCTGTCGTTGCGGACCTTGTCGGTGATGTTCTGCAGGGCCGAGGTCAGCGTCGGGACGTCCGACTTGCCATCGAGGAAGGTGTTCCAGACGACGAGCTGGTCCTTGTTGGTGCCGTAAAGGTCGATGAAGTTCCAGGTGTAGATGTTCTCGCCTGCATCGCTGAGCAGCTTTGTCTGCGAGACCAAGGCCGTGGAACCGAAGCCATCGGCCGGGACGGTGTCCTTGACGATTGTGGGAGCAAGCTTGGTCTTGGCGAAGTTGGTAGCAGCTTCCTTGGAGAGCATGACGCGGAGCAGTTCCTTGCCGCCGGCAACGTTCTTGCCTTGGGAGGGAACCACGTAAGGCTCGCCGGCTGCACTGTGCAGCGAGGCGTACGGCTTTTTGGGGCTCGCACTCACTGAAGGCACCGGCGCGCCCGTCATCTTGAAGTCCGCCTTGGTCTGGTCCTTCATCTCGTTTTCGATCCACGAACCGGACGGGTAGAACACTGCTTCCTGGGCGTTGCTCCACTGGGCCTGAGCTGCCGTGAACTGGGTTCCGGAACCGCCGGGCTTGAAGTAGCCCGCCTTGACGATCTTGTCCAAAGCCGTGAAGACGGACTGGATGGCCGGGTGCGACCAGCAGTCTGCCTTGAGGTTCTCCAAGGCCAACCGGACGTCGTCGCCACCTTCCTTGATAGCGGAAGCGATCGCCATCTCCTGGTAATACGTGGCAGCTTCCTTGCCCCAGAGGAACAGGTACTTGCCCTTGGCCTTGGCCTGCTCGCCTAGCGCGTACATTTCGTCCCAGGTCTTGGGAACAGTCCAGCCGTTTGCCTTGAGCAGGGAGTCCGAGTACCACATGGCGTAAACGGTGAGCACATAGTTCAGGGCGGCAAGCTTGCCCTCGAATGTCCCGGGAGCGAGCACGCCGGTGTACAGGGTGTCCTTAATAACCTTGCCCTCCAGGTTCTTGGCCTCCACCACGCTGGTGAGGTCCTCGAGCTGGGCCAGAATGGTACTGAAGCCAATGGCCTTGGCCCCGGAGTTGTCGATCAGGTCCGGCGGGTTGCCACCGACGAAGCGCGGCTGGAGCTCCTGCGCGATATCCGTGGACGGGGCAATCTTGGCAGTGGAACCGGAGTGGGCCTTTTCGAAGGCCTTGCCGGCGAAATCGACGTAGTCGATGCCATAGCCGCCCTTGAAGATCACGGCGTCGACGGTGGACTTGTCCGCCATGCCAAAGGGGTTGGTGTCGGAGACAGCGCCCGTGGGCCCGGCAGTGGTTCCGCCACCACCTGCTGCACAGGACGCAATGGATCCCCCCATGGGGACGAGCACCGCAGCTGCGAGTGCCCCGCGGAGGAATCCGCGGCGGCCAAGGGACTGGTGCTGAACGTTCATTTTCGTAACCCTCCAGTGACTCGTAATGTCGACTGTTGCGGCAGGCGGCCGGAAAGTCGGACAGTCTGGGTTGGCCACTCTGCAGCGCCAACCTTCGTGTGACATACTTCACCACGAATGATCGAAAATCAATATTTCTCGGTAGTTTCGATCAACATTTGTCAAAGCGTGATCTTTCTATGGACCTTCCGCAAGGGCTTTTCCACACTCGGTAATCGCTTCCCGCGCGAGCAGCTTTTGCCGCTCAGTTCCCAGTCGTTCCGCCCATTGTTCGGCCAATTGGAACTCCACCATGGCCTCGGTGAAGCGTCCGCTACCGTGCAGAAACCACCCGAGGCTTGCGTGCAAAACAATCATCCATCGCTTGGTTCGCTCATGATGGGCCGTGGAGGCGTATTCGAGGGCGCTGCGCATCCAGGCTTCGGCGTGGGCGGCGTCCGAAATGGAGAGCATGTGCAGTGCATCCACGGCCAGGAATTCCTCACCAAGGTGGTCAGCCAGCTCCGCCGCCTGCTCCAGGAGCGGCACCGCCATCGCAGCGTGCCCGCCGGCGTTCAAAACCCGGCCGCGCTCCAGGAGGACGCGCACGCCCACGGTGGGTTCGTCGCCGTCGATGCCGTCAAGGAGCGCATCGGCTTCATCCAGCCGGCCCTGCAAACCGATGGCCCGCCCAAGCTGGGTTGCCAGCTCAGCCCGCTCATCGGCGTCGTAGATTTCCTCCAGCATTGCTGCACGAAACCTGGCTTCGGACGCTGCCGGATCGCCAAAGTTCCATAGGTGGTCCAAAGTTCCCTGATCCAGCATCAACCCGCTCCTGACCAGCCCTCAGCTGCGCCCGTTGGCTTGCACTATCAATGTAGCCCCATGTCAGCGGCGTGGGGAGAGGGTTTGAGGCCGTGTCAGGCCCGGGGCAGGCCGGCCTCAGAGGCCAGGGCGGTTGACGAGCCGCGCCCAGCCGAGCTGTTCCTGCTGCTTGCGGCTTAGCGTAGCCACCACCAGATCATAGGAGTCCTCCACCATGTCCCGGATCATGTCATCGGGAAGGGCTCCATCCAACCGGACACCGTTCCAATGGGTCTTGTTCATATGCCAGGCACCAGTGATCTCGGGATGCGCTGCGCGGAGCTGCTCCGCCAACGCGGGCTCGCACTTCAGACTCACGGACCAGTTGTCAGGATCCATGGCGGAAAGCGCGAACATCTTGGCCTCGTGCCGCGCTCCACCCGCGACTGCGGCACGCACCTTGAACACGGACGTTTCAGGTCCGAACGGGAAGTCTTCAAAGGCCCCCGGAAAGCCCAGGCAGATCTGGCGGAGCTGGGAAACATCCATGGAGGTGAGCTTACCCGGCTGCTCCTTTTCGGCGCTGACTTCGTCCCCGTTTCGATGGGCCGCTGCGCACTCGATGGCAGGAGTCGTCTAACGCGCAGCGGATCATCTAGACGGGCCCCAGGCAGGATGAGGACGTGCAGTGAAGGAGACATTCTTGTACCATATTTAGTACAACTAGGGAGAGCTGACCATGGCAATAACAGCATCCGAAGCAAGGGCACGGCTGTTCCCGCTCATTGAGCAGGTGAACGCCGATCACGCGCCCATAGAGATCATTTCGAAGAAGGGCAGCGCTGTCCTTATGTCGCTGGCGGACTTTGAGGCGCTCCAAGAGACCGCATATCTGTTGCGCACACCTGCCAACGCAGCGCACTTGCTTGAGAGCATTGCGCAGTACAGGGCAGGGACAGCGGCAGAGCGGCCATTGGCCGAATGAGGACAGGCTTCACAGAGAACGGCTGGTCCGACTACCAATACTGGATCAAGAACGACAAAGCCATAATCAAGCGAATCAACCTGCTCATCAATGAATGTCTTCGGACTCAGTTCGAAGGCATTGGCAAACCCGAAGCCCTCAAGCATCAACTGGCCGGCTACTGGTCACGGCGCATCACCGAGGAACACCGGCTGGTCTACGCCGTGGAAGATGAACAGATCGTGATCCTCGCGGCCCGTCACCACTACTAAAGTGCGTACCCTCAAGTAAATACCCCGTTTCGATGCCACGCTGCGCGCAAGGCCGTGCGCACGGCATGGTCCGCAGCGCCCCATCGAAAGGGGCAAACGGGCAGCCCTACGCGACGCCCAGGAAGTCCTCCAGCAGCACCACTTCCAGGCCCGCGGCCAACTGTGCAGCACGGAACGCAGCGAGGTCCGCGGCGAACTCGGCACGGAAATGCATCAGCACGATGTCGCCGGGACGCAGGGAGTTACCAACCTGGTAGTCCATTTTTCCGGCGTTCGCTTTGGCCTCCCACGTGATGATCGCCTTCATTCCAGCGGCGGCAACCGCTTGGCGCATGACGTTGGAGTATGCTCCGCCCGGGGGCCGGAACAACGTGGGACGCCGGCCGTAATGCTGAAACGCGTAGTCCTGCATGCCCACGATGTCGTTCAACTGCTGCTGGTAGCCCCACTGCCGCACCATATTGATGTTGTGAGTAACGGTGTGGTTCTCCACGAGGCTGCCTTGCGCTTTGAAGGCGTCGAAGAAGGCGGGGTTGTCCGCGATCGTGTTCTTGGTCAGGAACAGGGAAGCCGGGTAGTCGTAGTCGGTCATGAGCTTGACCGATTCCGGGGTTTTGATGTTGCCGTCGTCGATCGTCAGGAACACTACCGGGTGCTTGGTCTCGATCTTGGTGATCACTGGCGCAAGGCCACCAACGATCGGCGGCAGCTGGTAGTCCGGGATAAACGTTCGCCGGATCCGCTTCGTGGCGGTGGGCGTTGGGGTTGGCGCTGCACTGTACGACGGCGGCACCTCACCCCCGGCCGACAGCCCACCGTTCGGGCCCGGCACTTCAGCCGACGCAGACGCGGAACCAGGCGGCAGCTCCGACGTCGTGCTTTTAGGCGCTGTGCTTTCGGGTGCAGCGCAGGCAGTTAAACCTGCAACGAGCGAAGCGCCGAATACCCCTAGGACGGCCCGCCTGGCTGGTGTGGAAATGGGCACCGCTGACTGGTCGCCACACATGGCCGTCCCCTATGGCTAAAAAGAATGAGTCAGCTGCAGATTAGCAAAGGAATCGACCTGGCGATTACAGGCCGTAATGCCAGCCTTCGCGCGCCGGGCACGAATTGACCACGACGTCCAGACCTGCATCCCTGGCGCGCTGGACGGCGTCGTCGTCAAAGACGCCCAGCTGCAGCCACACAGCCTTGGCACCGACGGCGATCGCCTGATCAATGACTGCGCCCACCCGCTGGGAGTTGACGAAGCAGTCCACGACGTCGATGGGGTGTTTCTCCGCAGGAATATCCATAAGGGACTTGTATCCCTTTTCGCCATGGACATCTTCGCCCTTGAGGTTCACGGGGATGATCTCCATGCCCATGCGGTCGCGAACGTACAGGGAGACGTCGTATGCGGAGCGCCACTCATTGTTGCTGAGGCCAACGATTGCCCAGCATCCTTTTGTTCGCATCAATCGTTCCACCACGGCCGGATCGTTGACATGCATCATGAAGCAAGCTTAGTGTCCCGTGCCCCTCAACCACTGTTTCAGCTTGTCCACGAAGGACTGGAACTGTTCATGAGTTGGCTCCTCGCTCAGCGATGGGAGTTTGTTACCGTGAGCGGGGGCGGGCTTGGCCGTTGTAGTCGGCGCTGCGGTTGGTTTAACAACGTCGGGGAGCGTTGGCTCAAGCCCGGCCTGCCCAAGCTTTGCCTCAAGCTTTGCCTCCCGGGGCTCTGCTTCAGCAGGCTTCGCCTGGCCGGTACGGGGAGGCTCGCCGGCCGCGCCCGAAGCCGGAACGTTTCCGACGTCGGCCGCCTGCGCCCCAGGCGCTGGCTGGACTCCAGGTGCGGGCTGGACAGGCGCTTGGCCTGACGGCACAGCAGCGTCGGACGTCTCCGGAGTTCCCGGCACCGCAGGTGATTCGGTGGCCGGCGGGAGGGCTGCGGGATCCCCTGACGGCGCTGGTTCGGTGCTGACCTTCGGAGCATCAGCCGTGGGCAGCGCGGGCGCTGCGGCAGAAGGTCGCGGAGCGAAATTGCCAAGCAGTTCATCGACGAATGTGGGCGTACGGGTGAAACCGGAGCTGGCAGCAGCCACACCACTCACGCCGAGTCCCATAGCCGCAACAACGGCAACGCTCACCACAGCCGTACGGTGCTTGTGTCGCCAACGGCGCTTGCTGACTTCATCGTGAGGTCCAGCGAACATCGCGGCCAACGCCTCGCTCGGAGCAGGTGCCGGGAGGTCCGCGAAGGAACGCATGGAGAGCAGCGCCTGCCGAAGGCCGGGCGCGTCAGTGGGCCCGGCGTCGAGCAGGAGCTCGTCGACGATATCTTCGCATTCCATATCCCTGTATGTCATGAGGACACGTATTCCTTTACTGCCGAATGCTCACGGAGCGTCATCAAAGCCCTGCGCTGCAGTTGCTTCACCGCGCCGGCGGATTTCCCCATGATGTCGGCCACCTGCTCCACGGTCAGGCCTGCCACGATCCGGAGGGCCAGGACCTCCCGTTGATCGTCCCCGAGGTAATCCAGGAGCTTCATGACCTCGTGGGGAGCCAGGAGACCCATTGCCTCGGATTCTGCAGAACCCGATTCGCGGGGATCGCGCTCCGGCTCGAACTCGTGGTGTTCCGGGGCCCTGCTTTGTTTCCGGTGCTCATCAACCATGCGGGCGTGCGCCACGGAAAAAACAAAGGTCCGCAATCCGCTCGCTCCTCCCCGGATCTCATCCAAACGGGGCAGGACAGCAAGGAACACGTCCTGTGTGATGGCCTCGGGATCTGAGACGCCTTTAGCGGTCAGGTAGCCGAGAACCGGTCCGGCGTACGCCTGGTAGACGGCGCTGAACAGTTCCGCGTTATTGCCCTTGAGCGCATGAAGCGCTTCGTCGGTCAATGCGTCGGTCACAGTAAAGAGACTTTCGATCGGCGGCAGGTCCGGGCTTGGAGCCAGGTCGTCCGCCTTGGCTCGACGGGCAACCCACCAAGGGTATCTGCTCAACCGGGCCGCCCCAAGGATGGCCCCTCATGTCCCTCAAAATCTCATCAGGAAAGAGAAGGACCGAGCTGGAACATGATGGGGGACAAATTCCAGCTCGGCCCTTTCAAAGACGTAATCGTCGGGGTACGCCAAAGGGTTACGCGAGGTACGAACTTTTTTTGAAACTTTTTTCGGGACCGGTTTCCGGGTGATCCGAGGCGTCACCATCATTTTCAGAAGCTAACTGCTGAAACTCGATCCCATTTACAGATTCCCTCGTTTGGTTCATAGTCGAGGCATGAGAGCGGCTGGCATTCTCCCCGAGGACGCCCCCGACCCCCGTGCCGAATGGGTCGAGAACCTGAAACTCATGCCTATTCCGGTGCTGGGGCTCAAGTCCCAACCCTCGCTGGACGCCGCACGCACCATGCACGCGAAGAAGACACCCATCACAGAAATCGCCCAGGTCCTCTGCGTCGGACAGATGAGCGTCAGCCGCGCCCTCGCTAAAGCAACAGACAGCAGGCTAGGCAGCATCAGTCGCTAGTCTGGAGCGGTGCCTTCACGACAAAATACAGCTCTTGTTCACGCCATCTGGGGACTTGGCGGCGTGACCCTTGGTGCATCGTTCGCTCTGTTGGTGGTCAAGAATTGGACCCCTGATTGGATTGAAGCGACCGGTACATGGTTTGGAGCGATAGCAACAGTTCTCACGCTGCTTTGGGCAGTTAGGAGTTTTCGGTCAGACCAAGCAGAACGCGAGCGGTCCCGTAAAGAGGAACATCAAAAAGAAGTGGTAGCAGCGGCTGAACGGGAGCACCAACGAGCCAAAGAAGCAAACAACGTGACCGTCGCTCTTCGAGGAGGAGGCGGCTACGGAGGGGATGGCGCACAGATGATGGACAGTGTTCACGTCGTAGTTCAGAACCACTCTAAGTACGATGCCGCCGGGTTATCCGGTAACACAGGTCCGCCGCCCAGCAGCGGCGCAGCTCGCTTCCTTAAAGTCGCGTCTTAAGGAAGCCATCCCGTCTAAAGGCGCTTCCCATGGGAGCTGGTGGAGAGCAGGCCGTTTCGATCACGGCTTTTTCCGGCGGTGGCTTCGGTCAGCGGAAGCGCGCCCGACAAATCCAACCGTCGTAGGGGGATGGCCACGTCGCGGAACTGCGGCAGCGCCGTTGCCGTCGAATACAGCGTGGATTCAGACATTAGCTGTCCGGTCTGTGTGAATGGCGATGATGTCAGAGAGCAGAGCGTAGGCGGTCTCCACACGGCCGGCTCCCGGTCCTGAGACGGTTACTGCGCCCAGAAGGTCGGTGTCGAAGGACACTGCGTTGGTCGCCCCGGAAACGCCTGCCAACCCATGGCCGAGGCGAAGCGCTATGGGGGATACGCCAGCTGTCACTGATCCGTCCGGGTTCCGCCGTGCTGTACCGAGGAGCTTCCAGCGGCGTCCCTCGCGGGCTGCCTTCTGGATGTTCTCCGGCGTCACGGTCGAAATGCCCTGCCGTTGAACGTCCTTGAGTTCAATGCCTGCGTCGAGGAGTTCGTTGGCTAGGATGAGGACCTTGAGCTGAACGTCGTAGCCTTCGATGTCTGCTGCGGGGTTCGCCTCGGCGTAGCCGAGTTCCTGTGCCTCGCTGATGGCCGCTTCGAAACCCAGTCCGGCTTCCATCCTTCCGAGCACATAGTTGCTGGTGCCGTTGAGGATGCCTTCGAAGCCGTTCAGCTTCAGCCCCGCAAACATCTTCTTGGCCAGCCGGATGACGGGGGTGCCGCTCATGACGGCGCCCTCAAACTCGAAGTGCACGCCGTTCTGTTCGGCCAGGGAGGTCAGCTGGGCGCCGCGGTGGGCAACCGGGCCCTTGTTCGTGGTGCAGACACTCTTGCCGGATTCGAGGGCCCATTGCACGTGAGAAACTGCTGGTTCGCCGTCCTCGGGATTCGTGAACGTGGCCTCGCAGATGATGTCGGCCGTGCAATTGCGGATGACTGCTTCGTTGTTGGTGTCCGCGGATCCGCCGTACCCGGAGAAGTTCTCGTTGCCACCGCCCAGGCTGAGGGCGAGGGAGAGATCGATGCCCTCGGGTTTGGCCAGGGAGCCGAGGCGCAGGTCGGTGATGGCCACCACGCGCAGGCCAAAGCCCAACTCGGAACGCAATGCCTCACCGCGTGCTGCAATCAGTTCGGCCAGTGTCCTGTTGACGCCGCCGAAGCCGATCAGCGCAATGTCATACGTTGTCATGGTGCTCCTTCAGTCCGTTCCATCGATCCTTCAATGCTGACGGCTTTCCAACGTTCCAGCCTGACGGGGAAGTACATACTGGTCTCAATGTCTATCCGTCCTCGTCCGACACGGCCACCCGGTGCACTTGGCCGAGTTGGGCAACATCCGCTACTACCGTCTCGGAGTTGGACCGGGCTGGGACGGTGACCCTCAGACTGAGGTGGCGCATGGAGGTGTCCGGTTCATCCCGTACGTCAATCCCCGTTACCACAGTGCCTGAGGACTTCAACGTCTCCAGAATGGGCGCCAGGGTTCCCTGCCTTGCCGAATATTCGATTTCCAGCTGGACCTTTTGCTTCTGACGCCACTTGCTGGGCCTAACAAGCCTCAAGCCGATAAGCGTGATCAATACGAAAACAGTTCCTACGGAAACCTCCAGATACGAGCCTCCCGCGGCGGCAACGCCGCACGATGCCGCCAACCACACTGTCGCGGCAGTGGTGAGTCCTTTGATTGCGCCGCGGTCTCTGATGATCGCCCCTGCCCCGATAAACCCGATCCCCGAGGCAACCTGCGCGGCGATGCGCGCCGGATCCACGTTTGGTCCATGTGTAACGTCAGCGAAACCGTACGCCCCGGCCAACGAAAACATAGCCGCCCCCAGCGCGACGAGGACGTGGGTTCTGACTCCGGCGGGATGGCCGGTGATCTCTCTTTCGATGCCCACGACGAGGCCAGCGGCCACGGCGGCGCCAAGTCGAAGGCTGATCTCAAAAACATCCATGTCTTTCCCTCTGACGTTGGGCTTGGGGATGGCCGTGAGGATGACCTCGACACCGCGGCCCTCGCGCAGCCAGTTCATCTCGTACTGCATCGAGTCGTAGTCCAGGGGCCGGCTCGGAAAGTGAGCCTTGGGAATTGGGATCGGTACCGGAGGGGGCTCAATCGAGGGTGCGGGTGGACTCAGGGTTGGCCTGATATGCCGCCTCCTCGGGCGATGGTCACTGACCCGAGGAGGCTGTCGCTGTTTTGATAATTTTCTTTCGGCGCTGCTCTGTTACAGCAACCCGGTGGAGGTGTGTTGAGTGGTGAAGCGTTGTCTGCCGAGGAGGGTTATGGATTCGGGTTCGATGATTGCCCAGATTCCTTCGAGGTTCGAGAGTCCGGTGCTGCGGCCGGTGAGATGTTGTTGAAGGCACGTGATCGGGCCTGCGTGGCTTACGACAAGCAGTGGCCCTGTTTCTTGCTCATGGGCTTCGGTCAGTGCCTGATGAACTCTCGCCACGGCCGAGGCGGGCGATTCCCATTGCGGGGGGTCGATGGCCTCGGTGGTCAGGCGTGTCCAGTCATCGACGAATGCCTTTTGGGCCTCGTCCTTGGTGAGGCCCTCCCAGCTTCCCAGGTGCCGCTCGACGAGTCGTGCATCGGAGTCGATGGCGTTGATACCTAGCTCCTGGGCGAGTGCGTGTGCTGTGTGGGCAGCTCGTTGCAGGGGTGATGAGAGGACTTGGGTGAAGATTCTCGGCAGCAGGGGCGCGGCTTCTTGTGCCACCTGCAGCCCTTCCGCGGTGAGGGGCGGATCGGCACGGCCCTGCCATCGGCCTTCGGCATTCCACACTGATTGGGCGTGGCGGATCAGGAGGGCGAGTCGCCCGGTCACGATCGTAGCTCCAGAGCGTCCTGACGAAAGTTCGCCCTGTTGCCGAACTGATCGAACCACAAGGCAAGGTGCGATGTGTAGGAGATGGGTGTCTCGTCCGGGATGTGTTCGATATCCGCCGACAGCCGGACCGTCAATTCTCCGTACGCCGTGCGGTATCTGGCGAGGATCTCGTGTCCGAAGTGTTCACTTCCCAGCAGGTGGCCGGCCCCCAGTTCTTCCGTTCCGACCGGATGTCCAAGATGGACGGCTTCAGAGCGGAGCCCGAGAACCCGGTCGTCGGGCAGGGTGAGGAAACTGATGGGTGGGCTTCCGACGAACTCGGCTACGAAACGGTCGGCGGGGGAGAGATAGATATCGCGTCCGGAACCTTCCTGAGCGATCACTCCTTTGTTCATCACGATGATCCGGTCCGCCAGGCTCATGGCTTCTGACTGGTCATGAGTGACATAGATGATGGCAGTCTCGGTGAGACGACCGCGCAGGCCTTCGATCTCGTTGCGCATCTCGTAGCGGAGCTTGGCGTCGAGGTTGGAGAGTGGCTCGTCCATGAGAAGAACCTTGGGTTCCTTTGCCAGGGCACGGCCGATGCCGACCCGCTGTTTCTGTCCACCCGAGAGTTCCCGAGGGTAGCGCTCCAGCAGATGATCGATCTGCAAGAGGCGTGCGACTTCTTCCACGCGCTCCCGGACTTCCGCTTTCGGCAGTCCGCCCACGCGTAGTCCGAGTCCGATGTTGTCTCGAACTCTCTTGTGCGGATAGAGGGCAAAGTCCTGGAAGACGAGCCCGACTGGCCTGTGCTGCGGTTGCTCTTTGGTGAGGTCGGCGCCGTTGAACAGGATGTGCCCCTCGGTCGGTTCTTCGAGGCCGGCTATACAGCGCAGCAGGGTGGTCTTGCCGCACCCCGATGGTCCGAGAAAGACCACGCATTCGCCCGGTAGGACCTCCAGATCGATTCCGCGCAGCACAGGGGTACCATGCCCGAAGCTTTTAGTGAGCCCGGAGATACTGACCGCGGCAGTCGATTGATTACTTGACATTGAGGGCCTCGATCTCGGCCTTGGCCTCATTGAGGGCATCGGCCGGGTTTTTCTGTCCGGCGAATCCGAGAACCCAACTGTCTCGGAAAGCATCCGCTGCTCGTGCCCCGTCCCGTCCTCCAAAGGCCGGTAGTTTGGCCAGGGATTTCATGGCGTCGATCCCGGCCTGGCGTGCTGGCTGCTCTTGCAGGAGCTTCTGGACGTCGGGATCTTTGAGGGCGCTTGTGCTGCCGGGAAGGTAACCGCTGTTGATGAAGGGGAGCTTGGTGGCCTCAGGTCCTGCGAAGCAACGCAGGGCTTCCGCGGCGGCTCGCCGTTTTGCGTCGGAGTGGGAGTACATGACCCACATGGCTCCGGATCCGAAGGCTGTGTAGGCACCCGAATAGTCTGCGGCGTGGGGGACCTTGGTGGTACTGAATATGGGCCCAAGGCTCTTCAATCGTTGCGGCAGAGAGGCAATGCTCCCGATGTGCATCGATGACTGTTGAGTGTCGAAGGCCTGCGTACTCTGGGAGTTGTCCGCGTACACACCGACAGATTTGTCCTTCACACCCTTTGAGAGTTTGGCGAGCAGTTCGATTGATTTATCCGAAGCGAATTCGGGCTTGCCGTCCTTGACGACGGTGGCACCGGAGTTGGCCATGATGGTCGGCACGGAGAAGTTGTTGGAGAGTGCATAGTCGATGCTCAACCCGACACGGCCCGTGGCCGGGTTGGCGAGCTTGGCAGCGTCGGCCAACAGCTCTTCGATGGTGGTTGGCGGCTTGTCGGGGTCCAGACCGGCTGCCTTGAAGTGCTCACGGTTCCAGTACAGTACCGGCGCGCTGACGGCGTAGGGAACGCCGACTTGGACGCCGTTGCCCGCTTTGGCCAGCGGCAGGAAGGAGTCCAGTCCTGCGAAGTCTGAACCGTTATCGACCAGATCCGTTAGATTGTTCACCGCGGGAAGGTCGGAGAGGGGTTCGACGTTGCCGATACCCTCGAGGGTGATGTCTGGCCCGTTTCCTGACGCGATGGCAGTCTGGGCGCGGTGGTTGAGTTCGTTGTAGTCGGCGCCGACTGATTGGGCGTCGATGGTGAGGTTCTTGACCTTGGCTTCGCAGGTTTTGACGATGCTGGCGATGGTTCCGTCGAAGAGAGTTGGATAGGTGTACCAGAGGCTGACCGTGGTCGGCTCCTCAATGCCAGGTGCGAAGGCGTCCTTGGCTGGAGCCGAATTCTGGGTGCTGCTGCATCCGGTGAGGAGGCCAGCGGCGGCCAGTATGGCGGCTAAGGCCGCGAAGGCGGGTTGGGATTTCATGTCTAGCCTTTCAATCCGGTAAGGGCGATTCCTTCGACAAAGCGTTTCTGGGCGAAGGCGAATGCGATGAGGAGAGGTAAAACAGCGAGGGTCGATAGGGCCATCTGGCCCCCGTAATCCCGACCAGTCTCGGCGTCCGCGAAGTAGGAGATCCCAAGAGTGATCGGAGCGATACCGAAGCCTTGAGTCATCATCAGCGGCCAGAAGAAGTCGTTCCAGCGGCCGACCACGCTGAAGATGGCGAAGGCGGTCACAGCAGGACGTGCAAGAGGGAAAACGATGGTCCACGCGATGGACCATTCCGACAAACCGTCGACCCTCGCCGCGTCGAGCAGCGAGTGCGGTAGGCCACGGAAAAACTGGTAAAAGAGGAAGACCCCGAAGGCACTCATCCCAAAAGGCAGGATCAGCGCGGCATAGGTGTTGACCAGACCGAGGTTGGCGAAGCCGATATAGACAGAGAGTATTGTGACCTGGCTAGGAACCATCAGTGTAAGCATGACGAGCCAGAACATCAGTCGGCTGCCCCTGAACCGAATGCGGGCCAGCGCGTAGGCGGCCGGTACTCCGATGCCGATTTGCAAAACCAACACGGCAGCGCAGACGAGGATCGTATTGCCGAAGAGTTGCAGGATCGGGACGCGGTCGAACACATTCTGGTAGTTCTCCAGGGTGAGCTGATCAAGTCCAGTGAAGATCTGGTTCGGCGGGACAGACCGTGGTCGAAGGGATGAGACCACCATCCAGATCATCGGCAGCAGACAGAGGGCAGCGCCTATCCACAACCCGATGGACGTCAGGGCCCCTAGTAGGCGGGTCGGTATGTTCCGACCGAAAGGTGCGGCGCTCATTGCGGTCCAGCCATAGGGCTGCGGCGTGAGATCGTCCACTGCACGGCGGTGATGGCCAGTGTGAGAATGAACAGGACGAGAGAAACGACGGCCCCGGTGCCGAAGGAGGAGTAGGTGAAGCCTTCCTGCTGGATCATCATCGATAGCGTGGTCGTTGCACCAGCCGGGCCTCCATCGGTCATTATCTTGGGGGCATCGAATAGTTCCACTGCGGCGATGGTGCCGATAATTCCTGCGAACGTCGTCGTAGGGGCAAGCATCGGCCAGGTGATATGCCAGAAACGCTTGAGACCGTGCAGGCCATCCAGGGCAGCGGCTTCGTAGACGGTCCGTGGGATGGCGGCGAGGCCTGCGAGGAAGAGGATCATCATGTAGCCGGTTTGCCGCCAGATTCCAAAGGCAATGATGGACGGCAACGCTGTGGATGAATTGAGCAGCCAACCCGAGGGTGGTATCCCGAACCAGCTTAGGAACTCGTTCAGCAGACCGACTCTCGGGTCGAGGATGAACTGCCATACGACCGCCATTGCGACCAGCATTGCTGCTGTGGGCATGAAGTAGATCGCTTTCAATGCGCCCGCACCTCGGAGGCGACCCATGATTCCCACGGCGACCAGTAAGGCGAGTGCAATGGAGACAGGTACCGTGATAATGGCGTAGATGACGGTATTCCCCAGCGCGGAGATGAAGCCCTTTGATTGGAGCACCGTGACGTAATTGTCGATGCCAACGAACTCGAATGCCGGTCGCAGAGGGCTCCAGTCGAAGAATGACAGCGTGAAGTTTGCGACTGCGGGAACGATGGCGAAGGCCAATAGGAACAGCAGTGTCGGCAATACGAAGAGCTGACCGATCCGGGTCCGGCTCATGCGGCGCCTGCCTACCGGATGCTCGACGGTAGGCACGATTCGAGGTCTAGCTGATATTGAATGCGGTGATGTAGTCATATCCGTTCACCTCCAGGATCGACATTTCAAGGTCGTGTTTGGTGTGCGCTTTACTGCGAAGAGTGCGAGCCGTGACGATGGGTTCCGGAGCAGAGGCATCGAACAGTTCCCGCAGCACCCGGCCATCGCACCCCGGGGAGCCAACGCCGTGGAGGCTCAGGATGGTAGGAACCACATCGACGATGCCCGCCGGCACTTTGGATGGCCCCGTGCCCTGCACGCCCGGACCACGAACGATCATTGTTGAGCGCAGTTCGTAGGGCGACAAACTGCCATGGCCGCTGTGGAACTTGCCCGCGGAGCCGTCGAGGAGATAGTGGACGCCTGGGACGCCGAACTCGTTGGGTGCCTCCGCTGACAAAGGGGCGAGCACGAGGTCAGGGGCCGTATCGGCCGGGTGGCAACGCAGGAGATCCACAGCGAAGTGGCCGCTATCCCCGCTTTCCTGTAGCCGTTTGCCGAGGAAGCAGCCAGCAAGCCATGGCTGTTGGTCCGCCCATTCCTGAATGCGACGGGCCGTTGAAATCTCTTCGCACCACACCATCGCAAGTCCTGTGGGAACGATCGTCACCCCGGTCAGGTCGATGCCGTCCTCTCTGAGGCGTTCGGCGACATCGATCGAACCGATGGTGCGAGCAAATCCGTGGTCCGAGATGACGAATACGGTCAGATCACGTCCTGCCGCGAATGACTCCGCGCCTTCCAAGAGGCGAGAGATCGCGGCATCCAAGTGAGTGAGAGCGGATCTTGCCTCCGGGGAGCCGACTCCGAACCCGTGCTGTGTCTTGTCGGGTTCGACGAACCAGCATACGAGCACATCCGGATCCACTTCGGGAAACACAAAATTCACGCTCGCGTCGACCGCGTAGTCGACGAGCTCGGCGGTACTTGCACCATCACGAAGGCTCGGTGCCGGGCCCATCTTCTCCAGAAGGGCGTCGTTGGCCCATGCCGGTTGTGCGTGGCTTCCGTCGGGCCCCGGGCGCAACGACAAGGTCACTCCATGGCCGAGCTCCACGCCAGGATTGAGCACGAGCGCGCCACCCGATGAGATCGTGGACACCACCGCCAGGGTCTGCCCTGCCTCTGCGAGGCGGTGGCCCAGGCTCTTTACACGTAAGAGCTCCTCGGGCTCAAGGCCTACCGCCGAGACGAAATCAGCCTCCAGTGTGTTGACCGCCGATTTCCCGTCCGCAGTCCGAAGATAGTTACCAGACAACCCGTGGTTTGCCGGGTAGCACCCGGTCACCAGGCTGGCGGCGTTCACTCGTGTCACCGTAGGGATCGAGCTGAACGACTGTTCCACCCAGCGGCCCTCGGAGCTTAGAGCTGAGATTGTGGGCGTGATGTCAGGATGGATCTGGTCTGGACGCAGTCCGTCAACGACAAGGACCATCGTCAGTGGTCTGGTACCCGTGTTCATAGCTGCTGCCCCTTGCTGATGTCTGCCATCTGGTCAAGTGCCTCGAATGACACCGGTCCGCGCCGCAACGCAACGGCAATGCGCAACGCGTCGACAACGGCTAGGTGAACGAGACGTCCAGCCGATGCTTCCAAGCGATAGCCGAGGGACCTGCCGCCCGAAACCAGCGCAAAGTCACTAACTTCCGTCAGCGGCGATTTTGCGAAACTCGTCACGGCGATAACGGTGGCGCCGGCTTCCTTCGCGATCCGGGCAGCATCGACGGTCTGCTTGAACGCCCCCGAATGGCTGATAGCGACACAGACGCCGCCCGCCGGTAGATGCCGCGCGGCAAGATGCTGGCTCATCGGGTCGCTCGGCGCGAACGCGAGCTTCCCGATCGCCGTGAACCAGTACGCCCCATCGGCGGCGACGCAGCTCGATGAGCCCCCGCCAAGGAACAGAATCTGCGGGCTCGGCGCCAACAGCTCGACGGCGGCCATGAAGTGCTCTTCATCCACGGTCATCTGAGCATCGACCAGCCCTTGCGAACCCGCACCCAAGATTCGCCGAAGGACTTCACCCGAGGAGGCCGACTCATCCAGAAGGCCAATGGGGCCCTCCGCCTCAGCCGCCCCCGTACGAACCAAATCCTGCGCGATCGAGATTTTTACATCCTGGAATCCCTCAAACCCGAACCGCCGGCAAGCACGTACAACCGTCGCGGCTGACACCCCGACGAGTTCAGCTACCTCCGATACAGACGAACGGACGATAACGGCAGGCTGGGTCAGCAACACATCCGCGATACGTCGATCGCTCGTGCTGAGTTGCGGGAACACGATACGCAACCGGGCAGCAACCTCACCCGCCCCGATCTCGCCCTCGCTCAAAAGCTCCAACTGATCCGACACACTCACTCCTCCTGGCACCCAACGACTTGTGGGTGCCCCTAAATCACAGAGTACATACGGCCCACAGCCAATGCAATGAAATTTCAGGTAAACATAAGATATACAGAAATTTCATTTCTTTGAGCGGGAAAAATGGCCCCGCCGCCGGGACTCAAGTCCCCTGATTAGGAGGGGTCTCGCTCCCCTGGACGACGGTGACGGAACCTGTTGCAGGCGCTCAGTGGTACCACCCATTTCCGCAAACCCAAACCGGTCACCGACGAAGTCCTGAACACCGTCATCGTCCTCGGAACCGAAGCCAGACTCGACCCACTTGCCGGGAAGCGCTTCGAAATCTGGGAGACCGACTAGGCCTCCGAACGTGGCATTGAAGGCATGGAACGCATGCGCCTGGTCCGCGACGACATCAAAACCCTCGTCCAAGCCCTCTACCGCGAACTGTCCGGCAACTAACCGGTTCTCATTTGCAGGCTGCCGGTGGGGGCCTATTGCCCGGGTGGTCTGGTGTCGGCAGACGTGCCGGGATTCTGGCGTCGGAGTTGGAGGATTTGGCCGTGGGCTGCCGCGAGGGCAGCCTCGAGTTCAGCGATCCTTTTTCGGTTGGTTGATCGTTCATGGGTGAGTTTTGCCGTGAGTGTCCTGACGATGCTGCTGGTGTCCTGATGCGTCGGCTCGCTCAGTAGGGCCTGCCGCGTTGATGCGGTGGCGGGCACAGTTTTGCCTCGTAGGTCCATGATCCGTTCGCGTAGATCTGTGGTTCGGTAGAGGAAGTCTTTGGAGACCCCTGCTTCTGCGGCCACAGTGTGGAAAGTGATCGGGCTGCCGGTTTTGAGGAGTCTCCGTAGTCCCTGCTCGGCGCGGGTGATGGCGGCTTCTCTTTTTGCCCGCGCGGCCCGGAGCAGGTTCTCTGTGTTGCCCTTGACCATTTAGTTGGAGGCCTGACGGGGCGCCCTGTGAACGTCGGAATCTGTTCGCGCTGTGGTGCCTGCTCCCGCTACTGGAGTGGCGCCGCGTGAGGGATCTTTGATGGCTTCGACGATGCTTTCCAGGGCACGCTGTTCTCTGCGACGTAGGGTCAGCCACACATGGTTTTCGCTCATTGGCTCACCAGTTCGCTGCCGGTGGGCGTCCTGGCGTTTCTCGACCAAGGTGTCCAGCGCGACCAGCTCGCCTTCATGAACGCCGAGGAAGCGTTCGTCCGTGACAAACAGGTCGCAGGTCAGGCATGCGTTGCCCTTGCCGCAGGTCTGCGCGGGAGGGAGCGTGCACCAACCATTGGGCAGGACACGGTCCGTGCGGGCGTCAAGTGCCATGAGATCGTAGAGGTCCTCCGCAGGCATGAACGACTGGTTGCCTTCCGCTGTGAGCTTTCGGTACTTGATGAATTCTGCTTTGGCGGTCGCGTCCAGGGTCTGGGCGTAGTGCATGGTCATTTCGGGGGTGGTGTGGCCAAGGTATCGCTGAACGACGTGGAGGGGCACGCCGGCGTTGAGCAGGTTCGTGGCCTTGGTGTGCCGGAAGTTATGGGTTCGGGCGAGCTTGAGTGGTTGATCGTTTTCGTCACGGATATCGGCGAGATCGACCAGCTTGCGCAGCTGGGTGCGGAAGACGTGGCTGCTATAGGGGCGTTGACCGTGGAGGTTGTTATGGTTTCGGATGAACAGGTACTGCGGCGGAGGGCCTTTAATCTGGTTCCTCTCAAGGTGGTCTTTGAGCCAGCGCCGCTGTTCGGCAACGATCTCGATGGCCTCCGAGTCAATGAAGATTGTTTCGGGTGCTCCTTCGATCTTGGTCTGCTGGTATCGCAATTTCGCGATCCGCTCCGATCCGGTGTCTTCCGCTCCGGGAACCGGGATCAGTGGATTCACGTCGATCATGCAGATTTCGCTAGCGCGGCGGCCGGTGGATAGAAGCAGAAGAAGGATCCGCATCGCTTGGGGATCTCCCAGTCCTCCGTCCGTCCTTGAGGCGCCCAGCAATGGTGCGTGCAGGGCGATTTGGGACATTGTGTGCTCAGAATAGAGTCGGGTTTCGTCGAGGGGTTTTTTCTTGGACTTTCGGGGGAGGTCACCTGGGCGTATGAGGCGAAGGTAGTCGGTGGTCACTGCTGCCCAGCGGGCATCGATTCCGGCCTGTAATGCGTCGTCGGCGTGATCGACCATGAACTCATAGAGTCCGCGGACGGCGGCAACGATCGACGAAGTGCCTGAGTGCTCGCGTCGGCTGCCGCTTTGTGTCCTGAAGGCACTTTCTGTGAGGAAGTTGAGCATCAGGGTCCGACACTCCTGTGGGCTATTGGCCAGCAGAGGTGTATCGACATTTCGTCCGGTCAGGAACCTGCCGAAAATCTTGATTCCGTTGTGTCGCTGCAGTGCTGTTGCCCATGCGATGTCGCCTCGCTCGAGCTCAGTCTTGACGTAGAACATTGCGCCCAACCTCAGCCACGATGGTGCGACCTCATGCCAGTGAATTGCAGTTGTTTTGGGAGGATTGTCCCGCTCTCGCGGGATGCGGGAGTCCAATTCCAGAGACCAGACTTCGCGTTTCCACCATGGGCCGTCGTCATAGGCGAACCACAGCAACTTCGCCGCTCGGTCCAGCGTCCCGGCCATGGTTCTCAAAGTTGAGGGATTTGGCAACGCCCGGGTTCTTTTCACCCAGGAAATGCTGAGTTCCTTCCGCCACTGGGACGGCGTGCGGTCCATTAGGCTCTCCCAGTCTTTCCCTTCTGCCTTCAGCCGGCGGCAGGTTTCAGCGAGTTCCCGCATGAGCAGCCCGAGCCCGGCACACGGAACCCGGCCACCGCCTTTGACGATGGACCAGATGACGTACTGCATTTCCCGGTGCATCACCTGTGGGAGCCCATCCAGATGGATGTTGCCGATTTTAGGGTGGTAGAAAGCGAAGAAGGGCAGATACTGGGCAGGGATCGTGGTCCGGGTGTAGTGGAGCAACCGCATATCCTGTGGGACTTGATTCATCAAGCCGTGGTTGGCCTCGATAGTAAAAGGGTTCTTGTTGTCGAGGCTCAGTGCCTCCAGAGTTCGCGCGTCAGCCGACTTGATCCTGGCCCCTCCATCGATTCGTCAGTGTCCGCCAGTCCGCAAGAGATCGAAGTTCTTCGTCATCGGTGACCCAGGCATACAGATCCAGAGTTGTCTGGACGTCGGAGTGTCCGAGCCGTCGGCTCACCACGTGGAGCGGGGCTCCGGCCAGGAGCATTGCCGTGGCATGGGTGTGACGGAACCAGTGAGGTGTCCAGTCTTGCGGGACCGCGGGACCCAAGACCCACCGAATTTGACCGACGCGTTTATAGACGGTCTCCGCCCGCAGAGGTTTGAACTCGTATCCCACCCTGAGATTTACGAACACGTAGGCCTCGTCCATGGAAGGCACGACTAGATCCATGCCCTTGTCGCACAGCTGCCAGACGTATTCGGCGTAGAGCCTGTCCGAGATATGAATCTTGCGGTAGCGGAAGCCTTTGACTCTAAGCCCATGTGGGTGGTCATCGCGCGGGGTGACCTCAACGTAGGAGTTCTCCCCACGCCCGGCATGCCAGTCCCGATGCTGCAAACTCAGCGCCTCCCCCAACCGGAGCCCAGTCTCCTCCAACAGCGTGAATAGTAAGAGGTCTCGGACAGAGCCGCTCCACACCCCTGTCATCTGATCGAACCGACCACAATGATCCTTGATCGCATCGACCTGCCGGGCCGTCAAAATAGGGGCGCTGGCCCGTCGCTTCGGGACACTGACGGATGCGCTGCGGCGCAGGCCGCGGCCTGTATGCCCCAAGAAAGGGATGTAAGGACTTCGGGCAGGGCGGTCGGAGTAGACGATCGCTGCGAAGTCGTATCCTCGCCACTGATGAAATGCATAGAAAGATCGCACGCCCTGGATCCTCAGGGCAGCTGTTGAAGGGGCGATCAGTGACGGCGTGGCGGTCTCGCGTATTGGAGTCACGCTTGGAGGGTTACCAGTCCGAATCCACGCCAGAAAGGCGGACATGTCCTCGAGCTGCGCTTCGTCCCATGCTTTTCCGCGAAGGCCCAGGAACTCCCACCACAAGCAGAGAGATCGCGAGTAGGACTTGACGGTATTGGGTGAATGACCGGTCTGCCTCAAATGCTCAAAGTAGAGTTCTATCTCTGGAACCGGCAGGAAATCGTCCCCGAGAACAGTCCACGTGATCTCTGCGCCGTCGCTTTGAACCCGCTGAACTCGCGTCATATGTCAGCTCTCCGTTCCGCTCCCCTCAGGTTCGTGTGCGCAAACGAACTGAAGTGGTACTCCGAGTGAACGGTGCACGGAAGGACGAGGACTTTTCGATGAAGACGTATACCGGATAGCTCAGTCTTCAACAGGGCAAACCTGCGATCGCCCACCACTGAAGACGTTGAAGAAGGCCAGAAATCTATACCGGATAAGTCATTAGAAGCATCTCTGTTGACCCCGCACTGACAACTCAACGGCAGCTACCCAGTGGGTTTAAGGTCCCCGCTGGGGAAACATTCAAACATCTTGCCAATATCGAACCTGTTCCTGGCCGAACGGAGGAGCTTAGCGACAGGCCAATGGATCGCTTCTCCGCCAGCATGAGCTACCGTCTCGACGGAAGCGACTGGAAGCGAAGCTCGACAGGAAACCCCGAACCCGACCGGTGAAGCTACGGCGCCTTGGTGGCGTCAATACCTAAGATCAGGGGATGAGCGAAGCTGCATCCGGGCTGCACGGGCATGTACCCCCCTTTACTTATGACGGCAAGGTTGGCGAGGAAAAGCTCGGGGAGCTTCTTGCTCTTGGCGCAGAAAAACCCTACCTGGATTTCAAGAAAGAACTGGACCTTCGCGAACCGGTCAAGAAACTCGATTTCGTCAAAGACTGCGCGGCCATGATGAACTTGCCTCGAGGCGGGTACATCGTAATTGGAGCAAACGACGATGGTACTCCCGCGCAGGGCGCGGTTGCCCCTACGAAAGAGATGTTCGACTCCGCAGCGCTCACTCAGATCGTTAGAGGATATGTTGATGCGCCAGTGGATATTAGGTCCCAGGTGCACACGCTTACAGTCAAGGGTGTCCAGGTGTGCATGGTGGTCATCTACATAGCGCCGCCAGCGGATGGCATTCCCGCTGTTATGTCCAAGAGAGGAATGGTGCCTAGCCCAGCTGGCGGAAAGCCCATCGTTCGGTTTAACGAAGGTACAGTCTTCACCCGGATGGGAACCACGAACGCATTGGTCACGCATCAGACGTGGAGACAAGTTCTAAGTAATTTCAGAGACTACGAACGTGCGGATGCCCGCCACGACAGTGACGAGTTGCTGCGGCGAGTGGTCCAAGGCTTTGGCGCATCGGCCGCGCCTTCGCCTGTTGTGCCGGATCTTGCCATGGACGCTGCAACTTTCACGGAATCAGTTCGAGCTGCTCTGCTTCAAGACAACGACCGGATAATTCGGCGCTTCCTCATAACTGCGAAAAGTGTCTATCTTTCAGCCGCTGACGAGGAGCAAACGACAACCCTGAATCGGGTTGCAGCCGCTGCGGTGGAAGCCCTTTTGCTCGGTGACGTGGCCGTAGTGAAGCAATCCATGGACGTTCTCTATGACTTGTACCAAGCCCACCTCCTTACTCCAACCAGGACGAGTGGAAAGCCGGGGGCGCCGGCGAAGTGGCTAGAAATAGTTCTTCGCATAATGGCGGTCGGGGCCGCAGCCGTCCGCAGTGGGATGTACGAAGCAATACCGCTCATCGTTTTGCGACGAATTGGTGATGATACATACTCATATCGGTCGTGGATCCGGCATGGCCTAACCGAGGCCTCCCGCGCGAACCTGCTTATTCGATCTGATGAATCGGGGAAGGGCGGAAATCTCATAGCTTTCTCCGCAGAGTTGCTTCTGGAGCACCCCGAGCTCAGACCGGACATTCAGCTGCCGGATACCGCCGATTCGGTGGAGGAGTTTCTTGATTCCCTGTGTCAGTTTGATTTTCTATGGTGTTGTCTGTCCTTAGCGGCAATCGGCGAAAGGTCATCCTCAGCTGCGTTCTATCCAAGTTGTGCGGCCTATCATCAGCACAGAGTCGAACCGGTCATCCAGCGGTTCGAAGGTGACCAAGAGGTTCGGGCTGCGGTGTTCGGGGACATCTCAAACCACCAGATCGCTGACGCCGTCCTCCGTGTCATCGAGATGGCGGAAAACCAGTCTTGGAACTACGGCGGATTTTGGCGGGGGGGAGATGACTTGCGTCCATATGGATGGATCAAGAAGAACGCTTCCACGATAGATCCGGTGACAAACTAGAGGCCTGTGTCTTCACAGCGCTATTTGGCGCATGGGGTAGTCCGCAAGGGGATGGTTCAGCGGGCATCTCAACGCTCGGCCAGTAGCATGGCGAGTAATGCCTCCCTCGCCGGGTAAGGCTTGGCTGGGAGGTCGTCGGTGGTTCACATGGGAGGGCGGAGGATGGCGTTTAGGGCGGAAGAAGAGCACGCGAGAATCGTGCTCGAAGGCGAGCTCGGAGTGGAATTCCAGCACCACGACGACGGATCCAAACCGAAAATGCCCGACCTTCTATCTCTGGACGGGAACCATGTGGCGGAAGTGATTACGACCGCTCCGTATGCCGTCCGTGAGGCACAACAAAGCCTGGACCCGATGCCGCACGCGACACTGCCCCACTGCGTATGGGTGATGATGCCGTACAGGATCGTGGGAGGTGCCACCAAAGCCGTGCGGAACAAAATCAAGGCAGATGTCCTGCGGTGGACGGCGAAGCCCGGGTGTAAAAATCACTGGTCATCGCGCGGCGAACGTCAGTTGCGCCCGAGCGTCGATGCCGACCCGGTCCTCGGCCTTCGAGCTTACGACGATGGGGTCAAAGTGCTGTGCGTTCAACGCTGTCAGCATACGCACGTTGAGTCTCATCAGGTCCAGTGGTCTATCGTGCACGAACCCTCCCTTGGTGATCCATGGGACTTGATTCGGCAATCGCTGCACATCGTTGACAAGGAGCAGCGTGGCGGAGTGCAGGCCCTGGCCACGAAGTTGAACGGGTACCCGAACAAGCACCTGGTGATGTACCCGTTCGGTCCGCCAGGGAATCTGACAGCAGCGTTCAGCCGCTATGTGCCCCCGTCGAATTCGCGCGACCTCATGCCGCCACAATTGAACTCGCCGCTGGCCGACATCCACGTTTGGCTCCTATACCGGTACGAGAACCGCGATGTCGTAGAAGGACTTCACGTCTGCAGTGGCCACTGGGCGAAATTCGGGACGACGTTCCCGAAGCTGGACTACCCGTCCTCCCCACTCCGGCGCCTCCACTACAAAGATGCCTAGGCTCGCATCATCCCGCGCACTACCAGCTAGCTGGTCGGCCATCATGCACGAATAGGAATCGGCTTACGTGCGCTCTAAACGGATTCAGTCGTCAATTGAGCACCGGCGGATGGCTGTCTCCGCCGAGAACGGACTGAAGCCCCGTCACCAATTCATCTACTTGATCGGCATCAAGATCAAGTGACAGCTCCAACTCTGGTGATTCAAGTCCCAATTTTTGGGCACCATCCTCCGAGAAGACTACGCGCAGTTTGCCCTCCTTAATGAGGGCAGACGAAAGGCACCCATAGGCGCAGGCACCGTTGGTCAAGGTGACGCAGTAGGAGCCCATTCCTAGGGCCACATCCTGCTCATCAGGATCCAACGAACGCTGGAATTCCAGCTGCCATGCGGGGGCAAGATCATGATCGGCAAGCACGACGGTTTCGAAGCCCATCTCTTCCTCTCGAAGGTGACTAACGGCCTTAACTGTCATCATGGGCAACACGAAATCACGTATGTCCTGCCAAACCAAACCCGCCCGTTCAGGGATCGGCTAACGGGCGCGTCATGAGGCGGCATCTGCCGTGACTGTTATGGTCGGAGCATGAAACGCGCGTTCGCGAGAGGTGGGCTGCTTCTGTTGCTGACCCCATTGCTAGCTGGCTGCGTGGGCGACTACTTCGCGTCCGACGACTGCGACGCTCTTGCGAACGAGCTCTCTCCGGTCATCGAGAAGTCCATCGGGTCCGCGCCATCCATAAACAGCACTTGGGGCGACGGCGGGATGATGCCATGGTGCCGAATCGAATTCTCGACGAACAAAGAGTATGCGCCCGACGATGAGCGCCTCAGCGCGCTGAAATCCGAAGTCGAGGCCGGAATGGCGGACTGGTCAAGTGGCGTCGTCGTGACAATACATAGGGGCAACGACCGCAGTATTGAAGTTCTTTCGCCTGACGATAAGCGCTGAAACAACGCGTCACGCGATGCAGTTAGAGCCCCCGGGAGCTCTAGCCCCATTGTTTCCCACGATAAAAGGGCTTCACATCGTCTTCGCCGCGATTCTAAGGCTCAAGCGGAGGCCCGCTCGGCAGCCGAAAGCCCAAACGGGGGCCTTAAGTGTCCGGTGAGGGATCCTCAATGAGCTCAGCGCGTCCAACGAGCAAGCGTCTATTGGCACCTCGTTGGCCGATAGGTGTTAGGTTGTCCACACCCCGGCTGAAGGGCTGTCAGGGAATAGAGTTTCATCTATGGCAACCTGGAATCTGGCCGACGAGCTGAACCATCCGCTGGATTTTCTTTTGATTCAGAACGGCTTCATCAGTTTGTTCTCTCGACAGGCGGTCCTCGATGAGGCAATCTCGTGGCTACGTAACCACGGCTATAGAGTCGTGCAGGTTGACTCTGCTGCGTGGCTATCGCAGGGCGACATGCACCGCGACATTTCCCGGGTTCTTGAGTTTCCCGGTTACTACGGTTCGAACTTCAGTGCCCTCAACGATTGTCTGAGCGACGTTGCCGTTCAGTCATATGGATGGTCCGAAGAGGACACCGGGCTAGTTCTGGTGATTGACGGGTATGAGGCTTTCGCGAGCAAGGATGCGGCGACGGCCCATCTCCTTCTGGACATTTTCGCGAAGCAAGCAACTTACGCCGCCTTGTTCGGACACCGAATGCTGTGTCTAGTGAGAACCGCTGATGCGAGGTTGGAGATCCCTCCCGTTGGGGGCGCCGCCGTTTCTTGGAATCATCGCGAATTCCTGAGCGCCCGGTGAAGGATCCCTAACCGGGGCATACTCGGACCGGTTTCGCAGCATCACCCACCACAGACCTCGATAGACTTCGGCCGTGATTGAAACCCTTGCTGCCCAGATCGCGTCCTATCTAGATGATCCAGACGTAATGCTGCTGCCGGCCGACCCAAAGAAAGAGTCAAGAGCTAACACGTGGGCGTACTCTGTAGCTCCCTCGCCCCGATCTTCTGCCGCAGATATTGCTGCCGCGCTCGATGAAGTCGTCAATGGACTGCGGAACCGATTCAAAGCGGCTCCCCACCGGGGAACTTTCTACGCTTGGTATGACGAACAGGCTGGCCAGCTGCGTTGTTCCCTGACCTCGCAAAGCCAGTTGCCCTTTGGAGGCAGAATCCGTATGACCAATGATTCAGCCCTAGTCATAGACCGGCTACTCTCAGACCAGAGCCCCGGATTCATCAGCTTCGATAGGCTGCGAGAGGTCCCCTTTTCCGCTCCCTCCACGGAGGAGACCGAGAAGGAAGAGTTGCTCGTATGGGCTGTCCTTCTATGAATCGCCGGAAGAAGGAATGGCCCTCAATCACTAATTCTGAGGCATCCAACCGTGCCGCTACTGGAGCACGACAGCCGATCCTTTTCCGGGCATGGAAGCCGAAACTCGTTCCCGTTTACAGAGTGCCCTCGTTTAGTTCATAGTCGAGGCATGAAACCCGCTGGCATTCTTCCCGAGGACGCCCCCGACCCCCGTTCCGTATGGGTCGAGAACCTGAAACTCATGCCTGTTCCGGTGCTGGGGCTTATGCCCCAACCGTCGCTGGAGGACACGGACTCCGTCGGTCTGACCTACGGCTTGGATGATCGTGGATACAGCGAAATGACGGCGAGCATCACCTATACGCTCTGGCGAAACCCGGATGACCGCTCAGACCCGGTAAACCTCGCGGACCTCGACGAGAAGACACGCAGATCGATCGAGGAAGTTCCGCCGTGGCCGCGGCCCCCTTGGCTGATCGAGTACGTGGAGCGAATGCGCTATCCGCAACTTTGGGAGGCCGTGCGAACCACCTGGCACCGTGAGCCGTCCGAGCGCTCTTCAGTTCAAGGCCTCCTGGCAGACCATATCAACCACATCCTTATGAACCAGTACCGGCAGGAGCTCTGGCCGGGCAGCAACCCGTGGGACCAGCACGCCCCCACAGTTACCGTCAGGATGGTCAACGGCCAAGCTAGGACCATAATCAACGGAGTCGATGTGCCCGGTGCGGAGGTCGACACGGACCCGTTCGTCTACGGCATCGGAGCCGGACTCGCTGGCGGCGGCGTCGTCACCGCAGTGCTTCCACGCACTGAGCTCAAGCACATCCAAGTCCAATTCACGACCCGGAGCTAACGGTCACACGCCAGCGTCCGTAAGCCGGTCCCACCCCGGGCAGATCTAACGACATCGAGGTCCCCGCCGTTCAAGGGCTGCTGGATTCCTGTAAGACCCGCCCGCAAAACCCAACGCGAGGCTCTCGCTCCCGCCGGTGTGGATCCCAACGCTATCTACATCGATCACGGATTCACCTGCACCCAACGCGAAAGGCCCTGCCTTGGCAAGGCCCTCGCCGCCTGCCAGAACGAGGACACCCTCGTTGTGACCAAGCTCGATCGACTCACCCGCCCACTGCCGGACGCCAGGAACATCCCGGATGAGCTCACCCGCAAAGGTGTCGCTTTGAAGTTGGGTGGCAGCATCCACGACCCCCACGCCCCGTGGGAAAACTGCTGTTCAACCAAAGTGACCCATTGTGCAGAGGACTTCGGACACAGTCTGTCCACACCCGGCTGCACTAATCCCGCAACCGCAGAGATCTCAATGCAGTCAGCTTCTGACAACGACAGTCACCCACGGCCCTCCAACGATCTTGTCCCGGGTGGTACACCACCCTGGAGTGCCGCAAGGAACAGCGCCTCGGCCAGGATCGCGTTCCTAAGTTCCCCAAGATGGACCGACTCGTTGGCCCCGTGAGCCCGGGAATCCGGATCCTCCGCGCCGGTAATGATGATGGAACACTGCGGTTGGGCAGCAGCGAGTGCGGCAACGAAGGGGATGGAACCGCCAACGCCCATGGACACTGCTTGCGCTCCCCATGCCTGCCCCAGAGACCAGAGTGCGGCCCGAACCACTGGGTGGTTCGAGTCAGCCCTGAAGGGCATGCTTTTGGACCCGGGAGTGAACGTGACCTCTGCCCCGAAAGGAACGTTTTTCAATGCATGGCGCCGTACGGCTTCCATTGCCTGATCGGGGTGGTTTCCCGGCGGCAAGCGAAGGCTGAATTTCACAGTGGCCTCGGGCAGCAACACGTTTCCGGCTGTTGCGATGGCTTGGGAATCCAAGCCCACGAAAGAAAGTGCAGGCTTGCTCCACAAGCGTGAAGTGAGTGATCCGGTTCCAGCCAGCTGCAAACCTTCCGGCACACCCGCGTCCCGCCGGAATACTGCCTCGTCCAAGTCCAAGGCATCCAAGTCCGCGGCGTCCAAGTCCATGCCCTTGGACTGGCCCTCAACCAGGCCTTCCACAGCTACGGAACCGTCAGCATTGTGGAAGGTTGCCATCAGGCGGGCCAAGACTGTCAGCGCATCAACGACCGGGCCTCCATACGTCCCCGAATGCAGCGCATGATCAAGGACGCGGACACGAATTGTCCCGTCCACCAGGCCACGGAGGCTGGTAGTCAGGCCCGGGATCCCGATCTTCCAGCTGCCTGAATCCGCAACGATGGCGGCGTCGGCAACGAGTTCCTGCCCGTAATCCGCCATGAAGTCCTGAAGGCTCGGTGAGCCAGCTTCTTCCTCGCCCTCAACGAACACAGTGAGGCCCAGCCCGTGGTCCGGTCCAAGAACAGAGTCAAGGGCATGGATGGCAGCGAGGTGCATGACGATTCCGGCCTTGTCATCGGCAGCGCCACGTCCCCAAAGACGTCCGTCCTTCTCCATTGCGGAGAAGGGCTCCGAATCCCAGGCGTCCAGCGCCCCTGATGGCTGAACATCGTGATGAGCGTAGAGCAGCACAGTGGGAAGACCCGGCGCGGCAGGCCGCCTCGCCACCACTCCTGGTGCGCCGTCTGCCCCGGTTGGATCAGCAGCCCGCACGACGGATACGTCGAAACCGCGTGTCAGGAACAGGTCGTGCACGCGTCGGGCACTGAGATCTAAAGCATGGGGATCAAATCCGGCCCAGGCGACGCCGGGAACGCGGACCAAGTCGGACAGGACGGTGACGTAGTGGGCCATGTTCGCATCCACTGCGGCGGCGAGTGCCTCAAGGGTGGCCGGTGGAAGGTGGGTTTGTGGAAGATGCTCATTGAACTTCACGCGTGATTCACCTTGCGCCTTGACGGGTACATGGAAGACGGGATCGATGTAAGGAATTGTAAGTTTACTTACACAGCAAGGAGAGCCTCATGGATCAAAATGAAGCACCGCTGCTCGATGCGTTGGCCGAGTACCACCGACTGAACCGTTACGGGTACACGCCTCCAGGGCACCGCCAGGGCAGGGGTGCCGACCCACGAACCCTGGAGGTTCTGGGTGCTGACACGTTTCGCTCCGATGTGCTTTCCACCGCGGGACTCGATGACAGAAAGTCCTCAGGTGGCTTTCTCAGCAAGGCCGAAGAGCTTATGGCCGAAGCCGTGGGGGCTGACAAGGCATTCTTTTCAACCTGCGGAAGCTCGCTCTCCGTCAAGGCATCCATCCTTGCCGTCACCCGTGGAAGTGGCGATTTGCTGATTGGCCGGGATGCGCACAAGTCTGTGGTTGCCGGTGTCATCCTGTCCGGACTGCAGCCCCGCTGGATCACCCCGCGGTGGGACCGGGAATTGCACATCGCCCATCCACCGTCTCCTGAAGAAGTGGAAAAGATGTGGCAAAGGTACCCTGATGCCGCTGCGGCACTGATCACCAGCCCAACGCCCTATGGCACGTGTGCGGACATCGGGAAAATCGCCGAGATTTGCCATAAAAGGGGCAAGCCATTGATCATCGACGAAGCATGGGGCGCGCACCTGCCCTTCAACGACAGACTCCCCACATGGGCGATGGATGCGGGTGCAGACATTTGCGTGGTCAGCGTCCACAAAATGGGAATGGGATTCGAACAAGGATCCATCTACCATCTCCAGGGCAGCCTGGTGGATCCAGTCCGGCTAAGCCAGTGTGCCGATTTACTCTCCACCACCAGCGCCAACGTCATGATCTATGCCGCGATCGATGGTTGGCGAAGACACATGGTCCAGGATGGCGAGGTGCTGCTGGAAAAGACCTTGAACCTGGCAGAGAACGTCCGCAGCGACATCGAGGCCATGACCGGACTCCACGTCCTTGGGCCGGAGCTGGTCCATGCCGAGGCCTCGCATGATCTGGATCCGCTCCATGTGCTGATCGACGTCGCGGGTTTGGGCATCAGTGGCTACCAGGCGGCGGACTGGTTGCGGGCCCACTGTCACATTGACGTTGGGCTCAATGATCACCGGAGGATAGAAGCCACGTTGTCCCAGTCCGACGATGAGGAAACAACCGGGCGCTTGCTGACGAGCCTGCAGCAACTGGTCGAGGCCGCACCACAGATGCCGGAACCGACGCCCGTTCGGCTCCCGGATCCCGAGGACTTGGAAATGCCAACGGTGATGCTACCGCGGGATGCCTTCTTCGGACCCGTGGAAAACGTCCCCGCAGAAGAAGCTACAGGTCGCGTCGCAGCCGAACAGATCACGCCGTATCCGCCCGGCGTCCCGGCAATCCTTCCGGGCGAACGGATCAACCAGGCCGTCGTCGAGTATCTGCGCACCGGAGTAGCCGCCGGAATGGTCCTGCCGGACCCTGCAGACGCTTCGATGAAAACCATCAGGGTAGTGGCACATCAACGCGACCAGTGAGCTCTGGACTCTGCCCACATAATCACTAGGCTGAGAAAGACCAATTCCGAGTTCCAAAGGAGAGATGATGACGCTTCCTCCGACTCACGAACCTGAGCCGTTCCCGCCCGGAACCGGGACCGGTCCAGCCACCACCGGATCCCACTACCCCGTTCCCGCCCAGCCCTATTCCGGATCCAAATCCGACGCCCGGGCCGCTTCCGGTTCCGGATCCTGGTCCCGTTCCACCGCATCCTGACCCAACACATCAGCCGGATCAGCCGCCAAGTTAGGCTGGTTTTGGTTTAAACGAGTACGACGGCGGCCGTCACCTACCAGGGTGACGGTCGCCGTCGTCGCCGGTTCCGCTCCGCTAGCCGACCGCCCTCTTGATCAGCTCGACGATCGTTGCTTCAAGCTCCGGGGTGAGCTCCGTGAGGGCATACGATGTTGGCCACATGCTGCCGTCGTCGAGCATCGCACTCTCTTCGAAGCCGAGAGTGGCATACCTGCTCTTGAACTTGTCGGCGCTCTTGAAGAAGACGATGTTTTTCCCGTCCTTGGCATACGCCGGCATGCCGTACCAGGTCTTCGGGGAAAGCTCCGGCGCGTGCTCCCGGATCAGCGCGTGGAGTCGCTGCGCAATGGCCTTATCTGCTGGCGGCATCTCGGCGATCTTTGCCAGGACGTCGCTCTCGCCGTCGGTCTTGGAAGCCTTCCTGGTCTTTTTGAGCTCTTGCGCACGCTCCTTCATTGCGGCGCGTTCGTCCTCGGTGAATCCGTCGTAGGACTTGGTAGTTCCGGTCTCCGTCATGGCAGGCCCCTCTCGCTGCTGGAAATCTTTCGGATATTTCAACGATAGGCCTGGGCCGTTCGCCGGGCTTCTTCAAAACTGCTCAATCCGATGGACGGGCAAATCCCTTGATCTTTTCCTGAGCGAGTGTTGATGGATTGCAGGAGTGGTTCTTGATCCGGGCCCGGCACAGTGTTTCTTGTCAGCCACTCAGGGCCGGCACAAACGGCCGGCCGGCAGCGGTGGCCTCCCGAAAGGACACTGATTCCCATGGCCATCAGCCTCAAGACCACCTCCGGCAAGGTCCTCGCTTCCGTCGCACTGCTCGGCACCGCAGCCGCCGTCGCCGGCATGGGCACCTACGGCGCGTTCACCTCCTCCACCTCGGCCAGCCAGCAAGTCACCGCCGGCATCGTCACCATCGCCCTGGGCACCGGCGCGAACAACACCCTCAACGTCCCCATCGCAGGCCTGCTGCCCGGAGACAAAGTCGAAAAGCTCGTCACCCTGGCCAACACCGGCAACTCGGACCTGAACAACGTCACCCTCACCACCTCCGCCGGCGCCACCGCCTCACTGCTCACCACCGACGTGACCAACGGCCTGCAGCTGACCATCGAGAACTGCTCCGTCGCCTGGACCGGCGCCGCAGCCCCCTACACCTGCACCGGCACCAAGACCACCGTCATGGCCGCCGCCCCGGTGATCACCGCGAACAAAGTCCTGAACAACCTGACCGCCCTGGCCCCGGCCAAAACCGACTACCTCAAAGTCACCACCGCGTTCCCCACCACCGCCAACGACACCTTCCAAGGCGCCACCAGCACCATCGCCTTCGCCTTCACCGGCACCCAACGCACCGAAACCACCAAGTAACACCCTCTACAAAGAGCCCCCGCCGGGCCTGATCGGTTTCCTTCCCCCAGCCCGATCAGTCCCGGCGGCCACTTTCCCAAAAAACTCCAACGGCCCCGACACGCTTCTGGGATGGCGTATCGGGGCCGTTGGCCTTTTTTAAAGATGTCTAACGCTAGGAGAAACGTCCGGGCCGGAACGTTGCCAGCATGGGGTGCTTCTTGCCTGTCAGGATCTCTCCGGACAGCAGTTCACCTGCAATGAGTCCGAGCGTGGCACCCGAGTGCGTAAATGCGACAAAGCAGCCGGGCACTTGGCCAAGTTCACCGAAGACGGGCTCACCATCGCCGGGGATGGGCTTGTAGCCGATCTTCCAGGACGCAGGCTTGAGTTCCGGGTTGCCGGCAATCAGCTTGGAGGATTCGTCCGCGAGTTCCTGGACAACCTCATCAGGAATGCTGAAGGAACCATCTGCGTGCTCGGTGATCCGGTCTTCATACCAGTCGTGGTCCAGGGCGAAAGTGTTACCCGGGTTGGGACGAACGGCGGCCCGCGGCGTATTCATCACTGCCTTCACCTGGTGCTCCACAGGCTTGGTGACCACCAGCATGGAGACCGGGGAACCATTGGGGATTTCCACCCCGAGCGGCTTCACGACGGCGGGCGTCGCCGCGCCGCAAGCGACGAGGACCGCATCGGCTGAATACGTCTCGCCGGAAGCAGTTTCGACGCCGCTGGCCCGGCCGCCGTCGAGCGTCACCTGGACTTTACCCGCGTTCAGGACGAGCCGGCCGCCGAGGGCGTGGAACTCCTCCATGAGGAAGTTGACCAAGTCCGGCAGGCTGACCCAGCCCTCACCGGGGTTGAAGATGGCGTTCTCGGGAACAGCGCTGGCGTCGATGCCGGGCGTCACCGATGCGATCTCTTCAGGGGCGAGAAGCTTGGAGTCGTAGCCAATCGACTGCTCGTAGGCATGGCGGGCTTCGGTCACCTCGCGCTGGCCGGCCGCGTTCCACATGAGGCCTCCGCCGAACTGCAGCCATTCGCGGGTGGGATCGGCGGCGAACAGTGTGCGGTACCGGTCGACGCCGGCCAGCCGCAGCTGGTGGTACGGGGTGGACCTTTCGCCGGCTGAGTTGAGCCAGGACAGTGAACGGCCCGTGGCCTCGCTGGCCAGGCCCTGCTCGGTCAGGAGCGTCACGGAAGCTCCGCCGCGGAGCAGGTGAACGGCGGTGGAAACGCCCAGGATGCCGCCCCCGATGACGGCGACGTGTTTGGTGGAGGACATAGTTCTCCCTTTCTTTCGTGCTTGTGGATTCTTGGGACGCTCTTGCGCTTACGCGAAGGCGTGGATGCTTTCGATGATTTTGAGGGTTTCAAGCGCCTCGGCCGGCGCTACGGGAAGCCGTCCTTGGCCACGGAGGCAGGTTGCCAGTTCTGCGTAGAACTGCGGGTAGGCACCCTTTTCTGCAGGTACGGGTGTGGCTGAACCGTCAACGCCCAGAAGCCCCCAAGACTCCTGGGGTTCAATGCCATAAGAAGCGTCCGACGGCGTGACTCCGGCTGCGAGCGCGGGTTCCTGACCGTCGAGTCCCCACTTGGAGTACCCGGCTTTTGATCCGAGGACGTGGAACCGCGGGCCAACCTGGGCCGCCATGCCGTTCATCCACAGCCGGGACCGCACGCCTGACTCGTGGAGCAAGGACACGAAGGCCTCTGTGTCTGCCGCGCCGGGATGCGGGCCATGGTTTGCGGTTTCGCCGTAGCTTTCCTCCACAGGTCCGAACAGCTGGATGGCTTGGTCGATCAAGTGGGCGCCCAGATCGTGAAGGATGCCACCGCCCTCGGCCAGGGTGGATGTATCGCGCCAGTTCCCGAAGCCTTCGGGCCGCCACCACTCAAAACGTGACTCAAAAGTCCGTACTTCGCCGAGCGCCCCTTCCTGCAGCAGTTTCCGCAGCGTCAGGAAGTCGGCGTCCCACCGGCGGTTCTGGAAGACCGTGAGCTGCACACCGGCGTCGGACGCGCGTGTGGCCAGTTCCTCACCGTGGGCGACGCTGGTGACGAAAGGTTTGTCCACCACAACGTTCAGGCCGCAGGCAATTGCCGTGGCACCAAGTTCGAGGTGCGTGAGCGGGGGCGTTCCCAACACCACAAGATCAAGGTTGCCCGCCAGTGCGAACATCTCCTCCGGAGTGGGCACTATCCGTGCTTGCGGGTAGAGCAGCGCGGCCTCGCGGGCGCGCTCCGGGTCCGCCGTCACGATGACGTCCAGCGAATAGTTCGGGTCCGCTGCGATCAGCGGGGCATGGAAGACCTTGCCTGAGACGCCAAACCCGACGACGGCGGTCCGGATGGGTGCCGCTGTTACCTGACCCATTACAGGACTTCCGAAAGGAAGCGCTGCAGGCGTTCGCTGCGCGGGTTGTCGAAGAGCTCGGCGGGGGTGCCGACCTCCACCACTTCGCCTTCATCCATGAAGACCACTTGATCAGCAACCTTGCGGGCAAAGCCCATCTCGTGCGTGACCACCAGCATGGTCATGCCGCGGCGGCCAAGACCTGCCATGAGGTTCAGGACACCCTTGACGAGTTCCGGGTCCAGCGCGCTGGTGGCTTCGTCGAAGAGCATGACTTCGGGTTCCATGGCAAGCGCCCGGGCGATGGCGACGCGTTGCTGCTGGCCACCGGAAAGGTCGCGGGGCCGGTGGTCGGCGCGTTCGGCGAGGCCCACTTCGGCGAGCCGGCGCTGGGCGCGTTCCCGTGCCTCCTTCTTGGACATTCCTTTGACGCTCCACAGGGCGAGGGCCACGTTCTCCAGGGCTGTGTGGTCCGGGAAGAGGTTGAAGTGCTGGAACACCATGCCGATTCGGGCGCGGAGGATGTCCGGCTTGACCTTGAGGGCGCTTTCGCCAGCAAGAAGCACGTCCCCGCTCTTGGGTTCGTGCAGGCGGTTGACGCCGCGCAAGAGGGTGGATTTGCCGGAACCGGACGGACCGATGATGCACGTGGTGGTTCCGGGCGCCACGGTGAGGCTGACGTTGCGGAGTACCTCGACGTCGCCATAGGCCATGGTCAGGTTCCGCAGTTCCAGGCTGGAGCCGTGGAACGTCTGGACGTCGGCGGCGGTCTTGTTTGAGACTGACGTGTCCTTGGCGGTTGACTTGGCCGCTGACATGTTGGTGCTGGTGCTGCTGCTGCTGGCAGTATTGCTGCTGCTTGTGAGGTTCACGTGTTGCTCCCGGTGATGAGCGGCGATGCCGCGTCGAGTTCCTTGACTTCCTTCAGCCCGCTGGTTGGGGCTGTGGGACGGCGGCGACCGGTGCGGAACTTGTTGTCGAAGTAATTGACCAGGTGGGTCAGTGGCACGGTGATCACCAAGTAGAAGATGCCTGCCATGACCAGCGGTGAGAGATTGCCTGAGAGCACTGCGGCGTCCTGGCCAACGCGGAACAGTTCACGTTCGCTGACCAGAAGCCCCAGGAAGTAGACCAACGAAGAGTCTTTGACGATTGCAATGAACTGGTTCACCAAGGCTGGCAGCACCCGGCGTACGCCTTGCGGTACCACTACCAGTGCCATGGACTTTGAGTAGCTCATGCCCAAGGCGCGGCATGCCTCGCCTTGGCCCTTGTCCACGCTCTGAATACCGGCACGGAAGATTTCTCCGATGTAGGCACTGGCGATCAGGCTCAGCGCGATGATTCCCAGCGGGTAGGGCGAGGGTCCAAACACTGACTGGCTGAACCGCGCGAAGCCCTGGCCGATCAGGAGGATGGTCAGGATTGCGGGCAGGCCACGGAAGAGGTCCGTGTAGATCCGCGCCGGGATACGCAGCCACTTGGACCGCGAGATCCCCATGACGGCCACCACCATGCCCATCACTACGCCGAGGATGGTTGCTGCGATGGAGATGATCAGGGTGTTGAGGAGTCCAACTCCCAGGAGTTGGGGCAGTACTTCGATCATCGAATCGACATCGAAGAACGTGCGGCTGATGGTATTGAGCCAATCCATTGAGTGCTCTCAGACGTTTGTTGGTTTTTCGGGATGGCCGGGCGGGCTGCGGGTGTGGCCCGCCCGGCGGTGTTGTTGAGTACGCGGTGTTGTTGAGCAGGCGGTTGCGCTACTTGACAGCCGTTGGCGACGGGCTGGAGGTCTGCTCCGCCTTGGGCAGGTACTGCTCAGGCATCGGCGAGCCCGGGAACCACTTCTGGTAGAGCTTCTTCCACGTGCCGTCTTCCATGGCCGCGGCAAGGCCCTTGTTCAAGGCTTCCTTGAAGGCGGGCTTGTTCTTGGCAATGGCAAAGCCTGCCGGGGCGTCGAAGGATGGGATGTCAGCTGCACTGACCAGTCCGAACTGCTCCTGGTAGGCCTTGGCTGCCTCGTAGTCCAGGAAGTGCGCGTCCACTGCGCCGCTGTTGACAGCGGAGATTGCGGTGTTGTTGTCCGGGAAGCGGACCAGCTGGGCGGAGGTAAAGTTCTTGACCGCGTAGGCTTCCTGGAGCGTGCCCTGGACGACGCCGAGGCGCTTGCCGGAGAGGCCGTTGACGTCCTTGATGCCTGATGTCTTGGTGGTGATGACCGTCAGATAACCGGCCAGGTAGCCGTCGGAGAAGTCAACGGTTTCCTTGCGCTTTTCCGTGATGCCAATGGCCGCGACGCCGACGTCGAACTGGCCATTGGACACGGCTGCGAGCAGGCCGGAGAAGTCCTGTCCGGTGAAGACAACCTTGTCTACGCCGGCACGGTGGGCCACGTCCTTGAAGAGCTCCACATCGAAACCGGTGAAGTTGCCCGAGCCGTCCGTGAAGGTGTAGGGCTTCGAGTCGCCCAGGCTGGCGACGCGGATGGTGCCGGGTTCGATCAGGCCGTAAGGGTTCTCAGCCGAGCTCGAGGTCCCGGCGGAGGATCCACCACAGCCGGAAAGGGCGAGGATGGCCGCCACGGCTGCTGCTGCGAGCGCTGCCGGGCGGAAGTTCAGTTTGATCACAGCGTTGTCCAATCGTGGGGAGGGCCAGCGGTGCTGTCTGGGCCGCTTTTGGGGTCTTACTCGATGCGGGGTCTTGTTGAGTCCGGTCTCAGCCCCTAGGATTGAGACCGGACTCACATCGATTGATTGAAAATGTAGCGGAAGTCACAAGCCGCGTCAACACCACTTCTGAAAGGTGAACATGAGTACTGATGGATCCCGACGACGGGACGTGACAGTTGCCGACGTCGCCAAAGCGGCGCAAGTCTCCAAGGCCCAAGCCGCGCGCGCCCTGGGCAACTATGGCGCAGTCAGCGACGACGTCCGGGAGCGGGTCCTCGCCGCTGCCGAAGGGCTTGGCTACCGCCCCAACGAGCTTGCGCGCAGCATGAACACGGGCAAATCCAACACCATTGGCGTGGTGGTGGGCGATATCGAAAACCCGCACTTCGGACTGGCCACCAGGGGTATCACCGATACCGCCAAGAAGAGCGGCTACAACGTCATCCTCATCAACACCGATGAAGAACGCGCCGCCGAGGTGGATGCCGTCCAGGTGCTTCTGGACAAGCGCGTTGACGGGCTGATCGTGGCTCCAGCCTCATCCGTGGAAACCTCACACTTGAAGGAGGTCCGCGACTCTGGCCGGCCCCTGGTCCTGCTGGACCGCGCCGCCGAAGGACTCGACGTCGAGACCTTCGCCGTGGACATGGGCACCATCTCCTACGAATCCACCAAGTACCTCATCCAAGCAGGCCATCGACGCATCGCGTTCGTCTCCACCGTTCGGACAGACGGGCCCTACGTTGCGGGGATGACGCTGGATTCCTCGCAAATCTCGGACCGCCTGGAGGGAATCCGCCGCGCCTTCGAAGAGGAAGGTCTCAGCCAGCCGATCGACCTGGTGCGTCTCAATGCCGGTGACGCCGATTCCATTATGCGAATCACCCGTGACCTACTGAAGGGGCCGGATGCTGCTACGGCCATCATTGCCTCTGACGGCCTCATCGCCTTGAGCGTTGTGGAGGCCATCCAGGAATCGGGGCTCTCCATCCCCTCGGATGTATCCCTCCTCATGTACGACGATTTCGCCTGGACCCGTCTCACCACTCCCCCGCTCACCGTCATCGCGCAGCCTGTCTACGAGATGGGAATGGCCGCCGCCACCGCGTTGATCCGGCTGATTGAGGGCAGGAAATCTTCCTCACCCGCGGGACCACCGTTGGAGGCGCGGCTCGTGCTCCGCGGCTCGATCGGGTCGCCGAAGGACGTCGGCGTGCTAAGTCAGGCGGGCGGCTAGCCCCTGCCAAACCCTTGCGCGGCTGCGGGAAACGACCACACTGGAAGCATCAGGTGAGGAAGCTGACATGCCAAAAGTGGAAGTGGATCTGGACTCCGTCGTCCCACCGGCGAGGGTACGGGAGGCCTTGCTGGACTTTAGCCCGCGTCGGCCGGAGATCTGGCCAGGCATCTACCCACCGATGTACGAGGTTTACCAGGTGGGCGACACCTTCGCGGACATCAGGGAGGGAAGCAAAGCTCCCGGTGGCGTGATTTGGGCCAAGGAGCACTACGACTGGGCAGCCCCCGACGAAGTGAAGTGGACAGTCCAGGAGAGCAATTTCTGCGCGCCGGGAAGTTACGTCAGCGCGCGAATCACACGCAACGAGTCTGGTGGTTCACGCATTCACGTCACGTGGAACCGTAGGCCCACCAGTTTCATGGGTCGCCTGGCCGCCTTCATGATCGTCGTGACCCGGGGCGCGCCGGTGGCAAGCTCCCTGCGAATGGGACTAAAGAAGTTGGAAGCGAAGGGCGCCATGTAGCCATGATCAAATCTGCAGAGAGCGTTGTCATCGCACGGCCACCGGAGGAGGTCTTCCAGTATGTGGCGGACCTTCGCAACGAACCGAACTGGCACGTTGACATTGCCAGCGTGCCTGAGCAAACCGACCCTGTCCCAATCGTCGGCAAGACCTACCCGCTGAAGTTCAAACCCTTCATGGGCAAGACCGACGGCACATTCACAGCACTGGACGTCAAGCACGGCTCGCGCTTGCAATATCGAGCGGATTTCGCCGGACTGCAGCCACGCATCACTTACACGGTGGAGCCGGCCGGGGAAGGCGCCCGCTTCACTCGAGGCGTAGAGATGCAACCAAGCGGGCTCAAGGTGCTCATGACCCCGATGATGGCGTACATGGTTCCCCGGCGAAACAAGGTCTTTGTCCAGAACCTGAAGCGCGTGCTGGAGTCCTGACGGCGGCTACTGCAGGTTCTTCTCAACAACGGCCAAGGTGCGTGCGAGTTCCTCCGTAGGACTGAACTCCACCAGAATGGTCCCTGGATCAAGCTCATCCGTGTGCCCGGGCGGCGTGTAGTACGCCTCGCCAGCGTGGACAATGTCGTCTCCATCAGGCATGTGCATGGTGAGTCTGCCCTTCACGACGTATCCCCAGTGATGGCTTTGGCACCGGTCATCCGGCAGCCCTTTATAGAACGGAGTGAAGTCGCCTCCCTCTTCAAACCTCTCAAACGCGATGGTGTAACCGTCGGCTTCCCGGTATCGGCCCTCGTAGCCTGTCATGCGCTCGACGCGAGCGCTCTCGTCATCAATCGATAGCTTTGCCATTGCCTTGCTCCTTCGTTCTCTTATTGCGGGCTTAGTCCCGCGGTGCGGCTTCCGCCGCAGCGATGAGGCGGCGCAACCCGCCCCTGTTTGCCCGCGCCCATTCCCGTGTGGCGAATGTGCGCAGAAGTGGAAATCCAAACATCGACAGCACGCCTGGCAGCCCACTGGCCCGGACCAGCCGGCATGTGTAGGTGATCTCGCTTTGGTCCACCTTCGACTCGATTTCGTAGCGGTGAACCAGGAGCCAACCAGCCCTTGTTCCATACTTTTTGGACTCCAACGCGGACTCCGTCACCCGCTCAAACGTCCGGGGACGCAGGGCTTCTGTGACCACCGAGGAGTCCTGCATCCGGCAAATCCGGTCCTCGGCCGTGGAAGTGAACTCGGTTCCGACGGTTGCCAGTCCTATCGGGGCTTGCATCGACAGAAGCGTCGAGGCCTCGGCTCCTCCCCATTCCATGTGGTTGGGAAGATTGGCGAGGACATCGAAAACAATGTCCGCGGGGACCATGGCGTGGTCATGGACGGTTACGGCGATTTCACGTCTGAGGACGTTACCCACCGTTCGTTGTTGCTTCATTCCGCACCTCCACTGCTGACTTTGCGGATAGTCAAAGCATGCGACGACGGCGCGGGGAAAGGATGGGGGATATCCCCCATTAACTGCCCTATTCGGTTCTAATTGCCACGGGAATGACGCATTGCGAATGCAGCGGCTTCGCCACGGCTGCGCAGTTGAAGTTTCGCGAGGATGCTGCTGACGTGATGCTCAGCGGTTTTGGCACTGATGAAGAGGCGGCCAGCAATCTCGGTATTGGTCAAGGCCTCGGCAAGTAAGGTGAGCACTTCGCGTTCGCGCCGCGACAACACGCCCAGATCCTTCGGGCCTGTGCGCGCGGGGCCGCCCAGGGCCCGAAGAAGCGCCGCGGCCTGATCTGCCAGACCGAGAGCACCAACGTCGTCGAACGTTGCGAGCGCCACTCCAGCTTCATGAACGGCCACGTACCGGTCTGTTTCACGCAGGGCTTCGGCCAGCGACAGATGGGCGCGCGCAGCCTCGAGGGGCATGCCGAGCTCAGTAAAAACGGAAATCGCCGCGTCAAGCCTTTCGCGCGCCAAGGCGACATCCCCGGTTGCCGCTGCGACGCGACCTGCCGTGAGATGCGAGGCAGCAAGTGATCGAGGCCACTGCGTCTCGGCCGCGACTTCATCGAGCTGTTCGGCCGTCGCTTTGGCTTGGCCGAGGTCAACTTGTGTCAACTGGACCTCAGCGAGCAAGGCGAGCAGCGGGACCATGAGCAGCCCACTGCCAACACGGTGGACCCGGCGATGTAGCAATGCTGCAGCAACGGCTGTGTCGCCTGCAGCAAGACGGACTGCCGCTGTTGCCCGCAATGCGTCCGGCCGATCCTCGAAGCCAGCGAGCAGCCGGTTTGCCTCTTCCACCCTGCCCTGCAGCAGCCGAAGTTCCGCAAGCTTGGCAGCCGGGTGTACACATCGTGCACGGTGGCCGCCTTGATCCAGTTCATGCAGCGTTTTGGTGAGCCAGCCCTCGGCATTTGCAATGTCACCGGAAGCAAGGAAGATCTCTGCGCAACAAGTGCCGCAGAATTCCAGCAGTGCAGGATGACCCGTACCCTCCATGAACCGCAGGAGGGTCTTGTTCCATTGGCTGAGTCGAGACGTATCGCAGGCCTCCTCGCTGGCACGCGTCACCATGCAGCACACATCACCAAAGATCATTTGATCGTGAGCTTCGCCGGCGGTTGCCACCACCATTGCCTCATCCACCAGGGTCATCCCGTCCAGTACTTTGCCGGAGGCTATCGTTCCGAGGCCCAGGAGTGCCAGTGCCATGGCCTCAAGATCCGGGTCACCCCAGTTTCGTGCCATCCCAAGCGCGGTACGGGCGTCGTCATAAGATGCTGCCGGGTCGGCCTGCAGCAGACCGCGCGTCAGGGCCATCCAGCCATTCTCCACGCCCTCCGGCAAGCGGGATACGATGCTCTGCGCACGTGCAAGCCAGCCTCTGCTGACCGCCTCGCTTCCCAAGGCATCGGCATATTCCCGCGCCAACCATAAAGCCGACCGGAAGGCCTTTGAGTCCTGGCCCAGCCGACGAAAACCGGCGTAAGCAATGGTGCGCTCCGCAATGGAACGGTCGACGTCGCGCAGCCACCAGAGTGCACGGCCCAAGCCATCATGCGCTCCAGGATCATCCTGAATAGCCAGCACGGACTCAAACGCTATCGCCGCTGCTTTCCACTCAGAAGCAGCAAGAAGGTGATCACCCTCCGCAAGGCCTTCAGACACCGCAGCATTGACCATGTGTTCATTCTGCTCTTCGTCATTTTCTTTCTGAAGGGGACCTCTTCCACGAGCCGTGGTGGGTCACCGACGCGGGGCTACGTACCGCCGTCGTGGGTCACTGCCTTAGTCGAATCTGTTGGTAGAAAGCAGGAACAAAGTAAGCGCCAGCGTAAGCCGCACGCGGCCTGGCTGTGTTCGAATGTCGAAGCCCAAGGCGGACGTGAACTCGTTTGCGCGGTTCTGGACACTCGAGTGATGCAGGTTGAGCTGACTGGCCACAGCGCGCAGGCTGCCCGATTCAGCAATGGCTTCCAGTATTCGCCACGCCTTGGGCTGTTCTGCGATCAGCCGTTTCAACGCCGTGACGTCAGCCGGTTCGTGGGCGGTTTCGATTGCCCTTTCACCAAGCACAATGAGGCTGCCAAGATCGTCGGCGGTGTGAATCGGGTGGTGTGGACTGGTGATTCTGAGGGCCAGAAGGGCTGTCTGCCAAGATCGGTCCAGCTCCTGGGGAAGGGTGGCCAAGCCGACGCCCGCCCTCGTATCCTGTAGCGCAGTCGCCATGGACGGGCGAATGAATGCCCGGATCGCACCGACTGCCGTGTGAACTACGGCTGACGATCCCGGCATTGGCATCACAGCAGGGACTGCATGAACCCTGTATGAGCCAGTGCGGTCCAAGTGCAGTAGGGCTGCCGCCTCCATGCGCCTTTCCATTGATGACTCACTGCTGATGATCATCTCGATTGCGCGTCGCGTGGCTGCCACGGGACTCGTTCGATCCCAAAAGATGCCCAGTGCAATCGCGAGCCGCTCCAGGATCAATTCATCATTGACGAACCCAGGGCCGGCGCGCTCAATCCATGCCCGGCCGTCGGCACCAAACGGCTTGGAAGGCCACTCACCTTGTTGTTCGGGCACCCTCTGGCCAGAGGCATCAACGCATATGGAACGGCCATCCATGGCAAAGCCAACTGAACAGTCACACAGCACCGCCGCACCGCGGATGAGCATTTCTGCGTTCGCCCGGCTGTTGACCAGCGCGTCGAAATACGTGATGACCTTGAGGCTTTCCGAGGCCTGGGGATCCAGCGCTTTGAGGCGCCACACGAGTCCTTGCATAACTATCGCCCGCCACCTTTGGTCTTGAAGAAGTTAATGGTGGCCCAGTCCGGCTGCTGCGGCAATGCATGGCGGGCAGCCGGACCTGGATTCAGGCGTCCAGAATGCGTCGGAGCCACCGTGTCCGGGCTTCCCTCGCCACGACGGAGAGAGCGGCTTGGGGAAAGAAGATATCGAATCCGTGGAAGCCGCCAGGCCACACGTGAAGCTCGGCGTCACCCCCGCAGGCCCAAATGGTGGAAGCGTAGGCAACGTCTTCGTCGCGGAAAACCTCTGCGGAGGCCACATCGATGAAAGTGGGAGGAAGGTTTGAAAGATCCTCCGCCCGGGCCGGCGCCGCGTAAATGGAAACGTCCTCTGTCTTCCGACGGTCGCCGAGGAGTGCGTCCCAGCCGGTATCGTTGCTCGTCCTGTCCCACACGCCGATGCCATCAATTTGGCGACTGGAGATCGTGTCATTGCGGTCATCGAGCATTGGATAGATCAGGAGCTGACCGGCCAGTTCAGGGCCACCCCTATCGCGTGACAGCAGGGCAACACCGGCAGCAAGCCCTCCACCTGCGCTCGCACCGGCAACAATGAGGCGACCAGGATCAATGCCCAGTCCTGCAGCATTCGCGGCCACCCATTCCAGGCCGGCGTAGCAGTCTTCCACGGGCGCCGGATCCGGGTTTTCAGGAGCGAGGCGGTATTCAACAGAGACAGCAACTGCGTCCAGAAGCTCCACCCAGTCAATGAGCCAATCTGCGCCGAGAAACCGGTCGCCCAGGACCATTCCACCGCCATGAATGTGGAAGATTCCGGGACCGTTGGCCACGTGGTCTTTCCGCCGAAAAACGGAAACGATGAGGTCTGGAGCCCCGACGGGGCCTGGAATGGTCCGTTCAAAGTGCTCTACGGGGCGATTGGCCAATAAATCCTCGATAGGGGCCGTCACGAAGGACTGCCGCATGCCTTCGATCATGTCAGGCGTCAGCGTGGGACTGATCAGGTCACCCAAAGCCACAAGAGTCGCCCCGAGCTCGGGGTCAAAGGGTGGCGCATTATGTACCGATGTCATCTTGACCTCCATAAATTCGGCCACCTCGTCGTGACCTGAAGCAAGCCTAGGCGCGCCTGCCCGCGGAGCTAACCGCCAAAAGCCCCCAAAGGGAACGGTCAGGACCGCCATGTGGCGGTCAGGATAAGTTCATCCGCGTGATCCAACATCCATCTCAGTCGCCCTGCTCCGGCTCGTCCGCTGAACGCACGCTGCTATGGATGATGCCCAGTTCCTCGAGCTGGGCTGACATCCCGGCACCGTCCGGAGCATAGATCCAAGGGATTCCCGGCGTGGGCTGTCCCCCGGTCTTCGACCTGCCGCCTGCGAGCACTGCTTCACCCACTGAGAGCTGCCTGATGGCGATCGCCCTGACGTTCTCCGGGTGGCGATGCGCGAATTCGGAATAGATGGCTTCGTCGTGCTGTCCATCGTCGCCTACAAGCAGCCATTTGATGCCGGGAAATTCTTCAGCCAAGCGTTCCAGGGAAGTCCGCTTGTGCTCTCTGCCGCTGCGGAACCAGCGGTCCGGCGTGGGTCCCCAGTCGGTCAACAGTTTGGGCCCTGCCGGGTACAGATTGCGGGACAGGAACCGTGACAACGTGGGCGCAACATTCCAGGCACCGGTGGACAGGTACAGCACGGGCGCCGTCGGTGCCGTCCTGGCGATCCTCTCGTACAAGACGGCCATGCCCGGCGTCGGTGTCCTCGCATGCTCATTGAGCACGAAGGTGTTCCAAGCTGCCAGGAACGGTCGGGGCAGGGCTGTCACCATCACGGTGTCGTCAATGTCTGAGACGACTCCGAAGTCGGCGTCGTCCGCCACGATTTCCACCGGAGCCTCAACGATCCTGGAACTCCCCGATTGCAGGGTGATTGTGTGCCAGCCGGGAGCCAGGGCAGCCTCAATGCGGACATCGACGACGCCCCCACGATCGGCTTCGACGTCATGGACGGTGCCTGCAATGGTGACCTGCACAGTTGCATGAGCGACGGGTGCGCTGATGAAGTTCCGCCAGCCGCGCATGCTCTCCTGCAGGGGATTGGCATGACCTGCGGCGTCCCGGGGGTCGCTGCGGACAACCCGAGCCAGCACCCGAACCCAGGACGTAGTGCCGTAACCGGTGTACGGGATGACCGTTTCCACTCGACCCCGCCGGATGGCGAGGCGCGTCTGGAACCTCAGCCACGCGTCGTCGAGCCTGACGGCGAGATGACGGCCCTTGTCGCTTCCGGGCGTCAGGCCGCTTCCCGGCGTCGGGGGCTGGGCTTCGTCGCTCATGGGCAAAATGCGCGGTTTCTCAGGACGGGGAAACATGCGTCCAGTCTGGCATGGCCGGGCATAAGGCTACGATACGGGCGTGAGCCAGGTGAGGACGGATCCGTCGCCTTCGATGTGATCAGCCAATTCCGCGTTGAACTTTAGGCCGTATTCTGCGCTGATGTGCGCCTGGAAGGCTTCCTCGTCGCAGTAGACCTCGAACACGAAATATTCCCGCGGATTGGTTTCCCGCGTGTAGGGCAGGAACGTGACATTGCCTGGTTCCTGGCGGACGTGCCCGGCGAGTTCTGTCATCATTTCAGCTACCCTGGTTTCGCTGCCTTCCTTGACGGTGAATTCTGCGTACAAGGTTTTGGTCATGTTCAGTCCTTTGATCGATTGAGTGGGGATTGCTTTTAGTCAGTTCTGCGGCAGTATCTCGCCGGAGCCCCTGGGGATGAGTTCCGTTGGGACGATATACGTCTGCGGTGGGCGGTTGTCGCCGTCGATCCTTGCAAGAATCCGCTCAGCAGCGAGCTTTCCGATGCGTTCAGGGTGCTGGGCAACCACGGTGACCCCTGGCTCCATCATGTCGGCCAGGGTGAAATCATCAAATCCGACCAAGGCGACTTTGTGCTGCACACCGAGGGATTTCAGCGCCCGCATGGCACCGAAAGTCACCAGGTTCTGACTGGAGAATATCGCCGTAGGTGGGTTCTCCGATGTGAGCAATTCGTGCGCAGCCTTGAGGGCCGTTTCCTCGTCGTGAAGGTTCTCGCGGACCGCAACGGCGGACGTCGCGATCCCCGCCCTGCCGATCTCGTCCAGGAAACCTGCGCGCCGTTTCACGGCAGTCTGGATATCGGTCCGGTCCCCGAGGTAAGCCAGTCTCGTGTGGCCATGTTTGAGGAGATGCGCGGCTGCCGCCGCGGCGCCCACCTCATTATCGGTGACTACTGCATCCGCCTCGATACCCACGGGCTCCCGGTCGATGAACACCAAAGGCAGATCCCGTGAGTGCTCCGGAATCATGTACGCCTGGCTCTTGGCGATGGTGGTCAGCACAAGACCATCCACACGACGCCCGAGGAAAGCCGAAATCAGCTTCCTTTCCCGGTCCGGGTCGTCATCCAGGCTCGAGGCAAAGACAGCAATTCCCCGCTCACCGAGGGCATCTTCCATGGCGCGGTGGATCTCACCGCTGAAGGGATTGGACACACTCGGAAGCAACAATCCGATGGATTGGGTCTTCCGCCCGGAGCGCTTCAGGCTGCCGGCCGTGATGTCCAGGTGGTACTGAAGTTGCTCCGTTGCCCGCAGGACCCGCTGACGGGTTTCCTCCGAAACGCCTGGTTCGTCGTTCACCACCCTTGAGACCGTCTTGATGCCTACCCCGGCGAGATCAGCGACGTTTTTCATCGTTGGGGGCTTGCGCGCAGGATCGGGTTGGTAACGATTAGACATCGTTGTCAACGAATTACTCCTCAACTTCAATTAACACTTGACTGCACTGTGTGAGCTTGGTTACATGTTACCTGACAACGTTGTCATGGGGGAATCACTCGCCATGAGCAGCCACAAAAAACAGGAGTTTCAATGTTGAGTTCCAAAGCCTCGAGGTCGGCCAAGACCCGCCTTCTTGCCGCTGGTGCAGTACTGACGCTGGGCGCGCTAAGCCTGACTGCCTGCGGCGGCGGCTCCTCGCCTTCGTCCAGCGCGAGCAGCGATGAAAAGATCGGCGTTTCGCTGATTGTGAAGACCACGTCCAATCCGTTCTTTGTGTCGATGCAGGATGGCGCCAAGAAGGCTGCCGCGGCGGACGGCGTTGATCTCAAGCTTGCCGCAGGCAAGGCCGACGGCGACGAAGACACCCAGATCCAGGCCATTGAAAACGCAATCTCCAAGGGCGACAAGGGTATTCTCATCACCCCCAACGGCCCGTCCGTAGTGGATGCCCTGAAGAAGGCCAAGGACGCCGGCTTGTTCGTCATCGCGCTGGATACCCCGCCGGACCCGGCCGATGCCGCTGACATCACGTTTGCCACGGACAACTTTGCCGCTGGCGAGCTAATCGGCAAGTGGACCGCCCAGCAGCTGGCGGGCAAGAAGGCTGTGATCGCACTTGTGGACCTCTTCGATGACAAGGTTGTGTCCGTTGACTATAACCGTGACCAGGGCTTCCTGACCGGCCTCGGCATCGACACTGCCGATAAGAAGAAGAACGGCGACGAAGCCAAGACGGGCAAGTACACCGGCGGCAAGGGTGGCGAGTACGAAATCGTCGGCAGCCAGGCTTCCCAGGGTGCCGAAGATGGCGGACGTACCGCCATGGAGACCCTGCTGGCCAAGAACCCCAACATCAACGTCGTTTACACGATCAACGAGCCTGCCGCTGCCGGTGCCTTCGAAGCACTGAAATCCGCGGGCAAGGAAAAAGACGCACTGATCGTCTCCGTTGACGGCGGCTGCTCAGGCGTGAACAACGTCAAGTCCGGCGTTATCGGCGCCACGGCACAGCAGTACCCGGTGAAGATGGCCGAGCTTGGCGTCAAGGCCATTGTTGACCTCGCAAAGACCGGCAAGAAGCCTGCCAACTCTGAGGGCCTGGACTTCTTCAACACCGGCGTCGAGCTCGTCACGGACAAGCCTGCAGACGGCGTGAAGAGCATCACCACCACCGACGCTTCCCAGATCTGCTGGGGCAAGTAAGTTCAGGAGCAACCTAAAGTGACCCAGCAACAGACCGCCGGCCCCCCGAGCGCCGGGCACGCTGATCTGGCCGAGGAATTCCTCGACCGCCAGACACCGCTCAGCAGAATCCGCAACATCCTTCACCGCTACCCCGCCCTCAGCCCGGCCATTGTCCTGCTGATCGCGGTGGTGGTCTTCGGACTCCTCAATGACCGCTTCCTGCGAGTGGAGAACCTCTCCCTGATCACCCAGCAGGTCGCCGTGGTCGGAACCCTGGCCATTGCCCAGACCCTGATCATCCTGACCGCCGGCATCGATCTCTCCGTCGGCGCAGTCATGATCCTGTCCTCGATGGTGATCGCGCAGATCGCCGTTGGCAGTGGCGTCCCAGGTCCACTGGCACTCATCGCCGGTTTGATCGTGGGCCTTGCGTCAGGTGCACTGAACGGTTTCCTCGTAACACGGTTCCGGCTCCCGCCGTTCATCGTCACGCTGGGAACCCTGAACATCTTCATCGCCCTGACCCTGCTCTACTCCGGCGGCAGCACCGTCCGCGGATCCGCCATGCCTGGTGTGCTCACCTGGCTGGGAAGCACCTTCCCGATCGGACCCGTCCGGATCTCCACCGGCGTCGTCATGATGCTCCTGCTCTACATCGCCGTCGCCTTCATCCTGGGCAAAACCGCCTGGGGACGGCACCTCTACGCCGTGGGCGATGACAAGGAAGCGGCCCGCCTGGCGGGCATTCCCGTCAACCGCGTCCTGATGAGTGTCTACCTGGCCGCAGGAGCCGTCCTTGCCGTCGGCGCCTGGATCCAGATTGGCCGTACCAACGCCGCAAGCCCCAACGCCGGCGTCGATCTGAACCTGGACTCCATCACCGCCGTCGTGATTGGCGGAACCAGCCTCTTCGGTGGCCGCGGCTCCATCTGGGGTTCCTTGCTCGGAGCGCTGATCGTTGGAGTCTTCCGCAACGGACTCTCCCTCGCTGGCCTGGACGTGCTCTACCAGACCCTCGCGGTGGGCATCCTGATCATCATCGCCGTATCCGTCGATCAGTGGATCCGAAAGGTGAAGTCATGACCATGACTGAATTTACAGCCTCACACACCGAAACCCGCGAGCCCATCCTCAAAGCCAGGAACCTCGTGAAGACCTTCGGCCGCGTGGTTGGCCTCGACGGCGTCAACCTGGATCTCTACCCCGGCGAAGTCCTGGCCATCATCGGCGATAACGGTGCCGGTAAGTCCACGCTCATCAAGTGCCTCACCGGCGCCGAAGTTCCGGACACAGGAGAAATCTTCGTATCCGGACAGCAGGTGCACTTCAAGCGGCCACAGGACGCCCGGGTCCACGGCATCGAAACGGTCTACCAAAACCTGGCCGTCTCGCCGGCCCTCGATGTCGCGTCCAACCTGTTCCTCGGCCGTGAAGAGCGTCTTCCCGGGCCCCTCGGGACCATCTTCCGGATGCTCGACACCAAGGGTATGCGCAAGAAGGCCAAGGAAGAACTGACCCGGCTGGGCATTTCCACCCTGCAGGACGTCACTGTGCCGGTGGAGAACCTTTCCGGCGGCCAGCGCCAGGCCGTCGCCGTTGCCCGTGCGGCGGCATTCGGATCCAAGGTGGTTGTTCTTGACGAACCGACGGCGGCACTGGGCGTTCGTGAATCGAACCAGGTACTGCAGTTGGTCCGCGACCTTCGTGACCGCGGCCTGCCTGTCATCCTGATCAGCCACAACATGCCCCACGTGTTTGATGTGGCCGACCGGATCCACATCCAGCGCCTGGGTAAATGCGCGGCCACCATCACCCCGCAATCCCACACCATGACCGACGCCGTCGCCATCATGACAGGTGCGGCCAAAGCCTGACCGGCGCCCCGCACCTTCCGTTCCACACGGAACCCCCTTCTCCGTCCGCGGACCTGCCCACAGGTCCGCGGACGGATCCACACCCGGCCGTCCAGCCGGTACCGACGAAAGAACCGAGATGCATAAGCCTCCCCCCGGCACCTCCGCCCAAGACCAGCTGGATGTTGTTGTTATCGGCGAAGCCCTGATCGACATCGTTCACACCCCCGAAGGAACCATCAGCTATCCAGGGGGATCGCCGGCGAATGTCGCCTATGGCCTTGGCCGGCTCGGCGTATCCACGGGGCTGCTCACAGCAATCGGCGAAGACGACCACGGAAATGCCATCGCCAGCCACCTCCAGAGCGCGGGCGTCCGGCTTCTTCCGGGTTCAACATCCCTTGAACACACAGCCACCGCTACCGCAACACTCGCAGCTGACGGCTCGGCCAGCTACGAGTTCGACATCGCCTGGGAACTGGCCCCCGTTGCGCCGGCCATGATCCCGAAAGTCCTGCACACAGGATCCATCGCCACATTCCTGGCCCCGGGAGCCTCCACCGTCCGCTCCCTTCTCGAGCAAGGCCACAAGTCGTGCCTGGTCACGTATGACCCCAATATCCGCCCTGCCCTGCTTGGCAGCCACGCCGAGGCAAAGAGTGTCTTCGAGGACCTGCTCCCGCTCACGGACGTCGTAAAACTCAGCGACGAAGATGCCCACTGGCTCTACCCGACGGCGTCTCCGGACGAGGTCACGTCCCGCTTGCTCGCGCAGGGAGCCCGCCTTGCTGTCATCACCATGGGCGCTGACGGCGCCCTCCTCGCCACGCAAAGCGCGAAGCTCAGCATCCCCTCCGTGAAAACGCAGGTTGCTGACACCATCGGCGCCGGCGACTCCTATATGTCTGCCCTCATCTTCGGCCTTTTGGCAGAGGGCGAAGAAGGATTTGCGCCGGGAGCTCTGGAAGTCATCGGAAAAACTGCCTCCATGGCCGCAGCAATCACCGTCAGCCGCTCCGGCGCCAACCCGCCCACTGTTTCAGAACTGCAGGCAAGGTTGGGCATGTCCCTCAGCGGGAAGCTTGCTGTTGCGCCGTAACCAAGATCTCTCTCCTGATGGCCTGACTTCCTGAACAAACGGCTAAATCACGACGGCGGCTGGTCGCGTTTCGGTTCCGAGGAACCAACGGTTCCTTGGGAACCGTGTGCGACCTGCCGCCGTCGTGCGTTTCCCTGGGCTGCCTGACAATCCCTCCACAGTGGCCTTTGACCACAGCGACCTTTGACGTATCGCAGGTCACATCGTATTATTAATGAATCGATTCAAGAGTGGGGTCAACCCACACGTAACCTTCCTCATGCTGAATGAGCACCGCATTGTTCAGTCCTGGATTGGAAGAGTTTTTGTTCCTTGCCAACGGCGACAAAGGAGTTCAGCGAATGACCGTCACGCACCGGAGGGATACCCCTTCCACCCAGGACGAGACCATCGGCCGGAAGGACCCGAAGAAGGCCGCAATGAGCGGCTGGATCGGAAGCGCGCTGGAGTACTACGACTTCGCGCTCTATTCGCTGGCCGCGACGTTGCTTTTCCCCACGATCTTCTTCCCCACGGAGAACCCGACCGTCGGCATCATCGCTTCCCTGGCCACCTATGCCGTGGGATACGTTTCCCGCCCGCTCGGCGCAGTGGTCCTGGGTGCTTACGGTGACAGGCATGGACGCAAGAAGGTCCTCGTCTTCGCAATGCTGCTCATGGGGTTCGCTACTTTCGCGGTAGGACTCCTGCCAACCTACGGACAGGTGGGGCTTCTTGCGCCCGTCCTGCTGGTGATCCTCCGCTTGATCCAGGGCTTCGCGGTGGCCGGCGAACTCGGTGGTGCCAGCGCGATGATCGTGGAGCACTCCCCCGATGCCAGGCGCGGCTTCTTTGCGAGCTTCAGCCTTCAAGGCACGCAGGTGGGCTCCATCCTCGCCACGGCTGTCCTCATTCCGCTCGCCGCCCTCCTGCCTGATGACCAGTTCCATTCCTGGGGTTGGAGGCTGCCCTTCCTCCTCAGCGCCGTCGTAATTTTGGCCGGGTACATCATCCGCCGCCGCGTGCAGGAGCCACCGGCCTATCTGGCGCACTCGGAAGAGCCCAGCACCAAACGCCGATTCCCCCTCGCAGACCTCCTGCGCACCCACCCCTGGGTCCTGGTCCGATGCGTTGCAATGACCTTCACGAACGTCATCGGCATGGCCACCCTGATCTTCGGTGTGTCCTTCGCAACCCAGAAGAGCTATGGCAACGGCTTCTCAAGCAGTGAATTCCTCTGGGTGACCATGGCCGCAAACGTAGCCGCAGTGGTGACTATCCCGTTGTTCGGGGCACTCTCAGACCGGATTGGCCGGCGGACACTCATGGTTGCAGGCGGCATAGCCGGCGGCTTGCTGACCATGGTGTACCTGTGGGCGATCGAACAGGGCAGCCTGCCGCTGATCTTCGTCTGCGTTGTGATCGTCCAGGGCATCCTGTTCCAGATGTGGAACGCCACCTTCGCCACGTTCTTCCAGGAGCAGTTCCCCATGCGGATGCGGGTGACGGGCTTCGCAGTCTCGCAAAACATCGGCCTCATGATCGCCTCGTTCTTCCCGAGCCTGTTCACGGCCATGGCGCCTCCCGGATCAGCGAACATCCCGATGGTTATCGGCCTGACCACTCTGGGCATCTGCCTCGTCTCAGCGCTGGCAACCCTGTTGTCATCGGACACCAAGGGAAAGACGCTCGAGGACCTTGAGTCCCGCTAGCCTCAGGACGCTTGGGTTGCCCGCCTCCGCAGCCATGCATTGCGCACCTGTTCACGGAGCGTCTTCTGGCTCCGGCGGCTGACCAGGATCACACAAGCGACGGCGGTCAAAAGGACCACCACGCCGCCGGATGCCACAGCCCAGCGGGCCCCGAATTCCGTGCCGATCCAGCCCATAAGGGGTGCTCCGATTGCCGTGCCGCCTTGCAGGATGGCCAAGTACAGGGCGAGGACGCGTCCACGGAATTGGGGCTCAACGGACAACTGAATGGTGGTGTTGCAACTGTTCAGGAACGTGATGGACGCCAGCCCTACCGGAACAAGTACTGCGGCGTAGACCCAGAACGACGGCGAGATGCTCGCCAGGACAGTAAAGGCCCCGAGACTCAGTGCGCCACCCAGCATGAAACGGAGCCTCGGGCCGGTCCTTCGGGCCGCAAGCAACGCACCCGCGAGCGTTCCCACCGCCATGATGGAGCCCAGGAGACCAAACGCCTCCGGCCCCATCCCAAACTCCGCTGTGGACATCAAGGAATTAGTCACCTGGAAGTTCATGCCAAAGGCACCCAGGAGGCCCACCATCAGCAAAATGAGGACCAGGTCCGGGCGTTGACGCACATAGTGGAGACCCTCGGCTAATTGGTGCTTGCCGCGGGCCACTGGCGTTGCTGGCTCCAACTCCGATGCCTTAACCCGGCCGAGGGAAACGATGACGGCCGCAAAGCTCGCTGCGTTGAGAAGGAACACCGGGCCCGTGCCGATCCACGCGATGAGCACACCGGCGATGGCAGGCCCGGTCAGCCTGGCGCTGTTGAAGGACGCCGAGTTCAGGGCCACTGCGTTGGAGAGCTTGTCAGGGCCAACAAGTTCTGACACGAACGCTTGACGGGCCGGGCCGTCAATGGCCGCAGCCAACCCCAAGGCAAGCGCGGCGAGATAGACGTGCCACAACTGGGCCACACCCGCTACCACCAGAAGGCCAACGATCAGCCCGCAGATTCCCATCGCCGTTTGCGTCCAGAGGAGGATCACGCGCTTGCGATAACGGTCCGCCAGGACGCCCGCGTAGGGTCCAAGCAGGAGCATGGGCAGGAATTGCAGTGCTGTGGTGATGCCGACTGCCGTACCGGAGTGATTTGTGAGGACCGTCAGGACCAGCCAGTCCTGTGCCACCCTCTGCATCCAGGTGCCGACGTTGGACACCAGCGCACCACCAGCCCAGAGCCGGTAATTGGGACTCTCGAGGGCACGGAACATGGCACTCACTTGGCGCTCATCTCCTGCATGATGTGCGCGGCCCGGCTGAGCGTCAGCCGATCCTCCTCGCTGAGTCCTGCCACGCGCTGGGCCAGCCAGGCAGTCCGTTGGCTTCGGGCCTCGGCCAGAACTTCCTGGCCAGCGGGGGTAATACTGATGTGGACCTGCCGGCCATCTTCGGGGTTTGCCTGCCGTGACACGAAACCTTGCCCGGACAAGGCGTTCACGATCCGGGTCATCGACGGCGCCTGGACGTGCTCCAGTTCGGCCAATTCCCGCAGCGTCTGCGAGCCGGAGTTAAGGTGGGCGAGCACCGTGTACTGCCCGGGGGTAATGACCTCGCCAGTGGCTTCGATGCGCAGCCTGCGGGATGTTCGCATCACTGCGGTTCGAAGATCAATGGCAAGAACGTCAGCTTGAATCTCCGCCGGCCCGTCGTTAATAGCTGCGGTCACTGGGAGGCGCCTCCTGAGGTTGGCATAATAGTTAGCAGTGCTAATTAGCTCCGCTAACTATTATGCTCCTCTCCCGGCAGGCTGTCCACGCAATGGTGCATGCCTCTTCGAAGACCGCCGCTTTGGGCCCGGGTTCAGAACCGAATGTGGACGGCGAAGTTGCCTTGAGGCTTGCCGGTGTGGCCGGCTGCGGCACGGCCCGCTACTTCAGGGATGTCGGCGAAGCTTCCGGCTATGGCGGAGAGTCCCGGATAGTTATCGAAGGCAAGTGTCAATTGCCCATCCGCAGCCTGCGTTATGAAGACGGTGATGACCAATTTGGTGGATTCGGATGATGGTGCGGTTTCCGGGAGGGAGTAGCCGGGGGTGGCCGTTGAGGTGGTCATGTCCGCACCCGCAGTTCAAGATCCAGGCTATTTTTCTCGACGTAGTCCAAGGCGCTTCTGATAGCCCCAACCGCAACTATTGCCTCTCCCAAGCGGGACACAGCGAGGCGGGGTGGGGTCGCGGTAAATTCGTCGAGTCGTTCCGCGATGGGTTGCAGCAGTACTCCGGCGGATTTTGCCACCGCTCCGCCAATGACCAAAAGTTCAGGGTTGAGTATGGTTGCCACGGCTCCGATGACTCTAGCCATTCTGTCGGCGAGGCGGTCCAAAATACCTTGTGCAAGTTCGTCCCCGTCTGCCGCGGCCGCAAAAACGTGCTCGGCGTCGATTTGCGCGCAGGCGTACTCTCTCAGTGAAGACTTGGCGTTGCCGGCAAGGGCTTCAGCGGCCCAGGTCTTGGCCATGAGGGCGATCCCGAAGGTGTTGCCCACGCCCTGGACCCTTTTAAGGAAGGCCAGCTCCCCGGCCGCCCCGTTCCTGCCGTGAAGGAGCTTCCCGGCGTCAATGACTCCAGCTCCGAATCGTTCACCGGAGAGGATCACCACGACGTCGTCGACTCCCGCAGCTTCACCGCACCAACGTTCACCCAAGGCAGCAAGGTTTGCATCATTTTCCAGCAGCACAGTCCATCCATGGCGATCTTTGAAAGCAGATTTGATGTCCAAGTCGAACAGCTCCCAAAAATGTTGTGAGGCCAATACCTCACCATTTCGGTCAACGGGTGCTGCTATTCCGACCGTCACGGCGAGCACAGCGCCAGCAGAAGCATCTGCGCCTTCGAGTGCTGTCATTGCCGCTTGGTTGATGACTTCAATACGTTCCGCGGCAGTAAGGTGGACGTCCGGGACGTGCTCCACGGCGGTGATCTGGATGCCAGGGAAGGGCAGGCTGGATTGTCCTACAGTTTCCCCCCGGAGGTTTGATACCACGGCGGTGACCTTTGCCATTCCCACGTCTAAACCCAGAACGAATCCGGCGCTTTCAAGAAATTCAAACCTTCGGGCGGGACGGCCTTTCTGATACTGCCCGGAGACCCGCTGATTCTCCAACTCACGGATCCAGCCCCGTTCCATAAGTTCCTCGCAAACGGATATGGCGGTAGCGCGTGCCAGCCCGGTTGAATTCATGATCTCGGTCACTGTCACAACACGAGACGTGCGCATGAAGCCAAGGACAGCGCTGGCGCTTACTCTGCGCAGCAACTTCGGCTCCGGTCCCGGGATCACGGAAGGCATGCTGTTGACCTCTCTGACGAATACGTCCCCAGGCATGAACGACGAATTCTTATTGATGAAAAAGGGGGAACTCCTCGTAGGGGCCCGACGGCGATCGGTCCGGCATCGTCGTCGGGCCCCTACGCTGCGCGGACAGCTACTTTCTGGCGGCGTCGATGGCGGGGCGTTCAGCTACCACTGGAAACGCCCCGGTATAACCAGCACGCTCCTGTGCGGCGCGATAGATGCTCTTGCGTGCTGCGAACCAGCCGACCACCAAGGCGGGAACCAGTACCACCAGGGACGAGAGGACCCAGCGTCCGGTGTCCGAGAAGCCCATGGTTACCAGGACAAAGAGCAGGAATGCGAGAGTCAGGTAAGACGTGAAAGGTGCGCCGATGAGTCTGAAGGCTGGGCGTTCAAGTTTCCCTTCCTTTGCCCATTTCTGGAGCTTCATTTGGCAGAGGATGATGGTGGCCCATCCTCCAATGATGCCCAAGGCTGATATCTCCAGCACGATTTCAAAGGCCTCCGAGGGGAACGCAGCATTCAGCCCAACCCCGAGCAGGGTGATGACTGCCGTGAGAAGAATGCCGCCATAGGGCACCCCATGTCTGCTCATCTTGGCGGTGAATGCCGGGGCAGACCCGTTCACGGCCATGGAACGCAGGATACGGCCAGTGGAGTACAGACCAGCGTTGAGGCTTGAGAGTGCGGCAGTAAGGACTACGAAGTTCATGATGGAGGCGGAAGTTGCTCCTGCATCCTGTGAACCGATGTGGGTGAAGAATGTGACAAAAGGTGATTCTCCCGCCTTGTATGCGGTGAAGGGCAGCAGCAGTGAAAGCAGCAGGACGGAACCTACGTAGAATATGCCGATGCGGAAAACGACTGTGTTTACAGCCTTCGGCATGACTTCCTTAGGCTTTTCCGTCTCGCCCGCAGCCGTACCCACCAGTTCTATGGCGGCGTAGGCAAACACCACACCGCTAACCGCCAACAGGGGTGCAACTGCGCCCATGGGGAACATCCCGCCATTGTCCGCCATGATGTTGAAGCCGGTCGGCCCGATGTCGGTATGGCCGCCGAAGAGCAGGAAGCAGACTCCGATGATCAGGAACAGCACCAGCGCCGAGACCTTGATGAGCGCGAACCAGAATTCCATTTCGCCGAAGAGCTTGACGGACACAAGGTTCAGCGCCAGAACCACCACCAGGGCCACGAGCGCTATGGCCCATTGCGGGACGGATTGAAGCGGCGCCCAGTAGGGTGCCCAGAACTTGACGTAGAGGGCGACGGCGGTGACATCCACTACCGATGTCATCGCCCAGTTGAGGAAGTATAGCCAGCCTGAGGCGAAGGCCATTTTTTCGCCATAGAACTCGCGGGCGTAGGAGATGAAGGATCCTGATGAGGGCCGATGAAGGACCAATTCACCGAGCGCACGGAGGATGAGGAAAGCGAAAAAGCCGCAGACCGCGTAGACCAGGATCAAAGCTGGTCCCGAGCCATGGAGGCGACCGCCGGCTCCCATGAACAGCCCGGTCCCGATGGCACCCCCGATTGCGATCATCTGGATCTGCCGTGGCTTGAGGGTCTTGTGATACCCCGCGTCTTCATTGGAGAAATCCTGGGTTGCAAGGGCCAAGTCCCCGGTGCGTTCCCGCTCATTTTCAAAGTCTTCGGCGGGATCGTGATCCTGTCGAGTTATTGTTTTAGACAATGTGAAACCTTTGATTGATTTGTAGTGCCAGAATTCGGCTAACCGGCGCTCTCAACGTTAGGTGCGGTCTGTTTCATAAACATTTCACTTGGGTTAAGTGTCAGGATTGCAACTGCATGAAAATGATTTGGACGTTGCCATTTCAGCCCAAAGGCATCGATCTTGGAATGCTCAGATAATTCGCAACTGCCGAAACTGCGCATTAGCGGAGGTGGGAAAAGGGAAGGCAAATCTGTTACATGTGCACATGCAAACGCCGCGCGGCCTCGGCGATTGATCCTGTAAGAGATGGGTACACCGTGAAAGTGCTTGCCAGGTCATCGACGTGCAGCTTCCGCGCTACCGCAACGGCGATCGGGAAGATCAACTCGGAGGCATTCGGTCCCACGACGACTCCGCCGATCACGGTGCCCGATCCCTTGCGCGCGATGATCTTGATGAAGCCATCCTTGTGGTTGCGCATTTTTGCGCGGGCGTTGCTGCTCAGTGGGAGCTTGATGACGTCGCCCTGATATCTGTCAGCTTCGACGTCTTCCTCTGACACACCCACCGAGGCGATCTCGGGAGAGGTGAAGATGTTGGAGGCCACGTGGTGGAGTTTGAGCGGGGTTACGCCGTCTCCCAGGATGTGAGCTATCGCAATGCGTCCCTGCATGGCGGCTACGGACGCCAAGGCGAAAACTCCAGTGCAGTCACCCGCCGCGTAGATGTTTGAGGCAGTGGTCCGGGAAACGCCGTCCACCTTAATATGGCCGCTTTCTGTCAAGTCCACTCCTGCCACTTCCAACCCGATGCCACTGGTGTTTGGGATGGACCCGACGCATACCAGACAGTGACTCCCTGTTACTTTGGTGCCATCGTCCAACATGACGGCCACTCCGTCGCCGGTGCGTTCCACGGCCTCAGCGCGGGACCGGGCGAGGACCTTGACTCCACGGCGTTCAAAGACGCCTTCCAGAACCTCTGCAGCGTCGCTGTCCGACCTTGGCAGGACGCGCTGCCCGCTGGAAATGAGGGTCACGTTGGACCCTAGCCCGTTGTAGGCGGAGGCGAACTCGGCACCGGTCACACCCGAGCCGATCACGATGAGTTCCTCAGGCAATTCCTCAAGGTTGTATAGCTGGGCCCAGTTGAGGATTCGCTCACCGTCGGGACGGGCTGTGGACAGTTCTCGAGGATGGGCGCCCACTGCAAGGAGTATGGCATCGGCTTCCACAATTTGGATGCCGTCGGTTCCCAGGACCTCGATCCTGTGGTTGTCCAACAGCCTGCCGGAACCCATGAGAACGCGGACACCCACGCTTTCAAGGCCCCTTCGGATGTCAGCCGACTGCTGTTGGGCCAGTGACAGTACTCGGTGGTTGATGTGCTTGAGGTCCGCATGCAGCGTGGGAGTGCATCCGATGCCGTCGACGTCGAACTTGACCCCTAACTCTTCAGCCTCTCCGACGCGCGTTATCAGGTCTGCTGTCGCAATCAGAGTCTTGGAGGGGACTACGTCTGTGAGTACCGCCGAGCCACCGAGGCCGGCGCGTTCGATGACGGTGACTTGTGCGCCGAGGGAGGCGGCCACCATAGCAGCTTCATAACCACCTGGTCCCCCACCGAGAATTGCAATACGGGGTGAACTCAGGACAGATTGCGTAGTCATAAAAACTTCTATTCTCGTGGACGCGTGTGAACCGTAGCGGGGTTCATCTGGTTAGTGACTGCGGAATTATGATTCGAAAATTACTAAGCACGGTAATTCATATTTTTCCCGGTTTATCCGCCCCCATAAGGAGGACGAAAGCTGCGGCTACAGCCAAGTCATGCGACCAGGCTGTAGCCGCAGCCCGGCCATTATGTCGCCGTGGAGTCTTCAGGCACTTCGAGGTCGCCATCGTCATCCGTTGGGCGAACCACCAGAACATCGCAGGCTGCCCTCTTCACAACCTCGGTGGCCACCGTACCGAGCAGCCGATCTGCCAGCGAGCGATCATGAATGGCACCGAGGACGATGAGATCAGCAGACCGCTCTTGAGCAGTGGTCATGAGCGCGGTGGCGGGCTCGCCATCTACGAGGAGGGTGGCCGAGACCGTCGCACCCTCTTCCCTGGCCGTGGCCATGGCACTCTCGACGGCAAGGGCGGCCGACTCGCGGCCGAGGACCTGCCCGCTGCGTGGGTCGCCACCAAGAGTGTGCACGCTGATTGCCTCGGCCCGACGGGGAACACGGGCGTATGCGCAGACGATGACCAGATCGGCGTCGTCCCGCACTGCAAGCCAGGCGGCTCGTGCGACAACGGGGCCGGCGAGCGCGGATCCATCCGTCCCGACGACGATTGTGCGGTAGTCCTTCATAGCCATGGCTATCTCCTCAGTGTCCGGCCGACGGCGCGTAGTTAACTTCATCGACGTCGCGAATAGTAGGGGGTTCCTTGATCCAAAGCATGGCGACCGCAGCCAGGCCGAGGAGCACGCCGGCAAACACGATGGCGTTGTTTGGGTTTGCTCCCAAGAGGTGTTCATATATCCAGCCGAAGGTCACGGACTGGATGAGCATGGGTACAACGATCATCATGTTGATGATGCCCATGTAGACGCCGTAACGGGTTGAGGGAATCATCCGGACGGCCATGATGTAGGGCACTCCCATGATGGAGGCCCAGGCGATGCCAAGGCCGATGATCGGGATGAAAAGCAGGTACTTGTTGTCGATGAATGGGAAGATCGTCAGCCCGACCGCGGCCAGCAAAAGGCAGACGCAGTGAACCATCTTGGCGCCCCTGCGCCGCGCGAAGGCAACCAGGGCGAAGGCAACACTGAACGTGATGATGTTGTACCAGCCGTTAACCAGGCCGGTCCATGCGACCGCGTCCTCCTTGCCCTCCAGGCTCTCGGGGAACGCTGACTTGGCTATGGACAGGGCTACGAACTGCCAGTAGCAGACCATGCCGTACCACTGGAACAGATATACGACAGCGAGCTTGCGCAGCTGGGTCGGCATCTCGCGGATCGCCTCCCCGATCTCCTTCACCGCTGGAAGGAGGCCGCCCTTCTTGGCACGCAGTGCCGCAAGCTCCTCCTCGGTTGGCGGGATCTCCTTCGTCGTCAGCACCGAGACGAGCACGGTGCCGATCGAACAAACGGCGCCAAGCATGAATGAGCCCACCACCCAATACGGGATGCCGGCCTCGGTGGCCCCTTCGATGAATTGCTGGAAGACGAACAGGGAAATGTTGGCCAAAGTGATGCCAAGGCCGGTGAAGAATGCTTGGGCGAGGAAGCCCTTACCCAGCTGGGACGGAGGGAGCTTGTCGGCAATGAAGGCACGGTAGGGTTCCATCGCCGTGTTGTTGCTTGCGTCCAGGATCCAGAGCAGCAGCACCGCCAGCCAGACCGCGGTGACAAAGGGGAACAGGAATAGGCAGAGGCTGCAGCCAATGGCCCCGAGCAGGAAGAACGGCTTGCGGCGGCCCCAACGAGGACTCCACGTACGGTCCGACAGGGCCCCAATGAGGGGCTGGATAAGCAGGCCGGTGATCGGCCCGGCGAGGTTGAGGATGGGCAAGTCGGCGGGGTTGGCACCGAGGAACTCGTAAACAGGGTTGATGGCGGTCTGCTGCATCCCGAAGCTGTACTGGATTCCGAAGAATCCCACATTCATCAGCAGGATCTGCTTCATGTTCATCAGCGGCTTCCGCCGGCCGACAGCCACTTGTTGCACGCTGGACTGCTCGTTGATCGAACTCATACGCGATTCCTTCTCACTCTCAAGGGCCCGGAGACCATTCGCCGGACCCAAACGGCCACATTGCCTAGGGCGTCGACGCGCTTCGTCGACGCGCGTCAACTCACAGTAAGGACAATCCAAAAGAGTGTCAACAGTCACACGGAGTGTGACGTCAGTGTTGCGGTTGGGATGGGATGTAGCGGACTTCAAAGTGGTTTCTACTGGATCCCGCAGGGGCTTGCCTTGCACCCCATCCATACCGTCCGGCGATATGCTGTTTTGGGCAAGATGACATTTGGTCGGACGCAGGACTCCGGCAGCGTTTGCCCAACGCGGATCGGAGGAGACACACTTGGCCACAATGGCGGACGTTGCCCGTCTTGCTGGTGTATCCAGGAGCACGGTCTCCTACGTTTTGAGCGGCACACGCCCGATATCGGACCAGACACGTCAACAGGTGCTGCAGGCAATGCAGGATCTTCATTACACCCCCAACGCTTTGGCGCAGGGCCTGGCCGGCAAACGCACCGGAATCATCGCCTTGAGCTTTCCGATCGGCGAGGTTGGCTTTAGCCTCACCGATTTTGAGTACATCCAAGCGGCTTCCCAGCAGGCCCGCAGCGAGGGCTACCACCTCCTGCTGTGGCCTTACAGTGCGAATGATGTGGAGGAACTGCGCAAGGTGGTCAACCAGGGAATCGTCGAGGGCGTGGTGCTGATGGAAGTGCGAACCGTCGACGAGCGGGTGTCGTTCCTGCTGGATTCCCATCTTCCCTTCACCACAATCGGTCGCACGGGAGGCCACCAGCCACAGGCTTTCGTTGATGCGGACTTCGACGCCGCCGGAAACATGGCCCTCGACTATGTCCTGGGACTTGGCCACACCGAGTTAGCCTTCTTGACGAGGTCCCAGGAAGAACTGGATGCCGGTCAAGGACCGATGGTTCGAATGCAGGATGCCGTGCTGGAGGCTGCCGAGGCAAGGGGCGTCCGAATGCCTGTATTCACAGTCCCTCCAACATTTAATGACGGCTGGAAAGCTTTTGAGGAGATCCGGAAAAAGGCGCCGCGGATGACGGCCCTTCTGACGTTCAATGAGCCTGCCGTTCCCGGTTTCATGGCCGCCGCGGCTGAGCATGGACTCCGCATTCCACGGGATTTGTCATTGGTAGGCCTGAATAGCAGCGACGATGGCGCGCGGACGAGCCATCCCAATTTAACAAGTTTTTCGCCAAACCACAGTGAGTTGGCCAAGCAAGCGGTCAACTATCTCGTTCGGCTGCTTCATGGCAACGAGCCCGCCACGCTTCAGAAGCTCCTCAGGCCCGAACTAGCTGAACGCGGCAGCGCCGGCAAAGTGCCTGTCCCACCCGGCCGACCATCTCTCTAAAAGAGGTTTGTTGGCCAGTCAAGAGCGATGTGGCACACCGCTCTTGACTTGCGGTTTCTCGTTTCTGCCCATACTTTTAGCCGAATCGAGGGGGTTGGTGCTTCGGTAGGAGGCTTCAGTGACTGGTCCAACGGGCCAGCGTTAGATTTGGGGGATTTGATGGTTCACGTGTCACATTGGTCCAGGACTTTGCGACTCCTGACGACGCTCATTGCCGTGGTTGCTGTTGTTTTCGCTTCAGTGACTCCGGCCAACGCTGCGGGGAATCGCACTATCGTGGGCAGTGGCGAAGGCGCGATTTTGTTGGAGCCGACGAATGCGCAGAAGGCCGAGGCGATGAAGCGGCTGGAGCAAGCCCGCCTTACAGACCCTTCAGGCTTCGCCAAGCGGCTGGAATTGATTCGGGGCTCGAAAGAGCTCACACAGTATTTGTCGTCGGACAGCCGTTTCGACGGCGGCTTGCAGCAACAATTCCTTGCGGCGTCCATGCCCACCGACGTCTTGAAGGCACTGGTGTCGCTGACGGATTCCGGATATCTGAACCTTGAAGTAGTGGATGGTCAGAACAATGCCAAGGTCGCCAAGCTCAGTAAAGCTGAACCGAGGATGATCGGTGGCGGCAAGGGTTCAACGGCCATGAAGCCGATGTTTCCGCAGTGCCCGTCTGCATGGGCTGCCCTATGGGCTTGGTGGGGTACAAACGCGGCCTTCTGGGGTGCGATGGGCTTCTTCGGCCCCATGGCCGCCTTGGGCTGCTCGGCAGCCATGGCCATCGCCGGATCCGTGATTGATTTCAACAGGGGGTGCTGATGAGCACGAAAACTGATTCAACCGTACGTAATTACTGGCTGGCATTGTCAGGCTTGTTCGGGATAACTATCAGCGTTGTGGCGATGACTGACCCGCCATGGTCATTGATCATGGTGGCGGCCTTTATCCTCTTTGCTGTGCTCCAGGCTATTCGTTACCGGCAACTTGGCCGCGACATTCAGGGGAAACTGGCTACGGCCAATCCAGGAGCGGGAATTGTCGCGGCTGTCTTCGGCGGCGCGGCGGTTCTCATCCACGGCACGCCAATTGCCTTGTGGGCAGGCCCCGTTCTGGGTCTTCTGACTTTCGCAGCCATGTATCTGTTCCTTCAACGGTACGGACGCTTCCATAAGGATGGGCCCGCAGCAAGCACTTAGCCCCGAGTGACGTGAGAGCCGCCCGGCCGCACAGTCCCGACACAGATTCTGGACTGTGCGGCCGAGGTTGATTAAGCCTCGCCGCCCACGGTGAGCACAATCTTTCCGCGAGTGTGCCCTTCCATGTTGAGCCGGAAGGCATCCGCCGCTTTGGCCAAGGGAAGTGTCTCCGCCGCCTCTACCCGGATCTTGTGTTCGTCCACCAGGTCAGCGAGCTGCTGCAGTTCGGCACCAACAGGATTCACCCACATCCAGGTTCCGCCGTGCGCCTCCACCTCACTGTCCGCAATGGATGCATGCCGGCCTCCCTCGGACAGGACCTTCAGCGTCGCCTCGAGGTTTCCACCCGCAAAGTCGGCCACGACGTCCACTCCAGCAGGACTCAGTGCACGAACGCGGTCGGACAGCCCCTCTCCATATGCCACAGCCTCGGCTCCGAGGGATTTGAGGAATTCATGGTTCCTTTCCGAGGCGGTCGCGATGACCCGCGCACCGAGCGCCACGGCGATCTGAACGCCGAGTGATCCGACACCGCCAGAACCGCCATGGATCAAAACCGTCTCGCCCGCCATGAGCCCGAGGCGATTGAGCACCTGGAAAGCCGTAAGCCCGGCCAAAGGAAGCCCGGCCGACTGGCTCCAATCCAGGGATCTCGGCTTCCTGGCAAGAAGCCGCTCCGGGAGCGCAATGTATTCAGCAAAGCTGCCGCCGTGGACGTAATCCTTGCGGCCATAAGAGATAACTTCGTCGCCGGGCTTGAAATGCGGTGCGTCGATTCCCACGGACTCGACCACTCCAGCGACGTCCCATCCGGGAATGGCCGGGAATTGGAGGTCCATGAAAGAGTCCAGGAAGCCGGCCATGATCTTCCAGTCGACCGGGTTTACCGACGCCGCCTTTACCTTCACCAGGACCATGCCCGGCCCCACTTTAGGCATCGGCTGCTCGGTCAGCTCAAGGACGTCCGGGTTTCCATACTCGCTATAGGTAATTGCCTTCATTCTTGCGACAACTGCCCTCCCCGCAAGGCTATTCCGACACGCGAGGTGAGTCGCGCAGAACTTTCGCGGCCAGCTCTTTGGCCCAGCCCACAGCTTCTGGCTGCGCATCGAGATTTGAATTCGATACAGCTCCGTCGTAGAGCAGCCGGAGCCGGGCGGCCACACCTGCCGGTTCAACAAAGCCTGCTTCTTCACAGAGGGAAAGCATCGCGTTTGAAAGCCAGTCCCGGAAGGCCCGGAGTGCCTCGGCCTCCACGCTTCCGGGAAGTGCCTCTGCGCTGGCATTGGCGAAGGGACATCCCCTCCATCCGGGAGACGAGACCGTTTCCTGCAGGGCATCAAAGATGGCCAAGAGCTTGTCGACAGGATCATCCAAGCCCTGCTGGAACCTGGCTATGCGTTCGCGCCGTTGATGGTCGCGACCCTCCAGGTAGGCGGCAACGAGATCATCCTTGCCCGAAAAATTGTAGAAGAGCGAGCCCTTGGCTACGCCTGCCTCTTCGATAAGGCGGTCAATGCCAACAGTGTGGACACCCTCGGCATAAAACAACTTGTCTGCAGCATCGAGGAGACGCTGACGAGCCGGAAGTTTGGTGGAGGCCATGCAAAAAGCATATCAGACAGATCTGTCTAAAATTTCTTGACTTTATTGAACAGGTCTGTCTAACTGGAATTAGACCGTTCTGTCTAAGGAGTCTTCCCTTGTCCCGTACATTGTCACCATCCCGCGCTACGCGCCCACCCCGCACTTTCCCGGCCAAGACGGCTTTTCCCGGGCTGGCGTTGGTCTTCGCCGCATTCTTTTTCGCGGCAGGGGCACCCACGCCTTTGCTCTCGCTCCGGCAGCAGGAGTGGGGCTTTTCGGCCGCCACCCTTAGCTTCGCCTTCGCCATCTACGCAATAGGTCTGTTGGCAGCCCTGCTGGTGGGAGGCTCACTTTCGGATCATCTGGGCAGGCGCCCCGTCATGCTGCTTGCTCTCTACACCGAGCTGATTTCCATGATCACGTTCATGGTTGCATCCACCATTACCTGGGTGATCATCGCGCGGGCCCTGCAAGGAATCGCCACTGGGATTGCGACCAGCGCTTTCAACGCAGCCATCGCCGAGCAAGCACCGTCACACCTTAAAAAACTCGCTGGCGGCATTGCCGGCGCGTCGGTGGCTGGTGGTCTGGGCATCGGAGCCCTCGTGACTGGCGCTGCGGTTCAGTTCACAGCTGACGCCAACATGCTCATTTTCGCCATTCTCACGGGCGTCATGCTCCTGGCCATCGTTTTTGTTAGCTTCACAGCCGAAACAACCCCAAAACGCCCCGGGGCAGCCCGATCCCTCACCCCCCGGCTCAGTCTCCCAGTTGGCATCCGCCGAGAATTTGCTGCAGGTATCCCGGTTCACATTGGGGGATGGATGTTCACGGCCTTATTCCTCGGGCTCTTCCCCACCATTCTCCGGCTGCACTTTGCCTTGGACGGCGGCCTGGTGGCAGGTTTCACCACGTTCCTAGGTCCATTCACCGCGGCGGCTGCAGGATTTGTGTTCGCCCGGCACCCTGCCCGGCATGGCTCGCTTGTTGGAGTGTCGCTCATCCTGGTGGGGATAGTGGCGGTCCTCCTGGGAGTCAGTGAAAAATGGCTTGCCGTCGTCTGGATCGGCGCAGTACTTGGCGGTATCGGATTCGGGGGCTCTTTTGGAGGGCAACTTCGCCTGATCGCTCCCCATGTTCAGCCCCATCAACGCGCGGGTGTCTTCTCCGCCATCTATACGGCGACCTATCTGGCGTTCAGCGTGCCGGTCATCATCGCCGGACTACTCGCGCCGATCTGGGGGCTCGTGCCCACTCTGCAGGCCTACGGAGTGGCAATCATGGTTTCTGCCGCAGTGGGCATCATCGTCCAGGCCGCGAGGTTGAGGGCGGATGCTACGGAGAAGGCGGTCGCTGTCATCCCGTGACCAAAAGGGCCTCACCAAAACGGCGGGCCACCCCTCAGTTCCAGCATGGAACCGGGGGTAACCCGCCGTCGTCGTAAATTGCAGTGAAACTTAGTCGTTGATCAAATCGTGAACCACGATCGTCTGGTCCCGGTCAGGGCCGACGCCGATGGCCGAGAAGCGCGTGCCGGAGAGTTTTTCCAGAGCCAGCACGTAGTTGCGGGCGTTCTCCGGGAGGTCCTCCAGGGTGCGGGCCGCGGTGATGTCCTCGGTCCAGCCGTCGAAGTACTCGAAGATCGGCACCGCGTGGTGGAACTCGGTCTGCGTCATGGGCATTTCGTCGTGACGAACGCCGTCAACATCGTAGGCAACGCAGACCGGGATCTGCTCGATGCCCGTAAGGACGTCCAGCTTGGTCACGAAGTAGTCCGTGAAGCCGTTGACGCGGGAAGCGTGGCGCGCCAGCACGGCGTCGTACCAACCGCAACGACGCGGACGGCCGGTGTTCACGCCGAACTCGCCACCGGTCTTCTGCAGGTACACGCCCATTTCGTCGAACAGTTCCGTGGGGAACGGGCCGGCGCCAACACGTGTGGTGTAAGCCTTGATGATGCCGATGGAACGGGAAATACGGGTAGGGCCAATGCCCGAGCCAACCGACGCACCGCCCGCCGTCGGGTTGGATGAGGTGACGAACGGGTAGGTGCCGTGGTCAACGTCCAGGAACGTGGCCTGGCCGCCTTCCATGAGCACAACCTTGCCTTCGTCCAACGCGTTGTTCAGCTCCAGCGTGCTGTCGATAACCAGCGGGCGCAGGCGCTCAGCGAAGGAGAGGAAGTAGTCCACGATCTCGTCCACCACGATGTCGCGGCGGTTGTAAACCTTGACCAGGAGTTCGTTCTTCTGGCGCAGCGAACCTTCCACCTTCTGGCGGAGGATCGATTCATCGAAGACGTCCTGGACGCGGATGCCCAGGCGGGCCACCTTGTCCATGTACGCCGGGCCGATGCCGCGGCCGGTAGTGCCGATGGCGCGGCTGCCGAGGAAGCGCTCCGTGACCTTGTCCAGGACCTGGTGGTACGGGGCGACGAGGTGTGCGTTGGCCGATACGCGCAGGCGGGAGGTGTCCGCGCCACGGGCCTCAAGGCCGTCGATTTCCTGGAAGAGTGCCTCGAGGTTCACCACGCAGCCGTTGCCAATAATCGGAATTGCGTTGGGGCTCAGAATGCCCGCGGGAAGGAGCTTCAGCTCATACTTCTCACCGCCAACCACCACGGTGTGCCCGGCGTTGTTGCCGCCGTTGGGCTTAACCACGTAGTCAACACGGCCACCGAGCAGATCGGTAGCCTTGCCTTTGCCTTCGTCGCCCCACTGGGCTCCGACGATCACGATAGCGGGCATGGGATCCTCCCCCATTCTTTCGGGCGAGACCAAGCCGGATGGCCAGGACTCGACGCCGTACATGAGAATGCCCCGACTTACCGGTGCAGCCTGCCGCGGACGGCAGCGTACGCAAGAGTTTCGGGGCTCTTACCAGCCAAGTTTAGCCGATAGGGCCTGAAACTCTTGTGTCAAGGAGCCTTTCAAGGACGTTTTGCCCAAGTTTTGGAGTGCCCGGGACGACGACTCAGAGATTGGTGCAGGATCCTCCGAGGCCGGCAACCGAGCCCGCGTTGGCCTTGACCGACACGGGCGTGGACTTCCACCCGGCCCCGGTAATGTAAATATCCACTTGGAACTGCGTGTTGAACCCCAAAATGCCACCAAGAAGCGTAGCTGGAATCTCTGTGGTGTAGCCAGCCGATGATGACCCGGTGGTATTCGCAGTTCCCGGATATCCCTGGAGTGTGGTCACCGGGGATCCTGCCGTGAGCAGGTGAACATCAATCACGGCGTCCGTCAGGTTTGGGTACGTGGCGGGCGGTTTCCAAAAGACCCGGACGTTGGCGTCTGTGCCAAGAAACCCAGCGTTGTACTGGCAGTCGCCATTGAGGGTTGCGGGCGGAATGGTGATGGTCCCGAAGCTACCCGTGCCGAATTCACTCCGCTGCCAGGACGCCTCCGTCACCTCTGGCGGGCTTGAGGCGGAGATGAGCAGGGACGGGAAGAGCAGCAGGGACAATGCCGCCACCACGGAACCCAGCCGACCGAGCCGCTTCTTCATGCCTGCGCACCCCGCAACCGAGCAAGGGCGAACCCTGAGGCGACTGCAAGCACGCCCAGCATCGCAGCGCCACCAAGCCTGGCGCCGGTATCAGCCAAGCCAATGGACGACGGCGGCCCGCCCGGACGTGCGGTGACCGCGCCGGGGCTGGGATCTCCAGCCGCGTCGCCCGAACCATGGACACCCAGCACAATCCGTGTGCGGCTCCCTTGGAACTCTGCGGGAACGTCCTCCGCGAGCGCCGCACTCACAAGGACGTAGGACCCGGTTGACCAGGTGCTGCCGTCTTTCATGAGGTCGATCCTCAAGCCCTCGGCAAGATTTAGATCCGTGGGCTCAAGCAAGCTCCGTTCACCGCTCGCGCACATGGTGCCATTCCATGGCTGTTCACAGGACCGTAATTGCACGCTGAGGAAGTCCCGAAGTCCCCTGGATTCACTATCCGGACCTGCAGTTTCGGTCGGCTGGATCCACACTTCCAGCAAACCGGCAGGCTCGCCCCGTGCCTGTACGTCCACCGCCCAATCCGCCCTCCCGCCAGGGGTGAGACGATGAACTTCCCCGGCCGGGCCGGCGTCGAGCTCCAACCAACCGGAAGGTCCTTCTTCGGCGTGCGCCGGAATGGCAGCCAACAAAAAGAGAGCGAGCAGCCCGGCCAAGGCCCCCAACCTAGGCAGCAGCATGTTGCCCTCTTTTGCGGCGCTGGCCGCGCCCTGAGCCGTTTCGGGAGCCGTTTCGGGGCCAGAGCACCCAACTCACCAGCGCCGCTACGCAGACGGTGGTTGCGCCCAACACCACCGGATTGGCGGCAGCAGCCATGGGATAGGCAAGGCCGGGGGCGGACCAAAGGACGATTCGGACCCGCTCGACGACGTAGGGCGCCGGATCAGCCTCGGCGTTGGCATCACCCTTCATGGTGATGGTGCGGGCAGCACCCTCCGCCGGCCCAACGGTCTGGATCCTGTGCGTGATGGGCAGCTTTCCTGGCCGGTCCACCGTGACAACATCGCCTATCTTGATGTCCGCAGCCGGAATCTCGCGAACCACAGCCAGCGAACCTGCCGGGATGGTGGGCGACATGGAACCGGTTTTGAACAGGATCAGGGTGATGTTGAACGCCACTGCAAGAACGACGGCGACGAGGCAGACAGCGCCGCCCGTGGCAGCAATGTTCAGCAGCGTTTCCCGCAAGCGGTGCTGAAACTGGCCACTGCGCATCCTCATGAGCTTGAGGTGGCAGTGAACTGCCAGGTCGCGGTTGCCGTCTGGCCTTGCAGCGCATTGTTTGCCCCTGCCGGAAGCGACACTTCAAAACAGAATTGCGTGGCTGCCCCGGGCAGGGTCGCCGTGGCCGCCGCCAGCGGATTCACGACGCCGGCTGCCTGACCCATTGTCAAAGGCTTGACGCCATCGCTACCCACCACAAAATTCGGGCTCCCTGTGAACGACGACGCCTGGCATGTGGCTGATCGAACTACCCGATACCGCAGCGCCGCACCCAAGTCTGTGACCCCCGTTCCGCTGCTGGTCACCACGGGAATCCCGAGCACCACCTCGCCGGCAATGGATGTTGCCTTGGTCCTGATGGCAAACGGCGCATAGAAAACGGTGCCCGGGCTCATGGCGGTAGCATCGAACACCAAAGTGGCGCCGGGCGAAGCGTCGTTGGTGCTCCATGTACCCAAGGCGTCATACGGCTTGGTCACATTGGATTCAGTTTGGAAAACGCTGGTTCCAAACGAACCGCCGGCAAAGTCGCTGTCAGTCCAGGACGCGAGTGTGACGGAGCCGCCAAGTCCCAGCGCCAATGCCCCTGCGAGGAGCGCACGGATGCGAAGGAAAACTACACCGTGCTTGGTTTTTGCTCGTCGATGACCCATGGATCACTGCGACTGTGCGGCGAATTCCCACGTAGTGGATCCGGTTTGGGCTTGGACAACTGCCCCGGCGGTCACCCTGAAGCAGAGGTTCACGGGTGCTCCGGGGTCAGTACCGGCTCCTTGAGTCAAGGGAAAGGTGACGCTTGCCGGCGTCGTCCCCAGCGTTTGCCCGGCCGCCACCAATGTTTCCGTGACAGTTTCGGAGCAACCAAAATCTTCAGACTGCGTGAGCTCGTACGTCAGGCCTGCCACGGACCCCGTGGATCCTTGCGTGGAGATGGTCACCGTGGCGTCGTAGCTTGACGCCGCATCCAGCCTGACAGCGAACGGAGCGGTTACGACGTCGCCCGGCGAAAGGTTGGTCGGGTTGGTAGTGAATGCCAACGTGGCGGGTGAGCCCACCGGATTCTCAGTGAAGGTGGTTCCGTTGATGCTTCCCTGGAGGTTGAAGGAGCCTGCTGTGAAGGTGCCTTGGGCAAACTCGGAGCTGTTCCACGCGGCCAAGGTGATCGCCGCACCCACTCCGAGGACCAGGCCACCTGCCAGGATCGCTCGGACTTTTGGTGCTTTGCCGGGACGCTGCCCTGATTCTGGTGACGCTTCTGTTGATGCAACCACGTTTACCCCCGAGGTAGATGATGCGAATGATGCTGTCTAAGACCGGTGCCGGGATTCGGGGGTTCCAGAACAGGTTCCCCCAAAACCAGTAGCCCCAACCCATCATCTGTGCAGGTCAAAGTCAACGGCTTTGACCTGCACAAATGGGTTAATGTTCAGGCTCGACGGCGGCGCGAAGCATGGAGGGCGGTTCACTCCCCTGCCGCGGATTGCAACGCCGCTTCGGCGAAGGAAGGCCACTCTGACTGTGAGGACAACGGGAGCTCCACCCAGTCTTTGAAAGGGCGGTTCATTCCCGAGGGATCGAACAGTTCAGCACCAGGGAGGGCCAGTGCTCGCGCATGTTCCGCGGTGTCCTTGCCCAATTTGAAGGCAACCTTGTCCCCGTTCAGGCAAGCCAGCGCCTTCTTGTTCAGCATCAGTGAGGTGGCACCGAACATCTTGCCCATCACCACACCTGCCCCGGCCAGATCGGCCCCCAGCCCTTCGAAAGCGGAAATAGCGGCAGCGGATGATTCTCGTCTCTCCATATCCCGAATCATGCCGGAATTCGCGCCCCACCGTGGAGACGTCCGCCACGATGCCGGGCAACACGCCGTGTCTCATTTGGGGGCGCGCCGAAACAGGGTGCTGCAGGGCCCATAGTCCGGTAAGGTTAGTTAGCCCCCAACAGCACCCTTTGAGGTTCGGCAGCGGCATGCCCGCGGCCCCTTGGAAAGGTGCGCGCAGTAACACCTAGGAGACCAAACCCCTGATGCAAGAACTGGCGACTGAATCACCCGAAGAAATCCTCTGGAACCGCCGCTACGAACCGCACATCGCCGAGGTCAACGAGCTGTGCGACTCCATCAAGGAGCAGAAGCCGGGCAGCGAGGTCCTCTACATCGACCCCGCCCACAGCATGGATGACTGCCGCATCGTCAGCCTTTTCTCCAATCAGCGCACCAACTCCGGCGAAGGTTTCATCAACCCGGGTGACGAAGAAGCAGCCACTCGCATGCTCGGCATGCAGTGGCAGCTGGGTCTCCGCCCCGAGCTCATGATGCCGTGGAACGCGTACCCCTGGATCGAGCCCAACGAGGAACCGGGCAAGCTGACGCCGGCCAACATCACCGAAGGCTTGAAGCCGCTCCTGCGCTTGCTCGCAATCCTGCCGCGCACCTCCGCCCTGGTGGCACACGGCAATGAAGCACACCGCCTTGCTGACCAATTGATGAAGGCCGCTCCTGCCAGCATCGCCCGCCGCGGTTTCAAGACCTTCAAGGTCCGCTCCCTGGGTGGCCGCTCCTTCGCTGGCACCCCCGCCCGCCAGCAGGAATACCTGGATGCCATCCACGGCGCCTATGCCGAGGCAATGGCGCGCACGGGGATCCCGCGCAAGGCTTAGTCTCCCCCTTCGTTGCGGGCCCGCCCTGCGCCCTTGGCACACGCCCAGGCAGGCACAACAGGCCCCAAAACGAGCTAACGACGGCGGCCCCCACCTTTTGGTGAGGGCCGCCGTCGTCGTGTGCTATAGCAGCGCGGGCCTTAGCTGGCCTCGATCGCTGCCTTGGCCTTGGGGTCTGAGTCGTTGAGGAACTTCTCGATCCGCTCGGGCTCTTCGGGCTCGCCGATTGCAGCGGCTGCACGACCCAGTGCGTAAAGCGCGCGCAGGAAGCCCTGGTTGGGCTCGTGCTCCCACGGGATGGGTCCCACACCGCGCCATCCGTTGCGGCGCAGCGAGTCCAGTCCCCGGTGGTAGCCAACGCGGGCGTAAGCGTAAGAGTCGATGGTGCGGCCCTCAGCCCAGGCTTCCTCGGCGAGGATTGCCCACAGAAGAGACGACGTGGGGTTTTTCTCCACGAGGTCCAGCGCTTCCTTGCCGAGAGCCAGGTGCTGGTAGATCTCGGTTTCGGCGGGCAGGAGCGTGGGCTCCGGCCCCATAAGGTTCTTCCGGAATTCGTCGGACATTAGAAAGTCTTGCCGACCGATCCGAGCTGCTGGGCTGCTTCGACGATGCGCGCGGCCATGCCGGCTTCGGCGGAAGCGCCCCAGACGCGGGGGTCATAGGTCTTCTTGTTGCCCATTTCGCCGTCGACCTTCAGGACGCCGTCGTAGTTGGAGAACATGTGGCCGGCAACCGGGCGGGTGAACGCGTACTGGGTGTCGGTGTCGATGTTCATCTTGATGACACCGTAGGAAACAGCGTCAGCGATTTCCTGCTCGGAGGAGCCCGAGCCGCCGTGGAACACGAGGTCGAAGGGGTTGTCCTTGCCGATCTTGGCGCCAACCTCGGACTGGATCTGCTTGAGCAGTTCCGGGCGGAGCTTGACGTTGCCCGGCTTGTACACGCCGTGCACGTTGCCGAAGGTCAGGGCGGTGAGGTAACGGCCGTTTTCGCCGGCACCCAGGGCCTCGATGGTTGCGAGAGCGTCTTCGGTGGTGGTGTAGAGCTTCTCGTTGATTTCGTTCTCAACGCCGTCTTCCTCGCCACCAACGGTGCCGATTTCGACCTCAAGGATGATCTTCGCTGCAGCTGCGCGCTCAAGCAGTTCGCGGCCGATGCGCAGGTTCTCGGAGAGGGTCTCGTGCGAGCCGTCCCACATGTGCGAGTTGAAGATGGGGTCCTTGCCGGCCTTGACGGCTTCCTCGGAAGCAGAGAGCAGCGGGAGAACGAAGTCTGCAAGCTTGTCCTGCGGGCAGTGGTCCGTGTGCAGGGCGATGTTGACGTTGTAGTTCTTGGCAACTTCGCGGGCGAACGCGGCGAAACCGAGGGAACCGGCAACCATGTCCTTGACCGAAGCGCCGGACCAGTAGGCTGCGCCACCGGTGGAAACCTGGATGATGCCATCGGATTCGGCCTCGGCGAAACCGCGGATCGCAGCGTTCAGAGTCTGCGACGACGTCACGTTGACCGCGGGGAAAGCGAATCCGCCAGCCTTCGCGCGGTCGATCATCTCGGAGTAAATCTCTGGGGTTGCAATGGGCATGGTGACTCCTATGCTGAATTCGTCTGTGGGTTGGTAACCCTGGAGTAGACCGCTTACGGCTAGCTCCCATCCTAGCGATATCCGCCGGGACGCCGTGTTTCGGGTCACTGGGGCTCTTAACACTTCCGCCGGGTTGGCATTTGAACCCCATGTTGCGGCACAAGGTGCCCGCTCGTTTGTATGCTTTGACCGTGGCTAAACTCTTCGAATCCATCGACAAGGACCTCAAATCGTGGATCGAGGAACAGCCCATGTGGTTTGTTGCGACCGCGCCGCTGGGAGCAGACGGACATGTGAACATGTCACCTCGCGGCCACGACTCTTTCTCGGTCCTGGGCCCTCGCCGGGTGGGTTGGGTGGATTACACCGGCAGCGGCGTCGAGACCATCGCGCACCTCCGGGAAAATGGCCGGGTGTGCCTCATGTTCACTTCGTTCGGCAGCAGGCCCCGGATCGTTCGCCTCCACGGCCAAGGCTCGGTGTTCCTTCCCGGTGAAGCAGCATTTGAAGAAGTAGTGGCTCTCCACCCCGAACACCCGAGCACGCGGGCCGTCATCACAGTGGATGTCACACGTATCAGTGACTCCTGCGGCTGGGGCGCCCCTGTCATGGAGATGGCTGGCGAGCGTGACCTTCTCCGCTTGCAGGCCGAGAAGAAGGGCACGGACGGCATGATTGCGTACCGAGCCGAGAGGAACGCACTGAGCATCGACGGCCTACCCGGATTTCCGAGCGAAGCGTAGCCGGCCTCCCAGGCAGCAAAAGGAGGCTAACGCACCGGCTGCTGGAACACGTGCCGGCGAACCCACGCGTGCATCGCGATCGCCGCAGCAGAGGCAGCATTCATGGAACGCGTGGAGCCGAACTGCTCAATGGACAACGTAGCAACGGCGGCTTCGTGGACCTCGGGCGTGAGGCCCGGGCCTTCCTGCCCGAACACCAGGACGCATTTTTCCGGGAGGTCGTAGGTCTCCAGCGGCACGGAATCCGGGAAGATATCGATGCCGATCACGGCAAGCCCCTCCCCCTGCGCCCACTGGACAAACTCCTCGACAGTGGGGTGGTGGCGGACGTGCTGGTAGCGGTCGGTGACCATGGCACCGCGACGGTTCCACCGGCGTCGACCAATGATGTGGACCTCTTTGGCGAGGAACGCATTGGCGGTGCGCACAACCGTGCCGATGTTGAGATCGTGCTGCCAGTTCTCGATCGCGATGTGGAATTCGTGCCGCTTGGAATCCAAGTCCGCGACGATCGCCTCGTGCTTCCAATACCTGTACTGGTCCACCACGTTGCGGCGGTCGCCGTCCCTGAGCAGGTCCGGGTCCCACTGATCGCCAACCGGCCACTCGCCTTCCCAGGGCCCGACGCCGACCTCCGGCTTCGCTTCAGTCCAGCCTTCTGCCGCGGTTCCGTTAAGTTCCACGGTTCCGTCAGCTTCCGCCGTTCCGTCAGCGTCTGATGCGGTGTGGGCAGGGGTGGGCAGGGCCGTGTTGGGGGGAAGGTCAGTCACCCCTCAACTTTAGCCCTGCCCGGTCTTTAGCCTCTTTGCCCGAGCGCCTAGACCATCTTCCACTTGTTGATGCGGTACGAGTTGGCCAGCTGCTCCATCAGGCCGGGGTGGGCATCCCAGTAGGTCTTGTGCCCGCTAACGCCCAGCATCTGCGGAGTTCCCCACGGCGTAACCGAGAACAGGTTGACTGCCTGGATTTCTTCGCCGCGCGCGTTGGTGCAGGTGAAGCCAATGACCACTGCTGCGCCACGGCGGAATTCGCGGATCTCGGGCATCGAGGTCTTGAAGTCCGAAGTGCACTTGTGGCCCACCAGGTTCTGGGGCAGTTCCGTGGCGGTCATGCCCTTGTACCGGGCCTCGATATCTTCGATCGCGGCCTTGATCTCTTTCGGATCCTTGCCGAACTTGCCTTCGTCGGACTCGGCGAAGAATGCATAAGCGAGGGCGATGCCGTCGCCATCCGCCTCCACCGTGCCTTGGGCCTTCTTCTGGATTTCTTCACCGGTGGTGGGGTCCTTGGTGATCCCGAAGGATTCGTCATGCGTCCACTCGGCCAGGTACTGGAAGGAAGACTCGCCCGTGACCCACTTGCTGAACAGCGGGTCGCCGTCGGCCGGAACATTGGTTGGGCCAGCGAATTCTTCCCACACGCTGGGCAGCGGGATAGCGCCCTCCGGAATCTCGGAGGATGCGCTTGCTTCGCCTGAGGGTTCCTCAGACGGCTCGGTCGCTGCGTCGGAAGCTTCGTCGGAGGCACTGGCCGAAGGCACGGGACTCTCTACGGCCACGGGTTTGGTCACCGAAGGAATCAACAATGCGAACACGACTACCAGCGCAATGATCACGACGACGGCGACCCCGCCGAGGATGAGGAAGAGCGCCTTTTTGTTGTGGTCACCCGGGCCCTGGCTGGGTCCTCCGGGCTGGCCGGGGTAGCCGGGCTGGCCAGGGTAGCCAGGTTGACCCTGCTGAGTTTGTGGGTATCGGTGGACGGTTTCCGCGAACTCGCCGTCAGGGTAACCCTGCTGCGTTGGGAATTGTTGCGCGGGGAAAGCCTGGGTCACTGCCGGCTGTGTGGGAAAAGCCTGGGTCTGGCCTTCCGGCTGGTACTGCGCTTCCGGCTGGTACATCGGCTGCGTCTGGCCCGGCTGATACTGCCGATACTGCTCCTGGCCGGTGTCGTAGCGTACCTGCGGCACGCCGTCGGGATTGTAGGGAGGCTGCGGCACTCCATTTTTGTTGCTCATGACAGGCCCTTTCAAATGCGTTGAGTACCGGCGTATCTGGGGATATCCGGTTGTCGATCCAGTGCTGGGGACCTGCTGAAGTGCGGCGACACAAAAAATCCACCATGTCGATCCCCCGACCCACGGTGGTGGCACGCCTGCGCCGGAACAAGCGTAGTCGAGGCTGAGCCGCCCAACGCAAGTCAAAGCCGAATATCCACATGGGCAGAACTACCCACGCAGGCACACCACGGGATGTCTCCCTTCGAACCGCCTTTTTATTCGAAGCGTGTAGCCGTAACGGAAGTAGTTCGCCGGATCAGGCCAAAGGTGGCGATGACAGCACTGAGTGCCAGGACCAGGCTCAGAGCCAAGGCAATGAAGTATCCGGGCTCCGGCCAGGAGAGTTGGTATGCGTCGTTGAGGGCCGTGACCATGAGCCAGGCCGTGAGGAACCCGAGGCCAATGGCAAGCAGCAGCACGCTCAGGAGGGGAACTGCAGCTTCCCGGGCAATGATTCGACGCAGAATTGACGCTGGCATCCCCATGAGACGCATAAGCCCAAGAACCCTTTGCCGGTCCAGTATGGCCGAGGCAGTACCCACCGCGAGTGAAAGCCCTGCGATGGCGACCGCAACGAACATGCCGAGGTACGCAAGCACGGCAAGGCCATGGATCAGGCGTTTGGATGATTGCAATTGAAAGTCAGACTTGGACGACGCCGGCGTGGCCGTGACGCCCGAGCGGCTCAACGCAGTCCGGGCGCGGTCCATGGCTTCGGGAGTGCCATCGGTGTCCACCACTATGACAACCGGAACAAGGCCCGCCAGAGTCTCATCGGGAGCCGCTGTCAACGCCAGTGGCTGAGCTGTCCAGAAGTACAGGAAGGCGCTGTCCACTGCAACAGTTTCTGCTGCTGGAATGTCCTCGAACCCCAAGGCTCGAGCTTCTGAGGCCCGGAAGTAGAGCTCAGATCCGGCGCCCCGGTCCGAAAGCACAGCAGGGCCATAGCCAATGGTGGCGCTGAGAATTCCCGGCAATTCCTTCGCAGCGGCGGCTGTTTCCTCCACCCGGACCTGCGTCTCTCCAGACCTCATTGTTGCGTGGAGGCTGGTGGGCTGCATCAACCCGGGGCGCGGCTGTGGGCTCTCGGTGGATTGCAGGATGCTGGATGCTCCGGCGAAAACCGAGACAACAAACACCGCAATCACAAGCCCTGATACGGACCGGAAGATAGCGGCCGGAGTCTTTTGAATACGGCTTGCGGCAACGATTGCGGCCGCGCTTCGTGCCTGATGCAAGGCGATCCGGCTCACCATGCGAGTCAGCCAAGGGCCGATCACAACGATGCCCACAAGGACCATCATGAATCCACCCACCAGAAGCGGGGACTCAAGCCAAGGCAGCCGAAACTCCAGAACACGGATGAGAACAACCGCCAAAATCATGAAGGCGAGTCCCACGACCAGCGGGACCATCCGCCAAATTGTGGGCTTCTTCTCATGAACGGCCCTCGTCACTCCTAGAGGCCCAACGTCTGCACGTGCCGTTCGAATGGCGGCGACAAGTGCAGACGCCATCACCACTGCAGCCACCACCGCCACATTGGCCGCCCATCCGGTGGTCAGATCAGCGGCAAACAGTCTGGTGCCGTTGATCGGTATCTGGGCAGTCGCAGGCCTTAACATCACCGCCAGGGCAAGGCCAATCGCGGCACCGATCAGGCTGGGAATGGCAATTTCGACGGCGGCAATGCGGGAGACTGTGCCGGGTGACGCCCCAATGAGTCGCAGCGTCGCAAACCGTTCCCGTCGCTGCGCCGCTCCTAAATCTGTGACGATGCTGATCAACAGCAACAGGGGAAAGAACACTGCTATCGCTCCGATAAGGAGCACCGTGGTGTAGGAGGCGGCGCTGCCTCCGTACGGGTTGCTTGTGAAGTCCGAAACCAACGAGGAGGTTCCGCTCTTTCGGATCTCGGCCTCTGCGGCCCCCGTGATGACCACCAGGGAATCCGGCCCGGGCAGGGCAGCGTCGTTGATCACACCAGCAAACTTCCCAAAGCGGTCTCGGAGCTGATCCGGCGGCGTCGATTCGATCAGGCGTTGCAACGCCGGCGAGGCGTAGTAGCTCCCGGGTTCCGGAGGGCTACCGATTCCCGGGATGCCTACAGTGGCCGACGGAAGTGCAGCGAAATCGCGGCGTTCAATGAGTTGATCCCGAAAGATCTCCAGCCCATTGCTCCGCATGAGCACTGTTTCCTGAGTCAAGAGGACAGGAGCTGCAACGCCCGAAGCATCGATCGAATCCGAAACCGATGGATACCCGGTTTCCCGCAGCCAGGCGCCACGGTCGTCCCGGGCTTGCAATCCGTTGGCGCCACCCCAGAGCAACAACAAAAGACAGACCCCGACGGCGACTCCTCCAGCGATTCCGGCCAACCTGCCGTAGGCGGAACGGCTGCCTGCCACCGCCAGGCGGAAAAGTCCCGTATTCACGCGGACACCCTGTATCCGGCGCCTAAAGCACCATCGCGGACAATGACTTCCCGATCGGCATAGGCCGCGGTTCGGGCATCGTGGGTGATCATCACCACCGTTGTGCCAGCTTCGCGGACAAGATCGAGCATCAAGGTGAGTACGTTTTCCGAGGCGAGGGAGTCCAACGAACCAGTGGGTTCATCGGCGAACAACACCGCAGGGGACGTCACCAAGGCACGGCCAACAGCGACACGTTGGGCTTGGCCACCGGACAATTCGCCAGGCAGCTTTTCGCCCAGTCCGTCCAGGCCAAGACGTTGCAGTATGTCTCTGGATCGCTCCAGCGCTTCAGGGCGTTTGATCCCGTCAAGCAGCAACGGGATGCTGACGTTATCGACCGCGCTGAGCTCCGGCAGCAATTGCCCGAATTGAAAGACGAATCCAAAGTCCGTCAGCCGCAGCCGGGCCCGCTTGGTCTCGTTCAGTTCGTTGAGGTGCAAGGGCGCTTCATCAACGGGGTTGTACGTCACCGTCCCGCCGTCGGGCACGAGGACCCCCGCCAGGCAGTGCAGCAGCGTGGACTTCCCGGATCCGGATGGGCCCATGACGGCCAGCACTTCCCCAGCATGAACGTCCAGGTCTATTCCCCGGAGCGCCTCCGTCGGACCAAAGGAGTGGCGCAACCCACGGGCACTGAGGATGGGTGTTTTGGTGATCATGCGCTCTGAAGCTCCTTTTTAAGTTGGGAGAGGCGGGCAGCCGTGAGGTCGATCCATCTCAAGTCCGCTTCGATGTGGAACAGACCGTGGTCACACATCAGCACCTGCAGCAGGCCTGCTTCCTTCTTCGCGCGGGTCAGTTCCCGCATCCGGGACATGTGCTGGCTGCGCTGCACATCAAGCAACCGCTCGGCGTCGTCATCCAACAGCAGTGCGATGACGGTTTTCGCAAAGAGGTTGCTTTGCAGGGATTCGGAGGGAATGTCAGGAGTAAAGAGCCACTCACGCACCGTCGCTTCTCCGGCGTCGGTAATCGCATACTTTTTTCGATCCGGACCTCCGCCGGTCTCTTCGCCCAAAGCCCGGATCAACTCATCGCGGACCATCCGCGCCAGCGTGGAATACACCTGTCCGTAGGCCAGCGCCTTGCCCGCTCCGAAGTATCGGTCGTAAGAGTGCTTGAGGTCGTAGCCGTAGCTAGGCTCGCGATTCAAAAGGCCCAGGAGGGTGAGTGAGTTGTTCACACCCCATCTATACACTGAGTTTATAGTTAACGCCACGGGAACCACGGGATGTCTCCCGCTGCGAATAATGAAAGACTGGGAGGCAGTGCATGACCAATCCCAGCCGGAGGCAAATATGGCAGAAGAATCCACGCCCCACACGTCCGCGTCGGTTTACCGGAACGGCCACGAAATCGAATGCTGGCTCACGGACATGGACGGCGTGCTGGTTCATGAAAACCAGGCAATCCCCGGTGCAGCCGAGCTCATCCAGCGCTGGGTGGATACGTCCAAGCGCTTCCTTGTCCTGACCAACAATTCCATCTTCACCCCGCGCGACCTCGCAGCCCGCCTCCGCGCCTCCGGGCTGGAAGTTCCGGAGGAGAACATCTGGACGTCCGCGCTGGCCACCGCCCAGTTCCTCAAGGACCAAGTCCAGTCCTCTGATTCAGGCAACCGCGCCTACACCATCGGCGAGGCCGGCCTGACAACCGCCTTGCACGAGGCCGGCTTCATCCTCACGGACACGGAACCTGACTTCGTGGTGCTCGGCGAGACCCGCACCTACTCTTTCGAAGCGATCACCATGGCCGTCCGGCACATCCTTGCCGGCGCCCGTTTCATCGCAACCAACCCCGATGCCACCGGTCCTTCCAAGGACGGGCCCATGCCGGCAACCGGCGCAATCGCGGCAATGATCACCAAGGCAACGGGCCGCGAGCCGTACATTGTGGGCAAGCCGAACCCCATGATGTTCCGCTCGGCCATGAACCAGATCGACGCCCACTCGGAGACCACCGCCATGATCGGCGACCGCATGGACACCGACATCGTGGCAGGAATGGAAGCCGGGCTCCACACAGTCCTCGTGCTCAGCGGCATCACCCAGCGCGAGGAAATCGTGTCCTTCCCGTTCCGACCCAACCAGATCCTGAACTCCGTGGCCGACCTCAAGAGCCAGATCTAAAGCCAAAGGAGTCCTGTCATGGCTGTGCTCAACCTCCGTCCTCTGGCCGGCGGCCGGATACTGAGGGGGAGCCAGCCGTTTGGCCTGGATGCTGCCGCGACATCGGGGTTCCTGGCGGAGCATGGCATCCAGGCCATCATGGACTTGCGCAGCGAGCTCGAGCGGTCCTTGGTTCCGTGGCTGGTTCCGGACGGTTCCTCTCCTTCGAACGCGACCAAGCCCGACGGCGGTGGCGGGAGGACCGCCGTCGCCGCACCCGGCGTCGAGCTCATCCATAATCCCCTGGATCCGAACGCAGTGGCGGGGTCGCTGCAGGCGGTGGAAACTCCGGAGGACCTGGGGAACCTGTATTTGGGCTGGATCCGCGTCCGGCCCGAGTGGGTTGCCGATGCCCTGCGTCCCGTCGCGGAAGGCAAGCGCACGCTGGTTCATTGTTCGCTGGGCAAGGACCGGACTGGTGTGGTGTCGGCGATTGCACTCATGGCCGCGGGCGAATCGGACGAGGCCGTGGTGAAGGATTACACGGCCACCACGCGCAACCTTCCAAACCTGCTGCAGGTCATGGCCGAGACGTGGCGGCTTCACGTCCCCTCCACGCCCGCGCAGTACTTCAGCCCTGACCTCATGATCCTGCAAAGCCCTGAGGCCGCGATCCGGCATTTCCTGGTCGGCTTCGCACGGGAGTTCGGGGACGCCCGCGGCTTCCTGCACGAGGCGGGCCTTACCGCCGTCGAGGTTGAAGCGCTGCGAGGTTGAAGCGCTGAGGGGTGATGCAGCGCAAACGCAGCAAGAAAACCTACGCCGGCCGGATAACCCGCCCATTTGGCTCCTGGTACGACGGCTCCTCAGGTGCAGGCGGCAGCGGTTCCAGCTCATTCTGGACCCGCTCTAGTAGGGGCCTGTAAACGTCGGAACTCCACTGCGGGCTGGCATGAGCAGGCCGGGCACCCTCCGTGCTGAGCACGGGAAGCTTCATGTTCGCCGCGAAGACTTTGCTCCACCCCGCGCGGGCGGACTCGTAGTTGACCGTGTTGTCCTTGGAGTTGCCGAGAAATGCCATTTTGGCCGCCCCGATTTTGCCGGCGAGACGCAAGCCATCGAAGTGGTAGATGTACGCAGACTCCGTCTGGATCAGCACGCTGGAGGGGGCGATCGGCGAGAGCTGCTCCAGGCTTTGGTCCAGGATCTGCCGCCAGGTCCGTTCGTCCTTGTGGGCCACCCGCTCCCCCAGTTCATAGCCGCCGCGCAGGACCGACGGGATACGGAAGCCATTCTCATAAAGGAACACCACGCCGTCGAACCAGCTCTGATCCAGCACATCCGATCGGCTAAAGGGACTGGAATCCAGGACTATCAGCTGGGTCTCCACACCATGGAGTTCCAGGAGGCGGGCGGCGACTTGCGTGGCTAGCATTCCACCGAAGCTGTGGCCGTAGAAATACAGCCTCTCCAGCCCCAGCTCGCGCACGTGGAGAATGACTTCGCGGACGATCTCATCAACGTCCAGGCCAAGGTTGGAATACCCGACGGCGGCAAGGCGGCCGCGCTGGTGAAGGGCAGGGCGCAGTGAGTTCAGGATCCACTGCGCCTCTTCCCAGCTGGTTTTGTACCCGGGGAAAAGGATCCAACTGGACTTGGGAAAGTAGAGATCCGAGTATGAGTCCGGGACGCGGAGGATCTTGGTGGCCCGCCGCTCGGCCTGCACGCGCCGGGTAAACAGCATGTCTCCGGCCAGCGCCAGCGAAACCCCTGCAGTGATGAGGAAGTTGCGGCGCGATATCCGCTTTATCCGCGAAACGTCGGGCAGGATCCGTGCCCAGTCAGCCGGATCGGCAGCATCAACTGATCCGGCTCCGGGCATGGCAGAGCCCTGGCCCGGGAGGTTTTCGTTCACCTCCGGCGGAGCCTGGAGCTTCCCTACTTGAACGTCCACGCAGCTAGCATAGGCTTCGCGGGCACTGCCTTACAGCCCCGTAGTTTGTGCACAGTTGTTGCCCCTAAAATACGCTTTTAGGGGCATCGCCCGTACACAAACTCCCTAGTTGAGGCCCAGCTCGTCCTTGCCGAAGGCAAAGAGGTACGGCACGCCGGTTTCGGCTTCGATCTTCTCTTTGGCGCCGGTATCGCGGTCCACAATGACGGCGACGGCCACCACATTGCCGCCGGCCTTACGGACGCCCTCGACGGCGGTCAGTGCGGACCCGCCGGTGGTGGACGTGTCCTCGAGGACAACCACGTTGCGGCCCTCAACCGAGGGACCTTCCACCTGGCGGCCCATGCCGTACGACTTCTGGGCCTTGCGGACAACGAAGGCGTCCACGGCGCGGCCGGCGTCGGCGGCGGCGTGCATGACAGCGGTACCTACGGGGTCGGCGCCCATGGTGAGTCCGCCAGCGCACTCAACCGGGATCCCGGCGTCGTCGATCATTGCCAACATGACCTGGCCCACCAACTTGGAGGCCTCGTGATGCAGGGTGATGCGGCGGAGGTCGATGTAGTAGTCAGCTTCCTTGCCGCTGGAGAGGATCACCTTTCCGCGGACCACCGCCAACTCTTTGATGAGTTCAAGAAGGCGGGCACGGGCGGTTGCAGTGTCTGCTGCGGGGGTACTGGTGGAAGTCATGGCTTCTAGTTTAGTGGCGACCGAGCTGGGCTGAGCGCAGGGGCAGCAGTAGTGGAGCGGACAACCAGCCGGGGATTCACGATCTGCTCCTCGTTGCCTGCTTCGCTTTCCAACTGGTGGAGTACCGCGGACATGCAACGGCGGCCGAGTTCTTCAAAGTCCTGCTTGATGGTGGTCAGTGGCGGCAGGAAGAACGCAGCTTCGGGCTGATCGTCGTAACCCACCACGCTGATGTCTTCCGGGACCCGCAACCCGGCTTCCTGGAGGGCGCGAAGGACTCCCACAGCCATTTGGTCGTTCGCAACAAAGACGGCGGTGACAGTGGGCTGGTCGTCGAGTTTGCGTTGTTCGATGAGCGCCAGGCCTGCTTCGTATCCCGAGGCGGCATCCCATCCCCCTTGGAGAAGAACGTGGGCCTCCAAGCCAGCGTTGCCGAGTGCCTCCTGCCATCCCTTGATGCGCTCAGCCGCGTCAATCCAATGCGGCGGCCCGGAAATGTGTCCGATGTGGCGGTGTCCGAGCCCGATGAGATGTTCCACAGCCAACCGAGCTCCCAAACGCTGGTTCAGTGAAGCACCCGTCAGTTGGTTCCCGGTTCCTGCGCCCACGGCAACCATAGGAAACGGTACGGCAACGTCACGGAGGGCAGCCAGGACATCCGGATGCGGGACCAGGATGACCACCCCCTCCACTGACTGGTTGCGAAAATGGGCGATGGCGTCGTTGATGCTGTCGCCGGTCACTTCGCGGAGATTGGCGATGCTGACGAAATACCCTGCTTCCCGGCCTGCCTGTTCGACTCCCAGCAACGTATTTGCGGGTCCGTACTGGCCGGTTTCGCAGGCCAGCACGCCTATGGTCCGGGACCGCCGCGTCACCAGGCTGCGCGCCGCCGTGTTGCGCCTGTATCCAAGGCTCGCGATGGCCGATTCCACGCGTTCCTTGGTCTTCCCGCTCACGTTGGGGTGGTTGTTCAGGACACGGGAAACGGTCTGGTGCGAGACCCCGGCCAACTTGGCTACATCCCCCATGACGGGTGGCCTGCTCGGTGTTGCCCCGGGAGACATCCGCACCTCACTTTATGGATTCGTATGGCGGTCTTGGGCAGGATTGGCCCGCACCCGGCTCTCCACTCTGAGCAGGTCAGCTCAGCTCGGAGCAGGATGCAGGCCAATCCCAGGGATTTTGCTATTTGGCGTCTACCCGCACAGGTTCAGTCGTGGCAGGTTTGGTAGCTTCGGTTGCCGGAGGCGTGGTCTTCCACTTGAAGCGGCGGCTGATTGAGGATCCTCCACCAGCACCCGTCCGGTTCTTGTTGAAGATGTCGAAGCCGACTGCAAGGAGGAGAACCAGGCCCTTGATGAGCTGCTGGTAGTCCGTTCCCAGGCCAAGGATGGACATACCGTTGTTCAGGACGCCCATGATGAGGCCACCGATCATTGCTCCCGCAACGGTACCGATGCCGCCTTGGACGGCCGCACCACCGATGAAGGCGGCAGCAATGGAGTCCAGTTCAAATCCGGTACCGCCTGCAGGCTGGGCCGAGTTCAGGCGTGCTGTGAACACCAGGCCGGCCAACGCGGCGAGGACGCCCATGTTGACGAACAGCCGGAAGGTGACCTTCTTGGTCTTGATGCCGGAGAGCTCTGCTGCATGCAGGTTGCCACCAATGGCGTAGGTGTGGCGCCCGAAGATGCTGTTGTTCATCAATGCCGAGTACAGGATCACCAGGACTGCCAGCACGATCAGCACAATCGGCGTTCCACGGTAGCTGGCCAGCAGGAACGTGATGATGAGCATCAGCACGGCAATGAAGCCGTTCTTGACCGCAAACCATGCCATCGGCTCATTCTCAAGGTTGAACTTGCGCCGGACCCGGCGTTCCTTGATGGCTTGGAAGAGGATGGCTGCGGTGCCGCCAACTCCCAGGATGACGGTCAGCCATTCCAGTACGGATGTGCCGCCGGAGATATCCGGGAGGAAGCCTCCACCGAGCGCCCGCAACTCGTTGGGGAACGGGGTGATCTGCTGGTTCTTCAGGGTGATGAGCGTCAGGCCGCGGAAGATGAGCATGCCGGCCAGGGTGACGATGAAGGCGGGAATGCCCACATAGGCAATCCAGTAACCCTGCCAGGCACCCACCAAGGCACCTACCAGGAGGCAAGCCGGGATGGCGAGCCACCACGCCCAGCCCCAGTGCACGATCATCACACCGGCAACAGCACCGATGAACCCGGCGATGGATCCGACGGAGAGGTCGATGTGACCGGCGATAATGACCATCACCATGCCTATGGCGAGGATCAGGATGTAACTGTTCTGGACCACCAGGTTGCTGACGTTCTGCGGTTCAAGCAGGATGCCGTTGGTCAGGACCTGGAAGAGGATAACGATCAGGATCAGGGCGACGAAGATGCCAACCTGGCGGAGGCGGCTTGTGAGGAAGCCAAGGGATTCTCGTAGGGCGGACATGTTGGCTATTCCTTCTCTTGAGTCATGAAGTGCATGAGGGTTTCCTGGGTGGCCTCGGCGATGGGGACCTCGCCTGTGATGTGCCCTGCGGACAGCGTGTAGATCCTGTCGCAAATGCCCAGGAGCTCAGGCAGCTCCGAGGAGATCACGATCACGGCTTTTCCGGCGGCCGCGAGTTCATTGATGATCGTGTAGATCTCGAACTTGGCGCCGACGTCGATGCCCCGGGTTGGTTCGTCCAGGATCAGCACGTCCGGATCCGAGAACATCCACTTGCTCAGCACGACTTTTTGCTGGTTACCGCCGGAGAGCTTGCCAGTGATGGCTGCCACGGACGGCGCCTTGATGTTCATGCTCTTGCGGTAGTGATTGGCAACGGTGGTTTCTTTGTTGCCGTCAACCCATCCTCGTTTGGCCAGCTTGTTCAGCGCCGCCATGGAGATGTTCCGTTTGATGTCCTCGATCAGGTTCAGGCCATAGTGCTTGCGGTCCTCGGTGGCGTAGGCAATGCCGTGATCGATCGCGTCAGAAACGGTGGACGTGTTGATCTCCTCGCCGTACTTGTAGACCTTGCCCGACACGGCACGTCCATACGTCCGGCCGAAGACGCTCATGGCCAACTCGGTGCGGCCCGCGCCCATAAGGCCGGCCAAGCCCACTACTTCGCCCTTGCGGACATTCATGTTGGCATTGTGCACCACGGTGCGGCTGTGGTCCTGGGGATGCTGAACGGTCCAGTCTTCAATGCGGAGGACTTCCTCGCCGATGTTCGGAGTCCGGTCCGGATAAAGGCTTTCGAGGTCACGTCCCACCATGCCGCGGATGATGCGTTCCTGGGTGATCTGGCCCTGGTCCAGCCGAAGGGTCTCAATGGACTTGCCGTCGCGGATGATGGTGACGGCGTCAGCCACCTTGCGGATCTCGTTGAGTTTGTGGCTGATGATGATGCTGGTGACACCCTGGCCTTTGAGGTGCAGGATGAGGTCCAGCAGGTGGTCCGAGTCTTCATCGTTCAGCGCAGCGGTTGGCTCGTCCAGGATGAGGAGCTTCACCTCTTTGGAGAGTGCCTTGGCAATCTCCACCAGCTGCTGTTTGCCAACACTGATGTGCTGGATGGGTGTGACGGGGTTTTCACTCAGTCCCACGCGGGCAAGCAGCTTGGCGGCTTCGAGGTTGGTTTTCCGCCAATCCACCCAGCCGTTGTTTGCCAGCTCGTTGCCGAGGTAAATGTTCTCAGCGATGGAAAGGTATGGGCTAAGGGCCAGTTCCTGGTGGATGATCACGATCCCGCGCTTCTCGCTGTCCGAGATGCTGTTGAATTCGCAGGGTTCGTTCTCAAAAAGAATGTCGCCGTCAAAGGAGTTGTGCGGGTACACCCCGGACAATACCTTCATCAGGGTGGATTTCCCGGCGCCGTTCTCTCCACAGATGGCGTGGACTTCGCCACGGTTTACATCCAGGGTGACGTCCTGAAGGGCCTTGACCCCGGGGAAGGTCTTGGTTATTCCTCGCATTTGAAGAATGGGTACGTTCATCGTCAATTCCCACTGACTGGTTGGAAACTTTGCCTGGCCGGGGATTCGGCCGGCTCATGGTGGGTTGTGGTCCCACCCCGCTTCAGAAGCGGGACCACAACCCGAAGGAATGCTTACTTGACGTCGGATTCCTTGTAGTAGCCCGAGTCGATGAGTTCCTTCTTGTAGTTGTCCTTGGTGATGATGACGGACTTCAGGAGGAAGGCCGGAACAACCTTGACCTTGTTGTTGTAGGTCTTGGTGTCGTTGGTTTCCGGTTCCGTACCCTTGAGCACGGCGTCGACCATCTTCACGGCCTGCGCGCCGAGCTGGCGGGTGTCCTTGAAGATCGTGGAGTACTGCTCGCCGGCGATGATGGACTTCACGGAGCCCTTTTCAGCGTCCTGGCCGGTAACTACCGGCAGCTTTCCGGTGGAGTAGCCGCCGGTGCTGGTCAGGGCCGAGATGATGCCGATGGAGAGGCCGTCATACGGGGAGAGCACGCCGTCAAGCTTGGTGCCGGAGCTGTAAGCCGAGGTCAGGATGTCTTCCATGCGCTTCTGTGCAACGGGTGCCTGCCAGCGCAGGATGGCTGCCTGCTCGAACTTGGTCTGGCCGCTGGGAACCTTCAAGGTGCCTGCATCCAGGTAGGGCTTGAGGGTGTCCATGGCGCCAGTCCAGAAGAAGTTGGCGTTGTTGTCATCCGGGCTTCCGGCGAAGAGCTCCACGTTGAACGGGCCCTTGCCGTCAACCTTCTTGCCACTTGCGTCCACCAGGCCAAGGCCGGTGAGCAGTGACGTAGCTTGCTGGACACCCACGGTGTAGTTGTCGAAGGTGGTGTAGTAATCAACGTTCGGTGTTCCGTTGATGAGGCGGTCGTAGGCGATGACCTTGACGTTCTGTTCCTTGGCCTTGGCCAGGACGTCGGTCAGGGTGGTGCCGTCAATTGCTGCGATGATCAGGGCCTTGGCGCCCTTGGTCAGCATGTTCTCAATCTGGGAGACCTGCGTAGGGATGTCATCGTTGGCGAACTGAAGGTCAGTCTTGTAACCAAGGTCCTTCAAGGACTTCTCAACGTTGGCGCCATCGGCAATCCAACGCTCGGACGTCTGCGTCGGCATCGAAATGCCGACCAGCGAATCGCTGGGCTTGGCGGTGCTGCTGGATTCTGCAGCTCCTCCGCGGCTACCGCAGCCCGTGGCTCCCACGGTCAAGGTAAGGACAACCGCTACGGCGCCCAGGAGTTTCTTTAATCTCACGATGCTCTCCTTCCGCGGCAGCTTTGCCGCGAACTCTGATGCAGCCGGAGCATCTGCGCGTCCGGCACGGTGAAGCTGGGTTGGCCTGTGCGCTGGGGGCGGCACAGGCTACTTCAAGGTGATACGACTGCCATTGTGAACGCTAACAATACCGTCGGTCAAGTGGATTGGATCACAAAATGATTGCAGGTAGGAACCTCATCCGGAATTCTTGATTTACAACGTTGTTAGCGTTCACACTTTCCCATTTCATGCTTTCGGCACCAAAGGGAGGAGCCCGGCACCGCCTTGTGGGCAGTGCCGGGCTTCCAGTGCATCGGCCCAGGACCGTGATCCTTCGACGGCGGCGACTACCCCGTCCGAAGCGCGGGGCTAGAGCCGGGTATCGAACGAATCGCAGAAGACGTTCTCGTTGAACGTTCCCTGGAACCGGGATTTGCCCTGGATTTTCCGGATGGTGGCCCGAATGGCCTCACGCGTTCCTGCATGAGCATGAATGGCGGTCTTGACCATGGGTACATCGATCAGATGGTTGGGCTGATTGAGGGAAATGAATACGGTGGGAACCTCGGTGGCGTACCAGGGAATCTCGGCGGCCATCGGCGAGGACCACTTGATCCGGATTGCCGCCTCCTGCGCGAAGCCCTTGACGTTGGCGAACACGAACGCGGCGTCGTACTTCTCCGCGTAGTCGCCCGTTGCTTCCTCGGCGAGCACCCTCATGAAATTCATGCCGGATTCCCCCACAGCTTCACGTTGCTCCGCTGTTTTGAATACGTGCACCTCAAAACCCGCGGCTTCAAGCTCCTCCTTAACGGTGTCCAGGTAGGCCAAGGGATCGGCGCGGGTGAAGTCAGCCCCACCCGAAATGCCATAGAGCCGGATGCGCTTGTGTGTTTCCGGGGTGATGGGCAGGTTCTGGGCTGTGTCCTTGACAAGCGTGACTGTCTTGTCCGCAACGTCTGCGGCAATTGCGCGGTGTGCGTCGCTGCCGATGACAGCCAATGCTTCCGCGGATGGCACCAGCTGCTCACGCTCAATCCGGTGCAATCCCAGGCTTGCCTTCAACCCCAGGATCCGCCGCAAGGCATCGTGCAGCCGGACCTCGGTGATGACACCCGACTTGTAGCCGTCCACCATGTACTGGAAGTCCTCTTCACCGTTGCGGAAGAACAGGAACATGTCACAACCCGCTGCGATGGTGGCCGGAACAAGGTCCTTGCGCTTCATTGCTTGCGTCAGCCCGACCATCAGGGATGCATCCGTCAGCACCAACCCGTTGAAGCCGAGCTCGCCCCGCAGCAGATCCTGCAACAGTTCCGGAGCGAGTGTCGCCGGCAAGATTTCAGCATCGGACAAACCGGGACGGAAGTGCCGGGACACCTCAGGGGCTCCGATGTGGCCGATCATGATCGACTGCACTCCGTGACCGATCATTTCGCGGTAGACGTGGCCGTACGTCCGGTTCCACTCCTCATAGCCCAAGGTGTTGTAAGACGTGACCACATGCTGGTCGCGTTCATCAATACCGTCGCCAGGGAAATGCTTCATGGCGCAGACGGTGGGCGATTCGCTGATGCCGTCGAAGTACTCCTTTGCCCGTTCCACCACTATCTCCGGGGTGTTCCCGAAGGCGCGGGTGGAGATGACCGTGTTCCGCCAGTTGTAGTGAATATCCACGATCGGCGCGAAAGCCCAATTGCAGCCCAAGGCAGCGGTTTCGACACCGGCCACCTGGCCCATTTGCCGGGCTATGGACTTATCCGGGTGTGAACCTGCTTGCAGGTGGGTGGACACAAACGTGCCATCATCGCAGCTGCCCGCGCCGCCCATCTCAGGATTTGAAGCTATTAGCAGCGGGATACGGGTCTTCGACTGCGCATAGCGGATGTGTTGCTGCACGGCCTTGGATGGCCCCGGCCGGTATCGCATGGCGCCGACGTGGAACTTCTCCAGTACGTCGTCGAGGTACTCCGGGGAGTAGTCGTTGTTGTGGTTGATGAAGAGCTGGCCGATCTTCTCCTCGAGGGTCATTGAGCCGATGGTGTTCTCCACCCATTCGACAGCTGCGTCGTCAAGATGGAAGGGAGCAGCTTTGAGGTCCACCAGGAACGTCGCCGCGGGGTGGCGCGCAGCTTCAGCATGTCCGTTCAAAGTGAGGCTCACTGAATCCACGATCTCCTCCACAGGTTGATCGATGTCCACTACCAAGCCGGCTTCATCGGATTGCAACAGCTCAAGCGTTGCGAGTTGCGAATCCAGCAGGGAGGCTGGCATGAAGTGGCCGGGCCGGGCGTTCATGCGCTCGTTCAGCAACTCACGCGTGCCATGCAGGTGCACGAACACCACGGACGGATCCCCACTGCGGATGATGTCCCGGTAGGCGCGCTTGAGGGCGCTGCAGGCAATAACAAGAGAAGAGTTCGACGCCGTGAATCGCCTCCCGATTTCGGCCAGCCATGGTGCACGGTCCTCATCGTTCAGCGGAGTACCCGAGGCCATTTTCTCGATGTTCGACTGCGGGTGCAGCGAATCGCCGTCGAGGAATTCAGCTCCAAGCCGCTCAGCGACGGCTGCGCCAACAGTGCTTTTGCCGCAGCCAGCCACGCCCATCACCACAATGTGCTGGAGGGGTTGCGCTTTACCAGTCATGTCCGCTTTACCAGTCATGCACCGTGCCGTCCACGAGGCGGTTGTACGGCAGGTACGCCTGCTGGTACGGGAACGCAGCAGCTGCTTCCTCGTTGAACTCCACGCCGATGCCGGGCTCGTCTCCGGGGTGCAGGTAACCGTCCTTGAACGTCATGGACTGCTGGAAGACCTCGTTGGTCTTGTCCGAGTGCTGCATGTATTCCTGGATGCCGTAATTGTGGATGGCCAAACCAACATGCAACTGGGCAGCGAAGCCCACTGGGGAGATGTCCGTAGGGCCGTGGAAGCCGGACTTGATCTGGTACTGGGCCGCGAAGTCCATGACCTTCTTCAAGGGCGAGATGCCGCCGAAGTGCGTCGAGGCCGCGCGGACGTAGTCGATCAACTGTTCCTTGATGAGCGTCTGGTAGTCCCACACGGTATTGAAGATCTCGCCGATGGCCAGCGGGGTGGTGGTGTGCTGGCGGACCAGGCGCAGCCCTTCCTGGTTTTCGGCCGGCGTGCAGTCCTCCAACCAGAACAAGTCATAAGGCTCCAGCGCCTTGCCAAGCTTGGCCGCCTGAATGGGTGTCATGCGGTGGTGGCCATCGTGAAGCAAAGGAATTTCCGGGCCGAACTCATTGCGCACGGCCTCGAAAACGCTAGGCAGGTGCCGCAGGTATGCGCGGGTGTCCCAGTCCTCCTCCAGCGGGAAATTGCCACGGCCGGCAGGCTCGTAGTCGTAGCGTTCACCCGAGGCCTGGGCTTGCGCTGCCACACCATACACAGCCTTGATGCCTGGGACCGCGGTCTGGATCCGGATGGACTTGTAACCCAGTTCCAGATGCTCGCGAACGGAGTCGAACAGCGAGGGGATGTCCGAACCCGAGGCATGTCCGTAGGCACGCAGCCCGTTACGGGATGCACCACCGAGCAACTGGTAGACCGGCATGCCGGCCACCTTGCCCTTGATGTCCCACAACGCCATGTCCACGGCAGCAATCGCGGCCATGGTCACGGGGCCACGGCGCCAATATGAGCTGCGGTACAGGAACTGCCAGGTGTCTTCGATCCTGTGCGGATCCTTTCCGATCAACAGCTGCGCCACATGCTCCTTGAGGTACGCAGCGACGGCGAGTTCCCGGCCGTTGAGCGTCGCGTCGCCGATGCCCGTTACACCGTCCTCCGTGGTGATGCGCAGCGTGACGAAGTTCCGGGAGGGGCTGGTCACGAAGACTTCAGCGGCAATGATTTTCACAGCTTTTCCTTTCGGGATTTGGCTGGGTTGAAGGGTTCCTTCTCGCCTCAATGCGATGTTCACCACAAGTACTGAATATGAGTCTAGAATTGTTTGCCACTTTTGGCAACCGGTTGCCGTCGTGGCAATTGCGATCGCCAGAAAGGAAAACTACGCTGCAGTTCCTGTCCCGGCACGGGCAGTGGCCCAAGCGGAGGTCAGCTCCTGGATCAGCTCCACCACGCCTGGCTCGGCGGCAAGGTCTGGGTCCAAAAGCCCCAGCAACGCCGCGACCCGCGCACCCCCAGAGAGCCCGTTGGCAGCTGCAATGGCTGAAGCCTGGGGATCCTGCAGCTCAGAATTGACCGCGACATAGGCGGACCACACGGCGATCATCCTCGCCGCAGCAACCCCGCTTCGCCCCGCGGCCCGCTCCGCACGAAGCACGGGCAGCGCACGCATTCGGAGCTTGGTGCTGCCGTCCGTGGCGATCTGGGCCAGATGATGTGCTATCCGGGAGTTCCCAAAGCGTTCAAGCAAGGCGGCCCGATATTCAGGGATGCCGAGTTCCTCACCGGAAAGGTGCTTGGCGGCTTCGTCCCAGAATTCCTCAACAGCTTCACGACATGCGGCGTCACCCAAGGCCTGCGCCACTGTGGTGTGGCCGCGCAACTGCCCGGCATAAGCCAGGATGGAATGCGCGCCGTTGAGGAGCCACAGTTTGCGGTTTTCGTAAGGTTCGATGTCATCCACAAAAACGGCTCCGGCGTCTTCCCAACGTGGACGCCCGGAGGGGAATTGTCCGCTCAGCACCCAGTTGTGGAACGGCTCAGTGATCACGGGCGCTTCGTCCCGATACCCGCACTGTTCACTGACCAGAGCAACATCGTCAGCTGTAGTGCGGGGCGTGATGCGGTCCACCGACGTGCTGACAAAGCTGACGTTGTGGTCGATCCAGTCGGCAAGTCCGGCGTCGAAGCGCAGGGCGATTTCCGCTACGCCCGCACGGGCCACATTTCCATTGTCTGAGAGGTTGTCGCAGGAAACCACCGCGAGGGGTCCGGCGTCGGCATCCCTACGGGCCGCGAGGGCACGGACCAAGCGGCCCAACGGCGTCGTGGGTTGCTCCCCCGCGACCAGCCGCGGCAGGTCATCCGCACCGAGTGCATATGCTGCTTCCGTGATGGTAAGTGTTATCACCGCGGTTTGCCGTGCTGAGACGAGTTCGATCAATCGCTCAATATTGGCGCCATCGATGGCTTCTACGATGCTGCCTACAACCTCGAAGGAATCCCCTGCATCGGATCGTTCCACCACGGTAAAAAGGCCGTCCTGCGCCGCAAGGACGTTGGCGGCATCCGGACGACGCCCCGTGAAGGAGGCGATACCCCAATCCCCTGCGTCGCCGGCGTGCTGCGTGTACCAGGCCTGGTGCGAACGGTGAAAGGCCCCGAGTCCCAGGTGCACAATGCGCACGGGAGCCTTTTCAACCGCTTTGACCTCACGGTTCAATCGAGGGAGCCCATGAACGCTCATAGTTTGAACACCCTGCGTGGCGAGGAATCGACGACGTCGAGAATCAGCTCGTGGGCGCGGGCTTCAGTCACGCGGTGTTCGGCTACAAGGCGCGCGAGGAAGGACGCTTCAATCCTGCGGGAGGCATCATGCCGTGCGGGAATGGAGCAGAACGCGCGCGTGTCATCGATAAAGCCGGAGGACCGCGAGAAACCGGCGGTTTCTGTAACTGCCGAGCGGAAGCGCAACATGGCATCCGGGGCATCGAGGAACCACCACGGCGCACCGATGAAGACGGACGGGTAGAACCCGGCCAACGGTGCCAGTTCACGGGAGAAAACGGTCTCGTCGAGGGTGAAAAGCACCAGGTGGAAATCCTTGGCCGTGCCAAAATCCTGCAGCAAGGGACGGATGGCCTCGGTGTAATTAACAGCGAACGGAATGTCATGACCGGTGTCCGCCCCAAAGGACTCGAACGTAGGTCCATGGTGGTTACGGTACGAGCCAGGGTGGATGGTCATGACCAAGCCGTCGTCCACCGACATCCGTGCCATCTGGTACATCATGTGGGCCTCGAAGGCATCGCGATCCTGCGCGGTAGCCTTGCCGGCACGGGCAAGTTCAAAGAGTGCTTCAGCTTCAGCGGCATCCAGTTTGAGCGTGGCCGGTGTGCGCACGCCGTGGTCCGCCGATACTGCGCCGTGCTCCACAAAGTAGCGACGGCGGTTTTCCAGGGCCGCGATGTATCCGGCGTAGCCCGTTGCGCCGTCCGCGGCAGTTTCGATCAAACGATCAACGTTGGCGTTCCAGCTGGGATGCGCCACATTCAGATAAGCATCCGGTCGGAACGTGGGAAGCACGCGGCCGTTGAAGCTGGGGTCATTAGTGAGGGCCTTGTGGCTGGCAAGGTCGTCCAGAGGATCATCCGTGGTGGCCAGGACCTCAATGTTGAAGTCCTTGAAAAGCTGACGAGGACGGAAGTCCGGCTCCACCAGCTTCGCGGCGATCGCGTCATAACTGGCGTCAGCCGGCATCTCACCGAGGTCTGCGCCGAGCTTGAACACTTCGTGGAATTGGGTGCGCAGCCAGTACCCGGAGGCAGTGCCCTCGAATAGCGGCCAGGCCTGGACGAACTGCCTCCAAATCTCCCGCGAATCAGGCGCGGACGCCGTACCTGTCAGCAACTGATCCATCGGAACACCATTGGCGTGGATCAGGCGGGTGACGTAGTGGTCCGGGCTGACCAGGAGCGCGGCAGGGTCAGGGAACGGCGTGTTCTGTTCAATGACAGCGGCGTCAACGTGGCCGTGCGGAGAAATGATGGGCAGGTCCTGGACGCGCTCCAGCAAGGAGCGCGCGATGCTGCGCGTCCCGGGATCTGCGGGCAGGAGCCTGTCAGGGTGTGCTGCGATGGACTGTGACATAGGTCAATCTTGCGGTTCAACTTGTCATTTTGTCAACCGGTTGCCAAAAATTGCCAACTCAGTGCAACAGTCGATTTGCCTGAACACTGAGGACTAGCTCAGCAGCCTTCCGCTTGACCCGCGCACCACGAGCTCGGTCTCCACGCTCACAGCTTCGCTGGGGGCATCGTGGCCTTGGAGCATGTCCAACAGAATGGTGACTGCGCGGGTTCCGCACTCCCCAAGGGGCGAGCGCACTGTGGTCAACGCCGGAGTAGTGAAGTCCGCACCGAAGATGTCGTCAAAACCCACGATGCTGATCTGGTCCGGAACCCGCATCCCACCGGCCTGGAGCTCCTGCATCAAGCCGATGGCAAGGAGGTCGTTGTACGTGATGACTGCGGTCGCCCCGCTTTCCAGGACATCGCGCGCTACCTGCCGGCCGCCGTCGACCGTAGGTTTGGACGATTCCAGACGGACCGCACCCAGCTTTGACCAATCGCATGCGGCTTTGACGCCCTCCCAGCGGCGGGCCGTCATCCAGGATTGCTTTGGACCAGCGACATAGGCGAGATTCTCATGGCCATTGGCGGCGAGGCTTCGGACCGCCTGGCTGATGCCCTTGTTGACATCCGGCACGACACAGGGAACGCCTTGGACCTCGCGATTGATAACGACTACCGGCTTGTCATTGGCCAGCGCTCGGATGTGGTCGTCATCCATACGGGGGCTGGCAAGGATAAGGCCGTCCACAGTGTTCAGCAGGCGACGTCCTGCCGTGACTTCCGTCTCTGGCGATTCCGCGGATTCGGCCAGGACCAAGGTGTAGTCACGGGCCGAGCCAGTGGTTTCAGCGCCGCGGATGATGTCAAAGAACGTCGGGTTGGTGATATCTGCAACGATCAGCCCAATCGTCTGCGTCCTTCCCGTTGGAAGCGCGCGGGCGAATGGGTTCACCTGGTAATTCAGTTGCTCGGCCGCATCCTCGATGATCTTCTGCGTCTTGGCACTGACCCTCCCGGGCTTACTCAGGGCACGGGACACTGTGGAGGGGTTGACGCCTGCAAGCTTGGCGATGTCGTAGATGGTGGGTGAGGTTTTCTCCCCCCGGCCGCGTTTGGTGGGGGTAGTCGCTGCTCCGGAGTTCGTCACGTCAGTCACCGCTCCATCGTAGACCTTTTGGCAACAAAATCAGGCCGGTTGCCATTCATTGATCTTGGCAACCGGCCCGCCCTGGTTAAGAACGCTCGGGGAACTTGCCTTCTTCGGCAATGCGCTTGTTGAGCTCCTGCAGGAATTCATCCTCGTCAAAGTCCAGCGAGACTTCCTTGCCGGTCCAGCTGGAGAGGTGGATGGCATTGGCCAGGCGGACACCGTTGATTCCGTCCGAGCCCGGAGCAAGCAGAGGAGTGCCGTCCAGAATGTTGGCCGCAAAGTTCTCCAGGACGCCGGCGTGCTGGCCGCCCCACGCAGACTCGAACTCGATAACCTCGCTGCTGTACAACTCGTCGCGGTTCAGCTGGCCCATAAAGAGTTTGCGGACACCCTCCATATCCATCGAATCGCTGATTTCCCGCTCCGGCTTGACCAGCCGCGTGACTGTGGCTACCTTGCTGTCCTCCACCACGATCTTGCCCTGGTCACCCAGGATTTCGAATCTGTCGGTTCCCACAATGTCGTGGGTGGCTGTCACGAAAACGCCCGTGGCGCCGTCGCCATAGTCCACTACTGCGGTGACCTCATCCTCGACGGCGATGTCCCGGCGGAAGCCGTACGCCACCTTGGAGTAAACGGACTGGGGGACGCCGCAGATCCACTGCCACAGGTCCAGCTGGTGTGGTGCCTGGTTGACCAGAACGCCGCCACCCTCGCCGCCCCACGTAGCCCTCCACTCGCTGGAGTTGTAGTAACCCTGCGGCCGCCACCAGTTGGTGATGATCCAGTTGGAGCGGCGGATCTTGCCGATCTCGCCGTTATCGACGATTTCCTTGAGCTTCTTGTAGAGCGGGTTGTTGCGCTGGTTGAACATGATGCCGAAGGAGAGCTCAGGCTTGGAAGCGGCGAACTCGTTCAGCTCCTTGACCTGCTTGGTGTAGACCCCGGCCGGCTTCTCCACCAGCGCATGAATGTCGCGCTTGAGTGATTCGATTCCCATCTCGGGGTGCAGGAAGTGCGGCACGCAGGTGATCACAGCATCAACGGAGCCGCTTTCCAGCAGCTCGATGTAGTCGTCGTAGAACGGGACATCCGGGTACTCGGATGCGGCAAGTTCCTTCTTGGCAGGATCCACGTCGCAAATGGCACCGATCTCCATGTTCGGCACCAAGCCGTCCGTAATGAACTTGGCGTAGGCGCCGCCTTGCTGGCCCAGGCCGATGATGCCGAGGCGTACTTTCTTGCTCATGAATGCAATCTCCTGTGTTGAAATCTAGAAAAGGTCGGCGTGGCCCATGGCCACCAGGTTGTCGTACGAGGTCTGGAGTGCATCCCAGACGGTCCGCCCGTAGAGTTCGTCCTGCTCCACCAGGAGGTACCGGGCACCGGCGGCCACGGCAGCAGGAATGATGGAGGGGAAGTCCAGGTTGCCTTCGCCCACTTCGGCGAACTGCACGACATTCCGGAACTCCGCCATGAACCCGGGGAAGTCGCCCTTCTCCAGGAGCCCGAAGGACGATTCCGGCATCTGGCCGATCCTGTAGTCCTTGAGGTGCACCATGGCAGTCTTGCCGGCGTACTTTTGGAGGGTGCGGACGGGGTCCAAGCCGCCGCGCTGTACCCAGTGGACGTCAATCTCCATACCCATGGCAGGTGAGTTTTCGGCGATGATGTCCAGCATGTATTTGCCATCGAACTTCGCGAACTCAATGTGGTGGTTGTGGTAGTAAAGGCTGATGCCTTGTTCCTGCAGCCGTTCGGCATAACCGTTGGCTTGCTTGGCGAATTCAACCACCGAGTCCAACGACTTCATCGCCCCGAACGGAAGCATGCCGATGCGCAGCAAGGAGGTATCCAGGCGCTTGGCATCGTCCACGATCTTGTCGAAGTTGTCCGCCAGTGATTCCACGGGCATGCCCTTGCGGCCTTCAATATTGACTGACAGCGCCGCGATGTCCATCCCCAGCTCCGTGCGGGAGCGGTCCAGTTCGCCCACATTCTCCGCAGTCATGGGGATCTGGGAAATTTCGACGGCGTTGTAGCCGATCGCACTGACCTTGCGGAGCGTTTCGAATGCTCCCACATCAGCAAAACTGTCCTTCAGCATCATGGCTTGGACGCCTATTGTGGCCACTTTTTCCTCCGGGGTTTCCGGGCCCTTCCGGACCCTGGATGTGTCATGGGATGCCGGGCTGTTCAGGCCACGGCACCTTGCTGTTCGATTTGGCTATGTTGGTTCGCGAGCAAGCGGTGGCGGTCTGCCCGGCGTTGTTCCTGGCGGTCAGGATCGGGCACAGGCGAGGCGAGCAACAGTCGCTGGGTGTAGGGGTGTTCGGGATCGCGGGTGACCACCTCGGCGGGGCCTTGCTCCACAATTTCGCCGTGGTACATCACGGCTACGCGGTGGCTGATGTGCCGCACGACGTCCAGGTCGTGGGACACGAACAGGTACGAAACCCCGGTGTCCTTCTGGATCTGCAGGAAGAGGTCCAGAACGCGGGCCTGGGTGGAGAGGTCCAATGCACTGACCGGTTCGTCGCAGACAATGAGTTTGGGTGACAGCGCCAAAGCCCGGGCAATCGCAACACGCTGGCGCTGGCCGCCGCTGAACTCACGCGGTAGTCGGTGGATCGCATCCGACGGCAAGCCCACCTGGTCCAGCAGTTCCTTGACACGCTTCTTGGCCGCAGCGGGTTCCATGCCTTGCACGCCGAGCGGTTCAGCCAGGATGTCGCCGATTTCCAGCGCCGGGTTCAGCGATGTGTAGGGGTCCTGGAACACCACCTGGAGGTCCCGGCTCAGCGTCCGGCGTTCCTTGCGCGAGGCGTTACTGATGTCGTTGCCTTCGAAAATCACTTTTCCGGAAGTGACGGGGGCGAGGCCCAGAACGGCCCTGCCCAAGGTGGTCTTGCCCGAGCCGGACTCCCCCACCAGGCCAAGGGTTTCGCCTTGGCCGATGGTGATGTTGATATCCGTCAGCGCCCGGAAAGGCTTGGCCCGGAACCTCTTGCTGGGGTACTCGACCACGAGGTTCTCCACGGACAGGAGCGGGGCCCCCTGCGATGAGTCAAAGGGGATGCTCATGCCACCGGCTCCTTCTGTGCTGCCGACCCAGGCTTGGATACAAGCATGGTCATGGGGGTCTTTCCTTCGAGCATGGACCCAAGAAGGGTCTGGGTGTACGGCTCTTTCGGGTTTCGGAGGATATCCCGGACGGTCCCTTCTTCAACAAGCCGGCCGTTCTGCATGACAACAACACGGTCGCAGAGATCGGCGACGACGCCGAAGTTGTGGGTCACCAGGATCACGCCGATGTTCAGGCGCTGCTGCAGTTCTCGGAGCAGGTCCAGCACATCCGCTTGGACGGTGACGTCCAGCGCCGTGGTGGGTTCGTCAGCGATAACCAAGTCCGGTTCGCAGCTGATGGCACCGGCGATGAGCACGCGCTGGGCCATGCCACCGGAAACCTCGTGCGGGTAAGCGTTGAAGGTTAATTCCGGGTTGGCAATGCCGACGTCGGTGAGCAGCTTGAGCGCACGCTGGCGGGCTTCTGACTTCGAGATTCCCAAGACACGGACCATGGGGGTAACCAGCTGGTACCCAATGGTGAAGGCCGGATCAAGGTTGCTCATGGGTTCCTGCGGAATGTAAGAGATCCTCTTGCCGCGGAGCTTGGACAACCGCTCCTGGCTGACGCGGTCTTCGCCCGGGGCAACGGTGTAGTTGCCGTCGAACTGGATGGAGCCGCCCACAATCCTGGCGTTGTCCGGCAGCAGGCCCAGGATGGAGAACGCGGTCTGGGACTTACCAGAACCCGATTCGCCAACAATGCCCAGGATCTCGCCGCGGTCCACGTGGAACGAGACGTCGTCCACCACTTTTTTGATGGAACCATCAGCCTGCGGATACCCGACGCCGAGGTTGGTCACCTTGACCAGGTGGTGCTCGGTTCCGGTCTCGACGGCGGCCACGGACTTACGTGACTGGCGCGCCTTGGCGGGTTCCGCCGTCGTGCGTTCTGCAGCATTGCGTTCAGCTTTGGCCGCCTTCTTCTTGCGGTGCTTGATCTTTTCGCCGTCTTCCAGGGCATCGCGAATGGCGTTCCCAAGGAGGACGAGTCCACCGATGGTGAGTGCCATGGCAAGTGCCGGCCAGAGAAGCAGGGTTGGCGTCAGATAGACGTTCTTGAAGCCTTCCGAGAGCATGACGCCCCAGGTTGCCTTGGTGGGATCACCAAGTCCCAGGAATTCAAGGCCGGACTGGATGGCGATGGCCACGCCCGCGATTGCTGCGGTCTGGATGATGATGGGTGCGCGGACCACGGAGAAGATGTGGCGGGCGATGATGCTCAGGTCCGAAAGGCCGGATACACGGGCGGCATCGACGTAGAGCTCGTTGCGGACCGACTGGACCGCGGTGCGTGTCAAGCGGAAATAGGACGGGCTGATGAGGACGCCGAACGCGATCATCGAAATCCACACGGACGGGCCGAAGGCCGCGCGGATGGTGAGCAGAACGATCAGGCCGGGCAGGCTCATCAGGATGCTCACTACCCAGTTGGAGACCGCTTCGAACTTGCCTGCGTAGTAGCCGGCGATCAGGCCCGCGGGGAGTCCGATCGCGATGGCTACACCTGCGCACAGCAGGGCGGACAACAGGGTGAGCTGGGAGCCGAAGAGCAGGCGGCTCCAGGTATCGCGTCCGGCGCTGTCAGTACCCAGGATGTTCACCGAGTCCGGAGCGGCCAACGTCTTGGAGATGTTGGCGAAGTTCTCCTCAAAGGGAGCCAGGACCGGGGCGAAAATAGCCAACAAGGCGATGCTGCCCAGGATGACCAGCGAAGCGATACCCAGGGGGTTCCTGATGAGGCGGCGCATCACGCCGGAGCGGACCACGGTACCGCTTTGTCCATCGGGGACCTTCGCTGCCACACCCATGGAATCGGGACTTGCGGAAATTGCCGCTGAATCTACGGAATCGCTCATGACACACGTACTTTCGGGTTGAGCCAACCATTAAGAATGTCCACCAGGAGGTTCACCACGATGACCACCACCACGGTGTACATCACCACTCCCATGACTACGGGAAGATCGGACTGGCCTGTTGCAGTAACTGCGAGGGGACCCATTCCCGGGAGGGCGAAGATTTGCTCGATGATCACCACGCCTCCCAGCATGCCGATCAGTTGCAAGCTCAGTACTGTGAGGCCTGCCGGGGCGGCGCTGCGGAGCACATGCTTGAAGAGGATTTCACGCTCTCCAATGCCCCGGCTGCGCAACGTCCGGACGTAGTCACGCTCGAGCTGCTTGATCACGGCGCTGCGGATTTGTTGTGCCCCGCCGGTGACTCCGTTGATGAGCAGTGCGATGACGGGAAGGGTCATGGAATATACCCAGGCCTCGGGTCCCACCTCGGGCGAGATAGTGCTGGTGGCCGGGAAGAGGCCCAGCTGGATGGCAAGGATCGTCACAAGGAACACGCCGATCACGTATCCGGGGATGGAGTCGCCGATGATGGCGCCAACCTGGACTGCCCTGTCCACCCAGCCGCGCTTGACGGCTGCAGCAACACCGATCAGAGCTGCGCAGATGGCGATCAGGATCATTGCGGAGAAAACCATGGTCATGGTCACCGGAATCCGGGTGGCCAAGGAGTTGGCCACCGGCTCCGACGTGAACCACGAGGCTCCAAGGTTTCCGCTCAAGGCATCGCCCAACCAGGCGAAATAGCGCGTTGCAAGTGGCTGGTCGAGTCCGAGCTCCTGTTCCTTCATGGCCACCTGTTCAGGTGTGGCTTGGTCGCCCAGGATATTTTGGGCGATGCTTCCGCTGGAGGTGTACAGCAGGATGAAGGTGAGCGCCGAGACTACGAACAACACCACCAGACCGCTGCCCAGCCTTTTCGCAATGAACTTGATCATGGGTTCCTACTTGGCGGGCGAGTAGTTATAGATGGACGGAACGGCCTGCTGTACTTGCGGGGTGACGTTCACTTTGTCGTTGTGGTAGTACATCTGGTTCACGCGGAAGAGCGGGGCGAACCATGCCTGTTCCACAACATACTTGTTGACTTCCTGGGCCAGCTTGCCGGCCTCTTCGCCACCGGTGCGCACAGCCTGGATCTTCGCCTCAAGCTCAGGTGTGGTGTTCTTGAAGGGGTTGTACAGCGCCTTGGTGGAGACGATCTGGTCGATCGCAACGGTGGGTTCACCTTGGAAGAGGTTGAAGAAGAGCGCCTGGTACTTCTGTGCCGCGACGTCCGCGGTGAACGTGTTGGTGATGGCGGCACCCGGCTTCAGGGTGATTCCAACGTCCGCGAGTTGTTGCTGCATGACTGAGATAAGGGTTTCAGCTCCAGGCAGGGTGGGGACGTCAAGGGTTACCTTGCCCTCGAAACCGGAGTCCTTCAACAGTTGCTTGGCCTTGGCGGGATCGTAACTGTAGTAGTTCTCCAGCTCCTCCGTCCAGGCGCCACTTTCCTTGCCGAACGGCTGCGAAGTGGGCGTGCCTTGGCCCAGCATTACCTGTTCCAGAATGGTCTTGCGGTCGAATGCATAGTTGATGGCCTGGCGGACCTTGACGTTGGCAAGTGCGGGGTTCTTCGTGCCATCCCGGTCCAGAAGGAGCAAACCGGACCAGTCAACCTGGTTGGTTTCGAGCTTCATCTTGGCACCCTCGGCCTGCTTGCCGTTCTTGGGATCCAGGAGAGTCGCATCAATCTGGCCGGAAACCAGGGCGTTGGTGCGGGCTGTAGGATCCGTGAGGATCTTCAGAGTCAGCTTCTTGTACTTCTGGAGGTCCTTGTTCCAGTATCCCTCGCGGGCCGTGAAGACCGTCTGGGAGTCCTTCACCGAGGCCGCTTTGTCCATCACGTACGGTCCTGAACCAACCGGTACGGTCTTGATCGCGTCAGTGCCGAGCGCTGCGGGGCTGCCCATCAGGCCGGCGGCCTGGCTCAGGAAGTACTCCAAGGCCGGCTCTGGAGCGCTGAGGTTGATGTCGATGGTGTCCTCGTCCACCACGGCGATGTCCGATACGGATCCGAGCTGGGCCATCTGTGGGCCGTTGGCCTTCTTGAAGTGGTCCAGGTTGGCCTTGGCTGCTGTGGCATCGAACTTGGCACCGTCGCTGAACGTGACGTCCTTCCGGAGGTCCACGGTGAGCTTGGTGTTGGAGTCGTTGTACTTCCACGCGGTGGCCAGCATGGGGCTGAGCTTGCCGTCCGGTTCGCGCAGGATCAGGGAGTCATAGGCTGCTTGATAAGGCTGCAGCGCGTGGCCGACGTGAGCCTGGGCAGGATCCCAGGAAGTGATGTCACGGAGCGTGCCCAGCGTCAAGGCTGTGACGGATTTTCCGCCACCAGCGTTTGAACCAGCTCCGGCTCCTCCGCCGCCACATGCGGTGAGCGCCAGGGAGGCGCTGAGTACGAGGGCGGCTGCTGCCGCCTTTGGACCTAACTTCATTGTCGGCTCCTACTGAGTCTTGGCCTGATGCGAATCAGAACGAAGGTTGTGGTGTGGACCACATTTTTATCGGTGTGGGACTTACATTACGGAAGTAATCCGAGCTTGGCAACCGATTGTCAAAAGTTTCTGAAAATGTTGCCAAGTTGCCGGGAGGCCAGGCTGGATTCCCTGAATTGGAGACGAAAACGGCCGGAAACCCCCAATGGCTCCCGGCCGGAATCGCCGGCAGTCGCTGGTACGGTTCAGCTCACCCGCTCCAACTGGTCCGGGTAGCTCTGCGCATAGATGTCCTTGACGATCCGGAGCGACTTGCCTGCCTCTGCAGGACTTATCCAGAAAGGTCCTTCGTCCTCGAGTCCGGCGTAAAAGTCCTTGATCAGCAGCTCATGCGAGACGCCCCAATAGGACCTGCCTCCCGTTTCCGCCACCCGCTCCGGGATGACATCCACTGTGCCGTCGTCGTAAGTCACCGTGAGGTCGCCGCGCAGGCTGAGCGTCGCCTTTTCGGTCACAATATCCAGCGCGACCGGCGCATTGACCGCATTAGCCAAAGTTGCATAGAAGACGCTGCGGGCACCGTTCACATGCTCGGCAACAAACTCCGCGGTGTCTTCCACCTCAATCACGCCAGCCAGGGAGCGGGTTGACGCCCGGCCTTCCACCTTGGCAACATCGCCCACCAGCCACTGAAGCAAATCGACAGTATGGATTGCCTGGTTCATCATCAAGCCACCCCCGCCCTCCAGCCAGGTGCCGCGCCAAGGCCGGTCGCGGTAGTAGTCGCCGTTCCGATGCCACATGACAGTGGCCGATGCGCCGATTACCCGACCCAGCCCACCGCCGTCGAGCATTTTCCGCATTGCCTGCGACGTCACGTTGTAGCGGTTCTGGAAGCAGACGGCGATCTTCGCCGGGCTCCGTTCAGCCGCACCAATGAGCCGCTTTCCCTCATCAAGCGTGTGCGCGAGAGGTTTCTCGACGATTACATTGACGCCGCGCTCCAGGCAGTCGGCGGCAAGGGACGCATGGAGGTGGTGTGGGGTACAAATATGCACGACGTCGGGACGCGCCTTCTCCAGCATGTCCAGGTAGTCCGTGTACCCCGGTACGCTATGGGCGGCTGCCGCCGCTTGCAACCGCCCTGGATCGGTATCGCACACGGCCACCAGTTGGACGTTGTCCAATGTTGAGATCGCCGAAAAGTGGATCGTTGAGATGTCACCGCAACCGATGACTGCCGCTGTAGGCATTTCCTGCTCCTTTGAAGGATGGTGCTGGTGAGTTTGAGGCCGAGCCGGCTTGTCAGGCCAGTTCGACGCCGTTCCTGGCGGCCAGGCCCGCGAAAGCCCGCGCGGCGATGCCGAAGGCTGCGGGTCCGGAGTACCCGCCCAGCTCGTGTGCATTGCCGAGGTGCGGCTCCAGGGATGCGAAGCCTGTGAAACCGTCGGCCTTGAGTGCGGCAATGGTGGCATCCAGTTCGCCGTCACCCTGCCCGGAAGGAACCACTTCGCCCGTATCGGCCAGGGCATCCTTCACCTGCAAGTACTCAAGGTACGGACGCAGCATCGCATAGCCCTCGGTGTAAGGCTTCACGCCTACCTGTACGAAGTTGGCGTTATCCCACGCCACGCGGAGTGCTGGCGACGCCACGGTCTCCATGATGTCCAGGACCCGCTCGGGCGTATCGCCGTAGATGCCTTTTTCGTTTTCGTGGAGCAGAACGATTCCATTGGCTTCGGCCTCTGCAGCCAATGCCCTCATGCGTTCCATCACGGCATCCCGGATTTCTTCCTGGCTCTGGCCGTCGGCGCGGTAGAAGGAGAAGATCCGGACGTACTTGGCGTCCAGACCCTTGGCCACGGAGATGATCTGGCCGAGCCGATTGACCTCATGCTCCACCGGAAGGCTGACGTCCACCTTGCCTATGGGGCTGGCAACGGCGGAGACTTTAAGGCCCTTTTCGTCAAGAATCCCCCTGAGTCGCTCCACTGCTTCCTTTTCGAGCTCGGACACGTTGACGTCCCAGGCACTGCGGACCTCGATGTGGCTGGCGCCGAGGGCCAGAAGTACAGCTGCCTGGATTGCGGGATCGGGGTCTATCTCATCGCCGAAACCGGACAGGCTCCACACGGCATTGGGTTGAGGCACGAAATCTCCTAGATAGTTCCTGTGGCGACTGGTTCCTGTGGCGGCGCTGCAGGGACGCGGTGACGCAGTTCACAGGCGGTGTTGTCATCATGAGTTTAGCCAGCTTGGCATCCACATGACAACCGATTGCCACAAACTGCCATGCTGTGGCATTCTTGGTAAACGGTGTGGCAGCAATCACAGCCGGATGACCCGTTGTTCAGAGAGGAACACCCATGACGACGCAACCCGTGGCATCAGACCGGCCCGCCACCATCCATGACATTGCCGCCCTTTGCGGAGTCGCGGCGTCCACTGTCTCCCGAGCGCTTACCAATCCGGACCGCGTCAATATCCGCACCCGGCAGCGGATCCAAGCTGCCGCCGTCGAACTTAACTACACGCCGAACTCCCAGGCAAAGGCGCTGAGCTCCGGCCGGACCGGAGCGGTGGGCGTGCTGGTGCCGGATATCACCAACCCGTTCTACTTCGACCTCATCCGCGGAACACAGTTGCAACTCAAGGCTGCAGGGTACACACAGCTACTGGTGGACACCGAGGAATCCGATGAAGTTGAGGCCAGCACCCTGGAGCAGCTACGCAAGAGTGCTGACGGCGTGATCGTCGCAGCCTCCCGCTTGAATGACGAGTCACTCGCCGCTGCTGCCGCCAAGATGCCCATGGTCACCGTGAACCGGGACGTCGGCGGCGTTCCTGCCGTCATCATCGATACTCCCTCCGCAATGCCGCAGGCGTTGGATCACCTTATTTCGCTGGGGCACACATCCGTGGCTTACGTAGCCGGGCCGGCAGTCTCGCAGTCGAGCGCCCGGCGGTGGGTCGCATTGTCCGCAGCCGCCGAGGAACGCGGCGTGGACGTCCGCAGCCTCGGCCCTTTTGCGCCGAAGACGCAGTCCGGCGCCGCCGCCGCCGATGCGGCAGTCCACAGTGGAGTGACTGCCTGCATTGTGTTCAACGACCTCATAGCGATCGGCATGTTGCAGCGGCTTCGCGAACGCGGCCTGCGCGTGCCCGAAGACATGAGCATAGTGGGCTGTGACGATATCTTTGGGGCCGATTTTTGCAATCCCCCGCTCACCACCATGAGCTCACCCATTGAGCAAGCAGGCCGTGTGGCCGTGTCCATGCTGCTGGCCCAGCTGAACCCGCTGGCGGGAGGCGGGAACCGCAGCCGTTCCGTCATGCCTACCCATCTCACGGTCCGCGGCTCCACGGGTCCGGTCCCCAGCTCCTAGGATCCGAGGGTCCTTGGCGATCGTTCTCTCACATCCTGCCGGTTTTGGGCGTTTCCTCGTTACCTTTTTCGTAGCCCGTTTCCTGGTGCAGGATGTGGGTGTGCTGGCCTGCTGCCCCGGCATGATTGCTTTCCTCTGTCGATCCGATGATCTTGAGAGTGTTGTCACCGGGGTTGGTAGGTGCCGGGAGACCGCTGATAGGGGCAGGACAGTTCGGGAACGTCGTGCGTAACGTGGGTGCCGGGTCCTGACACCGCTGCCGGGCCAGCATGGAGCTGACTACGACTGGAGGGACCGGATGATCGCGAACCACGATGGTGTCGAAGTGTTTATTGGTCTGGATGTTGGCAAGGGCGTCCATCATGCCGTTGCCGTGGACCGGGCCGGAAAGAAATTGCTGGACCGGGCGCTGCCCAACGATGAAGCCAAAATCCGGGAAATCATCGCCGAACTCGAGGACGCCGGACGAGTGTTGTTGGTCGTTGACCAGCCAGCAACCATCGGCGCGTTGCCGGTAGCGGTGGCCCAGGCCGCCGGTGTTCTTGTCGGGTATCTGCCGGGGCTGGCGATGCGCCGGATCGCGGACCTGCACCCCGGAGAGGCGAAAACCGATGCCCGGGATGCGTTCATCATCGCCGAGGCCGCCAGGACCATGCCGCATACATTGCGCTCGGTTCAGTTGGCCGATGAGCAGCTCGCTGAGCTGAGCATGCTTTGTGGTTTCGATGATGACCTGGCCAAGCAGGCCACGGCGACCTCGAACCGGATCCGCGGGCTGCTCACCCAGATCCACCCTGCTCTGGAAAGGGTGTTGGGACCCTACATGGATCATCCTGCGGTGCTGGACCTGCTGCGGACCTGGCCTACCCCCGAAGCGCTCCGTCACGCAGGCCGGCGCCGGATCGGGAACCGGCTGACCAAACTCGCGCCGCGGATGGGCGAACGCCTTGCCGATGAAATCATCGAGGCCCTGGGCCGGCAAACAGTCACTGTTGTCGGCACGAATGCCGCGACCATCGTGCTGCCCCAGCTCGCGGCCATGCTCTCCGGGCTTCACGAAAACCGCGCCATGGTCCTCACCCAGGTCGAAGCTCTCGTGGAGGCCCACCCTCTTCACCCGGTCCTGATGTCTCTGCCGGCCGTGGGCATCAGGACCGCCGCACGAATCCTCACCGAAGTCGCCGGGAAAGACTTCCCCACCGCCGGGCACCTGGCCTCTTACGCCGGGCTGGCCCCAGTCACCTGGCGATCCGGGTCCTCCATCCGCGGCGACCACTCCTCCAGAAAAGGCAACAAAGTCCTCAAACGAACTCTTTTCCTCTCCGCGTTCGCTGCGCTCCACGACCCGCCGTCCCGGGCCTACTACGAACGCAAACGCGCCGAAGGAAAACGCCACAACCAGGCAATCATTGCCCTGGCACGACGCCGCTGTGACACCCTCTACGCAATGCTCCGCGACGGCGCCCTCTACCAACCCCCAACACCCGCCACCACTTGACGAAAAACATAGGGGCACTCTCACGTCCTGCCGGTTTTGGGCGATCGTTCTCTCACATCCTGCCGGTTTTGGACGTTTCCTCGTTACCTTTTTCGTAGCCCGTTTCCTGGTGCAGGATGTGGGTGTGCTGGCCTGCTGCCCCGGCATGATTGCGTTCCTCTGTCGATCCGATGATCTTGAGAGTGTTGTCACCGGGGTTGGTAGGTGCCGGGAGACCGCTGATAGGGGCAGGACAGTTCGGGAACGTCGTGCGTAACGTGGGTGCCGGGTCCTGACACCGCTGCCGGGCCAGCATGGGAGCTGACTACGACTGGAGGGACCGGATGATCGCGAACCACGATGGTGTCGAAGTGTTTATTGGTCTGGATGTTGGCAAGGGCGTCCATCATGCCGTTGCCGTGGACCGGGCCGGAAAGAAATTGCTGGACCGGGCGCTGCCCAACGATGAAGCCAAAATCCGGGAAATCATCGCCGAACTCGAGGACGCCGGACGAGTGTTGTTGGTCGTTGACCAGCCAGCAACCATCGGCGCGTTGCCGGTAGCGGTGGCCCAGGCCGCCGGTGTTCTTGTCGGGTATCTGCCGGGGCTGGCGATGCGCCGGATCGCGGACCTGCACCCCGGAGAGGCGAAAACCGATGCCCGGGATGCGTTCATCATCGCCGAGGCCGCCAGGACCATGCCGCATACATTGCGCTCGGTTCAGTTGGCCGATGAGCAGCTCGCTGAGCTGAGCATGCTTTGTGGTTTCGATGATGACCTGGCCAAGCAGGCCACGGCGACCTCGAACCGGATCCGCGGGCTGCTCACCCAGATCCACCCTGCTCTGGAAAGGGTGTTGGGACCCTACATGGATCATCCTGCGGTGCTGGACCTGCTGCGGACCTGGCCTACCCCCGAAGAGCTCCGTCACGCAGGCCGGCGCCGGATCGGGAACCGGCTGACCAAACTCGCGCCGCGGATGGGCGAACGCCTTGCCGATGAAATCATCGAGGCCCTGGGCCGGCAAACAGTCACTGTTGTCGGCACGAATGCCGCGACCATCGTGCTGCCCCAGCTCGCGGCCATGCTCTCCGGGCTTCACGAAAACCGCGCCATGGTCCTCACCCAGGTCGAAGCACTCGTGGAGGCCCACCCTCTTCACCCGGTCCTGATGTCTCTGCCGGCCGTGGGCATCAGGACCGCCGCACGAATCCTCACCGAAGTCGCCGGGAAAGACTTCCCCACCGCCGGGCACCTGGCCTCTTACGCCGGGCTGGCCCCAGTCACCTGGCGATCCGGGTCCTCCATCCGCGGCGACCACTCCTCCAGAAAAGGCAACAAAGTCCTCAAACGAACTCTTTTCCTCTCCGCGTTCGCTGCGCTCCACGACCCGCCGTCCCGGGCCTACTACGAACGCAAACGCGCCGAAGGAAAACGCCACAACCAGGCAATCATTGCCCTGGCACGACGCCGCTGTGACACCCTCTACGCAATGCTCCGCGACGGCGCCCTCTACCAACCCCCAACACCCGCCACCACTTGACGAAAAACATAGGGGCACTCTCACGTCCAGCTCGACGTCGGGATGGCCGCCGTCGCTAAAGTCCGACGTCGACACTCACCAGGAGGGGTCGGCCTTGGGATGAGAAGGCCCTTGCCGAAAACGAGCGGCGAACGCTGAGGTCGAGTTCCTGGGTGAAGTCAAAGTGCTCTTGCCACGAAGCAAAAATAGAGGACGTCTTCGAGTACGTCGAAGCGAAGTAGGCCAACGGTCACCGCGATGCGCATCCAAGCCCGGTGGGATGTGAAAGAACGATCCCTAGAAGCCCGTTGGATGTGAGAGAACGATCGCCAAAAACCCGTTGGATGTGAGAGAGGGCTACTTCCACCAGGTATCGAAGATGGTTACCGGCACAGTGCGCTTGTGGCGTGTACGGAGGTACTTCTGCTCAATGATTTCAGCGACGCCGTCGGGAACTTCGCGGCCCTCAAGGTAGTCATCGATTTGGTCGTACGTGACTCCGAGCTCGTCTTCATCGGTACGGCCCGGCTTGTCGTCCAGCAGGTCAGCCGTGGGAACCTTCTGCCAAAGTCGCGCGGAAGCGCCCAGCTCGGCAAGGAGCTCGCGGTTCTGGCGTTTGTTCAGACCGAACAGCGGCAGGATGTCCGCACCGCCGTCGCCATATTTAGTGAAGAAGCCGGTGACGGACTCGGCGCCGTGGTCTGTACCGACCACCAAATAATTGTGTTCGCCGGCGATTGCATACTGGGCAACCATGCGTGCGCGGGCCTTGGTGTTGCCTTTGTGGAAGTCGGAGATTTCAGCGCCGGTGGTTTTCTCGAACTCTTCCTCGAACCCGTCCACTGCGCGGGAGATGTTGAAGGTCCGTTCGGTCTTGGCCTTGATGAAGTCCAAGGCCGCCTGGGCGTCGTCTTCGTCGTGCTGGATACCATAGGGGAGCCGGACCGCGACGAAGTTCGCATTGACGCCTTCAGCTTCCAGTTCCTCGACAGCCAGCTGCGCCAATCGGCCGGCAAGAGTGGAATCAAGCCCCCCGGAAATGCCCAACACAAAGCCGTTCGTGCCCGTGGCTTTCACGTATTCCTTCAGGAACGTAACCCGTTTGCGGACCTCCTCTTGGGGGTTGATCCGGGGCTGGACGCCCATTTCCTCGATGATCTTGGCCTGGAGTTCGCGCATGTGTCCAACACTAGTCAGCCGCATGACAAAGGCTCAACCATATTGCGCCGTGATTCGCCCTCCCTGATTCGGCCGGGCCCCGCTGGACGTGAGAGAACGATGCTCAAAAACCCGTTGGACGTGAGAGAAGGATCGCCAGAAACGCGTCGGATGTGAGGGAACGTCAGGCGAGGAAGCCGCGCAGCAGTGAAGCCGTTCCTTCCAGGTGTTCGATGGTGGCCCGTTCAGCGGCGGGGGCATCGCCGCGCAGGATCGCTTCGGCGATCTCGGTGTGTTGTTCGTTGGCGTGCTCGAGGTTGGTGCTGAGCAAGGGAATCCGGTCCAGGAGTTCGTTGAGCCTGGAGCGTGTTTCGGCCACGGCGCCCACCAAGCTTGCGGAGCCGGACAGCTCGGCGACTGCGATGTGGAACCGGGCATCGCGGGGTCGGTAGCCCACGGCAGGGGAAGCGCTCACTTCGGAGAGGCAAACCTGCAGGTGCCTCCGGGCAGCCGCGGAGAGGTCCGCTTTGGCGGCCAATGAAGCAGCGGCAGGCTCGATGATGGACCTGAAGAGCAGGACGTCCTCCACCTCGGCGGGGTCGAGCGGCCCTTGGTCCGGCTTGCGCTGGACTGCCGTCGTGGACACGTACGTTCCGCCGTACCGGCCGCGCTGGACTTCCAAATAGCCGGCACTCTGCAACTCCCCCAGCGCATCCCGAAGGGTGGCTCGGGAGACTCCCAGTTGTTCGGCCAGTTCACGCTCGGGCGGCAGTTTTTCGGCCGGAGCAAAGATCCCCAGCTTGATGGTCTGCAGGATGTGTTCGATGGTCTCTTCGAACGCGTTGCCGCCCCTGACTGGGCGCAGCATCGAGAACGACGGGCCAAACGGTGAGTCCGGCACGGCATCTCCTTCCACGGAATGCGGGCTGCGCCAATCAGTGAGGCCATTCACAGGGCGCTGCTGCCTCCATGCTACCCACGCCGACCAATAAAGGTCATCAAAAAAACCATTGGACACGCCCTCAATTGTGATCCAAGTCATCAGGTTTTTCAGAAAAGTCTTGACTCGTGGCGAATCACGCTCCAGACTTTGAAGCACACTTTGGACTGAAAACAGTCCTTTAGGATCTGGATGATCCCCCGCTCGACTTTTCCCAGAAGCATTCCTCAGACGATAGGAACACGCATGGAAACAGTGCACCAGCCGCCCGGCGGCGAGGATGAGTATTTGAAGCACCGGCGCCTCAAACGGGGTGCCGCCGGATGGGTTCTCCTCGCGGGTCTCGGCGTGGCCTACGTGATCTCCGGCGATTTCGCTGGCTGGAACCTAGGCCTGGCACAAGGAGGCTGGGGCGGCCTGCTGATCGCTTTCCTACTCATGGCAGTCATGTACACGTGCATGGTTTTCGGACTCGCTGAACTTTCTTCAACGCTCCCGACGGCGGGGGCTGGCTATGCGTTCGCCCGCCGGGCCCTGGGACCCCTCGGTGGATTCGCGACAGGTATGGCGGTCCTCATCGAATACGCGGTGGCCCCTGCCGCTATTGCCACCTTCATCGGCGGCTATGTGGAGGCGCTTGGCCTCTTCGGTCTCACCAACTCGTGGCCGGTCTACCTGGTCACGTACGTCATCTTCATCGGCATCCACATCCGCGGTGTCGGCGAAGCCCTGAAGATCATGTTCGCCATCACCGCGGTGGCCACCATCGCACTGGCCGCCGCCGTCGTCGGCCTTCTTCCGAAGTTCGATTCCGCCCGGCTGTTCGATATTGTTCCCGATGGCTCTGCCGGCTCCAGCGCCTTCCTGCCCATGGGTATCAGCGGCATCCTGGCGGCGCTGGTCTACGGGATCTGGTTCTTCCTGGCGGTGGAGGGCGTTCCCCTTGCGGCCGAGGAAACGTCCAATCCCAAGCGGGACATGCCAAAGGGAATCATTGTGGCCGTCATTATCCTGGTCATCTTTGGAGCCCTCATGCTGGTCCTGGTCCCGGGAGCAGCCGGCTCACAAGCCATGAGCGAATCCGACAACCCCCTTCCTGAAGCACTACGCATTGCATACGGCGGCAACACTTTCCTGGCCGACTTCATCAATTACGCCGGCCTGGCCGGATTGGTGGCCAGCTTCTTCTCCATCATTTACGCCTACTCACGGCAGCTGTTCGCCCTGTCCCGGGCCGGGTACCTGCCCCGCTGGCTCTCCTTGACCGGCGCCCGGCGCACCCCGTACTGGGCGTTGATCGTCCCGGGCACGGTCGGCTTCCTGCTGGCTGCCCTGACGCGGGATGGTGCACTGCTCATCAACATCGCAGTCTTCGGCGCAACGGTTTCCTACGTCCTGCTGAACCTCTCGCACATCGTCCTTCGCAAGAAGGAACCCAACCTGGAACGCGGTTACAGGACGCCGGGCGGGATCGTCACGACGTCGATTGCCCTGGTCCTGTCCGCCGTGGCAGTCGTGGCGACGTTCGTCGTCGACGTCTTTGCCGCTTCCATTACGGCAGCGATTTTTGCCGCTGCCCTCGTTTACTACTGGCTTTACAGCCGGCACCGGATCGTGGCGGGCGCACCCGAAGAAGAGTTCGCCCAACTCGCCATGGCCGAGGCCGAGCTGAAGTAACAGCCAGCAGAACCTGACATCCACTCACAGAACCACACTGCGGAGACATCATGAATTCCCACATCCAAGAGTCCAGCCGGAACCGGCAGCTCACCGTCGACGAACTGCGCGAATCCGTTGCAAGCGGCGAAATCGATACTGTCATTGTCGCCATCACCGACGCCCTGGGACGCCTCCAGGGCAAGCGTTGCGGTGCACGCTCCTTCCTCGAAGACGTTCTGGACCACGGCGCGGAGGGATGTAACTACCTGCTCGCGGTGGATGTTGAAATGCAAACCGTTGACGGTTACGCGATGTCGTCCTGGGAAACCGGCTACGGGGACATGGTTATGTTGCCGGACGTTTCGACGCTTCGCCGTGTTCCTTGGCTCGAAGGCACAGCCATTGTGCAGTGCGATGTCCTCTGGACGGACCGGACGCCGGTAGCCGCATCACCGCGGCAGATCCTGAAGGCCCAGATCGAGCGACTCGAAAAGCTGGGCTACCGGGCCCACGCAGGGACCGAACTGGAGTTCCTGATGTTCGATGACTCCTACAACCAGGCCTGGCAGAAGAACTACACCGGCCTCGCGCCGTCGACGCAGTACAACGTGGACTACTCGCTCCTTGCCACTGCCCGGTTGGAACCAGTGATCCGCTCCATCCGCAACAACATGGAAGCCGCGGGCTTGGTAGTCGAGTCGTCCAAGGGCGAATGCAACCTCGGCCAGCAGGAAATCACGTTCCGCTTCGATGAAGCCCTCGCCGCCTGCGATAAGCACACGTTTTACAAGAACGGCGCCAAGGAAATCGCCGACCAGCACGGCAAGAGCATCACGTTTATGTCAAAGTTCAACGAGCGTGAAGGCAACTCCTGCCACATCCACTTCAGCCTCACCGATCTGGACGGGAACCCCGTGCTGGCGGGCGACGGCGAACACGGCTTCAGCCCCCTGATGGAACGGTTCGTTGCCGGTCAACTCGCGGCGCTGCGCGAACTGGCCTATTTCCTGGCACCGAACATCAATTCCTACAAACGTTTCGTAGAGGGCAGCTTCGCGCCCACAGCGATCGCCTGGGGTTTGGACAACCGCAGCTGCGCACTCCGCGTAGTGGGCCACGGCCGGGGCCTCCGCACGGAGAACCGTGTGGGCGGCGGCGACGTGAACCCGTACCTCGCAGTGGCCGCCATGATCGCCGCTGTCATCCATGGCATCGAGAACGATCTCCAGTTGCCGGCAATCACCAAGGGCAACGCCTACGAGTCTGACGCGGAACGGCTGCCCACTACCTTGCGGGACGCGCGGGACCTCCTGGCCGAGAGCAGCATCGCACGCAAGGCTTTCGGCGACGACGTGGTGGACCACTACGTCCATGCCGCCAACGTGGAGCTCACGGCTTATGACAGCGCCATCACAGATTGGGAGCGGGTCCGTGGCTTCGAACGTCTCTGAAACCTACGGGCAACCGTACAAGCCCAGAATCGCGCTCACCAGTTACCTTCAGGACGCCTCCTGGGGAGTGTGGAATACGACGGCGGCGATTCTCCCGGGATCGTACGTGGAGGCAGTGGTCGCAGCCGGAGCAACACCGATCCTGCTGCCTCCGCTGGGCACCGACGAATTCGTGCTGGACCTGGTGGACGGCCTGATTGTGGTGGGAGGTCCCGACGTCGATCCTTCCCTGTACGGCCAGGCACCGCATCCCACCACCAAGTCCCAACCGCACCGGGACAAGCATGACTCAGCGCTGATCCGTGCCGCGCTTGAGCGCGGGCTCCCGCTTTTCGCGATTTGCCGGGGAGCCCAACTCCTCAACGTGGTTTTGGGCGGAACGCTGATCCAGCACATCCCGGACGTCCTTCCTGGCAGCAACACTCAACCAGCTCCTGGTGTCTATGGTGAGGCGGCATTCGAAACCACCCCAGGGAGCCTCATCCACCACCTCCTGGGTGATTCCGCCACTTCGCCGTGCTACCACCACCAGGCCATGGAGGTCGTGCCTGAAACCCTGCGCGTCACAGCCCGCTCCGCCGATGGCCTGGTTCAGGCCATCGAAACTACCGAGGGCGGCTGGGTTCTTGGCGTCCAGTTTCATCCGGAACACAACCCCAATGATCTCCGGCTGTTCCGCGGCTTTGTGGAGGCTGCCGCCGGCTACCGCTCAGACCAGACCGCAACCATGAAAGCGATGTCCCCCGCATGACAGCAACAGTGTTTGATGTGATCAATCCGGCCACCGAGGAGGTCATCCAGACCGTTCCGCTCGCTGGCGTGGCGGAAACGGATGCCGCCATTGCCAAGGCAGCCGCCGCCTACGAGACGTGGCGGGCGGTGGCCCCCGCGGACCGGGCGTTGCTGCTGCGACGGTTCGCTGCCGCCGTCGACAATGATCTGGAGAACCTCGCGCAACTGGAGGTGCGCAACGCAGGCCACACGATTGGCAACGCGAGATGGGAAGCGGGCAACGTCCGCGACGTCCTCAATTACTATTCCGCCGCTCCGGAACGGCATTTCGGCCGCCAAATTCCCGTTGCGGGCGGCGTCAACATGACCTTCCACGAGCCGCTGGGCGTTGTTGGCATCATTGTTCCCTGGAACTTCCCGATGCCCATCGCAGGGTGGGGATTCGCGCCCGCACTGGCCGCAGGCAATACCGTGGTGCTCAAACCGGCGGAGGTGACGCCGCTGACCGCCATCCGCCTTGGTGAACTGGCTCTTGAAGCGGGCCTTCCTGAGGGGGTCTTCCAAGTGATCCCGGGCAAGGGTTCCGTGGTCGGCCAGCGGTTCGTCACGCACCCGGCGGTCAGGAAGGTGGTCTTCACCGGTTCAACCGGCGTTGGCAAGCAGATCATGGCAGGCTGCGCTGATCAGGTGAAACGCGTGACGCTGGAACTGGGCGGCAAGAGCGCCAACATCATTTTCGACGACGCCGATCTTGAGTTGGCTGCCGCCGCCGCTCCCGGTGGTGCTTTCGACAACGCCGGCCAGGACTGCTGCGCACGTTCCAGGATCCTCGTGCAGCGCAGCGTCTACGAACGCTTCCTGGAACTGTTGGAGCCAGAGGTCCTGGGCATGCGCGTGGGAGACCCCGCAGATCCGGCCACCAGCATGGGCCCTCTGATTTCGGCCCAGCAGTTGGACACGGTTTCGGCTTTCGTGCCCGACGGCGCCCCGGTCGCCTTCCAGGGGAAGGCGCCGGAAGGACCGGGCTTCTGGTTCCCGCCCACGGTGCTCACACCGGATCTGCAGGCGCCGTCCTTCACCGACGAAATCTTCGGCCCGGTTGTTGCCGTGGTGCCATTCGACGACGAAGCAGATGCTATTCGGATCGCCAACAACACCGAGTACGGATTGTCCGGCTCCATTTGGACGTCCAAAGTGGACCGCGCCCTCCGCGTTGCCCGGGGAGTCGAATCGGGCAACCTCTCCGTGAACTCCCATTCGTCTGTCCGGTACTCCACCCCGTTCGGCGGCTTCAAGCAATCCGGCCTTGGCCGCGAGCTCGGCCCCGACGCCCTTGACGCCTTCAGCGAGGTCAAGAACGTCTTCATTTCCACACAGTCCGCCTGATCTTTTTTCCACTTTTTCAAAGGAGAGCACCAATGCAAGCAGTAGTTTCCAACCGTCTCGCCGGCCGCAGCGCAGTCATCACCGGCGGTGCCAGTGGCATCGGTCTGGCCACAGCGCGTCGGATGGCAGCCGAGGGCGCCAACGTCGTGATCGCCGACATCGAACCGACCTCCGGGATTGCGGCAGCCAGCGAAGTAGGTGGCCTGTTCGTCAAAGTAGACGTGACCAGTGAAGAAGAAGTCCGCAACCTCTACGCCCAGACCAAGGAGACGTACGGCAGCGTGGACATCGCCTTCAACAACGCGGGCATCTCTCCCGCCGACGACGCTTCGATCCTGGACACCGGAATCGACGCCTGGCGCAGGGTGCAGGAAGTGAACCTGACCTCCGTTTACTACTGCTGCAAGTACGCCATTCCGTACATGCAGGAGCAGGGCAAGGGATCCATCATCAACACGGCATCGTTCGTGGCCGTCATGGGAGCGGCAACATCCCAGATTTCCTACAGCGCCTCAAAAGGTGGCGTCCTGTCCATGAGCCGGGAACTCGGCGTCGAGTTTGCCCGGCAGGGCATTCGCATCAACGCCCTCTGCCCGGGCCCGGTGAACACTCCCCTGCTGAAGGAACTCTTCGCGAAGGATCCTGAGAAGGCAGCACGGCGGTTGGTGCATGTTCCTCTGGGACGTTTCGCGGAACCGGAAGAACTGGCCGCAGCCGTCGCTTTCCTTGCAAGTGACGACGCTTCCTTCATCACGGCCTCCACTTTCCTGGTGGATGGCGGCATCTCGGGCGCTTACGTCACTCCCCTCTCGTAGCATCTCTCCTGCTGCCCCTGCCCGCTTTGGGCGGGGGCAGCTTTCTCGTTTAAGGCTCTTGACGTCGCGATAGTTACCGATATATCGTTAACTATCGCCGATACTCCTTCGGCGAACACTTATACCGAAAGGACGATGCTGTTATGAAAGGCATCCACGAACACGACAACACCTTCCCGGAGCATGGCTCCGGACTCCCCGAACACGGCCAGGGAAGAGGCCGCTTCAATCGGGGCAAGGGCCGCCGCGGCCCGCATGGACACGGCGGACCCGGCTTTGGGCCCGGCGGTTTCGGACCTGGTTTCGGACCCGGGGGCTTCGGCCCGGGCGGTTTCGGCCCAAGGGGCTTTGGTCCCGGTGGCGGGCGGCGGGCAAACCGCGGCGACGTCAGGGCAGCCATCCTGTCTTTGCTGGCCGAGTCGCCATCCAACGGCTATGGGCTCATCAGGACGATTGCAGAAAAGACGTCCGGAACATGGCGGCCCAGCCCCGGATCTGTTTACCCCACGCTCCAGCAGCTGGTTGATGAAGAGCTCATCACAGCTGTGGGCGAGGGACGTCGGACAGAATTCACGTTGACGGACGATGGCCGCGCCTACGTTGCCGAGCATGAGGAAGAGCTCGCCAATGCCTGGAACACCGAGGCCGATGGAAACATGCAGGAGTTCCACCAAAGCATCGGGAAACTCATGGGGGTCGTCCACCAGTTCCGTGCCGCGGCAACCGACGAACAACGGAGGGCAGCAATCGAGAAGCTCGATGAAACCCGCCGCGCGCTGTACCTGATCCTGGCCGACTGATTCCTCCGATCCACCCCCTTGACCTTGACGTAACGTCAACCATTACTGTCAAAGGACAAGCCAGGAACAAGAGGGCCAGGACGGAGGACACATGGACTGGTCGATCCAGGAAATCGCCAAGATGGCAGGGACCACCAGCCGCACGCTGCGTCACTACGACGACATTGGGCTGCTCAAGCCAAGCCGGACCGGCCATAACGGCTACCGCTATTACGACGGTCCGGCCTTGGTGCAGCTCCAGCGGATCCTCCTGCTCCGGGAACTCGGACTGGGTTTACCTGCAATTGCTGACGTGCTTGCCCGGGAGACCGACACCGTCAAGGCGTTGAGCGGCCACCTGGAATGGCTTGGGCAAGAGCAGGACCGCCTGGCGCGACAGATGGCGTCGGTGCGGCAAACCATTGACACATTGAGAGGGGATGGAAAGTACATGGCACAGGACATGTTTGATGGCTTCGACCACACGCAGTACAAGGACGAGGTAGAGCAGCGCTGGGGCAAGGACGCTTATGCCACAAGTGACGCCTGGTGGCGCGGCATGAGCGCCGAAGAAAAGCAGCAATGGAAGGATCGCTCCCGGAAACTGGGGAGTGACTGGATCTCCGCCGCCATGTCCGGAATCGCACCCGACAGCGCTGAAGCACAGGAACTGGCAAGGCGCCACGTCGAATGGCTGCGCGGAATCCCCGGCACACCCTCCGCCACTCCCGGTGGAGACGTGAAGGGCTATGTCACAGGCCTCGGCGAAATGTACGTTGCGGACCCTCGATTTGCCGCCAATTACGGCGGAGAGTCCGGAGCAACGTTCGTTCGGGATGCCCTCCGGGTTTACGCGGAGGAGAACCTGTAGGCAGCCGGGATGCGCCGATTGGGGTTTGGCAATAGTCTGGCCGAATGGGTACAAGCACCGTAAAGTCCAGCGACCAGGTTGACCGGCAGACACGCATTCTCGAAGCCGCCCTGGAACTGCTGTCCCGCCACGGCATTTCGGGCATCAATATGCGCGCCGTGGCGCGTGAAGCTGGCGTCGCCTTGGGACTCGTGAACTATTACTACGAAGACAAGTCGAGCTTGATCCGTGCAGTGCTGCACCAAATTGAACAACACGACCTCATGCTGGTGGAGCCGGAGCCGGACTCAACCCCTGAGGAGCAGCTTCGAGAGTCACTTCGGCGCGTTGCGGACCCCGATCTCCTGACCACGCCGTACCTGTCCCTCCGCCTCCACCTCTGGGCCCTCGCCCAGGCCCATGAGGACTTTGCACGGATCAACGCTGCGGCATTCGACCGGTATCTGGACGGGCTCGCCACACTCATAGGGAATGCCAAACCCGAGCTTTCTACCGATGAGAGTAAGGAGCGGGCAGCAGACATCGTCGTCGTGCAAAACGGCATGTGGCTCACCACGCTCCTAGGTATCGACAAGGCTGCCATCGATCGAGGCATTGCCCGCACAGAGCAGATCGCTTTCGCCCCTTCGCGTCACGACGACCGGCAGTGATGAAGCGCGGCCTGGCCGCTATCACGGTGCTGCTTGGGTTTGCCCTTTCCGGATGCCAGCCTGTTGCCGGGCCGCTCACGGTCGGGTCTCCCTCAGCAGCTGTGCCCAGCCCGTCGTCCTCTGAGCTTGCGGTCATCATCCAGACTGCCGTCGAGGACCGCAACAGCACTGCCCTCGACGTTCCCCCGGAACCGCATCTCAGCGACATCCAGTCGACGGCGGCCTACAGGGCGAAGCGTGCGAGGGACCTTCCGGTGGTGGCGAGGTCAAAGGTCGGCTTCAAGTCGAGGGGTTTCTGGTACACGGACTTTTCGACGACGATCACGGTGGAGTCAATCGACGTGGCCGGCTCGGAAGCGAGCGTCGATTTCAAGGAATTCACCGAGCAACACCAGGCCTCGGCAGCGAATGGACCAAGCAACACCCCGTCCAGCTACTCGCTGCCGCAGACGGCGATGTTCCGGGCATCCGCGGATGGCTGGCAGCTCGACAGCATCACGCCGTCGGTACATGGGCGCGGCTTACCGATGTCCGTCGTCGAGTAGCGGGAACAGGGCTGGATGCCCTGTAGCGGCGCGGGCCGCGACTAGTACCAGTACCGTCTTCCGGCAAGAGGGCGTCCGATTGCACCGAGCAACAAAAGGATGAGGCCGATAACAGCCACAATCCACCCAATAGTTATCAGGATTCCAATGTTGAAAATATAACCAAGGATTAGTAGAACAACTCCGAGTATGAGCACCTTAGTCCTTACCTTTCCAAATATTCGGACAAACGCTAAGTTGCAAGAGAGTTGCTTGCTCTCGTCCCATTCGTACCACACCGGGTTATCGAGTGGAACAGGAACCTTCAACAGATATTCGTCCCAGCGCGCTGAGTTCCTGTTGGGCCTGCGGCCGGGGCAAGATGCAGTGGCTAGTCCATTCGCGGCTCTGGGCCTTTACGGGCGGCGGACCGGTGTCATAGTGGCGGGCGGACACACCGTTCCCTCGGATGGTCCGCTCTGGCCTGGAACGGAAATGATCGCGTACCAGGTCCGTGATCAGATAGCGGTAATTCCGAAGGTCCAATTATGGGATGGATCCCACGTCCATTTCTTCAAGCTATCCCGCTGCACGAATCCGAGCTGGTGTCATATCGAAGGACACGGACACATGTTGTCACAACGACGGGACAAAGAGACCGCTCCGAGCGCCCGTAAGCCTATCCTTTACCGGACGAGTTTGGTTTGGGAGGACATAGGTGATTTCGTGTTGCCCATGATGACAGTTAGGGCCGTTAGTCACTTTCGCGATGAAGAGATGGGCTTCGAAGCCGTAGTGCTTGCCGATCAGGATCTTGCCCCGGCATGGCAGTTGGAATTCCAGCGTTCGCTGGACCCCGATGAGCAGGATGTGGCCCTAGGAATGGGCTCCTACTGCGTGACCTTGACCAACGGCGCCTGCGCCTATGGGTGCCTTTCGTCTGCCCTCGTCGAGGAGGGCAGACTGCACGTGGTCTTCATGGAGGATGGCGCCCAAAAATTGGGACTTGAATCACCAGAGTTGGAGCTGTCACTTGATCTTGATGCCGATCAAGTACATGAATTGGTGAGGGGGCTCCAGTCCGTTCTTGGCGGAGACAGCAATCCGCCGGTGCTTAATTGACGACTGGATCCCTTCAGAGCGGCCGTAAGCCGATCCCTGACCGGGCGCTTGAAGCGTCCGGAGAACCACCGTCTAACGGGGACAGGGTGGGTCGTCCGTGCCCCCTGGTGATCGGGGACAATGTCTCCATGTCGCAAAATGTTGAGATGCACCGAGAGATGGCGTGGCCGTTCCCGGATGACCGCTTCCCCGAGGGCCTCGGTGCCGTGGTCATGACGTCGGTCCTTTCTGGTGAGCGACCTGTTCTTCAAGTTCTTCACGACCCTGACAATGGGTGGGGCTTTGCTGATGGAGTTGATGACCCGAACACTCCTGGTGGGGCAGTTGCTGCACACATCAGTCACGTCACACGGCTTGACCCGACGCTTGCGGAGATGGCGAAGTTGCCTCCTGGGACGCTGGCTGACCGTTTGGAAGTTGGTGGAGAGTGGCACATTCGAAGCTTTGCGTGGGAAGAGGAATCGACGATGCCAGATTCCCAAGACAACAGCCTTGAGGGAGCAAATGGCACTGCAGCGAATTTCGAAAACCTGTCACCTGGTGTTCGTGTCGTTCACAATGCTCTGGAGCTTGCTATGGAACCCGAGCTGTGGACCGTTGACCTACGCGATGGTTCGCAAATCACAGTCCTCACCCACGGTTACAGCGTTGAGGGAAATGAAGTCGTTTTCTCCTTGCTATTCAAAGGAAAGCCGCCTTTCGAGCTAGATACACTTCGGATCCCCTTAGCCCTCATGCCCGAAAACTACTCGTGAAGCACACCTACAACTCCTATCTGAAGAAGGGATGAGGTCCATGACTGACTTACCGAAGCTCAGTCGGGCCGTATCGCATGCTCTGCGTCACGAGCCCTGGCTTTACGAACTGGAGCTGGACGGGGAAGGGTGGACATCGGTGGACGACCTACTTCAGGCGCTCCGGGGAGAGTCCCCTGATTGGGTGAACCTTGAAGTCACCGACCTGGACAGTATGCTCCTGTCCTCCCCTAAGCGACGCCATGAACTGAGCGGGGGCCGCATTCGGGCTCTCTACGGTCACAGTGTCCCGACCCGCATAGTGAAGCCACAAGAAGGTCCACCCCAAAAACTGTTTCATGGAACATCTAGGGAAAGCCTTGAAGCTATTCAGTCAGAGGGTTTGCGGCCTATGCGACGCCAGTACGTTCACCTATCCGAAAACATTGAAATGGCCAGGCAGGTAGGACAACGAAAGGACACTGACCCGGTTGTCCTCGTCATTGACGGCTTGTCCGCTCACGGAGAGCACGTCAGCTTCTACCGTGGCGGCGAAAAAGTATGGCTAGCGGATAGTGTTCCTGCTGCGTTCATATCGGTCGTTCCGGAAGATGAGTGAGTTCATCCGCGGCTTTCGTGATGTCGCAGGCGAAAAGGGAGCGAGAAGGAACTGGTCACCTGCCGGATACATCGATGCGTGGAAATCTTTCGTGGCGGCTTGCGAAGAAGGCTACCGGTGGAGCATCTACGAGTATGAGAACGAACTCGAAATCAGGGATGTGATCGACAAAGTCCTCACTGCCCCGGAACTCACGGCGTACCCTGAACTGGCCATTTTCGCGGAGGCAATCGCCGATATTGACGAACGTTTCGCCGCGCTTCTACGCTCTGGGCCATCCGTCTTACCAGAGACCGCATTCTGGTGGAACCGTAATTTGCCCGGATACGCCGGTCCGGACCTGGTCGCAGACGCCGAAGCGCACTACGCCGTCCACCTCCGACCGGTAGAGCCCTGACGGATTTCACGTTCATGAGGCACGTTACTCCAACGTCAAATAGGGTGCGCTCAAGGATCGCTCACCGGACAGCGATGCGTCAAGGAGACGGAAGTCCACAATAGACATTGAATATCCCCAAAGACCCGATGAAGGTGCACATTGAATCTTGAAGAATGGCATGACATGCGTACTCTAACCGAGGACATTCTTGCTCGAGCCGTTGAAGATTGGGTCACCCCCTTCGAAGTGGTCTCAGTCTGCATCCGTCGAGGCCTGAGAGACCGGGATGATGTTCGGGACCTCGCGCTTGGCCTGATCATTCGCATGATAGCCACCGGCCTGCTCGTGCCAGGTGATATTGGAGGGTCGAAGCACCAGCCATGGGAGTGCTCCCCAAGCGAGGCCGTTGCCCGCATTGCCGCTGAATGGGCTTCCTTTCCCGACCTGGCCAGCCTTAGGACAGGCGACATAGCGTGGCTCGATGCCACACCCGAGGGGGAACGTGTCGGGCAGGAGGTTCTGCTTCGTGAATATCCTGCCTGGCTAGAAGAGACAAACGCGACAGACCGAGAAACGCCGTAACCAATAACAAACGCATCGGCGGGGTCAGAACCATCAATCGCAATGAGACGTTCGGTGAAGGATCCCCCAGCGGGCGCTTGGAGCGTCCGCTGGCTGCCATCATGCGGCCGTTCCTCCTCTTCTATTTCGAGGAATGGGCATCCTTCTTAGGTAGGCTTCGGAAAGCCAAAGTGCTCACGAACATGGGGGAACCAATGGGTGGCAAGAGCGGAATTGAGTGGAAATGCGGGACGTGCGGACAGCCTCATCGAGGGCTCGCTACGGTTTTCGGTGCCCGGGCTCCGGATGTTTGGTTACATGCCACTGCAGCCGAACGTGAAGCCGGAGAACTGACGGGCGACATGTGCGTGCTTGAAGTCGGAGGTGAACAGCATTACTTCCTTAGGGGACACATTGAGATCCCCCTTATTGATGCCCCTGGTGAGGTCTTTAGCTGGTCTGTTTGGGTCTCGCTCAGTCAAGAAAGCGTCCAAAAGATTGCGGACCATTGGGATGACCCGGCACGATCCTCTTTGCCGCCAGTGTTCGGTTGGCTCTGCAACGAGTTACCCTACGACCACTCAACGCTTTCCATAGCGACGCATGTGCACACCAGGGAGCCAGGAGTCGTTCCATACATTGAGCTGGACCCGTCCGCGGACCACCCGCTGGTTAGGGAGCAAACGACGGGAATATCGCTGCATCGGCTGGCCGAAATCAATAACGCGGTAATGGGCTAGGTTCCGTTCGACAACATGTTCCAGTTTTGTCCCAGTGCGCGATCCTTCAAGGACACTTCTATAGTGCGTCTTAGTCGCCGGGGCTGTTACTCGTGGTATTCCACATCAGCGAAGGCCTTGACCTCGTCGCGAAGCTGCTCAGCAATCCTGGCTCCCTCAGCTCTCCATGCGTTCTCCGCGTCCCGTGAACTCCAACCGCTCACATGCAATTTTTCCGCTTCCCAGGCGTCATACCAAGCTCGAAGCCGGCCGGTGAGCTCCTGAGAGAGTCCGAAGTCCGCCGGTTCCATGGTGTATTTGGTCGGATGCTCGGCCGTGCTGTTCTCCCAAAGTGGCCATAGATGCCCATAGTCAGGGAATAGGCGGATAACGCGACGAGCTGGTTTGTCTGACATGACCGAATACTAGTCCTGAGCGGAGATCGCGGCACGCCGCTGGAAAAGTGCACGCCATGACTCGGCCTCAATCGGGTGTCCTTAGACCAGATGGGCAACGTCCGGTTAGGGATCCCGCAACGGGACTGTAGCGCTCTTGCACTTCAAGCGATTCGCCGGCGAACATCTTTGAGGGATTTGACGCCTTCGTGACGAAGGATCCTAACTGTCATGAAGACCAAAAAAGCATGCAAAAGGACCAAGCTAAGAGTGGCGCCGTATTCGTTGAGGAACACCGCCATCATCACGATGGACATCAATGAGTAGATGATGGCAGCAACCAGCGGTGCTGGGCTCATCGTTCCTAGCCCGCGTAGATTCCAGATTCCAATGAAGAGGCCCGCAATGGACAACACACTGAACCCGACGATCACAGCGACAACGGTAGCGATCCAACCGGCAGGTACGTGTGTTCCCCGGGCCTGGTGGTCCAGGAATTGTCCGTTGATCTCAGCCGTATTCACGACGGTTATCCATGCCGTGAACAGCCCTAACATCAAATCGATGAAGCCTAGGCAGTAACGCTGGAACCTCGTCGCTCCATCAGGAATAGCGTGCAGTTCCGATGTTTGAACATCGGGCAGCGCTCCGGCATCTGATTCGTTGGTCCGCGGCTGCAGTTCGTTACCCAATTGCGCTCCCTCTCGTACGGCGGAAGCGGCCCCTCCTTCCATCCGGAAGTGTATCCCGCACTACTGCGCTGCGTTCTTGCGAACCTGGCGTAGTACAACCGCGCCCGTAAGCCGGTCCCCACCGGCCAGATCTAATGGGCATGGAACTCCCCCGCCGTTCCAGGGCTACTGGATCCCGTAAGACCCGCCCGCAAAAATGCGCGGTGAAGGTGCCCTAAACGCTACACGGTTCGGCGTCCCGCTTCCTTGGAACTGGCACACTCCGCTGGGACACCAAGTGCCTGGCGAATCACGAAGTGGGTCAGAATAGGTTCGGCCTACCCGGGTCATCCAAACCTGTCACAGTCACCCGGAATGCTCGATGAGCAATTGCTGCAGATGTTCCAGCGTGCTGAGCGTCCGGATGGTGACATGCCGGTACTCCTTGGTCCGGCCCATCCTTGCCAGGACGCTGTGGGAAGCAGCATCGGTGCGGATCGACCAGTAGATGTGGCTGCCGGCAGGTGTCACTTGTTCCAGATCCGGCTGCGGCTCCATGCCGGACAACAGCCGCGCGGCAGTGACGGAGCCAGTGAGAAAGATGACGTGGTGTGCAAAGCCTGGCTGATTGTGCCATTGGGCAGGTGCGTCCTCCAGTACACGGGCGAGCTGGGTTCCGGTCAAGACGACCGCGGGTGTGGGGCGTCCGAGCCGCTGCCCAACTGCCCGCCCGATCTGCGCGGCCAAATGTGCCGAACGCGTCCGCGGCGCCTCGATGAGGAGATTTCCGCTCGGTAGGTACGATTCAAGTACCGTGATGCCCGCCTGCTCGACACACTCTCGCAAGGAGGCCGTAGTGATCCGTGAGTCCGCTCCCGCGTTAACGGCCCTGAGTAGCACGACGTATCGCAAGTCCGGCCTCCATGTACTCGCTGAAGAATTCATCATCCCCTGCTTCCCAGGATCGACAACGCGCTCCTGCTGAGCGGACAATGCGAATGAGGGGACGTACTCAACCGCGGACGATGCCCTTGTGGTCATCATGGGCTCGTTGAAGATGCCGGTTACACCCCGAACATAGTTGCCCCTGGGCGTGGTTAGAGAAGCGGACCTGCATGTCCGGCGACCAGTAGCGTTCTGTCCTCTTCCTGGATCCAGACTTGGGTCATGGGCATGCGATTTTGCCTCCGGCCGGCCGCCGTGGATACATCGTCAGAAGCGATGCACGTAAGGACAGCGGTCGTAAAGAAGATCGTGATCGTGGGCTCTTCGAGGGTTTGCGAGTGCCAATTGTTTTGGCCGTCGATGTTTGATCGAACGTAGGTATCGCGGTCGAACCGCTCGCCTTGATGCGAGATCCAGCAAAACTTGGGGTGCAGCAGACGAATCAAAGATTCTCCGTCACGTCGCGCAAGGGCGTCGGCCCTTTCTACAGCAGCTTTGAGCACCTCGTCCTGAGTGAGCATTCACTCAGTGTGTCAGTCAATGGCCGGCGTTGGGAATTGACAGTTGCCGGCAACGGACGCCGTCAAAGTGGCTAGGATCGCGCTGTTCCGCACCGGACAGACGAAAATAAGGGGCCTTACCTGTCAAAGAATTAGTCCAGAATCTATTCTGAATATGGGTGTATTCATGGCCCGGCTGGCCACCGGCACGTCCCGGGAGCCCATCCCGATCCGGGGGCCGTCTCTATAAGGAGGCGTCGATGTCAACTCCCGATCTGCCGACTCGCGGGCCAGCAAGACCCGGTCCGTATATTGCGGCCGGAATCCTGCTAGCCATCTCCGTTCTGGTTCCCTTGTTCGTCCCGGCGTACGCAATTGATAAGCCCCGGCTGTTCGGTATGCCATTCTTCTACTGGTACCAAATGCTCTGGGTCCCGATCACTGCGGGCTTGATAGGCATCTCCTACCGGCTCGTTACGAAGGAGGATCAGCGCCGCCGCACCGTGGCGCGGAGCGCACGCGCCGAGGAGCAGGAACCATGAACGCGCTCGCCGTACCGGTAGAGACCACAGGCGATCGTCCCGTCAACGGCATAGCGCTCGCCATCGTCGTCGCTCTCTTTGTCCTCGTGGCGGTTTTGGGTTTCTTCGCCGCACGGTGGCGGGCGGACAGAGAGACCGGTTTGCACAGCCTCGATGAGTGGGGGCTGGGTGGCCGCGGTTTTGGAACGTGGGTGACGTGGTTCCTCCTCGGTGGCGACCTCTACACGGCGTACACGTTCGTGGCAGTCCCGGCGGCAATGTGGGCCACGGGGGCAGTGAGCGGCTTCTTCGCGGTGCCGTATACGATCGTGCTTTACCCGATCGTGTTCCTGCTGATGAGCCGGCTGTGGTCGGTCTCGCACCGGCATGGGTTCGTCACCCCGGCGGACTTCGTTGGCGGTCGCTATGGCAGCAGGGCGTTGACCGTTGCCGTGGCACTTACTGGCATTGTCGCGACCATGCCGTACATCGCGCTGCAATTGGTTGGTATCAAAGCCGTGCTCACGGTGCTAGGCCTCGGCAGCGCCGAGAATGCGCTGTTGACTGACTTGCCGCTGATCATCGCTTTCGTGGTCCTGGCTGCCTACACGTACACCTCGGGCCTGCGCGCCCCGGCGCTTATCGCCGTCGTGAAGGATCTCTTGATCTATCTGGCCGTCATCGTCGCGGTGATCTATATGCCGATCAAGTTCGGGGGCTGGGACAACATCTTTGGCGCTGCCCAGACGAAACTCGACGCCGTCAGTCCGGCCACCGGCAAGCCGACCGGCGTCTTTATCCCAGGCGCGGCCAGCTACTCTGCATATTGGACACTGGCTCTTGGCTCGGCCATGGCGCTGTTCATGTACCCGCACTCGGTGACCGGGGTCCTGGCGACCAAGAGCAGGAACACGATCCGCAAGAATGCGGCAGTGCTTCCGTTGTACTCGCTGATGCTGGGATTCCTTGCCCTCCTTGGCTACGCGGCCATCGCGGCGGGCACCAAGCCCGTTGACCTCAACGGTGCCGTCAATCCGCAACTAGTGGTTCCGCAGTTGTTCTTGGACAACTTCCCGGCATGGTTTGCGGGGGTCGCCTTGGCCGCCATCGCGATCGGCGCCCTGGTCCCAGCAGCCATCATGTCGATTGCAGCTGCCAACTTGTTTACCCGCAACATCTACCGCGACCTGATCAGGCCCGACGCCGACCCGCGGCAGGAAGCGAAGGTCTCCAAGATCGCCTCGCTCGTGGTGAAGTTCGGGGCACTGATCTTCGTCATCGCGATGGACCAGTCGGCCGCCATCAACATGCAGCTTCTCGGCGGTATTTGGATCCTTCAGACATTCCCGGCGATCGTCGCAGGACTTTACACTCGCTGGTTCCATCGCTGGGCGCTCTTCGCAGGCTGGGTAGCCGGAATCATCTACGGAACCGTTGCGGCTTACAACGTGGTGAATCCGGTGACGAAGGCCAATTTCGGTGGCTCCATCGCTGCCATCCCCGGCACGAACGTACAGGTCTACATCGCCGTAGTGGCCTTCGCGATCAACCTGATTGTTGCCGTTATCCTGTCGCTGGTCTTCCGGGCGATGAAGCTCCCCGACGGAAAGGACATCACGCGAAACTCCGACTACGGAGCGGACGAGAACGACCCCAAAGTCGCCAAGGTCCAGCGCGAGTACCCGCTCAGCTAATGACCGCATAATGAGACGTTTTTGCTCGAATAGTGGACACATCCTTTAGCCTGCAGTGTATGGACGATAGTCGGATAACCCAAGAGGACCTTCCGCCCTTTGTTGATGCCGCCTGGCTCCACGCGCACCGAAGCAACGTTGTCACCGCTGATGTTCGCTGGTACCTCGACGGCGCCTCGGGCCGTGAAGCGTACGACGGCGGCCACCTTCCGGATGCGGTGTTCGTGGACCTGGATTCATGGCTGTCTGGGAGTTCGGGACCACACGGGCTGAACCCGCTTCCCGACCCTGAAGTGTTCGCACAGGGAATGTCCTCCCTGGGAATCGGCGACTCCACGACCGTCGTCGCCTATGACGACGCGGGCGGAGTCATCGCCGCGCGGCTCGTGTGGATGCTGCGTGCGCTCGGGCACCGGGCGGCGTTGCTCGACGGCGGGATTGCCGCGTGGACGGGACCGCTGGAGACGAAGCCCGCGACGCCGACACCCGCGACCTTCACGCCCTCTCTGTGGCTGGAGGCGCATCTCGCCCAGCTCGAGGACATCACGGCAGGGGTTGCCGGGATCATCGTCGACGCCCGCAATGCCGACCGCTTCGACGGAAGTCTCCAACTGCCCACCGACCCCCAAGCCGGACACATCCCCGGCGCAGTGAACGTCCCGTGCCGTGGAAACCTCGCCCCTGATGGACGCCTGCGCCCGATCGCCGAGGTCCGACGAGCGTTTGCGCGGGTTGGGATCGAAGACGCGAGAGCAGTCATCTCCTACTGTGGATCGGGCGTCACCGCCTGCCACAACCTTCTCGCCCTGGAGCATGCAGGACTCGGCCGCGGCCGTCTCTACGCAGGCGGTTGGTCAGAGTACGGAGCCGAGCCCCGCCGCCGAGCCGAGCTTGGCTGACAAGCAACCTGCGCCTTTCCCGCCTCCATGGGAATCGCTGGTGGTTTGCATAGCATTGGGGCTCAACGACTATTGGGGGTAGTAATGAATTTAAGTCCAGCCTTCGGAATCCTCGGGATCCTTTACGCGGACTTCGTGATCGCGGTGTCCGTCCTGGCCGTGTACGCCCTGGTCCTGACCATCATCTTCTTACGACTGAGGATCGCCGAGTTGAAGAGGGCAGTACGGGCCGAGGACAGCTGACGCCGCTGAGCAATTGCGGGATGCCGGGTCCGGAGTGCCCGCGCCGATCGACCAATACCATTCGCGCGAGTACGCGCAGCGCTGGCCGTCGTTTCTTCTGTCACAAATCCGAGGGCTGTCCGGTCTTAGTTGGTGACGAGACCGGAGGACTTGCTGCGCCAATGAAATCCAAGATGACATACCGGCGCGCCTCAAGGAATCTTATCTTCAGATATCCCGAGTGAATGGAATGTAGTGATGAAGCCTCAGGAACTGCTCGCGTCGACGTCGGTGCTCGTCATTGGCACGGGAGGTGCCGGACTCCGCGCCGCCATCGAACTGGCCGAACTGGGTGTAGATGTGCTCGCTGTCGGCAAAAGGCCCAGAACTGACGCCCACACCTCGCTCGCCGCGGGAGGCATCAACGCCGCTCTCGGCACAATGGATGCGGATGACAGTTGGCAGCAGCACGCCGCCGACACAATCCTGGAGAGCTACCATCTTGCGAACCCTGAGATCGTGGAGATCGTCACCAAGGGGGCCGCGCAGGGTATCAGCGACTTGGAACGCTATGGCATGCCGTTCGCCCGCGAGGAAGACGGCCGGATCAGCCAGCGTTTCTTCGGAGCTCATACGTTCCGCCGGACAGCTTTCAGCGGCGACTATACGGGGCTCGAAATTCAGCGCACGCTTGTAAATCGCGCCGCCGAACTCGACGTACCGATATTGGACGATGTTTACATCACGCGCATACTCGTCACCGAGGGCCGGGTCTTCGGTGCCTATGGCTTCCGGCTCTCAGACGGGACGCGCTATCGAATCCATGCCGACGCCGTGGTGCTCGCTGCCGGAGGGCACACCCGCATCTGGCGACGCACGTCCAGCCGGCGGGACGAAAACACTGGTGATTCCTTCCGTCTGGCAGTGCTCGCAGGCGGCCGCATCCGCGACCCCGAGCTGGTCCAGTTCCATCCCTCAGGCATTCTTGAGCCAGAGAATGCTGCAGGAACGCTCATCTCGGAAGCCGCGCGCGGCGAAGGCGGTATCCTCACCAACGCCCTCGGTGAACGATTCATGGCCAAATACGATCCAGAACGCATGGAGCTCTCCACCAGAGATCGGGTGGCTTTGGCTTGTTATACAGAAATTCAAGAGGGGCGCGGCACGGCCAATGGTGGCGTGTGGCTGGACGTTTCACACCTGCCTCGGGAGACGATCATGCGTCGCCTGCCGCGTGTTTATCAGACCATGCTCGAATTGCAGATGCTCGACATCACGACGACGCCAATCGAAATCGCACCAACAGCGCATTACTCCATGGGCGGCGTCTGGGTCCGTCCCGACGATCACAGCACAGATGTCGCGGGTCTCTACGCAATCGGGGAGGCCTCAAGCGGCCTGCATGGCGCCAATCGTTTAGGAGGCAACTCGCTGATCGAGCTCCTGGTCTTCGGTAGGATCGTCGGCAAAGCCGCCGCTGAGTATTCAGACTCCCTCACGGCACACGTGCGGTCAGCCGAAGCGGTGGATGAAGCTCGGCAAGAGATAGATGAGCTGCTCAACGCCAAGGGACGAGAGAACGTCCGCGTACTTCAGCGGGCCATCCGAGACACCATGACCGAGCATGCCGGTGTTGTGCGGAACGAAGAAGGTCTCAAGCAGGGCTTGGCGGAGCTCGACGACATTGAAGCCCGCATCACCGACGTGGGCGTGCATCCCGACATCGCCGGATATCAGGATCTTGCACACGCTTTCGACTTGAAGGCAGCCGCTCTTGCCGCGCGTGCGACGCTCGAAGCTGCCCGTGAACGCCGTGAAACACGCGGCTGTCATAACCGCAGCGACTACCCGGATCTTGATTCAAGCTTGCAAGTGAATCTTGTCTGGTCTCCTGCTCGTGGCATCGAGCACGAAGCCATCGCGCCTGTATCGCACGAGATTGCGAAGCACATGCGTCGACCGGTCACGACCGCTGACAAACTCGTCGAGTGAGTGCGGGGCAGGAATTTGGAATATCAATTTACCGGCAGAATCGCCAGCCTTCGTAGGCCAGTCAGGCTCAGGCGTTCGCGGCCAGCGTCCAATCCTTCGAGCAGTAACATTGGGCGCATGGATGCCGACACGGGGTCAGCGGCCGAATTGGAAACGGCATCGACAATTTTCGCTGAAGTCCGTCCTCGATTGTTCGGGATCGCCTATCGCATGCTCGGAAGCGTCAGCGAGGCGGAAGACATCGTCCAGGAGACGTGGGTTCGATGGCAGACATGTGATCGCAGCCTGGTTCGGCATGCGCCGGCCTTCCTCGCGACTACCGCCACCCGTCTTGCCATCAATGTCGGGCAGTCGGCACGTGTCCGTCGTGAGACGTATGTTGGTCCCTGGCTGCCCGAGCCTGTGGACACAAGCGCGGACCCTGAATTGGGCGCTTTGCATGGTGAAGCGCTCGAATTTGCCGTGTTGCTGATACTGGAAAAGTTGTCGCCGACCGAACGGGCAGCGTACGTGCTGCGGCAAGCTTTCGACTACCCGTATGAGCAGATCGCTGAGGTCATCCAACAGACAGAAGGGAATGCCCGCCAGTTGGTCAGCCGGGCGCGTAAACGCCTTGCCGAGGAGAAACGTGCTGAGGTGAGCGTGAGTGAGCAGCGGAATCTGCTGGAGGCATTCCTGGCTGCTGCGCGAACCGGGAACCTGGCCGCGCTGGAGGCTCTGTTCGCCGCTGACGTGGTCAGTTACTCCGACGGCGGTGGGAAGGTTCGGGCTTCGAAGTTCCCTGTTGTCGGACGGGAACGGGTCGCGAAGTACTATCAGGCGTTCGCGTCGCGTTTCTGGCTTGGCGTCGATACCCAGGCTTTCATGGCCAACGGCCGGCCCTCCGCACGACTGGCCCGGGACGGGGTGGTGTTTGCGGTGGTGACCCTCACTGCGTCTGCCGATGGTATTGATCGGCTGATGTGGACCATGAATCCAGACAAACTCTCCGGCGTGACGAGCGTTGGCGGCTGACTGTCACAGATTGATCCGGTACCCGGTCATAGCTGGTGGACGGAATGGCACTACATTCCGCCACGCCAATATCGGAGGGAAAGATCATCATGAAGATCGTTGTAATCGGCGGCACTGGCCTGATCGGCAAGCAGGTTGTGGAGATCCTCAGCAGTCAGGGCCATGAGGCTAAAGCGGCGTCCCCTTCCACTGGGGTGGATTCCGTGACCGGCCATGGATTGGATGGGGTGATGGTGGGGGCGGACGTGGTTGTCGACTTGACGAACACTTCCGATTTCGACGAGAAGGTAGTCGTTCCCTTCTTCTCCACTTCATCCCGCAATCTTCTCGCTGCCGGGAAAAGGGCCGGCGTGCGGCATCATGTGGCACTGTCTGTCGTTGGAACCGACCGTATCGACGTCGGCTACTTCGCCGGAAAAACCGCGCAGGAGAAGGCTGTTAGAGAAGGCGGAGTGCCGTACACGATTCTGCGGGCAACTCAATTCTTCGAGTTCATCCCGATCATCGCCAATGCAGGAATGCGCGACGGGTCGATCTATGCGACAAATTACCTGATGCAGCCGATGGCTGCTGCCGACGTTGCCCGCATTGTGGCGGAGACGGCGGTCTCGCCAGCGATTGACGGCGTCCTGGAAATGGCAGGCCCTGAGCGCGCAGGAATTAATGAATTCGTGGGGCGGGTTCTCGAGGCCCACAATGATCCCCGCCCAGTGGTTGTTGACACCCAAGCCGGCTACTTCGGCATACCGATCGAAGAGACAAGCATCGTTCCCGTGGGTGAGTCCCGCATCGGGGACATCACCCTCAAGGAATGGCTGAACGTGACGTCGTAGCACGGCCCTTCTTTACTCAGGCTGTCACAGATTGTGTTGGTACCCGGTCATACCTGATGGACGGATGTCACTGCATCCCTTCACGCCACTTATCGGAAGGAAAGATCATGAAGATCGTAGTTATCGGCGGCACTGGCCTGATCGGCTCGAAACTGGTCAGCAAACTCAGCGAACATGGACACGAAGCAGTTGCCGCTTCCCCTGACTCGGGGGTGAACACGCTCACGGGCGAGGGCCTCGCGGATGTCTTGCAGGGAGCCGACACTGTAGTCGATGTGTCGAACTCGCCCTCGTTTGAAGATGCGGCTGTGCTCGATTTCTTTACCACCTCCACCCGCAACCAGCTCGCCGCGGAGAAGGAGGCCGGCGTTGGGCACCATGTTGCGCTGTCAGTCGTGGGCACGGAGCGCCTGCTTGAGAGCGGCTACTTCCGGGCGAAAATCGCTCAGGAGAAGCTCATCAAGGAATCCGGCGTCCCGTATTCGATTGTTCACGCGACGCAGTTTTTCGAGTTCGTCAAGAGCATCGCCCAGGCCGCGACTGACGGAAACACTGTTCGTCTGTCACCCGCCCGGATCCAGCCCATGGCCGCTGAGGACGTGGCCACCGCTGTTGCCCGTACGGCAGTCGGAAGTCCACGAAACGCCACCGTTGAGGTCGCGGGTCCCGAGCAGTTCGGCCTCGATGAGCTCATCCGCAAGGGCCTCAGCTTCCGTGGCGACCCCCGCGAGGTTGTCACTGACCCTAGCGCGCGCTACTTCAATGCCATGCTCCAGGATGGCGAGCTGCTTCCCGGCAGCGAAGCGACCATTTATAACACCCGCTTTGAGGAGTGGTTGAACCAGCAGTAGCCGGACAGTGTGCGGGTCTATTGACCGAGTATTTGGGCCGGTCTAGCGTTGCGAATGGCTCGCAGAGCCTGACGCGGGACGCCGGCCCCCGCCGCCCCGGGTTTTTGAGCTACACCACCTTAAGGAGAAGTCCATGGCACTGTCCGTTGTTACCCACAAAGTGGCTGATTTTGGTGCATGGCATGACGTCTATAAAAGCGTTGCCGATCTTCAGGCCGCGGGCGGCATTACTCAGGAATCATTCCACCGGAAGGCGGACGACCCCGACACCGTGCTCGTGCTGCATTATTTTGACTCAGTAGAGAAGGCCCAGGCCTTCTTCGCCAATCCCGAACTCCAGGAAGCCATGAAACGCGGTGGCGTGATCGGAGAGCCACGCATCGAATTCTACGAATAGCCCCTTCGGACGACGACGGCGCCCTTCCGGCAACGGTAGGGGCGCCGTTGTTGTCCGCCCCGGAAGGGCAGTGGCAGTGCCTGGTCACCCCGGAACGCGCATCCCGCAATCTTGAACATTTGTTCATACTGACTCTTGAACAGATGTTCAAGATGCACTAATCTGCAAAGTATGACCCAAGCCACATTCTCCGATTCCGCATCCACTCTTTTCATCAACGGCTCGTGGGAGCCGGCTGCGTCCGGTGCGGTCCGTCAAATCCACAACCCGGCCGACGGCGAACTGGTCGCCACGGTGTCCGAGGCTGGCCGCGAAGACGCCGAGCGCGCCATTTCTGCCGCTCGTGCAGCCTTTGACTCCGGCGTCTGGTCTTCAGTCCCCGCACCCGGACGCGGCGCGTTCCTGCTGAAGGTCGCCGCTGAACTGCGCGAACGCCGGGAGAAGTTCGCCCGTGCCGAATCGCTGGACACCGGCAAGAGAATCATCGAAAGCCGCATCGACATCGACGACATCGCTGCCTGCTTCGAATACTTCGGAAGGCTCACCGGACAGTCGGCGGGCCGGGTAGTCGATGCCGGGGACAACGCCGTCGCCAGCAAAATCGTCTACGAACCCGTTGGCGTCTGCGGCTTGATCACGCCGTGGAACTACCCGCTGCTGCAGGCCGCATGGAAGATCGCTCCCGCCCTGGCCGCTGGCTGCACCTTCGTCCTCAAGCCCGCCGAGCTGACCCCGTCCACGGCAATCCTTGCCATGCAGTTACTCAAGGACCTTGGGCTGCCGGACGGCGTCGCCAACCTCGTGACAGGCCCTGGCGCCCAAGCGGGCGCACCCCTTTCGGAGCACCCTGACATTGACCTGGTCTCCTTTACGGGCGGCCTGGAAACCGGCAAGCGTATTGCCGCGGCTGCATCCGGCACGGTTAAAAAGGTGGCGCTGGAGCTCGGCGGCAAGAACCCCAACGTCGTGTTTGCTGACGCTGACTTCGACGCCGCCGTCGACAATGCGTTGAACGGCGCGTTTGTGCACTCAGGCCAGGTCTGCTCCGCTGGGGCGCGGCTGGTGGTGGAGGAATCCATCGCCGAGCGCTTCGTCGACGAGCTGGTCCGCAGGGCACAGGACATCCGCCTCGGCGGCCCGTTCGATGAGTCCGCCGAAACCGGACCGCTGATTTCCGCGGCCCACCGCGAGAAGGTGGATGCCTACGTCCAGCGTGGCGTGGCGGAAGGTGCGCGGTTGCGTTGTGGCGGCGCGGCCCCTGAAGGGGAGAAGTACGACGCCGGCTATTACTACCAGCCGACCATTCTGGACCGCGTCCAACGGGGAATGTCCGTTGTCATCGACGAAGCCTTCGGCCCGGTTGTAACGGTGGAAACCTTCCGCACTGAAGACGAAGCCGTAGCCACCGCGAACGACACCATCTACGGGCTGGCCGGCGCCGTCTGGACCCAGGATGCAGGCAAGGCGCAGCGGGTAGCAGGCCGGCTGCGGCACGGCACCGTTTGGATCAACGACTACCACCCCTACCTTCCACAGGCCGAATGGGGCGGCTTCGGCCAGTCCGGCGTCGGCCGCGAGCTCGGTCCCACCGGACTCGCTGAATACCAGGAAGCCAAGCACATCTACCAGAACACCAACCCGCAGGTAACCGGCTGGTTCGCTGACCGCAGCAAGGAGAAATAGATGCACACCGACAACATCGAGAACCTCAATGACCGAGGGTTCGACTACGTCGTCATCGGCGGCGGCTCTGCCGGAGCCGCTGTAGCCGCCCGACTGAGCGAGGATCCTTCCGTTACCGTGGCGCTGGTTGAAGCTGGTCCGGATGACCGCGGCCTCCCCGAGATCCTGCAGCTTGACCGGTGGATGGAACTGCTGGAGTCGGGCTACGACTGGGACTACCCGGTGGAACCGCAGGAGAACGGCAACTCCTTCATGCGCCACGCCCGCGCCAAAGTCATGGGCGGCTGCTCCAGCCACAACTCCTGCATCGCATTCTGGGCTCCTCGTGAAGACCTGGACGAGTGGGAGTCAAAGTACGGCGCCACCGGCTGGAATGCTGCTGCCGCCTGGCCCTTGTATCAGCGGCTGGAAACCAATGAGGACGCGGGCCCGGATGCTCCCCACCATGGCGACTCGGGACCCGTGCACCTGATGAACGTGCCCCCGACGGATCCCACCGGCGTCGCGCTCCTTGACGCCTGCGAGCAGACCGGCATCCCCCGCGCAAAGTTCAATGACGGCAGCACTGTGGTCAACGGCGCCAACTTTTTCCAGATCAACCGCCGCTCGGACGGGACGCGTTCCTCCAGCTCGGTTTCCTACATCCACCCCATCATCGATCGTGAAAACTTCACGCTGCTAACCGGGCTGCGTGCCCGCCAACTGGTGTTTGACGCAGACAAGCGCTGCACCGGCGTCGACGTCGTTGACTCGGCCTTCGGCCGGACCCACCGGCTCACAGCGCATCGCGAGGTCATCCTGTCCACCGGCGCCATCGACTCCCCCAAGCTCCTCATGCTCTCCGGCATCGGCCCGGCCGCGCATCTGGCCGCGCACGGCATCGACGTGGTGGTCGACTCCCCCGGCGTCGGCGAGCACCTGCAGGACCACCCGGAAGGCGTGGTGCAGTTCGAGGCCAAGCAGCCGATGGTCCAGACCTCCACCCAGTGGTGGGAGATTGGTATCTTCACCCCCACCGAAGAGGGTCTGGATCGCCCCGACCTGATGATGCACTACGGCTCTGTCCCGTTCGACATGAACACCCTTCGGTACGGCTACCCCACCACGGAGAATGGCTTCAGCCTCACGCCGAACGTCACCCATGCCCGTTCCCGCGGGACAGTCCGCCTGCGCAGCCGGGACTTCCGCGACAAGCCCATGGTCGACCCCCGCTACTTCACGGATCCGGAGGGCCACGACATGCGCGTTATGGTGGCCGGCATCCGCAAGGCCCGGGAAATCGCCGCGCAGCCCGCCATGGCTGAATGGGCCGGTCGGGAGCTCTCCCCTGGTATCGAGGCACAGACGGACGAGGAACTGCAGGATTACATCCGCAAAACGCACAACACGGTCTACCACCCCGTCGGCACCGTCCGGATGGGTCCCGTGGACGATGACATGTCACCGCTGGATCCCGAGTTGCGGGTCAAGGGCGTTACAGGCCTGCGCGTTGCCGATGCCTCCGTCATGCCGGAACACGTCACCGTGAACCCCAACATCACCGTCATGATGATTGGCGAGCGGTGCGCGGACCTCATCAGGGCCAGCCGGACGGATGAAACCACGACGGCGGAGGCGGACTTCAGCTTGACGCCCGCCTGACCAGAGGAACGCCTGAGCAGATGATTGCCACTGAAAACTCTACTGGTGGAGGGTGCACCCAGCGCCCCCACCGGCGTTTCAGTGCCCACATTTCAATGCCCGCGAGCGCTAGTGCCTGGAAAGGGCGCCTGCATTATTCTTGAACATTTGTTCATAAACAAGTCTTGAACGCCTGTTCAATCTGAACTAGCCTCTTCTTATGACCCACGCCACACCTATACGGTTGCGGCTTGGCGGGCATGGCCTGGACTTCGAGAACATCGAAGGCCCAGCCAGCCCCGTTACAACAATGGGGGAAACAGCCGTCAGGCACACAGTGGTGCCCGGCCCTTTGATTTCGACTGCGACCAATGGCGGCCGCAGGTCATCACCATTCGGTGCACGTCTGAGTTAGGAGTTCGAATGTCAGAACCCAGCAAATTAGGACCCCGCAAGAGCGATGCAAGCGGCATGGACGAGTTTGGCTACGCACAAACCCTTGACCGCAGCATCGGCAAGTTCGCCAGCTTCGCCGCCGGCGTCAGTTACATCTCCATCCTCACCGGCGTTTTTCAACTCTTTTACTTCGGCTTTTCCACGGCCGGACCCGCCTACGCGTGGTCATGGCCCATCGTCTTCGTCGGCCAGCTGATGGTGGCCCTGTGCTTTGCCGAACTGGCCGGCCGCTACCCGGTGGCTGGATCTGTCTACAACTGGGCCAAACGGCTCTCAAGCGGAACGTGGGCCTGGCTGGCGGGCTGGTTGCTCCTGCTTTCCTCGATCATGGCTCTGGGATCCGTTGCCTTGGCCCTTCAAATCACCCTGCCGCAGATCTGGAGCGGCTTCCAACTGGTGGGCGATGGAACAGGCCCTTACGACTTCGCCGTCAACGGCGTCATCCTTGCCAGCATCATGATCGGCATTTCCACGCTCATCAACGCTTTCGGCGTGAAACTCATGACCATGATCAACAGCGTGGGTGTGTTCGTGGAACTGGTTGCGGCCGTCCTGCTGATCGCGGCGCTGATATGGCATTCCGTCCGCGGACCGGAAGTCCTCCTGGATACTGCCGGATTCGGGGAAGGACATCCCCTCGGCTTCTTCGGGGTGTTCATGATTGCCGCCATGGCCTCCGGCTACGTCATGTACGGGTTCGACACCGCCAGTTCCCTGGGCGAAGAAACCAAGGACCCCAAGCGCACGGCCCCCAAGGCCATTCTGCGTGCCGTTACGGCGTCCTTCCTCTTGGGAGGACTGCTCCTCCTGGGCGGCATCCTGGCCGCACCCGACCTGTCTGACCCCAAGCTCGGAGCTGCCGATGGCGGACTCCAGTACATCGTGCTTTCGGTGCTGGGCGGCCCCTTCGGCAAGGCCTTCCTGGTTTGCATCGTCGTTGCCGTCGTGGTCTGCACGCTGGCCGTACACGCAGCAGCTATCAGGATGATGTTCGCCATGGCCAGGGACAACAACCTTCCCTTCAGCCGCCAGCTCAGCAAAGTGCACCCCACCCGCAAAACCCCGACAGTGGCTGCCATCGTTATCGGTGTAGTTGCTGTGATTCCTTTGATCGTCAACATCTCCCAGCCAGCCATCTTCACCATCCTCTCCAGCATCAGCATCGTCCTGATCTACCTCTCCTACCTGCTGGTCACGGTGCCGATGCTGCGGCGCCGGTTCCTCAAGAAATGGCCACTGAAGGACGACGGGTCAGAACCGGGATTCAGCCTCGGCAAATGGGGACTGCCAGTGAACATCCTGGCAGTGCTCTGGGGCGGCGCGATGACGCTGAACCTGATCTGGCCGCGGCCGGAGATTTACAACTCGGTACCGCCGTTCGAGTGGTACTTGCAGTGGGGCGGCGTCATGTTCGTTGCTGCCGTGATCATCGGTGGAACGCTCCTCTACCGCCTCCGCATCAGGCACCGGACGGGAGTCCTGGCCGAGCACGCAGCCGCGGCCCCCTCCCCAGAACCAGCCTCCCCGGAGCCGGCATCGCCGGAGCCAGCACCCACGGAGCCTGCCTCCCCGGAGCCCGTCCAGGTCCTAACCCAAAGTTCATAGCAGTTTCCAACAAGAGGGCATCTCTTCGCCAGCGTTCCACCGGCGAAGAGATGCCCTCTTTGTCGTCTTAGACGAACGCCGACTTACCCGTTACCGCCCTGGCCACGATCATGGAGTTGATCTCGTAGCTGCCTTCGTAGGTGTACAGGATTTCGGCGTCGCCAAAGAGCTTGCCCATCTCGTAATCCGTGGTGATGCCGTTTCCGCCCATCAGCGAGCGGCCCATAGCCACGGACGAGCGCGCCAAGCGCGTTGTGGTGGCCTTGCACATCGCGGCCTGCACCATTTCCAGCTTCCCGGCCTGCTGGATGCGTGCGAGTTCCACCATCAAGGACAGCGAGGCATTGGCATTGCCCAGGATGTCCGCAAGTTGCTGCTGGATGAGCTGGAACCTGGCCAATTCCTTGCCGAACTGCTTGCGTTCCAGCGCGTAGGAGCGGGCGATATCGAAGGCCGCAAGCTGGATGCCTGCAGCTTGCCAACCAACCCAGGCCCGCGAATCCCGCAGCAGGTCATTGGCCCGCGAGAACGCCGTGGCGCCGGGCAGCATGTTTTCCACAGGAATCCGGACGTCGTCCAGCGTGATGTCCGCATTCTGCATGATGCGGAGGCCGATCTTGTTGGTGATCTTGGTGGCCGAGTAACCTGCCCGGTCCGTCTCCACAATGAAGCCCTTGATCTGGTGATCAGACACATCACGGGCCCACACCAAGGCGAAGTCGGCGATCGTGCCGGCCCCGATCCAACGCTTGGCACCGTTGATGACCCATTCACCGCCGTCGCGCCGCGCCGTCGTCGAGAGTCCTCCGGCGATGTCCGAGCCGTGCTCCGGTTCCGTGAGAGCGAAGGCGCCCAACTGGGTGAAGGCCTCCAGCCCCGGCAGCCACTTCCGCTTCTGTTCGGGAGAGCCGAGTTCATGGATCATGCCGACGATGAGTTCGTTGTGAATGCCCACGAGTGCGGAAAGCGACACGTCTGCCCGGGCGATCTCCGTGTACATGAGGCCCTTGAACAGCTTGGATGAGCCGTCGGTCTGCAGCCCGCCGAGCCCATATTTGGCCATCTCGGCCAAGAGCCCGAACGGGAACTCTTCGCGGTTCCAGTATTCGATGCTGGCAGCGCGGATCCGCGTTTGGAGGAACTCCCGTACCTCCGCGTACCGCGCACGCTCCCCCGCAGGAAGCAGGTCAACTACATGCATCAGGTCCGCCTCCGGATAAGGAGGGAGGACTTTCTGTATCGCTTCGCCGCTGGTAACGGTGCCGGCAGCTGCTTTTTCGTCGAGCATTTGACCCCTTCGTCATGTCCAACGCAGGCTCTTCCAAACCCTTGGATGTCCTAGTATATTGCAAGGTGATGTGGACCACTAGGCGGGATGCTCCGGCGATGGCGCCGAGACAGTAATCCCCAGCGAAAGGCGGACTATGACAGTCACAGAAGACTTCCGTGCGGCCCGTGACCGGCTGCTGGAACTGCGCGAGGACTACAAGCAGGCGCACGCGGAATTCGAATGGCCACGTTTTGACGAGTTCAACTTCGCCCTGGACTGGTTCGACCAGATCGCTGCGGATCCGGAACGGGGAAACAAGCCGGCACTGGTCATCGTTGAGCAGGACGGCAGTTCCACCCGGCGCACGTTTGCGGACCTTTCGCAGCGGTCCTCCCAACTCGCCAACTGGCTGCGCAGCGAGGGCGTCAAGCGTGGGGACCACATGATCATCATGCTCGGCAACCAAGTGGAGCTCTGGGAGCTCATGCTTGCCGGCATCAAGCTGGGCATCGTCATGATCCCCACCACCACCCTCATGGGCGCCCGGGATCTTCAAGACCGGGTAGAACGGGGCGGTGCCAACTGGGTGGCCGTGGGTAGCGCCAACATCGGGAAGTTCATCGCCGTGGAGGGCGACTACACGCTGATCGAGATCGGCGGGGAACGCACCAACGCGGAAGCCAAACAGTACGGAGATTCCTTCTCTGCACCGCAGGAGTTCACGCCCGATGCCCCCACCAAAGCCGACGAGACGATGCTGCTGTACTTCACGTCCGGCACCACGTCGCGCGCCAAGCTGGTGGAGCACACCCACACCTCCTACCCCGTGGGCCACCTCTCCACGATGTACTGGATCGGCCTTGAACCCGGCGACGTGCACCTCAACGTCGCCTCCCCCGGTTGGGCCAAGCACGCCTGGTCCAACGTCTTCACGCCCTGGATCGCCGAGGCCTGCGTCTTCATCTACAACTACGAACGCTTCAATGCGGCGGCCCTCATGGACCAAATGGGCCGCGAAGGAGTCACAAGTTTCTGTGCGCCGCCCACCGTCTGGCGCATGCTCATCCAGGCTGACCTCACGCAGTTGACCTCGCCGCCACACAAGGTGGTCTCTGCCGGCGAACCGCTTAACGCGGAGGTCATCGGCCAGGTGGAGGAAGCGTGGGGCGTCACCATCCGCGATGGTTTCGGCCAGACCGAATCCACAGTCCAGATCGCGAACACGCCCGCACAACCGGTCAAGATCGGTTCCATGGGTCGGCCGCTGCCCGGGTACGACGTCGTCCTGGTCGATCCACTCACCGGCAAGGAATCCGACGACGGCGAACTCTGCCTGCGCTTGGACCCTCGCCCCGTGGGGCTCATGAAGAGCTACTTCGGCGACGAAGCGAAAACAGCAGAAGCCTTCCGCGACGGTTACTACCACACCGGCGACATGGCCAGCAGGGACGCCGACGGCGTCATCACGTATGTGGGCCGGGACGACGACGTCTTCAAATCCTCCGACTACCGTTTGTCGCCCTTCGAACTCGAAAGCGTACTGATCGAACACCCCGCAGTGGCGGAGGCCGCCGTCGTACCTTCACCTGATCCCGTGAAGCTGTCGGTGCCGAAAGCGTTTGTGGTGCTCGCCGCCGGCTACGAACCCGGACCCGCCGTCGCCGAGGACATCCTGCGATACTGCCGCGAGCACTTGGCGCCCTTCAAGCGCATCCGGCGACTCGAATTCGGCGAACTGCCCAAGACCATTTCAGGCAAGATCAGGCGCGTGGAACTACGCGGCACAGAAGTGGCGCGGCACGGTAGTGGACCGCTGCCGGCAGGTCTCGGCCTGGAGTACACCGAGGAAGAGTTCCCGAATCTGAAAGACTAGCCACCCGAGCAAAGAAGGAGGCCCATGGGCACCCCACTCCCCCGCGACCCCATCGCCGACGCCCAACGCAACTGGGAACGGCATGGTTGGGGCGATGTTGCCGCGCCCATGGCTGCCATCACCGCGATCATGCGCACCCAGCAGATCCTGCTGGCGCGCATCGAGACGGTCCTCAAACCGTTCGGGCTGACCTTCGCACGCTACGAACTTCTCGCCCTGCTCAGTTTCGCCCGCAGCGGCGCGCTCCCCATGAATAAGGCGAGCGCGCTCCTGCAGGTGCATCCCACCTCGGTGACCAACGCCGTCGACCGTCTGGAAAAGGCCGGCCTGGTGGCCCGTTCCCCGCACCCAACCGACGGACGGACCACCCTGATCGAACTCACCGCCGAAGGCCGCACCCTGGCGAAGAAGGCGACGGCGGCTCTTAACTCCGAGGTCTTCGGCAACTCGGGCTTCGGAGCCGACGACGTCGATCACCTCATCCGCGTCCTGGGCACCTTCCGCAGGGATGCCGGAGATTTCACGGAGGAGTGACTCACGGCGCTCGCGAGCGTATCCTAAAGTTCCATTGCCGCAGTTGGGGGTGGAGCCATGGCCAAGGACCCGGGACAACGCCTAAGAGGACAACGCCGCAGCGTACTTCTGCGCCCTTTCCTCTTGGCCGTGCTGGGGTCAACCTCGTGGATGATATGGCTGGCCGGGCCTTCCTTGGCAGCGACGGACATTCTTCCGCTTCCTGGCGGTACAACGGCGCTCACGCAGAGTTCGGAGACTTCCCTCACGCCGTCCCTCACGCCTGTGGCTGACACTGTGGACTCAGTGGTTTCCGCTCTGGATCCGCTGCCGGAGGTTCCGGCGGTTCCCGCCGTGCCAACTGTTCCCGCCGTGCCAACTGTTCCCGCAGTTCCCGCTCTTCCGTCGGTGACAGTCCCGGAAGCTCCCCTGGACGTCGTGGTGCCTGAGGTACAGGGGCTACTTCCAGTGGAGGATGTCCCGGGCCTCCTGCCCGAAGTACCTGACATACTGCCAGTGCCCGCAATTCCGGGCTTGCCCGACGTGCCGGAGTTGCCCGGGCTGACCGCCCCTCCGCTTCCCGGCCCCCTACCGGACCCGCTGCCGAATCAGTCGCCCAACCAGCTACCAACCCCGCTCGACGTCGCCCCACCTGCGGTGCCGACCCTTCGGGAAGCCACCACCCCGCCGACAGGCGCTCCCACGCTGCCCCTCGCCGTCGTACTCCAATCCACGCAAGCCGGAGCACCTCTGCTCGGAGGCATCAGCCTCCCACTGCCGTTGTCCATGCATGATCCAGTGGGCATTCCGCCCGCCGTGATGCCCGGTCCCGTGAATCCCGTTCCGGAACCACCGCTTCATCCAGCCTTGACGCCAAGTGCTGCGGGCTCATCAGGAGCCCGGGGCTCAAGCGCCGCCGCCCCCGGGGCGTCGGACATTCCGGACGTCCTCTCACCGTTGCCGCCGCCTCGAGCTGGACCTGTCGTGGACCCGCAGCGAAGCGCAGCACCACAACCTTCGTACGATCCAGGGTCCCGACCTGACTGATGCGGTGGCTCCTGCTTTGGCAGGCACCACCACCTGCGACAACCGCCGCAGGCATGTTCATCAGTCAGGAGGCACTCATGCTTCGCAAGATCCAGGTCCCCGTCCGCACCCACGCAAAGGCATCCGCCAGCCGAGACATCGGCTTTTGGCCCGACTTCGTCGGCAACTGGCCGGACCCGATGCGCGCGGAAAGGAGCGGAAGACTCTGCTGAACGGGCCACATAGCCCAAGGAATAACGACGCCGGCCGGATAGTCAGTCTGACTGCCCGGCCGGCGTCGTACTGTCCGAAGTCGCCACCGGCTGCTAGGGTGCGTTGCTGACACTTCAGGAGGAAACACGTGGGCTTTGCCGAAGAACTCAAGCACGAGTGCATCAACGATTGGGACGCCGCCGTCAATCATCCATTCGTGGACCAGTTGCTCAGCGGGAGCCTTTCCGATGAAGACCTGCGGCGCTACCTTGTGCAGGATTACCAGTTCTGCGACGCCTTCACGGCACTCCTCGGACAAGCAGTGGCTTCAGCTCCATCGCTGCCTTCCCGGTTGGTGTTCGCGCGGGTACTGGGCGCATTCGCCTCGGACGAGAACACGTACTTCCAGGATTGTTTCAACGAACTGGACGTTCCGGAGGCTGACCGGAGCGCACCCGCACTTGGAATCGCGACCCGCGACTTCGACGCCCTCATGCGTAGCGCCTTGGCTACCCGCTCCTACCCGGACGTCCTGGCCGTCCTCCTTGTTGCCGAATGGCTGTACGGGGACTGGGCCGCGCGAGCCGCGGATCCTGCCTCATGGCCAGCCGCACCGAAACATTCGGAGTGGATCCGCCTGCACAACAATCCCGAGTACAACGCCTGGGTGACCTGGCTACGCGACGAGTTCAACGCCGTCGAACCTGTATCCCCGGAAGACCGCAGCCGAGTCGCGAAAACGTTCGCCGAAGCCGTCCGGTTGGAACGCGCGTTCTTCGATGCGGCCCTGGTCCCGTCAGACATCGCCCCGTCAGACATCGCCCCGTCAGACGTCCTGGCTTAGGGGTAGATCCGGAGTAAGGGGCTCCGCCTCGGCCTGCTCCGGGCATGGCTCAGGAAACTCCCCGAGCTGTGTCCAGTGCCACTCATCCAAGCAGTCATCGTTATCGCAGAACCGAGCCGTCATCATGTCCCCACATCGTTGCCTGGCTATCCCTTCTTTAAGAGGGGGCAACTACCGGGTTGTGACGGAGAAAGCGTTAGTGAATAGCGGAAGTGAAGGCGAAGATGAGGGCTGAGGCCAAGGACAGCAGGCCGATGCCATAGCCGACAACCAGGGCACCAATCGCGAAGGGACGTCCACGTTCTCCACGTTGCTGGATCTGGTTGAGGGCCACATGACCTGCGCCCACAACGAAGATTGCGATCACGGCCATCCCCGAGAAGAACAGACCAACGAGGGCCAGCACTGCCATCGCTGCCGCCACGATCGCCTGGCGGTTGATCGGTTGGACGGATGCTTCCGTTTGGCCGGTTTGAACGATCTCCATTGACATGTTCTCTCCCCATTTGTCGGTGCCAACGAGTCTATCCTCGTGCATCCCAAAACTACGTTGCGAGGCCTGCTTTGCGCGCTACGAGTCGCGTCAAGGACGCAAAGCGGGCCTCACAACGAAGGATGGGGCCAATCAACTACCGGTGCTTGAACTCGGGCTGCCGCTTTTCGCTGAACGCGGCCATGCCTTCCTTCTGGTCGTCAGTGGCGAACAGTGAGTGGAACACCCGCCGTTCGAAGAGCACTCCCTGTGCCAGGCCCATTTCAAACGCGGCATTGACGGCTTCCTTGGCCACCATGGCTGCGGGCTTGGACTTGGAAGCGATGACCTCGGCGGCTTTCACCGCCTCGTCAATGACTTCAGCTGCGGGGACAATCCTGGAGACAAGGCCTGAGCGTTCAGCTTCCTCGGCGTCCATGAATCGGCCCGTGAGGACCATGTCCATCGCCTTGGCCTTACCCACGGCACGGGTGAGCCGCTGGGAGCCGCCCATTCCGGGGATGACACCCAGGTTGATTTCCGGTTGGCCGAATTTGGCATTGTCCCCGGCGATGATGAAGTCCGCCATCATCGCCAATTCGCAGCCCCCGCCCAGGGCAAAGCCGGATACCGCGGCAATGACGGGGATGCGGAGCCGCGTGAGGTCCTCCCAGCGGCGGAACCAATCCGCCGCATACATTTCCATGTAGCTCTTGGAGGACATCTCCTTGATGTCGGCGCCCGCCGCGAACGCCTTGGCTGATCCGGTGATGACCACGGCGCCGATATCAGGATCGGTGTCCATTGCGGTGACTGCGTCCACAAGTTCGTTCATGAGCGCCGTGTTCAGCGCGTTCAATGCCTGCGGCCGGTTCAAGGTCACCAACCCAACGCGGCCCCGGCGTTCCACCAGGATGTTCCCGTACTGCTCCGTCATGCTCTCCCTCTCCGCCAAAATCGTCATAAGTTCAGTTCCAACCTTTCACGCGGACTTGTCGCGTATGTCCGTGATGATGCCTGAGAAGTCACGTCCGGCACCCTCGCCAGCGGCGTAGGCATCGTAGATCCGGGATGCCAACGGCCCCATTTCTGCTGCAACTCCGGTGCTTTCCAACGCATTTAAAGCCAGCCTCAAGTCCTTGGCCATCAGTGCTCCCGCAAAGCCGGGCTGGTAGTCGCGGTTGGCCGGGCTGGTGGGCACAGGACCGGGAACAGGACAGTTGGTGGTCAGGGCCCAGCACTGACCGGAAGCGTTGGAAGCGACATCGAACAGTGCCTGGTGCGTGAGTCCAAGTTTCTCGCCGAGCACGAAGGCCTCTGCGACAGCAATCATGGACACACCCAGGATCATGTTGTTGCAGACCTTCGCTGCTTGCCCTGCACCGTGATCGCCGCAGTGCACGATCCTCTTGCCCATGAGTTCCAGGACGGGTTTGACGGTCTCAAAATCTTCCGGCAAAGCGCCCACCATGAAAGTCAGGGTGCCGGCCTCGGCACCCACAACGCCACCGGAAACCGGAGCATCCACAGAACGGTGGCCCGCTTCCAAGGCAATGACGGCGGCCTCCCGGGCCTCGTCAACATTGATCGTGGAGCAATCCAGGAACAAGGTATCCGGCGCGGCAACTGACAGCAGCCCGGGCCCTTCAACACCGCGGTACGCGTCCAGCACGTGCTTGCCGCTGGGCAACATGGTCAACACCACGGCTGCACCGTCCACGGCTTCCTGGGCCGAGGATGCCATGGGAATTCCGTGCTCCTTGGCTGCCTCGACGGCCGCCGGCACGGGGTCATAACCGATCACGTCGTGCCCGGCTTTGATCAGGTTGGCTGCCATGGGCCCGCCCATATGGCCCAGTCCGAGGAAAGCGATGAGTCCCGTTGCCGGGGCTTGAATATCTGGCACGGCTGCGTTCTCTGTCATGTCGTCTCCTTCAACTCGGTAAACAAACTGGCAACTGGCTGAATACGCGGGTGGTCATGTGGCGTCAGCACCCAAGGCGGCGAGCCCCAACTCCCGCTCACCGAGCGGCGCAAAGTAGCCCTCGACGTCGGACTCGCGCACCTCAGCCAGCGTGGGCGGCTTCCATTGCGGGTTCCGGTCCTTGTCCACTACCTGTGCCCGGATCCCCTCCCGAAAATCGGGCCCGGCCAGGCAGCGCAATCCCACCCGGTACTCCTGGTCCAGTGCTTCCTCCAGCGACATTCCCCGCACGCGTCGCAGGGATGCCAAAGTGACCTTCACAGATGTGGGCGACTTCGTCTCAATGGTGTCCGCCGCGGAAGCCGCCTCGGGCGAAGAATCCGCCAGCGAGCGCAAACTCCGTACGATCTCCTCCGCGTCGTCCTGCGCGTAGGCGGCGTTGATCCACTCCTGCTGGGCGGCCAGGGGCGAGTCCGGCGCCGCTTGGGCAAAGCGCTCGACGGCGGCCTCCGCCGTCGAGCTTTCCAGCGCTTCGGCCAGTGCGGGCAGGCTTTCGGACGGCACGAAGTGGTCCGCGAGCCCAAGGAACAAGGCGTCCGCCCCGGTGAGGTGGGCGCCTGTCAGGGCCGCATGGGTTCCCGTCTCCCCGGGCGAGCGGGACAGCAAAAGGGTGCCGCCGACGTCGGGCACGAACCCAATGGTGGTCTCAGGCATGCCTGTACGCGTCCGCTCAGTAACGATGCGCACCGAGCCGTGCGCCGAAACCCCGACGCCGCCGCCCAGCACCAACCCGTCCATGAACGCGACATAGGGCTTGGGGTAACGGGCAATGAGCGAGTTCAGCCGGTACTCGTCGGCCCAGAACTCCGCCGTTTCCGTTCCGCCCTGCAACATGTCCTTATAGATGGCCACAATGTCTCCGCCGGCGCACAGTCCGCGGTCGCCAGCGCCGCGCACCAGGACGGTTGCCACGGCGTCGTCATCAGCCCAGGCAGCCAACTGCTGGAGCATGGCTTTCACCATTCCCGCGCTGAGGGCGTTGACTGCCTGGGGCCGGTTGAGCGTCACGATGCCAAGGTGGCCGCGGCGCTGGAAAAGAACTTCTTCTGTATCCAAAGCCCCCATCAGCTGCCTGCCGGCATGATGAAGCTGGCGCCCTGGCGAATGCCGGAGGGCCACCGCGACGTCACGGTCTTGGTTTTCGTGTAGAAGCGGAAGGCGTCGGCGCCGTGCTGGTTGAGGTCGCCGAAGCCGGAGGCCTTCCATCCACCGAACGTGTAGTACGCGATCGGCACGGGAATGGGGACGTTGATGCCCACCATGCCCACTTCGACGCGGCTGGCGAAGTCGCGGGCGGAGTCGCCGTCGCGGGTGAAAATTGCGACGCCGTTGCCAAACTCGTGCTCGCTGCAGAGCCTGAGCGCTTCGTCATAGTCAGCCGCGCGCAGCACGCTGAGAACCGGGCCGAAGATCTCTTCCTTGTAGATCTTCATGTCCTTGGTGACGTTATCGAAGAGCGTGGGGCCAACCCAGAAGCCACCGTCATAGCCTTCCACGGTGAGCCCGCGACCATCGGTGACCAGGGTTGCGCCTTCGTCAACGCCGGACTGGATGTAGCCTTCGATCCGTTCCTTCGCCGAGGCAGCAACCACGGGCCCAAAGTCAGCGTCCTTGTCCAGACTGTGGCCCACCTTCAGGTCCTTCACACGCTCGGTCAACTTGGCCACCAACGCGTCCGCGGTTTCCTGGCCAACGGGCACGGCAACAGAGATGGCCATGCACCGTTCGCCGGCGGAACCGTAGCCGGCACCAATGAGAGCGTCGGCAGCCATGTCCAGATCGGCGTCGGGCATGATCACCATGTGGTTCTTCGCCCCGCCGAAGCACTGTGCCCGCTTCCCGTGCGCCGCCGCGGTGGCGTAGATGTATTGCGCGATCGGCGTGGAGCCAACAAAGCCGATGGCCTTGACGCGCGGATCCTCAAGCAAGGCATCGACGGCTTCTTTGTCGCCATTGATCACGTTGAAGACGCCGTTGGGAACACCGGCTTCGCTGTACAACTCGGCGAGCCGCAGCGGAACGGAGGGATCCCGTTCCGAGGGCTTAAGGATGAAGGCGTTGCCGGCTGCGAGCGCGGGGCCCGACTTCCAGAGGGGGATCATGGCTGGGAAGTTGAACGGCGTAATACCCGCAACCACGCCCAGCGGTTGGCGCAGAGAGTGCACGTCAATGCCCTGCCCCGCGTTGTCCGAGAACTCACCCTTGAGCAGGTGCGGTGCCCCTGCGGAGAATTCGACTACCTCGATGCCGCGCTGGATGTCTCCCTTGGCATCGGCAAGGGTTTTGCCGTGCTCGGAGGACAGGAGCTTGGCGAGCTCGTCCATGTTCTCGTTGACCAGGTCCACGAACTTCAGCAGGATGCGTCCCCGGCGCTGCGGGTTCATGGCCGCCCATTCGAGCTGGCCCTTCTCGGCATTTGCGATCGCGTTGCGGACCTCGTCCGCGTTGGCCAGCGGAAGCCGCGCCTGCACTTCGCCCGTGCAGGGATCGTAGACATCGCTGAAGCGACCGGACGTGCCGTCGATCCTCTGGCCGTCTACGTAGTGTGAAAGCTCGCGCACCATGGTGGAATGCTCCTTTGCATCGTTGAATGACTGCCGTGCGGCTGGCTCCAGTAATCGGCCGGAACGCCTCAGCGACTGTGGTCCAAGTCATCTCTGAACCGAATATACTCGGACTTCCTACTAATTTCCAGAGGACGTTTTTCCTGCCCTGTTCATCAGCGGGCAGTAGCTAGTGCACCTCTTTGAGTCCCTTGTAGGCCTCCAGGGCATCCTGCCGGGTGGTCTTGAGATCCACGATTTCCTCCGGATAATCCGGCGTGCCGAACTCCTGGATCCAGCGGGCTATGTACTTGCCCTGGGGATCGAATTTGAGGCGTTGGGCTTGGGGATTGAAGATCCTGAAGAACGGCGAAGCGTCCGCCCCTGAGCCCGCCACCCACTGCCAGTTGGCAGGGTTGGACGCCGGGTCAGCGTCCACAAGGGTGTCCCAGAACCACTGCTCGCCGAGTTGCCAATGGATGCCGAGGTTTTTCACCAGGAAGCTTGCCGCGACCATCCTCACCCGGTTGTGCATCCATCCCGTCTGCCAGAGTTGCCGCTGCCCGGCGTCCACCATGGGGAAGCCGGTCCGGCCCCGCTGCCAGGAGCGAAGCTCCTCTGCTGCAGACTCATGACCATCACTATCCGGCCAAGCCCACGGGAAGCGGTCAAACTCCTTACGCAGGTTCGCTGTGGCGAGATGCGGGTTGTGGAAGTACTGGTGCCAACAGAATTCGCGCCAGCCGAGCTCGGAAGCGAAAATACTTGTGCTTTCCGATCTGTTGGAAGCCAGCGCATGCCATACCTCAAAGGGGCTGAGCTCGCCCCACCGCAGATAAGGCGAGAGGCAACTGCTGCCATCGATATCCGGGCGATTTCGGCCTTCGCTGTAATTGGTGAGTCCATCCGCCACGAATTGCTTGAGCCGTCGGTGTCCGGCAGCCGATCCTGGCGTCCACGTCTCCCGCAACCCTGCGGACCAGTCCGGGGTGGTGGGCAGCAGGTGCCATGACTCCAGCGAATCGTACGCAGGGAGTTCACCGGCGTAGCCTCGCCCTACGTCCGGCACAGCCAACGGGTCCCGGAAGTCCTGCGCTGAAACGGTCCGCCAGAAAGGGGTGAAAACCTTGTACTGCCCGCCAGTCTTGGTAGTGACTTCCCACGGCTCATGAAGCAGGGACGCCTGAAAACTCTCCACATGCATGCCGGCCTCACGAGCCCACGTCTTGATCCCGGCGTCGACCGTCCGCTCCGCCGGGCCGTACCGGCGGTTCCAGAACAGCGCGCCGGCACCGATCGCCGTCGTGATTTCCTGGACAATCGGGGCGGCCGGTCCCTGACGCAGCAGCAGCGGTATTCCGAGCGCCGCGAGATCGTCCCGCAGTGCCGTCAGCGAGTGGTGCAGCCACCACCGCGCGGCACCGCCGTGGGGGCGGATACCGGGCGATTCTTCGTCCAGGACGTAGAGGGCCACCGCCGCGCCATCATCGACGGCGGCACGCAAGGCAGGGTTGTCCCTGACCCTCAGGTCGTCGCGGAACCAGACGATGGACGGCTTCAAATTACTACTCTCTTTAGAGTTTGAATACAGCTGATGCCCCTAGGAAGGCATCCTAAGGGCATCAGCTGAACAACAATTTCGGAACTCAGGGGTTACCTCAAGGAAGGAACCGAGTCCTCATTTATTTGACTCAATTCGGAGGCGCTGGTGTCGGTTTCAGTCCAGACGGGGACACTGTTCATCACGTAGTCCCTGGCTGCGGGGCCCACCATGTTCAGGCCGGGGTAGATGCGCTGGCCATGATCTTTCCTGGCCCGCAATCCTTCAAGTTCAAGGGCGGTCCGGAAAGCGGAATCAGGAATGGGCACTTTGCGTCCGAGGACGCACCAACTGATGTAGAGGCCGTAGAGGGTGTCAAAATCCAGCCCCTCCTCGGTGTCGTCATCAAACACCACACAGTCACTCAGAAAACTACTGATTTGGGTGTCGGTCATTGCGGGGCCTCCGGTGGCGGAAGTAAAAACGGGCCGCCGGGCTGCATCAGCGAATGTCCTGTTCACCCACTATAGTCCTCCTGAGCTTCGCCTGTACCGGAAAGTAGGTTAACTCTGGATTGCATTCGCTGCGGCGACAGCGTCAATCGAACCTTGGCGCCTCTGGTGCCCACCGCCGCATCGGCGTAGCTTCGGATACGTCCACACACATTCGGGCTGCCTCGGCATCCAGGCGAGCCGTGCAACGTTTTGTGTAGGGCATCGTTCCGCCCTGATTGGAGGCACAGACGTGGCTGGATGGAACGCCGATACTGCCGCCGGGCCCCTTGGTTCCGGCACGGTCACGCTGGTGGAAGGCTCATCATTCTGCATTTCCGCTGCCAATGGAGACATCCGCCCGGAGCTACCCCAGGGTGTCTTCCATCTGGACACCCGGATCCTGTCCAAGTGGGAATTGACGGTCAATGGACAACCACTTGAGCCACTGGCCGCGGAGACCAAGGAACCTTACCGGGCGCTCTTTGCCTGCCGGGTGCCCCGTTCCGATGGATATGCGGACAGTCCGCTGCTGGTGGAGCGCCTGCGCGAGGTAGGAGCCGGAATCCTGGAGAAGATTACGGTCCGGAACTACTCCACCAACGCGGCGGATTGCCGAATCCTGCTGACGGTCGAGTCTGACTTCGCGGACCTTTTTGAGGTGAAGGAGGCCAGGATTACCCGTCATTGGACTGAAACCCGGCTTCCTGAGGGCAATTCCCTGGAAATTCGCGGCAAGTGGGAGGGTTTCCGGAAAAGCGTCGTGATCCAGGCGGAAGGTGCGGGCGCGGGAGCAAAGGCTTTGGGCTTCACCGCTAAAATTCCACCTTTCGGGAGCTGGAGTACCCGCGTGAGCGTGGTGCCCACCATTGACGGAGCCGGGACGCCGGTGCCGTTCGCCCATCCAAGCCAGGATGAACTCTCCCCCAGCGATAGACGCAGGCAGGAGTGGGTGGCCAGGATCCCTGCCTTGCAGATCAGCAACCACTCCATCGAAAGCACGCTCCGCCGCAGTTATGAGGACCTGGGCGCCCTCCGGATCCAGGACCCGGAACATCCGGACAGGGTAGTGGTTGCCGCCGGCGCGCCATGGTTCATGACGTTGTTTGGCCGGGACTCGCTGTGGGCTTCGGAAATGGCCCTGCCGGTGGACCCGTCACTGGCCTTGGGCACGCTGCGAACGTTGGCCGATCGCCAGGGAACAGTGGTGGATCCGATCAGCGAGGAAGAACCGGGCAAGATCCTGCATGAGGTGAGGCTCGACGTCTCCAGCGGCCTCGCTCTCGGCGGAAAGTCCGCGTATTACGGCAGCGTTGATGCAACCCCGCTCTTCGTGGTTGTCCTGGGATCAGTCAGCCGCTGGGGATTCTCCAAGGACACTATCTCCGCCCTCCTGCCCAACGCGGACCGCGCCCTTGAGTGGATCCGCGATTACGGCGACCGGGACGGCGATGGCTTTGTGGAGTACGCGCGGCCCAACGAGCACGGGCTCATCAACCAAGGATGGAAGGATTCCTGGGACGGCATCAACTTTGCCGATGGCACCCTTGCTGAACCACCCTTGGCGCTGTGCGAAGTCCAGGCGTACGTGCACGGCGCCTATACATCGCGGGCCTGGATGGCGTACGACGCCGGCGACCTCACCTTGGCTGCAGAGCTTCAGGAACGCGCGGATCGCCTCAAGCAGAAATTCAACGAAGAGTTTTGGCTTCCGGACAAGGGCTATTATGCCGTCGCGTTGGACCGCGACAAGCGGCCTGTGGACGCATGCGCCTCCAACATGGGCCACTCCATGTGGTTTGGCTTGATGGATGAGGACAAGGCCCCCTCGGTAGTGGAGCACCTGATGTCCCCGGAAATGTTCAGTGGATGGGGAATCCGGACGTTGGCCAGCAACATGGGCGCCTACAACCCGGCCAGCTACCACAACGGCTCAGTCTGGCCGCACGACAATGCGTTGATCGTCCAAGGGCTGCTGCGGTACGGATTTGTGGAAGAAGCACAACGGATTGCCACAGCCTTGCTGGAAGCCGCCCAGTATTCAGGTGGCCGGCTCCCGGAACTATTCTGCGGCTTCGACCGGAAGCAATTCAGCGAACCCGTCCCCTATCCAACCGCCTGCTCACCCCAGGCATGGGCTGCCACAACGCCCATTCAACTGGTCATGGGCCTCATGCGCTACGACGCCCACATTTCGTTGGGCGGCGTCTGGCTGGACCCCGTTTTGCCGCCGTCCTTCGGAGACCTCCACATCGGCAACGCCCCCATGGGAAGTGGCCGCATCACCATCGACATTGTCGGCTCGAAGCCCACGGTCCAAGGCCTGCCGGATGGGTTGACGTTCCGCCATGCGCAGCGGCCTTGGCTCACGGAGCTGCTGGAACAGGCGCACCTTCGGAGCCCGGAAACCTGAGGTCCGAAAAAAGTCAGGCCCAAAAAGCGAGGCGCCCGGAAAGTACCTTTGAAAGGGTACTTTCCGGGCGGCTGCATCAAGCGTGTTGCGTGAGGTGGTAACAGGCCTTACTGGATGGCGGCTTTGAGTTCCTTGGCGGCCAGTTCCGGGTCAAGGGCACTGTAGATGGCGCTGCCGGCCACGGCTACGTCGGCACCGGCCAGCTGCACTGCCTGGATGGTGGAGAGGTTGACGCCGCCTGCAACTGAGAACGGCACACGGGCTTCTTCACCGGCGTTAAGGAGTCCACGAAGGTCGAAGCCAGGCTGGGCTTGCTCGTCCAGGCCAGCGTGGAACTCGATGAACTTGGCGCCCAGAGCGCGGGCTTCCTTTGCACGGGTGACTTTGTCAGCAACGCCGATCAGGTCAACCACGATGCCCTTGTTGTGGGTCTGGGCTGCCTTGACGGCACCTGCAATGGTGGAGTCATCTGCCGTTCCGAGCACTGAGACGAGGTCGGCACCGGCCTTGAAGGCGATGTCGGCTTCGAGTTCTCCAGCGTCCATCGTCTTCATGTCGGCGAAGACGATCTTGGTGGGGTGTGCTTCCTTGATCGCCGTTACTGCGGAGAGGCCCTCTGCCTTGATCAGCGGCGTGCCCAGCTCGATGATGTCAACGTGCTCGGCTACTTTGCCGGCCAGTTCCAGGGCTGCCTCGGTGGTGAGGAGGTCCAGTGCGACTTGAAGTTTCATAGTGCTCATACTTTCTTTGTGGGTTGTTGGTGAGTTGGAATCGGCCCCAAGCAGGTTGCTCAACTGAGCAGCTAACTCAGGCCTATTCGAGGTTGGCGTGACGCAGCCAGAGCTGTTCAGCGGGTTCGTCGGCGGCGTCCCAGAGGGTCTGGAAAACCGACTCCGTGGCGAGGAACAGCGCCTGCTCAAAGAGGCTGCCGGAGTACTGGCGCGAAATGTTGGAACCGTGGTCCGTCTTTTGGGCTGCCGGGATAATCACCAACGCGTCTGCCAGCCCCGCCAAGGGCGAAGATGCGTTGGTAGTGATCGCAGCAACCTGCGCACCTGCTTCAAGTGCGGTTTGGGCAGCTTTGACCACACCGGACGTCGTACCTGAACCGGACGCGACCACCAGGAGGTCTCCGGAACTGATGGCTGGCGTGGTGGTGTCACCGGCCACATGGACGGTCAGGCCCAGGTGCATCAGCCTCATGGCCGCCATCCTGAGGACCAGGCCGCTGCGCCCGGCTCCTGCAAGGAACACACGGCCGGCCCCCTTGATCCTGTCGGCAAGATGGGCCAACTGAGCGTAGTCAATGCCGGAAGTAGTGTCAGCGACTTCGCCGAGGATCAGGGATACATTGCCGGCTACGTCCGCGCTCGTGGCAGTTGCTGTTTCTGCGGTGACGTTCACATTCACTCCTTCGTGGATAGGTGCTCAAGCCTTTCGGGCCTATAGACAAGTCTTCCGGGCAGTTCGGGTAGGGGGAACGCCGAAAACGAGCAGTTCATACCACCCTTTTGGGTAGTTAACGTTGGCGCGCTGGCTCACGTTACGGCTAGGCTGCATCCATGACCCAGCTGACCGATAGCAAACGCCGCCCGGATACCGGGACCCTTCCGTGGCAGCTTCTGGACGCCATCGCAGATATCGCGCAGGCACCCCTGATGCGTATTGCGGAGAGCCTGCGTACTGCCCTTGCACCCTTCATCAAGTCCAGCGCCCTGGTGATCTTTACCGAGGACTGCACGGGCCGGCCACAAAAGAAGGCGGGAGAGGAAAGCATTGTCAGCAGGGTTTCCATCCCGGAACTGGACCGTGTACGGGCCGCGATTCCCGGTGAGGGCCCATGGCGAGGCACGGCTATTGTCGCGGGGAAAGAGCGGGAGGTACTGGCCTTGGGCTATGGGCCGAGCAACGCCCTCCTGGTCCTTACGGATCCTGCAGAAGGGCTGGCAGAAGACGCGGAGCGTGTCCTCTCCTACCTTTGGCGGCTCACAGCGGCCCGTATCCAGGAGAAGGTCTCCGACGCGCCGCCGTCGTACCTTCTGGAGTCCCGCGCCGCATCAGCGGAGCGGATCCGCGTAACTGCTGAATTGGTGGATCAGCACTCCACCACCTTGGAAACTGTGCTCGCGGCGTTGAGATCCAACTCCATGGACGACCACGCAGCCCGTACGGCCGTGACCGACATGACCGTGAAGGCGCTGATCAGCCTGCGAACCTTGAACGACCGCACCAGCGATCTTGTGGAGGAACCGGTCAGCACGGCGTTCGAAAGGCTTCGGGAGGACCTCCGGCCGCTGATGCACTTCAGCAACATCGATATCCAGTTCATTGAACCGCCTGCGAACGGCAGGGCTCTGCCGGGCGAAGTAGCCCACGCCGCGCGTGCCGTGGTTCGAGGCCTGGTCCTGGCCATCGCCGAGCAACCTGATGTGCATCGTGTCCGGGCACAGTGGGACTGCGATGGCGAGAACCTGCTTATCAATGTCCGCGACGATGGCAGGGGTGAGCTATCCCCCGAAGCTCCCAATATCGAACGCCTGCGCCAACGCGTGCAGGCCGTTAACGGCAGGATGAGCCTTGACGTCATGCAGGGCTGGGGAGCCGATATCTCGGTGGTGTTGCCGCTCGATCCACCTTCAGCGCCGGCAGGAGATGTCGCGGCATGGGGCCTTGCGGCAAGGGAACTGGAAGTCCTGCAATTACTGGCGGCCGGCCAACGTAACCGGGCCATCGCCGCTGAACTCAATGTCAGCGAAAATACTGTGAAATTTCATATCCGGAACCTCTTCCGGAAGCTCGACGTCCGGTCCCGCACTGAGGCCATCGCTTTGGCGCACAGTGCGGGACTCCGGTAGCCGAACGCTTAGTCCTGCTTTAGAAGGGCCAGGGTCTCGCGCTCGGCTCCGATGGTGGTGTTGTCCCCATGCCCGGTGCGCACCACAGTGTGGGCCGGCAGGGTCAGGAGCCGTTCCCGGATGGATGTCAGGATGGTGGGGTAATCGCTGTAGGACCGCCCGGTTGCTCCCGGACCACCGTTGAACAGGGTGTCTCCGGTGAAGACCGTGTCCTGCTCTTCAAGCAGGAAGCAGGTGGACCCGGGCGAGTGGCCCGGCGTGTGGATGGCCCGCAATTCGGCTCCCGCGACTGTGAAAACGTCGCCGTCGCTGAGGTACTTGTCCGGCGTGGTGTCCGGATAGACCTGCTCCCACAACACCAGGTCCTCGGGATGCAGGTAGATGGGCGCTTGAACGGCGTCAGCAACCTCCCGCACGGCCCCAATGTGATCGTTGTGGGCGTGGGTCAGCAGGATGGCCAGTACGTTGCGGCCCTGCACCTGTTCGATGATGGCCTGGGCATCGTGCGGGGCATCGATGATGACGCATTCCTGCTCATCCCCAACAATCCAGACGTTGTTGTCCACGTCCCAGGTGCCGCCGTCGAGCGAAAACGTTCCGGAGGTGACCCGGTTCTGTACGGTGACGGCCATCAGAGTGCCACCGCCGGTTCGATTTCCACTACGGAGCGAAGGACTTTGCCTTCCTGCATCCGGGCAAAGGCTTCCTCCACCTGGTCGATCGTGATGCGTTCGGTCACGAAGGCGTCCAGGTTCAGGTTGCCTTGCCTGTAGTGCTCCACCAGCATGGGGAAGTCGCGGGAAGGCAGGCAGTCGCCGTACCAGGAGGACTTCAAGGAACCGCCGCGGCCGAAGACATCCAGCAGCGGCAGCTCGAGGGTGGCGGTGGGCGAAGGAACGCCAACCAGGACAACGCGGCCTGCGAGGTCGCGGGCATAGAAAGCCTGCTTGTAAGTTTCGGGACGTCCGACGGCGTCAATCACCAGGTCTGCGCCGTTGCCTCCCGTCAGGGCCCGGATAGCTTCTACCGGATCCTCGAGGCTGGAGTTCACTCCGTGGGTGGCTCCCAGGGACTTGGCCATGTCCACCTTGTTGGCATCGATGTCCACGGCAATGATCGTGGTGGCGCCGGCCAGCTTGGCGCCGGCGATCGCGGCAATACCGACGCCGCCGCACCCGATGACGGCCACGGACTCGCCACGCTTGACCTCACCGGTATTGATGGCCGCACCGATGCCGGCCATCACGCCGCATCCCAGCAGGCCCACTGCGGCGGGATCCACTGAATCATCAACCTTGGTGCATTGGCCCGCGGCCACGAGGGTCTTCTCGGCGAAGGCGCCGATTCCCAGTGCCGGCGAAAGCTCAGTGCCATCTTCCAGCGTCATTTTCTGGGTGGCGTTGTGGGTGTTGAAGCAGTACTGCGGCTGGCCCTTGGCGCAGGCACGACACTGACCGCACACCGCACGCCAGTTCAGGATGACCCTGTCGCCGGGGGCGACTTCCGTGACATCCGGGCCTACCGCGCTGACCACGCCGGTGGCCTCGTGGCCAAGAAGGAACGGGAAATCGTCCGAGATGCCACCCTGCTGGTAGTGCAGATCGGTGTGGCACACACCGCAGGTGAGGATATCCACCAACGCCTCACCCGGCCCTGGATCCGGTACAAGGATGGTCTCCAAGGTAACCGGAGCGTTCTTTTCCTTGGCAATGACAGCTTTTACTTTGTGAACCACGATCGGTTCCTTTCTCAGGTCGCAAAACGGAACGGTGGGCGTCCTAGGAACTTACCAGCCGCGCTCTGCCAGGCGGTGGGGCTGCGGGATTTCGTCCACGTTGATGCCAACCATGGCTTCGCCCAGGCCGCGGGAGACCTTGGCGATGACGTCGGGATCATCGTAGTAGGCGGTCGCCTTCACGACGGCGGCAGCGCGCTCTGCAGGGTTGCCGGACTTGAAGATGCCAGAACCAACAAACACGCCATCGGCGCCGAGCTGCATCATCATCGCAGCATCAGCCGGGGTTGCGATGCCACCGGCGGTGAACAAGACAACGGGGAGCTTGCCCGTCGCGGCGACTTCCTTGACCAGCTCGTACGGGGCCTGCAGTTCCTTGGCCGCAACGTAGAGCTCGTCTTCGGGAAGGGCTGCGAGCTTGGCGATCTGGGAACGGATCTTGCGCATGTGGCCCGTGGCGTTGGAAACATCGCCGGTGCCGGCTTCGCCCTTGGAACGGATCATCGCCGCGCCTTCGTTGATGCGGCGCAGCGCCTCACCCAGGTTCGTGGCGCCACAGACGAAGGGAACGGTGAAGTTCCACTTATCGATGTGGTTCACGTAATCGGCCGGGGTCAGGACCTCGGACTCGTCGATGTAGTCCACACCGAGGGACTGCAGGACCTGGGCTTCGACGAAGTGCCCGATGCGGGCCTTGGCCATGACCGGGATGGACACCGCGGCGATGATCGCATCGATCATGTCGGGATCGGACATGCGGGACACGCCACCCTGGGCGCGGATATCGGCCGGTACACGCTCGAGCGCCATGACGGCGACGGCACCGGCGTCCTCGGCGATGCGGGCCTGCTCGACGTTGACGACGTCCATGATGACGCCGCCCTTGAGCATCTCCGCCATACCCCGCTTAACGCGGCCGGAGCCAGTAAGCGTGATGTGTTCGAAAGGGCGTGGTGTAAAGGTCACGTGATACTCCAAGGGACTGAAGCCTGCGATTTCATCACAAGCGCCCGGTACTGCACGCCGGGCTAAGAGCCAGGAGACGTCTGATATCCGGGTGATATATTAGTTAGAGTTCAGTATGCAATCGCCGAAGCGGGGAGTCAATCCCGAATCCCGCGGGACAATTCCTAGGCGGCGAAGAGCGCCGTGCGGACGGCGTGCTCAAAGCCTGTGACGTGGTCGTTTGCCAACTCCGCCGCTTTTTCCTCATCACCATCAATGACCGCGCGCAGGAGGTCCAGGTGTTCGCGCACGTGATGCTCAAGGTCCGGCAGCCGATCCAGGACCATGCACCAAATTCGGGTTGCCAGGTTGTCATAGCGGATCAGGACATCCTCGAGATGAGGATTTGCGGCGGCAGCATAGATGCCCTGATGGACGCTGGCATCCAGGCGCAGGGTCTCCACAACCGAGGCGCCGGCCACGTCAAAGGCCTCCACGGCCTTCATAACGTCCCGCAGGTGCTCCCTTGTAGCGGCGGAAGCCACGCGTGCCGCGCGTGCTGCGGCCAGCGGCTCCAGTTGCGTGCGGATCTCTGAAATAAAGGCCAGGTCCGTCACGTCAACGCGGGTGGCAAATGTTCCGCGGCGCGGATAGGTGACCACCAAGCGGTCCAGCTCCAACCGCTTCAAGGCTTCGCGCACCGGAGTGCGCCCGATCCCGAGGTCCTTCGCCAACTGGTCATCATTGAGGAGGTCCCCGGGTTTGATGTCCAGCATGAGGAGCCGGTCGCGCAAACGCTCATACGCGACATCGGCCAAGGATTTCCTGCTGGTATCGTCCGAGATCGCCAGAGTTCCAAATGCCACAGTGCCAGCCCTTTCCGCAGTTCCCGAAAACCTATTGACCTGTCCTTGAGACCAGTATACGCTGATTCCCAATCCTAATATATCAGTACGGGACCCAAGAATATATCTAAAGGAGGAGACATGACCCTCGTGGCGACAGACTCACCAACAAGCACCTTGCCCCAGCCAGCAACGCTCAAAGACGAGCAAGCACAGAAGTTCGTACTCACATTGTCGTGCGTCGAACGCGCCGGAATCGTGCAGGCGGTCACAACCTTCCTGTTTGAGCGCGGCTTCAACATTGACGAACACCAGCAGTTCGACGACGGCATCCGCCAGACACTGCACCTTCGCACCGCCTTTTCCGGCTCCCCCGAATACTCGGCGGACCGGCTGGAGGAAGAGTTCAGTGCAATCGCTGACCGCTTCGACATGAAATTCAGCTTCCATGACCAGACCAAGAAGCGCGTGCTGGTCATGGTGTCCAAGTTTGGACACTGCCTCAACGATCTCATCTTCCGCTGGCGCGGCGGCAGCCTGGGTGGAGACCTCGTAGCTGTCGTTTCCAACCACGAGACCCACCGTGCCATGGCCGAGGCAGCCGGACTGCCCTTCATCCACATCCCGGTCACCCCTGACACCAAGGCCGAGGCGGAGCAAAAGCTCTTGGAACTCGTGGATGAATACAAGGCTGACCTGGTGGTGCTCGCCCGCTACATGCAGGTACTCTCGGACAACCTGTGCCGCTCCCTTGAGGGCCGGGCAATCAACATCCACCACTCGTTCCTGCCTGGCTTCAAGGGCGCCCGCCCCTACCACCAGGCCTATGACCGCGGAGTGAAGCTCGTTGGAGCAACCGCCCACTACGTGACCGCGGACCTCGACGAGGGCCCGATCATCGAGCAGGAAGTCATCCGCGTGGACCACAGCTACGGCCCCAACGCACTGTCAACAGTGGGCCAGGATGCCGAAGCCCTGGCGTTGTCCCGTGCTGTTCGCTGGCACTGCGAACACCGCGTGCTGCTGGATCAAACCAGCACAGTGGTCTTCCGGTAAGCCACCCACCCCACCGTCCACACACACGAACTTCAGCAGGAGAAACTTTCATGACATCGACGCCTCGCATTGTCATCATCGGCGCTGGGATTGTCGGCACCAACCTCGCCGACGAACTGGTCACCCGCGGTTGGAACAACATCACCGTCCTGGATCAGGGGCCGCTGAACATGCCCGGAGGATCCACGTCCCACGCACCGGGCCTGGTCTTCCAGACGAACCCTTCCAAGTCCATGGCACTGTTCGCCAAGTACACGGTTGAAAAGCTGCTCTCCCTCACCGAAGATGGCCAGAGCTGCTTCAACCAGGTGGGCGGCCTGGAAGTTGCCACTACCGAGACCCGCCTGGCTGACCTCAAGCGCAAGCTCGGCTACGCACAGGCGTGGGGCATCGACGGCAAGATCCTCTCCCGTGAGGAATGCAAGGAGCTCTACCCCCTGATCAACGAGGAAGACATCCTGGGTGGCCTCCACGTCCCCACCGATGGCCTGGCACTTGCAGCCCGCGCCGTGCAGTTGCTCATCAAGCGCACCGAAGCCGCTGGCGTGAAGTACATCGACAACACCGAGGTGACTGGAATCGAGCAGTCAAACCGCCGCGTGACCGGCGTCGAGACCGCCGACGGCGTGATCCCCGCCGACATTGTGGTCTCCTGCGCCGGCTTCTGGGGCGCCAAGGTGGGCGAGTTGATCGGCATGTCCGTACCGCTCCTCCCGCTGGCGCACCAGTACGTCAAGACCACCCCGGTTCCCGCCCAGAAGGGCAAGAACGAACTGCCCAACGGCGCCCAGCTGCCCATCCTGCGCCACCAGGACCAGGACCTCTACTACCGCGAGCACGGCGAGCGCTACGGCATCGGCTCCTACGCCCACCGCCCCATGCCTGTGGACCTTGACGAGCTGGGCAGCTACGAGCCCAGCAGCATCAGCGAACACAACATGCCCTCGCGCCTGGACTTCACCCTTGAGGACTTCCTTCCCGCGTGGGAAGCAACCAAGCAGATCCTGCCGGCACTGCGGGAAAGCGAAATCGAGGATGGCTTCAACGGCATCTTCTCCTTCACCCCTGACGGTGGCTCGCTGGTAGGCGAATCCAAGGAAGTGGACGGTTTCTTCGTTGCCGAGGCCGTGTGGGTTACCCACTCCGCCGGTATCGCCCGCGCCGTGGCCGAGCTGCTCGTGGACGGAAAGTCGCAGATTGACCTCGGCGACTGCGACATCCACCGCTTCGAAGAGGTCCAGCTGACGCCTGAATATGTCAGCGAAACGTCCCAGCAGAACTTCGTGGAAATCTACGATGTCCTGCACCCGCTCCAGCCCAAGCTCTCCCCCCGCAACCTTCGCGTCAGCCCGTTCCACGCCCGCCACAAGCAGCTGGGAGGCTACTTCCTGGAAGGCGCAGGATGGGAACGTCCCTACTGGTTCGAAGCCAACGCGGAACTGCTGAAGGAAATGCCGGACGACTGGCAGCCCCCGGCACGTGACGCCTGGTCCGGTATGTTCAGCTCACCGATTGCTGCCGCCGAGGCGTGGAAGACGCGCACGGCCGTGGCGATGTACGACATGACGCCGCTCAAGCGCCTTGAAGTCAGCGGCCCGGGCGCCCTGAAACTGCTGCAGGAACTCACCACGGGAGACCTGGCTAAGAAGCCGGGCGCCGTAACGTACACCCTCCTGCTGGACCACGCTGGTGGAATCCGAAGCGACATTACCGTTGCCCGCCTCAGCGAGGACACGTTCCAGCTGGGCGCCAACGGCAACATTGACACCGCCTACTTCGAGCGTGCCGCCCGCCACCAGACGGAAAACGGTACGGCCAGCGACTGGGTGCAGGTCCGCGACACCACGGGTGGCACCTGCTGCATCGGCTTGTGGGGTCCGCTTGCCCGTGACCTCATCAGCACGGTCAGCAACGACGACTTCTCCAACGACGGCCTGAAGTACTTCCGTTCCAAGAAGGTCACCATCGGCGGCGTCACCGTCACCGCAATGCGGCTGTCCTACGTGGGCGAACTCGGCTGGGAGCTCTACACGAGCGCCGACAATGGACAGCGTTTGTGGGATGCACTGTGGAAGGCCGGCCAGCCGTTCGGCGTCATCGCTGCCGGGCGCGCCGCCTTCAGCTCGCTGCGCCTGGAAAAGGGCTACCGCTCATGGGGCACCGATATGACCACGGAGCACGACCCCTTCGAAGCAGGCCTCGGTTTCGCCGTAAAGATGACCAAGGAGAACTTCGTCGGCAAGGCCGCCCTTGAGGGACGCACAGAGGAAAGCTCCGCGCGGCGCTTGCGCTGCTTGACGGTCGACGACGGCCGCAGCCTGGTGCTGGGCAAGGAACCTGTGTTCTACAAGGACCAGGCAGTTGGCTACGTCACCAGCGCCGCTTACGGCTACTCGGTGAAGAAGCCCATTGCCTACGCGTACCTTCCTGCCGCTGTTTCGATTGGTGATTCCGTGGAGATCGAATACTTCGGACGCCGCATCCAGGCGACAGTCACCCAGGACCCGCTGTACGACCCCACCATGAGCAGGCTCCGCGGCTAAGGCCTGACGGACGCTTCAGTTGGCCAGCGGCCCGGACTCATCCCCTCGCAACGGGGTCCGGGCCGCTGTCTTACCCCGTTCAACCTCAGCCCGGCCTTACTTCGTCAACCAGCCCAGGAAGACACATGATCAGTTCAGAAACCATCAACGACTACCTTGCCAGGCTCGCTTCACGGCAGCCTACCCCCGGTGGAGGTGCCGCCGCCGCCCTTCACGCTGCCCAGGGCGCCGCCTTGGTGGCCATGGTGGCCAGGTACACCACGGGTGAAAAGTATGCGCAGCACGCAGAACCCGTTGCCCGCATCACCAGCGCTGCGGACCATTTGATTGTTGAAGCGCTCCGCCTCGCAGACGCCGATGAGCACGCCTTCCAACGAGTTATTGATTCGTACAAACTCCCATCCGGGACCGAGGAACTCAAGGCCATGCGCGCTGCCGGCATCCAGGATGCACTGGTCCAGGCAGCCCACACACCTGCTCAGCTGATCAAGCTTGCCGGTGAGGTGGTGGAACTCGCCACGGAACTCTTTGACATGGCCAACCCCAATGTCATCAGCGACGTCGCGGCAGCAGCCGATGCTGCCCGTGCAGCCGCCACAACCGCCCGTGTCAACATCGACATCAACGTAGTGGCCATCAAAGATGGCGACGCCCGCTCGCGCTTGGCAGAACAGACCGACGGCCTTGAGGAAAAGGTGGTCCTCGCAGCTGATTCCCTGGTCAAGCGCGTCCGCGAAAGGATCCTCGCGTGAGTACTGAAGTGCTTTCCGGAAAGGGGTTGGCCGCCCTCATCCAGCAGCGTGCGCAGGACGAGGCCCGCCTCCTTGAATATGAGGGCCAGCACCCTTCCTTGGCCGTGGTGGTGGCAACCGACGACGAGTCCACGCACTGGTACGTCCGGTCCATTGAGCGCGCCGCGGAGCGCGCCGGAATAGGCTGCCGGATCCTGGACCTTGGGCATGATGCCACGGAACAGGTACTGGCGAGTGTGTTGAAGGACCTCAGTGCGGAGCCAACCGTCAACGGCATTATTCTTCAAACTCCGCTGCCCGCGGGCGTTCGAACGGACGGGCTCGTGGGGCTTATCGCTCCGGAAAAGGACATTGACGGCGCCAACCCGCTCAGCCTTGGCCGCCTCGCTGTGGGTCAGCCCGCCTTCGCCCCTGCAACGGCACAGGCCGTGGTGGAACTCCTCGAGCATTTCCAGGTTCCGCTCGCCGGACGCAACGTCGCCGTCGTCGGGCGTTCCGCTGTGGTGGGAAAGCCGCTGTCCCTGCTGCTGCTCGAAAAGGACGCCACGGTCACCATCTGCCACTCCAAGTCAGGGGCGCTTGAGCGCTATACCCGGCCCGCCGACGTCGTGGTTGTTGCCGCTGGGCGGACCGGACTGCTGAAAGGCAGCCACGTTTCGCCGGCGTCCGTAGTGATCGACGTCGGTACCAACGTCCTTCCCGACGGTTCCCTGGTGGGAGACGTGGACGAGGCCAGTGTCACCGGAGTGGCGGCTGCCCTGACGCCGGTGCCCGGCGGGGTGGGTTCAGTCACCACGGCGTTGCTGCTCCTCCACACCGCTGAAGCGGCCCGGGCACAAGCACGGCTTCTGGAAAAGCCGGCCTTGGTTTCGGGAACCGCTGGCTAGCCATGGAAACGCCGATCCGCCTGGAGGTTAGTCCCTCCGCTGACCTTGCCCGGCAACTGCCTCCCGCTTTTGAGGCGCCGGGCATGGTCAGCGTGACCTGCCTGCCGCATCACGGTCCGGCCAGGACGGTCGCTGCGTCGATTGAGCTTGCCCGGCTGGGCTACCACGTGGTCCCGCACCTCGCAGCCCGGAGCATCGCCAGCCAGGCAGAGCTGCACCTGTTCCTTCATCAATTGCGCGATGAGGGCGTCCGGGAGTTATTCCTCATTGCCGGGGACCGCAGTGCGCCGGCCGGTCCGTATTCCTGGAGCGGCCAGCTGATGGAAGACATCAAGGCTTTCTCGGAAGAGTTCTCCCTTGGCATCGCCGGCTACCCGGAAGGCCACCCACAACTAAGCGCAGAACAGTTGCGGAGCGCCCTGGCCGGCAAGTCACCCATGGCGTCGTCCATGGTCACGCAAATGTGCTTTTCGGCGGAATCCATCAGCTCATACCTGCAGGAACTGCACCGGGCCGGGTCCCGGCTTCCCGTGTGGGTGGGCGTTCCCGGGCCGGTGTCCGTGCAAAAGCTGCTGGCCATGGGTGCACGATTGGGTGTGGGACGCTCACTCAAGTTGGCCCGTGGCACAGGAATGGCCAAGGCACTCCTGCGCGGTGGTGATGTCATGCGCTATGACAGCTCCGGCCTGATCCGGGACGTTCATCAGGCCCTCGACGGCCATCCGCTGTTTGCCGGCATCCATGTCTACAGCTTCAACGACCTCAGCCGCCTACCCAGATTTGAAGGGAAGATCGCATGGCTTCCAAAGCCCCCCGTGAAAACATCGACGAGTCAAAGCTGACCGTCACCAAACCCAAGACAAAGGCTGTCGGCATTCCAGCCGTTGCCAACGCATTGAAGATCTCCCTGGAACAAATGGGCGCGGTGCGAAGCGTACAAACGCTGCTGGCAGTCAACCAGATCGACGGATTCGACTGCATGGGCTGCGCCTGGCCGGAACACGAGAAGCGCAATGCAGCAGAGTTCTGCGAAAACGGGGCCAAGGCGGTAGCCGAGGAAGCTACCCGGCGCCGCGTCACGCCTGAGTTCTTTGCCCAGCACTCCGTAGCTGACTTGAAGACCCGAGATGACTACTGGCTGGGCCAGCAGGGCCGGCTGACCCACCCAATGTTCCTGGATGAGGGCGCTACGCACTACACGCCCATCGAATGGGACAAGGCCTATGACCTCATGGCGCAGGAGCTCCGGGGCATGGACCATCCCGATCAGGCCGTCTTCTATACCTCCGGCCGAACATCCAACGAGGCTGCCTTCGTTTACCAGCTCCTGGTCCGCGGCCTTGGCACCAACAACCTTCCGGACTGCTCCAACATGTGCCACGAGTCCTCGGGCTCCGCGCTGGTGGAAACCATCGGCATCGGCAAAGGGTCCGTAAGCCTGACCGACTTGGAGACGGCTTCACTGATCTTCGTAGCCGGGCAGAATCCAGGTACCAACCACCCCCGCATGCTCAGCGCCCTGGAGAAGGCCAAGAAGAACGGCGCGGTCATCGTGTCCGTCAATCCCCTCCCTGAAGCCGGACTCCTGCACTTTGAAAACCCTCAGCACGTTGCCGGCATGATTCAAGGGACCCAACTGACGGACGACTTCCTGCAGATCCGTGCCGGCGGCGATCAGGCCCTCTTCCAGGGCCTCGGTAAATACCTTGTGGAGGCCGAAGCCGCGGGTCGCAAGACCCCGGGCCTGGAAACCGTCCTTGACCACAGGTTCATCGAGGACCACACGGTGGGCGTCGACGAATACCTGCGATTCCTGGAAAAGGTGGAGTGGGACGACATCGTGGAAGCAACAGGCCTCACCCTGGAGCAGATCCACTCCACAGGCGAACGGCTCCTCGCCTCCAACGCCACCATCGTGTGCTGGGCCATGGGATTGACCCAGCACAAACATTCAGTACCCACCCTCCGCGACGTGGTTAACGTCCTGCTGCTTCAAGGGAACATCGGCAAGCCCGGCGCTGGAGTTTGCCCCGTGCGCGGCCACTCAAACGTCCAGGGCGACCGCACCATGGGCATCTTCGAGAAGATGCCGGAGAAATTCCATGACCGGCTGGACAACGAGTTCGCATTCCTCTCACCACGGGAGCACGGCTATGACACTGTCGCCGCCATCCGCGCCATGCGGGACGGAAAGGTCCGCTTCTTCATGGGAATGGGTGGAAACTTTGTTCGCGCCGCCCCTGACTCGGAAGTCACGGAACAAGCGCTCGCCAACACAGGATTGAGCGTCCAGATCTCCACCAAGCTGAACCACTCGCATCTGTCCACGGGTCGCCGGGCGTTGATTCTCCCAACACTCGGACGCACCGAGAAAGACACCCAGCGGACCGGTGACCAGAGGGTCACAGTGGAAGATTCCATGAGCGCGGTCCATGCATCCCGTGGACGCCTCAAGCCCGCGAGCGAGCACCTCCACTCGGAAGTTGCCATTGTCTGCAATCTTGCCCACCGGCTCTTCACTGATGGCGACGTGCGCCTGCCCAACGTCCCCAAGGCCGCGTGGTTGTCCATGCGTGATGATTACGCGCTGATCCGCAAACACATCGAGGCCGTCTTCGATGGCTTCGAGAACTTTGAAGAGCGGATCCAGCACCCGGGCGGCTTCGTGCTGCCGCACCCGCCGCGCGATGCCAGGAAGTTTGATACCGCGTCAGGCAAAGCACACTTCACGGGCAACGAGCTTGAATACATCAAGGTCCCGCCCGGCCGGCTGGTGCTCCAAACGCTGCGGTCACACGACCAGTACAACACCACCATCTACGGCAAGGACGATCGCTACCGCGGCATCCACGGCGGGCGACGGGTGGTCCTCATTAACGAGTCCGATATCGCCGAGCTGGGCTTTGCTGATGGTGAAATGGTCCACCTGATTTCAGAATTCCAGGGAACCGAGCGCCGGGCAGAAGACTTCCGCATCGTTTCGTACTCCACTCCCAAGGGGTGCGCCGCTGCCTACTACCCGGAAACAAACGTCCTTGTACCGCTGGACTCTGTTGCCGATACCAGTGGGACGCCGACGTCCAAGTCCGTCATCGTCCGCCTCGAACGGGCTTAAAAGGCTCTGGACACAGTGTGATGCGTGCCATAGTATGTGACTGATATATCTTTCCTAGTAGTGCAGAGATATCAGGTGGCCAAGGACTTCCAAACCCGCCCAAGGGCCATCTCGTCAAGAAGACATCTATCAATGGAGAAACAATGTCTGACATCACCCAAGTCCAAGCAGATGCCGTACTTGTCGCAGCCCGCGACGCCGCCCGTGAAACCGGAACCGACATGAACATCGCCGTGGTGGATGCCGGTGGCAACCTCAAGGCCTTCACCCGCATGGACGGGGCGTGGCTGGGCAGCATCGACATTTCCATCAAGAAAGCACGCACCGCCCGTTTCTTCGACATGCCAACGGGGGCAATCGGCGAGCTTTCGCAGCCTGGAGGACCGCTCTACAACATCGAGGTGTCCAACGGAGGACTCATCACCTTCCCGGGAGGCATCCCCCTGCGCGGGGAGGACGGCACTGTGATCGGTGCGATCGGCGTCAGCGGCAGCACCGTGGAGAACGACCACACGGTCGCATCCGCAGGAGCAGCAGTCCAGCTCCAGGGCGCGGCTGGGCTTTAGCCAAGAACATTAGCCAGAAATATTAGGCAAAACTGTCCAATTGTCCGTGAATGGTGCTTCGGTGGCCTGAAACCTGGGGAGGTATTTCCTCATCGAAGCACCGCTCTCGGGCAATTGGGCAGATCCAATTTCCGTACCACAACCCGCCCCAGGAGGAGTGTCCATGTCTGGAAACCGAGCAGTCGCCTACAAGGAACCCGGCGTAGTCGAAATCATCAACACTGACTACCCGACGTTCGAACTCAAGGACGGACCGGGCGTCAACCCGGCCAACGTCGGCCGGAAGGTACCGCATGGCGCGATCCTCCGCACTGTAACGACCAACATCTGCGGTTCCGATCAGCACATGGTCCGTGGCCGCACCACAGCCCCGCAGGACCTGGTCCTCGGCCACGAAATCACCGGCGAAGTGGTGGAGGTGGGTCCCGACGTCGAGTTCATCAAGGTGGGCGACATCGTCTCGGTGCCGTTCAACATTTCCTGTGGCCGTTGCCGGAACTGCAAAGAGCAAAAGACCGGTATCTGCCTCAACGTCAACCCTGACCGCCCCGGCAGCGCTTACGGCTATGTGGATATGGGCGGCTGGGTAGGCGGACAGGCCGAGTACGTGCTGGTTCCCTACGCCGACTGGAACCTGCTGCGCTTCCCGGACCGCGACCAGGCCCTGGAAAAGATCATGGACCTGACCATGCTCTCGGACATCTTCCCCACCGGCTTCCACGGCGCCGTTACTGCCGGCGTGGGCGTAGGGTCCACGGTGTACGTAGCCGGTGCCGGCCCCGTGGGTCTGGCTGCCGCCGTCGGCGCCCAGTTGCTTGGCGCCGCCGTCGTGATTGTGGGCGACATGAACGAAGACCGGCTTGCACAGGCGCGCTCGTTCGGCTGCGAAACGGTCAACGTCTCCAACGGCGACCCGAAGGAGCAGATCCTGCAGATCCTCGGAGTGCCGGAAGTGGATTGCGGCGTGGACGCCGTTGGCTTCGAAGCCCGCGGCCACGGACGGGACGCCACGCACGAGGCTCCAGCCACCGTGCTGAACTCCCTCATGGACATCACCGCCGCCGGCGGTTCCCTGGGCATCCCGGGCCTCTACGTCACCGGCGATCCGGGCGGAATCGATGAAGCAGCCAAGCACGGCTCCCTCTCGCTCTCGCTGGGCACCGGCTGGGCAAAGTCCTTGTCCTTCACTACGGGCCAGTGCCCGGTGATGAAGTACAACCGTCAATTGATGATGGCCATCCTCCACGACAAGGTCCAGATCGCCAAGGCAGTCAATGCCCAAGCCATCCCCCTTGAAGACGCTCCCCGCGGCTACGCCGAGTTCGACGCCGGAGCGGCAACAAAGTTCGTACTGAACCCGAACGGTTACGTGAAGGCTTAGTACGCAAAAACACCAGGAAGGGGGCATCCATGCTCGCACAGGAAATCATCCGCGGCACGTCGCCAACATCCCATGTGCCCTGCGAGCGGATGCCTGCCCCAACGTGGTCTGAAGCCCGGCAGATGGCCTTCGATTGCGCTGTTCCGCTTGCGTCGGCGTCCGTGCCACTGGCGGACGCGATCGGATACGTGCTCACCACTGACGTGACGGCGCAGCAGGACCTTCCGCACTACGCGTCCTCTGCCATGGATGGCTGGGCCATTCATGGCAGAGGACCGTGGGAGATCACGACGGCGGGGCTGCCGCTTTCGCCGGGGCAAGCCAGCGTCATTGCCACCGGCGGCCTGGTTCCGGAAGGCGCCGAGGCGGTACTTCGGAAAGAGAGCGGACACGTCCTCGACGCCGGATACGGGCTGCAGCTCTCACTGAGACCAGATGCGAAGCCCGGCGAGACGCTCCCCGGCCGGCACATACGGCCAGCCGGTGAAGAAGCCCGAGCCGGCGACGTCCTCGTACCCGCCGGCACACTCCTTAATCCTGCCCACATTGCCCTTGCTGCCGTAGCAGGCCACGACGAACTGCAGGTACAACGCAAGCCGCGGGTCGCCGTCGTACTTACCGGTTCCGAGGTGGTGACCTCGGGTCAGCCGGCAGCGGGACAGGTGCGCGATACCTTCGGCCCGCAACTCGGCGCAGTGATTTCCCAGCTGGGCGGAATTCCAGGCAGGCAGCAACGGATCGGCGACTCATACGAAGAGTGGCTGTCGGCACTTGACGGCCCGCCCGGAAGTGAACACCCCGATGTCACGATCACCACCGGTGGCACCGGCAAATCCGGAACCGACCACTTCCGCGCTGCAGTGGCCGCGCTCGGTGGGCGCCTGCTGCTGGACGGCGTCGCTATGCGCCCCGGTCATCCTGCTGTACTGGCTGAACTTCCCGACGGCCGCTTCATCATCGGCCTCCCAGGCAATCCCCTGGCCGCCATGATGGCCCTGATGACCATCGGCGAACCACTGCTCGCTGCCCTCCAAAACCGGCCTTTCCAGACAGCTGGCCACCTCATGTCCGGGGCGGACATCGATCCGGGCCCCGGCCGGACACAACTCATTCCCTGCACCTTTGTCCACGGCCTCGCTTTTCCTGCTTCACACACAGGCCCCGGCATGATGCGTGGCCTGGCTTGGGCCGACGGTTTCATGGCCGTTCCCCCTGGCGGAGTGGAAGCAGGGGAACCCGTCCCGGTCATGCCGCTGCCCTGGACAAGCGCCTGGTCAAGCGCCTGGTCACAGGTGCAAGCAACCAACGATTTCCCACACCAGCCAGGAAGGTATGCACCATGGCACGGATGACACAGCGCCGGAAGATCCACCGCTTCCATCTCGACGGGACAGGCACCGAATATCCGGTGCGGTTCAAGGAAGACGTCCTGGCCGCCGAGGAGCCCCTGGAAATCAGGATCGGGGGCCGCTCCTTCGCCGTGACCATGCGGACTCCGGGAGACGACTTTGACCTGGTGGCCGGGTTCCTGGTGTCCGAGGGCATCATCCGCAGTCAATCCGAGCTGATCTCCCTGCGCTTTTGCGCCGGCGAGAAGGACGGGGTGCAGACGTTCAATGTGGTGGAGGCCCAGCTTCGCTCCGACGTACAAATGCCGGACACCATGCGCCACGTCTACACCTCCAGCTCGTGCGGCATCTGTGGAACGGACTCCATCGAGGCCGTCCGTAAAACACTCCACTTCGACCCCTCCCAGGACGGACTGCGGGTTCCCGTTGACATCCTGGCCGAACTGCCCGAACGCCTCCGGGAAGCCCAGGCGGTGTTCGACAGGACCGGTGGCGTCCACGCAGCCGGACTCTTCAGGGTGGACGGCGCCACCCCCGAGCTCCTCTGTTTGCGGGAGGACGTGGGTCGCCACAATGCCGTGGACAAAGTGGTGGGCTGGGCACTGCGCCAGGATCTGCTGCCCCTGACGGGCTTGGTCCTGCAGGTTTCAGGGCGGGCATCGTTCGAGCTGGTCCAGAAGGCCGCCCTCGCCGGCATCCCCGTCCTGTCCGCCGTGAGCGCGCCCTCCAGCCTTGCCGCGGACCTCGCCACTGAGACCGGTGTGACGCTGGTTGGCTTTAGCCGCGGTCACAGCCTCAACGTCTACGCCGGACGTGACAGACTGGTCCGCCCCTGCAAAGCGGCACGTGAGGAGGCCTTCGCAGGGCTCTGACCGCCCGTTCTGCGGGTTTATGTGCAGGGCCCGTGTCCGTGTCGGACTAGGATGAGGAAAGACGAGGAGCAGGCCGGGCAGGGCTTTACAGCCCCGGCCACCTGCTTGGGACAACGACACGAGGCATCATGGCCCCACGCAACAATCCGGACATCGAGAAGGACGCAGACGCCCAAGGCGGCGGCGTCCAATCAGTGGACCGCGCGCTGCAAATCCTGGAAATCCTTGCACGCGAAGGGGACGCGGGCGTCAGTGAAATCGCTGACGAGATGGGCGTCCATAAATCCACCGTGTCCAGGCTTGTGGGCTCGCTGGTTAACCGCGAGCTTGTCCGGCAGAACAGCGAGAGGGGCAAGTACCAGCTGGGCTTCGGAATCCTCAGGCTGGCAACCTCCATCCCCGGCAGGCTGAGCGTCGTGCACGAGGCCCGGGAAGTACTGGAAGCACTCGCGGGTGAGTACAAGGAAACGGTCAACCTTGCCGTGCTTCGATCCAACTACGCCGTCAACGTCGACCAGGCCATGGGCCCTTCAACGCTTGCCACCTACGACTGGGTGGGCAGCCTGACGCCGCTGCATGCCACGTCCAGCGGCAAAGTGCTCTTGGCCGCGCTGACGGCCGATGAGCGGAACCAGGTCCTCAAGACAGTCGGGCTGCCTGCCCGCACGCCCCGCACCATCACTAACCGCGCGGAGCTGGAGAAGCAGCTGCTCGACGTCGCACGGAACGGCTACGCAGTAGTCCATGAAGAGTTCGAGATCGGCCTGACGGCGGTAGCCGTGCCTATTTTTAACCACATGGGCAATGTCATCGCTGCGGTGAGTATCTCCGGCCCTGCCTTCCGCTTTGCCCCGGAGGAGCATCCAGGGCTCATAGACGCCCTCCGCGAGGCTGGCTTCACGATCAGCGCCAAGATGGGCTACCGACGCCGCTAGGCCGTTGGCGCAGCCTGAACCAGGCGCGTTATCCACGCTTTAACTACCTGCCATCAACGTGGCCATTTTTCGCCCCTGTTGTCGCTTGTTACGCAACAGTAACCACCATGCGCAACTCGATGACGCATCTCCGGAGGAGTGTCAAGGTCCGGGAAATGGAAAAGAAACACCTTGACATTGCCCTGTGACGGGGCGCACTCTGTTGCTTAGCGCGAGAACTGTTGATCCTTGCGAAACGTTAGAAGGCGATTCAGCCAAAGCGACAAGAAACCCCGTTCCCCGACAAAAGAGGTGCAACATGCGCAAGGCCTGCCCCACCAGTGAACTCGCTCCCGGGGAGGCGCTACGGCTCGATACTGCTCCAACAATCATGGTCATCGAATCGGACGAAGCCCCCAACCTTCCATCCGTTCCCACCCTCCAGGGCCATGTATAAACCCAAGCCCATGACTCGCCGAGCAAAGGACCCGCTCATGGCTATAAATAGTGATTTAAAGCCTTTAACTGCCGAGGAAGTGCCCGCCAGCGATAGCCTGGCTGACACTCCTTCATCACGTAAAACGAAACGCCCGGAGAACTCTGGGGACGTCATCAGCGTCTCCCCGGACGAAACCAACCCCGCAGTCCTCGACGATGAGGACGGAGGCGCAGAAACACTGCCGGATACTGAGGAATACGCACAGATCCTGGAAGAACTGCGCCACGCCAAGACCGAGCAGGCCGTTAGTGCCCGCCGGAACCGCAAACTTACGCTGGACAAAGTCACCTTCGGAATCACGGGCGCCATCGCCGTCGCCTTCGTGGTCTGGGGCTTCGTCGGCCGGGACAGCCTCTCTGAAACTTCCAAAGGCGCCCTGAACTGGGTCATGGAATACACCGGCTGGCTCTTCATGGTTCTTGCCTCCTTGTTCGTCGTCTTCGTCCTCTGGCTCGCCCTGGGCAAGTTCGGCAACATCCCACTGGGCAAGGACGGCGAGAAGCCGGAATTCCGTACTGTTTCCTGGGTAGCGATGATGTTCGCCGCCGGCATGGGCATCGGGCTCATGTTCTATGGCGTGGCTGAACCGCTCTACCACTACATCTCGCCACCACCGGGCACTGTGGACGGCCGCACTCCTGCTGCCATCCAGACTGCGATGGCCACCTCGATCTTCCACTGGACCCTGCACCCATGGGCCATGTACGCAGTCGTGGGCATTGCCATGGCGTACGGCACCTACCGTTTGGGCCGCAGGCAGCTGGTCTCCGCAGCATTCACGTCGCTGTTCGGCATCAGGATGGTGGAAGGCCCCCTCGGGAAATTCATCAACATCCTGGCCATCTTTGCCACACTGTTTGGTACCGCCGCTTCACTGGGCCTCGGCGCCCTTCAGATCGGCAGCGGCATGACCTCCAACGGCTGGGTGGGCGAGATCGGCACGCCGGTACTCGTGGTGATCGTGGCCATCCTCACCTTCTGCTTCGTCGCATCAGCAGTCTCCGGCATCAGCCGCGGCATCCAGTGGCTTTCCAATATCAACATGGTGCTGGCAGTCGTCCTGGCACTCATCGTGTTTATTGCCGGGCCCACCCTGTTCATCCTCAACCTGATTCCTTCCGCAATCGGCGACTACGCCAGGGACCTGGCGGAGATGTCGTCCCGGACCGAAGCGGTCGGCGACGATGCACTGCGTAGCTGGATGACCAGCTGGACCATTTTCTACTGGGCCTGGTGGATCTCCTGGACGCCCTTCGTCGGCATGTTCATTGCTCGCATCAGCCGCGGCCGGACCATCCGCCAGTTCGTCACCGGCGTTCTGCTGGTGCCAAGCATCGTCAGCGTTATCTGGTTCGGTATCTTCGGTGGAGCTGCCTTCCACGTCCAGCAGGAAGCTGACAAGGCCGGCACACCTGGTTTGGTGACCATGACCAACGGCGTGCCCTCCGTCAATTTCGACGGCGCACTCTTCGATCTCGTCAAGAACCTTGGTATGCCCGGCTGGGCCACGGCAGCAGTCATCGTGCTGGCCATGGTTCTGGTGGCAATCTTCTTCATCACTGGTGCCGACGCGGCCTCCATCGTCATGGGATCGCTCAGCTCCAACGGAGCCGAACACCCCCGGCGCGGAGTGGTCATCTTCTGGGGAAGCCTCACCGGTGCAGTAGCAGCGGTTATGCTCCTGGCCGGCGGCGACGAACCATCCGAGGCTTTGGCCGGGCTCCAAAGAGTCACGATTGTTGCCGCGCTGCCCTTCGTCATCGTCATGCTGCTGCTCTGTTTCGCCCTCACGAAGGACCTGCGCCGTGATCCCCTGTCACTGCGTAAGCGCTTGGCGACATCCGTTGTTGAACGCGCGATTCGTACGGGCGTGGAACAACATCGGGGCGTTCAATTCGATCTGGTGACCAGGCACGAGTGCGCGGAGGATTGCCCGGATTCCGACTGTCCCGGCGGAACTCCGACCGGAAGCATCCCCAGGGTTGAATCTCCCCGCACCGACCCGACCGACAAGTAAGGTATCCCGCCATGACTCAAACCCATGAACAAGAAAGCACTCTCCGTGTCTCCACCGATTCCGGGGACACCGTGAGCTTCACCCTGGACGCAACGAAACCCGTAACGGTCAAGCTCCAGGTTGACGGTGGTTGCACGTGTGGAACCACCGCCACGGTCCAGGGCTCGTACGTTTAATAGCGACCTAGGCAAGCGCTAACCATTCATTTCCAACACAAAAGCAGGCGCCGGATTCCGGCGCCTGCTTTTTGTGTTGCGGGTCAGGCGGGTTAGTTGGGCATCTGGTTACTTGGGCATCAGCACGGAGTCGATCAGGTAAACCGTTGCGTTGGCCGTGTGGACGCCACCACAAATCACGTTGGCGCCGTCAACGGTGAGTGCATCTTTGCTACCACCAACGGTCACTTCGCCACCCTGGACCGTCTTGTGCGTTCCAACCACCTGGTCAGGGCTCAACTGGCCTGGGACTACGTGGTAAGTGAGGATCTTGCTCAGCAGGGCATCGTCCGTCTTCAGCGTCTCAATGGTGGCGGGGTCGATCTTTGCGAAAGCATCGTCAACAGGTGCAAAGACTGTGAATTCGCTGCCGTTGAGGGTGGAGACCAAATCCACTTTCGGGTTGAGCTTGCCTGAAACGGCGGCAGTCAAAGTCTTGAGAAGCGGGTTGTTCGATGCTGCAACGGCAACCGGATCCTGGGCCATTCCCACTACCGAACCGGCACCATCCGGAACCTGGGCGGCGTAACCGGCGCAGCCGGGGCCAACAAGATCACGGGCGGGATCCATGGCGGCGCTGGTCATGGCAGAAGCAGACGGCGACGGTGCCGCGGATGACATCTCCGGGGCAGCGGACGACGACGCCGACGACGACGGTGTGCTGGAGCTGCTTGAACCACCACAAGCCGTGAGTCCGAGAAGGGCGGCTGCAGTGAGGCCAACGAAGGCGAGGGCGGGGCGCTTTGTGGACAACATGTCATTCTCCTTGTTCGTGGAACCAGAGCATTGGGTCCATTGGGTGTGGGCACTGGCTCCCCGGCGCTGCATCTGCGTCGCCGGCGGTTTGTGCCTCACCAGCTATTCGGAGGTCGCACCGGCGTGGATGGGTTCGGATTGAAAAAGTTTCTGAACCAAGCCATCGCAGCTTCGGCTCCGAACTGCCTACAGATATCCGGAGCCGGCACCCTTCATTGCCGGTCCGGCGAACGTTGGGAGACGCAATGCTGCAATTAGCACTAATCGGCCTGCTGGGCGGGTTGATTACAGGTATCTCGCCGTGCATTCTGCCCGTCCTGCCCGTCATCTTTCTTTCCGGGGGTGTGCAGGGTGCGCGTAAAGATGCTGTAACCAGCTGGCGTCCGTACCTGGTGATCCTTGGCCTGGTGATCAGCTTCAGCACCTTCACGCTGGTTGGCTCGTTCCTGCTGACGTTGGTGAACCTGCCGCAGGACCTGCTTCGATGGATCGGGCTGGTGGTACTGGTGCTCATTGGTTGTGGCCTCATTTTCGATCGTTTCCAGCACATCCTGGAGAAGCCGTTCTCCTGGATCCCGCAACGCAAAGTAGGCACCGAAAACGGCGGCCTGGTGCTGGGACTGGCGCTCGGCGTCGTCTATGTCCCCTGTGCAGGACCAGTGCTTGCCGCCATTGCCGTGGCCGGCGCCACCGGCCAGGTGGGCCCCGAAACTATAGTCCTCACGTTGACGTTTGCCCTCGGCGCAGCCGTTCCGCTGCTGGTGTTCGCGCTGGCTGGCCGCCGCGTCGCAGAGCGCGTCAAGGCCTTCCGGAAGAACCAGCGCAAGATCCGCATCGCCGGTGGCGTCATGATGATCGCCCTCGCAATCGGCCTGGTGTTCAACCTTCCCCAGCTGCTGCAGAAACTCGTGCCCGACTACACCTCCACACTCCAGGAACAGGTCCAGGACAACGAGGCCGTGAAGAAGGCCCTGGATCTTGGCGGGCTGGTCAATGACCAAAACCGCGAACTGGACAAGTGCAGCAACGGTGCCACAGAGCTTGAATCGTGCGGCACAGCGCCGGATATCAAGGGCATCCAGGAATGGTTCAACACCCCTGGCGGCCAGGCCGTGAATTTGAAGGACCTCAAAGGCAAGGTGGTCCTGGTGGATTTCTGGGCCTACTCCTGCATCAACTGCCAGCGCTCCGTTCCGCACCTCACCGATTGGTACAGCAAGTACAAGGACTCCGGCCTGGAAATCATCGGCGTCCACTCCCCCGAGTACGCGTTCGAGAAAGAGACCCGCAACGTCATGTCCGGCGCGCAGGTCCTTGGCATCACCTACCCCGTGGCCATCGACAACACCCTCTCCACGTGGACCAACTACCGCAACCGCTACTGGCCGGCCCACTACCTCATCGATTCCGAGGGAACAGTCCGCCACATCAAGTTCGGCGAGGGCGGCTACCAGACAACGGAGAAGCTGATCCGCGAACTCCTGCAAGAGGCCAACCCTTCAGCGGCGCTGCCGGCTCCCGTCGAAGCGTCCGACGACGGCCCGGTAGCAGGTGCCACCACTGCCGAAACGTATTTGGGCACCACCAAGAAGGTCAACTATGCGGGCACGGAACCATACAAAGCCGGCGTTGGGCTGTATTCAATGCCAGCGAATCAGCCCGGTGACAGCTTTTCCTTGAAGGGTTCGTGGGATCTCGGAACGCAATCCATCACCCCTGCTCGCGCCGGCTCTTCGATTGCCCTGAACTACCACGCCAAGCAGGTATACATCGTGGTCAGTGGCGAAGGCATGATCGACGTTGTCCGGGATGGCAAGACCACGTCCGTAGCGGTCTCAGGGACGCCGACGCTCCATCAGATCGTGGACGACCCCCGAATCCGCGAGGGCAAGCTCGAGGTCAAGGTCCCACAGGGCATCCAGGCGTACTCCTTCACGTTCGGATAGGGTGCGCTGGAAGCTGGGTAGGTGCCGGACCCGCTCTTGTTCGCTCTCCTCACCGTTGTGCGGCCTGAGAAACGAACAAGAGCAGGTTTGTGGCGTGGAGAGCCTATTTGTTGGCGAAGTACACGGCAAGGAAGATGGCGCCGCTGACGAAGGCCAGGATTCCCAAAACCTTCCCGGCCGTCGCCTTTACTCCGTATCCTTCGGCCTTGCGAGCGGTGAGGAATGCCATGGCTCCAAAGCCCACGCCGAAAATGAACAGGCCGATGATGCCAAAAATGATCGAGTTCTTGCGGAACTTAGTCCCCAGGATGAGATCTTCTTCAGGGCCAACTACATACTGACGCGTGGTGGTCATGGTTCTCCAAAAAGTGGGGCGACGTGGATCGGGTGCGCTGGAAGCTGGATAGGGGGCCGTGCCCGCTTCGCGATGCCCTCCACGCCGCGGCCCCCTATCCAGCTTCCGCTTCATCCTTAGAAATACGGCTTCGTGATCAGCTCCAGCGCGTGGCCCGAGGGGTCCTTGAAATAGACGCCCCGGCCACCGTGCTCCGTATTGGTCTCGCCTGGACGGGTCATCTGGGGATCCGCCCAATGCTCGACGCCGGCACTCACCAGGCGCTGATAGGCGCGGTCAAAATGCTGGTCGTCTACCAGGAAGGCGTAGTGCTGCATCTGGATTTCGACCGGGGGCTCGGCGAATTGGAGCATCACGCCGCCAGCCAAGGTCAGGTTGGTGAACGGCCCCCAACTTGGAGCTTCGTCCGCTTCGAGGATGGACCGGTAGAACTCGGCGGAGACGGCGCGATCGATGGACGCGATGATGGTGTGGTTAAAAAGTGCGGGCATGAATGACTCCTTGTTGCGTGGATTTCGTTCGATGGGTTCAAGGGCATCAATCCACGCGGAGGAGCGCGGGCAGCGCTGGTACATGTCACGGCGCTGGCACACGTCAGAGCTCGGCCGGGTAGCCAATCTGTGCAGGGCAGGTGCCCGATCCGGTCATCACGTCCGCCAGTCTAGCGAAGAGTTGGGCGGCGGTGACAGGATGGGCGGCATGGGAATCGAGGTTCGCCCGGCCACGGTGTTCGAGGACGTGAAAACCATCGTCGGCCCCAAACGTCCGGACGCCAACGTGTGCTGGTGCCTGAGTTACCGGATTCCCTCGAAGCAGAACCTTGAGCTCCAGCGGGAGGAGCGGGGAAGGTTCGTGGAAAAGCTGGTAGCAGAGGATCCGCCGCCGGGCGTTCTCGCGTACGACGGCGGCGAAGTAGTTGGGTGGGCCGCCGTCCACCCCCGGGCCGACACCAGCTTTGCAACCAACCGAAAGATCCCCCACGTGGACGACGCCGACGTGTGGTCTGTCTGGTGCATTAGGGTGCGGCCTGGGCATCGCGGCAAGGGCATTTCGCATCATCTGTTGGAGGGTGCGATCGACATGGCCCGAAGGTATGGCGCGCCAGCCATTGAGGGCTACCCCGTGGACAACAAAGGCAACAAAGTGGACCTGACCATGGCAGGCTCTTCGAGAAAGCCGGCTTCACAAAGGTCGCCGAAACAACGTCAGTCCTCAACGGCTTCCCGCGAGTGCTGATGCGGCTGGACCTGCGCCAACCCAACTAGGGGACAGCAAACGGTCCACTGGGCTCTCATTGGAGCATGTGCTGTCCCCTACTTGGGTCAGGATCCCTGCAGTTTTGCGGTCATTCGGTGAGCTTCCTCGAGCAGCAATTTGCCGAGGAATTCCTGTCGATCAGGACGGAACCGGGGTTCGATCCCCGTCAACGAAAGGGCCCATGCCGGCCGCCCCTGTTGGTCAAAAACGGCCGCGCCCATCCCCCAACTCCCTTCAAGGATCAGCCCCGGGTTCACCGAGTAGCCCGTCAGCCGGGTGCGCTCAAGGTTGTCCCGCACCACGTCGGCTGGATGCCCCACCGCAAAGTCGCCAGCGTGCGCCGGCCAGTCCTCCAGCAGGGTTTCCTGCTCATCGGAGGGCAGGAAAGCCATGATGGCCGTTCCTGCTGACGCAACTCCCAACGGAAAACGTACGCCTTCATGCAGCACGAAGGACCTCACCGGGAACGATCCTTCCTCTCGCAACACGCAAACTGTTTCGTTGCCGCGTCGGATGGAGAAGAACGCGCTCTCGCCAGTCTCGGCTGCGAGGCGGCGCAAGCTTGGCCGGGCAATGTCCTCCATGGGGAAGCGTGCCGCCGCTACCGATCCAAGGAGGAAGATTTCCGGCCCAAGGACCCACTTCCCCGCGGCTGGATCGTGTTCCAGCAAACCCTCCGCGGCGAGAGACGTCAGCAGCCGGTGCACGGTTGGCCGTGTCAGCCCTGATTCACGAACCAGTCCGGCCAACGACGTCCCCTCGGGTTTGCGCCCAACCAGCCTCAGCAGCAGGGCAACACGGCCCACAACCTGGGCACCCTGCACCGGATTTTGCGTGGATTTCTGTTCGGGCACAAAGCCTCCTCGAAGATTTCATCCACAATATGGACACCTTTGAGCCTACAGTCCACACCGTGAGTATCCAAGCATTGGGGCCGTTGACCGTGGCAGCGATCAAACCTAGGCTCCTCTACAGGTCACTCAGTCCACAACGTGGATAAAACCAGAAAGACTCAAAGAGGAGTTCCAATGTCGAAGATGCACGCCAGCGCAACCCAAGCGCTCCAGGACCTGATGGCAGACGGCCTGACCATCGCCGTCGGGGGTTTTGGCCTCAGTGGCATCCCGGCCGACCTGATCGATGCCGTCCGGGAGTCGGGCGCCAAGGACCTCACCATCGTGTCCAACAACATGGGCGTGGACGGCAAGGGGCTCGGCGTCCTGATCGAGGCCGGCCAAGTCCGGAAGGTCATCGCGTCGTACGTTGGCGAGAACAAACTGTTTGCCGAGCAGTACCTGGCCGGCAAGCTCGAGGTCGAATTCACTCCGCAAGGCACCCTGGCCGAGCGCCTCCGCGCCGGCGGCGCCGGCATCCCCGCCTTCTATACACGGACCGGCGTGGGCACGCTGGTTGCCGAAGGCAAGCCGTTGGAAGAGTTCGACGGCGTGACTTACGTCCGCGAGCGCGCCATCACCGCCGACATCGCGCTTGTCCACGCCCACACTGCCGACACGGATGGAAACCTGATCTACCGCTACACGGCCAGGAACTTCAACCCGGTGGTGGCAACAGCGGGCGCCGTCACCATCGCTGAGGCGGAGGTCATAGTGCAGCCTGGCCAGCTCGACCCCAATCACATCGTCACTCCAGGCGTCTACGTCCAGAGGCTGGTGCAGGCCAGTGCACGGGTTAAGGACATCGAACAGCGCACAGTCCGCCCGCCCCGCGTAGCGGTAACGGTCTAGAGAAGCGCTAACGGCTTAAAGAACAAGGAGCACACATCATGGCTTGGACACGAGACCAGATGGCCGCCATTGCGGCTGAAGAATTGAACGACGGCGACTACGTCAACCTCGGCATCGGCATCCCCACCTTGGTGGCCAACAACCTGCCCGACGGCGTGCGGGTGGTTCTCCAAAGCGAGAATGGATTGCTCGGCATGGGCCCGTTCCCTTATGAGGGCGAGGAGGACGCGGACCTGATCAATGCCGGCAAGCAGACCGTCACCATCACATCGGGTGGAAGCATTTTCGATTCCGCTACGTCCTTCGGCATGATCCGCGGCGGCCATGTGAAGGTGGCGATCCTGGGGGCCATGCAGGTCTCGGGCCGTGGCGACCTCGCCAATTGGACCATCCCGGGAAAGATGGTCAAGGGCATGGGCGGCGCCATGGATTTGGTGGCCGGGACACCGCGGGTGGTGGTCCTCACTGAGCACAACGCCAAGGACGGCTCGGCCAAAATCGTCACGGAATGCACGCTGCCGCTCACTGGGCTGAAGTGCGTTGACAGGATCATCACGGACCTCGCGGTCTTCGACATCGAGGCGGACGCTGAAAACAACCACGACGCCGGGACGAGCCTCCTGCTCACACGCCTCGCCCCAGGAGTCACGGTGGAAGAGATCCGCAGCAAGACCGAGGCGGAGTTCACGGTGGCGCTCACGACTGAAGAACACACACTTGAAGGAGCAAGCGCATGAGCTTGAAAGATCAGTTCGGCAAGGACATCCTGCTCACGGGGTGGGGCCACAGCAAGTTCGGGAAACTCACGGACCACACCCTGGAATCATTGATTGTCCAGGTAGCCGGCGAAGCAATCCGCAATTCCGGGCTTGAGCCCAAGGACATCGACGAAGTCTATCTCGGCCAATTCAACTCAGGCATGCAGCCGCTGGGGTTCACGTCGTCGCTGGCACTGCAGCTCTCTGCAGACCTGGCCAATGTCCCTGCAACGCGCACGGAGAACGCTTGCGCCTCCGGTTCCGCAGCGTTCCAGCAAGGCGTGAAGGCTGTGCTCGCGGGAACTGCACGCAATGTTTTGGTGATCGGCGCGGAAAAAATGACCGACGCCGGAGCGGACGTGGTGGGGGCGGCTTTGCTTGGTGCGTCGTACGAAATGGCAGGCAAGGCGTCCACCACAGGGTTCACGGGGTTGTTCGCCGAGGTGGCGAAGCACTACGGGAAGCGCTACGGCACGGGCATCGACGCGGCCAACTACCCCGGAGGCTTGGGCGATGTCCTCGGTTCCATTGCAGCCAAGAACCACCGCAACGGCATGGATAATCCCTACGCCCAGATGCACCGGGACTTTGGCGAGGAATTCTGCCGCACCATCTCGGACAAGAACCCCATGGTTGCCGACCCCTTGCGCCGCACGGACTGTTCGCCGGTCTCGGACGGTGCAGCCGCCGTCGTGATTTCAACGTCGGCTACCGGCGGCGCAACCGCACCTGTGCGCTTGGCGGGCTTCGGTCACGCGAACGATTTCTTCCCGGCGGAAAAGCGCGATCCCACGGAGTTCGCCGCTACCCGTGTCTCTTGGGAGCGGGCGCTGGGGATGGCAGGCGTGGGCATCGATGGACTGGACTTCGCCGAAGTTCACGACTGCTTCACGATCGCCGAGCTCATCATGTACGAAGCCATGGGCCTGACTCCCCGCGGCGAGGGTTCGCGCGCCGTCCAGGAGGGCTGGGTGTACAAGGACGGTAAACTTCCCGTCAACGTGTCCGGCGGTCTTAAGGCCAAGGGGCATCCTGTGGGCGCCACCGGAGTGTCGCAGCATGTCATTGCGGCCATGCAGCTCACGGGAACCGCCGGCGACATGCAGCTCCCCAATGCCCGGCGAGGCGCCGTCCAGAACATGGGCGGCGTAGGCATCGCGAACTACGTCAGCGTGCTGGAGGCGGTCTAACCCGCCCAAGTAAGTCGCAGCACTGCGCGTTTTGAGGGCTGAAAACGCGCACAGCTGCTACTTACTTGGGTCAGCGGTTCCGGATCAGCGCCGCGATCTCCGTGAACCCGAGCCGCTCTGCGTTCTGCAGGGCGGTTCGGCCTTGCGGATCACGGATGTCCGGATCAGCTCCCGCGGACAGCAGCTGCCGGACCACGTCCTGCTGGTTCGGCCCGCCGTTGTTGAGCAGGATGGCCTCCTGCATGGCCGTCCAGCCCAGGTTATTCACGTGGTTAACAGGCACGCCCGCGGCGATGAGGATCCGAACGGTCTCGGTGTGCCCGTGTTCGCTGGCGGGGATCAGGGCCGTGCCACCGTATCTGTTGATGCTGGCGACGTCGGCCCCGGCCGCCAACGTCAGTTGGAGCACCTCATTGAAGCCCTCCGCACCCGCGTAGAGGAACGCAGAGTCCTGGATGCCGTCCTTGGCGTTGGCGTTGCCACCCGCCGCGATCAGTTCCCGCACCCGCACGGGATCGTTGGCTTTCGCGGCGAGGATCAGGAGCCGGTCGGTTTCCAGCTGAGCCTCCGGGGATAGCGTGGGCGGTTTGGACGCCGACGACGACGGGCCCGGACTCCCGCTCGACGACGCGCCTGGGCTGCTGGCTACTTGAGAGGTGGCTGCTGGGCTGGAGCTTGCTGTGGTTGTGCTGGAAGGGACGGGGCTGGAAGGGCCAGGGCTGGCAGCGGACGGCGACCCGCACCCCGCCAGCAACCCCATCATCAACAACCCCGCCCCCACCACTGATGAGGTGGTCATGAATCGAGGCTACTTTGCTGCTGCGGCCAGCGCTTCGGCACCAGCAGTCGCGCACGCTTCGTCCAAGGCGCCGTCGGGAGCGCCGCCGACGCCGATGCCAGCTACGGATACGCCGTTGACCTTCAGCGGGAGACCGCCGGCCAGGAAAAGCGTGCCGGGAAGGTCCGCGATGGACGGGCCGGTGCCGTTGATGCGCTTGGCCAGTTCGCTCGTGGGGGCACCGAAGGCAGCCGCGGTGTAAGCCTTCTGCTTGGCTGCCTCGATGGTGTGCTCGGCGGCGTTGTCACCGCGGAGAAGGGCCTGGACGGTACCGAATCGGTCCACCAGGGCCACGGTCACGAACGGAAGCTTGTCTGCCTGACACTTGGTGAGCGCGGCATTCACGGCGTTGCTGGAAGCACCCACGGTGATTCGGTTCTGGGCAACCACATTCTCAGGTGCCGGCTGGACCTCGGCACTGACTGGCGCGGCAGGTGCGGTAACAGGCGCGGCCTCGGGGGCAACTGCATTGGCTACTGCGGTAACCCCGCCAGTGAGCAGCAACGCTCCGGCAGCGGCGGCGGCAATCATCTTGTTGGACTTCTTCACGGAGTTCTCCTCGTGGCAAGCATTGGCAATTTCGGGTACATCCCCATGCTTCCGGGAGCAGCCCCGGGGCACATCGGCCGTGTGCCGGTTCCAAGGTCAGCCTTTCCGCCAGCCGTATCAGCCAAAAGGTGGAGAGACCAGCAATCACGCGGGATCTAGCATGGAAAGAGCGTCTACCACCGACCGAAACGGAAACGGGAACCACCCCATGCCAGCAGCCCCTCAACGGCCCGATCCAAGCAGCCGGCCCGATCCAAGCAGCAGGCCCGATCCAAGCAGCAGGATGGATCCAAGCAGCCGGATCGATACCCGCATCGACGCCGTGGTGCATCTGGGTTTCGCCGTGCTGATGGTCGCCTCTGCTGTCCGTTACGTCATGCGGCACTCCCCCGCGGATAACCTGTGGACCGTGGCCTTGGCGGTCGCCGTGTGCGCTCTGTACGTCGTGACAGCGTTGCTGGCCCAACACCGCAACCCCAGGCAGGGCCCGCAAAACCGCAAGCTGTGGATGTTTGCCTTGGTGGCGGCCTGGGCGGCTCTGGTGATCGCGGCGCCCAGCTTCGCGTGGTGCTCCTTCGCCATTTTCTTCCTCAGCCGTACCGCGTTCCGGGGGTGGGCCGCGTATCTGGCGGGCGGCGCGACGGCAGCGGCCACCGCCGTCGGGCTTTTCCGTATGAGCGGATGGACGGACGTCGCCATGCTGCTCGGACCGCTCGCTGCAGGCGCCCTGCTCACGTTGATTTATGACAAGATCGAGCGCGACGGCGCCCTCCAGCGAAAGCTCTTCGAAGACGTAACCCAAGCGCAGGAACTGCTGGCGGCGAGTGAACGAACAGCAGGAATCGCGGCGGAACGCGAGCGTGTTTCACGTGAAATCCACGACACCATCACCCAAGGCCTCGCGAGCGGCTTGCTCCTCCTTGAGGCAGCCCAACGTTCCTGGCCTGATCCTGCGGCGCACAACGAAGTCACCAAAGCAACCAGTCTCCTCCGCGGAAATCTCGCCGACACCCGGAGCCTGGTGCACGAGCTCTCGGCGCCCGGCCTGGAAACTGCGCCCCTATACCAGGCCTTGGAACGCGCCGCCCGGCAGTACCTGGACCACGTCCTTGTGCAGGTCACCGGTGAAGCCCGTCCCATCCCGTCCGAGATTCGACACGCCCTGCTCCGCGTGACCCAGAGCGCCGTGGCCAACATCAAACTTCATGCCCACGCGGACAACGCCAGCGTGACTCTTGGGTACCTGCCGGACGCGGTCACCCTTGACGTGTTCGACGACGGCCGCGGCTTTGATCCCGGAGCGGTACCTCCGCCGTCGGAAACGGGAGGATACGGGTTGCGCGCCATGCGGCAACGCATTGAGCAGCTGGGTGGAGAATTGTCCGTGGAGAGCACTCCGGGCGAGGGCACTGTCATCGCAGCACAGATTCCGCTGCCGGCTCTGCCCTTAGATCCATCGAAGGAGTCCCTGTGACCACCATTTCCGTGCTCCTCGTAGACGACCACACGGTAGTCAGGAGCGGGCTGAAGGCGCTGTTGGGCACCCAGGCCGATATCGTCGTCGTCGGCGAAGCGGCGTCCGGTGAGGAAGCGCTGGAAGCGGTACAACAGCACTCGCCGGTAGTGGTTCTCATGGACTTGGCCATGGGTGCGGGAATGGACGGCATCGAGGCCATCAAGCAGTTGCGGCAGCGCAATCCCCGGCAGGCGGTGATCGTGTTCACCACCTACGATTCCGACGCCGACATCGTCCGTGCCGTGGATGCCGGCGCCATGGGGTACCTGCTCAAGGACGCCGCACCGGAAGAGATTTTTGCGGCGGTAAGAGGTGCCGTGCAGGGCAAAAGCGTGATGAGCGCGCCGGTTGCGTCCCGGCTTTTCCAACAGCTGCGGAACCCGGACGAAGTCCTTACACCCCGGGAGGCAGAGCTGCTGAGCCTCCTGACCGAGGGCCTCAGCAACCGTGATCTGGGCAAACGGCTCTTCATTTCGGAAGCAACCGTCAAAACCCATCTGGCCCACATCTATGCCAAACTCGGCGTGGAAACTCGTGCGGCGGCCATCGCAACCGCCATCCGTCGCGAGGGCATGCGGTAAGCCGGCCGCATGCGGTAGGCCGCCCCCGCCTCGCGATTCAGGCCTCGTTGCTATATATCCACAGCCCGCATTCCATTAAGCTGGCACTATGTCCGACGCTTCGGAGCGCAAGATGTTCAAACATTCCGGAACTGCTCTGCTGTTCCGCGGAATCCTGGCCGTGCTCTTTGGTTTGTTGGTTGCATCTTTGCCGGTAGCCACTGTCTTCGGGCTGGTTTTCGTGTTCGGTGTCTTCGCAATCGTGGACGGCCTCACCAACGTGGCCCACTACTTTTATGACCCTTCACGCCATTCCGGCTGGACGATGGTGGGGGGCTTCATCTCCCTCGCAGCCGGTTTGGTGGCAGTCGCGTGGCCGGGAATAACAGCTGCAGCACTTGGCGTCCTGATTGGACTCTGGGCCTTGGTCCTGGGGCTTTCCGAGATCGTCTTCGCGTTTGCAGCAAGGAACTCCGTCAATGGTTGGGGAGTCTGGTTGCTGACTGGTCTTGTGACTGCGGTTTTTGGCCTCTTTGTCCTGATCAATCCCAGCCTCGGGTTCCTGGGCGTTGTGGGTTTGTTGGCAGCCTTCTCCGTGATTGCAGGGCTGTTGTTGATCGTCTGCGGCATCAAGATGCGCAGGGGCGCATCGTCTTCCTTCATGTACGCCCACTGATGTTCCTTGGCTCAACACGGGCGTCACGGCCAGCAATCCTTCATGAGGGGATGCGCTTGGCGCCAAGTTCGGTAAGTTAGTGGCTGTGAAGATAGCTACCTGGAATGTGAACTCCCTCCGTGCCCGTGCCGACCGCGTCGAAGCGTGGCTTGAGCGCAGTGACTGTGATGTCCTGGCCATCCAGGAGACCAAGTGCAAGGACGATAACTTCCCGTGGGAGCTCTTTGAGCGCATGGGCTACGAGGTTGCGCACTTCGGCGTGAACCAGTGGAACGGCGTCGCCATTGCGTCCCGCGTTGGGCTGGAGGACGTAGAACGCACCTTCCTGGACCAGCCGATGTTCGGCAAGGCCGGCAAGGACCCCGCGCAGGAAGCCCGCGCCATCTCCGCCACCTGCGGCGGCATCCGCATCTGGAGCCTGTATGTTCCGAATGGCCGCTCGCTGGACGACGAACACATGCCGTACAAGCTCAAGTGGCTTGACGTCCTTCAAGGCAACGCTTCCGAGTGGTTGAAGTCTGATCCCGCGGCACAGGTCGCGCTCATGGGCGACTGGAACATTGCACCGTTCGATGACGACGTCTGGGACATCGAACTGTTCCGCAACAACAACTTCACGCACGTCAGCGAGCCGGAACGCGCCGCATTCCACGCCTTCGAGACTGCCGGTTATTCCGACGTCGTCCGTCCCTACACACCTGGCCCCGGCGTTTACACGTACTGGGACTACACGCAGCTGCGCTTCCCCAAGAAGGAAGGCATGCGCATCGACTTCTGCCTGGCTTCCCCGGCTTTGGCGGCCCGGGTTACCGGTGCTTCCATTGACCGCGAGGAACGTAAGGGGAAGGGCGCCTCGGACCACGCTCCCGTGATCGTGGAGCTTGCAGACTAATCACCGCTGATGGAAGAAAGGGGCCGGCTGGAGATGACTGGAAACCTGTACAGGGGCCAGGCAGGACTGCCGTTCTCTTCGTCCCTGCGCATTTACGAGCCCCTTGAGGCGTTTCCTCCGGAGCAGCAGCGCCAACTCGTGGCGGACAGCAGCAAGATACGTTCCCGGGCCGCCGTCGAAAATGCGGAGCTCCAAGCCTCGCTGGGCCGCATCACGCGGACCGGCGGGGACCCCTTCCCCACAGGTCGGACCGATTTGGTGCGGATGACGCGGGTCCCTGGCGGGCGGCACACCGCGGCGGAGGGTGCTGCAGACGCACCCACTGGCGCGTCAGCTGGCGTGTCGGCGCAGGATAAGGACGCCCACGACGCCGGACGGCTGCTTTACTGCCCCAGCCAACTGGTGATTCGGGCCGGGTTGGCAGCGAACGCCCTCATGGATGGTGTGCACAGCCCGCTGGCCGATCTGCTGATTCCGGTTTCGCAGCGGGATAAGCATCAAGCCAGGATCGATCGCATCAACGCTGGGGAAGAAGCCAAGCGTGTGCACACCCGGGCCTCCACCTGGGGTATCCCCTTCAGCTGGTTCTCGCTTTTCGCTGAGTCTGACCGTAAGGATGTGGTGGAGTCCGATGGGCGCATCCTCACCGTCCGGGTGTGGACGCCGTTGACGGATGCCCTGGACAGGGCACGCTTTGCTGTAGCCCACTTGGCCTTGGCAGCCCCGGACCTGGACATGCTGGACGATCTCACGCAGCTCACCGAATGGCTGGAATTGTTTCACGTCCAGTCCATGGTGGAGCTCGATTACGGGGCTGTTGCGGATAAGGTGTACCCCGACGAATCCCCCATGGATGTTCGCCTCGGTATCGAGTGCCTGGCCGAGGGCGATATGACGGGCGCGGCGGCAGCCTATCGTCGGCTAGCCTCGCGGTGGATTCCCATCCGTCAGCTGGCGCGGGCCTCGTAGGCTTTCAGGACCGGCTGCGTTTAGGATCAGCGGCTTTCATCACCGGCACGGCGGTGCTGTTGTCTCCCGGACAATCAGCTGGTGCGGTGCAACCGCTGAATGCACGGCGCCGGCAATGCCATCGAGTTCGTCCAAAAGCATCTTGGTGCCCAGTTCGGCTTGGTCGTCCGGCCGTTGACCCACCGTTGTAAGGCCCAAGGCTTCGGAGAAGTCGTGATCGTCAATTCCGATGACTGAGAGGTCCGCTGGCACGCGAACGCCGTGTCGCGTGGCTTCGAAGATGACCCCCATGGCCATCTCGTCGGAGGAACAGAAAATGGCCGTAGGCTTGCGGCCAGGCTGGTTCCAGAGCCGGTTGAATGCCTGCTGGCCGCTGGCAACTGTGAAGTCACCCCATTCGTCCCACTCGGGACGGACTTCCAAGCCGGCGTCGGTCATGACGTCCTGGAAGGCGCGGATCCTGACACGGGGAACGTCGAAGTTCAGGTCTGTTTCGTCGTCGCCATGGAGCAAGGCAATGTCCTTGTGTCCCAGGTCCAGCAGATGCCGCACGGCGGTGGTCGCGGCGTCGTAATCGTTGATGCCGATGTAGGCACAATCCTCAACGTGTCCGCCAACCACTACCAACGGGATGTCGATCTTGTGGAGGTGTTCCAGTTCGTCCTCGCTGAGCGCCATACATAGCACCAGCAGCGCATCGATCTGTTTGTACACCATGGTGGAGCTGAAAAGCCGCTCGCGATTGCTGCCATGGCCTCCGAGGTTGAACAGGGAGAGGTTGTACTTGCGTGAGTGCAGCTCCCTGTCCGCACCTTCGATTGCTTTGGAGAAGAACCAGCGGCTGACGAAGGGCGCCAGGACACCGATGGTGCGTGTGCGCCCAGTGGCCAGTCCCGACGCCGACGACGACGCCACGTAGCCCAGCGACGCCGCGACTTCCAGGATCTTTTCACGCGTTGCAGGCGAAACCCGGGGCAGTCCCCTGACAGCCCTGGACACGGTAGCCGTAGACACTCCCGCTGCTGCTGCGACGTCCTCGATGCTGACGCCTGTATGACCACCGCGCTGGGACCTACCCGTTGTTCGTGTCACAGGCCCCCCTCTCCGGCTGCCTTCACTTCGCCGTTTTCTGTCTCACGGCGAAGAATCAGTCTATTTTGTGCAGGCCTTGGTTACGCAGCGGAGTCGTCCGCTGCGTAACCAACGCTGCAATTGTCTAACCCTTCAGTCCGCCGGACAGCAGGCCTCGGACGAAGTACCGCTGCAGGCCGAAGAACACCAGAAGCGGGATGATGATCGAGACGAAGGCCGCGGCCGGGTTCAAGTAGTCCCTGGCACCGCGTGTACCGGAAATCTCCGCCAGACGCTGGGTGATAGGTGCTACGTCGGCCGTTCCACCGGAGAACACCAGTGCAACCAGGAGGTCGTTCCAGACCCACAGGAACTGGAAGATCGCCAGGGAAGCCAGCGCCGGAACGGAAAGCGGCAGGATGATCCGCCAGAAGATCGTGCTGTGTCCCGCACCGTCCACCCTTGCCGCCTCGATAACTTCACCAGGGATCTCGGAGATGAAGTTGTGGAGGAGGAAAATACCCAGGGGAAGGCCGAACATGGTGTGGGCGATCCACAGCTGCGCATAGGAACCCGCCGGCAAATGCAGGGTTTGCGTAAAGAGTTGCAGGAGCGGAATCAGTGCCATTTGGAGCGGAATGATCTGCAGCGCGAACACGAAAATGAAGAGTGCGTCGCGGCCCTTGAACTTGCCCCAGGCGAACACGTAGGCGGCCATGGATGCCAACACCAGAACAAAGATGGTGACTGGGATGACGATTGCTACGGAGTTGGCGAAGTACTGGGACAGGTTGGCAGATTGCGAGCCCGCCGGGGTAAGGACGTCCACATAGTTCTTGACCGTGAAGTCCCAGTCCAGGAAGGCATTCCACCAACCGTTGGAGCGGGGGCCCACCTGCTTCGGGGCAGGACGGAACGAGGTAACAAAGAGTCCAAACGTCGGGACAGACCATACGACGGCGATGATGATCGCTGCCGCTGTGGCCCACTTGGAAGTGAGCTTGGTCTTGACCCTGCGCATCATCGGCTGGGCGTCCTCCGTGGGGTCCGATCCAGGACGCTGCCGGGTGGCGGCCTTGGACGCCTCTTTCGGGGCTGGCGTGGCTGTCAATGGATCTCCCTTTGCTTGCGAAGGACTCGAGCGTTGTACACGACGATGGGCAGCACCATCAGGAACAGGATCAGGGCCAAAGCGGCACCTCGTCCTGGTTCACCGGCGCGGAAAGCCTGCGTGTACATTTCGTTGGCCACAACCGAGGTGTCGTAGTTTCCGGCCGTCATGGTTCGGACAATGTCGAATACCTTCAACGTGGCGATCGTGATAGTAGTCAGGACCACCACCAACGCCCCACGGATACCCGGGACCGTGACGTTGCGGAACTGCTGCCAGGCGTTGGCCCCATCCAAACGGGCTGCCTCGATCAGTTCCACCGGAACACCCTTGATGGCCGCGGAAAGAATCACCATGGCAAAGCCTGTTTGGATCCAGACCATCACGATGATCAGGAAGATGGTGTTTTCCGGGGCGTCCAGGAGGAACTGCTTGGGGTTCATTCCCATGGCGTCACGGATGAAGTTGATGACACCCGTTTGTTCAATACCGGGACCGCGGTAGTCATACACGAGCTTCCAGATGATGCCGGCGCCTACAAAGGAGATGGCCATCGGCATGAAGACCAAGGACTTCAGAACCCGCTCTCCGCGGGCCTTATCGATGAAGACCGCATAGGCCAGCCCGAATCCCGTGGACAACAGGGGAACCAGGATGGTCCAGATGATGGTGTTCCGCAGCGTGGTCAAAGCTTCAGGCTGCGTGAACATCCAAACAAAGTTGTCGAATCCGTTGCCTTGGCCACTGGCGTCCGTGAAGGCCAACATCGACGTCCGTACCGCCGGGTACACAAGGCCCACCAGCATCAGGATTCCAGCGGGAGCCAGGAATCCGGCCACCGTAACCTTGTCCTTGACTGACTTTGGTGCCCTATCCACCACGAGCATGAGGATGCCGATAATTGCGGCAAAAATCGCCAGGGCGATCACTACTTGAAGGAGTTTTCCTCCGATAAATTCCATACCCAACCTCCGGGGCGTGAGTGAATCACTAAGTTCCGGGAAACACACTGCCTCCCCGGCTGGGCAAACCAGCCAAGGGAGGCAGTGCCTTCGGAGTTAGCCCTTGGGCCAGCTGGACTCGATGCTGTCAGTTACCTGCTGGGCAGAGCTGCCGTTGATCCAAGCAACGATGCCCTTCCAGAACGAGTTGGAACCCACAGCGCTCGGCATCAGGTCCGAACCGTCAAAACGGAAGACCGTCTTGGGGTCCTGAAGGAGCTTGATGGACTGCTTATCCAGGGCGGACTGTGCGTTGTTCGGGTCAAGGCCCTTGTTTGCACTGATGGCACCGCCGAGCTTCACGCGGTTGTTGGCGAAGTCCGCGCTAGCCATGAATGCCAGGTAAGCCTGGACCTCAGGGGTGTCCTTGTAAGCAGCAACCGACTCGCCACCACCGGTGATGGCTGTGCCCTTGGACTCATCCACCGGAGGCGTCATGAATGCCCAGACGTCGCCGTCCTCGGCCACGTTGGTACCGGCAGGCCAGTTGGCTGCCTGGAACGATGCCTGGTGGTGCATTGCGCACTGTCCGTCCAGAACCGGCTGACCAGCCTGGGCAAACGCGGTGCTCAGGATAGAGCGTGGGTCACCGAAGCCGCCGTTGACGTAATCCGGGTTCAGGAGGATGTCGCCAACCTTGTTGAAGGAGTTGACGATCTTGGGGTCATTGAACGGAATCTGGTGCGTGATCCACTTGTCATAGACTTCCGGGCCTTCGGCACGCAGGACAACGTCCTCGATCCAGTCGGTACCCGGCCAACCCGTGGCTTCGCCCGATTCAAATCCGGCACACCATGGCTTCATGGTCTTGTCGGCTGCGATCTTCTTGGTCAGGTCCATCATTTCGTCCCACGTCTTGGGGACTGTCCAACCCTTGTCCTTGAAGGTCTTGGGTGAGTACCAGACGTAGCCCTTGACGTTCGCAAGCATCGGGGCGGCGTAGAACGTGCCATCCACCGTGCCGTACTTCTTCCAGTCTGCGGACCAGTTCTTGTCCACAAGATCGGACACAGCCTTGGGAGCGGGCTTCAGGTAGCCGGCCTTTGCCTGCGTGGCCAGAAGACCGGGCTGCGGGAAGATCGCTACATCAGGGGCCGTACCGGACTGGGCCCGGACACCGATCTGGGTCTCGAACTCCTTGCTGCCCTCGTACTTGACAGTAATGCCCGTGCACTTTTCGAACTGTGCCCAGGATTCCTCGAGGTTTGTCGCTTCGACGTCGACGATGGTGGAGTACACGGAGACCGTCTTGCCGTCGTGCTTGCCGTAGGTGCCGTAAGCGGAACAGTCATCCGACGCGGTGCTTCCGCCGCCGCCGCTGTTTCCGCTACATGCGGACATGGTAAGTGCCAGAACGCCGGCCGCTGCGACCGGGAGCAGGTACTTGGTTTTTTTCATGCTGAAGACTCCTCGCTGAGTACAAGAAAATCGTGGCGCGATTGACGTGGTGGGCCTCACACTAGTCATGATCAGGGTCGGAATGCAAGCGCTTACACCTAACGTAACCACAACGATACAAAGTAACCTTTGCATCGCACTGGGTCGGCTGGGCCGAGTCGGGAACCACCCACAGCCATTGGCCCTGTAGCCGCGTCATGAGATTTGGTTGCCCAGTATTGCCTATGCAACAGTGGGAAGTGTGGATGAACTTGAAGCACTCCAGACTATCGGCCGGCTGATCAAAGAAGAACGGCTGGCCCAAGGGCTGAGCCAAGTGCAGTTGGCCAAGCAGGCTGGAACGGCAATCAAGACCGTACGGACGCTGGAATCCGGTACCCGGCGCACCCAGGAAATCAACCAGCGCAAGCTCGAGCACGCCCTGGGGTGGCGCGCTGGGTCAATGTCTGAAATCCTCAAGGGAAAATCCAGCTTCGCTCCAGACCAAATCACTCCGGACGACATGCGCAGCAGCGAGGACCCACGGCAGCCTTCGGGGCCCCGCGTCACGGTGCCGGCGGCCCCTATCGCCCGCGCCTCGCATCTTTCAGACGAGGAGCTGCTCGCCGAACTGACGTACCGGATGATGCACCGCAACAGGGGCTAGCTGGTTGCTGACAGTTCCTGCCGGCGCACCATCTCGTTGATCCAGACAGGCGCGAACGGAGAGGTGCAGTTAGGCGGAGTTGGGTAATCCTTGAGCACCTCTAGTCGCTCACCAATACTCAAGGCCCGGGCACGATACTCCGGGTGCTCGATGCCGATCTGGGCAAGGCAGGTGTTCATCGCCCACTGCAGGCGGTCCGGGGCTTCCTTCATCCCGGCCTCGATGGCGTCCAGCAGCCCGGTGAGGTCCAGGCCTGCCGGATCCTTCACGACGCGCTCCGACGTCAGCGCCCAACCGGCACTCGCCACCAAGGGATCTTTGTCCGCAAACCAGGCGACCCGCAGCTCTTCGGCATGCGGATTCTTCTTGACCACGTAGTTCACCAGCCAGTCATGGACTTTGGGAGTCCGGGCTTCGCGCAGCATGGTGTCAAGCTCGTCGGGTCCGTACGACTTAGGCCGGCAGATCAACAGCGCCAGCAGCTTCGCCGCGGTGTCATCCGTTTCCCAAAGCTCGCGTGAAAGCTCCTGCTGTGTCTTCAACCGCTTCGCAATCGCGCGCAACTTACTGAGGTTCACACCGTGATCGTCACCGTGTTTCTCGTTCACCTCGCGCGACCTTGGGTCTTCCAGTGCGGCCAACTCGGCCATCACACCAGCCAACGTCGTACCTGTCGCAGTTTTCCCGACCACTGCAGCCTCCCGTCCATCGCGTGTGAAGCTCAGCCTACTAGGCGTGGGCGTGACGGATCGGCCGTTTAACCGCAGGCGGGATGGCAGCTCATGGAGGCGCGATCGCGCACGTTCCTGAACTGCCATCCTCGCGCCATGCGGGTAGGGCTACTTCCCGCCCTTGAACAGGCCTGCGATCTTGGAGCCGAGACCCTTCACATTTTCGGTAACATCTCCGGCGATTTCCTTGGACTTCTCCGCAACGTCACCAGCAAGTTCCTTGGCATTTTCCCCGACGTCACCAGAGAAGAATTCCTTGACGTTTTCTGCTGCGTCCCCGGCGAATTCCTTGACATTTTCTGCTGCCGCGCCGGCGAACTCCTTGACATTTTCCGCAGCCTCGCCGGCAAATTCCTTCGCATTTTCAAGCGCCTCGCCAGCTACTTCCTTGGCATTGCCCGCAGCGCCTTCTACTGCTTCCGCTCCCGTGGTTTCTTCACTCATGGTGCTCTCCTTCGTAACGGTTGGAACGCTGATCGCTCTCGGGATTTATCCTGCAAAGCAATCAATCGCATCAGGGAGTTTTCCCCCTCTACTTTCAAACTATTGGCATACGCGCGGGTTAAGCAACGCAAAACACCCGGAGCGAAACATTCGGCAAAATTAGCCAGGACAGTCAGCGAACCCGTTCAGCTTTTGTAAATTTCGCACGTGCCCCTGATGCCATATGGACCAATACGGGGGTCTTCTTGCCGATCACCAGGTCCAAGGCTTCAACCAGGCGTGAAATTTCGGCAGCAAGGAGGTGCGGCGCCACTCCCTGCCGGGGCTGGATGCGCACCCTCAATCCGGGCTGGCCTTTGACCTCATACGTGGCCACAGATGCGCCCGCGAGGTCCGGCCGATCTGCCAAAGCTGCGCGGAGCGCCTGTTCTGCGACGCCGCCACCGATCTGGACCTCACCCTCCACATGGCTCTCGTCGTCGCTGGCCACCAGAAGGTTTGCCCTGCCTTTACCCTGTTGCGACAGCCACGCGACCATCGCAATAATGATGGCCACCAAAACCACCCCGGCCACGATCCACAGCCAGCTTTCCTCACGGCCGGGGAACCGGGTTTGCTGGAATGCATCCTCCGCACGAGCCCACATGTCCGCGGCCCAGCCGTGCCACCACGTTGCTACGGCCGGAACAGTCGCCAGCAGGAGAAGAAGTAGCCCAACGGCCAGGAGCTTCACCCCGATGATGAAGAGGAGGACCCTGTTAAGGGCACGAGGTGTCCCGTTCACGCGCCAACCACCCCCGAGGTAGAGAGGTTCACCCGAACAGTGGGCATTGGAACGGGGGACATTTCATCGAGCTCGGACTGCACTGCTTTCAGGATGGCTTCTTCACTGACCCTGCTGCCTGATGTTGGCCGGACGTTGACCACCACCGATTGCCTGGACACAATCACCATGACCTGTTCCGGTGTCACGTTCGCGGCAGTCCGCGCGCGGCGCGCAAGTGCCGAGGCCAGCACTTCGTCGTCAACAACGACGGCGGTCCTTGGGTCCCGCAGCAGATGCCGGGCCCGCCTTCCTGGTAATACGGCGTGAAGGAGAAAAAACAGTCCGACCATGGCAATGACAGCACCGCTGGCGCCAAGCAGAAGAGGCGGGATGCCGGCTGGAAGTGCGATGACGCGCTCTGCTGCTGTGCTTGGGTCAACTAGCCATGGCGGTTGCCCGATGGCCTGGAGCACAGATTCCAGAAGTGCGATGACACAGAGAATGATCACCAGCACGGCAGCGATGCTGGCTGCTCCTGCCCGGGACGAGTGCGTTTCCCGGTGCAGGATACGGCTCATGGCCGGATCCTCGCCGGCGATAGGGCTGGCTCCGGAGCCGGCGTGAGAGGGTTCAATGGCTGTTTCCTGGTCCTGTGTCACCGGACGCGGCCTCCCTCTGAAACGTGGGCTCCACTGATCCTGATATCCACCCTGCTTATGCGGAAACCACTGAGCCGGGTGACACGCTCCAACACTGTTGCCTTTGCGGCCACAGCACGGTCCCAGATGGAGCCGCCGAAACCCTGGACGCGCTGTGGATTGCGCAGCACCTCGCTTAGGGCGGGGATGCTGATAGGTGCCACGATGGACAAAGCCAGCAGACCGTCGTCGTCCGACCAATCGGCGCGGATGTCGCTGGGTTCCACGCCAAGAGCCTCGGCGGCCGCGGCCTGTGCCAGCGATGTCAAAGCCTGGGTACTGATCCGGTTATGGCCGGCCAGGCTGGTGGTAGGTTCCACAGCCTCAGCCACGCTCATGACGAAGAGCGCCGGCCCGTAATGGCGTCCAGGACGCTGCGGAGATCAAGCTTGCCTTCAGCTGCACGGCCCAGAAGGGCGCCAATGCCCATAAAAAGCAGCGAGATAAGGAAGCCCCACAGCCCGAACTGGAAGGACATGAACGCCACGAAGGCGCCGATCGCGATTCCCACGACGGTCATGCTCATTGCAGTGCCTCCTTTTCGACCACGACGGTTTTGGGCTTGGGGGGCGGGGCCACATAGACATCGTTGATCTCGATGTTGACCTCGATGACCTGGAGCCCGACGAGTTCCTCCACAGCCCGATAAACAGCAGCCCGGACCTGGTTGGCAACGCCGTGCAAGGGATGCCCATAGACAGCCACAAGGTTGATGTCCACCGCTACTTGGGTCTCGCCCACTTCGGCGCGAACGCCCGCGGCGTGGTCCGAACTGCCCACAGCGTCGCGGATAGCGCCAAGCGCGCGGGATGGACCTGAGCCCAGGGAGTAGACACCTGGAACCGTGCGCGCAGCGATGCCCGCTACTTTTGCCACAGCCGCCTCGGAGATGATGGTGCGTCCGGTACCGAGGACCTCGCCCTCAGGCGCAGGGTCGATCTGCAAGTTCTGATCTGACATCGAAGCACTCCCCTTCTCTTGAGTACCACCCTAGCGTCTAGCTCGGACGCTTTGTGAGAGGCATCCAGAGTGAAGGGAACCCGCGCGGCGCCTACTTGCAGTTCTTATCCATCCAGTCCTGGATCGGCTTCATAAGTTCCTCGAACTCGGGCTCCCCGTACTTGCGAAAATCCGTGCCGGCCGACTCCGTATACGCCCTCAGCTTCTCAAAGCTCGGTTTCAGTTCCTCGGGCACTTTGTCCTGCATCCGGGACAGTTCCTCCTTGGCCTTCTTGATATCTTCCGGGTCGCCGCCCACCACGGCCGCCAACGGCAGGATGGTCACGCTCAACATCGCGGCACTCACGGAGATGCACGCTTCGGACAGGGACGTGAACTCGCCGTAGACACCGCCTGTGCCTGTGGTAGCGTCCGGGCTTGCACTGATCTCGGCCGACGGTTCAGTGCTGGATGTTGGCGCGTTCGATGACGACGCTATGGGCGTAGGCTGCGCAACCGGCAGCGGGAAGGAGCAGCCGCTGAGCGCCAATATTGCGGTGAGAAGACTGCCGAGCAGCAGCGGGGTGTTCCCTCGCCGGCCGGCACCTTTCCTGCGATTTCCGCCAAGAAGCCTGGACGTGTTTAAGCGTGTGGTTTCGATCATGGTGTCCCCCGTTGGATTGCCTGCAATGTCGAACCGGCGAGGGCAAGACTACGCCCGGCTTGCCGCAGTGAACAGAGGTTGAGTTATCCACAGGCAGTTCTCTTCGAGGGGGTCCTTGGAGCCCGCCCAACCTAGACTGGCCGACACACCACCAAACAGCCGCTGGGGAGCCTGTCATGCCACGCCTTTCACTTGCCTCTTTTACCGTTCTCACCGTCCGCATTGCAGCTGCTGCGCTCGGGATTTCGCTGCTGCTCACCGGCTGCCAGGGCGGCAGTTCACCGGGGAGCCCACCTTCAGAAACAGGCTCGACGACGGCGTCCCCCACCCCGCGTGCGAGCGGCTCAGTCGCTCCTGCGGTTCCTTCCGGGAGCGCCAAACCCTCCGGTGTGTATAAGCCTGCGGACGCGAAGGGCAAAGCACAAAATGTGCCTGTGCCCGTCATGCCCGAGTTGGCGAAAGAGAACACGAAGGAGGGGTTGGAGGCGTTTATCAGGTATTGGTTCACACTCCTGAGCTACGCGTACGAAACGGGAGACGTCTCCGGAGCGAAGGCCCTGGCGGACGGCGGTTGCATTCTCTGTTCAGACCTCTTTGCGGGAGTTGCGACCAACTATTCAGATGGTCGCTGGCTGGTCGGGGGTACATACCAGACCCCTGTGATTGAGGTTCTCTGGCAGACGTCCGCCACGTCGCAGGCTGCAAAGGTTCAGGTGCTCCAGAAAGAGATCCTCTACATGAATCCGGATGGATCCAATGGACGGGAGCTAACTCCGGCCACCAACGACGCTGCCGCCGTCTTTGTGGTGTTCAGGAATGATGCTTGGCTAACCACCGATCTCGGCGTCATTCGTTGAGACGGCACTCTATGCACCTAGCCAGAGTAGTTCCGCTTGTTCTTCTATTGCTCACTCCGAAATCTGCATTGGCCTCGACAGAGCCGCCGATACCAAGCCCAGGAACAGGTTTCAGTGAACGATCAATTGTGGTCGGCGCAGAATTCAGCCTAGATCCAGACACCGGTGTGCCGTCAGTATCGCTAAATTCCGATGCCACACCAGACGACCCCAACCAATACATGGCGGATACCCACTGCCGGGCAGACGGCCCGGACACCGTCGATCCTGGATGCCTGGCCCTAAGCTGCCCTGCCACAACACCGGGCGGCGATGAAGGAACACCGGTGATCTGGAAACAAGCACCCAAGTCCATCACAAACCCCGGCTGGACCAACTGGATCCCGGTCAGTGGACCCACGTGCCTGTACGACGCCAAACCCGAGAACGTCCTGGCCAACATCGCCACCCGGATCCTCAACGACTTCCGCCAACTCCCCGTCAACCCAGGAACCCTCGAAGCCCAACCCTTCCCCCACACCCTCAAAGGCGGACCCACGAACTTCTACACCACCGCCACCGAACAAGCCTTCGACATCACCATCCTCGGCCAAGCAGTCCACCTGACAGCAACCCCGGCAAGCTTCACCTACAACTTCGGCGACGCCACCACCCTCGGCCCCACCCCGGTAGCCGGCTACGCCATCCCAGAAGCCGACTGGCTCCTCAACGAAACCCGCAGCAGCCACAGCTACACGGCTACAGGGAACTACCCCGTCACCATCACCACCAGCTTCACCGGAACCTACTCCGTCAACAACGGACCCCCACTGCCCATCAACGGAACCCTGGACCTGACCACACCACCCAAAACCATCCAGGTCTGGAAAACAGAAAAAGCACTCGTCGCCGACACCTGCCAGGAAAACCCCAAATCCTGGGGCTGCCCCGACGCTGAAGAATAGCGGAGCTGGGTAGGCACAGGCTGGTCAGGCACGAGCCCGTCCAGGTTCCCCGGCCTACGCCGGGGAAACCGTGTGCAGCAATGGCAACGTGATGGGGCGTGGGGCGGCAAGAGGCTCGCCCAATTCACCCAGGACTTGCCTGGCCAGGGCTACATCGTTGACGCAGATCCCATCGACTCCGAGTTGGACGGCCGCGCTGATTTCGTCACTTGTCGCCAGGGTCCAAGGAAACACCTTGAGTCCGGCGCCATGAGCTTCGGCGACCAATCCGGCGTCGAGAATTCCAAAAGCGGGCGCAACGGCGGAAGCCCCGGTTGCCAAGGCAGCCATCACGAGGTCTTTAACGGTGGAAGGATAGAGGCCTACCGACCGGACGGGGCTCTCCCTACTCAGCGCTACCAGCGGAACTCCCGGCAACATCCCGGACATTGCCCGGATGATTTGGGGATCAAAGCTGCGCACGCGCAAGGCCTGTTCGCCCTGGTGAGCCTTCAGCACCTTGGACAATTCAGTTACTATCCGGTGGCCATACTGGTCCCAGGCCGCACCGTCAGTTTTGACCTCAATGTCCAGGACGACGTCGGCGGCATTAGCGAAGCGCAAGAGCGCAAGGGTCTCCGACAACGACGGCGCACGTGTTTCAGGATCGACGTCGGTAGTCGTGGCCGGGTGCTGCTCAACCGCGGCCTGAAGCATGGTCTCCAACCTGATGTCGGCGGTTCCGATGACGGCGTCGTGTCTCAATACCAGTTGCATGTCAGACGTGAGCCAGACATCGACTTCTATGGCATCCACGCCCAGGCGAAGTGCCTCGACGAAGCTCGCCAATGTATTCCCGTGCCGTGTGGCCAGAACGCCCCGGTGGCCCTGAATCTCGATCATTTGATCTTCCTATTCCGATTCGTCCACAAGGGAAACTTCGGTAACTGTGGTGAGTTGAGACAGTTGGGCGACGATGTCCGACGCAGCCATGGTGCCTTCAATCTCCAGCTCTATCTCAATGAGGTCAGCTGTGGCGGCGGTTTCTGGAGCTGTCATCAACCGGTCCATCACGCCCTTGGTCTCGGCCGAGCCCCGGGTCGTGGCGAAGCCCTGAACACGGAATCCTTGCTCGGTGCACGTTCGGAGCACGTCCCTCAGGGCTCCCACACCGTCCATATACGTAACTTTCAACAGCCACTGGCTTGGCAAACCAAAGCGGAGCTTCGCAGTCACCACGGGATAAACGTAGACGATGACGAAGTGGGCTGCGGTGACGAATACGGCGGGCAGCAAGAGGCCTGCACCGGCGGACGTTCCGACTGCTGCTGTAACCCAGATGGAGGCTGCTGTAGTCAATCCGCGGACTTGGTTGCGCCGCACGAACACCAGCCCCGCCCCTATGAAACCAATGCCTGAGACCACTTGAGCCGCCAGCCGGGAGGGATCCAGCCTCACCAGGTCCACCGTCAGTACATCGCTAAAGCCGTATTTGCTCACGACCATAAACAGTGCGGCGCCCAATCCAACCATGGCATGTGTTCTCATGCCCGCGGACTTGTTCTTGCTCTGGCGTTCAAACCCTATGGCCGTGGATAGGACGAGTGCTGCGGCCAAGGCCAGACACATCTGCCACCACTGTGTATCCGCGCTGAAGATCACTTAGTGCTCCGATTCGGTTATCAACCCCCTTCTTCTGTCCTCTATGTGGAAGATCCAGTCCGATACAGATGTTCCATGCAAGAGCAGCTCAAGGTAGACACGACGCGAGCCGGTCCTCCAGCCAATTCTTCAAGCCTCAGAACGTTCCAGTCAACGCTTCTGCACATTCGTGCAAATTGATGCGCGAACTTTGTCAGGACGTATTAGCATGGTATTTTTCGCCGGCTGATCGGGGCTGAAAGACCTAATAACACGCCACAGGAGCCCATTTTCATCGTTCCGGAATCGGGTCTTGTGATCAGCCATCTTTATGTGTAGGTTGACCATGACCTGAAGTTAGGTTGTCAGGTCAAATGTGAAACAAATGCTTTTTTGCAAGTGCTAAGTCGCCCGGACAGCGATGACGAGGGGGTCAACGTGAGGGTTTTCCATGGGCAGATTAGACACAAGTGTTGCGCAAACCAGTAGGGCACCGGTTCACAGACCGCCAATAAGCACCCCGAAGAACCGACGGTGGAATCGGAGGACACGCAGGGACGCATGGGTTTTTGCCGCTTTCGCGGCACCCAATGTCCTGCTCATCCTCCTTTTTACCTACCGTCCGCTCGTCACCAACTTCTACTATTCCACCCTCGACTGGACGCTCGGGGCAGCCACAGCAACGTCTGTAGGGCTGGGCAACTATGTGGAGTTCTTTACCTCCCCCGACGCTTCAAGCGTGCTGGGCGTAACAGCCATATTTACGATCACCACCGTTGGCGGTGCGATGATCCTGGGCCTGCTGGTGGCCTTGGCTCTTAACCAGAAACTGAAGGGCACAACATTTGCCCGGGCAGTGGTTTTCGCGCCCTACGTCCTTTCCGGCGTCGGCGTCGGCTTGGTGTGGTTGTTTATTTTCGATCCGACCTATGGCGTCCTTTCATGGATTCTTCGCACAGTTGGTCAGGCGAGTCCCCAGTGGGTCAACGATCCAAAGCTCGCTCTTCTCATGGTCATCATCGTGTACGTGTGGAAGAACCTCGGCTATTGCGCCGTGGTGTATCTGGCAGGCCTGCAGTCCATTCCCACCCAGCTCTTGGAGGCTGCCGCGTTGGATGGCGCCAGTAGCCTGCGGCGCTTCACATCGGTGGTGCTTCCCCTTCTTTCCCCCACCACTTTCTTCCTCCTGATCACCTCACTGCTGAGCTCCCTGCAGGCGTTCGACATCATCCGCATCATGACTCCATCCGGCAACGGAACCAGCACCCTGATCTTTGACTCCTATCTTCAGGCCTTCGGCTCCTACAACCGGGCCGGATACTCCGCGGCCATCTCGGTTGTGCTGTTCGCCGGATTGCTCGTCATGACAGCTGTGCAGTTGCGCTTCGTGGAGCGAAAGGTTCACTACTCATGAGCACCACCACCCTTGAAGCCACACCACGCCGTGACCGTCCGTTCTCCTGGCAAAACCTAGGCAAGACGATTGCCGGGGGTTACGTCCCCCTTCTGCTGGCAACCCTGGTGGTCTTCGTGCCCCTCCTATGGATGATGTTGTCTTCCCTCAAAGCGCCCGGCGAGATCGTGACAACAAACCTGACTCTGCTGCCGAAGAGCCCGAGCCTTCAGAACTACGCAGACGCAGCATCTACCGTGCCCTTCGCGCGATTCTTCCTCAACAGCGTGATCGTCACGGTCATCGGATCCACCATTAAGTGCGTACTGGCAGTCTTCACGGCGTACGCACTCGTGTTTGTCCGTTTCCCCTTCAAGAGGGTGATCTTCCTCCTGATCCTGGTTGCGCTGATGGTCCCGCCCCAGGTTTCCGTGCTTCCCAACTACGTTTTGATCGCAGGCATGGGAGGGCTCAACACGTATTGGGGAATCATCCTTCCAGGCTTGGGAACGGCGTTTGGCACCTTCCTCCTGAGGCAGCATTTCCTCACACTGCCGCCGGCAATCCTGGAATCAGCGGAAATCGACGGAGCGGGTCACTGGCGCAAGCTCTGGAAGATCGTTGTCCCGGTGTCCGTGCCGAGCATCGCGACCGTGGCTTTGGTGACCATCGTTTCTGAATGGAACGAGTACATCTGGCCGCTGATCGTGACGGACCATCCAGACATGATGACCCTTCCTGTGGGCCTTACTCAGCTGGTCAACAGCGATGGCAGCACCCAGAACTGGGGCATGCTCATGGCCGGCGCGGTGATCGTCCTTCTACCGATCTTGCTCATCTTTGCCGCTCTGCAGCGGTACATCGTCTCCGGGCTCACCCAGGGCTCGGTTACCGGCTAAAACTCCACCCTTTCGAGAATGCTCAAGCACCTCGATCACTAGAAAGGCACTTCCTCTATGTCAAAATCACTTTCCCGGAAGCATTTCCTCGGCTTGGCTGGAGCCTCAGTCACCGCCATTGCGCTTGCAGCTTGTGGCGGTCCCTCGACGGATGCCGGAAGCACATCAGCAAAGACGCTCTCCCCGGAGGATTGGTCCAAGATCAAACCTGCCCCCAGCATCAGTTTCATGTCCAGCCATCCCGGTAAGTCCCGGGAAACGGAGCTGAAGCTGATAGAGGCCTTCCAAGCGGCCAATCCGGATATCAAAGTCAACCTCATCACCGGAGGCTCAAACTACGAGGAAGTGGCGCAAAAGTTCCAGACTTCCCAAGCCGGGAGCGAAGTGCCGGACGTGGTGGTGGCATCGGATGTGTGGTGGTTCCGTTACGCGGTCTCAGGTGCCATCCTTCCGATTAATGCCCTTCTCAAAGCTGTCAACGTCAGCTCCTCCGACTACAAGTCCGGTTTGATCGCCGATTACAAGCATTCCGATCAGCTGTGGGCAGTCCCCTACGCCCGGTCAACCCCGTTGTTCTACTTCAACAAGGACCACTTCAAGGCCGCCGGGGTTCCCGAGCGGGCGCCAAAAACCTGGGAAGAGTTCGCCGAGTGGGCACCCAGGATCAAGTCGGCAAATGCCTCGGCTTCCGGATACCAGAACGCCTACCAGTACCCGGCGATCGCTGGTTACGCCGGCTGGACGCTTCAAAACGTTCTCTGGGGACAAGGCGGCGGTTGGTCCAAGGAGTGGGAGATTACGGCAAATTCAAGCCAATCTGTTGCCGCGATGCAGTGGGTGCAGGACTCCATTGTGAAGAATGGCTGGGCCGGGGTCTCCTCCAAGAATGCCATTACCGACCTTCAAGCCGGTGCAATCAGCGCTACGATCAGCTCATCCGCCGACCTTGCCGCCACCCTTAAGGCAGCGAAGGAAGCAAACATGAGGATCGACGTCGGGTTCTTGCCGGGTGGGTCGGCCGCCGCCTCGCAGGTCTGTCCCACGGGCGGTTCCGGCTTGGTGATCGCCAGCAAAACGTCACCGGAACGGCAGCTTGCAGCCGCCAAGTTCATCACGTTCATGACGAACGCGCAGAGCACGTCTACTTTGTCTGCTGCAACAGGCTACCTACCCGTAGCGGAGGCGGCAGATATCTCGGCGATTGTTGCCCAGACTCCGGAATTCCAAACTGTCGTAGACCAGCTCAAGGTGACCCGCACCCAGGACTTTGCACGGACGTTCCTCCCCGGCGGAGACCAGGAGCTGGCCAAGGCAGCCACCAGGATCATGAATGAAAAGGCCGACGTGCAAGCAACGCTGACCGAGTTGAAGGGAACGCTGGAAGGCATTTACAACAAGGACGTGAAGCCGAAGCTGAAAGCCTAGTCCACAGCGGCGAAGCGTAGGCATACATGGGGGCCTACGCTTCGCAGCTGACCATCCTGACGACGCTTGGATTTGCGTGTCGTGAGGATCACAAAGCAAAGGCCGCAGAAGCGGCGACCTGTTAAGAAGAAAAGCACCAGTTCCGAAGAACTGATGCTTCCCAGTGGTGGCTCCGACCGGCGTCGATCCGGTGACCTTTCGATTTTCAGTCGAACGTTTTGGAGGGGAGAATCCCAATAGACACGGGAGATCCTGACCTCGATACCAAGGGATTACCAAGGGCCTATCGTGTGAACCGTTCTGGGATCAACCTGTCGAGGCCGTCGGCTGCAGTGAAGAAATCGTCCTCGAAAAGTTCCGCGTAGGTGTTCAACGTGGTCGTGGCATCCTTGTGACCGGCAATGCGCTGGACTTGCTTCACGTTCTTAGTTACCGCAAGGTAAAGGCTCACGGCTGTGTGTCGAAGGTCGTGGAATACCGGCGGCCGGAAATCCATGGCCCCGTACTCGAGCTGGATGCCGGACGATCTGCGCAGCTCACCACGCAGTTCTTCGGCAACCGTAGTTTGTGATGCCAACGCCAACCATGTGTCGGAATCTACAGAGCCCTGATTTTGCAACTCCAGATCGTATTGAAGACCGGTCAAGGTGGCCAGGGTCAGATCCCCGAAGTAGGCCAAACCACGTCTTGTTTCTGTAACGCCGAGGGCGGATTGAACCCGGCCGACACTTGTCGAGGCCAGACGCCTCGCTGGCTCGAAGTACCGCCTCGTAAAGTTGGAGTTCCTCATCGGCAGTCCCTGTGCGGAGGGAAACAACAATCCGTCTGGCGTCCTTCCTTCAACAAGATCAACTAGGTTGCGCGCCAAGGAAGTCGGAAGCGGGACCTCACGGGATTCATGGCCCTTGGTCTCACCCAGGACAAGCTGGCCATTGACTTCTGAGTAGGCCTTGGATACCGACACATAGGCCTTGGGGCCGAGATCAAGATCGCCGATGACCAAAGCCGTGACTTCGCCCCATCTCAAACCGGTGAGCCCAGTAAATCTGACCAGAAGTTCATGACGGCCGGAACACGCGGCCAACCGCTCAAGCTGGGGACGCGTCAGATAAACAGGCTTACGGGCAGTATTTGTCAGGGGGACATAATCACGTGCGCCAGATGGATCCTTGGCTGGGTTAGCCGCAAGGACACGGATTCCCACGGCGTAGTCCAGCATCCTCGAGAACTGCTTTGACGCACGAGCTCTCGTGTCGCGGCCAGCGATCCGACCGTCGACGCCGTTCATGGTGTGGGTCCACCTAGCAATATCCGCGTACGCTACGTTGCTCAGCGGCAATTTTCCCCAGTACGGATCGATCATCCGCTTGTAAAGCCACTCGTAGCCCTGGACGGTTTTAGGCGTGGCAGGACGTCTCCCACTCGCGCCGACAGATTCGATCCGACCAATCCAGACTTTGTACAGTTGGGCAACCGTCATACCAGCCGCCGACCTGCGGTCGACATAGGTCCCCGTTCGTACTGACTTGGTCTGTTCCTTGTGGAACTCCTCAGCCTCGTCTTTCTTCTTAAATCGTTTCGTCTTCCACTTTCCCTGGGGGTCTTGATAACCAACTTCCCATCGACGGGACTTGAGCTTGGACACAGCTGGCGGGATCAAGCCAAGCCCTTTCGCGCGGTCGGCCTGCCGTTCCGCGAATTGCCGGGCTTTGGCCTCAGTCTCGTATTCGTTCCGTAGCCGTTTTCCCGAGACCGACGAGTATGTAACCGCCCAATCAAGCTTGCGAATGCCCATGTCCGTTACTCCAGACTCTGTTTCTGCGCGAGGCCTTCGAATAGGGCTTGCTCGTCTCCGACGAGCAGGACTCTATCCTCGTCGGGACCGCGATCTTCGATGAGACCATGCCATACATACTGTTCATTTATCCCGTACTTCTCGGCTATCTCCCGTTGCGTCATGCCGGTCATTCGCAGCCGACGGAATCCGGGGAAGTCTGGATCGGTTAGAAGAGCGCCGAGTGGTGTCAACGATCCGGAAGCTTTACCGCGCTCACCTGGGGTCAGAAGGAATCGTCGCCGCGCTTCCTTTATCCGCTGCGCCATTACAGCGGGCGACATGTCAACGAGTTCCGCCAGGGTTGCCGTTGCGCGCGAGTTGCCCAGGCGGATCTGTTCTGCGTACTTAGCAGCCAACGCGGCGTACTCGACATTAGTCTTTGCCACAGTCTTGTCTCGCCATGCTTCAAACCTCCCTTCAACGAATGATGCGTTTCCCTTCATCTGCTTGACCTGTTCTGCTTCCACCTGCTGCCGATCCCGCGCACGCCGGACCGTCGCATCCACGCGTGACTCCAGCTCCAGGCCTCCAAGCGGAGGGGGTCCGCTTTCGCGGCCCAACGGAAGCAAAAGAATCTCTTTTATCGACCAAGCATCGGTCGTGAACCCGACACGTAGACCAACCGCCCATTTGGTAATCGGAAACGCCAGCATCGCGAAGTCATCGTGGAACTTCTCGAGCGGCGCGACTCCTTCGAGGGACACGGCATTGTGCCGTTGGAGGATAACCAAATTTTCAACGAGCTTCCGGAGGGCAGAACCCGCAGCGTCTGACTTCATGCCCTCACAGTATCCGGTCAGACCCAGCACCTTAGATTCATAGTTGACAACTTTGAATGCATGCTCTTATGCTATCCCCACAGTTCAAAGTTAGCAACTATGAGTCAAGCCAAGAAACTATGAAGGGGTGCAGATAGTGAAACAACATCCGGAGCTGTCGGGGAAGACGCTTGGCGGGAATGCGCCACAGTCGGACTACCTCACACGGTCCGAGGCCGCCAGCTATATGAACGTGCCCGCGCATTGGCTCGCCAACAACACCAAGAGCGGGCCTCCGATCATCAAGATCGGCGGTCTTGTGCGCTATTCAGCGGCCACCCTTGATGCCTACATGGCGGCACATGAGTGCCGGCAGTGACCAAACAAATCGTTCAAGAAAACCGAGCGACTGTACACACCCAGTGAAAAGACTGGGGATTCCTCTCAAGGAATCTAATCGGTGTGGCGACCGCACCGCAGGGTCATCCACCAACCCGCAACTTCAACAAATGGAGGTAAATGTGTCCATTCCCCGTCGCAAGACCCATCCCCATCGCGTGAGCGATGACGAGTGGGAGGCTACCCTGCTGGCTCGGCGCCTCAGCGCGGCCCAATTCGAGCCGCATCCGACGCCTCAGCGCAGCGTCACAGAACTTTCGGGCCAAGGTCTGAACCCATACCTGGACCACTGGATCACTGCGGTCAATGGCGACCCTGCCATCAGTGCCGAAGCCTTGCTTGTCGCAAATGCTATCTCGCAGTACGTCAGCATTGGTCGCGCTGCCCTCACCGATTGGCAGCAACTGAACCGCGACATCGGGCGCGAACGGCGCGACCCTCGCGTGCACTCGGAACTTCGTGAGCTTCAGACTGCAGGGTACTTGGGGCGCCACCAGAGCAACATGAATAACCAGTCGGGCAAGTGGCAGATCCAACTTCCGAAGGAGAACCGTGACTGACCCAATTCCCCGGAAGCAATCGCGTCCTCTGCAGTACTTGAAGGCGGTGGCAAATTCCAGCCTCCCCACTGGAGCTCGGGCGGTCTGCTGGGCGCTTGCCAGTTTCGCAGACAATACGAACGGCACCGCATGGCCGTCACTCGCGACGCTCGCCAAGGCCACAGGCCTTTCAAAACCGGTGATTTCAAGGCATACAGTTCGCGCAGAGGCCGCCGGCTATCTTCTCAAGACTGTTCGTAAGAACAATTCCGTTGTCTACACCATCACTGAGCCCTGTTCGGATGGCCTGCCGGGTCATCCAAGGACTGAGACGTAGCTGAACGATGGCGCGAGGGGCTTTCCCCGAAGAGTTCCTCGCCCCGAGCTGGTAACGGTTATTGGGCTGAAGCGCATGGGCTACATCGAAAGAGACCACCCACCCCCGGGCTACAAAGTAGCCGCAGCTGTAATGCATTTATCGCCGTGGACCTACAGCAACTTTCCCGATACGGGATTACCGCGAGAATAGCGCCCCTTAACTACCTCACGGTTCAACTACCTCAGGTAGAACGACCCCAAGGGAGGACTACCTGAATGAGAACTACCTCTATCAACTACCGACAGCCTTACTCCCTCGCAACAAAGTTTCACTTTGTGGTCCTCTGTTGAGGCCCCGTCATCATTGCTTGCGGCCCTGCTTGGGCAGGGCAACAGGCTGTTCACCAAATCAGGCCCTGCTGCCAGAGGGAGCAGGCAACAGGCCCTGCTCCCAGGGAACAGACCGCTGCAGCTGGTGACCGGTGAAGGCAAGCGGAGCGCCGTGCAGCCCGGAGGGCGGAGCAAGCTCCGCGTAACTCACTGAATCCTGCGAAGTACTGCGCCGACTCGCGGTCCGCGACATCCGCCAACTCCTGAAAGGCAAGACCTTGATCAAAAAACCGCCGAGGTCCGGATCCCACCCCGAGAGTCTTCGGCAGGCCAGGACGTTCGACACCAACAAGCGCCACTACATCGGGCTTGGGCTGTGCTCCCGCTGTGCTGCCCAGGCAGCATGGGGGCACCAGTGTGGCTTTTCACAGTCAAGGCCGCCCTGCGCAGCTTGTCAGCCAATCGTCGCAACTTTCCCCGTGAAAAGGCCAAACGGGTGGCGGTGCAGCAGTCCGCGGCGGGGGGCTAAGTTCTCGTCGGCCATCCGCCCCGAGAAACAGGCCGGAACAGGTTCTGACACCAATTCCTTGACAACGCCAGCGCAAGGCGTGCGGTGAGTTCCGCGTTGTCGTGAGGGGTCAATTGAACAGTAACCAGCCAGCCCGAAGGGCCCCGCCTTGGGGGACACCTTTTCACGTGCACGAGGATGCAACGATCACTTCCACAGTCCACCGTTCGTGGTCATTTCCTCAGACGTCTGCAGTGGGGGCGGACGGGCGCGGCCTCTTCCCTTAACTCGAGCAACAACCGACACGGCTGGATGCGACGGCCTCCTGAGCGCTGCGTTTTGGCAGGTTTCTGACGACGCTGTCACGAACGCCCTAGACCACCTCACTATCTCCTAAGAGTGTCGGAATTAGGCCCGGCGAATAAGGGGATTTCCTATACCTTATGCCGCGAGACAGTCTGTCGATGATGGCACTTGGCCGGACCGTTCTGCCGCCCGCTCCTAGCTTGAAGGCCTCGCATGATCTCGCCGTTTAGGCTATTTGGAGCTTGATGAATCTCAAGAGGCCGATTGAGCCGGCCGTCGTTGCGGGTGCCTGATGCTCCTAAGCGTTTCACTCGTAATGAAAAGGTCATCAGTTCGATTCTGGTAGGAAGCTCGGTAGAGAACCCCTGGAAATCAAGGATTTCCAGGGGTTCTCACGCTTCTCATTGACAAATCGGTCCACCTGAGCATCCCGCCATATAACTCGTGTTCCCGCGGCTATTCGTACTTTTTTCGTCACCGTCCGGCTCGGGCTTCAGCAGCTCCATTCGTTGGCACGAAGGCGTTAGAAACCTCGAAGACTCCAAAAGTCCGGCTCTTTCAACCTGGCCTTGGACGGTCCGAAGAGCCGCCGACCCCTACAGCGTGGAACCGCTAAACTGGGGGCTGCGTCCCGCAAGAAGACAACAGCGGCGCGCAGGGCCCGTGTCGTCGGACCCGAATGCTAATCTCTCGACATAATCGAGTAAGCCACAAGGAGGGACAGTGATGGGGAACCCCATAGAGATCGACGACGCGATCGTTCTACTGCTCGGCAGCCCCTCCTCCTCCGGAATGCCCGCCGGCGAAATCAAAGGGATTACGCGTCTGGAGAAGATGATCTTCCTTCTGGAGCGGGAGACGTCCAGCGACAAGTGGCTGGAACAGAAGGCTGATTTCGAGCCCTACAATTTTGGTCCCTTCTCGCAGAAGATCTACCAGGCGGTCGACACGCTCGCCGCGGCAGAACTGATAGAGGACTCGTCGTCGCTCGCTCCCGACGCATCCGATTCCTGGGAACAGCGAGAGCTGATTGGGGGTGCCGGCGGTCCTGGCATTGGGGGCAACCCCTACACGACCCGTGACTTCCACCTAACAGAGCGCGGATGGCGTTACTTCAACGCACTGAAGCGAGAACTGACAAAAGACTCGTTACAGGAGCTGGCAGAATTCAAGAGCCGCTTCGCACCCCTCCCGCTGCGGCAATTAATTCGATACGTCTACTCCAGGTACGAGCAATACACCACCAAATCCGTAATCCGGGACCAAGTGCTTGGCCCGGGCGGATAAATGTTAATTCACGAGGCAGTCGTCGACCAAGCGGCAAAAGCTGACATAAATGTGGTCACAGGACTAGGAGTAGCGCTCTTCCTTGCCGGCGGTGCCGGATTTTGGGCGCTTATCCATCTCCGCGGCAAGACGGTCGATCGGCTATGGAGCCACATTGACATTGCCTTTGAGGCGCTTACTGACAAAGCATTTGCTTCACTAGGGACACTCCGAACCCACATCAATGAGCTGCTGCCGGATCCTGATGCCGACTTCGACCCCCTGGATGTCATCGTTGATCCATCCTCGGTCGAAAAGCCTGCCAAGGTTAGCATCCGACTACTCAAAGAACGCCATCGAATTCGACGGCAATATAGGCGTTTGTTGCGAGTTTGCAGTTGGCTAAAATATTCCGTATTGAGCTTCACAATATCGGTGGCAATTACTACGCTTGTTTATCAATTCATGTTTGCCGAGAGTGGATTATGGCAATTTCTTTTCTACATGACGATAGGCATTGCCGTGGGTGTGGTCTTCCTGGTGGCCGCCTACACCACATTAGTGGCACGGATAGATGGCGTCATTGAGAACTGCAAACCTAAGTCAAATCGTTCGGTGGTAAATTCAAAGTGATGCTCTTTATTGAGGATGACATTGCATTCGACACACCTGGCGAATCGAGGATGATGCCACCCCTAGTCGAGTGGTTGAGGGCCAGAAGGTGGCTGCGCCACGACTCGATCATTGTTCGTGAGTTTCCCATCAACGGGCGACGCGTAGATCTCGTAACAAAGACAAGATCGGGCGTGATGTCCGCATTCGAACTCAAGCTGGGCGGTTTTGGGCGAGTCTTGGAACAGGCCGTCTACAACCGCCAGACGTTCGATAAGTCCTGGATAGTCATTGGAAACTGCCCGAAACAGTCCAATGTTGACGAGGCGGCTCGCTTTGGCGTGGGGATCATAGTCGTGACGGACTCGATGCCCACTGTAATATTGCGCCCAGGAGCGCCTATCCGTGACGAGCATTCCCGACAGAGAGCACGAAGGCGGCTCATGGAAAGTGGGGATACACATGTTTGAACGGTTCCAGCACTATTTAAGTTACGGATCCACGGATCAACAAACCGTCCGAGAGCTGTCGGACTACTTCGACGGCCTCATAGTCCCCGGAACAATTGCTGCGTTTCAGGCGGAAGGCACCAAGGGCTTTGTCCTCAGCCTCTCCGCTCGTTCAAATGATCCATACGTAATTGACCCGAGATTCCCACTGTTCCAAAACAGGCTTGCAACTCCGAAAAAATCCCACCTGATGCTGGCAGATGCCCTGGGGGTTCCTGAGCTCATCAGGAGCTACTCGACGCCCACCCCTGAAGAATTCGACGACGGCACGATCAAGACGATCGCGCGCTCGTGGATTGACTTCAACGTGGGCTTCGAGGACGTCCAAATGAAAACATTCGACAAGTACGCGGCACGGTTGAATGAGGAAGTCCTTCCACAGAATCGTCAGGATCCCGCCTTCGTCCTTCCTCCCTACACCATGGTCGGGACTCTGGACGACGGCTGGAGCGACGTTTCAGACTTGCTCTGGACGGCATCCTATGAGTACGCGCATTCAAAGAGAATTGCGCGGAAACTTCGACGAGTCATCGCTGCCAGCACGGCAGACGTCTGGAGCCTCCTCGCATCAAGGGTGGGCGATAGCGAAATCGTGGCTTGGGTCAGCGGCCTGGACGAGTTCAAACTCAGCGGAGAGTCCGAACTCGTTGCCTACGGCCGAGCCCTCCAAGGCTGCGAATCGCGTAACCAACGCGTATTCGCGCTCTATGGCGGTTTTCTGTCCGTGCTGTTCTCACGGTACGGCCTCTTTGGTTCGTCCCACGGCATCGGTTTTGGTGAGCACCGGGACTGGGTAGAGCTCCCAACGTCGGGGGCGCCACCAGCCCGCTATTACGTCCCCAAATTACACCGATACATAGGTGTTGATGTCGCTGAAGCTATATGGCGTCAGTTCCCTGAACTGATCGAATGTGAGTGCGCAGAATGCGATGGCCAGTCGCCGAATGCCATGGACTACCACGGACTAATGAAGCATTCCGTCCGAGCCAGATCGGCAGAGATTGCGAAGTGGCCCACCATGCCGACGCCCGATGTGGTCGCCGAACTCACACGAGACTCGGAGAGCTTCAGGATCGCGATCCGTGAGCTAGACCAACCGGGCAGGGTAATCAAACGAGCCGAAGAATCATATACCCACCTAAACATGTGGGCGAGAGTCATGACCACACTCGGTTGATGCGCCCGATGAGGTAGTCCATCTTGGAGCGTCTCTTCGCAGCACATTTGGGGTCAACGGCCGAGGATTGCAGCTGCGTACGATGCCAGTAGATGCCAATCATTTTGGCTGTCGCCGCCCGATCCGCTCCACGGTCCCTCCGCGTGGCGGCCAAAAGCCATATATCAATCAATTCTGACGGCGGCCTGCCTTGCGTCTCCCAGTCGATCCTGGGCTGACCTCATTGATAAGGTCCGTCCATGCCCGAGGCTGAGTTCAACGTTCCCGCTTCTGGCGTTAGTGTCACCTCACGAGGAAGCCGAGTTCTGCTGCGCCATCTGTCTCGCAATACAGCCGCAAGGGTCCAGCGCCAACACTGCCTTTAAGTGGATGCCTTTTTGCCCAAATAGTCATCCGGAAGCCTGCCTTGGTGCGGTCACAGCTGCCGGCGCCCCATACCATTTGGTCTAGGGCGACCCCTGCACCCGGCGAAAGATACCGAGCTGTATTACTTGTGTAGACATCCTTGGAACGGCATAGGCCAGTTCAGGACTCCCCCAGCTGATGCCTGCAACAACGGAGAAATTCCTGCAGAATTGGCAAGGGGCTAGTTGCGGCCGGAAGCGGATGCTTCTGCCTTCGTCACGATGAATTAAGCGCGTTGCACAGACGGTCTCGAGCTTCTTGAGATTTCACCTGCAGCGAAGCCGGCCTCGGAGTGAAGAACGCCCGCCCACCACGCGGTAGTCTCATGAACACAAGAGGCCCGGGACCACCGGTCCACATAGTAATATCCCAGGCCCGCGTCCGCCTGACAACCATGTTCTTCAAAACTTTCGAGGAGTCGCTTTGGGTGGAGTTAGGCCTGTTTCGGAAATCATTTGGCAGCAAATTCAAGGAATTGCGCCTGAACCGTTCCAAGTGGGAGTTGCCAAAGACTATTCAGTCGCCGACCTCGAGAGCGGTGCCCTCCAGTCACTCGGCGTCCATGTATTGAACGGCGAGGTTGTGGTGCGCGACCGCGTTATTCCTTCAGGTGAACCTGGGTCGTGGTCGGACTGGAACGTGAATGGACAGGAGAAGCCCCGCAGGGACCTCCCGAAGGTCTCGCGTCCCTCCATCGGCTGGGTTTATCCGTACGGCAACAAGAACGCCGGAAAAGTTACGGCTTTCCGCACGGTAAAGGCCTACCCCAGAGAAACCCTCCATGGCCACGGTCTCGCTATCCTCATCAGTGCAGGGGCTAAGAACAACGACACCGTGAGGATCGGCTTCCGCGTTGACCGGGCGTTCCCGGCAAATACTGAGCGGGCTGATCCAGACCTCGTGCTCGCTCTGTCTATGCTCAGAGAACACGTCGGAAATACGGGCGTGATCTCAGCAGACACGGACCCCCAGACGTGGACGAAGCAACAAAGCCTTACCTGGGAACTTCTTCCCCAAGGGCAAGACAGCGAGGATGTCCTGAACCGCATCGTTGGCAACCTGAAGCTTGCCAACTTTCCGGATGTAGAGGCCGAGGCAAAAAAACGCAACGATGTTATCTGGAAGCTAAAGCCCAGGGAGGTGGCAACCGGCCATGGAGAATTCAGTAGGTACGTTGCCTACATCTTCAGGGATGACCTCGTAGTCCTCGAGAATCTCACATATGGCAACGCTCTATACGTGATGTTTGAAAACTGGCGGGATCTCAGCCAGCGCAGTCGTCTGGATCTGCTCTCCGACTCTCAGGCCGAGTACATGAGGATCGTGCACCAAGGGAGTTGGAAGTCTGAGTTGCAGAAAGTGATCCGTGCCTCTGGCAAACGAAGCAACAGGTAGATCGTTCAGGAGGCCCGGCCAAGAGTAGACGCCAATTCTTGCCAGGAGCGAACGGGCAGTAAGAGCTTGCTAGCGCCTGCGGAAACACTATCCCGCGTCGGCTTAGGTGGCCGCTTAGCGGGCGAGGCCCCGGCTATGCAGTGCACACCGGGGTCTCGCCTATCGATCTTGGCTTTGCGCGTTTGAGCTTCTCGAATCACACCAGCTTTTCAAGCGTACCAAGGGGCAGCCTCAGTCGCCGCCCCTTGGTACGGCTTGAACCGGGCCGCTGCGCTGGACCGTCCAACGACAACCCTAGGCCGGATGTCGATCTCTTCAGCGGGCGAAAGGGACCGCGGCTGGTTTCACGGCGCCGCTGTCTTCCAGTATTCGGATATTCCGACGGAGCAGCAGAAGGGCTGCCGGTCATCGTGACGACCCTGATCAGCAAGCGCTGTGCCACATCTTCGGCCGATAGCGTGGAGGGCTAAGCCATCCTTCCTGATCACCGGCCGCTGCGGGGAGCGGCTGCAGCCTCCTACAGCAGCTATCATTTCGTGACTGTTGAGCTTGTGATAGTGATATCCATCACCGATTCCGTTTTCTTCGCCACCGGCTCAATCACGGATCAGGGTGTACAAAACAGGGACATAAGCGCCTTGATGCTCCGACTCCGACGGCTTCCGCAGCAGGAGTAACGGCGGATCCGGGAACATTCGGATAGTCATGTCCCTTGACGAAGGCTCGGGACCAATGGGTCCGAGGATTCTTGCCACAGAATCATCACATTTGCAGTGTCCGTACGTTGTGGATCCGCATCCGCTTCAGCGCCTTATGGAACCGCCCGTCTTCGTTGTCCAGACCGCGGTCGCGCCTTGGGCATGTCCCGGTATCTTCACATAGGCCAGACCCCGAACCGGGCAGTCGTATTGTGGTGCCTGTGCAACACATCCGCGAATCTTATCTACTGAGCCTTCGCGCTCTCGAATTGGCATCAGACAGAGTGAAAGAGGCGTGCAAGGGAGAGGACATTGACGCTGCCGCCGTCGAGGCACACTTCGCCCTACATGCGGTATACGACCTTCACGAGGCGTACTTCATTCCGCGAGGCGTGCGGGGGACAAGGGACCAAGATGCAATCTACTCACAAGAAGAAGGCCAGATCGTGGGAGCACTTGTGGTTGCGCGCGCAGCCCGAACTCACGAGCTGGTTACTTTCCCCAGGACTGGCGGATTTCCGGATAAACCTTACGGGATGGGTCCCTACGGGCCCGGGTGGATTTGGAAGGAACACACTTGGACCGACCACCGCTACCAGACACGTGCCACCTGGTACGAGAAGAGGGTTCGGCACCGGCTCCTGTGGTCCCCGCTCGATGAAGCATGGGGCTGGTTCCTCAATCACCTTCCTAACTAGCCAGAGTCTGTCCGAAATGGAAGCCGCAGGTGGCCTGCAGATAACGGTCGCGTTCCGTCGGCGAGATCCAATCGGTCCGGCGCAAGTTCATCGTGATCGCGATCTGGCTCACGGGCGCTAGCAAGGTTGCCGACGACCTGACCTTGAACTCAGGCCCCAGCCACATGTCGTTCCAATTCCTTCAAACCGAAGTACGTTCGGAGCGCACTCCCCCAAGAGTGGTGATGATCGCCAGGCGACGGGGTTTCGTAACCGCTTGGCATAGCGCACAGTTTGATCGGGGATACGGTCAGCTATTTATCCTTCCCAAACTGCCAGTGTTGATATATCAAAGCGTCACCCTAGGTACCGGTGTTTCGGACCGATGTTGCGCAAGTTATAGCGTTTGCTAGACAGGCGGCGGGTTCGTGGAATGCACTCTTGATGCCGCCCCTGCCCGAAGGCTAGACGAGGGGGGCTCTATGCTTTGGCGGAGTTGGCCGCCGCCACGTCCTGGCCTGGAGGCTCTTCGTTGCTGGAGATATAGACGGGGTCCGGATGCAGCCGCAGGCAACCCGCCGCAAGTCGCCCAACGGCCGCGGCAGGGAATCGCCTTGCACAACGAGAACACGGTTCCTACTCACCGTCTTCATATCCTTCCATTTCTTAGTAAACGGGACACCGATCGCCGGCACAACTGAGAGCTATTTAGCGGTACCGTGCGCTGCTGCAATTGTCAAAGCTCGGTGCCACCGTGGAAAATATAGAGCCCATGACCTCTACAGCATCACGGCTAACGAAGCCGCCGGTCTTCTGGGCATCACCGGCCTGGAGCTACGCAATCGGCTGCGTGCTGAGAGACCCGCAAGAGCTATACAAATCCCCAACAAGAAAAACGGCCGGCGGTATCTGGCAGGTTGGTATGTGGAACAGCGGGCTGCCGAATATGGCCGCCGTGCCGTCGCGCGAAAGAGTGCATCACTGGCTCACACTCGCCCTTCCGAAGCTGTGGATCACCGGCTGTCGGCGACAGAGACAGGGCATCGGGTCTGGTCAGAGTGGGTACCGTTCAACCTAGCGCTGGCGCTCGCCCCGCTGTTCCCGGGCGTGTACATGTTCCGGAAGGCCGACGAGCCCGAAGCTGGCCCGGTGTACATAGGGATGGCAGGGGAACGCAAGGGGACAGGCGTCCGCGGTCGGCTCTCCATTTACGCGAACGGGCGGGGAGCGACATCCGGTCTTGGTGAGCACGCGATGGACAGAGCACTGCCCGACCCTGCGTGGCTTCAAGCCCGCATGGACGAGGCCCTCGCAGGTCGCCCGATGCGCGCGACGATGGCTGCCCGCTCTGCGATCGACCACGCGCATCTGGAAGTTCGCTGGCAAACTGTGTCGACCAGGGCAGAGGCATTGATGCTTGAGGCCCAGTTGATCGCTAGACATCCTGGGCGATTGTGGAACCGCCCTCGGCGCGCTTCCGGGTGAAGGTGCAGGAGCCTCACATATGAGACCTGCTCGCGGAGCAGCAGCCGCCCTGCAGTAGCGGGCTATGATCCACAGGCAGCAAAGGAGATGTAGTCGTCCGGGAACAACTCAACGTTCCGGACGTCGACTTCAGCAGCCTGGTTTTCGACCCGGTCTTGATGATCCAGGGCATCCTCGACGGTGGCTTTCGCTCTTTACGACCACGCTCGTTGCTCTCGGAGCCATCATGCCTACCACCTACGAAGCCAGCGGCTTCATGGGCGCAGTCATTGCCCTTATTTTCGTTCCGTTCTACGCGATTTCACTGATCTTCTCCAGCCTGCGGTGGCTGATCGAACAGATTTTGCCTACTTTCCGGTTTCCTTGCCGGTTACCGCGCTACTCCGCAATGAGCTATGGGTCTCTCTGCGCTGGGGAAGCCATCGTTGTCATGGCAATCCTTTATGTGGGTGCGGTCGTGATGTTCCTTATGGCCGTGAGGTTGTTCCAACATGGATCCATTTCCTATACATCCAAGGTCAACATCAGGAACGTCCTCGGAAAAGGTCGTGCAGTGCCCGCAGGGGCGTGCCATTCGAAGTAGGCTGCTCTGACTATATTGCCGGAAAGCTCAAGATCTATTTTCGCAACTCCTACTGATGGTGTCTTTCTTTGATGAGTGATCCACGAGGCTAAGCGGCTTTCCTCATCCCATGGATGCCCCGCGGCTGCAGCCCTATCCTGAAGACATGTCCCAGCAGAATGGGAATTTCCCCTCAGCGCTGCGCCCACCTTTGGAGGTTGCGCTAGCAAAGGCAGTGCCATCGTTGCCACCACCGAACGCTCTGCCTGGCGGCAGCTGGTACGAGCCCAAATTCGATGGCTATCGCTGCGTGCTCGTCGTCGATCAAACGGTCACGCTATGGTCCCGGCAGCGCAAGGAACTTACAAGGTACTTTCCTGACCTGGTCGCTGCAGCTGAGCGGCAGCTGCCCGAGGTTTGCATTGTCGATGGCGAGGCTGTCATCTGGAACAACAACCGTCTGGACTTCGATGCCCTCCAGCGCAGAATGGTTACCTCCAAGGCAGAACTGCCGGCTCTGGCACGTCAGTTGCCGGCGACGTTCGCTGCCTTCGACGTGCTGGCTGTGGCCGGGCAGGACACACGAGGTGTGCCGTTCTCGGACCGGCGGGCTCTGCTGGGAGAACTGGCCAAAGACTGGACGCCGCCGCTGGCACTCTCCCCCGGCACCACTGATCCTGAGCTTGCCAGGACCTGGCTTGAGGAGCTCCCTGCCTCGGGAGTAGAAGGCTTGGTGGTCAAGGGACTGTTGCAGACTTACGCACCAGGGATCCGTTCGTGGCTGAAGGTCAAGCATCGCAATGTCACCGATATCGTGTGCGCTGCCGTCATCGGAGATATCTCACAGCCACAGGCGATTATTGCCGGGCTGCCTGTTGATGCAACGCTTCGTATTGTTGGGCGCTCGACTGTGTTGACCACAAGGACGGCCCGCGAGCTGGCAAGGTATCTCAAGCCGGCACAACCGGACCATCCGTGGCCGGAGGAGATCAGCGAGTCATCGCTGAACAGGTTCAGCAAGGAGAAGGGGCCAGTCAGACTCACTTTGGTTGAACCTCTCGTCGTCGAAGTCTCAGCCGACGTCGCATGGTCCGGGCAGGCATTCAGGCATTCGCTGCGTTTCCTGCGTGCCCGGCCTGAACTGGATCCTACAGAGGTAGAGCTGCCACCAAACATTCCCATCCGTTGATCCACCCCGATGTTCACTTGGACACCATGAATAGAAAGTGGCCTATCAGTACCTATAATCCCGTAATGGCACAACCACGAGCAATTGAAATCATTGACGATCTTGATGGAACATCAGACGCTACTCCCCGTGAATTCAGTGTGGGTGGAGTGTCTTATGACATCGACCTTTCCGATGAGAACTATGAGAACTTGATAAGCGGTCTGAGTGATTACATTGCCGCCGCACGAAGGACCAAGTCTTCCAGTCACCGCGGGCAGCAAGGCCCCAAAGCAAGTCGCGAGGACCTTCACAAAGATCCGCGAATGGGCAAACTCCAATGGTCATCAGGTCTCATCACGCGGCCGGGTACCTCAGCCCGTCCTCTACGCCTACGCAGCAGCAAACGCCTGACACTGCGGGTGGCTGGCATCGGTAGTGCGTTCAATACCAAGCCGGCCGCCAGCACGACAACAACCTCCAACCATCAAACTGCAGTGCGCAGCACCCCTGTCGGTTACTGCGAATCAGATGGCGAGTTGTTGCGCAGGTACAACGCCATATCAATGAGGTTTTGATAGGGCCAATCCCGTTCGGAAACAAAGGGCGTCCGCCGCCACGGCTGCGGGTCAGTGGTTGCTGGCGTAGCCGAGCCCCACAGAAAACGAGTTATTCGGGCCATCCAGGGAATCTGTGGAGCAATCTTCACCGCCCGGTGAAATGCATACTCCGTTGGCCACCTGAATACTTTTCCAAACCTCCCGATAGCTCGTCGCTGATACCAGTTATGCCACCAGCGGCGCGGCATTCGTATATCCGTATTTACCCACAGGGTGCCGTCAGAATCTCGCCGCACCCAGGGCTTACCGGCGCCATCAACGAAGTAGAGTTCAAAATTCCACACCATAAGGGACGCCTTCAAGGGGAACGTCATGCTCTGCCCGCCCGGAACGGCCAAACCCCGATAGTGAGCATTGCCAAGATTCAAGTCCTCCCATTCGGCGGGCTTTTCCCCTAGAGATACGTTCCTGCTTCCGAACAAGCGGACGCCTGTAACGGGCAACGCGGAGTCATTCCGGATTTCGACTGTGACACTTTGAACGCTCAGTCCGCCTCCAGGGCTGGGCTCCGTTACTTCCCTTCGGATGATGGATACCTTCGACGCTTGATCACGCTCTTGATCCGCCGAGACCTTCCGCCGGTCTTTCTGGCCTTGCCTGAACAAAGTCAGCGTGAAAATCGCCAGAATGATATTCAGCGAAAATTGGGCAATATCGACCCAGTCTTTGGTGGTCATGCAGTACGGGAACCTAACTGTCCAGAGAAGGGCGGCCGGTACTTCCATCGGCACCTCGGTCTACAGTAGGGCATCCATTCCCTGTCAGGAGTAAACTGCAGCCGCTTCCACCACGCGTCAATGACAACTTCGTGACGACGCAGTCCGAGATGATAATCCGTGATCAGATTTTATCCTTAAGGTAAACGTGGCCAAGCCGCCGGATACCACCTTGGTTCAAGACGTCCAGGGCAAGATTCCTCACAACACCCAGAGCTTCGGACACATCCCCCCGCCCAGCAACGAGCCCAACAACGGGTTGAAAAAGATGGATGGGTGCGAGTCGGGATCGGTCGGTCAGGCTGTGCAGAGACGTATCGTAAGTTCGGATGTACATGACTGGGTCTGGACTTTTTATCGTCATCAACACTTCGTAGTCGCCTACGACGTCCAATTGCTCCGCGGCGCTCCTCATGAGATGGATAATGTGGGCAGACAAGGCCTGGGCCTCACCCGAAAGTACATCGGAGTAGCCAGAGAAATCAGTTGCTTCGTAGGGGTGTCCAGCCGTAGCAAGTGCCACGCTGCCGTCGTCATGGATGTCAACGATGCTGTACGGATCGTTGCCTTCGGGTTCCGTCGATCGCCATTTTCTGTATCCGGGCTTTGGGACAAGACTTACGACTTCCATGCCTGCCGCGTCCTTCAGGAAAGGGTTCCGAGTCATTAGCTCCCCGAGGATGCTACGGGCATCCTCCTCAGATACCCGGCCGGCATAGGAGGGTCGCGGATTTACCGGGCGCGCGGCTGCAGCCAACCAAGCCTTGTTACTCTGATTGGCGCCTAAGAGTACCCGGTCCACAAGCTCGGTGAGTGATCGTTCATGGTTGCGACGATCCTCAAAGCGCAGCCGGTACGCCTGCTCTATGTCCCGTTCACTCATGAAAACTGTTCGAGGGCCGTACCGCCTTGGAGCCCTTATGGTGTCGTCCGTGATCACAAAGTGCGGAGTTTCGAAGCTCGCCGGAATCTGTAACACGACCACCTGAGTCTCCGTGGCACCGTCCTCCATCAGCGGCTTGAACTCCAGCCCGTGGACAGGCGGCTGAATCAACGAATAGGCCCAGCCCAGCAATTTGGTTTGAACAGAGTCGCTCCAGTCAACTACGGGAGTTACTGTCTCAGCGGCACTACTGGTGGCGTCCTCGGCAACTCCGTAGACAATAATGCCACCGCCGGCGTTGACCATCGCTGCGATGTCCTTCGCGAACTCCCTAGAGGCCTTCGGGTCCTTATTTGGCAAGGCCCTCTTCCAATCCAGGTCGGCGGCCTCTATCACATGATTGGTAACGGCGGCTTCGATCATCGAATACGAGAGCGGCGAGGGCCCGAGCCCGAGAGCACGATGCAACGGTGTGAAGACCATGCAGTATTCATACACCAGACTTTCCACAAGCCGGATCTCCCGGGGTGTTTCAGTGTCGGGGCCTGGCTGTACACTCAATTATCGAACATATATTCGAATAAAGGTGTGTTGTGGGCGTGATAGTTGGCCCCCGCGTGGTAGATGCGGGGCTCTCTCTGGTGAAGGTGTTGCTGGCACCCGTTGCGGTGGCTGCAGGCTACCCCTCGCCGGCCCAGGACTACTTTGACGGTCGGATCGATCTCAATGCGCACCTGATCAAGGACGTGACGAGCACCTTTATCGTCAGGGTAACTGGGCAGTCCATGGAGCAGGCCGGTATCAGCGACGGAGATGAGCTGATCGTGAACCGTGCGCTGGAGCCCAAGGACGGTTCTGTGGTGGTGGCTGTGCTTGATGGCGAGCTGACCATCAAGCGGCTGCGGATCACCGCCCATGGTGTTGTCCTGCAGGCAGACAACCCGGACTTCCCTGACATCAAGGTTCCAGCGCTCTCAGACCTGAGCATCTGGGGCGTCGCGACACGGTGTTTGCACTATGTCTAAGCCAGCGATCATGCGCCGGATGCAGGAGATAGCGCACGTGGACGTGAACTGCTTCTACGCCTCGGCCGAGCGTGTCTTCGATCCCGCGTTGGAGGGTCGACCCCTCATCGTGCTCTCCAACAACGATGGTTGTGCTGTGACACGGTCCCCGGAAGCCAAGAAGCTCGGCATTGCCATGGGTGAGCCGTGGTTCAAGCTTCGGCCCCGGGCCAAGGAATGGGGGCTGGTAGCCCTGTCCAGCAACTACGAACTGTACGGAGACATTTCCGCACGCGTCATGGAGCTCCTGGGCCGGTACTCGGCCTGGCTGGAGGTCTACTCCATCGATGAGGCCTTCCTCGGCGTCAAAGGCGAGCCCGATGAGCTGCTGCAGCTGGGTCGGACAATAAAAGCCGCCTGCCGGCGCCATGTCGGCGTGCCTGTCTGCGTCGGCATCGCGCCGACGAAGACGCTGGCAAAGCTGTGCAATAAATGGGCGAAGAACAACCCCGCCTTCGATGGCGTCTGCCGCTGGGAGTCCGTGCCCCTGCATCAGCGCGAAGCGCTCATGGCCAAGCTGTCCGTGATCGAAATCTGGGGCGTGGCCACACGGCTGACCAAACGCCTGAACGCGATGGGAATCTTCTCCATCCTGGACCTTACCAGGGCCAATCCTGTGGCGATCCGGGACAAGTTCTCCATCGTCATGATGCGCACCGTCCTGGAACTGCAGGGCACACCGTGCATCCCGATGGAAGAGGAACGGATCGGGAGGGACCAGCTGATCTTCTCCCGGTCCTTCTCCACACCCATCACCACCGCGGCGGGGTTGCGGCAGGTCATGAGCGTCTACGCGCAGATGGCCAGTGCTCGCCTGGCCAAACACGACCTGCAAGCGAAAGTGCTGACGGCGTTCGCGGCCACGTCGCACTTCAACCCGAGCGAAAAGTCCTTTCCTTCCGTGTGCCTGGCCCTGCCGATGCCGACCGCTGACCCGGTCCTGCTGACCAGGGCAGCCCATGCGCTGCTCCCTCAGGTCCATGCAGGTGTGAAGTACGTCCGGGCCGGGATCATGGTCACCGACCTGCGTCCGTCCGGGAACCAGAAACCCTTGGAACTGTTCGAGAACCCGCACGAAGAACGCGGCATCGGGACCCTGCTGGAGGATGTGGCCAAACGATACGGCCGCGGGTCCATCGGACTAGGCCATGCCGGAATCAAAGGCGGGCCGGACTGGTCCATGAAACGCGACATGCTCTCCCCCAGGTACACCACCCACTGGGACGAACTCCCGCTCGTCAAGGCCGCCTGACCGGCGCCGAGCAGGAAAGGAAACCGCAATGACTCTTGCACCTGAATACCCTACGACCGTCCATGACGTCGATGTCCGGTTCAGCCCCGACGGCACCCCGCTGGCGATCCGCCACGACGGCCGGATTTGGATGGTTGATCCCGACGTCCACACCGCCCACTGGTTCACCAGGGACGCCTGGTGGGAAACCCGGGACCGGGCAGCGGTCGGTACCGGCGATGTTGTCAGCATCGAGCACTGGCAGGTCCAAGCCAAACTCCCCGAATCCGGTCGGGAGCTGCGCACGCTCACGCTCCGGCGGGAGCCGCTGGCCACCGTGTGGCAGCTCGACTCCATCAGCTAGTGCCGGCTGACCTGTACCGGTCCGCTGTCCCCGAGCAGCTGTGGGAGCGGATCCGGAATGAATTCCGGCTGCCCATCCTGGAGCAGGTCCGCGAACGCCTTTCTACTGTGCACGAGGATCCCGAACCGGTGATGCGGCAGATCTTCCGCGTCTTCATCGACGAGGGCACCTACTGCCCCGGTTCCAGTTCCGCCCGGACCTGACCCTGGAACCGTTGGTGGTGGCACTCTTTGAACGGGCGATGGACCTGGGGATCCCGCACGACGATTTGGCGCTGTGCATGATGGTCCCCTCCCCCGTGCTGCAGGGATCCCCTCCGGTGGACCGGACTTCTTGTCAGGGTGTCCTGACGCAGCAAAGCCCCCGCTGTTGCGGGGGCCTTGCTTTCCGTCCAGATCGGGCGTCGCACTTTAGGAGCTGGTGAGGTCCACGACGTCGGATCCTGCGTTGGTCTTCACGGACTCGATGCCCTTCAGGGCGGCGGCTTTGGTGGTGTAGGACTCGCCGGTGGCGATGACTTCGCCGTTGCCGGCCTTCAGCCGGAACCGGAACCCTCCAGAGCTGTCTTTGTAGACTTCGAACTTCCTGCCATGCGTGATCCTCCTTCATGATGCCCACCCCACACGGGGGGCAATACGGGGAACTGCCCTAACGAGGCCAATCCTAACCGTGGGTACCCCCCTCGGCTGGTTCAATGAGCTCCGGTCCGTTGTTGCGGACGCTGTTCACCCCGGTGCTGACGATCCGCGGAGTCAGTGTCGGTTCCGGCAGGGAATTGAGCAGGTGTTGGACGTCTGCTCTGTCGGTCAGGTCCGGGTCGAGCCATTCCGCGTAGCGGTCCTTCGGGATGATGACCGGCGACCGGTCGTGGCCGTGTCCCAAAGCGTCCTGGGTGGTTGTGGTCAGGACTGTGCAGGTCAGCAGCCACCGTTCGGGGTCGTCTTCGGGCAACGCGGGGTCGGGCCAGAACTCGTATAGTCCAGCGAAGCCCAGCAGCGGTTCGTTCTCCGAGAACAGGTAGTTCGGAATCGTTTTGCCGTCCTCGGTCTTCTGCCATTCGTGGTAGCCCTCGGCTGGAACGATGGCCTTGCGCTTCGCCGCAGCTGACCGGAACGAGGGCTTCTCCAAGATGCTTTCGCTTACGAGCGTTAATGAGTTTGGAGCCGATCTTGATGTCCTTGGACCAGGACGGGACCAGACCCCAACGAGCGATCAGCAGTCGCCGCTCAATGGTGCCTTCATCCAGGCGTTCCGCCACGATCGGCACGTTCTGAGTCGGCGCAACGTTCCAGCTCGGCCCTGGAGGGCTGCCTTCAACTTCTTTGGCCTCGAAGTGGCTTAGAAGGTCGCTAGCTGCCTTGGACATCACGTATCTGCCGCACATAAGCCCATTCTGCCCATAAAACCGAAACTGGACCTCGTGCGCAGACAAGCTGCAAATAGCCGGCCCAGTCTTCGTATCGGCTTGGCCGCTGATACTTGTCCGCCTTCGACAGACCCTGAGGATGTCTTTTGATCGCGCTTACCCCTTGGGAGCAGGAGCGGATAAGGAACACTCACTGATCCGGGAACCCTCGGATAGCTGCACAATTCAAAAGACCCTGCGCTGCGTTCGCTGCTGCCCACTACCAGGGCTAATGCCACGAACAGGGCGTAGGTCCAGAAGCCACCATCCGCATGCCGAAGCGCTCAGATACCGCCGCCAAGTAAGGACGTCTGGAACTCCGAGAGAGAGCCGTCCAAGTGATCGTTGTTTGAGGGGAATCCTTGTCCATGCAGGCGCGCCCTCGTGGATTGTGTTCCCCGTTCGGGTTCACTCCAAGTCGTGTCCTTTCGAGTAGGCCAACTTAGAGTGCTCGTCGGTCGGTTGGCGTCGCTGTCTTGCCGGAAGGAGTCCGTGAGGAGACTCTGCTTCCTGCTCGTACCGGTGCATTCATACTCATAAATGGCGACCTCTGCGGCCACCCACGTCTGCAGCAGTTGGAGCCGGGTGGTGAATCTCTTTGGACCCCAAAACTTGGAGACTGACCACTCTGCTATCTCCGGGTCAATTCCCACGCGAGGGTTGCAATTAATCTCAACTGATTCGTCCCACGGCACCACTGTGATTCGGGCGGCATCCGCTCGTCCGTTTCGGAGAACTTTGTCACCCCATTCCAAGCGAGGCTGATAGCCGGCCTTGTTTCGTCCGGTTATCGCGAAAACGGGGTTGAACTCCACCACCCGTGACGTGCCGTTGACCAGGCTTCGATGCCGGTCAATTCTGGCCAGCCGGTTGATCCAGCCGAGGTAGTTGGCGTCTGTATCGCTATTGAAGGGTTGCATCATATGGAGCATGTCCTGATGGCGCAGGGCCAGCCCTTTGATGCGCCACAGATTTCGTTTCCATGTGGCTTCGTCGTCGTAGATGGGGTACTGCAGTGCTTCTTCCTTGGGCGGGGGGACCGTGCCAGCCGTGTAGGCCGCCAAGGCCCAAATAATGTAGTCCAGGGTGGCTCGCAGGTTGTAGAGCCATTCCCCTGTCTCCACAGCGAATTCGGCCGGCATCGGTTCGGTTTCCCGGATGCTGAGGACGTAGCTCTCCCCGACCCCTGGTGCCTGAGTTCGTGGTCGAATGGGTGGCTGGCAATATAGCGATTCCACACCTCGCTCAACTCCATATAGTGCAGGTTGGCGCGTTCCCAACGGTGCCAGGCCGCAGCGAATGGTTCGATCATCATCTAAGGAGTATTACAGGTCGAAGAGATGGCTACATGCACCTTCAGGGGTGCATGCCCGAGGAGGGAAACACGGTCCAGCGGCTGGTTCCGATGAGGAGCTCTTTGGACCGTAATCTCTATACCGCGCCCGGCGAAGTGCGGCCCGAAATGCTCCCATGACAGCGTCACGTTGGATTGGCGATAAGGATGACCCGAAGGGTCGTGAAAGGTTATGTCCTCGGCGGATGCCTTCGTAGCAAGGACGAGGTGACCACCTGGGGCCAGACCAGATGGCGGTGGGTCATCAGTAGTCACGTTGCGGATGGCAGGATTCACCGACAGCATCATGACCGTGTCCGGTCGGCCCAGAGCGTCCCGAACGCGTTCCATGCCTAGAGTCCTGTGCACCGTTCCGCTCAATCCCCATCTGGAGCGGATGTAGTCCGCGAACGGATGATAAATGAGCCCGGTAACGTGCTGGCCACTGACTTGGTAGGCTCCGGCCCGTACCAGATCCGAAGTAAGCTCCGCCGCAGTCGCCGCACCTGGCGGGAGGATCATACGGAGACAGGCAACTCCGCATGTATGCCATGCCCAAAATCCATAGTCCCGAGGTCTAGTCCATCCCGAATTTCTCCAATTCGGATCCTCCGTGGTTTCCAGACGGCCTTCCAAGAATTCGGAGGCGAGCGCTGAGGATTCGAACTGGGAAATGTAGGGTAGATGCGCGCTCATGGGCTGCTCCTGGGGCTTGTGGGAGAACTGGTGCAGGTGCATGTTCGTCTGCTGGCTAACTGCGCGCCTAGCGCAACGCAATGATCAAAGTGAGCACCTTGGCCGTTTCGTTCGAAAGGATGCCTCACACACGGCTTCTATTGGCCACATGTCAGTCCGTCGGTACTCCCTGGCTTTTCCTAATCCGTTTCTGGGCCTTCGCAGTAGTGGCATCCCACTTCACAGCCATCCTGGGCAGGCACAGATCGTTGGGGAGCAGGTCTGGAACTCTGATGATGTGAAGGGACAGCGCTGCCGCCTTGGGCATTTCGGTCAGGAACCCACCGTACTTTTCGGAAGGGGCTTGGGGTGCCACTCGGGATCGTAACTGTCATTGGGCATTCCTTTGCAGATTGGTCGTCGTGGGCTGGCCATAGCGTCCGGAAATCGTGCCCTTCTCTTGTCAGAACCTCTGAATCCCGCCGTAGCTGAGGATGCGGAAAGGGCCGGCCGTCGGAAGCATGGCTTCGGAGACGCGGGTGAGTCAGTTCGGGTGAGGCGGTGAGGATTGGTGAGTTCGTCGTGGAATTCGAAACCCACCTTGCTTAGTCGGATCGCGGTGCCACGCGGGTGCCGACTCGGAGCCATTTCACGGTTCCTGAGGCGTCCCTCAGGAACTCCACACGCTCACCATCTTGGGTCTTCATGACATCGTCAGAGATCGGTCTCAAGAGTCCCCCATTGCTTGCCACCTCTGAGAACGAAGGTTCCATGCCGGAGAGCCAATCCCGTTTAATGCGGGTGTTCAGATGCAATCCTTCCGGGGTCAGTGTGACGCTATGACGCTCACAGTCACCGTCAAATGCACCGGCGCGTTCGCTGATATCGGCAGCCGTGAGTGCAGACACCAACCGCGCTGAATCAGCATGCATCCCCAAGTACCGCTCCACCACCCATCGCCAGGTTCGTTCCGCCAGTTCGGCACCCGTCGTGGCGTTGGTCAGGATGGCCATGGCGAACCCTTCCGAGGGAAGCATTCTGGAAAAGGAGGGCTGACCATGGGCCCCGCCACCGTGCCCAACGATTGGAGTCAGACCTGTTTGGCCTAGACGCCATGTCAGGCCTATCCAGGGACTACCAAGCCGGAATTCCTCGTCGTCGAGCGCCGGAGCGGCCATCAGGGCCCTTGATTGCCGGCTAAGCACGTGACTCTTCGGCTCGACCTGACCAAGGTGGAACAGCAGGAAGGTCATGAGGTCCTGCACCGTGCAAATGACACCCCCCGCGGCGTTTGTTGACCGGGGCATCGCCCATGGCCTGGTTATACGCATGCCTCGACCAACGGGCGCATGGCCGACGGAATACTTTGATGTGATCACCTCGTGCGCGAAGAAAGTCGCGGAGTCCAAACCCAATGGTTCGAAGATCCTGCGGCGCATGACGACCTCGAAGGGGAGCCGTTCGATCACTTCGAGGATGCGTCCAAGAACGTAGAAGCCGGTGTTGTTATATGAGAACATCTTGCCCAGCGGGTGAATCTGTTCCAGCCCGGCCATTCCGGCAACCATCTTTTCCAGCGCGTCCTCCCCTCCGCCATGGTCATCGAACCTGTCAGCTCCTGCCCACCCGACTGAATGTGTCATTAAATGGCGTACTGTCACGGTGGCGGCGACGTGGGAATCTGCGACGGTAAAGCCAGGGAGGTAGCGCTGAACTGGAGCGTCCAGCTCGATCTTCCCCTGCTCGACCAAAGACATGATGGCCGTTCCGACCATCGGTTTGGTGATCGATCCGATCTGGAAAAGCGTGTCCGCTTCAACCGGTAATGGCGCGAGGGCATTCGTGATCCCTAGTCCAGCACTAGCTACCGCTCCATCGTGGGCAAGCGCAATGGCCACACCGGGTACGGAGAGCTCAGCCATCTCCTGACGAACGAAGGCCAACAACTCACCGTCCAGTTCCTTCGTCGGTGCGGATTGGGCAGTCCTCCGGTCCCTTGTGACCTGGAATGGTGTGGCACGGGCTGCCCTCCCAGTGCCTGTTTTGGGAGGCGTTTCGCCAGAAAGGTCTTTGATCACTTCTTCGTGTCCTTTCAGACGTTCTCTTGTTGTGCCAGTTCGTGGATTGTCAGCGGTGTTAGTTCCCCTGCGAAATGGCATGCACTGGGGTGTGGGGAGCCAGGACGGGCTACGAGGGCGGGCACGTCTTGGACGCAGATGTCCTGTGCTTTCCAGCATCTCGTGCGGAAGGCACAGCCGGACGGCTTGGAGGTTGCGCCTGGTATTTCTCCGGCCAGAACGATTCGTTCGCGGGTTCCGTGCTGCGGGACGTCGGGTGCTGCGACGGCCGAGATCAGAGCTTGGGTGTAGGGGTGGCTTGCATGGCTGTAAATGTCGTTCTCCGAGCCATTTTCGACAATTTTTCCCAGATACATGACGGCGACTCGGTCCGAAACGTGACGGACGATGGATAGGTCGTGCGAGATGAAGATGTAGGAGAGGTTAAGTTCTCTTTGAAGGCTGGCAAGGAGATTGACCACTTGGGCTTGGACCGAGACGTCGAGGGCTGAGACGGGCTCGTCGCAGATAATCACTTCCGGCTTCAGTGCCAGTGCACGGGCAATGCCGATGCGCTGCCGTTGTCCGCCGGAGAATTGGTGTGGATACCGGTTCAGGTGATCCGGGTTCAGGCCTACAACGTCCAGTAGGTCCTTCACCGTGGCCTTGCGTTTGTTCCTGTCGACGACTTCGGTGTGAATCTCAAAGGGTTCAGCAACGATCTCCCCGACGGTCATACGTGGGTTGAGCGAGGCGTAGGGGTCCTGCATGACGATCTGGATTCTGCGCCGCATTCGGCGAAGGTCACCCCTACGGAGGTCGTAGAGGTTTTGACCGTCCAGCAGAACCTCACCGGAGGTGGGTCGGTCAAGGGCCATCAGCAGCCGGGCCAAGGTTGATTTGCCGCAACCTGACTCACCCACAAGACCGAGTGTTTCGCCTCTGCCAAGGGTGAGGCTGACCTCGTCGACTGCTTTGACCACGGTGGTTGTCCGTCTAAACATGCCCCGTGTGACGGGATAGTGTCTGACGATGTTGCGGACTTCCAAGATCGGCGCGGCTGCGGTGCTGGTCGATGGCATGAGCCTTGTGGCGTCGTTTTTATTTTGAGGCATCGAGAAGAACTTCCTCCCAGAAGTGGCAGGCCGAGGTCCGGCCGCCCGAGATGGACACCAAGGGTGGCTCTTCGACCCGGCAAATCTCCCGGGCGCGCGGGCAGCGGGGATTAAACGCGCAGCCGCTCGGCGCGTTTGCCGGGCTTGGGGGCGTCCCTGGTATTGATTTGAGCATGCTGCCCTTGTCTTGGGCTGTGGGGGTGGAGGCCAGTAGCCCCTCCGTGTACGGGTGCGCCGGCGCCTTGTAGAGGGCATCTGCCGGGGAAGACTCCACGACCCGGCCGGCGTACATCACCACGATTTGATCGGCTACCTCAGCGGCGACGTTGAGGTCGTGGGTGATGAGCATCGAGACCCATGTGGTGCTCACGTTGCAAATCGACCAGGAGCTTCATGATCTGCGCTTGGACAGTGACATCCAGGGCCGTCGTCGGTTCGTCCGCGATCAGCAGCGCAGGGTCCATGGCCAAGGCCATGGCGATCATGATCCTCTGCCTCATACCTCCCGAGAACTGGTGAGGGTAATCGTGGTATCGCTGGGCAGGATTGGGGATCCGCACTCGATCCATCAACTCCAGTACCCGCTGATACGCATCGTCACGGCTGAGCTCTGAGTGTTCCTGGATGACCTCCTGTATTTGCTTGCCCACCTTTTGGACGGGGTTGAGGGCGGAGAGCGCATCCTGGAAGATCATGGCGATCTTCTTTCCCCTGTACTTGCGTCTCTCGTTGGGTGGGAGAGTCAGCAGATCGACGCCTTCAAAGTACATCTGGCCCGCTGTAATTTTGGCGCCGCTGCTGCCAAGAAGACCCATGATCGCCAATGAAGTGACACTCTTCCCGGACCCGGATTCGCCAAGAACAACGACCGTTTCGTCGGCTTTGATGGTGAGTGAAAGATCCTTCACGATGTGAACGGCCCGCTTGCGGATGAAAAAGTCCACGCGAAGGTCTTTGACGGAGAGCAGTTCTGTTGTGCTCTTATCGGGGGCGATGGTCATGGGGTTACCTAAGTTTCGGATCGAATGCGTCCCGGACGACGTCGCCGAGCAGAACAAAGCTCAGGACTGTGATGCCGAGAAACAGCGAGGGAAATATCAGCAAGTGGGGGCTCACTGTGAAAAGTGACTGGGCTGCTGATAGCTGCAGCCCCCACGAGATGGCCGGGTACTGCAGTCCGACACCAAGGAAGGTCAGTGTCGCCTCAGCGACGATGAAGGCCCCAATATTCAGTGTGGATAACACGATGACCGGGGTTACTGCGTTGGGAAGAATATGGCGGGTGATGATCCTCCAGTTGCTGGCCCCCAGACCGCGCGCGGCAAGAACATAGTCAACGTCGACCACAGATTTGACCGTTGAGCGCATAAGCCTGGCCAGCGTGGGCCACCCAAGAAGTGCCAGAACGAAAGACACCGTCCAAATGCTGCGTTCGGAGAAGCTGGTGAGCAGGATGAGCGCACCAAGAAGGAACGGGAAGCCGAAGAAGACGTCGCTGATTCGGGAGATTACTGCGTCATACCATCCGCCGAAGAAGCCGGACAAAGATCCGAGAATGACCGCCAGGATGAAGCAGAAAAGAGTCACCAAGAGCCCCACGCTGATTGATGCGCTGGCGCCGTGGACGACATTGGCGTAGACATCGCAGCCTTGGGTGTCGAAGCCGAACGGGTGTCCGGGGGCAGGCCCATTGTTGCTCGTCGCCAAGTCGCATTGGCGCGGATCTCCGGAGCCGAACAAGCCGGCAAAGAGTGCAGGCCAGGCCGCCATGATCAGCATGATGACCACGATGGTTGCTGAGATCAGGAAAACCGGGTTGCGGCGCATGTCGTTCCAGGCGTCGCGGGCCAGGCTCGACTGTGCGTGGTCGTCCTTGGGCGTTACGTCCAGAAGGACCGTGGGATTGTCGCTTAGGACTTGTTCACTCATATCTGATCCTTGGGTCTAGTACGCCGTACAGCAGGTCCACCAGGAGGTTCGTCAACAGGAAGATGAGAACGAGCAGACTTGCCACGCCGACAACAACAGCGCCTTCCTGGGCGGCGGTTGCTCTGAACAGGAGCTGGCCGATGCCCGGCAGGTTGAACACACCCTCGATGACGATTGCCCCGCCCATCAGGTACCCCAGGTCGATGGCAAGGAACGTCACGGCGGGGACAAGTGAGTTGCGCAGCACGTGGCGGGTCAGGACGCGGAAGTTGGACAAGCCCTTGGCATGGGCTGTGCGCGTATAGTCTGCCTTCAGGTTCTCGAGCACACTGGATCGGACAAGACGGGCGACGGAGGCCATACCGGTGGTGGCAAGGATGAAACCAGGCAGGATGTAACTCATCCAACCATTGCCGATACCGGAGACGGGGAAGATTCCCGCCTTAACGCCCAGAAGAATCTGCCCCATGTACGCCAGTACGAAGACAGGCAGGGAGATGATCCCAATGCTGAAGAACAAGATGACGTAGTCAGTGATTTTGCCGCGGACCGCGGCAATGGTGCCCAAGGCTATGCCGATGACTGCTTCAAAGAGCAAAGCCGTCAAGGCCAGGTTGATGGTGACCGGCCACCGCGACCCCATCTGTTGGGCAACGGACCGGCCGTTGAAGTCCGTCCCTAGGTCCCCGCGCATAAGGTTTCCGACATAGGTGAAGTACTGCATGTAAAACGGATCATTGAGGTGGAATTGCTCCCGCAATGAGTTGATGGTGCTTTCGGACATGGGGCGATTGCCGCTTAGGGCACGAATTGGGTCTCCGGGTAACGCCCAGACCGCGGCGTAGATTATGAGTGTCACGCCGAAGAACACGAACACCATTTGGATGAGTCTGCGGACGGTATATCGTCCCATTGAGTCACCTCCTGCAAATAGATAGAGCTAGGTAGTAATCAGGGCAGTGTGGGTTGGCAGGATTTTGCCCCGCCAACCCACACCGGCTGCTACTTGAGGGCGATCTGATCGAGCATCGGCCCGGACAGCGTGATCGTGGGCTTCTGGATGCGGTCGCTGTATGCGTTGACCTGGGAGATGTTGTACATAGGGGCCACGGGGAAGTCCTTCATGATTTGGGCGTCTGCATCATGGAATCGTGCGGTTGCCTCTTCCTCGGTTTTGGCGCTTTTCGCCTGTTCGATGAAGTTGTCCACTGCCTCAGTCCCGTAGAACCCGGATCGCGGGTTGTAGGCACTGGTCTTCTGGAAGACTCCGGAGAGAACATCAAGCGGTGTAGGAAGTCCTGCCCAGCCACCGCTGAAAGGACCCTTTGCGCCGGCGGTAAGGGTAGTGAGGTATTCACTGGCCGTGGGCGATGCCACAAGTTTCACCTCTGAGATCCCGAGGTTCTGACGAATCCCGTTGGCAACGGCCTGGAAGTATGACTCAAGGCCCTTGCCGGCCTGATACTGGATTTCCATCGGACCTGACCATCCACCAGCGGATTCCAGCAGGGCTTTGGCCTTGGCTGGGTCGTACTTGCAGTACTCGCCGCAGCTGTCCGGAGAACCACCAAGCGTGCCTGGAGCCAACAAACCATTTGCGGGCGTGTAAAGGCCTCCAAAGATCTTGGAGGTAATGGCTTCACGGTCGATCGCCATGGAAATAGCCTGACGCACCCGCACATCCGAGTAGCGTGGATCCGCGATGGGGAATCCAAGCCACTGGGTGTAGACCTGGTCGGACGTCACGACACGGTCAGCGAAGTCGGTCTTCACCTGACCGAGCTTGCTGCTGGGCAGCGTCGTGTAGGTGCCGTTGAGGTCGACGTTGCCGGCCAGCAGATCCGTGTATGCAGTGTCGGCACTGGTGTAGATCTTGAACTCTATGTTGCTGACTTTGGGCTTGGTCCCCTTGTAGCCGTCATAGGCCTTGACCTTGACGCTGCTTGTGGTGCTTTCCCATGTGCCGTCCATTTGGAAGGGCCCGTCACCGATGGGGGCTTTGTCGTACGCCTTCAGGTCTGCGAGGGCTTCCTTCGGCAAAGGAGACCACGCCGTGACCGTCATTGCCATCTCTACTTTGAGCTGGCTGTCAGGGCTCTTCAACGTCACTTCGAAAGTGTGGGGGTCGATGACCTTAAGCCCGGAGAGTGTCTTACTGGTGGGTTCACCGGTCTTGGGGTTCAGGGCCTCGTAACCTTCCACACCAGCCAACTGATAGTTCTGGCCCCAGGCATTTGGTCCATAGGCGGCGGTGTTGATGCCGTCAACGTAGCTTTGCGCGGTGACTTCTTCTCCGTTGTGGAAGGTCCAGCCAGGCTTGATTTTGACGGTCCACACCTTGTTGTCCGTGGTGGTGATGCTTTCAGCCTGGACGAGCTCTACTTTGTTTTCCGCGTCAAATCCGACGAGTGGGGCGAACAAGGCGTTGTCCACATCGATGTTGTATCCGTTTCCCCAACCAGGGGTGATGTGGTCGAGCTCAAACATCGCAACGGAGATGCTTCCACCGGTAGCTGTTCCGTTGTTACCACCACTGCTAGTGGTGCTGCATGCCGTCATGGCAAACATGCCAACCGTCAGCACTACTGCCGCTCCGGTTCTTAGACCGGTGAGCTTCTTCCTTCGTTGATTCAATTGACGCCTCCTTCAGATGAAACTGTGAATTGTGGGAATGCTTAGCCACAGCTGCGGGACTCGTCCGCACCTTCCCCGTCGTGTTCGGCGATGTCGGGGAACTCAAGCCAGCACTTACTGCAGTAATTCGGGCGAATCCCCCCAGCGGAACCAGTTGCTAAAACCAGTGGCCAACCGATGAGGACCCACCATTTCCCGGCCGACTCGGCTCTAGGACCGGACCGCCCCAGGTGAACGGCTTCCCCTGCCAGGAACCGGCGGGGGCCATGAGAGTTCTTGCTCCCACCGGCCGATCAGGCCCGGGAGGGTATGCCCATAGCCGCTTTTTAGGCTTAGGCGCAGGACACAAAGAGTCTGCACCTTATGTGTAACACCTCACACCTTGGACTGTCTATGCCTGTTCCGTAAGTTACTTGTGGTTCGTTACGTGGTCGATGAGAGACGGAATTGCGAGCAGGCTACAGCCCGCTTCCGCGGACATCTGAGCCTTCTATACAGCGTTGTCAGGGCAGGTAAACCAGAAGAAATCTGTCTGGTCAGGCCTTGGTGGAAAAGGTCCGTGACGCGGTCGGCCTCTGGGGTTAGGACTCTTCCCATGATCGGGGGTGCAGTCCGTGCATTCCGGCATACTCAGGCAAGCCCGGGGATTTCCAGCCCGACAAGACGGAGTCGTCCACTTTGTACACTTCCACCCCGATCGGGCGGCACACCTCGATGGGATCATGTGCGCCGGGCCCCCAGAGGGGAACTGACAGGTCGCCACCGGGGCACGTGGAGAGTGCCACGAGCAGATCGACCTCGGCGAAGAACTCGAAGTAGTCCCCCACTTTGGCCGGGCAGGTCTTCATAAAATACTGGTCCTTGTCGTTCAGACCGGTGCACTGAAAAACGTTCAGAACGTCATGGACGTCGAATTCGGTAAGCCCGAAAGGAAGCACTGCGCGCGTCAGGTTTGAGTGACAGTGGTAGTCGAAGTCCTCGCCGGTCAGCATGCGGTTGACGTACGGATCGCATCGCGTCCCCAACGTGTCGTGCACACGTCCTCCCTCACTGTCGACGCCATAGTTTTCCAGGGTGTCGGCGGTGATGGTTGCCAGTGGGCGCAGGTAGGGCAGGTTGGACCAGAGACGGTCGAGCGTGGTGACGTGGGCAGCCTGCAGCTGCCGGGTCCTTGCGGCCCAGAAGCGTTCACGTGGGTTGTTGAGGTTCCAGATGTTCAGGTCAGCTACTTGCGGGCCGTCGACAGTCAATAGCCGGCAGACGTGTCCCGCAGGGACCTTCCAGGCCTGACCGGAGCGGATGGGAATGGTGAATGACTCCACTTTGGTCCGGCTGTCGGTTTCCGAACCAATCCGGCCGTAGAGGTTTTTGTCGACGCTGAGTGCAGGTCCTTTGTACGCCGCCTCTGTCAGAGCGGTTGCGTTGTTCATGTAACTCCTTTGTTTTCGAGGCGTTGATGTGCCTGGGCTGGAGGCCTGGTGAAGTGCCAGGCCTGGGTCTTTGTGATCTGTGAATGCCGCGACGGATGTCGACTAGCTGACCTGTACCCCCGCGGCCCGGAAAGTGCTTCCCAGCGATGGTGTGTTGGTTATCAGCTGGCGGGTGTAGGGCTGTTGCGGGGCGGAAAGGACCTGAGCTGTGTCGCCATATTCGACAATGTTTCCGTCGGCGAGGACGGCGACTTTTTGCGCGATGGAGCGCACCAGGGGAAGGTTGTGGGTCACGAAGACCATGGAGACGCCTAGTTCGTGCTGCAGCTGGCCCAGCAGTTCGACGATGGCCGCTTGTACGCTCACATCAAGGGCCGACGTCACTTCGTCACAGATCAGGACCGAGGGAGACGAAATAAGAGCGCGTGCGATCGCGACTCGTTGCCTTTCACCGCCGGAGAGTTGATCGGGATATCGGTTGGCGTAGCTCGAGGACAGCGACACTTGCTCGAGCATCTCTGCCACACGGTCCTGAGCTTCGCGGCCCTTCGCGATGTTAAAGACCCGTAGCGGCTGGCCCACGGAGTCGCCCACTGTCTTACGTGGATTTAGTGATCCGTAGGGGTTCTGGAAGATGTACTGGATCTGCCGGCGCGACTCTTTACTTCGGGCGCGGGCCGCCGTTTCCAGCTCCTGATCTCCCAGCAGGACGCTGCCTGTCCAGTTGTGGTGAAGACCGGCGATGGAGCGGGCGGTGGTGGTCTTGCCGGAGCCTGATTCACCGACGACGGCCAAACACTCGCGCTTGCCCAGCGTCAGGTTGATCGAGTGGAGTACTTCGGCCTTGCCGTATCGGGCTACCAGGTTGCGGAGGGTCAGTACCGCTTCGCTCCCATCCGTACCGAGAGTGTCGACACGGTCACCAGCACTCGTTGAAACCTGCTTGACCACCTCTTGTGCACGGATGCATCGGGCGCTGTGCCCTGTTCCGACACTCACCAAGGGAGGAACGTCTTCGTCGCAGGCCGGCACGTGCATGGAGCACCGCGGGGCGAAAGGACAACCCGGTGGACGCTGTCCTGGTGATGGTGCGTGTCCTGGGATGCCAACCAGAGCCCTGCCGCCACTCAATCGTGGGATGGCGGCCACCAGTCGGCGGGTATAAGGGTGCGCTGATGAGTTGAAAAGGTTCTCCGCCGGCCCAAGCTCCGCGATTCGACCGGCGTACATCACCGCGACCCGCCGGGCCAGGGCCGCGACCACCGCCAGATCGTGGCTTACATAAAGTGCCGCCACTCCATGAGCTGCAGCGAGTTCCCGAACTGTAGAGAGCACTGTTGCCTGTGTGGTGACGTCCAGGCCGGTGGTGGGTTCGTCGAGGACTATGAGCCGGGGCCGGTTTGCAAATGCCATGGCCAGGCCAATCCGCTGCTGCTGGCCGCCGGAGAGTTCGTGCGGGTACCGCTCCAGATACTTGGGGTCATCCGGCAGCGCGACTTCGCGCATCATTTCCGCTATGCGCTTGTCGTGGTCGCGCCGGCTGCCCTTTCCGTGAGCTTCCAGGACTTCCCTTAGCTGGACACCGATGCGCAGGGCAGGGTTAAGCGACGATGCGGGGTCCTGGGGGACGTAGGAGATCTCCGAACCCCGCATCCGTCGCAGCTGCCCCTCCTGGAGGTCCAAGATGTTTTGCCCGCCCAACAAAACAGAACCTCCGGTTATGCGAAGGCCGCTGCGTGTGTGACCAAGGAGTGCCAGCCCGACTGTGGTTTTGCCCGAGCCGGACTCACCAACAACTCCGAGTACTTCTCCGGCAGCGATGTCGAATGAGACGTCGCTGACGACTTCGATACCGGATGTTGTCGAGATACACAGGTTTTTTACCTGGACGGCGGCGCTGTTGGCTGCGGCCGATGTCGGCTGTTGAGTGTTCATGCGCTCTCACGCTTTCGATCGATGCCTGCTGCGGTGCGTGCGATTCCGTCGCCGATCAGGCCGGTACCCAGGGTAAGCAGGGCGATGGCGATGATGGGAAGGAGCGCACCCCAGGGCTGGAAGGACAGGGCGATCCTGTTCTGTTGGATCATCGTTCCCCAGTTCGGGGCGTTCGGGTCAGAGGTCAGCCCCAGGAACGCCAATGCAGCGATGGTGCCAATGGAGTACGTCAGCCGCAGGCTTGCCTCCACCATCATCGGGCCCAGGATGTTGGGCAGCAGCTCATCTGTCATGATCCGGGTCCGGGACTGCCCCATCGTCTCCATGGCGGCAACGAAATCGCGTTCAATCACAGGAAGTGCTGCGCCGCGGGCCACACGGGCAACGCGGGGGGCAGTCGTAAGCACGATGGAAGCTATGACAACCCATTTCTGTGGTCCTACGAGGCTGACAGCCAGAAGCACCAGCATGATCTGGGGGAATGCCATCACGACGTCCATGCCGCGCATAAGGACATCATCCAGTGCGTTGCGCGAATAAGCTGCGATGAGGCCGATGGCTATTCCGAGGACGAGGCCGAGAGCTGTCGAGACCGCTGCCGTGACCATGAGGTCGAGTCCACCGTGCAGAAAACGGCTTAGTACGTCCTGGCCAAGGTAGTCCGTTCCAAACACCGCTTCTGCCGTGGGAGGGGTATTGGGCAAGGTGACGAAATCGCTGGGGTCGTGCGGAGCGACGTAGGGGCCGATAATTGCAACGGCTACCAGCACCAGCACGAAAAGTGAGCCGATTCTGGTACGCCACAATCTCAAGGACCGGGCCAGAAGTGTGGAGGACTTTACCGGCGGCGTCGGCGTCTCTGCGCCTTCAAGGCGAGCAATGGCTTCTTCGGTGGTGCTCACAGACGTGTCCTTAAGCGCGGAGTAACAAGAATTGTGGCTACGTCAGCCATCAGATTCACGACCACGTAGACGGCCGCGATCAGCATGGCGAGTGCCTGGACGACCGGAACGTCGTGGTTCGCCACTGCATCCTGCAGGGCGCCTCCAATGCCTGGGTAATTGAAGGCGTATTCAACTACAACAATGCCGCCTGCCAGGTATGCCAGGCTCAGTGCGATCGATTGGAAGGCTGGCCCGATCGCATTGGGCAGCGCGTGGCGGACAAGGACGATCCGCTCAGAGAGTCCCTTGAGCCTGGCCATCTCCACGAAATCGCTTTCGAGTACCTCGATCATGGAGACCCTCATATTGCGTGCAATGTAGGGAACGACAGTCATGACGAGCGTGAGCGTCGGCAGGACGAGGATCGCTGGATTGTTCCACGGAAGCTGTCCTGGCGGCACGGGGCTGATAGCCGGGAGGACGTGGAAGACAGTGGTGGAAAAGAAGATGACCAACAGCACGGCAACCACGAAGTCAGGCAGGGAAGCGAAGACGAGCATCAGGTTTGAACTGATCGTGTCGACAAGCTTCTCACGACGCAGAGCCGCCCACGAGCCCACGGCAATGGACAGAGGGATGGCGACCAGCGCCGCGCAGAGCACCAGGACCGCGGAATTTATCAGCCTCCCGGAGAGCAGCTCGGCTACCGGCTTTTGGCTTGTCAGCGAATCTCCGAGTGATCCCTGCAGCAGGCCCCCTGCCCAGTTCAAGTACTGCTCGAACGGAGAGACATCGAGGTTGAGTTCCTGCCGCAGGGCTGCCAGCCGCTCCGGCGTCGCGTCCCGGCCAAGGAGCGCTTTGGCTGGGTCGCCCAGCGCCTGCGTCGCCACGAAAACAAGCACCGAGACAAGTGCAAGCACCAGAATGCCGAGCAGCACTCTCCGCAGGATGAAGGCGGGGATACCGCCGTGCCTAAACCAGGTCATGAATGATCTTCCTCCTTAGGCGAGCCAAATGGTTCGGAAACCATAGCCATAGTTGTTCAGGCCCAGGGTGGTTTTGGCCTGCGTCAATCCCTGCAAAGTGGGGGTATGGCCGTCAAACTTGCTCGGGAAGTACGGAATGATGTAGCCGCCGTTGTCATACTCGAGCTGCTGCATCTTGTGCTGAACCTCAGTGCGCTGGGCTTCGTCTGTTGTTTCGAGCGCCTGGTTGTAGAGTTTCTCGAATTCGGGTCCCTTATCGCTCTTTGCCCACTGGGTTTCCGGGTACAGGGAGTTGGACAGCCCGGACAGCTTGACCTGGTCCAGGTACGGGCGCCCGGCCCAGTACACCGATGAGAAGGGCACCTTGAGGTAGTACTCGTCAGAGTAGAACTTGTCGCTGGGGAGGGTCTTGACGTTGACGGTGACTCCGGCGTCTTTCGCCTGCCGGGCAAACACTGTTGCCATGGAGACCATGCCGTCGGTCAGGTCCGCCGTGTAAAGGTCAACCGTTAGGTTCTCTTTGCCGGCATCCTTGAGCAGAGACTTGGCCTTCTCGATGTCGCGCTGGCGCTGGGGCAGCTTAGCGAAATATGCGGCGTCGTAGCGGCCATAGACGTCGTTGCCGATCTGCCCCTTGCCGGAGGCGACCTGGTCGAGCATGGACTGGCGATCGACGATCAGCCGGAATGCCTCTCGGACCCTGTTGTCATCAAACGGTGCCATGGTCGTCGCCATGGACAGGCCGACCCACCAGCCCGTCTGCGATTCGAGAACCTGCTTGCCGCTGGCCTGAACTGCGGAAACCTGTGCCGCCGGCAAGTCCGTCGCTGCGTCGATCTGTCCGGCCAGGAGTGCGTTTACCTGCGCGGTTGCATCCGAGAAGTCGGTAATCGTGACGGTGTCGAAGTAGGGCTGGCCCTCCCGCCAGTAGTTCGGATTGCGTTCATGGACGCTTTCCTGGCCGGGGGTGAAGCTCTTGAGCTTGTAGGGGCCGGTTCCGATTTGCGTCGAAGGATCTCCGGAGAATGCCTTGTAGTCCACGGGGACGATGCCAAAGTAGTACGCGGCCAAGGTGTCGGGGACCGTGGAGTCTGCCGTTTTCAGCGGTAGACGAACGGTGTAGTCATCGGTCTTGGTGATGCCAGTGATGTCCCAGGTGGCGGTCGCTGTGTGGCCCCGCAGGGTTTTGTCTCCGCCGATCCGCTGCAGTGAGTAAATGACGTCGTCGGCGGTCATCGTCTTGCCGTTATGGAATTGGACGCCCTGACGCAGCTTGATCGTGTACTGGGTGGGAGTGTCTGCCACGACGCTTTCGGCAAGGCCGTCGTTGGACAGCCGGAAGTTTTCGTCCCGTGTCAGGAGTGTTTCGAAGGCAGTCATCAACCGGGGCGCATCAGGGAACACCACGAAATTTTGGCCGTCGAATATGTCCTTGGATCCGCCGCCGATCACGCCAACCCGGAAATTCCCTCCGCGCTTGGGTGTCCCACTGGCACCGCCAGTGGGACTAGTTGATGTCCCGCCGGGGCTGCATGCGGCCAGAGCCGCGGCAGCGCCCAGACCGCCGGCTCCAAGGAGAAGTTGGCGCCGGGTAAAACTTGCTGCCGCCCATAACCTCCTGGAGTCGCTTCCCTCGGGGGCAAGGATTCCATCTTCTTTTGTCATGCTGAACACCTCTGTCGTTGGGTTGGGCTTGTTCACGCTTTGGACCAGATCTTGTCGAAAATACGCATCCAGTTCTCACCGAGGACCCCTTTAATCTCCTCATCGGTGTAGCCACGTTCGACAAGGCGGTCCGTGAGTCGATGCAGAGTTGAGGGATCTTCGATGCCTGCCGGGAAGTTCCACGGGGGCGGTGGGTAGTTACCGGGGTGCCACAACCCATCAGAGATGAACTGCTCGTACTGGACGATTCCGCACTGGTAATAGTCAAGGCCCAAGCCCACATGTCCCGGGCCTGCGAGTGAGTCAATGTGGACCATGTGGTCGATCAGGTCGTCCAGAGTCGGTGCTTCTGCGTCCCGGACGAAGGCTGGAAAGCCGTTAAGCCCTATCACTCCGCCGTTTCCTGTGACGGCCCGGATCAGCTCATCTGAAAGATTCCGTTTGCTCGTGTGCACACTGCTGCAGTTGGAGTGCGAAACAATGCACGGTGAAGCGGAGGCCTCGATCGCGTCCAGGGATGTCTGCACCCCCGTGTGCGCAAGGTCCACTGCGATGCCCAGGCGGTTGAGCTCTTCGACTACTTTGTGGCCGAACTCGCTCAAGCCTGCGTTTCCGGGTTCCTCGCAGCCATCGCCCACGGCACTGCGTTGGTTGTATGTCAGCTGCACAATCCGGACACCGAGTCGTCCGTACAGCTCGACAAGGTTGTAGTCGTACTCAATGGGGTGAGTGCCTTGGAACTGCATGACGACCGCTAGTTTTCCGTCAGTTTTTGCCTGACGGATCTCCGAAGTCGTTGTGGCCAATACAAGACGGTCGCTGTTTTCCCTGAGCAGCTTATAGAAGCCGCCGATGCTCTTCATGGTCTCTCGGGCAGATTCGGTGGAGGCGACAGTTACCACGCAACAGGTGGCCCCGCCGGTGATCCACTGATCGAAATTTTCGCTCCAGTGATCCCCCGGGCAGGTGCCGTCCACGATAATCGACGTCCTGTGGAGAGTCTCCGCACGCTGCACAGCTGCCGGGGCGATCCCTCCCTGGGGTGCGCTCACTCCCTGAGAGGTGGCCAGTGACGTTTGGTTCATCGTTCCGGGTTCCTTCATTCGTGGCCTTGACTAAGGCAGGTGGCTGTTTCGGAGAGGTCCGTGTCCGCGGACCCGTGCTGCGCGCCGGGCACCATGCCCTATGACCGTGCGGTCGGCAGAGCGGGGACGTTCATTCGTCACCCAAAGAGCGGAGGCTCTGTTCAAACACACCATCTCGCCAGCGACCCTTTGGGTTTGTGAAGCAGGTCATAACCAGACTATAGCGATTGTTCAACGATCGCGTCAAGGTGTAGGGCGTAAGGTATCGCTGAGCAAACCTGATCTTAGTTTTGGCCTGCTTTTCGCGGTCTGATTCTCGATTTCGTGGTTGCCTGATTGTTGAACAGTCTCTAGTATTTCGATATGACCATAAGCGAGGCGCCTGACCGCTCACCCCTTTCAGCAGCGGAGTTTGTGCAATCTGACCTGCGTCGGGAAATTACCGAAGGACGCCTTGTCCCGGGTGAACGGCTGGTGGATTCATCGCTCGCAGATCGTTATGGGGTCTCCCGAAATACTGTCCGGGATGCTCTGCGGTTGCTGACCGCCGACGGGCTGGTGGCAAGCATCCGCAATGCGGGCAGTTCGGTCCGGAGCCTGGAGGTCGAGGACGTGCGGGATATCTACACCGCCCGCCGCCTGGTGGAGGGCGCCGCCGTCATCCAGAGTGCCCGGGCAACCGAAGAACAATTGGCGCATCTGGACGCCGTCGCAAACGCGACTGAGCGTTTCATCATCGAGCGAAACTGGAACGATGCCGGTACATCGAGCTTGGCCTTCCATCAAGCCCTCGTTCAGCTCGCCAACTCAACCCGTGTGAATGCATTCTTCGAGAACCTGGTTGCCCAGCTTCGTCTCGCGTTTGCCTTCATGCCCGATGAGCGCCGCTTCCAGCGTCAGTGGTCTGCACGAGACCGGGAGATCGCCGACAGAATCCTCTCCGGTCAGCGGGATGAAGCCGACGCACTTCTCATGAGGTACCTGAACGAATCCGAGGCAATGGTCCTCGACGGTATCCGCCAGGCCGCCCGGGCAAGTCAGCAGCCGTTGGCCCTGTCCCCGTAACCGCCCCCGGCCATGCACGTTCGGTATCTGCGCCAAAGTCTGCGGCACAAGGTCCGCGCCCTATTGATCAACTCCGGTCATGAGTGCCGCCGTGAAGGCTCCAGCGCCGAAGGTCAGTAATCCCAATCCCACTGCCAGAACTAAAGTCGACTGCGCCGTGATGATGCAAACGATGCCAGCTGCAATGGCCACCAAGGTTGCCACAGAATAGGCGCGCATCATGGATTCTCCTGGTTCTTAGCGTCCCTGCGTACGGTCGCCGCTACCTGATCGTCATTCACGGATTCCTGGGCTGGTCCCGCATAGACCCACAGAACGGTCTCGCCCTCATGCGCCGGCATCAGCTCACCTTCGCTGACCGTCCTCTGCCTTGAGGGACACTCAGCCGGGGACCAGGCACCGCTCTGGGGGCAGTGGCTGCCTGTTGATGCGCTGAGGCTCAAGAAGCCGGTCTTTAAGCTACGTGCCAGGGGCCTGATTCTGGGTGTCATCCGCTTCTCCTCGAAGGGGCTAATCATGGGTAGTTGAAAATGGGCAGTTCGGGGATCTTCCCGAACGGGGCGCTGGTGCCGCCAAGGTCGGCCCGCCCAGGAGTTTCCGCACGGGCCAACCACTGCTGCGATCAGATCAGCGTGTCGGAAAGGTGGTTGGGCGTGCCGAACCTGTGCGCGGTAATGGAGACAGCCTGTTCCTGAAGGAATGTCAGCAACTCGACACGTCCGGCAGCGACAACGTCGTTGGCGTAGAGGGCTACATCGGGCTTGCCGTCCAGCGCTGCGCCCGCGGCCTGTGATGACGCTCCGATCAGACGGATTCGGGCGCCGGCGTCCGGTCCGTTCTTGGCAGCGTAGGTCTTGAGGCGCCCTGCCCAGGCGTGCTCGTCTTCGGTGACGACGACGACTCCTGCATCATGGAGGACTTTCGTCACCATCATGGGTAGCGAATTGTTGCTGCTGATGGTGATGGATTCACGTGGTGCGGTGCCGTTCCAAGCCGTGACTCCGGCCGAGGCGACGCGCAGCACCTCTGCCAATCCGTGTCCCGACGTAGGTCCCTCGAAACGGACAGTGACGGGGACTGGCTTGTAGCGGAAGACGTTCCGTTCGGCCTGCAGTCCGGAAACGTCCCTTGCGATACCGAAGTCCGTGCTCCGGACTTCCGCGTCCGAGTGCAAGGCTGACTGCAGCCACGAAACATCCGAGCCGGCAAGGGCCCCTGCCGCGGTAAGGGTCTTCGCTGCGCCAAGGATCTGTGTGGCGTGTGGGGGCAAGTGTCCGGAACCCGGGCCCTGGATTGGTGCGTCCTTCCACGATCCGAGTCCGACCAGGTAGTTCGGTCCCCCGGCCTTGGTGCCGGCGCCGACAGCCGACTTCTTCCATCCACCAAAGGGCTGGCGCCGAACGATGGCACCAGTGATGCCGCGGTTGATGTAGAGGTTGCCGGCCTGGATGTTCTCCAGCCAGTACTTCAGCTCAGCCGGGTCCAGAGAGTGCAGCCCGGAGGTGAGGCCATAGTCGATGTCGTTGACGATGCCGACCGCTTCTTCCAGGGTTTCAGCGGTCATGACCCCCAGGATGGGTCCGAAGTACTCAGTCTTGTGATATTCGCTTCCCCGCTTCACACCTGCCCGGACGCCAGGGCTCCAGAGCTTGCCGCTGTCATCGAGTCTGCGGGGTTCAAGAACCCAGTTTTCCCCGGGGCCCAGGTTTGTGAGGCCATGGAGCAACTTGCCGTTGGCTGGTTCGATGATGGGGCCCATTTGAGTTTGCGGATCCACCGGGTAGCCGACCTTGAGTGAGCGGGCGGCATCGATGAGCTGCTGGTTGAAACGGCGGGAGGCGGCCACGGATCCGACGAGAATGACCAGGGAAGCGGCCGAGCACTTCTGGCCGGCATGGCCGAAAGCGGACTGAACGACGTCCCTGGCCGCAAGGTCCAGATCCGCGCTCGGGGTAACGATGATGGCGTTCTTGCCGCTGGTCTCCGCCAATAACGGCAGATCCTTGCGGAAGGATCGGAACAGTTCAGCAGTCTCGTAACCGCCGGTGAGGATGAGCCGGTCAACGGACGGATGGGAGACGAGTTGTGCGCCCAGGTCCCGTTTTGCGAGCTGAACGTATTGCAGGACGTCCCGGTCGATCCCTGCTTCGTCGAAGGCCTCCCAGAGGGCTTCGACCATGACCGCGCCGCAGCGGCGTGCCTGCCGGGCGGGCTTGATGATGACAGCGGAACCGGCCGCCAGCGCCGCCAGTGCGGAACCGGCCGGGATAGCCACCGGGAAGTTCCAGGGCGGGGTGACAACCGTCAGTTTTGACGGGACGAATTGCGCACCATCAACGGTGTCCAGCTCTTTGGCCAGTTCGGCGTAATAGTGGGCGAAGTCGATGGCTTCCGAAACTTCCGGATCACCTTGTTCAAGGGTCTTGCCGCATTCAGAGGCCATGACCTCGAGCAGCTGCGCGCGGCGGGCTTCCAGGCGTACGCCGGCACGATGGAGTACAGCCGCTCGCTCGGCGCCAGTGAGTGCGCCCCATTTTGTCCCGTGGGACGTTGCGGTGCGGATGACGCTTTCGAGAGCGTCCTTGGAATGCAGTTCAAAGGTATCGGCCGTCGCCCGGCCAAGGTTTGAAGCAGGCACGCGTTCGAGAATTGCTCGGCCCCAGGTCCTGTTGGCCGGCAGGTCGGGGTCCGTATCAGGAGTGTTCTCGAAGCTTGCCGTTGGCCCGCCGTGTCCGGAGCCTCCCATTTCCAAAGATGCCCGCCCGGTCTCTTCCGCGAGTTTTTCTTGAGCGTTGAAACGGGTACGGTCCTGGACGCGGTTGGGTCCCGGGACGGTGTTTCTGAGCCGGGCCAAAGAATCCAAGGAGGCCAGGAATCGCTGCTTTTCGCGCTCGAACAAGCCTTCATTCTTGTCCAGTTCGAAGACGGCGGACATGAAGTTTTCCTGGCTTGCGCCCTCTTCAAGGCGGCGGATGAGGTAGGCGATAGCCACGTCGAATTCGCTGGGATGCACGACAGGGGTATAGAGCAGCAAGGATTTTACGTCCCGCTTGACGGCTTCTGCTTGTCCGGTCGCCATGCCCAGGAGCATTTCGAACTCGAGACCTGAGGTAACGTCCCGGGATTTGGCCAGCAGGTGCGCCAGTGCCACGTCAAAGAGGTTGTGCCCGGCAACGCCGATCTTGACGTTTGCGATTCGCTCCTTGGTCAGCGAGTAGTCCAGGACCGCTTTGTAAGAAGTGTCCGAACCCTGTTTGGTTCCCCATGTGGCCAGAGGCCAGCCATGGAGGTCGGCGTCAACCTGTTCCATGGGAAGGTTCGCACCCTTGACCACCCGGACCTTAACGGGAGCTCCACCGCTCGCTGAGCGCTTGGCAGCCCACTCCTGCAGGTCGATCATCGCCGCGAGAGCGTCCGGAAGATAGGCCTGGAGGACGATGCCGGCTTCAAGTTCGCGGAATTCCGGACGCTCCAGCAGCTTGGTGAACACAGCGATAGTCAGACCAAGGTCTTTGTACTCCTCCATATCGAGGTTGATGAACTTTCGCGGTTTAGTGGTCGCAGCCAGTCGATAAAGCGGGGCCAGCTTTTCCACGATGTGCTCCACTGCTTCGTCGAAAGCCCAGTGGTTGTGGGGGGCGACGGTAGAGGAGACTTTGATGGATACGTAGTCCACATCCTCGCGCGCAAGCAGCTTCCGTGTTCCCTCCAGCCTGCGGGACGCCTCGCCTTCGCCGAGGATGGCTTCACCCAGAAGGTTGACGTTCAGGCGGATCCCATCCTTCCTGACCTTGGCGATCGAACGGCCGAGCTTTTCATCCGTTGCATCCACAATCAGATGCCCCACCATCTCCCGGAGCACCTTACGTGCGACCGGAATAACGACGCCGGGCATCAGCGGCGCAAGGGAGCCGCCAACGGCCACAGCTGATTTCATGTACCACGGCAGAAACGATGGAACCTTCGGAGCAATGGCCTTCAGGTTCCGGGCCGCCACGCTCAAGTCCTCCGGGCGTACCACCCCGTCGACAAAGCCAACAGTGAATTCAAGGCCGTTAGGGTCTTTCAAAACACCAGCCAGTTGAGCCGCGGAGGCATCCACCGGAATCTTGGCCCCTTCGGCCAACCAATGACGGACCAAGGCAACAGCTTCATCTGCGAGGTCTTCCGGCTGGACAAGCTGGACCCGGGTTGTTGAGTTTTCAGTCATTTGTACTCCTAGTTGGAAACACGCAACGGTTCAGTCGGAGCTGGTGTTGCGAAGGGAGAGGAGCCGGGCTGTGTGGGCGGGATTCCCTGGCCGGTCTGAACATCAGTATGGAACCCCTCCCCCTTAAGAAAAAGCGATGATTAGTGGAGGGTACCGATCGAGAAAAGCGACGTATTGAAGTGAGGCCCTACATTTCGAGGCATTCATTGGAAACTGGGTATCCCTTACACGAAATAAGGAAAAAGCTTGCCTTATCTACTAGTAAGGTATTACGCCTTATGACTACTATGGGTCTATGAAACGCAGAGATGTGGACTGGCAGGCTTCGCCGATCGCCGTCAGGCAGTTACAGACCGGGCGGCCATGCCCTCGGTCGGGATGGTGGTCCCCTGATGGCCAGAACGCCCTCCCGGTCCTTGTTCTGGAAGGCAAGTCAATGCCCACCATTGAAGGCAAGGTGGTGGCCTGGCGTCCCTTCGCGGAGCCGCTGCCGGTCTTCTTCGATAGCGATCCCGACTTCCGCTGACGTGGCGCCGCCAGGTTGCCCGTTCACATCGGCAATAGCAGCCGTACGGTTTCAGCAAGTGCTGCGCGGACTGCCCTCAATACCGGATGCCCGGCGCTGGCACGTCTCATTGAAGTAAAAAGGAGCCGTTGCGGGTCCCCTTCAAGACCCAGCAGCCTGGCTCCGATCGACCTCTCCACCCAAACGAGATCAGGCAACAGCGCCACGGCATTACCCGTCTCCACCAGCCGCACGTGGGCCTGCAAGTCCGGGGTTTCATAGCGGACGTCGGGTTCAAATCCCGCAGCGCGGCAGAGTTGCTCAGCCCAGTGACGGGACGCAGCTCCATGGGGTTCCATGACCCAAGGAACATTGGCCGCTTCCGCAAGGCTGGTCACGTCGGCGAAGCCAGCTGTTGCCGTCACGGAGGGAACGGCCAAATGGATTGTGTCAAGCGTCAGATGCTGTCTGTCCACGCCTGGATAATGGGGCGCCGCGTGCCCCGGGTACTGCTCAGCCACGACGAGGTCGAAGTCACGGGCCCACACTTCATGCAGTGCCGTCTCGGGTTCATGCTGAACCATTTCAACCCGCAGCTCGGGATACGACTCCCTCAAAGTCCGCAGCGTCATGGGCATTAGCGCCAAGGTGGCCGTCTGGAAGACCGCAAGGCGCACCGTGCCGCGCACTTGTCGCTGGCTGGCCGCCAGGGCAGTTTCGGCCTTCTCAAGGGCATCGAGAAGAGCGTCAGTATGCTCAATAAGAACCATGGCCTGGGGGGTCAGGGCGACCCGGCGACCCGCCTTACGGAAGAGCTCGACCCCCGCCTCTTTCTCCAGCAAGGCGAGCTGCTGGGAAACCGTTGAGGGGCTGTATGCCAGGGCCGCAGCTACTTCGGCGAGTGTTCCACGGATACCCAGTTCGCGCAGCAGCCGCAGGCGGCGAATCTCCAGCATGACTTCTTCTCCATCCCGCCGCACAACATTGGACTTGGTTTCCTCTGAGCCGTGTTGATTCGGCTACCTACGGGCGGGCACCTCCTGCCGATGACCCCCGGGACAACATTGACAAGGGCTGCCAGGCTGTTTATACATAGTAAGGTATTACATATCAATACTTAAGGCCTTGGCGCCCGGCGACACCGTGGTCGCCAGGCGATGCCCGAGGCAGAACACGTTGGGACCTGCGCGTCTTCCCACGGTCAGGGTGGTTCAGCACGTATTCCACCGGGGGCACCCCGCAGGACGACCCAGAAATATCGATAGGACATTCATGAGTCTCTCGGCGGCGTCGGATCCGACGACCCTTGCTGCGCCAACACCTTCGCTTTTAACGGCAGCCAGCACTTCCGAACAAACAGGGCTGGAGGTCATCGAAAGCTCTCCATCCACTTCTTCCGGACATTTGATAGTGGAGTCGCTGGCGGCTCACGGAGTCCGGAGAGCCTTTGTCGTTCCCGGTGAGAGCTTCCTTGACGTTCTGGATGGCCTCCATGAATCGTCAATAGCTACTGTCGTGTGCCGCCATGAAGGCGGAGCCGCCTATATGGCAGAAGCCGACGGAAAATTGAATCAGGTGCCCGGAGTGGCAATGGTGACCCGAGGTCCAGGGGCCGCAAATGCCCATGTAGGGCTCCATACCGCTTGGCAGGATTCAACTCCCATGGTCCTTTTTGTTGGACTGATTCCGTTTGCGCACCGGGACAGGGAAGCCTTCCAGGAATTTGACGTCAAGGCCTGGTTCAGCTCGGGGGCCAAGAGGGTCATGATCCTGGACCATCCGGAAAGGGCCTCGGAAATTGTCGCCGAAGCGATGTTCGCCGCGATGAACGGCCGGCCCGGCCCGGTCGTTGTGGGTCTACCCGAAGATGTGCTGCAACAATCCGTGCCAGCAGCAATCCATCCTCCCATCCCTGTCGCCACCGGCGGCATGACCACCGTGGACGTCGAAACGCTCCGCACAGCCCTGGCTGCCTCTTCCTCACCTTTGTTCGTCACCGGCGGCAACGACTGGACCCAACAAGGCGCCTACGAACTCACCCGCTGGCTCGAACGGCACCACATCCCCGCCGCAGCGGAATGGAGGACCCAGGGCACCATACCGTTCGACTCACCGTCGTATGTGGGGCCGATCGGCTATGGTCGACCCAAACCGACCTACGACCTGCTCGAAGAGACAGATCTTCTCATTTTCGTTGGAACCGTCCCGGGCGATGTCATCACGGACGGCTTCCTCTGCAGGCAGGACTGGACCAAGAAGAACTTCCTGGTCACCATCGACCCTTCCCTGCGCGGACGCTCCGGCCCTGTTTCATACCAAATCGTGGCTAAACCAGATGTCTTCGTCCGGGACCTCGTGGCCATTGAATTGCCCGTAAGAGATGAATGGAAAGCCTGGTGCGGGCGGATGCGACGCGAACAGGAAGACTTCGCAGCACTTCCCCCCGCAGCTCCAGCCGACGGCCCCGCGCGCATGGACACCTTGATGGCAAACCTGGTACCAGCCCTTCCCCGCGACGCCATGGTCACTTTCGGCGCCGGCGAACACACCAACTGGGCCCACCGGTACTTTCCGACCCGCCTGTACTCATCCATGATCAGCGCACGAAACGGATCCATGGGCTATTCCATCCCGTCCGCGGTCGCAGCATCCCTGGCCCAACCCGGACGACGAGTCGTAACCATAGCCGGCGACGGAGAGTTCCTGATGAACGGCCAGGAACTGGCAACTGCGGCCCAGTACGGCGCAACCCCATTGGTCATCGTCATGGACAACCAGGAATACGGAACCATCCGGACCCATCAGGAACGCCACTACCCCTCGCGGGTCTCCGGCACTCAACTGAAAAACCCCGACTTTGCACTCATGGCTACGGCCTTTGGCGGGTTTGGAACCCGGGTAGAGAACGACAAGGACGTACCAGCGGCTCTGGATGCCGCACTCTCGGCCATCGACAACCAAGGCATTTTCGCGCTGATCCACATGGTCGTTGAACAACGAGTTAAGGCCTACTAAGGCCCGAACATCCCACTCCTATCCGTAACCGAAAGGGGCACTGTGGAAGGCATTTTGGACCATATACCGCAAGATTGGACGGATCTGGATATCGGCGACCCTGTCACCGTCACCGAACCCGGGCAGGACTTTTACCAGGCGACGGTCGACGCCAAGACGCTTGATTCCACAATCCTGTGGGTCAACACATCCCCCGGCAGGCGCGCTTTCGATTTCCGGGAGGGTGTCCTCATTGCCCACGATCAGTCAGAGGGATCATCCCGCTTTCAAACCGCGACCGAATGAGCACCGTCATGGGAATTCCCGCAAAAGCGCCTTCCTCAGGACTCAACAAATATCCACCCCTGGAAGATACCTCGCTTGATTCGTTGGGGTATTACACCTTGAGGATGATATTGGCTAGATTCAGCATGCGTCGCTGAGCCGGGCGGCCTGCGAGGAGCGCCACATTCGGCAACAACTTGTACTGAACCGCCCCACCCCCCAGCTCGACATTGAACCGCTGTGTTTGGCCGTTGCGCCAGCGTCAGCACAAATCACAACCCGGAAGAACCATGAAAACAATAGTGATTGGGGCGGGCGCAATTGGCCTGTCTTCGGCCTACTACCTGCGCAAAGCGGGACATGAAGTAACGGTCATTGATGCGGGCCAGCCAGGCGCCAAGGCTTCGGGACATAACGCAGGCTGGGTGGTACCCAGTATGTCCACTCCCGTTCCCGCTCCTGGAATGATGCCGCAGGCTTTGCGTTGGATGCTCCGCAAAGACAGTCCCCTATATGTCTCCCCCAGCATCAGCCCCAAGTATCTTGGCTTCATGTTGCAGATGCTGCGCAACTGCACGACCGCGCGCTTTGAAGCGGGTCTGGAGGTCCTGTCGCATCTGAGTCGTGAGACGCTGCAGTTGTTCGATGACATGGCCGCTGACGGGGTATCGTTCGAAGCCCACAACGACCCCCTCACGATGCTGTACACCAGCGCATCCAACCTGGATAAGCACGCGGCCGAACTCGAGACGATGGAAGGGCACATCGAGGACTTCAAATGGCGGCTTCTTGAAGGTTCCGACCTGGCCAGGGAAGTACCTGGCACTGTTCCGCAACTGGCGGGGGGATTACAGACCTACGGCGATCGATCCCTTGACCCAGCTTCCTTAACCCAGGGGCTGACGGCTGCCTGCCGACGGGACGGGGTGGAGTTTCGCCTTGGCCGGCGCGCACGTCTTCGCAGCGCAACACATGGGTCAGTGACAGTCGAAGTTGGTCAGGAAGCCCTTAGCGCGGACAAGGTTGTTGTTGCGGCGGGGGCATGGACCAACGAAATCCTTGCCGGCATTGGAAGCTCCATCGCCTTGGCCTCCGGGAAGGGATACGGTTATGACCTTCCGCTCCAGCCTGATGGCCCACAGCATCCGATGTATCTTGCTGAGGCAAAGGTGGCCATTACACCGCTGAATTCCAAGGTGCGCATCGCTGGAACCATGGGATTCGGCAAAGGCACGAACGAACGCATCAGCAGGGTGCGAGCTGAGGGGCTGCTGAAAAGCCTCCCGGCATACTTCACCCAATGGCCATCTCTCCCGACACCGGCGGAGCCTTGGACGGGTCTCCGCCCCATGACCCCCGACGGGCTGCCGATCATCGGCCCTTTACCAAAGCACCACGATGTCCTCATAGCTACGGGACACGCAATGTTGGGAGTTAGCCTGGCGCCCCCGACGGGCCGGCTCATAGCGGAGCTGGCTGTCGGTGAAGCATCTTCCCGGCACCTTTCCAGCCTCGCCGCCGACCGTTTCAAGCTCTAGCCCAAAGTCAGCACCGGCCCCGGCGCCAGCCTGGGGCTGGCCGGCTGCGGCGCCAGCCTGGGGCTGGCCGGCTGCGGGAGCCTAATTGGTTTGCTTGGCAGCCTCGTCGCGCCCTGCCCAAATACCGCGAACGTGCCGCATGTGGCTGCTCATTATTTCCGCGGCCCTTCCTGCATCCTTGGCCTCCATGGCATCCAAAAGGAGCTCATGCTCCTTTGTCGATTGGACGAAGACTTCCTTCCCCGCGAGATCTCCCAACCCTAGAAGCCTGCTCTGGTCCCTCAGGGTTCCAATGATCTCGAGGAGCTTCTCGTTCTCCAGGGCTGAAAGGAGCGTCAAATGGAATTCCCGGTCCGCTTCCACGAAGTCCTCCCACTCCCCAGCTGCAGCAAATGCATCCGTCCGCCGGCACAGGTGCCTGAGGTTGGTGAAGTCCTTGATGAGTGTACGTTCCGTAATCTCCCGCACCGAGGACACCTCGATCATCGCGCGAATCTGCACAACGTCGTCAAGCTCCTTGTTGGTCAACTTCCGGACAAGGAACCCCCTGTTGCGCTTCATCTCGATGAGCCCCTCCTTGGCGAGGTCATGCAGCGCCTCGCGAACGGGGGTGATGGAAACGTTCAGGCGTTCAGCAACCGCACCGATGGAATGCATGGAACCCGGTTCAAGACGGCCGGAGACGATCTGCGAACGGATGATACGCACTGCCTGTTCCCGAAAACTCTGGGTTCTGACTTCATCGCCAGCTCCCTCGTTCCACGCCAATGCTGTAGCCATGGCCACTCCTGTTCCTTTGTAAGGTCTGACACCCCATTTTAGACCCGCTGCATGGAAACGCGGGCGAAGCACCACCACAGGGACCCGCTTTGCCTCTCACAGATGAGCGGCAGCTGTGGGTCGATGCTGCAGATCCTCTGTAACGAGCTTTTCATTTCCAAAACTCCTCGACGGGTAGACTGGCTTATACTTAGGTGTAATACCTTACAGTAGAAGCGTAGGACGATCTTAGGCTCATCGTTGAGTCGTTAGTGCTGCAGAAGCCGCGAACGCCGCGATTAGATCTTTCGAGCATGCAGTTGAAGAACCAACCACTTACGTAAGTGGCGAAAAGACAGGTGGAAACAGTGATTCCAATACGAAAAGGATCCTATCTGCGCGCGAAGTGCGGGGTTCCCGATGCAGCTTAATTTCATTTCCGATGAGCAGGTTCGGGCTCTCCTCTCCCCCCGCCAAGCAGCGGCGGCCATCGCTGATGCGCTCATTGCCGGCCTGGATCCATCAAATGATCCTGAACGCAGCCTCATCCCGCTCAAAGACGGACAATTTCTCATCATGCCCGCAGAGGCCAAAACCCATACCGGTGTGAAAGTGGCTACCGTCGCTCCGGGAAACCCCGAGCGTGGACTTCCGCGTATTCAAGCGCTCTACCTCCTGTTCAATGCTCAAACACTCGCCCCAACGGCGATCCTGGACGGTACAGCACTGACGACATTGCGCACGCCTGCAGTTTCCGTTGCAGCTGTGCTGCCCGTACTCACCCAGGGATCAGAACCCCTACGGCTCGCGGTTTTCGGTGCAGGACAACAGGGGGTGGGTCACGTAGAGACCATTTCAGGAGTCCTGAACGGGAAACGTCCCGTCGAGCACGTAACGTACATTGTCCGTAACCCCTCAAGGGCAGCCGTACCTGCAGCTCCGGGCCAGGAGGTTATCGCCTCGGACTCACCCGAAGCAGACGCAGCAGTAGCCGCGGCAGACATCATTATTTGTGCAACATCCTCCGCGGAACCACTCTTCGACTCCAAGCTCTTACGCTCGAACGCCATCGTCATCGCCGTAGGTTCCCACGAACCGCATGTCCGCGAAGTAGATGCGGCTTTCTGTGAGCGTGCACAGGTCATCGTTGAAGATGTCGCCACAGCACTGCGCGAATCAGGTGACATAGTCCTCGCCATCGGCGAAGGAGCATTGACCCGAGAGCAACTGATTCCAATGCGGAACGTTGTAACAGGCGCCGTTCAGCTTAGCCCTGATCGACCCGTCCTGTTCAAGAGTTCCGGAATGTCCTGGGAAGACCTAGTCGTCGCCAGTGCCATCGTGAGAAAACATGACGCCCGCAGCAATGACCGCGCGTTCGCCAGTCATCTAACAATCCGCTGAGTACTCCCCACCAAGGACAAGTCCACCGGCACCGGAGACTGACCGACTCACATCCAGCAGAAAGACTATTTCCTTGAGAACTTCCACCACAGCCTCATTAATCGGCTCACCCAACGCCCGGCAAACAAGGGTGGCATCATGACCACGCAGCCAAACAAGGTCTGGGAGGCCTACAACGAGGCAGAAAACACGAGAGACTTCACCGCGATGGCACAGCTCGTTGCCCCGGACATAAGCATCACCGTGAACGGTATCAAATCTGTGTCTTCTGCCGAGGAAGATCAAAGCGAAATGCGTCACGTCATGGAGATTTACCCCGACTATCGGCGGATCCTCGTAGAGATCCTCAGCTTTGGAAACCGGGCGGTCGCTCGCTGGCAGATGCTGGGCTCCTCTCCCACAGCACCCGACCTGAACGCCACGGGCTGCTCCATCGTGACAGTCAAATATGGCCAGATCACAGATGCATACCTCTATTACGACAGTGCCGCACTGGACTCGGTCTTAGGAAAGCAATAACAAGTCGCAACTCCTCTTTCGGTGCTTGAAAGCTGTTAGAAAAAGATTCTTCACCAGGCGGTTGATACCGTCCGCCTATACCCTCGAGCCCACACCCAAACAGACCCTGCCAGGGACCGGCCGTAGCACTCGAAGATACGTCGACGTCAACTAGTGCAGAGACGGGCAATCACCAGTGAGTGGACGCAAAGTAGGCTTGGGATCCACTTCAGCCGAACCTAGGACGTAGTGAGGTGATGCCCCAGCAATCTCTTCGGCGGAGGAGCAACCTGGCACACCGGCCACCCTGCCCTTACCCTCGCCTGCTCCTACATCAGATGGAAGTGAACGTAAGAAGGGTTCGTGAAATGCACTCACTCTATTGAGCAGTCGTACTCATCACCGGCGAAACGGCGGCATCGGAACCCAGCTCGTCCACGCCGCCCTCACACGCGGCGCAAGCAGGTCTACGCCACCGCACCCACCCGGACGTCAACGAGTCCCCTCAGCGGTGATCATGCCTCCGAATGCGATGGAGGCATGACAACTGAAGACGCGGACTCGGAGGGCGTTGTCCATGGCACAAAACATTCGGTTCATGAAGTACCGGGTCGAGTTTCACCTGGACCCCGCAGGTCGAGTTTCACCTGGACCCCGCACTGGGCAGGAATAGGTGGCTGGACGACGGCAGGGGCCCGTCGGCCCCGTCGCAGTACTATGGCGGGGGTGCGGCGAGTTTCTGGTCTTCTATCTGCTGAAAGGTAAGACCAGCTGAGTTCTTCCATGTGATGCGGCCATTGATGTTGGCTCCTATCAGCACTGCGGCTGCCATACTGGGGCTCCCGAACAGGTGATCCCTTAACAGGCTGAACTTGCCGTTCTGGACGCTGGCAATACCTTGTTCAATCAGACGCTGGCGGTAGGCGCGGATCGACGCTGCCGCAGAGGGCGCTGGTTCAGCGCGCCCATGGGAACCGGCGAGGACCACCACTCCTTCGGGCGTGGAGAAGCCTTTCAACTCTGAATCTCGGACATTGCCGAAGATCATTTCCGGTCCGTCGGCTGCATGGCCTTCCTGTACGAGCGGTTCCAAGATAGGGTACCCAAGAGTTGTAACGAGCACCGAGATGGTTTCAAGATATTCTTGGCAGTCGGCCTCCAATGGTGCTGGGGTGTGAGGGTTGGACGCGTCGTTACGGTTGGACAGCTCATACCGGCCGGCGGCCGTGGCCTGACGAATCGCTTGCCATTCCATGTAACTGACATGAGTGCTGGTCCAAGAGTTGGTTAGGGACACTGCGATAAGGGCCCTGCTCCAGAATTCCTTCGACCCGTCGTGGTTCTTGATCCGGGTTCCAACATCTCCCGATTGACCGATATACGCCTCGCTGAGCCCCGCGGTCGACTCGCCAAACAGGAAGTAGATGCCAACGTGCTTTGACTCTGGCATCGCCCTGAAGTCGCTAAGCAGCGTCCTAGGTACTTCGAAGACGCGAACCGTGCGTGTCGTAATTTCCGCCATACGAATGCCTGCGGGGTCTCCCCCGGGAAGAAAGATCTGAATGGTCTGAGGAACACCCATACAGACAACATGATGGTCCGAACCCAGAAAAGCAACCAGGGGCCGTCACTACCCGGCGGTCTTCCTGGCAGGACCGACAAATCCCCGGCGTCACCGCATGGATCTGAGGCACGCACCTAGTGGAACGCCCCACGCCCAACTATCGCCGTAATACACAAGCATCCTTATTCGGCCATCCTGCCTCATGAACTCCCTCATCGAGCACAAGCGAGATACTTCACGGCAAGACGAATTATCGACCCGTTCAGAGCGAGGAAAGATCTGTGGAATCATGCGCTCTCGGCTTCCGCCGCTACCTGGACATTAGGATGCTGCACGGATCTTATAAGAGCGGTTGGCGACGGCGGGACTATCGGCTCTGTGAAGAAGGCCGACCTGGACCAGGGGCCAACCAAAAGCCGCCGCGCTCGCCGCAGACAAGAAAGCACAAAATCGTAGTGGGCGTGTTCTGAACCTCTAGGCGGAGGACGGGCAAACCGTCATCGATACCAAGACGGTTGATCTTCTCGCCCCGGGCCCGCATTCCACATGGAACGGCGCCACCCGCGGCCACGGTGTAATTTTGGTGATCACGTCGCCGCTGCCCCTGTTCTTCGTGGCCAGTCCCAGAACTACGACTCCGCCGTCCCGGCTATTAGCGAACTGGGACACCCACTGGGCAAGGCGAATCTTTCCAACTTCCGTAGTAAGGTCAGCGTGCTGGCTCTTCGCCTCGAGCCAGACACCTTCTGGTTGGCCAAGCAATGCCTTGGCATGTCACCACGAACTAGCTCCGCCACCGTTTTTCGCGTCACCTCACCGCAGGACGCCTCAAGCAATGCAATAACATCCAGCGCATCGGAGTACAGCTCGGATAGCCAGCGACCGCGTGGATTGAATCGCATCGCCACGGTTACAAAAATGTCGCGATCGTAATGGCGTTCCGCCTCAACACTAAGGAGCGAAAGGCGCTTTCTGTGCAGCAATGGGGTGAGTACAGCAGCCACATCGAGCTCCGCATCGACGTCGTAGTCGTTTGGAAGCGTAAGGAAGCACTGCACTACCAGCAGGACTTCCCCTTCATCGAAGGAGAAGTACACACCTGACACCGGTAGATTCGGGAGATCGCGAAGGTCGAAATCTGATGGGATTCCTCCCGCCCGAATAACCATGTCGGAGGGGGCGTAGTCCAGACCCCGATGCTTCATCAGTTTCCGGTACATCTGTCGAAGGTGCGTGGCGCTAATGCCCTCCAGGTCGCTCGCCACCACGTCCAGAGAATCGTTCCTGTCTCTGCGTTCGAAGCCGTTCAGCAACCAGTAATAGCCATCCTCGTCGGCGTTAATGTTACCGCAGCTAAATCTCATTGGCCTGTCTATAAAGTTATGACATTACATTGGCGACTGTGGCCCGTATAAGAGGCCCTTCCATTTTCCCCGTGTGTCCTAGGCTTGCCTCATGACGTGGGCAGACTTCGAGGTCAGCACGATACTTGAACGTGACGTGCTTGAACGCGCGATGCCTCTTGTCCCTCAGGGCACTACCGTCACCCGTGCGACTCTCGACTCGGCGACGGACGAGACACAGTTGTTCGTCGCCGCGGCCGACACCTCAGGCCCCACTCCCGAAGGCTGTGTCACCCTGCTGAAGCTTCGCCCGCTACTCTTCGGAACGGCTTGGAAGGTGCTGGATCTGTTCCTGGAGGCGTGCTTCCTGCAGGCTGGCGAGCAGCCCGACCAGGATCGCGGCTTCAGCATCAAGCGAAAGCGCGATCTCGCGCGGAACTTCAAGGGGGCGCCCAGCTTTCTGCCGGAGGACATTTGGCAGGCCGCGGCACTCACGTACGATGCGACAGCGGAGGTGCGGGCCAGTCTCGTGCACCGCAAGGTCTACACGGACCCCACGAATGCCTTGGTGGGACACGACAACGGAGGCGGGCGTCTCCGGCCCGTGACTGCGGTTGAGCAAGAAGCACTGGTCCGTGCGGCACTCCGGCTGTCCGAGGCCGCGAAAGCCCATGTAAAGGACGCTCGCACCGATGCAGATCTGCGGGTGCATTTCAGAGTCCTGTCTGGTCTGCACAAGGTCAGCCTGTCGGGCGCGACGGCCTCGATTGCCTCAATTCGGATCTTGACGGTCATCGTCGATCCGGAGCCAGACGGCAGTGGCTATACGCTCGATATCCCACACATTAGGCAGTGGAATCCGTGGCCAACCGCGCCCTATACGGACATCGTCGTGGCATTCCGTGATCGGCCTGGGCAAAACATCTTCGGCCGCCTTGAAGAGGCGCCGAACCAACTGCTCTTGATCGACCCTGACCAGCCTCCAAGATGGCTCCGATAACACCAACCCCCAACCACGGCATCGATCACGGGTGACGCCAACAGGGACGTCGAAACTCCGGCTCACCGCGGTTGGAACGGACTCATTGTGACGGTCGCGTCGGGTGTTGCTGTTGGCCATAGTTGGCCAGACGAGTTACGCATCGCCGGAAGCGCAAACACTCTCTCCAAGGCAACCATCACTTTTGCAGGAGCAACTTAAATCATATTTAATACTTTCAAACCCGTACGGCTAGTCGGGCGCTATCACCGGCGGGCAGGGCTGCCCGCGAAACGAGGGTCTACCCCCACCCCGTTGCTGGTAGCTGCGATCGAGGCATGACCATGGTGATTGTCACCCATATTGACCGGTTATCAGCCCCAAGGGTGGCTGTCATGGCTGATTCCCAGATACCGGTTGGGCCACACCCGTCAGGCAAGGGGGTATCACCCTGTATTGCGTGGGGGTAGTGCACTCACGACTTCTCGAGATGCCGCCTAGGGGCTTCGTGACTGCTACATGCTTTACCGGCGGCACGGTCTTTACGGTAGTCGCAAGGAAAGGGATGATCATTGCATGCCAGTCGCAAGCGTTGTGCGCGCACTCAAGGTCACGTCGTGGGCACTTGTTGCCCTCGGCTTCCTGCTGCTGGCGACCGGCATCCTGAGTGGCATGTGGGCATGGGCCTACATCGCGGTGGTGATGGCCATGTCGATCACCGAGCGGGTGCTTAGGGACCGGGAGGAAATCCGGCAGGAGCAGACACACCAACCGCACGCCGAATAGACCCAGCCAGCAACCGAGCTCACCACCTCCGACGGGGTACCCATCAGAGGTGGTGTCTATCAACGTCGGAACAGCAAACCAGTCGGATCCGCCCAGATCCGTTCGAAGCCCGAGAAGCCAGCCGTCTACGACCGTAGTTGTGCGCTTAGCGTCCCTGTAGAACGCCTTGTGCGCCGAAATTCTGACGACGCTTCGTTGGGCCCCGATTCGGGTAGGTCTGGACAGGCAGCGCATCGTTTTTCAGGGCTGATACGCTTCCAGCCGCAAGGACACATCGTCCGCAGCAAGAGAGGCGGGTGAATCAAGGCGCTGGGCCACAAGGGCCTTCCGAGAGAGGCAGGTGCGCTCTCATCCAATCCCCAGTGAGAGACGTAGGTGAATTTGTGTCCTACTTTGATACCCAAAGCAATCCTCCTCAGGCTCTCGTTTGCACGAGAGACGCAGGTGACAACAACCACGGGTGTCGCCAGCATGGCGACCGGAGCACAGGTGCCTGGCGGCACAGAGCGATGATCCAACGTCGCGAGAGACGCGTCCCCGGACTGGAGCGGATCAGCATCAGAAAGCCTGAGGCGTCCGCCCTTAGGGGGAGGCCGTCATTTGGAAAGCCGTTGGCCACCAATCCACCCCCACCAATCCACCCCCACAAATAAAGGCCCAATAGCCCCGTTATTTGCCCTAACTCACCCCATGCTGAATCGGGCGATTCTCGGTCGGAATCCGCTGTATTGCGGGCTTCGGGGCAGTACGGTAGCATCCTCCACCAGAGTTATATAGGACACATCGCGGCGGGGAAACGACGATATGCCAAGACCAAAAGATCAGTTCCGGCGCAGTTGCCTCGTCTGCATCGCTACCAACCCCCGCTATCTTCCGCCCAACCCCCACTACGCCAAAGGGCTTTGCGAAAAGCACTACCGGCAAGAACAGCGGAAGAAGCCGAAGTGCAAAGCCGCCGGCTGTACAACCCGGTTGGTACCCGGATATTCCCGAGAAGGCTACTGCCGGATGCACGAGCCCCTGTTGCTGGTGGAGCCGATCCGCACGCCTGAAGCCATGCGCCGAACCCTGGACAAATTCGTGAGACAGATTACGCCGACCCGCGACGGCCTCGATGGCCTGTTTGGATGTTGGCCTTGGACCGGCAGAATCAACAAGGTAGACGTCAGCCCAACAGGTGAACTGCGGCCAGGATACGGCGTCATCAGCATCGACAACCACGAATGGCTGGCTCACCGCTACTCCTACGGACTCTTCATGGGCGGACACGGAAACCGCCTGACGCTCGACCATGTATGCCGCAACACCCTCTGCGTCCGCCCCGACCACATGATGCCCATGACTTCGCGCCGCAACAGCGAATTGGAACACCGCCGAGCGTCCGAACAACCCGAGGCAGTTATTCAGGATCTCTTCAGCATCAAGCAAATGAGCGTTGAGACAATGCTCCGGGCGATGCTCCAAGGATTGCCCATTGGCAGGACGACCCCTGGTGGCGGGCCCTTTGCCTACGGGCTCGACGGGCAGGCCTTCGAACATGTGGCAGGTCCGGTAGATTATCCGCCCGTTACGCAATTGATCCGGCGAAAGTAAAGCTCAAACAAAGCCACTCGGCCTTGGTCGACTTCCCGGTGTGCGGCTGCCCCTGAGCCGCGCTCCAGACTCACGCACCTGCAGGTGGGGCCGCTACGTCTGGTCCGACTTGTTCATCGCCCTGCTACCGCCCCGGTAAGGGCTGACAGATGGATGGCGCCCAGCAGGCACAAACAGCTCAGTGATGTCACAACCCAGGACAGCGGCTATATCCCACAGCCGCTCGTAAGCAACACTCTTCCGGCCCCATTCGATCCCAATAATCATGTTCCGGCTCAGGCCTGATTCCAACGCCAGGGCCTCCTGTGTTAATCCCTGCTCCAGGCGAATTTCCCGGATGCGGCCTCCAACCACCATTCGTCGTTCCGCCCACCGGAGCGTTTGCTCCTTGGAAGACTGCTGCGGGCGAGTGGGCATGAATCAATGCCAACCAATAATGTCAGCCTTGTCTGCTCCACTAGTGATACATAAAAGGGTCAAGTGGAGTTCGAAAGGTGCAGAAGATGAGCGAGCGAGCCTCAGAGGCCGGGGCGGCAAGGATGCCGGAAGAAGTGGATTCGTGGGGTCTTCCGTCCATAGGTTTGCCCACGGACACCGCCGGTTCTCCGACATTTTCCATAGACGTCACGCCAGGTGGCAACGACAGGGTGTCCGGCGAGTACCTGAAAGAGGTCAGACTTTCTGAATTATGGGTATCCTTGGGTCTGCAAGGGATATGCGCAGCGCCGGATTGCGGTTTCGCATACCGACTCCACGACGGCATGTGCCGAAAGCACTGGACCTGGATGCAGAACTACGGCACCGTAGAGCCCCCCATCTGCAGCTTCCCGGATTGCGGCATCACCTACGAGTCGGATCCTTCCGGCCAGTTCAGGGCCGGCATGTGCAACAAGCACTATCTCAGCAACCTCCGCGCCGACAAACGCGCCGAGAATATGGGCCCCCGCTTCTGCGTGCTTGAGGCCTGTGGGATCGACATATCCCGAGGCAGGACGAATCAGAAGGCCTGCACTCCCGAGCATCAGGTAAAAGCCTGGATGATTGACTTTCAGATTTCCGAGCCCGTGCGTGCCAAGTTCGACGCGAACAAGCGCGTAGGGGACCGCCGGGCAAGGAAGTTTAATAATCCCGGCTACGAAGCGTTCTCCGCGGCAGACTGGTTCGCGATTCTCGTTGCTGCAGACTTCCGCTGCACATACTGTAAAGATCGGACGTACGACATGCAGATGGATCACGTCCTCCCGCTTTCGAAGGGCGGGCCGCATTGCCTGAGCAACGTGACCCCAGCTTGCCGCCCCTGCAATCTGTCGAAGCACGACAGCACGGTTGAGGACTGGCGGGCACGCGAGGAACGAAAGGCAACCAAGAAACGTAGGAGCTACGTCCTCGCAACATGAATCGTGTCGTCGACTATCTCGCTCGCCGATTCGAATGTTGACCCGCATCGGCGAACGGAACCGTGCGCCACCTCGACAACTTCGTCGAGACTTCAGACCGACCGGCTGCCTCGTCGAGCCTGTGGTTTACATGCGGCGGTGGGGATTCCACCGCCAGAAATGGGGCGTGGAGGAGAAGGCCCGGTGGACAAGGACTTCGACCTGCTCGACCACCAAACAGCCGCCAAGGCCCAGAGGGAAGGGGCCCGCCGGAAGGCGGGGGCTTGGGCCTCGTGGAACGAGCCCGCAAGGCCCAGCCTTTGGGGCGGCAGCCATCGTCGTTGAAGCTCTAAGGACAGTTGCTATGGCCACCGGGCAGCACCCCGCCCCGACGGCAACGGGGGCTATCTCCCCAACGGAGGTAACGCAAAGACCGGATCTAGCCAGTCAATACGCGATGAAGGCTGGGGCCAATTCCGGGATCTGATCAGCGCCAAGGCTGAAAGTGCCGGGCGTGATCTTATTCGGGTTAACCCTGCCGACACTTCCCAGTCCTGCGGTGAATGCGGGCACGTGGATGCGGCCAACCGGAAAGGCAAGGACTTCCTCTGCCTTTCGTGCGGGCATCACGACGACGCCGACATCAATGCGGCGGTCAACATACTAAGGGCCGGACTGGTCCTGCGGGGTGCGGCGTGAGCCACTTGGCGAGAAGCCCGATTCTTGGGGGAGAGGTCACAGCCGTCCTGAAGTCCCCCAAGTCAGGGAGAGATCACATTCGAACAGGGGTTGTGGGGGCGTCTGGCCTGCGCGGACACCGAGCCTCTACCAAGGAAATACCAGGGCTCCTGTTCCGATTTTTCCCGATCGGATCCGATCCAAGCCGGATTCGGCATGCGGACGGAGTAAAGAAAAACCCCGCCAATCCCCAGGATTACTGGGAACTGCGGGGTTTTCGCTGGTGGCTCCGACCGGCGTCGATCCGGTGACCTTTCGATTTTCAGTCGAACGCTCTACCAACTGAGCTACAGAGCCTAGGTGACAAGTCACCTTGAGAACCGAAATTTCTTCCGGTGCTCAGAGCGACCCTGACGGGACTTGAACCCGCGACCTCCGCCGTGACAGGGCGGCGCGCTAACCAACTGCGCTACAGGGCCTTGCGTTTGCAGTATCTCTACCGCGTTTTTTTCAAGGCTTCTAGCTTACCAGACATTTTTCATCCGATTTACCACTTGCCTTGCGTACCCCCAACGGGATTCGAACCCGTGCCGCCGCCGTGAAAGGGCGGTGTCCTAGGCCGCTAGACGATGGGGGCCTGAACTCAATTCGGATTATGCGAGGAAAAACAACACTTTATGCGTTCTTTTCGGTTCTCACCCGTCCGAACTGGACTCTAAAACTTTAGAGCATAGATGGCGATATTCCCAAATCGAGGTCTGCGCGACTATCCAATAGGGACTACCGGACGTGCTCAAGGAGGTCGCCCACCTGGCAATCCAACGCCTCGCAGACAATGCTTCCGGCCTCCTGGCAGAGGAATCCGGGGCCGAGGGGTCCAGGGGCAGCCGCAGGACCACCTCTCCGGCGCCATTGCTCATGATCGCCGAGACAGTCGAAACCGATGCGATGAAAACACGCTCCGTCAAACATTGGCAGTTTCTTGCCGTGACGCGTCCGAAAACCGCCAGCCCGGCCAGCCTCCCCGGGACTAGATTGGCTCTATGACAACCACCACCCCGGCCGTACCCGGTCAGCCGTCCCCGGGCATGCAACCGCGCAACACCCCCGCGCCTGCAGCTCCCATCAGCAAACTTGGCATCGCCGCCGTCGTCGTCACGGTAGTCCTGTGGGCTTCAGCGTTCGTGGGCATCCGCGCTGTGGGCCCGAGCTTCTCCCCCGGTTCCTTGACGCTCGGACGGTTGGCGGTTGCCGCCGTCGTTCTTGGAATCGTGGTGCTGCCTAGCCTGAAAGTCTGGCCGCGGGGCAAGGAATGGTTGCCCATCGTGGCGTACGGGGTGATGTGGTTCGGCGGTTACAACGTGGCGCTGAACGCTGCGGAGCACATGCTCGACGCCGGTACCAGCGCCATGCTGATCAACGTCTCGCCGATCCTCATCGCAGTCCTCGCCGGAGTGGTCCTCAAGGAAGGCTTCCCGCGGTGGCTTCTGATTGGCAGTGCCGTTGCATTCGGTGGCGTGGCGATGATCGCCCTCGGTTCGGGTCAGCGCTCGACGGCGGATGTGGCCGGGGTGTTGTTGTGCTTGCTTGCCGCCGTGCTCGCCTCTGTCAGCGCGATCCTCCAGAAGCCGGTCCTGCGGAAGTTTACGGCGGGGCAAGCAACGTGGTTCGGCATCATGGTGGGCGCTGTTTGCTGCCTCCCCTGGACAGGGCAATTGATCGCGGAAGTCCAGTCAGCGCCGCTGCCGGCCACACTCGGCTTGGTCTATCTGGGCATCTTCCCTACCGCCATCGCCTTCACAACATGTGCGTATGCGCTGTCCTTGATCTCGGCCGGCAAACTGGCCGCCACGACGTATCTGGTCCCCGGCACCACCATCCTCATCTCTTGGGCTGTGCTTCAGGAAGTCCCAACCATCTGGGGACTGATCGGTGGCGTGGTGTGCTTGATCGGCGTGGCCCTGACCCGGCGCAAGTGAGCTAGCGGGCCATACCCGCAAGGAGCTCGCGGTGCGTAGGCGGATTGGCGCCCGGACGGCCAACGGTAATGGATGCTGCCATGGATGCGATGGTGCCGATCCGCTCCAGAACGGTCGGCGCCAGACCGTCGCTGCCACGCAGAAGCAGGCCCATAATGAGCGCCGACATGTATGAATCCCCGGCGCCGATGGTGTCGGCCACGTTCGAGGGGATGGCGGGGACGGTGAGTTGGATGTGCCGGGTAGCCATGAGCGAACCGCTGGAGCCCTGGGTCACTACCGCGAGTCCAGTGCCAAGGGCCAGGAGGTGACTCGCAGTGTCCTCCAACTCCTTGCCCGGGTACAGCCAACGGGCGTCGTGGGCACTCATTTTCACGACGTCCGTCAATGGCACCACCTCTTCGAACAGGGAAAGGGCCTCGTGGTGGCTGCCCACGAGGGCCGCGCGGATGTTGGGATCGTAGGTAATCATGCAGCCGCCCTGCGCTTGCTCCAAGAGGCTCCGGACAACGCTGGCCCCAGGTTCAAGGAACGTGGCGATTGAGCCTGTGTGCAGGATTTTTGGGGCATATGGCAGCGCGAGCGGGGCAAGTGCCCACTCAATCTCGAACGTGTACTCAGCCGAACCGTCGGCAGCGATCCGGGCAGTCGCCGTCGCCGTTTTGCCCAGCGACTTCGATCCCGGCAGCAATACCACGCCTGCGCCCTGAAGGTGTGCGGCAATGGCGTCGCCCCGCTGGTCCCGTCCGATGGCGGTGAGCAGGCCGGCCTTCACGTCCAGGCGGCCCAGCCCATAGGCGACGTTGGCCGGCGAGCCTCCGGGATATTCGATCTGCCCATCGGGCGATTCCACGATATCGATGAGCGCCTCACCTACGACGACGACGTCGAGTGGCTCAGGAGCGGAGGTAGGAGTGGCGGTCATGCGGTTCCTGTTCGTTCGTTGATGAGATGCGGGGGCTGGCCGACGGAATGCCGTTCGACGAGGTCGCACTCGAACAGTTCAGCATGACCTGGGGACAGTGCACCAGCGAGTATCAGCTCCAGGACCTCAATGTTCCTTGTTGGGGCTAGAGTCGGATCATGTCCGCGAATCTCCCTCCCGGCCTGCCCATCGTTCCCGACGGCGATCTCCCGTCCTCGCCGCTTCCGGAGCGGAAGGCAGTGCATAGCCCGATCGAGCATGCCCCAAACGAGAGCGCTGGATTAGCCGGAGTTGCCGCGGATTTTCTTGCCGCGCCGTTCCAAATGTCGCCAGAGGAGTTCGAAGAAGCTGTGAGCGACGCTTTGCAGCTGATCCCACCCAAAGCTGCCAGCGCCATGGACAACGTGGCAATCTTCATCGAGGACGACTACACCCCGCGCCCGGATGAAGATCCGGACACCGTATTACTTGGTTTGTACGAGGGCGTGCCGCTGACCGAACGCGACTCCTGGTGGGAAGCCGGCTCCTTGCCGGATCGGATCACTATTTTCCGCCAGCCCATCCTGGACATCTGCGCCACCCGCGAGGAAGTCATCGACGAAGTGGCCATAACGGTGATCCACGAGATCGCCCACCACTTCGGAATTGACGACGACCGCCTGCATGAGCTCGGCTGGGGCTAGCCTTGTAGGCATGGGGCACGATCACAACCACTCCCACGGAGTAACGGCAACCGGCAAGCATCGCAATCGGCTGATTGCAGTCCTGGCCATCACTATAGGTGTGGTGGGCATCCAGGTGGTTGGCGCGCTCATCTCAGGATCGCTGGCGCTGCTGGCCGATGCAGGCCACATGCTGTCCGACGCCGCAGGCGTATTCATCGCGTTGATGGCGGCCTGGATCGCTACCCGCCCGGCGAGCGATCAACGGACTTACGGATATCAACGGGCCGAAGTCCTGGCGGCCTTGGCCAACGCCCTTGTACTCATCGTCATCGCAGTCGTGATCATGATCGAGGCCATCCGCCGTTTTGGGGAGTCCCCGGAAATCCATACGGACGTTATGCTGTGGGCTGCGATCCTGGGCGCCGTCGCCAACCTCATTTCCCTGATGATCCTGCAGGGTGCCCAAAAGGAAAGCCTCAATGTCCGCGGGGCCTATCTTGAGGTGCTTGGCGATCTTCTCGGCTCTATCGCCGTCATTGTGGCGGCCATCGTCATCATGACCACGGGCTTCACGGCCGCCGATCCCATCGCCTCGGTCCTGATCGCCCTCATGATCATCCCCCGCGCCTGGCACCTGCTCCGCGATGTTGTGGACGTACTTCTGGAAGCTACCCCCAAGGGCGTGGACGTGAACATGATCCGTGAGCACATCCTTGCCGTGGATGGCGTAGTGGAGGCCCACGACATCCACATCTGGACCATAACTTCCGGGGTGCCCGTGTTCTCGGCCCATGTTGTGGTGGAAGACGACGTCCTTAACGCCAGCGGGGCAGACAGCATCCTGGACCAGCTTGGATCCTGCCTGGGGCGCCATTTCGACACCGAGCACTGCACCTTCCAGCTGGAGCCAGTCAGTCACTCCGAGCACGAGTCACACCAGCACGCCTAGCTTGGCGCGTCACCTGATGCGGTAGTAACCGTTCCTGCTGCGCCATCCACGGTGATGATCTGGCCTGAGCTGATCCGCAAGGTTGCGTCGGGCACGCCCACCACCGCCGGTATGCCGTATTCGCGGGCCACCACGGCGCCGTGGGAGTTGGGACCGCCCATTTCCATGACCAGCCCACCGGCGGTGAGGAAAAGGGGTGTCCAGCCGGGGTCAGTGGAGGGCGCTACGAGGATTTCCCCTGGCTCCAGATGCGCGCCAACGGGGTCCAGGATGACCCGCGCAGGGGCTGTGATGATGCCCGCCGACGCCGGACTGCCGGAGAGGGCTCCAGGAGAAGCTGGGGTTCCGCCAGCTGCAGCAGTGGCTTCAGGTTCTGTCCCGTCTGAGAGCAACACCCGCGGAATGTGCCGACGCCTCAATTCCTGCGCGTAGGCTGCGCGGCGATCTGCCACGAGTTGGTGGAGCTTGTTGCCAGCAAGGGCAGTCTCTACTTCGTTGAGGTCCAGGAAGAAGATGTCCTCGGCCCGTTCAATCCGCCCCGCCTCTGCCAGTTCCGCTCCAACCAGCGTTAATTGTTCCCTTGCCGAAGCCAAGCCGAGGACGAGGTTGTATTTGGGCAGCTCCCTCATTCCGGCAAACCTGCGCGTACGGTCCAACGCCGTGCGGACCAGCTTGGCGTGGAGCGGACTCTTGGCCCTGGCCCGCGCAACCAACCTGGCAACCTGTTCATCTGCCTCCCGGGCAGCTTTGCCGAACTGCTGGTCGGGCGCGTCCGCGGTGTGCTCGAGCCGCAGATAGTTGACCACGACACCGAGTATGTGGGTGGGGTCATCCGACCATCGGGGCATGCCGAGGTCGATCTCAGCCACAGCCCTGTGCCCATAGGTGCGCAGGAAAGCTTCAACCCCGGATTGGGCAACTGCTGGAAGTTCCCTGTCCTTGAACTGCCGAACGAGGTCCTCGAGCGTGGGATAACTCAGGAACGCCAGGGCCTCCGGGTCTTCCCTGATTTCCCTTGCAAGCTGCCACAGTGCAAGGTCCATCTCGGTGGTGACATTGTTTGGCAGCCCGCGAATTACCGTTTGGAGTTGGTCCAAGGGAGCTTGCTCACCCAGCACTTTCCGGACGAGCCCAAGCATCGCAAAGCCCAGAACAGGAAGCGGCAGGACTTGGGGAACCGTTGCGAATACTTCCTCCCCCAGGATTCTCTGCACGTGGGCGATCCGCTGATGGGCGGTGATACCCTCCGGCACCCGGAGTGCCTGATGGAGTTCTGCCTCAAGCTGCTCTTGGCGCTTCATTGCGGCGTCGGGACGGAAAAGAGCCCGGATCACCGACTCTGGAACACGGTATTTAGCGGCAACGGGCGCAACGTGCCGGATGAGTCTTATCGGAGTTTTGATGGTGACGGCGAACCGCGGGTCATCGAAAAGGCCACGAATCACCGCCGCAGAACGGGCCTCCATGATGTCAAAGATGCGGGGCACAATGGCCCGGCCCACGTTGCTGCGCAGCACGGATGTGAAGTCGAAGAAGATCCTCTGCCCGGCCTCATAGTAGGGCGATGGTCCTGAGCGTGGATCGGGGACATCGAAAGCCGCCCTGCGGGCAACACTGGAGGCAATCAGGCGGATACCCGCCAGACCCATGGGCGTCAGAGGCCTTGTGAGGCCTTGGGCGAGACTGAAGTTCAGGAACGCGTGCTCGCCGGGAGTAGCCGGCACTCGCGAGGTCAGCGGATAGAGGGTAGTAATGGGTCTTGCCTGGGTGAGCCACAGTTTCCCGGACGAATCGATCGCCCATTCTGTATCCTGCGGGGCTCCATAGTGGGCCTCGACGCGCCTCCCCAAGTCCGCGAGGCTCCGGATCTGGTCATCGCTGAGGCACGGCTGCACGGAGTGGTTTTCGCTTGCCCCGGCACCACCCGCCCGCTCAATTCGTTCGGTGCCACCGCCGGCAAGCGATCTGATCTCTACCTGCCGGTCACCAAGGGTCCGTTTCAGGATGGAGTTGCTCTGCGTATCAACTACGTATTGATCGGGGTTAACGGCGCCTGACACAACGGCTTCGCCCAGACCAGGGCTGGCATCGATCACAGCTTCATGGCGCCGCCCCGTAACCGGGTTGGCCGTGAACATCACACCGGCCGTCGCGGAATCCACCATCTCCTGGACAACGACGGCCAGCGTCACCGTGGCATGGTCAATACCGTTGGTTGTCCGGTAGCTCACTGCCCGGTCCGTCCAGAGCGATGCCCAACAGCGGCTTACGGCGTCCAGGACTGCCTCTGCTCCCACTACGTTCAGGAAAGTGTCCTGCTGCCCGGCAAAACTGGCGAACGGCAGGTCCTCGGCCGTGGCGGAGGACCTCACTGCGACGGGGGCAGCGTCTCCCATCTTCCGATATGCCGCCTGAACCCATTCAGCGACGTCGGTGGGAACTCCAGCGTCGAGCACCAAGGACCTTGCCCGGGCGGCGAGGCTATTCAGTTCGTCAAGGTCAGACGCTCCGGCGTCCTGCAGAAGTGCGAAGATCTCCTCCATACCAATCGCTGAAAGGGCGTACCGGTAGGCGGACGTTGTGAGGCAAAAGCCGGGCGGCACTGGAAGGCGGGCGGCATTCAGCTCGCCGAGATTGGCGGCCTTGCCACCGACCTCGGGGAGCATGTCCGCCCGGATATCCGCAATGTCCCGAATGAACACCGGGCCGCTTACATCCGGGCCGGCACTGTTTTCCTGCCTATGCTTCCCAGGCTGCTGGTTATCCATGGACGGTGCGCGCCATGGCCCTAAGCCGCGCCGAGCATGGGTCCGAATTTGGGCCGGTCTGCCAGCCGCGGGTCCTCTCGGTCCGGAACAACGAGGACAGGCCCCTTGGCGTGATGGAGGACGCCATCAGAGGTGGAACCAAGGAGCATGCCCGCGAAACCACCGCGGCCCCGCGTACCCAGGACAACCAGTTCCACTCCCCGGCTGGCCTCAACCAACACGTCCACAGGTGAGCCGTCCCTCAGGTCCGTTTCCACGGGCAGCTGCGGGAAGTGGCTGCGGAGCCAGGCGACGCCCGCATCCAGCTGGACTTTGATGTCCGCGAACAGGGCATCGCGGTCCAAGGGTGCCGGCACCCAGGCCAAGGAGCCGCTGTACTGCGGGACGGCGCAAATGACGCGGAGCTTTGCCCCCATCCGCTGGGCTTGTTCGGCTGCCTCAAGGACAGCGACGCGGGCCTGCTCCGAACCGTCCACACCCACGGCGACGATGTTTTCCACCGTGCGTGGCCCGGCCTTGGCGTGCTCAGCCTTGATGTGCTTGTCCTCGGTGTTCTCGCCCAAACGGTCGGCGCAATACAGCGGGACCGTTACGGTGGGGCATTTGGCGTGGGCCGGCAGCGCGCTGCTGACCGAACCAAGGAGACGCCCGACGAAGCCACCACGGCCACGGCTACCGAACACCAGGAGTGCAGCGTTCGCAGAGAGGTCAAGGAGGACACCCGCGGCATCGCCATTCTCCACTGAAGCATCGACGTCAATGTTGTAACTCGAGACCTTGTCCATGGCCTGCTTGACGATTGCTTCCGCGCCCTCGCGGATCACGGAATCGTCCACAGTGGCGTATCCGCCGTCGAGGCCGGATGCTGCGAAGATGGGCACCGAATAAGCCGTGACTATATGCAGGGGAAGTTGGCGCCGTTCCGCCTCACGCGCAGCCCATACAAGGGCGCATTGACCATGCTCGGAACCGTCCACTCCGACGACGATTCCGCCAGGCGTCACAGCCTGGTCCTCGCCGTCCCGTGGTTCTTCAATGTGTCTGCCGTGCTGGTCCATGGGGCCCGCCTCTCCACCTACTGCTTGATGTTCCGGCCATTCTGCCAGAGGTTCTCCGTACCGGTGTTCCCTTGCTGGTGTGCAACCAATAGCCGGGGCCGAAGAAACCCGCGGGGTTCTCCTTCCAATGCCCACTATTCTCGGTTGGCAATGCCGAATCAAGGCGACTATGGGCTATGTGGATAACGGTCCGGGCTCGGTTTTCGGCACGCTCACCGCTCTCCGGATTGCGCTGCGGATGAACATCCAAAACACGCTGTCGCGGAGGCTATCCATGGCAGAAAAAGTTCGGTAGTGTTCGAGTCACCGAATGGCCGGCAAAAGTGTCCTAGGACACAACCCGGCCATTTATTTGCGGCCGCTTGGGGAACTCGGACGCGATCCCACGCGCTGCCGAAAGGCACACACGTCAAGGAGGAACCCAAGCAGTGTCACTCACTCCTGATTCCGTCACGGAACGGACAACTACCGTGGTGATCGGCACCGGTCTCTCCGGTCTGGCTGTTGCCAGCGAGCTCAGCCGCTATGGCGTAGGTTCCATCGTGCTGGATGGCTTTGGCGCTTTATCGACCACCGGACCAGTTGTCCACACGGGAATGCTTCAGCGCTGCGACGCAGCAGACCCCGCGGCAATGCAGGAACGCAACGAGATCCTGCGCCATTTGCGCAACTACGCCGCCAGCCATCACCTGGATGTCCGCACCACCACACGCGCTGTTCGTCTGGACTTCCTGGGTGGCGACTCGTCCTTGCAGCTTGGATATGGGCCCGTCGCGAGCCTGAACACAGCCGGAATGAAGGCTGGGCTGAGCGTTTATGGCCCCCTTGAATCCACCCCACGGCAATGGGCCGTGCATACAGCCAGCGGAGTTCTCCTGGCAGACCACATCGTGGTGACGCGCTGTGCCCAGAGCCAACTGCGCCGAATGCTTGCCGACCTGGGAATCGCCATAGGCCAGAACCTTGTGACAGCCATGCGTGCCGTCGGGATGCACTTGGTGGGCGTTGGGGAACTTATTACACCCACGCCCAAGGAAGTACTACGGCAAGCCAAGGCAGTGGGGCAAGCGATCTCATCCAAGGTTGCCCTCCCGGCCGGGCCCGGCATCGCCCTCGCCTAGAACCCCTTGCCTGGAAACTCGGCTGAGAAACCGTCGAGCAAACCGGACCCTGTTCCTAAAACGAACAAAAGTTAACTCAGAAGGCCGGTACCCCCGAAGACGTTAGTCCTCGAAGGCACCGGCCTTTGAGTTGGAGCGTGATGCTTAGGCGCCAGCGCGTACGTACGTGATGGGGCCGGTTGCGGTGAGCCAGCTGATCGGGTGGATGCCCGTCTGGTTGCCGTTGATGCCACCGCTGATGGCCTGGCCGTTGCCGATGTAGATGGCAACGTGGCCGGACTGGACGATCATGTCGCCGGGCTGGGGGTCGCTGACAACCTTGCCGTAGTTCAGGAACTGCATGGGTGCGAGGTCGCCAACCGGGATGCCTGCGGAGCCGAGGGCCCTTTCCACCATGGCGGTGCAGTCCTGCACGATGCCGATCTGGGCGTAAGCCGAGGCGACCATAGCGGCGTTGACGCCACCAACAGCCGGAGCTGCAGCAGCAGGCGCGGCTGCCACCGGAGCGGTAGCCGTGGTGGTTGCAGCGGCCTGGACGGTAGCCGTTGCGGCCTTCTTGGCAACCGGGGCCGGAGCAACGGGGGCCGGCTTTTCAATAACGGGAGCCGCTACGGAAGCAACCGCGGGGCGCTCGAAGTTGATGGTGGCCGTGGATGCGGCCGTAACAACCTTGGTGGGACCCTCAGTGACGGTCTCGGCGACAGTAGCAGGGCTGGAGTCGCGCTGAACGGGGGTCTCTGCAGCGTGGGCAGCGATGGAACCCGTCAGGACGAGGCCTGAAGCTGCTGCGATGACAGCGGCTTGGCGACCTGCGCCGGATGCGTTGCTGGCAACAGCCTTGGAGATGGAGATGAACGGATTAGGACGTACGCTGTCCGCCTTACGACGGCCGCGAAGAATGCGTGAAGACATGAAAGAGCCTCTCCCGATGCCTGCGAGGTTAGCTGTCGGATTCGGATGGGAGTCACCCGGCCACTATCCCCCGCTGTGCAGCGGAAGCTTCGTGACTTCACCCCAAGGCGCGCTCTTAAAGCGGGCCAAAATGGGTTCCCCGTCTCTGCCGTAGGTTTGTCTGCGAACGGATTCCGGACTGCGGCAGAGCTAGGCAATCAGCCCGGAAATGCCCGTTACGTGGAACAGGCACAGGTACAACCGTACGGGAAGATCACCTCAAAGTCACATTTACGTAACGAGAAGTTCAGTTTTGGCGTGTCGTGGTGACCATTTCGAGATCTTCGCAAGTATGTAGAAAACCCTGCTATTCCGGGGAATTTTCGTCATCCGCGTCGTTGGGAGCCGCTAGTTTCTTGCGGGCTGTAACAGCGAGGAAGATCACGAGACCGATCGCCACCACAGCGAGGCCAACGATGCTCCAGGGGAAGGGTTGGGAAGCTGCCGGAGCCGGCTCAGTATTTTCCGTACCGGGGGCTGCTGTGCCCGCCGTCGGAACAGCAGCCGAAGCCGAGGGGGAGGCGCCTGCTGAGCCGCTCGCCGTCGTCGTGCTTGTCCCGGAAACTGTGAACTTGAAGGTTCCCTCGATCGGGTGGGAGTCTGAACTGACCACGCGCCACACCACCGTGTATTCCCCGGCTGGAGCGCCCGGGCGCAGCTTCTGGACAGCCATGTTGTCGATGATTTCCACTGCGCCATCTGCCCAGTTTTCGCCCCCAGCGGTGACAGTCACGCCCGAACCGATGGCAAGCGGCCGGTTGTTGAACGTGATGGACACCGACGCCGGCACTTCAGCCACCCTGGCACCGTTGGCCGGAGTTGTTGATTCGGCGACGTCATGCGCGGAGGCCGGAGCGACTCCCAGCAGCAACGCGGAAGCGAAAGCGAGAGCGGCTACGACGGCGGCCAGAAGCGGGCGGCTGGTACGCATGGGGCGGTTTCTCCTAGTGTTGGCTTCCTTACAGACTAGGCGAATCGTCCCAACGCCCCACATCAGCGGGCATAGGATTTGAGAGCAAACTCCCCCGATCCCCGGAGACCTTCATGCTTAAACAAGGTTCTGCAATCGACCGCTACTTCAAGATCTCCGAGCGCGGGTCCACATACTCGCGGGAAATACGTGGCGGCTTCGCGACCTTCTTCGCCATGAGCTACATCGTGGTGCTGAACCCGCTGATCCTCTCCGGGGCAGACTCGAGCGGGGCGTCGCTCGGTTTCACGGCCGTAGCGGCCACCACTGCGTTCGTGGCGGGCATCCTCACCATCCTCATGGGCGCCTGGGCCAAGCACCCCTTCGCCGTCGCAACGGGCCTGGGAGTGAACGCGTTCGTGGCCGTGACGGTTGCCTCCCACCCGGAGCTGACCTGGCCGGACATGATGGGGCTCGTGGTGCTTTCGGGTGTCACCATGCTCATCCTGGTACTCACCGGATTCCGCACGGCCGTATTTAGGGCCGTCCCGGAAGCGCTCAAGACGGCGATCGTAGTAGGCATTGGCCTCTTCATCGCCTTGATCGGCCTGGTCAACGCCGGTTTTGTCCGACGTATCCCGGATGCGGCCGGCACCACGGTCCCGCTCGGCCTTGGCGTGGATGGCAAGCTGATGGGCTGGCCCACTTTGGTGTTCGCTGTCGGCCTGATCCTGACCATCGCGTTGGTGGTGCGGAAGGTCCGCGGCGCAATCCTGATCGGCATCGTGGTGTCCACCGCCCTGGCCGCCATCCTCGAATTCACGCTCCACATTGGTCCCAGCTTCGACGGCAAGAACGTCAACCCGCGCGGCTGGTCCCTGGTGGCCCCCACACTTTCCGAATGGGGCGCTCCGGACCTCTCCCTGATCGGCAAAGCCAACCCCTTTGGCGCCTTTGAACACCTCGGATTTGTGGCTGCTGCGCTGCTGGCCTTCGTGATCCTCCTCAGCATTTTCTTCGACGCCATGGGCACCATGGTGGGCCTGGCCAACGAGGCAGGAACCGTGGACGAGCACGGCAACATTCCCAACGTGGACCGCGTCCTGCAGGTTGATGCCCTGGGCGCAATCGTCGGTGGCGGCGCGTCCGTTTCGTCCAACCAGATCTTCGTTGAATCCGGCGCGGGCATTGGCGAAGGCGCCCGCACCGGTCTCGCCTCCATTGTCACGGGCCTGCTCTTCCTGGTGGCCATGTTCTTCACGCCGCTCATCAACCTGGTCCCATTCGAAGCCGTGGCACCTGCGCTTGTGGTGGTGGGCTTCATGATGGTGTCCCAGGTTGGCAAGATCGACTGGCAGGACTGGGGCGTTGGCATCCCCGCGTTCCTGACGATCGCCCTCATGCCCTTCACGTACTCCATTGCCAACGGCCTCGGCGCGGGCTTCATCTCTTACGTCCTGATCCGTACTTTCCAGGGCCGTGCACGTGAAGTCCACCCCCTGATGTGGGCAGTGGCAGCTGCCTTCCTGCTGTTCTTCGGCATCGGAACTGTGGAGGAGTTGTTGGGCGTTAAGTAGCAAGTCCGGAATTTCAGACACTGCAGCACGCTGCAGCTGTTTTTTGGCACGCAGGTGGGGTGTGCTTGGCCAAAGCATGGCCCCAAACACCAGCACCAACCCCTCCGTAGACGTCCTTCCCACGCCATGGACTGGCCGCTTTGACGGCGACGGCGACGAACATCGCCGCTGGTGGCAGGCCGTAGCACCCCTCGCTTCCGCTGCCGTTCCTGGTGCCTCGCGTCCCGCCGTCGTGCTGGGTTTCTGCAGCGACGCCGGGGTGCGGCGCAACAAGGGCCGTGTGGGTGCCGCCGCGGCTCCGGCCGCCATCCGCTCGGCCCTGTCCCCGCTGGCATTCCACCTGGACCGTGACGTGTTCGACGCCGGCGACGTAGTTGTGGAGGACGACTCACTGGAAGAAGGACAACAGCGCGCCGGACGCGCCATCTCGGAACTGCTCGACGCCGGAAACCTCACCGTGGTGCTGGGCGGCGGCCACGAGACTGCGTTTGCAAGCTACCTAGGGGTGGCCGGATCCAATGCGGTGCGCAGCGGAAAGCGTTTGGGTGTCTTGAACCTGGATGCCCACTTTGACCTGCGCGATGAGCCCACCCCGAGCTCCGGCACCCCGTTCCTCCAGATGGCCCAGGAAGAACTCGCCGCCGGACGGGAACTGCAGTACGCCGTCGTCGGAATCTCGGAGCCCAACAACACCCGCACGCTCTTTGACACCGCTGACCGGCTGGGCGTGAAGTACTTGCTGGACGAGGACTGTTCCGCGGAGCGCGTCGAGACGTTCGTAGCCGACTTCGTGGCTGGAATCGATGTGCTGTACCTGACGATCGACCTGGACGTACTGCCTGCTTCGGTGGCACCGGGCGTCAGTGCCCCCGCTGCGTACGGGGTGGCGCTTCCCGTGATCAGCGCTGTTTGCCGCCAAGTAGCCGCAAGCGGGACGCTGTTGCACTTGGACGTCGCCGAGCTTAACCCGGAGTTCGATATTGATGGACGGACCGCGAAAGTGGCAGCACGGCTGGTCAACACGCTGTTGGCGTAGGGCCCTGTTCCAGGGCGCCGTCCTGCGTTTAACCTGTGGGGAAGGGAAGGACGGCGATGGGCGCAACTCCTGTGCAGGACAAGTGGGCCTGGGTGGCAGGACCCGTTGCTGTCGCGTTGGGTCTTGCCGCACATGTCATTTCCGGTGGCGGCGCCCCGGCGATGCCCGTTCTGCTGGCCTTCGTTGCCCTCTCTGCCCTGGCCGCGCAGCTGGTGGTCCGCTGGATCCACGGGCCCATCCTGTTGCTGCTGCTGTCCGGAGCGGCCCAGCAATTGCTGTTCCTCGGTTTCGAAGCTTTGGGGGGGGCTCATTTTCCGGCATCGGATTCCTTGACCATCTACACGGGCAGCCCCAGCAACCAGTGACCGTTCCTGCGGACAGTCAGCCGGGTTCAGGCGTAGTGCATGCTGCCGACCTGATGCTTTACACCCACGCAGCTGCCGCAATTCTCACCCTTCTGGTGGCCGCGGGCGTTTCCAGGCTGGCCCGGCGGAGGCGTCACCAAGGGCAACGTTCCGTAGCCTTTCGGTAATCCTGGGAAAAGCAAAGTAGTCCCCCGAAAGCCAACGTAGCCCTGCGAAAGCCGGGGCAATGAACTTTGATCGTCCCGGGTTCGGGCGCCTAGTGTCATTTGCACGTGGTGTACCCGAGAGGCCAGGGAGCTGCCTGCAAAGCAGCGCACGCGGGTTCGAATCCCGCCACCACGTCTCTTGGGCTTTACCCCCGGCCCGGCGCCAGCGATCATGAAATGAGGCGCATGGACTTTGCCGACCGCAGCAGCACGGCCGCTCCTTTGCGCAGCGGAGGCGCAGCGACATGGCACCAATGACGGAGCCGGCGGACGGATTCCTGACCGACTACTACGAGCACGTCACGGACGACGACGTCCGCAGCTACACGCCCGAAACCTTGTTGGAGCGGGCACGCTACCACCGCTCGTTAGCGGAACGCCGTGAACCTGGACAAGCAGTCATCGGCGTCCTGAACGAAACAGATACCAGCTTGGTGGCAATTGTCTCGGATGACATGCCCTACCTGGTTCCCTCCGTAACAGCGGAGATCGCTCGTGACACCGCTTCCATCCGGCTTTTGGTGCACCCCACTTTCAGCGTCACGCGGGACCCGGCCACCCACCGCATGACGGGTATCCACAGGGGACCTCACCGCTCGGGGCTGCCCACCGGCGTCGAACGTTTCGAGGAGCATGCGCGGGCGACGGCACCTGTCCCTTCGCCGGACGAGCACGACGACGGACCGCTCACGGAGGCGTGGATAGCGATTGAGATCCCCCGGATTCCGGACAACGCGAGCGCCGAGCTGCTGGTGGGCCGGCTGAACAAGGTCTTGGGTGATGTCCGGGCTGCGGCAGCGGACGCTGATGCCATCCACGAGGAACTGGTACACGAAATCCGTGTGCTGGACGGGGCCGCAGCAAAAGACCGAACGGCGCGCGAAGCACAGGAGCTGTTGCGGTGGCTGGATGACGGGAATTTTGTGTTCCTGGGGTTTCGCGGGCGCCGCGGCCTCGGCCTCCTCCGTGATGCTGCCGGTCCAGCGCCGGGCGATGTTCCCGGCAAGGTGCTTACCCTCACCAAATCGACGCTTCGCTCAACAGTCCTCCGACGTTCCTACCTCGACGAGATCAGCCTTGGCACGGTGAACGGGAACGGCACGAACACCAGCGGGTGCACTTTTGTTGGCCTCTTCTCCCCCAGTTCAACAGCTCGCTCGGCCCAGCAGATCCCGGTCATCCGGGACACAGTGGAAGAAGTGCTGCGGGCGTTCGGTTACCCGGCGTCGTCGCATCACGCCAAGGAACTCCTTGCGGTGTTGGAGGCGTATCCGCGGGACGAACTGTTCCACATCGATGCCGAGCAGCTGGCCATCCGTGCGCGCGAGATCCTGCGACTCCAGGAACGCCATAGCACCCGGCTCTTTCTTCGTCCGGACTCCTTCGGGCGGTTCATGACAGCACTGGTTTTCCTCCCCAGGTACAGGTACAGCACGGCCGTCAGACTGAACATCGAGCGCGAGTTGCGCGAGGCGTTTGGCTCGGACGCCATAGAGTTCGAGCTTCGCTTGGGCGAATCCGCCATGGCTCGCGTGTTCTTCCGGATCCTTTTGCCACAGGACCCCTCACGGCACGACTCATCGCACCGCGGCGCTCCGGCGGTGGTGGACGCCGCAGCCCTTGAGCAGAGGATCATCGCCGCTACAAGGTCCTGGGCTCAAGGCTTGGACGAGGCCCTCCAAACGAGGTATCCGCGGGAGGAGGCGGCCAGATTGTCCAAGCAGTGGGCACCCGCGTTTCCGGCCAGCTACAAGGCTGATTACGAGGTGGAGGACGCAGTTGAGGACATTGCCAGGTTCGAAAGCTTTCCGGGAATTCCGACGGAGCCGGATTCTGCAGGCGAAGCAGATCCCCTCCTCACCGTTTACCAACGTCCCGGCACGGCAGTCCTCAGTGAGGATGCCCGGATCCGTCTTTACCTAACGCGCCCGCAGAGCCTGACCGAGATCCTCCCCTTCTTCCATAACCTGGGCTTGAAGGTCCTGGACCAGCGTCCTTTCGACGTTCAGCGTGCCGACGGGCGGCAGTTCTTCCTGTACGACCTCGGCCTGAAGTATCCGCGCGGGGTTGACCCCGTGGCCACGGGCGATCTGCTGGCTGGCGCGTTCTGTGCGGCGATGCGCGGTGATGCTGAGTCAGACGCTTTGGACGCCTTGGTCATCAAGGAGGGCATCGACTGGCGGCGGGTTGCCATCCTGCGCGCGTATGCCAAGTACCTCCGGCAACTGGGGAGCACCAACTCCTACGGCTTCATCGCGGATACGCTCCGCGGGAACGCCATGGCCACCCATGCGCTGCTGGAATTGTTCGAGGCGAAATTCAATCCTGACCGCTTTGCTCCGGACTTGTTTGATCCGGAACTCCTCAATTCCGGTCATGGGGAGCCGGGGCCGGCCAGGGGCGATCTGTTCGAAGAGGGAAGCAGCGAACTGAGCCACAGGACGCAGGCCGTTCATAGAGCCCGAACGAACCTGATGGAAGCCATCGACGCCGTCCCTGTCCTGGACGCCGACAGGTTGCTGCGTTCCCTGGCGAGCCTGGTGGACGCCACGCTCCGCACGAACTTCCATCTCAACAAGCCCTTCATCAGCTTCAAACTCAACCCCGCCAGCATCCCGGCTGCCCCTGCGCCCCGCCCGAAATTCGAGATCTGGGTCTATTCGCCGCGCGTTGAAGGCGTCCATCTGCGTTTCGGTCCGATAGCCCGCGGTGGCCTTCGGTGGTCGGACAGGAGGGAAGACTTCCGGACGGAAATCCTGGGACTCGTGAAAGCCCAGACGGTCAAGAACGCCGTGATTGTTCCCACCGGAGCCAAGGGCGGATTCTTCCCCAAACGACTCCCGGACCCGGTAGAGGACCGTGCGGCCTGGCTCGCGGAAGGTCAGGAAAGCTACCGGACATTCATCCGCGGTTTGCTGGATATCACGGACAACCTCGTATCGGATCCCGACGGCGGAAGCAACGGCCGCGTACTCGCGCCACCCCGGGTGGTACGGCACGATGGCGACGACTACTACCTCGTCGTGGCCGCCGACAAGGGAACAGCAACTTTCTCGGACATCGCCAATGCCCTTGCCGCAGAGTACGGATTCTGGCTGGGAGACGCCTTCGCTTCCGGAGGCTCAGTAGGTTATGACCACAAGCAGATGGGGATCACAGCCCGGGGTGCCTGGGAATCCGTGCGGCACCATTTCAGTGAACTCCTGATCGATTGCCGGGCTGAGGACTTCACGGTTGTTGGCATCGGAGACATGAGCGGAGACGTCTTTGGCAACGGGATGCTCCTCTCCCGCCACATCAAACTCGTGGCCGCCTTCGATCACCGGCACATCTTCCTGGATCCTACGCCGGACCCTGAGCTCTCCTACGCCGAGCGGGAACGGCTCTTCAAACTCCCACGCTCCTCGTGGGCCGATTATGACCTCACCAAGCTGAGCGAGGGCGGCGGCGTCTTTGCCCGGACGGAAAAATCCATCCTGCTCACGGAACAAGTCCGGCTCGCTTTGGGGCTGGATGAGGGCACCGATGCGAATGGCCAGCTGGCAATGAGCCCACCTGAGCTTCTCCGCGCAGTCCTCACTGCCCCGGTGGACCTCCTGTACAACGGCGGAATCGGCACCTACATCAAGGCATCCACGGAGACCCATGCCGAGGTGGGAGACAAATCAAACGACGCCATCCGGGTCAACGCCAAGGATCTTCGCGCGCACATCATTGCCGAGGGCGGCAACCTTGGAGTAACCCAGCGCGGCCGGATCGAAGCAGCTTTGGCAGGCGTTCTGGTCAATACCGATGCGATCGATAATTCAGCCGGCGTGGATTGCTCGGACCATGAAGTGAACATCAAGATCTTCCTGGACCGGATGGTCTCCGCAGGCCGGATGTCGGCGGCAGAAAGAACCGGATTCCTGCACTCGCTCCAAGACGAGGTTGGACGGCTCGTCCTGAAAACCAACGATGACCAAAACGTCCTGCTCCTCAATGACAAGCAACTGGCGCTGGAATGGAGTCCCAGCTTTGAACGGACCATGGATTGGCTTGAGTCAGTCACAGATCTGGACAGGGAGCTCGAATGCCTTCCCAGCAACGCCGAGCTTCAGGCACGTGTCCTGACTGGTAAGGGACTAACCACTCCGGAACTCGCCGTGTTGGCCGCCTACGCCAAAATCGAACTCGCCCGCGAACTCACCGAGGGCGGTTTGTCCGATGATCCCTGGTTTTCTCAAACCCTTCGTGGCTATTTCCCCCAGCAAGTCTCAGAGCGGTTCGGTAAACATCTCTCCACGCATCCCCTGCGCCGGGAGATCGTAGCCACGGTGGTGGCCAACGACATGATCAACATGGGAGGCATAGCCTTCGCTTTCCGCGCGATGGAGGAGACGACGGTTTCTGCCCCGGCAGTGGCCCGGGCGTTCGTGGTGATGCGGAAGATTTGGGACTTTGACGCCCTCACCGGCAGCATCGCCCAAGTGCCGCCCACCACACCCCGTGAGCATGGAGCCGCCGTTGCCCTGGATCTGCGGCGGCTACTGGACCGGTCCGTCCGCTGGTACGTGACCCACGACTTCCGCGACAAGCCCATTGCCGATGCCTTGGCCAGGCTTGAGCAGCCGATGTCCTTGATGCGGGAGAACCTCACGAGCTTCCTTCATGGAGTCAACCCTCACCACACCCAGAAACGCCTGGCCCATACAGACTCGGTGGGCTTGCCCCATGATCTGGGCATCAGGGCATCCGAACTCCTGGTCAGCTACGGATTGCTGGACATTTCCGTTATCGCGGAGGAACTGCAAGAGCCAGTGGAGGCGGTGGCCGAGGTGTACTTCGCAGTCTTCGAACGGATCTCGGCCATCCCCCTGCTGGAACACATCACCATGCTCCCGCGGGACACCCACTGGGAGTCGCTGGCACGTGCGGCCTTGCGGGATGACATGTATTTGGTGCTCGCGGACATGACCAAAGCGGTAGTGCGGCACACGCCCCGGATCTCTGGTGCGGTGACTGCCACGGCGTCTGACCCAGTGGAGCGAATCATGGACTGGGAACGTGGAAACATCGAACAACTGGCCCGCGTCCAGGAGACCATCAAGGAGGCCATCAAGCCCGGTCCGGTGGACATTGCAGCGCTCTCCGTGGCGGTAAAGCTGCTTCGCGCCATGGTCCGGAGATGAGGGGGCGGACATTGATGCTGCCGGTCATCTTACATATTTTGCGTCAAACGTCCTATGATTGATGGGTCGCCCTCGCATGCGGCAAGTAATAGGAGGCCCCGAAATGACCGCTGCAATCACTGCAGAACGCGAAATTCGCCTGTCTTTTTCAAAGGCAGACGAGATCCACGACGGACTTGAACGCGCCGTGGATGCTTTGATCAACAACGCAGCAGCAGATGCCAACTGCGGCATTCTGGTGACCCGGCACGAGCCCGGCACCTACACAGTGGCCCTGGACGAATCCGTTCCCTTCGGCCAGACCCACGAAGTGCTCGCTGCGTAACAGTAGTAATTGCAGTTGTAGTAGAAAAGCAAAAAGCCGGGGCCTGAGCCCCGGCTTTTTGCTTCACTGTGCCCGACGGAGAGCTAAGCCCGGCGGAGAGTCACGCCGTCGGACTTCATGAACAATTCCTTGCCTTCCTCCGTGACGCCCGGCCCAGAGTGCTCCAGCCACACCACATTTCCGCTGCCGGAGACTTCCTCGATCAGCCCGGCCGCGATCACGTGCGCGTACTTGACTACCTCCACGCGCTCGCCAACCTTGAGTTGCCTCCAGTCCGAAACCGTAACTGAGTGTGCGCTTCGTCTGGAGAGGACTGCTCCACGTGCCTTCATTGAACTTCTACCCCTTTGTGGATGTTCGCTGTTGTGTATTGAGTTATGAACGGTTGACCGTCAGGCCCACGGCATCGTTGACGTGGACGTGACGTACACCATAAGTTCTACTACATTTGTCACGCCCCGGAGATTGCGTTGCGAACAATTTCCGGGACGTGACAAATTTGCCCATCAAATGAGCGTTTTATTCGACGTCAGGCCAAGATCCCGACGGCGGATTCGGCGGCCGCACGGACCGCACCGGAGCCCACAAGACGGTCAGCCGCTTCGAGTTCGGGCGACAGGAACCGATCGGCTCCCGGTCCCTGGACCACTTCGCGAAGCACCTCGAGCACAGCTGTACCGGCCGGGCCCGGGGTCAGTTCGCCGTCGGACATCTGCGTGCGCATGTCGATAGCGCGGGCGCTGGTGACCAGCTCCACAGCCAGGACGCGGCGGAGATTCTCCACGGCCTTGCGAAGCTTCCGGGCAGCATGCCAACCCATGGACACGTGGTCTTCCTGCATGGCGGAGCTCGGGATGGAGTCCACCGATGCAGGCACGGCCAGTCGCTTGTTGTCCGAAACCAGGCCGGCCTGGGTGTACTGGGCGATCATAAGGCCGGAATCGACGCCGGGGTCCCCGGCGAGGAAGGCCGGGAGACCGTGGGAGCGGGCCGGGTCCAGCATGCGGTCCGTACGGCGCTCCGCGATGGAGCTGAGGTCCGCGATGGCGATGGCCAGGAAGTCCAGGACGTAGGCCACGGGTGCACCGTGGAAGTTGCCGTTGGACGTGACGCGGCCGTCCGGCAGGACAACCGGGTTGTCGATCGCTGCGGCCAGTTCCCGGGAAGCTACCAGTGCGGCGTGGTCCACGGTGTCGCGGACAGCGCCGGCAACCTGAGGGGCGCAACGCAGGGAGTAAGCGTCCTGGACCTTGGTGTCGTTGATCCGGTGGGAGGCGACGATCGGCGAGTTGGACAGCACGCGCAGCATGTTGTCCGCGCTGGCAGCCTGCCCGGGGTGCGGACGCAGGGCAGCGTGCAGCTCCGGCAGGAACACCTGATCGGTGCCCAGCAGTGCCTCGACGCTGAGCGCGGCAGTAACGTCCGCAGTCGCGAGCAACAAACGGATGTCAGCGATGGCCATCAGCAGCATTCCCAGCATGCCTTCGGTGCCGTTGACGAGGGCCAGGCCCTCCTTTTCCGCGAGGGTGACCGGCTCGATGCCGTGCTGCGCGAGCAGCTCAGCAACAGGCGGCTGGCCAGCGGTTCCGTAGAGTTCGCCATCGGGACCGGTTGCTTCGCCTTCGCCCATCAGCACCAGCGCGCAGTGGGACAGCGGCGCGAGGTCGCCGGAGCAGCCCAGCGAACCGAACTCGCGGACCAGCGGGGTGATGCCGGCGTTGAGAACGTCCACCATGGTCTGCAGGACCACGGGACGGACGCCCGTACGGCCGGATGCGAGGGTCTTGGCGCGGAGGAACATGATGCCGCGGACCACTTCGCGTTCAACCGCCGGCCCCATGCCCGCTGCGTGGCTGCGGATGAGCGACTTCTGCAGCTGCGTGCGGAGGTCATTGGGGATGTGGCGGTTGGCCAACGCGCCGAAACCCGTTGAAATGCCGTAGGCGGGGACATCGCTGGTGGCGAGGCTATCGATGTGGGCGCGAACCTTGGCGACGTTATCCAGGGCGTCCTGGGAGATGGTCACCTTGGCATCGTGGCGTGCGACGGCGACGACGTCTTCCGGGGTCACGCCGCTGGAACCGAGGGTAACGGTCAGGGGTTCGTGGGTAGTAATAGTCACTTTGTTGCCTACTTCTCGTTCATGGGGATGCGGACGCCGCGTTCGTTGGCGACTTCGACGGCGCGGTCGTAGCCGGCGTCGACGTGGCGGATGACGCCCATGCCGGGGTCGTTGGTCAGGAGCCGTTCGAGCTTCTCCGCGGCCAGGTCCGTGCCGTCAGCGACGGAAACCTGCCCGGCGTGCAGGGACCGGCCGATACCGACACCGCCGCCGTGGTGGATCGACACCCAGGTAGCGCCCGAGGAGGTGTTCAGCAGGGCGTTCAGCAACGGCCAGTCAGCTACCGCGTCGGACCCGTCGGCCATGGCCTCGGTCTCCCGGTACGGGGACGCCACGGAACCGGAGTCCAGGTGGTCACGGCCGATCACGATCGGAGCCTTGACCTTGCCCTCCTTCACCAACTGGTTGAACAACAGCCCGGCCTTGGCCCTTTCACCGTACCCGAGCCAGCAAATACGTGCCGGCAGGCCCTCGAACTCCACGCGGTCCGCCGCGGCGTCCAGCCACTTGTGCAGGTGCGTGTTCTCCGGGAACAGTTCCTTAATGGCCTTGTCCGTGACGGCGATGTCTTCCGGGTCCCCCGAGAGCGCGACCCAGCGGAACGGGCCCAGGCCCTCGCAGAACAACGGACGGATATACGCCGGAACGAAACCGGGGAACTCAAACGCCCGCTCGTACCCGCCCTTGCGTGCCTCATCACGGATCGAGTTGCCGTAATCAAACACCTCGGCCCCGGCGTCCTGGAACTCCACCATCGCCTGCACCTGGCGGGCCATGGACGCCTGGGCCTTCTTCGTGAACCCTTCCGGATCCGCCGCGGCCTCCGTGTGCCACTCCGCCACCGTGATGCCCTCCGGCAAATACGACAACGGGTCGTGCGCGGACGTCTGGTCCGTGACCACATCAAAGGTCACTTCCCCGGCCTTGTGGCGGGCCAGCAGTTCCGGGAACACCTCCGCGGCGTTGCCCACATAGCCCACGGACCAGCCACGGCGTTCGGCCTTGGCCTTCTGGACCTTCGCGATCGCAGCATCCAGATCCGTTTCGACCTCATCCAGGTACCGCTTGCCCGCACGGCGGCGCAGGCGGGTCTCGTCCACGTCCACGATCAGGCACGCACCATCATTCAACGTCACCGCCAGCGGCTGGGCACCGCCCATCCCGCCACACCCACCCGTCAACGTCAGCGTCCCCGCCAGTGGTCCCTCCGACAAACCAGCAGCGGTGGAGCCTTCTGCGGCGGGGGCCGGGTGGCCGGCGGTGTTCTGCCTGGCGGCCGCGAGCTTGTTGCCGACGGCTGCGAAGGTTTCGTACGTGCCCTGCAGGATGCCCTGCGTGCCGATGTAGATCCAGGACCCGGCCGTCATCTGCCCGTACATCATCAGGCCCTCAGCCTCCAGGCGGCGGAACTCCGGCCACGTCGCCCAGTCCCCCACCAGGTTCGAGTTCGCCAACAGGACACGGGGAGCCCATTCGTGGGTGCGGAACACACCCACCGGCTTGCCCGACTGCACCAGCAGCGTCTCGTCCTTCTCCATCGTCTCCAGCGTCCGGGTGATCGCATCAAACGCAGCCCAAGACCGCACAGCACGGCCCGTGCCGCCGTAAACCACCAAATCATCAGGACGCTCAGCGACCTCAGGATCCAGATTGTTCATCAACATACGCAACGGCGCCTCAGTCTGCCACGACTTGGCAGTAAGCTCAGTACCCCGCGCGGCCTTGACCGGACGGGCACCAGTAGTGAAATCGGCGGGTGCCATGATGACTCCTTCGTCTTTGGGAAGTGTGTAGTGGAAAGTTCTTCTGCTTCTACTAAAGCCCCTTTACGAGGGCCCTGGAATGGCTTTTCAACTGGTGATGTCCGGGATTACAGACGCATGCAGCCCTTCGCTGATCCTCCGCCCAGGCGTCGCTGTGAAGTGAGGCCAACCCCTCGCATTCGCGCGGGAAGGAGCGCATGCTGGACCCATGGCAACGTTCCGAGTGACTACCCTCGTTGCGGCTCCGCCGGAGCGCGTTTTCGCGACCTGGACGGATCTGGACCGGTTCCCGGAATGGATCGGCGGAGTCACCCGGGTGACCGATCGCACTGGCTCGATCGACCAGGCCGGCAGCCGCTACACGGTGTGGTTCGGGCGCATGGCGAGCCCCACGGAGATCCTCGCCGTCGAACGGCCTTGGCACATCCACACACGTTTCGGCAACGCGATCCTGAAGGGCGAGTCAGATGTGAGGTTTACTGCCGAGGCAGGCGGTACGCGCATCCAGCAGGAGTTCGTGACCCGAGGATTCGTTTCAGCGGTTTTCGGGCGGATTTTCGCCATGGGGTCCTACCGGGGCAGCTTCCGGGGTGAGCTGGAGACGTTCCGCAGACTCGTCGAGCGCGACGCCTCGGAGCCGGGCAGACTGAAGCCGGGCCAACCCGAGCCGGGCGAACCGAAGCCGCGTGGCGACTAGGACGAATGGACTATGCGAACGGCCTAGCCAGCCGGTCGTCCGTGAATGCGTACGGACAATTCGTCGGCAGCCTTGCGGATGCGCGCAGCCAGTACCGGCCATTGCTCAGCCGGCACTTTGTCCTCCAAGAACGTGACGGCGACTGCCGCCGTCGGCCATCCCACGTGGTCAGTCACAGCGGCGGCTATTGAGCCAAATCCGGGCGTAATCTCGCCGTTTTCCGTGGCGTAGCCACGCTGCCGCACCTGGTCAAGGTGGGAGGACAGGGCAGAGTACTTCATGATCGGGAATTCGACTTCGTGGCGCGATGTGAAGGCGGCGGCGTTCGGGTATAGGGCGCGAACCTGGGACTTTGGCAGGGCGGCCAGGATCGCGCGGCCTGACGCGGTGAGGTGACTGGGCAGGCGGACTCCGACGTCGGTCACCAGGCTTGGGCGGTTCTTGGCGCGTTCCTCCACGATGTAAAGGACGTCGCGGCCATGAAGCACGGCCAGGTGCGCGCTTTCGCCAATCACGTCCACCAGCGAGGCCAGCATAGGCCGCCCGAGACGCGACAAAGGCTCCTGCCGTGAATAGGCCGAGCTGAGCTCGAAGGCGCTGATGCCGAGGCCGTAGCGCTGCTCTTCGTGCAGATGGAGGACGAAGCCGTTGGCCTCCATGACGCCGAGCAGGTGGTAGACGCTGGAGCGGGGCAAGCCGAGCGCCGTCGCAATGTTCGACGCCGCCATCGGCCCTCTCCGCGAGGCCAACAGTTTCAGGATGCGCAGCGTATTTTCGGCGGCAGGGACCTTGGATGTGGCCTTGCCTGGTGCCAGTGGCGTGGTTGTCATGGTTCCTCACTGCTCAAGACTGCTGAAGGAGAAACCGTCCAGCCCCACGCGGGGCGATGTGTCCGGTATCCCGTACTCAAGCGTGCCCTGTTAAGTACGGCAGCGCCAGACCACTCCCTCCATGCAGTGTCTGAAATACCAGACTTAACTGGCGGTCATATATTTGAGCGCGGCTCAAACCGTGCCAACCTCCCGGCGGCGCACGGCCACGAACGCGAACACCACTAGCGCCGCTCCAATCCCGAGCATCCAAAAGCCGCCGCTCCAATCGGTTCCCGTGGTGGTAACCACCGGCGTATGTGTGAATGGCGAGAGGTCCCTGAGGGTCTTGTCGAAGCCCAGCATTCCGCCGTAGATACCCAGCACGACGCCCAACGCCAGCAACGCCCAACCGATCGGAACAGTAGCGCGGGGAAAGGTGACAAATACCGCAGCGGGCAAGGCCAAGTAAAGCAGCGCAGCCGGGATTTGAGCCCCGGCCGTCTCCCACACGTTGCCCACATCAACGGCTGATTCCCCCGAGACCAACAAGGAATACCAGGCACCGAATGCCGCGAACACCATGACGAGTACCACGGAGGCCGCCCCGAGGCCGAGAAAGCTGCCAAACCAACGAATGCGTCCCAGTGGTTGCGAGAGCACCAGTTCTGCAGTGCCCGCAACTTCTTCCTGCCTCAATCGCAGAACGGCCTGGAGTCCGCAGGCCGCCGCCAGGATGCCACCGATTTCAAAGAGGACAGCAATGACCAGCTCTGTCATGGATGTGCCTTGCGCCTCGATCATGGCCCTAAGGATCGCTGTGACCGAGGAATTCGTGATGCTGACCTGCTGGATGGCAGCGCCCAGGGCGCCGGTAAGCAGGCCCGCGATAAACCCGCCAATGCACCAGCTCACGATCGCGCCCTGCTGGAGTCGTAGTGCCAGGGCAAAGGGCCCGCGGAGCGAGGGTCGGGCGTCCATCCGGCCTCGTCGTCCGGCCAGCACGCTCGCTCCTACATCCCGCTTGGACATGATGACGGCGGTCAGTGAGACGCAGACGATGCCAAGCCCCAGCGGAAGCAGCAGGGGCCACCATCGGTTTCCCGTGTAGGCAAACGTCTGCTGCCCCCAACCGATGGGCGAAACCCAGCTCGGCCATGCCGCCGTTACCGTCAGGCCGTCCCGGCTGACCTCGCCGGTCGCATCGCCGAAACCGCGCAGAAGATAGGCGGCGACCACTAGCCCGGCCGCCGCTCCGTTTGCCCCACGCGAGGTACTCATGAACTCGGATGCGAGCAATCCGACCGTGAGGAACGCCAAGCCAATGGCTCCGGCCGCAAGACCGGCCACGAGCGAGCCAGCGGAGTCGAGACCGCCGGCGATAAAGCCGAACGTGACTGCCGCGGCCAGGAGCACGTTTCCTACGAGCCCATGCGTCACGGTCGCCGTCAATGGCATCCACCGCCCGCCGCCGTGGACGCGACGAGCTCAGCCCGGCCCGCTTCCTCCTCGGCACGCGTATGCCGCACTGCCAGGAAGGTGTTCATCAGGCCAGCAAGGACACCGATGAAGGCGAAGATCTGGAAAAACGTAAATGCGTCCAGGGCGGGGCCCCTGACCAGCCCGCGGAGAATCAAAATAGCGGGAGTCGCCGTGGCAACATGCAGGATCTCGGCGCGGGAAGCATCGTCCCCGTACGCCGAAGCCACCGCTGTAGTGGCGAAAAAGGCAAGGGCACCGATGGAAGCAATCCAGCTCAGGAGTTGCCACCGGTCGCGGCGAAGTCGCTGCCAATACAAGCCAAGAAAGCGGCTCATCTCAAGGGCCCGTCGCCGCGGGCGGGCGGCTTCGCCCATGGTGAGTGCCGCCGTCGGACTTCACTTCCTCTGACTGGGGCGGAAGGGCAACCCCGTAGTGCCGGAGGAACAACTCTTCCAGCGACGGTGGAGCGACCAGCAGGCCCTGTACGCCCAGACGTCCAAGAATCGGCAGGACCTCATGGACACGGTCCGAATCGGCATTGAACTTGACCCGGCCTGCGGCCAAGGTGAGGTCGTGGACTTGGGAAAGGCTTTGGAGGGCTTGGACGTCCACCTGGTCCTGCGCGAAAGAGATCCCTGTGCGGGTCAGGTGGCGCAGGGATTCCAGAGTCCCGCCGTCAACGATCCGACCACCCCGGATGATGCTGACACTATCGGCCAGCTGTTCCACCTCGGAGAGAATGTGGCTGGAAAGAAGGACAGTGGCCCCTTTCTCGGCGACGAGCCGCCGGATCTCCCTAGTAAAGACGGCCTCCATGAGGGGATCCAGACCGCTTGTCGGCTCGTCCAGAAGGTAGACCTCAGCGTCGGCAACCAAGGCTGCGATGAGCGCAACTTTCTGGCGATTGCCTTTGGAGTAGGCACGGCCCTTCTTGGTGGGGTCAAAGTCGAAGAGCTGGCACAAACGCTCCTTGCTGCGTCGATACTCAGCGTGATCTGCCCCGCTGTCCCGAAGCCGGGAGAGAAAATCAATGGTCTCTCCCCCTGAGAGATTCGGCCAGATACTGACATCGCCGGGGACGTTGGCAACACGCCGGTGGAGTTCAACGGCGTCGGCCCATGGGTGCAATCCAAGGACTCTCGCACTGCCGGACGAGGCGCGTGCCAGGCCCAGCAGGATACGGAGCGTAGTGGACTTCCCTGCACCGTTCGGGCCGAGGAACCCGTGGACTTGCCCCGCGGGGACTTCGAGGTCGAGGCCGTCCAGTGCCTTGACCCGGCCGAAATTCTTATGGAGATCGATGGTCTGGATGACAGGGTCCATGGAGCCGACGTTACGCAGAAACGGCGCCCCTGTGAAGGAAGACAATAGGGACATGAATTCCACCGTGTTTCACCCTCGCCACTGCGTGCGGCCCGAACTGCCGTGAGTACGTTCGTCCTGATCCCGGGAGCCGGCGGGACAGCCTGGTATTGGAGCCGGGTGGTTCCGCTGCTGGAGCGTGCCGGACACGAGGCCGTCGCGGTGGACCTCCCTGGGGACGACGAAAGTGCTGGCCTGCCCGAGTACACGCGACTGGTTCTGGACGCCATTGGCGCCCGCACCGACGTCGTGCTCGTGGCCCAATCACTGGGCGGTTTTACCGCGCCGTTGGTCTGCGACCGTGCGTCAATCATCCGCGAGCTCGTCCTCGTCAACGCGATGATCCCAATGCCGGGCGAAACCCCTGGCGACTGGTGGGCGAACACAGGTTGGGACGCCGCGAGGGAGAGCGCTGCTGCGGCCCACGGTTACAGTCCCGAGTTCGACGTTGCCACAGATTTCCTGCACGACGTTCCACCGGACGTCGCTGCAGCGGGTGAACCGTATCAGCGGCCGGAAGCCAATGCGGTCTTCGAATCAGTCTGCGACTTCACGGAGTGGCCCAGCATCGCAACAAGGGTACTCAGCGGGAGGGACGACCGGTTCTTTCCCGTGGAATTCCAGCGCCGAGTGGCCAAAGAACGCTTAGGACTCACGCCCGACGTCATCGCAGGCGGCCACCTGCTGGCCTTGGCAAACCCGGAGGGCGTAGCGAAGTACCTGCTGCGGGGCTGAGCCGCACTGCCGGAGATGCCCGCGGGAGGTCGGTCCCAATGCGGGATGTTCACCAAATTCACCCAGTTATCCAAATTCACCAAATTCACCCAGATTCACCTGTCCATCCTTACCGGCGCCAGGGAACATGGTTGGGCTGTGATTTCGGAGACGGCGACCGGCACGTTCATGGGGCGCATAGGTGAAAAGATGCGTCGCCTTACCCAAGAATTGGGGGACGGACCCGACGCGCGACGACGCATCACGGCAGTCACAGTCGCTGGGTTTGGCGTTACGACGCAACTATCACCAGAACGGCAGGTCGACTGGGAGGGAGCTGGGAGAGAACCTCCTCCAGCTTCTGGATGCAAACGGAACTGGCCTCCTCATCACAGTGGACGAGATCCACGCCGCCGACCGTTCCGAACTGGCCCAGTTGGCTGCAAACGTACAGCACTTCATCCAAGACCGGCTGCCAATAGCTCTGATTTTTGCTGGCCTACCCTCGGCGGTGTCGGACCTTCTGAACGAGGGAGTTGCTACTTTTCTTCGCAGGGCCGACAAGATTGATCTCCATGCCGCCGCGATACGGGATGTCGAAGCGTCGTTCACCGAGACATTCGCTCGGGCCGACATAGCTATCGCTCCCGACCAGATTCACCGCGCCGCCGTTGCGACTGGTGGCTACCCATTCCTCATTCAATTGGTCGGCTACTTTCTCTGGAGGGAGGCTGAGAACCACGACGATTCCCTTACTCCGGCTGCTGTCGACCGGGCAACAGAAGCAGCAATCCGACGAAACGAACGCGTTGTGATTGAAGCTGCCCTTTCGTCGGCGTCCTCGAAGGACCTGGAATTCCTACACGCCATGGCAATCGACGATGACATTTCGACGATCGCCGACATCGTGCAGAGAACTGGCTCGCGACCCACGTTGGTGGCCAAGTACCGCACACGACTGCTGGATGCTGGTCTCATCGAATCAGCCGGTCACGGCAAAGTTGTCTTTGCCATCCCGGGGCTACGGGAATACCTGCGGAAGAATCCCCGTCACTAGGGCACGCCTAGGGCTTGGCCTTGACTGGCGTTTCCGGCACTGCATTTGTCGGCGTTTTCCGGCGCAGAACGAGCGTGATTCCACCCGCCGCCGCGGCGACCAGCAGCGCAATCAACCCGATAGTCCAAGCGTTTAAACCTTGTGACGTGTTGGAAGCAGTGGCGGCTTCCTGGGCTTCCGGCTCCACGGACACGATGTCACCCGGATTTGCGCTGCCAGCCGGAGGAGGGGGAAGCGCGGGCAGGTCAGCGGCAGACGCACCCGTCTCGCTCGTTGCGGGGATCACGACGGCGGGCGACGACTGCCACGGCACCAGCGCCGGGGCCGATCCAGCCAACTGGTGGACGGCGACGTGCGGCAAACCACTAAGCGGGAGCGCTGCTTCAGCAGCCTGGACTGCTTCTGCCTGCCGTGCCGCTTCTGCCTGCCGCGCCGCCTCAGCCGACTTGGCAGCGTCGGCCGCCGTCCCGGCGTCGAGCGCTGCTTTGTCTGCCAGTCCGGCGAGTTCGGCGATCGTCGCGTTGACCAACGCTACGTGGGCGGCCGTGGCCTTGTCACGCTCGGCAGCAGCGGCCTTTCCGCTGGTCATGAATGCCTGAAGGTCGGCCCGACTGCCGTCGAGGGCGACGCTGGCAGCTGCCCGCACCTCTGGTGTTGAATCCAAGGCGAAGGTCGTCTGGACCCGGTTGTCGAGGTGCAGCGCTTGATCAAATCCGTATTCCAGGAAGTACCGGACATCTGCATGGTTGGCTGAACTGAGGGCGGCGTCGGCGGCTGCGTTAACGTGCCCGCCACCAAGGTGGAGAAGCTGGTAAACGCGCTGCCGGTCGGCGCTCAAAGCGGAGCCATCCAATTTGGTCGAAGCCGCGTAGCCATTGGTGATGAAGGCCTTGATCCCGGAGTCTCGTGCCAGGAGGGCAGCTTCAGCGGCCTTCTTCACCTCCGGCGTGCCGGTAAGCGCCAGATCAAGTGTGGCCTGCCGGGCTTCCTTACTGCGGACATGGAGATCGGTTCCCGGCGCGGTAAGGGTTGCCAGTAGCTCCGGAATTTCGCGAGCCGCCGTCGCGAAGGCCGTCTTGGCCGGCTCCTCGGACGTCAGCAGCGCAGTGTCCGTGGCCTGCCGAGGCAAAGCCAACGATGAAAGGAAGTCCCTGTCCGCGACGAGACGCGATGAATCCGCTGCCCTCGCAGCAGTTGCGGTCCTCCGAGCCTGCTCGACGGCGGCCCTCGCCCTCTCGGCCACGCCGGCAGCCCCGTTGGGGTTGGCTGCCACGTCTGCCTTGACCTGCTGCAGCAGCGCGGCTACTGCCTCTGATTCCGTGTGGTGGTCTGAGGCGACGAACTGCCCGTAGCGAAGGAAATCAGCAACGAAGTCCGGGCTGGAGGAGTCCAGGGCAGCTTGAGCTCCGAGAGTTACCTCAGGCACGGGGGAATTCGTCAGGTAGTAGACGGCCTCCCGATCCTGGCCTTGCGCGATCTTCCGCCAGCCCTCAAGCACGAATTGCCCAATGGCTTCCTCGCCCGAGTCCAGACTTTTGGAGGCGGCAGCACTTATTCGAGGGTTTGCCACGTTGGTGAAATACGTCGCCGTCGTCCGAAGATCGCCCTTCCATGTACTCGCCCAGCCGTCGGACAAGAAGGCAACTGTTGCGGCATCGGAAATGAGCGCTGCTTTCGCGGAGGACCGTACGTGTGGACTCCCCCGCTTCGTCAGCTCGGTGACCAGTTCCTTACGGTCCGTTGCCAGCGCAACGTCCTGTCCGCCGTCAAGGAATGCCTGGACGGCCTCGGGACCGCCCACCAAGGCAAGCTGGGCTACGGCGCGCGTCGCCGGGCCACCTGTCCTCCACAGATCAAGGACGCCGGCCACATCAACAGCGCGCTTCACAAAAGGAACGGGAGCCTGCGAGGCGAGGGGAATCTCAAACTCAGGAATGTCGTATGCCCGGGCGGGGGCGGCGAAGAGCAGGGATGCCCCCGCGATCAAGGCCACAACGGCGGCGGCCCAACGATGGCGAGCAGCACGGATGGAAGCAACACGGAAAGCAGACATCTACGAGTCCCCCAAGAAAGATGCGATGACAGTGTCCGAGCCATCCGGGCGGCATTGGACCTGAAGACCTGCCTACCGGGGTGACTAGCTGTCCGCGGACATCGTATCTGAGATTCGACTGTGACTCCTGTCGCACTGTCTGCGATCAAAGACACCAAACCCCCGTGAGGCCAATCACAAGGCGGCCAAAAGTGATCTGCTGGATAGCGATCCCCTCCCAAAGACGAGAAGGTTTTACCATGCAACAAACCATGCTGGCTTCGAAGGACACCGTCCTCCAAGCCGCCGGTACGGCACTGAGCCGTGGCCTCAACGTCCGTCACATCCGCTTTATGGCACTCGGATCCGCGATCGGAACGGGACTGTTTTACGGTTCTGCGTCCGCCATACAGAAGGCCGGCCCCGCCGTCCTTTTGGCCTACATCATCGGCGGTGCAGCCGTCTTCATGGTGATGCGCGCACTTGGCGAAATGGCCGTCCGACACCCCGTCTCCGGCTCATTCGGCCAATACGCGAGCAAGTACCTTGGACCGTTCGCCGGCTTCGTTACCGGCTGGACGTACGTGTTCGAGATGGCGATCGTCGCCATCGCGGACGTCACAGCCTTCAGCATCTATATGGGCTTCTGGTTCCCACAGGTGGACCGCTGGATCTGGGTGCTTGCGATCATTCTCTTCCTGGGCGCCATGAACCTGCTGAGCGTGAAGGTCTTCGGTGAACTGGAGTTCTGGTTCTCGCTGATCAAGGTGGTGGCCATCATCGCCATGATCGTCGGAGGCGCAGCAATCGTCGTCTTCGGCTTCCAGACGGGCGACGGCGGCGGTGTGGCACCGGGGTTGGGGAACCTGGTTAACCACGGCGGTTTGTTCCCGAACGGCTTCGAAGGGCTCCTGGCTGCGTTCGCCGTCGTGATGTTTGCTTTCGGTGGGATCGAAACAATCGGCATTACCGCTGGCGAAGCTGCCGATCCCAAAAAGGTCATCCCGCAGGCAGTCAACACTGTGCCAGTCCGAGTGCTGCTGTTCTACGTCCTGACGCTGGGCGTGTTGATGAGCATCTTCCCGTGGAACGAAATCGGCAGCAGCGGCAGCCCGTTCGTGCAGATCTTCGACGGCCTGGGCATCCCTGCTGCACCGCACATTCTCAATGCCGTGGTCATCACTGCGGCCCTTTCCGCTATCAACAGCGACATCTTTGGAGCCGGCCGCATCCTGTTCGGTCTTGCCCAGCAAGGTCATGCTCCAAAGAGCTTCGGCAAGATCTCCAGGCACGGCGTCCCCTGGATGACCGTGGTGATGATGGGCGGAATCCTGCTGGTGGGCGTCCTGCTGAACGCTGTGATCCCGGAAGACGTGTTCGTGCTGATCGCCTCGATAGCCACGTTTGCCACAGTGTGGGTGTGGGTGATGATCCTTGCTTCGCACGTTGCCATGAAGCGCGAAATCAAGCGCAAGGGGCTTCCGGCTTCGGAATTCGGTTCACCCCTGTGGCCGGCAGCGTCCATCCTGACCATGGCGTTCATGGCCATGGTGATCGTGATCCTCGGGGTCTTCGAGGATACGCGCGTAGCCCTATATGTCGGCGGTACCTGGCTGATCCTCCTGTTCGTCGCTTACAAGCTATGGGTTCGCGGTGGTGGCCTGCGTCGTGCAGAGCTCGTGGACGAGACGGCGTCAATCCCCTTGGTGAAGGCACCGTAGCTCCGGCGCCCGAGCTGACAGTTGAACCCTATGTTCTTGAGGAACATAGGGTTCAACTGTTATGTCGGGGGACGGGGAGCTCAGGCTCGGGTTGTAGTAGACGCGTTGTCTCCCGCCGATGCTGGCTCACATGGCCTGGCAGGGGTGGGGCTTTGGATTGGTACCTGTGACCTGTTGGGGTGCTGATTTCCAGTTGATGTTGGCCGCCGGGGATTGTTTTTGTGTTCCAGCCGGGGTTTTCTTTGGTGTGGTTGCAGGCTTCGCAGAGCCCGGCGCCGTTGGCAAGGCTCGTGGCGCCGCCGTTGTGCCAGGGAATGATGTGGTCGGTGTGGCGTATGGGGGCGTCGCAGTAGGGTGTGCGGCAGGTGTGGTCCCGGGTTTCGATGAAGCGTCGCATCCCGGGTGGGAAGAGCCGGGCTTTTGAGTCCATGGCCAGCAACTCTCCGGAGGCCGGTGCTGTATAGAGCCGGCGGAGCAAGACTTTGAATGCCTCGCCGCCCGTGCGTTCCGTACCCGAGTTGACCTGCCCGGATTCCGCATGGTTGTTGGTCCCGGGCGCTCCGTTCGTCTGGTTGCTGCCTCCGGCGATGAGCATTCTTGCCCACCCGGGCGGGGACTATTCCGTAGCCTTGTAGCCGGGCTGGTTCGCTGTCGTCTTGGAGGAGGGTGCTGTCGGTCATGACGAGCTGCAGATCAATCCCGCTGATCCCGCCGGGGGTGCCGGTGAGGCGTTCGACGAGGGTGTCGGCCATGACCTGTCCGCGGTTCCGGGTGTCCCCGCCGGAGCGGGCCGAATCGGCGTGCCGGGTGAGCGCGGCGTAGGCGGCGACGCCTTGGGCAACGGGGAGCAATGCGGTGAGGATGGTCATGGTGTCCGGTGCGGGCCGGAGGCTGACGTGCCGTTCGGACGCGGCATGGGCTGCGCGCTGGGTGACGGAGCGGGGATCGCGCCGGTAGGCTGCGGCTCGTGCGGCGGCGATGATGGTTTTGTCTCCGGCGCCGTCGAAGGTTCCGGTGTCGGGGGCGAGTTCCTCATCAACCGCGGCCCGGTCTTCGACGGAGAGGCAGGCTGTTTCCTTCACGAGCAGGGTGGCGCGCCATTCGTTCAGGTGCCCGGTTTCCAGGGCGGCCATGGTGCGGGGCATTTCCGAGACCAGGGCCTTGGCCAGGCCGAGGAGCCGGGATCCCTTGTTGGGTGATTCACGCCGGGCCAGGGCGATCTGCGCGCCCACACCCTTGCCCTGCTCAGCCGCCGGAGCGCCCATCTCCGCATACGCTTGGCGCTGGGCGAGATCAAAGGCCACAGCGATCCTGGCCTGCAACGCCGCGATGGCCGACTTCACGTCTTCCAGCCCACGAATCTGATCGATCAACTCATTGCTGTACGCACCAACACGGAAAGAACGTACCTCGAGGAGAAGACCCTCCACCGAGCCAACGGCCGAAGCCTCAAACCCAGCGAGCGCCGCTTGGTCCAGGTTCTCCAATCCGTCCAATTTCGGAACATGAGCGGGCAAAGTCGTGATCACCGAGCCCATCTCCCCAATCCCGTCCATGGAAATCACTCTTCCAGCAAGCACCCGCCCACATCAGGCCCCAATTCCCCTATGTGGAAAACCGGAAAGAGGCCCGCCCGGGTGGCAAGATCAACAAGCATCGAAATGACAGATAACCCCCATGTTCCGCAGATACATGGGGGTTATCTGTCACCTCTCGGCAAGCAGGCGGCACCAGAGGAGGCCCAGAAGGACCTACTACCGGGCCGACCACCCGCCGTCCATGGTGTAGCTCGCGCCGGTGACCATACCGGCGTCGTCGGAGGCCATCCAGGCTGCCAACGACGCGACTTCCTCAACCTCCACCAGCCGCTTTACTGCCGACTCCGTCAGCATTACCTTCGCCAGGACCTCGGCCTCAGGGATGCCGTGGAGCCGGGCCTGATCGGCGATCTGTCGCTCCACCAAGGGCGTGCGGACGTACCCGGGATTGATGCAGTTGGACGTCACTCCATGCTCGCCACCCTCCAAGGCAGTGACTTTGCTGAGCCCTTCGAGGCCATGTTTCGCGGAGACGTACGCGCTCTTGTAGGCCGAAGCCCGGAGCCCGTGAACCGAGGAGATGTTGATGATCCGGCCGAACCCATTGGCGTACATGTGTGGGAGCGCGGCCCGGATGAGGAGGAATGGGGCCTCCAGCATCAGGGCGAGTATCCGCCTGAATTCAGCAGGTTCGAACTCCTCGATCGGCGCTACTTTCTGGATGCCGGCGTTGTTGACCAGGATGTCGCAGTCAAGGCTGAGGGCGGCCAGGGCGTCGACGTCCAACAGGTCCACAGTCCAGGCAGTGCCGCCCAGCTCGTCGGCGAGGGCTGCAGCTCCGGAGGCATCGACGTCGGCCACTACTACTTTCGCCCCGTGGGCCGCGAGCGCACGGGCGCAGGCTGCCCCGATTCCGCTCGCACCGCCGGTGACCAGTGCTTTGCGCCCGTTCAAGGAGTTGTCCATGGAGCTAGCCTTTCGCTGCCGTGCCAACAGAAGACGTGGTCAGTCCATGCCGCACGGCGTCGGCTTCGTCCACGTCCTGGAGCGCGATGCCCTTGGTTTCCTTCAGCGAAACGACGGCGACGACGGTAATTGCGCAGGCGACGACGAGGTAGATCGCGGTGGGGAGCCAGGAACCGGTGTCCTTGAGCCACTGGGTTGCCAGCAGCGGAGCGAGTGACCCTGCGAAGATCGACGTAACCTGTGAACCGAGCGAGACCCCAGAGTAGCGCATGCGGGTGGGGAAGAGCTCGGACATGATTGCCGGCTGGCCTGCATACATGAACGCGTGCAGGCACAGGCCGATTGTCACGGCCAACACGATGACCACAGCGTTTTTGGTGTCGAACATGGGGAACGCGAAGAACGGCCATGTTGCGCCGGCGATGGCTCCCACCAGGTACACGGGCTTTCGACCCCAGGCGTCAACAAGACGCCCAACCTGCGGGATGACCAGGAAGTGGATCACATGCGCAATAAGCAATGCGAGCAGCAGCGATGACGTGTCATACTTGTGGACGCTTTTGAGGTAGACGATCGCGAAGCTGACCACCAGGTAGTACATGATGTTCTCGGCGAAGCGGAGGCCCATGGCTTGCAGGATGCCCTTGGGGTATTTGCGGATGACTTCGCCGACGCCGTAGCTGATGGCCTTGGATTCCTCCACCTGGGCCTTGGCCTCGAGGAAGATGGGTGCCTCTGTGACGTGGGTGCGGATGTAGTAGCCGACGAAGACGATCACTGCGGACAGCCAGAATGCGACCCGCCAGCCCCAGCCGAGGAATGCCTCGCTGCTCAGGGTGGTGGACATGATGAACAGGACCAGCGTGGCCAGGAGGTTGCCCACGGGCACTGCTGCCTGCGGCCAGGATGACCAGAAGCCGCGCGACTTGTTGGGGCTGTGTTCAGCTACCAGGAGCACGGCACCTCCCCACTCGCCACCGAGCGCGAAGCCCTGGATGAAGCGAAGCGCCACCAGCATGGCCGGTGCCCAGTAACCCAGATCGGCGAAGCCGGGGAGGCAACCCATGAGGAACGTCGAGACGCCCACGATCACAATGGTCAGCTGGAGCGTGGGCTTGCGGCCCAGTTTGTCGCCGATCTGGCCGAAGACGATTCCGCCGAGCGGGCGGGCTACGAAGCCAACTGCGTAGGTCAGGAACGCCTGGATGATGCCGTCCAATTCGTTGCCGGTGCTCGGGAAGAAGTATTTGCCGAAAACCAGCGTCGCGGCGGTGGCGTACAGAAAGAACTCGTACCACTCCACCACTGTGCCCACCATGGACGCAGCGACGATCTTCTTAAGGCCGGAGCCCTTGCCGGATTGGTTCCCGGCCTTTGATGTGGAGCGCTGCTCTACGCTCATATCCATCTCCTCAGTGTCCTCGTTGACCCTTTTGACAGTGCCCTGATGCATGCTGTGATCCACAACACGAAATGCTCCACTGAGTATTACTGCAGATTCATCCCGCCTCAATGACCAAAGTGGCACCGAGTGTGTGCAGAATTGCAGATATGAAGCCCAATCCGGACGATCTCCTCATCCTCCTGGCCGTTTCACGCTCAGGAAAATTCACGACGGCGGCGCAAGCCTTGGGCCTGAACCACACCACCGTTTCGCGCAGGATAGCGGCGCTGGAAAAGGCTCTGGGCGGCCGCGTCCTCGCGCGCGCCGCTGGCGGCTGGGAAGTGACGGAGTTGGGGGCAGAGGCCGTACTGGTCGCTGAACGCATTGAATCTGCGGTGGGCGCACTGGGACCCAGCGACGGCGCACCCGACCCCATTACCGGCGTCGTACGCATGACCGCAACCGATGGTTTCAGCGCCTATATAGCTGCGCCTGCCGTGGCGAAACTGAGACGCGACCATCCTGGGCTCAGCGTTGAGATTGTCACCGTGACGCGTCGGGCGCTTCAGCAACGCTCGGGCCTGGACATCGAAGTGGTGGTCGGTACGCCACAAGTCCATCGGGCAGAGGCAATCCGCCTGGGCGAGTACCGGCTGGGAATGTACGCCTCGCTCGACTACCTCGCGGACCGCGGCACACCCAGCAGCATCGAGGAACTGACGCAGCATCAGTTGGTCTACTTCGTGGATTCCATGCTGCAGGTGGATGATCTGGACGCGCCGAGAAGGCTGGTCCCAACGATGCGCGATGGCCTGAGCTCCACCAACGTGTTCGTGCATGTGGAGGCGACGAGAGCGGGCGCAGGCGTGGGATTCCTGCCGTGTTTCATGGCCGATCGCCACGCAGATTTGGTGCGGCTCCTTCCTGCGGACTTCGCGGAGCTGCTCCCCTACTGGATGGTCCTCCGCCCCGACTCGATGCGCCGCCCGGCCGTAGCCGCCGTCGTCCAGGCCCTGCGCGAAGAGACGGAGACGCGGCGCGAGGAGCTACTCGGCTGAAGCCGCCGGCGGATCGTGCCGAACCGGGGTCCCGGCGGCAAAGGCCCTCACTTGGGCGTCGTTCCAGATGTGTGCAGGGACGGCGCCGCCCAGGAGCTTGCGGGCCAGGGTTGGGTCGTCGCCGAACGGCACGTGGCTGCCAGCCATGATCATGTTCCCGTAGCGCCGGCCCTTGAGCATGGCGGGGTCCGCGATGATCATCGTGTGCTGGAAGGTATCGGCGATGGTGGCCGCGTCAGCGCGTGCATTCTTCAGATCCGGGGCGTCGCCCGAGTTGACCACGTACAAGCCATCGGGGGCCAGGACGGCGTCGGCGTGGGCGTTGAACTCACGGGTGGTGAGGGCGCGCGGCGTGAAGGCTCCGGCGAAGACGTCCCTGATGATGAGGTCCCGCGTATCAGGGGTCAGGGACTCCGTCACTTCCCGCGCTTCGCCGACGCGGATCCGCAGCAAGGGCGCCTTGGGGAGTTCGAACCAGCCACGGACGTAGTCGGCAAGCTTTCCATCGAGCTCCACCACCACTTGCCGCGCATCGGGGTACGCCGCGTTGAGGTATCGCGCCATGGAACAGGCTCCCCCGCCCAGGTGCAGGGCCCGAAGCTTTGGTTTGGACTCCCGCGGCCATCTCGATTCCACCAGCGCAGCAATCCAGCGCATGTATTCGAAGTCGAGGAACAGTGGATCGGCGAGGTCAATGTGCGAGCTCAGCACTCCGTTGATCTTCAGGAGCCAGCCGTTGTTGTTGTCAGGATCGGGAATCAGTTCGCAGTCGCCGGTGTCGATGTAATAGACGCCCGCTACCGGGCCGTCTGGACGGGTGCCGCTAGGCACCTCGATGACTCCCGCCGTCGATCTTCCCGCCCGGCCGGACTTGCCTGCCTTGCTGGATTTACCGGGTTTGGCCACTAAAACTGCCCTGCCTGAGTCATGGCTCCAGCCTAGTGGAGGACCGCATCATCGCCTTCCACTGGAGCATTTAATAAGGATGCTTACCATTTAGTGTCATTGGGCCATAAGATCTCTTCATGGAAGCTTTGGGATCGGTTTGGGTGGAGGTGTTTACGGTCGCGTTCGCCTGGCTGACCGTGGTCTGCCTACTGATTGCCCGGGTACCCAAACCGCCCAGCCTCCTGGAGGAACCCCTCGAGGACGAACCACCCAGCACCACGGTACCGGCACCGGGAGCACGGCAAGGACGGCTGCGGCATCTCCTGCCCAAGCCACACGCAGCCCGGCGTCCCAGGCAACGCCACCATGAGCGGGCAACGCCCAACGCCTGACAGCTGGGCCTTCAGACGTTAAAGCCCGACGGCGGGCCGCACCATCCGATGTTCCGGAAGTGAGTACCACGAGGGGTCGCAAAGCTGCCGCTTGCCGTCGGGCACGAAGCCGTTGCGGCGGTAAAAGGCCTGGGCCCGCGGGTTGTCGTCCAGGACCCACAGATATGCCGGGCCGTCACCCAGGAGCGCATCCAACAGCGCCTGACCCACACCGCGGCCATGAATCCGTTGGAGGGTGTAGAGCATGAACAGCTCCACGTCGCAGGGGCTGTCCTCGTCCCTTCCCGGTCCTGAAGCCGCAATTCCTACCAATTCATCATCGGGATCATGGGCCAGCATCCGCGGATGGCCTGCCGCGATCGACGCCCTGTACCTCTCTATCCTGTCCGGCAGGGCAGCTTCCTGCTTCGCGAAGAATTCCGGCGGCAGCAAATGCCCATAACTCTCCCGCCACGACTGGACATGCATGATGGTCATGGCTTCGGCGTCGTCAACCGTTGCCGGGCGCAGCGTGAAATCCATCGGCTACCGCACTCGGGCGATAGCGAAGCCGTCCCAGCCCTTGCTGCCCACAGTCTGGATTGCGGTGGCATCAAGACGCGGGTCCTGGCCCAGCATTTCCAAGGCCTTGACGATGCCCGGAGCGTTTACCTCGTCCCGCGCAGGCTCCAGGATGGATCCGTCCCAGATGACGTTGTCGATCACGATCACTGTGCCCGGGTGGCCAAGACGGATGGCCCAGTCAAGGTAGTTGGCGTCGTTCTCCTTGTCGGCGTCGATGAACACAAAATCGAACGATTCCTCGCCGACCAACGTGGGAAGCGTGTCCAAAGCGGCACCCACCCTGATGTCAACCTTGTGCCCAACTCCGGCCGCGTCCACATTCGCCCGCGCGACGTCAGCATGCTTTTGGAGGTACTCGCACGTCACCAGCCTGCCGTCGTCGGGAAGTCCCTGGGCCATCCAGATACTGCTGAAACCGGCCAACGTACCAATCTCCAGGACGTGCCTGGCTCCGGACAGCTGCACGAGCATCTTGAGCAGCTTGCCGGCGTTCGGCGCCACCTCGATCTGTGGCATGCCCGCCTCGACCGCAGATGTCAGGGCGCGCTTATGGGCAGGATCAGGACGCACGACGACGTCAGTCAGGTAATGCTCGACGTCAATCCAACCGGGTTCAGCCACGTGTTCAATCATGGCCCCCAGTCTTGCACTGGTCACTGACAGGGGAAAGAGCTATTCCGTGGTGGAAATAGCCTCTTCGAGACGCTCTACCTTGCCGGTCAGCTCACCGCTGTACCCGGGCCGGATGTCCGCTTTGATCACCAAGGAGACGCGGCTGCCGAAGCGGCCCACAGCCTCTGTAGCCCGCTTAACGACGTCAAAGACCTCGTCCCATTCGCCTTCGATGGTAGTGAACATGGAGTCCGTCTGGTTCGGCAATCCGGACTCCCGGACGATCTTGACCGCGGCGGCCACGGCGTCGTGCACAGAGGCGTCGGGGGTGGGTCCGCCGTTGGTGGCGGAAGCGGGCTGGCCTGAAGGGGCGACTGAGAATGCAAGCAACATGAAATCCAGTGTTTCACGTACTGGTTTGTCACATAACGGCCTACTCCCGCGTAACAAGGGGTCAACCCCTGTCCGTTGCTACCCTGACAAGCATGGAACAGCCCTCTGAACGCAAGCCCCTCAGGGCCGACGCTGCACGAAATGTGGACAAAATCATCACCGCAGCCCGGCAGTGCTTCCGGGAACACGGCCCCGAAGTTCCCCTGCAGACCATCGCCGCCACGGCAGGAGTGGGTCCGGCTACGCTGTTCCGCAACTTCTCCGATAAAGAACAATTGGTACTTGCGGCCCTGTCCCGCCAACTCCGCCAGCATGTAGATCCCGTCGCTGACGCCTCCCTCGAAGGCATGGACGCCGCCGAGGGTCTCATCAACGTCATCGATGCCGTCATGCGGGTTGCGAGCGAAGATGCCAACCTGCTGGACGCCGTCGCAGGCCGACGCGGACTCCTCATGGGCATTACCGGCGGCCTCATCGGTTCCATGGCCACGCTCTTGGAGCGCGGTCAGGGTCAGGGTTCGCTGCGCCGCGATATCACCATCGAGGACATGGTCCGGCTGCTTGCCATGCTGATCGGCGCCGTGGACACCATGGAACCCGGCTCCGAAGCCTGGAAGCGTCCCGTGGCGCTCATCGAAGACGCCATCCGGACCGAACGTCCGTCCCGCCCGCTCCCGGAACAATCACCCATCCCAGGCGTGACGCTCACGGACGAAGTTTAGTAGGGCCCGACACTTAGTAGGACCCGTCCGGCGTTTAGTGAACGCCCGCTTGGTGGCCACCCTCCCCAGCGCCATGCTGATGTGCATCAGTGTGGGTCATCCCTGCGCTTTTCGCCAAGTGGTTCCAACCCGCATCGCTGAGCGCGTGGTAGGCGATGTGTAGTTCCTTTGCCGGATCTGCCACGGCGTTGACGTCACGCCGTTCCAGGACCGCGACCAGTTCGTGGGCTGCAGCGGTGAATCGCTCGGCCGCCGGTTCCAGTTCACCAGGCCAGGCAGTCACAGCTACCGCGATGTGGGCGTTGTGGATTAGCGCCGCCCAATTCCTGTCTATCTTTGGTGACGCCCCCGTAAGGTTGGTGGCGATCCCGTGGAAGCCCACATTATCGATATGCGTTAGGGCTGCGAGCAGGCCTGCCACAAACTCTGCAGGCTGCGGGCTGGTGTGGCTGTGTTCCACGGCAGTCTCCTCTTCTGATCTCGCTTCCTCAAGAATGGCCCCTTGGGCGGCAGGGCTCAAGACGTCTACCGCATGCCCACAAATGCCAGCCGGTAGCCTAGAACACGAAGAGCCACAGGAAGGAAGAACGCCATGACCGCTCAGCGCACCGCGGCCGGATTTTCCTTTCTGGCCACAGGTCTTTTAGGCGCGGTCATTGCGCTGATTGTCGGGATACTGGGTATGCACGTCATGACCGGCACGCATTCCCTCCACGCGGCCGGCACGGTATCCAGTGCTGGGACGGATTCAGCAGCCCCCGGACACTTCAGCCATGGAAGACACCCCAGCCATGGAGCCTCGCTGGAAGAGCCCGCTGCCCACAGCGATCTACCCATCACGACTCAGTGCTCCTGCTCGGGCAACTGTTCCGCAGAGCATGCCATGGCCGCATCCTGCATCCCCTTGGCCGCGACGAGCACTCTTTCTGCGCCAGCGCCGGACAGTACTCCCGCCGTCGCGCCGCCGTACTTCGGTGCGACGGTGGCCGCTGGCGACGATTGGACCTACCATCCCGGCAGTCCTACGCCGGGTGAACTCTCCATCAGCAGAACATAGGCGCAGGGCCGGGATTCCCGGTCACACCCCTGCCCTAATCCAAACTTTTGCGCGCCCTGTACGCCCAATTCTTGAAGGACTTGATTCTTATGAACAGCAAGAAGTTTCTGCCCGTAGCAGCCGCAGCCGTCGCCGCGGCATTCGCCCTTGCCGGATGCGCCAGCGGAGGCTCCAGCCCCTCCGGCACGTCAATGCCCGGGATGGATCATGGCAGTTCGTCGAGCCCTGCCGCGGCATCAGACCATAACGCCGCAGACGTCATGTTCGCCCAAATGATGATTCCCCACCACGCCCAAGCGGTGGAGATGAGCGACATGATCCTGAAGAAACAGGACATTCCTGTTGAGGTCACTTCCTTGGCGACTCGGATCAAAGCTGCCCAGGGCCCGGAAATCGAGAAGATGACCGGCTGGCTGACTGCGTGGGGCGAGGCAGCACATATGCCGTCGGGACACAGCATGGACGGCATGATGGGTACCGACGATATGTCCAAACTCGAAGCGGCCAAGGGCCTTGAGGCAGCGAAGCTCTTCCTGACACAAATGATCACCCACCATGAAGGAGCGGTGACGATGGCCAAGACCGAGAGCAAGGACGGCAAGAGCGCCCAGGCAATCCAGCTCAGCAAGGACATCGTGAGCAGCCAGGAAGCCGAGATTCAGGAAATGAAGAAGCTGCTAACCACCCTCTAGCAGAATTACCACCCGCCGGCCCGCCCTGACATGCGGGCCGGCGGCCCTTGGGCCAGCCTCTGGAGACTGCCCGCTACCAGGTCTAGGGTGGGAATGGCGGCCGGGTCGGCCGGTCGTCCGTCGAACTCGAATCCGACAGGAGCCGGCCATGACCCATCACATCAGCGCGATGATCGACGCCCATCCAAACAGAAGCATGCTGGACAGGGAGAAGCTGGCCGAATGCATTGCTGCCTGCTTTGAATGCGGCCAAACCTGCACAGCCTGTGCCGACGCCTGCCTGGGCGAGGACATGGTCGCTGAGCTGGCAACGTGCATCCGGACCGATCTGGATTGCGCCGATATCTGTGCTGCGACAGGGACCATCCTGACCCGCCAAACCAAAACCAACACCACCATGGTGAGCGCAGTCCTCAAGGCATGCCAAACCGCGTGCGGAGTGTGCGCTGAGGACTGTGAACACCACGCGCAGATGCACGAACATTGTCGAATCTGTGCGGAAGCCTGCCGCCGCTGCGAAGCCGCCTGCGCCGGCTTGCTAGCGAGTCTCGCATAAAGTCGGCTAGCCCCAGCCGAGCAGCCTCAGCAGTGCCGCTGCGGCAGCACCGGAAATAACCACCACCAGAAAGGGCGCGCGAAGCCAAAGAGCGACGGCGGCCGCCGCCAGTGCGCCGATGCGCGCGTCCAATATCAAACCTTGTCCGGATGCGAGGGCATTCACCACGGTGAGGGACGCCAACAACCCAATGGTCATAGTGCCTGCGACGTGCATGATCCTGGGGCTCTGAAGCAGCTTGGCCGGGACAAAGTAGCCCACCAGTTTGGTGAGGTACGCAAGCGCGCAGGCGATGAGGATCCAGAGCCAGAGGTTCATTCGGGTCCCCCTGTCCCGCCGCGGTGGTGTCCGTGCACATGGTGTCGCTTTTCTGCGTAGGGGTCCACGTCCGGCTCCAGTCCCTCATTCATCCGTGCATGGCTGAACCAACCGATCACAGCCGCCACCAGCGCAGCCACCAGAATGGGAACTCCCGAGGGAACAAACGGCACGGCGAGAATGGTTGCAAGAGCGCAAGCAGCTGCAATCGCCCAAGGTTCGCGTCCCTTTAGCCTCGGCCACAGCAATGCCAGGAACGCAGCGACTGCAGCCCCGTCCAAGCCCCACTGTTTGGGGTCACCCATTGCATCGCCGGCCAGGGCACCGATGGCAGTGAAGATATTCCAGAGAATGAATATTCCGATGCCCGCGGTCCAAAACCCGCGGCGTTGCTCGTCGGGGTGCGACTGGCCGGACGCCGTCGCAGTTGATTCATCGATGGTGACATGGGCTGAGATGTAGCGACGCCATCCACGTGGACGCAGCATGGCATTGATCTGCATGCCATAGATACCGTTACGCAGCCCGAGCAAAGCGCTGGCCGTCATGGCTGCCACGCCGGATCCCCCACCTGCCACTACGCCGATGAACGCGAATTGCGAGCCTCCACTGAACAGCAAAAGACTCAGCACCATTGTTTGCCAGAAATCGAAACCTGACGCCACAGAAAGCGCACCAAAGGACACCCCGTACAGGCCTGTCGCAATGCTCAGCGACAGGGCAATCTTGAAAGCTGGCGACTCCCTGAGTTTCAAGGGAACTGCTGGACCTCCACTCACTTCCGCAGGCTCCAGGACCACAGGATGAGCGGAACCTGAAGAGGCAGCCTAAGGGTGTGGGCGCGTCGCTGGCTGGGCGTGCCGTTGGGACCATACGCACGGCGGAGGGCATCAATATGCCCTGCAAGGAATACGGTAAACATGGCTGTCGTAGCGTCAGCAGCCACTTTGCGCGTAGCTGGGATGAGAAGCCCGACGGCGGCAGTCGCCTCGAGCAGGCCGCTGGAAGCGACCCATTCCTCACGGGACATAAGTGCCAGTGGACCATTCGGCCGGCTTCCCGGCTGGTCCCTGCGGCACAAGTAGTCAGGTACCACCGGGTAATAGAACCCGGGGGTGCGGAAATGCTTCATTGCACTGGCGAGGAGAAGTGCGCTCAGACCGATGGCAGAGGTGGTTTGGGTGGCACGGGCTGACCAGCGGAATGACATGAGACCACTCAATCACAAGCGGGGTGGGCCACCCTAAAATACACCCAACTGGGTCGCAGATGAGCGCGTTTTGGGGGCCCAAAACGCGCTCATCTGCTACCTGGTTGGGACCTGGAGCTGGGCCAACACCTGCGCGGGTTTGTTCGTGGTGATTTCATGGATGCCCAATCCCTGGCACAGAGCTACGTCCTTCTCCGAGTCCACGGTCCAGACCCTGAAGACGCTCCCGGATTCCAACCACCGTTGCACGTTGCGGGCGTGTTCCCTCACGTAGTCGATGCCTGGTCCGGCAATTCCCACCTCACCATGGTCCAGGATGCGTTCAGCCTCCAACTGGGTTGCCTTCATGACGTTGGCCACCGCGCCTGCCGTGATCGGCCCCAGGCCCAGCTCTTGCCGAAGCTCCTGCACGGAGAAATTGTCCACCAACTGGCAAATGTGCTGGGCTGGGACCTTCTTCAGCAGGTGTTGGATCGAGTCGGAATCGAAGCTCATGAAAGAGACCTGAATGTTCTCCAGCCGGGACTCACCGGGCGTCCATCCCTCACTGAGCAGCACGTCCAGAACCCTGTCCTCGAGATTGAGCTGGTAGGGGCTGGGGTGCTTGAGCTCGATCGCCAAACCGATCTCGCGCCCGGCGCCACGCAGAATGTCCAGCAGTTCCGGCAAGGTAAGGAATTGATCAGCGATCCCACCGTAAGCATCCGGTATCCGGGCGCCCTTCCAGGAGGAGAAGTCCAAGGCCCGGAGTTCCTCGAGGTTCTTCTCCGAGACAGGTCCGGTGCCGGTGGAAGTACGGTCCAGGTTGGCATCATGCAGCAAGACGACATGCTGGTCCCGGGTCAAGTGGACATCGCACTCTACGCCATCAGCTCCGTCTGCGATCGCCTTGAGGTATGCCGCGCGAGTGTGCTCGGCATACGTAGCACTGGCTCCGCGGTGTGCGTAGACCTTGGGCCGGCGAGGGGCGAAATCGTCGCTAGTCATGCAGCCACGGTAGCCCACGCGGCTGCACGCACGGGGCTACGCTGGGCTAATGCAGGTGAACTCTGAACAAATCCCGGCCGAAGACGTCACCAACCACGCCCAGCCAGCCCAAGCGACAGCTTCCGGAGCCACTCAACCCGGGTCCGCCGTCGTCGGCCGTTCTGCCGGAGACAAGGAAAAGGCAGCCGCGCTGCGCCGTATGAAACGGCTGGCCCTGGCGCTGTTGATAGGCATGGCCATTGTGTTCATGGTGGCGTTCGCTTTCCAGAAGCAGTATCCGTGGCTTGAGTATGTAAGGGCTGCCGCCGAGGGTGGCATGGTCGGCGCTTTGGCTGACTGGTTCGCGGTCACGGCACTGTTCAAGTACCCCATGGGCTTGAAGATCCCGCATACAGCCATCATTCCGCGCCGGAAGGACCAAATCGGCGAATCGCTGAGTGAGTTCGTGGAGAGCAACTTCCTGTCCCAGGAGGTTGTCCAGGACAAGTTGGCCAGCATTGATATTGCCCGCAAGGCCGGCCGTTGGCTATCCGGACCGGGCGGTGCCGAACGTGTAGCCAAGGAAGGCGGCGCGATGATCCGCGGCGCGTTCACCGTGCTGAATGACGACGACGTGCAGGCAGTGATCGAGGGCATGGTCCGCAAGCATCTGCTCACCCCGCCGTGGGGACCGCCCGTGGGGCGGATGGCTGAACGGATCTTCGCTGACGGGCATCACCACAAGTTGGTGGACCTCTTGGTTGATCGTGCTGCCGATTGGGTGGATGCGAACCATACGACGGTGAACCGGCTGGTTTCGGACCGTTCGCCGGTATGGGTGCCGACGTTCGTGGACGGGCTGGTGAGCGACAAGGTGTACGTCGAACTCCTGAAGTTCATACGCGCGGTGCAAAATGACCAGAACCATCAAGTGCGCAAATCGATCGACGCTTACCTGACGGACCTGGCGCAGGACCTGCAGCATGATCCCGCCATGATCGAGCGCGCCGAGACCATCAAGGCCCAGATCCTTGGCGATCCTGAAGTCCGGGAACTGGCCTCGCGCACATGGGGAACAGTCAAGAATGCGCTGCTCACCGCCGTCGACGATCCCGACAGTGAGCTCAGCCAGCGGTTCAAGAGCGCCGTCCGCGATTTCGGTTCCCGTCTGGTCAACGACGACGAACTCGCCGGCAAGGTCAACACGTGGATCGGGGACGCCGCGGGCTACCTCGTGAACACTTACCGATCGGACATAGCAGGCGTCATCTCGGACACGGTGGCCCGATGGGATGCCGAGGAAACGTCCCAGAAGATCGAGCTGCAGGTGGGCAAGGACCTCCAGTACATTCGCATCAACGGAACGGTTGTGGGTGCGCTGGCCGGGCTCGCGATCTTCACGGTGGCGCACCTGCTGTTTGGCTAGGGGGTCAGTGGCGTACGCGGCGGCCAGATCGTGCGGCGAAGTCATCCAACGCTGTGATGATGTCCCTTGCGAGCCACACGCTGGTGCCGCGTACTTTCCCGGCAGGAGTAAGGACGCCAGCGGCCTCCAACCGTTGCACTGCCCTGTACGCCGTTGCCTGTGAGATCCTGGCGTAACCGGCTGCCATCTCAGCGGTGATTGCGGGTTCGCGAGGCAGCAGCTCAAGGACTTTAAGCACGGATTCCTGAGCAGATCCGAGCTTTTCACGGAACTCCTTTTGTGCAGCCCGAATGTCCTCCGCCAGCAACCGGCCGTTTTCCACGGCGAGCATGGCAGACTCGGCAAAGCGCTCAATGATGGGCAGGATGTTCCCCTGGCGGTAGTCACCCAGGGCGTCGAAGTAGAGCCGGGTATTGGTCAGCAGCCCTGAAGAAACAGGGATGGTTACCTTTTCCGTTACCCCCTTGGCACGGAGCAGGGCGCTAACGATTGCCCTCCCCGTTCGGCCGTTGCCGTCCGCAAAGGGGTGGATGGTTTCGAACTGTGCGTGTGCCAAGGCGGCTTGAGTCAGGGCGGGAATGTCGTCCCGGCGCATGAACTCGACCAAATCTTCCATGGCTGCCATCACGCGTCCGTGATGCGGCGGCACGAACTCCGCTGAGTGGGGTGAGTTGCCCCGGATCCATACCTGCCTGCCCCGGTATTCCCCCGCTATGACTTGGTCGGAGGAGGCCAGGAGGGTGTGATGCATGGTGCCGATATTGTCGACGCTCAGGTCTTCGGACAACGCAATTGCAGCCTCCATGGCACGCACGTTGGACGCGATCAGTGCGGCGTTAGGGCTCGAGCGATCGCCCAATTGCGCCAGCACAATCTTCCGCGCACCGGCCGTAAGGTTTTCGATCTGTGAACTCGATGCCGATTCACTTCGGAGCAGCAGGGCCGCGAACGGCGCCGAGTCCTGTCCCAACTCGGCATCGAACCGGACCATTTCCACAGTGGCTGCCTCAACAAGCGACTGGGTCCGGGAATCCACCTCAGGATTGATGTGAGCGATTTCTGCAGGGATAGCAGCCTCGTAGGGGCCGCGGGCCAGGAGCCGTTGACGCCTCGAGGTTCCCGGTTCTGCATCTGCGGCCCAAGGATGCTCTTCGTAGCTGATTGAGGGCCAGGCAAGCACATTGCTCATGATTCTCCTTGAGAAGATCGATAGTCGATTTTCTCACGAATCGTCATTTATGAGAAAATCGCGGCATTCATTTCTCACCACCCGGCATTAGTGAGAAAACCTGCCAGTGATCTTTTCAACTCAGCCCAGCAAATGAACCATCTGTCCCGGGCGCGCTTGGCCCAGCAGGTCCAGGTCTTCGTCCCGAACAACTGCGATCACGGGGGACTTGCTCGTCGGCGGGTGCCCAGCCAGTGCAATGACGGGAAAGCCCGACGGCGGCAGCAGGACCGAGCCTGACAGCAACGGTTGTGCGTGGGGTGCTGGAGTCGTGGCCGGCCCAGTCGCACCAGTCGGCCCATCGGCGCCCGCCACCCCAGCTGGCTCAAGTGGGCGCCCCACCAACCGGGCACCTACCCGGTCCGATTCCGGCGAGAGAATCCAAGGTTCACTGGTCAGCCGAAGCCAGGTACCGGCGTCGTAATTTTGGGCTTGCGGACCGCGCTCCACCCGGGCCACCACCGGACGTTCGGGGTCCAGGGCCCGACGCGGGGCGTGGTTCTCACCAGGAATATTGTGGCCGTGGGGGCGCCCGAAAGTCAGCGTGCCGCCGGCACGAAGGGGTTCCGGCTCGGGTTCGATGCCACCCTGAACGGCCAGGTAGTACCGGATTCCGAACAGCGCCGGTCCAAACTCCAACACCGCCCCAGGGCTGACGCGGACAGCCTTGTTGAAAGGCAGTTCGGCGCCGTTGAGCTTGACCACGCCTTCCGCGCCGGTGATCGCCAGGGCCGAGCCCGTGACGAACCGAAGCCGGAGACCACCCAAAAGTATCTCCAGGCCGCCCGCGGAGTCGGGGTTGCCCAGCAGCGCGTTGGCAAGGTGCAGGGAAGCGCGGTCCAAAACCTGGTCAGGCGCAAGGGCCAGGGTCAAAGGGCCCGGATCAACAGCAACGGCGCCCATTACAACCTCCTCAAGAACCTCGTCTTCACGGTACGTTCCAGACCAAACTAGGCGAACGCATCAATCTCCACCCCTGCCTCCTCCAAGCCTGCCCGAACGGCCGCGGCCATGTTCACAGCGCCTGGAGTATCACCATGGATGCAGAGGGAATCAGCACTTACAGGGACTACCGTTCCGTCCACGGCTACCACTTCCTTCCGCGTCGCGATTCGAACAGCCTGGGCAACCACCGCGGCGGGATCGTGCAGCACGGCGCCTTCCTCGGATCGCGGGACCAGTGTGCCGTCAGGAAGGTACGCCCTGTCCACGAATGCTTCGCGGAAGACGGGGTGTCCGGATTCCTCGGCCAGCTTCAGCCATGCCGAGCCTGGCAATCCCAGCACCGGCAGCCCGGGATCGTAGGCGTGGACTGCAGCAACTACGGCCTCAGCCTGGTCGGGATCGTGGACGATCCTGTTGTACAGCGCCCCGTGGGGTTTGACGTAGTCCACGGAAGCCCCCACCGCATGCGCCATCCCGTCCAGGGCGCCGAGTTGGTAGAGGACATCGCCGAACAGTTCGTCGAAGGTCATGTCCAGCGAACGCCGTCCAAAGCCGGCCAGGTCCCGGTACCCCACGTGCGCGCCAACGCGAACGTCCAGTTCGAACGCGGCACGGCAGCTGTCCAGCATGGTCAGGGGGTCTCCTGCGTGGAAACCGCAGGCCACGTTGGCGCTGCTCACGATGCGGAACATCGAGGCGTCGTCACCCATGGTCCAGGAGCCGAACGACTCCCCCAGATCAGCGTTGAGGTCCACTGTTACCGCCTTCCAGCGTCAGATTGTTGTTGGTCTCGTTGGTGGGTTCGCCTGCGAGCAGTTCGCCGGGGATCGTATCGGGCAGCGGCCCAAACGCTTCCTTGGCAGTTGCAACTACGGCGCGGCCCATCATCAGGTTGCCGGCACCACCCACCACGGCACCCACACCAAACGGCAGGGCCCGTCCGAGGAACGCAGAGCCTTGCCGCTTCAGGAGGTTCTTCAGGAACGCGCGCTGGATGGCATCCCGAATGACGCCAAAGCCGCTGCCCGGGATCTTCTTGGTGAGTGTCGTGCCCCAGGCATTGGTCACGCCTTTGCCTCGTCCCAGGGACTGACCACTGAGGGCGCCAAGCAGCGAGGTGCCTTCCTCGCCCAGCATGATGGCCATGACCATCGTCCGTGCGCGTTCCGGATCCGTCAGCCGGATGCCATGCAGCTCCGCCAGCGTCGACGCGTAGAGTGCTGTCGTTTCCAGAAACCCGACGGTGGCAAGGGCGGAGAGACCCAGCGAAGCTGCTGTTCCAATACCGGGCACGACGGCGGTTGCCCCCACTGCGGCTCCCCCGCCTGTGATGGCGGCCAGGTAGTCGCGCTCCAGTTTCGCGGCAAGCTGCGCGGGCGTTGCCTTCGGATGCCTCCGCTGCATTCTGCGCAGGTTTGCCAGGACAAGTGGCCGCTGGATTTCGACGGCGCGCAGCAAGACATTGTGGACGCCCGGCTTGGTGTTGCCTTGGGCGTCGAATACTGCGTTGTGGGCTGTCTCTTGGGCGATTTTCACCGCCGGGTTGGGTCGCTTGGGCATCTTCACCTCTGCATGGCAGTTAGTCGTTTCGCGGAGAACTACTGCGTTCAGCCTATGCCACTGTCAGCTTTGTTTGGCCCGTTGAGAGGCCTGTTCTGCGCGTTTCCGGGCGAGGATTCAGCGCAGAGCGGACCTCTCAAGAGAGCCGACCCGGCGTAGACTTGGGTGCACTCACGGAAGCAGTCCAAGCAAGGACAAGGAGTATCCGTAATGAACGCAAACAACAAGCCAGAACACATCATCCGGCACCACACCGACGCTCCTGCAGAGGGAGAAACGGAGGGCTGGGTTTCGCACGATACCGGCATCCACAGCCAGGATCCTGCCGAAGGTCCGGATATCGACGACGCCGACGCCCCGCCGTCGGGCGCTTCATAGCTCCAGACTTGCGTGGCTTCCTGACCTACCCGCGCGGCTCATTTCGGCGCGGGTCCTGTGGTGCTGCGGATGACCAGGTGCGGTGTCCGCACAAGGTGCGCGGGTGGGGTCGAGCCTTCCAGCCGATCAATGGCACGGTCGACGGCGGCCCTTGCCAGGAGCGGGGCGTCCTGGCTGACGGATGACAACTGGACGTAGCTAAGGCGGGCGAACTGGCTATCGTCGTAACCCAGGACGGACACATCCTCAGGGACCCTGAGCCCAGCCGCCCGGAAGCTTTCCCAGATGCCGAGTGCGCAGCGATCGTTGAAGGCAACGACAGCAGTGGGCAGGTCGTGCAGAAGCTCTTGACCAGCCCGGAGGCCATCTTCTTCGGTGGCGCCACCGGAAATCACCCGGGATTCGAGCCCCCGGCCAGCCATCTCTGCCCGGAATGCTTCGCGACGTTGTGGACTCGAGACAGCGTCCCCACCGTCCACGTGGGCAATTCTCTGATGCCCCAGCGACGTGAGATGTTCCAGCGCGATGCGGATCCCGGCGTCGTCATCGCTGCTGACCGAGTCCAGGGATTCGCCGACGTCGTCCCGGAGCAGGCTGACCACTGGGAGCCTAGTGGCATAACCGGCTAACTCGTCCTCGCCCAACGCTGGAGAAATCATGATCAGGGCTTCACAGCCCATGTCCAGGAGAGATTCGACGGCCCGCGATTCCGGCCGGCCGTTGGCCACGGCGCTCAGCGCGATATCGTAGCCGCGCAAGCTTGCTCCGGCGTAGGCAGCATCGACGATTTCGGCGTGGAACGGGTGCGATGTGGAAAAGCTGACGCCCAGGAGCCTCGTCCGGCTGCTGCGGAGAAGCCGAGCACGGCTGTCCGGACGGTAGCCGAGCTCCTTGGCCGCCTGCTGGACTTTGAGGCGCGTGGCTTCAGAGGCTCCAGGGGCGTCCCGCATCACGATGGAAACAAGCGCACGGGAAACCCCGGCCGCTTCAGCCACATCCATCAACGTGGGACGTTTTCCCATCATGGCCCTCCTTTGCCCGCAGCCAGTCTATAGAACGATCTAAGACGCAAACGGCTACAAAGGAGTCCTGCCCAGACGTGCGGCCGGCCGCGACTCAGACGACCGACCGCACTAGCCCGGTATCGCAGTGACGGCGCCCCGGGTGGGCCCCAGAACCCACCACATCCATCACTGCCAACTCAGCGTTGTCCGCGGACATGCGCCGAAAAGGGCAACGGCACATTACGCGGCACAACGACTTGGGCACTGTTTATGTGCTTTGACCTGCGGAAACGTGACGCGGGCTTTTGGAATAATCTTCGGCATTCCCCGATCAGCGTTCTCTGGGCATTCTCTCGCTGTACCCCGACGAGCGCTCTGGCCGTTTTCCACAAGACCTGTTTAATAAGCCCATGAGCACCGTGGATCCCGTCGCCCTCAGGAAGTTCCGCGCCAACAAGCGCCCTGGCCCGCTTGCCGTGGTGCTGGCGCTTGCCTTCCAGTTCGTCGCTGGGTTGGCTGCCGGCTTTGGCTGGCCCCATATAGAGGCCTTCGAGGCGGAGGAGCCTCCCGTCCTGGCAATGGTCGCCGTCATCTCAAGCATCCCGCTGATTGTCCTGAGCTCCATTGCCTGGACAGCCATCGTGATGAAGCACAGCAAACTTGGCCTCACTCTGGGCGGATCGCTGATGTGGCTTGGCGCGGCAATCGGGGTGGCGGTGGCCGCCGTCGAATTCGACTATCCGGCCATACTGACGTGGATAGGCCTCGGCTGCCTCGCCGTGTGCCTGCTTCTTGGGATCCTTGGAGCGATGGCCGCGCAGAAGCGGCGGGCTGTCGCCGCACGCGAGGCCCGTGTCATGAGCACAGGAATGATGACGTCCGCGCGAGTCAGCGACAAAGGCTACCTGGCATTCCGCGAGAGCGCCAAGATCCTCACCACCGTGACCTTCACCTTCCATGACTCAAGTGGCGTCCAACGCTGGGTGCAGCGTCCCCTCTTGATCGATGCCGCCGAGCCGGTAGTTGATGGGCAGGAGACTACGCTCTGGTACGACCCCTCGGACCCCGGCAACGACAAGAAGATCGTGGTGAAACTGGCCCAGGATATGCCCCTGCGAACGTCGTGATCCTGCAGCCCTGAAAGGGTTGCCGCAACGGCGACATTTTTCTCCTCCTCAGCGCACTTAACAGGTGTTGGAACGAGCAACTGATGCGCGGCAGGAGCCACAAATGAACACCCTCAACCAGGTATCGGCAATATCGGCCGTCCTACCGCTCGCCGATGCGCCCGACATTCACCTCCTGTTCATGGCTGGCCTGGTTTTCCTTGCGGGCATTGTTGGCTTTGGCAGCGTCCTGCTGCTCCTGTTGCTCACCCCGCTCATCAGGCTGGCCTTCGGGCGTCATCTTCCTCATGCGCGTGCCCGGCAGAACGATGCCGCTTAGCCGGAGTACAGCAAGAGGCAGCTAGAACGATCTAGACATCACCGGTCCACGCGTGCGAGCATTGCTTGACTAGAACGTTCTAGACGCTTGAATCGAGGAACAACAATGACGTACCTTCAGCACCCGGTCATCGAGGACCGGCCTGTCCGCATCGCCGTGATCGGCGCAGGATGGATCGGCGCATTCCACGCCGAATCCATCGCCCTGAGGATCCCGAACGCACGGTTGGAAGCCATCGCTGATCCAGTCCTACCCGCTGTGGAAGCCCTCGCAAGCCGCCTCGGGGTCACCAAAATCAGCACCGATGTTGCCGACGTCCTCGCCGATCCCGACGTGGACGCAGTACTTATCGCCACTCCCCTGCGGTTCCATTCCGAGCTGATCGCCGCTGCCGCCAAAGCCGGTAAGGACGTGTTCTGCGAGAAGCCCGGCGGGCGCAGCATCGCCGAACTCGACTCCGCCATTGAAGCAGCGGCAAGTGCCGGCGTCGTACTTCGTTTCGGTTTCAATCGCCGCTACTCCACGGATTTCGCCGCCGCCCGGAAGCTGATCGACGACGGCGTAGTCGGAGTCCCGCAGCTGCTCCGCTCCCTCACTCGCGATCCCGGCACCGAAGCCGGAATCAGCAACCCGGAGAGGATCGCCCCCGGCACCATCTTCCTGGAAACGCTCATCCACGATTTCGACACCCTGAACTGGCTGAATCCGGGCGCAGTCCCCGTGAAGGTCCATGCAGTCGCCGATGCTTTGGTTGCTCCCGAGGCCAAGGCCGGTGGCCTCCTGGACACCGCGGTTGTCACTGTCACGTACAGCAACGGCGCCATCGCTGTAGCGGAAGCAAACTTCAACGCCCTGTACGGTTACGACGTCCGCGGCGAAGTGTTCGGCTCTGCCGGCATGGTCACTGCCGGCAGCCCACAGGCCACCAATGCCACGAGCTACACAGCCACCGGCATCGGATCAGACACCACCCGCCTGAACATCGACCTCTTCCACGACGCCTACACGGCAGAGCTGGCCCACTTCGCGGACGACGTCGCGGCACGGCGCGGCACAGTGAATCAACGCACGACGCCGGCAAACCCGCCCGCCGCCGTCGCTGCTCCCGGTGGCGTGGACGCGCGCAACGCCCTGGCGGTTGCCTTGGCCGCTTTCACGTCAGCCCAGACGGGGCTGCCCGTCGAGGTGTCCTCGATCGCGGACCTTCGTCCAGCCGAAACGCATTCAACCGCACAGCTACAGGCCGCAGGGCAGGGAGCATGAGCTTCCGCTTGGCGGTCTGCGCTGAAATGGTCTACGGCGAGCTGCCATTGATCGATCGGGTGCGCCGCATTCACGATCAAGGCTTCGAGGTGGAGCTTTGGGACACCCGCGGCCGGGACATCGCAGCCCTCGCAGCAACCGGTGCCAGGTTTTCCTCCATGAGCGGCTACTTCGGCGGCAGCGTCATTGATCCCAGCACCGCGCATGAAGTCCTGGCCTCCGCGGAGAAGCTGATCCCCACGGCACTGGAGTTGGGGGTCGAACGCATGGTTGTTCACCCCGGCGAACTCGGTGAAGGCGGGCGGGCTGTCCGGCCGGTCCAGCGATCCACCGGCGGGATGTGGTTGACCGGCCTCCGCACTTTGGAACAGCTGGCTGAACTGGGCCAAAAGCACGGCATCGTGTTTGCCCTGGAAAACCTGAACACGATCCTGGACCACCCCGGCATTCCGCTGGCACGCGCCAAGGACACACTGGCGCTGGTCACGGCCGTGAACCACCCCAACGTGAAGATGATGCTGGATCTCTACCACGCACAGATCGGTGAAGGAAACCTTATTGAGCTGGTTCGCTCAGCCCAGCCCTTTACGGGCGAGATCCAGGTTGCCGACGTGCCGGGCCGGTTCGAACCGGGGACAGGCGAGATCAACTACCCGGCCATCGCCCAAGCACTCCGCGACGCCGGTTATTCGGGAGTGATTGGCATGGAGGCCAGTGCAATCGGTGGCCAGGGGATCCAGGCGGGCGACGCAGCGTTGGCAGCCTTCCGCGCCGCGTTCACACCCAACTGACTGGCAATAGTGGTTGTTCTGAGCGCTCAGAACAACCACTAATGCGAGCTACTTCGGTCAGTACTTGATCGGTTCCATGCGGCCGCTGCGAAGGGAGATAACCGCAGCTTCTGCTATGGCCTGGGCCTTGAGCCCGTCTTCCAGCGACGGCATGGAATCCGATCCTCCCTGCAAGGAAGAGACGAAGGCGGCGAGGGCCGCGGCATACGTCGGTTGCACCCGTTCGAACCATCCAGGATGCAGCCCATCGTCCACTACCGAGCCGCCGCTGTACCGGGAAACTGCACCGTTCCTGTGACGACGGGCCTCCACCATCCCGGTCGAGCCCATGATTTCGATGCGTTCGTCGTATCCATATCCAGTCCGGCGCACAGAATCAATCTGCACCAAAGCACCTCCGGGCAGCCGCAACGTGACCGCGGAGGTGTCGACGTCGTCATACCTCACGATGCCCGGGTCCGCCAAGGCCGAACCGGCGGCAAAGACCTCTACCGGGTCCAGGCCGCTGAGCCAGCGCGCGAGATCGAAGAAGTGCACGGTCTGGTCACGCATCTGGCCGCCTGAGGTGGCGATGTAGGACAGCGGAGGCATGGAGGGGCCACGCGATGTCAGCTGAATCAGCTCCACTTTGCCGATCTGGCCTGAATCCACCACGCGTTTGAGCTCGGCGTAATCGCGGTCGAACCGGCGATTGAAGTCGACCATCACCGGAACGCCGGTCTCCTGCGCAAACGAAGCGACATCGCGGGCGTGGTCAAGGTCCAGGTCGATCGGCTTCTCGCAGAGCACTGCGATGCCGGCGGCGGTAGCGCGGCGGAGGTGCCCGGCGTGGGTGTCCGTGGAGGAGGCGATGAAGACTGCGTCAATCGCCGAAGCATCGAAGACGTCATCCAGGGCCGCGGCTACAGCAGCCCCGTGCATGCCCGCCAGGGACTGTGCGCGTTGCTGGTCGACGTCGAACACGAGGCGGAAATCGATGCCGGGATGGGCGGCGAGGTTGGCGGCGTGGACGGAGCCGATGAAGCCGGCCCCGATGAGCGCGAAACGGAGCTTCATCACACTGCTGCTTTCTCTGTGAGAGTGGCGGGTTTCTCTGTGAAGGCCGGCACTTTCCAAGCCGAGTCCTCATGATGCGATGCGGCCACGGCCTCCACAAATTGGACGCCGATCAGGCCATCGATGCCGGTGGGGAAGGACAATTCACGGCCGGGAAGCGCCAAGCCATCGCGGCGCGCACGCAGGACCTCGGCGAGGTCCGAATAGAAGTTGGCGAAAGCTTCCAGGAAGCCCTCTGGATGGCCAAGACCGACCCGCGTGAGCCGGGAGGCGTCGTCGTGAAGGGTGCCCAGGCCGTGCGTGAGGATGGTCGTAACCCCGGCCAGGTCCTGGACTTTGAGGTGGTGCGGATCCTCGTGCTGCCACTCGAGGCTTCCTTTTTCACCGTAAAGGCGGATGCGTAGCCCGTGATTGTGGCCGGTGGCAGCCATGCTGGCCCAAACGCGCGCGGGGACACCCCCGGACATCTCCAACTCCACCGTTGCATGATCGAATACCCGACGTCCTGGAACCAGCGTTTTCAGGCGGCCGGAGAGGCGCTCTGCTTCCAGCCCGGTGATGTAGCGAAGCAGGTGGAAGGCATGCGTGCCAAGGTCTCCGACGACGCTCGGGAACCCGGCGATGTCAGGATTGGTGCGCCAAAGGGCCTGCTTGTGGCCGGAGTCCTCCAGGGGCGTGGCCGCCCAGCCGGATGCATGCTCGACGTCGGCAAACCGGATGGTGCCCAGTTCACCATTGCGGACCATGCGGGCAGCTTGGCGAACCATCGCGTAGGCCGAATAGCAGTGCGGCACAGCAAGAATGGCGTCGTTTTCCGCAGCGATCCGGACCAGTGCAGCGGCTGTGGCTGAGTCCCTGGTCAGCGGCTTCTCGCACACCACCGAAATACCCGCTTCCAGAAAGGTGCTGGCGATCTCGAAGTGGCTGTCATTGGGCGTCGCCACCACAACCACGTCCACGCCGTCTTCGCGCGCCGACTCTGCCGCGGCCATTTCACGGTAGTCCGCATAGTTTCGGTCCTCAGGAACTCCGAGCTCGACGGCGATCGCCCGCGAAGCGCTGGCATCCCGGCCAAAGACTCCTGACTGCAGCTCGAAATGGTCATCCAAGCGCATGGCGTAGCGGTGCGTCTTGCCAATATCCGCGCCTGCGCCTCCTCCGACCATGCCGGCGATCAGACGCCGCGTATTGGGTGCACTCATGGAGATCCTCTTTGATGTTTTGGAATTTACTTGGACCGGTCCATAATGGAGTCTGAGAAGGGGCGGCGTCAAGCCCTCTAAGCTTGGAACGAACCTGACAGACCGGAACGAGAGCCCCATGCCTGATGCACCATCCCCGGCCGGCGCGCCGGGAACCAAGCCAACCATTCGCGACGTCGCAAGCGCCGCGGGTGTTTCCAAGTCCTTGGTCTCCCTCGTCTTACAGGGCTCTGCCAACGTCAGTGAGAGTCGCCGTCGTGCCGTCATGGAAGCCATGGAAGACCTGGGTTACAGGCCCAACCGGCTGGCCCAGCGACTCTCCGGGCCGCGCAGCGGAACCATCGGCGTCATGCTCAACGACATCCGGAATCCGTGGTTCGTGGAACTTCTTGAGGGACTGACGGCCGCGCTGCACTCGGCAGGCGTTTCACCGGTTCTCGCCGACTCATACACTGACCAGCGGGTGGGCCGGAGCTCGGTGGAGACACTCCTGGAGCAGCGAGTGGATGGCTTGGTGGTGGTAGGTACCACCAACGAATCTGCTGCGATTGAGAAGGCTGCGCAGAGCATCCCCGTGGTCCTCGCCGGGACGCGCGAACCGGTACTTGCCGGCGTCGACATCGTGGTCAATGATGACGACGCCGGGGCGCGCCAGGCGACCGAGCACCTCATCGCACTGGGTCACCAGCGCATTGCGCACCTTCAGGGGCCGGGCGAGGTGGGAAAGCTGCGCCGCGTCTCGTTCGAACGCAGCATGCACGACGCCGGGCTGGAACCTCTTGCGGTACCGGGCGGCGGCATGAGCGAAGAGAGCGCCTACAGCACAGCAAGCAGGTTGTTGGCCGGGCCGGAGAGGCCCACTGCGATTTTCGCGTACAACGACGTCGCGTGCATCGGCGCGCTTTCGGCTGCAGACGACCTCGGACTTTCCGTGCCCGACGACCTCTCACTGGTGGGTTACGACAACACTTACCTGGCCAAAATCCGGCACCTGTCGCTGACGTCCGTGGACAACGGCAACCTCGCCGTGGGCGTAGAGGCCGGCAAGTTCATCCTCGAGCGGCTCACAACTCCGGATCTCCCTGCGCGGCTGCACCTGGTGCCGTCCCAACTCCAGGTCCGGGGGTCGAGCGGGCAGGCTCCGGCTTAGGGCCAACACCGTTGGCACTCTGCCCCCGCCCGCGCTCCCGCAGCAGCAACACCCCGGCATTGGCGGCGACGATCAGCCCGATTCCCACCCACTGTCCCGCAGCCAGGTCCTGGTGCAGGATCACGGCACCGATGACTGCAGCAAACACAGGATTGATGCTCATGAGCACGCCGAACATGTTCGCGGGGACCCGTCGCAGCGCGATCAGATCGGCCACATAAGGCAGCACGGATGCGAAGATTCCGGCCGCCACAGCGCAAAGAACAGCCAAGCCGTCCACTGGTTGACTGATGAAAACCACGACGGCGACAGGCAGGAACAGCGTCGCCGACACTCCTGTTGCGGCTGCTGTGCCCTGGATGCCCTGCACTCTTTGGCCGACGGTCCGGTTCAGGAGGATGTAGGCGGCCCAACTGCAAGCGGCGATGAGCCCCAAGCCGATCCCTACGACGTCCATGGATGCTTCTGGCCGGGTGATGGCCAGGACGCCGAATGCAGCGACCACAGCGCAGAGCGCACTGCTCTTTCGTCGCGAGCTGATCAATGCCACGGCCAGTGGCCCAAGGAACTCAAGGGTGACGGCAAGTCCAAGGCCGATCCGTTGGATAGACGCATACAGGCCGAGATTCATGGTGCCGAACGAAATGGCGAGCAGAAGGACAGGCCACCATTGCCGCCAGCTCAATTCCCTCAGCCGGGGCCGGACGATCGGCAAGAGAACTGCAGCCGCCACGAGCTGGCGCACCGCCACTACACCTATGGGTCCCATGACTGGAAAGGCGAAGGATGCCGTGGCGGCGCCAAGTTGGTTGGACAGTGCGCTGGCCAGGAGGGTCGCCGCGCCCCCGGCCTTCCGGGATGGCTTTACTCCAACTGCCCTCGTATCGATCATGGTGAAATTCTGCGCTTGGACCGTGTATCCGCTAAATGCATGGACGAGGCTATTTATGCGGTGGATGCATGAATAGGATGGACGCTATGGACGTCGAGGTGAGGCAATTACGGTGCCTCCTGGCTGTAGTCGAGGAAGGCACATTTACCGATGCCGCTATTGACCTGGGGATGTCCCAAGCGGCCGTTTCACGCAACATCTCCGGGCTCGAACAGGTTCTCGGGGTACGGCTCCTGGAACGGACCACCCGCAGCGTTGGCCTGACTCCCTCCGGCGAGCGCGTCGTGGCCAAGGCACGTCGCGTCCTCTCACTCCTGGGCGACCTCGAGAGGGAGGCCCGGTCCGGGACTGGAAAGATCCGGATCGGCTACGCGTGGTCCGCTTTAGGCGAGCACACCATGGAGTTCCAGCGACGATGGGCGGTCGCAATCCCGGGCGCGGAGCTGCAACTCGTGCACTCCAACTCCCCTACCGGTGGTCTTGCCGACGGAACCACTGACTTCGCAATCCTTCGACGCCTTCCGGAGGCGGCCGGCGTCGAGCACGTCCGGATTGGCGAGGAGAAGCGGTACTGCGCCATGTCCTCGGACGATCCCCTGGCAACGCGGCGTTCAGTAACCATGGCGCAGGTGGCTCAGCGGCCGGTCGCCATGGACCTGCGGACGGGGAGCACCACTCTTGAGCTGTGGCCGGAGGAGGGGCGGCCGGACATCGTGCCCATTAACGATGTGGACGATTGGCTGACGACAATTGGCAGCGGGGCTGCGCGCGGCATGACCGCCGAGTCGACGGCTCACCAGTATCGGCGTCGGGGCATCATCTATCGTCCGGTGCGCGACGCCGCGCCGGTGTCCGTGTACCTCGCGTGGTCCACGAAGGATCCGCCGCAGGAGCGCGGCCGGATCGTGGAGCTGCTGACGGGGCTGTACTCGGGATAACTGTTAGCTCGCCGCGCGCATTTTCTTCTAGCTCGCCGCGCGCATTTTCTTAAGGTGCAGTCCCCGGCAGGGAATCGCTGCGGACACCAGATCCCTGCTGTGCTCATGCTGGGGCTCGGCGAAGAACTTGTGAGTGTCCGTGAGTTCCACCAGGCGGCCCTGGAAGAGAACGGCCACGCGTTGGCACATGTGCCGCACGACGTCCATGTCGTGGGTGATGATCATCAGCGACAATCCCCTGTCCCGGTGCAGGCGTTGCAGCAGGTCAAGAATGGTTCGCTGGGTCAGGGCGTCCAGGGCCGACGTCGCTTCGTCGCAGATGAGAACCTCGGGTTCCAACAGGAGCGCCCGGGCAATCGTGACGCGCTGCAGTTGGCCACCGGAACATTGTCCAGGGCGCCTGTCCAGCAGGCACGGTTCCAGTTCTACTTCCTTCATGGCGTCCTGAAGCCGCTGTGACCTTTCAGCGGACGAAAGCCCAGCGTGCCGGCGGAGGGGAGCCTCAAGGCTGGCGCGCAGGGTCATGCGAGGGTCGAAGGAATCGTGGGGTTCCTGGAAAACCAACTGCACAGCGGTGGGCGGGCTGCTCTCGCCTGCCGCCAGGGTGCGGGTGATGCTACCGCCGCTGATCCCTTCCAGCCCGACGATTGCCCTGGCGAGGGTGCTTTTCCCGGACCCGGATTGGCCAAGGACACCAAGGATCTCGCCCTGCTTGAGGGCTAGCGAAACCGAGTTCAATGCGGGCCGGGTGCGGCTACTGCCAAGACCAAGACGCTTACCCAGCCCCAAGCGCTTACCGGGCCCGAAGTGTTTGACGACGTTCGTCAGGGTCAGCACGTTGCGCCCCTGCGGCGTGACGTCCGTGATGCTGGTGGGCAGCAGGTTTGATGCGTCCAGGAGCTTCCGCGTGTAGGCGGTTTTGGGGCTGCCCAGAACGGCCTCTGTGGTGCCGGACTCCACGATCTTCCCGGCGTCCATCACCAGGACCCGGTCCGCGAAGGCTGCCACAGACGCCAGGTTGTGGGTGATGTACAGGATGCCGAGCCCACGCTGCCTGCGCTCACGGTCCAGCAGTTCCAGGATCTGGCTTTCCAGCACTTTGTCCAGAGCGGAGGTGGGCTCGTCTGCCAGCAGGATTTCGGGTTGGCCTGCCAATGCCATCGCGGTCATTGCCCGTTGCGCCATTCCACCGGAAAGCTGGTGCGGGTATGCCTGCGCGCCCCATCCCGGATCTTCGAAGCCCACCTCAGCGAGCAGTTCAAGCACCTTCCTATCCGCCTTCTTGCCACCGAGGCCGGCGTGCAGCTTCAGGGGTTCCTTCAGGTGCTTGCGGATGGTCTTGCTCGGGTTGAACATCCTCTTGGGCTGCTGGAACAACATCCCCAGCCGGCCACCGCGGATACGGTTCAACTCTGGCTCCGGCGCTTTGGTTACATCCAGCGGGCCAAGTCGGATGGACCCGGACTCAATCCGCAGCGGCTCCGGCAGTAACTGCAGGACGGACTTGGCAGTCATGGTCTTTCCCGAGCCCGAGCCACCCACGAGGGCCACGAACTCTCCCGGCCGGACCGTCAGGCTGACTCCGGACAGGACCGGGGCTCCGGACAGGATCGGTGGCCCTGGCAGGACATGAGGCTGTGCGGCCGTGCTGCGGACGGTCAGGTCCTCGATGATGAGCTCAGGCATGCTGGCCCTCCACCGCAAGGACATCTACGGGATCCGCTGCCCGGCGGGAGGCCCGCTGGCCGATCAGGGTGACGCAGAGAGCCACCAGGAAGATGGCAAGTCCCGGGGCGATGATCCCCCACGGAGCCCGCTCAGCGTATGGTTGGGCCGCTGCCACCATGGAGCCCCAGTCAGATTGCGGCGGTTGGACACCCAGCCCAAGGTAGGACAGCGCTCCGACGCTGATCAGGAGCTGCCCGAACCGCAGCGTCGCCTGTCCCAGCATGGGCGCTGCCAGGTGCGGAAGGATGTGGCGGAAAATAATGAACGACGGCGAACAGCCCACCACGCGCGCCGCTTCAACGAATCCGCGTGCAGACACGTCATAGGCAAGCGTTCGTGCAAGCCGGGCGAACGGTGTCCACCCCGTAACCGTGAGCGCCACGAGCAATGACGAGAATCCGGTACCCATCGCAGCCACGATAAACAGTGCCACCACCATCTCCGGCAAGGCGAGCAAGACATCGTTGGTGCGGGTGAAGAATTCGTCCAGCCAGCCCTTGCGGCGCGCACTCAGCACGCCGATCACCAGGCCAACGAGTCCGGTCAGCACCGTGGCCACTGCGGCCACCACCAAAGAGAAGCGACCGCCGTCGAGCAATCTGCTGAGCGTGTCCCGCCCAAGATGGTCCGTTCCCAGCCAGTGGCTGGCGCTGGGCGATGCAAGGCGCGCGGCCAGGTTCTGGTCGTCCGGCGGGAACGGCGTCAGCCAGGGCGCGGCCGCTACAGCGGCTATCACCAAGGCGAGAACTACGACGGCGGCCTTGTCTACCGCTGAGAGGTTACGCAAGGGCGCCACTCACCTTAGGGCTGAGAATCCGATGGAGGAAGTCCGCGAGGGTGGTGATCGCTACGGCGAGTGCAACGACGACGACAACGCCGCCCTGCGCCAGGGGAATGTCGCTGTTCACCACGGCGTCGTACAGGAGCCGTCCCATGCCCGGAATCGCGAAAATGACCTCCACAATGACCGAACCTCCCAGCAGACCCGCGAACCATACGGCGAAAAGTGTGGACAACGGAACCAGCCCGTTGGGTATGACATGCCGCACGACGGTCTGGACGTGACTGAGACCGCGGGCCCTGGCGGCTTGAATGTGCTCTGCTTCCAAAGCATCGATCATGCCGGAGCGCACCGCTGAGGTGAAGAAGCTGATGGGTCGCAGGGCGAGAGTTACCGCCGGCAGGACTATGGATGATGCGGTGTTCCAGCCAGCTGACGGCAGCAAGGACAGTTTGAGGGCGAAAACCAAAACCAGGAGCGGCGCCAGCCAGTACTCGGGCATTGCGATGAACGACTGGGTGATGGTGGTGATCAGCTTGTCGGCTTTTCCACCTTGCTTCAGTCCTGCGACGATTCCCAAGGGCAACGACACCATTACCGCTATACCCAGCGCCACGATCACCAGGCTGAGGGTGATGCCAAGAGCGGGCATTACCTGGTCAGCAACGGGCGTCCGGCTGATATGCGACAACCCCATGTCGCCGCTGAAGAAATCCCCGAGCCAGCGGAAATACTGGACAGGGAGTGGATCGTGGAGACCCAGGCTTTGGCCGAGGGCCTGGACAGTGGAATCGTCCACAACATCCCCGGCCACGCGTGAACGGATGATCTTGCGGACGGGATCGCCCGGGGTGACATAGGGGATAAGGAAAACGGCGAAAGACGACAGCAGGACGGCGGCCACGAGGGTCGCCGTCCGCTTCGCAAGGAACGTGATCATGGGGGTTTGGTGCGTTGGTCCCAGCTCGCTGCTAGGAGCCGGACTTTGCGGTTTGTGCTGTCAGGACGTAACGGGACAGCGGATCCTGAACGTAGGAGAGGACGTTGCTGCGGATGGCGTCAGTTGCTTGTTCATTGACCAGCCAGAGATTTACGGCCTGGTCATCCAGGATCTCGCCGGCCTTGGCATAGAGCTTGTAGCGTTCCTCGGTGTTGGACGTCCGGGCCGCTTCGGCAATGGTGGCGTCGTACTCCTCGTTGCAGAAGTGGCTGAGGTTGTAGCTGCCCTTGCACGTGTAGTCCGCGGTGAGGAAGCCGATCGGGTCTGCGATATCTATCAGCCTGTTCCGTTGGCTGAGGATCATGTCGTAGTTGCCGGCCAGAACGTCGGGCTCAGCTGAGGCGTATTCCTTGGCCTGGATAGTGACCGGAACACCAATGGTCTTCAGGTTGTCCTGAATCACGGTGGCGACGTCGGCGAATTCTGACCGTTCGACGATGGCAATGATCTCCAAGGGCCTGTCTGCGCTGTATCCAGCATCGGCGAGGAGCTTCTTTGCTTCCTCAACGTTCTGCTTGGGTGGGCTTGCTTTGCTTGAAGCCCACGGTTCGGAGGGCGCGAAAGGTCCCGCTGCGGGGAGGGCTGCGCCCTCGTAGACGCTGGCCGCCAGGGCATCAAGATCCAGTGCAGACCGCAGGGCCTTGCGGAAGTCTACGTTATCGAAGGGAGCCCGTCCATTGTTCATGTAGAGCGTCGCCGTGCGGGGCGAGTTGGCTTTGAGAACAGAAACCTCAGGGGCGTTCTTGAGCGTGGAGAGGCCGGAGGCAGGGATTGAAAGGGAGATGTCAGCTTCCCCGGTTTGGACCTGGGCTGCGCGGGTGGCGCCGTTAGTGATGAAGCGGACTTCGGCTCCGGCGAGTTGCACGTCGCCGCCCCAGTAGTTCTTGTTGCGATCCAGCGTCAGGGACTGCTTGGCCTTCTCGGACACGGGAACGAACGGCCCGGTGCAGTGACCGAAGGGGTCCACGGTGGCGCCTTGGTAAGCAGCTGGCGACAGGATGCCGGTGTTGACGCTGGCAAGCCGGAACGGCACCATCGGGCTCTCCGCAGGAGTTGTCACGCGAACTGTCTTGGCGTCCATGGCCTGGACACCGCTGACAATGCCCGGGTTAAACGCCCGGGCAGGCACCTTGGCCTTGAGGACGGTGTTAAGGGCCGCCGCCACCGACTCGGCAGTGAGGTCCGTTCCGTCCTGGAACTTGACCCCTTGGCGAAGTGTGAAGTCCCACTCAAGGGGTGAGACTTGCTTCCATTCGGTTGCAAGGAACGGAACAACTTTGCCCTCGGCGGAATCGTACTTGGTCAGCGTCTCCAGGCATCCGGAGAGCGACAGGATGTACGCGGAGTCGGATTCCAGCGCCCAGTTGGCCACGGGTGCACGGAAGTTGTCCACCACAATGCGCTGGTTTGTATCCGCGACCTTCCCGGCGGTACCCGTCTGGGCCCCACTCAGACCACAACCCGTGAGGGCAAGGAGGGCCGCAAGACCTAGGGCTGCGAATCGGCTGAGTTTGCGCAAAGGAACCGCCTGTTAAGTGTGCCCGGGGAAGCACAGGGGAGATTAAGGACTATTTAGGTTAGCCTTACCTCTTTATTTCCGCGAAATGGTGTTCTTGGCGTGCGTAATAATCTGCCCTTCAGCAGGATTGCCTCAAAACGTTGCGGCGTCGATGACGAAGCGGTAGCGGACATCGCTGGCGAGTACCCGTTCGAATGCTTCGTTGATCTGGCTTGCGTGAATGACTTCCACCTCTGCTCCCAGGCCGTGCGCGGCGCAGAAGTCCAGCATTTCTTGCGTTTGGCGGATTCCGCCCATCCTGGAACCACTGAGGTTGCGTCGGAATTCCACCAGCGACCAAGCGCGCTGGCTCAACGGTTTGGAGGGCAGGCCCACGAGGACCATGGTGCCGTCCAAGGCAAGCAAGGACAGGTACGCATCCACATCGATGTCCGCGGAGACGGTGTTGATGATGAGATCCAGCTGGCCCTTCAGATATTCGAAGGTGGCGGGTTCGGATGTTGCGTAGTAGCTGTTGGCGCCGAGCCGGACGGCGTCCTCCTGCTTTTTGAGCGATTGGCTAAGGACTGTGACTTCGGCTCCCAAGGCCGCTGCGATCTTCACGCCCATATGGCCCAGTCCGCCCATTCCGATGATGGCCACGCGCTTGCCTGGCCCGGCTTTCCAGTTACGCAGCGGCGCGTACATGGTGATTCCCGCACACAGCAGTGGGGCTGCATCCTGGAGGGGTATGCCGTCGGGGATTCTGAGGACGTAGTTCTCATCCACCACGATGCTTGTGCTGTAACCACCGGCGGTGGCCAGCCCGTCACGGCCGAACGAGTTGTACGTGCTCGTGGCACCTTGCAGGCAGTACTGCTCCTCGCCTGCACGGCAATTGACGCATTCCCTGCAGGAATCAACGAAGCAGCCCACGCCCACCCGGTCCCCCACCGAGTGCCGCGTGACTTTTGGACCGATGGCTTCCACGACTCCGACGATCTCGTGGCCAACCACCAGGGGGTAGCTACTGGCCCAGTCTCCGCGTGCGGCATGGATGTCGGAGTGGCAGATTCCGGTGTACCTGATGGAAATCTGCACATCGAAGTCACCGGGATCGCGCCGTTCCACAGTACCGGGGGTGAGTTCCGAGGTGGGAGAGGAGGCTACATAGGCCTTCACGGTACGAGGCATGTCGTCCTTCTTTCGGGAAACAGGAAACGGGAAACAGGATCAGGAGGCCGGGACGAACCCAAGGTTTTTATCCACGACGTTCTGCAGTGGTTCCCCCTGGCTGAACCGTCGCAGGTTGTCCACGAACAATTGCCCCAGATCGTCGAGATAGTCCTCGGTGTCGCCGCTCATGTGGGGTGTGATGATGACGTTGTCCATGCTCCACAAGGGATGTCCCGCGGGAAGCGGCTCGGGATGGACTACGTCCAGTGCTGCACCGGCAATGGATCCGGAGGTCAGGGCTTCCACCAGCGCGTCCGTCTGAACCAGTTCCCCACGGCCCACATTGATGAGGTGTGCGGTGGATTTCATGGCGGAAAAGACGTCAGCGTCCATAATTCCCTTGGTGTCCGTGGTCAGTGGCGCCGCCAGGACGAGGTAGTCGACGTCGCCGACGATCCCGGCCAGGTCCCGGGAAGAATGGATCTGATCGAACAGTTCATCTCCCGGACGGCTGCTTCGCCCGGCACCGCTGACCTGCAGGCCCACAGCACGGAACAGCGACGCGATTTCCCGCCCGATGGAACCAGTGCCCACCACCAAGGCACGCTGGCCCTGGATCTTACGGGTGACCCTGTGCTGCCAGCGCTGCTGCTGCTGAAGCCTGAGCGAGCCCTGCGAGTCTTTGGCTATGTCCAGGACGAAGCCCAGCGCGAATTCCGCGATGGCACGGCTCAGGACTCCACGGGAGTTCGTGTAGACCACATCGCTCTGGATGAGCTCGTCGAACAGGAGCTGGCTAACGCCCGCGGCTGTTACGTGGACCCACTTCAGCGATGACGCTGCGTCCCAGTTCTCCCGCAAGGCAGGGGAAAACGAATGCCACTGATACAGGACATCTGCACCGTCCATCGCTTCAGCCAGTCCCTCGGCCCTGGTCAGGCGGACCTCGGCCAGGGCTTGGATCTCCTCCAGCCGGGGCGGCCAAGCCTCCCGGTACAGCGCCGCGACGACAGGTCTCTTGCGTACAGGGGTAACCGTCATGACGACGCCGGTGCTCCCGCAGTCTTGGTTGCCGTGCCGTCCAGGATTGAGCCAACCACATCAATGACATCGATCGCGGCCAAAACAGCGGCAGTGAACTCCGACGTCGACGACGGGCCTCCAACGTCGCGGGTCCCGAGGCCCTCGCGCAACACTGCCTCGAAGGCCAGCTGCAGGTGCTCAGCAGCTTCCGGGTGGCCCAGGTGGTGGAGCATCATCGCGCCGGACCACATCTGGCCCACCGGGTTTGCCAGTCCCTTGCCTGCGATGTCCGGAGCAGATCCGTGCACCGGCTCGAAGAGGGATGGGAAATCGCCTTCGGGATTCAGGTTCGCGCTGGGAGCCACACCAATGGAACCGGTGACGGAGCTGCCCAGGTCAGAGAGGATGTCGCCCAGCAGGTTCGAGGCGACAATGACGTCCAGGGTCCAGGGTTTGAGGACCAGGTGCGCAGCCAAGGCGTCCACCAGTTCGCTGGTGAGCGTCACGTCGGGGTAGAGGCGGGTGGTTTCTTCCACTACCTCGTCCCAGAAAGGCATGGTGTGGATGATGCCGTTGCTCTTGGTGGCCGAGGTCAACTGACCGCGGCGGAGGACGCGAGCGAGGCCGCGTAGTGCGCGGCCCGTGATACTCCCAGGCGGGTGAAGATCGTTTCCTGGACGGCGGTTTCGTGGGGCAGCCCGCGGTACATGCGTCCGCCCACCTCCGAGTATTCCCCTTCGTTGTTTTCACGAACGATGAGGATATCGATCGGTTCCTTGGACGCCAGGGGCGACTTCACGCCGTCGAGCGTTTTTACCGGCCGCAGGTTGATGTACTGCTGGAATTCGCGGCGGATGGGAATCAACAGCCCCCACAGCGATTCAGCGTCGGACACCGCCGGGGAGCCCACGGCACCCAGGAAAATGGCGTCATGCTGCGCCAGCTGCTCCAGGCCGTCCACCGGCATCATGCGCCCGTGCTGGGCGTAGTAGTCAGATCCCCAGTCGAAGTGCGTGAACTTCAGGTTGATGGAGTGGATTTCAGCGATTCGTTCCAGGGTTTCGATGGCCGCAGGGACCACTTCCTTGCCGATGCCGTCGCCCGCGATGACCGCGATTTTGTGGGTAGTCATGATGCATTCCGTTCTGAGGTGCCCGTCAGCTGCTGCCAGCGGGTGGCGGGCTCCGCCAGTTTGATAATGGTGCTCTTGGGTTCGGTCATTTCGCGGACTGCGTGCTTGACGCCTTCACGGCCAACGCCGGACTTCTTGAACCCGCCAAAGGGCATGGAATCGATCCGGACGTCGCTTGTCTCGTTGATGACCACAGCCCCCACCTGCAGCTTGTCGGCAATTGCCAGGGCCAGGTCAATGGATTCGGTGAAGACACCAGCCTGGAGCCCGTATTCGGAGGCATTGGCCGCATGGATGGCATCAGAGATCTGGATAAAGGGCATGATGCTGACCACGGGGCCAAACACCTCTTCAACGATGACGCGGGCGTCTGCCGGCACATCTGTCAGCACGGTTGGCTGGTAGAAGGCGCCGTGGCGCTGACCGCCCACACGAACGGTGGCGCCAGCCGCTTTGGCTTCCTCCACCCATGCCTCCACCCGCCGGGCCTCCGCTTCTGTGATGAGCGGACCGATGTCGGTGTTGCGGTCCATCTTCGCTCCGACGCGGAGCGCGCGGGTTCCCGTGAGTACCTTTTCAAGGACTTCGTCGAACAGCGAAATGTGGACGTAAACGCGCTGGACAGACAGGCAGTTCTGGCCGGCCACGCCGAACGCCCCCGCGACAATTGCCTCAGCAGCGGTCGCCGGTTCAGCATCGGCGCAGACGATCGTAGCGTTGTTGCCGCCCAGTTCCGAAAGGATCTTCTTGGCTCCTGCGGCGGCAGCAATGCGGTCGGCCGTCGCTGGCCCACCGGTGAAGGAGATGAGGTCCACCTGGGGGTCGGTCACGATCGCCTCGGACACCCCGGGTCCGGACACGATCGCGGCAATGCGACCTGTCGGAACGCCGGCCTCCAGCAACAGCTGAACGAAAGCCAGCCCGGTCAGCGGCGTGCGGCCTGAGGGTTTAAGCACGACGCCGTTACCTCCGATCAGCGCCGGGCCCAGCTTGTGTGCCACGAGGTTCAGCGGATCGTTGAATGGCGTGATGGCGGCAATGATGCCAACAGGCTTCCGGCTGTACCAGCCGATCTTGTTGGCTCCCGCCATGCTGTCCTCAAAGCCGAGGGTCTCCCCCACGAGTTCGCTCGAAGCTGCCGCCGAAAGCCGCAACGTCTCGATGCACCGGCGTACTTCGCGCTCGGCCTCGTTGATGGTCTTGCTGCTCTCGGCGGCGATGATCTCCGAAAACCGGACCGACTGCTCAACCAGGAGCACTGCTGCCCGTTCCAAAGCCTCGCGGCGTTCCCGCAGAGGCCATTCATCGTCCAGGAGGTGGCGGTGAATGTGGGCAACCGCCCGGCGGACATCCTGTGGGGTTGAAGAACATACAGTGCCCAGCAGCACGCCGTCTTCAGGGTCCCGGACTTCCAGGATCCTGTCGGCGGTCTCCCAAAGGCCTTCGAGGAACGCGCCACCGGGAAGCGCCGCGACGCTTGCCCGCCTGTAGGCCGTTTCCTCAGCTGTTTTTAGGCGCGCTCCAGCGACGGTTGTTGATGAACTCATGGGAACCTTTACCTTGCCTGGCTAGCGGAATGTCTACTTGATACGGTCGATGATCTTCGCGGCTCCGCCAATGAAGGGCAGGAACCATGGCGGGCCGAAGTGGCCGGGAACCGGCGGGTTCTTCAGGTCTTCCCACACATTTGCCGACTTGTCGCCGGCCATGTAGTGGGCCATCCGCTTACCCATGTGGGCCGCCATCTGAACACCATGGCCGCTGTAGCAGAGGGAGTAGAAGAGGCCGTCATGCTGGCCGGCATGGACCATCTGGTCCATGGAGAGATCCACCAAGCCACCCCAGATGTAGTCCACCTTGGCCTTGGAGAGGTACGGGAAGAGCTCAGTCATGGCCTTGTGCAGGATTTCGGCGCTCTTGACGTCCGAATCCGGGCTGGACAAAGCGAATCGGGCCCGGCCACCAAACAGCAGCCTGTTGTCCGGCGTGATCCTGAAGTAGTACGTCAGCATCTTGCTGTCAGAGGCCTGGCGCCTGTTGGGCAGGATACGGTTCACTACCTCTTCGGACAGAGGCTCGGTGCAGATGATGAAGCTGCCCACCGGGATCACGCGACGCTGCAGCCACGGGGTGATGTTGCCCGTGTAGCCGCTGGTGGCGACCAGGACCTGCTTGGCCCGGGTAATCCCACGGGTGGTGTGCACATCGTGCACTGTCCCGGAGACCTTGTTCAGCTCGGTGACCGATGCGTTCTCGCAGATGGCTGCCCCATTGTCGGTTGCCACCTTCGCCAGGCCGTGGACGAACTTTCCTACGTGGAGCCCGGCACCCAGCGGATCCATCATGGCACCCTGGTAGAAGTCCGTGCCGATTTCGCTGTGGATCTCGGACTTGGGAATGACCTTTACGTGGTGGTCGACCAGGTTGGCGAGCAGCTCCTGGGACTTCAGGAAGCCGTCGTAGTGGGACTTGTGGAACGCGAGGGAGAGTTTGCCGAAACGCTTGAAATCGCAGTCGATGCCGTTGTCGTGCACCAGCTTCTCGATGGTTTCGATGGCATCGTTGTATTCGCGGAACATCTCAACCGCACGGGGAGCCCCGTAGCGCTTGACTGCCGTGCTGAAGCCAATGGCCAAACCGGTCGTAGCCATTCCCCCGTTACGGCCCGAAGCACCCCAGCCAACAGTGTGGCGTTCGAAAACGGCCACGCTGGCGCCCTGCTTGGCGAATTCAAGGGCTGCTGACAGCCCGGTAAAACCGGCACCGATAATCGCGACATCAACGTTCTCCGGGACCGGAGTGCGGCGGTAATCGCCGGAAGGCTCTGCAGTATCGAGCCAGTAGGGAACAAGTTTCACGGTATGACCTTTCGCTTGGAAGTCGGCTTAGAGACCGAGGTGCTTGTTGATCTCGTCCAAGGACTTAACGGTGTTGAGGTCGTAGCCCTCGCCAATGGGGTCATAGCCACGGTCCAGCATCCAGAGGTTACGGAAGCCCATGTCGTGCATCGGGTGCATGTCGTACCGGGTGTGCGAGGAGACGTGCAGGAAGTCCTCCGGCTTGGCGTTCAGGGTATCGAGCATGTACTCGAAGGCCTGGTAGCGGGGCTTGTAGGCCTGGGCCTGCTCAGCGGTGAACACGGCGTGCCACTCTGCACCGAGCTTGGGAATGCTGATATCCAGGAAACTGTCGTCCGCGTTGGACAACGCCACCAACTGGTAGTTGTCGCCCATGAGCTTCAGCGGGGCCGGCACGTCCTCGTGGGCAACCCAGCCGCGCACAGCGTCAGCGAACGCTGCGCCGGCACCTTCGGTGGGCCCAATGCCCCAGCGCTTGCACACCCGGTCAAAGGAGTCCTGAAGGATCGCCTCGTACGGCTTGTAGTCACCCAGGACCTCGTCGAAGCGGTAGCCACGGAACTGCTTCTTGAACGTAGGCCACTGCTCTTCGGAGATGCGTCCATCAAGCAGCCGCCGGGTGGTGGGATCAATGTCGAAGTTGATCAGCGTGCCGTAGACATCGAAGGAGATGTACTTCGGCCGGAAGTTGGTCTCTGCCATGGGGGTTTCCGTTCTTTTCGGGAGATGGAAGGGGGCTGGCCCCGCGTATGTGGAGGTATCGAAAGAGGCGAACTGAACCGCGAAATCGTGCCCGGCGGGCTGGAAGGTTCTTGCCCGATGATTCGACTCTAGGCCGCCAAATTGTAAATTGTCAACAGTTTCTAGACGGTATTTAGAACGATTCTCATACAGGGAGAGCGCGAAAAAAGTTTCTGTCAATTGTTGACAATCTACTGTTGAGGGGGTTGCATTGCATTAGATGACGGAGAGATCCGGATCACATTACAACCCTAGAACTTCTCCCCTCCCCAGTGACCGACTCCCTCGAAGGGAAGCACCATGAAGATTCGAACCAAGGCCCAGACTGCAGCTGCAGGACTTGCCGTACTACTCGCACTGAGCGCCTGTGGCGGAACAGCCAACAGCAGCGATACGCCAGACAGCAAGACTTCAAACACTACCGACATCTCCGAGGGCGTCCAGCCTGACGAGAAGGCAGTGAGCCTCCTGCCGGCATCCTATAAGGACAAGGGCGAACTGACGGTCGCCATGGACCTGCACTACCCGCCGACGACGTTCCTCGCCGAGGACAACTCGACGGCGATCGGCCTGAACCCGGACATCGCCCGCTTGGTGGCCAAGAAGCTCGGCCTGAAGCTGAAGTTCCAGGACACGAAGTTCGATACGATCGTCCCCGGCCTTGATGGTGGCCGCTACGACTTCACCGCCACGACCATGTCCAAGACGGCGGAGCGGCTGAAGGTCCTGGATATGATCGACTACTTCAAGGCCGGCAACTCAGTGGCCGTGGCCGCGGGGAATCCGCTGAAGCTCACCAACGAGACGCTGTGCGGTAAGAACATTGCCGTTACCCAGGGCTCGACCGGCCAGCTCAAGCGCCTCCCGGCCCTTAACGAACAGACCTGCACCTCCAAGGGACAGCCAGCGATCAACGCCGTGACGCTGCCCAACGTCCAGGAAGCCCTGACCCAGCTGGCGTCCAAGCGCATCGACGGTATCTTCTACGACACAACCTCCCTCGCCTGGGCCGAGAAGCAGCAGCCGAAAGCCTTCACCATCCTGACACCGCAGGTTAACGTTGGCTCCAGCGATCTCACCGCTATCGGCGTCAAAAAGGGATCTGCCCTGACCCCCGCTCTCCAGGCCGCCATCCAGTCGGTTCTGAACAGCCCGGAATACAAGAAGTCCCTCTCCACCTGGGGCCTTGACTCCGGTGCCATCACGGATGCGAAACTCAACTAGGAGAGGTGCTCCAATGGTGCAAACCATCAGTAACGGAAGCAAACCGACAATGAACGGAATTGATCCGGCACTCAAGCCCCGCCTTCGTCGCAGAAGCACTTTTGAATACGTCGCCTGGGTGGTTTCCATCCTGCTTGGCGCGGGCATCCTCTTCTCGGTCTCCACCAACCCCAACTTCAAGTGGGACGTCGTGGCCAAGTACTTCACGCACGAATCGATCCTCCGCGGGCTGATGCTCACCATCTTCCTCACGGTCGCAAGCATGGCCTTGGGTACCCTCCTGGGCCTGGTCATTGCGATTATGAGGTCCTCGAGCGTCAAGCCGATCGCGGCCACGGCAGGTGCGTTCATCACCCTGTTCCGCGGTACCCCGGTCCTGGTCCAGCTGATCTTCTGGTTCAACATCTCGGCCTTGTACCCGAACCTGACCATCGGCATCCCGTTTACCGACATCGGTACCGCGATCGACACGAATGCACTTATGGGTCCGATCACCGCAGCCTTGGTCGGCTTGACGTTGAATGAAGCCGCGTACATGGCAGAAATCATCCGCGGCGGGTTCTCCTCGGTGGGCAAGGGACAAATCGAAGCCGCGGACTCCCTGGGAATGAGCGCCGCTACCAAGATGCGCAAGATCATCATTCCGCAGGCCATGCCCTCGATCATTCCGGCCACCGGCAACCAGGTCATCGGAATGTTCAAGGAAACATCCCTGGTCAGTGTCCTGGGTGTTGCGGAACTTCTCCAGAGCGCCCAGCTCATCTACGCACGTACCTACGAGACCATCCCGCTGCTGATCGTGGCGAGCCTCTGGTACCTGGTGATGACCCTGGTGCTGAGCTACCCGCAGTCCAAGCTCGAACAGAAATACTCCCATACCTCCGCCCGGGTCCCCCGCAAGGCCAGGAAAGTCCAACTGACAGCGCCGGAAGGAATCGCACGATGAGCAACGACGGCACGATCCTCGCCCGCCGAATTCGTAAATCCTTCGGGCACAAGACCGTTCTCCACGATATCGACCTCGATATTGCCAGCGGTGAAATCTGCTGCATCATCGGACCCAGCGGCTCCGGCAAGTCCACACTCTTGCGCTGCATCAACGGCCTGGAGACCGTGGACTCCGGAATCCTGAAAGTCAACGGTGACGATTTCGGGTACTACGAGACCGACAACGCTTACCACGCGCTGCCCCCTAAGAAGCTTGCCCAGCAACGTACACGGGTAGGCATGGTCTTCCAGCAGTTCAACCTGTTCCCGAACATGACCGCCCGCGAGAATGTCATGTCCGGCCCGGTGCTGGTCAAGGGTGCCGACAAGAAGGAATCCTCCAAGCGCGCCCAGGAACTGCTCACCAGCGTGGGCCTCGGCGCTTTCGGTGACCGCTACCCGGCCGAACTTTCCGGCGGGCAGCAGCAACGCGTTGCCATCGCCCGGTCTTTGGCCATGGATCCGGAAATCATCCTGTTCGATGAACCCACCAGCGCCCTTGACCCCGAGAAGGTAGGGGAAGTCCTTGGCGTCATGCAGGACCTCGCCAAGAAGGGCATGACCATGGTGGTAGTCACCCACGAGATGGGCTTCGCCCGCGAAGTGGCCGATTCCCTGATCTTCATGGACGAAGGCTTCGTCGTGGAACGCGGCGATGCCCGGGAGATCCTGAAGAACCCCAAGGAAGCACGCACCCAGGCCTTCCTGAAGCAGGTGCTGTAAGCGATGGATGGAAAACTCGCCGTCATCGGCCTGGGCAGCATCGGAAGCATGGCACTCTGGCAGGCCTCACGACTGTCCGATTCCGTGGTCGGTTTCGAAGCACACGCCCCGGGCCATGGCAGGAGTGCCGTGGGTGGCGACACCCGGCTTTTCCGGATGCTTTACAGGGGAAGGCCGGACTACTACCCCATCCTGGAACGCTCCCGGGATCTCTGGGCCGAGCTCGAAGCAGAAACGGGACAGGACATCCTCACCCGCTGTGGCGGACTCTCCATCGGCACTGTTGATGGACCGTACATTCCCAAGCTGCTGGAAACTACCCGGATCAACGGAGCGAGCCACCAGATCCTCAGCCGCGAGGAAATGGCCGAACGCTACCCGCAGCACAATCTCCGGGCCGATGATGTCGCCGTTTACGATCCCTTCGGCGGCGCACTCCGAACGGATCGGGCAGTTACCGCTGCGGTTGCAGCGGCACAGGCCAACGGGGCAACGGTCCTCAGCAATACTCCCGTCAGCAGCATCACCGAAACCAACGACGGCGTTGTCGTCACCTCGGGCGAACAGTCCTGGACGTTCGAACGGGTGATCATCGCCTCCGGTGGGTGGTCCCAGCAGCTCATGCCCGATTACCTGAAGGCGCACACGGAAACCCGCAGGATTTTCCTGAGCTGGTTCGTCGCCCGCGACGCAACCCAGTTCACCCCGGAAAAGTTCCCCATCTTCATCAGGATTTCCGGCGATCGCTCCATGTATGGGGCGCCGGCGGTGGACAGCGTCACGGTGAAAGCCACACTCGATGGCCGTGGGGCACCAACCCCGGCCGCAGACTCAGTGCCCAGGGACCTGACCGAAGCGGAGATTGCGGAAACCATTGAGACGGTGACCGAATTCTTCCCCGGCCTGGTTCCCAGCATCGTCCGCTCGGATGCCTTCCCGGATCTGTTCACCTCGGATTCGCAGCCCCTCCTGGGCTTCTTCACTGAGTCAGGGAGGATCTACTCCGCCACAGGTTTCTCCGGCTCCGGCTTCAAGATGGCCTCCGGCTACGGCCAGATTGCTGCCAACGAGGCGCTGGGCAAGGGTGGCTTTGACGGCCTGGACTTCGTCCGTCCACAGAGGTTCAAGAACTAGCAACCACAATGCGATTCGCGGGCTAATGACCCGCGAATTCGCGTATTGTTGACAATCTACAATTACTAAGAAAGTATGAAGCCATGGCAACACTTAGCCCCATCCTGAAGCAGGCCACTCCGGTGGTCGTGGACTATGCGTCCGGTAGTTGGATCCACGCCACAGACGGCAAGAAGTACCTGGATTTCACCACCGGAATCGGCGTCACCAGCACCGGTCACTGCCACCCCGACGTGGTGGCCGCAGCCCGCGAACAGGTGGGCAAGATTGTCCATGCCCAGTACACCACCGTGATGCACAAGCCCCTCTTGGAACTCACGGAACTCCTGGGAGGCGTCCTGCCCCAGGGCTTGGACAGCGTCTTCTACGCAACCTCCGGCTCCGAAGCAGTGGAGGCCTCCATCCGCTTGGCCCGCATGGCAACCGGACGGCCCAACATCATCTCCTTCCAGGGTGGGTTCCACGGGCGCACCGTAGCGGCCGCCTCCTTGACCACCGCGGGAACCAAGTTCCGCTCAGGGTTCTCCCCCATCATGGGCGGCGTGCATGTTGCCCCGTTCCCGCACTGGTACCGGTACGGCTGGGACGAAGCCACCGCCGTCGACTTTGCCTTGAAGGAACTCGACCACCTTCTGATGACCATCAGCGCCCCCAGCGATACTGCCGGCTTCATCATCGAACCGGTTCTGGGTGATGGCGGGTACATCCCCACCCCTGTCGCATTCCTCCAAGGCCTGCGTGAGCGCGCCGACAAGCACGGGATCGTGCTCATCCTGGACGAGGTCCAGGCGGGAGTGGGCCGCACCGGCAAGTTCTGGGGACACGACTGGGCAGGAATCAGCCCCGACGTCGTAATCACCGCCAAGGGACTTGCCAGTGGTTTCCCCATCTCCGCAATCGCCGCCTCCGCCGATTTGATGGGCAAGGCGTGGCCCGGTTCCCAGGGCGGAACCTATGGCGGTAACGCAGTCGCGGCAGCAGCCGGCGTCGCAACTTTGGGTGTAATCCGGCGGGAGTACCTCGTGGAGAACGCCTTGCTGCGCGGTGACGAACTGCGGGCAGGACTGGACAATCTGCAAACGGAATTCGCGGGAATCGGCAACGTGCGTGGCCGCGGCCTGATGCAGGGCGTCGAATTCACCGCCGCCGACAACACCCCGGACGCCGCAACCGCCCTCGCCGTCCAACAGGCCGCCATCAAGGAAGAGCTCCTGCTCCTCACGTGCGGTCCGCACGGCAACGTCATTCGCCTCATCCCCGCCCTGAATGTCAGCAGCGATGAAATTCAGCAAGGCCTGTCCAAGTTCACGCAGGCGCTCAAGACGGCCACCTCCTAGTCCCCCCCGATCACTGAAAGAGCGACCATGACCACCTCCTTTGATCCCACCACCATCCCAACGGACCTGTTCATTGACGGAACGTGGCAGAAGGCAGCCAGTGGTGCCACCTTCGCCGTTGAGAACCCTGCCACGAACGAAGTGATCGCCCACGTTGCCGACGGCGGTCCTGAAGACGCTGCCTTGGCTATTCAGGCGGCGGGTCGCGTACAAGCGGAGTGGAGCAAATCCACTCCGCGTCAGCGGGCCGATATCCTTCGACGCGCTTTTGAACTGGTGATCGCCAATACGGACCGGCTCGCCGCGATCATGACCGCGGAGATGGGCAAGCCACTGGCCGAGGCAAGGGGCGAGGTGGCCTACGGCGCCGAAATGCTCCGCTGGTTCTCGGAAGAAGCAGTCCGCATTGGCGGTGACAGTGCCTCCTCCGTTGATGGAAATACGCGTATCCTCATCACCAAAGAACCGGTGGGTCCCTCCGTCCTGGTTACTCCGTGGAACTTCCCGCTCGCCATGGGTGCCCGCAAGATCGCCCCGGCCGTCGCTGCCGGCTGCACCATGGTGTTCAAACCCGCTGAACTGACACCGTTGACCTCGCTTGCCTTGGTGGCCCTGTTCAAGGAGGCCGGTCTTCCCGACGGCGTGCTGAATGTTGTGACAACATCCACCGCCTCCACGGTGGTTCGGACCTGGACTGACAGCGGCATCGCCCGCAAGATCAGCTTCACCGGTTCAACCGAAGTGGGCAAGGTCCTGCTGAAGCAGGCGGCCGACAACGTGATGCGCTCCTCCATGGAACTCGGCGGTAACGCCCCGTTCATCGTCCTGGCCGATGCAGACATCGAAAAGGCCGTGGACGGTGCCATGAAGGCCAAGATGCGGAACATGGGCGAGGCTTGCACGGCAGCAAACCGCTTCTTCGTCCACCGCTCCGTCGTGGAGGAATTTGGCGAGAAGTTCTCCAAAAAGATGTCAGAATTGCAGGTAGGCAACGGCGCTGTTGCTGGCACCGACGTCGGGCCCCTCATTGAGCAGAAGGGCCTGGAAAAGGTCGAAAGCCTCGTTGCAGATGCGGTCTCCAAGGGAGCACGTGTGCTGACCGGCGGAAGCCGTCCGGAAGGTCCCGGCTACTTCTACACCCCCACCGTCCTGGTGGACGTGTCCACGGACGCCGCACTGATGAGCACGGAAATCTTCGGCCCGGTCGCAGCAATCACCGCGTTCGACAGTGAGGACGAAGTTCTCCGCCTGGCAAACGATACTGAGTGGGGCCTGGTGGGGTACGTGTTCACAGAGAGCATGGACAAGGCCCTGCGATTCTCCGCGGAACTGGAAGTCGGAATGGTCGGCCTGAACACCGGCCTGGTTTCCAACCCCGCGGCACCGTTCGGCGGCGTCAAGCAATCCGGACTCGGACGCGAGGGCGGAAAAATTGGAATCGAAGAATTCCTGGAGTACAAGTACACCGCAATAGCGGTCTAACAGTTTCAAAATTGCCGAAGCATGGAATGAGGGGATGTCAATGGCGGCACCGGAGGGAATGTTCGTATTGGAAGGCCGGCCCACGGCCCAGCTGATCGCTGACCAGCTGCGTGAGCTCATTGTCCAAGGCGCCTTCCGCCCTGGGCAGCAGGTCAATGAATCCGCCTTGGCCAGCCAGCTGAGCACGTCACGGGGTCCGCTCCGCGAGGCTCTCCAGCGGCTGTGCCAGGAGGGGATCCTGGTGAGCAAGCGCAACCGCGGCGTCTTCGTGCTGGAACTTTCCACGCAAGACGTCAAGGAGATCTACGCTGTCCGTGAAGCCGTGGAGTTGGCTGCAGCCAACACTCTTTTGGACTCGGCCGCAGAGCAGGTGGCGGACACCTGCCGGGAGCTCAAGGGCATCATCCGGAACATGGCCAAGCAGGTTGCGGCCTCGGACTGGCAGGCCATTGCCCGCCTCGACATGCAATTCCACACCGCCTTTGTTTCAGGCACTGGAAACACGCGGCTCATAAGGATTTATGAGACTCTCGCTGCCGAATCCAGGATGTGCATCTTGAGCCTGGAGGTGGCGTACCCCCGCATTGATGTGCTTGTTCAGGAGCACCAGCAGATCCTGGACCTCCTTGAGGCCCGGGACCGCAGCGGACTTCAGCAGGCCATCAAACGCCACATGCAGAAGGCCGTGGAGGACCTCACTTCCAGCCCGGAAGTAACGGGAATTACTGCTTAGGAAAGTCTCCATACAGGAAGGGCCCGGTTCACTTGAACCGGGCCCTTCCTGTATGGAGTTAGTTGGTGGGAACGTCCGTGACAACCCACATCTTCCGCAGCGTCTCGTGGATGGTCCAGGTGCCCGTCCATCCTGCCGGAGTAACGAACAACGTTCCGGGACCGATGTCGAAGCTGGTTCCGTCTTCTTCAGTGATGGTCCCCTTGCCACTGAGGATCTGGCAGATCTCGTCGTAACCCGGGCGGGTGCTCTTGAACACGCCCGGGGTGACCTCCCAGATGCCCGTCTTGTGGTTGTCGCGGGCCCACAAACGGAACGAGACCTCAGTCTGGCCCGGCGTGCTGGTGGTTGCTTTGGGGATGTGCTCCCCAGGGTCCTGCGTTGTTGCGTCGCTCATGACAGTGGCCTTGATCATGGATTCTCCTTCTGGGGCTGCGCCCTTATGAACGTGCCTGCCGTCTTTGGAAAGCACAGTTTCCATCCTAGCAATTGTCAACAATCGACGATAGGCTTGAAGGGGAAAATATTCACCGGGCGCCCTGCCATCGATGCCAGCCCCGTCACCAAGGAGAACATTCCCCATGAAACTCATCTGGAAAAACAGCCTGGAAAGTACTCCTGCTGCGTGCAGCGCGCAAAGCCGGAGGATATCGCTCTGGAACTCCCTGGAAGCGGGAGATGTAGTTTCCCTCAGCCTCCGCGGCTTCGAGTACCACAGGGGCACCGTGGACGATCGGACGGCGGATGGACAAACGATCTGGGTGATAGACCGCATCGGCGAACGGCGGCTTTTTCACATCGGTGATGACTACGACCTGCTGGTCGCCTCCCAAGGCTGACAGCCCTCTGACTGACAGCGCCACGACTGACAGCGCAGAGCAACAGCCACCACGGCTCTAGCCCCGGCAGGCCGGCAAGAGTACCGTCGAGGTGACGATGCAGCAGGACAGCCGGGAGCCCGGGACAGGGACCGGCCGTCCTTGGTTCTTAGAGGAGCCTTACAGTGGCTGGATGGAATGCAGATACAGCAGCCGGACCCCTCGGCGCCGGGACTGTCACCTTGGTGGAAGGCACGTCCTTCTGCATCTCCCTGCCCAACGGGGACATTCACCCGGACCATCCCCACGGCATGTTTTTCCAGGACACCCGGGTCCTGTCCGATTGGGTTCTCACCATCAACGGCCAGTCGCTGGAGCCCCTGACCGCCCAGACAAAAGAGCCCTACAGGGCCGCCTTCGCAGGCCGCATCACACGGTCTGACGGATATGCGGATACGCCGCTGATCGTGGAGCGCTTACGGGAAGTAGGCGTGGGAATGGTGGAGCATGTAACCATCCGCAACCATTCGATGGAACCCGTGGAGTGTTTGGTCGAATTCGCAGTGGGCTCGGACTTCGCGGACGTCTTCGAAGTCAAGGAAGCGCGGGTCCAGAGGCAGTGGGAGGAGTCCCGCGAGTACCACCACAACACACTGACCATCCGCTCCCGGTGGCAGGATGTCCGGAAGTCCGTCGTCGTAAGTTCCGATGTTGCCGGAGCAACCCGCGAGGGCCTCAGGTACCGGACCACCATCCCTCCACGCGGGCACTGGAGCACCGTGGTCACCATTGCTCCCGGAACTGAGGGAGGGGCGCCTGTGGAGCCTGTGGTGCGCCCCGCCGTCGGCGAGTTGTCCCGCAGCGATCAGCGTCGCCAGGAATGGGTGGCCAAAATTCCGGTGCTGCACATGGGTAACCACTCCATCGAGAGGACGCTGCGGCGCAGTTATGACGATCTTGGCGCTCTCCGCATTGAAGACCCCACGCACCCGGACAGGGTGGTTGTGGCAGCAGGAGCGCCGTGGTTCATGACGCTGTTTGGCCGTGACTCCCTTTGGGCTTCGGAGATGGCCATGCCCGTTGATCCGTCGCTTGCCCTGGGCACGCTGCAAACGCTGGCTGATCGACAGGGCAAGGCGGTGGATCCCATCAGCGAGGAAGAGCCCGGGAAGATCCTGCATGAGGTCAGGCTGGACGTCTCCAGCGGCCTGTCGCTCGGCGGCAAATCCGTTTACTACGGCAGCATCGATGCCACTCCGCTGTTCGTGGTGTTGCTGGGATCGGTCAGCCGGTGGGGGTTCGCCAAGGACACCATTGCGGCCTTGCTGCCCAACGCGGACAGGGCCCTGGACTGGATCCGGGACTATGGCGACAGGGACGGCGATGGATTCGTCGAGTATCAGCGGCTCAACGATCGGGGGCTGATCAACCAGGGTTGGAAGGACTCGTGGGACGGCATCAATTTTGCGGACGGGCGCCTCGCGGAGCCGCCTATCGCCCTCTGCGAGGTTCAGGCGTACGTCTACGACGCGTACATGGCACGGGCGTGGATAGCGTACGACGCCGGTGACGCACCTTTGGCGCGGGAACTCGCCGATCGGGCGGCGGAGTTAAAGGTCCGGTTCAACGAGCAATTCTGGATGCCGGACCGCGGCTATTACGCCATTGCTTTGGACGGCAAGAAAAGGCAGGTTGACGCGTGCGCCTCCAACATGGGGCACTGCCTGTGGGTGGGGTTGGTGGACGAGGATAAGGCGCCACTGGTGGCCGAACGGCTGATGTCTCCCGAGATGTTCAGTGGCTGGGGAGTTCGTACCCTCGGAACCGACATGGGTGCGTACAATCCGGCCAGCTACCACAACGGTTCTGTGTGGCCGCACGATAACGCCGTGATTGCCGCCGGCCTTATGCGTTACGGATTCGTGGAAGAGGCCCAACGAATTTCGACAGCCTTGCTCGAAGCGGCCGACTACTCCGAGGGTCGCCTGCCGGAGCTGTTTTGTGGCTTCAGCAGGGAGCAATACAGCGAGCCCGTTCCGTATCCCACCGCATGCTCGCCACAAGCGTGGGCAGCTACTTCGCCCATCCAACTGGTCACCAGTCTGATGAGGTACGACGCCCATGTTTCACGTGGCGGGTTCTGGATGGATCCCCAATTGCCGGCGTCCTACGGGGATCTGCATATCACCAACGCGCCCATGGGTGGCGGCCGGGTAACCATCGACATAGCGGATTCTGTTCCCACCGTGCAAGGGCTTCCGGAGGGGATGGTCTTCCATAGAGGACACCGGCCCTGGTTGACCGAACTTGTGCAGCAAGCCGGCCTCCGGAAGGAGGGCTGAATTCTTACGAAGTTGCCATCAAGTCGGCTGCAGGCCGGGCGGCCGTTTCGCCCATGATGCCGGCTGTTTCGCGCATGATCCACAGAGCAGGAGAGCCGTGCAGGGCAGGCATCACCTCGCCCTTGGTAATGAGACGCGTGGCCCTCGGATCTCCCGCAACTGACCACCATCCGGTCTTCGGGCAGTGGTGCCCTGTGCGCGATGTTTCAACGAGCTCTGGAGCCAGGGTAGCGGGGCGTCGCTTCTTCATGGGAGGTCCTTCACGCAAGGGGGCTTCGGCGGATGCTGGGCCCGGGTTTCAGGTGATGAACTAAGCGTAGCAATTGTCAACAATTGACGATAGTACCTAGCGAGAGGAATTTCAGGCATGGCCGGGCGAACAGTTTCGGACCTCATCGTGGAACGCCTTCAAGCGTGGGGCGTGGACAGGGTTTTCGGCTACAGCGGGGACGGCATCAACGGTTTCATGGGGGCGCTCCGCAGAGCTCAGGATGCCGTGGAATTCGTGCAGGCAAGGCACGAAGAAGCAGCCGCCTTCATGGCTGTGGGACACGGAAAATACACTGGCGGCGTCGGGGTGCTGACTTCGACGCAAGGTCCTGGCGCTATCCACCTGCTCAACGGACTCTACGACGCCAAAATGGACGGCGTTCCAGTAGTAGCGATTATTGGCCAGCAAAGCACCACCGTCCTGGGCTCGGCCTACATGCAGGAAATCGACCTGCTGACCGTCTTTAAGGACGTTGCGGCACAATTTGCACAGCTCGCCAGCTCCCCGGAACAGGTTCCCATGCTCCTGGATCGCGCGTTCCGAACAGCGCTGGAGACGAAGTCCCCGTGCGTCGTGATCATCCCCCACGACATCCAGTCCGCCGAGGCACCCGAGCTCGAACATGAGCACGGAATCGTTGTCACCGCCCCTGTATGGCACCCCGCACGGGTGATGCCGCGGGAGGAAGACCTGGATGCCGCCGTCGAGATCCTATCCAAAGGTGAGCGGGTGGCGTTCCTGGTGGGCCAGGGAGCCCGCGGTGCCCGGACCGAGGTCCAGGCGCTGGCCGAAAAGCTGCAGGCCGGCATCACCACCAGCCTGCTGGGGAAGCCGTACGTCGACGAGACGCTGCCCTTCGCTGCCGGCACCATGGGCCACCTCGGCACTTCTGCCAGTGCCTACGTCCTGAACAACTGCGACACACTGCTGATCATCGGCTCCAACGATCCCTGGACGGAGTTCTACCCCGAACCTGGAACTGCCAAAGCTGTCCAGATCGACTTTGATGGCCGGAAGATCGCCAATCGCTACCCTGTGGAGGTTGGTTTGGTGGGCGACGCGGCAGAGACGTTGGCCGCACTCACCAAGCGGCTCGATCAGCACCCCAACCAGCCCGAACGCGCACGCACCCAGTGGCGTTCCGACGTCCAAACCCAGGTCCGCGCCTGGCGTCACCTCTCAGAGGAACGCGCCAACATACCCGCGGACCCCGTGAACCCGGAACTCGTGGTCCGCGAACTCAACGGCAGGCTTCCGGACAATGCACAGTTGAGTATCGACGTCGGCAGTTGCGTTTACTGGTACGCCCGCCAGCTGATCCTCCCATCGGGAGTCCCTGCCCACCTGAGCGGAACACTCGCCAGCATGGGCTGCGCGATTCCCTACGGCCTGGCTGCCAAGCTTGCCTACCCGGACCGGCCTCTGGTGGCACTTGCCGGCGATGGCGGGATGCAGATGCTGGGCATCGCGGAGCTGATCACCGTGGCGCATCGATGGCGCAGTTGGGCGGATCCCAGGTTCGTGGTGTGCGTTTTCAACAACCGCGACCTTGCTGAGGTCTCCTGGGAGCAACGCGAAAATGAGGCCGAACCGCGGTTCAATGCCAGCCAGGAGATCCCGGACTTTCCTTATGCCGCCTATGCGGAACTGCTGGGCCTGGCCGGAATACGCGTGGAGGACCCAGCCAAGCTCGGTGACGCGTGGGATTACGCGTTCTCGCTGGACCGCCCTGCCGTCCTGGAGGTCCTGACAGACCCGGACATCCCGCTGCTTCCGCCCTTCCCCGCCGGGGAAAAGAAACTCGAAGACATGCGGTCCGCGTTGGCAGAAGAAGGCGCAGACGGCGAGCGGGCCCGGAAGCTACTGGACAGCTATGCGGAGGCGGAGGTCAAATGAACATCCAGCAGTGGTGGACGCAGTTGAGTCCCATGACCCGCGAATGGTTGATAAATAACAACGGCGCCGCCGTGCCCCCGGAAATCGTTGCCGAGATCGCGGAGGCCGGCGGACCACAACCTGCTGATTCATGGTGGGTCGCCGAGGAGGACGGTCCGGGACTGCAGATGCCTGACGAAGCCATCGATTGGATCGAGGCAATCGCCAACGGAGAAACGCCCGAACAGTCCTGACCTGTGCTTAGAGGTTCTCCACCAAAGAGACGTCGCGGACGGCGCCCTTGTCCGCCGACAGTGCCATGGCGGCGTAGGCACGCAGCGCGGGAGACACCTGACGGTCGCGGTTCTTCGGCTTGTAACCGCCGTTGACTTCGAGTTTTTCACGGCGTTCGGCGAGGATCTCATCCGAGACCTGCAGCTGGAGGGAGCGCTGCGTGATGTCGATGCTGATGATGTCGCCGTTCTCCACCAGGGCGATGGCGCCGCCGGAGGCAGCCTCCGGGGAGATGTGCCCGATCGACAGGCCGGAGGTGCCGCCGGAGAAGCGGCCGTCCGTGATGAGGGCGCATTTCTTGCCCAGGCCACGACCCTTGAGGAACGACGTCGGGTAGAGCATTTCCTGCATGCCCGGGCCGCCCCTGGGGCCTTCGTAGCGGATGACCACCACGTCGCCTTCTTTGATGGTCTTGTTCAGGATCATTTCCACGGCTTCGTCCTGTGACTCGCACACAACTGCCGGGCCTTCGAAGGTCCAGATGGACTCGTCCACGCCTGCGGTCTTCACCACGGCACCGTCCACTGCTACGTTGCCGCGCAGCACAGCCAGGCCGCCGTCCTTGGAGTAGGCGTGCTCCACCGAACGGATGCAGCCGCCCTCCGCATCGGTGTCCAGGGAGGTCCACTGGTTCGACTGCGAGAAAGCTGTGGAGGAGCGGACACCCCCGGGAGCGGCGTGCCATAGTGCCTGCGCCTCCTCGGTGGCCTTGCCGCCGCGGATGTCCCAGTCGTCCAGCCAGCCGTCCAGGTCATCAGAGTGCACGGAATGGACGTTTTTGTGCAGGAGGCCGCCGCGATTCAGCTCACCCAAGAGTGCGGGGATGCCACCGGCGCGGTGTACGTCCTCCATGTAATAGGTCTTGTCTCCGGCGACGTTCGGGGCCACCTTGGCCAGGCACGGCACCTGGCGGGACTTGGCGTCCATCTCTTCCAAGCCATAGTCCACGCCCGCCTCCTGGGCCGCGGCCAGCAGGTGCAGGATCGTGTTGGTGGAGCCGCCCATGGAGATGTCCAGGGCCATGGCGTTGTCAAAAGCCTCGGCAGTTGCGATGGAGCGCGGCAGAACGGAGTCGTCGTCGCCGTCGTAGTAGCGCTTTACGAGCTCGACGACGGTGGCGCCGGCCTTCTCGTACAGCGCCTTGCGGGCGGTGTGGGTCGCGAGCACGGAACCGTTGCCGGGCAGGGCCAAGCCGATTGCCTCGGCGAGGCAGTTCATGGAGTTGGCGGTGAACATGCCCGAGCAGGAACCGCAGGTGGGGCAGGCGTTCTCTTCGATGAGGTTGATGTCTTCATCGGAGATGGATTCGTCCACGGCGTCGGCAATCGCGTTCACCAGGTCCAAGGAGCGCACGGACCCGTCCGTCAGGGTCACGCGGCCAGCCTCCATGGGACCGCCGGAAACGAACACCACGGGGATGTTCAGCCGCAGGGCCGCCATGAGCATGCCCGGGGTGATCTTGTCGCAGTTGGAGATGCAGACCAGTGCGTCGGCGCAGTGGGCGTTGACCATGTACTCAACGGAGTCCGCGATCAGGTCGCGGGACGGCAGGGAGTAGAGCATGCCGGAGTGGCCCATGGCGATGCCGTCGTCCACGGCGATGGTGTTGAATTCTCGCGGCACTGCACCGGCGGCAAGGATCGCGTCAGAGACGATCCGACCCACGGGAGCAAGGTGGGTGTGGCCGGGAACGAACTCGGTGAAGGAGTTGGCCACGGCAATGATCGGCTTGCCGATGTCCGTGTTGGCGACACCGGAGGCGCGCAGCAGTGCGCGGGCGCCGGCCATGTTGCGGCCGTGGGTAACTGTTCTGGAGCGAAGTGCAGGCATGAATACCATCCTGCTGTTCTTCTACGGCTGGCGGAAGTCGGTGCTGCTACTAGTAGTGAAAGTACCAGAGTAATAGTGTTGAGTCCGTGAAAGATGAAAGACGCAAGGAACTGGGACTCTTCCTCAGGACCCGCCGGAACCAAGCCCTGCGTTCTGACTACGGACTTCCTCCAGTGGGACGGAGCCGCGAACGCGGCCTCCGCCGGGAAGAGATCGCATTCCTGTCCGGAGTCAGCGTCACTTGGTACACCTGGCTTGAGCAAGGCCGGGATATCAGCCCATCCCGGCAGGTGCTGGAGGCCGTCGCCCGCACGCTGCATCTATCCGACACCGGGCTTAGCTATGTTCTGTCGTTAGGCGGCTATTCGTCTGCCCCTCCTGCCGGTCCGGTCGCGGCCGACGCACCTGCCCATGTGCAGCGGCTATTGGATGCGTTGGATCCCAACCCTTCCTACGCCCTTTCCCCGGACTGGGGCATCGCCGGCTGGAACCGCGCTTACGAGGCGCTGTATCCCAACATCGGGACCTTCGACGCCGCCGACAGGAACCTGCTGTGGCTTGTCTTCACCGACCCCTACATCCGCGATCTGCTTCCCGATTGGGACGTCACCAGCAAGCGGTTCCTTGCCGAGTTCAGGGCCGAGACGGGTCAGCGTCTGGGCGATCCCGATGTTGAGTTCCAAGTTGAACGACTCAAGCAAGCCAGCCCGGAGTTCCAGGAAAGCTGGGACCGCTACGACATCCTGGGCTTCGAGTCCCGGGAACGGCTCTTCCATCACCCTGCCGTGGGCGTACTGCAGATGGAGCACCACCAGGTCTCGCCGTCGGACAGGCCCGATCTCCACATCGTGGTCTACACACCGGCGCCCGGGAGCGACGCAGGCGAACAGATGCAGCGGCTGATGGGGAGTGGCCAGTAGCTAGCGCCGCAACACCCAGTAAAACGCGGCACCTAGTAAAAGTAGACGTCGACGACGAGGGCTGCGGCGGCCGTTGCGAGAGCCAAAGCTGCAATTCTTCTGGGGCGGAAGTTCCGCGCCGCTCCGATCATGAGTGCCACGCTGGCTCCAGCGAGGGTGAATACGCCCGACCCCGTGTCCTGCCAACTGATCGGAAAGGCAGGAAAGGGCAGATCCCGGGAAAACACCCCAATGGCACCCGTCACATTAAGGATCGAGTTCCAGATCAGCGGCATGACGAGTGCGGCAAGGCCGGTGGTGACTAGTATTCCGATGTGCCGCTCTCTCAGCGCAACGGTAAACAGCAGCGCCACCAAGCAGGAAAGCACAGCTCCAAAAAGCATTTGACTGAAGTCCACGCTCACCCTTTCTCCGCAAATTTCTGCTACGGCGCACATTAGTTCAGAGAAATGAGGAAAACGAGACGTGGAAGTTCCGATCGCGGAGATGGTGCTGCTGCCTGCCTCATCGACCCCGGCAGACATCCAGCGCGCTGTTCCTGACCATGCCCGCGTCCGCGTCCGCGTCCGAGAGAAAGCAAACCCGGCGTCCGGTTAGTACGGTTGGTCACCAAAATCTGCCTCCGAGTGGATAGGTGCAACAGCTTAATGTCATTATGTGCGTATGAATGCAGATAACAGAGTTTGCTCACTGGGCGTGGACAGCCAGTATGTGGAACTTGCCGTCGAGGTATTTGCCATGCTCGCCGATGCCACCCGGGTCCGCATCATCCTCGCCCTGCGGGACGGTGAAATGGCGGTGGGGGCGCTGGCCGAACTCATCGGCAAGCCTCCTGCTGCGGTGTCCCAGCATCTGGCCAAAATGCGTTTGGCGCGAATGGTCTCCACGCGTCAAGAGGGAACCAAGGTTCTGTACCGGCTGGAAAACGAGCATGCCCGCCAGTTGGTAGCCGACGCGATATTCCAAGCTGAACACGCCCTCGGCGGGGAGCCCGCGCACCACAGGAACCAAAACACGGCGGCATCATGAGCAGCCCCAGCCACGGCCACGAACACGCAGCCCACGGTCACGAGCACGACCACGGAAATGGTCACCACCATCATTCGGGTTTCAAGGGCTGGCTCACGGAACTCTTTGTTCCACACACCCATGATGCTGCCGATTCCATCGATGACGCCATGGAGGCCAGCACAGAAGGCGTGACGGCGCTGAAGATCAGCCTCTTCCTGCTGCTGGCAACCACTGTCCTGCAGTTCCTGGTGGTGCTGGTTAGTGGATCGGTGGCACTGCTGGCCGATACCATCCATAACTTCTCCGATGCCCTGACAGCCGTCCCCCTATGGGTTGCGTTCATCCTTGGTCGCCGGGCTGCGAACCGGCGATACACTTTCGGCTTCGGCCGGGCTGAGGACCTGGCAGGGTTGTTTATCGTCGCGGTGGTGGCTTTATCGGCGGTCGTGGCCGCCTGGCAATCCGTCGAGCGGCTCGTGAATCCACAACCGCTGAGCAACCTGTGGTGGGTTTTCGCTGCCGGCCTTATCGGATTTGCAGGGAACGAGGCCGTAGCGATCTACCGCATCCGGGTGGGGCGGCGGATCGGTTCGGCTGCGTTGGTTGCTGACGGGGTCCATGCCCGCACTGACGGGTTCACGTCACTGGCTGTCGTTTTGGGCGCTGTGGGAGTCATGCTCGGATTCCCGTTGGCTGACCCCATCGTCGGCCTCCTCATTTCTGCTGCCATCATCGTCCTGCTGTGGGGCACCGTTCGCAGCATAGGACGACGCCTGATGGACGGCATAGAGCCGGATCTTCTGGATACTGCACAGAGCGCCCTCGAAAGTACCCCCGGCGTGCTTGCTGTTCCGCGCCTCCAGATGCGTTGGTCCGGGCATCGGCTCCAGGGAACAGCCTCCCTATTGGTGAATGCAGGACTTGATGTAGTTGGCGCCGAGGAGATCACCCACGAGGCCGGACACCGCCTCAAGCACTCCTTGCCAAAGATTGACGACATGATCCTCACTCCAGTCACCACGGACAATGCCGGTCACCTTCACTAGGCATGACAACCACCGGCTGGTCCAACTGGCAAGCCGCGGGCGGTCATGACCCGTCCGTTGATGGTTTAGCGGCTTGCTTCGTTTCTTGAGAAGATGGGCGTCGGACTCAGTCACTGACGGCAGAAAGGCAGGACCATGCCCCAATTGGCGCCCCTGCGCCTGCCACGTGCGGTCCTCGTCACATCATTGGTTGTCGGCCTTGCCGCTGCAGCCCACACCGCCGGTGGCGGGCACCTTCCCCCATTCCCTGTCGTTGTCCTGCTCGCGGTCCTCCTTCTGCTCCCGATCACGGTCCTTGCCCGCCGGCGGCTTAGCTTCCCGTCCCTCGCCGGCATCCTTGGGTCCGGTCAGGTTGTCCTTCACACTGGGTTTACCGGGTTGTCCGGCGCCTTGGAGCCCTGTGGGGCGTCAGGTATCGCCGCCCACTCCCACCATCAGGCGGTGAGCATCCCGGGCTGCGCCTGGGCACCCGCAGCCGATCCTATGACGCAGGAGTACGCAGCCCAGGAGTTCACAACCCAGGGATTTGCCGTAATAGGCCCGATCATGTTCGCCCTGCACGTCCTTGCTGTCGCCGCCACGGCACTTTTGTTGGCACACGGCGAAACCCTGCTCTGGCGCATGCTCGCCTGGCTTACCCCGGCAATCGTGGCCGTCCGCCCTGCGCCGCTGCCCGAATGGAAAGCCCCTGCCCCCGGCTCGTTCGGCTTCCCGCCGCCACGGCACCCGTACCTGCGCACGCCCAGCCTTCGCGGCCCCCCGCCTCTGCAGGGATCAGTAGCGGCTTTCGCCTGAGTATCCCCAAATCAGCACGCCCATTTTGCAGATACCTGCCTGCCCACATCCGGGTCAGGCTGTCCTGGAAGGACACCCACGTTTTGAAGTTTTCACTGCCACGCGTCCGCACTTTCGGAGCGCTCACAGCTGCCCTCGCCCTCACCGTTTTGGCCGGAACCGCTCCTGCCCAGGCCCACGACGCCTTGGCTTCGTCCAACCCCGCTGATGGGGCGACCCTCACCACCAACCCCGGCAAAGTGTCCATAACCCTGACCAAGGCACCCACCACCGGAGTCCCCGGCTCGAACACCATCAAGGTCACGGCTCCCGACGGGCATGTAATCAGTGGCGAAGAGGTCACCGTCCAGGACGCCACCCTTAGCGTCGACGCGGACATCGACCACGAGGGAAAGCACGTTGTGGAGTGGAGGGCCGTCTCTGCAGACGGACACCCCATTGAAGGAACCTTCAGCTTCACCTACGCCCCAGCCGGTGGCGACACGCACAGCCCCGCTGCAACCACGTCAGCGCCAGTGGCACCATCACCATCCACGACCCAGGCGTCGGCGAGCGAAGGCCCTGCTCCGGCTTCATCCCAGTCCTCCGGAGAAAACACTGGACTCTTCATCGGCATCGGGGCAGTGGTGCTGGTCCTTGTGGCGCTTGGCGCGTACTTGATCGGTCGTCGTGCCAAGACTGGCAAGGCGGAGTAGCGGCAAACGAGCAACATCGCTTCAAACGCTTCTGGCCCGTCCCGCACCTGCCGGGCGGGCCTTTTGCGTACCCCGGGTGAACGACACCCCGCGTAACAAGTTGCCCCACTCTGTGAGCCATGCCATATTCATTCCATGATCAGCCTGTTGGACAGCTGGACTGCTGGACAAACCAAAGTCGTAAGGGTCGGTGCCGCCGAGGCAGTGCTTGCCACCCTGAGAGCTGCCATTGAAGACGGCAGTCTTCCAGTAGGTTCGCGCCTGGATTCGGAAGCCACGTTGGCGCAGCAGTTCGGCGTCAGCAGGACCATGGTGCGCGAGGCCCTGAAGTCTTCAAATGCCTTGGGCCTGACCGTAACCCGGACGGGCAAGGGCACTTTCGTCATCGCCGACAAAGTTGGCCAGGACCTGAAACTGGGCAAGTACTCGGCGCGCGAACTCCTGCAGGCACGGCCTCATATTGAAGTGCCGGCCGCCAGCTTGGCCGCGGAACACCGCAGCCAGCAGGATGTCGAATCACTCCGGGAAATTCTGCTGGCAATGGATAAAGAAGACGATCTGGAACAGTGGGTCATCCTCAATTCCGAGTTCCACGCGATCATCGCCCGCAGCAGTGGCAATGGCGTCTTCGCATCGATGCTTTCCGATATCGATGAGGCCATGGCCAACCAGTCCAGCACCTTGAACCAGGTCGTGGACCGGAGGAAGGAATCCGGACTTGAGCACGCGGCCATTTTCGAAGCCATCGAAAACGGCTCGGCTGAGGATGCCGGAATCGCCATGATGCGGCACCTTCATGGCGTAGAAGGATCGCTTGGGGCTGTCCTACCGGTTTCGGCGCCCTAAAGCCCTGGATCGAACAACGCAGCCCATCACACCATTCGGACGGGTTCAACGACGAATCTGCGCCGTCTCATTGCGCCCCCACTGGGTGCCTGACCATAGGAAATGATGACAACAAAGTCGACCGCTTGGACACGGCCATGACAACGACTTCCATCAAAGCCCCAACCCGAACCACCACCAGCAAGACCCGAACCCAACTCACCAGAAGCCAAATCCTCAACTACCTTGCTCGCAATGGCGCAAGCAAAGTATCAGACATCACCCACGGCGTCACAGCCTGCAAAGATACCGTAAAGGCCCGCCTCTCCGAACTGGAGGAAGAAGGATCCATCCGGGCCAACGTTCCAGCCGATATTCGCGGAAGAACCACGCCCTACTACTCACTCACTACGGCTGGCCTTCCGCCGGAGACGCCAAAAACAGTCATCACGGTGCACATCAAGCACGCCGCTGACGGCCTGTTGACGTTGGCATTCGACGACTACCCGGGGCTCACAACGACAGCCCGAAGCTTCGTCGATATACCGGCCGCTGCCCGCAACGCGGCCTCACGTTACACCGGCCACCCCGAGGACAGCTTCGCAGTCCACATCCGCTTCTGAAACAACGACGGCGGTACGCACCTTCCGGGCGGTACGCGCCATAGGTGCGGGCCGCCGTCGTACATCACTTCCAGCGCCGTTCCGCCCCAGTTGACCCATCAAACCCATGGTGTTGCGCCGGAGGAGAGCGCAATATGGGGGAATGAACGCCTCCAGCGCCGATGGTCCGGCGCAGGGTGGCCCTGTCACCTTCGGGACCCGCCTGCACCCGTGGAGCCGCTACGTGGCGATGGGCGATTCCTTTACCGAAGGGGTAGGCGATCCGGAGCCCGGCAGCCCCGGTGGGCTGAGGGGCTGGGCTGACAGGGTTGCGGAAGAACTGAGCGCCGGCCACGGGGACTTCGCCTATGCCAACCTGGCAGTGCGTGGGCGACTGCTTCACCAGATCCTGGAAGACCAAGTGGGTCCAGCCCTTGAGCTGCAGCCGGATCTCATCACACTCAACGCCGGGGGAAATGACCTGCTCTTCCACAGGAGCGATCCCGACAAACTCGCCCTCGAACTTGATTCCGGCGTGAAGGTCCTGGCGACCACCGGCGCAACAATCCTGTTGTTTGCGGGCCCCGACTGGGGTGCGACCCCGGTACTCGGACATACCCGTGGCAAAGTAGCCATCTTCAACGAAAACATGCGCATCATCGCTGCCCGCCACGACGCCGTGATCGCCGACCTCTGGGCGCTGCGCCAGCTCACCAACCCTCAAATGTGGGATCCGGACCGGCTTCATTTCTCCCCGCTAGGCCAGCACACCATCGCCATGATGGTGCTGGATACGCTCAATGTCCCGCACACTTTGGAACCTATGATTCCCAAGGCCCTGCCGTCACGCACGTGGCGGGAGGCGAGGGCGGACGACATCGTCTGGGCACGGGAACACCTGGTTCCCTGGGTTCTTCAACGTCTCACGCAGAGGCTGGCCGACGACAACCGGCACCCCAAGCGGCCGGATCCCGGGCCTGTTTTTGGCGCCGGGATGCCGCCGGGGACGTACGTGGGAACGGATCCGGACAATGTGCCCAGTGAAGGCGAATCCCTGAGCAACTAGCCCGTCGGCTGGGCCTCGGCTTGCGCGCGAATGCTCCAAGCGGACCAGTCCAAGGGGTGAACCGAGGGGCGTCCGAGCAGATATCCCTGGGCGGCAGTCACTTTTAACGCCGTAACTTCCTTGAGTTCCGCGGGAGTTTCGATGCCCTCCGCAACCACCGCAGCTCCAACTTCCCGGGCGAGCTCGACCACTGCCTTGGCCCGGATCCGTTGCCCCTCGCTGCCTTCGATGCCTTCAATGAGATGGCGATCGAGTTTGATGATGTCCGGGCTCAGCTCGCTTAACAGGTCCATGGAAACGAAACCTGCTCCGGAAGCGCTGACAGCAACACGCAAGCCGAGCGAGCGCAGCTGGCCGAGTCCGTCGTCGCGCGTTTGGCCTTCCAAGGCTTCCAGGCTGCCGGTTAGTTCAACGATGATCCGCTCCGGAGCCAGCGACGCAGCAGCAAGCAGGTTCCGCACCCTCGGGTCACGGGACGTCGCCGGAGTGAGGTTCAAGGCAACATACATGTCGTGGGGGACGTCTTTGGCCGCAGTCAGCGCGCAGTGAAGGGCTGCGATCTCCAATTCGGTCCCCAGGCCTGCTTCCGCGGCCTCGCGGAACCAGACATCCGCGCCAGCGCCGTCCTCACCGACAAATCGGGTCAACGCTTCGACGCCAACTACGTTTCCGTCAGGCAGTGCATGGACCGGCTGGAAGGCCGTCAACAAAAGCTTGTCTGCGAGGATTGCCTGGATGTCTTCCCGAACTTCCTGGCTGACGGGAACTGTCACCGTGCGCGCCGCATCGGAGGACTCAAGGTGGACACTGGAAACCTCCTGCCGAACCGGAACCGCCGGTTCTGAGACGGAAGCCTTCCGCGTTTCCAGCAGGTGCTCCAGCAAAGCGCCCTCGGGATCATCCGGACGAGCCTCGATGAGCTGGCGAAGTTTGTTCCTGGGCCCTTCACTCTTGGGATCAGAATCAGCGAGGATGGCATCGATGATGTCCATCACCTGTTCGCGCATGGTCATGTCCTGGGCAAAGGTGGACGCCTCGACGCCCTCCGCTGATTGGTGGTCAGCACCGCCGCCCGGTGGAAAAGAGCCCGCTTCTTGAGCCATTGAGTATTCCTTTATGAGTATCCCCCGCTGGCTATGCCAGACATGACCTGACCCGGAAAAGCATGGGCCCTGCCACGAATCTTACAGAGAATTTCCGTTTTTCCCGTTAGGGCTTGGGGACAGTCCAGAAAACCATGTCGCCGGGCAGCCAGCACTGGGATGCTTGAGGTGTGATGTCGATTTCCACGGAATCCCGGACCGCGCTCACCTGGAAGCTTTTGCCAGCGGGGCTGCTCTCCCTGTCCGGCGTGCCGCTTTTCGCCCTGGGCAATGATTTTCTCGGTTACGCACTCGTGGCGGCCAGCATTGCCACCGCTGCGTTTATCGACCGCGGCTTGATGCGGCACCTTGCATTGGTAGCAGCCGGAATGGTCATGATCAGCCTGGTACCCCTGAACGCGGGTCTCAGCATCGAACACATGATACTCATGGGTGGCGCCTTGGCTTTGGCTGTGCTGGTTCCGTGGCTCGTATCCCGCTACCTGTACAACGAAAAGATCATCAAATTTCCGGTCAACACGGGCCGTCCATGGCCGCTCGCCGCGAAACTATACCTGGTGGGCGTTGTAGCGCTTGGATACTTCATCCTGCCGGCCTACCTGATCCGGACCGGCGTCTACCACAATTGGCCGGACGCCTCCGACCCCAGCATCTTCTGGCGCCTCTTCCTCGGAGTGAACTCCGTGGGCATTTGGGACGAGCTGTTCTTCATCTGCACCACGTTCACGCTGTTACGCCAACACTTCCCAGACTGGCTGGCCAACCTCCTGCAAGCCGTGGTCTTCTCGTCCTTCCTGTGGGAGATCGGCTACCAAGCCTGGGGTCCCCTGCTGACCTTCCCGTTCGCGCTGTTGCAGGGCTACACGTTCAAGCTGACGAAGTCCTTCACATACGTTGTGTCAGTTCATCTGCTCTTCGATTTCGTCCTGTTCCTGGCGTTGGTCCATGCGCACAACCGTGACTGGTTGCCCATCTTCCTGTACTGAATGACGCGCTGAAGGCGCTCGTTGAACCCATGACTGGAGCAACTCCGAAAAGGAGTGCCTAAAAACTACTTTTCGGTATGCCTAACTTTCGGTTATCCTCGAAACAGACTTCCGCGATGACGAGGATACGACGATGGCCGCCCCCACCCTGCAAAGACGACCCGCACCAGCAAAGGTATGGTCGCGCCTGCTCCTGCTCGGCCCTGCATTCGTGGCGGCGATCGCCTATGTCGACCCCGGCAATGTGGCCGCAAATCTGACAGCCGGAGCAAACTACGGATACTTGCTGGTGTGGGTGCTGGTTGCAGCCAACGCCATGGCAGTCCTCGTGCAGTACCAATCAGCGAAGCTCGGCCTGGCAACCGGCCTCAGCCTCCCGGAGATTCTCGGCAAGCGGCTTGGAACCAAGCGCCGGCGCCTTTACTGGGCGCAGGCCGAGATCGTTGCCGGCGCCACGGACATGGCAGAGGTGATTGGCGGTGCGGTTGCCCTCAATCTCTTGTTCGGGCTTCCACTACTGGCTGGTGGCCTCATCGTCGGCCTCGCTTCCATGATGCTGTTGGCGCTGCAGTCCCGCCGCGGCCAGCGCTCCTTTGAGTACGCGATCCTGGTGTTGCTGGGAATCATTGCCGTCGGGTTCGTTTCCGGCTTGTTCGTCAATCCTCCGGACGCGGGAAGCGCACTGGGCGGTTTGCTGCCCCGCTTTGAGGGCACGGATACGGTTCTGTTGGCAGCAAGTATGCTCGGCGCCACCGTGATGCCACACGCGATCTATCTACACTCGGCCTTGGCGAGGGACCGGCACGGCTTCTCCGAGAACCCGGCTGTGCGGACACGGCTGATCCGAGCTACCCGCTTTGACGTTGCGGGTGCCCTTTTGCTTGCCGGCGTGGTGAACATTTCGATGCTCCTGCTGGCTGCCTCCAGCCTTCGCGGCATTGAGGGAACGGATACCATTGCCGGTGCCCACGCGGCCGTGACCTCTGCACTTGGCCCGGCAATCGGCATCATCTTCGCGATTGGCTTGCTGGCCTCCGGCCTCGCGTCGACGTCGGTGGGCTGCTATGCGGGTGCGACCATCATGGGCGGCCTTTTGAAGGTACACATCCCCTTGCTGACCCGCCGTGTGATCACCCTGATTCCGGCATTGATCATCCTGGGAGCCGGCGTTGAGCCCACCCTGGCACTGGTGCTGAGCCAGGTCCTGCTCAGCTTTGGAATTCCCTTCGCACTGATCCCGCTGATCCGGCTTACGGGCAAGCGCGAGGTCATGGGTATCCATGTGGACTCCAAGCCGTTGAAGGTAGCGGGCTGGACCAGTGCCACCTTGATCGTGGGCCTGAACATAGTGCTCATTACGCTGACCATCAGCGGGCAGTCCTAAGGCACTAACCCGCCCCATGTCCCCACGCTGCCGCGCTTAGAGGGCGACCAGCAACTCTCTAACCTGGTGGATATAGGCCTGGGATAGCCTAACTTCACATGCTAAGCTTTTAGCTAGCTTATCTAGCAATGTTGAAGCGAAGGCGCCAAGGGAAGGCGTGCAGTGAACGCGACAGAAATGGTCGTTCTTCTCGACGACGTCGGCAGGCCCATCGGCGAAGCCCCCAAGGCAGGGGTCCACACCCAAGACACCCCGCTGCATCTGGCATTTTCCTGCTACTTGCTTAATGACCATGGCGAGCTCCTCCTGACACGTCGTTCCCCCGAGAAGAAAACATGGCCGGGCGCGTGGACCAACAGCTTTTGCGGTCATCCCGCCCCGGGCGAGGATCCTGAGGAGGCGGTTCTCCGGCGCGCCCGCTACGAACTGGGAGCAGACGTCCGGCGGATCGAACTCGTCCTCCCTGGCTTCCGTTACCGCGCTGTGGACCCTTCCGGCTTCGTCGAGAATGAGATTTGTCCGGTCTACGTGGCCCGGATCCTTGGACCGCTCAGGCCAAACCCAGTCGAAGTCGCTGACTACGCGTGGATGACGCCAGGACTCCTTGCAGAAGCCTTGGACAGGACTCCTGCTGTCTTCAGCCCATGGCTGGTACTGCAATTTCCCCAGCTCGTCGAAGCTCATGCGCTCGCGCTGTGAGCACAAGCATGACTGTCACGTCCAGTGTCACGCGCAGGAGGGCTGATCTCTGCTCCCCTATCGAGGACGAACTGGATGGACTCATGTCCTGCAGAGCCCTTGCGCCGACCCCGTGGAGCCTTAAGTCGTGAGGGGGTAGATCCGGCGTTGTTTGGGTCTTCGTCAGCTGGGTCTTCGTCGATCGTGTCCACGGCCTCGCGCATGTGCTCAAGGAAGTCCATCACCACCCGCGCTTCTTCCGGGCTCAGGGCGCTGGCAACGTCCAAAATCCGGCGGTGCATTCCGCCCAGCGTGTGCCGAACTTCCTGATCCGAACCAGCAGTAGGCCGGAGAATCAAGGCCCGACGATCCGTAGGGTGCGGTTCCCGCCGGATGTGGCCGGAGTCCACCAGACGATCGATCAGCGTGGTCATTGACGCAGACGTTATGCCCAAGCGATCGCCCAGGTCCTTTGGCTTCATCACCTTGCCTGCGGCTTCCGCTTCGAAAAGGTACCGCAAGGCCAAGAGGTCCTTTTCGCCCATACCCATGGCGGAGCGGGTCCTTCGACGCATGGCCTGTTCCGAGACACGATAATCCCGGAGGGCATTCAGGACATCAACGGCAAGGGCTTTCTGTCCAGGGTCCTTGCCGTACCAATAGCCCTTAGCGTGGCCGCTTGCGTCCATCCCATGATCCTTCGATAAGCGTGAAGCTTGTTTCCCTAGCATCTGATCCTAATTCACGGTGCTGGGTGAACACAGGGAGGCATGGTTTGCACCCCCTGCACAAGACATTTCAGGGGTTTTCCACATAGGCGCTTTGGCCCACCGATAATGTCTGCGGCTGCTGGAAGAGTAGGGGTATGGAGCGGAACCGAGAAAGCCAAGCAGCTATGGAGGCTTCTGCTGTGCCTGGTTCCGTGCCCATGATCGCTGGATCTGGGGGCTCGGGATCCCCGGCTTCCGACGTTGGGGATTTGCTTGCCACTCTGGGCGCTTTCCGGGTCGGCGCAGGTAGCAACGAGCTGATCGATCAGATTCGTGGCCTGGAAGACGTGAAGTCAGCGATCGCTGCCGTGCAGGCGCGAGCGTCGGTCGCGTTTGACCTTGCCCAGCGCCGTGAACAAGCCACCGCCGATGTGCCAGCCGCTGAGCAGGGGCAGGGTGTGGGTGCACAGATCGCGTTGGCCCGGCGCGAATCACCCAACAAAGGCTCCCGGCTCCTCGGACTCGCCAAAGCACTGGTCTCGGAGATGCCCCGCACCATGGCCGCCCTGGAAACCGGACACTTGAACGAATGGCGGGCCACCCTGCTCGTGAAGGAAACAGCATGCCTCTCCATCCAGGACAGGGCCGCCGTTGATGAGGAGCTCGCCCCCGACACCGGAACCTTCGACGGCGCCGGAGACAAAACCATCATCGCCGCCGCACGAGCCGCAGCCTACCGACGCGACCCCCGCTCCATCACCCAACGCGCCGCCCATGCCGCATCCGAACGGCACGTCAGCCTTCGCCCCGCCCCGGACACCATGACGATCCTCACCGCACTGCTCCCCGTCGCCCAGGGCGTCGCCGCTTACGCCGCGCTCACCCGTCACGCCGATTCGGCCCGCTCCGGCGGGGACACCCGGAACCGCGGTCAGGTCATGGCGGACACCCTCGTCGAACGCCTCACCGGCACCCCCGGCGGGATCAGCGGGATTGATCTGCAGCTCGTCATGACCGACCGCACCCTCTTCCAAGGCGACAGCGAACCAGCACGCCTCCAAGGCTACGGAATCGTCCCCGCCGAGTGGGCAAGAACCCTCATCGCCGGAGGACGGGCCGGGCCAGATGCAAGGGTCAAAGACGCAGCCGAGGAGCAGGCCAAGGACGGCGAGGGGCAGGCCGAGGTGAACGCGGAATCCACGGCGGGCCGGAAGGACTTCAAAGTCTTGCTCCGCCGGCTCTACACCGCACCCGCCAGTGGTGAATTGCTGGCCATGGACTCCAGAGCACGGATCTTCCCAGCCGGGATGAGACGCTTCATCGAAACCCGGGACGACACCTGCCGCACACCCTACTGCGACGCGCCCATCCGCCACATCGACCATGTGGTTCCCTGGCACAACAGCGGCACCACGAGCCTTGCCAACGGCGCCGGACTCTGCGAAGCCTGCAACCACACCAAAGAAAACCCCGGCTGGAACGCAAAAACAATCCCCGGCGGCCGACATCAACTGGAAATCAGCACCCCCACCGGACACAGATACCAATCCAAAGCCCCACCACTGCCAGGGCACACTCGCTCTCCGGCAACTTCACCGCCACCGTCTTCACGGGCCCCGTCTTCACTGGCACCATCTTCACTGTTGCAGGCAGAGGCGCCCGCAACAGCGTCATGGTCACCAACTTCGCCTGTTACCCACTTTTCCATGGCTGGGATGCTGTTGGAGAACGTCTTGCCGCACCGCACCAGCTGGAACTGACACCAGAGCGGATGGGGCACGAGGACTACTCCGAACGAGGGCCACCGTGAACAAGGACTACGCCGAACAAGCGTCCTTCAATGCCTGGACCGACTCAGCCGGGACGTCGTCGCCAGCCTCAGCAATCTGGTTCAGCGGGGTGGTGATTTCGGCGGGAACACCGGCTGTGCGGGCAGCAGTGACCAGCCCACCGAGTACCTGCTTGTCCTCAACACTCACCAATCCGTCCTGGACCACAGCACAAATTTGTTTGTTGACTTCCTCGGCAGCAGCAGTGGCCACCTTCGAGGCTGCTTCGCTGGCAGCATTCCCGGCGGCTTCCTCCACGGAGCCGCAGCCGGCGAGGAGGAGAAACAGGGGGACGGCGGACAATGTTGCAAGGCGGCGATTCATGCGTTCCAGCCTAACAATCCCCACCGGAGGCTCGTTTTCACCTATTAATGGGTTTGTTGATGGCAAGGCTTATTGTTTGCCCGGGCACGAGTTCGCCGGACGGCGTGTCCTGGAACTCATACCAGGTACCGGCGTCGCCCTTAAGCGGCCGGTTGGCCGACCTTAGGTCGGTGATGCTGAACCGGAAAGAGATCTGGCGTTCCGTGTCCCCCGGCGCTGTCGTGTACGTGAGCGGGATGCCTTCGGCATCGGCAGTGAAGGTGCCCTGGGCGCCGTCGATCTTCAGTTCACCTGGCATCAGACGCACCCTGGTGCCGGTGGGAATCGGCTTATCTGCAGCCAGGGCGGGGTTGTAACTAAGCAACTGGGCGGTGGTGGACCGGAATTTGTAACCCAGGCTGTCGAAGGAATCGCCGTCCACCGTGGTGTAAAAAATAGTCTGGCCAAAGGAGTTATTGACTGTTGCACCAGTACCGGACCTGCTGTCCACCAGCTTCTTTTGCAACTCAATGACCTGCCCGGCCCGGATGAAGTACGTGTTTCCTTTCTCGTATACATACGGGACTTTATTAGCTTCTGCCAGCTGTTCGTCACTTATTCCAAACCTGTAGGTAATCCCACCAAGCGTGTCGTCAGCCTCAATTGTGTATCTCACGGGAATCCCGTTGGCGTTTTCCGTGGCGACACCCATTGCCCCAGTAATCGGTCCGGCCGCAGGGATCAGGCGGAGCCTCGTACCGGCTGCGAGCGCACTTCCTGCATCGAGCCCGTTGAACTGCGCGAGCTTAGCGGTTGAGAGCTTGAAGTTGGCCGCCACGTTGGCGAGGGTGTCGCCGTCGACCGTTGTGTAGTAGTCGGCGTTTCCGAAGGAGTCGGCCAGGGTGGACCCCTTGAGGGCGGACTTTTGGGGGTCGGTTGCCGATTCAGCAATGGCACTCGGCGCCGCAGCGGAGGCCTCGGGCGTGGGCGGATCGTAGGTGCAGGAGACCAACCCCGCGGAGAGGACAACCGCGAGCAAGGCGGCCTTCACGTTGTATTTCATCATTTCCCCCAAAGCACCGACCCGGCCGCCATCCCAACAAACCATCAGAGCATAGAGGATGAACCTGCAAAGAACCGGGAGAGGTGCCTTGGGCGACGGCCTACTGCCGCGTCAGCCGGTACACCGATACATGGCTCCGTGACTCGGCGGTGAATTGGCTGCGATCCCAATCGGCCCATCGGGACTCAAGCTCAAACCCGGCTATGCGCGCCATGAGGTCCAGCTCGCTCGGCCAAACGTATCGGTGTGGTGTCCGATCGATACGTGCGGCCCGCCCATCGGATAGTTCCGGGCCGAATCGCACGTGATGCGAGATGACGTGCTGCTTGAGCACGTCATAGCTGTCCACCAGAAGATACCCGGGCTCGCTCACTTCAACTGTTCCTCCGTGTCCGGGTGGGAGTGAGCGAAGCTGTGGCACCCAGAGCTCAATGACGAACCTTCCGCCGGGTGCAAGATGGCTGGCAGCGTTCTGGAAGCAGGTGATCTGCTCGTCCTGGGTCAGCAGATTGGCAATGGTGTTGAACACCAGGTAGGCAAGCGAGAAGTTGGTGCCCACCTGTGCCAAGGTCATATCGCCCTGAACCACTGGAATCCGGTCCTCGCCCACTTTCTCCCGTAATCGCGCGATCATCGCGTGGGACAGTTCGATGCCGCTGACCCGGACGCCCGCCTCGAAGAGGGGGATGGCCACCCTGCCCGTACCAATCGCGAACTCAACGGCGGGACCGTCTCCCGCTAGTTCCGAGAGGACCTCCACCGTGGGCCCAAGCACCTCAGGGGAGAACATTCCTTCGCCGGGGGTGTCGTATTGAGTGGCGGCTTCCTCGTCCCAGACCTGTTGCTGGTTGATCATCCTGCCACTATTGCAGATCACGTAATGATTGACATGACATAACTCACATTCTGTAAGCTTGATTGAAAGTCACGCAGCCGGCTTCCCTCGATCTATTTCGGGAGGTCCGCATGGCCCCCAATCCCCTCAAATCCGAGATCCTCCTCGCACATGGAGCCGCGTCTTCCGCGGCTGCTGTCGCTCGAAGAAGAGCAGCAGGACACCATGTCGCGCCCAACAAACCCGACGCCCTCCTCGGGGCGATAGCCGTACGGCAGCTGTTTCATCGGTGGCCCTTGGTTCCGTCCCGCGAGCTTGAACGCATCCGCCACGTCCTCATCCATTGCGATCAGCTGGGCTCGGCTGATACCCATCACTTGTCCGAGCCGGCACAAGCGCTCCTGGAGCTCATCAACAACGAGTTGGATCGGCGTCGTTCACTTAGTGATCAGCATGCGACCGAAACACAGGCGGCCGATACAGATCCGGCAGAGGCAATGCAGCGGGGCGCCGCTTAGTGGCGGGGCACTTCGAAGTCTTTGATGCCACTGACGGCGACTGCAGGGTCCGCCTCGTCGATGACGACGGGATCGAACTCGCGCTCACCGTCACTTATCGGGACAAAGGCGCAGCAGCCAAGGCTATTTACACGCTGAGGGAAATCGCAGCGAGTGGCCTCATTGAGGACCACACGTCTACGTATCCCTCGCCTCACTGAGGCGCATTAGCGGTTGTTCCCACGGCGGGGAACAACCGCTAATGCTGCACCCAGTCCAAAGAGCCGTGCCGGTCTACGCCCGAACGATCGGCAGTCCTGCCGTTGGGAAGACGCTGGGAAAGATCGACGGCGGCGGGACGGGTACCGTGTCCAGCGGCACCGTGATGGTGTCCGCGCTGACGGTGACGTCGTGATCCCGAACCCGAATCAGCATTGGCTCATCGCTGTAACCAGCACCTGTAACGAGCGCCAGCGCGATGGATCCCTGAACGAGTCCCACAGACAGCAAACGACCACGGACCTTGAGCCGGAAGGAGAGGCCTTCCCACTCCACGGGCAGCCGCGGATCGAATCGCAGTACCTCGCCCTGATCACGCATTCCGGCGAAACCGCAGACCAACGAGCTCCAAATTCCGCCGGTGGAGGCGATGTGGACGCCATCGATCGTGTTGCCGTGTGAGTTGTCCAAGTCAATGAACAACGCTTCGGTGAAGTGCTTCAGCGCGACGTCGCCATACCCAACCTCGGCAGCCATGATGCCCTGCACGCAGGCGGACAGGGTGGAGTCGCCGGTGGTGATGGGATCGTAGAAGTCGAAGGCCCGCTGCTTTTCCTCGGCTGAGAAGTCCTGCCACTGGAGGAACATAGCCAGCACGGTATCGGCCTGTTTAAGGACCTGGTGCCGGTAGATCACCAACGGGTGGAAGTTCAGCAGAAGCGGGTACTTGGATTTGGGCGTATTCCAATCCCACGGCTCCAAGGTCATGAAGTCGTTGTCCTGGCTGAAGACCTCCAGGTGGGGATCGTAAGGCAGGGACATGCGCTCGGCAGCTTGGCGCCACACCAAACGTTCGGTGTCAGCGATGCCTTCGTGTTCCAAGGCAGCCGCGGCACGGAGGTTAAACCGGGCCATGACGTTGGTGTAGAGGTTGTCGTTGACCACGGCGGTGTATTCATCCGGCCCGGTGACACCGTGAATGTGGAAGAGGCCATCCTTGCCGAAGAAGCCCAGAGAGACCCACATGCGCGCCGTCTCAATCAGCAGGTCGGCACCGATGTCGGAACGGAAACTGGCGTCGCCGCTGGCCCATTCGTAGCGGTTGGCTGCAAACGCGATGGCCGCTGCGATGTGGAACTGGGCTGTTCCAGCCGCGTAGTAGGCACTCGCTTCCAAGCCATTGATGGTGCGCCATGGGAACAGGGCTCCGTCCACGCTGAGCTCCTTGGCGCGGACACGCGCGTCCGGAAGCATGGCGTGCCGTGACTCGAGCACTTTCCGGGCACCGTCGGGGTTGGTGTACGTCAGATACGGGAGGAGGTAGACCTCTTGGTCCCAGAAGTAGTGGCCCTCATACCCGGAACCACTGACGCCCTTCGCCGGAATGCCGGCGACACCGGCGCGGGCTGTTGCCTGCGCGAGTTGGAAGAGGGCCCACCGCACGGCTTGCTGGAGTTCGGGCTGGCCGCCGATGGAAACATCCGCGGTGGTCCAATACTGGCTGTAGTGGGCTTGGCTCTGAGCGAGGATTTCGGAGAATGGCACCAGGTTGGCCTCGGCGTCCGCCGCCAGGCTCTCGCCGCCGTCGTCATCATCCGTCAGGGTGCGCCCGGCCACGACGTAGCTGACCGTTTTTTCCAGACGGAACGCTTCGCCGCTGTTGATGGCCAGGACGTAGCGGACGGATGATTCGTCCTCTGCCACGACGGTCTCGAAGGGTTGGCCTTCGGCGGAGATCCAGTGATCCACCGCCATCGCGATCCGCTGACGGGATTCCGAGGTCTCCCACGCCAGGCGCAAGGAGCCATCGGCGCCGTGGAGGTGCAACGGCAGCAGGACACGGCCTGCGTGCCGACCGGATCGCCGGGGGTCGTGGACCGAGTGGTCCTCCACAGGCTGGTCCTGGCGGTTTACGACGCCGGAAACGATGTCCGCGGATACGTCCCGGTCGGCGCTCACGGACAGTTCCAGGCCAAGACATCCGCGCGAATCGAACCCGACGGCGCGCCGCTCCACCGTGGTGACGGTAGCGCCGGAGCGGCAAGCCCACGTGGTGGTTTCCTCATAGACACCTGTGGAGAAGTCCACACTCCGGTGGTAGTCCAGCACCGTGGATTCGGCCAGGCTCAGGGCCTCGCCATCGATGGATACCGTGAAGTTATTGGCGTCCGGGACGTACACAATCCGCTGGCCGGTGCGCGCAAAGCCGTACGCATTCTCGGCGTGCTTGATGTCCCAGATCTCGTGGAAGCCGTTGATGAACGTGCCGGGAAGTTCGCCGTCGCCACGCGTGGAATGGGCGCCGCGGACGCCAAGGTGGCCGTTGCCAAGGGCGAACAGCGTTTCCAGGGTTCCCTCGTCACCGGGGACGTGGATACTTTCCACGAGCTTCCAAGGCTCGCAGGGAAAGCGCAGCCGATCAGAGCTGATGAGTGCCATGGGCTAAAGAGATCCTTCGAAAAGTAGGGTCAGAGAAGATCGTTGAGGTCATCGACCACGAGGGTGGCGCCGGCGTCGAGCAGTGTTTGGCGGCCAGCGCCGCGGTCCACGCCGATGACGGCCTGGAAGTTGCCGGCACTGCCGGCCTGCACGCCGGAAACGGCGTCTTCCACCACGATGCATTCCTGGGTGGGGACGTCCAGCAAGGACGCCGCGTAAGTGAATGTGGCCGGATCCGGCTTGCCGGGAAGTCCGACGGCGGCGGCTACCTGGCCATCGACGACCACCGTGAAGTGGTGGTCGAGTCCGGCTGCCTTCAGTACGGCGGGGGCGTTCCGTGAGGAGGACACGACGGCGACCTTGAGTCCCAGCTCGAGCGCGGCGTTGATGAACTTGACCGAGCCGGGGAAGGGATCGACGCCGCGGGTGTCCACGATCTCGTTGAAGATTGCGTTCTTGCGGTTTCCCAGGCCCTGCACGGTTTCATTCGTGGGGGCGTCATCCAGGGGGCCTTCGGGCAGCGTGATGCCGCGCGAGGTCAGGAAGTCCCGGACGCCGTCGAAGCGTGGCTTGCCGTCGATGTGATCGAAGTAGTCGCTTTCCTGGTATCCCTGCGGGTGCCCGGCATCGGCGAGGTAGGAGTCGAACAGCTCCTGCCAGGCCTGCTCGTGCACCACGGCAGTGGGCGTCAGCACGCCGTCGAGGTCGAACAAGAGCGCCGAAGCGCCAGTCCAGGCATTACGAAGATCAGTCATGTGCATAGTTCCGTTCAGCGCTTGTGGCGCGTGGTTTTGCGTTCGATGAGCTTGGTATCGAGCAGGTGATTGGAGGGTGGGTTGGGGGGATCTGTATTCAAAAGTCGTTCGCACAGCAGGTTCGCCGCGAAGGCACCTTGGTCGGCAACGGGTTGCGCCACAGTGCTCAGTCCAAGGAACCAGCTCATGGGGTGGTCATCGATTCCGATCACGGAAACGTTTTTGGGCACGGACAGACCGTGCTCCCGCAAGGCCATCAGCGCGCCGAACGCTGCTTCATCACAATGGGCGAACACGGCAGTGGGCCGTGCGCCGCGGGTGATGAGTTCGGTCATTGCCCGGCGGCCGTCGTCGATGCTTGGCCCAGCAGCCACCACAAGGTCCGGGTGGACGGTGAGGTGGTGTTCATCCAGTGCACGCCTGAAGCCGTGGAACCGTGGGGTCTCAGTCGCAACGGAGTGTTCATTGCTCGAGAGGACGGCCAAGTCCCAATGGCCCAGCCCCAGCAGGTGTTGGGTGGCCTGCCAAGCTGCGTGCTCGTCATCGATACCAACATTGTCCCACGGAACATTCCGCATGCCCACGCTGGCGACTGGCAGCCCGGAAGCTTCCAAGGCTTCCACTTCCTCCGGGTCGAGGTCAACATTGAGCAGCAGCAGCCCGTCCACCCTTTGCGCCAATCGTTCAAGATCGCCGAAGACTTGCTTCCGGACGCTGGTCTTGTTGCGAAGGCTGATCAGGACGGTGTCGTAGCCGCTGTCGCCGAAGACCTCTTCTGCCGCTTCCACCGCCTGCGCGAAGAACCAGGCTGTGGCGGTGGGGGCGATGATGGCCACGGAACCCGTGCTGCCACCGGCCAGTCTTGATGCCGCTGCCGAGGCTTTGTAGCCCAGCTTGTTTGCGGCTTCCGCCACTTGCCGTTGGGCCTTTTCGGAAACGTTGGGGAGATTCCTCAGGGCCCTGGACACCGTACAAATGGACAACCCGGAGAGGACTGCAACGTCCTGGATTGTCACCCTGTGAGTCCTAACCATGCAACACGGCCTCAACCCTTTCCATACTCGATTACACGTTGGGAGAACGGCACTGCGCCCCCGGGGAAACTCCCACATTGGGACGGCCGCAAGCCAAAAGTGTAAGCGCTTACAATTTTGTCATTCAATAGTGTGTGGCCGAATGCGAATTTGTGACGCGAATCTCACGGAAAGGTTGATTCTCAGGGGCTGATGCCGTCTAATCCGGAGCCTGTTCCAGCGACTCAGCGCCCGTTCAGGACCGTCAGTTCCCGTTCAAGACGTAATACCGAAGGAACGCGCTGACATCCACAAGCTCCGGCGGCTCGATCCTGTGCCCCATCCCCGGGTAGGTGCGCGCCGTCAGGGCTACGTGGGATTCCAGCCACTCTTCGGTGTGCGCGATGGCGTCTTCGTTGATCACCGGGTCTGCCTTGTCACGTCCCCAAAAGAACGCCGGAGGCGAATCAAAGGATTCGCTCAGCGCCAGGAGGTCGTTGTCAAGAACGAAACCGGACAAACCAACCGTTGCCTTGAAAGCGTGGGGCCGCAGCCGCAGGAGCGTGCTGGCCATGGCCATTCCCTGCGAGTAGCCGAGCAGGCTGACGCTGCTGTGGTTCTCTTTCACGGTGTTGATCCAGTTGAAAACGGAGTTGGTGGACGTGATGACATCGGCGAAGTCGTTCGTCAGGAAGTAGTCCAGGAGGAACCAACCGTAGTGGTCACCGATTTCCTTCGGGCCGCGAAGGGCCGCGCAGGTGAATTCCGCGGGAAGAGACGGAAACAGGTCCACCATGCGCTGCTCGCTGGTGCCGTAGCCGTGCATCATCACCAGCAACGGGGTGCCCCCGCGCTGGTTTTCGGGCTTCGACCAGACCACTGAATCCATGGGACGAGCCTAGTAGACTGGCCCCATGACTCCGCAGGAACTGGCCAACCTGGCCCATCTGCGGCGCGCCCGCGATTTTATCGATCGCGAGTACGCGCGGCCTTTGGATGTGCCCACCATGGCAGCCGGCGCCCTCATGTCCCCCGCGCATTTCTCCCGCCAGTTCAAGGCCGCGTACGGTGAATCGCCCTACAACTACCTCATGACCCGACGCATCGAACGGGCCATGGCCTTACTGCGGAGCGGAACCAGCGTTACTGATGCTTGCATGGAGGTGGGCTGTACGTCCCTGGGTTCCTTCAGTTCACGTTTCACGGAGATCGTCGGCGTGACGCCCAGCGAATACCGCTCACGCGAGCACCACGCGGTGAAGGCGATGCCCACTTGCATCGCGAAGCAGCAAACGCGCCCTGAAAGAAACGGCAATAAGAACCTGAGCAGGATTGAAGAAGCGCCCGCCTCACAGCTGCAATAGCGTGTGAGACATGAACATTTCATTGAAGTACGCACACGTCACTGTCAACGATGTCGATGAGTCGCTCGCCTTCTACCGCGATGCCCTCGGCCTGGAAGTCCGGAACGACGTCGGCTCGGACGGCCAGCGCTGGGTTACCCTCGGCAGCGATGCCCAGCCCGACCTCGAACTCGTTCTGTCCCCTCCACACGCCGGCCGCTCGCAGGCTGATGGCGACGCCATCCAGGAGCTGCTCACCAAGGGCGTCATGCCCATGCTCGTGTTCAACACGGACGATCTCGACGCCACGTTTGAAAAGCTGCGGGCCTCCGGCGCCGAAGTTCTCCAGGAGCCGATTGTGCAACCTTGGGGTCCCCGCGACTGCGCCTTCCGCGATCCGTCCGGCAACATGATCCGCATCAATCAGGGCTAAGGCCCAAGCATAAGTACGACGACGGCAGGCCAGCCGCGCGCTTACGGAACCTGTCGCCGTCGTGCTTTCCGCAGTACGGTCGTGCTTTCCGCAGTACGTCAGTCCTGAGTTAGTGGCTCACCAGCCCAGCGCTCGACCGTTCGCCGTACTCATGCGTCGATGCGATGGCGGCAGAAACGACATCGGAGAGCCGAAGCCGCCGGTTATAGGCCTGTCGCTGGAGGCGTTCACCCGTGCCGCGGCGCAGGATCTTCGCCACGCCGGACCGTGCGAGTGCCAGGTCCCCGGACTTAGTCAGCGCCACGCGGACGTGCCGTAACAAGGCCCCGGCCACATCGGCGGCAGGATAGGGACGGTGGTCCAACGGGTGAATCAGTTGATCGTTGATGCCAAAGCGGCTGGACCGCCAGTTGGCCATGCGCAACAGGCTGGTCAAAGCGTCCGACGGCGGCTCCCCCTTCCGCCATTGTGTCGCCGCAGTCTCCACCAAAGCCCGGGCAATCACCGCGATCGTGAGGGCGTCTTCGGCGTACAAGCAGACGTCGGCGATGCGGAGTTCAACGGTGGGGTGGCCTCTTGAAAGGCGTGCATCGAAGTAGATCATGCCCTCGTCCAAGGGGACGCCTGTGCCCAGGAGGTTCGCGAGCACCGCACGGTAGCCTTCTGCCGAGCCGAAGACATCCATAGGTCCGGCCGTGGGCCATCTGTTCCAAATTTGGGTCCGGTAACTGGCAAAGCCTGTGTCCGAGCCCATCCAAAACGGAGAATTGGCACTCAAAGCAAGGAGCACGGGGAGCCATTGGCGCATCCTGTCCAGGACGCCCACGCCTTCATCCGGCGATTCGATGGCCACGTGGACGTGGAATCCACAGGTGAGCTGCTCGCGCGAAATAAGGCCGAACTCGGTTCCCATGGTTGCATAGCGTTGATTGCCCAGGGTGGGCGTCGCGTGGAATTCCGGGGGTGTGGCCAAGGCCGCCACCCTGGCTCCCAGGGTCCGCGCAGCCGAGTCGGCCAACGCCCGTCCAAGGCGGATCTCGTCGCGAAGCTCCGCTGCGGTCCGGCAAGGCCGGGAATTCACCTCAATCTGTTCCTGTTTGAACTCGGACTTGAGGGAGTCCCCGGCTTCCGGATAGTTTGCCGTGTTCATGTGGGGTTGGGCAGCTACGTCCAAAATGCCGGCAGCAAGCGGAAGCGGCATCCCGTCAACGGGATCTGCGATCAGCAACTCTTCCTCGACGCCAAACGTGCGCATAGCCACCCCTCCCCGCAGTAATGAAATTAGAGGCCGCGGTTAGCCCACGTGGCGCGGAACCTCCATCTGGAAACCGCAGCGGCAATGGAGCACCTGCGTTTGCAGGTAGACCTCGAACAGGCTCGGGCCGCCCGGATCGTCAGTGCTCCGGGGTGGCTCGATGATGCTCTCTGAGGGGCGTCCCAACGTCATGGGCTCGCCGCAATGCGTGCAGCTGAACCATAGGCCGGCTGCGGACGTAGACAGGAATTCGGTTTGGATCTCCGGTACGAGTTCGGCCAAGGGCACGGGGTGGGCGTAAAACGTATCGCACTCACTGCAGGTGTAGCTGACTTCAACGATTTCGGACTGGTTCGGTTCTGCTTCTACAACGGGTCTCAACGAAAATGTACGAATCAGTATCGCAAACTGTGCACCAGGGCCGTGTGGCGGTGTCAAAAGTTGCGGGTTTCGCCCCAACCATGGGTTTAGGGGCGGGAATAGGGGATCCAAGCGTCATTGCCATTCTCCTTTATGCACGTATCCACCGCGAGGTGGGGTCCGACAACATATTGAATCGCGTCGGGAGAAGCTGATTGCTCCTCGAGGAGGCCTGCATGGATGCACGCGGCGAGCCGGCCGATTGTGGCCACAGCTTAAGGTGCAGTTCTTGTACCATCTTGGATGGCTTCATGTCATGAGGCTCCAAGGGCTATCTGCTTAACCCACCTATGAATGTAGTTCATTAGTGGCGGGCGTCACAAGTGTGCAAGGTCCGACGGGTCCTCGACGGGGCCTCCAGATGCCGCGGATCTAGGGCTCAAAGTGGGCGACGGGAGCTTCGTCCGCCACAGCCTTGATGAGCTGCTCAGCCACGTCCCTGAGTTTTTGGTTGCGACCATTGGAAGCCTTGGTGAGGATCCTGAACGCCTCATCCTGGCTACAGCGGTTTTGGCCCATGATGATGCCGCAGGCCAAGTCAATCACTGTCCTGGACTGCATTGCTGCCTGAAGGTCATCAGCATGCTGCTGCTTGATGCCAATCCTCACGGCCAGCCTCAGGGAACGCTCGGCCTGGCTGGCGTACAACTCACAATTCCGGATTGTCTCGTCGTCGTAGACATTGGCCTTCGGGGCAAAGAAGTTCAGGGCTGCCGTTGCCCCCTCATCCAACTCCAGCGGGACACAAAGGGCTGAAAGGTGCCCACGCTCGGCGATAACAGTGCAGTACTCGGACCACCTCTCCTCGGTGGAAGTATCGGGCACATGCACTGTGGTGTGACTGCGCATGGCCTCCAGGCACGGGCCATCACCGTAAGCTTGCTGAACTTCATCGATCAGCCTCGCTTCATGGGTATTTCCGGCCACGGTGGCGGTGCGGCGTCGCCTGCTCAAAGTGATGCCGCACAGGACGTCCAGGCCTACGGCTTCGGAAACGGAGGCCGCGGAGAAGACGGCAAGATCATGCAGGAATCCCGCTACATCATCGCTGTCGATCACCAAGTCCTGAAGTTGTTCAGGCACCGAAACATCGTCAAGCGATGGGACAGTATCCGGCGGCGCTGGGACATCGTCCGGCACCGCAAAATCAACGTTCATTTCGTCCATGATTCAGTTTACGATCGTCCGGAGCCAACTCGTCACTCCTGGAAGAACAAGCTCCAGAATCCTTGCATCTCCCGTGCACCTATGTGCACAATCTAGCTAGAGTCCGCTTTGCCGGACAGGTTTTACAGCTCATGCAGACGGGCACCCCGCATTAACAATGCAGAGGTAAATCCCATGTCGGCCCAGCCCGCATCCAGAGTTCCCGACGAAGCCCACCAGCCAGACGAACCCCTGTGGTGTACACACTGCAATACTGACCAGCATTTGGTGGTGGATTCGATCCAGTCCCACCACCCTCCCGCCCCAAACACTGTAGATGTGGCCTACGAATGCCGCGCCTGCAACTACTCATACGACCAGACCGCCACGGTACAAAGGGTGGCCGTCGTCCTGAACCGCCCCGGGGTTTCCCAGGGAATACTGCAGTTCGGGGGCCAGTACTTGCATTGTGGGGAACCCATGAGGACCAGTAGTTGCGAGCTACGGCGGATCCAGGCCCCGCTTGTCCTGAAACCTGGGGGCCAACTACGCATGTACGAGGTCATCATTAACACCCGCATCCTCGGCTGCCCTTGCGGCTTCCACATGGAAATCCCGGACTAGATGCGGTCATCAGGCGCCATGAGCAACGAAACCAGTTTTAACAGAGGTAGAGGAACAGGAAGGGAAAACATGCAGACCGATTCAAAGAAGGACGAGTCTCCAGTTACCGGGACTGATCACAGGGCGGTTGGAAAGCACAAGCTTCCGGATCCACCGGATCCGGACAATCTTCCCATCGACTACCTCGCCTCGGGGTGGGACACCAGCAGGTACTTCCCAAGTGTCACGCGCGAGCTTCATCGGCGCGCCACCCACTTACGGGGCGCTTGACCTTGAGTGACTTCCCACCGGACCCGTCGCATCCCGATCCCACCAGAGAGCCCGGGCCCACACCCGAGCCGGTTCCCCTGCCGGAGCCAGGGCCTCCGCCAGTACCGGACCCGACGCCGGGACCCACAGTGCCGTCACCACCGGCACGGCCAGGTACTGGACAACCGCCCGGACAACCACCTGGACAACCCCCTCTTTAGAGGGTTTCCAACCCCATAGACCGGATCCCGCCAAATCCCCCAGTCGGGATCCGATGGAAGGGCATGTCGCACTACAGGGAGTGCGGCATGCCCTTTGGCGTGCCCGGAAGCCACGCAACAGCGGAACCGCCCAACCGCATTGCCAAGACTGAACAGCCCACCAATGCAATCTTTGTTTATGTTGGTTTCTATTGACTTACCAACACAAACAAAGATAGAGTCAAGCAATTCCACATCGTTGTGACAGCAGTCACCTGATGTGGCTGCACTGACAAATGGCTTTACCGCAATGGAGGGTAAGTGTTCGCTGAAGAGCGCCAACAACTGATCTCCGCACTCGTCGCCGAGCGCGGACGGGTGAGCGTCACTGACCTCGCCGACCGTTTCAGCATCACCACTGAGACAATCCGCCGTGATCTCGCAGCTCTCGAAGTTTCGGGGAGCCTGCGCCGCGTTCACGGTGGGGCCGTCCCTTCGGACCGCTTGAGCACCCGCGAGGAAAGCATCCTGGAGCGCGCCATCCAGCGCCAGTCCGAGAAACACCGCATCGCAGCTGCCGCACTCGCCCTGATTCCGGAACTCACCACGGGCAGCATCCTGCTGGACGCCGGCTCCACAACCGAGACCCTCGCAGACCTGCTCGCCCAGCGGACACCCGCAGCCAACGGCAACGAAGAGCTCGTGGTCATCACCCACGCCATTCCCATCGCGGGCAAGCTCTCCTCCACAGCCGGCATTGCCCTCCAAATCCTGGGTGGCCGGGTCCGCGGGCTGACCCAAGCCGCCGTCGGACAGTCCACGGTGGAGGCCGCCTACAAGCTTCGTCCGGACATCGCCTTCGTCGGCGCAAACGGCATCCACTCCGTCTTCGGGCTGAGCACGCCCGATCCTGAAGAAGCCGCGGTAAAAGCCGCCTTCGTCAAGTCAGCCCGCCGCGTTGTGGCATTGGCCGATTCTTCCAAGCTGGACGCCGAGACATTGGTCCAGTTCGCCACCCTGAAGGATGTTGACACTTTGATTACAGACAGTGAACCCTCCGCTGAACTCAGCGCAGCCCTGGCCGAAGCCGGCGTCGACGTGGTGATCGCATGATCGTCACACTGACCGCCAATCCAAGCCTGGACCGCACGGTCGAACTTCCGGCACCGCTCGCCCGCGGCGAGGTACAGCGTGCTGTCGCCGTCCACCAGGAGTCGGGCGGAAAAGGCGTCAACGTTTCCCGCGCACTGGTGGCTTCCGGCCTCGAAACACTCGCTGTGCTTCCGGGCGCTGACTCGGATCCGGTACTTTCCGGACTGCACGACGCCGGTGTGCCGTTCGCGGCACTGCCCATCGGTCAGGCGCTACGCAGCAACGTCACCCTCACCGAACCGGATGGCGTCACCACCAAGATCAACGAACCCGGCCCGGAGCTGAGCGACGAACAGCAGGAAGCCCTGATCGGGCTGCTGCTGGAGCGCTCCCGTGGCGCCAGCTGGGTGGTTCTCGCAGGCTCGCTCCCACCAGGAGTGCCCGCGGATTTCTACGCCACAATCGCTCGTCGGCTCCGGTCGAACACAGATGGAACGGCCATCCCCGGCATCGCCATCGACTCTTCCGGGGCTCCGCTTGCGGCCGCTTTGAAAGGCGATGCCGCAGGTAAACCCGATCTCCTCAAGCCCAACGCGGAAGAGCTCGCAGAGCTCGCTGCCGCTGCCGGTTTCACCATCGTCTCAACCGCTGACGAACTGGAAGCAGACCCGGCAAAAGCCGCCCAAGCTGCTGCCGCCGTCGTCGAAAGCGGTGTGGGCGCCGTTCTGGCAACACTCGGATCCAAGGGCGCAATCCTGGTGACGGCTGATGGGGCGTGGCTTGCCACGCATCCCCCCATCCAGGCCGTCAGCACGGTGGGCGCCGGGGATTCTGCACTGGCCGGCTACTTGCTGGCTGCTACCCAAGGCGGTTCCGCTCAGGACTGCCTTCGTCAGGCCGTGGCACATGGTGCCGCTGCTGCTTCGCTGCCGGGCTCCACTGTCCCTGCAGTCCACCAGACAACCCCCAACGCCGTAACCATCACGGCCCTCCAGAAGGACTAACAGTGACCCAGCTGATCACACCCCAATTGGTCATCCTCGACCAGAACCTGGGCGACTCCCCTGCCGACGTCATCCGCGTCCTGGCCGGCAAAGTCGCCGCCGCTGGCCGTGCTTCCGAGGTTGAAGGGCTCTTCACGGATGCCTTCGCCCGCGAGCAGAAGACCGCTACCGGCGTCCCCGGCGGCATAGCGATTCCGCACTGCCGCTCGGCCGCAGTCACCGAGCCCGCCCTTGCCATGGCCCGCCTGTCCCACAAGGTGGACTTCGGCGCCAAGGACGGCCCGGCTGACCTCATCTTCTTCATTGCCGCCCCGGACGGCGCTGACCAGGAGCACCTGAAGCTGCTCTCCAAGCTGGCCCGCTCCCTCATCAAGAAGGACTTCACGGCAGCGCTGCGCGCAGCAGCCACCGAGCAGGACATCGTGGACCTCGTGGATGGGGCCTTGGCGGACAAGCCGGCCGCTCCGGCCACTGAACCTGCTGCGGCACCCGCTGCTGCTGCGGCCACTGCCGGATCAACCACGACGGCGGCTGCCGCACCCAAGCGCATCGTCGCCGTGACCGCCTGCCCAACCGGCATCGCGCACACGTACATGGCGGCTGACTCGCTCGTTGCCGCAGCCCAGGAAATGGGCGTGGACCTCCAGGTTGAGACCCAGGGTTCTTCCGGTGCCAAGCCGCTGGATCCGGCCATCATTGCCGCTGCTGACGCAGTGATTTTCGCGGTCGACGTGGACGTCCGTGGCAAGGAGCGCTTCGCCGGGAAACCGGTCATCAATGCTCCGGTCAAGCGCGGCATCGATGAGCCCACCAAGATGGTCCAGGAAGCGTTGGCTGCTGCGGACGACCCGCACGCCCGCCGCGTCCCGCACTTCGGTGCAGAAGAGCAGGCAGAGCGTGCTGCTGAGGAAAAGGGCGAGCACATCGGCCAGAAGCTGAAGCGCGCACTCCTCACGGGTGTTTCATACATGATCCCGTTCGTAGCGGGTGGCGGCCTATTGATTGCCATCGGCTTCCTGCTTGGCGGCTACGACATCACGGGCTTCGCTGACAAGATGCTTGTTGAAAACAGCATCTTCAACCTGCCCACCGAATTCCCGAACAACGCATGGGGTCCGCTGGGCGCCTACATCGGTGCTGTGCTCTTCAAGATCGGCGCACTGTCCCTCGGATTCCTGGTTCCCGCGCTGGCCGGCTACATCGCTTACGCCATCGCTGACCGTCCCGGCATTGCCCCCGGCTTTGTTGCCGGCGCTGTATCCGGGTTCATGGGCGCAGGCTTCCTTGGGGCCATTGTTGGTGGTCTGCTGGCCGGCTACATCGCCTTCCAGATCGGCAAGCTCGATGTTCCCCGCTGGCTGCGTGGCCTGATGCCTGTGGTCATCATCCCGCTGCTCGCCTCCCTGGTGGCCTCCGGCCTCATGTTCCTGATCCTCGGCGCGCCGATCGTGGCACTGACCAAGGCACTCAACACTGGCCTTTCGGGCCTGACCGGCGCTGGCGCCATCCTCCTCGGTGTCATCCTTGGCCTCATGATGTGCTTCGACCTCGGTGGCCCTGTCAACAAGGTTGCCTACTCCTTCGCTGTTGCCGGCCTCGGCACGGCAACGGTGGCAAACCAGGCACCCTGGCAGATCATGGCCGCAGTGATGGCAGCGGGTATGGTTCCGCCGCTCGCCATGGCCCTGGCTACTGTGCTGGACAAGAAGCTGTTCTCCTTGGCTGAGCGTGAAAACGGAAAGGCCGCCTGGCTTCTGGGCGCATCCTTCATCTCCGAGGGCGCTATCCCGTTCGCAGCTGCAGACCCGCTCCGCGTCATCCCTGCCAGCATGGTGGGTGGCGCCGTAACCGGTGCCCTGTCCATGGCATTTGCGGTCACGTCCAAGGCTCCGCACGGTGGCATCTTCGTGTTCTTCGCAATCGACAACTTCCTGTTGTTCTTCCTGTCGATCGCCGTCGGTGTGGTCATCACCGCCCTCCTTGTGATTGCCCTCAAGCGCTGGGCTGTCCGCAAGCCGGTTGAGGCCGAGGCAGTTCCCGTCCCGGCAGGCGTCTAAGCGCCGCCCGATACCCCGTCAGCCCAACAGCACCCAAGCAATCAGAGGACCAGATACATGCAGACCTTCTCAGGCGTAGGCGTAGCTCCCGGGCGCGTCCTGGCACCGGTAAAGCAAATGCCCAAGCCGGTCCAGGAACCGCACGCGAACGTCAATATTCCTGCCGACGTCACGGTTGAATCGCAGGGGCAGCGCATCAAAGACGCTGCCAAGGCGGTTCAGGCGGAACTGAGGGCCCGTGCGGCTACGGCCAACGGAGAAGGCAAGGAAGTCCTGGAAGCAACGGCTTTGATGGCCGCCGACCCCATGCTGGTGAAATCGGCCATCAAGCTGTTGTCTCCCGAGGCTCCAGGTGGTGCACGGACTGCTGAACGCGCAATCTGGGAAGCTGGCGGAACGGTGGCTGAGACCCTCAAGGGCTTGGGCGGGTACATGGCCGAGCGCGTGGCGGACGTCCTCGATGTCCGGGCACGCATCGTGTCTGAGCTCCGGGGCCTGCCGGCACCGGGAATCCCGGCTTCCGATGTCCCCTTCATCCTTGCGGCCGAGGACCTGGCGCCTGCTGACACTGCCACGCTGGACCCATCCAAGGTAGTCGCGCTGATTACCTCCAGCGGCGGACCGCAGTCCCACACAGCCATCCTTGCCCGTGCTCTCGGCTTGCCCGCCGTAGTCGCTGCCCTGGGCGTGGACGAGATTGCGGACGGCACCGAGGTTTATGTTGACGGCGCCGCAGGCACGATCACTTCTGAGCCCGGCGAAGACCTGCGCTTGGCTGCCAAGGCGTGGGCCACCCAGGCTTCCACACTGGCCGCCTTCAGCGGCAACAACACCATGGCGGACGGTTTCCGGGTGCCGTTGTTGGCAAACGTTGGTACTGGTGCGGATGCGGTCAAGGCAGCCGACGCCGGTGCCGAAGGCGTTGGACTTCTGCGGACGGAATTCTGCTTCCTGGACCGCGACGACGAACCCACTGTGGAGGAACAGATCGCCACCTACGGCGCGGTCTTCGCAGCCTTCCCGGGTAAGAAAGTTGTGGTCCGAACCCTGGACGCGGGCGCGGACAAGCCGCTGCCGTTCCTCACCAATGCCGACGAACCGAACCCTGCGCTCGGTGTCCGCGGATACCGCACGGACCTCACGTCCCCCGGCGTCCTCGAACGGCAGCTCGAGGCCATCGCCGCCGCCGAAGCAGCCAACAACGCCGAGGTCTGGGTCATGGCACCCATGATCTCGACGGCGGACGAGGCCGCGCGGTTCGCCACACTTTGCGCCGCCGCCGGGCTCAAGACCCCTGGTGTCATGGTGGAAGTGCCGTCGGCAGCACTGACTGCAGCCACAGTTTTGCGCGAAGTCAGTTTCGCGTCTCTGGGCACCAACGACCTCACCCAGTACGCCATGGCAGCGGACCGTCAGCTTGGGCCGCTCGCCACCCTGAACGATCCGTGGCAGCCCGCGGTCCTGCAGCTGGTCAAACTAACGGCCGACGGCGCCGCGCAAGTAAGCGGCGAAAGCGGCACCGCCAAGCCGGTTGGCGTCTGCGGTGAAGCAGCAGCGGATCCGGCCCTCGCCGTCGTACTCGTTGGACTTGGCGTTGCGACGCTGTCAATGAGTGCCCGGGCGCTTGCCGCCGTCGCGACCGTACTTGCCACAGTGACTGTTGCCCAGGCGCAGCAGCTCGCAGCAACCGCTCTGGCGGCCCCCAATGCAGCCGCGGCACGCAGCGCGGTCCGGGCCCAGCTTCCCGTCCTGAACGAGCTCGGCCTCTAGACTTCCCCACAACCATCCACATCAAAGGAGCACCAATGCCTGAACGTACCGCCACCATCGCAAGCCGCGTCGGCCTCCACGCCCGCCCGGCAGCCATCTTCGCTGAAGCCGCAGGAGACCTCGACCTCGAGGTCACGATCGCCCGTGAAGGCGAGCCGGCCGATGACGCCATGGACGCAGCAAGCATCCTGTCCCTCATGAGCCTGGGCGCCTCCCACGGCGACGTCGTAGTGCTGCGCGCCGAAGGCGAAGGCGCAGAAGCAGCCCTGGACAGCCTGGTGAAGATCCTCGAAACGGACCACGACGCCGAGTAACGCTGCGAAACCGCTCAGCGACACGGAAAAGGCCTGAGGTCACCCGGATTTGGGTGGCCTTAGGCCTTTTCTGTGTCCTAGACCCTCTGTGCCTTGGACCGGAATGCGCTAGCTCTGCTTCCCAATAAGGAAAGCGGCAATCGAGGCCTCGGTCGGATTCGCGTCCTGCAATTCCCCGGACAAATAGGCCTCCACGATTCTGGGGTCCACATAGGAGGTACGCGCCACGGTGGGGGTGTTGCCCAGCAGGTGGGCAGCGTCCTTCATGGCCTTCACCAAAGCCTGGGGCCGCGTCATGGTGCCTTCGGACTTCAACAAGGACAGGGCTGCCGCCGATGTCCCCTTCCAGGTACGGAAATCCTTGGAGGTGTAGGCTGCTCCGGCAATTCCGCGCAGGTACTCGTTGATCATGGCAGCATCCACCGAAGTCCATGAACCATCGGATCGGTAGGCCAGCAACCGCTCTTTGCCGGGCCGGCGCGCCAGCGGCTCCAGGAACGCTGCCAGCGCGGGATCCTGGATGGAGATGTCCCACCATTGCCCGCTCTTGCCAGGGAACTTCAGGCCGACGGCGTTGTCCTTGATTCGGGCGTGTCGGCACCTGAGCGTAGTGAGTCCATAGGAGCCGTTCTGACGCATGTAGCTTTCAGAGCCCACGCGGAGAGCGCCGAGATCCATGAGACGCACGGCCGCGGCCAAGGTCTGCTGCCGGGGAGACGAGGTGTCTTTCAAGTGCAGCGTGACAGTCCTGCGAACGGCAGGGAGCACCGAGCCCAATTCCGCGGCCCGCTGGAACTTCTCGGTGTCTTTACGTTCACGCCACCGAGGATGGTAGATGTATTGGCTCCGACCAGCAGCGTCCACGCCCGTCGCCTGGATGTGCCCATTGCTATCGGGACTGATCCACACCTCGGTCCACGCAGGCGGGATCGCCAGCGCATTAATGCGCTGGCGATCCTCTTGGCTTATCAGGCTCCCGTCGGGATACCTGTAACTGAACCCTTTACCGGCCCTGCGGCGTTCAATGCCGGGCTTGGAAAGGTCACTTCGCCGAAGCCTTGGCATTTTCAGTGATCGAGTCCGGTGGCCCGATTAAGCTTCGTCGGGATCGGTGACAGCGGCTCCCGCGCTCATGATTTCGGCGTTGATCATCCAGACGAGCTGCTCCAGCCGGGCGATGAATTCGTGCAGGAGGTCCGCCGTGGTGGGGTCTTCTTCGTCCACCTGGTCATGGACGTCACGCATGGTCTGGACGGTGCGCTCCACGCGGTCCGTAATCAGCTTGACGGCGTTCTTGGTGTTGACCAGCCCGCCCGGGAATTCTTCAAGGCGCGTACCCGCCGAGATGGTCCCGCTCCGGCCATCGGGAAGGGCGTGAAGGGCCCTCATCCGCTCGGCGGTGTCATCCGCAAATTTGCGGGTGGCGGCCACCAGTTCGTCCAGCTGGAGGTGAAGGTCCCGGAAGTTCGGACCGACGATGTTCCAGTGCGCCTGCTTACCCTGGAGCTGTAGCTCGATCAGGTCTGTCAGGACGATTTGAAGGTTGTCTGCAAGCTGCTGTGACGCTTTCATGTGTTCCTCTCCTTGGACTGTCGGTTCAAGCGAAAAACCGTGGTGTCGAATTCCTTCGACGTAGGTCAATCATCAAGTGGCGACTTCAATAACTCTTTCATAAGGTTGCTTAGTAGTACAATGAGAAGTGTTGCTGTTCACATCTGGCGAACTTCGCCCCTCAGGACGGACCGGAAGTGATAGCGATAAAGGGCACTCGGAGGCGGTGGAACGCTCCCAAGTACCCATGGAAGTAAATCGAAGTAAATAGGAATGCATAGTCAGGAATCCACGAGATTCTTTGCGGATTCCCCCAGAAAGGAATGTGCTGACCATGAACACGCTTCTGATCATTGCTGGTGTAGTTGCAATTGTCCTTCTGCTGGTGGGCGGCTTCTCGTCGGCCCTGAACTGGCTGCTGTGGGTAGGCGTCGTCCTCCTCGTCATCGCAGCTATCGGCTGGCTGCTCAGCTTCATGTCGGGCCGCAGGGGACACACGGTATAGGGCACGCACCGCGACAATGACCCGCACCGGCCAAGTACTATGGTCGGTCTGCCGATGAATACCGCGGAAGGTGAGGACTGTCCCACTGCAGACGAACTGCAAGCAGGGGCAGTCCTCCGGCGCATCCAGGACCCGGATACCGGCTCCCGGATACCTGTTCCTGAAAGGGCTCTTTAGCCGCCCGTATTGGGAGGGGGCGCCGCGTCGGGATCCCGCGGAGTGGGGAATTCGTCCGGTGATTCCGGAACGGGAGAAGTATCCGGGTCTTCCGGAGTTGGGCTGCCTTCAGGTGGTTCCCCCGGTCCGGGAGGCGTTCCCGGCGATGGCCGTTCCGGTGTTTCACGCTCCGATCCCTGTCCTGGCAGTTCCTGCTCAGGCGTTGGCGTGCCATAGCCTCCTGCGGCATCTTCCGGGTCAACGCGGTGTTCGTCCTGACTCATTTCTTCCTCCTTGGAAATCCTTTGAGGCCTTCGAAAATTGTTCGAGGAATGCTGACAGTTCGACCGTAGTCCGGTGTAGTGTCAGCGTCCACCAATAGCTATCAGGAGGTGTACGAATGGTAGAGCCGGAGCAGGTTCCCAGGATCGGCAGGAACGAATCCGTTGAAGAACGGATGGACCGCAACTGGATGGAGCTGATCCAGGAACTGCGGGTGCTCCAGACCGGCGTCCAGATCCTGGGCGGCTTCCTGCTGACCCTGCCGTTCCAGGCGCGCTTTGAGCACCTGGACGACTGGCAACGCGGCCTCTACCTCTTCAATGTCATGGCAGCGGCCCTGACCACTGCTTTGATCCTTCTTCCGGTCAGCGTGCATCGCCGCCTATTCCGCCGGGGCCTCAAAGCCACTCTCGTCTCCAGCGCCGATGCCATCACCAAATGGGCATTGGCCGGCGTAGCCATCCTGATTGTGGGTTCGGCCACCCTGGTCTTCGATGTCACCGCTGGCCGAACAGCAGCGATGGTTGCCGGTAGCTTCATCATCCTGGTCCTGCTGGTACTCGTTGTGGGGATGCCGCTCTGGCTGCACCGGCGGGCCCTGCAAAACGGAAACGGCAAGAGCGGAAATGCACCCTGAGCTCAAAGGCCCATCATCAATACGCGAAAGGAAACGCATCATGCCTGGAAAGAAGAATTCGAGTCTGAAGGACCCGAAGCTATATGAAGAACTCCGCGACGAAGGCGCTTCCAAGGAAAAAGCGGCCCGTGTTTCAAATGCTGCGGCCAAGCAGGGGCGCAAGGAAGTAGGACGCAAGGGAGGCAAGTCCGGCGACTACGACGATTGGACTGTGGACAAACTGAAGTCCCGCGCCAAGGAACTCGGAATCAAGGGCTACTCCGGCAAGAAGAAGTCCGAGATCATTTCAATGTTGCGGAACCACTAAAGGCTTCGGAACCACTAACGAATAAAACAGGGCCCGACGCCGGGTCACGCCTTTTTCTTGGCCCGCGCCTTTGGCTTGCTGGTCGTTTTGCTAGCGGCAGCGTCGTCGTCGGCAGCTTTCTCCTTGCCGCGTTTCTTGTCCAGGCTCCGCTTCAGCGCCTCCATCAGGTCGATGACGTCGCCGCCTTCCCCTTCGCCTTCCGTGACACCGAACGTGGCTTCCGTGTCCAGCGCTTCGCCCTTTTCCAGCTTGGCCTCGATCAACGTCCGCAGCTGCACCTGGTAATCATCGGTGTATTCCTCGGGGTCGAAATCGTGGGCCATGGAGTCCACCAGGGCGGAGGACATTTCGAGTTCTTTATCGGAGATCTTGATGTCGGTCTCAAGCGAGGGGAACTTGGCCTCGCGGACTTCGTCGCCCCAGAGAAGGGCCTGCAAAAGGAGTACGTCGCCGCGTACGCGCAGGGCCCCGAGCCGCGTCTTCTGCCTCAGCGCGTACTGGACAATTGCAATCCTGTCCGTGTCCTCAAGTGTCTGCCGCAGCAACATATAGGCCTTGGGGGATTTGGAATCCGGCTCCAGGAAATAGCTGCGCTCGTACATGATCGGGTCCAGTTGCTCGGCAGGGATGAATTCCACTACCTCAATTTCGCGGCTGTTCTCTTCCGGCAAGGACTTCAATTCGGCCGCCGTGAGAACCACTGTGCGGCCTTCCTCTTCGTAGGCCTTGTCGATATCTTCGTAAGCAACAACTTCGCTGCAAATTTCACATTTCCGCTGGTACCGGATGCGTCCACCGTCCTTATTGTGGACTTGGTGAAGGCCAATATCGTGGTCCTCCGTGGCGCTGTAAAGCTTCACTGGTACGTTGACCAGACCGAACGCGATAGATCCCTTCCATATGGCCCTCATGCACCCAGTCAACAGCACAAGACAGCAGAGGAGAAGAGGTGGCAGGCAAGCAACAGGAGCGGGTGAACGTGGAAGGCCACGAGCTGACCCTCACCAACCTGGGCAAGATCATCTACCCCGAGACCGGAACCACCAAGGCCGAGGTCCTGGAGTACTACGCCGCAGTGGCGCCTTTCCTCATTCCTGCCGCCGCCAACAGGCCCGTCACCCGCAAGCGCTGGGTCAACGGGGTGGGCACCGCCGAGCACCCGGGACAGGTGTTCTTCCAGAAGAACCTTGAAGACTCCGCGCCCAAGTGGATCCCACGCACCGCCATCCAGCACTCGGACCACACCAACGTCTATCCCATGGTCAACAACCTCGCCACGCTCACATGGATGGCACAGATCGCGTCGCTGGAGATCCACGTCCCCCAATGGCAGGTTGACGCTGAAGGTAATCCGCTCCGGCCTGACCGCTTCGTCCTGGATCTTGACCCCGGTCCCGGCGCAGGCCTGCCTGAGTGCGTTGAAGTGGCCAAGCTCGCCCGCTCCATCCTGCAGGACATGGGCATGGAACCGGTGCCGGTGACCAGCGGCAGCAAAGGAATCCACCTGTACACCGGGCTGGAGGGGACCCTGAAGTCCGAGCAGGTCTCAGCCTTCGCCCATGAACTGGCACGTGCCTTGGAGTCCGACCACCCCGAGCTGGTGGTCAGCGACATGAAGAAGTCCCTCCGCCACGGCAAAGTGTTGGTGGACTGGAGCCAGAACAGCGGCAACAAGACCACGATCGTGCCCTACTCGCTCCGGGGGAAAGCCCACCCGACGGTCGCAGCGCCCCGCACGTGGCGCGAACTCTCCTCGAGCACCCTGGACCATCTTGATTACACAGCGGTGATGAAGCGGGTCAAGACCGGCAAGGACCACTTCGCCCCTATCTCCTCACGGCACCTCCCGCCGCACGGAGAGTATACGGATGACGACGACGGCGCAAGAAACGGCGGCGGTTCAGGCACCCGCGAGCGCGTGGTGACTGCAGAGAACCGTCTCGCCAAATATGTGGGGATGCGCGATCCGGAGAAGACCCCGGAGCCGTTCCCGGCGTCGTCGGCCGCTTTTGCCTCCGCGACGCCCAGAGGATCCTCCTCAGACCAGCCCAAGCCGGGCGACCCCGCACCGCCCGGCGGGATCTTCGTCATCCAGGAGCACCATGCCCGGCGCTACCACCTGGATCTGCGGTTGGAGCACAACGGCGTCCTTGCGTCCTGGGCTTTGCCGCGTGGTGTCCCGGAGACACCCGACCGGAACAACCTTGCCGTACATACGGAAGACCATCCGATGGAGTACGCAGACTTCGCTGGCGTCATTCCCAAAGGTGAGTACGGAGCAGGGACCATGACCATTTGGGACCGTGGCGAGTACACGTGCGAGAAATGGCGGGACGGCAAGGAAGTGATCGCAACTCTAACGGGCCAGCCAGGAGGTGGGCTGCACGGGACAAAGCGTTTGGCACTGATCAATACCGGTGACCGTTGGCTGATCCACTTGATGAAGGAGCAGCCGGGTGGACGGCTTCGCAAGGGCAGTGCTGGCCCTTCCGCCAAGACCGCGCCCGCTACGGCACCGAAGCCAGCCACTCCGCAGCCAATGCCCAATTACACCCCGATGCTGGCCACCTCCGGTACGGTGGACGACCTTCGCGGCGGCGACTGGCTCTACGAACTGAAATGGGACGGAATCCGGGCCATCATCACTGGCACTGAAGGCAAGATCCGTTTGATGAGCCGCAACGGCAACGATCTCACCGCCACCTACCCCGAACTAACAGACCGGTCCTGCTGGCCCGACGGCGATTTCGTGGCCGACGGTGAAATCGTGGCGCTTGGCAAGGGATCACGGCCTGATTTTGGCCGCCTGCAATTGCGGATGAACCTGGTGAAGTCCGCAGACATCGAACGGGCCCGGGCTTCAGTCCCGGTGCAGCTGATGTTGTTCGACCTTCTGTACGACGGCGGCACGGATCTGAGCGGACTGCCTTTCCGTGAGCGGCGGGAGCGTCTTTCTGCGTTTGCCGGGCGCTTGCGCTCTGGCTGCCCGCTTCACCTTTCGGCCGTGTTGGACCACGACGTCGAAGACCTCATGGCAAGCGCAGGTGAGCTCGGCTTGGAAGGAGTAATGGCGAAGAAAGCAGATAGCCGTTACGTGATCGGCCGGCGTAGCCGCTCGTGGCTCAAACTCAAGCTGGAGCTGAGCCAGGAAGTGGTCGTGGGCGGCTGGCGTCCCGGCGCCGGGGCCCGGAACGGGACCTTTGGCTCGTTACTGTTGGGCATTCCGGAGGGCGGAAAGCTGCACTACGTGGGCCGTGTGGGCACCGGGTTCAAGGAGTGGCAGCTGAGGGATGTCATGGAGAAGCTGGAGCCCCGCTTGGTTGCTGATTCTCCGTTCTCCGATATCCCGCGCGAGGACGCAGCAGGTGCCCGCTGGGTGGATCCGGAGCTGGTGGCGGAAGTGACCTTCGGGGAATGGACGGGCCCAGGCAGGCTACGGCATCCCGTGTGGCGTGGGTGGCGTCCGGACAAGTCCCCGGAAGACGTAAGCCAGCCCAACTGACTGGCATTAGTGGTTGTTCTCAGCGCTCATAACAACCACAAGTGCTAGTCAGTTGGGCTGCCTACGTGGGTCGGCTCGGGTGGCAGCGACTAGGAGGAGTGCGGCATCTGCGGGCGGCTGGTCCGGTGGATCGCCGTCACGGCTGCGCCCTGGCCCATTCGTCCGTGCGCTTGGTCCTGCTCCTTCGGGTGCCGGCGTTTGCCGCTACCGTCGGGCCAGTGCTGTTCCTGGTCCAAACCCAGAGATACGTCAATGGTTGCCGGTTCAGGCATGGGAGCCATGTCCATGGCCTCCACCAAGTGGCTGGCAACCTCGGGATCGATATTTTCGGCTGGATTCTTTGCAGTCATGGTTCTTCCTTTCCCTATGGAACGAAGGAATTTCAATACTAGGCGCGCCGAAGATGGTTGTCTGCAGGACTTACCTGTGCCCAGGAATCACCAGCGGACTTTCTTCTCCGTCTTGGCCTGCTTGCCGCTGGCGGACGTGGGCTTATGGCCCTTGCCCGTGCTTTGCCAGCCAGCGGGAGCGCCGCCGCCGGACTTGCTGGCGAGCATCGCTTTCTGGGCATCGGTCAGTTTGGACTTGATGCCGCCGGAGGCGGACTTTGGATTTCCCGACGCAGCGGGCTCCGGGGTGTTGTTTTCGGAAGGATTGGCAGTCATAAAAGTGGACTCCTCAGATGTGTGAGTCCTGAAGAAGCACCAAAACCATGGCGTTGCGGTTGAGAAAAATTGCGTCGACAACGGGAACGGCATGGAGGCAGGGCCTCAACAGGCGTGGATTTTTGTCAGGTGAAACTCGGCTGTGCCATTAAAGGCGGAGGGCCGCTAAGGCGGAGGCCGGTCTACTCAAAAATCAGTGTTCCCATGCGTCATACCCTAACCAAGAATCGGCGCTTTTGTGAACCCCTCGGCTAGCATGGCACCCGTGACCTGGAGAATGTCCGTCGCCACGACCCTCCGCGATGCCGGATGCGTTTTCGCGGAGGAGGAAGCGCAACTCCTCAATGAGGCCGCCACGAGTCCAGACCATCTGGACTACATGGTGGATCAGCGCGTCAAGGGAATGCCCTTGGAACACATCCTCGGCTGGGTGGACTTCTGCGGGAGCCGCATGGCTGTTGAACCCGGCGTCTTCGTTCCAAGGCGTCGCACGGAGTTCCTGGTGCGCCAGGCGGCGAAAATCGCACGGCCGGGTGGCGTCGTCGTCGATCTTTGCTGTGGCTCGGGGGCGATCGGTGCGGCACTCAGCGATCTTCTGGGGAGCTGCGAGCTGTACGCCGCTGACATTGATCCGGCCGCGGTGAGCTGCGCGCGCAAGAACGTGGAGCCCCGTGGCGGGCACGTTTTCGAGGGCGATCTATACGACGCCCTCCCCCTTGAACTTCGGGGACGCGTGGACGTGGTGCTCGCCAATGCGCCGTACGTACCTACGGGTTCCATCGGCATGATGCCGCCTGAGGCGCGCTTGCATGAACCGATGGTGGCGCTCGACGGCGGTACTGATGGTTTGGATGTCCAGCGCCGGGTTGCAGAGCACGCAGCTGAGTGGTTGTCGCCGGGCGGTTGCCTCCTGATTGAAACCTCGGAAGACCAAGCCCCCGAAACTGCCAGGATCATGGACCAATCCGGACTGCGTGCACGGGTGGTGACAGACGACGATCTGGACGCAACCATCGTGCTGGGTATCGTCCAGACAGGACGGCAAGAAGAGGCCCGGGATCAGTCAGCTTTTGACCCCAAAAACGCCCCGTTTCATGGACTCAGCTAAACAATTTGGTAACAACGTCCTCGGCAGGGCAAAAACCGCGCCGATTCCGCGCCATCTCAGGGCAAGACCGAGCAAAAAGATGTAAGACAACTAGGCAAATTGCCCGCCCGAACGTCCCATAAATCCGATCTCAACTGGGGTTTGAGGGGCAAACCGCGTAAAATTGAACACCTGCCCGGAGCGGGGCAGCCAGAAGTCGCAAGCAAATGACCTCCCTAGGAGAAGCCCAAATGCCCATAGACCAAAGCAACACCGTCTCTCCGCCAGGCGCAAGGAACGCCACTGGAAACCAGGTCTCGGCCGCTACAACGGCCGCTGCCAACACTGTAAAGAACCCCAAGAAAACGAAGCTCCGCAGCAAGCGTCGGTTGAAAGAATCCGACGTCAATGTTGTGGATCAGCCGATGCTGAAGAAAGCACTCGGCGGCACGATCGTCGGCAACACCATGGAATGGTACGACGTCGGCGTGTTCGGCTACCTCATCACCACCATGGGCCCCGTCTTCCTCCCGGAAGCGGACAAGTCCGTCCAGACACTCTTCCTTCTCGGCACCTTCGCCGCAACCTTTATCGCCCGCCCGCTTGGCGGCGTCGTCTTCGGTTGGCTCGGCGACAAGGTGGGCCGCCAGAAGGTGCTGGCAGCAACTCTGATGCTGATGGCGGCAAGCACGTTCGCCGTCGGACTTTTGCCCGGCTACGCGCAGATCGGCATCTGGGCCGCCGCGCTGCTGGTGATCCTCAAGCTCGTCCAGGGCTTCTCCACCGGCGGTGAGTACGCCGGTGCTACAACATTCGTCAGCGAATATGCCCCGGACAAGCGCCGCGGCTTCTTCGCCAGCTTCCTGGACATGGGCAGCTACATCGGCTTCGCACTCGGCGCCGCACTGGTTTCAGTCCTGCAGCTCACGCTCGGACAGGCAGCCATGGAGGAATGGGGCTGGAGGCTTCCGTTCCTGATCGCCGGTCCGCTTGGAGTCATCGCTGTGTACTTCCGTAGCAAGATCGAGGAATCCCCACAGTTCCAAGCCACCCTGGACGCCCAGGAAGCCATCGCCAAGGATGCCGCGGCACAGGATGCCAACGTCGCCAAGGGCCCGGTTGGAATCATCAAGGCCTACTGGCGCCAGATCGTGCTGGCCATGATCCTCGCCGCCGCAGCCAACACTGTGGGCTACGCGTTGACCTCCTACATGCCTACGTACCTTACGGATTCAAAGGGCTACGACCCCGTTCATGGCACCCTGCTGACCATCCCGGTCCTGGTAATCATGGCCCTGTGTATTCCGCTCACGGGCAAGTTGTCCGACCGTATCGGGCGCCGTCCCGTGCTGTGGATCGGCGCCGGCAGCACCATCGCGTTCTCCGTTCCTGCCTTCATGCTGATCGGCATCGGCGATATCTGGTCTACGCTGGCAGGGCTTGCCCTGATCGCGTTCCCCGTGACGTTCTACATTGCCAACCTGGCCTCGGCACTCCCGGCACTGTTCCCGACGTCCAGCCGCTATGGCGGAATGGGCATCGCCTACAACTTCTCAGTGGCCATCTTCGGAGGAACCACTCCGTTCATCGTGCAGGGCCTCATTGAAGGCACCGGCGATGACATGATGCCGGCCTACTACCTGATGGGAACGTCCATCGTGGGTGCGATCGCGATCTACTTCCTGCGTGAATCCGCCCAGCGTCCCCTGCCCGGTTCCATGCCCAGCGTGGACACTGCCGCCGAGGCCCGCGAACTCGTTGCCACCCAGGACACCAACCCGCTCATCAACCTGGACGAAATGCCGTTCGACGGCCAGCCCATTGATGATGAAGTGTTTGGCCGGCGTGACAAGGACCTGACCCCAGCCTAGGGATCACGTGCCTGCAACTTCTGCGCAGCGATTCAGATAGTTCGCGGCAACCCGCCGCCCACCGTAGCCACCAATACCAAGGCGCTCTCCTTGGGATTGGTGGCTACGGCTGTTAAGGGCTCGACGGCGGCACTCGCCCGAGCGGCGGCACCCGCCTAAACCGACAGCAAACCCCTGACCGCCTCGCCAATAATCCGCGCGCCCTCGGGGAATCCGCCGGGATTGGGGCCCGCATAGTTGAGCCTGATGTAGGGGCCTTCAGGTTCCGCCGGGAACCACTCCGTTCCAGCGGCAATGAGAACCCCGGCAGCTTCGCAATCCTTGGTGAGCTGATCGACGTCGAACCCGTCCGGCATCCGCAGCCACAGGTTCAAGCCGCCTTTGGGCAGATGGCTGAGGTGTGCCTGCGGAACGTGCTCGCGGAGGCTGGTGACCAACAAGTCGCGGCGCGACTGCAGCTGATGGCCGAGGCCGCGAACGTGCGTCTGCCAGCCGGGCTGAGTGACGACGTCGAGCGCTGCGGCTTGGAGCAGGCCGCTGACGTACATCGACTCCGCAGCCTGCGCACCCATGATCCGTTCCCGCGCGGGACCGCGGGCGATAATCGCTGCCACGCGGATGGACGGTGACACACTCTTGGTCAGGGAGCGGATATACACCACGTGACCGGAATCGTCCTTTGCGGCGAGCGGCACGGACTGCGCGGTGATGCCAAAATCATGGGCCCAGTCGTCCTCCACAAGGAACGCTCCGTGCTGGCGGACAATCCGGAGGACCTCCTCGCCGCGTTCGGGAGACCATTGGGCACCCGTGGGGTTGGCAAAGTTGGGCTGGGCGTAGAACATCCGGGCCCCGGATTCCTCAAAAGCCCTCGCCAGCTCGTCAGGATCCGGCCCGTCAGGGCCGGACGGCACCGGAATGACGCGAACACCGGCCTGGCCGGCGGCCAGCAGTGCTCCCCAGTAGCTGGGCGACTCCACCAGCAGTGGCCGTCCATGCCCCACCAGGCCGCGAAAAATCGAGCTGAGTCCGCTCTGGCTCCCGGGAAGTACGACGACGTCGCTCGGCTGGGGCGGCGTGACGCCAACCGGCGTCGAGGTGCTGAGTTCATGGGCGAACCAGGATTGCAGTTCGGGAAGGCCCTGGGCCGGTGGCCGCGACAGCGCAGCGTCGCCGCGGGCAGCCCTGGTAAGCGCGGCCCGGACGAGCCGCTCCGGCAGGAGTTCGCGGTCCGGATAGCCGGAGTGGAATGCGATGACGTCGTTCGAAGCGCTGCGCATGGCGCCAGAGTTCAGGAGGCGTGGCGTTTGGGCGGCTCGGAGCGCAGCTGTCTGCCAGCCGTAATCGGACGGTCTGGCGGTGCGGTATGCCCGGACGAAAGTGCCAACGCCGGGGCGGCTTTCTATCAGACCCTGGGCAGTGAGGGTTCTCAGGGCCTTCTGCACCGTGACCGGGCTTGCCTGGTATTCGGCCACGAGTTGACGGGTGGATGGCAGCTTGGCTCCCGGCGCGGCCCCTGCGATCCATTCTTTTAGTCGCGAGACAATTCGGGAACTGCTATCGTTATCCATGAGTCACAATAGTAGCGCTACTACACTTTCGCGGCCAGTGGTATCCAGACGGACGTCGACAGGCGTCTGGTGGGGCCTTCTTGGCGTTGTCGCATTTTCGTTCACGGTTCCCTTCACCCGCGTGGCCGTTGACGGCTTATCTCCCCTGTTCATTGGAGCGGGCAGGGCCGTGGTTGCGGCCGCTCTTGCAGCACTGGCCTTGGGCTTGACCCGCCAACGTTTCCCGAAGGGCATCCAATGGCTTCGACTGGCTGTGGTGGCCGGTGGCATCGTTGCGGGTTTCCCCTTGCTGACAACGTTCGCGCTGACGTCCACCACCGCAAGCCATGGAGCCATCGTCATCGCGCTACTGCCTGCGGCCACGGCAACGGTAGCGGTGATCCGGGGCCGTGAACGTCCGCGGCTCCTGTTCTGGGTCCTGACTGCTATAGGTGTTATCGCCGCTCTGGTTTTCGCGTTGGTTCAGTCCGGCGGTTTCGGTCAGCTTCATTGGGCTGACCTCCTGCTCCTCGGCGCCGTGATTGCGGCAGCCATAGGCTATGCGGAAGGAGGTCTGCTGGCGCGGGAACTCGGCCCCTGGCAGACAATCTCGTGGGCGCTGGTGGTTGCCTCCCCCGCGATGCTGCTGCTGACATTGCTTTCGCTGGGTTCGGGTGCGCCCTCGGCTACACCGGTTCAGTGGTTGTCCTTCGCTTACCTGGGCATTGTGAGTATGTTCCTCGGATTCTTCGCCTGGTACCGCGGCCTGGCGATCGGCCCCATGGCGCAAGTCAGCCAGATCCAACTGGTCCAACCGGTCATGACCATCGCGTGGGCAAGCCTCCTCTTGGGAGAATCGATGACGTGGACCACCGCGTTTGGCGGACTCGCCGTGATCCTCTGCGCAGGTGCCGCTGTCCGTGTAAGGCTCAACCCGCCGTCGAGTCCTGACGCTGCCATGCCAAGGCCCTGATCTCGTAGACTCGGCCCATGCCTGACACAACTGTGGGTTCGATCCATCACCTTGAGATCTGGGTGCCGCACCTTGAACGAGCCCGGGAGGAGTGGGGCTGGCTCTTGGGCGAGCTTGGTTACAAACCCTTCCAGGACTGGCCCACGGGGTGCAGTTGGAAGCTCAATGGCACGTACGTGGTGGTGGAAGGCACCGATGCCATCACCGGAACGGCCCACCGGCGCACGGATCCCGGGCTAAATCATGTGGCCTTCCATGCCGGCACCCGGGAAAATGTGGACCGGATTCGCGCGCTCGGTGCCGACGCCGGTTGGTACGAGATGTTCGAGTCGAAGTACCCGCACGCGGGCGGTCCGGACCACTACGCCGCGTATTTGATCAACACTGACAGCTACGAAGTTGAGCTGGTGGCTGAGTAGCTACGTCGGCGGAACCACGGGACGCCACAAGGCGACCCGGGGCCAGCGCGTCAGTCCCAACTCGGCTTCGTGCTCCATGAGTCTGGCCAGCTCCGGACCCCAGCTGCCGGCGTCGAGCGTTTGAAACCCCAGGCGCCGGTAGTACGGCGCGTTCCACGGCACGTCGCGGAACGTGCTCAGCGTCTGGCGCTGCATGCCATGCCCCCTGGCCCACACCCGTGAAGCATGCAGCAGTTCGCGGCCGAGTCCTTGGTGCGCTTGATCCGGGTGCACGCTTACCTGTTCCACGTGCGCGTTGCCATCAACAATGTCCGTCAATAGATACGCCAAGGGGTAGTCCAACCCATCGACCCACACCCAGGCACGCCCGGCAGTCACGTAGGCGTTCATCTCGTCCAAGGAGAAGGGTTCGTCATCCGCGATCTGATCCATGCCCAGGCCCCGGAAGGCTTCCCCCGCTGCCCGCTCAATGTCCTGCAAACGCGGCAGATCGTCTGTTCGAGCTAGCCGGATCACCGTTTATCCAGTGCGGGAGGTGCCTGTCCGACCAGGAATCCATTGCGGGTTTCGATCAAGTCCTGCAGGTATCTGGCCAGAACCAGCTTCTCCAGCAGGCGGCCCAGCGCGCCGAACGGGGCTGCGAATTCCACGGTGTCCACCATCAGCGTCCCGCTGCCGTCCTGCCGGAACTCGTGCGTGTGGCGGAGGTACTTGAAAGGGCCACGCACTTGCTCGTCAGTGAACGACGCCGGTGCCTCCATGCGCGTGATGCGGCTGGTCATGCGGAAACGGACTCCGAGGTGCCACGCCTGCCAGGTGACTTGCTCGCCTTCCGAAATCAGACCTGTGGTGACGCCGTCTATGGCCTTTTCCCTGCTTTTGGTCATCGACCCCACGTGGGCGTCGATGTTTCTGGACAGGTCGAACAGCTCCTGCGGTGACATGGCGGAGCGGGTTCGGCAGACGAAAGCTACGGGCATACCTTGATCTTCCCAGACTCTGCCGGGCAGCGCTCCAGTGTTGCTGTTACCTTCCCACGAGGCCCATGTGCTGATCGTTGTAGCGGTTGCCCTGCACCCCGATCCGGCTCGCCACGGCATCCAGATCGGCAACCTCATCAGCGGAGAGCGCAACGTTGGTTGCGGCAGCATTCTCTTCGAGCCGTTCCCGACGTCGTGTGCCAGGGATCGGGACAATCCATGGTTGCTGCGCGAGAAGCCAGGCCAGCGCGATCTGACCAGGTGTTGCACCTTTCGAGGCGGCGAGTTCGGCCACATGATCCACCAGTGCTTGGTTGGCCGCGCGGTTTTCTGCGGTGAATCGAGGGATAGTGCCGCGGACGTCACCCGACGAAAATTGGGTGGACGGATCCACGGTGCCCGTGAGGAACCCCTTGCCGAGTGGGCTGAACGGGACAAAGCCAATGCCGAGTTCCGCGAGCGTTGGCAGCACTTCCGGTTCCGGATCCCGAGTCCACAACGAATACTCACTCTGGACAGCGGTCACGGGAAAGACTGCGTGGGCTGCACGAATAGTTGCGGCGGAGGCCTCGGACAGGCCGAAGTGCCGTACTTTGCCCTCTTGGACCAGCTCACCCACAGCTCCCGCGACGTCCTCGATTGGCACCTTTGGATCAACGCGGTGCTGATAAAAAAGGTCCAGGGACTCCACCCCAAGCCTGCGGAGCGACTCGTCCGCCACCCGTTTGATCCGTTCAGGAGAACTGTCCAACCCAACGGACTTGCCGTCTTCGATGCGCCAGCCGAATTTCGTGGCAATGACCACCTGGTCCTTGATAGGAGCAAGCGCCTCGCCGACGAGTTCCTCGTTGACGAACGGCCCGTAAACCTCAGCCGTGTCAAAGAAGTTGATACCAAGGTCCACCGCTTCACGAAGTACCTTGATCATCGCCGTCCGGTCCCCAGGGTTGGGGCCGTAGCTTTGGGACATACCCATGCAGCCAAGTCCGATGGCCGAGACCTTCAAACCTTGCCCAAGTGTCCGTGTGTGCATGATGCGCCTCCCTTTGATCCAAGTAACTCGCTTGATCTAGTCAACAACCTTCTCAACGCATATGGGAGGTACTGACGTAAGGGGTACTGCCAGTGCCTTACTACGGGTTGTGACAAGGCTTATGGCGGCCCACCCGCTGCTCCTGATAATTTTCGATACAGATAGCTCGCCCACAAGCCCTGAATGATTGGTGGTGTTTTTCCTGCCCGCATTCATGGCGCATGCCCGCGAGCTCCACAAACTTGGGCCGGCGAACAACGATCGTCTCTCCGCCGTTCGGGTGGCCCTCAGTGTCGCAGTTCCGGGGCTGGTCCTGATTCTCATAGGCCGTCCGGACCTGATGATGTATGCGGTGTTCGGCGCGCTCCCTGGAATGTACGGACGCAATGAAACCCACCAACTCCGGCTCAAACATCAAGCCCAGGCCGCGCTGGTTCTGGTTGGCGGACTCTCCATTGGCACGTTTCTTTCCGTCAACCACATCCACTCTTGGTGGCTCGTGTTGGTGGCGACGCTCTTTGCCGGTGCGGGTTCCTTATATGCAGATGCCGTTCGGCTTAAGCCGATCGGGCCGTTCTTCGGCATCCTCGCCCTGGGGGCCTGCGCATCGGTCCACACCAGCGTTCCGTTCCTGACGGCGGTGCTGATCGGTACTGCTTCCGCGGCGTTTTCGATTCTGGTCGGATTCGCTGGCTGGCTTCGGCACCGAAAGTGGGAGCCGGGCGCTGCCCGCAATGTCTCTGTCCTCCGCGGACCCTTACGGCAATCTGCCCTTGTTCATGCGGCCCGCTACACTCTCGCTGTCGGTGCTGCCGGCGTGTGTGGGGTTCTGAGTGGGAGCGGCCATCCGCATTGGGCCATGGCTGCGGCTGCCGTGCCGTTGGCAGGGGCGGACCTCCCGAGCCGCGTCCACCGTGGCATCCACCGCATCGTGGGGACGTTCCTGGGGTTGGCGGTAGTCGCCGTCGTACTTTTCCCAACTCCTTTGTCACCGCTGCAGTATTTCCCGGGCCAAACGGCCATAGTCCTGGCCATTGTGGTGGTCCTTTGCCAGTTCCCCACTGAGCTGTTCATGGCGCGGCACTACGGCTGGGCCATGGTGTTCTTCACGCCCGTGGTCCTGCTGATCGCCCAACTGGCATCGCCCATGGATCCGGGCGTGCTGGTGATGGAGCGCGCGGTTGAGACGTTCGTTGGAGCGGTGATTGGAATCGCGGTAGCGGTGTTGGTCAGGGCACCTGGCGTTGCGGTTCCTAAGGCTGCAGAGGCCGGCGGGGCGGGCCGGAAGTAAGCTTCGCCGGCAAGATACGCGCAAAGAAGCTCACCACTTTGTATCGACGCGTCGGGATGGAAACAGCCTTGCCCTTGGCGTTGTCCTCCAGCCCTTCCCGCACCACGCGCTCGGCGCCGAGCCACAGGACTCGCGGCGCCACGGACTTATCCATGCCCATGCGCTCGTGGAATTCGGTGTGCGTGAAGCCAGGGCACACCGCCGTGACCTGCACGCCCGACTTCCCATACGCAATATTTGCCCAACGGCTGAACGTCACCTGCCAGGCTTTGGCCGCCGAGTAGGTTCCCCTGTTGGCGAAGGCTGCGACGCTGGCAACGTTGATGATCCGGCCTTTTCCACGAGCCAGCATGACTTCAAGCGCCGCATGGCACAGCTCCAGGGGTGTCTGCACGTGGAGGCGTAGATGCCGCCGTTCTTCCTCCAACTCGTTCTGCTCGAACGACTTCAAGAGTCCGATTCCGGCGTTGTTGACCAAGACGTCCACGGGTCGCGCGGCGTCCCGCAGACGCTCCGCCACCAAGGAAACCCCGACGTCGGTAGTCAGGTCGGCGGACAGAACCTCCGCCGAGATACTGAAGTCGCGTTCGAATTCCTCAGCCTTTTCCTTGAGGCGTTCTTCATCGCGGGCTACCAGGACGAGGTGGTGTCCGGCTTCGGCGAGCTGGCGCGCGAATTCCGCACCGAGCCCAGCCGTGGCGCCGGTGACCAGGGCGGTGAGTTCATTGGCTCGAGTCGTCATGCGCCTAGACTATGCGCTGAACGCTCCCGGCGCCCCTGTCTGGTTCATCAGATGGTCGCGTGCTCTTCGTCAGAAGATCAAATGCTCTTCGTCAGAGGGTATCGCCTGCTCTTCGTCAAAGGATCGCCTGCGTGGCTTGGTGGCAATGATGGCCAGCGCTATCGAGCCGGTGATGCCAAGGATCCACCAAGGGAATCCGGGGTCTGTTGTGGTGGACGGCAGAGTGCGGGGTCCGTCAGCGCTGGTGGGTGCGGTGGTTCGTTCGCCGCGAACCAGGAGCCGGTGGCTGTTGATGCCTTTGGGTGTGCAGGTAATGAGCGTCAGGTAATCCTTGTCCTCGACTTTGCGCAAGGCCTCAGTTTGGTCGGGCAGTACCGTGAGGATTTGGTCGACCTTGTAATAGATGGTTTCATCGAGCACGTTAATGCTGAAGACGTCGCCTTCATGGACTTTATCCAGGTCGTCGAAAAGAGTGGCGTTGACGAATCCTGAATGAGCACTCAAGACACTATGAGTGCCTTTGCCGCCCACCGGCAGGGCGGACCCGAAGAGATGGCCGGCGCCCTTGGAGAGGGTGTCCTCGTCCGTGCCATGGAAGATGGGCAAATCCGCGTGGATGGAGGGAACGCTGATGCGGCCCATCATTCCTCCAGGCCCGACAGCCAGCATCTTCTTGTACGCCTCGGAGCCGGCACCGATGGTGGTTTGTTCCCCTGCTTCGTTCAAGGAGTAAGGGTCCCGGAGGGGTCCTGAGGGCAGTTCTTCATTGAACTCCCGTGCCTGGTCCAGGAGCGACTTCTTCGCGGAGGGGTTCATGGTCTGGACAGAATCCACGTAGCCGCTGATCTCGGTGGCATGGATCCGGTCCGAGAACCAGGCTGCGGCCGTGGGATAAAGCAGGATTCCGACGCCGATGACCGCCACCAACACGATCAGGAGCCGTTGCCGGTTCCAGGGTCCGGTCAGATGCCGGAGTCGACGGGTGCGGGTTGGTGCCTGTGTCATCAAAATCCTGTAGCTGGGTGAGTCGGTTGGAAGACGGCAGTTATGAAGAGTGCAGCAGTTAATAGGACTGCAAAGTGGGAATGCAAGTGGGGAAGAGCGCGTGGTTGGCGTTCTTCCCCACTTGGGGTCACTGCGGGGGCCGCGGGTAGCGGCCCCTGCGGTGTTGTTTACCCGTTGTGTTGTTTACCAGCTGTGGTGCTGTTGCTGGTGTTGGTTGGTGTTAGTTGTTGCTGGTGCGGCGGTTGCGGACGAACATCAGTGCTGCGCCGACGACGAGGAGGGCACCGGCTGCGTAGAGAATGCCGGTTCCCACGCCACCGGTCAGCGGCAGTTGGAAGCCGCTGTTGGAGGGGATGTTCTTCACTTCCAGGTCGATGCCGACCGTGGTGCTGGTGCCGTTGATCAGGAAGGACACCGGCTCGGCGAGCAGTTCATAGCCTGCCGGGGCGGTGGTCTCTACCAGGTAGTACGTGCGGTAGTCCGGGGTTCCCGGTGCCACGGCTGCGCCGTTGGCCCAGTCCGAGTACCGCAGGCCCGAGAGCGTCAGCGTGCCGTCAGCGGCGACGGTGAAGACCGTCTGGCCGTTGAGGTCCACCGGGTTCGTGCCGGCCTTCGCGTCGGCTTCGTTGGTGTAAACGGAGAACGCGGCACCGGCAAGGGCTGCACCGTTCTCGTTGACCTTCTGCAGCGTCATTTCGCCCCACTTGGTCACGACCGGGGGCGTCACGACCGGGCCACCGGGCTGGCCCGGTGCAACGGTGAAGCTGGAAGCGTTCGGGTACACGAGGGCTTCGTTTTCGATCTCACCGATGGTGTTGACCTTGGTGTTGACCATGACCTGCACCCGGGTGTCGGTGTGTGCAGCCAGTTTGACACGGCCTGCGGCGGTGAAGATGACCGAGACGGTGTTGGTCGCGGCGTCGAAGCTCACGGTGTAGTCCGTGCCGGCCGTCAGCGGGGTGCCGTCAACGAGGGTCGCGGACGCGCCGACGTAGGTCAGTTTCGGGTCCAGGACGTCCACGATTTTGTAGCCATCGATGACGGCTTCGTTCGGGATGTCACCGGTGATGGTGAAGTCGATCTGGTCCCCGAGTTTCACGTCAGGGGCATCCGTGACGGTCTTCTCGGCCCCGGCAACGGAGTTCTTCGGGTAGACGTGGACGTCGTAGATCCAGTTGTCCTTGTTATCCGGGTCCGTCAACGGCACGGAGACCAGGAACGGGGCCGAGGGTGTCACACCGGCCGGGTAGTTCGTTTCGGTCACCAGGTACAGGCCCACCGGCAACGCGGTGAAACCTGCGGTGCCGGCAGCGTCGGTGGTTTTCGCCTGGGCAGCGCCCAGGCTGTACCCGGCACCGGTGATCGAGCCCGCCGGGTTGGCCGGGGCGAACACGCTGGAGAGGTTGTGCGCTGCGTCCCAGCCGGCGTTGGTGGACAGGTCGATGGTGTTGACCTGCTGGATCGTGAATTCGATACCGGCCAACGGTGTCAGGCCGGTGGTGTCCACGGACGTGCCGTTGTTCGGCAGGCCCGTCGGGGTGGAGGGGCGTTCGAACTTGTGGACCGTGATGGAACCGGTCTGGTCCCCGTCAACCAACGGTGCGGCCGAAGCCGGGGCCACGGAGAAGGACATCGCCAACACCGCCCCGGCGATCGTGGCGGCGGCGGTCTTCCAAACCCGCCCGGTGTGGTGATTACTCACTGTGTTTTCCTCTTTCATCGTGATGGTTTTTCATGCTGGTGGTACTTGGAAATGGACATGCACCGCCCCACCCCGCAAACACGCGGCGGGGATTGGGGGGAACTCTTCTTCTAGGTAGTGACCGACTCGTGTCAGATACTGGCGGACTCGTGCCGGGTAGTAGTGGACGGGTGTCAGGTAGTGGTGGGCTCCTGCTGGCGGCGGCGGTTGGCGGCCAGGGCCAAGGCCAGGGCTCCCAGCAGCAGGGCGGATCCGGTGGTGGTGAAGGGCCACCAGCCGATGCCACCGGACTCGGGCAACTCCAATGCCGGCACGTCCCGGACCGTGAGGAGGAAAATCCCGTCACCGTCCGCGTCCGTGCTGGTCACGACCCCGCTACCGGCGCCTTGGCCCAGGGTGACGGCGCCGTTAGTGGCGATGGTGAATTTCACCGGTTCGGCCAGCAGGCTGAACCCGGCCGGGGCCGTGGTTTCCTTGAGCCAGTACGTTCCGGGCTGGATTCCTTCGAGTTGGAACCGGCCTGTTTGCCCGGCCACGGCAGTCACGGCCGGGCTTCCCAGCACGGCGCCGGGTGCGCCGTTGTTATCGGAGTGCACCGCCCAGGTGGACCCGGCCATCGGCACCCAGGTCCCTCCGGAGGACTCGCCGATCTTCTCGATCAAGACCTTGGCCGGGGTTCGGTGGGTGGTGGTGCAGTCAGGACCCGGGGCGCTGGAGCCTGGTGCGCAGGTCTGCGGTGCGGTGGTGGTCGCCGTGCCCGTCACCATGTTGACGAGCTCCTTGTTCCACGCGCCTGTCTTGACCACGACGCTGTACTTCAAGGTGGCCGTCTGCCCGGCCGGCAGGGTGAACGCCGCGGTGGCCAGCAGCGTGGAGGGCGGCACGGGGTTGGCCACCGCCACCGGGGCTCCGGCGCCGATCACCAGGGACGCTGAGCCGGACACGAACGTCGCGTCATCCAGGACCTCCGCCAGGTTGTCCTTCAGCACAACCCCGGTGATGGTGCCGCTGATACTGGTCGCGGTGACCGTGTACACGATGGTCTGCCCCGGGCTCACGGACCCATTCGCCGGAACCGACCCGTTCACCGTCGCCGTCTTCTTGATCTTCCACGCAGCAGGGGCCGTGACCTGCGCATCATCGACCGCCGTGACGGGCAAACCCAGGGGCGGGTTCCCGGTGACCTTCGCCGTGTTCGTCAACAACCCCGTGGTCACATCCGTCGCCGTGACCACATACGTCGCGGTCGCGGTCACCGACTGCCCCGGCAACAGCACACCCGGAAGGCCCGGCCAGGTATATGACAGGGGCGAGATGGTGCCCGTTCCGGAGAACTGGGTCTCGGTGATGACCACCGAGGTCAGCGTCACGTTTCCGGTGTTTTTCGCCACGAACGTGTACGTGGCGGTTTCGCCGGCCACCAGGATGGTCTTGTTCACCGTCTTCACCAGCGTGATCGCCGGGGCAGCCGAAGGCACAACAGTGAAGATGTAATCCTCCACCTCACCGGAATTCGACGCACCGATCGGAGACTGGATCTGCGTGGCGGTGTAGCCGATCCGGAACCGCGCATACGTCGTCCCCGCGCTCACCCCGGCAGGGACAACCCAGGTCAGCGTGGCCGTCGTGGCACCGGCCGCGAACGTGGCACACGCCCGCTCGGCAGTGTTGTCGAATTTTCCGTTCTTGTTGAAATCAATCCAGCCGCAGGTCGTGCCGGACTTGCTGGCCCCCTTGATCGCCACCGTTGTCGAGTAGCTGGTAGCGCCCTGTGTCATGGGTGCCAGGACCACGCCGTCGTCCATCAGGTCCTGGGCCGCCGTCACACCCGCATTCGGCGAGGCAGTGCCGTTGGCCACAGTCGCGTTATCCTCAGTCACGTTCGGCCCAAGGGTCACATCCGAGAGAACAGCCCGGGCCGCGTCGTTTTCGCCGAGGTTGTTTTGGTCATACGAGGCAGGCGCGTCACCGAAATCCTGCGGGACGGTCATCGCAATGACGAAGTTGTCCTGGTTGTGCTTCTGGTTGCCAGTCATGCTGTTCTCGGTGTACGGCGGGAGCGTACTGGTGGTCTGGACGAAGACCGCGCTGATATCGAAGGTCAGAGAGGTGACGATTCCGTTGATGCGGACCGACCCACATCCTGCTGTCTCCTGTGCGTCAAAAGGGTCGGGAACGTCGGTTTGAACGTTGGTTTGGCAGGACGTTCCGGCATTGTTGTTGGTAGTAGAGATGGCGTTGTTTGCCACCGAAAGGTTGGCGCCGGAGAGCTTGGTCATCGTCAGGCCTGGGGTTGCGAGGTTAAGGACGGCGCTCAACTGGGATTGTCGGTCAACAGTCCCGTTGTCAGTTTCATCCAAGTCGACCTCTCCGCCGAGGCCAGCGATGTTGAGTATGGGATTCCTCACCGGCTGACTGAAAGTGATGATGGCACTCCCCAAGCCGCTACAGGGGCCGGTTGCTGCGCAATTATTGACTGCGTGGGTGGCGAATTCGACGGCAGGGGCCCCGGTTCCTACGTCTTGTGAGAAATCAGAGGCCACATATCCACGGCTGCCCATCGTTGACTCGCCCACCATGTAGGTATAGCCCGACCGGATATAGGTGGTGGTCAGATTAGATCCAGGCATCGAAAGTGTGGCGATGGTACCGGGACCATTGAGGTTCGCCGGGGCGGTTGCGATCTCGTAAGCCTGAGCCGGTGTGCCAAAACCCACCGTCCCGAATGAAAGCCCTCCCACGACCACCATTAGCGCGGCAACGAACGCCGTAATCTTCCCAACCGGATACTTCAAGGGGTTCCTTCCAAAGAACAGTGACCCGGCCGACCCCTCAACCGACGAGCAAAACATTTACATCAAGAGAGACCATCCATTTGCGTCCGGCAGGGTTGGTCTCCAGTCAATGAGTGCAGCGTGGGAAAAGTTCATGCCGCAAAAAGGGAAAACTTTTTCTGGCCTGCGGATGGAACCATGTCCAAGCCAGAACGATGTCCAGTATTTGGACGAAATTGCGTCATGACTTCGCGATCAATGGCACTCATTGGACATGAAAGATCAACGCGCTCATCTAAAAATCGAAAGCAGGTCCTTGCAGCTCCGTGGGCGCTGGCAACAACGTAGTGAGCAGGCCGGATGGCTATTCCCGGGTGATTGGCTGGTTCCTGAGGTCGAGGACATGCTGAAGGCCCAAGCGGAGGGTGGTGAGCTGCACATGTCTGCCAAGAACCTCGGGGCTTCCCGCGCCTATCACGGCGTTGGAGTCCGCGAAACTATGCAGGATTTCAGTGCCTTTTTTGAAGCGGCAGGCGTGCCTGCTGATGACGGCTCTATGCGGGATCTCGTCGAGGGATGGGCAACGGAAAATGAACGCCTCGAGCCCTTCTCCTGCACCGATGTCTATACAGGACTTGCAACCATGGCGCACTTTGAACGGCTGATCCATGAAATGTCGCACCGCCCCAGCCCCCGACGGAGAAGCCACACGATAGCAACCCTTCATCTGGGATGGTCTGAAGGCGGCAAGCTGCTGAGCTGGGAAATGTTGGCCGAAATGGGACAGATATGCCGAGGGGAACTTGCGGCAGTGGAAGCCACTGCCGCCTATCATCGCGGAAGTATTCACACCATGATGACCCGCAAGCGGGAGAGCTACGAGGCATTGTTCCGCTGTCTGCAGCTCATCGACGGGCTACACATGGGCGTTGGGCGGCGGACGCTCGTGGAATTCTTGGATTTCCCCACCTCGCCGGCGGAATGCGACCGGGCAATCGCTGGCCTCCGCTACAGACGGTCAGCTTGATAAAAGGAAGCGCCACGGAATAGGAAAATGCCGCGAAGCCGTGCCCTTTTTCGCAACACGATTTAGCGGCAATTAGTACTACATAGGCGTGGCAGCTGCCTGGGGTCGGATCAGGCAGCTGCCACGAGGAGGCGCCACCGGATGAAGCAATTTTTCCCGGCGGCGCCTCCGCCAATTTTCCGCTTAAGCGAACTTTGCCAACGGATTGGCCAGGCGGCCAGCCATCTGCAACCCACCGGACGGATCGGAGATGTCCAGCATCTGCTGGTTGTTCCTCAGCTGCAGCCGGTTAAGGCAGGACAACTCGAAGTCCGCAGCGAACAAATCATGCATGGCGAATTGGTCCGCCAGTTCCGGATGCCGTTCCTGATATTCGCGAACCACGGCAGCGGCAGTTCCCCAGAACTCGTCTTCGCGCTGCGTCCCGTCCTCCACAAGGATGGCCCCGAGGAAACGGAAGATGCAGTCGAACACGTCAGTGAAGATCGCGAGGACCATTTCCTCGGCAGGGATCTCAGCCTTGATGCGGGAGACTTCCTCGGGCAAGTCCAGCCGGTCCCCCATGACCACAATTTCCTCGGCAATGTCCTTCATGATCGCCCGTACCGGCACGCCGTCCTCGAGGATCAGGATGGCATTCTCGCCGTGAGGCATGAACGCGAGCTCATACTCGTAGAGGCAGTGGATCAACGGTACGAGATAGGCCTCGAAGTACCGGCGAAGCCACTCGGTGGGGGCCAGGCCAGACCGCTGAATCAGGGCGGACACCACCGATTTTCCGGAGGAGTCCACGTGCAGCAAAGACGCCATGGTGGCCAGCTGCTGCCCTTCCTTGAGCAACGGCAACGGGCTCTCCCTCCACAGAGCTGAGAGCATCTTCCGGTATGGAGAGCCCTTGGCCGATGCAGCCTCGTAATAGTGGTTGTGGTAACCGATGGCCGCCGTTTCACGGATCATGGCCAGGCCCCGGTCCTGGAGCTCCTGGTCGTTGCCGATCAGTTCCTGCAGCCAATGGTTAATGGCCGGTGTTGCCTTCATGTATTCCGGGGAAAGGCCACGCATGAAGCCCATGTTCAGCACGGACATGGCCGTTTTGACGTACGCCTTCTTCGGTGAGGTGGTGTTGAAGAACGTACGGATGGACTGCTGCGCCTGATAGGAGTCCTCGCCGCTGCCCAGGTTTACGATGTGGCGCTGGGCGATTTCTGCCGCGAACGTCACGGTGAGCTTGTTGTCCCATTGCCAGGGGTGCACCGGCATGAGCAGGTAGTCCTCAGGATCAAGGCCGGAAGCGGCAAGTTCCGCGTTGAACCATGACAGAGTTGCAGCTCCAAGTTCGGCCTCAAAGTGCGTCCGGTAATCCAAGCCTGCACTGGACGTAAAGACGGCTCTACTGCGATGCACGGCGATCCACTGAAGCTTCACCACGGCACCGGTTTCCGGCGCGAACGCATGGTAATCGGCGATGCCGAAACCCAGCCGGCCGTTGTTTGCAACGAAGCATGGATGCCCCTCGGTCATGCTGTGCTCGATCGCCTGGAAATCGGCCGCCCGGTCCGTGCCGCGGGTGATGCCCGCCGCCAACTCGGCAGAGCTAAACCGCTTGCCCTGCTTGTAGGCGTGGCTGGCCAGCGTGCTGCTGATTTCCTCGAGATAGACGGGCAGCATCTCCTGGCGAATGGCCAGCGCCTCGTGGAACTCGGTAATGAAGTCCAAGGCATCCAGCGGCCGCTCCGCACCATCGCGGATTCGGACAATGGATTCCGGGAAGACAGACCAGTGTTCAAGCGCCAAGAGCCGCGCACGGAAGCGGTACTCAACGGTGGCGTCGTCGCTGACAACCTTGTACAGTCCGACGCCGGCGCCCTCCTCACGGATCAGCTCCGGTACCAGGATGCGCTCGTGGGAGAACTCGGCGATTGCCTTGCGGATCAAGTGCCTGTTGGCGGCGGCCCAGCGCTCCGGGGTCAGGTGGAAAACGGAATCAACAGCCGGAGCGGTCACGGTATCGAAAGTAGTGGTCACAGGGAATCTCCTCTGGTCGCCGCGGCGGGCGCGGCCAGAATCGGGGTCAGGGTTGCGAGGAAATCCTCGCGCGTGCAGAAGCTCAGGAGCCCCTGCTTGTGGTCTTCGGCAGGATCGATGGCGGGAAGGGTCACCACGCCGTGCGGGCGGAAGCCCACCTTCTGGTTCAGCACATGGATCTTGTGGTTACGGGCGTCAGGCTCGACGACGACGCGCTGGGCTGCGGGATCAGCGAACAGTTCCGTCATCACCGACTGCATGACGGCTGTGGCGTAACCGGGCTGCGGGTCGACACTGGGCGGAGACACCAGGAGGTGCATTCCCACGTCGCCGCTCTGGACCTCGTAAACGTCTGCCAACGGCGATGACTCGGGACGATACCGCTCCATCAGAAACGCGGGCACGCCGTCGTCGAGCCCCAGAAACGCCTGGTGGTGACCCGATTCGGCGATCCGCGAGTACTCCTCCACAACGTCCTCCTCGGTGGCCGAAACCATCCCCCAGAACCGGGCGTACTCCTGGCTTACCCAGCTGTGGAGGACCGGTGCGTCCGCTATGGGGTCGACTGGCCGGAATGTGAAGCTCATACAGCGGCCCCCACGGTGTTCGGAGCTGTTGAAGCAACCGGGGTTGGCGCGCCGAACTGCTGGAACGCGATGCTGCGCTCGATCGGATAGACCTCGCGGCCGGTGATTTCCCGCAGGATGCAGGAGTTGCGGTAAGCGGCCATGCCAAGGTCCGGCGTGACGAAACCGTGGGTGTGAAGCTCAGCGTTCTGGACGAAGATTTCGCCGGGTTCGACGCCGGTTCCATAGTTTCGTTCGACGTCGAAGCGGCCCTTGGCGTCGCGGCGGATCCGGTCCTGGATGCCGGCCAGGAAGGCGGGCTCCTTGTAGGTGTAGCCGGTGGCGAGAACCACGGCTTCGGACTCCAGTCTGTAATCGCGGCCGTGTTCTTCGTGGTGCAACTGCAGTGTGTGGGTGCCCATGGCCGGGTCCCATTCAGCGGCTGTCAGCGATGAGTGCGTGTGCAGCTGCGTATCCACCATGCCGGAAAGGCTCTTGGTGTACAGGAGATCGTAGATGTCGTCGATCAGGTCCGAGTTGATGCCCTTGTACAGGTTCTTCTGGCTCTTGATCAGGGAATCGCGCTGCTGCCCCGGCAGTGAGTGGAAGTAGTCCACGTACTCGGGCGAGGTCATCTCCAGCGTCAGCTTGGTGTACTCCAACGGGAAGAAGCGGCCCGAGCGGGTCACCCAATTGAGCTGGTAGCCGTACACGTCGATTTCCTGAAGGAGTTCGTAATAGAGCTCCGCGGCACTCTGGCCGCTACCGACGATGGTGATGCTGCGCTTGGACTGCAGCTCACTCTTCCTCGTCAGGTACTCGGCGTTGTGGAGGACAAGTCCACCGCCATCCACAATCCCTGCACAGGACTCCGGAAGGTACGGCGATGTGCCGGTTCCCAAGACCAACTTGCGGGCGCGAAGCACCTCAACCCCTTCCGGACCATGCACCGAAAGGCGGTACACGCCGTCGTCGTACGCCACTTCCAGCACATCTGTGCTAAAACGAACCGACTCAAGCTGGCCGGCCACCCACTGGCAGTACTGGTTGTATTCGGCGCGCAGGGGGTAGAAGCTTTCCCGGATGTAGAAGCGGTACAACCGTCCCGTCTGCTTGAGGAAGTTCAAAAACGAGTACGGCGACGTCGGATCGGCCAACGTGACGAGGTCAGCCATGAACGGGACCTGCAGGTGCGCGGGCTCCAACATCATGCCGGGGTGCCAGTCGAAGGATTCGCGACGTTCAAGGAAGACGCAGTCCAGGCCGTCAACCGGCTCGCTTAGCGCGGCGAGGCCCAGGTTGAAGGGCCCGACGCCGATGCCGGCGACGTCGTAAATCCTGCTGCTGCCTGGGGTGCTCATGCTGCAGCCTCCGTGGTGGTCGCGAGCAGGCTGGCGCCCGTCCGGCGGATAAGGTCGATGATTTCCTGAATATCCTTCAGGGAGGCCTCGGCGTTGAGGAGGGTTAATTTGAGGTAGTGGCGTCCGGCAACCTTGGTTCCGGCAATCACGGCTTCGCCCGAAGCAAAGACCGCTGCCCGAATGGCTGGATTGAGGACGTCTGCGGCGTCCTCGTCCAAGATCACGCCGTCAACGGCCGGGCGGTAGCGGAAGACCAAAGTGCTCAACTGGGGTGCCGCGGCGAGTTCGAAGTCTGCATCGTCGGCTAGCAGGACGCCTACGCGGCGGGCAAGGTCGATCGCTTCGTCGAACAGTGCACCAATGGCATCGGCGCCCATGATGCGCAGGGTGAGCCACAGCTTCAGGGCATCGAAGCGGCGCGTGGTCTGGATGCTCTTGTCCACCTGATTGGGAATTTCGGCCTTCGCGGCGCTCTCCGGATTCAGGTAGTCCGCGTAGTAGGTGACGTGGCGCATCATGGAGCCGTTGCGGACCAAGACCGCGCTGGAGCTGACGGGCTGGAAGAAGGTCTTGTGGAAGTCAATAGTGACGGAGTCGGCCAGGTGGATGCCATTCAGGAGGTGGCGGTAACGGCCGGAGACGATGAGGCCTCCACCATAGGCGCCGTCCACGTGCAGCCAGGAGTCGTAGGCTCGGACCAGCGCGGCCAGTTCAGAAAGTGGGTCGACCGAACCGAAGTCGGTAGTTCCGGCGGTGGCCACTACCGCCATGGGCACCAGGCCGGCGTCGTGCGCTTCCGCCAAAGCAGCCGCAAGCGCGGTGGGGTCCATGCGGTGATCGTCAGCCGTGGGCACGGAGATCACCGCATCGAAGCCGAGCCCGAGCATGGAAGCGGACTTCTGGATGCTGAAGTGGCTGTCTTCAGATGTGAAAATCCGGAGTCGGCCAAGGAGGTGCGGGAGGCGCGCGTCGCCGTTCGCGGCACGCAGCTTGGCCACGGCGTGGTTGCGGGCGATCAGCAGCGCCTGGAAGTTGGACTGGCTCCCGCCCGAGGTGAAGACACCATCAGCGGCGGCGTCAAAACCAATACGCGCGGCAGTCCAATCGATGAGCCGGCGCTCGATCATGGTGGCGCCGGCACTCTGGTCCCACGTATCCATGGAGGAATTCACGGCCGAAAGTACGGCTTCACCAACCAGTGCGGGGATGACCACCGGGCAGTTCAGGTGAGCCGCGTAACGGGCATCATGGAAGTAGATCGCGTCCTTGAGGTAGAGCTCGTCAAGCTCCTCAAGGGCAGCAGCCGTATCCGGCAGCGGACGTTCGAGGTCGACGCCACCAACGCGGGCCTTCAGTTCTGCATGCGCGACGCCGGTGAAGGGCCGGGCTGTGCGCTGGACTTTGGTGGAGACAGCATTGACTCCCTGAAGAACCTGAGCCACATAGTTGGGCGAATTTCGTGCGTTGAACAGCTGGTTTGTGGCAGCGAGGGCCAGTTCCACCCTGGAGCCAAAGTCCTGCTCCTGAGCGATCCGCTCTTCGACACTTGGTGACGTCACGTCAGCTTCCTTTCATCATTCGGCCTAGTTAGCAAAGGCAAGCCTTACTTAGGCTTGCCTTTTCGTCAAACTTTTGTGACCTATTTCGCCTGAGGACCGTACTCTCGCCGATTTTGGGGAAGAGGAAGCGTCATTGACTTTTATTGGAAGCTGAGGCCGTGGAGAATACCCCGGCACTTAGCGAAGAGCTGTAGAGTCAACGGCACCGAAACTCTACGGTTGGGGGACCAGTGGCTGACGACACACACGAGCGGATCGGATTCCGCGAGATCGATGAACACGGGAATGCGGTGCGGGCAGTGAGTCCACACGACCCGGAAGCCCCTGAAAGGGGACGCAGGCGAGTACTCGTGAACCCCTTCGTCGTTGCTCTTTGGGTGCTGAACGCTGGGTTGGTGTGGTTTTGCTTCTGGGCTTTCGAAGCCGTCGCGGCAATGACCGGCCCGACGGCGCCAAGTCCCTCAGCCCAGGTAAATTTTATGGTCCTGCAGTCGGTGCCCTACGTCATTCCGGGGACCATCCTGGTCACAGCCGCCCTGCTGTTCTGGCACGCTTGGCAATGGCAGAAGAAGCACGCCACTACCTAGACCTGCGGCTGACTCCGAACAGCTTTGCGGCGTCCCATAAGGAACAGGACGAGACCGGAAAGGATAAGCACGGCAACCGGCAGCAAGGTAAGAGTGACTCCCGTGGAGGCCAATGTCCCCTCTGATGAATTGGCACTGTTCACCGACTCGCTCTGTTCCGGAACAGAGCGATTCGGAACGGCCCGCGAAGGGGCCTCTCGTCCGGATTGAATTGCCAGCCGCTGGAAAGCCTCTTCGGTCTCCTTCTGCCCCGTCCGCGGGAATGCCACTGCGGTTGTGGCAGGATGCGTTGTTATCCGCCCACCTGCCGAGGCCTTCCCCGTAGCTGTTGCCGAGTTAGTGATGTTGCCTGCTTTGATGTCCCACCACGTGAGTTTGTAGCTTGCCGAAGCAGTCACACTTTCACCGGGCAGCAGTTCACCGGCGACTCCGGGCCACACGTAGATCAGTGCCCCGAGTCCCCGCACGTGATCGTCAATGAAGACGGCCTTGAGGGCGGTGTTTCCGGCGTTCTTCGCACTGAAGTTATATGTGATGACCTGGCCCACCTGAGCGGGATCTCCCACCGCAGAGGCATCCGCGGTCGTGGAGAATTCCAGGCGCGCATCCGGTGACAACGGTGTATCTGTAGTCACTGGCAACGAGGCCGTGAGGCCGCCGTCGCCTGGAACGCCGGCGAGCGCAGCGGAGTTGGCGACCCTACCGGCGTCGAGGTCTGTTTGGGTAATCCTGTAGGCAGCAACAGCGGCCAGTGTTTGACCCGGTAGCAGCTGGCCAGGGAGTCCGGGCCAGGAGTATGCCAACTTGGGGAGCCCGGCAAGGGTGTTGTTGATGACCACATCCGTCAGCGGCACGTTTCCACTGTTGGTTGCCGCAAAGCTGTAGCGGACCACATCCCCCACCTGCGCTGGCGAGTGGACAGCGGAGGCATCAGCGCCGTGAGTAAACCCGAGGCCTGGAAGGGGCGCAGCGGTGCCGGTCAAAATGCACGTGATGTCTGCGCCAGCAACGGGTGTAAGTGCAAACGGCCCGTCAACCGCCGCTCCCGCAGGCAAATTCGGCTGCAGGCCAGCCGCGTCCGTACAGGTGATGTTCCGGTGGTAATTGGACGGGATGCCGCCTGCTTCGGTGAGGTAGTAGGTAGTGCCTGCGTCGGCCGCAGTCTGACCTGTGACACCAGTACCTGCTGCGATGCCTGCCACAGATCCTGACGTAGTTGAGTGACTAATGGCATTCACCACGGGACCGGTAGGAGACCCCGCACGGATCTCCATGGTGAATTGGTCGGAGAGGGCAGCGCGGGCTGTGGTCAGCGCCTTGCCCAGCGTAATCCGGGGAGCCCGGACCACAAGGGAAACCGCTGCAGGAGGGTTCAAGTTAGTTGCAATGTCCGTGGATGCGCTGGAGTACGTGCCCTCGGCCGAAACTGTCACGTCCACCAGGACGGTGCACGAAGTCTGCCCCCGACGGAGATCGCCGCCGGAAATCGAGAGGGTTCCGCTGCCCGCATCTGCCGAGCGAAGGAAGGGGTCGGTTCCGGGAACCTGAACGCACGTTCCCCCGATGTTCGGATTCCCGGCGATCGTCAGTCCGGAAGGAAGCGCCTGATTGATGGACCAGTCATGCTTCGCGTTGAGCTCGCTGGTATTGGTGACGGTGAGAGTGAGAGTGGATATCCCGCCGGGCCCCACCACCGAGGGCGTGAAGGATTGCTTCAATTGCGGAGTCACGTCCATCAGGCGCACATCGTCAAAGGCGCCATCGTTCCCGTTGGTGGCGCCGTTGTTGTTCCACATTTCAAGCCCCAGGGAATTGCCAGTGGCTTGGATCGCCGTGTTCGACGTCATCGAGTTGATGTTGACGGTCCTGGTGACAGTTCCGGGGGTTTCGCCGACGTCGCTGGTGACTTTTTGCTGGAATGAGTCCACGTTGGGATCGTCCGAGGTTTGGCACCCGTTGAGTGGGGTCCCGATGGGTGTGGCTGTCCCGTCGCTGTCAACGGTGGCGAACTGATAGGACGGATCGCCCCCAGCCAGGCCGCAATTCATGTACGCCGTGTTGAGGCCAAAAGTGTAATAGTGACCCGCTGTCACCGGGATTGGGCGGGTGGTCCTGAACATCACCCCATCAGTGGGCCCTGAAGGGATGGAATCGCACACCGATCCACTGGAGCTGGTGGAGGGGCATTCAGTGTAAGAGCTGTTGACGTGATTAGTGGTGGGAGAAGCCGGGGTGAATTGTTGCCCCATGGCCAAGGCCAACATGCGCATGTACTGATAGCTGCGGATATCCGCGAGCTCGGCACACCTGTTGTTTCTGCCTTCGGCCACAGTTCCGGACTGCGCCCATGTAGGGGTGGTCGAATTCCGGTAGCTCAGGATGACGCCATTGCACCGGGCAGCGTCGATCCAGGCTGGAGATCCTGTGTACGCCTGGCCGCCCTTGCCAACGTACTGCTTTGACCCGGGAGCGGAGTAAGACTGCGCGCCAAGGGCGGAGTTGGGGCTACCGTGCTCGAAATTCTCCGAAAACACCACAGTGCCAGGCTGGGTAGCATCGGGCGTCGAGGATGTTGAGGGCGTAGGTGGCTTTGACGGCGTTGTCGCCTGCGCAGGAGAAAGTTGAAGGCCGCCCAGCGCCAAAGTAGCAGTGAGGGTGGATAGAAGTATCACCAAAGTTCTGGCCAGGAGAGAATTCTTCACGGCTGTTGCTTATCTTTCCATCGTCCCCAAGCGCCCCAGGCTCAAGTCCCAGGCAGTTGCGCTTGGTGCTTCCGCTTCCAAGGAAGCCGATGCGCACAGATATTGTCAGCCTCTTAGTGTTGGCTAAGGGCGAATCGTGACGGCGAAAACGGAAAAAGATTCAGGCTCTTTTCGAGCAGGCTCGGCGCTGGGATCGGCTGGCGAAAGGCAGTGGTCAGCGCCTAATGAAAACTGCTGGCGAAGGACTTGGTAAGGATGTGTTGGCCGCCGAACTGATAGTTCAGTGTGCTGCCTGCTTCCGGATTCCGAAGGGAAACGCCCAGCTTGAATGCCAGGCTGGCTGGCTCGATGGACGTCGTGGTGCAGCGGATCAACCGACTGTCCGCAGCGGGATCCGAGCACGACCATCCGGACGGTGCCGAGAATTTCCCCGGGATGAACGTGGCATTCTCCGGCAGGCTGAAGGTTGTTTCACCGGAGCTTTGTACCGAGTCTCCAAGCAGTGAAAAGCCCACACTGATATCGCGCTCGAGTAGCCCGCCGCCGGCTTCCATGCCAAAAACAGCGTCCACCGTCTGTGACGGGGCAGCCGTTGAAGGCGCGGCCTCGGTGGTTGAGGACACCGTCCCCGAGTTCGTGACAACTGCTGCCCGCTGCCTGGCAATTTCCTCCGATACAGGGTGCGGCCGAACCTCTACGGGTGCAAAAGGTTGCGGCAACTGCACCGCTGACTGAGCTGGGGACGGCACGACGGGCAGGTCCGTTGTGGGGCTGGACGCCGAGGGTGACGCAGAGGTGCTTGGAGCATCGCTTGCGTTATTTACCTCGGCACCGGACTGCCCGAACCACGCGACCAGACCAAAAATCGCCACCCCTGCAGCGACAGCCGCAGCAACAGCAACCTTCCACACGTGGCGCAGGGATCGAATGCTTGCAGGTCCCTCCCCTGTGAGGCCGGAAGGGCTCGATGCCGAGAGCAGTCCCGCAGCCGCGCCAGGAGTCAACGCGATCCCCGTCACCAGGGGGAAGAGAGCCGCCCGCATGGCACCTTGGATGTGGTTGAGTTCAAACAGCAGTGCTGTGCACTTTGAGCAGGTCTCCAGATGCGCGCTGACCTTTTCGCTTGAGGTCCGTTTCAGCGCGTTCCGTGCATATTTGCCCAACTGGCCGGAATACTCCGAACACTCATCGTCAGGAGCAAGCACCACGTGGCTTTGCAAATACGCCTGACGCAGTCCCTCCCTTGCCCGGATGAGCAACGATGACACTCCATTGGGGCTGACACCTATGAACGGCGCAGCTGCGGCCGGCTTCATGCCCTCAATATCCACATGCCAGAGCACCGCTTGCCAGCGTTCGGGAAGGGACTTGAACGCCGTCGCTACGGCCGAGGATTCAAACTCCCTCAAGATGGGGTCGGCGTCGACGACGGCGGTATCCAGCATGGCGTCGTCCGGGGCAGACTGGGTGAGCCTGGCTTTCCGGTTCCGCGCATGCGCTGTCCGCTGCACGACTGTCAGCAGGTAGGCGCGAAAGAACTCCCGTGGTCCTTTACCGCTGCTAAGGGCCTGGAACACTGATGCGAATGCCTCGGCGACGATGTCGTCGGCGTCACTCGGGTTATCCGTATTCGCCCGCGCAACGTATTGCGCAGCAGCAAGATGCCGTCGGTACAACGAGTCAAAGGCCTCGGTGTCACCTCCTCGGACCGCCGCAATGATTTCCTGATCGCTGACTGGTCCAGCGGTGATGGTTCCGCCGCTGGAACCAGTATCAAAATCGCTCCCCATAGGCCCAGTGTGACAGCAAAATCCGAGATGACTTGAATCGCAGGGTACTGAGGACTAAAGGGTCAAACTACTTGAAATTTCTGCGACACGATCCGGCAGGAAGGCGCACTAATCAGTTGGGAGGAGTCGTGTATCGGCTGCCCAACAGGCGTCAGGATGGACCCGGGAACCTTACTCGTTGTCCGGTTCGCCTACAGGTTTCTCGGCGGGCCAGTCGACGTCCTGCTCGTAGCCCTCATGCTTCTGCAGGTATGCCGCGATGTACGGGCAATGCGGAATGATGCGCTTGCCGGATGCCACCACATCATCCAAGGCAAAATGTGCCAACACCTTGGCCAGCCCTTGGCCTTTGAACTGTGACTTTGTCTCGGTATGGGTGAAATCGATGTGACCGGGCCTATCGATGAATTGGGAAATCACCGCCAACTCCCCGTCTACGCGGAGTTCATAGCGATGGAATTTGTCGTTTCGAACTGTGGTGACACCAGCGCGGAACGAGTCTGCCAATGATTCAGTGTGCTCGGTCATGATTCGAGATTGGCACGTAAACCCTGCGCTGGCAATGTGGACCGCTTTCCCCCGCGCGTTGGCGTCCCGTCCACCCCGGACGGCGGCAGCACCGGCGTCGGGACCCTGCCAAGCAGCAGGACTGCGAGCGCGAAGCATGCGGCTCCCCCACCCAGGAGCGCCAGCGTCAGGCCATTGAATGCGGCATCTGCAACCGGGACAAGAACCACGACGGCGGCGGTAACCACAGCGGTGCGCGAGGGACCCCGCGCGTGGCTGGCCGCCGTCGGACGGTTCTCCAGGCGACCAAGGAGCAGCACGACCGGCAGCAGCAGGGCTACGACGGCGAAGAAGACGGGAATGCGTCCCCACCACCATTCCGCTGTGCCGTCGGCCGGTTTGGGAAAGTCGGTGAGCAACAAGAGTCCGGACATGCCCACCAGGAGAGGAAGATGCCAGAGGTAAACGGTCATGGACCGGCGCCCCGCCACCGCGATAATCGTCTGGACCCAGCGGACAGAGGCGATCCAGCGGATGCCTTTGCCCAGAAGTTGGAGGGTGGCAGTCTGTGAAATCGCCAGCAGAAGCAGGCAAAAGTTGGGTGGGTTGATGTTCACCACCATGTTGCCCGGATATACGCCCACGCCGGTCACCAGCCCGAGCAACACGTTGCTGACTATGATCGCCCCTACCAGCCAGGTTCTGCTGCGATGCTCAAAAAAGCCGTCGGCCATGAAGAAGCCGAGCTGCTGGACTGCGCACCAGACAAACACCATGTTGACGAAGGCAAGAACCGGGACAGCGCCGCGGAGGGAATCGACGGTAATGATCAGCGCCACGAGGAGGCCCAACGTCGGGAGCGGGGCGCGTTGATGAAGCCTGGCCATGAGCGGGATGCTGACCTGTGCTGTGAGGTACGCGGCCAGGAACCACAGGGGCATCGCGGCACCGGTGGTCATCAACTGGATCACCTGTGGATCAACGCCGAGGAGCAGGGCCGCCCAAAGCCCCGCCCACATCACGGCGAGCAGGGCCATGGCGGGGCGGACCAGGCGAAGGAGTCGCAGCTGGGCGAAGTCGAAGCTTGTGCCGCCGCGTGCTTTCAGGCGTCGCCACGACTGCAACCCGGTGACGCCACCGAGGACGAAGAACAACGGGACGATCATGAGCACCCAAACCACCGGCGTGAACCAGCCTTGCTCCATGAGCGTGTTTCCCGTGGTGACTTTCCCGTCCCTGTGCAGAACGGGACTGACCATCATGCAGTGGGCCGCGACCACCAGGAGCAGGCAGATGAAACGGACAAGGTCGATCGCTGGATCACGCCGCCCCGGGGGTTGAGGTGGCACAGTCGGTTCCGGCTGCACAGCTGAGGCTCCCGGCACAGCCGTGCTCCGGCTGGCGGGAGGATGAACCGGTTTTGCCCGCTGCATGGCCCTCCCTACGACTACACGCCCCTGCGTGTTGACTCCATTGTCCGCCCCGGGTGCCGTGCGGACCAGCGGTGCTGGCGTTGGCAGGTGCTAGTGGCGCGGCCTGGTCAGTAACCGCCTCCGTTCCTCCGGGTCCAAGGCGCCAGCGCATGCGGCCGCGGCCAGGCCGAACGATCCGTCAAGTACTGCCTTGTCGGCGCCAACCGAAGCGCCAAAGGCGGCGAATTCGGCTGTGTGATGGGCTGCGCCACGAACGTCGTAGCCAACCATCGGGTGGATGGTTGGCACCAGTTGGGAGACATTCCCCATGTCCGTTGAGGCCACGGGATCGGCATTGAAGACAACGTCCCGTCCGATGGCCGTCATGGCTGCGCGGTAGGCATGCGATAGGAACGGGTCTTGTCGGAGTTCGGCGTAGTCATTGCCGGTTGGCGTGACTTCCAGGGTGCAACCGCTGGCGTGGGCGCCTGCTTCGAGGCAGCGCCGGACCTTGTCCTGGATGATTCGCAGCTTCTCGATGCTCGGAGCCCGCATCTCAACGCTCGCCCGTGCACGCTCGGGGATAACGTTGACGGCGCTTCCACCTTCGGTGACGATCAGCGAAATGATCGATCCGATCGGGAGCTGTTGCCTTGCCAGCGCAATGGCCGTCTGCGCGACGACAAGTGCGTCCAGGGCGTTGACTCCTTCCATCGGGGCAGCAGCGGCGTGGGCCGGCCTGCCCTCGAACAACACGTCCCACATGGACATCGCCAACGACGAACCTCCTACTACGTCAGCCGCACCGGCGTGAACCATCATCGCCAGCGAGACGTCCTCGAAGAAGCCTTCCGCGATCAGGTCCACTTTGCCGCCGGTGGTCTCCTCCGCCGGCGTTCCGAGCACTTTGACGGTGATGCCGAGCTCGTCGGCCACCGCAGCCAGGGCCAGCGCCGCCCCCACAGCACTGGCAGCATTGACGTTGTGCCCGCAGGCGTGGCCAATGTCCGGCAGGGCGTCATACTCAACGCAGAGGGCCACCACCAATTCACCGCTTCCGTAGCTCGCGCTCAACGCGGTGGCCTGCAGTGGCTGGCGATCATCGAAGCGGAAGCCAGCGGTACGGAGAAGCCGCCTGATGCGCTTGACGGCACGGAACTCCTGGCCGCCGAGCTCCGGATCGGCGTGAATGGCGTGGCTGAGGTCCAGCAGGTCCGGTTTCCAGCGCTCTGTGGCGGTCTTCAGCGCGGCCTCGATGTCGCCTTGGGATACGCGTACGACGGCGCCGCCGCGGCTCTTGCTGTTAAGACCAGCGGCGATCATGCGGACACCTCGGCGTTCTCGCGCTTCGGGTAGCGGGCGCTTGCCGTGGCCGCGATCAGTGCGGCCACTGCCAAGACTCCCCAGATGGAAAGAAGCCCGGCCTCGGTGATGCGGCCGGATTCGACGGATGCGGAGGAGATCAGCTTCACCACGGCCGCACCCACCGCGATCCCTACAGACAACGCGAGCTCATTGAGTCCGGCCGCAGTTGAAGTTTCCTCCAATGGGACGCCTTCCACGGACAATGAGCGGGTCCCGGCCTGGTACATCCCCAGGCTTAGGTTGAACATGGCGAAGCCCACGCAGTAACCGGACAAAGTCCCGTGCGCCAGGATCATGACCAGGAAACCGCATGCCAGGAGGACGCCGGCAAAGACGAGCGTGGCCCGCTCACCGAATTTTCGCAAAACCCGGGCCGTGAGCAGCGAGGACACAAGCGAGAGAACGGAGGCCAAGGCCAGGACAATGGCGATCATCAAGGGGCTCAGGGCAAATCCGTAGCCCGTCTTGTCGGGATTGGAGTGCAGGAATATCCCGTTGGTGCCGAAGTAGCTGATGGACGCGAAGCCAAAGAAGAACGTGGCCACGGAAATGGCGCGGATCCGTGCATTGGCCAGCATGCGAAGATCCATGAACCGGCTGCCATGGGCCCCGCTGTAGTCGCGCTTTGCCCAGTAGGCCAGCATGGCGAGCCCCACCAAGCCGGCAGCCATCGTGCGGGCGTCGAGCCAGCCCCATTCAGGCGCCATTGAGAGTGCCACCACGAAACCAATCAGCCCTAGGGAGCAGGCCAGAAGCGGGACCAAAGCGATGCCCTCACGAGTGGGGACCCCGGCGTCGGGCAGTACGAAGGAACAGACGAAAGCGATCACCGCGAACGGAACGGCAACCCAGAATCCAAGCGTCGGATCGGTGACGCCGACGATTCCTGCAAGCAGCCCGCCGGCTCCCACCATGATCATGAGCATCCCGATCATGACGCTCACGCCAGTGCGCGTGTGTCCAGGGCTGCTAACGCGCAGGATGCCCATCATGAGGGGGATGAAGCCCACCACGCAGGTAAGCATGACCACACCAATCGTCACCGTCCACAGCGAGGGCCACAACGCCATCTGAAGCACTCCGAGCGTCACCACACCTGTGGACCAGCGCAGCACCAGCCTGTATCCATAGCTGTCGCCGAGCCTTGAAATGATCGGGGTGAGGACCGCAAAGCTCACGTTGGAGATCAGGAAGATGCCGTTGATGGTCGGATCGTCAATGTCGAAGACGGGTCCGAGCGCGGGAAGGATGGGGTTCAGGTAGCCCTGAGTGACTCCGCTCAATGATTCAATCAATGCCATCGCGAGAATCATTCCCGCAATGGCCCGGCGCGTCGTTCCTGACGCCGCCGCTGGTGCTGTCCTGCTTGCCATGTGCTTCCTTGTGGTCTTGGGGCCGTTTAAGGTGGGCCGCCCGATTAGTGATGCGAGTCACGACGATATGGCCGTCGCCTAGACTGATCTCGAAATCGTTTGAAATACACATCAGATGGGCGAAAGTGAACGAATCAGCCATAATTTCCGAGCTAGACCTCGAAATTGTGAATGCTCTCCAAATCAATCCACGGGCCGAATGGAGCCGGATTGCAGACGCCCTTGGCCTGTCCGCCCCCACCGTGGCCAGGCGATGGAACGCCCTCGCCAGCCAGGGCCAGGCTTGGATCACCCCTGCACCTGGCCAGCGCTATCTCAGCGCTGGGTGGTCTGCGTTTATCCATTTGTCATCCTCGCCCAGCGAGAGTGAGGCCCTGATCGAACGGCTGTGCGCCGAGCCTGCATTCGCCACCGTTTCTTTGGTGACGGGCTCGCACGACCTCTTCATGGATTGCTTTGCGTCCAGCCATCAGGAGCTGATGGATATCGTCACCGGCGCCTTTCCGAAGCTGCCCGGCGTCACACACCGTGAGGTCGTTTTCGTCACCAAGCTTTATCGGCAGGCCTCAGAATGGCGCAGCGGCACGCTGGAACCGGCGCGCGCCAGGCTCGTGTCCGCGGAGCCCCTGCCCGAGCACCCCGCTTACGCCCCGGACAGACTCGATGCAGCATTATTGGAAGAGCTCGCCAAGGATGGCAGGGCAAGTTGGGCCGAGTTGGGTGCCGCCTGCCACGTCTCGCCCCAAACAGCCCGCCGGCGTGTCGAACGGTTCCTGGCGACCGGCTACATCACGCTGAGATGCGATTCGTCCACGTCCGCCCAGCAGGGACTCCGGGAAGTGACGCTTGTCCTGAACGTTCCAGCCCAGTACGTTGACGGCGTCGGACGCTTCTTCGCTGCCTTGCCCAACTGCCGGCTTAGTGCCCAAGTCCTTGGCGCACAGAACCTGCTGGTCACCCTGTGGGTCCGCGACTATCTGGAAGTCCAAGCCTATGAACGCGAACTGGCAGAGCGAGCCCCGGGAAGCGCGGTCATCTCCAGGCAGGCGGTAGTTCGGACTTTCAAGCGGCTCGGCCATGTCCTTGACCAAGCAGGTCGCAGCCGCAGCGTTGTGCCCCTTCCTCTCTGGAGGGAATCTTCCTAAGCGTTATCCACAACGGCTCATCGTGCTCTGGACGGAATGGCGAAACACCGGCAGGATCGAACCCATGACTACGTCCATTTTCGTGAACCTGCCCGTCAGCGACCTCGAGGCATCCAAGGCCTTCTACACGGCCCTTGGCTACCCCATCAACCCGAACTTCACCGATGAGACAGCCGCTTGTGTCGTCGTCAGCGACACCATTTACACAATGCTCCTGACGCACGACAAGTTCAGTCAGTTCACCGATCAGCCCATCGCGGACACCCGGAACTCGGCCGGGGCGATTGTTGCCATCTCTGCCGACAGCCGCGAAGGTGTTGATGCCCTGGCCACTAAGGCGGTGGAAGCAGGAGGTTTCGAGACGTACGATCCCAGGGACCTCGGGTTTATGTACAGCAGGGCGTTCCGCGACCTCGACGGCCACCACTGGGAGGTTGTCTATATGGACGAGGCCGCAGCGCAGAGCGGCCCGCCGGAGCACTAAGGCGCATCGGCCCCGCTGGCACTAGCCCAGCGCCAAAGCCAGCACGCCAAGCACGACGGCGAGCAGCGGCGTTGTCCCCTGGAGAACCGCCGGGCGGAGGTACTTTTTGCCGCTCGCTGCGAGCACCAGCGCCGCAAGGAGCATGGAACCGCAGCAGCTGAATACGAGGGTCCAGCCAACCTGGGGCGCACCCATGGCCACTGCGATGATGCCTACCAATGCGCCAATGGCCAGGAACAGATTGTAGTAGCCCTGGTTGTAGGCGAGCGGCTTGGTGGTTTCGGCATCAGCCTGCGATGTGACGCTGAACCGTTTCCACGTGGCCGGCTTGGTCCAGGTGATGGACTCCATCGTGAAGATGTACACGTGGAGCAACGCCGCAAGCAGGGCAAAAATCAGGGAGGCCAGGATCATGGTCTGATCCTAGCCTCCCTGTGTTACAGAGCCTGTGAGGGCGGGGTTGTGTCAGTCACTCAGCATCGCCAGCGTTGCTCCGGCGAAGGACCACGCGGAACCATTCCATCGAGCCAGCAGGCCTTGGAGGTTCTCACCGTCGGCCCGGTGGGCGGGGGTTTCAGCTTCGAGGGTTGCCAGGATTCCGGTGCGCAGCTCGGTATTGAAGTTCACCTTGCCAACCTGCATGGAAGGAGCCTTTGCGAGCTGCTCAGCCGGGATGCCTGAGGCGCCATGCAGCACCAAAGGCACGTCCGTCCGCGCAGCAACTTCCTGGAGCACGTCCCAGCGGATGTTGGGCTCACCCTTGTACTTTCCGTGGACGTTACCCACGGCGATCGCCAGGAGTTGCGCACCGGTGCGTCCCACGAAGTCAGCCACCTGCGCGGGGTCAGTCAGTCCGGTGACGGAAGTGCCGGCGTCGGGCGCTGGATCTTCAGTACCGAAAGCCTTGTCCTCGTCGCCGGCGAGGCCGCCAAGTTCTGCTTCGATCACGACGTCGAACGCACCCTGGGCATCCAAGGCGGCACGGACTTCGCGGACCAAGGCGATGTTGTCCTGGTAGGCCATGGACGAACCGTCGGCCAGGACTGCATCCGCTCCGGCCGCAACGGAATCCTTGATGACCTGCAGGTTCGATGCGTGGTCCAGCTGGACGGAAACCGGAACGCTGGCGTCGTCGGCAAGGCCGCGAAGTGCTGCGATGAGCCGGAGCCCGTTGGGAGTGGATGCCGTCTTGGGCGCTACCAACAGGATCACACCGAGCCGGGCTTCTTCCGCCGCCGAAACAACGGCCAAGGCAGTGGTGAAGTCGTAGCAGGTGAAAGCCGGAACAGCAGAGCCATCAGCGAGGGCGGAGGTGACGAGCTGATCGAGTTTGGCGCGCATTAGTGGGCCAAACCTCCCACCAGGATCCATGCGGCGTATGTCAGCGCGAAGCCAGCCAGGCCGAGGATGGTGGTGAGGACGGTCCAGGTCTTGAGACCGTCCGTGACGGTAAGCCCGTAGTACCGGATCACGGTCCAGAAACCTGCATCCGTCACGTGGGAGAGCCCCAACGCGCCGAATCCGATGGCGATCACGATCACGGCGATCTGGGCGGGCGTGTAGCCGCCTTCCATCACAGCGGAGGTGAGCAGGCCCGTCGTCGTGACAATGGCGACGGTGGCCGAACCCTGGGCGGCGCGGAGTGCCAGGGAGATGATGAAGCCGAGCACGATCACCGGCAAGCCCAGGCTGTCCAAGGTGTGGGACAGGGCTGCGCCGATGCCGGAGGTGCGGAGGACTTCACCGAACACGCCGCCCGCTGCGACAACCATGAGGATGGAGGCAATGGGAGGAAGGGCGCCTTCGAAGATCTCACCGGTTTCCTTGAGTGACCAGTTGCGGCGGACCGCCAGCAGGAAGAAGGAGAGGGCAACCGCCACGAGGAGCGCGAAGAACGGGTTGCCGATGAACGCGGCCACGCCGTACCAGTAGTTGTCCTTGGCAATGGTCAGCGTTCCCAGGGTGCCCACGAGGATCTGGACGATCGGAGCAGCGATCAGGAACATGATCAGGCCCGGACGGGGAGGGGCGATGGCGCGGGCGCCGGGGCCGTCGTGACCAACATGCACCAGCGAGTCCGCAGAACCGAACTCGTCCACCTGTGCCTTGACGCCCGGGAGCAGTTCGTAGTCTTTGCGGTTCATAATGCTGGCAACCCAGTAGGACAGGAAGCCAAGCGGCACGCAGATGATCAGGGAGATCAGAGTGATGAGACCAATGTCGGCGCCAAAGACACCGGCACCGGCAACGATTCCCGGGTGCGGCGGGACGGCCACGTGGATGGACAGCATGATGCCGGCCATGGGCAGGCCGAACTTGATCGGGTGAACGTTCGCGATCTTGGCGAAGGCGTAGACAATCGGGACGAGGACGATGACGCCCACCTCGAAGAACACCGGAATCGCCACGAGGAAGCCCACGGCCGTCAAAGCGATGGCAACGCGCTTGGCTCCGAGCTTCTCAGTGAAGTGTGTAGCCAACGACTGCACGCCGCCGGATACCTCGATCATGCGGCCAAGAATGGCGCCGAGGGCAATCAACAAAGCAACCTTGCCCATGGTGCTGCCAACGCCGTTGGCCACCACGGTGAAGATGTCCTTGAGCGGAATCTGGGCGGCCACACCAACCAGGATGCTGACAGCCAACAGGGCAACGAAGGCCTGGATCTTGAAGCGGATGATCAATACCAGCAGCAGGGCAATGCCCGCAGCCGCAATGGTCAGCAACAGGGGTGTTCCCAGTTCCACTGCCGGTTTGATGGCGGGGGCATCAGCAGCCCGGACCACCAAAGAGTTGATGAGGGGATTCATTGGGGGTGTCTCCTTTGACATACCAGTCTAGAAGACCGGCGGGAGGTGGCGACGACGGCGAAGGGGGGACCGCCGTCGTCGCGCGTTCTTATTGGGGTGGTTAGGCGGTGCGCTTTGTGGGCGCGACAACCTTGATGACGGCGGAGTCGTCGGCGGCGGCGAGGCCCTGGGCCTGGCCGAGGAGGTAAAGCTGTTCTGCGGCGGCAGCAACGGGTGCGGCAAGGCCGGCAGCGCGGGTGGCCTTGCCCACGATGCCCATGTCTTTGACGAAGATGTCGAGGCGGCTGAGGACCTCGGCTCCGTCTTCGGTATAGGCCTCCAGGATGCGGGGGCCGCGGTTGGAGAGCATAAAGGAGCCCGCAGCGCCGGCTTCGAGGGCGGCAAGCGTCTTTGCCTGATCCAGACCCAGGGCATCCGCCAGGGCCATTGCTTCGGCAGCAGCGGCGATATGCACACCACAGAGCAACTGGTTGACGGTCTTAAGGGCCTGGCCATCGCCGGGCTTGTCGCCAACAATGCTCAGGGTGGACGCCAGCAGCTCCAGTGCTGGCCGGGCCTTTTCAAGGGCCTCTGGCTCGGCTCCAACAACAATGAGCAAGTCGCCTTCGCCCGCGCGCTTCGGGCCGCCGGACAACGGAGCATCCACCAGCGCGACGCCGTACCCTGCGAGCTTTTCAACTGTGGCCGGGATGGCCTCGGTGCCAACCGTGCTGCCGAGGATCACGACGGCGCCCGGCTTCAGAACCGAGGCAACGCCGTTCTCGCCGAACAGGACATCGTTGAGCTGCTCCCCGTTGCGAACGGCCAGGAGCAACGCGTCAGCATCCTGCGAGGCTTCGCGGGCAGAAGCGAAAGTCTTGATACCGGCTGCTGCAGCGAGCTCCAAACGGGGCTCGGCGATGTCGAAACCGTGGACGGTCAGCTCAGACGCGAGGCGGGTGGCCATGGGCAGGCCCATGGCGCCGAGGCCCAGAACGGTGATGGTGTAATTGCTGCTGGTCATGATGTTCTCCATTGAATTTTGTGGGCTTCCGGGAGTCTAGAAAGTGGCGCTGAGTTTGCGGGTGACCTGGGCGAGGGACTGGTCATCGCCCACGTTGCCGGCGAACACGATGTAGGGGATGCCTCTTGCGGGGCCATCCACCGGTTCCCAGAGCGAGACGATGCCCGGCAGCATGGGTCCGCGGACGATTGCGTGGCGGATCTCCAGTCCGTGCGCCGCAACATCCGAGGACGTGATGCCACCCTTGGCGATGACGAACCGCGGCGGGAAGGTTTTCAGCGTCCGGTTCACTACATTGACGACGGCGGCCGAGACGGTGCGGGCGATCTTCAGGCTCGCTGCGGCGTCGTCGGTCTTGATGAGCAGGCGGCTGGTGTGGACGATCACGTCGCCTTGGTGGAGGGCATCGACGACGTCGGACACCACTGTGGCGATGTAACCGTCGGCTTGGGGAACCAGCAGCTTCTCAACGTCGATCTCGATAATGCGCGCGGAGCTGTGGGCGGCCGTCAGGGCGCTGAGCTGGCGGGTTGTCACGCCGACGTGGGAGCCGACCACGATCAGGCCACCGGCTGTGGAGGGAGTGTTGCCCGCGTACGCCTCTTCGGAGGTCAAGGCGGTTCGGATTTCCTGGCCGATCCGGCCACGGACGAACGGTGGGCCTACGCGGTAAAGGAGCTTCTTGCCGCGGCGTTCGGCTTCTTCCAGGCCTAGCGCGAGGGCACGGAGATCGTTTTCGGTGACGATATCGGCCACGATCGGAGTGGAGTTGGTGGCTGGCTCAAGGGCATCGGCAATGGCTTTGGCGGAAATCGCGGGGTCCTGCGCGGAGGCCCCGGCGCGGATGATGTTCAGGTCCAGGACGATCACATCGCTGGCCGGGAACCTGCCCTGCGACTTCTCCTCCACATACTTGGCCATCTCGGAGTTGGCGAAGCCGAAGCTGGCGTCCTTAGCGAATTCCGTCTCTGCCACGGGGGTGAGCTTGCCGGCTTCTTCCCCTGCGCCGCGCATGTAGTGGACACCGCCGATGGTGACCCTTCCGGCGTCGGGGAATGCGGGGACGATTACTACGCCGTCGGTGGTTTCACCGGTCTCGGCAGCAACCGTGGCGGCAATGACATCGGGCTCCAGCGGGTAGTGGCCACGCAGGGTGGAGTCGCTGCGGCTGACAAAGCCCAGCTTCACGTTGCCGGCGGCTGCTGCGAGTGCGTTACGGACAATCTCTTCGTTGCGCGTTGCAGCCTCCGCCGGATCCAGGCTGCGGGTGTTGGTCAGGACGTACACGGCGGGCTTGGTTTGGTTCTCACGGATGTGGGTGAAAGCCCAGGTGAAGTCCGCGACCTCCCAACGGGTGAGGACGGCGAGATCCGAGACGGACTGCGTTCCGGTGGGGTCGTCATCAAGGACAACCAGGATGCGTGGGGCCTGGGCCGAAGACGCGGCAACGGCGTCGGCAACCAGCTGGGCAGGAATGTGGACTTCCGCCGGGAAAGCGGCCAGAACGTCGGCTTCAAGGGTCACTGTGCACTCCATCGTGGGAAATCTTTGTAGCGGTTCGTGAATGTAAGATGTCAGACATCTAACATTTCATAGCCAGTGTGACACAGCGCTCTTCGGCGCGCAAGATGCTGTGCGTCACTAGTCTGGAGACATGGCCGGCACCCCAGTTCCACTCCCCCATGTGGATGCTCGAACCTCCGCGTCTCACGTCGACGGGCAAGTCCCAGTGGTGCTGATCCACGGATGGGCTTCGGGCTCCGTCTACTGGGAGCCGCTCGCGAAGATACTGCTCGACGCCGGGCGCGAAGTTTGGATCCTCGACCTCCCGGGCTATCACGCGGGTCAGGACCTGCCGTCCGACTTCTCCTGGACACTGGACACCGCCGCCGCATCGGTTGGGGCAGCGATCCGCGCCCGCACAGAAGGGCCGGTGCATCTGGTGGGGCATTCGATGGGCGGCAGCGTCTCACTGACTTTGGCGGCAAGGAATCCAGAACTAGTGGCAACAGTGACTTTGGTAGGAATGGTTCCGGCGCCTCAGAACGAGGCCTTCAAGAACCTCTTGGTGTCACAGCTGAAGCAGGGATATTTCGACGCCGATACCAAGCTGAAGCTCATGAATGCTTGGTACGGGGACCTCTCCACGGACGACATGGAGCTGCTCAGCAAAGGATTCGATGCGCCGTTCCGGATTCTGTCCGCCAGCGCCTGGGCGGCGATGACCGGCGTCGAACCTTCAGTGCCCAGCCGCGTTCAGGCGGCGCTGCTGGTGATCGCTGGAACCGGAGACCGCGTGCGGTCCATCGAGCAGATGACTGCGTTCGTGGCGGCGAGCCCAACACGCACCTTAAAGTCGGTTCCCGACGCCGGTCACAACGTCCACTGGGAGCAGCCGGAAGAATGCGCCAAGACTTTGCATGAATTTTGGAAAACGAGCTGGCCACCGCCAGCGTAAGATGTCTGACAACCATCCGCGCTTGGAGGAAAACATCCATGAGGTGCCGGACGGTCTGAAATACAGGAAATGGGGATACATGGCACGCAAGTCGCTGGTCGGCGTCGTTGCTGATGAGCTGCTGGACCGGATCATCGCGGGCGAGTTTCCGCCGGGAACGATTGTCCCGGGCGAACTGGAGCTCAGCGCCCGCCACGAGGTGAGCCGCATGACCGTGCGCGAAGCCATGAAAACACTCGAGGCGCAGCGGATCCTCAGCGTGGAACGCGGCCGCGGCACGTTCGTTAATCCGCTGAACCAGTGGGCATCCCTGGAGGCAGTCCTGCGTGCCGCTTCCGAAGGAACCAAGGATGCGGCCGCTGCCGTCCAGCTCATCGAGCTACGCCGGATGCTTGAAACGGGAGCCTGCGAACTCGCAGCGGAACGTATCTCGGATAACGAACTGATCGCGCTCAAAGAGCACGTGGAAAAGATGCAGGCCGCACACGAGGTTAATGACGTGGCCGCCTTTGTGGAAGCTGATCTCGCCTTCCACGATGTCATCCTTCATGCCTCGGGCAATGTGTTCGTGGCTGTACTGTTCGAGCCACTGCATCGTGTACTTGAGGCCCGGCGTACGGAAACTTCAGCTTTTGCTGACATCCAGGAGCACGCGATCGGCCATCACCGGAAAATCTCGGCGGCCTTGGAGTCACGGAATCCGCATGAGGCCCGGCTGGCCATGGACGCCCATATGCAGCAGACCTTGGACGATCTGAAGACGTACGTCCTGGAGGCGTAGACCCAAGTGGCTCGGCGGATGTCTACTATTGTAGTTATAAGTGCACAATAGTAGATCTGGGAGACGCCATGCGGCTGCAGAACCCGCTGACGACCATCAGCCCCACGCTTGACATGGGTGTGCTGTACGTCCTGGCGCGCGCTGATGCCGAGTTCACAGCCCCCAACCTCTCCAACCTTCTTCCCGAGTGCAGTTCCCTTGCCGGCGTTCGCAAGGCCCTGATTCGCCTCGTCGCTCAGGGCATCGTCTTGGACAAGGTGGCCGGAAGAACGCACGTTTTCCGGCTCAACCGTGATCACCTTTTGGCCGAGGCAGTGATCGCGATGGCCTTCACCAAGGATCGCCTCTTCGCCCGCATCCGGAGCGAAATCGAGATGTGGGAATTCTCGCCCCTGGTCGTCACGATCTTTGGCTCAGCTGCACGTAATGACATGCGCAACGATAGCGATATAGACCTTTTCATAGCCCTCAATGACTCCAGTGACGAGTCGCAGGCTGACAACAGGATTGCGCAGCTGGCCGCCGATGTCAGTGCGTGGACAGGCAACGACACGCGGCCCCTGGTCTATCTGGAGTCCGAAGTTGCACCCTCCCCGATCTTCGATTCGATCATCACCGACGGGTACACACTTTTCGGCGACGCTACCTGGCTGAGGCGCGTACTACGCGCCGACAGCGTCGCGTAAATGAGGACCGCCCAAGGAAGCGAAGCCATCCGCCTGGGTCGTTTGAATAAGGCTGTGCAATTCCAAAAAGTTGCCTTGGACGCACTCGAACTGGCTGAGGAACACCATGAAGTGGCTGATGCCGTGGCAACACTCTGCGTCCACGCCGGCATTGCCGCCTCTGACGCCATCTGCATTGCCCGACTCGGACGATTCGCACAGAGTCAAGACCACAGTGAGGCTGCGGGCCTTCTGAGGACGGTAGATGAAGCTGCAGCCAAGCACCTAACCACTCTGCTTGGCATGAAAACTCGTGCAGGGTACGGGCACCACGCTGTCAGCACGGAGCAGCTCAAGAAGGCCACAAGGGCCATGAGCGCCCTGTTGGAATTCGCCCGAAGATAGCACTCAGCGGTTTGCCGAGGCCTTTTCCACGGCCAGGAATTCTCCCCAACTGAACAGCAGCAGAGGCCGTTTTGAGCTTCCAAACGGCCCCTGCTGCTACCTAATAAGAAACGGCTACGCGTCCACGTCCGTGTTCACGATGTAGACGTCGCACGGAGCACCGTGTGCCACGCTGTTGGCGATGCTGCCAAGGACACGGCCCAGGCCCTTCATCCGCTTGTTTCCCACCACGATCAGCGAGGCGTTGTTGGTCTCGGCGTAGTTGATGAGCGCGTTGGCCGGCGTACCGCGGGCTGCGAAGTACTTGATGTTGCCGCTGGGGACATCGAGTTCCTCAGAGACCTTGCGGGCCACGTATTCTGCGGAGTCGGCCGAAGAAACCGTGATCCGGTCGCTGCCGCTGCCAAATTCTTCAATGCGGTCATCGGAGAACCCGCTGATGACATGCAACTCGGCGCCAAGGGCTGTGGCAAGCTTCGCTGCTGCCACTGCTGCGCGTTTGGCCGTTTCGCTGCTGTCAACGCCGACGACAATAACTTCAGACATGAGTACTCCTGGTTGTGGGAATTCACTGGTGGTGCTGCTAAAAATCTACACTCCATCACCATCCGCCGCCGGGATCCCGGAAGAACCGGCATCTTCCAGCCCCGTGTTTACGATCCGGCGTGTCCGGGTAGGGATAAGTCATCGGAACCATCACGCGACCGAAAGGCAAGGACATGAGCGAGGCATCATTTTCCCCGCAAACCGCCATCGTCACAGGATCTGACTCAGGGATAGGACGTGCCACGGCGGTTGCACTGGCGAAGGCAGGCATGGATGTCGGCATCACCTGGCACACGGACCAGCAAGGTGCCGAGGACACCGCAGAAGAGGTGCGCGGCCTGGGCCGAAAAGCGGTGGTGCACCACCTGGACACCACGAACGTTTCCGAAACCGCTGCCAGCATTGACAAGCTGGCCGAGGAACTCGGGGGCGTGGACGTGTTCGTGAACAATTCCGGAACGGGAGATGGCACCAAATTCCTGGAACTGGACTACGACACCTGGATGTCCACCTTGGACACCAACCTCAACGGCGCATTCGTCGCCATGCAAGCGGCTGCCAAACGCATGGTCAATGCGGGGCGCGGACGCATCATCGCGGTCACCAGCGTGCACGAGTTCCAGCCGCGGGTGGGAGCCTCCGCCTACGACGCCTCGAAGCACGGCCTTGGGGGGCTCATCAAGACCATGGCACTGGAACTCGCAGAGTTCGGCATCACCGCCAACAACGTGGCTCCTGGTGAGATCGCAACGCCTATGACCGGGCAAACGGACGAGGACCCAAGGCAGAAGGAGCGGCCGGGCGTGCCCCTTGGCCGTCCCGGTGACGCGCGGGAAATTGCCGCCGTCATCGCTTTCCTGGCCTCCCCGGATTCCAGCTACGTCACTGGCGCCTCGTGGCCCGTGGACGGCGGAATGCTCCAGATGGGACCGCACGCAGGATCGCACATCACGGGCAATGACTGGCGCGAAAGCTAAGCCGGCCGGACCTCTGGCCCGCACGGACGTCCGTGGGCTAGTCTGCAGGAACGGCCTGCCGAGCGGGCCAGCATTTTCAAAGATTCAGGGACGATGATGAGGAGCACCATGGCTGACCACACATATAGCGTTTCCGAAATTGTTGGCACTTCTTCCGAGGGCGTCGATGCGGCCGTCAGGAATGGAATCGCCGCCGCCTCCCAGACGCTGCGTAACCTGGACTGGTTCGAGGTGAAAGAGATCCGCGGTCATCTGGAAGACGGCGCAATTGCCGACTGGCAGGTAACCATCAAGCTTGGTTTCCGTTTGGAGCGCTGATCCCTCCGCTAGCTAACACTTGACGCCCATGTTCCGAAAAAACATGGGCGTCAATTGTCATCCCGGCGGACGGGTTCGGGCGCCGGGGTGGTCGCTGCCGATACCTCGCCAAAGCTGCTGAGCAGCGTCAGGGCGTCCGACGACGGCGAACCGGCCTTCGCGGAATGGACCCGCAGGAGCTGGTCCGGATCGTCCGGGAGGCTTAGCGTTTCAAAGTTCAGTTCAAGATCGCCAACCAGTGTGTGGTGCAATCTCACCGTGCCGGCAGAGCGTGACGCCACCCTGTGCCCAGCCCACCATTGACGGAAATGCTCACTGTGCACTGCAAGTTCGCCTACGAGCTGGTTGGTTTGGGGATCGTTGGGGTGCCTGCCGACGTCCATGCGCAAGGCGCCCACTGCCTCGGCGGCCACGGTTTTCCAGTCCCTGAACAGGTCCTTGGCCGCGGGATCCAGGATGATCCAGCGGGTCAGGTTCCGTTCAGCCGCTGGCAGTGCCGTGAAATCCGTGAACAGCAGATGCGCCATCCGGTTTCCGGCCAGTACGTCCGCGCGTCGCCCAAGGACCATCGCGGGAACATCCCCGACGGCGTCCAGCAGCTGCCGCAACGCGGGGCGTACTTTTTGGGCGGGGCCGGGATTGCCGGCCGAACTTGCGCAGTGCTCCAGCAGGTCCAGCATGTGCGCGTGCTCCCCCGCGTCCAGGCGAAGTGCCCTTGCGACAGAGTCGAGGACAGCCTTGGACGGGTGGATGTTCCGGCCTTGCTCCAAGCGTGTGTAGTAGTCGGTGCTCACCCCGGAGAGCCTCGCCACCTCTTCGCGGCGGAGACCGGGCACCCGGCGTGAGCCGGTGGACTCCTGGGCCCCGGCGTCCTCCGGCGAAAGGCGGGCACGCATGACTTTGAGGAATTTTCCGAACTCGGCGCTTTGACCCATCCGTCCATTCTGCCGTTATCGCAGCCGGCAAGGCCAGAGCAGGACCACCGATTTGGGTAGGACTGCCAGACCTAGGAAAAACAGGATCAGGCTGGATTGCTGACTCGCCGACGAAAACTGAATAGGCTCAGTACAGAGCCTCCCGAAAACGCTTTCTGGAAGGTCCGGCCAACCCAGTCGAACCAACAGGAGCCAACGGCGCAGGCCTGAAATTTCTACCTAGAAGGAGACCTCATGCCAGAGCTGACCCTAAACAACGGCGTCACTATTCCCCAGCTCGGATTCGGTGTTTTCCAGGTGCCTCCAGAAGAAACACAGAAGGTGGTGGAAGACGCCTTGGAGGCGGGGTACCGGCACATCGACACTGCCGCCGCCTACCGAAACGAGGACGGTGTGGGCGCCGCCATCGCCGCATCAGGCCTTCCCCGCGAAGACCTATTCATCACCACCAAGCTGCGCAACGGCGAGCAGGGTGAGGCCTACGACGCCTTCCAGCGCAGCCGCGACGCTCTCGGCTTGGAGGTAGTTGACCTCTACCTGATCCATTGGCCTGTCCCTTCGCAGGGGCTGTACACCCAGGCCTGGAAGGAGATGGAGAAGCTCTACCAGGACAAGCAGATCCGGTCCATCGGCGTCTCCAACTTCCTCACAGACCACGTGGACACGCTGTTGCGGGAAGCGGACGTAGTGCCGGCCGTGAACCAGATCGAGCTGCACCCCACGTTCCAGCAGGCCGATCTCGCAAACAAGTGCCGCGATCTCAGCATCGCAGTTGAAGCGTACAGCCCGTTGGGGCAGGGCAAGGACCTGAACGCCGAGGTAGTGGCCCTGGTGGCTGCCGCGCACGAAACAACCCCGGCCCAGGTAATTCTGGCCTGGCACCTCGCACAGGGAACCATCGTGATTCCCAAGTCCGCGGACTCTGCCAGGATGCGGGAAAACCTCGGAGCCGCCGATCTCACCCTTACCCAATCCGAACTGGCTGCCATCACGGCCCTGGAGGCTGGCGCCCGCATAGGTTCCGATCCCGCCGTCGCGGCTTTCACACAGTTCTAAACAGCTCTAAACAGACTAAACAAAGGACACCAAAACATGCAGTACACCCATTTGGGCCGCTCCGGCCTGAAAGTTTCGCGCCTCTGCCTGGGCACCATGAACTTCGGCCCCCAGACGGACGAAGCAACGGCGCACTCCATCATGGATTCCGCACTGGATTCCGGCATCAACTTCTTCGACACCGCAAATGTCTACGGCGGTTCGGGCCACCGGGGATGGACCGAGGAAATCATCGGGCGGTGGTTTGCCAAGGGCGGCGAGCGCCGGGAACGGACTGTGCTGGCCACCAAGCTGTACGGCACCATGACGGATCGTCCCAATGAATCAAAGCTCTCCGCGCTGAACATTCGCCGGGCCCTGGATGCCAGCCTGAAGCGGTTGCAGACGGATTACATCGATATCTACCAGTTCCATCACATCGATCGTCAGACACCGTGGGACGAGATCTGGCAGGCGATTGAGGTAGCTGTCCAGCAGGGCAAGATCCTGTACTCGGGCAGCAGCAACTTTGCCGGCTGGCACATTGCCCAGGCCCAGGAAGCCGCCCGCAGGCGTAATTACACTGGCCTGGTCAGCGAGCAGTCCATCTACAACCTCTTCCGGCGCGAGCTGGAGCTTGAGGTCATCCCCGCCGCGCAGCAGTACGGACTCGGCTTGATCCCGTGGTCTCCACTGCAGGGCGGTCTGCTGGGTGGCGTACTGAAGAAAGAGGAGCAGGGCGTTCGCCGCGCCGAAGGCCGCGCGCTGGAGACGCTCCGCAAGCATGAGGACCAGATCCGTCAGTACGAGGATTTCGCGGACGAACTCGGGCAGAAGCCCGGCGACGTTGCCCTGGCCTGGTTGCTTCATCAGCCTGCCGTGACTGCGCCGATCGTTGGACCGCGCACGCAGGAACAACTGGATGCCGCAATCCGCGCCCTGGACGTGACCCTCAACGAGGATGCGCTCAAGCGCCTCGATGACATCTTCCCGGGCCACCGCACTGCCCCGGAGGACTACGCCTGGTGAGCAGCCTCCTCCCACAAGCCGACACCGTCTCGCCGCGGAACATCCTGTTCATCGGCGGGACCGGGGTCATCAGTGCGGCGGCGGCTGAACGCGCCGTCGCGCTGGGCCACCGGCTGACCATCCTCAACAGGGGACGGTCAGCCGGGCGGCCGGTTCCCGAGGGCGCCGAGGTCCTCCACGCGGACATCCGGGACACCGAGGCTGTGCGGGAGGTACTTCAGGGAAGGGAGTACGACGCCGTTGCGGACTTCATCTCGTTCACCCCGGATCATGCGCGGGCTGGCTTGGAGTTGTTCCGGGGGAGGACGGGTCAGTACATTTTCATTAGTTCCGCCTCGGCCTACCAAAAGCCGCCCACCACCTTGCCCATCAGGGAATCGACTCCCCTGAAGAACCCGTTTTGGAAGTACTCGCAGGACAAGATTGCCTGTGAGGAGTTGTTCTTTGAGGCCTACCGCGAGCAGGACTTCCCTGTGACTGTGGTCCGGCCGTCCCATACCTATGACCGGACCAAGATCGCGCTGGTGGGCGGTTGGACTGACATTCACCGGATGCGCGCGGGAATGCCCGTGTTGGTTCATGGGGACGGGACCTCACTGTGGACGCTGACCCACAGCCGTGATTTTGCCAAGGCCTTCGTCGGCCTCTTGGGAAGGCCGCAGGCTGTCGGTGAGAGCTACACCATTACTTCCGACGAGTTCTTGCCGTGGAACCAGATCTATCGTCTCTTCGCCCGGGCAGTCGGCGTTCCTGAACCCGAGTTGTTTCATGTTTCGTCGGAGACCATTGCCGCCCATAGCAAAGAGCTAGGCCCCAACCTTCTGGGCGATCGCTCGCACTCGGTGGTGTTCGATAACTCCAAGATCAAGGCACTCGTGCCGGACTACCAGGCAACCATCCCGTTCGCGGACGGCGCGAGGGAGATTATCGACTGGCACGATCAGCATCCGGAGCTGCAGGTAGTAGCGGAAGACTTCATGGAGCTGAGCGATCGTCTTTACGCCTGGTCTCGGCGGTAGCTGTTGCCAAGCAGCCAGTGGCCAGCGTAGAAAAGCAAAGAGACCGCCGGTCGAGATTCAAGCATTCGAGGAGACCATGCTCATGACACTTGCCCCGCTCATTGAACTCAACGACGGCTACAAGATTCCGCAACTGGGGCTGGGTACGTGGCCCCTGGATGATGCCCAGGTTACTGACGCCGTCGTCGAAGCTGTTTCGCACGGCTATCGGCACATTGATACGGCAGTCAAGTACGGCAATGAGAAGGGAGTCGGCAACGGAATCCGCGCCTGCGGAGTGGACCGGGGCGAGCTCTTCGTCACCACCAAGCTGGACGGCGGATTCCAGGGCTCGGGCAAGGCAGCGGCAGGGCTCGATGGCTCGCTGGAACGTCTGGGGCTGGACTACGTTGACCTGCTGCTGATCCATTGGCCGCTCCCCGCCGCGACGAGTTCGTCTCCACGTGGAAGACCTTCGAGGAACTTCAGGCAGCGGGCAGGGTACGTTCCATCGGCGTTTCCAATTTCAAGCCTTCGCACCTTGACCGGCTGTTCCGGGAAACGGATGTTATTCCAGCGGTCAACCAGATCCAGGTCAATCCCGCCATCCCGCGTCCCGTTGCCATCGCGTTCAACGAGCAGCACGGGATTGTCACGGAGTCCTACAGTCCACTGGGCGCCAGCAGCGACCTCCTGAATGCCCCGGTTCTGGCAAGCATCGGCAGCAAGCACGGCAAGACGCCCGGTCAGGTTGTTCTCCGTTGGCACGTCCAGCAGGGCCTGGTTGCCATCCCCAAGACTTCCAACCCGAAACGGATGCAAGAGAACCTTGACGTCTTCGACTTCGAGCTGGATCAGGATGATCTGAGAAGGCTACAAACCCTCGATGCCGGGCCTGATGCCGGCGTCGACTCGGACGTACAGGGACACTGAAGGACTGGGGACATCGAAAGACTGGGGACATTGAAGGATTGGGGACACTAAGCATGGGGAACACAGCATGGAAACAGCAGGCACCAAAAAACTGATCTGGACGGGGTCCTACACAGCCGACCGGAACGGAAATGGCGAAGGCATCGGCGCCATCACCCTGGATACAGAGGGGAAACTGACCGCCGTAGGCTTGGCCGTCGAAGCGAACTCGCCGTCCTTCCTCGCCATTCACCCAACGCTCCCAGTGCTCTATGCCGTGGCCGAGGAAGGCAAGATGGTGCGGGCCTACCGCCGTACCGGCATCGCTGAACTGGAGCAAATGGGCGAGCCGTGGTCGGCGGGCGAAGCCGCTTGCCACGTCGCGGCGGATCCGCAGGGGCGATTCATTGTGGTTACCTGCTGGGGTGATGGCCAAGTGATTCTCTACGAACTCGACCACGACGGCGCCATCACGTCGCGCACCACCGCGGAAGCCGCCGTCGACCCCCATCAGACCGGGCCCACGGACGAGCCGCGGCCCAGCCGCGCGCACTCAAGCCTCATGCTTCCCGATGGTCGCGTCATGACCACGGACCTCGGACACGATCTTGTGCGGATTTGGCGGTACGAGCCGGGCGAGGGGCTGCTGCCGGACCACCACGTGATTCTGCCCAAGGGCTCCGGTCCGCGTCACATGGTGCGGCATCCCAGGGGGACGGTTTTTGTCGACACGGAATACTCGATTGAGGTTGCAGCTGTCAGGGCCGAACCCCAGGGAGTCTACGAACTCACGGCCGTGGTTCCCGCCAGTGTCAACAAGGCGTTCGACGGCGACTCTGCCGCCGAGATTGCAATGCCCACTGACGGTCGGTTCGTCTACGTGGGAGTCCGCGGCTCCAACCGGATCTGCGTCCTGAAGGTGGGCGCACAGGGAACCGACGTGACGCCCCTGGCCGATGTGCCAAGCGGGGGCGCTTGGCCACGGCACCACCTGGTCCACGACGGCTGGCTCTTAGTGGCGCATGAAGGTTCCAACGACATCCTGAGTTTCAGGCTCGACCCCGAAACCGGCCTGCCCGACGGACCCGTGGGCAAGGTGGAGACGGGGTCCCCGAGCGTGCTGGTTCCGGCGGGTTAGGCCGCCCAGACCTGGACGTCGTCCGTTCCGCAGAACAGCTTGCGGCCAGTGGGTTCAAGGACCACCCATAGCAGTTCCTGGTGGTGGGAAACATCGTCAACACGGCCGGTACCGGCACCCCAGGCGACGTCGTAGATCCAGACGCGATCCCCGGCGCCCAGTTCAGTCCACTGGGCTGCCGGCACGTGCCGGTAGTCGGCTGGCCTGTTCAGAATGGAGCTGGTCATGCTGAGACTTCGCCAGCGGTCCGGAGCCGCCAGACAGTGGGCACTCCGTTGTGCGCCGGGAGGACGTGACCTTCGGCGAACACCTGAACGGCGTCAGGCTCAGAGTCCGGGCTCCACAAACCCGAGGCCGGGCAGTGGGAACCGGTGGGCATGACACGGGTAGCTCGTTCGCGCAGGAGGGCGATGCTCTTCATCGTTGAAACTCATCCTTGGGTAGTTCAGGGCACCGCTTGCTGTGAAGCAGGGCCTGGTGTGAAGCAGATCTCCTCAACCCTATGCAAGTCATAGACGGTTCGTTATAGGCAATTGCATAGCATTTCCGCAGGGTGTCATGCAGGCGAACAGTACGATTTCGCCTCTTTCTCCGCTAGTAAAGCTGCAAACGCTTCCAGATATAAAGGGCGTAACAGCTCTTCACATCCAGAAAACCTTCTATTTCTGTGGAATCCAGCGAAGCAAGCGCTTACAGTTGTGAGTTGCCACACAGCAGAGTCGCTTAGCGGAAGGTTTCATCACTTGCTATCTCGCAGCTATAGATCCATTGTCCCCGTCGTACTCGCCACCGCAGTGGTGACGGCATCCACCGTCCTGCCCGCGAGCGCGGCGGTCGTTACCAAGAAAACCCCGCCTGATGCCGCCGGCCAACACTCGGTCCGCGGCGGCGTCAGTGATCAGAACTTCTACTTCGTCATGGCTGACCGCTTCAACAACGGCACAAAAGCCAACGACGACGGCGGGCTGGGTTCGGATCCGATGGTGTCCGGCTACGACCCCACCCGCAAGGGCTTCTACAACGGCGGTGACCTGAAGGGCCTCCAGGACCGTTTGGACTACATCCAGGGTTTGGGAACGAATGCCCTTTGGCTTACGCCGAGCTTCAAGAACAAAGCTGTCCAAGGCGGCGGCGAGCTGGACAACAGCTCTGCCGGATACCACGGGTATTGGGTTACGGACTTCACGCAGATCGATCCCCACTTGGGCACCAACGCGGAGCTGAAGACGCTCATCGATGCCGCCCACGCCCGGGGCATGAAGGTGTACTTCGACATCATCACGAACCACACTGCGGACGTGATCCAGTATCAAGAATCTGAGTCAGCGCCCTACATTTCCAAGGAAAGCGAGCCGTACCGCACGGCGGCCGGTGAGGCCTTCGATGATCACGACTACGCCGGCACGCAGGACTTTCCAGCACTGGATCCAGCCACGTCCTTCCCCTACACGCCGGTGGTCCCCGAAGCCGAGCAGGACATCAAGGTTCCCGCATGGCTCAACGACTCCACGCTCTATCACAACCGTGGCAACACCACCTTTTCCGGCGAGGACGCGCTCTACGGTGACTTCTTTGGCTTGGACGATCTGTTCACGGAGAATCCCCGCGTGGTCAACGGATTTGTTGATGTCTACAAGAGTTGGATCCACGACTTCGGGATCGATGGTTTCCGCATCGACACCATGAAGCACGTCAACGATGAATTCTGGCAGCAGTTCGGCCCGCAGGTCCTGAGCTATGCCAAGGAGCAGGGCAAGGACGAATTCTTCATGTTTGGCGAAGTCTTCGACACCTCCAAGAGCGTCACGTCCAAATTCACCACCAGGAACAAGATGCAGGCCGTTCTCGACTTCGGCTTCCAGGGAGCTGCCCGCAGCTTCGCCTCCCAAAGCAGCAAGGCAAGTGGTTTGGCCGAGTTCTTCAACGGAGATGACTGGTACACGGATGCAGATTCCAACGTGTACCAACTGCCCACCTTCCTGGGGAACCACGACATGGGCCGCATCGGCACGTTCATCGCCCAGGACAATGCAGGAGCCTCCGACGCCGAACTCGTCGAGCGCGATGAACTCGCCCACGAGCTGATGTACTTCTCCCGCGGTAACCCCGTTGTCTACTACGGCGATGAGCAAGGATTCACCGGGGCAGGTGGGGACCAGGACTCGCGGCAATCAATGTTCGCCAGCCAGGTTCAGGAATACCTTGACGACGACCTTCTGGGCACGAGCGCGACGCATGCAACGGACAATTTCGATACCGGCCACCCGCTGTACAAGAAGATCAGCGAACTTGCTGCACTCACCGCCGAGCACCCCACCCTCCGCAGCGGCGCACAGCAGAACCGCTACGCTGCCGACGGCCCGGGGATTTACGCCTTCTCCCGCATCGATGCCAGAGAGCAACGTGAATACGTGGTTGCCGTGAACAACAGCGAGAGCGCCCAGACCGCGGAGATCCCGACGTATGAGGCGAAGGAGCCGTTCAACCTCGTTTATGGCGACGCTGCAGCCGACGCCAAGACTGACACTCAGGCGAAGCTGACCGTTACGGTTCCTCCGCTTTCCACCGTGGTGTACCAAGCAGCGGGGCGACTCGCGCAGTCCAAGGCGGCACCCGGCGTCGTACTCAAGAAGCCAGTCACGGCCGCCGGTGACGCTTCCCGCCTGAAGGTGACGGCCGACGTCGACGGTAACTCGTTCTACGAAGTCACCTTCCAGGAGCGGACAGCGGGCGGCGAGTGGCAGTCGATTGGCACGGATGACAACGCGCCGTACCAGGTGTTCCACGACGTATCTTCCCTGGAGTCCGGCACGTCAGTGGAGTACCGCGCAGTGGTGCTGGACAACAGGGGACAGACTTCGGCGGGCGAGCCGCAAACGGGTGTGGTGGGTGAGCCTGTGCAGCCCGAAACCGTGACCGTTGCCGGCAGCCTCAACACCGAGCTTGGCTGCACGGAGGATTGGCAGCCGTCGTGTGAGCAGGCGTCGATGACGTACGAACCCACGCATCGTCTGTGGCAGCTGAACGTCCCGAACCTCCCGGCGGGAACGTATGAGTTCAAGGCTGCGCTCAACGGTTCGTGGGATGAGAACTATGGAGCTGGTGGCGTTCTGAACGGTCCGAATGTGGTGTTCACGCACCCTGGCGGCGCCGTCACGTTCTTGTACGACCATGCAACGAACGTGATCAGCGCCGCGGTTGCCGGTCAGCAGCCTGCTGCCGTCTCCGTTCCCGGTAGCCTGAACTCCGAGCTCGGCTGTGCCGGCGACTGGATGCCCGATTGCCCACAGGCCCAGCTTGCCTTGGATCCTGCAGATGGGTTCTGGAAGCTATCCGTGCCGAATCTCGCTGCAGGGAACTACGAGTTCAAGGCCGCGATCAACGGCTCCTGGGCTGAGAACTACGGTCTGGGCGGCGCCGCGAACGGCAGCAACATCGCCCTGAAACACGACGGCGGCCCGGTCACCTTCCGGTACGACCCCGCCAGCCATCTGCTCACCACCCGCTAGCCCAAGTAGGGGACAGATAACGTCGTTCTGAGCTGTCAGAGCGACGTTATCTGTCCCCCAGATGGGGTTATTTGTAGCTGACGCTCAGGAGCAGGGACTTGAGCTGGGCGTACTGCGTGCTGCCCATCCAGGCCTTCGCTGCCTCGGGGGTGGCGAAGGTTGGTTGCTTGGCAGGATCGAACACAACGTATGCGTTCATGAACCCGTTGGGCATCCGGATCAGGTTGGTGCCAGAGGTAGTAATTCCTGCCTCCAGCTCGGACGACAACCGAATATCCATGGCGTAAATGGGAGGATCATCGCTGGAGCCGGAACGAGCTGAAGGCATGCCCTCGTAGGCCGGTCCCTCGTAGGGGATGAATTGGATTTTGTTTGAAAAGAAGCCAAACTCCACTTGCTCACCTGACATGCCCCTGACACCAGGAACCACTGCCCGGTCCAGGACTGTCCGATCCACCCGGCCCGCCGTGCCGTCTCCGTAGAACCCGCTGGACACAAAGGCGACCTTGTCCCCGGCGCTATCCAGGATGGTGGCTCCTTGGGATGCGGCCTTTGTTTCCTCCGAAAGATACGGACCCTGCTCCGTCCGGACGGTCCAACCACTCGGGTAGTTGAAGGAGATGTGTCCATCCGGGAACGTGAATTTTTGCATGGCTGCAGCTGGCGGCGCTGTAGGTGTCGGGGTTGGTGCCACCGGCGGAACGATCGCAGGTGCCGACTGAGTCGGAGTGACCGGCGTCGGAGTGCCGGAAGGGGTCACTGATGCGCTGGCCGAAGGAGTGGCGGACACGCTCGGCGTTGGCGTTGGTTCAGGTGTTGTGACGGTTACCGCCGGCGCCGGCGTCGAACTCACTGGCCCAAAGTTGGCTGCCACGAGGACACCGGCAGTGACGGCGGCTGCTCCCAGCAACAGCGCTCCGGCAATCCGGACCTTGCGGTTCCGGCGCTCTTGGAGCGAGGTCACGCCAGCGGGCACAGTGTCACTGAAGACCCTGGGCCCGGTCAGCATACGGGCAAGGGCTTCTTCGCCGTTGATTCCGGCCTCTGGTTCGTGGGCAAGAGGATCGATCGCGGAAATCTGGCTCTTGATCTGGTCCATCTCAGACTCCCATCTTGTGTGTAGTCGTTTCGACACCTGCAGGCAACTGTTTCCGGAAGGCACCACGTGCGCGGTGCAAGCGGACTTTCGCTGCGGATTCACTGCAGTTGAGTACCCGCGCGATTTCGCCACAGCCCAAACCATCCCAATACGCCAGCTGGAGGATGTCCCGATCCTGTTCGCGGAGCCGGGCCATGGCATCCTGTACCACGACGTTCTCGGAGTCGTCCCCGAAACGCTCCACCGCCGTCGTGCGTAGCTTTTCCTGCAGCGCCTGTTGCCGGTCACGGCTCCTGTAGGCATTCCCGACGAGATTGCGGGCAACGGTTAGCAGATATGGGAGATCGGGTTGGGAGTCGTCGTCCCATTTTTGCCACACGACCCGGAAAACGTCCGCCGCGATTTCTTCGGCAATTTCCGCCGATTCCACCCTGCGGCGGACAAATCTGAAAACGGGCGGATAGCTGTTTTTGTGAATGGCGATAAACGCCAGTTCGCGCTCGGAAAGCACGATTTTCCCCCTGAAAGTAGTGTCCTGAACTGCAGGATACTTCTATAGTTTCCGGCCGACGTCCCGCGGTTACACGCGGTTTGAACAATTTTCGATACATTCGTCCCACCGAACCCGAGCGAAAGCGTGGAAATCACATGGTGGAATCAGGTCCCGCAGCAGACTGGGCCCGCAAACAGGTGGATCAGGGCCGCGTGCCGGTGGCCGTGCTGGGAATCGCATCCAGCCACGGCATCTCCGACGTCGTTGCTTTTGGGCACGACAACGGCCGGAAGGCAACCGCCGATGACCACTTTGCGCTGTTCTCAGTCACCAAACCCATCAGCGCAATGACGGTGATGCGCCAGGTTGAGCTGGGCAAATTGTCGCTCGGCAATTCATTGACGGATGCGCTCCCCGGCTTCGGCGCCGGCCGCACGGACACCGTGACCCTCGAACACCTGTTGAGTCACCGGTCGGGAATCATGGATACACAGCTCGACGGCGGCACTCCCCTCCGCGAAGACCTCACCACGGCGGAGCAAGCCTTCTATGCGGGATCGTTGGTCCAGTACTGCAATGTGGCATTTGAGGGTGCTGCGGCGATGGCCGAATGGGCCGACGGGCGCCCGTTCGAAGAGCAGGTTCGTTCATTGGCTGAGGACACCGGCGCGAAAGGCCTCACGTTCCACACCGACTGCAATCCGCACACAGTCCGTGGCGCAGAAGAGCAGGGCCTGGACGTTGAGGGGATGTACAAGAAGAAGCACCCCGGCGCAGGGTTGTTCGGCACCGCCACGGATCTGCTCAATCTCGGCATCGAGTTGCTGCGCAATTCGGGCAAGGCGGTCCAGCCTGCGACGCTTACTGCCATGCGCCGGCCAAGGACTACCGGGGTTTCCCACATCAGTGTCCGGCCCAAGCCCTTGCGGCACACGGGCCTTGGTTTCCAGATGCCAGCCAACGAATCCGAGCTGATTGCCAAGGGGATCTACGGTCACCCAGGGTGGTCGGGCACGGAATGGTGGATGTTCCCGGAGCAGGACCGGTGCGTCGTGTTCCTAACGAACGTCCTGGACACATCGGACCTTGGCGTGGACACGAATGAGCTCTTCAACGCGGTGGCTGCAACCTAACCCAAGTGTGTAGCAGTACAGCGCGTTTTGAGGGCTCTAAACGCGCTGTACTGCGACTTAGTTGGGCTGGGCCGAGCGCCTCGCCCGGCCACGCCATGCGGAAACAGCCCACGCGATGACGAACAGGCACACCAAGAGCAGGCCTGCGTCGCCAAGGTCGATCCCTCCCAGCCACGTGGTCAGCGGGTCCTCCAGTTCAAACGCCGCGTTGACGAATCCCCCGAGCGTGATCACGGAGATGAACAGCGCCGAGACAGCCGAGATGCCGGTGACCACCACATTGAAGCCGAGCTTGCGCTGGGGGTCATTGATGGCGGACTTGTACATTTTCATCATGGCCACGCCGTTGATGGAATCGCACAATGTCATGGCCGCGGTGAACGCGAATGGAAGTGCCATCAAGGCCAGGGGCGAGACTCCGGCGAGTGACGCCGTCGTGGTGATAACCAGCAGCCCGATGGTGGTGGCCGTATCGAAGCCGAGGCCGAAGAGGAAACCGATCACGTAGATGTTCCGCGGCCGCTCCACCTTTGACAGGGGCTTGGCCAGCAACCGGGCCACAAATCCCTTCGCCTCGAGATCATCTGCGTGGATCCGGCCGCCAGCCTGCACACTCCGGTACACCTGCGTGGCACGCAGGAATGCTGAGCCGTTAAAGAGCCCCATCGCCAGCAGGAACAACCCCGACACCGCGCTACCGATCAAGCCCAGCACCTTGTTGCCCGCCGTGCCGTCCTCCATGAATTGGCCTATCAACGTTGCGCCCGCCACCACCAGGAGCCCGGCCAGGATCACCACGGAACTGTGGCCCAGGCTGAACGCGAAGCCGACGCTCACCGGATCCTTGTGCTGCGCGACGAACTTGCGCGTGGAGTTATCGATCGCAGCGATGTGGTCCCAGTCGTAGCTGTGCTTGATTCCGGCCACGTACGCGGTGATCACCAAGCCGAGCGCCAAAGGTTGGGCCGCCCCTGCAGTACCAAGCAGCAAAAGCACGACGGCGGCAACGTGGAGGGCGGCGACCGCACCGAACGTGAAAAGTAGCCGGGTGCGCAGCGGCAACTTCTCCCGGTCCCGGTACATTGCGGCGAATTCCATCAGCGCAGGCATCAATACTTCCTCAGGTTCACGGGTCCCTGACCATACCAACGTTCACGGAGAACGCTGGTGCAGGCGCCCAGGAGACTATTGAGTTCGTCGGTGCTGTTGGACAACGATCTCAGCACAAGCCCCGTAGTACCGCCAACACTATTGGTCAACGAAACGCCCGTGTAAGCGTCATGGTCCCGCGTCAATTGGTGCAGCTCGTCGGCAAGCTCTTGATTCACCCTCGGATCAACAACCACCAACGAGCCCACATGGCTGAAACCCTCCATGAACCCCATCCCAGTCACATCGTTGACGGGTGGGAGAATCAGGAGGTTATCGAGCGCCAATAGCCGGGATCCCTCACCGGTCTCGACCTGGATCTCATTGCGCAGCCGCAACTCCTCATACCGGAACACCCCACCGTCCGGCGACCACCCCGGCGTGATGATCTCAGCCATGACAAGGCTCGACGTCGGGTGGAGACTGATGCGCGAATTCTGCCGATAACTCGCCTCCCGATAAGCGATCAACTGGTCAGGCAGCAACTCCAACCGCGCCCCCTCCCCAAGCCGCACACTCATGCGCTGCTCAGCAAAGGACCCCGGAGTCCGATAAACCTTCGTAGCCGACTGCGTAGTCAACAAAAGATCCGCCCCAGCCTGGACCTCCACGTCAATAAGAAACAAGTCCGCCCCCAAATACGCCCCGCCAGGATTAACCATGACAAAGCAAACCTGCCCCGACTGATCCAAATAATGCGGCCGCAACACTCTCAAGGCGCCTTCATGAAATTGCCGAGACGCAACAGACCTCCCGCCCCTCACACTAACCCCAAGCTCCAACCGCCCCCGCACGGCCCGCTCCCCAAAAGCCAACTCGGCGTGGGGCCCCAGGCTCCCCCAGGGACCGGCATCGCCGGTCGGGACCACTATGTGCGTGCTCATAAGCCACCCCCGCAAGATGCCCCGCCCGCAACTGCGGCGCCGGATTTCGGGGGTGGTGCGGCGTTCAACGTGGACTGCTCAGTGCCGGGAGGCGACTTCACCACTGAGGCGGCTGAGCCGGATTTGGGGGCCGCGGCGTGGTGGGCATCGCGAAGCGGGCACGGCCCCAAATCCGGCGAAGCCGCCGGACCCATGGCGGGCGCCGCCCCCGGTGACGTGCGGACGCGCTCGAGCGGCGTCATCGCGTCAAGTCGAGCATCAGGACGTCGCGCCGGATCCAGTTCAGGACGGCGTCCAACCCTTCGTCGGTTTTGAGATTCGTGAAGCAGAAGGGCTTGTTGCCGCGGAATTCCTTGGAGTCCCGCTCCATCACTGACAGATCTGCTCCGACGTGCGGCGCCAGGTCCGTTTTGTTGATGATGAAGAGGTCGGATTTGATCATGCCTTGGCCGGCTTTGCGGGGGATTTTTTCGCCTTGGGCTACGTCGATGATGTAGATGGAGAAGTCGACGAGTTCGGGGCTGAAGGTTGCTGAGAGGTTGTCTCCGCCGGATTCGACGAAGATGACTTGAAGGTCGGGGTGCCGGGTTTTGAGTTCTTCGATGGCTGCTGTGTTCATGGAGGTGTCTTCGCGGATTGCGGTGTGGGGGCAGCCGCCGGTTTCGACGCCGATGATGCGGTCTTCGGGCAGGATGCCGTTGGCCGCGAGGATTTTGGCGTCTTCGATGGTGTAGATGTCGTTGGTAATGGCGGCCATGGAAATGTCGCCGCTCATGTGCCGGGTGATGCGCTCGACGAGTTGTGTCTTGCCGGCCCCGACGGGTCCACCGACGCCGATTTTGATGGGTTCAGACATGTGTCCTCCTGGGTTAGCTCATGAACATGCGGGCGCGTTGCCGCTCGTGCCGCATTTGTGAAATTTCAAGTCCGGGGCTGACGGCCCCAAAGTCGTCCCAGCACAGTTGTGCTACAACCTCGACGGCGGCAGCAACGGCGTCGTGCGCGTGCCGAAGTACCCGTTGCCCGGAGTTCTGCCCGAGCGGGATTGCACGCACGGCGTTCTGCGTCAGGGAAGTAACGGTGGCAAACAAATACGCAGCAAGCGCCTCCTTAAAAGGAACCCCTAAGGACCGCGCAATCACCCCAAAGGCCAAAGGTTGATGCCCCACAGCACCACCCCTACGAACGAGCGCCCGATACGCCTCCAACTCCGTCGAAGGAAACACCTCCCCGCCAATCTCCAGGAGCCGCCCACCCATCTTCAAGGAAGCCTCCCGAACCTCCCGAGCCAACAACTGCCCAGAAAGAACAGAGTCCAACAAACCAACATCCACCCCCTCATACAAAAACCGCAAAGCCAACCCATCCGAATAAGTCAACTGCTGCCCCACAAATGAGGAAAGCCAATCCCCAAAAGTGACCTCATCACGAACCAACTCACGATGTATGTAGCTCTCAAACCCCAAAGAATGAGCAAACGCCCCCGTAGGCAACGCAGAGTCAGTCAATTGTTGAAGAGCCAGCTGATATCCCGCACTCAAAGCGCACCGCGCTGGAACTGGGCTCGACAAGCGGAGGCGGGTGATAGGGGCCGCGGTGTGGAGGGCATCGCGAAGCGGGCACGGCCCCTATCACCCGCCCGAGGCTTGCCAACCGCTAAAGCCAGCACCGATAAACGCTTAGTGCGAATGCTCAGCATGGCGGAAAGGCACCGGCATGACCCGCTCTTGCCTGTCGTAGGGGACGCCGACGCTCTTCAGATAGTCCTCGACGGTGTGGTCATACTGACAAACCATGACCTCAGCGCCGTACTCAGATAGCGAGTCGAAGAATTGTGCCTGCAGATGCCGGTTGCCGAGGGAGTGCGCGACCACACCCATTTCGTGGATGCTGCGCGGAGCAATCACGAGGACGTCTGTTGGCAGCACGGAGATGACGATGAGGTTGGTGTCGTCGGCGGCGAGGATGTCGCCGTCGCGTAGGTCGCCGGATCCGGTGGGGAGTCGGATGCCGAGTTCTTTGCCGTGGTCGGTGGTGACGCGTTGGATGCGTTTGACGAGCAGGGCGCTGGGGAGGACAACTTTTTCTTTGTGGTGGCCTGCATAGGCGCCGGGGTGTTCGTGGAGGTTGCCGAGGATTTTTTTGATGATCACGTGGTTCTCTATCCGGTTTAGAAGAGGTGGTACCGCTGTGCCATGGGCAGCACGTCGGAGGGTTCGCAGGTGGCTTCGACGCCGTCCACTGTCACCTTGTAGGTTTCGGGGTCGACGACGATGTCCGGGGTTTCGCCGTTGAACTTGAGGTCGGCTTTGCGCAGGTTTCTGATGCCGGTGACGGGCCGGATGATGCGTTCGAGTCCGAGTTTTTCGGGGACTCCGGCGTCGATTGCTGCTTTGGAGAGGAACGTGATGGACGTCTGTTGGAGTGCCTTGCCGTAGCTGGCGAACATGGGTCGCATGGTGCGGGGCTGCGGCGTGGGGATGGAGGCGTTGGAGTCCCCCATGAGTGCGTAGGCGATCTGTCCGCCTTTGATGACGAGCTCGGGCTTAACTCCGAAGAACGCGGGGTCCCACAACACCAGGTCCGCGAATTTCCCCACTTCCACGGAACCGATGACGTCCGACATGCCCTGTGCGATGGCGGGGTTGATCGTGTATTTGGCTACGTACCGCTTGAGCCGGAAGTTGTCGGACTCCCCGCCCAAGCCAGCACCATGCACAGCACCGGAAGGATCCTGAAGAACCCCGCGTTGCCGCTTCATGGCATCGGCCACCTGCCAGGTCCTTATGATCACTTCTCCTACGCGGCCCATTGCCTGCGAGTCCGAGGACGTGATGGCGAAGACGCCCAGATCGTGCAGGACGTCCTCAGCGGCGATGGTTTCCGCACGGATGCGGGAGTCTGCGAAGGCCACGTCTTCCGGGATGTCCGGGTTGAGGTGGTGGCAGACCATGAGCATGTCCAGGTGCTCTTCGATGGTGTTCTTTGTGTATGGCAACGTGGGGTTGGTGGAGGCCGGAAGCACATTGGGCAGCCCGGCAATCTTGATGATGTCCGGCGCGTGGCCGCCGCCTGCGCCTTCCGTGTGGAAGGTGTGAATGACCCGACCGTCGATCGCCTTGATGGTGTCTTCGACGAAGCCGCACTCGTTGAGGGTGTCCGTGTGAATCGCCACCTGGACGTCGTATTCGTCGGCCACGCGCAAGGACATGTCGATGGAGGACGTGGTGGAGCCCCAATCCTCATGGACTTTGAGCCCAACGGCACCGGCGCGGATCTGCTCTGCGAGGGGCTCGACGGCGGACGCGTGGCCCTTGCCGAACAGGCCGATGTTGATGGGGAGCCCTTCGGCGGCCTGGAGCATCCGCGAGATATGCCAGGATCCGGGCGTGATGGTGGTGGCTTTGGTTCCTTCCGCAGGTCCCGTGCCGCCGCCCACCATGGTGGTGACGCCGCTGCAGAGCGCAGTGGGAACCTGTTCGGGGGAAATGAAGTGGATATGGGTGTCGATGCCACCGGCTGTGAGGATTTTCCGTTCGCCGGCGATGATCTCCGTGCTGGCACCGATCACGATGTCCACGCCGTCCATGATCTGCGGGTTGCCGGCTTTGCCGATCTTGAAAATGTGGCCATCCTTCAGGGCCACATCGGCCTTGTAGATGCCTGAGTAGTCCAGGACGATGACGTTGGTGATGACGGTGTCAGGGATGTCCTCGGAGCGCGTCGCCTGGCCGTTTTGGCCCATGCCATCGCGGATTACTTTGCCGCCCCCGAACACCACTTCTTCGCCGTAGACGGTGTAGTCGTTCTCAATTTCGAGGAAGAGTTCGGTGTCCGCCAAGCGGATGGCATCACCTGTCGTTGGGCCGTACAGCTCGGCGTATTGCCGGCGGGGAAGCTCGAAGCTCACTTGGCATCTCCTTCCATGGCCACGTCTGTCATAGCCACCGCTGCGCGGGAGGTCCCGCCAAGGCGGGTTCCGCCGTCGAGCTTTCCATTGACTGCGTTGCTCAGGCCGAAAACTTCGCGGGAACCTGCCAACTCCACCAGCTGGACGGTCTTCTTGTCCCCGGGTTCAAAGCGGGCTGCGGTGCCGGCGGGGATGTCCAGACGCCGGCCGTAGGCGGCTTCACGGTCAAACTCCAGGGCGCGGTTGGCCTCTGCAAAGTGGTAGTGCGAGCCAATCTGGACTGGCCGGTCACCTCGATTGACAACCTCGACGGCGATCGCCTCACGGCCGCTGTTGCAGGCGATGGGCTCGGGGCGGAGCCTGTATTCACCGGGGATCATGGGGGCTCCTATCGAATGGGGTCGTGGACAGTGACGAGCTTGGTGCCGTCGGGGAACGTGGCTTCGATTTGGACGTCGTGGATCATCTCCGGCACACCTTCCATCACGTCTTCGCGACGCAGCAAAGTGGTTCCGTAGCTCATCAGCTCCGCAACGGATTTGCCGTCCCGGGCGCCCTCGATGAGCTCGTAGCTGATGATCGCGATGGCTTCGGGATAGTTCAGCTTCAATCCGCGCGACTGCCTTCGCCTGGCCAGATCGGCAGCCACCACGATCATGAGTTTTTCCTGCTCACGGGGCAAAAGATGCATTGATTCTCCTCAAAGCTGCTACCTGGGTGCACACGAAGGGACAGTTTGTGATCAGCGTAAGGACTAGAAGTTTCCGCCACGTTTCCAGAGGGTCTCAGTCAGCTGTGGGTTTGGCCGCCGCTCGATGCTTTCGGATCTGCCACACGGCCAGGATGACAACCACGACGGCGCCCACCACCACTGCGGCACCGCGCCCCACCGCATGGGCTAGCTCTTCATAGGAGTTCCCTGCAACGAATCCCAAGGTCACGAACAGGGCGCCCCAAATGATGCCACCCGTGAAGTTCCAGATGGCGAAGCGGCGGTATGGCATTCGGCTGAGCCCTGCGAGCGCGGGCATGACTGCGCGGAAAAAGGCTGTGAAGCGGCCCAGGAACACGGCGAGGCCGCCACGGCGGGCCAGGAAATCCTCGGCTTTTTGGAGCTGGGTTCTTCTCTTATCCAGGAGTTTCAGGGCCATGATCCGTGGACCGAGGTGCTTGCCGATCTCGTAACCGACCGTGTCACCGAGGATGGCTGCGGAGATGACAACCAGGATCATGCCCCATAAGGGAAGATCACCCCGGCTTGCGAAGACTCCCCCTACCACCGCAGCTGTTTCGCCTGGGATCACGAAGCCGATAAACAAGGCGTCCTCGGCGAAGACCAATGCGAAGACGATGCAGATCACCACCAGTGGGCTGGCGTGAAGGAGTCCGTCGAACAACGACTGCATGGGGTTGAGTGTGGCAGATCAACGGGTTTGTGGGGAGTCGCTGGGGGCGCTGTTTTAATGACCGCCTATCCATAGACAGTCTAATACATCACTAATATACTAGTTGAGTACTTCACGTGAAAACCCGTGATCAGCTCGATGAGGAGTTAAACAGCACATGCAGAAACTCGCACACCGGCTTGAACGCCTGGGCACCGAAACTGCGTTCAGCGTGGCGCAGGCCGCTGCCGCATGGAAGGCCAAAGGGAACCTGGTTTACCCCTTCCACCTTGGCGACATCAATATCCCAACGGCCCCTCACATCGTTGAGGCGATGAACAAGGCAATCACCGATGGCTACACGGGCTACTGCCCCGGTCCCGGTATCCCCCAGCTTCGGGAAGCCCTCGCCGAAGACCTCGGCGCACGGCGCGGAATGGAATTCTCCCCCGACAACGTGGTGGTGATGACCGGCGGTAAGCCCGTTATCACCAAGTTCCTGCAGGCCGTCATGAACCCTGGCCAGGAGGTGCTCTACCCCAACCCCGGGTTCCCGATCTACGAATCCCAAATCGAATATCTGGGCGGCACCGCTGTGCCCTACCGCTATGTGCCCACAAGTGACGGATTCGCGATCGACCTCGACCAGGTCCGGGCATCAATCACCCCGAACACGGCCGCGATCATCTACAACGATCTGCAGAACCCCATCTCGGCCGAATCGACGGCGTCCGAACGCGAGGCCATCGCCCAGATCGCACAGGAGCACGACCTCTGGGTACTCTCCGATGAGGCCTATTTCGAGACGCGCTACGAAGGAGTCTCAAGCTCCATCGCGTCACTTCCCGGCATGGCCGAGCGCACCGTCATCCTGTACACGTTCAGCAAGAAGTTCGCCATGACGGGCTCGCGGTTGGGCTGTGCCGTGGCCCCGCTTGAAATAGCGAAAGTGCTCAGCACTCTGAACACCAACGATGAATCATGCACCACTCACTATGTGCAGTGGGCCGGCATCGAAGCCCTTCGTGGCCCCCAGGAACCGGTACAGCAGATGCTGGACATCCTGAAGGAACGCCGGGACACCGCGTGCGGGATCGTCAATGCCATCCCGGGAATGAGCGTGGCAGTTCCGCAGTCCACGTTCTACCTGTTCCCGGACGTCACCGAAGCTATGCAGCGGCTGGGTTACACAGCAGTGGGTGACTTCGCTTCCGACGCCCTCTACAAGACTGGGGTCTCGTTCTGCACGCGTGAACACTTCGGCCGGCGCCTGCCCGGCGAGGAGCGGCAGTACATCCGGCTCGCGTACTCGGGCATCGAAGTGCCGGACATCCGCGATGGCCTGGCCCGCCTGCGTGAATGGATCGAGACGGCATGAGCCGCGTAGTCGTCACCGGACGCGTACCCGAACCCGCGCTCCAGAAGCTCCGCGCCGAACACGAGGTGGATGCGTGGGAGGGCTCGGACTCCATCAGCCGCCAGGAACTTCTGCGCCGCGTAGCAGGAGCCGACGCCATAGTGAGCCTGCTGACCGAACGCATTGACGCCGAACTGCTCGACGCCGCGGGCCCGCAGCTCAAAGTGGTCGCGAACGTCGCCGTTGGCTATGACAACATCGACGTCCCCGCCTGCACCGAACGCGGGATCATCGCCACCAACACCCCGGGGGTGCTCACTGAGGCCACAGCCGACATCGCGTTCGGCCTGATCCTTATGGCCACGCGCCGGCTCGGCGAGGGGGAACGGCTCATCCGTTCCGGCCAGGCCTGGAAGTGGGGAATGTTCTTCCTGCTCGGCAGCAGCCTGCAGGGCAAGACCCTGGGTGTCGTCGGAATGGGTGGCATCGGCCAAGCCACAGCCCGCCGGGCCAAGGCGTTCGGAATGGAGATCGTCTACCAGTCACGCAGCGAAATCGACCCCGCCATCGCCGCGGAACTCGGCGCCCGGCGAGTGGAGCTCGACGAACTGCTGACCATCTCCGACGTCGTCTCGCTGCACTGTCCGTACGGGCCGGCAACGCATCACCTGATCGGCGCTGAGCAACTCGCCACGATGAAGAAGTCCGCCTATCTCGTCAACACCGCACGCGGACCCATCATCGACGAAGCCGCACTCGCCTTGGCCCTTCGCGAAGAACAGATCGCGGGCGCAGGCCTGGATGTCTTCGAACAAGAGCCCAAGGTGCATCCATGGTTGCTGGAACTGGAGAACGTGACGCTTGTGCCGCACCTCGGCTCCGCCACGGTGGAAACACGCACGGCCATGGCAGTACTCGCGGCAGACAACACGCTCGCCGCGCTCAAGGGTGAACAGCCGCCTACTCCCATCGGCTAAGGGAAGCGGCAGTTGCTGTGGTGGCGGGTAAATTTCCACCCGCCGCCACAGTAATTAAGCCCGAAGTAGCATTAGTTGTTCCGGCCGCGGGCGGCGACCTTCCACGTGTCCACCACTGCGCCCCCGCGAACCACAGTTACCTGGTCCACGAGGTTCATGGCCAGGCACACGTGGTTCGGGATCAGCCTGAGCCGCGTGCCTAGTGCCGGCAGTTCCTCAGAGTCCGGCCAAACAACGGTAGCGTGGTGTTCGGAGAGCGCGGTGATCCGGGCGTCCCGGTATTCGGGCAGGCGCCCGTATCCGGTGGCCCAATCGGGGCGGTCACTGCCCAGGATCTTGCTGCCGGCGTCCACAACCACCCGCCGGACATTCCCGCCGTCGGACTCGTGGCGGCTGACCACCGTGGCAGCGACCGTCAGCGCGATGTCGTCCCACGTGCATCGTTCGAGTTCAAGCTGTTGTGCATCACCGAAAACATAGACGCCTGGGCGCAACTCGGTGGCCAGCGTTTCGGCGTCGAGCAGTGCGGTCGGGGTGGAGCCGCCGCTGATGGTGCGGACCTCAAAGCCGGCATGCTCCAGCGCGGCGGAAGCACGGCCAAGGGCCTCATCCTCGTTACCCGCTGCATCCCTTGGCATTCCCGGCTTGTAACTATGTCCGGGGAAAGTGAAGACGCCCGCAATGTTCAGGCCGCTTGCTGCGGCCGCGCGCGCAACGTCCACCACTTCTTCGGGCAGAACTCCGCTGCGGTGATGCCCGCTGTCCACTTCGATCAGGACATCAACACTTCTGGCATCGGCGCCCAGCTGGCGGCCCATCGCCGTCGCGCTTTCCACTGAATCGGTGCCCACCGCGATGCTGCACGTTCTGGCAAGCTTCCTGAGCCGCTCCGCATGGTGCGCCTCAACCCACAGCGGGTAGGCGATGAAAATGTCCGTGGCACCCCCGGCCGCGAAGACCTCTGCTTCCCCGATCGTCGCCACCGTGAGCCCAACCGCTCCAGCCGCGAGCTGCTTGGCCGCGATCTCCAGGGTCTTGTGTGTCTTCACATGCGGGCGGAGCCTCAGTCCCCTGCTCAGCATGCTCGATGCCATGCGTTGGATATTCCGGTCGAGGACATCGACGTCGATCATGATGGCGGGCGTGACGATTCCGTCCGGGACTGCGTGGTTCATTCTTAGAACAGTAACGTCCTACGGCGCGGACTGCCTGACGCGCAGCGAGAACGCCACTTCCGTTTGCTCCACTTTGTCCGGGGAACCCTTGCCTTCGATCCTGTTGATGAGGAGTTCGACGGCGCGCTCCGCAATTTCCGCACGGCCAGGCTCCACCGTGGTCAACGACGGCGACGCGAATCTGGCTTCGTCAATGTCGTCGAAGCCCGCCAGCGCTATGTCGTCCGGGACAAGTTTGCCTCGAACCAGAAGTTCGTGCAGCGCCCCCAAGGCAACGACGTCGTTCAAACCGAACACGGCGTCGAACCCAACGCCGCTGTCCAGCAGCCGCGCGATCGCGTCCGCACCGCCGTCGCGCCGCCACTCGCAGTCGATCACCAGCGCCGGGTCATACTCCACACCGGCGGCAGCGAGCGCAGCTTTGTAGCCGTTAAGGCGCAGGCCGTTACTGCCGGTTGTGTCGCCGTCGTGCGCGCCCAAAACCGCTATACGACGGCGACCTCCCGCCAGCAGGTGCTCGGTGACGGCTGCCGCTGCCTCGTGGTTTTGGATGAGGACCATGTCCAGCCGCGGGTCCTGCACGAATTCGCCCAGGAGGACCAGCGGTTTCTTGCCGGCGGCCTGGATGATTTGCTCGGCATCCAGCGACAGCGGGATAAAGAGGAGCCCGTCCGTGAGGCTGCGGAACTGGCCTTGAAGTGCAGACTTTTCGTGGTCGGCCGCGTTGCCGGACTGCTCGACGAGGACCCGGTAGCCGCGCGCCCACGCCGCCTTCATGATGTCCGAGGCGAGCTCGGCATAGTACGGAACCGAGAGGTCGCTCAGCACCAGCCCGAGCATGCTGGTCTTGCCGGAACGGAGGCTGCGGGCCGTCAGGTTGGTTTCGTATCCGAGTTCTTCGATTGCAGCCAGGACGCGCTGCTTGGTAGCTGGCCGGATGAATTCGTAGTTGTTGATGACGTTGGAAACCGTCTTCAAGGAGACCCCGGCGGCCCGCGCGACGTCGTTCATGGTGACGGCCATCAATGTGCTCCTTCAATCACTCTGCCCCGAATCCGTTCGCCGGGGTTGCTGGGTACATCGTTGCAGATCAGGCCCAAGTTGGGTCATCCGATGACGGCCGCCACCGCTTGGATCTCCACAAGTTCGTGGTCGTAGCCAGGAACGGTCGCGCCCGGATCACCTTCATTCTGGTGATGTTTTGCGAGCCCATTCCACCATGCGTAGGCGTCCGCTATATCTTCTGGTGGGGCGCGCGCGTAGTGTCACCAGTAGGAGATTTCGGGTGGTGTAGGTCCGGGGTTGAATAACCGGGCTTTGCGCGGACACGAGCGCAGTGCCACCCAGCCGGAGAAGTGTGGACTCTGGCGTTGCAGAATTGAGGCCGTCATGGCCCAGAACAACGCAGTGCCAGTCCCATCAGCCGAACAGTTGCAGACCGCACTTGAATCCCGGGCCGTTGTGAACGCGGCCGTCTCCGTCATCATGATGCATGACCGTTCCAGCCGGGAATCAGCAATTCGGCTCCTGCAACTTGCCTCCCGGAACAGCGACAAGTGCTTTCACGAGGTCGCCAGAGACATCCTGGAACACGCCAGGGGCGGGAACAACCTGGGCGGCAGATTGCCATGAACGATAGGCCCAAGTGGGCAGAGCCCAGCTGGAATAGCGAACAGCGCAAGCATGCCGGAGAACGCTACCGGGGCAGGAACCTCAACCTGAGCCGCTTGTGGACCTACTATCTCGGCATCGGCGGTGACACCGACGAATTTGCGTTGGACGGGTACCTCAACGGACTTTTGGGGCTTGCCCCAGGGCAAATGCGGCTTGTGGACACAGCAATAGACGAACTAAGCGCCGACGGCCAGCCTGGCCCTGTGGGACAGTAGCAAGGAACAAGACAATGACAGAAACCCAGCCGTCTCCAACCCACTATTTGGGTAGCCCGTCCACGTTTCGTGTTCCGGATGAGACCCACGTTGATCTGACCGAATTCCTGACCCGTCTGCAGGATCTACTCGTCGAAAACGCCGACATCCGGGATTTCCTCGAAGACCTCGCCACCATGACGGCCACAAAACTGACCACGGCTGGCAATACCATAGCTTGCGGTGTGACCGTTATTCGACAGAAAAAGCCGATTGCAATCGCGGACAGCGACGCCCTTGCACGGAACTTGGATGAGATCCAGAACAGCTTTGATGATGGCCCCTGCCTTACGGCCCTTAGAACGCGCACAATTACGCACGTCCCCGACGTTCACACCGAGCAACGCTGGCCCGAATACATGCGTGTTGCCGCCGCAACCAATGTGGGTTCCATACTGGCCCTGCCTATGGAACTGAACAGCACTGCAGAGGCAGTAGTGAACCTTTACTCCACGCGCACTCATGGCTTTTCCCATGACGACCTGCTGGCAGCGGAGCGTGTTACGGCAACCGGGGCAAAGGCGCTGCACTTGGCCCTGAAGATCTCGCAGTTGCGGGACGCGAGGGACAATCTCACCGCAGCTTTGCAATCCCGCACCACCATTGATACCGCCGTCGGAATCATCATGGCGCAGAACCGCTGCAGCCGTGACGCGGCGTTCCAGATCCTCGCCAGCGCATCCAGCCACCGCAACATCAAGCTCAGGGAAGTGGCCGTGCGAATCATCGCCCGCATTTCCGGTGAGCACGAGATCTCAGCAGCCTTTGAGGAATAACAACGCACTTTGCTGAACACGGGCATCGGGCCGCGAAAACCATTAAACTGGTGCCCTGACACAGGAGTCCAGCGATTACAGCATCTTGGTCGGCCCGCCGACCTGATGGCCGGAGAGAGCATGACGAAGACGCAAATTCCCCTGGAACAGCTTCCCCTCGCAGGGCTGGGTCGCCCGATCGTTTCGGCAAAGAGCCCATGGCCTGAACACGGGCAGTCCTGATCCAGGCCGGTGGACATGGGCTTTGACAGCAAAGAACCCGAACAACGCCGCAGGCTTTTGGCGGCGCTTACCGTCGCGCGGATCAGCACCAGCACCTTGTGGCTCCGTTACTTCAGCATCGGCGGGTCCGTGGGCGAATACGAGGTGGAGGCTTACCTGCAAGGCATGGTCTCTATCCCAGAGTTGGAGCGTGACCTTTTGGCCATGGCCGCGAACGAACTCCTGAATAGCCAAGCTGGTCCCCGTGCGCCATATGCTGATGAGCTTCCCCGCTCGGATTCGGCTGGTTCCGAGGCTGGTTCTGCAGGTTCCGGGCCTGATCTTCCAGGCGAGGAAGCCGATCCCTCCTAGCTGTCACACAGCGCTCATCCGCCTGCAACGCCCCTGCAACATGAATGCGGAAGGCTGGAGCCACAAGGCCAATCGGCCAAAGATGGCAGCAGCCGGCTGAGGGGAGCAAACATGAGCACTGCAAACAGGGATCTTTTTCAGGCGCTGAAGACGCAGGCCAGCTTGGCGCAGGCCTTTGGCACCTTGCCGGGCAGTAAGGAGGAGCCACACGCTCTCAGCGCCGGCGAATACATAGAGGCGTGGCACAACGGCCGCCTTTACCACCGGGGAACGGTACTCAAGACAGTCGCAGGTACCGATCTGTTCTGGCTTCAGGATGCAGAAACCGGGAGCCGAAGACTGCTGGATATGGAATCACTGGAAATCGTCGCGGCCGGGCAACCGGCTCCGACGCCCGCAACACAGGCGCCGGAGCCTTTCCAAGATGCTCCGTCAGAAGCGACCGTCACACCGATTTCGCTGTATCCGATCTTCCAGGACGGGTCGCAGGCGATCGCCTAGGAATCCAGCGACAACCGGATCATGCTCCAGCTCACGGCCGGAAGCCCGGCGGTGAGCCGGCCGCCGTCGAGCGTTACACTGACGTTTTCGGACGGCAGGACGGACGTCGAATCATCCGCGGTCGCCTGCCAGTACGGGTCCTTGTTCGTATAGGTGACGGCCTCGATGACGCTGGCGGTCCCCAAACCCCCGACGGCGGCGTCGAGCGTAAGTGCGTCCGTGGCCGAACGGTTCACAGCGAAAACCACAACCTCCTTGGCTTCGGCGTCGTACGTTGCCACAGCTGACAACGAGTTGAAGCCGGCCGTCTTTTCGCTGTCCAGCGTGGGCGACTCGACAGCAAGGTTCAGCACCGTACCCGAGGCATGCTGGGAGGTCAGCGCGAACGGGTGGAACGTGGTCTGCTTCCAGGAGCGCCCGCCCGGCTCAGTCATGATCGGTGCAATGACGTTGACCAGCTGCGCGAGGCTGGCGGAGTGGACGCGATCCGTGTTGCGAAGCAGCGAGATGAGCAGGTCGCCCACCACCACGGCGTCCGCCACCGTGTAGCGATCCTCGAGCAGAACTGGCGCAACAGGCCAATCGTCGCCTGTGGGAGCCTTGGACTCATCTCGGGAGCCGTGCCACACATTCCATTCATCGAAGGAAATGTTGACCTGCTTTTCCGATTTGCTTGCAGACTTCACGTGATCGATGTGCGAGACGAGGTCCCTGATGAATGCCTCCATGCGGTGCCCGGCAGACAGGTGCTCCTGCAGGTCCCCGAAGTCCTCGAAGTACTGGTGCGCGGAAATCAGGTCTACAAGCTCGTATGTCTCGGTGAGGACAACGCGCTCCCATTCCCCGAAAGTGGGCATAGTGGGACTCGAACTTCCACAGGCCACCAGCTCCAGGTCCGGGTTGATCATGCGCATGGCCCGGGCGGTTTCGGCGGCGAGGCGAGCATACTCACCGGCCTTCTTGTGGCCGATCTGCCAGAAGCCATCCATCTCGTTCCCGAGGCACCACATCGTGATGTTGTGGGGCTCGACGGCGCCATTCGCCTTGCGCTTTTCTGACAGGGCCGTGCCGCCTTTGATGTTGCAGTATTCCAGGATGTCCAGCGCTTCCTGCGTCCCGCGGGTGCCCAGATTGACCGCCATCATCGGCTCAACACCGGCTTTCTCGGACCACTTGGCAAACTCGTCCACACCCACCAGGTTGGGGTCGCTCGAGTGCCAGGCAAGGTCAAGTCTCGTTGGGCGCTGATCCACTGGGCCAACTCCGTCCTCCCAGCGGTAGCCGGAGACGAAGTTGCCGCCGGGATAGCGGACTGTGGAGACACCCAGCTCCTTCGTGAGTTCCAGGACATCGGTACGGAAACCGTCCTCGTCCGCCTTCGGGTGTTCGGGTTCGAAGATGCCCGTGTAGACGCATCGGCCTAGGTGTTCGACGAAGGCACCGAAGGTCTTCCGCCTGACGGGACCCACGATGAATGCGGGATCGATGGTGATTTTGGCGGTGGGGGTTTCCGGGTTCTGAGTTCCCAAGGGGCGTCCTTGTCTGCTTGCTGTGGATTGAGTCAATTTACAACGTTATAGAAACTATGTTGCTGGGGGCGGGGTGTGGGAGTCAAGAAGTTTTTTCCGGGGAGCCCCGCGCAACGGACAATTCACCCCTGCGCGCGGCGGTGATTTGTCCGTTGACTGGGGTCCGGGCGCCTGGGAGTCCGGGAACAAAAACAGGCCGGAGACTCAACGTCTCCGGCCTGCAGAAAGGGTGGGCCCTGTGGGGATCGAACCCACGACCCACGGATTAAAAGTCCGATGCTCTACCAACTGAGCTAAAGGCCCCTCCAGCTGTTCAAACAGCCATGAATACTGTACCTCAACGTCAAGCCAGTCGAGGAACGCACTCGGCCACGCGGCGTCGTGACCTCTTTTGAGCAAACAGCCGACGACGGCGCGCGGCGGCAGCGGCGTGTCGGCCAAGCCCGGGCGGCAAAGTAGGTCGGGAAGGCACCCGGGCAGCAAGGAAGCAGCCCAAGAAACCGTTACTCGACCCCATCAGAGCACAGGAGTACGGTGAACTCATGAGCGAACAGCCAGGACCACGTGCGTACGGCGGAGCGAACAGGCACCACAAGCCCAAGCCCTTCGCGCCCATCGATTTCGAACCGTTCGCCGGTGGAGCAGACCCCGCCCGCGTCTCCGAGGCTGCCCACCTGGCGGCGCAGGCGCTCGTAAAACGTGGCCGCGACAGCGACGACCCCAAGGTCACCCGTCGCTTGGTGAAGCTGGCCGACGAGCAGGGTCTCGAAGCCATCGCTGAGATGTGGGCCGAAAGCCCCGCCCGTTCCCTGCCCGGCGCGTTGTGGAGGCTGTACGCCCTCCGCGCCGCAACTATCCAGAACCCCGAGCGCATCTCGGTGTACTTCAGGGCAGGCCGCGACACTGCGCAGGTATCCAACGTGGTTGCTGGAGCTGCAGAGCCGCCCGGAGCAGATGAAATGAAGACCATGGCGGACGCTATTTTGTCCGGCGCGTTCGACGGCGATTTCGACGTCGCACTGGAACGTTCTGCTGCATTCTGCCGCGTTGTGGCGCTCGGCCAGGCGACCCTGGCGGACGGGGCGGAGCACAGCAATGAAAGCCATGCAAGCAAGCTCACACGCAACTCACACCAGCTGGTAAAGACTGCCGAGGACCTCGAACATGCCGCCAATGCATGGAGGTTGGGAGAGCTGGATTAAGGTCCAAAAATCCCCGAATTTACCCACGTCAGACCCAACCTGTCAATGTTGACTTAGCCCCACCGACGTAGAACACTGAAACTGGTGCCGAACCGCGAAACCCCCGGGCTTCAACTTATAGCCGCTTCGAGCGGCCTACCGCCGAGAGGCGTATCCGGTTCGGCACCATTTTTATGCCCAGGCACAGATCCGGGCTAGCCACGCCTGAATGTGAGCCGTGGCCATACGCGCAGACTTAGCGGTGGCCGTCGTCGTACCGGTAAAGTTGGGGCCGAAGCGGGAAGCGTCAAGTCAAGCAGCCCGCAGCCCATCCGTCCCCGGCCCGGAAGCGATATGAAGCTGCGCCTTTTCCCCCAGGAACCTGCCGGGCTCGTACTGCTCGCGCAGATGGCCGGCGTCATTGTGGCCGCCACCGGAACGCTCTCAGAGATCCTCGGCGCCCAGGCCAGTGAGCACGAACGCCTGACCGAGGAACTTCACGAGCACGAGTCCAAGTCCCTGGACCTGCACTTTGCGCTCCTGACGCATATGCGCACCAGCTTCGTGAACCCGCTCCCCCGTGAGGACATGTACGCCCTGTCCCGCCACCTCAACGAGGCCATGGAGAAGCTCGACGCCGCGGGCGAGTTGGTTGCCCTTTACAAACTGGAGCGGCTGCCCAAGCGCGCGGCCGACCAACTGGAGATCATCAGCCGCCAAGCCGAGCTGACGGTGGATGCCATGCGAAAGCTCGAAGACCTCGACGAACTTGAGGACTACTGGATCGAGATCCTCAGGCTGGCGAAACGTGCCGAGCGAACCCACCGCACGTGGGTGGCCGAGATGCTGAAGGATATGAAGTCCACGCAGTATGCGCGGCACCGGGACATCGCCAACCAGTTGGTGGAAGTGACCAAGGATATGCGGAAGATCGCCACGCAGGTAGGCAGCATTATCGTCAAGGAATCATGACGTGATCGTTGCATTCCTGGTCCTCGTGGTGGGTTTGGCTTCAGGGTTCGCGTTTCTCAACGGCTTCCGTGACGTCTCCAATGCCGTAGCACTATCTACGAGGACACGAGCCCTCACGCCATCGGTGGCGGTACTCCTGGCAGCTGTTTTCAACTTCATCGGCGCTATGCTCAGCGGCAGCTTCGTGCTCGCGTTTACGCAGTCGTGGATCAAACTCCCCAACGGCATTAGCGGGCTCACAATGCTGACATCTGCCCTCGCCGCCTCCATCATCTGGGGCGTGTACGCGTGGTGGCGGGGCATCCCTTTGTCTTCCACCAACTCACTTGTGGGCGGACTGATCGGCGCGGGCGCTGCGAGCGTGCTGGTGGGCGGGAACTCGATCAACGGCGTGGACAACGTCCTCCTGACCCAAGTCGCTTTGCCTTTGGTCCTGTCCCCTTTGATCGCTTTCGTGGCGGCGTACTTGCTCGTATGGCCGGTGACATGGGCGGCACGCTATACCCAGCCGAATGTCATCAACAGGCGTTTTCGCCGCGCGCAAGCTGTCTCTGCTGCGGCGGTGGCTTTCGGCCATGGACTCCAGGATGGGCAGCGCACTGCGGCCGTTCTCCTGCTGGCGCTGGTGGCGGCGGGATTGTCCAGTGGGAGCGAATTGCCCCTGTGGGTCCTCCTTCTGACCGCGATCATGCTGACAGCGGGCACCATGTTTGGTGGCTGGAGGATCTCGCACACCCTGGGTCACAAGTTGATCCGTGTGGACCCTCTTCGAGGATTTGTGGCGCAGACCCTGACGTCCGTGATGCTCTTCATCGGCGCCATCGGCCTGCAGCTACCGCTGTCCACAACCCACACGCTGACCGCGTCCGTGCTGGGTGCGGGCACCAACCAGCGCTTCGCTATCACCAACAGGCGTCTTGTGCGCAGGATTCTACTGTTCTGGGTGGCCACACCGCTCGTTACGGCCGCCATGGCATTCGTCCTTGAGTTGGCCTTCTCGCCCCTGGCCAAAACCTAACGCCCGACGGCGGGACTCACCTTCCCGGGGCGGGCTCGATCCCAGCGTCCTCCCCAACCAAGTCGCAGCAGAGCGCGTTATGAAGGCTCAAAACGCGCTCTGCTGCGACGTAGTTGGGTACAAAAAACTGACGGCGGCCGTACCCCCAAGGCGACGGCCGCCGTCGTTCATTGCCGGCTCCCCCAAATAAGCCGGAACCTGCAAACCCCTTATCCGAAGCGGCCGGAGACGTAGTCCTCCGTGGCCTTCTGGGCGGGGTTGTTGAAGATGCTGGTGGTGTCCGCGAACTCGATGAGCTTGCCGGGCTTGCCTGTGCCTGCAATGTTGAAGAACGCGGTCTTGTCCGACACACGGGCGGCCTGCTGCATGTTGTGGGTCACGATCACCACGGTGTACTGGTCCTTGAGCTCATTGATGAGGTCCTCGACGGCCAGCGTGGAGATGGGGTCCAGGGCTGAGCAGGGCTCGTCCATGAGGATCACCTGGGGCTCAACAGCAATTGCGCGTGCGATGCAGAGGCGCTGCTGCTGGCCGCCCGATAGGCCGGAACCTGGCTTGTCCAGGCGGTCCTTGACCTCGTTCCAGAGGTTGGCACCAACCAAGGACTTCTCCACCAGGGCATCGGCTTCACCCTTGGAGATCTTCTTGTTGTTCAGCTTCACACCGGCCAGAACATTGTCGCGGATGGACATGGTGGGGAACGGGTTGGGGCGCTGGAAGACCATGCCAACCTGGGTGCGAACGGTAACGGGGTCAACGCCGGGGTCGTAAAGGTTGTCGCCGTCCAGCAGGACCTCGCCCTCGACGCGTGCACCGGGAAGGACCTCGTGCATGCGGTTCAAAGTGCGGAGGAAGGTGGACTTGCCACAGCCGGAGGGGCCGATGAAGGCCGTGACGGACTTGGCTTCAATGTTGATGTTGACGTCCTCAACAGCCAGGAAGCTGCCGTAGTAGACATTCAAGTCTTTGACGTCGATGCGCTTGGACATGGTGTTCCTTATTCCTTGGGGGTTTCTGGAAGTTTGATTGGCGAGCCCGGAAAACCGGCGACCGGCCCGGCTAGCGTCCCGTTTTGGGTGCGAACAGACGGGCAATGAGGCGGGCCCCGAGGTTCAGGAGCATCACCAGGATGATCAGCACCAAAGCGGCGCCCCATGCCCGCTGGTCCGAGGGGCCAGGGTTGGACGGCGACGTCGGGTTCAGGATCTGGGTGTAGATGAACGTGGGCAGCGAGGCCATCCAACCGCCGAATACGTTGTTGTTGATGGTGGTCGCGAAGCCTGCGGTGACTAGGATGGGGGCCGTCTCGCCAATAACCCGGGCGATCGCCAAAGTGACGCCGGACGCAATGCCGGAAATCGCCGTCGGGATGACCACTTTGGTGATGGTGCGCCATTTACGCACCCCGAGCGCGTAAGAGGCCTCGCGCAGCTCGTTCGGCACGATCTTGAGCATTTCCTCGCTGGAGCGGACCACTACGGGAATCATCAGGACGGAAAGCGCGACGGCGGCTACCGCACCGGTCTTGGTGCCGGGGCCAACAACCGCGAAGAAGAACGCTGCCGCGAAGAGGCCCGCCACGATGGAGGGAATGCCGGTCATGACGTCCACGAAGAACGTAATGGCGCGGGCCAGGGGACGGTCGTTGCCGTACTCCACCAGGTAGATCGCGGTGAGCAAACCCACCGGCACGGAGATGACCGTGGCCAGAAGCGTGATCTGGAGGGTGCCCAGCAGTGCATGATAAATGCCGCCGAGGACCTTGCCGCCTTCCTCCACTGCCTTGTTGTCGAAGGCACCGGTGACGCCATTCATGGACGTACCAAGGAATCCGGGGGTTACCAGGCCGGGAATGCCGTTGACCAGCACGGTCCAGATGACGGAGATCAACGGCAGGAGGGCAATCAGGAAGGACCCGACAATCAAGCACGTGGCGAGCTTGTCCTTGGCCTTGCGGGCACCCTCAACGGCGCCGCTCCATGAGACCAGGCCGATGGTGAACAGCGCCGCTGAGACAAGGCCCCAGCCGAAGGCGTTGAACCCGATAAGGGCCAGGATGGCTGCGCCCACGATCAGGGCGACGGCCAGGACGATGTAAGGAGCGAACTTGGGCAGTTGGCCCTTGGTGAGCGCCGAGCGCTTTCGGACTACGGTGGCGGTCATTTAGTTGGCTCCCGAGAATTCTTTGTGCTTGGTGATGATCCAGCGGGCAATCATGTTCACGCCAAGGGTGATAACGAACAGGACCAGGCCTGCGGCGATCAACGTATTGACCTTGAGCCCGCTGGCTTCCGGGAAGTTCAGGGCGATTTCGGCGGCGATGGTCTGGTTGCCGGACTGGATGAGGCTTGCAGTCAAGACCCCAGAGGACAGCACCAGCGCAACCGCCATTGTTTCGCCAAGGGCACGGCCCAGGCCCAGCATGACGGCGCTCACGATGCCCGGACGGCCAAACGGAAGTACGGCCATCCGGATCATTTCCCAGCGGGTGGCTCCCAATGCGAGCGCTGCTTCCTCGTGCAGCTTGGGGGTCTGCAGGAAGATTTCGCGGGACAGGGAGGTGATGATGGGCAGGACCATGACGGACAGGACGATGCCGGCGGTCAGGATGGTCTTGCCCGTGGCGGATGCCGGGCCCTGGAAGATCGGGATCCAGCCGAGGTTGTTGGCGAGCCAGTCGTAGGCCGGGGAGATTTCCTTGGCCAGGAACGCCGCACCCCAGGCACCGTAGACAACGGAGGGGATGGCGGCCAGCAGGTCCACAACGTAACCAAGCCCCGAAGCCAGTCGGCGCGGGGCGTAGTGCGAGATGAACAGGGCTACCCCGATTGCCACGGGGGTTGCGATGACGAGCGCGATCACGGCGGCGATGAGCGTGCCCACCACGATCGGACCGATGTAGGCGAAGAAGCCGTTGCCGCCCTGGATGTCCGTAGGCGGGGCGACGAGTGCAGGGATTGCCTGCACCACAAGGAACAGGGCGACTCCGAAGAGAACCGCGAGAATCAGGCACCCTGCGGCCATGGCGGCCCCGGAGAAAACCTTGTCCCCGGCGCGTCCTGCGCCTTGGGAGGTTGTCAGGGAGTTGGTGGTCACTTCACGATCCTTCAGTCTGGAGTGAACTGGTCTTACATGGCTAAGTTCCCTATCCCGCGCGAACGGCGTTTCAGCCACTCCGCGCGGGACAGGGAACTTCAGTGTTTAGCCGGGTTCAGGCAAACCCGCCGGAAACCTTAGGCCTTGGCCTTGATGGTTTCGATGGCGGCCTTGGCCTTGTCCTGCAGGGTCTTGGAGAGCGGCGCGGACTTGGCAGCGTCAGCAGCGGTCTTCTGACCTTCGTCGGAAACTACGTAGCTTTCGAAGGCTTTGACCAGGTCAGCAACTGCCTTGGTCTCGTACGTGGTGCATACGACGTGGTAGGAAACGAGCACTACCGGGTAGGCACCCGAGGCTGTGGTCTTGCGGTCCAGCTTGATGGCGACGTCGTTGGCAGCGCGACCGTCAACCGGCTTGCCGGCTTCTACGGCCTTGGAAGCAGCATCAGCGGAGATTTTGACGAATTCCTCGCCGACCTTGATTGAAGCGGTGCCCAGTTTGCCGGAGACGGCGGAGTCATCGGCGTAGGTCACGGCGCCCGGGGTGTCGGTGACGGTCTTGACGACGCCGGAGGTTCCCTTGGCGTTCTCGCCCTTCAGGGTTGCCGGCCAGATGCCTGCAGCTTTGTCGGTCCAGACCTCGGGAGCAGCAGCGGCGAGGTAGTCGGTGAAGTTGGTGGTGGTTCCGGAGTCGTCAGAGCGGTTCACGGGGGTGACCTTGAGGTCCGGCAGGGTAACGCCGGCGTTCAGGGCCGCGATTGCGGGGTCATTCCAGTTGGCGATATCGCCGCGGAAGATTTTGGCGACCGTAGCGGCGTCGAGCTTCAGGTCTGTGACACCGGGGACGTTGAAGGCGACGGCGATCGGGGAGATGTATACCGGGATGTTGATGGCACCTTCGGGGCCGCACTTGGCCTTGGAGCTCTCGAGCTCTTCGTCCTTCAGGTAGGCGTCCGAGCCGGCGAACTGTGCCGAGCCATCGATGATGGCCTTGCGGCCTGCGCCGGAACCGTCCGGGGAGTACTGTACGGTTGCGCCCTGGTTGGCAGTGGCGAAGCCGGCCTTCCAGGCGTCCATGGCTGCGCCGGTGGAGGATGCGCCAATGCCGGTGAGGGTGCCGGTAACCTTGGTGCCCGCTGCTGCGGACTGCGTGCCAGCGGTGGTGCCCGTTGCGTTGTCTGAACCGCAAGCGGTGAGCGCGAGAGCGCCAGCTGCGATGACCGCGATTGCCGCGTTGCGGCCGAAGCGAGTTGCCTTCACTTGGATGTACCCCTTCCAGGGATTCTCTGATGCGGGCCGAACGGAGATTTCGGCGTGCGTGAGCTATGGACCTTTTGTGCCTTTACTGAAGGTAAGCACTGCAGGTAACGGGACCTGACGTGGAAGGTGAACGCAAAGTGAACGACGGCGGACCATTGGGTTATGTGGCGCGTGCCACCTTGAGTGGGGCTCTCCTTGGCGTCCGGCGCGTCATCGTTGCCCGGGTTCGGCAAATAGACTGGAGGACATGGCTGCCGCGAAGGGATTTTCTGCAAGCAAGAGGTTCCTGCGTGCCAGAGTCCGGACGGGCTTGGTCCGTAGCCGGAACTCCCTGACGCCGGCCATTCAGATGACCGTGTGTGCCGTGGGCGCCTATGCTTTCGCGGAATACATCCTGGGCCACCAAGGGCCATTGTTCGCGGCCACTTCTTCGCTGATTGCGCTCGGCTTCTCCCGTGATCCGCGCCTGCGTCGCGTTATTGAGGTTGGACTGGGCTGCACGCTCGGCATCGTGGTGGGTGACCTCCTGCTCCACTGGCTGGGCGCTGGGATCCTGCAGGCCGCCGTCGTGCTTCTTTTCTCTATCCTGTTGGCCAGATTCCTGGACAGCGGGACGATTTTCACCACCCAATTGGGTCTCCAGTCGCTGCTGGTGGTGCTGCTGCCGGCGCCGGCCGGCGGGCCTTTCACGCGAAGCCTGGATGCCGTGGTGGGCGGCGTGTTCGCCCTGCTGGTGACTATTTTGGTGCCGAAGGATCCGCGCCGGGAGCCGCGCAAGGACGTCCAGAAGATCCTGCACGAACTCGCCGAAGTGCTGCGCGAGTGTGCCAAGGCCATGGTGGAAAGCGACTCCACCATCGCCTGGCACGCGCTGATCCGCGGCCGCAACTGCCAACCACTGGTGGACCGGATGCGGCAGACCCTCCGCGCCTCAGGCGAGGTAGCCACTCTGGCTCCGGCCCACCGCCGGCACCGCGACGAGCTAGCCAGCCTGGAGCATTCGTTGGAATACATCGATCTTGCACTCCGTAACAGCCGCGTTTTTGCCCGCAGGCTCACCAGCGCGATCAACCATGCTGCGCTGTCTGATGAAGCCATTGAAAGCATCTCCGAGGTACTGCAGGAAACTGCCGCCGCGATCGATGAACTGACCATTGGCCTGGCGGAGCAGAGCGAGGGAACCCGCCGCGTCCATATACGTCACGCCCGCAACGAGCTGACCGACATCGCCTCGCGCCTGCACCCCAAAATGCTCGACGTTCAGAAGCTTGAGGGCGAAACCGTGGTGATGCTGTTCCGGCCGCTCATGGTGGACCTGTTGGAGGCGAGCGGACTGGAATCCGACGAGGCACGGGACGTGCTGCCGGCTCTTTAGGCTCCTCGATTCGCTGGCGGCTAATACTGTCAGTCCCCACGGCTAACCTTGAACCCATGGCTTCCAAGACCTCCCGCGCATCCAAGACACCCGCTTACAAATGCGCCGAATGCGGCTGGACGGCCATCAAGTGGGTGGGCCGCTGCGGTGAGTGCCAGGCGTGGGGAACGGTTGAAGAGTACGGCGCCACCGTTGCGCGTACGACGGCGGCCGCTACCGTTTTGGAGCCCGCCCGCCGTATCGCTGAGGTGGATGGGACAACAGCGGCATTCCTGCCCACGGGTGTGGACGAGTTGGACCGCGTCCTCGGAGGAGGGCTCGTCCCCGGTGCCGTCATCCTGCTGGCTGGGGAACCCGGCGTCGGGAAATCCACGCTGCTGTTGGACGTCGCCGCGAAGTTTGCCCGCACCGGGCAGGACGTTCTGTACATCACGGGCGAGGAATCCGCAGCTCAGGTCAAGCTACGCGCGGAGCGGATTGACGCGGTCGCGCATACTTTGTATCTGTCCGCCGAGACCGATCTTGGACAGGCGCTGGGCCAAGTGGAGAAGCTTGAGCCAAAGTTGCTGATCGTGGACTCTGTGCAGACCCTTAGCAGTGCGGATGTCGAGGGTAGTGCCGGCGGCGTTTCCCAGGTACGGGAAGTTGCGGCGTCCATCATCTCCGCGGCTAAGCGACGCAACATGACAACGCTGCTGGTGGGTCACGTAACCAAGGAAGGTACCATCGCAGGGCCGCGCTTGCTGGAACACCTGGTGGACGTCGTATGCCAGTTCGAAGGCGAGCGCCACTCCCGTCTGCGGCTGCTCCGGGCTGTGAAAAACCGCTACGGGGCTACCGACGACGTCGGATGCTTTGATCTCAACGAGGCCGGCATCGAGGGGTTGGCCGATCCCAGCGGGCTGTTCGTTTCGCGGACCCGTGAGCCAGTCTCCGGAACCTGCATCACGGTGACCATGGAGGGTCGCAGGCCGCTGCTGGCAGAGGTTCAGTCCCTTCTCGCTGAGAGCGCCAATTCGCAGCCCCGCCGTGCCACCAGTGGGCTGGAGAGCTCCCGGGTGGCAATGTTGCTCGCAGTGCTTCAGCAGCGTGCTGGCTGCATGCTTCATAAGGACGATTCCTATGTGGCAACTGTCGGCGGCGTGAAGCTGACGGAACCGGCCACCGACCTCGCAGTGGCGTTGGCCGTTGCGTCAGCCAAATCCCGCAAAGCCCTCCCCCAACGGCTCATTGCGTTCGGCGAGGTGGGCTTGGCTGGCGAAGTACGTCCCGTTCCCGGAATCAACCAGCGCATCCAAGAGGCACACCGCCTGGGCTTCACGCACGCCATTGTCCCTGCCAGCCCTGCCGGTGCGGGCGTTATCCCGGAAGGTTTCTCCGTGCGCGAAGTGGGGCATCTGGCCGAGGCGTTGGAGCTGTTGATCACATAGGCCAAAGGCGATCCTCGCGGGGTGTCGGGCGGCTACTGGGATGCGGCTCGGCAAGGATTGGGCCATGACCAAAAGAACTGTGCTTATTGGGGGACGCTTTTTCTTCGGCCTTTTGACGTTGGTGGCGGTGGGAACACAGCTGACGGTTCATTTGGGCATGGGCTATGACGTCTGGAACTTCTTCAGCTACTTCACCAACCTCTCCAACATCTTCGCGGCCCTGGTGCTGCTCATCAGCGGCTACAGGGTCCTCATCCGCAAACGCCCCAGCGAGATCGATGACGCCACCCGCGGTACGGCGACCATCGCCATGGCCGTGGTTGGACTGGTCTTCGGAGCTTTGCTTGCCGGCGAGGACCTGGGCTCACTCCTTCCGTGGGTCAACTTCGTGGTCCATTACCTGATCCCTGTGGTCGTGGTGGTGGATTGGCTCTTCCAACCGCCGCGGGCAACCCTGACGACCCGCCACATCTGGTACTGGCTGCTTTATCCCATCGGTTACCTCGTCTACAGCCTGGTCCGGGGCGCTTTGGTGAACTGGTATCCCTACTGGTTCATCGACCCCACCCGGGCAGGCGGCTGGGGCGGCGTTGTTGTCTTTGCCCTTGCGATTTCCGTTGGCTTCCTCGTGGTAAGCCTGGCGATGCTGTGGCTCGGTAATAAGTTGAAGCGGCAGGTGGATTACTAGAATATCTACACCAATTTGTTATATCGGCCCATGTCAACCTCTCAATCGGCCCAAACAGCCCTTGCCAAGAACGCCGGAAAGGGCACCTTCCGGCCGTTCGCGTACATAACGAAATGACCCACTTTGGGGCTTGCTGGTGCGGTTAACGGTGCCCGGAAGCCATATCATGGTGCTAGTCGTCATCAGGGCATTTTTCGAAGCGCCCGCGGATGCCGGATTCAGCTTGTCTGTGAGCCATGGCTTGCACCTTCGAAGGGAAACCCTATGGCCCGGAGCCCGGAAGAGTCGCTCAAGGCGACTCTGGCCAGAGTCGCACCCGGAACTCCCTTACGGGACGGCTTGGAACGCATCCTCCGTGGACGCACCGGCGCCTTGATTGTGCTGGGCTATGACCGCACCATCGACTCCATCTGTTCGGGCGGATTCGATATCGGCATCGAGTTCTCGCCCACGCGCCTCCGTGAACTCGCCAAGATGGACGGCGCCATCATCTGCGACAAGGACGCCAGCAACATCGTTCGTGCCGCTGTGCAGCTCGTTCCGGACTCCAGCATCGAGACGCAGGAATCCGGAACCAGGCACCGAACAGCAGAGCGCGTCGCCATCCAGACTGGCGTTCCCGTTATCTCTGTCAGCCAGTCGATGCAGATCATCGCGCTATATGTGAATGGCTTACGCCACGTCTTGGAGGGCTCGGAGAAGGTCCTCGCCCGCGCCAACCAGGCCCTGGCAACGTTGGAGCGTTACAGCGCAAGGCTGGACCAAGTGACCAGTTCCCTTTCAGCCCTTGAGATCGAAGCGCTGGTCACCGTCAGGGACGTCGCCGTCACCCTGCAACGCCAGGAAATGGTCAGGCGGATTTCCGAGGAAATTGCCCAATACGTCCTGGAACTTGGCGAGGATGGCCGCCTGCTGTCGCTGCAGGTGGAGGAGCTCACCATGGGCCGCGGCCCCGGCAGCGATGTCATCATCCGCGACTACGCAGACCCCGATGCCACTCCCGAGGATATTGAAGAAGCAGTCCAGGCGCTCCTCAACCTGGGGCCCACTGAGCTGATCGATCTGAGCAGGATTGCCGGAATCATTGGCTTCGCCGGTGGCGTGGAGCAGTTGGACGCCGTGGTCCAGCCTCGCGGCTACCGCCTCCTGTCCGGCCTCAAGTCCGTGCCGAAGGCCGTCGCCGATCGCCTGGTGGACTACTTCGGCGGCTTGCAGAACCTCATGGCAGCCACCATCGATGACCTCATGACTGTTGACGGTATCGGCGACCAGCGCGCACGCACGGTCCGCGAGGGCTTGAGCCGCATGGCCGAGGCCAGTTTGCTGGACCGCTTCCTCTAAGCCGGCATTCGCCGTCGGACGCTTTCCGCTTCCACAACTAGTTCAACTGAAAGACGGCCTTGGTGCTGGACTTGTTCCCCAAGCGGGCCTCGAACGTGTAGTAGGCGCCGCCTGCGCCGGGCTTGGCCTCGATCGGGGCGCAGCCTTCAAGCGTCCGGTTGCGTTGCCAGGGGAAATTGGCGGTCTCGCTCTTGCCAGGCTGGATGGTCTTGACCAGGTCTTCACTGCCGGCCTGGCAATCCTTGGAGGAAAAGATCCGGTCCGAACCGCTCATCACCACGTACTCCATTTGGGACGTGCCAACGTTCACCTCACAGGGAGCCGTTCCGCCGTTGGTAATGGTCATGGTAAGCAGCGGCTTCTCCTCCGCCGCGTAGGCTGGCTTGTCCGTAGCTGCGGCCACGGTCACCAGGCTCAGGTCACACACAGGCGTCGGCTTTGCGGACGGGGAGGCAGTGCCTGCTGTGGGCGCATTCCCTTGCGTGGGCACTTGGGACGCTTCAGGTGTGCTGACCGCTTGGGGCTCGGACTTACTTGCAAGCGCACCACTAATTGCCATGATGCCAGCCACCACGAGGGCGATCACGAGCAGCAGCGCGCCGAAGACAAACTGCCGACGCCGGCGGTAAACGGCGGGGCTTGGACGTCGCCTGGGCTTTGGGGTGCCAGGGCGGCCTGCACCGCCTGAATTACGGGCAGACCCCTTCGCCGGCGCTGATGTGCGCGCGGACGACTGGTTCTTACCCTGATTGGCCATGTTTCTAGGCTAGGCGGGCCCACTCCGCAGCACGCCACCACCACGCCGCCGGACGCCAAACCCGCCGTGTGTGACGTGCACCGCAGGAGCGTCGCCGTCCTGGTTTCCACTACAGTAGAGGGCAGAATTCCGGCGCTCCGGCGCCAACCTAAACATCAACAGTCCGGGAGATCTGACGCATGGCACTTCCCGGTACCGACCAACTCGCCGGACTCCACCAGTCCCTGGACCAGTGGTTCGCCGAGACTGCCAGGGATCTTCCGTGGCGCGAGCCTGATTGCAGTCCTTGGGGCATTCTGGTCAGCGAAGTCATGCTCCAACAAACTCCTGTGGTCCGCGTCCTTCCGGTCTGGAGGGACTGGATGGAACGCTGGCCAACGCCCGCGCATCTGGCCGATGAGCCCTCCGGGGAGGCCGTTCGTCACTGGGGCCGCCTCGGCTATCCCCGCAGGGCACTGCGACTGCACGCCGCCGCCGTCGCTATCCGCGACGAGCACCATGGCGACGTCCCGGACAGTTATCCCGAGCTCCTGAACCTGCCGGGCGTCGGCAATTACACTGCTGCCGCCGTCGCCTCCTTTGCTTTTGGCCGCCGCGAAACAGTGGTGGACACCAACATCCGCCGCGTCCATGCGCGCCTCATCTCCGGGCACGCCCTGCCCGCTCCGGCGCTCACAGCGGCCGAGATGCGCCTCGCCGATGCCCTGCTGCCCGAAGACCGGCCGCTGTCCGTGCGCTGGAACGCCTCCGTCATGGAACTGGGTGCCGTGGTGTGCACGGCCCGGACCCCCAAGTGCGCCGACTGTCCCGTGCGCTCAAGCTGCGCCTGGCTCGCGGCCGGTGAGCCACCGCCGTCGTACACCCCCAAGGGCCAGTCCTGGCACGGCACGGACCGGCAAGTCCGCGGAGCCGTGATGGCCGTCCTCCGTGAAGCTGCCATCCCGGTTCCGCGCGAGATGTTCGAGCAGGCGCCGGCGGACCTCGGGTTCGCGCCGTCCGGCGTCGGGATTCCGCTCGCGGCACTGCACCGGCTCAACTCAGCGCCCGAGCAGCTGGAACGGGCACTCGACGGCCTGGTCAGTGACGGATTGGCGGAAATCCACGACGGCGGTTTGCGGCTTCCCGCCTAAGCGGCAATCACGCGCGGTGTCGGTTCGGCAACGGGCCGGTGTGAGCCGTAACGATGGGGTGCCGATTCCCTCCATTGGGGCGCCTCCTGCTGGTTCCAGTCCTACCCTGAAGCATGGGCAAGATTGGTTTGGCTTTCACCCTGATGGGTACCTCGGCACTTCTTCCCAGCTGCTTCGCTGAGCCGGTACCTTGCCCGGCGATCGCCCAGGCGTCTGGAGTCTCGATCACGATAGCTGCCGGCTACGTGGACACAGTTGCTGCATTGCGGATGAAAGCGTGCCAGGACGGGACCTGCACCGAAGCGGACGTGGCTTTGAACCCAGGCTCAATCTCCGTTGATCAGGGCTGCTCCCCTGAGGGCGTGTGCTCCGCAACGTCCTCGCCCGATGGCACGATGACCGGCTTCCTGGGACTGCCCGCGCTCTCAGAAAGTCCGCTTGAAGCCACCGTATCCGGCACGTCTCCATCCGGAACCGCACTGCCGGTCCGGACGCTGACGTTCACGCCCAAGGGCGACTACCCGTTTGGTGAGCAGTGCGGTCGGTTCATCACCGCCAATCTGGTGCTCGATGCGACGGGGCTGAGGCAGGGATAATCGAACGGTTCCTCTAGCGATTTGATTTTTCGACGGGTATTCTCATCTCACCTGCCTGATGGTCGAGTCCTGGGGGTGTTGTGCACCGGTCTGAGCAGCCTATCCGTGACACATTTTCTGTTACGGCACCCACGCCTGCCGCCGTTGACCCCCCGGCGCCCAGCGCAGCGCACGGGCCCAGCGCAGCCGAGGGAACCTTGGTCATGGATCTCAGCGCCAAGATCCGCAATAAACATGGCACCGAATTGAACGAACTTCGCGAGGCACTCAGCCAGTCTTCACAACGCGACTCATGCCACAGCGGCCGACGCCATTATCGAATGAGCCCCACCTCATCATTCGAGGACGAGAACATTAACGTGACGATCGTCGTCGAGACCGTGGAATGGGGATGGTTCGCTCCTGGGCCAGCTCCTGCGGGAACATGTGTCACCGTGTCCATTGCTGCCCATCGCAAGGACAGTGGAATCCAAGCTCCGCCCTCGTTGACCGAGTGCGACTCGTGGCTTCGAGCCCTCTTGCCCGGCCCTTGGATGACCCACGTTTACAGATGCTGCTGCTCCACCGGGTCCGCACGTGCGGGGGTGGTCTCCTACAGGTTGTTTCTCGATGCGCTCCATAAGCCGACTCCAAAGCCGGCGGAGGTACTCGCAGAAGGCTGCCAACCACTTCAACTGCAATAAAATTTCGTATCGTGAAAACTTGATTCCGGTATTAAACACAATGTGATGTTGGAATTAGCAATTCCGAAACACGCCCCCCATAGCGTCATGTGTGACCCCGGCCGTGAGCCTTCACGGCCTCGCACAGATAGGCGCCATCTTGAAGACTCCCGCACTTGCTGTTGCTGCGAGCCCAGCGGCAAAGAAGCCCCTCTATAAATCCCTGTTTTTCCAGATTCTCGTGGCCGTGGTGCTGGGGGTCGCCATTGGCTACTTCTGGCCGGGCATCGGGTCTGCGCTTCGCCCCCTTGGCGATGGCTTTATTCAACTCATCAAGATGATCATTGCGCCACTGATATTCCTGGTCATCGTTACTGGCATCTCCGCTGTGGGTGACGTGAAGTCCGTTGGCCGGGTAGGCGTAAAAGCCCTCATCTACTTCACCGCCGCCACACTTTTCGCGCTGGCGTTCGGGCTGCTCGTGGCCAACATCGTCCAGCCAGGAGCTGGGTTGAACATTGATCCGGCTTCCCTGTCAGCGGAAGCCGTCAATGCCAAGACCACCACGGCCCCGCCCAAGGACGCCGGACAGTTCCTGCTGGGCATCATTCCCACCAGCGTGGTTGGAGCATTCGCATCCAACACGCTGCTGCAAGTCCTCTGTTTCGCGGTCTTCTTCGGGGCGGCCATCGTGGTGGTGGGACGGGAGAAGTGCAAGCCCGTCATCGACCTCATGGAGACCACCCTTGAACTCTTCTTCAAAATCATGTCCTGGGTGATGCGGGTTGCCCCGGTAGGCGCCTTCGGCGCGATGGCATTCATCATCGGCCAGTACGGGTTGAGTTCTTTGAGTACCTACGCGCTGCTGGTGGCTGCATGCTACGGTTCGGCACTGGTCTTCATCGGATTGCTGTTCATCGTGGCCTGGGTTTATCCACGCGTTCCACTGTGGCAGTTCATCAAGTACTCCCGCGAAGAGTTCATGCTGGCGCTGGGCACAGCATCCACAGAATCAGTGCTGCCGCGAATCATGACCAAACTGACAAACGCAGGCTGTTCCCGCGCGACCACGGGGCTGGTGGTTCCCACGGGCTACTCTTTCAACCTCGACGGCGCCGCGCTCTACCTTTCGATCTCCTTGCTGTTCCTTGCCCAGGCATTCGGGCATAACCTCGATTTGGGCCAACAGCTGGCTGCCCTCGGAATCCTGATGTTGACCTCCAAAGGCATGGCAGGCGTTCCCGGCTCGGCCTTCCTGGCCCTTTCCGCTACTGCCGGGGCTTTGGGAATCTTCCCCGTTGCGGGCGTGGCATTGCTCCTCGGAGCCGACAGGCTGATGGATTCCATGCGCGTCGTGGTCAACCTGCTCGGCAACTGCGTTGCCACGTTTGTGGTGTCCAAGTGGGAGGGACAATTCGATCGCGAGGCGATGCTGGCCGCCTTCCGCGGGGAAACCACGACGCCGGAACCCAGCAAAGAGGCTACGGAACCACCGGTGCCCGTTTCTGTGTAGTCAGCAGCAACGTCATGGCGGATGCTGCGAGAACGCTTAACTGCCAACAGCACGCCGGTATGTGCTCGGCGTGAACCCCAGGTACTTCTGGAAGTCGTTCGTCAAATGTGCGTGATCTGTATAGCCAAGTTCGGCGGCGATGCCCGCAAGATCGGCGGAAGGGTCCAGACGTGCCCTCTCGGCAGCATCCTGCAGGCGACGTCGACGGATCAGCGCAGACGGGCTGAGCCCGATGTACTTCCTGGCAATTCGCTGGAGCGACCGGGCTGAAACCGCCAGCCGGGCCGCCACGTCATCAATCCGGGCAACGTCCGGGTCGGAGGCAATAATGGCCATCATCCGGTTGGCCAGTAAGGCTTCTTCGGAAGGAAAGTAGTCCAGGGAACCCAGCCACGACGCAAAGGCGTCCACTGCCTGCTCGCGCCGGGTGCCGCCGTCGGGGGCGTTCATGGCCCGTGCAACAGGGTTCATAGACCGTGCAACAGAACGGTGGAGGTCCTCCAACGGCAACACCACCTCGGCATCGCGCAAGCTGCCGGGATCGTCGGTGAACACCGGGAGAGCGGCCGGGCGCAACAGCGCTCCCACTGCCCAGCCGCGGCCATTCAAGTCACGATAGGCGGCCCGGGTTGTGGGACCCGAGAAGACCACGTCATCCAACTGCACAACGAGATTGGATGCGGGATAGGCGATCAGATGCTGACGGGAGGCGCGGCCTGGCTCAACGTCCCATTCGGGAATCCAGAACCACTGGACCAGCTCCGCAACAGGCTCCGGCGCCGCTAAACGATTGAAAGTGGGAAGCCGGGCCGGGTACAGAATGCCCTTGAACGAACCATCCATAAGATCCTCCCCAACAAAGTCTGTCGCGAATTTCCAAGCGCCGGAGGAAGCCCGGACCGTAGCGTCGTGGACATGACAGATACTACAAGCACAGAGTCAACCAAGGCCGCGCACGGCAAGTACACCACCCACGGAGTCCCCAACGGCTTGACGAGCCTGACGCCCTTCCTCGCCGTACCCGATGCCAAAAATGCAATCGCGTTCTACCGGGACGTTTTCGGGGCACGGATTGTTGGCGCCACGGAGATGGGCGGAGTTGTGGTCCATGCCGAACTCGACCTCGGGAACGGCCACCTTCAACTGGGCGAACCCAACCCGGAATACCACCTGGTCCCGGCGCCCGACGGCGATGATGACTGCTACTCCTTGGGCTTCTACTGCCCGGACGCGGACGCACTTGTGCAACGAGCGGAACAAGCCGGCGCCGTTATCCGAGAACCACTTACAACTTTCGTCTCAGGGGATCGATACGCCAGCATCCGCGATCCTTTCGGCGTCCGCTGGTCCATCATGACCCGCGTCGAAGATCTCTCCGAAGAGGAGAGCAACCGTCGCGTCGAGGAGTGGGCGGCCCAGCAGGGCTAGGAGCCGGCACGGCTGGAAGCCGTGCCGGGTTGGGAAAGGCCCAGCATTAGGAAAGGCACAGACAGAACGGGTGGCCGGCCGGATCAAGGAACACCCTGAAGGTGGTCCCCGGCTGGTGCTCGGCCTTGCTTGCCCCCAGCGACAGAGCCACTTCCTCGCCCTTGTCCAGGTCCTCCACCATCAGATCAAGGTGCATCTGTTGGGGAACCGTTTGCCCCGGCCATTCAGGCGCGTGATACGACTCGACCTGTTGGAAGGCAACGCAATTGTTCCCATCGCTGGGACGGATCTCGAACCAATCGGTTTCGCCCTTCACCTCCCAGCCCAACAATTCGCCATAAAAGGCGGCAAGGGCGGGCGCATCCGGACAATCAATAACAACACTCGGGTATCGGGCTATTGCCATTTTTGCTAAACCTCGTCTGCCGTTTTCTTCATTCGGGCCAGCGCACTTTTGGTGCCCCTTTGGGTAAGAACGTGAACCACTGCACCAACGCCTGCCGAAACCACAGCGAACACGAGCACTCCCGGCAAGGAATCGTTCAGATCAGTTCCGTCCTTGGGGGCAGGTTTTCCTGTCTTTTTCTCCCAGAGTCCTTCAAGCGTCTTGTTTGCCAGCACGCCAGCTCCAAGGCTGACTGCCAGGCCGAACAATTTCACCAGCAAATTCACGAAAGAATCCTCCATCTGATCGTGCGGTGTAAGCCTTGTTAAACACAAAGGAAGGCGGGGCCGCTGCAACTGCAACGGCCCCGCCGAATTCCTAGTCGTGCTTGAAAGCGTCCTTTACCTTTTCGCCGGCACCCTTGAGGTCGCTCTTGACCTGTTCGCCCTTGCCTTCGGCTTCCAGGCGCTCGTTGTCAGTAAGCTTTCCGGCAGCTTCCTTAGCCTTGCCTGCGATCTTCTCGCCAGCGTTCTCCATCTTGTCGTCAGCACCCATGTCGCACCTCTTCCTTGTAGTGAACCTGTACCTCTACAACATCACTAATCAGTGTACTTAGCAATATTTGCTCCTGATGAAGGCGTGTCAGATCTCGCCGAACCCCTCGCCCACCAACCGTCCGACATACTGAACTGCCTTTGCGGCGTCCTTGCCACGGGCCTCCACGCGCAGGGTTGCACCCTGGGCGGCGGCGAGCGTCATGAGCGCCATCATCGAGGTCCCGTCGACGTCGTTGATTGTCACCTCAGCGTCAAGGCCGGACAGTCCACCGGCTATCTTGGCCGCAGGCCGCGCGTGGATGCCCATGGGATTAATCAGCTCGAAATCGCCGGCAGCATCCGGTTCCCGGGACTCGTAAGGACCGCCCGGGTCAGTACCGGCAGAAGCCCGGAATCCAACCGCTTCGGCAGCCTTACGCACCTCGTCGGCGCCAGCCCCGCCCTGCGCCGCGACGGCCGCGGCCACCAGCCCTTCAACCAGAGGCGCATCGGCAAGCAAAATAGCGTCGGGGTCGCTGGCGAACTCGATCGCAGACTCAGCTGTCATTACTGCAGAGCCCAGATCCGTCAGCACCACCACGCCCTCGCCTCCGGCATCAATCAGTGACTGCTCGACGGCGGCAAGGACCTTCTCGAGGCTGGTGCCAATCCGTTCGTCGTCAGTGCCCCCGGCGGCGACGAGTTCGACGTCGGGCGCCATCTGGGCGGCGAGTTCCACAGCACCTTCAGCGATCTTGCTGCTGTGGGAGACAACCACGATCCCAACTGTCATACGGCGTCGGTTCCCGTGTTGCCTGCGGAGCCGGCCGCTGCGGCTGCCGCGGCGCGCAAGAGCAACGCCGTGGAGGCCGCTCCTGGATCGCGATGCCCTGCGCTCCGCTCCCCGAGGTAACTTGCGCGGCCCTTGCGAGCCACCAGCGGATCGGTAGCCACCGCCCCAACTTCGGCCGCCTCGGCAGCAGCCTGCAGGACGGCGAGTACATCGCCGCCATCGGACGCCGCGTTCCGGGCTGCCTCAACTGCAGGCGTCCATGCGTCGATCATGGTTTTGTCCCCTGTCTCGGCTTTGCCGCGGGCCACCACTCCGTCGCGGGCAGCCGCGAGCGCGGAAGCCAGCGCCTCTGCATCAATATCGGCGGTGTCCCCGAGGGACGTGGCCGCCCGAAGATATGCAGTGCCGTACAGCGGCCCTGCAGCTCCGCCCACCTTGGACATCAGTGCCATCGCCGCCGCCTTGAGCGCAGCTCCTGGGGTCTCCGGCGGCGCCTCGTCCAGCTTCTGCAACACGGCCTGGAATCCACGGTCCATGTTCTCGCCGTGGTCCGAGTCACCGATTGCCCGGTCCAGCTCAATCAGTTCGGTTCGGTGTTCTGCCATGGCCTTCGCCGAAAGCTTCAGCCAGTCCACTGCCCAATCAACCCCCAGGCCCATGCTCACACTCCCCAACGCAGGGCGGCCGTGTGAACGGGAGCATCCCACAAATGCGTCAATTCGTCGTCGAGGCGTAGCACGGACACCGAGCACCCCTGCATTTCAAGTGACGTCACGTAATTGCCCACCAGCGAGCGCTCCACTGATGCCCCGCGCTTTGCGAGTACCTGGGCGGCCCGGCGATAGACGATGTAGAGCTCACTCTGCGGCGTGCCGCCCATGCCGTTCACGAACAGCAGCACCCTGTCGCCGGAGGAGATGGCGAGATCCTCAAGCACGGGCTCCAATAGACGGTCGGTGATCGCGTCAGCGCTTTCCATGGCGATCCTGTGCCGTCCAGGCTCGCCATGGATACCGATGCCGATCTCGATTTCGTCCTCCGCCAGCTCGAAGCTCGGCTTACCGGCGTGCGGAACTGTGCAGCCAGAGAGGGCTACTCCCATGGTCCTCACGTTGGCAGCGACCCGCTCCGCGATGGTGGCGACGGCTTCAAGACCGTCTCCACGCTCGGCGGCAGCACCGGCGATCTTCTCCACGAGGACCGTCCCGCCCACTCCACGTCGGCCCGCTGTGTACAAGGAGTCCTCCACGGCGACGTCGTCGTTGACCAGCACCGAACGCACGTGTACGCCTTCGGCCTGTGCCATCTCCGCCCCCGTCTCAAAATTCAGGACGTCGCCTGTGTAGTTCTTGACGATATGCACGACGCCGGCACCTGAGTCGACAGCGACGGTCGCCGGTATTATCTGGTCCGGCGTGGGCGACGTGAAAACGGCGCCGGGCACCGCGGCGTCGAGCATTCCGAGGCCCACGAAACCAGCGTGCAGCGGCTCGTGACCGCTGCCGCCGCCGGATACCAGGGCAACCTTGCCCGCAACAGGTGCGCCTTTCCGGATGACGTACTTAGGCTCCGGATGGACGTCCACGATGTCGGCATGGGCCATGCCGAAGCCTTCGACGGACTCGTCCACCACGGCGCGTGGATCATTGATGAGCTTTTTCATGGGATGCTCCTGGACGTGCTGTGGCTGGTGCTCTGACCCTACTACCGGTGTCCGGGCACAGGGTAGGCCTCGTGGCGTGCAGAACCCCCAACGCCCGTTAAAGGCCGGCAGGGACGGCCCAAAAGCCCGCCCCTGCCGGAATGACACAGTTAATCTTCGTGGTGCCCGGCTTCCGCGGCGGCGGGAGGACTGAATTCAGGGTCACTGCGGGCATGGAAATCGAGCCAAAATGCGGAGTACAAGTCCGGGTTCGAGTGGGCGGTCCCCGGCCAGAAGGATTCGTTCGGCCAGGACCCGTGGGGGATGTCTATCTGGAAAGCTGAAAAGTCGGGAAACGTGACACGATCTTGCACGGTCCGCTCCTTAACTGTTCAGCGCGGCGTCGCCGCCGGCAGTGACCACGTCTTCGAGCAGCGCGGTCTGATCCATAACAACCGGCTGTTCCGTGGCAGGAAGGCCCACTACGTGCCCAAAGCTGAACATATTCTTCGGATCCAGCTCCGCTTTCGCCTTCTTAAGCCGCTCCCGCGCACTGGGGCCCCAAGGGCGCTCCCTGTCCTCGACATCCACAAAGTGCCCGTGGAGGTTCACAAAGGTGCCCGGATTGGCAGCGGGACGAAGGTCTGTATGCACGGCTTCGAAAACTGCGGGCAGCACCTCAACAACAGGAGCCGCGGCAATGGCAACCATGTAGAAGCTGAACGCCGCGTCACGTCCGCCCACAATATCCTCGCCCTCCGCGCTCTTGGCGAGGGCACCGCCCAGCAGCCGGAGTTCGGCCAGCAACACCGGGCTCTCAACGCCCGGACCGAAGTGCCGCAGGATTGCCTCGGACGCCTCGTCGTCCAACCGGTCAAGCAGGAAGCCACGCTCGCGAACGGGGACTGGCTGGTCCGGATCCTGGTGGATTGTGTCGAATTGGCTTGCTTCCAAAGGGCCGGTGGCGTCCATCATGAACGGGGCGCTTCGGCGCATGGGCTCCAGCAGCTCCGCCGCTGCAGCCAGGTCGCCTTGGTAGGCGTAGCGGAGGTGGATCACAAACTTTCCCCGCAACGGCTCCGGAATCATCTCCATCTCCGGAAGGCGCAAAAACGCCAACGACGCCGATGCCTCCGCGGGTAGCGATGGCACCCATTCCCTAAACGCCCCAAGGACTTCCGGGGCGTGCCCGCCGTCGAAGTACACGCCACCGGCGTAGATGTCTGCGGCTGGGAAGAGGTGGAATTCCATGGCCGTCACAATGCCCAGATTGCCTTTGCCGCCTCGCAGGAGGAAGAACAGCTCAGGGTTCTCGTCCTTAGTAACCCTTTGCTGGGTGCCGTCCGCTGTGACCAGCTCGAAAGCGATGACATGATCCGAGGCGAAGCCGTACTTTCGGCCGAGGATTGGCAGGCCCCCGCCCAGCGTGTATCCCACCACGCCGACGTCACTGGTTGAACCACAGAGCCCCATCAAACCGAAGGTTGCAGCAAGCTCAACCACAGCCTTCCACCGAACACCGGCCCCCACTCTGGCGGTCTTCTCAAGGGGGTCGACGCTGAGTTCCAGCATCCGGCGGGTACTGATAAGCATCCCGCCTTCTATCGCGTTGGTTGCACCATGCCCTGTGGACTGGACGGCTACGGGTATTCCCCGTTCCGCCGCCCATCTGATAGCCGCCGAAACGTCCTCTGCGTCGAGGGCGCCGAAGGCAAGATCCGGCTGGTGTTGAGTAGAGAGGTTGAAGGCCGCTACCTCGGCTTGGAAGCCGGGATCGGCAGGCGTGAACACGGGACCGCGCACACTGAGTTGGAGTTCAGAAACACTTGAATTACCAGAAAACGACGCGTGGGACTGCATGATCTTCTCTCGATTGACCGAATGGCGGAAGCTCCCCAGCAAGCCTCGATCAGTTTATCCATCAACTTTAGATAAGAGAAGGGGTTTTAAATCACGCATAATCCGGGCAGGGTTGAACCCCGTATCTGTCAGCGCTTGTTGTGGGTTCTTACAGGTGCTTGATCATGCGTGTATTGCCCAAAGTATTGGGCTTTACCCGGGCCAGATCCAGGAATTCCGCCACGCCTTCGTCATGCGAGCGCAGCAACTCCGAGTACACCTGCGGGTCCACCGCCGATTGGTCCTCCATGACCTCGAAGCCATGGCGCTTGAAGAAGTCAACCTCAAACGTCAGGCAGAAAACCCGGCTTACACCGAGCTCCTTGGCCTTTTCGAGGAGATCCTCCACCAGCACATGCCCCACACCCCGGCCCCGCCACGTGTCCGCGGCGGCAAGAGTGCGGATCTCGGCCAGGTCCTCCCACATAACGTGCAGGGCACCGCAACCAATCACGTCGCCGTCCTGGGATTCGGCAATCCGGAATTCCTGGAGGCTCTCGTAATAGGCCACAGTTTCCTTGGCCATCAAAATGCGCTGCTCCGCCAAAGGCGCGACCAACCTCTTAATCGCCGCCACATCACTAGTACGGGCAGGACGAAGGCTAAAGGTCGAATTCACTCCCCCATCCTAGCTACGTGGGACGGGGCCGCGGATTCGTGACTGAGAAGGAGGAGCGGTTACCAACATTTATGGGTTCATCTGTTGGCAAGGGCTGTCGCGCCCACGCTTAAAGAGGCCTAGTTGATGGACTGGAAGCCCTTACCAACACTTAGCTTGATAAGTGTTGGTAAGCTGGATGCATGGCAACACCTCCGCGCGTTGGTATTCCGGTCGATCCGGTCTCCTTCGAGACCTTCGACTGGAAGCCGCGAGCGCCGGAGATGTACTCCCGCGCGGAGGTGGAGCGCCAAACCGGCCCTTACCAGGCGGCCGTCACGGCGCCGATAGCCGACTGGACCCCCTTCATTTCCAGCGAAGATTCCGCCGATATCGAGGACGCCACTCGACAGCTGGTCGGGTTCGACAAGCACGCGCAGCGGACCCTTGGTAGAGACAATCCCGCGCTCGGGCCAATGACGGCGATCCTGCTGCGCACAGAGTCTGCCTCCAGCTCACAGATCGAACAGTTGACGACGTCCGCCAAGCAGCTCGCTCTTGCCGAGATCGACGAGGGCGGCAAAGCCAACGCCCTCACCGTCATCGGCAACGTTCGAGCCATGGAGGCGGCCCTCCAACTGGCCGACGACATCAGCGAGGATTCCATCCTCGCAATGCACAAGGCACTGATGCTCCACCAGCGCGGCTTCGATCCTGCCGGTGCCGGCCGTTTCCGGGACGAGCAGATATGGATCGGCCCTGGTCAGGCAGGGCCACGGGTGGCCGAGTTCGTCGCCCCGCACCACGACCGCATTCCCGCTGCGATCACGGACCTGGTTAAGTTCATCGATCGCCAGGATGTCTCCGTACTCGTCCAAGTGGCGATCAGCCATGCCCAGTTCGAAACGATTCACCCCTTCCCGGACGGGAACGGCCGGACAGGGCGCGCACTGGCGCAGTCGATTCTCCGTAACAAGGGCCTGGTGGACTCAACCGCGGTGCCGATCTCCGCGGGCCTCCTCGTGGATACCGCACGCTACTTCGCAGCACTGGGCGCATTTCGGGAGGGCGATGCCGGCCCAATCGTCCTAGAGTTCGCAATGGCGAGTCGGATCGCCGCAACTACCGGATCGCGGCTGGTCGACGACCTTGTCGCACAACTCGAGGAGTCCCGCGCGAAGATGACGGGGCTGCGCGCGGACGCGGCGGCCTGGCGGGTGTTGCCCGCACTGATCGGCCAGCCTGCAGTGAATACGAAGTACCTTGTGACCGAGCTCGGACTTGGCGAGATGGCGGCGTTGCGCGCACTCGATGCCCTGACGGACCGCGGCGTACTGACGGAAGCGTCAGGCCGCGGCCGCAACCGCGTGTGGCAGCACCGCGGGATATTCGAAGTCCTCGACGCCTACGCCACCGGAATTCGCCGTATGTCCGCAGGCTGATCCGCCGCCTCCCGTTCCGGTCTCTAGATCCCCAACTCCTCCGGCAGGCCCACCTCCTCGCCCAGCACCTGCTTTGCCAGGAAATGCTCCACTACTCCGTACCAAACCTTCGCGTGCTGCGGCTGGAGGATCCAGTGGTTTTCGTCGGGGAAGTAGAGGAACCGGTGCGGGCTCTGGCCGTTGTCGTCGGCGGGCAACTGCGATGAGGACAAGAGTTCGTACCAAAGCCGCAGGCCCTCGCCGATCGGGACGCGATAATCCTTGTCTCCGTGGATCACCAGCATGGGCGTCTTGATGTTGCGTACGTTGAGGTGTGGCGAGTTCTCCATCGCCATCTCAACGGTCATTTCCTTCAGCCAGTACTGCGCGGCGTCGGTGGTGGGGCCGAACTGGTCCAGGGCCCACAAACTGGCGTGGGTCACAATCGCCTTGAAACGGTCCGTCTGGCCTGCCACCCAGTTGGCCATGTAGCCGCCGAAGGACCCGCCCATCGCCGCTGTCCGCGACTCGTCGATGTCCGCCCGCTCAACTACGGCATCGGTGATAGCCATGAGGTCCGAGAAGGGCTTCTTGCCCCATTCACCCCAGCCGCGCTGGATGAACTCCTGACCGTAGCCTGTGGAGAGCGCAGGGTCAGGCAGCAGCACGGCATAGCCCTTGGCGACCAGCAGCCAGGGGTTCCAACGCCAGGTCCAGGCGTTCCATGAGCCCAGGGGCCCACCGTGGATCCATAGCAGGAGCGGGGCCGGGTTGTCACCGGACGCACCTTCAGGGAGCGCCAGGTACGCCGGCAGACGAGCGCCGTCCTCCGCCGTCGTTTCCACACGTTCGAGGTGCCCCTTGAACGTTGGCCGTTCCGCGGGTGCCTGCAACCTCACCACCTCTCCGGAAGCGAGGTCGATCCGTACAGCTTCATGGGGGAACTCGTAGGAGCTCCGCAGTGCGTACGCTGTGGTTCCGTCCGGCGAAACCACGACGTCGGAATACGCGGCAGCGTCTTCCGTCACCCGTGTTACTCCACCGTCAGCAACGTCGATCCGGAAAACCGGCGACGCGCCGTCGTCGTCCGCTTTCACCAGGATGGCATTGCCTTCCGGGAGCCACGCCAAGGCAGTAGCCCAGCGGTCCCATTGGTGCGCGAGCGGCTCCAGGTCAGTCGTTTCGCTGCCTGATACGTCCAGCAGGTGCAGCTTGACCTGCGGCGCTTGCGTGGGCGTGGTGTCACTCTCGCTCTCCACCACCAGCGTGCGGTTGTCCGGGCTGACGGGACCAGGGAAGTAGCTCATTCCCTCGCGGTCCAGAAGTACCTTGACGGTTCCCGTGGCGACGTCGACGGCGGCCAGCACCTCACGGCTGTCGGCCTTGGCGAGAGCTTTGGTGAGGCTCGTGTAGATGGTCTTGCCGTCCGGACTCACCACAGTTTTGGCTTCCCGCAGCGAGCCGCCGACGCCGGGAGTCAGGTTCCTCAGCTTAAGCGGCGTTGGTGCGTCAATGGTGGTTGGTTTGCCGGCTTCCTCCTCCTCGCCCGGCTCCACTGCAAACAGGCGCGGTTGGGCAGGACCCAGGTCCGCGTCCCAATAGCGGATCGGGTAGCCACTGTGCAGGATGGCGGACACTTTGTTGTCTTTGCGGGTCTTGCGGCGTTCTTCGTCGTTCTCCTCATTGCTGGAGCCCGCCAAAACCTCGGCGTTGACGATGATGGCATCCGCGTTCTTTGCCGCCATGACGGAACTGATCCCGCCGGCTCGAGTGTGCACAACCCGAGCCTCTCCCCCACTGGCAGGGAGCAGCCACAGTGCGTTCACCGGATCGGCGTGGGGATCTGCGCTCTCGGGGTCGGGGCGGGAAGACGTGAAGTAAAGATCGCCGTTCGCGGCAAAGGCGGCACCGGCCTCACCTTTGGAACTCCGGGTGATCCGTCGGGCGTGGCTCTGGCCGGTGGGGTCGATCTCCCACAGTGCAGTGACGAACTCGATGCCCTTGCCGTTCAGGGTGGAAACGGTAGTGACCAGGCGCTTGCCGTCCGGGCTGAGCGTGAGACCACTGACCCTGGGGATGGAGAGGTAGTGGTCGATATCGTGGAAAGGAGTTTCAGGTGGCATGCCTGGGCTTGGGGTGTCAGTCGAATCCATGCTCCGATTCAACACGTATTGTGCTGCGGATCACAGAGCCGTTCACTCATAGTGAAACACTACTTTCAGATATGGCGCGATACTGGCGGTGCTGGCGAGACGTCACCTGACGCGAAAGCCCCACCCGTTCCTTTCGGAGCGGATGGGGCTTTGCATTCGTACGTGTGCCTTATGCGGTAGGAGCAATCTCCGGGATCCGCGGCTTGGCGTTGCCTGCAAACGTGAACTTGGCGTCGTCGCCTTCGCCGTCCACATCCACCACAACGATGTCACCGGAGTGCAATTCGCCGAAGAGGATCTTCTCGGAGAGCTGGTCCTCGATCTCGCGCTGGATGGTGCGGCGCAGCGGCCGGGCACCCATTGCGGGATCGTAGCCACGAGTGGCCAGAAGAACCTTTGCTGCCGTGGTGAGCTCGATGCCCATGTCCTTGTCCTTGAGGCGACGCTCCAGGCGGGTAACGAACATGTCCACGATCTCGATGATCTCGTCCTGGGTGAGCTGCGGGAACACCACAACATCGTCAACGCGGTTGAGGAACTCGGGGCGGAAGTGCTGCTTGAGCTCCTCCGTGACCCGGGCGCGCATCCGGTTGTAGCCAGTCTGGGTATCCGTGCCGGACTGGAAGCCCGTAGCGACGCTCTTTGAGATGTCGCGGGTACCCAGGTTGGTGGTCATGATGATCACGGTGTTCTTGAAGTCCACCACGCGGCCCTGGGAGTCGGTCAGTCGGCCGTCTTCCAGGATCTGCAGGAGCGAGTTGAAGAGGTCCGCGTGGGCCTTCTCAACTTCGTCGAACAGGACCACGGAGAACGGACGGCGACGAACTTTCTCCGTCAGCTGGCCGCCTTCTTCGTAGCCGACATAGCCCGGAGGTGCACCGAAGAGTCGCGAAACCGTGTGCTTCTCGGAGTACTCGGACATGTCCAGCGTGATGAGGGCGTCCTCTTCACCGAACAGGAACTCGGCAAGGGCCTTGGCGAGCTCGGTCTTGCCGACACCCGTAGGCCCGGCGAAGATGAACGAGCCACCAGGACGCTTGGGGTCCTTCAGGCCTGCACGTGTGCGGCGGATAGCCTGGGAAAGAGCCTTGATGGCTTCGTCCTGGCCGACGACGCGCTTGTGCAGTTCGTCTTCCATCTTGAGGAGCCGCGAAGACTCTTCCTCGGTGAGCTTGAAGACGGGGATACCGGTGGAGTTCGCGAGAACCTCGGCGATCAGGTCTTCATCAACCTCGGAGATGTCATCCATGCCGCCGGACTTCCAGTTGCGCTCCTTCTCAGCGCGTTCGGCAATGAGCTTCTGCTCCTTGTCGCGCAGCGAAGCGGCACCCTCAAAGTCCTGGGCGTCGATGGCGGATTCCTTCTCCATCTTGACGTCGGCAATGCGCTCGTCCATGGCCTTGAGCTCCGGCGGAGCGGTCATGCGGCGAATACGCAGGCGTGCGCCGGCTTCATCGATGAGGTCGATCGCCTTGTCCGGCAGGAAGCGGTCCGAAATGTAGCGTTCGGCCAGTTGCGCGGCTGAGGCGAGGGCGCCGTCGGTAATCGTTACGCGGTGGTGTGCCTCGTAGCGGTCCCGCAGGCCCTTCAGGATCTCGATCGCGTGGGCGACGGAAGGCTCCTTGACCTGGATCGGCTGGAAGCGGCGCTCAAGAGCAGCGTCCTTCTCAATGTGCTTGCGGTACTCATCCAGCGTGGTGGCACCAATGGTCTGGAGTTCACCACGGGCAAGCATCGGCTTCAGGATGGATGCAGCATCGATGGCGCCTTCAGCAGCACCTGCACCAACGAGGGTGTGGATCTCGTCAATGAAGAGGATGATGTCGCCGCGGGTGCGGATCTCCTTGAGGACCTTCTTCAGGCGCTCTTCGAAGTCGCCACGGTAGCGCGAGCCGGCAACCAGCGAACCAAGGTCCAGCGTGTACAGCTGCTTGTCCTTGATGGTCTCCGGGACGTCGCCGCGGACAATCGCCTGGGCAAGGCCCTCGACGACGGCCGTCTTACCGACGCCGGGCTCACCGATGAGCACTGGGTTGTTCTTGGTACGGCGGGAGAGGACCTGCATGACGCGTTCCATCTCCTGCTCGCGGCCGATCACGGGATCGAGCTTGTTCTCGCGGGCAGCCTGGGTGAGGTTGCGTCCGAACTGGTCCAGAACCACCGAGCCTGCCGGGGTTCCCTCCGGCTGGCCCTGACTGGAACCCGAACCTGCGGCTTCCTTGCCCTGGTAGCCGGAAAGCAGCTGGATGACCTGCTGACGGACCCTGTTAAGGTCCGCGCCAAGCTTGACCAGTACCTGGGCAGCAACGCCTTCACCCTCGCGGATGAGACCGAGCAGGATGTGCTCGGTTCCGATGTAATTGTGGCCGAGCTGCAGTGCTTCGCGGAGCGAAAGCTCAAGCACCTTCTTGGCGCGCGGGGTAAAGGGGATGTGCCCGGACGGAGCCTGCTGGCCCTGGCCGATGATCTCCTGCACCTGTTCGCGGACGCCATCGAGCGAAATGCTCAGGGATTCAAGCGCCTTTGCGGCAACGCCTTCACCCTCGTGGATCAGACCCAAGAGGATGTGCTCGGTACCAATGTAATTGTGATTGAGCATCCGTGCCTCTTCTTGGGCAAGGACAACCACGCGACGGGCACGGTCCGTAAATCTCTCAAACATTTCGCCACACTCCTAGCTACGACGTACTTTGATGCTACGTGCAGGAGCCCGACTTTTGGAGCGTGTTCGCCACAGGGGAAACATGACGCCCAGCGGAATAAACCTGGCACCCCCTTCGCGGTAGGGAGGCCCGGCCGCGGAACGCCTGTCCCACGCCCGTGCCGGCCTCCGGAAGGACGTGGTCAGGGCTCCTGAAGGACGTGGGTCAGCCACCCAGGGCAGTGATAGGCCGAGGAACGCGCCCCGCCTGCTTTGAGCAAGCGCTTTGAGCAGGCGCTTTGAGCAGGCGCTTTGACCAGTTCCAAAAGGTCGGATAATCCCCCACCGCAGGTGCCGGAACGATTCACGGAATATTCCAAGGCTTGGTCCAGGCACCCCCTTGGAAGGCCTGACAACAAACTATGGGCTTAAAACCTAATGCCCCGGCAGAAGTTGCCGGGGCATTGAAGGCGGGTGAATCAGGAATTGGCCTTCTGGTACGCTTCCTGAATTTCAGCCTGAATACGTCCGCGGCTGTTTACGGTGTAACCGTTGTCACGAGCCCATTGACGGATCTGTGCCGAATCCTGGTTTCGAGTGGCAGTCGCACGGCCACGTGTTGCACGGCCCGAAGAGGTCTTCCTGGCCTTGGCTACGTAGGGCTCCAGTGCTTTGCGCAAAGATTCTGCGTTAGCGGTGGACAAGTCCATCTCGTAGCTAACGCCGTCCAGCCCGAAACGGACAGTTTCGTCCGCTGACCCTTCATCCAGGTCATCGACGAGGATGATTTTAACTTTCTGTGCCATGAGTAGCCTCTCTTTTGGAGGGTTGGATAATCAGAAATTTGAGGGTTCCTATTCCTGATTATCGTTCACGCCAAGCACACACGTCAAAGGCACATTTGGGTTTCCTGCTAAGGACACCCAATTTGCAGGCTATTTAGCTGCCGGGCCTTCACCCTCAGGGCCGGAATTCCGCAAATTGGCCTCTGCTTGGGCGCGGGCTTCTGCCTGCCGCTCGGATTTGTCCGCATTGAAGATGGACTTCATGGCAAACCAGAAGATCAAGCCAACAACGATCGATGGCGCCAGGACTGCGATGTATTCCATGATCAGTGTCCTTCGGGCTTCAGCAAGGGGAACAGAATGGTTTCGCGGATACCTGCACCGGTGAACAACATCACAAGGCGATCGATGCCGAGCCCGATACCTCCCATGGGCGGGGCGCCGTACTCAAGGGCGCGAAGGAAGTCTTCGTCGAGTTGCATGGCCTCTACGTCGCCAGCCGCAGAGCGGCGTGACTGCTCCGTAAGCCGTTCACGCTGGATGACAGGGTCAATGAGTTCGGAGAAGGCTGTGCCGCGCTCCATGCCCCCGATAATCAGGTCCCATGCCTCGATCAGGCGGCCGTCTTCGCGGTGCGGACGGGCAAGCGGCTGAGCGGACGGCGGATAGTTGTAAACGAATGTCGGATTCAGCAGGGTGGGTTCCACGATCTCGCCGAAGAGCTCAACCACGATCTTCTCGGCGTCCCACTTCGGATCCACCTTGACCTCGTGCTTGGCAGCAATGGCCAACAGTTCCTCCACCGTGGTGTCGGGAGTGACTTCAACGCCAATCGCTTCAGAAAGCCCCGGGTACACCGCAACCCAAGCCCATTCGCCGTCGAGGTTGATCTCGCCGGCGTCGGTCTGGATGGTGCGGGTACCAACCACGTCCGCCACGTTCAGGATGATTTCCTTCATGCGCTCAGCCATGACGAACTGGTCAGCCCAGGCTTCGTAGCACTCAAGGGTGGTGAATTCGGGGCTGTGCGTGGAGTCCACGCCTTCGTTTCGGAACACGCGGCCCATGTCATAGACGCGGTCGATGCCACCCACTACCGCGCGCTTCAGGAAGAGTTCCGTGGCGATGCGCAGGGTCATCTTCTGATCGAACGCGTTCATGTGCGTCTCGAACGGACGCGCCGTGGCGCCACCGTGGACCAGTTGCAGGATGGGGGTTTCCACCTCGACGTAGCCGTGGCGGTCAAGGGTGTCGCGGACAGATCGTGTGATGGCAGCGCGCTTGTAGACCATCTCGCGGGCTTCATCGCGGACCATGAGATCCACGTAGCGCTGGCGGACACGGGTTTCTTCGTTAAGCTCCGCGTGCAGGACCGGGAGCGGGCGCAGGGCCTTGGAGGCCATGGACCAGGAATCGGCCATGACGGAGAGCTCACCGCGGCGGGAGGAAATGACCTCGCCCTTGATGAAAACGTGGTCCCCAAGGTCAACCAGGGCTTTCCAATCGGCCAGCGCTTCCTCGCCCACATTGGCCAGGCTCAGCATTGCCTGGAGACGAACGCCCTTGCCGTCAACGCCACCTTCCTGGAGGGTAGCGAAGCAGAGCTTGCCGGTGTTTCGTACGAACACGACGCGGCCCGTGACGCCGACGATGTCACCTGTGGTTTCGTCGGCTTCCAGATGCGCATACTTTTCGCGGATCTCACTCAAGGAATGCGTCCGCTCAACGCCCACAGGATAGGCCTCTGTGCCACGTTCGATCAGCTTGGCGCGCTTGTCCATGCGGATACGCATCTGCTCGCTGGCGTCGATGGGCTCTGCGGAGGTGTTCAGGGCTGGGGTGTTTGCGGAAGTCACAGTCCTTAAGTTTACCGGTGATTACGGGCCTCTACGTCCGGACATAGACTCGGGCTGTGGAGACGTGGACAGTTGAAACGGACGACGGCGGCGGGCAGCTTGAGGTGCACACGTTCCGGCCGGCGTCGAAAGCCTCGATTCCCGGTTCGCAGGCGCCTGCGGAACCGTCCGGCGTCGTCGTGGTCCATGGGACTTTGGTGACCGATTCCCTGTACTGGCCCTTCGCGCGGACCCTGAGCCTCATGCTGGGGCGACCGGTCCATTGCTACAACCGGCGAGGCCGCGGCCGTTCGGCGCCACAACCGCCCGGCTACTCCGCCGGCACCGAGATCGCGGACCTTCAGGCGGTGATGCGGAGGACAGACTCAACGGATGTCGTGGCGCACAGTTACGGCGGCTTCGTGGCGCTTCAGGCGGCTCGCAGCACCAAGATCAACCGCCTGGTCACCTACGATGCCGCTGTCTCGCTATCAGGAAATCTCCATGGCCGGTGGCGTCCGGAATTGGAAGCCGCAGTTACCGCAGGCCAACTGGACCATGCGTGGGCCCATCTGGTGCAGGGTTTGGGAACGGCCGGTCCCATCTCCTACCTGCCGATGGGAGCCTTGCGGATGCTGAGCATCCTCTCTGCACAGACGCGGCTGGGTTCGGAGATGCGCTCCCTGTTGCCCACCGCCGTCGCCGAAATGCGGGCCGTACTCGACGCCGACGCGCATCTTCACGATTTCACCTCGCTCGTGACTCCAACACTCATGCTTAGCGGCGGCTGGAGTCCGTCCTACTTCGCCGAGACCGGCCGCACCCTTGCTGGAGCGGTTCCAGTCATCGACTTCGCTATTGTGCCCTTGCAGTTCCATGAAGGTCCCCTGCGGCCAGGCAGGCGGCTTGCAGCCCGAATCGCCCGTTTCCTCTCAGGAGGCACAGCCCCAGTGCCGGCGCGCCCTAGGATAAACCGGTGAGGGAACGCACCATCAAAACGCACGACGGCGGCAAACTCGCCTTGTACAGCTACGGCGCGGAAGACGCACCCGGGGAGCGCCGCGTGGTCCTGATCGGTGGCGCATTCCTCACTGCCCTGATCTATCGGCCCTTTTCCATTGCCCTCGCGAAGGGCCTCGGTGATGGGTGGGCCGTGGACGTCTACGATCGCAGGGGCCGCGGCAACTCCAGCGATCAACCACACAACTACTCCATGGTCACGGAAATTGCGGATGTGCGCACCATCATGGATGCCACCGACGCGAGGAACATCCTCGGCCACAGCCTGGGCGGGTCGGTGGCCCTCAACGCTGCGCAGGCGTTTGCCGGCACACGGCACCAACCGGACAGGCTCGCCGTTTACGACGCGGCAGTTAATATCGACGGAAGCATGGACACCGACTGGATGGCCGGCTTCGAGGATTCCGTGAACAAGGGCAACATCAACCTCGCATTGGCCCGCATGAAGCAGGGAATGCATCCGGGAAGTGCGTTGGCCCGGGTCCCTGAACCCCTGCTGGTGGGCCTCATGGCCGTGGTTTCGCGAACCAAAGTCAACACAATGTTCCGTGAACTCCTGCCATCCGGCGTCGGAGAACTCAAAGCTGCCTTCGACGCCACGGAAACTCCGCGCGATTTCTCCGTTCTACCTGCCAGCACCCATTTCATGGTGGGCAAGAAGAGCCCGCAGTACTACAAGGTAACCGCAGCGCGTTTGCACGCCGCTGTTCCCGGAAGCACCCTTGAGATATCGCCAAAGGGCTTCCATGGCTCCGTTCCAGCCGCTGTGAAGGAACTCGTCATGGACATTTCGGACTACTTCAAAAGCTGATTGTTGTCCACATAACGTCCGGCATGCTGCCTGCGTTCAGGTGGCTCGGTTAGGCTCAAGACATGACGCGCGAGATCATCACCACAACGGACGGCGGACACCTCGAGGTACTGACTACGGGCGGTGACCTGGCAGCTGCAGGCTCCGGCATCGTGGTCGTGCCCGCCTCAATGGTGACGGCCTCCGACTACACACGTTTCGCGCAGAAACTGAGTGAGTCCCTCGGCCGGCCTGTCCATACCTTCAACCGCCGTGGACGCGGTGAATCATCTCCGCAGCCCGAGGACTACACCCTCGAAGCCGACATCCGGGATCTTGACGCTGTCATGAAACACACATCCAGCACTGACGTTTTCGGGCACAGCTTCGGCGGCGCCGTTGCACTGCATGCGGCACGGACCTTACCGGTTGAGCGGCTCGCCGTTTACGATCCCGCTGTCTCCGTCAACCACAGCGTCAAAGCTGACTGGACGCCGGAATATGAACGCGCGACGGCGGCAGGAGACTACGATCGCGGACTCGCCGTACTCATCAAGGGAGTAGAGACCGGTGGGGCCTTCGCGCGCATGCCCCTGTCCATGTTGACGCTCGCCACCAAGCTGACCGCCGGAACACCCATGGGCAAGCAGATGCGGGAACTGATGACGTGCGGAGTCCGCGAAATCAAGGCAGTGATAGCTGCGGATATGCCCGCCGAGCCGTTCCTTGAACTGCCCCTTGAAACGCTGATCGTGGTGGGCGAGAAGAGCCCCGCCTACTTCGGTGTGGCGTGCGGCCAGATCCACGACGTCCTGTCCGGCTCGAGCTACACCATCCTCCCTGGATTCGGGCACGATGGCCCCAACAAGGCGCCCGACAAGCTCATCGCAGAGTTGTCTGAGTTCTTCTCGGGCTAGGGGAGTTCGCCTCTGGGTGGGCTTTCCCGCCCTGGGCGTGGCTGGTTGTTAAATGGGAGACCCCCCGACCCGTGGTGTGGGTTGGGGGGTCTCGACCTAATGTGTGTCCGGCGGTGTCCTACTCTCCCACACCCTCCCGGGTGCAGTACCATCGGCGCTGTGGGTCTTAGCTTCCGGGTTCGGAATGGGACCGGGCGTTTCCCCCACGCTATGACCGCCGTAACCTTGTTACCCGTCCCCGGTCACCGGTTTGGGTGGCGGGGTGGGAAGATTCGTGGTTACAACATTGTGGTGTTGTTATTCAGTTGTTGGTTCCTGGAACGGTTGTTGTTCGGGAACCACATAGTGGACGCGTGCAGTGTTGTGTGTGGTGTAAGTTGTTGGCCTATTAGTACCGGTCAGCTTCACGAGTCTTTGGTCCTCGCTTCCACATCCGGCCTATCAACCCAGTGGTCTGGCTGGGGGCCTCTCACACAAATTGTGTATGGAAATCTCATCTTGAAGCGAGCTTCCCGCTTAGATGCTTTCAGCGGTTATCCCATCCGAACGTAGCTAATCAGCGGTGCACTTGGCAGTACAACTGACACACCAGAGGTTCGTCCGTCCCGGTCCTCTCGTACTAAGGACAGCCCTTCTCAAATTTCCTGCGCGCGCAGCGGATAGGGACCGAACTGTCTCACGACGTTCTAAACCCAGCTCGCGTACCGCTTTAATGGGCGAACAGCCCAACCCTTGGGACCTACTCCAGCCCCAGGATGCGACGAGCCGACATCGAGGTGCCAAACCATGCCGTCGATATGGACTCTTGGGCAAGATCAGCCTGTTATCCCCGAGGTACCTTTTATCCGTTGAGCGACGGCCATTCCACAATGTACCGCCGGATCACTAGTCCCGACTTTCGTCCCTGCTTGAGATGTCTCTCTCACAGTCAAGCTCCCTTGTGCACTTACACTCGACACCTGATTGCCAACCAGGCTGAGGGAACCTTTGGGCGCCTCCGTTACTTTTTAGGAGGCAACCGCCCCAGTTAAACTACCCATCAGGCACTGTCCCTGACCCGGATCACGGGCCGAAGTTAGATGTCCAAAGTGACCAGAGTGGTATTTCAACGATGACTCCACCCGAACTGGCGTCCGGGTTTCAACGTCTCCCACCTATCCTACACAAGCCACTCCGAACACCAATACCAAACTATAGTAAAGGTCTCGGGGTCTTTCCGTCCTGCTGCGCGTAACGAGCATCTTTACTCGTACTGCAATTTCGCCGAGTTTATGGTTGAGACAGCGGGGAAGTCGTTACTCCATTCGTGCAGGTCGGAACTTACCCGACAAGGAATTTCGCTACCTTAGGATGGTTATAGTTACCACCGCCGTTTACTGGGGCTTAAATTCTCAGCTTCGCCCCCGAAGGGGCTAACCGGTCCTCTTAACCTTCCAGCACCGGGCAGGAGTCAGTCCGTATACATCGTCTTGCGACTTCGCACGGACCTGTGTTTTTAGTAAACAGTCGCTTCCCCCTGGTCTCTGCGGCCCACACCCGCTCCACAGAGCAAGTCTGTATCACGGGGCAGGCCCCCCTTCTCCCGAAGTTACGGGGGCATTTTGCCGAGTTCCTTAACCATAATTCTCTCGATCGCCTTGGTATTCTCTACCTGATCACCTGTGTCGGTTTGGGGTACGGGCGGCTAAAACCTCGCGTCGATGCTTTTCTAGGCAGCATAGGATCACCGGATCCCCCCGAACGGGGGTCCCATCAGATCTCAGGAGCGTGCTCGAAGCACACAGGAACGGATTTGCCTATCCCTGACCCTACATCCTTGGACCGGGGCAACCATCGCCCGGCCCGGCTACCTTCCTGCGTCACACCTGTTAATACGCTTACCTCCCGGGATCAGGTCCCGCGCTCGGCCAAAACCCACACACCACAAGGGTGGGCGGGCAGGCTCCGGGCGGTTAGTATCCCCCGCTTGGCATGGGCGGTTTTTCGCCGGTACGGGAATATCAACCCGTTGTCCATCGACTACGCCTGTCGGCCTCGCCTTAGGTCCCGACTTACCCAGGGCAGATTAGCTTGACCCTGGAACCCTTGATCATTCGGCGGACGGGTTTCTCACCCGTCTTTCGCTACTCATGCCTGCATTCTCACTCGTGTAGGCTCCACCGCTGGTTTCCACCGCGACTTCACTGCCCACACGACGCTCCCCTACCACTCCACACCCCTGAACCACGAAGGCTAGGGTACTGTGTGAAATCCACAACTTCGGCGGTGTACTTGAGCCCCGCTACATTGTCGGCGCGGAATCACTTGACCAGTGAGCTATTACGCACTCTTTCAAGGATGGCTGCTTCTAAGCCAACCTCCTGGTTGTCTTCGCAACTCCACATCCTTTCCCACTTAGCACACGCTTAGGGGCCTTAGTTGGTGGTCTGGGCTGTTTCCCTCTCGACTATGAAGCTTATCCCCCACAGTCTCACTGCTGCGCTCTCACTTACCGGCATTCGGAGTTTGGCTGACGTCAGTAACCTTGTAGGGCCCATCGGCCATCCAGTAGCTCTACCTCCGGCAAGAAACACGCAACGCTGCACCTAAATGCATTTCGGGGAGAACCAGCTATCACGGAGTTTGATTGGCCTTTCACCCCTACCCACAGCTCATCCCCTCCATTTTCAACTGAAGTGGGTTCGGTCCTCCACGACGTCTTACCGTCGCTTCAACCTGGCCATGGGTAGATCACTCCGCTTCGGGTCTAGATCACGCCACTACACTCGCCCTGTTCAGACTCGCTTTCGCTACGGCTACCCCACACGGGTTAACCTCGCGACGTAACACTAACTCGCAGGCTCATTCTTCAAAAGGCACGCCGTCACCAGAATCAGACTGGCTCCGACGGATTGTAAGCACACGGTTTCAGGTACTGTTTCACTCCCCTCCCGGGGTACTTTTCACCTTTCCCTCACGGTACTGGTCCGCTATCGGTCATTAGGAAGTATTTAGGCTTATCAGGTGGTCCTGACAGATTCGCACGGGATTTCTCGGGCCCCGTGCTACTTGGGATCCTCTCCAGGCGGTACACAACATTACGGTTACGGGGCTCACACCCTCTCTGGCCGGCCTTTCAAGACCGTTCACCTATGCCTGCACTACACACCCCACCAGTCCGGCAGAACCAGTACGGAAAGTCCCACAACCCCGCCCATGCAACGCCCGCCGGCTATCACACATGGAAACGGTTTAGCCTGATCCGCGTTCGCTCGCCACTACTAACGGAATCACTCTTGTTTTCTCTTCCTGCGGGTACTGAGATGTTTCACTTCCCCGCGTTCCCCCCACGCACCCTATGTGTTCAGATGCGGGTCACACAATCACCATGACAGCGTTGTGCGGGGTTTCCCCATTCGGACATCCTGGGATCAACGCTCGGTTATCAACTCCCCCAGGCTTATCGCAGATTCCTACGTCCTTCTTCGGCTCCTAATGCCAAGGCATCCACCGTGTGCCCTTAAAAACTTGACCACACAAAGATCAAAAACTTACTCGAGAGAACCATGACCACTAAGGGCCAGGTTCATTCATAAGAAATTGCTGTAAGAACACACACACGTGTGTGTTCCAGATGCTCGCGTCCACTATGTAGTTCTCAAACAACAACCCCATCAACCAGACCCCCGGACACCACAACCCCCACACCCACAAAAGGAGCGGAGCCGCTAAACAGTGACCGGTGATACCGGAAGCAGGAACAAAAGAAACACCAGAAGATGCCCCCATGCATTGCTGCAAAAAGGTCCTGTTGCCTCAGGACCCAACAGTGCGCCAAACACAACCCACACAAACCACGCCCCAGCGCGTTCCTGACACCACCACACCCCACAAAGGAGACGCGGCACTGCCGTACTAACACCAGGACACAACCGGAAAGGCCATGCCAAAAAAACTCTTGATTCGTTGATGTTTCCACCCATGAGCACCCACCGCAGAACAGACGCCTGCGCAATGGGCAACACTGACAACCCGTCATCCACCCATGCAGGTGAACAACACAGCTGTTAGCAGCTCCTTAGAAAGGAGGTGATCCAGCCGCACCTTCCGGTACGGCTACCTTGTTACGACTTAGTCCCAATCGCCGGTCCCACCTTCGACGGCTCCCCCCACAAGGGTTAGGCCACCGGCTTCGGGTGTTACCAACTTTCGTGACTTGACGGGCGGTGTGTACAAGGCCCGGGAACGTATTCACCGCAGCGTTGCTGATCTGCGATTACTAGCGACTCCGACTTCATGGGGTCGAGTTGCAGACCCCAATCCGAACTGAGACCGGCTTTTTGGGATTAGCTCCACCTCACAGTATCGCAACCCTTTGTACCGGCCATTGTAGCATGCGTGAAGCCCAAGACATAAGGGGCATGATGATTTGACGTCGTCCCCACCTTCCTCCGAGTTGACCCCGGCAGTCTCCTATGAGTCCCCGCCATAACGCGCTGGCAACATAGAACGAGGGTTGCGCTCGTTGCGGGACTTAACCCAACATCTCACGACACGAGCTGACGACAACCATGCACCACCTGTAAACCGACCGCAAGCGGGGCACCTGTTTCCAGGTCTTTCCGGTTCATGTCAAGCCTTGGTAAGGTTCTTCGCGTTGCATCGAATTAATCCGCATGCTCCGCCGCTTGTGCGGGCCCCCGTCAATTCCTTTGAGTTTTAGCCTTGCGGCCGTACTCCCCAGGCGGGGCACTTAATGCGTTAGCTACGGCGCGGAAAACGTGGAATGTCCCCCACACCTAGTGCCCAACGTTTACGGCATGGACTACCAGGGTATCTAATCCTGTTCGCTCCCCATGCTTTCGCTCCTCAGCGTCAGTTACAGCCCAGAGACCTGCCTTCGCCATCGGTGTTCCTCCTGATATCTGCGCATTTCACCGCTACACCAGGAATTCCAGTCTCCCCTACTGCACTCTAGTCTGCCCGTACCCACTGCAGAACCGGAGTTGAGCCCCGGTCTTTCACAGCAGACGCGACAAACCGCCTACGAGCTCTTTACGCCCAATAATTCCGGATAACGCTTGCGCCCTACGTATTACCGCGGCTGCTGGCACGTAGTTAGCCGGCGCTTCTTCTGCAGGTACCGTCACTTTCGCTTCTTCCCTACTGAAAGAGGTTTACAACCCGAAGGCCGTCATCCCTCACGCGGCGTCGCTGCATCAGGCTTTCGCCCATTGTGCAATATTCCCCACTGCTGCCTCCCGTAGGAGTCTGGGCCGTGTCTCAGTCCCAGTGTGGCCGGTCACCCTCTCAGGCCGGCTACCCGTCGTCGCCTTGGTAGGCCATTACCCCACCAACAAGCTGATAGGCCGCGAGTCCATCCAAAACCACAAAAGCTTTCCACCACCATGACATGCGCCAGATGGTCGTATCCGGTATTAGACCCAGTTTCCCAGGCTTATCCCAGAGTCAAGGGCAGGTTACTCACGTGTTACTCACCCGTTCGCCACTAATCCCCCAGCAAGCTGGGATCATCGTTCGACTTGCATGTGTTAAGCACGCCGCCAGCGTTCATCCTGAGCCAGGATCAAACTCTCCGTTGAAAAATAACAGACACAACCACACCCACCGGAAATAACGGCAAGACACGGCTGCACAAAATTCGAAACCAGCTGAAAACCAGACCACCACACACGGGGGTGCGCAGCAATCCGGCCATAATTTCAACCAATCAATAAAACAATCGGCATCAACAAACTTGGCACACTATTGAGTTCTCAAACAACAGACCCCCCAAAACATCACCCCGCACAGCGCACCACAAAAGCAGCACACCCAACAAGGCCATTGGAAAAGAAGAGTTATTTTTGGCCGCCTACCGAACCGTACACACCTTCCGGCTTTCCGTTTCGCACCCGGCGACTCAGAAAACAATACACGCCCCACACCCCCAACGCAAATCCACCCCAACAACCCCCCAACACAACCCCAACAACCCCCAAACACCACCCCAAAAACCCGCGCCAGCCCGCCGTCGGACATTACTCTGTTCGTTCATCAACCTGGCCAACCTGATCACTTCCGATGACGACCGTGCGCACCGGTGGGAGGATGGGACGCATGGAATTGCACATCACAGGAGATGCCGCCGCCGATCAGCTATTGAGTGACGATGCTTTCGCATTGCTGACCGGAATGTTGCTCGATCAACAGGTAACCATGGAGTCGGCGTTTGCCGGTCCGGAAAAGATCCGTACACGCCTTGGATCACTGGATCCTGGCACGATCGCGGACTACGACCCCGCAGGCTTCGTGGAGGTATTCAAAGAACGCCCCGCCGTGCATCGCTTCCCAGGGTCCATGGCCGGCAGGGTCCAAGCCCTCGCCGAAACGGTACACCGGGATTGGAACGGCGACGCTGCGGCAATCTGGACCAGCGGCAATCCCGACGGTGCTGAAGTACTGCGCCGGCTCAAGGCCTTGCCTGGGTTCGGAGAGCAGAAAGCGAAAATCTTCCTGGCCCTCCTGGGTAAGCAATGCGGCCTTCAAGCCAAAGGATGGCGGGAAGCAGCCGGGCACTACGGCGAGGAGGGCTCATACCTCTCTGTTGCCGACATCGTGGATCCAGATTCCCTGGTCAAAGTTCGCGCCAGCAAACAAGCCGCCAAGGCAGCTGCGAAGGCCTCTAAGACAACGAGCACCTAATCACTCCAGCGTTGACGGGTAGCTGTCGCGCGACCATGCCAGGTTTTCCAATTCCTTCAGCTTTTCCACATAGGTGGATTGGGATCTGATGCGAGATTGTGCGTGCTGGAAGAGTGTTTTCCATGGACGGGATTGGGGAGCATCAAGAAGCCACAGTCGTTTCTGATGCGCCTGGGGGTGCATTGCCGGCGGCCCGCGCTACGGTCATTCATGGCGGTTAACGACCGAAGGCCTCCACGGTAGTGGAGGCCTTCGTCTTTGATTCACGGTTGGCAGGCCTCTGGTCGGAGACGCTTGTTCATGCCTTTTGTTGTGTTGCTTAAATGGGAGACCCCCGACCCGTGGTGTGGGTTGGGGGGTCTCTACCTAATGTGTGTCCGGCGGTGTCCTACTCTCCCACACCCTCCCGGGTGCAGTACCATCGGCGCTGTGGGTCTTAGCTTCCGGGTTCGGAATGGGACCGGGCGTTTCCCCCACGCTATGACCGCCGTAACCTTGTTACCCGTTCCCCGCACCGGTTTGGGTGGTGGGGGTGGGAAGACTGGTGGTTACAACATGTGTGTTCCCTCGATGTTGAGGGTCCTGTGGTGTTGTGTATTCAGTTGTGGTTTTGTTCCTGTGAGCAACGGGTTGTTGTTCGGGAACCACATAGTGGACGCGTGCAGTGTTGTGTGTGGTGTAAGTTGTTGGCCTATTAGTACCGGTCAGCTTCACGAGTCTTTGGTCCTCGCTTCCACATCCGGCCTATCAACCCAGTGGTCTGGCTGGGGGCCTCTCACACAAATTGTGTATGGAAATCTCATCTTGAAGCGAGCTTCCCGCTTAGATGCTTTCAGCGGTTATCCCATCCGAACGTAGCTAATCAGCGGTGCACTTGGCAGTACAACTGACACACCAGAGGTTCGTCCGTCCCGGTCCTCTCGTACTAAGGACAGCCCTTCTCAAATTTCCTGCGCGCGCAGCGGATAGGGACCGAACTGTCTCACGACGTTCTAAACCCAGCTCGCGTACCGCTTTAATGGGCGAACAGCCCAACCCTTGGGACCTACTCCAGCCCCAGGATGCGACGAGCCGACATCGAGGTGCCAAACCATGCCGTCGATATGGACTCTTGGGCAAGATCAGCCTGTTATCCCCGAGGTACCTTTTATCCGTTGAGCGACGGCCATTCCACAATGTACCGCCGGATCACTAGTCCCGACTTTCGTCCCTGCTTGAGATGTCTCTCTCACAGTCAAGCTCCCTTGTGCACTTACACTCGACACCTGATTGCCAACCAGGCTGAGGGAACCTTTGGGCGCCTCCGTTACTTTTTAGGAGGCAACCGCCCCAGTTAAACTACCCATCAGGCACTGTCCCTGACCCGGATCACGGGCCGAAGTTAGATGTCCAAAGTGACCAGAGTGGTATTTCAACGATGACTCCACCCGAACTGGCGTCCGGGTTTCAACGTCTCCCACCTATCCTACACAAGCCACTCCGAACACCAATACCAAACTATAGTAAAGGTCTCGGGGTCTTTCCGTCCTGCTGCGCGTAACGAGCATCTTTACTCGTACTGCAATTTCGCCGAGTTTATGGTTGAGACAGCGGGGAAGTCGTTACTCCATTCGTGCAGGTCGGAACTTACCCGACAAGGAATTTCGCTACCTTAGGATGGTTATAGTTACCACCGCCGTTTACTGGGGCTTAAATTCTCAGCTTCGCCCCCGAAGGGGCTAACCGGTCCTGTTAACCTTCCAGCACCGGGCAGGAGTCAGTCCGTATACATCGTCTTGCGACTTCGCACGGACCTGTGTTTTTAGTAAACAGTCGCTTCCCCCTGGTCTCTGCGGCCCACACCCGCTCCACAGAGCAAGTCTGTATCACGGGGCAGGCCCCCCTTCTCCCGAAGTTACGGGGGCATTTTGCCGAGTTCCTTAACCATAATTCTCTCGATCGCCTTGGTATTCTCTACCTGATCACCTGTGTCGGTTTGGGGTACGGGCGGCTAAAACCTCGCGTCGATGCTTTTCTAGGCAGCATAGGATCACCGGATCCCCCCGAACGGGGGTCCCATCAGATCTCAGGAGCGTGCTCGAAGCACACAGGAACGGATTTGCCTATCCCTGACCCTACATCCTTGGACCGGGGCAACCATCGCCCGGCCCGGCTACCTTCCTGCGTCACACCTGTTAATACGCTTACCTCCCGGGATCAGGTCCCGCGCTCGGCCAAAACCCACACACCACAAGGGTGGGCGGGCAGGCTCCGGGCGGTTAGTATCCCCCGCTTGGCATGGGCGGTTTTTCGCCGGTACGGGAATATCAACCCGTTGTCCATCGACTACGCCTGTCGGCCTCGCCTTAGGTCCCGACTTACCCAGGGCAGATTAGCTTGACCCTGGAACCCTTGATCATTCGGCGGACGGGTTTCTCACCCGTCTTTCGCTACTCATGCCTGCATTCTCACTCGTGTAGGCTCCACCGCTGGTTTCCACCGCGACTTCACTGCCCACACGACGCTCCCCTACCACTCCACACCCCTGAACCACGAAGGCTAGGGTACTGTGTGAAATCCACAACTTCGGCGGTGTACTTGAGCCCCGCTACATTGTCGGCGCGGAATCACTTGACCAGTGAGCTATTACGCACTCTTTCAAGGATGGCTGCTTCTAAGCCAACCTCCTGGTTGTCTTCGCAACTCCACATCCTTTCCCACTTAGCACACGCTTAGGGGCCTTAGTTGGTGGTCTGGGCTGTTTCCCTCTCGACTATGAAGCTTATCCCCCACAGTCTCACTGCTGCGCTCTCACTTACCGGCATTCGGAGTTTGGCTGACGTCAGTAACCTTGTAGGGCCCATCGGCCATCCAGTAGCTCTACCTCCGGCAAGAAACACGCAACGCTGCACCTAAATGCATTTCGGGGAGAACCAGCTATCACGGAGTTTGATTGGCCTTTCACCCCTACCCACAGCTCATCCCCTCCATTTTCAACTGAAGTGGGTTCGGTCCTCCACGACGTCTTACCGTCGCTTCAACCTGGCCATGGGTAGATCACTCCGCTTCGGGTCTAGATCACGCCACTACACTCGCCCTGTTCAGACTCGCTTTCGCTACGGCTACCCCACACGGGTTAACCTCGCGACGTAACACTAACTCGCAGGCTCATTCTTCAAAAGGCACGCCGTCACCAGAATCAGACTGGCTCCGACGGATTGTAAGCACACGGTTTCAGGTACTGTTTCACTCCCCTCCCGGGGTACTTTTCACCTTTCCCTCACGGTACTGGTCCGCTATCGGTCATTAGGAAGTATTTAGGCTTATCAGGTGGTCCTGACAGATTCGCACGGGATTTCTCGGGCCCCGTGCTACTTGGGATCCTCTCCAGGCGGTACACAACATTACGGTTACGGGGCTCACACCCTCTCTGGCCGGCCTTTCAAGACCGTTCACCTATGCCTGCACTACACACCCCACCAGTCCGGCAGAACCAGTACGGAAAGTCCCACAACCCCGCCCATGCAACGCCCGCCGGCTATCACACATGGAAACGGTTTAGCCTGATCCGCGTTCGCTCGCCACTACTAACGGAATCACTCTTGTTTTCTCTTCCTGCGGGTACTGAGATGTTTCACTTCCCCGCGTTCCCCCCACGCACCCTATGTGTTCAGATGCGGGTCACACAATCACCATGACAGCGTTGTGCGGGGTTTCCCCATTCGGACATCCTGGGATCAACGCTCGGTTATCAACTCCCCCAGGCTTATCGCAGATTCCTACGTCCTTCTTCGGCTCCTAATGCCAAGGCATCCACCGTGTGCCCTTAAAAACTTGACCACACACATCAAACTCTCGTTTGACCATGCATCATCTATTCGAGAGAACCATGACCACAAGGGCCAGGTTCATTCATAAGAAATTGCTGTAGGAACACACACACGTGTGTGTTCCAGATGCTCGCGTCCACTATGTAGTTCTCAAACAACAACCCCATCAACCAGACCCCCGGACACCACAACCCACACACCCATAAAAGGAGCGGAGCTGCCGACAGTGACCGGTGATACCGGAAGCAGGAACAAAAGAAACACCAGAAGATGCCCCCATGCATTGCTGCAAAAAGGTCCTGTTGCCTCAGGACCCAACAGTGCGCCAAACACAACCCACACAAACCACGCCCCAGCGCGTTCCTGACACCACCACACCCCACAAAGGAGACGCGGCACTGCCGTACTAACACCAGGACACAACCGGTAAGGCCATGCCAAAAAATTGATTCGTTGATGTTTCCACCCATGAGCACCCACCGCAGAACAGACGCCTGCGCAATGGGCAACACTGACAACCCGTCATCCACCCATGCAGGTGAACAACACAGCTGTTAGCAGCTCCTTAGAAAGGAGGTGATCCAGCCGCACCTTCCGGTACGGCTACCTTGTTACGACTTAGTCCCAATCGCCGGTCCCACCTTCGACGGCTCCCCCCACAAGGGTTAGGCCACCGGCTTCGGGTGTTACCAACTTTCGTGACTTGACGGGCGGTGTGTACAAGGCCCGGGAACGTATTCACCGCAGCGTTGCTGATCTGCGATTACTAGCGACTCCGACTTCATGGGGTCGAGTTGCAGACCCCAATCCGAACTGAGACCGGCTTTTTGGGATTAGCTCCACCTCACAGTATCGCAACCCTTTGTACCGGCCATTGTAGCATGCGTGAAGCCCAAGACATAAGGGGCATGATGATTTGACGTCGTCCCCACCTTCCTCCGAGTTGACCCCGGCAGTCTCCTATGAGTCCCCGCCATAACGCGCTGGCAACATAGAACGAGGGTTGCGCTCGTTGCGGGACTTAACCCAACATCTCACGACACGAGCTGACGACAACCATGCACCACCTGTAAACCGACCGCAAGCGGGGCACCTGTTTCCAGGTCTTTCCGGTTCATGTCAAGCCTTGGTAAGGTTCTTCGCGTTGCATCGAATTAATCCGCATGCTCCGCCGCTTGTGCGGGCCCCCGTCAATTCCTTTGAGTTTTAGCCTTGCGGCCGTACTCCCCAGGCGGGGCACTTAATGCGTTAGCTACGGCGCGGAAAACGTGGAATGTCCCCCACACCTAGTGCCCAACGTTTACGGCATGGACTACCAGGGTATCTAATCCTGTTCGCTCCCCATGCTTTCGCTCCTCAGCGTCAGTTACAGCCCAGAGACCTGCCTTCGCCATCGGTGTTCCTCCTGATATCTGCGCATTTCACCGCTACACCAGGAATTCCAGTCTCCCCTACTGCACTCTAGTCTGCCCGTACCCACTGCAGAACCGGAGTTGAGCCCCGGTCTTTCACAGCAGACGCGACAAACCGCCTACGAGCTCTTTACGCCCAATAATTCCGGATAACGCTTGCGCCCTACGTATTACCGCGGCTGCTGGCACGTAGTTAGCCGGCGCTTCTTCTGCAGGTACCGTCACTTTCGCTTCTTCCCTACTGAAAGAGGTTTACAACCCGAAGGCCGTCATCCCTCACGCGGCGTCGCTGCATCAGGCTTTCGCCCATTGTGCAATATTCCCCACTGCTGCCTCCCGTAGGAGTCTGGGCCGTGTCTCAGTCCCAGTGTGGCCGGTCACCCTCTCAGGCCGGCTACCCGTCGTCGCCTTGGTAGGCCATTACCCCACCAACAAGCTGATAGGCCGCGAGTCCATCCAAAACCACAAAAGCTTTCCACCACCATGACATGCGCCAGATGGTCGTATCCGGTATTAGACCCAGTTTCCCAGGCTTATCCCAGAGTCAAGGGCAGGTTACTCACGTGTTACTCACCCGTTCGCCACTAATCCCCCAGCAAGCTGGGATCATCGTTCGACTTGCATGTGTTAAGCACGCCGCCAGCGTTCATCCTGAGCCAGGATCAAACTCTCCGTTGAAAAATAACAGACACAACCACACCCACCGGAAATAACGGACGGGCGCGGCTGCACAAAATTCGAAACCAGCTGAAAACCAGACCACCACACACGGGGGTGCGCAGCAATCCGGCCATAATTTCAACCAATCAATAAAACAATCGGCATCAACAAACTTGGCACACTATTGAGTTCTCAAACAACAGACACTAACCGGCACCACCGGACCCCTAACAGGGCCACAGGATCGCTCCGGAGCAACTTTTCAAACTTACCCGAATCGGCCGCATGAAGCAAACCGTCCTCAGGTCCCCCCAACCAGGCCAGAGGCGCAAAAAGCACCACCGGAACCCGGCAATTTGAAGGGGATTTCGTCACCATCATTTCCGCATCAGCGGCGGCGACTCAGATAACTTTACACGTGCCATAGCGTCCGAACAAATCAAACCAAACACGGCCCAAAACCCTGTAAACACTGGGGAAACAGCCCGGAAACACCGCAATATCCGCAGAACCGTTGTCCGTGAAGCCGGTCACACAAAGAAGCGGCGGCAATAGCCGCCCTTTGAAGCGGCACCCAGGATCCGCCGTCGGGCCTATCAGCGGCCGGCCGCAATCACCTCACGACGTGAAAGAACATCGGTCCAAACACGTCAGGACGTGAAAGAACGTCGGGTAAAACAGGTCAGGATGTGAGAGAACGTTGGGAAAGGCAAGAGGCTGTTTGGCGGGCATCCGGCAGCGCGCGTCTAAGGGAGGAACGACCGAGCGCGCCGAGGATGCCCGCCAAGCGGCCCGACCCAGCCGCACGGCCGGCCCAGCCGGACCACCCACACGGCCCGGCCTGACCCGCCGAACACTGAGCCCAGCCCGAACTCAGTGACCGCCGTGTCCCGCACCTTCGGTCTTGCGCATCATCGCACCGAGCACCACTGCAGCTCCGGCAATGATGGTTGCCGCCAGGAAGGCGGCCTGCATGCCGGCGACCAAGCCGGAGGATGCGGACACCACGGCGAAGATGGACACGAGCAGCGCAGTGCCAGCGGCACCGGCCACTTGCTGGGCCGTGCTCATGATGGCCGATCCGTGGGAGTACAGGTGCGGAGGCAGCGGGTTCAAGCCAGTAGTGAAGGCGGGCGTGAAGAGGAGTGCCAAGCCGAGGCTCAACGTTACGTGCAGCGCAATCACCCATCCCAGGGCGCTGGCCTGGTCCAGGCGGGAGAACTGCCAGAGCGTCAGGACCATGAGGACTGAACCGGATACGGTTAGCGGCAGTGGACCCACTTTGTCGAAGATCCGTCCGATTACAGGACCCAGCAGACCCATGGCCAAACCGCCGGGCAAGAGTGCCAGGCCGGTTTCCATCGGCTGGAGGTGCAGGGTGTTCTGCAGGTAGAGCGGGAGCAGGATGACGCCACCGAACAGAGCCATCATCGCTACGACCATCAGCAGTGTGGACACCGTGAACATTCGGAAGTTGAAGGCCCGGAGATCCAGGAGCGGCGAGTCTGACTTCTGCAGTTTGAGCTGGCGGAAGACGAACAGCGCCAGGCACACGACTCCTACTACGAGTGCGATGATCGGGACCACCCCGGCGTTGGCGCCACCGATCTGGCTGAGGCCATAGACCAGGCCACCGAAGGCAGGCACCGTGAGGACCACTGAAGTGAAGTCCAAACCAGTCTTCCCGCGCTCCCCCACGTTGGTGAGGTACTTGGCGCCGATCGCCAAGGCAGCCAGTGCTACGGGGAGCACGAACACGAACATGAACCGCCACGAGAAGTGGTCCAGGATGATGCCTGAAACGGTGGGGCCCATAGCGGGAGCGACTGAGATGGCGATGCTGACGTTACCCATGACAGCACCGCGCCGGGACATCGGTACAAGCGTAAGAATGGTGGTCATCAGCAAAGGCAGCATGATGGCCGTGCCACCCGCCTGGACGATTCGCGCCAGGAGCAGCACGGGGAACCCGGGCGCCAGGGCGGCGAGCAGAGTTCCGCCGCTGAAGAGTCCCATCGCGAGCATGAACGAGCCACGGGTGGTCAATCTCTGCAGGATGAACCCGGTGGTCGGAATGACGACTGCCATGGTCAGCATGAAACCGGTGGCGAGCCACTGGACCGTGGGCGCATCCACCTTGAGATCGGTCATCAGCCGCTGGAGCGCCACGTTCATGATGGTCTCGTTGAGGATCACCACGAAGGTGGCCACCAACAAGGTGACAATGACCGTGACGGACTCACGGGACATCTTCGCTGATACAGGAGCCTGCGTGAGTGCTTCCTCTGTGGAGGCAGCACTTGCGGACGCGCCGGAACCGGGCTCGCTGTTGGCGTCGGACGTGACGTCGGTAGACATGAGGATTCCTCAGGTTTGGGCTTGGATTCCGGCGGTCGGTGCCGGTGAAGACAGGAACAGTCTAGACGCCCAAGAGATTCCCGTCAGCAGAAAATCCAAACGTTAGGTATTCAACCTCAGGAATTAAGCGGAACGTTGTCTATCAACCGCACGGGGCCTACCTTGGCGGCAATGATTGCCAGCCCTTCGCCGCGGAATGGAGTTTCCTTGCAGTTCTCCGCCAGCGGCTCAAGAGTGGCTGGATCCACGACGTCGAAATAGTCCAGTTTCACCAGTGGCTGGGATTCAACAAGCGCGACGGCGGAATCCAGGTCCAGCGGTTCATGTGCGTTCGCGCGGGACTCGATAAGGCGCAGAGCGCGTGAGAGCACCAGCGCTGCCTCGCGTTCTTCGTCCGAGAGGAAGCGGTTCCGGCTGGAAAGCGCCAACCCGTCGTCATTACGGACCGTTGGCACGGGCACGATCTCCACAGGGAAGTTCAGATCCGCGACCATCCGCTTCACGAGGGCAAGTTGCTGGGCGTCCTTCTGGCCAAAGTAGGCACGGTAGGCCGGCGTCGAACCGTCCGAAGCTGCACCGCCCGGAATTCCGTAGTGCAGCAACTTGGCAACCACGGTCAGGGCACCGTCGAAGTGTCCCGGGCGTGAGGCGCCTTCCCATTTCCCGCCCAGCGGGCCGGCCGTGACGCGAACCAGCGGTTGGCCGCCGGGGTAGACCTCGTCCACGGAGGGCGCGAAGACCAGATCCACTCCTTCGGCATCCAGGATGGCCATATCGGCCTCAAGCGTGCGGGGATAGCGGTCGAGGTCCACGGCGTCGCCGAACTGGAGGGGATTGACGAAAATCGTGGCTACGACGACGTCGTTCTCTGCCACAGCAGTCCTCGCCAACGCGCCATGTCCGGAATGCAGAGCGCCCATGGTCGGCACCAGGCCCTGGGAACTTCCTCGCTTGGAAGCAAGGAGCCGGGCGCTTTCGGCACGCAGTTCGGCCGCGGTGGTCACGAGTTTGATGGCCATGCTGTTCAGATTCCTTCCGGCGCGGTGGGCTCTGTTCCCAAGGCCTCGCCAATGTCAGTCAGTTGTTCAGGGCGCAGCAGCCCGCGGTTCCCGGCACGCCGGGCCGTTGCCCGGGCCATGGCCTGGTAGGCCTCGAGCACGTCGCCGCCCGCACCGCCGTCGTATTCCTTCAGCGCCTGGGCGTGCGCAGCAACGGTGCCTACGTCGCCACGCGCAACGGGACCGGTCAACGCAGACTCGCCGGACGCAAGAGCGTTCTCCAGCGTGGCCCGCAGCAACGGACCCAGCATGGACTCCGGGGATTCGACGCCGATTTCCCGCAGCAACTGCGACGCCTGCGCAACCAGCGTCACCATGTGGTTGGAGCTGTGCGCGAGGGCCGCGTGGTACAGGGTGCGGTCTGCCTCGGCAATCGCTACCGGCTCGGCACCCATCTCCACAACGAGGGCTTGGGCAATCGGCAACATGGCGGCGTCGGCAGTGACTCCGAACGTGCAATCCATGAGGCGGGTCAGGTCAAGGCTCATGCCGGTGAAAGTCATGGCAGGATGCATCGCAAGCGGAATGGCACCCGCCGTGCGGATCGGTTGCAGGATCCCAACGCCGAAACGGCCGGAGGTATGCGCCACCAGTTGACCCGGTTGCCAGGCACCAAGCTTCGCGAGTCCCTCAACAAGCTCACCGAGGGCATCGTCCGGAACGGCAAGCAGCACCAGTTCCGAGCGCTCCACGATGTCCTGGATCCCAAGGATCGGGACTCCAGGCAGCAGCGTCTCCGCCCGCTCGCGGCTCGATTCGGATACCGCAGAAACCCCGACGACGGCGTGCTCGGCCGCGCGCAAGGCGGCGCCCAGGACGGCACCCACCTTTCCGGCACCGATGATGCCGACTCCGAGTCTTCCTGGCCTAACCATGCTGGGGGTCCTCCTGTGTGGGTGCTTGCGGTAGTGATTGGGGTGGAGCCTGGCCGCTTACCTGCGCAAGCCATTGCTCGCTGGTCTGCCGCTTTCTCGCCTCGCGGGCACGGGCAGCCTGCTGGTCGAAAAGCTGCACAGCCTGCTCCACGTCGGCCTGATAGAGGCGTGGCACCACAGGTCCCGCCGTGGTGTGGAGGATCAGATCAGCCACACCAAAACGCCGCGCGAGGGGACCTTGCTGCAAGGCCATGGACTGTGTGCGCTGATGGGGAACCAGGACCAAGGTGCGCCACCATCGGCCGGATCGAATCAACAATGCCGTTCGCGTGGCCAGGAAACCGTTGCGCCGCCAGCCCAGCAGTGCCAGGAGCCGGGCGCGGCGCGGAGTCGTGACGAAACCATCCGTGGAGGTAGACCCAGCCAACCCCTCAAGCCCGGAAGTGAACACCCGTTCCGGATCCTCAACACCCGGGTCCGGCAGCACGAGGGACAGCATCCGCATGACGTCCGGCTTCATGCCCACCGGCAGCAACGTGGTCCGGGCAGCGTTCTCATTGCCTGCCGCTCCACCGTAACCGGCCACATTAACTTGCATGCGGTACCAGCCGAAGATCCTCCAAATGGGCGGCTGCGTGACTTTCAGCGCCTGTATCCGGCCCGGGGGCAAGGTCTGGGCTTGGGTGTCCAGGAGCCCGTAGCGCAGCCGGATCCCGTCAGGGGAGATCGCGGCGGTGAAGTTGTAGCCCTTGTTGAATGAGCTCCAATAAGCAGCGCCGATGCCCAGCACGGCCGGGATCAGCGCCAGGAAGATCGCGCTGTTTTCGGTGTAGACGGAGATGGCTATGGATGCCACGGCACCGAGCAGGATACCGACGGTTTGCTCGCTCAGCAGGAGCGAACCAATAAGCCGGGAAGGTGGCACGGACAAGACAACGTGCTCCGGCGCTTCGGGGATTTCTTCCGCAGTCTCCGGTCCACTCACCACGCCGGCGGCACGGGCAAGGATAGTGGCGCGCAACTGTTTGGCTTGGGCCAGCGGAAGGTAAGCGAGCCGCACGGCCGATTCTCCGGCGTCGGCGACTTCAAACTTGAGTTCAGCGAGGCCAAAAATCCTCGCCAAAAGGGGCTGCACGATGTCGATCGCCTGGACGCGGTCCAGCCGCGCCTGCCGCTGCTGCTTGAACACGAAGCCGGTGTTGACCCGGACATAGCCCTCGGCCACCTGATAGCGCGTGAAATACCAGCTCAGGATGAACCCACCCACGGTCAGGAGAAGCACAATGCCCCCACCGGCCAACAGCCAGGGCACCCTTCCATTGAGGTTGGGATCGAGGATGTCGCGGCCCTGAAGTATGCGTTCAAAGGCGTCGCGACCGAAAAAGTATCCGACGGCGGCCAGCGCCACCCAGCCGCGCACGAACGGCGACGCTGGATGCACGCGCCGCCAGTCGCCGTCGTCGGTTTTAGCCGGGAGGCCCACGGTGGCGCTACCCTCCGGGCTCACAGCCCGGCCAGCCTGGCTTCTCCACGTGCCGAGAGCTGTTCACGCAGCCGTGCGCCTTCTTCGGCAGGAAGCCCGGGAAGGTATGCGCTGGTTCCGGCGGAGGCCGTGTGGAGTTTCAAAGTACAGAGTCCCAGCCCACGTTCCACCGGACCAACAGACACATCCACGTACTGCATGCGTCCATACGGGACCACCATGGTGCGCTGGAAAAAGATGCCACGGCGGATGAGGAGATCGTCATCGCGCTCCGCGTAGCCGATTGCGCGGACTTGGCGCGGAATCAGCACGAGCCGCCACAGCGCCAGAACGAGCATCACCGCAGGTACCGTGATGGCGAGCCACAGCGGAGGCCACCGCCACCAACCCAGCTGCACAAATATGAGGGGAAGGCTGAGGATCGCCACCATCACCAGGTTTCCGATGGCCCACTCCACCAAGCGGACCGTGACGTACTTCGGGGAGACCCGCAGCCACTGGACGCCGGGAGGGTCAATCGCCTCGGTATGCATACTCGCCTTCGCCTTTTGCTTCCCCGCGGCGGGTTTCCGGTCCAGGGGTGCCACCTTCGAGGTCTTCCGGTGGGATCCGGCAGAACCTCTCGACCACCAGGCCGACGACCACCATCACCACTCCACCACCGCCCATCAGGACAGCGTTCCACAGGATGCCTTCACCACTGCGCAAGGTTCCGATTCGCAGAAGGTCAAAGGAGATGCCAGCATGCCAGCCCAGAAGGAGCGTCCCTGCATATGCGCAGGCCTGGGCAAGAATCAGCGTCCTGGCGGCCAGGATCGGGTTGAGCAGGTTCTTCTTCTTGCCGTTGCGCCACCGCAGCACCCGGATTCCCATGATCAGGGTGAGCACGGCGATGACGCCCATGGTGACCAGTGCGGAAACCGGAAGCACGGGTGTGGGCATGCTGAAGCGGTTGGTTGCCGCCGTGGCCAGCCAACCGATGGCGGCAGCGATGATGGCGATGATGACCAGGACCGCGGGGCGCATGGGCTTCACTGCTACTCCACCGCTCCCGTGGCAGGAACACCGGCGACGTCGCCGTAGCCGTCGAAGCGACGGATGTCGGGCATGTCGTCAGCTGCGGCTGCCAACTCTGCAACGCTCTGCCCGTTCAGTTGGGCGCTCGGCTCCAGCAGAGACCACGGGTACAGGACAAAGGCCCGTTCGGCCGCCCTCGGATGAGGCAGGGTCAGGACGGGGTCGTCGCTGACCACATCACCGAAAACGATGATGTCCACGTCCAGGGTCCGCGGACCCCAACGCACTTCGCGGGTGCGGTGGTGCTTCTGCTCGACGTCGTGGCAGTGCTGCAGCAGCTCAAGGGGACTGAGCGTTGTCTCGACTGCCATGACCATGTTCAGGAAATCGGGTTGGCCTTCCGGGCCGCCGACTGCCTTGGTCTGGACAACCGGAGATACTCCAAGGAGCCTCACGTCCGGTGGGTCCACAAGATCGGCGACGGCGGTGGAGAGGGTGTCGTTCCGCTCACCAAGGTTGCTGCCGAGGGCCAGGATCGCTTTGGTGTATCCGGAGTTCATGATCGCTCCCTGTGGACACTCACAGTGACATCGCCGAACGGAACCTCGATGGGCGCCTTCGGCTTGTGGACGGTGACATCCACTGCGGCCACGTTGTAATTGGCGAGGATGCCATCGGCGATCCTCACGGCCAAACCTTCAATCAGGTTCAGCGGCTCGCCCTCGATGTGCGAGGTAATGAGCTCAGCCACCTCGCCATAGTGCGCGGTGTACTGGAGGTCATCCGTCTCCGCAGCCTTGCTGAAGTCAGTATGGAGGACGGCGTCCACGACGAACGGCTGGCCGTCCCGGCGCTCGAAATCGAACACTCCGTGATGGCCGACGGCGGTGACACCGGTCAGCGTGATCCTGTCCACAAGGTCCTCCGGTCAGCGGGCGATTCGAGCGGCAACCTTGACGGCGTCAAGGCTTGGACCGACGTCGTGGACGCGGACAGCCCAGGCGCCCTTCGCGGCGCTCAAAGCAGTGATGGCTGCGGTGGCGGCATCCCGCTCCAGCGGCGCGGCCGACTTGCCGGCAACAGTCAGAAGCGAGCCGAGGAACCGCTTGCGCGACGCAGCCACCATGACCTTGTGTCCGAGTCCGAACAGCTTGTCCAGGTTCTTGAGGATTTCCCAGTTCTGGCCCTCGTTTTTGGAGAAGCCAATCCCGGGGTCAACGATGATCTGCTCGGGAGCGACGCCTGCTGCATAAAGTTTGTCGCGAACCCCCTTGAGCTCGGCCACGACGTCTTCGGTGACGTCGTTGTACTCGGTGAGGCTGTCCATGGTGCGGGCATCGCCACGACGATGCGTGAGGATGTATGGAACCTTGGTCCGTGCCACGAGCTCGGGCATGTCCGGCTCGATGGTCAGCCCTGAGACGTCGTTGATGATCGCGGCACCGGCTTCCACCGCAGCAGCCGCCGTTGACGTGTGCATCGTATCGATGCTCACCAGCGCGCCTGCCTTGACCAGCGCCTGGATCACCGGGAGGACCCTGCGCTGCTCTTCTTCAGGGGAAACAGGTTCGGCGCCGGAGCGGGTGGACTCGCCACCGACGTCGATGATGTCCGCACCGGCGTAGAACATACGCAGGCCGAGTGCGATTGCGGTGTCCGGCGTGCGGTGGGTGCCGCCGTCGCTAAAGGAATCCGGGGTGACATTGAGAATTCCCATAACGAGCGTGCGGTCCGTTGGCAGGTCCTCAAACCTGGCCGCGGGCCTCGGCTTGCGGAGAATCGGCAGTGGGCTTGTGGCCGGGCCGGTTCCGGGTGCTGCAGCGAGGGAATCCATATATTGCTTACCTTCCGAGTATGAGGCTCATGGCCTCGGCGCGGGTGGCCGGGTCATGGAGCTGACCGCGCACCGCGCTGGTGACAGTCTTGGCGCCGGGCTTGCGGATGCCGCGCATGGACATGCACATGTGTTCGCATTCGATGACGACAATCGCGCCGCGCGGGTTCAGGTGCTTAACCAGTGCCTCAACGATCTGCGTGGTGAGCCGCTCCTGCACCTGCGGCCGGCGCGCATAAATATCCACCAAACGGGCCAGCTTGCTCAGGCCCGTCACCTTGCCGTCATGTGACGGAATATAACCAACATGAGCGACGCCGTGGAACGGCACCAGATGGTGTTCGCACGTCGAGTAGAAGGGGATGTCCTTCACGAGGACAAGCTCTTCATGGTCAAGGTCAAACGTGGTGGACAGGACATCCGCCGGGTGCTGGTGCAGGCCCGCGAAGACCTCAGCATAGGCCTTGGCAACGCGCTTGGGCGTGTCATGCAGGCCCCCGCGATCAGGGTCTTCACCGATGGCGAGCAGGATCTCACGTACTGCTGCTTCAATGCGCGGGCGGTCTACTTTGTGGCCCCGCTTACCGTCCACGGCTGAGTCGTGGGCGGCGGCGAGGTCGTCGTCGTCGAAATGAGTCACAGCAGAAAGCTTAGCCGTGAAGCGGAGAGTCGTTGCCGCCGTCGGGTCCCGGTGACTGGAATGACTCCTGGCTGCTGACGCCCTGGGCGTGCGGGGCTACCGCGTCCAGCGGTTCATCCAGGCGTGCCTTCTTGGCCTCTTCCTGGGCCTCGCGCTCGGCTTTCTCAGCGCGCGACTCCACGGGCGGAATCGACTGGACTGGGCGGGACTCCTTGGACAGCCAGATTTCACGGAAATCGCGCTTGCGGATGTCGTGGAAGATCTCGGCGATCTCGGCCTGGTTGAGGGTTTCGCGCTCAAGCAGCTCCAGTGCCAGCCGATCGAGGACATCGCGGTTTTCGGTGAGGATGGCGTAAGCCTCGTCGTGCGCCTGATCGATCAGGCGACGCACTTCCTCGTCCACAACGTAGGCGATCTGGTCCGAGAAGTTGCGCTCCTGCGCGGCGTCGCGGCCGAGGAACGGCTCGCCACCACCCTGGCCGAGCTTCACTGCACCAACGCGTTCGCTCATACCGTATTGGGTGACCATCTTCCGGGCCGTTGACGTGGCCTTCTCGATGTCGTTGGACGCACCGGTGGACGGGTCATGGAACACGATTTCCTCGGCAACGCGGCCACCCATGGCGTACGCCATCTGGTCCAGAAGTTCGTTACGGGTAACCGAGTACTTGTCATCCTCAGGAATCACCATGGTGTACCCAAGGGCACGGCCACGGGGAAGGATGGTGATCTTGGTGACCGGCGCGGAGTTTCGCAGCGCGGCCGCAACCAGTGCGTGGCCACCTTCGTGGTACGCGGTGATCTTGCGCTCGAGTTCCTTCATGACGCGGCTGCGCTTCTGCGGGCCTGCCATGACGCGGTCGATTGCCTCGTCCAGGGCGCGGTCATCGATCAGGTTGGCATTTGAACGCGCAGTCAACAGCGCAGCTTCGTTCAGAACGTTGGCCAGGTCTGCACCCGTGTAGCCGGGAGTCTTCTTGGCGACACCCCTGAGGTCGATGCCCGGGGCCATCGGCTTGCCCTTGGCGTGGACGTTAAGGATCTGTTCGCGGCCGATCATATCCGGGGCTTCCACGGTGATCTGGCGGTCGAAACGACCCGGGCGCAGCAGCGCGGGGTCCAGGACGTCAGGACGGTTGGTCGCCGCGATGAGGATGACGTTGGTCTTGACGTCGAAGCCGTCCATCTCAACGAGGAGCTGGTTCAAGGTCTGCTCGCGCTCATCGTTACCGCCGCCGATACCCGCACCGCGGTGACGGCCAACGGCGTCGATTTCATCAACGAAGATGATGGCAGGGGAGCTTGCTTTGGCCTGTTCGAAAAGGTCGCGAACACGGGAAGCACCAACACCGACGAACATTTCAACGAAGTCCGAGCCGGATATGGAGAAGAAGGGAACGCCTGCCTCGCCGGCAACAGCGCGGGCCAGCAGCGTCTTACCTGTACCTGGAGGGCCGTAGAGCAGTACACCCTTGGGGATCTTGGCGCCAACAGCCTGGAACTTTGCCGGTTCCTGGAGGAACTCCTTGATTTCCTGGAGCTCTTCCACGGCTTCGTCAGCACCGGCGACGTCTGAGAAGGTCACCTGGGGCATGTCCTTGTTGACCAGCTTGGCCTTGGACTTGCCGAACTGCATCACCTTGGAGCCGCCACCCTGCATGCGGGAAAGCAGGAACCAGAACAGGACACCAAGCAACAGCACGGGGATGAGCAAGGAGAACAGTCCGGAGAACCAGTTGTTCTCGACCGGCTGGTCAGTGAAGCCCTTGTCCGGGTTGGCGCTGGTGACAGCCTTGACGACGTCCGGGCCACGGTCCGTGACATAGAAGAACTGGACGTTCTTGCCCTTGTCCTGGCCATCAATATTCAGGTTGTCTTTGAGTACCAAGTCAACGCGGTTCTCGGCGTCGAAAATCTTGGCCTGCTCCACCTTGCCGCTTTGCGCGAGGAGCTCGAGGCCGTCCTTGGTGTCAATACGTGTGGAACCGCCCGGAGCCAGCGTTGCGAATGCCACCAGGAGCAAGCCGACGACGACAACAATCCAGATGCCCGGGCCCTTGAAGAAACTCTTAGCTTTCATCTGATCGGGGTTTTGCCCCGTCCCTCCTGGTAGTGCTGCGAGGCGCAACTTCTGCGCGCGAATGGTGCTGCTTCAGTTTCTAGCTATACACCGTTCCCAGTTATTCACGCACTGGATTGCTCAAAAGTTCCCTCTGGGCGTACACAGGATACTCGCCTACGCCGCGCTAGGACAGCCCCGGGTGGGGACTCGTGATGGATTCGCGGGTCACCAGGGGACACTCCAGAATCGTTGGCTTGGCTGCGAGGACGGCGAGGTCCGCCTTGCCCTCGATGGCATCGATCAGGCGTTCAGTGGCCCATGCACCCATCTCGTAGTGGGGCAACGCCACTGTTGTCAGGCCAGGGTAGAGGTTGGCCGCGATGAGTTCCTGGTCGTCGAAACCCACCATGGACAGTTCATTGGGAATGCCGATTCCTAGCTCAGCCGCTGCACGGTAGGCACCCATTGCCATGCGGTCGTTGTAGCAGAACAGTCCCGTGGGCCGGTCCTTTCGCTTGAACATCCGCAAGGCGGCAACATAGCCGCCCAGCACCTCCGAAAGTTCGGACTCCACAGGTGCGGCAGCGCCGTCGAGCCCTGCTTCGTCCAACGCGTTCCGGAAACCACGCAAGCGGTCCCGCGTAGCCGGGACGTCATCGGTGTTGTTCAGGAAACCGATCCGGCGGTGGCCGGCATCCAAGAGGCTTTGCACGGCGACCCTTGCCCCGCCCTCTTCGTCGGGGACTACCGAAGCGACGCTTCCTGCCAGGCTTTCGGAGTCCACAAGCACCGCGGGAATTGAGCTCAGGTTTTCCGGCAGGGTGATCTCGCGGTGGTACATGGTGGCATACAGGATGCCATCCACGCGCCGCTCGAGGAGGGCCTCGACGTCGGCCTGCCGGGACTGGTCACTCGCCGCACCTGAGGTGTTGATGATCATCAGGTTGTAGCCCCGCGCCCTGGCGGCCTCATCCGCACCCAGGATGATTCGCCCTGCGTGTGGCGTGGTGGCGATATCCTCGCTGACCAGACCCAGCATCCCTGTCCGTTGCGTGCGCAGGGCCTGAGCCAGCCGGTTTGGGCCATAGCCGAGACGTTCCGCCGTGGCTTTGACCTTTTCCCGTGTTTCCAGGCTGATGCGGGCGTAGGCGACGTCATTCAGGACGTGGGAAACAGTGGTGACAGACACGCCGGCGGCAACTGCTACGTCCTTGATGCCAATGCTCTTGTTCGTCAACCGGGTCCCACGTCCTTGTGTTTGCCTGAAAGGGCGAGGTTACTCGTAAACGTGCGGGGCCAGCGTGCCCACGAAGTCCAGGTTGCGGTACTTCTCGGCGTAGTCCAGGCCATAGCCCACAACGAACTCGTTGGGGATGTCGTAGCCGACGTATTTGACGTCGATCTCCACCTTGGCGGCGGTCGGCTTACGGAAAGCGGTGCAGATCTCAACGCTGGCCGTACCCCGGGATTCGAGGTTGGACTTGAGCCATGAAAGTGTCAGGCCGGAGTCGATGATGTCCTCGACGATCAGCACGTCCTTGCCCATGAGGTCGGTATCGAGGTCCTTGAGGATACGTACAACACCGGAGGATTGGGTGCCGGAACCGTAGGAAGAAACAGCCATCCAGTCCATGCTGACGTGGCTGTGCAAGGCACGCGCCAGGTCCGCCATGACCATCACGGCACCCTTGAGGACACCGACGATCAGCAGTTCGCGGCCTTCGTAGTCCTTGTCGATCTGCGCCGCCAGTTCAGCGATGCGAGTTTGGATCTGCTCTTTGGTGTAAAGAACGTGCTTGAGATCTGCCTGGACGTCGTTTGAATCCACCAATGGCTCCTGTTTTGATGCTCGGGTGCGGCTACTGTTGGGGCGATTTCTGATGCCGGAATACTAGCTTCCCACAGCGTGCGGCCTCGCGGGGACCGCCGGTGGCCGAAGCACCGGACTCGGGACCGCCGGAGGCAGCCCGTTCCTGCTCCAAATCGCTGAGGGACAAGCGGTAGACACTGACGTGGCCGGGAAGTTCCACAGGGCCGGCAGAACCCTGGCGGCGAAGCAGCGCTTCCGCGGCTTGGAGCCGCCCGTACCCGGGTTGTTGGCCCCCGACGTCGGCAGCGGCCTTCGCGATGACGCGGAACCTCAGCGCCGCGGGAAGTCCGCGGACGGCGTCCTCCGGCAACCACGCGCCGTCGTCTGTTCGCTCCACCAGCGAGAGATACGTCTCGTTTGCAAGATCCTCAAGGAAATCGGCGTCCTGCTGCAGGATTGCGGCTGTCCGTGCCAAAGATTCGGCAACGCCTGGGCCCAGCTTTTCTTCGAGGACCGGCATGACCTCGACGCGTGTTCGCGAGCGCGCAAAAGCCGAATCACTGTTGCTCGGGTCATGCCACGGCTCCAGTTCCTCGACCTCGCAGATTTCCAGGGTCTCTTCCCGCCTTAGGCCCAGGAAGGGCCTAAGCAGGCGTCCTCGGGCGGGCCTCATGCCGGCCAAAGAACGGGTTCCCGAGCCACGGGCCAGGCCCAGGAGCACCTGTTCGGCTTGGTCATCCAAGGTGTGCCCGAGGAGGATTCGATCGCAATCAAGGTCATCGGCTGCGGTTTCGAGTGCTGCATGCCGGGCATCGCGGGCTGCAGCTTCCGGCCCGAATCCGGTGGACGCGACTTCTACCGTACGCACTTCCACAGGTGAGACGCCCAGTTCCCTCAAGACCGCTGCCGTCCGGGAAGCTACGTCTGCCGAGCCAGCCTGAAGTTGGTGGTCAACAACCACGCCTGCCACGGAAATGGGATGCCCGTCCACATGGCCGCGCCGGGCGAAGTATCCAGCCACCGCGGCGAGCGCAAGTGAATCCGGGCCTCCGCTGCAGGCTACGAGAACACGTTCCGGGTAACCCGCAGCGGCCAAGGCGTTCTGCAACTGCTTCCGTGCCTTGCCGACGACAGGCGCCAAACGGCCGGGCCGGCGTCGGCCCTTGCCTGTCGCTCCATTGTCAGGACCACTGCTGGAACCACCATCTGAGGCGGCATCAAATACGGGTGCGCTCAAAGCCCCATCCGCTCGAGCCACATCCTGGAATTGTGGATCTCTTCCTCGGTGGGGAGGTTTTCGGCAGACTCCCACACTCGGTTGAAGCCTTCCATGCCGCCCACCTCAACAACCTCGCGCACGAACTTTGCGCCGTCTGTGTACTGGCGCATCTTGGCATCGAGACCGAGGAGGTTACGAATAAACTTCTCGATGATGCCGCGGTCCTTGCCGCGATCATTGAACCGCTGGCGAATCGTCTTCACGGACGGGACGATGCTGGAATCCACGGCATCCATCACCACATTGGCATGACCTTCGAGGAGGCTCATGACGGCAGTGATGTGGGACAGGGAAGCCTTCTCCTCGGGATCCTGCAGCAGGTCCAGAATTGCGCCCCGGCTTGGCACGTTCCCCGATGCAGCGCGGTCCTTCAGGGATTTGGCCACCGCGGCTGCCCGTTCAACCAGGGAATCCATGTTGCCCAGAAGATGACTGCTGAGCTTTTCGATTTCGGCGAGCATGTGGTCCCGCAGCCACGGTGCTGCGGCGAACTGAACGCGGTGGGTTTGTTCGTGGAGGCATACCCAGAGCCTGAAGTCGTCCGGGTGCACGTTGAGTTCGCGTTCCACCGAGATGATGTTGGGTGCAACAAGGAGCAGCCGGCCGCCCGAAGGAACGTTGGCGTCCGGGGCCAAGGCCGCGAACGGATCGTATTGGCCCAGGACTTTACTGGACAGGAAAGCAAGGATGGCGCCAAGTTGGCTGCCGGTGATGGCTCCACTGGCCGCGGCGGCAGCAGGTGTCAGGGACAGGCTGCTGCGGGACTCCAGCATTTTCTCCAGGACAGGCTGGAGCATGACGGAGAAGCTCTGGGTGTTGGCCTTGGACCACGAGGCACGGTCCACCACGAGAACGTGCGAATCCCGCAGGTCCCGCGCGGCTTCAAGCCCGGTGATGTCATGGACATGCGGCACGGAGATATCGGCGTTGAAGCGCAGGTTCTCCACCGCCTTGCCGATTTCCCCGGCGCTCATCGCGGGACCGGGCGGGGTAAGCCGGGCAGCCGTGGAGGCGGCCAGGTCCCAATTGATCAGGGACGGGGCCCCTGCTGACGAATCTCGGGCAGATGACACCATACGGTCCATCACACCACATGAGGCTGGCAATGGGCCTTTAAGTTCGCTCCGCGCGGAGCGACGGGAGTTTGCTGTTCCCCAGCGGGGCTAGCGGCATCCACACGAGGCCAGTACCGATGCCGAGCGGTCCATCGCCTCCTTGTTTCCAGCCGCACCCGGTTCCAGGCCGTTGCCGATGAACGAGAACACCAAGAGGCGTCCATCAGCGTCCACTACGTACCCGCTCAGAGCGATGACAGTGTTGAGCGTCCCCGTTTTGGCGCGGACAAGGCCCGCACCCTGGGCAGTGCTGGGATCCACATACCTGTGGTCCAGGGTGCCCGTAAGGCCCGCTACCGGGAATCCGTCCAGAGCGGTCCGAAGGCTCAGGTCCGGTCCGCTGGTGATGGCACGGACTACCTCTGCAAACTGGCGGGCGGTGACCTGGTTCTCCAAGGCAAGGCCCGAAACATCGGCCAACTGCATTGAGCCAGCGGCGATTCCCAACTCCCCCAGCCGTTGGCGCACGGCTGACGTGGCGCCGTCGTACGTCGCTTCCTTGCCGGATGCAATGGCGGTCATCCGCCCGAGGGCCTCGGCCAGGAAGTTATCCGAGGTCTCCAACATGAGGTCCACTTGCTCGCTCACAGTGGCCGACTCAGCTGTAGCCAGCACCTTGGCGGGGACGCCCTTGCCACGCTCGACGCCGGGACTCACCTGGACGCCGGCAGCCGCCAATTGTTCGGCGAAAGCCTGGGCGGTGGTGACGGCGGAATCCTGCGGACGCGGCCCAGTGGTAACCGTTTGTGAGTAGCGCCCGGAATTGAGGGCGAGGGAAAACAAGGGTGCGGTCTCGCCAGCCGCGACGTCGTCCAAGCTCCAGGCAGGATTGAGGGGCGCTCCGCTGAACCGGGAATCATCCACCTGCACGGTCACCGGCCCTTTGATTCCAGCGGTAGCCAAGGAAGCGGCAGTATCGGCGGCCAGGGTTGCAAGCCCGGCCCTACCCATCACGGCGGCTGGATCCGAGGCACCTGCGCCGAGCAGCACGTCCCCTCCGCCGGTCAGCACCACGGTTGATTCATCAGAACCGGCCAGCACACGGGTGGTAAAACGGGATTCCGGACGGAGCGCCTTCAAAGCGGCGACGGCGGTCAAAAGCTTCATATTCGACGCCGGGATTCGGTTGGCGTTGGCATCACGGTCGAACAGGACCGTTCCTGTGGAGGCGTCCATGACAATGCCCGTAATGCTGCCCGCACCGGAAGGTTTCAGGGCGTCATTCACAAGGCGCGAGAGCTCAGCCGGTACAGGCGCGGGGGCCTCGGGGTCCAGGGGAAGCACGCCGTTGGCCTCGGACAGGCGGGCAGGCTCCTGCTGCCATGGCGGCGCGGAAGGCGAGGGCTTGGGTGCGCTGAGGAGTCCAGGCACCATACCGACCACCACGATCGCCCCCAGGCACAACAGAACCAACGTCAACAGCATCGGCCACTTCAAGCGCCCCCACGCCGTGGACACCCACTTCCGGGCACCCCCGTTTTTAACGCCCTTCATGCAGTTGCTTGGTCCTGTCAGTCCTGAAAATGTCCCCGCCGGTTCAAGAAACCCGGGCCTCTCGCTATATCCTCAATAGTAGTCGGCGGCGCTGGCTGCACTTTCGCCTGCCGCGCCCCACCCCCACCCGTCAAGGAGCACGCCATGAAGCACGACGTGACCATCGAGATCCCCAAGGGATCGCGCGTCAAGTACGAAGTTGACCACGAAACCGGCCGCGTCCGCCTGGACCGCGTCCTCTTCACCTCCATGCAGTACCCCACGCACTACGGTTTCTTCGAGAACACCCTGGGCGAAGACGGCGACCCGCTGGACGCACTGGTGCTCCTGCAGGACTTCGACCTCCACCCGGGCGTCATCGTTGAGTCCCGCCCCATCGGTGTTTTCAACATGACCGACGACGGCGGCGGAGACGCCAAGGTCCTCTGCGTTCCCGTGGATGCACGCTTCGACCACATCCAGGAAGTCAGCGACGTCAGCGAATTCCTGATCAAGGAAATCGAGCACTTCTTTACCCGTTACAAGGACCTGGAGCCCGGCAAGTGGGTCAAGGCTGAGGGCTGGGGCGATCGCGCCGCTGCCGAAGCCGAGCTGGAAGCTTCCATCAAGCGCTTCTCGGCCGAAGGCCACTAGCAACACTTACGACGGCGACTGGTGCTGTTCCCTGTGAACAGCACCAGTCGCCGTCGTGCTTTAAGCAACGCGGGGTCACTTTTGGCCCTTTGGGAACGCCAACGTGGGCCATAACTGACCCCGCGTTTTCCACATGGGCATCTCTCCCCATCGCGGCATCTTCGGGGTCCGCCTAGGCTGGGACGAGACTTTACGACGCATGTAACAGGGGGTTCCACATGGCTGGGTTCTACGGCGCGGACATTGCGCAGCTTCGCAGTCTGGCCGGCGTCATGGGCAAAGCTGCCGACGCCATCAATCTGCAGAGCGCGCAGCTGTCCAACGCCATCAACTCCGCAACGGCGTGGCAGGGGCGCGACGCCATAGTCTTCAAGAGCGACTGGAACAGCCAGCACAGGCAGAGCCTGGTGAAGGCCGCCAACATGCTGAGGGACAACGCGAGCCAGCTCAAGAAACACGCCAACCAGCAGGAATTCGCCAGTCACAATGACGGCTCGGGTACTTCGGTGGGCGTCCTGAAAGATGTCTATGACACAGCAACGGGCGTCAAGGAACTGGGCGCGCAGCTCTGGACTGCCTACAAGTACGGCAAACTCGGTCATGCCGAATGGGTCAAGACGCGCGAGGTACTCACCAACTGGCGGGCTGGAGGTACAGTGCTGCGGGATGCTTTGAGCGCCTTGCGCAGCGGCGAGAAGGTCACTGACGTCATCACCGACCTCAAGGCGAACATTCCCTACAGCCAGGCTTTCCAGGACGCCTCAAAGTTCTCCAAGGGCCTGCGAATCGCCGGAGCCTTGGCGGCGCCGCTGAACATCGTTGGCGGTATCAGCGACATGATCAATCCGGAGCACGACGGCTGGCGCGGTACCGGAGACCGGGTTGCCGGCGGCCTGTCCGTAGTGGGCGGGGTGGGCAGCATCATGCTCATGACGGCCGGTGGCGCAGCCTTGCTGGGGCCCATCGGCGCCCCGATCGTGATCGGCGCGGGCATCGTTGCCGGAGCCTGGGCCTTGGGCAACCTGGTGGCGGACAACTGGGATTCCATCAGCAACTTCGCCCGGAACCCTGGCAGTTACATCGCCGACGGCGCCCGGGAAGTAGGCAATTTCGCCAAGGATGTAGGCAGTAAGGTGGCAGACGGGGTCGGTAATGCCGCCAAGTCAGTCGGAAACTTTGTCGGAGGGATATTCGGATGACCACCAGCACCATGAATTGGACCGAGCGGGACGTACAGGCTGCAGCGAAGGTCCTGGCATCGGCCAGCGCCACGGGCAAGGCCTTGCCGACGTTGACCGATGAAGAGGTTGTTGCCTTGGACGGCGTTCAGCACGAGCAGATCGTGGCCCTTCCATGGCTCACGGCACAGGATGCCAGCAAAGAGCTGATGTGCGCTGTGGCCCTGCGTGGGCTGCTCGCCAAGGAACTCGTCTACCCCGTGATCTTTGAAGGCGAGACCGAACCCACCCGCCTGCACGCCACCGAGGAAATCACCGGTACCCTGACACTGCGTCGCAGCGGCAGCAGCGTGGTCTCCGTAGAACGCACCGTTTCCACCGGCAAGCGCTGGCTCTACGGCTACATCCACGACGACGGCGTGCTGCTGGAGGAAGTGGACGAAGGCGGGCTGCACGGCTTCACTGTTGTCACCCGCGACCAGCTGGCTCCGCGCCTTGCTGAATTCGTTGACCCGAACACGGCGGCCCACCGCGACACCGATCCCACTGTTTATACAGAGACCGAGTTCGAAGAATATGCGGCAACCGCCCTGGCCGATACCCAGGCGGCCAGCAACGTGGTGGTCTTCAACACTGACACGAACGACTTTCCGACTGTCACCGTGTACACCGGTCCTACCAGCGTGCACGTCCTTACTCCCCGCGTAGAAGGCGAATCTGTCTCCCTTGAGCTGAAGGAGACGTCCGCACCCACCCTGGCCAAGGTCCTCGGCGGGCTGGCTGGGCTGGCCTGACCCATGAGCAATTCGAAGTCCCAAACCGCTACTGGCTTGGTTGATGCCGTCAACGGCCGCCCGGTACGCCGCCATCCTGAGACTGGCGCGTATTTCGTGAAAGCATCCGGAGCAGCCCACTTCTGGGGTCGCGTCCTTGACGCGATCGTGTTCCTTGCCGGGTATGGCATCCTGGCCACGATAGTGGCCGTTGCACGCAATGCCATGATGAACTCTGGCTCACTCCTCGCCTTCAACGACGGCTTCTGGCTGACGCTATATGTCGTTCTCTGGTTCGTTGGGTTGTTCGTTTACGGCATGATCTGGGGTACAGCGGGCAGCGTTGGCGATGCTGCAGCGGGCATGCGTTCGGTACGGATCAAGGACGGCACGACGGCGGGTGCTTGGCTGGGCGGCTGGCGTGCCATCTGCTGGTCCTTCTTCCCGTTCTTCGTGGTGATGCTGATTCTTGCGGCGTTCAGCGGGAGCTCGGGCGATACGTGGGATCCAAAGTTTGCGGCCTTTGATCGGCGATCCGGTGTGGCACAGGGTCGCCAGCCGGTCCCGGACCCCAAAGTGGTCGCCGCACACCAAGCCGCCGAGGCAGAAAGGCAGAACCTGCCAAATCTATACGGCCAGCGCCCTGATGCGCGGCCGTAACTGGCTGGTAAGGCGCACTGAGCGCAGGCTCGGACCCGAGCTTGGACAGCTACGTCATATTGCGTCCTCGCGCCGCATCTTTTGGAAGCTCCTCATCCCCTGCTTGGCGGTTGGATTCCTTTTCGGCGCAATGGGTGAGTTCATCAGCCCCGCCACTTCCACGCGGGAGCCCGGCCACTTCGAGGATCCAGTCCTGTTCATCGTGGCAAGCACACTTACGGGCCTGGTCCTCTGGTCCATGACCCTCCTGGGCAGCTTCCGCAAACTCCTGGTGTTCGATGGCGGGATCGTAGCCAGATATTCCCAGCAGTACAGCACTTTGGAGTTTCCGTGGGCGGAGATCCCGCCTGCCTATATCAAGGCAGTGACCACGGCGGATGGCACTGATCCTGACCGCCGCTTGGTGGCGCGGCAAAAGACGTCGCTGGGAGTGGCCGGAAAGAACGCGCTCGTTTTTCAGGCACGCGACACATTCTGGGTATTCTCCACCAATGAAGATCCTGCACCTCTGGTGGAAGCCATCCAGGCGGCGATGCGTGACGCCGGAATAGCCGACGCCCGCCGGTTGGCGGCAGGTGCGCTGCCCGCCGTCGTCGTCACCGGACGCACCGCCTTGGACTAGGTGCATTGGAACCGGGGACGGGGTGCATTGGAACCAGGGAAGGGCTAAAGAAATAAGGAAAATAAGCCCTTGCAGAGCGGCTACCAGCCGGTAGCATGTGATCCACTATGTTCACTCTGACCATCAACCAACGCGACAGCCGCCGTGACGGCGACCTAGTGCCCGAGCTCCTCAAGGACCTGCGGCATATTCCGGCACGGCTCGACTTCGACCGTTCGGTTGAGGACGAGGTGCAAGGCATTGTCGAGTCCAGCCACCAAGCTGTTGATACAGCGTTGATCGCCCTCCGGACCGGTCAGTGGTACGTGGGAATTGGCGTAGGGCCCATCAACGAGCCCCTTCCCAACCTTGTCAAAGACGCTTCCGGGCACGGTCTTGTCTATGCCCGGCGGGCTGTTGACCGTCTCCGCAACGGGAAGGAACGAGTCCCTGTTGCCGTGGATGGTCCCTTCACGGCTTTGGCAGCAGAAGCCGAAGCAGTGCTGCGACTCCTCGGACACATCGTGCAGCACCGAAGCGCGGCCGAGTGGAGGGTCCTGGACCTCCTCACCCCCGGTGTCCGCGGCCAGCAAAAGGCTGTGGCCCAGGAACTCGGCATCACGACGCAGGCGGTCAGCAAAGCACTTGCCCGCGCGCAATGGGTGGAGGAACACGCTGCCCGTCCGCCGCAGCCCGTCTCCTGCAAATGATCCTCGAAGTGCGCTAACCAGCCCGCAAACCCAAACCGCGAACCCATCTGAGTCGCAGTTAAGACCGTTCTGACAGCTCAAAACGGCCTTAACTGCGACTCAGATGGGTGAGTAACGCGGTTACTGGTTGCCGAGGTTGTCCTTGGCCATTGCGGCGCGGTCCTGCACATCTGCAGCAGCGGCCTGGCCCTCGTCCTTAACGTTGGCAGCTGCCTCAGTGGCGCTGTCTTTGACGTTCTGGACTGCGTCCTGTGCCGGCTCCTTGAGGTGTTCGGCCATCTCCTGTGCGGCGTGGCCCAATTCCTCGGTCAGCGGTTGGGCTGCTTCCTTGAGTGCCTGCGCAGCCTCGCGCTCCTTGTCCGACGGTGGAATGAGGGCCGAAACCAGCAGGCCGGCACCGAAGGCGATCAAGCCGGCAGCGATGGGGCTGCCTTGGGCTTTTCGTGTGATCACCTGCGGCGCGTCGCTGATGTCCGAGACCACACCGGAAACGGTGTCCTGGGCCTGGTGGGCAACATGGCCCGCCCTGTCCTGAACATCGTCGCGGGCGCCAAACACGGCCGTTTTGATCCTGTCTACCCTCCGGTTGACGATGTGCGAGGGCGTGACCTTGTCAGCAACGGCGTCAACGTTGGTACTGAGCCGCCTGCGAGTTTGTTCGATGTCGGCGCGCAGGGCGTCGGGGTTCTGCGTCATCGTGTCTCCTCAGTATTCGGTTTGAAGGTTGGAGGTATTTCCTTGACTGTCTCGGTGGTGCGCGGCATGCCCTTGATGGCGTTCAATTCCTTCCGCCCCATCGAGGCCAGCACCGCCGCGACTATGCCCCATATGACCGCCACAACAACTGCGGACCATCCCAGGCCTATGAGCTGACCCAAGGCCCACCAAAGCGCCAAGGACAGGAACAGCACGGTGAGATGCCCGGCCCAAGCGGCTCCGGCCATCATCCCGGCGCCCTTTCCGGCCTTGGTGGCCGATTCCTTGAGCTCTACCTTGGCCAGCTCAACTTCCTGCCGCATCAACGTGGAGACGTCGCGCGTCAGGTCGCTCAGCAGTTCGCCAAGAGGTACGGTTTCGGCTTTGAGATGGGCTTCGGTGGGAGGAAGGTCGGCAGGACTACTCATCGGGGACCTCCATATACGGGATCATCGGGATCGCTGGGATCATCGGGACGTGCGAGCGGATCACCTTGCGCCTTTACCCCACCGGCGTCGGTTTCCGGGTAGGGCATGGTTGATCCTTCATAGCCACCCGTGGTGCCCGCGCCGTATCCCGTGTCCGTGCCCGCGCCGTATCCAGTGTCCGTTCCAGCACCCGTCGTTCCGTACCCAGCGGTTGTCGTCTGAGGTCCTGGCAGATCAACTGCCGGAGGAGTCACAGCGCCACCCTGGGTTGGGTAGTACGTGGCGCGGGGGGCCTGGGTGGTGGTATCTGAGGTGCCCGTTCCGGTCATGGGCGAGGTGTCCGCCATTCCGCGGCCCAAACGTCCGGCGAGGACGCCAGCACCGGCAGCCAACAGCAAGAACGCACCCGGCTTGCGGCGGGCAAAGCTCTTGACCTCATCCAGGAGGGAACCCGGATCCCGGTTCTCCAGCCACCGGGCAACCGAGGAGGAACGCTCGGCCGCTTGCTGGACCAGATCCGTGGCCACACCACCGTTTTGGGTCGAATTGGCCATGGTGGATAGTTCGTCGGAAATGGACCGCAAGCCCTCCGCAACCCTCTGCTGTTGGGTAGCGGCCTGATCCGTCAACTCGCCCTTGGTTTGCGTTAGCAATTGCCGGGCGTTCATCTTGACCTCTTGGGCCACATTTCCGGCTTCGGCCTTGGCTGTTTCGACGACGCCGCCAGCCGCATCGCGCGCTGTGCCGGCGACTTCGGCGGCTTCGTGCTTAGCCGAATCGACCGTTCCCGTGCCGGATGTGGTCCCGGTTCCCCCGGTAGTGCTTCCGTAGCCGGTAGTACCCGCGCCGGCATCGGTTTCCATGCCAGTGGTGTCGGTTTCAACCGGTGAGTCCAGGTAACTTCCCGAGTAAGGCTCGGTCCCGGCGGGGACCCCAGTCCGTGGCGCCGCGAAGCTTCCGTCCTGCGGCGATTGGCTCTCAGTCATTGTCGCTCTCTTTCCACAGTTGGCAGGCTGCGGACAGCAGCCGGGATAGTAAGTATCGTTACTATCAATGGGTGTGTACCCGCTTGTCGGGGATTCAATCGCCACATTCTGAAACGAAATCCAAGCTCGACACGCGGAGTAAGACCCGTCTACGTTGGACCAATGAGCCACAAGCCCTCCAGGCGGCGGCTGATTCCCGCGCTTCGAAAAACTGTCACGCGTCACCGACTCCTGTTCGCCGCCAAAACCGCGGCGGCGGCAGGATTGGCCTGGTATCTCGCGCCCTTCATGCCTGGTCCTGCAGCGTCCTACCCCTACTACGCACCGCTCGGCGCACTCGTGAGCATGCATCCCACGGTGGCGGACTCCGCCAGGCATGGTCTGCAGAGCCTCATGGGCCTGGCCCTGGGTATAGGCATGGCTTTTGCTGTGACCACAGTGGCAGCGCCGACGGCGTTGGCAGTCGCCGTAGTGGTGGGGTTGGGCGTGATCATCGGCGGCCTCCCCCGACTGGGCACCGCCTCCGAATGGGTTCCGATGGCTGCCTTGTTCGTACTCGTCCTCGGGGATTCCAATGCGGAGGGCTTCTCCTTTGCCTACGTCCTGCAGATGGCCATGGGCGTTGCCGTTGGCTTCGCTGTGAACTGGCTGGTGTTTCCGCCGTTGCACCTCGAAGGAATCGACCCCGCCCTGGCCGGGCATCAAAGCGCTTTGTCCCAACAATTGAAGGACATGGCGCGCGCGATGGAGGAATCCTGGCCGCCCAACCACGAAGCCTGGGCAAGCCGTAGCGGCGAACTGTCGGCAACCGCCGCAGCCGTGCGGACTGCCGTTCATGAAGCGGAACTGAGCGCAAAAGCGAACCCCAGGTCCCGGCGTCGTGCTGGCCGCCTACCAAGCGATCTGGCTGGATTGCGGATAGTGGAACGGCTAACCTTCCATGTCCAGGACATCACGGACGTCCTGGCGAGCGTGATCTGGGAAGAGGACGCGGGGACAGTCATTCCGGACAGCGTCCTGACCAACCTGTCCGAAGCGCTGGAGGCCGCGTCCCGCGTGATTGATCAGTGGCGGGGCGAGGATGCCGGGGAATTGAAGAGCCAATTGGCCGAGGCAAAGGACAGCATCTCCGAGCTCGGGGATGCTGTCACGGAAGCTGCTGCCGGCCAGGCTTCGGTGAACGCGACGGCGTCAGTGGCCATGAGTTTGCGCAGGATTATCACGGTGGTATCCCCTGCGGATTAGGGCCCGGAACACAAAAAAACTAGCGCGGCGTCAACGGCGGCGAGGCTTTCCGCCCCTTGCCGGCGCCGAGTCCATCCAGCACTTCCGTCAACGCCTCCAGCGATGACCGATGCGGCATCCAGCCCAGGAGGCTGTGGGCCCGGCTTGTGTCCATGATGGGTGCGCCGGCCGCCATGTCCACCCAGCCGCCGTCGGTTACCTGCAACCGCAAACGCCAACTGACCTCGACGACGGCGCGCAGCACCGGGAGCGGCAAGGGCAGCTGCCGCCGGGCGTTGAGGATCCAGGCGAGCGCGTTGGGGTCCAGCACGGGCTCCGCGGCGATGTTGAATGCGCCTTCTGCCCGACGTTCCAGCACGCGCCAGTACGCATCGGCGACATCGTCGGCGTGAACCGCCTGGAAAATCAGCTCGTTGGGGATGGGGAGAATGGGCAGCCACGGCTTTCGGGGAATGAGCCGCGGGAGAACGCTCCCCAGGAAGTAGCGACCCACTTCACTGCCCGCCTCGGCGCTGAAGATCAGTGCCGGGCGTAGTCGAGCCACTACGATATCCGGATTTTCCTTGGCAAAGCCATCCAGAAGCCGCTCTTGCGCTGCCTTGTCCACGCTGTAGTGGGACCGCTTAATGCCGCCTGCCGGCCAACCTTCCTTGGTCCGTTGATCCTTGGGGGCCGGCGAATAGGCGCCAACGGATGAGGCACAGACGACGTGCTTCACGCCAGCCTTCCTGGCCGCGCCCAGCACGTGGGCTGTTCCCGCCACGTTGGTTCGGCGCAGAAGTTCGCGATTATGATTTGGCTGGATCTGCCAGGCCAAATGCACCACGGCGTCGGCACCTGCGAAGGCGTTCTCCAGTGCTTCCCGGTCCTTGTAGTCGCCGACGTCCAGCGTGTGCCACTCCACTGCGTTGTAAGGGGCTGCGTTCTTGTCAGGTTCGCGTCGCGCTATGCCCACTAGTTCAAGGTCCGCACCCTCTTCCGAACGCGCGGACTGCAAGCGCTTCAGCAGTGCCGTGCCCGCGTTACCGGTGGCTCCCGTGATGACTATGCGCATGAAACTCTCCCTTCGCCTTCCTGCAAGGCCCGGTCAGGCATGCGGGTTCTCTCCCGTGGACCGGATACGCTCCAGTACCGCCGTCGTGGAGTGTTCGGGGACGTAATCCAAAATCGTCACCGTGCCCCCATAGCGCTCCACAGCCGCGGTCTCGGCCAGCATTTCCGGCGTGTAGTCGCCACCCTTGGCGTACACATCGGGCTGCAGCAACTCGATGAGCGGGATGGGAGTTGGGGTATCGAAAACCGTGACGTGGTCCACGCAGCTGAGCGCGGCGATCACGGCAGCACGGTCCGCTTCTGGATTCACAGGCCGGTCCTGCCCCTTCAGCTGCCGCACCGAGGAATCGCTGTTAAGGGCCACCACCAGGACATCGCCCAGTTGCTTGGCCTGGTTCAGGTAGCGGGTATGGCCACGGTGCAGGACGTCGAAGCACCCATTGGTCAGCACGATCCTCCGACCCTCCCTGCGGTGCGCTTCCACCTGCCTGGCCAATTCATCGGCTGTCAACGCAGTATCGGCGAACCCCTCTAGGTGGCGGGCAAGTTCGCCGGTGGTGCAGACGGATGTGCCGGGCCGGTGGACCACCACATCAGCCGCGGCCTGGGCGAGGTCAACGCTGGTAGTCAGCGGCAGCCCGGCCGCCCGCGCCACGGTCAGCGCGGCCACGAACGTATCGCCGGCACCGGAGGCCTGCTTCTCGGCTTCGGGCCTGGCCCAGGTTCGGTGGGTGGCGCGGGATCGGTTCCTATCGTCGCCGCTTGCGTCCGGATCGCTGGAACGCAGCGTCAGAGTCCCGTCACGGTCCAAAGTCACGACGACGGCGCCCGCACCTGAGGCGCGAAGGAGCTGGTCCGCGTGGGCCTCCACGAAGGGGCAACGTGCAGCGCCACCGGGAAACTCTGTTCCGAGCAGCCCGGCAGCTTCCTGGGCGTTCGGGGTGGCGAGATCCGGCTTGAGTTCGGCCCACCGGGCGGGATGATGGGCATCGACCACCAACAGGGTGCCCTGCCGCTGGCTGGAGTCAGGGTGAGAACCGGTCTGAGGACTATGGGCGGGTCCCAGTGCATCCATCAAAGCTGCGCGCACTGGCCCCTCCAAAGCACCGGCCTCGTAGTCGCACAGCACCACGGCGTTGGAACCCGCGAGTGCTCCCGGGATGGCGGCCGCCAACTCCTGGAGACCCTCCGTGGGAACGTCCGTGGCTGCGTCATCCAGGCGAAGCATCACCTGGCCGGCGCTGCTTATCCGGAACTTCGTGGTGGTGATCATGTCGGGATGCTGCACCACACCTGATATGTCGATGCCGGCAGCCACGAGTCTCCCAAGGAGCTCCTGACCCGCAGAATCCCGGCCGACCAACGAGACAAACCTGACGTCCGCGCCAAGGGCCGCCAGGTTCATGGCAGTATTGGCGGCTCCTCCGGGGGCGAAGTCGCGGCGCTTGACCTGGACCACCGGGGCGGGAGCTTCGCGGCAAAAGCGCTCAATCAGCCCGTCCCACCAACCGTCCAGGATGGCGTCGCCGACGACTGTCACAACGGGCCGTTCCTCGGCCAAGCGGCGCGGCAGCCATTCGGCCAAACCTTCTTGATTGGATAGGCGTGCCATTGGGTACCTTCCGGTAGAGGCGGCATGTTCCTGCTCCCCTCAGGTACCCCACAGCCCGCGGTTCACACGCCAGGTTCGGCAGTTTTCCACCACCTTTGACGAAGGGAAGTCCAGATGGTCGTTCAACCGAATTTGGGCGTTGGCCCTGTGCTGGAGAAGTTCCCGGACGTGGAACGGATTGCCGTTCTCAGGGGTGGCGGCCTTGGCGATGTGATTTACGCATACCCGGCGCTTTATGCCCTGAAAGCGGCCTATCTTGAAGCCGCGATCACGCTCCTGGGCACGCCGATCCATGCGGCTTTGGCGGCCGGGACGGATGGGCCCATTGACGACGTCGAAATTCTCCCCTTTGCCAAGGGCGTCCGCGATGGCGGCCATAGGGACGGCGATCAAAAAGACGACGCTGAAGACAGACTTGCCCAGGAGGAATTCTTCTCAGCCATGCGCGCCCGCAGGTTCGACCTCGCGCTGCAAATGCATGGCGGCGGCCGGTACTCCAACCCTTTCCTGCTCCGTCTGGGGGCACGGCACACCGTGGGCACCCGAACCAAGGACGCCGAGCCCCTGGAGCGGAATCTCGATTACATCTACTACCAAAACGAGCCTGACCGATGGCTCGAGGTAGCGGGGCTGGCCGGCGTGCCAACCATCATTTCTCCGCCCTTACGGCCCCTGCCCGAACACCAACAAAGCGTGCGAAGCCTGCTCAACCCCCAACGGCGTCCCCTCCTGGTGGTCCACCCAGGTGCCACCGATCCGCGGCGGCGTTGGCCGGCGTCGTACTTTGCTGAAGCTGCGGCGACCATCGCCCAGGAAGGCGCGCAGGTGTTGGTGGTGGGTGACCGATCCGAAAAGGCGCTGGCCCAGGAAGTGGCAGAACTCGCGGCCCGTCAGCTGACAGCCGGAGACAAGGACGCCGTGCGCTCCGTTGCCGGCGAACTGGAGATCGGCGAACTCGCGGCGCTCTTGGAAGCGGCCACCGTAATGCTTGCCAGCGATAGCGGTCCCCGGCATTTGGCGCAAGCCCTTGGAACACCAACCGTGGGGATCTTCTGGGTAGGGAACGTCTTCAACGCAGGGCCCCGAGGCCGGAGCCTGCACCGTATCCACATGTCATGGGTGACCCAGTGCCCCCGGTGCGGAGCCGACGTCACGCAGGTGGGCTGGTCTGCACAGCACTGCGGCCACGACGACACCCTGATTCGGGGTATCGCCGTGGCCGACGTTGTTCAGGACGTGCGTGACCTTATGGCCACGAGCCTTCTTCTGCGGGGCAAATAAGGAGCTCGCGGACCTCGCTGCCAAACGGCTGCGACAACGCGAACACCACAGCTTGCGCCACATTCGCAGGATCGTTGAGCTTGGAGTCGTCCTGCGGCTTGTATTGTTCGTCGCGGTCATCAAAGAAGTGTGTCTTCATGCCTCCCGGAATGATGGTGGTGACACCAATGACTCCCCCGGTTTCGGCGGCCAGTGCCCGGCTGAATCCGATGACGCCGAACTTGGAGGCGCAGTACGCCGTGGCGTCCGGCAGTGCCCGCAAGCCCAGGGTTGAGGCGATGGTGATCGCCCGGCCCCGGGATTCCTTCAAGTAGGGCAACGCCGCACGGACCACGGAAACAGTGCCCAGGAGGTTCACTCCAATCACCTTTTCCCACTCGGCTGCGGGGACGTCGGCCAGTTTGCCACAGCGGTCGATGCCCGCGGCGGTCACCACCCCATCCAGGCCGCCGAGGCTTTCGGCTGCCTCCTTCACGGCAGCTTCAACTGATTCACGGTTGGAGACGTCGACTTCAAGGCCTTTCGCGCCGGACACGTTACTGATATTGCGGTCGAAGACGAAGGGAGTGCCTCCGGCGTCGCGGATGGCATCGACGATTGCAGCGCCGAGGCCGGAGCCGCCTCCGGTGACGATGACGCGGCCGGGAGTTTGCGTGTTCATACGGTTCCTTTCGGTGGTCGATTCTTTGTTGGCAGTTACGGTCAGCTGACTTTGGCCAACGCTTCAGCCAGGCCGCTGGTGGAGCGGGCCGGATGGAAGGGCACGGTCACGCAACGCCCTCCCCATGCAGCCACGAGGCTGGCTTCCGGCAATTCATGGGGTTCGTAGTCTCCGCCTTTGACCCAGATATCCGGCCTGAGTTGGTTCAGACAGGATTCGGGGGTGTCCTCATCGAAGACCACCACGGCATCAACGCAGGACAACGCGAGCAAGAGCTCTGCCCGGTCCTCCATGCTGACGATCGGCCGGTGCAGGCCCTTGAGCCGCCGTACGGAATCATCGGAATTCAAGCAAACGATGAGGCAATCACCCATACTGCGGGCCGCAGCCAACGTCCTCGCGTGACCAGCATGGAGGAGGTCGAAGCAGCCGCCGGTCGCCACAACAGTCCCGCCATTCGCGCGGACTGTTCGCGCAAGTTGGATTCCGCGTTCCAGGCCCGGAAAGCGGCCAAAAAGCTCGACGACGGGACTCGCCTTTGCCCTGACAGGCTGGCTGATCCCTCCTGTGCCGGGGGTGCTCGTCTCCATGGCCAGGGAGGAAGCTCCGCCCTTCGCGAGAAACGCGGAAGCATCCTCAACAGCCCTGGCCGCAGCACCAGACAGCTCGAGCCCCAGCCCCAAATACACGGCAAGGCTCCCAGCCAAGCGGTCTCCGGCACCGCAAGGATCGTGCACGATTGTTTTGGGAGCGGGGATGGTCTTGCCCGGCCTCCCAGCCTCCACCAAAACTGCACCGTCTTCGCCGGTGGTGACTAGGACGGCATTGCTGCGCCAGCGATCCAGCAAATGTTTCCCTGCGTCCTCCGCCCCAGACGTGGACGGATCCAGTCCGCCCGCCTTCGCAGCGGCGCCCGCTTTCGCAGCGGCCCGGGCCTCTGCGAGGTTGGGCGTCACGACGGCGATACCCGGCACAGGCTCCGAGCCGGCAGGGTGCGGATCCCAGACCACGGGGACGCGGCGGGCAGCGTCGGCAAGCGCAGTGCGGATGTCGGGGTTCGCCGTGATTCCGCGGCCGTAGTCGGCCACGATCACCGCTTCCGCGGAGGCAATGGCTGCGAGCATCTCCCCGGTGCATGACGGGGAAGGGGCAGGCGCGCATCCTTCATCGAACCGGACCATGGGGTGGGTTCCAATACGCACGCGGGTCTTGGTGGGCGTTGGGGCGAGCGGGGCTCCGGTGAGTATGGCTACACCGGTCAGGGCGCGCCTGAGGTGGCTGGCGCCGTCGTCGTCCGATACCGCGGTGACCAGGGCGACGTCGTGACCATCACGCGCAAGGAGGGTAGCCACGAGACCCGCGCCGCCTGCCCGACGCCGGATATGGGCGACGTCCACGACGGGTACGGGCGCGTCGGGGCTGAGCCGCGTGGCGGTGCCGTTGATATCAACGTCCAGGAGGACGTCACCTACCACTGTCACTTTCATGGCTGCCCTCCACCTCCCGCCAGGTCAGGCCCGGTCCGACGCGCAACCTCGGCGTCGAAGGCACGGCAAACAGCGTGGACGGCAATGAGGTGGCTTTCCTGGGCGTTGGCTGCGATGGCATCCACTGTGATGGCTTGATCGCAGGCCTCGGCCAGCGGGTTTGGGCCGGAACCTGTCAGTGCCCAGGTGGTAATGCCGCGTTCCTCTGCCGCCCTGACGGCGCTGAGGAGATTGGGGCTGCGTCCGCTCGTGGAGAGCAGGATGAGGACGTCCCCTGCTCGGCCGTGTGCCCTGACCTGGCGGGCGAAGACTTCCTCGTAGCCGTAGTCGTTGGACAGTGCCGTGAGGGCAGAGGTTTCGGCGTGCAGGGAAATCGCGGAGAAGGGTGCGCGTTCGGCGTCGAACCTGCCCACGAGTTCGGCGGTGAGATGCTGGGCTTCGGCAGCCGATCCCCCATTGCCGGCGGCCAGCAGGCGTTGTCCGGACAGGAGCCGGTGGGCGAGTTCTGTTCCCCACTCCGAGAGGCGGGCTGCCTGCGAGCGCAGGGACTCCAGCGCCGGCAGAACGTTGTCCAGGTGGGCGGTGACCTCTGATGTGATCTGTGGTTCGCGGATGTTTGGTGACCTTGTTGACCCGGTCCAGCCCGCGGGCACAGTATCCGGGACGGGCTGCGTGGTGGGCGTGATTCTCTTGGGAACTGTCGATTCTGTAGTCACAGCGCTGTTCCTTCCAGTGATTCCAGGCCTTCCCCGGCTTGCCGGGGCAGGCCCGCGGCCAAGACGGACCGGTATGCTTTCTCGGTGTCTGCGGCGATCCGGTCCCAGGAGTAGCGTGAGCGGGCGCGGCGGTATCCGGCCCGGCCCATTTCGGCACGCAGGGCGGGGTCGGCGAGGAGCCGTCCCACGGCGTCGGCGATTGCTTCCGGATCCTGCGGTGGTACGTGAAGTCCGGTTTTCTGGTCGACCACGGTCTCCCGGAGTCCGCCGACGGCCGCGGCCACCACGGGCACTCCGCAGGCCATGGCTTCAAGGGGAACAATGCCGAACGGTTCGTACCACGGCGCGCAGACCACGGCGTCGGCGCTGCGGAAAATTCCGGGCATTGCGTCGCGTGGGACCTGTCCCCGCATGGTGACCTTGTCCTCCACGCCAAGTTCCTTGGTCAAGGCGCGAAGTCTCTGGGCTTCCGGATCCTCTTCGAGGTTCAGGGCGTCGCCGGAGCCTCCAACGATGAGGAGCTCGACGTCGTCGAAACCGGCCTCAGCCAGGAGGGGCAGTGCCTGGATCACCAGATCCACGCCCTTCCTGGGGACCAGGCGGCCCACACTCAGGATGCGGTGCGTGCGGGACTTACCCTCTGGTTCTCCGGTGCCTGGGAAGAGGTTGAGGTCCACCCCGCACGGTGCGATGGAAATCCTTGACCGGCCAATGCCCAGCGCTTTGAGCTCAAAAACCTCGTCGGGGCAGGTGGCGATCACCCAGTCCGCGGTGCGCCCTACCCACGGTTCCAGCCATGCACGTGCGGGCGGGCTGGTGTCCGCTGAACCCTGGTGCCTGCGCTTGACCGAACCCAGTGCGTGGAACATCTGGACCACGGCAATGGGCTCAGCGGCACCAGCCCGTCTGGAGGCTTGGATCGCGGCCAGCCCGGACATCCAGAAATGGGCGTGGACAACGTCCGGGACCGAGCCCGCCCAGTCCCGGCAAATGCCGTCGGCGAGCTCACCCATGAAAGGAAGCAGCTCGTCCTTGGGGATGTGGCGGGCCGGGCCGGCGTCAACGTGTACCACGGTGAGTCCCTGCGCAACCTGCACCTTTGCAGGAAGATCCGGGTTATCCCGCCGCGTGTAGACGGTGACCTGGTGGCCACGGCTGGCAAGGCTTGATGAAAGGGCCGCCACGTGGACGTTTTGCCCCCCGGCGTCCACACCTCCCAGGGCGGCCAATGGACTGGCATGTTCGGAAACCATGGAGATTTTCATGGGTGCGTCCTCTCTGTGTCATGGCTGACGGACTCCGAACCGGGTTGCGGGCGGCGTTCCGTGTCGGGGAGCTGGTTGTTGGGGACCTGGGTTTCGTGGACCTGCTTTTCGGGGACCTGCTTTTCGGTGACCTGCTTTTCGGCGATCTGCTTTTCGGGAAGACGGGTATCGACAGGCGAGGGGCGGGCCGTGGGGAGATCGGCCAGGAGTTCGTCCCAGGCCTGATGAAATTTCCCGAGCCCATAGCGTTCCAAGGCTGCAGCCCTTGCCACCATCCCCATCGCATAGGCGTCACCGGGCTCGTCCAGCAGGCACCGCGCAAACCGTTGAAGTTCGTCCACGTTGTTCGAGACAAGACCTGCTCCCGGCGGGATGGCGCGGGTGGCCTCAGTGGTGGCCAGTGCCAGGACGGGCATTCCCAGGTGCATGGCTTCGAGCAAGGCCAACCCGAGGGATGTCCAACGGAGGGGATGCAGGTAGAGCCGGCAGCGGGCGAGTTCCTGATGCAGCCTGGGCGCCGGTACGTCCCCGGAAATCCGCAGGCGCTCCTCGCTCAAGCCGAACCCCTTCAGGTTCAGCGCTTCCGGCAAGGCTTCCGTCCCCATTCCGAACACCCTCAACGGCCCTACCCCGGCGAAGCCAGGGAGGAGGTCCGTGCCCGTCACGCGGCCGCGACGGACGGGTTCGTTGACCACCACCCCCATCTCTTCGCGTTCACCGGTATAAAGCCGGCCGGGATCGGGGATGCCGTGCTCGATCACAACTGTTGGCGTGGATCCGGTGTCCCAGAAGAGCTGGTTGAAGTGGGTCACGTGAACCACTGGGATGCTGTGCTGATCAGCCAGGGGATGAAGTGTGAACGGAACGTCGCCTTTGGGCGTGTTGTGTTCAAGGTAGACGGCAGGCAGGTCCACACCGGGCCTTCGACCCAGCTTCCGGGCAACAGCGGCGATCTCCTCCGGACGTTGCAGGACCACCGCATCCACGCTGTCAGGATCGAGGGTATCGAGGTCGATCTCCTGCGCGGCGACCGGCCACTCACGGCCGCCTCGCCCCAAACCCCACGCACCGCCGTCGGGCTCTGCTGGAAGGAGGTATTCGTGCTGGCCCCTGACGAAGGCCTCCATCCATCCTCCGTGGATATGCCAGACCAGGATCCTCATGGTTTCCACACCTTTCTTCGGGTGCTGAGGGAGGAGACTCCCCCCAACAGCCGTTCCACCGCCTCAAGGACTTGTTCCGGGGTAACTGAGCTAAGGCACGGGTGGCCCGGTACCGGGCAGATGCGTGCCCGCGTGTTCCTGCATGCTGCTTCCTGGTCGCCGAGCAGTTCCATCGGGACGCCATAGGGCGCCCAGCGGATGGCGGGAACAACAGGGGAAAACAGGCACACCACCGGAGTTCCGACCGCCGCGGCCAAGTGGGCGGGACCCGTGTTGCCGGTTACCACGACGGCGGCGCCCGCGATTACCGCTGCCAGCGTGCGCAGGTCTGTCCTGCCGCCGAGATTGTGTGCCGAGGGTCCTGCCACCGTCGCCGTCAGAGATGTTTCCCCCGGCCCTCCCGTGACCACTACGCGATGCCCATAAGCTTCAAGGAGTTCCACGGTGGCTGCGTGGTGGAGTGCAGGCCACGCCCTCGCGGGAGCCGCTGCGCCCGGGTGGACCACGATGTACGGGCCCTTTTGGGTGAGTTCGTCCACCAGCTCCTCGGGTTCGTCCAGCGGGTTGATGTGGAGCTTGCCGTCATCGCCCCGGGGAAGCTGGAAGCCTGCTGCCTGGGCAATCCCCAGCGCCCGCGCCACTTCGGGCTGGTCCTCGGGAAAGTCTTCCCCGGGTTTCAACCGGACGTCCAGCAGGGAGCCGGCAAAGTCAGTGGAGGCGCCCGTGATGCGCTTGACGCCTGCCAGCCGCAGCAACAGTGCCAACGGAAGCGGGGATTGGTGGAAGGACGTGAGGATCACGGCTTCCTCAATCCTGGAGCTGCGGACGAACTCGATCAGGCCATTGGTCATCCCAGGCGTCACGGCCGGCGCCGGGTTGACGATCCATGGGCACGGCCATGTGTGGACCTGGGTCACTCCGGGGAGCATTTCTGCAGCCCCGGTACCTTCGGGGCCGCACAGGAGGACGACGTCGTTGCGTCTGCTGCCGTCCGGCCTGCTTCCGTTCGCCACGGCACGCAGGGCGGGTCCAGCGAGGAGCACATCGCCCATGCTGTCCAATCGGGCTACCAGGACGCGGCTCATACAGGTGAGTCCTGCCTGGCGTCGGTCGGCGATGCCCCTCCTGCCGCGTTTGTCGCAGTGTCAAGCAACAGCTCGACGGCGGCCAGCAGGTTCTCCGCAACGACTTCTGCCGCCTCAATTTCCTCGGTCCGCGTCACGTACGTGGGCACCAGTACCGATTGCGAGCCGGCAGCCGTCGCTGCTTCCACGTCGGCACCGATGTCCCCAACAAAGGCCACCTGGGACGGATGCAACCCCAACGTGCTGCAGGCTGCGAGAATCATGCCCGGCGCAGGCTTACGGCAAGTACAGCCATCGGCTGGCCCGTGCGGGCAGATTTGCCACACATCAAATGGGCCCAGGAGCTCGTCCACACGCTGGTTCACGGCATGGACCTGATTCAAGGTCAGCAAGCCACGGGCAACGCCGGACTGGTTGCTCAGCACCCCTGTTGCCAGTCCCGCCCGGCGTACCCGCTCCAAGGCCGAACGGGCACTATCCATGGGCCGCACCAGTTGCGGGTTGCCGTTATAGGGCACGTCAACGACGAGCGTTCCATCGCGGTCAAACAGGACCGCTTTCAACGTTCCAGTTCCTCCCATACCCGCAACGTTCCCCAGTTCTCGCGACACTAAACAGCGTGACGACGAGAAGTTTCCCTGCGGCTCCGGCGCCTGCGTTGGCCGCTAGACTCCTAGCGGGAGGCCACCATGGACATCGTTGAAATGAACGGACAACCCCTGCTGCTTGCCCTGCGCGCTTTGAAACTGGGGGACCTACTTGTTGCCGTTCCGGCGCTTCGCGGCCTGCGCCGGGCGTTCCCCGAGCACCGCATTTTGTATGCTGCGCCAACCTGGATTGCCGAGGCCTTGGAATTGGTGGGCGGGATCGACCACCTGCCCACGCCGGGCCTTGATGATCCACTGAACATCTCCCCGGGCGCCGTGGACATCGCCGTGAACCTTCACGGGAACGGACCCGAAAGCCGCCAACGCATCAATGAACTCCGCGCAAGGCGGGTGCTCGCCTACCAGGCTCCCGGACTCGACGGACCGGAATGGACAACTGGCATCCCTGAGCGCGAGCGCTGGACGCGCTTGCTCAACTGGCACGGCATCGACGCCGATCCCCTGGATTACCGCCTCAACAGGCCAAGCATTCCCTCACCCCGGCCCGGGGCAACGGTCATCCATGTGGGTGCCGCATATGGCAGCCGACTCTGGCCCGTCGAGCGATTCGCCGACGTGGCAGTTGAACTCGCCCGCGCGGGACACGACGTCGTGCTGACCGGGGGCACGTCCGAGCGCCAGCGGGCAGTGGAGACTGCCGCCTTGGCAAACCTCAAAGGAGCAAACCTCGACGGCGGCGTGCTGGCCGGGCGGCAGGGCCTCGAAGAGTTCGCAGCGACCATTGCGGATGCTCGGCTCGTCGTTTCCGCGGACACCGGCGCCGCCCACCTGGCGTCCGCCTATGCCCGGCCCTCCGTGGTCCTGTTCGGCCCCGCTCCTGCTGAAGAATGGGGTCCGCCGCCTGGACCGCACGTGGTGCTTACCGCCGTCGAACTCCGCCGCGGTGACGTTTTCGCCGCCGATCCCGATCCCGCGCTCCTTGCCGTGACCGTCCGTGATGTGTTGGATGCGGTGGACGGGTTAGGCTGCTGAGTCCTGCTGGTTGTTGTTTGCCTGCTTTGCCTGGTTTGCGCCGTTCTTACGGCGCAGTTCCATCTTCGAGATGCGCTTCCTCATCCAGCAGCTGTGTCTGCAGGGACACCAGGATCTTGGAAAGCCGGCGCGAGACCTGCATTTGGGACATGCCCAGTGCCTCCGCGATGGTGGACTGCGTTTCCTCGCGGTAGTAGCGGCGATAGAGGAGATGCCTGTCCTCAGCGCTTAGGCCCCTGATCGCATTGCGCAGGGCGAGTACGTCCTCCAGCCGATCCGTCGGACATCCGAAATCGGAAAGGCATCCTTGGAGACCGTCGCGGCCTTCCGCAGCGGGAGCGTCAAGGGAATCCGGCCGTTTGCTGGTACCGGCCATCAAGGCTTCCCTGACTTGGCAAGGTTCCAAGCGAAGGTCCGCCGCCACCTCTTCGGGCGTCGGAGTCCTCTGCAGGCTTTGGGTCAGTTCCTCTGTCCTGGCGAGTACTTGGCGCCGCACATCCTGGATTGGCCTCGGTGGGCGCACTACCCAGCAGTGATCGCGGAGATACCGCTTGACCTCGCCAGCGATGGTGGGGGCGGCGTAGGCCGGGAAGCTGACGCCTTTACTTTCGTCAAATCCTCGTGCCGCTTTGATCAAGCCCATGTACGCAACCTGCCGGACGTCGTCGAGATCGTGTGTGTGGGCGGAATACCGGGCGGCAATGGATTTTGCGAGATTGAGATGGTCCAAAACCAAGCCGTCCTGGAAGCTTTGACGGATGGTACTCTCCGGCGCAGGAGGCCGGGTCTGGACGTCGTGTGGTCGGGTTTGTCGCATGTGGCTTCAATCCTTAGACCTGCTGGAGTGAGTGAGCCCACGGCAAGACTCCTTAAAAGAGAAGCACACTTACTATTAGCTTTCAACGGGTATTCAGGACTACGCTCGAAGAGTAGCCTCATCCAGGGATCGGAGATCCACGTGGAAAACCAACAACTCACCGAACCGCATCTTGTAGCTGCGGAAATCCAGGACCTGCTTCTGGATACACCGGACGTGGAGGCCTTCCTGAGCGAGCTGGCACGTCACTCAGCGGCGATGTTCACCAAACCTGACAACGAAGTATTTTGCGGTATCACGCTGCTTCGGCATCGGGCCGCGGCCACAGTGGCGAGCAGCAGCGAGCGAGCGCAAATGCTCGACGAACTCCAGTACCAGTTCGCTGATGGCCCATGCGTCCACTGCTGCCGGGAAGGCACGCAAGTGCACATTCCAGACTTTGAAAAAGACAACACCTGGCCTGAGTACAACGACTTGGCTCTGGCGAATGGTGTTCATTCTGTCCTCGCCGTTCCTTTCCCGCTCACAGATGAGACAGCACGGGCCGGGCTGAACCTCTACTCCGAACGCGCCAACGGCTTTGACCAGGCTGCGGTGCAGCGCGCCAGTGATTATGTGCAGCAAGCATCCAAGGGCCTGCAACTGGCAGTGCTGATTGCGCAACACAGCCAGACCGCCGCCGACCTACGCGCGGCCATGGCATCCCGGACGGTCATCGACGTCGCCACAGGCATCATCATCGCCCAAAACAGGTGCAGCCAAGCTGAAGCGGTTGAGCTCATCAAAAAGGCCTCCAGTAACCGGAACGTCAAGCTCCGGGACGTTGCACAGGCAATCGTCGACTCAGCTGGCGGCGGCCCTGTCCAGACCCATTTCACTTTAACCCCTCACCTAAACCACAACAATCCACAGCGAGGTGTCTCTCATGCAAACCGTCACGAAGGCCATCGAGGTAGAGGTACCGGTTTCGGTCGCCTACAACCAGTGGACCCAGTTCGAAAAGTTTCCCGAGTTCATGAGCGGCGTGGAGAATGTCCGCCAGATCAACGACTCAACGCTGCACTTCTCAACCAAGGTCGGCGGAGTCCGGCGCGAATATGATGCCCGCATCACCCAACAAGTTCCGGATACCGTCATTGCGTGGGAAAGCATCGACGCACCACGCAACGCCGGCACAGTCCGCTTCGACAACCTCGGACCCCAGCACTGCGGCGTCAACGTGACCCTGGAATGGGAGCCCGAAGGATTCGTGGAGAAGGCCGGCGCCGCGCTCTCCGCCGACGAGATGCAGGTGGCCGCGGACCTGGACAAATTCAAGGAATTCATCGAGGACCGCGGCCACGAAACGGGTGCCTGGCGGGGGCGGGTGGACTAAGGGGTCCGGCTGTTACAGCAGGCTGCGCAGAACCAGGGCGGCGCCGTCGTCGAATACTGACGCGGTGACCTCATCCGCAACGGCGATCACTTCCTCGGGAGCCTGGCCCATGGCCACTCCCCTGCCGGCCCATGTGAGCATCTCGATGTCGTTGCGGCCATCGCCCACCGCCACCGTGTGGACCTGTTCCGTGCCGATCCTCTGGCGCAGGGCCTCAAGCGCACTGGCCTTGGTGACGCCCTCCGCAGCAATGTCCAGCCACGCAGTCCAGCCCACCGAGTACGTCACGCCGGAAAGGCCGATGTGACGGATGGCGTGGTTGAAGTCGTCCGAGGTGTTGTCACTGCTGAAGACCACCACGCGTACAGCCGTGGCCTCCAACATGGTCTGGAAGTCCACGCCGATTGCCTCTACGCCAAAGCTGGCATCCTGGAAACGTTCCGTGGAGAGGAAGTTCCCGTCTTCGTCCTCCAGCGCGTACTTCGCGTTGGGCAGGCGTTCGCGCAGGGCCTTCAGAGCCGGAGCGGGATCGAACGTTGCCTTGTGGATGATCTCGTAGCCAGCCTCAAGGGTGGGATCCAGCCGGAGAGTCACGCCGCCGTTGCAGCACACCGCGTAGCCACGTTCCAAGCCGATTTGCTCGATGATGGGGAGCGTGGCATTCAGCGACCGGCCGGTGGCGATCATGACGTCGTGACCGCTCGCGACTACCTCCTGGGCAGCCGCTCGAACCTCGGGAGACATGTGGCCATCGTGATCCACGAGCGTACCGTCAACGTCCAATGCGATCATGAGTTTGTTGTTGTCATTTGGCTGGTCATCGATGCCAGCAACTGGAGTGTCAGTCAAAATAGTCATGATTCCAGTAGAGCAGACACCTCCGACACCGCACTAGGACCGAGGACACAGCACGGGATTAACGCCGCGTGAACACTCGGCCCGCGGCTCCCCGCGCTCCGCCCAACGCCCCCCGGGTCCCGCCCTTGTTCGAAATCCCCGCCGTACAACGTTGAGGAGAGCGAACTAGAAGCGGTTTTTATCCAGGCGAGGGCTTGTTTGGAGAACGTCGTCGGGGGTTCGAGGCAGGCTTCAGTCGCGCGTCGAGCAATTTCCGGCGGAGCCTCTCCGGATTCTCAACATGAGTCCAACCCCAACGCACGAAACCGAATCCGAGGGCGCGAATCCGGTCCTCCCTCAGCTTCTCCTTGTAGAGGATTTCCTCCGGCGAGGCGCCGATCCTTAAGCCGGCATCGGTGTACTTTGCCTTGCCGTCGAACTCACCCACAACGCCCCGGCCACTGCCACTGCCGCCGGCCGGCCACCAGAAGTCGCTTCGGCCGATGAAGCCGTCGATGTCGCTGAAGTCGTGTTGAAGTTCCGGTTGCTCAAAGCCCAAGTACTCAAATGCGGCCCGGCTGTAAGACTCACCCGCTGACTCCGGCAGTGGACTAGCCAAGGAAAGGACGAGCTCCGCTCGGCGGCGTGCCGCTTCGTGCGGGTGGCTCTGTACACTTGCAGCGATTTCGCCGACATCCAACAGCCGGCCTCGCTGGTGAAGCCCACCCTCATTCCAAAGTCGCCTGGCAATACCATCTGCCATCACCAAGGATCGGCTCAGTGGAGATGAAAACGCCACGTCCAAGGCAGTCCGCGAAAGTCCTGTGCATTTGAACTCTCCAGCGAGTTTCGAGTCGGGTACAGGGCCTGCGAAATAACGGAGCGGAAAGCCACCCTGGGCTCGAACTTGCCTGGCTTCAGCACTTCTACCCATCACAGTGAGCGTTGATGGTCGCTTGCCGGAGCGGCTCGGATTTGCTGCCACGCATTCCACGTAGACAGGGGCATGCAGCACCGGGACTCCCATGGCAAAGGCAGCCGTTTCCCGGCAAAAGAGCAGCTCCGGGATTGCTCGGGCAGCGGCGGCCAGGCTCCAGGCAAACCGGTCCCACGGCTTTGCATCAAGCCAGCGGGCAATTTCCACATAATATCCGCGCCGAATTCTCACCAGTTTGCCACCCATAAAGCTCCCGTGGATGGCATCCGTGCGCATACCCGCACGGAGCATTGCTGGAGTTTCTATGAGTCCGGGGAGCATGTCCATTCACCTACCTTGCGCCGGATCACGCTTCGCAGGACCCAACTGAGGCGGCCATGTGGATAACCCACCCCTGTTGAGGAACAGACCCCAACGAAAAATCCCGCCCTTGTTCGATATCCCCGGCCTACAAGGGCGGGTGAAACGAACAAGGGCGGGGTCTTCCGCGGAGAGAACTAAAGGACCGGCAGAACCTCGAGCCCGCCAATGTACTTCTGCAGCGCCTTGGGAACGTTGACCGAGCCGTCCGGGTTCTGGTGGTGCTCCAGCAGGGCAACGATCCAGCGGGTGGTGGCCAGGGTGCCGTTCAGTGTTGCGACGGCGCGGGTGCCCTTGGCAACGCCTTCCTCGTTGATGACGCGTTCGCGGATGTTCAGGCGGCGGGCCTGGAACGTGGTGCAGTTGGAGGTGGACGTGAGCTCGCGGTAGGCGTTCTGGGTAGGAACCCAGGCTTCGCAATCGAACTTGCGGGCCGCGGACATGCCGAGGTCACCTGCAGCTGTATCGATCACACGGTAGGGAAGCTCGCATTTGGCCAGCATTTCCTCTTCCCAGGCGAGCAGGCGCTCGTGTTCGGCAGCTGCTTCTTCAACCGTGGTGTAGATGAACATCTCCACTTTGTTGAACTGGTGCACACGGATGATGCCCCGGGTGTCCTTGCCGTGCGAACCGGCCTCGCGGCGGTAGCAGGAGCTTTGGCCGGCGTAGCGGATGGGGCCGGCGGAGAGGTCCAGGATCTCGTCTGCGTGGTAGCCCGCGAGGGCCACCTCCGAGGTTCCCACAAGGTAAAGGTCGTCTTCAGCGAGACGGTAGATCTCGGCGTCGTGCTTTACGTCAAAGCCGGTACCCTGCATGGTTTCCGGACGCACCAAAGTGGGGGTGATCATCGGGACGAACCCGGCCTCGATTGCCTGGTCCATGGCCATCTGCAGGAGCGCCATTTCCAGCCGGGCGCCAACACCGCGGAGGAAGTAGAAGCGCGCACCCGAGACCTTGGCGCCGCGTTCCATGTCGATCGCGCCGATCAGTTCGCCGATTTCCAGGTGGTCCTTCGGCTCGAAATCCGTGAATTCGCGCGGCGTGCCCACCGTCTTGACCACAACATAATCGTCCTCGCCGCCCTCGGGAACGCCATCCACGATCAGGTTGGGGATGGTGCGGAGCAGCTCTTCCTGCTTGGCTTGCGCAGCAGCGGCTTCAGCGGAGGCGGCCTTCACCGAGTTGGCGAGTTCCTTGACCTCGGCCAGCAGGGCCTGCTTCTCCTCGCCCTTTGCCTGGGCAACCCTCTTGCCGAAGGCGTTCTGCTCGGCACGGAGGGTCTCATGGCGGATCAGCGCGGCGCGGCGATCGGAGTCTGCGGAGATGATCGCGTCCACAACAGACTCGTCGGCGCCACGGGCGCGCTGGCTGGCACGGAACTTGTCCGGATTTTCGCTGAGGTCTTTTACGTCGATCACCACACAAGAGTATCGAATAGGCCGCTGATTTCCCGTCCGGACGCTGACCCATGCAAGCGCCCAGAGAGCACCGTGAAATCAGCACTGCCCAGGACGATAGTGTTGGAGCACCATGAGCGACTGGATCCTGTACGTGATTCTCGCTGGGGGCGTGGCGTTTGCCGTCTCCAGTTGGTGGGGTGTGCGCCGATTGAGAGCCCGTCACATCAGGAGCGCGGTTCGGGAGGACACCCACAAGCCGGAGCCAGGGCACCAGAAGGTTGCGGTCGTCCTCAACCCGGTGAAAAACAAGTCGCTCGAGGCCCGCCAAGCGATCATTGACGCCTGCGACCTCGCCGGTTGGGACAGCCCGAAGTTCTTTGAAACCTCTGTGGAGGACCCCGGTTACGGGCAGTCGCGCCAAGCGCTGGAGTACGGGGCCGACGTCGTTCTTGCGTGCGGCGGCGACGGTACAGTGCGTGTGGTGGCTGAGTCGCTGGCGCATAAGGGCGTGGCGATGGGCCTCATTCCGCTGGGCACCGGCAACCTCTTGGCGCGCAATGTTGAACTGGACGTCAGCGACATCGCCGACTGCATCCAGATCGCCCTCTTCGGACACCAGCGTTTCATCGACACGGCCAGCATGGGCATAGACAACAGCATTACCGGGGAATCGTCCACGCATACGTTCCTGGTGATCGCCGGCATGGGCCTGGATGCCGAGGTTGTAGGCGATACCAAGGAAGACCTGAAGAAAACCGTGGGTTGGCTGGCCTACACCGAGGCGGGAGTCCGGCATCTGCCCGGCCGCCGCAAGCGTGTCACCATCACCATGGATGACCAGCCGGAGCAGGCGCGGAAAATCCGCAGCGTGCTTTTCGCCAACTGTGGCCTGATTCCGGGAGGTATTGATTTCATTCCGGAAGCAATGATCGACGACGGCATGCTGGACATCGTCGTCATGAGCCCCCGCAGTGCCTTCGGATGGATCGCCATGTACACAAAGATCCTGTTCAAGCACAAGCGGAATCTGCCGGTGATGAATTTCTATCGCTCCGGCAAGGTCACCATTCGCAGCCAGGAACCCATGGCGACGCAACTCGACGGCGACCCCGCGGGCGAGGCCACGGAGGTCACCGTTCAGGTCCAGCCGGGTTCGCTATTGGTGCGGGTACCGAAGGCTCAAACCCTCTAGACTGCGCCCTTCTCGGGTTGGGCCGCATTTGCTGCGGCTGCTTCGGCCGCCGCCTTCGCTGCAGCCCGGGCCTCGGCCTGCTCACGGATCATCGCTTGTTCTTCTTCAAAACGGAGTCGATCCGCGCGGTCAGCTTCGTCGCCGTCCCAGTCGTCCTTGTTCTCGCCGGAGGGCTTGGGATTGACGATCATGCCCTGGCCGTCTTTGTCATCTCGGTGGACAGACATGACCGCTCCCTTCTTTTTGGGCATTCATCCATCGTTTATGGATCAGGCAAGCATACGCACACTTGCATCAACGCGAAAGGGGTTGAAGGTTCAATAATTTAGCGCCGGAGCCAGCGCAGCCTAGCCCTTAAGAATCGACTGAACCCACGCATGAGCGGAGGCAAAGGCAGCGTCCGAAGTATGTGGGGCAACCACCGCAGCCTGCTTATCAGCGCGCGCGTATGAGCCCAGGAAACGGGTTGCCGGGCTGACTCTGTGGAGACCCGCCAAGGCATCAGCAACACGGGAATCCGACGCATGACCATCGGCATCGATGCTGAAGAAGTAGTGGCCAAGGTACTGGCCGGTGGGGCGTGACTCGATTCGGCTCAGGTTGACCCCTCGCGAAGCGAACTGGTCAAGGATTTCCATGAGAGCACCAGGGTGGTCCTCCGGCAGCGGGACAACAACGGTCGTCTTGTCCGCACCCGTGCGTTCGGGCAAGGTACCTGGCCGGCTCACCAGGATAAAGCGTGTGACTGCGTCCGGGTTGTCGCCAATGTTTTCGGCCAGAACGTTGAGCCCAGGCTGCTCCCCGGCAATCAGCGGTGCGCAAATAGCGGCGTCGTAGTGGGCATCTCCCTCCAGGAGGCCCATGGCCGATGCCGCGGTAGAGGAACCGGGGACATAATCCGCGTTCGGAATATTTTCCTCCACCCAGAGGCGACACTGAGCCCACGCGTGGCCGTGGGTGGAGATGCGCTTTATATCCGAAAGCACGACGCCGGGCCTCGCCACGAGCACGAAGGTGATAGGAACCAGGGCCTCGCGGATGATCCGGAGTTCCGGGCCGGTGGCAATGGCGTCCAGCGTCGCAGTCACACCACCCTCCACCGAGTTTTCGATGGGAACCATGGCGGCGTCGGCCTCACCGTTGCGCACCCGCTCGAGCGCCGTGTTCACGTTGGTGCAAGGAATGCGGGAGGCATCAGCGGCGCCGGGGACCTGCATGAGGGCGGTCTCAGTGAACGTTCCCTCAGGGCCCAGGAACGTGTAGGTCGGTGCTGACATTGAGTATTCCTTGCTGGTTATATACGTGGAACGGGCTTGCCGGAGGTTAGAGAACCACGGGCTTGAGGCCGTTGTCCGACACCATTGGCCGGCCGGCTTCGAACCACATATCCATGCCACCGGCTACGTTCACCGCTGAGTAGCCTTGGCCCACCAGCCATTGGACTACGCGGAAGGAACGGCCACCGGTACGGCAGATGACGAAGAGGTCGTCGTCGGGATCCAGTTCATCCAGGCGGGCCGGCAGTTGGTCCATAGGGATATGCCGTGCGCCCTCAACGTGTCCGGCAACCCATTCATAGTCCTCACGAACGTCCAGGATGCTGGCATCAGCCGGAATATCGCCCACAGGCACGGTTTCGAAGTCGCTCATGGCGGTTCCTTCCCATCGATTCAGGTCATCATCCAGCCTAGTCGCAGCGGCCGCGAAGCGGGACGTCGCTTGCGTCGCGCGGTTGCGGCACTAAGACTGGGACGCAAAGACTCCCTTGAATCGGCTGTTAGGAGCAGGACCATGGCGGCTGGCCAACCCACCATCCTCGCAACATCCGGCGGTTACAAGCCAGGCAGCCGGACCCGCATCGAGTTCGACCACCTCATGCACTACGCCGTGGAGTTGTCCGGCGTGACTGGCCGGGCACCCCGCGTGACCCACATTGGTACGGCATCAGGTGACCAACGCTGGTGGGCGGCAGAGATGGATCAGGCAGCCCGCATTGCCGGGTTTGATTTCGCACATCTGAACCTCTTCACCATGCCCAATATTGAGGACCCCGAAGCGCATCTTCTGGAGCAGGACGCGGTGTGGGTCCACGGTGGTTCGGTGGTCAACCTGCTTGCCGTGTGGCGGGCACATGGCCTGGACGGAATTTTGCGGAAGGCTTGGGAAAGCGGCGTGGTCCTGGCCGGCGTTTCCGCGGGTTCCATTTGTTGGTTCAAGAGCGGCGTGACGGACTCCTTCGGCCCTGAATTGCAGCCGGTGACCAACGCGCTTGGTTTCCTTCCCTACGCCAACGGCGTCCACTACGATTCCGAGCCCCGCCGCGCTCCCGCCATCCACAGGCTTGTAGCCAACGGCACGCTGGGCGAGGCGCATTGCACCGACGACGGCGTGGGGCTGGTTTACCGGGGCACTGAACTTGTGGAGGTGGTGTCCGAAGTCAAGAACAAGGCTGCTTTCCGGGTCACCGCGGGTGCTGGCGAGAGCGTGGACGCCATCGCTGTGGAGGAACGGTTGGAGTCTCGTTTCCTTGGTTGATCTTTCCCCGCAAGCCCTCACCGCTGTGGAGCTTCGCGATGTCCTCGCATCCGGCGAGCTGTCGGCGAGGGAGGCGATCACTCATTTCCTGTCCGTCATCGAGGCACGCAACAGGCACTTGGGTGCCTTCATTACTGTTACCGCAGAGCAAGCGATGGCCGACGCCAGCAGGGCGGACACCCTCCATGCGAAACTGCGCCGGGAGGGCCGCCTTTCGGAATTGCCCCTGCTGCACGGCATGCCCCTGGCCTTTAAAGACCTCACTGACGTGGCAGGCATTCCTACTACCCACGGCAGCGCCGCCTTGGAACACAAACCTGCGCCGGAGGACGGCGCCCTCGCAGCCACTTTGAAAGGCCAAGGCGGAGTCTCGCTGGGCAAGACGCAAGTTCCGGAATTCGGACTCACTGCGTACAGCGAAAACCGCATCGCACCGCCGTCGCGCAATCCCCATTCCCTAAGCCGAAGTTCCGGCGGGTCGTCGGGCGGAAGCGCTGCGGCCGTGGCAGCTGGCATGGTTCCGTTCGCGCCCGGGACCGACGGCGGCGGTTCCATCCGGATTCCGGCCGGTGCCTGTGGACTGGTGGGGCTGAAGCCGGGGCGGGGCGTGGTGCCATCCGGAGCCAGCGCGGGCGATGCAGCTAAGTTGGTGGTCGCCGGACCGCTGGCGCGCACGGCGGCGGACGCTGCCCTGCTGATGGACGCGCTGGTCCCTCGCGAACAAGCGCCCGACGGCGGTTATCTCGCCAACGTTGACCAGGCGCCAACGCCCCTGAAAGTGGGGGTGAGCCTGGATAGCCCGTGGGCCGGAGTCTTCCCTTTCGAGGTGGAACAGGAAGCTTCGGACGCCCTTGCGCTGGGAATCAAGCTGCTTGAAGAGACGGGGCACCGTGTTGCGGAAGCGGAGATCCGCTACGACAATCGCTACCCCGAGGCGTTCACCGCAGCCTGGACTGCCGGCGTCGGGAGTGCGCGAATTGCACCCCAGCGCGAGGCGCTCCTGACCCCGCTCACCCGGACGTTCCGTCGTCGTGCGCAGCAGCGCAGCGCGTTGAAGGTCAATGAAGCCCTGAGTTTCCTGCGGCAGTTCGAGCACGACACGATCGCGCAATACGCGGAGTGGGATGTCATCCTCATGCCCACCCTGGCACAGACACCGCGCCCGATCGGCTGGTTCACGGGCGGCGGCCACAGCAGCGAGCCCTGGCCGAGCGAGTGGGCCGGTGACGCGGACGAGGACTACAGAAGACAGTGCGAGTACGCGCCATGGTCATCCATGGTCAACGCGTGCGGATTGCCGGCGATCAGCATCCCCCTCCATGTGACAACGACTGGCCTGCCGATGGGTATCCAAGTGATCGGTAAACCTGGTTCTGAGCTGCAGCTTCTTCAGCTGGCGGCGGTTCTGGAGGCCTTTCAGTAAGCGGGATTGGGCGGTTGTCTACCATATGGAAAGTGGTTGCCATGGGCATCCATCGATGTGACAATGCCCGCAGTCAATGCCAGCATTGAGGAAATGAGCACACCTCTAACCACGGCTACGCCCCAAAAACCATCGGGCGATACGTCATTCTTCGGCCACCCAAAGATGCTGGCCAGCCTCTTCTCCGTGGAGATGTGGGAGCGATTCTCCTTCTACGGCATGCAGGGCATCCTGCTTTACTACATGTACTTCACCGCGGACCAAGGCGGACTGTCCATCGACAAGGGCCTCGCCGCCGGCTTGGTTGGCGCATATGGTGGCGGCGTTTACCTGTCCACCATCCTGGGCGCCTGGCTTGCTGACCGTATCTTCGGCTCCGAAAAGGTCCTCTTCGGCTCGGCCCTAATGATCATGGCCGGCCACATCGCGCTGGCCCTCCTGCCCGGCATTCCCGGACTGATCGCGGGCCTGGTGCTTGTGGGTATCGGCTCCGGTGGCCTGAAAGCAAACGCGACGGCGCTTGTCGGCAGCCTGTACGGCGAGAAGGACGAACGCCGCGACGCCGGTTTCTCCATCTTCTATATGGGCATCAACATCGGCGGACTCATCGGCCCGCTGGTCACCGGCTGGCTCCAGGAGAGCAACGGCTTCCACTGGGGCTTCGGCGCAGCGGCGGTGGGCATGGCGATCGGCCTGGTCATCTACTCACTGGGCCGCAACAAGCTCCCCGAGGAAGCGCACCGCGTCCCCAACCCGCTCCCGGCTGCTGACCGCACCCGGTACGGGCTGATTTTCCTGGCCATTCTGATCGTGATCGGCGTACTGCTCGGCACGGGCACGAGTTAACGCCGACAACCTGGCACGCAGCATGGCTTACGCCGCCATCGGCGCATCCGTGATCTACCTTTTCCTGATCTTCCGCAGCGCCAAAGTGACCGGCTTGGAGCGCAAACGCGTGCTCGCCTTCATCCCGCTGTACATCGCATCGGCCGCGTTCTGGGCACTGTTCCAGCAGCAGTTCACGTTCATCGCCGTGTACTCCGAGGAGAAACTGGACCGCAACCTGTTTGGCTGGGAGATGCCCGCCGCATGGGTGCAGTCCATCAACCCGGTGTTCATCATCATCTTCGCCGGCGTCATGGCTGCCCTGTGGACCAAGCTGGGTGCCAAGCAGCCGAGTTCCCCGCTGAAGTTCTCGGCGGGCCTGCTCATCATGGGGCTTGCCTTCCTCTGCTTCATCCCGCTGGCTGGCGAGGGCAAGACCCCGCTGCTGGCGCTGGTGGGAATCCTGTTCCTGTTCACCCTGGCAGAGCTCTTCCTCTCCCCCATTGGCCTGTCCGTGAGCACCAAGCTCGCCCCGCAGGCATTCCACACCCAGATGGTGGCACTGTTCTTCCTGTCCGTCTCCCTGGGCACCACTCTGGCAGGCATCCTTGCCGGCCTTTACAACCCCGACGACGAACTCCCGTACTTCCTGGGCATTGGCGGCGTGGCTGTGGTGTTGGCTATAGCCCTCGCTGTTGGATCCCCGGCTATCAAGAAGCTGATGGGCGGGGTGCGGTAGCTGGCCTACGGGCCTCCGCCGGACCAACGCCGACACGCAAACGGATCAGCGCCGCCTACATCCAGGCAGCGCTGGTCCGTTGCTGCGTCGCTCACACATTCGGGTGTCGCTCACGCGATGTTGCCTACCCACCCTGCGCTTAACGACGGCGACCCTTACGTTTGGTGGGATTCCCACCTGACGTAAGGGTCGCCGTCGTGCGCGTTTGTGTACAGTTGCGGCCCTTAAAAGGGCCGCGGGGAGCGCTAGTAGTTGTACCTGCTGCTCGAAGCCCCGATCGCGGCGAAGAAGAAGATCAAGACGACCACCGTGATCGCCACGCCGACGTAACCCATGATCAGGCCGGCAATCGCCATGCCCTTGCCTGCGGGTTCGCGGTTGAGGGCAAGATGGCCCAGGATCACGGCTGCGATCTGCGGCAGGATGAAGAACCCGAAGCCAATAAAAGTGGCAATGCCGCAGCACATGCTCGCAATGCTCAGGCCCTTTGGCTGGGTGGGCATGGCGTAATACGCGGGCTGGCCGTACGGGTTCTGCTGGCCGTAGGGCTGCTGCTGGTACGGGGCCTGGTTGAACTGGCCCTGGTTGTACTGGCTCTGGTTATAAGGGCTCGGCGGCTGGCCGTAGGGCGAGGGGCTCGGCTGGCTGTAATCACCCGGTGTGTACGGGCCCTGGCTGGCATTGCTCTGGCCAGCAGTGCTCTGGCTCTGGCTTGTGGGCGGGAGCGGCTGCGTGTAGAAGTCGTTCTGGCCCTGGGCGTTCTGCGTGTATGCGCCCTGATCGTACGGCGGAAGCGGCTGCGTCTCTGAGCTCTGCTCGGGCGCACTGAATTCGGCGGGCGGGATGTACTGCGGCGGTTCGTAGCCCGCCGGTTTGTCCTCGTTGCCCTTGGATGGTTGATCTGACATGGGAATCCCCCTCGCTAAGTCTTTGTTTCCCACCCTACCGCCGCCGGGTGCGCCGCATAAGGTAACCCGCTTTGGGTTATGCACAGTGTCAGGGCCGGCGTCACACCAAGTCAGGGCGGGCGACGGGGCGGAATCCTCCCACTAAAGCCGCCGCTCGTAAACGCGAGGTAAATCTTTGGCTCATCCGGCGCCACATCGCCGCCATTCTGCGTCACAGGGGCCGGATCCCGGGACATTTGCTGTCAGCCGACGGGGTGGTCTGGCATGCTGGACGACATGGCTAGCCGAGCGGGCACAGTTGCCCTTCCCCAAGACCTTGTTGACATCACAGCCCTGCTGGACGCGTACTTCGACGTCACCCCGGATTTGGGCGATCCCGCGCAGCGCGTGGCGTTTGGAACGTCGGGCCACCGCGGATCCAGCTTGAAGTCCTCGTTCAACGAACCGCACATCCTCGCGATCACGCAGGCAATCGTTGAATACCGCGGCCGCCAGGGCATCACCGGGCCGCTGTTCATCGGGCGCGACACCCACGCCCTGAGCGAGCCCGCGCAGAACTCCGCGCTGGAGGTCCTCGCGGCCAACGGCGTCACAGTTCTCGTCGATGCGCGCCACGGCTACACACCCACGCCCGCACTGAGCCACGCCATCCTCAAGTACAACCGCGAAGCCGCGCCGGGAACGCCGCAGGCTGACGGCATTGTTGTCACGCCCAGCCACAACCCGCCAGGCGACGGTGGCTTCAAGTACAACCCCCCGCACGGCGGCCCGGCTGACACCGACGCCACGGGTTGGATCGCCGAACGCGCCAACCAGCTCCTTGAGAACGACCTCCGGGGCGTCAAGCGCATTCCGTTGAACGATGCTTTGAATGCGGACACCACTGGAAAGTTCGACTTCCTCAGCAGCTATGTTGACGATCTCCCGTCCGTCCTGGATCTTGACGCGATCCGCAACGCCGGTGTCCGCATTGGTGCCGATCCCATGGGCGGCGCTTCCGTTGACTACTGGGGCGAGATCGGTGAGCGCCACCAGCTCAACCTGACGGTCGTTAACCCCACCGTCGACCCCCAGTGGGCTTTCATGACCCTGGACTGGGACGAGAAGATCCGCATGGACTGCTCCTCGCCGTCGGCTATGGCGTCGCTCATCAAGCGCATGTCTGTGGGTGCGGATGGCACCGCCGCCTACGATGTGGCCACGGGTAACGACGCCGACGCCGACCGCCACGGCATCGTCACGCCGGACGGTGGACTCATGAACCCGAACCACTACCTTGCCGTGGCCATCGATTACTTGTACCGCAACCGCAGTGGCTGGAATCCCGCGTCCGTTGTGGGCAAGACGCTGGTTTCGTCCTCGATCATCGACCGCGTCGCTGCAGGGCTCGGCCGCAAGCTGGTTGAAGTTCCCGTCGGCTTCAAGTGGTTCGTGCCTGGCCTGCTGTCCGGCGAGGGTGCTTTCGGTGGCGAGGAATCGGCTGGCGCCTCCTTTAACAAGCGCGACGGCAGCGTCTGGACCACGGACAAGGACGGCATCCTCCTGGCCCTGCTGGCCTCGGAAATCACGGCTGTCACGGGTAAATCGCCGTCGCAGCTGTACAAGGGACTCACCGACCAGTTCGGCGCGCCGGTCTACGCCCGTATTGATGCCGCCGCTTCGCGCGAGCAGAAAGCCAAGCTGGGCAAGCTCTCCGCCGCGGACGTTACGGCCACCTCATTGGCTGGCGAAGACATCACCGCCAAGCTCACGGAAGCCCCCGGCAACGGCGCTTCAATCGGCGGCCTGAAGGTTGTCACCGAGAACGCCTGGTTCGCGGCCCGCCCCTCCGGCACCGAGGACGTCTACAAGATCTACGCCGAGTCCTTCAAGGGCGCCGACCACCTGGCCAAGGTGCAGGAGGAAGCCAAGGCTTTGGTGGATGCGGTTATTGCCTAGGTTCAAGCCGTTTGCGTGTCCTCAGCCTCTGCAGCGTCCTGCGTCCAGAGCCTGAGGATGCGCCGGATGGTGTGGTTGCCTTCCGGCGCCATGTCCACCAACGCCACCTGGTCAAGCACGACGACGTCGCCCGGCCTTGGGCGCTTGCCGTCGTGATGCGAGATATGTGGTCGGTAGCGTTCGAGGACGTAGTTCGGCGTAGCGATGCGCCCGCCCACGCTGACCACGGCGTCGAAGAGTTCCTCGTGCAGGCCTTGGAGCAACGGGTTTTGTTCCACCAGGCTCACGGGAATCGACCCCATGTGGCCGAAGCCCGCTTCTTCCCCGATGGTCAGTTGCGTTCCAAGGGCTCCCTGGACCGGCGCTTCGGCCAAGTCAGCGAGGACATCGGCGACGCCGGCACTCACGTCAGTTCCGACGTCGAACCTTAACAGCGTGATGTGAAGGGGCCAGTCGCTGCGCGGAAACACCAGCCCTGGCCGCACGGGCTCCGTAAATGCCACCCAGATGAGGTTCCGCATAGGCACAGTTTGCCACGCAGCGAGTCAGAACTGACGGGATCTGCGAGAGGGATGCTGAAATAGCCGCCGGAAGTGAGAGAACATCCAAACCCCCGGATCCTCTCCCACATCCTGACCCTTAAACGCCGATGCTCTCGCACATCATGTACGAGAGCATCGGCGGAACAGCAGGAAAGACTAAACGGTGCGAACGACCTCTTCGTAAGCAAACTTCGGCTTGGCTTCGCCCCAGGCGTCCGGACCGGGCTGGCCGATGTTGACCACCAGGAAGCTCTTCTGGTCGCCGGCCGGGAAGAACTCGGCGTCGATGGCAGCGAAATCAGCGCCGGTCATCGGGCCAGCCGCGAAACCGAGCGAGCGCACGGCGAGAATGAAGTAGCCGGCCTGCAGGTGGGCGTTGTTGTTGCCCGTAGCAGCGGCGAAAGCGGGATCGGCGTCGTACATGGCTTTGGGGGCGCCGTAGGCAGGGAGGAACTTGTCCCACTGACCCTGCCAGTCGGTGTCGTAGGACAGGATGGCGACCAGCGGAGCCGAGGCGGTCTTGGCCTGGTTGCCCTTGGAGAGTGCGTCAACCAGCTTGGCGCGGGCTTCGTCCGAGCGGACGTAGGTTACGCGGAGGGGCTGGGAGTTGAAGGCGGTGGGGCCGAACTTGGTGAGCTCGTAGATGGCGCGGGCTTGCTCGTCGGTGACCTCACCGGCAAAGCTGTTGGCTGTGCGGGCTTCGGCAAAAATGGCGTCGACTGCTGCGGCGTCAATGACTGCTTCTTCGTGGGCGATCGTCATTCGTAAACCTTTCGCTGGGCCCGGACCTTGGGGATGGCCAGGCGCTTCTGCTTTCCATGGTTGCAACTTCAACTTCACATGTCCTCTTCCCGTGACGGCCCGTGACGTTGGGCACAGTGAGTGACTCCGCCTGTCGTTTCCTTGCCTTGCGGGCCCCGATTTGCGCGTCATTATGCGCGCGAGGCGCGTAGAGCGGGCCACACAATGGCGGTAATGTTGCACCGAATCCCAACATTCTTCTGAGGAAGGCCCGCCATGAGCATGCTCGGCACCAAATGGAAGCTCCACGGCAACGGGAAGTCGGTCCGCCCCGGCCACGTAGTCTCACCCGACGAGCGGCTGGCTTGGCCCCTCACCATTGGCATCGGCATGCAGCACGTCGTCGCCATGTTCGGCGCGACCTTCCTGGTCCCCATCATCACAGGCATGCCGCCCGCCACCACCTTGCTCTTCTCGGGCATCGGCACGCTGCTTTTCCTCATCATCACCAAGGGCCGCGTGCCCAGCTACCTGGGTTCGAGCTTCGCGTTCATCGCCCCGATCATGGCGTCCCAGCAGCAGTACGGCGTTAGTGGCGCTTTGGGCGGCGTGGTGCTTGCCGGCGTCGTGCTGGCCCTTATTGGTGCCGTGGTCCAGAAGTTTGGCGCCGAATGGATCAACCGGCTCATGCCGCCGATCGTCACCGGCGCGATCGTCGCGCTGATCGGCCTCAACCTGGCGCCAGCCGCCAAGAATAACTTCGACGCCGCTCCCGTCACTGCACTGATCACGCTGGTCACGATCATCCTGGTCAGCGTCCTCTTCCGCGGAATCCTGGGGCGCCTGAGCATTCTCGTGGGCGTGGTGGTGGGCTATCTCGTGGCGATGATGCGCGGCGAGGTCAGCTACGAAAAGATGGACGCCGCCGCATGGGTGGGCTTGCCGCTGTTCCAGACGCCCGAGTTCCACATCGGCGTTGTGGGGTTGTTCGTGCCGGTGGTGCTGGTGCTGGTGGCTGAGAACGTGGGGCACGTAAAGTCGGTAGCCGCGATGACCGGTCAAAACCTCGACGGCGTCTCCGGACGCGCGCTGATGGCCGACGGCGCCGCGACCGTGCTTGCCGGCCTGGGCGGCGGCTCCGGTACCACGACGTACGCGGAAAACATCGGCGTCATGGCCGCCACCAAGGTCTACTCGACGGCGGCCTACTGGGTGGCCGGTATCTTCGCCATCCTGCTGAGCTTCTCCCCGAAATTCGGCGAACTGATCGCAACCGTACCGCCCGGCGTCCTCGGCGGCGCGGCGACCATGCTGTACGGCATGATCGGTGTGCTCGGCGTGAAGATCTGGGTGCAGAACAAGGTCAACTTCTCCAACCCGATCAACCTGACCACGGCTGCTGTTGCCCTGATTATCGGTATTGCGGACTACACGTGGACTATTGGCGAGCTGAAGTTCACGGGCATTGCTTTGGGGTCTGCCGCCGCGCTGGTGATTTACCACGGCATGAAGGGGTTGGCTCGCTGGCGCGGAACCGTTGCTGAGCCGGAAACCGAGACGGCGGGACTCCCGCCGGCGGTGAAGTCGGCGATGAACGCGGCGGCTAAGAGGGGCGGGAAGAAGGGGAAGTAGGGTAGAGCCCGAAGGAATCGCCTGCCTCCAACTAACCAAGGGAAATGGAGCATCAAGCAAAAGAGTCATTGCTCCAACCTGCGGGCGTAAGGAGAGCAGCAGGCCAGGGACGTCACCGACCCGCTATGCGGTAAATTCCAGAATCCATTCGTTGACCTCGGAAATTGCCTCGTCGAGGCTCAAGACCACTCCGAGATCACGAACGAGGCTCTCGAAGTCCTTTCCCCAGCCCTCATGTCGCTCAATCTGGACCGGCCATGATGCGGCTGAAACCCCGATCACGGCAGCATTTTCTGCTCGGCGCCCAAAGACGTCTTCACATGCCACCTTCAGAGCCTCCAACCCGCGGCCGCCATCAAAGACATTCTGTTTCAACAAATGAATGTCAAGCACGTCGCGCTCTCGCGTTCCACGTCCTGGCCCGGTGCACGCGTGGAGTTTCTGCGCAATCTGATATTCGGGCACGATGCTAACCAGCTGCTCTGCCGGTGTTCCGACACCAAAAGGCTCCAATCGTGGCGCCGCAATCAGGCCCACCACGGCGGCTACGGCTCCTTCAGCGAAAGCCACTTCAAGCTTAACGTTCCGTAGGAGCGCCTTCGCAAAAAAGACCTGAACCTCATACTGGCGTGGATTTACGGCCGCCAGATCGACCTCGATTTCGCGGACGTCGGGCTTCACGAAAAAGGTGAATAAACCCAAAGGCTCGGCAAGAGAGTCCCTCAGGAACCCGTGAAGCTCTGCCTCACTCTCCGTGTAGAAGGTATCAATATCCTTGGTCGACCTGGAGTTCGGATGCATCGACCACTCTAGGAAGGCTCCACCCTTTAGCCGTATCTTCGGGTGTCCGTCTTCACCCTTCGAGCGTTGAAGGGCGGCTACTAAGACACTGCCACAGACGGTCCACATAGTCGTCTGTTCGGGCTCTTCCGTATTGGCGTTACGGATTCCCGCCTTCAGCGAAGTCGCAGTCGTGGATGGCTTCTTCTTCGCTGCCAGGTCTTCGTATTTTATCGTCGCCCCTTCTCTTTCAGATCGGCCATCAACTGTCTCGCTGCGCTCGTTGCCAGAAGTTCACGCCGCGCCGCTGTGTCGACGGCTTGCTGCGCAAGATCGAGACGCATCCCGCTCTCCGCGGCGCGCTTTATGGCCTGCGAGACGGTCGTTATCGGTAAACCTTGGTAGTAATCGATAATGACGCGGCCTTTACGAAGCTGGAATATTGGGTTGCCCTGCTTCCGGACTCGGACGCCCGGAGGAACCACTACGTGGACGGCCCTCGGATTAACATCACAGAGCTCAAGAAATGCCAACACTGTCTCGCCGTCCAGAGCGGCCTCCGGACCCGCCCAGATGAGAGCCAACCTAAGCTCGGTCGTGTCGTCCGTAGGAAGATCGGGAAAACGATAGATGCCGTGGAGCTCGTGCACCAGCCTCCCCTTGTAGGCCATCTGGGGAAGTTCCCGCGGGTCCATTCCAACATCGGCCGCATCACGGGCAACGATGAAACCACCCTTGTCCATTGCGATCTCACGTAGCTCACTGACCTTGGTCATGCCAAAAGTATAGCCTTTTGGCTATACTTTTGGCAGGACATTCACAGATTTGGCGTTTATTGTCCCGGCTTCCCCTCAATGACGGCGGCCCCCGCGTAATTGAGGGGCCCCCCGTGCATCAAAACGTGATGAAAATCACTTTTCTATTAAATAGACGCCCGATTCCGCTGAAATCAAGGCCTTAAGTGTCTAGGGAGAAAGCCCTTGAGAAGCTGAAGAGCTCCGTTTGGTCGGCCATATTGCCTTTGAACAGTAGTTTTCAGTTGTGCTATCACATCTGCCTTGGTAGACACCACCTATCCGGGACGTATGGTTCTGGCCAAAAATTGGGGAATTACATTGAGTTCGCATCTCTTAAAGAGCGCTGTTTATGGTACCGCCGCAGTTGCTGTTTCAGGCGCAATCGCTCTTTCCGATGCAGCGCCATCACCGGCAGCAATTAGTGGTGTTATTAACAATTGATCAAATTGATAAAGCCGACGAATACCAGATCATTCGCATCTGCGCTCGTCGTCGCTGGCGTGCTCTCCTTGGTTGTCGCCTGCTCAGGCGGCGACCAAGGAAGTTCCGAGCGTCGACACATTGCGGACAACTTCACTGAATTGGTCGTCACGGCACTCGATGATCCCAGCCTCCAAGAGTTCGACAGGGAAGTCCTCGAGAGAGCCAAAGTTTCAGGACGAATCGAGCAAGCGGACTATGACCAGGCGTACAGCCGCTTCGCACAGTGCATGGCGACTTCCGGCAAGCCAGTCACGTTGACTCGACTTAGCAACGGTCTTTACCGGACTGAGAACACGCCCCTGTCAGATGGGGAATCCGTGGAATCTGCCATGTCGATCGTGATCAAGTGCGAGCAGGGTACAACCAACGAGATCGGTGAGCTCTTCGGCATTCAACAAGGAAACCCCGAACTGTTGGGGAACCCATATGAAATCGCACACAAATGCCTTGAAACCAAGGGCCTGATCGGTTCGGATTTCTCACTCAAGGATCTTAGGGAGGCCATCGGCTCGGACGGTAGCGGAGGAAGCGCCTTAAAGGATCGTCTTCCTTTTGACCCTTACAGTGATGAAGCCCAGGCTTGTTTCATTGGGGCCAACATGACCATCGCCAAAGCGTCCTAGGTGGAATCAACATCATGATTGTCCTGGGCGTCGGTCTGTTGCCAACCACACGATCCCGCGCGCCTTATGTTTTTCCCACGACGTAGCGCCGAGCATGATCGACGAGCTCTGCGGTCAGCGGCGAGGCGCCGTTCCGGAGCCAGACCAGAACAGTCGGCATGGGGAGGGATACCCCGACGAACGGGCGCCACACGACGCCGGGCGGATCACCTGGCACCACCTGGTGCGGCGTTTTGAAGGACACGCCAAGACCGGCAGCCACCAGGCTCATCGTGGTGGCGATGCTCGGCGACCACCGGTGCGGACCCGGAACCATTCCCCCATCCACCAGCAAATTCAGTACCCGCTCGCGGACGTCAGGATCGCCGTCGCGTTGCAACCAGATCAACGCCTGGCCACTCAGATCCGTGGGGTTGATCCCCGCTAGCTTGGCGAGGCTGCTGCCCGCCGGAAGCGCGACCCCCATTGGCTCAGTTTCCAGGGTCAGGACACCGAGCCGTTCGTCGTGAGGCGGCACAGCGTGAATGAAGACAGCGTCGAACTCGCCTTCAAGAAGTTTCTGCACCCCTTCCCTTGCTGCCGCAGGATGAACGTTTATCTCCGGAGCTGGCCCTCCGGAACCAAGGCCGCTCAGCAACTCCGCCAGCAGTGGGTAGGCCACGCCCACAGCGACGCCCAGATTCAGCATGGCGGGCGGGGGGCTGCGAAGTTCTTCCATGGCTGCTGCCGCCGCATCATGAGCCTGGATGATTTGTAACGCTTCTTCTTGAAGACGCCGCCCGGCCTCCGTGAGGGCGACGTGATTGTGAGTCCGGTCCAGAAGACGAAGCCCCAAGCCTCTTTCCAATGCTTTGAGCTCTTGGCTCAGTGCCGGCTGGGCTATGTGGAGCCGGGCCGCGGCTTTGCCAAAGTGCAGTTCCTCTGCGAGCACAAGGAATCTCCGGAGCTGGCGGATCTCCATGAGCCATCATAAGAATTTGTGATCGTCCGAGTCCATAGCGGTCTTGGACGTCAGGTCCCACTCGGGCGTCCAATGAAGGGGAAGGGTGATTTACCCTCGAGGAAAGGTGAAGGCAATGAGAATGACTGATGAGACCGCTCTGGTGGAGGCGAACGGCGCCAGGCTTCACGTTGAAGTTACAGGTCATGGGACGCCCGTGCTTCTGGTCCCCGGCGCTGGAGGCGATGCCAGGCAATACGCTGAACTTGCCCAGTTGTTGGCCCAGAGCCATACGGTAATCGCCTATGACCGCAGGAATAACGGACGCAGCCCGCAGCGCTCGGACTGGGCGGAAACGTCAGTGCCGTTGCAGGCCGGCGACGCTGTTGCCCTGTTGGAATCACTGGGAACCGAGCCGTGCGTTGTCTTTGGCAACAGCACCGGGGCCTTGATTGCACTGGCCGCCGCGCTGAAGTCGCCGGAGCGCTTTAGAGGCGCCGTACTGCATGAGCCGGCTCTACTGGCCGTTCTGACGAATCCCGACGAGGCTATGGCCACCGTGCAGCCGGTGATCGCAGCGGGTGTAGAGGCCGATGGACTGGCTGGCGGCGCCGAGGCGTTCGTCCGGTTTGCTGCAGGCGATGCCGCAGCCCGGTTGACCCCGGAGTTGATCGACGGACTCCGGACCAACGCCAAGATCTTGCTGGAAGCGGAGTTCGGAGCCTTTGCGTCCTGGCGACCGGAGCCTGATGCTTTGTCAGAACTGAGTCTGCCCTTGGCCGTACTCAGCGCCGAACAGACTGCGCCATTCTTCCTCGAGGCTGCCGAGTGGATAGCTTCCCATGCCGGAGTCAACCGCCGGACGATACCCGGAGGGCACATGGGCTTCTTGGACCACCCAAGGGAACTAGCAAAGGAAATCGACGCTATGTTCTAGGCCTGTTCGGCGGCGCACCATCGTGAGCAGACGCCACCCGCAGACGGCAACAACCTGAACACAGAGAATCCCCAGGACCACGATCACCAGCAGCACGATACGTGGGCCGTCGGGGACGCCAGCCTCAACAAAGTCGAACCGAAATTGAATACTCAGCTTGCTTACTAAAATGACCTTCCATAGGCTTGAACAGGTCAGACAAACAACTCTCACAGCGGCGGCTTACGCCCTCAGGCAAGGCAGACGAACCCGCCGCGCAATGGAGGAGGAACAATGTCAGAACACACCATCACAGGCAAGAAGGTCGCATTTCTGTTGACGGACGGCGTGGAGCAGGTCGAACTCACCAGCCCGTGGCAAGCCGTGAAGGACGCTGGCGGCCAGCCAACGCTCGTGGCACTTTCAAAGGGAAAGCTGCAGGGATTCAACGGCGTGGAGAAGGGTGACACGTTCGACGTCGATCTGGCAGTAGCCGACGCCAATGCATCGGACTTTGACGCCCTGGTACTCCCCGGCGGCGTGGTAAACGCCGATCACCTCCGCGTCGACAAGGATGCGCAGAACTTTACGCGCGCCTTCTTCGAGCAGCACAAGCCGGTGGCGTCGATCTGCCACGGACCGTGGATCCTCATCGACGCAGGCGTCATCAAGGGCCGCAACGTCACCTCGTATCACACGCTCCAAACCGACCTGAAGAACGCAGGCGCCAACTGGACCGATGAAGAAGTCGTCGTGGACCAAGGCCTTATCACCAGCCGGAATCCGGACGACCTCCCGGCGTTCAACAGCAAGGTAGTAGAGGAAATCTCCGAGGGCCAGCACGCCGGCCAGACCGCTTAGCGGGTCGGCGGACAGACGCACCAAAAGGCGAGTGCCGCCGTCGTACTTCACAAAAGTACGACGGCGGCACATCCGTTGGGCGGGAAGGATCGTTTGCTGGCCGCCAAGACCTTGCATATATGCGAGATCTGCAAATTTCATTGCATTTATGCAAGACGAAGGTCATAATTCCATATATGCAAGAACTTGTCAGAGAAGCCATCCACGATTCGTCACTCACCCGCACCGAATTAGCACGGAGAGCTGGAGTTTCCGCTTCCACCATCACCCGGATCGAGAAGGGCGACGTCGATCCGACCATCGGAATGGCGACAAGGATACTGGCCGCCGTGGGCCTTCAGTTCATTCCCCGCTTGGAACCACTTTGCGTGCCTCACGCACTGAAATCCGCCAGGGCAATTCTCGACGACGCATTTACCCCTCCCGCCGACGCTGAAACAAGCTCCACCCTGAAACGCTGGGCGAGCCGGGACGGATCAGCGCGGCCCCGGTCGCTTGCGAGGGAGGCTGGCATCGCCGCACCACCACGGTGCCGGCCAGGAGTCGTGACAGCAAGTTCCGACTGGGGCCTCCTTCGAATCTGCTCTGCGGCAGCCGCCACCCGAAAAGGCTGGGCGGTCAGCGGCGCGCCGGCAGCTGCCCGTATCGGAGCGCACCAAACGCACGGGCCAACCATTCTCTATGTCGAGGAACCCAGACGGATCGGAAACGTCATCAGCCAGCCCGGAGCTACTGCACAAGATGTGATTCTCTTGCCTTTGGATGAAAGCAGCCAAGCTGGCGCCTGGAACGATGAGGGCATTGTGTGGGTGGACCCTATCCAAGTCATTTTGGACTGCTACGGCATGCCCGAGACACGGGAGCAGGCCGAGGAACTGACACAGGACTGGGAGGAAGCAAATGACTGAGGGCAGTTGGGGAATCGGATCAAGCCGGTACAAGAAGCGCCCATCGCAGAGGCTTGCCGAGCCGCCCCCAAACCCGCCGAATGCGACAACCGCTGACCGACTCGCGAACCTTGGATTCACATGGGATTCCAGCGCGGTGCCTTGGCGAGCGATGCCCACCATGAAAGTGCCGAAGGCCCTCGCGCGTTTCCAGAATCAGCTGGCCGGACATGTCTGGGACGCAGCGGCTTTGGAAGGAAATCCATATACGCTTCCCGAAGTTCAGACGCTGCTCGAAGGTGTCACCGTGGGCGGACATAGATTGGAGGACGAGAAGCAGGTGCTCGCACTGGCTGATTCGACCAAAATGCTCCATGACCTGGTGCAGGATGGAACGTTCAAGCCCCACAAGAGTGTGTCCGACCGAATCCACGGTCTGGTGGCTCCGCACGAAGCCATCGAGGCAGGGCATTTCCGAGGCGAAGGATCAGTCCGCGGTGGCGGCACAGTCAACCTGGGCGAATACGGCACGTTCAAGTCGACTGGCTGTGAGGACAGCGGGGAAGCGCTCCGTGTCGAGTACGAGTTGGGCCTTGCTCACCTTGAAACCATCCAGGACGCTGCTGAACGAGCCGTTGCGTACTTCTGCTTCGGCACGCGCCACCAGTTTTACTTCGACGGCAACAAACGAACGTCCCGGCTCATGATGAATGGGATTTTGTTGAGTTCAGGCCACGACGCAATCTCGATTCCCTTCAGTCGTCGGCTCGAGTTTAACCAGCACCTGATCACTCTCTTCCTGGACGCCAACGCGACCTCGCTGATGGAGTTCATCATCGATTGCCGACCTGAGGACTAAGGTCTTAGTAAAGCCGACATGTGGCTTCGATGTAGCAACTTGGGCCTGAGAACCTATGGAGGCACGTATGCGCAAAGTTACCGCCGGCCTGTTCCACTCTGTGGATGGCGTTGTTCAGGACCCGTTCAAGTTCCAGTTCGACAGCTTCGACGACGAGCTGGGCAAGGGACTGACAAAGATGATCAACACTGTGGACACGGTGGTTCTAGGCCGCGTCAGCTACCAGGAGTGGGCCGGATATTGGCCGAACGCTTCGCAAGACGAAGATTTTGCCGCATTCATCAACCCCGTGGAGAAGTTCGTCGCATCCCGCACCCTGTCCGAGCCCCTCGAATGGGAAAACTCGCACCTCATCGATGGCCCGCTGGAGCAGTTCGTCACCGACCTGAAGGGGCGTGACGGTGGAGAGATCGCAGTCTGCGGCAGTATCTCCGTGGTACGCCAACTGCTGTTCGCGGGCGTCCTTGATGAGTTGACCCTCATGACCCACCCCGTCGTGGCCGGTAGTGGACGGCGACTCTTCGAGGACGGCGACCCGCTAAGCCGGCTCGTTCTGGAGGATCAGTACGCCACGAGCAAGGGCAATGTCGTGAGCACTTACAGCCGGCGCCAGGACTGAAACGCCCGACGGCGCGGCAACTAGTCCTTCAGGTCCTGGACAGGATTCACATGGACGATGATGACCCGCTGGCCTTTGGGTCCGTCGTAGCGAAGGTCGTAGGTAACTGCCAAGCCTGTTGATGTACCTGGACCTAGGGCATAGCTGCTGGTTTCCGTCTCCTTGCCGCCGATGCTTTCAATCCATCGCCCGGCCGCGTCTGCATCGATACCGTAGCGCGCGACGCCGTCGTGAATGAACTTTACGAGTTCGTCCCAGCTCCCAGCCCTCAGGAAGTAGGTGGCCTCACTGAAGTCCGGGCGGGTGGAGACAGTGTTGAATCGCAAGGTGTCCGAGCTCGCAGAGACGTCCCCTTCAGGACCCGCGATGCTGATTTCGATCATGCGTCCATCCTTGGCGAGGATTGTGGGACCGTACGCGGTGTCAGCGGGAAGGCCGAGGACTTCCTTTTCGAGTCGTCCGGAAGTCATGTCCAACCTCGCGGAACCCCGCGACTTGATTCGCTCCACACCGCTTTCGGTGAGGTGATCGAACTCGCCGGCCACGGGCACGGAAGACGGGTCCTCGGGGGCAAAGTAGTCCCCCAAGCAGCCCGTCAGGACCAAGGACATGGCAACGATACTGAGGGCCCCGAGCAAGCGCTTCCGGAACATGTTCACTTTTGGCTACCCAGTTCCAGCAGATCCATATCCACGCTCCCTGTGCCTGGCTTGGGTGAACCCCGTTCCTTGCGACGCCGGGTTGCCCGGTACTCATCCCTGCTTAGGCTGAACCCGTACCAAGCGATAAATGCCGCAAAGGCCATAAGCCATAGCGCACCCCATCCAGGCCCTTCTCCATGCCACACGGGGTCCAGGAACATCACAAACGCACCAAGAAATCCCGCGAACCCGAATGCGGCCAGAATCGCCATTCCCCACCAGGTGCTGACCTGCGCCTGCCCCCGCCCGGGCGTAAACCCGATCTCGTCCGAAGGGTAGCTGTGAAGCTCACCCGTGCTGGTCCTGCGCAGTACGCGTTTCTCGCCGCGCGCTACAGCATCCTTATGCTCGGCGTACACGGCGTCATCACGTAGGTCACGCTCTCGGTCATAAACCACTCTGCTGTCCCCCAACGATCCAAAAAGTCCAGCCTATCGCCCGAACGGACGACGGCGGCAGGCACCTCGCGAGGGGCCGGCAGCCAGGATGCTACTTCTTCCCCGCCTTCAAATCCGAAACAACCTTCGCAATCCGCCGAGCCCGCGTTTCCTCGGTCTTGGCGTCCCCGATCGGCTCCACGTATCGGCGTTGGGCACTGCAGTTCAACGTTCCGTAGAAGGCCTTGGCCTCGGGCTCAGCCTCAAGTGCCTCAGCAAGATCGTCCGGAACCTCGATCACACGCGGCTGGGTGTCCACTTCCAGATCCACGTCCACGGTGTCGCCCGCGGACGCGCCGGTCAGGTCCCTGTTCGCGGCGCTGACACCCACCATGTATTTCCCACCCATCACCGCAATGCTGCTGCGATAGCTCTGGCCGTTGATGGTTACAACTACCGGGGGCCGTTTGCCGGCATCGAGCGCACTAACAACATCCTCAGGAACTTCAATGCCAGCCTTGTTGCCATCGCCGACGATGGTCGTGGTGAATTTCATGTCCCAAGTATGCCGTCGGCCACCCGTAGACGCACCCCGCCAGCCGGACTACGTTCTGTATAAGCAACTACCAAGTGAACCAAGGAGAGTGAACCATGGACGAGCAGGATCTTCTGGAACGGATTCAGTCACTCGTGGAAGAGGAACACCGGCTGCGTGATGCAGCGGTGGGCGGCGGAATTGAGGACGATGTGGACGGCGACAGCAGCCGGGCCCGCTTGGCGCAGCTCGAGGCTCAACTCGACCAGTGCTGGGACTTGCTCCGCCAAAGGCGGGCCAAGAAGAAGGCTGGTGAGAATCCCGACGATGCCGAACCCCGCCCGATCAGCGAAGTCGAAGGCTACAGGCAGTAGTCCGGCCCAAGGACGAACCCAGCGACGAAGAAGCTACGCCCCCTCAAGCACCTGGCTCGTAGCCCACGCAACGTACTTGGCCGCGTTGGCAACGGCGTCGGCGACGTCGGGAACACCGTCCTTGCGCTGTGCGACGTCCAGCAACTGGGCCGCAGCTACTATCCCGTGCTTGGCGAGATCCTCGGGTGTCACCGTGATTCGGCCTGCCACAGCCACCACGGGAATGCCGTGCACGCTTGCGGCGTCGGCCAAGGCGATGGGCGCCTTACCCGTGAGTGACTGCTCATCCATGGAACCCTCGCCCGTAATCACGAGGTCCGCCTCGCTGAGGTGCGAAGCCAAGCCGGTCAGCCCGGCGACCAGCGCGAAGCCGCCTTCGAGCGCGGAGTCGGTAAAGGCAAGGAACGACGCCGGGAACCCGCCTGCCGCTCCGGCTCCCGGAACGTTGACGTCTCTGCCCGTGGCTTCCCGAAGGAGCGAAGCCCAGTTACGAAGACCGGCGTCGATCCTTTCAACGGCATCTTCATCGGCTCCCTTCTGGGGGCCGAAAACATGAGCGGCACCATCCGCGCCGAACAGCGGGTTTTGCACGTCCACGGCGATCCGGAACTTGGCTTGCGAAAGCCTCGGATCGAGCCCGGAAACGTCCAAGGCAACAACGTCGGCAAGGAAACCTCCGCCAAGGGGCACTACATTTCCGGCAGCGTCCACGGGCTTGAGCCCCAGCGCACGCAACGCGCCACTTCCGGCGTCGGACATTGCTGAACCACCGAGTCCCAACACAATCTCGGTGGCACCGGCGTCGAGCGCCGCCGCAATGAGCTGTCCGCAGCCGTAGCTGTGGGCGCGCAACGAATTCTCGGGGGTGGGTTCCATGAAGGCCAAACCGGAAGCCTGGGCGGTTTCGATGACGGCCGTGGCTCCGCCGAAGGAATCTTTGCGGATGGCCCAGGAAGCTCCCACCGGCTTGAGAATTGGACCCACAACGGCGTGGTTCCGCTCTTCGTAACCAGCGGCGATGGCGGCGTCGAGTGTGCCTTCGCCACCGTCAGCTACGGGAAATTGGGTGGTTACAGCGTCCGGATAGACGCGCAGTGCGCCCTCGGCCATGGCTGATGCGGCTTCCGCGGCGGTCAGGGATCCCTTGAATTTGTCCGGGGCGATGAGGATACGCATGGGTCCATCTTGCCAGCTTTGCCCGGAAAGCGATTGCCGGTTACGAAGATTGCGTCACTCGTTCAGCGGACGAACGGGGGCACCCTCGAGCCACCCCTCGACGTCCTCGAATGCACCGCCGTAAAACTGCCGGTAGCTCTCATGCGTCACGTAACCGATGTGCGGCGAGAGCACGGTTCGCGAGGAATGAAGCAAAGCATGTCCAGCGGGCAGGGGCTCCTCGTCAAAGACGTCCATGGCAGCGCCACGAATCCAGCCTTCCTCCAGCGCACGAATCAGCGCTGCCTCGTCCACCAGTGGCCCGCGCGCAGTGTTGACGAGCACGCCCTCGGGACCCAGGAGCCTCAATTCTTCCGCTCCTACGATGCCCTCGGTCCGCTCGGACAGCCGCAGGTGCAACGTCACCACATCGGACTCCCGGAACAGTTCCTCTTTGCTCACCTTTCGAACGCCCGCGGCCTCGGCCGTCTCCGCCGTGAGATTCTGGCTCCACGCCAAAACGTCCATGCCAAAGGCTTTCGCGTAGCCCGCAATGCGCTTCCCAATCTTGCCGAGGCCGACGATTCCCAGCGTCTTGCCTTCGAGTTCAAACCCGACGGCGGTCTGCCAGTCGCCTGCCCGCAGCGAGTTTTCCTCCACAACCAGGTTGCGGGCAAAAGCGAGCAGCAGCGCCCACGTCATTTCCGGTGCCGCTGCCGGTGACCCACCGGTTCCGCACACCAGGATGCCACGCTCCGATGCTGCCTCAAGGTCGATCGCGGCATTGGCCATGCCCGTGGTCACGAGCAGTTTCAGGTTGGTCAATGACTCAAGCACGCGACGAGGGAAGCGCGTCCGTTCGCGCATCGCCACAATGATGTCGAACGGCGCCAAAGCTGCCACAGCCTGCTCTTCGGAAACAAAAGGTGCACTGAAAACACTGACCTTCACGCCGTCGTCGAGCAGTGAATCCCAAGGGGCGTAGTCACTGGCGACCTGCTGATAGTCATCAATGATGGCCAAGCGGAAACTCGTCACGTCATTCTCCTCGCGCGGCGGCTAGTGGTAGAAACACCATCTCACGTCACGATTCCTATTTGGCGGCCACAGACAATGCGACGAGCGACAAGTTGGCGCCGTACAGAGAGTACGCCGGCGGGTGGGTGCACATTTTCCAGTAATGCGTTTGACTGGAAATTGAACCCTTCCCCTTCCGAAGGAGATGCGTTGACAGAGCCAAATACGATGCCGGCCCTTCCCAAGCCCGAGCATCCCCGCCCCCAACTTGTCCGCGACAACTGGATGAACCTCAACGGAATCTGGGGTTTTGAGATCGACGCCGGCGACTCGGGTTTGGAGCGCGGACTCGCCAGACGCGAGCTCACCAGTGAGATTCTGGTGCCATTTGCCCCGGAATCGGTCCTTTCCGGAATTGAGCACGTGGATTTCATGGAAGCTGTTTGGTACCGACGTACAGTGACCATCCCCCAGGAGTGGGCCGGCCAGAACGTCCTCCTGCACTTCGGCGCCGTGGATCACGACGCGACCGTGTGGGTCAACGGCCTTGAAGTTGCCCGCCACAGGGGTGGTTTCACCCCCTTCACGGCCGATCTCGGTGGAGTGGCCGAGCCCGGCACGGAAGCGGTGATCGTTGTCCGGGCCCGCGATTCGAGGCACGAAATGCAGGCACGGGGCAAGCAGGCAACCTGGTACAACAACACTCATTGCCAGTACACCCGCACCACTGGAATCTGGCAGACGGTCTGGATGGAGGCTGTCCCCGAGGTCCACATCAAACGCCTCCGAATGACTCCCAACCTGGCCGACTCAAGCATCACGATTGAGGTTCCGATCAGCCAGAACCGCGCGGGGCACACGGTGACCGCTGTCCTCAGCGATAAGGACGATGTAACCGTGGAAGCCACGGCGAAGGCTGACTTGGATCTCACGCCAACATTGCGGCTGAACATTCCCGCCGAATCCCTGCGCCCTTGGTGCATTGAGGATCCGTTCCTTTACAACCTTGAGGTGGCAGTTCGGGACGCTGCCGGCACCGTCGTTGACCGCGTCAGCAGCTACGCAGCCGTTCGTTCAGTTGCCCTTGACGGCAAAGTGGTTCGTCTCAACGGCAAGTCCGTGTTCCAAAGATTGGTGCTGGACCAGGGATATTGGCCGGACTCGCTGATGACCTCGCCGGATGACGCTGCGCTGGTCAAGGACATCGAGTTGTCCATGGCGGCCGGATTCAACGGTGCACGACTCCACCAAAAGGTGTTCGAAGAGCGTTTTCTCTACCACGCAGACCGACTCGGCTACCTAGTCTGGGGCGAGTTCGGCGACTGGGGCGTCTCCGGAGGAGGAACCATTGGCCACAACCAGAAGCCGACAGCGAGTTTCGTAGCCCAATGGCTTGAGGTGCTTCAGCGCGACTTCAACCATCCCTCGATCATCGGATGGTGCCCGCTCAACGAAACGCACCAGATCCTGCACGATCGACTAACGGTACTGGATGATGTCACCGAGGCCATGTTCCTTGCCACGAAATTGGCCGACCCCACGCGGCCGGTCATCGACGCATCCGGATACTCCCACCGCATCCGCGAAACCGACATTTACGACTCCCATTCCTACGAGCAGAATCCGGAGAAGTTCCGGATCGAGCAGCAGGGCCTTTCGGACGGGAAGCCCTTTGTAAACCGGAATCCACAGGGTGAGGAATACTCCGTGGCTTACGCTGGCCAGCCGTATTTCGTGTCCGAATTCGGCGGCATTTGGTGGAACGAATCGGAGGCGCGCCAAGCGGCGGCAGAAGCGGGCCTCGGAACTGATGTATCGACGTCGTGGGGTTACGGCCAGCGTGTCAGCAGCGAGGAGGAGTTCTACGCCCGTTTCGACGGACTATGTAGCGTACTCCTGGATAACCCGGACATGTTCGGTTACTGCTATACGCAACTGACGGACGTCTTCCAGGAAAAGAATGGCATCTTCACTTTCGAACGCAGAAGCAAGTTCGATCTCGAGCGGATCCGGGCCAGCCAGGTCCGTCCGGCGGCCATCGAAGCCCACAACGAATAAAGGCAATCGCCCAAAGGAAAGGCCAGGGCGCGGCGCCCTGGCCTTTCTGTTGGAATGGTTATGCGCCTCCCGGCCGTTCCGGTCCAGTAGGCCACCGCAGCAGGGCGGCCACCTGGACGCTATCAGGCAACGCCGCGGAGGGGACAAGTTGAACGCGGGCATCCGTTAGCGCCGCAGCACGCACCATGGCCGCCGGAGCAGGGACTTTCCCTAGAACTTCAGCTCCCAACGCTTCTTCCTCAGAGCTGGCGATCCACGGCTCAGCACCCAACGCAAGCAGGGTGTGTTCGGAGAGCGCTTGATCATCGAGGATCAGGACATCCACTTGGGCTTGCTGAAGGGCGTGAACCACAGCTCCGTTTCCTGTAGCCGACTCGGGGTTCGCCTGCCCTTCCTGCTCGGCCAAGCGCTCCATCAGCTGCTGCTGTTCTTCTGCCCACTGCTGGGCGACCAAGGAGTTAACCTCGTCGTCGAACTTTTGACGATCGGAACCAGGGGCCAGAGTATGGGCGTCAACCATTCGCAGGATGGCCTTGCTCGCCTCGGACAATTGATCGGCCACGAGTTGCCGCGCACGGATGTCCCCGGCAAGGACCAAGAGGCGAGCCTGCTTTTCCCTCACTACCTTGTCAATTTCATTCACCACCTGATCGGCATTGCGCCGCCAAATCTCCTCAGTGTGGTGCTGATACCGGCCCTGTGACCACCCGCCACTTGGAACCTTTTTGAGATTCTCGTCCGAGCCCTGGACATGCTGGCGCTCCTCAGCTTTCTGCCTGCCGGCCCGATGTAATCGGATTTCGCCTTCTTCGCGGCTGACTTCTGCCACAACGTAAGGGAATTCGTCCGGCTGGTGCTTCATCAAAGGCAGCAGATCGGGAATGGAGTCCATGGAAATTCTTTCGGACCCAGACAGTGGCCCGGGCAACAGCTCGTTAACCATCACCTGCCCATCCCGCACCAACACAAAACGGCTCACCGGCGCTGGTAGGCCCATGGCCGGTTGGATGGCCGATTCCATTGCCGCCAGATCTTCCTTGGACGCCCCCTGCCCCGCCAACGCATCCCGAACATTGTCGGGTTGGACGTCCCCGGCTTCCAGGCTGTCCACAGTTCCGGTACTCGCCTCGAGGTACGCCAAGCACCATGGTCCAGGCTGCCGATAAAGATCCGCGTACTTTTTCAGCGCTTCACTCACTTGACTCTCCCTCCTCCGCTGCGGCGTCGGCAGGGGTATTCGGGTTCAAGGCCTCACGGACTTCCGGCGCATCCGTTTCATCAGGGAAGGGCTCGGTCTCCCGCCCTTCCTCTACGTGGGCTGGTTTGTTGCCCCTGATCATTCCCTCGGTTTCGTGCTGCATCTGATCATCCAGATGCGATCCGTGCTTTGAGTTTCCTCGCTCAGCCACGGTAATCATCCTTCCGATGTACTCGACTTACGTTTTCGTCGCGCCTAACGGCTCACCAACTTGAAAAAGGTGCTGTCTTCGCCGCTGGCCTTTTTTGCTTGGTAGAGGAAAGCAAGCTTGCTCTCCTCGAACTTGTCGAACCATTCATCCCAACTGATGTGCTCCAGGGAATCTTCTCCAGCTCCGCCAGGAAAATCGATGCGCAGGATACCCACGTCGTTCTTGTCCCCGGTCTTTTTGACGCTGGCCGGTTTACCGTCGTTGCTTTCAACCCACTTGCGGATCTCGTCGTGATCCGTGGTGGTGTGAGATTCAGAGGCCATGTCAGATTTCCTTTCCTTCCCGATGCCGGCACCTGGTTGGCGTGCCATGTGCCAACGAAGAGTATGGACAATTCGACCCTAGTCCCGGTCTACCCAAAATAGAAAGGGTACTGAGTATGTTCCCATCGAGATGGCATTTGAACCTTTAAACCCACTGCCCCCGGCGCACCAAAACGTCCTTCAGCAGGTCCAGCCGGTCGGACACGATACCGTCCACACCCAGATCCAAGAGACGCCCCATTTCAGCGGGCTCGTTGATGGTCCAGACGTGAACTTGGATGCCCAAGCGGTGGGCGCGACGAACAAAACCTGGAGTCACCACGGGGAATCGCCCATAGCGGACCGGGACTTGGAAAGCATCGACGCCGGTGAGCACCTTGCGGGCCAAACCCGCCGGCAGCAAGGGCCCAAGGAGTACGAAAAGCGCGGTCAGGGTGCTGCCAGCGGAAGAAGCCGTCCGCTGGCTGAGGAGTTTCAAGACTGCACGACGACGCCGGTCGGAGAAACTCGTAACCAACACCCGGCCATGGATGCCGTGCTTCTCGATAGCCTCGGCCATCGGTTTAACGGAATTCCAGTCCTTGACGTCCAGGTTCAGGCGGGCATCGGGGAAGGCTGCCACCAGCTCGTCAAAAGTCGGCACGGGTTCCACTCCTCCAATGCGGGCCCGCGCCACCTCGGCTGCCGTGAGCTCGGCGATCCGGCCAGACGAATCTGTGACCCGGTCCAAGAAAGAATCATGGAAAACGAGGAGGACTCCATCTGAAGTGGTGTGCACGTCAGTTTCAAGGTGCAGGGTGCCCAGCTCAACGGCGGCACGAAAAGCAGCCATGGAGTTCTCCAACCCATTCATGGAGAATCCGCGGTGAGCGAAGGCCAGTGGGCCCACAGTGCCGTCCTTGCGGAGGAAATATGGCAGTGTCACATGCGAAGCGTAGCCCATTGCGCATAGGCGACTACGACTCCTCGGTGACCGTCACCTTCTCCAAGGGGACCACCGCCACGCCATCGCTGATGTGCACCAGCGTGCGGCCCCGACCGCCGTCGAGCTCCACCCAAACTGCCGTTGCGTCACCGGTAACGGCGTCCACTATCCCAGCCGATTCGTACCCCGGCGTCAGGGTCACGCTCACGCGGTCGCCCTGGCGAAGCGACCTCCAGTGGTGATCCGGTTCGATCTGGCGCAATGGTGCAGTGTTGAAGTCGTTGATCCTACGCTTGGCCATGATTCCCCTACATCCAACAAGCTAAACGGGTCTGTGGCTCAAGCCTACGGACGCAAGTTGAACGCGGGTTGTATGGAGACTGGGAAGTTGGTGACAGCTTGGCGGAGCATCAGGGCTGCCAAACTAGTGGCATGACTGTATTGATTGCCGGGTGTGGCGACCTTGGAACCGAAGCCGGACTGCGTTTCGCAGAGTTGGGCCATGACGTGATCGGGCTTCGCCGTTCTCCGGAAAAGCTCCCCGAGGGGATCCGGGGCATGCGCGCGGACCTCTCACGTGAAGTCCCGGCCATCCCAGCAGATGTGAACATCGTTGTGGTCGCAGTCGCCGCCGATTCTTCCACCGAGGAGGCATACCGGGCAGCGTACATAGACGGCCTCCGAAATACTCTGGACGCCTTGGATCGCGATTCTATTGAACCGGAACGAATATTGTTCGTCTCCTCCACAGCCGTATATAAGGACTCCGACGGAGCGGTGGTGGACGAAACCACACCCACCGAGCCCACGCGCTTCAGTGGCAAAGTGCTGGTGGAGGCTGAAAATATGCTGCTTGCCCGCACCCGGGGAACGGGAACCCAACCCATCATCCTTCGGCTCGGCGGCATTTACGGTCCGGGGCGAACGCGACTGATCGACCAAGTGCGGTCAGGGCAAGCCGTGATTCCAGCACAACCCCGGCACACCAACCGTGTTCACAGGGACGATGCCGCGGCCATGATCGTCCACCTCACCACCATGGATCAGGACCCGGATCCGGTCTACGTAGGCGTAGACGACCATGCGGCCGAGATGGGTGACGTCATGCGGTTTCTTGCTTTGGAAATGGGAAACCCTGAACCCCCGACGGCGTTGGAAGACGCCCACGCCGGCCCTGGAGACAAACGCTGCTCCAATCAGAAGCTGCGCGGGACTGGCTTCGAGTTCGCCTTCCCCACATACATAGAGGGCTACCGCGCAGTGCTGGCAGGTCGCGGCGTCCGTCATCCGTGAAACCTCAAGGAACAAAATCGGGCTTGCAGATGCTGTGCCGAGCCTATTTTGCCGTGCAGGCAGCCGCCGGTCTTTCTTGGTGGATCGCCGTCTTCCTGTCACCCGTGGTGCGGCAAGCCACCCTCGGTAGCCTCGATCCCGTCGCCGTTGCGATCTTTGACATTCCCCTTTTCGTCATCGCCTCCGCCCTTGCGGCAATCGGCGTGAAGGCCGCCGCCTTTGTCGCCACTGCTTGGACGGGAATCGTCGCCACTGCCCTCGGGGTCTACGCCACGCTGACAACTGAGGCAGGGTTGGGCGTTTTGATCATGATTGCGGCTGCCGCTTGTTCCCTGGCCGCCCTCAGCATCGTCGTCCTGGGCGGGATTCCCACGGCCTGGATTACTAGGGGCCCCTTCGCTTTCCGTTCAGCCGCTGGCCGTCGCACGGCAACAAACGTGAGCGCAACCATCGGCCAAATGATCCTTTTCTGGGGATTTTTCCTGGCTGTGATCCCCTTGGCCCTGACGTTCCTTGAACAGCGATGGGAAGTGTCCCTGCCATTTCCGTCGATGGCCGCCCCTGCCGGAGCGCTGCTTCTAACGCTCGCAAGTGCGCTGGGCGTGGCCTCCGCCGTGACCATGTCTTGGCTCGGAGCTGGCACCCCGTTGCCCTCAGCCATGCCCAACCGCTTGGTCATCGCCGGACCGTATCGCTGGCTTCGTAATCCCATGGCTGTTGCGGGCATTACCCAAGGTGCCGCAGTCGGCCTCATTCTCGGGTCCTGGCTTGTTATCGCCTACGCGGTTCTTGGCTCCCTGCTGTGGAACTATGCCGTCCGGCCGCTGGAGGAAGCCGATCTCGAAGAGCGGTTTGGTGCAGAATTCATCAGATACCGTGCGTCGGTGCGGTGCTGGATCCCTCGTGTGGGACGTGGCTAGACCGTTTGCTCCGTCAGTTTCGCCTCGAGGATCTGGGCCACACCGTCGTCGTCGAAGTGTGGTGCCTGCTGCCCCGCAGCGAGGATCGCTTCCGGGTGGCCGCTGGCCATCGCGTAGCCGTGACCTGCCCAGCGCAGCATCTCGATGTCGTTGGGCATGTCCCCGAAGGCCACGACATCCGCGGCCTCGATTCCCAACGACTCGGCGTACTTCGCGAGGGTGACGGCCTTGTTGATGCCGGGCACGGACATCTCAAGCATTGCGGTGCGAGGTGCCGAGTGTGTGGTGCTGACCAGATGGGCGACGGCCGGCTGAACTTCGGCAAGGAATTCGTCCGGGGTGCCTTTACGGGTTATCGCCAGGAACTTCACGACGGCGTCATCCGCCGTAAGCGTCTGGTCGAGCGGTGCGGGGGTGAACTCCGCGAGGAGCTCGCTGGTTTCGTTCTCGAGGAAGCCTGGCTCAAGTTGGAAACCAGTCAGAGTTTCCACGGCGAACAAAGCATCCGGCCGCAGGGACTTGATGATGCGTCGCGCTTCAAAAATGGATGTGATGTCCAGTGTGCAAGAAGAAATGGGCTTCTCCGTTTCGAGATCCCAGACCACCGCGCCGTTGGAGCAGATCACGATACCGCTGTGTCCGAGTTGTTCCTGCAGCGGGTACAACCACCGCGGCGGGCGGCCCGTGACGAACACAAGCTCCACCCCAGCGTCCCGGCATGCTTTGAATGCCTTGACGGTCCGATCACTGATCTTGCCGTCATGACCGAGGATGGTGCCGTCAATATCACTTGCTACGAGGCGCATCATGTCAGTCTACGTGGCTGTTGAGAACCCAAATGCCGCCGCTAACGCTCGAACATACCTGTGATGGTTCCGCGCGCCAACGTATGCGCAGGAAGGGCTGAAGCAAGTATGCGTGCCTCGGAATCCTTTTCGATGCCCAGGTCCTCCACGTCCAGCGCATGTACGGCCACTATGTACCGATGCGGTCCGTGGCCTCTGGGAGGTGCTGCCCCAACATAGCCGCTGCGGCCGCCGTCGTTCATTAACTGGAACGCTCCAGCGGGCAACGCGTGGCCGTCCCGGCCGCCGGCACCAGCGGGAAGGCTTGATACCTCAGGAGGAATATTAAGTACCGCCCAATGCCAGTAGCCCCCACGGCCGGGAGCATCGGGATCCCACATAGTGACCGCGAAACTCCTGGTTCCGTCCGGAGCTCCACTCCAGCTCAGCTGGGGAGACATGTCTTGGCCGCCCGCACCCAGAATCCCGCTCCGCTGATCGGGGCCGAGAGTATCGCCGTCGGTGAATGACTCGCTCGCAACCTGTAATTCCTGCGCGGGCGTCGTGGCGTAAGGATCGTGGTCCTTCATGGCGCACCTCCTCGTGGCCGGATTTCGCCGGCAACAGTTTTAGCTTGCAACAGCCTTATGGTTGAGCTCGGCCCGCGTCGGCGGATTGGCGCCAGCCCGCGACACCGTAACTGCGGCAGCACGGGTCGCGTGGTCCATGATGGCGGCAAGGGTCTCGGCCGGCATGGCTCTGAGTGCCCCGCGGTTTTGCGCACCGTCCAGCCCGCGGTCCACTATCGCTGACAGCAGCCCCGCCATGAACGAATCGCCGGCACCAACGGTATCCACCACCGTTACAGATGGCGCCGGAACCTGGGTCTCTCCGATGGCCGTGATTCCCCACGGACCACGCGCGCCCCGCGTCACCACCACCAGCGCGGGTCCTTCCGTGCCTCCCAGAGACAACCAGCGGCGTGCCGACTCCAGCGGATCAACGCCCGGATACAGCCATTCGAGATCTTCGTCAGAAGCCTTCACGACGTCGGAGAGCACTACGAAGCGTTCGGCCTGCCTCCGTGCGTAATCGCGATCGGTAATGATGCTCGGCCGGCAGTTGGGATCGAAGCTGATAGTGCTGCCCGGATGGGCATGCTCGACGGCGGCAAGCACGGCCGCGGCACCTGGCTCCAAGGCGGTGGCTATCGAACCCGTATGCAGCAAAGTGGCCCCCTGCAGCATGAGCGGCAACCGCTCCCCGAGGCCCGGCAAATCCCAGGTGAGATCGAAGGTGTAGGTGGCGGCGCCGTCGTCGTCGATCACAGCCGTGGCTACGCTGGTGGGTTTGCCGTCGGGCGGAAGGGGGACCATCACGGAACTGGACCGGAGGTGCGCCCCCACGGAATCGCCGTATGCGTCCTGGCCAAACCGCCCGATGAACTGCACGGGGTGGTCCAAACGCGCCAAGCCAACGGCGACGTTGAGCGGGCTGCCGCCAACGTGCGCCTCGATTCCGCTGGGGCGCTGCACAACGTCAACCAAGGCCTCGCCAATCACAGTCAGCATGGGACCACTCTGCCAGAGGAAGGGCCAGCGCTACCAGTGATTCAGGAGAGCAGGCGTTGTACCAATTCGCGGCACTTCTTGTAAGCCACGGCCTTTGGATCTATGAGATCGAAGTGATCCCCAGGGACACGCAGCAATTGCGCGGCGCTGCCGGCGGCGGTTGCCGCCGCGACGTAGGCCTCGGACTGACTGACTGGAACGTCTTCGTCGTCGGTGGCATGGACGGCGAAAACCGGCACATCAAGGGGCAGTGAACTCATGGGATCCGCGTATTTATGCCTTTTGGGGTATCTGGCAGAATCGCCACCCATGAGGTTGCAGACGGCACCGTTACTGAGGTTCAGTTTTTCCGCGGCAGCCAGGTTCAGCAGGCCGGACTGGCTGACGACCCCTGTCAGGTGGACGGCGTTGTCCTCCGATCCACGCACGAGTTGGCGGTCGGCGTCGGGCGTTCCGATGGCCGAGAGGCGCTGCCGTCCGGCGGCCCACACAGCCAGGTGACCGCCAGCCGAGTGGCCCAAGGCCACTACCTTGCCGAGGTGGAGCTCGTGCTTTCCGGCGATTTCAGCGAGATGATCAATGCCGGCCAGGATGTCTTCGAATGTATGGGGCCAACCACCGCCGTTGCCGGCACGTCGGTATTCAAGGTTCCATGCGGTAATTCCATGCGCCGCGAGGTCCCGGGCCAGGGGCTCGCCGAGCTCGGCGCCGTACTGTGAGCGCCAGTAGCCGCCGTGGATCACAACCGCGACACCACCCGCGACGGCTGATGCGCCGCGATGGTTTCCGTTGTTCGGTTCAGGTATGAAGAGTTCGCCCCATTGACTGGGGTGTTCGCCGTAGCTGTACTTGTGCCGCAACATTGCGCCCTCCTTTGTACCGAGCCTATCGTGACGTCCCGCAACTTTGGCTAGGGCACCCCGACGGCGGGGTGCCCGCCCCAGTGTCGGACCCGCCCCGTAAGCTGGGGGCATGGCAAGCAATTGGGACAGCCTGGACCAGGACCAGCGCGACGCAGTGGACGCGAACGTGGCGCTCTATGAGCGTGTTCGCCCTGCCCTGAAGCGGGTCACACGGGATGTGCTGCTGACCCTTAGGGACATGCTCAACGATGCCGAGGTCACTCCCCTGTTTGTCACCGGGCGAACCAAAACGGTGGAGTCGTTCCGCGAAAAAATCTCACGCACGGATGATCCTTTGGAGCCGGGCGGCCCGCGGGTCCTTAAATTCCCGGACCCTTTCCGCACCTTGAATGACATGGTGGGCATCCGCGTCATCACCAAACTGCCTGCCGAGAACGCTGCGGTGGCCAACATCATCAAGCGCCAGCGGCAGCTCTTCGATTGCCGTGGAGACCGTGAGAAGGACATCGGTTCCATCGAATCGGGCACGTACGGCTACTCCAGCCGGCACCTCATCCTGCGAACCATCCAGAATGAGGCCGTCAAGGAGTATCAGCACGTCTTCAACCCGGATATGCCTGCCAACGGCAGCTACTTCTTCGAGTGCCAGATCCGCACTGTTTTTGCGCACGCCTGGAGCGAGATCGAGCACGATATCCGGTTCAAGGCGGAGGATCCAAGGGCCTGGACCCCCCATTTCGATCGCCAGTTCACGGCCACTGCGGCCATGTTGGAAACCGTGGAGAGCGCCTTCGCCGACCTCCACGAGCGCTATGAAGAGGTCCGCAGTTATTGGGACCTGCACGGTGAGGGTGCCTCTCCGCTGACTCCCAACCGGGTTCGGGACGTCTGGCGTACGCTCCTGCCCCACGTTGACCGTAAAGTTGATGACGACTGGGGGTGGGCTGCCGAACTTCTGGCCGCGCACGGACTCACCAAAACCGTGGAACTTGCGGGGCTCCTTAGTGCCAACCGGATCACGGAGGTCCGCAAAGCCCTGGATCACCGTTACTCCCCGGGCCCCGACCGCCTCCTGGACGACCTCCTGCTGTGGCAGTACGGAACCGAACATATTGACCTCACCGCTGAGGCGCCCGACGTCGTTCCGCACCCGCGGCGCGATAGCCTCCAGCGGCGTCTGAAGCAGATTGAGCGTTACCGCCAGACTGCACTGTAAGGACGCCATGACTCCCGAGCAACTCATGTCACTGCGGGTGACCTTCCGCTCGCCCCGCCGCCTGCTGACGGAATCCCTGGCTGGACTGGTGGTTGCACTGGCGCTCATTCCGGAGGCCATCGCGTTCTCGATCATCGCGGGCGTTGATCCCAGGGTCGGGTTGTTCGCTTCCTTCACCATGGGCGTGGTGACGGCCCTTGTTGGTGGTCGCCCAGCCATGATCTCTGCAGCGACAGGGGCCGTAGCGTTGGTCATCGCTCCCGTGATGAAGGAGCACGGACTCGACTACCTGATCGCGACGATCATCCTGGCGGGTATCTTCCAGATCATCCTGGCTGTACTCGGTGTCACGCGGCTCATGCGGTTCATTCCGCGGTCGGTGATGATCGGCTTCGTGAACGCACTGGCAATTTTGGTGTTCATCTCGCAGATGCCGGAACTCTTCAATGTCCCGTGGATGGTCTATCCAATTGTTGCCGTGGGACTCGTCATGGTCTTTGGCCTACCCCGCCTGACCACGGCTATTCCTGCGCCTCTCGTGGCAATCGTGGTCATTACTCTGGTTACCGTTCTGGGACACATAGATGTTCCTACAGTCAGTGACAAGGGCGAGCTCCCCCACAGCCTGCCCGGGTTCTTCCTGCCCAATGTCCCGCTGAACCTGGAGACGTTCCAGATCATTGCGCCCTTCGCATTGTCCATGGCCCTGGTTGGCCTGCTGGAATCACTCCTGACAGCCAAGCTCGTGGACGACATCACGGACACGCGGTCCAACAAGACACGGGTTTCCTGGGGTCAGGGGGTGGCCAACATCGTCACGGGATTCCTTGGTGGACTGGGTGGGTGTGCCGTGATCGGACAGACCATGATCAACGTCAAGGGATCCGGCGCGCGGAGTCGGCTCTCAACGTTTTTGGCTGGCGTCTTCTTGCTTGTCCTGGTGGTTGTCCTGGGCGACGTCGTGGGGATGATTCCCATGGCGGCCCTTGTTGCCGTGATGATCTTCGTTTCACTGATTACCTTCGAGTGGCATTCTGTTCGTCTGTCCACCCTGAAGCGACTGCCCAGATCAGAGACCGCCGTCATGCTGATCACCGTTGCCGCCGTTGTGGCGACGCACAATCTCGCGGTGGGTGTCGGCGTCGGCGTTTTGACCGCGATGGTCCTGTTTGCGCGCCGCGTGGCGCACTTCGCGACTGTCGAGCGCACCGAACTGGAGCTCAACGGGGAAACCGTCGCTACGTACACGGTGGACGGCGAACTCTTCTTTGCCTCGTCCAATGATCTGTACACCCAGTTCGACTATGCAAAGGATGCCTCGGAAGGCATAGATCGTGTGGTGATCGATCTCCATAACTCGCACCTTTGGGACGCATCCACAATTGCCGTGCTGGATTCCGTCACCGAAAAGTACCGGAACCACGGGCGCGAGGTGGAGTTCATCGGGCTCAACGAGGCAAGCGTTCGGATGCGCGAACGGCTGGCGGGAAAGCTGAACGGCTGATCCATGTTTCGAAACAGCGGTCATCTGACATATATGCCGCATTGGAAGTAACGAACTCGGTCATGCCCGCGGACCAATGTGAGCATGGATAAATGCTTGAGGCAACGAATTCCCAGACAGACACTTCAGGGTCCGAGGCTCCCGTCAACGCAGCCCTCGCCGCAGAGGCCAAAATCGCGCGGATAGCCGTGACGGTTTTCCCGCTCCTGGTTGTGCTGGCCGGCGTCCTCGGGTTCCTCCTTCCGGAACTGTTCAAGCCCATGGGCGTCGCCGTTCCCTATCTGCTCGGCGTCATCATGTTCTGCATGGGCCTCACGCTGACGCCGCCCGACTTCGCTTCTGTGGCGCGTCGTCCGTGGGCTGTGGCACTCGGCATCGTGGCGCACTACGTGATCATGCCTGGGGCAGGCTGGTTGATTGCCGTCCTGCTTCAGCTTCCGCCCGAGCTCGCCGTCGGCCTTATTCTTGTGGGCTGCGCACCATCCGGTACTGCGTCCAACGTGATGGCGTTCCTCGCCAAGGGTGACGTGGCATTGTCGGTCGCTGTCGCCTCGGTTTCCACATTGATCGCTCCCATCGTCACGCCGGCACTGACTCTCCTGCTGGCCGGTTCGTTCCTGCACATTGATGCTGGCGCCATGGTGCTGGACATCGTGAAGACCGTGTTGCTTCCGGTCATCGCAGGCCTGCTCGCTCGACTCTTCCTATCCAAGCTCGTCACAAAGGTGCTTCCGGCACTTCCGTGGGCGTCCGCCGTCGTAATTTCACTGATCGTGGCGATCGTCGTGGCTGGCAGCGCCAGCAAGATCGTCGCAGCGGGCGCCATCGTGTTCCTGGCAGTCGTCCTCCACAATGGCTTTGGGCTGGGCTTGGGCTACCTTGCCGGTAAGCTGGGCCGCCTGGATGACAAGGCCCGCCGCGCCTTGGCCTTCGAGGTGGGCATGCAGAACTCCGGTTTGGCCGCGACCCTTGCCACGGCGCACTTCAGTCCGCTGGCTGCGCTGCCCTCTGCCGTCTTCTCGCTGTGGCACAACATCTCCGGCGCGATTGTCGCGGCATGGCTGGCTCGCCGACCACTGAAGGACTAGCGTCCCGCGGCTCCAGCTAAGACTGCATCAACCAGTTGGACGCCTCTTGACGCAATTAGTTGTGAACGTTAACAATTGCGGGAGCCGATAAGTCACCGAGTGGGAAGATCATTCAATGAAGAACTGGGCAGGAAACCTCGAGTATTCGTCCGCCGAAGTCCAGCGGCCCACCTCCGTGGACCAGCTGCGCGGGCTTGTGGCCAACGCGCCGCGGATCAAGGCCCTCGGTTCCCGCCACTCGTTCAACAGGGTCGCAGACACCGATGGCATGCACGTTCTCCTGGATGCATTGCCCCAGGAAATCTCACTTGATACCGGGAAGGGCACCGTCAAGGTCAGCGGCGGCATCAGTTATGGCGCACTTTGCCGGGCAGTCGAGGAACAGGGTTATGCCATCCACAACCTCGCTTCACTCCCCCACATCTCGGTAGCGGGAGCCATCCAAACCGGGACGCACGGCAGTGGTGTCGGCAATCCCTCCTTGGCTGGCGCGGTCGTAAGCATTGACCTGGTGCGTGCAGATGGCGAGCTGGTGACGCTTACTCCGGACGACGACGAGTTCCTCGCCAGCGTTGTGGGAGTCGGCGCCCTGGGGATCGTCACAGGACTGGAACTGGCCGTCCGGCCGAGCTATCAGATGCGGCAGCGCGTGCTCACAGGCCTGCCGTGGGAGCGGGCGCTGGCTAACTTCGCGAACATCGCGTCGGCCGCGTACAGCGTCAGCTTTTTCACCAACTACACCGGCGGGTCCATCCCGCAGGTCTGGCTCAAGGCACTGGACACCGAAGCTCCGTTGCCGGACCTGTTCGGAGCAACCGCCGCTACTGCCGCTCTCCACCCGCTGCCCGGGATGTCGGCGGAGAACTGCACGGGTCAGCTGGACGAGCCCGGCAAATGGCTGGACCGGCTGCCGCACTTCCGCCACGAATTCACTCCTAGCAATGGCGAGGAATTGCAGAGCGAATTCTTGCTTCCCCTGGAGCATGCACCCGCCGCACTTGAAGCTGTCCGAGAGCTCGCGGACAAGTTGGCACCCCTGCTGTTCATCTCCGAAATCCGTACCGTAGCCGCGGATGAGTTCTGGCTCAGCCCGTTCTACCGGCAACAAAGCGTGGCCCTCCACTTCACATGGAAGCCACTGCAAGCCCAGGTGGAAGCGGTACTCCCGGAACTGGAGGAAGCACTGCGCCCCTTCGGCGCGAGGCCGCACTGGGGCAAGCTCTTCACGCCAAGCCTGTACGACTTCGCCGCGCTCTACCCACGCTTCGAGGACTTCTGCAGCCTCGCCGTCACCAACGACCCCTCGGGCAAGTTCCGGAACGGCCTCTTGGACAGCATCTTGGGAGCCACAACCTCGTTGCTTGGCCGCTGATCCGTTGCTGGCCCAGCGACGAAATAGCAGGCTAGCGACGTTCCAGCGACCGTCCTGACCAGTGGAACACGACGGCGGCCCGGCCCCCTCACGAAGGGCTGGACCGCCGTCGGGGTTAAGTCAGCCGGACTACTGGATGTGCGCCAGCACGGCTCCCGCGGTCACCACACCGCCGGGTGCCGAGAGCACCTCGGAGAGCGTACCCGCACGGTGTGCTGCCACCTGCGTTTCCATCTTCATGGCCTCCACCACCAGCAAGGGGTCCCCTGCCGAGACCTCGGTGCCGGGCTCCACGAGCCACTTCACGACGGTGCCGGCCATGCTGGAAACCAGGGCTGATTCCGCTGGCGAGTCTCCGGCTGAATTGGACGCTCCCACGTAATCGCCCTGCAACCCCGTGACCACCGCGCCTGAGGGGAGTCCCTGCCCTGACCGGGCCCAACCCTCCAGCAGATCAGCCGGGAGTCCAACGGCGAGCCGCTTGCCGTCGACGTCCACGGTGATGGTGCGCCGCACGCCACTTGGGGCAACCACGTTGTATTCGGAATCAACGGGGATCTGATCTGCAAAGTCCGTCTCGATCCACCGGGTGTGAACGCGCAGCCCGGCTACGGACGTAAAGTCATCGGATTCCACAACCGCGCGGTGGAACGGCAACACGGTGGGCAGTCCGGTGATCTCTATTTCGGCAAGTGCTCGGCGTGCGCGGCGCAGCGCTTGCTGGCGGTCGGCACCAGTAACTATCAATTTGGCCAGGAGCGAATCGAACTGCGGTGCAATAAACGAGCCCGCACGCACGCCGGTATCCAAACGAATGCCGGGACCCGTGGGCGCTTGGAACGATGCCACTGTGCCCGGGGAAGGCAGGAATCCGCGGCCAACGTCCTCGGCGTTGATGCGGAACTCAAAGGAATGGCCGCGGGCTATGGGATCCTCGGTAATGCTCAAGGGCAGGCCGGCTGCAATGCGGAACTGCTCCTGAACGAGGTCAATCCCAGCCGTTTCCTCGGTTATCGGGTGCTCCACCTGCAGGCGCGTGTTTACCTCGAGGAAGGCCACGGCCCCATCTGCGGAGACCAGGAATTCAACAGTCCCGGCGCCGTAGTAGCCGGCCTCGCGGACGATTGCTTTGGCGGCGTCATAGATCTGTTGCTGCTGGGACTCGGTGAGGAAAGGTGCAGGTGCCTCTTCCACGAGCTTCTGGTGCCGGCGTTGGAGGGAGCAATCGCGCGTACCCACCACAACGACGTTGCCATGGGTATCCGCGATGACCTGCGCCTCCACGTGCCGCGGCCTGTCAAGGTACTGTTCCACGAAGCATTCCCCACGCCCGAACGCTGTGATGGCTTCACGCACTGCCGAGTCGAAAGCCTCCTCCACTTCGGCGAGTTCGCGGACAACCTTGAGCCCGCGACCACCTCCGCCAAAGGCCGCCTTGATGGCCACCGGCAGTCCGTGTTTCTCGGCAAATGCCCGGGCTTCAGCAGCAGTAGCAACCGGGCCATCGCTGCCGGCCACAAGGGGGGCACCCGCACGGACAGCGATCTCGCGGGCTGTAATCTTGTTGCCCAACTGCCGGATCGATTCCGGTGACGGACCGATCCACTCCAGTCCGGCGTCGATGACTGCTTGCGCAAAGTCGGCGTTTTCCGAGAGGAAGCCATACCCCGGATGGACGGCATCAGCCTCCGACTGTTCGGCAACGGCCAGCAGTTTCGCGACGTTAAGGTATGTATCAGCGGGGCTGTTTCCGCCCAAGCTATAGGCTTCATCCGCGGCACCCACGTGCATTGCGTCGGCGTCGATGTCCGCATAGACGGCCACCGAGGAAATGCCGGCGTCATCGCAGGCTCGGGCGACTCGAACAGCGATTTCTCCGCGGTTCGCAATCAGGACCTTTCGCATCAAATACTCACTTCTCTGGGGTCTTGGTGAAGTCGGGGGAATCGGGGACCATCCGGAACCGGATCCGTCCGCCAATGGGGACCTGCCCGGCAAGGTCAAGGTGTTCGTCGCGAACCACGCCGATCACGGGGTATCCACCGGTGATGGGGTGGTCGGCCAAGAACAGCACGGGAAGTCCGGCGGGCGGGATCTGGAGGGCACCAGCCATAGTCCCCTCGCTGGGAAGTTCACCCTCGCGGGCGCGCTGGAGAGGAGTACCGTCCAGTCGCATGCCCACGCGATTGGATTGTGGTGTGACCAGCCATTCCTGACTTGTCAGGGACTCGATGGCGGACTGATCGAACCAATCAGCACGGGGTCCGGGAACCACATCGAGAACGGTGACACTGGTACCCGGAAATTCCGGTTGCAGCTCCGGACTTCCAACCGCAGTAGACGCCGTGGCGTCGCCCGCCGGGAGCTCCTGCCCAACCACCAGCGAGGCAGGTCCGATCCCGGACATCGTATCGGCCGAACGACTCCCCAGGACTTCGGGAACCGCTATGCCACCGCGGATTGCAACGTAGTTCCGGAACCCGGCCTCGGGCGGTCCGAGGGTAAGTACTTCGCCGTCGAGCAAGGCGAATGGAGCAGCAATCGGGACGCTGCGCACTGCGTCCCGGGCGTCGCCGTCAGACTCCTCAAATTCAGCCGACGACGGCGACTGGACGGTAAGGGTGGTAGGCGCACCTGTCACGGCAATCACCTGGTCACCGACCGCTTCCACGGTCAGCCCACCGTTGACGGTCTCGATGGCGGCAGCCGAGGAACTGTTGCCGACCAGTCGGTTGGCGCGGCGCAGCGATGCCCGGTCCAACGCACCGGCCGCCGAGACCCCCAAGTTCCCGTAGCCTCTCCGGCCAAGATCCTGGATAAGGCTTTGCGCCCCGGGGTTGAGGATCCGCAGGCCGGAGTCCGTGTGGTGATCAGCCTCGGGTTCAGCTTGATGCTCCGCGCTGGCCGTGACAACCTCCCGAACAGCGCGGTACTGCACCCTGTCACCGGGCCGAACCAGGGCCGGTTGGGGACGGTCGAGATCCCACATACGGGCTCCCGTTCGGCCAATCAGCTGCCAACCGCCGGGAGAACGCCGGGGATAGACAGCCGAGTACTGGCCGCCGAGGGCCACGGATCCAGCGGGAACAGCCGTGCGGGGTGAGGAGCGGCGGGGAACCGTGAGGACTTCATTCTCGCCCACCATGTAGCCGAATCCGGGAGCGAAGCCGGCGAAAGCAACAGTCCAGATCTGGCCTGTGTGGGCCGAAATTACGCCCTCCACGCTCAGCCCGGTGAGTTCCGCGACATCGGCGAGGTCATCGCCGTCGTACACGGTATCGATGACCACCAGCCCGGAATCGGTAACGTCCGTCGCGATGAGTTCCAGCTCGAGCAACCGGGCGCCGATGGCCCGCGTTGCCGCAGCGGATTCGCCAACGACCATAACCGTTTCGGCTGCTGCCAGGACGTCTACCTGGCCAGGGAGCGGAGACTTGTAGAGCATGTCCTGCAGAGCCAGTACGTCCTGCAGCCCATCCAGCTCCGCAAGTACGGCACGGGTGCCGACGGGTCGCACGGAGCGGACCTTTTTCGCGGTGGTCGATTGCTTCGCTGTGGCAGTTTGCTTCGCGGTGGTCGTTTGCATCACGGTCTCCATCATCCGCTTCGCCGCCATTTAGGCGGGCGACTCCTGCAGCAGGCGAACGTCTTCTTCGGGCTTCGGATCCCGGCCCAGGACCATGCCCACGATGGTGACGACGGCTGTCAGGACGAGGTACCCGGCGATCAAATACCAGCCGCCGGATGCTGCGCCGTAGAGAGCCGTGAAGATGATGGGCGCAACGGCTCCACCAATCACGCCGGCCAGGGTGTAAGCCAGTGAGCTGCCGGCGTAGCGCAGGCGGGCTGGGAACTGCTCGGTGATGAAGGCGGCCTGCGGGCCGTACATGAACGCGTGCAGCGCCAAGCCGATCACTGTTCCGATGGTCAGCATAACCACGGACTTGCCCTGGATCATGAGGAAGAACAGGGGAATATAGACGGCTGTAACGGCTGCTGTTACGCCGTAGACAAGGCGGCGGTTGAAGCGGTCGGTGAGAGCGCCGGCCAACGGAATGAGGAACAGCTGGAACGCGGAACCGATGAGGATGGCTGCCAGGACATTGCCTGTAGTCATGCCAAGTTGCTTGGTGGCGTACACCGCCACAAACACCGTGAACAGCGCGTAGAGAACGTCAGGGCAGACCCGGGACAGCGCTGCCGAAACCAAGGCCTTGGGTTCGGTGGTGAAGACCTCCTTGATGGGTGCCTTGGGTCGTTCGCCGTGGGCCTGGATTGCCTTGAAGACCGGGGTTTCTTCGAGCTTGAGGCGGATGATCAGGCCAAAGACCACCAGGAGTGCGGAGGCGAGGAAGGCGACGCGCCAGCCCCAGGAGAGGAACGCCTCAGTGCTCAGCGAAGCGGCAAGTATGGCGAGGACGCCGTTGGCCATCAGGTTGCCTGCGGGCGGGCCGATCTGCGCGGCGGAGGACCAGAAGCCACGCTTGTTGGGGTCGCCGAATTCGCTGGACAGCAGAACCGCTCCACCCCATTCACCACCGACACCGATGCCCTGGGCGAGGCGAAGAAGAACCAGGATGGTGGGCGCCGCCACGCCAATCACTGAGTAGTCAGGCAGCGCACCTATGAGGACGGTCGCGACTCCGATAAGCACGAGCGTGAACACCAGGACGTACTTGCGGCCAATCTTGTCGCCCAAACGCCCGAAGATGACGCCGCCGATCGGACGGGCCAAGTAGCCCACCGCAAAAGCTGAGAAGGAGAGCAATAGTGCAACGAATTCATCGTTGCCGGGGAAGAAGATCTTGGGAAAGACGAGGGCCGAAGCTACGGAGTAGATAGCGAAGTCATAGTACTCAAGCGACGTTCCGGTGAGGCTGGCTACGTAAGCCTTCAGGGCGCCGGCCGGTGGCTTCCTTGTCACGGCCTTGGCTGCGTTGGTGCTGGTCATGGTTTCCTCCGGGGGGATGAGGGGGTTGTGCTCAAGCTTGGGGATTTAGAGGAACGAGCCGATGCTGACGTCGGCGTCGTCGAGAGCGGACTTCACAGCAGTAGCCATCGCGACAGCTCCTGGTGAGTCACCATGCACGCAGATGCTCTCCGCGCGGATCTTCAGGATGGAACCATCGATGGTCCTGACGGACTGTTCGGTGGCCATCCGCAAAACGTGTTCCGCCACTTCAGCGGGATCGTGTAGGACGGCGCCTGCTTGGGTGCGTGGGACGAGGGTTCCGTCCGGGTTGTAGGCGCGGTCCGCGAAAGCTTCGGAAACACCACGAAGTCCGGCTGCGTCTGCAAGACGGAGGACTTCGGAACCGGGGAGACCGAGGATCGGGAGGGTGGGGTCAACTGATTTCACGGCGTCGACCACGGCCTTTGCCTGAGCGGTGTGCTTGACGATCGCGTTGTAGAGACCGCCGTGGGGCTTCACGTACTTGACGCTCGCACCCGTCGTGGCAGCCAGCGCCTGCAGGGCGCCGATCTGGTAAACGACATCGTCGGCCAGCTCCATGGGATCAACGTCCAGGAAGCGACGGCCGAATCCTGCAAGATCCCGGTAGCCGACGTGGGCGCCAATCACGACGCCGGCCTCAGCCGCCTTCTTGCAGGTGCTGCGGATAACGCTGGGGTCGCCAGCGTGGAATCCGCACGCAACGTTGGCACTGGAAACGGATTCGAACATGGCTGCGTCGTCGCCCAGCGTCCAACGTCCGAAGGACTCTCCGACGTCGCTGTTCAGGTCGATGATTGCCATGGTGTGATTCCTGCCTCGTGATGTGCGTTACATCAAGGATGCACCAGATTACCGGATTGTTCAACAATCCAGCGATCCTAATTTTTGGCAATCGTGTAATTTTGGTGTCATGGCCAGTGCAGATCAGGAATCCAGCGAAAGAACTGGCATCGACGGCGCCGGCGCCCGTATGCGCCTTCGGGTGCCTTCAGTTGCCGAGAGGGTTGCCGAGGAACTGCGCTACCAACTGGCCGAAGGCTTCCTTGTGCCAGGGGCAAAGCTCACGGAAGCAACCATCGCCGAGGACCTGGGCGTTTCCCGCAACACCGTCCGTGAAGCCTTCGCCGAACTAGCCAGCGAACGGCTCCTGGTCCGTCTCCCCAACCGCGGAGTGTACGTCGCCACACTGGAAGCAGGGGATATTCACGATGTCTATACGGTCCGCCGCGCCATTGAGGTCAGTTCCATCCGTGCCGGCGGTTCCCCAGAGCGCATTGCCGCCATCAGGGCCGCCGTCGAGGAGGGAAAGCGCGCAGCAGCCGCCAACGACAACGAGGGCTTGGGCAGCGCCAACCAGCATTTCCACGGGGCCATCGTTGCCCTGGCCGAAAGCGGGAGACTGAACACGATCATGGCCCAAGTGCTCGCTGAGATGCGTCTGTACTTCCACAAGGCCACCATGAACGCGCACTTCTACAGCGACTGGCTCAAGGAAAACGAGCAGATTTGCTCAGCGCTCGAATCCGGCGACCTGGAGCGCGCCGGGGACCTTTTGCTCGCCTACCTCAACAGATCAGAGCAGCAACAGGCCGCAATCCACGGTGAATAACTAGCGCTTGCCCTTCTTGCGCGAACCCTTGCCGCGGCCCTTGTCCGGATTCGGGGCGTAGCGCTGCGCGACCGCAGGCTTCTTGGCCCCGCCCCCGCGACGATCCGGCTTGGGCGCCTTCTTCGGCTTCTCCTGCTGAGCGGACGGCTGGCGTGAACTCTGCGCAGTCCGGCCGCGCACAATCCCGATGAACTCCTCGATCACCGGACTATCCGTACCAGCAAGCCACGCGAGGCCAATCTGCGTTCCAGGAGCGCCAGTCAATAGCCGCATGACGGTCTGCTTGTTGTTCAGGTGCCGGGCAACCGACATGGGCAGGATGGCCAATCCGGCTCCGGAAGCCACCACCTGCAAGGCCATATGGGGCCCGCCCATTTCCTCCACGTCCAGGAAGTTTTCCTCGGACAGGTCCTCCAGCGCCACTTCTTCAAACACGGAGATCTCGTGCCCCTTGGGAGCGACCACCACTGGCTGCTCTTCATAGAGGGGAATGACGTTCAGGCCTTCCCGGTCCACGGGCAGCCGAACAAAGCTAAGGTCAGCGGAACCGTCGCGCAGAACCGAAAGCTGCGCACCGTCGTCGGACATAAACGCATGCAATGGCACGTCCGGCATCCGCTCTTCCCACCGCCGGATCCATTTCCCAGGCGTCACACCGGCAACATAGGCGAAGCGAAGCTCGGTGGGGGGCTCGGTTATTTGGGCGGATTCTTCAGCGGCTGGCACACACTCACAGTACCGGCCAGATACCCTTGAAGCATGACGTCCTCGAACTCCCAGTCCATGAAGCCGGCAACCGTTGCCAAGAAACTCGGCATCTACCTGCCCGCGACACCCCAGGAGTTCCAGGATTCGTCCATCTCCCGCGAAGAATTCGCCGAACTTCAGGCCAACCCACGGAGTGGCTCGCCGAGCTCCGCCGCAACGGCCCGCACCCGCGCCCGGTAGTGGCACAGAAGCTGAACGTCTCCATCAGCGGCCTCGCCCGCGGCGGCGTCGAAGAAGCACTCACGACGGCGGAAATCACCGAGCTGCTGCAGGCGCCGCCGCAGTGGTTGGTTGTGGAGCGTGCCACCCACGCCGCAGTCCGCGCCGAGGCGCAGCGGGTCAAGGACGAAGCCGCGAAGAAGGCAGCCACCAAGGAAGCCAAAGACAACGCAGCAGCCAAGCGCGATGCCCCGAAGACGTCAAAGCGCGATCACGCATAGTTTCAGCTGACTGTGGCCGGGACCCTCTGGTCCCGGCCACAGCTGTTTAACTAGTCCTGGTGGAGTTGAACGAAGTTTCCGCACCCGTCGTCGAAGACCGCGCTGATCCCGGAGAAATCCTCACTGGGTTCGCCCTGGAACGTCACGCCGGCAGCCAGCAGACGCTCATATTCAGCCTGGACGTCAGGCACGCCAAAGGTGATCGCTGCCAACCCGGCCTCATGGAGGGCGTTCATGTAGTTAGCGCCGATCGGGTTGTCGCTGGGCTCCAGCAGGAGTCCCACCGAAGTGTTGTCTGCGCCGGGATCCTTGATGATGAAGAGGTTGTACTCGGGCATGGCCATCAAAGTTTCGAAGCCAAGCGTTTCCGTATAGAAAGCGTGGGCCGTAGCGGGGTCCTTGACGTGGATGCTGCACATTTTCAGTCTCATGGTGCCTAGGCTACGCCCGAGGAGTGGTGAATTGTCCGTACGGAGGTGTTGCCCGGAAACACTCAGGCGCATACTGAAATCACAGCAGCGCGTACTCGCCTGGAGGTGGTCAGATGCCCGCCATGATGCTCCTGTGGGGCGTAGCCTTGGTGCTCGCAACAGCGGTAACCACGTCCGTCCTCCACAGAAAACTCACGCATGGGCGCGGCCCGGAACCGGACACGATCTTCTGGGATCTCTTTGCGGGCCTGGTGGTGATTCTTCCGGCCATCCTGGTTCCCGCAGTGGAATGGGCGCCGGCCGGACTGATCATGGTCTTCGTCGCGATGACCACGGCAGCAGCAACGCTGGCGACCAGCCGCAGGGTGGAGCGCCTCCACTCAGCTGAGCCCCGGCGTCGTCCTGGTTTTGCGGAAGCTGCCGCCCGCCACGCGAGCGTCCTCCAGCAGTGGCAGCGCTACGAACTCGATCCCGGGCAAGCAATAGATTTCCCGGCAATGACGGACGTCAGAACGGCCGAGACAGCTGCTCTTGCCCGCGCTATGCGGGAGGCTGAGCACTGCCGGGTGACACCCGGGACTGACTATCAGGCCGCCGTCGAGCGTCTGGCCCAAGCACTCATCGAAGCGGAGCGAGCGGCAGGCGTGCCGAGAGCCGGACAAGCCGCGCCGAGGTGACACTTAACACCGATCCCAGGCGGGAAAACGGGTGTTAAGTGCCATCCCGGCGCAACGCCCTAGCCGACCGGCAGCGCGCTCAACTTGTTGGCCTCGACGATGCGGGCTGCGGTCGCCTGGCCCATCCGGACCGCGCCGTCCACATGCTGGTAGCCCTCGGCCGCGAGATCGGACGAGGACCAGTAGATCGGTCCCACGTTCGCGTGCTGGTCCTTGCCGTAACGGTGCAGGCCGCCGAGATCGTAGCTGGATGCGTATGCGCCGCGGGTCCATTCCTCGGAGCCCCAGTCTGATTCGTAGTAGACCTCGGGGGTGAGTGCCTTGTCGCCGAGGAAGCCGGCGATGGACTTGAGGACGGCCTTCTTGCGGTCTTCGGCGCTGAGCTCGAACACGGCGTCGGCCTTTTCATCGGAAATAAAGCCCACCAACGTGCCCCGGGAATCGCCGTGGTTGGTGTTGTCGTAGACCTCCTGAACCAGGGCGCCGGCGCTGAAACCGGTGCCGGAGAGGCCTTCTTCGCGCCAGAACGGCGTGCTGTACACGGCGTGCACCTTGATGACCAGGCCCAGTGACTGGTGCTGGTGCATCTGGTGCTGGCGGCGCGGCAGCGGCGGGTTGAAGGAAACGCGTGAGTACAGGTTGGGCGGCACCGCCATGATGACATACCGCGCATTCACTGTGGCTCGCTCAGACTCAACCGTCACGCGGTCGACGTCCCAGTTGATGGTGCGAACCGGGCTGTTAAGCACGACGTCGGAACCCAGCTCGGCTGCCTGGAGCAGCGAAACCTGCTGCATGCCACCAATAACGCGCTTGTCCAGGATGAAGTCTTCGTCCGTCAGGTGTGTGAAGGACCCTGCGGAAGCGGCCATGAGAACAGCCTGCAGCGCAGAGAAGGCGTGGGCGGGCTTAGTGAGCATGCCACCGGCGATGAAGAGCCCGATGTTATTGCAGGCTTCCTCGTCGTTGGAGTTCTGGCGGAGCCAGTGGTGGAAGGAGATGGTGTCCAGTTCGCGGGCCTTGGGGTGCGCCCAGGGCTCGGTGGGTCCGATCTCCGCGGCTAGCCCGTCCAGGATGGCAACGAGCTTGTCCATCTCGGCCTTGGTGTGCTCGTTTACGGGGAAGGTGTCACCCGTGTACTGGACGCGTTTGCCGTCGGCACCGATGTAAACGGACTCGCCGTCGCGGTAGCGCGAGTACATTTTCAGTCCCAGCTCGTCCAGCAGGTCCATGAGGGCCGTCTGGTCCGGGGAAACCCACTGGCCGCCGATTTCCAGCATGGCGCCGTCGATCGTGTCGGTCCAGGTGCGGCCCCCCACGCGGTCGCGTGCTTCAAGCACTGCAACGCTGAGTCCGGTCTTCTTCAATTCGCGTGCCGCCGTCAACCCTGACGGTCCGGCACCGACGATCACAACGTCGCGATCAAGATTCTGCATGATGTCCTCTCCGTGGCCGTCCGTGGTGGCTGACCAATAAATGAATGGCGTTCATTTATATTTGATAATAGCGGCCAAGTCCGTGACTGGGAAGACCCGATGGAATAATGCTGGAGATACAGGCAGCAGAAAGGCTTCCGATGCCCGCACCCACACCCGCTCCAGAACCCGAGCCGGGCGTTGCCCCCGCTCCTGCCAGCAAGGCACGGCGGCGTGCCGGACGGCCCATGGCGCGCATCCTGGACCAAAACGGCATCACGACGGCGGCCCTGGAGTTAATCAGCAGCAAGGGTTACGACGGACTCACCATGGCAGCCCTGGCACGCTCGCTGGGCGTGGCGCCATCCGCCCTCTACAACCACGTCGCATCCAAGGACGACGTGCTCTTGCTGGTGGAAGACCACTTGGCCGCGATGGTTGATGTGTCCGCTTTTGGCGTGGAGCCGTGGGACGTAGCCGTGCGCCGCTGGGCGTGGTCCTACCGGGACGTGTTCTCGGAGCACACGCCGCTGATCCCCGTCATTGCGGTGCTGCCGGTGGCGAATGCCCCGAAGACCCTGGCTATGTACGAGGCCGTGACCGCCGGATTCCGCGACGCCGGATTCCCTGAGGAGAAGATCATCTCAGCGATTGTTGCCTTGGAGGCCTTCGTCTTTGGGGCCGCTTACGATGTCACTGCGCCGGATGACATCTTCGACGCCGGCTCGCTCGCCGACCAGGTGCCCAACTTCACCGCCGCCGTCGACAGACTTGCCTTGGAGCAGCACCCGCGGCCAACGGACGTTGCCTTTAACCTGGGGCTCGAGGCCCTGATCGGCGGGTTCGGGGCGCTGCGGCGGTAGATTCCGACCAACAGTTCCTTGTAGTGCAAGTTATTAACTTGTATCCTAAGTTTCAGGTAAAGATGCCCATCCCTTAGGAGAACCATGAGCCCCGTAGATCTCATTCGACACATCAAGCTGTCAACGGCCCGCCTGCCCCTGACCGTGCCCATCAGCGACGCCAAGGTCTTCACGGGCCGTCAGAAGCCGATGACCGAAGTCGTGTTCCTCTTCGCCGAGATCACCACGGAGCAGGGCCACAGCGGCATCGGATTCAACTACTCAAAACGCGCTGGTGGTCCGGCCCAGTACGCCCACGCGAAGGAGGTCGCGGAGGGCATCATCGGCGAGGACCCCAACGACATCGGCAGGATCTACACCAAGCTTCTCTGGGCCGGAGCTTCAGTGGGCCGCTCGGGCGTTGCAACCCAGGCCCTGGCAGCAATAGACATCGCACTTTACGATCTCAAAGCCAAGCGTGCCGGACTCCCCCTGGCCAAACTCCTGGGCTCCTATCGCGACTCCGTGCAGACCTACAACACCTCCGGCGGCTTCCTCAACGCCACGTTGGAAGAGGTCAAGGCACGCGCAACGCAGTCCATCGAAGAAGGCATTGGCGGCATCAAGATCAAGGTGGGCCTCCCGGACTCCAAGGAAGACCTCCGTCGCGTGGCCGGCGTCCGCGAACACATCGGCTGGGACGTGCCGCTCATGGTGGACGCCAACCAACAGTGGGACCGTGCGACTGCCCTGCGCATGGGCCGCCAACTTGAGGAATTCAACCTCATTTGGATCGAAGAGCCCCTGGACGCCTACGATTTTGAGGGTCACTCCCACCTTGCCCAGGTATTGGATACGCCCATCGCTACAGGCGAGATGCTGGCCTCCGTTGCGGAACACAAGGGCCTCATCAACGCCAACAGTTGCGACATCATCCAGCCCGATGCACCACGCGTTGGCGGCATCACCCAGTTCCTGCGCCTCGCAGCCCTTGCCGACGAACGTGGCCTTGGCCTGGCTCCGCACTTCGCCATGGAGATCCACCTCCACCTGGCTGCCGCCTATCCGCGCGAGCCGTGGGTGGAGCACTTCGATTGGCTGGATCCATTGTTCGAGGAACGCCTTGAGACCAAGAACGGCCGCATGATCGTTCCGGACCGCCCCGGCCTCGGCGTGACGCTGAGCGGTCAGGCCCGCGCCTGGACCACCGAATCCGTGGAATTCGGCGCGTAATCTTGAACCCATGAGCCGAAACCTGACTGCGGATCTCGCCGCCGACCTTCGCAACCGCATCGTCGACGGCGTCATCCAGCCAGGTGAGAAACTCCCCAGCGAAAACACCCTCATCAGCGAATACGGTGTCAGCCGGACAGTAGTCCGCTCCGCCCTGACCCGTTTGCAAGCGGAGGGACTTGTCGAAACCGAGCGTGGGCGGGGCAGCTTCGCACTGACCCCGCCATCGGAGGGCCCTCTTCAAGCTCCGGGCACCAGGCCGGTTGTCAGTATGGAAGACCGGCTGCAGATGCTCGACTTCCGGATCGGCGTGGAGACTGAAGCCGCTGCGTTGGCGGCCCTGAATCACACGGAGCATCAATTAAAGGCAGTGCACGGCGCCCTGGAGCAATTCACGGCAAGTTCCGGCCACCCGGCCCACTCCATGAAGGCTGACTTCGAATTCCACCGGGCCGTTGCTGCAGCCTCAGGCAATCCCTTTTATACGGACTGCATCAGTGCGCTGGGCCAAACGATGATCACCATGCCCCGCACACGCCTACTGGCCAGTGACGAGGAGGACTCCCGGGAACGCTTCGAACAAGTGGTCCACGAGCACTCCTCTATATACGCGGCCATCGCCGATGCGGACCCAGCCGCTGCCTCGGCGGCCATGCGCCTGCACCTGAGCAATTCGCGACGCCGGTTCAAGGGTTCGCCGCGCAGCTGACACTTGGGCTCGGGGTCCGGACAAAACAAAAGAGCCCCGGTCCTAAGACCGGGGCTCTTTCAATTGCGTGCGCGAGGGGGGATTTGAACCCCCACACCCTTTCGGATACTGGCACCTGAAGCCAGCGCGTCTGCCGTTCCGCCACTCGCGCGCAACTTCTTTTTCAGGACGTTCCACCGGTCTCCCGGCTTCGTTTCCTTCAAAAGCAGCGAGATCAAGCATAACGGACATCCCAGACAAAACACCAATCGAGTCCTTGCCGGGTGTGGACAACGCGTCCGCGAGGCCCCCAAGGCGTACAACTTCTGCTTAACGGCACGGAAATTTCACCCCCTCGCTCCCCCGTCAGGACGGGCCGGAATCGAACTTTTCCGCGTCGTAAGGCGTTGTGGATTAAGGCCATTCCCAGACACTCCCAGTAGTATCGGGAAGTGGAAGGGCCGTTCGGCGCTCACTTTGCTGTGTGCGTGGACGGGTCGAAGCACGGAGTATTGAACCAGGCACAGCGGGTGCCGCGGCGAGGAAAGGAGAAGGACCATGGGTTTGCTGGACAAAGTCGAGCGCGGCATTGAAAAGGCTGTCCGCAACGTCTTCTCCACGGGGTCGCGGGCACGTGTTGAGCCGGTGGAAATCGCGAGCAAGCTACGGCGCGAGCTGGACAATAAGTCCATCACCATCGCAGCCGGGCGCACTCTCGCCCCCAATGTGTTCGATGTCCTCCTCAGCGACGAAGATTTCGGACGCGCCCAGGAGTGGGGGACTCCGCTGGCAGAGGAACTGTGCGATGTGGTCATCCAGCACGTTCGCAGCCAGGGCTACACGCTCCAGGGCTCGGTCCGCATTTCGTTCCGTCGAAATGAAGAGGAACGCGCCGGACACTTCGAAATAACTTCCCGGACCGAGAAATCCTCCGACGACGCCGCTGCCGCGCCACAGGCCCCACGGCCAAATGTTCCAGCTGCACCCGCCCGGCAGCCCACCCGGCTCCAGCCTGTCCTGGACATTGCCGGTCAGCGGTATTCCCTCAATGCCCAGTCGGTCGTCCTGGGCCGCTCTTCGGAAGCAGACATCCTGGTGGATGACACCGGAGTGTCCAGGAAGCACCTTGAGGTCCGCACCCAGAACGGCACTACGTGGGCCGTTGACCTTGGTTCCACCAATGGCAGTTACGTCAACGGTCACAAGGTGGACGGCAGCGTGGAGCTCACTGACGGCTCAACCATCACGATGGGACGTACCAAGATCATTTTCCGCCTCCTTCCCCAGACCCTGGGTGGCCACGCGTGAACGACATCAGCGAACTGACCATCACGGCCCTTCGCTTCGGTTTCCTGCTGTTGCTGTGGGTCTTGGTCTTCAGCATCGTGTCCACCATGCGCCGCGACTTCCAGATTGGCCGCAAGGCCGTGACCGGGGCCCCCACAGCGCGCGAGGTCCGCAAGCACCCCGAATTGGCCGCCTCCCCGGCGCCCGCCATCCAGCATGCGCGCAATCTGGTGGTGACTGAGGGCCCACTCAAAGGCACCACGCTTCCCTTGGCGGCAAGCCCTATCCTGTTGGGCCGCGCTCAGGAAGCCACACTGGTCCTGGAAGACGACTACGCTTCCGGCCGGCATGCACGCTTGTTCCCGCAGGGCAGCCGCTGGTTCATTGAGGACCTCGGGTCCACCAACGGCACCTACCTGGCCGATCAACAGCTCACCCGTGCCCTGCCGGTGGAGCTTGGCGTTCCCGTGAGAATCGGCAAGACGGTTATTGAATTGAGGCCGTAGTCCATGGCCTCTCCCGAGACCCCGGAAGGCAAGGAAACGCCGGCGGAGCGCCCACTCATCATGCGCTACGCCGCGCGATCCGACGTCGGACGGATCCGCTCCAAGAATGACGACTCCGCGTATGTGGGCCGCCATCTTGCAGTCGTTGCCGATGGCATGGGCGGTCACGCGGGCGGAGACGTCGCCTCGGCCTCCACGGTGCTGGACATGATCCACCTCGATCATGATGACTACCCGGACGGCGCCGACACGATCCTCGCCGATGAGATCCAGACCGCCAATTCGTTGCTGTCTGAGCTGGTGCATCAGAATCCCAAACTCTCCGGCATGGGCACCACCGTCACAGCCCTGCTCCTTGAGGGCCGCAAACTGCATTTCGCCCACATCGGCGATTCCCGGGCCTACCGCCTGCGGAACAAGAAGTTCGAGCAAGTCAGCATTGACCACACGTTCGTTCAACGCCTTATCGATGAAGGCCGGCTCCGCCCCGAAGAAGCCGAAACACATCCCCACAAAAACGTTCTGATGCGCGTCCTGGGTGACGTCGACGCCAGCCCTGAGCTGGACTTGGATGCCCTCGACGTCGAGCCGGGCGAACGCTGGTTGCTCTGCTCAGATGGCCTCAACTACGTGGCAGGACACGTGGTGGAGCGGGTATTCCGGGAAACCAATGACCTGCGGGAATGCGCGGAAATCCTGGTTAATCTCACGTTGGAAGCCGGCGCCCCGGACAACGTCACCGTGGTCGTGCTGGAGATTGTTGAGGAGACCGACGACGACGTCAACACGGCCGCCGTCGACGTCGTTCCTCCCGCGGCGCTTGCCGCGCTGGACGAGCCGGAATCGTCTGCTGCAGATAAGCCGACGGAAGGTCCCTCCGCCACCAAGCCCGCAGACGCCAGTCCGGGCGAGCTAAAGGCAACTGCGCCCAATGATGGCAAGATTGCCGACGCCGGTTCATCCTTCAGCACCAGCGACCCAACCGCGGAGAAGGCTGAGTCGGCTGACGAAGCCGGAACCTCCAAAGAGCCGCCCACCACTACTGACCCGCACCTGGGTGAGCACCTGTCCGCTGAGGTCCTCCGCGAAGAGCTCGCCAGCCGTCCCCATGAGCTTGTGGGTGCCGCAGCTACAGCCGCCGAAACGGGATCAATCCCGACGGTAGCGGGCCGCACTGTTGCCCGACGCGCGGCTACGGTCCTGACCCACAAAGCCGAGCAGGACCGCCTGGAAGTCGAAGAACCGGCACGACGCCGCATTCGCTGGCTCATGCCCGCTGTTGCTGCTGTTGTTGTGCTCGGCGTCGTGGTTGGCCTATGGCTTGGCTACGCTTGGACGCAGACCCGCTATTACGTGGGCGAGTACGATTCCCGGGTAGCAATCTTCAACGGCATTTCGCAGCGGCTCGGACCCATCCAGTTGTCCCGGCTTGAGGCTGTTACTGACCTCCGTGTTGAGTCCCTTCCCGAGTACGGTCAACAGAGTGTTCGGCAGACCGTTCCTGCCGGAGACCTTGATGATGCCCAGCGTATTGTCGAGAACCTGAAGAACTACGGCAGTACGTCGGGAACGTGCCCCAGCACCACTCCTTCCCCCACTCCGTCAGCGACAACAAGTGTTCCAATTCCAAGTACAGCGGCCATTGCCAGCCCCACGCCTTCGCCCGTACCGACTCCCTGTGAGGCGGCAAAATGATCCAGACTGAGACCGCGCCCAAGCCGCGCCGCAATGTTGAGCTGGTGCTCATCCTGCTTGCGCTTGCCGTTGGCATCGGCGCCAGTGCTCTGGTGAGCATCAATTCCGAAAGTGGACTGGACAGCGACTTCTGGTTCCAATCCAGCCTGCTTGCTGTGGCTGCCTTCGCCTTCCACGTTGTTCTGAGACTGCGCGCTAAGTATGCCGACCCAGTAATACTTCCGATCGTCGTTGCCTTGAACGGGCTCGGCCTCGCTTTGATCCACCGCATGGACGGCCCCGGCGACGATACCGGTAATAATCAGCTCCGTTGGACGCTTATCGCCATGGCAGTATCCATCGCTGTCATTTGGTTCCTCAAGGACCACCGCGTCCTTCCCCGGTTTACCTACATTTCCTTGGCAGCGAGTGCATTCCTTCTGATTTTGCCGCTCGTTCCCGGCATCTCTGCCGGTGAAGTACTGGGTGCGAGCGTATGGATCAAGATCGGCCCGATGACGTTCCAGCCCGGTGAAATTGCCAAGATCACCCTGGCCATATTCTTTGCCGGGTATCTGTCTTCCAACCGGGACCTCATCCTGCTGGCCGGAAGGAAAATCGGCCCCATGCAGTTCCCGCGGTTCAAGGATCTGGGTCCCATGATCACCGCCTGGTTGGTGAGCATTGGCGTCCTCGTATTCCAGCGCGACCTTGGATCGTCAGTCCTCTTCTTCGGCCTCTTCATTGTGATGATCTACGTCGCCACAAGCCGCATCTCGTGGGTGGTGATCGGCCTTGCCCTGATCCTTGGCGGGGGCTTCATCGCTTCGAAGATCTTCTCGCACGTTGCGTTCCGGATCGACAGCTGGATCAACGCCTTCACCCCGGAGGTCTTTGGCAGGTCACCCGGTGGCAGTGGCCAGATCGTCCAAGGCTTGTTCGGCATGGCTGATGGCGGCCTGGTGGGCACTGGCCTTGGCCAAGGCAGGCCGGATCTGGTGCCCTTCGCCAACAGTGACATGATCGTGGCACTCATCGGGGAAGAACTCGGTCTCATTGGCCTGTTCGCCGTCGTGATGCTCTACCTGTTGCTCTTTACCCGCGGTTTCCGTGCGGCACTGGGCACCCGGGATGCGTTCGGTAAGTTGCTGGCTTGTGGGCTCTCCTTCGCAATCGCGCTCCAGTGCTTCGTGGTCATTGGAGGCGTCACCAGGCTTATCCCGCTGACAGGCCTCACCACGCCGTTCCTGGCCGCCGGTGGATCCTCGCTTCTGGCCAACTGGATAATCGTCGGTCTCCTGCTCATGATCTCCAACACAGCCCGCGGGCCCATAGATACCACTCCGATGGTCAACAAACCTCCGGCAAGCAGCACCAACCCGGCCGCCCGCAAGTCGGCCCCTGTACCCACACCGGACGCACCCACGGAAGCGGTGAAGCACCCATGAACCAGGCAATTAGAAGTTCGTGGATGGCTGCCGTCGCCATGTTCGCGTTGATTTTCGGCGCCATCAGCTACGTCCAGGTCATTGGCGCTGACGATCTCAATGCCAATCCATGGAATCAGCGGGCCATCCTGGCAACGTTCTGCAACGACCGCGGGGCGATCATCGTCGCCGGTAAGCCGATTGCAGAGTCCGTACCGGGAAACGAGTCCTGCGCGTTCCAACGCAAGTACACCCAGCCGGCACTTTATGCGGGCATCACCGGATACTTCTCCAGGGGATTTGGTTCTACGGGGCTCGAGCAGTCCCTGAGTGACCAGTTGGCCGGAAACTCTGACCAGCTGTTCCTGGACCGCGTCAGCCAGATGTTCCTGGGCAATGAGCCCAAGGGCGCCTCCGTGGAACTCACGCTCGATCCCGCCATCCAGCAACTTGCCTACGACCTCATCCCAGAGGGTCAGCGTGGCTCGATCGTTGTGACCAACCCGAAAACCGGCGCCGTCCTGGCCATGGTTTCCAAGCCGTCCTACGACCCCAACCTGATCGCTACCCATGACACCGCTGCCGCAGCGGCCAATTATGCCGAGCTGAACAAGATTCCCGGCATCAACTTGAACCAGAACGTCAGCGGGCCCACAGGTAACTTGTTGTCCCCAGGCTCGGTGTTCAAGCTCGTCGATACTGCGGCCGCCCTGAATTCCGGCAAGTACAACAAGGACAGCGAACTGCCAAACCCCAGCAGCCTGCCCCTCCCTGGATCCAGTGCGAGCTTGCCCAACTACGCCGGCGGCAACTGCAACGTCCGTGAAACGGCAACGTTCTCCTTCGCCCTGGAACAGTCGTGCAACACACCCTTTGCGAGCATCGCGCTGGACCTGGGCCAGGACGCCATTCGGGAGCAGGCAGAGAAGTTCGGTTTCGGGGACACCTTCGGCGAGCAGCTCAAGCTCCAGCAGGCCGTCAGTGTCTTCCCGAAGGATCTGGACCAAGCGCAGCTAGCCCAGTCGTCAGTGGGTCAGCGCGACGTCAAGGCAACCCCGCTGCAGATCAACCTGATGACTGCGGCAATTGCCAACGGGGGTGTGCAAATGAAGCCCAACCTGGTCAAGACAGTCCGTGCACCCGATCTCCGGGTAATCAGCGAGTTCAAGCCCGAGGCCCTCCGTACAAGCACCACCCAACCCATCGCGAACCAGATCACCCAGTGGATGAGCAGCGCGGTCTCCAACGGCATCGCCAGCGGCGCTGCCGTCCCGGGAGTCCAGGTAGCCGGTAAAACCGGTACCGCCGAGCTCGGCGATTCAGGTTTGAACAATTCTTGGTTCACCGGGTTCGCCCCGGCGAACGATCCGCAAGTGGCCGTCACCATCGTCATGGAAGGTGTGGATGTGCTCACAGGCGCCAAGCTAACCAGTCCGAACGCAAAGAAGATTTTTGAGGCGGTGTTGAATAAGTGAGACCTACTTCGGGAATCACACTCGGCGGCAGGTTCCAGCTGACCAGTCGCATTGCGATTGGCGGCATGGGCGAGGTCTGGAAGGCCAAGGACCAGATCCTGGGCAGGATCGTTGCCATCAAGGTGCTCAAGGAGGAATACACCGGGGACCCCGGCTTCCTCCAGCGTTTCCGCGCTGAAGCCCGCCACACGGCACTCCTTAACCACGTGGGTATTGCCAACGTCTTCGATTACGGCGAAGAAGCCGGCTCTGCGTACCTGGTCATGGAACTGGTGCCCGGCCATCCGTTGAGCGGCATCCTTGAGCGCGAGCAGGTCCTGTCGCCTGACATGACCCTTTCGATCATCTCCCAGACGGCGCGCGCCCTGGCCGTGGCCCATGCCCAGGGCCTGGTCCACCGTGACATCAAGCCGGGCAACCTCCTCATCACGCCTGACAACCGCGTCAAGGTCACCGACTTCGGTATCGCCCGCCTGGCTGACCAGGTGCCGCTGACCCAGACCGGCCAGGTCATGGGTACCGCACAGTACCTTGCTCCCGAGCAGGCAACAGGACAAACTGCCACTGGCTCGTCTGACATCTACTCGCTGGGCGTCATCGGTTACGAATGCCTCACCGGCCACCGTCCGTTCTCCGGTGAATCGCAGATCGCCATTGCGCTTGCACAGGTCAACGACGCTCCGCCACCACTTCCGGAGACGCTGCCTACTCCGGTGCGTGCCCTCCTGATGTCCATGCTCGCCAAGGATCCCAAGAACCGTCCAGCCAACGCCATCAAGCTGGCTGAGGCAGCCGAGGCTATCCGCAACGGCGATATCACCACTGCCCACGCCGCGGTGCCGGGAATGCTTCTCTTCGAAGCCGCTACTGGACCCATCACGGCACCTGTCAATACCGCTACGGCCCCCACCGGCGTCGTTACCTCGCCGTTTGGCAAGGAGCATTCCACGACGTCGACTTCCGCACTTCCGGTGATCGGCGCCACCGCCGCTGTTGGAGGCGCAGCAGGGGCTGCCGTTGGAGCTGCCGGCGCTTCCGCCGACAACCCTTTGTCGCGGGCGAATGCACTTGAGGCAGAGCGGCAGCTGAACGACGAAGAAGAAGTTATCTACAGCGATGACGACAACTACGACGACGTCGAGCCGGAGCGTAAGAAGCGGAGCCCCTGGACCTGGCCACTCGTTGCCCTGATCCTGCTGGTGCTCTTCGCACTGGTTGGTTTCCTGATTTCACAGTCGGGCTTCTTCTCCCCGAATCCCGGTCCGAGCGAATCCACATCCGCAAGCCCAAGCCGGAGCGCAAGTCCAACGTCGCAATCGGCCACCCCAACCCAGACGTCCCAGGCCCCTTCACCGACACCGACGCAGTCCACCCCCCAGAAGATCAACCTCATCCCTGAGGAGTATCTTGGACAACCGTTTGAGACTGTCCGCAGCCAGCTCGTTGGATTGGGCCTGCAGGTAAACGGGCAGGAAGTGTTCAACACTGCCGCGGTGGGCACGGTAACCGACCTTAACCCCACCGGTCCTGTTGATCCAGGGGAAGTTATCACTGTCCAGTACTCCAAGGGTCCGGAAATGGTGTCCGTGCCCAGCATCGGTGTAGGCCTCAGCGAGGACGAGGTCCGCGGACTGATCGAAGCCGCGAACCTGCGGTGGGTCCCGGGCGATCCCGTGAATGGTGCCGTTGGCCAGAAACCAGGCACCTTCGTACGGTCCGAGCCAGCCCCTGGAACAAAGGTTGCCGCTGGTTCGGTAGTCACATACCACCTGTCCAAGTCGCTTGTACCGAGCAATCCAACGTCCCCGAGCGCCAGCCCCAGCGGCTCCGGCAGCCCGAGCAATTAAGTAGCCGCCATGTCTACGCCACGGCCCGGTCCAGCGCACCGAGAGGAGAGCACACCTGTCTCTTCGCAGCGCATCCTCAATGGTCGCTATGAACTCGGTGACCTGATCGGCCGTGGTGGCATGGCAGACGTCTACCGTGGGTCAGATACGCTGCTGGGGCGCACCATTGCCGTCAAAGTCCTGCGCGCTGACCTGGCCCGCGATCCCCAGTTCCAGGCCCGTTTCAAACGCGAGGCCCAGGCTGTCGCGGCACTGAACCACCCTTCCATCGTGGCCATCTTCGATACTGGTGAGTACTCTGTCCCGGGCGGACCGGGTGAGGACGTGCGTGTCCCATACATCGTGATGGAGTTCGTCGCAGGACGGACCCTGCGGGACATGATCAAAGCGCACGAACTCGGTGTTGAAGACTCCATCGGCTACACCCTTGGCGTCCTCGCGGCGCTGGAGTACAGCCACCGGGCGGGCATTGTGCACCGCGATATCAAGCCGGCCAACGTCATGGTCTGTGCTGATACCGGGGACGTCAAGGTCATGGACTTTGGCATCGCCCGCGCCATGGCTGACTCCGCTGCCACCATGACGCAGACGCAGGCTGTGGTGGGAACAGCCCAATATCTTTCCCCCGAACAAGCACGGGGCGAGACCGTTGATGCCCGCAGTGATCTCTACTCTGCCGGCTGCCTTCTGTATGAACTGCTTACCAGCCGGCCACCATTCGTAGGCGACAGCCCGGTTTCAGTGGCCTACCAGCACGTCCGGGAGACGCCAGACCTTCCCAGCGTCCATAACCCCGAAGTTTCCGAGGCTTTGGATTCCGTCCTTGCCAAGGCCCTGCAAAAGAGCCGGTCGGACCGATTCCAGGATGCGGCTGCTTTCCGGCGGGCACTCAGGGCCGCGAGCAATGGCATCCCCGTACCCGCTCTTCCCGCCAGCGAGGCACCCACCGATCCGAACGACCTCATTTCATCCGAAGACCCGGACACGCAGCTCTTGAGCGCAACAGCCGTTGGATTCCTGGATGTCGAGCACTACAAGGACGTGCCCCAGGACCCCATGGAGGAGCCGCTGGACGAAGCGCTTCCCTTGGACCTCCCACCCGAACGTGAGCGGACCGCGCGCCAGAAGTCCCGCCGTCGTACTTGGGCGGCGACGCTGGCAATCTTCACTATCCTTGTTCTCGCAGGCGCCGGATTCTGGATCTACAGCCTCGTCAACGCGCCCCCCGCGACACCGGCCAAGGTGGCGGTTCCCTCGGTGACCAACATGTCGGAGTCCCAGGCGCTGCAAGAGCTCTACTCCGCAAAGCTGGTCCCCAAAACGGCACGTGTGGCCAGTGACAAGGTTGCCAAGGACATGGCGATCGGCACGGCACCCAGTGCGGGCTCAATGCTTGAACAGAACGCTGAGGTCATCCTCAACATCTCCAGCGGTCCCAGCTCGGTAACTATCCCTGCAGACATTGTGGGCCGCACAGAGTCAGATGCCCGCGACACCCTCCGGCGCCTGGGAATCACGGGCAACATCTCCAGCGTGAGGACGCATAGCCCCACCGTTCCGATCGGACTCGTCATCACCACGGGTCCAGCCCCGGGGGCGCCCATAGCCGCAGGTTCCAACGTTGAGCTGCAGGTCTCCTCCGGCAAAGTGCTGATGCCCCAACTGATCGGTCTTGCCCAGTCGGAAGCCGAAGCGCTGCTGAAGGAGAACGGCCTCGTCATGACCGTGGTGGAGCAGGAAAATTCCCAGGTGACCCCCGGCAAGGTCACGGCGCAAAGCGAAACCTTCAACACTGAAGTGGACCAGGGCAAGACAGTAACGGTAACGGTAGCCAAAGCCCCGGCTCCGACTCCCACACCTACGCCAACAGATACCTCGAGCCCCAAGCCGACGCCCACCAAGAGGGACTAATCAGTCGCCGCCCCCTGGCTACACCTCAGTGCTGGATCAGCGGGCTCAGCTTCGAAGCACGTTCCGCGGCGCCGGTCATGCCGAGGGACTCCAGCCAGTTGCCCAGCATCTGGTAGCCACCTTCGGTGAGGACTGATTCCGGGTGGAACTGCACACCGCAGAGGGGAGCGGTCTTGTGTTGCAGGCCCATGACCACACCGTTGGTGGTCTCGGCTGTGATCTCCAGGACGTCCGGAATCGAGTCGCGAACCGCAGCGAGTGAGTGGTAGCGCGTAGCCGTCACAGGCGACGGAAGCCCGACAAAGACGCTCTTGCCTTCGTGCTGCACAGGCGAGGTTTTGCCGTGCATCAGCTCGGGCGCATGGGTGACCACGCCGCCATAAGCTTCGGCAAGGGCCTGGTGGCCAAGGCACACTCCGAACATAGGCTTGGCGGCCTCGCCACACCACTTGATGAGGTCGATGCAAACACCAGCTTCTGCCGGCGTTCCTGGACCGGGAGAGATGAGGACTCCATCGCGGGCTGCGGCAAGCTCTTTGGCTTCTGCGAGTGTCACGTCGTCATTTCGGACCACGGTTGTCTCGGCGCCGAGTTCTTGCAGGTAGCCCACCAAGGTGTAAACGAAGCTGTCGTAGTTGTCCACGACGAGGATTTTTGTTGAGCTCATGGCTGCTGCACTAAACCAATCGTTGAGTCGGTCAAAGAAGTGAATTGGGAGAACCACGGGAAGAGGAACTCCACCATCAGGACGAGGGCTACGGCCACAAGCGCCACCGATGTCAGTATCCGCACCCACAAGGGGCCGGGCAAATTCCTGAAGATCCAGGCGTACATCCGTTACCCCTTTCCTTGGGCTTGGGCTACTTGGGTGGCGATTTCCGACGGCGGTCCCGCCGAGGCCGGTCGCCACCCCTCAAGGACGGAGTAGGCGATGATGCGTTCCTGGGATCCGAAGCGCGGGTTGCAACTGGTCATGGTCAGGATGCTTTCACGTGGCGTGACACCGGGTTGGGTGGGGACCGGCATCAGAACGTCGGTTTGGCTGGGCAACACAATCTGGTTGTTGCGGAAAACATAGGTGTAATAGCCATCTGGCGTCTGGACGTAGATTTTGTCACCGGGGACCAGTGTGTGGATGTTATCCAGTACAGCGCCGTGGGTCTGCCGGTGTCCCGCGACGGCAAAATTGCCCAGGGCTCCGGGCATGCTGGTGTTTCCGTAGTGTCCCAGGCCCAGTGTGTCCAGGACATCCTGGTCTGTTCCCTCGATAATGGGCCGCGTGTAGTCCGGACCGAATCGCGGGATGTACATGATCCCGATCGTTTTCCCATGTGCAGGAGCTGTCCCGACGACGGGCGGGCCGTAGTCCGTAGCCTGGCTGGCAGCCGGTGTCACCGGTCCCGCAAATTCCTGTGCAAAACTCTTCACGGCTTCGGTCTGCTTGGCGTCGGCCTCCACGTTGGTCCACCATAGCTCCCAGCCCACAAAAAGCAGGAGGACAATGCCTGCGGTGATGAGCAACTCGCCCAGTACCTGACTGATTTTGCGCATAACGTCCGAGGCTCTGAGCCGGGCGCGGGGAGGTTTTCGCTGCGTCCCGCGGGCGGACGGCACGGCTGCAGCCGCCGTCGTCTGCTGGTCCGCCACAGGGTCTCCTCGTATAGGGCGCGGGCGGCGCTGGCCTACCCCGGTTGCGGCTAGACTTGACAGCTAGTAACAACCCGGAGCACCGCGTGGCCGTTGACCGCTGGATTTTTTCCTTCCTGCAGGATACCAAGGCCGGCAGCATCGGGTTTCAATCGAACAGCCAAGGAGGATCCGTGCCCGAGTCCAAGCCCCGAAAGCGGCCTGCCCGTCAGGCCCAGCAGACTTCCGCCGCGCAGCAGTACAAGCCGAATCCCGTTTGGTACAAGCCGGTCATGTTTGGCCTCATGATCATTGGACTGATCTGGATCATCACGTTCTATATAACCGAGGGCCGGTTCCCCGTTCAGGAATGGGCTTCGTGGAACATCGTGGCTGGGTTCGGCATCGCAATCGTCGGATTCCTTATGACCACGCGCTGGCGCGCCTAGGAATCCCACACCTCACATTTCGGTGCCCGCGAACGTCTACAGGATATGAACACCAGGCACACCACCATGGATTCCCCGCTGGGGCAGCTGACGCTGACTGCCCGTGGGGAGTTTTTGACGGGCATCTTTTACGAAGGCCATTGGCACATGCCTCCGCCGGACTACTTTGGAGTCCCGGCAGGGATCGAGGAACCACTCTTCGATCAGACCCGCGGCGAACTCGGTGAGTACCTCGAAGGAAAGCGCACCCACTTCGACGTTCCCTTTGAAGCCCGGGGCAATGCCTTCCAAGAGAAGGTCTGGGAGCGGCTCCAACACATTCCTTTTGGGGAAACCATCAGCTACGGTGAACTGGCTCTCGAGATGGGCGATCCCCACCTGGCCCAGGCTGTCGGGTCCGCAGTGGGTCGAAACCCCATCAGCATCATCATCCCGTGCCACCGCGTGGTGGGGCGCAACGGGCAACTCACTGGCTACGCGGGTGGCCTGCGCAACAAGCGCTTCCTCCTCGAGCTCGAAGAGCCTGCCGCCGTGAAAGAGAGCAAGCTCTTCTGATGCAGCGCCGGCAGCAGGCCCACACCAAGAGGCCGTTCGAAGCAGTCGTCCAGGAACATGGCGGCACTGTGCTCCGGGTATGCCGTGCAGTGGTGGGTCTTCACGATGCCGACGACGCCTGGTCCGAAACCTTTCTTGCGGCTTTGCAGGCTTATGGCGCCCTCCCTGCAGATGCCAACCTTGAGGCCTGGCTCGTCACTATTGCGCATCGGAAATGCATCGACCTCATCCGTTCCAGCAATCGGCGCGCCTTGCCTGTCGATCAGCCACCAGAGCGGCCTTCGAAGATTGGCATTCCGGGTGACAATCAAGCGGAGCTACTCAACGCCGTCGGGCAGTTGCCACCTAAACAACGCCAGGCAGTGGCCTACCACTATTTGGCGGGCCTCCCATATCGGGAGATTGCGTCACTTCTGGGCGGGACACCAGATGCCGCACGACGTGCGGGATCCGACGGTGTGAAAGCCCTCCGTTCCATGCTCCGCGACGAGCCCGAATCCGTCCGAGCGTTCCTGGTTCATTCCACGTCCGTGACTACATCATCGGTCCCAGCATCGGCGAAAGGAGAAATCCGATGACTCTTGAATCCCTTTCGGACCGCGCCGCGGTTGCCACACTCCTTCAACCCCTTGACGCCGGAATCGAGCCTGCTCTGGCCAGCCTCCACGCGCGACTTGTCCGCTCTGCAGAGGAAAGTCATTCCCTGGACATCGGTTACACAGTGGTGGACTCTCCTGTGGGAAAGTTGCTTTTGGCGGCCACCGAGCATGGCGTGGTGCGGGTAGCGTTCGAGCTTGAGAACCACGACGCCGTATTACAGTTACTGGCCAACACGGTGAGTCCCCGCATCCTGCATGCACCTTCACAACTTGAGGCCGCTGCCCGCCAATTGGACGAGTACTTCAGCGGCACCCGTAAGGATTTCAGCCTTCCCCTGGATTTCCAGCTCGCACGCGGGTTCCGCCTGAACGTCCTTCACCACTTGCCGCAGATCGCCTACGGCAGTACCGAAAGTTACGCACAGGTGGCCCAGGCCGCCGGCAGCCCCAAAGCTGTGCGCGCCGTTGGAACCGCCTGCGCTACCAACCCGCTGCCGGTCATCGTTCCTTGCCACCGCGTGGTGAAGTCCGACGGCACTTTCGGCGGTTACCTCGGTGGAACCGAAGCGAAACGAAGGCTCCTTACGCTTGAGGCTGCCGCATGAGCGAGGACGCCCTGTTTCCGTTGACGCTTATCCAACCTGACACCCACGACGCCGCCCCTCGGGTTATAGCTCCAGGCGCCGTGCACGTGCCGGGCTGGCTCAGCCTGGAGCAGCAGAGGTGGATCGTGCAACGCTTTGGCGACTGGACGCACGGGCCGGTGCCCCTCCGGGCAGCAACATTGCCGGGAGGGCATCAGATGTCTGTCCGGACCCTTTGCCTTGGCTGGCATTGGCAGCCCTACCGCTACACGCGCGAAGCTACGGATGTAAACGGCCAGCCCGTACTCGAGTTCCCGGAGTGGATGGTTCGCTTGGGCAGGAAGGCCGTATCCGATGCTTACTCGTCAGGGCCGGAAGGCAACGAGGCCCTCGCCGAGCTCGCTGTCAATTACACACCCGATGCAGCACTGGTGAACTTCTACGATCGCGGCGCCGCCATGGGGATGCATCAGGACAAAGATGAACGTTCCAATGCTCCGGTAGTGTCCCTCAGCATCGGGGAGACGTGCCTCTTCCGCTTCGGCAACACCCAGACGCGTACCAAGCCATACACGGACGTCGAACTCCGATCCGGAGACCTTTTCGTTTTCGGCGGGGCATCAAGGTTCGCGTATCACGGCATCCCAAAGGTTCTCCCGGGAACCTGCCCGGAAGGGTGTGGGCTCTCCCATGGACGGATCAACATCACGATGCGTGTCACCGGACTGTCCTAGGGACCGGATCGCCGCGGCTAAATGTCCCAGGCGGGCAAAATGTCACTGCCAACGGGCAGAATGTCCCTAAAGGCAAGAGCAAAGGTTGGCGTCCGCGGGACGGCCGCAGAGGAGCGTTCATGACCACGGAAGAAACCGGCATCATCATCGGCCAGGATGGCCTGGCGCGGCCGCTGTGGGCTGCCTCGGATCCCCTGATGCAGGCTTACTACGATCACGAGTGGGGCATGCCGGTCCGGGACGAGCAAGGAATGTATGAGCGCATCAGTCTCGAGGCATTCCAAGCCGGCCTGTCATGGGCAACCATCCTTCGGAAGCGGGATGCCTTCCGGAAGGCTTTCCTGGATTTCCACCCTGAAAGCGTCGCTGCTTTCACGGACACGGATGTCGAGCGGCTCATGCTGGACGCAGGCATCGTCAGGAACCGCTTGAAGATCCAGGCGGCCATCACCAATGCCAAGGCCACCATCGCCCTGAGGGCAGAGGGCGGCTTGGTGGACTTCGTGTGGTCCTTCAAGCCCGAAACCACCCCTGCGCCCCGATCCTACGCAGAAATCCCCACTACCTCGCCGGAATCCATTGCATTGTCCAAGGCGCTTCGCAAGAAGGGCTTCGCGTTCGTTGGACCCACCACCATGTATGCCCTCATGGAAGCCGTGGGGATCATCGATACCCACTTGGTTGATAGCCACGGGCGCGGTACGTCGGGCGTTTGGCTGGAGCAAGGTCAGAAGTAGGGCTTGGCCCTTCCCACCGACGTCCACAGTTCTTTTCCACAGAAGTGCGTAACTTTTTCCACAGGCGTGGATAAGTTCTGTGGACATCCATGTACTTTCCCTGGAATCCCCCGTCGCAGTGCTGATCCTGGACTCAGGACCGACAGGTAGGAGTTATGCCCACTGTGCATCACGCTGTGGATAGTGGCCGCATCTTCATTGAAAGTTCACCGGTGCAGCATTGCTGGATTTACTCACACGCGTTTTAACCGCCGAGACGGAGCCCAAAATCATCTCGAAGCAAGCCTTCCTCCCTCAGTCGTCACCTTCACGACCTTCGCGACCCGGGGGAGTTACCCACTTAACAACAGCCCCCTACCCACAAGTTATCCACAGGTGGGGAAAACTTGTGGGTTTCTGCTGCTGGATCCGCGCACTTGCGGCCAAAAAGGAACGGCAACGGTCCTGAACTACACGCGTGTAAGTTATTAACATTGTTGATAAGCCTGTTGATAGAGGACCCTCCACGGCATCATTAACAGCTTTATCCACAGCTGGCCTAGAAATGGCTTGGTTGTCCACAAACCAGGCAGGTCGGGGGACAAAGTTATCCACAGATGTGGATGAATCCATGCCTTTCCGGGGATATCTACCGCCCTGACCAGCCGAACAGCACTCTAACGAGCTAACTACACAGATGTAAGTTACACACACTGTGGACAACGACTGTGGATAACCTCATCAACACCGACCGCAGGGGATTGGGATTGCTTGTCATGAAAGTCGACCTTAAAAAGCAGATCAAAACGTACAGCGCTTCACATGGCAGGTTTTCCGTGGTGACGGTTCCAGCCCTGCAGTTCCTCATGATCGACGGCCATGGTGATCCAAACACCTCCCAGGACTACAAGGACGCGCTGACCACCATCTATCCGGTCGCTTACAAGATGAAGTTCTTCAGCAAACACGAGTTGGGTCGCGACTACACCGTGATGCCGTTGGAAGGGCTCTGGTGGGCGGACGACCTGGATACCTTCACAAGCGCCAGGGATAAATCATGCTGGGATTGGACCCTCATGATTATGGTCCCTGATTGGCTCACCCAAGACCATTTCGAGGAAGCGCGTCAGATCGTAGGCAAAAAAGACCAAGTGCCGGCAATTGACGGTCTTCGGTTGGCAACACTCGATGAAGGGCTCAGCGTCCAAACCCTCCATATCGGCCCCTACGATGACGAGGGTCCAGTGCTCGCGGAAATGCACACCAGCTTCATTCCCGGGGAGTCATTGATGATGTTGGGGAAGCATCACGAGATCTACCTCAGCGACCCACGCCGTACCGCACCGGAGAAACTCAGGACGATACTGCGGCAACCGGTCGCGGTTGCAGGAAGCGCCAGAGCTAGCCGGCAGTGATGCGGAACCACGCGACCACGGCCAAAAGGCCTGCCACGAGGATGAGTCCGCCTGCTTGCAGCAGGGCCTGGTTCTTGCCCCGCGGCGCATAGGCGATGGCGGCGGCAGCGAGGCCGCCGGTGATCAGGCCACCTAAGTGGGCTTGCCAGGCAATGCTGGGAACAAAGAAGCCAATGGCGCCATTGATCGCAATGAGGATCCACAGTTGTTTGGTTTCACCGCCGCGATGACGCTGCACTACGAGCATGGCACCGAACAGACCAAAGATGGCGCCGGAAGCTCCTACAACGCCAACCTCGGGGTAGGTGGGAGTCAACAACAGATAGCCCACAGACCCGCCGACGGCGGAGAGCAGGTACACGGCGAGGAACCGGATCCGCCCGAGCAAAGGCTCAAGGGCTTGTCCGAAAATCCATAGCGTGTACATATTCAGGACGATGTGGAGCAGGAATCCCTGCGAATGAAGGAAGGCAGCCGTAAGCATCCGCCACGGCTCGCTGGCAGCCACAGAATTTGCGAACGCAAAATTCTGGAACACGGCGTCGCCAGGCACAATCCATTGAAGGATGTAAACCAGCACGCACAACCCGATGATAGTAAACGTCACCAAAGGCCGGCCGGTTGCCAAGGCGCCGCCGTAGGGAGAGCGGTAGCTCGGCGTCGTACGTTTTTGTTCGTTGACGCAATCAACACATTGGAACCCGACGGCGGCCGCCCGCTGGCACTCGGGGCACGCGGGGCGCCCGCAGCGCTGGCACCGCACATAGGAGGGCCTGTCCGGGTGCCGTGGGCACACCGGAATTGTGGCGGACGGCTCTGCCGACGGGATTCCGTAGCTCATGGGCTCTGATTCAGCCTGTTGTTAGAGCTGTTCGATGTCGATGCTGTTGATGACGACGTCCTCAACGGGGCGGTCGCCCATGCCGGTGCGGACGCCCTCAATGGCGTCAACAACCTTGCGGGATTCCTCGTCAGCTACTTCACCAAAGATGCTGTGCTTGCCGAACAGCCAGTCGGTGTTGACCGTGGTGATGAAGAACTGTGACCCGTTGGTGCCCTTGCCCATCTGGATACCGGCGTTGGCCATGGCCAGCTTGTAGGGAGCGTTGAAGGTCAGCTCGGGGTGGATTTCGTCGTCGAACTTGTAGCCCGGTCCGCCAACGCCGCGGCCCAAGGGATCGCCGGCCTGGATCATGAAGTCCTTGATGATGCGGTGGAAAATGGTGCCGTTGTAAAGGGGCGTGCCGGTCTTGTCTTCGCCGGTTTCCGGGTGCGTCCAGGACTTTTCGCCCGTGGCCAGGCCAATGAAGTTGGCGACCGTCTTGGGGGCGTGGTTGCCGAAGAGGTCAACCTTGATGTCGCCGAGGCTCGTGTGGATCGTTGCTTTTGCGGTTGCGATGGTCATGGCCCCATTCTTTCATGCAGGGTCAACGCCGGTGTGGCTGTAAAGCCGGTTCCGCGCTCGGTGAAATCCGGGAAGAATCCTGCAGATGAATAGCCGGTGTTCCTCAAGGCACGTAGGCTAGCTTCAAACGAGCATGTGTATCGGGAGGTAGTTGTGAAGAAATCAGACCGTATTGCCCGCGACCTTGAACACTCCGTGGCGGCTGGTGTGGATAACGCCCGCGACTGGGCGGCACCCCGCGTGGAAGCAGCCGTCAATTGGGCTGTTCCCCGAATTCAGCACGGCATTGATACCGCTTCCCCCAAGATCCAAGAGGGACTGAAGTCTGCGGCGCACAACCTCGCCGACGGCGTGGCAACAGTTACGCCGCGGCTTCAGGATGGACTGGCGCACCTCGCGCCGAAGATCCATGACGCTGTGGAGGACGCCACGCCCAAGATCCAGGAGACCCTTAATAAGGCAACTCCGGCGCTTGGGCTCGCCCGGGACAAGGTAGTTGAGGAGTACCTGCCCAAGCTTTCCGAGCAGTTGGGCCAGGCTTCAGTAGTTGTCCATCACGTCCTTGAGAACGCACCCGCCCAAGTGGATGCCGTTGCGCAGAAACTGGTGGACTCAGGTGTGGTTCACAGCGTGCAGGAGCAAGCGCAGGCCACCAGTAAGCAGATCAAGGCAGTGGCGGACCAGACCAGCAAGGCTGTTTCCCAGCAATTGGCTGTCCAGCAGAAGCCGAAGAAGCGCGGATGGCTGGTTGTCACAGTTATTGCAGCAGCGGTTGCTGCCGGTGTTGCTGCCTGGAAGGCCTCCAAGCCAGTGGAGGATCCTTGGAAGACGCCGGCCCCGGTCAATCCAACCCCGGCCCCAGCTCCGGCCCCGGCTCCCGCAGACACTGCAGCATCAGCTACAGCGACGGCAACCTTGCCGACCGAATCCAAAGCTTCTGACATTACGCCCGAGGAAGCGGCTGCCGAAGTGGAGCAGGCAACCAAGGATGCGTTCGAGAAGGGCAAGGATTCCACATCCAACGTCGCTACGGATGCCAAGACCGCCGTCAGGAACATCGCGGCAAGCGGCCACAAGGACGCCGGCAACACTTCCACGTCCAAGGACCCCCAGCTCTAGGGTTCTGATTGGCTTGGTTCATAGCGGCCGTCATTGAAACATCGTTTGAAGGGATCCCGGCCAGCCCGGGATCCCTTCAGTGTTTTCCAGCTTGTAACCCAACGGTCCGCTGGGGAGGCTTTGCCGGGTGTTAGATTTGAAGTGATGTCAGCCGATAGACCCGTTGCGGGTGCCCTCAAGGAAGTCCCGGAGCCTCCGGGGGTTTCAATCGTCATCCCGGCGTATAACGAGGAAAGCGTCATTCGCCAGTGCCTCATCGCGGCCATCTACCAGTCTGTTCCTGCTGAAGAAATCATCGTGGTGGACAATCTCTCCACTGACCGCACCGCCAGGATCGTACGCCAGATGCAGCAGGAATACCCTGAAAGCCCCATCATCCTTTTACGGCAGGACGCCACGCAGGGGCTCATTCCCACCCGCAACTTCGGCCTCAACAGCGCCAACGGGGAAATCGTGGGGCGCATCGACGCCGATTCCGTCTTGGAACCTGACTGGGTTGAGCAAGTCCAGAAGGCCTTCATGGACCAGTCCGTCCAGGCCGCTACCGGACCTGTGGTCTACTACGACATGCCAATGCGTCGCTTTGGGCTCAAAGCTGACGACAAAATGCGCCAGCTGATGCTGCGTCTGGCCAAGCACCAGTACCACTTCCTGTTCGGTTCCAACATGGCCCTCCGGCGTACCGCATGGGAGACCATTCGCGACGAAACGTGCCTCGATGAGAAGGATGAGATGCACGAGGACATCGACCTCTCATTGCACCTCGCCGAGCACGATCTCCACGTCCGCTATTGCCCGCAAATGGTGTCCGGCATGTCGGCCCGGCGCCTTGAGGACTCTCCGCGGGACTACCGCTATTACGTCACGCGCTTCGACCGGACGTACAAAGCGCACAACGTTAAGAAGATGGCCCTGAAAGCGCCCATGGTGGTCTTCTTCTCGGTCTACTTCCCCGCCAAACTCCTGCGGGCCATTCATACGGCCAACACGGCGCAGGGCATTCGACGCAGCAGCCTGTAGGCCCCCACCCGCAACACAGTCAGGCCGCGCAGCGGCACACCAGGCAGTAAAAGCCCGACGGCGGAAGCTCAGTCAGTTCCCAGCTCGGCCTCGCGCCGCTCTGCTTCGCCTTTGCCACGCCGTTGCCCGGCGACCACCACCGCGAGTCCAACGAGAATGAGCGCAAGGCCGGCGTATGTCCCGGCCGGCAGTTTCTCGTTCAGGAAGATCGCCGCCAGGATCGCTGCCCCCGGAATTTCCAGCAGGATGATCATGGAAACCAGCAAGGGACTCATTGTGGCCAGCAGGTGGTTGAAGGCGGTGTGCCCTACCAACTGTGCACACACGGTGATGGCGAGAATCCCAAGCCAACCTCCGGCGTCGAACCCTGCCAACGGTTGGCCACTGAGCAAAGCCAACACGGCAACAATCGCGGCACACATTCCATAGCAGAGCGTGGTGTACGTGCCCGTTCCCATGGATTGGCGGGCCTTGCCGCCAGCCAAGGTGTACAGGCCGGCCAGGGCTCCACCAGCCAGTGCCAGGACGTCACCCAGCAGGGCCTGCGGTGAGGAGCCCATATCGAATCCTGTAATGGCCACGACTCCGCCAAAGGCTATCCCCAGGCCCAGCAGAACCGGCCAGCGATGTCGGGCGCCTCTGAACAACTGGAAGACCGCGATCCATGCTGACTGGAGGCAGACCAAGGCGGTGGCTGCAGCCACCGAGGTCAGCTGCAGCGCCGTGATGAAGCAAGCGAAGTGAAAGGCCAGGGCGATGGCGGCAACCGTGGACCAGCCAAACTCGCGCCGGTTGATCTTCCCAAACTGTTTGGGCTCCCGGATGGCCACCGGTGCGGCCATCACGACTGCGCCAATAGCGTTCCGCCAGAAGGCGATCGCCAACGCCGTCACTGACGTGGCACCCAAGGTGCCGGCGATCAGTGGTCCTGAGGAAGCCACGCCCAGGACTCCCAGCGCGGAAATGAGAAGGTTCACGGATCAACCTTAGTTTGGTGAGGCAGCCGTCCTGCCCTCTATGTGCGGCGCGGACAGTGTGGTTGTCTTGATTCAACATTCCAGACAGTCGGCGACGGCTTTCCCAAGGGGACACCTGATTGAACACAACGCCCGTCCGTGGAGCTAGGCGGAGACGATCAGTACTGCTGCTGTTCGCAGTTGCGGCTCTGGCTGTCGCTCTGGTCGTTACGGGCTGGTTGGTGGTTTCCCGGGAGCGGCCGGGTGGCCAAGGGACGGGCAAGACCGAAATCCCAAGTATCTTCCCGGTCCCACAACATCTCCAGGCCGGAGTGGGGGATCCCATCCCTCTGAACGGCCACGTTTACATCGTGGCTTCCCCTGGCACAGACCAAGCGTCCATCGCCGCCCTCCAAGACCTGGTGACAGGAGCCGGGGGCACTGCAGAAGCCGTGACGGCCCTGAACAGCCCAGCGGCCGGCAGTTCGGCCGTCTTCCTTGGCACTGCAGCAGATCCCACTGTCAGCCCGGTACTCAAAGAGCTGGGGAAGGACAGCGCGGCGGAGAACCAGGACGCAGTCAGCCGTGCCGAAGGCTACGTCATAACTACCGGAAAAACTTCAGGGATTCCGGCTGCGGTACTCGCCGGAACGGATGCCGACGGCGTTTTCCATGGCGTGCAGACCGCGCGTCAATTGCTCAAGGATGGGGCTATGGCGGCCGTCCGCGTCAGTGATTGGCCGCTGATGGAAACCCGTGGCGTCATCGAGGGCTTCTACGGCACGCCATGGTCCCATCAGGCTCGTTTGGATGTCCTCAAATTCGCAGGACGCCAGAAAATGAACACCTATATCTACTCCCCAAAAGATGATCCACTGTTGCGGGAGAAGTGGCGGGCACTGTACTCGAACGAGGACCTCAAGGAACTACAGGAGCTGGTGGATACCGCCACGGCCAACCACATCCGCTTTACTTACGCGCTGTCCCCGGGCATCGATAGTTGCTACTCCCGCGAGGCGGACCTGAACTTTGCAGTGGCCAAGCTTGAATCCCTGTATTCGATCGGTGTCCGTTCGTTCGTGATTCCGCTCGACGACATTGCCACCAAGGTCCAGTGCGCCGAAGACCTCAAGGAGTTCGGCGCCGGTCAAGCCAACCTGGCCAAAGCGCAGGCTTCATTTCTGAATGACGTCAATGACCGGTTCATTTCGACAAAGCAGGACATCGAACCCCTGCAAACGGTTCCCACCTTTTACAACGGTTCCGGCAGCAATCCCTACAAGAGGGAACTTGGCCGGTCCCTGAACCCTGGAATCGTGGTCCAGTGGACCGGTGAAGACGTGGTCTCCCACAGGATCAGCGCCGACTCAGCCGAGACCGCCCGGCTGACATACGGGAGCCCAGGTTCTCCACGGGACCTGGTCATTTGGGATAACTACCCCGTGAACGACTTTTCCCAGGACCACCTCTTCATGGCACCGGTGATCGGACGCGACCCAGAGCTGTACAAATCAGTCCGCGGAATCGTGACCAATCCAATGATTGAGCCCTACCTGTCTTTCCCCGCCATCTTTAACTACGCCGACCTCTCATGGAATGGACCAGCGTACGATCCCGGCAAGTCCATGGACGCGGCCCTGAAACAGGTTTCCGGCCCGGATCCGGACGTCCGCGCGGCCGTAAAGGCTTTCGTGGACCTCAACCAAGACTGGCAGGACGACGAGCTCACGCCGTCCGCTCCGGAGCTGCGGCGGGATATAGAGCAGTTCTGGTCGGATTACGACGCCGGACGGTCACCTTCAGGCGGCTTGAAGGCCCGAGCTGAGCTGCTGCAGAGGTTGCCGGAACTGTTACCCAGGATGGCAGTGCCGGGGTTCGCAGTGGACGCCACCCATTGGGCAACTGCGGCAGCCAATTACGGACGAGGAGTGGAAGAGTCCGTGATCATGCTCGAAGCTGCCAAGCGCGGGGATTCGTCGGCCGTGGCTGAAGCACGCCGGAATGTCCAGGCCGCGTTGGCGGCCGCCGATGCCAAGACGCAACCGACACTGGAGCTAGGGGTGGTGACTCCCGTGCTGGGGGATAGTGAACTGAAGGCATTCCTGGAGCGGGCGCTGAAGAGAGTCCCGCCCAACTAGGTGAATGGGTTAACTGCAAAAGTCCCGGTCATTTCTGACCGGGACTTTTCTTATGGTGGAGGCACGGGGACTCGAACCCCGAACCCCCTGCTTGCAAAGCAGGTGCGCTACCAATTGCGCCATGCCCCCATAAGAAGCAACCCGTCAATCATACCCCATGTCAGGACTGGCTTTTGCCAGTTCCAGACCGGGCCCCGTGGCTAGTCGACCTTGTCGGTTGACTTGCTCCAGAGATCCTTCCGGGCTTCGGATTCCTGCGCCTTTTTATAGACCAGGACGCCTGCGACCGCCGCTGCCACTACTACCAGCAACTTCTTCACAAGCACCTCATTCCGGTTCAGTGTTACCTGAACCTGTTAGGTTCCGTGGGCGTACCAGGACTTGAACCTGGGACCTCTTCGTTATCAGCGAAGCGCTCTAACCGCCTGAGCTATACGCCCCGATGCCTCATCGGGCCGAGATATGACTGTACAGCACATCCCGGCCCGATCTCAAATCGAGGCATTTTGACCGCTGAATCTCACCGTTTTCGGCGTAAATTCGCGGTTTTTTGCTAGTCGTCCGTCAGGGTGACGCCGATGCCGCCAACCAACGTTGCCGAAATGTTATAGAGCACGGCAGAGAGCATCGACAGGGCGGTCAGCAGAACTACGTTCACCACGGCAATAATCGTGGCGAAGGAAGCCACCTGACCAAGCGAAGCAATCTTCTTCAACTCGAAACCACTACCTTCGGAACCGGCCAAGGTCCCGAGCAGGCTGTCCACCTGATTGAAGATGCCCGTGAGATCCAACACAGTCCACAGCACGATCGCGGCGACAACCGTGACGATGCCCAGTGCCACAGACAGCAGGAAGGCCATCTTCAGTACTGACCACGGGTCAACCTTGCTGACCAGGAGGCGCGCACGGCGCACCTTGGCCTTGGGGGCCGGCTTTACAAGTCCCGGCCCGCCCTGGGCGGGGCGTTGACCGGGCGCACCAGCGGGACGCTGCCCGGGCTGTGCGGGACGCTGGCCGGGGGCTCCGGCGGGACGCTGCCCGGCTGAAGCGGGGCGTTGTCCAGGAGCTCCTGCTGGTCGCTGGGCGGAATTGGTTGCCGTTGCCGGCCGGGCCCCGGTTGCTCCAGCACCGGCTGAACCGGTTCCCGGGCGTTGCTGGGGCCTTGCAGGCGTTCCCGCCTGCGTGCTGCCCGAGGGCTGCCGGAGTCCGCCGGGGACACCTGTGCTCGGCTTGGGATATGAGTCGGAATTACTCACTCGTTACCTCCGGTGTTGTCTTCGTTCAGCTCCGCGCCCGTTTCTGTATCCGGGTCCGCGTCGTTTTCCGTTTCTGACGTGACGGTCGCCTCAGTGGCTTCGTCTTCTGCAGCCAACGTTACGTCATCGTCCTGTCCGTCCTCGGACTCTTCGCCTTCCAAACCGCGTTCGCTGTTGCGGGCGACCTCAATAATGCGGTCGTTCTTGTCCGGCTTCGCAAAGATGACGCCCATGGTGTCACGGCCCTTTGCCGGGACGCCACGGACGGCAGAGCGGACCACCTTGCCGCCCTCCATGACCACCAGGACTTCGTCTTCTTCCTGCACAATCAAGGCGCCTACAAGGTCACCGCGATCCTCCGCGAGCTTCGCCACCTTGATGCCAAGGCCGCCACGGCCTTGCAGGCGGTACTCATCCACGGCGGTCCGCTTCGCATAACCGCCCTCGGTCACGATAAAGACGAAGGAGCCGTCCTGGACCACATCCGCGGCCAGCAGTTCGTCATCTTCACGGAACTTCATACCCGTCACACCGGACGTTGCCCGGCCCATCGGACGAAGTGCATCGTCCGTGGCGGTGAAGCGGATGGACTGGCCCTTGCGTGACACCAGCAGGAGGTCATCAGTTTCACTGACCAACTGTGCAGAGACGAGCTCGTCACCGTCGCGCAGGTTGAGGGCGATGACACCGGCCGTACGGTTGGTGTCGTAGTCCTCAAGCCTGGTCTTCTTGACCAAACCGTTCTTTGTTGCAAGCACCAGGTAGGGAGATTGCTGGTAATCGCGCAGGTCCAGGACCTGTGCGATGTGCTCGTCGGGCTGGAATGCCAACAGGTTGGCTACGTGCTGGCCCTTGGCGTCACGTCCGGCTTCTGCCAGTTCGTAAGCCTTCGCACGGTAAACGCGGCCAAGGTTGGTGAAGAACAACAGCCAGTGGTGCGTAGTGGTCACAAAGAAGTGCTCCACGACGTCGTCGCCGCGCAACTGGGCACCCTTGATGCCCTTTCCGCCACGCTGCTGGGAGCGGTAGTTGTCACTGCGTGTGCGCTTGACGTAACCGCCGCGGGTAATGGTGACAACCATTTCCTCTTCAGGGATCAGGTCCTCCATGGACATGTCCCCGTCGAAGCCCATGAGAATGTGCGTGCGGCGGTCATCGCCGTGCTTAGCAACGATCTCAGCCAGTTCCTCGCTGATGATCTGGCGCTGACGCTCCTCCGAAGCCAAAATCGCGTTGTATTCCTCGATCATGGCTTCGAGTTCGGCGTGGCGGTCCTGGATCTTCTGGCGTTCCAAGGCAGCCAAACGGCGCAGCTGCATGTCCAGGATGGCACGGGCCTGGAGTTCATCGATCTCAAGGAGCTCCATGAGTCCCTCGCGGGCTGCCTCTGTGGTGTTGGACGCCCGAATGAGGGCGATAACCTCATCCAGCATGTCCAGCGCCTTCAGGAGTGCACGCAGGATGTGCGCTTCTTCCTCAGCCTTGCGCAAGCGGTAACGGGTCCGGCGGGCGATGACGTCCATCTGGTGGGTCACCCAGTGCCGGATGAAGGCGTCCAGGCTCAACGTGCGGGGAACGCCGTCGACGATTGCCAGCATGTTCGCTGAGAAGTTGTCCTGAAGCTGGGTGTGCTTGTACAGGTTGTTCAGGACGACCTTGGCCACAGCATCGCGCTTCAGCACGATCACGAGGCGCTGGCCAGTACGGCCCGAGGTTTCATCGCGGAGGTCCGCGATGCCTTGGATCTTGCCATCCTTGACCAGTTCGGCGATCTTGATGGCCAGGTTGTCCGGGTTGGCCTGGTAAGGCAGTTCGGTGACCACCAGGCAGGTGCGGCCCTGGAGTTCTTCCACGTTGACCACTGCGCGCATGGTGATGGAGCCACGACCGGTGCGATAGGCGTCCTCGATGCCCTTGTGGCCGAGGATGGTGGCACCAGTGGGGAAGTCCGGTCCCTTGATGCGCTGCAGAAGTGCCTCAAGCAGTTCCTCGCGGGAAGCCGTGGGGTTATCAAGCGCCCACTGCACGCCTTCGGCAACCTCGCGAAGGTTGTGCGGCGGAATGTTGGTGGCCATACCCACGGCGATACCGGAGGAACCATTCACCAGCAGGTTCGGGAAACGGGCCGGCAGGATGGTGGGTTCCTGGTTCTTGCCGTCGTAGTTGTCCTGGAAGTCGACGGTTTCTTCGTCGATATCGCGGACCATTTCCATGGCCAGTTGGGCCATCTTGGTTTCGGTATAACGGGGAGCAGCGGCGCCGTCGTTGCCGGGGGAACCGAAGTTGCCTTGGCCTAGCGCCAGCGGGTAGCGCATGGTCCAGTCCTGGATCAAGCGGACCAGGGCGTCGTAGATCGCCATATCACCGTGGGGGTGATAGGTACCCATGACGTCACCCACAACACGGGCGCACTTGTTGAAAGAGCGGTCAGGACGGTAGCCGCCGTCGAACATCGCGTACAAAACGCGGCGGTGCACCGGCTTGAGGCCGTCACGGACGTCAGGGAGGGCGCGTCCTACGATAACGGCCATGGCGTAGTCCAGGTAGGAGCGCTGCATTTCAGTCTGCAGGTCCACCTGCTCCACACGGTCAGTCAGCACATCGCCTTCAAGGATGAGGTCCTCGACGGTGGGTTCCACCGGGACTTCGGGAGTTTCGTCACTCATAATCTAAGTTTTCCGTTTCAGGTATATGTCAGCTCTGGAATATCTGCGGCCTTGTAAGGCACTAGATATCCAGGAACCTGACGTCCTTGGCGTTCTGCTGGATGAAGTTACGGCGCGATTCGACGTCCTCGCCCATCAGCACCGAGAAGGTCTGATCGGCAGCAAGGGCATCGTCCATAGTGACCTGCAAGAGAGTGCGGCGGTCTGGATCCATGGTGGTATCCCACAACTCGGTGTAGTCCATTTCACCAAGACCCTTGTAGCGCTGGATGCCGTTGTCCTTGGGAAGGCGCTTGTTCATAGCCGCTCCCTTACGGATGGTGTCGTCGCGTTCGCGATCGCTGTAGACGTAGTCATGAGCGGCGTTGGACCACTTGATGCGGTACAGCGGCGGCTGCGCAAGGTACACGTAACCGTTCTCGATCAGCGGGCGCATGTAGCGGAACAACAGCGTCATCAACAGCGTGGTGATGTGCTGGCCATCAACGTCGGCGTCTGCCATCAGAACGATCTTGTGATAGCGGAGCTTGGCGATATCGAAATCTTCGCCGATACCAGTGCCGAAGGCAGTGATCATGGACTGGACTTCGGTATTACCGAGCGCCTTGTCCAGGCGTGCACGTTCCACGTTGAGGATCTTGCCTCGCAACGGCAGGATCGCTTGCGTTTCCGGGTTGCGTCCCCGCTTGGCCGAGCCACCTGCGGAGTCACCCTCCACCAGGTAGACCTCACAACGCGAAGGATCCTTGGAGGAGCAGTCGGACAATTTGCCGGGCATGCCGAAGGATTCCAACGGGCTCTTGCGTCGGGCATTATCGCGAGCCTTGCGGGCCGCCATACGTGCCTGGGCAGCGGAAATGGCCTTCCGGATGACGTCGCGGGCGGGGCCGGGGTTGCGCTCCAACCAGTCGCCGAGCTGGTCCGTGACAACGCGCTGGACGAAACCCTTGACCTCGGAGTTGCCCAGTTTGGTCTTGGTCTGGCCCTCGAACTGTGGCTCGGAAAGCTTGACCGAGATGACCGCCGTCAGGCCTTCACGGATGTCATCACCAGTGAGGTTGTCTTCTTTTTCCTTGATGATGCTCTTCTCCCGCGCGTAGCGGTTGATCAGCGAGGTCATCGCGGCGCGGAACCCTTCTTCGTGGGTTCCGCCCTCGTGGGTGTTGATGGTGTTCGCGTAGGTGTGGACGCTTTCCGAGTAAGCGGTGGTCCACTGCATGGCAACCTCGACGGCGATGTGCCGCTCGGTGTCTTCGGTTTCGAAAGCGATGACGTCCTCGTGGACAATCTCCACCTTCTTGCTCGAGTTCAAGTGCTTGACGTAGTCCAGCAGGCCGTCCGGGTACTGGTAGACGACCGTGCGGTGCTCGGCAGCAACTTCGCCTTCAGTAGCGACGGCGTCGAGATCCAGGTCGTCCTCACCTTCACGGGCGGCAGGACGTTCGTCAGTCAGGGTGATCCGCAGGCCCTTGTTGAGGAAGGCCATCTGCTGGAAGCGCGCACGAAGCGTCTCGAAGTCGAATTCGGTGCTCTCGAAGATGGTGCCGTCAGGGTAGAACGTCTGTGTAGTCCCTGTTTGGTCCGTCTCTTCTCCCTTAACGAGTCCGCCTTGGGGCTTGCCGCCGTCCGCGAATGACATACGCCAAACGTGGCCCTGCCGCCGGACTTCCGTGTTCACCCGACGGGACAGTGCGTTAACCACTGAGATACCCACGCCGTGAAGGCCACCGGAAACCGCGTAACCGCCGCCACCAAACTTACCGCCGGCGTGCAGGATGGTCATCACGACTTCAACGGTGGGCTTGCCCTCGGTGGGGTGGATGTCAACAGGGATGCCACGGCCGTCGTCAACAACCTGGACACCGCCGTCTGCGCGGAGCGTAACTTCAATGTGGCTGCAGAATCCGGCCAGAGCTTCATCGACAGAGTTATCCACCACTTCATAGACCAAGTGGTGCAAACCGCGCGGACCGGTGGAACCGATGTACATACCCGGACGTTTGCGTACCGCTTCGAGGCCTTCCAGGACGGTGATGTCGCTGGCACCGTACTCCCTGGGTGTTTCCGCGGGCGTGTCAGGCTTAGGAACAGTGTCCTCTTCGGGCTCTACTGCCAAGGTCTCTGCATTGTCGTTAGCCACAGGCGCTTTCGACTCCTCTGTATTCGATGACGGCCGTTCCCGTTGAAGGCCGCGGCAAACCGAGGCCTTCAACGAGCACGTGACTGATTGCGCCGTTTACTCCGACGAAGAGAGTCCTGGAAGCCACGAACGTGTTTCCAGGACCCCGACGACGTTTCACCGGCGCTCAGTGATCTACGCCAATTCTATCGTGGAAACGCGGGAATCCTTGCAAATACGGAGGCAGCCGAGAGCTGAATATGCCTATGGGAGGCCACTGGCCCTATCTGAAATGGCCCTACGGTGGTCCTGATGGGGGCCTATACGACTCAGGGGCGTTGAAACGCCCTGCACGCCGTTCAGCCGTACGTGTCCCGGGGTCCCCGACCGTTGACGCTGCGCCCGCCCTTGCGCCAACTTGGCGCAGACGGACCGAGTACGTGGATGCTGGTCACTACACCTTCCCCCAGTTCATTCCGGAACATCTCAAGCAGGCTTGTACTCAGCAATCGGAGTTGGGTTGCCCAGGCCGTCGAGTCGCAACGGACATGAAGTGTGGTGTCAGTAAAGCTCTCCGGTGTGCAGTGCGCAGAAATGTCCGCGCCCACCAACGTTTCCCACTCGGCCATGACCGAACCAACGGCCACGGGCGATGTCCAACCACGTTCTGCCACCAAACGGCCGACGACTTTCCCGAGGCCCAATGGGTCACGTCCGGTCCCATGGAACTGCGTAAAACCCCTGGTATCGCGAAGGCCCTTGCGTTTAGGCGCGGATCCGGGACGAGGAGCCCGCTGCCTGACTTCGCCGCGAGCCGCTGCAGCCTCCCGCATGCGGTTCAGCGCGGCTTGGGCAGCGTCGATTTCGTCCGGATCGCGCCCGGGTTGAAGTCCCTCGCGGCTATCCTTCGCCATCGATGCCTCCCGGAACAACGGTTATACGCCGCCCGGCCAGCTCCTCGGGAATATCGGCGTCGACGGCGGCCGTGACCAGTACCTGTTCGGCGCCGGCCACTATTGCTGCCAGTTTACGCCTGCGCTGGACATCGAGTTCTGCAAACACATCGTCAAGAATGAGGATCGGCGCGGTACCGCCGGTACGGGCATCATCGAGCATGACGTAGTAGGAAGCGAGGCGCAGTGACAAGCACATGGACCACGTTTCACCGTGCGAAGCGTAGCCCTTGGCCGGTGCCTGCCCGAGCACGAGCTCCAATTCGTCCCGGTGCGGGCCCACCAGGGAGATACCCCGCTCCAGTTCCTTCTTGCGGGATGCGGCGAAAGCCTGGACGTAGCGCTCGGTGAGTTCGTCCACTGACAACAGCCTGAGGTCCTCGCCCGACGCCGAAGATTCAGTCGGGCGATCGGCCGGCCCGCCGTCGTCGTCCAGTGCGTTCTGAATGGTTGAGCGGTACACCGCGCCGGCTTCCTTTGAACCGTCAGTGAGTTGCGCGTAGGCACTGTTCAGGTGCGGGCGGAGCCGTTCCACAAGTTCCAGCCGCGCATGCAGGAGTTCGGCACCGGCGCGGGCCATATGCTGGTCCCAAACATCCAGCGTGGCCTCGTGGCCTGCGGTAAATTTTCCCGTCCGCGCGGATTTCAGCAGGGCGTTGCGTTGCTTCAACACCCTGTCGTAGTCGCTGCGGGTTGCAGCATGGCGCGGAATCAGGCTGACCAGAAGCTCATCAAGGAAGCGTCTGCGGTTGGAAGGATCGCCCTTGACCAGGGCCAAATCCTCGGGTGCAAACAGGACAGTCTGGCAGATGCCCAAAATGTCCCTTGCGCGTACCGGGTTTCCGCGATTAATCCGGCCGCGGTTTGCGCGGCCCGCATTAATTTCCACCTCAATAACCGTGGACTGCTCGCCGCTGACCAACTTGGCCCTGATCATTGCGCGTTCCGCGCCGAAGCGAAGGAGCGGAGCATCCGTGCTGACCCGGTGCGAGCTCAGGGTTGCCAAGTATCCGATGGCTTCCATGAGGTTGGTCTTACCGATCCCGTTCGAACCCACCAGGACAGTAACCCCGGGGCCAAGCTTCAGGTCAACCTGGGCGTAGCTGCGGAAATCGGTCAGCGAAAGATGTTCAAGATACACGCCGTCTGCTGGATTCCTGTGGCCTAGTTGGACGGGCGTGTGGCGTGTCCGCCGAACTGGTGGCGCAACGCTGAAACCATCTTCATGGCCGGAGAGTTGTCTTCGCGCGAAGCGAACCGGGCGAAGAGTGCGGCGGTGATAGCCGGCGCCGGGACAGCGTTGGCAATTGCCTCTTCCACGGTCCATCGGCCTTCGCCGGAATCTTCCACGTAGTCATCGATGGAGGCCAGACCCGGGTCCTCGTCGAGTGCCTTGACCATGAGATCCAGGAGCCAGGAGCGCACGACCGTCCCCTTTTGCCAGGCGCGGAAGGTTCCGGGAAGGTCCTTCACGATGTCCTTGGCGGCCAGCAATTCGTAACCTTCGGCATAAGCCTGCATGAGCCCATACTCGATACCGTTGTGCACCATTTTGGCGTAATGGCCTGCGCCCACTCCGCCGACGTGGACGAAGCTATCTGCTCGTTCCCCCTCGGGACGCAGGGCATCGAAGACGGGCAACGCCAGCTCGATGTCTTCGTCAGCGCCCCCCGCCATCAGTCCGTACCCGTTCTGCAATCCCCATACGCCACCGGATACACCGCAGTCCGCGAAGCGGATGCCCTTCTCGGCCAATGCCGCAGCGTGCTTCTGGTCCTCGGTGAAACGTGAGTTGCCGCCGTCGATCACCAAATCACCAGGGCTGAGCTTTTCGCTGAGTTCGGTGATGACCGCATCTGTGATCCCGCCCGATGGAACCATGACCCATACGAGCCTCGGAGAGGGCAGGGCAGCGATGAGTTCGTCCACGGAAGAGACGTCCGTGACGTCGGGATTCCGGTCAAATCCAGTTACTTCAATGCCGCCGTTCCGCATGCGTTCCCGCATGTTGAAACCCATTTTTCCGAGGCCGATCAGTCCGATGTGCACGGGGTGAACTCTTTTCTGCGCTGGTGGATACGTGGCGGATCGCTAGTTTGGCAGGCGAACCGGCATCACGAGGTAGCGGTAATCGTCCTGGTCTTCGCCATCAGCTTCAGCCTGGGCGGTGATCATGGCCGGCTTGGGAGCTGTGGTGAAGGAGAAACGAACGTATTTCGTCTCGATGACGCTCAGGCCTTCAACGAGGTAGTGCGGATTGAAGGCGACAGTGATGTCTTCGCCGGAAAGCTGGGCTTCCAGTTCTTCGGAGGCCTGCGCATCTTCACCGGTACCGGCGTCGAGGTTCAGCAGACCCTGGCTGAAGGCCAGGCGGACCGGTGTGTTGCGCTCAGCCACAAGCGACACACGACGAACTGCTTCAACGAGTTCCTGTGTTTGGACCGTTGCGTGGATTGGGGTGGAATCCGGAAAGAGCGAGCGGATTTTGGGGTAGTCGCCATCCACCAGCAAGGACGTGGTGGTGCGGCCTCCGCTTTCGAAGCCGATCAGGCGGCTGTCGTCGTCAGCAAGGGCAAGGTTGATGTCGCCACTGCCACCGAGGGTCTTTGCCACCTCGTTCAGCGTTTTGGACTTCACCAGTGCGCTAGTGGAAATGCCGGGAGTGACGGGTTTCCACGGGACTTCGCGCATCGCGAGGCGGTAGCGGTCCGTAGCGAGGAGGGTGATCATGTCATCCTCGATTTCCATGCGCACGCCAGTGAGGATCGGCAGGGTGTCGTCCTTGCTGGCAGCGATGATTACCTGGGAAACGGCCTGTGCGAAGGCGTCACCTGGCAAAGTGCCACTGATGGCTGGCAACGCCGGAAGAGCCGGGTACTCGGCCTCAGGCATCGTGGCCAGGTGGAAACTGCTTCGACGGCAGGTGAGTGTGACTTTGCTCCCGTCGGTCTCAACTTCCACGGGAGCCGAAGGCAGGCTTCGGCAAATGTCTGCCAAGAGACGGCCGGACACCAGAATGGTGCCTTCCGTGGCTATATCCGCCGGGATTTCCAGACGGGCTGATGTCTCGTAGTCAAAGCTCGAAAGGCTTACCGTTCCAGCCTCGGCTTTGAGGAGGAGGCCGGAAAGCACAGGGACGGGCGGCCGCGGAGACAACGACCGCGCGGTCCACGTAACGGCTTCTGCCAGGACGTCGCGGTCGACTCTGAACTTCACGGAAGGGTGCCGCCTTTCATTGCTGCTGCCAAGTAGTAGCTGCGGATTCCTGCTTGGAACCCACCAAACCTTTGCTGTCCGATACCGGAACCTGCATGGTCCGCACTCAAGCGAATTACAAACAGACCCAAGGATGGGAGCGCTGCTGACAGCTTAGCCGGAAGATCCGCGATTAACCCATCCCCGGCAGCACTCACCCCTCGTATGTGGACAGCCGCAGGCTGGCCAATGATCTGGCTGATCGGTCTGCCGCTGGCAGGACGATGGAGTGCAGAACGAGATTGTTATTTGAGGGATTTCAATTTTTTGGGATTCGTAGTGTTAATAACTGCTGTGGAAACTGTGGATAACCGGATCTGGCCGCGCAGTTTCGGGGTTAAGCCCTGTTCATGGAGTGTGCGTTAACTGGGTTTTAAACAGGGTGTGGATGGGGACAACTCCCAACCCGGTTTTTGACGATCCACAGATGCCTTAAGGGTTTTAAGCCCATTAACCGCGCTTGTCCCCTTAAAGTATCCACAGGGTTATCCACATGCACCTGTTAATAAGGTATGTAGTGCGCGGCGGGATGTGGATTCAGGAGTCCCGTTGCTGCTGCTTGATGCGGTTTGTGAGCTCCGTGACCTGGTTGTAAATCACACGACGCTCGGCCATCAACTCACGGATCTTGCGGTCGGCGTGGATGACCGTGGTGTGGTCGCGTCCGCCAAGCTCCTGTCCGATCTTTGGCAAGGACATGTCGGTGAGCTCACGGCAGAGGTACATTGCGATCTGGCGCGCAGTGACGAGGGTGCGCGTACGGGACTTGCTGCAAAGCTCTTCCATGCTGAGCTTGAAGTAGTCAGCGGTCTGGTCAAGGATCTGCTTCGCGGTGATCTCCTGGGCGCCGTCGTCTGTGATGAGGTCCTTGAGGACCATCTCGGCGAGGGCCACATCCACCGGCTGTCGGTTCAGGCTGGCAAAGGCAGTGACGCGGATCAGGGCACCTTCAAGTTCCCGGATGTTGCTGGAGATCTTGGAAGCGATGTATTCCAGGGCGTCGTCCGGTGCCGACAATCCTTCGCTGAGGCCCTTCTTGCGGAGGATGGCAATGCGCGTTTCCAGTTCCGGCGGCTGGATGTCCGTCAGCAGGCCCCACTCGAATCGCGAGGTCATCCGGTCCTCGAAGCCCGCCAGCATCTTGGGAGGCTGGTCGGAGGTAATGACCACCTGCTTGTTGGCGTTGTGCAGGGCGTTGAACGTGTGGAAGAACTCTTCCTGGGTCCGGTCTTTGCCCGCCAGGAACTGGATGTCGTCGATCAGCAGCACATCAACGTTTCGGTACGTGGTCTTGAAGCTGGTGCCTTCGTCATCGCGGATCGAGTTAATGAAGTCGTTGGTGAACTCTTCGGAGTTGACGTAGCGTACGCGGATTCCGCTGTAGAGGCGGCGGGCATAGTGGCCGATCGCGTGAAGCAGGTGCGTCTTGCCGAGCCCGGAGTCGCCGTAGATGAACAACGGGTTGTAAGCCTTGGCAGGGGCTTCGGCTACTGCAACCGCGGCCGCGTGGGCAAAGCGGTTGGAAGAACCGATCACGAAGGTGTCGAAGATGTACTTCGGGTTCAGCCGGCCGAATTCATGTGAGGTGCTGGGCGGTGTCGGCTGAGGCTTCGGCTCTGCGGCCAGGTCCGGCATCGCGGAAAGCTCGACGGCGGGTTCCGGCTCTTCGTGGATGGGCACCAGATCGGTGTCAACGTCGATCGCACAACGGATGTCATCGGAAAAAACGCTGCGAAGGGCATCGTCAAGTGCGTCCTTGACCTGGGTCTGCAGGACTTCTCGGGTGAGCTCGTTGGGAACGGCGACCAGAAGCGTGGAGCCGATGAGGCCTTGAGCCTGGGCGAGGATGACGAAACCGCGCTGGCGGGGTGTGACCCGGTCGTCCTGTTCCAGAAGGCTCAGCACCCTGCGCCAGGAACTTCCGACAGTATTGGCGTGGTTGGCTTCGTCTACTGTCATCAATCAGTTCCTAAATACTTGCTTGCCGGCGTTGCTGGCAGCCGAAGTGTCTCCGACTGGCGATGTTTCCGGGGTTAATCCACAGAGTTATGCACAGCGGGTGGACAATGGGCTACTGAGCCACTCTAGGGGATGGAATCGCTAGAAGATAGCTGGGAAGTTGCTTGTGGATAATTACACCGTTGTGGTTCTGATTTGGGCCTTGTGAGCCACTTCATCCACAGGCTGTGCAGCGTCCATTGACACAGCTGTGGATAGCTGTGGGAATGGCTCCCGGTTTGACTGAGGGTGCCTTTTTGCCCTAACGTTGTGAAGTCCTTTGTGTCCGCTTTTGTGATCAGCTGCATCGACGTACGTTTATCGTGCGGCAGGCAGCGGCGGCAGGCACATACAAAACTTAGCGTCGGCCAGTTCTTCCCCTTTTGATCGGGTGGGCGCACCTTTGATCCACTGGAGTAACTAACGTGAGCAAGCGGACTTTTCAGCCGAATAACCGCCGTCGGGCCAAGAAGCACGGCTTCCGCCTTCGTATGCGCACCCGTGCCGGCCGCGCCATCCTGGCTGCACGTCGCGGCAAGGGCCGCGTCGAACTGTCGGCGTAAATAACTGACTTGTCGGTCAGGGTCTTTTTGCGGGTTCGACGGTGCTAGCCACCCCTAACCGTCTGCGGACGTCTACCGACTTTTCAACAACTGTACGTTCCGGCGTCCGCAATGGACGCCGGAACTTAGTGTTATATACGGCCCCTATTGGGGCCGCGGAGCCGAGTCGAATCGGCTTCATTGTCTCCAAAGCCGTCGGGAACGCCGTGACCAGGAACCTCGTTAAGAGGAGACTGAGAGAAGCAGGCGCACTGTCCTTGCATACGCATGGAACGGGCCTGGCGGTCGTGGTCCGGGCACTGCCCGCAGCTGCATCTGCCAGCTGGGAGCAACTGCTCTCGGATTACAACGCCGCATTGGCAGTGACGACGAAGCGACTGGGTGGATCAGTTCCACGCAGCGCTTCGCCAGAACACAACGGCACCACAAGGGAAGGGACACCGCGTGCATGACATAAGCACCGCCGTCGTTCCTTCCTCAGGTGACCCCTCTGGTTTAAGCGACCCCGCCGGCAAGGTTCCCCACGGGAACCTGTTGGCGGCGGTAGGCAAGTTCATCTGGGACCTGCCCCGAAACATCCTGATTCTCCTGCTGAAGATGTATCGCAAGGTCATTTCACCCCTGTACGGCCAGGTTTGCCGGTTCTTTCCGTCCTGCTCGGCATATGCCCTGGAAGCGGTGACGGTGCACGGCGCCATGAAGGGTAGCTGGCTCGCAGCCAAGAGGCTCGCCAAATGCCATCCTTGGAATGCCGGCGGAGTGGACCATGTCCCCGCCGGCCATCGTCATTGGCCCGAAGGCCAGACGCCCACAATTGTTGTACTGAACAACCCGGACCAGTTCCTGGCTGCTCAGGCTGATGAAGAAGGCCGCACTGCGGCCTGAGGAAAATAGGGATATCTTATGGATGACTTCTTTGGGACAATCATGTTCCCGTTCAAGTGGTTGGTGTCGGTCATCATGGTTGGCTTCCATGACGGGCTGAGCTTCATCGGCATGCCCGCCGCCAACGGGTGGACGTGGACCCTCTCCATCATCGGCCTGGTGTTGGTGATCCGTGCCGCCCTGATTCCTGTGTTCGTCAAGCAGATCAAAGCCCAGCGGGGCATGCAGTTGCTGCAGCCTGACTTGAAGAAGCTGCAGACCAAGTACAAGGGCAAGACCGATCAGCTCTCCCGCCAGGCCATGGCACAGGAGCAGATGGCCCTCTACAAGAAGCACGGCACCAACCCGTTCTCCGCATGCTTGCCCATGCTGATACAGATGCCGTTCTTCTTCGCCCTGTTCCAGGTGCTGTCTGGTATTTCGACCGCCAAGAACGCCGGCCAAGGCATCGGCGCGCTGAGCCACGAACAGGTCATCGAGTTCGATCAGTCGAGCATCTTTGGTGCGCCGCTGTCAGCATCGTTGCTCCACGGTGGGGCACCTGGTACGGCAGTTGCCGTTTGGACGCTCTCCATCATCATGATTCTCGCCATGACTGCCTCGCAGTTCATCACGCAGAAGCAGATCATGGCCAAGAACATGTCCGAAGAAGCTCTGGCAAGCCCGTTCATGCGCCAGCAGAAGATGATGCTCTACATCCTGCCGCTCGTGTTCGGTATCGGTGGTATCAACTTCCCCATCGGTGTCCTGATTTACTGGACCACCACCAACCTCTGGACCATGGGGCAGCAATTCTTCGTTATTCGCCGCATGCCCACTCCGGGCTCGCCTGCCGCGAGGGCACTGGAAGAGCGCCGCGCCGCGAAGGGCCTGCCGCCGCTGCTGGGTGGCAAGAAGAAGGACGACGACGACGCCGAGGCTGCCGCTGCTGCCGCTGCGGCCGAGATCAGGGCCCAGCGCGTCCAGCCACAACGTAAGAACAGGAAGAAGAAGTAATGTCTGCTGAGAGCACTGAAGATGTAACTGCCGCCGAGACCGAGGAACAGGACGACACGCAGGAAGAGTCGCTGTCCAAGACAGCGAGCCGCCTCGAAGAGGAAGGCGACATTGCTGCCGACTACCTCGAAGAACTTCTTGATATCGCTGACATTGATGGCGACATTGACATTGAGGTCCGGAATGGCCGTACCTACATCTCCATCGGAACCGACGAAGAGTCCGCTGCCCTGGATAGCCTCGTAGGCCGGGACGGCGAAGTTCTCGAAGCGCTGCAGGAACTGACCCGTCTGTCCGTCCTTTCGGCGACTGAAAGCCGGTCCCGTTTGGTGTTGGACATCAACGGCTACCGCAAGGAACGTGCCGGCGTGCTTCAGCAGATCGCCGAAGACGCCGTTGCCAAGGTCAAGGAATCCGGTGGGACCGTTGCACTGGAACCGATGAGCGCCTATGAGCGCAAGATCGTTCACGACGCCGTCGCTGATCTCGGATTCGTCTCCGAATCCGAGGGCGAGGGCGCTGGCCGTCACATCGTGGTCTCGGCTGACTAGCGGCTCATGGTTGAAATTACCGCAACAGAACTGCAGGCAGCAGAGAAGATCTTTGGGGAGCGCTTGGATCTCGCCAAGCGCTATGTAGAACATCTGGCTACGTCCGGGACGGAACGTGGGCTGATCGGTCCTCGCGAGATCCCCCGCCTGTGGAGCCGCCACGTCCTGAACTGTGCAGTCATCGAGTCAGCCATTGCCATGGACAGCCACGTGGCAGACGTTGGATCCGGTGCCGGACTTCCTGGCCTGTGCCTTGCAATTGCCCGTCCAGACCTTGAATTGACTCTGATTGAACCTCTGGAGCGTCGGGTCATCTGGCTTCAGGAGGTCGTGGACGACCTTGGCTTGGACAATGTGACCATCATGCGAACCCGCGCTGAACTGGCCGTGGGATTGGTGGATGCGGACGTCGTTACGGCACGCGCAGTTTCCGCTCTTTCCAACCTGGCGGGCCTGACTATCCCCCTGCTGAATGGCAAGGGGGAGGTTGTGGCTATCAAGGGTCGCAGCGCTGCCGAAGAAATTGAGAAGGCCAAGAAGGTCATCCGTAAACTTGGCGGCGTGGAAACGTCCGTTGTGGTTTGTGGACAGGAGCTTTTGGAGGAACCCACCACCGTGGTGAGGATCATCGTCAACAAGCCCGGAAAGACGGGCTAGTCACCGCTCGGTTTCCCGCGTGTCGGCGGCTGAGCAGTTAGGCTAGAGAACGGCAGCAAGCGCCGAATGAGAGTGAGAGTGTGACCAGTGGGCAGTAGCGAAACCTCCACGCAACGGATCCCCCCCTTTATGTCTTTGGGGTCCGCGCGGGCCATGGCCACACCCTCCGCGTCACTTCAATCTGCCATTGTGCGAACGAATTCAGTTGATAATGCTGCCGTTTCACGTGAAACGCTGACGGATGAGGTTCACAACGTGATGGACTCCATCGATGATTCGAGCCCTATCGCTCGCCAACTGGCCAACGAGACGCGCCGACGCGAGCGGCTGATTGGACGTGAACTCCCTAAACCTGATCGGACCCGGATTTTCACGGTCTCCAATCAGAAGGGTGGCGTTGGCAAGACGACCACCACCGTCAACATTGCGGCTGCTCTGGCGTCTGCCGGCCTCAACGTCCTGGTGATTGACATCGATCCCCAGGGAAATGCCTCTACAGCCTTGGGCATTGAGCATCACGCAGATGTGGACAGCATCTACGACGTCCTGATCAACGATCTTCCGTTGAAAGATGTAGTGGCTCCGTGCCCTGATATTCCCAACCTGATCTGCGCTCCTGCGACCATCCACTTGGCCGGCGCCGAAATCGAGTTGGTTTCATTGGTGGCCCGTGAACAGAGGCTTCGCCGCGCCATTGACGTCTATTCCAAAGAGCGGGAGAAAAATGGTGAGGGACGTTTGGACTTCATCTTTATCGACTGCCCACCCAGCCTGGGTCTCTTGACTGTCAATGCTTTCTGCGCCGCCAGCGAGGTCCTGATTCCCATCCAGTGCGAGTACTACGCCTTGGAGGGCTTGAGCCAGCTCCTGAAGAACATCGAAATGATCCAGAAGCACCTCAACGCTGACTTGGTGGTTTCGACGATTCTCCTGACCATGTACGACGGCCGGACCAACCTCGCAGCACAGGTGGCCTCCGAGGTTCGCCAGCACTTCCCTGAGCAGGTTCTAGGCGCTGTGGTTCCACGTTCGGTACGCATCTCTGAGGCGCCGAGTTACCAGCAGACTGTCATGACCTATGATCCTTCATCGAGCGGCGCGTTGTCCTACATGGAAGCCGCCGCCGAAATCGCTGAACGCTAGAATTCTTGAAACACTGCAACAGCCTGGGCGGGTCCGCACTCGGCTATTCCATCGGAGGGATGAATCAATGAGCGAAAAGCGAAGGGGCCTCGGCAGGGGTCTTGGGGCTCTCATTCCTAGCTCGCCCGCGGCTGCCCAGGGAAACGGCGCTGCGCCCTCCCGCCCAGTGGATCTGTTCTTTCCGGAAGCCCGGAAGACAGCAGAGCCGATGGAAGCGCCCGACGCGACGGCTCCTGCACCTACGGCCGACTCCGGGACATCGAGTGCAGCTGGCGGTTCGCGTGGCGGCGCTGCGAAGGCAGCATCCCAGTCCGCTTCCACGGCACCTGCCGCAAGTAAGTCGGGCGAGACGAAACCCGCGGCATCCAAGCCAGCCACTAAGCGCTCTTCATCTACCTCGGTGAAAACCGCAGGTGCAGAGACGAGTTCTTCGGAGTCTTCCGCTTCTGCTGCACCTACTCCACCCGAGGTGGAGTTGGTTGAAGTTCCGGGAGCGAGATTCGCTGAAATACCGGTGACGGACATTCATCCCAACCGCAAACAGCCTCGATCCGTCTTCGATGAAGACGACATGGCCGAGCTAGTGCACTCCGTCAAGGAAATCGGAGTCCTCCAGCCAATTGTTGTACGTACTTCAACCGAAAAGGGTGGAGAACCGTACGAGTTGGTTATGGGTGAACGCCGCTGGCGTGCAGTCCAAGCCGCTGGACTGGAAACAATCCCGGCCATCGTCCGTGACACCACTGACGATGACCTACTTAGAGACGCGTTGCTGGAGAACCTGCACCGCAGCCAGTTGAACCCGTTGGAAGAGGCAGCCGCCTACCAGCAGCTCCTGGAAGACTTCGGAACTACGCATGAGCAGCTGGCCGATCGCATTGGTCGGTCCCGTCCTCAGGTATCAAATACACTGCGTCTTTTGAAGCTTCCGCCGTTGGTGCAGCGTCGTGTGGCAGCCAGCGTCTTGTCAGCAGGCCATGCCCGGGCTCTCTTGGCGTTGCCGGATGCGGCCGCCATGGAGCGGCTTGCGCAGAAGATCGTCGCTGAAGGTATGTCTGTCCGGGCCACTGAAGAGGCCGTAGCCCTGTACCAGGACCCAGCTACGCCGGCCAAGAGCGCTATTCCTAGGCCCAACGCCCGGCACGAGCGACTGGACTACCTGGCCTCCTCGCTATCCGACCGCTTGGATACGAACGTGAAGATTACACTGGGTGCTCGCAAGGGCCGCGTCAGCATCGAATTTGCCAGCGTAGAGGATCTCAACCGAATCATGGATGTTTTGGGACCAGGCTCTGAAGACTAGTTTTTTCCTGACCAACTGAAATGGGGTTTGCCTTGTGGCAGGCCCCATTTTTTTGTATCCCGAAGCGTCTCTTTTGTTCCCAGCACAGATCGTTTAGTCGGGTGGGAGTTTCGATCAGACCGCCCGTTCGTGTGGATGGTTTCACGTGAAACATCAGTGGAGGTACTCTCGGACCGCCGAGGAGCATTGTTTCGGCTTCAGTCAAGGTATGCCGTACGGGGAGTAGATATCCCATTCGTTTGCCTAGGGTAGATGCGGCCGGCGATTCCGGCGTTCCCTCCTATGCATATCTCAAACGACAGACTTCGCTTGATGTACTCCGTTCGCGCATTAGTCCCTGAAGATACGAAATCGGTCTTCGGGCGCCAAAGTCTTGGAGGCGCGTTCTACCTGGGGCGCACCCTGATGCACGCGTAGTGCCGATCGGGGCGCCTGCAGCGTTCTTGGAGAGGACCACTCCGTTTCCTGAGGCGATCGGCAACCTCTTTGACGAGCGATGTTTCACGTGAAACGGGTACGTGAGGAAGCATTCAAGTAGCCCTCATCCTACCCCCCGTTCTGCCCATGGTTCTGGACTTGTAGGCGCAAATTTCTTGTCCTGTAATCAGGGAAGACGGTGTTTCAATCAGTTAGGTGCATGCGAGCCAACGGAAGCGAACCATCCGTAGTGTCCTGGTGACGCTGAGATTCCTCAATGTGATGGTGCCTTGATTGCTGTTTTCCCTGCGCAGTTGCGATGCACGTCTACAGTTCGCCCTTCCGCCGTTGGGAGGGCAGACCTCCCCTGGGGCTGTAGCCTTCGGGCTCATGTTTTGGTTGTGTTTACAAGCCCCGGAGCGGCCCGGCTCTAAGGTTCGTTCCGCAGCTTGCTGCGGCGGCGGTTCAAGTTTGTTCTGTTCGTTCGCGTCGAAGTGTCTTGCTCCACTTGGCTTTGTTTCACGTGAAACCGTCCCTCTTTCCTAGAGTCTCAGTTGGATGGAACATCCTCCCCTCGGCGGCGGTAGGCTCAGGGCGCTAACTGAAAGATGCAATGCAGGGAACCACCCGCTCCATTTAGCAGTGTGATCGCCGGAGTTTTGGAATCCCTGAACTGTTTCACGTGAAACGCACAGACCCCTCCCCCGACTGAAGGGGGCAGAGGGTGGTCACCGACCAGGTGGCGGGGATGGAACAAGTGATCAAATTACAACAGTGTTGTTCGTGCCCCCGGTTCGTTCGAAGCCCGCATCGTGGAGGTGTGAACGACGGGCGCCAATTCCAGCACTCGCCATAACTGGAGAGTACTAGATACTAGGACAGGTATATCTCTGGTTCTGGCGCCAGTTTTCTGAGACATATCTCTCGGTTGAGTTAGATCGTTGCTTCATAGACTAGTCATCCATTTCAACGACCCGCGACCTCACGACCTAACGGCGCCTGTGTGCTCGTGTAACAGGTCATTGAGTAATGGGTCTGGACAGACAGGGGCCTACTGGCGGTGCGAGGAGCTACCGAGCCTGACCTGCTGTCTGATGGCGTCCGACCGGTGGAAGCGTCGAAATTGATTCCTTTCTCGAACGCACCGGCGGGTCTGAAGATGGGGACTTCAGAGTTTCCGTCATTAGGATTTTCTCCTGACACTGGGGCGCGGTGCAAACATGTCTTGCTCCCTCGCCTGCTGCGGCGCTGTATCAGCTAGACGTGCTGCTGCGCGCGCTGTCCCGGGCCGGCGAACGGCCTATTCTCATGGACCGGGCTGCCTATTCTCATGGACCGCGAGTCCCCGACCTAAAGAGAAGAAGGTGCCAATGTTCAATGAGGCTGGAAGGACCATTGAGGCCGCCAAGCGGTTCGGCGCATTGTTAGGAAGAAATCTCCGCTGACTGCTCCCTCTCGTCGACGCTCTTCCTGCCGTGATTGTGGAGCGCGATGCCCGGCGCTACCGATGGGAGAAGCTGTGCGCGTCGGCCACCTTACCCCTTCGTCCACAGCACCAATTCCTATACGGAGCTTTCTGGCTGGTCCAACTAGACACCGCTTCCGCGGGTTGACACACAGCAAGGCCAGGCGGTGGAGCCACTGAGTAGCGCTGGGAGTCCTCCTGCAGCCCACGTGGCCCTTCCTCCGCGTGCCATGGACGCAAGGCCGTCTTGCGTGAGCCATGCGCCATAGCCAAGCCTAGCGTTGGCCCATGGATTGAGATGTCTTCCTGATAGATCTGATGTTGTACGTTCCCCTAAATTGGGCATGCGCCGCTTCCCGTCGCCGCTGTAGTTCGAGCTGTGCCGGTCCAGCCCCACGGCCCCTTCAACGAGATCTTCAACGAACAATGCGCGGCCGTCGCCAGGCGGTCAATGGGGATACTGCTTGTTTCACGTGAAACATGATCCAGCGTCTGCAGCACGTTTGCGGGGCGGAAGCAGGCGTAGAGCGAGCATGTGAATTCGACAATTTGTGCAGTGGATAAGCCTGTGGATAACTTTGGGGATAAATATGTTGATGTCTCGGGCGGGTCCGCTTCCAGTAGCGTGCAGCTTCCTTGGGAGCAAGAGCTACGATGGGGCGGCTCCAGCCTGACTTCCTGCCACATGTTCCACGTGAAACGATCCGCCGCTGGAACGGGTGTATTTCATGTCACATGATCCCAAAACCCTTTGATTTGCAGGAATTTCGCGCACTTAGGGGCGAAGAGCGAAACCTACTACGTGCCCGCCTTCGTTGTCGCACGAAGAAGTCGAAGTTGGGCGACCGCTATCAGCCGTCCGAAGAGCTGTGCAAATAATATGTGGATGGCCTGATGGTCGGTGGATAAGCTTGTGGATAACTTTGTGAATAACCTTGCCCGCTTTCCCGGCCTCTGTCTCGCTGTTGCCTTCACGCAACAGGGTACTTGGGGAGCTCCGCTTGATTAGTTGGCATCCAGGATGCGTCTACGAAGCGGCTGCCGCGCATGCGATCCAGCCGGGTCGATGCTGAAGGCCTCCTCGTCGCTCTGTACTCCGGCGCGTCAGCATCACTGGAGACTCACGATCCATGAGGAGTGATGCTGCAGAAGGGTCAGATCCAAGCGCCGACTGTGAGCAGGGACAGCTTTGATCCGATGTCTGTGTACAGGACAGAACATCATTGGAGACTTAGGCAGAGTGCGCCGAAATTCATAGTGCGCCTGATCGGCCGCCACTGCTCTGCGGAACACTATGTGTGCCCCTGTAAGTTGCCGTATCGCGGCTCCCTAGTAGTTCAGAGAGGAAGCGCATTTGCGGCGACTCGACGAGTTCGCGGTATTCGTCCGGGCATGGCAGGGGCACAGGTGGGGATTTACGAGGGTGGGCTGGTTGCCGCAGTCCTCGGGACTGGGGCTGCTGTCGGAGCTGGCTGCGCTCTGCCCATGCCGGTCTCTGGGTCGTCGGCAGCTGGGCATGCTCCCTGGCAACATGCAGTAAGACTGTCAGGTTCCTGACTATGGTCCTCGGCTCCTCTCGTGTTTCACGTGAAACAGGGCGCTCTCCACACGCTTGTCGGTGCCATGACATGAAATGGAAGGCTTGGTTCCCCTGCGTGAATTCCCAGTGCACCCGAGCACTCCGGGGGCTACTGGTTCCCTGGCTCAGACAATGGAGGAGGCCAGCCTCCAGCAGTAAGACTTCATTTGAGGAGATCGTCTCCCCTCCATTCCTGAGTTTCGTCGAAGTTGAGTGGAAGCATTCGGCCGGAACGACTTACAGAAGGGCGGCCTTCCCGGCCTTCGCGATAGGAGCCACAGTCTGTAGGCCATCCGTCTAACGCCGAGTCAGAGAAGGCGGCGGATCTTTCTCGGAGGAGACAAGTGAAAGAGCGGGTCACCATTCCTGGATGGTGCTCGTCCCTCGAGGAGCCCTCGCTATCCCCCGAGTATGGCTCTGTTGTAGTTAGCCGCGACTCCTTCGCTTGGGATTTCGTGTTCATGTGGGGCTAGGCCAGAGCTCCGACAGGCCGGACCATGCAGCTTGACGACATAGGCAAGGATGCCGTGGTCGTAGATGCAAATACGGGAGCGGCAGTCATCGATCGCAATGTTTCACGTGAAACAGATCTCCGAGGCAGGACAGATCGTTGTTCCGATCGGGCTTGGGCCTATTCCTGCCCAGGCACATGGACAGAAGGCGGAGTTTTCACTGCTGGCTGAGTGGCAGTAAGCGCCGAACCGTGGGCGGAGTCTGTCAGCCACCATCGGCGGTCTGGGATCGAGCGCTCACGAATCGAACTTCGACGAGAGTATTCACACGAGAGTTGGAGTGGTGCCTGACTGGAGCCTCAAATTTTCACGCACGTCAGGGTCCAGCCCTCAGGGAGCGGAAGGCAGAGGATGGCCCCCAAAGCCCTCCGCTAGGACGTATCGAGCCTCGGGTTCCATTGCCCTTCGGAGTGGTTCACATGAAGCTTGGCGTGAAGGAGCGGGGTATTCGTCGGTAGAACGCACGGTATCGAAGTGAGCTGCCGCTCTCAGGCTATGTCCATACGCTGCGGGCTACTCCTAAACGGGAGGAGCGCAGTCAGCTATTCCTCCAGGCATGCGCATTCACACGAAGAACAGCACCGATGATACTTGCCGGAGGCCGGCATTATATCCAGAGGGCACTGTCCTGAGGGTCCTGGATGACGCTCCACTCGCGTAGCCAACTTTCATACGCAGGTACCGCATCAGGTAGAAGAGCACTTGTCTGAAGCCAGTAAACTGTGGGTGCGATCACCAAGGCAACGTAGATCGCCCTCCTGCCGCCGGCCATTCCGAGTGGGCCATTTGTCATGCTGTGAAGAATCACTGGTTATGTTCTTAGTGCGACTGTCTCCCTATTAGGCGGCTTACGCCGAGTTTAGATCCGTAGAATGATCAATTTCCATCTCGCTACATGAGTGCGTTTCACGTGAAACATAGCGAGGCTGCCTAGTCCGATGATGAATCCACAGTGAGAAACCGCAGCTTCGGTCGTGAGCGACGACGGCATGGGAACCGCAACTGAGAGCGAAGTGGAGCCGTTTCACGTGAAACATCTCCTCTGCGTCCTTGAAGGGAACAGGGCAGCGACGAAAATGTCGACAGGTCGCGACCGGGATGCTCCTAAGGAGGTGAGCAGCATGAACTCGCCGTCCTAAATGTCGATTCTTTCCGCAAGCGGGGCGAACGTGCAACGAGCAGCAACGGAAGGAATTGAACACGCCCCCCACTAAAGCGCTTGAGACCCTTGGGTGTTGAGTGACATGACCGCCAGTTCCTCGGAGGGCATTGAGCTCAAGGCCGAGGCTCAGTGCTATCGGGCTTCGGACCGCTACGAAGTGACAGATGCAAACGATGCTGGTGATTGGGAAGGCTTTGTATGAACTTCTTTGGCATGTTGTCCTCAAAAAGGATCTCCGGCCTCGACGAAAATATCCGAAGTCCACAGACACTGTGACACCAGATTAACTCGGTCACGCACGACTGATGGCTTGCATCAACGGGAGCTTCCCCGTCGGCCTAAGAGTGAGCTGAAATTTGCGGCCCGGCGTCGGAGTTAGCTTTTTCCGGTTCAACATGTCTCCGAGGGGAACGAGCAACCTGGGCTCATCATTCGACACGGATACTCTCCATGGGTCAGTCGGCCGAGACCTGTGGGGATGTGAGAGAGGGTCCGCCGTAGGGGGTGGGGATGTGAGAGAGGGTCCGCCGTAGGGGGTGGGGATGTGAGAGAGGGTGTGGCGGGTTGGGCTGGGGATGTGAGAGAGTGACGGCCGGTGGGGGGGTGGGGATGTGAGAGAGGGTGCGTATTTGCCTACCCCAGTAAGGGGAACACGCATCGAGGAGTTCGGAGGACATGCAAGGCGTGTGGCGCAATCAGACCGCGAAAAACAAACCGTACTGGGTGCAAATTGGTTAAAAGCAAAAAACCGGCGACTCCCACTCCTTCAGGAGGGACAGCCGCCGGCTTTTACTGACTAACTAAGGGAACCTAGGACAAGACGTCCGCGAATTCCTTTTCGAAGAACTGCTTTGGCTTGGCGCCGATGACGGTGCTCTTCACTTCTCCCCCGCTGAACAGGTACACAGCCGGGATGGACGTGATGCCGTATTCGGCGGCGATGGCAGGGTTGTCGTCGACGTTGAGTTTCACGACGTCAACCTTCTCGCCGTATTCAACGGAGATCTCGTCGAGGATCGGGCCGAGCTTGCGGCAGGGGCCGCACCACTCTGCCCAGAAGTCCACGATGACCGGCTTCTCGGAAGCCAGGACGTCCGTGCTGAAGCTTGCGTCAGTTACGTCTTTAGCGTTGCTCATAACTTTTCCCTTCGTATGGTTGCTGGTCTGGTGAAGCTCAGGAATGCAGGTCTGCGAGGTAGTGCTCGACATCGAGGGCAGCCACACAACCGGAGCCCGAGGCCGTGATGGCCTGGCGGTAGGTGGGATCGATGACGTCGCCTGCGGCGAACACACCCTTGATGTTGGTACGGGAAGTCCGGCCTTCTACGGCAATGGTTCCTTCGGGGGTCAGATCAACTTTCCCCTTCACGAGTTCCGTGCGGGGATCGTTGCCGATGGCCACGAAGACGCCGGTGACGTCGAGTTCAGATTCGGTACCGTCCACCAGGTTCTTGAGCTTGAGGCCCGTGACCTTGTCTCCGCCGAGTACATCTTCCACAGCAGTGTTCCAAACGAAGTTGATCTTCTCGTGCGCCTGGGCACGATCGCCCATGATCTTGGACGCCTTGAGGGTGTCGCGACGGTGGATCACTGTTACGGACTTGGCGAACTTGGTAAGGAAGAGGGCTTCTTCCATGGCGGAGTCGCCACCACCAATGACGGCGATGTCCTGATCCTTGAAGAAGAAACCGTCGCAGGTTGCACACCAGCTAACGCCGTGGCCCGACAAGCGCTTTTCGTTCTCAAGCCCAAGCTCGCGGTAGGCCGAACCGGTGGACAGGATGATCGCCTTCGCCTGGAAGGTCTCCCCCGTGCCGATGGTGACCGACTTGATGTCGCCGTCGAGATTCAATTCGGTGACATCCTCGAAGAGAATCTCGGTGCCGAAGCGGGCCGCCTGCTTCTCGAAGTTTTCCATGAGATCTGGACCCATGATGCCATCGGGGAAGCCCGGGTAGTTTTCCACGTCCGTGGTGTTCATCAATTCGCCACCAGCGGTGACGGAGCCGGCAATGAGCAGAGGCTTCATGTTGGCGCGGGCGGTGTAAACGGCGGCTGTGTAACCGGCGGGGCCTGAACCTACGATGATGACGTCACGCACCTGCGATGCGCTGTTTTCTGCAATGCTCACGTGGCGTGAACCTCTTCCTTAGTTGATGCTGCGGCTTTCGGGGCAGCCACCTGACTCAACCCCTGCAACGGTCCAAATATTCCGTTGGATTTGGAGGGCCTAAAACCCACCATCATTCAGGGTACCGTCTGAAGGCGTGGCGAATCGAAGCGGGGACGCCGGATGACTGGTGGCCACATCAGTCACACAGCCTCGCGCACATGCGAAAAGTAAGTAGCAGCACACGTCGTTGTGAGGGCTCAAAACGACATGTGCTGCGAACTAGTTGGGAAAGTTCACCGAAAGCGGAGCTACTGGACCGTGACCTCGGCCAAACGCAGACCAAATCCGAACTGTGTCTTGGGGGCAGCAAGTTTAGGCAGTGTCTTGATGACCACTATGACGTACTGGGTCTGGGTGGGCGCAGCCAGCGGCATCGTCAGTTCCGGGGACGTGAAGCTGTTGGTGCCCACGAGCTTGGCGCCGTCCATTGCGGGGCGATCGTTGGTGTAGACGCTGATGCTTCCACCTGATCCGCCCAATTGGTTCAGCACCACTGACTTGACCTCTGTGGGCTGCTTGAGCTTCACGACCAAGGGCATCTCACCCGAGAGTCCACCCCAGTTGGCGGAAGCGAACTCCATGTCGGACCAGTAACTGGCCGGGTTCCCATCAAATGCTTTGGGAAGGTCTTTGTCGAACGATGCAGCGAACGGGAAATCGCCGAGGCGCGTAATGCCATCGATGGCCGGAGGCGTTGCGGGTGCAGCGGTCTCGCTGGGCGTCGGTTGTTCGGATTCGGTGCCCGCTGATGGCGATGACGCCGTTGTTTTGTTTGAGGCCGCCGGAGCGCCGCTCGGCAGGAGGCTTCCCAGGTTGGTGACCGCCAGGACAAGGCCCACGATCAACACGGCAGCAAGGAGACCGCCTACGAGCCAACGCATGGAGCGCGGCTCGCGTTCCGGGGTTTCGTCCTCGTAGACCTCTTCATCCTCGTAATCTTCAGTAGCAGCGGCCGACGCCGGGAAGCTGGTAGGAGCACGATCGTAACCAGGGTCCGAGCTACCTCCGGTGGCTTGCGACGCGCCGCCGGCAGCGAGGCCGTAGTCCTCTTCAGACCAGAGGGAAACCTTTGGTTCGCCGGCAGGCTCGCCAGTCGGTGCCGGCTGCGGGTTCACGGGTTGTGAAGCCACTGGCTGCGAATTGACGGCTTGGGTAGGCGGCTGAACAGGAGCAACGGGCGTAGTAGCAGGCGAAGCTCCGGACGACGGCGACTGTACAGCCTGCGTCCGCGGCTGGGTACCCGTACTAGCACCGGCACCGGAAGCCCCATTCGCGGCAGCCCCGGCGTCGTGGTTCTTGGACCCGGCGTTCTTCAGCGCGGCAGCGGCAGCAACTCCGGCTGCCCCGGCGCCCGCCGCAGCAGCAGCGAGCTTTCCCGCGAGACCACCCCTTGCCGATGACGGGCTGGATGAAGGCATAGGAGGAAGGTTGCTGGCCTGCGTGGCTGGCGCTTCGTGGGAAGCATCCGATTCCGATTGGACCGGGTAGCCATTTTCGTCGTACTGGATGTACTCGGCTTCGTGCTCATCGTCTTCGTAGAGGCCGTCATAGGTCTCGGGCTCGTACGTGCGGGGCTGGCCGAAGATCTCGCTGCCGAGGGTTTCCGTGAAGAACGGTTCGACGTACGGCGGGTGGGTTGCGACCACGAGATCAAGAAGGTCCGGCGCAGTGCTGTGGTTGGTGATCAGGTACGTGGTGTTGTCGCTGACTCCGAGGTCCAGGATCTGGACATGGCCAGGGCGCTCCCCCGTGGCGACTTCGCGGGCACTCTGTGCTACCTGCTCGGCATTTCCGGGACCGGCAACGAGGATGCTGACGGGGCGGTTGAGGACCTGGTCCACGCCGTCGAGCACCAGATCTTGGTCATGCGAGGTCAATACGGTGGCCGTGACCTTATAGCGGCCGCCAAGCACTGATCCGACATCGATCGGGTGGGACACGTGTTCCTCCTAGGCTGTCCGGGAGCTGCGGGTCCTGCACGCGGTCCGCCCGGCGAGCCGGTTGTACCACTTTTGCAACTACCTGTATTCATTTCTAGCCTAGCCGATTGGCGCCCGCCGCCCATGTTGGCGCCACCGGTTCACTTCTTCCGCTTCTGCCGGGTGTGCTGTCCAGCGTCCCGATTGGCGGGAAAGTAGGGATTGTGGCCGGGGTCGCCTTGGTAGGTTCGCCTGCCTGGCAACGGAACCTGAGGGTGGAACCTTCCTCCCTTGGCCGTGCTCGGTACGTCCTCATCCGGCAGATAATTCGTGCGGGGTTGTTCAGAGTCGGAGGTGCCGGAAACGTCTGCAGTCCTGGCTGGAGTCTCAACGGCGGGTTCGTGCTCAAGCGCCGGGCCGGCTCTGAAGGAGGCAGCATCGAACTCGCCCGAGATGCGAGGAATCAAACCGGTATCGTCCGAGACTGTGGCGCGTGCCGCCGTCGTGGGTTCAGCAGCTGCCCCTGCCACGGCAGGTGCGCCGCGGCCAAAGCGGCCCATCAGCGGGCGCATGAGATCGCGCAGCTCGGTGACGTGGAAGAGCCGAAGCAGGAGCAGATAAGCCACCAGCATGACGGGCCCGACGACGACCACGGTCACCAAGGCAGCCGGCCGGCTGCTCCACGCGAAACCGTCGGCACGGTAGCTGCCCAGGAGCCACAGCGCCAGAGCCCCCGCAATCGCAGAGCCGAGGCCCGCGTAGCCCATGCGGATGTAGGAATTGGCGATTCGCGGACCATCGAGATGGCCCATCATGCGGCGCAGGAACCAGACGCTGATCACCACGGAAAGGATGTTCCCCAAGGTGTAGAGGACAGCGATCGCGTAGATGATCTGGCCCACGGGCAGGAACTGAATGATAAACGCGCCCACCACATAAACGACGGCGAGCAACAGCTGCACATAGAGCGGCGTGCGGGCGTCCTCGTTGGCGTAAAACACGCGCGACATCATGAAGTTTGCGCTCATGAACGGCGTGCTCAACGCCAGGATGGTGAGCGTCTGGGCCAGCATGACGCCGTCCTGGGGCTTCCCGCCGGAGAAGAACATGCCCAGCGGGCCAGCCAGCGCGAACAGCGCCAATGCGCCAAAAACTGTTGCGACAGCCATGGTTCGCAGTCCATGCGAGAGCGCGTCACGCAGTTCGGCCTTGTTGCCATCCTGGGACGCCCGCGTCATGCGGTTAAAGAGGACAGTGGCCAACGACAGGGCAATGATCGAGTGCGGCAGCAGGTAGAGCTGGCTCGCAACTTCAAGGACCGCGTTACCCGGGAGAGTGGAGGCCGCTGTGGTCTGGCCTGAATTGTCCAGCCGGAGCCGTTCGGCACCGGGAATCGTGGCAATTTTCATGACGTACAGGAAGGCCAACTGCCCGACGGCGGCAGTCAGCAACGTCCACACGCTCAACTTGGCTGCCTGGCCCAGTCCAACGCCGCGCCACCCGAAACGGGGCCGCAGGCCCAGTTTCAGCCTCATGACGGGAATCAGCAGGATGGCGGTTTGGGCGATCACTCCGAACGTGGAGAATCCGGCAATCAGGAATGTCTGGGTTGGTCCCCAATTATCGAGTGTGTGCGGATTGGTGTAGTTGGCGCCCAGGATCCAGATGAACATGCCCAGGCCCGCGATGGCCACCACGTTGTTCAGGATGGGGGCCCACATGGCGGGGCCGAACGCACCATGCGCATTCAGGACCTGTGTAAGAAGTGCGTAAAGGCCGTAGAAGAAGATCTGTGGAAGGCACCAGAAGGCGAAAGTGACCGCCAGGGCCTTCTGCTGTTCCGAGTAGCCCTGGGTCGTTAGGTCGATAACGATGGGCGCGGCCAGGGTCACAAGGGCTGTCAGCCCCAGCAGCACCAGCACAGCCAGAGTCAGGAGTCGGCTGATGTAATCAGCGCCGCTGTCCGCACCCTTGCTGGCCTTAATGATCTGCGGGACCAGGACAGCGTTGAACACGCCGCCAGCCACCAACAGGAAGATCAGGTTGGGAAGGTTGTTCGCATTAATGAACGTGTCATTGACCGTTGAACCCAGGCCGAGTGCAGCGCCGAGCATCCACGTTTTGGCGAAGCCAAGGAACCGGGAAACCAACGTTCCGGCGGCCATGATGGCGCTGGAACGTGCTTCTCCGGATTGAACGGACTGGGTAGTTTTGGCTTCAGACATCGCCCTTATCGTCCCATGTAGCCGGGTCAGAGGTGTTCGGGAAGCACTTCCCGTGCCAAATCGGCGATGCGGCGTTCATTTGGGAAGGACAATTTGCGTGCCAACTCCTGGATCGGCACCCATGCGGCATCCACTGCCTCCTGGTCCGGATCATTCTCGATGGTGAGCTCGCCGCCAGTGGCCCGGAGCAGGAAATGGTGGACGGTTTTGTGGACCCGGTGGCCGCTCACAGTGAACCAGTAGTCGATGCTGCCCAGGGGCGCCAGGATGTTGCCCTCGATGCCGGTTTCCTCGGCGATCTCGCGGACGGCAGCTTCCTCGTTGTTCTCCCGGCCTTCCGGATGGCCCTTGGGCAGGCACCATTCAAGCCGGCCACCCCTATTAAGGCGGGCGATAATCGCGACCCGGAGTTCGCCGTCGGACGTGTCTACTACGACACCGCCTGCCGACACTTCCTCCACAGTGGGAAGCGAGGCCTGGACCGGGTGCTGCGGGGCAGGCGCGACGTGGGCGCCGATTGCCGACGGCAACGGTGCGTTCGTCCTCCTGCCAGGAGCGCTCGGGATCGGATTGGCCATGAAGTCCACTCTAACGACTCTTGCCCTCGAGTGATGACCGGGACATGGCCGCAAGATGGACTGCAGGAGACACGGGTTACGGGTCCGTTGGTTTTCGGATGCAACTCTGGCCCAATGCTGCGGAAAAATCTGCCAAGCTTAAGGAACTATGGCGCACGTATTGGACAGCTCTTCAGTTAACTTCACCATCGATCCGGTGGTGCTCGATCTCGGGCAGCGCTTTGTCGATGCCGGCTTCGAGCTGTCCTTGGTTGGTGGACCTGTGCGCGACCTTTTCCTGGGGAGGACCTCCCCGGACCTGGACTTCACCACAGATGCGACGCCCGATCAGACGATCTCCGTCATCAAGAAGTGGGCGGACAACTTTTGGGAAATCGGACGGGCTTTCGGCACGATCGGGATGAAGAAGAACGGCTTCCAGATCGAAGTCACCACGTACCGCGCCGAGGCGTACGATCCTGACTCGCGTAAGCCCGTAGTCGCCTTTGGCAACTCCTTGACGGAGGACTTGCTGCGCCGCGACTTCACCATCAACGCCATGGCCCTGCGCCTGCCGAGCCTGGAGCTGGTGGACCCTTTCGGTGGCGTCCGGGACCTCCACGCCTCCGAACTCGCCACTCCCGGCGCGCCTGAGGCGTCCTTCTCTGATGACCCCCTGCGCATGATGCGGGCGGCTCGTTTCGCGTCCCAGCTTGGCGTGTCGGTTCACGACGACGTCCGGCTCGCAATGTCACAGATGGCCGACCGCATCAAGATCATCTCCGCCGAGCGGGTCCGCGATGAACTGGTCAAGCTGATTAACGGCGCGCACCCGCGCGTGGGCATCGATCTCCTGGTGGACACCGGGCTGGCTGAGTTTGTCCTCCCCGAGGTATCCGCGCTCCGCCTGGAAGCCGATGAACACCACCGCCACAAAGACGTGTATCAGCACTCCCTGCAGGTCCTCGAACAAGCTGCTTCACTGGAAACCGACGCCGACGGTCCCGTACCAGGTCCGGACTTTGTGCTTCGGTTCGCCGCGCTAATGCACGACGTCGGCAAGCCGGCTACGCGCCGGTTCGAACCGGGCGGCGCGGTGAGCTTCAGGCATCACGACGTTGTGGGTGCCAAGCTGACCGCCAAGCGGATGAAGGCGTTGCGGTTCGACAACGAGTCGATCAAAGCCGTGTCCCGCCTGGTCGAATTGCACATGCGGTTCTACGGCTATGGAGACGCTGGCTGGACGGATTCTGCCGTCCGCCGCTACGTGACCGATGCCGGTCCACTGTTGGAACGCCTGCATCGGCTCACCCGATCCGACGTCACCACGCGTAACCAGCGCAAGGCCGACCGCTTGTCCTTCGCCTACGATGACCTTGAGCATCGAATCTCTGCGCTCTTGGAACAGGAATCGTTGGCGGCTGTCCGGCCGGACCTCGATGGAGCGCAGATCATGGCGCTTCTGGGGCTAAAGCCAGGTCCTGTCGTCGGCAGGGCCTACAAGTTCCTCCTGGAAGAACGGATGGAACACGGTCCGCTGTCCCCGGAGGAAGCTGAGAAGAAGCTCTTGGCGTGGTGGGAAGCGCAACCCGAGTCCGCCGTCGTCGAACCTTCAACCGAAACCGCCGCAGAAACCAAGGAGTCCTCATGAACGCCGCGATCTCCCCGCGTCCGCAACTTTGGATCCTTCGCCACGGCGAGACGGAATGGTCCAAGAGCGGCCAGTACACGGGCCTGACCGACCTTCCCTTGACCGTCGAGGGTGAGCAGCAGGCTGTCGAAGCGCGCAAAGTCCTTGAGGGCATCGACTTCGACCTCGTTCTGACCTCCCCACTGCGTCGCGCCCGCCGCACTGCTGAACTTGCCGGCTTCCCGGATGCCGTCCACGAGCCGCTGGCGGTGGAATGGAACTACGGAGACTACGAGGGCGTTAGCTCCGACCTCATCCGCAAGGACAACCCGGATTACCTCATCTGGACCGACGGCGTGCCCAACGGCGAAACGCTGGACGAAGTGGCCGCCCGCGCTGACAAGATCATTGGACGTGTCCTGGAGTCAGGCATGGACAATGTGCTGGTTGTTGCACACGGGCATTTCTCCCGTATTCTCACAGCGCGTTGGCTGGAAATGGACGCCAGGGAAGGTCGCCACTTCATTCTTGGAACCGCCAAAGTTTGCACGCTTGGATGGGATAAGCGGACGCCGGCGATTGTCCGTTGGGGCCTCTGAAACGCCAATTTAGAAAAACTTTTGCTAAATAGCGAATTGCGCTGGCCAAGACTCCTATTCATGGGGTAGCTTATATCTTGTTCCCAGAGCGACCCGCCGGGAACAAGGCGCGCATTACCCCGGTTAATCAGTCAGGACGTAATGCCATAGCGGAAAAGGAGGTTGGGAAAAATGATTACTTTGACTAGCGGATGGAATGTGACCGTCACTGCTACCCCGGCCTCTTGCGCTGATCGACGCCCTTTTTCGAAGGATTTTTCGAAGCGCTGACCACTCCCTGAACCACCGGACCGGCTCCAACGCCGGCGGTCTTCATGGCCACTCGTCAAGGGTGGCATTCTGAGCAGTCAGTTGTAGGCGCAGACCCACGCAACAAGCCGCGGGTGCGCAGTTTCCCCAAAGTTCGGAACCAGATTCTTGTTGGGGACGGCTGCAGGAAGCACACGCAATTGTGCATGATCATTCGCCGCTCCCGTACAGGTCTGCCTACTCCCCTTATTAGCGCTGGACTATTGTGCGCTCTTTTATGCCTTGATTTCTCCTGAATTCAATTGGCTTTATTTGTTGTGCCCAATTCCGGCAATTTCCTGCAATGAAAGGAGGTGAACCACATGCCAAAGCGCCCCAAGGACCTGCGCTTCTACAGGAGCAGCGATGCTCCCAAGGAACGCACGCTGTTCAACGACCAGTTGCTCAAGCAAGGTCGTGAAGACGTCTTCGTCGTCCTGCACCAGATGGGACTCATCCGTTGATGCCCTTCAACCCTTCCGAAGGAGTTTCCGGTGCCGCAGATGCATGCTGAACCACAGGAAGCCCACGCGGCTACGCGTGGGCTTCCCCCTTTTAACTGGGCGATCAGAGCTGCTCCGGTGGCGTTACCCAAGCTGCCTGACTGTAAGCTCGATTTATGCAGGAGACGAAGCCGCACCGGCAGCGAAAACGTGCCCGCTTTGTGGTTCCAAGCCGCAGCGACTCCCTGCTTCGTAACTTCACGGAGGTTGTAGGTGGGCCCGTGGGCCGGCACTCGGCCCCAGGACAGATCTCCCCCGCACCGTTCACGGTTGAACGCGTCCTCGTTATCCTCACCGTGATAGCTGCTCTGCTGGCCGTGCTGGCGAAGGACTATTGCCGCGTCAATGGCTGGGAAACGCCGACACAGTTTTACGCCACGTGCTACTCCGACTTCCCCGAGCTCTTCCGCAACCGCGGCCTGGGCGATGGAGTGTTCCCCTTCTTCACGCAAGGCAGCTTGTTTGAGTACCCGGTCCTCATGGGGATCATCGCAGGCTTGACGGCGCTACTCGTGCCAGGAAAAGGGGTGGGCGCCGAACGCATTCTGGGCTACTTCGACGTCAACGCAACGCTGATCGTTGCCGTATGGATAATTACCGTCCTCCTGACCGCCCGAATGAACAAGCGTCGCCCCTGGGATGCCGCCATGGTGGCCCTGGCCCCGGGAATCGTCCTTGCGGGGTTCATCAACTGGGACATGTGGGCGGTGGCCCTGCTCGCGTTGGCCATGTACTTCTTCTCCCGCGACAAGTTGATCCTGGCGGGAATCTGCATCGGGCTGGGAACGGCCACCAAGCTGTACCCCGTCCTCATTCTGGGTGCCATTTTGGTGTTGGCGCTGCGCAGTGGCCGTCTGCGGGCCTTCTTGACGACTGCCGCCGCCGCTGCTGTTGCATGGCTGGCCGTTAACTTGCCCATCGCCGCAATGAACCCCTCGGGCTGGCGCTACTTCTTTGAATTCACCCAGGAACGGCCCGCCGGATACAGCTCGCCCTGGTTCGCGTTCAACCTCGTGGCCGACCGGCTTCAATGGACCCAACTTAACGCCGCCACTATCAACTCGCTTGCGTTGAACCTCTTTGTCATTGCTTGCGCGTTGATCGGTGCCCTGGCTTTGACGGCGCCTAAGCGCCCGCGCCTGGCCCAGTTGGCCTTCCTGATTGTGGCCGCGTTCATCCTCACTAACAAGGTGTACTCGCCCCAATTCGTTATCTGGCTCATTCCCCTCCTTGCCCTTGCGAGACCGCGCTGGCGGGACTTCCTGGTTTGGCAGGCCGCTGAAGGCCTGCACTGGGCTGCCACTTGGATGTACTTGGGCATGGCCACGAGCGGTGGCTCCGTGCAGCACAACATAGACATGTCCTACTACGTCCTGGCTGTGGCCCTGCACATGGTTGCAACGGCGTACCTGATGGCAAGGGTAGTGATGGATATCTGGGACCCTTCGCAGGATCCCCTACGCGCATTGGGCGAAGACGATCCCCATGGCGGGCCCTTCGAGGGCACCAAGGATTGGCTCAGAATAAACCTTCTCCATCCGTCTACGTCAGTTCTCCCCTGGCGTTCAACGGTTGAGCCTGCCGAACCTGAAGCACCCCGACAGGTGGAGGTGGGTAGCGATGGCTGATGTCGCCGTCGTTGGTTCTGGTCCCAACGGCCTGGCCGCGGCAGTGACCATGGCCCGCGCAGGGCTGGAGGTACATCTGTACGAGGCCGCCGATGCCATCGGAGGCGGAACCCGGACAAGCGAGCTGATCGAGCCGGGATATCTGTACGATGTATGCTCCGCGGTGCATCCAATGGCAGTTGCGTCTCCTTTCTTCAAGGAGTTCGACCTTTCGCGGCGCATTGAGCTGCGCCTGCCCGAAGTCCAGCACGGGACCCCTCTGGACGTGGGCGGAGCAGCCCTCGCTTACCAGTCCTTGGAGCGGACATCCATGGAACTTGGGGTGGACGGCCCAGCCTACCGTCACCTGATTGCGCCCCTTCTTGCGCGCGTCAATGGGGTGGTGGACTTTACGTCGAACCAGTTGCTCCGCCTGCCCAAGGATCCCCTTGCTGCTGTGTTGTTTGGTCTTGCGACCCTCGACCAAGGAACACCGTTCTGGGGACGGCGCTTCCGTGAAGAGGCTGCTCCGGCCTTGTTGACCGGTGTGATGTCCCACGCGTTGGGCTCCCAGCCCTCGCTTAGTTCCACGGGTGCCGGCCTTTTGCTCGCCGTCCTGGCCCACGCCGGCGGATGGGTGGTACCGGTGGGCGGATCGGCAGCTATCGCAGGGGCAATGGCCGAGGACCTCATTGCCCATGGTGGGACCATCCACACCGGTGTGCGCGTGGATTCTTTCGATCAGGTCAGGCCGGCAAAGGCCATCCTCCTGGATGTTGCACCTCCGACGCTGGCACGTCTGGGCGGCGCTGAGATACCCGACAACTATCGTCGGGCATTGGATGCATTCCGCTTCGGGAATGCGGCCTGCAAAGTGGACTACATCCTGTCCGAACCCGTTCCCTGGCTGGCCCCTGGCTTGAAGCGGGCGGGGACGGTTCATGTGGGCGGTTCGCGAATGGCCATGGCCGAATCCGAGAACCTCGTGGACATGGGCAAACACCCAACGGAGCCCTACGTGCTGGTTTCCCAACCGTCCCTGGTGGACTCGTCGCGGGCCCCGGCGGGGCGACACATCCTGTGGACGTATTGCCATGTGCCGGCTGGCTCTGATGTGGACATGGCTGAGGCTGTCACTGCACGGATTGAGCGATACGCGCCCGGCTTCCGGGACGTGGTGGTTGCCTCGAAGACCACGACGGCGGCCGAACTGGCCGTTTACAACGAAAACTACGTTGGCGGCGACTTCAGTGCAGGTCTGTTGGATCTGCGGGGGCTGGTGCAGAGGCCAGTAGTGTCCAACGTGCCGTGGCGTACACCGATGCCGGGCGTCTATTTGTGTTCCTCATCCACCCCACCCGGACCTGGTGTTACAGGGATGCCCGGGTACCATGCGGCGAAACATGCCCTCAAGGACATATTCCAGCTGCCGGTACCCGGGCTCGGCCTGACTGTCGGTTAGGACTTAGGTCCTGCTTTAGTTTGCGGCCGTGAAGCGTGCGCGGCGGTGGGCCGGGCTTTCGATTTCGTCCAGCATGGCAACGGCGTAGTCCTGCGAGGAGATGCTGGTGCCGGCGGGGGAATCCTTGGCCACGTTGTATTCGCCGGTACGCTCACCGGGTTGGATGACGGGAGCGGGGGCAAGTACCGTCCAGTCGACGTCCTCGGGAGTCTGCTTGATGGCTTCCAGTGCCTTCGCGGCGGTGGTGGCTTCTGCCTTGTATGCCTCGGGGAAGTCCGGGGAATCGAGGAGTCGGACGCCGTCTACCTCGAGGGTGCCTGCACCGCCAACGATCATGAGGCGGGTTCCTTCGGCGTTGCTGTAAGCCGTGGCCATGGCATCGAGCCACTCTCCATGATCCCCGCCGGTGCGGCTGGGACCCGTAGCCAGCACAACGACGTCGTGGTCCTTTGCGATGGAGGCAAAGACCTCCGCGTCGGCCAAATCCGCTACCTGGGCAGTTGCGCCGGCGATCTGGGCGCCCTTGCGGGAGATAGCAGTGACCTCATGGCCGCGGCTGATGGATTCATTGACGATTTCACTGCCGACCATGCCCGTTGCGCCGTAGACTGCGATTTTCATGACTCTCCTTTGGGTTGCTATTCTTGCGATAACACGAAGGTATCTATTGGATACTAATAGCTTCAAAGGAACTGAGTTACCTCATGGATACTAAGGCCCTGCCAGGGAACATCCTGGACCCCAATTGCCCATCCCGCGTGATCTTCCAAAGAATCGGCGACAAGTGGGCTTCTTTGGTGATCCAAGTCCTCGGTGACGGGCCCGTGCGGTTCTCAGAGCTGCGCAAGATGGTCCATGTTGTCACGCCGAAGGTCCTGACGCAGACGCTGCGGGCCCTGGAACGTGATGGGCTCATTACGCGTACTGTCCACGCCCAAGTGCCGCCGCGAGTGGATTACGAACTCACAGCCATGGGTGAATCCCTCCTGCAACCCCTCACCCTTTTGCGTCAGTGGGCGGAGAGCCACGTCCCTACGATTCTCGAAGCCCGCGACACTTACGACGAAGCGCAGGATGAAGCTCTCCTCGGCTCCCACATCTGAGTCTCAGCTGAGCGCGTTGTGGGCACGCAGAACGCGCTCAACTGCGACCTAGCTGGGCAGGGCGGACGGGAGTGCGGCGCCGCTGATGACTCCGTCACGCATGGTCGCGACGGAGTCCGTCAGGGGAAGAAACTCGGTATCGTGCGTGACCATCACCGTAGCGGTGGAGAACTCGTCCGTAATCCGCCGCAGCAACCTCACGATCGATTCACTGCGTTCGTGGTCCAGAGCTGCGGTAGGTTCGTCCACCAGCAATACGGTGGGGCGGCCCATGAGCGCCCTGGCGATGTTCACCCTCTGACGCTGCCCGCCGGATAGCTGGTGCGGCCTCTTGTTTGCCGATGCGGCCAAACCCACGATCTCCAGGAGCTCATGGGCTTTACCAAGGGCCTCACGGACAGCCTTGCCGCGCAGGTGGTCCCGGATCAGCAACTGCTCGACGGCGGTCAGTGACGGCAGAAGGTTGGGCTGCTGGAAGATGATGCCCACCTTGTCGCGCCGCAGGGCTGTGCGTTCGGCGTCCCTGAGCGCTGACACGTCCTGGCCGTCGATGAGGACGAGTCCGGAGGTGGGCCTCACGAGTGTGGCCGCAACAGCCAGGAGCGAAGATTTGCCGGAACCGGACGGACCCACCAAGGAGAGGAACTCGCCGCGTCCAACTGCAAGGTCTACGGCGTCCAAAGCCTTGAGGGTTGAGTCGCCGTCGGGGTATTCCAGAGTGATGTTGATGAGATTCAGTGCATGGGTCACGATGTATGCCTTTCTGGGAATGTTCAGAACTTAGTTGCCGCCGAGGGCAACCAGTGGATCTACTTTGGTGACATTGCGGACCGCGAGGACAGCGCCGCCGAGGCCAAGGATGACGACGCCGACAACTGGTACCAATGTGGTCAGGGGCGTGACGAGGAACGGCGCCGCGCTGGTCGCAAGAAGTCCGCCCGCCAGGCCCAGTAAACCGCCACCTGCGGCTCCAGCCAGCAGCACGATCGCCGCCTGGGCCAAGGCATCACGCAGGACATACCCGGAAGAGCCGCCGAGTGCTTTGAGGACCGCGATGTCACGCGTCCGCTGCACCGTCCACACAGTAAGGAAGGCCACGATCACCAACGCAGAGATTCCGTAAAGAAATGCCTGCATGAGCATGAGCGAACCGTTCTCACTCTTGTACGAGGCAAGAGCCTGGAACGAGCCGACGGGATCCATGCTCACCGTGCCAGCCGCAGCGTTGGCAGCTTCAACGCCGACGGAGGCACCGGCGTCGTAATTTATGGCCAGGATTGTGGCGGTGCCCTGAGGAGCGTGGGCGATGTTCCGCCACGTCTCGAGCGTCGTCCAGACCACGCCGGTGTGCGAGTACCACTGGTCCTGCACAACTTCTGAAACAGTCAGCTCCGTCCCACCGACCTGGACGCGCCTGCCGGCCTCAAGGGCCAGGTCCTTTGCAAGCGTTTCGCCGACCACGACGGTCCCGTCCTCAACAGGGGCAGGAGCCGTCGAACCGCCAAAGACTGCCACATTTGCGGTTCCGTTCGGAGTGCCACTGCCGCCCAAGGATTGGAAGCGGGTTTGGCTGATGCCCACCGCGTGTGCCGATGAAACACCGGGTTGTCCACGCCAGGCCTCGAGCTGGGCATTGGAAACCTCAGACTCGGTGTAGGAGGCCTTCGGCTCCCCGCCCGCCGGTGCGCCGAAGACGATCTCCTGTGCGGGCAGTGATTCTATGGCCGATGTCGACTGGTTTCCGAGCCCGGCAGTAAGCCCCGAAAGCATAACCAGCAGCAGCGTAATAAGTGCGACAACGCTCCCCATGAGCGCGAAGCGGCCCCTGGCGAAGCGGATGTCGCGGATGGCAAGAAACATCAGAATCCTTTGCTTGGATGCGGGCTTGGTCCCGGCTGAATCCACTCTTCCGTCCAATGGATTCGCGCACATCGGGAGCCCGATGGATTCGCGCACATCAAGGGGTTGAACCGGCCATCATCCGATTGGTTGATTCCTGCTTCACGACGCGGAATTTTTCAGGGAGCGGCGCAACGCCGGGGATAGGCTGGGACGCATGCAGGAGACTCCTACGGGCACCGCCACAATCCTCCGTGTGCTGCGGATAAGTCTCCATGTGGGCTTCGCGGTGCTGCTGCTGGTGGCAGTGGTTCGGCTCCTGGCGGGCACTGCGGGCAGTCCGTCGCCGGTGGCTGTCATTGCTGGACTGGGATTGTCAGCCGCCTTGGCCCTGGTGTACCTCGTGGGAACCATCCTGGAGAAACGCCACGCCACCCGAGCCGGCCGCTTCGATCCGACACCTTACTCAGGTTGGTGGCTTGCCGCTGTGATGATCTTGTGGCTGTTGCTTCTCCTGGTCAGCGGCGATTTCGCATGGGTTGCCTTCCCGCTCTTCTTCCTCCAATTGCACGTACTCCCCCGGCGTCTCGCCTTGCCGGCAATCGTGGTGAGCACCGCTTTGCTGATCGGTGCCCTTTGGTTCCACAGCAGGGGCGCGGCGGACGGCGGCCTGCAGCTTGCGATGGTCCTGGGACCCATGTTTGGAGCTGGCTTTGCCGTCGTCACCGGACTGGCATACCGCGCCTTGTTCCTGGAGGCCGAGAATCAACGCCTCGTTGCCGACGATCTCCGACGAACACGGGCAGAATTGGCCAAAACCCAGCACGACGCCGGGGTCCTGACTGAGCGCGAACGGTTGGCCCGGGAAATTCACGACACCTTGGCACAGGGGTTTTCCAGCATCGTCCTGATGGGTAGGTCTGCGGGGAAAGCCTTGGAAGAGGGGGACGTGAAGGCCGCGAATGAACGGTTGAGGATCGTGCAGGAGACCGCGTCAGCCAACCTTGCGGAGGCCCGGAGTTTTGTCCGTGATCTCCGGCCACCCGCTTTGGAGGAGTCCGATCTGGTTGACACGTTGCGGAGGCTTTGCGCGAAGACTGAGACGGAAGCAGCCGCCCGGGGAACCACACTGCGCTGCCGTTTCGAACTTGTGGGCACCCCCTTGGACTTGCCCAATACTTACCAGACCACCCTGCTTCGGGCCGCCCAGGCCTCCCTTGCGAACGTGTGGGCGCACGCCCGCGCAAGTGCCGTCGTCGTGACTTTGTCCTTCCTCGGATCGGAGGTAACTCTGGATGTTTTTGACGACGGTGTGGGTTTTGAGCCGTCGGCCGTGGGGGTCAACGCGCGCGGGGACGGCACCGGCGTGGGACTCCAGAGCCTGCGCGAGCGGCTGGCTGCGCTGGAAGGCAGCCTGGATATCGAGTCGGCGCCTGGCGAAGGAACCGTGGTTGCCCTTCGGGTGCCGCTGCCTGCCGGGAATGGTGGGGCATGAGCGACATCCGCATCCTCCTGGTGGACGACCATCCTGTTGTGCGGGCCGGCCTCCGGGCGATGCTTGCTGATTTTCCTGGTGTCAGCGTTGTGGGCGAAGCGGCGAACGGTGATGCGGCGCTGGCCGAACTGGGCAGGTTGAACACCCTGGGTGAGCCTGTGGACCTGGTGCTGATGGACCTGCAAATGGGTAACGGTATGGACGGCGTGACGGCCACAGGCAGGATCAAAGCCGGCGAGGCCGGGACTCCCCCGCCGCCTGTCCTTATCCTCACCACCTACGACACGGACGCTGACATCCTCGCCGCTGTTGAGGCCGGTGCCAGCGGCTACATGTTGAAGGATGCCCCGCCTGAACAGATTCAGCAGGCTGTGTTTTCCGCTGCCGCTGGTCAAACCGCGCTGGCACCGGAGGTGGCGGCCCGGCTCATGGGGAGGATCCGGAATCCGTCGCCTGCATTGAGCCCCAGGGAGGTCCAGTTGCTGGAGCTGCTGGCCACCGGAATGGGCAACCGCGCCATGGCGAAGCAGTTGTTCATTTCCGAGGCAACAGTGAAGACACACTTGGTGCATATCTACTCCAAGCTCGGCGTGGACAACCGAACGGCGGCGATTGCGGTGGCGGCGCAGCGCAGGATCATTCGTGGCCACTGACGGCCCTTGACGCCTAGCCAGCTGGGGGACAGTAAACGTCCCAATGAGGCCCGAGTGGAGCATGTGCTGTCCCCCAGTTGGGGAAGGGTCCGGGTTGTGGTCGCGACGAGAAACTGTCGGGGGAACGGGGCATAATGTCGCAAATGGGGAAAACGAAAACACGGAATCTTGTCCTTGGCTTGGTAGCGCTGGTGATGGCTGGTTCGCTGACCGCCTGCGATGACGGCCGCGCGGGTGCCGAGGGTGCAGCGAAGCAACTGGCCTCCTCCCTTGCCGCGCTCGACGTCGGTTCACTCGCCGTGGAGGGCAAGGACGCTTCCGCGGCCAACGATCAACTCAAAGCGGTGTTTGAGGGACTCGATGCCAAGCCATCGGTTCAGTCGGGTGACGTGAAGCTCGACGGCGAGACCGCTACCTTCCCTTTGAACTACAGCTGGAACATCGGCTCAGCCAAATGGGAGTACAGCTCCGAGGCTACGTTGAAAAAGTCCGGTGACAAGTGGGCTGTTCAATGGAATCCCCAGCTCCTTGCGCCGGAACTTTCAGATGGTGAGACGCTCTCCGTTAAGACGGTTCCTGCCCAGCGCGGACAGATCCTTGGCGCAGGGGATGCCCCCATTGTGGAAGACCGCCCAGTTTTCCGCGTTGGTATCGATAAGACCAAGCTTGCCGCTGATCAGGCGGATGCCTCCGCGCGGGCAATGGCTGCTTTGCTCGGCCTTGACGTTGAAGAGTACGCCAAACTGGTGGCAGCCTCGGGTCCACAGGCTTTCGTGGAAGGCATCGTCCTCCGTGCCTATACCCCCGAAATTACCGAAGCAAAGATCACTGCCATTCCGGGTGGCGCGAGCATCCTGGACTCCATGGCGTTGGCACCAACACGCACTTTCGCCCGGGCGCTCCTGGGAAGCGTGGGCCAGGCCAGTGCAGAGCAGATCGAAAAGTCCAATGGTGCCTTGCGGGCCGGGGACACCACAGGAACCGGCGGCCTTCAACAGAAATACGATTCGCTGCTCCGCGGGAAGGACGGCGTGGAGGTGGTCGCCAAGCAGGAAGCGAAGTCGGAAGGCGAAACCCCTGCAACCAAAGTATTCTTCTCGGCCCTTCCTGTGCCCGGAACAACCCTCAAGACCACGCTTGACCTGAAGCTGCAGCAACTGGCCGAAGAAACGCTTGCCGGAGTAGGGCCAGCGTCCGCCATTGTGGCTCTTAAGCCTTCTTCTGGAGCTGTCCTGGCGGCCGCATCCGGTCCGGGCAGCAACGGCTACAACACAGCCATGCTTGGCCAATACGCGCCGGGCTCCACGTTCAAGATCGTCGATTCCCTTGCGCTCTTCCGCGACGGCGCCACGCCTGATTCCAAGGTCGAATGCACCCCGACCCTGACTGTTGACGGCAGGACTTTCAAGAACTCCGAAGGCTACCCGGAAAGCTCCTTGGGCTCGGTTGCGCTACGGGATGCCTTTGCACACTCCTGCAACACCGCGTTCATCAATGCCCGTGACACGGTCAGCCAGGACCAGCTCGAGTCTGCCGCGATGGCATTGGGCGTGGCCGTGGAAGCGCCCAAGCTGGGAGCCGACGCCTTCCTCGGTTCCGTCCCCGGCGCGGCAGAGGGAACTGAACACGCGGCATCCATGATCGGCCAAGGGAAGGTGCTCTTCTCCCCGCTGTCTGCGGCGATCATGGCAGCCTCCGTTGGCAACGGCGCTCCGGTGTCGCCTCAACTCGTGCTGAACCCTGAAGCCCAGAACTCCAGCGCGACGGCTACGCCCACGGAAAGCGGCAGCGCGTCGCCGTCGTCCTCTTCCGTTAGCGCGGCGCCCGCGTCACCGCCCTCAACCAAGCCGATCACCAAGGAAGAGGCCGCCGCGCTGTCCGACATGATGCGGGCGGTGGTGACCTCCGGGCACGCAGGATTCCTCGCCCAGGTACCGGGAGCGCCCGTCGGGGCAAAAACGGGAACTGCTGAGTTCGGCAATGACGACCCGCCCAAGACTCACGCATGGATCGTTGCGGTCCACGGAGACCTGGCGGTTGCTGTGTTCGTGGAAGACGGCGGGCTGGGTGCGACCACCAGCGGGCCGTTGTTGAAGTCGTTCCTCACCGCCGCCGGCTAAATCGGGAGAAGCTATGGAAAGCAGCACGCAGTGCGTTGTGGTTGGCGGAGGACCGGCCGGGATTGTGCTGGGCTTGCTGCTTGCGAGGGCCGGAGTCGAAGTCACTGTGTTGGAGAAGCACGCCGACTTCCTGCGGGACTTCCGTGGCGATACCGTGCACGCCTCCACTGTTCGCCTCCTCGACGAGTTGGGGTTGGGCGAAGGTTTCCGGCAGCTACCGCAGAGCAAGCTCGGTAATTTCCAACTGCCTGCCGGGGCCGGGGAATCAGTGATCCTCGCTGATTTCGGGCTCCTCAAGGAGCCGTACAACTATGTGGCCATGGTGCCGCAGTGGGACTTGCTGAACTTTCTGGTGGAGGCAGCCAAGCAGGAACCCACCTTCACCTTGCGGATGAACACTGAGGTCACAGACCTGCTCCGCGACGGGTCCGGTGCAGTGTCGGGTGTGGCGTACAGAACCCGGGATCCCTTAACCGGCGAAACCGTAGGAACGGGCGAACTGAACGCTGCATTGACGGTAGCGTGTGACGGTCGTAGTTCGGTGCTTCGTGCACGGGCGGGTTTGGTTCCACGCGAATTTCCGGTGCCGTTCGATACGTGGTGGTTCCGGCTTCCGAGGAACGCCGATGAGAGGGACCCCGTGGCGTCGATTGCGCCCAGTTTCGGGACTTCGGACGTTCTGCTGAGTTTGACCCGCAAGGACTTTTACCAGATCGCCTACCTCGCGGCGAAGGGTCTGGATCCGAAGTTGCGGGCAGAAGGCGTGGAGGCGTTTCGTGCACGCGTCGCCAGGTTGCGGCCAGACCTTTCAGACCGTGTGGGCAACATTCGCTCCTTGGATGATCTCCACCTGTTGGACGTGAAGCTCAACCGCTTGTCCGAGTGGCACAAGCCGGGCCTCCTGCTTATTGGCGATGCTGCCCATGCGATGTCGCCTGCCGGTGGCGTGGGGATCAACCTGGCGGTGCAGGACGCCGTCGCGGCGGCCCGGATCATTGCTTCTCCGCTGCTGAGCAAAACGCTCGACGACGGTCACCTCGCCGCCGTCCAGAAGCGGCGCTGGCCGCCAACCGTGATTGTGCAGACGTTTCAGCGGGTGCTGCATCGCGTCATCTTCGCACAGGTCATGGCGGGCAAGCAGCCAAAGCCGCCCAAGCCGTTGCTCTTCGTGCTCCGTAACTTTCCCGGCTTCAGGAAGTTGCCTGCACGGATGATTGCCTTCGGCCCATTGCCCGAGCATGCACCGCAGTTTGCCCGGCGAAAGCCTGACGCTTAGCCCGCTTGGGCACCCACGCCCAGTTCCGCCGTCGAGCCTTAATACCTGGCCATGGGAAGATTGGGCGGTGGCCCATATTGACGTTTCCGGCATCGACTACTTCCTCTCCGACGGCACCCAGCTGCTCAACGGCGTGACCTTCAAGGTGCCGGACGGCACCAAGACCGCGCTGATTGGACCCAACGGAACCGGCAAAACGACGCTGTTCAAGATCATTTCCGGCGACCTCACGCCCGACGAAGGCGTCGTGGGAAAATCCGGGAACATGGGCATCATGCGGCAGTTCGTTGGCCAGGTCCGGGACGAATCGACCGTCCGGGATCTGCTGGTTTCGACGGCCCAGGCTGGCCTCGCGGCAGCTGCCAAGGCGGTTGAAGACGCCGAGCTCGCGATGATGGAACACGACGACGAACCCACCCAGATGAAGTACGCCCAGGCGATCGTGGATTGGGGAGACGCCGGCGGTTACGACGTCGAGACGGTCTGGGACGAAGTCTGCATGGCGGCTTTGGGAATTTCCTTCGACAAAGCGCAGTTCCGACGTGCCTCCACGCTGTCCGGTGGCGAGCAGAAGCGACTCGTGTTGGAAGCCCTGTTCGCTGGTCCGGATGAACTCCTGCTGCTGGACGAACCGGATAACTACCTTGACGTCCCCGGTAAGCGCTGGCTGGAGTCAAAGCTCAATGAATCCAAGAAGACCGTGCTGTTCATTAGCCACGACCGTGAGCTGCTCAACAACGCCGCCGGACGAATAGTGACGCTTGAACCAGGCATCAACGGTGCCGGAGCCTGGATCCACGGAGGGGGTTTCGGCTCTTACGTGGAGGCGCGTGCCGACAGGAATGCCCGGTTCGAGGAACTCCGCAAGCGTTGGGACGAGGAGCACGTGAAGCTCAAGGAACTCGTCAACATGTACAAGAACAAGGCTGCGTTCCGGTCCGACATGGCCAACAGGTACCAGGCGGCGCAGACCCGTCTCGCCAAGTTCCTGGAAGCCGGACCACCCGAGGCGCTGCCCATTGAGCAGAACGTGAAGATGCGCCTCAAGGGTGGGCGAACAGCCAAACGCGCCGTCGTGGCGGAGAAGCTTGAACTGACTGGGCTCATGAAGCCGTTCTCCACGGAGATCTGGTTCGGCGACCGCGTTGGCGTACTTGGTTCCAACGGTTCCGGAAAGAGTCATTTCCTGCGCTTGCTCGCCACCGGTGGCACTGACCCGGAGCGGGAGCACTTGCCGGTTTCGGACGTTGTCATTGCTGAGGTTCCGCATGAAGGAACAGTGAAGTTGGGCGCCCGTATCCGGCCCGGGTTCTTCGCTCAGACGCATGTACGCCCTGATCTGCTGGGCCGGACCTTGTTGGAGATCCTGCACCGCGGCGACGAACACCGATCGGGCTTGCCCCGCGAAGCCGCCGCGGGTGCTCTGGACTCCTACGGATTGGCCGGCCAATCGGAGCAAAAGTACGAGTCCCTGTCCGGTGGCCAGCAGGCGCGGTTCCAGATCCTCCTGCTGCAGCTGTCCGGAGCCACCCTCTTGCTCCTCGACGAACCCACTGACAACCTGGACCTGCACTCCGGCGAGGCCCTGGAACGTGCCATCGATGCTTTCGAGGGAACGGTCCTGGCTGTCACCCATGACCGCTGGTTCGCCAAGTCCTTTGACCGCTTCCTGATCTTTGGCTCCGACGGAAAGGTCTACGAGTCCGAGGAACCCGTCTGGGATGAGAAACGCGTGGAGCGCGCCCGCTAGTCCGCACGTTCTCTCACATCGTTGCCCTTTTCACCCGATGCTCTTTCACTTGATGAAAGAGCATCGGCATTAAAGGGTGGGATGTGAGAGAGGATCCGGGGTTGAGGGGTGGGATGTGAGAGAGGATCCGTGATCAAATGATCATGCGGCATGATTAAGTGAGCGTCAGCCTGATACCGTTGAACTATGGGAACTCCTGACCGCCATCGGCTCATTGGCGAGCTGCTGCGCAAACGCGAAGAAATATCAGTGGACGAGCTGGTAGCGGCTACGGGAGCCTCGGGCGCCACGATCCGCCGTGACCTCGAGATTCTTGCTGCCAATGGAGTACTGAAGCGGGTCCACGGCGGCGCCCGCAGCCTGGTAGCGCGCGGTGACAACCCCGGCTATGGGCAGCGAGAACTGGAAGACCACGAGGCAAAGCTCAAGATCGCAGCGGCTGTTGACGCACTGCTGAAGGACCGCGAGCATGTGTGGTTGGACAGCGGATCCACCGCCACGGAAATCGCGCGGCGGCTGAGCCAGCGTGAACTCACAGTGATGCCCATGTCTTTGCACGGCGTCGAGGCGCTGACTCACGCCAAGGAAGGCCGAAGGCCGCAGCTCATTCTCCCCGGAGGAAGCCTCATCCCCGGCGAACAGTCTTTCCGCGGACCCATGACCGAGGCGAACATACGCTCGTTGCGATTCGACACCGCTGTGGTCACGCCCTGCGCCCTCAACCTCAAGGACGGACTGCTGGCCCATGACCTTGACGACGCCGCAGTCAAGCGCGCTGGCCTGGAATCGGCGTCGCGGGTCATCGTTGCCTCCTCCGGCAGTAAGTGGAATGCCAGCGCGGTAGCCCTGGTTGCCGCGATGGAGACTGTGGACGTCATCGTGACGGACCTGAAGCCATCCTCCGAAGATCTTGCCCGGCTCGACAAACTCTCTGTGGAAGTTGTGATTGCATGACCACCAGCACAAGAAGCAACACCAACGTCAACGCCGCGGCAGTGGCCACGTTCTTGATCTTCGCCATGAACGGCTTGGTGTTTGCCAGCTGGGCTGCACGCATTCCCGCCGTCACTGAGGCGCTTAGCCTGACCTCCGGCCAAATGGGCACCCTGCTGCTTTGCACCGCCGTCGGGTCCTTGATGGCTTTGCCATCCGCAGGTTGGGTGGTGGGCCGAATCGGTACCGCCGGAACGGTTCGTCTTGCCGGCATCGTGGCGGGTGCCGCAGGTGCGGCGATCGCCTTCTCCCTCATGGCTGCATCGGTTCCGGCCACAGCCATCGCCCTCTTCTTCTTCGGCATCGGCATCGGCCTGTGGGACGTAGCCCAGAACATCGAAGGGGCCGACGTCGAACACCGACTCAAGCGGACCATCATGCCGCAGTTTCACGCAGCGTTCAGCGGCGGAGCGTTTATAGGCGCTTTGATCGGCGCCGGGCTCTCGCAACTTGGTGTTGGCCTGCCTGAGCATCTGCTCGTGATTGCCGGACTTGCTGTCCTCCTCGCGCTGACTGTGCCGCGGTACTTCCTGCCGCACGAAGCATCAGTGGCTGAAACGCTCGACGACGGCGCGCCGGCTCCCAAGGGACCCACAGCTTGGCGGGACGGTCGGACCCTCCTCATCGGTGTGGTGGTTTTGGGTGCGACCCTCACGGAGGGCGCTGGTAATGACTGGATTGCCAAGGCAGCAGTTGATGGACTCGGTACCTCCGAAGCGACCGGCGCCCTGCTCTTCGCACTCTTCGTTGCCGCCATGACAGGGATGCGGTTCCTCGGCGGCAAGGTCATCGACAGGTTCGGCCGCGTGGCTGTTCTCCGTGCCAGCATGGCAGCGGCCGCGCTGGGCCTGGCGTTGTTCGTCTTTGCCGGCAACGTGGTTCTGGCCGGACTTGGTGCTGCTCTTTGGGGCGTTGGTGCTGCGTTGGCCTTCCCCATGGGCATGTCCGCTGCCGCCGACGATCCCAAGCACGCAGCGGCACGCGTTTCCGTGGTCTCCACGATTGGCTACGTCGCGTTCCTTGCTGGCCCGCCGCTTCTGGGTTACCTGGGCGACCAGACCGGAATTCACATGGCGCTGCTTGCGATCGGACTGCCTATTCTTGTTGCCCTGCTTCTTGCTGGCGTTGCAAGGCCCTTGCGCGCCAAATAGTCGCCCGGCCAGCGGCTTCATTCTCCCGGATGCATATGTTGCAGAACGGCCACCACAACAGCAGGACCACGCCAGCGGCGAGGCAAGCACCACCGAGGACATCGCTTAACCAGTGAGCAGACAGGTAGGTTCTGCTGATCATCATCGCGAGTATGCCAAGAACGGCCACCGCTTTCGCCCAGTGCCGGCCAATCAGCAACGCCAACACGACGAGGAACGCGGTTGTGGCAGAAACATGCCCCGAAGGGTATGAACCGGTATCCGAGAGGACCCTTGCGCCTTGCGGCCTGTCACGGCCGACAACAGCCTTGGTCAGTTGGGTGAGGCCCAGGGCAGCAAGGCCTGCCAGTGCAGTGAAGATGGCAGCCTTGGGACGCCGCCCGATGAGTAGCGCGACCGCCAAAACAAGGTGCAACACCAGCATCCCCACATAACCAACCCCGTTGAGCACTACGTTTACTGCGTCCCAGAACGGGGCGTGCAGGGTGAAGGAATAGGCCTGCCATGTTGTATCAATTCTGCTGAAGGCGGGTTCCCCTTGACCCGCCACAAGCATGGCGCCCGGGACCACGAACGCGCCCAGCAAGAACAAGGCTGATGCAACGATCTGCCAGCTCGGACGCTGGCGTGGGCGCAGGACGCGATTCATGCACTCATCGTAGTCACGGCGGTTGGGCAGGGTGGAGGGACGTTCTGGAATGCCACACGGTCCTGCCCCATGGACTCGCGCTAGTGTGGTGGAATGCGAGGTTTCCTGGGCAAAGGACCCAAACACGTGGCAAGGTTCGATCATTTCCTTGTCCGTGCGGTTTCGCGTCAGCCTCACGGCGAGCATGATGATCTCTTCCGGCGGCTTTCAGCAGCGGCCACCAAGGGGAAGCTGTGGTTCGGCATCGCGGGAATCATGGCTACTGTTCCAGGAAAGCCGCGCAGGGCAGCCCTGCACGGACTCCTTGCCTTGGGCGTCGCCTCCGGGGTCACCAACGTCATCTTCAAGACGGCACTTCCCAGGACGCGACCCCTGCCCGAGCATTTGCCCGTCTTCAGGTTCGTGCATCCGCAGCCGGTTAGTTCCTCCATGCCGTCCGGCCACTCAGCTTCAGCCGTCGCTTTTGCCGTGGGAGCGGGGATGGTCTCTCCCGTCCTGGGTGCAGTACTCGCGCCTATCGCCGCGGGCGTTGCCTATTCCCGTGTGCACACAGGGGCACACTGGCCGTCAGACGTGGTGTTTGGTTCTGCACTTGGCGCGAGTGCTGCCCTGCTGACGCGCACGTGGTGGCCAGCGAAGCCTGCCGAACCCAAACCGCGGCGAACGCCGGCAGAGGGCCCAGCAATTTCCGACGGCGAGGGGTTGAGCATTGCCGTCAACGTCCTGGGCGGTTCCTACTCCCCTGAAACCAGTGAACTGCTAAAGGATGTATTCCCCAAAGCGAATATTCATGAAATCGCTGAGGGCGAGGATGTGGCCGCTGAGATTGAAGCAGCAGCTGCCCGGCCGGGCACCGTAGCGCTTGGCGTGTGGGGTGGTGACGGGACGGTTGGCACCGCGGCGGCTATCGCCGTCGAGCATTCCCTGCCTCTGCTGGTGTTACCCGGTGGCACCCTTAACCACTTTGCCCGTGACCTTGGGACCAACTCCATTGACGCCGCCATTAAGGCAGTCACGCAGGGGCAGGCTGCTTTTGTGGATTTCGGGCATGTTGCCGTCCATCGCGGTTTGCCTGACAACCCCGAGTCCAGCGAGATCGCCATGCTGAATACGGCCAGCGTGGGTGTTTATCCCAACCTCGTACGCCGCCGGGAGCGGCTGCAGCCTGCCATGGGCAAACCCCTGGCCAGTCTGGTGGCATCGCTGCGGACTTTCGGCGTGAACTCGCCCACGACGCTCACCGTGAACGGCGTGAAGCACAAGCTGTGGATTCTGTACCTGGGACGTGGACGGTACTATCCCAGCGACCATGCCCCGCTTCGACGCCCTGTGCTGGACGACGGCGTCTTCGATCTCCGCATGATCACTGCGGATGAACCATTTGCCCGTGCCCGACTGCTTTGGGCCGTCATTACAGGCACCGTTGCTGCTTCCAAAGTCACACATCTGACCGAGGCGACTACCGTAACCATTGAGGCGATCGGAGAACCGTTGGTCCTTGCAGTGGATGGTGAGCCTAAGCCCGGAGTGCGCAGCGCCGTCTTCACTGTCAAGAGGCGTGAGCTACGCGTGTACTGTCCACTGCCGCTGGACTAGATAGCCAAGGGTTCATAGCGTCATCCGGGAGGACTACCCTGACTGGACCCTGAATCATCCCTGAGACAGGCGATTTCCCCACTCTCTGTGACTAGCGTGGTTAGTACAGTCAACAACTCATCTGCACGCACACGTGCTCCGAGGAGGGAACGCTTCCATGATCGAAGCAAAAGGCCTGACGAAGGTCTACGGCGAGAAGACCGCCGTCGGCGGTGTCAGTTTCACTGTCCAAGCCGGACGGGTGACGGGTTTCCTGGGCCCGAACGGTGCCGGCAAGTCCACTACGATGCGCATGATCATGGGGCTGGACACTCCCACCGCGGGTTCGGTGACCGTGAACGGTGAGCCGTTCGCCAAGCACGTTGCGCCGTTGCGTGAAATCGGTGCCCTGCTTGATGCCAAGGCAGTCCATACGAGCCGCACGGCGTACAACCACCTGCTCGCCATGGCCGCGACGCACAGCATCCCCAAGAGCCGGGTGCGGGAGGTCATTGAGATGACCGGGCTGGGAGAAGTCGCCAAGAAGAAGGTGAAGGGTTTCTCGCTCGGTATGGGTCAGCGCCTCGGCATTGCGGCAGCGCTGCTTGGGGATCCTCAGACCATCATCCTGGACGAACCCGTCAACGGCCTGGACCCGGAAGGCGTGGTCTGGGTTCGGAACCTGGTCAAGTACCTCGCTTCCGAGGGCCGCACCGTGTTCCTGTCCAGCCACCTCATGAGTGAGATGGCATTGACGGCAGACCATCTGATCGTGATTGGCCGGGGCAAGATCATTGCGGATGCACCCATCGCAGAGATCATCACCGGCAAGGGCCAAGCCCGCACCCGCGTCCGCACGGACCAGCCGGAGCGGCTCATGCAACTGCTCGCCGGCACGGGTGTCTCCGTGGAGGTCCACGAACGTGAGCTGCTGGAAGTTTCGGGCCTGGATCCTCGCGGAATCGCCCGAACTGCCCTGGACAACCAGGTCATGGTCTACGAGCTGACCCCGCTCCAGGCAAGTCTCGAAGAGGCGTACATGGAGTTGACCAAGGACGAGGTTGAATACCACTCGCACATCACCGCCGGGGCGTCTGTTCCCGTTCAGGCCGGAGGGAAATAGACATGAGCACCACCACTTTGGACCGAAAGTCCATGCGTAACTCCGTCGGTCCAGGACCGGCCTTCCATCGCGTTCTGAACTCCGAGTTCATCAAGTTCCGCACGCTGTTGTCCACGCTAATTCTCTTGGCTTCCACGGCGCTGGTCATGGTTGGCTTCGCAGCACTTTCGGCTTGGGGTACAGGGCAGTTCGCCGAACAAGCTGCGAGGGATCCCGAAGCCGCAGCAGCCATTGCCGCGCAGGGCGGCGACATCGCAGTTACCATCCCCACCTCCGGCATCGCATTCGCCCAGCTGATCCTCGGTTCGTTGGGCGTCCTGCTCATGAGCTCCGAGTTCACCACGGGAATGGCGCGCTCCACCTTCGCCGCGGTCCCCAAGAGGCTCTCGCCGTTCCTGGCCAAGCTGATAGTCGTGATGGTCAGTGCCTTCCTGTTGACGGCGGTGTCCACCTTCATAGCTGGCCTCGTGTCACTCCCGATCGTGGATAACTACGATCTGAAGCTGGATCTCAGTAGCTCGCAATCGGTCAAGCTTTTGCTGGTCAACAGTATTTACGTGGCAGCCGTGGCAGCGATTGGTATGGCACTTGGAACCATCGTCCGCAACTCGGCAGGAGGCATCATGAGCCTCGTGGGTCTGTTCTTTGTGGCTCCGATTGCCTTCCAGCTCATTCCCGGCGATTTCTTCGTGGAAGCCCGCAAGTACCTTCCGGGCAACACCATCAACCCGATGACCGCCGTCGAGCATGTTCCGGACACCCTGGAAGTCTGGCAGGCCGCCCTGGTTCTCGGCGCCTGGGTTGTGGTGCCGGTTGCCTTGGCGATGGTCCTGCTGAAGAAGCGGGATGTCTAGGCCGTCTAGGCTCAATCCATGACTGAAGCTCCACAAGTGAAGGACGCGCCGGCTGTCACAGCCGACGCGTCCTTCGCTGAAATTGCCCAGCGTCGCAGAGGCCGTATCCGTCGGTACTTTTTCGAGCGTCCCCGTGCGATGGATGCCGTGGTTGTCCTTTGCTACGTCCTTTTGGCCCTGCCCACCATCATCGCCTCGATCATCGAGGGCAAGTGGCTCGTCGTCGGGCTCTTGCTGCTGATCGCGACTGTCCTGATATTCCGGCGGCGCTACCCGCTCCAGGTGGTTGCCGCCGTCGCGGTTCTGGAAGTCCTGGCCACCGTGCTGAACCCGTGGGGATCCAACGTTTCGGCGGGCTTGTGGTTCGCCCTCTACGCTGTGGCAACAACCCGGAAGCGCCCAACTTCCCTGGTGGTGTTTGGCGCTGCCAGCCTGCCGCTTAGCTTGCTGTACCTTTTCATGTGGACAAGTCCCAGCAGCATGAACAATCTGCAGGACGTGCCGGAGAACTTCCACCTCATCAACAACATCGCCACTGCTGTGACCATCATGTTGTCCAACCTGCTGGCAACGGGCATTGGTATCTCGGTCCGCCAGCGGCGGGAGCATGAGGCCGAGATCGCCGCATGGGCAGCGCGGACAACGCAGTTGGGCAAGGTCACCGAGCGCAACAGAATTGCGCGGGAAATGCACGACGTCGTGGCTCACTCCCTGACGGTAATGATCAGTTTGTCGGACGGGGCGGCAGTCGTGGTCAAGAAGGACCCCGACCGCGCTGGCGACGTCCTGGGTGAACTGTCCCGAACGGGCAGGGCGGCGCTTGCGGACATGCGCCGGGTGCTTGGAGTCCTGCGCGATGATTCCGGCCGCCCGGCGCCACTGACGCCGCTCGAGTCCGGGCTTAATCTGGCCAAGCTGCTGGATGGATTCCGTACGGCCGGCCTGCCGCTGCACTACGCGCACACGGGGCCCGCGCTTCCGGCCGATCCTGCCTTCGAGCTCACCGTTTACCGGATTGTGCAGGAATCGTTGACCAATGTTCTCCGCTATGGGCGCTCTCTCAGCCGCGTGGACGTGCAGGTAGCCCGCGACGGCGACCTGGTCACCATTGACGTGCTCGACGACGGCCGCGGAACCCGGGAGGGTGGCGAGTCAATGGACAGCCTGGGCACACGGCAAGGCATTGCCGGAATGCGTGAACGGGCGGGAATCTATGCTGGAATCGTTAGTGCCGGTCCGGGAAAAAGGGGAGGCTGGGCGGTCCACGCCGAGCTGCACTGGAACGGCGAAAAGGGGGAATAGTGGTAGATCAGGGCGTCATCAAGATCCTGCTGGTGGATGACCAGCCACTGCTGCGGATGGGCTTTCGACTCATCCTTGAAGGTGAAGAGAACTTCCATGTAGTGGGCGAGGCATCGGACGGGAACGAGGCTGTCCGGCAGGTAGAGGAGCTGCAGCCGGATGTGGTGCTCATGGACGTCCGAATGCCCACCATGGATGGCATCGAAGCCACGCGGCGCATTTCGGACTCCGGTTCCGAAGCGCGGGTCATCATCCTCACCACGTTTGACCTGGACGAATACGCCTTCTCGGGGCTGCAAGCTGGCGCTTCTGCATTTCTACTCAAGGATGTGGCCCCGGTTGAACTCGTGCACGCTGTGCGACTTGTGGCCAGTGGCGACGCCGTTGTCGCACCACGCGTAACGCAGAGGCTGTTGGAGACGTATGTACGTGGCGGCAGCGTGCCCGGCCAATCGCCCAGCCCACATCGCGATCCGTTGTTGGACGATCTCACACCGCGTGAGACCGAGATCCTCACGACCATCGCAGAGGGGCTGTCCAACGCGGAGATAGCCCACAAGTTCTTCCTGTCCGAGGCCACTGTTAAGACCCATGTCCGGCGCATCCTCAGCAAGCTGCAGCTGAGGGATCGTGTGCAAGTGGTGGTGTACGCGTACGAGACCGGACTTGTTGTGCCGAGCAACCCGGACTACTAACCCCCTAAGCCCCTGACAACGTAACGTGCAACATATGCATTAACAAATGTTATTAATGACCATATGCGACGAAATTGTGTTACCTTCGTCACTACAGACGCCCTCCTTGGCACCCTCAGTCCGGATGTCCTCAGGCGTACCGTTCGCATCTGTCATTAACCGGAGACACCACATGGAACCTTCAGCACCCCTGCAATTGGACCATCTACCTGATGCTCCCGCTTCTCCCGCCTCGTCCACCGCTGCCGAAACCGGCCTCCGCCGAACGATGGGTCCACGCCACCTCATCATGATCGCGATGGGCGGTGTCATCGGATCAGGCCTGTTCCTCAGTTCCGGATACACGATTTCCCAAGCAGGTCCCCTGGGCGCCGTCATTGCCTACTTGGTGGGGGCCTTCGTGGTCTACCTTGTGATGGCTTGCCTCGGTGAACTGGCCATTGCCTACCCGGTTTCAGGCGCCTTCCACATTTATGCCGCACGATCCATTGGTCCCGCCACGGGCTTCGCCACAGCCTGGCTCTATTGGCTTTGCTGGGCAGTTGCGATCGGGTCCGAATTCACGGCGTCGGGCCTGCTCATGCAGCGGTGGTTCCCCGGCGTGGACGTGTGGGTCTGGTGCGTGGTGTTCGCAGCAATCCTCTTCGGACTCAATGCCATCTCCTCCAGGTTCTTCGGAGAATCCGAGTTCTGGTTCTCCATTGTTAAAGTGGGTGCGATCATCGCGTTGATCGTGCTGGGCGGAGCCGCACTCCTCGGGTTCCAGCCGCTCTCGGAATCCGGCAACCACCCGTTCCTTTTTGAGAACTTCAACACCTCAGGGGGCCTCTTTCCCAACGGTTTCTCGGGGTCCTTGTTACTGCTCTGGCAGTCTTCTATGCCTTCTCCGGATCTGAACTCATCGGCGTCGCTGCTGGAGAAACTACCGATCCCGCGCGAAACATCCCCAAAGCCATGCGCAGCACCGTGATCCGCCTCCTGATCTTCTTCGTCGGTGCCATCGCCGTCATCGCAGCAACTGTTCCTTTCGATCAGGTGGGCTTGGATGAGAGCCCGTTTGTCACCGTGTTCTCCTCGGTGGGCATCCCCTACGCGGCGGACATCATGAACTTCGTCATCATCACGGCACTGTTGTCTGCCGGCAACAGCGGACTGTTCTCCTGTGCACGCATGCTGTACTCGCTGTCCGATGAGGGGCACGCGCCAAAGGCTTTGAAGCGACTGACGCGGCGCGGGATTCCCCTTGTTGCCCTCTCCGTCAGCATGCTTGGCGGGTTGGCATCGCTGATCAGCAGTGTGGTTGCTCCCGAAACGGTTTACCTTGCCCTTGTTTCGGTGGCCGGATTCGCGGTGGTAGGGGTATGGATGTCAATCACGGCATCCCACTTCTTCCATCGCCGGGCATTTATCCGAAACGGTGGGCAGGTGGCCGATCTTGCCTACAAGGCCCCGTTCTTCCCGCTGGTTCCCATCCTGGCATTCACGCTTTGCCTGGTCTCACTGGTAGGCATTGCCTTCGATCCAAACCAGGTTGCTGCCCTCTACTTCGGTATTCCGTTCGTGGCCGCCTGCTATATCTACTTCCACGTCAGGCACGGACGCGCCGCGGCTAAGCAGATCGCCTGATCAATCCAGCGCAGGGCTTCACGGCCGGACTCCACAGAGAGTCCGGCCGTGAAGCCTTTCATCGTCCTCACCAAGGGGACCTGATTCTTGCCGCTGACAGGGGCGTGTGAGAATGGCGTGAGCGCTTGGCGGAAGGAGGGGGATTCTTGGACGTGTCACCGGAGGCGTCGTCGTTGGCGCAGGGGCTTCGTCTCGTTCGGTTGGTTACGGACCGCGAAAAGCAGGGCCGTCAGCTGCTTGGCGTATCCCAACTCGCGGCTGAGCTGGACATGGAGCAGAGCCGGGTTTCGCGCCTGGCCCAGGAACTGTGCGACTTAGGGCTGCTTGAGCGGCTGGAGCGCGGTCCTTTCCGCGCGGGACCACGGTTCTTCAACCTGGCCGCCTCCCTCAATGTCGGCTGGGTCCACGATTCCCGTGCAGAACTGGAAGAGTTGGTCTCGTCACTGGGACTTAGGTCCCGGCTGTCAGTGCGCGAGAGTGTCAGGGTTCTGCTGTTGCGTTCCTCTACCAACAACTCAGTCTTGGGCGGGTTCGCAAAGCCGGGAATGGTCACGCCTGTATGGTGTACGGGTTCCGGGCGGGCATTGCTGTGGGACCACTCCCGGAACGAACTGGAAGCTTTGCTCAAAGATGTCAACTTCATTGGCGTCGGCGGGCTCAGCTGCAGCGCATTCTCACGCGGAAGTCGACGCCCTCATGGAGCGCGACAGGCCCCAGAGTTTTGTTTTGGCGGCCGAGGAGTTCGAACACGGTGTATGGGAACTGGCCGTTCCTGTTCGGGATTATTCGGGCGGCATCATTGCGGCGCTCAGTGTCCTGGGTACCCGTTCCGATGTTGAGAGGGCCGCGCCGGAGCTGGCCCCGCTGCTGCATTCGGCAGCGCACCGACTCGGTTCCGCATCCGGGACTGCTGGTTCCGCATCCGGCCCTTAAGTCCGGGGGCGGCTATTGAGGCCGCCCACCCACCATGGATTCGAGCCATTCCTGCCAAGCGTGGAGTGCGACTGCATAAGTTTCGCGGTGGGGCTCAATGCGGGACTTCGGGCCCACAATTTGCAGGGCTGCAGCAACCTCCCCTTTGAAGTCGCGTATGGGTGCGGCCAGTGAGTAGAGTCCCGGCTCAGCTTCTTCGTCCACGATCGAGTAACCGCGGACGCGGGCATCATTGAGCCGCGCCAGGAAGTCCTCCACGGAGGAAGGCGTATTGGGCCCATGCTTCACGAATTCAACAGACTCGAAGATCTTGCGGACTTCTTCGTCCGGGGCGTCCCACAGAAGTGCTTGGCCGGCATCACTGCAATATGCAGGATAGGGACGTCCCAGCCACGATCCCACGAGGTTGGCGCTGGCAGGCACTTGTTCACCGATGGTGACCGTGCTGTTGCCGCTGAGCACGCCAAGAAAGCATGCCTCGTTGGTTTCAGAAGCGAGACCCTCAAGCGCGGTTAGCCCGTCCGTCTTCAGCCGTTGTTCAGCGACCAGTTGCGCGTCCGTCAGGATAGTCCAGCCCAAGCTGTATTTCCTCTGATCCCTGCGGGCCAGGAATCCCTCCTGCAAGGCGCCCTTGAGACTCCGCGATACCTGGCTGCGGTCCTTGTCCAGGTCGGCCGCGACGTCGGCCACCGTACCGCCGTCGTATCCTTGCGCGTGACGGGCACCGACCGCAAGGATGGCCATCATGCCGCGGCCCATGCTTGAGGTCTTTGACATGGATTGATTCTAGCTAGTGGATGGCGAAAACCCTGGCCGGGAATCCACTGCCTTCCAGGGGTTTGGCCCAGGTAGCAACCACGACGGCGCCTGCCTCGGGCACGTTGTCCAGATTGGCAAGGAGTTCAATCTGCCATTTGTCCTGGGCCAGGACATAAGTTTCCAGGCTGAAGTCCTGCTGGGAAGTGGCGACGCCGGGATCAGTGTCCGTTTGTTCGTGGCCCACCGCAGCCACGGCACGGTTCTCGATCAGGTATTCCAGAACCTCCCGTGACCAGCCGGGGGTGTGGCTGATGCCTGCTTGGTCCTTGTTCGCCATGGCCTGGGCATCGGGCCATCGCTGGCTCCAACCAGTGCGTAGCGCCACAAAGGAACCCGCCAAGATGCGCCCGTTCCTCTCCTCCCAAGCCTGAACGTCGGCGAGTGTTGGAGTGGCATCTTCATCGTTGCGAACACGGTTACTGATATCCAGGACAACCAACGGCAACAACATTTGTTCCACGGGTATCTGGTCCAGCGTTCGGCCGCCCCGGACAAAGTGCGACGGCGGATCCACGTGGGTGCCCCACTGGCCAACTATCGAGTACCGGTGGGCCGTAAATCCGTCCCCCTTTTCCATGTCAAAGAGGGCTTCGCGGGACTCATCCGGAAAGGCAGCAAAATGGGGCTGACCCGGATGGAACGCGTGCGTTAGATCGGTGTACGTCCTGCCTTCGAGCAGGGGCGCAAGTTGCTGCCATAACTGGGAATTCATCAAGCCACCCGGCTTTCAATGGCGGGAGCATGCGCGCTGCTGGAGACGCTCAGTGGCCCGGAGACTTCAATGACGGGAACTTCCCACGGGTGGATATCCACGATCCGCTGGACGAGCTCATGAACGGCCTGGTCAGAGAGCGAGTCATCAAAGTAGGTGGTGAACACGAATGTCGGCGAGATGGTCCTCTGCCCCACGCTTCCCAACGTGGGATTGGCACCTTCCGCGACGGTAAAGCCCTCGAACCCTGCCGAGGACTCGAAGACGTGGTGGTAATTACCGAAGCCACCCAGCTCCGGCGTTGCAGTGAGCGCTTGCAGCAGCGAGGCGATGCCTGGGTCAGACTCCAGGGCCCCCAGATCGCCACTGGCCAGTTGGGTCATCGTGTACAGCGGGATGGGCCAGTGGATGCGGAGCTTCCGCACTGCTTTCAATTCAATGTTCATGGGGCGATGCCTTCCGTGGGTGTGCTTGGGAGCAATCGTGGCACAAGGTGACGAGCATTACAAGCATATAGAAATGTTTATATTGCACATACGACGTGAGAACCCTTAGTCCACAGCTTTCACAGCAACACCATGGTTTTGGCATATACAAGGCACAGCCCGTGTGGGTTTGATGGACGCATGACATCCCCGCAGCCCCATCCAAACCACGATCGAGGCCTCGAATTCGATCTCTCCACACTCCTGAGCCGCCGGCGAACGCTGGGAGTCCTGTTCGGCGCCGGGACGGCAGCAGCCCTGGCCGCCTGTACGCCGAGTTCCGGAGGTGGCAGCGCAGCGCCGTCGTCGTCTTCCAGTGCTACCGCTACCGCAATAGAAAGCACGACGGCGGCCGGAACGCCTTCAGCCACCAGTACGGTGACGCGTGCACTCGCTGAATGCGGAGTCGAGATCCCCGAGGAAACACTCGGCCCCTACCCCGGCGATGGTTCCAACGGGCCGAATGTGCTCGAAGCATCGGGAGTGGTTCGCAAGGACATCACTTCAAGCTTCGGTAGCTCCACCACGAAGGCCACGGGTATCCCACTGACTTTCACCCTGACGCTCTTGGACAACGCCAACGGCTGCTCGCCTCTGGCGGGCGCAGCGGTCTATGCCTGGCACTGTGACCAGAACGGAAAGTATTCCCTGTACGACTCGGGGCTGAAGAACGAGAATTACCTCCGCGGCGTCCAGGAAGCCGACAGCAACGGCCAGGTCACTTTCACCACCATCTATCCCGGCGCCTACAGTGGCCGGTGGCCTCATATTCACTTTGAGGTATTTGAATCCATGAGCAACACGTCTGCGGCCGGGCAGGTGTTGGCAGTTTCCCAGATCGCCCTGACCGAGGCAGCGTGCAAGGAGGTCTACGCGTCGGAGGGATATGAATCGAGTGCCCGGAACTTCGCAAAGAGCACCCTGGCAGATGACAACGTCTTTGGTGACGATGGAGGCATATATCAGCTGGCCACCATGTCTGGTTCGGTCCAGGGAGGTTACACAGCCGCTCTGAACGTCACGGTCTGACGCGAAGCGATCGGAGAGCGCAGCTAGACTCGGGGGCATGCCTTCGAATGCCCCCGCAGCAGTTGACCACATCCAGGACCTCGGCACGTACGTTTCGGCTTCGCCGTCCAGCTTCCATGCAGTGCACGAGGCCGGTCGCCGGCTTGATAGCGCTGGCTTCACCTCACTGGATGAACTGCAGCCGTGGGAAGGTGGCGCGGGTAAGTTCTACGTTATCCGCGATGGCGCCCTGATCGCGTGGGTTACCCCCGAAAATGCTGGTCCAACCACCGGCTTCAATATCCTGGGCGCCCACACGGACTCCCCCTCCTTCAAACTGAAGCCGAAGCCCACCACGGGCAAGTTCGGTTGGCTGCAGGCCGGCGTCGAGGTGTACGGAGGTCCGCTCCTTAACTCCTGGCTGGACCGCGAGCTGCAACTGGCTGGCCGCCTGGTGTTACGCGACGGCACGCAGCACCTGACGGCAACCGGCCCGCTCCTACGCTTTCCGCAATTGGCTATCCACTTGGATCGTGGGGTCAATGACAATGGCCTCGTTCTGTCCAAGCAGCAGCACATGAATCCAATTTTCGGGCAGGGTGACCCGGCCGACGAAGATCTTTTGGGCCTGCTTGCCGATCGAATCGAGGACGCCGACGTTGATCCAGCAGAGATTGGGGGTTACGACGTCGTGGTGGCGGACACGCAGGCACCCGCGATTTTCGGCGCCAAGGGTGAGTTCTTCGCCTCCGGTCGCTTGGACAACCTTTCTTCGACACACGCTGGCTTGGTGGCATTGATCGAACATGCGAAAGCGGGGCAGCAAGACGGCCCCATCGCTGTCCTCGCCGCGTTCGACCATGAGGAGATCGGTTCCAACTCGCGCTCCGGTGCCTGCGGACCCATCCTTGAGGACATCCTGACTCGAATCTCTGACGGTCTTGGCGCTTCGGTAAGCCAGCGGCGGCAGTCCCTGGCGGCGTCGTTCTGCGTCTCTGCGGATGCCGGCCACGCCGTCCACCCGAACTACGCCGAAAGGCATGATCCCGTAAACCGTCCCGTACTCAACGGTGGGCCGCTGTTGAAGATCAACGCCAACCAGCGCTACGCCACCGACGCGACGGGAGCGGCGCTCTGGGCGCGGCTGTGCGGGGAAGCAAATGTGCCGTATCAGGAATATGTCTCCAACAATGACCTTCCGTGCGGCTCGACCATCGGTCCCCTTACAGCGACGCGGCTGGGTATAAGGACCGTCGACGTCGGCATCCCCCTGCTGTCCATGCATTCGGCACGGGAGTTGTGCGGCGTGGAGGACCCGCTCCGCTTGGCTTCTGTGGCGGAGCTGTTCTTCCGGACCGACGTCTAAGTTCCCGAAGGGGACTAGGAAAGCCTCAAGGACTCATTTCAAGGGCGTTTCAATTGTTTCCCCTAGGAAACTTTTGATGTTTATGATCATACTTTTTGTGCATTCTTCCTTTTTTCAGAACGACAAAATGTACGCTCGCACAGGATTTTGCCCTTCGCGGATGGCTAGTGTGAGAAAGCCATGTGGCCCGCTGCACATCAACTCGGGCCCCTCTCCAAAGACACTAAGGACGGCGCCGACCCATGCACGCTGACCAACAGCTTTCAAAGTCCCTGAAGCCACGACACCTCTCCATGATCGCCATCGCCGGCGTGATTGGTGCTGGGCTCTTCGTGGGCTCCGGTGCCGCCATCCAACAGGCCGGTCCAGGCATCCTTGTTGCCTATCTGGCCGCTGGCGTGGTGGTCATCCTCGTCATGAGGATGCTTGGCGAGATGGCTGCGGCCAACCCGGAGACGGGCTCCTTCTCCACCTACGCGGACAAGGCGTTGGGCCGCTGGGCGGGATTCAGCATTGGTTGGCTCTACGCGTGGTTCTGGATCATCGTGCTCGGCATTGAGGCCACCGCCGGCGCTGCCATCATGCACCGGTGGGTGCCAAGCGTCGACCAATGGGTTTGGGCATTGGTTCTCATGGTGCTTCTGACACTTACCAACCTCGGCTCCGTGAAGTCGTACGGCGAGTTCGAATTCTGGTTCGCGTCCATCAAGGTGGCCGCAATCGTCATCTTCCTGCTCGCAGGTATTGCAGCGATCCTTGGCCTGATCCCGGGCGTTTCCGCTCCGGGCGTCGCCAACCTCCTGGATCAGGGTGGCTTCATGCCCAACGGTCCCGGCGCCGTCCTGGCCGGCATCCTCGTAGTGGTCTTCTCGTTCTTCGGTGCCGAGATTGCCACGATCGCTGCGGGCGAGTCCGAAAACCCTGTGGACGCCGTCAAGAAGGCCGTGAAGTCCACCGTATGGCGCATCTTGATCTTCTACATCGGCTCCATTGCCATTGTGGTCACGCTCCTGCCGTGGAACAGCGCTTCAGTTGCCAAAAGCCCGTACGTTGCCGTGATTGAGCTTTACGGAATCCCCGGTGCCGGCACCATTATGGACATCGTGGTCCTCACGTCGGTTCTCTCCTGCCTGAACTCGGGCCTGTACACAGCAAGCCGTATGCTTTTCTCGCTCTCGCAGCGTGGCGACGCCCCGAAATCCTGGATGAAGATTTCCAAGCGCGGCGTTCCTGCGGCAGCAGTACTGGCCTCCACCGTGGTCGGGTTCATCACCGTTGGCCTGAACTATGTCGCTCCGGACACAGTGTTCCTGTTCCTCGTCAACACGTCCGGCGCCATCGCCTTGTTCGTCTGGCTGGTCATCGCCAGTTCACAACTCATCCTCCGCCGCCGGATGGGCGCGGCCGCCAAAGACCTCGACCTCAAGATGTGGTTCTTCCCGTACCTTACGTGGATCGCCATTGGAAGCATCGTTGCGCTCATCATCGGCATGGTGATCCTTGAGTCCACGCGAGAATCGCTCTTCCTCTCGCTGGCTCTGGCTGCGGTTGTCGTCGCCATCGGCGTATTCCGATACCGCAAACGCGGGACGCCGTCCGCTCCGGCGGGTGATGAGGAAGCCGAGCGTGTGACGTTGGGTTCCGGTCCGGCGTCGTAAGCGTCCTTTTCGTCCGGGGCAGCCGCCGTCAGCGTTCGACGGCGGCTGCCCCGTTTGTGGTTAAGGCACCTCAACCGGGAGGTATTGGATGGGTCCGGGGCATTGTGCGCCGGTGGTGTCCGGAACACCCGGTATCGCAGGGATGTCGAAGACGGCGTCCCGCTGGCGTTTGCCTGTCTCCTTGACAACAACGCGGACCTTGGCCACCACGCCCGGAGTGGAGGTTGACTGCCCGGCGGGTAGGTACGGAGGCTCCTGAGGGACGAGCCAGCGGCCATCCGTCTGCTGCTGGACGGGCCGCGGCATGCAGCCGTCCCCAAAACATGCCTGGACGCGGCTTGGCGTTGAGGCTATCTTCAGCTCGATTGGCGTCGCGTTCCCAATTGCAGGGCACACAGGCGACTTGTCCACCGCGAACCACACCACTCCGCCGATCACCGCCACCAGAATGATCGCCGCAAACCAAATCAGCCGGGGCTTCATGGCAAGTAGCCTACGCCTGGCCACGCCGTCGGGAACTGAGCGTCGGGCGGTATGGGCTACTGGGCAAGGCCAATGACGAGGTTGATGGTGACGGCCAGGATGACGGTGCCGAACAGGTAGGAAAGCAGACTGTGTTTTAAGGCCTCAAGCCGGATCCTGTGGTTGCCCAGGTTGGTGTCTGAGACCTGATACGTCATGCCCAGGCTGGTGGCCAGGTAGGCGAAATCCGTGTATTGCGGTGGCCGATCCTGGTTGAAGGTGATGCCACCAACTCCACCACCAGCGTCCGCTTCAGGGCTGTAATAGAGCTCGGCGTAGCGCAGGGTGAAGAGCGTTTGGACCAGCATCCAGGACAGGGCTACGCACGCCAGGGAGAGCGCGGCCGAGTAAAAGCGCGTGTCCGTTCCTTCAGTGTGCGAGTTGACGATCACGGCGGCAGCGGCGGCGATGCTGGCCAGGTTTGCGACGAGGATCAGCAGGTCAGTGACCCCACGGGACGGGTCCTCGGAGGTCGCGTGTTGCTGGGTCTCGGCGGGATCCATCCGCGCTATCACCAGCCACACCCAGGCAACATAGATCAGCGCTGCCGTTGCCCAGCCCACGGCCGGGGCATCAACCCAACTGCCTGCGACGCCCGTGACCACGAACGCCGCGGCGCCCGCTGCCACCATGACAACGAAACGCAACCGGCTGCGCCTGACTCTGACGTTGTTCATGGCCAGCTAGTCACCAACGCCGTCGGCACTGCGTTTCTTGTCAGCTTGAAGGATGCCATCCCGTACGCCAGAACGGACCACGAAATAGAGGGCGTAGAGAAAGATCGCGGTGAAAACAACTGTCAGGACCAGGGAGTTCAGTGCATCCATGCCCCCACCCTAGCCCTCAGTTACTCCTTTGCTTGGGAGCGCTGGGACATAGGAATCCACGAAATGGGCATCCTCGTGTTAGTGTCTTTGTCGCTGTTACGGAGAAAAACGAAACGCTGTTTCTCCGGAATCACCCTGCGCGGGTGGCGGAATGGCAGACGCGCTAGCTTGAGGTGCTAGTCCTCGAAAGGGGGTGGGGGTTCAAGTCCCCCTCCGCGCACAGGAAACCCCTGGAAGATCGCTGATCTTCCAGGGGTTTTGTCGTTCGTGGCGCTATTGAGACGCGCTGCTGAGTGCTAGGAACCCGGCCGCGGCGCGAACATGATGATTCCAACCCCCACAATGCAGATCGCTGCTCCGATGACGTCCCATCGATCTGGCCGGAAGCCGTCCACCAGCATGCCCCATGCGAGAGAACCGGCAATGAAGATCCCTCCGTACGCGGCCAGAACCCGGCCGAAGTGGGCATCCGGTTGGAAGGCTGCAAAGAACCCATAGATCCCCAGCGCAACAACACCGAGGCCGGCCCACCACCAGGCTTTGCCCTCCCGGACTGATTGCCAGATGAGCCAGGCGCCGCCGATCTCCGCTACGGCGGCCAAAACGAAGAGGATGGTGGATTTCAGAACACTCATGGTTCAAGTATTCACTGGCCTGGAGCCCAGTTATCCACATACGGCAACTGGCAGGTTTCGGTCCAAGACCCCACCGAATAGCTTTGAGTGCAGGAGATGCACTAAGATATTGAAGTCTGTGTTGCGCCCTCCTTCCGAGTCTTCGGCGGGGGAGCGAGCCACAGCATCGCAAATGAACCTCCTGTTACGGAAATACCGTAACCGCTTAGCCCAAAGGAGGTGGGTTCACATATGCGTCCTTACGAATTGATGGTAATCATCGACCCCGAGGTCGAAGAGCGTACCGTAGAGCCGTCGCTTCAGAAGTTCCTCAATGTCATCACCACCGATGGTGGAACCATCGAAAAGGTTGACATCTGGGGCCGTCGCCGTCTGGCATACGACATCAAGAAGAAGTCCGAAGGTATCTACGCAGTGGTGAACTTCACCGCTGAGCCGGCTACCGCCAAGGAACTTGACCGCCAGCTGTCTCTTTAACGAGACGATCATGCGCACCAAGATCATCCGCCCCGAAGACCAGAAGGTCGTAGCTGAGTAATTCAGCCCCTTCCAGATCTTTACACCGCAGGAACGAACAAGGAGGCAGTAGATGGCAGGCGAAACCACTATTACGGTCATTGGTAATCTCACCAATGACCCGGAGCTGCGGTTCACCCCGTCTGGCTCAGCAGTAGCGAACTTCACCATCGCTTCTACTCCCCGGACCTTTGACCGTCAGTCGAATGAGTGGAAGGACGGGGAAACCCTGTTCCTCCGCGCTTCCGTCTGGCGCGAAGCAGCCGAGAACGTGGCCGAGTCCCTCACCAAGGGCATGCGCGTCATTGTCTCCGGCCGTTTGAAGAGCCGTTCTTACGAAACCAAAGAAGGCGAGAAGCGCACCGTTATCGAGCTCGAGGTCGATGAAATCGGCCCGAGCCTGCGTTACGCAAACGCCAAAGTCAACCGTACCCAGCGCTCCGGTGGCCAGTTCGGCGCCGGAAACGGTGGCCAGGGTGGCTTCGGTGGCGGTAACGCCGGTGGCTTTGGAGGAGGTGCAGCAGCTGGTGCAAGCCAGGGCGGCAACTCCGGTGGAAACTGGGGCGGCAACCAGCCCGCACAGCAGGATGACCCTTGGGCTACGCCCGGTGTCAGCAATGCTGGCGGCTGGGGCAACGGCCCGGATTCCGAACCTCCCTTCTAAACACCAAGAAAAAGTCCGACGCCGGAACCCGCCGGGACTGCCGCAAGGCATCCGGGCGACTACCGCCGTCGAACACCACCATCCCGTGGATCAATATCCACGGGCTCCATAGAAAAGGAGCTCCACGATGGCTAAGGCTGAACTCCGTAAGCCCAAACCAAAGTCCAACCCCTTGAAGGCCGCTGACATCACTGTCATCGACTACAAGGACGTAGCACTGCTGCGCAAGTTCATCTCCGACCGCGGAAAGATCCGCGCTCGTCGCGTTACTGGCGTTACCGTTCAGGAACAGCGCAAGATCGCCCAGGCAATCAAGAACGCCCGCGAAGTTGCTCTGCTGCCTTACTCCGGCGCTGGCCGCGGCTAAGGGAAGGGATTAACTAACATGGCAAAGCTCATTCTGACCCACGAAGTAACCGGTCTCGGTGCTGCTGGCGACGTTGTCGAGGTCAAGGACGGTTACGCACGTAACTTCCTGCTGCCCCGCGGCTTCGCTCTGACCTGGACCAAGGGTGGCGAGAAGCAGGTTGAGTCCATCAAGGCTGCCCGCGCTGCTCGTGCCCACGCTTCTGTTGAAGCTGCACAGGCACAGGCTCAGGCTCTGTCCTCGAAGAAGGTCAAGCTCGAGGTGAAGGCCGGCGAGTCCGGTCGTCTCTTCGGCACGGTCAAGCCTGCTGATGTCGCTGCTGCTGTTGAGGCCGCTGGCCTCGGCGCCATCGACAAGCGGAACGTTGAACTGCCGAACCACATCAAGTCTGTCGGTTCGTACCAGGCCAACGTTCGCCTGCACGAGGATGTTTCCGCTGTTATCGACCTTGAGGTCGTTGCAGGGAAGTAGTCTCTGACTGCTAAGAAGGACCCCCGCCGCCGGTTTCCGGTGGTGGGGGTCCTTTTGTTTACGTGGATGGTGTGTGGAGCTCCGACATGACGTGTTGGTAGCCTGTCCGGATCATCTCTGCGAGGACCTCACGGTCCACGTCCTCCAACCTATTGATGTATAAACACGCGGCTCCGGTCTTGTGCTTGCCCAATTCCGGAAGCAGACGGTCGGCGTCGGGACCGTACGTGAGGCCGTAAAGCGCCAGGTTCGCCTTGCGTGGTGAGAAACCGACGGCGGCAGACTCACCTTCCCGTCCGCTCTCGTATTTGTAGTGGTAGCTGCCGAATCCCACGATTGTTTGCCCCCACATCACGCCTTCCTCGCCAGTGATCTCCTGCATCATCCTCCGCAGTTCCAACCCATCGGCGCGCCGGCCAGGATGCTCCACGGAGGACAGGAATTTATCCACGGACATGCTTGTGGGCTGGGTCTTGTTCTCTGCCATGCTCGTAGTTTTGCATGGGCACGCCTGGTCAGCCACCCAGTGATAGCCTGCAGCGGTGACTTCAGCATCCTTGCGTATCCGCCCGTTCCATCAGGTTGACGTCTTCTCGGCCCAGCCATATTGCGGTAACCCGTTGGCAGTTGTGGTTGACGCAGAGGGACTGAGCAGCGAGGCGATGCAGCACTTTGCTCATTGGACCAACCTCTCCGAGACCACCTTTCTTCTCCCTCCAACAGATCCGCGTGCCGATTATCGGGTGCGCATCTTCACGGGCAGCGAGGAGTTCCCTTTCGCTGGGCACCCAACCCTCGGTTCGGCACACACTTGGTTGCAGGCCGGGGGAGAGCCCAAGATTGAGGGCGTGGTGGTGCAGGAATGTGGCGCAGGTTTGGTCCGGGTGAAGCACGACGCCGGCCGGCTGGCTTTTGCTGCACCACCACTGACCCGCTTCGAGCCCGTGGATGCAGCCGTTCGTTCCCAGCTGGCGGCCGGTCTTAGGCTCCCGGAGGACTCCTTGCTGGACGCATCATGGCTGGTGAATGGCCCAGAATGGGTTGGTGTCCTGCTTGATTCTGCGGAACAAGTCCTGGCCATCGAACCGGATCTGGTGGCGATGGGTGACCTCAAGGTCGGGATAATTGGCCCGCACGAGCCCGGTTCCGACGTCGACTTTGAAGTGCGCACGTTCATTCCGGGCGACGCCATGGTGGAAGATCCCGTGACCGGCAGTTTCAACGCCGGTGCAGCTCAGTGGCTGATTGGCAGTGGACGGGCTCCTGAAGAGTACGTGGCGGCGCAGGGGACTGCCTTGGGCAGGGCGGGTCGCATCCATGTGAAGGCCGCGGACGGTGACATCTGGATCGGCGGGGCATCGGCTACATGCATCCAGGGCACTGTCCTGTTGTAGCTCCAACCGGCCGGGGGATTGGCGTCCCTTCCGGCGAGCGTTTAGCGTGAGACTTATGTCAGCATCCGATGCTTCCGCGAAGGCCAACGGCAACCCTTTGCTTGTCCTTGGCAAGATCACGTCCATCCTGGACGCCTTTTCCCTCTCGAAGCCGGTGCTGCAGCTGAGCGACATTCGCGAGTACACCGGGATGCCGACATCCACGGTGCAGCGTCTCGTCACCAACCTGACGTCCCAAGGATTCCTGGACCGGGAGGGCGACGCGTACCGCATCGGCATGCGGATGGCCTATTGGGCGGCTCCGGCCACCCGTGGCATGGAAGTGGTGGACATCCTGAGCCCGCTACTCAAGACGTTGCGGGATACCACCGGTGAGACTGCATGCTTCTTCAAAGCAGAACAGCACTACCGCGTATGCGTCGCGATGGCAGATACCCGCCACGCGCTCCGCCGCGAGATGCACCTTGGCAAGATCATCCCGCTTCATGCGGGTTCGGCCGGCAGGGTCCTGCTCGCTTGGTCTCCTGAATTGATGGAGGCTGTCCTTCGCGACCCGTTGGAGCCCATTACCGACTACACGATCACCAGCTCCGAGGAATTGGAGATTGCGGTCAAGAAGACGCGGGCCGATGGCTTTGCGATCACTGTCGGGGAGCGGGAAGACGGTGCCTCAGGTCTTTCGGCGCCGGTGTTCGATTCAGCGGCTGCCCTGGTGGGCGCAGTCACCATCAGCGGTCCTACGCTCCGGATGCCGCTGGAAACGTGCCAAGCGTGGGTGGAACCTTTGCTCGCGACCGCGGAGCACATGACCAGACTCATTGGTGGGCGGTTCCCGGGGGAGTCTTAGGGGTATTAAGAGCTAACGGGTAGTAACCAAACGGGCGTACACGCAAGGAGCACATTATGGATTCTGCACGGACTTTTGAATCGATCGCCATTATTTTCAATCCCAACAGCACCGGTAATGCGCCCGAACTGGCGGAGCAATTACAGGTCAAGCTGAAAGACATGCTCCCCTATGCGCCAGAGATTACCCTGCAGCCCACTGAACACGCTGGACATGCCGTTGAGTTGGCCAGGACGGCGGCCGCAAAGGGAGGCGACGTCCTTGTTGTCTCCGTGAGCGGTGATGGTGGCTATAACGAGGTTGTCAACGGAGTGATGCAGGCCGGAAACCCGCAGGCCGTGTGTGCGGTCATGGCCGCGGGCAACGCCAATGACCACCGTCGGATCACGGGAACCAAGCCACTGGAAGAGGCTATTGCTGAGGGCCACGTCCGGAAAATTGACCTCCTGAGCATTCACACCGGCCAAAAAGAAGACGAGCCTTTGGAGTACGCGCACTCCTACATCGGATTCGGCCTCACACCTGTTGTGGCCACCGAACTCGAAAAGGGCAGCAAGGGAGCCCTGACTGAGATGGTCTCCGTCATCAAGACCTTCTCGAAATTCGAGCCATTTGCCATCCGCACATCCGATGGCAAACGCAGGAAATTCGACAGCCTGGTTTTCGCCAACATCCCCGAAATGGCCAAGTACGCCACGCTCAGTGAGGCCGAAGATCACCCCTCTGACGGGAAATTTGAGGTCATCGTCTTTCCGCACATGCCCAAGTGGCGAGTGCTGCTGACTGCCCTTCGAGCAACCACGCAAGGCTTGGGCGATCAGCCGAGCGTTAGCAGCTATGAATTCACTACGCTCAAGCCCCTGCCGTACCAGATGGACGGTGAAGTGAAGACGGTGGAAGCCAATGTGAAAGTCAAGGTGGAATGCGCCCCGGCCGCTCTGGCTACAGTCGGCTAGAGGGGACCGTGCGCGGCCAACCTGACCGCGCAGAGATTTGCGTCACGTTTCCCCATGACCACCCACATAGCAAGTATCGGCACGTCACCTGTTATGTCGGACAGGCATCGAGACAAGGCTGCTAGCTATTGTGCGAGGGGAAAATGAAATCTTTATTCAAGTCCCGAACAACAACTGTCCTCCTGGGAGCAATTCTTCTCGGCGGTGCCGGAATCGGAGTTGCCAGTGCTACATCCCAGCCGACGACCACGCCCCAAGTAGCGCCCCAAGCGCCCGCTGTCGTGTTAAGTGACGCCCCCATCGAGAAAAATGCCGCTGGCCAAACGTATGGGCTTCCAACTGAGGTCGATGGGGTTTCCGTTGAGCCGGACCTGATTCGGGCCTACGCAACCAACGATCGAATTGGGTATGTCAACAACAACGAACAAAAAGTAGCAACTGGCGATCCATCCCTGTTCAAGTCGCCAGAAGAGGCATTGCATTGGCAGGCAAACCGGCCGAAGGGTCCGGTGAGTATCCCGGTTTACGACCTTGACGGCGTCACCGTCATAGGTGAGTTCGTCTTCTCGGAGGGGACCGTCACTGCGAGTACTGACGAATAGAAACGCCTTAAGGAGCGGCTCCACCACAGGCCGCCGTCACGAAATCGTAGATATGCCCACGCAACTCATTTGGTGCCGCAATTTTCAGTACGCCATCACGTGCACCCACCGAGATTCTTAGCGGCAACAGCGTTCCCACCTTGTCCTCGGCCACCGCATGCGGGTCGCAACGCGCCGGACGGATTGTCAAAGGCATCTCTTTCGGGTCCCCGCCGGATGATATCGCGATGTCCCGCGGCCAAGGATCCGCGGGCGATTCGGCCAGCAGGGTGGTTCCGTCGATGGAGTTAATCGTGAGCTTCTGCGGTGACTCACCAGGAGTGCTCGCAGGAGTAATGACAAGACGCACGACGGCGGTTCGACCATCCGGGGCCACCTCAAGTTCGGGGTCCAAGACGATGGCAGCTACGGCGGCAGCGTCGACTGCCAAGCACAGCTCGTCGGCGTTCCGGGGCAGGACGTTGAACGGATCCTGCGCCTCAACCGAGATTTCTGCGGGTCCCTTAGCCGGCTCCGAATATTGAACGATGGCCTTGAGGGGTTCACCGGGCGACTGCCTGCAATGCGGCGCAGGCAAATTGGCGGGAAGGCTTTTGGGCTGCCGGGGTGGTAGCTCCAGGACGCCGCCTGTTGGCTCCCAGATGATGTCGTTCTCAAACAACGGGGAGTTCAGCCGTGCACCGCTAACGGTAACGGGAGTGTCTGTGGCGTTGGTGAGCTGTATAAGGATGGCTTGCTTGCCGTATTGGTCCCGGGATTGATTAACCTCTACGGAGATGGGCTGTGCTTCGGAGTTGGTGGGCTGTTCTTTGCGGGAGGAGCCGTCACATGACGCCAGCGGCAGCATGGACATCAGGGCTACGCATGCCGCCCAATAACGCCATTCCCTGCTCACCATGCCAACAGTGTAGGCGGCCTATGGCGGACAATTTATAAGCATGCTTAGCTTAGTCTCACGACAGATGCCGAAGGCACACAGAAGGGAACTCCATGTCCACCGTTACCCAGCTGTTCAAGTCTTCTGCCGCGGACGTCTGGAATGTCATCGCCGACGGCTGGCTGTACTCCGGGTGGGTGGTTGGCGCCTCAAGGATCCGCGCGGTGGATGACCAGTGGCCACAGGTCGGTTCCAAACTCCATCACTCCGTGGGAGCCTGGCCGCTCCTCCTCAACGACAGCACCAGCGTCACCGTCGTCGAACCCGGCCGGAGCCTGGAACTCTTAGCCCGTGGCTGGCCCGTAGGTGAAGCAAAGGTCCGCATCACTTTGGAGGACCTCGGTGGCAACCAGTGCCGCGTCTCTATGGCCGAAGACGCGATCCGGGGCCCGGGCAAGGTCGTGCCAAAGGTACTTAGGGATCCCATGATCACCGTCCGCAACCGCGAAACTCTACGTCGTCTGGAGCTGATGGCGGCTGGCGGAGCGGGGAAGCCCAGCTAGAGCCCTGCAACAGCGGGGTAGCTGCATAGCCGAGCCGCCGGCGTCGTGAATTCCTGCTGCGATGGAGGCCTCAACCTCAGCTGCCGTGTATGTGCCCTTGAAACTGTCCGGAGCCACCGGAACGCTCATGCTCTGGCCAGCGGATTGACCGGATGTGGCGGTAACCGATTCTCCGCGATAGCGATCGCGTTGAGGGCGCTCAGCCTGGCCATTTCTGCGCGGACGGGGACAGTTGCGCTGCCGACATGCGGCAAGAGGACAGTGTTTGGGAGTTCGGCGAGGCCGGGAGCGAGCCTCGGCTCGTCCTCGAACACATCCAAGCCAGCCCCGGCAATAATTCCGTTGCGCAGGGCTTCCACCAAAGCGGCCTCGTCCACCACAGGACCGCGGGCGGTGTTAATGAGGATGGCGTCGGGCTTCATGCGAGCCAACACGTCTGCATTCATAAGGTGCTTGGTCTGCTCGTTGAGCGGTACGTGCAAGGAGAGGAATTCGCTGCGCTCTACCAGCTCGTTCCAAGGAACTTGGCGGACCTTGCCCGCGAATTCCCCGAGCTCCTCGCGGCTGACAGGACGATCGCTGGGTGGCCGCGGCGCGAAGAGCACCTCCATGCCAAAGCCCAGGGCCCGACGAGCCACGGCGCGGGCGATCCTGCCGAATCCGGCAAGCCCAAGTACAGCGCCGGAAACGTCCCGGCCCAGCATGAACTCCGGCTCCCACCCGAGGAACTTTCCCTCCCTCACGACTTTGTCCGCTTCCACTACCCGCCGTGCGGTTCCGAGAATGAGCAGCATGGCAATGTCCGCCGTCGCATCCGTGAGGACGCCGGGCGTATTTCCGACGAGGATGCCGTGCCGGGTGGCGGCATCGATGTCGATGTTGTTGTACCCCACCGCGAAATTGGAGACGCCCTTTACCCGCGCCTTGGTCAGTAGTGGCTCGTCGATGACGTCGCGTAACTGGGTGAGGACCACGTCGTAGTCTCCCGAAGCGCACAGGCTTGAAAGCGTCGCGTAATCAGGCGGCTCGGGAAGGACGGTGACCTGGCCGGCGTCGGAAAGCAATTGCAGCCCCGGGTCAGGGATGGCGGTGGTGACAAGGAAATGGTTCCCCATAGTCAGTTGCCCCCTGTGGAGGAAGGGATGACCCAGTCAAAGGCTGCAGCCCGGGAGCGGGCGCCTTGGGCTGCCTTTGAACGGTTGGGTTCGCCCAGCTCTGCCAGCAGCTTTTCGGACAGGACCACCAGTTGGCCAAAGACATCCGGCGTCAGCCATTCGGGACGTGTGGCAAACAGGATGTCCTCGCTGGAAGTGTTGCCGCTGGCGCCAGGGGCGAAGGGGCAGCCACCCAGACCGCCCAAAGCGCCGTCCACCATTGCTGCGCCCGCCTCGATTGCCGCGAGCGTGTTGGCGACGCCCAAGCCCCAGGTGTCGTGACCGTGATAGACGATGCGCCGGACAGGGGACTCATCCCGCACACGTGTGATCAGACTGGACACCTGGGCAGGAACGGCCTGACCCAAGGTGTCGCAGATGACGATGTCCGTGGTGCCTTCGGCCCGGGGATCATTGGCGATCGAGAGGATGCGCTCCTCCGGAACGTAGCCCTCGAAAGGACAGGTGAAGGACGTCGCAATACACAGCTGAATCTGGCCATTCACTGCACGCGCGTACTCAACGGCCTCAGGCAAAGCGGCCAGGCTCTCGTCCGTGGTCCGGCCGATGTTCGCCTTGTTGTGTGAATCCGACGCAGACAGGCAGTACTGGAAATTCCGTGCGCCTGCGGCTGATGCCTTGGCAACATGGCCGGGTGTCGCTACCCAGATCCAGCACTTTTCGAGTTCCTGGGGCGTGAGGGCCTGGACCACTTCGAGAGTGTTGGCCATGGTGGGGACAAGGTCCGCGCGCGCCATGGATCCGAGCTCAATCGCTGGGACGCCCAGGCGCAGCAATTCGCGGACGGTTTCGATCTTTTGCTCTGTTGGCAGGAGTTTTCCGGTGAGCTGCAGCCCGTCCCGCAGGGTGACGTCCCTCAGGATGACACTGCCTAAGGTCGTGGCGTGGGTGCTTTCAAAACGGTTCATGGTCGGAGAGCCTCCTCGCGGCCGGAAGCCGCATCGATTTGGGCAGCATCCAAGTGAAGGAGCCCGCCAAGGATTTCTTCAGTGTTTTCACCGAGGTCCGGTCCCAGGTTGCGGATGGGCAGGGACTGGTCCCCGATCACGGGCACGATGCCCGGGAAACCTACTCCTGGGAGGACCTCCTCGCCGGTGGAAACATCGAACTTCTGGATCATGTTGCGGGCCGCGTACTGGCTGTCCGTGCTGATGTCTGCGGCTGTGTAGATGGGCCCGGCGGGAACTCCGGCATCCTCCAAGGCCGCCAATGCCTCAGATGCGGTCAGCTGCCCGGTCCACTCGCCGATTGCCTGGTCCAGTTCCTCGCGGCTCGCCCACCGTCCGGCATTTGTCTGCAGCGCTGGGTCCTCGGCCAAGTCCGGCCGGCCGATGGTCTGCATGTAACGCTGGAAAATCGAGTCGCCATTTCCGGCCACCACAATGCTGGCACCGTCCTTACACACGTACGCATTCGAGGGCGCAATGCCTTCCATCCGGCCACCCACGCGCTGCCGGTCCACGCCGTAAGCCTGATAGTCAGGAATCAGCGACTCCATCATGGAGAACATCGCTTCGTTCAGTGCGACGTCGATGATGCGCTCGGCGAGGGGAACAGCGCCAGCCGAGTTCCCGCGTCGTGCTTCACGTTGGTACAGGCTCATCATGGAGCCGAATGCGGCGTAAAGGCCCGCGATCGAGTCTCCGATGGAGACGCCCACGCGCACCGGAGCGCGGTCCGGGTCACCTACCAGGTTGCGGAAACCGCTGTAGGCCTCGGCGACGGCGGCAAACCCCGGCCGCTCGGACAATGGCCCTGTCTGTCCAAAGGCAGAGATGCGGGTGACGATGAGGTCCGGATTGGCCTCGTTGAGGACTTCCGGCCCGAGACCCCACTTCTCCAGCGTGCCCGGCCGGAAGTTTTCGAGCAGGATGTCCGACTTGGCAACCAAAGCCAGGACAGCCTGCTTGCCGGCCTCAGTGCGGAGATCCAGGACCACGGACTTCTTGTTGCGGTTCAACGTGCGGTAGAGCATGGAAGTGTTGCCCTTGTGGAGGCGCCAGTTGCGGAGCTCGTCGCCGGTGCCTGGACGCTCGACCTTGATGACTTCAGCGCCGAAATCGGCAAGCAGCCTGCCAGCCGTGGGAGCGGCAATGTAATTGCCGAGTTCGAGGACTCGGACGCCGTCCAACGGGGCGATAGTTTCGTGTGTCATGGTCTTCTCTCGTGCGTGCTTGGTGATGGGACGGTCGGGCGGGGCGTTAGAACAGCAGGCTCATGGGCAGAATCAGCAGGATCGCGACCACGGAGGCTACTGAGACTCCCACCGTGACCGATTTCAATGCACCCCTCACACTCTGGCCCAAAAGGGACTGCAGGAGCCAGAACGTGTTGCTGGTGACGTGAACCATGAAGAGCGAGCCGGCGCCGGCGGCGAGGGCCAGCAGCACGGGATCAAGTCCAATCGCGGGCGCGATGGGTGCCAGCAGCCCGGCTGCCGTGATGGCGGACAGAGTGACGGAGCCGACGGCGATGTGCAGCACTGCGGCGATGGCCCAGACCACCAGCAGCGGGGCTACGGTGCTCGCTGAGAAGAAGCCACCAAGGATGTCGCCGAGGCCGGCGGCTTTGACGGTGGCTGCCAGGGATCCGCCCACGCCGGTGAGGATCAGGATCTGGCCGCTTTCCTTGAAGCCGACGGCAATGGCCTCTTCAACTTTTTTCTGGCCAATGGACGCCCGGGTTACAAGGCAGGTGCCGATCAGCCCTATGAGAAGAGCGATGACAGGTTCGCCAAGCAGCTGGAGCCAGGGGAGATCGATCTTGAAAATCTGGAGGATGGCGCCCGCTCCGATGAGGATCAGGGAAGTCAGGAGCGGGGCGAAGAGCATGATCAGCGGTTTCTCTTTGCTCTCGCGTTCGGTAACAACCACTGCGCCCTTGGTTGGCTGGGTGTTGGGCCCGGCGCCGGAGTTGCTGGCGGCATCTGTTCCGGGGAGGGAGCCGCTTATGGGTTCCTCGCCCTCGCTGTCTTCCTCGGCCACGAAGGTGTGGTCCTCGTCCTTGGCTTCATTCCAGAAACCGCGGCGGAAGAGGAACGTCATGATGGCAATGGAAATGACGATGGTGGGAATCACCAGCAGCAGGCCGAAGAGCAGCATCTTGCCGAGCGGGACGTTGAGGAGGCCGGCCAAAGCCAGCGAAGCCACGCCGGGGACCGTAAAGACGATGCCGCATTCCAGTGCGATAGCCATGGCGGTTGCCATGCGTGCCGTTCCCAGTTTTCCGATTTTGGGAGCCAGCTTACGGGCAAGCGGGGCTGAGATAACCAGGAGGACATCCAGGAAGATGGACTGGAGGAGCGTGCCTATCGCCAGACCCATCGTGTACGGCAGGCGTTTGGGGCCGAAGGTCTTGAGGAGATGCTCCACCAGGCGCCGGATAGCACCACTCTGATTGAGGATGGAGCCCATCAAAACGCCGAAGGCGATGAGCAGGCCCACATCCACCATGATCTCGCCGAAGCCGGACGTGATGGTCTTGACGGTCTCTTCGACACCGAGGCCGACGGCCAGGCCTAAATACACGGAGGCGATGACCAGGGAAATGACGGGGTTGACTCTGAAGCGGACGATTAGCACGACGGCGGCCAGGACCGCTACAGCTGTGTTGATCAGAACAGCAATGTCTGACATGGGAATCCGATCGTTGGGCCTTCCACTTTGAAGGCTTGGAATTGATGCGCGCCGCGTGAGACAGGCCACATCACTAATCCCATATTATGAGTTTGAACTCATATTGCAAGCCCTTGCGACGAATTAGACTGTGCCAATTGGTCCCTGCGCTGGGAAGGGGGCCGTGCCCGCTTCGCGATGCCCGCCACGCCGCGGCCCCCTTCCCAGCTCCGCTCAATGAGTGCCCGAAGGCGCGGGGCAGCAATATCCGAGCCGCTTTGTTAGAGCTCACAGCGCAAGGTAGTCCGAATGGAGATGGAAGTCTCGCCGTCGTGGGTTGGGCCAAAACGCACTACTGGGACTATTTCGATGGACCTGCGCCTGCAGGCCATTACCTCGGCGGAATCACGGTAGCTCGGCCTTTTCGGCGCCAAGGCGTGGCGGCGGCGTTGACAGAGGCAAGGCTGCTGTGGATCTGGGAGCGGGCGGATACTGCCTGGTATGTGGTCAACTCCCGCAATCAAGCGTCGCTCGCCCTCCACCAGCATTGGGGCTTTGAGGAGGTGGCCCGCGGTCCCGGATTTCACACGGTAATGTTCGACGGCGGCGAGGGACTGTTGCTCAAGGTGTCCCGCCCGGAGGTCTAAAGAAGGGGACGTGGGCGATTTCACTGCCTTGCCCTTCGTGATGCAACTCCGGCGGCTTAGCATGGTCCACAGATACGCCAACTGGGGGAGTGTGTAATGGGGCCACTGGAATCGACTCAAGCCAACATGACTGGTGCGGCATCAGCCCGGACCGGGGTGGGGGGCGATTCCCCTTTAGGTCCCGGGTCCCGGGCAGCTTTGCGGGCCAAACGACGGCGGCCTTCCCGGCTGAGGAAACTGGACCTGGCAATCATCCTGGTCCTGGTCATCCTTCTGGCCCTTTCCGCCACTCCCTGGCCGTCCGCCATGTTAATTCGCAGCGTTTTTGAGCGCGGAGCGCAGTCCACCATTGACGAGATGGAGCCATACGTCCCGGACACTCCATTGCAGGAGCGCGCCGGTGTCGTTTACAAGCCCGGCTCTACCTTTGACGTTTTCAGCCCTGCGGGGACCACCGCTGCGCTCCCGACCATTGTTTGGATTCATGGCGGTGCGTGGATCTCCGGGGCTCAAGGCGATGTGGAACCCTATCTCCGGATTCTTGCCGCTGAGGGATACACGACCATTGGGGTGAGTTACCCGATCGCACCGGAGGCCGTCTATCCGACGGCCGTGCGGGACATCAACGATGCCCTTGGCTATATCAAGGCGCACGCCACAGAATTGAACGTGGACACCACCCGGATTGTCCTGGCCGGCGATTCTGCAGGAGCGCAGTTGGCCAGCCAAATGACCACTCTCACTGTTAACCCTGAGTATGCGAAGCTGATGGGGGTCGAACCCGCGCTCCAGAAATCGGACCTTGCCGCTACAATCCTGCATTGCGGTGTGTATGACCTCCGGGCCATGGCGGACCTCAATGGCCTGGTTGCGTGGGGCTTCAAAACCTCGTTGTGGGCATATACGGGAACGAAGGACTGGTCCTCCACATATGCGGGCAGCACCATGTCCACCATTGATTTTGTGACCAAGGATTTCCCGCCGACCTTCATCAGCGGCGGCAATGGCGATGGTCTGACGTGGCTTCAGTCGGTTCCCTATAGCAATCGCCTGAAGGAAGCGGGCGTTCCGGTAACCGAATTGTTCTGGGCTGCGGACCACGACCCCGAACTGCCGCATGAGTACCAGTTCCACTTGAACTTCACCGAGGCGCGCGATGCCAGGGATAAGACCTTGGACTTCCTGTCGGCGCATGCCTCCAGAACGAATTGAGGGACATACTGTGGACCGCTCGGAAGAACATATCGACGCTGGAGCCTTTTCGCTGCCGGAAGCCATGACGGGTAGGGCAAGCCCCGCCAAGGCGGCAGTCGGCGACAAGCCCGTCTTCGCCTACATCGCCAGCCTTCCGCAGCCACAGCGTGGCATCGCCGAAGCCATCGATGCACTCGCGGCCAAGTCACTGCCGGGGCTCCAGCGCTCGGTGAAATGGGGCATGGCGTATTACGGCGTTGGCGATGGCTGGTGCTTCAGCTGCGGCGGCTTCGCTGGCCACGTCAAACTCATGTTTATCAATGGCGCGACGCTTCAGCCTGTGCCGCCGGTGACGCCCGTGGGAATGGGCAAAGCGACGCGGGGTGTGGAGCTCAAATCCCTGGAGGACATCGACGAAGACCAAATTGCCATGTGGATGAAACAGGTCACGTCCGTCCCAGGTGTCGGAGGCAAGAAGCGTTGATGGATACCCTGCGGGAATAGTTTGTGATGCTCTCCCGTTCTCTCATTTAGATGCATATGCATGTATGCTGGGGAATGAACGAGCAACAGGAGAATGCCATGGAAACCCGCCGCATCACAGTCCTTTCCGCCGGACTCGGCGTACCGTCGTCGAGCCGTCTGCTGGCGGACCAACTGGCCGCTTCCGCCGAGCGGCAGCTGCGGGCGGCAGGCTACGAAGCGAGGATCGACGTCGTCGAACTTCGAGACCGGGCCGTGGACATCGCCAACAACTTCGTCACCGGTTACGCCGCTCCCCGCCTCGCGGAGGTGATTGCCGGCGTCGAGGATTCCGACGGTATCATCGCCGTCAGCCCTGTTTTCAGCGCGTCCTACAGTGGCCTCTTCAAGTCCTTCATCGACGTCCTGGACCCCAAGTCCCTCGACGGCAAAGCCGTACTGCTTGGCGCCACCGGCGGCACCGACCGCCACCAGATGGTTCTGGACTACGCCATGCGTCCGCTGTTCAGCTACTTGCGGACCCGGGTTGCGTCCACCGGCGTCTTCGCCGGGCCCCAGGACTGGGGAAACGACGACGGCGGCTCGCCCCTCTCGGCCCGCGTAGACCGGGCTGCCGGTGAACTCGTGCAACTGCTCAGCGGCCGCCAGCCCGGACGCAAGGCGCCAGCGCTGGAGTCGCTGCCATTCGAACAGTTGCTGGCCGGTATCTCAGCTGGCAGGTAGGCCCATGTCGCTGGAGTCGTGGAAGTAGGCGCGTTGCCACTCCTGTGTCTTTCGGGCCGCGCGACTCGTTGTAAAGGCCCACGGAGGATAAACGCGGAAACCACGCTTGCCGCCCGTGCCGTTAACCGAAACTATGCCGTGACTGATCATGGCTGACCCCGGAAAGACGAAGTGACCGGACTTCTCCTCTTCCCTTACTGAGATCACCAGGGTGTTGGCGTCGTCGGCGGAAGGGTGGTCCGCTGGGAAAGGCTCCGTGCCTCCGTCGGGCGATCGCCGCCACACGGCGACGAAGAGACCCACCTTCTTTGGCGTGAGCTTGCCGGCACGGAATCGAATCAATGCCCTGCCACTGGTGGCGATGGCGGCTCCGTACTCTGCATTATCGGCCTCGGGAGTGGGCTGGGAGCACTCCCTCCCAAGCAGTTTCATGAGCCGCTGTGCTTCGCCAAGGTCCGGATGAATCATCCGTTCAGTATGCACGGACCCGCCAACTCTTCGAATTTCAGTTGGCGGTCGGACCGAACTATTCGCGGGGTCCGGTCGTTGGGGCAAGCATGAAGTGTCCTGTGGATTCCATTGACCTGGTGATGAGCGAACGAAGCGGCGTGGAGATCGACTACTGCCCGCAGTGCAGGGGTGTATGGCTGGATCGCGGTGAGCTGGACAAGATTATTGATCGCGTCGCCGCCGAAACTATGCCCGCCCCTGCCAGGCAGGCGCCAGCACCCCAGCAGCCTCCGATCGCGCCGCCGCCCATCTACAACCCCTTTGAATCGCGTCCGCAACAGCCCCGCTACGATGACCGCGGCGATCGCCGCGACTATGACCGGCGGGGTGACTATGACCGCCGCGATGAGTATGGCCGCAAACGCAAGAAGAAGGAAGGCTTCCTGGGGGACCTGTTCGACTTTTAGTCGCGCTCAGTCGTCCAGGAGTTCGATGAATTCACGGGCCTGTTTGATGGTGATGTCCGAGTGGCGTGTCAGGGCCAGAGCTGCGCCCTCCACATCGCCGCTTTTTGCCAAAGTCCGGATTCGTCCGTAGATCTCGTCGTTGAGCATGTTGCTGCTCACCTCGCGCGTCACGTCGCCCTTGCTGACGATGGCCCGGTACCGGTACGGGAAGCGCTCGGGCTCATCGTCGTCCTCCGACAAGAGATCCTTGGGCGGGGCCTCTGGCGTGAAGGGTTGCGGGTGGGAGGCCAGGGCGCCGACGGCGTCACGCGACGCCCGCAGCCCCTCCCCGGTGGCCTGCAGATACAGTTTGATCGCTGCCATGCCCTGGCCCTGGGCAATGAGCGAGTAGAGCCGCCTATGCTGTTCCTCGTTCAGCTTCGCAGCCGATTCTTTGGCGAGCTGAACCGGATCCTTGGGGGAGTTGGCTGCAGCTACGCCAGCCTTCGTCTCGGCGGAACGCTTGCTAAAGGAACGCATCAGCAGCAATACGCCCGCAATGACCGCGATCAAAATCACGAGCGGGACAAACAAGGAATCCATGGCGTTGTCAGAGCCGATCTATGTAGTTCTTAGCAGTGAGTAAGTCTGAATGGGTGGCCTGGCGGAAGACTTTGATGGCTTCTATCTTGCGCCCGCCGCGAACCAGGTTCTGCAACTCAAAGGCGAGCTGCGGATTGAGCTGTCCATTGGGAAGCACCGCAGGCTGATGCCCCGCCTGGGCGCCTGCCGTCCTGGCGGCTTGGGCCTGATGAGCGGCCCGGCTTTGTTCTGTCTGCTGGGTGTGCTGGGCCTCGTTCTGGCTTGGCTTGGTGGAAGCCTCGATCTTGGCCCGGGCAGCAAGCGCAGCCTGAACTTGTGAAGCTTGATGCGCTGCGGAACGGGCCGCAAGTTCATGTTGATAGCGCTCGGCATCGGAAAGGCCTGTGTCGCGCGGTTTGAAGGCCGCTGAAAGCGCCCACAGCAGGCCCAGGAGGACAATTAGCGGAAGGGCAATCATCAGCACGTCACCAAAGTTCATCCCCATGCTTAGAGCTTATGCCAGAACTTGGTTATCCACAGCACATTCCAGTCCCGGCATAGACTTCTGAGAGGACAGTGTCAAATTAAGGCCTGCTTTGTAAGATGCATCACATTTGCGGCATGTTTAGCATGGATTTAAGGCTCGGGTGACCAACTGGACCAGCTGGGTCTGTGGATGATTTTCCACCGAAACTTTCTTTGCTCCACAGGCTGTGATGAATGTTTCCGCAGGTCAGACCATAGTTACTGCAAAAAGAATTTCTCTATCCACAGGGTAACGCACAGACTGTGCACAACGTGGAGGCGGTATTCCACAGGTTATCCACATGTGCACTTGACAGTGGACTTTGCGCCCGGTCTTAGCACCGCTAACGTGGCTCGGGTACCTGTTTCAGTATGGAATTTACCCTCTCAGTGACCTTCAGGCAGCCGCGCGCAAACATGCTTGGGGAGACTTCTGTGGATAAGTTGTGGAAATTGGGGAAAGCCGAAAATTGTCGGACCCCCATGGATATAACAGGAGCACTCGGCTGGTCCGGAGGCTCGGGCAATCCATCCCAGGTCCACCTGCGCTTTACGCACCGCTGAGGGACTAACTCTCGCAGCGGTACACAAATGGAGGACGGCTTTGTCAGTTACGCACTTGGACTCAATCGAGGGCTCACGCGCTTCGGATTCGAGCCGGAAACCTCCGCAGGACATCCCCGCTGAGCAATCAGTCCTGGGCGGCATGATGTTGTCCAAGGACGCAATCGCCGACGTCGTGGAAATTGTTCGTGGTCACGATTTCTACCGTCCCGCGCACGAGACCATCTATGAGTCCATCATTGACCTCTACGGCCGCGGCGAACCCGCGGACGCCGTAACGGTCTCCGACGAACTGACCAAGCGCGGTGAGATCAACAGGATCGGCGGACCGGCCTATCTGCACGAGCTCATCCAGACCGTGCCAACGGCAGCCAACGCCGGCTACTACGCCGAGATCGTGGCCGAGCGCGCAGTATTGCGCCGCCTCGTGAACGCCGGCACCAAAATTGTCCAGATGGGCTATGGACAGGACGGCGAGGTGGAAGACCTCGTCAACCAGGCACAGGCCGAGGTTTACGCGGTTGCTGAAAAACGCACCGCCGAAGATTACGTGGCGTTGAAGGACGTCATGGAGTCCACTGTGGACGAGATCGAAGCTTCCGGGCATCGCGGCGAGGGCATGACGGGCGTTCCCACCGGTTTCTACGAGCTCGACGAACTGACCCACGGCCTCCACCCGGGCCAGATGATTGTTATCGCTGCCCGTCCTGCGGTTGGTAAGTCCACGTTCGCACTGGACTTCGCACGCTCCGCCGCCATCAAGAACAATCTGGCCACAGTCATGTTCTCCCTCGAAATGGGCCGGAACGAGATCGCGATGCGCCTGCTTTCCGCTGAAGCCACCATCGGTCTGCAGGACCTCCGAAAGGGCACCATCAAGGACGAGCAGTGGTCCAAGATTGCCACCACCATGGGCCGCATGAACGACGCCCCGCTCTTCATCGATGACAGCCCCAACATGTCACTCATGGAAATCAGGGCAAAGTGCCGCCGGCTGAAGCAGCAGCATGACCTCAAGCTCGTGATCCTGGACTACCTCCAGCTGATGAGCTCTGGTAAAAAGGTTGAGTCCCGCCAGCAGGAAGTCTCCGAGTTCTCGCGTGCACTCAAGCTGCTAGCCAAAGAACTCCAGGTCCCCGTTATCGCGCTGTCCCAGCTGAACCGTGGTTCCGAGCAACGCCAGGACAAGCGCCCTATGGTGTCTGACCTTCGTGAATCAGGTTCCATCGAGCAGGACGCTGACATGGTCATCCTGCTCCACCGTGAAGACGTGTACGACAAAGAATCGCCGCGAGCCGGCGAGGCCGACATCCTCATCGCCAAGCACCGTAACGGTCCCACCAAAGACATTGTTGTCGCGTTCCAGGGCCACTACTCGCGCTTCGCGAACATGGCCGGCGATGCTGGTGGCGGCGGAGGCTTCTAAGCTTCAGACTCGGGTCCCGGCCTCCGGGAACGGGGGAGGACCGACGATTTCGATGCCACCATTTACCCGCCCGGATTCTCGAATCCGGTCAAAGTCCACCATCTGAGCCTCGCCTTCGGTCCCGAGAGGTTCGCTGGCGCCGTCGTAAAAGGCCTGCGAGCTGCCGGGCGTGTGGAGGCATAAAGCGCGGGTTCCGTCCTGAAGCACCTTGAATGCGTGGGGTACGCCGCGGGGTGCAATGGTGACTCCGCCGGCTACGACGCGATGCTCCTCACCGTCCATGTTCATCAGGATTTCTCCGGCCAAGATGTACATGGTCTCGTCAGAGTCCGGATGCGAATGCATCGGCGTCACTTTATTGAGGGACATCTCGTCTTCAAATAGGAGAAATGCGCCTGCTGTCTCGTCTGCCGTCGCCTTCCAGATATGGACGCCACCACCGAAGAACCAGCGCTTGGCCCCTTCTCCCGGCTGTCGGATGATTGCTGATGCTGTCTTCTTCGTCTCCATGGTGCTCGCCTCAATGCGTTGTAGGAAGACTTTATGAGACGTATGTCTCATGACAAGACTCATGTACCATGAAGGGTATGTCAAGAGCCTACGTCGACGTTGGCCGGACAGGTCAAAAGCGCCGCACGCTGGAGGCCCTCGTCGGGTCAGCTCGTACCCTGATCGCGTCCGGCATTTCCCCCACTGTGGATGAGGCCGCTCAAGCAGCAGGGATTCCGCGGAGCACCGCCTATAGGTATTTCTCCGGACAACGGGAGCTCCTGGCTGCCGCCCATCCTGAAACCGCACGAACATCGCTGCTTCCCTCCCCTCCTCCTGAGGGTGTGGCGGAGCGATTGGACGCAGTGGTAGAGGAGTTCCTTCGGATTATTGTTGAAACGGAAGTCCAGCAACGCACAATGCTGCGGCTTTCGCTTGAGCAGTCACGCGGAGAAGGCAACAGCCTTCCCCTCCGACAGGGCAGGGCAATTGGCTGGATCACCGAAGCCCTTGCCCCACTGCAAAGGACAATGACGGATCAGGACATCCATCAATTGGTCCTGGCCATCAGGAGTGCCATCGGCATCGAGTCCCTCGTCTGGCTAACCGACGTCGGCGGGCTTAGTCGTGAGGAAGCCGTCGCCTCAATGAGGTGGACGGCAGGGGCCCTCCTATCCCACGCGCTCTCCAGCGGACTCCCGGTCCGCGCATGAATCCGGTGCTTCGCTAAAGGCGATGTTCCAACAGGACTAAGGCGGCTGTTCAGGGCCGTGGCAGTACCAGCAGGTACCCGCTGGGGAGCGCGCTACTCCAGCGTCGCGGCTCCCGGACCACGAATTGCGTAGCCAGCTGCTCGGGTGTCAGAACGCTGTTGGGGGCAGGCGAAGGCCCCCACTGCCCACTGCCGTAGGGATAGAGCGGATCCTGCACGCGAATTCCCGTGACGGAGAAGCCCGGGAATTGGGAGGGATCACCGACCGACTCGAATCCGCTCATCACCCAAGCGTGGCGGCCACTCCACATGACCAGGCCGACGGGTCGGCCCGTAGTGGCCATGGCTCGCGCGGCGGTTCGCAGTGCTTCCCCATAGTTAGCGACGCTGACGACTTCGTAGGGTCCCATCCCGACGGCGGTCAGCACCGCTGCCCAGCCGAAGGGGTTCGCGCCGTTGAATGAGTCGGATGACCGCATCCGCGCCATTTCCCATAGCTCGGCCTGCTGGTCGCGGCCGGCCCATGTGCCGCCTCCGGTATCGTCGATGAGGTTGTGCGCGATTTGGATGCTAGCTGCAACACACCAATCAAACGTGTACTGCGGTACAAAGTCGCCCTCTTGGTACAGGTTGAGGGAATACGCCTGAGGCACCGCTATAGGCGTTGGGACTGGAACAGGTGTCGAAATCGGAGCAGGGGCTGTTGTTGGAGTGGGCCCCTGAGCTGGACCGGCGACACCGCCGGCCACTGGCTGGGCCGTGGAAGATGATGGCGATTGATTCGGGGCGGCCTCGTCTACGCCTATCGGGGACGAACAGGCCGACAGAAGGGTGGCAAAGGCGACGAACCAAGCCAGAAGACGGGCACGGGCACCGGTCATGATCCAGTTTAGCGCGGGGCTGGCTGACCCCTGAAGGCCGCCTTTTCCGCCATTGCCTGGGGGTTACACCGCTAAATGCGGCGCAGCGTGGAGTAGGGGCGACTTGGCAGGGTTCCTGCCACCCATGGCTGAACTGATGGTTCCAGTGGAATCTGCCCGCGGCCGTCGCGGATCACCAACACCACCGCGCCTATCGCGGCGGCAAGGGAAGCCAGACCCAGCAGGATGAGGACAACAGCAAAAGCCACAGACATCTCCATGCACCTCTAGGCCTAATTTTACCGGTGTTCGTGCCTGAGGTGATGGGGGTTTCAGCTAGTTGCCAGCAGCCTTGAGCAAATGATCCGGCAGCCGATTCCCCGGCGCCTGTCCTCGGATTTCCAGCAACTCGCGAGCGTGGGCATGCAACTTCTTGTCCTCTTCGGACACAGGAACCCACTCAGGAATGGGCACAGCCGTCCCCGTTTCATCCCGGGCCACCATCACGGTGAGGCAGTACGTGGTCAGATTCATCTCGCGGGTTTTCGGATCCCCGGAGCGGACGTGGACAGCGATGTGCATTCCCTTTGCGCCGGTGTAAACGAGGCGTGCTTCTACTTCCACCACGTGGCCGATCAACAACGGCCGATAGAAGCGCACGCCACCTGAGAACACTGCCACGGTGTCCTTGCCGCAGTATCGCGAGGCGCAAACGTACGCGGCTTCGTCGATCCATTTCATGACGATGCCGCCGTGGACCTTGCCGCCCCAGTTCACATCAGTGGGGGCCGCCATAAACCGCAGGACGACGCGCTCGGCGGTCCCGGCGTCGGTATATTCCTGGGCGTTCATCGCATTGACGATCTGTTCACGCACTTCAATGCGCGCAAGCGCGTGATCCCTTTGCTCGATTTCTTCCGCAGTGGAGGGCGCGAATTGCGGCACGGGAATCGGTTTGCCGTCAGGTCCCACGGCCACGAAAATCACCATGCACTGGCTGTGCATCGTCTCCGGTCCGCCCTTGGGGTCACGGGAACTGACCACTGTGTGGATGTGCATGGAGGAGCGACCCGTGTACACGATGGTGGAAGTTACCTCCACCATGTCGCCACTGTTCACCGGATCGGTGAAGTGAATGTTGCCCACATAGGCCGTGACGCAATACGACTTAGCCCAGCCCACGGCTGCGGCGTACGCGGCCTTGTCCACCCACTCAAGGACTGTGCCGGCGTCGACCGAGCCGCTGTGTCCAATGTCCATGGGAGCTGCAAGGAAGCGGAGGGTCACGGAGTTGCCGGCTGTCTCACTCATGCTGGAAGTTTACTGTCGGCATGTTTCTGTTACGTGAGTAAGTCTGAACCGCTGTCCCAGTGGCCGGACGACTGCTCCCTACCCGCGCTGGATTCCCAGGGTTGCGATGAGATCCTCATGCAGCTCGAACCACACACGATGGAAGGAATCGCGGTCGGTTGCAGTGAACCAGACCGTGTCCGTGCGGGCGTGCTTGAGCGCATCCTTCAGTCGCTGGGAGTAGCCCGCGAATCGTGGCAATGATCCCGTCAGACGTTCTTCCAACGGACTCCACGAAGCCAACGCCTCCTCCAAAATCCCGGAGGCAGCCGTGCCCGTTACCTGCTGCAGTTGGATGGCGCCGCAGACACTGACAACAGTCAGATTAAGGTCCACAAACTCGTCGTGCACACCCATCACCATTGCGCCGGCGTCTTCACGGTCCAGTTCAGCTGCGAGGAGGCGTTCATTCTCGACACGCCCGGCACTGGACAGGGACCACCCACTGCTACCAGCAAAGGAAGTGTGGGAGACGAACCCGAGCACGCCGGCGTCGATGAGTTCGGATTCGACCAGGCTGTGATCCCGGTTGAATCGATCCGCGACGGCTTGGGTTTCGGCGAACCCGAGGAGCCGGACGGCGTGGAGTGTAAACAACAAGTCGCCGGTCATTCGGCTGATTCCGCAACGGCGGCGCAGGCAACTGTTCCCAAAGATCCGTTGATCGTCAGAGAGGTTCCGTCCGCGAGCAACGTCATCGCGTCCCGGACACCTACGACGGCCGGTATTCCGAACTCACGGGCGACGATGGCGGCGTGGGACAACATTCCGCCACTCTCAGTGACAACTGCCGCAGCCATCCCAAAAAGTGGCGTCCATGCGGGGTCGGTGGTGCGGCACACCAACACATCGCCAAGCTGGAAACGGCTGAAGTCATCGGGCCCATTGATGATTCGCGCGGCCCCACGGGCCGTCCCTGCACTCGCCGCGGTTCCGGTCAGTGTCAGAGCCATCGTCACCGCCCACCAGGGTTCGGTCGATCGGAAAGCCGATCCAGTCGTTGCTGTGCGGCCTGGGCGGAGCGGAGCCCGAGGCTCTCTGCGATCTGCGGCCACGTGAGGCCTTCTGCCCGCGCAAGGAACAGAAGCGCAGTTTCGACGGCGTCCATCTCACCACGAGCGGCGGCAACCAGCGCGAGGGCGGCACGCAGATCCGAGGCCTCGACCCGGACGGGATTTGCGTCTGCGGCCTGACCGGAACCCCTAGAGCGCCACAGCACGTGCTGGATCAGGTCCATGGCCGAAGGAGGTTGACCAGGGGCGAGCCATGGTCGGGGACTGAGGTCCGAACCACCCATGTCCATGAGTAACCGGACAGCCCTGGTTTCCCGCTCCGCTTCGTCAGCGTCCTGGGAGTCCCCAACGTTTTCCATGTGCTGCTCCTTCGCTTCTTCGACCACAAGCATGGGATATCAACACTATGTTGTCAACACGATGTTGATGGCCACCGGGCCATGATGACACATTCGCCTTTCGAGTTGATACGCAAATGAGAATCAATATCATTTAACTCATGCCTCATCATCGCACTCTTACTTCCCCTGGCCCAGCCACTCCGAAACGCCACTTCCCCGCAAAGTCGCTTGCCGCCGTCGGGCTTTCCGCCCTTCTACTTAGCGCCTGCGCAGCCCCTGGAGGCTCAGCTGGCAACGCCGCAGAGCCGGCGACTTCCAGCAGTGAGAAGTCCGGCCCGAAAGAGGCCGGCGCGCCCACTCCGCGTCTGGTTTACACGCACGACGCCGGTATTGGAGTTCTGGACGCCACCACCCTCAAGTCTGTGGGAGGGGCGGAATTGTCCGGTTTCAATCGGCTGAATCCCGCTGGCGACGGACGCCACGTGTTTGTATCCACGGGCGACTCGTTCCGCCTGTTCGACGCGGGCGCCTGGACCGAGCCGCATGGCGACCACAGCCATCATTACGTTGCCGAGCCCAAGCTGACCGAGCTGGCGTTTGAAGCGGACGAGTCCGGTCACGTGGTTCGCCATGCGGGCAAGACGGTCCTGTTCAGTGACGGATCAGGCAAGGTGGAGAGCTTCAAGTCGTCCTCATTGGGTGCTTCGACCGAGGATGGTGCGCTGCCTGACACCGACGTGTACACGACGCCGGAACCGCATCACGGTGTGGCAGTCGAGCTTGAAGACGGCAAGTTGCTGGTGACCCTCGGGAACGAGGAAAGCCGCTCAGGAATCGCTGTCCTCTCCGCAGGTAAGGGCCAGGAGCGTCAGGAAATCGTCCGCAACGAGGACTGCCCGGGCGTCCACGGCGAGGCTGTTGCGGCCGGAGAAGCTGTGGTGGTCGGTTGCGAGAACGGCATGCTGATCTACAAGGATGGCGTGATTACCAAAGTCGCCAGCCCGGACGCCTATGGACGTCTGGGTAACCAGGCGGGTTCCGAGAAGTCGGCGGTGATCCTGGGGGATTACAAGGTGGACAAGGCCGCTGAGCTGGAACGGCCAACCCGCATTTCGCTGGTCAACACTGAGACCGCAAACCTACAGCTTGTGGATATTGGAACCAGTTACTCCTTCCGCTCGCTCGGCCGCGGACCTGCCGGTGAAGCGCTGGTGCTCGGAACTGATGGTTCGTTGCGTGTCATCGACCCGGTTTCAGGCTCTGTGACCTCGACTATCCCGGTAGTCGCCGCTTGGGAAGAATCCACCACCTGGCAGGACCCGCGTCCCACGCTGTTTGTCCAGGGCTCGACGGCGTTCGTCACCGAACCTGCGACGAGCAGCATTCACGCGGTGGACTTGAAGACGGGCAAAGTGAAGAAGTCGGCTGAGCTGGAGCACGTCCCGAATGAGCTAGCCGGCGTGGAAGGCTAAACGCCCACCGTGGTCATTTTGCCGATCCTCTCTCACGTCCAGCGGCTTAAAGCCGGATGTTCTCTCACTTTCCTGACGAAAGTGATAGAACATCCGGCTCAGGGGGTTGTTATGTGAGAGAGCGTCTGGGGTTAGCAGGGCGCTTACGCGAGGACGCGGAGCTTGGATCCCTGCCGCGCGAAGAGTGCGTTGTCGGCGGAGAGCTTGCCTGCACCAGCGAGGGCGAGGGCCAGCGCTGCGCCGGCGAAGAGCAGGACCAACTCGTATCCACCGTTGGCGACGAAGACGCCGGCCGGTGCGTGAACCAGGAACAGTGCGCCCAGCATGTCGACGGCCAGGAGGGCTGCGAAGACCCTGGTCAGGAGCCCGACGATCAGGGCGATGCCTCCCACGAGTTCAAGGGTTGCAACCACCGGCGCCACTGCAGAAGCGCCGGGGACGCCCATCTGCGCGAAGGAGGCCTGCGTTCCGGCGATGGTGAATTCGTTGAACTTCTGCCAACCGTGCGCGGCGAAAAGAAAACCTGCAATAACGCGCAGGATGGTCAGGGCTGTGGTGCTGAGACTGGACTTGTTCATATCTTCAACCTTTCCCGAGATAAGTTGAAGAGTCAACTAATTAAGAAGTTCCGTGACTTTTCCCACGTGGCGCTGCTTGTAACCATGGCTGCAGAAGGCGCGTCGTGATCGGCAAGAAGATGTACGTCATCAACGGCGTCAGGATGACGATGTTGAGGAGCACTTGGAACACCAACGGCCAGCTCTGCGTCAAAGGATGCAGCAGGAAATTAGCCAACAGACTGAGCGGGAAGAAAGGCAGGAAGATGCTGATAGCTTGCTTCCAACGAGGCGGCACAACGGTTTCGGGGACGACCACGGACGCGTCGCCGGGCTGTAGAAACCAGCCCTCGATTCCTGTGCGCCGTTCAACGCGTGTGGTTTCCATCATTTCCCGGGCGCTATCAATCCACCATCGCCGCTCCTCGGACTGCTCCCATCCGTGCAGCGTGTCAGCGTCAGCGAAGCGGTAAAGCATGTGCCATTCGTTCGATCCAGCGCCATTCCGGACCCACCCCGACCCCAGATATCCGGGCCACTCGCGTGCCAGTTCCTGGCCGGCATGTGCCCAGGCGTTTGCTTGGCGGGTGTACCCCGGAAGGATGGTGCGGGCAACGGAAACTGTAACGGGATGCTTGTGTGACACGGCCCCAAATTTACCCGCCCCCAACCGGACTAGGCTTGTTTAGTGCCTCAAACCACAACCATCACCACTCGTTCCAATGCCCGCGAGATTCTGCGTTTGGCAGTACCCGCGTTCGGCGCGCTCATAGCCGAGCCGCTGTTCCTGCTGGCCGACTCCGCAATCGTTGGCCACCTTGGCGTCGATCAGCTCGCCGGTGTTGGTCTGGCATCCACGATCATGCATACCGCTGTGGGACTTATGGTCTTCCTGGCATATTCGACGACGCCGGCAGTCGCCCGCGCGATCGGTGACGGTAAGTTGGCGAAAGCTTTGGCAGCAGGGCGCGACGGCGTGTGGCTGGCTTTGGTGCTGGGCATTTCGCTCGCTGTGGTTGGCTTCGTCGCTGCCGAACCTCTCGTAGGCCTGATGGGCGCCACCGGCGATGTGCGTGGGTTCGCGGTCGATTATCTGCGCTGGTCGATGCCCGGACTCGCCGCAATGCTCCTGATCTTCGCAGGTACCGGCGTGCTCCGTGGTCTTCAGGACACCCGGACTCCTCTGGTGGTTGCCACTGCAGGTTTTGCACTGAACATCGGGCTGAACTGGTTCCTCGTGTACGGCTTGCACCTCTCCGTTGCTGGTTCGGCGATCGGGACCAGCATTGCCCAATGGGCCATGGCCGCCGTGTATCTGGTGATGGTCGGGCGAAATGCACGGCAACACGACGTGTCCTTCAAGCCCGATTGGCACGGTATCCGGGCCATGACCAAAGTTGGCTCGTGGCTGATGCTGCGCACGCTCAGCCTCCGCCTCGCCATCCTCGCCACGGTCCTCGTGGTCACAGCCCAGGGCGCAGTGAACCTCGCCGCGCACCAGTTGGCGATGACCATTTTCTCCTTCCTCGCCTTCGCTTTGGACGCCCTCGCGATCGCGGCGCAGGCCTTGATCGGCAAGGAATTGGGTGCGCGAAATGCTGGCCGCGTCCGGGAACTCACGCGGACCATGATCCGGTGGGGTCTCGGTTTTGGAGTGGTCACGGGGCTGTTGCTGGCGTTGGTTGCTCCTTGGGCCGGCTACCTCTTCACCTCTGATGCCGGTGTCCGGGAGGCTCTGACCCTGGCGCTCTGGGTCCTCGCCGTCGGTCAGCCGTTGGCGGGCTACGTTTTTGTCCTCGACGGGGTCCTCATCGGTGCTGGCGACGCGCGCTATCTGGCGATTGCCGGCGTCGTAAATCTTGCGGTCTATGTGCCGCTGCTGGCGGCCGTCCACGTCATCAGGCCCGACGGCGCGGCGGGGCTGGTGTGGTTGTGGGTCGTCTTTGCGCTGGGCTACATGCTGGCCCGCGGGGTCACTTTGGGGTTGCGTGCGCGGACCGATAAATGGATGGTGCTGGGTTCGCACTAAACTGGACGCGTGACTCTCCCAGCGAATTCTGCCCAGACACCGTCTGCCTCCGTGGCCGAGCTCTGGAAACCCGTGCTGATCCGCGCTGCGGTTGCCTTGGTGTTTGGCCTGGTTACGATCTTCTGGGGATCGCCTTCCGTGCAGGTCCTCGCGTGGGCTATCGGCCTGTATCTGCTGGGGACAGCGGGCGCTTTGTGGATGTCCCGCGTTCTGCCTACGGCCGTTCCGGTGGTCGCCGCAGTAGGGGGTGTGGCGGCTTTGATCACTCAGTCCGATGCCGGCGTCGCACTTTCCGCCACCGCAGCGCTGCTGGTGCTTGGCGTTTTTGAACTGGTCCACAGCCTGCGGAATCGCGACTCGTTGACCCGTGACTGGATTGTTTCCGGCGTTATCGCTGTGGGTACTGCGGTGGCGTTGCCGTTCTTCATTTCGCTCGGGGCGCACGCACTTTTGGGGGTTGCTGGTGGCGGTGCGATCCTTTCCGGAGTGTTGTGGATGCTCTCCGGACTCACCCTCCGGCATGACGCTCAGTCGGGGACCCAGGCCACTGCGCCGGGTGCTTCCCCCGAGGCCGTAAACTAGTAGCTGGACGTTCTACTCGCTGTAGAACTTTTGCAACCGGCGGGGAGCCGAACAGGCCCGCCATCATTGGAGGAATGACCGTGGCAGACCAGACACCAAGAGAGCCGCGCAACATGCGGACCTCGGTCAAGGGACCCCTCATGTTCTCCGCGTTCTTCGCAGTACTGGCCTTTGTTGCGGTGCTGATCTTTGCCTCGGGCGGCAGCGCACGCGCTCCCCGGTTCGACCTCGCCTTCACCGGCGCCGGTATCGCGTTCATCGTGAGCCTCGTGGTGGCTGCGATGCTTTCCATGAGCCACAAGGAAAACGCCGAGCACCTGGGCAAGGGCTCCGGCGTCAATCTCAGTTCCAAGCGCCCCGGGCATGGCGGCACATCAGCGCCCGGTCCGGCTGCTGACGAGCCGGAAACGCCCGACGGCGGCCACTAACCTTCCGGCGCTTCCTCGCTTCGGTGGGGAGGCGCTTTTTTGAGGGGCGGGTGCCCTTTAACGTCCCGGCCTGCTGACGCGCATATCCGCGACCGCCACGGAAACGCGTGCGCGCCACGAATATTCGTCTGCGCCACCTCAATCCGGGTGGCACTCGTCCGTTTATTGGGCGCCGCGGAATTTGCGTGGCGTGGGTGGGACGCGCTTGGATCTTCGGGGAAAGCCAGCGTTTACCGCGAGGAACGTCAGGAGCAAGAATCCGCTCATGAGCAAGCCTGCGTCCGGCAGGACGACGTCGTAAGTGAATCCGTCGATCTCACCCACCTGACGCTCAGGCTTGTTGTAGCCCCAAACCAGAAGTAGGGCGCCCGCCACAGCGAGAACGATATACGTGGCCCAATTTCCCACCCACCAAAGGCTCAGTCGATGATTAAGGCGTAGGGGAAGACCCAGGGCCACGGCGAGGCCCATTGCAAAAATGGGCCCAATCATCAAAAAAAGAAGAGATCCCAGGAACTCATATGTAGGGCTGGCCGACATCATGACGACGAGCCACATTGCGCCCAGGAATGGGTACGCGATGGCCAACTGACTAACGGGGGCCATGTCCGGCCAGTCCGGTGGCCGAACCCAGGCGGTATGAGGTTGCCTGTGTGCCTGAAATCGCCGATCCTGGTTTGGTTGTTCCCCCATGTCAGCCATTATGCAGGGTTCTTACTCACCCTCGGCAGCTTTCTCGGGATATGCACTATTCGGGGTTGTGCGGCGACGCCACCGAAGAGGCAGTGCCGCGTTGACCAAGAGGAACGCTAGGAGGAACCACCCAACGCAAGGCAGACCCAGCACGATAACGGCAACGATGGCCAAAGTTGGAATTATCACGCCGCCCAACAGAAACCCGACGATCCCCGCCAAACCGTCATAATCGCTGGTTAAGGACATTTGGATCATGACCCAAGTGGGGGCCAATAGTGCGAACGCAATTCCCAACTGACCGAAATTTGTCATGCCCGCTGTCCCATACCGCTCTCTGGGGAGGGCGGCGAGCGTTAACGGCGGTGGGGTCGGCCCTGGTACCTGGTACTGCGAGCTCGCGTCCTGAAATCGAGACTGCAGGGTAACCGGGTAATGCGGCGGCCGTGCCTTGATGCTGCTTTCGTTATCGCTACTTGGTGTCCCCATCCTGCAATTATGCAGGCCTCTTACTCGCCCTCAGCCGCTTTCCTTGCCCGATAGGCCGCGACGTGGGCTCGGTTGGCGCAGTTGCCTGTGTCGCAATAGAGCTTGGAGCGGTTCCGGCTGAGGTCAAGGACCACGGCGTCGCAATCGTCGGCGGCGCACACGCGCATGCGATCCATTTCCTGGCTGCGGATCACGTCAATGATTGCCATGGCGGCTTCTGTGCCCATGCGATCTGCCAAGGGCGCTTCCGGGGTTGTGGCGTGCAGATGCCAGTCCCAGTGATCGTGCTTGACGAGCTGGGGGAGAGCCTTGGCGTCAACCAGCAGTTTGTTTACAGTCTTTGCGGCCGTGTCCTCATCGGCGGACCAGAGTGATGCCAGTTCACTCCGGAGGCGCTTGATGCTGCGCAATTCAGCTTCGTCATGAGTCCTCGAACCGGAAAATTCTTCGGCCTGCAGAAACGCGTCGAGATCCTCCACGGAGGTCAGGGAATCCTCGCCGTTGGCTGCCGTGTTGACGAGATTGACGACGCTGCGGAGTGCAATCTCGGTGTCAGGCGCAAAATGCACTTTGACTCCTTACATGTTTCGGGAGTACTGTCATGACCATAAGCCCACTTTACTCCTGACAGGAGGCTGCTGTGTCAGCTACAAAGACGAAGGTTGATGCAAAAGGCTTCCTGGCCTCGGGACTCGGCATCGCTCTGATTTCTTCCGCGGTTTTCGGAACCTCCGGCTCGTTCGCCAAATCCATGCTGGAAACCGGCTGGTCACCCGGGGCGGCTGTTGCCGTACGACTCACCGGTGCCGCGCTGATCCTGGCGATTCCCGGCGTCGTAGTTCTTCGCGGCCGCTGGCACCAACTCAAGGACAACTGGCTGACCATCCTGCTGTTCGGGCTCATCGGCGTGGCCGGCTGCCAGCTGTTCTACTTCAATGCGGTGGCCCGCTTGTCCGTGGGTGTCGCACTGCTGCTCGAATATCTGGCTCCGGTGATGATCGTGCTGTGGCTTTGGATTGCCAGCCGCCGCCGTCCCCGGGCCCTCACCGCTGCCGGCGCACTGCTTTCGCTGGGCGGGCTGGTCCTTGTCCTGGACCTGACCGGTGCTGTGAAGGTGGACTTCATCGGCGTCCTCTGGGGCATGGCTGCCGCAGTGTGCCTGGTGATCTACTTCTTCATCACAGCCAAGGAAAATGACACCCTTCCTCCACTGGTGCTCGCCTCGGGTGGGCTTCTGGTTGGCGCGCTGGTCATGTGGCTGGCGGGTGCCTTGGGGTTGATTCCCATGACTTTCAGTACCGCTGATACCACCCTCGGCCCATGGACAATACCGTGGTGGGTCTCGGCTGTGGGGCTTGTTATTCTCGCGACCGTCCTCGCCTACGTTTCCGGGATCATGGCGGCGCGCAGCCTGGGGTCCAAAGTGGCGTCTTTCGTCTCCCTGACAGAGGTGCTGTTCGCCGTAATCTGGGCGTGGCTGCTGTTGGGCGAGCTGCCGGGTCCCATCCAGTTGCTGGGCGGACTTCTGATTGTGGGCGGTGTGGTCCTGGTCCGTGTGGACGAATTGCGAGGCGACCGTAAGGCGGCCCGGACCGCTGAAGAGGCGGCTCGCGCCAGGGTTCTGGACCACGCGAACGACGTCGAACCTGTCCCCTCGGGGCCTGTCGCCAAGGTCCAGCGGGACTAGGGGCGGCGGCGCCCGGGTTTGTTCGCAGCACTCGCCGTACAACGGCAGGGGAGGCGAACAACGGCAAGTTTCGATCGTAGACAAGCGAAAACCCCGGACGCCTTTTGCGTCCGGGGTTTTCCCAACTGTCTTAGTTGGAAGCCTGCTGCTGCTGCTCAGCGTTCTTCTGAGCGCGGTCGCCGGCTTCGCGAAGGGCGTCGGCAACCTTCTTCAGGTTGGAAGCGTGCTGGCTGTCCCACTCGCCGCGGAACTTGTCAGCGTCCGGGCCCTTCCAGTCGGTGCCGTCAAGGGCACCCTTCAGCTGTGAACGCTGCTGCTCGATGTTCTCGGCACCAGCCTTCAGCTTGTTACCGAGCTGACGAAGCTGATCAACATCTGCACCCCAAATAGCCATGAGATTCTCCTTCATTTGTTCGGACCCGAGCTCTTCGGCATCCCCAGCGGCCTCCGGCTCATCCGGAAGATCCAATAGCTAAAACCTATCGCGGGATTCCAAAAAGCGTCGATGGGCACCCCTCCCCATGCAGCCCTGCCCATAGTTAGCATGGGGTTATGTGCCGGAATATCAGGACTCTCCATAACTTCGAACCACACGCCACGTCGGCAGAAGTGGAGGCCGCCGCGCTGCAATATGTGCGCAAGATCAGCGGTTCCACCAAACCTTCCAAGGCCAACGAGGAAGCTTTCGCTGAGGCCGTCCACGAGATCGCCCACATCACGCAGCACTTACTGGATTCGTTGGTGAGTCACGCCCCGGCGAAGAACCGTGATGAGGAAGCCGCCAAGGCAAAGGCCCGGGCTGCTGTCCGCTTCGGGACGGCTTAGGGCCGAACCCTGCAACCTGAGGAGCAGCACATGACGTTCCGGGAGTCCGGAACGTCATGTGCTGCTACGTAGTTGGTGCTACTTCCCGAACGAGCGCAGCCGCAGGGAGTTTGCCACAACAAGCACTGAGCTCGCTGCCATCGCTGCACCCGCGATCATCGGGTTCAGCAGTCCAAGAGCTGCAACTGGGATACCGATCGCGTTGTAGAAGAATGCCCAGAACAGATTGGTCTTGATAGTGGAGAGCGTCTTGCGGGAGAGCTCAATGGCCTGGACGAGCTGACCCAGATCGCTGCCCATTACCGTAAGGTCCGAGGCTTCGATCGCGACATCCGTGCCCGATCCCATTGCAATGCCCAGATCGGACTGTGCCAACGCGGCGGCGTCATTCACGCCGTCGCCGGCCATGGCCACAGTTGCGCCGGAAGCCTGAAGCTTGCGCACTGCGTCGACTTTGCCTTCGGGCAGGACACCAGCGAACACGTCGTCAGGTGAAATCCCGACGGCGGAAGCTACTTGGGCGGCCACGGCAGCGTTATCACCCGTCAGGAGCATCGGACGGATACCCAGGTCCTTCAGCCGCTGGATCGCAGCAGCCGAGCCGGGCTTGATGGTATCGCTCAGGCTGACGATTCCCGCGACTTGACCGTCCACAGCCACCCAAATTGCCGTTGCACCGCTGTTCTCCTGAGCTGCGAGTTCGTCCCGCTGGCTGGAATCGAGGGCAATGCCGTTCTTCTCAAGCCAGCCCGAGCGCCCAACGACAACAGTTTTTGCGGTGCCGTCCAACGCCACGGTTCCCCGGACTCCGCCGCCAGGAGCGGAACTGAAGTCTTCCACACCCGGAAAAGTACCGGCGTCGGGCATTGCTTCCTTGGCCGCTGCGGCAATCGCATGGGCGATAGGGTGCTCCGATGCTGACTCAACCGCACCGGCAAGGGTCAGAACTGCTGCCGGTGAGTGGCCGTTGAGGGCGACCGTATGGTCCACGGCCAGCTTTCCGCTGGTCACGGTGCCGGTCTTGTCCAACAGGATGGTGTCCACGTGGCGGGTGTCCTCAAGCACCTGCGGGCCCTTGATAAGGATGCCCAGCTGGGCGCCGCGGCCCGTTCCGGTCAGCAGGCCCACAGGAGTTGCGAGGCCCAAAGCGCAAGGGCAAGCGATCACGAGGACAGCAACCGCAGCCGTAAACGCCGCGTTGAGGTCGCCGGAGAAGAACAGCCACAACAGGAACGTCACCAGCGCAAGCACCAGCACAATCGGCACGAACACCGCGCTGATCCTGTCCGCCAGACGTGCGATCGGCGCTTTTCCGGTCTGCGCCTGGCTGACCAAACGGCCCATCTGCGCGAGGGTGGTGTCGGACCCAACCCGTGTAGCCCGTACCAACAGGCGGCCAGAGGTATTGATAGTGGCGCCTGTGACCTGACTGCCCGGACCTACCTCGACCGGAACAGATTCGCCGGTAACGAGAGAAGCGTCGACGGCGGACGCTCCGTCAACGACCACACCATCCGTCGCGATCTTCTCACCAGGGCGGACCACAATGACGTCATCTACCAGGAGTTCTTCAGCACGTATTTTCTGCTCCCGGCCGTCCACCAAAATCGTGGCATCCTTGGCGCCCAGATTCAGCAGGGCTTTCAAAGCGTCGCCGGCCTTTGCTTTCGCATTTGCTTCCAAGTACCGGCCCAAAAGCAGGAAGGTTGTGACAACAGCGGCGACCTCGAAATACAGCCCACCACCGGACATGCTTTCCATGCCGGGGTGCTCAGTCATCCGGGGATCCGCGAACAACTGCCACGCCGAGTAGAGGTAGGCCGCGATCACCCCAATGGAAACGAGCGTGTCCATGGTGGATGCGAAATGCCGCGCGTTGATCGCCGCGGCCCTATGGAACGGCCACGCAGCCCAGCTGACCACCGGCAGCGCCAGTGCACCCACAATCCAGCCCCAATTTGTGAACTGCAGGGCAGGCACCATCGAGATTGCAAAGACGGGCACGGTCAGTATGGCTGCCGTGATCAGGCGTGGGCGGAGTGTTGACGCGGCTGGGCCGTGGGACATGTGATCTGTGTGGTCGGCGTGATTCTCGTGGTCGGTGGGTGCGGAACCGCCGGCGCCGTGCTCTGCATGCTCGCTCGTGCCTCGCTTAGACGCATGCTGCCGCACGCCTCCGGCGGTTCCGCCGTGGGCGTGGCCGCTACCGCCGGGCACAGTCAATGTTGTTGTCTGTTCCGGCGTCATCGCGCCGTGATGGGTGGACGTATTTTGGTGGCCCTCGTGGGCCGAGTGGTCATTCGTGATCTCGGTGGCGGTGTGTGGGTGATGACCGCGCGCGCCGGGGATGGTGGGTTCGCGTCCGACGGAGTTCGCGCTGTAATCGTGGTGTTGGCGGGTGTGGGGGGCCGGGGGTTGGCGGACTTTGGCTTTGTAGCCTGTGGCGTTGACGGTATCGACGATTTGCTGGTCCGTTACTGTGGCCGGCACCGTCACGTGGGCTGATTCCAAGGGGAGATTGACGCTGGCTTCAACGCCTTCAAGCTTGCCGAGCTTCCGCTCAACCCGATTGACGCACGAGGCGCAGGTCATGCCCTCTATGTCCAGTTCGATGACCCGGGTTTCGGGCTGATTGAAGATCTCTTGGTTACTCAAGAGGACTCCTACGCTTCGTTGGCTACCACCAAGTAGCCGGCTTCTGCAACGGCTTCGCCTATTTCTGACGGCGCGAGCTCGCTGGTGGATGTGATGGTTACGGTGGACAGTCCGCCGGGGTTGAGGTCAACGGAGACCTCTTCCACGCCGTTAAGTGCTTCGAGTTCCTCGCTCACGCTTGAAACACAGTGGCCGCAGGTCATGCCGGAAACGTTGACGTTTGTCTGGATGGTCTGGCTCATGATGCGCTCCTTTGTAGTGAGTTGAATGGTGTGGTGTGTGGTGGCGGAGTTACCGCAGCAGGCGCCCGATGGCATCGGTTGCCTCCTTCACTTTGGCGTCGATCTGTTCGGCGCGGGCTTCTGGATTGGGCTCGGAGGCGGCGCCAACCACACAGTGGCCGATGTGCTCCTCGACGAGTCCAAGGCTGACGGCGTGCAGCGCCTTGGTGGCAGCAGCTACTTGCGTGAGGATGTCGATGCAGTACTTGTCCTCTTCCACCATGCGCGCGATGCCGCGGACCTGCCCCTCAATGCGTTTCAGGCGGCGCAGGTATGCATCCTTGTTGCTGGTGTAACCGTGCGGTGCGGCGTGCTCCAGATCGACTTCGATGATCGGGAAGTCACCGCCCGGTTGACTAATACTCAGGTCTGCATTGCTCATGCTTCGAATGTATACCCCTTGGGGGTATCAAATCAAGTACCCCCTGGGGGTATCTTCTTGTCGGAGAGGCTATGTCCAAGAACTGGGTGTGGCAGCCACTCTGTCCACAAAGTCCAGAACGGCCGAATGTGCTGGGTTGATCAGAGGGCCTCCCGGCACCAGCACGGACTCTGTAAAGGGCAGCGCACCAGACAGCCGCGCGGTGATAAGCCGGAGGACATGCGGAGAATCTTCGGCGGACAGGATGAGCGTTTGCCGCCGAATGCCGGCAAGGTCGTCCTCATTCAACTCCAGAGGGGAATCACTGAGGTCGAGTCCCCGGCCACGAATTTCCGCCAGGACTGCCGGGCTATGAGCCCCCCGGTGCTGCGGCCGATGACCACGGCGGGTCCTGCGTGAAGTGCGGCAAGGAGGGCCGCGGCGTCGTCGACGTGCTGGATAAGGTCCAAGGTGGCCGGAGGCGGGGCGAGCGCGCGTGACCGCCGTGAAGAACGTCAGCCTGTTGCGTTACAGGATGGCGGTCATGCTGTTCCAGCCCTGCCCAATTCGTACAGTGGGAAGCCACGCCCCGCCGCTCGCACTGGGATACAGGAAGAGTGCGCCGCTGCTGTCGCGGGCCACAATGTCCGGACGGCCGTCGCCGCTGAGGTCTCCTGGGGCGACGATCGAGGTCATGGCGTTCCATCCCTGTCCTACCTGCTTGCGGCTCCCCAGCCAGCCTCCCGTCCCATCGCCGCTATAAAGCCACAGGACCCCGGAGCCGTCGCGGGCGAGGACATCGGGCGTACCGTTGCTATCGAAATCACCAGGGCCAACGATCGCCGTCAGGGCGTTCCATCCTGCTCCCAGGTTGGTTCGAGGAAGCCAATCACCGCGGCCGTCACCCGGGTAGAGCCAGAGGATTCCCGACGCGTCCCGCGCCAAAATGTCCGCCGTGCCGTCCCCGTTGAAGTCGCCGGGCGTCACGATGGCGGATATGGTATTCCAGCCTGAGCCGACGTGTACACGGGGCAACCAGCCGCCCGTCCCGTTTCCGGGATACATCCACAAATGGCCAGCGTCATCGCGGGCCAGGACGTCCGGTTTCTTGTCGCCGCTGAAATCGCCAGGACTTACCACGGCGGTCATGGAGTTCCACGCGGACCCCACCTGTGTGCGGGGTTGCCAACCAGCCGCGCCGTTTCCGGGGTAGAGCCACAGCAAACCTGAAGTGTCCCGGGCGAGGAGGTCCGTTTTCCGATCTCCACTAAAGTCATTCTTCAGCGGGGACGGAATGTTCCCGTCAATGACAGCCACGGTGCCGGACCATTTGGCGACGTAGATTCTGTTAGTGGTCTCGTTAACCGCAAGGGCGGTTCCGGACTTCATAAATAGCGTGGACAAGGCAAAAGTTGTGCCATCGACGACTGTGACGCCGAGATAGCTCCCACCGAGGTATACCTTGTTGGTCTTGCCGTTGACCGCTATTTTCTCTGGCGTTTCCCCTGTCCTGATATCAATGGGACCGCCACCTTCACCGCCGAAAATGGACAGGACCGCAGTCCGTGATGACAGCGTGCCGTCCCCGAGTAATGTGCGCCCCAGGTAGATCCTGTTGTTCGTCTCATCGACAGTAAGTCCAGCCGGGCTCGAGTTCAGATCCGAGTAGACGCCTTGGACTTGGTTTGTGGCCCCGTCCAGGACTTCGAGCTCCGTGTAATTGCGAACATGCGAGGCAATGTAGACCTTGTTGGTGACCTGATTAACAGCCATGTTGGTCGCCCAAGCAATGCTGGAGCCCATATCGATTTGAGTCACGCTGTTTGTGGAACCATTGATAACTTTTACGCCACCGGCAAAGACATAAATGCGGTTCGTGGCCTGGTTGAGGGCCACCTGGGACACCCAGCCAGTGTTGATGGTGGTGCTGGCATTTGTGTTTCCATCGATTACAGAGAGGCCGGCCCGGGTACCGACGTAGATCTTGTTCGTGGTTTGGTTGACGGCGATGGCTTGGGGATCGGGACCAACGGAGACTTGGGTCGCGGTATGCGTACTTCCATCAATGACTGCAACTGTTCCGCTCGCTTCGCCGCCTTTGTTGCTCACGTAGACCTTGTTCGTGGCGATATTGAGGGCCAGGTCCCCCGGGACCCCACCTGTCTTCACCTTGGCGGTGGCTTGAGTGCTCCCATTGATGATGGTTAGTCCGTCATTCGTTGTGACGTACACGGTGTTGGTGACAGGGTTGACGACAATGTCGCTGGCGCCCTCGCCAACGTTAATGTTGTTCACCACGACGTCGGCCCGCACCGGAGTGCCCGGCATCGCGGAAAGTAGCAGGGATAGCGAGGCGGCGGCCGAAAGCACAGCTGCCCATCGGCGTCGTGGTTTCTCCGAAATGCTATGAAAAGGCAGACCTGAATTACCGGCAACAGTTCCCACTGAAATCCCCCCAAAATGCCACAGACGTCCCCGCGTCGTGGGCTGGAGTCTACCCCGAGGGCGCCGGGAAAGGGAGGCTCAGCGTAGTGTTTGCTTTGGCGGAACGAGAATCTCCGCTGAATCCGCTCTTGATAACGGAGGACACGTGAAAACGCCACCGGCCACCATAAGACTCGATCCTGCCGCCTATTTTCGCGCCAAGCTGCAGTGCGAGATCGACGTCGTGGAAGTGGCAGACTCGGAGCCGGGCTCCCTGGTTGTGGTGGACACACGCCGGCAGTCCTCATGGGATCACGGGCATATTCCCGGCGCGGTACATATTCCGACTGCGCAGATTCCGGCGTTGGCTGCTGACCTGATCCCGGCGGCTTCAAACGTGGTGGTCTACTCGTGGGGTCCGGGCTGCAACGGCAGCACCTTCGCGGCGCTGGCATTCGCCGAACTGGGATATTCCGTGAAGGAATTGATCGGCGGAATCGAGTACTGGATCCGGAACGGCCTCCCGGTTGAGACAGCTTCCGGAGTCAGCTCGCAGAAGCCCGATCCGCTGGTAACAGCTCACGCGTGATGTCTCTGGAAGTTGGGTGAAATCGTGGCCGTTTTCGTTCTGATTCATGGTGGCGGTTCCACGGCATGGGACTGGCATCTGGTCAGGCCCCTGCTAGAGGCCTCGGGGCACGGCGTCGTCGCGGTTGACTTGCCCATCGAGGACGCCGCTGCAGGGCTTGAGAATTACGTGCAGGAAGTGACAGCAGCGGTGGGCGATGCTCAGCACACCATCGTGGTTGGCCACTCGCTGGGGGGCTTTACGGCACCCTTGGTTTGCGACGCGCTCCACTCCGAAGGTCTTGTGTATTTGGCAGGAATGATCCCACTGCCGGGCGAGACGTTCGGCGACTGGTGGATCAACACGGGACACAACCGCGAGACCATAGACCCCGACCCCCAGGAAGCCTTCTTCAACGACGTCCCTGAAGACCTGGCGGCTCAGGCCCGCGACAGGGAGCGCGATCAGCAAGGTGCATGGATGGCCGGGCCTTGGCCTGGTCGGCATCCGGCGGTCCCTACCATGGCAATCCTGTGCCGTGAGGACCGGTTCTTTCCGGCTTCATTCATGAGACGCCAAGTACAGCAGCGGCTTGGAATCGAACCGGTGGAAATCCCAGGTGGTCACTACGCGGCCTTGAGCCATCCGGAAGCTGTGGCCGCGGTGTTGATCGATTTCGCCCAAAAGATCGCCCGGACCTCGGCCCAGTGAAGTGAGAGGGTCCTCGGGCGTCAGGCTTTCTTCAGTTCCTGGGCGAGCATTACGAGGATTCCGCTGGGGCCGCGGAGGTATGTGAGCTTGTAGACATCGCCGTAGGTCGCCACGCCGCGAAGCGGATGGAATCCGTGCTTTGCAGCTACCTCGAGGGCCTTATCGATATCGTCGACCGAAAAGGCCACGCGGTGCATGCCAATGTCGTTGGGGCGAGTCGGCTTCGATTCGATCGCTTCCGGGTGGATGTATTCGAAGAGCTCAAGGCGACCCTGACCGTCCGGCGTTTGTAGCATCGCGATCTTGGCATGGTTTCCGTCAAGTCCTACGGCAATGTCTGCCCACTCGCCGCTGATCGTGTCACGGCCGATGACTGTAAGACCAAGATCGGTGAAAAAGGCGATTGCTTCTTCGATGTCGCGAACAGCGATACCCACGTTCTCAAATTTGATGGCCATGCGTTGAAAGCTACCAAGGCTCAGCGATTAGCTCCAGCGGCGAGGTGCCGTAGTGACTTGCACAAACCGAAACGGTACGCGTCGAGGCCTGTTCATCCAGGTGACGGCTCGGCTTCCCGTTCCCGTAGCTTGGCTCACGTAATTTGGCCGGTGCCCCCCAAAGCCAAACCGATCTCTGGAGCCTGACATGTCATTCACGCAACGTGCCCTGGGCGTAGCCGCCGCCTTGATCCTCACCGCCATTCCAGTATTGCCAGCCCAAGCGACACCGAGCGTAGACGCGGGTGATTCGTCCTTCACCTTCGGCGTGATCGGGGATGTTCCGTACGGTCCCGCCCAAGTCGAACGCTTTCCCCAGATGGTCACCGAACTGAACAACCAGGACGAGCTGAAGTTCGTCACACACCTAGGCGACATCAAGGCCGGATCCGCCCCATGCACGGACGAGTACTTCGCCGCCATCAAGGCCCAGTTTGACCGTTTCGAAGCTCCGCTCATCTACACGCCTGGGGACAACGAATGGGTGGACTGCCACCGGGTCAACAATGGCGCCTATAACCCGCTGGAGCGGCTCGACACTTTGCGCGAAATGTTCTTCAGCACTCCGGGAAAGACCCTGGGTGGCAACATGCCGGTCAAGTCCGCCGCCGAGCAGGGGCTGCCCGAAAATGTGACATTCAGCAAGGATCGGGTCGCCTTCTCCGTCATCAACGTCCAGGGTTCCAACAATTCGCTCGCGCCCTGGTCAGGTCTCGGTGAGACTGTGCCGAATGAAGCTCAACTTGCGGAGGTCCAGGCAAGGACAGCAGCGGATGTCGCCCAGTTGCAGCGGACCTTTGCGGATGCCAAGAAGACCAATTCGCGCGCCGTCGTGATTATGACCCAAGCCGACATGTTCGATCCGTTCATGCTCTCACAGGGTGCCGAGGCGAACCCGGAGCTGGTGAGCGGCTTCCGCCCGATCGTGGAGGCAATCGCCGCCGGTTCCGCATCCTACGGCGGCCCCGTCTACATCTTCAACGGCGACAGCCATGTCTACAACGACGATGCGCCGTTGATCCAGGGCTCACCGTGGCTGGGCATCTACGGCGTGGACGCTGCAGAGAACACCCGCCGCGTGACCGTTGAAGGTGCAGCAACGTCCAACGAGTGGCTGCGTGTGACAGTTGCTCCCAGCAGTTCTCGGGGCAGCGACGTCCTGAGCTGGCAGCGCGTTCCCTACGCGTCCTGAACCAAGCGAGAAGGCTCGACGTCGGCACTCACCCGAGTGCCGACGTCGAGCCTTCTATTCGGTCTCCGTTTCCTTCAGAACCAGCGCGGTCCCCTGGAACGCCCTCAGTTCGAGGAAGAAGCTGCCAAGATCATCCACTTGCCCCACGTTTTCGCCGCTGAAGAGATCGTGGACGCTTGCGCCAGGGACAAGATGCGAGGACTGGATGCTGCCTGCGATGTCCTGGTCGGAGAAGTTCAGGACGGTGACTTCAAGCTCGCCGCTCCCGAGTTGATTGACCAGAACCAGCAGCCCGCGGTTGGAAACGTCGGGCACGTCCAGCAAAGTACTGGTTGCGATCCCTGATTCTTCCCTTACTTTCAGGATCTGCTGGAGGCGCCGGGCATAGGAGGCTGAATCCTTGAGCTGCTCAGGCAGCGGACCGTAAAGACTGGTAGCACGTGGCATCCCGGCCAACGACGTCTTTGCATCGGGGCTCGTCCCCATGAGGTCGTGCGCCCCGCGGTTGATCCAGCGGGTGTCGCCCTGCGAAGTGAGCTCACGTACCGTGGCGCGGTCCAAGGCTGTGATGCCGGTGAGGTCCCAGCCGGAAAGGGCGAAGACCCCGGGCTGCAGCGCGTTGTACATGGAGAGGAGGACGTGGGCGTCCAGGACCTGGGACTCTTGTTCCTTGGTGATGGCAGCGGGATCCTTGACGCCCAACGCCGCCATGATGAAACTGACCGTGGTGCAGGCGATGCCATTGGTTGTGAAGACCGCGTTGTAGGGGCCATTCTCGCCGGTCAAGCGTTCCCGGAGTGTGTTCTGAACCTTCTCGGCAACTTCAGCGCCAGTCAGCTCTTCACCGGCAAGTTCGAAGACGTCGTCCCGGTGTCCGGCAGCAAAGTGGAGCAGCTCGTAGGTCAGTTCATCGTGGTTCTGCAGGGCATGCACCAGGGAGGCCTGGTCCACGCCGATCTCCATGGCAAGCCGAAGGGTCAGCCGCAGGAACTCGGTATCACCCGTGACCAGCGCGTAGTGGTAGGCCGGCCTGGTGATGAAGTCGTACGACAGATCCGGGCCAGACTCGGACTGCGCCTTGATGTCATCAATGGTGAGGTTGAGCTCCTGGAAGGAGAACCCGCCCACTTTGCGGATCATGGAGCCAATGAGCTGGTTCGCTGCCTCGGACAATGGGTGGCCTTCTGACCAGCCCGGCTGCTCCTCCGCGCTCTTCTCCACGCCGAGGAACCCGTTGGCATCCAGTCGCAGGGCGCCGGTCCCCAGGTCCAGAAGGGAGTGCAGCGCATCGCCCACCACCAAGCGCATCCCGGCGAAGGTAGGGTCCAGCCAGTTAATGGATGGCTGCCCGGCCTTGAAGTAGTGGAGATACACCCAGCGGCGGGTTTTGCCGGTGGTATCCACGATCGGCCTGGTGGCGCTCCAGTTTGTCTCCTTGACCCCGGGTTCGTAGAAGATCACCCGTTGGAGCCTGCCGATGATGTACCCGGCTTTTTGCAGGGCTTGCTCGGCGTCGGGACTGATGTTCACTGAATCTTCGCCCTCGGGAACATCGGGCAACAGGTGCCAGTCTTCCTCGGGGATATCCACCATGTGATAGATGCCCGGATAGTCCCGGAAGTTCATCTCGGCAAGACGGAAGTCCGCGCCCTTGCCCGTGTGCCCGGGCACGATGTCGTCGATGACCGTGCCGTCATGATCTGCGGCGACTTCGCACATCCGACGGAATTCCTCTTCGGTGCCGAATGCCGGATCGATTGCCATGCTGATGCGGTCAAAGTGACCATCTACGCTGGGCGTTTGGGACCAACCGCTGATGCCTCCGGCCAGCTTGACGGGGCCGGTGTGGAGTCCACGGATGCCGATCTCCCGGAACGCTTTCCAGAGCCCGGGATCTCCCAACGCGGACAGGAACGACTGGCCCTCGCGGGTGATGAAGGAGAGAGGATAGGCCGTGAACCACACGGGTGCGCGCTCCACCGCCGCCCTGGGGTTTGGCCGGGCGTAGGCGTTCTGCCACATACTCGCCTGGCCTGAAAGTTGCCGGGCCATGGTGTTGGCATCGCCGAGCATCGACTGGTTCCGAAGCCAGTCCACATAGGTGGGATTGCGTCCGTCGAATTCCAAGGAGGGGCGGGCTGCGAAGAATTGCCGCCTGCGGGCTATTGGCCGCAGAGCTTTTGGGCGGGCGGGATAGAACTGTTCGTCAAAGGTAATTTCCGCCGGCTCGGATGCCGCAGTGTCCACGGTCTCCACGCCGTCGGTAGGCTCCAGGCCATTCGTAGGCTCTGCACCGTTCACACCCTCTGCAGGCGCCGCGCCATCCGTGGGTTCTGTGCCGTCCGCGGGTTTCACGCCATTGGCCGGCGTATCCTGCCCCTCGGAATCTCCTGCGAGGCTTCGGTTATCTGACAAGTTCTCGCTGGCTATGGGCTCCCGCACAGTTTTCTCCTTTACGCGGTCGCCGCTTTCGCGCCGACCTTCCGAGGGGTCGTTCAAGAGGTCGCGTACTCCGGCTTCCCGGAGTCTTCATGCTAAGCACCGGAGTACACCATTTGTCGACCTATGACTGACCTGTGGGTTGCGGAACCACCCGAAAAGGCTCGACGCCGGCCCTCAGGTGGGAGCCGGCGTCGAGCCTTGGCGGTTGCTTTGGTCAGCCCTGGTGCAGTGCTTCCTGCCGGCGCTGCTCCAGCGCATTGCGGACACGTTCCACGTCCCGCGGATAGCAGAAGTAGAGGGCGGTGAGGACTGCTGCGTTGACCAGCATGAGGATCACCAGCGTCCAGAGGAACACGGCCTGGATTCCGAGGCTTGACGCCAGGGCGCCCGCTCCGAGGGAGAAGACGGCCCAGCCGATGGTCTCGAAAACTGTCAGGAAGATGGCGAAGGCCTGGCCTCGGAGTTCCGGCAGGACAACGGCCGCGACGATGGGACGGTTGGCCGGCGGATTGGCTCCTTGGGCGAAGCCGATCAGAGCCCAGAACGCGCTGTAGATGCCGATGTTGTCGTAGTCGAATTGGGTGGCAAAGAAGGCGACGGCGGCGAAGAGGACCTGGGCGCCCTGCAGGTAGGCAACCCGGCCCCTGTCCGGAAGGATCCGGTCCAGGAGGGCGACGAGCCACCCGCCACCCGCGGTTCCGGCAAAGTAGCCGAGCCCAAAGGGCACCAGGACGATGGCCGCGACGGCGTTGGTGAAGCCTCGTTCCACCACGAGGAACTGGATGCCGAAGATCGTGATGAGCAGGTGTCCGGAGAGCAGCCGGGAGAGCATCATGATGGAGAAGCTCGGAATCCGGAACAGGGAGGCCACCGAGCGGACAGTGACTTTCGGGGCGAGGCGCTCGCGGCCGCTGAGGTCTGCGAGCTGCTTCTCGGAAGCGCCCACCCCGGGATCTTTCAGGAGCAGAGCCACCAGCAGGCCGGCCAGGATGCAGATGCCACCGATGGTCCACATGCCGAAGCGCCAGCCGTCGGTAATGCCGGTGAACAAGGCGATGAGCGGGGCAATGAAGGAGCTGATGAGGCTCATGAATCCGTAGAAGTAGCCCGCAGCCTTGCCGCGCTGGCTGTCATCGAAGGAGTCCGCGATGATGGCGTTGGCGATCGGGCTTCCACCGATGATCGACGCCGACATTAGCGTGTTGAGGATCAACAGTTGAACGAAGTCCTGGGAAAAACCTGCCGCTATACCGAAGACACCACCGGCCAGGGTAGTAGCAATGAGGGCTTTCCGTCGGCCGATCTTCCCAGCAAGCCAGGCCCACGCCGGACCGGCAGGGACAGCAATAATTTTGCCGAGTGCGGCCAGCAGGCCAAGGTGGCTGCTCTGCAGTTTCAGGGCCGCCGCGATGGTCGGGAAGAGCGTGGCACTAAGGCCGGCTTCCGTATTGTCCACCACGGTAACGCCGGTGAGCACAGCGAGGTTTCGCCAGCGGTGGGGAACTTTGCTGGCTTGGGCTGCTCCTTCTGCTGGAGCTTCCGTGGCGAGGGCAGGGCTGGGTTGGGTGGTCATGGGCTGTAGGTCCTGTCTACATTGTCAGGCTGGGTTGGGGATGTGTCACTGGCTTGGAGTTACGCCGTGGGGACGGCAGCCAGTTCCTCGGCAATGGACCCGAGGGCGCTCGAGGGAACCGGGATGACGGCTGCGAGCTGGTAGAGGCTGAGCTGGGCGGGGATGTTAACCAGTTCAGTGCTGATGAGGTTGGGGAGGTGCTTCTCCACGGCTTCGCGGCCGCTGACGTCCTGGAGCAGTTCCAGAAGGGGCAGCGTCAGGGCCGCTCCGCCGTCGGCGAAGCTTTCGATCGGAGGCAGGGGTTCCAAAGCGAGCCGCGCCCTGTCCGCTTGCTGGGCGGCGAGCAGGTGCTGGGCTATGGGTTCGGAATCGAAGGGAATTCCGAGCCGCTGGAACTGGCTTTCGGGTGCATCGTTGGCGTGCATGAGTTGGGCCAGTGTTTTCAGGAGGCGTAGTTCCAGCTCGTCATCAATGATCGGGTTCGTTTGGTTGGGGTCTTCTTGCAGGTCAAACAGGAGGGTTCCGTGGACCCACGAGTTCATCATGGAAGTGGTCTGGAGTCGCATTGTCCGCAGTCCCTTGGTGAAGCTGAACGCTTCCGCAGGTTCCCATTGCGCGAGTTCGGCTGTGGAGAACCGCGACCGCATGTGGGTGGGCATCAGCGTGTAATCCTCCAGCGGAGAGTTGGAAGGATCGACGGCGGCGCGCATGTAGACGTAGCGGCCGTCAGTGACGTTGACGTGGCCACCATGAATACCGAACAGGGCGGCTTCACGGCCTTCGCTGTCGTCCTGCAGCACGGCGGCAAGGTCCTGGCCCTGCATATCCTGCGTTGGTTCGACGCCGAAGAAGCGCAGCATGGTGGGTGCGATGTCGATGGTCTGGGCAAGAGCTCCACGCCGGGTGTCCTTGCCGCCGGTGCGCGGGTCCCACAGGAACATGGGCAGGTGCACGAGCTCGTTGAACCATGGCTGAACAGACTTGGCCCACCAGCCGTGCTCGCCCAGCAGGAAGCCGTGGTCCGTGTTCACCAGAAGGAGGGTGTCTTCCCACAGGTTGTACTGATCCATGGCATCCAGGACCCGTCCCAGCGACTTGTCGCACATCGAGACCAAAGCCGCATATTCGTAGCGGGCGTGCTCCACCTGATCCTGCGGCTCGGTGACCTTTTGATATCCCGGCCAATCAAATTCGGGGCCATCGTAGTCATGCTCGTATAAAGACTTGTATTTGCTGTGGGTGAAGAAGGGCTCATGCGGATCGAAAAGCTCGATCTGGAGCATCCACTTGTCTGCTTCATGGTTGGTATCTATGAAGTGCAGGCCAGCGTCCACGGTTTGGGTCTGCGAGTGGTCTGCCTCGGTGGGCATGTAGCTGCGGTTGATGAGGTCCTGCCGCTTCATCCCGGCACGCCAGTCCTGGCTTCCGGCGGAAGGATTTACTACACCCTTCCATGGGTCGCCTTCCTGGCCCCGGAAGAACTCCCAGGTGGTGTACCGCGGATGGTATGTGGCGCCGCCGTCCTCCCAATAGTGCGGGTGGTCTGATACGAGATGCGTGTGCACTCCTGCTTTTCCCAGCATCTCCGGCATGGAATCGTCGAACGGTTCCAGCGGGCCCCAACTTCGGTGCAGAAAATTGTGGCGACCCGTGTGCATTTCGCGACGGGCTGGCATGCAGGGCATCGAACCGGCATAGAAATTGTCGAACGTGGCCGTCTTTGCTGCGAGGCGGGCAAAGTTGGGGGCATCTACGAACGTGTCCGCCGCGTAAGGGGAGAGCATGTGCCTGTTGAGGCTATCGAACATGAGAATGATGGCCCTCATGGTCGCAGCTCCGCCGGTACTGCGGTGACGGAGCGGGACGACAGCTGTCCATCCAGGAGCTCCTTGCGCAGGCTGATCAGTCCAGCCACGTGAGCGTCGATGGCGCTCGCGCCCATAACATGCAGGCGCTCTCCCACAGATTCGGCCAGCTCCGTGTCAAAGGCGATCGTGGGAGCCCATTGTTCCCTGCGGTCGCGGTTGCGGTACCTGGCGATCTCGTCCTGGCGGGTCTGGATTTCGACGTCGAGAATTCGGAGGAGTTGCTCGGCGCTCATGAAGCCGGCAAAGGACAACCGTGCAGCGAGTTCGGGGTCCTGGAAACGGCTGGCCGGGTGGTACGGGCCGGTGAGCCAATCGAGGAACACGGTGGCTCCTTCATCAGTGACGCGGTAGGTCTTTGCGTCCTGTGCGCCGGGCCGGGGGTCCACGCTGTGGGTCACCCAACCTTGGCTCTCCATGCTCCCGAGCGAGCGGTAAACCTGGCTCATCTGCGTATTGGAACGCAGGAAGCGGCCATGGGTGTCCAAGTACTTCTTGATGTCGTAGCCCGTGCTCGGGTGCTCCAGCAGGACTCCAAGAAGGATGTGTTCGAGCTTCATTGTTCTCTCCATTGGCGGGTCATTGCGTGATGCGGGTCACGCTTTCTAAGAAAAGAATGACACAAGTGGAATGGTGCGTCAATGACACAAGTGGAATGGTATTTTTGTGCGATAAGCGCCGAGGCAAGTTCCGGCGTCGAACCTTAACGCCCAAGCCTGTGTACACAAGGGGGACGGGAGGCGAAGCTTAAGGGGCACGTGCACCCAGGGGGAGTTCCGAATGTACAAAGCGCCGAACAAGGCCGTCACGGACAGCCGACTCGACCACGCTTTCTTCGTCCTCGGTGGAGCCGCTGCGGTGTGGCTGGCATTCCTGTTGGTGGGGGAGAGCTTTCACCTGGGGTGGGGCCAGGTGTGGTTCTCCTTTGTGTTCTGGGCATTTTTGGCCTACCTGCTGCTGCCTCGCCTCCACCGCATCCTGACCACCATTTACGTTCCCGGCTACTTCATCGGCCGGGCCCGGACCAGCGACGGACTGCTCGGCGACCCGGTGAACGTGGCCCTTCTCGGCACCGAGCCGCAGATCCACGCGATCATGAGGGCTGCCGGGTGGACCATTGCGGACGACGTGACCTTCGCCAGCAGCCGGCGAATCGTGAGCTCGACACTTTTGCGGCAGAGCTACACCCAGGCGCCCGTCAGCCCCTTGTACCTCTTTGACCGTCAGCAGGACTTCGCCTACCAGCAGGAAGTGGACAGCAATCCCGGCAAACGCCACCACGTGCGCTTTTGGCGCTGCCCCGAAGGGTGGATGCTGCCCGGCGGGCACAAGGTGGACTGGCTCGCCGCCGGCACCTACGATCGCAGCGTTGGCTTGTCGCTGTTCACCCTGCAGATCACGCACAAGATCGAGCAGAACACCGACGTAGAGCGGGACCACATCGTGCGGACGGTCTCCGAGGCTGAGCTTGCCGTGACTGTCCGTGTCATCAAGGACTTTTCCACCGGATATCACTCACGCAATGGCGGAGGGGACTCGATCTCCACAGACGGCGATCTGCCCATCATCGACGCCCGCCGCGTGCCCGTCCCCGCTGACCAACCAGGCAGTCAGACGGACAGCCGCGACCGCCGTCCCGCACCCACCATGACGGGGGCATTCCTCGTGGTCATCCGGGCCTTGGCCGCGCTGGCTTTGGCCATCACTTTGCTGACCTCGGGTGGCAACATCACCATCGAGGACGCCAACCTTGACCCACAAACCACGACGGCGGCAATCGTCACCATAGCTGCGATCGTCCTGGTCTTCGGGCTCGGCGAGGTATTCCTTGCCTGGCGGATATTCCTGGGCAGCAACGGCGCCCGCGTGATTGCGATGGGACTCAGCTCCATCTCGATCGTGGTCCAGGCCATCGATGCCTCCACGGGGACCACCAATCTCACGCTTGAGGCAGGCCTGACCGGCTTGGCGACGGACATCCTGGTGCTCCTGGCCCTTTCCAGCCAACGAGCCAGGATCTATGCGAAGCGCCAGCGGGTGCCGGCTGTCCCGCCGTCGGTGGTTCGCCGCGTGGCTTCCTGACCTTCTTTGACGCCGGGGATCCCGCGACGCGCCGAGGAATGTGGCGTGTCGGCGCGCTGTGAGAGTCAGAGGGGGTGAGGAAGCAACACTCAAACAAGCCACCAAGAAAACGCCCGACGGCGGCACTCACCCAAACGCTTGCGCCTCGTCCACCGGCCCACGTAGCCTCACGTAGATGAGCGACGACACAAAGCCCACCCTGGACCGGAACACGCGAGCGGATAAGTACGGGAGTTCGGCATTGCTCCCAGTTGGAATCGTCTTCCTCATTGTCGCGGTGGCCATGGCGATCATCGTCAACCCTGCCTGGATCGCATTCCTGGGCATGGGCATCACTTTCCTCATCCTCGGGATCCAAAACCGCCGCAAGAACAAGAGCGAAACCCCGGCTCCCTAGCCCAAGCGAACACCGACGCCGCGCAAAATCACTGGGGTCGCAGAAACGGGCTAACGACGCCTGGATATAGGTGTCGCCAGCCCGAAACTGTGGCGCAAACGAAAATGGGTGTAGCAGCCAGGCCTAGGCAGTAACAGCCAGGGCGTCGATCTCCACCAGCATGACCTCGTGCGGGAGATCCACAAACACGGTGGTGCGGCTCGGGAGCAGACCGCTAGGCACGTTCTCGCGGATGAACTCCCCGTAAACCTCGTTCATCGCGGCAAAGTCATCGCGGGTGGTGAGGTAGACGCGGAACATGATGACGTCTTCAACGGAGGATCCGCCGGCTTCGAGGATGGCCTTCACGTTCTCCAGCGTGCGACGTGTCTGGACGCGGACGTCGCCCTCGCCGATGTACTGGTTGGTGGCGGGATCCATGGGGCCCTGGCCGGAGACCTGGAACATCCCGCCCTTTTTGATGCCTTGGGAGAATACGTGCGCCGGGGCGGGGGCGTTTTCGGTCAGTACTACGTTCTTTTCACTCATGCTGAGTTCCTTTCGTGGCTGATCCAGCCGAGGTCATTCGAGATGGCCTCGGTGCTGGCTTTGAGATCGGGCAGCAGCTCCAGCAAGCCTTCATAGCTGAGCATCACTACCGGTACCGAACAAGAGGCTGCGGCAACAACGGCACCGCTGGCGTCGCGGATGGGGGCCGCGACGCAGTGCACGAATGCCTCGTGCTCAGCGTTGTCGTGGGCCCAGCCTTGGATCCTGACCTGCTCCAATTCGGCCAGCAAGGCCTCCGGTGAGGTCAGGGTGTTCTCGGTAACTTTGATGTAGTCCAGCCCCGCCGCGATTTTTTCCTGCCGGCTCCGCGGCATGTCGGCGAGGAGGACTTTGGACACAGCGGCCGAGTGCAGCGATGCAGTCAGGCCGATGCGCGAGTACATGCGGACGGGGTGGTGCGACTCGAACTTGTCGATGTACACCACTTCATTCCCTTCAAATGCCGCGAGGTGCACGGTGTGCCCGGTGCGACCGTTCAGCTCGGCGAGGTGCGGGTGCGCTACCTTGCGGATGTCCCGCTGCTCCAGAGCCAGCGATGACAGTTCGAACAGTTTGGAGCCCAGCATGAACCGCTGCTCTTCGTCCCGCACCACAAACCGCTTCTCCTCCATGGCATGCAGGAGCCGCATCACGGTGGTTTTGTGCACGGATGCTTTGGACGAGAGCTCGTCAAGGGTGGCGGGCTTCGCTGCGAGTTCGGCGAGCAGGTCGATGGCCCGCATGAGGCTCTGACTCAAAATGTCACGCTCCGGTTCTGGTGTTGAAATGTCCCTCTTCAACATGGATAGCAGTCCAGTCCTTATCCGAAGAATCGAGGATGGACGCGAGCTCCTCGGCCTCTGGTAGTGGACCGCGGTCGCCATGAACAGTCAAGGTACAGGCGGCCGCGACGTGCCCCCTGCGGAGGCTCGCCTTCTGGCCAAGCCCAAACAGCATGCCGCTGAGGTAACCGGCGGCGAACGAGTCACCCGCGCCAACAGGCTCGACGACGGAGACGGACAGTGCGGGAACCTCTTCCCGGGTGCCACTCCGATCCAAAGAAATGGCGCTGATCGCCTCGTTCTTGATCACCAGCACCTGAGGGTCCGGCATCAAACGGCGGAGTTCGGCTTCATCGGTGGTGCCAAAGGCGTGCTCGGCTTCGTCCTTACCAACAAGCACGACGTCGGCCAGGTTCGCCAAGCGCTGGAGGACGGACGGGTCCTGACCTCCCCACAGGGCTTCCCGCCAGTTGACGTCGAAGCTGACGATGCGCCCGTTCCGCGGTTCGGTCAGCATGGCCTCCAAGAGTGACAGACACTGCGGGGACAAGGCAGCAGTTATGCCGCTCAGGTGGATGAGCGCCGCGTTTTCCATCAGCGACGAAACAGCGGGATTGGAAAGCAAGGGGCGTCCCATGGCAGACGCCGCAGAACCCTGCCGGTAGTACAAAACTGAACTGCCGCCGTCGGGGTCTGTTTCCTGGGCGGGGACCTTCACGTAGAGGCCGGTGGGCCGGGACTCGTCCACCTCGACGCCGGAGACGCCCACTCCGTGTGCTTGAAGCTCGTCAAGGATGCGCGTGCCGAAGCCATCGTGGCCCACGCGGCTCACCCAATGCGTGTCCAGGCCCATGGCCGCCAGTCCCATGGCGACATTGGACTCAGCGCCACCAATCCCGCAGTGGAGCTCGGTGGCGAGGTGAAGGGGAACGGCCTGGACAGGGGTAAGCATGGCCATTGTTTCGCCAACGCATACAGCTGAAAGCATCGTTCTCCCACTAGTTCGTGCGCTTCTCAGCGGCCTTGACTCTCGATCCGCCACCATGTTAGACATATCACCAGCAGGTTTGCAACCAGCGTTGCAAAATACGCAACGCAACTGAGAATCTCATACTGAACAGCCCCACACCGCAGCTTCAAAAACGCAGCCCCGCGAAGGGAATGAACCCGTGAACACCTCCGAAGCCATCTCGGCACACGCCGTGGCCGGCCTTGCAGACCGTCAGCTCGATTGGCGCCACAAGGCCATTCCAGCCACCGCCAACGGGAGCACGCACGCCGAATTCCTTGCGGCGAAGCACACCCTCGCAGATCTCCAGACGCCGCTGCTCACGCTTGATAGTGCCGCGCTGCAGGCCAACGCCGACCACCTGGCCGATTGGTGCAAGGAACACGGCGTGCTGTTGGCGCCGCACGGCAAGACCACCATGTCCCCCCAGCTCTGGGCCGAGCAGCTCAAACGCGGAGCCTGGGGAATCACGTTGGCGAACTTCGCCCAGCTTCGGGTAGCCCGCGAGTTCGGCGTCCGGAACCTGCAGCTTGCCAACAGCCTCACGGACCCGCATGCCATCCAATGGGTGGCCGGGACGTCCACTGCCGATTCGCCGATCCTGTCCTGGGTGGACTCGGCGGGAACAGTGGAGGTCATCAACCGCGTGCTCGCCGGGAGCGACGCCGTGCTGGATGTGCTCGTGGAGCTCGGCGCCCATGGGGGCCGGACCGGAGCCCGGGGCGTTGACGCTGCCATGGCGGTGGCCCGCGCGGTTGCTGCCTCACCGAATCTGCGGTTGGTAGGTGTCAGCGGCTATGAAGGCTCACTCGCGCACACAGCCGACGACGCCGGACTGGGTGCCGTCCGCGGCTACCTCGCCCTGATGCGGCTCCTCCATGAGGAACTGCTCGCTGACGGCTTGTACGGTTCCAGCGAAGTGATCATCACGGCCGGGGGCAGCGCCTACTTCGACGATGTGGTCACCGTTCTCTCACCAACCATCAGTACGGGAGCCGAAACAGGTGGCCCGTCCGTGGACCTCATGATCCGAAGCGGCGCTTACATCATCCACGATGACGGCTTCTACCGCGGAATCTCGCCCTTCTCCCGCTCCGGGAACCAGCCGTTCCGCGCGGGAATGCACGGTTGGGTGAGGGTCGTCTCGCAAACGGAGCCGGGCCTGGCCATCCTCGACGCCGGCAAACGCGACCTCCCGTTCGATGAAGGACTGCCGGAGCCGCAGCTCATCGGTCCTGCCCTCGGCGGAAAGATGGAACCACTGCATGGAGCCCACATCACGTCGGTCAACGATCAGCACAGCTTCATGACCTTCGACCCCGATACCACCAGCGTCCAACCCGGCGATGTGATCCGGCTGGGCCTGTCCCATCCCTGCACAGCCTTCGACAAGTGGACCGTCATCCCGGTGCTCGCGGACAGCGCGTCCGCCGAAAGCACAGGCAACCAAACCGTCGTCGACCTCATCCACACCTTCTTCTAGGACCCCTGCCATGAAGATCCTTATCAGCAACGCCACCCTGGTGGATGGAACCGGAGCGGACCGCCGCCCGGCGGACGTCCTCCTGGACGGTGCCGTGATTGCCGCCGTCGTCGACGCCGGTTCGCTCACCGCAGCGTCAACCGGCGCGGACCGCGTTATCGATGCCACTGGCTTGGTCCTGAGTCCTGGGTTCATCGATATGCACGCGCATTCTGACCTGCAACTGCTTGTTAACCGGCAGCACTACGCAAAGCTCAGCCAGGGCGTCACCACGGAACTTTTGGGCCAGGACGGCCTGTCCTACGCACCAGTGGATGATGCCACGCTCGCCGGTGTCCGGGAGAAGATCGCTGGTTGGAACGATAACCCCGCGGACTTCGACTGGAACTGGCGGACCGTGGGCGAGTACCTGGACCGGCTGGATACCGAGGTCACCGATGCGGACGGCACCACAGGCCGCATCGCCACCAATGCCGCCTACCTCGTTCCCCAGGGAACCGTTCGCGCCATGGTGATGGGCTTCGCAGAAGGTGATCCCACCCCGCAGCAACAGCAGCAGATGCAAGACGTGATCCGCACGGCGATGGAGGAGGGCGCCGTCGGAATGTCCTCCGGCCTGACCTACACCCCGGGCATGTACGCGCAGACCGAAGAACTCGCGGGCCTCTGCAGGACCGTGGGCGAGCTGGGCGGCTTCTATGCACCGCACCACCGTTCCTACGGCAAGGGCGCACTGGATGCCTACGCGGAGATGATCGGCCTGAGCCGGGACACAGGATGCGCCCTGCACCTCTCCCACGCCACCATGAACTTCGCGGAGAACAAGGGCCGGGCAGGTGAACTCCTGGAGCTCATCGATAACGCGCTGGCTGACGGCGTGGACATCACCCTGGACACCTACCCCTACCTCCCCGGAGCCACCACGCTCTCCGCGATCCTCCCCAGCTGGGCATCGTCCGGAGGCACCGAAGCGACGCTTGCCCGCCTTGCGGATGCCGACACCCGCGCCCGCATCCGGGAAGCCGTGGAGATCTACGGATCCGACGGCTGCCACGGAGTAGTTGCCGAGTGGGACACCCTTGAAATCAGCGGCGTCCAGAACCCGGCGCTCGCAGGACTCGTGGGCAAAACCATCAAGGACATTGCCGCCGAGAGTAACGAGGAGCCGTTCGATGTCTTCGCCCGCATTCTCACCGAAGACCGCCTCGGCACCGGCATCCTGCAGCACGTGGGGCACGAGGAAAACGTCCAGGCCATCATGAAACACCGCACGCACACCGGCGGCAGCGACGGCCTCCTGGTCGGCGCCAAGCCACACCCCCGAGCCTGGGGAACTTTCCCGCGCTACCTCGGCCACTACTCCCGCGATCTCGGATTGCTCAGCCTCGAGGAAACCGTCCATCACCTGAGTGGGCGTCCGGCCGCGCGACTCAAGCTCCACAAAAGGGGGCTGGTTCGCGACGGCTACGCGGCCGACGTCGTGCTCTTCGACCCGGAGACCATCCGCGACGAAGCCACTTTTGAGAATCCCCGCCAAGCCGCCAGCGGCATCCATTACGTCTTCGTCAACGGCGCAGCAGCGATCGACGGCGGCCGGCCCACCGGTGCCTGCGCCGGCCGTGCCCTGCGTCGAAGCAGTGACGGACTCACCCGAGAAGGAAAGAAGCACCACCCATGACTCCTGAAGAATTCATCCAGCAGCTTGAAGCCGACCGCACGCTGGCCGTCGTCCGCGCTCCGTCCATCACGGACGCCGCGGATCTCTGCCGGGCATTGGCCGACGGCGGCATCCGCAGCGTGGAACTGACGTTCACCACCCCGGATGCGCTCAAGCACGTCAAGCGCGCGGCAGAGACCGCCGCAGACCATGGTGCCGCCGTCGGAATTGGTACGGTCCTGACCGCAGACCAAGCCCGCGCAGCGATCGACGCCGGGGCCAAGTTCCTGGTGACACCTGGCATTCGGCCCGAGGTTGCAGCAGTCGCTGTGGCCGCCGGCATACCCTTCAGCCTTGGCGCCATGACGCCCACCGAAGTGGCGCAGGCACTTGACCTGGGGTCCGGCGTCGTGAAGATTTTCCCTGCCCGGCAACTCGGCCCGGCGTACCTGAAGGACCTGCAGGGCCCCTACCCGGGCATCCGCCTGTTGCCTTCGGGAGGCATCGACGCTTCCAACGCAAAGAGCTACCTCGACGCCGGTGCTGCCGCAGTCTGCTGCGGCACCAGCGTGGTCCCGCCCGCAGCAGTCGCTGCAGGCAACTGGGCAGACATCGCGGCCCGTGCCGCCGCGTTTACCGGCACCCTCAAGTAGGACTCACCCAGAAAGAAATCCCCATGAATGAATTCCTCGAATGGCTGCGGCATGACACCGCCGGCCTGCTCCTCCTGGCAGGCGCGGGCATCGCCCTCCTGCTGTTCCTGATCATCAAGGTCAAGCTCGAACCGTTCATCGCCCTGGTGGGAACCGGCGTGATCGTGGCCTTGGTGGGTGGGGTCTCGGTTGAAGCGTTGGTCGGCTCGGCCACCAAGAGCAGCGACGCCCTGATTGAGAAGGGCTTCGCCGGCATCCTTGGCCACATCACCGTGATCATCGGCCTCGGTACAGTGCTCGGTGCCATCCTCGAACGCTCTGGTGGCGCGGAAGTGCTGCTCGGCAGGCTCGTGAAGATCTTCGGCGAAAAGGGCACCCCGCTCGCCATGGGCATCACCGGCTTTGTGCTGGGTATCCCGGTATTCTTCGATATCGGCATCTTCGTGCTGGCGCCGTTGGTTTACGTGGCTGCAATTCGCGGCGGCAAGTCGCTGGCACTGTACGCGCTTCCGTTGCTGGCTGGCCTCTCCGTGACACACGCCTTCCTGCCACCGCACCCCGGGCCCGTTGCCGCCGCCGGCCTGTTCCATGTTGACCTTGGCTGGATCATTCTCATGGGCCTGATCTGCGGCATCCCGGCCTGGTTCGCCTCCGGTATTTTGTGGGGCACGTGGATCGGCAAGCGTGTGATGGTCAATGTTCCCGAGGACCGCATCGTTCCCGAGGCTGAGGAAGCCCGCGGCCACGAGCCGTCCATCGGACTGGTGCTGTTGGCCATCGGCCTGCCCATGATCCTCATCCTTGGCGGCACGTTCGGCAACATCTTTGCTCCGGCTGGTGTCTTCCGGGACATACTCCAGTTCTTCGGCAACCCGGCCATCGCGCTGACCGTCGCCGTGCTGCTGGCCATGTGGCTCCTGGGCATCCGACGCGGCATGAGCTCCGCCGAACTGAGCGAAATCACGGGTTCATCGCTTCGTCCCGTGGGCATGATCCTGCTGGTTGTTGGCGCCGGTGCCTTCTTCGGCGCAGTTCTCTCGGCCACCGGTGTTGGCAAGGCTGTGGCCGACTCGCTGGCCCAGGCCGGCCTGCCGATCATCCTCTCCGCCTTCGTGATCAGCGCGGGTATGCGCATTGCACAGGGCTCGGCAACCGTGGCCATCGTAACCACTGGTGGCATCCTGGCCCCAAGCCTGGCCTCCGGTTACTCCCAGCCGCAGCTCGCCCTGATCGTGGTGGCCATCTCCTCCGGGTCCATCATTGCCAGCCACGTCAACGACGGCGGCTTCTGGATCATCTCCAAGTACTTCAATATGTCCGTCAAGGACACCTTGAAGACCTGGACCGTCCTGGAGACAGTGTTGTCCATTGTGGGCTTCGCAATGGCGGCGCTGCTGTACACGTTCGTGAGGTAGCTGAGAGCGGGTTAAACAAAGAGCTCCGGAGTGCGTTATTGGGGGATACGCACTCCGGAGCGGTCTTTGAGCAGGTGCTTTCGCCGTCCTGCAGTAATCACTCTACGTTGGGCGGCACGGCATTGCCACCACCTCGAATAAGTACTTTCGCTTTAGTTTTTACGGGCAGCTTCCTGGGGCTTTTTCTGCGGCACAATCAGCACGGGCCGGCGTTGGTGGTGGCTCAACCATGCCGCCACAGAGCCGTTCAAAGCCTCGGAAATGCGGTGTCCCAAGCCAGGTTCCGGCGTTCCGACAATGATCATCGAGGCGTGGATGTCCTCGGCGAGTCGGCCGAGGGCTCGTGCGGGGTCTCCAGCGAGCAACCGCAGGGTCCAGTCCGCCGAACCACCATCCATGGCCTCGCCGATGACCTTGCCCAAATCACTGCGAACAGCTGCGACGTCCTCGTCATCCTTCTCCGGATGAAGCGACATTCGGTGTGTCTCCCGCGCCGGGTCCCATTCCACGAGGTAGCTGGCCTCATCCACGTACGCACAAACCAGCGGCACGCCGAGTTGCTCAGCCAGCGTCCGGGCCGTTTGCAGCACCTCCACATGCTGGTCGGGCAAGACGCCGACAACCAAAGGAATCCGTCCGCTGAAATTCTCCGCAGCCATACCTTATTGTTGCGCCGCGAGGTGTCCTTGAACAGGCTGTCTGCCCACCCAACCTAGTTGGGCTGGGGCGGTTTGTTCCACGTCAGCCGCACCTTGAAGTTGGACGCAGTGCTGGCCGATGCAATGAAAGCCCCCGCCTCGGCGTGAAGGTCTATCCCGAACTCCACGCTGACCTCGTCCGGCCGGTTCTCCAAGCTCAGGAGCTCATCAATCACGCCCTGCACGGCGGGTCGGACATGCTCGAGGGCCCGTTGGAACGTCTGCTGCGCCCTCGCGAAGACGCCGGAATGATCCCCCGCATGATCGCCACCCCGGGTCACCATGCTCCCGGCTGTGCTCGCGACCTCCACAACTACCGTTCCGCCGTCGTCGGTGGTGAACTCAACCAGCCGGCTCATGGCGTCGTTCCCGCCTTGGCAGCAGGCCCCGCTTCAGTGGCCGGCCGAAGCCGCCGTGCCATCACGACGAACACAACGCCCACCGCGCAAAGAAGCATCAGATGCAGCAGCAACGGCAGCGCCTGCGACATGTACCAGCTCTCCATGAACACGCCTTTCCCTTGGATCCAGATGATCGGTTGCAACACCGTGGGCAGCAACAGGAGCCACGCAAACGCTCGCCTGGCCGGGTCCTTTAGCGCCAGGATGCCCGCCCAAAGTCCGAAGGCGGCCAGGATAAAACTGGCCACGACGGCGGTCACTTCCACCGTGTAGTTCAAGCCGGCGAGCCCAAAGATCGCCGCGGAAAGCACGACGCCGGTCATCGCAACACGCGCTGGTACGGTCCGTTCAGGCAGCCCGGCCACCATGAGCAGCAGATAACCGAGTGGTGCCAGCAGGCCGTACAAGATCCGGAGCACGATGTCGCCGCCGTTGTCCTGCCAGTAAGTTTCGTCGAACCACATGAAGAACACCACGATGCACGCCCCCAAGCCGCCCGCCACCGCCAAGGCCGCACCGCCCCACGCGAGCGGTGTCCAAGCGAGGGCTGGTTGCAGCGGTTTCGGGGATGGAGTGCTCGACGCCGGCGCTTGGGTAGGTGCCGGGACCCGGGTGGGTGCCGTTGCGGGGGTCGCCGTTGGCCGCCGTGGCTCTGCGGGCAGGTCCGCTGCCGTATAGGAACCTCTTTCCGGGGAAGCTTGCTTTGCTGGCTCCGGTTCTGGTGGCTTCGCCTTCTCGATCTCAGCCCTCGCCGCACTCGCAAGTCCGTCCGGATCGGCCGCGGTCGGATCGAGCGTCGCAAGTTCGGCTGATACATCCACCAGGGCTCCCCATGAGCCCAAAGACGAGTGGTAGCGCAGTTCGCCCTGGAGGTCGGAGATGCGTTGACGGCGCTCGCAGTCCTGCCGGCGTTTTGCTGCTTCGGGGAACTCCGGATCTTCCTGCACCAAGGCAAAGCCGTCCGCCGCGGCCAGCCAATCGCCGGCCTCTTCAGCGGCGAGTGCCTCACGGTAGTGGCGGGACATGTCCAATCGATGCTGTGCGCTCTCCCTTAGCGCCGTGGCGTCACGGTAGCCGGGCTCCAAGGTCAGGAGGTCATCGAACAATTCAACGGCTTGCTCGAAACGCCGTGCCCTGAGCTCTGCGGAGGCCTGGACATAAAGGGCGCGCAATTGGGCTCGCTTCATGGCTTGGTCGGCATTGGTTTGTGCGGCCCTCGCGGCAGCGCCGTCTCCCGCGCCAGAGCTTCCCGGGGCCTGCAGCGGGACTGACGTTTGCCCGCCCAAGGTGGGTGCCGGCGTCGGGACCGTAGCTTGGCTGGCTTGCCCGCCCGAGGTGGGTGCCGGCGTCGAACGTGCTTCCGAAACCGCTGCGCGTGGCGTGCCGCGCAGCGTGAAGAGTTGAGTGGAGCCGCCGCGGACGTAGAGGGCCGGAGTGACCCATTCCAGTGTGCCGTCCGGGCTGGCCATGACCGAGATGCGGCCGACGCGTGCTGCCTCGTCCACAGTTCGGCCGTTGGCGATCGCGGCGTAGAAGCCGTGGGCGAAGGCGATGGCCGCGGAGTCGCTGATGGCGAACTGCATTGCCGCGACGGCGCCTATCCCGCTCCTGACCAACGAGGAAGCGGTGCCGGAAAAGAGGTCCGATTGGCCCATCTCACCTGAGGAACACGAGTTCAACACAACGAGCCGCGGGCGTGGTGCGGCAACACTGAGCAGGGCCATGAGCCGCACGGCGCGGACCATTGCGGCCCTGCCGTCCGGCCCCACCAGGGCGATCCTGCCTTCATCGGTCCGGGAATCGTAATCACCGTGGCCCACGAAATGGACCACATGCCACGGCCCGGCCAGCAGCATGGACTGAACGTCGTCCCAGGTTCCGCTCCTGGACCAGACCAGTTCCACGCGTCCCTCGGCTACAGGACCAGCCAATGCCCTGGTCAGGTGGTCCTTCTCGGCATCGACGTCGAGGGTAGGAAGGTCCCTGGGCGAAGCGACGATGCCCAGGATCCGCAGCGGGGGAGCCACGTCCAAGGGATTCTGGTTGTAGTCGGGGGCAGGGATATGCCGCAACAGGGGTTCTGTTTGGCACAAGTACGTTTCGGTTTCGGGGTCGAAGAGGGTCTCCCATGGCATGGTTGCCAATTCCGGGGCGGCAAGCCGCAAGACCACCCTGAGTTGCTGGCCGGCGTGTTGGGCCGCGCCAAGGCTGGCCCGGTACGTGCCGTAGACCTCGCGCGTGAACAAAGCCTGGAACAACTGCTGGCCAACTTCGCGGACTGCCATCTCGGCCACGGGCATCGTGCGGCGGGCAGCCACCGCGGAGGCAAGAACGGTGGCTTCAAGTTGGGGCAGCCGGTCCAGGATGCCGTCAACGTCCAAGGTGAACATCCCCGAAGCGTGGCCTCCGCCGGAGCACGGACCACGTGCACCGTGTATTCGCCGCGTGCAGAGCCGGTATCGATCTCCAGCTCGATGTCACAGTCCATCGCGGATCCCTTGTGCGAGCGGGCGTCGGCACGGGTTCTTGAAACCTGTGCGCCAGCGTCCTAGGTACAGATTGGCCCTTCGCCCGATTCCCCACAAGACCCTGATAGCGGGGGCGCTTGCGGAGCGACTCTTGGAGGACGGCAGCCCTTGTAGACGAACCGGCCCCGGCCTACGGTTAATCCGAAGGAAGGTGGTCTGCGATGGAAATCTTCATGTGGTGGCTGGACCTGCACTTGGACAGCAAGGAGTGGCTACGCGAAAACCTGCGTGCCGAGGAACTCCCGTTGCAGGTCCTGCAGCATATTGCCGAGGCTGGCGGCCCTCATCCAGACAAGGTCAGTGGGGTGCTGACGTTGCAGGATTGGGACTTCATTGAGACGCAGTCGGAGTTCGTGGACTAAGGCAGGGCCCGAGCCAACGTCACAGAAGGCCCGTTTACTTCTGCTCCAGAGGTTCTTCGTGGAGAGCATTCTGGAATTGACTGACCATTTCCTTGCGGAAGGCATCGAAGTCTCCGGCCAGAGCAAGCTCAGCTAATTTCTCGTGCTCAACAGCGATGTCGTGCAGGTCGCTATAGGTGCGGTGATCGACCGCCAGGTAGAGACGCAACTTGTTCTCCCACCCGTTCCACACGTTTTGCAGCGCGGTGTTCCCCGAAAATTCGTAGAAGAGCCTGTGGAAACGAAGGTGGGCGTCAATGCTGGCGGGGATGTCGTTGGTGTCGGTGGCCCGGTACAGTTCCTCGATGGTCTGCTTGAGCCGGAGCCGCTCGGGACCCCGGAGGGTAGGGGCTGAGAGTTCGGCAGCGTAGGGCTCGACGAGTACCCGGATCGACGCGATCTCCGCGACGTCGCGAGCACTGACCTCTACAACGAAGGATCCCCGGAAGGGGATCTTGACCACCAGACCTTCCTCCTCGAGTTTGGTCAGCGCCTCACGGAGTGGGGACCGACTGATACCCAGATCTGCGGCGATGTGCGTCTCGCGAAGTTGTTCCCCAGGAGGCACAGTTCCGTTCAGGATGGCGGTACGGAGTACGCGGTAGACACCATCCGGCGTCGTCATCCGCTGTTCCTGCCACGTGAACTTGCGGTCCATGTTCCGCCTCCCTTGTCGATTGTCGATTATACCGAGGCTAGCTCGTCTTGAACCGTTCCGGGCGCACGAATTCCAGGCCATCCAGTGAGTGTTTGCCGAGCGCCTCGTACGCGGCGATGTGGCCGAAGCCCGTGGCGTTTTTGAATCCGCCTCCGGAGAAGCCCGTAGCGAAGTAGATCCTGCTCGACTCGCCGAGCCAGCCCAAGAGAGGATTCCGGTCCTCCGTGTAGAGGTCAGGGAAGGCGTCGGAGCGGACGATGCTGGGAACCAGGCCGGGGAGGAATTCGCTGACGGTTTCCAAAGTGTCGGCAATTTCGGCTGTTGAGAGTTCCCTGGGGAAAGCATCGGGGTCCGTTGTCACCGTGCCCCGGCCGTCCAGGGTGGCTTTGACGGTAACGCCGTCCACCGCAGGAGCTCCGTACATGGAGCGGTCCTCGTACATGCGGCTGAAAGTGGGGAACTTCTCCGGGGTGAACTGGGCTGCGTCGCGGGCAACGAACCAGCTCAGGAAAACCCTGCGGGTTTCCGTGTGTGCCTTCAGGTAGTCAGGCATGAGCCGCTGGGACCAACCCCCTGAGGCGACGATGACGTTCTCGAAAGTCCAGGTACTGTCCCCGGAGGTGACGACAACGCCGTCGTTGGTGTCCCGGATGCCGGTAACGGGAGTGTTGTTAAGGACCGTTGCCCCGTTGGCTTGTGCAGCGGCAATGGCGGCCGTTACTGCACGGTCGGTCCGTAGGACCCCGGCGTTGGGATCGAACACCGCGGAGTCGTCGGTCCGGAGGTTGTGCTGGGGGTAGCGTTCAGCCATTTCCTCACGGCTCAGGAGTTGGTGGGCAGCCCCATTGGTCCGGGCAGTCTCCAGAACGCTGCGCAGGTATGGCCCGTCGGTGGTGCCGATGGAGAGTCCGCCACAGCGGGTGAGGATGTCCTGTCCGGTTTCTGCCTCGAGTTCCGCCCAGAGATCGCGTGAGCGCTCCAGGATGGGGTAGTGCGCCGGGCTGCCGCGGTAGATCATGCGGAACAGCCGGGTGTCCCCACCTACGGCGCTGCGTCCATGGGCCGGGGTGTGTGCTTCGAAGCCGACCACGGAACCGGAAAGACGGGAGGCCTGCCAGAGTGCCATGCTACCGATGCTGCCCAGGCCGATGACGGCGAGTTTTCCATCCATGGCTTAGAGCACCTCGATCTCTTTATTCATGAACAGCACGGTGTCTGCTGTTGGGCGGGCGAAGCCCATGCTTCTGTGACTGATGGTTTGCATGAGGGGAGCACGTCTCCTAGTTGAGCTTGGCTTCGGTGATGGCGCCGGATTCAAGGCCCCAGTTGGCGAGGGACTTCTTGTACTCCGGGCTGTTCAGGACGGACTGGACGGCGGCCTGGAGGGCGGGGGTCAGGGGAGAGCCCTTTTTCAGGCCGATAGCCGTCACGTCACTGGAGCCGACGTTGACCTGGGGAGTCAGGATGGTGAACGATTTGGGCTGCTGCTTCTCGGCCCAGGCGAGGGAAGTTGTGTCGTAGAGGATGCCGTCGATCCGCTTGGACGCCAGCTGCGTGAGGGCGTCCTGGACGTTGGGCAGGGTCACGGCGTTGATGGCTGGTTGTCCCTTGGAGGTGCAGGTCTGTTCCGAGAGAGCCGGGAGGCGCTTGAGTTGGCCGGTGGAGCCAGCTGTGACGGCAATGTTTTTGCCGCACAGAGTTTCGTTGGTGAGTTTCAACGGATTTCCAGCGCTGACTGCCACTGAGTTGCCGGCCTTGAAGTAGTCGATCATGTCCAGGACCTTCAGCCGCTCCGGTGTTGGTGCCATGGTGGTGACCGTGAAGTCGTAGCGGCCACCGTCAATGCCCGGAATGATCGTGTCGAAGACGGTGTTCTCGAACTTCAGCTTCAGGCCGAGTTTCTTTGCTATCAGGCGGGCAATGTCCGGGTTCAGGCCGATCGGCGTCGAGTTGTCTTCAGCGAGGAACGTCGTCGGCGGGTAGTGCAGGTCCATCGCGACCGTCAGTTCGCCCTTGTCCTTATAGGACGCGGGCAACAGGCTCACAGCCTTTTCGTCAGGCTGGACGCCCTCGGAGATATCGGCCGTTTTGGGATCTGTTGGGGAGGTGCTTGTTGACCCGCCACAGCCGGTGAGGGCCACCAGCATTGCAAACCCTGCGGCTGCAGCCTGGATCCTGCTTATGGTCTTCATGATGTACCTCCGCGGGCGTTTCAAATGAAGGTTTTTGGATGGTTCGTTATTCGTGAAGTCCGGCGAGCCTGCTGCCGAATCTGGCCAGAAGGGACGTCTTGGTGGAATCCTTGCGCTCTTCCCACTGATCAGCAAGACCGAAAAGCCGGTACATGCCGTGAACACCCAGCCAGCGAATGGGTTCCGGTTCCCATTTCCGTGCCCGGTAGCCAACCCAGGGGAGTGTGGTCCGTTCCGTTTCCCGTTCGAAAGCCAATTCCGCGAGTGTTCGGCCGCCCACGTAGGCGGCGGTAACACCGTGTCCGGCGTAGCCGGTGGACGATCCGATTCCGGAGGCCTGGTCCCACTGCACGCCGCCGTTCCAGTCACGGGTAACGCCCAGGACTCCGGACCAGGCGTGGTCCACTTCGAGATGGATACCCGGGAAGAAGGACCGAAGCTTTGTGGAGATCAAGTCCACAGTGGACTGGGCTGTGGCACCGGCGCCCCCTGTACCGGAGCCGTAGCGGTAGGGCCTCCCGCGGCCGCCAATGGCGATGCGGCCGTCCGCTGTTCGCTGCGAATAGATGAAAGTATGTGCGGAATCGCTCAGGCACTGAAGCCCGTTCCAGCCGATCTGCTCCCAGGCCTCCTCGGACAGCGGCTTGGTCACGATCATCGAGGAGTTGATCGGTATCAAGGCCCTGCTGCCCAGGAGTTGCCCGGAGTAGCCTTCCGTGCAGATGAACTTTTTGGCCGCCGTGACCTGTCCGTTGGCCAAGGTCAGGGTCTTGCCGTCAATACTGTTTATCCGGCTGTTTTCGTAGATCTCCACGCCCATGGACGTGAGGGTGTCCGCGAGGCCATAGACAAGTTTCGCCGGATGAATGCGGGCGCAGGGCTTGTAGAAGAGCCCGCCGTGGACTGTGGAGATGTTGATCTTGCTCTGGAACTCGTCCCGATCGAGCAAGTGGACATCGTCTTCGGTCAACCCATACTTCCAGTCGGCGTCCCGCCTGGCTACCAGCCGGCCCAGCCCCGCCTTGGTGTGGGCAGCGACGAGCGCGCCGCCCTTGTGCTGATCCGCGTCGATACCCTCGGCCTGAAGGATATTAAGGACGGAGTCGACGCCGGTCACGAACTCCTGCTGCAATGCCCGGCTTGCGTCCAGCCCATCTCCTGATGCGCGGGCGAAGGTGGCCCGGTTTCCCGGGGGCATCGCAGAAAGCCAGCCGCCGTTTCGCCCGGAGGCTCCGTAGCCGATCTGTTCTGCCTCAAAAACCGCGACCTCGAGTGAGGGTTCGAGTTTCTTGGCGAAGTATGCAGCCCAGAGGCCTGTGTAGCCACCGCCTATGATGGCCAGATCCACGGACCCCTGCCCTGCGAAACGCGGGTATGCCGGCCGGTTTTCCGCGAGTCCTGCCATCCAGAAGCCGAGGTCTCCGTTTCGGGGTGTTGCTGTGAGGGCTTTCATCGTTGTCCTACTTTGTGGGGAGTTGGTGAGCCAGTGGAAGGCGGTGTGGTGTTCAGGCGGCCGTGTAGCCGCCGTCGACGGGCAGTACCGCGCCGGTGATGTAGGACGATTCCGGGGACGCCATGAAAAGTATGGCGTCGGCGATTTCTTCGGGAGTGGCCAGGCGCCGGAGCGGGATCTGGCCCTCGCGTTCTGCCCGGTAGGCCTCAGGGTTCTCCCTGCGCTGGAACGATGCCTCGATGACCGGAGTGACGGTCAGTCCTGGCGCGACGACGTTGACGCGGATATTGCGTGAGGCCCACTCGATTGCAGCGCCCTTGGCGAGCATGATGAGGCCGCCTTTGGCTGCGGAGTAAAGGACCTCATCAGGCTTGCCAACCATGCCCAGCCGTGAACTGACCAAGACGAACGAACCTCCCGTGGCCGGCATCAACGGTGCAAAATGCTTCATCATCAGGAAGGAGCTGAGGAGGTTGCTGTGGAGCACGTTTTTGGCATCTTCATACGCCATCTCCGTCAGCGGGCCGCTTACCTGCAGGCCATGGTTAAGGACGACGACGTCAACGGTTCCGAACGCTTCGGCGGCCTGCCGGGCCAGGCCTTCGACGAACGCCTCGTCATTGAGATCTCCGGGGACGTACACGTCATCAGGTTGGGCGCTGTCGAGTTGCTCCCTGCGCCCGGTGAGCAGCAGCCGGGCGCCTTCGCGGCGGAAGTGGGAACTCACTGCTTCCCCGATTCCGCTGCTGGCGCCGGTTATGACGGCAGTGGTCTTATCAAGTCTCATGGTGGTCAGTCCTTGTACGGTGTGTTTCTTGGGTTTCGGGCTGGGGGCCGGACATGCCGTCCCCCACGAATCAGCTGAGGAATCCGCGGGCATCCACCCGCCACCGCTCCAGCGATGTGCCCGTGCTGTCAGTGACGATGTATTCCTCGAAATTGACCACAACCGGGCAAACGTGATTCGGCACGATCGGGAGCACCGTGCCAACGCCCGGATGGAAATCGCCGGCCGGGAGGGGGAGGAACCCGTGGTATTCGTTGAGCTTGGAGAGAACGGCCGACGTGCCGGGGACGGCGCCATAGCCGATCTGCGGGCTGCCTTCCCGGCTTAGTGCTTTGGTGCCTACATCGAGAATGACCTGATCGGGAACCCAGTCGCTGACCACCGTGCCAGCGACGAACAGGGCAATCTGATCTTCCGTGCAGGCACCGAGCCGGGCGTTGTTCAAGTCATTGAACACGTATTCACCTGGCCTGATCTCGGTGATCACGTTGCTCGTGGAGTACTCAATGGTGGGTGTTGAACCCGCGCTGACGACGCCTGCGCTGATGCCCGCCGCGCTGAAGCTCCGCACCGCTGTGGTGAGCGCGGCTTCCTGGTCCATTGCAGCGCGCTGGCGGGCGTCCGGGCTGGAACTTCCATGCCCTGGATAGGTGAAGACACCCACCGGCACCAGTCCACGCCTTCGCGCGGCGGCGGCGAGTTCGCCGGCGAACTCGGGTGGTGCGCCGGAACGACGCGCACCGCAGTCCACCTCGATCACAACCTGGAGCCGTTCGGCCTCAGATCCCATCGCGTCAGCAAGGGCATCGATTGCCGCGAAATTGTCGACGCCGACCCGCAGGCGGGTGGTTACGGCAAGTTTGCGGATGCGCAGGCCTTTCGTTCCCGAAGGCCAGATGGGGTAGGCGATGAAGATATCGTCGAAGCCCGCTGCGGCGAAGACTTCGGCCTCACCAACGTTGCCTGCTGTGATTCCCACAGCTCCGGCCTTGATCTGGCGACGACCGATTTCGACGCATTTATGCGTTTTTACGTGGGGCCTGACGTCGAGGTCCTGCTGGTCGGCGAAGCCCTGCATGCGATCGATGTTGTCCTGCATAACGTCCACCAGCACGATCGGCGCCGGGGTGTCGACCCGCTCAACCAGGGCGTTGAGTGCTCCTTGGATACGGTTCACGCTGTTCTCCTCATGAATTTGCCGCCAACATATCGGCGCCTAAACGGCTGTGCAGATCATCTGGATCTCTACAGGAGTGTTGGCCGGCAGCCCGGCGACGCCGATTGCGGTGCGGGCGTGCCGTCCGTTCTCCCCCAACACTTCGATGAGCAATTCGCTGGCCGCGTTGGCGACCCGCGATTGCAGGCCGAAGTCCGGTGTGCTGGCCACGAACACCAGCATCTGCACGATCCGGACCCGGTCCAGGTCTCCCACCGCCTGCACAGCCGCCGCGAGGCAATTGAGCGCGGCATGGCGGGCGAGCTCCCGCGCTGTCTCCAGCCCCACGTCCCGGCCCACGATGCCTTGGCCCAGCAGCACACCGTCCTTGTAAGGCAGTTGGCCGGCGATGTGGATACTGGAACCCACCGCGCGGTGGTCCACGTAATAAGGGCTGTCAGCGAGGGTTGGAAGCTCCAGGCCAAGGGCCCGAAGCCGATCCAAGGCCGAGCCCGCCGTAGTGACGCTCATCTGTCATCAGGTCTTTCTTACGAAGCAGCGGAACGAGGCAGACCGAAGAGGACGGGGAGCTCGGCGATGTCGGTGATCCGCTCGTAGCCGAGCCAGTGCTCGTCGTGCTCAAAGCCACGGTCCACATACACCTTGTTCTTGATGCCCATGGTGGCTGCCGACCGGTGGTCGTACATCGGGCTCGCAGAGACGTGCACAATCTCATCCGGTGTCACGCCAAGCTTGTCGAACATGTACTCAAACGCTCCGAGCCGGGGCTTGTACATGCCCATCTGCTCGGCGCTGATGACGGTCGCGAACGGAGCTTGGAGGTTTTCCGAAAGTCGCTCAGCATGCGCGGTGTCGCTGTTGGTGATGATGACCAGGGGGACTTCCTCCGCCAGGCGGTTCAGGGCCTCGGTCACACCTGGGTACGGGCCCCACGTGGGGACAATTTCGTAAACCGCCCTCGCGTCGGCCTCGCGGTACTCAAGGCCGAGCCGGCGTGAGGCGCGTTCCATGGAGTTGGCGATGATTTGGTGGAAGGGCTTGTAGTCGCCCATGCACTCATCGATCCGGTATGCCTTGGTGGCCTGCAAGTATTCATCGGCGAGCTCTGCTGGCAGGCGTTCGCCCAGGACCGCACGGGTCGCGTCGGCGATAGCGAACTTGATCAGTGTTCCGTTCATGTCGAACGTTGCGAACTTCGGCTTGATGTCGAATGCCATTTTTTCCTCCAGTTTGGATTGTCATCTTCGTCGATTGTCGACGAGACTTGCTTGAGAAGTACCGTCGATTGTCGACAATACTCCGGGTGGTTGTAGATTGTCAACGGTTCTTTGTTGAAAGGATGCTGGCTCACTCAACTAGGATTTGCTCGTGCCTACGGAGACTATTAATGAGCGCTTTACCGATTCAGTGCTGAATCCTGACCTTTGGGTTGGGCACTACCTTCCCCAATGGACTGAGCCGAGCCGGTCCGAGGCCCGCTACGATTTCGCCGTTGACGGATTGCGGTTACGTATTGATGCCGACCAGCCCGCCTGGCGTGAAGCCGACGGTTCCTTCCGGGTGAGTAATCTCCAAACGGGAACCTTCTCCGGAGAGGTTGGTGCCACGCGGGGAACACATCGCCAACGACCCGATGGGCTGCACGTGGTGACTCCCCAGCCGACGCGCAGGTTATGGACACCAGTCACGGGCGAGGTCCAGGTAAGGGTGAGCGCAAGCGCGGATCCGACCTGCATGGTTGCAATATGGTTGGTGGGATTTGAAGAGTCCAGTCCGGCCGATTCCGGGGAGCTGTGCATCGCCGAACTTTTCGGTGACAAGATCGCAGCAGACAGCAGCACCGTTCGCGTCGGGATTAAGGCACACCACGATCCCCGGCTGACCACCGACGTCCGGGACATCCAACTGCCCATTGATGCCACCAAGCCACACACGTACGGTGTCCGCTGGTCTGAGGCTGGGGCGGAGTTCTCCGTTGACGGGCACGTCATCATGTCCAGCCCACAGAGGCTCGCCTACGAGCAGCAATTGATGATTGATCTCTTTGAATTCCCCGCTTCGGAGCAGCGCGAAGCAGGAAACTATCCAAAGACCGCCCGGGTTCATTCCGTGGTTGCTACTGGGATTCGAGCATAGAGTCCCGCAGCCGCGACTGGACCAATGCCAGTCCCGCATATGCCGCTCCTCGGGCCACTGATAGTCCGACGACCTGCGGCACCACACTGATCCCAGGAACTACCGGAAGGCTTTGTGCCAGCCGCCGTTGCACCTCCGGAAGGACTTCGTCCACGAGCGGGCTCAGGCGGCCCACGAAATATACGGACTCGGGGTCAAGCGTCACGGCGACGGCCCCGACGGCGGCGACGACCGCCGTCGTAAATGCCTCCATCACTTCCGCGTGGGCCGCCGCATCCTTCGGCTGGGACGAGAGTGCCTGGATGTCATCCAGGTCCAGTCCGCGTCCACTGGCGAAGTGGAGGAGTCCCTTGGTGCTTAACAGTCCCTCCAATGTCTCGTTGCCAACACCGGAGAAGAGAACCTCACCGAGGTGGCCGAAAGCCGAAGTCCGCCCTTTGGCGATTTCATGATCAGTGCAACTGGCGAAGCTCAGCTCGGTACTGAGCATGAACAAAACAGCGTTTCCTATCGTCGCGTCGTCCTTCAGGATCCCCCGGAGGGAGGCGCTGGCATCGCCCTCCAGCAGCACGGGTGCATTCAAGCGACCTTCAATGGTCTTTTGAAGAATTGCCGCACCCGTCCGGACACGGCCCGGCAGGGCGGCGACGATTTGACGCAGTGGCCCCTCGGCGGAATCGCTGGTATCCACAACCAAGTCCAGCAACCACTCGGCAGTGGCTTCCTCATCGCCGCCCTCCAGACTGGGCACGATCACGTGCCTGACCTCGCGGCCCCTCAGGTCCGTCACCAGGATGCATGTGGTCCGTGCTCCGAACGAAATGCCCACAACATGCCCCGCCGTGCCGGGCACATCCAGATAGGTGGAGGGCCGGCCACGGCGCGCAACCGAGTTGACTCCCTGTTCGACGACGAGACCGTCGTAACGAAGCTCATCCACCTTCCGGGATACCGTGGCCTGGCTTAATCGCGTCAATTCGATGAGCCTGGTACGCGTCAAGGGCGCCTCTGAAAGGACAGCATCAAGAACCCAAGCCTTGGTGTGGTCCCTTGCGGTGGGACTGGTACGCATAGCACAACCTTAATGAGATATCAGAGCGAAGCCGGGACCGGACAGCACAATCGTTAGCGGATCTTGGCTTCGGTGATAGCTGATTCTCCCAGGCCCCAGTAGTCCAGGGACTTCTTATATTCGGGGGTTTCCAGAACGGACTGGATGGCCTTCTGGAGTGCCGGGGTCAGGGGTGATCCCTTTTTCAGGCCCATGGCGACATTGGTGTCCGTGCGGGTATCCATGCGTGGCTGCAAGGTGGTGAAGTGGTTGGGCTGCTGATCGTTGGCCCACGCCAGGGCACTGGCATCGTAAAAGACAGCGTCGATCCGCTTGGAGTCCAGTTGTGTCAGGGCTTCCTGGACGTTGGGCAGGGTGATGGCGTTGATGGCGGGCTTGCCCTGGGAGGTGCAGGTCCACTCCGAGACGTTGGGCAGGTGCTTCAGTTGCTGTGTTGAGCCCTTGGTCACGCCAACGTTCTTGCCACAGAGCGTGTCATTGGTCAGATTGAGCGGGTTGCCCTTCGCTACGGCTACGGCCGAGCCTCCCTTGAGGTAGTTGATCATGTCCAGCACCTTCAGCCGCTCTGCTGTAGCGGACATGGTGGTGGCGGTGAAGTCGTAGCGGCCGCCGTCGATGCCGGGAATGATCGTGTCGAACGCCGTGTTCTCGAACTTCAGCTTCAAGCCCAGCTTCTTTGCCACCAAACGGGCAAGGTCCGGGTTTACGCCAATGGGGGTGGTGTTGTCCTCGGCGAGGAACGTCATCGGCGGGGAGCTGAGGTCCATCGCGACCGTCAGCTCGCCCTTGTCCTTGATGGCCTTCGGCAGCAACGCCACCGCGGCGGCGTCCGGTTGGACACCCTCTGAGATGTCACGGGTGTTCTGCGTCTTGGGAATCTCCGTCGCCTGGCTGCCCGTTGCCGCGCCACCGCAGGCAGTCAGGGCAAAAAGGACAGCGAGCCCCGCGGCGGCTGTTTGGATAGTATGTTTCGTCTTCATGGTGCAACCCTTCAAGTGATTTCGGCTGGTGTAATACACAGAGTGCTTTCACAGTGGAAGGCACAATCCCCAAGCATTTGGTGTCAGCACTGGGCCGACCTGTTTGTTGTTGCGCCTTAGCGCAGTGCCTTGAAGGCACGGCCCATTCCTGCGAGCAAGCGATCGGCGTCGTCACTGGAAAAGGGCATTGGCGGACGGATTTTCAGGACGTTGCCCTGGGCGCCGCAAGCCGAGATCAGGATTCGGTCCTGCCGGAGGGCATTGACGATGCTGGCGGCGGCATCCCCGTTGGGTGTGAGGGTGGATCGATCGGTCACGAGATCGACGCCGATGAAGAAGCCGCTTCCGCGTACTTCTGCCACCTGGTCCAGATTCTGGGTAAGGTCCTTCAGGCCGGTGAGGATCTTTCCGCCAACCTTCAACGCGTTCTCTATGAGCGATTCATCCCGGATCACGTCCAGGACGGCCTGGGCTGCCGCTATGGCTACCGAATTTCCGCCGAACGTGTTGAAGTAGCGGATGTTCTTCCCGAACTCCTGCAGCAATTCGGGCTTGAAGATTGCTGCCGCTACTGGAATGCCGTTACCCATGGGTTTGCCGATGGTCACGATGTCGGGGACGATTCCGTGGCGCTGGAAGCCCCACCATTCCTCACCCGTACGGCCGAACCCTGGCTGTACTTCGTCGGCGATGTACAGGCCACCCGCGGCATGGATCTCTTCGACGATGGGGCGAAGGAAGCCTGCGGGACCCGCGAAGACACCGTCGGAGGAGAAGATGCTGTCGGCGATGAAAGCAGCCACTCCGATACCGTGCCGGTGCAGGTCAGCGATGGCTGCACGCACCTGGTCCCGCAGGTGATCCTGCAGCGAGCCTTGATCTGATGACGAGCCTTGATCTGATGAATAGCGCAGGGCGTCAGGGGCGTCGATAACCCGCACGTTCGGACCCAGGGGTACGCCCTTGCCCAAGGAAGGCGAGAACGACGAGACCTCGGCAGTCAACCCGTGGTACGCGCCGGCCGTGACGATGATGCCCTGCTGTCCGGTCACATATTTTGCGACGCGCATCGCGAGGTCATTGGCTTCTGAACCGGTGCACGTGAACATGACATGGCCAAGCTCGGCGGGGAACGTTGAAAGAAGCTGCTCCGAGTAATCCAGGATGGACTCCTGGACGTAGCGGGTGTTGGTGTTCAGCGTCTGCATCTGCTGGTGTACAGCCTCAATGACACGCGGGTGGCCGTGACCGACGGAAGGGACGTTGTTGTAAACGTCCAGATATTCATTGCCATCCCGGTCAAACAACGTGACGCCCTTGCCACGAACGATTTCCAAGGGCTCGTCGTAGAAGAGCCTGTAACCAGGCCCGAGGCTCTTGTCCCGGCGTCGAATGCTCTTCTGTATCTGGTCCGGGAGCTCGTCCAGGCGGCTGGGATCGAAGCCGTTAACCATGGGGTTGGAGGGCTTGCGGATTGGGGAAGTACCCATGTTTTCTCCTGGAAGCTAGGGGGTGGGGTTCATGGTGTGAAAGAAAGTTCTGGTGCCGGGGCCGCGGCAGTGGAGGCGAGCCGGTCCCAGTCGGGTTTTGAGTGGGAGAGGAGATAGTCGCGCCGTTGCGGCAACTGGCTTGCGCGCCACTGGGTTATTAGGGCCCGCAGCAGCAGGCGCGCCTGGGCGGAGACGATCAGGGCCTCCAACTCCTGCCCCGGGAGGGGGAGGATGCCTCGATAGCCGTTCATGACGTGGAGTGCGTGCTCCCAGGGGTGGCCCGGGTCTGCCCCCAACAGGTTGGCCATGGTGACACTGATGTCGAAGATTACGGGGGTCCGCACGACGTCTCCGAAGTCGATAATCCCCGTCACGTAATCGGGCCTGCTCGGGTTGACCAGGACATTGAACGGACTGAAATCACCATGGATAACCTGGGATGTCAGCGTGCCGAGGAGCGGAACCACCTTTTCGTCGAACTGATCGAAAATGTCCTCCGCGAGGGATCGTTTTTCCTTCTCATCGACATAGTCAAGAAGCGGGCGCATCCGGTGAAAATGCTTGAGGTCCCAGAGGAGCAAACGGTCCGCGCGAGGATGATCGAAGTCCTGCAAGGCAATGCCCAGGCGGGCCAGGCTTGAGCCCACCAATCGAAGCTGGCCAGCCGACGCGTCGTGATTGGCCAGCAGGTCCCCAGGCAGGAAGCGCATCACCCGCAGTACCCGATCAAAGGCGCCCGCAGGCTCCGGAATGAGGACTTGCGGCTCTCCGCCAAGGCTCCTGACAAGACGCTGGACTGGAAGTTCAGGGGCAGTCCGTTCCAAATGCTCCATGCAAGCCGTTTGGAGGTGGACGATCACGGGATCCTCATCCGAGGGTGAAATTTTCACTAGATACGTTTCGTCCCCGTCCCGGAGCCGGAAAGTCTCGTCCTTCTCGGTGGGAATCCGGACCAGCGTTCCCTTCAGGCCGTAGAACTGTTCAAGCAGCTCCAGGACGGCGGGGTCAGCGAGCTGCGGATGCTCCGCCAGGAGTCCACTCTCTGATGCCACTGCTTGGATAAAAGCAGAATCGCTCATTTCACCCTTTCATCGACGGAGAGCCACCAGCCGGTTTAAAGACCGAGGTGCTTGTTGATCTCGTCCAGGGACTTAACGCTGTTGTAGTCGTAGCCGCCGGTGATGGGGTCGTAGCCGCGGTCCAGCACCCAGAGGTTACGGAAGCCCATGTCGTGCATGGGGTGCATGTCGTACCGGGTGTGCGAGGCGATGTGCAGGAAGTCTTCCGGCTTGGCGTTCAGGGTATCGAGCATGTACTCGAAGGCTTGGTAGCGGGGCTTGTAGGCCTGGGCCTGCTCGGCGGTCAGCACGGCGTGGAAGTCAGCGCCGAGCTTGGGGATGCTGATCTCCAGGAAGCTGTCGTCGGCGTTGGATAGAGCCACCAGCTTGTAGTTATCGCCCATGAGCTTCAGAGGCGCCGGCACGTCGTCGTGCGCGTCAAAGCCGCGGACTGCGTCAGCGAACTCTGCCCCTGCACCCGGGGTTGGTCCAATGCCGAAAAACTTGCATACCCGGTCAAAGGAATTCTGGAGGATCTGCTCGTAGGGCTTGTAGTCGCCAGTGACCTCGTCGAAGCGGTACCCGCGGAACACCTTTTTGAACGCAGGCCACTGCTCTTCAGGCAAACGGCCCGCGAGCAGCCGTCGGGTAGTGGCGTCAGTATCCCAGTTGATCAGTGTGCCGTAGATGTCAAAGGAGATGTACTGCGGGCGGGAGTTGGTAGAAGCCATGATGGGTCCTTTCAGTGGAGGTGTTGGGGGTTTTGATTCACTATGAATCTAAATGCCGCACTGTCAATTGTCAACAATCTTTTCGAGATATGTTCAGCGGCTCAAGCGCCAGAGCAGCGCCACCGAACGTCACACAACCCGCCACATCCCAATCCAGCCAAGCGACGTCCTACCCTTGGATCGTGACTTTTTCCAAGATCCGCACCGCCGCCGCGAGCTCCCTCGCCGCCGCTGGTCTCCTGATTGCACTCGCCGCCTGTTCCACGCCGGCTGCCCCCCAGCCAAGCACCGCAGCATCGGCAGCCTCTTCTTCCAGCGCTGACGCCGGGCCCTGCACCGGTGTGAAGGTCATCGTCGATTCCGGCGCGCTGAAGCAACCCGCCGCCGACAAGACTGTTTGCGTAGCGGTGGATGCGCCGACGACCGCTGCCAAGGTGCTCGATGAGGCCAAGGTGAAAACCGAGGGAACAAAGCAATACCCCACCGAACTGGTGTGCCGGGTCAACGGCGTGCCGGCTGCCGACTTCGACATCACCCACAAGGGCGGCAGCTACCGCGAAGAATGCGGCAAGATGCCCGCGGCCTTTGCCTACTGGTCCATCTGGGTCAAGCCGGCCTCCGGTGACTGGGCCTACGCCCAGGAAGGCCTCGCCACCCAACAGGTGAAGCCGGGAGAGAGCCTGGAACTGCTGTACACCATCGACGGCGCACCGGCCGCACCCAAGGCATGATCTTTCGACCCGCGCCGTTACGCGCTGCCGCGGCGCTTGCCGTCGTATTCATAGCGGCGCGGGTCATCTATCGCATCCTTTTCAACGGAGCGGGCACCGTTGGGCCGGTGCTGCTGGAATTGCCGTCAGTGCGGCTGCCCGCCCCATATGCCCACGTGGTCTTCCTCGGACCGGTAACATCGCCTGGCCTGTGGGAGGCGGTTGTTTCAGCCCTGCCGATTGCCGGGCTGATCCTTGCCTTCGGACTGCTCAACGCCTTCGTGGACGTGGCAAGGGGCTTCATGCGGCTGGCCCGCGGCGGTCCATTCCAGGGCATAGCCCGCACACTTGTGGTGGCTTGGGCGGCGCTCCCCGCGCTCGCCGACGCCGTTGCCTCCGTCCGCTTGGCCTTCCGGTTGCGGGGCGAACGCCTGGGTCCGCGAGCCCTTGTTCCGGTACTTGAGCGAACCCTTGAGCACGCCAGCCGGGTAGCCGCGGCCTTGGAATTGCGCGGCTACGGGAGCAGGGCGGCACACCAACCCGGCAGCGATCCCGGGTTGCCCCTTGAGATCAGGGACGCCCAATTCCGCATCGGCGACACCCGGCTGCAGGTCGAAACCTTCAAGCCATCCCCCGGGACAATAACGGTTGTCACCGGGCCCACGGGCTCAGGCAAGTCCACCATCCTGCGGGGTATTGCGGGCCTCCTTTCACACGTCGACGGCGGAGATCTTACCGGCACGGTCCGTGTCGCCGGAGTGGACCGTGCCGGAGCACCCCCGCGCGATACTGCCGGCATGGTCGGCGTTGTCCTGCAAAACCCACGTGCCGCGTTCGCCAGCACCCGAGTCCGGGACGAAATCTCACTTTCGCTTGAACTGCGCGGTGTTGCAGCCGGCATCGCCAGTGCCCGCACGGTGGAGGTCGCGGAGTGGATTGGAGTGTCGGCGCTCCTGGACCGGAACCTGAACTCCCTCTCGGCGGGCGAGGCAACGCTCGTGGCGATCGCCGCTGCCGTGGTGGAGCACCCGGCCCTGATCTTGGTTGACGAGCCGCTTGCCGACCTCGACACCACAGCCCGGGCCCGCGTCATCGCAGTACTCGACGCCCTCGCCCACGGATCGGGCATCTGCATCATTGTTGCTGAGCATCGGGCGGACCCGCTTTTACGCGTCACCGATTCCTGGTGGAGAATTTACGACGGCGGCCTGATAGCGGGCGTTGCGCCGGCACCTTCACGCCCAGTACTGTCACGTCCGGGTGAGATCCGTTCGACGTCGATAGTGTCACCTGGGTTGGCACCGTCACCGATGCCGGCCGTCTCACCGACGTCGAAACCGCAGGACGCGCCGGTGCTGTCTGCGATCAACCTCGCTGTGCACCGCGACGGCAAGGCGCTCGTCAGCGACGCCTCATTGACCCTGCACCCAGGCGAAGTGGTCGCCTTGGTTGGGCCGAACGGGGCCGGGAAGTCCTCGCTCCTGGTGGCCCTCGCGCTCGGAGAAGGAACCAGCGGCAGGGTGGAGGGCGGCCGCGTGGCCTTGGTTCCGGACGCCTCTGATGACCTTTTCACGAGGGACACCGTGGCTGCTGAACTCCGGGCCGCAGATCGACGCGAAGCGCGGGCCCGGCGTAAATCAGACGGGAATGGCTCGGACAGGACCCTGTCACAACCGGCAACATCCCGCCTGGCCCGATTGCGTGGTGACGTTCGGATTCCGATAGGAAACGAGCACCCGCGGGACCTGTCAGCCGGAGAGCGCCGTATCCTCGCCATCGCTCTTCAGACCGCTGACGACCCCCAAGTCCTCCTTATTGATGAGCCCACCCGCGGGCTCGATCCGGAGGCCCGGGCAGGAGTCTCGGCCGCCTTGCTCGCTTTGGCGGACACTGGCGCAGCAGTCCTGATCGCCACCCACGACCTCGACTTCGCCCACGGCCTGGGGGCCCGGATCGTGCAGATGGACGATGGCGTGGCGCCGGCTGAACCAATGCGGGGCGTTCCTGCCCGGGAAGAGACCACTTTGGTCACTCCCGCGGCTGCGGCTCCCCCGCTTGTGACTCCACTGATTGTCGGGCCTGCTCCGCGCGCTAAATCCAAGGATCGGGGCGTAGAGCGGGTCCAGCAACGCCACATCCGTTTGCCCCGGGCGCTTGAGATCGCAGTTCTCGCAGCTGCCAACGTGTTGGCCTTGGGTGCGTTTTGCTGGCCATTGCTCGCGGCGGCCCTACCCGAGGATGCGGCCGCGGCCGTCCCGTTCGCGGCCCTGGCGATTGCGCCCCTTGCCGTTGTGGCCGTTGTCGTGTCCCTCGACGGCTCGGTCCGTTCCGCCCACACGGTGGCCCTGCTGGGTGTCCTGGCCGCCGTGGGTTCGGCAGTTCGGGTGGCGAGCACCGGGGTCGGCGGAGTTGAAGCAGTGTTCATCCTGCTGATCCTGGCCGGCCGCGCCTTCGGTGCCCGATTCGGAATGCTCCTCGGCGCGGCCACGATCGCAGTCTCCAGCGCCCTGTGGAGCGGCATCGGCCCTTGGTCGCCGTTCCAGATCTTCGCCTGCGCATGGGTGGGGGCGGGGGCGGGCCTGTTGCCGCGAAGGGTTCGTGGACGGGCTGAACTATGGATGCTGTGCGCCTATGGAGTGGTGGCGTCCTACGTTTTCGGCCTGCTGACCAATCTGTGGTTCTGGCCTTTCGCTGTCGGTGCCGGAACGGGTATTTCTTACGCACCCGGCGCCCCACTGGCCACCAACCTCAGCAGCTTCCTGCTCTACTCCCTTTTGACCTCGACGGCGGGATGGGACACCCTGCGTGCCATCACCACGATCATCGGAATCGCCGTTGTGGGACGGGCTATCCTCGCCGCTTTCAGGCGCGCGAAGCCAGTCTCCAGCCAGGACGGTCAAACCGCACGGGTTGAGGATGCTGGATCCAGGAAGACGGGCACAAAGAGTGCCCGCCCCCAACACCCCAAAGCCAAGGACCCGCACCAACTCACACCTTGAAGTACTTGGCCTCCGGGTGGTGGAACACGAAAGCATCCGTTGACTGCTCCGGGTGCAGCATCAGTTCATCGCTGAGGATCACGCCCATCCGTTCCGGTTTCAGCAACTCCGTGACCTTGCGGCGGTCCTCCATGTCCGGGCAGGCCGGATATCCCAGCGAGAAGCGCGCCCCGCGGTAGTCGAGCTTGAAGTATCCGGCTTTGTCCTTCGGCTCCTCGGCTGCGAAACCCAGCTCGGAACGGATCCGCGCATGCCAGAATTCAGCCAGCGCCTCGGTGAGCTGCATGACCAGGCCATTGAGTTCGTAGTAGTCGCGGTAGTGGTTTCCTGCGAACAGCTTGGAAGTCACTTCTTCGATCTTCGAGCCCGCGGTGACCAGCTGGATCGGCAGGACGTCGATCTGGCCGGATTCCCGCGAGCGTACGAAGTCGGCGAGGCACAAGTGCCGGTCCCGGCGCTGGCGTGGGAAGTCGAAGCGCAGGCGCTCGGTGCCGATTGGACCGCCTGAGCCGCCATCGGGTGCGAGCAGCCCGGGAGTGCCGAGGACGCCGTCGAGGTCCTCTCCATGGTGCAGCACCACCACCTGTTCGCCCTCGGCCACCACCGGGAAATAGCCGTAGGCGACCGACGCGTCGAGCATGCCCTCGGCGAGGATCCGGTCCAGCCAGTACCGCAGACGCGGCCGGCCTTCGAGTTCCACGAGTTGGTCGTAGGAGGCGCCGTCGTCGCCCCGCCCGGGCTTGAGACCCCACTGGCCCATGAAGGTGGCGCGCTCATCGAGCAAAGCAGCGTAATCGTGCAATGCGACGCCGCGGACAATGCGCGTGCCCCAGAACGGTGGAGCGGGCACAGGGTTTTCGGCGGTGACGTCGGACCGGCCGGGCATTGCCTCCGGTTCGGTGACCGTGAACTTCGGGCCACTCTTGTGGATCCGCTTCTTCAGCGGCGGGAGGCCCACCGCGTCCGGGTCAGCGCCGCGGGCCACCTGCACCAACGGTTCCATGAGGGCGAGGCCCTCAAAGGCGTCCTTGGCATACCTGACGGTCCCTTCAAACTGCTCTGCCAGGTCCTGCTCCACGTAGGCACGGGTCAGGGCTGCACCGCCAAGAATGATGGGCCACTTTTTCGCCAGGCCCCGGGACTGGAGCTCGGCAAGGTTTTCCTTCATCACCACAGTGGACTTCACGAGCAGGCCGGACATGCCAATCACGTCGGCGTCATGCTCCTCCGCCGCGGCCATGATCTCGGCGATTCCCTGTTTGATGCCGATGTTGACCACTTTGTAGCCGTTGTTGGTGAGGATGATGTCCACGAGGTTCTTACCAATATCGTGCACGTCGCCGCGAACGGTAGCGATCACCATGGTGCCCTTGCCTGACGAGTCCGACTTCTCCATGTGCGGCTCGAGCAGTGCGACCGCGTTCTTCATCACTTCAGCGGATTGCAGCACGAAGGGAAGCTGCATCTCACCGGCGCCGAAGCGTTCACCCACAACCTTCATGCCCTCCAGCAATTGATCGTTGATGATGCCGAGCGGGGTCATGCCTTCACTGCGTGCGAGGTCGAGGTCCTCCTCAAGGCCCTTGCCTTCGCCGTCGATGATGCGCCGCTGCAGACGTTCGCCGGTTGGCAGCGCGGCGAGTTCCGCGGCGCGTTGGTCCTTGAGCGCGGCAGTGTCGACGCCGGCGAAGAGGTCGAGCATGATCGCCAAGGGGTCATAGGTGACGTTGCCATCGGCGTCGTACTCGCGACGGTCCCAGACTAGGTCCAGAGCCACCTTGCGCTGTTCGTCCGGCAGCGATGCGAGCGGCACGATCTTCGCGGCGTCGATGATGCCACTGGTCAGGCCCGCCTGTACGGCCTCGTGCAGGAACACCGAGTTCAGCACCATGCGCGCGGCAGGGTTCAAGCCGAAGGACACGTTCGAGACGCCGAGGGTTGTCTGGATACCGGGGTACTTCGTGGTGATCTGGCGGATGGCCTCGATGGTTTCGATGGCGTCCCGGCGGGTTTCTTCCTGCCCGGTGGCGATGGGGAACGTCAGGGCGTCCACGATGATGTCTTCGACGCGCATCCCCCATTCGCCCACCAGTGCGTCTACGAGGCGGGAAGCGATGGCCACTTTGCCTTCGGTGGTGCGGGCCTGGCCTTGTTCGTCGATTGTCAGGGCAATCACGGCCGTGCCGTGTTCCTTCACAAGCGGCATGATGCGCGCAAAGCGGCTGTCCGGGCCGTCGCCGTCCTCGTAGTTGACGGAGTTGACCACCGGACGTCCGCCGATGTGTTCGAGTCCAGCCTGCAGCACAGGCGGCTCGGTGGAGTCGATGACCAGCGGGAGGGTGGACGCCGACGCGAAACGCGAGACGATCTCCTTGATGTCCGCAACGCCGTCGCGCCCCACATAGTCGATACAAACATCGAGCAGGTGCGCGCCGACCCGGACCTGCTCGCGGGCAATATCGACGCAGTCGTCCCAGCGCTCTTCCAGCATCGCTTGGCGGAACGCCTTGGAACCGTTGGCATTGGTGCGCTCACCAATGGCCAGGTAGGCGGACTCCTGATCGAACGGAACGTGGTGGTAGAGGGACGCGACGCCGGCCTCCCGCTCGGTGGGGACCCGGCCGCCGGCGCTTTTCGTGCCGCCGGTGACGGTTCCGGCGTCGGACGCGTTGCCGTTGGTGCGGAAGGGCTCAAGACGTTCGACGACGGCGGCCATGTGCTCCGGCGTCGTACCGCAACAGCCGCCCACCAGGCCCAAGCCGAATTCACGCACGAACTGCTCGTGCGCAGTGGCGAGTTCCGTGGGGGAGAGCGGATAGTGTGCGCCGTTCGCGCCGAGGATCGGCAGCCCGGCGTTGGGCATGCAGGCGATAGCGACCGAGGACTGCTTGGAGAGGTGCCGCAGGTGCTCGCTCATCTCGTCCGGTCCGGTGGCACAGTTCAAGCCGATAGCGTCGACGCCGAGCGGCTCCAAGGCGGTGAGTGCAGCGCCGATTTCGGAACCCATCAGCATGGTTCCGGTGGTTTCCACAGTCACCTCCACGAAGATGGGGAGGCGGACGCCGCGGGAGACAATCGCCTGCTTACAGCCGTTCACGGCGGCTTTGGTCTGCAGGAGGTCCTGGCTCGTCTCGATGAGGAATGCGTCAGCACCGCCGTCGATGAGGCCTTCGGCCTGAAGGGCAAAGGTCTTCTTGAGGTAGTCGTAGCTGGTGTGGCCGAGGCTGGGGAGCTTGGTGCCAGGGCCCATGGACCCCAGGACCCACCGCATCCGACCGTCTACGGTTTCCGCTGCCTCTGCGCGCTCGCGGGCGATCCGGGCCCCTTTATTCGCGAGTTCTTCGATGCGGTCGTCGATGCCGTAATCGGACAGGTTGGACCAGTTGGCGCCGAAAGTGTTGGTTTCCACGGCGTCGATTCCCACCGCGAAGTACGCGTCATGAATGTCCGCGATGACATCCGGACGGGTGTCGTTGAGGATCTCGTTGCAGCCTTCGAGGTTTTGGAAGTCGGCCTCGAGCGACAATTCCCGGTCCTGCAGCATGGTGCCCATCGCGCCGTCGGCAATGACGACGCGCTGGTTGACGGCGTCGAGGAGCGACTGGGAACGGGTGGGACGAGGGACGGAATCGATGTCCAGTGCAAAACGAGGCATATAAACAGAGTACGTGCGAGGCCGGACACAGTACGGAGTATTTCCATGTACTACTTCCATATGTGGATAACCGTGGTTGGCTTCAAACCAGCGCAGTTATCCACATAGCTCCAAGGAACCCGTTGCCACCCATGCGCCCTGATGGTTCGATGGGGTTCATGGCTACCGCAGAAAGTTATGTCCTAGCGATCGGGACCAAGAAGGGTTTGTGGCTGGCAACCAGCCCGGACCGCAAGGAATGGTCCCTCTCCGGCCCGCACTTCCTGATGAGCGAGATCCCCAGCATCGGGATAGACACCCGGGACGGCAGAACCAGAATCATGGTGGGGGTGCGTTCGGAGCACTGGGGACCCACCGTTGCCCATTCCGATGACCTCGGTGCCACCTGGACCGAGCCCGAGCAGGGCGCCATCAAGTTCCCGGACGGCGCAGACGCTGCCTTGGAACGCATCTGGCAGATTTACCCCGACACAGAGTCCCGCCCTGGTGTGGTTTGGGCCGGGTGCGAACCGATTTCAGTATGGAAATCGACCGACGGCGGCGAGCACTTCGAGCTGAACCGCGGACTGTGGGACCACCCCCATCGCAGCGAGTGGGGTGCGGGGTATGGTGGCGCGGCGGCCCACTCGATCGTGGTGGATCCATCCGGCGAGAAGGTACATGTTGCCATGAGCACGGGCGGCGTTTACAGATCGCTCGACGGCGGGACCTCCTGGGAGCCCCGCAACAAGGGAATCTCGGCCTACTTCATGCCCGATCCCAATCCCGAGTTCGGCCAGTGCGTTCACAAGATTGCTGCGGATGCCGCCGTCGAGGGCCGTTTGTACGCACAGAACCACCATGGTGTGTACCGCACAGACGACGACGGCGAGAACTGGAACTCCATCGCAGACGGACTGCCCGCAGACTTTGGTTTCGTGATGCTGACCCATCCCCGACGCGAGGGTACAGCCTGGGTCATCCCATTGAAGGCCGACGGCGAACGCATCCCGCCCGACGGCAAGCTGAGTGTGCACCGCACTGAGGATGCCGGTGGCACGTGGAGGGAGCTTCACACAGGTTTGCCGGACCACGAATACAACGCTGTGCTTCGCGATGCCGCATCCGTGGACACGGCCGAACCGACTGGCGTGTACTTCGGTACCCGCGGCGGATCGGTGTACGCCAGCGCCGACGAGGGCGAGACCTTTACTGAAGTGGCCTCGCACTTGCCGGACGTGCTGTGCGTGCGTGCCGCCGTCGTGGTTGGAAGCCGCAGTGGCGTGGAGCGGGAAGCATCAGCCAGCGCCCCGGTACCTGGTTAGGCCCGTTGTGGCTGACTTTACGGTGGTGTTGCCGGGTGTCCTGCAGCCACTCGTCGGCGGACAGTCCTATCTGACTGCGTCCGCCGACGGGGCTGTGACCGTTGGACAGTTGCTGGACTCGGTAACCGGAGAATATCCGGTGCTGGCCAGGCGTTTGCGGGATGAAACCGGTGCCCTCCGCCGTTTCGTGAATATTTACGTGAACGGCGATGAGGTCCGGCGTCTGAAGGGTCTTGATACGGAGGTGGCGGCCGGCCAGGAGGTCTTGATTATCCAGTCCGTGGCCGGCGGCTAAATGAGTGTTTGGGGTCAAGCCGGGGTTCAGGCGACGCGCCAAACACTGCATTCGTCGGTATTGATGGCTTTCCTCATCCCGGAGACGTGGTCCATGATCCAGACGACGCCGATTCCCGGTGCTGTTTCCTGGACCCGTCCGCGGCGGATGACCACGTCATCGTAAGCGGGACCAACGGACATGCGGGCCTCGATCTCGTCTCCGCGGTGGAGCTGGCTGATCGCGCGTATTCGTGTTGTGTGAGTGGTGACTTCCTTCAGCATGGTGTCCTCCTGAACTGGAGCTGGTGCCTGCACTTGCCGGCTATTCCAGTGTGGCGGGGCATTGTTGCCGGAGTATTTCGGCGTGGTTAGGGTCCGGTTAGCATTCCGGGATGCTTGCGTTTCGGGTAACGCCCGACGCCGGTACGCACCATCGGCGGCATGACTCGCCGACGGTTGGCGCGCACCTCCGCAAGCCACTGCCAGCCCGGTTGTAGCCTGATCTCGGTTCTTGAGACTCAAAGGAACCACAGACTCCGTCCCCCGGGGAGATTCAATGGTTTTTTTGCGACGTGCAATCGCGGTCTCCACAGGCTTGGTGGTTTTCGCCACCGGCCTGTTTTTCGTCCAGGCCCCTGCTACGGCAGTGCCGGAACCCACGCCCGATAATCCGAACGTACGGTTCTTCGAGGGGACACCGCATTCGGAGCACGTCTTCGAGACGCCGCCCGGTAAGGCGCCATCCAGCAGTGGCGAGATCACCGACGTCGAATCCCTTCTCGGCGAGGGCGCAGCAGCAACCGGCCCCAACGGCGATATCCGGGTTCGATTGGTCACAGCCAAACTGGCGGACAACACCAACCCGGTCTCCATGTCAGGGGCCGAGCAGACGGTCGCGGCTACCAGCAGCTATTGGAAAGCCATGACGGACAACAAGCTGTCCATGACTGTGGACAGCAAGGTCTCCGGGTTCCAATCCAAAGCCAAGTCGACCGACAGCTACAGCACCATCATGTCCACCATCACCAGCGAGTTGAAATGGACAGCCAGCCCCTACACAGCCCTGGTGATCTTCATTCCGACGTCCACGCTTTCCGGGAACGCCCTGGGCGTGGGCTACAGCAGCGGCGGCTACAGCGGGCGTGTGCTGATGCCGCAGCTCAGCAACTTCTCCAACAACGTCATGAGCCATGAGTTTGGGCACGTGATCGGGCTGATGCACGCCGATGCGTTGCAGTGCTACAGCGGCGCATCCGACGTGGGCGTGGACAGCACCGGGCGGTTCACGGACAGCTCCTGCTACATCCGTGAATATGGAGACACTACGGACCTCATGGGCGCGGCGCAGTACGCCCAGCCGGTGGTGAGTTCCAGCTTCTGGGACTACGCAGGGCTGGGCCGGGGAGACGAAATCCGGGACGTCGGAGTGGCCACGGGTGTCAAAAGCTACACGTTGAAGCCTTGGGGAGGCACCGACGCGCAGCGGGCAATCAAGTTCACGGACCCGGTGAGCAAAGAGGTGTACTACCTGGAACTCAGGCAGCCGGCGGGGTACGACAGTTATCTCGGGGAGCAGGGAAGGCCCGCCGGCAACAGGGGCGTCAAGATCGTCCAGCGCGGCGGCGCCACGATCGCCTCATCGCTGATTCTCATGCCGTCCACCATCCCGTTTTCGGATCCTTATTACGCCACGAAGCACGCCTGGCAAGCCGGCAGCACCTTCACCACGTACACGGGCACCCAGGTCACCATTAACTCCGTCTCCACAACCTCGGCGACTGTCACCATCAACGCCGATCCCAAACTCAAGGCACGCATGCGTTTCTCTGCGGGCGACTTCGACGGCGACAAACTGGCCGACGTGATCTCCCGGGAAGCTGACGGTTCGCTGCTGCTCTTCAGTGGCCTCCCCGGAAACCGGTTGGATGATCCGGTGCAGATCGGCTCGGGTTGGGGCATTTTCAATGCAGTCCTGGGAACGTCGGACTTCAACGGCGACGGCTTTGCGGACGTTCTGGCCCGCACCAGCGACGGTGCGTTGTGGCTTTATCCCGGCAACGGCAAGGGCGGTTTCCTGTCCCGGAGCCAGATCGGGTTTGGTTGGCAGGGCTTTACCCAGTTGGTCGCGGCGGGGGACTTCAACGCGGATGGCCGGAGCGATCTGATTGCCTCCAGCACGGATGGCCGCCTGTGGTTGTATCCAGGCAATGGCACAGGTGGTTTCCTCGCCCAAACGCAGATCGGCCAGGGTTGGGATTCCTTCAACAGCCTGGCAGCTTCAGGTTCGTTCGGCGGGGGCGCCCCGGGCTTGTTGGCACGCGCCAGCGACGGCACCCTCTACGTCTACCCCGGGGATGGCAAGGGCGGCTTTCTGCCGCGTGCCGCCGTCGGAACGGGTTGGAACGGGGTAGGTGACATCGTCGGCGGCAGGGACTTCACAGGCGACAAGCGCGTGGACGTCCTGACGGCAGCAGCGGGCGGGGGCATGACCCTCTACCCAGGTGACGGCATTGGCTTCGCGGATCGGCTTGCGATCGGGACCGGATGGAACCAGTTCCGTCAGGTGTGGGAAGCAGGCGATTTCGACGGCGATGCTGCCGCTGACGTCCTGGCGCGCGGAACCGACGGCGCGTTGTGGCTTTACCCGGGCAACGGATCCGGCAGCTTCCTTCCGCGCGTTCAGGTTGGGTGGGGCTGGGGCCAGTTCACGTCGGTGTTGAGTGCGGGAGATTTCGACGGCGATTCCCACCCCGATCTTGTGGCCCGGGCTTCCGATGGGACACTGTGGCTTTACCCGACCGATGGCACGGGACAGTTCCTTGCACGCAAACAGATCGGCACCGGTTGGCAAGGCTTCGAGCAGTTGCTGGCCCCGGGCGATTTCACGGGCGACGGAAAGCCGGACATCGTTGCCCAATCCGGCGATGGCGTGCTGTGGGTCTACCCAGGCAACGGCTCCGGGGGCTTCCTTGCCCGCAAGCAGATCGGCACCGGGTGGGACATGTTCAACCTGGTCCTGCAGGCCGGTGACTTCAACGGCGACGGAAGGGAAGACCTCGTAGGCCGTTCCGGTGATGGCGGACTCTGGCTCTACCCGGGGAACGGCGCTGGCGGCTTCCTTGCACGCTCATACCTCGGTTCAGGGTGGAACATGTTCTCCAGCATCGCTGCCCTCGGTAACGGGTTTACGGGTACTGGCGACCCCTCTGTGGTGGGAGTTGCCGGGGACGGAACGTTGCTGATGTACTCCGGGACGGGCGCAGGGAAGTTCAAACCGGTGGCGCTGAAACCGCGGTAGTTACTCCGTGGCACGTAACAATGGAGTATGGGAGTCCAGGAGATGGTCAATTCACATCGAACCAAATGCGGGAGCGGGGGTGTCGCATGGTGCAAATCTGGGTGCCGGATGTGAGGGCTGCCAATTTCGAGAACGAGGCGCGTAGGCAGGCTGCGGCCGTCGCTGAGGGTGATCGACGCTCGGACGATCAGGCGTTCATCGAATCCGTCTCCGCGCCTTAGGACGAATGAATCGCTGCAGCTCTGTCCCGGTTGGTCGCCAGCTGCCGGGAAACAGCGAAAGCCCGGAATGTCAGAGGACATTCCGGGCTTTTCCCTTGCTGGCGCCCAGCAAGTGGGCAGGAGTGCGGTGGCTTACTTGTGCAAGCCGAGTTCCGCCGTCGGGACCTTTGCTGACTCGCGTGCCGTCAAGGCAGAGACCGCTGCGATCACACAGATGACTGCGGTGAAGATGGAGATCTGGACCCAGCCGCCAGGCTTGGTGCCACCGAGGGCGGTGACGATGGTCGGAGCGAAGCCGGCCATGAGGAAGCCGAGCTGTGTGCCGATGGCCAGGCCGGAGAAGCGGACCTTGGTGCTGAACATTTCACCGTAGAAGGACGGCCACACGGCGTTGGCGGCGGCATATCCGAAGGAGAAGAACACCACGGAAACCAGGAACATGAGCGGGACCACTCCCGATTCCAAGGTCAGCAGGAACACCGGAGTCATGATGGCGCTGGCGATGGCGCCGTAGATGAAGACGGGCTTGCGGCCGATCTTGTCCGCGAGCATGCCGAACAGCGGTTGCGTACCGAGGGCCACAATGTTGGCCACTACAACGAGCCACAAGGTGATAGTGCCGCTGACGTGGGCCACATCCTGGGCGTACTTGATGGCCAAGGTTCCAAATACCGTACTCACGGCTGCGATGAATGCACAGCACACCACACGGAGGACGTCGCGCCAGTGCAGCTTGAGGAGGTCGGCGATGGGCAGCTTGGCGATCTGGTTGTTCTTCTTTGCCTCGGCAAATGCCGGCGGCTCGTGCAGGGTGCGTCGGATGAAGTAGGCCACGATGACCACCACGGCGCTCAGCCAGAACGGGATGCGCCAACCGATGCCGTACTTGATCTCGTCCGGGAGCGCGAGGACTGGAATGAACACCAGCGCTGCAAGGATCTGGCCACCCTGGGTGCCGGTCAACGTCCACGAGGTGAAGAACGAGCGGCGGTTGTCCGGAGCGTGCTCCAGCGTCATTGACGAGGCACCGGCCTGCTCACCGGCAGCCGAAAGGCCCTGGGCAAGGCGGGCAAGTACCAGCAGGACGGGAGCCCACCAGCCAATGGTCTTGAAGTCCGGGAGGCAGCCGATCACGAAAGTCGCGGCACCCATCAGGACCAGCGTGAACATGAGGACCTTCTGCCGGCCGATCCTGTCGCCGAAGTGGCCCAGGATGACAGCGCCCACAGGGCGGGCAACGTAGGCGAAGCCGAACGTTGCGAAGGACATGATGGATGCGTTGGTGTCCGCGTCCGGGAAGAACACGTGCGGGAAAATCAGGGCTGCGGCGGAGCCGAAGATGAAGAAGTCGTAGTACTCCACTGCGCTTCCCAGGAAGCTGGCGAGTGCCGCCTTCTTGGGAGTTCCTGCTGGGGTAACTGTGCCTGGCGTCGCTGACGGCATTGTGTGGCTCATGGGTGTTCCTTCTGTGACGACGATGTCGCGGGTCTGGCTTCTGCGGGAAGACCAGAGCGAGGTGCGGCCGGATCAATCCCAAAGTAACCACATGGTGAGAGCTACTTGTGCAATACAGCAATAGTGGCCGTGACTGGGGTCACTTGTCAAGACTTGTCCCCACTATCTAGAAATAGCTCTCACGATGTGAGAGCATCTAAGCATGAGTGTGAAAGAGGACACAAAGACCGACATGGTCGGCAAGGCCCTGAGCCTGTTGGTATTGCTGGGGAATGAGCCCAAGGGTGCGAGTGCAGCGGATCTGGCCAGGAGTGCGGGACTTCCGTTCAGCACGACCTACCGACTGCTTGGCTCGCTGACGCGCGATGGATTCGTGGACTACGAGCCGGACGGCCGTCGGTATCACCTGGGATTGCGGGTTTTCCAGCTGGGCCAGCGGGTGTCCAACCACCATGGCTTCGCGGCAACGGCTCTTCCCGTACTCCAGCGCGTCACCGAGCGGACCGAGGAGGCAACAATCCTCTCCGTGCGCGACGGAAACCATCATCTGACCGTGAACAAGGTGGACGGTCCCAAGACCTTCCGCGTCACCAGCGATCCCGGCCATCTGGGCGCGCTGCACACGACGTCCGTGGGTAAGGCGATTGTCGCTTTTGAGAACGACGCCGAACGCGAACGACTGCTCGAAGAGTTGCCTTTGGAGCCCCTCACTGAGCGCTCCATTACCGATCGGGCTGCCTTCCGGGCGGAGATTGAGCAGGTGCGCCGGCAGGGCTACGCGGTGATGGACGAAGAAAACGAGATCGGCATGCGCGCCGTCGCAGTGCCCGTCCTCAACTCCCAGGGCCACGCATTCGCCTCCCTCGCCACGGCCGTGCCGGTCTTTCGTCTCACCATGGATGAACTCATCGCCCACGTCCCCACGTTGCAGGAAGCCGCGGCGGAACTCGCGGCCCGCTTGCCCCAGCGGTAACCCAACTGGGGGACAGGACATGTCGCTATGAGCCCCCAGTGGGGCGTTATCTGTCCCCTAGTTGGGTGAGGGGAGCGCAAATGTTCGCGATAAGAACAAGCGTGCGGAATATGAACAATTGTAGTAATCTAAATAGCACCCGGACCGGCAACGCCCGAAAAGCGCCAACAGTCCGCGGTGCTGAAGTCAAAGGAGCTTTAGGATGAGCAACCGAGCCGAGTCCGTTCTGGTGGGCCTCATAGGCGAAGGCGTCATGCCCTCGCTCACGCCGCCCATGCACGAACACGAAGCCGACGTGCAGGGCCTTCGCTTGCTGTACCGCCCCATTGACCTGCTGGAACTCGCGTTGCAGGCCACCGCCGTCGGGGATCTCCTCACCGCAGCCCAGCGCATGGGCTTCAATGGCCTGAACATCACGCACCCGTGCAAGCAACTGGTACTGGAGCACCTTGACGAGATTTCCGACGACGCCCGTCGCCTGGGTGCCGTCAATACGGTCCTGATTCAAGATGGTCGGTTCATCGGCCACAACACTGACTTCTCCGGTTTCGGTTCGGCGCTCGCCGACGGACTGCCCGGGGCGAAGCTGGACCGCGTGGTCCAGTTGGGTGCGGGCGGTGCGGGATCCGCCGTCGCGTACGCGTTGCTCAAAGCCGGCGTCGGCACGCTGGACCTCGTGGACATGGACTCCACCCGTGCCGCTGAACGCGCCACGGAACTCGGCGAACTCTTCCCGTCCGCCACGGTCACGCCGCGCACTCCCGCCGAGCTGAGCGAGATCATGCCGCTCGCCGATGGCCTGGTGCACTGCACCCCTATCGGCATGGCCGCCCATCCGGGAGTGCCGCTGAACATCGACCTCCTGGAACCGCGCCACTGGGTTGCCGACATCGTCTACCGGCCGATCGACACACGTCTGGTCCGCGAGGCGCGCGCCAAGGGTTGCGACGTCCTCGACGGCGGCAGGATGGCGGTCGGTCAGGCGGCCGACGCTTTCCAGCTCTTCACCGGACGCGACGCCGACCGCGACCGCATGCGGGCACACTTCCTGGAGCTGATCGCCGTGGAAGATGCCGCAGCCTCACTGGCCCCTGAGCTGACGAAGGCGGGTCACTGATGCGCACCGGAATCGCCACTGTCTGCCTGTCCGGCACCCTGAAAGAGAAGATGCAGGCCTGCGCTATAGCGGGCTTTGACGGCATCGAAATCTTCGAGCAGGATCTCGTCACCTCGCCGCTCAGCCCCGATGATGTGCGGAAAATGGCCGCCGATCTCGGTCTGGGTCTGGACCTCTACCAGCCGTTCCGCGATTTCGACGGCGTCACCCCGGACCTGCTCAAGGCCAACCTCCGCAGGGCCGAAGCGAAATTTAATCTGATGGAACGCCTCGGCATGGACACCATCCTTGTCTGCTCCAACGTGGCCACGGCAACCATCGACGACGACGAACTTCGCGCCTCCCAACTGGCAGAGCTTGCTGAACTGGCCGGGGACCACGGCGTCAAGGTTGCCTACGAAGCGTTGGCCTGGGGCAAATACGTCAACGATTATGAGCACGCGTATCGCTTGGTCGAGATGGTGGACCACCCGAACCTCGGAACGTGCCTGGACTCCTTCCACATCCTTTCCCGCGACTGGGATACCGCGCCGATCGAGAAGATCAACGCGGACAAGATCTTTTTCGTCCAGGTTGCCGATGCCCCCAAGCTCTCCATGGACGTCCTCTCCTGGAGCCGCCACTACCGGGTGTTCCCCGGCGAGGGCCAGTTCGAGCTCGCCAAGTTCATGGGCCACGTGGTCCGCGCCGGCTATACGGGTCCGGTTTCGCTGGAAGTTTTCAACGATGTCTTCCGCCAGTCGGACGTCGAACGGACAGCCGTCGACGCCATGCGCTCCCTGATCTGGCTGGAGGAGCAGAGTGCCAAGTGGCTCGAAAGTACCTCCGCGGACTCCGCAAGCAGCAACGGAAGCGCCCCCGCCGTCGTTATCCCATGGAACTGGCCACGCTGCCCAAGGTGAACGAACCCGCCGGCTTCAACTTCGCCGAGGTCAAGGCCGACGACACCGCCCAGCTGGAGAAACTCCTTGGCCAGCTAGGCTTCGAGTTCGAGGGCCGCCACCGCACCAAGGACGTCCAGCTCTGGACCATGGGCCAGGCGCGCGTGATCATCAACGAGCAAGCGGCACAACACGCCGAACCGGCTATTGCCGCTCTAGGATTCGACGTCGACTCTCCCGTGATTGCCTCCGCTCGCGCCCAGCAACTCAAGGCGCCGGTGGTTGCCCGCAAGGTCCAAGCCGATGAGGAAGTGTTCCAAGGCATCTCCGCCCCGGACTCCACCGAAATCTTCCTGTGCCAGGGGAGCCCGGACGGAACCGCCGCGTGGACGCACGAGTTTGGCGAGGGGCTGGAACACGTCTCCGGCGTGCAAAACGCCGTGATTGACCACGTGAACCTCGCCCAGCCGTGGCAGCACTTCGACGAAGCTGTCCTCTTCTACACAAGCGCCCTGGCCCTTGAACCGCAGCCGTTCGCCGAAGTCCCGAGCCCCAGCGGCCTCGTTCGCTCGCAGGTCATGGAGACCTCGGACGGCTCAGTCAGGCTGGTGCTGAACCTGGCACCGGCACAGCAAGCGCAGACTGCCCGCAAAACATACCAGGAACACATCGCGTTCGCCGTGGACGACCTCGTGGGTACAGCCCGGGCGGCCCGCGATCGGGGCCTCGAGTTCCTGCAGATCCCCGCCAACTATTACGAAGACCTGGACGCGCGGTTCGATCTTGAACCGGATTTCCTCGCCACCCTCAAGGAGCTCAATCTCCTGTACGACCGCGACGCCAACGGCGAATTCCTCCACTTCTACACCGCCACGGTTGGCAGCGTGTTCTTCGAAATGGTGGAACGCCGCGGCAACTACGACGGCTACGGAGCGCCCAATGCGCCGGTGCGCCACGCCGTCCAATACGACTCGCTGCACCGCATTTAGACCCATAACGAAGCAATCAACCGAAAGGAGCCGGCCGTGCCACAAGAACAGACAGCACAAGTCAACTCTGCACAGGTCAACTCTGCACAGGCGCTCGAATCCGAGGAGCTTGTGCCTCCCGCTGAGGCACATGCAGCGCATGATTCCAAGAAAGTGGAAACCCAGGCGGATCTCAGTGCTGAGATGAAGGGCATCGGGGACCGCTATGCGGAGGCACTCAAGAACGGCAAGGCGCCGGAGACCATGCCCCGGCTGGACTACGCTCCGTACCGCAGCAGCATCCTGCGCCACCCGACCAAGAGCCTGCACCACGCGGACCCGGAGACGATCGAGCTATTCTCGCCCGCGTTCGGCCACCAGGACGTGCACGCGCTGGAATCGGACCTGACCATCCAGCACAACGGTGAGCCGCAAGGTGAGCGCATCATCGTTGGTGGCCGCGTTCTTGATGGCGACGGCCGCCCGGTTGCGGGCCAGCTCGTGGAAATCTGGCAGGCCAACGCAGCCGGCCGCTACATCCACAAGCGCGACCAGCACCCCGCACCGCTGGACCCGAACTTCACCGGCGTCGGCCGCTGCATCACCGGTGACGACGGCTCATACAGCTTCACCACCATCAAACCCGGCGCGTACCCGTGGAAGAACCACCTGAACGCCTGGCGCCCGGCCCACATCCACTTCTCCATGTTCGGCTCGGAGTTCACGCAGCGCATCGTCACCCAGATGTACTTCCCGGGCGATCAGCTCTTCCCGCTGGACCCCATCTACCAGTCCATCGTGGACCAGGACGCCCGCGACCGCCTGGTGGCTGAGTACGACCACGAGCTGACGAGCCCCGAATGGGCCCTTGGCTACAAGTGGGACATCATCCTGACCGGCTCCAAGCGGACTTGGACAGAGAACGAAGCATTCGGCGACGCCGGGGACGAGGAGTAAGCACATGAGCAAGCTGACACCCACACCGGGCCAGACGGTCGGACCCTTCTACGGTTACGCCCTCCCGTTTAACAAGGACAACGAACTCCTCGCCCCGGGCAGCCCGGGAAGCATCCGCCTCCAAGGCGCGGTCTACGACGGCGCCGGCAACACCATCCCGGACGCCATCCTTGAAATTTGGCAGCCGGACTCCGAGGGCAACATCGTCCAGCGCACCGGCTCCCTGGTCCGCGATGGCTACACCTTCACCGGCTGGGGCCGCGGCTCCGTGGGCAACTCCGGCGTTTACACGTTCACTACCGTCAACCCCGGACCCACCTCGCCGGGTTCGGCCCCGTTCATCTCCGTGGCGGTCTTTGCCCGCGGCCTCATGAACCGCCTTTTCACCCGCGTGTATCTTCCGGAAAATGAGGAAGCGCTGGCCAACGATCCGCTCCTTAGCTCCCTGGATCCCGAGCGTCGCAGGACCCTGATCGCCCGTCGCGACCCCGATGGCGGCCTCACCTGGAACATCCGACTGCAGGGCGGCGACGAAACCGTTTTCCTGGATTTCCAGCAGGACGGTTCGCTGGAAACCAGCGTCAACGCGGACTCACAGCCATGACCGACGGCGACTTCGGCCTCCTTAGCCCCGTTTCGGCGTCGCCCGCTGTTGTGGCATTTACGGGCGATCGTGCCGTGATCGCGGCGATCCTCGACGTCGAAGCCGCCTGGGCTGTCGTCCTCGAGGAGGCGGGGCTCGTCCCCGCCGGTTCCGCCGCCGTGGTGGGCGAAGCCGCCGATGCCGGCTCTTACGACGTCGTTTCTGTGGCGGAACGTAGCCAGGGCGGGGGCAACCCTGTGATTCCCTTGCTCGGCGACCTCCGGGCACGAGTGAAGTCCGTGGACTCGGGTGCGGCTTCCGCTGTCCACACCTCCCTCACCAGCCAGGACGTCCTCGACTCCGCCCTCATTCTGCTCGCCAGCCGCACCATTTCTTCACTGCTCGCTGACGTGAAACGCACGACGACGGCGCTCGCCACCTTGGCGGAACAGCATGCGGAGACCCTTTGCGTGGGCAGGAGCCTGACGCAGCACGCGCTGCCATATACGTTCGGGCTCAAGGCCGGGCAGTGGTTCCACGGTGTGGCCGCTGCGGCTGCCCGGTTGGAAGGGCTCGACCTGCCCATCCAGTTTGGCGGGGCTGGCGGAACCTTGGCGTCGGCAACCAAACTGACTGCTTCCTCGCAGAGCACTCCTTTTGATCTGGCCGATTCTTTGGCCTCGAAGCTTGGCCTCGCATCCGCGCCTGCTCCTTGGCACACGAATCGCCTGGCCGTCACGTCCCTGGGCGATGGACTTGCTGCCCTGATTGATTCCTTCGGCAAAATCGCTGCGGACCTGCTGTTCCTGAGCCGGCCGGAAGTTGCCGAGCTTGGTGAACCATTGGCTGCCGGACGCGGGGTTTCCTCGGCCATGCCACAGAAGCAGAACCCTGTGTTGTCAGTACTCATCCGCAGCGCGGCGCTGCAGGCACCCGGCCTCGCGTCGCAGCTGCACCTCGCGGCGGCCACCTTCAACGACGAGCGCCCGGACGGCGCCTGGCACAGCGAATGGCCTGCCCTGCGCCAGCTGCTCGCCCTGGCCTTGGGCTCCGCTGGACATCTCCGTGAACTCATGGAAGGTCTTCGTGTCTTCCCGGACGCGATGCGCCGGAACCTCGAGATTTCGGGACCGCTGCTGCTCAGCGAAGGTGCGATGGCCGCCGTCGTGCCTCTCCTGGGTCCGGACGGAAAACAAAAGCTGCAGAACGTCGTCGATGAAACGCTCAAGGCGCCCGCGGCCGAGCAGACGCGGATCTACACCAAGCTGCTGCGCGAGGCTGTCCCTGCGGACAAGCTCAGTGACGTCGAACTCGAGGCACTCCTGGATCCCGCGAGCTACCTCGGTGAAGCCGCCGAGATCACGCGCCGGGTCCTTGCCGCCTATCCGGGGTTCGCAGGAATCTCAACGAAGGGAGCCACCCGTGGCTAAGCCAACCGTCAAGGCCGTTCTGCTGTCCCCACAGCGCGAACTCGGAACGAAGCCGCTCCTTGTGGTCGGCCCATCGTTGGGCACCTCCACCGTGCTCTGGACCGAAACGGCAGCGCTGCTTGGCGACGAGTACGACGTCATCGGCTGGGATCTCCCCGGCCACGGCATCTCGCCGGCCGCCACCGAAGGTTTCGATATCGCGGAACTGGCGGACGCTGTGGTCGACCTTGTTGACCTTGTGAGCCCGGGCGCGACCTTCCACTACGCGGGCGTCTCGCTGGGCGGCGCCATCGGCCTGCAACTCGGCATCAAGCATGGCGACCGCCTCCGCAGCCTGTCCGTGCAGTGCAGCGGCGCCAAGCTCGGCACTCCTGAAGGCTGGCTGGAGCGCGCCGAAACCGTACGCAAACTGGGAACAGCTGTGATGATCCAGGGCTCCGCCGAGCGTTGGTTCGGTCCCGGCTTCATGGACCGCCAGCCGGAAATCAGCAGCCGCCTCCTGCACTCACTCCGTGACGCCGACCGCTTCAGCTACTCGTTCTGCTGCGAAGCCCTCGCCGGATTCGACGTCCGCGAGCAGCTCGGCAGCATCACCGTTCCCACCCAGGCGATTGCCGGCGTCGAGGATTCCGTGGCACCGCCATCACTGGCCGAAGCTGTTGTTTCCGGTATCACCGCGGGCGGCGGTACCGCTCAGGCGGTGGCGCTCGACGGCGTCGCGCACCTCGCGCCAGCGGAGGCGCCTGCGGTTGTGGCCGGGTTGATGCGGACCTTTATGAAGGAGAACGGACGATGACCTCTTTGTCTCCCGAGCGGAATGGTGCTGTCCAGCCGGACGCCACCGCGCAGGACATTTACGACGCCGGCATGGCGGTACGTCGCGAAGTGCTCGGCAATGAGCACGTGGACCGCGCGAACGGCACCATGGACTCCTTCACCGAGGACTATCAGGACATGATCACCAGGATCGCGTGGGGTGGCATCTGGACGCGGCCCGGTCTTAGCCGGCAAATGCGCTCCGCCGTCACCCTCACGGCACTGGTGGCGCACGGCCACTGGGAGGAGCTCGGGATGCACATCCGGGCGGCCCTCAACAACGGCCTGAGCAGGGACGAGATCAAGGAAATCCTGCTGCAGACCGCAATCTATTGCAGTGTTCCCTCGGCCAACTCGGCCTTCAAGACGGCGCAGAAAGTATTCGCCGAGATCGACACCAACGAACCCAACTAGGGGACAGCACATGTCCCATTGAAGGCTCACAGCGACGTTTACTGTCCCCTAGTTGGGCAGAAAGAAACAAAGGAATCCCCATGAACCAGGCTTACGTGTACGACGCCGTACGCACACCTTTTGGCAAGTTCGGCTCCGGACTTGCTGCTGTCCGTCCCGATGACCTTGCTGCCCACGTGGTCCGCGAGTCCGTAAAGAGGGCTCCTGGGCTGGATGTTGAACGGATCGACGAAGTGGTGTTTGGCAACGCCAACGGTGCCGGCGAGGAAAACCGCAACGTGGCCCGGATGGCGACCTTGCTGGCAGGATTGCCCGTGTCGATTCCCGGGACAACGGTCAACCGTCTCTGTGGTTCGTCGTTGGATGCGGCGATTATTGCGTCCCGCCAGATCAATGCCGGCGACGCCGAACTCATCCTCGTGGGCGGGGCAGAGTCCATGTCCCGTGCGCCGTGGGTCCTGCCGAAGACCTCCAAGCCCTACCCGGCCGGTGATATGACGCTCGCGTCCACCACGCTCGGCTGGCGCCTGGTGAACCCGGCCATGAACAAGGACTGGACCATCTCACTGGGCGAAGCCACCGAACGGCTGCGCGAGAAGTACGGGATCACCCGGGAGCGTCAGGACCAGTTCGCTGCAGACTCGCACAACCGCGCCGATGCCGCGTGGAACGAAGGCTTCTACGACAACCTTGTTTCGCAGGTTCCGGGCACTGACTTGGTCCGTGACGAGGGCATCCGAGCCGGTTCATCCGCGGAGAAGCTTGCTGGTTTGAAGACCGTTTTCCGTCCCGAGGCTGACGGGCCCGACGGCGGTACGGTCACCGCCGGGAACGCCTCGCCTTTGAATGATGGAGCTTCGGCTGCGTGGATCGGTTCGGAAGCAGCTTCCTCGATCCTCGGCATGGAGCCGCTGGCCCGTATCGCCGGCCGTGGTGCTCATGGCAACGATCCCCAGTTCTTCGGGTTCGCTCCAGTGGAGGCGGCGAACAAGGCCCTCGCGAAGGCGGGTATCGGCTGGGACCGGGTTGGCGCCGTCGAACTTAACGAAGCGTTCGCCGCGCAGTCGCTGGCGTGCGTTGACGCGTGGGGGATCGACCCCGGAATCGTGAACCAGCATGGCGGGGCAATTGCGATGGGCCACCCACTGGGTGCCTCCGGCACCCGCCTCCTCGGCACGCTCGCCCGTTCCCTCCAGGCCTCCGGACAGCGCTGGGGAGTCGCGGCGATCTGCATCGGGGTTGGGCAGGGCCTGGCTGTGGTGCTGGAAAACGTTTCTGCGGGCGTATCGGAATAGGTGGATCATGCTGAAATTCATTGACACTGTTGGCGAGGCTGTCGCCGGCATCGAGGACGGTTCCACGGTGATGATCGGCGGGTTCGGCAATGCCGGGCAGCCATTCGAACTGATCGACGCCCTGATGGACTGTGGTGCGAAGGACCTCACCGTAGTGAACAACAATGCCGGCCAGGGCGATCAGGGCCTCGCGTTGCTGATCAAGGAAGGCCGGGTCCGCAAGATGATCTGTTCGTTCCCGCGGCAGTCTGATTCCTGGCACTTCGATGCCAAGTTCCATGCCGGTGAGATCGAGCTGGAGTTGGTCCCGCAGGGTAACCTGGCTGAGCGTATCCGTGCCGCGGGCGCTGGGATTGGTGGGTTCTTCACGCCCACTGGCTACGGCACTACCCTTGCTGAGGGCAAGGAAACGCGCTTGCTGGATGGAAAGTGGCAGGTGTTCGAAACGCCCATCCACGCCGACATCGCCCTCATCAAGGCACTCAAGGCGGACGGCAAGGGCAACCTCGTGTACCGCAAGACCGCCCGGAACTTCGGCCCCATCATGGCAGCCGCTGCCAAGCACACCATTGTGCAGGTCTCCGAGATCGTGCCCACCGGTTCCTTGGATCCGGAGAACGTGGTGACGCCGGGGATTTACGTCAACAGTGTGGTCCGGGTTGGTTCTGCAGAATTCGATGGGAAGGTGGCTTGACGATGAGCACTGCGACAAGCATTCAGACGTCCGAAAAACCGCTGGGGCGTAACGAACTCGCCCAGTTGGTGGCGCGCGACATCGCGCCTGGCTCATTCGTGAACCTGGGCATCGGCCAGCCCACGCTCGTGTCCAACTACCTCACCGAGGAACAGAACATCACGCTCCACACGGAGAACGGGATGCTCGGGATGGGCCCCGCGGCTGAGGGCGATGAGATCGATGGCGACTTGATCAATGCCGGCAAGATCCCCGTGACCGAGCTGCCCGGAGCGTCATACTTCCACCACGCCGACTCCTTCGCGATCATGCGCGGTGGTCACTTGGACATCTGTGTCCTCGGCGCCTTCCAGGTTTCCGCAACGGGCGATCTCGCCAACTGGCACACCGGCGCCCCGGACGCCATCCCGGCTGTGGGTGGTGCCATGGACCTTGCAACGGGCGCCAAGGATGTGTTCGTGATGATGACGTTGTTGACGCGCGAGGGCGTGTCCAAACTCGTGGAGCAGTGCACCTACCCGCTCACCGGCGTCGGCTGCGTGACCCGCGTGTACACGGACAAGGCCGTCTTCCTCACAGGGCCCGACGGCGTCACTGTCCGCGAGACGTTCGGCTGCACCTTCGAAGAAATCCAGGAGCTCGTTCCCCTTCCCCTGAAGCCCGGCGCCTAACACCCCTCACGTTGTGGGGCCCGCTCTGGGGATGCGGAGTGGGCCCCGCAACGCACCCTAGGATTGGTAACCATGACCGATTCCGCAGTTACCCCGCAGGCCAGCGACCAGTATGTGCAGTCGTTGGCCAGGGTCTGGCCGTGATCCGGGCGTTCGATGCGAACAACCCGGTGATGACCCTCAGTGAAGTCGCAGCCCGCACCGACCTGACCCGCGCCACAGCCCGTCGTTTTCTTCACACCCTTGTTGAGCTCGGCTACGTTCGCACGGACGGCAAGACCTTCGCCCTCACTGCAAAGGTGCTGCAACTCGGGTATTCGTATCTTTCGGCGCTGTCCCTGCCTCAGCTGGCTCAGCCACATCTGGAGCAGTTGAGCCTGAAGCTGGGGGAGTCCACGTCTGCCGCGGTCTTAGACGGCCCGGACATCTTCTACGTCGCCCGCGTCGCGACCCGCCGGATCATGAACGTGGGCATCACCGTGGGTACCCGCTTCCCGGCCTATGCCACATCGATGGGCCGCGTTCTGCTCGCGGGTCTGCCACAGGCCAAGCTCGAGGCATACCTGGCCAACGTCGAACTCAAGCCCATCACCCCGCGAACCGTGGCCAACGCTGCAGACTTGAGGGCCGCCGTCGAGCAGGTCCGTGCGCAAGGCTGGTGCCTGCTGGACCAGGAGCTGGAAATCGGCCTGATGTCCATCGCGGCACCGGTGTGGAACCACAACAACGGCGATAACGTTGCGGCGATCAACGTGTCCCTCCAGGCCCAGGCTGTCGCGGCGGAGGCGGACCCGGACAAGTATCTCGAGTCCGTCCGTGCCGAAGTGGTCGCAACGGCCAACGCGATCTCCCAGGACGTGTCCGCGAAGCACTAAATCGAGGCGCCACTACTTCCGGATCGCAGCCAGCCGTGTCTCGAGAATCCGCCGCACCATGGAGTCCGGCACCGGGTTGTCCGCAGAGAACCGCAACGTCCCCGGCGACCACGAGTAGCCGCCCAGCTCCTCGGACATCTCAGGCAGGATCTGCCCGCTAAACGGGTACAGGGCCAGGTGGTTCTTGGTTTCGAGTACGCTCACGAAGCCCTTGCCGTTCACAAGCAAAGCAGGCATGCCGTAGCTGGTGCCTTCCTCGGCGTCCGGGGCAAGTTCACGCGCGATCGCAACAACCCGCTCCAGGATTTCCCGGTTGCCCTCGCTGACGTTCTCCAGATATTCGGTGACGGTTCCCATAGGGGACATGCTTCACTAAGGCCGCAGCAGAGGCTAGAGATTTAGCCCTCAGGAATAACTGCGATGCCCTGGATTTCGATCAGGGCCTCTTTCTGCCACAGCCGGGTCACACCGATGCCGGCCATCGCCGGGTACTGTGTGCCAGCCATTTCACGCCAGATTCGTCCGATCTCGCGGCCGTTCGCCATGTAGTCGTCCACGTCTGTGAGGTAGATGGTGACGTTGACGAGGTCCTCCGGCTGCCCACCGGCTTCCCGCAGCGTGGTCAGCACGTTGGAGAACGCTTGCGTGAACTGCTCCACGATGCCGCCGGGAACGATGTTCATGTTCTTGTCCAAGGCAGTCTGTCCACCCAGGAACACCGTGTTGCCGGCAAGCATGCCGTGCGCAAAACCGGATGGCTTGGGGAGTGACTCCGGGTTGATTGTTTTGTGGCTCATGCTGTTCCTCCTTGTTGTGGCGACTGCAAAAACTTTTGAAATGCCTCTGTGCAGATCATTTCTACCGTGCTACGTTGAGCATATGTGACGATCGTAAAAAAGTCGACACATTGAATCTCGAAGGAGCAGAACCCATGAAACTTGCCACCTTGCGCACCTCCGGCGGAAGTACGACGGCGGCACTCGCCACGGGCGCCGAAACGTACGTTGCGCTGCCGGCCACCGACGTCGGCGCGCTCCTGGCCCAGCCGGAATGGCGGTCGATCACCGAGAAGGCAGCCGAAGCGGCGGCGGAGGGCGCGCAGCCCGTCACCGCAGCAACTGAAGCTGACTTTGCCCCGCTCCTGCCCCGCGCCGGAAAAGTCATCTGTTGCGGGCTGAACTACGGGGACCACATCCAGGAAATGGGACGCGAACTTCCTGAATTTCCCACCCTGTTCGCCAAATACGCTGACACCCTGATCGGAGCGGCGGACGTCGTGGAAGTCCATGGCAGCGCTCGCGTGGACTGGGAAGCCGAGTTGGCCGTCGTCGTGGGTTCTGAGCTGTTTCGCGCTGACGAAGAGCAGGCCCGCGCGGCAATTGCCGGGTACACCGTTGCCAATGACGTTTCCATGCGTGACTGGCAGGGCCGCACCCTGCAGTGGTTCCAGGGCAAGGCCTTCGACGCAACCACACCAGTGGGCCCCGTGATGCTGACTGCGGACGAAGCAAGCGAAAGCTTCGAAGTCCGCGGGTACGTCAATGGTGAGCTCGTGCAGCAGGGCAATACCAGCACCTTGGTGTTCGGCCCGGCACAGCTCCTGTCCTACATTTCCCAGTTCACGGTCCTGCGCCCCGGCGATCTCGTACTCACGGGGACGCCTGGGGGAGTGGGAATGGGGATGACCCCGCCTCGTTTCCTGAACGACGGCGACGTCCTCACCACCGAAATCGACGGCATCGGCCGCCTGGAAAACCAGTTCCGAATCCACGCGCCGGTCGTGCCAGTCCCCGCCAACGCCTAAACCACCGCCAAAAGGAGAACCCCCATGAGCCAGACCACCACCGAATACCGCCTCGAAGGCGACAACTCCATCTACGCCGGCGCTGACGGCAAGGTTGTCCCCGTAGTCACCCGTGCGGGTGAAGAAGACACCAACACCGCCCAGTCCGGGGATTGCATCCGCGTCTCCGGCGTGAGCATCCAACACACCCCGGCGACCAAGATCTGGTTCGGCCAGGTCTCCAACACCCCCGGGTACCGCTCCCTGCCACACCACCACGGTGAAGCCGAAACCGGCGGCTACGTTCTTCGTGGCCATGGCCGCATCTACTTCGGCGAAAACTACTCAGAGTTCCTGGACATGAAGGCCGGCGACTGGGTCTTCGTTCCGCCGTTCATGCCTCACGTTGAAGCAAACATGTCCGTCACCGAAGAACTCGTGTGGCTCACGGCCCGTACCCCGGAGAACCTCGTGGTCAACCTCGACGACGTCCCGGACGAAACCCTCGCCGACTACCGCCGGGCATAACCACCATGATCACCGGAACCTTGACCTCGGAGACCTTCCTTAGGGCTGTTGAGATGACAGCTGTTGAGGCCCAGGTTTTTGACGAAGCCTACGAAGCCACCACCCAGTACGTTCCGTGGCCAAAAGCCTATGGCGGAGACATGGTGGCCCAAGCGGCAGCCGCCATGATGCTTTCCGTGGAGGCGGACAGGCAGCTCCACTCGATGCACAGCTACTTCATGCGGCCCGTGGATATCGGTGCCCATGTTCGCTATGAAGTGGAGCGCTTGCGTGACGGTCGCGGCTACTCCACCCGCAACGTCCGTGGTTTCCAGAATGGCAAGCCTGTATATGCCGCGATGGGTTCGTTCCAGGTCCCCGAAGAAGGTCCGGACTTCCAGCTGGAGGCTCCTGCCGCCGTCGAGCCTGAATCCCTGCGTTCCACAGCGGAAGCACTGGACGGGACGGAAGGCCCGGCCGCAGACTATTGGTCGACAGGCCGTAGTTTCGATATGCGGCATATTCCAGGACCGGTATACATCGAGCTTGAGGGCGGATCCATGCCGCAGCAGGCAATTTGGGTCAAGGCTTTCGACAGCCTCCCCGACGACGCCAACCTCCACCGCACTGCCCTCGCCTACGTTTGCGACTACACGATCCTCGAGCCGCTACTCCGGGTCAACGGACTCAACTGGTCCACTCCCGGGCTCGCCACCGCCAGCCTTGACCACTCCATGTGGTTCCACCGCGATGGCCGCGCCGATGAGTGGGTCCTGTATGCACAAGAGGCCATATCAGGCCAAAGCAACAGGGGCCTGGCCATGGGCCGCTTCTTCGATCGGCAGGGAAGGCTCCTCGCCACAGTCGCCCAAGAAGGCATGATCCGCGCCTGAACAGCTTTACCCCCAACATCATCCCCAGCTTCACTGACGCACCACTGAAAGGAACGGCCATGAGCATGACGCCATCGGCCCACGTGGACACGTTCACGCGCGACCACTTGCCGCCCGCCGACACCTGGCCGGCGCTCGAATTTACACTGCCGGAACTCCACTACCCGGAGCGGCTGAACGCTGCCGCCGTGCTGATCGACAACGCGGTCGAGACGTTCGGTGCGGACCGGCCGGCGCTCCGCACCCCGGATGGCACAGTCTGGTCTTATGGACAGTTGCAGCTGCACTCCAACCAGGTTGCCCAGGTCCTTACCGAGGACCTCGGGGTAGAGCCTGGAAACCGTGTGCTGCTCCGCGGCCCCAACAATCCATGGCTGGTTGCCGCCTGGCTGGGTGTGCTGAAGGCGGGCGCCGTGGTGGTCACTACGATGCCCATGCTTCGTTCCAGCGAGGTGGCCACGTTGATCCAGCTCACCAAGCCCGTTGTCGCGATTTCCGATCACCGCTTCGTGGATGAGCTTGCGACGGCGGCAGGCGAGGACGTCACCGTCCTGAGCTACGGAGGGCCCGACGACGGCGATCTCACCCAGCGCTGCCAGCGCAAGAGTGGGGAGTTCACGGCTGTGGACACGTCGGCAGACGACGTAGCCCTGCTGGGTCCAACGTCCGGGACCACCGGTGTGCCCAAGGTGACCATGCACTTCCACCGGGACGTCCTGGCGAATGCGGACACCTTTGCCCGCCACATCCTTCAGCCCACAGCTGATGATGTCTTCGCCGGTTCCCCTCCGCTTGCCTTCACGTTCGGGCTGGGCGGATTGGTGATCTTCCCGCTGCGGTTTGGCGCGTCGTCGCTCCTGACGGAGAAGGCCGGGCCTGTGGAGCTGGCCGAGCATGCGTCGGCTGCCGGGGCCACCATCCTCTTCACCGCTCCTACTGCCTACCGGGCCATCCTGAAGGAAAAGCGCGGGGACTTGCTCCGTGGCCTTCGCGTTGCTGTCTCGGCGGGGGAGCACCTGTCCAAGGAGACGTGGGAAGCGGTCCGCGAAGCGACGGGCCTGAGGTTGGTCAACGGAATCGGCGCCACAGAGTTGCTTCACGTCTTCATTTCCGCTGCAGGGGATGACATCCGTCCAGGAACTACCGGCAAGGCTGTGCCCGGTTTCCGTGCAACCATTCTTGACCAGGACGGCCACCAGCTTGGCCCAGGCCAGTCCGGCCGGCTTGCCGTCATTGGACCCACGGGTTGCCGCTACCTGGATGATGCACGCCAAGCGAATTACGTGGTGAATGGCTGGAATGTCACGGGCGATACGTTCTCGATGGATGAAGACGGGTACTTCACGTACCAGGCCCGCTCGGACAACATGATCGTTTCCTCCGGATACAACATCGGTGCGCCCGAGGTGGAAACGGCCATCGACCAGCACCCGGACGTGGTGGAGAACGCGGTGATCGGGCGGCCTGATCCTGAGCGCGGAAGCATCGTGTGCGCGTTCATCGTCCTGCGTGAGGGCGTCATTGGCGACGCCGCGAAGCGCAAGGAAATCCAGGACTTCGTGAAGCAAACCATCGCCCCGTACAAGTACCCGCGCGATGTCCGCTTCGTCACCGAGCTGCCGCGGAACCCCAGCGGCAAACTCCAGCACTTCAAGCTCCGCGATGGCCTCCTCAAGGAGAGCACCACAGGCGAAGCAGAAACCCAACAACTTACCCCCGCCGGCCAAAGCCAGGCTTGAGAAGGAGCATGAGCATGAAGATCGCAATCGTTGGAGGCGGCCCGGGCGGCCTGTACTTCGCAGCACTGATGAAGCAGCTGGACCCGTCGCACGACATCACCCTTTGGGAACGCAACGCGGCCAGCGATACCTTCGGCTTCGGCGTCGTGTTTTCCGATGAGACCCTGGGCGGGATCGGGAACGCGGACCCGGTGGTCGCGGAGTACATGAGCCGCCGGTTCGCGCGCTGGTCCGATATAGATATCCACTTCCGTGACCAGATGATCACTGTCGGCGGGCAGGGTTTCGCTGCCATGAGCCGCAAGGAACTGCTGGAACTGCTCCAGCGCCGCTGCATCGAACTGAACGTCGATGTCCGGTTCTCCACTCTGGCCCCTGCCATTGAGGAACTCGAAGCCAACTATGACCTGGTGCTTGCCGCCGATGGGGTGAACTCCCAGATCCGGGCTAAGTACGCCGACGCGTTTGGCCCGGACCTGAACCCGCGGACCAACAAGTTCATGTGGCTCGGTACGGACCAGGTATTCGAGGCCTTCAAGTTCTTCGTGAAGGAAACTGAGTGGGGCGTCATGCAGATCCATGGCTACCCGTACTCCGACGAGGGCTCGACGTTCATCGTCGAAATGCACCAGGACGTCTGGCACGCGGCAGGGTTCGACGAAACCGCCAACGAGGTCTTCCCTCCCGGCGTCTCGGACGAGAAGGCGATCGCGAAGATCCGCGAGATTTTCGCCGAGGAACTGAACGGCTACGAGGTCCTCACCAACAACTCCAAGTGGATCAGCTTCACCACAGTGCGGAACCAGAGCTGGCGCAAGGGCAACGTGGTCCTGCTCGGCGACGCCGCCCACACCGCGCACTTCTCCATCGGCTCCGGCACGAAACTGGCCATGGAAGACTCACTCGCCCTCGCTGCCTGCCTGCACGAACACCCCGACGTGGACTCCGCCCTGGCCGCGTACGAGGCTGAGCGGCGTCCCGTGGTCGCCTCCACGCAGCGCGCCGCGCAGGCATCGCTGGAGTGGTTTGAGCGGATCGGCCAGTACAAGGACCAGGATCCCACCCAGTTCGCGTTCAACCTGCTCACCCGCAGCCGCCGCATCACCCAGGAAAACCTCCGCCTCCGCGACCCGGAGTTCGCCGAAACCGTGGACCGGAACTTCGCCGAATCCCAGGGCCTTACGCAGGTCGCGCCGGCGATGTTCCAGCCCTTCCGCATCGGGGAGCTGGAGTTGAAGAACCGCATCATCGTCTCCCCCATGGACATGTACTCCGCCACCGACGGGATCCCCGGGGACTTCCACAAAGTCCACCTGGGCTCCAAAGCCCTCGGCGGCGCGGGTCTGGTCATGACCGAGATGGTCTGCGTGTCCGAAACAGGGCGTATCACCCCCGGCTGCAGCGGCCTGTACACGGACGAACAACGGGACAGCTGGAAGCAAATCGTGGACTTTGTCCACGCCCGCTCCACCGCCAAGATCGGCGCCCAGCTGGGCCACTCCGGCCGCAAGGGCTCCACCAAGCTCATGTGGGAAGGCATCGACCAGCCCTTGGATTCCGGCAACTGGCAGGCCGTTGGCCCGTCCGCCCTGCCCTACGGTCCGGACAACCAGACCCCGGCCGAACTGGACCGGGCCGGCATGGACGCCATCACGGCCGAGTTCGTGGCTTCCGCGATCCGCGCTGGTCAGGCAGGCTTTGACCTCCTGGAAATCCACGCCGCTCACGGCTACCTGCTCTCCTCCTTCCTGTCCCCGGTCTCGAACAAGCGCACCGACGAATACGGTGGCAGCCTTCAGAACCGGCTGCGGTTCCCGCTGGAAGTATTCGACGCCGTTCGCGCGGCCTGGCCTTCCAACAAGCCGGTGACGGTGCGCATCTCCGCGACGGACTGGATCGAAGGCGGCAACACCTCCGACGATTCGATCGAGATCGCCAAGGCGTTCGTGGAGCACGGCGCCGCTGGCCTGGACGTTTCCACCGGCCAGGTCGCCAAGGAGGAAAAGCCTGCGTTCGGCCGCAGCTACCAGACCCCGTTCGCGGACCGCATCCGCCAGGAAGTCGCCGCACCCGCCGGGGTGGCTGTCATCGCCGTCGGCGCCATCTCCAGCTACGACGACGTGAACTCGATCCTCCTTGCAGGACGCGCGGACCTCATCGCCCTGGGCCGCACCCACCTTTACGACCCGCAGTGGACTTTGCACGCCGCTGCAGAACAGGAATACCACGGTCCTGGCGCGCAATGGATCCCGCAATTCCGCGCCGGCCGCCGCAAACCCCCAAGCGCCCGCACGGACGCCGTCCGCCCCCGCCTGTCCCTGCTGAAGGAACCCGACACTGAAGAAACCACCACCCACCTCCGCTGGACACCTGCGTCCGCCGCTGCATCTGCGTTGGTGAAGTAGCCATGGCCGCCGCACCGATTAATGACTGGAAAGTGCCCAAGCGCACCACTGGCTTGGTGTTGATTTGTTGCTGGCTCGCCATCCTCGCTGAGGGGTACGACGTCGGCGTCCTGGGGGCAGTGCTTCCGGCCCTGGCCGAGTACAAACAATGGAACCTCAGCCCGCTTGCCCTGGGTGGGCTGGGATCATATGCCTTGATCGGCATGCTTATCGGAGCCCTGTTCATCGGGACTCTGAGCGACCTCGTAGGCCGCAAGAAGATGCTGTTGGCGTCCATGGTGATCTTCACCCTCACCCAGGCTGGTGCGGCCTGGGCTCCGACGCCCGAGCTGTTTGGCCTTTTCCGGCTCATCGGCGGACTGGGCATGGGCGGTGTCATCCCCGTGGCCGCAGCCCTGACAATCGAGTACTCAGCTCCCAACAGGCGTTCCTACAACTATGGCCTCATGTATTCGGGCTACTCGCTGGGCATCGTTGCGGCCGCGCTTGCTGCAATGTTCGTGCTGCCGGTTGGTGGCTGGCGGGCCGTGATTGCTATTGGTGCCGCTCCGATTGTCCTGCTGCCGATCATTTGGAAGTTCCTCCCGGAATCTCTGGAGTATCTCGAGTCCAAGGGGCGTAAGACCGAGGCCAAGGCCTTGGCTGCCAAGCTGGAGATCGCCGACTACCAGCCGGTGGCAACGGTGGCGCAGCTGGGTTCACAGGCCTCCTCACACACCGCCGATCCGTGGTGGAAGACCATCACCACGATGTTCTCCAGGAAGTACCTGCGCTCCACGGTGTTCTTCTGGGTTTCCCTGTTCTGCGGTCTGGTACTCGTCTATGGCCTGAACACCTGGCTGCCGAGCATCATGAAGAAGGCCGGCTACGATCTGGGCTCGTCCCTGACATTCCTGTTGGTCTTCAGCCTGGCCTCCGCCATCGGCGGCCTGCTCCTTGGCCGTGCGGCAGACAAGTACGGCAAGAAGCTCATCCTGGTGGTGTTCTACATCCTGGGTGGCCTGGGCATCATGCTCCTCGTCTTCCCCAACACCATGGTGGTCAACCTGCTGTTCGTGGCCTTCGCAGGCGTCGGTTCCATCTCCACGTCCCTGGTCCTGACCGGCTACATCGCTGACTACTATCCGGCCAAGGTTCGCGGTACGGCCACGGGTTGGGCTCTCAGCTTTGCCCGCCTGGGTGCGATCTCCGGACCCTTGATCGGCGGCTGGATTGCAGGTTCCAAGCTGCCCTTCGAGGCCAACTTCGCGATTTTCGCCGGCATCGCAGTGGTGGCCGCGGCCGCCGTCGCTATGATTCCGAAGCCGCAACCCGAGGTGACAGTTGTTGCGCCCAACGCGGCAGCCGACGTCGCGGACCCGGACGACGAGACCGCGGCAGTCAGCACCCGCTAGGAGAATCATGGACGCGTTTCCTGAAGCGAGTGTTGAGCGGACGGTTGAGTGGGTGGACACCGATGCCTCCGGCCACCAACACAACTCGGCCATCCTACGATGGGTGGAAGCCGCCGAGGCAGAACTCTTCCGCTCCCTGGAGCTGCCCGACTACTTTCCCAACGCTCCCCGCGTCCAGCAGGTGATCAACTACAAGGCCAAGCTATGGTTCGGCCAGCGCGTCACCGCCACGGTGAAAATCCACGCGCTCGGCCGGACCTCGCTGACCATGGCCTTTGAGGTCCGCGGCCACCCGCTTGAGGATGCGGCCCGCGGAACGCCCGACGGCGTCACTCACCAAGGTGCATCGTCGGACGGCAGCGAGGTGGCGGCCTTCGGGACGGTCACCACGGTCCACGTCCCCAACGGCACAACGGCGTCTCAGCCTTGGCCGGAGGATTTTGTCCGGGCTGTGCGGTGTGTTGACTAAGCATTCCCAGCGGTAAACGATTATGACTTGCAATGCATATGCATCGCAAGTCATAATCGTTTATGCAACTCTTCTGGCCGGACAGCTTCGATGAGCAACTTGACCGGCTGGAAAGGGAAGCCGATGACGGCGATGCCAGAGCCGGAACAGTATTCGAATATGTGGTCGCCGAATTGGAACACCTTCGCCGTTTGAGTGGGCCGCCCCCAGAAGAGACGCCAACTCTCAAACGGGTCCGACAAGCCAAGAAGCATGACGTGTGGCGCGTTTCCCACCCCTACCATCATGGGGTTGCGGTTCGGCTGATCTGCTGGTTTCCTCCTGACGAGGAAAGCGTAATTGTCGCTCTCTTTTCAGGCGATAAGGCAAATATGGGTGACGTGTTCTACGACAGTGTCGGAACCAGAGCGGACCAGATCATCGATATGTGGATTAGAGAAGGGGAGGCTGATTGACAATGACCAGAAAGACTTTCCGCAAGGGCAATGATCGACTCGACCGCATCTTGGCAGAGCCCGGGATGAATCAACGCGTGGCTGAAATCCGTGAGGAGTCCGCCAGGGAGGACCGGATTTATGCGCTGAATCTGGCAACCATCCGCAAAGCGGCGGAGCTTACTCAGGACGATCTTGCCCAAAAATTGGGAATAGACCAAAGCGTGGTGTCCAAGACTGAGCGGCGCGAAGACATGCTTCTTTCGACTCTTATGGACTACCTCTCAGCAGCTGGCGTTGAAGACGCAAAAATGGTTGTCCACGTGAATGGCCGTGAAATCGAATTGGATCTTCGCAGCCTGCAGCACCAGCCCCGTGGCGCGGATTCTCAGGGCAATGCAAGCCCGGCGATAACTGCCTGATATCTACCGGTTAAGCGGCAGAGGACGCGCCCTACGGGACGAAGGCCTGGGCTACCGTCCCGTTCCCGCGGACAGTGATGTCGCCGTCGGCCGCGGAGACGAAGAGTGACTGTCCCTTGGTGATGCTTCGCCCGTGGGGAGCAGCGTTGGTAGCGGCGGTGATGTCACCGTCGAGGCAGACAAGGATGCGGGGTCCGTCGCCGGGCAGGACTGTGCTTCCCTGTGACGACTTGTCCGGACGGGTGATGCTGAGGGCGAATTCCGGGACTGGAGGCCCGAACACGTGTGTCACCGCGTCGCCCGGCCCGGTGGAAACCTCGAAGCCCCAGGACGAGAAGTCAATGGCATGGAGCATGGACTCGACATCGATGTGCTTCGAGGTGAGGCCCAGCCGGAGGACGTTGTCCGAGTTGGCCATGATTTCCAGGCCAAATCCGCCAAGGTAGGCGTGTGGAACGCCGTCGCCGAGAAAGACGAGCTGGCCGGGCTCGAGCTGGACACGATTCAGCACCAGGGAAACTACCGCACCGACGTCGCCGGGGTACTGTTGCGCGAGTTCGACAACTGTCGCGCACGCTGCCCGGACCTCAGGGTCCGGATGAGCCGTGGCCATGGACACAGAAATTCCGACCACAGTGTTGATGTCGTCCGCGGCCAGGCCGACCATGGTTTCCAGCATAAGCTTGAGCCCGTCCTCAGCCCGTACGTCACTGAGCAGTTCCCTCGCTGATGCCAGTGGCCCTGCAATGGCATCCAGGAGCCGCACTATCTCTTCATGTGGCCGGAATCCGACGAGTCCTTCGAACCCGGTGATGGCGTAGACCATTTCGGGCTTGTTGCTTCGATCCTTGAAGCTGCGCTGCGGATCTGACACAGGCACTCCCCGGCGTTCTTCTTCATGGAAGCCTTCCTCTGCCATCTCCCGCGTCGGATGGACCTGGATGGAAAGTGGCTTTGCTGGCGCCAGGAGCTTGACCAGGTATGGCAAACGTCCAAAGCCTGCGATCACCCTTTCTCCCAGGTGCCTGCGTTCATTGCGGCTGACGAATTCATCCAGCCGTTCCGCCCCTCCTGGCGTTTGGACGGTGGATGGACCTGTGGGGTGCGCCCCCAGCCAGAGTTCGGCAAAGGGCTCCCCGTCAGTAGGCAGGTTGAGGAATTCGGGCATGGCCGCGATGGATCCCCAGTCATAGGAGCGCCGGGCGCCTGTCAGTAAATGCACGGGATGGTTCCTTTTCTTTTGGTTTGCGGGGAAGGACCGCTACGACACGGTGTGAACCGACGCCGTGTGCAGCAGCGCGTGGAGAGGGTGGTCTGTTGGAAGGGTCGCCAGTTGTGCCACGCCGTCCAAGGGGCCTCCCAGAGGTGCGAGGATCTCGGCGTTTGGCCAGGCCTGTTCCAGTTTGTGTTGCAAGGGCAAGGCAACCCGGGGGTTTGACAGGATCTTTCCCACCCAGCTGATGGAGGGGTTGTCCGCAGTCGTCCAGCCGGTATTGCGTAGGCTGGCGCCCACGGACAACGCCAGCTCATCGGTGGCATGATCAACGATCCGCGCCGAGACATGATCATGTTCGGAAAGATCGATGATGGTGCGGGCGTAGGAGGCTACGAACGAGATCCGCTCGGGATTGGATTGGATCTCAATGTAGGCCGTTTCCACATCCGGGAAGTCCTGCTGGACCACTTCGAGAATCGCGGTCGGATGTCCCCGTCCGTCGTGCGCCCGCATGGCGGCGTCCAGGCCTGCCCGCCCAATCCAGTACCCGCTTCCAGCGTCGCCCATGATGTTCCCCCAACCATCTACGCGCGAGTACCCGCCGGGCCCAGTTGCAAGGGTCACGACGCCGGTGCCAGCGGCCAACGCTGCGCCACCGCGCTCGCCAAGGCAGCCGAGGTAGCCCGAGATGGAGTCGTGTGCCAAACGGATCGCGGTGACGCCGAGGTCTTCGCAGGCCGCCAACATGCTTCCGGCGTCAGCATTGGCGGGAGTCAGGCCGGAAAGCGCTGCAGCAACGTGAACACCTTCGCGCGGCTGCCCAGTGAGGACTGAGCGGATGACGCGTTCGAGCTGGGGCATGAGAGGGCCATCGGTGAGGAGCGGGGGGAATTCGCGTTCCAGTTCTGTGGCTGTTCCGGCCAGTAGCCTGGCGCGGATGGAGGACTGACCGCCATCAATGGCGACGACGGTGGAGGGAGGGATCACAGGGATTGCTTTCTTTCGTCAGCTGTTGCCGGCGCCTGATGAAGCGGCCGGGCTGAGGATGATTTTGAGGGTATTGATGCCGTTCAGGAGCAAGGCGTCGACATCGTGGAGCACCGGTTCCCCGCCGGGGCTGGATCCAAGTGCATGGCCATTGATGCTCGCCGAGGCGGAGGGTGTCAGTCCATGGAAGATCAGTTTGGTACTTCTTTTCCCTGTGCTTCGCCAGGGAAAGTCCAGGCTGTACTCCCACCCGCAGTGAGCAACCCACTCCGCCGTTGTGCTGGCCAAGAGGCCCGCCGATGCTAAATCCTGGCGGATGGCTCCAGGACGTGACGTGGGGATCAGCTGGCCGGATACCCCGCGCGGTGCTGGTCCGGCAAGGAGGCGCATGTGCCAGCCTGAGGTTAGGCTGCGGTGCAGGACGTCGGTTTTGAGTTCCGCATCGAAGTAATCTCTCATGACGGATCAAACCGTCAGGGCGACGTTTGCCGGGAGCGGCGTGGTGGGCACCGCGCGCAGATCGTTTGCCGTCCTGAGGACGGCAGGCGAGATGAGCTCCAGAGGATCCACCACACTGGTTCCGGTGGTCACGATGAACGTCCATTCCGAACCGGCAGGCAAGGTGACCAGTGCATGGTCGACCCGGGCACCTGGATCTACGCGATCCACCAAGAGGGTGATGTCACGGGCCAGCGATGTTGCTTTCACGCTGATTTCGTACCCGACTTCGACTGCCTTGACGGAGGACTCCAGCGGCTCAGGGTTGAGCCGCAGGTTGATGTCTTCCACGAACGTGTGGACAACGCGCTCCGGTCCGAGGTTGACCACCAAGGCTTCGTTGGAGGGGTCCTCCGGTGTCGACAAATCCTGCCTAACCGGCAGCGTGAGCACGGCCCGGGCAGGAACCTCGACGAGTTCTTCGTGTTCGTTCCGGACTGCACCATCAAGCGTCTGCAAGCAAAGGGTCAAGGGACCGCTCCAGGTCTCGTCCGTATCGTTCACCAAGGAGACCGCCAACTGGCCATCACGGTCTCCGAGGGAGATGATCCGTGGTGCGTACGCCAGCCGCAGGGCATGCCACAGGGGCTTGGGCCTTTCTTCCGAGTCCACTGCCGCCCAGGAGGTGACGGGCCAGCAGTCGTTGAGCTGCCACACAATGGCCCCTGCCGTCCGGGGCCACCATGAGCGGTAATGCTCAATCGCATATCGCACTGCACGTGCCTGGTTGAGCTGGGTAGCCCAGTGCCAGTCCTGGAAGTCGGCGGGTATGCCCAGATGCCGCTCCAGGCCTCGATCCAGCTTTCCGTTGCCGTCGTCCGCTTTCTGATGGACCAGGAAATTCTGGTCCTCCTTCGGGTTGGCCGCGTCAGCGAGCGGGCCGCCGTCGCTGGCGTGCACAAAGTCGCTCAGCGTGCGCCAGGTCGGGGGGCCCTGGAATCCAAATTCGGAGCAGAACCGGGGAATCTCACTCCGGTATTCGGAGTAGTCGATCCTGTTCCAGACCTCCCACTGGTGATGGGTGCCGTGATCGGGATCGTTAGGGTGAATGACCTCCGGGTTCTGGCCGGGGGAGTAGGGGCTGTTATCGCAGTAAGGGCGCGTGGGATCAAGCTCAGCAACGATCCCGCCGAGGAGTTCGTGGGCGTAGCGATCACCCCAGCTCCGTCCTCCCAGCTCTTCCTTCCAGCCCCAATCTTCGTGGCCCCAGACGTTTTCGTTTCCGCCGTTCCAGACCACCAGGGAAGGGTGGGAAGCGAGCCGAACCACGTTTTCGCGGGCCTCGGCCTCGATCTCCTCCCAGACCGGTGACTCCTCGGGGTAGGCAGCGCACGCGAGCAGGAAATCCTGCCACACAAGAACGCCACGCTCATCGCAGGCCTCGTAAAAGTCCTCTGTTTCGTAGATGCCCCCGCCCCACACACGGAGCAGGTTCATGTTCGCTCCGAGGGCTTGATCCACTCGTCGGTCAATTCGGTCCCGCGTGATCCGCGTCAGCAAATGGTCATCCGGGATCCAGTTGGCGCCCTTGACGAACACGGGTTTGCCGTTGACGTGGAGGGTGAAGGCCGTCCCGGTCTCGTCCTTGCTGGTATCGAGGTGCACGTTACGGAAGCCAATCCGGCGTTCCCACGAATCAAGTTCGACGCCGCCGGATTCGTTCAGACGGACCTGTAGCTCAGCCAAAGGCTGCTCGCCGTAGCCCGCCGGCCACCACAAAGGAGCATTGGGGACGTCCAGCGTCATCACAGCGGAATCACTGCCAACAGGGACCGTTGCAGTGACTTCTTGCCCCAAAACGGTGGCTGACAAGGTGAGCTCACCCTCGTGGCCAAGCCCGGAGCGCTCGATCAAGACCCGAAGCTCCACGTTTCCTGTGCCGTCGGGAGTGACCTTGACCAGCGGAGTAACTTGGGCAAGCCGCGCCACGGACCAGCGTTCAATTCTGGCCTCTTTCCAGAGCCCTGCCGTCCTCAGATCCGGACCCCAGTCCCAACCGAAGCTGCATGCCATTTTCCTGACGAAGTTGAACGGCACGGGGTGATAGGCGCTGGGACGGTCACCCAAGCCCGCCCGGAGCTCCTCTGCGTAAGCGGTAGCGGAACGCAGCGTGACGGCAAGGGTCCTCCCGGTTCCATCCGCAGCGGATCGGGCATCGAACCTGTACGAGCGGTGCATGTTGGCCGTGCGTCCCAGCTCGACATCCCCGAGCTTGATGCTGCTGACGGTGTCCACGCCATCGAAGACGAGGTCAACGCGCTCGCCCTCCCCCGCGGCGGGCAGCGTGACAGGCAGTTCGTAGCGCCAATCGACGTGGTGCATCCACTGCAGCTTCTTCTCATTTGAGTCCAGATAAGGATCCGGGATGAGTCCAGCCCGCAGCAGGTCAGTATGTACGGACCCGGGTACTTGGGCCGGCACGCGTGCAGGGATTTCAGGTGGCACCGGGCCAGCCACGGGAGCTACTGTCCATCCGTCATTCAATGGCGTCGAGATCATCTTCTTGGTCCTAGTTGTGTTCGAGAGTAGGAAGTTCTGCGGCTATTTCGTCCATGTGTACCCACCGCTTGCTGAAGTGGTTGAAGCACACAGTGTTGTCTATGGCGTCACGATCCGGCGGAAGCTCGCTGGCAGCCACTTTGCCAACGCGTTCCGGATCCGGTGCGGCCTGGGCCAACAGCTGGGTGTAGGGGTGCTGCGGGTTGAGGATGACATCATCCGAGGGCCCACGCTCCACCACCCGGCCCCTGTAAAGGACAAGGATTTCGTCAGAAAAATGCCGGGCTGTGGCCAGATCATGGGTGATGTAGAGGACGGCGAGATTGTCTTCGCGCTGCAACCGGCCCAGGAGGTTCAAGACGCCCAAGCGAATGGATACATCCAGCATGGACACGGGCTCGTCGGCGATCAACACCTGGGCGCCGGGTGCCAATGCACGGGCGATGGCAACCCGCTGGCGCTGACCACCGGAAAGCTCGTGTGGACGCTTGGCCGCGATCACCTCTGCGGGCGTCAGGTTCACGCGTTCGAGCATCTCCAGGACACGGTGGTGTGTTTCAGCGGCGGTCCGTGTGCGCCCGTGGATCCTTAAGGGCCGGGCGATGTGGTGTTCGATCGAATGGAACGGGTTCAGCGAGGCAAAGGGGTCCTGGAACACCATTTGCACGTGACGGCGATAGACGGATCCGAGCACAGGGGTTTTATCATCCAGCTGAACAGAGACCGAGCCGGAGGTCGGTTTCTCCATCTGTGTCAGCAACTTGGCGATGGTTGACTTCCCCGATCCTGATTCCCCTACCAAGGCCACCGTTTTGCCCGGCAGAAGATCGAAGCTGACGCGGTCCACCGCCCGCAAGGACCGCCGTCGAAATCCCTCCCGAAGCGTGTATTCCTTGGTCAGGTTGGTCACGGAGACGGATGTCATGGCTGCTCCTCGAAGTCGTAGTTCCCGCCAAAGCCAGAGTCCTCGCCCGACCGGATGAACGCGCCCCGGCCGCCGCTGAGGCTGGGGAACGAGGCGAGAAGTTTGCGGGTGTAGGGATGGGATGCTGAGCGGTAGAGTGACTCAGCGCTGTCCAATTCCACAATCTCGCCGCGCAGCATCACGGCGATGCGATCACTGATCTCCAGAAGCAGCGGCAGATCATGCGTGATAAATATGACGGCGAAGTTCAGCTCCTCTTTCAGTCTCACGATTTCCCGCAGGATGTCCCGCTGAACCACCACATCAAGGGCCGTGGTGGGTTCATCCATGATCATGACCTGCGGTTCCAGGAGCATGGCCATGGCGATCATGACGCGTTGCCGCATTCCCCCTGACAATTCATGCGGGTACGAACGCAGTCGCTGGGGGTCTACACCCACGAGCCTGAGCACTTCGGCGCAGCGGGCCTGCCGTGCCGCCTTGCGGAGGCTTGGATCATGCGCACGAAGCGTGTCGTCCAGTTGGTTTCCGATGGTGCGGACAGGGTTGAGCGCGTTCATGGCACCCTGGAAAACCATGGACAGTTTTGACCAGCGGAAGCGGCGCAGGGCCTCGTCCTCCAACTCCAGGAGGTCCACGTCCTGGCCGTCGCGGTCGTGGAAGGTGACTTCACCGGATGCGATACGGGCCGGGGGTTGGTGAAGGCGGTTGATGGCGTAGGCCAAGGTGGTCTTACCGCAGCCGGATTCGCCAGCCAGGCCAAGGATCTCGCCGCGGCCCAGCTCGAAGCTTGCGTTTTTGACAGCAGGCACTGGATGGTCCGTCTCATAGACGACGCTCAGGTTCTTGACCGTTAGAACGGGTCCGAAGGTTGTGCGGACGGGCGCTTGCCCGAGTGAGAGGTCGGCGCTCATGAGGTCACAGCCTTCTTTTCGATCCGGGCAGCCTGCCGTGCGCGTTTCCGCACGAGCCGGACATTCTTGAGTTTCGGGTTGATGATCTCGTCTATGGAGAAGTTGATGAGCGAGAGTCCCATGCCGAAGAGGGCGATCATCAGCCCTGGCGGGAGGAACCACCACCACGCTCCCAACGGCAGGGCGAACCCGTTCTGCGCATAGAACAGCATGGTGCCGAGGGTGGACGAACTTGAGGCACCTAACCCAAGGAACGACAATCCGGCTTCGCCGAGAATCGCCGCGATCACTGAGAACACGAACTGGGATGCGAGAACCGGCAGAAGGTTGGGCAGGATTTCGACGGCGATAACGCGCCACGCACGCTCGCCGGAAACCCTCGACGCTGCAACGTAATCGCGGTTCCTCACGGACAGGGTTTGTGCGCGAAGGACCCTGGCAGAAGCGGCCCAACTGGTCAGCGCAAGGACCACCGCGATGGTCCACAGCCCGCGGCTCTCGCGGGGCACGAAGCCGGAGATGACGATGACCAGCGGCAGGCCCGGGATCACCAGGAACACGTTGGAGAGCAGGGAGAAAACCTCATCTGCGAATCCACCGATGTAGGCGCCGTAAATGCCAAAGAACGCGGAGAGGACGGTGGCAAGAACGCCTACCAGGAAGCCGATCTGGAGTGATCCGCGGGTTGCATGGGCAAGCTGGGCCAGGACGTCCTGCCCGGTTTGGGTGGTGCCTAGCCAGTGCTCGCCAGTGGGCCCACTGAGTCCTATGTTGCTGATGGCGGCGGGGTCGCCCACCAACAAGGGGCCGAGGGCACCGAAAACCATGATGGATCCGATAAGGACCAGGCCTGTGATCAGCCACGGGGTTGGGGTGGGGAGCATGAGGCGCCATGCCGGTTTGGGCCGCTGACCGCGACCGCGGGCCATGGTGGCCAATTCTTCCGTTGCGTTTGCCTGCCCTGATATGGACTGGATGTTAGTCATGTGGGATTCGCTCCTTAGCCCTTGGCCCGTGTCCGGGGATCGACCAGGCTGTAGAGGAGGTCGACCAGGAGGTTTGCTGCGAGGACAGCAATGGTGATGTACAGGAACACGCCCTGCATGAGTGCGTAATCGTTGTTGGTGACTGCCGCCAGCAGCCGCGATCCGATTCCCGGGTATGAGAAGACCTGCTCGGTCACCACGGAGCCCGAGACGACGAACCCCAGCGAGATGGCAAATCCGGCAACGGATGGGAGAACCGCGTTACGTGCAGCGTAGTTACGCAGGATCCAGCGGTCCGGAAGTCCTTTGGCCCGGGCCGTGAGGACATAGTCTTCGGACAACGTTGAGACCATCATGTTGCGCATGCCCAGCAGCCATCCTCCGAGGGATGCGATGACAATGGTCAGCGCAGGAAGAACCGCGTGTTGTATTGCTGAAAGGATAAAAGGGCCGTTGAATCCGGGGTCGAGGACCACGTTGTAGCCTCCCTGTCCCGGGAAGAGGCCGAGTCCACGGGAGAGGATGTACACCAGCACCAATGCGAGCCAGAAGTAGGGAACGGCGGCAAGAAGCGTGGTCGCTGGAACCAAGGAGTCCAACCAGGTGCCGGGCCTCCAGCCGACGAATGCTCCAAGCAGGATTCCCAGGGTGGCGGCAATGATGGTGGAGACGCCCACGAGGATCACTGTCCAGGGCATTGAATCTCCGATGACGTCCGTGACTTTGGCCGGGAAGTAGCTGATGGACACTCCGAGATCGCCCCGGAAGATGTTGCTCAGGTAGGTCCAGTACTGCGCGAGGATGGGCTGCGAGTCATCACCACCCAGGAGGATGGCGTAGGAGTGGCGCGTCTCAGCGGTGATGCTGCCTCCCCGCTGTTGGAGCTTGGCCAGCAGGATGTCTACGGGATTGCCTGGCAACATCCGGGGGATGATGAAGTTCAGGGTCAAGGCCGCCCAGAGAGCTGCGGCATAGAAGCCCAGTTTTCGGATGACGTAGTTCACTGTTTAGCCTTCAGCGGGCTTGAGGGATTTGAAGATTTGGGCAGCGTCCAAGCGGGACCAAACAGCGGGGAAGGCATACATGTTCTCTTCGCTGGGCCAGCCAGTGAACTTGGCCTTGTTCCAGATGCTGGTGGTGCCTCCGGTTACCACGGGGATGTATGGCATGTCCTTGAGGATGGCAGCCTGGATGACGTCAAACTGCTTCTGCCGTTCGGCTTTGTTGTCGAAGCGGAGGTTTTTGACTGATTCCAGGGCCGCGTCAACTGCCGGGTTGGAGTACCGCGAGTAGTTGGTGCCCGCAGCCTGGCCCACTGGTGCCGAGGTGGCGGAGGAGAAGAAGTAGTTGTAGACGTAATAAGGATCTGCCGCCGGCCCTTGGTAGAGCGAATCGATGGCGAGCTGGAACTTGCCCTTGGTTCGCTTGTCCGTCCACTCGTTCCAGGAAGACTGCGAAGCCTGGACGTCGATTCCAGCGGCTTTGGCCTGCTCGGAAATGGTCTGGATTGCGGTGATGTAGTCCGTCCATCCCGTCACGACCTCAACGGTCAGGCTGAGCTTCTGGCCGTTCTTTGCGTAGATTCCATCTGAGCCCTTGGCCCATCCGGCTGCCTCCAGGGTTTGTTGTGCCTCCCGGGTGTCAGCTGTTTCGGGCGCAGTGGTGGGCTTCACCGCCGTCGAGATCCATTCAGCCTGGGTGTCCGTCAGGGCGAATGACGGCGAGATGGGTGAGGCCGTGTTCTCGTAGGCCAGCTTGTTCAGCTGCGTGCGGTCGATGGCGAGGTAGAGGGCTTTCCGGACTGCCGGGTCTGTCTGCGGTCCTGTGCAGCCAAGGTCCGCGTTGGCGCAGGCGGCCAGGACCTGCTGGCTTTGGGCCACTGTTTGCTTTTCATACTTGGGGAAATTTTTGGACACGTTCTGAATGTCAGGAACAGGGCCGGTTTGCCAGTCGATGGTGCCCGAAGCGATGGCGTCAGCACCTGCAGTGTTGCCGGACAGGGCGATGTACCGAACATTCTTTACGGCCGGTTCGCCGCCCCAGTATGTGGGGTTGGCCTTAAGCGTGAATGCCTGCGGCTTGAAGTCCGCCAGCTGGTAGGCGCCAGTCCCTACCGGCTTTTCCACGACGTCGGTCTCCGGGTTGATCTTTGACCAGATGTGCTCGGGAACAATGACGGCCTGCGTGAGGATGTCCGGTCCTGTGACAAAGGCGGGGCTGTCCCACACGAACGTGACGTGGTTCTGGTCCACCACGTTCACGGTCCCCTTGAATCCCAAGCTGTTCAGTGCGGGATGTTGCTTGAGCAGGTTGAAGGTGAAGGCCACATCATCTGCCGTGAAGGCTTCGCCGTCGCTCCATTTCACGCCCTCGCGAAGAGTGACGGAGAGCTGGGTGCCGGCGTCATTCCAAGTGAATTCCTTGCCCAGGAGTGGCTCAGGCTTGGCATCTGCTGCCGCCTTGTTCTGGTAAAAGAGCGGCTCGAAGATAGCCCCCGGCCCCGCTACCTGGGAGGGCGAGAACGGGTTGAAGTTGATTTGGTAGTCGCCGGCCTGACCGGTGTATGCGATCAGTGTTGAGTCGCCTGCTGCGCTGGTTCCGCCGCCCGAACAGCCGCTGAGGAGGAGGCCGAGTGCAGTTGCGCCGGCGGCCATTGCAAGGGCGCTGCGCCGAAGTTTGGCAGCCCGGTTCGGAAAGTTGAGGAGCATCCCTGGTCCCTTTCATCTAGCCGGACCGCTATGACCGGCTGGGGTTTTATGTGCCGTGGATCACGACCTATGAAAAAGTTAGGTGATTAAATTAAGTCAGTCAAGTTATTATTGAACCCAGCCACTGTTACAGATTTGAAGAGGAGAAGGGTGAGGACCATTACGCCGCATCCACCGCCGGGCCCATCAACCCGGGCCAGGTTGCTGGACATCATGCGCACTCGGGGAACGGTCAGCCGGGTGGAACTGGTAGGTGCCACGGGCCTGACGCCGGGCACTATCACCAACGTGATCCGCGAACTGCTCGACGACGGCCTGGTGCGGGAGGCGGGGCAGTCCCGCTCAACAGGTGGGCAGCCCAGGCGGCTCCTCAGGCTCCGGGCTCAAGCACACTACGCAGTGGGGGTCCAAATGGATCGATGCACCAGCTCCGTAGTTCTCGCCGACTTCACCGGGCGCTTGGTGGCAGAAAAGACGCTCCCGGGATCAGGAAGCCACAGTCCTGAAGAGATGCTTCAGATTCTTGCTACCCACATCCACAAACTCCTTGAGGTCCAGGAGGTGCCGCTCGAGAGTGTGCTCGGAATAAGCCTTGTCACGCACGGTCCGCAGGACAGGATCAAGGGCACTCTGCTTGCACCGCGTCCCGGTCCGCAGTGGTATGGCCATCCGCTGGTGCCGTCGCTGTCACGGCTCACCGGACTGCCCGTGATCCTGGAGAACGATGCCACTGCTGCCGCGATAGGTGAGCAATGGCTCGGGGACGTCACTGCCGATTCTTTCGGAGTGATCTACATGGCAAGTGGCCTGGGTGGCGGAGCAGTAGTGAACCGGGAGGTATATCGCGGAAGTGGCTCCAACACAGTGGAGATTGGCCACATCACTCTTGACGCAGGCGGAGCGCCCTGCGAATGCGGCAACAGGGGATGCGTGGAGAATCTATGCGGCACAGCTGCAGTAGTGGCCAAGGCCGTGGCGGACGTTGCGCTACGTGACCGCTTGGGACTCAAGGACAATCCCGAGGAAACGCTCACCGACTTTGAACTCATCTCATCGGCGGCTGTCGCCGGTGATGCCGCTGCCCGGCTTTTGCTCCAGGACGCGGCACGCGGGCTAGGACAGGCCGCAGTGACCTTGGTCAACCTCTTCGACCTCAGCACCGTGGTGCTTGCCGGGCCAGCCTTCTCGGCGGCCGGCCCGCTCATCCGCGACACGATCTCGGCAACCGTCAACGCCGCCGCCTTCAACCGCGAGCTGCAGCCAATCGACGTCGTCCTGTCCTCGCATGGTTCGCTCGCAGCCGCCATCGGAGGCTCTTTGCAGGTACTCCGAACAGCCAGCGCCAGCAAGGAGCGGAAGCCCGTCCCGCCGTCGTACTTTCACGGACAAAACCATCAACAATTCGCCAGTCTCAACCCCTGAACCATCCGGAGGAACGTATGTCCCAGCTTTTAGAGCCCCTGCAGAAGGTGCAGGAATTCACCCTGCTGCGCCGCGACGGCGTCAGCCTTGTCCTCAGGCACTTGCCCACGGGGCTGCCTTCCATCCTGCAGTGGGGCGCCGACATCGGGCCCCTGGAGAGCGGTGACCTGGACGCTTTGGTGCTTGCCAGCGCTCGCCAAACGCCGCCCGGAACGCTCGACGCCGCGTGGCAGCTCAGCATTCTGCCGCAGGAAGGTGATGGCTGGGCAGGTCGACCCGGGTTGGTGGTCACCCGGGAGGGCGCGCCGGTCTTTCCGCGGTGGACGGTAACCGACGTCGATGCCAGCGACTACGAGGTGGAAGTCACTGCCGTTGACGCCGCCAATGGCCTGGAAATTCACAGTGCGTTTGCCTTGACGCCAGGCGGGGTGGTCACGGTGGTGCACCGCCTGGTCAACCAAGGAGCCGCCACTCTTGACATCCACTGGCTGGAAGCGACCATGCCCGTGCCTAAGACCGCGGACTATCTGACCTCGTTTTCCGGCCGCTGGACGCGGGAGAAGGCGCCCTTCACCATCGGGATGCCAAGGGGTGCAGTCACCCGTGAAACCAGGCGCGGCCGCGGCGGACACGATGCTCCGCACCTGGAAATCGCGAGCCTTGATAAGCCTAAGAACCGGACAGGGGAAATGTGGGCCGTCCACCTGGGCTGGAGCGCCGACTGCACCTACCGCACTGACCGGATGACCGAAACGGTCACGTTGCTGGGGGCCGGCGAACTTCTGCGTGCGGGCGAAATCCGGTTGGCACTTGGCGAAAGCTACAGCACACCGAAGGCGTGGTTCGCCTGGTCCGATACCGGGCTTGATGGCTTGTCTTCCCGCTTCCACCAATCCCTGCGCTCGCGGGAGCAGCACCCGGCCAGCACCCGGCCTTTGGTGCTGAATACCTGGGAGGCCGTCTACTTCGACCACGACCCGGCCACGCTCATGCGGTTGGCGGAGCGCGCCGCTGACGTTGGAGTTGAAAGGTTCGTCCTGGATGACGGCTGGTTCATGGCCAGGCGTGACGACACCAAGGGATTGGGAGACTGGACAGTGGATCACGCTGTATGGCCCCAAGGACTGGGTCCTCTGGCCCAACGCGTCCATGAGCTCGGAATGCAGTTCGGGCTGTGGTTCGAGCCGGAAATGGTGAACCTGGATTCTGATCTTGCAAGGAAGCATCCGGACTGGCTGCTGCACAATCCGGACCACGTCTGGCAGTCTCCGAACGATTTGTCCTGGCGTACGCAATATGTTGTGGACCTAGCCAACGCCGGCGCCTATGAGCATATCCGCGGCCAGATGAGCGCGCTCATTGATGAGCTTGGAATCGACTTCATCAAATGGGACCACAACCGGGACCTCGTGGAACCTGTACATGCAGGCAAGGTGGGCGGAGCTGGAAAGCCAGGCACCCACGAGCACACATTGGCGGCCTACCGGCTGATACGTGAGCTCAAGGAAACCCACCCCGGTCTGGAAATCGAGTCCTGTTCCAGCGGAGGGGCGAGGACGGATCTGGGCATTCTGGAGTTCGCGGACAGGGTGTGGGCCTCGGACTCCAATGACGCCGTGGAACGGCAGGACATCCAGCGGTGGACCCAGTTGCTGTTGCCCCCGGAAATGGTGGGAGGCCACGTTGGACCCACCACTTCCCATAGTTCAGGCAGGACCGTGGACTTCTCCTACCGGGCCGCCACCAGCTTGATGGGCTCCGCAGGTTTTGAGTGGAACCTCCTGGAATGCAGCCCTGAAGAACTTAGGACCGTGCGGGGCTTCGCTGCTTTGTACAAAGAGCTCCGTCACGTGCTGCATACCGGAACATCGGTACACGCCGATGTCCTGGACCCTGCCTTGCGGGTGACGGGAGCCGTCCTTCCGGATCAGAGTGAAGGGGTGTGGACCATCGCCTCGGTGGCGACTCTGGAAGACGCCCTGCCGGAGAAGGTTCGTTTGCAAGGATTGGACGTTTCCAGGCGCTATCGCGTCCGGCTTCGCAAGGAATTGGGTGAGGCCCGCCACGGCTGGATCACGCCGCCTTGGGTGTCAGCAGGTGAAGTGACGCTTCCGGGGAGTGTCCTTGTCCGGGACGGCCTGCAGATTCCCTTGCTATGGCCGGCCCAAGCGCTGGTTCTGCACGTGCAAAGCGTCTAGCCGTTGGGTGGCCCAGGCGCCTGATGGTCTAGGCGCCGGCGGTCTACGCGCCCGGTACGGGTGCGGGGTCTCCCTGTGAAGGTGCAGGCCCCGTACCCGGCCATTCCGACGTACTGCCGCGCCGCACGATGCGGCCAGTGGGTACATGCACCACGGTCTGGACCGCGCCGGCATATGTTTTCATCAATACGTCAGCCACCGTCTGCCCCAGTTCATACACGTCCAGACTGATGACGGAAAGGGGCGGCGAGGCGAGGCGACAGTTTGGTCCGTCATCCCAAGCGAGCAAGGACACGTCCTGGGGTACCTGCACGCCCAGGTCTTGAGCTGCGCGCAATCCAGCTACTGCCATAATGCTGTTCTCGTAGATCACAGCACTGGGAGGCTCGGCCGCGGAGAGTATCTCCCGAGTTCGTTGCCGACCCGATTCAGCCGAATAATCGCCCTCTGCAGACAGCCCTTTGACGTTACGTTGGGCAACAGCCTGATTGAAGGCCGTGCTCCTGGACTTTGTGTGGTGGAGGTGTCCCGGTCCCGAAACGCGTCCGATCACTTTATGGCCCAAACCCGCGAGGAAGTCCACGGCCATCTCCATCGCGCCGGAATTATCCACGTCCACCAAGGATGCGCCTGCGGTCGGCGGGCCGCCCAGTATGACCACGGGCAACCCCAGCTCCAAGCACCGCTCCGCGCGGGAGTCATCGTCTTGGGAGTCCACAATAACCACCACATCCACGTCACCGCTTTGGGCCCATTGCGGATAGGCGTTCAGTTCCTCCTGATAGGAACTGAATTGGCGCAGGAAGGCCGTCGCTCCGTGCCCGTCCAAGGCCTCTTCCATGCCGGTCAACAGTTCCTCAAAGAACGGATCCGTGCCGTGGGGGCCATTCTTGCTTTGCACTGCAACCCCGAATCGTGGTGGCCGGGGGCTTGCCGATGCGACGTTGTCCATGTGCTAAGTATGGCTTTGACCGGCAATACTTAGCACATGAGCCGAGCCCTGAAGCGTCCATGACCGTCCTGCATTCCTCGTCCATCACGCCAACCAGCAGGGCCCTGATCCTTGACCGCGTCAGGGCCGAGGGCCCAGTCAGCCGTGTCGAACTCGCTGAGCGCACGGGCCTGACACAGGCTTCCATCTCCAATCTTGTCCGGTCCTTGCTGGTGGAGGGGCTCTTGGTGGAGACGGGGGAGCGGACATACACGGGGGCCAAAGGCAAGCCGCGGGTGCTTCTCGGGCTGAATCCACGGGCCCGCTGCAGCGTGGGGGTTCAGCTCGGTGCGGACTGGATTGTGGTCCTTGTAACGGATGCGGCGGGTTCTGTCCTGGCGCGGACGCGCGTAAGGGGTGCACGCTCCAGAACTCCGGAGGAAGTTGTTGAGGACGTGGCTGTTCATGTGACCGTCCTGCTCCGTTTGGCGAACGTGGACCGTAGCGTCGTGGCCGGTATTGGCTTGGTGGCCCCCGGAGCCCTGGACGTTGACTCCGGCTCGATACTGGTTTCTCCGAGCCTTCCGTTGTGGCAGGGATTCCCTGTCCGCGAAGCGCTGGGGAGAGCCTCGGGTTTGCCTGCCTTGCTGGACAATGTTGCCACTGCTGCGGCAATGGGCGACTTTTGGAGCGGCACCATCCCTAACGCCACCGCACACTGCACGCTCTACATGGGCGCCAGTATCAGCGCCGGGTTGCTGATATCGGGAGCACTTTACCGGGGTGCCAGCTCAAACAGCGGTCCCCTTGGAAGCGTACGTTTCCAAGGGGACCGGGAGGGCAGGGCTAACGCTGGAGGAAGTCGCCGGACCACGTGCTGTTGCCGAACGAGCCAGGGCCGCCGTTTCAGGCGGACGGACGACGACGGCAAAACTCACCAAGGACAACGATCCCTTCAGTGACTTCGCCGCCATTGCAACGGCAGCCGTCCATGGTGACCCTTTGTCGGTGGAACTTGTCCAAGAGTCCGCGGATTTCGTGGCCGATGCAGTACTTGCGTTGGTGAACATCCTGGATTTGGATTCTGTAACGTTCGCGGGCCCATCGTTTACGACTGCAGGATCGCTCTACCTGCCGGTGGTCGAGCAGCGCCTCCGCAAGGAAGCCTTCGCTTCGCCGAAGCACGGGGTAACAGTCAGGTTGTCCAGCCAGGTCACTGATGCTGCATCCGTTGGTGCTGCCGCCCTGATGCTCCAGCAGAGCCTGAATCAGCCAGTGGTTCCCCAGCCCGCTTAGCCCGCTTTCAGCTCGTCCAGGTAAATCGTGCCGTTGGTGGAATGCCCTTCGGGTACCTGGTTGATGAACACATTGAACTGGGACAGGTCCTTGAGGTCTTCGGCGGTGATCCGCCGCTCAGCATTTGCCGTATCCCAAGGTGCTGGCCGGAAATCCGCAAAGGGGATGCTGATGTTTTGTCCTTCCGTGCCGCTGAGGGATGGGTAGGCCTCGTAGGCGACGCCGCCGCAGACCAGTTGGAGAACCAGCTTTTGCTGGGACCCGTCCGGCCGCAACCACAGGGACAGTGCATTGAATCCTGACCAGTCACCGTCAATGCGTCGGGTGATTCCCGTGTAGTTCTGCAATCCAAAGTCGTAGTCGAACCGCAACGAACGTTCTCCACTTCCAACAGGACTGTTGGCAAGCGAGATGGTGTTGGCGCCCACTGCGCTGTATGAGGCACGGAGTTCGCTGTCGTCGGCGTACCCTTCAAAATCGTCCACCACCCCGGGGGCCGCTGGAGGTTTTGCGCCGAGGACGACTTGCTGCTGAGCCGTGACCGGGTCCTTCCCGGGCAGCTCCGCCGTAACGGCGAAGCTGGTTCGCTGGTTCACCAGGGCAATTTCAGGCACAGTCAGTGTGCCGGTGAAATAACCTGAAGCCTCGTCGTAAGCCAGTTGGTGTTTGGTTGGGTCTTCGCCCCACCTGAACCACACCGACTTGGGTTTCGCATCGCTGACACGGACACGGACGGTGGTTTCCGTCTCCGTAATCCGTGCCCCATCAACGGGTGACACCACATGCAGGGCAGGCGCGTGGCCGGATGCCTTCACGTTTCGCTGCCAAACGTCACTCCAAGAGACGTCCCGGCTGAACACCGTGAAGTCATCGGCTTCGAAGGCGCGGAAATCCGTCAGCATTTCGTGCTCGGCCAACTGCCCCGTAGCCGGGTACGGAACGAAAAATTGATCAGTACCGTAGTTGGTCCACGTCAACATCCAAGCCATCCTCTTGGCTGCAGGATCGGCTTTGAGGGCGGCGAGCACGTGGCTATACCAGCTGGGATCCGGGTTCTGGCCGTTGGCTTTAAGGGCTCCGCTGACGCCGAATTCTGTCAGTGCTGCCACTTTGCCCCGCTCATCAGCGAGGCGGGAGATCATGCCGAGGTCCGCCACGAGTCCATCCAGCCACTGCTGGGAGCCTCCGGAGCTGTCGTAGTTGTCGTACCCGAGGACGTCCACGAAGTCATCGCCAGGATACGTGCGCATGAAGGCATCGGTGGTTCCGCTGAATCCACCGCCTGGTGAATATGCGTACAGGAAGTTGTGGACACCCTTGATGTCCCTCAGGTACTCAACGGTGTAGCGGAACAGCTCGATGTATTGGGCGGACGAGGCGTGAGCGGCACCCCACCAAAACCAGGAACCGGCGTTTTCGTGGAAAGGACGAAACACTATGGGGATCGCACTCCCGTCGTCGCCAACGGCCGCCTTTGCGAGTCGGGCTATTCTGTCCAGGTAGTCGGTGAATTGCTGGTTCTTATCGCCCCCCGGCATGATCCGCGGGACCACTCCGCCGTCCGTGTCGTTGAAGGCGCCGCCCGTGACGAAGTTGTCCATATGGGCCGAAAAGGTCTGGACACCCCCGATCTTGTCTGCCGCCTTGACCAGTTCCAGTGTGTGCTGGAAGTTCTCCTCCGGAGTTGGGCTGCCTGGTGCTGAACCGTAGCCATCGTGCCCAAAATCCCAGCCGAAGACAGCAGGTTGATCTCCCGTAGCTGCCTTCACGTCCGACTGAAAGCCGTCGGTGCTCCCAGCAGGAAACGTCACGCCGAACTCCGTGTCCTGCTGATGCCCGAACAGGATGCCTTTGCCTTGTTGGGAGCGCAGGTAGGAAAAAAGCGAGGCGGTCCGTGGAGTTGCATCGGGATCTGTTAAAGCGAGCTGTTGCGGAGGACCCGAACTGCTCCCGGTGGATGGGGTGGCGGCCATGGCGCCAGTAGAGGTTGAGGCTGCAAGGACAGCTATGAACAGGGTTGCGCCGCACTTGCGCAGGCGGCGAAGAAGTTCACTTGAAGGTTTCAATGTGGTCCTGTCTTCTCTTGGGGATGCGGCTGTGCATCGCCATCGCCCTCACCATATGGGATTAACTTAACTTGGTAAAGTTATTTCTGAAGTGAATGAGGGAGGACGGTTTCATGCTGTTTCGGGCATGCCCTCCGGACTTTCCCGGCCATTGATGGTTCCCCACCTATGATGAACATGACTGGCGCCTTACCTGGCGCGGAAATGAGGGTCCTTCAATGTTCGCCGTCCCGGCACCCCCGGTGCGCCATCAGCAACTCCTGGTCACCATCTTCGGTCTTTATGGCAGGAACGCTGGTGATGCGTTGCCGGTCTCCGCTCTGGTTTCGATGCTCGGTACGCTCGGCTATGACGCGCCGGGTGTGCGATCGTCCGTTTCCAGGCTTAAGGCCAAGGGTGTCCTGAAGAGCGTCCGCGAAGGCGGCATTGCCAAGTACAAGATCGCCGAATCGGTGAGCGACGTCTTCCGTGAAGGTGATCGGCGGATCTTCGCCCCGGAACAGCCAGCTCCTGTGGATACGTGGGTGCTCGCCGTGTTCTCCGTGCCCGAGTCGATGCGGAACCGCCGGCACCAACTGAGGTCCGCCTTGTCCAGCCTGGGATTTGGGTCAGTGGCGTCCGGTGTATGGATCGCTCCGGCACGCAAGCTGGAGCAGGCTCGCGAACGCCTCACTGCCAGCGGGCTGATCGAGTTCGTGGACCTCTTCCGCAGTGACTATGTTTTCGATGGCCCCATGCGGCCCAAGATCTCCGAATGGTGGGATCTCAAGGAACTCGATGAACAGTTCACGGAGTTCCTTGAGATCTACCGGGGCGCCGAGCAGCAGTGGATTGACCTTGTGGGAACCGACCCTGAGGCGGCCTTGGCTGATTCCACGGCCGAAGTGCGGCGCGACGCTTTCCGCTACTACATTCCGATGCTCACCCTGTGGCGGAAGTTCCCTTACCGGGATCCCAACCTCCCGACGGACTACCTTCCGCCTGAGTGGCATGGGCCCGAAGTCCGCCGCACCTTCCAGGCAGTGCACCGCCTCGCGGCGCCGCTCGCCGCGGCACACGCCCACGAGGTCATCAGCGAAGCGTTGGACCCTGTCCTGACGTAGCCGTTCGTGCGGGCTTAGCCGTTGGTCCGGGCTTAGTCCTTGGTCCGGGGCGCGTCGATGATGCCGAAGATTTCTCCCTGCGGCGCCTGCAGGATTGCCATCCGTCCCATGGGGCTGTCCATGACTGGCACCAAGGCCGAAGAGCCGAGTTCCACGGCTGTTGCGACGGTTCGATCCACATGGTCGCTGGCAAACCACGTCAGCCAGTGATTCGGCGTGCCCTCGGCAATTTCGGTGTCGTGCTGAATGCCGCCCACTTCGCGGCCATCAGAAGCCCGCTTGGCGGTTGCATATATGAATCCGTCCTGGTCGATGTCCTGATAGCTGAAGCCAAAAACATCGGCATAGAAGGAGCGGGCCAGCGCGTAGTCGCGGGTGTGGAGTTCGTTCCAGCACAATGCACCGTGCTCGTTGACGCGCTCCGCCCCGATATGGCTTCCCGCCTGCCAGATGCCAAAGACTGCACCAACGCTGTCCGCGGCAATTGCCATGCGCCCCGAATCCATCACATCGAAGGGAGAAGCGATGAGTTGGCCACCAGCAGCGGCTACCTCTTTGCATGTGGTGTCAACATTGTCCGAGGCCAGATACGTGGTCCAGACGGTTGGCATGCTGGAATCCTGTTTGGGGCCGAGTCCCGCAACAGCTTGTCCGTCCAGTTGGGCCAGTAGGTAGCCCCCGGCCTCTTCGTCGCCGGAGAGGTAATCCCATCCAAACAACTCCGTGTAGAAGGCTTTGGCGGCAGGGAGATCATCGACCCCCAGATCCACCCACGCGGGTGTTCCTGCAGGCCATTTCTCAGTTTGGGTAGACATAGCAACTCCTTGGGTTCGGGGCTTAATTGGCGCGGCTGCCTCCCGGAATGCCCTATGCGCCGGGCTTCCTGGGAGGCAGCCACTCCCTTTGTGCGTCCCGCGTCCAATTCGTGATGCGAATCGTGGCCCCAAATCGTGCCCACCCGTCGTGGAGTGATAGTCCCACAGCACCCCAGCACAAAGGAGGCGGCAGGCGTAAGCCGCCTGCCGCCGTCGTGCGTGTTTTGTTATGAGATGGTGCGGTCTATCAGACGGTGCGGGTCGCCTTGGCGAGGTTTTCGCGAAGTTCGTCCGCGTTCTGACGGATGACGTAGGCCGGGCGATCGCGCTCGACGCGCCAGCTGTCTTCGAGCGGCCCGATGTTGACGGTGTCGAAACCGAACTCGTCGTACAGCTTGGTCACGAGTTCGGCGGCCTCCGGGAAGTCGCTGGCTGTGGCCAATGCGCGGCGGTTGGGCGTGCCGGCAGGAGTGCCATCGGTAGTGATGTCCTTGGCGAAGATGTGGTTGAAGCCCTTGGCCACCTTGGATGTGGGCAGGTGCTTCTGGAGCAGGCCCGAGGTGGTGGTCTCGCCGTTATCGAGCGCGGGAATACGGCCGTCGCGCTCCCAGTAATAGTTGTTGGTGTCGATGACGATCTTGCCTTCGAGCGGTCCCGCCGGGATGTCTTGATAGTTTTTCAGGGGAACGGTCACGACGGCGAAATCACCTGCCGCTGCTGCCTCGACCGCCGTCGCGGCCCGGGCGCGCGGCCCGAGTTCTGTGACCAGTTCCGTGAGGGTTTCCGGCCCGCGTGAATTGCTGATCACGACGTCGTAGCCAAGTTCCACGGCTTTACGCGCAACCTGGCTGCCAATGTGTCCTGCACCGATGATTCCGATTGTTGTCATACTCCCGCCAACAAGATGTTGCAGACGCGTATTTCCGGCGTTACGCAATATATCGAAGTCAAAGGCGAGTTTCCGTGAACGCGAGTGATAAGTAGACTTACTAAATGTCTACTCCAGCCAACTCCAGCTCCAAGAAACGCGGTGTCCTCTTCGACGTCGATGGGACGTTGATCGACTCCAGCTACTTCCACGCACTCGCCTGGTGGCAGGCATTCAGGCGCGAAGGCTTGGACATCCAGATCTCCGACATTCATCGCTGCGTAGGGATGGGCGGCGACAAGCTGGTCCAGCACTTGGTTCCGGACTGTCCGGAAGACATGCAAAAGGAACTGAAATCCGCGCATGGTGCTGTGTTTTCGACATTCTGGCCGTCATTGCGCGCCTTCGACTCCGCACGGGACCTCCTTGCAGCCTGCTCCGATTCCGGGCTGGCTGTAGGGCTGGCCTCGTCGGCGCAAGAGCGCGACCTTGACGTCAGCAGGCGGCTCCTCGACGCCGGTGGGTCCATTGACGCGTGGACCAGCTCCAACGATGCGGACGAAAGCAAGCCTGCCCCGGATATCCTCCTGGCGTGCCTGAAGAAGCTGGAACTCGATCCAGCGGACATCGTCTTTGTTGGCGATGCAGTCTGGGACGTGAAGGCTGCTGCGGCAATTGGCGTTCCCGCCATCGCCCTGACCTGCGGTGGTATCAGCGAGGCCGAGCTCCGCGACGCAGGCGCCGCGGAGGTCTACGACAATCCGCGGCACCTGCTGGAAAATCTGGAAAGCAGCGCCATTGGAAGGCTGACGGCGGGGAGGCTCAGTGGATAGGGCGCGCCGCAGTCCGCGCCACAGCGTTGAGTAGCATTGCCCCCAATTGACCGGCAACGGAAGGAAGTCGCATCATGCAGCAGTATGTCGTCCTGCAAGTGATCCTCAAGGAGAAACTGTTGGGAACCGGTTCGGGCAATCTGACCTCCCTGGAGAAAGCCATCAACGATCAGGCCGCGAAGGGCTACCGGCTTCACACCATCACCACGTCGAGCAGCGGGAGCAAGGGGATCGGCGGCGGGGACCGTATCCAGGCAACGATGGTGTTCGAGCGCCTCGGATAAAAGCGCGCGTGTTGGCTTTTCTCCGTAACTGCCCTGATGACAACGGCGGCGGCGAAAACGGATCGTCACCTGCTCGTTTCGCCATCACCAGACTATGTTTTAAGGGCTCCCGGTATCCCGTTGAGGCGAAGGGTCGTTCCGGTGCGCAGATGAGGCAGGTCAGCGCTGCCGTCTCCGGTTCGCGTGAGGAACGTGACCTGCTCTGTCCAGGTCAGCCTGCTTCTGCCGAATTCCGCATCTGCCAAGGTCACTGTTACCAGCGATGCCCATCGGGTTACATCGTCCACGATCGCTTCGTAGACGAAAACGATTCGGCGATCGGGCGTGATGTCGAGGTAGCGCGAGCGATTCCGCAGTTTCTCGGCCTGCCCGTCTGGCATGACGAAGGTGCTGCTCGCTTCCTCACCGCCGCCAACGCGGAAGTCGTGATCGTAGATGGAGCCCGTTCCTGGCATCCGAAACCATTGCCGGCGCAATCGATCGTCCGCGAACACGGCGAAGATGTCCGCCCGGTTCGCCTCGAAATCGCGCGTGATGCTGAAGGTCTCGTGCCTGACATCCGAAGGCTGCTCACCACTCGCTTGGTCGGAAGGGTGCCCATCATGCAACTCAGTCATGCCAGCCAACTCTCTGTTCTCTCATCACGTACCTGTAGGAACAGAGGCAGGCCGCAGTTGCTTCCCGCGCTTGAGCACAGCCGGACAGTGGCGTCCTAGCGCCGACTAGAGTTCCTCGTCCCGCACTTCCTCATTCCGACCGCGTCCGCGAACCGCCCAGATGATCAGCGCAATGACGATGATCGCAGCAACGGCGGCCAGGATCCACGGCGTGACGTCGGTCCGGGTTTGTTCCTGGGGCTCGGACTCTCCGGTCCCTGGGTTGGCGGGTCCGCTGCTTGCCGGGTTGGACGTGGTTTGCCCGCCGCCGGACGATGGAGCTGGATTTGTGGGTGTTGCCGTTGACGGGCCGGAAGGGTTGCTGGGCGAGGCTGACGGTGTGGGGGTAGTGGCGGCCACGTGGCCTTGCAGAGCGGCGGGGTTTGCTGCGTTTGCTGCTGCCGCGACGGACAACAGGGACCCGGTGAAGAGGGTCAGTGCCAGGGTTGTCAGGGCTAATCTACGAAGCATCGTTTCTCCTGTGGGATAGGGCGTGTCCGCGAATCCTCATAGTAGTAAGCATACTGACTAACAAAGAAAATGGGGTGGGTGTCGCCCGCCAGGCAAGGGGCGACCCCACCCGAGCGGCTAGCGCGTTAGCTTGGCGGAATCAGGTTCCTGGTCGCCGATATGACCCGGAGCGTTGGCTGCCAGGACACGCTGGACGAACGCGCTGTATTCCTCCATATAGTGGCGCAGCAACCCTGCCGTGCCCTCGTCCTTAACCGAGCCGTCGTCGTCGTACGCGTCCGCGACGAAGCGGATGTAAGCCTCCGGCGCATTCAGCTGAGGCGCGTCGAGGAAGCTGAGCACGCTGCGCATGGAGGACTGCATCACCGCGGTTCCGATGCCGCCCGGCGACGCGCCGATAATGCCGGTGGGCTTCCTGGCAAAAGAATTGGTGCCCCACGGACGCGATCCCCAGTCGATGGCGTTCTTCAAAGCGCCTGGAATGGAGCGGTTGTACTCGGGGGAGACGAACAGGATGCCGTCCGATGCGGCGATCGCGTCCTTCAATTCCCTGCCGGCTGGCGGGAAGTCGGAGTCGTAGTCGGAGCTGTACAAAGGGAGGTCGCGAATGGCGATTTCATGGAATTCCAGTTCCGGAGGCGCCACGCTGATCAGCGCCTTCGAGAGGACGCGGTTGATAGAGGTACTAGAGAGGCTTCCGACGAAATAGCCGATTTTGAATGTGTCCATAGCGGCGTTCCTTCCCGACGGCACGGCCGGAACCGGCTCGTCGACGGTGTGGAGGCTGGTTGCCCCAGCTTCCACCGACCCTAATGGACTTGTCCACATAGCGCACCCCCTACTCCCGTCCTGACCTTTGCGGCCATAGACTCATGCCAACTGGTTCCGGAGAGTTCCCGAAGAGGGGTGGCGGGTGAAAGCAGGCATAGCGCGCGAGGCACTCGACGGTGAGCGCAGAGTGGCAGCCACGCCCGAAACGGTCAAGCAATTGACCGGGTTGGGCCTTGACGTTGAGATCGAGTCCGGGGCGGGGCTTGCCTCCGGACACAGCGACGACGAATACCGGCAGGCCGGCGCTTCTGTTGTGCAGTCCTTGGATCTCGGATCCGTGGACGTTTACTGCCACGTGCGTCCCATGGAACCGTCGACGGCGGGAGCCCTCCGCCCGGGTTCAGTCACCGTCGGATTGGGGTCGCCGTCCTCGGAGTTGCCCACGGTGCGGGCGCTCGCCGCAGGTGGCATCACATCCTTTGCGCTGGAACTGGTTCCCAGGATCTCGCGGGCCCAGTCCATGGACGCCCTCACCTCACAGGCCTTGGTGGCGGGATACCGCTGCGTCCTTGAGGCCGCAACACGCCTGCCGCGGTTCTTCCCCTTGTACATGACTGCGGCTGGGACCATTCCGCCCGCCCGGGTCCTGGTTCTGGGGGCAGGTGTGGCCGGGCTCCAGGCGATCGGCACTGCCAAGAGGCTTGGCGCGCGGGTATCGGCCAATGACATCCGTCCGGCGTCGGCAGACGAAGTGGCTTCCATGGGTGGGACCTTCATCAAACTGGACCTCGAAAACGCCGAAGCTTCAGGCGGGTACGCCCGTGAACTCAGCGCAGACAGGGGTGCCTTGCAGCGTGCGCTCCTGACCCCGCACGTAGCGCAGGCAGATGTCCTCATCACCACTGCCGCCGTCCCCGGACGCCGGGCACCACTTCTGGTGAGCCGCGAAATGGTCCAAGGGATGCGCCCCGGATCAGTCGTAGTGGACCTGGCGGCTGAGTCAGGCGGAAACGTGGAAGGCAGCATCCCCGGGCAGGACATCCACATCCCCACCGCTGACGGGCAAGGCGAGGTGACCTTGGTGGGGCTCAAAGATCCAGCATCCGCGATGCCCGCAGATGCCTCGCGACTGTTCGCCAAGAACGTGGCCAACCTGATCGCATTGATGACCCGGGAGGGAGTTGTCGCCCCGGACTTTGAAGACGAGGTTGTGGCGGGAACCTGCCTTACCCACGACGGCGAAGTGCGGCACCCGCCAACAGCTGAAGCACTCGCGGCGCTCGCGGGTGAGACCGGCCCCTTTGGCAGTGCCCACACAGCGGCCAACCCTGGCAGTGAAGGAGCGCATTGATGGATGGCATGAGTCTGCTGACGATCACCGTACTTGCAGTTTTCGTGGGCTTTGAGGTCGTCTCCAAAGTTTCCAGCACCCTCCATACACCCCTGATGTCCGGGGCAAATGCGATCCACGGAATCATCCTGGTGGGCGCGATCATCGTCGCTGGCCAGGCCTCTGATCCGTGGGTACTGGTGGTCGCCTTGCTGGCTGTAGTCCTTGCCACGGCCAACCTCGTGGGCGGCTTCGTGGTGACCGACCGCATGCTGGAGATGTTCCGCGGGAGGCAACGCCCACCGTCGTCAGTTGTTTCATCCGAGGATCACGCGGGTAAGGAGCTCGGCCGGTGACTCTTCTGGATCCCATCTGGACAGCTCTCCTCTATCTCGCAGCCGCAGCCTGTTTCATCCTGGCGCTCAAAGGCCTGAACTCACCGCGGACGGCACGGCGTGGAAACCTCATCGGGGCGTTCGGCGCCTTGTTGGCTGTCGTCACGGTGTTCGTCTCGGTGAAGTTGGACAACGTTCCGTGGATCGTTGGGGCAATAGCTGTGGGATCGGTGGTGGCCGCACCCGTGGCACGGCGCGTTCAGATGACGCAGATGCCCCAACTCGTGGCCCTGTTCAACGGTGTGGGTGGTGGGGCTGCCGCACTCGTGGCATTGCTGGAGCTCTCGCATACGGCCGATGCGTGGGTGCGCTTGGCTATCGTGTTCACGCTGCTCGTCGGGGCCGTTTCCTTCGCCGGTTCTGGAGTTACCTTTGCCAAACTCCAGGGGTTGATGACCACCCGGCCAGTGACGTTCCCGGGCCTGCCTGTGCTGATGGCCCTGGTGCTGCTTGCCGCGGTGGGCGCAGGGATTGTGGTGATACTGAATGGTTCGTTGCTGCTCGCGCTGGCACTGCTGATCCTTGGGCTTGTGGCCGGTATCCTGCTGGTACTCCCGGTGGGTGGCGCCGACGTGCCGATTGTCATTTCGTTGCTCAACGCCTTCACCGGATTGGCCGTGGCCGCGTCTGGATTGGTGCTGGGCAACGTACTCCTGGTGGTGGCCGGCACCCTGGTTGGAGCGTCAGGCACCATCCTCACCCGGGCCATGGCCGCCGCAATGGGCCGCAGCGTTGCGGGCATCCTGTTCGGTGCCTTCAAAGGTGGCTCCACAGCTGGGTCCACCGCGGTGAGTGAGCGCCCCGTCAGATCCTCCAGCCCGGAGGATGTTGCGGTGCTGCTCGGGTACGCCCAGCGCGTGATTATCGTTCCCGGGTACGGCTTGGCCGTGGCGCAGGGCCAGCACACGGCCGCCGAGTTGGCCTTGGCTTTGGAGGCACGCGGGACCGAGGTTGACTTTGCCATCCATCCTGTTGCCGGACGCATGCCCGGGCACATGAACGTCCTCCTTGCCGAAGCAAACGTTCCGTACGAGTCACTGAAGGAAATGAGCGATATCAACCCGGAGTTCAAGACCGCCGACGTTGCCTTGGTAGTGGGCGCCAACGATGTCGTGAACCCTGCAGCCAAGACCACCTCCGGCTCCCCGATCTATGGAATGCCCATCTTGGAAGTAGCCGACGCCCGGCAGGTGGTGTTCCTCAAACGTTCCATGCGTCCAGGATTCGCTGGCATCGAAAACGAACTTTTGTACGAACCTCAGACCACGTTGCTGTTCGGCGATGCAAAGGATTCGTTGACCAAGGTGTTGGGCGCAGTGAAGGCACTCTAGGAGGATCGGTCCCCTAATTTCTGCCCCTAATTCGCGTCATGTTCGGGCCGGTGAAGCCACATCTTTTAAACAGAAGTCTGCCCAGACGGAGACTGCGGAAAGATGCATGGCTAGGAGTCATCGATTGCAAGACCATATGAAGGATTCGACGCCGGGTTCCCGCTTCGACAAACCACAAAGCAAGAGGGTGACAGATTGGAGGCCACTCGTTGGCCTGGACGTTCAAATCTGGCGCGGCAACAAGATCGTGGACCAAGGCCTGGTGGAAGCGGTGACCGCTGACGGCAACGTTTTATGGCTCAAACAAGAAGGAGCAATAGACCGGCGGCTTGTCATGAAGGAAACCGGAACAGGGCTCCGGGTGCGGCTCATCACCTGAGCGCAAAGCTTGGGGCATGCCGAGCCTCGCACCCTTCCCGGTCATCCGACGTCGTCCTAAGCTGAACGGTACGAGTTACCCAACCCATGCCGAACCGCCACATCGAAGCGAGGTTGCGCCATGACCGTCAAACTCAACAAGAAAGCATTCGACAACGCGAAGCACCTGATCCGCGACGGGAAGATCGTCAAGGACGTCCGGGATGACTGGAGCGAGCACGCCCCTTCCACCAAGGACGAGAATGACTTCCTGGAGAAGCATGGCCAGGCCGAGTATTCCAAGTGGTACCTCGGCGTGGACGACGACCACCCGGCTGAGCAAAAGGGCCACTACAAATTCCCCTTCGGCGACTTCAAGAAGATCCACAGATGCGCGGTCATCTCTGCCGAGAGCCGTGCAGCGCAAAACGACTACGACGATATCCGCGATGCGCTCGGCAAGCTGCTCGAGCGCATCGATGAGGACAACAAGGACTAGGCCACGGCGTCAGCCAGCAACCGCCCCCATTTCGGGTCCAGCAACGGAGCTCCCGCAAGCTTAAGGGCATGCCAGAGTGTCACTGCCACAGAGTCGAGAACAGGGACCCCTGTTCGGGCTTCAACGTCGGCTGTGATGTTGGCTCCATAGAGGTTGGTGCACAGGTACACCAGGGCATCGGGATGATCTGCCGCCAGCTCCAATGAGCCCGGCAGCATCTCCTCATCAGTGACCCGGCCGAAGGACTCATTGTCGGTGAGGTCAAGGTGCCGGTGATCGATCGTCTTGATGCCTTCCCTGGCATAGGACGCGATCACGGCCTCATTCACGTCTGCTGTGTAGGGCGTGAACAATCCGATTCGCTCGGTGCCAAAGGACGCGAACGCCTCCAAGTAGGCGAGCGTGGACGTGGTGGCCGGTATGCCTGTGGCGTCGGTGATCTCACGGACCAAGGCATGGTCGTGGGAAGCGCCGAGCCAGGATCCGGACGTGCCGTTCCATGCAATAACGTCCACGTTCGCCGCGGCCAGCAACTCGGCAGCTCCGCGCATCACGGACGTATCGAATTGCTTGTCCGAGGAGTCGTCCAAGGCAATCCGGGTGACGGGGATGCGGGTTGAATGAATGGTTACATCCTGGCGGTCGCCGAGGATCCGGTATGTCTGCGGCTCAAGGCAGGTGTTGGAGGACGGCACGATCATGCCAATGCGGATGGGGCGGTTGTTTGAAGGCATGGTTGCTCCTAGGCGCTGAGGGATTCGGCAGAAGAAATGACGGGAACAGAAAGAGCATCCCGGTGCTCCGTGAAGCCGTTGCGGGGCACGAAGCGACCCACCGGCCCGGGATCGTGGAAACCTGCTTCATCAAGGACCACCCGTCCCGCGGAGATCACCACTGCGGGCCAGCCGTTGAGCGTCTTCCCCTCAAAAGGCGAGAAATCAGTCCCCATGTGCAACGCACCGCCGTCGACCGTTTGCTGTGAGGCGGGATCGAAGATCACGATGTCGGCATCGAAGCCTTCCACGATCGCGCCTTTTCGTGGGACGGCATTGATCCTGGCGGGGCCTGCCGAGAAGACCTCAACGAAGTCCTCCACAGAGCTGCCGGATTCAGTGACCAGTGCCGTGAACGTCACGGGCATGCGGGTTTCCACGCCGGGGAGGCCATGCGGCATATAGCGGACATCGTCCGTGCGCTCGCGTTTTTGGGAGAGGTCGTAGCAGGAATGGTCCGAGGAAACCGTGTGGATGGCACCGGCAGCAAGCCGATCCTTCAAGGCGGCCACCGTTTCGGCACTCCGCATCGGCGGGCAGCACGCGTACCATTCCGGGAACGCGGAACCGTAAACGGTGTCGTCCAAGGTCAGGTAGTGCGGGCACGTCTCGGAGTACGCCTCCTGGCCGCTTTCGCGGGCTTCGGCCACCAGGTCCACGGCGCCAGGAGTCGACTGGTGGACAAAATAGACGGGCGCTCCCGTGTACCGGGCCATTGCGAGGGTTTCCTTGACCGAGATCTCCTCGGCAAGCTCAGGCCGGGTACGGTGCAGGTGCTCGATGCCGATGCGGCCGTCCGAGGCGTGCCGCTCAGTGCAGTCGGTGATGATGGGATCGTGCTCTGCATGGATGTACGTGAGGCCATCCAGGCGCACCATTTCGCGCATGACCTTCAGGATGGTGTCACCATCGGCCATGGTTGAGCCGCGGTTGGTGGTGTACATCTTCACGGACCTGACGCCCTCGGCCGCAAGCTGCTCAAGCTGCCACGGGACCGTCTCATCCCATGAGACAACAGAGCCGTGCAGGGCAACATCGCAGCGGGATTCTGTGGCGAGGCGCTTCTTGTTCAGGACCGCTTCGAGCGGAGTTTCCTGAGCATCGCGGGGGATGCCGAAATCGATGATGGTGGTGGTGCCGCCCCAGAGCGCCGCCGTTGATGTGGTCCGGAAGTCATCCAAAGTGCGGAATCTGCCCGTCACTTGGGCAACATGGCAGTGGCCGTCGATGCCGCCGGGGATGACCAACTGGCCGTGGGCTTCAATGGTTCGTGCAGCCGCGGGAATGGGTTCGGCAGCGTCAACGAGCTGAACTATGCGTCCGCCGTCGACTACGACGTGGGCGGCTTGCCTGCCGAAACTGTTGACGACAGTGCCGTTGGCGATGACGAGATCGGGGAAGTGGGACATCGTTGTCCTCCTTGTTCTTGGAAGATTTAGCGGGGACTTCTTGGAAGTTTTAGCGGGACGGCAGCGCGGATGTTGCCGGAACCGGTGCGGAGGGGAGGTTCGCGGACTGGGCCGCGGACTGCGCGGCGGTCAGGGCGGCGTCGAGGTTTTCCGAAAGGCCCTGCCGCCGCTTGACCGGTGGCGCCGCGAACGAGCCGCCACGGTGAGCCCCGGACTTCAACGCGACCACGGCCTCCGTCATGCGGATGCCGGCAGAAATGCCGTCCACCACGGGCACGGGGATCTGACCTTCGAGCTCGCGGGCAAGTCCTGCGAGCGGCGCACCGGCAAGGATCACGACGTCGGCGCCGTCCTCAGTGACGGCCTGTCGGCTGAGTGCCAGCAGGGTTTCCTTGAAATCTGCCTGCACCGACCCTATGGAGTTCAGGCTTTGGTTAATGGAGCGTATGGAAGCGAGACGGCCGGCAAAACCGAAGCGTTCCACGCAGTCCAGGTACCAGGCCTGGATCCGGTCCGAAATGGCGATGATCGAGAAACGGTGGCCCTGCAATGCTGCAGCGCACAGTGCCGCCTCGGTGATGCCGATGACCGGTACGTCAACGAGTTCCTTCAGCGCAGGCATTCCGGGATCACCGAAAGCAGCCACAACGATGCCGTCCACAGCGGCCGGGCCGCCCTCGAGCGTAAGGCTGGCGCCGTCGCGCCCAAGGCCGGCGCCGCCGTCGTGCGCGTATTCGGCGATCAGCTCAGCCACCGCGCCGGCGGCGATAAGCGACTCGAAGCGGGTTTCGATATATTCGACGCCGTGCCCGGCTGTCCGAACAATCAATTCGGTGTCCGGCCCCGCCGAGCGCAAGGCCTCAGCCTCGATCAGGGCTGTGACGTCGTCGCTGATGTTGGGGTTGATGACCAGGAGTCTCATGGTTTTTTCCGTTGCAGTTTGGGCTCGGCGTGGCTGGAATCCTCCGGGAACTGCTCGCGGTACTTGCCGATGTGCGACGCCGACTGGATAGCGGCCCGGTCAGGGTCGCCACTGGCGATGGCACCGTAGAGGTCGCGGTGTTCCTGGATGAGTTCGGGGAGATCGCTGACGTGGCGGAACAGCCAGTGCATTCGTCCCTGGAGTGGTTCCAGCGCGGAGCGGAGAAAATCGTTGTTGGCGATCGCCGTGATGGCATCGTGGAAATCGCTGTTGGCGCGGTGTGCTTCCAGGATGGAGCCCTTGGCCAGGCAGCGGTCGGCCTCATCCAGCAGGCCGGCGAGGTGGTCAAGGTTCTCGGTGGTGGCCCGCTTGGCGGCGAGCCGGCAGGCGAGGACTTCCAAGGATTGACGGACGTCGAAGAGGTCCTCCACATCCTTGGGGCTCAGGCCGCTGACTTCCGAACCACGGCCAGCGCGGTCCCGGATAAGCCCTTCTTGCCTCAGCATCCGGAGTGCTTCGCGGATGGGCAAGCGGGAAACGTTGAATTCGGCGGCGAGGTCGCGCTCCACCAACCTGGTGCCGGGCGCATAGTGCCCCTCAAAAATCCTGGAACGGAGCGTGTCACGCACTGACTCCCGGAGGGGGCGGTCAGTGATGTTCGTGTCTTCTGCGGCTAGCATTTCCAGCTCCATTTCGTGATGTGTGAGGCAGCGCGCCCGGCGACCAGGCGGGCTTCCGGCCGTCCGGCGGTTCAGGACCGTCCGGCCGGGCCCGGTCAGGCGAGTTAGACCGGGAGTCGCTTGTTGTAATCCAAGACCAGGACGGAGATGCCCATGATCACAGCGGAGCCAACAAAGTACAGCAGCGCCCAGGTGTAGGAACCCGTGGCCCCGACAATCAGGCCTACCACAATCGGGGTGACGAATCCGGCGATGTTGCCGCTGAAGTTCATGGCCCCGCCGAGTACGCCCGCATTCGTGCGGCCGCCCAGGATGGACGGGATGGACCAGAACAGGCCAACCCACCGCAGGAAGAACAGGACTACCGAGAGAAGCACGACGGCGGTGATGGGGTCCGCGACGACCGTGACACCTACGAGGCCGCCCACCACTACGACGCTGGAGATACCCAGCAGGGTGCGCATGACCCGGTTGGCGGAGGCACCGGATGCCCGCCACTTGTCCGCGATGATGCCACCGAGGATTTCGCCGACGAACCCGGCGCCGAAGATCACGAACGTGGACCAGCCGATGGTCTTCAGATCAAAGCCCTTGGCTTGAGCCAGGTAAAGCGGTCCCCAGGTGAGCAGGCCGTAGAACACGCCGTTGAAGCCAAGCCAGCCGAAGCACATTGCCCAGAAGGAACGGAACTTCAGGTATGGCAGGAGGGCGCGCTTGCCCTGTGCGCCTTCCTTGGCGGCCTCGGCGTCGTCCTCAGCGTGGGAAGCCTCGATGTAATCGGCTTCTGCATTGTTGACGCCCTTGTGCTGGCGGGGGTTATCGCGGATGTACCACCAGACCGCCAAGCCCATGAGAATCGTGAGGGCGCCAGCGATGATGAAGGACATCCGCCAGCTGCCCGTGGAGGCGATCAGCCAGGTGATGAGGATGCCGCCCAGGCCAGCGCCCAAGGGAGCTCCGGCGTCGAGGATGGTGGCGCCGCGGCCACGTTCCTTCTTATGCATCCAGATGGCGTTGAGCTTGCCGCCGGCAGGCATGACGCCCGCCTCCGTCACGCCGATGCCCAGGCGGGCGATGAACATGCTGAGGAATCCGCCGGCGAAACCCGAAGCGGCAGTCGCGGCGCCCCAGCCAATGCAGGAAGCGGTGACCACTTTGCGTGGGCCAAACTTGTCGATCAACAGTCCGACGGGGATTTGCATCAGGGCATAGGTCCAGAAGAACGCCGACAACAGGAGCCCCACAAGCTCGGGCGGGAGGTTGAATTCCTTCTGGATGATGGGGAGGGCAACGGATATTGAACCGCGGTCGATGTAATTCACGGCGACCAGGACCAGGAGCAGGATGAAGAGCTTCCAGCGGACGTTTGTGCGTCGCTGCACGCCGTCCTTGCCGGTTTGAGGCTCGTTTTCCTGGTTTTCCTGGGTTGCCAGTTGGGTGTTTTGGGGAGACACAGCTTCTCCTTCAGAGGAGTCAACAGGGGTGGAATGTCTTTGGGGTATGTCTTTGGGGGGATGAGCCGGGCGTGGATATCGCTGCAGCCGGACCCGTGCCGGCGGCAACTGTTGCGATCCCTGCCCTTTTGGTGGCGGGGGCCGCAGCCGGTAGCGGGTCTATTTGGGATCCCGTTTTGGGATCCCAAAATCTAAGTTAGATGTGACGGGCGGCACTGTCAAGAGTTTTGGTATACCTAATCTCAAAACGGAATGTGACTGTGCGGGATGGCTGCGTACGCTCCTTCCCGGATACTCCTCGTGGACGTGCGAAAACCCGGCCTTTCCTGGGAAATTCCGGGCTTTCGACGTGCTAACTGGGAAGGAGCGCTGATTAGCCCTGGTATGCCGTTGGCTGGGCGTCGCTTGTGCTGTATGCCAAAATCTCCGCCAGCTCAGCCAGCCTGTGTGCTCGGGCCGACTCGGCTGGAGTGAACGGCTCGCCTGGACGGGAGAAGACCAGGGGCCCGTGCCATGCAGTTGGAATCTTGAGAATGTCCGTTGAAGGCCCGACGCCGGCACTCGCCTCGGGTGCCAGTTTCTCCGGATCGTTGGGGACTACTTTGGCGGAGAGCAGTTCGGCGACCGCATGCGGGAGCTCATCCGGGTTCCCCGCAATACGTGTGGCGAGGCTCAGCGCCTTGGTTTGGCCGTCGGCCATGGCGAGTGCCGTGGTAGGCCACACGTGCGACTCACGTCCGCCGCCGTCGTCGAGTGCTTTCAGCAGTTCATGTTCTGTGACCTCGCCCGGGGCGGAGAGGACGAACTCATCCATCACTATTTGCGTGGCTTCTGTAGCCTGGCGGTCCGGGCCTTCGCGGCCCGGGCTGTCCATCGGGTGAACGTGGATGCTGAGGATATTCGTCTCCAGCTTGGCCAGGGACTGAGTGATTTTCTGCAGGGAACCGGGCTGGTCCCGCAGAAGGACACGAGCACGCCACAAAGCCGGGGCCGCGTGCAGCTTGTGCCGCTGGCGGAGGGCCGGAGCATGCAGCCATCGCCGGAGGACCTTGGCGGCCGACGGCTCAGCCACCCAGATAACCAGCACTGTGGCAGTCACGGTCAGCAGCAGCACCTTGGCCACATAGGGGAGATGGGTTTCCACAACTGCCGCGTGAACCAGCAATTCAATGGGAAGCATCACCGCGATGTTGGCTACGGTGAGCCGGGCCTTGGGCGGTTCGGGCAACTGTCCGCAGACATCGCACCGGAGATCCGCAGTAACGGGAGAGCTCATTTTGGGCTTCATGGTTTCATGCTGCCCCGCGCCTGTTTCGGGACGGTTGCCTCCGCGTCACGTTTCTGGTTACTTGGCGCGATGGCTGCGCTCTTGCCGCCCCACTCACTGCGTTCCTGCCCACTTCGGGCCGGTGTGCCGCACCCCCGCAATGCAAAAACCCGGCGTTCTCGCGGGGAGAACGCCGGGTTGGAGGGTGCAACCGGGAAGGAGCGCTCAGGGCTCAGGCGTTCCTACAGAGTCTGGTCTAGCGGATGGAATCCGAATCGAGGTCCGAATCCCGCTCGGTACTGCGCTGGGCGGCAGCTTCCTTAAGAAGGTCGCGGATTTCTGCCAGGAGGGCCGTGTCAGCCGGCAGCGGCTCTTCCTCGGGTTCCTCGGTGGAGAGGCGGTTCTTGACCATTGAATTGATCTTGTTCATGGGCGCTACGAAGATGAAGTAGACCACTCCGGCGGTGATGACAAAGGTCACCATTGCCGTGAGCACAGCACCAAAGTTGATGAACGTAGCGGGGTTGTCCTGCCAGATCCGGAAGCCCAGGCCGTCAGCGTTCACGCCGCCTGCAGCCGCGATGACGGGGTTGATGATGTTGGTGGTGAAAGCGGCGACGAGTGCCGTGAACGCACTGCCGATGACGACGGCAATAGCCAGTTCGATCACGTTGCCGCGAAGTATGAAGTCCTTGAAACCCTTAAGCATGGAAATGTCCTCCGATTGGGTGCGGTGTCTGGCTCAAGCAGAGATCAAACTACCACTCCGAGGTTTCAAAAGGGTGTCAAGGGGATGTGAGAGTGCCCCTATGTTTTTCGTCAAGTGGTGGCGGGTGTTGGGGGTTGGTAGAGGGCGCCGTCGCGGAGCATTGCGTAGAGGGTGTCACAGCGGCGTCGTGCCAGGGCAATGATTGCCTGGTTGTGGCGTTTTCCTTCGGCGCGTTTGCGTTCGTAGTAGGCCCGGGACGGCGGGTCGTGGAGCGCAGCGAACGCGGAGAGGAAAAGAGTTCGTTTGAGGACTTTGTTGCCTTTTCTGGAGGAGTGGTCGCCGCGGATGGAGGACCCGGATCGCCAGGTGACTGGGGCCAGCCCGGCGTAAGAGGCCAGGTGCCCGGCGGTGGGGAAGTCTTTCCCGGCGACTTCGGTGAGGATTCGTGCGGCGGTCCTGATGCCCACGGCCGGCAGAGACATCAGGACCGGGTGAAGAGGGTGGGCCTCCACGAGTGCTTCGACCTGGGTGAGGACCATGGCGCGGTTTTCGTGAAGCCCGGAGAGCATGGCCGCGAGCTGGGGCAGCACGATGGTCGCGGCATTCGTGCCGACAACAGTGACTGTTTGCCGGCCCAGGGCCTCGATGATTTCATCGGCAAGGCGTTCGCCCATCCGCGGCGCGAGTTTGGTCAGCCGGTTCCCGATCCGGCGCCGGCCTGCGTGACGGAGCTCTTCGGGGGTAGGCCAGGTCCGCAGCAGGTCCAGCACCGCAGGATGATCCATGTAGGGTCCCAACACCCTTTCCAGAGCAGGGTGGATCTGGGTGAGCAGCCCGCGGATCCGGTTCGAGGTCGCCGTGGCCTGCTTGGCCAGGTCATCATCGAAACCACAAAGCATGCTCAGCTCAGCGAGCTGCTCATCGGCCAACTGAACCGAGCGCAATGTATGCGGCATGGTCCTGGCGGCCTCGGCGATGATGAACGCATCCCGGGCATCGGTTTTCGCCTCTCCGGGGTGCAGGTCCGCGATCCGGCGCATCGCCAGCCCCGGCAGATACCCGACAAGAACACCGGCGGCCTGGGCCACCGCTACCGGCAACGCGCCGATGGTTGCTGGCTGGTCAACGACCAACAACACTCGTCCGGCGTCCTCGAGTTCGGCGATGATTTCCCGGATTTTGGCTTCATCGTTGGGCAGCGCCCGGTCCAGCAATTTCTTTCCGGCCCGGTCCACGGCAACGGCATGATGGACGCCCTTGCCAACATCCAGACCAATAAACACTTCGACACCATCGTGGTTCGCGATCATCCGGTCCCTCCAGTCGTAGTCAGCTCCCATGCTGGCCCGGCAGCGGTGTCAGGACCCGGCACCCACGTTACGCACGACGTTCCCGAACTGTCCTGCCCCTATCAGCGGTCTCCCGGCACCTACCAACCCCGGTGACAACACTCTCAAGATCATCGGATCGACAGAGGAACGCAATCATGCCGGGGCAGCAGGCCAGCACACCCACATCCTGCACCAGGAAACGGGCTACGAAAAAGGTAACGAGGGATGCCAGCAGGGGGTGTGGATGTGAGAGAGGATCCGTTTTGAGCGATGCTCTCTCACATCGTGGCCTGTTTTTTGGGTTGCTCGGTCAGGCGAGCAGGGCCCTGGTGTGGTCGTTGAGGAACATGCCCCGGGGGTCGAACTCGCGGCGGACCTGGATAAAGGTGTCCAACTCCGGGTAGAGACGCTCAAGGCGGCTCCGGGTCATGAAGTGGATCTTTCCCCAGTGTGCGCGGGGCTCGAACTCCTGCAGCACGGCGTCGGCGTCCCGGAAGAACTGCCAGTAATCGGTTCCGGGCTCGGTTGTCAGGGTGATGACAGTGCTGTCGCGTCCTTGGAACTGGGACATGTACGCATCGTCGGACTTCACCCAGCGGACCTCCACCGGGTACTTCTGCTCGGGATATCTGGTGCGGATCAGGTCTTGGATGGCCTCAACAGCCACCAAGCCATCTTCGCTGCGGACGAAGTACTCGAGCTCGTGGAACTGGGTAGTGAAGCCACCCGGGTAGATCCGGTAGGAGCGATCCAGTCGGGCGCCTTCAACCGCGGAAAGCTCGCGTTCGTCCTGGACGTCCACAATGTTGTAGCGCTTGGTGTAGCTGCGGCCGCCCATGGCATGGTCCGGTGAACCGGGGAGGTCCAGAAGCTCGCAGGAATCGTCCTCCGGGCACCAAAGGAAGGAGTAGTGCCTGTTGGAATCGATATCGTCCTGCCACGTCGAAGCGGTTTCCGCCCAGCTGGGATAGGTGATCTGCTCCTGGAGGTAGTAGCTGTCCTCAACAGCCAACTCCACTTCCAGGAAGATCCCCAGCGTGCCCAACGCAACCTGTGCAGCCCGGAGTTCCCGGAGTTGGCCCTCCCCGATTTCCACGATCTCGCCGTAGCCGTTGATCAGCTTCACCCAGCGAAGGTTGGAGGAAAAACTGCCCAGGTTTTTGCCCGAGCCGTGCGTGCTGGTGGCCAGGGCGCCGGCGATCTGCTGCTTGTCGATGTCACCTTGGTTCCCCAGGGCCAGGCCCTGCTCCCACAGGGCATCGCCGAAAGCGTTGATGGTGGTTCCCGCGAGGGCCCGGGCGCGACGCCGGGCCTTATCGGTGCCCGTGATAGCCGAAAGGCCGGACATATCCATCAGAACTCCGCCGGTTTGGACCAGCGGTGAGGACGAATGCCCTGAACCGACCGCCCGCACAGGCAACCCTTCGCGGATGGCGAAACGGACGGCGTCGAGCGCTTCTTGTTCATTCCTGGGCCGAACCGTAAAGGCGGGCGTCGCGCTCTGGTTTCCGCCCCAGTTGGTCCAGGTCACGTCCGTCCCGAAGGGGGCTGAAGGCGTGGCGGCACCTGGCAGAGAGGCAGGGCGGGAAACGTTGGTGGTCATGGTGAAAGCTCCGTTGCTTGTCTGGATGCTCAAGCGCCGTGGTTGATCATCACGTGCTTGGTGCGTGAGTAATCGTCCAGGGCGTAGAGCGAGAGGTCGCGGCCGTAGCCGGATCCCTTGAATCCGCCCCACGGTACCTCGCACGCCAGGACAAGGTGTGCATTGACCCAGACGGTGCCGAAGTCCAGTTGCTTGGGAATCCGGAGGGAAAGGCTGGAGTCGCGCGTCCAGACCGACGCCGACAGGCCGTAGGGGCTCTCGTTCGCGCGGGTCACGGCTTCTTCGGTGGTGCTGAAGGTCTCCACGGTGACCACGGGGCCGAAGATCTCGTGGGTGGCGATGTGGGCTCCCGCGGGAACGTTGGAGATGACCGTTGGCTCGATGAAGTAGCCGGGTCCTTCCAGTGCCGAACCACCAATGGCCACGTGGAGTCCCGCCTCGCGCGCTTCGGCCAAGGATTCCTTGACGCGTTCAAAGTGGGGCCGGGAAATCATGGGGCCGATTTCCACGTCGTCGCCGGCTTCGGGAGCGCCAACTATCAGCGTGCTGACTTCGCGCACCAGGTGCTGGGTGAACTCTTCGGCCACGGACTCGTGCACCAGCACGCGGCAGGCAGCACCGCAGTCCTGGCCGGCATTCCAGAATCCTGCATTGCGGACTCCAGCAGCGGCCGCGCGGAGATCGGCGTCGGGGAAGACAACAACCGGCGCTTTGCCGCCAAGTTCCAGGTGGACGCGCTTGACGGACTTGGCCGCAGTTTCAGCGACGGCCTGGCCGCTCACGACGCTGCCCGTCAAGGCAACAAGGGCGATGTCCGGGTGCTCCGAAAGCCGCTGTCCCACAGTGCGTCCTTGTCCGGTGACCACGTTGAGGACTCCATCCGGGATGCGTCCGGCGAGCAATTCTGCCAGCTTCAGGGTGGACAACGGGGTTTGCTCGGACGGCTTGAGGACGATGCTGTTGCCGGCAGCCAGAATCGGTGCGACCTTCCAAGCAGCCATCAGCAGCGGATAGTTCCAGGGGGTGATCACACCGACAACGCCCACGGGTTCCCGGAGGATCACGGAGGTGTGGTCAGTGGCGTAGTCGCCGCCGGCCATGGACGTCAGGGTGCGGGAAGCTCCGGCCATGAAGCGGAACGTATCGATGGTGCTGGTGACATCGTCCTCGGCCACCGCCTGCGGCTTGCCGGTATTGGCGGACTCGATGAGCTCGAACGCGTGCCGGTTCTCTTCAATGATGTTGGCGATCAGGTTCAGGACGTCCGCGCGCTCCTTGGGGGTAGTGGCACCCCAGGTCTTTTGGGCAACGACGGCGGCCTGGACAGCGGCGTCGACATCATCCGCCGTGCCCGCCTGCACTGAGGCGATGACCTGCTCGGTGGTGGGGTCTACGACGTCGATCAGCTCACCGGTGGAGCCCGGGACGAACGATCCGTTGATGAAGTGCCCCGCCGGAGGCAACGGCAGCGGCAGGCTGCCAGCGTCCTCAGAGGTGGAGCGTCGAACGGTGAACTGGACGGTTTCGGGGTGGGCAGTGTCTGTGAGGGTCATGACAATTCGCTTTCAGATGAGGTCTGGCGTGAGGGCAGTGGAACGAAGGGAGGCGGCTTCTGATTTTTGACGGAAGATCCGGGCCGCGAAGTAGTAGAGGGGAGCAACCACCACCAGGCCGACGAGCCAGGAGATGTCCACGCCGCCCAACGCGGCGGCCATGGGGCCGGTGTAGATCGCGGTTGCCGAGAAGGGAACCTGGATCAGGGCGCCTGCGAGGTAGGAGCCGATGGCGACCCAATTGAACCGCCCGTACACGCCGCCGTCGCGCTTGAAGAAGTCTTCAACCCGGTAGTCGCCGTGCCGCAGAAGGTAGTAGTCCACCAGGTTGATGGCGGTCCAAGGGACCAGGACGTACATCAGGAAGGAGAGGAAGTTGGTGTAGAAGAGGATGAAGTTGTCGCGGGCGAACAACGCGATGGAGACTGCGACGACGAAAAGGATGATCGCCGCGATGCTGCGGGTCTTGGCGCGTGGCAACCAGGACGGCTTGAACGTTTGGCCGATGGTCAGCGTGCACAGGACGCCGCAGTAGAGGTTCATGGCGTTCGAGGCCGCGACACCAAGGCAGAAGATACCCACGATGATCAGGGTCCACGGCTGCAGCAAGGCACCCAGACTGCCAACGATTTCGACGTTGTCGGCGCTCATGGTCATGGCGAGGGTGCCCACCAAGGCGCCAAGGATCATGGGGAACAACGTTCCCAGGACGCAACCCGAGTAGGAAGCCCAGAACGCCGGTGCTGAGCCTGTGCCCTGCGGCATGTAGCGGGAGTAATCGGAGACGTAGGGTGCGTAGGCCAACTGCCACAGGGCCGAGACGGAGATGGTCCCCATGAAGCCAACCCAGTTGAAGTTGCCCTGCTCAAGGAAGCTCGCGGGAAGGCCGTGCACCACCAGGATCCAGACGAAGGCGAGCAACAATGCCAGGCCCGCTGCAACGCTAAGGACGCGGGCGTAAGCGTGAATGAGCCGGTAGCCGAAAATCGTGGCGATAACGCTGACCACGCCGATGATGATAATGCCGGCATCCACGCTGATGCCGGGGCTGACGGCGGCCATCGCTTCTCCGCCAAAGACAAGGTTTGCGGCGAAGAAGCCGACGTACATGACCACCACGATGACCACGATCAACAGCGCGCCGAAGGAACCGAACTGGCCACGGGTCTGGATCATCTGCGCCACGCCCAGCTGCGGACCTTGGGCTGAGTGCAGCGCCATGAAGATGCCGCCCACCACGTTGCCGATGATGATGCCCACCAGTGCCGGCACGAAACCCAGGCCGAACACCGTGGTGGCGAGCCCGCCGGTCACGATGGTCATGATCATGATGTTGGAGCCAAACCAGATGGTGAAGAGGTCCCTGGCCTTGCCGTGGCGCTCGTTCAGTGGGATCGGCTGGATGGTTTTGTCCTCGAGGCGGGGTACTTCGGTTGTTGGCGCGGTGCTCATGATGCACTCCGGGAGGTAGAAGCCAGTTCACGGACAGCGGGGTCGGTGGCTTTGCTGCGGTTCACCATCAGGCCGAGGAGGTCGAAGACGAGAGTGGCGGCGGCGACGGTTGTGATGTCCGCATGGTCGTAGGCCGGAGCGACCTCCACGACGTCGGCGCCCACAATGTTGATGCCGTTCAGGCCGCGAAGCAGGGCCAAGAGTTCACGGGAGTGGAGCCCGCCCATCTCCGGGGTGCCGGTCCCTGGTGCGAACGCGGGATCGAGGACATCGATGTCGATGGACACGTAGACAGGGGTGTCGCCGAGCCGGTCCTTCACCTGCTGGATTGCCGCCGGGACGCCGATGACATCCAGGTCCGAGCAGCGGATGATCTGGAAGCCGAACTCATGGTCCCGGAGGAAGTCATTACGGTCATACACCGGGCCGCGGATGCCGACGTGCATTGACTTGTCCTCCACAAGGAGGCCCTCCTCGAAGGCCCGCCGGAAAATGGTCCCGTGCGTGATGGGCTGGTCGAAGTAGGTGTCCCACGTGTCCAGGTGGGCGTCGAAGTGCAGCAACGCCACCGGCCCATGGACCTTGTTCAACGCGCGGAGCATGGGAAGGGCGATGGTGTGGTCGCCGCCGATGGAGATGAGCCGCTTGTCCTCGCTGATCAGGGGCAACGCCTGCTCCTCGATCTCACGGACTGCCCGGGTGATGTCGTAGGGAGTGCAGGCGATGTCGCCCGCGTCCACAACCTGGGCTTCGTAAACGGGTTCGACGTCGAGCTCCGGGTGGTAGCCCGGGCGCAGGAGGCGCGAGGCCTCGCGAACCGCGGCAGGACCGAAACGGGCGCCAGGCCGGAAGGAGGTTCCGCCGTCGAACGGGACACCGACGATCGCAATGTCGTAATCCGGAACCCGGTCGATTTGGGGGAGGCGGGCGAAGGTGCCGAGGCCGGCATACCGGGGGACTTTGGTTGCGTCGACAGGGCCGATGGGCTTGTGGATTGTCATTGACGGATCCTTAGTGTGAGGGGTGCTCGCCATTGAGCGGGAAGTAAGTAATTCCATTCTTCGTGACGCGGGTCACGGCGAATAGCGGTACATTGACTACAAATGGCCGAGGCGCTTAGACGAATGTCTAAACAGCCCCAAATGGCCCCCGGAATCATAGAGTCAGGAACCCTTCCGATGGCAATCACCGTCGCCGAGCTCGTGGCTGAACCCCAACTGGGGCTCACCCTCCTGGCCGGTGATGCTGGCCGCGACAACCGGATCACCTGGGCGCACACTTCGGACCTGCCCAGGCTGTGGGAATGGGTTACCGGCGGTGAACTCATGATGACCAATGGGCTGTCGATTCCCGCAGACGCCGAGGGACAGGTGGCGCTCGCAGAGGCGCTCATGGACAGTGGGGCAAGTGCCTTGGCGATCGGCGAGAAGATGCACGCGCCCCCTCTGACGCAGGAGTTCCTGGCTGCCTGCGACCGGCTGCCGCTGCCACTGATCAACATCCCGTACCCGCTGCCGTTCATCGCGATCGCCCGCTCGGTTGCCGAATCTTCCCTGCTCGAAGAGTCCCGGCGCTTGCGGCAGACAGCCAGGGTTTACGACCTTCTCCGCACGGCCGGAGCCTCCGAGGACCATTGGCAGAGCCTGGTCCAACGGCTTGCCACCGAACTGGACGCGGAACTGTTCGTGGTGGATCGCCGCTGCCTCCATCCCTGGCATCCCGAGGGACAGCGGCTCCCGGAGTTCCTCGCGAATGAATGGGCTCCGCTTTCCGGGCAGGTGTCCCTGGCGGGCAAGAATTTCCAGTGGCACCGGATCAGGGGCCGGCACGTGCTGACCATGGACATCCCGACCCACGCCAACGCGCTCCTCGTGGTGCTGCCCAACAGCGAACCGCACCCGGACGCCGTCGTACTCCTGCACGCGGCAACCGTGCTGGGACTGCAGCTCTCGCGCATCGTCCTGTCTCTGGAAGGCCGCCACCGACTGGCTGGCGAGTTCCTGCTGCAAGCGATGGATGGGCGCTTGGGCGCGGCCGAGATGGAGAGCAGGCTGGCAACTTTTGGGGTTCCTCCGCAGGACTTCCTGCTTGCCTCCATGGCAGCTGGGGCGGCCATTTCAGCGGGGCCGGCTGCGGGGCTGGCCCAAGCAGCGAACGACGGCGACGGGCTGGCCAACGTGCACATCGAACTGTGGCGGCACGGGGTTGCGTCGGCTTCGTTGAAGCGGAATAGCCGACTGCACGTGGTGGTCCCCGCTGATGTGCCGGACGACGTCCTGGTTCATTGTGCCGGGGCGGATGCAGCGATCGGAATCAGCGCTCCGGCGGCAGTGGCCGGCATTCAGCGCGCGCTGCAGGAGTCCCTCTGGGCGCTCGGATCGGCCCGGGCGAACAAGCTTGGCCTGGCCCGATATGCGCAGGGACCGTCGTGGCTCGGGCTGACAGGTTTCGAGGAAGGAACTGCGCTGGTCAGGCGTCTCCTGGGGCCGATTTTCGATTACGAGCAGAGCCAGGAAGGCGATCTCCTCGTCACGCTGAGGACCTATTTGGACTCGCAGCGTTCGTGGCAAAAGACTGCCGCAGCCTTGTTCGCGCACCGGCAAACCATCATCTACAGGATCCGGAAAATCGGCGAATTGACGGGGCTGGACATGGGTGAAACCTCCACGGTTGCCCAGTTGTGGTTCGCACTCCAGATCCACGAGGCAATGCATCGGTAGGTATCCCTTGCTTGCGCTTTTTCCAGATAACCCGCTATGGTGTGAACCGTGTCACTGAGGTGACGCAATGCTTTTGATCTGTGGCGGGAGAGTCCTGCCGGTACATCCAGTCAGGCGCCGTAGGAGCAAATCCTCCCCAGGAATCTCTCAGGCCCACGTACCGCCACGGCGAGGCAACTCTGGAAAGCAGTCCAGGTAACTGGGCTCACCGACGGTGCAAGCAGGCAACCATTCCTGCGGAATCTCTCAGGTCCAATACAGAGCGGGGAGGAACCCACATCATCGTGGCGCACATAGGGCGCCTGAATCATGGAGTTCCTCTTGACTGTTCAATCAACCCCCACCGCTTTCGCGGACCGGCACATCGGCGCCCGGCGCCAGGCCGACGTTGACGCCATGCTCAAGGCCATCGGCTACGACTCCGTAGACGGCTTGGTAGACGTTGCGGTCCCCGATTCCATCCGCCAGGACACCGCGCTCAAGTTGCAGGACGCCCTCACCGAGGTGCAGGTCCTCGCAGAGCTACGGAAGCTCGCGTCCAAGAACAAGACTGCCATCCAGTTGATCGGCCAAGGCTACTACGACACCGTTACGCCCCCGGTCATCCGCCGCAACATCCTCGAGGCTCCGGCTTGGTACACGGCGTACACGCCTTACCAGCCCGAGATTTCGCAGGGCCGGCTCGAAGCACTCCTGAACTTCCAGACCATGGTCCAGGACCTCACGGGGCTGCCGGTAGCCAACGCTTCGCTGCTGGACGAAGCCACCGCTGTGGCTGAGGCGGTGCTGCTGATGCGACGCGCCAACAAGTCCAAAACTGCCAAGGACGGGAAGACCGTCCTGGACGCCGACCTCCTCCCGCAGACCATCGCGATCGTGAAGGGCCGTGCGGAAGCGCTGGGCTTCGAAGTGGAGATTGCTGACCTTTCGCTCGGACTGCCCGACGGCGACATCAACGGCATCGTCCTGCAGCAGCCCGGCGTTTCCGGCCGCGTGTTCGATCACTCAGGCGTCATCGCGGCGGCCAAGGAACGCGGCGCGCTGGTCACTGTCGCTGCCGACCTTTTGGCGCTCACCCTCATCACGCCCCCGGGCGAACAAGGTGCCGATATCGCCGTCGGAACTGCGCAGCGCTTTGGTGTTCCGCTGTTCTTCGGCGGCCCCCACGCTGCGTACATGGCCGTCCGCGAAGGCATGGAGCGGACGCTTCCGGGCCGCATCGTGGGCGTCTCCAAGGACAACGCCGGTGTCCCCGCGTACCGACTCGCGCTCCAGACACGCGAGCAGCACATTCGACGCGAGAAGGCCACGTCCAACATCTGCACGGCCCAGGCGTTGCTCGCCATCGTGGCCTCGATGTATGCGGTTTATCACGGTCCGGAAGGCCTGAAGGCAATCGCCGAAACCGTCCACGGGCACGCCCGCACGCTGGCCACCGCCCTCAAGACCGCTGGCCGTGAACTCGTGTCCGAATCCTTCTTCGACACCCTCACTGTCCGCGTACCCGGCAAGGCTGACAAAGTCATCTCCGCTGCCGAAGCCCGCGGTATCAACCTGCGCCGCATTGATGCTGACACGGTTGGCGTTTCCCTCGATGAAACCACGACGCCGGAGGTCCTCTCCGCGGTAGCCGTCGCCTTTGGTGCCGGCCCGGTGAAGGACGCTTCAGGGTTTGAGCTGCCGTCTGATGTGCTCCGCACCAGTGATTTCCTGCAGCACCCCGTGTTCAACACGCACCGTTCCGAGACACAGCTGTTGCGCTATATCCGCAAGCTGTCCGACCGGGACCTCGCCTTGGACCGCACCATGATTCCGCTGGGATCCTGCACCATGAAGCTCAACGCTACAGCTGAGATGGAAGCAATTTCCTGGCCTGAGTTCGCCTCGATCCACCCGTTCGCTCCCGATCACCAGACCGCTGGCTGGCGCGAGCTCATTGAAGGACTGGAAGCCGACCTCACCGAGATCACCGGCTACGATCAGGTCTCCATCCAGCCGAACGCCGGTTCCCAGGGTGAGCTTGCGGGGCTCCTGGCGATCCGTGGCTACCACCTGTCCCGCGGTGACGACCAGCGCAACGTGTGCCTCATCCCGGCGTCTGCCCACGGAACCAACGCTGCGTCGGCTGTGCTCGCCGGCATGAAGGTTGTTGTGGTGGCCACGGCCGCTGACGGCACGATCGATCACGCGGATCTGGCGGCCAAGATCGAAGCCAACAAGGACGTCCTGTCCTGCATCATGATCACGTACCCGTCCACCCACGGCGTGTACGACGCTGACGTCCGGGAGGTTTGCGACTCCATTCACGCCGCTGGCGGACAGGTATACGTTGACGGTGCAAACCTCAACGCGCTCGTTGGGCTCGCCCAGCCGGGCAAGTTCGGCGGCGACGTATCGCACCTGAACCTGCACAAGACGTTCTGCATCCCGCACGGTGGTGGCGGGCCCGGTGTTGGTCCGGTTGCAGCCAAGGCCCACCTGGCACCTTTCATGCCCGGGGATGCGAACAACGTTTCATCTGAAGGTGGCGTGGCCATCTCGGCATCCCGCTATGGTTCCGCGGGCGTGCTCCCGATTTCCTGGGCCTATGTGAAGCTGATGGGCGGCCAAGGCCTCACCGAAGCCACCAAGTCTGCGCTGCTTGCGGCCAATTATGTCGCCTCCCGCTTGGATGAGCACTTCCCAGTCCTTTACACCGGCGAAGGCGGACTCGTGGCCCACGAGTGCATCCTGGACCTCCGTGAGCTGACTGCCCGCACGGGCGTCACCGCTGAGGACGTGGCCAAGCGCCTGATCGACTTCGGTTTCCACGCTCCCACGCTTGCGTTCCCCGTTGCGGGCACTTTGATGGTGGAGCCGACCGAGTCCGAGGACCTGGCTGAGATCGACCGCTTCATCGAGGCCATGATCACTATCCGTGCCGAAATCGAGCAGGTGGCCGCCGGCGACTTCACTGTTGAAAAGTCGCCGCTGCGCAACGCGCCGCACACGGCTGCCGCCGTCGTGAGTTCTGCTTGGGACCGCGACTACCCGCGTGAGCAGGCAGCGTTCCCTGTCCACCACCTCAAGCAGGATAAGTACTTCCCGCCGGTCGGCCGCGTTGACGGCGCCGCCGGGGACCGGAATCTTGTGTGCTCCTGCCCTCCGCTCACGGACTTCGAAAACTAAGGATTCACCGTCATGACTGAGAACTACACCGCTCTTTATGAGCAGCACAAAAAGGCCGGCGCGTCCTTCACGGATTTCGGCGGCTGGCAGATGCCTCTCAAATACGAGTCCGAGCTTGCTGAGCACCACGCAGTCCGGAACTCCGCCGGCTTGTTCGACCTCTCCCACATGGGCGAAGTCTGGGTCACCGGTTCGGACGCGGCAGCGTTCCTGGACTTCGCGCTGGTGGGCAAGTTGTCCGCGGTCGCCGTGGGCAAGGCGAAGTACTCGCTGATCTGCAACGCCGACGGCGGCATCATCGACGACCTCATCTCGTACCGCCGACCCTCTCCCGAAGAAGGCGTGGATCAGTACCTCGTGGTCCCCAACGCGGGTAACGCCAAGGTAGTCGCGGCGGCATTGCTGGAGCGCGCGGCCGGCTTCGACGTGGTGGTTGACGACGCCTCGGCTGAGACGTCGCTGATTGCAGTGCAGGGTCCGAACGCCGAAGCCATTCTGCTGACCTTGGTTCCCGCCGAGCAGCACGCGCTGGTCAGCGAACTGAAGTACTACGCGGCCGTTGAAGTCTCCATTAGCGGGCAGGACTTGTTGCTGGCACGCACCGGCTACACCGGCGAAGACGGCTTCGAGATCTACATCCCCAACCTCGACGCAGCTGGCCTTTGGGAAGCACTCCTCGAAGTCGGCGAAGGCCACGGCCTCATCCCCGCGGGCCTTGCAGCACGTGACTCCTTGCGCCTCGAAGCCGGGATGCCGCTCTACGGCAACGAACTCTCCCGCTACGTCAACGCCTACGCCGCAGGCCTTGGCCCGGTGGTTTCCCTGGCCAAGGAAAGCGACTTCATCGGCAAGGAAGCTCTGACTGGTATCAAGGCTGCCGGCGTTGGATCCACGATCGGCCAGAAGCTCGTCGGCCTCAAAGGCGCGGGCCGCCGTGCAGCACGGGCCCACTACTCGGTCCTCAAGGACGGCTCACTCGTCGGCGAAGTCACCTCCGGCCAGCCGAGCCCAACGCTCGGTTACCCGATCGCCCTGGCGTATGTCGACGTCGAACATTCAGCGCCGGGCACGATCGTCGAGGTCGACCTCCGGGGCAAGTCCGAGCCGTTCGAAGTAGTAGCCCTGCCGTTCTACAAGCGCCAAAAGTAGTTCCGGGTCTTCGGTCCCGCCGACCTCTGCATGCTCGGTCGCGTGAGCGCCCGCTGGGCGGACGCGACGCTCCCTTAGACGCATGCTGCCGGTCGCCGGAACCGAACCATTGTGGCTGGGGCGCTGTTTGAACCCCTAAGCGCTGGGGGATGGTCAACCTGCCGCAGGTGATCTTTCAAGGTTTTCAGTAAGTGAGAGAAGGAGTTGGAATGAGCAAGGTAGTTGCTGAATTGAAATACTCGGCCGAGCATGAATGGGTTGCTTCGGATGGGGCCGGGCCTGTGGGGATTGGGATCTCCGCCGTTGCTGCGGATGCCTTGGGCGACATCGTTTATGTGGATCTGCCCGAGGTTGGCTCCACGGTTACTGCGGGGGAGACCTGCGGTGAAGTTGAGTCCACGAAGTCCGTGTCCGACTTGTACTCGCCCGTGACGGGTGAGGTGACCGAGATCAACGACGCCGTCGTCGATGATCCTGCCCTGATCAACAACGATCCCTACGGTGCCGGCTGGCTGTTCAAGGTGGCGGCCACGGAAGAAGGACCGCTCATGACGGCTGAGGAATACGCTGCAACGAACGGTGGCGAACTGTGAACCCGGCGGCCGTGACCGAATTCGAGCAGGTCGTATCGGCGTCGTTGGATGCGAAGCTGGCTGACCTCGATCCTGAGATCGCCGCAAAGATCGACGACGAACTGGGCCGCCAGCGCGACGGCCTGGAAATGATCGCTTCAGAGAACCACACAGCGGTTGCCGTGATGCAGGCCCAGGGCTCCGTGCTGACCAACAAGTACGCCGAGGGTTACCCGGGTAAGCGCTACTACGGTGGTTGCGAGCATGTGGACGTGATCGAGCAGCTCGCGATTGACCGCATCAAGTCACTGTTCGGCGCCGAATTTGCGAACGTCCAGCCACACTCCGGTGCGCAGGCCAACGCGTCGGTGATGCACGCACTCATCAAGCCGGGCGACACCATCATGGGCCTGAACCTGGCCCACGGAGGCCATCTGACCCACGGCATGCGGATCAACTTCTCCGGCAAGCTCTACAACGTGGTCCCCTACGGCGTCCGCGAGGACACCCACACCGTGGACATGGCCGAAGTGGAGCGCCTCGCACAGGAACACAAGCCAGCCCTGATCGTTGCCGGTTGGTCCGCATATGCGCGACAGTTGGACTTCGCCGAGTTCCGTAGGATCGCTGACTCCGTGGGCGCCTACCTGATGGTGGACATGGCGCACTTCGCCGGACTGGTTGCGGCTGGCCTGCACCCGTCGCCGGTGCCGCACGCCCACGTCACCACATCCACCACGCACAAAACCCTCGCCGGTCCGCGTGGCGGCATCATCCTCTCCAACGACGCCGACATCGCCAAGAAGATCAACTCGGCTGTGTTCCCGGGACAGCAAGGCGGACCGCTGGAGCACGTGATCGCCGGCAAGGCCGTCGCCTTCAAGATCGCAGCCTCCGAGGAGTTCCGGGAACGCCAGGAGCGCGTCCTTGCGGGCGCCCGGATTCTTGCCGAACGCCTGGTCCAGCCGGACGTTGCCGAAAAGGGGATCACAGTTGTTTCAGGCGGCACGGACGTGCACCTCGTCCTCGTTGACCTGCGCAACTGCGAACTCGACGGCCAACAAGCAGAAGACCGTCTCGCCGCGATTGACATCACCGTCAACCGCAACGCCGTCCCCTTCGACCCGCGCCCGCCCATGGTCACCTCCGGCCTGCGCATCGGCACACCGGCCCTCGCTACGCGCGGATTCGGGGAAGCAGCCTTCCGCGAGGTTGCGGACATCATCGCCGAAGTGTTAATTGCCGACGCCGATGCGGACCTTTCCGGGTTGCGGCACCGGGTTGATGTGCTGGCTAAGGCGCATCCGTTGTACCCGGGGATTGCGAACCTCGCCTGATCCTTGTCTCTTGGCCCGTCGGGCCGACATCCTCCGCGGGCTCGGTCGCATATGCACCCGCTGAGCGGATGCGATGCTCCCTTAGACGCCCGCTTCCGGATGCCGGCCCCGAAGGGGGCAACTCTTGGGTCGCCGTGTTGGAGCGGGACTGGCGGGTTCGTTTGTTTGTGAATGGATCCAGCTGCCGAGGGTGCTCCGAAGGCGCAGGGTCGGTTGGGAATGTATTGGCTGCCCGATTCGGGGGTTCGCTGCGGAACGTGCCGTGCGCACGGCGTGTTCCGCAGGGAACCCACGAAACGGCGGGGCGCGCAACTGGGATTAAGCCAACGCGGGGTCACTTGTGGCCCATGTTGGGTGCGTTTGGGGGCCACAAGTGACCCCGCGTTGCTTTGGTTGGGACGGATGAGCGTCCGCTCTGGCATTGGGGGCGGAGCGGATTTGTTGAAGTTTTACTGAGTAAGGAAAAACCATGGCCGTTGGAGTCTTTGATCTGTTCACTGTGGGCATTGGCCCGTCGAGTTCGCACACTGTGGGGCCTATGCGGGCTGGGGCGGTGTTTGCCCGCGAGCTGCTCGAGTCCGGCGTGCTCGGGTCGGTGGCGTCGTTGCGGGTTGACTTGTATGGGTCGTTGGCTGCAACGGGCAAGGGACACGGTACGTTCACCGCGGTCTTGCTCGGGCTTGAGGGCTTCGACCCCGAGGAGATCCTGCCTGACCAGGTGGAGGAGCGGTTGGCCTCGATCGCGGAAACCGGGAAGCTCAATCTGGCTGGTGGCCAACTTCTCGAATACGCCGTGGAGGATATGGTCTTGCATCCGTTGACGGTGTTGCCGCGGCATACGAACGGGATGAAGTTTGCCGTGTCTGATGCTGAGGGCCAAACCTTGCGGGAGGCGACGTTCTTTTCGGTGGGTGGCGGGTTCATTGTCCGGGAGGGTGAGGAGGACGCGGCTCGGGCGGAGTTGGAGGAGACGAAGGCGGAGTTGCCGTTGCCGTTCCGGACGGCTGCTGAGTTGCTGGGCCGGTGCTCCTCGAAGGGCTTGGGGATCAGCGAGATCATGTTCGTCAACGAGCGGGCGTCCCGGAGTGAGGAGGAGATCCGGGAGGGTCTTTTGCATATCTGGCACGTGATGGAGGCTTGTGTTGAAACCAGTCTGAAGCGTGAGGGTGTGTTGCCCGGAGGCCTGAAGGTCCGGCGTCGTGCTCCTGACTGGTTGGAGCGGTTGCTGAAGGAAGACAAGGACCGCAACGATCCGAAGTATTGGCAGGAGTGGGTGAACCTGATCGCGTTGGCTGTTAATGAGGAGAACGCGACGGGCGGGCGGGTGGTCACGGCGCCGACGAACGGCGCGGCGGGGATCATCCCGGCGGTGCTGTATTACGCGTTGAATTACGCCCCGGGCATGGACAAAGCGTCCCAGGCCGACAAGGACGATGTGGTGGTGAAGTTTCTGCTCGCCGCGGGTGCTGTGGGTGTGTTGTATAAAGAGCAGGCGTCCATTTCGGGGGCTGAGGTGGGGTGCCAGGGTGAGGTGGGTTCGGCGTCGTCGATGGCTGCTGCCGGGTTGGCCGAGGTGATGGGTGGTACCCCGGGTCAGGTGGAGAACGCGGCGGAGATCGCGATGGAACACAACCTGGGGTTGACGTGTGATCCGATCGGGGGGTTGGTGCAGATTCCGTGTATTGAGCGGAACGCGATCGCTGCGGCGAAGGCGATCAACGCCGCGAAGATGGCGCTCTGGGGTGACGGCACGCACCGGGTGTCGCTGGATGAGGTCATCGTGACCATGCGCGAGACCGGCAAGGACATGTCCTCCAAGTACAAGGAAACAGCGATGGGCGGCCTGGCCGTCAACGTCGTCGAATGCTGACACTTACCTGCGTTGAGGGGCCTGCTTTGCGCGATTGAACGCTCTTGAAGGGCGCATAGCGGGCCTGGCAACAGACAAAATGAGACAACCAACAAGGAAGTAAACCCATGACCCTGGCACCTGAAGGCCGTAAGTTGCTGCGCGTTGAGCAGCGTAACTCGGCTGTCCCGGTTGAACGCAAGCCCGAGTGGATCAAGGCCAAGGTCCAGATGGGGCCGGAGTTCGTCGGGTTGAAGAACCTGGTGAAGAAGGAAGGCCTGCACACGGTTTGTGAAGAGGCCGGCTGCCCGAACATTTTCGAGTGCTGGGAAGACAAGGAAGCGACGTTCCTGATCGGCGGGTCCGAATGCACCCGGCGCTGTGATTTCTGTCAGATCGATACCGGCAAGCCCTCCCCGGTGGACATGTTCGAACCCACCAAGGTGGCCCGCTCCGTGCAGGCCATGCAGCTGCGCTACGCCACGGTCACCGGCGTGGCCCGTGATGACCTCGCCGATGAAGGTGTCTGGTTGTACGCCGAAACGGTCCGCAAGATCCACGAACTGAACCCGGGCACCGGGGTGGAGCTGTTGATCCCGGACTTCTCCGGCAAACCCGAACACATCGCCGCGATCTGCGATTCCAAGCCCGAGGTGTTCGCGCACAACGTCGAGACCGTGCCCCGGATCTTCAAGCGGATCCGCCCGGCGTTCCGGTACGAACGCTCCCTGGATGTCATCACCCAGGGCCGGGACCTGGGCATGGTGACCAAGTCCAACCTGATCCTGGGCATGGGCGAAACCCGCGAGGAAATCTCCGAAGCCCTGCGGGACCTGCACGCGGCCGGGTGTGACCTGATCACGATCACCCAGTACCTGCGCCCCTCCGAACGGCACCTGCCCGTGGACCGGTGGGTCAAGCCCCAGGAATTCGTGGACCTCCAGCACGAGGCCGAAGAAATCGGCTTCCTCGGTGTCATGTCCGGACCCCTGGTCCGCTCCTCCTACCGGGCCGGACGCTTGTGGGCTACTGCAATGCGCAAGAAAGGCTGGGAAATCCCCGCCGCCCTGGCCCACATCGAGTCCTCCGGCACCACCCGCCAGGAAGCCTCCACCATCCTCGCCGCCCACGCCTAAACCCAGATCTAAAGGACACGCATGCTTCCCCTCCGCGTTGAGATCATCCCGTCCGAGGGAATTGTGGACGTCGTCAGCAAGGCATTGCCGACGTCTGCCGCGATCAGCATTACCTGCCTGCCCAAGCACGGTGTCGGTGCCACACTGCGGGCCGCCGTCCAGCTAAGGGAGCTCGGCTATACCGTGGTTCCCCACCTTGCGGCGAGGGCTCTCGAAAGCCGCGCCGAACTATCCGCCATACTGGGCGACTGCTCGGCGTCGGGCATCACGGAAGTCTTCGCCATCGGTGGCGACGGGCAGCCCTCGGGTTCGTATTCCACTGGTGGGGAATTGCTGCGCGACATTGCCCAGATAACCTCCGGAGCGATGAGCGTTGGAGTGGCTGGGTACCCCGAAGGGCATCCGGATATCACCAGCCCGCACTTGGTTGATGCACTGCTGGAGAAGCAAGAGCACGCCAGCAAGATCGTCACGCAGATGTGTTTCTCGGCGGACAAGATCCATGACTATATGGCAATGCTCCGCCGTGAGGGTGTGCTCCTTCCGGTCTGGGCAGGTGTGGCTGGGGCCGTGCCCAAGGTAAAGCTGGTCTCGCTTGCCACGAAGATCGGAGTGGGATCGTCTCTGAAGTTTGTCAGTCGCAAGGGTCCGCTTGCGCGGAGGCTCCTGATCGGGGAACGATACACGCCGGGCACCCTCATCGACGAGCTATCGGCGCGTGCTGCCATCGAGGGAATTCAGCTCTACAGCTTCAATTCTTTGGAGGCACTTCCAATGCCAAAACCCGTCGTCGAAGGGCTCCGGTGACCGGAGCTTTAGGTGCGAAATTCCCCCGATTTTTTCGGGAAAAGTAGTAGCAAACTCCATGGTTGGCAAGGTGCCGCAGAGGCTGTACGTTTGCCATAGGAAGGTTACTTAGCAACTGCATCGCAGCGCAGGATTGATCGGCGCAGCGGCTTAGACGCAAGAGGTGTAGGGCCGTGAGGGCAGGCGGGGAAGCTTTCGTTGATCCAGCAGGCGGCGGGGACATTCTCAACGGCCGCTACCGCGTTCTGGAGCTACTCGGACACGGGGCAATGTCCACGGTCTGCAAGGCGCGTGATGAAGTCCTACTGCGCGACGTTGCACTTAAGATCTTTTCGCCAGGCTCGGCCGACGAGGGCTTCGAAGAGCGTCAGCAGTCAGAGATGCGCTTGCTGGCAGGATTTGATCACCCCGGTTTGGTGCACATTTACGACGCCGGCGTGGACACTGGAACGTCCGGCCCGCCGCAGGCCTTCCTGGTCATGGAACTGGTTTCCGGAAACAATCTGCGCTCGGTGCTTGCCGGGGGCCCGCTCAGCCTCGCGGAAACAACGCACATCGGCCACGCCCTTGCAGGTGCCCTCGTGCAAGTTCACGGCAGCGGAGTCATTCATCGGGACATCAAACCCGCCAACATCCTGGTTTCGGAAACTCCGGGCCCTGATCGCGTAGTGAAACTCGCCGATTTTGGTGTGGCAAGAATATTGGAAGGCAGCCGCCTGACCGCCACCGGAATGACGGTGGGAACCGCCCAGTACCTCAGCCCGGAACAGGCCCTCGGCCGTCCCTTAACTCCTGCCAGCGATATCTACTCCCTCGGCCTGGTGCTCCTGGAGTGTCTCACTGGCAGGACCGAGTATCCCGGGACGCCAATAGAGTCCGCTGCGGCCCGGCTTCACCGTGCACCGGTCATCCCTGAGCAGATCCATCACCCCATAGCCGAGCTGCTGAAGTCCATGACCGACCTCGAACCAGACAACAGGCCGACTGCCGCGGAGATCGAAGAATTCCTGGGTCGCCCCTGGCAAGAGGCGTATGCACACCCAGCGGCTACGGCGCTCTTGCCGCCTCTGCCTGCCAGGGCGCCCGCCGTCGGGCCAACTACCGCAGTTTCCCCCAGGCTTCATAGAAGTGGGGGAAGGGGCAGGCTCGGGGCATTGTTGATGGTCCTTCTTGCGGCAGCGATAGCCGTCCCCCTCGCAGTGGCGTTGTCTGGGCAGGAGCCCTTGCCGGCAGACGTTACATCGCCATCTCCGGTTACCCAGGACTCCAACCTTCCTTCCCCGGGAGGCACCCCGACGCCAGTGGTGACGATTACCACCCCTGGGCCGGTGGAAACAGTTCTCATTCCAGGGCCGGTGCAAACCGTTCAGCTGCCTCCGTCGAACTCGGGCAGCGGGCAGGGAGATGCTCCGTCGTCAGAAGCCAGCCAGCAGAGCAGCCCAACCGAGGTTGCGCAGGAAACCGAATCACCGGGTGTCGTTGAGCCGGGGGACAGCACATCAGCGGGTACGGGCCAAGGAGGCGGCCAATCAGACGAAAAGGGCCAGGGGGACGAAAAGAAGGGCAAGGGCCGGGGCGCCAACTAAAGCTGCTACAACGCGTCCAACGAAGGGCCAGGAAGCTCTGTTTCAATGATCGGACGAGCGGCACTGCACGCACGAGGGGCCGCAGCCAAGGGGCTACGACCACTCCGTGCACATAATGCGGTTGTCGTTGATGTGCGGAACGCTGATCCGGTTTTGTTGGTTAATTGATTTCCCGGTTAGAGGCCGAGCAGGCGGTTGAGCAGGTTCGCCAGCCCGCCCGCCGCATTGCCGTCAAGAAGGCCGGCAACAGCGCACAGGAGGTTGCCCAGAAGGTTGCCCGCGCCGGGAACGGCGGTGATATCCAGCTGGACTTCATTGAGCTGGATCCGCAAGCCAAGGATGTTCAGATCCAATGGGCCAAGGTCCAGGTTCAGGATGTCGCAAGCTGCGTCAGCTTGGGCCGTTCCTACCGTGGTAGTGACGATCTGGCTGACTTGAGTGACCACGCCAGTCACGCTGGTGAAGGTGCCCTGCACCAGGCCGGTGACGGTGAGTTGTCCGTTGCTGGTCCCGAACTGGGTAGGCGTAAAGGTTCCGACGAAGGTGCCGACGCCTTGAATCGTTTGGTTAATCGGAGTCGCCGCTACGTCGGCTAGCTGCTGCGCGCTGGCCGCGGGCGGCGGGGCCGCGTTCGCTACCGGCGCGGAAAATCCGAAGAGCATGGCGCCGGATAAAGCGATGGTCGTGATTGGAGCTATGACTTTTGTTCGCATTTCTGATCGTTCCTTCCGGTACCGCACTTTGCGGCACCTGTGCCTCCCGAAGGCTTCCCCCACGTCATTAGCACTTGCGGGCGGAACTTTTTTGATTTGCTGGAGCCCACTTCATGGGGCCCTTGGGACCGGCTTAGCATGCGGTCCGTCACATCATGACCTAATCCACGATATTAGTAAGGTTACTGATGGTCAAGGGGAATGGGGCACTCTCACCCTCGAACGGATCGAACGCCAGCGCAGTTTTTGCTCAAGATAGGCACAATATTGGCGCACTGGGAGCTGAATTTCGCGAATGCCTGGCCCGCAGCGACCTTGTCAAGACAGGTACCGGGCCGCAAAAACTGAGTACTCCTGATCCAACCGCTGCCAGCTTATCCATTGACGGGGAACGGCCAGAGCTGGCGTGGCAAAGGGCGCTGTCAGATCCGCACGCAAGCTCGTCCTGCGCGTCGACGACGCAACGTCGAACCAAGTAGTCCCAAAACCCAAAACTGAGTACTCGCCAGCCGGTTCAGCGTATTCCTGACCCCTTGGTCGGGCGGAAAAGAGGCGTACACCCAAGAGTAGCCACTGGGTCTTGCCGGGCTGAACTATTGGGGCATCGCTTCATCCGTCGGAAACGGTCGGGTGCTGGGGGTTGCGATGCGGCTCCCCGGAAAAAAGATCAACCAAGGAGTCATACCATGCGCAAGCTTTCCAAGAAGAGCCGGATCACCGCCACCGTCGCAGGCGTGGCATTGGTAGCCGTAGGTGGCGGAGCCGCCTACGCCTACTGGACCACCACCGGTTCCGGCAGCGGCTCGGCCGCCAACTCAGCAGGTGGCGGAACTGTCACGCTGCACGCCACGTTCAATGCCGGCCTGGCCCCGGGCAACCAAACTGCAGTGGCCTACACGGCCGATAACTCGACCACATCCGGCACGGTAGTCGGAGCACTGAGTGCAAACGTAACCACGAGTAGCGCAACCTGTCTGCCGGCATGGTTTGAAGTCACCGCCGACACGACTAACTCACTCGTCGCAGCCAACTCGGCCGGAACGTCCGTTGGCACTGGTGTCCTGAAGTTCAACGACAGCGCCACCGAGAACCAGGACGCCTGCAAGTCCGCGACCGTCACTGTCAACGTCACCAGCCAGTAGCGCGTGCCTGCCGGGGACCACCTTGCGAGTGGTGGTCCCCGGCTTCCGCATTCCTTCCGCCTGAACGCTTCCGTCCGAAAAGAGCTTCCATGGACCACCGGCCAGAGCGCACTGCGCCTTTCCGTCGATCCGGAGTACCACTCCGGGCGCTGTTGCTTGCGCTCGTCGTGGCCTTGGTACCGGCGGCGACTCTCGCTGCAAGTGGTGGGCAAAGCGCCACGTCGGTCAATACGGCCAAAGTAGTCAAGGGGATTGCGGTGGCGTTGTCTCCTTCGAGCCGCAGCCTGGATCAAGGGCAGTCCGCCACTTTTGCGGTGTCAGCCACGTCGACGGGCGGCTTCACTGGACCCGTGACGTTCACCGTTACGGGCCTTCCGGCTGGAGCGACAGCCGCGTGGTCGCCGTCGTCGGTTGTTCTGGGCTCCGGCAGTACCGCGCAGGTGACTTTGACGATCGCAACCGCCACCACGACGACGGTCGGCAAGTTCGACTTCACCGTGAAGGGGGCCGGTGGCTCCGTCCAGTCCAACGCAGCGCCGGGGCAGTTGCAAGTGCAGGAAGTCAAGCGGACCTTCGGCGTCACGGGATCACTGAATGGGCTGCTGGCGCCTGGAGTGTCCAGGGCAGTGGAGCTGCAGATTTCCAACCCCGAGAACAAGAGCATCGCCGTCACCAACCTGACGGTTGCGATTGCGCAGGTGTTGCGCACGCCGGCAGCGGTGGCCGCCAACCTCCCCTGCAGCAGCGCTGACTACCAAATCACCCAATACTCCGGAACGTACCCGTTAGCAGCTCCGTCAGGGCCCAGCTCGCTGACCTCGCTGGGAGTGCCCCAAAGCAAATGGCCGCAAGTGCGGATGCTGGACACGTTGCAGCTCCAGGACGGTTGCAAAGGCGCGACTCTCCAACTCACGTACTCCGGGACGGGACAGGCCAACTGACATGAAAACGCTCACCCGGAACCTCCGTAGCGGACGGATCGCCCGCACTACAGCTGCCACAGTTGCCCTCTGCATCCTGGGCGGAGCAGGGACCGCCTACGCCTATTGGACCACCACCGGGATCGGCAACGGTTCGGCGACCAACGGGACCATGCAAACCGTGACCGTGGATGCGTTAGTCGCGGGGGATACCCTGCAGACCAGCCTTGTTCCAGGTGGAACAGCCGACGTCATCCTCCGCGCAACCAACCCCAATGCCCATGCGGTTACTATCTATGGTTTTGCGGCCAATGGTGCTGTTACCGCCGACGCCGGGCATTCCAGCTGCACCACAACCGGCGTGACGTTCACGCCGCCTCCCGCGCCGTTGGCGCAGCCCGTGATCGTTCAGGCAAATACGTCAATCCTGCTGACTCTTGAGGGTGCGGCCAGTATGAGCGCGGCCTCACTTTCGGCCTGTCAAGGCGCCCAATTTAAAGTCCCCGTCACGCTGGAGGTACGGAAGTGAGCCCGCTTCGTCAGTCCGCTGCTTCGTCGTCCTCAACGCGTGTGACGATGGGTGTTTGGAACCGAGCCCTTGTGGTCATTCTCGGCATCCTCCTCGTCTCCTGGGGCGGACCCGCTGCCAGTGCTTTCTGGAGTTCGGTTAACAGCGGCTTCGGTGCGGCCAAGGCCGACGCTGTCGCCCAGGGCGCCAAGCCCACTACCTCGGTTTCCGGAGCCAGCGTGACAGTCACCTGGGCAGCGAGCACGACGGCGGCAGGCCGGTCCGTGACCGGGTACAGCATCGTCCGCTACCCCTCAGCGATCGGCGGCACGGCGGTAGCAGCGTCCGGAACCTGTGCAGGAACAGTGGCGGGGCTGAGCTGCGTGGACAGCGGTGTCGCTACTGGGAATTGGTACTACACGGTGACGCCCAAACTCTCTCAGTGGCAGGGTACTGAAAGCACACGGAGCGCAGTTACCGCAGTGGACGCCACTCCGCCGCTGGCCCCGTCCGTGACGGCGCCAACGTATGTCCATAGCGGAAACGTGAGCGCTGTTCCCGTGAGCGGTACGGCAGAGGCCTTGTCCTCAGTGGCCCTGACCGTTACGGGCACTGGAGCCCTGCCACTGACCCAAACCGTCAGTGCCAACAGCTCCGGCAACTGGACAGCGACCCCAATGAACATGACCGCTTTCAGCCCAGGGACCATTAACTACTCCGCACAGGCAACCGACGCCGCAGGTAACACTGGTCCTGCGGGAACGGCCTCGTCCATCAAGGACGTGAGCTCGCCAACGGTGACGGGGGTTCAGCTGAACAACGGTTCGGGCGGCACTCTCGGCAAGGTGGAGAAGGGCGATTCGGTGACGATAACGTTCTCGGAACCCATCAACCCGACCACCGTCTGCAGCGTCTGGGCCAACAACACCACCAACGTGCAGACCCAAGCCGGCAACAATGCGGACAACGTGGTAGTCAACGTAGCCCCCGGAGTCACGACAAGCACGCTGACGGTAACCGGGGCTGGGTGCCCAACCCTCAGATTCGGCAGTGTTGCACTGGGTGGCAACTACACGGGCTCCGCGCTCAGCTTTAGCGGCAACGGCGGTAACGCCTCCAGCCTGAGCTGGAATCCGACGGCACGAACGCTCACCATCACGCTGGGTAGTGGAACCGCTGGCAGCAACACGGTTTCCACATCCCCCGCGCCCGTCCCCAGCTACACTCCGGCATCCGGCATTACGGATATTGCGAGCAACCCGCTCTCAACCAACACAGTGCCAGGTGCAACGTCCCGCTTCTAGCAACAAGTAATCCGCAACTGATAGTGCCCCTTACTCCTCGTGATAAGGGGCACTATCTGTACGCAAAGCCGGAGTAGTCCAGCGCCCGCAGCGTAGCCTTGAAGCGGACGCCAGCGCCGCCGTCGTACGTTTTGATCCTGCGACGAAAGGCGAACCGCCCCTTGAAGGCTGTAGCGGAAATGTTCACGATGGGTCCTGGAAACAAGGACCATCACCCGGCTCTTCGCTGTGCTGTGGGTGTGTTTGTTCCGCTGATTACGCTGACACTGATGGGGCGGCTGGATCTGGCCGTATTTGCCTCGTTCGGTGCGTTTACTGGCATCTATGGCCGCAACGAACCGCACAGCGTCCGCTTCCGAAGCCAGCTGCGTGCGGGTAGTTTCATGCTGCTGATCATGTTGCTGGCCACGCTCATGGCTCGCGTAGCGCAAGCTATTGGAATCGAAGGTGCCGCGTATTCGTGGCTCTTGACTGCTGCTACCACTCTCGTGGCGGGCGGGTGCTCGGTGGTTGTCGCGGCCTGGAGACTGAGGCCTGGCGGCTCCCTCTTTCACATCTTCGCTTTCGCTGCGATCGCATCCATCCAGGCGCAACCGCCGCTTGGGGAGGCAATGCTCGTTGCGGCAGGGACTACGGTCTTTTGCCTTCTGATCGGCATGTCATCCCGGGTTTTCAAGAGCCACAGGACCCCATGGAAGCGGCCGCCGCGCATCCGCCACACCACCCCGGAACGTCGGGCGATCTGGTTGGAAGGCTTTGGATACCTGATCGCGGCCGGCCTTGCGGGGACCATCGCGACGCTGGTGGGGGAGCGGCTCGGCTTCGGCCACACTTACTGGGCCATGGTCGCGGCAGTGGTTCCATTGGTGGGGCATTCGACGCGCCACCGCGTGAGCCGTGGCATCCAAAGAATCGCCGGAACGGTGATCGGATTGGTGCTGCTTGCGGGCATCCTCTGGCTTAATCCCGCGCCCTGGGCCATGGTCCTGGTGATCGCAGCCTGCCAGTTCGGTGCTGAGATGTTCATCGCCCGGCAGTACCTTGTTGCGCAGATCTTCGTGACTCCCCTTGCCCTGATCGCTACTTTGCTGGCAGCCCCTGTTGATCCCGGCCTCCTGTTGCGGGACCGCATCATCGAAACGGTGATCGGTGCCGCCGTCGGCGTTGCGGTGGTGGTGGCGCCCGCTCTTTGGCGGCGGGTGCGTGCAGCTGTCCCGGCTGGTTGGACTTAAATCGTAAGTACACATATAACTAGATAGCCAAGATAGATCTAGTGAATGTGTGGGAGAAGACGATGACAGTCGCGCTGCGTGAACCAAGCTCCACACCAGTGGCTGGCAATACGGTAGACCTTGCTCCGGAACGGGTACTGCCGATGGGCCCAGTCCACTGCGGTTCGCACATGGCTATCTCCGCAGGACCCGGCCATGACTCCATGCAGTGGATCACCGTGGAACCAGTCTGGCCGGAGTGGGCTTGCAGTTGCGGTTTCAGAATGGATATCGACGCCCTGGACCCGGTCAGCGGCGTCTGGGTGGCGGCACTTCGCCGCCAAAGCCTTCAACATGAGCTGGCCATCTCCCAGAACACACTCGCCTTGGCCTTCAAGAAGGCCGTCGACGCCGGAGTCGAGCCCCGGGCTCTTGCCGACGCAGCCGGACTGCCGGTTGGAGAGATCGAATCCCTCCTTCAGTAACAGGGAAGCCTAAACCGTCTGCCCGCCCAGTTGTCGGCATAGTTCGCCGCACAAGCGGGCAGCTAGCAATCAGGCCGATGGCGGCACCCGGTATTGGTGCTGGCCGAGGCCTACGTACGAGAAAAGGGAAACACATGGGAATCATTGGTTGGATTATTTTGGGTTTGATCGCAGGAGCCATTGCCAAGGCCATCATGCCGGGCAGGCAGGGAGGCGGCTGGATCGCGACGCTCCTGCTGGGGATCGTGGGCGCCGTGCTGGGTGGCTGGATCGGTAGTGCCATCTTCAAGGTGGGCATCAACGAATTCTGGTCGATCTCCACTTGGTTGCTCGCAATCGGAGGCGCGCTGATCGTACTGGTTATCTGGGGGTTGGTCACGCGCAGGAAGGCTTGATTTATCGAGCTCCCGGAGGCCCTAACGTTAACGCGTTGGGGCCTCCGGTTTTCGTGTGGGTCTCGCCCTGCCAGCGCTAATCCTGACAGCGCTCGACGGCGACTGGAAGCTTTGGCGCGTTCGGCGGATTCACTTCCGTAGCCCCGTCGGTAGAACGAGTCCTTGCGGATTTAAGGCCAGGATGCGCAAGGCATCCCTTGCGCCGTCTCGATCATGTTCTTCAAGCATGAGCCAAGAGGGATGAAGAGGATCCAGCAACGCTGTGTGGAGTGTTTGGACACGGCTGCGGTCACTGCCCTTTAGTTCTGGCACGACCTTTAGGGCGTCAGTAATGGTTGCAGCCAGTACCGCTGCATCGTCAAGATGGCGACGCCCATCGCGGGAGTCTTCCCTAAATGCTGCGCCCTTCAGGACCAAGGCACCAAGCGTGTTTGGGATGCTGATAGTCACTTGTTCTTTGCCTGTGGTGATCTGGCAGTAGATGGTGCGCTGCAAGGCCTGCGTGCCCGCCGGAAGTCTGAAAATGTCCCGTCCACCAAGGCGCTGCGGAGGCTTGGCAACTCCATGATCGGCGACCATGACATCCACTTGCTCCTGGCCGCGGACAAAGCGGTGTGCTGGGGCGAATCTATCGATGGATTGCCGCAGTTCATAACCGAGTCCGCCCAACGATTCGGTGACCTCGGATGCGGTTACAGCCCCCGTTTCGACATGAAGGACTATGTCTACATCGGCCGTTGGCCGGGTGACCTGCAGGCCGGCCGCGGCCGCATGCAATTGCACCATGAGGCCACCGACCAGCGTCCACTTGCTAGCAGGTAGCGCCTTGGCCAACTCCACGCACTGTGGCCATGGACTTCCCCAACCTCCAACTGGCATGGGTATGTCGAGAGTGGGCCGCTTGCCATGATTCTGGCCGTTTTGGTCATCCATTGAGCAGCTCTTCAAGGACGCGCATGCCAGCGGAACGTTCCCTGGTCGCCAGGGAATCCATGAGGTCCACCGCGATGGCGGCCAAGGGGGTTATCTGCTCCGCGAAAGGTCCAGAGAGCGATGCTTCCCGGATAGTCACGTTTCCACTGGGATCACCGACCATTCCCAGCGCGGCGGCGAGCTTGCTGCCGTCTCCCGACGCTGCGTATCCGTCGAAGAATCCCCCTCCACCGGCCAGCCCGAAGCGGTGGGCGATCTCGTTGTTGCGCAGCGCGGAGCCTGCAGTCGGTATCAGTGCTTCCTGAAGTGCATCGAGGGCAGTTGGCGTGGCCCGATACCGTTTCACTTCTGCACGGTTCCTGGCAAGTTGTTGAACCTCGCCGGCGTTTAGATCGCGGAGGCGACGCGTCAACCGATACCTGCTGGTTGATTCAATCCAGGGTGCCTTGTCTCCGGAGAGCAAGCAGAGTGCAGCCCATGCGGTCTTTGGCGTCCAGAGTCGGCCCGAGCGCTTTCCCGAATCCAGAGCGCGATGCAATGAGGCAGGGTCAATGAGAATCGTGTGGCCCACCATGCCTAGGTCCGTCAGGCGGCCGGTCTTCAGCATTTTACGGACGGCTACGTCGCTGACGCCTAGTCGCTTGGCGGCTTCTCTAGTGGTGACAAGATCCATACTTAAAGGTTCTCATAAAATAACCATTCTGTATATGCTGAATGGTTTTTTCATCAGAACCATTGTGCACCATCCGCAGTCACAAATCCCCCACAGAAACACGAGTGGGGCCCCCTTGGAAAGCTCGGATACGCTGCTTTCGAGTTACACCACATCGCACGCTAAGGGTTATCAACGATGCTCACCTCAGCTGTCGACGGCGCGCCCCGCCGTCGACCGGATCCTGCCCCGAAGACGACTGCAACTGAGCTCGGCGCCCTCGGGACAGCGTTGGGCGCGCTGGCTTCGGTCATCCTGGCGGGAGTGCTCGCACTTGTCCTCCACACGCTGGCGCAGCAATCGCCGCGGCTCGGCACTGCGTTTGAAGGCTGGGCTGCATCAGTCACCAACTCCCCTTTCGCAGCGGCCCGATGGTTCCTGGGCGACATGACCGAGCCCCTGTTCTACAAATCAGAACTGGCGGCATGCGGGTTGCTTACAGGGGCTTTGTTGGCCTGGTTCGCTGGCCGGCGGGGCAAGAACTGGGCCGGCCAGCTGACGTGTGGCACCAGTCTGTGGCCGTGGGTGCTGGCCTCGGCGTCGTTCAGCCTGCTGTTGTCCAACGTAGTTTTCGGCCGGATGCTCGACGACGGATGGCAGCCCACGTTCGTGCCTTTTGTTTGCGTGGCCCCGGCAATGGTCCTGATGTACGGACCCGGTTGGCGGACCTGCGTGACCGGAGCTGTACTCGGCGCCTTCACCATCACGCCCTGCGCGTTGTTGCTGATCCCGACGGTCACCGTGCCGCTGGGACTGCCGCCCGTGGTGGCGAGCGTCCTCGCGATGTCCTTGGGATCAGTACTGGCTTTCCTCATTGCCCGGAAATTGCCCTGGCTTGTCCTACGGAAACCGGCTCGGCGGCTGCAACCCATCCAGCCGCCGTCGGGCCTTAACCCTGTTCTTAAGGACGCTATATGGGCGGCGCGCCGGGTTCTCTCCGACTTCACCGAGACCCAATTCTTCGCCAACGAGCTCGCCAGTGCGGGCATGATCCTTGGCGTCGCGACGGCATTTTTGCTGAATCCTGCGCTGCCCGCGTACGGTTCCAACCTGGTTCCGCACATCCTGTTTGCGCAGGCCCTCACCTCGGCCGTCGGTGTGGTTCTTTGGCGCGGCTGGTTCAGCAATGGTGGGCGGGCGGCCACCTACGCGTCGCTCGTCTCAGTGGCGCCGGCCGCCGTGCTCGCCTACGACGGCTCGTGGTGGAGCATCATCGGCGGCGCATTGCTTGGGGCCGTGCTTGCTCCTCCCGTCGCCAGAGCTGTTTCGGCCCGGCTACCGGAGGGCTTCCACCCGGTGATCGGCAACACCGCCGCCATGGCCATTTCGACGGCGGTCACCCTTCCGATCCTGGGGCTGCTGCCCCACTGACTTAGCCCGCGACTGGCTTAGTCTGCGGGTTCAGTCTGCGACCAGCAGTGCCTGAGGCGCGGCCTGCTTCATTCGGGTTTTCAACCAGCTGAGCTGGATTTCGGTCTCTTTGTGGCATTGCTCGACGACGGCGAGCAGCTCGGCGTCGCGAAGTGCGGATCCGGCTTGATTCATCACAGTCCACGTGACATCGACCAAGCTGGCCAGCAGGTACAGGTCCTGCAGGTCGCGAAGGAGGCCGACAGGGCCGCTTCGGGTTTCTGACAAGCCCTCGGCGTGGAGCCTCTCGGGCTCGTGGTCGGATGTGTCCTTGCCGTACCGCTCCACTATTGGGAGGAGGAGCTCCCCGTGCTTGTCGCACTGCTTGGCCAATGTCTGGCAGAGGAAATGTACGTCGGGCTCCGCGCCATGGCCATCAGAGACCTGCCGGAACGACTCGGCCAGGGTGGCTTCGCCCTGATGCAGTAGACCCAGGTAGATGTTGAGGTTCATTGTTGTTGTCCTGCCTGCCGGGAAGCGGTGGTGTTGGGCGCAGGAGCCGGTCCATCGCCGTCGCGGATTTTCTCCACTTTCACCGCGGCATTCTTGAAAAGCGGCTGCTTTGATACGGGATCCCATTCAGTGATGGTCAGCTCGTTGGCAGCAGTCTTCCGTGAACCCTGGGCAGAATCTGACGGGTCGGACGGCATCGTCGAGTCCCAGTATCCATAGTGGAAAGGGGCAAAAACCGTTCCGGGCCGGACGCCGCTGACCCGAGCCGGGGCTTCTATTAGGCCGCGCCGGGACGACACACGGACGATGTCGCCTTCCGTGATCCCCAGCGCGGAAGCGTCCTCGACCGAGAGTTCCACCCACATCCTTGGTGCCGCTGCGTTGAGTGTCCGGGAACGTCCCGTCTTGGTCCGTGTGTGGAAGTGATACGCCGTCCGACCGGTGGTATACCGGAGCGGGTAGTCGTCGTCCGGTTCTTCGTGAGGTGGATGGTACTTGGTTGTTTTGAGCCAGGCGCGGCCTTTGGGCATCTTGGTGCGGTAGGTTTCCGGCTCCACTTCGGCCCCTGTCAAGAGGTCGTGACCGTAGTTCTCGCAATAGTCAGGATCGCTGGGAAAAACCCCGTCCGTATAGAGGCGAGTGGTGCCGTCCGGGTTTTGTTCATTGCAGGGCCACGGGATCCCGCTGCCACCACGGAGTTTCGAATAACTCAGTCCTGAGTAGTCGCAAGGGCGTCCGCGCGAGCACTCTTTCCAAGCTTCGAAGGCGTCTTCCGGGCCCTCCCACGTCAACAAGGGCGTGCCGTCCAGGGTGGTGAAGCCCATTCGGTTGGAGTAGTCCAGGAAAATATCCAGATCGCTGCGGGCGTCCCCGGGCGGGTCTACGGCTTTGTCAGAGATGTGAACGACGCGGGAAGCGTTGGTGAATGTCCCTGTCTTTTCGCCCCACGCGGCGGCGGGGAGGACGACGTCGGCCATGCTGGCGGTTTCTGTTAGGTATAGATCCTGCACCACCAGGAACAGTTCCGGCTTAGCCAGGATCTCCCGTATCCGGCGCAGCTCGGGCAGGGAGACCGCAGGGTTCGTAGCCGAGACCCAAAGGAAATTGATGGATCCTTGCTCGGCGTAGCGGAAGATTTGCATGGCATGGGTTGGGGGTGCCCAGTGGGGAATGATCGCGGGATCCACGTTCCACAGGGAGGCCAGTTCTTCAACGTGTTTCGGATTGTGCCAGTTACGGAAGCCCGGAAGGTCGCCGTCGGCCCCGCATTCGCGGTTGTTTTGTGCTGTCGGCTGCCCATTCATCTGTAGAAGGCCAGCTCCTGGCCGCCCGAGCATGCCGCGCAACAGATGCAGATTGTTGACCTGGCAGGAGGAAGCTGTGGCCTGGGATGACTGGTAGAACCCTTGCAAAACGGTGGAAAGAACCCGGTCCGAGGTGCCGAAGATGCGGGCGGCCTTCCTGATGTCGTGGGCGCTGACACCGCACACCTCGGCAGCAGCCTCGGGCGTCCATTCCTCCACAGCGGATTTCAGCTCGTCGTAACCGAGCGTGTGGTCCTGAATGTAAGCAGGATCCTCCCAGCCGTTCTGCAGGACCTCCCGGACCAGGGCGTGCATGAGCGCGAGATTGGTCCCTGGCCGCACTGCCAGATGCACGTCGGCAAAACGCGCGGCCTCTGTATTTCTCGGGTCGACGCACACGAGTTTTGGCGGGGTTGGTCCCGAAAGTCGGTCCAGGATGCGGGCCCAGAGAACGGTCTGGGTCTCTGGCATGTTGTGACCATAAAGGAAGATGGCATCGCAATTGTCGATGTCCTCATACGCGCCAGGCTGACCATCGGCGCCAAAGGTTTCCTTGAGCGCGGATGCCGCTGTCGCAGTACAAAGGCGGGTGTTGCCGTCCATGTGGGGTGTCCCGATGCCGGCCTTCCCTATCACGCCCAAGGCGTAGTACTCCTCAAGGAACAGCTGGCCGCTGGTGTAGAAGCCATGGCTGAGGGGGCCCTTCTCCTTCAAGAGTTGCTTGCTGCGTTCCACGATCCGCTTCATGGCCGTGTCCCAATCAGTTGGGACCAATTCGCCGCCCTCGCGGATCAATGGCTGGGTGAGCCGGTCCTTGTTGGAGACACCCTGCCAGCTTGCGAAAAGGCCTTTCGGCCCTAGGCGCCCCTTGTTGATGCGGTCGTCAGCACGGCCGCGAATGCCCACCATGGCTCCGTCCTTAACGGCAATATCGCAGCCGCAGCCATTGCTGCACAGCACGCAGGCGGACTGGACCCAGTGGTCGACGTCGCCTTCGGTGAGGCCTTCCTGGAGGGCGTAGTCCACGCGGGAGGGCCAGTCAGCTTCACGCGCGAACGGCGTCCTCGCGCCCCAAATATCGGTAATGCGATCCACCATGATCCCACCTCTGTGTTTAGCGTTGGCCTTTCGTTACAGGATTATCAGCTTGCTTATTATCAGTCCAGAGCGCCGCTTCCTGCGCTTGGGAAAGGAATAAGGATTCTTGATCTTTTCCTGAGCAAGTGTTGATGGATTGCAGGAGTGGTTCTTGATCCGGGCCCGGCACAGTGTTTCTTGTCAGCCACTCAGGGCCGGCAAACGAAACGGCCGGCCGGAAGCGGTGGCCTCCCGAAAGGACACTGATTCCCATGGCCATCAGCCTCAAGACAACCTCCGGCAAGGTCCTCGCTTCCGTCGCACTGCTCGGCACCGCAGCCGCCGTCGCCGGCATGGGAACCTACGGCGCGTTCACCTCCTCCACCTCGGCCAGCCAGCAAGTCACCGCCGGCACCGTCACCATCGCCCTGGGCACCGGCGCGAACAACACCCTCAACGTCCCCATCGCAGGCCTGCTGCCCGGAGACAAAGTCGAAAAGCTCGTCACCCTGGCCAACACCGGCAACTCGGACCTGAACAACGTCACCCTCACCACCTCCGCCGGCGCCACCGCCTCACTGCTCACCACGGATGTGACCAACGGCCTGCAGCTGACCATCGAGAACTGCTCCGTCGCCTGGACCGGCGCCGCAGCCCCCTACACCTGCACCGGCACCAAAACCACGGTCATGGCCGCCGCCCCGGTGATCACCGCGAACAAAGTCCTGAACAACCTGACCGCCCTGACCCCGGCCAAAACCGACTACCTCAAAGTCACCACCGCGTTCCCCACCACCGCCAACGACACCTTCCAAGGCGCCACCAGCACCATCGCCTTCGCCTTCACCGGCACCCAACGCACCGAAACCACCAAGTAAGACCAACGCTGTAACACCAGCCAAGTAGCACCACCTCAAAAGAATCACCACAGAGCCCCGCCGGGCCTGGTCGGGCGCCCCCCTGCCCGATCAGGTCCGCCGGTATTTCCTGAGCCAGACTTGAGGATTTCCCGCAGGAAGCCTGAGCCAGATGGCCCAGACTTTCGATCAGAAGATAACCAACAACGGAAGGAACGCCAGGACCATGAGCGCACTGACCAGCATCAGCGGACCCGCCCTCAAGGGCCGGCGTTCAGCCGCAGCCGTCGGAACCTCCGCTAAAGCCATCGCGGCACCGGGTACGTTTCGCCGTATCGCTACGAAGACGATGAAATTCCTCGGTTTCAGCATGCTGGCCACGGCGGCCTTGGTTTTCCTCTTCCTGGCGATCGGACCGCGCATCCTGGGCTACCAAACCTCCACGATGCTGACAGGGTCGATGGCGCCGTTGATCAACCCGGGGGATGTCGTCGTCACCGTTCCGACGCCGATCACCGACATCAAGGTGGGCGACATCATCACCTACCACATTCCCGTGGAAGACCAGCGGGTGGAGACCCATCGCATCACTGAGGTCACCACAACAGCCGATGGCGGCGTGGCTGTCCAGACCAAGGGCGACGCGAATAATGGCATCGATCCGTGGATCGCCACCCTGCAGGGCAAAGCGGTGGATAAGCAGATCGCGACCATCCCTTACGTCGGGAATGCCATCCGCGCCCTCCGCGAACCACTCGTCCTGAACATCCTGATGTACGGTGCGCCCGGGATCCTGGTCATCGGGATGCTCGCGTCCATCTGGCGGAGGAACCCCAGCAAATCAACGCCGGAAGATGCCGCGCAGCCACAAGCAGCCAGCCATGACTGACGAGGCAGACGGTCAGGTTCCGGCTCTGGAACCGTGCAGGTTGCAGGCCTTGGCCGATGAGATGGGAGACCCCACCCCGGCCTTGCGTTTTCTCTCCACTTACCTTTCGATGTTGCCGGGCAGGCTACTGAGGATCTCCAACGGCCTCTGCCAACACGACGCCGATGCCAGCATGGATGCTGTGCTGAGCCTGAAGATCTCCTCGGCAATGGTGGGCGCGCTTGAGACAGAGGATCAGTGCAAGGCCATCGAGTCGATGATCCGCGAGGAACACTTCGACTACGCCGTCCAGGCACTTCCGGCGCTCCGGCAATACACCGATCGCTGCTACGCGGCCGGACCGCAGCTGTTGGGCAAGGCCCGCGAGTCGCTTCACCCACAGCCCGGAAAGTTGGACGGCCAGCTGAGCACTTAGCGCCGTGCCGTCGGTTACCGTTCTCCCGCCGGCACGGGCTCAGGACTTTTGACCTGATGGGGCACCAGGAACAGCGCTGCTACAGCCAAGAGTCCCGCTGCGGCGAACACGTAGAAGCCGGCGGGATAGGCAATATTTGCGGCCACCAGGGTTCCAGTCACGGCAGGACCAACGATCGCGCCAAGGCGTCCGACGCCGGCAGCGAACCCAAGTGCCGTTCCCCGGAGTCGGGCCGGAAACAGCTGGCTGACCCATGCGTAAACCAGAACCTGCGAGCTGAAGACGAAGACGCCGGTGACAAATACCGCGGCGTTGAGCAGGAACTCACTCTGGATCTTCACGCTGAGGACGGCCAGGAACACTGCTGAAAGCCCGAACCACAGCAGCACGATCTTCTTGGTTCCATGCCGGTCGGCAAGAATTCCGGCCAAAACCAGCCCGCCCACGGCGCCGAGGTTGAGGACCAGCAGCAGCGTCAGGCCCGTGCTCACGGTGTAGCCCGCAGCTGCCATCAACTGCGGCAGCCAGGTGTTCAAGCCATAAACCAGCAACAATCCCATGAACGACGCGATGCCAATTCCCACGGCCACCAGCGGATACGGCTTCTGCAGGAGGTCGCGGAACCCGGTTTTTTGCTTGCCGTCTGTGGAATGCACGACGCCGGGAGCCGCCTTTGTTGTTTCGTCCACCTTCACGGGTGCTGCTTCAGGAAGTGACTCCGGCAATTTCGCCCACAGGAATGGCAGGAGCGCCAGCCCGGCAACGCCGCCAATGATAAACATCAGGCGCCAGTTGGGGACCACAAGGATGGCCAGGAACGCTGTCGCCACAGCACCTACGTGGTAGCCGGTCATTGTCCGCGTGGTCGACTTTCCGGCTGAGCCTGCGGGAGCGTAATCGTTCATGTACGCAAGGGCGGCGGGAAGGCAGGCGCCCAGCCCAAGGCCTGCCAGCAGGCGAAGTATGGAGAAAACCGCCACGTTGGGCGCGAAGGCGACTCCGATCGTGAAGAGCGAGAAGCCGGCCACACAGGCGATCAGGAGCTTCCGCCTGCCGAACTTGTCGGATAGCGGGGCGATAAAGAGTGCGCCGAGCCCCACGCCTACCAAGGAAATAGTTGCAGCGAAGGTGGCTCCAACGGCGTCAAAGCCTATATCGCCGGTCTTGATGAGCGTTGGGATAACGGTCCCCAGGACCACCAGGTCGAAGCCGTCCAAGACCATGGCTAACCAACACAGCCAGACTGGCCATTGTGAGCGGCGGGCAGATGTCATCGTTGGCATAGTGTCCTCGGGAGTTCTCTTTCGGAGTGAATGTGGCCAGCAGAACGGCCGGTCAGTTATGAGAGTTGTATCACCGGCGGGAGTAACCTGAGGCACGTTCTACCATTGAATGGAAGGCGTCACTCGCGCTCGTCTGGTTAGAAGACGCGTTTGGCAGAAGAACCGCAGCAAAGGAGCGCATCGTGGCCAACTCAGCATCCGGTGACTCCGTGGTGGATCGCGTAGTTCGGGTTATTGAGGCCTTTCCCGAAGGCGCCACCTCGCTGCAACTGACGGAACTCGCCGACAGGTCCGGCCTCCCGTTGTCGTCCGCCCACCGGCTGGTCCGGCAACTCTCCGAGCATGGCTTGCTGGAACTTGGTGCTGGCGGGAACGTTCGACTGGGGCTCCGGTTATGGGAACTGGTCAACAGAAATTCGCCCACGCTCGCACTCCGTCAAGCGGCCATGCCCTTCATGGAGGACATTCAGCAAGTCTTGAATCAGAACGTGAACCTGGCCGTGCTTGAAGGCTGGGAGGCGCTGTTCGTGGAGCGGCTTTCACGCCGCGGCTCGGTTGCCAACCGTGCACGCGTTGCCGGTCGCATGCCGGTCCACATTTCCTCCGCCGGCCTGGCGCTGATGGCACACCAGTCCCGCGAATTACAGGCGGAGTACCTCGAGCGGTTCCACGACCCGGAAGGAAAGGTGACTTCCGACGTCGTACGCCACCTGTTGGCTGAGGCTGCGCAGCTGGGCTATGCGCAGCTGGCTGGCGTGGTCGATCCGGACACCTGGGGCATCGCCGTCCCCGTGATGAACGGGAAGCGGCGAGCGGTCGCGGCCCTTGGCGTCGTGGTGCCCTTGGCTGAGATGCGCCTGCAGGCCCTTGTTCCGGCGTTACAGACCGCTGCGCGGGGGATAGGCCGCCAACTTAGGGATTGACGTGAAGTTTCCGTTCAACGGAATTCATGTAACACCGGTCACGCAGCTCGCGCCACACTGATTCCAGGCTCATCCCGTCCCAGCGGGACCGCAACGAAGCGAGGAACACCATGGCACGTACTACCGTCACCACTCAAGTCGCCATCATGGGTGCAGGACCCGCAGGGCTCATGCTCTCCCACTTGCTGGCCAAGCAAGGCATCGAATCCGTGGTGGTGGAGGTCCGCAGCCACGAACAAATCCATCAAACTGTTCGCGCAGGCATCCTGGAGCATGGCACTGTCAACCTGCTGGTGGACTCCGGCGTCTCAGACCGGGTGCTCCGCGAAGGTGACCGGCACGATGGCATCGAGTTGCGGTTCAATGGCGAAAGCCACCGCATCAACTTCAAGGAGTTGGTGGGTGAATCCGTGTGGCTGTACCCACAAACGGACGTTTTCGCCGACCTCGCTGCGCGACGCGAGGCCGACGGCGGCGGCGTTCGATACAGCGTCACGGACACCACGGTTCACGATCTCGAGGGCAAACCGAAAGTCTGGTTCACCGATTCCGACGGGCAGGAGTTCGAGATCCAGGCCGACTTCCTCGTTGGCGCTGACGGGTCTCGCAGCCACTGCCGCTTCCAGATCCCCGAAGCCAACCGAAAGTGGTTCTTCCACGAATACCCGTTCGCCTGGTTCGGTATCCTGGCCCGGGCTCCACGCAGCTCCGACGAGCTGATCTATGCCAACTCCGAGCACGGTTTCGCCTTGATCAGCCAGCGGACCGAGACAGTGCAGCGCATGTACTTCCAGTGCGACCCCAAGGAAAACGTGGCAGACTGGAACGACGAACGCATCTGGTCCGAGTTCCGCAAACGCGTAAACGGCAACGGATTTGAGCTCAACGAAGGCCCTGTCCTGGAAAAGATGGTCCTGCCGTTCCGAAGCTTCGTCCACACTCCTATGCGCCACGGCAATCTTTTCCTTGCCGGCGATGCCGCACATACCGTCCCGCCCACCGGCGCCAAGGGCCTTAACCTCGCGATACACGACGTGAAGGTGTTGTTCGAAGGCTTCGACTCCTTCTACTCCAACGGTTCCACCACACTGCTGGATTCCTACAGCGACCGCGCCCTGGACCGTGTTTGGAAGGCCCAGCATTTCTCTTACTGGATGACCTCCATGCTGCATACCGTTCCCGGCGCCGACGACTTTGACCGCGCCCGCCAACTGGGCGAGCTGCACTCCGTGGTCTCGTCCGAGCACGCCAAGGCGTACCTGGCTGAGTCATACACGGGCTGGCCGACGTCGCGGTAATGCTTCGTCGCGGCTGAGCTTACCGGCGGGGCGTAGTTTTAGAGCGCTCGACGGCGGGCTGTCACTTCTCGCGCTGTCACCCTACGGCGAGGCAGCCGGGGCGCGATTGAACGCGACACACTCTTATGTTCTGAGGGGTGTGTGGTGGTGGTTGCGTCGGGGTGTTTGTTTGGGGTCGATGTGTGGTGGTGGGGTGAACCAGGGCACGCCGGTGGTCATGTCGATCCGCCATTGTTCTTTGTGGATGACGTGGTGGTGGTGGCTGCAGAGCAGGGTGCCATTTTCGGTTCCTGTGGTGCCGCCGTGTGACCAGTAGGTGATGTGGTGGGCTTCGCACCAGGGGGCGGGCATGGTGCAGTCGGGGAAGGCGCAGCCGCCGTCGCGGGCGGTGATGGCTTTGCGGATGTGGGGTGGGAAGATCCGGGTGGTGCGGCCGATGTCCAGGACGCGGGAGTCGCTGCCGAGCAGGACGGGAAGGATGTCCGCGTCGCAGGCGATTTTGCGGATGGTGTTCGGGTGCATCGGACCCAGGAACGTTGCTGTGCCGGTGCTGAGCCGGGAGTGGTCGGTGCGTCGTTCGAAGAGGTCGCGTTCGTCGATGGTGAGGGTGAGTTGGGGTCGGAGTCCGCCGTTGGCTGGCAGTTTCCCGGTCGTCATCGCGACGGCACAGGCTCCGACGAGTCCGTCGAGGAGTTTCATGGGGCGGGAACGCCGGTCCAGATCCGGGCCGGTTGTGTTCCCGCTGCTGCTCTCCCCGTTCCCGTCGCCACTCCCGTCACCGCTCTCGTCGCCGTCGCCGGTGGTTTCCCCATGGCAGACGGCTGCATTGTTCCCGGTGCCCATGCTGTGTCCGGTGGTGAGTCGGGGGTTGGTGGCGACGTTCATGGCGGTGGCCAGGGTTTCGTATTGTTCTGCGGTGGCGAAGATTTCGATGTGGTGCAGCCCGTGGCGGCGTCGACGGCGGAAGAACGCGCCTTGGAGTTGGCGGAGAACTTCTTCGGACGGTTCAGGACCGTCTTGGTCGATCGAATCGACCCAGCGTTTGGCCATTTTGGTGACGAAGTCCGGGTCGGATTCAACGGCCGTGGCGGTGAGGGCGTGTTCCATCCGGGCGAGGGTGCCGTCATCAGTGAGGAGCCGTACTTTGTCCAAGGCGGCGCTGATGATGCTCGCAGACCGGGTGGGTATTTGTGTGGTTTCGAGGGCTTCGGCGAGGATTTCGCGGCGGGCCGGGATGTGTTGTCCGGCGATTCCGGTCCGGGGGAGGACCTCGGAGGCAAGTGCGAGCCGGCGGGTGGCTTCGCTTTTGCTGATCCGCAGACCGGCGCGGAGGAATTCCGCGGCGTTCCGGTAGCCGTCATCGGCCACCGCAGCAGCGTCTGCCGCGGTAACAGCCCCGACTGAGTCCGTGCCTGTGGTTCCGGGGTCGGTCCAGCCTGTCTGCCATCCCGTGCCCGCCGCTGATGAAGGCCGTGCCTGCCGGGCCTGCGTGCGGGTCCGCTCCACGGCGTGCGCCGCGATGACCTGCAGGTACTCCACAGTGCGGGAGATCTCCTCCACCCGCCCGGCGAATCCCGCAGCCTCGGCAAACCCGAATGCCGGGACACCGGCCACAGTGGCCGAACGCAGATTTTCCAACGCCTGAGCGCTTTCAGCCAGCGCATCCCCAAGTGCCAGCGCACGGTCAAGCCCAAGGAAATCGTCAGAGCCCTTGGAACCATTAAGCCCAGGGGAAACGCTCAGCCCCGAGGAAACAGACTCGACGTCAGGCCCAACTTCAGGCTCGACGTCATCAGGGTCAGAGAAGGGCCCTGGTTCAATGCCGCGAAGCAGCCAAATGCCCCTGGGGTTGTCCGAACCGGTGACTGCCGCAGTCGGGCTTTCACAGCCGGCTTGGCCGCTGGCAGGACCGGCGTGGCTTCCTCGGGGAACACGCCGAGGGCGCAACGCGGCGCCAGACATCGCTGCCCGACGCGCCAACATCTCCCCAATGCTTCCCATGAATAAACCCTCTCACCAGGGTCTGACATTTTTAGGGCCGAGCGCCGCTACCCTTTGGGTGCCGCAAGCTTCCCAACCGTCTCGATGGATCAAACATGTGTCCAGTGTCAGACATTTTCGGCCCACGGATTGGCGTGGGCCCGGTTTTAGATTGCCCCTGCGATATCAATAGACTGACCCGGCCCGGACATGTGCAGTTCAGCACGGACCGGGCGCTTTCTGAAACCGAATTGGGGACCATATTTTGACCACTACAGCGCCAAAAATCACCGTTGTCGTACCGACTTACAATGAGCGGGAGAATCTTCCGCTACTGACGTCCCAGCTTGATTCACTGGGCATTCCGAATCTCCACGTGCTCATTGTCGATGACGATTCCCCAGATGGGACAGGGGAGGTCGCAGACAGGTTGGCAAAGCAATCGAATGGCGCCGTTTCCGTGCTGCATCGGGCTGAAAAGGATGGTTTGGGCCGAGCTTACGTGGCTGGGATGACCCGGGCGTTGGCACAAGATGCAGAAATTGTCATCCAAATGGACGCTGATTTATCCCATCCGGTGGCAGCAATCCCAACCATGATTGACAAGATTCTGAAGGAGAATGCCGACGTTGTTATCGGCTCGCGCTATATTGCCGGGGGCTCTACGGCGTCGGAATGGCCCTGGCACCGAAAGGCACTGTCCGCTTGGGCCAACTTCTACGTGAGCGTAATCCTCGGGCTGAAAGTGAAGGACTGCACGGCCGGGTATAAAGCCTGGAGTGCTTTAGCCCTCGGCCTCATTGACGTCTCAACGATCAAGAGTGATGGCTATTCCTTCCAAGTCGAGATGAACTACAGGGCCGCTCAGCGGGCCCTTGAGATCACCGAGGTGCCCATTCATTTTGAAGAACGCGTGGAGGGGGCTTCCAAAATGAATCTCCGGGAGCAGCTTGAATCTGCGCTGACGCCATGGAAGCTTCGCCTGAAACGTGATAGTCCCGTTCTAGTGCCCAAGAGCTAGGAGCCTGCTGAATTAGCGGGTGGTTGGGGCGGGCGGAACGCCACCAATGGCCGTCTAGCGGCGTGTTCTGGTCAGCACCCTTGGGTGCGACAACGGGGTCGTTCCGCCCGCTTACCAGTATTCTGCCTCAGATCCCGGGCTTCATCCAGCGATTTTTATCGATGGCCCCGGCGGACAGTGCCTGCGGTTGGATAGGAACAGTCGTAACAACCAGCCCCACGAATCCAGCCGACGCACCCAACCCAGCGACTGATTCAGCAGCCTCCTCGCCAGGCAGCCCCGCCTTATCGTCCGCCGTACAGTGCCGCCTCCAGCAGCCGGTCAAAGCTGGCAGTTCCACTGCTCACAGGAGCAACGGTAATGACCGCGAGCAGCTTTTCGGAGGCATCTTCCTTGGCACTTGCGACCCTTTTCACCTGCAGCTGCAAACCGGGAACTCCGTTGATCAAGAGTGGAAGCTGCTCGCCACTCTTGATCAATTTCCGCAGCTGCTTTGTGGAGATTTTGTCGTTGGCGCTGCCTGTCATCTCCGTGATGGTGTCGTTGATCCGTTTGGCCAACCCTCGCAGCAGGCTTTTCTGGGCTGCGATCGTGGGAATGGTGAGAATCGCTGCGAAGGCTGGCGTGAATATCAACGCTGGACCGACGCTTCTCAGGGCGGGCATGAAGATCATCAGGATCAGCCACAGGATCACAGCAAGGATGCTGAAAGTGACGAATTTGATGATGGGTTTGTCGCCTGGTTTCCTCACCCAGCGCACGATTTCAACAGCGTCCGACGTGTTTTCCATGGTCAGGATCCCTTCACTTCGAGGAGTGCTTCGGCCAGGACTACTGCCTCGCGTGCTTCCCTAAGATCGTTCCGCAATCCCAGATCGGGGATCTTCGCGGCGCCACCGCCGGTCCCAGCAAGTTCGTAGAGGGCCCTGCTCAGGTTTTCGCGGTCCTGTGACAACCTCCGGGACGTATCCAGTTTGGCTCTGCTGACTTCAAGCTCCAGGAGCGACCGGCCGATGGCGTCGCGTCGTCCTCGCATGATTGACTGTTTCTCTGTGAGCCGCAGGACCTGTGCGCTGTGCATTGACCCCATCTGAACGGCAGTTCGTTGGAGCTCATGGAGGGCCGCCGACGTCTGCGGCTCGCCGGAGTGCCGGGCTAGTTCCTCATTGACGCGGACCAGTCTCCGTTCCCAGCCGCGAAGGGCCCGTTGATACCGTCGCAAGAGCAGCGAGATCGCACTCAGCGCCTTGTCAAGGGCCCTCGCCCGGGTGCTCAGGCCTGTGGTTGCCGTGTCCAACCTTGCGAGGAATGCGGCGTAATTGTCCGAGGAAGGAACCTTGTTGTGGGGATCCATGCGTCACCTGCGCCGGATGCTGTTGCAACCAGGTTTGGTGCGGCACAACGCTCCCCAAACGCCCATGTCAAGAGAATAGAGGGTCCCCGCCAATTGGCATAGGGCCCCGTAAACCTATCCTGCCGTCAGTACTGACCCTTTATCACGAAGTACGATCCCCGGATGACCCCTGCCAGCTTGGACTTCTGACGGGCGAACTTGAAGCGCGATTCCAGTTCTGCTGGAACGTCCATGCCCTCAGCGAGCTTGAAACCGACCGCCCGCTTCCCGCCTTCCTCGATGCTGTACATGACGTTGATGGACAGCCCGGACTCGTGGAACACGTAGTCCATCCGCAAGCCGTCCACTTCGAAGGCCGTCGCCTCCAAGGGGCGGGAATCGATGACGATGTCGCGCTCTTCCTTCAGGATCCGGCTCACCCGATCCACGACTTCCGGCACCTCGCTGGCGGGACTCACGGTGAATTCATGGTCGTATTTGTTCTTGTAATAACGGGCCTCGTTGGCCCGCAACCCTGCAAGCGTCTCGGCAACCGGAGAAGACTCCAGGCCCTCGGTGCAAACGTTCTTGAAGTCAACGATGTACGGCAATTGCTCTCCTCGTCAGATGTCTTGGGACCAACCCTAACGTTCCACACCGACACCGCGGTGTTGAGGCGGGGAATTGGGTGAGGAAAACGCACGACGGCGGGAGGTCGCCGTCGTGCGTTAAGCGAAGCAGGTATCCGGAGGGACTCCCTCCTGACACCTGCTTGGCCTAGCGTGGAGCCATGGATAATCGAGCGGAGGTCCGCGAATTCCTGATCTCACGGCGTGCCCATGTTGCCCCTGAGCAGGTTGGACTGCCCACCGGAACGAACCGGCGTGTAAAGGGTTTGCGGCGTAGTGAAGTTGCCACCCTTGCCGGGTTGAGCGTGGAGTATTACACGCGCCTTGAGCGTGGCGCGATCAGCGGAGCTTCCCCGCAGGTTCTTGAGAGCATCGCAAGGGCGTTGTGCCTGGACGACGCCGAGCGGGCCCACTTATTCGACCTCGCCCACGCGGCCAGTCCGGTGGCCCGGCCGCCAAGGCGGCGCAACTCCAAGTCCTACGTTCCGCATCAGAGCCTGCAATGGGCGCTGGATGCTGTGACCGCCGGTCCGGCGTTCGTTCGTAACGGCCGGATGGATCTGTTGGCGGTCAATCCCTTGGCGCGGGCGTTCTACAAAGATTGCTACGACATGCCGGGTCAACCGCCGAACATCGCGCGATTCACGTTCTTGGATGAACGCGCCCATGATTTCTATCCGGATTGGGATGCGTTCGCCGAGGTGACCGTGTCAATCCTGAGGACTGAAGCCGGTCGCGACCCGCACAACAAGGAACTTCATGACCTCATCGGTGAGCTGGGAACCCGAAGCGATGAATTCCGGAAACGCTGGGGTGCGCACAACGTCCGCCACCATGGGACGGGTTTCAAGACGTTCAATCACCCCGTTGTGGGCGAGCTGACGCTAGCTTATGAAGGGTTGGAAATGGCCGCTGAGCCCGGCTTGACCCTGACGATCTACAGTGCGGAACCGGGGTCGCCTTCGGCGGAGCGCCTGCAGTTGCTCGCTTCGTGGGCTGCCAGCGAGTATGGCACCGCAGCTCAGGCTGAGCCTGAGAGGGCTGCCTCGGACGGCTGAGGTGACCGTTCCTTCCGCAACAGGATGGTGAGCGGGAGAAAATACAGTGCCGCTATGCACGTACCCACCACCACGGGGCCCGTGGCACCGAGCGCGGACTCGAGTGCAAAGCCTGCGATCCACGAGCCCACTGCGGTGCCGAGGTTGAACGAGGATGTGCTGAGCGCCGAGGCGAGCGTGGGCGCGTGGTGGGCATAACCGACTGCTTTGCCTATGAGGATGGGGTTGGTTGCCATGCCGAACAGGCCCAGCAAGAAGATGAGGATCACCGTCAGCACGGCGTTGCCTGAGAGCAGGCAGAGTGCCCCGAGCACTAGAAACGTCATTGCAGCCGAGACGAACAGCGCCGTGAAGGGGCGGTGCGCGCCAACATGGCCACCGACGTTGGAACCGATGAACGCTCCCACTCCATAGACCACGAGAACCAGCGGAACTGCTGCTGCTCCCATGCCCGTGTTCTGTGTCAGGAGCGGAGAGATGAAGCTGTAGGCCGCAAGGGATGATCCACACACGATGGCGCAACCTGCAAGGACAAGCCAGACCCTTGCGTCACGCATGCTCGCGATCTCGGCCCGAACTGAGGGGATGGGGCCAGAGGAAGGCCCGACGCCGACCAAACGGTAAACAACCAACGCCGCCACGAGTGCCAGGACGGTGAGGATCCAGAAAGGGCCTCGCCAACCGATCGACTGGCCGGCAAATGCCCCCAACGGAACACCGATCACGTTGGCGAGCATGCCACCGCCCAGGACCACCCCCAACGCGCGGGAGGCGGAAGCGGCACCAGCCGCCTTCGCACCCACGACTGCGGCGACGGCCCAGAAGGCTCCGGTGGCCAGAGCCGTCAGGAACCGGGCCCCGAGTATCACTGCGAAGTCGGTGGTAAGAGCAACGATGACGTGTCCAACGGCGAAAACCACCAACGCGAGGCTAAGCGTGACGCGTCGCGGCATCTTGAGGGTAAGGATCGACATCGTGGGTGTTCCAATGATCATGCCAACCGCGAAGACGGTAATCATCAACCCGGCATTTCCTACCGTGATACCCAGGTCCTGGGCGATCTCTGGAAGGATCCCGGCCACCACGAATTCTGTGGTGCCCATGAGGAACACGCCCGCGGCAAGCACGTAGGTAACAAGCGGCAGGCGACGGCGTGTTGGTGCACGCCAAGTATCAGTGGTCATGGTTCCAGACCATCACGGGCATTCAGCCTGAGGGAGTCCCGGTTGATGGGGGTTCTCGGAGGGACTCTGTGGTACTCCACGTGGATCAATCCCACGGCAGATTCGATTGGGTCTTGCCAAAGAAATAGTAAGCATGCTTATGTATTGCTGTTCCGCCAAGTCAGCGGGTTGAATCCATTCCCCGTCATGATCCGGAACCCACGCCCGGTGATGCAGGCCGCTGGGCATCAAGTGCAACACATCCAGATTCCAAGGAGACATCATGCTCGCCAGGGAGAACATTGACCGTCTGATGGGCCTCAACGGAAACGTTCGGACCACGGAGGGGGACAAGGTTGGGTCAATCGGCACGTTCTACACCGATGACGACACAGGGGAGCCCACATGGGTGACAGTCAAAACCGGTCTTTTCGGCACTTCTGAATCGTTCATTCCCTTGGAGGGAGCCAGCGTGGAGGGCGACGACGTCGTTGTTCCCTACAGCAAGGATCACATCAAGGACGCTCCCCGCGTGGCCGAAGATGGCCACCTCGACCCGGATGAGGAGGAACGGCTTTACAACCACTACAGCATCCAGGACCGGGACGCCTTCCAGGGTCAGCATGACTACGCGAACCGAAGCGCCGGAGTGGAAACAAGCGCCGGAACGGCACGCGAGGGCGACGATGCCATGACCCGTTCTGAAGAGCGGCTCAACGTCGGGACGGAAAGGACAGCGGCCGGACGGGCGCGTCTTCGCAAGTACATCACCACCGAAAATGTGACTACCACCGTGCCGGTCGAGCGCGAGGAAGTCCGCCTTGAGCGTGAGCCGATCACGGATACCAATAAGGGAGACGCCATGTCCGGCCCTGACCTCACAGAAAGTGAGCATGAGGTCACGCTTCACGAAGAGCGGCCGGTAGTGGATAAGGAAACCGTCCCTGTGGAGCGCGTGCGCTTGGAAAAGGACACCGTCACCGATGATGTCCCCGTCAATGAGGAAGTCCGCAAGGAAAACATTGAAACTGAAGGCACGCGCGATACCCGCCGCTGAAGCCTGCGGCAGCTGCCGCACCACTGAGGGGTGAAAACGCCCGACGGCGGGAGGCCGCCGTCGGGCCTTTATCCAGCCAGCTGGTCCTACCGCAGAAGCCCAGGCGATGGGACGATTTCCTTATGGGCGATGAAGAGAAGAAGAGCTCTGGCGTGCCCTCGGGCGCAGGGTCAGAGGAACGCGATCAGTGGCAGGATACCGACGCTGGATCTCCGACCACACAGCAGATGAGGACTATCGGCCAGCGTCGGCGGGAGGCCGAGCGCAAGCTCGATCAACACCTGGAGGAAGCCAAGCACAAGGCCGAAGCCGCGGATCCGGACGATCAAAAGACGGAATCGTAACTGCTGCCGCTTTTCAGCGGCTGGTTTCGGAGCGCTTTCTGGGCGCCGGATGATCCGTGCCCGGGCCGCTTTCGGAGATGGCCTGTTGTGGGAGCTGGTCAGTACCTTGTTCCGGGTGTTTCGGCCTGCGCAGCGGCGTGTCACTGCCATGGGCTTCGCCGTGATGGAGCTGCAGGGCGCAGTGGATCAGGGGAAAGTGGCTGAACGCTTGCGGAGTGTTGCCGAGTTGTCGCTGGGTTCTGGGATCCCATTCCTCGCTGAGCAGCCCAACATCGTTTCGGAGCGTCAACAGCCGCTCGAACAGTGCGGTTGCCTGGCCGGCGTGGCCAATGCCCAGCAGCGCATCCACCAGCCAGAACGAGCACGCAAGGAAGACTCCCTCATCGCCAGGCAGGCCGTCATGGCCGGACTCGGTTCGATAGCGCAGCACCAGACCATCATCGGTCAGCCCTTCCTGGATGGCTTTCACGGTGCCCGCAACCCGTGGATGACGGTGCCCCAAAAAGCCAACCCGGGGGATGAGGAGCAGGCTGGCGTCCAGTTCCTTACTGCCGTAGGACTGGACAAAGCTGTTGAGCTCTTCATCGAACCCGCGTGTCATGACCTCTGAGTGGATCTGCCTGCGAAGCGCCGCCCAGCGGTCCGCGGGGCCGGGCAATCCCGAAGTTCTCACGGCCTTGACCATGCGATCGGCAGCCACCCATGCCATGACTTTGGAATGCGTGAAGTGCCTGCGGGGCCCGCGCATCTCCCAAAGCCCGTTGTCCGGTTGGTCCCAAGCCCCTTCCAGAAACTCCATCAACGCCACTTGAATGTCCCAGGACGTGTCCACGGTGCCCGGCGGGGAAGCTGCCCTGGTCAGCGAGAGTCCGTCCAGCACCTCGCCCCAAACGTCCAATTGCAGCTGGGGGGCTGCGGCATTCCCGGTGCGGACTGGCTGGGAATTTTCGTAGCCCGATAGCCATGGGATCTCGGCCTCCGGCAATCTTCGGGCACCGTCCAGGCCGTAAACGATCTGCAGCTCGGAAGGATCGCCCGCCACAGCACGGAGCAGCCATTCCCGCCAGGCTGCTGCTTCTTCCGTGTATCCGGCGGCAAGCAACGACTGCAGGGTCAGTGTTGCGTCGCGCAGCCAGCAATAGCGGTAGTCCCAATTTCGGGAGCCGCCTAGTTGCTCGGGAAGGGATGTTGTAGCAGCGGCGACGATGCCGCCCGTGGGGGCATAGGTCAGGGCCTTGAGGGTGATGAGGGATCGCTCCACCGGATCCTTGTACTTGCCCTCCATTTCGCTTTGGTCAATCCACTCGCGCCAGAAGGATTCCGTGGCGTGAAATGCTTTGGCTGCATCGATACGCCGGGGCTCCGGCTCATGGCTTGGTGCCCAGCGAAGCACGAAGGGGATGCGTTCCCCGGCGCGGACGCTGAACTCACTAACCGTGCGCATGTCCTGGCCCTTTAGAGGAGCGGGCGTCGTGAGATAGGCGGAATCGGGCCCCGCCACAGCGCTGATTCCGTGCTTGGTGTGACGCACCCACGGCACCACGCGACCGTAGTCGAAACGGAGAATCAACTCGCAGCGCATGGCCACCTCGCCGGACAGGCCTTCCACGATCCGCACGAGGTCTACAGCGTCGTCGCGGACGGGCATGAAGTCGATGACACGGACCGCGCCGCCCTCCACTTCCCATTCCGTTTCCAGGATCAGGGTGTCCGGACGGTAGCGGCGCCGCGTGCAGTTTCCCCCGTTCCGCGCCCCTGCATCTGCCGGCGCGAGGAGCCATCGGCCAGCTTCAGGGGTATGCAATAAGGCGGCGAAGCAGGCGGGGGAGTCGAAACGGGGCAGGCACATCCAATCGATGGATCCGTCCCGCGCAACCAGGGCGGCCGTATTCAAGTCCCCGATAATTGCATAGTCCTCAATTCTGGCCATGGCATCAGATCCTTAAAACGGACGGCGTCGAGTATGCCCTGACCGTACCCTTTTGCCCCACGCACCTCAACGGATGCGGCGGTTATTCGGCTGCTGCGCCGGCTTCGCCCATCAATCGGCTGAGGCCGTCAAGAATCAGGTTCAGTCCAAAGTCGAATTCGTCGCCGAAGTCGTAGCCGGGTTTGAGGACATGCTCGACGGCGATCTCCACCATGCGCGGGTACTCCCCTGTTGAGAATCGCTCCATGATGGGGGTGGTGATTTCGGCTGCGGTATCCCGGCCTTCAAACGGCAGGGCTGCCTCCTGGAGCGCGAAACCGTAGATGTAGCTGTCCAGTGCTGCGTACGCGTGGGCGGTCAGTTGGACCGAAAATCCTGCTGCCCGCAACGTGGCCAGCGTCGCCTCATGGTGTCGGAGTGTTGCGGGGCCAGGGGAGGAGCGGCTTTCCAGCAACCCCACCGCCCACGGATGCCGGGTGAGGGCAGCCCGCATCGCGTGTGCCCGATCGTGCATTTCCGCCCGCCAGTTCCCGGAGGGCGAGGGCAACTGAACTTCGCTGAACACCATGTCCACGATGCCGTCCAGGATCTCGTCCTTGTTAGCCACGTAGTAGTACAGGGACATCGGCTTGGTGCCCATGCTTTGCGCGAGGGAGCGGATGGTCAACGCCGATATCCCTGACTCGTCTGCGAGTTCCACAGCGCATGTGAGAACTCTTTCGCGGCTCAGAGGAAGGCGCTCCGGGCTTAGGGCGGACACTGGATCTCCTTTGGGTGTTCCGTTTTGGTACATTGTACGGTAGCGTCATTAGTACAGCGTACGAAAAGTAGCTGAACTCCTGAAAGGAACGGCCATGACCACTGGTCAGCAAGCCAAGGAAACGTCTGCATCCAAGGTGGCGCCCACTTCGGAAGTCACCATGCGGGCGGTCGTCCAGGATGCCTACGGCTCCGCAGATGTCCTTCGTCTGGCGCGCATCCCCAGGCCCGAGGTGGCGGGCAATGAAGTGCTGGTCCGCGTCCACGCTGCAGGGCTGGACCGTGGGACCTGGCACATCATGACCGGGAAGCCTTACGCCTTGCGTCTGGCCTTTGGGTTTCGGGGTCCCAAGAATCCTGTACCCGGGCTCGACCTCGCCGGGACCGTCGAAGCGGTTGGACCGGAAGTAACCCGCTTCGCGGTTGGTGACCACGTTTTCGGCGTGGGAAAGGGTTCCTTCGCCGAGTATGCAGTAGCCGGGGAAGACCACCTCGCCCTCAAACCTGCAAGTATCAGCTTCGAGCAAGCCGCAGTGGTTCCCGTTTCCGCCTGCACCGCCCTTCAGGCGCTACGCGCAGGTGGGATAGGAGTCGGGGCGCAAGCTGATGAAACCGGGAAGAGCCCGAAGGTGCTGATCACTGGCGCCTCCGGCGGGGTTGGCGGCTACGCAGTGCAGTTCGCCAAAGCAGCAGGAGCTGACGTCACCGGGGTCTGCAGTGGCGGCAAGGTGGACCATGTGAAGTCCCTCGGCGCCGACCACGTGATCGATTACGCCAAGCAAGACTTCGCCGACGGGTCTGAGCGTTATGACGTGATCATCGATCTCGCGGGAAACCCCAGCCTGAAGCGTCTTCGCCGCGCGCTCGCCCACAGCGGCACGGCAGTCCTGACCGGTGGCGAGGAAGGTGGGCCGCTAACTGGTGGCATGGACAGGCAGTTCCGGGCACTGGCCCTGTCCCCCTTCATTAGCCAAAAACTGACCATGATAGTTGGCACGGAGCGTTCGGAGGACCTTGAGTACCTCGCCGGGCTCCTCCAAGCCGGAACCATCGTCCCGGCCATCGACCGAAGCTATCCCCTTCATCAGGTTCCGGAAGCCATGCGCTACTTCGACGCCGGCAAAACACGCGGGAAGATCGCCATCACCCTCTGACTTTTCGGTCAGCAACGAAACGGCGTACTTCAGGCGGGCACAACCCACGACGGCGGCAGGTCGCCGTCGTGCGTTTGCGTGAAGTCTGGAATCAACGCAGGGAGGCATGCTACGACTGTTCCTGGGAGCGAACCCGGCGAAGTCCAAGGAGCAAATCATGGCTGAAGAAAAGCCTGTCCTCGTGGTCGGTGCCACCGGCTACCTTGGCAGTCAAGTGGTTGATGCACTTTCTCAAGCGCGGCAAGAGCGTCCGTGCGCTGGTCCGGGCAAAATCCAACGCGGGCAAGCTCGAAGCCAAAGGTGTGGAGATCGTCCGGGGCGACATGCTTGATGTGGCGTCCCTGATCCACGCGATGACGGGTGTAGCCGGGGTGATTTCGACTGCCGCCGGATACACGCGGAACGACAAGAACGCCAACGCGATAGACACCTTTGGCTACAGCAACCTGGCCGTCGCCGCCAAACAAACGGGCGTTCCCAGGTTTGTTCTCATCAGCATCCTCACCTGTGATCTGACACCCCAGGTTCCGCACTTTTGGCACAAGAAACAGGCCGAGGATACGTTCGAGCAGCTGGGCGTCCCTTTCGTGGCGCTTCGTCCGGGCGCGTTCCTTGACCAGACCGCTGGGATGGGTGGTGATCCCCTGGCGAAGGGCCGCGTCATGTGGATCGGTTCCAAGGACACCCCGCTGACCTTCGTCCTCACCAGCGACCTCGCGGGTTACCTTGCTGATGCGGTGGATGCGGAGATAGTTGATGGCGAACGCATCGACATCGGCTGGACCCGACCCGTCAGCATGTCGGAAGCAGCGGGCCTCCTGTCCAAACACGGCGAGGCGGACGGCAAGGACATCAAGATCATGGCCGTTCCCACGCCGGTGCTCAAAGGGTTGGGCAAAGTCACCTCGCGCTTTGCCCCGCTGGTAAGCGACATGGCCAGCATGTCGGCTTGGTTTGAGACCGGCCGATACGTCGCCAACACGAGCCGACAAGCCGAAGTTTTTGGTCCGCCGCCCACTCCCGAGGACGCCATCGCGCGGTTTGCGGCAGGTTTCGGGCACTGATCGGCGGCCCGGTTCGACGCGGCTCGTAAGCAAACAATGACGGGCACAATCTTTCGCGCGTCGCAAATTGGGAAGTATGCTTACGATATCGACGCAGTTCCGTGATCACCCGTTCGCGGGCCGGTCGGAAGTGAGAGGAGCACGACATGAGAATAGGTTCTTCCATAGCACTGATCGCCATTGGAGCGATTCTGGCCTTTGCGCTTGCCCCCGGACTCATCCCCTTCGTGGACCAGGTCCTGATCGGTTACATCCTGATGGCTGTAGGCGTATTGGGCCTGATCATTTCCATCATCATGGCAGGCCGCACCCGGCGTACGGACCATGTCGTGGAGCGGCGTGATGCCCCAGAGACCATCATCGACCGGCGCCCGCGTCCCGAGGTTTAGCTCTCTCTAAAGCAAGGAAAAACGCACGACGGCGGAAGGTCGCCGTCGTGCGTTTTCTTGCGTGCGGTTCGGGCGCAAAAAGCTCTGACGGAAGACTGTCGCCGTTCCCCTCAGCCCAGTGGTGCTTCCCAAGCGAATCCGTCAGGGTCGGTGAAGGTGCCTGCATCGCCGCTGATGAGGAGCCGGTGCGACCCGGTTCCCTCGGGTGATACGCCGGCGGTCTTGGCCAGCGAGCCACGTTTGTTGAGCGTCAGCTTGATGGGGCCGGTATCAAACTCGACGTACCGGCTTCCGAAACTCTTGGCCAAGGTGAGGCCTCGGTCCAGATAGAACTGCTTGCTTGCAGCGACATCCGCGACTCCCAGTTGGAGCACCATCGCATCAATCTGCAGATCGGCCGGACCGGTGTCCTTCTTGGACGAGGAGGCGACTGTCCAGATGGTGCCGTCTGGAGCTTGAACTACTCCGCCGTACCCCCACAGCGATTTAGCGGCCGGCTTGATGACCGTCGCGCCGGCGTCGCGGGCGTTGTCCATAAGACTGTTTACGGTGGCTGGCTGGGCGACGACCAGCGACATCGTAAATCCGCGAAAGCCGGTGGCCGGCGCCTCGGATGAACGTACCTGAACCCTGCCGCCCATGCTGAAAACGTCAGTGTAGAAGGCCTCCGCCACCTGAGTAGTGGGAGCGACCTCGAGAATTACAGATTCGATGGCTGCCATGTCAATCATCCTAGTGAAGAACCAGTGGTCACGGCTGAACACCACGTAGGCTGCTGGCATGGAGAAGTCATTCGATGTAGAACTCGTTAACCAGGATGAGTACTTGGTCCGCTGGGCATCCGAAGGGCAGACCGGGGAATCCGTCTTTCGGATCACTCCGGAATTCCTGACTGATGCCAGGCTGGACGGCCAGGATGGGCAGCTTATTACTGAAGAAACGGCCAACTTCCTTGCCGAGCACCAACCCGTGATCGACTTCCCCCAGACGGTTGATCTGGAAGAGATTGCGGCAGCTTACCCCGACTTCGCACAGCAACTGCGGAGCCGGCTTGAGGCCCGCTGACCTAACCCACTGACCTAGCCAACCGACTCGTCCACGGGGAGGTCGTACTGCAGATGCCCCCGGTGCACCCTCACTCCGGCCGTGGGAACGTGGGGGACCAGCTTGGCTCCCGGCATGAGATGGCTGACGGGCCGTAAGTCCAGCAGGACGCAATGATCTGCCATGAGGCGGCGATGGCAACGCCACCAGAGCGTTTCGCTGCACATGATCGCGGTCTTTTGGGCAGCCGCGTCCGCCAAAAGCTGGCTCAGGGCCGCGGTGAACTCAGCTGTGCGCATGTACGCCGCGTATGCCCTGAAGGAATCGTTCCGTAGGGATGTGTCGGGGGAGTCCGGCGGAAGCTTCCGGAACCCACCCAGTCGCTGTTCCCAGCGATAAGCGATTCCGGCAGTGGGCAGCCATTCCTCCATGTGGTTTCTTCCGAAGTGAGGGTATTTCCGGCTTCCCGGGCCAATCCGAACGTCCACTAACGACTCCACGCCGGCGGCACGCAAAAGGTCCTCAAAGTCGGACTGGGGTGTGGCGCCATGCCCAACTGTCAGCAGTTTCTGCTCGTTCGGCATCGGCTTACTCAGCACTGGAACTGGACGTCAAACTCTTCCGGCTTCCGTCCGCTCAAGGCAGTCGCGGCGTCGAGCACGGCCTGTGCCGCCTCTTCCAGCCGGGAAACGTGGAGCACCAGCCCCGGTATTTGAATGACGCGAAGTTCAAACCAGCCGTCGGTGGCCAGCGTTACTCTCGCAGTCAGTGTAATTGCGTTGACCCGGCAGGCTTCGGCGGTCACGAGTCTGGAGCCAACAAGTGTGAGAGCCAAGCTGACCTCCAGGGCAGCGGAGCGAAACGCGCCTACTGCTTGACTCACTTGAGCATACAGAAACTTGCATGCGCGATGTCAATAAGATTCGCTGAGGTTTCGCGGTTATGTCAGCTGTCCACGTTGGCTGTCAGAAGCTCACCGTTGAAGTACTCCAGCTTCCAGCCATCCGAGACGTGGTGATGGGCGAGGTTCAGCACGGCATTGTGGACGCTGTCCAGCGTGCGTCCGATCGCGCGGCTCAGTGACAGTCGGATCAACGTACCGTGGGTTACCACCAGGACGCGCTGTCCCGAAAATTCCTGTGCCAACTGTTCCAGGGCATCCATACCGCGGCTGGCTGCGTCATCATCGCTCTCGCCGCCGCGGAAACCGCCTGGAATGCGAAGTGCTTCGAGTTCCGGGCCGGCTTGCAGGCCTTCCGCCGGTCCGAAGCTTCGCTCGATAAGCTCGGGAACCCGCCGGGCGACCGTGAGGCCCAGGCCTTCTGCGATCAAGTCCGCGGTTTCTGCCGCACGGCTCAACGGCGAGGAAACAATGGCGTCCCACTGGTAATTGGTCAGTGTGGCAACGGCTTCACGCGCCTGTTCGCGGCCGACGTCGTTCAGTGGAATGTCGGTGGCCCCCTGCAACCGGCGCTCCGCGTTCCAGTCGGTCTGGCCATGGCGGACGAGGGCGAAGGTAGTAAGGGTCATACCTTCCATTGTGCCTTCCGGCCGTCCGGGCCGCAGTTCCGTGCGTCACGTAAGGAAAACGTCCGACGGCGGGAGGTCGCCGTCGGACGCTTGGTGCGGTTGGCGTCAGGCTGCGTCGTGGATGGTGATCCTGTAACCGTCCGGATCTGCGAAGGTGAACGTGCGCCCGAAGGGCCCGTCGATGGGTGCTGCCGTGATCTGCGTGCCGTGGGTGGAGAGCGTGTCGTGGAGTTCCTGTGCGTCGGTGGCCCGCAGCCACAAGGCAATTCCTTCGCCGGGTTGCGGGAGCGAATCCAGCTCGGTTTCCGGCAGTGGCTCCCGTACCGCAAAGGCGACCGGCTTGGTATCGAAAACGACCGCATGTGGCGGCCCCGCCACCGAGCGCGTCAGCCCGAGTTGCTGCTCGTAGAACAGTGCCGAACGTTCAAGATCGCGGACCTGCAGGGAAATGAAATCTGGACCGATTGTAGCCATGCTTGCTCTCCTCGTTATGTCAGTATGTTGACATCGATAAGGTATGTCAGAATGTTGACATGAGTCAAGACGGCAGTGGCGTGGATCTGGACACCTCCCTGGGCTATCTACTGAAGCGAGTGCACAGTGCTTTGCGGAGCGCAATGGACGCCGCCCTCCGACCCCTCGGAATGACAGTGCCGCAGTACGCATGCCTTGAGCTCCTGGCGCAACGTCCCGGCCTTTCCAATTCCGAGCTTGCCCGTGGAACCTTCGTGTCCCGGCAGTCAATGAACGTGCTTTTGCAGGCCCTGGAGCGGGACGGGCTGGTTTCAAGGCCGGAGCAGCCTGTCAGCGGGCGGGCACTCCCCGTGAAGCTAACTCCACTGGGTAGTAAGCGATTGAAGGCGGCGAGTGAGGCTGCCAACGAGGTGGAAGATCAGTTGCGACAGGGGTTGACTGCCAGCGAGCGGCAGCATTTGCAGGCCCTGCTCGTGTCGCGACTTACGGCGCTCGCGGAGGACTAATCGGCCTCCTCATTGATGACGCGTTTCCCTTCCGGGCCAATACTAAGTATCCTGATGACTTATCTGGTGAATCCGGATGATGCTGTTTGACGCAGGACTGCTCAAGCCGTAGCGGTTTCGCCGAACAGGGCGGCTGCGCGGCTCTCGTGAAAGTTTGATCGGCGGCGTTGCCTGGTAGCAGCGGACCCTGTTGGGGTCCGAGGCACGCAGGTGGGCCTGAAGGGCGTGACAATTCGTGGGCAACAATGACGAGGCCGTGGAGTTCCACGTGACCGATGCCAGTGTGGCTGCCACCATCGCTGGCCGCTATCAGCTGGGACCGGTTTTGGGCCGAGGAGCTATGTCCACGGTGTACCGGGCCACGGACTTGCTCCTTGGCCGGGACGTAGCAATCAAGATCTTTCTGCCTGGCTCTGGCGACGACTCGTTCAGGGCCCGCCAGGAAACCGAGATGAGGTTGCTCGCCGCCTTTGACCATCCAGGCCTGGTGGCGGCCTTCGATGCGGGCGTGGATACCCGCAATGGCGAAGAACGCGCCTACCTCGTCATGGAACTCGCAGAGGGTCGTGACCTGAAGGCCGTACTATCCGACGGGCCCCTGACGCATCCCGAAACCACCCGCATCGGCGTGCGACTCGCTGGCGCCCTTGCCCAGGTGCATGCCCAGGGCGTCATTCACCGCGACATCAAGCCGGCGAATATCCTGGTTTCCGAGGGGGCAGATGGCACCGAATCTGTGAAACTGGCGGACTTCGGCGTCGCCCTGGTCATGGACGATAGCCGCCTCACCGCAACGGGCTTCACCGTCGGCACAGCCCAGTACCTCAGCCCGGAGCAGGCACAAGGGCTGCACCTGACGCCTGCCAGCGACATCTACTCTTTGGGTTTGGTGCTCCTGGAGTGCCTCACCGGCAAGCCCGAATACCCAGGAACCCCGGTGGAGACGGCCTCGGCACGACTTCATCGGGCACCCGAGATCCCGGAAGAACTTCCCAACGGGCTGCGCGGACTCCTCCAAGCAATGACGGACATGGATCCGGACCGACGTCCGACGGCGGGCGACGTTGAAGAAGTCCTGGCGGGCCGACGTCGGAAGCTGCCGCCTATGGCAACGGAAATCCTGCCGGTAGTTTCAGCGGCGCCTGCAGTCCCATCGAAGCCGGCTTTGCCGTCGCGGCCGCCGCATGTGGTGCCTTCCCGTCCGAACGTGGCTGCTTCGGCCCCGGGAAGGCGCGCTTCCGCTACGGGTCCAAGGGCTTTTGGGAAGAAGCCCAAGGTGCTCGCCGGGCTGGTTGCGGCTGCCCTCGCTGTTCCGGTCGCGTTGGCCTTGCTCACCAATGGCGTCTTTTCGTCGGAACCTTCAGCCGAACCGACGCGGAAGGTCGATCCCGGTGTCTCCGTAATTGAGTCCCAACCGGGCGGGCCGACGACTCCGGTGGAAACGGCTCCGCCGGCGGTGGCGCCTGCAGTCGAAGTTGTGGATGTGCAAGATCAGCAGCCCGTTCCGGCGCCAGCCGTTCAAGCCACCTTGCCTGCCCAAGATGGTGCAGGCACTGATCCCCAAGATCTCGCGGACGCCAAGAGCGGTGGAAAGAGCGAAACCAAGCCTGAAAAAGGTAAGGGGAACGGTCACGGGTAACGCCTGAGGCGGCCAACGCACGACGGCGGAGGTCGCAGTCTGGACCTGCCGTCCATATTGGAGTTAGTCTGGTTAACATGAATGTGGGCGGGAGTACAACCCGACGCTATGACAACCGGAAACGGGCATCCACGGCCGCTGATACGGGGCGCCGGATCCTTGAGGTGACACGAGACCTCTTCATGGAAAGACCGCTCTCCGATATCACCCTGATCGCGGTGGCTGAACGTGCCGGAGTTACGGTGCAGACCGTCATCCGTCGCTTCGGCGACCGCAGCGGGCTTATCGATGCGACCGTCGAACACACCGCTGCGCAGGTGATGGCCCATCGCGATGCCGCGCCTGCAGGCAACGTCCCCGCCGCCATCGACAACCTGCTGGAACACTATGAGACCACCGGTGCTCTTGCCTTGAAGATGCTGGCCGAGGAGGAAACCTCCCCGGCCGTAGCGGAAATGGCTGAAGCGGGCAGACGCCTGCACCGCCGGTGGTGCGAGCGGGTTTTCGCCCCGTTCCTTGAGTGTGAATTCTTGCCGGACGGGGCGGACCGGGGCCGCCGTCTTGCCCAGTTCGTCGCTCTTTGTGACGTCTACACCTGGAAACTGCTCCGCCTGGACGCGGGCCTTAACCGTGACCAGGTGGCACTTTCCTTAACCGAAATGCTTGAGCCCTTCACCCGGAGGCCGTAATGTCCACCGTTCTCGCCTATACCTCGCCCGCCATCGGCCATCTCTTTCCCATGGTCCCCCTGTTACTCGAACTGAAGGCCCGCGGACATGACGTCCACGTGTGGACAATTCCCCAACAGCTCCCGGCCCTGCGCAGCGCGGGCCTTCATGCCGAATCCGTCGATCCGCGGCTCCTGGAGATCCGGCACCGGGACTATCTGGCGAAATCGATCAAGGATGGGCTGGCCGCGAGCACTGAGACTTTCACCGCGCGTGCCCGTTTCGATGCCCCTGACCTTCGCCGGGCCATCGGTGAGGTCAGCCCGGACCTCCTGCTCGTGGACATTAATGCGTGGGGCGCCCGTATCGTTGCTGAGGATATCGGAATGCCGTGGGCCAGCTTCTGCCCCTATACCCCGCCTCTCACGTCCAGGGGAACCCCGCCGTTCGGACCGGGGCTGGATCCGATGCCAGGTCCCCTGGGGAGGCTCCGGGACGCGCTCATCGGCCCCCTGGTGACTGGCGCCGTCGAGAAGCTGATGATGCCCGGGATCAACAGGGCCCGGGCCGAAATCTCCGACGGTAAACTTCCGCCGTCCCGGAACGTGGATGACTTCTTCCGCACCGCGCCGCTCCTCCTCGTCAGCAGCGCCGAGCCGTTTGAATACCCGCACCCGGACTGGGGACCAGACGTCCGGATGATCGGGGCGCTGTCATGGGACCCGCCGTTCCCGCCGCCGGCTTGGCTTGAGAGCGTCCAGGATCCGGTCATACTTGTGACCACGTCTTCTGAATACCAGGCTGACGAGGACTTGGTACGCGCAGCGCTCCAAGGCCTGGCCAACGAACCCTTCACTGTCGTCGCCACGCTGCCAGCAGTGGTGACCGGTTCGGAACAAGACCGGCGACCCGCCGGACAGGTGGATTTTGGGCCCCTTCCCGCCAATGCCCGGCTGGAACGCTTCGTGCCCCACGGAGACGTGCTGGGCCGCGCCGCGGTTGCCATCACCCATGGCGGTATGGGAGCCACCCAAAAGGCACTGTCCAACGGTGTGCCGGTGGTGGTGGTTCCCTTCGGCCGGGACCAGCATGAGGTTGCGGCGCGGGTGGTGGCCGCAGACGCGGGTGTGCGGCTCAGCCGGAAAAAGCTCACCCCGGAGAAGCTTCGCGTCGCAGTTCGCGACGCCCTCACAAAGAAGGAAGGAGCCCGGCGGGTCGCTGCTGGTTACGCAGCCTCCGGCGGTGCGGCGGCGGGCGCTGATGCCCTCGAAGAGCTGCTCCGGATTGCCCACGCCTAAGACCAGCGGCTGTGGTGAACGTCTGAACCGCTAGGGCTCGGACGGGAAGCTCACGGCCACCGTGGTTCCGCCGCCGGCTGTCTCGGAGAGGGTGAGTTCGCCGCCGTGGGCCTTGGCGATGCTGCTGCAGGTGGCCAGTCCGAGGCCGGAGCCGGGTCCGTCGCCTTGGCGGCGCAGGCGCACCAACGGTTCCAGCACCTTGGCGCGGTCCTCCGGGTTGATGCCTTTGCCGTTATCAGCCACGACGATGGTGGCGCCATGGTAATTGGAGACGCCGCTGATCCGGACATGCAGATCCCTTTCGGGGCTGCGGTAGTTCATGGCGTTGGACAGCAGGTTCTGTAGCAAAGTGCGGAGCTGGCCCTTGTCTGCCTGGAGGTTCAGGTCCTGCACTTCAAGGATGTCGTCGTCCTCGATGCCGAGGTCCCGGGCCACCTCGCCCGCTGCCTCTTTGAGCGAGACCTGTTGTGGCTGGATGCCGCCGCCCACCCTCGAGTAACTCAGGACGTCTTCCAGCATCCCCAGCATTCGGCGGCCACTCGCCCCGATGCGGCTCAGGTATTTCGCTGCCGCGCTGTCTGTCTGGACATCTGGATCGTCCTCCACCAACTCCACGTAACCCAGGATGGTGGTGAGCGGAATCCGGAGATCGTGGCTGACGCGGCCCGCGAAACCAGCCAGCTTGGCGTTGCTCTCCCGCAGCTCGGCATAGGTGCGGTCAAGCTGGATGGTGCGGTGCTGCAGCTCCAACAGCTCCACCACCTGCTTGGCCAGGACTTCCAGCATGCTGACTTGCTCGGGCCGTATCTCTTTGGGTTTGTCAGAGAAAACGCACAAAGTGCCGGGAACGAATCCTGATTCTGTTTGCAGCGGAACCGAAGCGTAGAACCGAACCCGGCCCAATTCACCGGTGACGAATGGGTTGTCGGCCGACCGTGGGTCCAGAGAAGCGTCGGGGATAACGGTGATCTCGCGGGAGAGGAACACCTTGGCGCACATGGAATCTTCGCGCGAGCACATGCCCGGTTCCACACCCCAGGCGCCAATTTGGTACTGGTATTCGGCGCTGATGATGTTGACTACCCCGAAAGGGGCGCCGCAAAGCTCAGTGGCAAGGCGAACGAGGTTCTGCAGCGCGCTCATTACGGCGGCGTTGGGAAGCAGCGTGGAATCCTCTCCGGGGTCCAGGCCGTACTCCCGCAACTCCAGATCCCGGCTAAGGTCGCCGGTGAAGGCCAGTTGGCCCTTTGCACCTTTCATCAAGAATTTCCCCCAGGCTTCTTTAGGATTCCTTGCCGATCCTACCGGGAGGTTGGTGCGGTTGGATTGTCACACGGTTTGGGTTGGCGCTGGCCCTTATCTGAGGCAATCGGCGTCAGTACACTGGAACGCATGACCGAGCAGGAACCGGCTGGGGTTACTGAAGTTATCGACCTCTCCCTGCGCACTCCGGCACAGCGATCCCGTACCTTCATGGGGATCCTGGTGAACACCGCCCTGGCAAATATCACCACAAGCTTTCTCTGGTTCGCCCTGACGTTCTGGGTTTATCTGGAAACCCGCAACGTTATTGCCACGGGGGTGGTGGGGGGTGCCTACATGCTACTGATTGCGCTCTCCAGCATCAGCTTTGGCACGTTCGTGGACAGGTATCGCAAGCTTGCCATTATGCGCTTCGCCGCGGGGTTTACCTTGGTGATGTTCGTGCTGTCAGGAGTGTTGTTTCTCCTCACCCCCACGAGTCTTCTGCTGGACCTGACACAGCCGTGGTTCTGGGTTTTCACTCTGATCACCCTCGTAGGTGCGGTCGTGGAAAACCTGCGCAACATTGCCCTCTCCACCACCGTCACCATCCTTATCGAACCTGATCGCCGGGCCAATGCCAATGGAATGGTGGGGATGGTGCAGGGGCTCATGTTCATTGTTACTTCGGTGCTGTCCGGATTGTCAGTTGGCCTGCTGGGCATGGGCTGGACCATTGTGGCTTCACTGGTTTTCACCGCGCTGGCATTCGTGCACCTACTCACCTTGCGAATGCCCGAAGAGGTGCAAGCGGCAGCCACTGACGCAAAGGGCGGTTTCGACTTCCGTGGTTCCCTTGCCGCTGTGCTGGCCATCTCCGGGCTGTTTGCATTGATCATATTTTCCACGTTCAACAACTTCGTGGGCGGTGTGTACATGGCTTTGATGGATCCCTACGGATTGGAAATGTTCTCCGTTGAGATGTGGGGAATGGTCTTCGCCGTGGGCTCTACCGGATTCCTGGTGGGCGGTGCGGTGGTAGGAAAGTTTGGGCTCGGCTCCAATCCGTTGCGGACCATGCTGATCGTTGTCGCCGTCATGGGCTTCCTTGGTGCAGTGTTTACCCTGCGTGAATGGGCATGGCTGTACGTAGCGGGCATCTGGCTGTATCTGACCTTGGTTCCCATTGTGGAAGCCGCCGAGCAGACGGTCATCCAACAGGTGGTTCCCCTGAACCGGCAGGGCAGGGTATTCGGATTCGCCATGGCCTTCGAGTCCGCCGCAGCGCCCATCACAGCATTCCTCATTGCCCCGATCGCCCAGTTCTGGATCATCCCGTATGCCCGCTCCACCGAGGGCGCCGCCCAACTCGAACCACTATTGGGTCACGGCACGTCCCGGGGGATCGCCCTCGTGTTCCTTATTGCCGGATTCATTCTCATTGCCGCGGCACTGATCGCCTTCCTGACGCCCGTTTACCGGAGGGTCTCGGCGTCGTACATGGAGAAGGCTGACGTCGGAAGCACTGGAGGCGCAGGAGCCGGTGGCGGGAGTACCGGCGGTGACGGGACTGCGGGCGCTGACGGGAGCGTTGCCACCGGGGGTGCTGACGCAGCGTCTTCCGGGTGAGTGAGATGGTCATCTGTCGGCAGACTCGGGAACCGCATCCCAGTCGATGTGATGACCGTACAGCCAGTCGAAGTTGTCCGCCGCCTTCCGGGCAAGTCCCCGGAAAATGGCACGCATAGCCAGGTCCTGCAGCACGCGGGTGAACTGGTTCCTGACCTTGGGCTGAGAATTCCGACGGCCCCAGGCGACCACTGTCTCCGCACGGGGGCGGCGCTCCACTTCGTAGGCCGCAAACCGGGTGGTGAGGCTTCCTGGTTCTATGTCGTCGCTCGTGGCTCCCCGAAGGGCGCGGCCCAGTGTGACGGCGTCCTCGATTGCCATCGACGCGCCCTGCCCGGAGGACGGGGAAGCGGCATGGGCGGCATCGCCCACCAGGACCATCCTGCCTCGGTGCCAGCGGGGGATGCTGGGGAAATCGAACGTGGAATACGGCTTGATGATGTCTTCCGTGGCGCGAATCAGAGCCGCCATCGGTGTCCGGTCTCCCTTTACCAAGCTTGTTAACCAAGCCCGGAGTTCGTCCTGTCCCAGCAAAGACGGATCAGTACTGGAGCGCTGCAAGGGATTCGCGAACCACCAGATCCTGCCGTCGGGGCTGGGCATGTAGCAGTAGAAGCAGCGCTTGCCGAACACCATCTTCATGCGCCCGGGGTTCACACCCAGATCCGCATGCTTAAGCGCCAGAGCGGCGGTGTCGGCAGGAATGATGCCGCCCGTGTTGAGCAGCGGGATGGCGCGCGGTGCGGGCGAGGCGGGGTCGATCAGCGGCCGCACCGCCGAGCGCAGCCCGTCGGCGCCCACCAGCATGTCGCCGCGGGCGGAGGTGCCGTCGTCGAAAACTGCCGTGACGCCGTCGGGCAGTTCCTCCACCGCTGTCAGTCGCCTGCCGTGCTCGATCCGGATCCCGCGGCGGAGTGCTTCCTCGTGCAAGAGGGTGTATAGCTCCGAGCGGGTCATGGTCCGGGCCGTGGTGCCATCCGGGAGGCTGCCGCCGAAATCGAAATCGATCAGGTGGCGACCCGTGCTGCCCAAGTACATGGACATGAGCGGGGTGCTGAAGCCCAGTTGCGCGGCTTGCTCCTTGAGGCCCAGCGTATCCAGGGCGTCGAAACCGTTGACGGCGAGGGTGAGGAAGGCGCCGACTCCGTCAGAAGGTCCATTGTGCGCCTCAAAAACGGTGGCGGAGTGGCCAGCTTTCTGGAGTGATAGGGCCGTGGAAAGGCCCGCTACGCCGGATCCGATAACAAGACAGTTCAGCACGGGAGCTCCTTTGTGGAATTTATTTCGTTCGGTTAAAAGAAATATAATCGTGAGTTCTGTGCCCGTCAATCGTTTCGGTCAAACGAAAGACTTTGCTAGCCTCGGAGCATGACGAATCAGGGGCAACGCGAAGCTCTGCTGGAAGCCGTTTATGCGTCGGGCCGGGAGCTGTCCACTGCCGCGATCATGTTTCACACCACGCTGTCTGAACTGCGGGGTTTGTCGGCGACGGAGGGCAAGGCCATCGATATCCTGCTGCGCCACGGCCCCATGACGGCGGGCGAATTCGGTGAACACTCCGGGCTGGCCCCCGCATCGGTCACCGGGCTCATGCAGCGACTTGAAAGCAAAGGCGTGGCGCGGCGCGTAAAGCACGGCGAGGACAAACGGAAGGTCCTGATCGAGCTCGTCGGGGACCAGGTTGCCGCAGCGGCGCCCTATTTCACCGATTTCATGGCCGGGATGGCCACGCTGCTCGAAGGCTACAGCGACGACGAACTCCGGATCATCGCCGACTACTCAAGCAAGGCTGCGCGCGTCCAGCAGGAGGCGGCCGCTCGGCTGAGCCAGTGAGTTGGCTGAGGGCGTTTGGTGCGGCTCGAGTTCGGCCGCCGTCAACTCCGCTCCGATATCAGCGGTGGTGTTCCAGAGGGTCCCTTCCAGTACCTGTAACAGCAGAGGCTCCCGCTCGCCGTCGTTAGCTGTTTTGCTGGAATGGACCGAACTTTCCGCCGAGGTGACATTCTGCATGCGAATGACGAAGCAAACCCTGGTTGTGATGATTGCGATGACGTTCGCGCTTACCGGGTGCACGACGGCTCCGGGCAGTCCGGCCTCGACAAACACGGCGACGACTTCGCAGGAAACTGCGAGCCCAAGGGAGGCAGGAACGATGACCGCCAAAGAGACCCGCGAAGACACTCCGATCAGCATCCGGATTGACGGACGGACCGTGAACGGAACTTTGTCAGGGAACGCGACCGCCCGCTCGCTGATTGAACAGTTTCCCTTGACGCTGTCCTTCACTGACTTTGGCGGGCAGGAGAAGCATGCTGAACTACCGGAGGCCTTGTCCCTCGACGGCGTCCCTGCCGGCGATGATGCTGAGCCGCTGACGATCGGGTACTACGCGCCGGGCCAGGCCCTTGTCCTCTACTACGAACCTGTTGGGCATTTCACCGGAATTGTACGGATTGGAACCTTCGATGACCTCGCGGCGATCCGTGAACGTAGTGGCCGTTTCGAAGCCACCCTGAATCTGAGGGATTGAACGCCACTTCCCCGTCGCCCCCGCCGCTACCCCCGCCAAGGCGTCAGTCGCGGCCACCACCCCGGAACGTTATGCCGGTACTCGAGGTACTGCTCGCCGTACGTGTCAGTGAGGGTGGGTTCCTCGTAGGCCTTTACGAAAGTGACGACGGCGATGAGGGCTATCGCAGCATAGGTCACGAGCCACCAACTGCCGAAGAGCAGCGCTTGGCCGAGGATAATTGTGAGCACTGCGAGGTACATGGGATTGCGCACGAATCGATAAACCCCGGTCACAACCAGCGTCTGGGTTGGCGCAACCGGCGCAGGCGTGCCCCGGTGGAGGGCGAACAGCGCGAAGGCGTGAAGCAGGAAAGCAACCCCTAGGGAGATCGCGATCCAGGCGACGGGCACCACCAGCCACGCCAAGCCGTCCCAGTCGTAAGGCCGCCATCCCGAGATGAGCCACGGGATGAGACCTGCCACGATGCCGGGCGCGAGGAAGAGGAAGACAATGGTCCCGATCCACGCCCGCGCTGACTGACTCATGTCAGTCAGGTTAGCCCTCGGCTTGAGGGCCGGCGCAACTCAGGCCGCCAGCCAAGCCCCCGCCATTTTCGATCCTGCCAGGGCCGGCAGGGAAGACAGCGACGCCAGATCCGGATCCGCTGGGCCGGGATCAACCCGAACCGGCAACTCGTGGAGCATCGCGTAGCCCTGAAGTTGTTCAAGCGCATCCGGCTCGATCAAAGCACCCGTAAGGTCCATCTCGACATCCCGGCCGTCGGCCAGGCTGTTGGTGCGTTGAACAATTGGATACAGCGCGTGGAGATTGGAGGTGGTCACGTGACCGGTTGCTGCGATCTGGATCTGTGCTCCGTCAAGGTCGACTCGAACAACTACAGAGAGCTTCTCGCTGGTCAATATGCTGCCTTTCATCCGTTCGCTGCCACGCTGCAGCCACCCCAGCGTAGGCAGCAAATGTGATCTGCGCAACATTACTTCGGTGCGGCGCGGCACCACGACAGCCCACCGAGAATGCGCTACGCCATGTACGCGAGGTCTTCCGCCGCCACTGGAAATTGCAGTGCTTCCCCCTGGATAGCAGCAAAGCTTCGCCGACTGCGCTTGCCGCCATCCGCTCCAGCTCGTTACCCAGGGACCCCGCAACGTGGGGTGTCAGCAGCACGTTGGGATGCGCGTAGAACGGTGAATCGGAAGCAGCACCCACGGCGTCGTCATGTCCAGCACAGCGTACAAATCGCCGCCCTCAAGCCGGGCCAACAGGGCGTCCTGGTCCACCAACTCGCCGCGCGAGGTGTTGATAAACGTAGCCCCCGGCCGCATCCGTTCGATACGACCGGCGTCGATGAGGTTCTTTGAGGACGGTAACGACGGCGCGTGGAGGCTGACGATGTCGCAGCCCGCCACCAGTTCGTCCAGAGTTGCAGGAGGGCGGAGCATCTTCGCATCACTGGTGTACCTGGGGGGGGGCGAGGCACCTGCAGCGGTTCCTGCCGCCGTCGTGATTGACGACGACGGAGCGCGCGTAAGGGGTCACGTTACCCTGTCGACGGGGCAGCACCTGGAGGTCCTTTTCGCCTTCTGAACCTGCCTTCCCAGCAAGCTTTTCCAGCCGCGTGGATTCTTGAGTGAATCTTGAGATGACCCGGCGTCCTTCTTGAGGGCCCCGTCCCATGGTTGAACTATCAGCCAATGGAGTTGATGGGAACTCTCAGGAAGGACCACCGAAATGCCTGACCAGATCGCAGCCACGTCCCTGAATGCCGGAGCTGCCCACGTGAAGTCTGACTCCCTCGCGGGTACCGCGGAGGCCGGCGGCCATGGGGGCGAAGTCCCTGGCCAGGCCCGTGCGGTTACGTCCGTCCGCGAGCAGTTCAACCCTTTGGGTATGGGGCTTCGGAGCATCTGGCCGCAGTCGGTGTGTGGTTTTTAGCAAGCCACTAGTGCCCGTGGTCTTGTAGTCGTTCGAGTGGCACCATGGTGACAAGTCACAAAATAATAAGGAGGCTTGTCATCAAAGAAGAGATGAAGAAGGCCGCTGATGCGGCCGAGGAAGCCTCAAACTCACGTGCCCTGGCTATTTTTGCGAGGGCCGGATACGCCGTCAGCGGACTCCTGCACTTACTCATCGGGGTTATTGCGTTTCAGCTCGCCTTTGGGCGCGGCGGTGAAGCCGACGTCAGTGGCGCTGTTGCCCAACTGGCCGCACAACCGGTGGGGCCCATCCTGCTGTGGGCGTGCTTCGGCGCCTGCGCTGCCTTGGCCCTGTGGCAATTGGGCAACGCAACCCTCGGTTACCGCAAGGCCTCGGACAACAAGCCTTCCAAACGGCTTTCCGCTGTGGCCCAGGCAATCGTGTTTGCCGGCCTGGCTGCCACTATCCTGTCCTTCACCATGGGCAGGGGAAAGAACAGTCGGGAGTCGGCCAGCGACGTGACTGTGACGCTCATGAAAGCGCCATTCGGGATAGTCCTGCTTGTCGCACTTGGCGCCGGCATCATGGTCACCGGCGTTGTCTTCGCGGTGCGCGGCTTTATGAGGACGTTTGAAAAGGACCTCGCGCTGTCCGTCAATGAGCCGGCCCGCAAGTTCCAATCGGGTGTTGGCGTCGTGGGCTACATCGCCAAAGGCATAGCTCTGTTGCTCGTAGGCCTGCTGGTGGTCATTGCCGCGGTTCGCGTTCAGCCCGAGCAATCCACAGGACTTGATGGAAGCCTGCGGGCATTGAGGGAGCAACCCTATGGACCGTACCTTTTGGCCGCCGTTGCCGTGGGCCTGATCGCCTACGGATTGTTCCTCATGGTGAAGGCCAAAACACTCCGGACCTAGCCCTTAGTGTGCGTTTAGAGTCCAATGTGCCTGGGTACAGCCAACGGTAGCGTCGTAAGCCGGGAATCAGACATCTGAGAAAGGCCAGAACCATGACTCAAGCCGACCCAAACCACAGCGGACAACAAGCAAGCGGGGATCACCGCCTCACCTCGGCCCCCAAGGATCCCCGCAGCGGATATCACTCCGACGAATTTCCCCAGCAGGAACAAGAACAGCCTGGCCTGACCAAGCCCTTGAACCCCCAGCCCGATCATGGCGAGTCCAGCTATGTGGGGCACGGCCGCCTGCAGGGCAAGAAAGCCCTGATCACCGGCGGTGACTCAGGAATCGGAGCTGCCGTGGCCATTGCCTATGCCCGCGAAGGTGCCGACGTCGCCATCAGCTACCTTCCGGAGGAAGAAGAAGACGCGAAGTCGACGGCGGAATGGATCCGTGAGTGCGGGGCGCAGGCACTGATGCTGCCCGGCGACGCGCGCGACGAAAAGTTTGCGGCTGAGATTGTGGAGCGAACGGTGCAGGAGCTCGGCGGCCTTAACGTTGTGGTCCTGAACGCTGCCTACCAAAAGAACCGCGAGGGTTTGGAGACCATTCCTACCGACGAATTCGATCGGGTCTTCAAAACCAACCTGTACTCCTTGATCTGGACAGCACAGGCCGCGATTCCGCACCTTCGCCCAGGGGCGTCGATCATCGTCACGGCGTCTATCCAGGCCTTTAATCCTTCCGCCCAGCTGGTGGACTATGCCATGACCAAGGCCGCCCAAGTGGCATTCACCAAAGCCATGGCAGAGGAACTCGGGCCCAAGGGAATCCGTGTCAACGCCGTGGCCCCTGGCCCGATCTGGACGCCGTTGATCCCCGCCACCGAGTGGCCGGACAAGCTTCCAACATTCGGCCAGGACACGCCGCTGGGCCGTGCCGGACAACCTGCTGAGCTGGCACCGGCCTATGTGCTCCTCGCATCTGACGAAGGCTCCTATATTTCAGGCGCTGTGCTTCCGGTGACCGGCGGCAAGGGTCTCTGACCCGGGACAAGGAAGGATATGCGCGCATGATTGCTGTGCTGGTAATCGACATGCAGAACGCCTTTTTTGAGGAACCGGCCCTGAATCGGCGCCAGGAAGAAGTTGTTGCTGCCTGCAACTCATTGACCAGCGCAGCGCGCGGGGCAGGGGCAAACGTGCTCCTGGTTGGTACCCAGCATGAGCGGGACAAATCCACCTGGAGCCTGAACATGCTGGACGATGACCAAGGCTTCATCTTCAGGGGAAGTGAGCAGGCCAGTTTCGTTCCTGGCCTGGTGACTGCCGATTTCCCGCAGATGGTCAAAACCCGCGACAGCGCCTTCATGGGCACGGACTTGGGGATGCGCCTCAGGAACTGGGGTGTGGAAACCGTGATCCTGGCCGGGGTCTCGGCCCACAACTGCATTGCCCAGACTGCTGCTGATGCTTTCGCCCATAACATCCGGGTGATTTATGCGGCTGAGGCCGTGGCAACAGAGAACCCGGAGGCTGCCGAGGCAGTCCTCCGGGTTCTTACCCGTGAATATCGTCAGAGGGTCTTGCCGCTTGATGAGGTGCTGAAACTCTTGAAGGGCCCCTGACTGGACTCAATGGGAATCCACAGTTGCCCGCTCCCGCGGGTGCCATCCGCGTCCGGCCTGACACTGAGCAGTTCGGGGCCGCGTGCCCAAAAGTAAGGGTTGGCCGGGAACCATTCCGTAGCAGCGTCCGCCCACATGCGCTGCAGGGCGTCGGGGAATTTTCCTTCGGTTTCGAACACCACCCATTGGCCGGCGGGGATGTCCAGGCTCTCGAAACCTTCCGGAGCGGGCTGGGTTGACGCCACCGCGTGCCAATAGTCCAGCTCACTGCCCTCGCGGCGCTCTTCATCAATCTTGTCCGTTACGGACAGGGGTCCGGATGGGTCGGCGTCCGACAACGCCATCAGACGCTTCGTGGCATCCGGGTCAATGCTGCGGTGAAACTGGATGATTGCGGGGTTCGGACCTTCGTGGACCAGCGGAACGCGGACTTTGAGGCCGATCAGGCGGAAGGCCTCCTTGTTGACTATTCGGTGCTTCATGACGGTATTCCCTTCAATGCGGAGGTGGAACCTCAACTGAGGCTGGGAATGGAGGACTGCGCCAGGTTGCCGCGCTTCTGACGGGGTAAGCCCATGCATTGCCTTAAAGGCACGCGCGAATGCCTCGGGCGATCCATATCCGTAGCGGAGGGCAACATCCAGCACCGTTCCGCCGGCGATGATCTCCGCGGTGGCGGACGTAAGGCGGCGTCGTCGGATGTACTCCGAAATCGGAATGCCGGCCAAGGAGGCAAACATCCTCCTGAAGTGATATTCCGACGTCAATGCCGTTCGCGCCAACGTGCTGACCTCGACCGATTCAGTAAGGTCCTGCTCGATGAGCTCAAGCGCCCGGGTCCAATGCTGCACTGTCCCTCCATTCCTGGCCATCACGCTACGGTGCCGGATCAGCCGCTGCCCCGACTATCCATGCCCGAAAATATCAGGCCCGCGAACATCAGCCCCGCGGCGATGCACTTCGCAGCGCCAATGCATTTTCGCAACGCCAATACCGGGCAAAGCAAGAACCCGGAGGCCGCAACTGCAGTCTCCGGGTTCTTGTCGTTTTCAGGACCCTTGCGGATGCCTGAGTGTTAAGGGTGTCCTGTGCCGGAAGCTTCGTCATCCGGTTCGGACGAGAACGGCCTGTCCGCGGGTGTGTCCTCCGTATTGCGCTCGTCGAGCTCCGCGTCCGCAGACGGGACCGTCTTCTCGGCGTAGTCGCCTGCGGTATAGTCCCCGCCAGCGTCTTCTTTCAGGGCCTCAGGAGATGCTCCGGCAGCGCCGTAATCACCTTCTGCGTACTGACCCTCAAGGTCGTCCTGGTTGGTGTTGGGCGTGGTTTCGTCAGCCATGGTGGGCCCGGCGTCCTCCTGTGGCCAGGCCGTAAATCAGCAGAACGATGATGGATCCGCCGATGGCCAGGAGCCACGTTCGAATGGCGAAGAATTCTGTCAAGCCCTCGCCGAAGATCAGGCCACCGATCCAGCCGCCCAACAGGGCGCCAACGACGCCCAACAGCAAGGTGACTAACCAGCCGCCTCCCTGACGTCCGGGAAGAATGAGCTTTGCGAGGGCTCCAGCCAAAAGGCCGAGCAAAAGAAAACCAAAGAAACCCATTTTTGCTCCTACTTTCTTGTTGATGGAAATTCCATGAACTCGGTGAAGGGGTTCCGTTCATCGGTTGTAAGTTCCAGCGGCTAACCGCTGTAACAGGGCCACTTGAGGCCCAGTGGAATAGGGGCGGACGTTATTTTGCAAACGTCTCCTGCAAACGTCGATGAGTTATTAAATGCAGCCAAAAGCACTCCTGTCCAAGGGGCCGGACCGTAGTACTACAACAGCAACGCTAGCTGGTCCCGGGAACAACAGCAAGTAACCTTGCTATTTTGCCGGTCAGGGTCCTGACCCCTCGAGCAGGGATCGTATGGCCTTGAAATCTGGCTACTTGTCGCCGAAGGCGTCCTTCGCGGCGTCCTTGACGTGCTCGCCAGCCTGCTTCACATTGGCCGACGCTTGCTCGCCCGCACCCTCGGCCTGGAGGTCCCGGTCGCCTGTGGCTTCGCCGGTCTTTTCCTTGACCTTGCCCGTTGCTTCTTCCGTGGCATTCTTGATCTTGTCATCCAGTCCCATGGTTTTCACTCCTCGGGTTGCCATGTGGTTGTAGCCTGCGGGTTTTCCGCTGGTTGGCATTAAAGTTTAGTCCTCTTTCTCAATTCAGCAAATGGCCATTAACCATCCAGCCTTGAAAGAGCACACGTGACAGTGGGTGAAGGCCGGACTAGTGTCGTAGGAATAGCACCTCGAAAGGAGTTGGTCCTGTGAAAGGGAAAGCATTGTTCGCCGCCGGCATCGCTGTTGGCTATGTGTGGGGGTCCAAGTCTTGGCCGGAGGTGTATCGGCGCGTTCGCGGAGGCGCCCAAAAGGTCTGGAAGAACCCGGAGGTTCAAGAGAACGTCCATCAGGCCACTGAAACCGTCCAGGAATCAGTCCCCGACATCCTGGACAATCTGTACGCCGCGGGCAAGAAGCTCCTGGAGAAGGCAGAGACGATGTTTCCGGGCATCCTGGAGCCAAAGTCCGGGCATCAAGGCAACTCCAGCACCGGTTCCTCTGCTTCTGCTTCCGCTCCGGCTTCTACTTCGATGCCTCCAGTCAGGTCGGACGTAGTATCCGATCCTGCGCTCGATGATCAGACGGGAAGTGATTGGACGGACGAAGGCGGCGCTGCGCCGGAGGGGCCGGCGACCAACACGCCGGCCAAGCCCTGAGCGTCAGCAGGTAAGCATCAAAGACAGGCAAGCCTCAAAATGTCCGTCTTTCCCGGGGGTTCCTGTTGCCCGAAAGGCCCATCCCGCCGTCGAGCGTTACTTGGTGCGCGTCGAGCGTTACTTGGTGCGCTCGACGGCCGACAGGATGGCTTCGCCCAGTTCACGTGGCTTGGTGAACTGTGGCCAGTGTCCGGTGGGTAGGTCGATGTAGTCCACGTCCCGGATCCGCGCGAGTTCCGCTGTGAACGGGTGCCCGGCATCCATCCACTCCTGAAGCAGTGATGATGGGAACTGGCAGGCGATGATGGTGGCCGGGACGTCATAGCGCCGGACATCGTGAAGGTGTTGTTGGTCGAAGGCGACGCCCTTCGGTTCCGGGATGGCCCGTGCGCGGAAAGCTTCCTTGAGGTCATCGGTGAGGTCGATGAGGTCCGCGTCTTCAAAGCCTTCCCAGGGCGGGAGCGGAATTTCGTCGCCGTCCTCGGGCAGTTCGTCATTGATCACGCCGCCCTCGCCGAGTGGCCCGCTGTCCACATAGATGGCCCGGTCCACACGATCCGAACGGGCGTCAACAACTCCGTGGATGATGGCGCCGCCGCCTGAATGGCCCACCAGCACCACATTGCCGCCAAGGGAATCCACCTTGTCCACCACGGCGTCGATGTGTGTGCGAAGGCCAATCCCGGCGCGTGGGGCGTCAACGGACTCCAGCCCGGGAAGCGTGAGGGGGTGAACCGGGTGCCCAGCGGCGACAAGCGGCGGCGTCACCTCCGCCCATGATGAAGCGTCCAACCAGAAACCAGGTACAAGGATGATGTCCATGCGGGTACCCTACGGGAGTCCATGCGGAGGATGCACTCATTTTGAATTTACGTCTTGCCCGTCAGCTTCCCGAGGGAACGTGCCATTGCCCTGGCGCGCGAGTCCGGAGTGCGGGCCTTGAGCAACTGCAGGATGATGAGGTACCGCTCGGTCTTACCGAGGCTTTCGAACGCTTCGCGGGCTGTGGGGTTACTGGCCAAGGCCGCTGCAAGGTCTTCCGGGACCTCCGCGTTGGCCTGCGAAACGTAGGCGGCTTCCCAGCGGCCATCAGCCTTTGCGGTCTCGATCTCAGCAAACCCCGCGGGATGCATGCGCCCCGATTTGATCAACGCCTCCGCCTTGCCAACGTTCACCTGTGACCATGAGCTCCGCGGCCGGCGCCGGGAGTATCGCTGCAGGAAAGTCGTTTCGTCATTGCCTTTGCGCTGCCCGTCGATCCAGCCGAAACACAGGGCGCCGTCCAGGGCCTCCCCAATGCTGAGTAGTTGGGCGCCGGCGTTCTTCTTGCCGATCACGAGCCAGGCTTCGGCGCTTTTTTCGTGGTTCGCAGCGAGCCATGACTCCCATTCGGAACCGTTGGCAAACCTCAGCAGCTGGAGCTCCTTCTTTTCCGGCACGTACTTCCTTCCACTGTTTTGAACAACCACTATGGGCGGACGATTGTGTTTTGGGAAAGGGGGTTGACGGCTTGCTGTTCAGGGGTAATAGTTATCGTATACGATTTCGTACTCGATGGATGTTCGATCAGGAGGAGGCGCCGTGACATTGGAGTTCCGGACCGAGGAAGTCAGCCAAGACATGCTGGCCCGTACGCGCAAAGTCATTGCCGTCCATATCAATTACCCTAGCCGGGCGGCCCAGCGCGGGCGCACTCCCGGGCAACCGTCGTACTTCCTGAAGCCGCCGTCTTCCTTGGCGCTCGGTTCCGCCGACGCTCCTGGCATCGTTGAGCGCCCTGCTGGCTGCGAACTGCTCGGTTATGAAGGCGAAATTGCCCTCGTCATCGGGAAGTCGGCCCGCCGCGTTGGCCTCGGGGATGCCTGGAGTCATGTTGCTTGGGTGACCGCTTCCAACGATCTGGGCGTCTACGATCTCCGCTACGCAGACAAGGGCTCCAACGTCCGGTCCAAGGGAGGCGACGGGTTCACGCCGGTGGGTCCCTTGTTGATACCAGCCGACGCCGTTGATCCAGCCCAGCTGCGGATCCGCACCTGGCACAACGGCGACCTCGTCCAGGACGACACCACCGAGGACTTGCTCTTCCCGTTCACGCAAATCGTCGCGGACCTCTCCCAGCTGCTCACGCTCGAAGAGGGCGACATCATCCTGACCGGCACCCCAGCCGGCGCGTCCGTCGCCAAACCGGGTGACGTCGTCGAGGTTGAGGTCAGTGGCGGTGGCTTCAGCAGCGGCCGCCTGACCACCAAAGTAGCGGAAGGCACGACGCCGTTCGCGGACTTTGGTGCAAAGCCCAAGACTGATGACACGCAGCGGGAAGAGGCATACGGATCGCGTGAAGCGGCGGGTCTGCCTGCTGATGTCTCCGTCCTGACGCCCGAGCTGAAAGCGAAGCTGGAAAGCGTCGCAACAGCCACGCTTTCTTCGCAGCTCCGCAAACGCGGACTGAACAACGTAAGCATCGACGGCCTACAGGCCACGCGCCCCGACCGCAAGGTAGTTGGCCTTGCCCGGACCCTGCGCTATGTGCCCAACCGCGAGGATCTGTTCAAGACCCACGGCGGGGGATTCAATGCACAGAAGCGCGCGATCGATTCCGTGAATGAAGGCGAAATCCTCGTGATGGAAGCCCGCGGCGAGAAAGGCACAGGCACCGTCGGCGACATCCTCGCGCTCCGGGCCCAGGTCCGTGGGGCCGCTGCGATCATCACCGACGGTGGCGTCCGTGACTACTCCGCAGTGGCCGATCTGGAGATGCCAACGTACTTTGCGAATCCGCACCCGGCAGTCCTTGGGCGCCGGCACATTCCGTGGGATACGGACATCACCATCGCGTGCGGTGGTGCAACAGTTCAGCCGGGAGACATCATTGTTGCCGACTCGGACGGCATTCTGGTGATCCCACCCGCCATCGCCCAGGAACTGGTGGATGACTGCATCCAGCAGGAAAGGGAAGAGGCGTTCATCTTCCAGATGGTCAAGGAAGGCAACAGCGTGGATGGCCTTTACCCGATGAACAAGGAGTGGCAGACGCGGTACGCAGAGTGGGTCACAGCTGACTGGCAGAGCCGGCAAGGAGCCCAAAGTGACTGAAACCGCCGTCGAAAGCGCCGCTGCACAAAGCAAGTCCCAACAGGCGTATACCGCCGTCAAGGCCAGGATCGTGGAAGGCATCTACACACCGGGTTACCGGCTGGTGCTCGCGAAGATTGCCGAGGACCTGGGCTTCAGCGTGGTCCCCGTCCGGGAAGCGATCCGCCGCTTGGAGGCTGAGGGGCTGGTGAAGTTCGAGCGGAACGTTGGTGCCACGGTCTCCGGGATTGACCCCACGGAGTACCTGTACACGATGCAGACGCTGAGCATCGTGGAGGGTGCGGCCACCGCTTTGTCCGCGCCGTTGATTGATTCCGTTGCGATTGCCCGGGCCCGCGCCGTGAACGAGGAAATGCGGGAATGCCTGGAGCACTTCGACCCCGTTCGTTTCACCGCGCTGAACCAGGACTTCCACAGTGTCTTGTTTGAGCACTGCCCCAATCCGCACATTCTTGACCTGGTCCATCGTGGATGGAACCGGCTGGCATCGCTCCGCTCGTCTACGTTCCGCTTCGTTCCCGGCCGCGCGCAGGAATCGGTGCAAGAACACGAGGCGCTGCTGCAGCTCATCGAGTCTGGAGCGGACGCCGACACGATCGAACACGCCGCCCGCCGGCACCGCGCCGCAACACTGGACGCCTACCTCGCCACCACCAACTAAAGCAACGCGGGGTCACATATGGCCCCCAAACGCACCCAACATGGGCCATAAGTGACCCCGGGTTGGATGAAAAAGGAAGACAACGATGACGACCCCTGTAGAAACATCAGCAAAGCATCACGTGCCCGAGAACCTGCCCACGCACATCCAGCACTTCATCAACGGTGAGTTCGTAGACTCCGTTTCCGGGAAGACTTTTGACGTCCTGGATCCGGTATCCAACGGAAATTACGCCACGGCAGCGGCCGGCCAGAAGGAAGACATCGATCTCGCTGTGGCAGCAGCCCGTGAAGCGTTCGTCAATGGCCCGTGGCCGAAGATGAAGCCGCGCGAACGTGCCCGTGTGCTGAACAAGATCGCCGATGCCGTGGAGGCCCAGGAAGAGCGCCTGGCCGAGCTGGAGACCTTTGATACCGGCTTGCCGATCACCCAGTCCAAGGGCCAGGCGTTGCGCTCAGCCGAGAACTTCCGCTTCTTCGCGGACCTGATCGTGGCACAGTTCGATGACGCCATGAAGGTCCCGGGCTCGCAGATCAACTACGTGAACCGCAAGCCGATCGGCGTCGCGGGCTTGATCACGCCGTGGAACACTCCTTTCATGCTTGAGTCCTGGAAGCTCGCTCCGGCGCTGGCTACCGGCAACACGGTGGTCCTCAAGCCCGCCGAGTTCACTCCTTTGTCCGCGTCACTGTGGGCGCAGATCTTCAAGGATGCCGGCCTGCCCGACGGCGTGTTCAACCTGGTCAACGGCCTGGGCGAAGAAGCCGGCGACGCACTGGTGAAGCACCCGGACGTGCCGCTGATCTCCTTCACCGGTGAGACCACCACGGGCCAGACGATTTTCCGCAATGCCGCAGCCAACCTCAAGGGCCTGTCCATGGAGCTCGGCGGGAAGTCCCCGTGCGTCGTGTTCGCCGATGCCGACCTCGATGCCGCAATCGACTCCGCCTTGTTCGGTGTCTTCTCCCTCAATGGCGAACGCTGCACCGCCGGCTCCCGCATCCTGGTGGAGCGGGCCATCTACGACGAATTCTGCGAAAAGTACGCCGCCCGCGCCAAGAACATCGTGGTGGGCGATCCCCACGATCCCAAGACCCAGGTGGGTGCGCTGGTCCACCCGGAGCACTACGAGAAAGTGGCGTCCTACGTGGAGATCGGCAAGTCCGAAGGCCGGCTGCTTGCCGGTGGCGGCCGACCCGACCACCTGCCCGAAGGCAACTACATCGCACCCACGGTGTTTGCAGACGTCGCGCCTGACGCGCGGATCTTCCAGGAGGAAATCTTCGGGCCGGTTGTGGCCATCACGCCGTTCGAGAACGACGACGAAGCCCTCGCCTTGGCGAACAACACCAAGTACGGCCTGGCGGCCTACATCTGGACGCAGAACCTGACGCGGGCCCACAACTTCTCCCAGAACGTGGAAGCCGGAATGGTGTGGCTCAACAGCCACAACGTCCGCGATCTCCGCACCCCGTTCGGTGGCGTCAAGGCATCCGGTCTGGGCCACGAGGGCGGCTACCGTTCCATCGATTTCTACACCGACCAGCAGGCCGTGCACATCACCCTCGGCTCCGTGCACACACCCAAGTTCGGCGCCTAGTACACCCCTTTCAACGAAGAGAGACCATCATGAGCAACCCCTTCACCGGCCCCATCCCCACCCCCACGGTGCCCGCGCCGGACATCGTGCGCTGCGCCTACCTTGAACTCGTGGTCACGGACCTCGCCAAATCCCGCGCGTTCTACGTGGACCTCCTGGGCCTGCACGTCACCGAAGAGGACGAGAACACCATCTACCTGCGCTCCTTCGAGGAGTTCATCCACCACAACCTCGTCCTCCGCAAAGGCCCGGTCGCAGCAGCTGCCGCCTTCGCCTACCGGGTGAAGTCCCCGGCCGAAGTGGACGCCGCCGAGGCCTACTACCGCGAACTCGGGTGCCGGGTGGAGCGCCGCAAGGAAGGCTTCACCAAGGGCGTGGGCGACTCCGTCCGCGTGGAAGACCCGCTGGGCTTCCCCTACGAATTCTTCTACGACGTGGAACATGTCGAACGCCTCACCCAGCGCTACGACCTCTACTCCGCCGGCGAACTGGTCCGCCTTGACCACTTCAACCAGGTCACCCCCGACGTCCCTCGCGGTCGCAAATACCTCGAAGACCTCGGCTTCCGCGTCTCCGAGGACATCAAGGACTCCGACGGCGTCACGTACGCCGCGTGGATGCACCGCAAGCAGACTGTGCACGATACCGCCCTGACCGGCGGCAACGGACCCCGCCTGCACCACATCGCATTTTCCACGCACGAGAAGCACAACATCATCCAGATCTGCGACAAGATGGGCGCCCTTCGCATCTCCGACCGGATCGAACGCGGACCCGGACGCCACGGCGTGTCCAACGCGTTCTACCTCTACATCCTGGACCCGGACGGCCACCGCGTGGAGATCTACACCCAGGACTACTACACCGGCGATCCGGATAACCCCACGGTCACGTGGGACGTTCACGACAACCAGCGCCGCGACTGGTGGGGCAACCCAGTCGTTCCGTCCTGGTACACCGAAGCTTCCCTGGTCCTGGACCTGGACGGCAACCCCCAGCCCGTCATCGAACGCACTGACGCTTCAGAAATGGCCGTCACCGTCGGAGCCGATGGTTTCTCCTACACCCGCCCCTCAGGTTCATCCGGCGAGGCTGCTGAAGGTTTCAAGTTGGGGGCGCAGGTCTAAACCATGATGGACGCGAAGACGATCGAAGCCATTGCCGACGAACTGCTCGAGGCCGGCCGGAACCGCAAGCCGGTCCCGCGCCTCACCGCCCGCTACCCTGACATGACGGTGGAGGATTCCTACGCCGTGCAGCAGTTGTGGCGGCGACGGAACGAGGAAGCGGGGCGCACGTTGGTGGGGCGCAAGATCGGCCTCACGTCCAAAGCCATGCAGGCCGCAACCGGCATCACCGAACCGGACTACGGGGCGATCTTCGATGACATGGTCCTTGAAACCGGCTGCTCCGTGCAGTGGGACCAGTACACGCACCCCCGTGTCGAGGTGGAGCTCGCGTTCGTGCTGAAGGACGCACTCAAGGGCCCTGGTTGCACGATTTTCGATGTCCTCAACGCCACAGACTACGTGGTTCCGGCCCTCGAAATCCTGGACTCCAGGATCGAAATGGAGGGCCGGACCATCGTGGACACCATCTCGGACAACGCCGCGATGGGGGCCATGGTGGTGGGTGGCCGACCGGTGCGGCCGGACGCCGTCGACCTCCGCTGGGTCTCCGCGATCCTGTACAAAAACCAGACCGTGGAAGAGACCGGAGTGGCAGCCGGAGTGCTTGATCACCCGGCCAACGGCGTGCACTGGCTGGCCAACAAAATCGCCGCGCACGGGGACTCAATGAAGGCCGGAGATATTATTCTTGCGGGCTCGTTTACCCGCCCCATGTGGGTGTACAAAGGTGATACCGTACACGCGGACTACGGACCTTTGGGAGTCGTGACATGCAATTTCGACTGAACCCCACGTTCTATTCAGCCCTCTCAGAGGCTGGCCGTCCGTTGGCTGGCATGTGGGTTTGTTCGGGTAGCCCGTTGGTGGCTGAGGTCTGTGCGGGATCCGGGCTGGACTGGCTCTTGATCGACGCCGAGCACAGTCCCAACGGCCTCGAATCGATTCTTGCGCAACTCCACGCCGTGAGTGGCTACCCCGTTCAGGCGATGGTCCGCCCGCCGGTCAACGACACCGTGGTCATCAAGCAATACCTTGACCTCGGAGTGCAGAACCTCCTGATTCCCATGGTGAATTCTGCGTTCGAAGCCGCGTCCGCGGTGGCCGCCGTCCGGTATCCGCCTCTGGGTGTTCGTGGTGTGGGTTCTGCTTTGGCCAGGGCGTCACGCTGGAACCGTGTTCCTGACTACCTTGCTGCTGCTTCAGAATCGATCAGCCTCACGGTTCAGATTGAATCCGAGGCGGCGGCTTCTGCTGTGGAGGAAATCCTGGCCGTCGATGGCGTGGACGGCATCTTCCTTGGCCCTTCGGACCTCGCAGCTTCCATGGGTTTGCTGGGACAGCAGGAAAATCCCTTGGTGAGGGCCGTCGTCGAGCATTGCCTTGAAGCTGCCAAAGCGGCCGGCAAGCCAGCCGGCGTGAACGCCTTCAATGAGTCCACCGCCCGCGCGTACCTCGACGCCGGTGCCTCCTTTGTGCTGGTAGGCGCCGATGTTGCTGTCCTGGCCCGGGCCTCGGAAGGGTTCGCCTCGACGTTCATTCCCGTGTCCGAAACGGCGGAGCGCGACAGCTACTGACGTACCCGGATGGGTTAGGCTCGACGAACCAGAGCCTGAGGGGGCAGCGCTATGAATCGTCGTGCGATAGCTGTGTTTTCCGTAGTCTCCGCGCTGGGGCTTACTGGCTGCTCGGCTCCGGCCGGGTTGAAAGCACTGGAGCGGGAAGCGTCGGCGGAGGACAAGCTTCCGGAGTCCGTGAGCCTTACCGGCGTGGATCTGAACGTCGAGGCCGGGACAGCCCGGTTGCTGGCAACCCACGACGACGTGAAGTACTTCGGGGCTAAAAGTTCCACTTCCGGGACCGTTTGCTTGATTGCGGTACCCGGAGGATTGACGGAGCGGTGGAGGGCCGGTTGCGCAGCGGTCGCGACAAGCGAGCAGATCGTCACGATCTCTGGCGCGGACGGTACAGAGGCAAAGCTCATCAACGACGGCGTCGACACAAACCGACCGGAATATCAGGGCTGGACCCGGGTCCACGAGAATGTGCTGATCAGCAAGCCATCCCGCTACTGAACCAAGTAGCGGGTGAGCGGCGCCGCCGTATATCTGGCCCGCCCTACTTTCGTATTAGTTGGGTTCGGCGGGGGTGTCTTTCCGCGCCATGTACCACTCCGTGAACTCGCGCGCACGGCCGTCCTCGGCAAAGCGGATGACCCAAAGGTTGTCGTAGGTGGGCTCACCGTTGAGGTATGTGGTCACGGCCTGGACGAAAGCCGTGTCACCATCCTGGCCAAGGAGTGTCCACTCGAAGGTCCAATCATCGGGCTTGTCGCCAGCGTCGGTCCATGCTTGCACGATTTCTTCATGGCCGTTCCACGGTGATTCAGTGTTCGGCCTGTCGTAGTAGATGGCGTCCTCAGTGAACAACGCCCGGATGTCATCGGGCTCATTCGAGGTCCACGCGCGTATGTATTGGCTCATCCAGGAGTTCACGTCGGTCATGCCTCCGTTCTACCCTCCGGGACCTGGGGGTTCAACGGTGGGGAGGTAACTGGGAAGGCTTCTACGCTGACCGGGTGTGGCCTCGTGTCGACCGGCGAATGTGGTCCTGCGTCAATCCGGTGAGTGAGGCAAGCTCGAGCTCGTCGCAGACCTGGGTTTGTAGAGCCATGACAATCAAAGCTTCGCGGCGTTCCGTGATCTGGTCGCGGTGCCCTTCTGCCGCCTTCAACTCCTCGCTCTTGGCCTTCAGCGCGTCGAGTTGTGCGTTGCGGGGGAGCCCGCTCGCTTGGAGGTCGTCATAAGCCAAGGCGATGTTTCGTACTGCCCGAATGCTCTCACCAGTCACGGCCGAGATGGTTGCCAACGTGAGCCCATCCTCCAATGTCTGGGCGATCATCTCGTTCCGGGCAGCGGCCAGAGTGCGGATTGCACTGCAGGCGTGGGAGAGGAGCTGCCTGTGCACTCCGAGGGCGCGCGTGAGCTTGGCGTGCTCCCCTTTGGCCGCAGCCCGGGCCGGGCGGGGTGCCTTGGCTCGATAGGTGTACCGCCCGGTGCGTAACCGGTCTGAAACGGAAGTGGTTGAGGCTCGCATTGGCTCCCTTTCCGACGATTGGCGAACACTTCTGAGCTATGAATCTAGGCTGCGTTCACCGAGCCGCGGAAATACCAATACCGCGTGAACCCATAAGCAAAGTGCATGGAAGCAACCCATATAAGCGAGAAAACACGTCGAAGGGCGCGCGAATCCCTGTACAGGCCCAGACGTCATAAGAGTCCCTTATTGATCCACGCACATTAGGTCTTATCCACAGCGCTCGCGGATCCCTAGTCTCGAAAAAGGGGATGCGCGAATCCGCGCGTCCCGGGTTCCACATTCCTGGAGGAGACATGTCCGACTACCTGCCGGCGTCGAGGGTCACCCGCATCAAGTCCTCAGCCAGCGTTGCGGCCGCCGCCCGCGTCCGCGAACTAAAAGCTGAAGGCATCCCGATCATCGACCTGACCGTCGGCGAGCCGGACTTCGACACCCCTGACCACATCAAGGCCGCAGCCATCGAGGCGATCAAGGCCGGCGAGACCAAGTACACCTCGGTGACTGGGACACCCGAGTTGCAGGCGGCCATTCTGCACAAGATCGAGAACCACACTGGCCACCACTACGAGCAGAACCAGCTGACTATCGGCGGCGGAGCCAAGCAGGTTCTCTACGTTGCGCTCATGGCCTCGCTCAACGCTGGCGATGAAGTGATCGTCCCGGCACCGTACTGGGTTTCCTACCCCGATATGGTCCTCGCCAACGATGGCACACCGGTGATCGTTCCTTGCGGCGAAGATACAGGCTTCAAACTCACGCCGGCTGCCCTGGAAAAAGCCATCACCCCCAAGACCAAGTGGCTCATCCTCAACGCTCCGTCCAACCCGACGGGCGCCGTTTACTCCCGCGAGGAATTGCAGGGGCTGGGGGCGGTCCTTGAGGAGCACCCCCACGTCTTCATTCTCACTGACGAGATCTACGACGAAATCCACTTCGGCGATGGCCGCGTTACCAGCCTGGTTACCGCTGTGCCGGCGCTCAAGGACCGGATCCTCCTGGTCAACGGCGTCTCCAAGGCGTACGCCATGACCGGCTGGCGCCTTGGCTACGGCGTCGGCCCGGCCCCTTTGATCGCGGCCATGAACAAACTGCAATCGCAGACCTCCTCGTGCCCGTCGTCCATCAGCCAGGCCGCGGCCGTAGCGGCGCTCAACGGAGATCAATCCTTCGTCCGCGACAGTGTGGAGGTGTACCGCAAACGCCGGGACGCCGCCGTCGAAGGTTTGAACGCTATCAATGGGCTTTCCGTTGCTCCAGCGGAAGGTGCCTTCTACGCGTACGTGAACTGCTCGGGCGTCATCGGTAAGACCACGCCCGATGGCAACGTCATCAAGAACGACCAGGACTTCACGCTGTACCTGTTGGACGCTGCCCGCGTCGCTGTCATCCAGGGCTCGGCCTACGGCCTTGGCCCCTACTTCCGGATCTCCTTCGCCACCTCGCTGGAGACCATCAACGCCGGCCTGGACTCGATCCACGAAGCCGTCAACGCCCTGTCCTAAGCCCACAGAAAGATCTTGAAAATGATCCATGTTAAGACCAAGTTCGAGCGCCCCGACGCTGACGTCGTCAGCCGTCTCTCTGCGTTTTCCTCAGCTACCATTCATGAAGCCCAGGGCCGCCGCGGCGCCTTGAGCTCCAAGATCAAGCCGATCGACCGCTCCATGTCCTTCTGCGGCCCGGCCGTCACGGTCGCTTGTGCACCGCAGGACAACCTGATGCTCCAGGTCGCCATCCACTATGCACAGGCGGGCGACGTCGTGCTGGTCGGCGCGCAGGAAATGGCCGAGGCCGGCACATTTGGCGACGTGCTGGGCAACGCGATGAAGGCCAAAGGCGTCGCCGCGATGGTCACCGATTCCGGTGTGCGCGACACCCAGGATCTGATCGAACTCGGGTTGCCTGTCTTCTCCGGCAGCGTCAGCATCAAGGGCACAGTCAAGGAAACGCTCGGCCCGATCAACCACCCGATCGTCTTCGGCGACGAAATCATCTACCCGGGAGATATCCTCCGCGGTGACGCTGACGGCGTGGTGGTTGTCCGCCGTGAGGAGGCCGAGGAAGTCATCGCTTTGTCCCAGGCCCGCGACGACCATGAGCGTGAACTCATCAAGCTGTACCATGACGGCGGCAACACCATTGAGCTCTGCGGCCTGACTGAGAAGCTGAAAGCCAAGGGCTTGCTGGTCGAAGACTAGGCTCCTCCGTCCGGGCCGGTCGCGCGTCTTGAATGGCGTCGTGGCCGGCCCTTTGGTGTGCACTTTTTTGCGCACGGAAAAGGCGCCTTGTCGGTGACAGGGCGCCTTAGGGGGCTACAGCTTTGGTAAAAGTACGACGGCGGATGGCCGGGTTCTGGGGGAGGACCGGCGAGGAGCGGGCCGGGTCGGGTTCGGGAGGGCTCAGTCGAGTCCCGAGTGTCCCGGTCGGGTGTCCACCAAGTGCCATTCGATGCTGCTTCCAGCGTGCGCGGGCATCAGGCTTCCCTCGAAGACGAACAATGGTTCACCAATGCCGCCGATCGGACGCCAAAAGCCATTTCGTGGGCAGTGAAATCCGGTTCGTGAGCTCATCGTTCCGCGCGTTGGATTCGAAACCCATCCGGCTGTGCTGATCCTTTTCACCGTTATTTCCTTTGAACTTGCCCGCGGAATCCGTGAGCTGCTTTCGAATTTCTTGCTAATTCGATACTAGGAAATTAAAACGCTGCTGAATAAGACCAAAGCTGTCTGTCCGGATAAGTGTTTGTTATGGATGGGCCGGCAACTGCACGGGGTCGGTGCCGTACTTGCTGATGAGTTGTTGATGCAGCATCTCCTTGACCACCAAGAGCACCGCCGAGGCTGCCTCGGACAGTGGCTCGTGGTCCGGGGTGCAGAGGGCGATTTTGCTTTGCAGCCCGGGCTCCACGATCCGCAGCACTTTGAAGTCCTGATCCGGGAAGAGGGCGTCGGCGGCTGACTTCGGCAGCACGGTGCCACCCAGGTTGGCGCGGATAAGCCGGGTCAGGGAGGGGACGGACTCCACTTCCCCCACGAGGCGGAGCCGCAGATCCTGGTCGGCCAGGCTCTTCTCGATGATTTGGCGCAAGGTGTGGTTCTTCTCCGGAAGGAACAGCCCCACCGTGCTCGCTTCCGCAAGAGTGACCGTGTCCTTGCCGTGGTTGACATCTACGTCGGGATGGACAACCAGGTGGAGGTCTTCGACGATCATGGTGGTAAATTGCACGCCCCGGATCTTTCCCGGCTCATAGATCAGCGCCATGTCGAGGCGTCCGTTCTTGATGGCCTCGCTCAGGACGCCGCCGAAAATTTCGGTCAAGTGGAGCACGATGTCCGGGTAGCGTCGGCCGACTTCGCTGATGATCCTGGGCGTGAGGCTCGACGCCATACTGTAGGGCGCGATCGCGATGGAGACCCTGCCGGAGGGGGCGGCGCCTGAGGAGGCCACGTCCTGCCGGGCCTGTTCAACCAGGCGCAGAATCGACTGGGCGTGGCGATAGAGGGTGTGTCCCGCTGCGGTGGGTTCAACGCCTTGCTTGCTGCGGATCAGCAGTCGCTGCTTCAGGTCGTTTTCCAGCGCAGACACCTGCTGGCTGAGGGCCGGCTGGGCAACATGGAGGGCAGCAGCTGCCTTGGTGATGCTCCCGGAGTCAACGATTTGCACGAAGTATGCGAGTTTGCGCGTATCCATGTCTGCCTTCCTGGAGGGGCCACGTCCCCGGGTGGCATGCCATGGGGAAATTCTATCTGGCAGCACTGGGACCCACGCCACAGTACAGGGTGGTGCACGTCATAACGGAGAGCTATTACGGGATAGCTATTAGGTCTTTGTGCAACGTCGTTGGGCGGTGCGAGACTTTTGGAAGAACTTCAGGCCGCGATGTGGATTGTAGAAGTCGCAGGGTATTCCCTGGAATTTATTTATCCCCTGCGGAGACAGTTGCCCGCTTTTCACCCTACGAAATAACAATCACGGAAAGAGAATCACGTGAACCCGACAATTGATCTTGTAGCGGATCTCGGAGAGGGATTTGGCGCCTACACCATTGGCGACGACTTCGACCTCCTGGAGATCGTCACAAGCGCCAATGTTGCGTGCGGGTTCCACGCAGGTGATCCGGACATTATGGCAACCATTGTTGCTGAATGTGTTCGCCGTGGGGTTGGCATCGGTGCGCATCCGAGCTTCCCGGACCTGCGAGGTTTCGGCCGGCGCGATATGGGCCTCTCCGCCAGCGAAGTACAGAACGACGTCCTCTACCAGCTGGGTGCGCTCAACGGTTTCGCCGCGTTCCACGGCACCAAGGTCACCCACCTCGCGCCCCACGGCCGGCTCGGCAACTTGGTGGCCGTACGCCCCGATTACGCCCGGGCTGTTGCTGAGGCGGCAGCGCGGGTGGATAACGAACTCATTGCGGTGGCGCAGGAAGGCGAGCTGGCCACCGCCGCCCGTGCCGCCGGTCTTGGCGTTGCAATCGTAGGAATCGTCGATCGCGCCTACCAGGAGGACGGCACGTTGGTTCCCCGCAGCCAGCCCGGTGCCGTGCTCCACGATTCCGCCGAGATTGTTGAGCGGACCCTTCGCATGGTGATTGAGGGCAAGATCCGCTGCGCCAACGGCGTGGATATGGAGATCGACGTCGACACCGTCCTCCTGCACGGGGACAACCCCGGTGCCGTCAAACTCGCCCGCTTGATCCGCTCGGAGCTCGTCTCAGCGGGTGTCCGCCTCGCCCCGCTCGCCGAGGTCATGGATGCCAAGAGGAAGGTGGCCTGACATGTCCGTGCTTACAGCGGTCCCCACCGAAGTCTACGAATCCGGAGACTCCGCACTACGTGTAGTCGCGATCTCGGAGGCAAGCGAAGAGAACTGGCTTACAGTGCATGGACTGGCCCAGTGGCTGGAAAACTGCGGAGCCGAAGGCCTTCACGGTGCGGTTCCCACATACGATTCGGTACTCGTTGAATTCGATCCCATCCTGGTTTCCGCCCGGCAGGTACGGGCATTCGTGAAACTCGGACTGCTTGAAATTGGACGTACGGGCGAAACCGCAACGGCTCCCCGCGAGTTCGATGTTCCCGTGGTCTATGGCGGCGATTACGGCCCGGATCTGGAGCACGTTGCACAGTATCAGGGGATTGATACCGAGGAAGTCATCCGGCTCCACACCGAAAAGACATACACGGTTCGTTGCCTGGGTGCGCCTGCAGGCTCGCCCATGATGGACGGGCCTGCCTTCCCCAAGCCCGTACCCCGCCTCAAGGATCCCCGGCTCAGTGTTCCGGCTGGTGCTGTTGCAGTCGCCGGCCGCCAAGCCGTCATCGCTCCGGCTGTGGCCCCCGGCGGCTGGTGCGTCATTGGCCAAACCCCCTTGTCAGTCCTGAATATCCGCCGGGAACCGTTGGTCCCGTACAAGCCGGGCGACATCCTGCGTTTCCGGGAGATCCATCCCGAGGACTTCAACCACTACGCGGGCTTGGAATTGGAGCCGCTGGAACTGGCTCCCTCGGGATCGGGAGTGCGGCCGTGAACGGCGGAGTCCTGATCCAGCAGCCCGGTAACGCGGTGGTCACGGACCTCGGACGTACACGCGGCCCCCGTTTCGGGCTGCCGGTCAACGGAGCTTTGGACCAGTACTCAGCCCGAGCGGCGAATATTTTGGTGGGCAATCTGGACAACGATGCGTTGGTGGAAATCACTGCACTCGACTTCCGGATGAAAGCCACCAGTGACATCCTCATCGCCGTCACCGGTGCCCCGCTCACGCTCACCGTCGGGGGTCGCCCGTCGAGTCAGTGGGAACCTGTGTCCGTGAGGGCGGGCGAATCAGTATCCATTCGTCGAATTCGTAGCGGACTGCGCGCCTACCTGGCTATCCATGGTTCCATCGAGGCAGACACGCTGCTTGGCAGTGTAGCCCCGGACACCGTGGTTGGCTTTGGACTTCAGCTCAAGGAAGGTACCAGCCTTCCCACCCGTCGAAGCGTGGGCCCGGTACGCCAGCCTTACTTCGACCTCCCCCTTTTCCGGTTGGGCCTTGAACGGCCAACCATGGGATCAGATCTGTCGGTCGATGTGACCGACGGACCGGACATCGCCGAGTTTGGCGAATCTGGTGAACTGCTCTTCACCTCGGAGTACACGGTCAGCGGCCGCAGCAACCACATCGGCCTTCGACTTGGCGGAGACCTTCCGGAAAGAACCTCTAGCGGCGAGGTCCTTTCCCGCGGAGTGCCTGTGGGCGCCGTCGAGGTTCCTTCAAGGGAAGAGTTGCTGGTGCTGCATCGGGGACGCGGCGTCACCGCCGGGTACCCCGTACTCGCAGTAGTAACCAGCACCGGACTGGATGTCCTGGCCCAAGCACGGCCAGGGGACAAAGTCCGTTTTCGGAAAACCACAGTGGCAGAAGCAACTGCCGCCTATCGACGCTCGCGGGCCCAACTCGAAACCCTCCGCGAATCCGTCAACACCGTCTTCGGACTCCTCGGCATCGGATGCCGTCCCCAGTGGCAGGACTTACAAGTTGCGGCATGCAGCTAAAAACCCTGTCGTCATACCAGTAGGCGTTGCTACGCTCATCTCAGTAAGGAAAAGTCATGACCGCAAGCACCAACGCTGCGCCAGCGCAGCATGAGCGGCTCACGGGCCGCCAAACCCGCAAGGTTGTCACCGCAGGTTGTGTTGGCATCTTCGTGGAACTGTACGACAACGGCATTTTCGCCTTCATGGCGGGAACGCTGGCGCTCGTCTTCCTGGCCCCGGGAAACCCGGACAACGCCCTGCTCTTCGTATTCGCTGGATACGCGGTTTCGTTCTTCGTGCGACCGCTCGGCGCTGTTGTTTGTGGGTACCTCGGAGACCGGATCGGCAGGCAAAAGCTCCTGGTCTTTGTCATTCTCCTGATCAGTGTTGCCACCGCCGGCATCGGGCTCTTGCCGCCGTTCGCTGCCATTGGCGTTGCGGCTCCGATTCTGCTGGTTCTCCTGCGTCTTCTTCAGGGCTTCTCCGTTGGCGGCGAAGCTGCGGGCGCCATGACCTTCCTCGCTGAGCACGCCCCCGAAGGCAAGCGCGGCATCATCACCTCGTACGCCCAGATCGCCTCCTTCGCAGCACTGCTCACCGGTACGCTGGTGGCGTTTTCCATGTCCCCATGGCTCACGCAGGCAGCCATTGACGCCGGCGGCTTCGGCTCCTTCGCATGGCGCATCCCGTTCCTCGTCGCCATCCCCATGGGCATCATCGGCTGGTACATCCGCAAGGCCATTGCCGATACCCCCAACTTCGTAAAGCTCAAGGAAGAGGGCGGACTCTCCAAGAACCCGCTGAAGGAAGCCTTCAAGTCCGCCGAGCACCGCCGTGCCATGCTCCTGGCCCTCTTCATCCCGCTCATGAACGGCTCCGGCTACTACGTCCTGTTCTCCTACATGCCCACGTTCCTCAAGGGCAAGCAGCTGAACTTCACCATCGGCGAGGCGCTCCTGGTGACTGCCTGCAGCCTTGTTGTCATCTGCATCGCGATCCCGTTCATGGGAGCGTTGTCGGATCGCGTGGGACGCAAGAAGGTTATCGCCGGTTCCGCAATCGCCATGGCAGCCCTCGGGATCCCGTCGTACGCGCTCATCGCCACCGGTGAAATGGGCCTTGCCATCCTCGGAGCCTGCATTATGGCGATCGTCTTCGCTGGACACACCGCAGTCATCCACATCCTGATCGTCGAACTGTTCCCCACGCGGGTCCGGTACTCGGCATACGGCCTGGGCTACAACATCTCGTCGGCACTCTTCGGTGGCACGGCTCCGCTGCTCATGACCTGGCTAATCAGCAGCACGGGCAACATCTACATGCCGGCCTTCTACGCAGTAATCACGGCACTCGGGACGCTCATCGCCGTCAGCACGGTCAAGGACCGCGCCCACGAGCCGCTCCGCGACGCTTAGCAACTACTGACCTTCGGGCTTCTGCGTCCGGCCCGGCCGGACGCAGAAGCGCCACCGACCTTTGGAGAACCCAATGACTTTTTCCGACTACACCACCGCTCTCGTCACCGGAGCGTCAACCGGAATGGGCGCAGCCATTGCCGAACGACTTGCCAAGCGCGGCCTGACTGTTCACGCTGTGGCCCGCAACGAGGAACGCCTTGCCGAATTGGCCGACCGTACCGGAGCGATCCCGCACGTAGTTGACCTGACCGACACAGCCGCGCTGGCCGCCGTCGTGAATGACCTCAACGTGGACGTCCTGGTGAATTGCGCCGGGGTTTCCCGGCCGGGGAACATCCTGGACTCGTCCGAAGAGGATATTGACGAACTGGTGGACGTCAATCTCCGCGGCCTGCTTCAGCTCACCCGCCTTGTACTGCCGGGAATGGTGGAGCGGGACCTCGGCCACGTTATCAACATCAGTTCGATCGCCGGCACCTACAACTTCTATGGACACACCGTCTACCACGCGACCAAGGCTGCTGTGCACCAGGTCTCCCGGCAGCTTCGCAACGACACGGTGGGCAAGCGGATCCGGGTCACCGAGATCTGCCCGGGACGGGTGGAGACAGAAATCTTCGGCCGCAACATGGGCGGGACCCCCGAGGCCATGGAAGAAGCCTGGAACACGTACTACGAGGGCTACGAGTCACTGACCACGGACGACATCGTGAACGCCTTGGACTACGCTATCGAAACGCCCCGACACGTGAACGTCGGCATGCTGGAACTGATGCCCACATTCCAGGTGCCCGGCGGCCTCACGTTCGACCGGCGCTAAAGCGCCCCCCCAGATTCCGGTGACATCACTCCCTCACCGGAAATACAAGCTGGCGGCCGCGTTTTCGCGGCCGCCAGCACCCGTCTGCCAAGTAACGCCCGACGGCGCGTGGTTCAGTCCTCGTGCAGGGTTTCTGTCAGGTGATGGGTGGGGATGCGGTCCCGGTCATACGTGATTTCCGTGTAGCCGTGGGGCTGCGGGCGGCCATCAGCGCCCATGTTCACGAACACGATCTCCTCTATGGTCAGGATGCTCCGCCGGGTGATCATGTTCCGGACTTCGGCGCGCATGGTCAAGGACGTGCGGCCAAAGCGTTTGGCCGTCAGTCCCATTTCGATGAGGTCGCCCTGAACGGCTGAGCTCACGAAGTTGATTTCGGAGATGTACTTGGTGACCGCGCGGCCATTGCCCAATTGAAGGATGGCGTAGATCGCTGCCTCTTCATCGATCCACTTCAGCAGGCTTCCACCGAAGAGTGTGCCGTTGGCATTGAGGTCCTCGGGCCGCACCCATTTGCGCGTGCGGAAGGTGATGTCTGCTTTTTCCATTTTCCGAGATTATCTGACTACCGCAGCGTGTGCTTGATGTTGCGCGACGCTTGGTTGCTGCTTTCTGTCGGTTGGTTATGCCATCGCAGTGTGGGAGGCGCTGTGGGAGTTGATCCGCTTGGAGTAGCAGTAAGACCCATTTACGCCGACGTACGGTCCAAAATTGGGAATTTCGGCGAATCCGGCGCTTACATAGAAGCTCCGTCCGTCAGACTGCGCTGATCCTGCCTCAGCTGCGATCACACTGAAGCCGTGGGAGTGGGCCTGGGCTTCGAGTGCAGCCAGGATGGAACTCGCGACTCCTGATCCGCGCGCGTAGGGAACCACGTACAGTCGCTTGATCTCAGCTGTGTTCTCGTCCAACATCCTCAGGCCGCCGCATCCGAGCGGTTGTCCGGAGGATTTCTCGTAAGCCACAACGAAAACCGCAGTGTCAGCTTCGGTGGGCGGGGGACCGGGTTCGTGATCCGTGGTCCCGAACCGGGCGTCCAGTTCAGCCTGTTGCGCGGCGCGGAGGTCAGCGCCTACCGGGTTCGCCCAGGTGACCTGCCGGATGTTGAGCCGGGGGTTGGTCTGCATCGATGCCTCATTTCGCTTTGGTTTCGCTGAGGTGTTTATGCGTCTTAAGCCTAGGAAGCTGTGGTTACCGCCGTGTTTCCTGCGCGTAAGCTTCGGGAGAATTGCTGAATTTCCTGCCGTGCGGGGCCTGCTCTGCGCCTTCTCGCGGGAATTTAGCGCGCAGAGCAGGCCTCACAACGCTTCGCCTGTGGGGTCCTCGGCCGTCTGGTCTGCCAAGGCGAGCCCACCCACGGGAATCTGGTCCCAGTGCAGCACGCGCCATCCTGATTCGGGATCACCTTCGAGCGCCACGATTCCGGTATTGGGCAATTGATGGGTCTCGGCGAAGAGCGTGTCGATGTCCTCTGCCCTGCGGCCCGCCCAGCAGCGGATTGCGGCACCGTGGCTGACGATGGCCGCCGTCGAATGTCCTGCCGCCGCAACCTTTTCCACAGAGGCATCGAAGCGGGCAAAGAAGTCATGGCCGTTGAAGGCGCCCGGCATGCGAACGTCGAGATCGCCGTCAGACCAAGCGAACACCGTGCCCATGTAGCGCAGGTGCGACTCATGATCCGTCTTCTTCTCCAGCGCACCGGCCTCGATCTCGTGGACGCCGTCCAGGATTTCCGGTTCCAGTCCCGTGGCGGCGGCGAGCGGTATCACCGTCCGCTGGGTCCGGAGAAGCGTGGAAGTGTAGAGCGCCTGAACGGACTCGTCTGCAAGAGCCTCTGGCAGGGCGGCTGCTTGCCGCTCGCCGAGTTCCGTCAGCCCCGGGCCAGGAAAGGCCGTATCCAGTTGGCCCGCAACGTTGCCGGGGGTCTGTCCGTGCCTGATCAGTAGGAGCTTCATGGGTGCTCCGCTCCTTACGTCGTAGCTGTTCTGTCCTGGCCATGCGTTCCTGCCCAGTTGGTTCCAGCCAATCAGCGGTCAACGCAAGTGGACACCCCGACACGCCGTTTCTCCGCACCTGGAAGGGTGTGGCTCGGTGACGAAGTGGGCAGGAAAGCGCCAGGGGCCCACCTCATTAAACGCCGACGGCAGGCCGAGGCACCAAGCCCCGGCCCGCCGTCGTCCGCGTTTGTTGCTACTTCAGGTGGTCCACCAATTTGTCAGCGATGCCGGTGTACTTGCCCGGGGTGAGGGCGAGCAGGCGGGCTTCGGCGTCGGCGGAGAGGCCGAGCCCCTGCACGAACTCCTGCATCCGGGCGCCATCTACGCGCTGGCCCCGGGTGAGGTCCTTCAGGCGCTCGTAGGGGTTTTCCATGCCTTCCACGCCGGCAATGGCTTCGGCTCGCATGACCATCTGGATGGCTTCGCCCAGGACTTCCCAGTTGGTGTCGAGGTCGCCCGCGAGGACTTCCTCGGCGACGTCGAGGGCCTTAAGGCCCTTGGCGACATTGGAAATTGCCAGGAGGGAGTGACCAAAGGCGACGCCGATGTTGCGCTGTGAGGAGGAGTCCGTGAGGTCGCGCTGCCAGCGGGAAGTAACCAGCGTTGCGCCCAAGGTGTCCAGCAGGCCGTTGGAGATTTCCAGGTTGGCCTCGGCGTTTTCGAAGCGGATCGGGTTGACCTTGTGCGGCATGGTGGAGGATCCGGTGGCACCAGCAACTGGAATCTGGCGGAAGTAGCCGATGGAGATGTAGCTCCAGATGTCCGTGCAGACGTTGTGCAGGATGCGGTTGAAGCGGGCAATATCGGCGTAGAGCTCTGCCTGCCAATCGTGGCTTTCGATCTGCGTGGTGAGCGGGTTCCAGGTGAGGCCCAGTCCTTCGACGAAGGTCTTGGCAACAGCTTCCCAGTCGGCACTCGGGACGGAAGCAACGTGTGCCGCGTAGGTGCCCGTGGCACCGTTGATCTTGCCGAGGTATTCGGTCTTGGCGATCCGTGCCAGCTGGCGGTTCAGGCGGTGCGCGATGACCGCCAGTTCCTTGCCGAGTGTGGTGGGCGTGGCGGGCTGGCCGTGGGTGCGGGACAGCATGGGCACGGAGCGGTTGGCTTCGGCCATGGCCTCGATCTGCTGGACCAATGCGGTGGCGTTGGGGAGCCACACATCCTCTACGGCGCCCTTGATACCAACGGCGTAAGAGAGGTTGTTGATGTCCTCTGACGTGCAGCCGAAGTGGACCATGGCTGTCAGGTTTTCGATGCCAATTGCGGGCAGGTGGCGGCCGATGTAGTACTCCACTGCCTTGACGTCGTGGACGGTGACGGCCTCGATCTCGGCGAGTTCGTTGACCGATGCGGCGTTGAATTCGGTGACGATGGCACGGAGCTGCGAAACCTGCTCGTCCGTCAGGGGACCCGCGCCGGGCAGCACCGACTGGCTGGTCAGGTGGATCAGCCACTCAACCTCAACGTGAACGCGATCGCGGTTCAATGCAGCCTCGGACAAGTAGTCAACGAGGGGCGCGACGGCGGCACGGTACCGGCCATCGAGGGCGCCGAGGGCGAGGGGTTCGGAAGCGAGGGACACGCGAGGGGATTCAGCCATGGGGCCTATTCTTTCATGTTCCGCGGAGGCGCCCGAGTTGGTGACTTGGCTATGTGGACAGCCGCCCGCGTTATCCACATAGCCGACGGCGGCGCTTCCGCCCGGTACCCCGGCTCCGTAGCGTCGTACCTACCGATCAGCAGAACAATCAATGGAGTACACGGACATGAGCGTCGGCTTGATGCCTGCAGCCAACCCACCCACCTTCGAGCCCCTGGAGTGCGCCTCGCGCAGCCACGAAGTCCAGAGGCTCGCTTGGCGAATTAAGGCCTCCGTGGATCAGACGGATGCTGTGCTGGCATCCTTGCGGCGGACCCAGTTGGAAGAGTGGCAGTCTCCCGCCGGAAGTGCTTACAGGACAACTATTGCCCTTCACGCATCGGCGTTAATGCGGGCGCGGGAATCGCTGGAAGATGCAGCTGCCTCGGTTCTCCGTCATTCGCAGAACGTCGCCGTCTCCGATGGGAGGGGGCACTGATGGCTGATGTTGCTCCTGTTGGTGCGGGGTCAGCCCCTCAACCTAAGGCCCCGGCCCTGGATGGGATCCTCAGCATCCGTGGGGGAGTGGGCGGAATGTCCTGCCAGTTGGAAGAGCTCCTGCGTGGAGCCGCACTCCTTGATGACTTGGTCCAGCAGTTGATTGGTGTGGAAGAAGTAACCCGTCGGGTGCAGGCTGATTTGGGGCCCTACCTCTTCGACTCGTACGCCTCGGGGTGTGCCGCAATCGATGCGGTGGCTGAAAGCGGTCAAGACGTAGGCAGGGTGCGTCAGGAATTGGTTGGTGTCAGCGCCAGTGTGCGCTCCAGTCATCACGATTACCTGCAAACAGAGGCCAAAAACCAATTCCCGCGGATGTTGAGGTTTGAAGAGATGAAGATGTCAGGTATCCCCTGGGTACCTGGCCGGGACATGATGCACAATGTGGTCACAACCATCATTCCGCCAGGTATGGAGGCGCGGGACATCATGCGGGGACTGCTGGAATCACCCCTGGTTCCAGCACTGAGGCCGCGCCCGGTGAACATCGAGAAGATGGATGAGTCGATCGAGCAAGTGGACCCATCCATGGCACAGAGCATCCGGCGGCTCGAGAAACTCCATGCCCGAGGCGATGGAGAAATTGAGATTATCCAGCTCGACCACGATGGCTCGTCGTCGTGGATGGTGTTGATTCCGGGAACACAACCCGAAGCACCGGTTACAAATCCCTTCGACATACCGGGTGTTGGTGAAGCCATCGGCTACGACTCTGAAGAAGTTGTGCCAGCCATTGGTCAGGCGTTGAGGGAAGCCGGCGCTGAAGCCGGTGACCAGGTGGTAGCAGTCGGGCACAGCCAAGGAGGCGCGCACGCCATGAACCTCAGCCAGAACAAGGCATTCCTCAGCGAATTCGACCTCAGGTATGTCCTGACGGCTGGGGCTCCAGTTGGCGGTATTAGCTCCGAACCCGGAATTGCTGCGTTGCACCTGGAGCACATCCAGGACGCGGTCGCGGGTGCGGATGGCGGGGTGAACCCGGATACCAAGGACAGGGTTACGGTAACGCTGAACAATGAAGTCAAAACGCCAGAGGGGGAAGACCACGGCCTGGGTCCCGGTCACCGACTGGACAACTACGCCGCGGGCGCCGAATTGGTGACGGCGAGTAAGGATGCCTCCCTTGCAGCTTCTACAGCAGTGTTCGCGGGTGTTGTTGGTGTGGGAGGCATGGCGAAGGTGACTCACTTCAAACTGGAACGGTCACCCTTGCCGGACAAGAGGCCGAGCCTGCACAACCCCAATCTTCCAGAGACAAGATCCGTGGCCGGAGCGCGTTAAGTGAAGCGTTTACGGTGGGTGCAGCGCCAATGGTTAGTGCAGCGCTTACGGTGCCTGCAGCGCCAACAGTGAGAACAGCGCCAGCGGCGGGAACTGCATCTAGCGTTTCCGGGCCCCCGGGATCAGGCCGGCAACCAGGCTGATGATGCTGATGATGATCGAGGCGAGGATCGCTGTCCAGAAGAACGAGTCAATGGTGAGGTGCACAGGCGTAAAGCTGCTCAGCCACGCCGTCAGGTAAAGCATTGCCGCATTGATGATGATCGTAAACAACCCCAGTGTCAGGATCGTCACGGGGAGTGACAGAATCTTCACAAGTGGGCGCACGAACGCGTTGACCACTCCAAAAATCAGCCCGATAAAGAGGTAAGCCAAGACGATGCCTGCTGCATCCGCGCCTTCAGTGATCCCCGCGTTGGCTGCCGCCCTTTCGGTGGCAGAGGAGGAGATTTCCAGTCCCTCCAACAGCCAGCTGGCGATCCACAGAGCTAGACCATTGATCAGGACGCGAACTATGAATGAACCCATGCGCCCATGCTTTCATACTCGTCTGTGGCTCGGCTGAGACATCACTATCGAGAGGTAGCTTGATGAGGATGAACGTTGGCTGCCGAACACCCCAAACGCCGCAGGGGTGCAAGTAGGCTTGAATCCATGACTACTACTGACAACGCACCGGAGGGCGTACTCCCTCGACCGGTCGTGGACAGGCTCCCCAAGTACGCGGCTGGTAAACCCCCCGCTGCGATCGAGGGCCTCACCAGCTACAAATTGTCGTCCAATGAAAACCCGCTGCCTCCGATCCCTGCAGTGTTGCAGGCCATCGCAGACCAGACTGACATCAACCGCTACCCCGACCCCTTGGCAACCAAATTGCGCAATGCTTTGGCTGACTTCCTGGATGTTCCTGCTGACGACGTCGTCACCGGCGCAGGAAGCCTCGGCGCGCTCAACCAGATTCTTGCCACCTTTGCGGGCCAGAATGATGACGGCAAGTCGGATGAGGTGATCTACGCCTGGCGCTCCTTCGAGGCTTACCCCATTTGTGTGGGCCTCACCGGGGCGGCCAGCGTGCAGATCCCGTTGCTTCCGGATGGCCGTCACGATCTCGAAACGATGGCCGCAGCGGTTACGGTGCGCACCAAGGTGATCTTGCTCTGCACCCCGAACAACCCCACCGGGCCCATCCTTACGGCTGAGGAAACGGAGCGCTTCATCCAGTCGGTGCCGCCCAACGTGGTGGTGGTCATTGATGAGGCCTACCAGGAATTCGTCCGCGACCAGGCTGCCGTAGACGGGATCAAGCTTTACCGGAAATACCCCAATGTTGTGGTGCTGAGGACTTTCTCCAAAGCCCACGGGTTGGCGGGACTGCGCGTTGGCTACAGTGTTTCCGGCCCGCAGCTTACCCAGCACCTTCGCGTCACGGCTACACCCTTCGCCGTCTCGCAAATTGCAGAACGCGCCGCGATTACATCCCTGGAGAATTTCGACCAGGTTGTCGAAAGGGTACAAAGCCTGGTGGAGGAGAGGGACCGCGTCACTTCGGGTCTCCGCGCTCTCGGATGGTTCGTGCCGGAGGCCCAGGGGAACTTCGTTTGGTTGAACTTGGGCGAGAACAGCGGCGAGTTTGCGGCGTTGGCGGCCGAACAGGCCTTGTCTGTCCGGGCCTTCGGTAATGAGGGAGTCCGGGTCAGCATTGGCGAAGTGGAAGCCAATACAAGGTTCCTGAAACTCTGTGCAGGTTATACAAAGGCTCCGCACAGTTCCTAGCGGTTAACAAATGCGCCTACGCTACTTACTGCCGATAAAGTAAGGACGAAAGCCAAAATATATGCCCATTCCGGAATGCATTCCGGAATGGGCATATATCCCAGCGACAGACATTGCCCGGCGCTAGCTGCGGCAAGCAAGGAGACGGAATGGGCTCGACACACCTGCCCCCCGGGACCGATGAAACTCTGGCGGCAACCTCAGCAGCTGTAGCTGCCTCGAGTGAACCCGTAGAGATGGTCCAGTTGCTCGGCCCTGACGGAAAGCTAGGCACCGATCCCGTCTTCTCTGACTATGCCAAGCGGATAGACCCCGAAAAGCTCCGCGTCTTTTATGCCGATATGGCCAGGATCCGCCGTTTTGACCAGGAAGCCACCGCGCTGCAGCGGCAAGGCGAACTCGCTTTGTGGGTGCCGCTGACCGGTCAAGAGGCCGCCCAGATCGGCTCGGCCCACGCCAGCCAGCCCCAGGACTACATTTTCCCCACTTACCGTGAACACGGTGTCGCACTGGTGCGCAACGTGGACCTTGCTGAATTGTTGAAGCAGTTCCGCGGTGTCTCCAACGGAGGCTGGGACCCGCGCGGGAACAACTTCCACCTTTACACTCTGGTCCTCGCCGCGCAGACGCTTCACGCCGTGGGCTACGCCATGGGCATCCAGCGGGACCAGAAGCTCGCGGTTGGCGGTGATTCCAATGATCCCAAGGCTGCGGTGATTGCCTACTTCGGTGACGGCGCCAGCTCCGAAGGCGACGTCCACGAGTCAATGGTTTTCGCTGCCTCGTACGACGCCCCGGTTGTCTTCTTCTGCCAGAACAATCACTGGGCCATCTCCGTGCCTACCGAAGTCCAGACCAAGGTTCCGTTGGCCAACCGCGCCAAAGGCTACGGTTTCCCGGGGATCCGCGTGGATGGCAACGACGTCATTGCCGTCCATGCCGTCACTGAATGGGCCCTGGAGCATGCCCGTGAAGGCCGGGGCCCTGTGCTCATCGAGGCTTACACCTACCGGGTTGGCGCGCACACCACAGCTGACGACCCCACCAAGTACCGCGAACTGGCCGAAGAGGCCGCGTGGCGTGAGAAGGATCCGCTGGACCGTTTGGAGAAATACCTGCGGACTGAAGGGCTCGCCGATGAAGCCTTCTTCGAGCAGGTGCAAGCCGACGGTGATGAGCTGGCCAAGTATGTCCGCAGCACCACGCATGGCCTTGAGGTGCCGGACATCCGCGATTCCTTCGCCAATGTCTATGTCGAAGCACACCCGCTGATTGCAGAGGAACAGGCGTGGTTCGAGGAATACTCGGCAGGCTTTGAAACCGACCAGGAGGCAGCTAACTGATGGCAACCATGACCATTGCAAAGGCCATCAACGAAGGTCTCCGCGCAACGCTGAAGAGCAACCCCAAGTCCCTGTTGATGGGCGAGGACATCGGGCACCTGGGTGGCGTTTATCGGGTGACGGATGGCCTGATCAAGGAATTCGGGGCGGACCGCGTCGTCGATAGCCCTCTGGCAGAGTCCGGCATTGTTGGTACCGCGATTGGCCTCGCTTTGCGTGGCTACTTGCCGGTGTGCGAAATCCAGTTCGATGGCTTCGTCTATCCTGCCTTCAACCAGATCACCACGCAGTTGGCCAAGATCCATGCCCGCAGCCATGGCCGCCTCACTGTTCCTGTGGTCATTCGAATCCCTTACGGCGGCGGCATTGGTTCCATCGAGCACCACTCCGAATCCCCGGAAGCGTTGTTCGCCCACACTGCCGGCCTCCGTATCATTTCGCCGTCCAACGCCCACGACGCTTACTGGATGATCCAGAAAGCCGTTGAGTGCCAGGACCCTGTGATCTTCTTCGAGCCTAAGCGCCGCTACTGGCTCAAGGGCGAGGTGGATGTTGAGAATGCCGGCCCGTCCGAAGACCCGTTCAAAGCACACGTGGTCCGCGAAGGTACGGACGCTACGATTGTGGCTTACGGGCCTTTGGTTCCGGTTGCCCTCGCTGCAGCAAACGCTGCAATTGAGGATGGACGCAGCATTGAGGTCATCGACCTCCGCTCCATCTCGCCTGTGGACTTCGACACCGTTGAGGCGTCGGTCAAGAAGACCGGCCGGCTGATCGTCGCCCACGAAGCCCCCACGTTCGGTGGCATCGGCGGCGAAATTGCCGCCCGCATCAGCGAAAGGGCGTTCCTGCACCTTGAGGCCCCTGTGATCCGCGTTGGCGGTTTCCACATGCCGTATCCCGTGGCCAAGGTTGAAGAGGACTACTTGCCGGACATCGACAAAATCCTCGAAGCGCTCGACCGCTCCCTGGCTTACTAAACCGCCCTGATCCAGTCCGGCTTCACAGCCGGGCAGACGGAAATCGAGGACCACCGTGACTGTAAAGAAATTCAACCTGCCGGACGTCGGCGAAGGCCTGACAGAGGCTGAGGTAGTGGCTTGGAAGGTCAAGCCCGGCGACACCGTTGCCATCAACGATGTCCTGTGCGAGATCGAGACAGCGAAGTCGCTCGTTGAGCTCCCTTCGCCTTTCGCCGGAACGGTCACCGAGTTGTTGGTCGAGGAAGGCATCACGGTGGAGGTCGGCACGGCAATCATCGCGGTTTCGGACAACCAGCCCGGGGATGCAGCGCCGGTGACCCAGGCTCCGGCGGCGGCTCCCGCCGTCGATGCCCCTCTCTACGGCAAGCTTCCCGCTGATACCGACAATGGCGAAAACGGCCCGGCAGGCGGACCGCTGGTGGGTTCCGGCCCCAAGGCCGACTCCGTGAAGCGCCGTGCGCGCAAACGTCCAGCCGGTACTGGCGAGGCAACTACGGTCGCCGAAAATGCCGAAGGTACAGTCCAGGACCACCAAGCGGTTCTGGCAGCCCAAGCAGCCCAGACGCCGGTGCCTCAACGCCCGACGTCGGTACGCGCCGCCGTCGCGCCGGTCACCCAACCGCCGGTTGCCCAAGCGCCCGTCACCCAAGCGTCAGAAGTAACAGCGCCAGGAGCTTCCGCCCCGGGAGTGTCAACGCCCCAGACCGCCTCACGCGGCGCCGCCATCAGCGGTACCATCAGCGGGATCGTCAACAAGGTCCTGGCGAAGCCGCCGGTGCGTAAGTTCGCCCGCGATCTCGGCATTGACCTTGCAGACGTCGTAGCCACGGGACAGCGCGGCGAGGTGACCCGCGAGGACCTGGTCAGCTATCAGGCGCAGCGTGACGCTGAGCTTGATCAGGCGGAGTCGTTCTGGGGTGCTTCCAAGAAGCCGCAGGACCAGAGGATCGAGCGCGTTCCCGTGAAGGGTGTGCGTAAGGCCACCGCGAAGGCCATGGTGGAGTCTGCGTTCACGGCACCGCACGTCAGTATCTTTGTTGACGTCGACGCGAGCCGGACCATGGAGTTCGTCAAGCGCCTCAAGGTTTCGCGGGACTTCGAGGGCATCAAGGTATCCCCGCTGCTTATTTTGGCCAAGGCAGTCATTTGGGCCGCGGCGCGGAACCCCAGTGTCAACGCCACGTGGGTAGATAACGCTGATGGCAACGGGGGTGCGGAGATCCAGGTCAAGCACTTCATGAACCTGGGTATTGCAGCTGCAACACCGCGTGGCTTGATGGTGCCCAATATCAAGGACGCCCAGGATCTCTCCCTGAAGGAGTTGGCCCTCGCCCTTAACGATCTCGCCACGAAGGCCCGGGGCGGCAAGACGCAGCCTGCCGAGATGCAGGGCGGTACCCTGACCATCACCAACATCGGTGCGCTTGGCATCGATACGGGAACACCCATCATCAACCCGGGCGAGGTTGCCATCATTGCGTTCGGAACCATCAAGCAGAAGCCGTGGGTCCTGGACGGGGAAGTGATTCCGCGGTGGATCACCACGCTGGGTGGGTCCTTTGACCACCGGGTGGTGGACGGCGACCTCTCGGCCCGCTTTATGGCCGATGTAGCTGCCATTCTTGAAGAACCGGCATTGTTGCTTGACTGATCGCCCGGCCGCCACCAACGCGGCTGCAGGGCCGAAAAGCGCTGTGGCCGCTGGCGAGGCTGGTCATGTGCCTGCCCAGTTGCTGTCAGGACACCAGTCGCTGTCAGAGCCCTGGCGCACTGTTGCCCGGGTTCTGACGGAAGTTTTCCAGCCGCCCATTGTAGTGACGGCCCTACTGTTGATCAGTCCTGCTATCGAACCCGGGTTTCCCGGAACCATGGGCTTCGGGCTACTCGGGGCCCTGTTCGTCTGTATCCTGCCGCTGGCGTACGTGCTGGTGCTGATCAAGCTGGGCAGGGTCACGGACCATCATGTCAGCGACCGTCGGCAACGGCCCGCATTGCTGCTGCTTGCTTTGATCTCCGTGCTTGCGGGCCTTGTTGTGCTGCAGGTGATTAGGGGTCCGGTGAGTGTTTCACTGATGATTATCGCCCTGATCGGAGGCATCGCCGTTCTGGCGGTGGTGAGCGCTTTTTGGAAAATGAGCGGACACGCCTCGGCCATCGCCGCCGCTGCCGTCATTGTGGTTTTGATGTTTGGGCCCGCCTGGCTGCCCCTGCTGGTCATTGTGCCGGCCGTGGGGTGGTCGCGGGTGGTGCTGCGCGCCCATACGCTCGCTCAAGTCGTTGCCGGTTCTTTGTTCGGCGGTACCGTCATCGCAGGTTTGTGGTGGCTGCTGCGGGAGTGGATGCTCTGAGGGCAGGCCACGCGCGGCGGAGCAGGCCTTCCGAGGCCTGCTGTAACGGCGCCCGGCTTTAGAACGCGGGGTAGTTGACCAGCAACGCCTGAAGCTCCGTGGTGGACATGTGGTTTGCCATCTCCACGCTGATGCCCATAGCCATGGCCGCGAAGGTGATCATTGCGACGCAGGCAAGGGAGAGGAACCGCCAGTCCTTGCGCATGATGCTGCCGAAAGTTTCCGGCATGTTCAGGCTGGGGGAGATCATGTTGGGGGCGCTGTCCCAGGAGCCGTCGTCGAGCATCGCGATGATGCGGTCATTCGCGCGGTCAAAACGCATCGTGCTGATGCTGTTGCCGTGGCGGGCAAGCAGGATGTCGTGTCCAACGCGCTGGCGCGGCTGCAAAGTAAGCAAGTGAAGTCCCCTGAAGTCAGTTGATGGAGGATGGCTCACGCCATTGGGGGCATCTCAATTTTATAACGATGACTTCTGGGGGCAGGCCAAAATCACGCCAAATGCCGGGTGAGGCTCCCCACCCGGCGGCGTGATTCAGGTCGCTTACGGTTGGTCGGTCTTGGCGATGTAGACATCGCAAGGAGCATTGTGGGCCACCGTGTTGGCTACGCTGCCAAGGACACGACCAAGGCCTTGCATGCGCCGGTTGCCCACCACGATCAACCGTGCCTCGAGCATTTCTGCTTCCTTGACCAAGGCTTCACCGGGCTTGCCGCGGGCGGCCGAGTACGTGACCTCAAGGCGGTCGTCAGACAGGCGCTCCGCCACGGTGCGGGCGACGGCTTCGGCTTCGGCAGCGTCTGACACGATCCACTTGTCCGTCCCGATCTCAACTACCTCAGTCTTGTTGCTGTCGAAAGCGCTCACCACGCGAAGACTGGCGCCAATCCCGATGGCCAGTTGCTGGGCAGCCTTGGCCGCCCTCATCGCCGTCTCGCTACCGTCTACTCCTACAATGACAACCCCGGTCATAGTGATGCTCCTTCAGTGGTGGCTTTAATGGCCTCTGCGAGAACAGGGGCCAGACGACGTACGCCTTCGGCAATCGTATCCGGCGGTACGGCGCTGAACGCCAGACGGAGCTTGTTGGAGGGGCCATCTGCCGGCGAGAAAGCTGCGCCGGGAATAAAGACAACCCCCGCATCGATGGCCTTCTTCAACAAAGGGTAGGTGTCCACGCCTTGAGGCAACGTGACCCAGACGAAGAATCCACCGTCGGGGCGTGTCCACGAAAGTCCGGCCGGCATGTATTCGTCCAGGGCGCTGAGAAGGGCTTTGCAGCGCTCCGCGTACAGGCCGCGGTAGGTTTCGATTTGCCCCCACCAGTCGTAATCACGCAAATATGCGGATACAAGCATTTGGTTCAGGGGTGGCGGGCAAAGCGTGACGGCTTCGGAGGCCAAGTAGAAACGACGCTGCAGGTGGGCGGGCACCAAGGCCCAGCCTATGCGAAGACCCGGCGCGAAGATCTTGGAGAAGGACCCCAAGTAGATGACGTCGTCTGGATTTGCAGCCCGCATCGGCGCGATCGGGTGACCGTCAAACCGCAGCAGACCGTAGGGGTTGTCCTCCAGAACGATGATATTCGCCTTGCGGCATATATCTACGATCCGCTGCCTTCGCTCTTCCGCCAAGGTAATGCCCGAGGGATTGTTGAAGTTGGGGATTGTATAGAGGAACTTGATGCTCTTGCCCTCTGACTGTAGCGCCGCGATCCTCGCCTCGAGCAGTTCAGGTACCAACCCGTCGTCGTCCATTTCGATTGGCTCTACCTGCACTTGGTAAGCCTCGAAAGTATTCAGGGCCCCAACGTACGTGGGGTTTTCGACCAGGACCACGTCCCCGGGATTGCAGAAGACCTTGGTGGCCACATCCTGCGCTGACTGGGAACCTGCAGTAATCACGATGTTCTCAGGCTGTGCGTCCATGATGCCTTCTGCGGCCATGATAGCGCAGACTTGTTGGCGCAATTCCGCGGTTCCTTGGCCACCGCCGTATTGCAGGGCGGTCATGCCGTCTTCGGCAATGATCCTGGCGGCGGTCTGGCCAAGCTTTTCCAGCGGCAGCGACTGCAGGTATGGGTTGCCGCCTGCGAGCGAGACAAGGCCGGGCCGCATGGAGATATCGAAGACGTCGCGGACAGCGGACTGCTTGATGTTGGCGGCCCGCGCCGAGAACAGTTCCTCGTGCGGGTGGGCGGCGGCCGTGGCGGCGCGCTCAATGGCGTCGATGGCTTCAGCGGGCAGCTTGGTGCCGGCATCCAATGTTTCGTGGGTCACAGTGACAGGATACTCCTGAAGGTTGCTAATTAGGCAACATCTGTTTTCAAGAACGCGCCGGTTTGCGGGGTTTCCTTTACGCCGGGAACGGTAGGGGCTGGAATGTAGCTATGACACTGCACCGGGGATCCGTGACCAAAGCCGAACTCTTCCACAAGCTTCACGACGCCGGGCCCACGCCATTGGTCCTGGTGAACGTTTGGGATGCAGCTTCCGCCCGCGTGGTGCAGGAAGCTGGGGCGACGGCGATAGCCACTTCGAGTTCGGCGGTTTCCTGGAGTTTGGGGTTCCGGGACGGTGACCACGTGCCGTGGGGGTTGGCGATGGCGGCGCTGGGGCGGGTGGTAGGGGCAACCAAACTGCCGGTAACTGCAGACATCGAAACTGGATACGGGCGTACAGACGATGAACTGCGGGCCACCGTGCACGGAGTGCTGGATGCAGGCGCGGTTGGCATCAACATTGAGGACTCCGCTGCAGAGCCACTCACGGAAATCAACGAACAATCGCGGCGAATCGCTTTGATCCGTGCCGTGGCGGACGAGCGCGGAATCCCGTTGTTCATCAATGCCCGAACGGACACCTACCTCTCGGGACAGTATCCGGACAGCGTTTACGACGAGACCCTTCGCCGCGCTGAGTCCTACCTTACGGCGGGTGCGGACGGCATGTTCGTTCCCGGAGTCGTGGACCTTCACGTCCTGCACGAACTCTCCAGCAAGATCCCCGCGCCCCTCAATGCACTTGCGGGAGTAGGTGCGCCATCGCCGCTGGAACTTCACGACGCCGGCATACGGCGGGTCAGCATCGGCGGAAATACGGCTAAAGCTGCCTACGCAAAAGTCGCACGGGTGGCGAAGGAGATTCTGGGAGACGGTAACTGGGCAGGATTGGCAGGCACCCGCAGCCACGACGAGATGGATGCGCTCTTCGCCCGAGGACCCAAGTACAGGCCGTAAGTAGCGTACAGGCCGTAAGTGGCGCGGTTCGCGGCAGAGGAAAGCGCACGACGGCGGAACCTGGCTTTAATGTCTGACCCCGCCATTAGCTTGGAATCAGCAGCAAAGACGACAGGTAGGGGAGGGGTGGATGGCAAGACGCAGTGTGCAGTTCTGGCGCATTGACCAACTGAATGGACATGATCTGAGCGCTCCGTTTCCGGCACGCCGCGTGGCCGGGGCACTCAAGAAGGCCCAAGAGGCTGGGACAGACCGGCATTTCATCGGCGTGGACGGCACCGTTTTGCTTGCTCAAACCGCATCATTCTCACCGCATCCAGTGATCCTCCTGGATCGGGTCCGCGAGACCAACCTGCCCAGCGTGGGGGATGCACTTGGACGCCGCAAGCCCCTCCCCTTGGCGCCGGGCGACCATCTCCTGGAAACCACCTACTTTGCCTTCCTGAAGCGGAACGTCATGGCCGTGTTGACCAGCGGCAATGGCCCGCGGGCTTCCAGGATGGGCGAGTACCTCGAAGGCATGTTGGGCCTTGAACTTGGATTGGTCCCGGTGGTCCGTGAGGATATCGAGGAGATCCTCAGCAGGCTTGAGGTGAGTCGCTTCGAGTTCGCACTTCCTGCTGAACGCCTCTCCGGAAAGTTGATGGAGGGTGAATGGGCTGATGTTCTGGACAGTGCCTCGCGCCTGATGAATGAGGGAACGTTCAGGATTTCCCTCAGTGTTGGCCGTTCGGGAAGGGCTGAGGACAAGCAGCGGATCCGGGATCGCATCCAGCAGCTCATTGATCTCTTCCGCAGGGCAGGCTCCGTCGAGCACTTCGACTACGTCGTAGCCGAGGGCAAGGACTCCCTGACCGGCGACCGCGAGGTGGTCGATCTCCTGAAGGAGCGTTTCATTTCCCACATTGAAGTGGACCCGGATGTGTTCAACGATCCCCGGAAGTCCACTGCCGAGGCCATTGCCATCCTCAGCAAACAGGCCAGGGATAACGAAGCATTCTTCGCCCGCACACTGCCGGACATCAGAGGATCCGCAGATTCGGTTCCTGTGCCGGACATCGTCGCAGGTGGAATGGCGGCAGTGCGTGAGGCTCTGGCTGCGGCCGTCACGAAGGAGGAGGCCGCCAAGGTGAAACCTGCGGGCGGGAAGCCAGCCGAAGCATCAGAAGGCAGCGCGGACCATGAGCTTGTACGAGGTTGACGTCGAGCACGGAGGGCGCCGTCGGACCGTCTGGCGGTGGTTTCTGCTGCATCCGCCAGCAGACTATGGGTGGGCCGTTTTGGCTGTGCTGATGTGGCTTGGCTTGGCATGGCTCTTGAAGCAGCCGTTGATGCTGGAGGGCGTCGATTCAGGTGCCCGTCGAACCCTGTTCCAGACCCTCGCTACGTTGGCTGGAGCTACTGCTGGCCTCACGCTCACCAGTGTCTCCATGCTGATCAACGTGCTCGGCAAAAAGGCGGCGCCCGGGCAGCGTGAGCTTCCCCTGGAGAAGCTCAGCGCCGTGCATCGTCGCCAAATCGGAGAAGTGTTCCTGTTCGCCATCCCGGGGCTTGGCCTGCTGGTGGTGGCTGCCCTTGTCGCCGTGGTCCTGGAGGGCGATGGTCCCAGGGGGCTCTGGATTCCGGAAGCGGTTGTCTTCGTTCTCACCTTCGCATCTGTGTTGGCACTGCTCCGTGTGGCGTGGGCACTGCGGGCGGGTGCTGGCCATCGCGACGGCCTGATGCCTCCATAACCCCAACTAAGTTTCTGACCCGCTTTTCCGTTGCTGGCCGGCGACGAAACAGCGGGTTCACAACGTAGGTGTGTCGCGGAAGGTCCGAAACGCGCTATCGCAGGCTCAGCGCCTCAGCCAAAGTCTTGCCATTGACGTAGATTTCGGCCCTGGATGCCCCGCTGGCGGAGACGATGGTGTGGGTCAACTGGGCTTCAATGCGCGGGATGTCGCAGACTCCACCGGGGAGCAGCGTTCCACTCAAATTCACCACAACTGCTGCTCCGCTGACGTAGCCGGACACGAAGTGCAACGAGGAATTGGCCAGCGAATCGTAGAGGCCCGCGCCGGTGTCCAACGGCATGCCAGCTTCCAGCAGGCGGCTCAGCGCCAGCGTCAAAGGGTCACCGGGCGCCAAGGCACCGCGGACAGGCACCAGGCTGTCGTTGCATCCGAAGCGAACACCTCTGGCGCCCCCGTCGTCAACGGCAACGTAGTACACAGCCGGCCCCAAATTCAGGTCCTGGGGCACGGTCGCAGCCCGGGCAACGGGAGCAACAGCCGTCGGTGAAGGGCTTGGCGTAGCGGCGGGTAAAGGCTCGACGGCGGCACTCGGCCCAGGCGCTGGGGCCACTCCCGTGCCGCTGTCACCAGAGCCAGAGCCAGAGCCAGCACCACCGGGGCCCGAAATGCTTGAGGGAGTGGCGAGTGCATCCGGACGAGTCGCAGCGCCGCTTCCCGTAGCCGTGGATGTCGAAGACGGAGTGTTGGAAGCCCCATCCGCCGCAGCATCACGCACCGAACTCGACGGGCCCACCACAGGAGCAGATGAAGTATCCCTGGCGGATGGCACGGTCCCTGGGGCCGAAGTGCAGCCAGCCAGGAGCAGACCCAGCACGAGGCAGGCAGCCGGGATCGCCGTCGTACTTGTTGGTCTCCGCCCGGCACGCATGACAGCCCCACGCTCCTGTCCGTCCACCTGTAGTTCAACGTTAGGCCCCTGTGACTTGCAGCAAAATGCCGCTACGGTGACGGTTCGGACAAGAGTTGATCACGCTCCATCCAGTAGACGCCAGAAACGCAAATGCCCCCACTCCGTCCTGCGGATTCGCACGGATCGGAGCGGGGGCACGGAAAGCGAAAAGACTAGGCTGCTGCTTCTTCTTCCTGAACGGCAGTCAGGGGCTCGAAGATAGCCTTGATCTGCTCAACAACCTCGGCGTCGTCCTTCGGGTGGAGTTCAGCGAAGCGGATCATGGAACCCGGGACGGCCAGCTTGACCTCGTCAAGGACCTTGGCGCCGGCGATGCCAACAGCCTTGCGGGCCTCGTCCTGTGCCCAGACTCCGCCGAACTGGCCGAAAGCGGTTCCGACGACGGCGGTCGGCTTGCCGCTAAGGGCGCCGGCGCCGTAGGGGCGGGACAGCCAGTCAATGGCGTTCTTCAGCGATGCGGGCATGGTGCCGTTGTGCTCGGGGGTGACGAGGAGAAGGGTGTCGGCGTTGGCGGCAGCAGCGCGCAGGGCCGCAGCTTCGGCGGGAACCTGGCCTTCAACGTCGATGTCCTCGTTGTAGAACGGGATGCTGCCCAGGGAATCGTGGATCTGAACGTCTACGTTCTCCGGTGCGTTCAGCTGGATGGCTTCGGCGAGCTTCTTGTTGTGGGAATCAGCGCGGAGGCTGCCGACGAGGGTAAGAACGGTGCTCTTTGACATGGTGTCTCCTTTGTAAGCGTTTGGACCTTCACTGATACTAAACGGACTGCGGTCCGGTTTCTATTCCCGGGTCTAGAATGTTTTTTGTGAGCTCGATCCCAATCCAGCCGGACGTGCCCTTCGGTCCGCCGCATGAGCGCAGCGATGCCGCCCGGAATCGCGAGCGGCTCCTGTGCGCTGCCCGCGAGTTGGTTGACGAGTTCGGCGTGGAAGCACTCACCATGGACGCGCTCGCCTGCAAGGCCCAGGTTGGCAAGGGAACCGTGTTCCGTCGCTTCGGCAGCCGAGCCGGCCTGATGATGACCCTTCTGAGTGACTCTGAATCTGAATTCCAGCGCGGCTTTATGTTTGGTCCGCCACCCCTGGGCCCGGGTGCGGCACCCAGCGAACGGCTGATGGCCTACGGCGAGGGCCGCATCTACTTCGTCCTGGAAAACGGTGAGCTCCTGAAAGCGGCCGCAACCAATGCCCGCAATCGCTTTGACGTGCCGGCTACGGTCCTCGCCCACCGACATATGGAGGTCCTGCTGCGGGAGGCCGGTATCGCGGATCCGTGGGTCATGGCGATGTCGCTTCTTTCCGCGCTGGACCCCGAACGAATCGTCAATGACGTGCGGGTCCACGGCATCTCGCCGAAGCGGCTCACGGACTCCTGGCGCGAACTCGTCACGCGCCTCATGCAATCTTCCTAGCTCAAGTCCGCCCTCGTTAAACGCGTTGTGAGGTCCGCTCTGCGCCCCAAAACGCGAACTTAGGGCGCAGAGCGGGCCTCACAAGAGTCGGGTTGTAAGCGCCACAGTGCCACCGCCGTCGAAATCGTGACGCGAATCCAGATAACAATCTGGCTGCAGGCATGAAACGGGGCCTCATTGAACGAAACGTGAAGCAGTTATTGTGGTAGTTTCCTCTTGAATGTGACCCATGCCATACAAGGGCGGTGTTCACGTGGAGGGGTCTGGGGGGCCATCACCCCTCATGCCAATTCGTAGCTGACGCCGGCCACAGCCGGGAACCGCGGAAGGACGAGCATTGAGCTTTGCCACGATCCAGGGCAGCCGCCCGACATGCTGAAATATCTGACGAAGCGGTCGGGCATTTACCTGATCATGATCTTCCTGACCACGAGCGCGGGCTATTTCCTGGCAGTATCAACGCTCAAACCCGCGGTCCTGGAACAGGAGAAGATTCCGCGGCCAACCCCGGAACAGGTAGCCGCCTCCTTCCGTGGACTGGGCCTGGACCCCAACGCCAATGCTTGGGAACGCTATATCGGGTGGCTCGGCGGAATCGTCACCCGCTGGGACTGGGGCCGCAGCCCGAACGGAGCATTCGTCAACGCCGAATTTGCTGACCGGGTACTCGTTTCCACAAGGCTCTTTATCGCCTCCATCATCCTGACGCTGATCATCGGCGTCGCGCTCGGCGTTTACTCAGCGGCGCGGCAATACAAGTACCAGGACCGCGTCATCACGTCCTACAGCTACCTGGTGCATATCCTTCCCGCGCCGATCGCCTACTTCCTGGTCCAGTTGGGCGCCATCAGCGTCAACGAAACCGTAGGCCAGCGCATCTTTTTCGTCACCGGCATCTCGACGCCGGGGATCGAGCCGGGTTGGCCGGCTTTCGTTGACCTTGTGGCCCACTACGCCGTGCCCACCTTCGCGATGACCATCTTCGGTTGGGCTGGTTACCAGATCGCCCAGCGGCAGTATCTCCTGGACAACGTGAATGCCGACTTCGTCCGCACCGCCAGGGCAAAAGGGCTTACCCGCAACCAGGCCATCCGCAGGCATGCCCTGCGGGTGTCCTTCATTCCCGTGGCGCAGAGCATTGCCTTCACCATTCCCGCGATCTTCACCGGCGGCTTCTTTGCCGAGGCGATCTTCGCCTGGCCCGGCATCGGCCTGTGGAGCATCCAGGCCATCGGGCTTCAGGACGTTAACGTCGCCACGGCGACGCTGGCCTACGGCTCGGTGATCTTCGCGATCGGCGCCATCCTTGCCGACTTCGCGACGACGCTGGTGGATCCACGAGTGAGGGTCCAGTAATGACGAACATCATTGATCCCATTGCGGAAATCGACGAGTCAAGGGTTGCTGACCAAGACGTCGTCATAGGGAAGTCCCGCATTATCTTCCGTCGCTTCATGCGGAACCGTACCGCCGTCGCCGGTTTGTTGATCTTCCTGGCGCTGTTCCTCTTCTCCCTGTTCGGCGGGTTCCTGACGCCGTGGGACAAGGACACGATTGATCCCCTCAACATCGGCATGGGACCATCACCGGATCACTTCCTGGGTACGACGCAGGCCGGCATCGACCTTATGGCGCTCATCGTTGAAGGCACTCGGATCTCGATCTTCATCGGGCTGATCGTGGGCGGCGTATCTGTGCTGATTTCCGCCGTCTATGGCTGCACCATGGCGTTCTTCGGCGGCAAAGTGGACGCCGTGATGTTGTTCATCCTTGAAGCCCTCATCATGATGCCGGCCATTCTGGTGGTCGCAGTGGCCACCAGCGGGGGCGGCGGACTCAAGGACCTCCCCAGCTGGCTCCTGCTGATCATCGTGCTGCTGTTCTTCAGCTGGATGGGCACCGCCCGCCTGGTGCGCTCATTGTCGATGTCCCTCATGCAGCGGGACTACGTCAAAGCCGCCAAGTACATGGGTGTTCCCTCCCGCAAGATCGTATGGCGTCACCTCGTCCCCAACATCGGCTCACTGTTGGTCCTCGATTTCACCCGCGGTATTACCGGTGCCGTCCTCGCCGAAGTGGCGTTCTCCTTCATCGGCATCGGCATCAAGCTCCCCGATGTCAGCCTGGGAGTCCTCATCGGCCAAGCCACCGGCCAGGTGTCCTCGTTCCCGTGGATGTTCTGGGTTCCGCTGACCGTCATGTTCCTCCTGACCGGTTCGCTGGCCATGATGAACGACGGCCTCCGCGACGCCTTCGACCCCAGCTCCAGTTCCATCGGCCGCGCGAAGACCAAGACCGCAAAGAAGACCAGCAAATGAGCACCAACATCTCCCACACGCCCGCAGAGCGACTTCGCGACGCCGGGCTCTACGCCCCTGGCGATGCCGTCCTGAGCGTCCGGGACCTCAACGTCCGCTTCAATTCTGAAAACGGCGTTGTCCACGCCGTGCGCGGTGTGGACTTCGACCTCATGCCCGGAAAAACCCTGGGCATCGTGGGCGAATCGGGCTCCGGAAAGTCCGTGACGTCCATGGCCATCATGGGACTCCTCCCCGAGACCGCGGACATCTCCGGTTCCGTGCGCTACAAGGGCAAGGAACTCCTCGGCCTGAGCGACAAAGCGATGTGCAAGCACCGTGGCAGCGATATCGCCATGGTGTTCCAGGACCCGCTTTCCTCCCTGACCCCCGTTTACACCGTGGGGAACCAGATCATCGAGGCCCTGACCGTCCACAACCCCACCATGAGCAAACAGGCTAAAGAAGCCCGCGCCGTCGAACTTTTGCGAATGGTGGGCATCCCGAGTCCAAAGGACCGGCTGAAGGCTTTCCCGCATGAATTTTCCGGCGGCATGCGCCAGCGCGTGATGATCGCCATCGCGATTGCCAACGATCCGAGGGTACTCATCGCGGATGAACCCACGACGGCGTTGGATGTCACCATCCAGGCGCAGGTGCTGGAGGTCCTGCACACAGCGCAAGAGGAGACCGGCGCCGCCGTCGTCATGATCACCCACGACCTCGGCGTCGTGGCGGGCATGGCCGACGACATCATGGTCATGTACGCAGGTAAGCCCGTGGAAACCGGGACGGTGGAGGACATCTATTACAACCCCCGCATGCCGTACACCATGGGTCTCCTCGGCGCCGTCCCCCGCGTTGACACCGCCAACAAGCAGTCGCTGGTTCCGATCGAAGGCACGCCGCCCAACCTGACACTGCCCGTAACCGGCTGCTCGTTCGCTCCGCGCTGCCCGCTCGCCAGCGATGCCTGCCTGCACGGCGAGCCCGAGCTCTTTTCGGTACCCGGTTCCGAAGGTCACAGGGCAGCCTGCATCAAAACGGACCAGCTATCCGGCGAGGCGGACGCCCACCAGATTTTCCAGGCGCCGCCCAAGCCCGTGTCAAAGTTCGACGGCGTTGCCCGCCTCGAGCGCGACAAGGTCCTTGAGCTCAAGGACGTGAAGAAACACTTCCCACTGCTCAAGGGCGCGCTGATCAAGCGCCGGATCGGCACGGTCAAGGCCGTTGACGGGCTGAGTTTCGACATCCGCGAAGGCGAGTGCCTCTCCATCGTGGGCGAGTCCGGTTGCGGGAAGACCACCACGTTGCTGGAAATCATGGAGTTCCACCCGGACCAAGTGGGCGAAGTGGTGATCGGAGGCGTGAGCAACAAGGTTGCCACCGACTCCAAGACCAAGATGGCCATGCGCAAGGAAATGCAGATGGTGTTCCAGGACCCCACGGGTGCACTGGATCCGCGCTTCACGGTGTACGAAGTTCTGGCCGAACCGCTGGAGAACCTGGGCATGCCCAAGGCGGCCGTCCGGAAGCGGATCATGGAACTCATGCGGCTCGTGGGCCTGCAGGCGGACCACGTCAACCGCTTCCCCAACCAGTTCTCCGGAGGCCAGCGCCAGCGCATCGGCATCGCCCGGGCGCTCGCAGTGAATCCAAAGCTCGTGGTGCTGGATGAACCCGTTTCCGCCTTGGACGTCTCCGTCCAAGCCGGCGTTATCAACCTGCTGGACCAGCTTCGCGCCGAACTTGGCCTGAGCTACCTGATGGTTGCCCACGACCTCTCCGTGGTCCGCCACATCTCGGATCGCGTGGCCGTGATGTACCTGGGCAAGATCGTGGAAACCGGCGATGTGGACGAAGTGTTCGACAATCCGCGGCACCCCTACACGAGGGCCCTGCTATCGGCGATCCCGGTACCCGATCCTCATCTGGAACGCACGCGTGAACGCATCATCCTGCAGGGCGATCTGCCCAGCCCTCTTGATGCGCCAAAGGGTTGCAATTTCGCAACGCGTTGCCCCGTATTCGCCGCACTACCTGCCGCCAAGCAGGAGAAGTGCCTTACTCTGGAGCCGCCACTTGCTTCAGAAGGTCAACAGGAGTTTGCATGCTTCTTCCCGGACGGGGAAATAGATGCCGACATGCTGGTGGTGCATGCCTGACGACAAATGACTCATTGATTGAACCCTGTATTCAATTCGTAAAGATTTCCAGTCGTAAACATGAAGGGCAAACCATGAAGAAGTACACGACGATCGGCGGCGTAGCAGTTGCAGCAGCACTGATGCTGACCGCTTGCGGCGGGGAACGCCGTCGGGTCCGGCCTCCCAGAAGGCCGAAGAAGCTGGCGGCGACATCAGCAAGCTCATTAGCGTTAATGCCAAGGAAGCCAAAGACCTGGAGCAGGGCGGCACTGTCACCCTTGCCGTGGGCAGCATTGGCCCCGACTTTAACGGCTTCTCCAATGTGGGCAACAGCGCAGACAACTCGGCGCTGATGACCCCGGTTAATACGGCTTCCATCAACAGCGGCGGCATTGGCGGCTGCTGGAAGTTGGACTTCAACGGCAAAGCTGAGCCGAACAAGGACTTCTGCGAAGACGTCAAGAGCGAAGTCAAGGATGGCAAGCAGACCATCACCATCAAGGTCAACGACAAGGCGACCTGGAACGATGGAACGCCGATTGACGTCAAGACCTTCGAGAACACGTGGAAGATGCTGAAGGGCGACGACAAGTCAATCGACATCGTTTCCGCCGGCGCCTACGCTTTCGTGGATTCGGTCAAGGCCGGCGCCAACGACAAAGAAGTCATTGTCACCACCACCCAGCCGGTCTTCCCGCTGGAGAGCCTCTTCTTCGGACTGATCCACCCCGCGATCAACACCCCGGAAATCTTCAACACGGGCTTCGCCGGCAACATGCACCCCGAGTGGATGGCTGGCCCGTTCAAGGTTGAAAACTACGACACCACCGCAAAAACCGTCACCATGGTTCCCAACGACAAGTGGTGGGGACAGAAGCCGGTCCTCGACAAGGTTGTTTGGCGCCAGATGGAGCCCAGCGCTACGATTGCCGCTTTCAAGAATGGTGAAATCGACGCCGCCAATGGTCGTACCCTTGGCCGTTACAAGCAGCTCGAAGGTACCAAAGACGCCGACGTTCGCCGCGGCCAGCGCCTGTTCGCAGGTGGCCTCAACCTGAATGCCAAGCGCCCGGCACTTACTGATGTTGCCGTCCGCAAGGCGATCTTCACCGCAGTGGACCGCAAGGCTATCCGCGATGTCCGCTTCAACGGCCTGAACTGGTCCGAAGAAAGCTCGGGCTCCATGATGCTCATGCCGTTCTCCGAGTACTACCAGGACAACTACCCCGTGAAGGACACCGGCGCTGAGCAGGCCAAGAAGGTCCTTACCGACGCTGGCTATGCCCCGAACGACAAGGGCATCATGGCGAAGGACGGGGTCCCCGTGGCCTTCAAGATCACCAACTTCGGCGACGACCCCACCACGGCCGCAACCTCGCAGACGTTGCAGAATCAACTCAAGGCTGCCGGCATGGATGTCACCATCGACCAGCGCGGTGACGCCGACTTCGGCAAGGTCATCGGTGGCCGCGAGTTCGACGTCACCATCTCCGGTTACACCGTGGGCGCGGATGCCACGGACGCGGTGAAGCAGTTCTACGATTCGTCGACCAACGAAAACGGCCTGGGCGATGCTGAGCTCGACGCTGAAATCAAGCGTCTTGCGACCATCGCCGATGACACCGAGCGCAACAAGGCGGCCATGGACGTAGAAAAGAAGCACATGGAGAAGTACTTCTCCATGGGCACCGTCCTCAACGGCCCGGAGATCCAGTTTGTGCGCACGGGCCTGGCCAACTACGGCCCGTCCCTGTTCAAGAGCCTGTCCAACGTTCCGGACTGGACCACTCTCGGCTGGGAAAAGGGCGCCAAGAAGTAACGCTCTGCTCTGGGTCTAAAGAACAGCCGTAGGGCTTAGACACAACGAGGCCGGGAGCTTCCCTGAACCTGTTCACCGGTTCGGGGCGGCTCCCGGCCTTCCCCTTGCCATCCTTCTCTCACATCCTGCTGCCTTTTCACGATCGTTTCCTCAGGTCCTGCCTCCTTTTCCGGATCCCTCTCTCACGTCCTGCGGCCTTTCGCGAAACGTTCTCTCACGTCCCGCGGCCTAAGATGAGCTCATGGGTGCAGAGGACTATTTCGCGAGAGTTGTTGCCGAGCATTTCGAGCATTTGGAAGACGAAGCGGACATCAGGGATCTCCACGAAGCCAAAGCAGAAGACGACGGCACCCGGGTTGGCCTTGATGACCTTCTGAAGGAGAACGGCATCACCCGTTGAGTTCGTTCGAGAACTCGTCGTCCTGATCTTCCGCAGCGCGCACCGGCGGGAGGTTTACTGAATTAGCCTTGGGGCATGACTTCCAGGCCGATTCGCACCGCCATCGCAGGTTTTGGGTTATCGGGCAGCGTGTTCCATGCGCCCTTCATTGCAAGCAACAATTCGTATGAGCTTGCCGTCATTGCCACATCCGACGCCCGAAGGCAGGCCAAAGCGGCTGAACGATACCCGCAGGCAAAGATGGTCAACACGCCGCAGGACATCCTGGCGCTAGCCGATGAACTGGATCTCGTCGTCCTTGGCACACCGCCTGCGACCCACTATCCGCTGGCGAAAGCCGCGCTGGAAGCCGGGCTCGACGTCGTCGTCGATAAGCCTTTTGTTGTCCACAGTGCGCAGGGTGAGGAGCTGATCCAACTCGCCGCGCGGGCGGGCCGCGTCCTCACTGTTTACCAAAACCGCCGCTGGGACGGAGACGCGCTCACCCTGAAGAAACTGCTCGACGCCGGGACGCTGGGTACGGTGACCAGGTTTGAAGCGGGGATGGAGCGCTGGGCACCGGAGATCGCCAAAGCGTGGAAAGCAAGCGCTACTGCCGAGGACGGCGGTGGAGTCTTGTTCGACCTCGGTGCACACGTGCTGGACCTGGCCGTCCAGTTCTTCGGACCCGCGTACGTCACCTATGCCGAGATCGTTGCACGACGTCCGCAGGAGAAGGCCGACGACGACGTCTTCATCGCGCTCCAGCACCAATCCGGCGTCGTCAGCCACGTAACCCTGAACCTCAACAGCCACCTCCACGGACCGCGTTTCCGCGTGCTGGGCACCGAGGGTGGTTTTGTAAAGTTCGGCACTGATCCGCAGGAGCCCTTTGTTCTGGGCGGTGGACTGCCGACGGATGCTGAGTACGGCGTCGAACCTGCCGAAAATTACGGGACCCTTGAGTCTGACGGCCGGCGCCGAACCATCCCCACGGCGCGCGGAGCCTACCCTGAGTTCTATCGGCTCCTCGCCGAAAAGATCGACGGCGGCGGTGCGGCATCCGCGCGTCCTGTACCGGTGGATCCGGCTGACTCCGTGGCGGTGCTGAAGCTGATCGAACAGGCGCGTGCCCTGTGCTCCTAAGTGCGGATCTGTTTAGGCAGGTCCGGCACTGACGTCTGCACTCGCCACCAAGGAATAGATCGCTTTCAGGTCCTGGTTTCCCTCGAGCGGCTGGCAGCTACCGGTTAACTGCACGACGTCGGAAGCTACTTCGTGGTGGAACACCGTCACGGCCGTGAATTGGGCCAGCGAGCCTGCCTGAGGGTGTGTATACCGCGCCTCCCGCACGTGCCATTGGCGGCCATTGATGACAACAGGTTCGGTGCCTAGAAGCACGGCGTCGGGCAGGTCAGCCAAGAAGGCGTCCACGGAAGCAGCGATGTCCTGCAGCTGATACCCCGGCACGCGACGGGATACGGAAATGACCACATTCGGCGTGTAGCTGCCCTCGGAAGCGGGTCCCATCAGTGCACCCACCGCGTCAGGGACCACCTGCTCCGTCCAACCTGCGGGCGGGTTGACGCTGATAGTGGGGTAGGCGGGGAACGCCTTTGACGGGAAGATTTGCTGTGAGGTCATCGTGAGAGCCCTTCCGGCGCTGTTTGAGGGAAGTTCAGGAAATGGGAATGCTTATTTGTTGAGAAAATCGACAAAGCCGGTCACGGAATCCATAAATCCGGATGGGCTGAGCGTGACCTGCACGCCAGCACCAAGTCCCAACTCTGCGGTGATCTTGGCACCAACGCCCAAGGTGAGTCCGTCCTCATCCAGGGACGCGTTGAAAAAGTGTCCCTCGCCCGCACCGGCGGCGACTGTCTCCGACGTCGAGAGTTTTTGGCCGAGGACCTCAACGTATTGGGATGCCGTCAGTTCGGCGCCAACACCTGCGCTGGCGGCTGCACCCGTCACATCACCGGCTTTGTTGACGTTGATTTCGCCTTCTCCGGCGCTTGCCCATGCGCCGCCACGGATTTCCGTGCCCTGCCCAAATCCGAACAGGCCGCCCGCGATTTCTGTCTCGTTGCCGACGGTCATTTTCTGGCCTGCAAACGCTTCGCCGCCGGGGGAGAAGAGGAACGGGCTTTGTCCGGTGATGTGTGCGCTTGCTTCCGCACCAGTCATGACCCTGGCAGTGACGGTGTTGTTGATCCAGCCATCGAAGAAGTCGCTCTTCGTGGTGGTGGTGTTTTCCACGCCGACAAATGCTTCACCGTTTGCCTCAAGCTTTATCGGGCCAAGGCCAAAAGGAATTTTTCCGTCCAGCTTGCCGTCTGCCCGCCAACCAGCGAACGTCTCGTTGGTTACGGTGGTCTTGACGGGCCCCCTTTCACCTTCGGCAGTGAACGTGACTTTAGCTCCGGACGATACCTCTCCCGAAGCGTCAACGCTGATTCCGTCAGGACCCACCGATGCATGGGCCTCTGCTGTGCCTTCAGTACCGACGGTGCCGCTGCCCTCGACAGTTATGGGCCCATAGGTTCTTGGGCTCATGGTGAAACCGGGTAAGCCGGACGGGTCTTTGCCCTCTGAAACGCCTGAAACGCCTGAAACACCACCGCCCCCGGAAGCGCCGCCCCCGGGGAGACCAAGGGACGCCTGTTCCTGCTGCTCCGCGTTGAGGCGAAGGGCGCGGGCGTTGGTCTTCAAGCACAGTGCTGCTGCTGCGAGCCGTCCATGGAGGTCGCTGTTCCATTGGCTACGGAACTGCTCAGCATCGTTTCCGCGCCAGTAGTGGCCGTTCTGAATCATCGTGCTGAGTTGCCGCTGAAGATTGGTGATCTTCTCTGCTTCGGAGTCCATTACGGCCGATAGCCGCCGGAGGTCCTCGACGTCGGCGCCGACCAGTCCCTGTCCCATAACGCTCCCCCTGTACGCCGTGGCGTGTCGATCGCCGACGGGCATGAAGTGCTGCGCCGGGCATCTCATGAGCATAATCGCCCGCCGATGAAGGTGCGATGGGGAGAACTATCGGCTGTGGAAACCAACGGCCCGGAAAAAAGATTAAGGACGGCGTAACCTCAACCGTGCCCGGAACGATGTAGAGGGTGTGCGGGCCACGTCCGCACGCTGATCATCCGGCAGCGACCCAAACGCTGCCGGGGCAATCCCCACATCGTTTGTCGGAGGCTTTTATGTCCTTGTTCACTGTCCTTGCCACTAGCAAAGTCGCCGCCGGCGTCCTGGCTGCCGGAGCTGTAGCTGCCGGCGGAACCGGTGTCGCTGCCTTCAATGGCGCGCTTCCCACCGAAATCCAGCAGAGCGCCCACGACCTCGTCGGCGCACCCGCTCCCCTCGCCACGAAGGCAGCAGACGCGGCCGAAGCCGGCCAGGCCAAGGCGACTGACGCCGTCGAGACCGCACAGGCAAAGGCAACTGACGCTGCCAAGGCTGGCGAAGCCAAGGCCGCGGACGCTGTTGACGCTGCGAAGTCCAAGGCTGAAGACACCCTCGCTACAACGCCTGAAGCATTCGGTCTCTGCACCGCCTTCATCCATGGTGGACTCAAGGCTGACACCAAGGTGCCGGGTTTCCAGTCCATCGTGGTGGCCGCAGGCGGCGAAGCCAACGTTGAATCGCACTGCCAAGCCGTAGTCGACGCCGGCAAGGCTGCCGGTCTGAAGGCTGACGGTTCCGCAAACGCTGACGGTGACGCTTCCGTTGCAGCCAAGGTTCCGGCCGTTCCTGCGGTCCCGGCTGTTCCGGGAACGGAAAGTGCCCCGGCTGTCCCCGCTGTCCCTGCAACACCGGCCGCCCCCGCGCTGCCGACGCAGGTGCCCACCGATGTTCCTGCCGCTCCCGGTGCAGGCCTCGATTCGGTCCGCTAAGCACCCAGCGGTTACGGTTTAAGGGTGGGGCTCCTTCGTTTAGAACGGGGAGCCCCACCACTTTACGGACGGTGGCGTACGTAACAGACGGCAGTGGCAACGGATGTCCTGAGCCCGGGAAACAACCGGGAGGGTGCTCCAGGGAGGCCGCTGCGCTGCGCGGGATGGAGGCATCCACGGGTGCTAAACCCATTAGCTGATGAATATGTGCAGACGGACGAGGACGATCCCGCTCTGCTCTTCACCGATGCCTACAACCAGTTCTCCGGGCCGGTTTTCGGCTACCTCCGCGCCCGCGGTGTGGACGATCCCGAAGCCGTGACGCAGGACGTCTTCCTTGCGCTGTATCCGAAGCTGCCGGACCTGCAGGGTGGCCTCCAAGGGGCCAGGACCCTGCTGTTCTCGATCGCCCACGCGCGCATGGTGGACCATTATCGCAAGCGTGAACGGACCCCGGATTCAGCTCCGTACGAGGCTGAGTTGGACGCGCGGCGGGCGCCCTCGGCAGAGGACCAGGCCTTTGGCCGCGGCAGTCTGGGTGTCACGGAACTTCTGGAGGACCTCGCCACGGATTATCGCGAGGTCCTGGCATTGAGGGTGGTGGCTGACCTCTCCGTAGAAGAAACGGCGGCCATCATGGGCAAATCCCAAGGGGCAATAAAACAACTGCAGCGCAGGGCATTGAGTGCACTGAGGAAAAGTGCACTACGAAGGAATGGCACACCATGAGTGAAAGCATCACCCCGGCCGGACGGCGGAGCAGTCGTGCAGGCGAGCAGGCCGTTGACCGCCTGTTGGCCGATTCCGGACTCGACGACGCCCGCGACATCCGTGCCGAACTTCTTGAACTGCGCTCCCTTGCCAGCACCGCTCCGCCGCCCTCTGCGGCCGTCCGTGCGTTGATGATCAGTGACCGGGCTGCCAGCAGCAGAAGCACGACGGCGGAGGTCGCCTCCGCCACGGCAGGTGCACCGACGGCGGTACTCACGTCGGTCCAAGGATCCACTGACGCGGCCGCTGATCCAAGCCCGACTGACTCAACCCCCACTGGCTCAACCCCCACTGACGAACTTGCGGCCCGCCGTCGTCGTAAGCGCCGCACTGCGATCGCCGGGCTCGCTGTGGCAGTGTCATTGGCGGGCGGTGCTACGGCCGCGGCCGCTTCCGAGGGTGGCATCCCGGGCGCTTTCCAACATCTGGGCTCCACGATCGGTTCAGTAGTTTCGCAGCTCACGCCTGGATCAGGCAATGGATCGCGGCAGAATCCTGGTTCCCCCTCCGAGCAGGAGCGCGGCCGCACTGTGACTCCGGCGACCCCATACCCATCCGGCCGCAATCCGGCCGGCAATGCCACCTCGGGAAATGGCGCCAACCCAGGCCAGGAGCCCCAAGGCGGCACCAATGGCGCGTCAGGACATTCCAATTCGCCCAAGGCTCCCAATGGGGGAACGCCCGAAACACCCAAGATCCCCGGGAATGGTCAGCCTGGCAACATCAGCATCCCGACTCCCGCGGCACCCATCACGCCGCCGGGCATCGAGGCGCCCAACGTAACCCCGCCCACCCTTCGGCAATCAGATATCCCCGTGCCGGTTCCCACTCACGTTGTCCCTGAGGAACCAGTCACCCCCGGCAACGGCTAGAGCACGGGTTTGTCGCCCAGCACGTGCAAAGCCCGCTGTTCCGTTGCTGGGCAGCAACGGAACAGCGGGCCAGCGACGTGTCACCGCCGCAAGGGCAAAGCCTAGGCGGTAACCAAGCTGTGCCAGTCGGCGACGAGGGGCAGGTTGTGCGCCTCGGAAACCGAGTGGTGTGCCACGTGGCCCGCAGCGATGTTGAGGCCTGCGGCCAGGGCGGGGTCGCGGTCGAATGCGGCCTTGACGCCCAGGTTGGCCAGTGCCACGGCGTAGCGCAGGGTGACGTTGGTCAGTGCGTACGTGGACGTGTTCGGAACAGCGCCAGGCATGTTGGCAACGCAGTAGAAGATCGAGTTGTGGACCTTGTACGTCGGTTCCTGGTGGGTGGTGGGGTGAGTGTCCTCGAAGCAGCCGCCCTGGTCCACGGCGATGTCCACCAGGACAGAGCCGGGCTTCATCCGGGACACAAGTTCGTTGGTGACGAGCTTGGGCGCCTTGGCGCCGGGGATCAGGACGGAGCCGATCACGAGATCTGCGTCGACAACTGACTTCTCGATCTCGTAGGCGTTGGATGCCACGGTCTTCAAGCGGCCCTGGTAGAGGGCGTCGAGTTCCCGCAGGCGGTTGATGTTGATGTCCATGATGGTGACATCAGCACCGAGGCCCAGTGCCATGGCGGCGGCGTTGGTTCCGGCAACACCGGCACCGAGGACAACAACTTTGGCCGGACGGACACCCGGTACACCGCCGAGGAGGATGCCCTTGCCGCCAGCCGGAGCCATCAGCGAGGAAGCGCCAACCACCACTGACAGGCGCCCTGCAACTTCGGACATCGGGGCGAGCAGCGGGAGCGTGCGTCCTTCCTGGACCGTTTCGTAGGCGATGGCCGTGACGCCGGAGTTGATGAGCTCGGCGGTGAGTTCGGGCTCGGCGGCGAGGTGGAGGTAGGTGAAGAGGATGAGGCCCTTGCGGAAGCGGTGGTACTCGGCCTTGATGGGTTCCTTGACCTTCATGACCATGTCGGCCCGGCCCCAGACGTCATCGGCGTCGGCAACGATTTCGGCGCCTGCGATCGAGTATTCCTCGTCCGTGATGCCAGAACCCAGGCCCGCACCCCGCTCAACCAGAACGGTGTGTCCGTGAGTGCGGAACTCGTGGACACCTGCGGCCGTGATGGCTACGCGGAACTCGTTGTTCTTGATTTCTTTGGGGACGCCGATGATCATTTGCTGGCTCCATCGTTAGCGGCTTTTTGCGGCCGGATATTTGCTGCGGGCTGTGATTCCAGAATAAATCCGGCTGTGAGGCAGGCGACATGATCCTCCGGGACAGCGGAAGCGAAAACCCTGTAAATTCAAGGATCTTCTTCAAACCAGCTCGACATTTGTCGAGTGCTGGAGCGTCAGGTGTCGCCTGCTGTTGGTACGCTTTCTGGATGCAGCAGGATGTCGAGGAGATCGTTGAACGCGTGGCGCTCAAGCTTGGCAGGGGGCTGTCCCTGGAGGACCTCGACGGCGTCCTCCTCGCCTACAGTTCCAACCAATCCCACGCCGACCGCGTCCGGGTGAACTTCCTCCTGAGCAAACGCGTGCCCAGCGATGTCAGTGCTTGGCAGCTGTCCCACGGCATCTCGACGGCGGTGCGCCCAGTTGTTGTTCCGGCGAACGACGAGCTAGGCATGCTCGGCCGCGTTTGCGTCCCGCTGCTGGTGCGCGGTTTTCGGGTGGGCTACTTGTGGGTGCAACAGGATCTTGAGGAGCAAACCGCGACGGCGATACTCGCCGAATTGCCCGGCGTGCGTGACGAACTGGATCTGTTGGCTGGTTTGTTGCTCGATTCCAACACAGCCGAATCAGAGTTCCGAAGGAGGCGGGAGCAGGAGTTCCTGGCCGCCTGTGCCGGCGAGTCGAACGCCGTGGCAGCGGTGGCCGGTTGGAAGGAGATCCAGGGCCGCGGTCCGTGGCAACTGGTGACCATCCTGGACGCGGATGGTGGCGGAACCGACGTCGACCCCATTGCCGCAACGCTAACCCACCGGACAGCAGCGTTGCAGTCCACTATTGGTGTCAACGCCGCGTTATTCAGCGCCGGGACGGAGACGCATTCCGTTGTCCTGTTCCGGGAATCCGGTGGCCGGGCGGATCACGCCCAGGTCCTGGTGCACTATCAATTGGAGCTCGCCAAGCGGGCGGGCCGCACGGTGGACCGGGTGATCCTGGGCATCAGTGAGCCGTTGCAGGTCATCCGGCAATTGGCAGGCGCGTACAGGCAATCGAAGGTTGCAGCGCAGGCCGCAGCCGTTGATCCGCCCCTCGGGGAACTGGTGGAGAGCCGGGCGGTTGGCGTTTATCAACTCTTCGATCGTCTTCAGGCGCCGGGCGGTTGGGACGATACGGGCTCCGTTCATTTCCGGACTTTGGAGGACCAGGATAAGAACGGCGAACTCCTGCCCGTGCTGGAACTGCTCTATGACAACGACAGCTCAGTGCAGGATGTGGCAGCGAAACTTCACCTGCACAGGAGCAGCATCTACAACCGCCTCGGCCGGATCCGCCAACTCATCGGAGCTGATCCGTTGAGCGGTGGCATCCGGCTTGAGCTGCATGCTGCACTGAAGGCCCAGCGGTGGGCCTCGCGGCCCCGGATTTAGCGCGTGCCGTGCCGGTGAGTTGCGCGGGCTATGGAACGCCTGTTGTGGAACGCCTGTTGTGGAACGGGGACGCCTGAAGTGGACAGTCCTTCAGGCGTCCCCTACGCTGAGAAAGCGGTTTCTCAACAATTTTTAGGAGCAAGGTGGGCGGCGTTGTCTCGGGAATCCTCATCGTCGCTTCGGTCATCGCGGTGGGTTATTTCGCCACCCGCTACAAAGTGTTGGCTCCTGATGTCCAAGGCGCACTGACTCGAACGGCGTTCTACATCACCAATCCTGCGCTGCTCTTCACGGTGGTAGGTGAAAGCGATATCCGTGCAGCACTCGGGGTCGACGCCCCTCTTGCGCTCCTGTCAGCAGCCGTCATAGGCCTTCTCTATTGTTTGCTGAGCTTCGTGTTCTTCCGGCGGCCGGTGGCGGAAACGGCGGTTGGTGCCATGGCCAGCAGTTATGCCAACGCGAACAACATTGGCATTCCTGTCTCGTTGTATGCAGTGGGCACGGCGCAGCACGTTGCTCCGGTCCTTCTGGTTCAACTCCTGATCATGGCGCCCTTCTACCTCAGCGTCCTGGGCGTGGCAGGTGGTTCAAAAATCTCCTGGAAACGGATGCTGTTGCAGCCCTTCTCCAATCCCATGATTATCGCCTCGGGGCTGGGGGCGGTGATGGCTCTGACGGGGTGGGATGCGCCGGAGCTCGTCCAGAAACCCATTGACATGCTGGCCGGCGCTGCCGTCCCCATGGTTCTGCTGGCTTTTGGCATGTCGCTGGCAGGCAAGGCGCCCCTCCAAAAAGGCGATGGCCGCGTGGAGACAGTAGTGGCAACCACTCTGAAGGTGGCTGGCATGCCCGTGGTGGTCTGGGTGTTGGGGCGCTTTGTGTTCGGGTTGGAGGGTCAGCACCTCTTGGCCAGCGTCATCCTGGCCGCACTTCCAACCGCCCAGAATGTCTTCCTTTTCGCTTCTCCCTACGGACGCGGAATGACAATGGCCAGGGACGTCATCCTCTGCACAACCGTGCTTTGCATAGTGGCGTTGGTTGTGGTGGCGTGGCTGCTTGGCTAGAAGCGATCCATACCAGGGACAAGCGGCGCACGGAACAAGATGAGGCAGGCACCTGGGTGCCTGCCTCATCTCGTTGCAGTGATTTCTTGTTGCCGTGATTCCTAGGCCCGACGCAACCGTTGGCAGCTCCAACGGCCCATCCGATGACGGAAGGTGGCAGTGCGGCTGCTGCTGCAGTACCGGCCGTGCCATCCGACGTGCTTGCTGGTCCTGGGAAGTTGCGTGCTCACTTCAAAATCCCCGTCGCGCCGTCGAGTATGCCGTCCAGGTCCAGTGCTGAACCACTGGACGGCGTGGTGCTGGGGCTCCCGGTCGGCTTTGGCTTTGGCGCCGGAGTCTGTGTTGGAGTAGGCGCCGGAGTGACGGTGGGCGTCGGCGTCGTCGTGGCAGGTGGGGTGGTAACCGTGTCCGACGGAACCGGGCTCGGGGCCGGCTGGGTTGGGACAGGAGTTGTCACGCCCGGCACAGGAACAACAGCGGACGGGACTGCCGAAGGGACCCAAACAGGATCCGCGAGTGAAACTTGCGGAGTAGGAATGGACGACGCCGATCCCTGAGCGGGTGCCTCTTCTGACGACTGCGTTGCAACAGTTGCCGGCTGTCCGGCCTCGCTGCTGGCCGACGAAGCAGAGGTACTGGAGTAGGACGAGCTGGGCGCAGGGGCGGCCGAAGTTGACTGCCTGCTGTCGCCACCTGTCTTTGCGTCACTGGCTTCCTGGGCCGGTGCTTCCTTCCCGAAGAAGGGAAGCTCGAAGGCCTGGCTCATGGTGCCAACGGTCAATACCAAGCCCAATGCTCCAGCGACAACTGCCATGCGCTGGCCCATTGTCTTGACCGAGGCGGCCTTGGTGAGGACGGCGTGTGGTTCGTGGCTGAAGGACGACGCTCCGAAAGCAGGGGCGACGCTTGCCGAGGACTGGACAGCCGTTGTCGCGGAAGGGGCTGTTCCGCTCTCGGATTCTTGGGCGCGAAGGGCTTTCCGGCTTGCGAGACCAGCGGCGGCGGTCGCGGCTGCGGCGAGCTGGGCAGGGCTCTTCGCCGGAACGATCGGAATGGCAGCGGTAGCGGGGTCCGGTTCGTGCGCGGCGGGGGTGGGTGCAGCGGCGGGCGTGGGCGCCTGAACGATCGGGATAGCAGCGGTGGCAGGCTCGGGATCCGTAGCCGGTTCGGGAGCGACCGGTTCGCGCGCCGGAACAGCTGGAATCGCAGCAGTCGCCGGCTCCAGGGGAGCAGAAACTACCGCAGCAGAATCCGCCGCAGCAGAGTCCGCCGGTGCTGTTTCTGCTGGAGCAGTTTTAGCCGGAGCTGACTCAGCAGAAATAACTGCCTGCGCTGCCCGTTCACGCTCTGCCGCGCGAGCGGCCGCGCGCGTGGTGGGTGCCGCAGGGGCGGGAGCAGGAGCGGTGGTGGGTTCCGGCGTCGTGCCTATTAAACCCGCTTCTGCTTCTGGCGTGCTGGTGGAGGATCCGCTGGGTTGGGCCCGACGGCGTCCGGTTGGCTGGGTACGCTCGCGCGCTATTTGGGCGCGGCGCGGCTGATCCATGGTTGGGGACATGGTGGTTGCCTCTCAACGCCTGCGAGGTTAGCTGTCGGGTTCGGACGAGGCCGTCCGGCCGCGCAAGGCGGCTTCACCCCAAGGGCCTATGAAAAATCAGGCCCGGGAACTCTGGGTCCCCCGTCTCTGCCGCGAGTCTGGCGGATTCCGGTTTGCGGCAGAGCTCGGCGTCAACCCGGAAGCGGCCCAGCGGAGATACGGGTCGCTCTTAGACCGTACATGAGCGCCATAGTAAAGTCACATTAATGTAACGGGCGGGACGCCTTCCAGCGCGAAGGTGCGTTAGGACTTAGGCTCCGGGGCCGGAGCCGGGGCTGGCAGCTCGTGCTGGATCCTTTGGACTTGGTGTGCGTAATGGGTCTCGGGTCGGAAAATTTCGTCCGCCACACCCAGCATCCCACCCGTGGCGCCGCGCCGGGCTTTCCCCTTGCTGTTCTGGCGGGAGACCCAGAACCAAAGGGCCGCAATGAGGGCAGGTGCTGCCAGTACTGCCACTAGAACGGCCAAGATATCCATGGCCCAAGACTAGCTTCCGCCGCGAGCGGCAGGTAGAACATAGTCGTATGGACCTCCCAGTGATGCCGCCCATTTCGCCCATGCTTGCCAAGTCCGTTCCTTCGATCCCTGATGTAGGCCATTTTGAGCCAAAGTGGGACGGGTTCAGGACCATCGTTTTCAAAGACGGGGATGAGATCATCCTGGGCAGCCGCAACGAACGTCCCATGACTCGGTATTTCCCTGAACTGGTGGAAGCGCTGAAGAAGAACCTCCCGGACAAATGCGTGATCGACGGCGAAATCGTCCTCATAGCTGACAACAGGCTCGACTTCGAGGGCCTTCAGCAGCGCATCCATCCTGCCGATAGCCGTGTGCGGATGCTTGCCGAGAGCACCCCGTCCTCCTTCATCGGATTCGACATCCTCGCGCTGGGAGACGAGAACCTCATGGACAAGCCGTTTTCCGAGCGTCGGGCCACCTTGGAGAAGGCACTGGCCAAGGCTGAGGCGCCCGTCTACGTAACGCCGGCGGTGACCGAACTCGATCAAGCACAGGAGTGGTTCGTGCAGCTGGAAGGTGCTGGGCTCGACGGTATACTTTCCAAACCGCTGGAGGGGACGTACCAGCCGAATAAGCGCGTCATGTTCAAAACCAAGCACGAACGGACCGCGGACTGCGTGGTGGCTGGATTCCGCTGGCACAAGACGGGAAAGGTTGTCGGGTCGATGCTGCTTGGGCTGTATAACGACGCCGGTCAGCTGCAGCACGTGGGGGTGGTGGCGTCATTTCCCATGGCCAAGCGCGAAAGCCTGGTGGCCGAACTTGAGCCGTACCAGACGGAATTCAGCGAACATCCTTGGGGCCAGTGGGCCGATCAAGGAGATGCGGCAGCAACGGGTTCCCGAATGCCGGGTGCGCAGAGCCGGTGGAGCGCAGGCAAGGACTTCTCCTTTGTTCCCCTCCGGCCCGAGCTCGTCATCGAGGTTGCCTACGACTACATGGAAGGCGACCGGTTCCGGCACACCACCCAGTTTCGTCGGTGGCGGCCGGACCGGACTCCGGAGAGCTGCACCTACTCGCAACTGGACGAACCCGCTGATTACGACCTCGGGGAGATCCTGAGGCTGCCGTAGCCTTGGTTGCTCCTCAGGTGTGGTTCTACGTTGTTGAGCCGCTGTTACGTTGTTGGACCGCTAATACGTTGTTGGACCGCTAATACGTTGTTGCCCAACAACGTATTAGCGGTTTGGCGACGAGCTACTCTTCGTGCCCCTGGTCGCTGCTCATGCTGCCCTCCGCCGGTGGGGTTTCGCCCGGAGGTACGCCGCCCCCAGGCTCGAGTCCCGTGACGTTGCCGTCCAGGGGATCAGGGTTGGCGGACGCTGCAGGATCGTCGTCTTCGTCCTGGCGCATGTCTGGATCGGTGTGGACATCATCCGGGTCGCCAGCGGTGTCGCCCACCGTGTCGTCTGGCTCGGCTGCGCCAGAGGCGCCGAAGGTCCGGGGATCGTCCTCAGGGTCATAGCTGGTCATGGTCGCCCTTCCTAAGCAAACTTACTATTGTGCTTGCCCGGCCAGCCTAGTCTCCAGATCGTAAACCCAACAAGGGGCACCCACGCCGGGGCCCGCCGTCGTGCATTAGTGCCTAACTCTGGCGGGACGCCTAACTCTGGCGGGACGTCGCCGCGACAAAGCTCCTGATAGCGTCCGCCACGGCTTTGGGGCGCATGTGCTGTGCAACGTGGCCCACGCCCGGGATTTCCACCAGCCGCCCTTGCGGGATTGCCCGCGAGAGGCGAAGTGCCCATACCGGCCCGGCCACATGATCACGGCTCCCTCGGAGCACCAGCACGGGAGTTCGCACTTTGGCCAACTGCTTCTCGGTCGGGTACTTCATCATCACCGGCAGCTCGGTGACGTACCAGCGCGGCCCACATTGCAGGTAGTCAGTGATCACAATCCAGTTGGACGATGGGCTTTCGCGGAGAAGGCCGTCCAGGAACAGGGCCAGCGACTGCCGCGCCACATTCTTGTGCCGGGAGTCCACCACAGGGCCCATGAGGACCAGCTGCATCGCGCGCTCAGGCTCGAGGAGGGCCGCTTCGATGGCGAACTGCACGCCCATCGAATGACCCACCAGGATGTACGAATCAATGCCGCACGCCTTGAGTGCCTCGGCAATGAATGCGCCATAGTCCTCCACGGAAAGTTGCCGGCCCGGTTTTGGCGTCCCGGCAAAACCCGGAAGGTCCAGTGAATAGGTGGGGGCGCTCGCGGCCAGGAGGGCATGAAGCCTGGCGAGGTAGCGGTGCGAAACACCGATACCGTGGATGAGGATGTAAGCGGGCTCCCTCTGATCCCCGGATTCGGCAGGCTCGGGGTTGGCATGGCCGCCCGGCCGCGGCGGTGCCGTTCCATCCGTCCAAAGAATCCGGCCGGTCAGCCCGCAGGCCTCGACGTCGGCAGATAGTAGCGTCGTCAGCTCCCGAACCTCCGGTCCTCAATTGTGCCCGAACTGCGGAAGCTAGTCCCGGGCGGCGTCGTCCGATTCGGCGGGGTCGCCGGCCGCGCGCGATGCGTCAGGGGCGGCGGCAGCATCGGCCGCGTCCCGGCGTCGGGCGATCTTGGATTCTGTCCACATGGCGACCGCGACGAACACGACGCACGCGAACATGAAGGTGGCTACGAAGTTCAATCCCATGGCCGATCCCAAGGGTGCGGCAAGGGCCATTGCGGCCACCCCGGCCACGATATGCCACCCTTTGAAATTGCCCACCAAACAAGCGTAACCCCGGGCTAATCAGGTGCTGGCCCGTTGGCTGGGATCGTTGCTTGATCCTTATCACTCCGACGCTTTTAGTCGTTGCTCGCGTCATTTCCGGCGTCATCCCGGCCGTCATCTTCGCCTGTATCTCCCGCGGAGGTCTCGGCCTGCTTGCGCTTCTGGGTTTCCAGCCACTCCATGATCGCCGCCTGGCGGATTCGCCGATGCGTGCCGCGGTATTCCACGGGGATTTCTCCTCGGTCGGTCATATTGCGCAGGTACGTGTGTGAGATGCCTGCGAGCTCGGCGGCCTGGGACGTCGTGAGCATTTCCTCCACGCTGCTGACCGTGACGGTTTCGCCGCGGCTCAGCCTTTCGAGAAGATCGACGACGGCGTTCCTTGCCTGATCGGGGAGGCGGTGGACCGTGCCATCGACGAACACGGTGATGTCGTCGCTGTCCTGCAGCGAGCGTGCCAGATTCCGGGCGTCGTCGGCGGGGAGGCCAGCTGTAACGCGGGGAGCTATCAATGCCATGGCAGAAGCCTAGCGCGGTGCTGGCTGGTGGCTGCGCTGGACGAGGGGAGATGGTCGGAGTCGGCCAGGGGCCAGGCGAAAAAGAAGACGTTGACAGGGAACAGGTAACGCGCGTAACCTAAATCACACGTTCCAAGTAACGCGCGTTACCAATCCAGTGTTACCAACCAGCATCACCAACCCGAACCAACACCCGGAGCATTCAATGGCGAAAAGCACCACCCCCAACAAAGCCGCGGCTGTGCGGCAGCGGGGAGTCACCATGAATGACGTCGCCAAGCACGCCGGCGTCTCCCGGACCGCAGTCTCGTTTGTGCTGAGCAACCGCGAAAATGCCAGCATCTCCGAGGAAACCCGCACCCGTATCAACGATGCCGTGCAGGCACTGGGCTACCGCCCGAACGCCGGAGCACGGGCCCTGGCATCCCAGCGCAGTGATTGGTACGGGCTTGTCACCGAGATCGTGACGGCACCGTTCGCCGTCGACATCATCAAAGGAGCCCAGGACCAAGCCTGGCTTGATCGTCGGTTCCTGCTCATCGCGCCCTCCGACCAGGCCGATGCCGTAGGACCCAACAAGGGCTTGGAAGATGCCGCCATCGACAAGCTGCTGGAACAACGAGTGGAAGGACTTCTCTACGCAGCCACCTTTCACCGGGGCGTGCACGTTCCGCAGATTGCCAACGAAGTACCGACCGTCTTGATCAACTGCTTCGACGCGGACGGAAAGCTGCCCTCGATCGTCCCTGACGAGCGTGCGGGTGGCAGGGTCGCCGTCGAGCGTTTGCTTCAAGCCGGCCACACCCGGATCGGAATCATCAACCTTGACCCGGTCATTCCTGCAGCAGTGGGGCGATTGGAGGGTGCCCGCGAAGCACTGGCCGTCGCAGGACTGGAGTTGGACCCGGAACTGGTGGTGTCCGGATACGCAACGGCCGACGGCGGCTACGAGGCCGCCTGCGAAATCCTGGACCGCTACCCGGAAAAGGACAGGCCAACCGCGCTGTTTTGCCTCAATGACCGCATGGCGATGGGCGCGTACGACGCCATCAAAGAACGGGGCCTGACCATCCCCGGAGACATCGCTGTGATCGGCTTCGACAACCAGGAGTTGATTGCGGCCTATCTGAGGCCAAAGCTGACCACTGTTGCCTTGCCGTTCCAAAAAATGGGAGCCCTGGGAGTCCAGACGCTCGCCGCTCTTACAGCAGGACAGCCGATCATTGCCGACCAGCAATTGGTCGACTGTCCGCTGCTAGAACGCTCTTCGGTCTGACCGCGAAATCAACCTCGAAGAGCAAACCCCTTACCCACCCCTTCACCTTGGACGATGAAGATAGGAAAGAGATAACCATCATGACACAACCCCGATTCCTGAGGTCTGCCCGCATCACGGCGGCCGGACTGGCGGTGGGCGCGATGCTGCTGACCGGCTGTGCCGCCACCGTCAACAAGACCGCCGGCACCGACGCCGCAGCAAACGCGAGCGCGTTCCTCACGATCCCGCGTGAGGACATGGGAACGTTCGTGCAGAACTTCAACCCGTTCGCGCCCACCGTCAACCCGATGGTCCAGCAGTCCATTTACGAGTCTTTGCTGATCTTCAACCCGGCAAAGGGCGACACGGTGCCGTGGCTGGCAACTGAGTGGAAGGCAGCCGACGACGGCAAATCGATCACTTTCACGTTGCGTGACGGCGTGAAGTGGTCCGACGGCCAGCCCTTCGTGGCTGGCGACGTGGCTTACACGTTCGAGCTTCAGAAGAAGATCAAGGGTGGCTATGAGTACCTGGACTCCGTGACCGCCGAGGGAACCAACAAGGTCACGTTCAACTTCAACAAGCCATGGTCGCCGGCGCTTTACGACGTCGGACAGCTCAGCATCCTGCCCAAGCACATCTGGTCCGCGTTGGCGGACCCGGAGAAGGACGCCAACGCCAAGCCTGTGGGCACCGGCCCCTACACGGAAGTGGACAGCTTCCAGGCCCAGTCCTTCGTGCTCAAGAAGAACCCCAACTACTGGCAGCCGGAAAAGCAGAAGATTGCCGGCATCAAGATGCTCGCTTTTGCAGGCAACGACGGCGCCAACCTCGCCGCTGCGAACGGGGACGTCGACTGGGCCCCGCAGTACATCCCGAACATCGAAAAGACGTTCGTTTCCAAGGACAAGGAACATCGCCAGTACTGGTTCCCGGCAACGGGCGCCATGATCAACTGGCAGCTCAACACCGCCAAGGCTCCCTTCAACGATGTTGATGTTCGCAAGGCCCTGAGCATGGCCGTTGACCGCGACCAGGTCACCAAGATCGGCATGAGCGGCTACGCCAAGCCTGCAGACTGCACTGGCCTTTCCGGGAACTACGAGAAGTGGAAGAACTCCGAGGTCAAGGACAACTGCACCTGGACCAAGCTGGATGTACAGAAAGCCAACGAGCTGCTGGACAAGGCCGGCTACACCAAGGGTGCTGATGGCAAGCGCAAGCTGAAGGACGGCTCGCCGTTCGAGTTCAAGATCTCCGTGGGCGCATCGTCTTCCGACTGGCTTTCAGTAGCCAACGTGATTTCGCAGAACCTCGCCGAGGTTGGCGTCACGGCAAAGGTTGACTCGCCGGACTGGGCTGCCGTGGTTGCGGGTTACGAGACGGGCGATTTCGATTCCGGCATCGTGTGGAGCGCCAACGACCCCAGCCCGTACAAGTACTTCAACACCTCCATGGGCACGGCAACCGTGAAGCCGGTGGGAACCAAGACGTTCGACAACTACCACCGCTTCGGTGACACCAAGGCTGATGCCCTGCTGGCCGACTTTGCAGCAGAGTCCGACGAGTCCAAGCAGAAGGACATCGCCAACAAGCTCCAGGAAGAGTACAACGACGTCGCACCGCTGGTGCCGCTGTTCTCGGGCCCGGAATGGGGTGCCTTCAATGACACCCGCTTCACCGGCTGGCCCACCGAGGGCAACCCGTACGCAACCCTCTCGGTACGGTCACCCACCACAGTCCTGGTGCTGACCACGCTGGAACCGCGTAAGTAATCCCCACCGCCGCCCTAACCTCGCTGCGCTTCGGCCAGGGAACCCGGGCGGCGTGGGCCCATTCGCCTGAATGTAGGCCCCAACGGGCCTGACACTGCACGCCCGGCGGCGAGCCGCCAACCGGCAACCGCCACTTGGTAGCCCCCGCCGGGCGTGCCCCAAACTTTCCGTAATTCCCGAATGGAGGGAAACCGTGCGCTTTATCCTGCGCCGCCTGGGTTTCTACCTGATCGCCTTCTGGGCATCCATCACCCTGAATTTCCTGCTCCCGCGCTTCATGCCCGGCGACCCCGTCTCCCGCATGTTTGCCCGCTCCCAGGACAGAATGCAGCCCGAACAGATCGAGGCCCTGCGCAAGCTTCTTGGCGTGGACGATCGGCCCATTTGGGAGCAATACGTCGACTACATGCACAACATCTTCACGGGCCAGATGGGCGTCTCCATCTCCCGTTTCCCAACACCGGTCACGGAGGTTATCTCCTCCCAGATCGGTTGGACCCTCCTGCTGGGCGGAACCGCCCTGGTGATTGCCGCCGTCGTGGGTAACCTGCTGGGCATCCTGGCCGCTTGGCGGCGGGGCGGCGCAGTCGACTCGGCGCTGCCGCCGGTGCTGGTGTTCATCGGCTCGTTCCCGTACTTCTGGCTCGCGATGGGTGCGTTGTACCTGTTCGGCGTGGTGCTGGGTTGGTTCCCGATCCGCCACGCGTTCACGGATGGTTTGGAACCCGGGTTTACGTGGGAGTTCATCGGCGACGTCGGTGCCCACCTTGTGCTGCCCGCGCTGACGATCGTGCTGGTTTCCATCGGAGGTTGGATGCTGGGCATGCGAAACACCATGATCGCCACGAACTCGGAGGACTACATCACCATGGCCGAGGCCAAGGGGCTCCGGCCCGGGCGCATCATGCTCCGGTACGCAGCCCGGAATGCGATGCTGCCGTCCGTCACGAGCTTCGGCATGGGACTGGGATTCGTGGTGGGAGGTGCGCTGCTCACCGAGGTGGTGTTCGCCTATCCCGGCGTGGGCTACCAACTCCTGAACGCTGTCCAAGGCCTGGACTACCCCCTCATGCAGGGCCTGTTCCTGACCATCACCGCCGCCGTGCTGCTGGCGAACTTCCTGGTGGACATCCTCTACGTCCGCCTCGACCCGCGCGTGCGCAGCAACTAGAGGACTGATCATGACAACCGCACTTCTGAAGCAGCCAACTCCAACCCCGGCTGTCCGCAAGCCCAACCGCAGCTTCGTCCACGGACTCCTCACCAACAAGAAGGCCATGCTGGGCATGGCCGTGATGTTCGTGTTCATCGCACTTGCGTTGCTGGCGCCCGTGCTGTTCCCTGGTGACCCCTCGCGGATCACCGGGATGGCCTCCCTGGAACCTTCCCCAGAGCATTGGCTGGGCACCACCGCCAAGGGACAGGACGTGCTGGCGCTGACCGTCCACGGCTCGCGGAGTTCCCTCTTCGTCGGCCTGACGGTGGGCTTCGCGTCCACGTTCGTCGGCATCCTGGTGGGCCTGGCGTCGGCGTACTTCGGCAAGTTCATCGACGAAGCACTCTCGTTGGTCACCAACGTCTTCCTGCTCCTTCCCGGCCTGCCGTTGCTGGTCATCCTGGCCGCATTCCTGCCACCGGGCCTTGGCACAGTGATCCTGGTCCTCGTGGTCACGGGATGGGCCGGTTCGGCACGTGTGCTGCGCTCGCAGGCACTGTCCATCCGTTCCAAGGACTTCGTGGCTGCGGCCGTAGTGTCCGGTGAACGGGCGGGCCGGATCATGTTCCGCGAAATCCTGCCGAACATGGCCTCGATCGTCATGGGCACGCTGCTGGCTTGCGTCATTTACGGCATCGGTGCACAGGCCGGTCTGGAGTTCCTGGGCCTGGGCGACGTCAGCACGGTCTCGTGGGGCAACAACCTCTTCTGGGCCGGCAATGAGGGCGCCCTGCTGACCGGTAGCTGGTGGGTGTTCGTTCCCTCAGGTGTCTGCATCGCTTTGGTCGCCTTCGCGCTGGCACTTATCAACTACGCCGTGGACGAGGTTACGAACCCCCGGCTGCGGAAGATCAAAACACCCAAGACCCCCGCAACCACCGAAAGGAGCGCCGCCAAGTGACTGTCTCCCAAGTCTCCTTCGGCTCCCACGAGCCCGTCCTGGACGTCAAGAACCTCACCGTAAAGTACGTGGGCGATACCCGCTCAACCACCGCCGTCGATCGCGTTTCCTTCAGCATCGGCACCGGTGAGGTGTTCGGGCTGGCTGGTGAATCGGGTTGTGGGAAGTCGACCATCGCCAACTCGATCATGCGGCTCCTGAAGGATCCCGCCAAGATCGCCGGGGGCAGCATCTCCTTTGGCGGCAAGGACGTCCTGGCCATGAGCCCGGAGGAACTGCGTCGCTTCCGGTGGCAGGACGTTGCCATGGTGTTCCAGTCGGCCATGAATTCGCTCAACCCGGTGCTGACCATCGGCGAACAGATCGTGGACATCTTCACCACCCACGCCGGCTACTCGCGCAAGGAATCCCTCCGCCGGGCGGGCGATCTGCTGGAGCTCGTGAGGATCGACCCCGCGCGCCTTAAGTCCTACCCGCACCAGCTCTCGGGCGGCATGCGGCAGCGCGCAGTGATTGCCATGGCCGTTGCCCTCAAGCCGTCGCTGCTGATCCTGGACGAACCAACTACTGCGCTGGACGTTGTGGTGCAGCAGGAAATCATGGCCCAGATCAAGGAACTCCAGCGCGAACTCGGGTTCTCCGTCCTCTTCATTACGCACGACATGTCCCTCATGGTGGAGCTCTCGCACCGCATGGCCGTCATGTACGGCGGCCGGATCGTGGAGACCGCGAAGGCGCAGGACGTCTACGCCAACCCGCGCCACCCCTACACCCAGGCGCTCATGGGCGCGTTCCCGCCACTCACCGGTCCTCGCGTTCCGCTCACAGGACTGCCCGACGGCGTGAAGTTCCGGAACATCCCGGACCTCACCGAGGTGGCGCCCGGCCATCTGGTGGCACCTTTTAGTACGGACGCCTTGGCAGTGCCCGGCGCTTCAACAGTTGATCCCGCAATCCTGGAAGGAGTCGCACGATGAGCCATGCTGCAGTGTCCCCTACGTCGCTGTCCCCTGCGATAGAAGGTGCGGCCCGCCAGGCCGCTGCTTCCGAAACACCCGCCCTCGAAGTCCGCGGTCTGGGCAAATCGTTCCCCATCGGCGGCCTGTTCTCCCGGCAATCAGTCCGGGCCTTGCACGGCGTAGACCTAACCATTGGCCGCGGCGAAATCGTGGCACTCGTGGGAGAGTCCGGTTCCGGCAAGAGCACCCTGGCCCGCTGTGTTGCCCGGCTCGAAAAGCCGAGCTCCGGCGCGATCCTGGTTGACGGCGTCGACGTCCTCAAGCGCGACCGGTTCCAAGCGTCCCGTGCCTTCCGGTCACAGCTGCAGATGGTCTTCCAAGACCCGTTCGGTTCACTGAATCCGGCCCACAGGATTGAGCACTTCCTGCGGAGGTCGTTGGCCATCCACGGGAAGGGCGGTTCGGAGTCCGAGACGCAGCGCCGGCTTGAAGAACTCATGACCACCGTTGGCCTGCAGGCGGACATGCTCAACTCCTACCCGCACGAACTCTCGGGTGGGCAGCGCCAGCGCGTCGCAATCGCCCGTGCGCTCGCCGTGGAGCCGGAGGTCATCCTGGCTGACGAACCCACCTCCATGTTGGACGTGTCAGTGCGGATCGGCGTGCTGAATCTGATGCGGAAACTCCGCGACGAGCAGGGCATTTCCATGCTCTACATCACCCACGACCTCGCCTCCGCACGCTACCTGGCCGACCGGACCGCGGTGATGTTTGCCGGCGAGCTCGTGGAGGAGGGGGAGTCCCTGGACCTGCTGGCCAACCCGGCCCACCCCTACACGCAACTGTTGGTGTCAGCCGTTCCGGACCCGGCGCGCGCTGGTTCCTACGATCCTGTCCGCCGCGCTGAACTGCGGCAGGCCGTCATGGCTTCCACGGGCTGCGCTTTCGACGGCGATCCGAACCAGGCCTGCTCCGCTTCCGAACCTGTACGCCATCAGGTGGGCGATACCGCAAACCGCCATTGGGTGCGCTGCCACCTCTACCGGCCGCGGGCTGGAGCGGGCGGACATGCGCTGGCTACTGAACCGGCCGAGGCTGTAACGGCTGCGACGACTGAACATCTGGTGACCGAAAAGACTGACAAGAAGGCTTCCGCATGACTGAACTGACCCATCCGCTCGCCACCGTTCCGCGTGACGAGCTGGTTGCCCGCGCCGAAGCCGATCCCCTCCGGCCGCGATTCCACTTCGTTTCCCCGGCTGGCTGGCTCAACGATCCCAATGGCGTGAGCCAGTGGAACGGCGTCTACCACCTCTTCTATCAGTACAACCCGGAGGGCGCGTTCCACCACCGCATCCAGTGGGGTCATGCCACCAGCACTGACCTGATCACCTGGACGGACCAGCCAATTGCTTTGGAACCGACGGCGGGTCCGGATGTGGACGGTTGCTGGTCCGGTGTGTTGGTGAACGACGGCGGTACGCCCACGTTGGTCTACTCCGGACGAGCTGACGAGCGTGAACTGGCCTGCGTTGCCGTAGGCTCTGCTGACCTCATGACGTGGACTAAGGTGCCCGAAAACCCGGTGATCGCCGCCCCTCCGGCCGGCGTCGACATCACCGCCTACAGGGACCACTGCGTGTGGCGCGAGGGCACCACCTGGCGGCAGTTGGTTGGCTCGGGCATTCGAGGGCGTGGTGGGACGGCGTTCTTGTATGAATCCTCGGATCTTCGTTCGTGGACCTATGTGGGGCCGCTGTTCATTGGCGACGCATCCCAAGGCGACCCTGCAGATACCGACTGGACCGGGACCATGTGGGAATGCGTGGACCTGTTCAGGGCGGGTGAGGGTGCTTTGGGTTCTGTTACCGGCCTTGCTGAGGGAACCCATCCTGATGTGCTGGTTTTCTCTGCCTGGGACGACGGCGAGACCCGCCACCCGTTGTACTGGACTGGGCGCTACTCAGGGGACACCTTCGAGCCCGCTGCCCTGCACCGGCTCGACTACGGGGGGCGGTTCTTCTACGCCCCTCAATCGTTCGAGGATGAATCCGGCTGCCGCATCATGTTCGGTTGGATGCAGGAAGGCCGCAGCGATGCCGCCATGGTGGAGGCAGGGTGGTCGGGCGTGATGAGCCTACCGCGCGTCGCCACTTTGGCCGATGACGGAACCCTGGACTTTGCGCCGGTTCCTGAGGTTGAGAAGCTCCGGCGGAACCACGTGAGCGTAGCGGGCAAGGTGCTCGTCGGGGGCGGTGCGCTTGTGGATACCGGTGTGTCCGGGAATCAGCTGGACCTTGAACTGGACGTGCAGCTCGCGCCGGGTGCTGTGCTGCGACTAGGCATTCTGGGTTCCGGGGACGGTGCTGAGGAGACGGTCATCGAACTCAGCCGCTCTCTTGAGGACGAAATCGGCACCCTCCGACTCGACCGCATTCGGAGCAGCCTTGACCCTGACGTGGATGTGGAGGACAAGTCCGGCCCCGTCCCGATGCCCGACGGACGCGTGCGCCTTCGCGTCCTGGTGGACCGCTCCGCCGTCGAGATTTTCGCGAATGGCAAGCCGCTCACGGCCCGGGTATATCCGACTCTGGGCGGCGAACGCGTGACCCTGACAGCCGCAGAGGGCACCGTCAGCCTGGTGACCTTCGACGCCTGGACCATGGCCGACTCCTGGGGAGGCCCGCGCCCGCTCTTCCCGTAACTCTTCCCCTAGCACCGCCGCCCAACCATCCCTCTCTCACATCCCGAGCGTTTTTCGCCGATCTTCTCTCACATCATGGGAGGTTTTGGCGAACGCTCTCTCACCCCTGAGATCAAAGGCGATCTGAATGCATAAGAGAATAGTTGCCGGCCTCACGGCCGCGGTCCTTGGTGTTGGCTTGGCCGGGACGGGGGTCACTGCTCCAGCGGTGGCCCTCGACCCCGCGCCGGTCACCCTCAACAGCACCACGAGCCCCATTCCGGACGTCGTCGGAGTCAGCGGTTCGTGGACCCGGACAGTGCAGGGCGGGTACACTGCCGTCGCGCCTTCCGGCCAGAATGCGGCGGCCACCAGCGAGCAAGTGGTTGCAGGAACCGCCCGGTATACGGCCTCGGTGAAGGTCGACGCCGGGAGTCCCTACGGTGTGGGGGCGCTTGTCTTCCGCGCAACTCCCGACGCCGGTGCCGGTTACGCCGCGACGATCGACCCCAACCTGGACCGCGTGAGGTTGTTCGACCTCGCAACCGGACAGGACGTGGTTGCGCCGGTGTCCCTGCCACTGAATTCAGGGCAGTCCTACACGGTGGATGTCCATGTGGACGGCCCGCGCATCTATGTGGCCGTCGATGGCATCAGCAGGATTGACGCCACGGACTACCGCTACGAGTCGGGCCGGGTGGGCCTGCACGCGTTCAACGGAACCGTGTCTTTCAGCACTCCCGGCGTGCGGACCATTGATGCGAACGTCAACGGCTGGGCTGTCACAGCGAACGGCTGGCAGGCCTCGGCCACCGGCTTCCGCGGAGTCGCGCCGTCGAACAGCAACATCCGGGCCGTCGCCACGGGGCAGTCACCCACAGACGTCGACTTTTCCACAGACATCCAAGTCACCTCGCAGTACGGCGTCGGCACGGCACTGTTCCGCACCAACGCCTCGGGCACATCGGGTTACGCCGCGGAGGTGGACCCGAACGCGGGACGTTTGCGCCTCTACAGGATCTCGGACAATGCCACGCTGGGGATGTTCACCACTGCCATCACCGTCGGCCAGGTCTATCGCCTTCGGGTCACCGCGCTCGGCAACCAGTTGGCCGTCTACTGGCAGACCGACTTCCTGGACCCGAACGGCGCCAACCCGGCTATTACCGCCACGGATTCCGCCCACGCTTCCGGCTATGTCGGGCTGGGTTCCTTCAATGGCACCGCCGTGTTCCAGAGCATGACGCTTCGAGGCCTTGAGACTTCATTGCAGGGTTGGCGCGTTGGCTCCGGCTCGTGGGAGCCCGATGCCAAGGGACTCCGCGGTTTCGCGGCGAGCGGCACCGCTGCGCGGTTCATCCCGGCGGTGGCGTCCGACGTCGTTGCCTCGTTGGACCTGACCGTCACCTCACCGGCCACGGCCTCAGTGGTGGTCCGCAGCGCTGCCGATGGCACCGGGGGCGTGGAACTGAGGATCGACCCCGGAACGGGCACGGCGAAGCTGTACAACCGGGCCACCTCGGCGTTGCTGCATTCTGGCAACCTTCCCTCCACAAGCTTCAAAGCCGGTCAACTCAACCGCGTCCAGCTCACTGTCCAGGGCAGCGAAGCGTCTGTGGTGATTAATGGCACGCCCGTGCTAAATGGAGCGGTTCCTACCTCATCCGGGGAAGGTTTCGCCCTGCTGACCACCGGAACGGCTTGGTTCCAGAACGTCCGTGCAGACGATGTAGATCAGTATATGAACGGCCTCTACCAGCCCGGCTACCACTACAGTCAGAACTCCGGGAACAGCTCCGACCCCAACGGACTGGTCTTTTTTGATGGCGAATTTCATCTCTTCCACCAAGACCGAGGACGCTGGGCGCATGCCGTCAGCACAGATCTGATGCACTGGAAACAACTGCCCATCGCACTCCCGCACATGGCCGCGGGGGAGTCGTGGTCCGGTTCGGCGGTGGTGGATGCTTCCGATTCCAGCGGCCTCTTCAACGGCGGATCCGGGCTCATCGCCTACTACACCAGCTTCAACCACGATGCTTGGAACGGAAACCAGTCCATCCGCGCCGCCTACAGCAAGGACAAGGGGCGCACCTGGCAGGCGGTCCAGGCAGCTCCGGTAGTGGAAAACCCGGGCGGCCCCGACGGCGGGTGGGACTTCCGCGACCCCAAGGTCACGTGGGATACGGCTTCCAGTAAATGGGTGATGGTGGTGGCCGCCGGCGACCACATCCGCTTCTACTCCTCCACAGATCTCATCCACTGGACGTTCTCCAGCACCTTCGGCTACGGCGACTGGGTCCGCGGGGGCGTATGGGAATGCCCGGACTTCTTCGAAATGCCTGTGCAGGGACAGTCCGGCGTCAAGCGCTGGGTGCTGTGGTGGAGTACTGGAGCGGTCCGCTCTACCAACGGCTCCGCAGCGCAATACGTGACGGGCACGTGGAACGGTACCGCATTTACGCCCGACACTCCCGCTTCGCAGGTATTGCAGGCTGACCATGGCCGGGACTACTACGCAGCGATGAGCTTCTTCGGGGCCCCCGATGGCAGGCGCATCATGATCGGTTGGATGAGCAACTGGGACTACGCGTTCAGCCCGCCGACAGGACGCTGGAACGGGCAGTTGTCCATCCCGCGCGAGCTCAAACTCGCTGACGTTCCCGGCGCCGGACTCCGGCTGACGCAGGTTCCCGTTGTGGAGGAAGAGTCGCTGCGCACGTCAACCTGGCAGGCCTCCGATGTCACGGTGACGCCAAACTCCGCGAACGCACTCGCTGGTGCTTCGGGCCGCTCCTTCGAGCTCGAGGCGGAGGTTGGGATTCCTTCTTCCGGAGGTGCCACTTCCTTCGCGTTCGGGCTGCGGAAAGGGACCGGATCAACGGGCGCTCCCGCTCAGGAGGCACCCGCCCAAGAGACAACAGTAAAGTTCGACGCCGGTGCTGCCGCACTCACCGTGGACCGCGGTACGGCCGGACGGGAGGACTTCACGCGGTACTTCGCGGCCTCGGCGACCGACAATTCCACAGCGCCATGGAGTTCCACAGTGGTGGGTTCCGAGCGCCGCGTGAAGCTTCGAATCCTGGTGGACGCGTCCTCTGTGGAAGTCTTCGGTGGGGACGGGACCGCGGCCATCACCTCGTTGATTTTCCCGGACCCGTCCTCCACAGGCCTGTCCTTCACAGCCAGCGGAGGAAATGCCCGGCTGGTGTCCGTCATAGTACACCAGCTCAGCGACACGGCCCGGCTGACTACCGCGCCGCCGTCGAACGTTTTGTCCGCTGCGGGCGGGACGGCTCGCCACAACCTCGGCACATATTCAGTGGTCCCGGGCGGCAAGTGGGAGGGCACAGGCGCAGGCCTGGCAGGTACGTTCGACAAAGATTCGACGGCCATGAGCGCATCCGCGTTCACCAATGTGCGGGTGCAGGCAACGGTGCGGTTCGGCGGCCAAGCCTTTGCTGGCGAGACGCTGAACCGGGACCTTGCTCCGGAAAAGGGCTATGGCGGCGCGGGCTCGGTGTTGCTGAGATCCTCCGCCGATGGGTCCAGCGCCTATTACGTGAATCTGGACCCGAATCTCCGTGTGGCGCGGGTGTTCTCGCTGAACAACGGTGTGTTTACGGTGCTCGCGAGCGTTCCCGCGGCCTTGAGCCACGGGGTGAGCTATGCCCTGGACACGTCAGCTGTTGGCAACAGGATCACGGTGTCCGTGGATGGGGCCCAGCTGATTGATGTCTCTGACTCGGCGCTGGCCTCCGGCAGGGTTGGCGTCAACGTGTTTGACGGACGTGCGGCCTACCAGGATGTGCAGGTGACGGCGCTGCCGTAGGCTTGGCATCCACGCCGGCGAGCCCGATTCGATGACTCGCTGCAGACCATACGACTCCTACCGTCTAGTGCGCAGCGCATCATCGAATCGGGCAACCAGGGCAGGCAGGCCGCCCAGCCAGGCCCGCCGACGAAGAACTACACCGCGTCCAGATCCGTCTCCAACAACGCCACCAGCGCGTCCAAGGCAGCGTCGGCGCCGTCGCCCTCCGCCCGCAGCACAACGACGTCGCCCTTAGCGGCGCCGAGCGTCATGAGCGAAAGGATGCTGGCGGCGTCGAGGGCTTCATCCGCGGGTTCGCCTTGCATGGCAATAGTGACCTCCACCGGCTGCTCACCTGCCGCTTCGGCGAACAGGGCGGCGGGCCGGGCGTGCAGGCCGGAGCGGCTGGCGATGGTGGCTGTGCGTTCGGGCATGGGTTTCTCCTAGCGGTATTACGTAACGGAACTTAGAGGCCGAGCTCTTCGAGCACGGGGAGCTTGGCCCTGACCCACTCGCGGGCCTCGGTAGCGCTCGGCGCGGTGAGGGCCAGCCGGGCGAGTTCCTGCGCCTGCTCCAGGGTGACGGTCTTCAGCACAGTCCCGACGGCGGCCAGCGAGCGCGCGGTCATGGACAGCGTGCTGACGCCGAGTCCGGTAAGTACGACGGCGAGGGCCGGGTCCGCGGCTGCCTCGCCACAGACGCCCACGGGTTTGCTGTCGCCTTCCCGGCCGGATGCTTCCTGCGCTGCACCTTCCACCGTGAGCTGCACGAGCCTTAGGACGGCGGGCTGCCATGGGGTGTTCAGTTCCGCGAGGGGTCCGAGTTGGCGGTCGGCGGCCATGGCGTACTGGGTGAGGTCGTTGGTGCCCAATGAAGCGAAGCCGACCTCCCGGAGCACGGAGGCTGCGGTCAAAGCAGCCGAGGGAACTTCCACCATGACACCGGGCGTTTGGATACCGGCAGCAGCACACAGTGAGGCGAACCGTCCGGCCTCGGCGGCCGTGGAGATCATGGGGGCCATGACCCAGACATCGGCCTCGGATTCAGAAGCTGCCCGGGCAATGGCTTCGAGTTGACGTTCCAAAACACCGGGCGTGGTGAAGTCTGTCCGGTAGCCGCGGACACCAAGGGCAGGGTTGGGTTCGGTGGCGTCGGTGAGGAAGGGGAGTGGCTTGTCCGCTCCGGCGTCGAGGGTCCGCAGCACTACTTTCTTGCCCGGGAACGCATCAAACACAGCCTTGTACGCTGCGGCCTGTTCGTCGACAGAGGGTTCGGTATCGCGCTCGAGGAAGCAGAACTCGGTGCGGAACAGGCCAACACCCTGGGCGCCGAGGCCAGCTGCTGCCACTGCATCCTTGGCTCCGCCCACGTTGGCGAGGAGCGGGACCAAGTGGCCGTCCGCCGTCGTGCCGTTTCCGTCGAAGGCGGCCAGCGTAGCGGACGTTTCCGCCCAGGCGGTTGCTGCAGAGCGCTGCTCCTCCGAGGGGGAAACAACCACGAGGCCAGCGGCCCCGTCTACGTAAACCTCGCTGCCATCTACAACAGAATCAACGCCATGAGCCGCGACAACAGCAGGAAGGCCGAGCGAGCGGGCGATGATCGCCGTGTGCGACTGCGGCCCGCCGCCCGAGGTCACCAGGGCCAGCACCTTCTCGGGGTCGAGAGTTGCGGTATCCGCGGGGGCAAGGTCCTCCGCCAGCAAAATGAAGGGCGTCTCCGAAGAAGGGATGCCTGGCGCGGGGACTCCACGCAGCTCAGCCACAATGCGGGCGCGCACGTCCAGTACGTCCGTGGCGCGTTCGGCCATGTACCCGCCCAGGTTGTGCAGCATTTCGGAAACGGAAGCGCCGGCTTCCCAGATGGCCCGTTCCGCGGATGAGCCCGCGTTGATGAGCTTGGCCGCGGATTTCAGGAGCATGGTGTCCTTGGCCATGAGCGCGGTGGCCTCGAGGACGGCCTTGCCGTCGCCGGAGGCAGAGTCCGCGCGCCCCTTGAGCTCGTCGTGGACGGCTTGCGCTGCGGCTTTCAAGCCCGCGACGGCGTCCTCCGGACTGACGTCTGCGGCCAACCGCTCGCCCGACGGCGGTTCACTCACCGGTTTGGGCATCTGGCGGACGGAACCAATGATGCGGCCAGGGCTTACCCCTACTCCTTGGAAATTCTGCACTGAATCCTCTGTTCCTGCGTGTTGGTTCAGACCCACCGGCAACGGCACCACGAGCCTGCGAAATTAGCCTACAAAATTCTGTTGTGAGCCACTTCATATAGCAACGCTATAGGTGCTAGGGTAGCGGTTATGAGTTTCGATGACCAGCTTCCGCCAAAAGTTCGGTTGCTCCGTGCAGCTGCTGAATTGTTGGCAAATTCGGAAGGGTCAGCGGTCTCTACGCGCCAGATCACAGCGTTGGCCGGGGTTACGGCCCCAACGCTCTACCACCACTTTGGAGACAAGGAAGGACTGTTCGACGCCGTCGTTTCCGCCGGCTTTGAAGAGTACGTGGCAGGGGAGCGGGACTTTGCCCCGTCCGGGGAGCCCTTGGAAGATGTCCGGCGGATGTGGGACAACCACGTCCAGTTCGGGCTGAGCCAACCCCACCTGTATCTGGTGATGTTCGGCAATATCAGGCCGGAAAGCCGCCCAGCAATCGTGGCCGATGCTGAAGCGCTTCTGGAAGAAATGCTGAACAAGGCCGCCATCGCCGGTCAAATCAACGTGCCGCCCCGCGAAGCGGCGCGAAGCATCCTCGCGGCCAACGTGGGTGTAACGCTCATGCTCATCGCCGAACCGGTGGAAGAAAGGAACCTCGAGCTCTCAACGATGACCCGGGATTCCATGATTTTCGCCGTCTCCACGGATACCGCCCGTGGCGCCGCGCCGGAGGACTCCGGTAAGTCCTCCGTGGTTGTTGCGGCAATCGCCCTGAATGCGGCACTGCAGGCCTCGCATTCGGACCAACTTTCCAGCTCTGAATTGAAGCTCTTCCTTGAGTGGCTTCACCGTATTTCCAGCAGCTCCTAAGGCTGTTCTCTCTCGATCTATATCGACTGACCCCGCGACGCCGCGGGACACACGTTAGGAATTCACATGGCAACAGAGACCGTTGCGAAGCCCCGCACCAGCCTGCGCGTTGGCGTCCAAAAGTTCGGAACATTCCTGTCCGGCATGATCATGCCCAACATTGGCGCCTTCATCGCCTGGGGCCTCATCACGGCCCTGTTCATCAAAGTAGGCTGGATTCCGGTCGCGGAACTGGGCGGTTTCGGCACAAATGCCGAGGGAGTTCCCAACGTGGGCATCGTTGGCCCCATGGTCAAGTATCTGCTTCCGATCCTGATTGCCTATACCGGTGGCCGGATGGTTTATGACGTCCGCGGCGGCGTGGTGGGCGCCATCGCCACTATGGGTGTCATTGCGGGTACGGACTCGCCAATGTTCATCGGCGCCATGATCATGGGCCCGCTGGGTGGATGGACCATGAAGCAACTTGACCGCCTCTGGGATGGCAAGATCCGGCCGGGCTTCGAGATGCTGGTGAACAATTTCTCCGCCGGTATCTGGGGCGCAGCGTTGGCTTTGGGTGGATTCTATGGCCTCTCATGGGTTGTCAAGCGGTTCACCGAAGGCGCTGGGACCGTTGTCGAGTTCCTGGTCAACAATGGCCTGCTCCCTCTGACCAGCATCTTCATTGAGCCTGCAAAGGTTCTCTTCCTCAACAACGCCATCAATCACGGTGTGCTGACCCCACTTGGCATTCAGCAGTCCCTGGATCACGGCAAGTCCATCCTGTTCCTGCTCGAAGCGAACCCCGGCCCCGGCCTCGGTATCCTGCTGGCCTACATGTTCTTCGGCCGTGGCGCCGCGCGGGCATCCGCTCCAGGTGCCGCAATCATCCAGTTCTTCGGTGGCATCCACGAGATCTACTTCCCGTACGTCCTGATGAAGCCCATCCTGATCCTCGCTGCCATCGGCGGCGGCATGACGGGCATCGCAACCCTGGCCATCACCAACTCCGGCCTCGTGGCTCCTGCCGCGCCAGGATCCATCATTGCCGTGATCGCCCAGACCTCCCGTGACAGCTATGTCGGCGTGGTCCTGGCCGTAGTCCTGGCAGCCACTGTTTCCTTCCTGATTGCTTCACTGATCCTGCGCACCTCCAAGGACAAGGGCGAGGACGATCTGTCCGAAGCCACATCGCGTATGGAAGCCATGAAGGGCAAAAAGAGCTCCGTCTCTTCGGCTTTGGTAGGCGACCGGGCAAGCGATCGCAGCGGCACCGTCCTTACCCGCCCCGTTCAGAACATCGTGTTCGCCTGCGACGCCGGCATGGGCTCCAGCGCAATGGGTGCCTCGGTCCTGCGCAACAAGATCAAGGCCGCCGGCTTCCCGGAGGTCAAGGTCACCAACTCGGCCATCGCCAACCTGAGCGATTCCTACGACGTCGTCGTTACCCATGAAGACCTCACCGAACGCGCACAGCCCCGGACAGCCAGCGCAGTGCACTACTCGGTGGACAACTTCATGAACAGCCCCAAGTACGACGAAATCGTTGAGCTGGTCAAGACGAGCAACACCGAAGGCCCGGCCGCCGCGTACGCCGACGGAGCTGTGGAAGCAACAGCAGCCGCCACGCACGGTGCCCATGCCGCCGAGCCGGCCGCCGCCGTCGGGGGTAAAGGAGTCCTGCTCCCCGAGAGCGTTGTGCTGAACGGAATGGCACACGACCGCGATGCCGCGATCGACGAAGCCGGGCAGCTCCTGCTGGACCGCGGCGCCGTGGATGTCAGCTACGTACACGCCATGCACGAACGCGAGGAGTCCGTGTCCACGTACATGGGCAGCTTCCTGGCGATCCCGCACGGCACCAACGATGCCAAGGAACACATCCGGCACTCCGCAGTTTCCATCATTCGGTACCCCGAGGGCATCGACTGGGGCGGCAAGCAAGTGAAGTTCGTGGTCGGCGTCGCTGGCCTCAACAATGAGCACCTCCACATCCTGTCCTCGATCGCCAAGATCTTCACCAACAAAGCCCAGGTTGCCCAGTTGGAGGAAGCGACCACGGTTGAGGAAGTGCTGGAGCTGTTCGGAAAGGTCAACGCATAGTGAAGGCAGTCCATTTTGGGGCAGGCAACATCGGACGCGGGTTCGTGGGGCTGTTGCTGCACGAAGCCGGCTATGAGGTGGTGTTCGCGGATGTTGCGGACGCGCTGATCAGCCAGCTCGCCTCCGCCAGCAGCTACGACGTCCATGAGGTGGGCGAGAACCCTGCGGTCAAAACCGTGGACGGCTTCCGTGCGCTGAACTCGAGCACGCAGGAAGCCGCCGTTGTGGAGGAAATCTCGACGGCGGATGTGGTCACCACCGCGGTGGGGCCGCACATCCTGAAGTTCGTGGCACCGGTGATCGCGGGCGGCCTTGCAGCACGCGAGCCTTCCTTGCCGCCGCTGCAGGTGATGGCGTGCGAGAACGCCATCAACGCAACGCACCTCCTGCAAATAGAGGTCCGGGCAGCTTGGGATGACTCCGCCGCTGATTTGGACTCACTGGCTGTCTTTGCCAACACTGCTGTGGATCGAATTGTCCCGAATCAGGAGCCGGGCCAGGGCTTGGATGTCACGGTGGAGACGTTCTACGAGTGGGTCATCGACCGTACACCGTTTGGTGATCACGTCCCCGTCATTCCGGGAGCCACTTTCGTGGACGAGCTTGGCCCTTACATCGAGCGCAAGCTGTTCACCGTGAATACCGGGCATGCATCTGCTGCGTACTTCGGCTACGCGGCGGGCCTGGAGAAGATCTCCGATGCCATGGCGGATCCTTCCGTGGCGGCGAAGGTCAGGGCTGTCCTGGAAGAGACAAAGGAACTGTTGGTGGCCAAACACGGATTCGTGGAGGCGGAGCAGGAAGCGTATGTGCAGAAGATCCTGTCCCGCTTCAACAACCCGTACCTGCCGGACACGGTGGTTCGCGTAGGCCGGGCACCGCTGCGGAAGCTCGGCCGGCACGAGCGGTTTGTCGGTCCAGCGGCTGAGCTCGCCGAGCGTGGTGTCACTCCGGTCGCGTTGCTGGAGGCGATGTCGGCCGCCCTTCGTTTCGACGACGGATCCGACGACGAAGCCGTGGAACTCGCAAACATGGTCTCCGAGCTGGACGCGGCCGCCGCCGTCGAGCGCATCACCGAACTTCCGCCGTCGCACCCGCTGTTCCCGGCGCTCCAGAAGCTCATAGAGGACCGTAAAGCCGAAGCCTAGTTCCTCTCGCACATCCTGCCGCCTTTTGGCGGACGTTCTCTCACATCCTGTGAACTGCTCCCCTGAAGTTGGACTGTGAATCGCAGTTCCGTTTTGAGGGGAGCAGTTTTATGAGTTCGCGTAGTTCATTGTCTGTGGTGCAGCGGGTGTCGGCTGTAGCGTGTTTTGAAAGGGGTCTGGGGTATCGGACGGCGGCCCGGCTCCTGGGTGCCCCTGTTGTGGCGGTGAGGTCGTTGTATGGGTTGTGGAGGATTCATGGGCGAGGAGTGCTGGTGAGCAGGGCACCGAAGTCATACTCTTTCGAGGTCAAACTGGCGTTGGTGCAGCGCTTCCTTGCGGGCGAAACCGGGCAGGATTTGGCTGTTGAAGCGGGCCTGTCTTCGCGGCAACAGCTCCAGAAATGGGTCAGGGATTATCGTTTGGAGGGTGAGGACGGGTTGCGGCCCAAACGCAACGGCAGGCCAGTGAAGTCCGGGACCGCGGCTTCGCGGGAACCGGGGGTCGTGCCCTCCGCGAAGTCGGCGGCCGGGCCGCGGGCCGGGGGAGGCTTCGGAGCTTGAGCAGTTGCGTCGGGAAAACGAACTGTTGCGGGCACAGGTGGCCTACTTGGGAAAATTGCGTGCCTTGAGGGCTCAGGAACAACGGTGAAGGTTCAAGCCCTCATCGCTCTCAAGGCTGATTACCGGCTTCCGGTCCTGCTGCAGGCCGCGGGTCTGGCCCGCTCGACGTTCTTCTACCACCAGGCCCGGCTCGAGTCCCCGGACCCGAAGGAAGCACTCAAGAGCGCCATCACGGAGGTTTTCACGGCCAACCACGGCCGCTACGGCCACCGGCGCATCCATACCGAGCTGATGAAGAAGGGGTGGGTGGTCGCGAAGAAGACCGTGTTGAAGCTGATGCGCGCGTTACACCTGCGCTGCAAGGTCCGGCGGCGGAAACGCTATAACTCTTACCAAGGCGAACAGGGTGTGATTGCACCGAACCTGCTGAACCGGAAGTTTGACGCCGATGCTCCGAACCAGAAGTGGGTCACCGACGTCACCGAGTTCCGCGTCGGGGACCACAAGCTCTACCTTTCACCGGTCATGGATCTTTTTGACCGGCAGATCATCTCTTATTCCGTTGGCAGTTCACCGAACCTGGAACTTGCCAACAGCTCACTGCGCCAGGCCATCGCCTGCCTGGAACCGGGACAGCACCCGCTGGTGCATTCGGACCAAGGCTTCCAATACCAGCACCACTCCTGGCGGGTCCTGCTCAACGATGCCGGCGCCACCCAGTCAATGTCCCGCAGGGGCAACTGCTACGACAACGCCGTCATGGAAAACTTCTTCGGACACCTCAAGGAAGAACTCTTCCACCACGTCCGGTTCCTCAGCACCGAAGCCCTGGCACCAGCACTGCACGAATACATCACCTGGTACAACAACGAAAGAATCTCCACCAAACTCAAGGGCCTAAGCCCGGTCCAATACCGGGCCCAGACCCTCGCAGCCTAGAATCCCAATTAGCCAGTCCAACAAACGGGGACCAGTTCACTGCCGCCTTTTGGCGGATCTTCTCTCACATAAGAAGAGCGCGACGTCGGCACCCAGCCTTGGGTGCCGACGTCGGCGCCGTTCCGACCAATCCGTACCCAGCCGCGATGAACCGCCCCGAATCCCGTGGGATGTGAGAGAAGATCGCCCAAAAACCCGCGGGATGTGAGAGAACGTCGGGAGGGGTTAGCGCGCTGCCGCCGTTTCGGCTTCCGCCATCGCCTTCCATTCCGCCACGCGCGCCTGGTGCAGCGGTGATTTGCGGACCACGGCGTAAGCGATGCCAAGAACCGCGAACCAGATAGGCGTCACCAGCAGGGCCGTGAGCGTGTCCGGCTGCGTGGTGAGGGCCCAGACCAGGAACGCGAAGAAGGCGAAAACAACCCACACCATCGGAATGCCGCCGGGCATCTTGAACGGTGACGCCGCGTGCTGCTCGGGACGGCGCTTGCGGTACACGAGGTAGCTGGCAAGGATGATGGACCAGACGAACATGAAGCAGACCGCGGACACCGTGGTCACCATGTCGAACGCCGCGCCGACGTCCTTGCCTGCGTAGAGGAGTACGACGCCGGCCAGCAGCAGGACGCAGGACAGGAACAGTGCGTTCTGGGGTACTTTGCGGCTGGAGAGGCGGCCGAAGACCTTGGGTGCGTCGCCATCGTTGGCCAGGCCGAACACCATGCGCGAGGTCGAGTAGATACCCGAGTTGGCCGAAGACATGGCCGAGGTGAGCACCACGAGATTGACCACGGTTGCCGCCATGCCGAGGCCTGCCAGGGAGAACATGGCGATGAACGGGCTGTGTCCTGCCTTGAACTCGGTCCACGGGGTGACGGACATGAGGATGATGAGGGCGCCTACGTAGAAGAGCATGACACGCAGCGGGATGGCGTTGATGGCGCGGGGCAGGTTGTGCTCCGGGTTTTTGGTTTCTGCAGCGGCGGTGCCCACCAGCTCGATGCCCACGAATGCGAAGACAGCGATCTGGAAGCCGGCCACGAAGCCCATGAATTCCTTGGGGAAGAACCCGCCATGGCTCCAGAGGTTGGTGAAGCTGGCGGTGCCGGCGTTGGACTGGAAGCCGGTGAAGATCATGACGAGGCCGACGACGATCAGCGCGACGATTGCAACGATCTTGATGAGTGCGAACCAGAACTCGGTCTCGCCGAATGCCTTCACGGTGGGGAGGTTCAGGAGGAGCAGGATGATGATGGTCGCAATTCCCGGGACCCACAGCTGAACGCCTGGCCACAGCTCATTGGCATAGCCGGCAATGGCGATAACGTCCGCAACACCGGTGACCACCCAGCAGAACCAGTAGGTCCAGCCGGTGAAGAAGCCTGCCCACGGGCCAAGGAGATCGCCGGCGAAGTCGCTGAAGGACTTGTAGTTCAGGTTGGACAACAGGAGCTGGCCCATGGCGCGCATGACGAAGAAGAGCATGAAGCCGATGATCATGTACACGAAAATCACGGAGGGCCCGGCCACGGAGATGGTTTTGCCCGAGCCCATGAAGAGGCCGGTTCCGATGGCCCCGCCGATGGCAAGGAGCTGGATGTGGCGGTTGCTGAGCGAGCGTGACAGGTGGGGCTCGCTGTCCCTGCTGGAGACGCCGGTCTGCGCCTGTGTTGTCTGATCGGACATTAGTTCAAGAACCCTTCGAAGAGCCCACCAAAATGGTGACGGCCGTTACAAATCTGTTTCGATAAAGCTATAGCTAATGTCTGACCAATGGCTAATCGGCTCTCACGGCGAAAGCTCCCCTGCGGAAAACGGGGGAGCTTAGGCCTGGTTCAAACGCCAAGTCCTTAGGCGATCTGCCGCCGATACGCTGCCGCCGCGAAAGCGTAGGCGAGCACGAGGATCCCCAGGCACCAGGCCAGGGCAACCCAGATGTCGCCGCCAACGGGGCGCTGTGCGAACAGGTCCTGGATGGTGTTCACGATGGAGGTGACCGGCTGGTTCTCGGCGAACCAGCGGACCGGGCCGGGCATGGTCTCCGTCGGGACGAAGGCCGAGCTGATGAACGGCAGGAAGATCAGCGGGTAGGAGAACCCGCCGGCGCCGTCCACGGACTTCGCCGAGAGGCCGGCGATGATGGCGATCCATGTGAGTGCCAAGGTGAAGAGGGCCAGGATCCCCGCAATGGCCAGCCAATCCAGCACGTTGGCCGAGGTGCGGAATCCCATGAGGAGCGCCACCAGGACGATGATCACCAGCGAGAGCCCATTGGCTACCAGCGACGTGAGGACGTGGGCCCACAGAACCGAAGAGCGTGCGATCGGCATGGACTGGAACCGCTCGAAGATACCGCTCTGCATATCCGTGAACAACCGGACTGCCGTGTAGGCGATGCCGGACGCGATGGCGATCAGCATGATGCCCGGCAAGAGGTAGTTTACGTAGTTGTCCGTATCGGTCCTGATGGCGCCGCCGAACACGTAGACAAACAACAGCATGAGGGCGATCGGGGTGATCGCGGTGGTGATGATGGTGTCCACGCTGCGGAAGATGTGCCGCATTGAGCGGCCCAGCAGCACGGATGTGTCGGCGAAGAAGTGGGTGCTCATGACCTGTCCTTTACTGACTCGTTGTTACCAGTACCAACCATGGCCAGGAAGATGTCCTCCAGGCTCGGCTGCTTCTCGACATACTCGATCTTGGCCGGCGGCAGCAGTTGCTTGAGCTCGGCGAGCGTCCCGTTCGCGATAATGCGGCCCTCATGAAGGATCGCAATTCGATCCGCGAGTTGCTCAGCTTCATCCAGGTACTGGGTGGTGAGCAGGACCGTGGTCCCTCGGTTTGCGAGGTTCTTCACGATGTGCCACACCTCGAGGCGGGCTTCGGGGTCCAGGCCGGTGGTCGGTTCGTCCAGGAAGATCACCTTCGGGTTGCCGATCAGGCTCATGGCGATGTCCAGACGGCGACGCATGCCGCCGGAGTACGTCGCCACTTTGCGGGAGCCCGCATCGCTGAGGCTGAACTGCGCCAGCAACTCATCTGCGATCCGGCCCGGGTTTTTCAGGTGACGCAGTTTCGCCACCAGGATCAGGTTCTCTTTGCCGGACAGGACTTCATCCACTGCCGCGAACTGCCCCGTGAGGCTGATGGACTGCCGCACCTGGAGCGACTCGGTGGCGACATCAAAACCCTCGACGGCGGCAGCGCCGGCGTCGGCTTTGAGCAGGGTGGACAGGATCTTCACCATGGTGGTCTTCCCTGCTCCGTTGGAGCCGAGGAGGGCAAAAATGCTGCCCGACGCTACCTCAAAATCCACCCCGCGCAGAACATGGAGATCCTTGTAGGACTTCTCAATGCGCTCTACCCGGATTGCTGCCGCGGTCATGATTCAGCCTCCTTCGCTTTGTCGACAGCCTTCGTGAGGCGCTCGCGTTCCTTATCAATCCACCGCTTTCCGCCGTAGGCCTGGGCAAAAGCCTCGGCGAACTCGATCGGATCTTCGCCGACGATCCCGCTCACGGGTGTTCCGTCGATGGCGGCGCGTTCCCACAGGTCCGCCAGATCCGTGAACATCTGCACCATGGTGTCCCCTTCGGTAACCCCGCCGTAGTACATGAGGTACCGGTTGAAGGCCGTGGCCACCGTGACGTAGGGCTCGGGCAAGGCATCCAGCCGCGCCTTGGCCTGCTTGTACTGCTTCTTCTGTTCGAGCGAACCGGTCACCAGTTCGATCCATTTTGCTGCCATGTCAGTTTCCTTCCTTGCGGAGTTCTTCAAGCCGTTCGGACAAGAAGCTCCAGGTGTTCCAGAATTCGTCCAGTTCGTTTTTGCCCTGTGCGTTGAGCGTGTACACCTTGCGGGGTGGTCCTTTTTCAGACGGGCGCTTTTCCACGTCCACCAGCCCCTTTTGTTCGATCCTGACGAGCAGTGCGTACACAGTGCCCTCAGCGATCTCGGTGAAGCCCTGCTCCCGGAGCAGCGTGGTGATCTCGTATCCATACGCTGCCTTTCCGGTCAGGAGGGCCAGCACGATGCCCTCCAATGTGCCTTTGAGCATCTCCGTCATCTGCTTGCCCATCGGACACCTCCCTCGCTACTCAGTATTACTAGCTACCACTACATAGTAGAACTAAGTACCGGTACTTAGCAATACTTGGTTCTGACTCAAGTGGCATGCTGGGGTGGTGACCACAGACCCTGCTGCCGCGCCCGCTTTGATGACTGCCGCCGTCGACTCTGGAACCTTCAGTCTTCGGCGCGCTACCAAGGCCGATGTGCCGCGAATCCTTGCGTTGCTGGTGGATGACCAGCTGGGCGCTACCCGCGAAAATCTGGACGATCTTGCGCCGTACGAGCGCGCTTTTGAAATGATCGACGGCGACCCTGCCCACCTTTTGGTGGTGGGCGAACTCGGCGGGGAGGTTGTTGCCACTTTCCAGCTCAGCTATCTCCCGGGCCTGTCACGTAGGGGATCGTTGCGCGCCCAGATCGAGGCTGTCCGTGTAGACGATGCGCTGCGCGGGCAGGGGGTGGGTGCGCTGATGATCCAGTGGGCCATCGACCAGGCGCGTGAGCGGGGATGCTCCCTGGTCCAGTTGACGACCGACAAGTCCCGCGCGGCGGCACACCGTTTCTATGAGCGCTTGGGTTTTGCCGCAAGCCATGAGGGCATGAAGTTGAAGCTCTGATCCACTTGAGCTTGACTCTTAGGTACCCTAACAATTAGGCTACCTAAATATGACGAGCACTTCGGCTTCCGACCCCCGGCTTCTCCATATAGCGCAGCAATTCCGCGAGTCGCTGCACCTGGGCGTGTACATGTTCCGCCGCCTGGATCCGGAAGGTGAACTCACCGCAGCTCAACTCAGCCTGCTCTCCATGATTTCCGACGGCGGACTCCGCGTGGGTGACATCGCCAAGAACCTGGGGATCAAGGTCCCCAGCGCCACCGAGCAGATCATCAAGCTCGAACGCTCAGGCCTCGTCAGCCGGCAGCCTGATGCCAACGACTCCCGCGCAGTCCAAGTGGTCATCACCAAAGCCGGGACCGCCGCCGTCGAATCTGCCAACCAACGCCGAAACGCGATGGTAGCTGGGTTGCTCCAAGAGCTGAGCAGCGATGAAATCGAGCAACTCGCCGCGGCGCTCCCCATCATCAGCAAACTCAACAGCTCATTCCAGAACTAATCAGAACCAAACGCACCGACAAGGAGCCCTTGAATGTCACGCCAGCTGGCTGACGCTTCAGAAAGCGCCGAGACAACTACAGAAACCACCCTCGAAGCTGAAAAGGCTTCATTCCTCAAACAGCCGAAGGCCGTGTGGGCCACCGCGCTCGCAGCCGTATTCGCGTTCATGGGCATCGGACTCGTGGACCCGATTCTGCCGGCAATCGCCAAGAACCTGGACGCGTCCACCAGCGAAGTTTCCTTGCTATTCACCAGCTACTTCTTGGTGACGGCGATCGCGATGCTGATCAGCGGCTTCGTGTCCTCGCGCATCGGCGGCAAGAAGACGCTGCTGATCGGGCTGGCCGTGATCGTGGTGTTCGCATCGTTGTCCGGCTTGTCCGGCAGTGTTGAGCAGTTGGTGGGTTTTCGTGCTGGTTGGGGATTGGGTAACGCCCTCTTTGTCGCGACCGCGCTCGCCGTGATCGTTGGCGTGGCCAGTGGGGGTACCGGAACGGCCATCATTCTCTACGAAGCGGCGCTCGGCCTGGGTATCTCGCTGGGCCCGCTTCTTGGGGCATTGTTGGGCGGCTGGCAGTGGCGGGCACCGTTCTTTGGAACCGCAGTCCTCATGGCTGCTGCTTTTATCGCACTGCTGGCTTTGCTTCCCAAGACGCCCGCTCCCGCCAGGAAGTCACGTCTGCGGGATCCGCTCCTTGCGCTGGGACACAAGGGCCTCAGCACCACGGCAGCAAGCGCCCTGTTCTACAACTACGGCTTCTTCACCATCCTCGCCTTCACGCCGTTCATCCTCGGAATGGACGCATACGGCATCGGGGGAGTGTTCTTCGGTTGGGGCGTTGCCGTTGCCGTGTTCTCGGTGTTCGTGGCTCCCGTGCTGCAGAAGCGCTTCGGCGCCGTAAAGGTCCTGACCGGCACCTTGGCCGCGCTGATGCTCGACCTCCTTGGGCTGGGACTTGCTGCCGGGCACTCGGTGACTGCGGTCGTCGTGCTTGTCATCGTGGCCGGTGCCCTGCTGGGCATCAACAATACGATTTACACCGAACTGGCCATGGGCGTCTCCGATTCTCCGCGACCCGTCGCATCCGCCGGCTACAACTTTGTGCGGTGGATGGGTGGTGCCCTGGCCCCGTTCGCCGCCGCCCAGCTGGGCGAGCACTTTGGGCCGCAGGTGCCCTTCTATGCCGGTGCCGTTGCCATGGTGATTGCGATTCTCATTGCCTTCGGAGGCCGCGGGTACCTGAGGTCGCACGAACCGCACCTGGTGTAGTCCCGCCCTTAACCACGAAAAAGCCCGACGGAATCCGTCGGGCCTTTTCGTGTTACTTCGGCTCGTTGGACGTGACCGACAGCGGCGCTACCGGTGCGCCCTTGGGAACGAAGAGCGTCTCAGCCTGCTCCAGGGACATCCCGTTCGTCTCGGGAACCTTGAACATCACAAAGAAGAACGACGCCGCAGCGAACGCAGCGTACAAGGCGTACGTCAGTGGCAGCGAACCCGCCGCCATGATGGGGAAGCTGAGCGTGATGGCAAAGTTGGCGATCCATTGCGCGGCCGCCGCCAGTCCCAGCGCGCGGGCTCGGATTCGGGACGGGAAGATCTCGCCGAGCAGCACCCACACGAGCGGGCCCCAGGAAGCACCGAAACTGATCACGAAGACGTTCGCCGCCACGAGGGCAACCGGGCCCCAAGCGCCGGGGAGGCTGATCTCGGAGGCCGTGCCAACAGCGGAGGAAAAGGCCAACGCCATGACGCCGAGCGAGACAGCCATGCCGATGGAGCCGGTCAGCAGGATGGGGCGGCGGCCAATGCGGTCCACCAACGCGATGGCTACCAGAGTCACCAAAATGTTGGTCACCGAGGTGGCAACAGAGATGGTGAGGGAGTCCTTCTCCTGGAAGCCGACCGCTTTCCACAGCGTGGTGGAGTAGTAGAAGATCACGTTGATGCCAACGAACTGCTGCAGTACGGAAAGGATGATGCCGATCCACACCACTGCCTGCAGGCCGAATGTCTTGCCACGTAGCGAGCCCTTCTTGGTGGACAGCTGGTCCTGCTGGATGGATTCGCGGATGTCGCGGATGTGACGTTCAGTATCGTCGTTGGGGATGAGGGTATCGAAGATTGTTCGAGCTTGGTCTTCCTTGCCGTTGAGCACCAGGAAATGCGGCGACTCAGGCAGTCGGAACGCGATCCAGCCGTACACGGCGGCCGGCACGGCGCACGCGATGAACATCCAGCGCCAGGCTTCCATCCCGAGCCAGAACGTGCTGCCGGCGCTGCCGGCGGAATTGGCCAGGACGGCGTCGGACAACAGTGCGGCAAAAATACCGGTAGTGATGGCGAGCTGCTGAAGCGACGCCAAACGGCCACGCACGTGCCGAGGGGAAATCTCGGAAATGTAGGCCGGGGCAATGACCGAAGCAAGGCCGATGCCCAAGCCCCCCACCAAGCGCCAGAAGATCAGGTCCCAAACACCAAATGCCAGCCCTGTTCCTACGGAGCTCACCAGAAACAGGAGGGCGCCGATCTTCATCGCCGGAATGCGGCCGTAGCGGTCGGCGACCTTGCCGGCCAGGTAGGCTCCCAGGGCGCACCCCAGCAAGGCGACGGCGACAGCAAAGCCAGTGACGGCTTCGCTCATCAGGAATTCGTCCTTCATGGCGTCCACGGCACCGTTAACCACGGAAGAATCGAAGCCGAACAGGAAGCCGCCCACCGCTCCAGCGACGGCCAGGCCGATCACTTTCCTGGACACTGGGGGCACGCCTACGGTGCTGGGATTGGACATGGGTCTCCCTTGGGAATGGTGGTGTGGGATTCACGGTGCGGGACGTCGTCGGCTGTTCCGACGGGGACGCCGGTGCACACGCGCTACACAGTGTGGCACGCCCCATCCGCCAAGTTCCAGTCAAGGGGATTCAGATGACGTGCATTCACTAAATTAACGCACGGATCCTGATGGGTGGCTGGGAATGGGCTGGGAGGGCTGAATCTTCTGTTCGGGCTGCGGAAAGCGGCCTTTGAGACCACTACTTGAACGCAATGGACGACGACGGTGCGTGCGTCCGGAGCCAAACGCCCGTGCCGTCTTGGCTAGTTTTCAAGACAGCACCCTCGGGTCCACGGTCCTAGCGCCGGTTTCCGACCGTCCTGCCAGTCCATTGGGAAATAAGGTGGTTATGTTGACCAAGCCGGGGAGCAGGGCGTGGCGGCACGGACCCTGTTAGACGCAAGGGGGACGCCAGCGTAGCGAACCCGTCTTCTTCCACAGCCACTAAGCCTCGCTCCTGAGCGTGTTCATTGGTAAGGGCATCTGTAACGGAACGCACCTGGGCGACAGGAACCTGATGGTGCTCCAGCAGGGCTACGGCTTCCACTGTTGCCAAGGCGCCAAGGGCATCTTCCAACTCAATGCGGAACTCTGCTGAATGCCTGTTCCTCGCTGTCTGGTGGCTGAATCTCGTGTCGGAGAGCCACCTGCTGCGGTCGAGAGCCGCCGCTAGCCTGGGGAACAGCCGGTCGCCTGCAATGGCTATGGCAATTGAGCCGTCCATCGTCTTATAAGTGCTGAATGGCGTGGACATGGCGTGGTCGTTTCCGCAGGCTGTAGGTTCTTCTCCGTGCAGGGCGCGCATGCCTACGGATTCCAAAATGGAAACCAGGCTGTCCAGCATCGCCAAGTCAATGTGTTGGCCTTTTCCGGTGGTGTGGCGTTCCTGAAGAGCGGCCAGTGCGGCAGTAGCCCCATAAATTCCAGGAATGACGTCACCGAGGCTGACTCCCACTCGCGTCGGCTCGCCATCAGGCCAGCCGGTGACCGACATGAGACCGCTCATGGCCTGGGCGATCAAGTCATAGGCGGGGGCGTTGCGAAGCTTGCTGGTTTGGCCGAATCCACTGATGCTCACCACGATGAGACGCGGATTGATCTGCCGTAGTTTTCCTGCGCTGATGCCGAGGCGTTCCATGACTCCGGGACGGAAGTTCTCAACCAGGACGTCCGCTGTTTTGGCAAGATCGACGAGAGTGCTGCAATCTTCATCGTCCTTCAAGTTAAGGGTGATGCCGTACTTGCTTCGGTTGAACAGCCGGTAGTAGCCTGATTGGCCGTTGACGCTTGGGCCGAAGTGGCGCGAGTCGTCCCCCTCGGGACTCTCAACCTTGATGACCTCGGCGCCAAGGTCGGCAAGGATCATTGCACAGAAGGGGCCAGCGAGGACACGGGAAAGATCCAGGACCCGGATACCGTGGAGTGCGCCTTGAGATCGAGACACTGTGGCGTCTTCCGGCTGGCCATCGTGCTTGGGCAGAAGGCCGGAAGAGACTCTTTGCGTGGTGGTCATTTGTGTTCCTTACATTGGCAGGTCTTCTTGGTTCCATCTCAGCAGCACGCCCTTTTGGAATGAAGCGAAGGACCTCCAAGTTGTCCGACATACCGGACGATACGAGGAGTATGCTTCGGACATGAACGGAGCTTTGCCGAGATCGAAAGCGCCCGCTGCCGCGCAGGTACTTGCCGTGCTGAGGTACGTTGCCGGTCAAGCGGGACCAGTGAGCGCTTCAGCAATTGCGAGGGACGTAGGGCTGCCTCGGTCCACTGCTTATCAACTGATCTCTGCGTTGATTGATGATGGATTCCTGCTGCATCTTCCCGAGGAGAGAAAGTACGCGCTCGGAGTTACGGCCCACGAGCTGGGGACCGGCTATTCGCGTCAGGCCCCTCTTCAGCGCATAGCGCGCTTTCCATTGGAGCGACTGGTCGCCCGTACGAGGCGGACAGCACACCTCGCGGTGATGCATGGGAGGGACGTCGTTTATGTCATTGAGGAACGTGCTCCCCGGCAGCGTCCCCTGGTGACGGATACCGGGGTAAGGCTGCCCGCTCATTTGACCGCGAGCGGAAGGGCAATGATGTCGCAGATGGACCGTGCCCAAGTCTCGGCGCTCTTTCCTGGCCCGGAAGCCTTTTCGGCCCGGAACAGCAATGGTCCTCAATCAGTGCCCGCACTGGAGGATCTCTTGGCAAGAGCGCGTACCCTCGGTTACGCCTGGGAGCAGGACGAGATTACTGAGGGCTTTTCCTCCGTGGCCGTTGCTGTACTGGATAGGCAACGATATCCCGTAGCAAGCGTGACGTTGACTGTTTCTAACCGGGCATTCCTACCGAGCGAGAGGCGTCTTAGAAACGACGACGAGTCGGCTGAGGAGAGGGCATTAAGGATCGAAGACGTTGCCCGGACCTGGATCCCAGAGGTTAATCGGTGTGCCCGGGAGATCTCACGGAGGCTTGGAACCCACAACTGACGAAAACGAGCAGCTGGGCGCCTTGAGGGCGCCCAACTGCTCGTTTTGCATCTCCTCGCCGCGCTTTGTTGGGCGAGCTAACGCTTTAGTGGTTTAGGGCTGTGCCCACTCCGGCAGGGACAGTGTCGACGGGATAGATCATTTCGCTCGGGGCGGTCGAATTCCGCTTAGCCAAGGGGAAATACAGGGATGCTGTCACAACCAGTCCCACCAACCAGGAGATGTCGGCTCCGCCCAGCAGCTCAGTCATCGGACCGGTGTACAGGGCTTGGGCCAGGAATGGTATCTGGACGAGAATACCCGCAGCGTAGGACAGCAACGCAGTCTTGTTCCACCGCCCGTACCGTCCGTTCAAGTCGTAGAGTGCCGGGATATCCACCTTTTCCTTGGAAACCAGGTAGTAATCAACAAGATTGATGGAACTCCACGGGATGAAGACCATCAGCAAGAGCAGCACGAAGTTCTTGAAGTTTGCTATGAAATCCGGTGAGGCGACGACAGCAATGACTACGGACAGTCCAATGAAGCCCACGACATACGCGAAGCGGGTCCACGTTGCCACCTTGGTCTTTCTTGTGAACGCCGTAACGGACGTGAGCATCGTCATGTATCCGCCGTAGGCGTTGAGCGTGTTGACTGTCAGTTTGCCGATGACGATGACCAAGTAAATTACCAGCGCTATAGCACCTCCACCGCTGAGCCCTCCAAGGAATGCAACCTGTCCGTCCAGGAACCTCGAACCCTTCGGCAAGGCAAGGGAGGCGAAGAGCGCGCCGAGAGTCATGGACCATTGAGAGCCGATAACCGTGCCCAGGTAGCATGCCCAGAAGGTCTGGCGTACCGGCGTTTTTGATGGGAGATAACGGGAGTAATCAGCAACGTAAGGGCCGTATGTCAACTGCCACCCAGCGCTGAGTGAAACGGCCAACAGGAATGTAGGGAACTGGAACTCAGCGGATCCGAGGAGCGCACCCACATCATGGCTGGTAAACAAACGAATGCCCAGATATCCAAAGCCCAGGATGCCGGCAACGGTCGCGATGCGCCCCATGAGGTGGATGTACCGGTAACCCAATGTTGCTACAAGGATTGTTAGGGCGCCGAAAATCACCATACCCACAGCGGGTGTGCCCGTCTGCAGGATCTGATCCACTGCCTGGCCGGCAAGCACAGTTCCAGTGGCGGCAAAGCCGAGATACATGATGACAACCAAAATCAGGGGAATTACTGCACCCAGGATGCCGAACTGTGCTCGGCTGGAAATCATCTGTGGCAGTCCCAGACGCGGTCCTTGGGCGGCGTGCAGCGCCATCACTGCAGCACCCAGAAGATTGCCGATTAAGAGGCCGATAATGGCCCATAGCGCGTCTGCTCCGAAAAGTACCGCCAAGGCGCCATCAACGATCGCAGTGATCTGCATGTTGGCCCCAAACCACAAAGTAAATTGCTGGGCTGGTGAACCATGGCGTTCGTTTTCGGGAACGAAGTCGATGGAACGCCGCTCGACCCGTGTCCCGCCTGCCCCAGTATTTGTTGCTGTCTGCATGGTGTTCCTTAATTATTTGAACGGAGAGTCCAGGTCCCCCTACCTGCGATCCATCTGAGCACGATCGGTGTTTTACATCACGAAAAACAAGTCACGTTCCGTCCGGTATTTCGGACGATGTCTCGAAAACTGTGACCTGAGCCATTTCGCGGTCCTCCGACGTATACCTTCAGAAAAGACTGCCGAACGCTGAAGCTTCCCGAGACGCTCCCTTCTGGCCGTTCATTGAAACCACCTTCCCGTACACGCCTTCAATGGAGGACCGCATGACTACACAATCTGTTGCCAAGGTAGATCTCCCCTATTCCGATGGGGACTTCTTCCACTTTGAATCGATGCTTCCCGCCAACGAATCTTGCCGTCTGGATGAGATAAGGAGCTGGCTTGAGGCGGAGGTCCGCCCAGTAGCAGCTGACCACTGGAACCGTAGCGAGTTTCCCCAACACCTGATTCCCAAGGTTGCAGAACTCGACATCATCAGTCCTGTCCGCCGACAGGGGCATTCCCACCTTTTTGCCGGCATGTTGACGGCGGCAATCCACAGGGTTGACGCGTCCTTCGGGACATTCTTCAGTGGCCACGACGGCTTGTTCACGGGTTCCATTGAGCTGTTGGGTTCCGAGGAGCAGAAGGCTGACTGGCTACCGGATTTCTACTCCCTCAAAAAGACTGGCGTCTTTGCCATTACTGAACCGTTGGCTGGTTCAGATGTTGCCGGAGGGACTCGGACCACGGCGCGTCGGGATGGGGACAACTGGATCCTCAACGGCGAAAAGCGATGGATCGGCAATTCGACGTTTTCGGACTATGTGATTGTCTGGGCCAAGGACACCCACGATGAGCAAGTTAAGGGCTTCCTCGTAGACACGTCAACGCCAGGGTTCAGGGCGACGCTTATTCCGAACCGAATAGCATTGCGCGCGGTGCAGAACGCCGACATCGTTCTGGAAGACGTGATCGTCCCCAACGGTATGAAGCTCGCGGGAGCGAACAGCTTCCGTGACACCAACAAGGTCCTGAAGAGCACACGTGCCACTGTCGGTTGGCAAGCCGTGGGACTTCAAATGGCCGCCTTTGATGTGGCACGCAAATATGCAGTAGAACGCCACCAATTCGGCAAGCCCATCGCGAGCTTTCAGCTGATCCAAGAACAACTTGTCACCATGCTGTCCAACGCCCAAAGTTCCATGGGCATGATGGTCAGGCTGGCCCAGCTCGAGGACGAAGGCAGGTCCAAGAACGAGCATTCGGCGATGGCAAAGGCATTCGTCACAAAACGGATGCGCGAGTCGGTCGCCATCGGCCGCAGTGTCCTCGGTGGCAACGGGGTGGCCGTTGACTACGAGATGGCAAAGATCTTCTGCGATGCGGAGGCCATCTATACATACGAAGGGACGTATGAAATCAACACCTTGGTGGCCGGCCGGGCGATCACGGGACTTGCGGCGTTCGTTTAGCACCCCCTGCCATCCCAAAGCGATGAGTGCTTCATCATCCCTTCCATCGTCCGGTACTTCGGACAGGATGCTCGCTTTTTCCTCCCTCAACCTAGGAAAATCCGGCCTACTTAGATCAGTAGCTCGTGGGCATAAAGAGACTCAGATATGAAGTTCCCTGTGCTTGGAGACAAACCATGGATCAAACGTTCCATGGATATTTCACGAAGGAGTCATCATGGCACCCGCCGATTTCACTACTGGTGCCCGTCCGGTTAAGGCCGCGCGGGGTACTGAGCTTACTGCCAAGTCGTGGCAGACCGAGGCGCCGTTGCGCATGTTGATGAACAACCTGGACCCCGAGGTCGCTGAGCGTCCGGATGATTTGGTGGTTTACGGTGGCACGGGCCGTGCTGTGCGGTCTTGGGCTGCGTTTGATGCGATCACCCGGACGCTGGAGACGATGGAGAAGGACGAGACGCTGCTGGTGCAGTCGGGCAAGCCGGTGGGTGTGTTCCGCACCCATGAGTGGGCTCCGCGGGTGTTGTTGGCGAACTCGAACCTGGTGGGGGACTGGGCGACGTGGCCTGAGTTCCGCCGCCTGGAGGCTGAGGGCCTGATGATGTACGGGCAGATGACGGCCGGGTCCTGGATTTACATCGGCACGCAGGGCATCCTGCAGGGCACGTATGAGACGTTCGCAGCGGTGGGGAACAAGCTCGCGGCCGCCAGGCAGAACACCGCCGGCCACCCTGCACCCGCCGGCCACCCGGCCCCCGCCGCTGAAGGCTCAACTGAGGGACCCCTGGCGGGGACGCTGACGTTGACGGGTGGTTGTGGCGGGATGGGCGGTGCCCAGCCGCTGGCGGTGACGTTGAATGATGGTGCGTGCCTGATCGTGGACGTGGACGAGACCCGCCTGCGCCGCCGTGCGGGCAAGCGGTACCTGGATGAGGTCGAAACGGATCTGGATGCTGCGATCGCGAAGGTTCAGAAGGCCAAGGCCGAGCGCCGTGGCTGGTCGGTGGGGTATGTGGGCAACGCCGCGGAAGTGTTCCCGGAACTGCTCCGCCGGCACAAGGCCGGGGAAGTGACCTTTGATGTGGTCACCGACCAGACGTCCGCGCACGACCCGTTGTCGTATTTGCCGGAGGGCATCACGGTGGCGGAGTGGCACACCGAGGCCGCGGCGGATCCGGAAGGGTTCACGAAGAAGGCCCAGGCGTCCATGGCCCGCCAGGTCCAGGCGATGGTGGAGTTCCAGGACGCCGGTGCCGAGGTGTTTGATTACGGCAACTCGATCCGTGATGAGGCACGCAAGGGCGGCTACACCCGGGCGTTTGAGTTCCCCGGCTTCGTCCCGGCGTATATCCGTCCGTTGTTCTGCGAAGGTCTGGGCCCGTTCCGCTGGGTCGCCCTGTCCGGGGACCCGGAAGACATCGCCGTCACGGACAAGGCCATTAAGGAACTGTTCCCGGAGAACACGCACCTGCACAAGTGGCTTGACGCTGCGGCGGAGCGGGTGGAGTTCGAGGGCCTGCCGGCACGTATCTGCTGGCTCGGGTACGGTGAACGGGCCAAGGCCGGCCTGTTGTTCAACCAGCTCGTGAAGGAGGGCAAGGTCAAGGCCCCGATCGTGATCGGCCGTGACCACCTGGACTCCGGGTCCGTTGCCTCCCCGTACCGGGAGACCGAGTCCATGGCCGACGGCTCGGACGCGGTAGCTGACTGGCCGTTGCTGAACGCCCTGCTGAACACCTCTTCGGGTGCTACGTGGGTGTCGATCCATCACGGTGGTGGTGTCGGTATTGGCCGGTCCCTGCACGCCGGGCAGGTTTCCGTCGCTGACGGAACGGACCTGGCCGCGGAGAAGCTCGAACGGCTCCTGACCAACGACCCCGGCATGGGCGTCATCCGCCACGTCGACGCCGGCTACGACCGCGCCGTCGAAGTCGCCAACGAACGCGGCGTCCGCATCCCCATGATCCCCACCGGCTCCCAGCCTTCGCAAGCTCAGGCCAGGTCCCTCGCCGGCATGGGCTCAGAAAAGTAGGTAACAATCACAAAAGGAATGGCAGGTGGTCCGCGGACTGCCTGCCATTCCCTCTGTCGAAATGACTGAACCGTTCAAGGGTCCAAGCATTTTCTCCAGTCTCAGTGGGCGGGAACGGATTCCTTGGCTGCCGCCTTCGGATCCATGAGCTTCTTGTTGGGCAACGCGAAGCTGATGAGGAAGGCGATGAGCATCAGGCCAGCTGCCGTGAGCATCACAGTGTCAATTGACTGTGCGAAGCCCTCGGTGATGGGCCGAGTGAGGGTGCTGTTGGCTGCGTGAAGCCAGCTGGTGTCGTTCAGGGAATCGTTGTTGGCGCCATTCTTGAAGAAATCGAAGAGCTTGGCATTCGCAGGATCCGCCGCAACGGCAGGATCCTTCATGACCGCTTGGTAGTCCGGGCTGGAAGCAGCGGTCTTCATGCCATCGGCGATCTTGTCCGCGGCCAGGCTGAACAGCATGGAGATGAACACGGCCGTGCCCACGGCTCCACCCATGGAACGGAAGAATGCCGCGGTGGAGGTTCCGACGCCCATGTCCTTGGGCGGTACCGATACCTGCATGGCAAGTGTCAACGGCTGCATGCAGAAGCCCAAGCCGACGCCGAAGAACACGGCAATGAGTCCGGGAACCCAGAGGCCCGTATCGACGCCGAGCACCAGGCCCATGACGAGTGCGGCGCCAGTCAGGATTGCCGTACCCAGGATGGGGAAGATTCTGTAAACGCCCGACGACGAGATGGTGCGCCCGGCGCTGATGGAACCGAACAGGATGCCCACGGTGAAGGTAATCATCATCAGGCCGGCTTCGGTGGGGGTGAGGCCCTTCACCAGCTGCAAGTACATGGGGAGCATGGCAATGGCGCCGAACATGCCGATGCCGATGATGAAGTTCAGCAGGGATGACAAACCGAAGGTTGCGTTCTTAAAGAGACGCAAGGGGATCAGTGCGTAGTCCCCTGCCCGCATCTCTGCGAACAGGAAGGCCACTATGCCAACGACGCCAAGCCCGTAGCAGAGCCAGGATGCGCCCGATGCCCAGCCCCAGGACCGGCCCTGCTCAGCGACAAGAAGGAGCGGAACGATTGCCAGGGTGATGGCTGCCGCGCCCCAATAGTCGATCTTCTGTTTCACATGCCGTGCAGGCAGGTGAAGGAACATAAAGACCACAGTGAGTGCCGCCAGGCCAATGGGAAGGTTGATGAAGAATACCCAGCGCCAGCCGTCGAAGCCCAGGATGGTCGATGTTCCCGCGAAAGCGCCGCCGATGACAGGACCAAGGACGGAGGAGATACCGAATACGGACATGAAGTAGCCCTGGTACTTGGCCCGGTCCTTCAAAGCAACGATGTCGCCGATGATGGTCAGTGCCAGCGCCAAAAGGCCACCTGCGCCAAGGCCCTGCACGCCACGGGCGATCGCAAGCTCCGTCATGGAATGGACCGACCCGGCATAGAGGGATCCGGCCAGGAAGATCAGGATGGCTGCCAAGTACAGCGGACGGCGCCCGAAGATGTCACTGAGCTTGCCGTAGAGCGGCGTACTCACAGTAGAAGTGATGAGGTACGCGGTGGTGGCCCAGGCCTGGAGTGACAAGCCGTCGAGGTCGTTGGCGATGGTGTAGATGGACGTCGACACAATGGTCTGGTCCAGTGAGGACAGGAACATGCCGAGCATGAGTCCCACCATGACGGTGAGCGTCTGACGATGGGTCAGGACCTCGCCGGCGGCCCGGACGGGCGCAGATTTGGACATATCTTCTCCAGAGGTGGCAGAAAAGTGGATTTTAAGCAGGATAGTTGCTTTCAGTAACTATCCTAATGCCTGTTTGATTCCCGGAAGAAGAATGTTTCTTGAACAACTTTCGTAAGTCGGCCAGTTCCGGGGTCAGCGTTCCACGAGAATGCCATCCGGGTCGCTGTAGATCATTACTCCGGGTTGGATCCTCACCCGGTCGATCACCAGCTGGACATCAACCTCACCTACGCCCGTCTTAGCGCTCTTCTTCGGGTTGCTGCCCAGCGCCTTGATGCCTAGCGGCAAGCGGGCAAGGGCTTCACGATCCCTGACGGCTCCGTTAATAATCACGCCTGACCAGCCGTTGGCCACAGCACTTTCAGCGATCATGTCTCCCATAAGGGCAGTCCTCAGTGATCCTTGGCCATCAACCACCAGAACGGCTCCTTCGCCGGGCGTCCCAAGGACTGTCTTCACCAGGGCGTTGTCCTCGAAGCACCTGATGGTACGTACCTGTCCGCTGAAGTGCGTGTGACCGCCCAGGTTCTGGAACTGGACTGCAACCGACTCCAATTCCTCGCCTCGATCGTCATAGAGATCAGCCGTATTAATCTGCTCGCTCATGTCCTTCTCCTCCATACGTTTGAGGCCACACTAACGCGTGCGCCACGTGAGCGGCACGGGCACGTCGTGGGCTATGTGGATAACTGAGCTGAACTTCGGTTCCATGCCCTTCACCCGCGCTAATCTGAATCCAGACGTTCAATCTAGGGGGAACCTGCCATGAGCCTGTCCGACCTGCCTGGTCCTGTACCGGACCCCGCCATAGTCCGGGGCGGCACGGCCACAGCTCTCGCCGAACCAGTGGACCGGGTCCGCACCCTGTGGATTACTGGCGTCGTGCTCATCAACGTGGGCATCAATGCGGCATTCTTCGGCCCCATCCAGGTACTCCTTGGGCAGCAGGCGGCGCACTTTGACGAAGCCCAAAAAGAAGCGATCCTCGCTCTGGTCACGGGCTGCGGCGCTGCCGTCTCTTTGGTGGCCAACCCCTTGTTCGGCGCTTTCAGTGACAGGACTGTGTCCCGCTTCGGACGCCGCGTTCCGTGGGTCCTCGTGGGAGCGATCCTAGGGGCAGTGGCACTCGTAGGACTGGCGGGAGCGCCGAACGTCGCCGTCATGACGGTGCTGTGGTGCTTCGTGCAGGCTGGATGCAACGGCGCTTACGCTGCCATCACGGCGGCGATTCCAGACCGCGTTCCAGTGCCCCAACGCGGCACTGTCGGTGGTTTGGCAGCCATGGGACAAACAGTTGGCATCCTGGCGGGCGCGGTGATTGCCGCCGTCGTGGCTGGAAACTTTGCCGCAGGCTACCTGGTGTGTGCAGCGGCGCTGCTGGCCGGCGTCGTGCTTTATCTGTTCAAGAATGACGACCAGCCGCTTCCAGCCCAGGCGCGCCCTCCGTTCAGTCTTGCGCGGTTTTTCCAAGGCTTCTGGGTCTCCCCGAAACGCTACCCGGATTTCGCGTGGGCATGGCTCACGCGCTTGCTGGTGAATATTGGTAACCACATGGTCACGCTCTATCTGCTGTTCTTCCTCAGCGATGCCGTGCATGTGAAGGAAACCGAGGGCATCGAACCTGCGTTCGGAGTGCTTATCCTGACCGGCCTTTATGCGGTCATGGTGATCATCACCAGCGTGATCGGCGGGACAGTGAGCGACCGGATGGGCAAGCGGAAGCCCTTGGTGATCGCGTCGTCCGTGATCATCGCCATAGCGTCATTGATTCTCGGGTTTGCGCCGACGTGGGCCGGCGCCATTACGGGCGCGCTCGTCCTGGGTATCGGCTTTGGAGCCTATCTGGCCGTGGACTTCGCGCTGATCACCCAGGTCCTGCCGACTGCACTGGACCGTGGCAGGGACCTGGGCGTGATCAACGTGGCGAACTCGCTGCCGCAGGTGGTTGCCCCGCTCATTGCTTTCCCGTTTGTCACGTACTGGGGCGGCTACGTCTCGCTGTACGTAGCCGCCGCAGTCATCGGATTGCTGGGCGCCGTGTTCGTGGTGAAGATCAAGAGCGTGGTGTAGCCGGCTTAGAAGACGGCGGTGAAGCCACCCCAGCCCCAACCGACCGCTGATTGACCTAGCCAGTAGCTACCAGGCAGTCCCTGGGCCAGGTAATCCGCGCCATTGCCGTAGTACATGGTGAGCTGGCCGCTGCGGTCGATGCCAAACACGTCGATCTTGTCGTCACCGTTGAAGTCGCCTGCAGAGCCGATCGTGGTGAGGGCCTCCCAGCCGTAACCGACCGTCGATCCCGTGTAGCGCTCGAACGACCCATTGCGGCTGCTGGAAAAGACCATCAGATTGCCGTATTGGCCCCTCGCGGCAACCTGCAAATCGCTTCTGCCTTCGAAGTGACCAACGCTCATTAGTGAGTCATATCGGCCCCACCCCCAACCGATGGTGTACGAAGGCAGCCAACCGCCGTGCCCGTTGCCGGGGTAGAGGACAAGGTTGGTCGATGCGTCCCTTGCAATGAGATCATTCGTACCATCACCGTTGAAGTCGCCAGCACCAAAAATGGCCGTGAATCCGTTCCAGCCCTGGCCGATCTGGAGTGCCTTCTTCCAACCGCCGGACCCGTTTCCTTGGTACAGGTACAACCGACCCTGCGCATCGCGTCCCATAACGTCAACGGTGCCGTCGCCGTCGAAGTCACCCGGAGAGAACAAAAGGTTGAAGGCATTCCAGCCGGTTCCGATGACCTGGGTAGGTTGCCAATGTCCCCGGCCGTCAGTCGGGTACAGCAAGAGACGGCCGGCCGCGTCGCGGGCGAAGATATCCATGGTGTTGTCCCCGTTGAATCCACGAGCGCGGGGCTTGGCGGCGATCCGCAGCGATTCACGGGCCTGAAGGGTCAAAGTTGACTCGACATCGTAGGTGACCGTTACGAAAGCGGTCACAACACGACCGTAGTCAGCTGCTGTAGCCCTGTATGTCTGACCGGTGGCCCCGGGAATGACTTGGCCGTCCCGCGTCCAGTAGAACGAGAGCGAAGGGCTTCCGCCTTCTGGCACGACCATCGGCGTGGACCAGCTAAGGTCGGCCTTGAGAAGTCCGCCGACTGCAGGTTCCCCGGTGAGTTCCGGTGGCGCCATGTAGATCTGCCGCATCGGCGCGGCCAGAACAGGAACTGCAGCCTGAGCGGGCAAGCCCGGGGCGATGAGAGCACCGGCCAAGGCGGACGCAGCAAGCAAAGTAGACAGCCTGCGGAGTCGGTTAGGCGCGCTGAAGCGCGGAGCATTGCGAGAGTTCAAGATTTCCTCATGAAGAAAGTTGGCCGAGGCGGCCATGCGAAGGTGATGAGAGCAGAATACAGCTGGTCGCGGTTGGGAGTTAGCGAGGCCGTGGTCGCCGGGTGAGCTTAGAAGACAGCGTTGAAGCCGCCCCAGCCCCAGCCAACTACAGCGGAGCCCTTCCACCCGCCTGAGCCGCTGCCGTAGTACATGCGCATCTGACCTGAGGTGTCGATGCCCCAGACGTCGTTGGCGCCATCGCCGTCGAAGTCGCCCGCGCCGCCGAGCTTGGTGATGGCGTTCCAGCCCTGGCCGATCACACGGCTCGTGGTCCAGCCGCCATGACCATTGCCACCGTAGAAGACCAGGTTTCCGGCGCCATCGCGGGCCAGGACATCAGGCTTGTGGTCGCCGTCGAAATCACCCGGGGAGAACACCGAAGTCATGCCGCCCCATCCCCAGCCGATGGTAGAAGCAGCCAGGAAGCCGCCTTGGCCGTTGCCCGGGTACAGCACGAGCTCACCGGAAGACTTGCGGGCAAGGAGGTCGTTATTGCCATCCCCACTAAAGTCGCCCGCCGCGAAGATGGTGCTGAAGATCCCCCAGCCCCAACCGATCTGTTGTCTCGGGTACCAACCGCCGTGCCAGCCGGCTGGGTAGAGGAAGAGCGAGCCGGCGCTGTCACGGGCGATCACGTCATTCTCGCCGTCGTTGTTGAAGTCGCCGGCAGCGAACATCGTGTTGAAGATGTTCCACCCCGAGCCGACTTCATATGCCTGCTGCCACGTGCCGTTTCCACCGGTGGGGAACAAGCCGAGGCGGCCCCAGGAGTCCCGGACGTACAGGCTCATCGTGTACGAATCCCAATACTCGGCGCGGTAGAAGCCGGAAGTGTGGGGACGATCGATGTCTACGGGAGTCACGTAGTTGAAGTCCAAAGCGTCCAAGGCTACGGCCGCAGTTCCGGACGCGGGGAGGTTGCCGGGGTTGTGGATCAAGGAACCGTCGCGCCAGTAACCAACTTCCTGGCCAGCCGCGGTTTGAACCTGCATGTACTGGGCAAGGTAGGTTCCCGGCGGGGTCCCCTGTGCAAAGAAGACGTCGAACGAGTACGTCGAATCTGCTGCGCTGTACGAGCCCTGCGTCATCGTCGTGTGGAGCTTGCCCGTTGCTGTATTCCGGAACAGGACGTAAACGTCGGTAATCGGACCGGATGCCTGGAAGGTAACGCGTGATGTTGCCTGCCCTCCAGCGCTGATCGCGTCTGGCGTCGTGGAGACCGCTACAGGTACCGGTGCGAACGTGTCATCGGCGTGGGCTGCTGGTGCCAAACCCAGCCCGCCGACCAAAATAACGCTGCCCATAAATGCGGCCAGCCAGCTGCGCACGCGGCGCAGAGGAGTGCTCCCCATGGTTCCCCCAAATTAGGCCGGTCGCAGATGGCCGGCGGGTGTAAGTGCCTTGAGAGTACATGGAGACACCGACAGTCTGGGAATTTGCTGGCAAAAATTCACGCAAAAGACAAGTCAAGCCCAAAACGCAACCAAATTCGGCTTAGAAAACCGCCGTGAACCCGCCCCAGCCCCAGCCAACAACTCCGGCGCCTTTCCATCCTCCGATGCCGCTGCCGTAGTACATGTTCAGCTGGCCGGCGGCGTCGATGGCCCAGACGTCGTTGAAGCCATCTCCATTGAAATCGCCGGCCCCACCAATGCGGGACATGACGTTCCAGCCTGTGCCGATGGACCGGGCGGTTGTCCATCCGCCGTTGCCGTTGCCGCCGTAGAGCCGCAGGTTTCCTGCGCTGTCACGGCCCAGGACGTCAGGGTTGCCGTCGCCGTCGAAGTCGCCGGGGGAGAAGACCTGGCTGAGGGCGTCCCACCCTTGGCCTACCGCGCCGGGGGATTTGAAGCCGCCTGTCCCGTTGCCTGGGTAAAGCACCAAGGCGCCCAGAGGCGTGCGGGCGAGGACATCGTTGTTGCCATCGCCCGAGAAGTCGCCTGCGGCGATGATCGAATCGAAGACGTCCCAGCCCCAGCCGATCTGCTTGCGCGGAAGCCAGCCGCCAGTCCCATTGCCCGGGTACAGGAACAGTGACCCATCGTGGTCCCTGGCGATGACGTCATTGAAACCGTCTCCGTCGAAGTCGCCGCCGTTGAAGACGAGATCGAACACGTCCCAACCAAAGCCGATAGTCCGGGGAGCTTGCCAGTGGCCTGCGCCATCAGTGGGGTACAGAAGCAGGTTCGCCGCAGCATTGCGCGCAAACAGATCCATGGAGGCCCCGGCGTCGAAACCTGTTGTGTGCGGTTTGTTCCGAGCCACGGTGCGGCCGAAGACCGTAAACGGACGCGTGGCCGTCACAGGATTGCCCGCTTGGACTACTGCCCGGAAACCAACGACGGCGCCCCGATCCGCTGCCTGAAGCGTGTAAGTCTTCGTCGTGGCACCGGCGATCACGGTACCGTTGCGCACCCATTCGTACCTGACGGTTACGGGCCCACCGACTGTCCCGCTGGAGACACTGCCCTCGTTGAAGACGCCGGTGAGCTTCTCTCCGACGATCAGCCTGCCTTGGAGCGTGGGAGCGGTAGCTGTGATGGGTGACGTGGGCGTCAGTGGGAGCGAGGATGCCGACACAGCCCGGTAGCCTGCCCTCGTGGCCGTGACCCGTACTGAGAGGGTCTGGTCCAGGTCTGCTTCTGCGATGCGGTAATTGTTGAGCGTGGCTCCAGGGATCGGCTGGCCGTTGCGCAGCCACTGGTAGGCAAAGCCGGTGGGCGGCTGGGTCCAAGAGCCGTTGTCCGTGGTCAGCACTTGGTCGTAGCGTGCCACGCCTGTGATGGTTGGCGGCTTGATATTTGGATTGTCCACCAACGGGAAATTGGGATTGTTCACGGCGAAGTCCACGCCGTCCAAGGCCCCCGGCCGCTGCGTTGGTGCTTCCAGCCCTTGCGAGAGGAAGATGATATTGCCGTCGCGGCCGTAGCGGACAACCCCCTGGCCCAGGGGGAGCATGATGTTGACGCTGAGGAGTTTGTAGCGCCCGGTTCGCTGGAAGGCGCTCCCATCCACCGGCACTTTGGCTTGCGCGCTGTAGGGCCCGGATAGCTGGCTGGTAGGTCCGTAGAGGGTGGCCTGCTCCAAGGTGTCCTCATTGACGTAGGTGAAACCTACTTCTTTCGCAGGACCGCTCAGTGTGAAGGACAAGGAGATAACACTCCCGGGACCCACCGTGGCTGGCGAAGTACGGGTGACTACTGTGGGAAGCGGCACGTTTGGTCCGGCAGCTGTAGCGCGGGGCGGCGGGACTGCAATTGCCAGCGCGGAGCACAGGAGGATGGCTAGAAGGATGTGAAAACCCGTCCGTACTGAATGCACAAAAGCTGAACGCATAAGAGCCGCTGGGCGCACGGAAGAAAAAGTCGTCATGGTATCCCCCAATCCCTAGAACAAGGCGTTAAAACCGCCCCAGCCCCAGCCGATGGTCTGGGCGCCGTTCCAGCCGCCGTCGCCGTCGCCGTAGTAGGCCAGCAGCTGGCCGGATCCGTCCACTGCATAGACGTCTACATTGCCGTTACCGTCGATGTCGCCGGCGGCGCCAATGGCCGCCATGCCGTTCCAACCTTGCCCGATCACGGCCATGCCTGCCCAGCCGCCAGCTCCATTGCCCTTGTACAGGCGCAGGGCACCGGAGGTATCGCGGGCCAGGATGTCCACGTTGTGGTCTCCGTTGAAGTCGCCGGGTGTGATGATCTTGTTGACCACGTTCCACCCGCTGCCTACAACGGACCGGGTGAGCCAGCCGCCGTCGCCGTTTCCGGGGTAGAGGTAGAGCAGGCCGCTGGAGTCGCGGGCGAGGATGTCGTTGTTGCCATCCCCATTGAAGTCGCCAGGGGAGACTATCGAGTTAAAGCCATTCCATCCCGCGCCTATCTGGCGGCCTGCAAAGAACCCGCCATCTCCGGTTCCTGCGTAGAGGAAGAGGTTCCCGGCAGAGTCCTTGGCGAGGATGTCGTTGTTCCCGTCCCCGTTGAAGTCGCCCGGGGAAAGGACGGTCCCAAAACCATTCCAGCCGGGGCCAACGGTCCGGGCGGATTCCCAGGCGCCGCCAACTCGGGGATACAGCATGAGGGTGCCGTCTGCGCGGCGGGCAAGCATTTCGAAGGTGCCACGCCCGGTAAAGCCGTTGGCCCGGTTGGAGGCGGAGATCTCTACAGTCTCGGCGCTGCCAACTTCCATGGGGTCGCAAGGATAGTTCGAGGCGACGTAAGCCGCGATGGTCTTGCCGCGGTCCTCTTCGGTGAGCTTGTAGTTCCACCACTCCCAGTGGTCCTCTGCATGCTCGCCGTCACGGGTCCAGTAGATGTGGTAGTCGGGGCCGGCGGCCGCGCCGCAGCCCCGGTAGGAAGCAGGATCGATCTCCACGGTGAGCGTGGAGCCAACAAACGGCGCACCGTGAACCACGGGATCTGCGGGGTCCATGGTTGCCATGGCAGGTGCCGGGGCGAAAGCGACGGCGGCAATAAGCGCGGCCGCAATCCCGGCTACCGCTCGGCGCACGCCTGATGCACGGCATGATAGAGCGTTCATTGTGTCCTCCCCAGACTTATGCGGCTAATCTTACCGCGGCTGGGACTCAGCTAGAAGATTGCTGTGAAGCCGCCCCAGCCGTTGCCCACCACCTGGGATGTGCGCCATCCCGTCCGGCCATCGCTGTAATAGATCACCAGCCGGCCCTGCTGGTCCACGCCGTAAACGTCCGGGAAGCCATCATTGTCGAAATCACCGGCAGCACCGGCGGCTTTGAGGACATTCCAGCCGACGCCCACCAGCCACGACCGCGTCCAGCCACCGGCCCCATTGCCGCCATAGAAATACAGGTAGCCGCTGCGGTCACGCGCCAATACGTCCACCTTGCCATCGCCGTTGAAATCGCCAGGCGTCAGCAGGGTGTCCATTACCTGCCAGCCCTGCCCGACGGCGGTCCTCGCCAGCCAGCCTCCGGAACCATTGCCCGGGTACAAATAGAGGGCGCCGCCGGGTTCCCTGGCCAGAATGTCGTTGTTGCCGTCCCCGTTGAAGTCACCCGGGCTGACGATTGAGTCGAAGATGTTCCAGCCTTTGCCGATGGTCTGGGCCGGCTTCCAACCCCCGGTTCCGTCGCCGGCGTAGAGATAAAGAGTGCCTGCTGAATCACGCGCGATCACGTCGCCCTTGCCATCACCGTTGAAGTCGCCGGGGGAAAGGACAAGGTTGAATACGTTCCACCCCCAGCCCACGGTGCGGGCGGCATCCCAAGCGGCTGCTGTCCGCCCGTACAGCATTAAGGAGCCGTCACTTCCGCGTGTCAGCAGTTCGAAGCTGCGGCCCGTGAATCCGTTGGCCCGGTTGGGCGCAGCGACGGGTCCGGTCTCGTCGCTGTGGAGGGTTTCGCCTCCGCAGGCGGTTTTGCTGGCGGTCAGGTGCGCGGCCATCCGTGCGCCCGTGTCATCCTGCTGCAGGAGGTAGCTGCGTCCGGTTTCGCCCGCCACCAGGAAACCATCCCTTGTCCAGTAGACGGTGAAATCAGGACCCTTTCCGCTGCCGCAGCCGTAGAAGGTATACGGGCCGATGTCGGCCGTTAGCGTCTTGCCAACAAACGCGTCGCCGACGACTACGGGGTCCGGCCCGTTGCTGGACGCGCCCGACGCCGGCAGGGGGCTAAGTGCCACCGCCGCCACAGCGGCGGTCAGCAACGCTGCTGCCATCCGACGTCGAAAATTCCCCATAGCGGTCGTCCTCCTGTATCCGCACCCAAAGCTTCCTGCAGTGTATGTGGGGCACCCGCCCTTTCCCGGGAACGGCATGGACGCGTTCCAAGAAGGGCGCTCTCAGGCAACGGTCATTTTGCTCACGTATCATTGGTGCGATCGGCCTGCCGCGGGTCCTGTGACCTGAGCCAGCCGTTTCCTTGCCAGCCTGCCAAGAGATCGCCGGAAATGCCCGAACCGTTTTCCCTGGAACCGTACTCCCTTGATCTGACGACGGGGTTGCCCCGTATGGCTGCCGCACCGACCACGCCGCGGCAGCTGCTGCGCTATGCCCGCATCCTGAAGACAGCGGCGGGCTTTGCCCAACGTCAATTCGACACGTTGAGTTTGTCGGACATTGCCGCCAAAGCGGACGTGCCGTTGGGCACCCTCTACCGTTACTTTCCCTCCACAGCGCACATTATGCTGGCCGTCTACCGGCAGCAGCTGCGCGAGCTTCGCGACGGCGTCCGCCAGAGGAAGGGCAAGGGGCATGCGTTGTCAGGGCTGATGATGGAGATCTTCCATCTGAGGGTTATGCAGCCCGGGGTGGAGCATTGCCTCATCCGGCCTGCCGGCAAAGACAGCGATACTGCCCAGCTGCTGCGGGAGATTGACCTCTTGTCCGAAGAAGTTGTGGGTTCCTTGAGCAAGGAGCCCGGAAATGACGCCCCGAAGGCCAGGATTCTGTTGCATCTGGTCAGTGGTCTGGTCCAGGCCGTACGGTGTCGTCGCTTGTCGCTCTTTGAAGCCGAAAAGGACCTCAAGAAGGCGTGCAGCCTCATGACCGGGGAATGACGATATAGCTCCTCCGGTCTAGACCACCGACCCCTGAGAATGCGTTTTTTCGCGTGAGCTGGGTCACTTTTGGATCTGCATAAACGTTTTACTCTCGAATCGTCTCTCTTGGTATTGAATCTTGTACCCTCCGCGCTTCCCTACGCTGGAAATACCGAAGCGGCTAGCAGCCCATACCTGCAGATGCACCTTCCGGGCCAGCCACCCTTGGTCCGAACCAGCAGTTCTGTTCCTGCCCGAACCATGCCGTGGGTCCACGGCTAGCCTGAGGAGACAAAGACGTGTCCATTGAGACAATCGCTACTGACAACGACGCCTTGGTATTGAGCGAAGAAGAGATCTTCGCAGCACACGAGGGCGGCAAGCTGACGATTTCCAGCACCGTTCCCCTGAACAACAAGCGTGACCTTTCCATCGCGTACACCCCGGGCGTCGCCCAGGTAAGCCGCGCAATCCACGCCAACCCTGAGCTTGCCCGCACCCACACCTGGGCTGAGCGCCTGGTTGTTGTGGTCAGCGATGGCACCGCCGTCCTGGGCCTGGGCAACATCGGCCCCAGCGCTTCCCTCCCGGTCATGGAAGGAAAGTCTGCCCTCTTCAAGTCCTTCGGCGATCTCGACTCCATCCCGCTGGTTCTCAACACCACCAACGTGGACGAGATCATCGAAACCCTGGTCCGCCTCCGCCCGAGCTTCGGTGCAGTGAACCTTGAGGACATTTCCGCGCCGCGTTGCTTCGAACTCGAAGAGCGCCTCATTGAGGCACTCGACTGCCCGGTCATGCACGATGACCAGCACGGCACCGCCGTCGTGGTTCTCGCCGCCCTGACCAACGCTGCCAAGGTGACCAAGCGCGAGCTTTCCGGCCTCAAGGTTGTTGTCTCCGGCGCAGGTGCCGCGGGCATTGCGATTGCCGAGATTCTACTTGCTGTTGGCATCGAGGACGTCATCCTGCTCGACTCCAAGGGCGTAGTCAATGCTGAGCGTGCCGATCTTGTGGCCGATCCTGGCAGCGTCAAGGCCCGCATGGCCCAGCGCACCAACCCCCGCGGCGTCACCGGTGGTCCGGGCGAGGGCCTGACCGGCGCCGATGTGTTCGTAGGCGTCTCCTCCTCCAAGCTGGACGAAGAACACCTGAAGCTCATGAACGATCAGTCGATCGTGTTCGCCCTGTCCAACCCGGACCCGGAAGTTCTCCCCGAGGTTGCCCAGAAGTACGCGGCCGTAGTTGCCACGGGCCGCAGCGACTTCCCGAACCAGATCAACAACGTGCTGGCCTTCCCCGGCATCTTCCGCGGCGCACTTGATGCCAAGGCCCGCCGCATCACGCCGGCCATGAAGATCGCGGCTGCACGTGCCATCGCTGAGTTGGCAGAAGAAGATCTCTCCGCCGACTACATCGTGCCGAGCCCGCTGGACGCCCGTGTGGCACCGGCTGTCACCGCGGCTGTTGCCGCAGCAGTGACTGAGTAGCGGTTACCAACTAAAAACCGACGACGGCGACGCTTCCCACGGTTGGGAGTGTCGCCGTCGTGGCTTGTTAACGAGCAACGCGGGGTCACTTAAGGCCCATGTTGGCCTCCAAAAGGGGCCAGAAGTGACCCCGGGATGCTGGCCCATAGACTGGGGGCCATGAATGCCGAACTCCTTGTGACCATCCTGTGCGGCCTGGCCATTGCGGTTGGGGTTGCCGGGACCATCATCCCTGTCCTTCCGGGAAGCATCCTCATTGGTGCGAGCCTGCTCGCGTGGGCCATTTGGGGCGGCGCGGGAACCCTCGGCTGGGTGATCTTCGCCATCGGCATGGTGTTCGTGGTGGCCGGGATAGCCGCCAGTGCGGTGCTCACAGGGCGAAAACTGAAACAGCACGGCATCCCGAACAGGTCTGTTGTGGTTGGGATAGTTCTTGGCGTGGTGGGAATGTTCGTGATTCCGGTGGTCGGACTCGTGGTGGGGTTCGCCGTCGGGCTCCTGCTGAGCGAGGTCCAGCGGACCCGTGACTTCCGCACCGCTGTCCGCTCAAGCGGCGCCGCGCTCAAAGCGACAGGCATCGGGATTCTCGTGGAGTTCGGTCTTGCGTGTGCCGCTGCAAGCACTTGGATCATCGGGGTTTGGATCAATGCCGTAAACGGTTAAGAACCTTCGCCGGGATGGCAGCAGACCCCCATGTGCAGCCAGAACATGGGGGCGTGCTGCCATCCCGGCGAAGAGCTACCGGAGGGTGGGTACCCGGACCTGGGCCGGGCGGAATGAAGCACCGGCTCCCGGGAACAAGGGGACGTCGATCCGGGCGTGGGTGTGGATTTCCTGAACCGTATCCTTCGTGTGCTGCGCGATCTCGGCAAGCGTGGTAACCCACATGCCCTCCAGGCCCTTGACCCGTTCGATCAGTTGCTCCAAGGCGACAGCCCTGGACGGCCTGCCGGAGATGAACGGGTGGTTGGTCAGGACGAAGCAACTGCCCTGGGCGTGGTGCGCCTGGGCCTCGAGAGTCCACATTTCCAAAGCCTTGGCCGGGCTTTCGATGACCCCGCTGCCCGTGATGCCGGGGTAGAACGCGTACTGCTCCCAGTCGTCCAGCGCCCAATCAACGGGAATCTCAACGATGTCCCGCGGATCGTCCTCGGCCACTGACATGCGGTAGGGGGCATCGCCGTCGAGCAGGCTTGAGTCGTAAAGGAAGCCGCGATCCGCGAGCAGCGCGGGCGACTGCCAGTTCAACTCCCACCACGGAGCCCGGTAGCCCACTGGCCGAACACCGGCAACGTTGGCAAGTGCTTCCAAACCCCGGTCCAGGTAGCTGGCTTCGGTTGCGGCGTCGATGCCCTGCATGGGCTCGTGAAGGTAGCCGTGGTGGGCGATTTCGTGCCCACCGTCAGCGATCCTGCGCACCACATCGGGGTAGCTCTCCGCAGTGAATCCAGGGATGAAGAACGTTCCCTTGATGTCCTGGCGATCCAGGAGCTGCAGGAGCCGCGGGACGGCGATCTTGGGGCCATACGACTGGTGGCTCATGAGGGACATGCGCCGGGTGCTGGAGGGATCGTGGGCGATGGTGCAGGATTCGGCGTCGACGTCGAAGGTGAAGGACGCTGCGGCTTTGAAGCCCTCTGGCCAGGTGATTGGGTGGAGGGAGTCCGCGAAGGCGGGCTGGCTCATGCTGTGGTCCTTTCGGGGACTACGGGAGCTTCGGGAACTGCGGGAGCGCCCGGAGCAGCTTGCGTGACGGAGACGTGGTTCGAATCGGCAAGGACAAACTTTCGGTGCGCCCTGGGCCCGAGGATTGCGTAGGCTGCCGCGCTGGTAAGCCCACCGGCCAGCCATGAGAGATCCCAGCCACCAAGTGCCACGGCGATGGGGCCTTGCATTACTGGTATCAGGCCGTACATGAACAGCCAGGTGGAGAAGATGCCAACCAGCAGCGAGACGATACCGGCCCAGTTGATCACCGGGAGACGCTTGGTCCCGACGCCGTCGAAGAGCCGTTCAACCTTTCCGGGCCAGCGCTTCTCCAGCCAGAAGTAGTGCACCAACATGACGCCGCCCCAGGCAGCTACCCACGCCACCAGACCGATCAACCAGGCGTCCAGTACCGAGGCGAAGTCCTCCTGGAAGATGAAGAACACGACGGCGAGGAGCGAGAAGACGCCGACGAACAGGTTGAGCTTGCGACGATTGATCTTGATATCCAAGGCCTGCGTAGCCACTGAGAAGGTGTAGATGTTCAAGATGTTGGTGGCGATGGGGCCATGCAACACCATGAGGAGGACGGGAAGGGCGAGGACTCCGAAGTTCTGGACGATCAGCTTGCCGGGGTCGATCTCGCCGCTGTTTGTGGCAAGGCTCGCACCGAGGACACCGAGCCAGACCACCGGAATGAACTGGCCGAGGACCGAAGCCAGGTAGACCTTGCGCTTGGGAACCGAGGTGCTGACGAAGCGCGAGTAGTCCGCGGCGTACGTGAACCAGGTGATGCCCCAGCCGATGCCGATGGCGGTCATCACAGCACTCATCGCGGCTATCCGCTCGGATCCTTCAAGGATGTTGCCGGCCGGACCCGCATAACCCCAGTCGATCTTCATGCCGAACCACGCCACGGCGGACATGACGGCCAGGATGATGATGGTGGGCGGGACGGTCCACTTTTCGAAAGCGGCGATCGCCTTATAGCCGAACCAGGCAATGGCAACCTGGGCAGCCATGATGACAGTGGCCACGCCGATCTTCCAGACGTAGTTCTTTGCGGTGGGATCCACCCAGCCCAGGGTTCCGAAAAGCGCCATGACCAGGTCCAGGATGATCCACGTATTGACCGCGCACCACCCGATGACCAGGAGTGCCTGGATGGCGGCGGGGAGGTAGTTGCCACGCCGGCCGAAAGCGGCCCGGGCAAGGACCATGCCTGTGGCGCCGGTCTTTTGGCCAAGGAGGACGAAGCAGCCAAACAGCAACATGCCGATCAGGTTGCCCAGGACCAGCACAAAGACGGTGTCGGCAAAGCCGAGGCCGAGGTGGATTCCGAGTGCGCCCAGCACCCAGTTGATTGGAGCGAGGTTGGCACCGGCCCAGATCCAGAATTGGCCTGAGACCTTGCGCGTGCGGTCTGACTCGGGAATGGGCTGCAGCCAGGCTTCGCTGTCATGGCCCGGCGCCGTTGCCGGACCTGACTGCGGTGAGCCTGGCTGCAGTGAGCCTGCAGCCGCTGAGCCTGGCTGCGATGAAGCAGGGGAGAGGTTGTCTTGCATGAGGGAGATCCTCCGTGTGTGAAAGGGACTCCTTCAGCGTATGTGCCACAGATCACAGCAACAAGATACGATGTGTCTAAAGAAACTCTCTTCCGCCGTACGGAGTGTCATGTCTATCCTTCTTGGTCAAGCCTTGGAACGTGAAAGCCTTAGAGCCGCCGAGCCGCGTCTCCTTAACTCAGTGGCCGACGCCCTGACCCGTCCCGTCCGTTGGGTGCACTCCAGCGAGGTTTTGGACATCGCTCCGCTCCTCAGCGGTGGCGAACTTCTCCTCAGCGGCGGCCAGGCACTGGCCCTTGAGAGCTCGGAGCGGCAAGCCGAATACGTCCGCGAGCTAGCGGCCCGCGGCATAGCCGCACTGGCCCTTGAAACCGGACCTACACTGCCCGAAGTTCCTGGTCCCATGCTGGAGGCTGCCGAAGCCGCAGGCCTGCCGGTTATTGAATTGCGTCACGTTGTTCCGTTCGTCGCCGTCATGCAGGAGATCAACTCGCTCCTGGTCAGCGAGTCCGTCGAACAGCTTCAACGCGGCGACCAAACCAGCCACGCGATGGCTGCCGAACTCGCCCATGGCGGCGGCCTTGACCAACTTCTGGCTGTCTTGGCAGAAAGGACAGGTTCCAGCGCGCGGTTGGTATCGCCGTCGGGCCTCACCCTCGGCTCGGCAGCGGGTCCGGCAGCGGGTTCCGCAGCAGGCTCAGCGCCGCCGTCGGAGGACGGCGGGCTCATCACGGTTGATGTGCCGGTGCGTGGCGTCCTCGCCGCCCGCTTGGAGCTGCACGTGCCCGACGACGGCGATAGTGGCCTCGCGCGCGTGGCGGGAGAGCGCTCGGTGGACATCCTTGGCTTGGCCCTGTTGCAGCGGATGCCGCCAGGATTGAAGGAGTTGGCGGGCATTGAACTGATGCGTGCCATCAATTCCGGGAGCCAATCGTGGCAGCTCCAGCAGCTCGGGCCGGCGTCGGGCTTTCCCGCCAATGGCCGGGTTGCTGCGCTGGTGATCCGCTCCACAGGTGCAGGGCATCTCCGCTCGGCCTTGGATGCACTGCTGCGTGCGAACGTGCCGCACAGTGCCAGCTATGCAGATAACGCGGAGCTGATCGCACTCGCTTCCGTTGGCGATGGCGTTGCTACCCGGGCGACGCTCATGGATGCGCTCAGGGCTTTGGAAACGCCAGCCGGATCTGCGATAGCACTTGGCCCGGTGGGCAAGGGGATCGATGAGGCCCCCTGGTCGCTGGCCGAGGCCCGACGGACGCTGGACCTGGATTTGGCGGGAGGTGGGGTGGTGGATGCTGAGGCCTTCGCTGTGGAACGCCTCGCCGAGGAACATCTGGATCCGGCCACCCGCGAAGGGTTCGTACAGCGGCAGTTGGGTGCCGTCGTCGAGCATGACCAACTACGGCGATCCGAGCTCCTCCGGACGCTGACCGTCTGGCTGGACACTGGCTGCAACACAGCCCAGGCCGCACGCGAATTGCACTTGGAACGGCAGTCAATGCACCACCGGCTGCAGCGGATCTTCGAGCTTTGCGGTGGAGACCCGAGGGGAACTGGCAGGCTCGCTGCCCTGCACCTGGCAACGCGGCTGGCTCGGCTGTAGCTCCTTTAAACGCCAATTGATGGTTCCCTGCACACACCGCCGTTCGCAACAGCGTCTGCGCAGGGAACCATCGAAATGGGGCGCGCAAGGCCTTACTTCAGCACAATCGTCCTGTTCCCATTCAGGATGATCCGCCCCTCGCAGTGCCAACGAACGGCGTTGCTGAGGGCCTTGCACTCCGTGTCCCGACCGGCGGCTACGAGATCGTCCGGTCCGAACGTGTGATCCACCTCAACCACCTGCTGGGAGATGATCGGGCCCTCGTCCAGCTCGCCGTTGACGTAGTGGGCCGTGGCACCCACGGTCTTCACTCCGCGGGCGTAAGCCTGGTGGTACGGCTTGGCACCCTTGAAGCTCGGCAGGAACGAGTGGTGGATATTGATGGCGCGCCCGTCGAGCTTGCGGGCGAGATCGTCGCTGAGCACCTGCATGTACCGGGCCAGGACAATGAGTTCCACGTCCAGCTCATCGATGATGTCCAGCAAACGCGCTTCCGCGGCAGGCTTGGTAGCAGCGGTGACAGGGACGTGGAAGAAGGGAATCCCGTGCCACTCCGCCAAGCCCTGGTGGTCCGTGTGGTTGGACACGACGCCCACAACATCGATCGGCAGCTCACCGATCCGCGCACGGAACAGCAGGTCATTGAGGCAGTGCCCAAACTTCGAGACCATGATCAACACGCGACGCTTGGACCCTTGGCGTTCCAGCTGCCAGTTCATGGAGTATTTCTCGCCCACGGGGGAAAACGCGGCACGCAAAGCATCCACAGTGGTCTCGTCACCGGAGGACGCGAAGTGAACCCGCATGAAGAAGTGGCCCTCGGCGCGGTCACCGTACTGCTTGTTGTCGATGATGTCGCAGCCGTGCTCCAGCAGGAAGCCGGACACAGCGTGCACGATTCCGGGACCTTCGGGGCAGTCCAAGGTAAGGACGTGCTCCACGGTGGTTCCGGCGGAGGAGTCAGTAGAAGATTCGGTTTGGATGGCAGTCATGGCTAGCACTCCACTACGTTGACGGCGAGTCCTCCACGGGAGGTCTCCTTGTATTTGGATTTCATGTCGGCGCCTGTTTCGCGCATGGTCTTGATGGCCTTGTCCAAGGACACTTTGTGGCTGCCGTCTCCGTGCAGGGCCAGGCGGGCAGCGTTGATCGCTTTGACGCTGGCGATGGCATTGCGTTCGATGCAGGGGATCTGCACCAGTCCGCCCACGGGATCGCAGGTGAGGCCCAGGTTGTGCTCGATGCCCACCTCGGCGGCGTTCTCCACTTGTTCAGGCGTCCCGCCCAGGATCTCGCAAAGACCAGCAGCGGCCATGGAGCAGGCGGAACCCACCTCGCCTTGGCAGCCCACCTCAGCACCTGAAATGGAGGCGTTGATCTTGAAGAGAATGCCTACGGCGGCCGCCGCGAGCAGGAACCGCACGACGCCGTCGTCGTTGGCTCCGGGAACAAACTTTGTGTAATAGTGCAGCACTGCGGGAACAATCCCGGCAGCACCATTGGTCGGTGCAGTGACGATCCTGCCGCCCGCTGCGTTCTCCTCGTTGACCGCCAACGCGAACAGGTTCACCCATTCCATGGCGAGCAAGGGGTCCGCTGAGCTGGCCCCGTTCAGGTCCGCGTCCGTTTCGGAAAGCTTCTTGAACAACGACGGCGCTCGTCGCCTGACTTTCAAACCTCCGGGGAGGATTCCCTCGGCCGAACAGCCGTTGTCCACGCATTCACGCATGACAGCCCAGATGCCCAGAAGGCGCTCGCGGAGCTCCTCCTCGGACCGCCATACGAGTTCGTTGGCCAACATGACATCGGAAATTGACATGCCCTCGCGTGAGCAAATGGCAAGCAACTCGTCGGCAGTGGTGAACGGGTAGGGGAGGACGGTGTCATCGGCTACTACTTTGTCCGTGCCTGTGGCGTCCCCATCCACCACAAAGCCGCCACCGATCGAGTAGTAGCTGCGCTCACGCAGTACTGCGCCGGTGTGGTCAAGGGCCCGGAACGTCATGCCGTTGGGGTGTGCCGGAAGGGACTTGCGGCGGTGGAGGACCACGTCCTCGTCCCAATTGAAGTCCACCCGGTGGTCGCCGCCCAAGCGCAGTTCGGCGTCGAGGGCTGCTGCCGCCACTTGGTCGTCAGCGGTTTTGGTGTCGACGGTTTCGGGTGAGTGGCCCTGCAGCCCCAGCACCACGGCTTTGTCGGAGCCGTGGCCCCGCCCGGTGGCGCCCAGGGAGCCGAAGAGCTCAGCCTGGACGCGCACCGTGGCTGGAAGCTGGCCGGACGATTCAAGACCGTCCGTGAACTGCTTTGCCGCCCGCATCGGGCCGACCGTGTGTGAAGACGACGGCCCGATGCCAACAGAAAACAGATCAAGCACACTCAGTGCCATTAGGGGACCTCGGGGGAGGCGTACTCCCGCATGGCGTCGAGGAGCCAGCGTCCCAGGAAATCGGCAAACGAGGCCCGGGGAAAGATCCGGTAGTTCTCGTCCGAGGTCTTCCACAGCATCACGGGAATGTGTGCGAGCTCCGTTGAGACAGCCGTGCCGGCCTTGAAGACGCGCGGGTGCAGGTCCAAGGAGCACGTCTTTTCGAGCACAGCGCGGGCGTGGCTGCCGGAGAGCTCGAACGTGGTGCGGTTGGCGGACAAGTCCACCACCTGACCTTCATCGCTGCCCAGTGCCGTGGTCAGGTCACTGACCAAGGAGCCGCCGAGCGAGTCGTGGGACTCCTCCGGAGCGACCACCAGGAACTCAGTGGGGCCAAGCCAGAGTGCGTTGACTGAGCCAGAGCCCGTCACTTCACCGCACGTGGCAGGCAAGCCGCCGGTGATTGACGCAACGCGGGTTCCGGCGTCGGACGTTCGCTCAACCCGGATACCCACCATGGCCTGGTACGGGATTTCCTTGAGCGTCACTGTGCCCGGCACTGAGCCGGAGGTGAAGGCGTCAGCCAGGTGCTCGGCCGGGCTGCGGCGGGGCACCCCGTACGCGGTCGACGTGTGCGGTTTCTGCTGGTGTTGCTGTTTCAGCCATCTTTGCGGGTCCCTTCAGCATCGAAAAGTACGGTTTCGCCGACAACCACGTCCACCAATTGGTCTCCCACCGAGGCCACGAGGGTCTCGCCGATGCGGTTGCGGCCGTTCTGGATCAGGGCCAGGCCGAAAGAACGGCCCAATGCGGCACTGTGGTAGCTCGAAGTTACGAAGCCTTCCATGGGGACGGGTCCGTACGCCGGGTTGACGGGGATGCCCTTCTCCACAAGCTGCGTGCCTTCCGGCAGCCTGAGCGAGTGATCCACGGGAAGGACGCTCACCAGGTGCTTGCGGTCCTCGCGGCTTGCGTCCTGGCGGAGGTAGGAGCGCTTGCCGATGAAGTCCTTGGCCTTGGAGACGATCCAGTCCATGCCGGCGTCCTGTGGGGTGACCGTGCCGTCGGTGTCCTGCCCGACGATCGGGTACCCCTTCTCGGCGCGAAGGACGTGCATTGTTTCCGTGCCATAAGGGGTGATGTTGAACTCGGCACCTGCGGCAGCAACGGCTTCCCATGTGTTGAGCCCGTACCAGGACGGGATGTTGATTTCGTAGGCCAGTTCACCGGAGAAGGAGATACGGCAAACACGAGCCTGCACTCCTGAGGCCAGGGTGGTCTCGCGGAATGTCATGAATGGGAAGGCTTCTGCGTCCAGGCCACCGTTTTCGGCGAGCTGGGGAGCAACCTTGGCGATCACTGCACGGGACTTGGGACCGACGACGGCGATGGTGCTCCACTGCTCCGTGACGGATGTGAAGACCACGTCGAGTTCCGGCCACTCCGTCTGGTGCCACTCTTCCAACCAGTCCAGCACCTTGGCTGCGCCGCCGGTGGTGGTGGTCATGAAGAAGCGGTCGTCGTCCAGGCGGAGGGTCACGCCGTCGTCGAAGATCATGCCGTCCGGGGTGCACATGACGCCGTAGCGGGCGGATCCCGGTGCGAGCTTCTTGAACGCGTTGGTGTACACGCGGTTCAGGAATTCTCCGGCGTCCTTGCCACGGATCTCGATCTTGCCGAGCGTGGTTGCGTCCATGAAGCCCACGGAATCGCGGACCGCTGCGCACTCACGCAGGACTGCCGTGTCCATGTCCTCGCCGGACTGCGGGTAGTACCAAGGGCGCTTCCACTGTCCAACGTCTTCGAACAGAGCACCCTGGGCAACGTGCCACGGGTGGATGGAGGTCACTCGGGCGGGATCGAACAGCTCACCGCGCTGGCGGCCAGCCAAAGCGGCGAATGCGACCGGGGTGAACGGTGCGCGGTAGGCGGTGGTGCCGATCTCGCCGACGCCCGGAACGCTTTCCGCGCCGCCGAACTTCAACGCAGCGGCGATAACGCCGATCGCGTTGACGCCGGAGGTCTTGCCTTGATCGTTGGCGGTGCTGATGGAGGTGTACCGCTTCACGTGTTCCACCGAGCGCATGCCGGCCCCGGTGGAGCGGAGGACGTCAGCGACGGACTGGTCACGCTGGAAGTCGACGAAGTGGTTGTGCCACTCGCCTGGCTCACCGGTCTGACCGGGAACAAGCCACAGCTGACGGGTCGGGGCACTGGCGACGGGTGCCTGCAGGTCCACCGGGGTGGTTGCGGACTCAAAGCCAGCAGCGATGGATGCTGCCGCTCCGGCCGAGATGCCCTCTGCCAGGCAGTCCTGGAGTTCGTAGCTGCCGCGGCCTGCGCCAACAACCTGCTGGTCCCTTACGGTTGACGCCGGAATGAAGGCAGCCAGCTCATCGTCCCAGCGCAACTTGCCCTGGCGCTGGCTGTGGAGATGCACCACAGGGCTCCAGCCGCCGGAAACAGCAAGCAGATCGGCGGCGATGTGCTCGACGCCCGAGGTGAGTTCGCCGTCGTCGTTAATGCTGCGGACGGTGACGCCATTCAGGCGGCCCGCGTCATCGGCGCTCGTGTCAGCAACCGCGCTGCCAATGAGGACCCGGATACCGGACTCGACGGCGGCGGCGGCCTTCGCGCTGATCTGCGGACGGGCATCGACGACGGCGGCAATCGCCACGCCTGCTGCCTTCAGGTCCGCGGCGAGCAAGTAAGCGGAGTCGTTGGTGGTGCTGAAAACGACGCGTGAACCAGCAGCGACCGCGTAGCGGTTGAGATACGTGCGGACTGCCGAGGCGAGCATGATGCCCGGGCGGTCGTTGTTCTCAAAGACCAGCGGACGCTCGTGGGCACCCGGTGCCAGCACAACCTGCTGTGCGCGGATGTGCCAGATACGCTGGCGCGAAACGCCCGAAGCGGCCGGAACGGTCAGGTGATCCGTGCGGTTCTGGGCTGCGATGAAGTAGTTGGAATCGTAGGAACCGAAGGCGGTGGTGCGGTTCAGCACGGTGCATTCTTCGGCGGAGACCAACTCGGCTTCCACATCGGCAACCCATTCCAGAGCCGGCTTGCCCTCGATGGTTTCCTGCAGGCCTTCGGCCGTTGAACCGGAGAGGAGCGAACCGCCGAGTTCGGGCTGGTCGTCGATCAGGATGACGCGGGCGCCGGTGCGGACTGCTTCGCGGGCGGCTGCAAGGCCTGCAACACCGCCGCCGACCACCAGGACGTCCGTGTGAACGTACTTCTTGTCGTACTCAGCCTTGTCCTCGGCAGGGTCAAGCTTGCCCAAACCGGAGAGCAGCTCAACGTTCATGCCGTCTACGAGGGAGACTGCGGTGGCAGGAAGCATCGATTCGGCGACGTGGCCGGGGAAGCGGGGAGCGATCTTGACCAGGGCGTTGGATTCTTCCACGCCGGCGGCCATGATGCCGCGGGGGCGGTTCTCGTAAAGGGAGTTGCCTGCGTTGATGTGGCCGTTGGCCAGCAGCGCCGAGGCGATGGTGTCGCCGGGGTGACCGGTGAATTCCTGGCCGTCCACGGTGAAGCGCCAAGCGATGCTGCGGTCAATGCGTCCGCCGGTGGTAAGGCGTGCGTTCTTGCTGGTCACTTCTAGACTCCTTCCGAGGAGGTGGGGGCGGCAGTGGCCGTCGAGGTAGTGGGTGCGCCGGGAGCGAGGCCTGCTTGCGCATCGGGCTTCCCTCCGCCATCCGGGCGGGGCTGGCCCATCGCGTAAATGGAGTGGATGTCGTAGGTCACGGTGTCCCGCAGCATGTTGAACCACTGGCGGCAGCCCGTGCTGTGGACCCAGCGTTCAGCGAAAGAACCCTTGGTGTTCTCGCGGTAGAACAGGTATTCAGCCCACTGGCGGTCCGTGAGGTCGTTCGGGTTCTCCGGATAGGCAACGTGTGCCTGGCCGCCGTAGTGGAATTCGGTTTCGTCGCGTGGCCCGCAGTTGGGGCATGAAATGAGAAGCATGTCTTTTCCCGTCCTTACTAGTGGGCCACGGCTGCGGCGCCGTGTTCATCGATCAGGGCGCCGGTCTCGAAGCGTTCCAGGGCGAAAGGCTTGTTGAGCTTGTGCGGGGCACCGGTTGCGATGGTGTGCGCGAAGGTCAGGCCAGCCGCAGGAGTGCCCTTGAAGCCACCCGTTCCCCAACCACAGTTGACGAACATGTTCTCCACCGGGGTGAGGCCAACAATCGGCGAGGCATCCAGCGTGGTGTCAACGATGCCGCCCCAGGTCCGGAGTACGTGTGCCCGGGCGAAGATCGGGAAGAGCTCCACGGCGGCTGCCATCTGCTCCTCGATCACGTGGAACGATCCGCGCTGGCCGTAGCCGTTGTACGAGTCCACGCCAGCGCCCATCACCAGTTCGCCCTTGTGTGCCTGTGAGACGTACACGTGGACGTGGTTGGACATGACCACCGTGGGGTGGACCGGCTCGTGCAGTTCAGACACGAGCGCCTGGAGCGGGTGGGACTGGATCGGGAGACGGAAGCCGGCCATCTCTGCGAGGACCGAGCTGTGGCCGGCGGCGCAAAGGCCTACCTTTTCGGTGTTGATGTTGCCACGGCTTGTCTTGACGCCGGTAACCCGGTTTCCGTCCTTGATGAAGCCGGTGACTTCGCAGTTCTGGATGATATCCACGCCGAGTTCATCGCACTTGCGGGCGAAGGCCCAGGCTACGTGGTCGTGCTTGGCGATGCCGGCACGCGGCTGGTAGGTAGCGCCCATGACGGGGTAGCGGATGTTGTCGCTGGTGTTCAGGATGGGGCAGAGTTCCTTGACCTGGTCAGGGTCCAGCCACTCGGCGTCCACGCCATTGAGGCGGTTGGCTCCTACGCGGCGCATGCTTTCGCGCACGTCGCCCAGGGTGTGGGCGAGGTTCATCACGCCGCGCTGGCTGAACAGGAAGTCGTACTCCAGCTCTTCCGGCAGGATTTCCCACAACTTCAGGGCGTGCTCGTAAATTGCAGCACTCTCGTCCCAGAGGTAGTTGGACCGGATGATGGTGGTGTTGCGGGCCATGTTGCCACCGGCCAGCCAGCCCTTTTCAAGGATGGCGATGTTGGTCATGCCGTGGTTCTTGGCCAGGAAGTAGGCCGTTGCCAGGCCGTGCCCGCCGCCGCCAACAATAACGGCGTCGTAGCTCTTCTTTGGGTCCGGGTTGCGCCAGAGGAAGTCGGGGTGTTCGGGGAGGTGGTCCGCGCTCACTGGGCTGCTCCAATCATTTCTTCGAGTTCAGTTGCGGCGTCGTTGCCGTTACTGAGGTGTGGGTAAAGCGGGAATTTGTCGGCCAGAGCGGTTACGCGGCGGCGGAGTTCGACGGCGGTGGCTTCGTCCAAGGTGACGTCACCTTCGGTGCTGCCTGCTTGGGTGCCGCTGTTGGCTGCGGCGATCAACGCCGTCGCAATGATGTCCGAGACTTCGGTGAAGTCCTCAGCGCCGAAGCCGCGGGCGGCGAGGGCGGGGGTGCCGATGCGCAGGCCCGAGGAAACCATCGGCGGGCGGGGGTCGAAGGGGACTGCGTTGCGGTTGACCGTGATGCCGATGCGGTGCAGCGTGTCCTCGGCCTGCTGTCCGTTAAGGACGGAGTGGCGGAGATCGGCGAGCACCAGGTGGACGTCGGTCCCACCGCTGACCACGGAAATGCCCGCTGCGGCCACGTCGTCCTGGAGGAGGCGATCTGCCAGGATCTTGGAACCCTCAAGCACGCGGACCTGGCGTTCCTGGAATTCGGGTTCAGCGGCCATCTTGAAGGCCACAGCCTTGGCTGCGATGACGTGCTCCAGCGGACCACCCTGTTGTCCCGGGAAGACGGCGGAGTTAACCTTCTTGGCGATGTCGGCGTCGTTGGTCAGTATGACGCCGCCGCGGGGACCGCCAAGGGTCTTGTGCGTGGTGCTCGTGACAATGTGGGCGTGCGGAACCGGGCTCGGGTGCAGTCCAGCTGCAACCAGGCCAGCGAAGTGGGCCATGTCCACCATCAGGTAGGCGCCCACCAGGTCCGCGATGCGGCGGAATTCAGCGAAGTCCAACTGGCGGGAGTAAGCGGACCAGCCGGCCACGATCAGCTGCGGCTTGCTCTCGAGGGCGAGGCGCTCAACTTCTGCCATGTCTACGGTGTGGGTGTCCTCGCGGACGCCGTACGGAACAACCTTGTACAGCTTGCCGGAGAAGTTGATGCGCATGCCGTGGGTCAGGTGGCCGCCGTGGGCAAGGTTCAGTCCCATGATGGTGTCGCCAGGGTTGATCAGTGCGTGCATGGCCGAGGCGTTTGCCTGGGCGCCGGAGTGGGGCTGGACGTTGGCGAATTCTGCGCCAAACAGGGACTTCAGGCGGTCGATGGCCAGCTGCTCGATCACATCAACGTGTTCGCAGCCGCCGTAGTAGCGCTTACCCGGGTAACCCTCGGCGTACTTGTTGGTAAGGACCGAGCCCTGTGCTTCCATGACGGCCGTGGGGGCGAAGTTCTCAGAGGCGATCATTTCCAGCGTGGACTGCTGGCGGATGAGTTCCAGGGCGATCGCCTGATCGACCTCCGGGTCCGCCTGTGCGAGCGGGCGGATCAGCGGTGCAACCATGGTGTTCTCCTTCAAAAGCTTGTCTAGTGGCCGACTGTTAGGCAACTGATATATTAGAACTATTGCCATAGTATGTTGAAGATCACAAGGTCGTCAACAGGTCTGCGGCAATCCATCCAGCAAACTGGATTGGCGACAACGGGAGAGAGCAATGAGCGCAGCACTGGAAGCATTGGAATCAACTCCGCAAGGCTCGTCACTAGCGGAGAACGCCTACCTGCTACTGCGCGACAGGCTCATCATGCTGGACATCAAACCCGGCGACCCCATCAACGATGGCCAGATTGCTGCAGAACTGGGCATTGGACGCACGCCCGTCCGCGAGGCCATCAAGCGTCTCGAAAGCGACCACTTGGTGGTCTCCTACCCGCGGCGTGGGACATTCGCCACCGGCGTGGACATCACCCAGCTCGCCGAAGTCTCCGAGATACGCGAACTTCTGGAACCGTTGGCGTCAAAGAAGGCTGCCCGCATGGCCAGCCCTGCCATGCGTTCGGAGCTCCGCGCAGTCGCAAGTGCAATTCGTGATCTTGAAGGCCAGGACAATTCCTCCCAGGAACTCATGCGCTACGACATCCAGGTGCACCGCCTGATCTACAAGGCCTCGGCGAACGCACACCTGGAAGACGTCCTGATCCGGTACGACAACCTCGCCACCCGGATCTGGTGCTACATGCTGGAACGGATGCCCTCCGTCTCAGGCCACATCTCCGAGCACGCGGAACTGTTGACCGCCATAGCCGACGGCGACGAAGACCGCGCCGCCGAGCTCGCCCTGCACCACGTAGTCAGCTTCGAAGAGACGATCCGCAAGGTCCTCTAGGGTCTCATCGGCTCGGCCTCGCTGCCTGAGTCGCTGCCGTCCGCTGCCGTCTGCCTCCGGCGGCGGGGTCATCCTCTGCGCGCTCGCTCCTTCGTCGCTTAGACGCGCGCTGCCGGACAACCCCGCCCCCTCCCGATGCTCTCTCACATCCTGCGGTCTTTTGGCGGATCTTCTCTCACGTCCTGCGGTCTTTTGGCGGTCCTTCTCTCATGTCCAACGGCCTTCTGGCGGACGTTCTCTCACGTCCTGCGCCGGCGGCTGAACAGCTGCCGCGCGCTAAAGCCCGACGTCGGCACTCGCCGTGGGTGCCCGGCGTCGGGCTTTCTTGATGAAAGTGAGAGAACGTTCCGAAGTGGGCCGCGCGATGTGAGAGAACGTCCGGGGGAAAGTGTTGGGATGTGAGGCGATCCCCAAGGTCGTCTAGGCGCCGCTTCGGGCGCAACCCGTCGGCCTGCGTCTGCTTCCGGCGGCCGGACATCCTCTGTGGGTCGCCGGTGCCTCGCTTAGACGCGCGCTGCCGGATAACCGAGGCCCCCGACGTTCTCTCACGTTCTGCGGTCTTTTGGCGGTCCTTCTCTCACGTCCTGCCGTCTTTTGGCGGACGTTCTCTCACGTCCTGCGCCGGCGGCTGAACAGCTGCCGCGCGCTAGAGCCCGACGTCGGCACTCGCCGTGGGTGCCCGACGTCGGGCTTTCTTGATGAAAGTGAGAGAACGTTCCGAAATGGGCCGCACGATGTGAGAGAACGTCCGGAGGAAAGCGTTGGGATGTGAGAGAGGATCCGGGGCTTGAGGCGGTTACTGCAACTCAGTCGCCTTGAGTGCAACAAAGGTCAGATCGGGTTCACAATCGCTGAACAGGCAAGGATCGCCCTGAACTGCCTAGAATGACTTTTGCAAACACTCTTGACCGTGACGCGGCCCACACGTAGTCTGATGCAACAGCGTTGCTTCTACTGCAACCCCAAATATTCTTGGTGGACACATGAGTAATGAACTTTCCTCTGTGGCAGCCGCGCCGGGAGATCGGTCCAATGACGGACACGGCACTTCTCCCGAGCCCGGCCCCAATCACACAGTCAGCAAGGACACGCGCCGACGCGTCGTCATTGCAAGCTTCATCGGCAACTTCGTGGAGTGGTTCGACTACGCCGTCTATGGTTACCTGGCTGGCATTATCTCGACCGTTTTCTTCCCGGAATCCGATCGTCAAACAGCCCTGCTCGCGACATTCGGCGTCTTTGCCGTCAGCTTCTTCGTAAGGCCGCTTGGCGGATTCATCTGGGGCCACATCGGAGACAGGCTGGGCCGAAAGCAAGCGTTGTCGCTCTCGATCGTCCTGATGTCGGTGGCCACGTTCTGCATCGCCCTGATCCCGGGGTACGCCACTATCGGCGTGATGGCCCCCATCCTGCTGCTGCTCGTAAGGGTGGTCCAGGGCTTCTCCGCTGCCGGGGAGTACGCCGGCGCGTCCGCTTTCCTGGTGGAGTACGCGCCGTCGAATCGCCGCGGACTCTATGCCGCCGTCGTGCCTGCCAGTACCGCAGCGGGTCTCCTGCTGGGCTCCTTGCTGGCCGCCCTGCTGAGTTCAGTCCTTACGCCAGAACAGCTGAACGAGTGGGGTTGGCGCCTGCCGTTCCTGTTGGCGGCGCCCATGGGCTTGATCGGCAGGTACATCCGCACCAAGCTCGAGGACACGCCTGCGTTCCGTGAGCTGTCCGAGAAGGAACCCGCAGTCAAGGCTCCGGCCCTGGCGATGTTCAAGACCTACCGTAAGCAACTCATCATCGCCACGGGCGCAGTGCTGTTGAACGCAGTGGGCTTCTACGTGATCCTCAGCTACATGCCCACATACCTGTCTGTGGAACTCGGCTTTGGAGCGGCGGAATCGTTCCTGGCTACCACGATTGCCCTGGCCAGTTACATCGGCTTCATCTTCCTGACCGGCATTGCGTCGGACAAGTTCGGTCGCAAACGCATGCTCATCACCGCGTCCGTCCTGTTCGTGGTGCTGACCGTCCCGGCGTTCATGCTCCTGGATACACGCAACTTCCTGGTGATCGTGCTGGTCCAGATCCTGCTGGGCGGAATGCTCACTCTCAACGACGGCACCCTGCCCAGCTTCCTGGCCGAACTCTTCCCGACGAAGGTCCGCTACACGGGCTTCGCGGTCAGCTTCAACCTCTCCAACGCGTTGTTCGGCGGCACTGCGCCGTTCATGGCAACGCTCCTCATCGGCATGACCCACAATCAACTGGCCCCCGGCTGGTACCTCGTGGCTGCCGCCCTTGTTTCCCTCATCGCAGTCCTGTTCGCCGCCGAGACTTCCAAGAAGCCACTGCAGCAGGTCTGAAACCAACCACCCCTTGAAAGGAACCACCATGACCATCACCGAGAACGAGGCCATCAACGATGTGGCCAAGCTCGATCGACTCAAGGTCCTCAACAACGGCGAGAAGGTCTCCCTGACTTTCTCCGACGCAGAGTTCGAGCGTCGCCTTAGCGGACTTCGCAGCATCATGGCCGAGAAGGACCTCGACGCCGTCATCCTCACCAGCTACCACTCCATCAAGTACTACTCCGATTTCCTCTTCACCTATTTCGGCCGCTCCTACGGCATGGTGGTCACCAAGGATGACACCGTCACCATTACGGCAAATATCGACGCCGGTATGCCTTGGCGCCGCAGCTACGGCGACAACCTGGTGTACACGGACTGGCGCCGGGACAACTACATCCATGCCATCCAGGAAGTTCTGCGCACCCGCGGCATCAACGCCCGCCGCATCGGCGTCGAAGACGACTCCCTGCCGCTGGACAACCGCAACAAGATCCAGGCCGCGTTCTCCGGAGCAACGCTGGTGGATGTTGCCCAGGCAGCGATGCGCCAGCGCATGATCAAATCGGACGAGGAAATCGCCGTCATCAAGCATGGCGCCCGCATTGGCGATCTCGGCGGCGAGGCAATCCGCAGCGCCATCACTGCCGGCATCACTGAGTACGAGGTCGCCTTGATCGGCACCGAGGCCATGGTCCACGAGATCGCCCGCACCTTCCCGGACTCTGAAATCCGTGACACGTGGGTCTGGTTCCAGTCCGGCATCAACACCGACGGCGCGCACAACTGGGCAACCACCCGCAAGATCCAGGAACACGACATCCTGTCCCTGAACTGCTTCCCGATGACCAGCGGTTACTACACGGCTCTGGAACGCACCCTGTTCTACGGCGAACCGGACGCGCGCTCACTGGAGCTGTGGAACATCAATGTGGAGGTTCACAAGCGCGGCCTGGAACTCATCAAGCCCGGCGCAGTCTGCAAGGACATCGCCGCCGAGCTCAACGAGATCTACGTAGGTCACGGGCTCCTGGCCAACCGCACGTTCGGCTATGGCCACTCCTTCGGCGTCTTGAGCCACTACTACGGACGCGAAGCAGGCCTTGAACTGCGCGAAGACATCGATACTGTGCTGGAACCGGGCATGGTGGTTTCCATGGAACCGATGATTACCGTCCTGGACGGCCAACCGGGTGCAGGCGGATACCGCGAGCACGACATCCTTGTTGTCGGTGAAGACGGTGCGGAGAACATCACCAAGTTCCCCTTCGGCCCTGAGTACAACATCATCGGAGCCTAGGTGACCGGGCCGGTGGGCGCCGTGCACGGCGTCCACCGGCCCTTCGCGGTCACTGTCCGCCGACTTCAGCCAAATATAGTGAACCCATGACTCCCACGGAATCGAACGACGTTTCAGGCAACGGCGAAGCCAAAGGTACCTCGGTCATTGTCAATGCCATCGCGGTCCTTCGGAGTTTCACTGCCGAAGAGCCGCTGTTGGGGGTCACTGAAATCGCAGGGCGCATTGGCCTGCACAAGAGCACGGTCTCCCGCATCCTGGCCACGTTGGAACAAGAGCACTTGGTGGAGCGCGACGTCGATTCGCGCAGGTTCCGCTTGGGGCTGGGAATGATCGCCATGGCGGGCCCACTCCTGGCGGAACTCGAAGAGCGGCGCGTGGCGTATCCGGTACTACGCGAATTGACCGAGCGCACGGGGGAGACCAGCGCGCTCATGGTCTGGAACGGCACCGAATCCATGAGTGTGGAGCAGATCCCCAGCCGGCACCAGGTCAAGCACCTGGCCCCTTTGGGAGTCCGCTACAACGAGGCACTCAGCTCCTCTGTTCAGGTCTTCCTGGCCTCGGAGGACAAAGATCGCGTCCGTAATCTGCTCCGGAGCGGTGCGGTCACTCTTCCGGGCCTCGATGAGGAGGCCGTGGAGGCGTACCTGCAGCGGCTGGAGGACTCCACGAAGCGCGGCTGGGCGGTGAACTTTGGCGAGACGTCCATCGAGGAAGTGGGCGTGGCCTCGCCTGTCTATGACCACAGGGGAAACATTGTGGCGTCCGTGCTCATCCCCGCACCAAAGTTCCGGGTCTCGCAGGACACACTGACCAGCCTCGGCGAAGCTTGCGCCGACGCGGCGGCCAAAGTCACCACCCGCCTTGGCGGCCGCGCCCCGCGCTAAGCTGCGGGACTCGCAAGCCACAGGACGCGCAGCCACAGGACCCGCGAGCTGAAAGGCGCGCAGGTCACAAGAAGCCGCTGGCCCAGAGGATGAATCTTCTGGCTCGCAGGTGGAGATCGGCTGTTGGATAGGGCATTTGGCCGAGAGGCGTGTTCGAGCGTGGATAGTCTGACTGGCATGGAAAGAACACTGAAGGTATTCCGGCGTTGGGGCGCCCCTGCGGCGGCCGTGATCTTCTTCGTGCTGTGGTGCGTGGGGGAAGCCGGCCGGATGGGGCCGTGGCCGGGCTTCTATTGGCCGGGTGCTGTCCCGCTGGTCCTGATGACTATAACCATCGCGCTTTCCGCGTGGAGGCCGTACTTTTCGCTGACCGCCACTGCGGCACTTTTGCTTGGTCAGCTGCTCTACGTGTTTCCGCCCATGTTTTCCAATCACTGGGCAATCTATTTGGGGTCGTTTATAGCACTGGGCTTCATTATGTGGAGGGGTTCCAGACTTCAACGAATCGTGGCTGCGAGCTCCAACCTCATGTTTGCAGCCGTCATGACTTACATGATGATCTCCTTGCGGTATGGACAGGGTGTCGGGTGGTTCAGGCCCCTGTTCATGGGAGACCGCATTGCCCTCAGCCAATATTGGTGGCAGTTGTTCCCTCTCCTGCTGCTTGTAGCTGCTGCGTGCGGAACCGCAGGGATCCTCCTGGCGCTGTATGAAGATCGAGGGACGTTGTCCAAGGCCCAGGCACTCACGCAAGCCAGCTTGAGGGAAACTGAAATCGAGTTGGTAGTGGAGCAGGAGCGCACTCGCATAGCCCGGGACCTGCACGATGTGTTGGCTCATTCTTTGGCTGTCATCGCCGCACAAGCAGACGGCACACGGTACTTGAGTCAGGGCCAACCCAAACCTGTTCTGGAGGCGCTGGAGAACATAGCTACATCCGCCAGGCACGCCTTGGTTGATGCGCAGCGGGTAATTGAAGGCGTTCGGGACGATGGGTTGGTCAGTCCCCAGCCCCGGATCAGCGATGTAGAACCTTTGATGGAACGGATGCGTCATGGCAACCTCAATATTCAGCACAGCGAGAGCGGCGTACCCGTTGAACTCGGGGCAGGGCAACAACTGGCAGTATTCAGGATCGTCCAGGAATGCCTCACTAACGCGTTGAAGCATGCAGGCCGGGGTACGGCAGTGCGCGTGCACTTCGACTGGAGTGGCCCTGGCCTTACACTCCACGCTTCCTCAGAGCTTCCGGTGTCCGTTTCATTGGGGGAAACGGACGCCGGTCATACCGAAGACCGGGTGGGTCGGGGCATCCCCGGGATGCGTGAGCGCGCCCATCTGGCAGGAGGTTGGTTGACGGCTGGGCCTGACGGGGAGCAGTTCCGCGTCACCGCCTTCCTTCCCTACGGTGCGCGGGCAGGAATGTCGTCTCTGCCACCGGAGCCCCCTCTGGTGCTTGAGGAGCTGGCTGCTGTTCCGGAGGCCGCTGAGCGTGGCTGACTCGTCCGCACTTATTACCGTCGCCTTGGTTGACGACCAACCCCTGTTTCGCGCTGGAATCCGGATGTTGGTGGAAAGCCAACCGGACATGCGGTTGGCTTGGGAAGCATCTGATGGCAAACAGGCCGTGGAATTCGCGGCCGAGCAGCCGCCCGACGTCATTCTCATGGACCTGCGGATGCCAGAGATGGACGGCGTCACGGCAACCCGCCTGATCATCGAGTTGGCGCAGATGGGCGGCTCCGACCAACCCAAGATCATTGCGTTGACCACGTTTAACCGTGATCACGCTGTGGTGGAGGCCGTTCAGGCTGGCGCCAGCGGGTATCTGCTCAAGAGTGCTGAGCCGGAGTTTCTGTTGGCCGCCATTCGCACGGTCCACTCCGGCTATTCCGTGATCGCGCCCGGTTCTGTGCACGATCTCTTCCAGCATGCGGCGCGAACAGTGCAGGTTGCCGGCCCCAATCTCTCTGTTTTGGAACCTCTATCGGCTCGGGAGAGGGACGTTTTCCTTCTCGCAGCAAAGGGTTTGGGCAATGGCGAGATGGCGGAGAGCCTGTTTGTGTCCGAAGCTACTGTGAAGAGCCATCTGCGAAGCGTGCTCACGAAGCTTGGGGTCCGGACACGTCTCCAACTCGTGGCCTTCGCCTACGAAAACAGGTTGCTCGGCTAAACGCCGAGGGCAAGAAATAGAGGCAAAAAATAACGGCGACCGTCCCCACTAAGGGGCCGACCGCCGTCGTTCGTTGAGCCGACGTCCGCGAGGTTACATCCTCCGCCGTGCCGTCGTTGTCTCGTCCATGGCATCCCTGCCCAGCCAAGCACCCAGACCGATCATGGCCACGCCAAGAACAAAGTGCAGCCAGTTGTCAGCGGTGTTGAACGGAACAAAGTTGGCGCCCGTTTCCTGGTTGATGATCAGGCCGTAGATCCAAAGAACGAGATACACGGCGCCGCCGCCAATGAGGAAGAGGCGAGCCATACGTCCTGTCCTGGCCATGGCCAAACCGGCCACGCCAAACAGAAGATGGACGATGTTGTGGAGAATGGATACTTGGAATACTCCAAGCAGCATGGCGCCGGATTCATGTCCCGCAAAGGTCATGGCGCCGTAATTGGTGGTGATTCCGGGGATAAAGCCCAGAACACCTACCAGCAGAAAAACAATGCCAACGCCCATGGCGGTGTTGTGAAGCGACAACCCCATCGCATGATGGTGTTCGGTGGGGTGCGAAGCGGTGGTCATGAAGTCCTCCCTTTCACGCTGTTACACGGCTCTTCTCATGGAGAACCGTCCCGCGGCAAGGGGTGTCGGAAAACCTTGCCGACGCCGCCATAATACTCCTGAAATGCCCGCAAATGCAGGGGAAGGGCCACTCAGGTGCCAGTTAGCATGGGTTCATGAGCCAGGCTCCCAACGGCGACTTCCAATCGGTCTTCCATGACACCCGGGATCTCACTCCCTTCCGGGAAGGATACGTGCGCACACCGGTCCGTGGATTGGCCGACGGCGTGGGTGAGGTGCTCACTGGCGTGCTGAGTGGCCGCGATCCTGCCCGCCTTTCTGTGCTGGGCGATGTTCCCCGGTTGAAGCGCTTGTCCACCAAGCAAGCCAAGGCAATGCATGAAGCCGTTTTCACCTCTACTGAGCCTGATCGGCTTATCTCCCTGGGCCGCGTCTACCCGGGGTGGGCGGGCTTGTGTTACGTGATCGCCGGACTGTTGGCGTACAAACACGGCGGCTATCTGCGGGCGTCGGAGTTGCTGCGGCGCGGCTTAACAACAAGGATCGACGACGACGCGAGCCAGTTCTCGGCTCTCTACCTTGGGCAGGTGGTCACCAGGGTTGAGGTGGCCGAACGCATTGAAGTCCCGGTTTTGTTCAGCGAAGAGTCCGTGTTCCTGGCGCTGGCCCATTGCCTTCGGGAGATGGGAATGGTCGAGTCGGCGTTGGAAGCAGTGGTGGGTTTGCCGCCGTCGTTGCCTTCGGCCCTGGCACGCTGCACCGCAGCGTTTGCACTTGGCCGGCACCGGGACGTGGTGATGTGCACGGAGGGTTTGTTGAATACGGATGACCTCTCGGCAGCCTTGCTTCTGATCCGGGCTCGATCGCAGCGGGCGCGTGGCGACTTTGAATCGGCCCAAACCGCGCTGAAAGAGGTCCTTCGCCGGAGGAAGACCAGCCTGGCTCTCCGCAACGATGCCCTCACAGACCGCGCCCTTCTAGCGCTGGACCAGGGACGACGGACGCTGACTCCCCGTTCCAAGCGACCCGCCCCGCCAGCAGAGCTGGAGACCCTGGAAGTGATCCGGAAGGACGCGGAGATGCGTCGTTTGTGGGAGAACGACTTCAGGCAGCTCAGCGGGGAATAAGTCATTGTGCAGGAGCTGATGAAAGCGTAATCTTGTAATCAACCAAGTGATTGATAAAGCATTTGGTTGACAAAGAAAGGTTGCGCAGGGTTATGGATCCAGACGCTTTGGACAAGGCGTTCATGGCCCTTGCTGATCCCGTCAGACGGGGAATCGTTGCCCGGCTGGCACGGGGAGAGGCAACTGTCAATGAACTGGCAGAGCCCTTCGCGATCACCAAGCAGGCAGTTTCAAAACACATCCAAGTCCTGGAGCATGCAGGGTTGGTGACCCGCTCCCGCGACGCCCAACGCAGGCCAGTGCACCTGGACGCAGCCGCCCTCGAAGAGCTGACGGCATGGATAGACCAATATCGACTGATCGCCGAGCGTCGCTACCGGCTACTCGACGAGCTCCTGATCGAATCCGGCCCCGGGGTCCCCCAGGGGTCACAACAAAAAGAAGAAGAGGAATTGAAATGAGCAATCCAACGGCGATTACTGCTGATGACGGCGTTCCGTTCGTAGATACCGTCCGCGAATTCGATGCACCGGTCAGCGCAGTGTTCAAGGCGCACGTGGACCCCGATCTCCTGGCCAAGTGGCTGGGTCCGCGGGACGCGAAACTGAACGTCACCGAATACAACGCGACCACGGGCGGCAGCTGGCACTACGAAAGTGGCCACGAGGACGCAATGTATGGATTCCGCGGGGTCTTCCACACAGTAGACACCGACGAGCTGATCATCATGACCTTCGAATTCGACGGCGCCCCGGGCCAGGTGGGCATCAGCACCACCAGGTTCGAGGAAATCGACGGGCGCACCAAGATCGTGGTCCGCGAGGTCTACCCTTCGGTGGAAGCGCGTGACATGGCGCTAGCCACAGGCATGAATTATGGCGTAATCGAAGGCTACGAGCGACTTGACGAGGTTCTTGCCGCTTAGCCGCGCACCACGATGGGAAGGATCTGCTCCGTCAACAGCACTGCTCCCAGCCCAACCATGATGATCCCGCTGGCCAGCGTCACCACGCGCGCGGCGCCCGGACGTGAAGCGAGCAGCTTCCGCGAGGTCAATGCCACCCCGGTGTACACCAGGCCGGCGAGGATCACGAACGTCAGCCCCAGCAACCCGGACTGAACAGCGACAGGAAGCGCGGCTTCAGGGCTGACGAACTGCGGTACCAGCGCCACAAAGAACAGCAGGCCTTTGGGGTTGATGCCGCTGGTGCCCATGCCTTGGAAGTACGTACGGAGCTGGTTTCCGGACTGCACGACGGCGCCTTCCGCGCTAAAGCTGGCCCCTCGCCATGAGCGGATGGTCACGAAGCCGAGCCACAACAGGTAGGCGGCGCCGGCAATCGTGAGCCAGCCAAGCAGGCCCGGGACTCCCGCCAACAAGGCCGCCAGTCCTGCCGTCATCAGCACGGTGTGAATAACATAGCCGCTGCACAATCCCGCGACAGCGGGCACGAAGCTGCGCTGACGAAGTCCAGCCGAAATCGAATACGCCCAATCCACGCCTGGTGTGCAGGCCAACGAGACTGCGACGAGCATGAAGGCGAGGAACAGCTGTGGGTTCACGATCTCTCCAAGGATGTAGTCGGTAGGAAAACTCTAGGGAAAATCGCCCGATAAGTGTTCCCTGATTTATCCCTGAAACCGGCTATCTGGGTAAGATGATTGCGTGATTGACCACATTGACAAAAATATTTTGCGCCACCTCCAGGAGGACGGTCGAATGACCGCCACTGCCTTGGCGTCGAAGGTGGGACTGACGGTGGCTCCGTGCCATCGAAGACTGCGGGATCTGGAGTCTTCCGGTGTGATTCGGGGCTACCGCGCGGACATCGATCCAGCTGCAGTAGGGCTCGGATTCGAGGCAATTGTGTTCGTCACGCTCCGTCAGGTGGAACGCACCATCATGGCGGAGTTCGAGGAACGTGTGACGGCAAGCCCCAACATCGTTGAGGCACAGCGGCTGTTTGGCTCGCCCGACTACTTGTTGAAGGTCATCGCGGCTGATCTTCCTGCCTACCAGCGCTTCTATGACGACGAACTGGCAGCCCTGCCGGCTGTGGAACGTCTCACGTCCACGTTGGTGATGAAGAACCTGAAGACCAACATTGGGCCGCCGGTCTGAGCAACATTCCTTCTAGGGCGCCATTCCTTCTAGGCGCTATTCCTTCAGCAGCCCGGTAGTCCGGTAGGGGATCACTTCGCGTAGGAACATGCTGGTGGAGGTGCGCACGATTCCCGGGCAGAGCCTGATTTCCTCCGAGACGCGGTAGAGGTCGTCCGGGCTCTTGGCAACCACCCTGATGATGAGGTCGGTATCGCCCGCGGGAGCGTGGCATTCGAGTACCTCGGGGATCTCCCGGAGTGCTGCGATGGCTTCATTGAGGTGGCTTTGATCGAGTTCGGCGCTGACAGCAGCGGCCACACCCCGGCCAAGTGCCGAGGGCAGCACGCGGCTGCTGTTGGGGCGCAATGCTCCCGACGCCGTCATCCGCTCAAGGCGCGACTGCACCGTGCCGCGCGCCAGGTGCAGTTTCTGGGCCAGGACCATGATGGGGACGCGGGGATCCTCATCAAGTGCGGCGATGATCCTGCGGTCCGTAGCGTCGAGTTCCTGCAAAATGACCACTTCCTGTCTACGATTTCAACTCTGATTAGTCAGATCGACCACTCAATGCCACGACTATTGCACCTACTGTATGCGTACTGCTGAAATGGTGACAACGAAGCAGGGCGAGGCTACCGCCGGATCCCGCAGGCAGCAGGCACCTGGAACACCACCCGGATCCCTGTACAGGTTTCCCGCAAGGAAGCAGCCGCTGATTGACTCTTGTTCACAGCATTGTCATTCCGCACCCGCCCGTCCTGACGGGCAGCACAGCAAGAGCCCCTGAGCCACCGGATCGTTGCGGTAGCTGAGGGGCTCTTGTGTTGTGCGCGGACGCATAGGCTTGGATCATGACGTCTGCAGGCCGCTTCGCCCCGAGTCCTTCCGGGGAACTGCATGTAGGCAATCTCCGGACGGCGATCCTCGCCTGGCTCTTCGCTAAATCGACTGGCCGCGACTTCCTGCTCCGTGTTGAGGACCTGGACCGGGCCCGATCCGGCGCGGAAGCTGAGCAGCTCCGCGATCTGAAGGCCGTCGGCGTCAGTTGGGACGCCGCCGTCGTACGTCAGACTGAGCGCGGACCGCTGTACGAGGAAGCAATTGAGCGCCTAACGGCCGAGGGCCGCACCTACGAGTGCTTCTGCACGCGCCGCGAAATCCAGGAAGCGCCGTCTGCGCCGCACTCTCCACAAGGCGCGTATCCGGGTACCTGCCGCAGGCTGTCGGAGGCCGAGCGCGAGATTCGGAGGGCGTCGCGTCCGGCATCGATCCGCCTCCGATCGGAGGTCGCTGAGTGGGCTGTTGAGGACCAGTTGCGCGGCAACTACGTGGGTGTGGTGGACGACTTTGTGCTGCGCCGCAACGATGGCGTCACGGCCTACAACCTGGCAGTTGTAGTAGACGATGCCGCCCAGGGAATCGACCAGGTGGTCAGGGGCGATGACCTCCTTCCGTCCACTCCGCGGCAGGCGTACTTGGCCACCCTGTTGGGCTTGACAGTCCCTGAATATGCCCACGTTCCGTTGGTGGTAAACCACGACGGCGTGAGGCTGGCAAAGCGCGACGGTGCAGTGACGCTGGGTGACCTCGCCGCCGTCGGAGTTTCAGCGGAGCGGGTCCGGGACCTCCTCCTTGAGTCGTTGGGATTACCGGCTGGTTCCTTGCACGATGCCGTGCCTGAATTCGACCCCCGAACGCTGCCGAGGGAGCCGTGGGTGTGGAAAACCCCGAGAGGTTGAGTGCGGGCCAAGTAGGCTGTCTGGATGCATTCACAGGTGATCGCCCCAGGTTTCGAATCGGTAGCCGAGCTCTTCGAGAGTTTCTTCGAACGGGACCCTGAATATTCCGCCCAAGTGGCTGCGTACCATCGGGGTGTCAAGGTGCTGGATCTCAGCGGCGGGCCTCACATTCGTCCTGATTCAGTCACGGGTGTTTTCTCGTGTTCCAAGGGCATGGCAGGCCTTGTCATGGCTCTGCTGGTTCAAGACGGCGAACTGGATCTCGACGCGGAAGTGGCCAAATATTGGCCGGAGTTCGGTGTTGAAGGGAAGGCCTCCATCACTGTTTCTCAGCTCCTTTCGCACCAGGCCGGATTGCTGGGCGTCGAGGGAGGCGTGAGCCTTGAGGAAGTCAACAATTCCGAACTCGCCGCCGCGAAGCTCGCCAAACTTCCGCCCCTGTGGAAGCCCGGCGCGGCGTTCGGTTACCACGCCCTGACAATCGGCATTTTCATGGAGGAACTGTGCCGGCGCATCACCGGTTCCACGGTCCAGAAGGTCTTCGAACAGCGAATCCGATCCGTGACGGGTGCCCACTACTACCTTGGCCTACCGGATGCTGAGGAAGAACGCTTCGCGCCTTTCCGCTGGGCGGCCGACCCCACTTCGCCCTGGGTAGACCCCGCGAGCCATTTCGGTTTGTCGGCCAACGCTGCAGAGGGCGACATCCTGGATCTTCCCAACATCCACGAGATCCGCGCCGCTGGAATGAGTTCGGTAGCGGGCGTTTCCAGCGCTGAGGGGATGGCCAGGATCTATGCTGCAGCGGTGACGGGGTTGGCGGCCGGCGGTCAGGCCGACGTCGCACCCTTGCTGACGGAGGAGACCATCCGAAGGGTCTCCGCTGAGCAGGTCTTCGGGATCGATCGCGTCTTCGGCGAAACCGGCTGCTTCGCCACGGTCTTCATGAAGTCGCACAGCCGCATGCCATTCGGCAGCTACCGCGCGTTCGGGCACGACGGCGCCAGCGCGTCTCTGGGGTTCGCGGACCCGGTGTATGAACTTGGCTTTGGATACGTCCCGCAACAGGCCGAGCCCGGCGGAATTGGATGCAACAATCTCCTGCTCAGTTCAGCCGTCCGGGAGGCGATCGCAGGGCTTGCCTCTTAGTTTTCCCTGTCCCGAAAGCCGGTACTGTTTTTTGGCCGCCCACCGAACAATCCAGCGGTGACGGCCGAAAAGCTGAAGATCGTGGCACGTGTCTCATGCCTGGAACCGTGGAGCTCCAGGCCGAGGCCAGAAGCAACGGACGGCTTAACGCATATGACATGCTGGGTTAATCAATTTGGGGGACTTCTTGAAGATCGTGCTTTACATCATCTGGGCCCTTTTCGTGGCCTCAGTCATCTGGGCTTTCATCCGTGCCCTGAGGAAAACCAGGCGCCAGGAGCGGCTGATTGCCAGCTGGCCGAAAGTCCGGGCCACGGTGACAGGCAGCCGGCAAGGTTGGACCAGCGGCGGCGGCAACGCCACCCGGAGCGTCCGTTTTTGGCCGGCCTACCAGTTCCTTGACCCCCGCGGCATCCTGTACGTCGGGGAATCCGAGGTGTCGTACGCCAACCGGCCGGTACCAGGGTCGTCCCTCGAGGTGGCCTACAACCCCGCCGACCCGCACCAGTCCTTCCAGGTCGATGCCCCGTCCAAAATGGTCATCGGCTGCCTGATTCCGACATTCGCGTTCTTCGCCCTCGCTTCATTCTGGTTCATCGGGATCTTCCCGTTGGGCTGAGCCGAAGACCTCCACGACCCGTCAGCACCTTAAGGAACACCATAGTGAAAAGAATCCTCGCCGCCGCAGCCATAGCCGGACTGGCCGGCCTGACGGGCTGCGCCTCAGCACCGGCACCCGTCGGCCCTACTTCCATACCCTCGCCAGAGACCGCCACTACACAGGCCTCGCCGTCGGCGTCTTCGGCCTCCGAAGCGGCTGCCCTTGGCAGCGTCAAGGACGTCTGCGAGGCCTTCAATACGCTCTACGCCGACTACAAGGCAGTCCCGGACAACGATTCCAACGCTTTCGAGGACATCTACCTGAAGTCGGAGGATGCCAAGAAGACCGTTACCGGGAACCTGAGGGGCCTGTTTGCTTCGTTGAGCCTCCTGGCCATTGACCACTCGGGCGCGGCCGAACACGGAGGCAAACCCGAACAGGCATCTAAGGACGCCGTCCGCGACGCAGTTTTCGCCAACGCCGGCGCCTGCACTGCCGAGGGCGTGACGCTCCGTCTCTAGGTAGGCCCGGCGGGGCGGCCACAGCTGCTGCTGCCGCTGTGCCGGTGAATCGCGCCTGCCAGATTTGCCGGCAAGAATTTCCCCGGTGCACGTTTACCGGAGTTGTGGTTCCCTGGCCATCCGTGGACATTGCAGAGGTGGGGGTAAAGGGCTAGGTTCCTCCCTGGGGGACGGTTCTCTGATCTGTAGGAGACGTAACGTCCCCGTGACCTCGACGATAAAGGTGCTGGTCACCTCTTTGATCAGATGTTCGGTCAGATCAAAGCGGCCCTCAAAGTAGTGCTGGGCCGCCGAGGGGTGCCGGTGAGAGCTGTGGTGCTGGAACCCCGGCAGCCATCCCCGCCCACAGGGTGTCAGTGGTGGCAGCAACAACGTCCTCAACACTGTTGCCGTCCAGCTGCTTGCCTGCCGCCAGGAGCGCGGCGCCATGCAAGCTCACGAAGCACACCATGGCCAGGGTTTCTGTGTCGCCCGGGGCCAGGTCCCCGCCAGCCTGTGCCTCTGCAATGAGGGCGCGGGCTACGTGGATCCCTTGTTCGCCGATGTTCCGCAACTCAGTGCTGGATCCGGGGTGATGCTTGGTTGAGTACATGACGGTCAAGAGCGCCGGGTGGGAGATCGCGAAGTCCACATAGGCGTTGGCTACGCTGGCAAAGCGCTGACGAAGGTCATCTCCGGCATGGGCAGCGGCGAGTATGCGCTCGTTCATCAACTCAAAGCCAGCCAATGCCAAGGCGTCGATGAGGGCTTGCTTATCGCGGAAATGTTTGGCCGGGGCGCCGTGGCTGACATTGAGGTCCCGGGCCAACTGCCTCAGGGAGAGTCCGTCGACGCCGGCTTGCTCAATGGTTTCCATGGCGCGCTCCAGTAGAGCCTCTCGCAGCTTGCCGTGGTGATAGGGCTGGTCCGTCATACGGATAGTTTAGCGGAGAAGTAGTCATTGACAACAATGTAGACAGTGCCTACTATGTTGGCATTGACTACTTCGAGTTCGCGGGCTTCATCCGGAGCCAGCGCTTACAGATTGGAATTGCCATGACCATGACCTATTCGGGTACTACTGCATTGATCACAGGCGCCAGCTCGGGGCTCGGCGCTGAATTCGCAAGCCGCTTTGCCGCCCGGGGTTCCAGCTTGGTCCTCGTCGCCCGCCGCGCAGACCGTCTTGAAGAACTGGCCGGGAAATTGCGTGCCGAGCACGGCGTTGCCGTCACCGTGCTTCCGATGGACCTTGGCCGTGCTGGTGTCGGCAAGGAACTCGTGGACGAAATGACCATGCGCGGAATCGCCGTAGATACCCTGATCAACAATGCAGGCTTCGGAACCCGCGCTCCGTTGGTGGAGGAAGACCCGGAAGTCATCGCTTCCGAGATCGCACTCAATGTGGCTGCCTTGGTGGATATAACCCGGGCCTTCATGCCGGGCATGCTCTCCTCGGGCAAGGGTGCGCTGGTGAATGTCGCCAGCACCGCAGCGTTCCAACCCATCCCCGGCATGGCCGTTTACGGGGCCACCAAGGCATTCGTCCTTAGCTTCACCGAGGCCGTTGCCCATGAGGCCAAAAGCTCGGGCCTGAACGTGCTTGCCCTCTGCCCGGGCGCCACCCGCACCGAGTTCTTCGACGTCCTCGGCAGCGAATCCGCAGCAGTTGGACGCATGCAAACCTCAGCGCAGGTTGTCCAAACGGCACTCAAGGCGCTGGACCGCCCCGGAACTCCGGCAAGCGTTGTATCCGGCTGGGCCAATCGGATCGCAGCAGGTCTCGCACAGCGCTTGCCGAGGGCGCTCGCAGTGGGCATCGCCGCCCGCGCTGTTCAGGAGTAGTTCCAGCGCAGGAATAGTTCCAGTACCCGGGTAGGCGCTGCGCGGGACTTTACGGATAGCCTGAAGAAAGGTCCGATCCCTGTTCGGTGCCTACATCAATCCGGAGGCCAGCATGACCGAACCACGCTTCACCGTTGAGACGGCGAAGATACTCGCCGAGGTGGCCCACAACCGCCAAAAGGACAAGCTCAAGCGCCCTTATCGGGAGCATGTCCTGGCGGTGGGGGACGCGCTCGCCGACTTTGACGAGGACATCCAGATTGCGGGCTACCTTCACGACATCGCCGAGGATACTCCCATCACGCGGCAAGCCCTGTTGGATATGGGAGTCTCCGAGCGCGCCCTCGCAATCATCGAACGTGTCACACGCCGCTTCCACGATGACCCCGACGACTATGAAGCAGGGATCCGGTTTGTGGCCGAAGACCACGATGCCACCTTGGTCAAAATTGCCGATAATGCCCACAATTCCCTGCCGGAACGAGTCCAGGCGCTGGCAGAGAAATGGCCCGACAAGCCGCCCATGACCCGCTATGCCGACGCCCGTCCGGTGCTCTATACGGCCGTGCCGCGGGAAGAAGTGGAGTTGATCCTGCAGCGGGTCAACCCGTATCTGCTCCCGGAGCTCGACGAAATCGTTCCTGACTAACCCGGCCCTGAGTAGCCACGACGGGTCAGCCCTCCATCAGGCGCCGACGATGCTTGAGCTCCTTGGTCCATTCCTTCGTTTGCCTCGCCGCGAACGGTGAGTCGCCGCCGTCGAGGTCGCTGATCAAGGAGCCAGTTGCTTTGAGGGCGATGTCCACTGAATGCTGGGCGGCCCGCTCCGTCAGCCCAAGCTTCGCGGCCCAGGCGAGGAAGTGCTTGCGGGAGATACCGGTCTTCTTCCCACCGACAGCCAACGCCAGCGTCTTGTCGCCGTAGACCACTGTGGAGGGAATGTCGTAGACCGGGGCAATGGTGAATTCGCGCGCGCCAAGAACTCCAGGCGCCTCCACCATGGAAACGTTCTTGGCATGCAGGTCCCCGTTCCCTGTCAGCCAGGCAAATGCGAGTTGGATGACCAGATTCCGCAGTGCTGGAAGTCGTGCGGGGCAATGCCCGGCCAGCGCCGCACAGACTTCGCTGAACGGAACGCTGTACTTGTCCGCCGGGTACAGCCCCAGGATCTGGGCGCCGTCCTCCACCGCCAGCCGCAGAGGCGAGCCGTCGGGGGCGGTGACCCGATCAAAACGCTCCACCAGAAGCCCCGCCCGGCCGCCGACGTCGTGCACCAACTGCACGTTGCTCACAGGAATCCGCAGCCGACGCGCATAACGGAACATCAGGAACTCGTTTTCCACCACGGAGGGGAACTCCGGAGCGTTGAGCTTAAGGATGTATCGCTTGCCCGCCTGCGCCACGGGGAGTGAAATCATCCCGGCAGATAACTTGTCCTGCACGCCCGCCAGCGCGACGGGATCGATCAATCCGGAATCGCCCAGCAACGCATCAAAGTCCAGCGGCAGTTTTGAATCAAGCACGACGGCGGCGCCCCCTTCCGCCAGCGCCTCGCCGTGGGGGACCGTCTGGACATCGCCCACTGCGTCGCCACCCGCCGCCATGAGAAGGGCGAGTTCGTCGTCCGCGCTCGCCTTGACGCTGCGTCGCAGCGAGTTGAGTCGCCGGCCCTCAGGCAGCAGGCCGGTGAAGTAGGGCGGTACTGCACCGCTGGGCGTGAAAACCGGCTCGGCACTCACGGGGAGCGTCGTTGCCACGGCGGGTAGGTCGGCGTCGAGGTACTTCGGGAGGTAGCTGAACTTGGTGCCGCCCTCATGCCGTTCGAGGCGCGCGGCGAGGATGCCCTGTTTGTAGACGTCGGCGATGCGGTGGAAGGTCATGGTGCTGTCTCAAAACCTGTCTCAGAAGCGGTAGGCCTGCCGGCTTGGCGGAGGGAAAGTTCCAGGCCGAGGGTGTCGAGCACCGCCAAAAGGGGCTCAAGCTGAACTGTGCTCTTGCCTGTTTCCACGAACCGGACGAACCTTTCGGAGACGCCCGCAAGATCGGCGAGGTCCTGTTGGCTCAGGCTCAACGAGGCTCGGCGGGCACGTACTTCAGGACCCAAGGTGGCCATGAGGTTGGCGGCCATCATGAGGTCCTCCCGCTCGCGATTAATCGGTACGAACGTGCCGATTCCCCAAGTTTGCACCCGTTCGCAGGGAGAAAACAAGGCGTTCCAAGGAAAACCGGCACGAACGTACCGCCTTCGTCAGTGCGCCTTAGCCCGCCGCCGTCTCCAGCCGACGCAGGGCTGCTGCCCGGCCCTTGTGTCCCCGGCGCTCATCGAAAATGATCGAGAGGCCAAGCACCACCATCATTTCCAGCATGCACAGAGGCAGGGATGCCCCCGCTGCCGCCATGGCGATGCTTCCCGCCAAGGCGATCACCACCAGGGCTGAGCTCCAGAGAAGCTCCCGGTCCGGGCCGAGCATGATGCTGTACAGGGTGCTGAGCGAGACCTTGAACAGGATGACAGGTACGGCGATGGAGGCGACCGCGCCGGCCGCCGGGATGTGTGCCTCATGATCGATGAAGTAGGCGGCAACGTGAAGTCCGGCGCCGGTGGCGGCGATGGCTGCGAAGAGGGGGAGATGCCCGTAGCCGAAGATCCATGAGCGATGCCGCTGCACGTGGAGGGCAGGACCTGAAGGCAGGATGAAGTAAATCCACCACAGGGCGAAGGCCAATCCAGTTCCGCTCAAACCAACCAGCGCAGCATCCAAGGTCCAGCCGTGGACGGCAACGATCGCACGCAGCGTTTCAATGGCACCGATCAAACATTCGCCCAACGCAATAATGGCCAGGAGCCCGTACCGTTCGGCGATGTGATGGGCATGCCACGGGGTGTTGATATTCCGTTCCGCGAAGTACGGCGCCGCCATCTCCAGGATGAACAACGGGGCTGCCATGAGGAAGGTAGTGGCCACGCTCGCATCGATTAGGAGGACCGCCACCCAGCCGACTTGCACCACTGCAACGTACTTTGCATACCGCAAACACGTTTCACGTCGGGCAGGATCCTGGCGGGCAGCGCGCAACCACTGGAAGATCAGGGCCACACGCATGATGATGTAGCCGAGAACCATGGCCACGTTGTCCACGTGCTTGCCTTCGATGATCGAGTGGAACATCGGCTCTATGCCCATGGCCAGGATGAGCACACCCACCATTTGGACCATGGTGACTACGCGGAACACCCAGTCGTCGGTGTCGTAGGCGCTGGCGAACCATGTGAAGTTGATCCAGGCCCAGATCACCGCGAACATGGCGAACGCGAACGCCAGGAGCCCTGGCCAGAAATGCGCCTCCGCTACAGCATGGGCGAATTGGCTGCCGGCAACTCCGAAGGCAATAACAAACGTCAGGTCGAAAAACAGCTCCAGCGGGGTGGCCGTGCGGTGCTTTTCGTGGGGATCTCGGCCGCCCATGCGGGACAGCGCATGGCGCAGGGGATTTGTGGACATGGGTCAAAGATTACCGGTGCGCCTGGCCCCGCGCCGAGATCGCCGGAGCGCTCCAGCGATCTCGCCGCGTTCCGGCGAGCTCGCCGATGGAACCCTTACACGCGGCCCAGCACATCGATGTCTTCGAGGAACTCTTGGTACACCTCGTCGCTCACCGTCGTGCGGGTATCGGCGATGGAGTCGAGGTAGTCCTGTGTGACCGGGCCCTTCCGACCGTTCGACGAAACTGTGGGCGACGCACCCGAAGTAGCGGCGTCGTCGTACACGGCTTTTTCCAGGGCGCGCTGGGAGGCGCTGCGCGCCGCGAACTCGATGTCCGCCGGCGAGAAGCCCTGGGTGCGTTCCACCAACTGGGCAATGTCGACGTCGTCCACCACGGTGGCGGGGATGAACCGTTGCCACATGGCCTCTCGGGCGTGGACGTCCGGCAGGCCGATGGGGATGACGTAATCGAACCGGCCGTGGCGCAGGAACGCGGTGTCCAGAGCGCGGATGAAGTTGGTGGCGCAGACCAGAAGACGGCCGGGCTGTTCGCGGAACGCCGGGATGATCTTGAGGAGCTCGTTGGTGACGCCCTGCAGCGGCGACGGCGGATCGCCCGCACGCTGCGAGGCGATCTCTTCCACTTCGTCGATGAACACCACGGCGTGTTCCAGCTCGGCGATTTCCAGGAACGTCTCCCGAAGAGCCCCGGCCAAGCCCTTGGGATCAGACGCAAGGCGGGACGGGAACACCTCCACGAACGGCCACTCCAGCCGCGACGCGATCGCCTTGGCGAAGGTGGTCTTGCCGGTGCCCGGAGGACCAAAAAGCACGACGGCGCGCGGCGGCACCACGCCGTACTCGTCGGCGAGGTCGGCCTCAGCCAGCGGGAGAACCAGACGGCGTTCCAACAGCTCCTTCTCGCGCTTCATGCCCGCCACGTTTTCCCACAGGTCACGGGCCAGGATCCGGCCACCCAGCAGGCTCAGTGGCTCCAGCTCCTGGCGTTGAACAGGGATGGTCCGCTCGAAGTACCGCAGGTTCTTCTTCACCACGAAACCGCGGCCCAGGAACGCTTCAACGCGCGTCTCGGTTTCCGGCATGAGCGCGGACAGCTTGTTGAGGCCATGCGGAGCCATGCGGTTCTCGACGGCGGACAGCAGCGAAGTGCCGATGCCCCTGCCGCGGAACTCCGTCAGCGTGGCGAGGAAAACAACCCAACCTTGGTCGTGCGCCGCACGTCCAACCGCGGCGCCAACCACTTGGTCGCCCTGGACCGCCACCACTGCATGGTCCTTTTCACATGAGGCAAGGACCTCAGAGAGTGCGTACACGGGCTCGACACCATCGGCCTTGAGTGACTCCCAGAGGTGCAGGATGCCGTCAAGATCGGACGAATGGAAGTCCCTGATACGCCAGTTGGTCATGGGGTTTCTCCTGGGTGTACTTGGTGGATCGCCGTTGATTCCTTGCAGTTGAGCATAGGGGAAGCATCCGCCCTGGGACGTTGCAGGCCCGTTGCGTTACGCAGCCAAGACCCGACGGCGGCCTGTCGCCATCGCGTTTCGTTCCGGCGTCGTTTCCCGCACGTAAGATAAGCGCAACACCTAGCTGGGCCACGCCGTAAAGAGGGGGATCCGTGGGTTTGTTTTCCAGGAGGGCGACCGCCGGTGGCAGCATCGCGGGGATGCTGTGTGCGCTGCTGATCGGCACAACGTTTGCTCCGGCCGCGGAAGCTGTCGACGCCGATGACCTCGCTATTTCGGGGCCCGGAGTGGTGGGCAGCGCCCTTTCCGTGATGGGCGCCTACGAATACTTCCTTTCCTGCGATCCAAGTGAACAACCAAGCTATTCCATCCAGTGGTTAAGGAACGGACAGCCGGTAACAACGAGCCCGACGTATGCGCCTGTTTACTACGATCTGGACATTGAGGACGTCGGAAGCCGGATATCAGCAATTGTTACAGGGGCCAGTGCATGCAACCCGGCGCGGATTGTGGTGGAGGACCCGCAGGTCATCAGGGCGCAGCCAATGCGGGCGGAAGGCTTCACCGGCCGAGGTGTGTTTGAGTTGGTGGGACGACGGCCCGATGGCGTTCTCATGATGTACCTGGGGAAGCAAGGCGCCCAAGGTTGGACGCAACTGCTTCGCGTCGGTGCTGGCTGGTCTGGGTACACACGTATCATCGCCCCCGGTGACTTCACGAACGACGGCGTTGGTGACCTTCTGGGCACCAACAGTTCAGGGACGCTATTCGCCTTCGGCGGAACCGGCGACGGCGGCTTTGCCACCACGTACCCTTACGAGATCGGCTGGGGTTGGAATGCCATTGACAAGATTGTTGGTCCCGGGGATTTCGACGGCGATGGTACCAATGATCTTCTTGGCGCCGACGCCAATGGCGACCTGTACCTCTACTCCCAGCACAAAGACAGCGGGTGGAATCCTCGATTGAAGGTCGGCCAGGGATGGCATGTCATGGATCTGATTTTCGCACCGGGTGACTTTGACGGTGATGGCAACGTCGATGTCATGGCCAAGGACAAAGAAGGCCGGCTGTTCCTGTATGGCGGCAACGGTCTTGGCGGATGGGCCAGCGCCCGACAGATCGGCCAAGGCTGGAACGCCTTGTCCAACATTGGAAGCGTTGGTGATTTCAACCGCGATGGCTTCAACGACATCCACGGCGTTAATGCCGCCAGCGACCTTGTGATGTACTACGGCAACGGCCTAGGTGGTTGGAAAGGCGTCGAAACCGTCGGTTGGGGATGGGGTGGTTTCAATGGGCTTTACTAAGAGGCTGCGCCGGGCGGGTGCTTCAGGCTTGCTGGCGCTGCTGTTCTCGGTTTCGGCCGTGCTGCCAAGCGCCACAGCGGTGGACGCTGCCGATGTCAAGGTAACCGGGTACACCATCATGGGCTCAACGCTGACAGTAGAAGCCGCACACACCTACTTTGAAGGCTGCAGCGGTTCTAGTTGGAAACCGAACCACAACATTCAGTGGTTGAGGGATGGCGTGCCGCTTCCCGGTGCCAGCTGGTATAGCTATCGACTCACACCTGCCGATCTGGGAAGCCATATTTCGGCAGTAGTCACAGCCTCGCCCGTGAATTGCGCAGGTCAGACACTCACCACGCCACCCTCCGACGCCATCCGGAAGGAACCCGCACGGGCAGAGGGCTTCACGGGCAGGAACGCCTTTGAGGTCATGGCACGCAAGCATGACGGGACCCTGATGCTGTACCTCGGACAGGACAACGCAAAGGGTTGGAAAGACGTGCGGCAGGTTGGGCCAGGCTGGGAAGGCTTCAGCAAAATCATCGCTCCTGGGGATATGGGCAGCGACGGCGTCAACGACCTCCTGACCGCCGACCGTGCCGGGCGAATGTACCAATTCAACGGAACGGGTGACGGCGGATTCCATACCTATATGGACCCGGGTATTGACTACGGTTACGGGCCAGGCTGGGACGCTTTCGACAAAGTGGTGGGCCCTGGCGACTTCAACGGTGATGGACTCAACGATCTCCTTGCCAGTGAGCCCAATGGCGATCTGTATCTTTTTCCCTCAGGCTTTGACCGGGTTATCAAGCCCGGCGTTCAAGTCGGCCATGGCTGGGACGTTATGGACCTGCTGATCGGACCGGGCGACTGGGACGGCGACGGCAACGTGGACGTCCTGGCCAAGGACAAGTCGGGCCGGCTCTACCTGTATGGCGGGAATGGCCGTGGCGGGTGGGCCGTCCCAAGCCAGATCGGGCAGGGGTGGAACGCGTTGACGATGGTTGGCAGTGCGGGTGACTTCAATCGGGATGGTTTCAATGATGTCCATGGGGTGAACGCTGCCGGTGATTTGTTGATGTACTACGGCGACGGGCGTGGCGGCTGGAAAGGCGTTGAGGCCGTGGGTTGGGGCTGGAATATTTTCAACGGGCTCTACTGATTCAAGGCCCGCTGAGGGGGAGGGCGGCCATGTCATCAAAGAACTCGATCATCAAAAGCATTGCGGCGCTGTTGTTCGGTCCGGCGCTCGTTGTTTCGGGCTTCGTTTCCCCAGCCCACGCTGCGGATGCGTCTGGCGTGAAGATCTCCGGTGCACCTATTGTCGGCTCGGCGCTGTTCGTTCAGGGTGCCCAGGACTACTTTTTGGGCTGCGGAGGGGACGGGGATCCTGGCTACTCCGTCCAATGGCTCCGGGACGGCCAACCCGTAGACGGGAACCCGCTCTACAACCAGAATCTCTACGTCCTGGAGAAAGACGACATCGGCGGGCGAATCTCGGCAATAGTCAAGGCTTCGCCCGGCAAGTGCCCGGGCCAGGAACTGGTCACGGAAGCAACACCGGCCGTAGCGCAGGGACCGGTGCGCGCGGCTGGCTTCACCGGCCGTGGGGTTTTTGAGCTGGTTGGCCGTACCCATGGCGGCGCACTCATGCTCTACCTCGGTAAGGACAACGTCAAAGGGTGGAAGGAATCCCGCTATGTAGGTCCGGGGTGGGGCTTTGTCACCAAGATCATTGCCCCGGGCGACGTGACCCACGACGGTATCGCTGACCTCATGGTCGAGAACACCTCGGGGACGCTCTACCGGTTCCCGGGAACGGGCGACGGAGGGTTCCATACGCTGTACCCGCAAGCCACCTGGGAGTGGCAGCCGACGGTTCTTGCGATTGGACCAGGGGACTTCGACGGGGACGGAATGAACGATCTCCTCGGCGCAGAGACGAACGGCGACCTTTACATCACCCCGTCCAAGCCTTTCGGCGGCTGGAGTGCTCGGGAAAAGGTCGGCCACGGCTGGGACGTCATGGACCTCCTGATCGGCCCCGGGGACTGGGACGGCGACGGCAACGTGGATGTGCTGGCCAAGGACAGGACCGGGAGGCTCTACTTCTACGGTGGCGATGGCCACGGTGGCTGGACCACCACTCGGCAGATCGGGCAAGGCTGGAATGCCTTGACGATGATCGGCAGTGCTGGCGACTTCAACCGCGACGGTTTCAATGATGTCCACGGCGTTAATGCCGCAGGCGATCTGGTGATGTACTACGGCGATGGCCGCGGCGGTTGGAAGGGTGTTGAGACTGTCGGTTGGGGCTGGAACATCTTCAACGGGCTCTACTGAAACGCCACCAAACCAGCCCCAACCAACTAGCCTCTACTGAACCAGCCTCTACTGAACCGGCCTTAGCCGCAGACCCTGCATGCCGCCGTCGACGGCCAGGGAGGTTCCCGACGTCGAACCGGACAGTGGGCTCGCGAGGTAGGCCACCGCGCCTGCAACCTCGGCAGGGTCTACCATCCGGCCGTGCGGCTGGCGGGCATTGAGGGCGGCGCGCTCAGCCGCCGGGTCAGCGGCGGAGTCCAGGAGGCGCCCCACCCACGGCGTGTCCACAGTGCCTGGGTTGACGCAGTTCACTCGGATGCCCTCGCGAACGTGGTCGGCAGCCATGGCAAGTGTCAAGGACAGTACCGCGCCCTTGGACGCAGAGTACAGCGCCCGCTGGGGAAGCCCGGCGGTCGCGGCAATCGAGCAGGTATTCACGATGGCCGCGGACGGCGACTCGCGCAGGTACGGCAGGGCCGCACGGCTGACGCGCGCAATTCCTACGACGTTGATGTTCAGGACCCGGAGCCACTCGTCGTCGTCGTTTGCGGCGATGTCACCTTGGGCGCCTATGCCGGCGTTGTTAACCACGACGTCTAGGCGGCCAAACTCCTTGGCAACATTCTCGACGGCGGTTCGCACCGAGGCGTCATCGGCCACGTTGCATTCCACGCCGAAGTGCGGGCTCGTTTCCGGTGTCAGGTCCAGGACTGCAACCCGTGCGCCACCGGCGGCGAGCCGGTCAGCGATGGCCGCACCAATGCCGGAGGCCCCGCCGGTCACGAGTGCTGCCAGGCCTTCGAATTCCTGGCCCATTGGGGATGCCATCAGGCGTTGATCTGGGCAGGGGCGGCGGAAACAGTCCCGGCCTGCGCGCGGTAGTATTCCTGCCGCTGGCGTCCCAGGCCGTCAATCTCCAGTTCCACCACGTCACCGGGCTGGATGTACGGGAATCGACCGGACAGGGCCACGCCCTCGGGTGTGCCGGTGATGATGACGTCGCCAGGCTCCAGGACCATGTACTGGCTGAGGTGGTGGACGATCGTGGCGGGATCGAAAATCATGTCCGAGGTGTTTGAGTCCTGGCGGGCTTCGCCGTTGACCAGGGTCCGCAGCCGGAGGTTGCTGGCATCCACGTCAGCCGCGGGAACCAGCCACGGGCCCAGGGGAGTGGAAGCGGGGAGTGACTTGCCCTTGGTCCACTGTCCGGCGGCTCCGGGGATCTGGTAGTCGCGCTCGGAGAGGTCGTTGGCCACTGCGTAGCCCGCGATGCATGCTTCGGCCTCATCCAAGGTGGAAAGGTAGGACGCTTCCTTGCCGATCACGATTGCCAATTCCACTTCCCAGTCATACTTTTCCGACGACGGCGGGATGGGGGCAGAGTCGAAAGGTCCGCTGATGGTGTTGGTCGGCTTCAGGAAAACCACCGGTACCTCGGGCGGCGTCGCCCCGGATTCGGCGGCGTGCGCGGTGTAGTTCAGGCCGATGCAGATGACCGAGCCCGGACGGGCCACAGGCGCTCCGATGCGCAGGCCTTCGGCTTGGATTTCAGGAAGTTCCGCGGATTCGAGGGCTGCACGGGTGCGGGTGAAGCCGTCTGAGGCGAGGAAAACGCCGTCGATGTCGTTGGTCAGCGGCGAGAGATCGAAGTACTTCTCTGTGCCGTCGGCGTCCTTGGCGATGACGGCCGGTTGTTCGTTTCCGGCCGTACCCAGCCTGGCGAATTTCAAGGTCATGGCTTCCTCCGTGCGTTTGGGACTAACATCCGAGCTCTAGTGTGCTGTTTCACTACATAATACGGAAATGTGACCCATTGACAAGGCAGACATCGGATGTTTAGCTCTACCTAGATCAACCGCCGGCTGCCAAGCAAGGAGCGCAATGAGCGTTATCACCGCAGTGGACACTTTCGATATCCGCTTTCCCACCTCGCAGGACCTCGATGGCTCCGACGCCATGAACCCGGACCCCGACTATTCAGCCGCATACTTGATCATTCGCACCGATGCCGGTGACGGTCATGAAGGCCACGGCTTCGTGTTCACGATCGGGCGCGGAAACGAGGTTGAGACGGCAGCCCTCGACGCTCTTCGGGACCACATTCTGGGCCGCAACGTGGAGGACCTCCTGGGAGACATGGGCGCCACCTGGAAGCTGATGGCCCACGATTCCCAACTCCGCTGGCTGGGCCCGGAGAAAGGCGTCATGCATATGGCCATCGGCGCAGTGGTAAACGCCCTTTGGGATCTGAAGGCCAAGCGGGCCGGACTGCCGCTCTGGGAACTGCTCGCAGACATGAGTCCGGAGGAACTCGTGGCGTTGGTGGACTTCCGATACCTCACCGACGCCCTCACGCCGGATGAAGCACTGGCGATCCTCCGGGCAGCGGAGCCGGGCAGGGAAGTACGCAAAGTGGCACTTCGCGCTGAAGGCTACCCCGCTTACACCACGACGCCGGGCTGGCTGGGTTACAGCGACGAGAAACTGACGCGCCTGGCCAAGGAAGCCGTGGCCGACGGGTTTGCGCAGATCAAGCTCAAGGTAGGCGCCTCCTTGGAGGACGATATCCGGCGCGTGGGAATTGCCCGTGCGGCGGTGGGGCCGGACATCCGGATTGCGGTGGATGCTAACCAGCGCTGGGATGTCCAGGAAGCCATCGATTGGATGGCCCATCTGGCGCCTTATGACATCGCCTGGATCGAGGAACCGACCAGCCCCGATGACATTTTGGGGCACGCGGCCATCGCCCGCGGCGTTGACCCTGTCCCTGTGGCTACCGGGGAGCACGTCCAGAACCGGGTGATGTTCAAGCAGATGCTGCAAGCCGGTTCCCTTCAGGTCCTGCAGATTGATGCAGCCCGGGTGGCAGGGGTCAACGAGAACATCGCCATCCTGCTGCTGGCTGCCAAGTTCGGTGTGCCTGTGTGCCCTCATGCCGGTGGCGTGGGGCTGTGTGAGGCCGTCCAGCATCTGTCTATGTTTGACTTCGTTGCCGTTTCGGGCACAAAGGAAGGCAGGATGATCGAGTTCGTGGACCATCTGCACCAGCACTTCATCACACCCGTGGACGTCCGAAGCGGCGTCTACTGGCCGCCGTCGGCTCCTGGTGCGGGCAACGAAATGGTGCACGAAACACTGGCCGAATACGCCTTCCCCGACGGCCCCGTCTGGGCCCGATAACGTACCGCGACAGCACGTGCACGCTCACAAGGAAGTGATCGCATGACCCAGCAAGCACCACCGCTGCTCTCCCTCCATGGAGTCAGCAAGACTTTCCCCGGAGTCCGGGCCCTGAACAACATGGGGCTGGAGCTTCGCCACGGTGAAGTCCTTGCGCTTGTGGGAGAGAACGGTGCCGGAAAGTCCACGCTGATGAAGCTTCTTTCCGGCATCTACACACCGGACAGCGGCACCTTTGAGCTGAACGGAACGGCCTTTGTGCCGGACAGTCCCAAGCACGCGCAGGAACTGGGCATCAGCATCATCCACCAGGAATTCAACCTGATGCCGGACCTCACCGTTGCCCAGAACATTTTCATCGGCCGCGAACCCCGGCGCTTCGGAGTACTGAACGAGCGGGCCCTTGAACCACCAGACCCAGGAGCTGCTGGACAGGATCGGGCTGCAGCTGAATCCCCGTCAGAAAGTGGGGCAGTTGACGGTCGCCAAGCAGCAGATGGTGGAGATCGCGAAAGCACTGAGCCACGATTCCAAAGTGATCATCATGGACGAGCCAACGGCCGCACTGAATGACGCCGAGGTGGCCGCCCTGCACCAGATCATCCGTGGGTTTATCTCTCCCGGCACCGGCGTCATCTACATCTCGCACCGCATGGACGAACTCAAGCAGATCTCGCAGCGCATCACCGTCATCCGCGATGGCGAGTACGTGGACACAGTCAGCACAGCGGAGACAACCATGAAGGAAGTCATTTCCTTGATGGTGGGGCGTCAGATTTCGGGAGAACAGCGCCCGACGGCGATCCCCGCCGAGGTGCGTAACGACGTCGTGCTTTCGGTTGAGGGGCTATCGACGCGAGCCTTGCTGCGGGATGTCGGCTTCGACCTCCGACGCGGCGAAATCCTCGGCTTCGCAGGGCTCATGGGAGCAGGTCGAACGGAAGTGGCGCGTGCCTTGGTGGGCGCTGATCGTGCCACGTTCACCCGGCTACAGGTGCGCGGCGCTGACGCGGCCATCGCCAACCCCGCTGCTGCCGCGAAGCTGGGCATCGGTTACCTGTCCGAGGACCGCAAGCATCTTGGCCTCATGCTTGAACGCGACGTGAAGGAGAACATCATGCTCTCTTCGCTCGCCTCGAATGCACCGGGTGGTTTCATCAAGGATTCGGCATTGCGCCGGACTGCTGAGGAATACAGCAGGAAGCTGCGGATCAAAACGCCATCCATCCACCAGCTGGCACGCAATCTCTCCGGCGGCAACCAGCAGAAGATCGTGATCGCCAAGTGGCTGGTCAAGGACTGCGACATTCTCATCTTTGATGAACCCACACGCGGAATCGACGTTGGTGCCAAGGAGGAAATTTACCGGCTCCTTAATGAACTGGCCGCCGGTGGGAAATCGATCATCATGATTTCCTCGGAGCTTCCCGAGATCCTGCGCATGTCCCACAGGATCGCCGTCATGGCCGAAGGCCGGATCACAGGCTTCCTCAGCAACGCTGAAGCCACCCAGGAACAAATCATGGAGCTGGCCACCCGCCGCGCCATCGCCACACCAGGAGCAATGACAGCATGAGCCTTGTAGAGACCCCCGCGTCCCGCAACCAGGGTACAAAGCCCGGACCCGCCGAACAGAAGCCCGTACGTGACCTGGCTACCCGGTTCCGTTCATCCCTTCAACAGCTCCTGGCCTTCGGTTCACTCATTGTCCTGGTGATCTTTTTCGGCGCAATGAACTCACGGTTCCTGGTGCCGAGCAATCTTTCGGACATCCTGCTCTCCACAGTGGTGATCGGTTTATTGGCCTTGGGCGCGACGTTCGTGATCATTACCGGCGGCATTGATCTCTCCGTGGGCACCGGGATGAGCCTGTGCTCGGTCATGACAGGAGTGGTCCTGACCTATCTCGGTCTGCCACTGTGGGCCGGCATCGTTGGCGGCATCCTGATGGGAGCCGTGATCGGTGCCGTCAACGGATTCCTGATCTCCTTCCTGAAGATTCCACCGTTCATCGCCACCCTGGCCACCATGCTCGTGGCACAGGGCATGGCACTGGTAGTTTCCGGAACCAAGCCCATCTATTTCACCAGCACTGAAGGCTTCGCCAACCTCGCCCTCGGCAAGCCCATCCCCGGCCTGGTAGTACCCAACGCGGTATTCATCTTCTTCGCAGTGGCCGTACTGGCCGGGCTTGTCATGAGCAAGACGCTCTTGGGCCGTTATACCTTTTCCATCGGCTCCAACGAGGAAGCCACAGCACTTTCCGGCATCAACGTGCGGAACTGGAAGTTGTGGATTTACACGGCTGCGGGAGCTTTCACAGGCCTGGCTGGAGTCATCATTGCAGCCCGCCTGAACTCCGCCCAGCCGGGGCAGGGCATGGGCTACGAACTGCAGGCGATTGCCGCCGTCGTGATCGGTGGAACATCCCTGGCAGGCGGCAAAGGCTCCATCGTCGGAACAGTGATCGGCGCCCTCATCATGTCCGTCCTGACCAACGGGCTGCGCATCATCTCCGTGCCGCAGGAATGGCAGAACGTGGCAATCGGTGTCGTGATCCTCGTAGCGGTCTATCTGGACATGCTGCGCAGGAAGGAGACCGCCAAATAGCCTCTGCGCTTCCGCTCCAACCACCCGCATCCTCTCCAGAACGCATCCTCAGAAAAAGGGAGTCTTCAATCGTGAGCAAGTCCATCCACAACCGCCGTTCCTTCCTTACCCTCACCGGCCTCGCCCTCGGTGCCGTCGCTATCGCCGGCTGCGAGGCACCGGCCGGATCTGCCACCGCCAGCGGAGCAGCAGCAGACGGCGCCAAGCCGTACATCGCCGTCGTGTCCAAAGGCTTCCAACACCAGTTCTGGCAGGCAGTAAAGCAAGGAGCGGACAAGGCTGCCAAGGAATTCAACGTCGATATCAGCTTTGAGGGTCCGAACACCGAGAAGGACGTGGACCAACAGATCCAGATGCTCACCACTGCCTTGGGCAAGTCGCCTGCAGCAATCGGCTTCGCAGCGCTGGACTCACAGGCCGCCACGCCCCTCCTGGAGCAAGCCAAGAGCAAGAACATCCCCGTCATTGCGTTCGACTCCGGCGTTGACTCCACCATCCCGGCCACCACGGCCTCCACCGACAACAAGGCGGCAGCGGCCGAGGCTGCCAAGCACCTCGCTGAACTGATTGGCGGATCGGGCGAGATCGCCATCATCGGCCACGACCAAACATCCAAGTCAGGCACTGATCGCCGGGACGGCTTCAAGGAATACATCGAGAAGAACCACCCGGGCGTCAAGATCGTCGCTATCCAGTACGCCGGTGGCGATCAGCTTCTCTCGGCAGACGCCGCCAAGGCGATCATCACCGCCAACCCCAACCTTAAAGGCATGTACGGTACCAACGAAGGTTCGGCAATCGGCGTCGTCAAGGCCGTGGAGGAGCTCGGCCTCAAGGGCAAGCTGACGATCGTCGGCTTCGACTCCGGCAAGGCCCAAATCGACGCCATCAAGTCCGGACTCATGGCAGGCGCCGTCACCCAGAACCCGGTTGGCATCGGCTACGAGACAATCAAGGCAGCCGTTGCCGCAATCAAGGGTGAGAAGTTGCCAGGCAAGATCGACACCGGCTTCTACTGGTATGACGCCAAGAACATCGACTCCGAGACCATCAAGCCCAACCTCTACCAATAGGATCACGCTCGGATTGGGAGGAGCTTCGGCGTTCCCAATCCGGGCCTGACGCTCCAAAAAGGACCGCCAACTCCCGGCACACGGAAGGTATCCCGTTGATCCAGCACGCACCTTGGTTCGAAGAGTCACGCTTTGGCATGTTTGTCCATTGGGGCCTCTACGCCCTGCCGGCCCGGCATGAGTGGGTGATGAACCGGGAGGAAACCACTGTGGAGGAGTACTCCAAATACTTCCGGCGCTTTGACCCCGATCTCTACGATCCAAACGAGTGGGCACGGGCCGCGCGCAGGGCCGGCATGAAGTACGTGGTCCTCACCACCAAGCATCACGACGGCTTCTGCCTGTGGGACTCAGCCCTGACGGACTACAAGGCCACCAACACGCCAGCAGGCCGTGACCTGATCGCACCCTACGTTCAAGCGCTGCGGGATGAAGGGCTCAAAGTCGGTTTCTACCATTCGCTGATCGACTGGCACCACCCCGACTTCACCATCGATGGCGTGCACCCGCAACGCAACGCCACCGACGTCGAAAGCGTCAACGCCGCTCGCGATATGGCACGCTACCGCGAGTACCTCCATGGCCAGGTCCGTGAGCTCCTCAGCAACTACGGCACCATCGACTACCTGTTCTTCGATTTCTCCTACGACGAAGACGAACACGCCGGCTTCTGGGGCGCCAAAGGCGCCAAGGACTGGGACTCCGAAACCCTGCTCGCCATGGTGCGGGAACTCCAGCCCGACATCGTGGTCAACGACCGCCTGGGTATCCCCGGAGACTTTGTCACCCCTGAGCAGTACCAGCCAGCAGGTCCCATGATGGTCGACGGCGCCCCGGTCAGCTGGGAAGCCTGCCAGACGTTGAACGGCAGCTGGGGTTACGACCGTGACAACCTCAACTACAAATCCGTGGACCTGCTGATCCGAATGCTGGTGGATGGCGTCTCCAAGGGCGGAAACCTTCTGCTCAACGTAGGCCCAACAGGCCGCGGCAGCATCGACCCCCGGGCGCTCGCCTCCCTCGAAGGGATCGGCGAATGGATGCAACTGCACTCCCGCTCCATTTACGGTGCAGGAACATCCCAGTTCACAGCACCACCGGATACCCGCTACACCCAGCGCGGGAACCGGCTGTACGTGCACCTCTTCGCCTGGCCCTTTGAATACGTCCATCTCCCGGACCTGGCTGGCAAGGTGGAGTACGCCCAACTCCTCAACGATGCGTCCGAGGTCTTCCTGCAAGAGGTGGACCCGGGACAGCAAGCCATGAACATGACGCCCGGAGGCCAGCCAGCCGGAACCCAGACCATCAAGCTCCCGGTCCAGCGGCCCGACGTCGCCGTGCCCGTGCTTGAACTGTTCCTGAAACCGGGGGATTTCAATGACTGAAAGCATCGCCCTCCACACCCGCCTCAAACCTGGAACGGAAGAGGAATACGCCGATGCCCACGCGAACATCCCGCCCGAACTCGTTGAAGCACTTAAAGGAGCCGGCGTACGGAATTGGCGGATCTGGCGCAGCGGGCTGGACCTTTTCCACGTGGTGGACGTCGAAGACTACCAAGCCATGCGCCATGCACTCGCGGATCATCCGGCGAACGTTCCTTGGCAGGCCAGGATGGCCGAACTTCTTGAGGTTCAGGACGATTATTCCGGGAACGATTCGGGTATCCAGAAGGTATGGGAGCTGCCATGAACCTGGAACCACTTAACCTCGGCCGGCTCGGATTCGGTGCGGCCGGCATCGGGAATCTGTACAAGGCCATCCCTGATGGGGAAGCCTTGGCCACTGTCCTGGCCGCGTGGGATTCAGGAGTCCGCTATTTCGACACCGCACCGCACTACGGCCTGGGCTTGTCTGAGCAAAGATTGGGCGCTGTCCTCCGGGACAAACCCCGGGAAGAATTCGTCATCTCCACCAAAGTCGGCCGCCTGCTGGAAGCCAACTCCGATGCCGGCTCGTCAATGGCCGGGTCTGCAACGGACGAGGAAGGCTTCGACGTGCCCGCTACCAGCAGGCGCGTATGGGATTTCACCGAAGCCGGCATCCGGCGGAGTATCGAGGACTCCCTGGAACGCCTGGGCCTGGACCACGTGGACATCGCGTACCTCCACGATCCCGATGTCCATGATCTCCAGGCCGGGATCTCCCAGGCCCTTCCAGCGCTGGAGAAACTGCGCGAAGAAGGGGTGGTCAAAGCCATCGGCGTCGGCACCAACTCCTCGGAGGCAGCCCTGGAGTGTGTCGAGGCCGCCGACCTGGACCTCGTCATGCTCGCAGGCCGCTACACGCTGCTTGAGCAGCCCAGCGTCCCGCTGCTTGACCGCTGCGTGGAGCGCCGCACCGGCGTCGTGAATGTTGGCGTCTACAACTCCGGGCTGCTGGCCCGTCCCGAAGTCCCCGATGACGCGCATTACAACTACGACCGCGCCCCGCGTGAAGTGGTCGAGCGTGCGCGGGCGCTTGCCGCGGTCTGCCGGGATTTCGGCGTTGAACTTCCGACGGCGGCACTCCAGTTCCCGTTGCGGCATCCGGCCGTGGTGAATGTGACAGTCGGAGCCAGCAGACCAGAGCAGGTCACCTCGAACGCCAGCCGTATGCAGGAATCCGTGCCGGAAGAATTGTGGGACGCGTTGGAGGCTCTGGGGCGTGATTGACGCGCATCTGCACCTGTGGAACCTGGATGCCTTTGTAACCGGCGGTGTCCGACCCTACTCGTGGCTGGGCCCGCAGCACGGCGCGCTGTTCCGCAGCTTCGGGGAGGATGAGGCCGGAGAGGTCCTGGCCGAAGCGGGGATCAGGGGAGCGGTGCTGGTCCAGGCTGACGATACGGTTGCCGACACTGAGAGCATGCTCGGCGTGGCCGCGCGCAATCCATGGGTGCTCGGCGTCGTGGGGTGGATCCAACTGGACTCGCCAACCCAAGCTGCGGAACAGTTGGACGCGTTCGCCGCTCATTCCGTGTTCAGGGGAGTCCGGCACCTTGTGCACGATGATCCCCGCGACGACTTCCTTGACCTGCCCTCGGTACGGGAATCCCTCGCCTTGGTTGCCGCACGAGGCTTCGCATTCGACGTCCCCGATGCCTTCCCACGTCATCTGGGAGCCACTATCCGGCTTGCCCGCGAACTTCCTGAGCTGACTGTGGTCCTGGATCACCTCGGCAAGCCGCCCCTGGCGGACGCGACTGCGATGGACCTTTGGCGCTCTGATTTTCGAGAACTTGGGCGCCTGCCCAACACGGTGGCTAAATTGTCCGGCTTGCACATGCCCGGCGTGGAGTATTCGGACGATTCGTTGCGGTCACTGTTCGACGAAGCGTTGGAAGCCTTCAGCCCCGATCGCTTGATGATCGGCAGCGACTGGCCGGTCAGCACGCTCGGTGCGCCGTACGGCAGGACCCTGGATGTGTTGTTGGAACTCGTGTCTACACTGAGCGTCCCGGAACAGGATGCCGTGCTTGAGGCGACAGCCATTCGTACCTACGGGCTGCCGGTTAGGCTGCTTCCACAGGACTAGCGCTTTCGAGGGCTTAGAGCGCCTGCCGCAGCCAGTTCTCCACGCCGCTGATGTGGACTGTCACGAGCGCCCGGACCAGCTCGGCATCGCCGCGTTCCAAGGCATCGGCGATCGCGCGGTGCTCCGCAAGGGTGTGCGCCACGGCCTTTTCCTGCGTCAGGCCACGCCAGATCCGCGCACGAACCGTGCTGCTGGACAGGGCCTCCAACAGGCTCCCAAGGTAGTCGTTCCCCGCAGCTTCGGTAATGATGCTGTGGAATTCGAGGTCGTGGGCTACCAGTTCTTCGACGTCGGTGTTTTCATCGATGCCATCCATAGTGGCCCGGAGTGCCATGAGCTCGGCCGGACCGATCTTGCCGGCAGCGAGGTGGGCGGTGGCGGGTTCCAGGATTCGTCGGACCTCAAAGAGTTCCAGGATGGAGCGGTCCTGATGCAGGTCAACCACAAAAGCCACGGCTTCGTTGAGCAGCTTGGCATCGAGGCTGGTGACGTAGGTTCCATCGCCGCGGCGGACGTCGAGCACGCGGATCAGCTCCAGCGCCTTCACCGCCTCACGCAGCGAACTGCGAGAAAGGCCGAGCCGCTCGCTCAGTTCCTTCTCAGGCGGAAGCCGATCCCCGGCCTTGAGTTCCCCGCGGATCAGCATGTCCTTGATCTTGCCAATCGCCTCATCTGTGACAGCCATGGGTCCATAGTAGTCGCCAATCATCGGATGTTTGGCTTAGGCGCGTTCTCACGCATCTAGCCGTGGTTGTTCCCAGCCTTGGGAACAACCACGGCAACTTGGGTGCGTTAACCAACGACGGCGGCACTCAGGTTCCGTTGTTACGGAACCCGGGTGCCGCCGTCGGGCGCTGCTTGGGGCTTGTTAGGAGTCGCCGCCGCGCATTGGACGGTTCGCAACCACCGGCGCGCTGCCGGTGTAGCCGTCGCGCGTCGCGGCAAGCTCATGGATCTGCTTGCGGCACAGGTACCAGCCGACCACCATCAGTGCGCATGCGATCGCGGTGACCAGCATGGTGAGCGGGGAGTCGATGAATACCATCACCAGCACGCCCACCAGGAACAGGAGCGAGAGGTAACCCGTGTACGGCGCACCAAACATCCGGAAGGACGGGCGCTTGAGCCAGCCCTTGTCTGCCCAGCGCTTGAGTTGCATCTGGCACAGGACGATGGTGGCCCACGTGACGATGATGCCGACGGAAGCAACGTTCAGGACGATTTCGAAAGCCTGTGACGGGACGAGGTAGTTCAGCGGAACGCCGAGGAGCGAGACGCCTGCCGTGATGGCAATGCCACCGTAGGGGACACCGGCCTTGTTCATGCGCTGGGCAAACTTCGGGGCGGAGCCGGCAACGGACATCGAGCGCAGGATACGGCCGGTGGAGTACAGGCCGGCGTTCAGCGAGGACAGCGCGGCGGTGAGGACCACGAGGTTCATGATCACGTCCACGCCCTGGATGCCGATGGAACCGAAGAACGTCACGAACGGGCTGACGCCCTTTTCGTAGGAGGTGTATGGGAGCAGCAGCGCGAGCAGGATGACCGAGCCAACGTAGAACACTGCGATACGGAAGACCACGGAGTTGATGGCCTTGGGCATGATCTTCTCAGGGTTCGGCGTTTCACCGGCGGCGGTGCCGATGAGCTCGATCGATGCGTAGGCGAACAGCACACCCTGCATGAGGATGATCATGGGAAGGATGCCATTGGGGAAGATGCCGCCATTGTCAGAAAGGAGGCTGAAGCCAACTTCCTGGCCCTCCACCGGGGTGCCGAAGATGACAAAGTAGGTGCCCAACACCAGGAACGCCACGAGTGCGGCCACCTTGATGATGGCGAACCAGAATTCAAGCTCGCCGAAGACCTTGACCGATACGAGGTTCAGGCCCAGGACCACAACCAGTGCGATCAGCGCCCAGGCCCACTGTGGAACCACACCGATCCACGGGACGTATTTGCCGAAGAAGTTCATGTACAGCGCCGCTGCTGTGATGTCCACGATGGTGGTGGTGGCCCAGTTGATCCAGTAGAACCAGCCGGAAACGAAGGCTGCCTTCTCACCGAAGAACTCACGGGCGTAGGAAACGAAGGATCCAGACGAGGGGCGGTGGAGAACGAGCTCACCGAGAGCGCGGAGGATCAGGAATGCGAAGAAGCCACATACGGCATACGCGATGACGAGCGAAGGGCCAGCTGCGTTGAGGCGGCCACCTGCGCCGAGGAATAGCCCGGTGCCGATTGCACCGCCGATCGCGATCATCTGGATCTGGCGGGGCTTCAGATCCTTGTGGTAGCCCTTGTCCTCAGTGTGGAGGGCTTTCTCGCTGGCATGCGCTTGGGCCGGGACCGTGTGGTCCGTAATAGGTGGGTTGGTCATTGGAATCCTTAGGGGTGTCCTGTTGGGGGTGTCCTGGACGCGTCCGGTCGGGGGCCGGAGCGCAGGACAGGGCCTCGGGGGTGTGCCTTTATCGGGCGCGACGGCTCTCTTGAGCCGCTGGGCTTACTAGCCGGTTTCGGCTTACTTGCTCAGGTTTGCCAGACGTTCCGGGCTGAGCAGTTCCTCAAGCTGGGCAGCAGTCAACAGACCGTGCTCCAGGACGAGTTCTGCAACACCCTTGCCGGTAGCTAACGCTTCTTGGGCGATGGCCGTGGCGGAGGCATAACCGATGTGGGGGTTCAATGCCGTGACGAGACCGATCGACTGCTCCACGGTAAGCCGTAGCCGTTCGGTGTTTGCGGTGATGCCCCGGACGCAGCGTGCCGTAAGGGTGCGGCACGCTGCTTCCAGGTGGGAGATGCTCTTGTGCAGGCTGTGCACAATGATCGGTTCGAAGGCGTTCAGCTGAAGCTGGCCCGCCTCCGCGGCCATGGTGACTGTGACATCGTTGCCGATGACTTCGTACGCCACCTGGCTGACCACTTCCGGGATCACCGGATTGATCTTGCCGGGCATGATCGACGAGCCGGACTGAACAGCCGGCAGGTTGATCTCGCCCAAACCCGCACGCGGTCCAGAGGACAGCAGGCGGAGGTCGTTACAAATCTTGGAGAGCTTCACTGCCACGCGCTTGAGGACGCCGGACAGGTGCACGAAGGCGCCAACATCCTGTGTGGCCTCAATGAGGTCCGCGGACGTGATGAGCGGAAGGCCAGTGATTTCGGCCAGATGACGGCAGGCAGCATCTGCGTAACCGACGGGCGCGTTCAGGCCCGTGCCAATGGCGGTGGCGCCAAGGTTGATCTCGTGGATCAGCATGTGGGATTCGTCCAGGCGCGCCCGGTCCTCGGCAATGGTCACGGCGTATCCACCGAATTCCTGTCCCAATGTCATGGGAACGGCATCCTGAAGCTGGGTGCGGCCCATCTTCACTACCGTGCGGAATTCACGGCCCTTCTCGGCAAATGCCAGCTCGAGTTCTTCCAGGGCGAGGAGGAGTTCCTTCACCGAGAAGATCGTGGCGAGGTTCACCGCCGTCGGGTAGACATCGTTGGTGGACTGGCTGAGGTTGACGTGGTCATTCGGGTGCAGCTTTGAGTAATCGCCCTTGGGGTGGCCCAGGATTTCCAGAGCACGGTTGGCGATGACCTCGTTGGCGTTCATGTTGGAGCTGGTGCCCGCGCCGCCCTGGATCACGTCCACCATGAACTGTTCCTGGAGCATGCCATCCATGACGTCCTGGCACGCCTGATCGATGGCTCCGGCGCGTTCGGCATCCAGGAGGCCCAGCTCATGGTTGGTGCGAGCTGCCGCTTGTTTTACCGCGGCGAGGCCGCGGACCAAGTGGCGGTTGGTGGACAGGGGCTGTCCTGTGATGGGGAAGTTCTCGATAGCCCGCAGGGTGTGGACGCCCCAGTAGGCGTTCCCGGGAATATCGCGGTCCCCCAGGAGGTCGTGTTCGGAACGGATGGGGATCGCCTGATCGACGGTGGTCATAGCTGTCCTTGGTTTAGTTCTTGCTGAAAAATTGCGCTGCGCGGAGCTCGCCGACCGGAAGGCCGCCGCCCAGCACCGGTGGGCTTTGAAGCGTGTCCAGGCTGCCGCCGTCGACGCCCAACTGGCGGAGAACCTCAACGGTGACGGGCATGCGCGCGCGGTCACCGCCGTCGGAAATCTTCACAGCCACGCCGCGGCCGTCCGGCAGGCCCACCAGCTGGAGGCCTTCAAAACCGTCCTTGGCCAGCAGCCCCGGAACGGCGCGCATCAGCGCGGTGACGTCGCGGCCTTCGCCGGCCACCATCTCCGGGAAGCGGCGCATGGCGTGGGCAACCTTGCCCTCGTCGGTGCTTTGGTCAGCGGCGGCGATGCGGCCGTAAGCGCGGGCCATGCCGTGAAGCGTGTGGGCGAAAAGCGGGGTACCGCAGCCATCAGTGCTCACTGCGGCTGCATCCTCGCCGGTCAGTTCGGTGATGGTGTCACGAACCAGGACCTGAAGCGGGTGTTCCGGGTTCAGGTAGCCCTCCACGGGCCAACCGTTAATGACGCACACCGCGGTCATGGACGCGTGCTTGCCGGAGCAGTTCTGCGCAAGTTGGGTGGGGCCGTTGCCAGCGCGGAGCCATTCTTCGCGCTCAACGACGCCGTATGGCAGGTCAGTGCTGTTGCCCAGCGCCGCTTCGGTCAGGCCGTGAAGCGCCAGGATTTCGGCGGCGCCGTCCCGATGCGCTTTACTGCCCGAGTGGCTGGCCGCCGTCAGGGCGAGGAGGTTCTGCGGGATGTCCAAGCCTGCACGGAGGAGGGCTACGGCCTGCAGCGGCTTAAGGGAGGAACGCGGATACATCGGCGCGTCCGGCTCGCCGGCTTCGATGGCACTGCTGCCATCGGCGTTCAAGGCGATCAGCGATCCATAGTGGATGCTCTCCACCAAACCGTCGCGGGTCTGTTCGACGAGCGGGACGTGGTTGGGTGTTCTCTGTGCTGTTTGGGCCGCTGCTGCCGCGGTCACTTGGGGCATGGTGTCCTTTGGGTGGTTCATTTGCTGAGGATCGTGTCCAGTGCGACGCTGACGGCCTGAAGGTGATCGGCCATCGCTTTGCTCGCTGCTTCGGCGTCGCCTGCTTCGATTGCGTTCAGCACGGCAACGTGTTCCTCGTCCGAGCGGTGTTGCCGGTCGGCGACGAGGTTGAGGGTTTCAGACTGGTGGGCCAAGGCCTCCCGGATATCGGAGACGACGCTGGCGAACACCCGGTTGCCACTGGCCCGGGCGACGGCGGAATGGAAGCTGGCGTCCAGGTTTACCCAAGCTTCGGGATCGTTCTCGTTGAGCATTTCCTGGACGATGTCCTTCAGGTGCTCAAGTTCTTCTTCCGTGCGGCGCTGGGCTGCCAGCCCGGCTGCTGGAATCTCAATGTGCGGACGTGCCTCGTTCAGATCACGCGCACTGTACTGGCCCAAGGTAAGGTCATTGGCGACCTTGTTGGCCACAATGAACGTGCCCTTGCCGGTCTTGGTCACGGTCAAACCCAGCGTGTTGCAGGACCGCAGGGCTTCGCGGATGACCGAGCGGCTCACGCCATACTGGGCCGCCAGCGTTGCTTCAGAGCTCAGCTTGGTGCCGATATCGAACTGGCCGCCCTCGATTGCCCTTCTGAGTGCCGCGAAGACAGCCTCAGCCGCGGAAATGCGCGAGATCGGCGTATGCCCAGCGGAAGAGCCCTGAGGGGCTTGCTGTCCGGCTGTCCGGCTGTCTGACAGGTTCACGTTATCGAATATGGCACGGGTCACAAGGCTGTGTCAACGCTGAAAGGCTTGCTTCAGGCTTTGTGTGTCGACCGAGCGGCTAGCTCACTGGATCAGTGGCAGCTTGCGTACGTTGGCCACTGCATCGTCGGCGACTTTCGGCAGCCGCCCCATATGGTTTTTCAGTTCGTCTTTGGCGGCATCAAACGCTTCCGCCAGCTGCCCGCAGTAGTTTCCAACAATCTCTTCCGCTACGTCGGGCGTGACGCCGAACTGGCTAGCCGTCGAGACCAACATTTGCCTGCTGATTTTCTGCAGGCGGTATTCGCCTTTCACGCTCATCGCGAGATCGATGGTCGATTCTCCCTCCCAGTAGGGTGCGTATGTAGCGAGGTCATAAAGCGGCGCTATTTGCACTTCACTGCCTTGGAGCAGGATCGAGTAGTTCTTGGCGTGAGCATCGGTACAACCGGCGACAGCGTTGAACACGAAGGCCCGGTAAAGTGCTTCTCCAGCTTTGCGGCGGTCTCTTTCGAGGGGAAACGACCGCACAAGCGAAGCCATGTCGCCGGCCCCAGGACCCCCGTCGCGATGCTGGTATTTCTTTGCCGGCGAAACGCTCAGAGACTGGCAGAGGTCCTCTTGGTGAATGCGGCGCCAGACCCCATTGGTGAGTTGACGGTCATAGCGCCGTGTCACGAATACGTCCCAAGAACCGATGCGTACAAGTTCGGACGCCGCCACCTCAAGGCCGAGCAGGGCTGCCGCCCTCATGGTCAGCTGCTCGACGACGTCGAGCCTGCTGAAGTTCCCTGCTGTCGGCTTCAAGATGTGAGTTGTTGGTTTCGCATCTGCCGGGACTCCCCACGCGCCATCGGAGAGTTGATGAAGGGCGATTTTCGGCTGTGCTCCTGCAAGGCTGAAGCGTCCTGCTGCATCGTCGTATGGCGTGCCATCCTCATATTCAGCCACGACATGATCCAGCATGGTGGCAACATCGGATTCCGAGACTGGGGTGACCGAGTTCCTGGCGAGCCCGACCGTCCGGGGATTCTGTTCCCGGACGCATGAATTGGAGTGCACCAGCGACATCTGCACCGATGTGCTCAAGGATGGCGAAAGGGTTTGATGACGAGACCCCAAACCTCCTCGCTATGGTCCGCAAGGCTCCGTCGCTGTCCGGGAGCAAGCCTTGCAGGAAGGGCAGGACTGCGCGCTTCTTGTGTGAAGCGGCGGCCAGTGGCATGGAAAGCGATAATGGTGTCGCGTCGGGGATTGCCTGATATTCCGGTTTATAGCGGAATGTCAGATTTCCTGACGGCGACTGCTCAACGCGGCCGCAGGCTGTCCCATCCATGAACACGTCGAGTGCACGGGTATTTACCATCTGACGTGGCCGGTGTCGCTGTTGCGTACGGCAAGCTCGAACCCCAAAGCTTGGAAGACGTCCATGAATTTTGAAGTCTCCACTGTTGCCTTGCCGGATTCAAGGTCGATCAAGAAGGTTCGCGAAACGTTCGCTCGGCGGGCAAGCTCTGCCTGAGACCAGCCACGCTCCTCACGAAGCTCACGCACCAGTGGGCCTGCCTCCCGCACCGTTCGCATTCTCGACTCCTGTCGCCGTACGGCAACTTGCGAAAATGTCGCCGTACGACGACTTTAGCATTTGTTGCCGTACGGCGACAGTGTCACCCTGTACTTGATCATGATGCGGGCCATGACGCTCACAGATTTAGAAGTGAAGCTCGCCGAGCACCAGAAACGTGCGGTTGACACAATGGACCATGCTCTTCACCAAAAAGTCTCTCACCGCCGATGGTTTCACAGGCTTCCGGGCCTTGGACGAACTCGACGTCATGCGCGTCCCCCAGGGGCCCGGAGTTTTTGCCCTGCTTTGCCTTGCCGGCTTCGAGCCAGTTTTCCTCAACAAGAGCACCGCGGGCACCTTCAAGAAAAAGGACCCATCCCTCAAGCGGGAAGCTTTGGAAGCGGAGTGGGTTCCGGATGCTTCCCTTTTGTACTTGGGCAAAGCCAGCGCCGGAAGCCAAGGGAATCGGGGGCTTCGGAAGCAGATCCAGGAGTTCATGGAGTACGGCCGCGGGCGACCCACCGTCGTCTGGGACGCCCGCCTCATCTGGCAGCTCCGGGATGCTTTGGACCTGATCATCGCGTGGAAGGAACTCCCTCCTTCCGAGGTGAACGCAGCCGAAGCTGCCTACCATGCTGATTTCGTTGGCACCTATGGCCGCCTACCGTTTGCGAATCTGGTTCAGGCCCGTTCCAAGAAATAGGGCGTTAAGCACGACGGCGGCACCGGGCTTCTGTTGGGGGCCTGCCATGGGAGCGGCGAGCGGCGCATAATGTCATGCATGACGGCCAGTAACCCCACTGGAGGCAAACCGCATGGATCCCGGATCACCGTCGAGGTGCCGGTCCTCCGCATAGGCGCCGGGCAATCCGATTATGAGGGACTAAGCCGCTACGTCGACTTCCTCCGGAAGCCGCAAGGGCTGCACATGACGCTGCTGCACGTGGGCATCCTCGATGACCTGGTCCGGGACATTGAAGGCTGGACCAAAGGAATGTCCCGGTCAGAGAACGTACTTCCAGAGATTGTGGGTTGGTTGACCGAGTTGCCTGTGTTGCAGGGGTTCCTGGGAAAGTCGGACAAACTGATCCCCCTGGGTGGCGGCCGTCTCATGGGACTGGAAGTGGACGTTCCTCAAGAGGTGCACGACTATCAGGCCCTTCTGGTGCAGGGCCTCCATGTGCTTTTGGATGACCTGGGCCTGGACAACATCGACGACTTCATCCTGAGCTCACCTGCCCTTGGCTACAGGTCACCACGCTGGTTGCCGCACGTCGCCGTCGGCAAAGCCCGGACCCGTCATGAGCCGCCGATGGAGATCGCTCCTGTGCCCGTTGAATTCGGGGACTCGCAGATCCGGCACCGGGACTCGCTTCCTCCCTTGGGGTGAACGTGTTTGTCCTGTCACGGTAAATTGGACGGGACTCCCGTTTCCCAGCCAAGGACTTCCATGCAGCCCCGCACCCTGTTTCGTACCGTTGCTTTTGCCGAAGCTGTGACGTGGACGCTGCTGCTGATTGGGCTGTTCCTTAAGTACGTCACCAAAACCACGGAGGTGGGCGTGAGCGTGGCCGGAGGCATCCATGGCTTTGTCTTCCTCTGCTATGCAGCGACAGCCGCCTTCACATGGATCAACCAGAAATGGCCGGCCCGAACGGGTCTGCTCGCCATCGTCTCTGCCGTGATCCCGTACGCCACGATTCCCGTGGAAAAGTCGCTCGACCGTCGGGGTCTCCTTGCCGGCGGTTGGCGCCTGGCCGACGGGGGAGAGGAACCTCAGGACGGCTTCGAGAAGGCCCAGGCCTGGATTCTGCGAAACCCTATTCTTGCCGTAGTTGTCACCCTGGTTGCCGTGGGGGCAGTGTTTAGCTTCCTGCTGTTCATGGGCCCTCCTGGGACCTGGTTCTCCTGATCTATTTTCGCTCGGTGGCTTCCTGACCTTCTTTGCGGGCCAAAGCTGCACTTTTCCGGTGATCTGGGCCCCTTTTCGTCTCAATGAAGGTCAGGAAGCCACGCGCTCTCAGCTGTTGACTCGCGTTAGCGGCTGGTCCTTGCCTCGGGGCAGCCCCAGGATTTGGGGTTTTCCTGGCAGGTATCGGCGACGAGTGCTTTTTCTGTTTTCCAGACCTGGATGGTTTTCGGTGGTGTGGTCAGGTCCAGGGTTCCGTTGATGGGCAGTGGGGGTCCGTTGTTGACGGAGTAGGTTCCGGTGAAGCTGGTGGTGATGGTGGCGGGGTAGTTCCCTGTCGCCGTGTAACTGTGGCTGGTGCGGGTTTCGTTGACGAGCCAGTCGGCTTCCGGGATCGAGTAGCCGGCTACCGGGGTGGGGCCGAGACTGGTGGCGTCGCCGAAGTTGTAGGTGAAGCTTGCCGGGGTCGCTGCCAGGTGGACTGCTTGGCCGAGGATGGTGACGTCGAAGGCTTGTTCGGTGGCGGTGGTGTAGAAGTTCGTTGGCCCGCCCTTGAGGGTGTGGGGGAAGGGCTGGGCTTCGAGGGTTCCGGGGTTGACGGGGAGTTGGCGGAAGTCGTTCAGGATCCGGGTGGCGATGTTGGCCAGGACGTTCTCGGGTTGGGCGGCGTACAGGCACGTGGGTCCGCTGATTGCCCTATAGTCTGTCCAGTCCGGATTTGAGATGGCCTTTGGTGCTTTTTTCCACACAACAGGGGTGCCTTCGGCGCCTCCCTCCGTTGTGGGTGGGCACTCGAGTCCTTGGCATCCCAAGCCTCCACCGCCAGCGCGGCAAAGGGTATCCGGCTTGTACTGGTAGGGGTCCTCAGCTCCGGACGAACCGTCCAGATTTGGAGTCAGAACGCCCGATAAAGGATCCCTGCTCCATTGTGTCGCTGTCAGGTTCAGCCCATTGTCCACGTAGCCAATGTCAATCTTGGGTTCCTTCGCGACCGCGCCACCACTGTGAACGACGAGAAGGATTACAGCAGCAAGGATGAAGTTCACAAAACGAAGCGAAAGTTTCATCATCGTAGGGTCAGCGGATCAGTCCGAGGTCGGCTAAGACCCATCGTTCATCTGCGAACTCCAAGGCAGCGCGACTAGCCGAGTTGGTTGCAGGCGTTGGATCTTGGTAGAGAGATCCATCAGCATTTCTGATTTCGATAGCTTCTTGAATCACTTGAATGATGGCTATTTGGGAAGAGCTTTCGGAATTGAACTCTATTTCGACTGCTGCTGATCGGATGCCCGCCCCCGCCACCCATCGGCCCTCATTCCACCCATCCTCGATGCCGTCGCGAAGTGAGGCACACAAAGTGCACGTAGGGGCAACTAGTGATCGAAGCGTGCCCGTTTCACCCGTCTCGTAGCTGTAGTTCAATTGTTCATACCAGTACCGGATGAACGCCTCCAGCCCTGCCTGCGAGTTCTCCTTCGCCAGCTCGGGCATCACCGGCACCGGCACATTCTCTGCCTTGCCCTTCGCGTCGGCTGGCTTGTAAACAGCGGCGGGAGGGGCAGTGCCCGAGGCCGAAGGACCTGGCGACAAAACGCCCGAGGTGGGGGACGCCGTCGTCGAGCTTGTTTCCGAAGGAGAACCGCCGGGTGTGCTGCCGCTCTGACAGCCAGTGAGAAGCAATGCGGCTGTGAGTCCGAAGACCACTCTTCGAACTTGGGCACGTGAAGAAAAGGCAAAAAGGCGTGACATGACAGGCTCCCCCAGCGGCTGTTTGGCGATGTGTCGGCCAGTCTAGGCGGGGGAAAGGGAGGGTTTCACATCGAAGGGGACCGCTTGTGGATAACTATTGTTTGTGGAGCTGTTGCGCGGAGCTTACGAGACGTCGCGCCGAGGATTCTCGGCCGCGAGCTGCCTGACCCAGTCGGGAGTTTCTTTTCCGAGGCGACGGTCTGTGACCAGACGTAGCTGGGCGGCCGCGATTTGCACCCCGCGGTCACGGGCAGCGGCGCCGCGGTCGATTCTATAGGTTGCCCCGATGGGTGTGCCCTGGTTTGCTGGTGTTCTCATTGGCTCCGTCATCGCCAACCCCCTTGTCTTTGTCGATTCCGCTGCTTTCGAAATCCCACTCCACTCTATCCAAACGGTAATAATGGCTTCAGCCAAAGCGGCCAAGGGCCAACAGCAGAAAACCTGCTGGATCATTCGCCGAACCAACCCCCCCCGATTCCAATGTTTCCGCGGCCGTCAGCCTGTGACTACACGAATGATCCAGCAAAAAACGCACCGGACCCCCACATGGTCGAGAAACAGCAACTACCCCCGCAACTTCTCCATGTCCCGCCGGTCCTTCTTGGTGGGCCGGCCGGCACCACGGTCGCGCTGGGGAAGGCCGAGCTTTGGAGCCACCGGACGCGGGGGAGTGTGGTCGGTGAAGCAGTGCGACGCAGCCTCGGCACCGACGCGTTTCGCGATCAGCCGCCGTATTTCGAGGATACGTTCCCAGCCGGACTCGCGGACCCGGATGGTGTCGCCGATGATCACGGTTTGCGAGGCCTTCACCGGATTGCCATTGATCCGGATGTGGCCGGCGCGGCAGGCAGCGGTGGCCGCGGATCGGGTCTTGTAAGCGCGGATCGCCCACAACCAGGCATCGACGCGGACGTTAGCCGGGGATGATGACGGGATACTCATGATTGGGAAGAGTCTAACCGGGCCTAGCAAGACCCGCGAGAACGCCGGAAAATTGCGAGTACAAGGGGAAGCCACCGAGCACGCCGAAGAGTTCCGGCGATCACGCGGCATTCCCGCGATCTCGGCGAGAAACACCGACCCGAACCACCTACCGAACCGTCACCTCAACCCTCTGGGCCATGTTGTTCCCGATGCCCTGGTAGTTCCACACCTGATCGCTGGGCTGCAGCGCACCCGAGGAGTCCATTGCACGGCACCGCAACTCGTGCTCTCCCGGGCTCGCGACCCACACCATAGTCCAGGATCGCCAAGCAAAGTCACCTACAGCAGGTTCCAGATGGGCCGGCATCCATTCGCCGTCGATCCCCACCTCCACCCGTTCCACTTCGCCGTGACCGGACCACGCCCTGCCGTGCAGCATCACAGGACCGGCATCCACTACCCGGCGTCGGGTAAAGAAATCAGGAATCCCGGGCGGCACCATCAGGGAGCGGACGCGAATGTGCGACACGGGCAAACCTGGCCCATCGGGTCCCTGAAGGTAGTGATACGCCACGGCCTGTTGGAATCCCATGAAACGTGAAGTCACTGCCTCAATGGAGGTCAACCACTTCACGCTTGCCATGCCATACCAGCCGGGCACCAACAGCCGCAGCGGGAAACCGTGCTGGATCGGTAGCGGGTTGCCGTTCATGGCGTAGACCAACATGACTTCGGGATGCATCGCTTCGGCAATCGAAAGACTACGGGCGTATGGTTCCTCCACTCCACCCTGGATACCGCTGTCGGCGCCGGTAAAGACAAGTTCGACGGCGTCACTCGCCAACCCTGCCTCCTCCAGCAGTGGTGCCAAAGGAGTTCCAGTCCATTCCGCAGTGCCTACAGCTCCCAACACCCAGGGCTGGCTGAGGGGGCGAGGCTGCAGGAGCGAGCGTCCATTTCCGGCGCACTCCATGGTGACGGGCATCGTGACAGAGGGCCGCGACTTGATGTCGTCGAGGCTCAGTTCCAAGCTGTGATTAACCGCCCCACCGAGCCGCAGGCGCCATGCCTCAGCGGAAACGTGCGGGATGTCGAAGTGAATCAGCAGGTAGTGCAGCCCCGCTGGCGTGATGTCGTCGTGGAGGGCTTCGAGCGGCATTGAATGGTTGCGGCCAGAGAGCTGCAACTCTTCGTGGGTCAGGGGGCCTTCGGTCGGCTGTCCCGTGATGACGGCTTTCGCCGCGTCTTGCTTGACATGGTGTTTGGACATGGGAGGCGGCGTTCTACTGGACCTGACGCTGCGGGCGTGCCGCAGCACTTAGGACAAGGATCACGCGGGGACCCAATGCCGTCAATAGGCGATTGCGAGGCCCGGTATGCGTTGTCTGCGAGCGAAGAAGCCCGCAGAGCGGTCCCCACAACGGGTGGCGAGCTACCGACGTCGAAGTTCCGGGTACTCCAGATGGGGAGCAACCGTGCCGGCGTCCCGCTCAAGGAAGTTGACGGCGGGGGCCACGATGTCATCGATTTCGTCCAAAACCGATTCGCCGAGCACCACATCGGCGGCCTTCAGGTAGTCGGTGAGATGCTCCTCGGTCCGCGGACCAATGATCACACTGGTGACGGCGGGATGGTTCAGGGCAAAGGCAACAGCAAGTTGGATGAGGGTCAGTCCATACCGGGCTGCCAGCTGGGCGAGTGCGTCCGCCGCGTGCAGCTTGCCTTGGTTGAAGGGCGCGTTCACATCGAACCGGCCGGGCACAGCGGCCGAACGTGAGCTTTCGGGCTGGCCCGCGCCAACGCGGTATCCGCCAGCCAGCCACCCGCCGTCGAGCGGTCCATAACTCAAAACCCCGACGCCGTACTGCTGGGTGATGGGGAAAACGTCGCGTTCGTTGGCGCGAACCAGAAGCGAATAGGGAACCTGGTCCACCACCGGCGGCGTCAGGTGGTTGGTGTTCGCGATCCACTGTGCCTCGACGAGCTGCGCGGGGCTGAACACCGAGGTGCCGTAGTAGAGGATCTTGCCCTGCCGGATGAGATCGTTCAGGGTGGTGATGGTCTCAAGAAGATCGGTGTTGTAGTCGGGACGGTGCGCTTGGTAGAGGTCGATCCTGTCCGTGTTGAGCCGCCTCAAGCTGTCCTCCACAGCCCGGACAATCCACCGACGCGAATTTCCGGCGTGCGCTGGGTTGGACCCCATCTGGCCATGGAATTTGGTGGCGAGGAAAACGTCGTCGCGCCTTCCTTGGATTGCCTGGCCCACCACGACTTCCGCCTCGCCCTGCGAGTAAATATCGGCGGTGTCGATGCTGGTGATGCCGCCGTCGAGCGCAGCCTGGATGATGCGGATGCTCTCCGCAGGTCCCGTGGGAGCGGTGCCGGTGCCGAAGTTCAAGGTACCCAGGGTGAGAGGGCTGATCAGGGCGCCAGTGCGTCCAAGCGTTCGTAGCTCGTTGAGGCTCATGTCGGCTTCCTGTGGTGGGTCAAGGGGATGTCCAATCGAGGCTACACACGGCCGTAGGACGCCCAAATGCAAACGGTAGAACTTCTTCGTTTTTCGTCTTGCGGGGTAATGGAAGGGGCATTAGTTCGCGACATTTCTTGACATGCGGCAACACAAATGTCTTTCGAATCAACAAATATTGCGGTTGCCGGAAGCGGGTGAATTATGGGAAAGGAACTCAACCAACGCACGATAGGGGACAGCAAAAATGACACAGACGACCGTGGAAGAAACGGCAGCCATCAAGGCTGCATTTGCGCAGTTCCCGTCCGGAGTGGCTGCCTTCAGTGCCATGGTGGATTTCACGCCGGAGGCATTGGTGGCATCGTCCTTCACGGTGGGTGTGTCTTTGGAGCCACCGTTGGTGATGTTCGCAGTGCAGAACTCCTCCACAACGTGGCCCAAGCTTCGGCAGGCCAGCCGGTTGGGTGTGTCCGTACTGGCCGAGGGTCAGGAAGCGGCCTGCCTTCAGCTGTCCTCCAAAACCCGGGATCGCTTCGCCGGATTGTCCACCAGTGTCAGTGACTCAGGGGCCGTTCTGATCGACGGCGCGGTGCTGGGTTTCGAGTGCGAGCTGGTCTCGGAGACACCGGCAGGGGATCACGCGATCGTTGTCCTCGAGGTCAAAGCAACCACCATCAACCACGAATCCAAGCCATTGATCTACCACGGAGCAGCGTTCCGGCAGCTCGCCGCTTAGGAGTTGCGGCTTACCCCGCTGAGCGAACCCTTACGGACCGGGCTCGAAGGCTTTCCATTCTTGGAAGTGTTCGGGCCCGATTTCTTGGAGTTGTTCCCTTGGGCCGAGCTGTTCCCTTGGCTGGATTTTGTATATTCAGGACCGGACTTTTTCGGACCATTGCCCGGCCCCGCCTCGGTGCCCGAAGACTGCTGCGCGTCCGGGGCCTTCGGGGCGGGTGGTTCCTCATTGCTGGACGGCGGTGTTGGCTCGCCCACCTCGCGGACCGTTACCTTGATGGCGGGCGGTTCCTCTGCCTTTGCGCGCTCGGCCGCCCTCCGGTCAGCTTCCGCGACGGCGTCGGCCCAGTCCTTTGCAAGCACGGGGGGTTCCTTGCTGGCGGCCACAAGCAACGGGTGGTGGGCGGTCTGCGTTTCGACCACTTCCTTAACCAGGGCCGGCTTGGGCACCTTTTTGGGGCCAACCTTCCACGCGCCGTCCTTGACGGCTGAAGAGGCACCCGAGAGCCGACGTCGAACATCTCCGAGGAGGTCCTTCTTGGGCTCTGCCACAACAGGATTGGCTGCCACCTCGGCTGTGGAACCGGCAGGAACGTAGGCAAGATCTTCGAGAGGCGACTCAACAGCGTGACTGGAGTATTCGACGTCGTCACTCGCCGGTGCGGGTACGTGTTCCGGAGCCGGGGGCAAGTGGACGATGGTGACTGTCTCTTTCTTGGGGAAGACGCCGATCATCGCCAAAAGAATCACCGACACAAGCCGTCCCACTCCGGCGACTACCAGAGTGATGATGATGACCAACCCGAGGCCCAGGAACATGAGGATAGCCATCCCCACTGTGCCCAAATATGTCAGGTTGATGGCGAGTGTTGTCGGATCCTCCACGTAGCCTCCCCTGGCTGTCGTTTTGCGATGCGCGCATTGCCCACCCAGCTTGCACATCTAGCCTACGGTCCAGCACCGACGGAATCACGCCCCGCACCACCCCTCTGGCAGGGTTGTTTCGAAGCTGTTATACGGCGTGCGAAAATATGTTGCCCAGCTCTCATTTTCAGCCTCAGATTGGGACCCAGTGACCCCTGACTTCAGCCGACTCCGCAACGGTGCGTGCCCCTGCCTCTCCGGGGAGCAGTATGACGATTGTTGCGGGCGCTTCCACCGCGGTGAGGCCGATGCGCCCACAGCCGAGCAGCTTATGCGTTCCCGGTATTCGGCGTTCGTCATTCTGGACCCGGCATACCTCCTGCGAACGTGGCACGCCTCAACCCGCCCGGCTTCCTTGGGGCTGGACGCGGACACGCAATGGCGCAGGCTGGACATCCTGGGCACGTCCAAGGGCGGGCCACTGGACACCACTGGGACCGTTGAGTTCGCCGCGCACTACCGGTCCGACGGCGAACGCGGAGTGCAGCGCGAACACAGCCGTTTCGTACGTGAGGACAAGCGCTGGTACTACGTGGACGGTGACGTCCTGTAGCGGGCTACCGATACTTGCGGTGCAGGTTCTCCTTGCTTGAGGCGCCCGGGGACGCATCGGCGATCCACGGCCCGGTTCCTTCCGACTGGTCCAGGACGCCGGCCTCAAGCCAGGCGTAATCGCCGGCGAGGACTTTGCGCGAAAGGTGATGGTCGCCGTCGTCGGTGTTCCGCCACAACTGGTCGAAGTATTCGTCCACCCGCACGCGCGCCTGCTCACAGTAGGCCTCGGCGAGCTCGAAGGCCGCCGCGCCGTGTTCCGGGTGGGTGCGGAGCAGCATTTCGGCCCGTGAGCAGCACGCTGCCATGGCGAACAGTTCGGCGCCGATGTCCACGATCCTGCCCAGGAATGCTTGTTTGTGTTCCAGCTTCGCTTGCCAGCGGCCCATGCCGTAGAAAGTCTGCCGGGCGAGCCGCCGCGAGGACCTTTCAACAAACCGCAGGTGTTTTCCCAAGCGCCCGAACTCACCGTAGGAGCGCGGATCCATGCCCGCTCCGGCCACGAGTTTCGGCAGCCAGCGGGCATAGAAACCTGAAGCCCCGACGGCGGCCCTCGCCTTGTCCTGCAGGCTGGCATCCGCTGAGGCGAGGTCGCCCACCGCGGCAAGGTGTGCGTCCACGGCTTCGCGGGCGATGAGGAGTTTCATGATCTCGCTGGAACCCTCGAAGATCCGGTTGATGCGGAGATCCCGGAGGAGCTGCTCGGCCGCCACGGCGCGTTCGCCCCTGGCTTCAAGGGACTCGGCGGTTTCAAATCCGCGGCCACCGCGTATCTGAACCAGTTCATCGGCGATCCGGCAGCTCAGTTCGGTGGACCACAGCTTGGCCAGCGCGGCTTCGATGCGCACGTCCTTTTGGCCGGCGTCGGCCATCTCGGCTGACAACTCAAACACGGCTTCCAACGCGAAGGTCGTGGCGGCGATAAACGCAATCTTCTTTCCTACGGCCTCGTGCTTGCCCACCGGTCGACCCCATTGCGTACGGGCGTTTGACCATTCGCGGGCAATCTTCAGGCTCCATTTCCCAGCGGCAACGCAGAGACCGGGGATGGAGAGGCGTCCTGTATTGAGCGTGGTGAGCGCTATTTTGAGGCCTTGGCCTTCGCGGCCCAAGCGGTTCTCCACCGGCACACGCACCTGATGGAAACGGGTCACACCATTCTCGATGCCGCGCAGGCCCATGAAGCTGTTCCGGTTTTCCACGGTGATGCCGGGGGAGTCCATCTCCACGACGAACGCGGAGATGCCGCCCTTGTGCGTGGTGCCGTCGGCGTCGGTGTGGGCCGGAACCCTGGCCATGACCACCACGAGCTCGGCGATCACCCCGTTGGTGGTCCAGAGTTTCACGCCGTCCAAAAGGTAAGATCCGCCGTCGTCGGACAGTACGGCAGTGGCGCCCATCCGGGCGGGGTCGCTGCCGACGTCGGGCTCTGTCAGGAGGAATGCCGTAATGGCACCCGCGGCGCAGCGCGGAAGGTATTCCTGCTTCTGCTCCGGCGTGCCGAATTCCTTCACGGGCTCCGGAACGCCAATGGATTGATGCGCCGAAATCAGTGCGCCAAGGCTCGGATGGACGGAGCCCACCAAAGCGAGTGCGCGGCCATAGTAGACCAAGGACAATCCCAGGCCGCCATACTCGCGCGGGATTTTCATGCCGAAAACGCCAAGGTCCGCGAGGCCTGCAAGGTACTCGTCCGGGATCTTCGCGTCGCGTTCGATCACGCGTCCGGACATGGACCGACAGAACGCCTCGAGCTTGGCCATGAACTCTTCGCCGCGCTCCACGTCTTCCGTTTTGGCTTGTGGCCACGGGTGGATCAGGCTGAGGTCGAAGCTACCCAAGTACAGGCCCTTGGCAAAGCTGGGCCGGTTCCATTCAGTTTCGCGGGCGGCCTCGGCGACGGCGCGGGCTTCTTCTGCTGTGGCGTTGACGCTTGCGGCGGTGAGGCTGTTGTCAGTAGCGGACGTCATGGGATAACTCCTCTAGCCGGTTGTGCCGGATGGAGCCAGGGTCCGCCTCGGGTGGGGAACCCTTCAGCTGTCCCTCAATGCTACCCGCGAGTAGCTACCCGTGCTAGGGGAAACCTGGGGCTGGAATTCGGCCGGGATTTCGACGTTTCCTGCATGGTGGACCAGGCTGTCCCACGCAAAATTGATGCCATGCACCAAGCCGCCCAGGACTGCCTTGACCGTGTACCAGGCCATGCCCATGGCGCCGATGAGAACGATAGTTGCTATGGCTGCTGCTGCGATGAACGCCACCAAAATGGCGGCGAAGGCCAGCGTTCCAATGAATACGTAGGTGGCTGTTTCCAGAGCGGTGAAGTCGAAATCCATGGTTCCCCCTATGCGACACTGCGTGGGTAGACGCGGCGTGGCTGCGTCGATGATCCGACACTAGGGGTGGGCGTAGTTTTCGGCCAGTACAGAATCGCGTCGCGGCCGTGTCGATATGGGATCGAAACCGAACCGGGCGGTATGTTACGGAATGGTTGCGGGGCCAGGCTTCTGATCGTGCTTGGAAGGCTCGACGGCGGCCCTTTCAGCACCGTCCGACGCGGCGGTGATGCTCTGCGTTAACCTTGTACGGGGCAGTTTCCGCTGCCAGCCAGGTTTCGCAGCAGCTGAAGGAGAGTAGTTGTCCCGTTCAGCCATGTCCTCCGCCGACACCATCAGTGCCCGGCTTCGCGACCTCGAGCAACTGACCAAAGGTCCCGCCTGGGCCCTGACACGTTCGGCCCCTTGGGTGATCGCGGTGCTGCAGGCTTCCTTCACCCGCACCCGGCCGCAGCTTCCGCTGGAAGAGTTCCATGCCGACGTCGACGCCTTCCTTGAGCAGCTCCGCCGCCAGGAACCAGGGCTGGGCGGCCAGCAGAACGGCAAGGCCTTCGGCGACGAATGGACGCGCAAGCAGTTCCTGACACGCCGCAACCAGTCCGGCCAGATCGTCTACGAGGTCACCGAAGCAGCGGCGCGTGTGCTCGCATTCCTGGACAGCCTCTCAAGCGAGCGTTCCACGCTCAACGGTTCCCGCTTGGGTACGCTGCTTGGCGATGTGGAGAAGCTCGCCAACGAGACCAACCCGGACCAGAGCGCACGTTTGGAGGCGCTGGAGGAAGAAATCCAGGAGCGCCAGCAACTCGTCGAGGACATCAGCTCCGGCGAGTTCGACGGCCTCCTGGACGACGAAGAAGCTGTTGAGGCTGCAGGCAACATCCTTGACCTCGCCGCCAGCCTGCCCGCTGACTACAAGAAAATGCGTGACCGCATCGAGGAGTTGGTGGGCGAACTCCGCAACCAGATCATCGAGGAGTCGCTGAGCAAGGGCGCAACCATGGCGCAGGTTCTGGAGGCCGACAAACGCCTGCGTCAAAGCCCCGAGGGCCGAACGTTCCGCTCCTTCACAGCCTTCCTGGAAGACCCCCAGCAGCAGTTGCGTTTCCGCTCCGCGATAGGTGAGGTCCTTAGCCGGCAGTTCGCCGACGATCTTTCGCACGAGGACCGCGAAACGCTGAAGAACCTCGTGGCCGAACTGCGCACCCAGCACAGCCAGATTCAAAGGATCTACGGCAAGCTCTCCGAGAGCCTGAACACCTACATCCAGAGCGACGACGTCCGTCAGTCGGTCAGCCTGCGCAAGGTTCTGGCTGAGGCAGAGCAAGCCATCCGGTCCATGCCCTACGAGCGTGATCGGCCCGGCCTGGTACGCGGACCTGTGCTCTTCAATGCCGGGTTCGAGTCGCTGGCCATGGTCAAACTCTTCGACCCCGACGAGTTCGCGACCCCACCCCGTCTGGCAGATCCCATCGCGTTCAGTGACTCGGACCGGGTGCGATCAGCTCGCACCGGCAAGGCCAGGCCTGCTGTTGTGCGGGCCGCGATGGCCGGCGCAGCCACCTTGGGCGAGGCGTGGGAAAACCTGCCCGCCGAGGAACGGCACATCAACACCGTCCGATCCCTGCTGTCCATGGCGCTCCACGGCGGCGCCGGGTTCGACCGGGACGCCTGGGAACACATCGACTTCGAACAAATCGACGGCAGTATCCGCACCGCGTACCTGCCTGTCGTCACGCTGAATGAGGATTCTGATGACTGAGGAAATCACGACGACGGACGTCACCGAGGAGGGGCACGTCACCGTTGAGGAGGCTACCGAGGACCATGCCACCGTTGAGGAGGCTGAAGTCCCGGCTGAAGCGGCGTCTCACGCCACACACGGTGACCCGTTCCGGGTCACCCCGCGGGACACGTTCGTTGACGGCGCCGCGCTCTTCCCGGGCGACACCGGAGTGCTGCCGATGAAGGTCCGTCACGCGCTGGTCAAACTGCTGAAAGGCCCCTACATCGACGGCGGGCGCGACGAGAAGCTCTGGACCACACTCCTGGACAACCAACTCATCCTCCGCAGTCGCCTCTCCGAACTGTTCCTCACCCTCCAGCTCGATCACGACCGCAAGATTGCCGTCCTCCGCCCCGTCGACCCTGAGATCATCGGTGCCAGCTCACGATCAAGCATCCTGCGGCAACAGCGTGCACTGAGCCGCGTGGAAACCATCGTCCTGCTCCGCCTACGCCTCCTCCTGGACCGCCACGTCACAGCCCAGACGGACCCCACCATCACCCGCGAAGAGATCTCGGACCTCGTCGCCAACTACACGCCCGCAGGCCAGCAGGATGCACTCCGGGACTCCGACGTCGTCACCCGCACCATCACCAAACTCCTGGCCCGCCAACTACTCCTCCCCACCCCCTTGGACGACACGTACACCATCAGCAACGCCCTCCCATTGGCCCTCCCCTTCGAAAACATCGGCGACATCCCAGCCCAAATAGAGGCCCTCATAGCCGTAGCAGCCGACGAATCAGGAACAGAGCCGCTGCTGGATCTGGATTCCAACTCAAACCCCAACTCCGAAGACGGGGACGACGACGCCGATGCCGCCCCCGCCCCTTCGCCGGACGACTCTGCTGCAAGCAGCGAGCCGCCCGGCTCCGGCATGCCCGATGCCACTCCCGGGGCGGCATCGGCGTCGTCTACCTTGGGCGCCGACCTCACCGACGCGGACGTACCAGAAGTCCTCAATCCAGCGCCGTCAGCCGCCAACGCTGACCACGAAAATGAAGATGGTGCCGGGGTCAATCCAGCCAGCGGCCTCGTCGATCTTGCTAAACGGTTTGACGCGGGTTCGGAAGCCGGGAACGGCACGAGCGGCGATCCCGGAGACATGCGGCAGCATGCGTCTAAGGGAGGAACGACCGAGCATGCAGAGCATGTGTCCGGTACCGCCGCGGACAGCAGTACCCCCGCGGACGCAAGCACGACTGACGGGACACAGAAGTGACGATCGCAAGCATGCTCCCTCTCGGCGAGCTCACGAACCCCGGCCAGATGCGCCTGGCCTTGGTGCAGGTGGTCAACTGGGGCACGTTCCATGGAGCCCATACGATGCACGTGGATCGTAAGGGCACCCTTTTGACGGGCAATTCGGGCGTCGGCAAGTCGACGTTGTTTGATGCGATGCTCCGGGTGTTTGATGCCCGCCCGCGGTCCAATGAGGCTGCTGCGCAGCGTTCCGGGGGCGCTGTGGAGGACAAGAGGACCACGTTTACTTATATGCGCGGCAAGGTTGGTGATAAGGCTGTTGGCGATGGGTCGGCCAGTGCCTTCCAGCGCCCTGGTGCCACGTGGTCCGCCGTCGCGCTGACGTTCGACAACGCGGCGGGCACGAAGGTGACGGTCTCTGCGCTGTTTGATTTGCCGAAGAATGGCACGGAGTCCAGCGTCGGGCGTTTTTATGTGATTGACAACAAGCCGCTGGACTTGGAAGCGATCGAGGGGATTGCCCAGAAGAGGTTCACCAAGGGTGCGTTGGAGGGGATCTTCCCTGACGGCCAGGTCTTCGACGTCCATAAGGCGTTTGCGGAGCGGTTCCGCAGGCTCCTCGGCATCAATTCTGATCAGGCGCTTCCCTTGCTGCGTGTAATCCAGGCCGGGAAGGGCCTGGGCGGCAGCGTTAATACGTTCTTCCGCGACCAGGTGCTTGACGCTCCGGCCACGTTGGCTGCGGCTGATGATGTGGTGGAGGAATTCAGCAACCTGATGTCCATCCGGCAGCGCTTGGAAGATGTCCGGCAGCAGCGCGACCAGCTGGCGCCGGTTCCGGGGCTGAACAAGGACTATGCGCAGGCGTTGTTGGATGCGAACAGGCTTCGTGAGTTGGCTGGCGAGGAATTTGAGGCGTACAAGCAGCAGCTTGCGGTCACTGTCCACGCCAAGACGTTGGCGCGTTTCAAGGAGTTGGCCCAGTCCAAGGCGCAGGAACTCGCGGCCGAGCGCACGGTCCGGGATGCTTTGGCCAAGGAGCTCCGTGAGCTGGAGCTGGACTACAACAACCGCGGCGGTAACGCGATTTCGGCTATCGAGCAGTCGTTGGAGAACGCCCGTGTAAGTCTGAAGTTGCGCCAACAGGTGGAGGAATCCGCCCGGAAGGCGCTGGCCGATGCGGGACTGAACCTTGAGTGGTCGGCCGAGGGCTGGGACCAAGCCCATGAGCAGGCTGCCACCCGTTCGGCGGAGTTGAAGGACGATTCGGAGGCTTTGAAGGAACTCCGTTTCGAGGCCTTCGACGGCCACGCGACCAAGAAACGCGAGCTGGCTGCGGCTGAGCAGGAGCTGCTGTCGTTGCGGTCGCGCAAGTCTTTGCTGCCGCCGTCGAGTATTGAGAACCGAGCCGCGATCGCAGCCGCAACCGGCATCCCCGAGGAGCGGATGCCGTTCGGCGGTGAGCTGATCGACCTCGCCGAGGGCCAGGATCAGTGGCGTCCGGCCGCGGAACGCGCGCTCCGCAACCTCGCCACCACGCTGCTGGTTCCGGGAGAGCATTTCGCTGCGGTTACGCGGTACTTGAACGACAACACGGTCCGGGGCGCACTGCGCGCAGTGGATGTGTCCAAGCCCGTTGCCGGTGGCGCGCTGGCTGTGGAGGACGTGTCCGACGGCGATCTCTTGACTAAGCTGAGCATCCTCACTTCGGGCGCCAACGCCGACGCCGGGGAATGGATCCGCGAACGGATCGCCTTGGACTTCGCGTACCCGTGCGTTGAGGACCCGGACGAGCTGGCTTCAATGGACAAGGGCCTCAGCCTCGGTGGCGTGGTCAAACGCAACCGGCACACCGTGGAAAAGGACGACCGTTTCACGAGCCGGCAGGACTACGTCCTCGGCTTCGACAATGCGTCCAAGCTTGAACTGGTGGCGGCCCGGGTGGGCGAACTGGAAAACGAGCTGGCCAAGGCTGCCGAGCTGGCGCAAAGCCGTGAGGATTCCCACCAAGGGATGGCCCGGCAGTTGGAAGCCCTTCGCAGGGTGGCCGAGGATGAGCGTCCATGGGAACAGGTCTCCGCAGCGGTTGCGGCGGACGAGCTCTCGCGGATTGAACAGCGGCTTTCTGATGCGTTGGCTGCCCAGGCGGACCTTGAACCGTTGCGTGCGAACATCGAGGCAGTACGGGAAAAACACCAGTCCTCCACAGGCGCGGCTGCCGTGCTGCAGAGCGAATACAAAGCGCTCGACCAAAAGATGATCACGGCTGACGGCCTGCTTGATGCCGCGAGGTTGAAGCTTGAGCAAGCACCGCCGTCGAGCTCTACCGTAGCCGCGCTGGAACCGTACTTTGCCGGCGTCGGCGAGGTATCCGAACTTTACGAACTGGACAACCTGGCCAACAGCGTCCGCAACAAGCTGCTCGACGAGCTGCACGCCGCCGAATCACGCAGCCAGGCTACGGCAGAGCGTCTGACGCGAATATTCGAGGCTTTCGTGCGCGATTGGGGCAGCGCCATCAGCGCTGACCATGGCACGTCCATCGGGGCTGCCGGGGACTTCGAATCGCGATATCACGCGATCGTGAGCGATGGCTTACCCGCCCAGGAGGCGGAGTTCCGACTGTTCTTCAACCAGCGCACGCACGAATCGTTCAGTACGCTCCTGCACCTTCTGGATGAGGAGCGCCGGAGTATCACCAGCCGGATCCTGCCCCTCAACGGCATCCTGTCCGAGGTCAATTTCCACGAAGGCAGCTACCTGGAACTGGACATCAAGCAGACGCTTCCTGCCACGGCCAAGCAGTTCAAGGATGCTATCCAGAACGCGCTGAAGGCCAAGCACACGCGGCCCTCCCGCAGCGCATCTGCCGCTGCCGGAACAGAGGCCGACGACGACGCCGAGCTCACCGCCCGCTACAAGTCCCTGGAGACCCTGGTGAAGCGTCTCGGTTCCCAAACCCCTGAGGACCGCCGGTGGCGCGCCGAGGTCCTGGACGTCCGCGGCCACCTGTTTATCCAGTGCAAGGAGCACAGGGAGGTGGCCGCCAAGTCGGCGAAAACCGGCAAGGCCGGCAAGAAGCAGACCGAGGTCTTCATGCATGCCGATACCGGTTCCATGTCCGGCGGTGAACGCCAGCGCTTCACGGCGTTCATCATGGCCGCGGCCCTGAGCTATCAGCTGGGCATTGCCGAGCAGGGCTTCACCACTTACGGCACCGTGATGATGGACGAAGCGTTTGTGCTGGCATCCGAGGAATTCGCCGGGGCTGGAATCAAGGCGCTTCACGAATTTGGCTTCCAGTTGTTGCTGGCCGCGCCGGAAAACGTGATCGATCTGTCCCGGCACCTTGGCTCGGTCACGGAAATCCTCCGCGACAAGCGGACCAACCGGTCCGGCGTGCTCACGGCTCCCGTCATTGCAGGCCCTGGCGAGCCTGGCGCATGGCGGTCCGAAGCCAACCCCGTAGACATCGTCCTGCGATAAAGCAACGCGGGGTCACATATGGCCCATGGTGGAGACCTTAATGGGCCAAAAGTGACCCCGCGTTGCCTTTAGCGGGTGGAGTTCCCGCGCACCCGATCCAGGAACTGGGCCGTCCGCTCTTCGAGCCCGGCGATTTGCCGAACCACGACGACGGCCGGGTCCGGGTTGATTTCATTGGCGGGCGGTTCCTTGCGCACATTGGCGCTGCAACCGAACTCGGCGCAGATCAAGGTCCCCACGGTGTTGCCGTCCTTGCCTGACTGTCCGGCCTTCTTGGCGACCCACAGATAGACATCGTCTTTGGATAAGACGTCGCGGCACAATTCGCAGAGGACCACGCGCTTCCTTCCGGAGCCACCTTCAGGAGCCCGAAGCATGATTCCGGTGAGCTTGCCCCGGTGAGGCACCACCAGGTACCCGCGCTGGGGCATTTTTTCGTCGCGCCAGCCGAGGAACTCAAGGTTGTCCCAGTCGATGGTTTCAAAGTCACGGGGAAGGTTGAGCTTGGCAGCTTCGGAGCGGCTGGCATTGATGAATGATGAACGGATTTGTTGGGCAGTGATTTTCTGCACGGCAAAGCTTCTTTCGGAGTTGATCGACGGCGCGCTGAACAGGAGCGCGATGGCTGGAAAGGAGCGTCGGTCATCGGTGAAAGCGAGGCACAGCAAAGAGACCCAAAATAGGGATGCTTGTTGTATCTGGAGCTCGTGTACCTAGAGTGATGCCGACGGGTGGGGGAGTGCCAAGCAGGCCAAAATGGCCACCTCGCCAACCATGGCTGCAGCAACGGAAACCGTGCGCACGCTCATCTCCTCGTCGTTCTCCTTGGAAGCGGTAGTCCGCTGCCGATATCTTAGCAATGCCGCAGCTTGGACATTACGTGATGCAAACGTTTCGTAATTATCCAAAGGCTAGGCTAGCCTTACTTAGGTTCGCATCACTTACCTAAGGAGTCCCGTGGCTTCCCTTCTTCCACGCCGCGCCCTGCTGAAGACCGCAGGCACCGCGACAGCCGCTTTGGCCGCCGTCGTACTTTCCCTCACTGGCTGCTCCACCGGGCCCGCCACCTCCACTCCTGCAATGGAGCAGGCCGAAACCGCTGCTTTCCCCGTGACCATCGAGCACGCTTTCGGTGAGACCACCATCAAGGAACAGCCCAAGCGCGTAGTCACCATCTCCTGGGTCAATGACGACGTCGCAATAGCCCTGGGCGTTGTCCCGGTTGGCGTTCCCAAGAACGAGTGGGGCAACAACGACAAGGGCTCCACGCCGTGGAAGGATGCCGCGCTGGAGAAGCTTGGCGCGGGCTTCGGTTCGGACAAGGCTCCCGTGCAGTTCTCCGAGGCGGACGGCATCAACTTCACTGAGATCGCCAAGCTGAACCCGGACGTCATCCTCGGCGCCTACTCCGGCCTGGAAGAAGCCGATTACAAGAAACTTTCTGAAATCGCTCCCGTCGTTGCCTACCCGGAGCTCGCCTACGGTACGCCCTGGCAGGAAAGCACCACCATCATCGGTAAGGCCCTCGGCAAGGAAGCCGAAGCCAAGAAGCTGATCCAGGACACTGAAGCCACCGTCAAAGACAAGGTTTCCAAATACCCGCAGATCAAGGACAAGACCTTTATCTACGGCAACCTTGAGCCGGCCAAGGGTGACGGTGTGAACGTCTACACGGCCATCGACAACCGCCCGCGCTTCCTCTCCGAAATCGGCATGAAGCTCGCTCCGGTCGTGGAGCAGAACACCAAGACCAACAAGGACTTCTTCATCCCGTGGTCCGCTGAAAAGGCTAACGAGCTCAAGTCCGATGTCTTCGTGACATGGGTACCCGAAGCCGCCACGGCCGACGCCATCAAGGCCGACCCCCTGCTGGGCCAGATACCCGCCGTCAAGTCCGGCGCACTCGTTGCCGACGCCGATCAGACCCTTACGCTGTCCATCTCCGCCTCCTCGCCGCTGAGCCTGCCGTGGGCCCTGGACACGTTCCTGCCGCAGCTGGGCAGTGCAGCGGACAAGGCAGCCGAAGCGGCAGGCAAGTAACTGCAATGAACTTGAGTACGACGACGGCGGCTTCCGCGGAGCAGGTTCGCGGCACATCCGTGCCGCGGAACCAGCGAGAAAGCGCCCCTCGGAGCAACGCGGCCGATGGGGGAACCCGTCCCAACGGCACCAGCACCGTCATAGGCGGGCGGAGTGCCTGGCTGGTGGTCGCCGTCGTCGTACTCGTCGCTGCGTGCGCAGCATCCATGGCAATCGGCGCGCGCGGGCTTCCCCTGACCACCATTTGGGAAGCGATCACCAACTTCAATCCAGAAAGCGGCGACCACGCAGTGGTCATCGCACGGATTCCCCGAACAGTATTGGGTCTCCTGGCAGGCGCCGCCCTGGGCTTGGCCGGAGCGGCAATGCAAGGAGTGGCCCGCAACCCCTTGGCTGATCCCGGCATTCTGGGACTCAACGCGGGTGCGGCTCTTGCAGTTGTCGTGGGCATCTATGTTTTCGGTGTCGGTTCGCTGACCGGCTACATTTGGTTCGCCTTCATCGGCGCCGCAGCGGCCGCCGTCGTCGTATACGCCATCGCATCCAGGGGCCGTGACGGTGCGACGCCGGTCAAGCTCGCCCTCGCGGGCGCGGCGCTGAGTGCCGGCCTGTTCTCGCTGATGAATGTCATCCTGGTTTCAAGCCAGGACACCCTGGACCGATTCCGGTTCTGGCAGGTGGGAAGCATTGGCGGACGGGACTGGTCCGTTCTACTGCCCGCACTTCCCTTCCTGACCGTCGGCGCCGTGATCGTCATGGCCAGTGGACGCATCTTGAACAGCCTCGCGTTGGGTGACGACATCGCCCGTGGACTTGGTCAGAATGTTGCCCTGTCCCGCGGAATCATTGGCCTGGGGATCGTCCTGCTGTGCGGATCCGCTACGGCGCTGGCTGGACCCATTGGCTTCCTCGGCCTGGTGATTCCGCACGCTGTTCGCTCGCTCACTGGTCCGGACTACCGCTGGGTCCTCCCGTTCTCCATGATCTCGGCGCCCATCCTGCTGATCATCGCCGATGTGATCGGCCGCGTGGTCTTGCTTCCCGGCGAAGTTCCCGCCGGCATCATGACCGCGCTCGTGGGTGCGCCGGTCTTCGTCTGGCTCATCCGCCGCGGAAAGGGGGCCGGGCTGTGACCACCGTCCACAAACTCCCCGCCGAGTTGGCACTTAACACCAATGATTCCCAGAAACATGGGCATGATCTGACACTTCGGCGCCGCCTGGGCCCCACGCTTCTCCTGGGCTTGGCCCTCCTGGTCATGTTCGCGGTGTACGTACTGCTGGGCAGCTACACCGTCACCATTCCCGATTTCTTCACAATCGTCATCAACCACCTCACGGGCGGCGAGAAGATTCCCGGCGCCAGCTTCATCGTCATGGAGCACAGACTGCCGCGCGCTACCATCGGAACACTGATCGGCGTCGCCTTTGGCCTGGCTGGCGCGCTTTTCCAGACCATGCTGCGGAACCCCCTGGCCAGCCCGGACATTATCGGTATCAGCTACGGCGCCAGTGCGGCGGCCGTGACGGCGATTGTGATCTTTGGTGCTTCCGGAGCGGTCGTCTCTTGGGCAGCCCTTGGCGGCGCGCTGGGTGTTGCGGCCATTATCTACGCCATTTCGCGTGGCACCGGGTCCGGGGCAGGCGGAGGCAGCCGCGGCAATGCTGCCGGCAACCGACTCATCCTTGCGGGTGTGGGCATCGCCGCGGCACTGCACGCGGTGGTCAACTTTCTCATGACCCGTGCAGACATCCGTACCGCGGCTGACGTCCTCGTCTGGCTTAACGGTTCGCTGAATTCTGCCACTTGGGAGCGCGCCGGGATCCTCACGGCCTCCTTGCTGGTCCTGGTTCCGGCTGTCATCATCCTGGCCGGCCCGCTGCGCATCCTCGAACTCGGTGACGATGCGGCCGCCGGCCTTGGCATCAGGGTCAACGCCACCCGGCTGGGACTGGTGTTGACCGCCGTCGGGCTTGCCGCCGTCGCAACGGCCGCTGCCGGTCCCGTGGCGTTCGTCGCTTTCCTGGCCGGACCAATTGCACGCCGCATCGTCCGCAAACCCAGCCTCCCGGCGTCGGCCTTTACCGGCGCGCTGATCGTGCTGGCCGCTGACTTCTTCGCCTCCAACATCGCCCCCGTCATCCTCGACGGAACCGTCCTCCCGGTCGGCGTCATCACCGGCGCCCTCGGTGCACCCTTCCTGCTGTGGCTCCTGGTCACCTCGAATCGAAAGGAAGCCTGACATGGCCATCCTTAATGCCAAGGACCTGACACTTCAATACGAGCACCGCAAGGTAGTTGAGGGTCTCACCACCGAAATCCCCGAGGGCAAAGTCACCATGATCGTGGGCGCCAATGCCTGCGGTAAGTCCACGCTTCTCCGTGGATTGTCACGGCTGCTCAAGCCTGCCGGCGGTGCCGTGACCCTCGACGGCAAGGACATCCACTCCCGACCCGCCCGTGAGCTCGCCCGGACGCTGGGCCTGCTTCCGCAGCACCCCACCGCTCCGGACGGTATTAGCGTGCGCGACCTCGTGGGACGGGGCCGGTATCCGCATCAGGGTTTCTTCCGAAGTTGGAGCGATTCCGACGACGCCGCGGTGCAGCGGGCGCTCCAAGCTACCGCAACGCTGGAACTCGCAGAGCGAAGCGTCGACGAACTGTCCGGCGGACAGCGCCAGCGCGTCTGGATTGCCATGGCCCTTGCGCAGGAAACCGAGGTGCTGCTGCTTGACGAGCCAACCACGTACCTGGACCTTGCGCACCAGGTTGAAGTGTTGGACCTCGTTACGGACCTCAACCGCAGCCGGGGCACCACCGTGGCGATCGTGCTCCACGACCTCAACCTCGCCGCGCGCTACGCCGACCACGTCATCGCCATGAAGGGCGGATGCATTGTGGCCGAAGGACCCGCACCCGTTGTAGTGACCGAGCAACTGGTCTACGACGTCTTTGGCCTGGAATCCAGGGTGGTTCCCGACCCCATCTCAGGAACACCGCTCATCGTCCCCATCGGACGCCACCACGCACAGCCCGTTTCAACCAACGAACTGGAGATCGCCTCATGAGTGCACAACCAACACGGACCCAAGCGAGCGCCGCCGTGGAACCCATGACCCTGGCCTTCGACGTCACAGTCTCGGCCGTGCAGGACCTGAGCCCGAATTTCCGCCGGATCACGTTCGGAGGGTACTCGCTGCGCGGCTTCGGCGTTGCAGGGGACACCTTGGACCTGCGCGTGAAATTGATGATTCCTTCATTCGACGCGGACGGACAGCAGATCCCCCTGCCCGAATTCAAGATGGAAGAAGCCGGGTGGTACCAGGAATGGTTGGCCATGGACCCGTCCATCCGCGGTGACATGCGCACGTACACGGTCAGGGCTGAGCGACTCGACGCCGTGTACCCCGAAATCGACATCGACTTTGTCATGCACTTCGACGACGCAGGCCACGGCGGACCCGCAGCCAACTGGGCGAAAGAAGCCAAGCCCGGAGACGCCCTCACCATCATTGGCCCCAACAACCGCGCGGCCCAGTGCACCACCGCCGGTGCCTACGGCGGCATCGAATGGCGTCCCGGCCTGGCCCAGAGAGTCCTGCTCGCCGGAGACGAGACAGCAGTGCCGGCAATCAGCGCCATCCTCGAAAGCCTGCCCGCGGACATTACCGGCCACGCTTTCCTCGAAGTTCCCGAAGCCGGCGACTTCCAGGACATCAGCACACCCGCCGACATCGAAATCACCTGGCTTGCCCGAGGCGCAGCGATTGGACGCTCCCGCCCCCACGGCGAACTCCTCAAAGAAGCCGTCAGCAAGGCTGTCCCCGTCCCCGGTTGGGTAGGCCTCAAGGGCACAAACTCCGCTGCCGGTCCCGAGCCCGAAGACGTCAACGTGGACCAGGACATCCTCTGGGAAACCCCGCAACGCATGGATACCGCAGCCATCGAAGCCTCCAAGAACCCCACTTTGCCTGCCGGTGCGCTGCCCTTCTACGCCTGGATCGCCGGGGAAGCATTTGTGATCAAGGAAATGCGACGGTACTTGGTGCGGGACGTAGGAATTGATCGGAAGCAAGTGGCGTTCATGGGGTACTGGCGACGAGGTAAGGCAGAGGGCTAAGCGTGTTTTAGCTGCCGGGCCAGCCACTTGGGTCCGGCCGCTTGGCGGGGATCCGGCAGCTTGGCGGGCATCCTCGGCGTGCTGCTCCTTCGTCGCTTTGACGCACGCTGCCGGATCCCCGCCAAGCGGCCTCGTGCGTTCCTCACCCTTCCGATGTTCTCGCACTTCCCGCCGGTTTTTGGGGCACGTTCTCTCACTTCCCGTGAACTGCTCCCCTGAAGTTGGACTGTGAATCGCAGTTCCGTTTTGAGGGGAGCAGTTTTGTGAGTTCGCGTAGTTCATTGTCTGTGGTGCAGCGGGTGTCGGCTGTAGCGTGTTTTGAAAGGGGTCTGGGGTATCGGACGGCGGCCCGGCTCCTGGGTGCCCCTGTTGTGGCGGTGAGGTCGTTGTATGGGTTGTGGAGGATTCATGGGCGAGGAGTGCTGGTGAGCAGGGCACCGAAGTCATACTCTTTCGAGGTCAAGCTGGCGTTGGTGCAGCGTTTCCTTGCGGGCGAAACCGGGCAGGATTTGGCTGTTGAAGCGGGCCTGTCTTCGCGGCAACAGCTCCAGAAATGGGTCAGGGATTATCGTTTGGAGGGTGAGGACGGGTTGCGGCCCAAACGCAACGGCAGGCCAGTGAAGTCCGGGACCGCGGCTTCGCGGGAACCGGGGGTCGTGCCCTCCGCGAAGTCGGCGGCCGGGCCGCGGGCCGGGGAGGCTTCGGAGCTTGAGCAGTTGCGTCGGGAAAACGAACTGTTGCGGGCACAGGTGGCCTACTTGGGAAAATTGCGTGCCTTGAGGGCTCAGGAACAACGGTGAAGGTTCAAGCCCTCATCGCTCTCAAGGCTGATTACCGGCTTCCGGTTCTGCTGCAGGCCGCGGGTCTGGCCCGCTCGACGTTCTTCTATCACCAGGCCCGGCTCGAGTCCCCGGACCCGAAGGAAGCACTCAAGAGCGCCATCACGGAGGTTTTCACGGTCAACCATGGCCGCTACGGCCACCGGCGCATCCATACCGAGCTGATGAAGAAGGGGTGGGTGGTCGCGAAGAAGACCGTGTTGAAGCTGATGCGCGCGTTACACCTGCGGTGCAAGGTCCGGCGGCGGAAACGCTATAACTCTTACCAAGGCGAACAGGGTGTGATTGCACCGAACCTGCTGAACCGGAAGTTTGACGCCGATGCTCCGAACCAGAAGTGGGTCACCGACGTCACCGAGTTCCGCGTCGGGGACCACAAGCTCTACCTTTCACCGGTCATGGATCTTTTTGACCGGCAGATCATCTCTTATTCCGTTGGCAGTTCACCGAACCTGGAACTTGCCAACAGCTCACTGCGCCAGGCCATCGCCTGCCTGGAACCGGGACAGCACCCGCTGGTGCATTCGGACCAAGGCTTCCAATACCAGCACCACTCCTGGCGGGTCCTGCTCAACGATGCCGGCGCCACCCAGTCAATGTCCCGCAGGGGCAACTGCTACGACAACGCCGTAATGGAAAACTTCTTCGGCCACCTCAAGGAAGAACTCTTCCACCACGTCCGGTTCCTCAGCACCGAAGCCCTGGCAACAGCACTGCACGAATACATCACCTGGTACAACAACGAAAGAATCTCCACCAAACTCAAGGGCCTAAGCCCGGTCCAATACCGGGCCCAGACCCTCGCAGCCTAGAATCCCAATTAGCCAGTCCAACAAACGGGGACCAGTTCACCGCCGGTTTTTGGGGGATGTTCTCTCACTTCCCGATCGACCTGTTCACCTTGGGTTGGTTGGGGTGTAACCGGGGGTGGGTAGCGTTGTCTGGATGCGGGATGGTTACGCGGCTGGGCACGGCGGACGACGGCGGTACGTCGCCCTTGGGGATTCCTTCACCGAGGGCGTGGGGGACCCGAGTAAGGTGCTGCCCAATGGGGTTCGCGGATGGGCAGACCGGGTCGCCGAGAAATTGGCCAAAGCGCAGCCTGGCTGGGAGTACGCGAACCTCGCAGTGCGCAGTAAGAGGCTCCGGCACATCATCGATGAACAGCTTGAGCCCGCCCTGGCCATGGAGCCAACACTCATCACGCTTTATGCCGGCGGCAATGACATCCTGGATTTTGGAACGGACATGGATGCGCTCCTCAACGACTATGAACTGCTGGTCGCCCGTCTCGCTGACACTGGGGCCACAGTTGTCCTTTTTACCGGCTTTGACGTGAAGGTCTCAGCCGTCCTGGAACCGTTCAAGAAGCGCAACACCCAGTACAACCAAAAGGTCCGTGATATCGCCGAAAAGTACGGGGCGATCCTGGTGGATTATTGGTGCTTCGACGCCTACAAAGACGCACGGATGTGGGCTCCCGACCGGCTTCACATGTCCAAAGCCGGCCACAAATATCTCGCCGCCCAGGTCCTGGACCATCTAAACGTCCCGCACAAGATTTCTCCGAAGCAATGGGACCCACCCCAAAGAATGACCATGCGCGAATGGGAGCGCAGGCAGCGGCGCTGGGTGAACGACTGGGTGCTGCCCCTCTTTGGACGTAAACTCCGCGGCGTCACGCTGGGGGACTCCCTGAATCCGCGGTGGCCCCAGCCCGTGAAAGTCCCCCGCAAGGGTGGACTGAAGAAACTGGTCGAAAACCAGCAGGCTACGCAGTGAAGCTACCCGGCAAGCCTCAGTTCTCGAGCAGGTTCTCGTAGCCCTCGGCCACACTGGTCGCGGTGAATTCGATGATCTCGAACTCGGCCACGCCGTTGCTGAAGAAGGGGTCTTTGGCCAGCGAGTCATCCAGTGTTGCCCGGTCTGCTTTGGACAGCAACACGCCGCCCGTGGCTGGGACGCGACGTCCCGACGCAAGGAACACGCCGGCGTCGAACGCGTCCTTAAGCCAGGCCATGTGGGCTGGACGGTGGAAATCGGCGATTTCATCGGGAACTTTGTAGGTCAAGGCGACAACGAACATTCCGCCAGCCTACCGTTTGCGCCTGCAGCAAGGCCGGGCCAACCGGCTAATTCTCCTAAGATGGATCCATGACTGAACCCCGCTGGCTTAATGCCGACGAACGCCGTGCCTGGTTGGCCCTCCTGAGCATCAATACGTTGCTCCCCTCGGCGTTGGATACGCAGCTTCAGTCTGCTGGAAAATTGTCGCTGTTCGACTACAACGTGCTGGCGATGCTCTCGGAAACCGAGGGACGGTACCTGCCCATGAGCGAGCTCGCCGCCCGGACCAGTGCGTCGCTATCGCGCCTGTCGCACGTGGTCACCAAACTCCAGAAGCGCGGCTGGGTGGAACGCCAGGCACACCCCGGCGACGCGCGCGTCACCGTCGCCCACCTGACCGAGGCCGGTATGTCCACCATTGTGGCCCTCGCTCCCGGTCACGTTGAATCCGTGCGGGCGCTGATGCTCGATTCACTCTCGCCCGACGACGTCGCGGACCTCGCGCGCATCGGCGAGAAGATCGTCTCCAGGCTGGACAATAACCATTGGATCCTGCGCGAATCGTAGCGTTGCCCATGCTTTGTAGGTAGCGGTGGGCTAATGGCAGACTGGCGGCATGGATTTTTCTGCCCGTTATGTTGCCTTGGGGGATTCCTTCACTGAGGGCGTTGGCGACGACGACCCAACCCGCCCCAACGGCGTCAGGGGATGGGCTGACGTCGTTGCCCGGCAGCTGGCCCACAGCAACGAGGACTTCGGCTATGCCAACCTCGCAATCCGCGGCAGGAAGCTCCGCCAAATCATGGCAGAACAAGTGGACGCGGCAGTCGCACTGAAGCCCACTTTGGTAACGATGTACGCGGGTGCCAACGACATCCTGCGGCCCAAGATCGATATTGACTCCCTTTTGGAGGATTACGACGCCGGCATCGCCAAGTTAAGCGGGACGGGTGCCACTGTTGTGCTCTTCACGGGCTTTGACGCCCGCGGTTCGAAGGTTTTCAGCACGATGCGTGGACGGACGGCGATCTACAACGAACTGCTCCGCGAAATCGCCGAGAGCCATGGTGCCCTGCTGGTGGATTACTGGCGGTTCGATGAGTACTACGACGTCCGGATGTGGGCGCAGGACCGGATGCACATGTCGACGGCGGGTCACGTTAACATGGCCAAGCGCGTGCTGGACGTCCTCGAGCATGAGCATGTGCTTGAAGTCCCCGAACTCGCTCCGCTTCCCACGCTCAACCGTTCCGAGGCCATCCGGGCAAATGCGCGATGGGTCCGGGAATTCGCCGGCCCGTGGGTGGTGCGCCGTGTGCGGGGTACTTCCTCGGGCGATGGGCTTAGCCCGAAGTATCCAGCGCTGATCCGCCCGGTCTAAAAGGCCCGGGCTCAGGCCGCATTACGGAAACCCGGCGTGGCGAGCAGCGTTCCGGCCCTGCCAACCGCGAGCACGTCGACACCCCATTTCTCCACGGCATGATCCAAGGTTTGTGTTCCGCCGGCGACGATTGCCGTTGACAGGACGTCGGCCGTAACAATGTCCTGCGCCGCGACGGAAACCTGAAGGAACTCCGACAGTCCTGCACCGACGGTCCAAATGTGTTCTCCCCTTTCAGCCGAGCCTGACGTTGCAAGGGCCGCCATTCCGTGTTCCGCTGAATCGCTGAGGCGGTATGTACTGAGCAGCTTCTGGCGATCGAAGGGATCAACGATCCCGGCCCGCCACGGATTGGGATCTTCAAAGCCAGAGTCCGTTGGCCCGGGTGATCCGCTGACCAGCACATCCCCACCAGCGTTGAGGCACCAATTGCGCAGGCCGAGCGCACCCAAGGACAGCGCAGCTTCGCGCATGGCGTGGGCTTTGACGATTCCGGAAAGATCCAACGCGCCGTCCGATCGCTCAGCCGTGAACGCCCCTTCGGTGTCCACGCGCCATTCCGAGGCCGCTGCATAGAGTTCCTGCATCAACTCCGAGGCATACGCCAACGTCAGTTCGCCCCGGGCCAGCCGGCTTGCCTCAGATCCTTCGCGGTAAAGGCTGAACGTCAGGTCGAGCTGCGTAAATATCTCTCCTACGACGTCGACGGCGGACTGCAGCTCATCGACGGCGGTTTGGGCGGACGTGCCGCTCGCCACGGTCAGGCTCACCACAGTGCCCATGCTGCGGAACGTACGCGCACGGAGCTGTTCGCCGCTAAAAGTTGGCTGCATCGAGGGCCGCCTGAAGGGAGCTGAGATAGGCCTCACTGGTGACGGTCGCGCCACTGACAGTTTGTACATTGGCTGACTGGGCCTGCAGGACTTCGGATCGCAAGACCGGTGCTGCCCGGCTGCTGATCTGGGCCGACTTCCGCTCGGCATCGGTGAGTTGCAGGGGTGTGACCTCGGTGATCTTGCCGTCCTGGATGGTCACCTGCACATGGACTGTGCCGAAGCGGGTGCCGACCGACGCGCCGTCGTACGTTGCCGCCGTCGTGCTTTCCGCGCTGCTGCCGCCCCCGGTGCCGGTGCTACCGTTCGCAGCCGAACCGCCGGCCGACATGCTGCTGCTGAGGCTTGTTGTGGTGGAGGTGCCTGTTTCGGCAACGTGAGCGCCTGATTGCCAGCCTGCGAGGAGTATGCCCGCGGACGCCAGGGCCGTTGCCATTGCTGCCCGGATTCTCACCAGTCGAACCTTTCGTAGTGGAGTTGTTCTGCAGGTACCCCGGCAGCCTGTGCGTCCTGGACCACTTTGCTGGACCAGCCAGCAGGACCGCAGACGTAGACGTCGGCGTTGGCCACGTCCGGGATATAGGAGCGGAGCGTGAAACCGGCTTGGACGGCTGATTCGGGCAGCCATTCGTTGGGGCGTACGGAGCGTGGGCCGGTCAGGTGAAAGAGCGTTGCGCCGCGGGCTTGGCACAGGGCCATGATTTCCTGGCCAAGGAAGAGCTCTGATTCGTCGTGTCCGCGTAGCAAGACCGCTGCATTGCCGGGCTCAAATGGGGTGGATTCCAGCAGCGACCGCAGAGGCGTGATGCCAATGCCGGCGCCGATCATCACCACTCTGTTGCGGGACCGGGCGGCGGTGCTGAACATCCCATAGGGTCCCTCAAGGGCGACCCTGGTGCCGGGCCTGAGGCGGGCCAGCCGGGCCGATCCGTCGCCCAGGTTTCGGACGGTGATACGGAGTTTGGCCGCCGTAGTGCCCGTGGCCGGAAATGGCTCCGCGGACAGGCTGAAGGGGTGCGGCTGCCACCAGAACCCGGGAGCCAGGAACCTCCAGATGAAGAATCTCCCGCCGCTGCCTGCCAGCGATTCGAGGTGCAGTCCGGTCATTTCGATGGTGAACACGTCCGGTGCCACGCGCACTATGCGGCTGACCGTGAGTTGATGCCGGGCTGTCGCCGCGAGTGGTTGGTAAATCCTGAAGAACAGGAGCGCCGCGCCCGTTCCGATGCAGATTGCCAGCCAATACCAGCGCTGCCAGGTTCCTTCGGCAAAGAGTCCGCCAACACTGAACTGGTGGGGAATGGCCGTTGCCACTGCTGCGTACGTCAGGAGATGGATCACGTACCAGAATTCGTAAGGAAACTTGCGACGGATAGCCACCAGCGAGGTCACCACCACGGCGATGAACAGCGCCATCGCGACGAACGCGAACCACATATCCGGCACGTTGACCCACAGGGACACGGCTTCGCTGACAGGGTCAAGCCCGTCTGCGGCGCCATACCCAACGGCGATGAAGATCCCATGTGCCAGCAGCAGGTAAAGCGCCGGCTTGCCCAGTGTTTTGTGGATCCCAAGAGCACGGTCATGCCCGATTGTGTTGTCGATCAGCGGGATCCGGGCCGCGAGAAGCAGCATGAGGAGGACCACGTCCATGCCGACCAAACCAGCCACGATTCCCAGGGCTGTCGCGCTTCCGGCAAAGGAGGAGAACCCGCCTGCGCCGCCGTCTGCGAGCCACAAGGCGACCGCGACCACCGGGGACACCCACGCGAGGAAACCCAGAAGGTCGGCCCGGGCCAGCCGCCGTCGGGCTTGCCCCCGAAAGGGCTCGACGGCGGCTGGTGGCGTCCGTGGGCCCGGCGCCGAGGACTGTTCAGCACTCGAAACACGTGAAAGAAGCGATGTCATAGTCCAAGACTCGCCAGGCATCCTTTCGTTCTGCTGTGAAAGGGCTTGCGGGGGCTTATGATTCCTGATTGGTCTTAATTTGGCCTGACCCGTAGAATAGTTAGGCGCTAGGTAGTGCGGATCGTGTGCAATTGCTCCGGTTGGCGGTGAGGTCAGTCTGACTGACATCCCGATGGCCGGTAGTTAGGGGCTCAAGTTGCGTGCATTCCTGTATTCGCCCGGTATCCCAGGATCTGTTCCAGTGTTTATCACTGCCCGGTTCTGAGGCCCAACCTTCTTCGCCGTACTTGATGCGGAAACTACCGAAATGGTATGGATCGGACGCGAACGCTGCCTGTCGCACGGTAACGCAGGAACATCTGCACACCGTTACATTCAATCTTTGGAGGAGAGTCATGGCAGCACACTGCCAAGTGACCGGGGCCGAGCCGGGCTTTGGACACAGCATTTCGCACTCGCACCGCCGCAACAAGCGTCGGTTCGACCCGAACATTCAGAAGAAGCGCTACTGGGTTCCGTCCCTGCGCCGGAACGTCACGCTGACCCTGTCAGCCCGTGGCATCAAGACAATCGACGTACGCGGCATCGACTCTGTCGTCGCCGACATCCTGGCACGAGGAGTCAAGCTCTAATGGCAAAGGACAAGGACGTACGTCCGATCATCAAGCTGAAGTCCACTGCGGGCACGGGTTACACCTACGTAACGCGCAAGAACCGTCGTAACGATCCTGACCGTCTGGTCTTGAAGAAGTACGACCCCAAGATCCGCCAGCACGTCGAATTCCGAGAGGAGCGCTAAACACATGGCAAAGAAGTCCAAGATTGCTCGCAACGAGCAGCGCAAGGTCATTGTTGAGCGTTACGCTGCCAAGCGTCTCGAACTGAAGAAGACCCTGGTTGACCCCAACGCGACTGACGAAGCACGCGAAGCTGCACGCCTCGGCCTGCAGAAGCTGCCCCGCAACGCCTCCCCGATCCGTCTGCGTAACCGCGACCAGATCGACGGCCGTCCCCGCGGCACCTTCCAGAAGTTCGGTATCTCCCGTGTTCGCTTCCGCGACATGGCTCACCGCGGTGAGCTCCCGGGTATCACCAAGTCTTCCTGGTAATCACGAAGCTCTGAAAGGGCCGGTAACCGTTATGGTTGCCGGCCTTTTCTGCGTTTAAGCGTGCTTGTCCATGGTGCCGACGTGTGGGTGGGGCGAGTGCGGGGGTCATCCTCTGCCCGCTCGGTCGTTCCTCCCTTGGACGCGCGCTGCCGGATGACCCCCGCCCCCGGTTGTTCTCTCACATCGTCGTTGTTTTCGAGCATCCTTCTCTCACATCCTGAGGTGTTTGGACCGTTCTTCTCTCAGGTAGTCGTTGTTTTCGAGCATTGTTCTCTCATGTCTTGTTGGTTCTTGGTGTGGGGTTGGGAATGTTCGACGGCGGTGGTTGGGTTTGGTGTTGGGCGGTTGGGTCGTGGGGTTTTGGTTGGTGTGACGGGCTTCACGGAAGGTGTTTTGGTGCTTCCGGGCTGCTTCCAAGCACTGGACAGGGCTGTTTGGCACGTGTTTGCGGGGTTTTTGGTTGGTGTGGGGGTGGATTTGTGTCGGGGCTGGTGGGCGTGTAATGTCTTCTGAGTCGCCGCGAGTGAGACAGCCTGGTGCTGGGAACTGCGGGGGCCAACCCCTTTGATAACAGCCTGGAAAATGGTGCGCTTTTGGGCGTGCCGGTGCCGGGTGGGGCCGAAGATCGGATCGGAAATCGCGGAAACGTTGATTTGCATGGATCGGGTTGATCGGGTAAGTTTGTAAAGTTGCTCCGGAGCGATCCTGTGGCCCTGTTAGGGGTCCGGTGGTGCCGGTAGTGTCTGTTGTTTGAGAACTCAATAGTGTGCCAAGTTTGTTGATGCCGATTGTTTTATTGATTGGTTGAAATTATGGCCGGATTGCTGCGCACCCCCGTGTGTGGTGGTCTGGTTTTCAGCTGGTTTCGAATTTTGTGCAGCCGCGTCTTGCCGTTATTTCCGGTGGGTGTGGTTGTGTCTGTTATTTTTCAACGGAGAGTTTGATCCTGGCTCAGGATGAACGCTGGCGGCGTGCTTAACACATGCAAGTCGAACGATGATCCCAGCTTGCTGGGGGATTAGTGGCGAACGGGTGAGTAACACGTGAGTAACCTGCCCTTGACTCTGGGATAAGCCTGGGAAACTGGGTCTAATACCGGATACGACCATCTGGCGCATGTCATGGTGGTGGAAAGCTTTTGTGGTTTTGGATGGACTCGCGGCCTATCAGCTTGTTGGTGGGGTAATGGCCTACCAAGGCGACGACGGGTAGCCGGCCTGAGAGGGTGACCGGCCACACTGGGACTGAGACACGGCCCAGACTCCTACGGGAGGCAGCAGTGGGGAATATTGCACAATGGGCGAAAGCCTGATGCAGCGACGCCGCGTGAGGGATGACGGCCTTCGGGTTGTAAACCTCTTTCAGTAGGGAAGAAGCGAAAGTGACGGTACCTGCAGAAGAAGCGCCGGCTAACTACGTGCCAGCAGCCGCGGTAATACGTAGGGCGCAAGCGTTATCCGGAATTATTGGGCGTAAAGAGCTCGTAGGCGGTTTGTCGCGTCTGCTGTGAAAGACCGGGGCTCAACTCCGGTTCTGCAGTGGGTACGGGCAGACTAGAGTGCAGTAGGGGAGACTGGAATTCCTGGTGTAGCGGTGAAATGCGCAGATATCAGGAGGAACACCGATGGCGAAGGCAGGTCTCTGGGCTGTAACTGACGCTGAGGAGCGAAAGCATGGGGAGCGAACAGGATTAGATACCCTGGTAGTCCATGCCGTAAACGTTGGGCACTAGGTGTGGGGGACATTCCACGTTTTCCGCGCCGTAGCTAACGCATTAAGTGCCCCGCCTGGGGAGTACGGCCGCAAGGCTAAAACTCAAAGGAATTGACGGGGGCCCGCACAAGCGGCGGAGCATGCGGATTAATTCGATGCAACGCGAAGAACCTTACCAAGGCTTGACATGAACCGGAAAGACCTGGAAACAGGTGCCCCGCTTGCGGTCGGTTTACAGGTGGTGCATGGTTGTCGTCAGCTCGTGTCGTGAGATGTTGGGTTAAGTCCCGCAACGAGCGCAACCCTCGTTCTATGTTGCCAGCGCGTTATGGCGGGGACTCATAGGAGACTGCCGGGGTCAACTCGGAGGAAGGTGGGGACGACGTCAAATCATCATGCCCCTTATGTCTTGGGCTTCACGCATGCTACAATGGCCGGTACAAAGGGTTGCGATACTGTGAGGTGGAGCTAATCCCAAAAAGCCGGTCTCAGTTCGGATTGGGGTCTGCAACTCGACCCCATGAAGTCGGAGTCGCTAGTAATCGCAGATCAGCAACGCTGCGGTGAATACGTTCCCGGGCCTTGTACACACCGCCCGTCAAGTCACGAAAGTTGGTAACACCCGAAGCCGGTGGCCTAACCCTTGTGGGGGGAGCCGTCGAAGGTGGGACCGGCGATTGGGACTAAGTCGTAACAAGGTAGCCGTACCGGAAGGTGCGGCTGGATCACCTCCTTTCTAAGGAGCTGCTAACAGCTGTGTTGTTTGCCTGCATGGGTGGATGACGGGTTGTCAGTGTTGCCCATTGCGCAGGCGTCTGTTCTGCGGTGGGTGCTCATGGGTGGAAACATCAACGAATCAAACTTTTTTGGCATGGCCTTTCCGGTTGTGTCCTGGTGTTAGTACGGCAGTGCCGCGTCCCTTTGGGGGTGTGGTGGTGTCAGGAACGCGCTGGGGCGTGGTTTGTGTGGGTTGTGTTTGGCGCACTGTTGGGTCCTGAGGCAACAGGACCTTTTTGCAGCAATGCATTTGGGGCATCTTCTGGTGTTTCTTTTGTTCCTGCTTCCGGTATCACCGGTCACTGTTTAGCGGCTCCGCTCCTTTTGTGGGTGTGTGGGTTGTGGTGTCCGGGGGTCTGGTTGATGGGGTTGTTGTTTGAGAACTACATAGTGGACGCGAGCATCTGGAACACACACGTGTGTGTGTTCCTACAGCAATTTCTTATGAATGAACCTGGCCCTTGTGGTCGTGGTTCTCTCGAATAGATGATGCATGGTCAAACGAGAGTTTGATCTTTGTGTGGTCAAGTTTTTAAGGGCACACGGTGGATGCCTTGGCATTAGGAGCCGAAGAAGGACGTAGGAATCTGCGATAAGCCTGGGGGAGTTGATAACCGAGCGTTGATCCCAGGATGTCCGAATGGGGAAACCCCGCACAACGCTGTCATGGTGATTGTGTGACCCGCATCTGAACACATAGGGTGCGTGGGGGGAACGCGGGGAAGTGAAACATCTCAGTACCCGCAGGAAGAGAAAACAAGAGTGATTCCGTTAGTAGTGGCGAGCGAACGCGGATCAGGCTAAACCGTTTCCATGTGTGATAGCCGGCGGGCGTTGCATGGGCGGGGTTGTGGGACTTTCCGTACTGGTTCTGCCGGACTGGTGGGGTGTGTAGTGCAGGCATAGGTGAACGGTCTTGAAAGGCCGGCCAGAGAGGGTGTGAGCCCCGTAACCGTAATGTTGTGTACCGCCTGGAGAGGATCCCAAGTAGCACGGGGCCCGAGAAATCCCGTGCGAATCTGTCAGGACCACCTGATAAGCCTAAATACTTCCTAATGACCGATAGCGGACCAGTACCGTGAGGGAAAGGTGAAAAGTACCCCGGGAGGGGAGTGAAACAGTACCTGAAACCGTGTGCTTACAATCCGTCGGAGCCAGTCTGATTCTGGTGACGGCGTGCCTTTTGAAGAATGAGCCTGCGAGTTAGTGTTACGTCGCGAGGTTAACCCGTGTGGGGTAGCCGTAGCGAAAGCGAGTCTGAACAGGGCGAGTGTAGTGGCGTGATCTAGACCCGAAGCGGAGTGATCTACCCATGGCCAGGTTGAAGCGACGGTAAGACGTCGTGGAGGACCGAACCCACTTCAGTTGAAAATGGAGGGGATGAGCTGTGGGTAGGGGTGAAAGGCCAATCAAACTCCGTGATAGCTGGTTCTCCCCGAAATGCATTTAGGTGCAGCGTTGCGTGTTTCTTGCCGGAGGTAGAGCTACTGGATGGCCGATGGGCCCTACAAGGTTACTGACGTCAGCCAAACTCCGAATGCCGGTAAGTGAGAGCGCAGCAGTGAGACTGTGGGGGATAAGCTTCATAGTCGAGAGGGAAACAGCCCAGACCACCAACTAAGGCCCCTAAGCGTGTGCTAAGTGGGAAAGGATGTGGAGTTGCGAAGACAACCAGGAGGTTGGCTTAGAAGCAGCCATCCTTGAAAGAGTGCGTAATAGCTCACTGGTCAAGTGATTCCGCGCCGACAATGTAGCGGGGCTCAAGTACACCGCCGAAGTTGTGGATTTCACACAGTACCCTAGCCTTCGTGGTTCAGGGGTGTGGAGTGGTAGGGGAGCGTCGTGTGGGCAGTGAAGTCGCGGTGGAAACCAGCGGTGGAGCCTACACGAGTGAGAATGCAGGCATGAGTAGCGAAAGACGGGTGAGAAACCCGTCCGCCGAATGATCAAGGGTTCCAGGGTCAAGCTAATCTGCCCTGGGTAAGTCGGGACCTAAGGCGAGGCCGACAGGCGTAGTCGATGGACAACGGGTTGATATTCCCGTACCGGCGAAAAACCGCCCATGCCAAGCGGGGGATACTAACCGCCCGGAGCCTGCCCGCCCACCCTTGTGGTGTGTGGGTTTTGGCCGAGCGCGGGACCTGATCCCGGGAGGTAAGCGTATTAACAGGTGTGACGCAGGAAGGTAGCCGGGCCGGGCGATGGTTGCCCCGGTCCAAGGATGTAGGGTCAGGGATAGGCAAATCCGTTCCTGTGTGCTTCGAGCACGCTCCTGAGATCTGATGGGACCCCCGTTCGGGGGGATCCGGTGATCCTATGCTGCCTAGAAAAGCATCGACGCGAGGTTTTAGCCGCCCGTACCCCAAACCGACACAGGTGATCAGGTAGAGAATACCAAGGCGATCGAGAGAATTATGGTTAAGGAACTCGGCAAAATGCCCCCGTAACTTCGGGAGAAGGGGGGCCTGCCCCGTGATACAGACTTGCTCTGTGGAGCGGGTGTGGGCCGCAGAGACCAGGGGGAAGCGACTGTTTACTAAAAACACAGGTCCGTGCGAAGTCGCAAGACGATGTATACGGACTGACTCCTGCCCGGTGCTGGAAGGTTAAGAGGACCGGTTAGCCCCTTCGGGGGCGAAGCTGAGAATTTAAGCCCCAGTAAACGGCGGTGGTAACTATAACCATCCTAAGGTAGCGAAATTCCTTGTCGGGTAAGTTCCGACCTGCACGAATGGAGTAACGACTTCCCCGCTGTCTCAACCATAAACTCGGCGAAATTGCAGTACGAGTAAAGATGCTCGTTACGCGCAGCAGGACGGAAAGACCCCGAGACCTTTACTATAGTTTGGTATTGGTGTTCGGAGTGGCTTGTGTAGGATAGGTGGGAGACGTTGAAACCCGGACGCCAGTTCGGGTGGAGTCATCGTTGAAATACCACTCTGGTCACTTTGGACATCTAACTTCGGCCCGTGATCCGGGTCAGGGACAGTGCCTGATGGGTAGTTTAACTGGGGCGGTTGCCTCCTAAAAAGTAACGGAGGCGCCCAAAGGTTCCCTCAGCCTGGTTGGCAATCAGGTGTCGAGTGTAAGTGCACAAGGGAGCTTGACTGTGAGAGAGACATCTCAAGCAGGGACGAAAGTCGGGACTAGTGATCCGGCGGTACATTGTGGAATGGCCGTCGCTCAACGGATAAAAGGTACCTCGGGGATAACAGGCTGATCTTGCCCAAGAGTCCATATCGACGGCATGGTTTGGCACCTCGATGTCGGCTCGTCGCATCCTGGGGCTGGAGTAGGTCCCAAGGGTTGGGCTGTTCGCCCATTAAAGCGGTACGCGAGCTGGGTTTAGAACGTCGTGAGACAGTTCGGTCCCTATCCGCTGCGCGCGCAGGAAATTTGAGAAGGGCTGTCCTTAGTACGAGAGGACCGGGACGGACGAACCTCTGGTGTGTCAGTTGTACTGCCAAGTGCACCGCTGATTAGCTACGTTCGGATGGGATAACCGCTGAAAGCATCTAAGCGGGAAGCTCGCTTCAAGATGAGATTTCCATACACAATTTGTGTGAGAGGCCCCCAGCCAGACCACTGGGTTGATAGGCCGGATGTGGAAGCGAGGACCAAAGACTCGTGAAGCTGACCGGTACTAATAGGCCAACAACTTACACCACACACAAAACACTGCACGCGTCCACTATGTGGTTCCCGAACAACAACCCGTTGCTCACAGGAACCAAACCACAACTGAATACACAACACCACAGGACCCTCAACATCGAGGGAACACACATGTTGTAACCACAGTCTTCCCACCCCGCCACCCAAACCGGTGCGGGGAACGGGTAACAAGGTTACGGCGGTCATAGCGTGGGGGAAACGCCCGGTCCCATTCCGAACCCGGAAGCTAAGACCCACAGCGCCGATGGTACTGCACCCGGGAGGGTGTGGGAGAGTAGGACACCGCCGGACACACATTAGGTCGAGACCCCCCAACCCACACCACGGGTCGGGGGGTCTCCCACATTTAAGAGACAATCAAACACGCTAGAGTCGCAGGATGACCCTGACCCGAATCTTGGATGTCCCCTCTGGGAACGCCGTGAACGGGAAAGTCCACCTTCGGACTTTGTCCCTGTCTGACGTCGGACCCTTGGCGGCCGCGTATTCCCGGAACGCAGAGTACCTCGCCCCATGGGAACCACGGCGCAGCGAGGCGTTCTATAGCACGGCAGGGCAAGAGGCTGTTGTTCGGAGCAAACTGAACCAATATGCCGCAGGCACGGAGGTGCCGTGGGTAGTTCTCCATGACGGGGATGTCATTGGCATGATCACTTTGACGGGGATAGTCCGCGGACCGTTCATGAACGCCAACCTGGGTTATTGGGTTGACCAAGCGTTCGCCGGCAAGGGTGTTGCCACTTCTTCGGTGGCGGCGGTTCTCTCCATGGCGAGCGACGATCTGGGACTCCACCGTATCCAAGCTGCAACCCTGATGCACAACGCAGCCTCGCAGGCAGTCCTCAAACGATCCGGCTTTGAGCGGATCGGCATGGCGCCGTCGTATCTCCACATAGCAGGCGAGTGGCAGGACCATGTCCTGTATCAGCGAATTCTCTTCTGATCCACGGCGGTTGGATGCTCTGAAGCCGGGATGACTAGCCGCCTGCAACTCCCGGCGGTGGCTGTCGGCGTCGTGATTTCGTACGCATGGCTGGAGGCCTATTCAACGCCGAAGGGTACGCCATGTGTGGTCCACAGCCCCAAAAACCCTGAAAAACCGGTGATTTTGGTCAAAAAAGCGCGGAAACACGCGGAATTTGCTGGCCAAGCCGGTGCAAGCTGGTAAGTTTTCGAGCAGTGGCTTGCTCGCATTCCGCTTGAAAGCTCAAAAAACGTATTAGTCCAGGAGGACGTAAATGGCTAAGAACCGTAGTGAACTCGTTGCAGAGGTAGCAGGCAAGGCTGGCACGAGCCAGGCAGCCGTCAACTCCGTGCTCGATGCACTGTTCGAAGTTTTCGAGACTTCTGTTGCCGCTGGCGAGAAGATCACCATCCCGGGCTGGCTCGCAGTTGAGCGCACCGACCGTGCAGCACGCACCGGCCGCAACCCGCAGACGGGCGAAACCATCCAGATCGCCGCTGGCCACAGCGTTAAGCTGACCGCAGGCTCCAAGCTGAAGGCTGCTGTCGCCAAGAAGAAGTAATTCCGCTTCGGCGAACGCCTGAAAGGGGCGGCAACCAACTGGTTGCCGCCCCTTTTGCCGTTAAGCATTCACTTGTCCCGCACGCCAAAGGCGGCATCCTCACGCCCGTGCCCACTTCTCCTCCCCAAATGCTTCCCGATTCGCAGCCCAGCCACACGTAACGGACAATGGATAGGTGCCATCAGCAAGAAGCTCCGCAACTGCCCCATCGCCTGTTCCCAAGCCGGGAGCGCGGGGAGGCAATGCCGTCACGGGCATTTCCATCCCATGGCAGCTTGCTGGACTGGCGGTGCTCTTCCTGACTTTGGCTGCGGCCCTCATCTTCTCCGGTGCTTCTGCTGCCCGCCAGGTCTCAGACCCCGGAGCGCTGGTCCGGTGGGGCTTGCCGGTGGCGAAAGCCGTCCACAACGTTTCCATCGCCACAGTTATTGGTGGCCTGATCTTCGCAGTCGGCATCCTGCCCAAGAACCTCAAGGCGTCTCGATCCCGTGAAAAGGATCTGGAGGCTCAGGAGCATCCGGCTTTTGCGCGGGCCCTTGCCGTTGCTGCTGCGGCGGGTGCCGCTTGGACACTGTCCGCCGTAGCGGTCCTGGTATTGACCTACGCGGATGTCGCGGGTCAGGGACTCTCCGGCGACGCTGAATTCACCCGCTCGCTGGTGTACTTCATGACGGACATAGATACGGGCAAGGCTTGGCTGTCCATCACTATCATTGCTGCGGTAGTCACCACCGCGCTCTTCGGAGTCCGATCGCTGACTGGCCTCGCCTTTACGCTGCTGCTTGCCCTGATCGGGCTGGTTCCGACCGCCCTGATCGGTCACTCCTCCAGCTCCAGTGATCACGAAGGCGCCATCAACTCGCTGGGCCTTCACCTGGTTGGAGTCTCCGTGTGGGTGGGAGGCATCATCATGCTCGCGGTCCTTTCCGGATTGCTCGTTGCTTCCAGGAGGTCCGGGACGAGCGACATCACCGAACCGACCCTCCGAAGGTTCTCGGCCCTGGCAGGCTTTGCTTTCGTCCTCGTGTTTGCGTCCGGTGTGATAAACGCAGCCATCCGCGTGACGAACCTGGGCGATCTGTTTGGCTCTGCCTATGGCCAGCTCATCCTTGCCAAAGCACTTGCCACCCTGGTGCTGGGTGGCATCGGCTTCATGCATCGCCAGTGGGTCATACCTCAGCTGGGGAAGAGCGGTTCGATGTCTGCCCGCCGGGTGCTGTGGCAGTTGGTTCTGGTTGAGCTACTGGTGATGGGCGCGACGTCGGGCCTCGCCGTGGCGCTCGGGCGCTCGGCCCCGCCACAGCCCACTACATACGCACCCGACGCCTCGCCGGCCTTCATCCTGTCCGGCTATGAGATTCCGCCTGAACTTACGCCAGAACGCTGGCTTACGGAATGGCGTTTTGACTGGCTGTGGGTGGGAGTCGCCTTATTCGGCGCCGTGTCCTACGTCCTCGGGATCATCAAGATCCGCAAGCGCGGGGATAGCTGGTCCTGGTTCAAGACGGTGAACTGGATGATTGGACTGGTGATTCTCACCTACATCACCTCGGGTCCGCCAGCGGTCTATGGCCGCGTACTGTTTTCTGCCCACATGGTGGATCACATGGCCCTGACCATGGTGGCACCGATCTTCTTGGTGTTGGGTTCGCCCGTGACCCTTGCCCTGCGTGCACTCCCTTCCCGGGGTGAAGGCGCCCACGGTTCGCGGGGTCTGCGGGAGTGGCTGCTCCTGTTCGTCCATTCCCGGTTCTCGCAGGTGGTGACTCATCCGCTGTTCGCCGCTGCGAACTTCGCGGGATCCATCGTGCTGTTCTACTACTCAGACCTTTTCGGCCTGGCGATGCGGGAGCACGTCGGGCATGAGCTCATGAATCTGCACTTCCTGCTGACCGGCTACATTTTTGTGCTCAGCATGATCGGCAGTGATCCTTTGCCGCGCCGGGCGCCGTACCCCATGCGCCTGCTGCTCCTGCTCGCAACCATGGGGTTCCACGCGTTCTTTGGCGTGGCCATCATGGGCGGTACTGGCCTGCTGGCTGCTGACTACTTTGGCAACTTGGGCCGGACCTGGGGTGCCTCGGCCATTGCAGACCAGCAAATGGGCGGCGCTGTGGCCTGGGGCATTGGTGAAGTTCCCACCTTGCTGGTGGCAATCGGCGTGGCCGTCATGTGGTCGCGCTCGGACGAGCGGGAGACCCGACGGGTGGACCGCGCGGCCGATAGGAATAACGACGCCGATCTCAGTGCTTATAACGATATGTTTGCCCGGCTCGCTGACCGCGATGCCAAATTGGCCGGCCGACCGGCCTCAGCCACCCCGGCGGCCGCGACTACACAAACGAGTGAAGCTACCCGAACAGGTGACGCCCCGGCAGGCGCCACCCCAGAGGAAAACGCTGACCAAGCAAGCAGCAAGACCGAACGAAACACGAAGCTGGAAGGACGCTGATGAGCGAAACCGTACGCACCCAACTCCGGGTCCGGGCCTCCGAACTGGAGGGCCGCGGCTGGCTCAATACGGGCGGCAAGTCCCTTGACTTGGAATCCCTGCGCGGCAAAATTGTGCTGCTGGATTTCTGGACCTTCTGCTGCATCAACTGCCTGCATGTCCTCGACGAGCTCCGGCCCCTCGAGGAAAAGTACTCTGATGTTCTGGTGACAGTCGGCGTGCATTCGCCCAAGTTCGAGCACGAAGCCGATCCTGTTGCCCTTGCCGCTGCCGTGGAACGTTACGAGATCCACCACCCGGTTCTGGACGACCCTGAGCTGGCCACGTGGAAGGCGTACACAGCCCGTGCTTGGCCCACGCTGGTGGTTGTGGATCCGGAGGGCTACATCGTGGCGCATCTTTCCGGCGAAGGCCACGCAGACGGCCTCGCTGTGCTGCTTGAGGAACTTGTTGCGGAGCACGAAGCAAAGGGGACCCTTCACCGTGGCGACGGTCCGTACGTTGCTCCAGTCCCGACGTCGGGAACTTTGCGCTTCCCCGGCAAAACGACGCAGTTGGCCAACGGCAACTACCTCGTCGTCGACTCCGGGCACCACCGCTTGGTGGAGCTGCACCCAGACCTGAAAACCGTTGAGCGGGTTATTGGCTCCGGGACCAAGGGGTATGCGGACGGCCAGACGGACACGGCCCAGTTCAACGAGCCGCAAGGCGTAGCTGTTCTTCCGGCGGAGCTCGCTTCCACGCTCGGTTATGACGCCGTGGTCGCAGACACCGTGAATCACCGCCTTCGGGGTGTGACGTTGAGTTCAGGGCATGTCCGGACTGTTGCAGGCAACGGTGTGCAGCGCCTGCTTGACGCCGGCCCTGCCCGTGTCACCGAGACGGGCGCAGGCGCCTGGTCCGAACACCACGACGGCGGTCCGGCTGACTTTGCTGCCGACGCAATCGACGTGGGGGTGCTTGGCCTCGGTACCGGGGTTTCTTTGTCCTCGCCGTGGGATGTGGTGTGGAGCGCGAAGTTGCAGCGTGTTGTCATCGCGATGGCGGGAACGCACCAGATCTTTGCGTTCGATCCCGTGAGCAACGAGGTTTCCATTCTGGCGGGCTCGGGCCTGGAGGGGCTGTTGGACGGCGTGGCGGAGGAAGCTTGGTTCGCCCAGTCGTCCGGCTTGGCCATTGATGCCGATGAGAACATCTGGGTGGCCGATTCGGAGACTTCCTCTCTGCGACGTTTGGTGCTCGGCGAAACCGGGGTAACGGTGGAGACGGCCGTTGGCCAGGGGCTGTTCGACTTCGGATTCCGTGATGGCGACGCCACTGAGGCACGCCTGCAGCACCCCTTGGGTGTCACAGTACTGCCGGACGGTTCCGTAGCGATCGCCGATACCTACAACGGTGCCGTTCGCCGGTACGATCCCGCGACGAAGACTGTGTCAACGTTGGCGCGTGGCCTGGCTGAGCCGAGTGACGTCGTCGTGGTTAATCACGGCAACAGTGAGCCGCTGCTGGTGGTGGTGGAGTCAAACAAGCATCAACTGGTTTTGGTGCCGATCCCCAAGGAAGCCCAGCAGGTGGACGAGGGCGCATCCCAGACCCACCGTCCCAAGAGCCCCGTGACACCTGGAATCCTGGAGCTTGCTGTTCGCTTCAAGGCCCCCACCGGGCAGAAGCTTGATGACCGCTGGGGCGACCCCACGCAGATGAAGGTCTCTTCCACTCCGCCTGAACTGCTGGTCTCCGGGGGCGGGACGTCGGTGGGCTTGTTGCGTACCATCGAATTGTCGCCCGATGTGCCCGAGGGCATCCTTCACATCACTGCCCGTGCGGCCGCCTGTGACGGACCTGAAACCGCGGACGGAGAGATTCCGGACCACGCGGCCTGCCACCTGTACCAGCAGGATTGGGGCATCCCAGTTATTCTGCAGGCTGACGGTGAATCAGAGTTGGTGCTCGATCTCCGCGGCATGGACTAAGCCTGCTGAACTGGCCCGGGTTTGACCCTTGAGGGGGAGGACCCGGGCCTTCTTCATACCCCCAGCCTCTCCGGAACTGGGCTAGGCGGGCCCGTGAAGTCCTTGCAAAAGTTGATCGTGGGGCGGGTTCCTTGATCGAAACCTTGGCGCGTGTCCTGTTCAGGGATGTTGGGATAAGGTGGGCCACTGCGGCGGCGGCGCCTAGAAAGTTAGCATCGGGGTGACCGTCACGGTGTTGTTGTCAGTGTCCAGCTGGGTGGTGAAGCTGAAATCGTGCTCGACGTTGAGGTCGTTGACCAGGCCGGTGAACAAATTGATCTCGCGGGCGGAAACCCTTGCCTTGCCATTGAGCGGGGCTACAACCCATTTGCCGCCGAAGGGTTCAATGGTGATCTTGGGGTATTCGGTAATTTCCCACTTGATGGTTCCGTCGACGACGCGCGCATTGCTGGCGTGGTAAAACGGGCAATCAGGTTGGAGGCGCTGCTGCTCGGTGGCTTGGGCGGCACAAGTATCCAGGAACTCCCGGACTTTACCGGCAACGGCTTCGTTCATGGCCTTGGTTGACCGCGTCTGCAGGTTCAAGGGAGCCTGGCCGCCATCGCGGCTTGAAACGAGGGACGAGGCCGGCGGAGCCTCGAAGTAGGTGCCGTTCAGGCTGGCTTCGTATTTGCCGGGGTAGAACACGGCAAAAGTGTTGTGACCATTGGGCATGTTCACAGGGACGCCGTTGAGTGCTGCTTCATTGGAGTTGACGACGGTGACTTCAAGGGTGGGCAGCGTGGTGGGAACGAAAGCCCATTTGCCGAAGAACAACCATTGGGTCCCGGTGCGCTCCATCAGGAATTCGGTGTGGAGCCGGTTGCCGTCCAAGGTGTAATCCACGGGAACGGCGACACGGTTGCTGCCCCTGGACTCGGCATTTCCGAGTTTGATGTCGGACAGTTTGGAAGCAGCAGTTTGCAGTGCCGTGCCGTCGAGCATGGCGGCATTTGCACTGGGAACTTTTGCCCGCAACAGACCCAGGGCTTGCTCGCCTTCGCCCTTCTGCAAGGCCTCCAAATACTCCCGGACAGGCTGTTGCGGACTGGCCACGGAGGAGCTCACCAGGTTGATGCAGACGATGGCTCCGGCGGCAGCAAGCATCAGACCGAGCAGCCATCCGGCTGCGGTCCTGACTATCGCTTGACTCAACTGCACGCCCTTTACGTTACCTGCCGCGGCAGCGATAGCTGTGCATGAGGGCGTCAGCGTGACCTGCGAAGACACTTCCTGGAGGGCCCGACGCCGGGTGGCAGCAAGCTTTGCCGCCACCCGCCGTCGGGCTTTTGACAGTCAAAAAGGGCTAGCGGCGGCGCCGCGAGGAGGTACCGAAAACGCCGCGCATGAGGTCGCGGCCCAGCTGTGTCCCCATGGAGCGGACCATGCTCTTCAGCCCGCCGCCCAAGGCTCCGCCGAGTGCCCCGGCGAGGTCGCCGAACATGCCACTATCCTGTTGCGACGCCTGCTGGGATGACTGTTGCGGCGCCTGCTGGGGCGCGGGAGCCGGCGCAGGAAACGAGGAGGGTGCAGGCGCCGGACGGGAACTCGGGCGGCCGAGGATCTCTTCCTCGATGCGCCGCGCTTCGGCGTCGATGTCGTAGGGCGTACCCCCGGAAGCGCCAGAACCTGAAGCGCCAGAACCTGAAGCGCTGGCGGGAACCGGCGGCAATCCGGGTGCGGCGTCGCCGGTGGAGGGCGCGGCGTTGCCAGTGAGTTTCTCGTAGGCGGACACGTTGTCTACGGCCGTCCCGTACTTGACCAGAAGGGAAGACGAGGCCACGGTGCTGCGGATCAGGTCATCGGCGCTGGGGCCCATCACGGATTCGGGGGCACGGAGCCGGGTGAGGGCAACAGGTGTGGGCGCGCCTTTTTCGTTCATCACGGTAATGACGGCCTCACCGATGCCGGCGGAGGTGAGCGTCTCTTCGAGGTCGTAATCGCTGACGGGGAATGTGGAAACCGTGGCTTTGAGGGCCTTCGCGTCCTCCGGGGTGAACGCGCGCAAGGCGTGCTGGATCCGGTTGGCAAGTTGGCCCAGGACATCGGCGGACGTCCTTGGGCGTCTGGGTGACGAAGAATATGCCTACGCCTTTGGAACGGATGAGCCGGACCGTGGTGGTGATGGCCTCGAGGAAGGCCTTGGAGGCGTCGCTGAAGAGCAGGTGCGCCTCGTCCAGGAAGAACACCAGTTTGGGCTTGTCGAGGTCGCCGGCTTCGGGGAGGTCTTCGAAAAGGTCCGCCAGGAGCCACATGAGGAACGTGGAGAACAGCAGGGGCTTGGTCTGCAGGGTGGGCAGCTCAAGGCAGCTGATCACGCCCCGGCCGTCGGGGGCGGTGCGGAGGAGCTCGGCGGTATCGAACTCCGGTTCGCCGAAGAACTTCTCCATGCCCTGTGCCTCGAGGGTGACGAGTTCCCGCAGGATGACGCCGGCTGTGGCTTTGGAGAGTCCGCCAAGGTCCTCCAGCTGTTCCTTGCCCTCGTCCGAGGTGAGGAACTGGATCACGGCCCTGAGGTCTTTGAGGTCGATCAGTTCCAGCTTGTTCTTGTCCGCAAAGTGGAAGATCAGCTGAAGACTGGATTCCTGGGTGTCGTTGAGGTCCATGATTCGCGAGAGCAGGATGGGCCCGAACGAGGTAATGGTGGCGCGGATCGGGATTCCGTTGCCGTCACCGCCCAGGCTGAGGAATTCGACGGGGAAGTTCTTTCCCTGCCACTGCTGCCCGAGCGCTTCTGTTCGTGCGCTCAACTTTTCGCTGCCCGTTGCAGCCGTGGCCAGTCCGGAAAGATCACCCTTGATGTCCGCGAGGAAAACCGGAACACCCGCCGTCGAGAGCTGTTCGGCAATCATGTGCAGCGTGACCGTCTTGCCAGTACCGGTGGCGCCAGCGACCAAGCCGTGCCGGTTCATCATGGCCAAGGGGAGCCGGACTTGGGCCTCCTTGTGGATTTCACCATCGACGATCGCCGCGCCCAGCTCGATGGTGGCACCTTCCAGGGCGTACCCCTGCTGGATGGTGGCAAGTTTTTCAGCAGTTGTTGCGGTGGGTTTGTTGGCCATGCGCATAGCTTAGCTGGGCCGGGCAAGATCCTTACTGAAGGCCAAATGCTTGATGTCTTCGGGGTCGGCGGCGAGGTCGAAGAGCGCCTTATAGCCCGTGGCGAGGTACAGATTCCTGGCCTCGGGCTGGCGTGGACCGGTGGTGAGGTAGAGCTTCCTGTAGCCGCGGCGTCGTGCTTCATTCTCCAACTCTGTGAGCACCCGCCGTGCCAGGCCGCGACGACGATGCGCAGAGTGGGTCCATATCCTCTTGAGCTCTGCGGTGTGCTCGTCGTAACGCCGGAATGCGCCGCCAGCCACGGATTCGCCGTTTTCCTGGATGATGATCAGTGCTCCGTGGGGCGCGGCGAATTCCTCGGCTGGGTACCTGTTCAGTTCCTCCGCAGCACCCCCGGTGCCGAAGAGTGTCCCGTACCGCGTGTCATATTCGACGGCGAGTTCGTCCAGGAGGGGACGAACGCGGGGATCGCGCATGGGCAGGCTGAGGACGGAAAGGCCCGACGTCGGCAGGGTTGGCGTTGTGGTCATGTCAGGCCTTTCGTAGTTGGGCGGGCAGCAGCAACGGTGGTCAGGATCTGCCGGGCCAGGGCATCGTTCTCCCGGAATGGTGCCGCATTGGTGTTGGGGCGGGCAAACGCTCCCGCGCCCCAACCGGACGTCCACGGTCCCACCGCAAACAAAGTCTTCTGTGCTGTACCAACAGGGGACAGGACCTGGTGATTCCCGGAGACCAGGAGTTTGCCTGTGGAGTGGGGACCTTCCGAGGTGATTAGCCTCTGCTCGGTGCCCCATCCGGCGTCGTGCAGGTCTGCCAAAGCGGGATTCGCCGAACGTTCCACGGACGCTGAGGGCAACCGTGCCTCGATGTACGCGGACGCATCCACCACCACGGGTGACTGGAATGAGCCGGCTACAAACCGGCCCGTTGATTCGTCGGTGCGAACCCACATTCCCGGCGCCAGGAACTTCAGGAACCCGGCACGGTGCAGCGCGAGCATCTCACGGAGACGGTGTGACGGCGGCCCGGAATCCACAAAGCTGAAGAAACCGTGCCACCAGCCGTGGATCGCCTGTTGGGACGGTGCATTGAGCCGCTCCTGCGGGACCAGCCAGCCAAGGTCCATGTAGACGAACAACAACGCGGTGAAGAGCGCGAGTGTTTCGGAATGGTCCGGGCTGGTTCGGAGGGCGAGATCGTGTTGGATGTACGCGGCCACCGAACGCTGCACCGCCTCATGGTCCGCGAACGCGCAACCGCTCAGGGGGTGGTCCAGGGCCTCCAGGTCCAGCCGCAGCGCGGCATCAGGGATGGAGAAAGCAACCAGCTCTTCCCGGGCAGGGCTGTACCAGTCGACTGCATCGAATCGGGCCTCGAATTCCTTCCAGCTGCCAGACACACGCGCTGGGTAGCCGGTGAAGAGCTCCCGATAGTAGGCATAGCCGGCATCCTTGGCGATCAACGGCCACAGCTGTGAGCGGAAGTCCAGTTCCTGATGGTTCGCCAACAACGCATCAACTGCCTCGGCGGTGAAGTACCGCGGCCGGCTGAACGGCTCGCCGCGCACAACGGAGGAAATCTTGGAGTGGTAAGGCACGCCGCGTCGTGAACCTACCCAGAGGCTCGGTTCGGCGCCGGAGGGCACATACTTAAGTTCGCCGTCGGCTACTTCCTCGAAGCGCCCGCCGCGGCCCTCGAACAGCAGCACCAGGAGATCCACGAACCCGAGCCCCATGCCGGATACGATCACGTCCTGGCCGGCTTTGATGCCCGAGTAGTCCACGTCCGTCGTGTACGACGGCGGCGCATGGAACCCACCGTGGCGAGCAGCGAAATCGCTGAGGCGGACGGACTCGTCGTCCGGCAACGAATCGGTATGACCCAGGGCGTAAACCACGACGTCGGCCAGCACCTCGGCGCCGGAAGCCAACCGCACGCGGTGCGCGCCGGCGTCGGACGCTGTGGGACCGTGCACGGAAGCGGAAACTGGCGTGACCGCTGTAGCCGTGTCCCGGTGGACCGTCACAGTGACATCGGGCCCCAGGGCGGCGACTGACCGGCGGAAGAACCATTCGAGGTATTTGCTCTGGAGCTGCCGGGTGGGAAATGAAGAAGGTGTGAGCGAACGGAGTTGCGCCAGCAAGTGCGGTTCCAGCGCAGGGACGTCGCGGATGCTCCCATCCAGCACATCTGCTGCCCAGGTGGCCAGACCGGGGCCGTCAACGGGAGGACCGTCGCACGCCACGGACGCGTCGGTGAACATGGTGACGTCCGCGGCGGTGGAGTTCAGCAGCAGGCCCGGGCTCTGGTCATAGCGCCAGATCCTCCCGGAGCCCGGCTCGTACGGCTCCACAATGTGAATGTGCAGCGGCCCATCGAATAATCCGGGCCGGCTCGCTGCCAGTCTTTCCAGCACGCCGGCCGTGCGCGGGCCGCCGCCGATGAAGGCGATGGCGGGAACTGGTGACGGCATGGAATCTCCTGAAAATACATCGGGTGGTGCAGCCCAATCTAGGGAGGCGATGCCGCCCCGGTCGAGGAGCTGGTAACGGCCGTTCACTGCGCGTCATCCAGCGTTAACGGGCGCAAAATTCGGACTCATATGGCGTTGCGTGAAGTCCCGTGAACCCGCGCTAAGTCCAGTGAAGAAGTGCAAATTTCCGCCTTGCTGGCTGTCCTGTGCGCACCTAGATTGGCAGCCATCCGATAGTCAACAACCGATCTGAAAAGAGGTGGCGCATGAGTGCGATCGCACCGCCTGCCACGGCAGAAACTGCACCTGCCACCACGGATTACTCCGACTACAAACTGGTCCCTGCCCGGCATCCGTGGCGATGGGTGGGTACTGTCCTGGTGGCTGCGGGCGTCGCAGCCATTGCATGGTCGCTTGTCACAAACCCGCGTTGGGAGTGGGGAGTGGTGGCGCAGTGGTTCACGGCCCAGTCCGTGGTGAATGGCCTGGTGGAGACGCTCAAGCTCACGGCGATCTCCGGAGTGTTGGGATTCGTCCTGGGATTCATCCTTGCCCTCATGCGCTTGTCCGCGTCGCCGCTGCTGGTCTCGGTTTCCTGGACGTTCTCCTGGATCTTCCGTTCCACGCCCCTGCTGGTCCAACTGCTCCTTTGGTACAACCTTGGCTACCTCTACGAGAAGATCAGTCTGGGCATCCCCTTCACGGATGTCCGCTTCTTCGAAGCCCAGACCACCACGCTGATCAGCCAGTTCGCTGCGGCAGTGCTGGGCCTGACCCTCAACCAGGCCGCCTACTCCGCAGAGATCATTCGTGGCGGCATCCTCTCGGTGGACCAAGGCCAACTCGAGGCAGCTTCCGCACTGGGCATTCCCGCTTGGAAACGCTCCACACGGATCGTGTTGCCACAGGCCATGCGCGCCATCCTGCCCAACGCTTTCAACGAGATCATCGGCCTGGTCAAGGGCACCTCGATCGTCTACGTCCTGGCGTACTCGGAGCTCTTCTACACAGTCCAGGTCATTTACAACCGGACCCAGCAGGTGCTGCCGCTGCTGCTGGTCGCAACACTCTGGTACGTCGTCATCACGTCTGTGCTCAGTGTCTTCCAATACTACATCGAACGGCACTTCTCCAAGGGTGCCTTGCGGAACCTGCCGCTCACTCCACTTCAGAAGGCCCGCAGGTTCTTCGCTACCCACGTTGCAGTCTCACAGACCAAGGAAAGCCGATGAGCATCCTCGCCGCGCGCAAAGAAACCACGACGGCGGCCCAGGCTGCCGACGAAACGCAGGCTGACGCCCTGGCTGGGTCAGTTTCCGCCAGTCCGACAGGGGCCAGTCCGACGGCAGCACGGCCCGCCTTGAGGGACAAGCCCGCCACGACGGACAACACCACCACCCGCGGGCAGGTCGATATCACGAACGTCCGAAAGTCCTTCGGCACTACCGAAGTCCTCAAGGGTGTCTCCTTGTCCGTGCCGCCAGGCGGTGTCGCGGTGATCGTGGGTCCGTCCGGCTCCGGAAAGTCCACGCTGCTGCGCACCATCAACCACCTGGAGAAGGTGGATGGCGGTTTCATCACCATCGACAACGAGCTGGTGGGCTACCACGTCCGCGGGAACAAGCTCCACGAACTGCGTGAGAAAGACATCCTCAAGCAGCGCACCAACATCGGCATGGTCTTCCAGAGCTTCAATCTCTTCCCGCACCTCACCGCCCTGGAAAACGTCATCGAGGCGCCAATTGTCGCCCAAAAGCGATCCAAGGCCGATGCCAGGAAGCGTGGCCTGGAACTCCTGGACCGGGTGGGCCTGAAGGACCGGGCCGATGCGTACCCGCGGCAGCTCTCCGGGGGCCAGCAACAGCGGGTCGCGATTGCGCGGGCACTGGCACTGGACCCCAAGATCCTGCTCTTCGACGAGCCCACCTCAGCGTTGGACCCCGAACTGGTCAACGAGGTTTTGGACGTCATCCGCGAACTCGCCAAGTCAGGGACCACGTTGATCATCGTGACCCACGAGATGGGTTTTGCCCGGGACGTCGCGGACACCGTGGTGTTCATGGACCAGGGCCAGATCGTTGAGTCCGGCACGCCCCAGGAAATCTTCGGCAACCCCCGTGAAGAACGCACCCGAAGTTTCTTCTCCAAGGTCATCGAACCGGCTTTCAACATCTAGGAAGAAGTCCTCCATGTTTCGCATCACCCGCACCAAACTCCTGGCACTTGCTGTACTGCCCGCCGTCGTACTTCCTGCGCTCGCCGGATGCTCCGATCCTGGCGCTTCAGCAGCCAAACCCGGGAGCGAAGCCGCAAAGAACGGCGTCGTCTACAACACCTCAGTGGACCAGAACCGGATCCGTGGTGAAAAAGATTCCGCTGCGGCCGCCACTGTTCCGGCTGCCATCGCCAAGGATGGCAAGCTGACCGTTGCCACCACCGCGGGCTCCATCCCACTGTCGTTCCACGCGACTGACGACAAAACGCCGATCGGTGTGGAGGTGGACATCGCACAACTCGTGGCGGACAAGCTGGGCCTGGACTTGGACCTCCAAGTGACCTCTTGGGAGAACTGGCCGTTGAAGACCCAGTCCGGTGATTTTGAGGCCGTGTTCTCCAATGTGGGCATCAACGCCGCGCGGGTGAAGCTGTTCGATTTCTCCACCTACAGGGCTGCATACATGGGCTTTGAGGCCAAGAAGAGCTCCAGCTACGACATCAAGGGTTCGGACGATATCTCCGGGCTGAAAATCTCCGTGGGCTCCGGCACCAACCAGGAGAAGATCCTGCTGGCGTGGAACAAGGAGCTTGAGGCCAAGGGCAAAACCCCGGCGACGCTGCAGTACTACTCGTCCGACGCCGATACGATCCTGGCATTGTCCTCCGGCCGCACGGACCTGAACCTGGCGCCCTACCCGTCGGTGACGTACCGCGAGAATACCCGTGACGACCTCAAAGTAGTGGGCAAGGTCAACGCCGGCTGGCCGTCGGAAACCCTGGTTGCCGCCACCACGCTCAAGGGCAACGGGCTGGCCCCAGCCATCACCGATGCCCTCAACTCCACCATCAAGGACGGCTCCTACGCCAAGGTCCTGGAACGCTGGGGCCTCTCCGAAGAAGCCCTGCCCGAATCCAAGACCATTACCGAGGCAAGTTTTGGGACCGGAAAATGAAGTTCCAGGTCCTTGACATCATTCCCCACCTGAAGAACCCGGTGACGGGGGAGATCGTCTCCACCGCCGACCGTCTGAACCAGGTGGTGGAAACGGCCCGCCGGGCCGAGGAACTGGGCTTCGACAGCTTCTCCGTGGGGGAACGCCACGCCGGTGAGTTTGTTTCCTCGTCCCCGGCGACGGTCCTCGCCGCCATTGCCGCAGTCACTCAACGAATCCGGCTTCAGACCGGCGTCGCTGTCTTGTCCGTCCTGGACCCTGTCCGGGTGGCCGAGGACTACGCCACGATCGACCAACTGAGCCGCGGCCGCTTGGAGCTGGTGATAGGCAAAGGCAATGAGGTGCTGCAGTACCCCCTCTTTGGCCTGTCTTTGGACGACCAGTGGGAGTTGCTCGCTGAGAAGTACGACCTGCTCCGCACCCTCTGGCGCGAGGAGAGTGTCACATGGTCAGGCCGCTTCAGGTCACCTCTGATTGAACCAACCACGACGACGCCACGCCCCTTCGCGGGCTCGCCGCGGATTTGGCACGGCTCGGCTACAACTCTTACGTCAGCGGCGCTGGCGGCCAAGTGGGGCGATCCGTTGTTCACCGCAAACGCCATCCAGCCCCGGGAGAACTACAAGGTCCTGATCGACCACTACCGCGCGGAATACCAGCGCCACGGTCACGATCCCCGGCACCAGTATCTGGGCTCAGGCAGTGGGGCCGGCGGTGTGTTCATCGCCGACACCACGCAGGAAGCCATCCGCCAGTACGGGCCCGTGTATGAGGCGTTGACCGCCAGCCGCAACGTTCCGGGCAACAACACACCCTTCCGGGACATCCAGCACGCTGTGGCCGAGGGGCCCGCCCTTGTGGGCAGCCCGGAGCAGGTGATCGACAAGATCCTCAGCTACCACTCGCTGTATCAGCATGACCTGCAGTCGATCTCCTTGCCCACCACGCTGCCGTTCGAACAGCAGCTCGACATCCTGGGACGCTTCGCGCTGGAGGTCATCCCGGCCGTCCGCGCCGCAGCCCCAACCACGTTGTGGGAATCCGGAGACCCGTTCGCCGGACGACCCCAGTTCGCCGGCGCCACCGAACCCGACGCCGCAGCAACCGTCACAGCAGACCACGCCTTCAACAGGAGCGATTACGCACATGTCTACGCACACTGAAACAGCTACCCACGCCTCAACTGCCGCCGACTCCTTTGCCGAGGAATGGCAGGAGTGGCACGCCGCCCATGAGCGCCAACGGGCACATCCGCACGGCTTCCTCGCCGTGACCCATCTCCATTGGCTGGACAGCAACCCGACCCCGTTGGAAGGTGCGCCTGGTACCTGGAGTGTGCAAGCCGACGTCGTACGCGTTGTTCTGGAACCAGGCGAAAGCCTGCAGCAGGACGGCGTTGAACTGAACACAGGCAAGGCAGAGCCCCTTGAATTCGGGCCTATCGAGGAGCGCGGGGGCATCAACCTGGCCTCCGGCGACACCGTGATCGAGCTGGCCAAGCGCGGCGGCGAGTACATCGTGCGGCCACGGAACCCGTCGAATGCCCTCTTGCAGGAGTACCAAGGCACGCCCGCTTACGCACCGAATGCGTCGTTTGCCGTTGCCGGTACGTTCGTGTCGTTCGAAACACCGCGCCCCACCACAGTGGGTGCCGCGGTGGAGGGCATCCAGCATGTGTACGAGGCCCCTGGCGAGATCCGTTTCAAGCTCGCGGGCCAGGAATTGGCGTTGACGGCGTTCAACGGCCACGCCCCGGGTTCGCTGTCTGTGCTGTTCACGGACCAGACCTCCGGCAAGACAACCTACGTGGCCAACCGCTCGCTCTCCGTGGTCCCTGCGGCTGATGGCTCCGTGCAGCTGGACTTCAACCGTGCCGTCAACCTCCCCTGCGCCTACACCGACCTCGCCACGTGCCCGCTGCCGCCGGCAGAAAACCGACTGCCAGTTGCCATTGACGCCGGCGAAAAGGTTCCCTACGAACGGCAGGACCAGAAGTGAGTACCTTCGAAGAACGCAGCGCCGGGTTCCTGGCCATTGAACTCGACGGCGCGGGGTACCAGAACCTTGCAGCCGCCGTCCTGGCAGCGGAGTCCGCTGGTTTCCACGCGGCAACCTTCGCCGAGGCGCCGGCCCCGGGGCGGCTTAACGCCCTGCAGCGTGCAGCCTTTGCCGGGCCGGTGACGCGGAACATTGCACTGGTACCGGAAGTCGACACTGTATATACGGAGCCCTTCCACATCTCCACGCAGCTTGCCAGCTTGGACTACGTATCCGGCGGGCGCGCCGGGTGGATCGTCACCGCAGCGGACTCGTCCGAGGCCGCGGCCGCCGTCGGGCGTTCCCATGTGAGCGGCGAAGCGCTGGCGCAGGAAGCGGCGGCCTCCGTCGAAGTCGGCCGCCGGCTTTGGGATTCGTGGGAGGACGACGCCGTGATCCGCGATGTCGCCACGGGTCGCTACCTTGACGTCGACAAGCTGCACTATGTGGACTTCGAAACTCCTGCCGATTTCGCCGGTCCCGCTTACTCCGTCAAGGGTCCGTCCATCATCCCCCGGCCGTTGCAAGGTCAGCTGCCTGTGCTCGCCGCTGCCTCCTTGGTGGGCGAAGGCTTGGTTCCGGTGGATTCCGTGGATGCTGTGCTGGTGTCTGCTCCGACGCCCGAACTGCTCGTTGCCGAGGTTCGCGATGTGCGGGCCCGGCTTGGAGCTGCGGTTGCGGTTGTTGCAGAGCTCGACGTCGTTCTTGACTCGCGCGGGCAGCCTGCCGTTTCACGTTTCGCTTCCTCGGCGGAAAGCGGTTCGTCTGCAGAAGCGGGCCGGGCACGGTTTGTTGGTTCGTCGGCTGGTCTGGCTGACGTGCTCGATTCGCTCCTCAAGGAGGCCGACGGCGTCCGTCTCCACCCGGCCGTCTTGGACGTGGAATTGGAAGAACTGTCCCGCCTGGTGCTGCCAGAACTCCGCCAGCGTGGATCCTTGCGTGCGCCTCTGCAGGATGGGACGTTCCGCGATCTGCTGGGCCTGGAACGTCCGGCGAGCCGCTACGCGAATACGACCATTGCAGCCGTTGGCTCGGAAAACTAAAGGGGATCACCATGACACAGCACAACCGTGCTATTTTCCAGCCGACGGGTCAGATCCAGTTCGGCATTTTCTTCCAGGGCGTCAACTCCGGCACGATTTGGAAGGCGGCGGAATCGGGTTCGCAAACCGATTTCGAATCCTTCCGCCGCATAGTCCAGACCGCCGAGCGGGGGAAGTTCGCGGCGTTCTTCCTCGGAGAGGGGTTGCGCCTGCGCGAACACCTCGGCCGCCCACATGCCTTGGACGTCGCTGGCCGGCCCGATGCGCAGACCATGCTCGCGGCCCTGGCAGCGGTCACCAGGAACATCGGACTCGTAGCAACGCAGAACACCACATACAACGATCCGGCGGACCTTGCACACCGCTTGTCCTCCCTGGACCTGATTTCCGGCGGAAGGGCTGCCTGGAACGTGGTCACCACGGACAACGCCTGGACTGGAGCCAATTTCCGTCGCGGGGGATACCTCGATCATGCCGACCGGTACAAGCATGCCGAAGCATTTGTTGAGACCGCCAAACGCATCTGGGACTCGTGGGAGACCTCTTCGGGGCCGGCACGCCCTGTGCTTCATGAGGGCCAGCACTACACGGTGGACGTCACCCCGCGGTTGCCCCGCAGCGCCCAGTACCGTCCGGTGCTCTTCCAGGCGGGCGACTCCCCGGATGGCCGCGACTTCGCAGCTCGCCAGGCTGACGTGATCTTCTCCGCCCACCCAAAGTTCGATGACGCCGTGGAGTTCCGCCGCGACATTGTGGCGCGCTCCGTCGCTGCCGGCCGCGGAGCCAACGCGGTGCAGATTATGCCGGCCAGCGAGTTCATCCTGGCCGCCACCGATCAGGAAGCCCAAGAGAAGAAGGCCTGGGTCCGCAGCCTCCAGATTGGGCCGCAGCAAGCCATCGCGTACCTGGAGCAGTTCTGGGGCCGCGAACTCACTGAGTACGATCCCGATGGTCCGCTTCCGGAGATTGATCCGGCAGTCGAGGAGACATCGGAGACGCGCGGCAGCGGCTTCCATGGAGCGAAGGCGCGCCAGCTCGCGGACCAGTGGCGGGCTGAGGCCAAGGACAAGGGGCTCTCAATCCGCCAGTTCGTCACCTCACGCACAGCGCGGGTGGATGCGACCTTTACCGGTTCCTATACCGCCATTGCCGACCACCTCTCCGAGTACGCCCGCGTTGGCGCAGTGGACGGGTTCAACATCTCACCGTGGCTTATCCCTACTGGCCTGGACGACATCGTGAACCACTTGGTACCTGAACTTCAGGAACGCGGGGTCTACCCTACGGACTACCGCGGAACCACGCTGCGCGAAAACCTGGGGCTTGAGACACCTGTGCGTTCCACTGAGTCGGTGCCGGCCTGATGTTGGCGGCATTTTTTGCTGGATCATTCCTTCGGCGGCTCGGAAGGCGCCCGAATCCACGCGGGTTCCGTCGCGTGGATGGTGGAATGATCCAGCAAAATCGTTCAGCAGGGGTTGACGAGTCGCGAGCAACTGTCCGCCTGCAGTTAGCGGTGTGGGGGCAAACGCTCTAAACGCAGGAAACTAGAGGAGTTCCTTGAAGACATCCCAACCGCGGCCTACGGGACCATAGGGGCCCCAGAGGACTGTGGTGGACGCTCCCGCAGAATAGGTGACCAAATCTCCGTTCCCGTTGATGGCCGCGAGGTCGTTGTACTTGGAGTGCGGAAAACTGCCGAGTCCCGCAATCTCGGAGAAGACATCCCAACCGCCGCTGATGATGGACGATGGCTGCCAGCCGCCAGCGTCATCAGCCGGGTAGAGGAAGAGGCGCCCATTGCCATCCCTTGCATAGACCTCCACGGGGCCATCGCCGTTCATGTCGCCGGCAGTGATGATCTTGTTCATACTCTGCCAGCCTTGGCCCACCTTCGTGGGGGCGAGCCACCCTGCGCTGCCATCGCCGGGGTAAAGGAAGAGATCTCCCGCCGGGTTTCGCGCGAGGACATCATTGGTTCCATCGCCATTGAAATCACCCGGTCCGACGATCATGTTGAAAACGTTCCAACCCTGGCCCACCTGTTGGCGATCAAGCCAGCCACCCTCGCCATCGCCCGGGTAGAGGAAGAGGTTGCCTGCCGCATCCCTGCCGAGGAGGTCATTGAAGCCGTCACCATCGAAGTCGCCGGGTGAGAAGACGATGTTGAACACGTTCCAGCCTTGGCCAACCTGCACGGGCTCCTCCCACGCACCCCAGTAGGTAGGGCACGCGCCCTCGCAACTTCCCTTGTAATAGGTGTAAGTCCGCGGATACAGGATGAGGCGGCCATCGTGGGTTCGAGCGAGTGGTTCGAAGTTGCCGCGACCGGTCCAGCCCATGGCCCTGCTGGAGGCTTTGACGGGCAGTGTTTCCGGGCTTACCTGGGAACCCGTCGGACAACCCGACTGGCCCGGGGTGAGCGGGTAGACCTTCATCGAAATGCGGTGGCCCTGGTCTTCGGGAAGGACCGGCAGGGTTTCACCCTGCCGCTCAGCAGGAAGCGGCACGCCGTCCCTCAACCACTCCAAGGTGATGCCCTCACCCGTGCCGTCGGGATTCCTGCAAGCTGAGTAGTCGTAATTGTACTGGCGGCGCAGTTCCGCGCCGACATACGGTACGCCGTCGATGTAGGGTGTCGGCTGGGACGCCGCGACGGAGGGCGGCGCTCCGGCGGCAAGCAGCCCCGCTGCCAACGCCATGGCCACCGCGATCGCTGAGCCCGTTGTAAATCGTTTGGTGCGCGCTTGAACGTTCCCCATTGTGTTCCCCCCGGAAGCTGGCGTCGATGTGTTGACGTTACCGTATTTGGGGTGCGCTGATCAGGGGTTGCGTTGGTTAGGGGTTGCCGGCCGCCAGCATGAAGACGTCGATCTGGTCCTCGGATTCCAGAACAAAACCATGCCGCTCATACAAGTTCCGTGCCGCACTTCCCTGCAGTACGTTCAAACGGAATGGCCTCTCATCCACGGAGGCCGCCATGACGTGCCGAAGTACAGCACCGCCCAGCCCTTTGCCCTGATGCGCCGGAGCCACATAGAAATGCTCAATCCACCGGGCGTCCGGCTCCTGGCGAACTGCGATCACCCCGGCATCCACACCTGCAGTATGGATCACATAGGTGTGCTCCGGCTGGAAGGCTGTCAGGAAGCGCTCCCGGACCCGCACCGGATCCCAGCGACCCAGCCGTTCGAGGTCCGGACGCATCACCACGGCACGAAGCTCGGCGATCCAGATGGCATCGGAACTGTAAGAGGGGCGCAAGGTGAACTCTGGAAGCACGTTTCCCAGCCTAGATGGTTCAGCCATGTTTTCGGACGGGCACTATTCCTGAACAGGCCTCATTCCTGAAGGGAGGCGTCTTGGCTGGCCTCTTCGCTAATCCGCTGGGTAACCACCCAACTGGCGAGCACTTTCAATGCGTCTTCCGAAGGTGTGCCGGGATCCGCGGTGTACACGTTGATCCGCAGCCCGGGGTCCGCGGACAGCTCAAGGGCTTCGAAGCTCAGGTCAAGATCGCCGACGATCGGGTGGTGGAGTCTTTTCCGACCCGTCCGGTGGTACTTCACATCGTGCCTGGCCCACCTGACCCGGAATTCCTCACTGCGCGTGGAGAGCTCCCCGATCAGGTCAGTAAGGTCCTTGTCGTAAGGATTCTTCCCGGCGGTAGACCTCAGGACGGCAACAATATCGTCGGCGCTGCGCTCCCAATTTGCGAAGAACTGGCGTGCCTTTGGGTTGAGGAAGGTGAACCGTGCGCTGTTTGGAGGGGTGGTTTCTTCGGCCATCAGGTCCATGTAGAGAGCTGCGCCAAGTTCGTTGGCAGCGAGGACATCGCCGCGGTCGTTCCGAACCCACGCCGGTGCCGCGGTGATGGAATCAATGACCCGCTGCACGCTTGGCCGGACCGTCCTTGGGCTGTGCTTCCGCCTCACCCGCGGCGCGGCCGTGGCCGCGCGTGCCAGGTCGAAGAGGTGCGCTGTCTCGGCGTCGTCAAGCTGCAGGGCGCGAGCCAGCGCCTCGAGGACACTGTCCGAGGCTCCGGAAAGGTTTCCTCGCTCGAGCCGTATGTAGTAATCGATGCTCATCCCGGCCAGCATCGCCACTTCCTCGCGGCGCAGCCCGGCCACGCGGCGGTTGCCCCCATAGGCCGGCAATCCTGCGGCGTCGGGCTTGATCCTTGCACGCCGGGAGGTCAGGAACTTCCGTACGTCCTCGCTATGACTCATGAGAGCAACGCTACGCCGTCAGCAAGGGAGCGAGGGAGGGCCTGGTATTACTTGGAACGCCCAAGGGGGTAATGACGGGCACTCCCGCAGCGGGCCAGGGCTGAATAGCGTGAACACCATGACTATTGAACTAACCCTCAACAACGGCATCACGATGCCGGCACTCGGCTTGGGCGTCTTCCAGAGCGCACCCGAGGAAACCACCGCCGCCGTCGAGACAGCCCTGGCCACAGGCTACCGGCACATCGACACCGCCGCCGCGTACGGCAACGAACGGGAGGTAGGCCAGGGCATCCGTGCATCAGGCTTGCGGCGGGAGGAAGTTTTCATCGAGAGCAAGGTCTGGGTCAGTGACTACGGCTACGAGCAAACACTGCATGCCTGGGACAAGGCAGCCGGCAAGCTCGGTGTCGATTACCTGGACATGTTCATCCTGCACCAGCCCGCCCCGGACCGGTTCGAGAAGACCATCGAAGCGTACAAGGCGCTGGAGCGATTACTCGAGGACGGGCGCGTCCGCTCAATCGGTGTCAGCAACTTCATGCCGCACCACCTCAAGGAATTGCTCGCCTCAACTGACATCGTGCCAGCGGTAAACCAGATCGAGCTGCACCCTTACTTCACGCAGCCCGATGTCCAGGACGCGGATGCAACAAACGGTATCCTCACCCAGGCCTGGTCACCCATTGGCGGAATCACTTTCTACCCGGGCTGGGGCGGAGACCGACGGAACGTGATGGAAGATCCCGCTATTGCAGCGATCGCGCGGACCCACGCCAAGACACCGGCCCAGGTCATGATCCGCTGGCACTTGCAGCAAGGCCGCTCAGCCATTCCCAAGTCGACCAACCCACAACGCATCGCGGAGAACTTCGATGTCTTTGACTTCGAGCTCAGCACAGAAGAACTCGCGGCCATCGACGGATTGGACCTCGGCGTCCGCAATGGCCCGGATCCGGACGTCGCCCGCCCTGAGCGCTTCGCTATGGTGATCCCCGAGGCCTGAGCGCCGAACGCCGAAACTTCCAACCCCAGCACCACCGCACAGCCCCAGCACCACCGCCCGAACCATAGGATGAAACGGACGAAAGGTGCAGCACACGATGGTCACACGCGAAGAAGTAGAAGCAGCGTACTCACGGACGGCAGGCTGGGTACGGCATACACCGGTGGCTGAGAGCGGCAACCAGGAGCCGTATCATCTGTGGTTCAAGTGCGAGTACATGCAGCACACGGGAACGTTCAAAGCCCGGGGAGCCTTCAACCGCTTGCTGACGGCGCGCGAGAATGGCGAACTGGACCCGGAGGTTGGCATTGTGGTGGCGTCCGGGGGCAATGCGGGCCTGGCCAACGCCTACGCAGCGTCCAAGCTCGGAGTCCCTGCTACGGTGTTCGTCCCCGAGGCTGCACCCGCCACCAAGGTCCACAAGTTGTACGCCAGCGGGGCCCGCGTGGTCCAAGGAGGCTCTGAGTACGCCGAGGCCTACGCTGCAGCCGTGAAGTTCGCCGAGGAATCCGGCGCGGTCTATTGCCACGCCTATGACCAACCCGAGATTGTGGCTGGCGCAGGCGGCGTTGGCCTGGAACTGCTGGACGAACTGCCCGACGTCGATACCATCCTCGTTGCTGTAGGCGGCGGCGGATTGATGGGTGGCATTGCCGCGGCGGTTGAAGGCCGGGCCCATGTGGTGGGCGTCGAGCCCGAGACGGTTCCCACGCTGCACACGGCCATGGCCAAGGGAGAGCCGGTGGATGTGGCCGTCTCCGGTATCGCTGTGGATTCCCTGGGCGCACGGCGAATTGGCGAGATTGGATTTGGTGTTGCCCGTCGCACGGGCGTGCAGAGCGTGCTGGTCAGCGACGAAGACATCGTCCAGGCCCGCCGCAAGCTGTGGGAGGACTACCGAATGGTGGTGGAACACGGTGCGGCGACAGCCTACGCCGCCCTGCTTTCCGGCGCCTACGTGCCCAAGGATGGTGAGACGGTCGCGGTCATTCTTTGTGGGGCCAACACCGATCCAGCACACTTCTAGCAGAGTCCAGCGCAAGAATCCCCGCCGGTTGGTGTCCGGCGGGGATTCGACGTCGGCAGGTCTGCCCTGCCACAGCGGTTCCTACTTCTTGGGCAGGCCTGCCGGGTTCAATTCGGACGTCGGGATGGCCTCGGAGGAGAGGCCCCAACGGTCCAGGATCTTGCCGTAGCTGCCGTCCTTGATGAGGTGGTTGATGGCCGCCTGCGCAGCCGCAGCCAGGCCGTTGTCCTTCTTGGTGGTGAACGCGATCTCAGCCTTCAGCGGCCAGCCGCCGTTGAGGGTGCCCACTTCTTTGGTCTTACCGTCCTTCGCTGCCTTGTAGGCAGCGGAGGCGTTGGGCCCGAACGTCAGGTCCGCGCGTCCGGACTGGAGGGCGAGCTGGGAGGCGGAGTCGTCGTCGTAATACTGGAACTCAACCGGCTTCAGACCGTTCTTTTTGTTCTCCTCGTCCCACCGCACCAGGATGGCTTCCTGGTTGGTGCCGGAGCCGACGATCACGCGCTTGCCAGCGACGTCCTTGGCCTCTTTGACCTCTGAAATATCCGAATCGGCCTTGGCATAGAAGCCCAGGAGGTCATTGCGGTAGGTCGCGAAATCGAACTTTTCCTTGCGTGCTTCGGTGACTGTGACGTTAGAGAGGACGGCCTCATACTTGCCGGATTCGATGCCGAGGGGCCAATCGGCCCACGCCACCGGCAGCACCTCAACCTGCAGGCCAAGGCTCTCGCCGATGGCGTACGCAAGGTCAACCTCGCTGCCGATCAGGGTCTTGTTGTCCGTGGCGAACAGGCTCAGCGGCGGCGTCCCGCCGGTTGAGACCACCGTCAGTTTGCCATCGGCCTTGATGGCTTCGGGAACCAGGGCCGCGGCCGCGGAGTCGACGGTCACCTTGATGCGGTCCTGTTCGGGCGACAGGTTGAAGTCTTTGGCCCCGCTGGAGGACGCCGTTGAAGAGCCCGACGACGGTGCTGTCGCCGCCGTTGCGCCCGGATCCGAGCAGGCCGCGAGCCCCAGTAGAGCCGTAGCGGCCAGCGCCGCGGTCAGGCCGGTCTTGGCTGCAAAACGTGCCATGGTTTCCCCTTATTTTTCCCCTACCGGGGGTGTCTGATGCGTACTTGTGGCTGCAACTATCCAGCAGGGCGGGAACGCGGTCAAAGCACTCTGAAACGCTGGGATACAGGGGGTAATTGCAGTTAATCGGGAGTCGAACGAGGTCACAAATGTCCGGAGGAAAACCGGAAGAAGCCCCTGCGCGACGCAACTCACAGAAATAAGCCGGGGGCCGCCGTCGTTGTCGCTAGAGTGCCCGCCAACCAACAGTGCGGGTGCCGCGAAACGTACCGAAAGGCATTCCCCGTGACTGTTCCTCTTTCCATCCTGGACCTGGCAACCATCGGAAAGGGCCAGACCGTGGCGGAAAGCCTCGCCGGCAGCGTGGCCATGGCGCAGAAGGCCGAAGAGCTGGGCTATCGCAGGGTCTGGTACGCCGAGCACCACAACATGTCAGCCATCGCTTCCTCGGCCACGAGTGTGCTGATCGCGCACGTCGCCGCGCACACGAACACCATCCGGCTTGGTGCAGGTGGCGTCATGCTTCCGAACCACTCGCCACTGACCATTGCCGAGCAGTTCGGCACCTTGGAGACGCTGCACCCGGGACGCATTGACCTGGGACTTGGCCGTGCGCCGGGCAGTGACCAGAACACCATGCGTGCGCTTCGCCGTGACCATACGTCCTCGGATGCTTTCCCGCAGGATGTCCTGGAACTGCAGGGCTACCTCACCGGACCTACCCGCATCCAGGGCGTCGAGGCGACTCCGGGAAAGGGCACCAACGTGCCGCTGTACATCCTGGGTTCCTCGCTGTTTGGAGCACAGCTGGCTGCACAGCTTGGGCTGCCCTACGCCTTCGCTTCGCACTTCGCGCCCACCGCCTTGCAGGATGCCGTGGCCATCTACCGCCGGGACTTCAAGCCCTCGGAACAGCTGTCCCAACCGCACGTGATCGCAGGGGTCAACGTCACCGCAGCGGACAGCAATGCTGAGGCCCAGGCGATCCACCTTGCCGTGAAGCGCGCCCGTGTCTCGCTGTTCTTTGGCGGCGGCCGACAGTTCACGGACGACGAAGCGGATATGGTGCTGGATTCCCCGCAGGGCCAGCACATTTCCCAAATGATGAAGTACTCCGCCGTCGGTACGCCGGACGTTGTGCGCGACTACCTTGACGAGTTCGCCAAGCACGCAGACGCGGACGAACTCATCGTTGCCCACCAGAGCATTGGCACCCAGGAACGCCTGCGCTCGGTGGAGTTGGTTGCCGAGGTTGCGGGGCTTGTAACGGCGTAGGGGCAGGCATCGAAAATAAATTCGAAAGCTTTACGCATTTGCAATGATTTAGGCATGACGCCGAAACTCCACAGGCGGAGACTATAGCTATCCGCAGTGGAAGGATCCGCTATGCCCACGCCCTTAAATCAATCAGCCGCAGACTCTGCGCTGCTGATGAACTCGCTGCCGCTTGGCCTGCTCCGGACATTGCTCCGGACGGACGCGCAGCAGGGCATCACACCGCAGTTGATGGCGGAGCTGAGGGCCATTGCCCGCGTCCCGGGTCTGCTGGTGGCGTGCAACTATGGCGGCACGCTCTGTGCAGCTGAAGGCGTCTCCACCGAAACTCTCCCGTTGGACAGCGCGGCCGTTGCGCTCCGCGCGCTTGCAGCCCTTCCGAATACGCATACAGCGATCATTTCCGGCCGGTCCTTACGCGACCTTGCTGCCGTGTCCAGATTGCCGGCAGAAGTTCATTTGGTGGGCTCGCACGGCGTTGAGTTCGACATGGGCTATGCGTACACCTTGTCCCTGGCCACGGAAACCCTGCTCCAGCAGGTAGCCACGGCATTGACTGAAGCGGTCGCCTTCGAGAAAGGCATTAGTATCGTCCGCAAGCCAGTGGGCGTTGCTGTCCACACCCGGCCTGCAACGCCGGAAGTGGTGGAACGCGTCATCTTCCGTTCCCAGCAGATTGCCATTGAGTACGGGCTCTACTTCATCATCGACGGCTCCGTGCTGGACCTCACCGTTGAGGAACCGGCCAAGGGCCAGGCCCTGGAACAGCTTCGCTCGCGCCTGGGCGTGAGCGCTGCCCTTTACGCGGGCGACGCTTTAAGCGACGAAAAGGCGCTCGCCACGTTGCGCGGTCCTGACCTTGGCCTTCACGTCGGACCCGGGAGTACGACGGCGGCACACACCATTCCGGATCCGGAAGCCTTTGCGCGCGTACTGGCTTTGTTGTTCGAACTGCGGCGGGCGTGGCTGTTCGGCGAGGACGCCGTGGGGCTGGAGCGGCATTCGATGATCGGGAACGGTACGTCGACGGCGTTGCTCACCCCTGACGCCAAGGTTTGCTGGATGACCCACCCCTTGCCGGATTCGGGGTCCCTGTTTGCCCATATCCTGGGCGGTGACCCGGCGGGCCACTTCAGCATCGAGCCAGTCAAGCGTTCGCAAGTACTCGCCCAGCGCTATGTGGACAACACCATGATCGTGGAGACCCGTTGGGCCGACGTCACTGTGACGGACTATCTTGAGCCCGCGCCTGAAGGCATCACCAGCCTGATCCGTGTTCTGTCCGGCACCGGCACGGCACGGATAGTGTTCGCGCCCCGGCCGGACTATGCCACTGCGCCGTTCAGCATGGAGATCCGTGGCGAGGAAGTCCACATCATGGGCACCTCGGATCCCATCATCCTCTCGGCGCCGGGGGTTGCCTTCCAGATCAGCAGTGACGGCAGGTACGCCACCGCCACCGCAGAAGTGCCGCTGCAGTATGGTCCCGTTGTGCTGAACCTGCGCTGCGGTGACTCAGAGCCGCCACCCGCGGACCCGGTTGGCGAGCCCACCCGACGTGCCGCCGTCGGGCAGTCTGCCCGGGAGTGGGTCAAGTCGCTGCAGCTGCCCACCGTCAAGACCGCACTGGTGCGACGCTCGGCGCTGGTTCTGAGGTCGCTGGTGCACGAGCCCACAGGTGCTGTCCTTGCGGCTCCAACTACCTCCCTGCCGGAGGGAATTGGCGGGACGCGCAACTGGGACTACCGGTATTGCTGGCTGCGCGACGGGTCCATGACCGTCAATTCCTTGGTGAGCTTGGGCTCCACGGACGAGGCCGACGGGTTCCTTCGCTGGCTTGGCCGCATCCTTGAAACTGCGCCCGGGCCGGAATGGCTCCACCCGTTGTACTCGGTGACCGGTGCGCCACTGTCCACGGAAGCGATCGTCGAGAGCCTCCCAGGTTATGCCGGTTCGCGTCCCGTGAGGATCGGGAACGCGGCCGACCACCAGGTGCAGTTGGACGTCTTTGGCCCGATTGCCGAGCTGATTCACGATCTTGGCGAGCGGCGCGGGTACCTGCCGGATGAGCACTGGTTCCTGATGGAGCAGATGGCCCACGCCGTCATTGCCCGCTGGCACGAGCCAGACCACGGAATCTGGGAAGCGCGCCGCCCGCCACGCCACCACGTGTACACCAAGGTCATGTGTTGGGTGACGCTGGACCGGGCCTTGCGAACCGCTGCCTTGCATGGTCGTGTTGCACACGAGGACTGGTCGCCGATAGCCGCTAAGATCCGCGAGGAAGTCCTCCGCGAGGGCTGGGATTCATCTGCGGCTTCCTACACCGTGGCCTACGACAGCCCCGACCTGGACGCCGCCGTCCTGCATATCGGACTGTCAGGCCTGCTGGATATCCAGGACCAGCGGTTCCTGGATACAGTAACGGCTGTTGAGCGCGAGTTGCGTGTGGGTCCCACCGTTTTCAGGTACAGGTACGACGACGGCCTGCCGGGTTTGGAGGGCGGCTTCCACATCTGTACCACCTGGCTGATCGAGGCGTACCTTGCTGTTGGGCGCTTGGATGATGCCCTGGAGTTGTTCAACCAACTAGTTGCTTTGTTCGGTCCTACCGGCCTGCTTCCGGAGGAATACGATCCTGCCTCGGAAACGCACCTGGGTAATCACCCACAGGCGTACTCGCACCTGGGCTTCGTCCGGTGTGCACAGCTCCTGGACCATTACCTGGCCAGCGCCGACGTGGAGTAAACCCAACTAGGGGACAGATAACGCTCCTCCCAGGCCCGAGTGGAGCGTTATCTGTCCCCTACTTGGGCGGGGAGGCCTAGGTGAGGAGCAGGGCCACGGCGATCATTGCGGGCACTGCGACGATCGTCGTGATGAGCACGGTGTCCTTGGCAACGGTGACGCCGGCGCGGTAGCGGGTGGCCGCCACGAACACGTTCTGGGCCGTCGGGAGCGCCGCCGTCACCACCACGGCAAATAGGGCGTGCCCGTCCATCCCCAAGGCAAAGCGGGCAAACACATAAGCGATTGAAGGATGGACGAACAGCTTGAACCCGCTGGCCAGCAGCGTGTCCAGGCGGCGTCCAGCATCCTTCTGCAAAGGCCTCGATCCGTTCAGGCTCATGCCGAACGCCATCAGCATGGCCGGGATCGCGGCGCCGCCAATCAGGTGGATCGGCTCCAGAATGAGCGTGGGCACCTGGAAACCCGTTCCTGCCACCAGAAGTCCAAGCCCCGAGCCCACGATCATTGGGTTTTTCACGATCATGAGCAGGAAGCGCAGGGGAGTGGTGCGGTGGGTACTCGTGCTGGCATCGAGGGCCATCAGGTACAGGGGCGTGAAGAACGCGAGCTGGAAGATCAGCAGCGGCGCCACATAGCTCGCGTCGCCCAGGACAAACACCGCAATCGGGATGCCCAGGTTCGCGGAGTTTGCCAGTGATGCACTCATCGATGACATCAGGGCTTCGGGCATGGTGCGCTTGAGCCAGAATTTCACGATCAGGAAGAACAGCAGTCCCGTGATGATGGCACCCACCGCGGTGACCAGCAGCGGGGCGGCAAACACTTCGTGCAGCTTGGCCTTGCTCAGGGTTTCGAACAGCAGGGCCGGGCTTGCAACGAAGAACGTCAACGAACTCAGGACCGATCGGGCGTTCTCCCCCAGGATCCCGCGACGCCCAACGAACATGCCCACGAGGATGATGGCCCATACCACGAAGAACCCGGACAGGACGCCGATCATGAGGGCGTACTGGCAGGGAGGTGTTGGGTCACGAACAACAGCCTAGCCACATTCAGGTACTGAGTAAGCGTTTTCTTACGAGAGTTCCGTCATACGGACACCCAAAGCGCGACGTCGGCACTCAGGCGGGTGCCGACGTCGAGGGTTGGCTTTTGGCCGGGTTAGCTCATGTGCGCGGCGTTGCTCAGCGCGTGCGGCGGGCGCATCAGTCCCGGGGTGTGGCCCTCCGCGGGGTCGTTTCCAAGCTGCAGGATCTTGTTGTCCTTGCTGACATGGACCACCCTGGGCTCATAAGCGCGCGCCTCTTCGGTGGTCATCTCGGCATAGGTGATGAGGATGACGACATCCCCTACATGAACCTGGTGGGCAGCCGCGCCGTTAATCCCGATGACGCCGGAACCGCGCTCGCCGGCGATGGTGTAGGTCTCCAGCCGCGCGCCATTGGTCACGTCAACGATGGAGACGAGTTCGCCAGGAAGGATGTCAGCCGCGTCCAGCAGGTCAAGGTCGACAGTGACCGAACCGACGTAGTGAAGATCGGCATGGGTCACCGTTGCGCGGTGGATCTTGGACTTGAACATTGTGCGGATCATAATGCGATCAGTTTAGCGCGGCACCCTCATCCGGCGCTGTGACGTACCAGACGTTCGGCGGGCGTCGGCGGCGTTGCTTGTAGACAGGTAGAGATTCACAAGATTCACAACATTCATAGACATTCACAGGAGCTGGACAAGGAAGCGGCCCCAAAACACCCTATTTCGGTTGTTTCGGGGCTGCCATCAGTTCACAACGGGTCAGGAAGGTACGGCACTGACCGTCTGGGCCGGCTCGTAGCGTTGGAGGTTCGTCCCGGCAGCCACCAATGCCCGCAGCTCAGGAAGCCCGCCTTCCACCACACCCGCAGCGCGCGCCTGAACCAGGACGTTGCCCAGTGCAGTCGCCTCAACGGGTCCTGCGATAACCGGTTTGCCCGTGGCGTCCGCCGTCAGTTGGCACAGGAGCCGGTTCTGCGAACCACCGCCCACAATGTGAACCACGTCCACGCTCCGGCCCGCGAGCCATTCAGCGTCCGCCAGCGTGCGGGCGTAACCGGCAGCGAGGCTGTCCATGATGCAACGCACGACGGCGGCAGGCCGGTCCGCGAGCACGGCACCTGTGTTCCGCACGGCTGCGCGGATGCGATCCGGCATGTTGTCCGGGGCTGTGAAGGCGGGGTCATCGGCGTTGATTCGTGGACCGCCGGCGGGGAGAGCAGCGGCCGCGTGCAGCAGCGAGGTCAACGATTGGCTGAAACCTTGTGCCGCCCAAGCACGCTGGCACTCGCTGAGAAGCCAGAGCCCGCCCGACATTCCGCAGGTACCGGATGGTTCCGTCCACACCGCGTTCGTTGGTGAAGTTGGCCTTGCGGCTTGCCTCGCTCAACACGGGGCTGTCCAACTCAATGCCCACCAAGGACCACGTTCCCGAGGAAATGTAGGCGAAGTCCTTCTCTTCAGCGGGGACAGCCGCCACAGCCGAAGCGGTGTCGTGGGATCCAACCGCAAGCACCCTGGTGTCCGCCGGCAATCCCGTTTGTTCGAGGATGCCCGGCAGGAGGGTGCCCACGGTTTCGCCCGGCTGAATGAGGGGAGGAAAGATGTCTCCGGGCAGGCCCAGTGCGTCCAGGAACTGTGTGGCCCGCTCTCCCGCAACAGCATCAAAGAGCCCTGTGGTGGAGGCGTTTGTCGCCTCGGTTCGTCGCTCTCCCGTGAGGAGGAAGGCGATCAGGTCCGGGATGAGGAGGGCCTGGCGCCCCTCCAGTGTGGGCTCGGCCGCCAACTGGTACAGCGTGTTGAACTGCAGGTATTGCAAGCCCGTTGTGGCGTACAGCTTCTCCGGGGAGATCGCGGAGTGCACGCGTCCCACCGTCGCACGGCTGCGCTCGTCCCGGTAGCTGTACGGCTGCGCGGTGAGTTTCCCGGCGTCGTTCACCAGGCCATAGTCCACAGCCCAGGTGTCGATGCCGATGCTGAGGATGCGCTCGCCATTCCCCCGCGCAACGGCAGCGGCTGCGGACAGGCCCTTGAGCACCTCAGCGAACAGGGCGTCGAAGTCCCAGCGGAGGCCGCCGTCGAGCTCCACAACCCCGTTGGGGAAGCGGTGGATCGTCTCAAGCGAGACCCCTGCCGAGGGAGAGACCCGGCCCAGCATGACGCGACCGGAAGAGGCGCCAATGTCGATGGCGGCGAAGACTGGCTTCGCGGTTGAACCCTTGCTCATGACGGCCTTTAGCGCAGGAAGGCAGCAGCAACGCCCGCATCCACGGGGATGTGCAGGCCAGTGGTGTGGGAAAGCTCATTGCTGGTGAGCACGGAGACTGCGTTGGCAACGTGTTCCGGCAGCACCTCCCGCTTCAGCAGCGTGCGCTGGGCGTAGTACTTGCCCAGTTCCTGCTCGTCCACGCCATAAACGGCAGCGCGCTTGGCGCCCCAGCCGCCGGCGAAGATGCCGGAGCCGCGGACCACACCGTCGGGGTTGATGCCGTTGACCCGCACGCCGTACTCGCCAAGTTCAGCAGCGAGCAGGCGGACCTGATGGGCTTGGTCGGCCTTGGTGGCGGAGTAGGCGATGTTGTTCGGGCCAGCGAACACGGAGTTCTTGGAGGAGATGTAGATGATGTCGCCGCCCATGCCCTGCTCGATCATGACCTTGGCCGCTGCCTTGGACACCAGGAACGAGCCTTTGGCCATGACGTTGTGCTGGAGGTCCCAGTCCTTCTCGGTGGTTTCCAGCAGCGGCTTGGAGATGGACAGGCCGGCGTTGTTGACCACCAGGTCCAGGCCGCCGAACGCGAGGACGGCTTCCTGGATCGCTGCCGCGATCTGGGCTTCGTCGGTCACGTCAGCCTGGACGCCGATCGCGACGTCGGGTCCGCCCAGTTCCGCGGCGACGGCCTGTACGTTCTCAAGGTTCAGGTCGGCAATGACCACGCACGCGCCGTCGGACGCCAACCGGGTGGCGATCGCCTTGCCGATGCCCGACGCCGCACCGGTCACCAGCGCGATGCGGGTGGCGTGGGACTTGGGCTTGGGCATGCGGGCGAGCTTGGCTTCTTCCAAGGACCAGTACTCGATGCGGAATTTCTCGGATTCCTCGATCGGGGCGTAGGTGGAGATTGCCTCGGCACCGCGCATCACATTGATGGCGTTGATGTAGAACTCGCCAGCCACGCGGGCGGTTTGCTTGTCCTTGCCGAAGGAGAACATGCCGACGCCGGGGACCAGCACGATGGCCGGGTCCGCGCCGCGGAGTGCCGGGCTATCGGCGTCGGCATGACGGTCGTAGTACGCCTGGTAGTCCTCGCGGTAGTCCGCGTGCAGGTCCTTCAAGCGGTTGACGGAATCCTCGATCGAAGCATCGGCGGGCAGGTCCAGAACCAGCGGCTTGACCTTGGTGCGCAGGAAGTGGTCCGGGCAGGAGGTGCCCAGCGCGCCCAGCCGCGGGTGCTCTTCCGAGGCAAGGAATTCAAGAACGACGGCGTCATCACTGAAGTGCCCCAGTTGCGGTTTGTCCGTGGAGGCCAGGCCGCGGATCACCGGGGCGAGGGCGGCTGCCTTGGCTTTACGCTCAGCCTCGGGCAGGGCACCGTAGCCGGGGAGCTTGGCGCCGAAGGGCTCTGCCTTGCCGTTTTCCGCAATGAACTTCTCTGCCTGATCGATGATCCAGAGCGAGTTGGCCTCAGCCTCCTCACTCGTGGCACCCCACGCGGTGATGCCGTGACCGCCGAGGATGGTGCCGATCGCCTGCGGGTTGGCTTCCTTGATCGCGGCGATGTCCAAGCCGAGCTGGAAACCGGGGCGACGCCACGGAACCCACACAACCTTCTCGCCGAAGACCTTTGAGGTCAGCGCTTCGCCGTCCACCGCCGTGGCGATGGCGATGCCCGAATCGGGGTGCAGGTGGTCAACATGCGCCGCGTCCACCAGACCGTGCATGGCAGTATCGATCGACGGCGCAGCGCCGCCCTTGCCGTGGAGGCAGTAATCGAAGGCGGCCACCATTTCGTCTTCACGCTCGACGCCGGGGTAAACGGACTTCAGTGCCTGCAGCCGGTCCAGCCGAAGTACAGCGAGGTTCTCCGCCTTCAGCGTGCCGAGGTCACCGCCGGAGCCCTTGACCCAGAGGAGCTCGACGTCCTGGCCGGTAACCGGGTCCTTCTCGATCCCCTTGGCGGAAGTGTTGCCGCCGGCGAAGTTGGTGTTCCGCTTGTCGGCGCCGAGGCGGTTGGAGCGGGAAATCAGGTCTTCAACAGTCTTGTTGGTGTCTTGCACGTTCATGCTTTATGCGCCCCATCCGGCTTGCTGGCCGCCTGCGCGGTCCTCGTTGATCTTCTTCTGGTAGCCGCTGGCCTTGTAGGCAGCGATCGGGTCGGCGGGCAGGCCGCGGGATTCACGCCACTCGGCCAGGACCGGGCGGACGTCTGTGTAGAAGGCATCGTTGAAGATGCCGTTGGCGGCCAGGACATCCCCGGCACGCTGGGCCTCGGACAATGCTGCGGTATCCACGAGCAGTGCGCGGGCCGTCATTTCCTGGACGTTCAGGACCGAGCGGATCTGGCCCGGGATCTTCTCTTCGAGGTTGTGGCACTGGTCCAGCATCAGGGCAACGCCTGACTCCTTGCCGAAGCCGCCGCCGCGGATCACTTCGTACATGATGCGGAACAGCTGGAACGGATCGGCTGCGCCCACAATCAGATCGTCGTCCGCGTAGAAGCGGGAGTTGAAGTCGAACGAGCCGAGCTTGCCTAGACGAAGTAGCTGCATGACGATGAACTCGATGTTGGTACCTGGAGCGTGGTGGCCGGTGTCCAGGCAGACGAAGGCCTTATCGCCGAGGGCAAGGGTCTGGGCGTAGGACGTACCCCAGTCCGGAACGTCGGTGTGGTAGAAAGCCGGCTCGAAGAACTTGTATTCCAGGACCAGTCGGTGCTCGTCGCCGAGGGCTGCGTAGATCTCCTGGAGGGATTCCGCGAGGCGATCCTGACGGCCGCGCATATCGTCCTGGCCGGGGTAGTTGGTGCCATCGGCCAACCAGATCTTCAGGTCCTTTGATCCGGTGGCATCCATGATCTGGATGCACTCAAGGTGGTGTTCGATCGCCCGGCGGCGCACAGACTCGTTGGAGGACGTCACGGAACCGAATTTGTACTCGTCGTCCTGGAACGTGTTGGAGTTGATGGTGCCCAGTCCAACGCCCAAGCCTGCAGCGTATTCGCGCAGCGCAGAGTAGTCATCAACCTTGTCCCACGGAATATGCAGGGCAACGGTGGGGGCCAGGCCGGTCAGCTCGTGGACCTTGGCGGCGTCGGCGATCTTTTCCTGGACGGTGCGCGGCGTACCCGGGGTGCCAAAGACCTTGAAGCGGGTGCCCGAATTTCCGTAGGCCCAGGATGGCACTTCAATGGCCAGTTCTCCCAAGCGGCCAAGTGCCGACTCTGTGGCGGCCGACTCTGTGGTGTTCATGCTTGTTCCTTCTGCTGGGTTGCGGCGGTGCTGGCCTTGGCCAGTTGATCCTCAAGATTGAAAACTTCTTCGACGATTTCGAATCCCTGGTCCGGAGGCAGCTCGCTGTTCCAGAACAGGGTTGCCATCTCGGCCTGCCAGCGGGCGTTGACGTCGGTTATGGCCATCCGCGCCTGGACGGCCCGGTAGTCATCGCATTCCAGGTATCCGATCAACTGGCCGTCGGGAGCCAGGAATAGGGAGTAGTTGTTCCATCCCGCGTCCTTGAGGGCGTGCAGCATTTCCGGCCAGACGGCTGCATGCCGGCGCTTGTATTCGTCCATCAGCTCCGGCTGGATGGAAGAGCGGAAACAGACCCTCATGTGCGGTTCTCCAGGTCACTCGTCTTTGAATCGTTTCATTTGTTACGATTCAAACTACCCTCGTGAGAAGGAGGGTGTCAAGGCGTTTCCTGTGAATCGATGACAACCAGCGGAGATTGGAAAGCATGTCCCAGACAGCGAGCATCAAAGACGTTGCCACCCACGCACAAGTAGCCGTGGGAACTGTTTCCAACGTGCTGAATTATCCGGACCGCGTATCGCAAAGGACCAAGGATCGCGTCCTCAAATCCATCGCCGAACTCGGTTTCGTCCGCAACGATGCCGCCCGCCAACTCAGGGCAGGGCAGAGCCGGACCATCGGACTGATTGTGCTGGATGTGGGCAACCCGTTCTTCTCCTCGGTTGCCCGTGCCGCAGAAGATGCTGCCACAGCCCTGGGTAGCGTGGTGTTGGTAGGGGACAGCGGCCAGGACGCTTCCCGGGAAGCGCATTACATGGACCTGTTCCAGGAACAGCGGGTCCAGGGCCTGCTGATCTCGCCTGTAGGGGACGTTGGGGATCGGATCGATACGCTGCGTGAACGCGGCGTGCCAACTGTCCTGGTGGACCAACTCGCCGACACCGACCGGTGCAGCTCAGTCTCTGTGGATGACGAAGAAGGCGGATATCTTGCCGCCCGGCACCTGCTGGACACGGGCCGCCGTCGTCTGGCTTTTGTTGGTACCCCATCAATTCGCCAGGTAGCCAACCGACTCAACGGCGCACAGCGGGCCGTCTCGGAAGTAGCAGGGGCAACCATCGAGGTCCTGGATTCCGCAGGGCAAACCGTCCTTGCGGGACGCCAAGTGGGCAACGCTCTGGTGGAGCGGGAGCCAGCCGAAAGGCCGGAAGCCGTGTTCTGTTCCAACGACCTCCTGGCGCTCGGCGTCATGCAGTCGCTGACCATGCTCCGGACCGTGAAAATCCCCGAGGACATTGCCCTGATTGGTTACGACGACATCGACTTCGCCGTCTCCGCTGTGGTGCCCTTGTCCTCCATCCGCCAGCCCACGGAGGCCTTGGGCCGCACGGCGATCGAGTTGCTGGCGGAGGAGCAGGAAAGCGGCGGAACCAAACACCGGGCCGTGGTGTTCACGCCGGAACTCGTGGTGCGTCAAAGCACGTCCGGCGCACCCAAGTAGGTCGCAGTAGTGCGCGTTTTGAACGCTCAAAACGCGCACTACTGCGACCCAGTTGGGTAACTAGAGGGCGTAGATGCTCCACGCTGCAGTGTGCCCGGCGCCCGGTTCCAACCGGATCAGGTCCGTACCGCTGTTGAACGAGTCGGGCGGGCAGGTCATCGGCTCTACGGCCAAGCCCAACCGGTTCGGAAGCGGTGCCGGCTTGTCTGCCGTATGGATTTGCAGCCACGGGCAGCTTTCGTCCCAGGACATCCCGACGCCGGTGCCCGCCGGGTCGCGCAGCGAAAGCCGCGCCAAGCCGCCGTCGAACGCTATTCCTGTGAACGCATGGTCGATCTCAGTGGTGCCGATGGCGCGGCGCGTCCGGAAGTCGAATGCGTGACCCTCAACTCCCACAACACCAACGGGCAGCAGCCTGTCAGGGGTGACCTCAAGGAAGCTATCCGCAGCAAAATCCAGGACCCACTGATCCAGCGGCGAAGAACCGGCCACAAGGTAAGGGTGCGGGCACACGCCGTACGGTGCGGGAGAGTCACCAGCGTTACGGGCAGTTACCCGCGTGTGCAGCCCGGCGTCATCCAACACGTACCGAGCCGAGAGCTCCAGCACGAACGGATATCCCGGCGTGGGCCCAACCGTGCAGGTCAACGTGAGTGAACCGGCGTCGGACTCTTTCAGGACCCAATCCAGCGGGAAGGCGAGGCCGTGCAAGGATGTGCCCCGGTCCGGTTCGTTGACGGGCAGGTGATGCACCTTGCCATCGAAGCGGTAGGCGCCGTCGGCAATCCGGTTGGGCCACGGCGCCGCGATGATTCCGCGGTAATCCGGGATTGGTTCGCCGGCCGCAAAAGGAACCACGAGGTCGCGGTCCTGGAACTGCAAGACACGCAGCGCCGCGGCCCGGGCTGTGATAACAGCCCGGTAGCCGCCGGACTGCAGCGTGAATTCGGTGCTCACAGGCCGCCGGCCAGCTTGTAGTAGGCGGCATTCCAGTTCAGTTCCTTCTTGAACTGTTTGATGGTGGTGTCCTCGTCGATGGTCAGGAGTTCCGTCTTGGCGATTTCTGCGAAGTCCTCGAACACCTCCAGGCCCACCTGCGTGGACAGTACCGTGTGGTGGGCAGCGCCGGCAGTGAGCCAGGCTGCGGCTGACGTAGCGAAGTTGGGCTTGGGCTCCCAGAGTGCGCGGGCCACGGGGAGGTTGGGCAGAGGCTGGTCGAGATCGACGACGTCCACAACGTTCGCTACCAAGCGGAATCGATCCCGCATATCGGACAATGCGACCACAATGCCGGGGCCGGCGTCCGTATCGAACACCATGCGTACGGGGTCTTCCTTGCCGCCAATACCGAGCGGGTGGATCTCCACACGCGGCTTCTTTGCGGTCAGGGACGGGCAAACCTCCAGCATGTGGGCGCCCAGGATCTTCTCCGAGCCGGGCTCAAGGTGGTACGTGTAGTCCTCCATGAGCGAGGCGCCACCGGGCAGCCCGGCCCCCATCACTTTGGCGGCGCGAACAAGGATGGCGGTCTTCCAGTCGCCCTCGGCGCCAAAGCCGTAGCCGTCAGCCATAAGGCGCTGGACTGCCATACCGGGGAGCTGGCGGAGTTCGCCCAGGTCCTCGAACGACGTCGTAAACGCGGCTGAGCCGTTCGCTTCCAGGAAGCTGCGAAGACCGAGTTCGATCCTCGCGCTGTAGCGCAGCGACTCGTGGCGCGCGCCGTCTTTTTGCAGTTCCGGAACCACCTCATAGAGGCGCTCATACTCGGCAACCAGGGCGTCGACGTCGGACTCCGCGGCGCCGTGTACGGCGTCGGCAAGCTCGTTCACAGACCAAGTGTTGACCGAGACGCCAAAGCGCAGCTCGGCTTCGGTCTTATCGCCTTCGGTGACGGCGACGTTGCGCATATTGTCACCGAAACGGGTCAGCTTCAGCGTCCGCACGGCGGCCCAACCGGCCGAGGCGCGCTGCCAAGCGCCCACCTGGCGGGCAATCTCAGGGTTGCTGACATGCCCGACGACGGTCTTCCGCGGCACGCCGAGGCGCGACTGGATATACCCGAATTCGCGGTCCCCGTGGGCTGCCTGGTTCAGGTTCATGAAGTCGAAGTCGATATCGGCCCACGGCAGGTCACGGTTGGCCTGAGTGTGCAAGTGCAGGAGCGGCTTGCGCAAGGCGTCCAGGCCCTGGATCCACATCTTGGCGGGGCTGAACGTGTGCATCCAGGCGGTCACGCCGATCACGGAGTCGTTTGAGTTTGCTTCCAGCGCGGTGCGGCGGATGGCGTCGGAATCCGTGAGGACCGGCTTCCACACGAGTTTGACCGGCACGTCCGAAGAATCGTTGAGGGCGTTGGCAATCTCCTGCGATTGCGAGGCGACCTGCTTGAGGACATCTTCGCCGTACAAGTGCTGGCTTCCGGTGAGGAACCAGACCTCATACTGATCAAGGGACGTGGTGTTGGCGCTGGGCATTTTCATGGCTCCTGAAGGTGTTGAGACGTCCGCTTTAGCGGCCGTAGACGTTTTGGTAGCGGTTGTAGAGCGAGTCGATCTTGGCCTGGTCAATGGGGAGGGGCTCGCCGAGTTGCCGGGAGACGTGCACCGTCTTTGCCACTTCCTCGCACATCACGGCTGCCTTGACCGCGGACCTTGCGTCCTTGCCGATGGTGAAAGGTCCGTGGTTCTGCATGAGCACGGCGGGGGAGTGGGAGTTCTTGAGGGTCTCCACGATTCCCTGTCCGATCGAATCGTCTCCGATCAGTGCGAACGGGCCTACCGGGATCGGGCCGCCGAATTCGTCGCCCATCATCGTCAGCACGCAGGGGATCTCCTCGCCGCGGGCTGCCCAGGCCGTGGCGTATGTGGAGTGGGTATGCACCACACCGCCAACCTCGGGCATGTGCCGGTAGACGTAGGCATGAGCGGCGGTGTCAGAGGACGGCGAGAGGTCCGGGTTGCCCCAGTCAACGGTTCCGCCGCTTCCGATGTTGATGCCCCTGACGGGAGTTCCGTAGAGGTCCGTGACCACCATTTGCTCGGGCGTCAGCTCATCATAGGAGACACCGGAGGGCTTGATGACCATGAGGTCGTAGCCAGGGATCCGGCCGGAGACGTTGCCCGCAGTCCAGACGACCAGCTTGTAGCGGGTCAGCTCGGCGTGCAGTTCGCAGACTTCGCGCCGGACTTTCGCGATGGTTTCCAAGAGCGTGCTCATGCGTTGACCCCTTCTGTGATGGCGGTGTGGGCAGCGCGCTGAATTGCCTTCAGGCGGTGCATGACGCTGTTGGTCCCGCGGCCGAAGTAGTCGTGCAGGGAGCGGTATTCCTGGAAAAGTGCCTCGTAGGCCCTGACGTTTTCAGGGATCGGCGTGTAGACGGCACCCGGGGCAGCTGCCATGGATGCCGCCGCTTCGCGGATGTCCTTGTACTTGCCGGCGGCAACAGCGGCGTGGATTGCCGAGCCGAGGGCAGGTCCCTGCTCCGAGCCGATGGTGGACAGCTGGAGGCCAGTGATGTCCGCGTAGACCTGCATCAGGAACTTGTTCTTCAGGAGCCCGCCAGCCACGATGAACTCCTTGACCGGTACTCCGGAATCACGGAATGCATCCACGATGGTCCGGGTGCCGAAGGCCGTGGCCTCCAGCAGCGCGCGGTAGGTGTCTTCTGGCTTTGTGGCCAGGGTTTGGCCCACTATGACGCCGGAGAGTTCGTGGTCCACCAGCACTGAGCGGTTGCCTGAGTGCCAATCCAGGGCAATGAGGCCGTGCTCGCCGATTGCCTGCTTCTCTGCGAGTTCGGTGAGGTATTCGTGGATGCCCAGGCCCTTGGCGGCTGCTGCTTGGTGGTAGTGAGGGGGAACGCCGTTCTTGGTGAACCAGCCGAAGATATCGCCAACTCCGGATTGTCCGGCTTCATAGCCCCACAATCCGTCCACGATGCCGCCATCCACGACGCCGCACATGCCCGGGACTTCACGCAGGACGTCACCGTTCATGACGTGGCAGGTGGACGTGCCCATGATGGCCACGAGTTGCCCCGGCTCAACAGCGTTGGCTGCAGGGGCACTGACGTGGGCGTCCACATTGCCCACGGCTACTGCAATTCCCGCAGGCAAGCCGGTCCAGGTGGCAGCTTCTTCCGTGAGGTAGCCGGCGGCGTCGCCCAAGCGGCCGATGGTGTGCTCCAGTTTTTCAGATACGAAGCCCTTGAAGTCGGGGTTCAGGGCGGCGAGGAAATCCTCCGACGGGTACTTGCCGTCCTGGTAGATGCCCTTGTAGCCAGCGGTGCAGGCATTTCGAACGTAGCTGCCGCACAGCTGCCAGACGATCCAGTCGGCTGCCTCAACCCAATGATCCATGGCGCTGTAAACGTCGGGATCTTCCTCGAGCAGCTGCAAGCCCTTGGCGAACTCCCACTCTGAAGAGATCAGGCCGCCATACCGGGGAAGCCATGCCTCCCCGCGTTCTTCGGCGAGCTTGTTGATGCGGTCGGCCTGCGGCTGCGCGGCGTGGTGACGCCACAGCTTGACGTAAGCGTGAGGACGGTCCGCGAAGCGTTCCAGTTCGTTCAGCGGAGTGCCGTCCGCCGTCGTCGGGACCATGGTGCAAGCGGTGAAGTCAGTGGCGATGCCCACCACATGTTCCGGGTTGATTCCGGCGTCGGCGACGGCGGCCGGTACCGCGTTGCGCAGGACGTCTCGGTAGTCGTTGGGCACTTGGAGCGCCCAGTCGGCGGGCAGCCGCTGGCCGGTTGTGGGCAGGCGGTCGGACACCACGGCGTGCGGATATTCGAACACGCCGCTGCCGATTTCGGCACCGTCCGAGACGCGCACGACGACGGCGCGACCAGACAAAGTGCCGTAGTCCACGCCGATGACAAACTGCTCGTCGAGCGGGAGATTTTCAGTGGTATTCATGGGGTCTCCATCCGGCTGGCCAAGGCCTCATTGCCGGGGGTCGGGGTGGAAGAAATGAAGTAGGTCTGATGCAATTGTTAGCGCTCACAACTTTGATGTCAAGAGGATGGGCGTCATGTGGGGCTGTTTCAGACACTCCGACCCAACCAGGTCGCAGATCAGCGCGTTTTGAACGTCCAGAACGCGCTCTGCTGCCACCTGCTTGGGTTAGCTTGAGAGGGGCGCCGTCGTGGCTCGGACAACGAGCCGGGGCTTCACGGTCACTGGCGTACCCGTAGTGCCCGTCTCCAAACGGTCAAGCAGCAAGCCAATGCAGCGCTGGCCAAGCTCCTCAAAGTCCTGGGCCACGGTGGTCAGCGGCGGGATGAAGTAAGCGGCTTCGGGTTGGTCGTCGAAGCCCACAACACTGATGTCGGCAGGGACCTGCACGCCCGCTTCATGAAAGGCCCGGAGCACCCCAAGAGCCATCTGGTCGTTGGCAACGAACAAGGCTGTCATTGAACGCTCCGCGGCAATTTTCAGGCCCTCGCGGTAGCCGCACTCAGCACTCCAGTCGCCTTCGATCAGGGCCGCTGGTTCCAAGCCGGCCTCACGCAGGGCGTCCCGCCAACCCTCGGTGCGGGCAACGGCGTCAATCCAATCGGCGGGCCCGGAAAGATGCCCGATGTGCTTGTGACCCAGCTCAAGGAGGTGCTGGACAGCAAGCCGGGCTCCTCCGCGCTGGTCCACGGTGGCGCCGCTGAGGTGCTCGTCGCCGACAGAGCCCACTGCCACCAGCGGTACTTGAGCGGTGATGTCCTTCAGGACCTCAAAGGTCCCCGGGTGCGGCACTGTCACCACTATGCCGTCCACGCCCTGGTCCATGAAGTGCGCCATGGCGTCCTTGATGGTCTCCGGCGTGACTTCCCGCAGGCCGGCGACACTGACAAAGTAGCCCGCTTCCCTGGCCGCCTGCTGCACTCCGAGGAGGGTGTGGGACGGGCCGTACTGCGCCAACTCGCTGCCCAGGACGCCGATTGTTTGAGAGCGTCGGGTTACCAGGCTGCGTGCAGCAGTGTTGCGGCGGTACCCAAGTTCAGTGATGGCCTGCTCGACGCGCTCGCGGGTCTTAGGGCTCACGTTGGGGTGGTTATTCAGAACACGGGACACAGTTTGGTGGGAAACGCCGGCAACGCGGGCGACGTCCTCCATGACAGGAGGCCTGCTTGGTGCGGATTGATCAGTGCTCACCCTGTCACGATAGAGCACGGGCGCGGTGATCAGCCCATGGCTGCCCTGGCCGCGTAATGGCGGTACCTCGTCAGGAACCCCGGTGTTCCGGATGACTTCGGCGCAGCAACCTCGATTCCTTCAAGGGGCCAATTGGGCAGCTTTCCCGTGAGGACGCCGGCGGCCTGCCGTGCGGCACCGTCTGCCACGTATTCGCCAGGAGCGGGTACGAACACCGGCAATCCGAAGACCTCAGCGGCAACCTGCTGCACAGCCTCGGACTGGGCGCCACCGCCCACCAGGATGATGCGTCGGGCCGCCACGCCTTGCGATTGCAGGGCAGCAAGGCCGTCGGCCAGGGAGCACAACACACCTTCGACGGCGGCCCTGGCCAGGTTTGCTGGCGTGTAGTTGGAAACTGTGAGCCCATGGAGGGAACCTGTGGCGTCCGGAAGATTGGGCGTCCGTTCCCCTTCAAAGTACGGCACCAGGGTCAAGCCGCCGGCTCCTTCCGCAGCGGACAGGGCCAGCTTGCCGAGTTCCGGCAAATCCACGCCGAGCAGCGCAGCAGTGGCATCGAAGATCCGGGTGGCGTTGAGCGTACAGGCAAGCGGCAGGTAGTTCCCTGTGGCATCGGCGAACCCCGCCACCAGGCCGCTTGAGTCCTGGGAGGGGACCGCCGATACAGCGAAAACGGTGCCTGACGTGCCGATCGAAATAACGACATCCCCGACGGCGGCGCTGACGCCCAGACCCGCTGCGGCGTTATCGCCTGCACCGGGCCCGATCAAGGCACCGCCCGGCGTCTTGCCGGATGCTTCCAAAGGCCCGACGACGGCCGGCAGCACCGGGACATGGCCGAGGGTGCCTTTCAAGACTTCCGGAAGGTATTCGCCCGTTCTGGACGAGAAGTATCCTGTGCCGGAAGCATCGGACCGATCTGTCCTGAGAAGCTCCAAAGAGGACGGTCCCGTGCCTGGCCCATGGCCGGCCAACCGCCACGACAACCAATCATGGGGAAGACAAACGGCAGAAGTGCGCCGGGCATTTTCGGGCTCGTTTCGAGCCAGCCACCGAAGTTTGGTGGCCGTGAGGGATGCCACGGGCACAGTCCCTGTGCTGGCTGCCCAATACGCAGCTCCAGCCGCGGCGTCGCCTTGGCCGGCTTCAAGGATCAACTCTTCGGCGTCCAGCGCGGAGCGCGTGTCATTCCACAGCAGCGCTGGGCGGACCACGTTTCCTGATTCGTCCAGGCACACCATTCCATGCTGCTGGCCCCCCACGGAGACAGCATCGACGTCGTCCAGGCCGCCGGCCTGGCTGATGGCTTCCTGGAGGGCAGCCCACCAGTGATCTGGATGGACCTCGGTGCCCTCAGGGTGTGAAGCGCGCCCCTGCCGCACCAGGGCACCTGTGTCTGAGTCCCTGATGACCACTTTGCAGGACTGGGTGGAGCTGTCGATCCCGGCTACGAGAGGCATGCGTTTGTTCCTTTGGAGACTTGTTCCGTTGCGGACCGTCGCCGGGGCGGGCAGCCCGGAAAACAAGGAACCCTATGTGGCCCCGGCGACGGAATTGCGAATGGCTGATCTTTAGCGCGAACCCAGGAGGTGCTCGATTGCCAACTGGTTGAGGCGTACGAACGCGAACGAGCGCTCGGCGGCCTTGTCGGCGTCGAACGTGTCGAAGGCGCTGGCGTCAGCCAGAAGGTCGGCTGTGGTTTCGCCGGCGTTCAATGTGGGCTCGCCGAGTTCGAACACGCCCGAGGTGGTCAGCGCTTCCTGAACCTCCGGATCGGCGCGGAAGGCGAGGGCGCGTTCCTTCAAGAGCAGATACATGGACATGTTGGACTTTGCCGATTCCCACACGCCGTCGTAGCCGTCGGTGCGGGAGGGCTTGTAATCGAAGTGGCGCGGACCATCGTACTTGGGTCCGCCGTTGGGGAAGCCATTCTCCAGGAGGTCCACAGTAAAGAAGGCGCTGGTGAGGTCGCCATGGCCGAAGACGAGGTCTTGGTCGTACTTGATCCCACGCTGACCGTTGAGGTCGATGTGGAAAAGCTTGCCGGCCCAGAGGGCTTGGGCAATACCGTGGGTGAAGTTCAGGCCCGCCATTTGCTCGTGGCCGGTCTCGGGGTTGAGGCCCACAATGTCGCCGTGTTCCAGCTGGGCGATGAACGCAAGGCCGTGGCCAACAGTCGGCAGGAAGATATCGCCGCGGGGCTCGTTCGGCTTGGGTTCCAGGGCAATCCGAAGGCCGTAGCCCTTCTCCTTGATGTAGCCGGCGGCGGTGTCTACGCCTTCCTTCATCCGGTCCAAAGCTGCGGAGAGATCCTTGGAGCCGTCGTACTCGCTGCCTTCGCGGCCGCCCCACATCACGAACGTTTCGGCGCCGAGTTCAGCGGCGAGGTCGATGTTGCGCAGGATCTTGCTCAGGGCAAAGCGTCGGACGGAACGGTCATTGGAGGTGAATCCGCCGTCTTTGAACACGGGGTGGCTGAACAGGTTGGTGGTAACCATCGGAACCTTGAGGCCCGTTTCGGCCAATGCGCCCTTGAAGTTCTTCAGGATGAGGTCGCGCTCGGAGGCGCTGGCGTCGAAGGGGACAAGATCGTTGTCGTGGAAAGTGATGCCATAAGCGCCGAGTTCACTGAGCTTATGGACGGCTTCGATCGGGTCAAGGGCTGCCCGGGTTGCAACGCCGAAGGGATCGGCGCCTGTCCATCCCACGGTCCAAAGGCCAAACGTGAAACGGTCCTGGGGGGTTGGCTGCGGGGTCATTGTTGCTCCTTTGCAAGGCGGCGGGGAGGCCATGGATAAAAAGCTCTCCAATTAGTTTTCAATCTGAACTATATGGGGGATGATGGATCATGGTCAATGGAAACCAGCAAAAATCTTCCAAGCCCGTGAGGAGGCTGCGAGAGTGAATGAGCAAGCTGCCCCTGGGCGCGTAGGTGACGTCCGCCGTCGTAATCTTTCGCTTGTCCTGGATTCGATCGCGCGCAACGGCGATGCCAAGCCCAGCCGCGCGCAAGTGGCTGCTGGAACAGGGCTGACCAAGGCGGCGGTTTCGAGTTTGGTGGCTGATCTCGTGGAGTCAGGCCTCGTCTCCGAGGTAGGCCTGTATCGCGATGGGGAGCGGGGGCGGCCAGGTCAAGGCCTTGAGCTCAGCTCCCGCCGAGGCGTTGTCGGAATGGAAATCAACGTCGACTACCTCGCCGTGGGCTTGGTGGACCTCGGCGGCAACCTGCGCTTCAGTTCCACGGTGGAGTCCCGCAACCGGGGGCTCAAGCCGGGTGCCGTCATGGAGAAACTGGGTGAACTGGCCGCCCAGGCGAAAGCCGCAGCCGGCTCTGCCGGCATCACGATCCTCGGTGGCGGACTTGCGGTTCCCGGCCTGGTTGATGAGCAGCGCAACATCGTCCTGTCCGCTCCAAACCTTCACTGGGAGCACGAGCAATTGGATCCGCAGGCGTTGCTGGAAGACGCGCCGCTCGGTGTCAGGCTGTCCAACGAGGCAAACAGTGCTGCCCTTGGTGAGCTTTGGTACGGCGACGGCCCCGCGGACTTCCTCTACGTTTCCGGCGAAGTCGGCGTTGGTGGTGGGGTCATCATCAGTTCTGAGCTCTACACGGGACCTGGTGGTTCAGCCGGCGAGCTGGGCCACATCGTGGTGCATCCCGAAGGGCCTTCATGTTCCTGTGGAGGGACTGGCTGCTTGGAAACATTTGCTGGCCAGGAAGCTATTTTTGAAGCTGCCCGCATCCCGGAGGGGTCCCTTGGCGGGCGAACCGAACTTCTGCTCGCCGCCTTGGCCGCCGATGAGCCGCATGCCAAGCGTGCTGTTCGCGACGCCGGACGGTACTTGGGCATCGCGCTCGCCTCTTCTGCGCGTCTGATGGACATTGAAGCCGTGGTGCTCGGGGGCCACTTTGCCGTCCTCGCCGATTGGCTGAAACCGTCAGTGTTGTCGAGTTTGGAAAGGTACGCGCCGGGGTTGCTGGAGCCGGAAAGCCTCACCGTTTCCCGTTTGGAGCACTCCGGGACGCTGCTGGGCGCGGCGGGTCAAGTGATCCGCGCTGTCATTGAATCGCCTTTCGAATTCCTGCTGGGCAAACCCGCGTAGGGCATCTTCCCGCTTGGGAGTTTCCGGGATTCGCAGGATCTCTTCGCAGGTTCTTCCATGCGAATCATCAGCATGCTTACTATTGAGTGGTCAGTTTGTTCGCGCATGCTCAACCCACGAACAGGTGTCCCATGACTACTGAAAATTCAGCACACACCAGCACGGCGAAGGCGGGCAGCGCTCCCGCCCCTGAAGACGACCGCAAGCCGGACAGCCTCAACGATCTGGTGAAGCCCACGTGGATGTACATCGCCAAGAGGACGCTGCGGGAGTTCAACAAGGATCAATGTCCTGATGCCGCTGCCGGTCTCACGTACTATGCGGTGCTTTCCCTCTTCCCCGCCCTGTTGGCCTTGGTTTCACTCATCGGGATCTTTGGCGACGCAGGTAAAACCACCACGGCATTGCTGGACATCGTGCAACAGTTCGCACCAGGGCCCGGTGTTGACGCCATGCGGCAGCCCATCGAGGAGCTGACACGCTCCAACGCTGCGGGTTTTGCCCTGGCCCTCGGCATCTTGGTGGCGTTGTGGTCGGCCTCCGGGTACACCACGGCCTTCAGCAGGGCGATGAACCGCGTGTACGAAGTGGATGAAGGCCGCGGTTTCGTGAAACTGCGCGGCACGATGCTCGCCGTTACCGTCGTCGCGCTTGTGGGCGCAGCGCTGGCCGCCGCGATGCTCGTCCTGAGCGGTCCAGTGGCGGAGACGATCGGTAAGGCAATCGGAATGTCCGACACGATCCTGACCGTGTGGAATATCGCAAAGTGGCCTGTCCTGATCGTGCTGGTGGTTGTTGTCATTGCGGTGCTCTACTACTTCACCCCCAACGTCAAGCAGCCCAAGTTCCGTTGGATGAGCCCGGGGTCTCTCATTGCCCTGTTGATTTTTGCCCTGGCATCGCTGGGCTTTGGCTTCTACGTTGCGAACTTCAGCAATTACAACAAGACCTACGGAACGCTGGCAGGCGTCATCATCATGCTGCTCTGGCTGTGGATCCTGAATATGTCGCTGCTTTTCGGCGCGGAATTTGACGCCGAAATGGAACGCGGGCGGCAATTGCAGGGAGGTATTGAAGCCGAGGAGAGCATTCAACTCCCGCCGAAAGATACCAAGCGCAGCGATAAGCAGCAGAAGCAGGAAGATGAGGTAATCCGGCGTGGGCAGGAGCTCCGTGAAAACTACGATGACGAGACACGCTCCAACGAAGCCCGGGAACGAGCCGCAGATGCCGAAGACAAGAAGTGAGGCTCAGCCCGGCAAGGGGTCCGGCATTACCCGCAGGAAGCTCAAGACCGTTCGGGACGGCGACAGAGTGGAAATCCACGGTGAGGTTTTCCGTGTCAGTTCCGTCCAGCCAGAGGAGGGAACCCGGAATATCCGGGTGGAGTTACAAGCCAACGACGGCGGCACTCTCACCTTGATCGGTGTTCCGCGCGCCCAGGTCCACGTGCCCGCCAAGCTGTAGCCGGGCTGAGGATCCGTGCGGATTATGCCCCTGCGGGAAAGCCCTGGTCGGCGTCATCCCACCAGCCCTCCCAGGCGCTGGAGGATAGGCGCTCAGAAGCGAAGGTGGCCGCCGGCGTGTTTTCTTCAGGGGAAGCGCCTGAGGATCCGCTGTGGCTGCTGCTGGCGTCCAGGAAAAAGTTGAGTGTCTTCAAGAGCATCATGGTGGTGTCCTTTCAGTGGTTTCTTGGACCTCTTTGTCCAGGTGAAACCAGCGTAGGTGGCCATTGTTTCCTCCCATCGACGCAATGTTTCAGCTATGTACCACTTATCTAACATGGGCATTCCGCGCCTCGCTGCTGAAACAAAACAGTATGAAAAAGCGAGCTCCTGCCGTGACCGGGCAGGAGCTCGCTTGCTTTGGGGGCGGTCCTCCCGCGGAGCTTAGGGCATCTGCGGGAGGACCACGTTCTTAGGCGTACGGGAGGACGAGCTCCACGTAGCGCTGCTTCATCGTTTCCAGGACGGTGTCGCCATCGGCGTCCCAGATTTCCTGGTTGAAGATCTCAACCTCGATATCGCCCGTATAACCGGCGTCCCGCACCCAGGTGCCGATGGTCGCGAAGTCAATGACGCCGTCGCCCATCATCCCGCGGGACAGCAGTGCGTCTGAAGCGATCGGCAGGTTGAAATCACATACCTGGTAGGAGGCAATGCGGTTATGGCGGCCGGCACGTTCAATCTGGGCCTTCAGTTCCGGATCCCACCAGACGTGGAAAGTATCGACGGCGACGCCCACTGACTTCGCGTCGTAGGGTGCCGCAAGGTCCAGGGCCTGACCCAGAGTGGAGATGAGGGCGCGGTCTGCTGCGTACATCGGGTGCAGGGGTTCCAGCACCAGGCGCACACCGTTCTCGGAAGCGAACGGCACCAGTTCCTCGAGGCGGTCCGCAACGCGCTGGCGGGCAGCAACCACGTCCTTCTCACCGGGAGCGAGCCCTCCGACCACCAGGAAGAGCTCCTGGGTATCCAAGGCAACAGCTTCACGGACGGCGTCGAAGTTGTCGGCCAGGGCCGCTGCCTGACCTTCAGCATCAGCCGCCGTGAGGAAGCCCCCGCGGCACAGGGACGAAACACGGAGGCCAGCGTCCTTGATGAGCTTGGCTGCCTTGTCCAGTCCGGCTTCCGCTACTCGATCACGCCATGGGCCGATTGCGGGGATGCCCGCGCGGGCACAACCGTCAACGGCTTCGGCAAGGGTCCACTTTTTAGTAGTCGCGCTGTTCAGCGAGAGTCTGGAAAAGTCGCTCATGCGCCCACTCCGTTGATCCGCAGGTAATCGGACATCCGGAATGCTGCCAGCGACGGGTCCTTCAGCAAGCCGGCCTGATCGGCAAGTTCGAAGGTCTTAGCCAGGTGCAGGACGGATCGTCCCGAGTGCAGTCCTCCGACCATCTGGAATCCGGGCTGTTTGCCGTTGAGCCAGGACATGAAGGCGATACCGGTCTTGTAGTAGAACGTCGGTGCGCTGAAGATGTGCTTTCCGAGCTCACGGGTGGAGTCCAGGATGGCGCGCCCTTCTGCACCTTGGCCGGCGTCGTACTTCTGCAAGGCAACCGAAGCGGCGGGGTAGATGGCCGCAAAGATTCCCAGCAGGGCGTCCGAGTGGTGGGTGTCGTCGCCGTCGATCAGTTCCGGATAGTTGAAGTCGTCGCCTGTGTAGAGGCGGACGCCTTCCGGAAGGTTGGCACGGAGGGCGACTTCATGGGAAGCGTCCAGAAGGGAGACTTTCACGCCATCCACCTTGTCCGCGTGCTCGCGGATCAGGCTGAGGAACGTTTCGGTTGCGACTGAGACGTCGTCGGAGCCCCAGTAGCCGGCCAGCGCAGGATCGAACATGGTGCCGAGCCAGTGCAGGATGACGGGTTGGTCCACTTCCTGCAGGAGCGTCGAGTAGACGTGCAGGTAATCGTCGGCTCCGCTGGCCACCTTTGCCAAGGCGCGGGAGGCCATGAGGATGACCTTGGGGCCGGCTTCGCTGACCACGGCGATCTGCTCGCGGTAGGCATCGATAACGGCCTGGATGCCGGCAGCGCCCTCAGGGAGTGCAGAGATGTCCAACTGGTCCGTGCCTGCGCCACACGAGACAAGGTCGCGGACCGACTTGCCTGCTGTCGCGGCATTGCCTGCTGTCACTACGGAAGCGGCCTCGGCACCAGTGCGCTTGATGAGCTGCTGGGTGGCTGCCCAGTCAAGACCCATGCCGCGCTGCGCTGTATCCATGGCGTCAGCGACGCCCAGTCCGTAGGACCAGAGTTCGTGCCGGTACGCCAGCGTGGCATCCCAGTCGAGCTGCGCCGGGGCGCCGGGAGTATTGTCAGCCGAAACCTCCGGGATGACGTGGGCTGCGGCGTACGCGCGGCGGGCCGTCAGGGGTGCGCTTGGCTTGACCCAAGCAGTGGCGGGCTGAAGGCGGTACTCGCGGGTGCCGCCGTCGTTGGTAGGAAGAATGAGTGACGTCATTAGAGCGTGATCTCCGGGATGTCGATGGTGCGGCGCTCTGCCGAGGACTGCAGGCCGAGCTCGGCAAGCTGCACGCCGCGGGCGGCGGAGAGCAGGCCGAAGCGGTGCTCGCGGCCGGCCACTACGTCGCGCAGGAATTCTTCCCACTGCAGCTTGAAGCCGTTGTCCAGTTCAGCGTTGGCCGGAACCTCCTGCCACTGGCTGCGGAAGGATTCGGTGACGGGCAGATCCGGGTTCCAGACGGGCTTGGGGGTGTGGGCGCGCTGCTGCGCAACGCACTTGTTCAAACCGGCGACGGCGGAACCGTGCGTGCCGTCGATCTGGAACTCAACCAGTTCGTCGCGGTAGACCCGAACGGCCCAGGAGGAGTTGATCTGGCCGACGACCTCGTCGCCGCCCGGAGTTTCGAGTTCGAAGATGCCATAGGAAGCGTCGTCAGCGGTGGCCTTGTATTCCTTGCCGGCCTCGTCCCAGCGTGCGGGGATGTGGGTGGCGGTCTTGGCGTTGACGCTCTTGACCTTGCCGATAATGCCTTCGAGCACGTAGTTCCAGTGGCAGAACATGTCCGTTGTCATTCCGCCGCCATCTTCCTTGCGGTAGTTCCATGACGGACGCTGGGCTGCCTGGACGTCGCCTTCGAAGACCCAGTAGCCGAATTCGCCACGGATGGAGAGGATGCGGCCGAAGAAGCCTTCGTCCACGAGGCGGCGGAGCTTGACCAAGCCGGGGAGGTACAGCTTGTCGTGCACGACGCCTGCGGTGACGCCGGACTCCTTGCCGATCTGGGCGAGCTCGATTGCTTCCTCGAGGGTCTCAGCCGTGGGCTTCTCGGTGAAGATGTGCTTGCCGGCGCGCATGGCCTTCTTCAGGGTGGCGGCGCGGAGGCTGGTCATTGAGGCGTCAAAGACGATGTCCACGGTGGGGTCGGCGATGACGGCGTCCAGGTCGGTGGACCATTCGGAGACCTGGTGGAGTTCGGCGAGCTCGCGGATCTTGGCTTCGTTGCGGCCAACGAGGATAGGTTCGACCTGAACCTTGCTGCCGTCTTCGAGCGTGAAGCCACCGGCGTCGCGGATAGGGAGGATGGACCGCAGCAGGTGCTGGCGGTAACCCATACGGCCGGTGATGCCGTTCATGGCGATGCGGATCGTCTTTGTTTCGTAGCCCATGTTTTCTCCAGGTCCTTGTGCCGGCCTCTGTAGGTTGCCGGTGTTTGCAATTCGAGAGTGTGGGAAAGCGCATTCCCGCTGGATCGATCATGCACTATGCCGCGCTGGCTTGGCAAGCGCTTTCCCAAAAATGGGTGAAGACTGCCATAATTTCTTTAGCGCCAGTCTCGAAGGCTTGCAGAAAAGGAGGGCCTCGTGGCCGCCAGCACACTGAGTGAAGTTGCCCGTTTGGCAGGGGTCTCCCTGGCCACGGCGTCCCGTGTCCTCAACGGTTCCACGCGTAAACCCGCAGAGGATATTGCGGAGCGCGTCCGGGAGGCCGCGGAAAAGCTTGGCTACGTCCCCAATGCCCAGGCCCAGGCGCTCGCAAAGTCCAGCTCAGGACTGATCGGCCTGATTGTCCACGACATCGCAGACCCCTACTTCTCTGCCATTGCGCGCGGTGTCCAGGAGGCGGCCCGCCAACAGAACCGCATGGTGCTGTTGGCCAGTACCTCCGGCGCTCCTTCGGATGAGCGGGAAGCTGTGGCAGCCTTCGCTGCCCGCCGCGCAGATTCAATCGTCATTGCAGGTTCACGCTCGGCACGGCTCAAGGACGAGCAAAGCAATCTGGAGCTCGCTGCCGAGTTGGATCGCTATTGCCGTAATGGCGGGCATGTCGGCGTAGTAGGTCACCCGATCGTGGGCTCCACCACCGACGAGGGCTACCACGTAGTTGAGGTGCCCAACGAGGACCTCGCCGCGGAGCTCGCTGACGAGTTGGCCGCGTCGCACGAGGGCGCCTTCGTCATTGTTGGCGGCCCTGAAGGGCTCTTTACCTCCGATGACCGGATCCGCGGCTTCCAGCGTGGACTCGCCGACGCCGGTCGGCCCCGTGCCGAGGTTATCCGTACAGGCTTCAACCGTGCGGGAGGATACGATGCTGGGCTGGCGCTTGCCGAACGAATCAAGGCCTCCGAAGAACGCCTCTGCATCTTCGCGGTGAACGACGTCATGGCCATCGGCGTGACCGCCGCACTGCGGTCAGAGGGCGTGTGGATTCCCCGTGACGCAAACATCGCCGGTTTTGACGACATCGAAACCCTGCGGGACTTCCGCCCAGCCCTGTCCACGGTGTATCTGCCGCTGGAGGACATTGGGAGGCTTGCGGCCGGCGACCCGGACGGTGGTTCTGTTGTTGGTTCCGTCAAGCTCCGCCGCAGCACGGAATTGCCGGTGGAGAGCCAAGCAGGCTAGTTGCTGCAGTTGGCCCAAACCGGAGCCCCCCGCGGTGATGGTCCACTGAGTTCATTAAGGCGTAGGCCGTCGAAAAGAAGATGCTGACGGCGCCGGTGCTTGTTCGCAGCGCTCTTTGGCCAGGGATTACACATTTGTGGCGAAACTGCTAGGAATATGTAATCGGCGCAAGTGGGTCCGGGCCTCCGACCTTTGAATCGAAGTGGCGCTAGTCTTCCCCGAGCGTGATGGTGTGCAGGAATGCTGCGTCGTTGAGCACGTTGTCCGGGAGGTCGTCCTCGACGAATTCCAACATGATGTCCATGTCCTTGCCGTTTCCCCGCAGGGCATCCGACACTGTCTGCCACAACAGCTTCCTGTTCCGGAGCGGGAACCGTTCGGCTTTGGGTCCCCAGGAAAAGCAGTGGACGCCAATGACGTGAGGCAACACCCGGTGGAGCGACTCAAGCGCCTGTTGGTCGGAAAGCCCGACGGCGGGTTGCCAGTAAGTGCCGACGTTGGCGTGGTTTACGCGGCGCAGGAGTTCAAGTGTTGTTTCGGGGGAGTCGGTGAGGGTGTTGCCGTGATACTCGAAGGCGATGGCTATTCCTCGCTCGGCCGCCAGGTCTGCCACCCGTTGCGCGTCCTTTACGACAGCATCCCAATGATTGTCCTGGGCGTCTGCCGAACCAAGCTCCCCAGCCCAGATGCGTATTCGAGGTGCGCCCAAGGTCGCCGCCAGCTCCAAAGTTGGGCCGAAATCGCCGAAGTCGCCAGCACGGTAGTACGAACCAAGCGAAAGGACCGTGAGGCCAGCCGCTTCCGTGGCTTCCTTGGCATGGGCCGCGGATGCGGCGTCACTGACGTGGACATCAGTGCCCCACTCGATGCCTGCCAAGCCTGCGTCGGCAGAAATGCGGACGACGTCGTCGATCCCCGAGTCCCGAAGGGTGACGGAACAAATGCCGGGCGTGAGGTCCGCCAACGTAGTGAGGTCGATCATTGGTTCAGGATAGCCGGAATGCGCTTACCCAAATAGGCGTGACGCGAAGAGATCTAAGAACTTCATTGAATGTTGCGCGTTAGTTCGACTTACTCAGCGCCCTGCCCATGATCGCCTGGGTCAACGCATCAATGACTTCAGCGTTGGCCAGGGGATTCCGGATCAACGTGAAGTCGACGTCTCCCACGGGCGGGAGGTCGAACCGTTGGGTGATGACTTTGAGGTCTTCGGGAACCAGGGACGCGGGCATCACGGCAACGCCAATGCCTGCCCGGACTGCGGCCAGCACGCCGCTGATCTGCTTGGTGCTGCACGTGATGCGCCATGTGCGGCCGGCGGCTTCCAAAGCATCGATGGCCAACTTTCGGCTCAGGCTTGGCGCGGGGTAGGCAATCAGCGGCACGGGCGCGCCGGGTTCCAGGACGGTTTGCTCAACGCCGACCCACGCGAAGTTGTCATGCCGGACCACGGTGCCTTCCTTGGCGCCAGCCACCCACTTCACGAATACGAGATCCAGCTGACCCGCGTTAAGGCGCTTGTAGAGTTGGTCGCTCTGACTGACGGTCAATTCAAGGTTGATCTGTGGATACAGTTGCCGGAATTCGCGGAGGATCCGAGGGAGGCCTGTGATGGCGAGGTCGTCCGCAGTGCCAAACCGGAGGCGGCCCCGCATTGCGGAACCGGAAAAGTAGCGTGCAGCGGAGTCGTGGGCTGCGAGGATGCTCCGGGCAAAACCAGCCATGGCGTCACCGTTGTCCGTCAGCCGGACCTCCCGGGTGTCACGGGCCACGAGGACCCGCTTTGCAGCGGCTTCGAGCTTGCGAACGTGCTGGCTCACTGTTGGCTGGGCAAGCCCCAATCGCTCGGCCGCCTTGGTGAAACTCAGCGTTTCAGCGACGGCAAGGAAGGAGCGGAGCTGGACAGGTTCAAACACGGAACTCCTCAAGCACTGGGTCGAATTGCTGCGGAAGCGCGGGAGCCTCATTGCGATCTGCAATGCTAGTTATAGGCGCAATACGCTTCCATAATTGCTGCTGGCAACCATAGCGTTAAGGCATCCCACCGAAACTCTCGATCCGAGGACTACCTTTGGCACCCCCACCGCCTTCAGCGGCAAATGTCAGCCAGCCCGTCATCGATTCCCTGTCCGCGCCGCAGACGCCGGACACCGTCACCCAGCCACTCGCCGTCGTAAGCGAAAAGCTGCCCTGGCGGCACACCTTTATCTCCCTGAAGGTACCCAACTTCAGGATCTTCGCAATAGGCCACTTCATTGCCGTGATTGCGATCTGGATGCAACGCATCGCCCAGGACTGGATGGTGCTCCAGCTCTCAGGCTCCGTCACCGCCGTCGGAATTACCGTGGCGCTGCAGTTCATGCCTTCGTTGTTCCTTGGCCCGTGGGGCGGCATGATGGCCGACCGCTTCGCCAAAGCGAAAGATCCTCATCATCTGCCAGTCAGCGGCAGCCGTGCTTGCTGCCACATTGGCGGCACTTTCCCTCAGCCAGCGCGTGGAAGTCTGGCACGTCTACGCAATCGCCCTGGTTCTGGGCTTTGTGACGGTCCTGGACCAGCCGGCGCGGCAGGTGTTCGTCAATGAACTCGTGGGTCCCAAGTACCTGCGCAACGCCATCAGCGTCAACTCAACAACCTTCCAGCTCGGTGGCCTGATCGGCCCGGCACTGGCGGGATGGCTGCTCACTGCTGTGGGCGCTGGTTGGGCATTCGCGGCCAATGCCGTGGCATGCTGCTCCACCGTGGCCATGCTCCTGATCCTCCGCAAAGACCAGCTGCACCTTAGCCGGCCGACGCCGCGCAAGAAGGGAATGCTGCGCGAAGGCCTCCAGTACGCGCTCAGCAAACCCACCATCTACTGGCCATGGTTGATGGCCGGGTTCGTGGCCGTTTTCGCTATGAGCCTCCCTGGTGCTGCTGGCCGCCTTTGCGGACCACGTGTACGACGCCGGGGCCGGAGGCTACGGCCTGCTGAACGCGATGGTTGCGCTCGGTGCACTGACGGGCGCTGTGACGTCCACTCGACGTCGTCAGCTCCGGTTGCGGTCGGTGGTGCTCTGGCCGGACTGTATGGGCTGACGCTCTGCCTATCGTCCGTGATGCCGTCCATGGTCTGGTTCAGCGTCTCGATGGTCCTGGCTGGATTCTGGTGCCTCATGTTCCTCACAGCCGCAAACCAGATGGTGCAGACCAGTTCCAACATGAGCATTCGAGGCCGGGTGATGAGCCTGTACTTAGTGGTGCTCATCGGCGGCCAGGCAATTGGCGGCCCCGTCATGGGTTGGCTCGCCGAGCACCTGGGACCGCACTTGGCCATCCTTGTGGCCGGCGGTGTGCCGGCAGCGGCGGCGGCTGTTGTCGCCGTCGTGCTGGCCCGGAAGGCATCCCTGCACATCAAGGTGGACCTGCGTGACAGGCGTCGGGTGCTCCGGATTGTGGACCGGACACAGACTGCATAACGGACGCAGCGGCATAACCGCACGCAAACAGAAAGGCAGTGCCTGCGGTGAAGCCCGCATGCACTGCCTTTTTCGTGGAGCCTTTAGGCTACGGGCGTTTGGACCGCAGCCGGCAGGTGTGGGTACTCCGCTGAGCGTCCCTGGAACTCGAGCACATCCGGGTTGCGGATGACGCCGTCGCGAATCTCGATGGCACGGGAGATCGTCTCGTTGGCGTCCCATGCGTCTGGACCGGCGGCCACTGTCTCCAGGAAGGGCAACAAGGCCTCACTGATCTCCCAGCTGGCCGAATTCCACAGGTAGGAGGGGCTGTGATCAACGGCGTAGTAGTTCACATGCCCGCCCACCCGGAACATGGGCTCATCGAATGTTGTGGACCTTGCCCAGCTGAATCCCATGCCGGGATCGCAGGACACATCCACGATCAGACTGTCCGGCCGGAAATCGGCCAGGTCCTCGGTTCGTAGGTACGTCAGCGGCGAGTTTGGGTCTTGCAAGGTGCAGTTGACCACAATGTCCGCGGCAGCAAGGAACGGGGCCAGTGGCTTGCGGCCACCGTCTGTGATGACTTCGCTCAGGAACGGTGCATTGTTGTCGTGGTCGAACTGCACGATCCGCACTGAGTGGATCGGGGAACCGACAGCGGCAACACCCCTGTTCGTCAGCACCTGGACATCATGGACGCCGTGGGCATTCAACGCTGTCACCGCTCCGCGGGCAGTGGCACCAAAACCAATGACCACTGCCGTCAGGCGACGACCGTAATCACCCGTGGAACCGGTCAAAGCCAACGCATGCAGCACGGAGCAGTATCCGGCAAGCTCGTTGTTTTTGTGGAAGACGTGAAGTCCGAAGCCGCCGTCAGCAGCCCAGTGGTTCATGGCTTCGAAAGCGATGAGCGTTAGTTTTTTATCGATCGCGAGCTGGGTGATGACTTCGTCTTGAACGCAGTGCGGCCAACCCCAGAGGGTCTGCCCGTCCCGGAGTTCAGCAAGATCCTCGGCCTGCGGCTTGGGCAGCAGAATAACGTCGTTCTGGGCAATGAGCTCGCGCCGCGTGCCCAGCCCGCCCACAAGCCCGGCGAGTTTGCTGTCCGGAACACCAAAGCGTTCGCCATAGCCATATTCAAGATGGAGCCGTTGGCGCAGTTCCGGAGCAATGCGCTCAAGATGTTGCGGGTGGATCGGTAGCCGTTGCTCGTTGGGCTTCAGCGAAGAACCCAGGACGCCAATGCTTAGCGGACTTTGCGCCCCAATCACTTTTTATTGCCGGTTGCGGGTTTCGCGGCCGCAGTGTCCGGCGACTCGGCGGCCCGTTTGTCCGCGCGCTTTTCCTTGATGGATTTACTGGACTTCTTCGATGCAGCTTGGCGCGGTGATTTGTCGCCCATGATCGCTCCCTAGAGCGGAGCCGAAATGGCTCCTGACTTCTGACGATACACCCAGCACCTGAGCCGCTGTGTATCGGGCCGGCTCACTGTGCCGGCTCGACGGCGGGCCGGCCATGGGTTACCCGGTGGCTGACGCGATCCGCGGTGTCGTCAACACGAACGAAGTGCTCCACCGGCTCCATGTAGAACCGGGCACTGTTGATGACGCCTTCTTCCACGCCGAAAATGATGACGCCGGTGAGCTCATGCGGCGTGCCATCCCGCCACGCGCCCTGCATGTGCAGCTCCGTCCAGACCTGGCTGCTGGTCACGCTATGGGACACCATTCGAACCTTGATGTCCGGCACCCCTGTGAAGAGCTGCTCCCAGTTGCTGCGGATAGCGTCCCTGCCCGTGAAGCCCCTGGTGGGGTGGGCAGGCGTCTCATTGACGTAGCCAGGCGCGAAGCATTCGGCCAAGGCTTCCAAATCATGCTTGTTCGTGGCTTCCAGCAGGCGGTGGATGACGGCGAGTGGAGCCGCCTCAGCATCGTCGGTGAGAGTCATTGGAGGACCTCCCGGATAGGTGGATGTATCTACGAGTTTAGGCTCGGTGGCCGCCCGGGTCGACGGGTGCGGGGCCTTATCTGGTGAGCGCCGCCGTCGTAATTTTCAGCTTGGTGGCTTCCTGACCCACTGTGAATTCGACGGCAACCGCAATGCGTTGATTTCCCCGGATATCGCCGAGTTTCACCGGCAAAAAAGGTCAGGACCATACAGGGTTTTCAACAAGATGACCCCCTGCCCGGAGGCAAGGGGTCATGATGGAGCGGGCGACGGGAATCGAACCCGCGTATCGAGCTTGGGAAGCTAGCGCTCTACCATTGAGCTACGCCCGCGTCGCTGTCGGCTATTCGCCGGAGCGAGTCCTAGCTTAGCGCAGTTGCGGGGGTCCTCATGACAGGCGCGCAACCATGTCTACTTGAAGAGCTTCAGGCCGTTCCAACCGGATCCAACCTGCGCGTAGGTAGTCCAGGAACCCCTGCCGAGGCCGTAGTTGTAGAGGCCGCCATCAGCAGTTTGCGCAGTGATGCCGCGAGTGCCCGCGCCGGTCAGCCCGAAGCTCGGCAGCAGCGTGCGCATGTACTGCCAACCCGTGCCCACGGTGGTGGCCGGGCCAAAGAAACCAGCCCAGCCGTCTCCCCGATAATTGATCAACGAACCGGAAGCTGTCCTCGCCAGGATGTCATTGGCTCCATCGCCCTCCCAGTCGGCCATGGTCAGTTCCATGCCGTTCCAGCCCTTGCCGATAACCTGCGGAGCGCTCAGCGCACCGCCGAAGGTGTTGGGGTAGTAGCGCAGCACACCATCCGGAAAATACCCGACGACGCCGGGCCGGGGGTGCGCGTGCGTCCACTTGCCCACGGTGATGGTCATGCGATCCCAGCCGCCATTGCCTACAACAACCTGGCCAGCAAAGCCGCCGTCGGGAAGGCCGCGGTAAACGCCCAGGACGCCGTTGTTCCACTGCGCAAGGATGTCGTAAACGCCATCAATGTCCCAGTCCACCACGAAGCCCTGCTTCAAGCCGGTCCAGCCCGAACCGATCTGGACGGGCGCCGCATACCCGCCTGCCGCCGTCGCGGGGTAACGCAGCATCCGGCCTGAAGAGTCGGTGGCCACGAGGTCGGCGCCGGACTTGATGCTCGCGGCGGCCGCCGGGTTTCCAGCGAAGTAATGCTCCAGCGTCGGGAATCCGCGCCGGTTCATATCAGTGGCCAGCGCGACGCCAACGTAGCGCAAATGCCAAGGCTCATAGCTGTACCCGGTGGTGCCCGTGTAGCCGTTGGGGTACCGGACGATGAAGCCGTATTTGTGCGCGTTCGCTGCCACCCATTTGCCGGCCGCTGTATCTCCGAAGCAGGTGCTTAGGCCGCAGGAACCAGCAGCATTGCCGATGTCCATGGCGAGGCCCGTCTGGTGTTCGCTGTACCCGGGACGTGCCGAGATGGTGTCCGCATAGGCTTGGCCGTAAATGCTGACGTAGTAGGCATACACTTCCTGCTGCTGGGCATACGAACGGTAGCCGCTCACTATCGACAGGCCACCGGTACCAGCATCGGCGGCTCCCTGGAACAGGCCGTTGAGCCAGGCGGCGGCTTCGGCCCGCATGTACTGGCCGGAGCCACGGGCATTGATGAGGTCGTTGGGGGCGTAGCTGACGGGATTCAGCGGCCTGGATTTATTGACCAGGACAGAGAAGCTTGCAGGGTTACCGATGGGATCCACGCTGGGCAGGGGATTCACCGTGGTGGGCGCTGCCACTTTGTTCGCGCTTGTGGATGCCACGGTAGATGCCGCTGCCATGGGCGCGGTTGTTGGAAGCGGCCTTGCCGACGCAGGCGCAGCGGTCATGACTCCGCCAGCCACAGCCATGATGAGGAATGCCGCGCAAGCAGCCAGCCGTCGTCGTGCGTTGCCGTGGACAAACGGATGTTTCAGTACTCGCATTACGCCCCCAATTTGGTTTTTGCCAGCGGCACGAACTCTACCCGGCCCGGGACTATGTGTCAGCTGTGTCTCAGATACGCCGCCAGGTAACCATTCGGTCAAGGCTCGTTTGTCGTGTGTCGCAGGGAAGCGCGGCTGACTATTCTGAAGGTGTTAGCTGCAGTGTATGGGGAACCGGGCTACGACATTCGAACCGTACGCCGAAAGAGGTTTCCGTGGCATTTGCAGCTTACGAAGTGGTGATCAGCCGGGATGCCATGACCGTTTATGGATTCCTGATGGATGGTATGAACAACTCCCTCTGGCGTTCCGGCATCCGCAGCATCTCGCTCCGATCCGGTGTTCGCGGCCAGAAGGGCGCGGTCTATCAGCAGACGCTGACTGGGCCGGGAGGACGGCCCATCGCGGCTGACTTCCAGATCACCGAGGCTCGACCGGGCGCGGAAGTGCGCTTCGCAGTGGTGGCCGGACCCGCCCGGCCCACGGGCGGCTATTACCTCAGCACCGAGGGCAAGACGACGCGGCTCAGGTTCGCGCTGGAGTACCATCCCAAGGGCTTGCAAAAACTCATGAACGGCATGATCCAGAAGACCATGGAAAGCGAAGTTGCCCAGTTGGAGCAACTCAAGACTGTCATTGAGTCCGATCCGGCGGTTTGACTCCTGGGCGATTGCCTACTGGGCGAGCTTGAAGCCGCTCCAACCGCCACCGACGCTGACCGGCGTCGTCAGTCCTCCCGAGGTGAGGTCCCAATACTCCAATACTCCATTGGTGCCCAGGCCCGCGACGCCCGTCGTGTTTGCGCCAGTCACTCCTTGAAGTGAACGCAAGCCGGAGTAGTCGGTCCAGGCCGCACCCACCACAGGCCTGGCCTCCTGCTTCGGGATGGCCAGCCCACTGCCGCGATACAGCCTCAGATATCCGTTGGGCTCGACCGTGAGGAGATCCTGGAAACCATCGGCGTTGTAGTCCACCATGCTGAGCCGGACGGCCTTGTTCCCTGTTCCGATTGCCGCCTGGGTCCGTATGTACGTCATTCCGGAATTCTTGTAGAACCAGAGCCCGCCGGATGGATCCATGGCCACAATTTGTGGGAGGCGGTTGTTTGCGCACCAATTACCCACGGCTATGTTCAGGGACTCCCACCCCTGGCCCAGGACTCCGGGCGATCCGAAGCCGCCTGACTGCCTGCCCGGGTACACCAGGAGCGCTCCGTCCAGACGTTGGGCGATGAGGTCAAAGACGCCGTCGCGGTCCCAATCGGATACGAACAACTCCTTGAGTCCGGTGAAACCGACTCCTATCTTGCGGGCGGCGCCGTACTTGGCGTTACCCAACGATGGGTAGGAATAAACCGTTCCCTCCGGGCTGATGGATACAAGGTCTGCAGCGCTGCGGATGGCCGCCGCGCTGAGATCCACGGTAGGCGGCTGGTACTTGCCGCCGGGTTCGCACACACCCACAGGATCCGTGGGCGGCGTGACCGTCCCGCCAGGCCGCGTGGTGGTTCCGGCGGGCAGCGTGGTGTAGCCGAAGAAGTTCACCACACCCCACAGCGTGTAGCGGTTGGGCGTCGTTTGCCAATTGCCGTCGGTGTACGTGATTCCAATGCCCATCACATTGAAGCGTGGATCGCGCAGCAGGGCGTCATGACCGGGGGAGCCCTTCCACCACTCCACCAGTTGGGCAGCGTCACGATCCCATCGGACGGCAATGACCTCACCAGCGCCGTTGTTCGGGTTGAGCGCACGCGGATCCGTCCAAAAGTTCGCCCTGTGTTGGATCACTTCACGGCTGGCGATGCTGTTCGACCATTCCTGCGCCATGCTCGCCACCGTTGCGTGATACTTCACCGGGGCCAGGCCCAAAGAAGCGCGGTAGCTGTTGATGGCGTTGAACACGGTCAGGATGGCCGCGGTGTTGTCGTCCGGGAGAAGCGCGAGGGCACCGTTGTCCGGATCCGCATCGCTGGTCGGGGTCTTCCCGGGGAAGGGGGTGGGTGAGGGTGTGGGCGTGGAGGTCGGTGAAGATGGAGTGGGCGTGGGTGGGGCTGGCGTTGGTGACGGAGTGGATGCCGTTTGTGACGGGGACGGCGTTTGAGTCTGTGAGGGGGCTGGCGATGGCGTTTGAGTCGGTGGCGGCGTTGGCGTGGGTGACTCCGACGGGCCAGGTCCTGCAGCGGGTGCAGTTGGCGTCGGAACCGACGTGGGGGAAGCCGACGACGGTGCAGACGCGGCGGGAGGACCGGGGGCGGCTGGTTCGGTGGCCTCTGGATTCCCGGAGGGAGTGCCGTCCGAGGAGGGACCGTCCGGGCCCCATGAAGGCCCGATGTTGGGCACCGGAGGGGGCGTCTCAACAGTCGGATCTACTGCGATTGGTCTAGTCGGCACAATGTTTTCGGAACCGGGACTCGTCCCCGAACCCGGGCCCGGCGTAGGGCCGTCGTCAGCTTCCTCGCTGGCGGTGGGGGTCGCGTCCAAAGGGGCGGGGTCCGGCGTCGTATTTGTTTCAGGAACCGTGAGGCTGGAAGGGACACTGCCCGAAGAAGTAGTGCCGCCGCCCGGTAGGGACTCTGTCGCTGGCAGGATCTGGCTGGACGCGGCTACCAATATGGCAAGCGCGCCAGCCAGCACGATAGCCGCAGGCGCTGACAATTTCCCCACAATTACCCCGCGAATGCTCGTTGCCCCCAAGTACGGGCGCGGCTTTACATGTCCGGGAACTATAGTCCCATGGGGCGGCCCGGACAATGCATGGCCCGGACAATGCATGGGGTATTTTTGATGCTGTGCTGATCTCTGACCGCGATATTCGTGCCGAAATAGACTCCCAACGGATTGTCCTTGAACCGTACGATCCCGCGATGGTTCAGCCGTCTTCCGTGGACGTGCGGATTGACCGGTTTTTCCGGCTCTTCGACAACCACAAATATGCCCACATCGACCCCGCCGAGGAGCAGCCCGAACTGACCCGGCTGGTGGAGGTGGAAGGCAATGAGCCTTTCATCCTTCACCCGGGTGAATTCGTACTGGGCTCAACGTACGAAACCGTCAGCCTGCCCGATGACATCGCTGCCCGGCTTGAGGGCAAGTCTTCCCTCGGCCGGCTTGGTTTGTTGACGCACTCCACCGCCGGCTTCATCGATCCGGGCTTCTCCGGACACGTCACGCTTGAACTTTCCAACGTGGCGACGCTGCCTATCAAGCTGTGGCCGGGCATGAAGATCGGCCAGTTGTGCTTCTTCCGCCTGACGTCCTCAGCGGAACACCCCTACGGTTCCGGTGAGTACGGCAACCGCTACCAGGGCCAGCGCGGACCGACCGCCAGCCGAAGCCACCAGAATTTCCACCGGACTGCCATCTAGCCGGAAACAGACTGGGCGTCAGGCGCAAACCGTCAGGCGCTGACCAGTCAGGCCGTGGCGCGCTCGGCAGCCCGCGGCGGTGTGCGGGGGCTCCTGCGCAGTGCCTTGACCACAGGCTCCACGAAGCGAGCGGCCAGCGGACCCGTGATGGCCATGATGAGGACGTAAGCCGTAGCCAAGGCTGCGACCTCGTCCGGTACGGCTCCCGAGGCCACCGCCAGGCCAGCAATGACGATGGAGAATTCACCACGCGCAATCAGGGCCGCTCCCGCACGGAAGCGGCCCGGCATTGCGATGCCTGCACGTTTGGCTGCCCAGAATCCCGTGAACATTTTGGTGGCAGTTGTCAGCAGGGCGAGCAGCAGTGCCCAGCCCAGGACCGGTGGGATGGACGTGGGGTCCGTGTTGAGGCCGAAGGCGACGAAGAAGATTGCGGCAAACAAGTCCCTCAGGGGTTCAAGGATGCGGGTAGCGTTGTGGGCCGTGGCACCGGAGATGGCGATGCCCAACATGAATGCACCCACTGCGGCTGAGACCTGGAGGGCGGAGGCGATGCCGGCTACCAGGAGCGCCAGGCCGAGCACGTTCAGCAGAAACACTTCCGAGTTCTCGCTGTGAACGGCTTGGGAGACGCGGTGCCCATGTTTGAGCGCGATCATCAGGACCACCGTGACCACCGCCAGCGCGATGCCCACCGTCTGCAGGCCACCCAGGAACCCGACACCCGCCAGGATGGCAGTAAGAATGGGCAGGTAAATGGCCATGGCGAGGTCCTCGAAAACGAGGATGGAAAGCACCACGGGAGTTTCGCGGTTACCGATCCGGCCGAGGTCAGTGATGACCTTCGCCGCGATTCCTGAGGACGAGATATAAGTAACGCCACCCATCACGATGGCGCCCACAAGTCCCCAGCCCAGAAGAACGGCAATCCCGGCGCCGGGCAGGAAATTCAGGACGAAGTCCAGGACGCCGGCCTGCCATGAACGTCTGAGTCCGGTGACCAGTTCAGATGCGGTGTATTCCAACCCGAGCATCAACAGCAGCAGGATGACGCCGATTTCGCCGGAAAGATGGGCGAATTCATGCATGCCATCCAATTTGACGAAGCCGCCTGCACCGAAGGCCAAGCCACCCACCAGGTAAAGCGGAATGGGAGACATGCCGATCCGGCCCGCTAGTCGAGCAAGGAGACCGAGGCAGAAGACGACGGCCCCCAGTTCAACGAGGGCTAGTGCGAGCGGATCCATTGCGGGTCAGCCGTTGCGGAGGATATCGGCCGCCGAGTCGAGGCCTTCCTGGGTGCCAACCGCAACGAGCAAATCACCTATGTGAAGTACGACGTCGGGTGCGGGCGAGGGGACGACCTCGCCTTCGCGCATAATCGCAACGATCGAAACGCCACTGCGGGTACGCACCTGGGCTTTGCCCATGGGCTGGTTCACGAACGGGGAATCAGGCGTAATGGAGAACTGGCGGGTCACGATGCCGGGTATCTCCCGGTGCTCTTCTGCCAGGCGCATGGCGATGTGCTGCCCGCCCAAGAGGTTGCCCAGGGTTGCGGCTTCATCGGCCGTGAGGGGAATGGAAGCCTGGCAGGTGTCCGGGTCATCCCATGTGGACACGAAGAGCTCGGTTTCGCCTTCGCGAAGCTCCACGACACCGATGCGACGGCCCGAGGCCGTGACGAAATCCTTACGGACCCCAAGGCCCGGGAGTTCAGTCTCATCCACGTTCATATCTCCACCCTAACTCTGTTGTACCGTCTGGTACGGAGTTCGTATTCAGCCGGTCTTATGTAGTTAACGTTCTGGTACCACGGCTATTTCCACCTTGGTGGGCGGCTTCACTGGCAGGATCACCAGGAGGCCGGCAAGCAGGACAACCATAATGCCGAGGATGCCCCATCGCTGGGCTCCACCTTCTTCAACAATCGGAGCGGCAATTGTGATGCACAGGGTGAAGAGGGTGGGTGCCAGGAAACTGACAGCCCGGCCCGTGGTGGCGTAGAGCCCGAAGAGTTCTCCCGACTCGCCCTCGGGGGCGAGCCTGGCCAGGAACGCCCTTGACGAAGACTGGGCTGGGCCAACAAAAAGGCACAGCAGCAGGCCGAAGATCCAGAACGTATTGGCGGCAGGCCAGCTGTTTCCAAAGAACACGTAGTTTCCATTGCCGAGAACCAGGATGAACGTTCCCGCGATCAGCAGACCCACCAAGGAAAGCACGATGACTGCCTTGGGACCGATCTTGTCGTCAAGGAAGCCCCCGATGATGGCGCCAACCGCTGCCACGACGTTGCCGAAAATGGCGAAGAAGATCACTTCCTTAAGTTCGAAACCAAAGGTCCCGGCCGCGATCACCCCGCCGAACGTGAAGACTGCAGCAAGGCCATCGCGGAAGATCGCGCTGGACAGCAGGAAGTAAATGGTGTGGGGACTGGTGCGATAGATCGCCACGATGCGCCGCAGCAGCAGCCTGTACGACGCTATGAAGCCCAAGGACGCGGTGTCCTTCTTCACGGAAACTTCCGGAACGGCGAACAGCACGGGCAGGGCGAAAATGAAGAACCACAGGGCGGAGAAAATGGCCACAAGCCGGATGTTCAGTGATTCTTCAGTGGATGCACCGAACCATTCGAAAGACGGCTGGACGAAGAGTTGCAGGACCAGCAACAACGCCACAATCCCACCGAGGTATCCCATACCCCAGCCAAAACCGCTGACCTTGCCGATGTTTTTGGGTGTGGAGATTTGGGCCAGCATGGCGTTGTAGTTCACGCCGGCGAACTCAAAGAAGATGTTGGCGAGCGCGATCAGGCAGACACCAAGGAGAAGGAATCCCGGCTGCGGGAACACGAAGAAGCACAGGGCCGTGAGGACGGCTGTGGCCGCAGTGTTGACTCCGAGCCAGAGCTTGCGCCGGCCGCCGGCATCCGAACGTTGGCCGGTCACCGGTGCCAGCAACGCGATGGCCAAGCCCGCTACGGCCAAAGCAGCACCAAGTGCGGCAGATGCAGCGTCCTCGCCGCCGAAGGCAGACGAGGTCAGGTAAACGGTGAAGACGAACGTGGTCATGATGGCGTTAAAGGCAGCCGAGCCCCAGTCCCAGGACGCCCACGCAAGGATTTGGCCCTTCTTGGAGGAAGCAGGTCCGGAGGCAAGCTCGGATGCTGGGTGGGAGGCTTCGGGAACTGCGGCCGCGTTCATAGCCTGAATGCTATCGGGACTCTGACAGTGGCGGGCAGATGACAGACCGCTATGTGAATAACGCAGGGGGAATTCATCCCCTGGCCCCATCGGCTCCGGCCAAAAACTGTCCGGGCCCCTTGATAAACTGGTCCAACTGAACCCAACGTATGACCGCCTGCTCCAACTTTTGACAATTCGTTTCTGACTTTGCGGAGAAAACAGTGATCACAGTTCTCGCCATCACCTTTGTAGCGGCAACTGTGGCGCCCTTGATCTTCAGCAAACTTGGTCGGAACGCCTTCTATGTCCTGGCAGCGGTTCCTGCCGCGGCCTTCGTTTGGCTGGTTCTCCAGCACGCTCCCGTATATTCCGGTGGCGGCATAGAAGAAGTATTCCCCTGGATTCCGAACCTGAAGCTCGAGTTTGCCTTCAGGATGGACGCACTCGCCTGGGTCATGTCACTTCTCATCCTCGGTGTTGGCTCCCTGGTGCTGGTCTATTGCGCCAGGTACTTCACGAACAAGGACGCTGGGCTCGGTGGGTTCGGCGCCCAACTCCTGGCTTTTGCCGGCGCCATGTTCGGCCTGGTGACGTCCGATGACCTCCTGATGATGTTCATCTTCTGGGAGCTCACCACTGTCTTGTCCTACCTGCTCATCGGCTATGCCCGCACCCGCCTGGCCGCTCGGCGTTCTGCCCTGCAGGCGCTGATGGTTACCACGGCGGGCGGGCTGGCGATGTTGGTGGGTCTCATCATCCTGGGCCAAGCCGCAGGAACCTACCGGATCTCCACCATCCTGGACCAAGCCGGGACGCTCGTTAACGGCACCACAAGTGGGATGGTGGGGGCCGCCGTCGTTCTCGTCCTGGTGGGTGCCGTGACCAAATCGGCGCTGGTCCCCTTCCACTTCTGGCTTCCGGGTGCCATGGCGGCTCCAACGCCGGTGAGCGCCTACCTGCATGCCGCAGCCATGGTGAAGGCCGGTATTTACATCGTCGCGCGCCTGGCGCCGGGTTTCGCGGAATCGCAGTTCTGGCTCCCGATGGTCCTGGGCCTCGGCTTGGCCACTATGTTGGTGGGCGGATACCGAGCCCTCCGCCAGACCGATATCAAGCTCATCCTGGCCTACGGAACGGTGAGCCAACTGGGCTTCCTCACGATGGTGGTGGGCCTGGGCAGACCTGACGCCGCCCTTGCCGGGCTTGGTCTTCTGCTGGCCCACGGCTTGTTCAAGGCTGCGCTGTTCCTGGTGGTCGGCATCATCGACCACCAGTCCGGGACACGCGATATCCGGAAACTCTCCGGCGTCTTCCGCTCCTCACGAGCCCTCGGGGTTGTGGCCGCGATTGCGGCCGCCTCCATGGCGGGGGTGCCGCCGCTGGCGGGTTTCGTGGCCAAGGAGTCCGTCTTTGAAGCCTTCGTGCACTATGGAAATGGCCAGGACGCGCCTGTCTGGGGCATCTGGATCCTCGTCGGGCTCGTGATCGGTTCCATCCTCACCTTCGCGTACAGCGCCCGCTTCATGTGGGGTGCCTTTGCCACGAAGCCGGGTATTGAACGCACGCCATTCAAGGCCATCAAGCCCGCCTTCCTTGCCGCGCCAGCGCTCCTGAGTTTCCTCACCATTGTTTACGGGCTGTGGCCCGCGCCGGTGGATAGTTGGATCCAGCCTTACGCAGCGCTGTTTGGGGGCGGAGAGGAAGCCGTCGACGCCGGACATCTGGCTTTGTGGCATGGGCTCACTCCCGCCTTGGGCCTCACCGCGATCACCTTCGTAGCCGGTGCCGCAATGTTCTACGGCCGCAACGTTGTTTCACGCCTGCAAAGCCTGGTTCCCGATTGGGTGGATGGCGACCGCGCCTACCAACACACGATTGGCGCTTTGGACGACGTCGCAGTGTGGGTGACGGGACGCACCCAGCGTGGTTCGCTGTATTTCTATCTGACGGTCATCCTCACGGTTGCCTTCGCAGTGCCGCTCGCGGCTCTGCTTCTGAACAACAAGCCGTTACCCGACGGCGTCTATTTCATCGATCCGAACTCTCCGTTGCAGTTGATCGCGGGAGTGGGCATCGTGGTGGGCGCCTTGGCTGCTGTCCGCGCCAACAAGCGCTTCCTGGCGGTGCTCATGGTGTCTGTTACTGGCTACGGCATCGCGCTCATGTTCGCCCTGCAAGGTGCGCCTGATCTCGCACTGACCCAGATGCTGGTGGAGACCATCGTGCTGGTGGCCTTCGTTTTGGCAATGCGCAGCCTACCCGCCGAACTACGGGACCGAACGGGTGGCCGACTCCGGGTAATCCGCGTGATCGTAGGTGCCGCCTTCGGCATCACCATGATCTTTGTTGCCATCTACGCCATGGGTGCCCGTGTTGCCACGCCTGTCTCCCTTGAATTCCCACGCCTGGCCTACGAAGGCGGCGGTGGCCTGAACGTGGTCAACGTGACCCTCGTGGACATCCGCGCATGGGACACCTTCGGCGAAATCTCGGTCCTTGCCGTAGCCGCAACCGGCGTTGCAAGCCTGATCTTCGTGCGCAGCCGCGGCGATCGCATCAAAACCTCAGAGGCGGTGCCGGAAGGCAGTGTGGGGCGGCGCACCGGCGTCGACCGTGACTCCCGCGACGGTGCCCGGCTGGCCGTTGCGAGGAAGTTCACGGACGTAACCCGGGATGCCTGGCTCGTTGCAGGCAGGACGCTGGCCCCCGAGCGGAGGTCCATCATCTTCGAAGTGGTCACCAGGCTGATTTTCCACTCCATGATCGTCTTTTCCATCTATCTTCTCCTTGCGGGCCACAACCTGCCCGGGGGCGGCTTCGCAGGCGGCCTGACCGCAGGCCTAGCCCTCACCATCCGCTACCTCGCCGGGGGACGCTTCGAGTTGAGCGAGGCGGCGACAGTGAGTGCCGGAACGCTGTTGGGGACGGGACTTGCGACGGCGGCAGCGTCCGGTTTCGTGCCTCTCCTCCTGGGCGGACAGGTGTTCCAGAGCGCCATTATCGAGTTTTGGCTGCCCGTATTCGGGGACGTCAAGTTCGTCACGTCCACGATCTTCGACATCGGCGTCTACATCGTGGTGGTGGGCTTGGCGCTCGACGTTCTACGCAGCCTGGGCGCCGAGATCGACGAACATTTTGAAGAGAAGGGGGCGAAGGCCGGAAAGACCAGAGTCGCCGAGTCTGCGCCCGCTGAAACTGCCGCGTCCGGGAAGGGCAACCCATGAGCATCAACCTGACCCTCCTGATCGTCATGGGTGTGCTGTATGCCTGCGGCATTTACCTGATTTTGGAGCGGAGCCTGACGCGCGTCCTGCTTGGCTTGATGCTGCTTGCCAACGCCACCAACCTGCTGATCCTCAGTACGGGAGGGTACGCCGGCCTGGCTCCTCTGTTCGACAAGGAAACAGCCTCCAGTGAGTACAACGACCCCCTGCCACAGGCGTTGATCCTCACATCCATCGTCATTTCATTCGCCGTCACCGCCTTCATGCTTGGCATCATCTACCGGACCTGGGCCCTGGCACGGCAAGACGAGATCCAGGATGACATCGAAGACCGCCGCGTAGCCCGGACTCCGAGCTTCGACGCGGAAGACGACGCCATTGTCCCGCTGGAAACATCGGAGTTCGCGATCACTCCGGCCAGCCCCGAAGACCGTGCCCAACCGGACGCGACCGAAAAGCCCAACACGGTAAGAACCAAGGAAGGAGGCAGCGCGTGAATCTCGCAAACCTGTCGCCACTGGCTGTCCTCCTACCGATCCTCGGCGCAGCCCTGGCGTTCGTGCTGATCCGGCACACGGCTGCGCAGCGGGTAGTCAGCATCGTGATCCTCAGCGCGACACTCCTGCTCGAATGCCTGCTCCTGGCGTCCGTGTGGGAGGGAGGCACTACATCCGTCACGCTGGGTGGTTGGCTGCCGCCGTGGGGCGTGGTGTTGGTGGTGGATCAGTTCTCCTCGCTCATGCTGGTGGTTTCCACCGTGGTAAGCCTCGCCGTCCTGATCTACGCCACCGGCCAAGGCATGGCCGACGGCGACCAGGAAGCGCCCGTCTCGATCTTCCACCCCACCTATCTGATCCTGGTGGCGGGCGTATCCAATGCCTTCCTGACAGGTGACCTTTTCAACCTGTACGTGGGTTTCGAAATCCTGCTGACGGCGAGCTATGTGCTGATGACCCTTGGCGGGACGGGGCCCCGCATCCGTGCCGGCGTCACGTACGTGGTGGTGTCCGTGGTGTCGTCGGTCCTGTTCCTCATCGCTATCGCCATGATCTACGGAGCGACAGGGACCATCACCATGGCGGACCTCGCCATCAAGCTGGCCGAGCTGGATCAAGGAACCCAGAATCTGCTGCACGTGATGCTGCTGGTGGCGTTCGGAATCAAGGCGGCCGTGTTCCCGCTGTCGTTCTGGCTTCCAGACTCTTATCCAACCGCACCCGCCCCTGTCACAGCCGTGTTTGCCGGTTTGCTGACCAAGGTGGGTGTTTACGCCATGGTCCGCACCGAGACGCTCCTCTTTCCCGGCGACACCCTCAACGTGCCCTTAATGGTGGTGGCGCTGCTGACCATGGTGGTGGGCATCCTGGGTGCCTTGGCGCAGAGCGACATCAAACGTCTCTTGTCCTTCACCCTGGTCAGCCACATCGGTTACATGGTGTTCGGCTTGGCAATGTCGTCTGTCATGGGCCTTGGCGCGGCCGTCTTCTACGTGGCGCACCACATCACCGTGCAGACCAGCCTGTTCCTGGTAACCGGCCTGATTGAGCGGCGGGGCGGTTCCTCGTCCATTGACCGCTTGGGTGGCCTGGCCAAGCTCTCGCCACTCCTTGCCCTGTTGTTCTTCGTCCCGGCGATGAACCTTGCGGGCATCCCGCCGTTCTCGGGTTTCCTGGGCAAGCTCGGGCTCCTCCAGGCGGGCGTGCAACTGGGTACGCCGCTGGCCATCGTTTTGGTAGTGGGCGGCGTCGTCACCAGCCTCCTGACCTTGTTGGCAATTGCCCGTGTTTGGAACAGGGCATTTTGGCGCAAGCCCGAGGACGCCGAGTACCCTGATCCGGTGCTTCAGGCCCCAGGCAACGTGGGGGTACTTCCCCGGACAATGGTGGGCTCCACCGCGGGCCTTGTGGCCTTCGGTGTTGCGCTCACAGTCTTTGCGGGCCCACTCTTCCACCTCGCCGACGGCTCGGCGGAAATCATGTTGGACCGCACTGCCTACATCCATTCAGTCCTGGGGGACTCCGCACAGGTGCCAGCAGTGGGTCAGTCAGGGGCTGCCAAATGAGCCGAAAACCAATCTCCTTCCGCACTGAACTGCCACTGCTGGTATGGCTGGTCATCGTCTGGGGAGCCCTGTGGCGGGACTTCAGCCCGGGCAACCTGCTGTTCGGTGTGCTCATCGCTGTGCTCGTCGCCAAGTTCTTCTATCTTCCGCCGGTGGAGCTTAGCGGCAGGTTCAATGTTCTCCGAGCCATTTCCTTCGCCATGGTATTCCTGGGCAAAGTGGCGGCAGCGAGCTTCCTGGTCCTCTACCTGGCCGTAGTGAAGGGGCCAAAGGTGCGTAGCGCCGTCGTCGCTGTTCCGTTGCGCAGCCATTCGGACCTCATCGTGACGGCAACCGGGCACGTAATCTCCCTGATCCCGGGCTCGCTGGTGGTGGAAGTGGACCGCTCGACGTCCACGCTTTACCTGCACGCGCTCAATATTTACGAGGAAGCCGGAATCGCCAAGATCCGTCAGGAAGTCCAGAACATCGAGGCCACGCTGATCCGGATCATGGGAACGCGCGAGGAACTCGACGCACTCCAGGCTGAACCCGGTCCGAGCTTGGAAGGGGCAGCTCTGTGAAAGAACTCGTTCTGCTGGTGACGGCTGTCATCCTGAGCTTGGCTGCTGTGGGAGCGATCATCCGCATCGCCATCGGCCCCTCTTTGTTGGACCGCGTTTTGGCATCGGATGTCCTGCTGGCCATTCTTGGCGCCGCGCTTGCGATCGATATGGCGATGAACCGGCACCTGAATAACCTGGTGTTACTCGTGGCTCTCGCGGTGATCGGCTTCGTCGGCTCCGTAACATTTGCTCGATTTGTGGCCGATCGGAGGGATCACAGCAATGACTCCTGAAACCACTGGTGTGGATGCCGTGATCGACGCCGTGACGGCCGTGTTTCTTGTGGTGGGTGCCCTGATGTCGCTCGGCGCCGCGATTGGTCTTTTGCGTTTTCCCGATCTCATGAGCCGCATGCACGCGGCAACCAAGCCGCAGGTCCTGGGCCTTTTTCTCATGCTTGCGGCCATGGGTCTGCAAATGCGCACATGGTGGGTTTGGCCGGTTCTCGTGGTGGCCTGGATTTTCCAGCTACTCACCGCACCGGTCTCCGCACACATGGTGGGCCGCTCCGCTTACCGAACCAAGCATGGGCACCGCGAACTGCTCACCAAGGATGAGCTTGAAGCGGTTGTCCAAAGGGCGGCCGGCGACGGTTCCACGCCGGACGCTTAGGATTCCCGCGTTGGAATGCCTATGCGCGGCCTAGACGATATCCTGCGTCTTGGCGAAGCGGGCGATGGCACGCTGTGTGCCACGGCTCGCGAAAACCTGGATGAGCGTACTGACGAAGGCCGAAATCAGCGCGAACGACAAGGCTGAGCGAAGGCTCGTTTCCATATCGTCGTGGCCTGTGGGCGGCTTGTTGCCCGTGGCCTTTTCCCAGCCCTTGTTGACCAACTTGGTGCCGACGAATCCGGCTGCAAGGCTTACTCCGGCACCCAGCAGCTTGAAAAAGAGGTTCATGCCCCCAGCCTAGCCTCACATGCAGGCGGCTTGGGACTAGCGGCGGTTTTCCCGTTCCTTGAGGAAAGCTGCCATGGAACCGCGTGGTGCAAGGACAGGGACAACATCGTGATCGGCTTCCCAGACGGCATCTACTGTTCCGAGACCGGCAATTTCCTTGAGCAGGTAATACGTGGGTGGCATCAGCTGCAATGTACCGGCCGCCTCGGCCGCCAGGATCCCATCCACCGGCATCCAGAGTGATTGCCAAGCTTCAGTGGTTTGGTGCTGGGGTGCTGCTTCCGGAGCAGGCTTGGCAACATAGAAGTAGGTGTCGAAGCGCTTGGGCATGTCCGTCGGCGTGACCCAGTTGGCCCAGGGGCGAAGGTCTGAGGAATCAAGGCGAAGTCCGGCCTCCTCCCAAACCTCCCGCAGTGCAGCGGTAAGCACCATGCCTGACTTTGCCGGGGCCTGTTCGGGATCAACGGCGATGGAGCTCAGATGCCAGTTTGCAGCGTGCTGTTCCAGCAGCTCAGCCGGGTAATCCCATCCGTCCTGGTCTGCGGCGTCAACCCGGCCTCCCGGAAAGACCACCATGCCGGCGGCGAAGTCCATGGTGGCAACCCTGTGCTGCACGAAGGCTTCGAGCCCGGCCGGGGAGTCGCGGAGCAGGATGACGCTCGCGGCAAGGCGGGCTTGGGGAACTGGGATGTCCGTCGTGGGAAGGTCCGTCATGAAATACCCCTTTGCCGCGTCGATTCTGCTGGATCATTCTCTCAGGTGTGGTTGCCAGCCGCTTTGTGACTAACCCCCACCTCCCACGAACACCCACAGGTGTAAACTGAACCACGCCCATAAGGGCAGATCTAATAACGACAGGGGAGCGCCGCCGTCGGACCTTGCAGAGATGCAGGAGACGCGAGGGCGCTGAGAGTGCGGACAGCCGCAGACCCTCGAACCTGATCCGGTTAGTACCGGCGCAAGGGAGTCGAGCTTCTCAGAGTGTCCGGATCCGGGCGGCGCAGGCCGACCGGGGGTTTCCGGGGAGCACTTTCCCCTCCTGTACCTCAGGAGGCAGAAAAATGACCACGGCAAGCGTGAAGAAAACCAGTTATAACTGGCGTGTTGTAGACATCGTGGTGGCAGCTTTGATTGCCATCGCCGGCGGCGTGATCTTCTGGGCCTGGTCCCAGGGCGCCGCAATCGTATCCATCCCCATGAACGCCACGTATCCGCCGCTTACCGGTTTGATTGCCGGTGGCTGGATGATCCCCGCCGTCCTGGGCATGCTCATCATCCGCAAGCCGGGCGCAGCCCTGTTCTGCGAAGCCGTCGCCGCCACCGGCGAACTCATCATGGGTTCCCAGTACGGCACCACCGTCCTCATCTCCGGCATCCTCCAGGGGCTGGGCGCGGAACTCGTCTTCGCTGCGTTCCGGTACAAGAAGTTCGACCTGTCCGCTGCACTCCTCGCAGGTGCGGGCTCGGGCCTCTTCTGCGGTCTCAACGATTCCTTCCTGCCTTGGGGCTGGAACATCGCCTACGAAGCAATCGACAAGCTGGCCTACATCGCCTTCACCACGCTCTCCGGTGCGATCATCGCCGGCGCGCTGTCCTGGGTTGCCACCCGCGGGCTGGCCAAGACCGGCGTCCTCAGCTCCTTCGCGTCGCGCAAGGCTGCTTCGGAGCCCGTCTTCAACTAATGCCTGCGAAAGAAGGCAGCGGCCAGGTGCGGCCTGCCGCCATCACCGCCCAAGGGTGGGGATGGCGGCATGCCGGGCGTTCCACACCCGCCATCCAGGACCTCGATCTCCGGATCGAGCCCGGCGAGCGTGTGCTCTTGCTGGGTCCATCGGGCGCAGGGAAGTCGACACTGCTCCATGCCCTCGCCGGTGTGCTGGGTGACGAGGAAGACGATTCGGACGAGACCGGCTCGCTGTTGATCGACGGCCTCGCTCCCCGCGAACAACGCGGCCGTGCAGGTCTGATGCAGCAGGATCCGGAAACCCAGGTGGTGCTCTCACGGGTGGGTGACGACGTCGCGTTTGGCGCCGAAAACCTTGCCGTTCCCCGGGATGAAGTTTGGGCCCGCGTCCATGAAGCGCTCGACGACGTTGGGTTGCGCACGGCTGCAGGCGGCGGTTTGGCACTGGATCACCCGACGGCGGCACTCTCCGGCGGGCAGAAGCAGCGCCTTGCGTTGGCTGGCATCCTGGCGATGCGGCCGGGGCTGATCCTGCTTGACGAACCCACGGCCAACCTCGATCCGGTGGGCGTGCTTGAGGTTCGCGACGCCGTGCAGCGGTGCCTGGAAAAGACCGGTGCCACTTTGGTTGTCGTGGAACACCGTGTGTCCGTCTGGAAGGACCTGGTGGACAGGATCGTGGTCCTCCAGCCACCCTCGGCCGGCGGCGGAGTGCTCCTGGACGGCCCGCCGGATCAGGTGCTCACAGAGGCCCGCACCATGTTGATGGCAGCGGGAGTGTGGGTGCCGGGGTACGTTCCGGCTACTCGCGCCCGCAGGACCACAACCCAGGAAGTGGGCGGCGCTGAATCCGCAGCGCAGCTCCTCCTCGTTGCACAGGACCTGGCTGTCTCCCGTGAGAAGTCGCGCCGTCGCCGCTTCAAAACCATCCCACCCGTCCCCGTGCAATCGGGTATCAGCGCACAAGTACGGGCTGGCCAGGCACTCACCATCACGGGTCCGAACGGTGCCGGCAAATCTACTTTTGCGCTCACATTGGCCGGCCTTCTGGCGCCCGTGGACGGCAAAGTGAGTGCCGCCGTCGAGCTTTCAGAAGGAGCTGGAATCGACCCGTTCAAGTGGAAGGCGGATCAGTTGATTTCGCGCATTGGCACCGTGTTCCAGGAACCGGAGCACCAGTTCGTGACGGGCAAGGTCCTGGACGAGCTGATGTTCGGACCAAAGCATCTGGGACACGGTGAAGAACGCGTGGATGAATTGGTGGAGCGTTTGCGGCTCACGCATTTGGTGGACGCGAACCCTTACACATTGTCCGGTGGCGAGAAGCGCAGGTTGTCCGTGGCCACGGTCCTGGCGGCCCACCCTAAGGTGCTGGTGCTTGACGAGCCCACGTTCGGCCAGGACGCCAACACCTGGGCAGAGTTGGCATCGTTCCTCTCGGAACTGCTGGACGCCGGAACGGCCGTTGTGTCCGTGACGCACGACGAAGAATTCAGTGCGGTCCTTGGCGGTACAGAGCTGCGGCTGGATCCGGCGGCACAGCGCGTCCCGGACCCGCACGTCCCGGACCCGCACAGCAACGCAGCCCGCCAGGAAGCCGGTGCCGCATGAGGGACGCCCTGAACCTGCGCGGCAACCACGCCCTCCTCACGCGGGCCAATCCTCTGGTGAAGTTCGTGTCCGTCTTTCTCATTTCGCTGGTGCTGGCGTTGTCGATCGACTGGGTGTCCGCTTCAACGGCGCTCGTCGCCGAGCTGGCCCTGTTCCCGTTGGCTGGCCTCACGCTGGGGATTCTATGGCAGCGGGCCTGGCCGCTCATCATCGCTGCGGCGATTGGTGGCTGGAGCACCGCAATCGTGGCGGCTGACAGCGGGGCCGTACTGCTCGACGTCGGACTCTGGTCCATCAGCGAAGGTTCCCTTCAGCTGGGACTGGGATTCACGCTGCGCGGCCTGGCGATAGCACTGCCGGCAATCCTGCTGATGACCTGCACCGACCCCACCGACCTTGCTGACGCGCTGGCGCAGAAGGCGAAGCTGCCACACCGCTTTGTCCTCGGTTCGCTGGCCGCCATGCGCCTGGTGGGGTTAATGGCTGAGGAATGGCAGACCATCGGCATGGCCAGGCGCGCCCGCGGAGTGGGTTCGCAGGGCAGCCCGCTGCAACGGCTGAAGGCAACACTTGGACAAAGCTTCGGACTGTTGGTCCAGGCAGTCCGGCGGGCCTCCCGGCTGGCCATCACGATGGAGGCACGTGGTTTCGGCGGCGGGCAGAGAACGTGGGCCCGTGAATCCACCTACTCCCTCCTGGACGTCTGGGTGCTCCTGGGCGGCCTCGTCATCGCTGCCGCTGCGGTACTGACGGCCGTCGGCGCTGGAACGTGGAGTTTCGTCTGGCGTTAGCGCTTCTGTTGGACCTTCTCGAACCAGATATCGCACGATACGGGTAGAGTGTGATGTTTGCCGCTCAATCGGAGATTTGTTGTCCACTTCTAACTCATTTGTGATATTTCTTGAGTATGACGCAACCTACCGCCGAACATGTAGGCCTCCTGCTCCGCAACGCGCGAAGCGAAAAGGGCTGGACGCAGGGGCAGTTGGCTTCTGAGCTGGGAACCAGCCAGAGCGCTATCGCCCGAATGGAACAGGGCAAACAGAATCTCAGCCTCCGAATGATCGAACGGTTGGAGGCCATCTTCGGCCGCTCCATCGTCAAGGTCGGCAAGCCGCAGATGACGCACCTCCGCGTGGAAGGCGGCCATACGCTCTCCGGAGAAGTGGATGTCAACAGCAGCAAGAATGCCGGCGTGGCCCTGTTGTGTGCCAGCCTGATCAACCGGGGCACCACCACGCTGCGACGCTTGGCCCGCATTGAGGAAGTCAACCGGATCGTTGAGGTGCTGACGTCCATCGGCGTCGAATGCACCTGGCTCAACGGCAGCGACCTCCGTATCCGCAGGCCCGAAGTCCTTGACCTTGAATCGATGGACGTGGAGGCGGCTCGCCGCACACGCAGCGTCATCATGCTGCTCGGCCCGCTCCTTGACGAGACCGCCGAGTACCTGCTTCCCTATGCCGGTGGATGCGACCTCGGCACGCGCACCGTTGAGCCCCACATGCAGGCATTGCGCCAGTTCGGCCTCACGGTGGGGGCAAAGTCCGGCTTCTACTCCGTGGTGGCACCCCCTGCCGATGGGCACGACCGTTCCTTCGTTCTCTCCGAACGTGGCGACACCGTCACCGAGAACGCGATCATGGCTGCCGCGCACCGCGAGGGCACCACAGTGATCCGCAACGCGAGCCCCAACTACATGGTCCAGGATCTTTGCTTCTACCTGCAGGGCTTGGGTGTGACCATCGAGGGCGTCGGGACCACGACATTGAAGATCACGGGCCGATCAGCCATAGACGTGGACATCGAATACTTCCCGTCCGAGGATCCCATCGAAGCCATGAGCCTGATCACCGCAGGTATCGTGACGAACTCCGAGGTCACCATCCGCCGTGTTCCCATCGAATTCATGGAAATCGAGCTGGCCACCCTGGAACAGATGGGCCAGAAGCTGGAAATCTCGGGTGAATACATGGCCCGCAACGGCAGGACGCGCTTGGTGGATGTCACCACCAAGCCCTCTGAGCTCCACGCGCCACAGGACAAGATCCACCCCATGCCGTTCCCGGGGCTCAACATCGACAACCTGCCCTTCTTCGCCGTGATCGCGGGCAACGCCGAGGGCCAGACCATGATCCACGACTGGGTTTACGAGAACCGCGCCATCTACCTGACGGAGCTCAACAAGCTGGGCGCCCAAGTGCAACTCCTGGACCCCCACAGGATCTACGTCAACGGACCCACCAAGTGGCGGGCCGCGGAGATCGGCTGCCCGCCCGCCCTGCGTCCGGCCGCTTGCCTGCTCCTGGCAATGTTGGCTGCCCGTGGAACCTCGGAGCTTCGCAACATCTACGTGATCGAACGCGGCTACGAGGACCTGGCCGAACGTCTGAACACCATTGGCGCCAAGGTGGAGTACTTCCAGGACTAGGCACGCGTTTCTGCTGGATCATCCTGCTCGCCACGGGGCGGGGAGCCTGGTTTTAGGGGCCGCCACGTCGGCAATGGAGAGATGATCCAGCAGAATTTCTCCGGCCGCATGAAGCAGAATGGTGCCATGCGGACTTTCGGGGTGGAGGAAGAGCTACTCATCGTCGATCCTGTGACGGGCGAGCCCTTGGCCCTCGCGGACGCTCTGCTCGCGGATGCTCTGCTTGCAGGACCGGAAGCGGCGCCTGAAACCGGGATGGGGCTCAGCCACGAACTGAAGCTGGAACAGATCGAAACCCAGACCCGTCCCTGCCATAGCTACGGCGAGCTCCTACAGCAGATCCGGCGTGGACGTGCGATGGCCAATGACGCCGCCAGGAAACACAACGCCCGGGTAGCCGCGATTGCCACCTCGCCCCTGGCCAAGAACACCCACACCACCCCGGATCCCCGCTTCGCCGTGATGCTTGAGCGCTTCGGGTTGACGGCCCACGAGCAACTGACCTGCGGTTTCCATGTACACACCGCCGTGGAGTCACCCGAAGAGGGCGTCGTGGTCCTCGATCACATCCGCGACAAACTTGCTGTTTTGACGGCCATCAGCGCCAATTCCCCATACTGGCGTGGGTTGCCCACGGGTTTCGAAAGCTACCGGATCCAGGCGTGGAACCGGTGGCCGACGTCCGGGCCTTCTGCCGTGTTTGGCTCGCTGACTGCCTATCGGCGCATGGTTCAGCGCCTCCTGGAAACGGGAGTGCTCCTTGACGAGGGCATGATCTACTTCGACGCCCGCATCTCCCGTAACCATCCCACCGTGGAAGTCAGGGTGGCTGACGTGTGCCTCCGCTCGGAAGACGCGGCATTGATTGCGGTGCTTGTGAGGGCATTGGTTGAGACCGCTTCCCTGGAAATGCTCGACGGCGTCGAACCCGCCTCGGTGCCGACGGCCCTGCTCCGGATGGCGAGTTGGCAAGCGAGCAATTCGGGACTTCGCGGAGACCTCCTGGACTTTGGCGACTTCCGTCCCCAACCGGCAGCGGACGTGGTCTGGGCTTTGGTGGATTACCTGAGTCCTGTCCTGGACGACCAAGGTGAACTGGAGCTCGTGAAGGCCGGAATCGCGGACATTCTTGAGCGCGGGAACGGAGCCCGGGAGCAACGCGAGGCAGCGGAGCGTTTCAACAATCGGCAAGGTGAAGCACAAAATCCGCCGGGGAGTCCGCCCAGCAATGAGGCCTTGGGGGCGGTGGTTGGGCATGCGGTGAAGGCGACGATTCGTGGCGCTACCGCAGACTCGCACAAGGATCCGGCGCCCATCCTGACCAGGGTCCGCAGGCCCTAGGCTTCTGCAGAGTCAGTCTCTTCCCACGTCATCAGGTACGCCCCCGCTAAGCCTTCAACGAGGTAGAACACGAGCGGCGGGATGTCCTTCTTGGCCACAAGGATGGCGCCGTAGATGGGCGCGCTGGCTGCGGCCGTGACCCCGATCCATCGTTTGGCGGGCGATGCCAGGAGACTTCCGCCCAGCGCCGCCAAGGCAAGAACGTGGAGCCCGGAGTAGGCAAGGAATGGCGCATTGGAACCCCGGCCATAGGCAAAGCGTTCCAGGTCCGAGGCCCGGCGGGACAAACTGGAAACAAAGAGCGGGGCTCCTGCGAGCAAAGCGGCCGCGGCGACAGTAGCCCATCGCTTCGCCCGACCGCCCGGAACACTGCGGGCAAAGGCGGCGAATCCCACCGGCACCGCGACGGTTCCAGCAGCAGCGAGGTGCTGCCCAATCACCCAGCCACGCTGGCCGGCCTTGAGCATACGAAGACGTTCGGCGGCGTCGGGAGTGATATAGACACGCGACACCGGCGAGATCCCTGCAAACCACACCGCCGTGCCGGCAACGATGACCGTTCCGGCACGGCGATAGGGATGATTCCCGCTCATGGCAGCAAGGCTAGACCTGTTTGAGGGCCTTCTCCAGATCCAGGATGAGATCGTCTACATCTTCCAAGCCCACGGACAAACGGACCACGCCGTCGCTCAGCCCGATCGCCGCGCGACCTTCGGGCCCCATGGCCCGGTGGGTGGTGGTGGCCGGATGGGTGATGAGGGACTTGGAGTCGCCCAGGTTGTTGGAGATATCGATGACGCGCAGGCCGTCCAGCAACGCGAACGCGGCGTCCTTGGCCGAACGCCCCGAAGAGGGCAGCAACTCGAACGTCAGCACGGTGCCGCCGGCCTTCATTTGCTTGGCTGCGAGCTCGTACTGTGGGTGCGATTTCAGCAAGGGGTACTTGACCCAGCTGATGGCCGGTTGCTGCTCAAGCCATTCCGCGATCTTCAAAGCGGAGGCTGAACTGTGGTTCACGCGCAAGCCAATGGTCTCCAGGCCTTTGGTCAACACCCAGGCATTGAACGCGGAGAGCGACGGTCCGGTGTGCCGCATCAGCTGCTTGACCGGGCCATCGATGAATTCCTTGGTGCCCATGATCGCCCCGCCAAGGACACGTCCCTGGCCATCGATGTGTTTGGTGCCGGAGTACACGATCACGTCCGCGCCCAAGTCACCGCAACGCTGCAGCAGGGGAGTGGCAAAGACGTTGTCGACGACGACGGTCGCTCCCGCAGCATGCGCCAGCTCGCTGACGGCGGCGATGTCCACGATTTCCTGCATGGGGTTGGAGGGCGACTCGAAAAACACGGCGGTGGTCGGTTCGGAGAGGGCAGCACGCCACTGGTCGAGGTCGGGACCGTCGACAAACACGGTCTCTACGCCCCAGCGCGGCAGGATCTCGTTGAGGATCACGAAGCACGAGCCGAACAGGGACCGGGCGGCAACCACGCGATCACCGGCAGCCAGGAGGGCACCCAAGGCGGTGAACACCGCGGACATGCCGGACGCCGTCGCAAAGCACGCTTCGGTTCCTTCGAGCAACCGCAACCGCTCCTGGAACGTGGCTACGGACGGGTTGCCATAGCGGGAGTAAACGAAGCGTTCGTCCTCGCCGGTGAAGGCGCGTTCGGCGGCGGCAGCGGATTCGTAGACGAAGCCGGAGTTCAGGAAGACGGGTTCGGACGTCTCCTGGAAGTTGGTACGGTCAAGGCCACCGCGAACTGCCTGGGTGTCAGGGCTCCAGCTGGCGGCATCGGGATTGAAAGTCACTTAGTCGTTCCCCAGGTTGGTTGGCAGGCCGCGGTTCTTCCAGCCGTTGATGGTGCGTTCGCCGTAGCGGTCCGGGTCACCTTCGAAGCCCTCGAGCACGTTGTAGGCGGTGAACCCGGCCTGCGTCGCGGCGATGGCGGCCGAGATGGAGCGCTGGCCTGAGCGGCAGATGAAAACGAGTTCCACGCCGTCACCTTCGGGTGCCTGCTGCTGCAGGTCCTCAAGGAAGCGGGAATTGGGAATGCCACCGGCGAGGTTCCACTGAATGAACAGGGGATCGTTCTCGGTGGCCTTGGTGTCCGGAATGCCGATGTGGGCCCACTCGGCCTCGGTGCGGACATCTACCAGGATGGCGCCTTCTTCCAGCTTGGCCCACGCGTCCTGCGGGGTCAGGTCACCTGCGTAACTCATGCGTGTCCCTCGAATGCTTCTTCGTCGTCGTCGTTCTCCAACTGGTCAACAGCATTCGCGACGGCGGCGTCTGCGTTGGCGATGGCAGCAGGCAGGACGACTGCCTGGGCCACGATGACATCCGTGCCATTGAACGTGGCTGCCGGGCTGCCGTGGAGCACGTAGCCGTCGGCGAGGGCGGTGGTGATCCGCTCGCAGAATTCACGGGTATCCGGACCTGTAATCAGGCGGTAGGAGAGTTTTTCTTCAGTGGGTTCAGGCATTGGCTGGTGCTCCTCAGTCACGCTTGCAGTTCGAAGTGTCGATACGCCGAGTAGTCACCTGAGGCACCCCGCCGGAGAGAGGGTTGCCGACCAGCAAGTCAGGGCTTGGCGCTGGTGCTCATTACTCAAGAAAAACGTAACATCCCGCGGCGGCGGCCCGCACTTGCAAGCGGTTACGCGCTCGTCATGTTGCGTAACCGGCCGGCGCTGGGGTAGCAGCCCAAATGTGACGTCCCGGGAGCATAATTGACGCAGTACGACCCCCTGTAACTTCGCAAGAAATCAGGTCGCGGTGAACGGACAAGGCAGCTCTACACTCAAGCCCATGCTGCATTTTGGATGGTTCGTGGGGCACGGTTTTGGTGTCCAGGGGTGGGGAACTCCCGGCTACAGCCTGGGTTTCGACTGGAAGAAACCTGCCCTGTATCAAGACGCCGTCCGCGCGTTTGAGCAATCCGGCCTTGACCTTTTCATCATCGAGGACTCCCTTACTGTTCCTGATACTTATGGCGGCACTGCCGAGGTTTCGCTGGCACACGCCTCCTTTGCGCCCAAGCATGACCCTTTGGCCCTGGTCCCGTACCTTCTGTCCGCCACCAAGCACCTTGGGATTGTGCCGACGGTCAGCGCATCGTTCTATCCGCCCTTCACAGCCGCACGACTCCTGGCCACGCTGCAGCATTTCTCCGAGGGCCAGCTCGGCTGGAACGTTGTCACCTCCGGCAGTGACCTGGCGGCACAGAATTACGGGTTGGACCAGCAGATTGAACACGACCTTCGGTATGAGAAGGCGGAGGAATTCGTCGACGTCGTCCGGCAGCTTTGGCGCAGCTGGGAACCCGGCGCTGTGCTTGAGGACGTTGAGGCCGGCGTGTTCGCCGACCACACCAAAGTGCACCCCATTAACCACCAGGGTGACTTCTTCAAGGTCCGCGGTCCGCTGAACACTGCACCCCTGCCGGAGGAGCCCGTACTGGTGCAGGCCGGTGCTTCTCCTCGGGGCAAAGCGTTCGCGGGCGGGCATGCAGATGTGGCGATCGCCTTGGCGCGTGGCGTTGACGGCATGAAGGCCTACCGGGATTCCATCCGTGCCGAGGCTGCCAAGGCGGGCAGGAACCCCGACGACCTCAAGGTCCTTTTCGTGCTGAAGCCCACCGTAGTTGGTTCATCAGCCGAGGCCGAGGAGCTGCGTGCACAGCGCCGGGAGCTTACCCAGCGTGATATCGACAGCCAACTCAACTCGATCTCCTACCTGTCCGTGATCGACTTCAAGCAGTTCGACCTCGATGCGCCGTTGCCTGAATTGAGCACCAACAGCAACCAAGGCACGTTGGAGCACTTCGCCAAGGCAGCCCCTCCGGGGTCTACCCTGCGCCAGATCCTTCAGGCACGCAGCGGTGGTGCCGGTGATTCAATCATCGGCACGGTTGACGAAATCGCGGACTACCTTGAGGAGACCGGGGAGGCCGTGGGTGGCGACGGCTTCCTCTTCTCTGGCTTCGTGGACCCCGTCACCGTGCACGGCGTGCTGGACAAGCTCACTCCCGAACTGCGCCGCCGCGGCCTGTTGAGGAAGAGTTACGGCGATGGCGGCTTCCGCCAGAATCTTCTGGACTTCTGACGATGGCCTCCGAGCACATTTCCTCCGAGTCCAGAACCCTGCTGATCGGCACATCGCCGGTGGACCCTGAAAGCGTGGCGCAGGCTGCGCTGGATCCGGCGTTTCACGTGAAACTCAACCACGATGCGTTGTCTTTAATCGGCCGCTCACGCGAAGTACTGGAGCGCGCGTCGACCTCAGGGCAGAAAATCTACGGCCTCAACACACTCCTCGGATCCGGACGGGATACGGCTGTGGAGGAGAGGTCGGTTCTTGCCTATCAAATCCAAGTAGTCAGATACCACAACAGTGGTGTGGGCGACCATCTGGACCGGCCCTCCGCTCGCGCCGTGATCCTCGCCCGGCTCATCGGATTCAGCCGCGGCGGCTCCGGTGTGCGCCCGGAGACCGCCCAGTTCTATGCGGAACTACTCAACCGTGGAGTTCTTCCCGCCATCCCCCGCGAAGGCTCAGTCGGCTCGTCGGACCTCACCCAGCTCGCCGCCGTCGCCGCCGTCGCCATCGGTGAAGGTGAAGCGATCGATGCGGACGGCACCCTGGTACCCGGGGCGAAAGCGCTCGCCGACGCCGGTCTCCAGCCGCTGCGGCTCGCGCCCGGTGAGGCCCTGGCCCTGGTCAGCGCCAACGCCTACTCGGTAGGGGCCGGCACCCTCGCCTTCGCGCGCCTGCAACAGCTGACGGAACTAGCCGACGTCGCGCTTTCCCTCTCGCTTGAGGCCATTGCAAGGTACGACGGCGGCGGAAACCTCAGTCCGTTTTCGCCGGCTATCCAAGCGGGCAAGGCGGTGGACGGGCAGAAGGATTCGGCGGCCGCGGTACGTTACCTTTTGCGCGGCGGGTGGTTGGAGGACGTTCGTCCCGAAGCCTCGGTGCAGGACGCTTTGTCATTCCGTTCTGCGCCCCAGACTCATGGGGCTTTTCGCTCCTTGGTTTCACAGCTCGGCGCTGCGTTGACGGTGGAGCTGAACGGACGTGGCGACAACCCCTTGGTTGATGTCGAAACCGGGCACATGGTGTCCGGCGGGAACTTCCAACCGATGCAGTTGGCTCTTTCCTTTGAGGGCCTGCGGCTTGCCCTGGCCCACGTGGGGATTTCCAGCGAGCGGCGCATCGCCAAGCTGTATCCGCCACAACGGGTGATCCGGGCCAGACATCTGGAGGCTGCCGCCAGGCATCTGGAGGCTGCCGCCAGGCACCTGGAGGCCTCGTCGTCGAATGCGGTTTCTGAATCAGGACCGGCCGCAGGCCTTGTGCAGGAGGAGTTGCCCGGGCTGCTCTGGTACTCAGCAGCGGGACTGCTGTCCGAACTGAAGTTCCTGGCAGCGCCGGCGACGCTCGGGGCACCCACCCTCTCGGCCGACGTCGAGGACCACTCCACCTTGGCGCCGCTGGCGTTGCAGCAACTCGAAAGGTCGTTGGAGGCCTTGGAGAAATTGCTTGCGATTGAGGCGCTGACGGCGTCGTATCTGCTGCTTGAAGCGGGCGCCGCGCAGCCGCTCGGGAAGGGGACTGGCGCCGTCGCGGGCCGGCTGGCTGATGTGCTGGCAGACCGGCCGTCGGCTCCGGACCTTGTGGAGCGTGCGCGACGTGAGTTGCGTGATGTGGTGGCGCAGGAATTGCCGGCTACGGCTGAAGGGGAGGGGACCACGTGAGTACCGCAATCCGCAAACAAGGCGCACACCCGGCGGCAGGGCTGCCGGACGGCCTGGATGCCAGCGTCCTGGACAAAGTGGGCAACACTCCGCTGGTGAAATTGGAGGCCTTGGGCCGTGGATTGCGCAGCACCATCCACATCAAGCTTGAGTCCGAGAACCCCGGCGGATCCATCAAGGACCGTACTGCGCTGAGCATGGTCCGGGCGGCCGAGCAATCAGGAGAGCTACAGCCAGGCGCAACCATTGTGGAGAGCACTTCCGGCAATACCGGGATCGGGCTGGCGCTCATCGGGCGGCTGACGGGGCATCCCGTGGTGGTGGTTACCGGCGACACCATCTCCCAGGAGAAACTCGCCGCGCTCCACAGCTACGGTGCGCGCGTGGTCCTGACGGACTGGAGCGCGCCCTCCGAATCGCCGGAGAACGCCCGCGCTGTGGCAGCGCGAATCACGGCCGAGACGCCTGGTGCTTGGCGGCCCATGCAATTCGACAACCCTGCCAACCCGGCCGCGCACTACCAAACCACCGGGCCGGAGATCTGGGAGCAGACCAACGGACTGGTGACGCATTTCGTGGCTGGAATCGGAACCGGCGGGACCATCAGCGGCAATGGCAGGTTCCTGAAGGAGAAGGTTGCAGCATCGCGGCCCGGTGGGCACCTTGAAGTTGTGGGCGCCGACCCCTACGGCTCCGCCTACAGTGGTGGACACCCCGGCGAGATCCTGGTGGACGGTGTGGGTAACTCCTGGCCCCAGGCTGAATGGCCCAAGGCCTTTGACCGCTCCATTGTTGACCGCTTCCTGCGCATCCCCAACGACGAGGTCTACTCCACCGTGCACCGGCTCCTCGACGAAGAAGGGCTTGCGCTGGGTCCATCATCCGGACTCGCTGTGGCCGCTGCCCTGCGGGTAGCCCGGGCCGCACCCCACGGCTCAGTAGTAGTGGCCATAGCGCCCGACGCCGGAACCAACTACCTGAGCAAGGCCTTCAACCCGGTGTGGCTGGCAGAGAACGGAATCCACCTGGCCCGCGACGCCACCGAATAGCACCCTCTCTCACATCCACCGGCTTTCGGGCGGATCTTCTCTCACATCCAACGGCTTTCTGACGGTTCTTCTCCCGCTTCCCCCCGCTGCGGGACGGTGGGGCAGCCCAGCGGGAGCATGTCTCTGTGCAGTCAGCACCCCGTGCCTGTTGCGCTAGGCTCCAAGCATGCCTGAACAGGAAACAAAAGCACGTCTCGCCGGCTATCTGGATAAGCAACAGCCCGAGCTCTACGCAACGCTGAGCCACTATGCCCAGCAGGTGATTGGGGAAGCCGACCGCACAGGTGTCCCACGCCGGACCATCGAACTTCTCAACTACCTTGCGTCGCAGATCAACGGCTGCGCATTCTGCCTGGACCTGCACCATCGCCGGGCCTTGGGGTACGGCGAAACGGAACAGCGTCTGTCCTTGGTAGCTGTCTATAAGGAAGTGACGCTGTTTGAGCCGGCTGAGCGGGTGGCCATGGAAATCACTGAGCAGATTACCCGGATGAGCACGTCACGGCCGAGCCCCGAACTCTTCGAGCGGGCCCGTGAACACTACAACGACGAGCAAATCAGTGTCCTCTGCATGGCAGCCATTGGGATCAACGCCTTCAACCGGCTGTCGATTCTGAGCGAGCACCCTGTGCGTGTGGTCAAGCCCAAGTCCTGAATTCAGCGGGCCCTGTGGGGACCTGACCTACTTTCAAACAGCATCAGCCCCTGGGCAACCCGAAAAGGTTGCCGAGGGGCTGATCTGCAGGCAAAGAAGGTCAGGAAGCTACGGCGGCTAGGCGCCGACGGCCTTCTTGAGCGACCGGCGTCGTCCGTACTTGAAGTAGAAGAACGCGTAGCATGCCCCCACAAACGGGACGCCGAAGAGCAGTGCCGCCACCTGGTTGGGGTCGAACGCGATGCCGATCAAGGACACAACGCACAGGGCGAACGCCAGGATCGGAACCAAGGGGAAGAGTGGCGCCTTGTACGGGAGCGTGCTGAGATCGCCGCCGTTCTTGATAAACGTGCGCCTGTACACGAAGTGCGAGGCCACAATGGACATCCACACGCCCACGGTCGCAAAGCCGGCAATCGAGACAAGCACCAGGTACACGGTTGCCGGCGCAACAATGCTGCTGATCAGGGACGCCAGGCCGCCGAGCATGCTGACGCACAGGGCAATCATCGGGATCCCACGCTTGGTCAGCTTCCTGAATGCCTTGGGTGCGTGTCCTTCATCGGCCAGCGAGAAGAGCATGCGGGCGCAGGAGTAGAGTCCGCAGTTTCCAGCAGACAACAGGGCAGTGATGATCACGAAGTTCATGATGTCTGCAGCGAACGGAATGCCGAGCATGGAGAAGACGGTGACGAACGGGCTTTCGTCCACGCTGACCTTCTCGTAGGGGATGGTCGCCGCGATGACGGTAATCGCGCCGACAAAGAAGATCATGAGACGGATGACCGTGGTCCGCATGGCCTTGGGGATGTTGGCGCCGGGATTGGATGTTTCGCCGGCGGCCACACCGATCAGTTCGGAGCCTGAGAAGGCGTAGAACACTGCCAGGCAGGTGACGAAGACGCCCGTGAAGCCGTTGGGGAACAGCCCCTCGGGTGTGCTGAAGTTGCTGGTGAGCGACGGGTATTCGCCTGCGGCGAGCGGGTGGAAGCCCATCAAAGCGGCGCCGCCCAGGATAATCAGGCCGACGACGGCGGCAACCTTGATGAGCGCGAACCAGAACTCTGATTCACCGAAGACGCGCGATGAGATGGCATTCAGTGTGAACAGGACGCTGGCGAATATGAAGCACCAGATCCAGACGTCGACGCCCGGGAACCAGCGTTGCATGAGCAGGCCGGCAGCAGTGAATTCCGAACCCAGCGCCACCGCCCAGCAAAGCCAGTAGAGCCAGGCTGTGGCGAAGCCGGTGGCGGGTCCGATGGTTCGGGCGGCGTAGATGTGGAAGGCACCTGAAACGGGGAACGCAACGGCGAGTTCCCCGAGGCATGCCATCACCAGGTAGACCACCACGGCTCCGATGAGGAACGCGAGAACGGCGCCCAAGGGGCCCGCGGTGGCAATGGTGTAACCCGAGCTGACGAACAGGCCTGAGCCGATGACGCCGCCCATGGCAATCATCACCAGGTGCCGGGCCTCCATGGACCGGCGAAGTCCTGTCTGTGAGGCGCCAGTCTCCGACTGCGCCTCGGGTGCCGATGCCTCGGCTGTTGTGGGGGAGCTGTGTCCCATATTCCCTCCGGGAAGTTAGCCAGCAAAGTCTGAAATGGTGTCGGGAGGACGTGATCCAACTAACACGAGAACAAGATTCATCACATGACGGACACCCATTTCAAGGAGGATAAGGAACGCGATTGAACCCCTGTGAAGCTCAATGCTGAGGCCAAGAGTTCCTTATCAATGAGTCATGCGAGCAATTACTCTACTTGTCATCTGCTAAGTTCCAAGCGGAGCAGAGTAGGCCCCAGTCTGGCCGGCCGGAATTACTCGATTCCGGCAAACAACTCGTTCAGTTCCTCCGTGAGCTGCTTCCGGACAGCGGGAGTACCGATCTCGTGGCCGTTAATGTGGTTCACCGGCGCGATCAAACGGATGCTCGAAATGAGCCAAACGGCGTCTGCGTCGAACAGGTCCTGCGGCACCAGCGGCCCATAGCCCAGCTCCCACCCTGCAGCCTTCGCGGCGGCGAACAGCGCGCCCTGCGATGTGCCCGGAAGGATCCCGCTATCGTGCTGCGGCGTGATGAGCCGTCGAACGGTCCTGACGGAACCGTCGCCGTCGTCTACTGTTTCCAGATGGGCGAGCAACACAGTGGACGTTGGCCCCTCAAGAACACGGCCATCTGTTGAGGTGAAGATGGCGTCATCGGCACCCTGCTTGTGCGCGTAGCGCAGCGCGGCCATGTTCACGGCATAGGACAGCGTCTTGGCTCCCAACAGCAGCCACGGCGCGCGCTCGCCGGCCTCAGTATCAAAGCCGCGGTCCAGAAGTACGACGTCGATACCCGTCTCGCGCTGCCGGCGGCTTCCCGCGGGTGAAGGCGAAGCCTGTACCCAGCATGTGGGGCTCGCCGCACCTTCAATGCCACGGGTCACGATCAGCTTGACGACGACTTCGTCCTCTTCCGGCGTCGGCGCCGGGTAGGAGGCCCGGAACTCGGTGATCGCCGTGTCAATCGCCCTTCGCCAGACGTCCTGCTCCGGGATCGCCAAGTCCAAAGCCGCTGCGGAAGTGCCTAACCGGTTCAGGTGTGCCTGCACTTTGCGCGCCCTGCCCTGGACGGCCAGAAGGGACTCGAACACGCCGTCGCCACGGGTAGCGCCGAGGTCAGTGGCCATGAGCTGGGGCTGGCTGGAATCGGCAATGCGGCCGTTTTCGAAGGCCGGGTCCAGGAAAACGAGGACCGTGGGGGCAGGAGAAGTCATGTTCCCAGCTTAGTGCGGCCCTCCAAAGGGGCGGGCCGATAGGCTGTGGTCACCGTTAGTTCTTGGACCGTGGGGGTTATGGAGTGCTTTTTCCTTTTCCGATTGGCTTGGAGTGGACCTGGCTTCTAGGTGCTTGGGCCATTGCGGAAGTCATCATGCGCATCGTGCTGCTGGGGATCATCCCCGGCAACCGTCGCCCCACAACAGCCATGGCCTGGCTCCTGGCTGTTTTCCTCGTCCCGACCATTGGGTTCGTGCTCTTCCTGCTTTTTGGCAATTTCCGCTTGTCCAAGCGGCGGCGTGAACAGCAGGAACAAGTTAATCATCGCGTTCGCGCCGTCACCTCTGACCTGTCCGATCCCGTGAGCACCTATTCCGGTCCGGAGTGGGTGAAATCAGCGGGTGAGCTGAACCACCGCCTTGGTTCGCTGCCCATGGTCGACGGCAACAAGGTGGAGCTCATTCCTGGTTACAAGGAGTCCATCAAAGCCATGGCCGAGGCCGTGCGGGGCGCCACAGAGTATGTCAACGCGGAGTTTTACATCATGAGCAGCGACTCCGTGACGGACGAGTTACTCACCGAACTCGAGAAGGCTGCCGAGCGCGGAGTCACCGTCAGGTTGCTCTTCGACCACATTGGAACGCTGCGCATCAAGGGCTACCGTCGCCTGGTCCGCCGGCTCAAGGCAGGCCAGATCCAGTGGAAGCGAATGTTGCCGCTGCTGCCTATCCACGGCCAATGGCGCCGCCCGGATCTCAGGAACCACCGCAAGATCCTGGTCATCGACGGGACACTGGCGTTCACGGGCTCGCAGAACCTGATCGAGCCGTCCTACAACAACCCCAAGCATCGCCGTGCGGGTCGTCAATGGGTTGAGCTCATGGCCCGGCTCGAGGGCCCCATCGTAGCCACCTTGAACGTAGTTTTCGCCACGGACTGGCTCAGCGAAACCGACGAGTCACTCGAAAGCCAGCTTCGCCTGCCCTCCCAACCCTCCCCGGGGCACGTCACCGCCCAGGTGGTCCCAAGCGGTCCGGGGTTCGCCACGGAGAACAACCTGCGCTTGTTCAATACGCTGATCTACTCGGCGCAGCACAGGATCTCCATTTGCAGCCCCTACTTCGTGCCTGATGACTCCCTGCTCTATGCCATCACCACGGCGGCCCAGCGAGGCGTTGATGTGGAACTCTTCGTCTCCGAAAAGGGTGATCAATTCCTCGTCCACCACGCCCAACGCTCGTATTACGAAGCGCTCCTTGGAGCAGGCGTCCGCATCTACCTGTACCGCGCGCCGTATGTACTCCACGCCAAGCACTTCACCATCGACGACGAGGTTGCGGTTCTTGGTTCCAGCAATATGGACATGCGCTCCTTCTCCCTGAACATGGAGGTCTCGGTGATGCTCCTGGGCGCCGAAACCGTGAACCTCATGCGGGCCGTGGAGTCCACGTATCGCGAGGTATCCCGTGAGCTTACGTTGGATGACTGGATGGACAGACCCCCGTTGGCCAAGTATGTGGATAACGTCGCGAGATTGACCGCGACGCTCCAATAGGGTGCTCAGCCGGGGAAGTCAGCCCCGAGCGTCGACAACACGCCAAAAGCCTTGGTCCGGATCTCTTCGTACTCGTCGTCGGCCACGGAATCGGCGGTGATTGCCCCTCCGATACCCAGGCTGAGCGTGCGCCCGCCGTCGTCGTCGGGATTTACCACAAGGGTACGGATCACGACGGCGAGGTCCGTGGCCGCATTCAGCGAGAAGTAGCCGATTGCTCCCGAATAGATACCGCGGGGACCCGCCTCAAGCTGGTCAAGAATGTCCATGGTGCTGATCTTCGGCGCCCCGGTCATGGACCCAGCCGGGAAGGCCGCAGCCAGTGCCTCTGCACGCGGAGCGCCAGGGCGAAGGTGCGCGTCAACGGTGCTGACCATCTGATGCACCGTGGCGTAGCTTTCGATCGCGCACAGCCGGCTGACCGTCACCGAGCCGGGAATGGCGAAATGGCTCAGATCATTGCGCAACAAGTCCACGATCATGATGTTTTCCGCGCGGTCCTTCAGCGAGGTCTCCAGGTCGCGGCGCAGCTCCGCGTCCTCAGTGGGATCGGCGGAACGCCCACGCGTCCCCTTGATCGGCTCGGCCCGCATGCCGCCGTCGGAGAGAATCCGCAGGAAACGCTCAGGAGAAGTGCTCGCGACAACCAGCTCGCCGAACCGAAGGTAACTGGCAAACGGTGCTGGATTGCGGCGTCGCAGCGCCCGATAGCTCTGCCACGGGTCCAGCCCGCCGGCAGGGGCTTCAAGCATGGTGGTCAGGCAGACCTCGTACGAGTTGCCTTCGCTGATTTCATGCTGGGCGTCGGCGATTTTGCGCTTATAGTCCGTTGCACTGTCACGGCAAGTGAATTCCGGAGCCGCCTCGGAAACAGGCTCGACGGCGGAAGCCTGAGCGGCTGAAGCAGTTCCGACGGCGGTGCGAGCCTCGCGCAACCACTCATCGGCGTCGGGTGCGTCCAAGGCGAGCAGCCACACAGTGTGCTCGCGATGATCCAGCACCACGGCCCGCCCAGCGAAGAGCAGGGCGGCGTCGGGGGTACCGGCTTGGACGTCGTTGCCCCCGGTTTCCCGTTTGAGCTCGTAGCCCAGATAGCCCAACCAGCCGAGCGTGAACTGGCCATCGTAGCCCCGGGGTGCCCGCACGGCCCGGCGTCCCCATACGGAATCGAGCCAGCGGAAGAAGGGGCCGGAGGTTTCAACAGTGGCTGTTCCGGCGGTTACTTGGGTGGTTCCCGCGCGGTGTTGGACGGACTGGCCGAACGTGCCGCCGTCGTCCGCCAGGATACTGAAGCGGCTGCGGGCAGCAGCCTGGGACGTCCCTGAAACCGCGGACGCGTTGGAGGAATCCAACCAGACAGCATTGGTCGAGGAGCCGTAGAGGTCCTGAAAGAGGGCCTCGGCATCAGGAGCGGCGCTGATCTTTTCAGACCGGAGCTGCAAGCCTCGGCGCGCGCTGAGTTCCGGCGAGAGGATCGCTGACAACGACGGCAGGTACCGCATGGCCTGCAGGACATCATCCGGGGCGTTGCCATCCGCGAGGTTCTGCACACGGATGTCTGCTGCGCCGATGACAGCGTCGGCTTCCAGCCAAACATCCTCCTGGGCCGCCCAGCTGTCCCAATAAGGTTCGTAGGTGTCTCCGTCACGGGCCAAAGCCCGACGACGGCGGTCGTCGCCGGGGGATTCGACCCAGACGATGGCGTCCAGCATGGGACGCGCGGCGTCTGCTGCGGCGCCGACGCCCTCCACGATCACGATTTCGGCTGGCAGCGTTACGTGCAGCGCGCCGTCGTAGTGCCGTTCCCAATCCCAGCTGACCCACTCTGCTGCCTCGCCTTGGCTCAAAGGCGTCAACACCGTTGCGACGTACCTTTCGATGCCTGTGGCAAGGCCGTTCCATCCGGGATAGATGTCTTCCAGATGGAAAAGGGAAACCTTGTGGTGCTCCCGAAGGCGGGCCGCCAACTCGACGGCCAGCGTGGTCTTGCCCGCGCCGGACCGCCCGTCGACGGCGATGATCACGGGTGCAGGGGTCATGACATAGAGGTTACCTGCTGGTGCTCGGTGGCTCCGTTTCGGACGTCGCTGGCGCTACTCCCGGAGTCTTGCGCAAGTGCATCGCTCACGTAGCGCACAATGCCTGGAATAGCGGCTTTGATAAGGGTCCAGGTGTTGTCGAAGTCGGTGTGGCCGCCGTACCAAGGATCCTCGATGCCCAAATCCAGTGAACTGCGTCCAACCATCATGGGATCGAAGCTGCGCAGCATTAGGACTTTGGCCAGCGATTCGCGATCCGGAGCGCCCTCCTGAAGCCAGCCGAAATGATCGACGTCCAGTGCCAGGATGAGGTCCCGCTCAGCGAACCACTCGCGCCTCCACTGGCGTGCGACGTGGTCCTCCGAAGCGATGTGGTGGGCGGTCAGTTTGCGGGCCGCCCGGGGATCGATCGGGTGCCCCACCTCGTACCCGGTGGTGCCCGCTGAGTCGACCACTACCAACTTGCCGAGCCCTTCCGCTTCGAAGGCTTCGGTAAGCATGAGCGCTGCCATGGGCGAGCGGCAGATGTTTCCAGTGCAGACCGTGATGATGCGGTATGGGCTCGTCGTTGAGTACATGCAGCAAGCATGGTTGATGGCACCCCTTCTTGGCTAGGGGCCACTTCACAACGGAGTCACTTTTCCTGTCAAAGCTGTCACAGGGTGTAGGGGCGGGCGGTGAAGGTGGCTACTGGACCGCTGGAGCAGGCGCCGTTTCCGGGGCCGCTGGCCCGGTCGCCGACCCGGCAGACGCTGCTTCGGCAGCCAGCGCGGAGGCAGCCAAGTAGACGGTGCGTACGACGGCGGCGCGTCGCCTCTCGAGGCGGCCGGGGTCGTTCCCGGCCATGAGGCCATCGAGTGCAGGCAGCACGGGCGCGGTATCGCAAAGACTCACGATGGTGATGAGGAGATCACCGGCGTCTTCCTTTGAGATTCCGGGAAGGGCTGCAATGGTGCTGTTGACCTTGGATGCACAGTTCGCCATTCGCTTGGGCAGGCCCACAACTTCGGTGCCGCGTTCCAGGCCTTCCCAGAAGAGGAGGCGTGGCGCGGTGGCGTCCTCTTGATGATGATCGAACAGGCGGCCCGCATAGTTCGCCATGGCCTCTGGGCCCTCACCGTGGATGGGCACTTCATCCATGAGGGAGCTGAGAGCGGCTACGATGACCGCGTCAAAAAGGCCGTTCTTGTTGCCGAAGTACTGATAGATGCGTTCTTTGTTGACGCCCGCCTCTGCGGCGATGCGATCAATCCGGGCCCCAGCAAGTCCCCGCGTGCAAAACTCGGACGTCGCCGCCTCGAGAAGCAGTGACTTGGTGCGCTCTGTGTCCCATGCCATAAGTACAGATTACCATTTTCCAACTAAGTAGTTGTAATTGTTGGCGAGTGTGGTTATTGTGAGACAAAGCCAATTGCAACTATCTGGTTGGAGAATGCCATGAACGCTCAAGCTACTACCGAAATCGACCCCGGTGAGGCCGCTGCCCCCGTCCGTGCACATGGACCCTCGCAAGCCCCGAAGGCACCGTCCGTGCACATGCGGGCCCTCATCACATGGATCGCGATCTTCCCCCTTGTCTCCATCGGCATGCTCTTGCTGGGGCCGATCATGGAGCCGTGGCACCCGGTTCTGCGGGCACTTGTGCTGACTGCGCTTGTGGTTCCGGCAGCAGTCTATTTTGTGGTCCCCAAGCTGTTTGCCGGCCACGGTGTACTGAGCCGCAAGGCCGCTGAGCGCGCCGCCCGTAGGTCCGCTTAAAAACCAACTGACTGGCATTTGTGGTTGTTCTCAGCGCTGGGAACAACCACAACTGCCAGTCAGTTGGGTGGGAGCGCTGGGACTAAACGCCCCGCAGGCGCTGGACGTCCGCGATGCTGGGGTAGGCGGCCTGGGTGCCCTTCTTCGTGGCGGCCAACGCTGCGGCTACCGAGGCGAAGGAGGCCGCGTCCGCGAGGGAATCGCCTGCAGCAAGGCGTGCAGCGATAGCTCCCGTGAATGCGTCACCGGCACCGGTGGTGTCTACGGCCGAAACGCGGGTCGGGGCGATACGCGTGATCTGGTCCTGGCTCCCGCGGGCCAACGAATCCAGCACAACAGACCCGTGGGCGCCCAGCGTTACCAGCACGCGCTGCAAACCCCTGTCGGCAAACTGGCTCCGTACCGGCTCCCATGCTTCGGCCTCCGCGTCGGCGTCAGGAACGTCGGCTTCCCCGCCCAGGAACAGGGAGGCCTCGTGCGCATTGACCAGCAGCACGTCGGTCAAGTCGGCCAGAATCTCCGGTACCTCCGCGTAAGGCGAGAGGTTCATTATGACGGTAGCGCCGGCGTCGTGCCCTGCTTGTGCAGCGGCGATCACAGTATCGATCGCGACTTCAAGGCAGAGGCAGACCACCGCAGCATTGTTGATGGCGTCCGCTGCCGCGCGCACGTCTGCCGGGGTTAGAGTCCCGTTTGCCCCGGCCGAGATGATGATGCTGTTCTCGCCGCTGGCATCCACCGAGATGACCGCGACGCCCGTCGCGGCGTCCGAGCGTCGGACGCGGGTGACGTCCACTCCGGCGTTGGCGGTCGAGTCCAGGAGCATGCTTCCGTTGGCGTCATCGCCCACTGCGCCCACCAGGCTGACCTGGGCGCCGAGCTTGCTGGCCGCCACCGCCTGATTGGCGCTCTTGCCGCCGGGGTTGACCGCGAAACCATTTCCGTGGACCGTCTCGCCGGGCTTGGGAAGGCGGTCGCAGTAGATCGTCAGATCGGCGTTCAGGGAGCCGACGACGACGATCCCCGCCGTGGGTGCCCCGGCTTCTGTGCTCATTTGCTTGCCTCCACATTCGCCGCCTCTGCCTCTGCGACCTCTGCGACTTCTGCATCCAGAGGTTTCGGGATCAACAGTGAGGCGGCGAAGGCGGCAAGGGTGATGGCGAGACCCGCCACCACAACAGTGAGGTACGACGCCTTTGCGTCACCCAGTGTGGACGTCGCAACGAGGACCGCGGGCAGGACCAGGAAGCTCAGGCCGGCGCCGAGGTTGAAGGCGCCCGCATTCATTCCGGGGAGGAAGCCCGGGTTGCCTTGGGGCGAGAGGACCACGCCCAGTCCGTTCAGCATGATGTTGACGGTACCGGCGTACATGATGCCCAGCAAGGCTGTGCCCACGATCATCATCGGCAGGTTGTTCAGGCCGAAGAACGCGATGATCGCCAAGGCCACGAGGCTGCCCAGCAGTCCGATACGAAGGACCTTCGTGTAGCCGAGGACCGGGGCGAGCCTGCCGCTGATCGGGCCGAAGAGCCAACCCAGCAGTGCGTAGGGCGTAAGGATCATGAGCGACATCTCGGTGGGGCCCACGCCGAAGCCGGGTTCGGCCGCCTGAACGAACGCCGGGACGATCCCATTGATGACCGCGAAGATACCGGTCATGGTCAGTGTGGTGGTCAAGAGCGGCGCCCATGTGGAACGCTGCCGCAGGTGCACGGTTTCCACCATGGGCTGCTTGGCGCGCTTTTCAACAGTCCAGAAAGCGAAGAACGCGACGCCGGCAACCAGGATCAGGCCAATGGCCAACGTTAACGTCCCCGCATTGAAGGCCGTGGCCAGTTTGGAGCCTTCGTTCAAGGCTGTCAGGAGGGCGCCTACCGCGATCACGATGAAGAACACGCCCAGCCAGTCCATGGTGGTTCCGGCAGCAGGTTTGCTCTCTCCTGCCAGGACGGCGATAAGGACCGTTGCCACAAGGGCCAGGGCAACCATGAGCCAGAAAATGCTGCGGAATCCGAAGTTCTCGGCGAAGTAGCCGCCCACGAACGAGTCGACACCAGCCACGCCACCGTTCACTGCGGTGATGAGGCCCATGAGGGTGCCGTATTTGCGCGGGTTGCTCACTGCAGAGCGGAGCATGATGAGGCAGAGGGGGACAGTGGGACCGCTGACGCCCTGGATGATGCGGCCTACGAAGAGCCACGTGACATCCGGTGCGAGTGCCGCGATGACCGAACCGACAGCCATCAGGAGCATCATGCCCACAAGGATCTTCTTTCGGCCCACGATGTCGCTGAGCCGGGGGAGGAAGAGGGAGAACAGTGCTGCGGCGGTGAAGAACCAGGTCTGGGACAGGCCGATGGTGGCTTGGTCCGTCTGGAGCTCATTGCCCATGGTGACCAAGGCGGGGCTGAGCATGGAGGCGTTGAGCTGGAAGGCAACACAGGCTGCCAGAAGGGCGACCATAAGCGCGGTGACGTTACCCCGGGTGGACTTGGTTTCTGGTACGAGGATGGACATTACTTTGCCTCTCCGGCTGCGACGTTAACCGCGGCGGTGGCGTCAGCCCCGCCGTCGAGGGTTGGTTCACCGATCCGTTCGATCGCATCGGTGACAAGATCCCAGAACTTCTTGTGGTCCAGATCCACGGCCACGGACGTATGGCAGTCCTCCGGGGCGGGCGCGCGGAAGTCCGCCACCGTCATGCCGAGGGTGAGCTTGCCCTGCAGTTCGATGTCCACCGGCACCTTGCGTGTGGTCATCACGGTGGGGTCGATGACGTAGGCAACTGCGCAGGGATCGTGGACCGGCGGGAAATCGAAGCCCTGGGCATCCTTGTAGGTCTTCTGGAAGAAGTCCATGAGTTCCATGACGAACTTGGCCGGCTTGGTTCCGATTTTTGCGATGCGGTCCACCACCTCATCTGTGGCCAGTGCCTGGTGCGTGAGGTCCAGGCCGACCATCACCACGGGCCACTTTTCGTTGAACACAATGTGCGCGGCCTCGGGATCGATGATGATGTTGAACTCCGCCACTGCGCTCCAGTTGCCCACGTGGTAGCCGCCGCCCATGAGGACAACTTCCTTCACGCGCTCCACGATGCGCGGCTCCTTGCGGGCAGCCATGGCGATGTTCGTCAGGCCCGCGGTAGGCACCAGGGTGATGGTGCCCGGCTCATGTGCCATGACGGTTTCAACGATGAGGTCGACGGCGTGGCGCGGGTCCAGTTCGATGGTGGGCTCGGGCTGTTCCGGACCATCCATGCCGGATTCGCCGTGGATGCTGGGGGCCGTCTCGATGGTTCGAACCAGGGGGCGGTCACAACCTGCGGCGAACGGAACGCCGGTGATGCCAGCGATGGTGGCTACCGAGAGGGCGTTGCGCGTGACTTTTTCGAGGGTCTGGTTGCCCACCACCGTTGTCACTGCGAGCAGCTCGATGTCCGGGTTGCCGTGGGCCAGCAGCAATGCCACTGCGTCGTCATGGCCGGGGTCGCAGTCAAGAATGATCTTCTTGCGTGATGTCATGGGATTGGGGTCCACGTTTGTCTCCACGTCATTGGGGCCTGCCAGGTTCTTGCCCGAAGCAGGGCGGTAAGCATTCATGGGAATTCTGGCACTGCTTCAGGGGTTACGTCAAACGCTTAACGTGACGAGAGTTAAGCGCTTAATGCCTTGAGCCACTTGTTCGCGCTGCAGCAACGCTACGATCGATGCATGGATACCTTGGATCGGCGGAACCCCCGCTCGCCCCGTGTAACGGCTGCGATGGTGGCTGCCCGGGCCGGGGTTTCCACTGCCACCGTCTCATTGGTAGCCAACGGTAAGACGCAAGGACGAGTATCCGAGGACAACATCTCACGCGTCCGATCAGCGATCGCCGAACTTGGCTATGTGGTTGACAGCATTGGGAGTTCGCTGGCTCGCGGAGTCAGCTCCATCGTCATCCTCGTGACGCCGGACGTGTCCAACCCGTTCTTCGCCAACGTCATCGCAGGCGTCCGGGAATCACTCGGCCCGGCTTACCAACTGCTGCTCTCGGTGACCGACGCAGGGGAGTCGCCGCAGGCCGAGGATGTCCGCAGGTTGTTGGCACTCCGTCCGGCCGGCTTGCTCGTGGGCGCCCCCAGTGCTGAGTTTCTTCAGGACCTGTCCGCGGCTGCACCGCTTGTGCTCCTTGACGCGCCGGGCCTCGAGTCCTATGCCCCGTCCGTAAACCTCGACGTCGCCCAAGGCGCACGTGAGTTGGCCCGGCACCTCTCCGCGTCCGGACATACCCGGGCCGCCTACGTGGACGGCATTACCGGCACCACCACTTTCCACCTGCGCAGGGAAGCCTTCCTGGAGGAGGCCGCAGCGTGCGGGCTTTTGGTTGCCGATGGGCATGTCATCAGCACCGCGATCGACGTCGGTGCTGCCGCCGCCGCGTTCGCCGACGCTTGGCCCACCTGGCAGCGTGAGGGGGTGACCGCCGTCGTCTGCGGTACCGATACCCATGCGTATGGCGTGCTGCAGGAAGCGCGTGTGGCGGGCGTCCTGATTCCTGCCGAACTGGCCGTTGCGGGCTTCGACGATCTCCCGTATTCGGCCACCAGCAATCCCAGCCTCACGAGCGTGCACCTGCCGGCGACGCCGCTTGGACGAAAGGCCGGGGAGCAACTCCGCGGACTCATGGAAGGCCTGGATTTGGAGGAGCCGCACGTGACGCTGGAGAGCTCGCTGGTGGTGCGGGGTTCTACGTCTTAGCTACGTAAAAGTCCACGACGTCAACAAAGGCGCGTGGGAGACGAGGGGTGAGCCAGAGATTCCTTTAGAGACAGTAAATTCTGGTCGACATGTTCATCGTTTTCGGTACACGTCGAATGTTACGGAGGATGGCCGAAGTGGATAGTCCCGCCGGCTTCGCAGAGGGTCGTTAAATCGGGTTTGATAGAAGCCCAAACACAGTGTCCCTTTCCTCAGCCCGAGACCGGAGCGGGTCTCATCCCTCGGTAACGGTAATACGGAGGCCTTCGGGTCGACATGGATTAACGCCGGCTAGCAGCGGAGGTGGTACTCGGGAGCCGACCACATCTCACGCAGTAGCCCGTCGTCGTGGGAACCGTCTGGCTGAGTTCGGCCCCTGGTTTTGATTTGGTTACCGCGTGAGTAAAATCGCGGGCCGTTACATCTCCGAGCTCACGTCTGCCTTGGGGCTAGCGTGAGAGTTGACCGGACACCCATCTGACCTGATGGGCTCGATAAAGGAGGTTTGATCGCCCAGGCCGGGTCGATGTCGTTGGCTAGGATCAAGTTGGGCCGAGGGACGGCAGCTTGGGATAAGGGTGGGTTAGTGGACTTCGTGCCGTTTGTCGGAATCATAGGTGCTGTCGTCGGGGCCTGCATCGGCCTGTTGGGTCAGGGAAGCAACCGAAAAGAGCAGAGACGCAAAGACCTGCTCGAACGAATCGCCAGTCTCTTGAAGGCCTGCGATGACGTCCATTTGTCGGCCAGACGGTTGAAACGGCTAGTACGGTTGCAGAACAAGGAAAAGGCCCGAGAAGTGGCGGGTGACCTTACCGCGGCCATAGGGGAGGTGGGACATCAGGCGCAGTATCTGCAACTAACGGCGCCTTATAAAATCCGGGTAAAGGTCGAAGAGTTGGCGAATGCCTCAACCGATGTCAGCCGCGCCGCGGATGTTTGGGTCCACGATAACTCGGGTGGCCCCTCCGAGGACTTCAAGATCGCGGGCCAGAGGTACTTAGAACATCGAGAAGCTCTACTCGAACACGTTCGCCCAGACATCCACAGAAAGCCCTGGTGGGTTCGTAAGTCAGCTAATAAAGGCTGACAACAGATGACCCCTGGACACTCATAACAGAAACTCGCCGCTCGCGATGAAGGTGGAATCGCGGCGAATATGTCTGGAGCAAGCGGAGCATCACCCGTCGGCGGAGTGGGCAAGGCCTTATCTTCCCTTGTCCTCGATCCACGGCTGACGCAATTGCCTAAGGCGGGCCCTACGAGAGCGGGCGCCGCACCATCTGACGAATGGGTTCAGCGCAGTGACCGCTGTGGGTGAGGGGAGAGCGGGCGGAGCTGGTCATCGGTCACGGGCAGCGACACCGTGAAATAGATCTGGGGCGCCGTCATATCGCCCCAGTCTTCCTTCTTCACCCGTACAGCGTCAGGTGTTACTTCGGCGATCCGGACGCGCAGCCACGTGCCGTCGTCGAGTAGCAATTCGTGGGGGTCGGCGAGGTAGCGCAGGCCGAGGTCATCGAGTGTTTCCTCAGCGGTGAACCAATCCACTTCGTCCGTGCGTGGACGTCCCAGCATGTCGATTGCGACGAATCCGTCACCTGCGGGCTTCATCCACCCCACGTGCTCGCCATCGTCCGAACGTCGGTGCTCGATCCAGTCCGCTTCCATACCTCGACGGTAGCAGCGTGTCCCGGCCGCCGTGCCTAGTGGATGGTCGCTAGCAAGATGCCAACCAGCACGAACAGGCAGCCGAACACACGGTTGAGGACCTTCTGGCCGCGCTCGTCGTGGGTGAAACGCTGGAATGAACGCGCGGCCAGAGCGAAGAAGAACCACATAACCAAGATGTCGATAACGAGGACGGTGGCCGTCAGCACGGCATATTGCTGAAGCAGCGGCTGGTCCAGCCGGATGAACTGCGGCATGAAGGCCAGGAAGAACACGATTGCCTTGGGATTCAGCAGGTTCACCCAGACGCCGCGTTGGAACATGGAAAGGCCGGACTCGTTCTTTCGGCTGTCCACCTTTTCCTCGTCCAGGTCCGGCTTGCGCAGGAACTGTCGGATGCCGAGGTACACCAGATACGCCGCGCCGGCGTAGCGGACGATGTTGAAGATCACAGGCGAATTCGAGACGAGCACGCCGACGCCCAAGGCCACGATGACGATGTGGATCACCAAGGCCAATTGCTGGCCGAGGATGCCCCAGATGGAGCGTCGGAAACCGGAATTCAGCGAGTTGCTCATGGTGAAGATGGCTCCGGCGCCGGGAGTGAAACTGATCAGGGTGCCGGCGCCAACCAGGGCCAGCCAAAGTGAAAACTGCACCATCTCAGCTTATGCCGGTGAGGTGCGTGGTTTGGACGCGTTGCTTCCTGACATAGTCTGGCGCTCGGGACAACAGAATGACCCCAGGGCGTTGACTCAGTTGCCGTTTGAGTTCAATAGGTGTCCGTACCTCTTCACGAAATCCTGCCACCAGTGGCATTCGGGATACTTGGACAGGCTCGAATGGCGCCAGTGGAGCATGGTTTCAGGCAGATCCCTTCGGTGTTGGTCAAAGAAGGAGTGGAGCTCGACGGCCGTTGCCCGCGACTCATCGATGCCGTAGTTCCCGATCATGAGTAGCCCACGTGCTATTGCCAGTCTCCGAAGCTTCTCCGTCTCAGCAGGCGAAGGCTCAGCGCTTTCAAAATCGAAATGTTGCCAACAACCGCCGTAGGCGATGGCAAAGTACTTGATCCCTTCCGTCGTAAGAACCTCGAAAATGTCGTCGAAGAGCGGCTCCAGCGAACCATCAAACTGATAACTGGCGATGCCAATGCTGGTTAAACACATGTCGGAATTGAGGCCGATGACAACAAGCCTGCTGAGCGGTATCTCATTGGGAACTATGTATGGACGCGCGAGCACCTGGATGTCGAAGCCAGCTTGAATAATCATAATTTGACGCTATGGCCTGACTGGCAGGCAGAAAATAATGCTCTTGGCCTATGTGGACAATCCCAGCGTTGGGTCCTGACCTTGTTTGGCCGCCAAGACTGCCGGTTGAAGCCCAAATGGGTTGATTTCCCGGCATCGTGAGCCCAAACAGGGTCAGGAGGCCACGGCTTAGGGCAAACTGGTGCCGTGAGCGGAATCCCATGGGTACTGCACGTTGACCTCGACCAGTTCATTGCGGCTGTCGAGGTCCTCCGACGCCCCGAGCTTGCGGGAAAACCGATCATTGTGGGTGGCCGCGGGGACCCCACGGAACGTGCTGTGGTATCCACGGCATCATATGAAGCCAGGGCGTTCGGCGTGGGTTCTGGAATGCCACTGCGCATAGCGGCCCGGAAAGTGCCGGACGCCGTGATCCTTCCCGTCGACCAGGAGGCTTACCTGGCGGCGTCGCACGTAGTGATGGCCACCCTGCGCGCACAGCCGGGCGCCAAGGTTCAGGTGCTCGGTTGGGATGAGGCCTTTGTTGGCATCGAGGCTGAGGACCCGGAAGCATATGCCCGGCAGATCCAAGCTGCCGTCCTGGAGCAAACCCGGTTGCACTGCAGCGTGGGCATCGGCGACACGTTGGTCCGCGCAAAGAATGCGACAGATTTTGGCAAACCAGCGGGCATCTTTCGGTTGACCAAAGAGAACTGGCTCGACGTCATGGGCAGCAAGCCCACTAAGGAGCTGTGGGGCGTCGGGCCCAAAGTGTCGCAACGGCTGGCAAAGCACCACATCACCACAGTCGCCGAGCTTGCCGCGTCCGATCCCCAGGACTTGGTCCCGGAGTTCGGCCCCAAGATGGGCCCTTGGTATGCGCAGCTCGGACGAGGCGAGGGCGCCAACGAGGTGGACGACACCCCGTGGGTTGCCCGCGCACACGGCCGCGAGACCACGTTCCAGCAGGACCTCACGGAACCCTCCCAGATCAGCGACGCCATCAAGGAGCTGACAGCGCGGGTCCTTGAAGACGTGGCAGCCGAGGGGCGACCCGTGGTCGGGCTGACCCTCAAAGTCCGGTACGCCCCGTTCTTCACCAAGACCTACGCAAGGAAGATTCCAGAGACCTTCGACCGCGACGAAGTCCTCGCGCAAGCCTTGGACGTCACGGCGCGGATCGAGCCGGACCGTCCCATCCGGCTTCTGGGACTACGCGCCGAAATGTCGATGCCCGATGACGCCCGAAAGGGACACACCCCCACCCGCAGCGGATGGTGACAGCACAGCGCCTGGGCAAGGCACGACGGCGGTAGGCCGGCTACCAGCGCGGGTGGATCGCTTCGCGGAAATACCGACCATAGATGTCCCGGACCCCGGCGGTGAGCCCTGCCCCGACGTGCTGCATGGCTCCCGCCTCAGCGTTCGCATGTGCTTGGACTGACGAACGAGCACCGGGAATGACCGTGCTGACACCGTCCTGGGCGATCACCCAGGCGAGGGCCGCCTGGGCGGTGCTGACGCCGTCGGGCACTAACGCGCTGAACTCTTGTGCGGCTTTTACACCGGTGGTGAAATCGACGCCCGAGAAGGTCTCGCCGACGTCGAATGAGGAGCCGTCGCGGTTGTAGTTGCGGTGGTCGTTCTCCGCGAACTCGGTTTCCGGCGTGTACTTTCCGGACAATAGCCCGGAGGCCAGCGGCACTCTGGCGATGATGCCGACTCCGGCCTGCTCGGCTGCCGGGAGAACTTCATCGAGCGGCTTCAGCCGGAAGGCGTTCAGGATGATCTGAACGGACGCCGTATTCCCGCGGTTGATGGCTTCAAGGGCTTCATCAGTCCGCTCCACACTGACCCCGTAGTTACGGATAACGCCTTCGCTGACGAGAGTATCCAGTGCGTCGTACACCTCATCCCGCGTGTAGACGGCGGAGGGCGGGCAATGAAGTTGGACGAGGTCCAGGGTGTCCTGCTGCAGGTTCCGCCGCGAACGGTCCGTCCACTCACGGAAGTTGGCGAGGGTGTAGTTTTCGGGCACGTGGTCCACGCGCCGGCCCATCTTGGTGGCAACCATCAGGTCCAGCCCGGGGTTGGCGCGCAGGAAGCGTCCGATCAGCTGCTCACTTCGGCCATCGCCGTAGACGTCGGCTGTGTCGAAGAAAGTGACGCCGCCGTCAACCGAGGCTTCCAGGACGGCAAGTGCGTCTTCCTCTGTGACGTCGCCCCAGTCCGCTCCGAGTTGCCACGTGCCCAGTCCAACGGTGGACACCGACCGGCCGGTCTTACCAAGTATGCGCTGTTCCATGGATTCGACTATATGGGGTCAGTGCTCGTCCATTCGCGCCACTTTCCCCATCAAGTACCGCCGCTCCTGCAGGCTGCCCGTCTTCTTGGCGGCGGCGAGGTAGGCGGCACGGGCTTCCTTATATGAGCCCGCCATCTCGTATAGGTGGCCCCGCACCGCATCCAGGCGGTGCGACCGACCGATCGCCGAATCCAGCCCGACGAGCAGCTCAAGCCCAGCGGCTGCCCCATTGACCATAGCCACAGCCACAGCACGATTCAGCGTCACCACGGGACTGGGCGCTACGGCTTCCAGGACCGTGTACAAGGCGAGGATCTGCGGCCAGTCGGTTTCGGCGTCAGACGGCGCTTCCGCATGAACGGCGGCGATGGCGGCTTGGAGTTGGTACGGCCCAGCCGCGCCACGTCCAAGTACGGAAGACAGGAGTGCGATCCCTTCCTCTATCTGCCCGCGGTTCCATAAACTCCGGTCCTGTTCGGACAGCGGCACGGGCATCCCGTCAGCCAGGGTTCGCGCGGCACGACGGGAGTCCGTCAGCAGCATCAGAGCGAGCAAACCGGTGGCCTCGAACTCGGCCGGCGCCGCGCTCACCAGCAGGCGTGCCAACCGGATCGCTTCGGTGGTGAGGTCTTCGCGTTGCAGTGAGTCGCCCGAGCTCGCGGCGTAGCCTTCGTTGAAGATCAGGTACAGGACGTGAAGTACGACGCCGAGCCTCGCCTTGCGCTCGGACGCCGGCGGCATGTCGAAGCGGGCGCCCGCCTTCTGGATCCCTTGTTTCGCACGGCTGATGCGCTGTCCCATGGTCGCTTCGGGGACGAGGAAAGCGGAGGCGATTTCCGGCGTCGTGAGTCCTCCTACGGCCCGGAGCGTCAAGGCGATTTGCGACGGTGCGCTGATCGAAGGGTGGCAACACAGGAACATCAGGGTCAGGGTGTCGTCGGCTTCGGACACGGTGCTGTCCTGGAAGTTGACCTCCATGGCGGCGACGCGTTCTTCCCGCGCACGCCGTGCGCTTTCACTGCGCCACACATCAACCAGCCGGCGCGATGCGACAGCCAGCAGCCATCCTTTGGGATTTGTTGGCAGCCCGGATGGCCATTGCAGGGCGGCCTCAATGAGGGCTTCTTGCACTGCATCCTCGCAGGCGTCGAACTGTCCGTGGTTGCGTGCAAGCACGCCGAGGACCTGCGGCGCCAAGGTGCGCAGCAGGTCCTCAATGTCGCGTGGGGGAACCTCGCGTGGGAGAACGGCCAAACTAGACCTCCGGGGGACCGTCCGGGATAGCGCGCAGCTCCACCACCTGCGAGTACTTGACGATGCTCGAGCAGATTTCCACGGCGCGTTCCTCGCTGGCCACGTCCACCACCCAGTACCCGATCAGCGACTCCTTCGACTCGGCGTATGGGCCGTCCGTGGTGATGACGCCGTCCGGGGTCTGCTTGACGAGCTTCGCGGTGCTGCCATCAGCCAGCCCTGCGTTAAAGACGAGTTCACCGGAATCGCGGAGGTCCTTGTCGATCTGGATCATGAACCCGATCATTTCCTTGACCCACTCCGGATCGGCGGTTTCCATCATGCCCTCGGCGGACCCGAACATCATGATCATGTATTTCATCTCAAACTCCTTATGAAGTGGCACCCTGTTTGGGTGCTTTCACTCATGGGTCGGAACTGCGGGGCGCTTTTCTACATGGTTCGGCAAAGTTTTTTGGGAAAGTTCCTTCACGCGCAACCTATGCCCGGGCGATCACCTCGCCGTTGGGAATGAGGAAGTAGCCATCGTCCGTGGCTCCCCAGCGGTGCCAGCCCGCAGCGATCCGGGCGAGGTCGGCCTCATTGGCGAACCCGTATTCGAGGGCTTGCTCGGCAAAGGCGGAGTGGAGGACACGTTCGCTCCACACGCGGGACTGCCATGCCCGTTGTTGGGCTGTGGCGTAGAGCCAGTTGCTGCTGCTGGGCGCCACCTGGGCAAAGCCTGCCTGCTGCGCCCACGAGACCAATCGACGGCCGGCATCCGGTTCGGCACCATTACGCCGTGCGATCTTCTGGTAGAGCTCCATCCAGTCATCGAGCTCGGGGACTTCCGGGTACCAGCTCATGCCGTGGAAATCGGCGTCGCGGACGGCCACGATCGCGCCCGGTTTTGCCACGCGGCGCATCTCACGCAGCGCGGCGACGGGATCGGTGAGGTGCTGGAGGACTTGATGGGCGTGGACGAGGTCGAAGGTCTCGTCCTCAAACTCGAGATCGTAGATGTTGCCGGTTCGGAACTCCACGTTGTCTACGCCGCGGTCCTTTGCCAGTTCCGTTGCCTGGGCGACGATGTCCGCCGAGCGATCCAAGCCGATGACCTGCGCGGGTGCAACCAGCCCCGCGAAATCGCACGTGATGCTGCCCGGTCCGCACCCGACGTCGAGGACCGACGTCCCCGGGGTGAGATGCGGAATGACAAACGCGGCCGAATTCTCGGCCGTCCGCGAGGCATGGGCCCGGACAACCGACTCGTGGTGCCCGTGAGTGTAAACATCTTCAGGCTGCTGCGCGTTCATAGGGAAACGCTACAACTTCGCCAGGGGATTTCGGCGGAATGCGGTTAGTTGCCGTTCTCCGCGGTTCCCGTGCGGGCCGCTATGGTGGCCTCGATCATGTCTGTCATGAAGCGCCGGACAACGTCCAGTTCGTCAGCGTTGTACGCGCCCATGGCCTGGCCCATACGGATGGCCAGCGGCATGAACATGGCACTTCCATCCTTGTAGGCCTTTGGAGTCATAACCAGCTGGATCTGGCGCCGGTCCGTGCCGACACGTTCGCGCACTACGTGTCCCGACGCGTGAAGCCGGTCCACCAACGCGGTAGTGGCGGGCGAACTCAGGCGTAGTTCGTTGCGCAGGACGCCAGGCGTGACGACCCGACCTGCGGCAGAATGGCGCATGATCACGGCAAGGGCATTGAGATCCGTCCGGTGCATATCGTTCCGGCCGCCTGCTGCGTCGACATAGTGGTTGGCTTCGAGGGTGAAGTCCTGAAGGAGCCGCACCAAGTCCTGGGGCGCCGCTGTTTCCGGGCGTTCGCCACCGGGGTGCGGGCCTGAAACTTCAGCCATCTTGCCCTCCCACCTGCGTTCGACCGTGATTAGTGCCCTGTCGGATATTACTCCCAGCCCAACAGGAACCCGACATCAGTAGATGGTTCACTCTTGGAATAGTTCCATGATAGAGATATTCTGTGGTGGAATAAAGACTTCGTCACGTCTCGGAAGAAGGACTCATGAACCCGCAGAAGGTACCATTCTGGCTTCGATGGCTCGTGCCGGTGGTGCTTGTCATCATCTGGCTTGGTATTGCCGGCGTTGGCGGCCCAACGTTCGGGCGGTTGGACGAGGTCTCTTCCAATGACCAGGCGTCGTTCCTCCCAGCAGGCGCCGAAGCGACGGAAGCAGGCAACTGGCAGGCGAAGTTCCGGGACTCCAAAGAGATCCCTGCGGTGGTCATCGTTGAGAACGGGACGGCCTTCACCGCGGCCCAGCTTGGCGAAGCAGCCCAACTGAAAGCTGACATTCAGGCGCTCAAACTGGGGGACGCCGTCGTCGGGCCTCTTCCCTCGGAGGACGGCAAAGCGGTCCAGTTCATTGTGCCAATAGCGTCTTCGGATGAGCTGCGCGACAAGATCCAGGAGCTCCGAGAGGTCGTTCAGCCGGGTGCCCCGGAGGGAACGCGGGCCTTTGTCACGGGTCCCGCGGGCCTGACCGCTGATCTGGTGAACGCGTTCGGCGGCATCGACGGAATCCTCCTGCTCGTCGCGCTCGGCGCCGTGTTTATCATTCTGCTGCTCGTGTACCGCTCACTCGTGCTGCCTCTGGCGGTCCTCCTAACATCGGTTTTTGCGCTTTGCGCAGCGATTCTCCTGGTGTTTGCAATGGCCAAACTGGGCTGGATCCAGCTGAACGGCCAGAGCCAAGGCATCCTCTCCATCCTGGTGATTGGTGCGGCCACCGACTATGCGCTGCTGTATGTGGCCCGATTCCGCGAGGCCCTGACCCACACCACCAACCGTACGAGGGCCGTGGTCGCGGCGTGGAAGGCCTCCTTCGAGCCGATCCTCGCGTCGGGCGCGACCGTCATCATCGCCCTGCTTTGCCTGCTCTTCTCCGACCTGAACTCCAACAAGGCGCTGGGCCCTGTGGCAGCTGCCGGAATCCTTTGCTCGCTCTTCGCCGCGCTTACCCTCCTCCCGGCGCTCATGGCCCTGCTGGGCCGCGCCGCCTTCTGGCCTTTCCGTCCCAAGCTCCTGCCCGACGACGAACGCGAACCCGAGCTGGTTACTGGACTTGAGGGGCAAAAGGGTCTGTGGCGGGCAACTGCTTCCCTGGTTTCCCGGCGGCCACGGACTGTATGGGTGGCTTCGGTCCTGCTGCTCCTGGTGGCCTCGGCAGGCGTCCTGCAATTGAAGGCCAACGGTGTCCCCCAAACGGACGTCATCCTCTCAGCCTCCGACGCCGTGGACGGCCAGGACGCGCTGGCGCGGCATTTCGACGCCGGCAGCGGCAGCCCCGCCGTCGTGGTCGCCTCCGAAGGTGCCGCGCAGGAGGTGCTGGACAAGGTCAAAGCGGCCGACGGCGTGGGGGACGCCTATCTCCTGGCTGACGGAAATGTGCCGATCACCGGCGCCCCGGGCACTCGGACCGATCCCGCCGTCCGTGAGGGCAAGGTGCTGATCAATGCGACGCTCGACTCTGCCGCCGACTCGATTCAAGCTGAAGAAACAGTTAAGTCCTTGCGGGTGGCAGTAAAAGAGGCCGACGCTGGCGCCTTGGTCGGTGGGGTCACAGCCACTGCGTTGGACACCAACACCACCGCACAGCGCGACTTGGTGGTCATCATCCCCATCGTCCTGGTAGTCATCCTCTTCATCCTGATGCTTTTGCTGCGCTCCGTTGTGGCGCCTGTGCTGCTGGTGTTGTCCGTGGTCCTGTCCTATGCGGCAGCAATGGGTGTTTCAGCGTGGGTGTTCAACGGCGTCTTCGGATTCTCAGGTGCCGATGCCACGGTTCCCCTCTTCGGGTTCGTCTTCCTGGTGGCACTGGGCGTGGACTACAACATCTTCCTGATGAGCAGGGTGCGTGAGGAATCGTTGAAGCATGGGACGCGACCCGGAATCCTGCGGGGTTTGGGCGTTACGGGTGGTGTGATTACATCCGCGGGTGTTGTGTTGGCTGCAACCTTCGCCGCGCTCGGAGTCATTCCGATCATGTTCCTGGTGCAGTTGGCGTTCATCGTGGCCTTCGGGGTGCTGCTGGACACAATTCTGGTCCGCTCTCTTTTGGTGCCCGCACTCGCGTACGACATCGGACACCGGATTTGGTGGCCAGGAAAGCTTGGCCGCCAGCCTGATGCGGTGACGCGTCCCCGTGAGGAGGAACGGACGGCGGTCGTGCGGTAGTTCCTTATTCGGTAGTTCGTCATTCGGCCGCGACGACGTAGCCCGCGCCTCCGTCCACGGTGACTCGTTGGCCCGTCTTGAGCAGCCGCGTAGCGTTGCCGGTTCCGACGACGGCGGGTATCCCGTATTCCCGGGCAACCAGCGACGCGTGGGCGGCGAGGGTTCCGCCGTCGGTGACCACCGCGGCGGCCCGAGCGAAAAGGGGCGTCCAGGCTGGTGCGGTGGTTCGCGCTACGAGTATCTCGCCGTCGAGGAAGCTGTCGAATTCGTCCAGGCCTGACATAACCCGCACTCTGCCCGTGGCGCGTCCAGTGCTGGCCGGGTGGCCAACCATTGCACCCGCGGGAACCTCGCGGGTTGTCCTGGCTGCCTCAACTGCGCTCGCCACGGGATCAGCTCCAAACCTGCCGGGTTCGCCAATGATGAGTGGTGCGTCCAGACGCCGTTGCATCTGCCACGTTGCACGGCGGTTTCCTACCAGCTCCCTTAGGTCCGCCGACGCGTTCATCACCTCACTCAGGTGGAGGAAATGGATGTCCTGCGGGTTCTCGATGGCTCCTGCGGCAGCGAGGTTTTCTCCCAGCCGTTTGGCGCAACGGCGCAGGACCGGCCATCCCAGGGTGAGGTAAAGGGACTGTTCTTCCCGTAGGGCGGCGTAGTACTGGGCCATCGTCAGGAGGGAATCAAAGCGGGTGAAGGCCCTGGGACTATCAAGCAGCACTGCCCTGGCCGCGGCTTCGGCTGCCTTTCGCTGTACGTCAAGCGCTTCCTTGCCTGCGGTGGTTGAATCCGCTTCTTGGCTACGGATGCCGGCCTCGCCGTAGGTCGGGTGGTACCAGTCGAGGGAGTAGACGGCCGATTCCGATGGTGTCGCAGTGCTGCCGCTAAGGCCGCTGCTGCCGGTGAGGCCGCGGAGGAGTGCCTGATGGCCGAGCAGCCCTGCGGGTTTGTCGCTCAAGGGAGCGGCTAGGTGCTTTTGCCAGAACCTGGCCAGGGCCGCTTCGATTTTCCAAGCAGATCCGCCCACCACGGCCAGTGACCAGAGGTAGATTCCCGCCTGCTGGGCGATGGCATTCACAAGCTCGATGAGCCTTGCCGGGGATGCGGTGTCCACTTCCTGCTCGGCACTGCGCACGAGTTCCCGATAGTCGGGCAGCAACTGGTGTCGCCATTTCAGTTCCAGCCCATGGAGAACAGCGCGGTGCGCCGCAGCCGGATTGCGGGAGACCCGGAGAAGGACGTTGAAAAGGAACCATGGCAGGCGACCACGGCTTCGAACTATCAAAGGTGCCACAATCCTTGGGGACGGAATCGGCGGGGCGTTGTAGTACCAGCCGTTGACGGAGCCGTAACGAAACGGCACCCGCACCTGAATATCGTCTTCCATGCCGTCGAGATATCCGGCCTCGATCCGGGGCAGAAGCCAGTCCTCGAACAGCGGCGTCATGGGATCTGGAAGCCATTCACCGAGCCTGAAGTTCCGTGCCCACAGGCCTTCGCCCGGAGCCGTCCAGGCTGCTGGCGTGGGAAGCGCCGTCATCGGGCGGGCCTGAAGAAGGAATAGGGCACCGTCGTGGTCCAGCGCCCACTCGATGTCTTGCGGCACTCCCGCTCGTTCGTGGATCCGACGGGCCAGCGCCGCTACTAGCCGTGCTTGGTCCGAGGTGAGGATGGTGCCGTCCCTGTTGCACGTAGCGTCGCTGGCGCGGACTGTCCATTGCTCTCCGACTGCTTCACCGGACACCAGCGACTCCCCAAGGCCCGCGACGGCAGTGACAATGGTTTCGTCAGGGTCGCCGGTCAGTGGGTTGGCAGTAAAGGCAACGCCGGCGGCATGGGGCTGGACCATCTGTTGAACGAGTACCGCCATGGAAGGGCTTGCCGCATCGCCGCGGGCCGCTGCTCCGAGAGCAGTCTCATACGCTGCAACTCTATTCTCCGCAGCCGAAGCCAAGCATTGCCTGACAGCCTGCTCAAGGTCATCCCGCTCAACGTTCAGGAAGGTTTCGTAGAGACCAGCATAGGAAGCGCCGGCGAGGTCCTCGGCGGCGGAAGAGGACCTGACAGCGTACGGCCCCGGACCTATCCTGCCGGCAGCAACTTTCAGAGCGCCCGCGAGGTTGTTGCCGAGTTGCCCGACCACCTCCGACGTGACGACGAACCCCGCTGGCACCTTGAAACCCTCTGCCGTGAGCTCGGAAAGAGTGGCTGCTTTGCTGCCCAACACCGCCCGGTCTGCGCTCGCAGAGCCAAGCTGCGGAAACTCGCTTATAGCCATGGCTCTCCCTCTTCGCAGACACTTCCGGTTTCAGACAGTCGCGGTTTTAGATAGTCGCGGAGCGTCTTTCGATCATTATGGTGTCGCGCCATTGCCCCGCGAGTGGGCCAAGAGGCATCCGGGCGATCCGATTCCGTCGGCCGACAACTGTAAAGCCCTCCGCAATGTGGAGCCGGATGCTCGCTTCATTCTCGGGAAAGACGCTGGCCTGGATCGTCCAGATTCCTGCTTCTTCAGTGGAGGTGATCAGCGCGCGGAGAAGGGCCTTGCCTACACCCAAACCACGGGCTTCACCGGCCACATAAATGGAATGCTCCACGACGCCCGCATACGCTGCACGCGAGGAGATGGCGGATACGGCTGCCCAACCGCGGATCCGGCCTTCGGTTTCCGCCACCAGCCGGTGATCCTTGAGTCTTGTAGCGTCGAATTGCTCCCACTCAGGAGCAGCGGGCTCAAACGTGGCGTTCCCGGACTCGATGCCTTCAGCGAAGATTTCCCGGACCACCGGCCAATCGGGCGGGGTCATTTTGCGGATCCGGACCTCGCTGTTGGCCAACGACGGTGTTGTCTCTGTAGCCTCCCTTGTCCCTGCAGTCTCCCTTGTCACAGGGTCTCCAGCAGGCCGGAAGTGCGCTCAATGGCACCCGGGACCAAGGAGTAGTAAGCCCATGTGCCCCGCTTTTCGCGGTGCAGAAGACCGGCATCCACCAGGATCTTTAAGTGGTGTGAGACTGTCGGCTGGCCGAGGTCCAGGGGCTCGGTGAGATCGCAGACGCAAGCTTCGCCGCCGTGTGCGCTTTTGACGATGGACAGCAGACGGAGCCGATTAGGATCGGCCAGCGCCTTAAACACGGAAGCGCGGACCTGGGCCTCATAGGCATCGAGGGAGGGCTGGGCTGAAGGCTCGCAGCAAGCTTCATCGCCAGCACTTGCCGGCCTATCCACGGCTGGGAGTTCGTCCGCGTGTAGCAGTTGAAGGGTTTGCGGGGAGTCCATACATCCATTATGCACATAGATTGACAATCATCGATATAGATGCTGATACTTATATCGAACTTCATCAATCTAATGCCTTGGCTGTTGCCGGGCAGAATTCCAGGAGCCTAGTGAGCACGCCGACGCAGACCACAGCCCGTAAGCCTGAGGGCGGCGCCGCCGTAGTAGGACGGCTTTCGGCAGTGGACCGTTTGCTGCCGGTGTGGATCATCGCCGCCATGGCGCTGGGCCTGATTTTGGGAGGACTGGTCCCGGGCCTGAATTCGTGGCTGGAAGCAGTGAAAGTTGGCGAGGTTTCCTTGCCAATTGCCGTCGGGCTATTGGTCATGATGTATCCGGTTCTTGCCAAAGTGCGATACGACCAAGCAGGCAGAGTACTGACGGATCGTCGGCTGATGGTTACCTCCTTGGTGATCAACTGGTTTTTAGCTCCAGCGTTCATGTTCGGGTTGGCGTGGATTTTCCTTCCTGACCTGCCCGAATACCGCACGGGACTCATCATCGTCGGCTTGGCCCGCTGCATCGCCATGGTGATGATCTGGAACGACCTCGCTTGCGGCGATCGAGAATCGGCTGCCGTGCTGGTATTTATTAATTCGCTATTCCAAGTGATCGCGTTCGGAGGCCTCGGCTGGTTCTACCTCCAGTGGCTTCCGGCCCTCCTGGGCCTGCCCACCACCAGCGCGGACTTCTCTTTCTGGGCCATCACGGCATCAGTACTGGTCTTCCTGGGCATTCCACTGCTAGCCGGCTTCCTCACCCGAAGGCTGGGCGAACTGGCGAAGGGCCGCGACTGGTATGAGGCCCACTTGCTTCCAAGGATCGGGCCCTGGGCGCTGTACGGGTTGTTGTTCACCATCACGCTGCTTTTCGCCTTGCAGGGTGGAAATATCATGACGCGACCGTTGGATGTCCTCCGGATCGCGCTGCCACTGCTGGTTTACTTCCTCGTGGTATTCGGGGCCGGGATCGCGTTGGGCAAATGGCTGAACCTCGGTTACGCCAAAACCGTCACACTCGCCTTCACTGCGGCTGGCAACAACTTTGAATTGGCCATCGCCGTGGCCATTGGTACCTTCGGCGTCGCGTCCGGCCAGGCGCTTGCCGGCGTCGTTGGGCCCTTGATTGAAGTACCCGTACTTGTTGCACTTGTCTATGTAGCCCTCTGGGCACGCAAGCGCTATTTCACTCCCGCGATGATCGCTGCCCCACCCTTGGAGGAGAAGCATGACCACTGAAACCAACAAGAAGCCCTCCGTCCTGTTCGTCTGCGTCCACAACGCCGGGCGCTCGCAGATGGCTGCCGCGTTCCTGACCACCCTCGCCAAGGGCGCGATCGAGGTCCGTTCCGCCGGTTCCCAGCCCGCCGACAAGGTCAACCCGGCCGCCGTCGAGGCCATGGCCGAACTGGGCATCGACATGTCCGCCGAAATCCCCAAGGTACTCACCACCGAAGCCGTCAAGGAATCCGACGTCGTCATCACCATGGGCTGCGGTGATGAATGCCCGTACTTCCCCGGCAAGCGGTATGAAGACTGGGTCCTGGAAGACCCCGCTGGCCAGGGTGTTGACGCGGTCCGGCCTATTAGGGATGAAATAAAGACCCGCATCGAGGGCCTGATCGACTCCCTCATCCCTGCGTCCAAGTAATCCGGCTTCCCGCATAGGAGAGATTCTCATGAGTAATGACGTCAGCGCTGAACAACTGATTATCATCGGCTCAGGCCCCGCCGGCTACACAGCGGCCATCTATGCCGCCCGGGCAGGGCTCAAACCGCTCGTCCTGGCCGGTTCGGTCACTGCGGGTGGCGCTTTGATGAATACCACCGAGGTGGAAAACTTCCCCGGCTTCCCGGGCGGTATCCAAGGCCCCGAGTTGATGGACGGACTGCAGGAGCAGGCCGAGAAGTTCGGCGCCCGCATCGTGTTCGACGACGTCACGGAAGTTGATCTGAAAGCTCACCTTAAGCGCGTGGTCACCGGTGCGGGCGAGACGCACGAAGCGCCCGCCGTCATCCTCGCTACTGGCTCGGCCTATAAGGAACTCGGACTGCCGGAAGAGAAAAAGCTCAGCGGACACGGCGTGTCCTGGTGTGCAACCTGTGACGGCTTCTTCTTCCGGGAACAGGACATCATCGTGGTCGGAGGCGGCGACTCTGCCATGGAAGAAGCCACGTTCCTGACACGGTTCGGCAAGTCCGTGACTGTTGTGGTCCGTAAGGGTGAGCTCCGTGCCTCGCGCATCATGGCCCAGCGCGCCAAGGACAATCCCAAGATCAGCTTCGCCTGGAACTCCGCCGTCACCAAGATCCACGGCGACACAAAGGTCACCGGAGTGACTCTCACTGATACCCGCACTGGAGAAACCCGGGAACAGGCTGCCACAGGGATCTTCGTTGCCATCGGTCATTTGCCGCGCACCGAGCTTGTCGCCGGGCAGGTAGACCTCGACGCTGAGGGCTACATCAAGGTCGATTCGCCCACCACCTGCACCAATCTCTCCGGGGTCTTCGCATGCGGGGATGCAGTGGATCACCGGTACCGCCAGGCGATCACCGCCGCCGGAACGGGGTGTGCTGCAGCGCTGGATGCTGAACGATTTCTGGCGGCACTTGAGGACGCAGACAGCATAGCTACGGCACTGGTGGAAGAACCCACCCACGCCTGAGTATCTTCAACGATGAAAGAGGACACCATGGAGTCAGCGAAGAACCTTCCCATCGCGGTGATCGGTGCCGGCCCGGTCGGTTTGGCCGCAGCAGCGCACTTGCTCGAACGTGGCCTCGAGCCAGTCATCTTTGAAGCTGGACCCGCTGCAGGTGCCGCCATTGAACAATGGCGCCACATCCGGCTCTTCTCGCCCTGGCGTTTCAACATCGATGCCGCCGCCGTCCGCCTCCTGGAACAATCAGGCTGGGAATCACCGCGCCCCACAGCCCTGCCTTATGGCGGGGAACTCATCGACAACTACCTCACCCCGCTGGCAGCCACGCCCGCCATAGCGTCCCGGTTGCAGACGGGCGCCCGCGTTATAGCCGTCACCCGTCTCGGACTGGACAAGACCCACGTTCGGGACCGGGACACCACTCCTTTCCTGGTCAGGGTGGAGCACGCAGGCGGCGAAACCCGTGATCACGTTGTGGCTGCCGTCCTCGATGCCTCAGGAACGTGGTCAACGCGCAACCCATTGGGCACCTCTGGCCTGCCCGCCATTGGCGAAGAGACTGCGGTGGACCGCATATCCTCGCCCCTTCCTGACGTCACAGGGCGGGACCGGAGCAGCTTTGCCGGCCGTCGTGTCCTCGTGGCGGGCGCTGGCCACTCGGCTGCGAACACCTTGATCAATTTGGCCGATCTCTCCAAGGACGAACCCAATACCCGGATCCTGTGGGCCGTGCGAGGCGGATCTGCAGATAAGGTCTATGGTGGCGGAGCCGCGGACGGATTGCCCGCCCGGGGTCAGCTCGGCGCCAGGCTTCGTCGGCTCGTCGAGGCCGGAAGCATCGAACTGCACACACGTTTCGGCATAGTTGGCCTGAAAACGCTCGATTCCGGAGTGAGCGTTGAATCTGTTGACGGACGCACTCTGGATGTCGATGTCATCGTTCCCTGCACCGGCTTCCGCCCTGACCTGGCGATCCTGCGAGAACTCCGTCTCAACCTCGATCCTGCCGTTGAGGCACCCACCGAGCTCGGCCCACTGATTGACCCCGAATTCCACTCCTGCGGCACTGTCCCTCCACACGGTGCCAAGGTGCTGGCACATCCAGAGAAAGACTTCTACATCGTGGGCATGAAGTCCTACGGCCGTGCCCCTACCTTCCTGCTGGCCACGGGCTATGAGCAGGTCCGTTCAGTCGCCGCTGCACTGGCCGGTGACCACCAAGCGGCGGACACAGTGCATCTGGAATTGCCCGAAACCGGAGTTTGCTCCACGGACGCCGCGACCAGCTGCGATGTCCCCGCCACGGTCATCAACGAAGAAGCGGATTCGGGCTGCTGTGCTTCACCCGAACCAGCTTTCCTCGGCTTCCCGACCGGACTCGCGCACGGCCGTTCCGGCAATTAGTCGCTAAGCGTTGACGGTGTTCCGTTCGCGATAGCCATCGGCGGCGTAGACGCCCAGAATCCGCACCTCCGTGGTGAAGAATTCCAGCTCCTCCAGTGCCCGGCGGAGACGAGCGTCCGAAGGGTGCCCTTCGACGTCGGAGATGAACATGGTGGCCGCGAACTCGTTGCCCACCATGTAGCTCTCAAGCCTGGTCATGTTCAGGCCGTTGGTCGCAAAACCGCCCAACGCTTTGTAAAGAGCTGACGGGACGTTGCGCACACGGAACACGAAGCTCGTGATTGCGGGACCGGGGAGCTCCTCCTTGGTGGGGATTTCGCGTTCCCGTGCAAGAACCACAAAGCGGGTGGTGTTGGTGGGGTCATCCTCGACGCCGGACGCCAGGACATCCAGACCGTACAAGCCTGCGGCCAGTGGAGGAGCGAGGGAAAGCTTGCGGGGATCGTTCCAGTCGCGCACTTCCCTGGCTGATCCTGCCGTGTCTCCGGCGATAACTGGCTTGAGGCCCGCTTCCCGGATGATCTTGCGGCACTGACCCAAAGCGTGGATATGGCTGTGAACCTCTGTTGCGCCTTCAATGGTGCTGCCTGGAATGCCCAAGAGGTCGAACCGGATCGGCAGGAAGTACTCGCCCACGATTTGCAGCTTGGACTGGGGGAGCAGCACGTGGATGTCAGCCACACGTCCGGCGATGGAATTCTCAATCGGGATCATCGCCAGCTCGACTTCGCCCGTGGAAACCAGTTCAAACGCGTCCTCGAAGCTGGCGCACGGCACGCTTTCGAGTTCGGGGAACATTTCCTTGCACGCGAGATCCGAATTGGCTCCCGGTTCACCTTGGTACGCAATCTTCTGGGCCATGGTGCTCATGCTTTCACGCGGAGCACCCTCAAACCCAACTAGGGGACAGATAACGGCGCTATGACGGTTCAGAGCGACGTTATCTGTCCCCCAGTTGGGCCAGGGGCCGGAACCTAGCCGTTGATGATCTGCGGAACGCCGAGGGCCTTGAGGCCTTCCGCGCCGAACTCCAAGCCATAGCCGGACTGCTTTGCGCCACCGAAGGGGATGCGAGGGTCCACTGCCCCGTGCTTGTTGATCCACACGGTTCCGGCTTGGATACGGGAAGCAACCTCGCGGGCGGCAGCCAGGTCGGAGGACCAGACTGAGGCGCCGAGTCCGACGTCGAGCGCGTTTGCTTTGGCGACGGCCTCGTCAACGGTGCTGTACCGGATGATCGGCAGGGCGGGGCCGAACTGTTCCTCGGCCACCAGCGGGTTGTCGTTGTCGATGTCGGCTACCAGCGTGGTGGGGTAGAAGTTGCCGGGCTGATCGGCGTCCGGGTTGCCACCGAGCAGGATGCGGGCACCGGATGCGCGGGCGGCCTCCACCAGGCGGGCCACGATGTCGTACTGCTGCCGGTTCTGCAGCGGGCCCAGGACGTTGTTCTCGTCCAAGCCGTTGCCCATCGGCATCGCAGCGGCAACGGCGGCCAGTTCCGTACACACTGCCTCGTACAGCGAGTCGTGGACGTAGAGGCGCTTCAGCGCGGCGCAGGTCTGGCCGGTGTTGATGAAGGCACCCCAGAACAGGCCCTCGGCGATGGCTTTGGGGTCGGCATCCGGGAGGACGATGCCGGCGTCGTTGCCGCCAAGTTCCAGCGTGAGGCGCTTGACCGTATCAGCCGACGAGCGGATGATCGCCTTGCCTGTGGCGGTGGAACCCGTGAACATGACCTTGCCGATTGCCTCGTGCGCTGCCAGGGCCTCGCCGACGTCGCGGCCACCGGACACCACGGACAGCAATCCCTCGGGCAGTTCCTGATTGATGATTGCGGCCAACGCCAGCACGGACAGCGGAGTGTATTCGGAGGGCTTGACCACCACGGCGTTGCCCATGCGCAGGGCCGGCGCGATCTGCCAGACGGTGATCATCATGGGCCAGTTCCAGGGGCCGATGGCACCCACGACGCCGATGGGCCGGTAGTGCAGTTCGGCGCGGGTTTCGCCGTCGTCCACCACGGTTTCAGGGTCCAGCGGCGTGGCGGCAGTTGCCCGGAGCCATGCTGCGCAAGCGCCGACTTCGAAGCGGGCGTTCGGGCCGTTCAGCGGCTTGCCCTGCTCGCGGGAGAGCAATTGGGCGAGCTCTTCAGCAGAGCGTTCGACGGCGTCGGCGGCCTTCATGAGTGCAGCGGACCGCGCGTCGTGGCCCAGGGCAGCCCAGGCCGGCTGTGCAGCTGCGGCAGCTGCAACAGCGGCGTCAAGATCTTCAACGGTGTGGACGGGGGCTTCGCCGACAGCCTCACCCGTTGCAGGGTCAAGAATCGTGCGGCTGTTCTGGCCGGTGGCTGGGGTGATCGAGGCCAGCAGGGCGTCGTAAGTCTCCATTGGTACTCCGCTCGGGTAGTAAGTCTTGGCGGCCGTTGAGGCACGCGGCGATGATTCCAGTGTGGTTGGCGTCACGCTGAGTCGCCTTGTCTATGCACGAACAGCCCTTGACGGGAAGCGAACGCTTTCCCTCGGCCCCTTTCGTACCGGATAATTTGGCGGGTGACTCTTGCATCCCTCGCCGCCTTCGCCGGTCTCTGCCTGGTCCTCTCCGTGACCCCGGGCCCGGATACGTTCCTGGTCCTGCGCATTGCCCTGAACCGGCCAAGCGCCGGGATCGCTGCGGCGGCTGGATCGGCAGGTGCCGCGATTGTCTGGGCTGCCTTGGTGGGTATCGGATTGGCCGCGCTGTTGGAACAATCGGCCGAACTCTTCCGGTGGCTGAAGATCGCGGGCGGCTTGTACTTGCTGTACCTCGGCGTTTCTTCGTTCATCAAGTCCCGGAAGGCGGCCAAGGCAGGAGTCACCGGAGCAGGCTCGGAGGCACCCCTGCCGTACAGCCGGCTCGCGGCGCTGGGCGCAGGAGCGCTCTCCACCATGCTCAACCCGAAGGTGGGTCTGTTCTACCTGGCCGTGGTCCCACAGTTCATCCCGCATGGCGGCGACACTATGGGCACGTCACTCATCCTGGGCATCGTGGTTGCCGTCATTGCTTTCGCCTACCTCTCGATGATCGCAGTGGTGGCGTTCAGGGCGATGCGGTGGCTCAAGCGCCCCAAGGTGAGTACCGCCGTCGAGCGTGTCAGCAGCGGGGTTATCGCGGGACTGGGCGTCGGCGTGGTGGCGTCGGGCGCCACCAGCTAGCCCACCCAGCAGTTAGGCAGCCAGCAACCTCAGATAGTTGTCCAGCTGCCCTTCAAGATCCTGGGCAAAGTGCTCTGCGGGGGACAGCGCTGCCACGATCTGGGCGCCCAGCATCATGTTGAGCAGATGATCGGCGACGGCGGCGTCCCCAATGGGGGCGGCAATCTCGCCGGCCGCGCGGGCTGCCGCCGCATGTGCGGTGATGGTGTTGTGCCACTGGTTCATGGACTCGCTGTGCAGGGCTGCCATCTCGGCGTCGTTGAGTGCCTTCTGCCAGAACGGGATCACGATGCGGGCTTCGTTGACCCGTTCCTCGTCCAGCGGCAGGACTTCGGCGCAGAAGGCGCGCAGGGCGGCGATGCCGGCTAAGCCCGAGGTCACGGCGGCGATGCGCTGGTTGGTGCGGTTGAAAACGTGCCCGAAAGCTGACGTCAGCAGCAGATCCTTCGTGGGAAAGTAGGGCTTGAGGGCGCCATTGGCAAAGCCGGCTTCCTCGGCAATTTCGCGCATAGTGGCGCCTTCAATGCCCAGCCTTGCAATGATCCGCCAGGTTGCGTCCACCAGTTCGAGGCGTCGTTGATCGTGGTCCACAATCTTTGGCACTTTACGGGGCTCCCGGAGAAATATATGGCAGACAGGTCTTGGGTCTCATCTTACGTTTCAGGCGGGCGCTGACTGAGCGTCAAAGGTGCGCCTGTATTCCGTGGGTGTGATGGCAAACGCGCTTGCGAAGTTCTGCCGGAGCGTCACGGGGCTGCCAAATCCGCAGTCAGCAGCAATCTGATCTACCGACAAGTCTGTGGTTTCCAGTAGTCGCCGGGCAGCATCGAGTCGTCGTGTGCGTATCCATGCCGAAGGTGTCGTCCCTGTTGAGGCACGGAAAGTGCGGACGAATGTTCGGCGACTCATGTGGGCCTGGGCCGCGAGGCGATCGATGCTGAGGTCCTCGCCCAGCCGGCCCAAGGCCCACTCCAGCAGGCGCGCCATTGGATCATCCGAGGAGCGTGGTGGAAGGGGGTGCTCAATGTACTGCGCCTGTCCGCCCTCACGGTGTGGGGCGATGACCAGGCTGCGTGCGATGCGGTTCGCTGCCTCCGCTCCCAGACGGGCTCGAACCAAGTGCAGGCAAGCATCCAGTCCGGATGCTGTCCCCGCGGAAGTCAGCACGTCTCCGTGATCGATGTAGAGCACTCTTTGATCGAGGAATACATCGGGGTGCCGGTTGGCCAGGGCGTCGAAGGCCTGCCAATGTGTGACGGCAGAACGTCCGCTCAGGAGGCCGGCATCGGCGACTGGGATAGTGCCAAGGCAGAGCCCCAGGATAGTTACGCCGCGCCCGTGAGCCTGTTGAAGGATCTTGCGTAGAGTCTCGCTGGTTTCGCGTCCGTCCGCGAACCACGACGGCACCACCACAACGTCTGCCTGCTCTGCGGCATCCGGGCCATGGATTTCCCCTAATTGATAGCCCTCGGTGGTTCGAATATGGCCCGCCTCGTCCGAGAAGAGCACCGTGTTCCATTCAGCCAGGCCTTGCCGTGTGACCTCGTCGAAAACCATCTGCGGAACCGCCAGATGAAACATCGTGACGTCATCGAACGCGTAGACAGCGATCCGCACGCAGCCCTCCTCTATGTTATTGGCCTGATTCCATCGTAGATGGGCATTTGTGCCACTGGTGGTTACTGGCTGGGACGCCAATGATGGAAGAGCCGCCAATTGGCGAGCAACCAGCCGCTATTTGGGAGAAAAGTATGAGCACACCCCGCCGCGCCCTTGTCCTTGTCGATGTCCAGCAGCAGTACTTCAGCGGACCCCTTGAGATCCAATACCCGAAGCACCAGGAATCACTTCCGATGATCGTGAAGGCCATCGATGCAGCGGCCGCCGCAGGGATCCCCATCGCGGCGATACAGCACAGCGAAGGAGAAAGCGCGCCGGTCTTCGCCCCCGGAACGCCGGAATTTGATCTCCACCCCGATGTCGAAGCGCGCAGGACAGCTTCATGGAAAGAGGTCATCAAGCAGTACGGCTCTGTTTACGCTGGCACGGACCTCGCTGGCTGGCTGGGGGAGCACGACGTCGATACCGTCACCTTGGTGGGTTACATGACGAACAACTGCATCCTTGCCTCGGCCGTTGAAGCGGAGTTCCTTGGCTTCACCACTGAAGTCCTCTCAGATGCCACTGGCGCCATCAACCTCGTCAACGATGCAGGGGCGGCGGACGCTAGGACCGTGCACACCACGCTTATGGCGGTGTTGAACTCCAACTGGGCCGCTGTTGCCTCCACGGATGCATGGGCGGATGCACTCCAAGCCGGGCGGGCACTGGAAATGAGTGATCTGGGCACTTCGGCAACGGCGGGGAGTGCTGCAGTTTCTTAGAAACAATATGTGGACCAGGCCTTGTGACTGAGCTAACACGTCAGTTATTCTCTACACCTATAGAAAATAAATCCTGACCCATCACAGGTCCCGGACAAGAGGCAGCCATGACGCCCACAGCAACCCAGACAGCAACTGACGCAGCCGTTGAGGAAACCCAGTATCGACTGGCCACAGGCGCTGAAATCTCCGAGGTGCAGCGCCTCCTTCAGGCTGCCGGACATCTTGGCCACGAGCAGCGGATCGCCTACCTGGGCCTTGTGGATCCGTCCCGCGGGCAAGCACAAGAAGACCGCCGCTTCCGTGTTTTCATCCACGACATCTCAGGCGGAGCTCCTACCGACGTCCTGGTGTCCGTGACCCACGGCCAGATCCTGTCCGCAACAGAACTGGACACCAAAGTCTCCGGGGAACTTCCCGTGCTGGAGGAAGAGTTCGAGGTTGTTGAGACGCTGCTTGCCGCGGATGAACGGTGGCTCGCCGCCCTGGCAGCGCGGGACCTGGAGGTGGCCAAGGTGCGGGTCGCTCCGCTGTCCGCAGGCGTGTTTGAGTACGACGACGAGAGGGGCCGCCGCATCCTCCGTGGTCTGGCATTCGTGCAGGATTTCCCGGAGGACAGCGCTTGGGCGCACCCCGTAGATGGGTTGGTGGCGTATGTGGATGTGGTCAACAAGGAAGTCACCCAGGTGATCGATCTCGGCGTCATGCCGATTCCGGAAGAGCACGGAAACTACACCGATCCCGAGCTCACAGGCCCGCTCCGGACCACCCAAAAGCCCATCAGCATTACCCAACCCGAAGGGCCGAGCTTCACCGTCACAGGCGGTAATCATGTGGAGTGGGAAAAGTGGAGCGTGGACGTCGGCTTCGATGTGCGCGAAGGAGTTGTCCTCCACAACCTTGCCTTCAAGGACGGAGACCGCCTTAGGCCCATCATTAACCGGGCCTCCATCGCCGAAATGGTGGTGCCCTACGGTGATCCATCACCTATCCGGTCCTGGCAGAACTACTTCGACACCGGCGAATACCTCGTGGGCCAGTACGCCAACTCCCTGGAACTCGGTTGCGATTGCCTTGGTGACATCACCTACCTCAGCCCTGTCATCAGCGACGCCTTCGGCAACCCCCGGGAAATCCGCAATGGCATCTGCATGCACGAGGAAGACTGGGGCATCCTCTCCAAGCACTCGGACCTCTGGACCGGGATCACCTACACCCGCCGCAACCGTCGCCTGGTGATCTCCTTCTTCACCACCATCGGCAACTACGACTACGGCTTCTACTGGTACCTCTACCTGGATGGCACCATCGAGTTCGAAGCCAAGGCCACCGGCATCGTGTTCACCAGCGCCTTCCCCGAGAGTGGCTCGGACAACATCTCTCAGCTGGCTCCAGGACTCGGCGCGCCGTTCCACCAGCACCTCTTCAGCGCACGTCTGGACATGGCCATTGACGGCTTTACCAACCGCGTGGAGGAAGAGGACGTTGTCCGTCAAGCCATGGGCGAGGGCAACGAGCGCGGCAACGCGTTCTCCCGCAAACGCACAGTCCTGACAAAAGAGTCTGATGGCGTCCGTGAGGCCGATGCACGCGCTGGCAGGACGTGGATCATCTCCAACCCCGAGTCCCGAAACCGTTTGGGCGAGCCGGTTGGCTACAAGCTCCACGCCGAAAACCAGCCCACGCTGCTGGCCGATCCAGGTTCCTCCATCGCCAAGCGCGCCGCATTCGCTACGAAGGACCTCTGGGTTACGCGATACTCCGACGAGGAACGCTACCCCACCGGTGACTTCGTGAACCAGCACTCAGGCGGAGCAGGCTTGCCGGCTTACGTTTCCCAGGACCGCGACATCGACGGCCAGGACATCGTTCTCTGGCACACCTTCGGCCTCACACACTTCCCCCGCGTGGAGGACTGGCCCATCATGCCCGTGGACACGGTGGGCTTCAAGCTGCGCCCCGAAGGCTTCTTCGATCGCAGCCCTGTGCTGGATGTGCCCGCCAACTCATCAGGCTCGAGCTGCCACAGCTCTGCCACCGCCGCTGCGGATCAACACGGCGATGTGTCCGGCTCAGATCATGGGCATTGCCACTAAGCGGTACCTGGAAATGACCACGATGACGGGACGGGTCCGGTCAACCGGGCCCGTCCTCCATCCCCGGATCTGCGCAGTCCTCACGGCTGTTTCGTGCCTGGTCCACCTTTGGGTCGCGGCCTGGGGACACCACGGCGCGTGGCTCGGCGTCCTCATGATTGCGGTGGCGGCAATCTGCGTCCCGTGCACCTTTCACATCTGGCGCCACAGCCGCGTCAGGGCTCTTCACCAAGTGACGGTTTCCGCTGTGGCAATGATTGCCCTTCATTCCGTCCTGCTGCTGGGAGCGGGAGGTGCCGGACACGCGCATGGTGGGGGGCCGGCGTCGAGCGTTGCAGATACCACCGGCGCTGCCGCACTGTTGCTGGTGATCGGACTGGAAATCACGACGGCGCTACTCGCCGCTACCTTGGTGGCCCGGCTGAGGCGTCGGGTACAAGTGGCCGCTGCTTCCTGACACTCTTTGGCGTCCGCCAGGGTGTTAATCAGCCCTTTTGGGTTGCACAGCGCCCGCCCAAAGTCCAAAGAAGGTCAGGAAGCACGAGCCCAACAGGAATTCGGCAGGATATTGCCCCGAGCAGGCAGTTTTCCCGCTTGTTGCATCTGTCCCGAACACTGTTCAGTAGAAGGGTGAGTAGAGCTGTCAGTAATTCGGGCAAGGTGGGCCTTGGCGTGTTCAGGGCCACGGGGATCTATATAGGTGCCATTTTGGGCTCAGGCGTGCTGGTTCTGCCGGCCATCGCCGCCCAAGTTGCTGGACCGGCGTCGTTATTAGCGTGGGCGTTGCTGTTGGTCTTCTGCACCCCCGTGGCGTTCAGTTTTGCTGAAATGTCGAGGCAACAGCCCGACGCCGGCGGGATCGCCACGTTCGTGACCCGCGCTTTCGGGCAGCGAGCCTCAGTTGTGGCCGGCTATCTCTTCTACTTCGCCATCCCGTTCGGGGCGCCCGCCACCGCAGTGATCGGCGGGGAGTACATCGCGCATGCCTTGGGCGGTGGGCGGGAAACGGCCCTGATCGCGGCAGGACTCATCCTGGCGGCGGGTTTCCTGAGCAATGCAGTGGGGATCCGCGTCTCGAGCAAACTCCAACTCCTCCTCATGGTCCTACTCGTGGCGTTGCTTGCACTCGCCGTAGCCGTTGCGGCGCCCTACGCCAAGGCTGAAAACTTCGTTCCCTTCGCGCCGAACGGCTACTGGGCAGTGGGCGGCGCAGCCAGCCTGCTCTTCTTCTGTTTCGCCGGCTGGGAGGCCGTGACGCATCTGGCCGGCGAGTTCCGTCACCCCGAACGCGACCTGAAGCGGGCCACCTGGCTGACGCTCGTCGTTGTCGGTGTTGTCTACATCGGCTTGGTGGCGGCGTGCGTCGCCGTCCTCGGTCCCGGACTCGCAGGCAGCAGCGTCCCGGTGGCGGAACTGCTGGCGAAAGGACTGGGACCGGCGGCCGCTCCGGTGACGGCGGTGGCCGCGGCCGTGTTGACGTTCGGGCCACTGAATACCTTCGTGGCCGGGGCCAGCAAGCTGGGTGCCAGGTTGGCGTCCGACGGCGTGCTGCCGCGGCCTTTGGCGCGTGGCGTGGGCGCCGGGGAGGTACCTTCCGTGAGCCTGGCGGCACTCGCTGTCATGACGTCACTTTCCTTTGCCCTCGCAGCTGTGGGGTTCCTCAACATGGAATTCCAGATCGGCGCCGCCTCGGCCTGCTTCACGGCTGTGACCGCCTTTGGTTTGGCCGCGGGCGTACTCCTGTTGCACCGCGGAACCGCGGCCTGGTACGGCGTGATCGTGGCCGCCGTCGTAATGCTCGTGGTCTTGCTCTTCAGCGGCTGGGCGCTGCTGGTCCCGGCCGTGCTGGGTGCTGTGGCATTGTTGGTGGGGCGCTTGTATTTGAAACCCCCGGTGCCACAATTGAGCCATGGCCGCAGCGTGGTCAATTCGTGAGGGGTTCCGCAGCGGGCCTGACCCTGATGCCCTGCGCCGTCCCTTCTTCATTGCGGCCGTCGTTGTCTTTGCCCTGGTAGTCCTGGCCGAGGTGGGTATGTCGCTCCTGCTGGGGCAGACCGCCGTCGACCCCGTCTCCGCAAGCGATGCCAACAACCTGGGCGTACCGCTGGATGTCTTCCTCAAGACCCAGCGCGCCGATGCCGAACCGCCAGGCGCGGGCATTGGATTCCTCGCATTCCTGGATGGGCTGCTGCTGTTCACGGTGGTGATGCTGGGGCTTAGCCTGACCATCGACCTGCGAACCTATGGCCGGATCCAGGGCCTCACGACGTTCATCGTGACGTTGCTGTGGGTTATCGCGGCGTTCCTCACGGCAATGTTGGCTTTGGCGAAGCTGTTCCTGATGATCGGGTTGTTCGTGGCCACCCCGTTTGGAACCATTGCGTACCTGGCGCTGTGGGGGAGCTTTCCGAAAGGGCAGGCAGCGGCAATCCTGGGTTTGCTGCTGGTGCTGAAAATCGTGTTCGCGGTGTTGCTGATTCTCAGCCAGCCGAAGTTCCTCAAAGTCACGGGGCTGGTGGTGCTGCTGGTGGTGTCCGTGCTGCTTCAGATGATCCTGGGGCTGATCCACGGCTTCCTGCCCGGACCGCTGGTGTCCATTGGAGATCAGTTCTGGGCGTTGATCACTGTGGTGGTTGCCCTCGTGTGGGCGCTGATCATGCTGATTGCGTCCATTCCGGCGATCATCAACGCCCTGCGCGTGAGTGGTTCGGCGGGAGACTAGCTTTGCCACCCGTCCGGTGACTTCGCGGGAATCTTGCCAATTCGCATGGAAGTTTCCGTGCGAACGAGCAGCTTTCCCGCTACTTCGAGCCAACTCACAGCGAAAGCCGGGTCAGCTTGTCTGGATTGGCAAGCTGGCGCAGCTCCCGGACGCTCCCGTCGAGGCCGCCGTCGATCAACAAGACATCGCAGCGGCCCTGATGCCATAGCAATACAGCAGCTTCGCCGTTGACCTCGATGATCCGGGAACGGACCGGCTGTGCGGGATCGAAGGCGGCTGCTTTGCCGAGGATACCCGCGAAGAATCGCCCGATCCGCTCCGCCCCGAACACGGGATTCATGGCGCTCTTGACCTTGCCACCGCCGTCGGCCCACAGCACTGCGTCCCGATCGAGCATCGAAACTACTGTGTCAATGTCGCCGTGCTCGATGGCGCGTACCAGCTTCTCCAAGGCCGCGCGATCCTTGGTCCTGGGAGCGGGAGCGTCGGGGTCGATGTCCAAGCGGCGCTCGGCTCTGGAGATCATTTGGCGTACCGCAGTGGGGGTCTTTTCCAGGATGTCCGCGATTTCCGGCGCCGACATCCCAAAAGCGCGGTGGAGCACCAGTGCGGCCCTCGCCTCCGGAGCCAGCTGCTCAGCCAGATGAAGCAAGGTCAAGGACAGGAGCTCGCGGTTGGCCACGGTTTCCTCCGGAAGCCTGGAGGTGTCTACCGGCTCCGGCAACCAAGGCCCGGTGTAGTCCTCACGCACAGCGGCGAGTTGGCGCACCCGGTCAACCGAGCGCCGTACGCACACTGTGGTTAGCCACGCGGGCCAGGATTCCACGCTGTGGCCATCGGCCTTGCGTTCCTGCCGGACGGCATCGATGGCAACCTCGGAGACGACGTCCTCGGCATGGCCGAAATCTCCCAACATCCGGTAGGCGATTCCCAGCAAACGATTCCGTTCGCTCTGCCACGCGGCCGTGGCCGATACCGCAAGACTCATGCCCTCCACGCTACCCCTCAGACGATCGGGTTCTTCTCATCTACCGGCGGCTCCATCTGCGTGCTCACGGCAATCCTGTTCCACACGTTGATCGTGGAGATGGCCAGGACCAAGCCTCCCATCTGGCTGTCGTCGAAATGGGTGGCGGCCGCATTCCAGATCTCGTCAGTAACGGTGTCCGGCCCCAGCTGGGTTATGGCGTCAGTCAAGGCCAGCACCGCCTGCTCGCGGGCGTCGAAGAACACCTTCGAATGCTGCCACGCCGCCACGGCATGCAGCTTGCGGGCGGGAATCCCGCGCTTCCGGCCGTCCGTGGCATGCATGTCCACGCAGAAACCGCAGCCGTTCAAGATGGAGGCGCGGAGCTTGATGATTTCGTACAAGTCGGGATCAACCGACTTCCGGGCGTAACCTTCCAGCCCGATGACAGCGGCGTAGCCGAGCTTGTTGCTGCGGCCGATATTGATGCGGGTCATGCTGTTTCCCCTTCTGTGGTGGTGCCTTACATCAGGGATGTCGTAAGGGGGGACGGAAGTGTGACAGCTTTCAGGACCTTGTTAGAGTCGGTGCGTGCGAGCAGTGATATTTGATGACGTCCGGGCCCAGCCTGAAGTGCGGGAAGTAACCATGCCTGAGGCCCCGGCCGGTGGAGTGGTGGTGAAAGTCGAAGCCACGGGCATGTGCCGCAGCGACTGGCACGCCTGGGCTGGACACGACGACATCGCTTTTCCCCACGTGCCCGGCCATGAGCTCGCTGGCGTCATTGAGGCAGTCGGCGAAGGTGTCCAGCGCTGGAAAACAGGCGACCGGGTAACTGTTCCGTTCGTCTGTGGATGCGGAAAATGTGAGTGGTGCCTGGCAGGAGAAGCCCAGGTTTGCCCGGAACAGCAACAACCCGGCTTCACCCATTGGGGATCGTTCGCCGAATACGTGGCCCTGCACGCTGCCGACAGCAACTTGGTTGCCATCCCGGAAAGCGTCGAATTTACGACGGCGGCAAGCCTCGGCTGCCGCTTCGCCACTGCTTACCGTGCCCTTGCCGCGCGGGCCCGGGTCACGTCGGGTGAGTGGGTGACAGTTGTAGGTGCCGGAGGCGTCGGGCTGAGCGCTGTGATGATCGCCAAAGCCATGGGCGCCAGGGTCATCGTCGTGGACCGGAACCCGGAGGCCCTGGCTGTGGCTGCACGTTTGGGTGCGGATCACACAGTGCTCGCCGACGGCGCGGACATCCCCGCCGCAGTCAACGTCCTCTCCGGCGGGGGCAGCCACGTGGCGGTGGACGCCGTCGGAAGTGAACAGACCTGCGCCGACGCCATCCTCAGCCTTCGTCGTCGTGGAAGGCATGTCCAGATCGGTCTGCTGCCGGCCATCGACGGAAACCCGCAGGTGCCCATGGCCAGGGTCATCGGATGGGAGCTCGATCTTCTCGGCAGCCATGGCATGGCCGCAGTTGATTACCCAGGCATGATGGCGCTCATCGAACAAGGCTTGCTGCAACCGCAGCTGCTGATTGAACGCACCATCGGCTTGGAAGAAGCAGCGTTATTGTTGCCAACCTTCGAGACAGCGACCGTGGCCGGGATGACCATGATCGACCCTGCGCGCTAACTGCCTGGCACCCCAAGTAGGTCGCATTTGTGCGCGTTTTGACGGCTCAAAACGCGCACAAATGCGACCTACTTGGGTTAGTCCGCCGGGCGGTTCCTGTACGCGGCGAGGAAGTGTTCGATCCTGCGCACGGCTTCCTCGATGTCCTCCACGGTCGGCAGGATCACGAAGCGGAAGTGGTCCGGCGTGGGCCAGTTGAAGGCCGTTCCGTGCGAGACGAGGATCTTCTGTTCCTGCAGGAGTTGGAGGACGAACTTCTCGTCGCTCTCGATGGGGTAGATCTCCGGGTCCAACCGAGGGAACAGGTACATTGCGCCGGCCGCGGGAACACACGAAACGCCTGGGATTGCCGTCAATAATTTCAACGCCAGATCCCGCTGCTCACGAAGGCGCCCGCCGGGACGGATGAGTGCCTCAATGCTCTGGTATCCACCCAGACAGGTCTGGATGGCGTGCTGGGCCGGAACGTTGGAGCACAACCGCAACGAGGCCAGCAGTTCCAAGGATTCCCGATAGGCAGCCGTTGCGGTCAGTGGCCCCGTCACGGCAACCCAACCTGCACGGTAGCCGGGCATGCGGTAGGCCTTGGAAAGTCCACTGAATGTCAGAACTGGGATGTCGTCTGCCACCGCGGCGGTATGGATGTGCGGAGCGTCGACGTAGCGGATCTTCTCGTAGATCTCATCGGAGAACAGGACGAGATCGTGCTTTCTCGCCAATGCCGCGAATTGCTCAAGGATGTGCCGGGGGTAGACGGCACCCGTGGGATTGTTCGGGTTGATGATCACGATGCCCCGTGTGCGCGGCGTGATCTTCGCTTCGACGTCGGCCATGTCCGGCCACCAATTCTCGTCCTCATCGCAGAGGTAGTGCACAGCTTTGCCACCTGTGAGGGTCACGGTCGCGGTCCAGAGCGGGTAGTCGGGTGCCGGGATGAGGATCTCGTCACCGTTTTCCATGAACGCCTGCAGGGTCATGGAGATGAGTTCGCTGACGCCGTTGCCGATGAAGACATCCTCGACGCCGATCGTCATCAGGCCGCGCGTCTGGTAGTACTGCGAGATCGCGGTCCGGGCGGAGAAGATGCCCTTGGAATCGCTGTAACCCTGTGCCCCACGGATGTGGTGGATCATGTCCACCACCACTGACTCCGGCGCCTCCAGCCCGAACGGCGCTGTGTCCCCAAGGTTCATCTTGAGGATGCGGTGTCCCTCGGCTTCCATGGCCTTGGCGGCCTGGAGGATGGGACCACGGAGTTCGTAGCGGACATTCTGGAGTTTGCTGGAGTGCTGCATGGGACGCATGGTTGATCTTTTCATGGCAGCTGCCCAGGCAGGCAAACGTGTCCGGAAATAATCACGGGTTCAGCCGCACCTCGCAGAGTTGAGGGTTGCTGAGGCAGATGTTCACCGGATCAAGGATGATGCTGGACCTCAACTCAGTCCGCACCAAAACGAGTGCGTTGACGTTGACCTTAGACCCGACGTCGGGATTCACGCCCACCACTACGCACCTCATCAGGGAGAGGGGAGGCGAGCTTTGGCAGGCGGAACCCTGCGTGAAGTCCAATTGCAGTTGCGCCGTCTGGAAGGCGTTGCGGGCTGTTTCGATCCGTGATCCCAGGACACTGGGCACGGTGGCCTTCACGGGAACCGCGATTTCCAGGTTGACCGTGCTGCCGCGCCCTACCTTCTCGCCGCCCGCGGGACTCTGGTTGACTACCGTTCCTTCAGGCGACGCGCTTTCGATTTCCGTTGTGGCCGCTTTGAAACCGGCGTCCGTCACGATCTTGACCGCTTCAGCTTGCGGTTTGGTTTTCACGTCCGGAACGTTGGCGTCCTTGAACATGAAGTACAGGATCACGCCGATAACCGCCAGCAGCACCACACCCCCGATGATCACCCACAACCACGGGAATCCCGGCTTGGGCTTCGGCTTCTCAGCCGCCGGAACAGTCAGTGTGACCACATGCGCCTGGTCCGCGTAGTCCTCGGGTGCGTCGTCGGCGGAGTAGGCGATCAACTTCACCGGGTAGCTGCCCGCGGAAGCCCCGTCGGTGTCGAAATTGACCACGTACTGTTCGGTGGCCCCGGCAGCGATGGTCCGCAACGGGTTGGGGATGGTGGTGTAAGTCTTCGACGGCGGATTGGTCACCTGCCCGGGGAACGCGCCGAGCACTACGCGTTCCGAAGTGGTGGAGCCGTTGGTGACGGACGCTGTCAGCGATCCCTTCCCCTCTTTAAGGACCACGTCCGGGGAGCTCAACGTCATGGTGATGGCAGTCATGGCACAACAACTCCTGGGATCGCGGTTTGTAATTTCGGCGCACAGCAGCACATCTCAGCCTCCGGCTTCCTGGATCAGCAACACACAGGTCCCCAGACCGGGACAGATGATTCCCAGCTGTCCGCCCGAGGTCCCGAAGGTCAGGTCCACGGTTTTCCCCGGGCCTGAATTCTGTTCAGCCCGCGTGCCCTGCACCAACAGCGAGACGGTGACCGCCTGCTGCGGCGCGAGCCTTGCCCGCTTGGTGGGAGGTCCGAAATAGAACAAACCCCCGCCGAATTCCTTCACATCGAACACGCACGCACCCGTCACCACCAGCTGGGTATCCGACGCCGAACACGAACCGCCCCGGGCAGACAGGTCTGCTGAAGTGAGTTTCGCGCCCGCGGCTGCGCTGGAGAAACCGCCCTGCCAGTCCCGTGCCGCATCGTTGTTCCCGCCGCCGCAACTGACGCCGAACACGAGCACTAACAGCGCGATCACCCCACAGGCAATCACTACAAGAATTGGCGTGCGGTTCTCCTTATTCATTTTGCCTGCACCGTAACCTCATCCGTCACGTGCGCGGGCTTCATGCCTTTGACGATCCGCCGGATCAACTCCAGCTGCCCACCCGCTTCCGCAGGAACCAGCACCTTGATATGGAAGGCGCCGGGCACGGATTCGACGTCGAACCCGGGCACCCCCGTGGCCAGGTGCAGGAAGCGGGTGAGCCCGTCCACAGTGCCGCGGCGTGCAGAGAGCTGCGCCGCGGCCGCGATGAGGTCCCGTTGCCGAGATATGGGAATGGCGCCGGTCGCTGTACCACCGGATCCAGTGCCGCCCTCCGGACCGGGAAGCGTCAACCAGTCCAGATCCACCCAGCGCGAGAGAAAGGGAATCAACGACGACGGCGCGCGGCCAGGATCGGGAACGGTATGGATGCGGTCCAGGACCTGCCGGACGGGCCCATGCATATCCTCGGCCACAGCAAGAAGGGCCTGCAAGGGAGAGCTGGTATCGGCGGCCACCTGGAACACTTCCGGCAGGACCTTCAGCAGCTTGGACTTCTGGGGCCCCATGGACTCAGCCATTGCCATGGACCACCTCGATCCTGTGGTCGCCCGAGCAGAACAGCCAGGTATCGGGCAGCGTTACGACGTCGTCCACCACTCGCCGGGTGCAGCTTTCCCATTGAACGGCGTTGTCCGTGCTGCGATAGACGCCTTTGGGGCCGGCAGCCAGGACCAGGGGCTTGCCGTCAAGGATCGCGCCGGACACCGAACGGACAGGCTCGAACCGGGTGCGGTCCCTCAACGGCAGATTGCAGTTAACGTCCGGCACACTCCACTGCGCCGACGCCTGCCCCAGCTGCAGCCGTAACACCCCGCCGCTCTGGGTAGCGGCGTAGGCAGCGTCACCCATCACGTGGACACCCCAGCAACTGCCCCCGGTCCAGCCAGTGCTGAACTCCTCCCAGGAATTCATGAAGGACTCATCAAGATCCGTGCGGCCCAGCTCATCGATCTTCAGCCGCAGACATCCCGTCCCGGTCCCTTCCGGCACTGCGCGGCCGAGCCACACATAGCTCGCACCGCCGTCGTACTGGATGGTCATGCAGCGGATATCCTCGCCGGAGGCCTTGACCTGCTTGAAGCTGTCGGCGGTACCGGCGTCGGGGGAGAGCCAGACGCCGGCCGAGGCCTCGGCGGCCACCACAACACCTGTCCGTCCGCGGACGTCCACCAAGGCGTCCACGGCGTAAAAACCACGATCCGGCTGGGACGTGTCCACCACGTTCTGCACGGGAATGGCACCTTGGCTCATCGGAAGTTCGTAAAGGCCGCGCTCGCCTGCCAGCAACAGCAACGGCTCACCCTGGCGGTCCACCCAACACAAATCGGCGACGACGAACCCCAGTTCGGCTGCTTTGCGCCACGATTCGCCGAGGTCCTCGCTGATGTAAATACGGGAACCCGTACCCGTCACCGTGCTGACAGCCACCATGCCCGGGTGGCGCTCCGGACCCACCCGGCCAGGTGCGGGGGAACGGAACGGGGCGATGCCGCGGACGGTTTCTTCCGTCTGGTCGCCGTCGGAGGCATCTCCAAAATCCGCACAGGCTTCCCAGCCGTCGGCGGCGTTGGTGGTGCGGAACAGGGTGCCGCCCTGGGCCACGAACCATGTTTTGTCCTGACCTTCAGCCTGGACCAAGGACACGGCATCACTGTCCGGAACTTTGTCCACTTCCAGCCTGACCCGGTCCACGTACTGAACGCCAGGCTCGGCCTCCTCCATAGCGCGATACAGATTGGAGACACGCAGTGGCTTCCCAAAGCCGGATCCGTAACTGGACGAATCCGGGCTCAGCGGACTGATCCCTTCAGACAGGCGGCCCACGATCCTGGATTTCACGGCCTCGGCATCCTCATCGGGACGAACTACGATCCGCGCATCCACCAGCACCTGTTTGTAGAGGCCCCAGCGCACTACAGGCTCGGCGCCAACCGTGGACCGCCTGCGGAGATATTGTTCCACTTCAATCCGCACTTCGTCGCGTGCGTGTGACGTAAGGTCCGCTGCCCGTAATGGTTTGGCCGCGCCTGCTCTACCGTCAGGAACGAATGGCACCAGCACAATTTCCACTTCCCCCGGCCGCGCAAATGCCCACAGATCCTTGCGGGTGAAAGCCCGCGCACGGCCCACACCGCCGTGCCGACGCGCCAGGACCTCGTAGTCCCGGACAGTAACTGCGCGGTCGCGGGATTGAAAATCCTGGGGTGCGCGCTTCAGGGCGTTCTCCAAGGACTCGCCATCGCGGCCACCCGTTGCAGGCTCCGGATTAGTGACCTTGGCACCCGGGACAGGGGAACGCAGCACCGTGAGGTGACCCGCGCCGACGTTACCGCCCGAACCACCACCGCTGCGGTACCAGGCGCGAACTTCGGCGCCCGCGCCCGGCACTAACGGCCCTTGTCCGGCCTCCGTCCGCTTGCTGGACTCTTCGTCCCACCATGCGAACATCGCGACGCCGGCACTTCGGTCGATCCGCACCGGCATCTCGCCTGGCCTTGCGTCGGCGAACGCCTCCACTTCCTGGCAGTACCGGAATGGTTTTCCGTCTACCAGCACTGCCTCGCCACTGCTCAGCCGCGTCCCTGCCGGAACTTCGACGGCGATCGCCAGCCCTGCGCCCGAGACGATCGGCGCGTTGGGGATCACGAAGCTCTGGCCTGGTCTTCCGGTCCCGGTACCAATCGGTACGGCGTCGTAGATGGTGACATCGGCTGCGGGGACCAGGACGCTGCTCATGCCGGGAGCCAAAGTGGCTGCCGCCGTCGTCGTAAATACAGGCTGGGGTGAACCGGGAACGCCCGGTGGGCAGCTGACCTGGGTGCCACGGGGGATGCGGATCTCCTGGTCTGCGGTTGTGCCTGAGACGGATGTGCGGCTGAATTCCAGCATCGTTTCGGCGGTGCTCGGTGGGTACAGCGACGTGCCCAGGAGGTTCAGGTAGACGGCGTAAAGCTTGTCCGGCACGCGGTTGAGCCGGTACATGAGCGTGTCCGTGAGGTAGGCGAAGGCCTCCATGATGGTGATGCCGGGATCGTGGACCGAGAGGTCCGTCCACTCAGGCGCGATTTGTTGGATGCGTTCGCGGGCGCCGGCCACGAGGTCCGCGAAGCTGCGATCGTCCAGATTGGGAACGGGGATACTCATAGTGCACCTCCGGATTCCACGGGCAGGGCGATGGCTATCTCATCCTCAAGCTGGGTGGTGCGGACGCGGTATTTCAGCCGGACCTCGAGAACTTCGGGGTCCTCCGGCGAGCGTGACGCATCCAGGGAAAGGACCGTGATTCGCCGCTCCCACTGCTCCACCGCGCGGGCCACATAGTGGATGGCGAGCCCGGCTGTGGTGTCGTCCGCCGGAGCGAATGCCAAACGGAACAAATGGCAGCCGTATGTCGGGCGGTTGACGCGCTCGCCGGGCCTGGTGCTCAGCAGGAGGAGGAGGGCCTGACGGATGGAGGCCGCGTCCGTAACAGTCGCCATCCTGCCTGCCGGAGTGATGCGTAGACCGGGGACGCCCGCTGCTGCGTCGAAATCCGGATGGATGAAAGCAATCGATGTGTAGCGTGGCGCGCTCATGACTGTCCTTTTTTCATGAACCCGACCCCACCAACGTTTGCCCGGGCCGCCGCACGTTGTACTTCACGGCGCCCGGGGGTGTGCCGTCGGTGAAGCCCTCCACAGTGTCCAGACAGACGGCCTTGCCCCCGATTCTGACGAAAGTTGAATAGCCTTTGGTGACCGGCAACGTCTTATTGCACGGCTTGATGTTGATGCCGACATTCGGGCACATACTGATATCCCTGCCCTGGGGATCGTTGTCCACCAACACCGGCGATCCTTTGACACGGACCCACTCCTGCGAGGGTACGTTCTCCACTTTGCCGTCATGCCCACACCGCAGGATGGCCTCCTTGACCAGAATCCTCATGGCTTAGGCCTCCTCGAAGTCGACGGATTTCGCACGGATTTTCATGGCTTTGCCCGGGGCTTCCAGCACCAGGTCCGTTGCAGCGGTGATGCGGAGCTTGTCCGGCCCCAGCTCCACCGACGAGCCGTGGCCATCCGTGAAACTCACGGTGCGGGCACCGCCGTCGAGCACTATTTGTTGGCCGTCCGCGCTACGGAACGTGTAGCGACTCTCCCTGGGTGTATTGACGCGGTTGTCGGGCGTCTGTTCACTGCCGTACAGACCGCCGAGGATGATGGCCTGGGCCGGATCCGTGGCGGGAAGAAGCACCAGGACGTGATCGCCGGGCGCAGGCGGGGTGATCATCCCCTTGCCGGGACCGGCGGACGCCGTGAGCACGGGAGCCCACGCCGTCTGGAGATCCGGGTAAGCCGGCAGCTGCACACGGGCACGCCCCCGGGCCTCGGGATCATCCACGTCCGTGATGATGCCGAGCGTGAAGACGTCCGGGCGTCGTTCCTGGACAGAGCTCGGTGGGCGGGTGGTAAGCGTGGTTTCGTAGCCCGTGCCGTCCAAACGGTGTGAGGCGCTCGCGATCAGATACGTTCCCTCGATGGCCGGCGCTACCCCCTTGATCCTCACGCGCCCACCCGCCCTGAGCCCGGGATTGCCCTCAGCCACGAACACTGCCGTGACCTGTCCGGCTATCCTGACGTCCAGCTCGGACTGCGCCAATCCGTTAGCCTCTTGGGTGGACTCGAGCACTTCGTTGTCTCGCCGGAGTTCGCCGCCTGCACCCACGCTGGCCAATGTTGGGTCGGCTGTGACGCGGGCTTTGGAGTCGCTGCTGCTCGTTTCGGCCTGGTGGACTGAAGCGTCCTCCGCACGCCAGCCGTTGATTGCTGCGGACGCGTAGGCGGGTTCCTGGCTGACCTCGATCTCTGCCGAATGCAGGGATGCGCCGAGGGTGAGCTCCAGGGGTTCGCCTTCGCCGTCGAGTCCTGTGAGCCTGAGGGCTCCGTCATGGACCACGGGGTAGGCGCCCACGCGGGCACTCTGTTCGACCAGGAGACTCAGGTCCGTGCGGGCGCACTGGTACACCAGCCCCAGCTTCTCGCCGCCGCCCACAACGTCCAGCCCGGTGCCCTCGCAGAGTTTCCTTGCCAACGCAGCGAGATCCACGTCCTCGTGAAGCCTGGTGAATTGCCGCTTCCTCAGCCGGTGCAGGGCATCGTAGGCCCTGATACGGATTTCCTGACCAAGGTTGGCTCCGTAGCTGTACTCAACCACAGTCACCTCACCCACGAAGAGCGGGATCCGGTGACCGCCGAGCTCTACCCTCAGGGCATCACCGGGCGCGGGATCCACGCCACCCCTCGCCGCAGCTGTCCTGCCCGGACCGGGCCGCCAGCTGATCAGGCACTGGGCTGGCCTCGCGAGTGAAGTGAGCACCTGGACGGACACTATCGCCGCCGTTTCGGCAGTGCTGAGTCTGCGCCGCCCCAGGGTGACGATGAGTTCGGGGAGGCCCTGGACTTGCCTCATGATGCTTCACCAACTGGCGGGACGGCGAGTGGTCCGCTGAAGTGCGCGGGGTCGTCGATGTCGTTGTACTCCAGGAGCAGCTTCCAGAGCAGGGGTGTCCCGAAGGCTTCAACGGAAAGCCGCCCCAACTCAGCCGGCGGCACCTCGGGAAGGAACTCGCCGCCGTCGGGCATTGCTGCGTCCCTGTCCGTGCTGCCATCGCCCGTGACCGCCAGCGTGTCCACGGGTGGGGCCGTCAGATCCACGGCAGGGAGTCGCTGGGCGAGCTCGTAATTCTCGCCGCCTTCCTCGTCGGCAGACTGGCCCACGCGAACAAATACCATTCGCATCCATGACCTGAGCGGTGAACCGTCCGGGGCGAAGCGGTCAAAGCGTTCCGCCACCTCGGTCACGATGCCCGGCACATTCCATGCGCGGCCCCAGACAAACCGGACCGACGGCGGCCTCCGCTGGCGCTCCACCTCCGCGCTGTTCTCGGCGAGCGCCCAGATAGGCCTGGTCATTTGCCGCACATCCTGCACATGAAGCGACGCCGGCGCGAGGTCGACGTCGAAGAGCAGATCCAGCCTCAGCTCCGTGTGGCCGCCTCCCGTGAAGAGCAGGGGGTCGTCCGCCAGTCCGCTGCCGCTGAGTTTGCCGCCGGCACTTCTCCGGGGCTCCACACCGGCCGAGCGCTGCATCACCACCGTTTCCGGGTTGAGCAGGCAGCCAAGGTGTTCCCCGGTGTCCTCGATCAGGAAAGCGACACGCTCCATGTCAGACCGCCAAGTGTTCGTCTGTGAGGCGGGCTTGGCGGGCGATAGCTTCGGTTACCGGGGTGGTTGCTGGGCTTGATTCATTGGCGGTAGGAGTGGGCCTCGGGGCGAGCTCCGGCCAGTCTCCCTTGAGCGCCGGCGCGGGGGTATGGGGCGTGCTCGCGCTGACGTGGCCCTGGGGTTGTGGGGCCTGCTTTGCGCCCCATTCTTGGGGTTTAGCAAGCACAACAAACCCCGCAACTGGGGGTGTTGTGCCGGGGGTGTCTTGGGCGTGGGTGGGGCTGGTGGGTTTGCGTTGTGGGACCTGCTCTAGGCCCCAACTTGGCCCCGAAGGACGCACATCAGGCCCCGCAACTGGGGGTGTCGTGCCGGGGATGGGTTTGCGTTGTGGGGCCCGCTCTACGTCCCAATCTTGGGTTTTAGCGCGCACACTGGGCCCTGCATCGGGTGGTGTTTCGGGCCGATCCGTGCGAAGGCGCAGCATGGGTACGTGTTGTGGGGCCCGCTCTGCGCCCGAATCTTGGGTTGAAGCGCGCACATCGGGCCCGGCAACGAAGGGCGTCGCGTTGGGCTGGTGTTGTGGGGCCTGCTCGGCGTCCCATAATGGGCTGGAAGCACGCACATCCGGCCCGGAAACGTGGGTGGGTGTGTGTTGCGGGGCCTGCTCTGCGCCCCATATTGGCCGGGAAACGCGCATATCGGACCCCGCAACGAGGGGTGTTTCGGATCGATCCGTGCGAAGGCCCAGCACAGGGGTATGGTGTGGGGCCCGTTCTGCGTCCCATGTTGGCCCGGAAGCGCGCACATCAGGCCTCGCAACGAGGGGTGTTGTGGTGCTCGGGGTGTGTTGTGGGGCCTGCTTTGCTCGCCAAGAGCGTCCCCAGGCACGCAGAGTGGGCCTAGCAACGGGAGGGATGTTGGTGGGAGCGGCAGGTGGAACCAACCCGGCGTCGCGGAGCAACTGAACCCAGTGCTCCGGTGCGCCTTCCACGTTCAGGCCGCGCACCGGCGTCGAACTTTCCCATGAAGAAGGCGCCGAAGCCGAAGCAACCGATGCGCCCGCACCCGATGAACCAGCTCCCGGAGAACCCGAGCCCAGGCCCGACCCGCGCTCCAGCCACGCAGCCACACCTCGCAAACGGTGCGCAGCCGCCCGCCGCCACGAAAACCCAGGCTCAGGCGACGGGAGCGCGGGCATCGTCGAGCTCCAGGCGGTCGTATGCGATGCTGAGGGATTCGATGGCGAGATCCTTACCCAAGGCGTCAAGGGGTGCGCCGAACCAGTCGCACGGCCAGGCCCCCAGGAGGTTCCAGCGGCGGACTTCCACGGAGCCGGCGTCGTTGAGCATCGCGATGGAGACGTTGCGGCGTTCCACTTTTCCGTCTACTGCCTTGAAGAGCCACTGCAGCATCTCGGTGGAGTCAGTGAGCCCGTACTTCAACGTCACTGGGGTGTACTCCACCTGCCCGGGGATGACGCGCACTGTGCTGTTTTCGCCGCCGGACCGGTAGAGGATCCGGTCGATTTTCAGGCCGAGGCCCTCCACTTTGGTGAAGTGGCCCTGAACCACGCCTTGGATCACGAGCTTGAAGTTGTAGGCCCGGTAGGGGTCCACCACGTTGCCCGGTTGGGCGGCAGGTGTTGGGGTTGTCATGTCAGGCTCCTGCGCTCTCTGTCTCGCTGGTGTTGTCCGCCGACTGCATGAGCTTGAAGATCACAAATTCGGCCGGTTTCACGGGCGCGATCCCGATCAACGTGACTACTTGCCCGGCGTCGCGGACCTCTGGAGGGTTGGTTTCTTCGTCGCACTTCACGAAAAATGCCTGTTGAGGAGTGGTCCCTAGCAGGGCGCCGTCCCGCCACACGTTGGTCAGGAACGCCCCGATGTCGCGCCGGATCGACTTCCACAGCGTGTGATCGTTGGGCTCAAACACCACCCAGCGCGTCCCGTCCGCTACCGACTCCTTGATCATGTTGGTCAGCCGCCGCACATTCACGTACCTGTATTCGCTCGCTTCAGGAGCCTTGGTCCGGGCGCCCCAAATCCGGATCCCCTCGCCCGGGAAGTACCGGATGCAGTTCACGCCGGCAGGGTTCAGGACCTCCTGCTCACCGCGGCTCACGCGCCGCACAAGATCGATCGCGCCTTGGATGGGCTCATTGGCCGGCGCCTTGTGGACGCCGCGGGTCGCGTCAACTCGCGCCCACACGCCTGCAATATGGCCCGACGGCGGCTGCGTCACCTTTTTGCCGGACACGGGATCGATCATCACGATCCACGGGAAATACAGTGCTGTGTAACCGCCGGGGGATTGCGGGGCACCGAGGTCCTGCTGGTCGCTGGCTTCCGTATCCGGATCAGCCGCCCGGCTCGCCGGGGGACGGGTTGAGTCGGGCCAGTCGGGGGCGTCGGAGGAGACCGAGGATGCAGAAGAAGCCGACGACGGCGGGCTGTCGCTGTCTTCTGTGCCTACGGGTTCTTCAGGCGCGTCTTCGGCTTCGTCGGCATCACCCGAGCCAGCGTCGCCACCCGAGTCAGCGTCCGTCGTCGTGTCCTCTTCCTGGGAGTCCGAATCCCGCGCACCCACAGGAACGCCGGACGTCGCAGCCCTGGTGAGTGCCCCGACGTCGTCTACTTTTTCCACCGTATCCAGGATGGCCATGCGGTCCTGGCGGAGCGGGTGCTCCACATGCGCCGCTAATGCCGCATAGGATTGAGCGTCCGCGAAGCCGGGGGCTGCCACCATGGAGATGTCGTCCACGGCCTCGAAAAGCGTGAGGCCTGTGGGCTTGGTGGCTGTGCCCGTGAGGCTGCCGTTGGCCCCAACGTTCACCACATAACAACGGCTCCCTCCGTTTGAGAAGAAGCCGTAAACAGCGTTTGAGAGCGGTGTGCCCGCTGTCGCGTTGCCGACATATTGGTCCACGAACTGCGTCCAGTTGTCCAGCACACGGAGCTCATCCACCAAGGCGTCCTGGTTCGGAGCCACGCCTACGAACGCTGCGATGCTGGTGTTGACCTGCCCGATGGCGCGTGCCCCGCTGGGCACTTCCTGAACATAAACGCCTGGCGCCTGATAGTTCGCCATGGTGCGCTCCCTTTCCTGCCCGCGGTAGTCCGCGGATTCACTGCCACCGGATGATGACCGGCAGGCTGCTGGTGCTGGCCGAGACTTCCTTTTCGGTGCCGCGTACTGCTACGGCAAAGTGCTGGAGTTCATCCGCCGAGGCCAGGACCTCGAAGTGGCCGGTCGCATCGCTGACGACTGCCGTGGCGGAAGAATGGGCATGGATGTAAGCGTCGGGGATACCTTTGTTGTGGACGTCCACGAGCCGTCCGTGGATCCGGCGGGCAACGCCGGTCTTGGCAATGAGCGGCTCAAGGACTGGCGGCCCGGAAGGCTCTTCGAAGCGCAGCGCCACGGGGATCCGGACCAGGAACCCGAGCCCTTGCCGGATAGCTCCGGAGTACTCCTCGGGACGGAACTCGCCGGTGGAAACTACCGAGTATTGGCTGTGGCGTTCCACGGCCAGGAGCAGTTGCTCCATGTTGTCCAGTTGTTCGGGGCCGTGGCATTCCACCGCCACCCGCAGTTCGAGGTCCAGGACCGGACCATCGCGACGCGACCTTCCCACGCGGTTGAGCGTGACGGCATGGACGGTGACCGGAGCGTCAGGGGTGGGAACGACGGCGTCTGGGGAACCGTCGTCGAACCTTACGCGCTGGGGAGCGACGGCGTCGGAAAGTACCCCCAGAAGGTCGGTCAACGACGAACGCACATAGCCCACGGCAGAACCCAGAACTCGAAAGGTGACCAGAATTGCAACTGGGACTAGGTTACTCCCGCTGTTGCGTGTAGTCACTGGGGAATCAGGAGTAACTCCATTCGATTGAATGTGCAGGTGGGGAAACTGCCGCTCACGCCGTGAAGGCGAGATCCTTTGCATGCAACCTATGGAGGAGTGGTTCGCCACGGGAGATGCGCAGCGCTTCTTCGATGGCGCTGACGGCCATTCGTTCGAGTTCAGTTCCCAAGGACCCTGCAAGGTGCGGAGTAAGCAGGACATCTGGATGCGTGTAGAACCTGGATTCGGCGGGGAGCACCCACGGAGTGGTGACATCCAGGACAGTGAACAGGTCACCCCGTTCAATACGGGCCAGCAGCGCGTCCTGGTCCACCAGCTCGCCGCGGGACGTGTTGATGAACGTGGCGCCGGGCTTGAGGGAATCCACCAGTCCCGCATGGATCAGATGGAATGTGGAGGGGAGCGACGGCGCGTGGAGGCTGACGACGTCGCAGCTCGCCACCAGTTGGTCCAGCGTGGAATGCTCGACGCCGAGCTCTGCTGCCGCTGCATCGTCGAGGTAGGGGTCGGCGACGACGAACTGGACGTCGTAGGGCTGCAGGAGCCTGATGACGTGCTTGCCAATCTTCGAGGCCCCGATGATGCCCACACGCTTGCCGAAGTTGCCCATATCCGGGAACACCTGGTCGGGCTCGATTTCCGTTTTTTCCGTGTGCAGTTTCCGGGCGATCTGCAGGACCCTCTTGTTGGCCAGCAGGATCATGGCCACCGTGTATTCAGCTACGGGGATGGCGTTGGCATCAGCAGCTGTACTGACTTCGATGCCGCGGTCCCAACATTCCTGGCCCACGTGATGCTTGACGGTTCCGCCGGCGTGCAGGACGTGACTCAACCGTGGGGCCGCCGTCAAAGCGGCGGCATCGAGCCGCGGGCAGCCCCAGCCGGTGATGAGGATGTCTGTATCGGCCAGGAGTTTCAGGGAACGTGGAGATGTGAAGTCCTCCATTGGCTCCGGGCTCAACAACTGCAGTTCGGGCGCCAAGGACCCGAGTCGTCGTGCGGGAAAGACCCGGGATACGACGCCGGGACCCATCGCCAGGGCGACGTTCAGTTTGCTGGTGGTCATTTGACGCTCCCTGCGGTGAGGCCGGACTTCCAGAAACGCTGGAGCATGATGAAGGCAACCAGCAGCGGAAGGATGGATAGCAGCGATCCCGTGATGACCATAGGGGTGAACTCCGGCTGCGGAACGGAATACCCCTGCCAGATGGAAATACCCACACTGACCGGGAGTTGCTCTGGGGCTGAATGTCAGTGGAGGCCAATAGGGTTGCGTGCATGACTGATTCGCGCGCCTTGGCCCTGCCCGCAGGCTACACCGATCTTTTGGCCGCGCTTAAGGAACGGGTCCGGGCCGCGCGTCAGACCGCCCTTCGAACCGTCAACACACAGCTGATCGAGTTGTATTGGTCGATCGGGAAGACTGTGTTGGAGCGCCAGCAGGTCGAGCAATGGGGGAGCGGCGTCATGGGGCGCCTGGCTGAAGATCTCCGGGCAGAGTTCCCGGAGATGAAGGGCCTGTCGCGACGGAACCTCTTTTACATGCGAGCCTTTGCGGCCGCATGGCCGGACCCAATTGTGCAACAAGCCGTTGCACAATTGCCGTGGGGGCATGTCACCGTTCTTCTGGACAAGGCAGACACTCGACAGCATAGAGATTGGTACGCCGGCGCCGCAGTTGAACACGGATGGTCGCGCAACGTCCTCCTGAACATGATCATGAACAGGACCCTGGAACGGACCGGCGCGGCGCCGTCGAACTTTGTCCAACGGCTTGTTGGACTGGATTCTGAGCTGGCCCAGCAGGTCGCCAAGGACCCCTACAGCTTCGAGTTTCTCGGCCTTTCGGGGGAAGTCGCCGAACGGGACTTGGAACTGGCCCTGACCAGCCGAATCACCGAAACCCTGCGGGAACTAGGACCCGGATTTTCGTTCGTTGGCCGGCAGGTCCACTTCGATGTCGACGGCGACGACTACTACATCGACATGCTGTTCTTCCACATGGACCAGAACCGGTATGTGGTCATCGAGCTCAAGACAGGAAAGTTCCAGCCCGAGTACGCCGGCAAACTGAACTTCTACGTTGCCCTTGTCGATGACATGCTTCGCCGTGAACATCACAACGAAACGATTGGCATCTTGATCTGCGGCACCAAGAACGACCGCAGCGTAAGGTACAGCCTCGGGCGCTCAACCTCACCCATGGCCGTCGCGGCCTATACATACGACAAACTCCCAGCGGCCGAGCAACAGGCATTGCCCAACGAAGGGCACCTCGTCGCGGCCCTTGAATGGGTAGAACCAGTCGAGGAACAGCGAAACGTCTGCCAGGAGACGCTCGCAAATTAGCCGCGTTCAGCCCACCCTGCGACCCTCCGCCAGCTCCGCCGCCGGGCTAGGATGACGCGCAACGTAGAGCGATTCGTACAGGGCGGAGGACAAACGATGGACCAGCCGACACCAGCCCCGGAGACCGGTTACGCAGAGGTCAACGGACTTCAGATGTACTACGAGCTGCACGGTTCCGGTGGCACACCGTTGCTGCTCCTGCATGGCGGGTTGTTCGACATCGAACAGCAATTCGGCGCGCTCATTCCGGCGCTCTCGAATGGACGCAAGGTTATCGCTACGGACTTCCAAGGCCACGGTAGAACCAACGACATCGACCGTCCACTGAACACCGCTGATTTGGCCTCGGACGTCGTTGGCCTTCTGGAGCACCTGGACGCCGGCGAGGTTGATGTCTTCGGCTTCAGCGTTGGCGGTGCCGTGGCCCTGCACTTGGCGATCAAACGCCCTGACCTTGTCCGCAAACTCATCGTGTCTTCGGTGTCTTTCCGGCCCGACGGCGATCGCGGCGGAAATGCCGAAGCTGTTGCCTCCATGACCGTGGATATGATCGCCGGCACCCCGATGGAGCAGCGCTATCTTGCGGTTTCACCGCATCCGGATCGCGAGCACCTGCAGGGACTGTTGGACAAACTCGGGAGCTATGACGCTGGCTCCACCGGATGGAGCGATGACGAAATCCGCGGAATCGCAGCCCCAACGTTGATCACGGTGGGAGATTGCGACATGGTCAAGCTCGAGCATGCCGTGCGGTTCCTCCAACTGAGGGGAGGAGACGTGAATGGCGACTTCGAAGGCGTACCCGCATCGCAACTCGCTGTGTTTCCCGGCACCACGCATTTCTTCGGGTTGGCGAGGACCGCGCTGGTGCAGGACGTCGTCACAACCTTTCTGGACGCTCCACGGCCTGGCGCATGGAAGGACCAGTGATTGGCCGGAGGGGTTTGTGTGAGACGTTCCGTGTCCTGAAATCAGACATACGCGCTCGACCGCACGCTGCCTCCTACTTCACTTGCCGGACAGCGTCCCGCCACCACGCCACTGTTGCTGCGGCAGCTTCCGGGAGGGGCGTCGGTTCCAAGCCCAGGAGGCGCTGGCTTTGCGAGGAATCCATCACGAACGGCCGCTCGAACTGGTAGAGCATCTCTGCAAGCTCCCGCATGTCGGTCGAAACGAGACCTGCGGTCCTCAACACCCATCCCGGAATAGCACTCACCCTCGGAACAGCAACGCCAGCAGCCTCAGCGAACGCCGCCGCAAGCTCGCGTTGGGTTAGCGCCGGGCCGGTCGGTGCGTGGAGCACGGTGTTCCAGAGCTTTGGGTTCCGCGCCGCGGCGATCATGGCCGCCGCCAGGTCAGGGACATACGTGAACGAGTGCGGTTGCCGAGCGCTGCCAATCACCTGGACCGACTTTCCCTCCACAACCAGCGGGACCATGCGTTCGCCTGCATGCGCGGTACGGACCAGCGGGCCGAAGAAGTCGCCGGCCACCACGCTCACAGTATTCGCAGCATGCATCTGCCGAGCGTTCAGCAACTGGGTTCTAATGCCTCGTTTGCCGCCCGACGCCGCCCGTGGACCCGCTTCGGTCATCGCGCTGTCCGGCTCGCTGTAGGAGTAGAGGCTCTCTGGAAATACGACGACGGCGCCCGCGGCTGCCGCTGCATCCATCACCACTTGTTCGGCTTGCGGGAGTTCGGCCGCCCATACTGCGGCACGATAGGCGGATCCGTGAATGCAATGGAAGACCGCGGCGGCGCCGTTGAGTGCTTGGCTTAATTGCTTGGGATCGGAGACGTCGACGCGCATCCGTTCAATGAGGGGATGGTCCGGGCCGCTGCCGGATCGAGTCAGAATGCGAACGTCTTCCCCCTGCTCAGCGAGTTGTCCGGCGACGGTCCAGCCAACGGGTCCTGCTCCTGTGACGACGTACATGCTGATCTCTTTCCTAGAAGTCCATTGAACGAAAGCGAGAGCACTGCTCTCTAAATTCAGAATGACCCTCAACAATGGCAAAGTCAAGAGCACTGCTCTCACTTGTTGATGGTGCTCTCTCTTGTGGCAAGCTGGTTTCATGCCTTCCACAGCGCCCAGCGCCGAAGCTGCCCCTAAGGCCCAGCCGAAAGCCAAACAGCCAACTCCCCGCGAGCGTGCACGGGCACAGACCATCGCCGATATTGTGCGAATTGGCAGGGAACACTTGGCGCTACATGGCGCCGCGGGGCTGTCGCTGCGGGCTGTTGCCCGGGACCTTGGCGTCGTTTCTTCGGCCGTTTATCGCTACGTGGAAAGCCGGGACGAACTCCTCACGCTCTTGCTCATCGACGGCTACAACGAGCTCGGCGACGAAGTGGATACAGCTGTAGCGGCGGTTCCTGAGAATGATTTCGCAGGTCGGTTCCGTGCCCTGGGTAAGGCTGTTCGTGCGTGGGCGCTCAAGGAACCAGCCAGCTACGCCCTGCTTTTCGGCAGCCCGGTTCCCGGCTATCAGGCACCAGGTGAGCGAACCACGGTTCCCGGAACACGTGTCATCTTTCGCCTCGTGAGCATCTTTGACGCAGCCCATCGGGCGGGTGCTTTGGAGACTGCGGTGAGTCCCGCCGTCGTGATTCCACCTGCTCTGGCAGCAGATATGGGGAACATCCAGACTGAACTTGGGATCAAGGTGCCCGAGTCCGCGCTCGCGCGGGGCGTCCTGGCGTGGACGTCCGTCTTCGGGGCTGTGAGCTTCGAAGTGTTCGGCCAGTACGGGCGCGATACGTTTTCCGCGCGCGAGGAATTGTTCGAGCACCAACTGCTCGTGCTCCAGGGCATGGCGGGGCTGTGACCAGCAGTAGACGGTAAAGTATCAAGATGGTTCGAGGGCTTGCTGACATTGGCGCGGAGGGCATATTGCTCGCCGGTGCCGGTCGCGCCATCCTCCTTCAGATTGCTGATCCAAGGGTGGGGCATGGCGTCGCCGATCACAGCGACTTAGCCCAAAGGCCACAGGATCGTTTACGGGCCACGCTGACTTACGTTTATGCGATTGTTTATGGTTCAGACGAGCAAGTTGCTGCGGTTCGTCGCGCCGTTAACCGCGCCCACGCTCCGGTGCGCCGGAACCCTGACGATGCAACAAAGGGCTACAACGCTTTCGACCCCGAGTCGCAGCTTTGGGTTGTCGCCACCCTTTATGACACCGCCGTCACCGTTTACGAGCAAGTGCACGGACCGCTCGACGACGAGACCGCCGACCGCATGTACCGCGACTATGCGCGCATTGGGACGGCGCTGCAGCTTCCGGCGAACATGTGGCCGCCCGATCGTGCGGCCTTCGCTAGGTATTGGTCATCGCACGTGGACCTGCTTCGAGCTGATGAAAAAGCCCGCAAGATAGCCAAGGATCTGCTGTATCCGGCGGGTGGACCGGCACTCATGCGCCTGGTTATGCCGCTTGCCCGCTTCCTGACCGCCGGCCTGCTTCCGGACCACTTGCGCGAAGGCTTCGGCCTGGCATGGACGCCCCGTGATGACCGCCGCTTCGAGCGGACCATGCGGTGGCTCGGACGCGTCTATCCCCGGCTTCCGCAGCGGATACGGCACTGGCCCAGGGACTACTACCTGAGCCGGCTGGAAACCAGCCCGGCGAAGACCCATGGTAGGTCGCACAATGCGTAATTCGACTTCGGTGGAACAAGACATCGACGACCTCGCGCACCGTTATCTGCAGCACGCCCAAGGCGGCCGACTCCGCATGCGCCTGACCGAGTTCGTAGTGTTCGGACTGAAACAGGCATGGGCCTGCGTCTTCGGGGCAGCACTGCTCGCGGTGATCATCGCAGCCCGCCTCTGGTATCCGGACGACGCCGGCCTGGCGCGGAATGACTTCCTGACCATCGCGGCAGTCGCCATTCAGATCCTGATGATCAGCTTCAAGTTGGAGACACTGCGCGAGTTGCGGGTGATCCTCCTGTTCCACGCGGTGGGAACGGTCATGGAACTGTTCAAGACGGATGTGGGCTCGTGGTCGTACGAGGCCGAGGGCTTCCTCCGGATCGGTGCTGTCCCATTGTTCAGTGGCTTCATGTATGCGGCTGTGGGCTCGTACATGGTTCGTGTGTTCCGGCTTTTTGACCTCCACTTCGACAACTACCCCTGGCGATGGATCACCGCCCTCGTGGCGGCCGGGATCTACGTCAATTTCTTTTCGCACCACTACATCTTTGACGCGCGCTGGGTGCTGCTTGCCGCCGTCGTGCTTGTCTACGGACGTTGTGTAATGCACTTCCGGGTGTTCCGTAAGCGCTTCCGGATGCCCATCTTGGTGTCTTTCCTGTTGGTGGCGCTGTTCATTTGGTTCGCCGAGAACATCGGCACGTGGTCCCATGCGTGGCTTTACCCCAACCAGGTAAATGGCTGGCAGGCGGTCTCGATCGATAAGCTCCTGGCCTGGTTCCTGCTGATGATCATTTCCGTGGTGCTTGTGGCGTGGGTGTATAAACCCGAGCCGCCCTTGGCCAGCTCCACTGGCGCCACCCAAAACCCTGATGCCACGCAAATTCGTCAGGGACACCCGGATATCCGTGTCGCCCGACCGCCGGAGTGACGCTCATCCGTTAGCGTGTCACCACGCCTCCCCCGGGCCGCACTCAGCGAACTCCATCGCGCAAGTCTGCCAGTTCACGCAGGGCGAAACCAGCCTTCGGAGCCGCGTACTTCCGGGGTAAATTTGAGCACGAAAGCCAAACTTGAGCGTACTTCACTCAACTTTGGATTGACATTGAAACGAGGCTGAGTACAGTTGAGTGCAGAACGCTCAACTAGCCGATTGTTGAGTGGGCTCCCGAAAACCCAACCGCCCAGCGGACCGGTGCCGGAGGCAATCTCGAACATCGGCCATTGAAAGGAAACAAGATATGTCACGTGCAGTAGGTATCGACCTCGGAACCACTAACTCCGTGGTCTCTGTCCTTGAAGGTGGCGAGCCCACCGTCATCGCCAACGCAGAAGGCGGCCGCACCACGCCGTCGGTCGTTGCGTTCTCCAAGTCCGGCGAAGTCCTGGTTGGCGAGATCGCAAAGCGCCAGGCCGTCAACAACATCGATCGCACCATCGCCTCCGTCAAGCGCCACATGGGCACCGACTGGTCAGTCGCCATCGATGACAAGAAGTACACGCCGCAGGAAATCTCCGCGCGTATCCTCATGAAGCTCAAGAACGACGCCGAGAGCTACCTGGGTGAAAAGGTCACCGACGCTGTCATCACCGTTCCGGCATACTTCAACGACGCCGAGCGCCAGTCCACCAAGGAAGCCGGCGAAATCGCAGGCCTCAACGTCCTCCGCATCGTCAACGAGCCCACCGCGGCCGCACTGGCCTACGGTCTGGACAAGGGCAAGGAAGACGAACTCATCCTGGTCTTCGACCTCGGTGGCGGTACCTTCGACGTCTCCCTCCTCGAGGTCGGCAAGGACGAAGACAACTTCTCCACCATCCAGGTCCGCGCAACCGCAGGTGACAACCGCCTCGGTGGCGACGACTGGGACAACCGCGTCGTCGAGTGGCTGCTGAACCAGCTCAAGATCAAGGGCATCGATCTCTCCAAGGACAAGATCGCCCTCCAGCGTCTCCGTGAAGCTGCAGAGCAGGCAAAGAAGGAACTCTCCTCCTCCACCAGCACCAACATCTCCCTCCAGTACCTGTCCGTCACCCCCGACGGCCCGGTCCACCTGGACGAGCAGCTGACCCGTGCCAAGTTCCAGGACCTCACCAAGGACCTGCTGGACCGCACCAAGAAGCCGTTCCACGACGTCATCGCTGAAGCCGGCATCAAGGTCTCCGACATCGATCACATCGTCCTCGTCGGTGGCTCCACCCGTATGCCCGCCGTCTCCGAACTCGTCAAGGAACTTGCTGGCGGCAAGGAGCCCAACAAGGGCGTCAACCCGGACGAAGTTGTAGCCGTCGGTGCTGCACTCCAGGCCGGTGTCCTGAAGGGTGAGCGCAAGGACGTCCTCCTCATCGACGTCACGCCGCTGTCCCTCGGCATCGAAACCAAGGGTGGCGTCATGACGCACCTCATCGAGCGCAACACGGCTATCCCCACCAAGCGTTCCGAGACCTTCACCACCGCAGACGACAACCAGCCGTCCGTGGCCATCCAGGTCTTCCAGGGCGAGCGTGAATTCACCCGCGACAACAAGCCGCTGGGCACGTTCGAACTGACCGGCATCGCTCCGGCACCCCGCGGCGTCCCGCAGGTCGAGGTCACCTTCGACATCGACGCCAACGGCATCGTCCACGTGTCCGCCAAGGACAAGGGCACCGGCAAGGAACAGTCCATGACCATCACCGGTGGCACGGCACTGTCCAAGGAAGACATCGACCGCATGGTCCGTGAAGCCGAGGAGCACGCCGCAGAGGACAAGGCCCGCCGCGAAGCTACGGACACCCGCAACTCCGCCGAGCAGCTCGCCTACTCCGTGGACAAGCTGATCGCCGACAACGACGACAAGCTGCCCGAAGAGGTCAAGACCGAGGTCAAGGCCGACGTCGACGCCCTCAAGTCCGCGCTGGAAGGCACCGACGACGCCGCTGTGAAGACGGCGTTCGAGAAGCTGCAGGCTTCCCAGACCAAGCTCGGCGAAGCCATCTACTCTCAGGCAGCCGCAGCTGACGCTCCGGGTGCCGGTGCTGAAGGCGCTCCGGCCGGCGAGAAGACTGCTGCCGACGAAGACATCGTCGACGCTGAAATCATCGACGAAGACGAAGCGAAGAAGTAGCCATGCCCCACCACGGCAACGAAGCAGAGCACTCTGAAGGAAACGAGCCGCGCAAGCCGGTAATCCGGGACAACCGCAAGGTTGACCCGGAAACCGGGGCTGCCCGCCACCCCGAAGGCGAAGCTGCTGCTCCCACCGAAGGCAACGCCGCTCCCACGGAAGGCGACGCTCTCTCCCAGGCTGAGGAAATCCTCAACGGGGTTGAGGTCCCTGCCGAGGAATCGGTAGCCTCCGGCGCCGCGGCCGAAGCCCAGGCAGCGGAGCTCCGCAACGACCTCCTTCGCCTTCAGGCTGAATACGTCAACTACCGCAAGCGCGTCGAACGCGACCGCGCCGTAGCAGGGGAAATGGCCGTCATCGGCGTCCTGAACTCCCTGCTCCCGGTGCTGGACGACGTCGACGCCGCACGCCAGCACGGTGACCTCGAAGACGGCCCCTTCGCCGCCATCGCCACCAAACTGGAGAATGCGCTGAAGACGTACGGACTGGAACGCATCGCGGAAACCGGTGTCGAATTCGACCCCACCATCCACGAGGCACTCATCCAGCAGCCCGGCGAGGACATCGAGGTGGACACGGTCAGCCAGGTGCTGCGCTCGGGATACCGCTCAGGCGAGCGGGTTCTGCGTGCGGCCCAGGTAATCGTGGCTGTACCGGCTTAGGTCTCACCTTGCCGCTACACCGGATATGGGGCGGTGCCCGCTTCGCGGTGCCCTCCACACCGCCGCCCCATATCCGGTTTCGCGCCCGCTGTAAGCTCGCCTGAGGTGAGTTGACCGCAGCGCGGAGTGGAATATGGGCCCCGGGAGTGGCTTCGGGCCTGCCGGAGCGTGGCGGCTCTGGTCCGAAAGGACCGAGCCGCCACGCGTAGGGGCGGGGGCCCATATTCCACGTAGCACAACGCAACATACAACGAAAGGAAACGCTCTTGGCCAGCCAGGACTGGGTTGAAAAGGATTTTTACGCGATCCTTGGTATCGCCAAGGACGCGTCCGACGCGGATATTAAGAAGGCTTACCGCAAGCTGGCGCGGCAGTACCACCCGGATACGAACTCGGGGAATGCAGCTGCGGAGAAGAAGTTTAAGGACATTTCCGAGGCTTACTCGGTGTTGTCGAACCCTGAGGACCGGCAGCAGTATGACGCTATCCGCGCCATGGGTGGTGCCCGGTTCGCTCCGGGTGCCGGCGCCGGGCGTGGTGGTGCTGGCGCCAACGGTGGGTTTGAGGACCTGTTCGGTGGTTTGTTTGGTGGCGGCGGGCGACAGCCTTCGGGTGCCGGTGGTATTCCTCCGGAGTTTGCTGACCTGTTTGGTGGCGGCTTTGGTGGAGGCCAGACAGGGTTCCAGCGTGCTCCGCAGAAGGGCTCGGATCGCACTGCGACGACGTCCATCTCCTTTGCTGGTTCCATCAAGGGCACTACTGTGAGCCTGCGTGAAAGCAACGGCCACGTGATCGACGTCAAGATCCCCGCAGGCATCAAGGACGGGCAGAAGGTCCGGCAACGTGGCAAGGGCAACGCGGGTCCTGCCGGAAACGGTGACCTCATCATCACGGTGAACGTGAAGCCCCACGAGTTTTTCCAGCGCGACGGCGACAACATCCGCATCCACGTGCCTGTCACGTTCGCGGAAGCTGCGCTTGGCGCGACCATTGAGGTCCCAACGCTCGACGGCGACACCGTCAAGGTGCGTGTCCCGGCCGGGACACCGTCGGGTCGTACCCTCCGCGTCAAGGGCCGAGGCGTGAAAACGTCCAAGGCGACCGGTGACCTGCTGGTGACTATCGACGTCGCCGTCCCCCAGAACCTGAACAAGGAAGCGGAGGAGGCCGTGAAGGCATTTGCTGCCGCGACCACCGACGCCAACCCGCGTCACGATCTGGCCGCGAAGGCCCGGTTGTAAGGAGACGGTCATGGCAATCGACGTCAACCAGCCGATCTTTGTCATCTCCGTCGCCGCGGAGCTTGCCGACATGCATCCGCAGACGTTGCGCCAATACGACCGATTGGGCATCGTCTCGCCCAGCCGTGCCCCCGGCAAGTCCCGGCGGTACTCCCAGAACGACGTCGACAAGCTGCGGGAGGTCCAGCGCCTCTCGCAGTCCGGCGTATCGCTTGAAGGCATCAAGCGCATCCTGGACCTTGAAAACCAGGTGGCGGCGTTGCAGTACCGGGTGGCCGAACTGACAGAAGAACTGACCCGGCGCCGGAATCCCTTGGACGCACGAATCTTCGCGGCGGGAGCGGCTGGCGACGTCGTCAGTCTGGCCCGCGGTCAACGTCCCCGTGCGCGGTCGCAAGCCGTTGTGGTGTGGCGGCCGCGGCCCGAGCAGTAGGCCACCTCACTCCAGGACCGTGTCAGCGTGCCTGTGGACCACTTTCCACTCGCCATCCTCATGGCGGTAGACCTGGGTGGCCCTCAGGACCTGGCTCACCGGCTGCCCGGTGACCGAGATTGAGGACCGCTCCAAACCAACGGTGTAGGCCATGTCGCCAACGATGTCGTAGGACTGCAGCTCGAATGAGTAGGCGGTGCAGTCGGAGAACCTGTTGGCCAAGTCTGTGAAAAGCTGCCCGACTTCTTCTTGCCCGACGGCGTTGCGCCAGGCGCCCAGGACGCTCACGGGCTCGTGGCTGGACCAAATGGCCCGACGCGGGGCGGAGTCTCCATTGAGGAGGGCCACCTCAGCGTGGTAAAGCGTAGTCCTGATCCAAGCCAGGAAGTCATCACTCTCAGTCATATCCTCAGTATGCTCCCGCACCATAAGGAGGTACTGCCAGAACCCGTAACAGCGGACACTCCCGCGCCGCCACCAAAAGGAGTGTCATTGATAGGTGACCTCAACCAGCAATCCCAGCCAAATCACGGCTTTGCCCCCGAAGACTTCCACATCCGGTCGATTCGCCCTTGCCGTATCGATGCTCGGGTTCTTCGTGATCACCCTCGATGCACTGATCGTCAATGTTGCGTTGGCTACGATCGGTTCGCAACTTGGTGGAGGCACCGCCGGGCAACAGTGGATCGTGGACGGCTACACGCTGATGTTTGCGTCCTTGTTGCTGTTTGCCGGCAACCTTTCTGACCGCATCGGCGCAAAAAGGGCCTTTACGTTCGGGCTGGTGCTCTTCGTTCTGGCCTCGGCTGCCTGCGCCGTCGCCCCAGCTCTGTGGGTGTTGATCGTCGCCAGGTTTGTTCAGGGTGCCGCAGCCTCACTGATGTTGCCGCCGTCAATGGCCCTGATCCGGGAAGCGTTCCCGGACGCAACCCAACGCGCGCGGGCCATTGGAATCTGGGCGCTTGGGGGAGCGGTAGCAGCTGCGGCCGGACCAGCACTAGGTGGTCTGCTCACAACCGTGGACTGGCGCCTCGTCTTCCTGATCAACGTCCCAGTGGGCATCGTCGCCGTCGCATTACTGGTCAAGGTTCCTGTGTCCCCGGTGCGGCCGGCAACGTTCGACTGGTTGGGACAGATAGCCGCGCTCATAGGCGTGGCCACCCTCATTTTCGGGCTCATCGAGGGAGGGGTTCTTGGGTTCGCGGACCCTGGGGTCATGCTTTCCCTGGGCGGCGCAGTACTTGCGATCACCCTTTTCCTCCTGGCCCAGGCCCGGGGCCAACATCCCATGATGCCCTTGGACCTGTTCCAGTCATCCGGGCTGCGAATCGCCCTGGCGGTGGGTTTCAGCTTCATGGTTGGTTGGTACGGAATGGTGTTCGTCATCAGCCTGTTCCTTCAACAGCATCTAGGCCTGTCCCCTTTGCTTGCTGGAATGGCTTTTCTTCCCGCATCCGTCCTCATCGCCGTCAGCAATGTCGCTGCGGGGCGCATGGCCGCGAGGTTTGGACCAAGGGTTCCGGCAATGATTGGGCAGCTGTTGATGGTGGTAGGCCTTCTGGGAATGCTTCTGGCAGTTCCTTTGGGATCGTTGATGGCAGTGACCATATTGCTCGTGCCGATTGGGGTGGGTGGAGCGTTGGCCATGCCTCCCGTGACGGCGCACGTTCTGGATAGCGTCCCGGCTCACCGATCGGGTACGGCCAGTGCGGTCTTCAATACGTTTCGGCAACTTGGCGGAGCCCTGGGAGTTGCGGTCTTCGGCGCGCTGCTCGCTGGCCCGGCCGGATTTGTGCCCGGTCTGCAAGTGAGCCTGCTGATCGCTGCGCTGCTTCTCTTGGTGACGGCGATCGCCAGCGCTTTCATCCGCCGGACCAATAATGACATCGCCTAACGAATCAGTGAAAGAGAGGCCCCCGATGGCACCCAGCGAAACGGCACGACGGAATCACGACGAACTTTTCCCCGGTCAGCTTCCAGCCTTGGCGGTTACAGACCCCGAGCTCGTGGAGATTTTCAACAACTTCGCTTTCGACGAGGTTTTGAGTCACGGAAAACTGGATACACGGACGAGGCTCATGGTTCAGCTCGCCTCTCTTATCGCTTCACAAGGAACGCGGGAGTACCGTGCGTTGCTCGGAGCGGCCCTTACGGTGGGGGTGACCCCGGTGGAAGTGAAGGAGCTTGTCTACCAAGCAGTACCCTACGTCGGCATGGGCAAGGTTTCGGATTTCCTGCACGCCACCAATGAAATCCTCAAGGAGTACGGGGTGGAGCTACCTGTTCCCGGCCAGTCCACCACCACGCCGAAAGACCGAGGGGAGAAAGGCCTGGCTATCCAGAGGGAGATCGCAGGCGCAGAACGCATCGACGATATGCGCGCCGCTGCGTCAGCTGATGAGATGCACTTCCAGGAGTACCTCGCTGGCAACTGCTTCGGCGATTATCTGACACGCACCGGCATTGATGTTCCAAGGCGTGAACTACTCACGTTGGCCATGCTTGTTTCCCTTGGCGGCTGCGAACCACAGGTCAAGGGGCACGTTCTGGCCAATCTGAACGTGGGTAACAGCCGCGGGCGGATGCTCGACGTCATCACGCAATTGCTGCCGTACATCGGGTATCCCCGTACGCTCAACGCCCTGCGCGTACTCAACGAGACAGTGCCGGCATCCAACGCAGAGTAGGGCTGGCTTCAGCTGTGGATAGTAGCCATAAAAGGACGATAATAAAGTCATGGCACGGCAAGAAGGGCACGTGCTAGTGGTTGGCGTGTAGGCGCTGGAAAGCGCCCCACGCGCGTGTAGTGAGGGAAGATTCCGATGTCGTTGTCGGATGAAGAACGCAGGAGTTTGGAAGAGCTTGAGCGGGATCTCGCTTCATCGGATCCTGACCTGGACCTCCAGCTGAAGTCGGGGCGCCCGCGAGGTGCGGTGGCGCGCTCATTTTTTGGTGTCCTCGCGGTTTTGGCCGGTTTTGCCATGGTCATTGCCGGGATCATCACGCAACTCGTCATTGTGGGCGTGGTCGGATTCCTGCTCGCTGGAACAGGCGCCTACTTACTGTTCAGCAGGATGGTCCTCAGGAGAAGGACGCGACGACACGATGAAGGCAAGCCAGACTAGCCCGGCCGCGGGCTAGTCTGCAGAAATCCGGCTGCCTTCAGTACGTCTCGGGGGGCACATCCGTAGACGAAGCCGCGAGGTCATTCGGCGTGGAAGGGTTCGCTGTCTGCGTGGCCGGCGTGGCCGGCGTGGGCGGCTTGGCAGGGACCGGTTCTCCGGGAGGCACCATCATTCGCCATGCGAGCACGAGGCCTGCCCCGACGCCAGCGATTGCCAAGGCAGCCAACCACCCGGCACGCGGAGAGTTCCGCTGGCTGGTTCGACGACTCAAAGTTTGCGTTGTCCTCTTGACCGCTCTGGCCGCGGTGCGCTGAGCCCTCTTTGCGGCTTTACGGTTCCCGGTCAGCGTGAGCATTACGCCGTGCACCACAGACGGGACATCGGCGTGGTTGATCCGGGACAACGCCCACCCCACAACTGCGTCAGCTTGAGACGACGTGCCCTCCGCTGCGTGCTTCACCCACTCGGCTGCGAGATCCTGCACTGCGGGAATGATGTTTTGTGCTTTGTACATGTGAACCCCTCACGGAGTAGATGGCCCCTTTGCCAGACTACGCTGCGGGCTGCAGGACCAAAAGGTGCCCGAACACACCGTTCCTTCAGGCCGGGATCACGGCGGCCAGCTCCACGGGCTTCTCCAGTCCGGCCCACTTGCCGGTGAGGGTCAATTCGCTGTGGAGCTCCGAAGATGCAGCGGAGCTGGCCGAAGAATCAGCGGCGACATCCACCACCCGGGCAACCTTCAAGCGAAGCTCACCTGCGTCAATGATGGTCACGCCACTGCCAGATACCGGGGCCGAGGCACTCAAGGCGGGAACACCGTCGTCGAGCGTTCCGCTTCCCTTCACGTTGACCGTGCTCGGCCGGGGCTCGGGCTCGCCGTCGACGATCAATGCCGCCTCTTCCTGGCCGGTGAGGATGGCGGTGGCGAGGGCCTTGACGTAAACGGGGTCGGCGCAGGCGTCGTAGACCCACCGCTTGCCAAGGACGGAGTGGTCCATGGTGCCGATGAGCCATTCTTGGGCGCCAGCCAGTTCGTAGCCCCTGTAGCTAAGGGGCACCTGGTAGATGCGGTCGCCGGCGCTGACGACATGCGTCTCAAGCCCTACCTCGCCGGCGGGGTCATCAAAACGGTAGGCCCCAATGAGCTCCGGGGCGCCATCCTGGATGAACCAGGGCTGCGTCGGCAGGTATCCAGCGATGAGTTCGAGCTTGGACGGGGACAGGGTTGCCTTGTGAATAATCGCCATGTTCTCCAGCCTAGGCCAGGGCAGGGTCCGGTTCGATACGGGTCCCGATGCGCGGCCTCGCCCTTGCACTGTTTACAATCGAAGGGACGCGCCGACTATTGAGGGAATCATGAAGAAACTCACCACTGTCTTGATCGCTGCCGGGCTGCTTGCCACGGCTTCAGCTTGCTCTTCGCCGCAGCTGACCACCGCAGAAACGTGTGACCGGGTGGGTGTCGCCGTTGCCAGCCTCCCGAGCAACGCCAGCAAGACCGCAACCATTCGCGTCGCAAACGCCATCCGCCCGATTGAACCGGTTGCTTCCAATGAGATGAAGCCCGTGGTCACTGCCATCCTTGAATACTCGGATGAACTCGTGAAGGAATCCCCGGACGAGAAGAAGATGGGCGAACTCTCCGCCGCTTACCAGGAAGCCGGCACCAAGTACGGCGAGCTCTGCCGCGGCTGATGACGCACGTGGCCTAACGGCTACAACCCCGGATGTTCTCTCACATCACACCCCTTAAACCGGAACCTTCTCTCACATGATGTGAGAGAAGGTTCGGGAAAAGACGTCAGGATGTGAGAGAACATCGGGAGGGCGGGCACGCTGCCGCGCCCTGGGCTACGCCTCGCGCAGCACCGCGTGGAAGGCGAATGAAGCGTTGCTCCAGATCACGAACAGCAGCGGAGCAGGCGCCAACGCCGTCCCCAGAACAGGCTGAAGCACCGCTGCAGAGGCAATGATTCCCAGCAGGACCAGCATGGCCAGGCTCAGATACCAGCGCTGCACGGCCAGATAGAGCGATGCCTTCAGGATGCTTTTCATCCTCGCCTCGGGCAGAAGCACGACGCCGGCAATCGCCGTGGCGGTAAGGCTCACCGTGAGGGCGGCTACTACGACGATCAGCGGCACGAGCATCCCCATTTCGGGCATGCTCTGGACGACGGCCAGATCCACACCGAGGAACATCAGCATGGCAACAGCGCCCAGGCCCAGCATGGCAGTCCTGCCAAAACTGCGCTTGTATCCCTGAAGGAAAGCAGCCACCGGCTTGACCGCGCCGCCGTCGTCGTTCAATGCGCGGAAGGACGCGAAGATGCCGGCGAGGGATGGCGCAATAGTGACCGAAAGCGCCAGGAAGAAGGGCCAGGCGGCCGCGGGGTCCGCCACCAGGGCGAGGCTGAGCACCAGCGGCGCGTTGGCCACGGCGAGCAGGATGTTGCCGGCCAGGAACGTGTAGATGAACCCGAAGATGCTCCCGAAGGTTTCGAATCCAAGCCCGGCCCACCGGCGTCGCTTGTGCCCCGCCACAGCACTCATCCTTTCATCCCGCTCGTCGCGATGCCCTGGATGAAGTAGCGCTGGCCGATCAGGAAGATGATGAGGATCGGGATCACGGAGATCACCGAGCCGGTCATGATCATGGCGTACTCGGCGTCGAACTGGCCAACGAAGGAACGCAGGCCCAGCTGGACAGTCCAGAGGCGGTTGGACGTGAGGTAGATGAACGGGCCCATGTAGTCGTTCCACGTGTTGACGAAGGTCAGCAGTGCCAGGCTTGCGAGGGCCGGCTTGGACAGGGGCAAGATCACGCGTGCCCAGATGCCGTATTCGCTGAGGCCATCGATGCGGGCGGCTTCACAGAGCTCGTCCGGGATGGTCATGTAGTACTGGCGCATCAGGAACACCCCGAACGCACCGAACGCCTGCAAGAGAATGAGGGCGTTGAAGCTGTTCGTCAGGCCCAGCTGCTGCATCATGATGTACTGCGGCACCATGTAGGCCTGCCACGGAACGGCGATTGTGCCGATGTAGGCAAGGAACAGGACGTCGCGGCCCGGGAAGCGGACCTTCGAGAAACCGTAGGCAGCCAGCGAGCCCGTGAGGACCTGCAGGCAGGTGATGATCACGGCAAGGTACAGCGAGTTCTGCAGGTAGCCCATCATGGGGATACGGGTCCAGATGTCCGTGTAATTGCTCCACACGAACTCCTGCGGAATCCATTGGATGGGGACCGTGAGGACCTGGTTGTTCTCCTTCAACGACGAGGAAAGCATCCAGATGAACGGCACCATGAGCGCCGCCACCAGGACCACCAGGACGCCGTAGATCACGATGTTCGCGGTCCGCTTCTTCTGCTCGCGCGGGGAGCGCTTGCGGTCAGTACGACGGCGGTCTTCCGCGGTAGCTGCGCCGTTCGGGAGCGGAGCGGCGTCCCTTAAATGAGTGGCTTTGAGGTCTTCGGCCATGTTGGTCATCAGCGTTCCCTCCGCTGCTGGATCTTGAACTGCAGGACGGTAACCGTCAGCACGATGATGAACAGGACCAGCGAAATGGCCGAGGAGTAGCCGAACTTACCTTCGCCGATGCCCTCCTGGTAGATCAGCTGGGACAGCACCGTGGTGGAGCGTCCGGGGCCACCGTTGGTCATGACCACGATCAGGTCGAACACCTTGAAGCTGGAGACAGTCAGCATGACCACCACAAAGAACGTGGTGGGCCGCAGCGACGGGATCGTGACGTTCCAGAAACGCTGCCAGGCGCTGGCGCCGTCCACTTCGGCGGCTTCGTAAAGCTCGGTGGGGATCGCCTGCAGGCCAGCCAAGTACAGGACCATGTAGTAGCCCATGTCGCGCCACACGCTGGTGATGATTACAGCTGGCAGGGCCCAGTCGGAGCTGGACGTCCAGCCCGGCGGGTTGGCGATGCCGATGGCGCCGAGGAACTGGTTGATGGGGCCGCTGTCCGGGCTGAAGAGCATATTCCAGACCACCGCTACAGCCACCAGAGACGTGATGTAGGGAAAGAAGATCGCTACCCGGAAGAAACCGATGCCCTTGAGCTTGCGGTTCAGGAGCATCGCGAGGATGAGAGCGAGGGCCATGGTGAGCGGGACATGACCGAGTGCGTAGACAACGGTGTTCCGCAGGGCGATCCAGAAGGAGTCGCTGGCGAACATGCGCTGGAAGTTGGCCAGGCCCACCCACTTGGGTGCGCTGAACGAGGTCCATTCCATGAAGGAGAGCGCAAAAGCGGCCACGACTGGAATGAGGGTGAAGGCCAGGAAGCCAAGGAAGTTCGGAAGGATGAACGTCCAGCCGATCAGCGTGTTACGCCTGGCTTGCTTCCTGTTGCCGCGGCTGTGCACGGGTGTAGGCGCCTGGGTGATTGTTTCTGTAGTCATGATGGTTCTTACTGGCCGAGGACTTCACTCTTGACGCGCTTGCCCATCTCGGCGATGCCATCAGCGACGGTGCGCTCGCCGACCATGATGAGGTCGTGCTCCTGGTTGAGGATCTTGTCCGTAGCGGCAGACTTGTCGCTGACGGGCATCTCCAGGGCGGTCTCGTCCGGAGCGAAGGCCTTCTTGGAGAGCTCGTCCGTGGGCAGGCCCTCCAGCTTGAAGTACTCAGCGGTGACGGACTCCTTCTGCAGGGCCGGCACAACACCGATCTTGGAGATGGCCTTGGCGCCTTCTTCTCCGGCAGCCCACTCGATGAACTTCTTGGCCTCATCGGAGTGGCTGGCGTTCTTGTTCACGGCGAAGGCCGTGGGCGAACCGAACGTGGTGACCTTGCCGTCGTCGTTCTTCTGCGGCAGCGGAGCCAAGCCCCAGTTGACGGTGGTCTTGCCGTCCTTCTTGGCCTGCAGGATGCCCGCGGTGTACCAGGTGCCCATGGGCATCATGGCGGCCTGGCCGGTTTCGAACATGGTGCGGTAGCTGGTCTTCTGGCTCTTGGCAGTGCCGAAGTCCAACACCGCGCCGGACTTCTGCAGGTCCAGCGCGGTGTTGTACTGATCCTCCATGAAGCCGTAGTCGCCGCTGTTCTGGTCAGCACCGTTCTGGGCTGCTGCGATGGCCTGGACCACTGAACGCCAGACGTGGTGATACGTGCCGTAAGTCTTCTTGCCGCCGGCCTCGGTGGTGAGTTTCTTGGCGATCTCGGTGTACTTGTCCCAGGTCAGGTTCTTGGGCTCTTCGATGCCGGCAGCCTTGAACAGGTCCTTGTTGTAGTACAAGAGCCAGAAGTCCTGGCGGTAGGGGGCTGCAAAGTACTTTCCGCCAATATCGAAGGCATCGATGCTGGCCAGGTTGTCCTTGCCCACCTTGTCCACCACGCTGTTGATCTCCTGCAGCTGGCCGTTGTTGGCGTAGCGGGAGTAATCGATCACGTTCTTCATGGTGAGCACATCAGTGGTGTCGCCACCAGCAAGCATGGTGGTGACTTTCTGGGGGTAGTCATCAGCCAGGATGTCCACGGGTTCAATGTCCACGTTGGGATGCGCGGCCTCATAGCCGTCAAACAGGGCCTTGAACTCCGGGGTGCCCTCGTAGTTCCAGACCGAGATGGTCAACCTGGTCTTGCCTTCGGCTGCCTGCGGTTCGGCGGGACCGGCAGCGCCGGCGCAGCCGGTGAGTCCGAGCCCTGCAGTCACCGCAAGGGCGATTGCGGCGAGGGTTGTGCGCTTCATTGCGTTCTCCTTACTAAGGGTTTAAGTCTGCCGCAATTGCGGCTTCTTTGTGCTTGGGCCTAGGCGCTGAGGCCGAGGTCCGCGTGGACTACTTGGGCCAGGAGGTCCTTGCCGGCGAGGTACCGTTCAAGGTCATCCAGTGCGGCATCGGACATCCGCCGGGTTTCAGTCCCGAGCGAACCAGCGATGTGCGGGGTGATGATCACGTTGGGAAGGTCGTACAGGGCGGATCCGGCCGGCAGCGGCTCGGGTTCCGTGACGTCAAGGAGAGCCGTGATTCGACCGGTGGCGCACTCCTTCTCGAGGGCTGCGGTGTCAACCAGTGACCCGCGTGCCGTGTTGATGAGCGTCGAGTGGTCTTTCATGGCTGTGAGCTGGGCCGTGCTGATCATGTGGCGGGTTTCCGGGAGCGCGGGTGCGTGGATGGTGACCACGTCAGATACCGGCAGGAGTTCTTCAAGCGTGACCAGTTTCCCTCCCGCTGCAGCCACCTCCGAAGGCTCGGCGTACGGATCACTCACCAGGCAGGTGACATCCTGGAGTTGTTGGACCAGTTGGACCACCCACCGTCCGATGCGTGAAAATCCGATCACGCCCACTACGCGGCCGATATTGCCCAGCTCGCCACGCTCGCTGATGTAGCTCCAGTCCTCCCGGAATGTGCGGGCATCGTTGGCCAGGACGTGGGCTTTTTTGCCTGCAAGGACGATCGAGGCGAAGGTGAACTCCGCAACCGGGATGGCGTTGGCGTCGGCGCCGTTGGTGACGGTGATGCCGCGATCCCAGAGTTCCTCGCTGACGAAGCTGCGCACTGTTCCTGCACAGTGGAAGACTGCCCTGAGCTTGGGCATACGTTCCAAACGCTCAGCGTTGAGCTGTGGCACTCCCCAACTGGTGAGGAGGATTTCCACCTCCTCCAAGCGGCCCGCAAGTTCGGGTGCGTCCAAGGAATCTGTCCAGGGTTCGTCACCAAGATCGACCAGTCCAGCCAGCCGCTCCAGTCGCGTGGAATCGAACTGATCAGCAAAGGTTCCGCTATTCATGACCAGCATTGCCTGGGGCTTGAGCGACATTGAGGGATCCTCCCTTCGGATTTCAGCCGGCCTGTTCGACCGGTTATTTATGTGTTGCATCACATCTAATAATCAGTACATACTCATGAACAAGACAGTTCATTCAACTCAATCGAGCTTGATCTTAAACGTTCAGACTCGAACAAATGAGAGAAGAATTCCTATGGCAATCGGCACCGACGCCGTCCATGCGCAACCATTGCTCACTTCGTGGGGCTCCCAGGCTGAGGCTGCGCCCCTGGTTGAATCGCTTCGCGGCTGCCGCGATCGGCTCACCGTTCGTCCAGCGTCCGACGCCGGATGGCAGCGCGTTGCTGCACGCCCGCTCACGAAGCTGCGCACCCAGGCAGAGACGGAGAAGGGCACTCCCTGGCCCCAACCGCTCGTGTCCCACTACGCGCGCTATTTTCGCGACGGCAACCGGACGGCCTACGAAGAACTCGTGGCGAGCCGGCAGCGGCGGCTGACGCGCGCCGTCGTGATGGCTGCGGTGGAGGGCTCGGACCAGGCCGGGTGGCTTGATGAAGTGATAGACGGCGCCTACCTCCTCTGTGAGCAGAGTTCGTGGAGCTGGGCCGCCCACGACGATGTTTTTACCCGCACTGGCGATGTGGTTCCTGACCGCTGGCGCCCTTATCTGGACCTGGGCGCCGGTGAGGTAGCTGCCCAGCTCGCGTGGCTGGATCTGGTGCTTGGTGAGCAGCTGGATGAACGTGCTCCGGGGCTGCGGAAACGCATCCGCCTGGAGGCCAACGAAAGGGTGATCCGCCCCTTCCTGGACAGGCTTGACTGGCATTGGCTGGGCCTTAACGGGGACGTCCACAACTGGAATCCCTGGATCCACTCGAACATCATTGTGGCCGCGCTGTTGCTGGTAGATGATCCGGAAGTGCAGGCTCAAACTGTCGCCCGGTGCATCGAAGGCCTTGACCGTTTCCTTGCCTCGATTCCTGCCGACGGCGCCATTGACGAAGGCTTCGCCTATTGGTGGAACGGGGCTGGGCGCGCCCTGGAAGGCCTCGCTGTCCTGGAGCAAGCTACCGACGGAATGCTCAACGTGGACCTGCCTGTGATCCGCGAACTCGTCGCGTTCCCACACCGCATGCACCTGGGTCATCGTTGGTTCCTGAATGTCGCCGATGGTCCTGCCCGCGCGCCCTCAGGCCTCCCGTGGGACATGCTGCACCGTTGGGCCGTGCGACTCGGTGCCTCCGAAGCAGCCCAGCACGCCGCAACCTTTGCCGCCGTCGAACCCGAACCCGAACCGTGGGCTGGACTAGGCCGCGTCCTCACCTCCCTTGCCCGACTAAGTAGCAGCACAGCGCGTTTTGAGCCCTCAAAACGCGCACAGCTGCGACCTGGTTGGGGGACGTACCTTCCTTCCGTCCAGATCATGATTGCGCGGCAAACTCCCGGCACCACAGACGGGCTGACACTCGCGGCCAAGGGCGGGCATAACGGCGAGCACCACAACCACCGCGACGTCGGATCTGTGGTGGTTGCCGTGGACGGGGTCCCCTTGCTGGTCGATGCCGGCCAGCCCACCTACACCGCGCAGACGTTCAGCCCCGACCGCTATCAGATCCGCGCCATGCAAAGTGCCTGGCACAACGTTCCGGCGCCGTTCGGCCTGGAGCAAGGGACCGGTTCGTCCTTCGCCGCTACAGTTCTCCAAGAACCCACTCCCGAGGAGCCGGCACTCGCACTCGGCCTTGGCTCCGCCTACGGCCTGGACCACGCCGAGCAGTGGATCCGGACCTCCTTGCTGAACCGGGAACTTGGAACCGTGGTGATAGATGACCGTTGGAACCTGCCGCCAGCGCCAGCGGAGGGAACGCCCGACGTCGACATCACCTACCTCGTGGCCGGCACCGTTCGCTTGGGTCATGACGCGACGGCGACAGTCACGCCCGACGGCATTCCGGCTGTTGAAACCACCAGGGGAGTACACCTCCGCTGGAAGCCGGCAACCGCCGTCGTACTCGTGGACGAATGGGACCTCGACGATCCGCTCCTCAGCGGCCTTTGGGGCGAAAAGCTAACGCGACTGCGGTTCCGCATGCCCGCCGAAACCCGCGCTTCCGGCGCATTCACCCTCACTGTGGAGGCCATCAATGACTAACGAAACAAGTCCCGAGGGCGGCGGTAAGTCGCTGTTTTCGTTGCAACGGCGGGAACGGTTGATGGAGGAACTGCGCGCCCACGGTGCCATCACGGTCCGCGACATCGCCTCGAAGCTCGGTGTCAGCGAACTGACCATCCGGCGCGACGTGAACATCCTGGCCGACGAAGGACTCGTTTCCCGCGTGCACGGCGGCGCCACGCTACCCAGCCCGCTGGACCGTTCCGCGGCAGTGGGGAGGCCGTCCGCCAACAGCTATTCCATCGGCATGGTGGTTCCCTCACTCGACTACTACTGGCCCCAGGTCATCAGCGGTGCCCGTGGCGAGGCTGAACTGCAGAACCTCCGGATTCTGGTTCGCGGCTCAGCCTACGATGCTGCCGATAACCGTCGCCAAGTCCAGGCTCTGCTGGACACCCAGAACATTGATGGGCTGATCGTGGCGCCTGACATGAGCGGCGAGCAAGGCAAGGAGTTGCTGCGCTGGCTCAATGCTTTGCCCATCCCCGTGATCCTGACCGAGCGGCGTGCACCGTCGGAGATCCCGGCCCACCGCCTTGAATGGGTGGCGACCGATCATGCCTTCGGGGCCGGTATGGCCGTGCGGCATCTGTGGCAGGAGGGGCACAGGATGATCGGCTGCCTCACGGATTCCACCAGTCCCACCAGCCCGCACGTGGTTCGCGGATGGAAGCAAGCCCTTGCCGCGCTGAAGATCCCGCTCGACAAGTCCATCCAGGAGGATTCGGCCAAGATGGACAATGGCGACCGCGCCAAACACTTTGACCGAGTCCTGGAGCTCTGCCGTTCCTCGGGGACCACCGCCATGTTGGTGCACTCGGATACCCAAGCTGTGGCGTTCGTGCAGCATTGCGTGGATCGGGGCGTGGACGTTCCCGGCAGCATGGCGATCGTGGGATACGACGACGAAGTGGCCTACCTTGCCGAGCCTGCGATCTCAGCGGTGCGGCCCCCCAAAAGCTACGTCGGCAAGGTTGCTGTGCAGCTCATGGCTGCCCGCCTGGCCGAAGGAAGGATGCGCCCAGTGCATCGAATTGACCTGAACCCCGAACTGATCGTGCGGGAATCGTCCGTGGGTGCTCCGCGCGTCCGGACTGATGTCCTGCTGGAGGATTCGCTCTGATGGCTCTTGTGCTGCCTCCACTGGACTTTGCATTGTCCCCTTTTACCGGCTTGGCCCGCGATCACTGGTGCGCTTATGCGGATTACTTGCTGCGCTCGGCCCACCGGTTTGGGACTGAGGACCACGCCAACATTCACCTTCCGGGCGCCAATAGCCGCTACGGCCCGCGCAGTGATTCCCTGGAAGCCTTCGCCCGGACCTTCCTGCTGGCTTCGTTCCGAATTGCCGGGGATCCTGCCAACACCGGCTGGATCGCCGAGTGGTACGCCGAGGGGCTCGACGCCGGAACCAACCCCGCGAATCCCGACCGCTGGCCGACGCCAGGTGAGCTGGGGCAGGCGAAGGTAGAAGCGGCGTCGTTGGCGGTTGGCCTGGCACTGACCCGCGACGTGCTGTGGGACAAGCTCCCGCAGCGCGTGCAGGAGCAGCTGATCGCCTGGTTCGAGACCGTGATCGGCGAGGACTATCCGCCCATCAACTGGGTGTGGTTCCAGATTGTGGTGGAGACGTTCCTGGCTTCTGTTGGCGGGCGATACTCGGACGAAGACATCGACGCCGGACTCGCCGTCCACGACTCGCTCTACCGTGGCGGCGGCTGGTTTGCTGATGGACCGGAGCGCGCATACGACCACTACGTCGGCTGGGCTTTCCAGGTGTACCCGCAGCTGTGGGCTCTGATGGCACCTTCCGATCCCCGGGTTTCCGCACGCAAGAAGCTCGACGGCGACCGGCTGGCTGATTTCCTGGATGACGCTTCTTACCTGGTGGGCTCCAATGGGGCTCCTTTGATTCAAGGCCGAAGTTTGATTTACCGGTTCGCAGCCGCGGCGCCGTTCTGGGCGGGGGAGTTGTCCGGGCACACGCGTCTGCAGCCGGGGTTGGCGCGCCGGGCAGCGTCAGGAATGCTTGACTACTTTGCCCGGCACGGGTCCATCACTGAAGATGGGCTCTTGTCCATCGGCTGGCACGGCGAGTTTGCGGGGATGAAGCAGGCGTACTCCGGCGCCGGATCGCCGTACTGGGCTGCGAAGGGGATGCTCGGGTTGGCGCTTCCGGCTGATCACCCTGCGTGGACTGCGGTAGAAGCTCCCTTGCCTGTTGAGGTTTCCGACACCCAGCGCATCATTGCCGCCCCCGGCTGGCAAGTGGACGGAACTGTTTCCGACGGGGTGGTTCGGATCCGGAACCACGCGACCGATCACGCTGTGGTTGGGGCTTTGGTTGCGGACAGTCCTCTGTATGCCCGGATCGGTTACTCGACGCACACGTTCCCCGACCTCTCCGCCGAGTCCGTGGACAACGCGGTGACGTTCGTTGATTCCTCGGGCCGGCTGACGCATCGGACCGGGTTTGAGTACGTTGGTTCGTTTTCCGAGGGCGGAGTCCAGGTGGGCGCTTCCCGGTTCACTGCCCATTGGATCGAACCCGATCCCGACGCCGGCCCGGACCACGGCAGCGGGGTGGCCGGAACTGCGACTCCAGGGCCGCACGTCACGGTAGTTTCGGCGACGCACGGGGCTGCGGAGCTTCGGCTGGTTCGCGTGCGGGGTGCTTCTGGTTCGGGGGCTTCGCTGCGGATCGGCGGGTGGCCGGTGGATGCTGCGTCTTCCGTAGTGAGTTCTGTGCGGGCGGTTCCTGGGTTTGGCTTCACGTTGGATGCTTCCGGCACGTTCGTTCGCTCCGGCGCGCACCCGATGGGTTCGGAACTCACCATTCCGTGGGTGGGAACCTCGGGCACCGCGCACGACGGCGACTACGCCGCCGTCGTGATTCTCGCCGGTGAGGGAGGTGCTTGGGAGGATGACGGTGTCACGTACGTTGCCGAGGGCGGTCGCCGGTTCGAGTTCACCGACGGCACGTCCATATCCCTCGAGCGGCTCGCCCATTTCGACGCGTAGCCGCCCACTCGACGTTGCGCCCGGCATGGTGCGCAGCTAGCCATCGAACCGGGCGACTCGCCAGGTTGCAGTAGGCTCGCGGAATGACTCAAGTCGAGACGAAGGCCCGGCTCCTCGCCGCCTATGATCAGCAGCTTCGTACCGATGCGGAGACTCCCAGCGCATTAGAGGTCACTAAGCATGGCCCCCTCAATCTGGCGACGTTCCTTGGCGGACGCGGGTTCATCACGTACCGGGATCTCGGCGGCAAGGACGAAGCAAGTATCCGAGGCCTTGTTGCCGAAGCTCTCACCTACTTCGAACGAAAACCTGAAATCACCAAGGTCGAATGGAAAACCCGTGGCCACGATCATGCTCCCGGATTACACGAGGCATTGCTGGACAACGGCTTCACCCCGGATCCGCCGGAATCGATCATGATCGGCGAAGCCCGGGCGTTGAGCGTCGACATTCCACTTCCCGACGGCGTGACGCTGCGGCAAGTGACGGACGAGGCCGACGTCCGGGCGATGAGCGCCATGCAGGACGAAGTGTTCGGCGAGCCGGTTTCAGATGAGATGGCTGACGCCCTGCTGCGCCGGCTCTCTCTGGACGAGAGCATGGAGTTGTGGGTCGCGGAAGCTGACGGGCAGATCGTCAGCGCCGGCCGGTTGGAACCCGTCCCCGGCACCGACTTTGCCGGGATTTGGGGCGGTGCGACCCGCGAAGAATGGCGCGGCCGCGGGATTTACCGAGCGCTGACAGCACGCCGTGCCCAGTCCGCGCTCGCCAAGGGTAAGACGCTCATCCACAGCGACTCCACCGAATTCTCGCGCCCAATTCTGGAGCGCTCCGGACTGCTCAAGGTCTCGACGACCAGCCCGTACCGCTGGGCGCGTGGCTGAGGAATCCGCCTAACTCCTACGTGCTTATTGCTATTTAAGAGCACAAATAACAATTAGCGCCCTGCAAGTGTTCGTTTTTCATAATGCAAGGCACGAGCAAGGCCCCTCAGGCCTCAAATCCCGAGGGGCCTCTGCTAGCTCAGGGACCCTACTTCCGCTCGGCGAAGTAGGTCACGCACTGCCCCTGGTCACCGAACACCGGCGATGGACTCGTCTTCCATCCACTGTTCTTGCAGGCATCCTTGCCGGTAGAGACAGTCACGCGGTACTCCTTCGTTGTCCCGTCGGGCGCCGTCACGGTGACCACCGCCGTCGGGTTGTCAGCTGTGGGCTGCTGGACGGTCACCTTGGCGTTCGTGTCCAGCGGGTAGCCGACGACGGCGGGAGTCGCCGACGTCGACAACACCCGGTAGTCGGTGGTTGCCGGAGTGAATCCGACTACCGAGGCTTGGTTCACAAGGAGTCGGCCAAGGTCCGCGAGCCCGGCATCAGCCAAACGCGACCCAGCGATGGCCACCTCGGCCACCTTCGTGTATGAACCCGTTGTCACGAACGAAACCCTGATCCCACGTGTGGTCACGGGGTCGAAGCGGACGGTCACCGGCGCCGTCGTCGAGAGTCCCGTGATGGTTCCCGCCGACGTATCCTTCCACATGCCAGCAGCGTCCTGGTACTGGATCTTGAGGCTCTGCGCCGCCTTTTCGGCAGACGTCACGGCCACAGAGGAAACGGTGTAGTCGCGGCTGAACGCGTAGCTCAGGCTGTCGCCATTGCGGCCACCGCTCACCCAGTTGGACCAGCGCGTCGAGGCATTGGCGTCGCAGGTGTTCTTGGCGATGTAGGAGCCTTCTGTGTAGCTGGCGGTTGCTGCCGTGGTGGGGTCGTCCTTGCAGATGTTGCTGCTCGGAACACGGTCCACCACCACGACGGTGAGGGTCGCGGACAGGGAGCCGGCTTTACCCGCCACGGTCACTGAACCAACTGACTGCAGCGCTGAGGCATCCAACGAAGACCAGTCCCACGCCACGGGCAGGGGATTGCGGGCAGGACCGTCAGCGATCTGCCCGGGGACCGTGGCCGGTGCGGCGGCTTGTACCGAGGCCAAAGTGGAGCCGATACCAACAGTCACAGACGCCGGATCCGTTGCTACGTACTGCCCCACGGTCACCGTCAAAAGAGCATCACTGAACGTCTGGCCATAGGGATCAACACCCGAACCGCGGAGTACAACCTTTCCTTCCTTCTGCCACACCGCTGGATCTACATCGGACCACGTGACGGCGAGCGGCTTACCCGGGCCAGCCTTGTACAGCGGAGTCACCGTGCTGGGGAGGACAGGTGCGACGCCGGTGAGCGTGCTGAGCTCCACGGGCTGGGTGCCCAGAAGTTTCAAGTGCGCGATGTCCGTGAAGGCCCAGGACTGGTGCGGGTTTCCAGTTGCTGTAGCTGTGGTTCCTGAGGAAGAGGCCAATGCCACAGACGTTCCAACCGCTGTCTGATTGCCCGAAACCTGCAGGGCAATTGCTGCGCCAGCGTTCACAAGTGACCACTGCTTGCCGTTTTCCGTGGTCACTATCCACTGTGCAGAAGGAGTCGCCTTGGCTTGCTCCAAGGTGAGGGAAGCAAGAGATGCGGCGCCCGACTGGCTCCCATTCAGCACACCACCATTGCCCATCAGCACCAGGCCATCCTTGTTCGTAAGAACCCAACGGCGATCATTCGCAAACTCGTCCTCAGCGTTCACTGCGTTGAACGTCCAGATCTGCGGAGCCACGCCCGCAGCGTCGGCGCCCAGTTCCTCGATCGACGCAGCTCCGTCCGCACGAGCCGTCAGGTACTTGCCGCTTGCCTCGCCCGTGAGGTGATAGCTATGGCCGTCCTGCACCGGCGCGGCGTCGTCCGAAACTCCACTCACGCCGTCGACGACGAACGTCACCACCGATGCGGCAGGAACCTCAAGCGTGGCGGACTTGGCTGCGGTGTCGATCGCGACAGGCGCACCTTCTACGAGCGCGTTCTTTTCGATGTCGTCCAGCGGGGACTTGGTAGTGACCACAGGCGTCACCTTTGCTCCCGGCGCGATGCTGCCGAAGCGGCTCAGATCGATGGTGACCTTTTCCGGCGTCGGGGTGTCATTGAAGTGAACAAGGTTGGCACCGTTGCCGTCCGCTCGGAGGGCGCTGGCGGTCTTGGCATTGTCGTTCTGGATGAGGAAGTCGCCAGGGCGGATGTAGTGCGTGAAGTTGCGGGTGGTGTTGTACTTCTGGTTGGTCAGGACCTTGCACTTGGCTTGTTCCTGAGTGGCCCCGTCATTGAGCCGGCGGTTGGAGAAGCCCTCCCGGCCCTCGTAGTTGCAGTCGAAGTCGACGTAGATGGAACCCCAACCCTTGTCCGCCTTCTCTTGTTTGTACGTGTCCTCCACGGGCTGCCAGAAGACCCAGGCGTCCGGTTCGAGTTCGCGGAGGTCGTTGACCATGCGCCCCGCTATGCCCAGGCCGTTCGTGATGTTGGAGCGGTCCCAACCGCTGGTGGAGTCGCCGAGGGCCGGGTTGCCCGTCCAGAACCCGCCCACTTCGCTCATCCACAGCGGCTTGTCCGTGGAGTTGGCGAGGTCGCGGACCCGGCGGCGGTCGTTGGTCCCGTAGGTGTGGACATTGAAGTTGCCCCACCGCGTCCTTGGCCTCTTGGCTGTAGCCGTTCCAGTTGGTCATGAACTTGGTGGGATCCGTCTCGTCCATCGCGGAGATGACGGCATCCGTACCGCCCTTCTCCAGCTCGGCGGCCAGGAGTTTGGTGACGCGATCCTGGGCGGCAGGGTAGATCAGCGCACCCTCCTGCTTTTGCGTGTACGTCGTGGGCGGTTTGCCGGTTGCGGCGTTGATGTCCGTGCCCCAGTAGCCGGAGTTCGGCTCGTTGAACGGATCAATGGTGTCTACCTTGATACCGCTGCCCTTTTCGAGAAGTTCGACGGCGTGCCTCATGTAGGCGGCGAACTTACCTTCAGCTTCGGGCAACAGGTTTTCGCCCTTGCTGGTGTTGACCTGGCCGGATACGTAGCCGCTCTTGGTCATGAACCAGGGCGGGGAGTTGCTGAAGGCCTCCCAGTGGGTGATTTGTTGGTCGGCGGCGAGGCGCTCCACCCACCACCGTTGGTTCTGGTCGGCGTCGGGGTTGTACGACGCGGGGTCATCCGGGTTCCACTGGTTCAGGAACGCGAGCTTGTTGGCTTGGGTTTGGTCGACTGTCCCGTCGGGGTTGTAAAGGTTCGACGGCGCCTGGCCGGCCTGCGTGTCAGTGACCGGATTCCACCATCCCTCCACAGCGCTGCCATCGTTGAGATAGTTGGCTACGTCCGAGGCGTTGCCGCCGCCCACGTTGTAACGGGCGATGTTGAGGTTAAGGCCCTCCTCACCGAAGACCTTCTGGTACAGCTCCTCACGCAGCTCGGGGGAGTAACCCGCCGTCGCATTCGCGAACCACACCAGACTGGTTCCCCACCCTTCAAAGGCTTTGCCCCGGCTAGCGGGGTTTGGGGTGATGGTTACGGCTGTTGCATCGTCGGCTGTTGCTTTCGGTGCTGTTGCGGGCATGAGTGCAAGGCTCGCTGCGGCAGTGACAGCTGCCGCCAGCACAGCCACTGGCCTTCGGATTCTTCGCGCGGTAAACGCCATGGGTGGACCTCATCGTCGGGGTTGTCTCGGGTGATTGGCCCGGCTTCCGGGAACGCCGGGCAAGCCGACACTATGAGGCTCTTGAAGTGGCAACAAGGCACTCGAACAGGCTCGATCGCGGTTGGTCAGAAGTGGTCACCTGCATTCAAGCAACGCGGGGTCACTTGTGGCCCATGTTTCGCCGCGGAAGGGGCCAAAAGTGACCCCGCGTTGCTTCTGGCCTTGCGAACGATTCCCACCATCTGTATAGATGAATACAAGTACACACACTTCGAGCTGAGGCAGCGGCATGGCAGATCCACAACCACGGAACACAGGTGCGCATCTCGTTTATAACGAGCTCAAACGTCGCATCCTCAGCCTGGAGCTCAAACCAGGCGAGCGCATCTACGAGCCGGCGATGGCCACTGCCCTACAAGTGAGCCGCACTCCGCTGAGGGAAGCTATCCGGCGCCTGATTTCCGAGAGCCTCCTGGAGCAGCAAGCTACCGGGGGAGTAGTGGTTCCGTTGCTGGATGAGACGGCAATTTCCGAGCTGTACGATGTGAGGGCTGCCCTGGAATCGTTGATGGCCCGCGAAGCGTGTGCCAAGGCGACAGTGGACGACATCGAGAAGTTACAGGGGATCCTCGAACGAAATGCAGCCATGGTGGGATTCGCTGATGAAGCTATGAGGTATGGCGTGACCTTGCACGCTACCATCGCAGCTATCGCCGGGAACTCGTGGGCTCAACGCTTCCACGACCAGATCTCAAGCCAGGTTGAGCGCTACCGGCATTTCACCAACAACTCCCCTGACCGCAGGGAACAGGCTCTTGCCGATCATCGAGTACTGGTGGAAGCCATCGCCTCGAAGAAACCAGACACGGCAGCGAAAATCGCGTTTGACCACGTCATCGCAGCCCGGGATGAGACGCTGCGCGCCATTTCCGGAGCTGGCCTCGTGAGCGAATGATTGGCGAACTGGGGCGACGTTCGTCCATTGCACTTCTGATCCACTCGGCCCTCATCCAGGCCGTCACCTTCCTGGTGCGGCCAGCAACCAGCTATAGGGCCTTGGAACTCGATGTCCCGGGGTTTGCCCTCGGTCTTCTCGCTGCCAGTTACGCAGTCTTCCCGCTTCTCCTCGCGCTGCCGATCGGCGGACTGGTGGACCGCCTTGGTGAGCGTCGGCTCATGGCGATCGGGTCCGCCGTCGTGCTGGGATGTTCTGCTTTTCTGTTGTTCTTCGGAACGACAGTTCCCGCGCTGGTGGCTGGAACAGCGCTTCTTGGCGCCGGGCAGCTCGCTTGTGTGGTGGGGCAGCAGGCGGTGGTCGCGAACAATGCAGAGTCGGCGCGGTTGGACTCCGCCTTCGGATATCTGACGTTCGCCGCATCGTTGGGCCAGGCACTTGGACCGTTGGCGATTTCCTTGGTGGGCGGCGCCTCAGTCCGACCGGATACGAACGCGATCTTCCTTCTCGCAACGGCCATGAGCTTGGTGCTCTTCGTGACTACTTTTGTGGTCTCGTCGAAGGTCAGCCGGAGAAGGCGTATGTCCAAGGGATCCGCTGGTGCCAAGGGCGGCGCCATGGCACTGCTCAAAACCCCTGGCGTGGTTCGGGCGTTGTCCACCAGCGCCACCGTTCTGGCAGTGGTGGACCTTACCGTCGTCTATTTGCCAGCCCTTGGCGCTGAACGGGGCCTGAGTGCGGCAACGGTTGGTCTGATGCTGACTGTCCGCGCGGTGTTGTCCATGGTTTCCCGGCTGGGGCTTGGCAGCATGTCCCGGAAGCTGGGACGGATGAGGCTGCTGGTCTTGAGCCTTGCGGTTTCTACTGTGGCACTGGCAGTCGCGGCTATTCCGATGCCCATGTGGTTGCTCTTCGTCGTCATGGCGTTCCTTGGCCTCGGCCTGGGAATCGGCCAGCCACTGACCATGTCCTGGCTGTCAGCCCAGGCGCCCGAAGGCCAACGCGGACGTGCGCTGGCCTTGAGGTTGGCCGGAAACAGGGTTGGCCAAGTGGTCCTGCCCAGCGTGATCGGCGTTGTAGCTGTAGGGCTTGGCGCGGCGGGCGTGTTCCTGGCTTCCGCAGTGGCCGTTGGCGGAACGATGCTGTTGCTGCGAGGGGTGCGGCTGGACGACTGACCTGGGCGACTACTCGGCGAACAGCGCCGCCAGGTCATCCGCCGTCAACGAGCCACCAGCCAGCGCATCGCCTTCCATCACATCCGCGAACAGCTGCGACTTCTTGGCCTTCAGCGCCATGACCTTCTCTTCGATGGTGTCCTTCGCAACCAGCCGGTAGACCATGACGTTGCGGGCCTGTCCGATGCGGTGGGTACGGTCCACGGCCTGTGCCTCTGACGCCGGGTTCCACCACGGGTCCAGCAGGAACACGTAATCCGCCTCAGTGAGATTGAGCCCGAAGCCACCGGCCTTCAGCGAAATCAGGAACACCGGAGCGGCGCCGTTCTTGAACTCGCTCACCACGTCGCCGCGGTTCCTGGTGCTGCCGTCGAGGTAGCAGTATTCCACGCCCTCGGCATCCAAACGCTCACGCACCTTGCCCAGGAATCCCGTGAACTGGCTGAAGATCAGAGCCCTGTGTCCCTCGGAAATGAGGTCCTCAAGCTGCTCAAACAGCACATCGAGCTTCGACGAGCGCACCCCTGACAACGACGAATCCACCAACGACGCATCCAAACTCAGCTGGCGGAGCAACGTCAAGGACTGGAAGATCGTGAAACGGTTCTTGTTGACGTCGTCGATCAGGCCCAGGATCTTCTGGCGTTCGCGCTGCAGGTGCGTCTGGTAAACCTTCTGGTGCCGCGGGTTGAGCACCACTTCCAGGACCTGTTCCTGCTTTGGCGGCAGGTCCTTGATGACCTGCTCTTTGGTGCGGCGCATCATCAGCGGACGAACGCGACGCCGGAGCTTGGCCAGCTGCGCCGAGTCGCCGTTCTTCTCCACCGGCTTCTGGTAGTTCTCCGCGAACCGCTTGGGACTCGGGAACAGGCCAGGCGCCACGATCGACGTCAGCGCCCAGAACTCCATGAGGTTGTTCTCCAGCGGAGTGCCCGTGATGGCCAGTTTGAAACGGGCCGGCAGCTTGCGCGCGCACTGGTATGCCTTGGATTGGTGGTTCTTCACGAACTGCGCCTCGTCCAGCATCAGGCCGGCCCACTGGAACGATGCGTAGGCATCGTAATCAATGCGGAACAGCGCATAGGACGTAATAACGACGTCGGCGCCCGCCAACGCGTCGACAGGTGACAGCCCGCTCTTGGCAAAGGTTTCACCAACGGTCCGTACCACAAGCCCGGGCGCGAAGCGTTGCGCTTCCGCGGCCCAGTTGCTCACCACGCTGGTGGGGGCCACCACCAAGAAAGGAGCGCGCGTTGAGGAATCAGCCGTAGCAGCTGCAGCAGCCAACTCCTTGGCCGCACAGATCAGAGCGATCGCCTGCACAGTCTTACCCAGGCCCATGTCATCGGCCAGCACGCCACCCAGGCTGTGCTTGAACAGGAAGCTGAGCCAGTTGAAACCTTCAAGCTGATACGGACGCAGCTCAGCGTTAAGGCCTGCAGGCAGCGGCAGCCCGGTCACGCCGTCGTCGAGCAGTCCGCCCACTGCCTCTCGCCATGCGGCCGCCTGCTCGTCAACGATCCCCAGCTGGGCGAGCTCATCCCAGAGCCCGGCCTGGAAACGGCTGATCTGCAGGGTGCCGTCCTTGTTGTCCGGGTTGTCCTGCAGGGACCTGGCTTCGTCGATCAGTGCGCGCAGTTGGTGCAGCTCAGGCAGGTCCAGGGAGAAGTAGGCGCCGCTGGGCAACAGCATGCGGCTCATTCCGGCAGCGAGAGCCGAGAACACGGCGGCGAACGAGACCGGTTCGCCTTCGAGGGTGATGACGATGCCGAGATCGAACCAGTCGCCGCTAGCCGTTTCCTTCGTGGAGATGGAGACAACGGGAGCCTCGGCGGCTTCGCGGTAATCAGCGATGTCGCCAGAGGTTTCGACCACGACGTCCGGCAGGTCCTTGAGCGCCGGCAGGATCTCCTCAGTGAAAGCCAGCGTGTCCAGCCCGGAAAGCTCAGCCGAGGCCGCGAGCCGCGGAGCGCCCCAGCCGCCGGTAGCTGATTCCGCCAACGCCGGAACCACGTCCCACGGCCTGCCGATCGAATCCAGGATCCGGGCTTCCTCAATGTCATCGCGGTAGCCACGATCATCCGGGTGCCGCCACAAGGGCTGCGCGGTGACCAACGTGCCGGACTTGTAGTGCCACTCCCAGTGCAGCCGGACCTTGTGATCGGTGCCGTAATTGGCGAGCAGGGAGAGCGTGGGGACCGCCAGAGTTGGCAGTTCCACGGATTCATCCGCGGCCTTGACGGGAGTAGACTGCCGCAGCTTCGGGTAGAACGAGGTCAGGAACCGGCTCTCGTCTTCGGCCGGAATCAGAAGCGTCTCGCCCTCGGTCACAAACTCGAGCAGTTCATCACTGATACCGCCCTCAATCGGCGCGAGCGTAATCAGATTGTTCTGCTGCGGCACCCCGGGCAGGGCTTCGGCGCCGGAATGCGTGAAGAAGATCCCGTACGCGGGCTTGCCTATGAAGCCCACGGTTCCGGCATCAATCTGCTCGCCGCCTACCGTCACCGACGGCGCAAGCTGCAGGCCGCCGTCGGGCGTTTGCTTCCCGTCTTTGCCGCCCAGCGCTTCAAGGCGCGCCAAACTGAGTCCGACGACGGCCGGTTGGGTCTCGACGTGGACAGGCTCGCTACCAGCGGCGTGAATGAGCGGAATGCCGGCTTTAGTGGCGTCGGCGAGCAGGGTCCAGAGGTTCTTGGCAGCGAAATCATTCAGGCTCAACCACATGGCGCCCGACGGTTGCTGGCGACCATTACTGGAACCATGGGCAGCGAGGAAAGTCTGAAGCCACTCGACGTGTGCCTCATTGAATTCCCGGCGGAAACTGACGTAGCTGAGGTTGTTCCAGGAAACGTCCCCGCGGATCCATTTGCCCTTGGCGCCCATCATCACGGGCCGCGCCTTGAGTTGCCGGACACTGCGCATGGGGTCGCGGCGGCCTGTGTAGGAGAAGTGGGCGGCCGGTTCTTCAACCTCGAACTGCAGGGCGAGCGGAATGCCGGCCGTGCTCGGCGCAGTGCCCGGCTTCGCGATCAGCCTGTTGAGGGCTTGCTCCCAGGCCGGCCGCGCGGATCCGCCCTGCTCGGAGGAACCAAGGCGCGAGGTCTGGATCCCGGGTGCCTGGGACAGGAGCTGGGCGCGGATAGTGGGGTGGTCTTCAGCGGTGAAAAGCAACGCGGCCACATGCTTGCAATCCTTGCGGACAGGGCAGCTGCAAATACCCACTGTGCAGCTCCAGCCGCTGGGCTTGCGAACCAGCTTGGCCGACGTCGAATATGGTTGCGGCCCAGTGCCGCGGACCTTGCCAAGCAAGAGGCCGGTGGCCGAATCGAAAGAAATTCCGCTCACGCGGCTGCCCATGGCATAGGCCAATCCGGCCGCCAAGGAGCGGTCGTTAATGGCAGGAGTCTGAATGGCCAGTTCCCAGGTTTCGTCTGTGTGGGACGGCATGCGTCGGGCTACTTTCGGCAGGAGGTTATCTGCTCAATCTTAGTCAGCAGAAAACGGCTCCCAAACTTCGCCCTCCGTTAACCTCTACCTCGATTGCCGCGCCGCTCCCACGCGTACGTTGAAAGGGTCCGGAGCACCACCAGCTTTCAGCAGTGAGGATTTCCCATGACTACCAACGAGTACCCCGTCGTCCTGAACAAAACCAGCTTCGAAGCGGGCAATGCAGACGTAGTGGATTCCAACGTCAACGTCGTGAACCAGATGTACGCGGAGCTCCTCAACAGCGACGAAATCGCGTCCGCTGCGCTCAACAGCTACTTTGTTGATTTCTACATGACCCAGGCGTTGGCCGGTGGATTCGCCCAATACGTGTTCACCGCCCCGGAGCGTGACGAGGTGGACACCTACGTGCGTGCCGGTTTGGAAGGCATCGGCGCCACCCGGCACCTTGACCTGTTCAACCGCACGGCAGCAGCCTTTGATGCGTTGAGTGAGGACGACGCCGAGGCCTACCTCGACGGCGAGCTGGACGAATCCGAAACGCCTCTCGCGGCCGTTGTTGTCCTGGATGAGCTCGACGGCGAGTTCGAAGCCTTGCTGGAGGAAGAGGACATCATCGACCTCAACGCCGCTTACCTCAGGAAGCAGCCGGGGTTGTTGCTTCTTTCCGATGAGGAGCTTGAAGCACACATCGCTGAGCGCGTTGCCCTGATTCCGGACCTTGCCGAGCGCCAGGCCGAAGCAGACGAAGAAGCCCTCGCAAACGCTCCTGAGTTCGAGGTCATCATCCGGGAACTGTGCGATGTGGCCGGCTACGCGCTGCAGAAGATCACCATGGGAGACCCAAACTACGAGCACGACGGCGTGAAGACGCTCGCCTGGCACTTCGCCACCGACCACGGCGACTACATCATGGTGGAGGACGACGACGAAGCCTTCATGATCCACCCGGAGACCAAGGAAATCATCGCGGCGGTGGAGTTCGAAGAGTCCGACGAGCTCGCGGACGCGTAAGACCCTCCCCTAAGACCCGCGGAGATCGCCGGAACCCTGCGCAATCGCCGTAGCGTTCCGGCGTTCCCGCGCTTTTCGGGCGACTTGGCTGGCACCCCTGCGATGGACGCCGCCACTTAGCCCAGCCGTTCTCCTGACTTCGCTGGATATGTGCGCGTTCGTGGGCAAAGTTGCGGCGTATTCGCATCGTTCCCGGGGCCTCGGCACTCGGATGTCCACATAGCGTCGCGCACCCCTATAAGGACTGGATGCTTCGTCGGCATGCTAAGGCCATGGATCCAACATCATCGCTTGAAAGCACCATCCACCCGCTTCCTGTGCGCGGGTACATGTGGAGAACCGACGAGTTACTCCGCTTCGGCCTCAACAGTCGAAAGGTCAAGGCACTTGTGGACTCCGGTGAGCTGCACCGCTTGAGGTACGGCTGCTACATCAGGGGCAGCAAGTGGAATGCCCTGGGTCCGAGGAGGCAGGCCAGGGAGAGGATCCTGGCACATGCGCATGGGACGCTGACAACGTCACCAGGCGGATTCGTCTACAGCCATTTGTCGGCTGCTCGACTCCACGGTTTGTTCGTGTGGGGCGTGGATGAAAGGGTTCACGTCCTGCACACCGCCCGGCCATCCTCCGACCGCTGGGGCAAGGATGTTCGGGGACACACAGAAAGCTTCACTGAGGACGATGTCGTGCAGGTTCAGGGCTTGCGGGCGACCGCACTCGAACGCACCATCTGCGACAGTGCCAGGATGCTTGGCTATCCAAAGGCGCTGGTGATTATGGATCATGGACTGCGCCTAGGTGCTGATAGAAACAGACTGACTTCCTTGGCCGCGGCCTCCTCAGGGAAGCGGGGTGTCCGCACGCTGCACAAGGCTTTGGACAACGCAGACCCCCGCTCCGAGTCTGCCGGCGAGACGCTGACCCGTGAGTTGATGCAAAGGCTCAGCATCAGGCCCCCACAGCCACAATTCGAGGTGCAGTCCCGTTTGGGTCGCCATCGAATGGATTTCGCCTGGGAAGAGGAAAAACTGGCTCTGGAGTTTGACGGTCGTACCAAATACTTCGACTTCAATCCGACAGATGAGGTCATTTTTCAAGAACGACGGGGAAAAGGCACTCGTCGAGGACGGTTGGCGGTTTATCCGCATCGAGTGGAAGGACCTGTTTCAAGAGCGGGCCTTCAAGGAACGCATCCTTCGGGCGCTCCGGTGATGCGGTCTGAGCGCGAGTTCGTGGGAACCCTGCCCGTACGCACGGAACGTTTCGGCGATATGGCAGGCTTCCCGCGATCTCGGTGTCACGCTTTAGTAACCCGCTGCGGCCCCCTTGATCATTTCCCCACTCGGGCTGACCAGGTACCAGACGCTTTGGACGCCCTGGCCGGTGACATCGCCCGGAGCCTTGTCCTTGGCGTAGTAGTACAGCGGCATGCCATTGAGGGTGACCTGCTTCTTCCCGTCAGGGGTCGCTATGGTTCCCACGGTGCCGGTGACGCCTTCAACGGTTGGCTTGTCCGACGTCGTCGTGAACACTGGCCACGCCGTCAGGCAGGCGCCGGTGCATGCGCTGGTTCCTGAGTCCTTGACGTCCTTGGTGAAGAAGTACAGGCTCATGCCCTTGCTGTCCACCACGATCTGCCCGGCGCTGGATGATGCAACCTTCATCTCTGGACCCGCCGCGGCCGGACTGGAGGTTTGCGTTGCGGTGCTAGGTGCCGTCGAGGAAGTGGCGGCGGTGGGCGCGGCAGAGGACGTGGTGCTTGTCCCGGGGCTTCCGGCGCAACCGGCAAGAGCCACGGCGAAAACCACTGCGCCGAGTCCAACGCTGAGTCTATTTCTCATGTTTAGCTCCTTTGACGGGCCGGCCGGGATGGGTCGGCGCTAACCCCTACGACGCCAGCGGGGGAAGAATGGTTCAAGGAGCTGAACCTTTTCGCTGCCCGTGGCGTCGTATGCAGGTAGGGCAGCAGGAAACAAGGCGAAGGAGGTGGCTATGCCGTTGGACGAGGACGTGGTGGCGGCAATCTACCGCGATCACGGCACGGCCCTGAAACGCTTTGTACTCAGCTGCACTTCGGACACGAACCAGGCCGACGACGTCGTGCAGGAAACCATCCTCAAGGTGTGGCAGCACGCCCCGCAGATTACGGGCAGCCTGCGCAGTTACCTTTTCCGGACCGCCCGCAACGTCATCATCGACAACTACCGGAAGGCTCAGAGGCGTCCCGTCGAGGCAGGCGAGCACGACCTTCCAGACCATGTCGCGACGGAACGTGTTGATGAACTCTTGAACCGCGTCCTCATGGAAGAGGCGCTCCTGCGGCTCAGCCACGAACATCGAGAGGTCCTTGTGGCCCTGCACTACCAGCGTTTCACCGTCAGCGAGGCAGCACTGCAGCTGAACATCCCTGCCGGCACTGTGAAATCCCGGGCTTTCTATGCTGTGAAAGCCCTCCGAACGATCCTTGATGAAATGGGGGTGGAACGATGAACGGCAACCCCGTCCACCAATTGCTGGGCGCCTACCTGCTGGGCGGGCTCGACCCCGAGGAGGCTCGCTCTTTTGAGGAACACCTCCCGGGATGTGCTGCGTGCCGCGGGGAACTAGAGGAGTTGGAAAGCCTCCCCGCGCTGCTTGACGCCGTTCCTGCCTCCGACGCCGTCGCACTCACCGTGACGGGCGCAGCCGGTGCCCTCTCACCCTTGGAACCGAGCCGGGAAGCATTGCCACAGAAGATCCTGGTTGACCTTGCGGCACGGAGGAAGAAATCACGACGGCGGTGGGCGGCTTTCGTGGGGGCAGTTGCCGCGGCATGCCTGGCACTTGGCTTCCTTGCGGGCCCGCTGCTGAACCAACCACCAAAACCCGATGCCAGCTACTCGGTGCAGTCCGAAACAGGGCTGCAGCTGACAGTAGGCATGGTCAAGAAGACCTGGGGCACGGAGCTTGAGGTCGAGGGCAAGAGCATGCCGCTCGAAGGAACGCTCTACCTCTGGGTGAAGGGCCGTGACGGGGCCGAAGAGCGCACCTGCGGCTGGACGGCGACCCCGAGCGGTCGCATCAAGATCACTGGCGCCACGCCCGTGCAGCTTGGCGGCATCGCCGGAGTGGAGCTCCGGGATGAGGCCGAAAAGACAGTGGCCTCAATATCGGTACCGTAGATTTCAGCGCTGTAGGTCTGCGCGCAGCTCTGTAACGAGGGCCGGGTCCTCGCAGGCCCGGGCAAAAGCTTCGATCCGGCGTTCGATCTCGCGGCCCAACAACCAGCTTCCGATTCTCTCGGCCACGGGCTTGAGCCAAGCCGGGCGGCAGGAAAAGGTGTACTTCCAGACCGCTCGGGTGCCGCCGTCGTCGGGGGTGAACCGCCAGCCACCGCCGAAGTTCTCGAAGAACCACGGCCCGGACACCATGGTCATTCCTACATTGCGGGGCGGGGTGTAGGAGACGTACTCGCTGACCATCTTCAGCCCCATCCTGGAGACGGTTCGTGTACGAACTCCTTTGCCCGCTCCTTTGGCTCCGTCCACGAAGCTTTGCGCAGAAATAAACGGATCCCATTTGAGCCTGAACTCACCAGTGCTCTGCGAGAGGGCGAAGGCAGTTTCGGCATCCAGCCGGATAAATCGTTCGGCGCGGACCTGTGGCATTCAGGACCCCTGCCCTGAACCGAGTACCAGGAGCACCATGAAGGCAACACCAAAAACGTTGACCGCCATGATCGCCAGACCGATGATCCCCGTAATGCGGCCGGCGTTCATGCGCCCAGCCCGGAATACGGCGATCAGCCCACTGACGACGGAGACAATGGCAAGAACCACCGCAACCAGCGCCAGAATAAGCGCACTGAACCACCAGACGTCGTTGCCCGGGTTGTAGCGGCTCATCGCCGAAGCAACGGCCGCGACACCCAGCGGAATGCTGACCACCGCGGCGACGGGGGAAAGCACTGCCGCGACGATGCTTGTGATGCCGGCACCCAACCCGGGTGTCCTGGACCGCTGCTGCTGCTGGTAGTACTCAACCGGTGGCTGATAGCTCATAATTCCCCCAAAGTCCGTGCACTAGATCTTGCGATACGTGAGGTCGAAGATCATACGCCCGGCCTCGTGGGCTTTGTTTTCAAAGCTCGTGCGGATACGGCCCTCGAACCTGGGAGCCCAGCCGCCTTCCTCGTCCACGCCCTCGTTCGGACCAGTGTGCTCAGTACTGACAGGTGCCCGGCCCTCCCGCACGGGCGCCCCTCCCACAACAGACTCGACGCCGGATTGCCACACTTGCGTCAGCGGGCTCTCCTCGCCACTGCGCTCGCCTTCGTGCATGTTCTCAAACTCAGTTGAGCCTGCCAGGACCTCGCGGACGTGCACAGCGTAGTTGGACCAGTCGGTGGCAATGCGCCAGTAGCCACCCTTTTCCAGTGCCTTGGCAGCCACGGAGGCGAAAGCCGGCTGGATGAGGCGGCGCTTGTGATGGCGTGCCTTGTGCCATGGATCCGGGAAGAACACCCAGAGTTCACTGACCGAACCAGCGGGAAGCATCGACTCCAAAACCTCGGGCGCATTGGCTTCCACCACCCGAACGTTGGTCAGGCCACGGCTGTTGATCTTGATGATGGTGTTGGCCAGCCCCGGCGTGTAAACCTCGACGGCCAAAAAGTCCTTGTCCGGATTCTGTTCGGCCGCATGGACTACGGCGTCGCCCAAACCCGAGCCGATCTCGACGATCAGCGGAGCTTTGCGCCCAAAGACGGCCTCGGCATCAAACATGTAATCGGGGTGCACCGAAGTGTTGGCGACGTGACGTGGAACCTGAACGGCCCACCGCTCGGCATGCTCCTCCCACGCGGCCTGCCTCCGGCCCTGCAAACGGGTGCCGCGGCGCACGAAACTGACCGGACGGCCACCGTAGGTTCCAAAAGAAGCCTGGCTGCCGGGCGTTACTGGTCGCGGGGAATCTGGGGTTTCACTCATCCTTTCCAGAATACTTTGGTTCCGGCGGGCAGATGGCTGGCTCAGACGAGGCTGGATCCGTGCTCCGGCGTCAAAACAGGGTCATGATGCGACCCGTGGTGAAAATCCAGGCAGCAACAATTGCAACGTCCAGCCCGAGAACGCCCAGACCGGCAGTTCCTGTGAACCACGCCTTGGTGCGCCGCCCCGTTGGCGTGGGTCGTCGAGCCAGCGCCACCGATACCGTGCCGAGTACCAGGGAAACGAGGCCGCACATGGCCGGAAGGCTCCACAATACGGTCGGGGCAATCCAATCGTAAGGTCCCGCCCCAGAGGGTGATCGGGTGAAAAGCGCTGCCCATAATGCGGGCATCAAGGTGAAGGCCGGGTATAAGAGCGCAGCAACGGCAAAGACGAGGCTGCCAATTCCTGGGTTGAGTCCAGGCGGCTGCTTAGGCGGGACGAGAACATATCCGATCGACGCATCCGCCCTGTCCGGGTTCGACGACGCAGGCGAAGGCAAAGAAGTTTGGTTCATGCCCTCAACGCTATGGACGCCGATGCCGCACAGGCATAGGTAATTCGGCGTATGTGGACAACGTCGCCGGCCCTCAAATCGCGGTCACATCACACCCATGGGCAGCAGACCTGACACGGCTGACAGAATAGGACGTGTGACCTCCTCGAACAGGCCCGGCGTCGCAGATACAAGCGGCCAAGCAGACCCAATCCGCCACCAGGCCCTTCGGCCTGAAATCGCCGTGGATGCCGAGATCGACGACGTCCCACCCGCACCGCCTACGCAGCTGCGCTCCAAGAGGGGCCTGATCTACCTTGGCATTTGCCTCGTCCTGATCGGCTTGAACCTGCGGACGGTCTTTTCGAGCTTCTCGGCTGTCCTTCCGGAAATAACGTCCGACGCCGGGTTGCCGGGCTGGGCTGTGGTGGTCCTGACCACCGTTCCCGTGACATTGCTGGGCATTTTCGCTCCCTTTGCCCCGGTCCTTGCCCGCCGTTTCGGCGCGGAAAGGGTCTTGCTGGGCGCCATGGTGGTGCTCACAGCAGGGCTTCTGGTGCGTCCAAGCGAAATCCCAGGAGTGGGCCACCTGCCCATGCTTCTGGCAGGAACGGCAGCCTGCGGAGCAGCGATCGCGCTCTGCAATGTACTCCTCCCCGGCGTGGTCAAAAGGGACTTCCCGCACCGGCTCGGGCTCATGGGCGGCCTTTACACCACGGCAATCTGCGCGTCAGCCGCCCTGGGTGCCGGGTTCACGTATCCGGTGTTTACGGCAACCAGCCACTGGACTTCGGCGCTGTGGTCCTGGGCCGTGCCTGCCGGCGTCGTGCTTTTGCTGTTCCTGCCGCTGGCCATCCGCCAGCCATCGGTAAAGCACCAGGCGGTCCGTGGCGGCGTGAACGTTTGGCGATCGGCGGTTGCCTGGCAGGTCACGCTGTTCATGGTGCTGCAGGCCATGATGTCGTTCAGTGTGTTTGCGTGGTTGGCGCCGATCCTGAGGGACCGGGGCATCGAGGGCGGGACGGCTGGCCTGATTGTGTCGGTGTCGATCGTGCTTCAGATGCTCGGTTCACTCTTCGCCCCTGCCCTGGCCACGCGGTTCAAGGATCAGAGGGTGATCAACACCGTGGTGGCCCTGATGACCGGCGGTGGCTTCGCCCTCAGCATCTTCGGACCCACTGAGCTGATCTGGATCTGGACCGGACTGCTGGGACTGGGACAGGGCTCCCTCACGGCGGTTGCCCTCACGATGATCATGGTCCGCACCCGCGATTCCCACACTGCCGCGCACCTGTCGGGAATGATGCAGGGTGTTGGCTACGGAGTGGGCTCGGTGGGAACTTTGCTCGTGGGACAACTGCACCAAGCCACGGGTGGATTCACTGCCGCAGGCATCCTGTTCCTGGTGGTCGGAGCGCTGGCTGCGTTCTTCGGCTACAGAGCGGGCCGCAACAAGTTCGTTTAAATGAGTTGTGAGGCCCGCTCTGCATCCCCACCGCCTCCCTAACCTCGCAAGCTCGGCCAGGGAACCCGGGCGGCGTGGGCCCTATTTCGGGAGGGGCGCAGAACGGGCCTCACAACAGGAACCTAGACCGTCAGGTCCTTGCCCTTGGTCTCCGGGATCGAGAAGGCGAACGCGATGCCGATCACCAGCAGGATCACTGCGTACACGTTGAACAGGTAGCCCTGGCCGATGCTGCCCAGCCAGGTCTGCAGGTAAGGGGCCGTGCCACCGAAGGCCGCTACGCAGATCGAGTACGGGACGCCGACGCCAACCGTGCGGATGTGCGTCGGGAACAGCTCAGCGTAGACGGCCGGGACAATCGACGCGCTACCAGCGATGAAGAACAGCATCACGGACATGGACACGGTCAGCTGCCACGGCGAATCCTTCAGCAGCCACGTCATGGGGAAGTGCATGACCATGGCACCGATGGACGAGCCGATCAGCACAGGCTTGCGGCCAATGCGGTCAGACAGCTTGCCCCAGAACGGGAGCGCGGCGATGAACACAACATTGGCGATCACGCCGGCCCACAGGGCTGCGCCGCGGTCCATCTTCAGGGTGGTGGCTGCGTAGCTCGGCGCCACGACACCCCAGATGTAGTAGACCACCGTGAGGCCAACGGTCAGGCCGATAACCTGCAGGGCCTGCTTGCGGTACTTCACGATCTGCGGCCACATCGGCAGGCGCTTTTCCTTGGGCGTCTCAGCCTCGAATGCGTGTGTTTCCTTCATCTTGGCCCGCATGAACAGCGCGTAGATGCCCAGCGCGCCACCGATGAGGAACGGAATACGCCAACCCCAGGCGCCCATGTCGTCCTTGGACAGGACAGCAGTGAGGATCGCGCCGAGCAGTGTTCCGGCCAGAATGCCGGCGGTGCCGGACGTGTAGATAAGCGTCGCCCAGAAACCGCGCTTTTCCTTGGGTGCCATCTCGGACAGGTACGTCTGCGACGACGGCAGCTCACCACCGTGGGCGAGGCCCTGAATCAGCCGGGCGAGCAGGAGCATCACAGATGCGAATGCGCCAACAGCCTGGAACGTTGGGGCGATGCCGATGAGGAGGCTGCCGAGAGCGCCGAGGGCAACCGCTACCGTCATGGAGGTCTTCCGGCCGATGCGGTCGCCGATCCAGCCGAACACGAAACCGCCAAACGGCCGGGCAACAAACCCGACGGCGAAGATCGCCAGGGTGGACAGCACGGCGGATGTAGGGTCAGCCTGGCTGAACAAAGCACTCGCGATGAACGGCGAGAACGTGGCGTAGATGGCCCAGTCGTACCATTCAACGGCGTTGCCGATGCCGGTTCCGACGAGTGTTCGCAGGTGGGACTTGTGGACCTTGACTTCGGTGGACGTTCCAACGGTGGCGGTCATGTGTTTCTCCAAGGTGGGATGGGGCTGGGAGCTAGTTGGCGGCGAGGGCCGCGATGCGGGACACGGCGAGTTCTGCGTACAGGGCAGCGCCGTCGGTGAGGACGCCGTCGTCGAACGTCGCGTACGGCGAGTGGTTGAAGGGCGACGTCGCGTGGTCGGTACCGGGGGCGACGGCACTGAGCCCTATGAATGTTCCCGGAACCTCGGCCAGGACCCGGGAGAAGTCCTCGGAACCACTCAAGGGAGTTGCCATCCGGGTCAGCCGTGACTCGCCGAACATGCCGGCGATCACTTTCTCCGCCGTGTTCGTTTCGTCCTCATCGTTGATGGTGAGAGGGTATTCCTGCTGGTAGTCCACATCAACCTCCAGGCCGTGGGCTGCAGCGATGCCTTGGAGCAGCTTGGGTACTACATCCATCATCTTCTGCCGTGACTCTTCAGAGAAGGTCCTGATGGTGGCTTCGATGCGGGCGGTCTCTGGGATCACGTTCCGCTTGGTTCCTGCGTGCAGCACACCAACGGTGAGGACAACGGGATCGAACATGTTGAACTGGCGGGTCACCATCACCTGAAGGGCGGTAACCATTTCGGCTGCTGCTGTCACAGGGTCCTTGGCTGAATGGGGTGCAGAGCCGTGCCCGCCGGCGCCAAGCACGGTTACCACGAGCCCGTCCGAAGAACTGAGCATCACGCCATTCTTGGTGACGAACTGGCCGTGCGGTTCCAGCGAGGAGAAGACGTGCATGCCATAGGCCGTATCTGCCCGTCGGCCGGCAGCGTCCAGGACACCTTCGTTGATCATGTAGCTGGCGCCGTCGAAGCCTTCCTCGCCGGGTTGGAACATGAGGACGACGTCGCCGGCCAGTGTGTCGCGACGCTCAGCCAGCAGGGTCGCGGCTCCGGCGAGCATGGACGTATGGAGGTCGTGGCCACAGGCGTGCATCGCTCCATCTACGCGGGACGTGTAGTCCACTCCAGTGGTTTCCTGGACTGGAAGGCCGTCCATGTCTGCGCGGAGCAACACCACTGGCTTCTCGGCCGACGCGTAGGTGGCGCCACCGCGCAGAACCGCGGTGACCGACGTCGTGTCCTTGCCCAGGGTGATCTCGTACGGGAGTCCGTCGAGTGCCTTCAGCACTTTTTCCTGGGTACGGGGGAGTTGCAGGCCGATCTCCGGTTCGCGGTGGAGGTCGTGGCGGAGGCGGACGATGTCGTCCTGCAGTTCCTTGGCGTCGGCGGCGATGGTCATATGTACTCCTGGTCTCGCTTGGCTACGGGGTTCCTCCTGCAATTCTGTGGTGACTTAACTCACAATCCTGAAAACATCTATAAAAATGCAGAGAAGCTCCAGAAACGCAGGATTCATGCAGAGTTGAGAGAATGTACGCATGGAACTCAGCGAAGAGGATCTACGCCTCGTCAATGCCCTGCAGATTTCTCCCCGCATCAGCTGGTCCGATGCCGGCGAGGTCCTGGGCGTCCACGCCACAACACTGGCCGCGCGGTGGGATCGCCTGAAAGCCGCGGGTGCGGCCTGGACTACGGCGCATCTCATGGGCGACCCGAAGAACATGTGCCTTGCCATGGTGGACATCGACTGCGACATGGACCTCCGGCCGGACGTTGTCGCTGCGCTCGCAGAGCTCCCTGAGGTCATAACCGTGGAAGAAGCCGCCAGTAACCGCGACCTCACGCTCACCGTCATCACCCAGGACCTCGATCAGTTCAGCACCAGCCTGCTGCCGCGGCTCAAGGAAATCCGTGGGCTCACCAAGTACCACACGTCGCTCTGCACGCGCATCCATACCAGCGGCTATGCGTGGCGGCTGAATGTGCTCACCAAGGGTGAGCAGCAAGCGCTTCGGGCGATGGCGGGGCCCGAATCGGCCAACCCGTCCGCTCCCGACGCCATCGTGGTGCCTTTACCCGAGAGCCATCTGGCCCTCATCCCGTTCCTATCCCGTGACGGCCGTGCTTCTGCTGCTGAGATAGCCCGGGCTTTGGGGCGGCATCCCGCCACGGTGCAACGCCAGCTGGGGCGGGTGCTGAACAGCAGAATGCTGTCCTTCCGCTGCGAGATCGCCCAGAAATTCTCCGGTTTTCCCGTCACCGTCCAGTGGTTTGCGAACGTTCCGGCGGGCCAGCACGAGGCCGCCGCTACGGAACTCCGTTCTGTCCGGAATGTCAGGTTCTCCGCGTCCACCACAGGCCGCACCAACTTCACCATGATCATGTGGCTGCGCTCGCTGGCCGAGATCATGGAAATGGAACTCGCCATCCAGCAGCGGATCCCGGGCATCGAGCTCGTGGAGAGCGTGGTCATGTTGAATACGGCCAAACGGGTTGGCTGGATGCTGAACCCGGATTCAACAGCCACAGGAACCGTGGTGGCACCGTATGGGGAACTGCTGCCGGAAACAGCGTAAGTTTTTGCCCGGGCTCACGACGACGGCGGGTCTGGCCTGTGTGCCGTTTCCCGCCTGTATCAGGGGTGCTTCGTGACCCTGAGGACCGTGTCCAAAACAGTAGCCGTCCCGCCCTCTGGACCGGTGACTGTCCGTTCCCGCGAAGTCAGGACGTTGACGAACCACGGCTCGCGATCCAGGCGGAGCGCCCCGGCCAACTGTTCCGGCGAGAAAAACATGCCCGTTTCACGATGGTGGCTCCATGGAGCGAGCCCATGAGGGTGATGTCCGACCACCAGCAACGTCCCGCCCGGCGCCACTGCCGCTGCCGCGGAAGTTACGGAGTCGCGCCACGGCAGGAGGGGGCTGTGGAGGAACTGTGCTGACACGAGGTCAAAGATGGGTTCCGGCTTCCATTCGGCAAGGTCCTGCTGCTGCCACGTAATCCGGTCAGCGTGGCCGGATTCCGTTGCATGGGCTGCCGCACGCTCAAGCGCGACGGTGGACACATCCATTCCAGTGACCGTCCAACCCTGCCCGGCGAGCCAGATGGCGTCTGCACCCTCGCCGCAGCCAAGGTCCAAGGCCGTTCCCGCACGGAGGCCGGCCACTTCGGCGACCAGTTGAGGATTCGGATTTCCGCTCCAAACCTTTGGACGCTCCTTGTACATGCCGTCCCACATGTCAGCGGCGTTGTCGGCGTCCTCGTGGACATTGAGCCCGCCATGCCTCGGCCCGCTGTGGTCAGTGTCCTGATGGGTGTCCTGGTGGGCGCTGCCGGAAGTGCTGCCAGAGGTGCCGTCCGTGGCGTGGGGAGTGCCGCCGTCGTGAGTGTGTTCAGCCATAAGCCAAGCGTGCCGTGAGCTGGCTACTAAAGGCAACGCCTGTTGCTGATTCGGCAAACCACACATACGAACAAAATGATCTGGTTTTTCCATTCGATGGTGACTAGCGTTTGATCCAAGCGCCGGACACAAGTCAGTGGCGCATGAAACCGGGGGGATTCATGATGTTCCGGACGCCTACGTTCACTGCGCGTGCTGCCTTTGTCGCATTCGCAGCGGCCTTCGCACTCATGGCTTCAGGGTTACCAGCCCAAGCCAAACCGCTAAAGCCCGACGCCGTCGCGGGAGCCACCGCACCAACCATCAGCGCACCTACCATCGCCGCGCCCATGGCGACTTTCGGGACGCCTTCCAGGATCGATGTTCCCAGCCCACACTTTGTTGAGGCGAGCCCTGACGGCAGCAAGCTGTTCACAGTGTCCGCATCCGGGGCGTTCACCTCGATCGATGTTGCCACCGACACCGTGACTGCGAGCATCGATGTTCGGGATGTTACGGCTATGGAGGTCAGCCCGGACGGCGCCAAGGTTTACCTGGCAACAAGCGAGTTCCAGGAACATTTCCTCACCGTCGTGGACACCGCGGCCATCACGGTCGCGGACATACCCGTGGACGGCCCGGTCTTCAGCCTCGCATTTACTCCTGACGCATCCAGCGTTTACGCGGCCGTGTACGGGACCCCTGCGGACACGGGTTCGACGCCGGGATCGGTTGCGGTCATCGATGTGGCGGCGGCATCCGTGGTTTCCTCGATTCCCGTTGGTCGCGAGCCAACGCAGATTCTTGTGACGCCGGATGGGGCCAAGGTCTTCGCACTGAATCTCCTGGACCAATCGGTCTCCGCCATCGAGACGTCTACAAACACCGTGACCAGCACTATTCCGCTCGGCGGGACGTCAACCGGGGGGTCCATGACCCCGGACGGATCCAAACTGTACTACCCCAAGCTCGAAGGCGGGATCGCCATCGCAAGCGTCACCACGGATACCGTCATCGGGGAAGTGGTAACCCAAGCCGTGGCCACGGCGCCAAGCTTCACTCCAGATGGGTCGCGGGCGTTCGTCGTGGACCAGATTCCCAATGATAATCACGTGGCTGAAGTCGATCTGCAGGGGAATTCACTGACGCGGGTCAGCCTCGGTGAGGGCCCGGTCATGAACATGGGATCCCTCACGGTCCAAGTCAGTCCGGACGGTGGGCGGCTCTATGTGCTGGGCCACGACATCAACGTGCTCAGCCTGCCGACGCTCAAACCAGCAGGCGTCATCCTGTTGGAAGATGGGCTGCTTCCCCGCCAGTTCGCCATGCTCCCGGACGGCTCCAAGGGGTACGTCGTTCCGGGCAACCAGGGCGATTACCTCTTGGCTATCACCACGGCAGGGCCGGAGAACGTGTGGAAGGACTACAACTCCGACGGCGCTACGGACGTTCTCGCCCGCGACTCAGCCGGCGCCCTGTGGCTGTACCCGGGAAACGGCAACAAAGGCTGGCTGCCCCGCTCACAGGTTGGTTCCGGGTGGAACATCATGAACCTGTTGATGGCGGCTGGCGACTTTGATGGAGACACCAAACCGGATGTCCTGGCCCGCGACGAGGCCGGTGATTTGTGGCTGTATCCGGGTGACGGCAATTCTGATTGGCTGCCCCGCTCCAAAGTCGGCGTCGGCTGGAACGCGATGACCGCCGTCGTGGCCCCGGGCGATTTTGATGATGATGGCAAAGCCGATGTCCTTGCCCGGGATAGTGCAGGTGACCTCTGGCTGTATCCGGGGAACGGCTCGGGTGGGTGGCTTCCGAGATCGAAGGTGGGTACGAACTGGAACATGATGACAGCCATCATGGGCCCTGGGAACCTCCGCTATCCGGGGCGCGACATCCTTGCCCGCGACACCTGGGGCACCCTGTTTCTCTACGAACCCGACGGCTCAGGTGGCTGGTACCCACCCTTGCTGGTTGGCATCGAGTGGAACGTTATGTCGGCAATCGTCACCCCGGGCGACTTCGACAGCGACGACGTGCCGGACATCCTTGCCCGCGACGCCAGTGGCACTCTCTGGCTCTACCCAGGGCAGGACTTCGGGGGATATTCGCCGCGAGTACAGGTGGGGGTGGGATGGAATGTCATGACGGCGATCATCTAAAGGGATTATCCGGGCTGGTTCCAGCGTTGCGCTCCTGCGCCGGTGGCCCCCAGTTCGTCGGCAGGGTTCTGAAGCGTGCACGATTTCAGGCTCAGGCAACCACAGCCGATGCAGCCATCCAGATCGTTCCGCAGGTGTTGCAGGGCAGCAATCCGTTCGTCGAGTTCCTTGCGCCACCGCGACGATAACCGTGTCCAGTCCCGTTTGGTGGGCGTCCGCCCGTCCGGCAGGGAGTCCAGCGCCTCACGGATGTCCTTCAGAGGAAGGCCAACTCTTTGCGATGTTTTGATGAATGCCACCCGACGCAGCGTTTCGCGCCGGTACCGCCGCTGGTTGCCGGCCGTGCGTTCAGCCGTGATGAGCCCATTGCGTTCGTAGAAGTGAAGGGCCGACGGCGATACTCCGCTGCGCTCGGAAAGCTCACCGATGCTCAGGGGCCGGTGGGCGCTGCCTGGAACCTGTGGCATGGCTGGTCCTCCGGTGGTGGGCGTGGTGGATTGACCTCAACATTAGTTGAGGTTCTAGGGTAACGTCCATGACCTCTGATACCTCAACGGCCGGGATACTTCGCCGTCCATACCTGCTGGCCACCGTTGGTGCTTGTGCGCTCGTTTTCCTCAGCGCCTTCGAGTCCCTGGCGGTAACCACCATCATGCCGCTCGTCAGCCGGGACCTGGACGGAGCCACCCTTTATGCGCTGGCCTTCGCAGGCCCCTTGGCGACTGGCGTGATGGGCATGGTGGGAGCGGGTAACTGGTCCGATCGTCGGGGTCCGGCGGCGCCGCTGTACGCATCGGTGGCACTTTTCGTTGTGGGCCTGCTGATTGCAGGAACAGCCGGGAGCATGGAAGTCCTGGTGCTCGGACGGCTCGTGCAGGGACTCGGCGGCGGTGCCATGACCGTTGCGTTGTACGTGCTCGTGGCACGGGTCTACCCGCCTGCTCTGCATCCCAAAATCTTTGCCGCGTTTGCCGCTTCCTGGGTGATCCCTTCACTCGTGGGCCCGTTCGCGGCGGGTATCGTGGCACAGCTCAGCAGTTGGCACTGGGTGTTCCTGGGCGTGGTAGGGCTGGTTGTTCCAGCGCTGCTGATGGTGGTGCCGGCCGTGCGGGGGATGGCTCCCGATTCCGAAGAAGATACCCAGCGCGTGCCCTGGGCCTTCGGCCGCATGGGTTGGGCGGCGCTGGCTGCCCTGACCGTCCTCGCGCTGAACCTGTCAGCAGAGGTGCCGGGCGTGGGCGGGGTGATTGCCGTCGTCGCGCTTGTCCTTGCTGTTGTGGCGGTACGGCCGTTGGTCCCGCGCGGAACACTGGTCGCCCGCCGAGGCCTTCCCAGCGTGATCCTCACCCGCGGTTTGGCATCCGCAGCGTTTTTCGGCGCGGAGGTCTACCTGCCGTACCTGCTGACCGAACAGTACGCCTTTACGCCGACGTTTGCCGGGCTCACGCTGACCGGCGCAGCGCTCGCATGGGCAGGAGCATCCGCTCTGCAGGGCCGGTTGGGTTCCAAGTTGGCCGATGACCTCGCCGTGAAAATTGGTGCTGCGCTGGTGCTGGTGGCCATAGTGCTGGCGTTGGTGACAGCGGCATTGGCGCTGCCGGCGGCCATTGCCATCGGAGGCTGGATCCTTGCCGGCGGTGGTATGGGGCTCATGTATCCGCGGCTCTCGGTGATGACGTTGGCGCTGTCCAGTGAGGATAACCAGGGCTTCAACAGCGCAGCGATGTCCATCTCCGACTCCTTGGGCGGCGCCCTGGCCCTCGCCGCCACGGGACTCGTCTTCGCAGCATTTACGACGACGAACCCGTTTGCGGGGGTCTTCGCACTGACGGCTGTGATCGCCGCCGTCGGGGTCGTCATAGCCCCACGGGTCGCCACCCGGGCGGGGGCCTCCACAACGCGGGAAACCCAGCCTGAGCCCTCGCTCCATCAGTAGCGCAACGCAGGCTGGACCAGCCCGATGCAGGACCGGACGCCGAACACTGCTAGACTGGGAACACTTGATGTGCGGTGACGCCCTGAAGCAGGTGGCCCAGCAGGCTACGTGACGGGGCATTTTTCATGTGAGAGGCACATCCTGCGTCGATGAACGCTTCCATTTGGTCCCGGCCAACGCTCCAGCAGCGAACCGGTAGACCACCTGACTTTTCCTCGGCGAACCCCTGGCCCAACCGGCGTCGGGGGCCGATGTCCGCAACTGGACACCGCCCGAAAGACATAAGTACATGACTACTTTTGCTGCCCTTGGCACGCCCAAGGCTATTGCTGATTCCCTCGCCGCAGATGGCATCGAAGAGGCATTCCCCATCCAGGTGAAGACCCTCCCGGATACGCTCGCAGGCCGCGACGTCCTGGGTCGAGGCCGCACCGGCTCCGGCAAGACCATCGCTTTCGCCATCCCGCTCGTGGCCCGCTTGGCCGAGCGTGAAGCCAAGCACTTCCGCAAGCCGGGCCGCCCCATGGGCCTCGTCCTTGCTCCGACGCGTGAACTCGCAACCCAGATCAACGCCACCATCGAGCCGTTGGCCAAGGCCATGGGCCTGAACACCACGGTGATCTACGGCGGCATCTCCCAGGCACGCCAGGAAAAGGCGCTGCGCGCCGGCGTCGACATCGTCATCGCCTGCCCGGGCCGCCTTGAAGACCTGATCCGCCAGCGCATCCTGACCCTCGAAGCCGTTGAGGTCACCGTCTTGGACGAGGCCGACCACATGGCTGACCTCGGCTTCCTCCCGGTAGTCAAGAAGCTCATGGACATGACCCCCACCCAGGGTCAGCGCCTGCTCTTCTCCGCGACGTTGGACAACGGTGTTGACAAGCTGGTCAACCGTTACCTCTCCAACCCGCTGACGCACTCCGTGGATGACCCGCAGGCTGCCGTCACCACCATGGAACACCACGTCCTGGTAGTCAACGATCAGACCGTCAAGAAGCAGCTCATCGTCGAACTGGCCTCCGGCGCTGGCCGCCGCGTCCTCTTCATGCGGACCAAGCACCACGCCCGCAAGCTTGCCAAGACCCTGACGGACGCCGGCATCCCCGCCGTCGACCTTCACGGCAACCTGTCGCAGAACGCCCGCGACCGCAACTTGGCCGAGTTCTCCAACGGTGACGTCCGCGTCCTGGTGGCCACCGACGTCGCAGCCCGCGGCGTGCACGTTGACGACGTCGAACTCGTCATCCACGTTGACCCGCCCACAGAGCACAAGGCGTACCTGCACCGCTCAGGCCGCACGGCCCGTGCCGGTTCCGATGGCACCGTTGTCACGTTGACGCTCCCGGAGCAGCAGAGCGACGTCAAGAAGCTCATGAAGGCAGCCGGCGTGGACGTATCGTTCGAGCGCGTCACTGCCAACTCGCCGCTGGTCGCCGAGCTCGTGGGCGACATCGCGGACAAGGTTGATCCCCGCACCCGTGCAGCGCTCCTCGCGGCGAAAGCACCGCAGGGTGGCGGAACCTCCACCGGCGCCAATGCCCAGCGCAAGCGCGCACGCCGAACCGGCGGCCAGGCTGCACCCACCACGGGTGGCCGTGGCGGTCGCGGCGGACGCGGCAAGGTGGCAGCTGAGCCGGTTCGCACCGACATCAACCGCGCCGATCGTCGCGCAGCAATGAACGACGACGTCGCCCGCAGCTCACGCGGTCGCGGCAAGGCTGGTGCCACGCACCGCAACGACGTTCCCGGCTCGCAGGGTCAGGGCGGTCGTAGTGGTCGTCCCGCTTCAGGCCAGCGTGCTGCTACCGGTGGCCAGCGCTCAGCCTCGGCTCCGCGCACCGCATCCACCACGAGCACCCGTACTGGCGGAAACAAGGCTGTTTGGTCTTCCGCAACGGGCGCTGCGTCCGGCGGATCCTACGGTTCGGGCTCGGGTGCATCCGGCAACTCCGGCCGCGGTGGCTCCGGTGCTGGTCGTCCGGCACGCAGTGGCCCGCGCCGTGCATCGGCACCGGCTTCGAACGAGCGTCGCGGCCGCTAATACCTCCGCATGCCTCACCAGCCGCGGGCGCGCCACTCCTCAAGGTGTGGCCGCTCGGCTCCGAGGGTCGTGGGCAATCCATGGCCCGGATGCACCACGGTCTCGTCCGGGTAGGCGTCGAACAGCCGCTCTTTCACGTCGTTCAACAGTGAAGTGAAACGTGAAGGATCGCCCTGTGTATTGCCGACGCCTCCGGGAAACAACGAGTCCCCACTGAAAATGTGGGCAGGCCCATCCGGATCCTGGTAAACGAAAGCGATCGAGCCAGGGGTGTGTCCACGCAGGTGGATCGCCGTGATCTCGAAGTCGCCGAACCGCTCGACGTCGCCGTGACCAAGCCGGACATCTACCGGAACCGGCAGCGCATCGGCGTCGTCCGCTCCCGCAGAAGTGCTGGCGCCGGTAGCTGAAACCAGCTCACCCAAGGCGCGGATGTGGTCCCAATGCTGGTGGGTGGTAGCGATTCGGACGAGCTTCGGCACCTCGGAAGTATCCGTTTCGCTGTCCTTCAGGAGTTGCTGAATGGCTGGAAGGTCGTCGGCGGCGTCGATCAACAGCTGCACGCCTGTGGCTTTCGAGGTCAGCAGATACACATTGTTGTTCATCTCGCTGACCGAGATGCTCCGGATGGTGACGTCACGCGATGAGTGAATAAGCGAATCCATCGGCTCAGTCTATGCAGTGGTCGTGTTGGCTTCGCGGCCCTGCGACACCCAGTTGGGATCGGCAGAACGTGAACCCACGACGGCGTCCGCGGCTTGGTCGAGCACCTCAAGTTGCGCTGTACCCAGTTGCAGGGAAAGCGCGCCAAGGTTCTCGTCAATGCGGTGCGTTTTGCGCGTACCGGGGATGGGAACCACCGGCAGCCCAAGGCGCTTGCCTTGGGCGAACAGCCAAGCCAGTGCTACCTGGGCTGGAGTTGCACCCAGGTCATCGGCTACCTCGCGAACTGCGGCCACTACGGCCTGGTTTGCATCGAGGGCCCCGCCACCAAAGCGGGGAATCTTGTGGCGGAAGTCGTTTTCGCCCAAGTCGCTCGCGCTAATGGTTCCCGTGAGGAACCCGCGGCCGAGCGGCGAATAAGGCACAAAGCCGACACCGAGTTCCTTTGCTGCAGGAACAACGTTTTGCTCAACATCCCTGCTCCAGATTGACCATTCACTCTGGACCGCGGCAATGGGATGGACGGCGTTGGCCTGCCGGAGCTCCTCGGCTGTCACCTCAGACAGTCCCAGGTGCCGAACCTTGCCCTCACGGACCAGCTCCGCGATGGCCTCCACGGTTTCCACTATCGGAACGCGGAGGTCACGGCGGTGCAGGTAGTAGAGGTCAATCACGTCAGTGTCCAGACGGCGGAGGCTAGCTTCTGCCGCGTGCCTGACGTAGGGCGCATCGCCGCGAACTCCCGTGTACCCGTTCGCGGCGTTGCCCTCTATCCCGAATTTTGTTGCCAACTGGATCTCGTCACGCCGCCCCTTCAGGAGCCTGCCCACCAACTCCTCGTTGCTTCCGGCGCCGTAAACATCCGCGGTGTCGATGAAGGTGATTCCCGCATCCACCGCATGCCTCAGGGTTTGCAGGGCTTCATCGGGGTCGATTCCCCCATAGACCGGTGTCAGGGCCATGCCGCCAAAGCCGAGGGGGCTAACAGTAAGGCCATCGCCGAGTTGAACTGCAGTCATGAACTTCTCCCATGCGTGTTGGTATTCGAAGTGCCCTTTGTGGGCGTGAACTCCGTGATCGCGATGGGTATTCCTACATGAGGCTGGCTACTCGGCCTTGGATACGGGTTTATCGGACGGCAACGCCTTCAAACCGGCAGCACAGCCCACGATTCCGGCGATAAAGATCAGCTTCAGCGGACTCGCGGATTCCACACCCGTGATCATGGCCCAGCCAACAGTCAGCGCCGCGCCGATTCCCACCCATACTGCGTAAGCGGTGCCCAACGGGATCCGCTTCACCGCGATCCCAAGTCCGAGCATGCTCAATGTCGCCGTCACCGCGAATACCACGGTGGGCGCCAGTTGGGTGAAGCCGTTGGAGAGTCCCAGAGCAGTGGCCCACACGGCTTCGAGGACGGCTGAAGCAAGGAGAACCAGCCAGAAGACGCCGTTCTTCGCAGAGTTCAGGGTTGTGGTGGTTGTTGCAGCCATGGCTACGCCACCACCTTCAGGCCAACCACACAAGCGCCGATACCTGCGAGCAACAGCAGCCGGGCCGTCGTCGCGCGTTCCACCTTGGTGACCATGGCGTAAGCCGACGTCAGGACGACGCCGACACCCACCCACACCGCGTACGCCGTACCAGTAGGAATGGATTGCATGGCGATCGCGAGGCCGCCGGTACTGGCGATGACACTTATCAGGAAAACGACTGTGGGGACGGGCTTGCGGAAGCCCTTTGAGCGGTGAAGGGCAGCAGCCCAAACGGCCTCGAGCGCTCCGGAGAGAATGAGAATTAACCACGACATGACAGATCCTTTGGCCAGTCTTGTCGCGTGCCGGGTACTGAACCGTCGTCCGGAGGTTCCAGAGCGGAACCTTCGTTTCAGGCTAGCAACTCCTGCAGACCATGGCCACTTCTGGTGGCCAAAGTCACCAGCTCAGGCGTTTGCGGGGTCCACTTTGTCGATGGAGATCACGGCAACAAAACCCCGGCCCGAGATCTCGGGGCTCCGCGTATCCGAGCCCACCACGGCGTCGTAGCGGTGCAGCTCAATCGGTTCGGCGGCGCTGGGAGCCGGCGTGCCGCCGTCGGCTTCTTCCTCCACATCGGCGCCTTCCTCCGGATCCGCGCCAGGCGCGACCGTCGCCTTGCCTTCCAGGAGCACGGCCAACTGGCCCTCGAACACGGGGTGTGCGCGTTTCTTGGAGATCTCGACGATGGACGTGTACCCCTTGAACGCGCTGGCGCGAGCGATGACGTTGAGGTCGCGGATATCCCCGGTGGGTAGCGTGGCTGACGATGCTGCCTCGCCGGAGAAACGGAACGGACGATACTTCTCCAGCGGGTGCTCTTCGCCGTCGACGGTCAGCAGCAGCAACTCACCGTCAATGATGGTGATGACCCGTTCCATGCCCGGAAAATTGGAGAAGTCCCCAGCCTTGGAGACGTCGGCGATGCTGACGCGCCAATCCCATGCACCGTCCTGGGCCGAGGCGACCTTCGGGTGGCTGGCGAGTTCGCGAGTCACCCCCCCTCCGTTGCGCCACGGTTCGGGGTGGATGTCGGCAAAGCGGATAATCTCCATCCGACCAGCCTAGTGGTGGACACAGCTTCTGCGTTGGCATTGCGGCTTGCTAACGTCATATGTGGAAAACGTTGGGAATATGGCTGGAGGCACAGGAATGTTCGTCAAAGTGTGCGGCTTGAGCACGCCCGAATCCGTGCGCTCCGCCGTGGACGCCGGGGCGGACGCCGTCGGCTTCGTGCTGACGTCCAGCCCACGTGAAGTCAGTCCTGACCAGGTGCGTATCCTGCTGCCGCTGGTGCCCGCAGGTGTTCATGCTGTGGCTGTTTTCCGGCATGAGCCTGCCTCCGACGCCGTTTCTGTTGCGCGCGCCGCAGGTCTCACCTGGGTTCAGCTGCACGGCACCCGGACTGCCGAGGACGTCAAAACAGTGCACGACGCCGGGATGCGGCTCATCCGGGCCGTCACCATGGGTGCCGCGCCGGACGAGTTCAGTGATCTGGGCGAGGATCTGCTCTTGATCGATGCAGCCGTGCCGGGTTCTGGAGAGTCCTGGGACTATGCGTCAGTGCGGGCCAAGGGACTGGGTGACCGGGAGTGGTTGCTCGCAGGCGGTCTCGAACCCGGCAACGTTGCCTTCGCTGCCGCTGCGGCGGATGCCTGGGGCGTGGACGTTTCCTCAGGTGTGGAGTCGTCCCGGGGAGTCAAGGACCTGGCGAAGATCCGCGCGTTCGTGAAAGCTGCAAAGGCCTGACGTTCTCGCACATCCTGCCGCTTTTCGGCCGTTCCTCTATCACGTCCTGCGGCTTTTGGCCTGACGTTCTCTCACGTCCTGCCGGCCGGACACCCGCGAACCGTTCATGATGTGAGAGAACGTTGGGGAATTCGGGTGATGATGTGAGAGAACGTTGGACTTAGGCTGGCACACCCTAGACTCGCTCACGACGACACGATTCACTGGAACACGCCACTGGACTTACACCCGGAACCAAACACGGAACCAAGCACGGGACCAAGCTAACGGACCACACGAGGAGCCCAAGCAATGAGCACGGAACAGCACACCCTGACCATGATCCGCGAGTTCGACGCCCCGCGTGAGCGGATCTTTGACGCCTGGATGGACCCCGATCAGCTCACCAAGTGGTTCGGTCCCGTGGAAGTGGATGCTCCCCGCGACAAGATCATCGTGGAGCCCCGCGTGGGCGGAATCTGGCAAGTGGTCATGGCATGGACGGACGATGAGGGTGAGCAGGAAGCGCCCATCGAAGCTGTCATCACGGAGCTGGATGCACCCGCGCTCCTCGTAGCAAGGGCAAAGGCTGCTCCCGACGCAGATCATGAGTACGAGGAAATGCACCTCGAATTCGAAGACCTCAACGGACGTACCCGGATGCATCTCACCCAGGGCCCCTTCGCATCGGAAGAATGGGTGGAAATGACACGGGACGGCTGGGGCACCTCGTTCGACAAGCTGGACGCGTTGCTGGACTAAATCGCCCCTGATACGTCATCAAAGTCAGGGCCGATTCAGGGCAGACCCTTAGGCTTAATGTCGGTCCGGCAAGGGAGAATTGAGACTATGAAAACGCTGCTCAACATCATTTGGCTGGTCTTCGGTGGTTTCTGGTTGGCCTTGGGCTATTTCGCAGCAGGCATTATCTGCTGCGTGCTCATTGTGACCATTCCTTGGGGCATCGCTTCGTTCCGGATCGGCGCTTATTGCTTGTGGCCGTTTGGCCGGATGGTGGTGGAGAAGCCCGGCGGAACGGGTGTCTTCGCACTTCTGGGCAACGTGATTTGGCTGTTGGTGGCGGGTATCTGGATTGCGATCGGCCACGTGGTCACTGCTTTCGCCATGGCCATCACCATCATCGGTATCCCGCTTGCCATCGCCAACCTGAAACTGATCCCTGTGTCGCTCATGCCTCTCGGCAAGCAGATTGTGCCGACCAACCAGCCGTTCGTCAGCACCTATCGCTGAGCTGATCCGCTCCATTTAGACGACTCGCTGCAGGGCAGACGATTCCTACCGTCTGGCCTGCAGCGAGTCGTCTAATCGGTGGGACCGGCGCCCTGAAAAGCCCCATCCGTCAGCAAAGCAACCACCGTGCTGCCATCCAACTCGGCGGCGATTGCCACGTCTTCAGTGAAGCCTGAGTCGATTAGTTCCCGCCCGCTGGAGCAGCCGCGCAGCACCGAGGCCAGCTTGGGCTCGGCGGCGTCGAAGGCCGCGGCCGCAGACCCGGCTTCAGGCGAGAAATTGCGGCGCCCAGATCCTGCTAAACCGGCGATGAACGCTCCTGCTCCAAGCTCGTCCTCCAATGCTGGCCGCAACGAGCCATTGGTCCACTTCTCACCTGCGGCGATCACAGAAATTACCGCATCAGGAGGCAACGTGGCATGGACCCAGTCGGCGGTCGCTGCGGCGTTGCGCAGGCACACGGCCACTACTTGCCGTGCTGAGTTGGCGAGCTCATGGCTCAGCGTCGAGCCGTTGGGCGATGGCAGGACCACACGCTCCAGGTGGGGCGCATGACGCAGGCTCGACGGCGACAAACTCAACCCTTCCCCGCCACGCGGTCCGGCCAGCGCAGCCTGATGATGAGCGGCGAACTCACTCGCCGCAGCATCCCGCATCGGGTAGGGAAATACGGCCGCTCCCCGATCCACGGCGACGCTCACGCAGGTGGTGAACGATAGAACGTCAACCACCACGGCAAGGTCCGCCCGAGGCACTATGGCGCGGGCGCCGTCGAGACCCCATTCGAACCGGACCGAGTACGGCAACTGCCGCTGGGGCGCTCCGGCTTCGCTCATGCGAGTTCGGCCGTGAGGTTGCGGCGGGCTGCGTCGAGCCAGAGCGCCTTGGCCCGTTCGCCATGGAAGAGAGGGTCCAGTGACAGCAGATGACGCACGACGGCGGCACGCCCCTTGGCGAAGTCGTCGTCGCTGACGTGGGCGTAGTCTTCCCGGACGGCGCCCAGGTAGCGAGCGTAGGACTGTTCGTCGCCTCCGAGTACTGAGAGATCGGCGTCGCAGAGGAGGGCTCCGGCATGGTCGCCGGGTTTGGGATTGTGTTCGGCTGTGAGCCGGACCAGTCGGGCGACCTCGGCGACGTCGTCCGGGGCAAGCCGCGCAGCAGTCAATCGGTCCTCCGCAAGAAGCGCGGACTCTTCCTCGTCCTGCCCTGCGACACCTTCATAGACGGCGTCGTGGAACCAGGCGGCCAGTGTGACTGTGCGGGCGGGGAGGGCGGGCTCCGTCAAAATGTCCAGGGCTTCGAGGACGGCGAGCAAGTGGGTCCGGCTGTGGTACTTACGGCTGTCGTCCCCCCACCTTTCCAGGAGTTCCAAGCCGAGTTCCTCGTGCCCGGGGTAGGTGCTGTTCCAGCGCTCCATCAACGGGACGGTGAGGGCTTTGCTGCGTTCACGCGCTGGAATGCGAAGGCCGCTCGCGATGAGTTTCCGCACCAGCACCCTTGCCTCCACGGGAATGGCACCCGCCGCGACGAGATCGTTGTAGCGGCGTTCAGGAACGTCGTAGTGGTCGCCGTCGAACGCCCTTTCGGGGACTCCGGCCGCCGCGGCGAAAGCGTGAAGCTCGTCCAAGGACTTGTCCGATACCAGATGTGAAAACACGGTGCCGTGGGCGGGCCACAGGGGCGGATCGACATATACGGCCATTGCCAAAGTGTAAGCCAAACGATCCTTCCCAGTTACCGGTCATCGGAGCGGCTACCGCCGAGCGTCCGCCCCGGAAACACAGGCTTCACTGCCTGCGTGGTTCACAGCAACTGGGAAGGAGCATAAGGAATCTCAGTGCTCGGCCGGCAAGATGTTCTGGTTGCCCCTGAACACGTTATCGGGATCGAAGTCGCGCTTGACCAAGGACAGGCGCCTGTAGTTCTGCTCTCCGTATGCTGCCATGATGCGGTCTTGGCCTTCGTCACCAATGAAGTTCAGCCAGACTCCGCCGGTGGTGTGCGGGGCAATGTCCTTTCGGAACTGCTTCACCCAGGCCTTGGCCTCCTGCCCGCCCTCTCGAGTCTCGGACAAGCCGAAGGGATGGCTGACCCAGGCCGCGCCACGGTGCTGCAATGGTGTGTTCGCAGCGGCAGGCCCTCCCACGGCTCCGCCCCAACGAGCTATCAACTGCTGCGATTGAACCCCGGGAAGCCTGTGCGCCGACTCGACCAGTAGGTCCAGTGCGTCGTCGTTGAGTTCGTTGTGATAGTCGGCGCTCCAATAGTTGTAGTGGTCCGGAGGGTCATCGATCATGCACTGGAAGTCGGCGTATTCCATGGGCGCAACCAGGTCCACAGAGGGGCCGAGTTCCTTGAATGGTTTGGCATGCTCCTCGCCGGCTTCCACGTCGCCTGCATACAAATAGGCCATCCCGATAGCGAGTTTGCCAACCATGTCCTTCGGGACGAACTCCTCCGGCGGAGCAGTCAGGTACACAAGTGCCGTGCCCACGGTGTCTGGAGCCTCAAGGGCAAGCCCGCGGAAAGCCCGCGACACGTCCGTGGCCGCTTCGCCAGGGAACAACATGAGACCGGCCATGACCGTAGGTCCAAGATCGTGGAGTTGAAAAGTGAAGGAGGTGGCCACACCGAAGTTGCCACCACCCCCGTGCAGGGCCCAGAACAATTCCGGGTTTTCGCCAGGGCTCGCCGTCACCTGTTCGCCGGACGCGGTGACCAGATCCACGGAGAGCAGGTTGTCGCAAGCGAAGCCGTAGGCCCGTTCCAGCCAGCCCGAGCCACCGCCCAAGGTAAAACCGGAGACGCCCGTGGTGGAGGCACGGCCGCCTGTGACAGCCAAACCATGTTGCTGGGTGGCTCGGTCGAATTCGCCCCAGGTGAGCCCTGCCCCGGCTTTGACAGTCTTCATTTCAGGGTTCACGCTGATGGATTTCATGGGACGGACGTCAACCACCAGTCCATCGTCGTTGGTGGACATGCCCGCCACTGAGTGCCCACCCGAACGCACCGCAACGTCCAGGTTGTGGATGCGGGCGTACTTGAGGGCCTCAGCCACTTCGTCGGGATTTGAACATTTGGCGATCACGGCCGGGCGACGGTCGATCATCGCATTGAAGACTTTTCGGGCTTGCTCATAGTCCTGGTTATCCGGACGAATCCATTCCATGGGACGCTCCTCCGCGTCGAGACTCTCTCCCTAGATCAGGGTACGGCTGCGCCTGCCAAGGAGCCATGGGTATTGCTTACGGATCCCTTTCGGCTGCTTCTCGGAGCGGACGACGGCGGCCCGCACCTCTACGAGCGCGGCGCACCGGCGCTTGCGGTTGCCTCGGACGGAAAGAGGCGCACCAGGCAGGCTATTCGGCGCCGCGGCCTGCCACACTGAAAATTGTCATTTTTCGTTTGCGAACGAATCAAACTGCGCGAACCGCATATACGGATCTAGAATCAAAAGATGCCGCAAATACGGATTTCTGAAGCAGCCCGCTTCCTTGGTGTCAGCGACGACACTGTGAGGCGTTGGACCGAGAATGGAACCCTCACTGCCCGGAAGGACGCAGCAGGACGACTCGCCGTGGACGGGCTGGAACTCGCCAAGGTTGCCCGCGATCAGTCCCACCTTCCGGACGATCCCGCCCGCACAGGCAGTTCAGCCCGGAACCGCTTCGTCGGTCTGGTCACGGGCATTACCGCAGACAAGGTCATGGCACAGGTGGAGCTCCAATGTGGGCCGTTCCGCGTGGTGTCGCTGATGAGCAGCGAAGCCGTGCGCGAGTTGGGCTTGGAACTCGGGTCAGTGGCTACAGCGGTAGTGAAGGCCACTACCGTCATCATCGAAACGCCGCACGGAAAGAGCATCGTATGACGAACATCCGCACCAACGTCACCGCGCTCTTGGTTGCGGCAGCTCTGGCGGCCGGCATGGCGGGCTGTGCTTCCAACACCACAGGCCCAGCTGCAACCGGGAATCAGCCGAGTGGCACGATCACAATCTTCGCTGCGGCGTCCCTCAAAGCAACGTTCACCCAACTGGCCCAGGACTTCGAATCCAAAAACCCCGGCACCAAAGTGAACCTCAGCTTCGCCGGTTCCGCAGACTTGGCAACGCAGATTACCCAGGGTGCCCCCGCGGATGTGTTTGCCTCCGCGGACAACAAGAACATGGCGAAACTGGCTGACGCGAAGCTCGTTGTCGGAACTGCCAAAAACTTTGCCACGAACGTACTGGAGATCGCCGTCCCGCCCAGCAACCCGGCGTCGATCTCGTCCTTCGCGGATCTGTCCAAGCCAGGCGTCAAAGTTGTGGTGTGCGCCAGCCAGGTTCCTTGCGGTGCGGCCACGGAGACCATCGAGAAGGCCTCGGGGACAACCTTGAGCCCGGTCAGCGAAGAGTCGTCAGTCAGCGACGTGCTCGGCAAGGTCGTTTCGCAGGAAGCGGACGCGGGACTGGTTTATGTCACGGACATCAAGGGTGCCGGGAACAAGGTCAAGGGGATTCCGTTCCCGGAGTCCGGCAAGGCCGTCAATACGTATCCGATTGCCACAGTGGGCACCAGCAAGAACACGGAGCTCGCCCGTGCCTTCATTGCCATGGTCACCGGCAGCGAAGGCCAGAAGGTCCTCAGCGACGCTGGCTTCGGCCCCTCATAGGATCGGGCATGAATCGTACACGCGCCTCCGGCTATCACGGCATCCCGCGGTGGATCTATGTGATCGCCACTGTGGGCGGATTATTGGTGGTACTTCCCCTGCTCGCGATGCTGGTGCGCGTGAACTGGTCCCAGTTCCTTCCTCTCATCACTTCTGAGTCCTCCCTCGATGCGCTGGGCCTCAGCCTGAGAACGTCAGCAGCAAGCACCCTGTTGTGCATCGTGCTTGGTGTGCCGTTGGCCCTCGTCCTGGCCCGAGGGGAGTTTCCCGGGCAGAGGCTGCTGCGATCGTTCGTGCTGTTGCCGCTGGTGTTGCCGCCCGTCGTCGGAGGTATCGCCCTGCTGTACACGTTCGGGCGGCAAGGGCTGTTGGGGAAATCGCTTGAAGTGGCCGGAATCCAGATCGCGTTTTCCACTACAGCCGTAGTGCTGGCCCAGACGTTCGTTGCCCTGCCATTCCTTGTGGTCAGTCTGGAAGGCGCTTTGCGCACTGCCGGTAGCAAGTATGAGGCCGTGGCGGCTACCCTCGGCGCCCGGCCGACCACGGTTCTGCGCCGCGTTACCGTTCCGCTGGTCCTGCCGGGGGTCGCGTCGGGCGCCGTGCTGTCCTTTGCCCGAAGCCTCGGCGAGTTCGGTGCCACTTTGACGTTCGCTGGCAGCTTGCAGGGCGTGACCCGGACCTTGCCGCTGGAAATCTACCTGCAGCGCGAGACCGACGCCGACGCCGCCGTCGCGCTCTCGTTGGTGCTGGTGGCGGTGGCCGTGGCGGTTGTTGGGCTGAGTTATGGTCGCCGCGTCTCTGTGGAGGTACAGCCTTGAGTTTCGAGTTGCAGGCAACTCTAAAGGCGAGGGGCTTCGAGATGTCCCTCGTCCTCGGGGAGGGCGAAACGGTGGCCATCCTCGGTCCAAACGGTGCGGGCAAGTCAACGTTGCTGGGTGTGATTTCCGGGCTGCTAAGGCCGGATTCCGGTTTGGCCCGGATCGGGGACCGGCAGCTTTTTAACCTCGACGGCGGCACTCACCAGTGGAGCGCACCGCACCTTCGCGGCACCGCACTGCTCGCTCAGGAGGCGCTGCTGTTTCCGCACCTGAACGTACTGGACAATGTGGCGTTCGGACCCCGCAGTACGGGCGCGTCGAAAGCCGCTGCCCGCGAAAGCGCCCGCCATTGGCTGACCGAAGTGGACGCTCTTCACCTCGAATTCCGCAAACCCGCGCAGTTGTCCGGCGGCCAGGCCCAACGCGTTGCCGTGGCACGGGCCCTTGCTGCCGAGCCTGAACTACTCCTCCTGGACGAGCCAATGTCAGCCCTGGATATCCATGCAGCACCGCTGCTGCGTCGCGTCCTCAAACGGGTCCTGGCCGGACGCAACGCCATCATCGTCACCCACGACGTCCTTGACGCCTACATTCTCGCCGATCGCGTCATCGTCTTAGAGAACGGGCGCATCTCCGAGGAAGGCCCAACCCGCCAGGTCCTCGAACGCCCCCGAAGCCACTTCGCGGCCGGACTTGCGGGACTCAACCTCGTCAGCGGAATCATCACGGAGCAGGGAATCACGACGCCGGATGGCCGGCTTTTCGCCGGACAGCACGATCCTGAGTGGTCACCCGCGCCCGGCCAGGCAGGCGTGGCGGCCTTTCCGCCGTCGGCCGTTTCCGTTTTCCTTGGTGAAGTGCACGGAAGCCCGCGCAACTCCTTTCCCGTTACCATCCGTGATTTGGAGCCGCACGGCGACCAGATTCGGGTCAGGGCAGGCGGACCGGGCTTGGGGGAGCGCAGTACGTTATCCGCCGATATCACTCCTGCAGCCTCTGCCGATCTGGGCCTGGCACCGGGCATGGATGTGCGGTTCGTCGTGAAGTCGGCCCTTGTATCCATCTACCCGGCGTGAGGCCCACCCCGCTTGGTTGAGCGGTTACATGCCGGGAATGTCCAGGGCTTCGTAGACCTGGATGCTGGCACCAGGCATCATCAGGTGCGGATGGCCCTCCAGGAGTGCAAGGGCTGCGTCCATGTTTTCGGCCTGGAGGATGGTGTACCCCGCTACGCCTGTGTTGGTGTCGGAGACACGTGAGTTTGCCACTTCCTTACCCCCGCCCAGTGGCGTGCCAAGATCGATGATCCCGTCGCCGGCCTTGTTGGCCCAGTCCATCCAGACCTTCATGCCTTCGGCTGCTGACTCGGGGGAGGCATCTTCCATTGCGGATTCGGCGGACTGGGGAGCAGTGTAAAGCGCCACGTACTTAGTCATGTCGTGTCCCTTTCGCGGTCATTCGGCGGTGAATCCGCCCGGTCACTGCCTGATCGTAGACCTCTGTTGTTCACATAGCCATGGTTTCGTCTGGACAGCTGTTTCGCCGTCGGCAAACATGGAACACATGGGCCACAAAGCAAAGTTGAGCGTAGTAGACTCAACTTTGAAAGTATTGGTCTTACTCCAGAAAGGGAGCTCTCTTTGGACGTCAAATTCACCACCAAAAGCCAGGAGGCCCTTTCTGCGGCCGCCATGAACGCCTCCACAGCGGGTAACCCACAGTTGGAGCCAGCACACCTGCTGAAGGCCCTCATGGACCAGCGTGAGGGTGTCGCTGTTGCTCTCCTGCGCGCCACGGGTGCTGATCCGGATGCCGTGAGCGTTCAGGCCAGTTCGGCTATCAAGTCCCTGCCGTCCTCTTCGGGCAGCTCGGTCCAGCAGGCCCAGCTCTCCCGGCAGTCCATGCAGGCCATCCAGGCTGCCCAGAACGAGGCCGACAAACTCGGCGACTCCTTTGTCTCCACGGAGCACCTGCTGTTGGGGCTTTCGGCCGGCAGTGACTCGGTCGGAAAGTTATTGCGCGACGCCGGTGCGTCCCACGAAGCGCTGCTTGCCGCCCTGCCGGGGGTCCGGGGCGATCGAAAGGTCAACTCGCCGGATCCTGAAAATACATTCCAGGCCCTGGAGAAGTTCGGCACGGACCTCACTGCTATTGCACGCTCAGGAAAGCTGGATCCGGTCATTGGCCGGGACAGCGAGATCCGTCGCGTGGTTCAGGTCCTGAGTCGGCGAACCAAGAACAACCCCGTGCTGATTGGTGAGCCTGGCGTTGGTAAGACTGCCGTCGTCGAGGGCCTCGCGCAACGCATGGTTGCCGGCGACGTCCCGGAGAGCCTCCGCGGCAAGACCCTCATCGCCTTGGACATGGCCTCCATGGTGGCCGGAGCCAAATACCGCGGCGAATTCGAGGAGCGGCTCAAGGCAGTTCTGGAGGAGATCAAGAACTCCAACGGCCAGATCGTCACGTTCATCGATGAAATCCACACCGTTGTTGGCGCCGGCGCCACAGGTGAGAGCGCCATGGACGCGGGCAACATGCTCAAGCCGATGCTGGCCCGCGGCGAGCTGCGCCTCATTGGTGCCACCACCTTGGATGAGTACCGCGAAAACATCGAGAAGGACCCTGCCTTGGAACGTCGCTTCCAGCAGGTCTACGTGGGCGAGCCAAGCGTAGAGGACACCATTGGCATTCTGCGCGGACTCAAGGAACGGTACGAGGCCCACCACAAGGTGGCAATTGCCGACTCCGCCTTGGTGGCAGCAGCAACCCTGTCCAACCGCTACATCTCGGGCCGTCAGCTCCCGGACAAAGCCATCGACCTCGTGGATGAGGCCGCGTCACGGCTTCGGATGGAGATTGACTCAGCGCCGGAGGAGATTGATCAGCTTCGCCGGTCCGTCGACCGCCTGACCATGGAGGAACTGGCGCTTCAGGGCGAAACCGATCCTGCATCGGTCGAGCGTCTCGCTGCGCTTCGCGCTGACATGGCGGACAAGAAGGAAGCACTCCGGGCCCTCAACGCCCGTTGGGAAGCCGAGAAGGCCGGACTCAACCGGGTGGGTGACCTTAAAGCGAAGATCGACGAACTGCGGTCAGCCGCCGAAAAGTACCAGCGCGAAGGCGACCTCGAGTCGGCATCGCGAATACTTTATGGCGAGCTGCCTGCCCTCGAACGTGAGCTCAACGCGGCTGCCGAGGAGGAGTCTGCCCGGGGCGACGCAAAGCCCGAACTCATGGTCGCAGAGGATGTGACAGCAGACGACATTGCCGAGGTCATTTCCGCGTGGACGGGCATCCCGGCTGGGCGCATGCTGCAGGGTGAATCCCAAAAGCTGCTGCACATGGAGGAAGAACTCGGCAAGCGCCTGATCGGCCAAACCAAGGCTGTGCAGGCAGTTTCGGACGCCGTCCGCCGTGCGCGGGCGGGCATTAGCGACCCCAACCGTCCCACGGGCTCGTTCCTGTTCCTTGGCCCCACTGGCGTCGGCAAGACCGAGCTGGCAAAGGCCCTGGCCGACTTCCTCTTTGACGACGAACGCGCCATGATTCGGATCGACATGTCCGAGTACGGCGAGAAGCACTCTGTAGCACGTTTGGTCGGCGCCCCTCCGGGATACGTCGGCTACGAAGAAGGCGGTCAGCTGACAGAAGCCGTCCGTCGTCGCCCTTACTCTGTTGTGCTGCTGGACGAGGTGGAAAAGGCCCACCCAGAGGTGTTCGACATCCTCCTGCAGGTTCTGGATGATGGCCGCCTCACAGACGGTCAAGGACGGACGGTGGACTTCCGCAATACGATCCTGGTACTGACGTCCAACTCCGGCAGCCAGTTCCTTGTGGACCCGTCGCTGGATGCCAAAGCCAAGCGTGATGCCGTCATGGCGGTGGTTCAGGCCTCGTTCAAGCCGGAGTTCCTGAACCGTTTGGACGAGATCGTTCTGTTCGACCCCCTCTCCGTGGAGGAGCTTGCCCGGATCGTGGAGCTCCACGTTGCCGAACTCACCAAGCGTCTGCGGGACCGCCGCTTGACCCTGGAAGTGACCGACGGAGCCCGCGCCTGGCTCGCGATGTCCGGCTATGACTCCGCGTACGGCGCGCGACCACTGCGACGCCTCGTCCAGCGCGAGATCGGAGACCGCCTGGCCAAGGAGATCCTTGCCGGCGAGATCACCGACGGCGATACCGTCTTGGTGGATACTGCGGCCGATGTTGACGAACTCACCATCGAGGGATTTGAGTCGCTGACAGGTCCCGACGGCGGCCCGTCCGTGGGCACGGGGCTACTGGTTCGGAAGAAGTAGTCAGGCGGGTTACTTATTGAGGAGGTCTTCCTTGATGGTGTTGCCCGAATCCACGACGATGAAGCAATCAACGCGGCGGTCGCCCCGGTCCCAACTGGTGGTGCTCGGGTAAACGTTCTGCTGAAGCAGCACGTACTTATCGGCCGCCTCGTGATTCAGCTTTACTGCGCCGCAGACCTCACGGCCCTTGTCCTTCAGCGCGTTCGTGCCGGGAAAGGAATCATCCGCTGGGTATATGTGGACGGCGCCCAGTTGGGCTGAATGCTCCGTGTCACAGGGCACGGCCCTGGCCTTGGGAGCATTGGGATCGAAGTCGGCAAAGCAATCGCCCACCTGGAAATCCTTGGCTTCGGTATCCCGCGGAAGTGGGCCAAGGCTGACCGTGGGGCTCGGAGTAGTGACCACAGCCTGCGGCCGGGTGCCCAACAGGTTCAACAGCACCCAGATCACGACGCCGATGAGCACCAGGACGCCCACCACAATTCCGCCGATGACAAGCCGCTGACGTTTCACAGGGTCCCCGTGCGGGGCGGGTTGGGGCTGCTGACGAGGATCGCCTGGCTGGTTGGGATCCCCTGGCTGGGCCGGATACTGCGGCTGGGCCGGATACTGTGGCTGGCCAGGGTATTCTCGCTGGCCTGAGTGCTCTGGTTGGCCTGAGTCAGCGGGCAGCGCAGGATCAGGCTGGTCGCTGGGATTAGGTACGAAATCGGGGTCAAGATCCGGCGCAGGGTCGGGCTGCAGGCCTGAAGCTTCGGGCTGTGTTCCCGAAGGTTGCTTCGGCTGCTCTCCGGGGGCGCGCGGTGGCTGGGCTCCGGGAGCCTGCGGCGGCGTGGGCGGTACCTTGGGCGCAGCTGGCACCTCGGCCTCGCCTTTGTCGCGCGGTGAATCATCACGTGGTGGGGTGTTGTCCTCGCTCATATCCCGGAGTCTGCCTTCCTGCTCTGGAGCCGCATTGAGGCAGACTCTACCCAATTTTTTGGTGTATTGGAGGTGGTGGGGAGCGGTTTGGGCTGCAGTTGTACCCGCCGCAGGTCCAGGGTGGCGCGCAGGCACCCCCGAAAGCATGTAATCTAGACATACGACAAATTGACCAAACATTCCGGGGCCTCACCGATAGCCAAGGTGACCACCTCCGGTCCAAGTACAAAAGGGGGTCACGCCATGGGGCGCGGCCGTCAAAAGGCAAAAGCTACCAAGCAGGCTCGGGACATCAAGTACTACTCCCCGAACACTGACTACTCGGCACTTGAGCGTGAGCTCACGGGCCCATCCAGTCGTGTAAAGAGCCACTTCCCCGAAGATCCCCCGGAGCCGGACTACTCGGCTTATGAGGACAAGTACGCGGAAGACGATGACGACGAGGTAGACACCCGCCGTATCGGATAGCTGTCGCAAACAATCGGTGCCTCTGGCACTGAGTTGCGTACCGCCGTCGTACATTAAGGTCGTCGCGCATCTCCGGATGCCGAATATCTCTGAAAGAGGCCCGCAGGGCACGCCATTCATTGGCGTACCCTGGGGGCCTTTCTTCGTATCATGACCCGCCAGGGTAATCAGGCGCACGTCTGGCGCAAGCAGTGGAAGCGCCATAGCGTAGTCCCCATGGACTCCAACGCGGGGTCACTTAATGCCCATTCCAGGCCTCAACATGGGCCACAAGTGACCCCGCGTTGCTAGGAAAGGGAACGGCATGCCGGTGGTCGAGAGTTACAAGCAGGGGACTCCATGTTGGGTGGACCTGTCCTCCACTGACGTCGAAGTTTCCCGGAAGTTCTACACTGAGCTCTTTGGCTGGGAGCTGGATCCCTTGGACGCCGGTAACGGCATGACGTACTACATGGCGAAACTCCACGGTCGGAACGTTGCCGGCATGATGCAGCAAATGCCGGACGCCCCGGAGGGAATGCCATCCTATTGGGCCAACTACATTGCCGTAGACTCCGCGGATGACGCGGCAGAACGGGCTGTGGCGGCAGGCGGATCCATCTTGTTCGAGCCTGACGACGTGCCGAACGGCAGCGGACGAATGTTCTTCGCCATAGATCCCACGGGGGCGCAGATCGGCTTCTGGGAAGCTGGTACCCATCCCGGATCCGGCTTGGTCAACGAGCCAGGCACCATGATATGGAATGAACTACAGACAGACGACGTTCCCAGAGCCGTGAAGTTCTACGAGGCCGTCACGGGGTGCAGCAGCGAAACCACACCCGCAGGAGATCTTCAGGAGTACACCAGCCTGCTGGTGGAGGGAAGGCGGATTGCCGGTGCCCTCAAGCTGCCGATTGAAGGACTTTCGCCTTTCTGGATGACGTACTTCGGCGTCGAGGACGTGGATGCCGGAGTGGAGCGGGCTGTTGAGCTTGGAGCTCACGTGATCGCTCCGGCTTTCGATGTCCCAGGCATCGGGCGAATGGCAGTACTCATGGACCCCGCCGGCGCCGCATTCAGCATCATGACAGGACTTGCCGCATGACTTCCCGGACCCATTATTCAAGTGGTGAACCCTGCTGGGCCGATCTGCAGACCCCGGACGTTTCCGCAGCCAAGGAATTTTACGGCAAGCTGTTCGACTGGACGTTCACTGACCTGCCCACACCTGACGGCCGCAGCTACGCGCAGGCCTTTATCGGCAAGGACCTGGTGGCGGTCATCGCTCCGCAGAACCCCATGCAGGAGGCCGCGGGCAAACGTGGCCAATGGAACATCTACCTCGCTGCAACGGACGCTGAGGAGATAGCGGAAGACGCCGCCCATGCTGGTGGGAAGCTCGCGTTTGGTCCGGAGCAGGTGGCCGATACAGGCGTCCTGGCGTTCATCGAGGCGCCCGGCGGCGGGACCACCGGGATCTGGCAAGCGGGTACCCACATTGGAAGCCATCTGTTCAATCAGGCCGGTGCCTTGGCTTGGGCTGAGCTGCTGACTCCGGAACCGCAGGCAGCCATTGCGTTTTTCCAGCAGCTTTTCGGACATGAAGTCACCGAATATCCACAGGACGACGGCGGCAGTTACAGCACGCTGATGGTCAAAGGCGAGGAGGTGGCAGGGATTGTCCCTGCCGAAGAGGGCGAAGAAGCCGCTTGGCAGATCTATTTCGGTGTGGCGGACCTCCGAAAAGCCGCTGAAGCTGCCATGGCCGCAGGTGGAGTGGTGCTCGTGGAACCGGAAGAACGGCCAGAAGCAGGATCTTTGGCAACCATCCGGGATCCGCAGGGCGGCGTTCTGAGCTTGATCCAGATCTGAACGGCAAAAACGAAAGAGCGGCCGGGCAGTTGAGATCAACTGTCCGGCCGCTCTTTCACTAAGAGAAAACGCGCCTAAGCGTAGGCGTTCACCAAACGTACGGCACCGCCGTCGACACCCTTGGCACCCTGGACGTAGTCCGGGCCGGTCTTGTCGATCGAGTCAGAATCTGCAGTAACTGTGCCCATGATCCAGGACGGCAGGCCGCGCTCATTCAGGCGTGCCACGGCGGCGTCAGCGGCCTCCGGGGACACGATCGCCACCATGCCTACGCCGAGGTTCAGCGTGCGCTCAAGATCGGCGAGGGGCACGTTGCCAAGCTCGGAAACCAGCTTGAAGATAGCCGGCAGTTCCCACGTGTTGCGGTCAACCGTGGCAACCAGGCCCTGCGGGAGGACACGCGCCAGGTTGGCAGCGAGGCCACCACCGGTGACGTGGCTGAAGCCGTGGACGGCCGCGCCGGCTGAGACCGGGAACGTGCGGGCGAGGTCCAGGCAGTCGGCTGCGTAAACGCGCGTCGGCTCCAGGAGCTCTTCGCCAAGCGTGCGGCCGAGTTCGGAAACCTGGCGGTCCAAGGCCCAACCGGCGTGGTTGATGACGCGGCGGACCAACGAGTAGCCGTTGGAGTGCAGGCCCGAGGATGCCATGCCGATCACCACGTCACCGGCGCGGACGCGGTCTGGACCCAGCAAGGCGTCGGCTTCGACAACACCGGTAGCGGCACCGGCGACGTCGTACTCGTGCTCACCCAGCAAGCCCGGGTGCTCAGCGGTTTCGCCGCCAACCAGGGCGGTGCCGGCAACGGAGCAAGCAGCTGCGATACCACGGACGATGTCCGCGATGCGCTCCGGGACAACCTTGCCGCAAGCGATGTAGTCCGTCATGTAGAGCGGCTCAGCGCCGACCACCACGATGTCATCCACAACCATGCCCACGAGGTCGAAACCGATGGTGTCGTGGATATCCATGGCCTGCGCGATAGCAACCTTGGTTCCCACGCCGTCAGTGGACGTGGCCAGCAACGGCTTCTTGTAGGTGAGCAGCTTCGAGACGTCGTACAGGCCTGCGAAACCGCCGACGCCGCCAATCACCGAGGTGTTGTGGGTCGCCTTCACGGCGTCCTTCATGAGCTCGACTGCGCGGTCTCCCGCTTCGACGTCGACACCCGCGGAGGCGTAGGTGATGCCTGTTGAATTCGGGGTGCTTCCAGCGGCGGGGGTTGCGGAGGTCATACAGACTCTTTCTTGTCGGCGTCGGTCAAACGATCAGCGTCGGTCAGCAGGTTCTCGAATTCAGCATCCGGGCCCGGATCGCAGCCCGTGGCTCCGGGCTTCTCGGCCGGATCCTCGGTGTCATCGGGGGACTCCGCAGCAGGGGGCAATCCGCCCAGGTCCGTGCGCTCCAGCAGGTTCTTGCCCAGCTTGTCCGCGTGCGGCAGCTCAATCGGGTACTGGCCGGTGAAGCAGGCCGTGCAGAGGCGCTCACGCGGCTGCTGGGTTGCGCCGATCATGCCGTCTTCGGAGATGTAGGCCAGCGAGTCGGCACCGATTGCCTGGGAGATTTCCTCGATGGTGGCGCCGTTGGCAATCAGCTCTGCGCGGGAGGCGAAGTCGATGCCGTAGAAGCACGGCCACTGAACCGGGGGAGAGGAGATCTTCACGTGGACAGCAGCGGCACCTGCTTCGCGGAGCATCCGAACGATGGCGCGTTGCGTGTTGCCACGGACAATCGAGTCATCCACCACAACAACACGCTTTCCGCGGATGACTGATTCCAAGGCGTTGAGCTTGAGGCGGATACCCAACTGGCGCAGGGTCTGCGACGGCTGGATGAAGGTGCGCCCCACGTAGGCGTTCTTGACGAAGCCATGGGCGAAGGGGATACCGGACTGCTCGGCGTAACCAACTGCGGCTGGCGTGCCCGATTCAGGGACCGGAATGACGATGTCGGCCTCGTGGGTGTTTTCGCGGGCCAACTGGCGGCCCATTTCAACGCGGGCTTCGTACACGGAGCGGCCGGCAATGGCAGCATCCGGGCGGGCAAGGTAAACGTATTCGAAGACACAGCCAGCGGGCGTTGCCTCGGCAAAACGCTGGGAGCGGACGCCGTCCTCGTCGATGGCAATGAACTCGCCGGGCTCGATCTCACGGATGAAGCTCGCACCAACGGTGGCCAGGCCAGCTTGCTCGGAAGCAACAACCCAGCCACGCTCAAGGCGGCCCAGACACAGCGGCCGGATGCCGTAGGTATCGCGGGCGGCGTAGAGGGTCCCTTCATCCATGAAGACGAAGCAGAAGCCACCCTTGATCTTGGGCAGCAGCTCCAGAGCGGTCTGCTCCAGGGTTTTGCCCTCTTCGCCCTCAAGGAGTGCGGTCACCAAAGCGGTGTCAGAGGTGTTGCCCTGCTTCATTTCACCGGTCAACTGGCCATCGTTGCGCTCGAGGATCATTTCCCGGAGTTCAGCAGTGTTGGTCAGGTTGCCGTTGTGGGCCAAGGCAACCGTGCCGGTCGCGGTTGCGCCCAAGGTGGGCTGCGCATTGGCCCAGTGGCTTGCACCAGTGGTGGAGTACCGGCAGTGGCCAACGGCCAGGTGTCCGGTGAGGGTGTTCAGGGTCGTCTCATCGAAGACCTGGGACACAAGGCCCATGTCTTTATAGACGTTGATGCGCTTGCCGTCACTGGTAGCAATACCAGCCGACTCTTGTCCGCGGTGCTGCAGCGCATACAGCCCGTAATAGGTGAGTTTTGCTACTTCTTCACCGGGAGCCCAGACCCCAAAGACGCCACAAGCGTCCTGAGGGCCTTTTTCGCCGGGGAGAAGATCATGAGAAAGTTTTCCGTCGCCACGTGCCACTGGTCGATTGTCTCATGTTGTGGCCGTGGTAAGTTCCCGCTCCGGCTTTGTGACCCCATGAACACGGCCTATTCGGCCAAAATGCGGTGTGTCTCACAACGGCACCCCCGCAAAGAGGTGCTTGGACTGCGCTACTTAGCGGCCGCCGTCGTGCTCTGGACCCTCATCCGGAACCGAATCCGGGACGGCCTCCACTACGGCACGCTTGGACCGCTTGACGCTGATCCGGTCCAGAACCAGGGCGAGGATCGAGAACAGGATGACGCCCCCGGAAACGCAGGCCACCAGGAAGAAGCCGAAGACGGTGCTGGCGTCGAAGGCGGGGTCCGCGGGACGGCCGTACGCGATGAAGGCGGCGGCGATTGCACCCACAATGGCACCGAGAATCATGAACGGAACAAACTTGGGTGCGCGGCGAACTGTAATTTCGCGGCGGGCAGTGCCATTTCCGGATTGGGCGTTGGGGTCCTCAGAAGCCATGCCTTCCAGCCTACCGTTCCGGGTTTGCGTACAGATAATGCCCCTCGGATTGCTCCGGAGGGGCATCAGCTGCACATAAGTTCGGCGGAGTCAGCTGCCGCGGTACGTCGAAAACGCGAACGGGCTCAGCAGCAGCGGCACGTGATAGTGCTCACCGGCATCCGAAACCGTGAAGTTTAAGTCCACTTCGGGGAAGAACGTTTCCGTGCCAAGGCCCTCGTAGTAGGCGCCGGTGGCGAAGTTCAGACGGTAGGCGCCGCCGGGAATCCGCTCCGGACCGAGGTCCTTGATGCGGCCGTCGGCGTCGGTCTCGCCCTTCGCGATCAGAGTCCAGTTATCGCCTTCGCGGACGTAGAGTACGACGGCGACTCCCGCCGCCGGGCGACCGGAACCGGTATCCAGGATGTGCGTGGTTACCTGTGAAACACTCATGCATTTTCTCCTTCGCTGATCACGCCTGAGAGACGCAGCAATGCGATCTCCCGCAGCTGGCCAGCCACGATTGCGTCTTCTTCTTCGGGGGTGTGGGTGAGGCGCTCCTGAAGGGAACTCAGGATCTCCTGGGCGCTGCGTCCTGCTGCGCGGATCAGAAAGACCCTGCCGAACTTCTCTTCGTAGGCGCGGTTTCCCTCGGCGAGGGCGGCGGCCGTGCCGTCGTCGCTGGGGTCCACTCCGGACTGTTCCGAACGGGACATGGCCGCTTCGGTGGTTTGGGCCTTGGGCCGTTCGCCGATCCGGGGGTGGTGGGCGAGTGCGGACTCCACCTCTTCCGGCGTGAACGGCTCGGCGGCTTGGCGGGCCTGCCCCAGCAGTTCGTCGACGCTCGTGAAGGGTCGGGCGTCTGCGACGTCCTCAACCCAGCGGCTGATGTCCAGGCAAGGGGTCAGGGTCCTGATGGCCTCGTCCCGGTCAACACTGTTGAATACTGCAAGCTCCATGCTTGTGTCATCCTCGTGCAAATGCTGGCATCCATGGTGTCGGCTATGCGGAACTCCCGCTTTCCAGCAGGAGGAAGCTTGCTTCTCAGTGCTTCCGCATCATGGAACTGTTATTTCAGCATACGTAAATAGTTAAGCCGAGCACTTGGCCTGGTGTCAAGAGAGTACCGCGTTGGAGCGCCGCGTTCTCACGGTGAGGTACAGGCGGTGCGCCGTAATAACCAAGGCAAGCCAGGCTATGCCAAGAGTCCACGCGGCCAGGACATCAGTGAGCCAGTGGTGCCCGAGGTAGACGCGGCTCAAGCCCATGGTTGCGGCAAACGCTGATGCCAGGACGACGGTGATGATTCTGGCCTTGGCCGTTTTGAGGCGAAGAATGATCAAGTAAGCCACGATTCCTGCAATCACGATGGAATTCAGGGAGTGGCCGCTGGGGAACGACGGCGAGTGCTCGTACGGCGGAATGGCGTCCGCGAGGTCAGGGCGGGTGCGGCCAAACATCGGCTTCCCCAGAATCGTCATCAGTAATGAGCCCAGGCCTGCTGTCAGCATCAGGATGACAGGCGTCCAAGAGCGGCGCTTCGTGGCCAAGGCGATCATGATCCCCACCGCGATGATGGGCATGCCAACCGTGCCGCCAACGTTCGTGTAGGCCGTGATAGCAAGGTCCAGTGCAGGGGAGCGAACGGTTTTGGCGGCGTCAAGGACCGGGTGGTCAAGGCCCGCGACCCCGTCGGCTTCCGTGACCGACTCGTAGACCTCGCCGAAAGCCACTGCGAGGGACACGGCTATGACAAGTCCAACGGCCAACGTGATGATCAGCGCTGCATACGGGCCCAGAAGTGTGGTGATCCGCTGTGCAGCTCGCGCCAGGACGCGGCCAACCCGGGTGTTCCACCTTGTGAGATCCTGCCCCGCGACGAAGCGGTCTTGGGTTACCTCGCCGCGGACGCCCTGCTCCGGCTGCTCTTTTCCTTCAGTCGTCACCCTTGTCCCCTCACCGTGGCGGCTGTCCGTCACTGTGGCGGCCTCCGTATTGGTGAGTAACCTTAGCAGTTTGGGCTTGGGGGCAGCTGATGAGGCTCGCCCCGCACCGCACGCTGGGGCAGAATGACGAGAACCAGCTGAAGGAGTTCGCACATGCCAGACATACTGACGTCCAGGTTCCTGTTCGGTCCCGGCCCGAGCAACTGCTACCCCGAGGCCATGGCCGCGCTGGCCTACCCGGTGCTCGGGCATTTGGATCCCGTCTTCATTGAACGCTTGGACCACACGTGCGAGGGTCTGCGGGCGGTCTGGGGTACTTCGAATGCGCGAACGCTCCCGTTAAGTGCCACAGGCTCGGGCGGCATGGAGGCCGCTTTCGTGAACACCGTGTCCGACGGCGACGTGGCAGTGATCGCTGTCAACGGACTTTTTGGGGCGCGCATGTGTGAGGTCGCCCGGCGGTGCGGGGCAACTGTCGTTCGGGTCGACCACGAGTGGGGCCAGCCGGTGGACGCTGACCGCGTGCTCTCGGCCCATCCGAATCCCAAGGTGATTGCCGCCGTCCACGCCGAAACCTCCGTCGGCGTCCTCTCTGACGTCGCTGCGCTGGGCGCAGGGAAGGGTGACGCCTTGCTGATCACCGACGCCGTGACGTCCATTGGCGGACTGGAGCTTTTGGCAGACGACTGGGGGATCGACGTCGGATATGCCGGGACTCAAAAGTGCCTGGGTGTTCCGCCGGGACTTTCGCCATTCACCGTGTCTGACCACGCGTTCGAGCGGCGCGTCAAGGATCCGCGCTCCTGGTACCTGGATATCGGCCTGCTCGGCGGCTACGTCGGCGCTGCCAGCGGTGCCCGCACGTACCACCACACGGCGCCGGTCACCATGATCGCCGGCTTGGAAGCCGCGCTCGACCGCATCCTCGCCGAGGGGCTCGACGTCGTCCAAGCCCGGCACGGCGCTGCCGGCACTGCGTTGCAGAGCGGACTGCAGGAGATGGGACTTGAGCTGTTCGCCGCTGAAGGCGCCCGGCTGCCGAGCCTCACCACCGTGAAAGTGCCCGACGGCGTCAACTCGGCCGCCGTCCGCGCTTACCTTCTGAAGAACTTCAGTATGGAGATCGGTTCCGGGGTGGGCGAGTTCGCGGATACGGTCTGGCGCATCGGGATGATGGGGCCGAACGCGAACAGCGCGTCGGTGACCTTGGTGCTGGGCGCACTGAAAGAAGCCATCGACAAGGCGTAAGTGAGTGAACCTCCGCACTTTCGGACGTTCTCTCACATCCTGCCCGTTTCTGGCGGATCTTCTCTCACATCCCAAGGGTTTTTGGCGGGATGTTCTCTCACATCGTGACCGGTTTGGGCCGATGTTCTTTCACTTCCGGTCGGTCGGGGTGTGAGAGAAGGTCAGGTTTCGCGGGTCAGGATCCAGGTGTTGGTGCCGTCTTGGCGTTCGAAGGTCACGGTTGTCACCAGGGCCTCGATGAGCGCCAGGCCTCGTCCGGATTCGGCGTCCTCGTCGGGCATGTTGGGTTGCATGTCTTCGGCGAAGGGTTCGCGGGCGTTGTAGGCACTGACGCGCGCCTGAAGGCGGCTGGGCCGGACGCTGATGTCCACACCGATCTCCACGGGCTTCTCGGCCACGGGAAGGGCGTGTTGGACGATGTTGGCGGCTGCCTCGATGACGGCGGTGGTGAAGGTCATGCGGTCCATGTCCGGGACGAAGGAGGCATCGTCCCACAGGGCATCAAGCTCACCGTGGATGGCCTCGATGGCTTCTTCGTTGGACAGACCGCGGAATCCCCTGCGTGCGATGACCTCAGTCATTTCCGAACGCCTCCTCGGCTGAGGAGTACGCGGTGAGGACACGGTCCATGTTGGTCAGTTCCAGGACCATCTTGACTTGCGGCTGCACGCCCGAGATCCGCAAATCGCCGCCTGCCTGGCGGGCCGCTTTGAGGCAACCGATGAGGGCTCCGAGGCCTGAGGAATCCATGAAGTCGGTTTCTGCAAGGTTCACCACAACGCGGCTGGATCCACCCGCCACAACCTCGGCCACTAGTTCTCGCAGCTTCGGAGCGGCCACCATGTTCAACCGGCCAACGCTCTTCACCTCCGCGTAGGAGTCTTTGACCTCGTAGCTAAACTGCATCAGCATTCCTCTCTTCGGAGACTTCAGGAACAAATCCCTTGTACAAAACAGCCTTGACCAGCACGCTGAGGACCACCAGATCGTAAGTTACCCACGCTACATTCACCAGGGTTCCGAGGGGCTCCGACAGGCCAGAAAGAAGCCGCGCAAGCCCAACAACCAAGGCCACGGCAAGCAACACAGCAACGATGATCTGCGGACGAATCAGGCTCCAGCTGGGGCCGCCACTCTGCCTGGCTTTGGGGGTGACGGCGAACCCGAGGGGACGGCCGAACCAGACGTTACGGGCCGCCGTCGTGCAGGCCTTGATCCAGGTGGGGAACAGCGCGAGGCTGTACTGCTGCCCGCGCCAGGTGGGAATCCCGTGCCCGGCGATAACAAACAGCATCTGGTTTACCACCATGAACGGGATGAAACGGGAGAAGAACTCAAAGCTCAGGCTGCTGACGGGGAGGATGCCGAGCGTCAGGTAGATGATGGGCGCCGCAAAGTACACCACGGCCGCATAGCCGCTCAGGTAGCTCCACATGGTGGAGAAGTACATGAGCCGCTGACCCCACGCGAGGCGGGGTTGGACCAGCGGGTTCTCTCGCAGGAGGACCTGCATGGTGCCTTGGGCCCAGCGAAGGCGTTGGGTCAGCATGGTCGCGATGTCTTCGGGAGCCAGCCCGTTGGCGAGGACTTCGTGGTGGTACACGCTCTTCCAGCCGAGGGCGTGCAGGCGCATCGCGGTTGCCATGTCCTCGGTCACGGAAATCGTGGCCAGCGGCATGATCGGCTGGGCTTCGTCGGTTCGTTCCACGGAGATGGCGTCCAGGACTGCATGAACGGACTCGAGGGCGCCCAGCGGTGACCAGTCGCGTCCGGACATGCGGTCGACGGCGTCAGTCGCCACTGTCGTGACGCCAGACTCGCCGACGTGGGCAAGTTCCATGGCGGCGATTTCTTCGAGGTCGGATTGGAGCGCCGAGAAGTCGGCCGCCACGAGCGTGCGAACGGCGTCGTCCACTTTGCGGCGTACACGGTACGTGATCTCGCTCAGGGATGCCCCGGCTTCGAGCTCCTGTTGGGCGCTTTCGGTGGCGGCTTCCACCTCGTTGAGCATTTGCTCCACCAGCGGGTTCTCCGCCTCCGCCGAACGCCTGGCCTTCTTGATAGCGGAACGGGAGGCAGCGAGGGCGCGGCGCACACTCTTCTCCGTGGCCTTGACGTAGCCCACCAAACCAAGCTGCATCAAGGATTCCCTGCGCAGGATCGCATTGGAGCCGCAGAAGAACGCCGCGTTCCAGCCGTCCTTGCCCTGCTGGATAGGGCCGTAGAAGAGGGGAGCCTGGCTGCCGAGGGGATCGTTTGCGGGAACGTTGATGAAGTACTGGGGCGTCTGGACCAACGCCACGCGGTCATCGTTGAAGTAACCCAGCGTCTTGTCCAGGATGTCCGGCTCGGGGATCTGATCGGCGTCGAGAATCAACAGATACTCGCCCGACGTAATCATGAGCGCGTTATTCAGGTTGCCGGCCTTGGCGTGCCGCGGCATGTCCGGTGTCCAGTCGGCGCCGCGGGTCACGTAGCCGATCCCGTTGGACTCCGCGAGCTCGCGCATCTCAGGGCGGTCGCCGTCGTCCAGAATCCAGGTACTGTGCGGCCAGCGGATGTCCTTAGCGGCGAGGGCCGTGGTCATCACCAAGTCCAGCGGCTCGTTGTACGTGGTGATGAAAACGTCCACCGTCGCGGTATCCGGCGCCGCGGGCGGTGGCTTCCGAATCTTCAGGTTCCAGACCGTCAGGCCGAAAAGCATGACGTCAATGAGGCTGTAGGTCTCGGCAATAACCAACGGAACAGCGATCCACCACGCTTCCCAGTTCAGCGAAGCCAGCCAGCGCCACGCCACATAATTCACGCCCAGAATGACCGTTAGGACAACACAAAGCCGAGTCCAGAATCGCGTCACGTTCCCCCCTTTTCGTGGCTAGTACCGGATGGTCTGGGCAACTCCGCTGTGGTTGCCTTCCAGCCCAACATCCCCGCCAACCTCACGGCGTCGGTGAACCACGACGGCGGTCACGTCATCTTCCGCTGTGTCCGCCGGTGCCAGCTCGAGCAGGGCAGCGCAGACTTCGTCCGAGGTGCCCCCGCTGCGCGCCGCCTTCTCTACGTTCCTCACGAACTCTTCCAGGGAATCGTGTGCGTCGAGCACACCGTCGCTGACGATCACCAGTGAATCGCCCGGCTCCAGCTGCAGTTCCGCGGCCGGCCATTGCTGTTCTTCCAGGATCCCGACAGGTGGCCCGGCGGAAACCAACCTGCGTGCCGCCCCCTCGGCCGGGACGTGCAGGCCAAGTCCATGACCGGCGTCGATATAGCTGAGCTTGCCCGAGGCACTTTCCAAGCGCGCATGGAACATGGTCACGAAGGACCCGGACTGGTCCAGATCGGAGGTCAGGGTGGCGCTGGCGGACTCGAAAGCGTCAGCAATTGCCGGGGTGTCCGCCACAGACCGCATCACGGCGCGGACGGTGGCAGCTATTAAGGCCGCGCCCATGCCCTTGCCCATGGCGTCGGCGAACGTCAGGTGCATGCCATCACTGGTCTGGTACCAGTCGTAGAAGTCCCCACCTACGCTGCGCGATGGGCGGAAGGCACCAGCGACGTCGTAATCCTTCAGCCGGACAGTTTCCTGCGGGAGGAGGCTCGTCTGCACAACCGCAGCGCGGGCCAGTTCGTCCGTCTGGCGTGTGTCCTCGGCGGGTGTGCGGGCGTCCTCGCCCTGCGGAACAGTGCCCGGATGCGGGCCTGCAGTTCCTTGGGGCTGAACGGTTTGTTGATGTAATCGTCCGCGCCGGTGTCCAACCCGGTAAGCCGGTCTATCTCGTCGGCACGGGCCGTGAGCATCATGATGTAGGCATCGGAGAATTCCCGAAGGCGCCGGCAAACTTCCATGCCGTCGATATCCGGGAGGTTGATGTCCAGCGTCACCAGTTCGGCGTTGGTGTTACGGACGGCCTCGACGCCGGAAAGACCGTCGGGCGCTTCCGTCACCACAAAGTCGAGCTGCTCAAGGACCAAAACGAGGAGGCCACGGATATCGGCGTCATCTTCTACGACTACAGCATGGCGAGGGGACGCGGTTGAGACCATGGCTCCATTAACTACTGCCGCGGGCCTTTTGTCACGTTTAGTAAAGAGACGTGTAACGCCCGCTCACAATAGTGAGCGGGCGTTACAAAAATTGTGCAGTTATGTGCGAGAGGAATTCCCTTAAACCGGCAGGATGTGAGAGAAGGATGGTCTCAAAGCCGCAGGATGTGAGAGAGGGTTAGACGCCCAACAACTCTTCCTTCAGGGCCTGGACGTGGCCTTGGGCGCTGACCTGGTACTGGGTGAGCTTGACGGTGCCTTCGCCGTCGAGCACAACAGTGGAGCGGACCAGGCCTTCGACAATCTCGCCGTCAACCAGCTTCTCGCCCCAGGCGCCGTAGGCGAGGGCCACGGAGTGGTCCTCATCGGAGAGCAGCGGGAAGGTCAGCGCAAATTCACCAGTGAACTTGGCGAGGGCCTCGGGGCCGTCAGGGGAGATCCCGATGACGTCGTAGCCGTTGCCCTGCAGGCTTGCGAGGTTGTCGCGGAAATCGCAGGCCTCGGTGGTGCAGCCGGGGGTGGCTGCTTTGGGGTAGAAGTACACAATGACGTTGCGTCCGCGGTAATCGGACAGCGAGACCTTGGTGCCGTCGGCGTCGAGCAGCGCGAAGTCAGGTGCTTGCGTTCCGACGAGGAGTTTCTGGGTCATGGCGATCCTTTGCGTTTCACCGGCACGCAGCCGGCATTGGTCATTCAAGAAAACGGATTGTCTAAAGACAGAACAGCGAAGTCAGATGCTGTATTCCGCAGGTCCGCGCACTGTGGCATAAGGCCCTGGCACGAACTGGTAGCCACCACCACGGACGGTGGCGACAGTGTGGCGGGCGCTTCCGAGCTTCCGCCGCACCCTTCCAACATAAACGTCAATGGAGCGAAATGCCGCGCCGGGGAGGTCAAATGACTCCAGGAAGCGTTGCAATTCTTCACGACTGATGGCGCGCGAGCAGTTCACCACGAGGTAGCGCAACAGCTTGTATTCCATGCCAGTAAAGGCAACCGGCTCGCCGTCGAGCAGCACTACTTCAGCGGCGAGGTCGATTGCAAGTTGACTACGACGCCCGGCCAACATGACGGGCTCGACGGCGGTGCTGCCGCCACTTTCGGCGTCGCGGTCCTGTCCGTCCGCGAGAGCTGGTCCGTCTCCCAGAGCCTCGGCGAGGGACAGGGAAGGGTGGGTACCGGCGTCGGCGGCTTCCTGCGGAGTGCCGCCCCAGGAAGTATCGCCGACGCCGGAGTGTTCTGCCCCGATGGCGGGCCAGATGCGGACTTCCGCCTCCGGGGCAAGTTTCATGGCCCGGGCCAGCACAAGGCGTGCTGCCCGTTCCCAGACTGCTGGATCCATCTCGTCGCCCTCGGCCGGGTTGACCCAGAGCGCGAGTCCCCGCGCGCTCACTCCCGGTCGCCGGCCCATGGCCCGCGCTGCGGCATCACGGAAAGGCGGCGGTCCGTAGGCGCTGACTGCCATGGCGGTGGACCCTAAACGTTGCCGCGGCGGAGCAGCTTGCCGCCGGGGTTCTGGCCGTCGATCGGGGTGCCGCGCAGGTAGGTCTTGCGGACGACGCCAGCGAGTGGACGGCCGTCGTACGGCGTGATCGGGTTCTTGTGCTTGAGCTTGGTGACGTCCACAACGAAGGCCTCGTCCGGCGCGAAGATGGAGAAGTCGGCGTCGTAGCCCAGGGCGAGCTGGCCCTTGTTGTGCAGGCGGGCCAAGGCAGCGGGCTTCTCGGCCATCCAGGACACGACCTGTTCCAGCGGGATGCCGCGGTGGCGGGCTTCGGTCCAGATCAGGGACAGGCCCAGCTGGAGCGAGGAAACGCCGCCCCAGGCTACTGCGAAGTCGCCGTTTTCCAGGTCCTTCAGATCCAGTGTGGAGGGGGAGTGGTCCGAGACGATGCAGTCGATGGTGCCGTCCTGCAGGCCCTTCCAGAGGAGCTCGCGGTTGGAGGCCTCACGGATGGGCGGGCAGCACTTGTAGGCCGTGGCGCCGTCGGGGATTTCTTCGGCCATGAGCGTCAGGTAGTGCGGGCACGTCTCAACGGTGAGGTTGACGCCGTCGCGCTTTGCTGAGGCGATCATCGGCAGCGCGTCGGAGGAGGAGAGGTGCAGGATGTGGGCGCGGACGCCGGTCCAGCGGGCGCGTTCGATGACCTCGGCGATTGCCTTGTTCTCGGCGCCGCGGGGGCGGGACGCGAGGAAGGTCTCGTAGTGGTCACCGCCGGGGTGCGGGGCGCGGTCGATCGCGTGGGAGTCCTCGGCGTGCACGATCATGAGGGAGTCGAAGGACTTGAGCTCAGCCATGTCCTCTTCCATCTCATCCGCGTCCAAGTGCGGGAATTCGTCCACGCCGGAGTGCAGGAGGAAGCACTTGAAGCCGAACACGCCTTCGTCGTGCAGCGGGCGGAGGTCGCTCTTGTTGCCAGGGATGGCACCGCCCCAGAATCCGACATCCACGAACGCCTGGTCCTTGGCCACGACGCGCTTCTGCTCCAGGCCGTCCACGCTGGTGGTGGGCGGGATGCTGTTCAGCGGCATGTCGATGATGGTGGTCACGCCACCGGCAGCTGCGGCGCGCGTGGCGGAGGCGAAGCCTTCCCATTCGGTGCGGCCGGGCTCGTCTGACGTGGACGTGCGTGTCCACCAGGCCGGGGATGAGGGTTTCGTCGTCTGCGAGTTCGATGACCTCGTTGCCCGTCAGGCCGTTGCCCAGCGGTTCGATGGCGACGATGATGCCATCGCGGATGCCAACTTCGCGCGCTGCGAGGCCGGCGGTGGTCAGGATGCGCTGGCCCCGGATAACGAGGTCATAGGCGCCGATTGCTTCAGACATTGAGGTACTCCTTGTTTTCGGTCCGTTCCGCCAGATACACGCCTATGTGCTTACCTAATTGTTCAAGCAACGGACCGGCTTCAGCGATACATTTCTGGACATCAGCTTCCATGTCGGTCAAAGCGTGGACCGTGTGGAAGCCGGCATCCGTGAGTTGTTCCCGGCTCAGGGTACTCCGGCCGCAGACTGCGATCACGGGGACCCCGGCCTTCTGTGCTGCGCGCGAGACGCCCATGGGGGTCTTGCCGAGCAGACTTTGCTCGTCCAGGCTGCCTTCTCCGGTGATCACCAGATCGGCGCCCTTCAGTCTCTGTTCAAGGTCAGTGAATTCAAGCACGACGTCGATACCCGGCCGCCGCTCAGCCTTCAGTGCCGCGATGGCAATGTAGCCAACGCCACCTGCTGCTCCGGCGCCTTCTGCCTTGGCGGCGTACTTGGCGTGCTGGCCGGTGGTTGCCGCGAGCACGTCGACGAAGTGGCTCAGTGCCGCGTCGAGCGAGGTGACGTCGTCCGGCGTCGCACCCTTCTGCCGACCGAAGATGGCTGGGGCTCCGCTTGTCCCTAAAAGGGGATTGTCGACGTCGGACGCCAACACGAACTCTGTGGCCTCGACGCGGACGTCGAAGTTGGAGAAGTCGATGCTGTCTATTCCCGCGAGGGCCGCGCCGCCGCCGGGCAGTTCGTTGCCGTCCTTGTCCAGGAAAACGGCGCCGAGACCCTGAAGGACTCCCGCGCCGGCGTCGGTGTTGGCGCTGCCGCCCACACCCAGGATGATCTTGCGGCAGCCGAGGTCCAGCGCGGCCCGGATGAGTTCGCCCGTGCCGATGCTGGTTGCCGTTTTGGCCGTCTGGGAAGTGGGGCCGTCCGGGAGGAGGGCGAGGCCGGAAGCAGCCGCCATTTCGATGACTGCTTCCTGGTCCCGCACTGCGAAGTCTGCCCTTACCGGTTCGCCCAGCGGGCCGGTGACGGTGGTGGTCCGGCGGGTGAAGCCGGAGCCGATGGCGGCGTCGATGGTTCCTTCGCCACCGTCGGCCACCGGAATGCGTGTTGCTTCAAAGCCTTTCGAGCCGAACCCCGCCAAGAGTCCTGTTGCGAGATGCATGGCGACGTCGGGCGCGGACAGCGAGCCCTTGAATTTATCCGGGGCGATGACAACACGCATTCCGGTGCCTCCTTTTTCCTTAAGCCTTGGTCAGGATCGCGGTGGGAGCATCCGCCGCGGTTTCTGCCAACTCTTCGAACTCGTTCACGCCGTTGATCTCAACGCCCATGGAGATGTTGGTGATCTTTTCCAGGATCACTTCAACAACCACGGGAACCTTGAACTCGCCCATCAAAGCCTTGGCCTTGTCGAAAGCGGAAGGCAGGTCGTTCGGGTCCTCAACACGGATGGCCTTGCAGCCCAGGCCTTCGGCAACCTTGATGTGGTCCACGCCGTAGCCGTTGGTCTCTGGGGAGTTGATGTTCTCGAACGCCAGGGAAACGTTCTGTTCCATGTTGAAGCCGCGCTGCGACTGACGGATCAGGCCCAGGTAGCTGTTGTTCACCACAACGTGGATGTACGGCAGATTGAACTGTGCGCCCACAGCCAGTTCCTCGATCATGAACTGGAAGTCGTAGTCGCCGGACAGAGCAACAACGGTGGCCTCCGGGGTTCCACGAACAACGCCCAGAGCAGCGGGAGCGGTCCAGCCCAGCGGGCCAGCCTGGCCTGCGTTGATCCACTTGCGGGCACCGAACACATGCAGCATCTGTGCACCGGCGATCTGCGACAGGCCAATGGTGGACACGTAGGTGGTGTCGCGGCCGAAGGCCTTGTTCATCTCCTGGTACACGCGCTGCGGCTTGATGGGCACGTTGTCGAAGTTGGTCTTGCGGTGCAGGGAACCCTTGCGCTCCTGGCATTCGGCAACCCAACCCGAGTAGTCGGGCAGGGTCTTAGCTGCCTGGCGCTCGCGTGCCAGTTCCAGCAGACCGTCCAGCGCCGCACCGGCGTCGGACGCAATGCCCAAGTCCGGGGAGAAAACGCGACCGATCTGCGTCGGCTCAATGTCGATGTGCACGAACTTACGGCCGGCCGTGTAGGTGTCCAGGCCGCCGGTGTGGCGGTTTGCCCAGCGGTTGCCGATGCCGATGACGAAGTCGCTCTGCAAGAACGTCTCGTTGCCGTAGCGGTGAGAGGTCTGCAGGCCAACCATGCCGGCCATCAGCTGGTGGTCGTCCGGGATGGCGCCCCAGCCCATCAGCGTGGGGATCACGGGAACGTTAAGGATCTCGGCCAGCTCAACCAGCTGAGCTGAAGCGCCGGCGTTGATGATGCCGCCACCGGCAACGATCAGCGGGTGCTTGGCGGCGGTCAGCAGATCCAGTGCCTTCTCCAGCTGCTTGCGGGAAGCCTTGGGCTTCTCCACCGGCAGGGGCTCGTAGGTGTCGATGTCGAATTCGATCTCGGCCATCTGAACGTCGATGGGCAGGTCCAGCAGAACCGGGCCCGGGCGACCCGAGCGCATCAGCTGGAAAGCCTTCTGGAACGCGCCGGGAACCTGACCCGGTTCCAGGATGGTCATGGCGAACTTGGTCAACGGCTTGGCGATGGACTCGATGTCCACGGCCTGGAAGTCTTCCTTGTGCAGCTTGGCAACGGGTGCCTGACCGGTGATGCAGAGCATGGGGATCGAGTCGGCCTGGGCTGCGTACAGGCCAGTGATCATGTCCGTGCCTGCGGGGCCCGACGTGCCGATGCAGATGCCGATGTTGCCGTCAGCTGCGCGGCTGTAACCGTCGGCCATGTGGCTGGCGCCTTCAACGTGGCGGGCCAGCGTGTGGCGGATGCCGCCGTGGGCACGCATTGCGGAATAGAAGGGGTTGATCGCTGCGCCTGGCAGGCCGAAAGCCTCGGTGGCGCCTTCCTTTTCCAGGATGGCGACTGCCGCATCAACGGTGCGCATCTTAGCCATGGTGTACTCCTTGTTTTTTGCCCTTACGGGCGAAGTCTGTGGTGTTTTTGGGTGTGGTGAGGGAGCCGCCGTCGTTTATATACGACGGTGGGTTCCCGGCTTTGTGTTTCTTGTTGCTTCTTGGGCGGCTGAGGTTAACTGCGGCCGCTGAGCTGGAGAACCTGCTTGAAGAGGCCCGAGTGGTCGAGGCCGCCGTCGCCCTGGTTGACGGTTGCGGCGACGAGCTGGGCGACGACTGCGCCGAGCGGGACAGCGACGTTGGCTTCGCGGGCTGCGGAGGTGACGATGCCGAGGTCCTTGTGGTGGAGGGCCAGGCGGAAGCCGGGGTCGAAGTTGCGGTCGAGCATCTTCTGACCCTTCTGCTCGAGGACCTTGGAGCCGGCCAAGCCGCCGCCGAGGACCTTCAGTGCTGCGTCGGTGTCTACGCCGTAGGCCTCGAGGAAGGCGATGGCCTCGCCGAGGACCTGGATGTTGACGGCCACGATCAGCTGGTTGGCTGCCTTGACGGTCTGGCCGGAGCCGGACGGGCCGACGTGGACGATGGTCTTGCCCACTGCGTTGAGGACGTCCTGTGCTGCCTCGAAGTCTGCAGCTTCGCCGCCGACCATGATGGACAGGACGGCGTCGATGGCGCCCTGTTCGCCGCCGGATACGGGAGCGTCGAGGGGGCGGATGCCTGCTTCTTTGGCGTCTGCTGCAAGTCGGGCTGCGACGTCTGGGCGGATGCTGGATGCATCGATCCAGAGCGCGCCATTCTTCGCGTTGGCGAAGACGCCATCCTTGCCGCTGACAACACCCTCAACATCGGGGGAGTCCGGCACCATGGTGATGACGACGTCGGCGTCCTTGACTGCGTCCGCGATGCTCGTGGCACCCTGGCCGCCCTCGGAGACGAGCTTGTCGATCTTGTCCTGGCTGCGGTTGAAACCGGTGACCGTGTGGCCGGCCTTGACGAGGTTGATGGCCATGGGGAGGCCCATGATTCCGAGTCCGATGACTGCAACGTTGCTCATTGTGGTTCTCTTTCTGAAAGTCTGTTTTAGCTCAGGTGTGCTGGATGGCGAGTCAGCCGCTTTGGCGGGTGCCGCCGTCGTTCGCTAGTTGGCGTTGGCGCGCTGGCGGATGGCCCAGCTGAACGCCGATTCCTGCGGTTCCTTGTACTCGAGGCCGATGTAGCCGTCGTAGCCGAGTTCGCGGCTGCGGGCGATCCATTCGCCGAGGGGGAGGGTGCCGGTTCCGGGAGCGCCGCGGCCGGGGTTGTCGGCGATCTGGATGTGGCCGAAGTCCTTGGCGTGGTTCTCGATGACGGATTCGACGTCGTCGCCGTTGACTGCCAGGTGGTAGAAGTCGGCGAGGAGCTTGATGTTCTGTGCGCCGGATTCTGCCTTGACGCGGGCGATGACCTTGAGTGCGTCTTCAGCGGTGAGGAGCGGGTACTTGGGTGCGCCGCTGACCGGTTCGAGTAGGACAGTTCCGCCGATACGCGCGACGCCGGCTGCTGCGGTTGCGAGGTTTTCGGCACCGATGGCGTCCTGCTTCTCGGGGGATTCGCCCTCGATGCGGTTGCCGTAGAGGGCGTTGAAGGCCTTGCAGCCGAGGCGCTCACCGATGCCGGCTACGACGTCGATGTTGTCCTTGAACTCGGAGCAACGTCCCTTCCAGGAAACCAGGCCGCGGTCGCCGCCGGGCATGTTGCCGGCGTTGAAGTTCAGACCCGTGAGCTGAACGCCGGCCTCCTTGATGGCGTTCTCGAACTCGGTTGTCTCTTTGTCGGTGGGAACCGACGTGGCGAAGGGCCACCAGAACTCGACGGCGTCAAAACCGGCTGCCTTCGCGGCGGCGGGGCGCTCGAGCAAGGGCAGCTCCGTCAGGAGGATGGAGCAGTTCACTGTGTACGTCATCGTAGGTCCTTCCGAGGAGGGGCTTTGATCTATCTGCCGGGGTGCTTGGCTGCTGCCTTGGTGCTTGGCCTCAGTTTCCGCTTTGTGGAATTTAGATTCTGCTTTATGAAAAGTTTAGGGAAGGTGGGGGTGGGAGTCAAGGGGGTGGGTGGGGAGGCGGGGTTCGGAGATACCAAGGAGTGGCTATCTTGGCTGTGAGCCACATTGGGCCCGACTCTTCGTTCCAGTCGTGCAAAGTAACTCTGCTGGCTTGGGCCAACGATCTGGGAAGGGCAAGCGCTGACTTCGCTTACTTCCTGTGTGACTTGGTGGTCCGTAGGATTGCCATCGTGTCAGATACAACTTCAGCCGTCCCGCCACGTCCGCTGAGCGTCGGAGACATCGTCGTTGGACCGACCGATCTCCTCGGGGAGTGGGTGGCGGCCCAAATCACGAGTATCGATCCTGGTTGGAAAAAGGCTGGTGTCCTTGACCTAGATTGGTCAGGTCCGGAGCCATCATCAACGGATGACTTGGGAGTCATTGAGCCGCTCGTACTGACACACAATTCGTGGAATGGCCGATTGTCCTACGTCAATTGCGACTGGGTGCTGCCTCGAAGCTTTCGCGTCCTTGGCAGTCTGCCGCTGATTCACGACCAACCGTCGAATAGCTACACCAGCAGTTGGAGAGTTGGTTATCAGCTGGCCCGGCAACGCGCTTGGGACAGGGGTGAGCTTGATTGGAACGAACCCGGGGAACTTGATATGACCCCCGCGGACCTGGAGCATGCCCTCGCCGACGGAGCACCCGTTCAAAATGATGTGCGCAGCCTAAAGGCAACCGGGTTGTCCGAAGTGGACTATCTTCGTATAGCGTCCACCTTTCCCAACCTGAAGAGACTGACTCTCGGGGGCAACCTCGGACAGGTCACAAACGCTGGCATGCTTAACAGGCTCGGCGGGCTCCAGGACCTCTTCATCTCCGACCTGTTCGGCATGACGAAGGCCGACTGCTTGCTTCCTACCGAAGTTCCCAACCTCGAGTACCTCTACCTAGTCAACGTCCCTCATGAGTACGCCTCTGCGATGCGGAGTCGGTGGCGGTCTGAGGCGGCTAACGGCACAAGCGTCAGCATCACCAAGGCACGCAAGCCCGAATGGGTGCAAGAGAATCTTGAGAACCCGCTTCGCGACTGGGACGGACGCGAGCATATTAGTTCTGGTCGATTCAAGAAAGCTGTGGCGCAATTCAAGAAAACACGAAGCGAGGTTCTCGCAGCGCTCTCGGCCGAGTCTGACGAGTCCACCTTGGGAAGATTGGAGGACGTTGGGCGTGATTACGCTAGCGCCTTCAACCGCTTCGACGGACGGTCCCCATTCATTGAGACCGAGGAGCGCGAGGAATTGTTCGCTGCGCTCGACAAGGTCATGGCTGAGTCTGAATTGGAGTTGGGTCGTTCCCTCGCGGCCGAGCGGCTGGCCCTTTTGTCGGGAGTAGAGGACGCGCGGGACTGGTGAGCCTTAGCTTGCCCTGGGCATCGGCCTACGACGCACTTGGCCAAGAAGCTCGAACCGCCAGCCCTGATCAAGGTCCGTCGCGCTGGTTCATCTGCTGAGGTGCCCCGGCTTCTACACGCCAAATGTGTTGTTGTCGGCTTGCAACGGTCACGGCTGTGAGCAGCGGAGGCCTCTGAAGGCCGAGATCTGAAAAGAGGCAGGTCTGTGGAGGTTGTTATTCGTAAAGCGAATTCTGAATTACACTGATATCGTGTCAGATGGATTGCGCCCCGATGAGTGGTCGAAACTGCTTTTCAACAACATCCACATGCTTCGTGTGGCCTCGGCTATAGGAAGCGGGAAGGACGACACGGATTGCAGCACGCTTCAGCGAGAACTATCACTTGGTCAGACAGCTATTTTTCGCGTGATCCGGACCCTAGAGAGAGTTAATCTCTTGGAACGTACGGAACGCAGCTCGCAGACCCAACCCATAAGGTTTCGGCGGGTCAAGCATCCTTTCTGGGATGCGGCGCTTGAACTGTATTCGTCAGCGGAAGGATCGTGATGTCTCTACTATTTGAAGCGATAGACCTGTCCCTAGCTGGGGCAGCTAGGTCGGGAACCAGTATTTTCCGTCATAGTGGGACGTTCAACGGATGCCCCTTGACCGTTACCTACCTAGTTGACGAGCTTGAACACAAGACACGTACGGCGAAGGGGTTGGGCGCAGTCACCGACGAGAGGACGCTAGCCGCATTGTTGGCTCTTCCCGGCGATGATCTCGCCCCGGTCCCACCACGCTTTTTGAAGGCCTTGTCGCACGACCGGGCATCCTCCCTGGCTGTGCTGATTCGTGATCCCGACGGTTCGGCCTGGGCCCAGCGAAAGCTAGGTGTCCCTGTTGAATTGGTGGAGATCGAGGCGCGGGCGAAGGACTGGAAGCGAGGCTCTGACCTGGCCCATCGCTGGGTGGGTTACGCACCGCGCACAGTGCGTGTGGCATGCCCCGTCCCGAATGATCCAACGCTCCTGCTAACCGAGGCGGCTCACTACGGGCTAGGGGTCATTGCTGGAGAAGACGCTACGCGTCTTCTTGAACCTTCTGTTTATCGGCCCAGGCGATGGACGGCTGCGCGGTGGCGTCTCGCCGAGCTTGTTTACGAACAGTTCCTTACTTCTGATACTGCCCTCGATTAAGTGACGGGCTCTGCCCATACCGAAAGATCTTTGGGAATCGGTATAGGAGCCCCGATATGGCTTTCGAGTTGTGGATAGGCGTCAATTGCGCCCCCAACCAATTTCTCCCAGGCTTCTCTCATTTTTTCGAGGGGGAGGTTGCCGAGCGCCGAGAACAACCGCCCTATCTCCAAGACATTGTGGTGGTGACCGATAGCCCGGTCCTGTTCTTCACCGTACAGGCGGTCTATAACGCCGCCACGGCAGACCATGCAATAGCAACGCATGGCGGGCGCCTCAGCGAACCAATGCCGTCGCATATGGGTGGAGCGTGTGAACCTCAAAATGTCGCCGATCAGCATGTGCGGGGACATGTCCTCGGGATCCGCCGAAGAACCCCGCTTGCCAACCGGGTTGAGCCGCCTGGCTGCCGGATAGGCCCCAATGGCTGATGCGATCGCACCGCCCGTGAGTGCGTCGAGTCCGAACAAATCGACCCGATAGGCGAGCACCGTTCCGGTCGTCTCGTGGATCAGTCGGCGATAGGCACGCATCCTCTTCACGCTCCCCAGTGGGTTGGTTTGGTCAACAAAGGTCAGCGCTACAGGGTGCCGACTGCGATCAATGGCCTTGATAACCTGCTTCGTAGCTGATTCGTCACTCAGCCAGTTAGCCGCCAAGGGCAGCGCGAGAAGGGTATCTTCCCTGTCGAGCTCGTTCGCCGCGAAGAGGGCGGCTTTTAGGGATGCAGAGTCGCCGGAAGCAATCTGACCGGTCGGTGTGATTGCGAGATCACTTCCCATCGACCTCTGCTCATCGAGCGCACCAGCGAGATCTCCTCGATGAAATAGATTGTCCGGAGGCAGGAGGAACGGCTGCTCCGGAACTGCGACGTGATGAGTCATCGACATGGGCTCCGCGATCATTGGAATCGTCGGGTGATACCTGCGCAGAGCATTCATTCTCTTTGCAGCGAACTGTCCTGTAAGGAATACGCCACCCCCCGCGTTGTCAATGTATGGAAGGGTGTGGAGAACATTGTCACCACACACATGGAATTGTCGGCGAGAGAGGAGGCGTTTGGCTTGCCCACTTTCTACTGCGCGGTCGATGGTCGTTGCGGCGGAACTTGCGATCCGAGGATTGTTGATGACCGAGAACTGATTCATGCGGACTTCTCCAGAAAGACGGACGAGAATTCGTCAATTGACATATGAGTGCGTTCTGCGAGTTTTTCAAGGGACTCGCCCTTGGCAAGTTCTGCCTGGATGGTATTTGATACGAGCCATGGTTGCTCCGGTGGAAGCGGATCTGGTTCCCTACGGTGCATGCCCGAAGTGCTCAGAACGATGTTCCAGTGACGATAGGCATTTTCGTCGAGGATGTCGCAATCGCGAGCTCGACGAATTAATGCGGAAAGCGAAATACCCCAGCGGCGCTTGAGGGGTAAGAGGTCCTCTAAATGTGGCGGATTTGGCCACTCTTGGCGAAGTCGTACCGCGGGCAGGAGGAACTCGGCGGCAAACGTGTCAGCTTCGCGCTCCTGCTGTTCAGTGGCTTCGCCGTCATGCAAGACCGCGTGACCGAGTTCGTGCGCCATCGTAAACCTCAGACGCTCGGCGCCAGCATGTTCTCCGAGGAGGATAAGGGGAGCAGTTTCCTCGGGCCATGCTGCAATCGCGTCTACCTGGAGTGAGTCCAGAGGCCATCGCAGGAGTCTGACACCTGCCCCCTCGAGCAGGCCCGCAAGATCAGAGATAGGTTCAGTCCCGGCGCCCAGTTCAGACCGTACTTGGTGTGCAATCTCCTGAGGTGTAACGAACCCATCATCTAAGTCATGCCGATTCAGGATTGTGGGCGGAGCGGCCATAAGTCGATCGATGCGCTGCCTCGTCAGCGCTAGGTCCGCGCCGATGCGCCGAACTGCACTCTTGGGGGTACCGCGGCGTTTGCGGTGAAAAATCCTGTCCGGTTGCAGAGCTGTTGAAGCTTCAGTAAAGGCAATGACAGGGACCTTCAGTGCGACTGCGATTCGTTCCCATCGTTCCTCGTCGAGGTCCATCACTCCGGACTCAACTTTGGACAACGTCGCTTGCGCCAACCCTGTGGCAAGGGCAAGTTCGGTTTGTGTGAGACCTCGGGAAAGCCGAAGAGTCTCAAGTAGGGCCGATGCTGGGGGCAATGACTGGGTCATGCATTCAGAATACCCGCATGCACGGAATATTCCAAGCAGGAGGCCCGCCCGCTGCTATTCGGTGATATGACGAGCAAGATGCGCTCTTGGAAGCTTTGGCGAGGATTACGCGTCGCGTCCTCCGTGCCTACTGCTTCACCAGCAGGTTTCGACTCGTCCCTAAGCCTGACTCTCCGGAATGTGCCTATGTTTATGGACAGGGGCGGGCCTACCCCGAGGCATTCATCACGTCGCCCAGGGGCGCTATTGCGAGTCATCCCACACCGTAGTGTTCGCCTACATTGATGAATGGTGACGGGGCCTAGGCCGCACTTGCTAGTAAGCTTTCCAAAGGTCTGGAAGGAAGCGTTCGACTCCTCGTATTCTCGTGTGCAGCGGGGGCGGTCTACAAGACCAGGTGTCAATGACGCATCAAGATGGCCTGATAGCTGATATATGGTCGTATCAGATGAGCAGGGGGCGGAACGATGATTACTGACAGGCTAAAAAATGAAGGCAACGAAGCTGACTTCGAGATAGTGATCGGCATTGTTGCGCCTATAGGAACTGACCTCGATGGGCTTTTCCCCCATCTGCAACGCGAACTCAGGCAGTTCGACTACACGAGCACCATGGTTCGCATGAGCACACTCCTGACAAGAGAAGCAACCCCAGGAGACTCTACTCCTGCCTACGATGGATCCTGTTATGCGGAAAGCCTGATGAATGCCGGCGACCGGCTGCGAGAGCATTACAACAGCGGTGATGCGCTCGCCGCTTTGGCTGTTGCCAAAATAGCGTCTTTGCGGAAACAGGCTTCTTTCAAGGACGATCACAGCTCGCGCCACGCATGGATTCTTCGGACACTTAAACATGAAGCCGAAGTTGAACTTCTCCGACATGTCTATGGTGGCCGCTTTGTGCTAATTGGGGCCCAACAAAATGAACAGTCGCGGGCGGACAAGCTACGAAGCGACCTGCACGATGAACTGCCTTGGGCCAATAATATCGAAGCCCTTGCATCGGGCCTCATAGCCCGGGACCAGAACGACGGTGAGAATCGGCTTGGCCAGCATGTTAGGGAGACGTTCTCACTGGCCGACTATTTCCTTAATTTAGACGGAAACGTTGAGCGAGAAATTGAACGGCTCATTGGACTGCTTTTCGGTAAGGCTTTCCTCACGCCTACCCGCGATGAGCAGGCAATCTTCCATGCATATGCAACGGCCTTCCGGTCTGCTGATGCAGGACGTCAGGTAGGGGCGGCGATCGCTACGCCTGAGGGTGACATTCTAGTTACCGGAACCAATGAAGTTCCTAAGGCTGGTGGGGGAAACTATTGGGTGGAAGATCCCAATGATCGTCGTGATTTTATTGTAGGACACGACTTTAATAAGCGCATGAGCATTCGTGCCATTAAGGAATTTGTGGCATTCCTCGCCTCCAACAAGCTACTCTCAGAAGACCTCCTCAGCGGGAGTTTAGATGAGCAGTACAAGGCAATAACGGAAGCGGATAGCGCCGGCCTAAAGCGGCTTCGCCTTACGTCGCTCATCGAGTTCGGCCGCGTAGCACATGCAGAGATGTCTGCCATCACGCAAGCAGCGCGGTCCACTGTCTCAATCCAAGGTGCGACCCTGTATTCGACGACTTTTCCCTGCCACATGTGTATGCGGCTCATTATTGCCAGCGGTATTGTTCGCGTTGTTTACATAGACCCGTACCCCAAATCGATGGCGATGGAGATGTACCGCGATTCTCTCGTGCAGTCTGGCGTCATGGAGGTCACGCCTTTCTGGGGAGCTTCCTGGTCTGCTTTCCCGCACTTATTCAAGTCGATTAATCGGGATAAGCAGCATGATGGGTCATTTGATTTCGGTCGGGGGAATCAGGTTCGCATGAGACTGGCGGGACACGATCCGTTGGCTGGGGCAGCAAAGCGTGAAAGGGACGTACACTTGAGCATCCGTTCCTCAATGGACTCTTCAATATCCGAGCCAAGTTCTAGGGAGTAGCAGATGTCAGTGATCGCTAATGGTGAATGGCAACTAGTAGACCGCCTTGCCGAACTTGACTGGCTTCAAGAAGTCGTCCAGGCCGCCTCCCTTGAAGTAAGCCAATCTCCGTGCTGGGAACAGCGGGATGTCATCGAACCCCAGCGCTCCCGCGACGACTCCTGACTGGGCTGCCGAATTTCCTGGGGCACACCGCTTCGCAACGTGAAGTTTTCTTATCGGCCACTTGGCCAAGGCCAGATCGGCCATGAGTGCCAGGTGGTCGACAGCTGAGACTCGGCCTGCCCATGCGGCGCTCCGGACGGGAGCAGTGAGCAGTCCCTTGTCGTCGCCAGAGAGTGAATTGCCCGCCGCGACTTTTTCCGGCGCAGCAATTCGCGGTTCCCACGCACGTGCTGCTGCGAATCACCTCAGAAGTCTCGGGTGCCATAGTTGTTCGTTCTCGTCCATGACATCGAACCTACGCTGGCGACCCGCGCACTGCTGGGAGGCCTGAACGCCCATTTTGTCAGCGGCAGTCGATAGTCTTTCTCGCAAGCGAAACGCAATCGAGGTGGGGGATGACGATGACTGAACACGTCGACGTGAACAAAGCCATAGACGGAATAGGCAAGGTACTTCGAACTGCGTCGACGCAGCTAATCGAGCAGGTTGGAAGCGTCAAGGGAGCTGCAAAAGTCACAGTCGACAAAATGGCGGTTAAGGCGCCGGACGCTTACGAGGAGACCATAGCGGAGTACAATGCTGCGTTCGCTGCAATGAGCGACAAGGGGCTTTCACTCCTGCGCCAGCGCGAACGGTCAGCGGACCTGATCGAGTTCGTTGAGCTGCTGGTGAACAGCATCACCAACACCCCGAAGTCGTTCGAGACCACGTTCGGTGAGATCGGCGACTACAAGGCAGAATTCCTGGACGCGGAAGAGTTCGCCCGGAAGGACCTGGAAGCTGCGCAGCAGTCTGCTGCCAGCGCCGGCGCCGGGTTTGCCGCGGGAGCAGCTGTCGCCAGCGTGGCGCCGACGGCTGCAATGTGGGTCGCCACCACTTTCGGCACTGCCTCAACTGGTACCGCAATCTCCGCGCTCTCCGGAGCTGCAGCGAGCAACGCCGCTCTTGCATGGCTTGGAGGCGGCGCGCTGGCTGCCGGAGGCGGGGGTACCGCGGCAGGCGGCGCAATACTGGCGCTGGCCGGCCCCGTCGGATGGACCGTCGCAGGAGCCACCCTCCTAGCGTCAATCGCACTGTTCGCAAAGAAAAAGTTCGACAATCTGGCGGCAAAGCAGGAGGCGCTTGCTGTTGTGAAGCGGAACTCCGCGTCGGTAAAGCGCGCTGATGCAAAGATCGACGACCTCCTTCAGAAGACAACGATGCTTCGCTTAGAGCTGGCGAAATGCTACGGCGAAGCAGTGCCGTATTTTGGCGCTGACTTCCGGGCGCTCTCCGATTCCCAGCAGCAGAGACTCGGCGTCCTCGTGAACAACACGAAGTCGTGTGCAGCGCTGCTTTCTAGGCGCATCGACCAGGATGCACCTGATGAATGACATACCAAAGTTGGTAAGGAGTAACCAGGAACAGGCGGTAGCTTCATGGGTGAACTACCTCAATCAACTCCGCGTTGACGAGTTACTGAGCTCATTCGGCCGGCAAGACGAAAACCTCCTGAACGCACTCAATAGCATCGACGAAGCTATTAGAAAGATTGACCTTGAGGTGGTCACCGCCAATCGCGGCGGACAGCACGGCATGCACGGTTTCATCGCGGAAATCGCGGAGGTGGGAATCTCCAACGCCCGGCAACAGATCCTCGGCCAGGTGCCGGTTTACCAATGGGTAAACGACAACGGACCCGTGGACCTCATTCGCAACGGAGTAGAGATCCAGCAAAAGTTCGTCGCAGCAGGTGGCCGCTTTTCTCTGGGAGCAATTGCTGAGCACCTCCGGAAGTATCCCGACTTCGTTCGGAACGGCGGGAAGTACCAGATCCCCGCTGACCACTTCGAGGTGATCAAGCAGCTGTACTCCATGCCGACTGAAGAAGCGGGAAAGCTCCTGTCGCGCAGCAACGACGGACCCTCCTTACGGGACTGGCAACGAATTGACGCGTTCTTCCAAGAAGGATCGATCGGAATCGAAGCGCTCGAACCGTCGACCCTCCAGTACCACGAGGTACAGAGGGGCGTTTACGGGTCGACCATGGCGGCCGAGGAAACTTCTCTCCTTTTCACCGACCAGTCACTTCGGGATAACGCATCTCAAGAGAGCCTGCCAAAGCTGCAACAAGGAACGAGAGCCACGCTTGCAGCTGCCGTTGTTGAGGGCGGTACAGCTTTCGTGCTTGCCCTGGTCGCCAAGCGTAGGGAGGGCAAGCGTTTCAAAGAGTTCAGCGAGCAAGACTGGTTCGACATTGCAGGAGAATCCGGCTTCAGCTTCGTCAAAGGCGGAGTGCGAGGTCTCAGCATCTACACACTGACGAATTTCACCGCCACGTCATCTGCTGTCGCAAGCTCAATTGTCACCGCCGCCTTCGGTATCGCCGACCAAGCGAACAGGCTCCGCTCTGGAGAGATCGACCAGCTAAAGTTCATCGAGAACTCCGAGATAGTCGCCCTGGAAGCCGCGGTAAGTGCACTGTCCTCTTTTGCTGGCCAGGCGCTCATCCCAGTTCCAGTACTCGGCGCGGTTATCGGCAATACGGTCGGCACATTAATGTACAAGGCGGCAGAATCGTCCCTTTCGAAGCGGGAGACCGAGCTGATCGAACGCTATCTCAGCGAGCAGCGCATGCGCGACGGTCAGCTCACCAGCGAGTACCAAGAGCTCATAGACAAACTGGACCAAGGGATGTCTGACTATCTCGGCTTGCTCGAACGAGCCTTCTCACCGGACATGGAGGTCGCGCTCATTGGATCGGTCGAACTTGCACGAGGGCTAGATGTGCCTGCAGACGAAATTTTAGACTCCAACGAAAAGATCAACGCGTATTTTCTCGACTAGTTCTTACGCTCAGAACTCGACACGGACCTGATTCGCTTTCGGCGACCGCGCCAGCGGTCGAACTGCCACTGTCCGTCAGGCCTGGTCGGTTTCCATACTCCGGCTAAGCTGATGAGCGCCGGTGGGTATGGCAAAAGTATGGCGGCAGGCGCCATCCGCGGAAGGACAAACGAATGGCTCGGCCGACAGTTCAGGACGTCGCCAAAACGGCGGGTGTGTCTGTGGGGACGGTGTCGCGCGTTTTGAACGGGAGCTCGGCCGTTAGTGAGTCGGCCAAGGAGAAGGTCAGCGCCGCAATCAAGGAGCTGAGCTATCGCCCTCTCGCCTCGGCAAGGGATCTCCGAAGAGACCGGACCATGCGTGTCCTCGCCTTGGCCAAGAACCTGGATTCCCTCGTGATCAGCGAAGTCTTTCGCGGTGTCGGTGACGCTGCCGCGGACTCCGGCTACGTCAGCCTCATCGCAGCCACCGACGGAGACCTCGACCGGGAACAGCAACTCGTGGACATGCTCCGCAACGGATCCGTGGATGGCCTGGTGATCTTCTCGCCAACCATGCCGGACGAAGACGTCAACACTGTTGCCGAGCAATTGAGCGTCGTCCAGGTCTGTGAAATCGTCGACGCCGAGTCAGCGTTCGGGGTATCCATCGATGACCGCCAAGCCGCCTACGACATCACCAAACACCTGATCGATACGGGTGCCAAGAAGCTGGCCATGATCGCCCACAGAGGAGCCCGCTCAGGCCGGCTGCGTGAGGAAGGCTTCCGCCAAGCTCTCACGGAAGCGGGCTTGGAGCAGGATCAGACTCTGCTCGGCGAAGGAAACTTCGGGTTCCATGCCGGCCGAAATCTCACGAAGAAGCTGTTGGAGACCAAAGACCTTCCGGATGCGATCTTCTGCGGCACCGACGTAGTCGCGGCAGGCTGCGTTCGTGAGCTCACCGATGCCGGACTCAGGGTACCCGACGACATCGCCGTGGCAGGTTTCGATGACTCAGCCCAGGCAGAAATGTGCGTCCCGGAGCTCACCACCGTAAGGCAGCCGGCATATGAAATGGGCCGCGTCGCCTTTGCTGAACTTCTGGAACGAATGACCATCGAGGGCTCTCATCGCAAGGGAAGAACCTTCCTCCCGCACGAACTCGTCATCCGCGACTCCACCAAATAAAGAGGGTTGACAGCCCTTAGTGGTCCCTGTCACACTACTTTGGAATCGATTCCACGGCCGCAAGGCCGATTCTTTTGAGCACATTTGGAATCGATTCCACAGATCAAGAGAACCACCGGCAAAGAAGCCAACCTCAGGACGCGGGACAGCCAAATCGCGCTCTGAACCCGACCGCCCACAGACACCAAAGGAGCCACTTGTGGACTTGAACCGACCTGCTTCCCCGCTCCAGAGTCAGAACCAAGCAACGCCCCGCAATCGAAAAGCCCTGGCACCAGCCGCCATCGCAGCAGCAGCCCTTCTCCTTACCGCGTGCGGCGGGGGAGCCGCACCTCAAGGTGCCGAGCAAGCGGCAGCTGCCGATCCGGCGTCGGGCGCTAATGCCAGCGGTGCCGTGAACATCTGCGGCGTCAAGGACGCGAGCGGTATCTACAAGGGCACGGCGGAGGCATTTACCAAGGCGAACGGGAAGGTCACGGCCAAGTACACGGAGATCGGCGCCACCACAGATGAGGCCCGCACGCAGATCGTGCAGCGGCTCGAAGGCAAGTCCACCGAATGCGACATCTTCATCACGGACGTCATCTGGACCTCCGAGTTCGCCTCTCAGGGCTGGCTGCTGGACCAGACCAAGCTGGTGGAAGCCAACAAGGATAGGCTCATTCCCTCCACTGTGGAAACCACCAAGTATGAGGACAAGTACTGGGGCTCGCCGTTCTTCACCAACGCCGGCTTGATCTACTACCAGAAGGACAAGGTAGCCAAGCCCGAGACCTGGCAGCAGCTCTACGCGGAAGCCGCCAAGGCTCCCGGCAACGGCTTCGTCTACCAGGGCAAGCAGTACGAGGGCCTCACGGTGAACTTCCTCGAAATGCTCTACAGCGCAGGCGGCGAAGTCCTCGATGACCAAGGCAACGTCAAGATCGACTCCCCAGAGACCCGCGAAGTCCTCGAGTTCATGAGTAAGGGCCTCAAAGACGGCTCAGCGGACCGCGCCGTCCTCACCTACAACGAAGACCCGGCCCGCCTCGCCTACGAGTCCGGCGACTTCGGATACCAGCGCAACTGGCCACACGTGTATCGGCTGCTCAACGCGACACCTCTGGCTTCCAGCTTCGCGGTCGCGCCGCTGCCGGCATGGGAAGGCGGCAAGGCCTCTGGCGTCCTGGGCGGCTGGAACCTGGCGATATCGGCCCAATCCACCAACCAGGCCGGGGCTGTCGCGTTCATCGACTTCGCCACCACCCCGGACTGGCAGAAGCACGTGGCCATGGACTACTCACAGGCCCCGGTGAACGAGGCTGCCTACTCGGACCCGGCCGTGCTGCAGAAGATGCCGTTCGCTACGGAACTCCTCGCCTCCGTGAAGGGTGCCAAGCCGCGCCCGATCTCCCCGGTGTACCCGCAGATCAGCCAGGCGATCTACAAGAACGTCTACGCAGTCCTCTCCGGCACCGCCTCCACCGAGGAAGCTGTGCAGAAGATGGCCGAAGAAATCACCACCGCCAAGGCGAGCTTCTAGATATGGCCACCAGAACAATCTCGCCAAGCCGCGTCAGCGGCCGCGACCGGGCGGAGCGGAAGCTCGCGTTCCGCATGACCGCGCCGTCGCTGATCATCATGGCGCTGGTTGCGGCGGTCCCCATCGGCTACGCGATCTGGCTCTCGCTGAACCAGTACAGCGTCCGCACCGCCGGCCTGTCCCGCTTTGTCGGCCTGGAAAACTACATCAACGCCCTCGCAAGCCAAGAGTGGTGGGCTGCGTTCGGCCAGACATTCCTCTTCGCTGGCCTGTCGGTCAGCCTGGAGCTCATCCTCGGTACGGCCATGGCGTTGCTGCTCAACCTCGCGTTCAGGGGCCGCGCAGTCCTGCGCACCGTGGTTCTGCTGCCGTACGCGATCATCACCGTGGTCAGCGCCATCACCTGGCAGACCATGTTCCAGCCCAACATGGGCCTGGTCACCAACGTCCTCTCCACGCTGGGACTGCCGGGCGGCGAGGTCGTCTGGCTCGGTGAGCACGGCTACGCGATGGCCGTGATCGTCATGGCCGACGTCTGGAAGACCACTCCCTTCGCCGCGCTGATCATCCTGGCCGGCCTGCAGGTCATCTCCGCCGAAACGTACGAGGCCGCCGAACTCGACGGCGCCAGCAAATGGCAGACCTTGGTCAACATCACCCTGCCTCTCCTGCGGCCGGCAATCGTCCTCGCCGCGATCTTCCGCACCATGGACGCCCTCCGCGTCTTCGACCTGCCGTTCGTCCTCACCCGCGGCGCCAACGGCACCGAATCCATGTCCATGCTGGCCTACACGCAATTGCGCGAAAACCGGCTGGTGGGCGAAGGCTCGGCGCTGTCCATCCTGACCTTCCTCACCGTCATGGTGGTCTCCGTTATCTACGTCCGCTTCGCCGGCGGCAACATCCGCGACGTCGCGAAGGAGGAACAATGAGCACGCTGACTGCAGAACGCCCGACGGCGGAACTCGCCACTCGCGCCAAGGCGCCGAAGCGTCGTCGGTTGCGTGGGGAAGCGAAGCTGCATCCGATGGTTTGGGTGTTCGTGGTGGCCGTGATGGGCTTCTCGCTCATCCCGTTCTACTGGCTGGTGAACACCTCCCTTAAGAAGGGTGCAAGCCTGTCCCAAGGTGAGCTCTTCCCGAGCCAGCCGACACTCGAGAACTATCTGGTCGTATTCCAGAACCCCGAGTTCCTCCTGGCCTTGCGCAACTCGGTGATTATCGCCGTCGTCACTACAACGGTGGCGCTGGTCTTCGCGTCCTTTGCCGCCTATGCGCTGGCACGGCTGAAGATGCGCCGCAAGGCGATGATCCTGACGCTGATCCTCTCGGTCACCACGTTCCCGGCCATCGCCATCGCGGCTCCGATGTTCTCCATCTGGCGCGAAATCGGGCTGTACGACACCCTCCTTGGCCTCATCATCCCGAAGCTGACGTTCGCGTTGCCGCTGGCGATCTACACACTGACGTCGTTCTTCAAGGAGATCCCGCGTGAGCTTGAGGAATCCGCGTACATGGACGGCGCCACACCGTTTGTCGCCTTCCGGAAAGTCATCCTTCCCCTGGCCGTCCCCGGCCTCGCGACGACGGCGATCCTGGTGTTCATCTCGGTCTGGAACGAATTTCTCTTGGCTGTCACGCTGACCACCTCGCCGGAATCCCGTCCCGTCCCCGTGGCGATTGCGTTCTTCAGCGGCACGAGCGAGTTCGACCAACCCCTCGGCACCATCAGCGCGGCGTCGGTGATCATCACCGTCCCGCTCGTCATCCTGGTGCTTCTGTGCCAGAAGCGCATCGTGTCCGGAATGACGGCCGGTGCCGTCAAAGGCTAGCCCTTTCAACCCGAACCTAGAAACCCCAGAAAGAACAGGAACAACGTGAGCATTCAGCAGCAGGTCCCGTCCGCAACCCTCAAGGTGGGAGTTGTGGGCATCGGTTGGGCCGGCCAGCAGCACCTCAAGGCGTACAGCAACATCGACGGCGTCGAAATTGTGGCCGTCGCGGGTATGGAAGAAGACCTTCTTGCCCAGCTGAAGGAGGAGTACAGCATTCCTCACGTGTTCGCCCGCTGGGAGGACATGATCGAGCTTGAGGCCCTCGACGCCGTCAGCATCGCCGTGCCCACCTTCCTGCACGCGCCCATCGCGATTGCTTCGCTTGGGCGGGGACTGCATGTGCTGAGCGAGAAGCCGATCGCACGCAACGCCGTCGAAGGCCAAGCGATGGTGGACGCCGCCCGGAAGGCGGGACGCGTCCTGGACGTTGCGTTCAACCACCGCCGCCGCGGCGATATCCAGGCGCTCAAGGAAGTGATCGACGCCGGCACGCTGGGACGTCCGTACTACGCCAAAGCGTCGTGGCTCCGTCGCCAGGGGATTCCGATGCTGGGCAGCTGGTTTACCAATCCTGAGCTCGCTGGCGGTGGTCCGCTGGCTGACATCGGCGTCCACGTCTTGGACTACTCCCTTCATCTGCTGGGGGAACCGAAGGTCGTGTCGGTCTCGGCATCGACCCACTCGGAACTAGGGCCGCGCGGCCTTGGCGGCAACGCCCGCTATACGGCGTCGAACTCCAGTCATAAGTTTGAAGTGGAAGACTTCGCATCGGCGTTCATCCGGCTGGAAGGCGGCGGTACTTTGATCCTGGAGGCGGGATGGGCAACCTACCGCGACGAGAGGGACCTGATGGACTTCACCGTTTACGGGACCGACGGCGGTGCGGACTTGCGCTCGGTCGGCGCCTCCGAGAACCCGGTTGCGGACGTCCACGTCTTCACTGAGAAGGACGGCGAGAATGCCGACTTCGAAGTGGTGGCTGAACCCGGGCGAGCCCACCAGGCCGTCGTCGACGATTTCATTGCCGCCGTTCGCGGTGGCGAAACCGTCTGGGGAAGCCATGACGGCTCACTTGCCCTGAGCCGTGCCCTGATACTCGATGCTTGCTACAAATCCGCCCTCGAACAACGTGAAGTGGTGCTCTGAAATGTCTGATTCTAAACTCAAGATCGTTGTCTGGAACGAAGCGGTTCACGAGGCACGAAACGAGCCTGCAACCATCGGGGAGATGTACCCGAAAGGAATCCACGGCGCCATCGCCGCCGGCCTCCGTGGTTTCTACCCGGACTCCGAAATCTCAACGGCCACCCTGGCTGATCCGGAGCACGGTCTCTCCGAGGAAGTCCTTGAACAGACCGATGTGTTGCTGTGGTGGGGGCACATTGCGCACCAGGAAGTCAGCGATGAGGTAGTTGAGCGCGTGCAGCGGCATGTGCTCGGTGGCTTGGGCTTGGTGGTTCTACACTCCGGGCACTTCGCCAAGATCTTCACTCGGCTGTTGGGGACCACCTGCTCACTGAAGTGGCGCAACGAGGGCGAACGCGAGCTCGTGTGGACGGTCAAGCCTTCGCACCCGATCGCAGCTGGCATTGAAAGCCCGATCGTGATCCCGCAGCAGGAAATGTACGGCGAACTGTTCGACATCCCCGAACCCGATGACCTGATCTTCATCAGCTCCTTTGAAGGCGGCGAGGTGTTCCGCTCCGGCGTGACGTTCTCCCGGGGCAAGGGCCGGATTTTCTATTTCAGCCCAGGCGACCAGGAATACCCGGTGTACCACCAGCCGCAGATCCAGAAGGTCATCGCCAACGGGGTTGGCTGGGTAGCTCAGCCGGGTCGCTTCCGTGAGGCACCGGAGGTCTCGAGCCCTGCGCGGGGATGGTTCGAAAAAGACTAGGCCCTATCGCGCACCCCCATCCAATCCACCGCAACGTCCAGGAGCACCATGACCACCCCCGCACACCCGTCCGGCACCCCTTCATCCAGTCCGCTGGGCGTCGCCGCCATCGGCTACGCCTTTATGGGGAAGGCCCATTCGAATGCGTGGCGGAACGTGGCCAGCTTCTTCGACGTCCCGGCCTTCGAGCAGAAAGTCCTCGTTGGCCGGGACACCGATGCCGTCGCGGAAGCCGCAGCAAAGTACGGCTGGGCCGAGTCCGCCACGGATTGGCGTGCCGTGATCGAACGGGATGACGTCCACATCGTCGATATCTGCGCGCCGGGTTGGATGCACGCTGAAATTGCCATCGCCGCGCTTGAGGCCGGCAAGCACGTGCTCGTGGAGAAGCCGTTAGCCAACACGTTGGCGGAGGCCGAGTTAATGGCGGAAGCGGCTGCTTCGGCGCAGACCCGCGGTGTGCAGTCGATGATCGGGTTCAATTACCGGCGCGTCCCGGCTCTTGCACTGGCACGCGAGTTGATCGCGGAAGGCCGCCTGGGCACCATCCGCCACATTAGGGCTGCTTATTTACAGGACTGGCTCTCGGATGCCGAGGCTCCCATGAGTTGGCGGCTCCGGAAGGAAACCGCTGGCTCCGGGGCCTTGGGCGATATCGCCTCCCACGCTATCGACCAAATCCAGTTCCTGACTGGGCAAACCGTGCTTGAGGCCTCGGGTGTGTTGCGAACCTTCGTGACACAGCGCCCAGGTCCGAAAGGGTTGGAGGACGTCACGGTGGATGATGCCGCGTGGGCAACCTTCTGGCTCACCGGAGACATGGGCGCCTCGGTCGAAGCGTCCAGGGTTGCAACTGGCCAGAAGAACAGCCTCCAGATCGAGGTCTACGGCACAGCAGGTGCACTCACGTTCAACCTGGAAGACCTTAATGAGCTGAACTTCCTTGATGCTACGGTCCCTGTGCGGGAGCAGGGCTTCCGCCGCATTCTGGTCAACGAGCCCGAACACCCGTACCTTGAAGCGTGGTGGCCACAGGGCCACATCATCGGCTGGGAGCACACGTTCACGCACCAGATTCGGGACTTCCTGTTGGCCGTCAGCGCGGGCGAGCCGCCGTCGCCGTCGTTCGCTGACGGGCTCCAAATCCAACGGGTGCTGACCGCCGTCGAAGAGTCCGCCCGAAACAGGAGCACGGTGACGGCGGTTTCAGGGCGCTCTTGGGCCTCGACGGATGCGTCATCGGGACGGCCCTTGGGCACGATTATTTCGTGCTAGAGTTTTTTCATCACGATCAGCCCGCTCGCCTCACGGCTCGGGCTGATTTTCTTTAACTGGGGGATTCGTGGCTGACTATACAAAGCAGTGGCTTTCGATAGAGGAGCAAGTCCAGAAGCTCGCTTCGCGGGGTGTTGCGATTCCTGCTGATGGGAGCGGAGTCCAGCTTCTTCGCTCCATCGGCTACTACCGCCTGTCCGGATACCTCTACCCCTTCCGGAATTCTGAGTTCTACTTTGATCAGACTGGTCGCAGGCGATTCCGCGTTCTCAACAACTATCGTGACGGCACCTCGCTCGCGGGCGCTGCGGCAATCATCGACTTTGATCGTCGACTGCGGATGTTGATTCTTGACGGAATCGAGAGGATTGAGGTGTCTCTCCGCATGCAAATTGGCTATACATTGGGTTGCCGTTCTGCATTTGCTCATCTTGAGTCGGCCACTTTCGTCAGTGCCTTTACGACTCCGCCAGTCGACGAGTGCACAGGGCAGGCCGGCCCTAGCAAGCACGCGCTTTGGATCGCTCGCATGCGAGAACGCCAGAACGCTTCTGACGAGGCGTTCGTCGCCCATTTTCGTGACAACTACGACGGTCGCATGCCGATTTGGGCCGTCACCGAAATTATGGAGTTGGGGCACCTCAGCCGCTTGTATGGGGGCTTCGTGAGTTCGATAGCTACCGAGATTGCCTCGGCGTATGGTGCCCCTTCTAAACGCGTTATGAGCAGCTGGATTGCGACTCTGAATTATGTCAGGAATGTGGCCGCTCACCATGCGCGTATCTTCAATCGAAAGCTGGTAACGGCCCCAAAACGACCCGGTAAAGGGCAAGTTCCGCTTCTTGATCACCTTCTGGATGAGAAATCCTCGAAGCAAGTATTTGGGCTGTACAACGCCCTGGCTGTAATGGCGTACTTGCTCAGAGTCGTCGATGCGGACGGGGATTGGGCCGAACGCCTTGTGGATCTGGTGGGAACCTTTCCCCAAGTGGGTGGCCTGACTGAAGAATCAATGGGCATGCCCAGAGGATGGGCCGCCTTGGAACTCTGGCAGGCTTGATCGCCCTAGCCACAACGAGGACGTCCGCCAAGCCAACGGATCACCAAGCAGTGGACGCCACACAATCCCCTGGGGCAGTGGTGTCCACGGCTAGCCGTCGTACCGCTCTTTCCGGTTACTCCAGACGTATCGGTCAAGGACAAGGGCCACGATCGTCACACTCAGTCCGATCCAGAAGCCAGCTACCGCTCCATACAGTGGCCAGAAGACAGCGAACGGAACGAAACCTGCAAGGAAAACGATGAGAGTGCGAAGCATACGCGGGGTCACTTTCATGGAAGGACGCTACCACGGCGCTTCAACCGTGATGGGGCATGTGTGCGCTAAGTAAGAACAGCGTTGCTCCGAATAGAGACAAAATCTTCATTCTCAGTTCCATCCTGCTTGGAAGTAGGTTCGTCTAGATGATTCGCGACTACGCGTCACGAATTGGCTGCTCCGAAGGCCGATCCGTGCCCACAGAAGACGGACTGTAAAACCGGCCATACTTAGCCAAGACCAAATACATGACGACGGCGGTGACCCCACCCAGGAGGGGCCCGGCCCAGATTGCTATGGACGTTCCGTGAATGAGGATCGCCGCAGCCGTGAATGCGGAGGCGAGAAGGCTAATCGCTGGCGCGTCTGAGGCTGGCTCCCGATGGACCTTGCGGCCGATCTGACCATAGTGGAGTCCCTGCAAGACGATGAACAGAATGAATACGCCCAGAACAACCAAGGGCCATGGCCAATCAGCCACGGTCGCAACAGTAAGGGCCAGCCCATAAGAGACGGCTAGCCCCACCCAGTAGCTCCGGATCCGCATGGCTGAGTTCGCGTTCATCGTAGGTTCCCCCAAAGATTCTTCGATACGCGTGTGAAGGGCAAAGGCAAGAATATCAAATCGATAGCTAAATTGCCTATGCCTGCTGTAGCCCATCCAGTAGGGTCCTTGGATGGGGAAAACAAGATGGTCCGTCGGGCTCACACTAACTGCGGTGTCAGCTCTCGCCGTGGCGGGCTGCGGGGCGCCAGCAACAGTCCGAAGTGAGTCGACCTCTCCCCCTCCCACAGCAGCCTGCCCCAGCGCCGGCACTGAGCCCATGCCGGACGGGAACTGCGCGTTCTACGACGGTGACGCAGCGATGGCCGCGAACGAGACCTATCGCCAGCGAAAATCCTTATCCCCGGAGGTGAAGATGCTGCTGGAGGGATACATCGAGCCGGCGCGCGCGGCCCTTACGTCACTGGGGATGAAAGCGAATCCACCAAAGGTAAGTCAAGCCCTGGAATCCGTAGGCCTGAACAAGAACGAGATTCAAACAGACGACACGGGCAGCGGCGTCAGATTCGGAGCCGCAGCGCCAAGCGGTGGTTGCGTCTATGGATACGTTTCGCTCGACGGCGCGGTGGACATCGCCCCAGGTGGAAGCATCATGGACGGCGGTTGCCTCGACATGATCGGGCAATGATTCCCACCACCTAGACCACCTTTCCCCACCACCTAGATAGCGCCACGCAGCACCTATCTTTGGGGCTTTCCACCACCTAGTTTCAATTTCCTCCACCATGGCACCCACTCCGGCCCATAGCTTCGTCTCAAGAACGAAGGAACTATTGGGGGGTTGGGGAATTGACGTTAAGTCAGCAGCAGACCATTGCCGCAGCAGTGGATCAGTGGATTACCGGCATGCCAGGGCGCATCGCAGGCCATGTCATTTTCGTGGAGAATCCCGAGCACATCGACTACGCGAAGACGCTGGTCACTGAGGGCTCGGTCATCCTTGCTCTCAATGGGGACAAGGACGACGAAGCCATCACAACAGTGTCCGGCTCGTTCGACGCCGCCGGCGAAGAACTCCTGGTAGACGGCACACTCAGCCTGGAAATCCAGGACTACGTGGCCATTCCTTTCGTCAATCTGGTGGGCGTAACAGTGGTCAGGATGACCACCAGCGAGGACTGGCATGCCTTCTTTGACGATGCTGAAGAAGCCCGGCGTTCAGGACATTTCGTCCGGCAGCTGACTGAAGCGAATGCTGTTCTGTCCGATCGGGCCTTGCTCGCAGCGACAGAACAGAGTATCTCCTTGGCAAGACTTCACATCACGTCGGACGGAAGGATTCTCAGAGGCCCCTATGGAGCGGAGATTGGCCGGGTCGGCGATGCGATTGAAGACCTGCACGCAAAGTCGCTGGGTCCCGGAGCAGCCATGGCTAACTGCAACGTGGACGTGGAGGCCCTCACCGCCAACCCGTGGATTCCGCGCTACCTTGCCGCATTGGATGCATGGAAGTTCATCCCCCGTGAAGCCCGCGAGACCACCAGGTTTGTGGGCTTCGGAGTCAGCCTCTTCGGCGCAGCATCGGGGGTCGCCTCGGCTTTCGCTCCTTTCATTGTCCAAAGGGCAGGGGAGTACACGTTGCTGGACACCAAGTCAGGTCGCGTCTTCAAGATTGGGGTTGATGCCGCCACCATCATCGAAGCCATCTCCAACTTCCGGGATATCAGCGCTGCTGCCACGGTGATAGCGCCAGCCCTCAACGTCTCAGAGGCCGTAGCCACAGGATCCGTGACGGCAGTCCTGAATCAATTCGAACAGCTCGGCATTGACCTCATCGGCACAAACCGATGACCGCACCCCTAAAACCCCGGACCCAGCTCCCGCTCTGGGTCCCCCTGGTAAGCCAGCACGATTTCGAAACAGCAAGCTACACAGCGGTCAGTGCCCAGGGCGTCCACGTCACCTTTGAAGACGGACGACGACGGCTCTGCGCGAGGAGCGGCCTATGGAACGCGAACCTCGGCTACGGCAACGCACGGGTTGCGGAGTCAATAACCAAAGAACTCGAAAAAGCGTCCTACCTCCCGCTCTTCCGGAGCGCGCATAGTAAGGCAATCGAGGCCTCGAAAGCCCTCCTTGAATTGCCCAAGCATCAATTCGAGCGCGTCCTCTTCTCCACCTCCGGAGGTGCCGCCAACGACGCCGTCATGAAGCTCGCCCGTCACTACTTTGTCCTGGACAAACAACCCGAACGCAAGCTCGTCGTCGGGTTAAGCGGGAGCTACCACGGGCTCACGTACGGAAGCCAGGCACTCAGCGGCGACGAGCTCGGCCAAGCCGTCTATGGCGTGGACAGGCGCAACATCCGGCATGTGCGGTTCGACGACGGCGGCGCTGAGCTGGCCCATCTCATGCAAAGGGAGGGGCATCGCATTGCGGCGTTCATCATCGAGCCCGTCCTTGGTTCGGGTGCGGTCGCCGTACCGGACGGTTTCGTGACCGCGCTCCTCAAGCACCGGGAGGAGCATGGGTTCCTTGTTGTGGCTGATGAAGTCGCCACAGGATTCGGCCGTATTAAAGGGTGGTTTGCTTCAGATGAGTGGCGGGAAGCCCCGGACGTCATTGTTACTTCCAAGGGACTGACCAACGGCACCATTGCATGCGCCGCCCTCCTAATCGGCCAGCGCGTAACCCAGCTCTTCGATAAGAACGAGGCGGTTTTCGTCCACGGCGAAACCCAAGCCGGAACACCAGCAACCTGCGCTGCCATTCTCACCACGATCTCCGAGATGAAAAGGCTGGATCACGCTACTTTGACTCAGCGGGTCTCGGAGGGTGTAAACACGCTCATTGCCAAACTCCAGGGCGTTCCAGGGGTCGGCGAGTCCTCAGGACGCAGCTGTATGAGGGGCATCCTGCTGCGAGCCAAGAGTGGATCACCCCTTTCTCCGAACGGTGTCCTTGCCGTCGCGCGGCGGATTCATCAAGCCGGAGCCATCGTGCAGCCTGGGCCAGGCCGGATCCAACTCCTGCCCGCACTGACCTTTACACAGGTGAACTTCGAGGAACTGCACGCGGCCATCGTCCACGGGCTGGCAAAGGCAGAACGCGACGGAGTTTTCGCATGATCGCGGACCGCGCGTGGAACACGCGTTGCGTCGTCCTCGACCCAGGGATGGCACCCAAATACATTGGCGGACTTACCCGCGGCCGGACCGGAATCGTGGTGGACAATGCACTCGCAGGACAGAGGGATGCCCTCTTGGTCGGCGACTTAAAGGGAGCGCCAACGTTAGACCTAAAAGCTGGCCCGGTCACAGTCGAGACCCTCAGGCTTGTAGGCGGCTTCATTCGCAAACAAGGGCTTCAGACCGTTGTGGGCCATGGCGGAGGTTCGGTGATGGATGCCGTAAAACTGGCGGCATTGTTCACGGCGGACCCGAGCCTCACGATCTTCGTCGAACGTCACGCCAAGCGTTCGGGTCTGATCGTTCTGCCTCCGGTCGCTTATCCAAATGAGCGTCCCCGAACCGTCCTCCTGCCGTCAACCGTGGGGACCGGCGCCGAAGTCAGCGCTGTAGCGTGCCTGGACACCGCCGTCGGGCGTCGTTTGATCGCCTCACGTCACCTGTCAGGTGACGTGGCAGTACTCGACGCCGGCAACCTCGCCTCCCTGCCTACGCAGCTGCTTTTCGAAGGGCTGCTTGAGGCGTTCCTCCGGGTGGCGGGGACCCTGATTGGCAGCAACTCCAACATTTTCGACGACGACGGTTACTCACTCTTGGCGCGGATCGTCAGGCTCGGCAATCGAGTGACCCGTGAGGACGGGCCCGAGCTGAGACTGATGGCGGCTCACCTCAGCCTGGAGACGCACACGGGTTGGGCCCTGGTAGCTCGGGACCCCTACGGAGCGAAGCACTGGTATGTCGCCAACGAACTCGCCTATATCACTGGGGCGAGAAAGATGACCGCCACAGCCTCGGTGATCAGTCCCATCTGGGAGGAGATCGCCAACGGAACCGCAGCCTGGGGTGACCGTAGTCGACTCCTGAAGCTCTGGTCAGTGGTTACGGATGCGGATCCTTCACTGGATCCCAACCCTGCCAAGGGCATCAACCAATTGATGTGGCGGTGGGGCATCGCGCGCCTGGACGCCATTAGCGAACAGGCGTTGATGAAGACCACCGCCGCCGCTCTCCGGAACTGGGGTGGCGGGCTGCCGATGCTGCGGGGCCTTGACGGCGTGCAGGTCCAGTACGTCCTCTCCAAGGCAGCGCTGGAACAACAAATCTTGCCAGGCCCAGTGGGCGAGCTACGAGCGGTAAGGGAAAGGGGGTGAGTACATGAGCAGCACTCTTGCACCCAGGACTTTGGACCTCAACATCCAGGAACTGGAAAGCATCGACGTCCCTGACGACTGGAGCGAACGCATCCACGGCATCACCGTTGGCCTCGCATTGATCGGGATCGCCGTCAGCATCACCTGACGAGCCCGAGCAGGCCTTCCAACTTGCAGCGAAGGGAGGTGAACGCAAATGCAGAAACAGCTCAACATCTCCATCCAGGAGATCGAATCGCTGGACACCCCGGACTTCAACAACTGGTTCATCGGAGTGTCCCAGGGAGTTGCCATCGGCATTATCGCCGTCAGCATCACCTAACCCGTCCGGGAAACGGACAGGCCGAACAACAGCACGAACTACAAGAGAAAGGAGTACGCAATGATCGCAAACTCGAACCTTCAGCTGACCATCGAAGAACTGGAGAACCTCGACACCCCGGACGATACCCCGTGGTACATGCGCGTTGGTGACGTCATCATCATCGCCGGCATCGTCATCGGAATCGCCGCCACCTAGCTGGTGCACGCGGGTGGCGCGACGCTTCGCCGCCGCCCGCGTGGATCCCCGACTCCTACCAACTCCCGGAGAACACGAGCTGATGAATATCCCGCCCGACAAATCTGCTGATGCCATCCTGCGCGTCCTTGGCCACCTGGATCCTCCCGAGGATCTGTACAGCGTCGCCGGCTCCCGTCTTTACGATCAGATCACTGCGGACGATCTGACCGAACTTCCCGAGATCCTGGCTGCGACACGTAAAACCACCGGGCCCATTCTGGAATTGGCTGCGGGATCAGGCCGGATCACCCGGCCGCTCCTTGCCTTGGGACGTCCTCTAACCGCCGTCGACTCCTCGCCGGAAATGCTCGCGATGCTCGCGGAAAGGATCCGCACCAAAGCCTTTAATCCCCGCGAAGTGCCGGTGGAATTGCTCGAGGCGGACATGTCCCGATTTGAGATCGACGGCGGCTTCGGTTGCGTCGTTCTCGGCGCCAGTTCCATCACGCTCCTGGACCCCCAAGACAGGAGGGAGTTGTTCCGCCGCGTCCGTGATTGCTTGATGCCCGACGGACGCTTCCTGTTGACGGTACTGAACGCCGACAGCCACCAGGGATCGGAAGGACACGACGGCGGAACGACAGTTTCGGCGCTGGGGGAGGACGCATTCCTTATCACCGTGGAAAGCCGTGATCCGGTCAACGGGGCCCGGCACGTAACCATGATCCACGTTGGCTTCGATGAAGGCGGCACGTACCGATCGTCCGCGTATTCAAGCGATATCGCGTTCGTCAGTAACAGCCTCATCGAGGAAGAAGTGCTGGCAGAAGGCCTCACCATCCTCGAGCGTCGGCCCGTCCGCATCGCCACGCAGGTGCCCGGCTTGGATGATGTCGAGCTCTGGGTGTGTGGCAGATGAGCATCGATCCAGTACTTACCCTTGATCCTTCGCTGGGTCTGGTGTCCTCGGCGACGGTCTATCTGCCCAACGATGTAGGGCTCTGGCGAACGGTGGCCTCCCTCGCTAATGGGAGGCCTGACGGGGAAGGGTTCGCGACCGCTGTTGGAGCTTTTGACGTGAAGAAGCGATCCTCCATGACGCGGGGCGCAGGTGAGGCCGTAGAGCGTTTCGCCTTGGCGCCCATGGCAGCGGACGCTGAACACCTTCTTGCTGCGAGGGACGCAATCGACAAGCGCATCGATTTTGTTAGCGCGGGCTTGGGACGCGCCTCCGCCCTCGCCTTCGACTTCCCGTGGTACCGGGCAACGGACTTGCTGACAGGCCAGGAATCACACGTACCGGCTCCTGTGGTGGACTACGCCGCTGGTGGATCCACGCATCCGGATCCATGGAACGGGTTCTTTGATCCATCGCCGAATGGCGCAGCGTCCGGTCCGTCAGAACACTTCGCGCGAGCATCTGGCATCGGTGAAGTCATAGAACGGGATGCCTTCCTTTCTGCCTGGCGCCATAGGGTTCCACTCCGCGAGTTCGTGGCTGGGTCGATGCCGGCAGATGTGCTCCACGCCCCAGGCACCAGGGGTTTACTTCTGCTTCTGGAAGCTGCACGCAAAGCTGACATCGCCCCAACACTGGCCTTCATCCCTCAGGGTGGAAGTCCCTTGCATGTTGCGGTCTGCATCATCACTGGTCCCACTGACCACGGGCACTTCGGCGCCGTTGGGCTCAAGGCGGCAGGTGACCCCGTCGCCGCTCTGAAGGGAGCCCTGCAGGAAGGCTTGCAGATTCGCGAACTCTTCTTGTCACGGACGCCATCAGCAGCTCCGTCAGCGGAAGTGATCGACGACGAATCCCGCGCCGAGTTCTGGACCACCGGGCAAGCTCTGGCTGAATTACTTTTGTGGGTTCGAACCTTCAGGCCTGCCCACTTTCCGCTTGTCAAACCCATTCCGAACGTCGACGTCCTGGTGAAGTTTTTGGCGGGGCGAGACATTCGATCACACTGGGTCAGCCTCACGCACCGCCTCCCAGCGGCAATTCAGGAGCTCGGGTGGGTAACGGGCAAGGCGATTTGTCCCGGTGCTGTTCCGCTGACGATGGATGAAACCAAAGGACTGGTCCGGATGCCGTCCGGTTCGGTCTGTGACCCCTCCGGTATGTCCCTAACACCGCACCCGCTGATATGAGAAAGCTCGCCATGCTCGGATCGCCCAAGACCCGGACACCCGTTCAGTGGCCGGTCCAGTTGGCGCCATCGACCTCCATTGATCAACCGTTAGTGGACGGCGGCCCCTGGATTGTTGCCACAAACAGTGTTCCAAAAGCCCGGGTTTCAGCAGATGTGGCCGCCGTCCTCAGAGCAGTTGATGGTGAGCGAAACCCCGCCCAGGTTGCCCACCTTTTGGGGTTGCCGTGGACGGCTGCCGACGTCATGGGGATCGTTCGGCAGCTGGCGCACACTGGCATCTTCGACGGCGGTGCACCCCCGCCGAGGGACCGGCGCGTTCAGTTCCGGGCACCCCTGACGGTGCAGTTCACCTTATTCAATCCGGCGCCGCTCCTGCTGCGGTTCCGCCCTGTGGTCGCTGCCTTTGCGCGGCCAATCGCTGCGCTGCCACTTGCCTTGCTTCTCATTGGCGGCATGCTGGGCGCCTTGACGGCTGGCCCGAACATTTGGCGGGTCTTGGCGACGCCGCTGCCACTTGGGGTGTATCTCTACATCGCTGGCGCGATGTTTGCCTCCACGTTGCTGCATGAACTCGGCCACGGAATGGCCCTCAGCTACTTTGGCGGCACGCCGCGGCGGATTGGCATCATGCTGTTCTACCTATCTCCGGCCTTCTTCTGCGACATAACCGATGGCTGGCGGTTGAGCTCACGTAAGCAGCGAGTGGTGATCGCGCTCGCTGGACCGCTGGTGCACCTTGGCCTAGGGGCCAGCGCGTTGGCGGTGCAGACTTTCCTTCCGGCATCCTCGGTGAAGGATGCGGCCCTGCTCTATGGCGTCATTTGTTGGGGCGTCGCCATTTTGAATCTCTTCCCGTTCATCAAGCTGGACGGCTACGTTGCCTTGATGTCCGCTGTGGACATCCCGCACCTTCGCCAGAAATCCGTAAAGGCACTGGCCGACGTCGTTGGCTCCCGGATTCTTGGAGCGCGGGCCACCTTTCGCGGCAATGGTTTGCTTCCATGGTTTGGATTGGCGAGCTTCATCGCGGGCGTCGGCTTCATGATGATTGGCTTCCAACGCGTCGTGCCGATCTTCCTGCAGCTCGGATACATAGGGCACATCGTGGTGTTTGCCATCCTCTGCCTGCTCATAGTGGTGGCGTTAAGGAGCGTGGTTCAGTTTTTCCGCGCGGCTGCGGAGAATGGAAGCCCACTGTGGAGGCGTGTCCTTTTCATGCTCGCAGGCTCTCTTGCTATCGGAGTTCTTCTCGCCGTGATCCCAGTGAATCGGGTAACCGTAGCGGGCTACACCTACATGAATGACCAGTTGCTCATCGTGACGCCCAACGGAGCCAGCGATGGCGCGCTGGAACCGGGCGACAGCGTCACCTTGCAGTCACAGGGAATGGTCATTCACGAAAACCTGGGCCGCGCCACGATTGGGGAGCACCCGCCGTCGTCATCCACTGCACCTGTGGACACCATGGTTCCTTTAGCGCTCGCAGGCACCACCCTGCCCGTGTTGGCGTACGTAGCTCAGGTGGAAGAAAGCACATCCCTCCCTGCTTCGGGACGGGCGGAAGTAACCAGCGGAGGCCAAACAACTTTGGGGGAGTGGCTCTGGCAAGCCGTTTCACATTCCCCGCTATGGCCTGGTCAACCCGAACGCGACGACTCCACGAGAGGGCACTCATGACAATCCACGCCAGCTTCGAAGGTTTCAGCAAGAGAAGGGGCAAACGATGGACCGTCGAGGAACTGACGTTCGATGTTCCTGCCGGGCGGGTTGTGGGATTGATCGGTCCCAACGGTGCCGGAAAGAGTACGGCACTTGGAGGGCTGACAGGTTTGGTGGAGGCGACGTCGGGCCGCGCAACCGTCTTCGGGACCGCCTATCGCTCACTAAGGAGGCCTGCCACTCGCGTTGGAGTGAACTTGGACGGGATGGAGGTAGAGCCTGGGTTGACGGGCCGCCGTCATCTTCAGATCTACCAGTTGGCAGCAGGCGTGAGCCGGGAAAACGTTGAGCGGGTCCTGGCAATCGTGGATCTTAAGGCTCACGCGGACAGGAAAGTCCGGGACTACTCGCTGGGGATGAAACAGCGGCTGGGGATTGCATCTGCCATCATCGGAAGCCCTGACCTGCTTGTCCTGGACGAGCCCGCGAACGGCCTGGACCCGGAAGGCATCCAGTGGCTGCGCGGCTTTCTGCGCGGGTTCGCGGAGTCCGGCGGGAGTGCCCTGGTCTCAAGCCACCAGCTGATGGAGCTCGAACAAATTGCCCACGACGTCGTCATTCTGAAGCAACGAACATTGTTCCACGGGACCCTCAAGGAAGCGAAGGCTCTCGGCGGCGGAAGCCTAGAATCTGCGTATTTCAAGATCCTGGAGGGTGCCCAGTGACGGTCCATTCGAACTCCAACTGGGCCGGTGGACTACGGGCAGAACTACTGAGGTACTTCAGCGGATATTCCATTTTGGGCATCATCGCTTTCAGCGCCTTGGTGCCCTGGTTCGTGGCCAACTTGCTCGGCTGGCCGGACAATGCAGATCAGCTTTCCACGGCGGACAACATTCAAGCATTTTGGGCTTTGGCCACCACTATTGCGATCGTGGCCACCTTTGCCGGGAGCTACCTGGTCACACGGGAGTCCTACTACGGGACCCTCCGACGCAGCGTGGTGATGAGCGGGCCAATGCACCTTGTTGCGGTCAAGTACGCCGCAGCCTTGGTGGTCGGGATCGCCACTCTGACGGCGGGGATTGTGGTTTGGGGAGCCAGCGTAGCCTTCACCCTGCCATTAGAAATGCGCGCGGACCTCCTCACCCCAGGGTCTTGGGAAGCCCTGCCCGGCGTCGTGGTCGCGTCCGCTATTGGTTCCCTGTGGGGTTGCTCGCTCGGCTGGATCATTCGGCACTACTACGCGACGACGATCGTCACCATGCTTATTCCGCTCGCCGTCGAACTGCCCATCTTGGCAAACGATCCGGAAATAGGGCGTTGGCTGCCCTCCGGCGCGTTGGCAGGCATTGCCTCTCTTCCTTTTGAGGGCCTTCTTTCACCAGGTCCAGCGTTCCTGGTCTCGCTGGCGTGGCTCCTCGCAGCCAGCGTTGGCGCTGTCGTGGTGCTCAAGAGAAAGGAGTTCTAAATGGTGTCCGCACTTCTTGCAGATCTTCGCCGCCCGTGGTTGTGGAAGGGTTCAGCGGTTGCCTCCTTGCTGGTGATCGGACTACTGGCTACGCTCCTGGTGACCGCCAGCGTCGAATCCACCATGGCCCCTCCGGGCTTTGACGAAGTTCTTCGAGGGGCAGGCTTATCGCTCATGCTCACAGGTGCGGGCGTGATGGGCTCTTGTTCCTTCACCGCGGATTTCCGGGCTGGGTGCCTTACGCGCAGGGTACTGCTGTTCCAACGGAACCCCGCATTCATTGCCCGAGCTCTGACAACCGCTCTCGCAGCAAGCCTGGGCGGCGCGATGGTTGGCATGTGCTTCGGTCTTGCCGGGGGAATAGCCGCCGAAGGACGGCAGCTCAGCCCGCACATTGTGCTGGCCTTCGCTGGAATGGCAGCGATGGGATCCACTTGGGGATTCGCGATTGGTTCCCTCGTTCGCAACCACCTTGTGAGCCTCTTCGCGGTTCCTCTCAGTTTGGTCGTGCCGCAGATCCTGTCCCTGGGCAATGCCGAGACGTACCTATTCCCATTCCAAGCTGCCAACTGGGCGAATCAAGTGGCAGTCCACATACCGGCGTCGGAGTCTTTCTTCGGGGCCGCTGCTTGGCTGTTAATCATCTTGGGGGCAGCCTGCGCCGTGTTCTCCAAGCGTGACTTGGCCTGACATCTACCACTCAATCAAGGAACTCATTGTGAATCGTAAACCGATGGTTTGGCTGCTTCTCGCCCTCGTCATGGCCTGTTACGCCACCTACATTTTCCTCTCAAGCGGCAGCGAATCTGTGTGGTCCCTCATTTCCGGAATCATCATCGCGGCCGCTTCGTTGGTGATGTTGTGGAGATTCTGTCGGGAACTCAAGACCAACCGCCAAGAGTGAACAATTCGGACGAATTGTGGCGAAAACTCTGGACTACGCGTGCGTACAAAGGCTTTGTCACCATCAATCAGGACACGTACTTGGAGGCTGACGGCTCAGTTTCAACCTGGGACGTCATCGCGGGCCCCGACTCCGCAGCGGTTCTCGCCTTCACGGAGGGCGGAACAGATGTGGTGCTGTTTGAGCAGTTCCGCGTTGGCCCAGGAAAGACCTTGCTGGAACTGCCCGGGGGATACCTGAATGAGAACGAAGCTCCCGTAGATGGCGGCCAGCGCGAGTTGGCCGAGGAAACAGGTTACGAGTCGTCAGCCGTCTACTACGCAGGATCCGAATGGTGGTCCGCCAACTCGTCCCGGCGGAAGCATTTGATCATTGCAGCAGAAGCCCGCCTCGGAAGCGACCCATCGTGGGACCCTTCCGAGGCGGGCTTCGTACGGCTATTGCCAAGCGATGAACTGATGGACTTCCTGCTGAGCGGTGAGCTGACGGACGCGGGACTCGCCTGCCGCGGACTCATGAAGTTCGCTGCCAGCACCCAACAGACCACGGCGTTGGAGAAATTGCAGCAAACAGTCCGAGGCCTGTTTCCGGGCTAGTACATCGATCACGGCCCGCTGCTTGGTTTCAAAACCATTGCCGATCCACCTCCACGACGAGTCGGCTCAGCCGCTGCCGTGAGCTTTCCGCCGTCGCCGAACTCAATCGCAGTGGCCGCACCTATTTCGGCTGCCGAGGTGAAGGCATCACCGGCCGGGACCAGATCGTGGCCCAACGATTCCAGCGCGGGACCGTAAGCATCAATGAAAGCCGGCTCGGAACTGACGGTGAGACCGTTTCGAGGAGCAGCCCGGGGAGCGGCGATGGCCTCGGAGATATCCATTCCCAGATCAACGCGGTTCAGGATGGTCTGCAACACGGTGGTGATGATGGTGGATCCGCCCGGGGAGCCGAGGGCCAGGAACGGATTACCGTCTTCCAAGATGATGGTCGGGGACATCGAAGAACGGGGACGCTTGCCTGGCTGGATCCTGTTGGGATCAGTCGCCTTATATTCGGCGCTGAAGTCAGTCAACTCATTGTTCAAGAGGAATCCGCGGCCTGGGACGACGATCCCGGATCCACCCGTCTGCTCAATGGTCAGGGTGTACTCCACCACGTTGCCCCATTTGTCGGCGACCGTCAGGTTGGTGGTGGAAATGTTCTCGGTGTCCGTCTCATCGGCGAGCGGTGCGGCCCCTGCCGGGCACGCGCCGTCGTACGTTGTGATGTCACCCGGGTCGACCGGCTTCTCAGCTGCCGCCGTCGGATTGATCTCGCAAGCGCGTTCCTTGCCGAAAACCTCGTCGGTGAGGACATCGGTGGGAACGTCAACGAATTTCGGATCTCCCACATAGGCGCCGCGGTCGGCGAACGCCAGCGAACTGGCCTCGAAGTAGTGGTGCAGCGCGTCCACCGGCTGCATGTCCTTCAGATCGAAGTTTTCAAGAATGTTCAGCGACTCGCCAACCGTGGTGCCGCCGCTGCTGGATGGCGCCATTCCAAAGACGTCATAGCCGCGGTAGTTCACGTGTGTCGGATCCTGGTTGATGGCTTCGTACGCAGCTAAATCGTCGGTGGTCATGAACCCGGTTGGAACGGGCAGATCAGTTTCACCCGATTTCGGCGGTGCCTTTACTGCGGACACGATCTCTTCTGCCAGCGGACCCGTGTAGAAAGCACTGGTGCCTTGCTTCGCCAGCAGGCGGTACGTCTCGGCAAGCTCGGGGTTCTTGAAGATACTCCCGACGGCGGGAGCGTCACCACCGGGAAGGAAAAGGTCCTGCGTGGAGGTGAACGTGTTGAAACGGAACTTGTTGTCCAGGGTTTGGTTTCGGAATGTCTCGTCCACCACGAAGCCGCGGTTGGCTACCTTGATGGCGGGCTTGAAGGCCTCGCCCAAGTTCAAAGTTCCCCAACGCTCAAGTGCGCGTTCCCACGTGGCCGGGGTCCCCGGGACGCCGACGGAGACGCCGCTGGTTGGCAGTTCGGGCCTCTTAGTCGTAAAGAGATAGGGCTTGCCGGTGGCGGGATCGATGAACGCATCGTTCGGCATGGCTGCCGGCGCTGTTTCGCGGCCATCAATCGTGCTGACTTTCTTTGTCTTGGCGTCGTAGAACACGAAATAGCCGCCGCCTCCAATGCCGGCGCTGTACGGTTCTGTTACGCCAAGGGTGGCGGCCGCAGCGACAGCGGCGTCGGCTGCGTTACCACCTTTGCGAAGGACTTCGATGGCGGCTGCTGAAGCTTCCGGATCCACGGTGCTTACGGCGCCGCCGTACCCCGTGGCAGTAGGGTTCTTATCGGTTTCGCGAGGATCGGCGAAGGCAGGACTGGCCACCGCTCCGCTAGTCACGCTCAGGGCCAGGGCTGCGGTGACCGCAGCCAGTTGGCGTCTCACATGTGTCATGGTTCTCCCAGTATTTTCCCAGACGATGATGTGGTTGGACGGTCCGGCCACCCTACTCCGGGGCTTTGGGGAGATTCAACGGTTGTAATTCTGGGCGTGAAAAGGGTAAGGAAGGGCCAAGGAGCCCGGTGGTATTGTTACTTATCATGATCAGCCCGCTCGCCTCACGGCTCGGGCTGATTTTCTTTAACCGGGCCCCTTCCAGCCGGTCCCTTTGCAGTGGAAATTCAGAGGTAGCTCTTCACGCTCCCGCGGAGTGCGTCGGCGTGGTCGTAGATCTCCTCCAGCGAGCTAATCGGTACGCGCGTTTCCTCTTTGTTCGCATCGAAGAGCCCGAGGTACTTCTGGCTTCGATTGAAGTGAAGCCGAGCGATCGGTTTGCGATTGTTGTCGTCGAGGAGAACGGCGAAATATGACTTAGCATCCCGTTGCACCACCCGCGTGGGTTTCACTTCGCTGCACACAATGGCCCGCACGATTTGGTAACCCTCAATTTCTTCGAGTGTCGTCTCAATGGCGTCGGCTTCTACAAGGTCCGCCTCAGCGATCGGCTTGCTGGAGACAGCAGCAGCAGCGACCTCATCGTTTGCTGTGTAGGCTTGGGCGCCGAGAGCTTTCTTTAGTCTCTCGTTGACTTGATCGTTCAGGAATTGCTTTGTTGCTTTCCCCACCAGCATGGTGAATTGCTCGCGAACACGCTGCGTATACGGTCCTGTGTAGACGCGAGTAGTGAGGAACTTGACCCATTCGTCCTCCGGCTCACGGAGCTGTGCGGCTAGTGTCCTCTTGAGCTCTCCGATGTACTTCAGTTCACTCGCTGCCCCAATGATGGAATCAAGGTCGAAAACGTCTTTGGAAAGCTTTTGGAGTTCCGGGAGGAGAGTCTCGTCAATATCGTTTAAGTCCAGGACCAGGAACGGCTTAGCGTCCATACGGTTGGGTGCATCGAGGTCAGTGAAAAACTGATAGGTTTCGCCGTTGGTGAGAATTGCAATTCTCGCGTTGGTTACCGCGAAGTAGCGGAAGAGCTGGGATGCGTGTTCGATCTTTACCGGTTCGATCGACTTCTTGCACTCAATGAGGATCTGAATTTCGCCATCCTTCACGATGGCATAGTCAATCTTCTCGCCCTTCTTTACACCGACGTCTGCCGTGAACTCCGGAACAACCTCCAATGGGTTGAAGACGTCATAGCCCAGAATTGACGAGATGAATGGCATGACGAAGGCGTTTTTCGTTGCCTCTTCCGTCTCTATAACCCCGCGCTGTTGGCGAACCTTTGCTGCCAGCGCCGCAAGTCGTTCTGCAAACTCCAATTTGACCCCCATGGTCTAAGGAACGATTAGTGAGCCCACAGTAGCGAGTGCTGGCATTAATCAGAAGGGATAGTCGTCCGAGGCTGGGCATTCAAATCATCATGTCCGGCCTAACGGTTCCCTTGCCAGCTTAAGAATCAGACAACCAGCCGCAAGGGCCGTTGCCCCAGTTGAACGGTGATTTCCTGCCCCCACGAGGCGGTCAGCCGATCATCCTCCATGCCATCGCCGAACACCACCAACTGGTCGGAGGCCACCGTGATCCGCAGGGCCTCGCCCGCTTCGAGCAGACCTTCAGTCAGCGAGGCACCGGTGACGGGGGATGGCCATGCCTCGCGAACGAACCAGGCAAGCCGGGGGTCTGTGGGTGCGGGCAGTGCCCGTCCGCCCCGTTCCAAGGCAATCGAGGCGCACCATCCGGTAGCGCCGGTGCCCGTGGAAACGATAAGGCCCGACGACGAGTGCCGCTCAGTCTGTCCGCCGGGGTTCGTGAAACTCGGCGCAGTAATGGAGTACTTCGCTGATTGGTGCGAGGCGTGCCCGATGAAAACTTCGTTCAGCGCCGAAAGCTGCTGGCCGTCGTCGAGCGTTGCTGTCACAGTGGTGAGGTTCTGGCAGTGAAGCCGTGCAATATCTCCCGAACCCAGCAACGTAGCTGCGGCCGCCGGGGTGTGCCGGACAAGGATGCCGGGATTGGCGCCGGGCTCAGGATCGATACCGATGACCGGCTGCCCGTTCAGGTACTTTGCCACGTTCGCCACCAAACCGTCCTGGCCCACCACGGCAATGACGTCCTCGGCTGTGAGGAGGAACCGGCTCAGGTCAGCGCGCTCCACTTCGGCCTGCCGCCATTCGGAAGGAACTGCCGCCCGAACCGTCGCGAGGGCGGCGGTGAGGCGATCGTGCCGGTCCTGAACATCCTGCATGCTGCGGCCCCGGGTGCGCAGGAAGAACTCTGCCTGCCCACGGGTGGCATGCCGGTCCAGGAGTTCCTGGAGTTCAGTCCGCCGGTGGACGAAGACGATTCTCGGGGTTGGCATAGCGAGTCCTTACTTGGTGATTTCGCTGGTTGCGGCTGGTTCCTTGAACAACCCTGCCAGCGCTCCGCTCAGCAGGTCCGGAGTGATGGTCAGATTCCCGATGTTCGGAAGGGATCCGGCTGCGTCCTTGAGTGCGAGGGCAAGCAGGGTAGCCTGCTCCATCCCGCGGTAAACCTCCATGGTGGCAGCTTCCCGGGCTGCGGCTGCTTCACCTACCAAGCGGATCTGGTTGGCTTCAGCGGCGGCCCCAATTCCCTTTCGTTCCGCGGAGCCTTGGGCCTCGATGAGTCCCGCGGCCGCTTTCTCTTCGGCACTCCGCCGTGCGTTGGCACCTTCCTGTGCCACCAGGTTTTTACGTCGTACGGCGAGTTCGATCTGGCTCGCCATCTCGTTTTCGGAAATCGTACGTTCACGCTCGACGGCGACTGCCCGCCTCTCGTACACGGCCCGGTCCGCTTCGGCCTGGAGCTGTTCACGCACCGGGGTCTGCAAAGCGCGTTCGACGTCGGACTCGGGCCGCACCGCGAGGACCTGGACACCGAGGATTTCGATGCCCGTGGACTGAAGCCTGGCGTCGGCCCGCAACGCATCGGTGAGGACCAGCCGTAGTTGGCTGACTCCGCGTTCGAGTGCTTCGGCGAGCGTGGTGGCGGCGATTTGGTCGATCGCGTGGCTCTGGCAGAGCTGGCCGATGATCGTGGACACTTGCTCCCGGCCCGTTGCCGGTGCGGATCCTACTGTTTGAAGGCCGAAGTCGAGGCGCGTGGAAACGGCGACAGGATCGATGAAGCGGTAGGTCACATTGGCCTGCACGCTCACGTCTTGGTGGTCGCGGGTGATGGCGTGGAACAGCGTGGGCAGTTCCTGATCGTCAACGGGAACTTCGCTCAGTACGGAGTTCGCAGGCCGGAACCAGAATGCCTGTCCTACTCCCTGGTGCTTCACTGTGCCCTTCTGCAGGTGCACGACGTAGCCAGTGGGGCTCCCAAGGAAGTGGTTGATCCAGGGGTAGCGCTTGATGATGGCCATGATGCTCTCCTTTTCGTTTGGTTATCGTCAATTTGACGATAACCAAACACTACGGCTGACCTAGGATTATTGTCAAGGTGACGATAAGTCTCTACGATTGCTTCATGCCTGAATCCCAAGCGGCGCCCGCGCGCTTTCCGGTGACCGTCGACGTCGTTGCCCTAACTGTTCGCGACGGCGGGCTGAATGTCCTGCTCATTACCCGCCTGATCGAGCCGTTTCGAGGCAAGCTCGCCCTGCCGGGCGGTTTCGTCCTCGCCGGCGAAGAACTGCTCGAGGCGGCGAGCCGGGAGCTCGCGGAGGAGACCGGCGTCGAACATCTCCCGGGCCATCTTGAGCAATTGGGGAGCTACGGCCCGAAGGGGCGCGACCCCCGGGGAGACGTCCTCACCGTTGCCCACCTGCTGCTGGCGCCGGACTTTCCCGTTCTCGCGGCGGGCAGCGATGCGGAGCAGGCTGGCTGGTACCCCGTGAACCAGGTTCTGGACGGCAGCGTCCAGCTGGCGTTCGACCACGCGAGAATCCTCGACGACGCCTTGGAACGCGCCAAGTCCAAGCTTGAATACTCACCCTTGGCCGCAGCCTTCTGCGGCGAGGAATTCACTATCGCCCAGCTCCGGGCGGTGTACGAAGCCGTGTGGGGAACCCGCCTGGACCCGCGCAACTTCCATCGAAAAGCGACAGGAACCCCCGGCTTCCTCGAGGATACTGGGCGCATGACAACGGGCGACGCCGGCCGCCCGGCTGCGCTGTTCCGGCTCGTCCCGGAAGCACGCCCGACGCCGGGCCAGCCCACGCGGGCGGTCCTGAACCCGCCCCTGATGCGCCCACGCGACTAACCGCCAGCCCGAGATTCAAAGTAACTGGCAGTAGTGGTTGTTCCCAGCGTTCAGAACAACCTCTACTGCCAGCCAGTTGGGTTCAAACCCGGACGCACTCCTTCGCGGCGATGACCTGGTTCAACTCGGCGAACACGTTGTCGGGTGTTCCGTTGGCGTCTACCCCGAGGAAGTCGGCGAACTCGGGGAGGGAGCGGTAGGCGGCCCGGAAAGCTTCCAGCTCAGACAGATCTTCGTGGTCGGCGCCCCGCGCCATGACCCGTCCATGAGCACGGCGCGGGTCAACGTCCAAGTGCACTATGAGGTCCGGATCGGGGAGCTTTTCCAGCAGCCAGGGGAGCAACCGGCCCCGGCTCAATCCAGCAGCGCGGCGCAGCGCAAGCTGGCAGTACAGATGCCTGTCCATGACCACCAGGCCGCTGAAACTCCGGGCTCGCGCATGTGAAACAAGGACGTTGCCCACGCGGATGCACGTCTCTACAAAATCGGCACCGCGTGGCGGCAACTTCCACCCGAATCGGTCGGAAATGAGCGACATCCGTCGCCGTGCAGCGTGGTTGCTGAGGAGCAGCGCGTTCCGCCCCTCAGCGCGGGCCGAATCCACCAAGGCGCGGGCCGCCGTCGTCTTTCCTGAACCGTCTATTCCTGTCAGAACAATGAGCATGGGGCCTCCCGTCGTCTCTAGTTCAACGGAGGAAAGGCCGGCCTTGTCCCTGGTTGAGGCATAGATCACGTCTTGGGCAGGGCCCGTTCACCCCAGAGGCCGCCACGTAAACCGGGGTTGCTCGCGGTTCAGGAACGCGCTGATGCCGATCTCCATGTCAGGACTATTGGGCATCGCGGACCAGGCCGCAGCCCATTCCTGATCGATGTCAGGCTGCCCGGCATCCGAAGCATCCGCAGCTTCCAGGTCCACCAACCGCTTCATGGAATGCACCGAGAAACGCGAGCGGCTCCGCAGGGAACCAAGAAGCGCCTCGCACTGTTGTTCAAAGGACGCAGAAGGAACGACGTCGGCCACCAAACCCAGCGCTTGGGCTTGCGTTGCGCTAAATGTTTGCCCGGTAAGGAGGACGTATTTGGCGTTGGCGTGCCCCACCAGCCGGACCAGCCGTTCAATCCCTGGGCGTGGGTAGATGATGCCGATCTTGGCCGGGGTCAACCCGAAGACGGAACGTTCGTTGGCGATGATGAAGTCGCAGGCAGAGGCGATTTGCCACCCTCCGCCCATGCAAGCGCCGTCAACCAAGGCCACTGTGGGTTTGGAAAGAGATGCAATGGCGTGATCGGCCAAGCTGAGGTGGTCAACCACCGAACCGTCCGGCTGGGGATCCAACAGCACGGACGAAAGCTCGCTGATGGAAGCCCCTGCGCAGAAAGTGTCGCCCGCACCGCGTAGAGCCACCACGGCAATATCGGGATCGGCGTCGAGCCTGGGCATCAGCTCCTGGATTTCCAGGCACATGGCCTTGGTGAGGGCATTGCGCTGCGCGGGGTTGCAGATTTCCACGGTGGCAATGCCATCAGCCACCGAAACCGCCATGCGGTCCACGAGGCCCACGAGGCCCTCAGGGCCCTCTGTGGAATCACGGGAAACACGAAACGCCTGCGAAACTGTGCTCATCGCTGGCCTCCAATCTGTGCCGAAACCGAAACCGAAACCGATGCCGGCCCGCACAGAATGCGCCCCTCGCGCTCAAGCCGGGTGACGTCGTCGTGGGTCATTCCCAGTTCCATGAGTACTTCGATGGTGTGTTCGCCGAGAAGCGGCGGGGGCGACAGGATTTCGCTGGCCTCGCCGTCCAGGCTCAGAGGCCCGCGTAGGAGTGGAAGTTCAGAGCCATCCCGCCGCTGGCTGTGCTGGACAAGACCCAGAGCGGCAACCTGCTCGGAGGCCAGAGCCTGTGTGTAGTTGTAGATGGGGCCGCAGGGGATCCCAGCCTGGCTGATCAACGGCACCCATTCGGCTGCCGGTTTGACTGCCAAGGCAGCTTCGATGAGTTCGGTAAGCAGTTGCCTGTTGGCCGAGCGGTCCGCCCCGGTGATGAAGCGGGGATCCTCTATTGCCAAGGGAATGCCTAACAGGCCGCAGAATGCCTTCCATTGTTTGTCGCTGCCCACTGCGATGTTGATGGGTTCGGTGGCAGTGGCGAACTTGCCGTAGGGGGCGATGACGGGATGGTTGTTTCCCTGCGGTGTGGGTGCTTCGCCGAGGCTGAGCGCCTTCTGTCCCTGAAAAGCAGACAGGTTCAGCGCGGTTTCCAAAAGCGAAGTGGACACCCTGCTGGCGTTCTCACCGTTGCGGGCTCCGAGCAGCGCTGCGAGGATCCCAAACGCGCACACCATTCCCGAGGTGATATCCACGATCGGTATCCCCACGCGGTACGTCTCGCCGGGGCCTGATCCCGTGACCGACATCAACCCGGACATTCCTTGGATGACCTGATCCAGTCCGGCGTGGTCCTTAAGGGGTCCAGTATTGCCGAACCCGGTGACGGATCCGACGACGAGTTCGGGATTGAGTTCGTCCAATCTTGACGAGGAGAATCCCATCTTCTGCAGGGTGCCGGGTTTGAAGTTCTCCACCAGGACGTCGGCTTCGGCTATCAGCGTGGAGAGGATGTCGCGTCCCTCGGCCGAGTAGAAATCGACACATACAGAGGATTTGTTCCGGTTCACAGAATCGAAGTAGAGGCTGTGGCCATCCTGGAACGGCGGCCATTGGCGGGCGGTATCGCCCCCATTGATGCTTTCTACCTTGATGATCCGGGCACCCATATCGGCCAGGAGTGCAGTGCAGTAGGGTCCCGCGAGGGCTCGGCTGAGATCGACCACGGTGATTCCGCGGAGTGGTTTGAGCATGGTGGGCACCTTTCGTGCGTAGAAGAGTGTGCAAAGGAAGCTAGAGGCTGGACGGAACCACCAGTGCACCGACCAGCAGGAGGGGTCCGACCACCACCATGGACAAGCCCCAGCGGGTGAGGAGCCTGGTGATGCGGGGCCGCTCGTCTGCATCGACCGTGGCTACGAAGGTGGCGCCGACGGTCGAGAACGGTGAGACGTCAACGATCGAGGAACACACGCCCAACGCGGCGATGACAGCCCACCCGGCAATGTCCCCGGAGGCCACGAGTGGCAGTGCCAGCGGCACCAGCGCCGCGAGCATTCCGGTGGTGGAGGCGAACGCGGAGATGAGTCCGCCGATCCCGCAGATCACCAGCGCGGCCAGCAGGGGAGTCCCGACGGCGCCCGCTGCTTCGCCGAGCATTGCAACGGCTCCCATGGTCTGAAGCACTCCGACGAACGTGATGATCCCGCCCACCAGCAACACGGTGGACCAGTCGATCTTCGCGACAGCCGATTTTCCGGATTGCGGATCGCAGAGGGTGAGGACTGAGGCGAAGGCGAAGCAGAGAATGCCGATGTCCGGATTTGAGCCCAGGACCGACATGAGGATGACGGTAAGAACCAGCCCGGCCATGCACAGCACCGTGATGATTTGGTTGCGGTTGAGCTTTGAGGCCGACGCCGGTACCTCCGGCGCCGATGCCGGGTCAAGGACCTGGACGGCTGCTTGCTTGCCGCGCGCAATGTTGCCTTCGCGCTCAAAGGGGTGCGACGGCGTCGGGCGGCTTGCGCTGAAGGATGGCAGCTGGGTGCCGAAACCGTCAGCGGTACGCGTGTTGAGTAGCTTGAATCCACCAAACATGACATAGGCGGCGGCCAGCAGCAGGAGATTGGTTCCCAGGGCGACGCTGAAGAGGACCAGGGGATCAAGGTCAATCCCTGCCGCTCGGGCTGTGCCGTACGTGACAATGCCGAACAGGCTGGTTGGCGCGAAGCCACCCGCGCTTAGGCCGGACCCAATGGCAATGCCCATCAGCATGCGGTCGATGCCATAGCGTTTGGCAAGTGGCATGCCGATGGGGGCCATGACCAAGCCTGCCAAGGGGGAGCCCATGGCTGAGATGCCGATGGTAAGCGCGAAAAATGCGATGGGCAGAAAGAAGGCGCAGTCACCTACCTTGGTGATGGCCATCTCGATGATGCGGTCGATCGTTCCGTTGGCCTGGGCGATCGAGAAGAAGTACGTGACACCTACCAGCAGGACGAGGATCCCGATGGGGAAGCCCGCCACCACTTTGTCGATGGTCATCCCTGCCATCCAAACGCCAACGCCGGCAGCCGCTGCGAACATGAGCACGCCAATGTGCACTTTGCGCAGGGTTGCCAGGACAAAGACGCCCACGAAGATGGCGAGGGCAGCTATTTGTTGTTCCAAGACCCGTTCTCCAATCAAACATCGTCGGTTCACTGGATGAACCAATGGTTCATTCTGGGAAATCGCCTGTACCGTAGGTCATAAGAAAGCGAGCGGTCAAGGGGGAGTGTGAATGAGTACGCAGAGTGTGGTCACGGCCATCCGGGTTCTTGAAGCCGTGTCGGACAACCAGCCGGCGGGCCTATCGGAGCTGAGCCGTGAGGTGGACGTCCCCAAGGCTACGGTCCTTCGCATGCTAAGGACCCTGGCGGAATTGGGATGGGTGGCGCAGTCTGAAGCGCAGGCGGGCAAGTGGGTCCTGACCAACCATGCTTTTGCCGTCGCAAGCCGGGGCAGCAGCGGCTCCGTTATCCGCGACGCCGCCATGGGCCCCCTGAACGCATTGCAGCTGGACACAACGGAGACTGTCCACCTCGCGGTCCCGGACCGCGGGTACATGCTCATCATCGAACGCCTCGACACGCCCCACGTCCTCAGGGCTTTCCTTCCCCTGGGGTCTCGACTGCCGATGCATGCCTCCTCCACCGGGATTGCCTATTTGTCCGCTGCTGACGACGCCATCGTGGATGACTATCTGGCCACACCCCTTGAAGCCCTCACGCCGCAAACCGTCGTTGACCCGGCGCAACTCCGGGCCATGATCGGGGAAACCCGCGCCCGCGGATACTCCATAAATGAACAGGGCCTCAGTACGGGAATTACCTCAATCGGGGTTCCTTTGTTGGGGCCGGGCGGTGTGGCGGCAGGATCAATCTCCATCTCCGGGCCGTCGAGCAGGATCGTGCCTGCCAAGTATCAGGAACACGGAGAGGCCGCTGCGGGTACTGCGCGGGAGATCAGCCAGGCACTCGGAGCCTTTTCGGGGAAGAGGTACTAAGTTTCCTGTCGAAATACTTCGCCGGAACAGAATGCGCGCCTATCATGATGCTGTGCACGTGCTTCGGAGGGCAGCGGTTCTGTTTGAACTGTTGTCATTTGGGGTAAGTACGGAATAAGGAGATCATTTCTCCGTTCGGTGCCCGTTGCTTTGGGGTGGAGCTCCAATTGGAGTCCCAGCGGACGCCTTCCTAACTGGACAAATTTGTTTGAAGGGATGCGTAGCTTAGATGAACACACTATTGGTGATTGCCGGCGTCATTGCGATCGTGCTGCTGCTTGTTGGCGGTTTAACCAAGCCCTGAGTTTCCTGCTGTGGGTAGGAATTATCCTGCTGGTCCTGGCGCTCATCGGCTGGGTTCTCGGCCGGGGCCGGTCACGCGTATGACAACTGATCCAACCGAAGTTGCCGGCTTCAGCCAGGTGCACGATGGGATCACGACACCAGGTCATCCGATCCCACGTGATCTTGGGGCACACGCCTCCAATGATCAGGTACCTGTTGGCGACGCATCCGGGGAAGGTTCGGAAGATGCCGCCGATGCCGGGGGGAATGAATCAGCGAATCCACCCGGGCCGGCAGAAGAAAAGGATGAGCGGACCGCAGATGATCGCGGTTTGACTACCGAAACCAATCCTTCGGATTGACATGGGTTTTGCGGTCGAGGGCAGGACAGGAATCCCTGCCCCGACCGCGCCCTTGGCCGCCCAGTAAGTAGTAATAGCTGGGTTTCCGTTTTATTGATTGGGGAAGAAATGCGAATCGGTTCAATTATTGGGCTGTTCGTAGTTGTGTGGCTCGTCATTGGAGCAATAGCGGCTGGCCAACGCGGCTATTACAACGCCCCACCCGCGCAGTGTTCGCAGTTTGCGACCATCGCCCTGAATATTCTGGCCGGGCCCCTTAATTACACAGGGATGGATCCACAAGCCGGTTGCCAGATTCCGCAGCCATCGTGAGCCAATACGGCAGGCGCCTGGCGACGATTCTTCTGGCTCTGGCGGTACTCGCCGGAGCATTGACCGCATGCTCACAGCGTCCTTCCCCCGAGGCGCTTAAGGGACCGGCGAAAGACGTCTTCTCCGCCGTCCAAGCTGCCACCTTGGCTGTAGACCTCAGGATCAAAAACAGCACGACGGCGGCTGCCGGGTCCACTGCGGCAGATGACATGTTGGGGGAGGTCGAGTCCGCTACCGATGAAGTTGAAGGTTTCACCGCTCCCACCGAGGAGGAAAAGTCGCTGCGGGATGACATGCTGACCTCCTTCGCCACCATCTCGCGCGCGATGCTCCATGCCCGTGATGCGTTGACTGCCCCGAGCGGCGGCCCTGAACAGGGGCAACCGGGATCAGGCGCACACGGCCTGCCCGAAGTCCTGGGTGAGTTGCGCAATGCCACCGATCAGCTCAAAGCCCTCATGACCAAGGCCGGCATCCAGTGAAGCGGCTCCTCGGTGTTGCACTGGGCATCCTGACGGCGATCGGGGGCTTTGTTGACATCGGGGATTTGGTGACCAACGCCGTAGTAGGTTCACGCTTTGGGCTTTCTCTGGCGTGGGTGGTGGTGGTCGGCGTCGTCGGAATCTGCCTCTTTGCCAATATGTCAGGACGGGTGGCGGCCGTCTCAGGCCGGGCAACCTTCGAGGTGATTCGTGAGCGAATGGGGCCGCGTGCCGGGCTAGCCAACCTCGCTGCTTCCTTCCTGATCAACCTGATGACGGTCACCGCCGAGATCGGCGGCATCGCCCTTGCCCTGCAGTTGGCCAGCGGTGTGGCTTATCTGCTCTGGGTCCCCGTTGCGTTGCTGGCCGTGTGGCTGGTTATTTGGCGGGTGAAGTTCAAGATCATGGAAAACGTCACCGGGCTCCTGGGACTTTCCTTGATCGTTTTTGCCGTGGCGCTTTTCCTGCTCAAGCCCGATTGGGGTGTCCTGGCCAGCCAGGCATTCGCGCCGTCCGTGTCGCAGGAGGAAGGCCCCGGCGTGTATTGGTACTTTGCCATCGCACTGTTCGGAGCTGCCATGACCCCCTACGAGGTGTTCTTCTTCTCCTCGGGCGCTGTGGAGGAAAAGTGGAAGGTCAAGGATCTGCTGCAGGCCCGAATGAACGTTCTGCTCGGTTTCCCGCTGGGTGGGTTCCTTTCCGTGGCGATCGCCGCCTGCGCCGCCGTCGTCCTCCTGCCTGCGGGGATCAGCGTCACCACGCTGTCGCAAGTGGCGCTGCCCGTTGCCCAGGCGGGAGGACAGCTGGCCTTGGCCGTGCTGATTCTGGGCGTTGTGGCCGCTACATTCGGGGCAGCTCTGGAGACGACGCTTTCAAGCGGCTACACGTTGGCGCAGTTCTTTGGCTGGTCGTGGGGAAAGTTCCGGCGGCCGGCCCAGGCAGCCAGGTTCCACATGTCCATGATCGTGGTCCTTCTGGCGGGTGCCGCTGTCCTCGCCACTGGGGTGGATCCCATCCTTGTGACCGAGTATTCGGTGGTGTTCTCCGCGATCGCTCTGCCCCTAACCTATCTGCCAATCCTGATTGTCGCGAACGATCCCCAATATATGGGCGAGCACGTCAATAACAGGGCCGTGAACATCGCCGGGCTGGTGTATTTGGTGATCATCCTGGCAGCGTCCTTGGCTGCCATTCCACTCATGATCGTTACCGGAGCAGGCGCATGAGTACGCCCAAACGCAGAAAGATCGAGCCCAGTGAGATCAGGCCTGCGCCACGCCCGGCAGGCTTGGTCCTGGACGCCCAGCTCCACTTGTTGGATCGGCAGGTGTTGGACGTCGACGGCGTGCCCGTCACCACCGTCGACGACCTCGAGTTGAGTGGTCCCGCGCCTGATGAGCCCATCCCGGAAGGTGCTGCACCGCCGAGCATAACGGCCTTGCTGACAGGTCCGGTACTGGGCACGCGGATCTTCGGCGGCAGGCCGCCGTCGAACAGGTTGATCCGTATTCCTTGGGACGTCGTATCGGGCGTGGACACCGTTATCACTGTAGGTGTGCGCTCGGACTCGCTCGAAGCATCGTGGGTGGAGCGGTGGCTTCGGAACCACGTCATCGGCCGGATCCCGGGAGGTAGCCATGATCCTGACTGACCTGCTCGGTAGTGACGTTGTGGATAGCAAGGGTGAACGGCTGGGGGAGGTTTCGGACGCCCGCTTCGCCCTGGACTCGGCACCAACCCAGCTCCTGAGCCAAGCCCGCTTGGTGGGCATCATTGTGAGTCCGCGGACGGCGTCGTCTTTCCTGGGGTATGAGAGGCAAGGGATGACGCAGCCATGGCCGGTGGCGCAGTTGTTGCGTTGGTGGCATCGGGGATCGTTCCTGGTGCTGTGGGAGGACATCGCGATGATGGGTTCACAGGAGGTGGTGCTTCGTCCGGACTACGTGGCCTATGAATCGGGGCTGCCACGATAGTGCCTCAAGCATGAAATTGCTAAGTTTGCTGACTAATTTCTTCAAAGCATGGACACGTCGCCAACCGTCCTTATAGGTTCGAAGTGTTCCATTAACACGTTCCACCGCATGGAAAGGACAGGTCACTTGGACAAGCAGAACGCCACGCCTGAAGAGGAAGCGGGGGGCTACGGCACCCCTACCGCAGAGCAGGAAGCGGGCGGATCGCAGGCGCAGCCCCGCGTGGAAGAGGACCTCAGCGAAGCCGGTCTGAGCGAGGACAGCCCTGATGGCGAAACATATGCAACCGGCGCACCCAATCTCAGCCACCTCGATCCCGAGGACTCGGACAGCGCAGGCGAACCAGGGGCAGGCCGCTTTGGCGGTATCGACGAACAGTCCCAGGCCGAGCAGAATCTGAACCAGCCTGCCGACTCCCTGGCCGATGGCAGCGGCACTGATCTGCCCCGGGACGAGTCACCCAAGGACGACGACGAAGAGGATTTCGACGCAGGTTAGGCCGTAACCCGGGCGCGCCCATAAGACAGGCGCGCCAGACGGTTATGCAGCCAGCCGGCTGGCGCGCCGCCGGCATTACCGGACTCAAAAGAGTCCGGCACATTAAAGCGCAGGACATATAAATCGCAGTACATATAAACGCACTACAAGACGAGAACATTGAAGGAGCGATACCTTTGGCTACCGTCAATAAATCAATTGAAGTAGATGTCCCCGTGTCCGTTGCCTACAACCAGTGGACGCAGTTCGAGACTTTTCCCGAGTTTATGAACGGGGTGGAGTCCGTGCAGCAGATCGATGATACGGCCCTCCACTTCGCGACGAACGTGGGCGGCGTGAAGCGCGAATACAACGCCCAGATCATCGAACAGGTGCCCGATTCCCTGGTCAGCTGGGCGAGCGTGGACGGCCCGCGCAATGCAGGAACAGTGACCTTTGAACCGTTGGACGCCGTGCACACCCGCGTCAATGTAGAGATCGACTGGGAGCCGGACACCCTCGCCGAAAAGGCCGGCTCGGCAGTCGGAGCCGACAGTTTGCGCGTGGGCGCAGACCTGGACAAGTTCAAGAAGTTCATCGAGGCCCAGGGACATGAGACCGGCGCCTGGCGTGGCACCGTATCCGGTGGCGATGTTGACGAAGGCGGAGGAGCATTGGTTTAAAGGTTTTCGTGTAAGCCTCTTACCCGCGGAGGTCGGCCAGCGAACGGGCCGGCCTCCCCGGGTGCCACGAAGAATAAGCTCCAGTAAGGAGAAGTGATGGCAACGTCCAGCAACGTAGAGGCAGAACGGAAGTTCGACGTCGATCCTTCCACGCCGCTTCCCACGCTTGAAAAGATCGACGGCGTTGCCCGCGTGGGCGAGCCAGTCACCCATAGCCTCGAAGCGGTCTATTTTGACACCAGCGATCTCGCGCTTGCCGCCCGCGGAATAACTCTGCGACGGCGGACAGGTGGTCCCGACGCCGGATGGCACCTCAAGCTTCCCCACAGCCCAGGACGTCGCACCGAAATCCACGCGCCCCTGGGCCAGGCCGATACCGTGCCGGTGGAACTGATGGATCGGATCCTTGCCTACACGCGCGGACACGCGGTCATTGCAGTCGCCACGCTTAACACCGAACGCACCAGCTACCCGCTCTACCAGGACGACGGCGGGCGGGTGGCGGAGTTCGTGGATGACCACGTGCGGGCCCTTGTTTCGGTGGCGGATTCCACTGAACAGCAGTGGCGCGAATGGGAAGTGGAACTCAACGGTAGCGGGCACGCGGACAAGGGGGATGACATTCTGGACGCCGTCGCAGCCCAGCTTATTGAGGCCGGGGCGAGCCCCAGCGAACGCACTTCCAAACTGGCAACAGCGCTCGGAGATTCCTGGCCGCGTGCAAAGGGTGCCGGTCGCGAGGTTCCCAGCCGCAAGGGTCCGGCCGTTGTACCCGTACTGAACTACCTCGACGCCCAGGTGGCCAAGTTGCTCCTGCAGGACGCGCACGTGCGAATGAACCGTGACGATTCCGTCCATAAGATGCGGTCACTGACCCGGCGGATCCGCTCGGTGCTCCACAGTTACCGCAAGCTTTTCAAGGGTTCCCCGGTCCAGGAACTTGAGCTCGAACTGAAATCGTTGGCCACGACTCTTGGACGCTACCGGGATGTAGAGGTCCTTCATGAGCGGCTCCGAAAGGATGTGGACGAACTGCCAATGAAGCTGGTTTTGGGTCCGCTTCACGCTGAGCTGGATGAGCGGATGAAGGTTCGGGCGGACACGGCGATGGCAGCAATCAGGACCCGGCTCAACAGCCCCCGCTATTTCCGGCTTCTGGATGGGCTCGAAGCCTTCCTGGACTCTCCTGGAATTGCGCCGCAAGGAACCGGGCCCGCACGCAAGACCACAGCGAAACTCGTCAACAAAGCTTCCAAACGCCTCACCAAACGCCACGACGCCGCGGTGGGTGCCGCCGTCGGGCCTTCACGTGACACGGCGTTTCACAATGTCCGCAAGACTGCCAAGAAGCTGCGCTTCGCCGCGGCCACCGCTGAAAGTGTCCACGGGAAGCGCGCCGCAAAGCTCGCTGACGCTGTCCATGATGTCCAGACCATTTTGGGTGAACATCAGGACAGCGCCATGGCCCGCGCCGAGCTTTTGAAGCTGGGGTCTGCGTCCGGTGCCGGTAACAGTGCCTTCACGTACGGCCTGCTTCATGCCGCCGAACGCGCAAAGGCCGACGCCGCGCAACAGGAGTATCTGCGTGGCGGCAAGAAAGCACGGAAGCTCCGGCTCAAAAAGTAGGGGATGCTACTTCTTGAGGAAGGTCAGCAACGCTTCATTGATCTCGGCCGCGTGCGTCCACAACAGACCGTGGGGTGCGCCCTCGATCTCCTGGTACTCGGCGCTGGGCAGTGCATTCTTGAAGCGCCGCCCTGTGACGTCGATGGGGAGGATGTTGTCCGCGGTGCCGTGAACGATCAAAGCGGGAACATCGATCTTGGGGATGTCCGCGCGGAAGTCCGTCAGCCATGTGGGCTGTGCGGCCACGGACGCGAAGGCGCCCGCTTGGCTTGCAAGGTTCCAGCTGGCGTCCACGGATTCCTGGCTGAGGCGTTCTGTCCCTAGGAAGGTGTCGCTGTTGTAGAAGTTCTTGAAGAAATCGGTAAAGAAGGCGTAGCGGTCTGCCGTGGCAGCCTCATACAGCCCATCGAAGACATCCTGCGGGACGCCGTCCGGGTTGTCGTCGGTCTTCAGCATGAACGGCTCCAAGGAACCAAGGAAGACGGCCTTCGCCACGCGGGCGGAACCGTAAGTGCTGATGTAGCGTGCAACCTCGCCGGTGCCCATGGAGAAGCCCACCAGCACGGCATCGTTGAGGTCCAGGGTTTCCAGAAGCGTCTTGAGATCTGCGGCGAAGGTGTCGTAGTCAAAGCCCACTGTAGGCTTGCTGGATTTGCCGAAGCCACGGCGGTCGTAGGTAATGACGCGGTAGCCGGCATCCAGGAGGGCAGCAGTTTGCTTCTCCCACGATGAACCGTCCAGCGGATACCCATGGATAAGGACTACTGGCTGGCCCGTCCCGTGGTCCTCGTAATAGAGCTCAATCTCGGTGCTGTTTTCGTTTCCGACAGTGATGTAAGCCAAAACTCAAGTCCCTTCGTAGCGGTTCTGGGTGGAACAGCTCCAGCCTACTGTCCAGGCACCCAGAGACACGCTCGTCAGCGCAGAGCGTGGTGTTCCCACCACCACCATCCACGGACACTGGTTGCCGGCGCCTGCGCGATGGATTCTAGGATCACCGCCGATGACGATCCTAGGAATACCCATGCCACTTGCCCTACGCTCCAGCACCCGGAGTTACACCTCCATCGACGAACTCCTGGGCGACGGTCGCCGTCGGTTCTTCAGCCACGGCTACAAGACCACCAACCCAAGGCTGCGGGAACTCCGCGTGAACCATACGGTCTCCGAATCCACGCTCACGGCCCGCGCCGCTCTTGGCGTTGAAGGTACGTGGTCCATCAAGGGGAACTCCGAGCAAACACCGCACCTTGGCACCACGGATGTCCTTGTTCTGGCTGCCAGGATGGCAGAGGCCTTGCTGGCCAGCCGCTATTCACCCGAACTGTTGCCTGCTGCCTACCTGGCGTCGGTGACCATCTCGGGTGGCAGTGAGCCGGTGGAAGGTACGCTGGGCGATCTCGAATGCCGGGCGACGCTGCAGGACCTGGGACACGCTTCGGTCCTTCGCTGTTCTGTTGCGTCCATGACCGCAGTACTGGAAGTTGCCCATGAGCACGCCGAGCTCGGGCTCGCGTCAGTGCAATCGCCGTCCGAGGAAGCTTTGGTGGGGGACGCCAGCACGCGACTCTATGGTGGGCTGTGGGCAGAACGGCAGGTTTCGCTGCTGGACGTCGTCCTGGACCCGAGTGAAGGAGACGCCGGCGAAGGAATGGCCCGCGCGCAGCTCTCATTCCGCCAGCAGCCCTCACTGTCCCGATGCTTGGATGACCGCCGCGGGCTGGAGGCCTCTTACCCGCAGGCGCTATCCGCCGTCGAGTACTTTGTTGCCTCGCTGCAGCTGGGACAGGTTCTCCTGTACCGGCTCGATTCCATGAACCGCGCGGACAGCAACACCTTGTGGATGCGCAAAACCCGCATCACACTCAACGGCTCCTGCCCGAAGAATGGGGGCGGGCAGGGGACCGGCCTTGCAGTGCGGCTGCAGAAGAGCCGGTTGATCCAAAAGGACGGCGGATGGTGGCGCTGCGCTGACGTCGTAGGAACGTTCGACGGCGGCGAAGTAGTATGCAGCGTTGCCCACCAACTGCCGTCCCATGTTGCGGCAGCAAGTGCTTCCGTGGGGGATAAGAAATGAGTGCCGCATCCGCCGTAGTCCGGGGATTGGGCGGCGCCCTGCCCAGAAAGGTGGTCACCAACGAAGACCTGTCTGCTGTCATGGACACCTCCGACGAATGGATCAGGCGCAGGACAGGCATCGCCGAACGCCGCCACTCTGACGAAACGGAAAGCACCAGCGTCCTGGCCACCACGGCGGGGCGGCGCGCCTTGGCCAGTGCCGGCGTCGATTCAGCTGGGCTCTTGATTGTGGCGACCTCGACGCCGGACAAGGTCTGCCCTGCCACGGCACCCAAGGTGGCAGCGAACCTGAGGCTGAGGGGCATTGCTGCATTCGATGTGTCCGCTGTCTGCTCCGGATTTGTCTATGCCTTGACTACCGCCACGTGGGCCATCCGATCAGGATCCGTGGACTCGGCACTCGTAATCGGCGCGGACACCTTCACCCGCCTGCTCGATCCGGCGGACCGGACCACTTCGGTGATTTTCGGGGACGGAGCGGGCGCGGCTTACCTGTCGGCCGGAACAGCAGACGAACCAGGGGCCATCAAGGCGTCAACGCTGCACTCCGATGGCGAGGGCGAAACGCTCATCCACGTGCCGGAAGGTCCTGGTTCATTTTTTGAGATGCAGGGCAAGGAGGTGTTCACGCAGGCAGTCGCGGCGATGTCCGGTTCCGTGGAAACAGTGCTCGCAAGCGCTGGCTGGGCTGCCGACGACGTGGATTCCTTGATTGCACACCAGGCGAACCTCCGGATCCTGAACACCGTTGCTTCGGTGACCGGCATTCCAGGATCCAGGGCCGAGGTCCACCTGGACAGGGTGGGCAATACCTCAGCCGCATCCATCCCGTTGGCCATGACCGACGCCGGAACCAGAGGCCACAGGAGCCCCGGAGACAAGGTGGTCCTGACGGCCTTTGGCGGAGGAACCACCTGGGGAGCCATTGCCATGACCTGGCCATCGATCTCGGTTGTCGACCCGCACTAGGGCCGGACACCGATTCCTGCAGGCCGGGGTGCCGTGCAGGACCACTGTGGCGCCGGCTAACCCGGGCCACCTGTAAAAGGGGGAAACAAATGGAAATTACAGCTATGGACGTCGTAGGGGCGATCGGGTCCACCATGGACGAGCTCGGCCACATGGGACCGGACGACTCGTTCGCTGACCTTGACATCGATTCACTGTCACTCGTTGAAGCCGCCGTGATCCTTAGCAACAAATTCGGTGTTCGCGTGGACGAATTCGAACTCACCGAGGCAGGCAGCGCCCGCGCCGCAGCCACGATGGTCACGGAAAAGCTGGCCCTGCAGCCCGCCATCTAGTCACACCATCACAAGAAGACCACGCAGTACAACAGGACCAGACAGTACAAACAGTAAGGACACCCATGGCCACTCCGGCGATTGCAGTTGTTTATTATTCAGGTTCGGGCCACACCAAGGTCCTGGCAGACGCAGTGGTTTCCGCTGCCGCCGCCACCGGAGCCACAACGGCTCTCCTGCGCGTGGATGAGCTCACCCAGGAATCCTGGGATTTCATCGATCAAGCGGATGCCATCATTTTCGGCGCCCCCACCTACATGGGCACCGCGCCTGCGGCCTTTCATGCGTTCGCCGAGAAGACCGCAGGCCGTTGGGCCGTGCAGAAATGGCACAACAAGCTGGGTGCCGGCTTTACCAATGCCGCCTGCAAGGGCGGTGACAAGAATTCCACTCTGGACTACTTCTCCACTTTCGCTGCCCAGCACGGCATGAACTGGATCAACCTGGGCCTGCTCCCGGGATGGAAGAGCACCAAAGGCAGCGAAAACGATCTCAACCGCTTTGGCTACTTCAACGGTGCCGCCGCCCAGACATTCTCGGACGTCGGTGTGGAAGGCGTACACCCTGCAGACATCGCTACTGCAGGGCACTTGGGGCGGCGGGTTGCTGAGATGGCCGCTATCTTCGCCGCCGGCAAGACCGCTCTTGACCGCGAGCTCGTGAGCGCGGGAGCCTAGGGCTTTCTCGTTTCAGGGCCACGGAAAAAGCCTGGCGACGCCCATATCCGCGCGTCGCCAGGCTTTTTCCGTGGCGCCGATCAGTTTCAGTGTCACAACCAGTTTGCGTGTCACACCGGGGCATGCGTGTCATGAGTCGCCTCGGCGGAAAGGGTGGCTGCCACGATCGCCTGGACCTTCGGGTTGCCGACATGGAACAGATGGCCCCCGCCCACGACCTCGATCAATCGTGGCCTCTGCGCGCACCAGTCCGCCCAGCGCAGTGACTCTGAAGCCGTAACCACAGGATCATCAGAGCTGTAGAGGACTGTGGCCGGCACCTCCAACTGGCGGGCGGGCAGCCTGCCGGGATAGCTCTCCAACAATGCCAGATCCTCAACCAGTACCTCCCGGGCCCGCTCGGACAGGGCGGTCGTGCTGAGCACGTGCTCGGACAAGGCGGCCACGGACAGCGAAGTACCGGACAGGGCCGCCACGGACTGTGCCGTGCCGGACCGGGCGCTGGAATCAGCTGCCGCGGCAGCACCGGCGTCGTACATTCCCGACGGCGGCCGCGCGGCTGCGAGGAACACGTGCACCACCCGCCCGGTTTCCTGAAGCCGAAGGGCGGCCTCGAAGGCGAGCACGGCGCCCAGGCTGTGGCCATAGAGCGCCACCTGCCCGGACTGCGAGCTTGCGATTCGTTCGGCCATAGCGGCTGCGGCACCGCCAACGGAACGGAAATTCCTGCCGCGGTATGCGAGCTTGGTGACGTGCACGCCGTCGAAACGCCAGCCGGCAAAACTGGCTGTGGTTCCGCCGGCGTGGTGCAGGCAAAACAGGTGCATGCCGGCGTCCCTGGGGCTAGTTGAAAGCGAGCCGGTGGCGGTCGTGCTCCATGCGGGACGCGGCGACGTCGTCCATGTGTTCCTCGGCCCACTCCTTCATCTCGAAGATGATCCGCAGGAGGGAATGTCCGCGGGGAGTGAGCTCGTAGTCAGTTCGCACGGGGACGGAGACGGTCACATGCCTTAGGACCAGCCCATCCCGTTCAAGCGAGCGGAGCGTGGAGGTCAACATTTTCTGGCTTGCGCCGGGTATCCGTTTGCGGAGGTCGCTGTGCCGCTGCTGCCCGTCCTCCAGTGCCAGCATCACCAAGGTGACCCACTTGCTGCTGATGGCCTCAAGCAGTTGGCGTGCCGGGCAAAGATCCAGGGAAGCGTTGTAGTGCTTCTGGGCCTTCATGCGTTTCTGTTCAGCCGTGAGAGTCATTTCCCCAATACTTTCCTCATCAAATGGACTGCTCGCCACAGTTTACTTGGGGGTTGTTACAGGTGGGGAAACGGCGACTCAACCCTAAACTGCCGCCGGGGTGACCAGCATCGATTCTCCGGCCAATGCCATGAAAGGAAGATCCGAGCTGTGGTCCCCATAGGCGAAGCTGACTGACAGGTCCACCGAGAATTCGGCGGCGTGCGCTGCCACGGCTCGCGCCTTGGCGTCGGCTACCAAGGCTTCCTCGATGTCGCCGGTATAGATGCCATTCGCGGCAGCAGGGAACGTGCACAGCAGCTCGAGCTGGGGCCACCGCCGTCGAACACGTACCAAAGCAGGCTCGAACGACGCCGTGACCGCCACAATGCGCCGTCCCTCCGCGGTGTGTTTGTCCAGGAGGGAGGTCACGGGTTCCAGGAAGGACCAACCGTCCGGTGAGCTGGCCTGGAAATCTGCCCAGCGCTCGCCGAGTTCCTGGACTTCGCCCACGCTGCGGCCCCGCCACCAGCTGAAGTACCGGGCGTTCGTCACGGATCTTGGTACGCCGTTCCTGGCTGCGGCCCGCAGGCCCTCAAGGAAGTCCTCCGCCTCGGCTTTGCGGGAGTTGCCGGCGTCGAAGCGGAGGAACTCGAAGATGGTGTTGTAGGCGGTGACGGTGCCGTCGATATCGGTGTAGGCGGCCTGCAAGGGGTTTCCGGATTCTTCCACAGGAAGAATCCTAGGGACCGCTCCGGCACATGGAAGCCTTGCAGGGGAGGGCACTTTGAGGTGCCCTAGGCACAAAAAAGTGCGTTCTTACGCGCTGATGTGATGTCCGTGAGGATCGAATACGGGGCACAAAACGTCCCCGCAGCAAAGCCTCGAAAGGAAGCCAATGCCTACCATCCTCCACATCAACGCCTCTCCGCGCTACGCCAACAGCGACTCCCTGCGGTTGGCCCGGCACTTCATCGACTCCGTCCAGGCTGCCGGTCCGGAGAGCTTTGAGCTGGAGACCCTGAACTTGTTCGACGACGGTGCGTTGCCTGTTTTCGGTCGGATCGCGGCTGCCGCCAAGATGGCTGTCTTCACCGGACAGGACCAGACGCCGGAGCAGGTTGCCGCTTGGGAATCCGCCCGCGCTGTGTTCGATCAGTTCGCTGCAGCCGACGCGTATGTCTTCAACATCCCCATGTGGAACTCGGGAGTCCCCTACGTGCTGAAGCAGTGGATCGACATCATCACCCAGCCCGGCTGGAGCTTCGGCTTCGACCCGGAGCAGGGCTACCGCGGCCTCATGGAAGGCAAGCAGGCCCTTGCGATCCACACCAGCGGGGTCTACGCCCCGGGTGTTCCGGCCGCTTTCGGCTCCGACTTCAGCAGCACGTTCTTCGCTGACTGGCTGAACTTTGTGGGCATCGAGGACGCAACCCACGTCCGTTTCGCTCCCACCGTCCTGAACGGCGACGTCGATGGCACCCGCAAGGTTGCAGAAGCGGACCTGAGCGACGCCGCAATCGAGTTCGCCGGCAAGCTCAGCGCCGCGGGTACCCTCCAGCTCGTCAACGACTAGGAGCTCCCTGTGCGCATCGGCATTTCGGGTACCTACTCCTCGGGCAAGACGTTTACGTCCATGGCCTTGTCCCACTACACCGGGTTGCCCCGCACCAAGGCCAGGACCATGCGCGAAATCCTGCCCGAGGCCGCCCCTGGCAAGACCCTCGAGGAATGCACTGCGGCGGAGCTCATCCAGATGATCGTGACCCGTCATGTGGAGCGTGCCGTCTACGAGGACAAGCTCTCGGATGGTTTCATCTCCGACGGTTCATCGCTGCAGGAATGGATCTACGGGTCCGTGCGGGTTTCCCTCGGGCTGAACCCCAGTGCCTCAGCACACCTCGCGGTCGGGGGAGAGCGTGGAGAAGACTCCGGAACTCGCATTCTTCGAAGAGGTGATGACCAGCCTGGGCAACAGCTTCAAGAGGCACGTCAAGAACTCCTTCGATGTGTTCGTGCACCTGAAGAACGAGCTTCCGCTCTCTGCTGATGGACACCGCCCGGTCAACGATCAGTTCCGGAACATGTCCGATGAGATCCTGCAGCACACCATGGACGAGTTGGGCATCCCCTTCCATGTTGTGTCCGGTTCTGTGGAGGAGCGTCTTGTCCGGATTGCTTCCCTGTTCAACCTTGAGCCGCGCATGAGTCCCCAGGACGCCACACGCCTGGCAGCCGAGGAATACGCGCAGCTGGACGTGCGCTCCGAACGGGAGCGGGTCCTGCAGTAACAGCGGGTCCTGCAGTAACAAGGAAACATCCGTTTGGATCCTGCTCACCGGTTCGTCCGGCCATCCGCTGTGCCGTAGCTGCCCAGCGGGTGGCCGGACGCTCGTCTTTTTACTGGAGACCCCATTGCCTACCGACCAGCCCCTTGCCCATCAAGCCCGCTCCAACCATGCCCGCCTTGGCGAGTTCTTCCGCACTCGCCGCGAGCAGACCCGTCCGGAGGATGTCGGGTTACCAGTAAGCCCACGACGCCGGACTCCCGGACTCAGGCGCGAAGAGGTGGCCGTCCTGGCCAATGTTGGCGTCTCCTGGTACACGTGGCTGGAGCAGGGGCGGGCCATTGGCGCCTCGGAGGAAATCCTCGATGCCATTTCGAACGCACTGCGGCTTAGCCCTGAGGACCGAACCTATGTCCGGCGGCTTGCGTCCGGGCGTCGTTCGCGACTATCCGGAAACACGGACAGCGCGGCCGGCGGTCCGGCTTTGGGGCAGGCCGCCAGTCACAATTTCGACGTAGACGACGCCCAGCTCGCTCTGCTGCAGCAGTTGGTGGATGCCATGGCGAATCCCAGCTACGTCGCTGACCCTTTTTGGAGCGTCGTGGCCATGAATTCCGCGGCTGCAGAAACCTTCGATACTCGTGTGGGTGAAAGCTGCCTCCAACGCTTTTTCACGGATCCGGAGCTCGCCCGGCCCCACGTGCACAAGGAGATGATGGCCCGCTCCATGGTGGCGCAGTTCCGTGCGCAGTCAGCCAACTTCCCGGACGATCACCGTTTCGATGCCATGGCACGCGGCCTATGCCAGGTCTCGGAAGCCTTCCGGGAATTATGGCAGCGGCAAGTGGTTGGCGATTCGTACCACGTGGATGTTGTGTACGACCACCCAGCGGTGGGCCGCCTCAGCTTCGCTCCCATGGTGCTGGGTGTCCCGCAGTTTCCTGCCCTCCGTCTTTTCACTTACCTCCCCAAAAGCGGTACCGGAACGCAGGCTGCCCTGCAGGGTTTGAACAGGAAAGCAGTGGGCTGAGATTCCCTCTAGTTGCCCACAGCAACCAGACGTAAACTGGCCTTCGGTTCACTACGTTGGTTCGGAGTCCCCATGCTTTGGAAGGTTCTTGTTCGGTTCCTGAAGCCGCACCAGCGGTTGCTGATTGCCGTCGTCGTTTTTCAATTGGCGCAGTCCATCGCGTCTCTTTACCTGCCTACACTCAACGCCGACATCATCGATAACGGCGTTGCTACCGGCGATACCGATTACATCCTGCGCATGGGTGGCCTCATGCTGCTGATCACGCTGTTGCAGATTGCGTGTGCGGTGGTGGCGGTGTACTTCGGCGCGAAGGCAGCCATGGGAATGGGGCGTGACCTACGGGACGCGATTTTTGCCAGGGTGGGGGAGTTCTCGGAGCAGGAAGTCACCAAGTTCGGGGCGCCGTCCTTGATTACACGGTCCACCAACGATGTCCAGCAGGTGCAGCAACTGGTCCTCATGTCCTGCACGCTGATGGTTGCGGCGCCCATGCTGAGCATCGGCGGCGTAATCATGGCAGTGCGGCAGGACGCCCAACTGTCCTGGCTGATTGCGGTCTGCGTACCGGTATTGCTGGTGGCCGTCGGGTTGATCGTGATCCGGATGGTGCCGCTGTTCCGCAAAATGCAGGTCCGGATCGACGCCGTCAACCGTGTCCTGCGCGAGCAACTCACCGGCATCCGCGTGGTCCGCGCGTTCGTGCGTGAAGACATGGAGAGCTCCCGGTTCGGCAAAGCGAACGACGACGTCACGGACGTCGCGCTGCGGGCCGGCCGTTTGATGGCCCTCATGTTCCCTGTGGTCATGTTGGTGATGAACATTTCCAGCGTGGCGGTCATCTGGTTCGGCTCGTTCCGGATCGAGGACGGGTCCATGCAGGTGGGCACGCTGATTGCTTTCCTCAGCTACCTCATGCAGATCCTCATGTCCGTCATGATGGCCACGTTCATGGCCGTGATGATCCCGCGCGCCTCCGTTTCCGCCGACAGGATCGGGGAGGTGCTGGAGACCGCCTCAAGTGTCCAGCCGCCGTCGAATCCTGTTACCGGCGGCATCCGCCGTGGCGAACTGGAAATGCGCGACGTCGGTTTCGCGTACCCGGGTGCCGAGCAGCCCGTGCTCAGCGGCGTCACCTTCACCGCCCTGGCCGGCCAGACCACGGCAATCATCGGCAGCACGGGCGCCGGAAAGACCACGTTGGTGAACCTCATGCCGCGGCTGTTTGACGCCACCGCTGGAGCGGTCCGGATGGACGGCGTAGACATCCGTGATCTGCATCCGGACCTGTTGTGGGGGCACATCGGCCTGGTGCCGCAACGGCCGTATCTCTTCTCAGGCACCGTCCGCAGCAACCTTCAATACGGGAAACCCGATGCCAGCGACGACGAACTGTGGCAGGCCCTTTCAGTGGCCCAGGCGCGCGACTTTGTCGAAGAGATGGAAGGGGGACTGGACGCACCCATATCCCAGGGCGGCACCAACGTTTCCGGCGGGCAACGGCAACGCCTGGCCATTGCGCGGGCACTCGTGAAACAGCCGGAGCTGTACATTTTCGACGATTCGTTCTCCTCCCTGGACACCGCTACCGACGCCCGCCTGCGGCAGGCCCTTAAACACCACACCAACGGCGCCACGCTGGTGATCATCGCCCAGCGCGTCTCCAGCATCGCGGACGCGGACCAGATATTAGTGCTCGACGACGGCAGGATCGTTGGGCAGGGAACGCATGATGAGCTGTTGGAGATTTCCGAAACGTACAGGGAAATCGTGTCCTCCCAGCTGGCGGCGGAGGAGGCGGCATGAGCGCCATAACAGCTGGTCAACGCGGGCCACAGCGGCCGCCCATGGGCCCCGGACGTGGCGGTCCGTTCGCTGGAATGAGCATTCCGGCGGAGAAAGCCTCCAACTTTGGTGCCTCGGCCCGGCGGCTACTGGGCACCTTGCGGCCTGAGCGGTTCTGGCTGACGCTTGTCCTGGTTTTCGCGGTGGTCAGCGTTACTTTGTCCGTGATTGGGCCCAGGCTGCTCGGCGAAGGAACAAACCTCATCTTTGCCGGCGTCGTGTCCAAACAGCTACCCGCAGGGGTTACCAAAGCCCAAGTCATCGCCGGCCTGCGCGCCTCCGGCGAGAACAACAAGGCCGACATGCTGAGCGCCATGAACCTGACACCCGGCGTCGGAATCGACTTCGGTGCACTGTCCTCCGTGCTGCTCTGGGTGCTGGCGCTATATGTCCTGGCCTCAGCGTTCGGTTGGATGCAGGCGTACGTGCTCAACGGCGTCGTCCAGCGGACTGTGTACCGGCTCCGCGAGCGGATCGAAGCGAAAATCCATCGGCTTCCCTTGCGGTATTTCGACTCCATCCAGCGTGGTGAGCTGCTCAGCCGGGTGACGAACGACGTCGACAATATCTCCCAAAGCCTGCAGCAATCCATCAGCCAGGTGGTGTCCTCACTGCTGACCGTGCTGGGCGTGCTGGTGATGATGTTCCTGCTCTCGCCGCTGCTGGCCGTCATCGCGTTGGTGACCATCCCGCTCACCTTGGGGACCACGGTGGTGATTGCCAAGCGCTCGCAGAAACTCTTCGTCGCACAATGGAAAAACACCGGCGAGCTCAACGGGCAGATTGAAGAAACGTACACCGGTCACGCACTCGTGAAGGTCTTCGGCCGGCAAAACGAAGTCCAAGAGAAATTCCGGGCCAAGAACGGCGAGGTGTACCAGGCAAGCTTCGGGGCGCAATTCGTGAGCGGCCTGATCATGCCGGCCATGACGTTCATCGGAAACCTGGTGTACGTGGGTATTGCCGTGGTGGGCGGTCTGCAAGTGGCCTCGGGCGCAATGCAGTTGGGTGACGTGCAGGCCTTCATCCAATACTCGCGGCAGTTCACCATGCCCTTGGCGCAATTGGGATCCATGGCCAATATGTTGCAGTCCGGCGTTGCCTCGGCCGAGCGGGTGTTCGACCTGCTGGACGAGGAAGAAGAATCCCCGGAACCTGCTCCCATTCCGCAGTCCGGTCCGTCGCGTGGGCGGCTCGTGTTCGAGAATGTGTCCTTCCGCTACCTGCCCGACAAGCCACTCATCACGGACCTCAGCCTCGTGGCCGAGCCCGGCCAAAGCATTGCCATCGTTGGACCAACCGGTGCCGGCAAGACCACCCTGGTGAACCTCATGATGCGCTTCTACGAACTGGACGCAGGGCGCATAACCCTCGACGGCGTGGACATCGCCTCCATGTCCCGGCAGGAACTGCGCTCCCGGATGGGCATGGTCCTGCAGGATACGTGGCTCTTCGGCGGGACTATCCGCGACAACATCGCCTATGGCCGGCCCACAGCGTCCGAACCCGAGATCCTTGAAGCTGCCCAGGCCACGTACGTGGATCGGTTCGTCCGTTCCCTTCCCGAGGGCTACGACACAGTGCTCGACGACGAAGGCGGCAACGTCTCCGCCGGCGAGAAGCAGCTCCTCACGATCGCCCGCGCCTTCTTGTCCCGTCCATCGGTCCTGATCCTCGATGAAGCCACCAGCTCGGTGGATACCCGTACCGAGGTTCTGGTGCAGAAAGCCATGAACGCGCTGCGCTCGGACCGGACCAGCTTTGTCATCGCGCACCGGCTCTCCACCATCCGCGACGCCGATCTCATCCTGGTGATGGAATCCGGGCAGATCGTGGAACAGGGGACCCATTCTGAGTTGCTTGCTACGGGCGGGGCGTACTCACGGCTCTATGAGGCGCAGTTTGCGGCGCCAGCGGCTGAAGAGGTGTGAGTCTTCGGTTTTGGGAAGCCGTGGAAATTAGGGAAGCCGGGAGGGCCGGAGCACCGTTGCCTCTCCTGCCCGGGAAGGGTCCAACGGCACAGGACTCACCAAGACAGCCGGACCTCTGTGGAGTAATCCTCCGGAGATCACCTGGCAGCGAACCCCACCCCTGCCGCGCATCGCCTTGTGTGCCCCCGGTGCCAGCATCTGGTCCATCCAAGCGCAAGGGTGTGCTGGCCTCCCTGCCTTCAGCCGCACGGAATCGCCGCCGGATTCCAGAGTGAATTCATTCCCCAGCAAGGGAGCCAGTTCGGCCCCGCGAAGCACCACGTTTCGCCGGGTCATCAATGGGTCGAGTGGCCCGGCGTCCAGTTCGGAGGCAATCGCCTCGAGCGCCTCCATCGCGAACAAGGTTACCGCCGCATCCATGTGCGCGGCTTTGCCGAAGAACCTGTCACCAACAATGCCCTTGCCGGCAACAAGCTCGGCCTGCTCAGCGTCCGTCGTCGGAACATCCGCGGCGCCTTCGCGGGCGCGGCCAAAATAGGCGTGCGCCGGCGACACCAAAAGATGCAGCACCTCGACGTCGTACCTGTATTCAGCGGTCATCATTCAACGCTAATGCCTGCAGGCTCGGAACGGCAGCGCCCTATGCCGTACGCCACAGCGCCAGAGCCGCCCCTGAAGATACAGTGGCACGGTGAACTTTGCCGTGGCCCCTGATGGCGCTGAGCTCGCCTGGACGTCCGAAGGCGACGGCGAACCAATGCTGTTGATTGCCGGCCAAGCGACCGCCATGGACGGTTGGGGCCCGACGGCGGAGCTCCTGTCCCGCTCTTACCGCGTCATCCGCTTCGATCACCGGGGCATAGGCCGCAGCAGCAAGGGTGACGCCGGGCGTTACACCACGAGGCTGATGGCCGCAGATGCAGCCGAGGTCCTCAAAGCTGCGGGCGTTGATTTAGCACACGTGTACGGTCACTCCATGGGCGGACGGGTAGCGCAGTGGTTGGCCATCGACTACCCGGAGAAAGTCCGGACGCTGGTCTTGGCCGCCACGAGTGGAGGAAGGTGGCCAGGCGAGGGTATGGACCCTGACAAGGCTGCCATGCAGGCACTGGTCAGCGGGGATATGGACCGCCTGGTACCGCTGTTCTTTGATGAGGACTGGGCGTCCAACAATCCGGAGGCCGTTCACACCTTCTTCTCCTCCCACGCTTCAGCCTGGGCCAAGGCACGTCATTTCAAGGCCAGTCGTGAGCACCATGCATGGAGCCGGCTGGGTGATATCAAGGCCCCGACTCTGATAATTCACGGCACCGAGGATGCGCTTACGCCATTACCCAACGCCGTCCTCCTCCGCGAGCACATCTGCCATTCCATGCTTGTGAGGGTTCCGGGCGCTGGACATGGCCTGCACCTGGACCACTCGGAGACCATTGACTGGATTCGGCAATTTGTTACCAAAAAGGGCGCCTAGTTCCTGCTGGCTGGCTCTAAAGGGCTTTCCCGCCAAGGTGCCGGACCAAAGCGTCCACAATGGGCAGTTGCCCTTTGACGAGCTTGCTCCGGGCTGTGGCTTGTTCAAACCACCGGGCGTCGTCTATCTCCGGAAATTCCTTGACGGAGCCGGAACCCTTGGGCCATTCCATGGGAAAGGTGTTGCTGACGATCTCATCGGGCTGGAAGGAGGCTGCTTCTGCTGCGAAGGCAGTGATGAGTTTGCCGGAGGGCTGTTTGAAAACCCCCAGTGGCTCGTAGTCGCCTGGTGGCGGTGGAGTCCCAATTTCCTCGGTGAATTCGCGGCGGGCAGCAATCAGCGGATCTTCGTCCTCAAGGAATTCACCCTTGGGAATTGACCACGCGTGTTCGTCCTTATGCGCCCAAAAAGGTCCACCCATGTGGGCAATCCAAAGTTCCAACTCTCCAGAGGAACCTTGCCGGTAAAGCAGGATTCCAGCGCTGCGAATCGTGATGTGACCTCCAGACGTCATGATTTGAACACGAAATGAACGGACAAAGCCAAGGTTACTCCCGGCCACGCTGCCGTTATCCAATTGATGGCATATCGCCCATTTTGGTTCTTCAATTCCCTTCCTAAGGACCCACGTCTACTTGATAATCGAGGAACTGCACGTTCCTCGTGGGGGTGGAACGTCTTTGCGGTCGCCGGTTTTTGCCGACGACGAGTCTGGGCGCATCAATGGAGGACACGGCTATGGCATGGTCAGTACGGCTCATTTCGCATGGGCGAATAAAAGCAGCAGGTTTGGCCGTCGTGCTGGCGGTGGGCTTATCAATGCTCGCTGGAACAGGCCCATCACACGCGGCCGATACAACCCCCATGGCTGAGGATCCTGGCCCTGTGGGCAGCTTCGCTTGGAAGGGTTTGAACTGGCAGAAGCGTTTCTGGGGTGGGGCCCCGATGTACAACGCGAGTTGGGACGCCAACAACGTGAGCAACCCGGACGCCAACGGGTACGTCAAACTGTCCATCACCAACCCAACCGGCTCGGCTCCCAAGGGTGCAGAGTTCCAGTCCACACGGGAGGGGTTCGGCTACGGAACGTATAGCACCACTGTGGAAAAGGACGTGAGCGCGCTCCAGAAGGAGGTGGTCTGGGGTTGCCTCTTCACCTATGATCCCGCGGCCGAACCTGGCTACACCGAGATCGACCTCTGCGAGGCGTCCGCTTGGGGAGGGGGAGCTGCCTATGGCCAGAACTGGCCTGTCACCCAAGGTCATGGCTATTGGTTTGATGCCACACTGCCACCTGGGCAGGGCAACAACACAGTCACGTTCGATGTCACCAATGCCCCGATCCTCACCCACAGGATGGTCTGGGAACCGGGCAAGCTCACCTTTGAGACGTTTGCCGGCGAAGGCTACGGGGGAACGCTGCTGAAGCGAACGGTCCTGCAAGGCTCTACCGTTCCGCTTCCAGCCAACGAACAGATCCACTTCAACCTGTGGGTTACCGGAGGTGGTGGCGGGGATGCTGCCCATGTGGCGCCTGAATCCGTGACCATTCGTGATTTCTCGTTTGTTCCAGGGATCCCGTTGACGGCCCCAACACCCACTATCTCGGGAACGGCGGCAGTTGGGTCAACGCTGACTGCCAATCCAGGCGCGTGGACCACCGGAACTGCGTTGACCTATCAGTGGTACAAGAACGGCACGGCCATCGCTGGGGCAACAGCGCCCACCCGTGTCCTTGCAGCCGCGGATCAAGGTGCCACGTTGACCGTCCGGGTCACAGGCACGAAGGCGGGCTACGCAACTACCACCAAGGAATCGGCGCCCACGGCTGCCGTGGTGGCCGGTACGCTGCTCGCACCCACTCCCACGGTCACGGGGACGCTCACCGTTGGCTCCACGCTGACGGCCAACCCGGGAACGTGGACCTCGGGAACCACACTGACGTACCAGTGGTACCGTTCCGGTGTGGCGATCACAGGGGCAACAGCCAAGACCTACGTTCTTGTGGGGGCCGACCAAGGAGCCACCATGCGAGTGAGGGTTACAGGAACGAAGGCCGGGTACACCACGGTATCCAAGTATTCCGCCAACACGGCACTCGTAAGTTAAGGAACGGCCGGGGTTAAACAACAAACCCGCGGTTGTGTCGCGCTGGGGGCGTGATCCGACACAACTGCGGGTTTGCTGGGCTTGCTGGTTTCTCTTTACGCGCTAGTTTCTCTGCGCGCGGACCGGGACGATCCTCTTGATGGCCAGGCCAAGGGCCAGCATGGCGAAAGCGGCCAGTGCGAACCAGAAGAGGTCCCCGGCGCCGGTCATGGCAAGAGTGCCGGAGCCGGCTCCTCCTGCAATTGCTGCGCCTGCGGATCCTGCTGGGTTGTTGTACATGAGTCGTTTACCAAACTTTCTTTCTGTTGAGTGCGGCGTCCAGGTAGGCCTTGGCATGGACTGCCTGGAGGAAAACGTCGATGACGGTTTCGTACATGGTTGCGGCAAGCAACATGTACCTCCAGCCCCGGAAACGCAGAGTTATTATGCGTTCCAGGACGAAGATGCAGGTGACGGCGAGCCAGAATGGGTGGAGATTCAGTCCCATTCCAGTGGTCAGGGCAAAGACGATGGATCCGAGATATGCCAGGGTCACCAGGACGCCGAGCATGGAGAGGAACTGCCGTCCCCAGTAGGCCCTGGTCACTTTGGTCCACCCGTACTGCACGCAGTTCTCCACGGCTCCGCGCTTCCAGCGGAGCCGCTGCGACCATAGTTCCCGCCACGTCGGCATGACTTCGGTGACCAGCGTGCAGTTTGATGGTGAAGCTATGCGGTATCCGAGGGTGAGGAGTGCGAAGGACAGTTCGTTGTCTTCGGTCAGCACCGAGGTATCGTAGACGCCGCCCTCGCCGTTTCCGGGAGGAAGCGTACCGTTCAACCGTGCTGCGACGACGTCCCCAAGGGTCTTAATGCGGAATAGCGCCGCAGTCCCGGTGACTACAAGGCATCTGCCGTGGAGGCGCTTTACATCCCTGGCGTAGCGGGCGTATTCATTTCGCTGCAGGTGTCCTACGAATCCGCCTCCGGGGCCACCGCTGAACACTCCGCCCACGGCGCCCAACAGTTCGTCCTTGAGGAGGTTGTTGGTGGCATTCTCGATGAAGTCCGGGGCGAGCTGCGAATCGGCGTCCTGCACCAGAACCAGGTCTTCGGGGTCGGCTCCGGGAAGAAACTGCCCCAAGGCGAAGTTCAATGCACCGGCCTTCTTATCCATGTTGCCAATAGTGCGGAGGACTTCGACGCCTAGGGCCAAAGCGAGTTCTTCAGTATCGTCAGTGCAGTTATCGGCCACCACGATCACGCGATCAGGGCGGCGGGTCTGGTTGTTCAGCGAGATAAGGGTTTCGGTAATCCCCGCGGATTCGTTGTGTGCCGGGACCAGGACCGTGACCACACCACCAGGGGCACGGTGGGATCCTCGCGGTGCAGGAGTTGTCGCTGAATTGACGCCCCGATGCATGCTGGGATCCTCCGTTCGAACCTTGAAGTGGTGTTTCACTTAGAGTTCCAACGCAAACGCAAGAAACCTGCCCGCAAAGCATCAAGGAAGTCTCAAGGTTTGATCAGGAGTTTCGTGATGGCGCGTCACCCCTGGCGTCGAGCGTGCACTACTGCAGTAGCAAAGGGAGGGTTGTGGTAGCCCAGTCAAGTGAACAGCCGTCGTGCCTGCATGTTCAGGCTGACAAGAACCTGAACCCCTCAACGCGTGACTATGCCGGCAGTTTTGCGGAGCTGCTTCGAAAAGAGGACTACGAATTCTCGCTCAAACAGTTGTCGGAGTACGTCACTGCGTCGCTCGTGGTTGGCCGGCCGCTCCTGGACCGAAAACCAGCTTTATCGAGCGCGGAATGGACTGCTGCCTTGGCCGGTTCGACGGCCTACATCTGCCGGAAACTGGGCCACACCAGTCCGGCATGGACCAGAATCCCGCAGTTGCCATTTCCGTGGTTCCCTTCGGAGGCTTACCGCTGGTCGCCGTGTCGACGGACATTTCCGGCGTCGTCCGGAGACTGGAGCTTGATCACCGGGCAGGGTGTTCAGAAAACGCAAGAGGACGACGCCGGGAGGTCCCGGCGTCGTCCTCTTGTGGTGAGTTTGAGCTGCTTAGCGGCTCAGGCTAACGGTGAAGGTTTTCGGTCCGCTGAGCGTCACTGCGATGCCGCAGTTTTCTGCAGCGGCGCGGGGGGAAAGATCCCGGATGGCGGCGTCGATGGTGTGGTCGATTGCCGACTTGTCCCAGATTTTCAGCGTGATGGAGTCAGTATGTGTCGTCATTGTCAGTACTTTCACTCAGGCCGTTAACAGCCCCAAGCTTCTTCGCAGGGGCCGCATCCTCGTCGGTGAGGATTGCTGATTCAGCTTGTATGGGAACGAATTCCCTCATTCATGGTTCATGCTGCCTACCGCGATTGACAAGCTGATCCGGCCAAGTGTGACCGATTACACGTTGGACGTTACTCCGTGTAACCCGTGCTGATGCTCTGCTCGCGCCAACGATCCACCTCGGCGCGCTGGGCTTCCTCTACCGCACCGTATGCGTAAACGGCATCGGCGCCCAGCAGCAGGAAGGCGGGCGTCTCAGCTGCTTCGACGGCGGCGATGATCACCTCCGCTGCTTTGTCCGGGTCGCCGGGCTGGGTGCCGTGAATGGTGTCATTTTCCTTGCGACGCTTACCGGCTGTCTCGGCGTAGTCCTCAATTGCCTGCGCCGACTGGGTGAGCGAACGCCCCGCAAAGTCGGTCCGGAACGCACCGGGCTCCACCACTGTCACCGAGATCCCCAGAGGCTTCAGTTCCTTCTGCAACGAGCCGGACAGGCCCTCCAGTGCAGCCTTCGACGCTGAGTAGTAGCCGGAACCGGGCGGGCAGATCCGGGCGCCGATGGAGGAAATATTCACGATCGCACCCGATCGGCGGGAGCGCATGCCTGGCAGGACAGCTTTGATCATGGCGACCGGGCCAAAAACGTTGGTGTCGAACAGCGCCCGGACGTCGCCGTCGTCGCCTTCTTCAATGGCTGCGCGGTAACCGTAACCTGCATTGTTGACCAGGACGTCTACCGCGCCAAAGCGGTGTTCGGCCTGCTTCACGGCGGCCTCCACCTCCGACTGCTCGGTGACATCGAGCGCTACGGCCAGGGCCGTCGTCGGAAATTCAGCGGTCAACTCCTGCAGCTTGGAGACGTCGCGGGCGGTGACGACGGCGTTATCGCCCCGTGCGAGTACGGCTTGGGCCAGCGCGCGACCGAGTCCGGTGGAGCAGCCAGTGATGAGCCAGGTAGTCATGATGTTCCTTTCATGGGTGGACCACTCAGGGGTGCCGCCCGGATCGTGGTGATCCGGGCGGCACTGGTTGTTTGTTTCTTTCGGGTGGCTGCTAACGCTGACCGGGCAGCCCGCCCATCGGAGGGATGTAGCCCGGGCCGAAGCCTTTGTCGTCCTTCCGTTCCTCGGCACTGCGCGTGTCGCTGTCCGCTGTCTCGTCGGAATCGCCGTCCAGATCTGCCAGGCCATTGGTCTGATCGAAGGCGTGCGTGATGGGATCTACGATCGGGACGTCGCCGGGCGTATCAGTGCCGACGCCGGTTGCGGTTCCTGTTGCGGCCCCAGTTGCCGCGCTGGTGCTGGCCGCTGTGCCTGTGGCCCCCGTTGTCGTCGTAGTCCCCGTGGTGCCCATATCAGCATCCCGTTCGGGTGCTTTCTTCTCGATGTACTCCTTGAACTTTTTCAAGTCCGACTCCGCCTGCCTTTCAACCACATGCAGTTTGTCGCCGAGGAATTCAAGGACGCCGTGGGGCTCGTATTCGAGTGAGAGATGCAAGGATGTTTGGCTCGGTCCGGCTTCCTTGAAGTCCACCCAGCCGGCATTCTTGGCACCTTCGACGGCGGCCCATGCCACAGCGCGGTCCACGTCCTGCTGAACGATCTTTGCTTCCCAGCGGCGATGGACGCCAGCGATTTCGGCTACCCATTCCAGGCGGTCGTCGCTCAGCCGCGTCACGCGTTCCACTCCGCCCATGAAGCGGGGGAATTCCTCGAACTGCGTCCACTGTCTGTATGCCGTACTCACCGGAACGTTGACCATGATGGTTTTGTTGACTTTCGTGGTCACGATGTCCTCCTCTGACTCGCTACCTATATTGTCAGCATACTTACAATATCGAGCTTTAAGCGTAGTAACCAGAGGTTCCCGATACCTGCCGGAGTGCTAGGAGATCACCCGACCGTTCTGGATCAGGAACTCCAAATGTTCCGAGATGTCTGCCAGTACCGCGATGTCCGCCACGGGGTCGGCGCCCAACACCAACATGTCCGCGTCCGCGCCAGGCGCGATCACGCCTAGTTCACCTTGGCGGTTAAGCAGAAGGGCCGCCGTCGTGGTTGCTGAGCGGATGGCATCGATGGCTGGTTGGACCTTGCCGAGCAACCTGAACTGCTCGTTCTGATGGCGGTGCATGCCGCCCAGGAGGTCCGAGCCGAATGCCATTTTCACGCCGGCTTCATGTGCTCGGGAGATGGCTTCCAGTCCGCTGGTTAATACTGAATCCACCTTGGCCCACATCTCCTCGGTGAGCCCGAATTCCTTTCCCTCTTCCTTAAGCGCCCAGTAGGTGACGAGCGTGGGAACCAGGAAGGCGTCCTTCTCGATGAAGAGCTTGAGGCTCTCGTCGTCGAGGAGGTTTCCGTGTTCGATCGAGCGGACGCCGGCTTCGAGCGCGCGGTTGATGGCGCGGGCCGTGTAGGCGTGGGCGGCGACGTAGCGGTTGGCCGCTACGGCTTCTTCCACCGCGGCACGCATTTCTTCCATGGAGTATTGGGTGGAATCAATGCGGTCCGTGGGGGAGGAGACTCCACCGGACGCCATGATCTTGATGTGGTGGGCGCCCTTGCGGATCTCGTCGCGAGCGGCTGCCCGGACTGCGTCAACGCCGTCTGCTACGCGACCGATTCCGCAGCATCCGCGCCCATTGGGATCGTGGTCTTCACCGGGAAGCCGCATGTCGCCGTGTCCGCCGGTCTGACTCAGGGCGTGGCCGCAGAAGTGGATCTTCGGACCCTCGAGCAGCCCTTCCTGCTGAGCCATCGCCAAGCCAAAATCGGCACCGGAAAGGTCTCGGACGGTGGTGAAACCGCGGCGCAGCATCTGTCCCATGATCCGGGCCGTCTGTGCGTACACATACGATGCCGGTGTCCAGGTCAGTGAGCGGAAGTCAGCGCTGGACGCGACCACGTGGACGTGCGCGTCAATGAGCCCCGGGATGACAAACTTTCCAGTTCCATCAATCACGCGGGCTCCGGAGGGCGTCTCGGCGTCGGGGCCGACGCTGCTGATCTTCCCCTCAACACTCACGACGTCGGCTGTTGAGTAGGTGCCTGCCTCGACATCAAGGACACTTGCGTTACGAATGACAAGGGCGGGCACCTGCTGGTCGGTGGCTTCGGTTTCTGGGGTGGTGCTCATTTAGACGGTGTCCTTCCCGGGGACTTCGGTGGCTGCGGGGACATCGGTGGGGTGGGCTGCAAAGGCCTCAACGAGGTCAGCACGCTTACGGTTGACGACCTCGACGGCGGTTTCCACACTTTGCGGGGTATACCGGCCTTCTGCGTCCAACATGGCGAGGACGCCCACCACGTTGCCGTCGGAGCCGAGGACGGGAACGTTGATGACCGCACCACAGCCGAGTTGTTGGATGAGTCCGGAGTCCGTGAAAACTTCTCGGAGGCCCTTAAGATCCGGGGCGAGGAAGGGCTTCTTGGCGTCGATGACCGTTCCCAGCCACCCTGGCGAGATCTCCACAGTTTTCTCGGCGCCCACTGGATACTCGTCGGGATGGCTTGTGAAAAGGCGCCGGAGGCCGGATCGCTGCGGGACCCATTGGAGGGCGGTGAAGAGAATGACGCCCGGATCCTGGCGCATGGCGTCGAATGTTTGCCGAAACACTGCGTCCGTTGCCAGGAAACTCATTGCTGTCCCTTTCCTGCCGGAGCCGGATCATGTTCAGCACGCGCGTTGATGTCCTCCAAAGACTTGCCCGCGGTCGAGGCTCCAAAGATCACCACGCCCAGCACTCCGATGGTCAACACCACCGTGGTCATGGTGAACACCCCGCCGAAACCGAGGGCCACTGAGAAGATACCGATGATGGACGGTGCGAGGATGCTGCCGATGCGACCAACGGCGCTGGCCAGGCCAACACCAGTGGCACGCATCCAGGTGGGGAAGAGCTCCGGAGTGTAGGCGTAGACACCGGCATACGTACCGTTCAGGAAGAAGGACAACGTTGCGGCGGCCACGAGGATCATGCCGGAATCATTGGACTGGCTCAGCCAGAACGCGCTGAGGGCTGATCCTGCCAAATACAGGGCGATCGTGTTCTTGCGGTCGATCCGGTCGCACAGCCATGCTGCCGAGAAGTAGCCCGGTATCTGTGCCAGGTAAATGATGATCGAGTATTCAAAGCTCTTGGTTACAGTGATGCCGCGGCCCACCAGCAGCGTGGGAATCCACGAGAAGAAGCCGTAATAGGAGAAGGTGATCACGAACCAGATCAGCCAGATGACGGCCGTCCGCCGACGCATGGCCTTTGACCACATGAACTTCAGGGCGTTCCAGATGCTGATCTTCTGCTCGTGCTTGGCGATCTCCTCCTGGGCCGGAGGCAAGGAAGCGAGGTCTTTGCCGGTGGCCTTGACGACGCTCTGTTCAAAGCGCTCCACCACCTCTGTTGCTTCGGCTACGCGGCCACGGCTGATAAGGAAGCGCGGCGATTCAGGCAGGCTGCGGCGCCACCAGAGCAGAAGAAGGATAGGTATGGCCGTGACAACCTGGGCCCAGCGCCAGCCGTCCTCACCCATTGGCACGATGAACCGGCCAATCAACGCAGCGCCCACGAAGCCGAAGGAGAAGAAGCCGGCAAGGGTTCCAATGAACCAACCGCGACGCTTCGGGGGAATGAACTCTGACAGGAACGGAGCGATGATGACGCTCTCTGCGCCTGCCCCCAATCCTGCAAAGATCCGTGCAATCAGGAAGACTTCGAAGCTGGGAGCCATGGCTGCAACCACTGACATAAGGCAGTAGAAGGCGAGTGCCCAGAGCATGACCTTCTTGCGGCCAAATCGATCGCCCATCCATCCGGAGAGGATCGCGCCGAAGAAGAAGCCCAACGGGGCGGCCGAACCTACCAGGCCGAGGCTGGCATTGCTGAGGCCCCACAATTCCTGGATTCGAGGGAGCAGGAACGCGACCACGGCGCCGTCCATGCCGTCGAATGAGTAGCCGAGGCCTCCGATGAGGAGAAGCTTGTAGTGTGGTCGACTGAGAGCCAGACGATCCAAGCGTGCTGTGAGAGACATGGTGATTCCTGCCAAAGTGGGCCAAGTTGTACATTTTTAGGAATATGCACAAGTCTGTGCAGAAGCGATGTATCGAAGGTACGGCGAAAGTGTGAGGTAGGTCAATAGGTGGAAGAAGATTTCGACTCGTCAACGTTGACCGAGTGGCTCGATAGCCGTGTCCAGGGCCGGAAGCTTGCAGCACGACAGATGCAGGTGGTTGGAATCCTGCGCTCGCAGCCGCGCCTTGCCTCCTACGGGTCTGTGAGTGACATTGCTGCAGCAGCCGCTTCGAACGCCTCCACGGTGACAAGAACCGCTCAAACACTGGGGTTCAAGGGCTGGGCAGACTTCCAGTTCGAGCTCAGGTCACGCTTCCTGGCATCGCTGAGCGCAGTGGAAGTTGCCGCTGAGCACAACGGGCACATCAGTAGTCCTGCACAGGCTGCGGTCTCCACTGATCGCGCGAATTTGGTCCATTTTGAACGGACGTTGGACGCAGATGCAATCCACCAGATTGCGAAGGCCATCGCCAGCGCGCGGCAAACCTTCATTGTGGCGGCAGGAAGCTACGCCATCCCGGGCAAGGCCTTGGAGCACAACGCAATCATCGCCGGCTACAACGTCCGACTCCTCGATGCCGACGTCGCTGCCCTGACAAATGCCATCGCGCGGTTGGGCGCCGAGGACCTCGTCATCGCCATTAGCCTTTGGAGGGTTTATGACAGCACCATTCGCGCCGTCGATATTGCCCACAACATAGGGGCGCCGATCGTTTCCATCACCGACAGCGCGGGCTCACCTGTGGCCGTGCACGCCCAGCACCGGATCGTCGTGCCCACCGAAGGTGCCGGCTTCTTCCCGTCCCTGACAGGTGCGGTGGCCGCCGTCCAGGCGATCGCCGTCGAACTTGCCTCCCTGGACCGCGAACGCTCGAACCAGAACATCGCTGCCTCGGAGCGCACATGGGACCAGATGCGGATCATGCATCCGCGGTCGAGCTCCTAAAAGCGGGGCTTCCTGACCGGCTTTGCGGGGTGATCATCGCCCGCTTGCGGCGGTAACGCGGGTCATAAACCACTGGACTTACGACGCCGGGCCCTCCTCCCCGGGCAACGCACTTCCGATGAGGGCCAGGTTTTGGATGACGGCCAGGCCGAACTGGGCGGTGTCATTGGTGGAAACAGTGGGGGCTTCGTCCACTGGTTGAAGCACATGCGGCGGGAGGATCTTTTTCAAGGTGAAGGCCTCGGCATGGTTCAGGTTCTCCCCGCCCTGGGCAAAGCTCTCCCACGCCAGCTCTGCCAAATCCGGGGACCCGAGTCGAGCCGCGGCGTAGGCCGTGAGCCGGCTGTGCGCTTGGGTCAGGTAGATGCCTGCAAGGGGCTGCCCGACCTCGGCGGCTTGCTCCTCCGGTGAAGCCAGGAACAATCGGCAATACTGCATCCATGCTTTCTCAAAGGACGCATCCGGCACCAGGCTGATCAGTTCGCTGCAGATTTCCACCAAACCGAACACGGCACTCAGGTGCGAGACGCTGATGACTTCGCGTCCGGCGTCGAACCTTCCCTTGTCGAGGTCGTAGAGTGCCTCGCCGGTGAGGAAGCCGTACTTCAGGGCGCCGATATCGGCCATGGTTCCCAAGAGGCGGTCGCGTGAGCGGGGGTTTCCGGTGCGTTCCCAGTCCGTGAGCCAGGTGGCCGCGAGCGAGCCCCAGTCTGTGCCGAGCCCGACGCCCAAGGCGCCGCGGTCGGGGCGGTAGGTATCGGCGTCGGGACGGACTTTGCGGACGGGGTCCAGGCCCAGGAAGTTTTGGTCGCTGTCCACGAGTTCCGTGAGCAGATCGCCGGTGCGCTCATCCGCGGTCAGGTAATAGTAGAAGCGTCGGTAGGCCGGGGTGCTGATTCGGAGCTGCTTGGCGCTGCAACCCCAGTGCTGCACGTTGTGCCGCGAGCCCAGGCCGCGCCAGGGGCCAAGGTGGTACACGTCCACTTCACCGGTGTGCCGGGTCATGGCCTCAGCGAAGCGGAAAACGTCTGCGCGGCCCGAGCGGAGGTACATGTACCAGAGCCAGAGATCGGGCGAGAGCTCCGAGTTGTCCCAGGCGTAACCGCCGACGTCGTACCGCCAGACGTGGCGGTCGGTGTCGTAGGTGTGCATGACGTCTCCGTAGTTCCAGAACCCGTACCAGCGGCGCTGTTCCGTTTGGCCCTGGTAGAAGTCGAACAGGAAATCCAGCTTGTCTTCCAGCTCTGCCCGGGCCGGAGTGCTGCGGTTCACGGGTGACCAGTCGCCGAAGACGCCGGCGGCGTGCAGGTAGTCGGGGGACGGCTGCAGAAGCGGGGGAGTGGACGCCGACAGGGCGTCGGCGGCGAGGCTTTCGGTAGAGGGTGTTGCTTCGTAGGCGAACAGCGTCAGTTCATGGGTGCGGGCGATGCCGGTGGGGTTGCCGAAGCCGGGTTCGTAATCCTCGTAGGTAATCTCCAAGCCCTCTAGTTGTTCCTCAAAAGTGTCCTGGCCGAGGCCATCGTGGTAGAAGCGGAGGTCCATGGGCTGGGCTTCAGGGGAGTAGAGCCAAGCCGTCATCGTGGCCTCGGACGCTGCGGCGCCGCGGATGTCCAACTGGCCCGGGTGCGACTGCCAGAAATCGCGCACGCCAATCCCGAATCCGCCCCGCAGGTCACTCAGGGAGCAGAAGCCCGCGGACCGGGTTCCGCCGGAAATGCCTACCCAGCCGTGGCCGGGAGCGGTACGTTTCCGTAACTCAAAACCGTCGGCGCTCAGCTGCGTCAGTGTGTAGTCGTTCCACGACGGGATGAGACGGAGCCGTTCGGAAACCAGCGAGCTCCATTCGTTGAGCGGTGGGGTGGGCTGGCCGGCAATCTGGGCTTGGCCCACGGCCTCGCCCGGATCCCGTCGCAGGCCCGTCAACCCGCGGACCGCTTCCACCAGGAATCCGCCGTCCGCGCCGGCAATCCGGACGTGACGATCGTGTAGATCGCTTTCGAGCGGGACGCTGAACTGGACGCCCAGCCCGGCGAGGAAGTCCTTGTCAGCCTCGCCGTCCCAAATGAACGAATGCATCATCCGGATGCTCCGCGCGCCGGCATAGAAGTAGAAGCGGACGGTGAACGGAAGCCATTCTCTTTCGCCCAGGTCAGCCCGATGGCGGCCATCCAGACGCACGACTGCCCGAACAGGGCCGTGCTGCTCGACTGTTACGGATGTGACCTGGCCAGTGAAACCTTCCCGGGTTGTGCTGCCGGCTCCCTCGCTCAGCCCGGTCTGGAGCAGGCTCACGAGTCTGCCGTCCTTCGCCACCACCGAACCGTCGCGTGTCAGCGTGGCGAACAGCGTCGAGCCTGATCGGGGGAGCGTCATTTCCAAGGTCCCGGTGGAGATCGTTATGGACACTTCCGTTTCGGTGACTGTCACCTCAGGTGAGCGCTCGACGGCGGCTGCCGGACCGCCGTCGTGCTCTTCCGGTGGGTGCGCGGCACCGCTGTTGATGCTGACGCGGTAGGCCGCCGACGGATGATCGGTGGCGCCGATCGCAACGCCCGCCCACTTGAGCGAGCCGTCCGGCCAAGTGGCGAGCGGCCAGGTTTGGGCGTTGATGGCCTTGCCGGTGGCCTCGAAAACGGACAGCTCTTCCGGGACTTGTACGGTACCCCGTGGAAAGGGCATCCCCCACGTTGTGCCGCCGCTAAGTGTGGCGGGCGGTTCGTCGTCGAGCCACGTGATCTGGGCGTGCTGAGTCATGTTCGATTCCACCTAAGGTTTCGGAAAGCGCTTTCTTTGGTACGTTTCAAAGAACTTACCTTCGGGTGTCGTGAGCCGCAAGGGGTGACCGGGCTTTGGTCTCGCCACGTCATTGCCCTGGCGCCACCCAAAAGGCAACACGACACCGAGATCCATGCGGCGGCGAGGTGTTTGCGTGTCGCCCACAAATTCCCGGAGCGTGATCGCGCGGGAGCCCATCAACGCCTGACACCGGTATAGACCATCAAGAAAAACCGGCGACGGCGGGAGTGTCGCGCCGTCGTCGGCGTATCGTTTAAGTCCCGGCCGCCTCTTGAAACGGACTTGTGTCATGGCGCGATTGATCATCATGGGCCCTCCAGGTTCCGGCAAAGGCACGCAGGCGGAAGTGATCGCACGGCATTTCTCGATCCCCGCGATCTCTACGGGAGACCTTTTCCGTGCACATGTTCGGGACAAGACGGAACTCGGCGCCGAAGCCGGCGAGTACATGGACCGGGGTGAGTTCGTCCCGGACCATGTGACCACGGCTATGCTCCGTCAGCGACTGGAGGACGCCGATACAGGTAACGGGTTTCTACTGGACGGCTACCCGCGGACTGTCATCCAAATCGGCGCCCTTGATGAGATTCTGGCCGCAAAACAACAGACGCTTGAAGTGGTTGTTGTGCTGACAGTGGAGGATGCCGAGCTCGTTGCCCGCATGCTTCAAAGGGCCCAGGAACAGGGCCGCAGCGACGACACTGAACCTGTGATTCAGCGCCGGCTGGAGCTTTACCGGGATGAGACGCAGCCTGTGGTGACTGCGTACACGCAACGCGGAATCCTGTTGATGGTGGACGGTTCCGGCGATCGGGATTCGATCACGGCTGCTGCGATCGCTGCGGTGGAGGCGGCGCTGGCGGGCCTTCGTCGGTGACGGGTTCAGCCGGGGTTGGCCGCCGATCAGATGGGCAGAAGGCGGCCGCCGGTTAGGCGGCCGCGTGGCCAGCAGCCACTTCCTCGCCGGCCTTGACCGGCCCTGGTGGAGTTCCGTCCCCGAAAGGGCTCCCGCCAAGCGATTCCCTTCCGTGCGAGGTCAGCCAACCGGAGAGATCAGGGCCAACAGGGACGATGCGTGTGGGATTAATGTCCTCGTGCACCATGTAGTAGTGCTGCTTGATCTGTACGAAGTCGATCGTGTCGCCGAAACCCGGCGTTTGGAACAGATCCCTGGCGTAGGCCCACAGCACCGGCATTTCGCTGAGCTTGTTTCGATTGCATTTGAAGTGCCCGTGGTAGACCGCATCAAAGCGAGCCAGGGTGGTGAACAACCTGACGTCCGCCTCTGTGATGGAGTCACCCACGAGGTATCTCTGGTTTGCCAGCCGCTCCTCGAGCCAGTCCAAGGCGCTCCATAGCCGGGCATAGGCGGCTTCGTAGGCCTCCTGTGACCCTGCGAAGCCGCACCTATAGACGCCATTGTTGACCTCGGTGAAGACGCGCTTGTTGACCGTGGCGATTTCCTCGCGCAAGTGCTCCGGGTATAGCTGCGGTGCGCCCGGACGGTGGAAGTCCACCCATTCTGTGGAGAAGTCGAGCGTGATTTGGGGGTAATTGTTGGTTACGACGACCCCGCTGGAGGTGTCCACGATTGCCGGAACCGTGATGCCGCGGGGATAGTCCGGAAAGCGGCGGAAGTACGCCTCCTGTAGCCGCTCGATTCCCAGTACTGGATCTTTTCCGTCAGGATCCAAGTCAAAGGTCCAGGACCTGGCGTCGTGAGTAGGGCCCGGCTGTCCGAGGCTGATGACGTGCTCCAGACCCAGAAGCCTGCGGACGATGACCGAACGGTTGGCCCACGGACAGGCCCGGGCTGCTATCAGTCTGTATCTACCTGGCTCTACCGGCCAGCCGGGTTCGCCATTGGGTCCGGGAGTGCCGTCGCGGGTGATCCGGTCCTCGATGTAGTTGGTATCCCGATTGAACTCGTCGCCGGCGACGTACGAGCCCCGTGTGCTGTGTTCGTCCACTGTGCGGGTTTCTTCATCCATTGCTTCAGACTATGTCCACGCACATGGAGTCCTCAACGATCCCACTCCCTGCAGAAGTTCCCATTGGTCGCCACATGACGCTGCCTGTTCACAACTATTGTCACAAGGATCACATCATCTTGTCATTGCACGTGACAACATTCCTACGCTGGAGAAGTCAGTGTTCCCAAACCTTAGGAAATTCCAGTGCCGCAACCAAACGACTCCGCTTCTATCTCCACCGACTCCCACAGCCCGCCCGGAAGCCGGGGCAAAGCAACCAAACCCAGCTTCCTCAGCAACCTCGGAGCCGACCTTCCTGCATCCCTCGTCGTCTTCCTCGTTGCACTTCCACTCTCGCTCGGCATCGCCGCCGCCTCCGGAGCACCCGTCATGGCCGGACTTATCGCAGCAGCCATCGGAGGAATCGTCGCTGGCAGCCTGGGCGGCTCCCCTTTGCAGGTGAGCGGCCCCGCCGCGGGACTGACCGTCGTCGTGGCCGGCCTGGTTGACGAGTTCGGCTGGCAGGTGACGTGCGCAATTACCGCGGCCGCCGGCGTCGTGCAGTTACTGCTGGGCATTAGCCGCGTAGGCCGGGCCGCGCTGGCAGTTTCGCCCGTCGTGGTCAAGGCGATGCTGGCTGGCATCGGCATCACGATCATTCTGCAGCAGTTGCATGTGCTTCTAGGCGGCCAAGCGGCTGGGTCCGCCGTCGAAAACCTGACCGCACTTCCAGCGGCCATCACCAATGTCGAGCTGCACTCCGCCCTTCTCGGCCTTGCAGTCGTGGTCATCCTCCTTGCCTGGAAATACCTGCCCACCGCAGTGCGGAAGATTCCCGGCCCGCTTGCGGCGGTGGTTGCTGTCACCGCTTTGTCTGCAGCAGTTGCGCCCAGCGTCGAGCGCATCAGCTTCAGCGGTTCGCTGTTCGACGCCGTTGCCCTGCCGAGCCTGCCCGCCGGTAACTGGCGTGCCGCCGCCATGGCAGTCATTACGGTGGCGCTGATCGCAAGCATCGAATCGCTGCTGTCCGCGGTGGCGGTGGACAAGATGCATGCGGGCACACGCACCAACCTCAACCGCGAACTGGTCGGACAAGGCTCGGCCAACATGGTCTCGGGAATGCTCGGCGGCCTCCCGGTGACGGGCGTGATCGTCCGCAGCGCCACCAACGTTGAGGCCGGCGCCGCGAGCCGGGCGTCCGCCATCCTCCACGGCGTGTGGGTCCTGGTGTTTTCGGCGCTGTTTGCGGGTCTCATCCAGCTGATTCCCTTGTCCGTGCTCGCGGGCCTGTTGCTCGTCATAGGCGCCAAGCTCATCAAGGTCGCCGACATCAAAACCAGCCTCCGCACCGGCGACCTCCTTATCTACGTAGTCACGCTGGCGTGCGTTGTTGTTCTCAACCTGCTCGAAGGCGTCATTATCGGCCTTGCACTCGCGGCCCTCTGCGTCTTGTGGCGGGTACTCCGTGCCCAGATCCACGCCCATGCTCCAGCGGGGGAGCAGCTCCCGTGGCGCGTCACGATCGCCGGCTCCTGCAGCTTCTTCGCCCTGCCCCGGCTGAACCGCATCCTCCACTCAGTGCCCGAAGGCCAGGACGCAGTGGTTGAACTCAACGCCGATTACCTCGATCACGCTTTCCGCGAGGCGCTGGTCGCCTGGCAGACGCAACATCGCGCCAGCGGCGCCTCGGTGGTGCTGGAGGAACACGGAACCACCGCTTTCACCGACGCCGCGGACAACACCCCCCAGCGTCAGGATCCACGTGAATTCCCGCTGCCACCCAGGACTTCGTGGCAGCCGTCGCCTATGGACGGTGCCCAGCAGGAAGCTCACGACGACGGTGGGCAGCTTCCGCTGCGGTCGATCCTCCTTGGCATCGACAAATACCATCGACGCTACGCGGACAAGGTTCGCCCGCTGGTTCAAGATCTGACCGAGGGGCAGAACCCTGACACCCTGTTTGTTGCCTGCGTCGACTCCCGGGTCAATCCGAACCTCATCACCAGCAGCGGCCCCGGCGACCTTCTGACACTGCGGAATATTGGCAACGTAGTGTGCCCTGACGGCCGGGATGCCTCGATCGACTCAGCACTGGCATTCGCGGTGAAGGGCTTGTCCGTGGACTCGATCGTGATCTGCGGTCACTCCAACTGTGGCGCCATGAAGGCCGTTATAGCCGACGCTGAGGGTGCGCCCGCAGCCTTGGGTGGGGGCTTCGATGCCTGGTTGGAGCACGCCCGGCCCAGCTACCGCTACCTGTTGGACGGCCATCCTGTCGCCCTTGCTGCCGAAGCTGAAGGCTACAGCCGCCTCGACCAGCTAAGCATGGTGAACGTCGCCGTCCAGCTCCAGAAACTCCAAGAGCACCCAGTCACCGGGCCGGCCTTGGCATCCGGGCAAGTGCAGGCCACGGGCTTGTTCTACGACATCTGCACGGCCCGGGTGGTCCTTGTTACTCCAGAGGGCATCGAGCAATTGGATCCGAGTATGGCCGTTCACTAGCCTGCTTTGCTTTGCCTGTGTTGCTTCATCACCTGCTTTGAGCTGACCTTGGCCCCGACGCGCCGTCTAGCTACGGCGTGTCGGGGCCGCCCGGTTTTCAAAGGGGGTCGTGAAGCCACAGGCTGCGGCGCTGGTGGACGTCCGAAGCATCGGGTGTTCCGAATACCACTCGGCTGCCTGGCCCGGATCCGAGACCGGAACGAATGCATTGGAAACAGTAGTCACGCGCGGCCCTTACTGTGGAGATATTTGGATCGAGAGTAGCGCTCAGCCCTCCCCGCGGCCCAGCAAAGTACGGAATACTGGAGCCGGAACCACGATTTCCGGCAGGAGAGGACTGCCGTGCGAGGAGGTGGCGAAACGTGAACGCCGAGAACAACGCCTTCAGACGGAAGCTCGAGCGGGGCGCGGAATTGCGGGCCGTCCGCTCGTGGGGCGGTAATGCCGAGGAAGACGCAGAGCTCGAGGCGGCCGAGGCGGAAGAGCGGGAGAAACGCCGGAATGTGGACGACGCCGCGCGGGTTGAATATTTGATCCGGGACGCCATGAATCAGGGCAAGTTCGATAACCTCAAATATGCTGGCAAGCCGATCCCGGGTCTGGGGGAGCACTATGACCCGGACTGGTGGGTCAAAGGTCTGATCCAGCGTGAGCGACTCAGCGGGATCGGCCCGCCAGCCATTCTGCTACGGATCGAGGACGCTGAACTCGACGCGAAGCTGGATCAGCAGTACACGGAGAAGCAAGCCCGCGACATCCTTGAGGACTTCAACAAGCGCGTCATTGAGGCCAGACGCCAACTTCAGGGTGGGCCTCCAGTGATCACCAAGCTGCGGGATGTTGACGCCGAGCTGGAACGTTGGCGCGAGCGGCGGGCTGCGGCAGCTCCACCTGAGCCGGAGCCGGAGGAACCAATCAAACGAACGTGGTGGCAGCGGCTCTGGAACGGCTCCGGCTGACCCAAGTAAGTCGCAGCAGAGCGCGTTTTGCGCGCCCAAAACGCGCACAACTGAGACCTACTTGGGCAAGACGGCACAAACAGCAGCCGACGGCGGGACCTGGGTTCCGCCGTCGGCTGCTGTTCTGAATGTGGGGCCGCTAGGCGAAGCTGTCTTCCTTAGCCTGCTCCGACTCCTTGCGTCCGCCCTTGATCAGCGACGACAAGTGCGCCTGCTGCTGGCGGAAGTGTCCATGGGCAGTGAGGCCAAACTCGTAGGCCGATTCGGCATGCTGGGTGAGGTCCACCCCGGTGACTTCGTGTTCGTGGGCCACTCGGAAGCCGATGGTCTTGTGAATAGCGCGGCCGATCAGAAGGGTGCCCAGGCCGGAGAGGGCGATGGTGAGCAGCACGGCTACTGTCTGCGCTACGAGTTGCTGCATGCCGCCGCCGTAAAGAAGGCCACCGGCCACGCCTTCCGTGGGGAAGGCAACGAAGCCAAGGGAAAGCGTGCCGATCACGCCGGCGCCGAAGTGCACGCCCACGACGTCAAGGGAATCGTCGAAACCGAACTTGTACTTCAGGTCCACAAACACGGCACAGGCGGCACCAGCAACGAGTCCCAGGCCAAGGGCCGCGAGCGGGGTGATGTTGGCGCAGGAAGGTGTGATGGCAACCAGGCCGGCAACGACGCCGGAAGCTGCGCCCAACGATGTCGGGTGTCCGTGGCGGATCTTCTCCGTGACCAACCAGCTCAGCATCGCCGCAGCCGGAGCCACCAGGGTGTTGACCCAGATCAGGCCTGCCTGCTCAACAGTGGTAGCGGCCCCGCCATTGAAGCCAAACCACCCGAACCAGAGGATTGCTGCGCCGATCATGATGAACGGGACGTTGTGGGGGCGGTGGTTGGGGTCCTTGGCGAATCCGTGACGCTTTCCCACGATCAATGCGAGGACGAAAGCGGCGGTACCTGAACTGACCTCAACTACGGCACCGCCGGCGAAGTCGATTACCTGGCCGAAGATCTGCGTGACGGCTCCACCTGCGCTCATCAAGCCCCCGCCCCAGATCATGTAAGCCAGCGGGCAGTAGACCACGGTTACCCAGATGGGGACGAAGAGTGCCCAGGCGCTGAACTTGGCGCGGTCGGCGATGGCGCCGCTGATGAGTGCCACGGTGATGATGGCGAAGGTAGCGGCGAAGACCACCTTGAGGAGGTCGGGCGAACCCATGAGGTCCTGAAGGCCGAAGTGCGCGAAAGGGTTGCCGAACAGGCCCAGGAAACCATCGCCGGTGGTCATCGAGTAACCCCACAGGACCCATACGACGCCCACAATGCCTGCAGAGATAAAGCTCATCATGATCATGTTGAGCGCTGCTTTGGCGCGGGTCATGCCGCCATAGAACAGGCCAAGGCCCGGAGTCATGAAAAGCACCATTGCCGATGACAACATCAGCCAGACGTGTTGCGCAGAGATCTCCACTGCGTTCCCTTCTGATCAAGCCTGTCCGAAACGGGCCCGGTGTTGCACGGCCCTCACTACCCCCCGATCAATATTCGGTGAGCTATGTTTCCGACTCAGAAGAGCTAAGTTGCAGGTAAGTTACAGAAACCCCACGTTCGTGAAGATCACGTGACTGGCATGTTTCAGGGATGTTACCGGAGCTTCTCGCGTGGCCCTGCCGGGTATCCGCCACGCCTGCTGAAGATGATGATCACCAAGGCAATTGCCGTCGGCAGCGCCGCGGCCAGCGGCACCAACTGAGCCCCAACAGTGGTCAGAGCCAAAGCACCGTACCCGGCACCGACGGCGATCCCCAGTTGGATGGTCACCACCGTGAGGCCGTTGGCCGCGTCCTTGTGCTCCCCGCCGGCGCGAAGGATCGCCGCCTGGTTGTAGATGCCGATCGCTCCGAAGGAAACGCCCCAGGCAGCCATCAGCGTAAAAACCCCCACCCACGTGCTGCCCAGAACCGGCAGCAGCGCGAAGGCAAGCAAAAGAAGCCCGACGGCGGTAATCACCGAACGCCGGGGATGGGAATCGGCAGTCAGGCCAGCAATCCAGATCCCGACCAAGCCCGAGATTCCCACCACGGACAGGGAAATGCCAGTAAGGGCTTCGGGCAATCCGGAGGCGAGCAGGAAAGGGGCAACATACGTAAAGAGTGTGAAGTGGGCCAGCAGCAAGAGTGGCCAAGCGGTGGCCACGGCGATCACGCCCGGTAGCTTGAGCGCGGCCCGGATCGACGGCGTCTTGTGGGTGCCAGGATCATGCGCAGCAGGCAGGAGCCAGAACGCCAAAACCGCCAGAAGGACGCCAACCCCGGCCAGGACCACGAAAGAAACCCGCCATGTCATGAGTGTGCCCATGAGTGTGCCAATCGGGGCCCCGACGGCCAACGCGATGCTGGTACCACTGAAGACCACGGCCATGGACTTTCCAACGGAGTGGGCCGGAACGATGCGCGCCACGTACGGCGCCATGCTCGACCACAGCATGCCATGGGCAATTCCGCCCAACAGCCTTGCGACGATGGCCACTTCGAGATTTGGGCTCAAGGCCAGCAAGACGTTGCTAAGTGCAAAGGCGAGCACCGTCCCGATCAACAGTGTCTTCCGTGGGACCCGCCCGCCCAGGAGCCGGGACAAGGGAAGGGCCGTGAAAACGATGATTGCTGCATATGCTGCGGTCAGGGAACCTACAGCCGATTCCTCCACGCCAAGATCCCGGCTGATCTGGGGAAGCAGCCCGGACGGAAGCAGCTCTGTGGTGACAGCCGTGAAGCCCGCGGCAGCGAGTACCAAAAGGCCACCCCAAGGGATCTTGCTCGCTGCCCGGGTTTTCCCTGGGCTTGGCTTGGTCTTCGCTTCTTCTGGTGTCGCGTTCATCTGGGTTTCGACCGCCAAAGGGTCCTGCTTCAAAAGATTGCTCCTCATGGATGAATCATGTTTGGGGGCATGTGGGTGAGTAATCACAACGCTACCCAGCCAATGCAGCGCGAGGGAGGCTCTGACAGAAACCCCTTTCTTGGGGCGCGCGCAGGCCCCGCAAGATCCCTAGCGAGCGTAGAGTTCCGTGAAATTCCTCAGCACCCGCATGGGTTCCGTCACCGAGGCATGCTTGGCAGTTTCGATGAGCTCGTCGGCAGCGTCCGGCGGAAAATAACCTGCGTTCCTGTAGATATTAATCCTGGTGATGAGACCATCGACATCCAGTTCCGGGTGGAACTGTGTGGCGTAGAGATTCTTCTTGATGCGGAACATGTGCACAGGGCAGGCTGCGGAACTCGCGAGCAACACGGCGTTTTCCGGCAGTTGGCTGCAGGCTTCCTTATGTCCAACGAATGCTTCGAAAGTGTGAGGCAGGCCTTTGAGCAGGGGATCGCGCTCCCCGTCTGCGGTCAGTTTGATCTCCGTTGCCCCGACCGGTTCGCCGTAGCGACGGTCAATGATGGCTCCCTGATGAACACCCAGGGTTCCAACGCCGTAGCAGGCACCCAGGAAGGGGAAGTCCTCGGCCACGATGCGATCCAGAAGTGCTGAGAGTTCAGCTTCGACGCGAAGCTGGGCCTGACTTTTCTCCTCCAAAGGGTCGCTGGAGGTGTAAGGACTGCCGCCCACAATCACACCGGAATAATCGGCCAAGTCAACTGCTGGCAGTGGTGCCGCCTCCAACCTGACGCGGACCAATTCCTCAGCCCGGAGCCCGCAGTACCGGAGGTAGGCCTGGTACTCGTCATCCGCCGCTGCGTCTTCAGCTCGGGTGGCCAACAAAAGGAATGGCTTCACAGAACAACTCAGCGAGGTGCTGCAGGCGACGTGCTGGGGCCAGGTGAAGGCGGGGGAGGCGGCGGGTTGAAGGCGCCGCTCGGGTAGAGGGCCGTAGCCTGCATCATGTAGTTGGCCCATTGCGGCCCGGCAATCATGTAGCCGTCCAATGACTTGTAGAACTTGCCGTTGATGGTGACGTTTTGTCCCGCACGCTGTTGTCCGCCGTCGTATCCCCAAAGAAGGAGGCTGTGGCGAGCCGGGTGGTGTAGCCCGCCACCCAGGTTGCGCCGTTGTTGTTCGAAGTACCGGTCTTGGCGGCCACCGGGACCTGGTTCTGGACCTTGGGTTCGATGTAGACGCCGGATCCGAGCTTGAGCACATCCTGCAGCACAGCTGTGACTCCACGGGCCACGGCCGGTTTCACAGTCTCCTTGCATTCAGGGGTTTGCGCTGGGTATTTCCTGCCTTGTGAGTCGCTGATATCGGTGATCGCGATGGGCTTGCAGTAGGTGCCATCGTTGGCGAACGTTGCGAAGGCGCTCGCCAGGATCACGGGAGCGACGCCGATGGAGCCAAGGAGGTTGCCGATCTGGTGCATGTTGATCTGGGCGTTGTCCAGGCCGCTATGCAAACCAACCGCGTCCACCATTTTCTGGATGCCGCAGAAATCCAACTGAGCTGCCGTAGCGAATGTGGCGGTGTTGATCGAGTTGTAGAGGCCGTAGTTGATGGGCATGGGGCGGTAGTAGCCCTCGTCGTTGTTCTGCAGGTCATCATCCGCGCCGAGGTTTTGCGCCTTCTGCGCCGTGCTGTAGCCACCCAGCACCTTGCCGCAACTGGATCGCCAGGGGAAGCCAACAGGGTAGACACGCCGGGAAGCATCCACCACGGCAGTAGGCGACTTGCCCTCGTTGAGCCACTCCGCGAAGATGAAGGGCTTCATGGTGGAACCGGGTTGGAACCCGCCTGCACCGTTGAGGTCATTGCCGTTTTCGTCCTTCGCATCCACGCTGAAGTTCAGCTGGGTATCGAACTTCCCGTCCTGCGGAACGAACACCGTGTTTTGGGCCATGGACAGGATCTTGCCTGTGCCCGGCTGCACGGTGGTCATGGCGGCGCCCCATTTGTCCGGATTGGCGCCGGCAGAGGCATCCACTTGTACTTGGGCCGCTGCCTGCAACCGGCTGTCCAACGTGGTGGTGATGGTGAGCCCGCCCCGGTAGAGGAGCCGTTCGCGGTCCTCCACAGTTGCGCCGTAGGCCTCATTGTTCAGGATCAGGTGGGACACGTAATCGCAGAAGTAGATGGCGATAGAGGCCCCCGCGCAGCCCTGAAGGGACGGGGTAATTTTCAGCTCGACGGGTGAGGCAACTGCAGCGTCATGGTCTACTTGCGCGATCTTTCCTTGTTCCAGCATTCTGTCCAGCACCATGTTTCGTCGGCTGAACGCTGATTCCGGCGCGGTCGTGGGGTCATAGACGCTTGGCCCGTTCACGAGTCCCGCCAAGAGCGCGGCCTGTGGCAAAGTGAGGTCCTTCGCCGACGTGCTGAAGAAGTAGCGTGAAGCTGCTTCGATGCCGTACGCGTTCCGGTTGAAGAACACGATGTTCAGGTACCCCTCGAGGATCTGGTCTTTGCTGAAGCGTTTCTCAAGCTCCAGCGCCAGCTTGATCTCACGGAGCTTGTCACCCATGGTCTTATCCCCGCTGAGCACCACATCCTCGGGCCGGCCCTTCGAAAGGCGGGATTCGTTCAGCACGTTGGTGACGTATTGCTGGGTCAGGGTGGACGCGCCCTGACGGGTCCCCTTGGTCACGTTGGACGTCAACGCACGGATGATGCCCTGCGCATCTACTCCGGGATGCTCGTAAAAGCGGCTGTCTTCGATGGCCACGATCGCCTGGCGAATGAAGGGGGACATCTGGTCCAGGGGTACCTTCACCCGGTTCTCTGCATAAAACGTGGCGATGTGCTGGCCGTCCGCACTAAGCACGGTGCTGGAAAGGGACGGCGAATCAACGTCGAGTTGGCTGGGCAGGCTTTCGTAAAAACCGATGGAACCGCCCACAGTGGTGCTGGTGAACTGAACCACTGGCACCATGAAACCGCAGATCAGCACCCCGCAGAGGGCGCTCACGAAGAAAAACCCGAAGATCCTCAGAAGGACCTTGCCAAGACCTAACCGTGGACCCTTGTTCCGCGCCATTTCGTGCCATTCCGTCGAGATGTCAGGCTGAAAAGTAGCTACAGAATACGTCTGGGGACGCTGCCAATCCATGGTTTGGGGGCCGAAAAGGGTCCCAAATTGGACTCAATCCAGTGGCAGTGTGACCCTCACACTGGTGCCCTGTCCAAGCCCGGAGTCGATCTCAACGGTGCCACCGGCGTCGTGTACTGCAATGGACATCAGCAGCAGGCCGAACCCATGCCGGCGACCGCTGGGGGCGGCGTGGATGACGAAACCCTTGCCGTTGTCCATGATCGTCAGTTGGATTCCGTGGTAAACGGCGTTGAGGCGGATGGTCAGTTCGCTGGCGTCGGCGTAGTTCAGGGTGTTGCTGAAAGTCTCCTGGGCTACGTGGTACAGCAGCGCGGCGGATGCGGACGAGATTTCGATGCCGTGATGGGGTGTGCTCCAGTGGACGGTCACGCCGGAGCGTCGAAGCGGCGCAGCAAGCCTGTCGATGCATCCTGCGACACCCAGTGCGTGGAAATCCACGGGGTGTTGGTCCTGGATGATGCCCTTGACGGCGATCACCTCGGTTAGCGCTGCTGCCTGTTCCATTGGTTCCCCCACATCATTGTGATTCTTGCTGGTTATTCGTCGCCGAAACCCGTTTGGACTGGTGCTTCGTCTGCTTCCAGCGTGGCGCGCCAAAATCAAGGACTCTGTTTGTTTGGCTCAATTTCGCATCAAGTTTGCGGGGCGGCCTTGCGGAGGCGGCACTCTTCATGCGGGGGTGCCCGACGGCGGCACTTGCGTACCGCCGTCGGGCCCTGTTGGTGGGGTCTCAACTTTCCTGTGGGAGCTCCGCGAGCAGCAGTCGGCAGGCGCTGGGGATCGGTTGGATGATCTCGACGGCGGTCGTTTCGGCAAGGCGCCGGGCAGTGGCACTCAGTGGTCCGCCCGCAATGATGACCGCCTGGGCGCCATCGGTCTCAGTGGCAGTCTTGACTGCTTCGGCCAACTCCTGGAATTGCCTTTCAGGATCGGCAGCGAGGGTCAGCGGCTCGGACTTCGTCAAACGAACACCTGCGAAGTGCTCCGAAAGTCCATGCGCCGCCACGAGCTTGTCCAGCGCATCCACCAGCAATGGAGTACTGGTCGCCATGCCAAAAGGTCGCAGCTTGCCATCCTGGGTGCGGGCCGCGGCGTGCACGGAGCCTTGACCGATGCCGATCACCGGGATGTTCAGTTCCCCGGCCAGTTGCGCGCGGCCCGGATCACCGATGGCGCCAACAATTACGCCGGCGACCCTGCCGCCGTCGGGCCCTGAAAGATACCCGTGCACGGCCTCGGCGACGTGTACCTCCGACTCAGCCAGCGAGACGGGATCCACAATATGGATGGCCCGGCTGGTGCGGTGATGCCGACTACCTGGAGGCCGTGAGGTTCCAGGGTCTCCTTGGCGAGGTCCACCATCATGGCTGTAGTGCTGCTGCTGGTGTTCGGGTTTACCAGGAGGACGATCCGGGTTGCGGGGCGTGGGGTATCAGTGCCCATAAATTGCCGCCTGCTCGTCGTTGCCGGGCTCTGTATCTTCTTCAAGCGGCTTGCCGAAGGTTTCGGGCGGGAATTGAACCACGATTGCGAGGATGCAGAAGAGCACGGCCAGTGTGGTGAACATGCCTGGCAGACCCGCTGAGTCAAAGACTGCTCCGGAGATGAGCGGGAACAGGCCACCGGACAACGAGCCCGCAGCGAGGATGATCGACGTTCCGAAGCCTCGGGTGCGGGTGGGGTAGAGCTCCGGGGCGAACAGCCAAATGGTGGTGTTCAGGATGATGACGGAGAAGTTGAAGAGGACACCGAAGATCACCACCAGCACGATGTCGTTGGCAAGGAAGGCCATGGATAGCCCCGACAAGCAACCGAGGATGGCAGCGGCCGTGAGCACTTTTTTGCGGGGCAAACGGCTTGCCAGATATGCAGCCGTGGCTGCCCCCAGCAACGAGCCCGACTGCATGATGAGGGTGAACCAGAGGCTGGTGTTCACGGCATATCCGCGCGAAACCAGAATGGTGGGCATGAGCGTCAGCATCGATATCTGGGCGGCGTAGGACATGCAGACGGCGATGCACAGCAGGACAGTCCGCTTGAGGAGTTTGCCGCGCACCGCGTCCTTCCAATGCCCGGATGATGTGGCCACAACTGGGTCAGGCGCTGCGGTGATGTACGTTTCGGGATCGTTGATACGTCCGGAGAGCTTGTTGCGGGCCAGCCGGGTGATCACCATGTTTGCTTCGTCGATCTTGCCCTGGGACGCCAGGAAACGGGGCGTTTCGGGGACGAAGCGTCGGAAGAACATCACCAAAAGGGCGGGGATGAACAGCAAGCCGAACACCCAGCGCCACTTGTCCGGACCATCGAAGAGAGTGAAGACAAGAATGCCGAAAGCCGGCGCAAGCATGTTGCCCAGGCCCGCCGCCGTGACGTTGATGAGTCCGACGGCGGTCCCGCGGTGTTTCGCGGCGAAGAACTCCGCCATCATGATCACCGCCACCGCGATTTCGCCGCCCAGGCCAAAGCCCACCACGAACCGGCCAGCGGCCAGGATGGGGTAGTTGGGGGCAACGGCGCAGAGCAAGGAACCGCCAGCGAAGATGATGAGGTTGATGACCAGCATGTGCCGTCGGCCGTATTTATCGACGATCAGGCCCGTCGCCAGCCGTCCGAGCGCGGTTGCCGTAAACGTCATTGTGTTCAGCAGGCCGATTTCGGTGGCCCCAAGTCCCCACGACTGGCGCAGGATGGGTCCGGTGATACCCACGGCGTTTTGCTCGAGGGCGTCGAAGAACACTCCCAGCAGGATCATGAAGACGATCTGGCGGTGCGCGCCAGTCACTCCGATCCGCTGGTACGCGCCTTCAATTTGTTTCGCCAGGGATCCGGTCCGCGGTGTTGCAGCCTCCTGGGCAAGGTCTTTTTCCACAGTGCGCTCCTTACTGAGCTCTGAAGGTTCATTCATTGCCACGTTGAATGGTTCCATCATGCGGAATGCGAATATCACATGAAGGAATGTGATGTAGATTACGCTTTGGGATACCAAAAGGCCATGGTTTGCCCTAAACAAAATGTGACCGGATGCTCATGGAGGGGCTGGGCGGGCGTGGATTCGCGACCACCTTTGCCGCTCAAGGCCCATGCTTACAACTGAATAAGGTTGTTTTCTGGCAAATTCACCTTCAAAGAAGGTCAGGAAGCCACGGTCAAACTCCCGACCAACCTCACCAACCCGGAAACGACAAAGCACGCCCCGACGGCTAGGTAGTATGCCATCGGGGCGTGCTGAGCGGTGCTTGGGGTCTTCAGTGCCGGAGATCTGCCTCCAATGCTGCTTCTTCGATGCGGAACCGGTGTGCTGCCCATTCTTCGGAATTGCGGGCAGGCATGTTGGGATCTCCAGGTCTCTGCCCGGACGAGCCGTCAATCAGTTCGCGGATGATGTCCGCGTGCCCGGCATGCCGTGCGGTTTCCACACACATGTGGACCAGGATCTGATGGAGCGTCACATTCCGCTTCTCTTCGGACCACCAGGGCACAACGCCGGGAGCATCCAACGGGAGGGCTTGGATGGTGGCATCACTGTGCGCTGCCGAGAAGTGGTGCAACTCCAGGATTTCCGCGCGGCTCTCCGAGGCCGGGACCCACATATCGGAATCCGGTTCTGCATCATCAGCGAGCCAGGGCAATTCCCGCCCGCTCGGACGCCCGAAGGTCTCGCCGAAATACCCCAGCTCCACGCTCGCCACATGCTTCACGAGCCCCAACAGATTGGTGCCCGTGGGTGTCATGGGCCTTCGGGCATCGTATTCACCCAAGCCATCAAGCTTCCCGAGCAGGTCCGCCCGACGAAGGCGCAAATAGCCGAGCAATGTCGCTTTGTCATCCATGCATGGCACTCTACCCAAGGCGGGGACCGCGACTTCGTGGGAAGCGTGCCGGATCGCCGGAGCCCTCCGGCGGCTTGGCAGCATTCCGGCCGACCGTGCACGTTTCCGGCGACTTGAGACCCACCGAAGGAGTCGACGACGGCGCTACCGCGGACTTTTGTCGATAACGCAGAAGCGGTTGCCGTCGGGGTCCGCGAGGACCACGAAATCCGGATTCTCCGGATACAGGTCCCAGTCGACGCGTTGAGCGCCGAGGGAGATCAGCCGTTCTACCTCGGCAGCTTGGTCATCCGCATAGAGGTCCACATGCGTACGTGGATGCTCCTGTACGGGCGTTTCACTCAGCTGCAAAGCGAGCTGGGGGCCTGGACCGGCGGACGGAACGAGGATCACCCAGGTGTCATCGCCAGGCTCACGTGGAACATAGTCGAGGGCAGCGTGCCAAAACGCAGTGGCGCGGGCGATGTCATTGACGCCGAGAACGGTGCTGCCGATGGTCAACATGTGCCTAGCCTAGTCCGCCAGAGTCCACGCTTTCCTTGCCGCGGCCCTGACGCCAGTGTCACAGTGAACCATGGCCACCGAAGAGGACGTCAGGCGTATCTGTCTTGCCATGCCCGGCGTCACCGAACGCCCAAGTTGGGGCCAGGCTGCCTGGTTTGGCAAGACCCTCATGGCCCGGATCTGGGAAGACGGAGTTGTCACGGTCAAAACGGATGAGCGCGAAGCCCTGGCAGCGATGGAGCCGGACACCTACTTCTGGACTCCTCATCACGAACGATCACCGAAATTGCTGCTGGTCCGGCTGGAGAACATCGACGCAGAGGAGCTCGACGAACTGCTCCAGGAGTCGTACAGAATCGCCGGCACCCCGGGCAAACCAAAACCCAACTAGGTCGCAGCAGCGCGCGTTTTGAGAGCTCAAAACGCGCTTAACTGCGACTTACTTGGGTGCGCGAGCTCACGCTAGACTCGCCCGCATGGGGGAACACAGCAAACTTGGGGAACGCAACACACCGCAGCCTGCGCGCAGAGTCCTTGCCGCCGTCGTGCCTTTGCTTGGCCTGATCGCGGTGATCGTGGGATGCGTCCTGGCATGGAATGGCCTGAACGAGACCACGGGCTGGTTTGCTTACGCGCCCTTGAGTAACCAAACATTCGCTGGAGACGGACTGACGTACGTTGGCGCGGGTGTGCGAAATGGGCTCACTCTCGCCGTGACCGGCCTGCTGGTCCTTGCGTTCTGGTCGGGCTTCGCCACCGGCCGGCGTCGCTGAGTTCGCCGGAGAAACGCAAGATCGCCGGAAAGCTCCCAGCGAACTGGTAGCTTTCCGGCGATCTCGGCGCAAATCAGGTGAGCTTCACCTGGCGGTTCATGTCCTTGTACAGCAGGTAGCGGAACTCGCCCGGACCTCCGGCGTAGCAGGCTTGCGGGCAGAATGCGCGGAGCCACATGAAGTCGCCGGCTTCCACTTCCACCCAGTCGTTGTTGAGCAGGTACATGGCCTTGCCCTCCAGGACGTACAGGCCGTGCTCCATGACGTGGGTCTCCGGGAAGGGGATCACGCCGCCGGGTTGGAAGGTGACGATGTTGACCTGCATGTCGTGGGCGAGGTCGCTGGAGTCCGTGAAGCGGGTGGTCTTCCAGACGTCGTTGGTGTCCGGCATGGAGGTGGGCTCCACGTCCTTCTCGTTGGTCACGAAGGACTTGGCCTCGAAGCCCTCAAGGCGCTCGTAGGCCTTGCGGATCCAGTGGAAGGAGACGATGTCGTCCGAGACGTTCTCCAGGCCCCACTCGGAACCGGCCGCGAGGTAGGCGTAACCGCCCTCCTCGAGGTGGTGCAGTTCGCCGTCGAGAGTCAGGTTGACCCGGCCCTTGGTGACGAAGATGACGCCTTCAACACCGGATTCAAACTCGGCCTTAGGAGCCCCGCCGCCCGGAGCGATCTCAACGATCAACTGGGAAAACGTGGTGGCGAAGCCGGAGATCGGACGGGCGATGATCCAGGAGCGCGTGTTGGAAAATCCAGGCAGGTTGCTGGTGACGATGTCCGTCATCACGCCCTTGGGGATCACGGTGTAGGCCTCCGTGACGATCGCCCGTTCCGTGGTGAGGTGGGTCTGCGGCGGCAGGCCGCCCTGGGGGTAGTAGTACTTACCCATGGGAATGCTCCTTATCAGTGGGACGTTGGTTGGGCGAGCCGCGGGTGCGCCAGTGCGGTCAGCTGTGAAAGTTCGACGCCGGCAAGCGCCTTGACCTCGTCGGTCCCCACTGCGCCGCACTGGACGCCGCGAAGGACGAAACCAGCGAGGGCGCGGGCGGTGGCGGGCTCGTCCATGACGCCGCCTTCGGTGCGCTCCACGTAGTTCCGGAGGCGGAGGGCTGCGGCAGGCAGACCCTCGCGGTAGAAAGCGTACGACGCCGAGAAACGGCTGGGGAGCTGGGCCGCGTGGAGGTCCCATCCCTGGTAGTAGCCGTTTTCCAGGGAGCGGCGGACCAGCCGGCCGTGAAGCTTCCAGGCGTCTTCAACGGCGTCGCCCACGGGAATGATGTTGGTGGAACCGTCAGAAAGGCGGATACCCGTTCCGGCGACGGCGAGCTGCATGACTTCCTTGGCGAAATCGGCAGCCGGATGCTCCATGGACTGATATTCCGCGGAGATTCCCAGCGAAGCGCTGTAGTCGTACGTGCCGTAGTGCAGAGCGCTGATGCGGCCCGGAACAACGTGGGGGAGCTGCGCCACGGGGGACGTTCCATCGGCGCCCAGAATGAGCTGCGGCGTTTCCACCTGCACCTCGAACCGGAGCCTCCCCGCGGGAAGGCCGTGCACTTCCTCGAGGCGAGAGACTGCGAAGTCCATGGCCTGCACCTGGGCCACAGTGGTGACTTTAGGCAGGGTCAGGATCAGTCCTGCAGGGAGCTCACCGGCCGAAGCCAGTGTGGACACAAACAAGTCCAGCGTCTTCAGCCCGCGGGCACGGGTGGCTGCCTCGAAGCACTTGAAGCGGATGCCGATGAACGGAGGAGCGGTTCCCGCTGCAACCGCAGCAGCAACAGCGTTGGCGGCAGCAACGGCGTCGGCGTCTTCAGCCTCATCGCCGCGGTCCCCGTAGCCGTCTTCGAAGTCCAAGCGGAGGTCCTCGATCGGCTCGGAGGAGAGCTTCGCCGCCACACGCTCCGCAACAGCGGCAGCCAGCTGAGGCTCCTGGCCCAACAGCTGGCCGAGCTTTTCCAGGCCACCGTGAGCTTCCGCCGTCGCGAGCGCCTGGGCGCCCCACTCCGCCGCAAATGACGGTGTGAAGCGGTCCGCCGGGACGTAGACGGTGTGGATGGGCTGGCGTGAGCCGTCGTCGCCGGGGTAGTTGCGGTCCAGGAGCTGGTCCGTCGCCTCAAGCTGGGACTCGATGTGAGCCAGATCAGATGAAGAGAATGAACCCATCTCAGCCCACCAGTTCGTACGCGGGTGTTGTCAGGAAGTCGGTGTAATCGTCGGACAGGCAGATGTCCTCGATCAGCTTGGAGGCCGGCTCGTAGTATGCCTTGAAGTTCTCGTCACCGAACTCGATCCGCAGGCGCTCGGTCTCTTCGCCGAGGATGCGGGTGACGAGTTCGCGGGTCACGGTGTTGCCCGTGTCCGCGAGGACGGACTTGTTGCGTATCTGCTGCCACACCTGCGAGCGGGAGATTTCCGCGGTCGCGGCATCTTCCATGAGGTTGTGGATCGCCACCGCGCCGCTGCCGGAAATCCAGACACCCGTGTAGGCGACGGCGACGTACAGGTTCAGCCGCAGTCCGGCTTCCGTGACGGTGCCGCCGGCAGAGGCGACGTCGATCAGCTGCTCGGCTGTGACGTTCACCTCGGGGCGCTGCTTGTCCAGCTGGTTGGGCTTTCCACCGTTGGCGGGGTCACCGAGGACCGAATCGAACACCTCGCGGCACGTGGAAACGAGGTCCGGGTGCGCAACCCACGAGCCGTCGAAGCCATCGTTTGCCTCACGCGTCTTGTCGGCACGGACCTTGTCGAAGGCCGCAGCGGTGACGTCGGGCTGCTTCCGATTGGGGATGACGGCGGCCATGCCACCCATGGCGAAGGCGCCGCGCTTGTGGCAGGTTTTGACCAGGAGCTCGGTGTAGGCGCGCATGAACGGAGCCGTCATGGCAACAGTGGCACGGTCCGGCAGGACGAACTCTTCGCCGGCATCACGGAAGTACTTGATGATGCTGAACAGGTAGTCCCAACGGCCGGCGTTCAGGCCCGAGGCGTGATCGCGCAGCTCGTAAAGGATCTCGTCCATTTCAAACGCGGCCGGGATGGTCTCGATGAGCACGGTGGCGCGGATGCTGCCCTGTGGAATGCCGAGGAAGTCCTGGGCGAAGACGAAGACGTCGTTCCAGAGGCGGGCCTCCAGGTGGCTCTCCATCTTGGGCAGGTAGTAGTACGGGCCGTGGCCATTCAGGAGCAGCTGCTTGGCGATGTGGAAGAAGTGCAAACCAAAGTCCACCAGCGCGCCCACCGCAGGTTCGCCGTCGATGAGCAGGTGGTTCTCTTCCATGTGCCAGCCGCGCGGACGGGCAACAACAACAGCCAAAGGAGCATCCCTGCGCAGACGGTACTCCTTGCCTTCCGGCGAGGTGTAGCTCAGGGTGCCCTGGGCGGCGTCGCGGAGGTTGAGGATGGCGTCAATGACGTTGGGCCACGTGGGAGTGCTGGCGTCTTCGAGGTCGGCGAGCCAGACCTTGGCGCCGGAATTGAGCGCGTTGATGGCCATCTTGGCCGGGGTCGCCGGGCCGGTCATTTCAACGCGGCGGTCCTGCAAAGCTGCCGGTGCCTCGGCGACCTTCCAGTCGCCGTCGCGGATTTCCTGCGTCTCAGGAAGGAAGTCGAGGCGGCTGGTGTCGGCAACCTGCTGGCGCTTGACCTTGCGTGCCTCCAGCAGCTCGGCACGGGTGCCGGCGAAGCGCTTGTGCAGTTCCTCGATGAAGCCCAGTGCCTTGGGCGTGAGGATCTCCTCGGCGCGATCGATCGGCCGGGGATCAGTGACTGTGGTAGCCATTTGGCGGTGTCCTTTTCTAGAGTGCGCTGGCGGCGTTGGCGTGCGCAGCAGCTGCTACGGCACTGGCCACATCGGCGGCAACATGGGGATCGAAGACGCTGGGGATAATGTAACTCGCGTTGAGCTCATCGTCAGCCACCCGGTTGGCAATTGCCTCAGCAGCGGCCACCAGCATGTTCGGCGTGATGTCCGATGCTCCGGCGTCCAGCAGGCCCCGGAAGAAGCCGGGGAAGGCCAATACGTTGTTGATCTGGTTCGGGAAGTCGCTGCGACCCGTGGCGACAACGGCCGCGTGCTTGGATGCGATGACAGGGTCGATTTCCGGCGTGGGGTTGGCCATGGCGAACACGATCGCGTTCTCGGCCATGGATGCAACCTGCTCTTCGCCGATCACGTGCGGGGCGGAGACGCCGATGAAGACGTCTGCTCCCTTGAGGGCGTCATGCAGGGTTCCGGAGAAGCCTTCTTCGTTGGTGTTCGAGGCAATCCAGCTGCGGTGCTCGTCGTCGTACTTCTCGCCGGAGTGGATGGCGCCGGAGCGGCCGGCGGCGATGATGTGCTGCGCGCCCTGGGCCTTGAGGAGCTGGATGATGGCGGAGCCGGCAGCGCCGACTCCCGAGACCACGATCTTGACCTCGGAGAGCTTCTTGTCCACGACGCGGAGCGCGTTGACCAAGGCTGCGAGCGTGACGATCGCGGTGCCGTGCTGGTCATCGTGGAAGACCGGGATGTCCAGTTCTTCGCGAAGGCGGTTCTCGATCTCGAAGCAACGCGGCGCGGCGATGTCTTCGAGGTTGATGCCGCCGTAGACGGGGGCCATGGCCTTGGCGATCATGATGATTTCTTCGGTGTCCTGCGTGTCCAGGCAGACCGGCCAGGCGTCAACGTTGGCGAACTGCTTGAAGAGGGCGGCCTTGCCTTCCATGACGGGCAGTGCAGCTGCGGGGCCAATGTTGCCCAGGCCCAGCACGGCCGAACCATCGGTGAGCACGGCGATGGTGTTGCGCTTGACCGTCAGGTTGCGGGCAGCGGCCGGGTCTTCTGCGATGGCCATGCAAACGCGGGCGACGCCGGGAGTGTAGGCGCGGGACAGGTCGTCACGGTTGCGCAGGGCTACTTTGGGGACGACTTCGAGCTTGCCACCGAGGTGCATCAGGAAAGTGCGGTCGGAAACGTGCTGGACGGTGACCCCGTCGAGGGCGTTCAGGGCGTCCTTCACGCGGGCAGCATGATCGTCATCCGTGGTGTTGCACGTGACGTCCACAACGAGCGTCTCGTGGTGGGATTCCGTGACGTCCAGCGCGGTGATTGCGGCACCCGCTGCGCCGACGGCAGCAGCCAGCTCGCTCGTAGCGGTGAAGCTGGACGGTGCGGCGACGCGCAGGGTGATCGAGTTTCCGGGGCTCGGATTCGCCATTGAAATTCCTCCTGTTAGGCCCGTTCCCGGGCCGCCGTTCCAAACTAAATGTTTTCGTATTATGGATATTATTATCTACCAAGTGGAAACACAACCCCCTACTCGGTCATCTTGCGTCTCGTCGCGCACTTGCCCGCTGTGCTGTATCTTGGGTGTTCTAAGCAATTCTTTTCACGATGCGGATAAGAGTTGTCGGAATCTGAGTCATTGGAGACAAGGGAATGGCTGAAAAAGCCTCCGGAGGCGTGCAGTCCGTTGAGCGCGTCTTTGAACTGCTGGAACTGATCACGGATGCGGGTGGCGACGTCACCCTGAGCGAGCTGTCTTCGTCCACTGACCTGCCCTTGCCCACCATCCACCGCCTGCTGCGCACCCTGGTGTCCCTCGGCTACATCCGCCAGCTGCCCAACCGCCGCTACGCCCTGGGCCCGCGGCTCATACGCCTGGGCGAAGGTGCCAGCAAGCAACTCGGCGCCGTGGCGCGTCCGCAACTGAAGACCCTCGTGGAACGGCTTGGCGAAACTTCCAACATGGCGGTCCTGGATTCGGACATGGTCATCTACGTGGCCCAGGTCCCGTCCATGCACTCCATGCGAATGTTCACCGAGGTTGGCCGTCGGGCCCACACTCATGACACCGGTGTTGGCAAAGCGATCCTGGCGCAGCTCGACGACGAACAGGTCCGTGGCATTGTTGCCCGAACCGGCATGCCTACGCCCACAGCCAAGAGCATCGGCGATATCGACTCCCTGCTCGCGGACCTGAAGCTGATCCGCGAACGCGGCTACTCCATTGACGAGGAAGAGCAGGAGCTCGGCGTCCGTTGCTTCGCGATGGCCGTGCCGAATGCACCCACTCCCACGGCAATCTCCGTTTCCGGGCCCATCACCCGTGTGGACCAGAGCTTTGCCGACCGTGCTGTGCCGATGTTGCGCGAGGCAGCCTTGGCGATCTCCGCGGAGCTCAACCAGAACTAGCCTTCTTGCGGGTGGCCTTCCGCAGCATCGAGTCCACCACCAGCGGGTGAACCGGCCGAACGACGCCGAAGTACAGCTTTCCGCGCCACCCCTTAAGCTCGACGGCGGTAGTCACCCTGATCAGTCGGGTCACGGGATCAACTCCAACCGCCACCGCGAAATCCAAGTGCCTGTCCCGGACGAAGATCAGGGCTTCCTCGCCCGACTGTTCGCTCACCGTGAAGGTGTTCGGCGGCGCCTTCGGGATGCCGATCAGGGGCACCAGCGCCTGCCGTAACCGCAAGGCTCCAGCAACCCAGCGCGGCATTGACTCGATGGAGAACACTCGCTCCGCCCATTCCCTGGGATCCGGGCCGGCGCCCTCAGGGAGGGTGGCCAGGCAAACGTCCGCGTAGTCCGGCTCCGGTATCTTGCCGAGGGCGAGGGAACGGAAGCAGGGGAGCTGTTCGGTCATGGGCTGATCCTACGGTGAGTGTTGCCCGGTGGTGAGCGCCGTCGTCGTACATTCTGAGCGAGGTGGCTTCCAAGCAAGGCGACAAATGACGGCAGCGTCCCCCAAGGAAACGCTGCCGTCATCTGCCATTTTGGACGGGAGCTAGTGCTCCGAGGCGCTGGAGGTCTTGAGCGGGACTTCCTTGCCGTCGACGTCGATCAGCTTGCCGTTCTCGAAGCGGTCGCCTTCGCTGAGGCACTTGATGTCCTCTTCGCTGACGATCCGGTCCGTCCCGGCGACGAACACTGACTGGTTGTCCGAATTGCCGGCCTTGAAGTGGTTGAAGAGGATGTTCAGCAGGATCGCCATGACTGCGGCGGAGCTGATGCCGGAGTGGAAGATCGTGGAGAACCAGGACGGGAACTGGTCGTAGAACTTCGGAGCGGCGATGGGGATCATGCCGAAACCGATCGAAGCGGCCACGATGATCAGGTTCATGTTGTTCTTGTACTCAACCTTGGCCAGGGTCCGAATACCGCTGGCCGCCACCGTGCCGAAAAGCACGACGCCGGCACCACCCAGGACGGGCGTCGGAACCGCTGCGACCACTCGGCCCAGGACCGGCAGGAGGCCGAGGACCACCAGGATGAGGCCACCAGCGCTCACCACGAAACGGCTCTTGATGCCGGTGATGGCCACGAGCCCAACGTTCTGGGCGAAGGCGCTCTGCGTGAAGGAGTTGAACAGCGGTGAGATGGCGCTGGAGAGCATGTCCGCGCGGAGGCCGTCGCCGATGCGGCGGGAGTCAACCTTGGTATCGACGATCTCGCCCACTGCAATGATGTCTGCGGAGGTCTCGGTCAGTGTTACCAGGATGACGATGAGCATGGAAATGATTGCTGCGATTTCGAAGGTCGGAGCACCGAAAGCGAACGGCGTGGGGAAAGCGACGATGTCGCCCTGGCCAACCTTGGAGAAGTCTGCCATTCCTGCAACGAACGCGATGATGGTGCCGATGACCATGGCCAGCAGGATGGAGAGCCGGGAAATGGCGGCGTTGCCCACCTTGCTCAGGAGCAGGACGACGCCCATGGTTGCTGCGGCGAGGCCGATGTTTGCCATGCTGCCGTAATTGTCCGCCTTGGCGTTGCCGCCCATGGCCCAGTTTGCTGCCACCGGCATCAGTGTGAGGCCGATAGTGGTGATCACGGTTCCAGTAACCACTGGCGGGAAGAACTTGATGATCTTGGAGAAAAGGGGAGTGATCGCCAGGCCAATTAGCGAGGCCACAATGACCGAGCCGAACACCGCCTGGATCCCGCCGCCGCCTTGGACGATCGCCACCATGGTGGAAACACCGGCGAAGGAAACGCCTTGTACCAATGGCAACTGCGAGCCGAAGAACGGAATGCCGACGGTCTGCAGGATGGTGGCCAGGCCGCCAACGAACAAACAAGCGGCGATGAGGAGGCCGATGTCCTGCGAGGACATGCCGGCGGCCGCGCCGATGATCAGCGGAGGGGCAATGATTCCGCCGTACATGGTGAGGACGTGCTGGAAGCCGTACGCGAACGTGCTTCCGATGGAGAGGCGCTTGTCCTCGGGACGTTCCGGCTTGTGCGACTGGGAAGGGGCGGTATTCGCAGGGCGGGATTTCTTCTTGATGTTCATGGCAGACTTTCTGGGTTCATGGCAGACGTCTTCGTCTGGCTAACTGTGTCTGGCTAACAAAATCTTGGGTTTTGGGGTGGGGTTTGTGTGCAGGTCCGGCCTTGGCGGGGCGCCGTTGGGGGACCTGCACACAAACTCCTGGATGGTGCGTTGTTAGTGGTGCCTTGTTAGGGGTGGTGTTTAGCAGAAGCCGGCGATGCCGCTCCATGCAACGGGCGCGGCCGTGGTGTTCTCGCGCTGGACGGTTGCTTCGATGAGGCCGTACGGGCGGTCCGCGGCGAAGAAGACCTCGTTGGGGTTGTCCAAACCGAACGGGCTCAGGTCAACCAGGAAGTGGTGCTTGTTGGGCATGGAGAACTTGATTTCATCCACTTCGCTGTGTGCTTCCAGGACCTTCTTGCCCATGTCGAACAGCGTCTGCTGAAGCGCGTGCGAGTAGTTCTCGGTGAAGCCTTCCAGCAGGAGGGCCTTGATGTCCTCGTAGCTCTTGTTGAAGTCCGTGCCTGCCAAGTCCACGTTGGTGTTGTAGCGCCAGCGGGCGGAAACATCAGTGGCAAGGATGCGGTCCGTGGTTTCCGGCAGGGTGGTGTACTTGTCGCGCGGGTAGCCGACGAACCCTGACTGCGTGGTCTTGAGGACGGTCAGGTCCTTGAGGCCGGAAATCACGTGCGTGGTTGCGCCATCACGGACGACGACGGCGGTACGCACCTCTTGTCCGTTGCGGACGAAGCTGTGATCGTGTCCCGCGCCGTGTGCCTGGATGCGATCCCAGCTGTAGGCCTCGGCTTCCCAGCGGCCACCGGTTACCCATTCGAACTCGCTGGTGAAGTGGTCCGCGAGACGCAGCAGGAAGGACTCCGGTGAGCCGATGCCGTCACGGGCAAAAGCGTAGACGGTGTTCTTCTGGGTATCGGTGGCAACGACGTGACCGTTGTCGCCTTCGAGGTGCGCAGCCTGGAAATCGCCGCGCAGCTGCGAGGTGACATTCAGATCTTCGATGTGGTGGCGGTCAGTATCCCGAGTGACCTTGACGACGCGGACTTCCGCTTTGCCGTACTGGTTTTCGCCGAGGACGATGTTGTTGCTCATGGTCATATCCCAACTTCTGTGAGGTGGAACCTACGTTCCATCAATGAAATTAAGCGCGTGTTTCCACCGCGTTTCTGGTGGAGCCGACCCAACAAAAAAGAGCCGACATCCATTGATGCCAGCTCATTACGACCCTGCCTGCTGCTCTCAGGTTACGTGACGTACGCCACGAACTCATTCGAGAGTAGCGCATGATTTCGGCCTGTGTATATGGGTTTCCGGAGATCGTTATGAAGCAGCCAAATGTGACCGGAGCAACTCTTCTTCCCTCTTGGACAGGTCTTGACGGCTGCTCTGCGGCCTGCCTATCCTTTTCACATAGCAATAAACATTTTCCGAAATGCGGAAACTGTGAGCACTGAAAAGAGGAGGAACAGATGGACTCGAAGGATACGAACAACGTCGTGGAATTCCCGGCACCGGGTCAGGAGCTGTACCTGCCCTTCGGTGCAACAGACCCGGACTTCTACATCCCGGCCGACTGCGACCGCAATGCCGGCGGATTCTCCCGTTGGCTCCGCGCGCTCCCGGTGTTCGGCCGCCAGCGCCCCTAGCCCACTGCATCCCCGGGCCCGCCCGCGCCCGCCCGGGCCCGCCCGGCCCCGCCCGCCCGCGCCCGCCCGCCCGCGCCCGCGCCCGCCCGTTTCGGGGGTTCCCAGCGCAGCGTGCCGTGCGCACCGTCGAATGCGCAGCGCACCCCCGAAACGGGCTCTAGCTTGCTCCCCGCAGAACCTGCTGCACGCGCATCTTGAACTCCTGTTCGCTGAATAGGTTCTGCCACTTGATACGGATGAACTTCCAGCCGAGCTCGGTGAGGGCCTTTTCTCGCTGCCGTTCCTGGTAGATCACCTCGGCGGTGGGTGCGTAGTCGAAGTACTTGACCTTTCCATCGAACTCCAGGGCCACCTTCTTTTCCTTCCATGCAAAGTCCAAACGATGGTGGCCTTCAGCTGACGCCACCTTCACCTGTAGTTCGGGCAGCTCGATCCGCAACCTTTGCAGCAGCTCGCGGGTCAGGGTTTCGCCGGGTGACTCGGATCTGGCGTCGGCATTCTCCAAAGCCCGTCGAAGAGTGAGAACTCCGTTGCGTCCGGCCAGCGATGCGCACATCTCTTGCAGTTTCGAGGCGTCGGCACCCTTTCGGAGGGCGTGATCCATTAGCACCAGGGCTTGTTTGTAGTTGAGCATGAGGCAGCAGTCCACAACCGTCTGTTCCAACGTGGTGCATGGCATTCCCTTGACGAAAACAGCCCCCATCATCGCCAGCGGGCGGGTGTGCGGCACAACGTCCCTGCCATGGGAAGTGGTTGACGCCGTTGTTTCCGTGGTGATGTGCACTCGGTCATCCACGTCCCACAGGAACAATCCGTGGAGGCGTGCCGCTGAGGTATGGCTGTAGACCAAGCCGCCGCCCGACGTCGAAAGTGTGCCGTGTGCGTGCGCGGCGACTAGCTGCAGACTTTGAACCCAGGGCTTTTGGGCTACCCAAGTGCGGCCTCGGATATAGCAACCACGGCGCAGTCGTACTAAGGCGCCGGCGCGAACCAGCGCGGCAATTCTCCGGTGGTTGAACCCCAACTCGTGGAGCTCTCTGGTCCGCCACAAATCCATCCCCACGGGAAGCTCGTTGCTGTTGCTCGGTGTCATGGATCAAGACTTCAATGAGCCGACGGGCGAAGACAGGGGTGAGTTTGACTATGTGGAGAAGCCCGTTTCGATGACCCGCTGCGGACAGTGCCGTGCGAACGGCATCAAGCGCAGGGAACCCCCGAAACGGGCGCCACCCCCCAGCGAAGCCAGAACCTACCCCGCCACCAGCTTCCGCGCCGCAGCCGAGTGCTCAGCGATGAGCCCGGAAATGTCCAGCCCCGGGATCGCCCCGTCCACCACCCGCCACTGGCCTCCCACCATGACGCGGTCTGCCCGGTCCGCCGCGCAGAGCAGCAAGGCGGCGACGGGGTCGTGGCTCCCGGAGAACCGCAGCGAGTCCAGCTTGAACAGGGCAAGGTCTGCCTGAAGGCCCGGAGCCAACTGCCCGATGTCCGAGCGGCCCAAAACGGCGGCGGATCCACGTGTCGCCCAGCCAAGTGCCCTCTCCACAGGAACGGAAGCCCCGTACCGGAGTCGTTGCAAATACAGGGCTTGGCGGGCCTCAAGGATCATGTTGGAAGCATCGTTCGACGCAGAGCCATCCACTCCCAGGCCCACAGGAACGCCCGCGGCTTCAAGTTCCAGCACTCGCGCTGTCCCGGATGCCAGGCGCATGTTGGAGGTTGGGCAATGCGCGACGGCGGTGCCAGCGGCTCCCAGCCTGGCGATCTCGTCGTCGTTGAAGTGGATTCCGTGTCCAAGCCACGTGCGGGATCCCAACCAGCCAACTGACTCCAGGTAATCCACGGTCCGCAGCCCAAACATCGAGCGGCAGAAGTCTTCCTCGTCGATGGTCTCTGCAAGGTGCGTGTGCAGCCGGACATCGAAGCGTTCGGCCATGGCTGCGCTCTCGGCCATGATCTCCTTGGTGACGGAGAACGGCGAGCAAGGGGCGAGGGCTATCTGCACAACGGCCCCGTCGCCGGTCTCGTGGTACTGACGAATCAGCCGTTCGCTGTCCGCAAGGATCGTCTCGGGTGACTGGACCGTGGTCCGGGGCGGCAGTCCGCCGTCGTCCTCTCCCAACGTCATGGATCCGCGGGTCAGCGTGGCCCGCATGCCCATGGTGCGCACCGCGCCTACTTCGATATCAATGGCGTCTTCCATGCCGTCGGAGAAGAGGTAGTGGTGGTCGGCGGCGGTGGTGCAGCCGGACAACAAAAGCTCGGCGAGTGCAACCTGCACCGCAAGCTCAAGGCTCCGAGGTGTCAACCGTGCCCACACCGGGTACAAATTCTGCAGCCACGGGAACAATGGAGCGTTGGCCACCGGACCCCAGGCGCGGGTGAGGGTTTGGTAGAAGTGGTGGTGGGTGTTGATGAGCCCAGGCAGAACCACGTGGGCGGAGGCATCAAAGACGGAACAAGGCAACGAAGGCTGCCCACCCGTAAGCACGAGCTCCAAGATCTTCCCGTTGGAGACCACCAGGCCGCCACCGGCGTCGAGGTCGTTTGCGGTGAAGATACCCAGCGGGTTCTTGATCCAAAGAGGGGTCATGACAGGTTCCTTGTCTGGTCGGCGTGTACGCGTTCCAGCTCAGTTAGGCCCTGTCTGCTGATCCAGGAGCCGGATGCCACCAAGTGCGTCCGGTCCGAAAAGCGTAAGATGCACGACGGCGGCAGTCAACGTTCGCAGGCGTCTCACGGTCACATCTGGCCAGCAACCTCAATTTCGTATGGCGAAATTAAATTTTCAAAAAACTATGGCGCGGCTCACAAACCTGGTGCTACGCTCTAACTGCCAAAGGCGGGCACCCGGACTTCGGGAAGCTATCTACCAGGCGCAACTTAACCTTCATCGCACATGCTGAAGCCTGGTAACCAAGCTAACTGGAGCTCCGCTCCGTAGCGCCCCCAACAGGTCACCTGGCTTCCTCAGCACTAAGGAAGTCGCAACATGAGTACAACCGTCACGGCCGAGCAATTCCTGGCCACAACCATTGAGCTGGCAACAGCCAATGTCCTCAACAGCGGTGGCCCCTTCGGCGCCGTCATTGTTACCGCGGACGGACAAGCCTTCCAAGGCGTCAACCGCGTTACCGCCACGAATGATCCCACCGCACACGCAGAAGTCACGGCCATCCGTAACGCCTGCCGCGAACTGGGAACCTTCGATTTGAGCGGAGCAACCCTCTACACCAGTTGCGAGCCATGCCCCATGTGCTTGGCCTCCGCACTCTGGGCACGCGTTGACCGCGTGTTCTTTGCCGCAGACCGTCACGACGCCGCATCCGTTGGCTTTGACGACGCCGTTTTCTACGAGTTCTTCGAGAACGACAACCGGGACGCGCTGATGCCGGTAGCCAAGCTGGAACTGGGCGACCCCCAGGCTCCGGCGGCCCTCCAGCCGTTCACCACATGGAGCACGCTTGATTCCAGGATCGACTACTAGGGCCCGGTGGCTGACATGACAATCCTGGATCCCGCAGAAATGCAGACCGCAGCTGAAAAGCAGGCTGCGCTCCTCCCCAATGGAGGCAAGAGCGCAGAGCCCACAGCGGCAAACGCAAAGCACACAGCCACCCGGCTCGCCGGACAAGGCAGTAACAGCAAGCCGCCGGTGTCGAACTCCTTCCTGGATAAGTTCTTCCAGATCACCAAGCGTGGTTCTACGCTGGCCCGCGAATTCCGCGGCGGCTTGGTCACGTTCTTCACCATGGCGTACATCGTCATCCTCAACCCGCTCATCCTGGGCGGCTTCTCGGCAGACAACGCCCCGGTGGATGTGGCCGGCGGCTGGCTTTCGGCAGCACAGGTGGGCGCAGTTACTGGCCTGACCGCCGGCGTGATGACCATCGTCTTCGGACTTGTGGCCAACCTTCCCTTCGGCCTCGCAGCCGGCTTGGGCATCAACTCCTTCCTCGCCGTCGCGGTCATCCAGGAAGTCACATGGCCAGAAGCCATGGGCCTGGTGGTCATCAACGGCATCCTGATCGTCCTCTTCGGCGCCACCGGTGCCCGGACCGCGATCTTCAAGGCAGTCCCCAAGGAACTCAAGGCCGCCATCACCGTTGGCATCGGCCTGTTCATCGCCTTCATCGGCTTCGTCGACTCCGGCTTTGTCCGCCCCACCAAGGGCGGGCCGCCGGTCCAGCTCGGCACGGATGGTTCCATCACCTCCATCCCAACTCTCGTCTTCATCATCGGTTTGCTGGTCATGGGTATCCTCGTGGCACGCAAGATCCAAGGCGGCCTGTTGATTGGCATCGTCGCCACAACAGTCCTCGCCGCTATAGCCGAGGCCGTGTTCCACATTGGTCCGGGCACCGCCGATAACCCCGGCGGCTGGCACCTCAACGTGCCGATCCTGTCCAGCCAGTTGATGTCCGTCCCGGATCTTAGCCTGGTAGGCCAGTTCGATCTCTTTGGTTCGTTCGCCAGGATTGGCGGACTGGCTGCGACCATGCTGGTCTTCACCCTGGTGTTCACGAACTTCTTCGACGCCATGGGCACCATGACGGGCCTGGCCAAGAGCGCAGGCGTGGCACATAAGGACGGTACGTTCCCCAAGCTGAAGTCGGCCTTCATCGTTGAAGGCATGGGTGCAGTGGTGGGTGGCGGGACCTCCGGTTCATCCAACACCGTCTACATCGACTCCGCAGCAGGAATCGGCGAGGGCGCCCGCACAGGCCTGGCGTCGGTTGTCACTGGCCTGCTGTTCCTGGGTTCGATGTTCTTCACACCGCTCACTTCGGTTGTCCCGCTGGAAGTGGCTGCCTCAGCACTTGTGGTGGTGGGCGCGATGATGATGGCTCAGATCCGCGAGATCAAGTTCACCAAGTTCGCCATCGCGTTGCCGGCGTTCCTCACCATCGTGACCATGCCGCTGACCTACTCCATTGCCAACGGCATCGGCGTTGGGTTCATCTCCTTCGCGGTGATCAGCGCGGCATCGGGCAAGGCCAAGAAAGTCCATCCGCTCATGTGGGTGGTCACGGCGGGCTTCATTATCTATTTCGCCCGTGGCCCGATCAACGCCTTGATGGGCGTCTAGCCCGGAGCCGCACCCCGCGCCGGCGGGTCCACATCCGGCACTTCAAACGGCGGTCCATCCGCACCCACCGCACGAATAGGCGTCCGTCGTCGTGGTCCCTGACCGAACAGCACCATCGGAAGAGGCGCGACGGCGGGCGGCGGCCCTGTTGATTCAGGAACGGGTGCTGATGCTCCGTCAGGGAACGGGGGCAGGGAGATGAAGCCCTTGCCCCCGTTCCTATGAACTCTTACTCAATAACCGCGACTACCCCTCAACACCTTCTGGAAATGAGATTATGAGGGCAAGATCGCGCACTGCTCCGGCCGGGCCACCCGGCCGGGACACCTGGAAAAAGGACGTGTTGCCATGCTGGATCTGATGCCTTCACTGGGCAGCTGGCGGACTGCGGTCTCTGGCCAACGATGCGCTGTGGCCACGATCGTAGGGACCGGCGGCTCAGTGCCGCGCCCCATGGGGACTTCCATGATGGTCTCCGAACATGGCGAAATCCTGGGCAGCCTCTCCGGCGGTTGCGTCGAAGGGGCCGTCGTGGAGGCGGCCTTGGAAGCAATGCGCGACGGCGGCCCACGCCTCGAGTCTTTTGGCTACAGTGCCGAGGACGCGTTCGCCGTCGGACTCACCTGTGGAGGAGAGCTGGAAGTCCATATCCAGCCACTGGGTAGCGATTCCGGCGAAATGGCCTTGTTGGACATCGCTGTATCAAACGAACCCACGGCCTTGGCCCTCATCCGCAGGCTCGGTGGAGGAGGGGGAGCGGTGGTCGTTGATGATCCTGTTCGGTTCCGCACCATGGAATCAACGCAACTGGCCCGGTTGGTGGGCGATCATCCCGCCACCCTGATGGCTGCGGCGGCCCAGGTTGAGCCGCTGCTCCAAGGCGGACGCACGGGGTTGGTCCGGCTGGCAGCACCCGAGGGCTGCATCGATGGCTGGGTGACAGTGGACAGATGGGCGTCGGCCGGCCCGGAAGAAATAACGCAGCCCGAGCCCATCACCTTGTTCGTGGAAAGCCGCTTGCCGGCCGCGCGGATGCTCATTTTCGGCGCCAACGACTTCGGTGCCGCGTTGCTCCCCGCCGGACAGTTGCTTGGCTACAACGTCACCCTGTGTGATGCCCGCCCTGCGTTTGCCCGGCAGGGCCGTTTCGCCGGAGCGGACCAAGTGGTCACCGACTGGCCGCACCGCTATCTGGAAGCCGAAGCAGCGGCCGGGCGAGTCGACGCCCGGACGGTGGTGTGCGTCCTGACCCACGACCCAAAGTTCGACATTCCCTTGCTCGAAACAGCGCTTCGCCTAAACCTGGCTTACGTCGGCGCAATGGGCTCGCGTCGCAGCCACCGGCAACGAGTTGACGCCCTGCTCGAGGCGGGCACGCCCTCCGAAGCGCTCGAACGCCTGCATTCCCCGATCGGATTAGACCTTGGTGCAGTGACACCAGCCGAAGTCGCAGTCTCCATCACGGCAGAAATCATCGCCGAGCGAGGGGCCCACAGCGGCAAAGTCACGGGCCACGAAGTCACCCGCCACAAGGCCCCCGGCTACACAGCCGCAGGCTTCCCCTCGCTGAAGGACAGCAGCGGCCCGATTCACGCGGCACCGATTCACACGGCACCGCAACACCTCACTCAGGAGGACCCATGGACATGAACACCATCGAGGCCGTGGTTCCCACCACCGATCCTTCGCAATGGCGCGACGGCGATGCCTGGCTTGCCGGAGGGACTGTCCTCTTCTCCTATGGAAGCACCGTCCTCAAGCGGCTCCTCGATTTGGGTCAAGCGGATTGGCCGGCCATTACCGTAACCGATGACGGCATTGAGCTCGCGGCAACCTGCACCGTTGCCGAGCTCTACGCATTGCCGGCGTCCGCGGAAACAGCCAACCGCGAGTGGCCCGGCCTGGCATTGATCCGTCCTTGCTGCGACTCGTTTGTGGCGTCCTTCAAGATCTGGAACATGTCCACGGTGGGAGGCAATCTCTGCACATCCTTGCCGGCCGGTCCAATGATTTCGCTGTGTGCCGGGCTCGATGCCACAGCATCCATCCAGAGCCCGGACGGCAGCAGCCGCAGCGTGCCCGTGGCCGATTTCGTGACCGGGGACATGGAGAATGTCCTGGCCCCGGGGGAGTTGCTCCGGAGCATCCACCTTCCGGCCGCGGCACTCGCCGCCCGGGTCGCCTTCCGTCGTCTGTCGCTGAGTAACCTTGGACGATCCGGCGTGCTGCTCATCGGACGCCTCGACGCCGATGGCATTTTGATCATCACCGTCACCGCCTCCACCAAAAGGCCCGTACAGCTACGGTTCCCGGCCGGGCAGGTTCCCGACGCCGGGATGCTGGCTGACGCCGTCGGGGATTCCATTCCCTGGCCGCTGTACCACGATGACATCCATGGCCTCCCCGCGTGGCGCCGCGATATGACGTTCAAACTGGCCGAGGAAATCCGGGCCGAGCTGCTGGGCGAGTCGATGGTGGTGTCAGGCGACTTCTGGCCGCCGCACGCCACCTCGCCGCAACCATCCACGCAACCCGCACAGAACAACCCGCAGAAGGAGGCCTCCCATGGCAATTGAGATCAACGGCGCTGCCTCTCAGGCCACACCCCGCCCCGGCCAATGCCTGCGCACTTTCCTCCGGGAAGAGGGAAACTTCGGCGTCAAGAAGGGCTGCGACGGCGGAGACTGCGGCGCCTGCACTGTGCACGTCAACGGCACTCCCGTCCACAGCTGCATCTATCCGGCTGTCCGGGCAGAGGGCAAAGCGGTCACCACGATCGAAGGTCTCTCCACGGGCGAAGCCCTCCACCCTGTGCAGGAGCAGCTCCTCGAAGCCCAGGGTTTCCAATGCGGGTTCTGCACCGCCGGCATGGTCATGACCGCAGCCACTTTTGACGACGAACAACGTGCCAACCTGCCCCGCAACCTCAAGGGAAATCTGTGCCGCTGCACCGGTTACCGCTCCATCGCCGACGCCGTGTGTGGTCATGCTGATGGTCACGGCGGCGGGCACAAGCACGACGCCGGAGCTGACGTTTCCGGGGCACAATCGCCTGCCGCTGGACAGTCTGCCGCCGGACAGTCTGCCGCCGGACAGCCCGTGGCTGTGGAAGCCACGCCCGGCCAGCTCGGGGACAACGTGCCCGCACCCGCCGGTCAAGCCGTGGTTACCGGAACTGCCCGGTACACCCTGGATGTCCCGGCTGAGCAACTGCCCGGACTGCTGCATCTCAAGCTCGTGAGGTCGCCGCATCCACACGCGCGGATCGTATCCATTGACAAGACCGCGGCATTGGCAGTTCCTGGCGTCGTCGCTGTTTTCACGCACGAAGACGCACCTGCGCAGTTGTTCTCCACTGCCCAGCACGAACACTTCACGGACGACCCCGATGACACCCGCGTGCTGGACAATGTGGTGCGGTTCATCGGGCAGCGTGTTGCCGCTGTCGTGGCGGAGTCCGTGGGCGCTGCCGAGGCTGGAACACGGGCGCTTGCTGTGGAGTACGAGCTCTTGGAACCGGTGTTCACGCCCCAGGAGGCCATTCTTCCCGGCGCCCCCGCAATCCATGGCGACAAGGATGGCGTCTACTCCAGAATCTCCCGGCCCCTGGAGAACGTGGTGGCAGAGGTCCACGCCGAGCTTGGCAGCGTGGCCGACGGCTTCGCGGCAGCCGACTTCATCCATGAGCACACGTACAAGACGCAAAGGGTTCAGCACGTCGCGATGGAAACGCACGCGTCCATTGCCTGGCTGGACGAGGACGGCAGACTGGTTGTCCGTTCCTCCACGCAGGTTCCTTTCCTGGTAAAGCGCACCCTGATGCGGTTGTTCAATCTGCCGGAGGAAACTGTTCGCGTGGTGGCTGGCCGCGTCGGGGGTGGTTTCGGCAGCAAGCAGGAGGTCCTCACCGAGGATCTTGTGGCCCTCGCGGCACTGGCTTTGCGTAGGCCGGTCCAGGTGGAGTTCACCCGGACCGAACAGTTCACGTCCACCACAACGCGCCACCCCTTCACCATCAATCTCAAGGCGGGAGCCAGCCGGGATGGATACCTGACCGCCCTTCAACTGGATGTCATCACCAACACTGGCGCCTACGGAAACCATGCGCCCGGCGTGATGTTCCACGGTTGCGGCGAATCGTTGGCCGTCTACAAATGCGTCAACAAGAAAGTGGACGCCCAGGCCGTCTACACCAACACGGTTCCCGCCGGTGCTTTCCGAGGCTATGGGTTGAGCCAGATGATCTTCGCGATTGAGTCCGCCATCGACGAACTTGCGATCGGTATCGGGATGGACCCCTTGGAGTTCCGGCTCAAGAACATGGTCCGGCCCGGGGATCACATGTTGTCTACTACACCCGAGCCTGAGGAGGACGTCCACTACGGTAGCTACGGCTTGGACCAGTGCGTGGCCTTGGTCCGGGATGCCCTGGACCGGGGCAAGGAGCGTTACCGGGCCGCTGGGCTGGAGGATCCCGGCCCGGATTGGGTCGTGGGGGAGGGCTCGGCTCTTTCCATGATCGATACCGTCCCGCCGCGAGGCCACTTTGCCCACACCAGGGTGAGCCTTGAAGCGGACGGAAGGTTCGCCGTCGACGTCGGTACTGCAGAGTTCGGGAACGGCACCACAACCGTTCATGCGCAACTGGCTGCGACTGCGCTGGCAACAGCAGCCTCCAAAATTACCGTCCGTCAGTCCGATACGGACCTTGTGGAGCACGACACCGGCGCGTTCGGTTCTTCCGGGACGGTCGTGGCCGGTAAGGCGACGCTCGGCGCGGCCCTTGAGCTCGCAACCAGGATACAGACCGTTGCGGCGTCGCTGACTGGGGCTGCATTGACGGATTGCCGCTTGGTGGATGGAGCTGTGGAGTGCGGCGACCGCGTGGTTCCGCTCAATGAAATCTACGACGCCGCCCGTCTCCAAGGCGTTCGCCTCGCCACCGATGGGAACTGGGGAGGAACGCCACGCTCGGTGGCATTCAACGTGCACGGTTTCCGGGTTGCCGTTAATACGGGTACGGGTGAGCTGCGGATCCTGCAGAGCGTGCAGGCGGCAGATGCCGGCGTTGTGGTGAACCCGCGGCAGTGCCGTGGGCAGATCGAAGGCGGCATCGCGCAGGCGCTTGGTGCGGTGCTCTATGAGGAAGTGAAAGTGGACGACGCCGGACACGTCACCACGGATATCCTGCGGCAGTACCACATTCCGTCATTCGCGGACGTGCCGCGGAGCGAGGTCTATTTCGCAACAACGAACGACACCACCGGGCCCCTCGGCGCCAAGTCCATGAGCGAGAGCCCGTTCAACCCCGTGGCACCTGCGCTGGCCAACGCCATCCGCAACGCCACCGGAATCCGCTTCGGCGAAGTGCCCATCGCCCGGGACAAGATCTACCTGGCCCTTCGGGACCGCACCACTGCGCCCGTCTAACCCCACCGCAACTGAGTCGCAGTTGAGCGCGTTTTGAGACGTCAGAACGCGCTTAACTGCGACTTACTTGGGTGGGACGGCTACTTGGGCGAAATGGCGAGCTCCATGAACACGCTGTTCGGGTCCAGGGTGTAGTCCGCGAAGGGCGGGCATTCGGTGAATCCGTGCCTGGCATACAAACGACGTGCAGGGGCAAAGTACTCTTCGGTCCCGGTTTCCAAGTTCACCCGCTCGTAGCCGCGGCGGCCGGCTTCGGCCACGATGTGCTTGAGCATCAGGGTGGCCACTCCGCGCCCACGGGCAGCGGCGGTGGTGCGCATCGACTTGATCTCGCCGGACCGGCCGTCTCCATCAGAAGTGGCCAGTTCCTTCAGCGCCCCGCATCCCAGCAACACGCCGTTTTCGCGGGCCGTCCAGAACGTGATGGCTTCATGCGACAACGCCGACTGGTCCAATGCGTGCACGCTCTCTGCAGGCGACGTCGCAAACATGTCCGCCAGATGTTCGCTGAGGAGCTGATGGACATCCGGGCGCGTGGGATCGTCAAGGGCAATCTGGATCATGGATTCAAATTTACCGGCCCTGGAGTGGTCGGCTCCGCAGTCAGTCCTCCAGCAGGTGCAACTGATCCTTCGTATCCAGGTCTTCGCCGGAGCAGAGGTCACTGCAATCCACCAGGTCCACCAAACCCGGATGCGCCTTGAGGAAAGACCGCGCACCCGTGTCACCATTCGCGGCTTCCGCCGCTTGGGATCGGAGCCCGACGTCGATAATCACCGGGTGCCGACGCTTAAGGCGGCCTGATTCGTCAGGGTATGCGGCTGCCGTAACCCGGCCTGGACGGTGGCTTCCCAGCAACCTGCTGACCGCCGTCGGGGTTAGTCCGGGCTGATCCACCAGAGCCACCATGATGCTGTGTCCCGGCGAGGCCGCCTCGATTCCTGCGCGGAAAGAACCGGCCATGCCCTTGGCCCAGTTTTCGTTCTCGACCACGGTGTACGTCCGTAGATCCGTGGTGCTTCGAACGCGGTCCGCCTCGGCCCCAACAACAACCACCACCTCGCGGCAGCCGCCGTCGAACAGCGTGTCGGCCAGCACTTCTACCAGCGTGCGGCCGCGGTAGGGGAGCAGCGCTTTCGGTCCGCGGCCCAAGCGCGTACCAGCCCCTGCGGCAAGCAGGACGCCCGTAGTGGGCGCCACGCCGGATTCAGTCATATCCTCACGATACGCGCGGGCATGCACGCGGTCTGTAGCTCCCTCAGAGCTTTCCGGGACATCTACCAAAATCGGTTGCAAACTACTCCTCAGTAGGTCTGTTGGTAGGTTCCGGCGGCCATTATTGTCGGTAGGGAATTGTTCAAATCAGCTCTAATGCAATGATGCGTGGAGGAAAAGGGGAAGATGGCGGGCAGTTTCGAAATACTCAAGGCCGGGACGAACACGTTCAGGTTCCGACTCACAGCCGATGACGGCACAGTTGTGGCAGTGTCGCCACAGTTTCCCAATTTGAAGGCCGTCGTGGCCGGTATCAACGCAGTCCGCGAAAACGCGGCAACCGGATTCGTCGTAGACCGGAGGAATCTGGGCACCTGAGCCTTCCCGGTAATACCGCAAATACAGTTGGCGGCAGTGTTCTTCACGAACACTGCCGCCAACTGTATTTCTGCCCCGTTATCCCTGGGTTGTCAGGCGTCGCCGCCTGCTCCGCCAGTGGTGCCGGCGTTCACATCGTGCAGCTTGTAGCGGTCAATAGCGTACGACGGCGCGCCCTCCTCGACTTCGCCCCTTGCCGCCAGTAACTGGAGGGTTTTGGCGACGATGGAGTGGGTGTCGTTTTTGAAGTAGCGGCGGGCGGCTTGGCGGGTGTCGGAGAAGCCGAAGCCGTCTGCTCCGAGGGAGGCGAAGTCGTTGGGGATGAATTGGCGGATTTGGTCGGGGACGGCTTTCATGTAGTCGGACACGGCGATGACGGGTCCGGTGGTGCCGGCGAGTTGTTCGGTGATGAACGGGGTGCGGGCGGGTTGGCCGGGGTTGAGGAAGGCGTGTTCTTCGGCGGCGAGTCCGTCGCGGCGGAGTTCGTTCCAGGACGTCACGGACCAGACTTCGGCGGCGACTCCCCAGTCTTCGGCGAGGATCCGGGCTGCTTCGATGGCCCAGGGCACGGACACGCCGGAGGCGAGGATGTTCGCGGTGGGCCTGGTGTCCCCGGTGGTGTTTTCCGGGGCGGGGGCGAGGCGGTAGATGCCTTTGAGGAGCCCGTTGATGTCCAGGTTCCCGGGTTCGGCGGGTTGGGTGATGGGTTCGTTGTAGACGGTGAGGTAGTACATCACGTTTTTATCGGATGCGGTGCCGGTGCCGTCGTTGTCGGGTCCGTACATTTCTTCGAGGCCGTGGCGGATGATGTGGCCGATTTCGTAGCCGTAGGCGGGGTCGTAGGTTTTCACGGCGGGGTTGGTGGAGGCCAGGATGGGGGAGTGCCCGTCGGCGTGTTGGAGTCCTTCGCCGGTGAGGGTGGTGCGTCCTGCGGTGGCGCCGATGATGAAGCCGCGGGTCATTTGGTCCGCGGCGGCCCAGAAGGAATCTCCGGTGCGTTGGAAGCCGAACATGGAGTAGAACACGTAGATCGGGACCAGGGGTTCGCCGTGGGTGGCGTACGCGGTTCCGGCGGCGGTGAACGCTGCGACGGCGCCGGCTTCGTTGATGCCGGGGTGGATCAGTTGCCCGGCGGGGGATTCCTTGTAGGCCAGGACGAGGTCCCGGTCCACGGAGAGGTAGTTCTGGCCCTTGGGGTTGTAGATTTTCGCGGTCGGGAAGAACGCGTCCATGCCGAAGGTCCGGGATTCGTCCGGGACGACCGGCACGAACCGGGCCCCGAAGTTCTTATCCCGCATCAGGTCCTTCAACAACCGGACGAACGCCATGGTGGTCGCGGCTTGTTGTTTGCCGGAGCCGCGTTTGGCGACCTCGTAGGATTTGGCTTCGGGCAGGGTGATCTCGGTGTGGGTGCGGCGGCGTTCGGGCACGAACCCGCCAAGTTCTGCCCGGCGTTCCATCAGGTATTTGATTTCTGGGGCGTCCATGCCGGGGTGGTAGTACGGGGGCCGGTAGAGGTCCGCGTCGAGCTGGTCATCGCTGATGGGGATGCGCAGGTGGTCACGGAAGGCTTTGAGGTCTTCCATGGTCAGCTTTTTCATCTGGTGGGTCGCGTTGCGGCCTTCGAAGTGCGGGCCCAGGCCGTAGCCCTTGACGGTTTTGGCCAGGATCACGGTGGGTTTGCCCTTGAACTCGACCGCTGCCTTGTACGCGGCGTAGACCTTGCGGTAATCGTGCCCGCCGCGTTTGAGGCCCCAGATCTGTTCGTCGGTCAGGTCAGCGACCATGTCCTTGGTCTGCGGGGACTTGCCGAAGAAGTGGTCCCTGACGAACCCGCCGGACTCGGCCTTGTAGGTCTGGTAGTCACCATCGGGGGTTTCGTTCATGATTTTCACCAACGCCCCGTCGGTGTCGTTTTCCAGGAGGGTGTCCCATTCCCGGCCCCAGACGACCTTGATCACGTTCCAGCCCGCACCGCGGAAGAACGCCTCGAGCTCCTGCATGATCTTGCCGTTGCCGCGCACCGGCCCGTCCAGGCGCTGGAGGTTGCAGTTGATCACGAAGTTCAGGTTGTCCAGGTTCTCATTCGCTGCCAGTTGCAGCAGGCCACGGGACTCGGGCTCGTCCATTTCCCCGTCGCCCAAAAACGCCCAGACCTGCTGCTCGGAAGTGTCCTTGATGCCGCGGTTGTGCAGGTACCGGTTGGACTGGGCCTGGTAGATCGCGTTCATCGGACCGATGCCCATCGACACGGTGGGGAATTCCCAGAAGTCCGGCATCAACCTTGGGTGCGGGTAGGAGGACAGGGCGTGGCCTTGTTTGGACTTTTCCTGACGGAACCCGTCCAGGTCCTCCTCGGAGAGCCGGCCTTCCATGAACGCCCGGGCGTACATGCCCGGGGACGCGTGGCCCTGGAAGAACACCTGGTCCCCGCCGGAGGGGTGGTCCTTGCCGCGGAAGAAATGGTTGAACCCGACCTCGTACAGGGTCGCCGCGCCGGCATAGGTGGAAATATGCCCGCCTACCCCGATATCGGCCCGCTGCGCACGGTGGACCATGACCGCGGCGTTCCAGCGCATGTACGCACGGTACCGGCGCTCGAACTCCTCGTTCCCCGGGAATTCTGCTTCCTGGTCCACCGGGATCGTGTTCACATAATCGGTGGTCGTCACCATCGGCACACCCACCGACCGGGCACCGGCACGCTGCAACAACGAACGCATAATGTACTGGGCACGCTCCGTGCCCTGCTCCGCGATCAACGCATCAAGGGACTCAATCCACTCCGCGGTCTCTTCCGGATCACGATCAGGCAGCTGGGCAGTCAACCCGCTGAGGATGTGTGAGGTCTCTTCTCCTGCAGCCACGTCCAACCTCTCTTCATTGAATGTCTGGGCGCTTGCTCTGTGGGGGCGCTCATGGAATTTCGTATTGTGAGAATAAAATTCTGCAATTCGAGATTACGTCTGCCGATAGGCAGCGTCAACACGGATTACGTAACCGCAACAGTCAACTGGGAAACAGGTGGCCAATCAACCGAATGTGACCCTCCATACACTTGTGACGCCTTGACGTGACGTGACCTGCGTCATAGAGTAATTTCACTATTCAATAACTTGTTTCCGCTCTGTGGAAACAGTACGAAGTGGAGATCCACGATGCAGACGACTTCATCAGTCGGCGTCACTGAGACTCCGGGAGACACAACAGCAGGTGGGCCCAACCACCCGGCCGTGGGTAACACGGACCTTTGCGCTATTGCTTCCGAAGCCGCAGGCCGTACCATCAGCCCCAGTCTTTACAACATTGACCTCGCACCCACCAAGGCCGCAGGCCGTAAGTGGACCAGCTACAGCATCTTTACCCTCTGGGCCAATGACGTCCACAGCCTGGGTAACTATGCCTTTGCCATTGGTTTGTTCTCGCTCGGGCTAGGCGGCTGGCAGATCCTGGTGGCACTGGGAATTGGGGCCACCCTGCTCTTCGCCCTCTTGAACTTCTCCGGATTCATGGGCCAGAAGACCGGCGTTCCCTTCCCCGTCATGAGCCGCATCAGCTTCGGCATCCGCGGTGCCCAGATCGCCAGCCTCGTCCGTGGCGCCGTGGCTGTCGCCTGGTTCGGGATCCAGACATACCTGGCATCTGTAGTGCTTCGCGTCATGCTCGTTGCCATGGCCCCGGGCCTGAAGGATCTGGACAGCAACTCGATCCTGGGCCTTTCAACGCTGGGCTGGCTCTCCTTCGTGGCGCTCTGGATAGTTCAGCTGGTCATCGTCAGCTTCGGCATGGAAATGATCCGTAAATATGAGGCCTTCGCAGGTCCCATCATCCTGGTGACCATGGCCGCGATTGCCGTGTGGGTCTTCATCGAGGCCGGCGGAGCCATCCAGTGGAGCGGCATCAAGGGACTCGAGGGTGCGGACATGTGGCTCACCATCTTCGCCGGTGGGGCATTGTGGGTTTCCATCTACGGAACGTTCGTCCTGAACTTCTGCGACTTCACCAGGTCCTCCGTCTCCAAGAAGTCCATCGTCAAGGGCAACTTCTGGGGCATCCCCATCAACATGCTGGTATTCGGCGCAATCGTGGTGGTCATGGCGGGTGGGCAGTACAAGATCAACGGGACAGTCATCGAAAGCCCGTCGGACATCGTCCAGAGCATCCCTAATACTCTGTTGCTTGTCCTGGCTTGCCTTGCCCTGCTGATCCTGACCATCGCCGTGAACCTGATGGCCAACTTCGTAGCACCCGTCTACGCACTGACCAACCTCTTCCCGCGGCACCTGAACTTCCGTAAAGCGGCGTGGGTCAGCGGCACTATCGGTTTGATCATCCTGCCGTGGAACCTCTACAACAACCCGATCGTGATCGTGTACTTCCTCGGTGGCCTGGGGGCCCTGCTCGGCCCGCTGTTCGGAGTGGTCATGGCCGATTACTGGCTGGTCCGTCGAGGCAAGGTCAACGTCCCAGAGCTTTACACCGATGATCCCAAGGGCGCGTACTTCTACAAGCGGGGCGTGAACCCCAAGGCCATCGTTGCCATGCTCCCCGCAGCTGCCTTGGCCATTGCCATCGCCTTTATTCCAGGCCTGGCTCCCGCGGCACCCTTCGCGTGGTTCATCGGAGCCGGCGTCGCCGCACTCACGTACTTCGCTGTTGCTGACAAAAAGCAGGCCCACGAGGACGTCTCCGGCGAACCCATCGCGGTCGCCAGCACCCACTGATACAGAGGAAACCATGCGCATCCTTGTCGCAAACGTGAACACTACCCAGTCCATGACCGATTCCATCGCAGCCCAGGCCAGGGCTGTTGCCGCCCCCGGCACGGAGATCATTGGCATCACTCCACGCTTTGGCGCCGATTCCTGCGAGGGCAACTTCGAGAGCTACCTTGCCGCCATCGCCGTCATGGATGCGGTGGTCAACTATCCAGAACCCTTCGACGCCGTTATCCAGGCAGGCTATGGCGAACACGGCCGCGAGGGGTTGCAGGAACTCCTCGATGTCCCAGTCGTCGATATCACCGAGGCTGCTGCCAGCACCGCGATGTTCCTTGGCCATAAGTACTCCGTGGTTACTACTTTGGACCGTGCCGTCCCCTTGATTGAGGACCGCCTCAAGCTTGCCGGGCTGGACGCGCGCTGCGCCTCGGTCCGCGCCAGCGGGATGGCCGTACTGGAACTTGAGGAACATCCGGACCGCGCCGTTGAAGCGATCGTGGGCCAGGCCGAGCAAGCTGTCCTGCGGGACAAGGCCGAGGTGATCGTGCTCGGCTGCGGTGGCATGGCTGGCCTCGACGAGCAGGTCCGGCAGCGCACCGGCGTGCCCGTTGTTGATGGTGTGGCTGCGGCCGTCACCATCGCTGAATCCTTGGTCCGGCTCGGCCTCACCACGTCCAAAGTCCGCACCTATGCAACGCCGCGTCCGAAGACTGTCATAGGCTGGCCGATAACAGCAGCCCAACCGACAGCTGCCCAGCCCACCGCTGAGCCGTCCGCAGAGGCCATGCTCTGACGCTCCGCTGAGTAGTTGAAGGCGATTCCCTGAAAGGCACCACATGACTGACCCACGCCCGCCCGCAGACCCGAGGGTCGCCGTCGTGACCGGTGCAGGTTCCGGCATTGGGCGGGCCGTAGCCCGGCTCATGCTCGCCGATGGTTACCGTGTGGCGTTGGCAGGGCGTCGCGAAGCGCAGTTGCTGGAGACCGCGGACAACCATCCGGACGCCCTGGCGGTGCCATGCGATGTGACAGAGCCCGACGACGTCGCGCGCCTTTTCGCTGCCGTTCGCCAGCGCTGGGGCCGGGTTGATGTGCTGTTCAACAACGCAGGCATCTTCGGACCAGCCGGGGACGTTGGCGAGATCGACGTCGATGAGTGGGAGGCCACGCTGCGCGTGAATGTCACGGGCTCCATGCTGTGTGCCGCAGAGGCCGTGAGGACCATGAAGGCCCAGGAACCTCAGGGTGGCCGAATTATCAACAACGGCTCCATTTCGGCGCATTCCCCAAGGCCCAGGTCCGTGGCTTACACGGTGACCAAGCATGCGATGACCGGACTGACAAAGAGCATCGAGCTCGACGGCCGTGGTTTTGGCATCACCTGTGGCCAGATCGATATCGGGAATACCCGCACCGAGATCATGGACACCATCGGAGTCGGCTCGGGTGCCTTGCAGGCCGATGGGAGCCGCAAGGTGGAGCCGATGTTCCCCGTGGAGGATGCTGCCCGTGCTGTGCTGATGATGGCCAACATGCCGGCATCGGCCAACGTTGGTTCCCTGGTGGTGACAGCCGCGGGCATGCCGTTCATAGGCCGCGGCTAGCATCAAAGCACCGCCCCAAACCGTGGGCCCGTGCCGCCACCACCCACTTTGCTTTTCGAATGCCCGTGACACGCCTGCAGGAGGGTGTGTCACGGGCATTTCTGCGTCAAAGAAGGTGGGGGACGCACCAACATCCAAGCTCCAAACCGAATGTGACTTTCCGCAATATGGAAATTCAATTTCCCCTTGCGGAATGATGTGAGCGGGCTTACATTTGAAAACAACCCCCAAATGTGGGGCTGTTCCCAACTGATTGGTTCAGATCAATGAAGATCCCAGACTCTGCGGCGCTGAAGGCGAGTTCGGCCCCGCTGAAGAAGAAGCCACTGTATAAGTCGCTCTTTTTTCAAATCCTGATCGCCGTCGTCGCAGGTGTGCTCATCGGTCATTTTTGGCCGAACCTCGGGTCCACCCTCCGGCCGCTGGGTGATGGATTCATTCAACTCATCAAGATGATCATCGCCCCGCTGATTTTCCTCGTGATCGTCACGGGCATCTCGGCAGTCGGCGACGTCAAGGCGGTCGGAAGGGTCGGGGTCAAAGCACTCCTCTACTTCACCTGCGCCACCCTCTTCGCCCTGGTCTTCGGACTCATCGTGGGCAACATCGTCCAGCCCGGTGCCGGCCTGAACATCGATCCCTCCACGCTTTCCCAGGAAGCCGTGGACGCAAAGACCGGCCACGCGGTTCCCAAGGACGCGGCGGCCTTCCTGCTGGACGTCATCCCCACCAGTGTGATCGGCGCCTTCGCCAACAACAGCCTGCTGCAGGTGCTTTTCTTCTCCGTCTTCTTCGGTGCCGCGATCGTGGTCATCGGTCGCCAGCGCTGCCTGCCGGTGATCAGCCTCATGGAGACTGTTCTGGAGCTGATCTTCAAGATCATGTCCTGGATCATGAAGGTTGCTCCCATCGGTGCTTTCGGCGCAATGGCCTTCATCATCGGCCAATACGGGCTAGGCACGCTCGGCACGTATGCGCTTCTCATCGCATCCTGCTACGGAGCCGCTGTCGTCTTTATCGGCCTGCTGTTCCTGGTGGCCTGGGGCTTCGCCCGCGTTCCGCTGTGGCACTTCCTGAAATACACCCGCGAGGAATTCCTGCTCGCGCTTGGCACTGCTTCCACGGAAGCGGTCATGCCGCGCATCATGACCAAGTTGACCAACGCCGGCTGCTCCCGGGCAACCACCGGCCTGGTGGTTCCCACCGGCTACTCGTTCAACCTTGACGGCGCAGCGATCTACCTCTCCATCTCCCTGCTGTTCCTGGCCCAGGCGTTCGGCCACCACTTGGACCTCGGCCAGCAGTTGGCCGCACTGGGTGTGCTGCTCCTGACCTCCAAAGGCATGGCGGGCGTCCCGGGCTCATCGTTCCTGGCCCTCTCGGCCACGGCTGCCGCCCTTGGCATCTTCCCGGTTGCCGGCGTAGCACTCCTCCTCGGAGCCGATCGCCTCATGGACTCCATGCGCGTCGTCGTGAACCTGCTGGGCAACTGCGTAGCCACCTTCGTTGTGGCCAAGTGGGAAGGCCAGTTCGACCGCAGCGTCATGGTCCGTGCTTTCAACGGCGAGATTACCAACGAGGATTCGGCCATCATGCTGGGCCAGGAGGAAGTGTTCGAGGAACAGGAACTCGAACGCCTCAGCGAAGGCCACCACCCCTCACCTAAATTCCGTGGTGGTCCCACAGCGGACGAAATCCCGCAATTCGAGATGAGCAAGCCCGGGCAGCCAACCACCCCGATCTGCCCCGACTAATTTCATGGTTTGTGTACAGCTGATGCCCTTACGACTTCGGTCTTGAGGGCATCAACTGTGTTTAGAAGGGAAGCAGTTCCGAGAGGTCCGCGCGCAGTCCGGACGCGGCAACGCGGCCAGCCGAAACGGCGTCTCCCCACGAGATCCGGCCGGTAACCAACTCAAGCCACGTGGCGGCGTCGCACTCTATGACGTTCGGGGGAGTGCCGCGGGTGTGGCGGGGTCCCTCCACGCACTGCGTGACGCCGAACGGGGGCACGCGGACCTCCACCGAATTTCCCGGCGCACGGGCGGTGACTTCCTCGAGCGAGTAGCGCACCGCCGTCGCAATCAAAGAGCGCGACGGCGGGGCGGCGGCCGTTTCGCCGGAGGCGCCTTCACCCGAGGGCCCGACGGCGGATTGCCAGGCTGCCAGCGCAGCGCGGCCCTCCTCGACGTCAATGCGGCGTCGTGCAACTGCCATGGTTTCTTTCCTTTATAACTAGGTGACTCAGTAACGGGCCGGCTTAGTCGAGCATCGCGGATACGGCGTGGCCCAGGCGGATCTTGCCCACGGGCCGTCCGCCGCCCAGTACGGGTTCCACGACGCGTTCCAGGACGTTGGAAACCGCGGGAATGTCCACCGCGCCACTGACCGCAAGAAGGGTCAACCCCACCAAGGACGTAGCGCGAAGATTCCCGTCCAGCATCTTGACCGCGACGGTGGCACCGGTGGACGTGGCAAGGACCAGGATGCCCTCGGCGCCAATCTTGGCAAGGATGTCCAGCTCTTCCATGACGATCGTGTTTGACTCGCCCTTGCCCTGGACCGCCCACGGGTAGTCCAACATGGAGGTGGCGATAGTCGCGGCGCGTGCGTTCGAGGAGGAATCGCCCGGTGACTTCGCCAACCGCGAATACGCCCGGGCCAGTCCAGTCAGCGAGATCGCCGCAACGGGGGCTCCGCAGCCATCAATGCCCAAATGCGAGATCGTTTCGCCGCTGTATTCCTCAATCACGGACCGCACGCGCTGCTGCAGCGGATGATTCGGCTCAAGGTAACTGCGAAGGTCCCAGCCGTTTTCCGTGCAGGCCCAGAGGAAAGCCGCGTGCTTCCCGGAACAATTGAAGGCGAGCCTGGTTTGGCCGCGCTCGGAGCGGACCAGCCAATTGCGCGCGGTTTCGTCCTGCGGCCACGCGGTGGGGCACTGAAGCTGGTCCTCGCGGACACCTGCCGCTTTGAGCATTCCCTCCACCACGTCCATGTGATCCAGTGAACCGGTGTGGCTTCCGCAGGCGACAGCCACCTGCGCGCCCCGAAGCGGAACGCCGGACTGCATGGCAGCGAGGGCCTGGAATGGTTTCAGGGTGGAGCGGGCCAGGATGGGAGCATCGATGTCACCAAGCCGGGTGACCACGCTTCCGTCACCGGCAAGGACGACGGCAGCACCGATGTGCCGGGACTCGATAAAGCCACTGCGTTCGATGACTGCCAGTTCGACGGCGGACTCAACGTTGAACGTTTCATGCGAACTCATGGGCATGAGGCCAGTCTAGGGCGCGACGGCTGTGTTCCCTGGTCACATGCGAGGTCCGGGCGCGGTCCCGGATCCAGTCATCCGTTGCCGGGGAATGACACAGCTTAGGCCCCGCGCCCTACACAAAGTACCCTTGAAGACTGTGAAGGTACTCGTCATTGGCCCAGGCGGCCGCGAACACGCCATTGTCCGCTCTCTGCTTGAAGATCCCAACGTTTCCGAGGTCCACGCGGCTCCGGGCAACGCGGGCATCAGCAAACTCGTTCCCACGCACGCAATTGACGGGAACAACCCGGAAGCCGTGTCCGCGCTCGCCACCAAGTTGGCAGTGGACCTGGTTGTCGTCGGTCCGGAGGCTCCCCTGGCCGCCGGTGTGTCCGACGCCGTCCGTGCCGCCGGGATTCCGGTCTTCGGACCCAGCAAGGAAGCAGCCCAGCTCGAAGCATCCAAGGCCTTCGCCAAGCAGATCATGGCTGAAGCCGGCGTTCCCACGGCCATGGCCCGCGTTGCCACCAACGCTGAGGAAGCCGCTGACGCCCTGGCTACGTTCGGCGCTCCGCACGTTGTTAAGGACGACGGCCTCGCCGCAGGCAAGGGCGTTGTGGTCACAAACGACCGCGAGGAAGCCCTCGCGCACGCGCAGGCGTGCTTCGACGCCGGTGGAACAGTTGTCATCGAAGAGTTCCTGGATGGCCCCGAAGTTTCCCTGTTCGTCCTCTGCGACGGCCGCACTACCGTTCCCTTGTCTCCGGCGCAGGACTTCAAGCGCATCTTCGATAATGACGAAGGCCCCAACACCGGTGGCATGGGTGCCTACACTCCGCTCGAGTGGGCTCCCGAAGGGCTGGTCCAGGAAGTTATCGACCGCGTCGCCCAGCCCACCGTGGATGAGATGGCCCGCCGCGGCACACCCTTCATCGGTGTGTTGTACTGCGGCCTCGCACTCACATCGCGGGGCACGCGCGTCATCGAGTTCAATGTGCGCTTCGGTGACCCCGAGACGCAGGCAGTCCTCGCCCGGCTCAAGACTCCGCTCGGTGCGCTGCTTCTGGCAGCTGCCAAGGGCGAACTGGACACCGCAGAGGAGCTGCGCTGGTCCAAGGACACGGCAGTCGCCGTCGTCGTGGCCGCCGAAAACTATCCGGACGCTCCCCGCACGGGCGATCGCATCCGCGGCCTGAAGAAGGTGGACGAGCTCGAAGGCGTCCATGTTGTCCACGCCGGTACCAAGCTGGACGAGGAAGGCAAAGTGGTTTCCGCCGGCGGCCGCGTCCTTGCCGTGGTCGCGCTCGGTTCCGACCTGGTGGAGGCCCGCGAAAAAGCGTACGACGGCGTTGAGCTGGTTCAGCTTGAAGGCTCACAGTTCCGTACCGATATCGGAGGCAAGGCCGCCCGCGGCGAAATCCGAGTGCCCTACGCAGCAACCGGAACCATCCCGAAAGTACAGGCCTGAGCATGACTGATTCGCTCCCCACAGGCGGTTTCAAAACCGGGACCCTGCAGCTTCCGGGCTGGACGCACGTCTATTCGGGCAAGGTTCGCGACCTCTACGTCCCAACCGATGAATCCATCACGGAAAAGGTCGGCCAGGAATGCGTACTGGTGGTTGCCAGCGACCGCATCAGCGCCTACGACCATGTCCTGAGCAGCGAAATCCCCGACAAGGGCCGCATACTGACGCAGCTCAGCCTGTGGTGGTTCGATCAGTTGGATGTTGAGCACCACGTGCTGGCGTCCACTGTTGAGGGTGGCGTTCCCGCTGCTGTCGAGGGCCGTGCCATGATCTGCAAGAAGCTGGAGATGTTCCCGGTGGAATGCATCGCCCGTGGCTACCTCACCGGTTCCGGCCTGGAGGAGTACAAGCACTCCCGCACGGTCTGCGACATCCCGCTTCCCGAGGGGCTTGTTGACGGTTCCCGCTTGGAGAAGGCACTGTTTACCCCATCTGCCAAGGCCGACGTCGGCGAGCACGACGTCAACATCACCTATGACGACGTCGTAGCCATGCTCGGTGACGACATCGCCGCCCGCCTCAGCGAACTCACGCTGAAGATCTACACCCGTGCTGAGGAGATCGCCCGCGAGCGGGGAATCATCCTTGCCGATACCAAGGTGGAGTTCGGCCTGGACACGTACACGGGCATCATCACGCTGGGTGATGAAGTCCTCACCCCGGACTCCTCCCGTTTCTGGGACGCGTCCACTTATGCGCCGGGCAAGTCGCAGCCCTCGTATGACAAGCAGTACGTGCGCGACTGGCTGACCTCGGCCGAGTCCGGCTGGGACAAGTCCTCGGATACGCCTCCGCCGGCCTTGCCCGCTGAAGTCGTGGAGCGGACCCGTGCCCGCTATGTGGAAGCTTACGAGAAACTGACGGGCCGAACCTTCGCCTAGGTAATCCAACTGAGTCGCAGTTAAGCGCGTTTTGACCCCCCTCAAAACGCGCTCAACTGCGACTTACTTGGGTTTAGCTTGCCTCGGAGTGGGCTTCGGGATGCGTTTCGGAGTGCGCTTCCGGATGTGATGCAGCAGCGCGGCGTTCCGCCAGTCGGATCTCCAGGACAGCATCCATGGCTTGCTGGACCCGGTCCGAGGCGCCGGCGGCACTGAAATCGTGCTGGGCCTCTTCCAGGTAGTGCAGGGCTTCCGTGGTTTCACCAGCTGCCTTCAAGGACTTCCCCAGCAGCAGCGAAACTTCGCCAGCCGTGTGGCGGGCCAAGACCTTGCGGTCCTTATAGATCTCGCGAAGCTTGTCCACGGCTGCCGGAATATCGCCCGTCAGGTATAGCCAGCGGGCGCGGATGAAGGCCACTTCAAGCTGGTCCGTCTTGTTTCCGCCGACGATGGATAGCGCGAGCTCGGCACGTTCAATAGCGGACAGGGTTTCGGGCTCAACTATGCCGGACGACAACCTGACTGCGGCCGATGCCTTGTTGAAACGGGCCCACAGTTCGATGTCGTTGGCGGGGGAGAGCAGCTTGGCCGCGCGCTCGTGGTGCTTGATGCCCTCCACGTAGTCGTGGCGCATGAAAGCAACGTTTCCCACCACCCACGCGACTTCGCCGGCCAGCTGGGACATGGAGTGCTCGTCCATGTGCTCGATCATGGTCAGGCAGTACTGCCACGCTTCGTCGAGCTTGCCGCTCTCCGCGAGGGCGCCGATCAGCGCTCGGTGCGCGCCGATGATCAGCGTGGATCCCTTGGGCAGCTGTTCGGACAGTTGCACTGCTTTCTTTGCATGCTCGACGGCGGTGGCCAGCTGACCCTGTCCGTGACAGACCGCGGCAAGCATCTGCCATGCCCGCACGCCCAGGCCTGCAGATTCCGTCGCCATGGGGTGTTCCAGCAAATGTTCGACAATTTGCTGGCATTCCTTGAGCTGGCCTTGCTTCATCACACACTCGGCCTGCATATAGGTCATATTCCACCAGGCGCTGTTGTTTTTCGCTTCCAGGGCGATCTGTGCGGCAGTTGCTGCGTGGCTTGCTGCGAGTTGGTAGTCGCGCAGGTCCCACGCTTGCCGGGCATACAAGCCAGCCAGCACGTACTCCGCGTCGCTCACCGATACAGGTTGGCTCCAGGCCTCCAACGCCTTGGGCGCCAGCTCCAGCCTGCGTGCCAGCTCTTCGATGACCTCGGCAGTAGGCTCGCGTCGGCCTGTTTCAAGCAGCGAAATGTAGCTCGGGGAATACAGGTTTTTGCCCAGTTCTGCCTGCGTTAACCCGCGTTCGAGCCGTTCGGCACGTAGCTTCTCGCCGAATCCGTTTCCCACGGGGCCCTCCTACAGGTGTCTTTTCACCAAAACCTTGACAGTCTCTGTGGAAAACATTTTACAATGTATGTCAACAGGGACCGTGCAATTTCCGTAACGAATCCGACTCGCATTGGGGAACATTATGTTCAAGAAAATGGCCGCTTCGGTGGCCCTGGCAGGCGCTCTCGCTTTTACGGTTGCGGCTCCCGCAGTCGTCTCTGCTGCTGCAGCGGCAGACTCCGGCTCGGTAAGTGCTATTGGTAACTGGCCCGATCCTATGAGGTCCACCACCACGGTACCTACCAAGTCAGGTGACACGACGTACACGACGTCGTCCATCGGCAACTGGCCGGATCCTATGTAAATCAGTAGTTACTGAAGAAACCCCGGAGCGTGACGAGCGATGCTCCGGGGTTTTCTTTTGCCCCGGGACAGGTGCGTGGGTTTACAGACTGCGGGTGGCGACACCCATACTGAGTAGATCCGGATAAACAAAAATGGCGCCGATTTCTCGACGCCATTTTCGTGTTTGGTCGGGATGACAGGATTTGAACCTGCGACCTCTTCGTCCCGAACGAAGCGCGCTACCAAGCTGCGCTACATCCCGATCCGCTGCGAAAGCAACTGTTCAAGGATAGCTGAATCGCTGCGGGATGCGAAATCGAGGAGGGGGTGTCGCTCCTCACACGAGCGAGTCCCGCCATGCTCCGTGGAGCCGGGCAAACTGGCCACCACCAGTGATCAACTCGGCCGGTGTTCCGTCCTCAACAATCCGGCCGTCGTGGACCACCAGCACCCTGTCCGCTGTCTCCACCGTGGAAAGGCGATGGGCAATGATGATGGCGGTGCGGGCAGCGTTCTGGCCTGCAACACCCTCCAGAAGGTGGGCGAGTCCTGCCTGCACCATCCGCTCGGAAGGAATATCCAGCGAGGACGTGGCTTCGTCCAGGATCAGAACGGCAGGCGCGGCGAGGAAGGCCCTGGCGAATCCGATGAGTTGGCGCTGGCCCGACGAGACGCGGCCACCGCGCTTATTGACATCCGTGTCGTATCCATCGGGCAAACTCATGATGAACTCATGGGCGCCCACTGCTTTGGCCGCGGCCTCCACTTCAGCACGCGAAGCTTCCGGCCGGCCCAGGGCGATGTTCTCCGCCACAGAGCCGCTGAACAGGAAGGCTTCCTGGGTCACCATGACCACTGCGCGGCGAAGGTCGGTGGTAGCCAGATCGCGAAGGTCAATGCCGTCCAAAGTGATGGCGCCTGACGTGACGTCGTAGAAGCGCGCAACGAGTTTGGCAAGAGTGGATTTGCCGGCGCCTGTCTGTCCTACCAAGGCAACGGTTTGGCCAGCGGGAATGTGCAGGTCCAGCTTGGGCACAACCACCTTGCCATCGCTGTACCCGAACTGCACGCCTTTGAAGTCGATCTCGCCGCGTGAACTCTTCAGCGACACGGGGTTCTTTGGCGGCCGGACGGTGGGCACCTCTTCGAGGAGTCCTGATACTTTCTCCAGCGCCGCCTGTGCGCTCTGGAAGGAGTTGTAGAACATAGCCATCTGGTCCACCGGTTGGAAGAAGCGCTTCGTGGACAAGATGAGGGCCAGGAGGACGCCCACGGCGAGGTCACCGCTGAGCACCCTGAACCCGCCGAACAACAGGACCGCCGCCACACACACGTTGCCGATCAGTACCAGCCCCGGCTGGAAGATGCCGTTCAGGTTGATGGAACGGACAGTGTTCTTGCGGTAGTCCTCAGCCAACGCACCATAGCGGTCGGCGTTCTCGCGCTCCTTGCGGAAGGCCTTCACTGCACGGATTCCGGTCATGGTTTCCACGAAGTGCACGATCAGCCGCGCCGAAACCACCCGGGATTCCCGGAACGCGATCTGTGAATGCTTTTGGTACCAGCGCGCGAGTAAGAACATGGGCACACCCGCCGCAAGCATGATCAATCCACTGCGCCAGTCCAAGGCAAACACCGTGAATGCTGTGAAGAGCATAAACAGCATGCCCGAGGCCAGCGAACTCACGCCCGAGTCCAGCAATTCCCTCAGCGCCTCGAGGTCCGAGGTTTGACGGGCGATAATGCGACCGGACGTGTACTTCTCATGGAACTCAAGGCTCAACCGCTGGGTGTGCCTGAACACGCGGACCCGGAGGTCCAATAGCATGGCCTGGCTCAATTGGGCTGTGGACGTTACATAGAGTGCGGTCATTGCAGCGGTAGCGATGGCTGCGGCCAAGTACAACGCACCGGCGAGTACCAGGGGGCCATTGTCGCCGGCTTGCAGTGCGGGCAAAGCGGTGTCGATGCCAAACGCAATCAGAGCTGGCCCCGCCACCCGGGTGAGCTGCGAAACCACCACCATTACGATCGTCATCCAGAAACGCAAGCGCACGGGGCGGATCAGCGAGCCCAGCAAGGCGAGCGACCGGCGTCGTACTGCTTTGCTGTCGGCTTTGGTCAGGAGCGTGTTGTCCTCGTTGGCGGTTCCAAAGGTTGTGGCGCTCACCGGCGGGCCTCCTCGGCGTCTTCGAGCTCGTCCAGTTCGCTGTCCAGGTCCCTCGGACCGGTATCCAGGCTTGCGATGACGTAGCGGTAGTGGGCGTTTTCAGCCAACAGTTCCGTGTGGGTTCCGACGGCGGTGATGGTTCCGTTCTCAAGCAAGGCCACGCGGTCCGCCAGAGCCACGGTCGAAGGGCGGTGCGCGACGATCAGCGTGGTCGTCTCGTGCAGTACTTCGCGGAGGCGGGCTTCCACGCGTTCCTCGGTGTTGACATCCAAGGCCGAGAGGGGATCATCCAGGACCAAGACTTTCGGCTTCGCTGCGATGGCCCGGGCAAGGGCTATGCGCTGCCGCTGGCCACCTGAAAGGCTCAACCCTTCCTCACCAATCAGCGTGTCCACACCTTCCGGCAAAGAGTATGCGAAGTGGGCTTGGGCGACATCCAAGGCTTCATCCAGGGCTGCGTCGCTGGGTTCAGGGGAGCCGAGCAGGACGTTGTCCCGCACAGAGCTGGAGAACAGGGTGGTGTCCTCGAAAGCCACCGCAACGATCCGCCGGAGTTCCTCGATGTCGTAGTCGCGGACGTCCACGCCGTCAATCGTCACGGAGCCTTCTGTGACGTCGTAAAGACGGGGGACCAGTTGGAGCAGGGCGCTCTTGCCGCTGCCGGTGATGCCCACCAGTGCCATGGTTTCGCCGGGACGAATGTCCAGGGTGATGTCGTGCAGGAGCGTTCCGCCGTCGTCGAATCCGAAGCCCGCATGCTCAAAGCGCAGGGCGCCCTTCACCGTTGCCGGCAGCTCAGCATGATCCGGCGAGGTGATGGTGTTCTCGGTGTCCATGACTTCGAAGTGGCGGTCCAGTGCAGTCTTGGCAGTCAGCGCCATGGCCAGGAGCATGCCGGAAAATTCCACGGGAGTGGCCACCACGGCGGCGGTCGCGAAGAATGCAACCAGCGATCCGATACTCAGCTGCCCGCTTGCCGCGAGCATGATGCCCACCACCAGGCCGACGCCCAGCGCCAGCTCAGGCAGCAACGTGACCACCAGCGTGAAGCCGGCTTGCTGCTTCGCCTTGGCAATCTCTGTCTGCCGTAGCTCTTCTGCCTGGCCGTTGAAATTCTCCAGCGCTTCGCGGCTGCGGCCGAAAGCCTTCAGGACGCGGATGCCGTGGACGGACTCTTCCACAGTGGTGGCAAGATCACCGGCCTGGTCCTGGCTGAGGCGCGTGACCAGGCTGAAGCGACGGCGGAAGCGGAACGAATTGACCATGATCGGCACAGCCGCGCCGAGGAAAATCAACGCCAGTTGCCAACTCATGGAGAACATGACTCCGACGCCGATGATCACTGTCAACGTGGTGACCACCAGCATGATCGCGCCGAACGCCATCCAGCGGCGCAGAAAACTCAAGTCCGTCATGGCGCGGGACAGCAACTGCCCGGAACCCCAGCGGTCATGGAAAGACACTGTGAGTTGCTGGAGGTGACCATACAGCGATACGCGCATCCTCGTCTCAACCGTCGTGGCCGGGTTGATCACGAACTGCCGCCGCAAGGCCACCAGTCCGGCTTCAGCCACACCAAGCGCAAGAATCACGACGGCGGCAATCCAGACAGCGCCTGCGTCACCGCCCGGTTGAAGCGAGGTGTTGACCAATACACGCAACACCTGAGGAATGGTCAGTGCGACGATGCTGGCGAGCAGGGCGCAGAGGAGGCCCATGAAAAGCCGGGGGAGGATGGGCCGCACATGAGGGTACAGGCGGCCGACGGATGTGAAGAATGACGTTTGTTTGGACATGCCCGCTTCTCAACAGCTGGATCTTCAGATGGTGCAGAGGTAGTTTCCCGTAGCAACTACCCTATGCCATGCCGTGATTCGTTTCACAGGACCACACTTTGCTATGTGGAAAGTTCCCCAGTTATTGAGATTCGTAATGGTCCGTGCGTTTAGCTTGCCGTCGCGTTTTGTTGAAGACGGTGAGCGTCAGCTGCGGGCCGTGAGCGTCAGCAGGACCGCTTCGGGGCGGCATGCGATCCGGACCGGGGCGTAGCGCGAGGTGCCGATGCCGCCCGAGACGTTGACCGGCGTCGTGAATCCGTCGCTTTCCCAATCGTGGAGGCCCTTGGCGCGCCATGTCGGGAGGTCGCAGTTGGAGACGAGAGCGCCGTAACCGGGGATGCAAATCTGGCCGCCGTGGGTATGTCCGGCGAGGATCAGATCCGCCTCGGCTTCCGTGAAATGATCCAGCACCCGCTGGTACGGCGCATGGATGACGGCGACCTTCAGGTGCGGACGGGCATCCTGGTTCACGGTGCCGCGCGGCCAACCGGCATAACGTTCGCGCTTCAAGTGCGGATCATCGACGCCCGAAAAATCGAAACGCAGGCCATTCAGCACCACCGACTGGGCTCGGTTTGTGAGGTCGATCCAGCCTCCCATGCCGAACGCAGACCGCAACCTGGGCCAGTCGAGCTTGATCGGATCGGTCCTGAGTTTCGACGGTCCGCGGAAGTAGCCGGCAGGGTTCTTGATCCTGGGTGCGTAGTAGTCGTTGGAGCCCGGGACGAAGACTCCGGGAAATTCCATGAGGGGCCGCAGGGCGGTAATCAGCGGATCGACGGCCTGTTCGTGGCTGAGGTTGTCCCCGGTGTTGACTACAAGATCGGGCTTCAAATCCACCAAAGACTGCAGCCACTGGGTTTTCTTGTCCTGTCCCGGAACGAAATGGATATCGCTCAAGTGCAGTACGCGGAAGGGATCCGAACCTTCCGGGAGGATGGGGAGAGTCTCATGACGGACTCCGAACTGGTCCTTTTCCCACCAACCGTAGGCAGCAGCTGCCGCGCCCGCAGTGGCACCGAGGGCAGCAGTGACGGCGAAACCGCGCCCGATAGTGCGGACGCGGTTTGCCAGGGAATCAGGGAACTGCACGCTTAGTCCTTGCCAGGGCCGTTGCCGTTGCCATTCCCGCCATTGCCACCGTTGCCCGTGGGGGCCGTAGACGGGGCGGGATTGTTCTGCGTGGGTGCTGGCGCCGTACTGCGCTGTGGAGCAGGGCCTCCGAGGAGGTTGGACGGCGGCGCCTGGAACGGGTTGGTTCCGTATGCAGGGGCAACGGACAGCATGTAGTTGGTGAACTGCGGACCAGCAATCATGTAACCGTCAATGGACGGGTAGAACTTGCCGTTGACGGTCAGGTTACGTCCCGGACGCTTCTGGTCACCCAAGGGGTCACCGAACCAGGAAGCCGTTGCCAACCCGGTGGTGTAGCCGACGACCCAGGTGGAACCGTTGGTGTCGTTGGTACCAGTCTTGGCGGCTACCGGGAAGTTGTTTCGAGTGGAAAGAGCAGGCCGGATCAGCGAACCCGAACCGGCGTTCAAGACTTCCTGCATGGCATACGCCACTCCTCGGGCAACCTCAGGTTTGACGGCATCCTTGCAGTTGGAGGATTGGGCCGGGAGATCGGCACCGGACTGGTCTTTCACCGAGGTAATCGCGATTGGCTGGCAGTACTTGCCGTCGGCCGCAAACGTGGCGAAGGCGCTGGCCATGGTGAGAGGCGCAGTCTGGGTGGAACCAATGAGGTTACCCAGAGTGGTCATGGGCACCTTCGGATTGGGATCCGTGATCTTGCCGGTATCATCCCGTGCGGGCAATCCGCCATGGATGCCCGTCGCATCAACAATGCCCTGGATGCCACACAGGTCCAGCTGGGAAGCCGAAGCAAAGGTGGCTGTGTTGATGGAGTTCATGAGGCCGTAGAGGACCGTCATGTTTCTGTAGTAACCCTCGTCGGAGTTCTGCAGGTCGAAAGTGCCGTTCGTAGCGTCATACCAGCCAACAGTGGGCGCAGGACAGGTGTTTCTCCACCGGAAGTTCTGGGGGTACCTGCGGACCGAAGCGTTGATCGTCGTATTCATTGACTTGCCCTCGTTCAGCCATTCAGCGAACGTAAAGGGCTTCATCGTAGAACCGGGCTGGAAGCCACCAATGCCGTTGAGGTCGTTGCCCTCGGCATCGAGGACGTCCACATTGAAGTTCTGCGTCTGATCGAACTTGCCCTCTTGAGGGAGCCAAACAGTGTTCTGGGCCATGCTCACGATCTGCCCGGTGCCCGGCTGGACGGAGGTGATCGAAGCACCCCACTTGTCCGGGTTAGCGCCCGCCGTCGCATCAACCTGCTGCTGGGCAACGGTCTGTGCCGTGGGATCGAGGGTGGTTCGGATGGTAAGGCCACCACGCATGACGCGCTTCTCGCGCTCGTCCGAAGTCTCGCCGTACGCAGGGTTGTTCAAGAGCAGGTGCAGCACGTAGTCGCAGAAATACGGAGCCATGGTGGCGTACGCGCAACCCTGGCGTGCGGGAGTGACCTTGGTGGTGACAGGGGTGGCAACAGCTTCGTCGTACTCTGCCTGGCTGATCTTGCCCTGGTTCACCATGGCAGCCAGCACGAGGTCGCGGCGCTTCTTGGAGTTATCCGGGTTGGTGATCGGATCGAAGGCGGACGGGCTGTTCACCAAACCAGCCAGCAAGGCTGCCTGCGGAAGCGTCAGATCCTTGGCGGAAGTGCTGAAGAAGAACTTGGAGGCAGCTTCAATGCCGTACGCGTCACGGTTGAAGAAGACGATGTTGAGGTAGCCCTCAAGGATCTGCTCCTTGTTGAACTTCTTCTCAAGGGCAATAGCCAGCTTCATCTCGCGGAGCTTATCGCCGACGCCCTTGTTCAGGCCGTTCAGCTTGACGTCTTCGTCCTTGCCGGATGCCACCAGCGATTCGTTGATGACGTTGTTAACGTATTGCTGCGTAATGGTGGACGCGCCCTGCTTGTTACCGCGGGCGGTGCTCACGATGGCTCGCATGATGCCGGTGGTGTCGATGCCGCCGTGCTCATAAAAACGGCTGTCCTCGATAGCGATGACAGCGTCCTTGATGAACGGGCTCATTTGATCCAGCGGAACCTTGGTCCGGTTCTCGGCGTAGATCGATGCAATCGGTGTACCGTCCTTCGCCAGAATCGTTGTGTTCTGGCTCGGCGGGTCCACCTGCAGCTCTGCCGGCAGAGTGTCAAAGAACTGGATTGAACCACTTGCGGCACTGCCCGAAACGGCGGCTGCGGGGACCAAAAGGCCCGCCACCAGGACGCCACAAATCGCGCTCACGCCAAGGAAACCTAAAATCTTTCCGAGGGTGGTGGCAGTGTCGAATATGGGGTTCTTGCGAGTCACCATGTTTTCCACTTTACCGGCAAGGGCTAGGCTTTCTGTCATGACCAAATGGGAGTACGCCACGATTCCGCTCATTATCCACGCCACGAAGCAGATCCTGGACCAGTGGGGCGAGGACGGTTGGGAGCTCGTCCAGGTCGTCGGTGGACCCGATGGCAAAGGCCTTGTCGCATACCTGAAGAGGGAGAAGCAGTAACCATGACAACCCCCGCAGAAACCACGTCTGCCGCGGAATCCGGCGCTCCGACGTCGGCCGTTGAGCAGCGTCTCGCCGAGCTCGGCTTGACCCTTCCCGAGGTCGCCGCACCTGTTGCCGACTACGTACCGGCGATCGTCTCCGGCAACTACGTTTACACGTCCGGCCAGCTGCCCTTTATTAAGGGCAAACTCGAAGCTACGGGCAAGGTCTCCCTCGGCGAGTTGGGTGCCTCCGACGAGCCCACCGTCGATCCCGAGGATGCCAAGCGTTACGCCGCTGTGTGTGCGATCAACGCCCTCGCTGCCGTTAAGAGCGTCATTGGCGACCTCGACCGCATCACCCGCATGGTTAAGGTTGTCGGCTTCGTTGCGTCCGAGCCCACCTTCACGGGCCAGCCCGGCGTGATCAACGGCGCCTCCGAACTTCTCGGCCAGGTGCTGGGCGACGCCGGCAAGCACGCACGCTCCGCCGTCGGCGTTTCCGTCCTGCCGCTCGACTCTCCTGTCGAAGTCGAGCTCATCGCTGAATTCAGCTAAGGAACCGGTTCACCCAATTGCCGCAGCTTGCCCGCCGCCTGTTCGCACTCCCCCCGGCACTCGAAGGGGCGGCACGAAACTGGCTTGAGCTCGGCGAGCGGACCCCCAGGGCCGCCCGCTACGCATCATCCGTTGTCCTCTTGCGGGACTCGCCCACCGGTCTGGAGACCTGGCTTGGTTACAGGCCAGGCTCCTCACCGCTGGGTGTCGTCGCGTTCCCAGGTGGGTCCCTGGACCCGTCCGACGACGACCCCGTCGGTTGGTTGGGTCCCTCACCGCAGTATTGGGCTGAGCACATGGGAATGGACGACGTCGGACTCGCCCGCCGCCACGTGGTGGGCGCCATCCGCGAACTCTTCGAGGAAACCGGCGTCCTCCTTGCCGGCCCCGACGCTTCCTCCACGGTGGAGGCCAACTCCACGGTGGAATGGATGAAAGCCCGGGAAGCTGTGTCCAGCCAGGAAAAGTCCTTCAGCGAAGTGCTCGCCAAGCGCGGCCTTTCATTGCGCACGGACCTGCTGAAGCCCCTGGTCAACTGGCTCAGCCCCGACTTCGCGCACACCCGTTTCAACACCCGCTATTTCGCCGCTACAGTCCCCGTGAACCAGCAGCCGAGCATCCTGGGCAGCAAGGGAGTCTGGGGCCGCTGGGTGTGCGCCGCCGAAGCCATCGCCCTCCGGGAGACCACAGCCCTCGGCGACGAAATAGCCCAGGAAAACACGGCCGGACTCACCCTCGGTCAGCTCCTGGTCCCCGGGTCCGAAATCATGCTCGAAAAAATGGCCCACGCCAACGGCTGTATCGCCTACCTGAGCTACAAGCGCAAGGCCCACGTGTACCAACCCAAACTGGTGGACGAGGGTGGAGTGCTGATGCTCGAGGTCGAAGCCGCCAGGACCGTAGCCGGAGAGCCCCAGCGGGAGCGCTGAATCTGTCCCTCTCTCACATCCCGACGGGTTTTGACGGATCCTCTCTCACATCCCGACGGGTTTTGACGGACGCTCTCTCACATCCCGACGAAAAAAGCCGCCCCGGTTCATCACCAGGGCGGCTTTTTGCGAGGACAAATTAGCGCGAACGCTGGCGGAGCCGCTGCATGTCCAGAATGACGACGGCGCGCGCTTCCAGACGCAGCCAACCGCGCTGGACGAACTCGGCCAGTGCCTTGTTGACTGTTTCGCGGGAAGCGCCCACCAGCTGGGCCAGTTCTTCCTGCGTGAGTTCGTGGGCAACGAGTACGCCGTCGGTGGCGGGACGGCCGAAGCGGTCAGCCAGATCCAGAAGTGCCTTGGCGACGCGGCCCGGGACGTCCGAGAAGACGAGGTCGGACAAAGAATCGTTGGTGCGGCGAAGCCGGCGGGCGAGGGCCTGCAACAGCTGCGCGGAAACCTCGGGACGCGTACGGAGCAGCGCGTTGAGGCTTTCGTTCTTCAGTCCTGCCAGGCGCGTTTCGGAGACGGCGGTGGCCGTCGCGGTGCGGGGGCTGGGATCGAACAACGCCATTTCGCCGAAGAGTTCTCCCGGGCCGAGGATGGCCAACAGGGACTCGCGGCCATCGGGGGACGTGCGGCCGAGCTTTACCTTGCCGGAAACGATGAAGTACAGCTGGTCACCCTGGTCGCCTTCGCGGAAAACCGATGCCCCGCGTGAGAGGTCCACCTCGGTGAGTTCGTCCGTCAGCAAGCGGAATGCGTCGTCGTCAAGGGTGGCGAAGAGGGGTGCGCGGCGCAATACCTCGATGTCCATGAAATCTCCTGAATATAAGTTTCGGTCGTGGCGCTCCAGCCATTGTTTCAGAATTTTTAAGCTTCTGTGACGTACTTGGCAGGCGAAACGCTGAAACGGCGCGGTTTTTGCCCCTATCGGACCTAGTTTGAGGTGCCGTTAGACGCTCGGGGCGGTCCCGTATCGTGATGGGACTAACGGTTTCTTGTCAGGGTGCCCAACTACAATTGGCGCTACCCGGTCACAAGGAGCATTGGTGTTTGGCTTGACGATTTTGGATTTGGCATTGATCTTGATGCTGCTGTCCTACCTGATCTATGGCCTGCGCAATGGCTTCCTGGTGACACTCGGCGGAATTGCCGGTTTTGTGGTTGGCGCGATTGCTGCATTTATGGCTGTTCCTCTTGTGAGCGGCTGGGTGAGCGATAGCGGTTGGAGGCTGACCGCAACGGCGGGTGCCGCCGTCGTGCTTATTGCACTTGGCCATGGGCTGGGGACCATGATCGGACGAAAAGTCCGCCATGCGGTGCGGATTAAGCCGTTGCACGCAGCTGACCGGTTGATTGGCGGCGTGGTCAGTGTGGTGGTCGCGGCGCTGGTGATGTCCATGTTGGCGTTCAGCATCAGTTCGCTGGGCGTGCCCTTTGTCTCGCAGCAGTTGGCTGAATCGCGGGTCATTCGGTACATCGATTCCTTGACGCCGACGCCCGTCAAAACCACAATGGCCCAACTGCGATCAACGGTGATCGGCGACGGTATTCCCACGCTGATTGAGGGCTTCGGCCCAGCCACGCCGGTTCCGGTTCCCAACGAGTCCACTGACACCCCTGCCCTGAACCGCGCCGCCGAGTCCGTCCTGAAGATTGCGGGCACGGCCTTTGAATGCGGCCAGAACCAAACTGGTTCCGGATTTGTGGTGTCGCCCGGGCGCGTCGTGACCAATGCGCACGTTGTGGCGGGCGTGTCGCAGCCGGTGGTGGAGATTCCCGACGGCGGCGCGTTGCCGGGTCGGGTGGTCTATTTCGACTCCCAGCGGGACATCGCGGTGTTGGCCGTGGACGGACTTTCATCGGATCCACTTCAGCTGAGTCCAGACCTGGCAGCCGGCAGTCCCGCAGCTTTTGCGGGCTACCCGCACGGCGGTCCTTTCCAGTCCAAACCAGCAACTGTCCAGGGTGTTTCCACCATCCTGGTGCCTGACATTTATGGCAGCAATCCTTCACCGGAGTCGGTCTACAAGCTTGCGGGTGACGTCCAACCCGGTAACTCTGGAGGACCGCTGCTCACCATGCAGGGGCAGGTAGCCGGCTTGATCTTTGCCAAGACCACCACTGATGCGGCACTTGGGTTTGCACTCACGATGGAGGACATCCAGCCGGTGGCCGCACAAGCTCCAGGCCTTAGCACTCCGGTTTCGCCCGGGCAATGCACACGCAAGTAACTTTGACGGCAATTCCCGGACATTCTCCCGCCGCCTAATAGATTGGGAGCCATGACTGAAGCCACCCCCGCCACCGAAGCTGGTCGCGGCACCATTCTTGTGATCAACGGACCGAACCTTAACCTTTTGGGCACCAGGGAGCCCGAGAAGTACGGCACTTCCACCCTCGCCGACGTCGAGCAGTTGGCTATGTCGGCGGCGGCCGCCCATGGCTTCACGGTGGACTGCGTTCAGTCCAACCACGAAGGGGACCTCCTCGACGCTATCCATGCGGCGCGCGGAACCGCGGCGGGAATTGTCATCAATGCCGGGGCCTTCACCCACACGTCAGTGGCACTTCGTGATGCTCTGGCCGCAGTTCAGCTGCCGTCGGTAGAAGTACATATCACCAACGTTCATCAGCGCGAAGAGTTCCGGCACCACTCCTACTTGTCCGGTGTGTGCAACGCGATCATCGTCGGCGCGGGCGTGCTTGGGTACAAGCTGGCCATCGATTACCTGGCTGAAACGGCGTAGTGCGGCGGACCTGAGAGAAGGATCCCCGGAAGCCCTCAGGATGTGAGAGAAGGATCCCGGGAAGCCGTCGGGATGTGAGAGAGGGTTCCCGGGAAGCCGTCAGGATGTGAGAGAGGGTTCCCGGGAAGCCGTCAGGATGTGAGACAGGGCTACAGGGCAGTGAACCGCAGCAAAAGCGCGTGCTCGGGGTTCAACACGGGCATGGGAAGCCCCACCTCGCCCAGGAAGCGTCCCGTTGCCACAGCACCATCGGCCAGCCAAGCGACCGGCTGAGCCTCGATGAACGTGTGCGCGTAGTCGGCGTCCGCCGGTGTGGGGAAGATCGCTTCCACACGATAGGAACGGGAGGCTTCCAACCCCGGAATGGCTACGCGTCCGGGTTGCTCGGCGAAGCCAGTCCGCGTCTTGACCACCGCGAACAGGGCCGCCGTGGCACCCACGGCAGTGCCGTCGTCGTGCATGGCATGGTCAGCAACAACACCGTGCAGCATCAGCGACTCGTCCGCCAGATCTGCGCGCACCATCCGCCCGGTGTGGATCAACCCGCGGTGTTCCTTGTACAGGGTGATGAAGCGCTTCAGTTCCTCGCGCTCGGCCCCTTGGACTTCGCGGATGTCCCATTCCATGCCGAAATGTCCAAAGAGTGCCGTGATGGCTCGGAACGACAAGTCATGCGTCCGCGCCGTGGTGTGCGAGGTGGTGGGCCCGATGTGCCCGCCCACCAGCTCAGGGGGAACCACCATGCCGGTCCAGCGCTGGATGGTTTGTCGTTCCAGGGCGTCATTGCAGTCCGAGGCCCAGATCCGGTCCGTGCGTTCCAGGATCCCAAGGTCCACTCGGGCGCCGCCGGAGGAGCAACTCTCGATCTCGACACCCGGGTGCGCTGCACGGAGGGCATCGAAGAGTCGGTAAGCGGCAAGGGTTTGTTCATGCACGGACGAACGGCCCGCATGGCCGTGCTCCACGAGGTCCCGGTTTTGGTCCCACTTGAGGTAGCTGATGTTGTTTTCCCGCAGCAGGCCGTCAATACGGTCAAAAATGTACTGCCACGCCTCGGGGTTCACGAGGTCAATGATGTGCTGGTGCCGCCATTCGAGCGGCAGCCGGCCACCGTCCTTGAAGGACAGGGCAGATGGTCCGACGATCCACTCAGGGTGGGCACGGGCGATGTCCGAATCAAGGTTCACCATCTCCGGTTCTACCCAGAGGCCAAACTCCATCCCGCGTGAAGTCACTGCATCAATCAGGGGCGTCAGGCCTGAAGGCCAGATGGTTTCATCGACGTACCAGTCACCCAGCCCGGCGTGGTCGTCCCGGCGTCCGCGGAACCAGCCGTCGTCGAGCACAAACCGCTCAACGCCAAGGTCCGCGGCGGACTCGGCCAGCTCAATCAAGGTCTCCAGGTTGTGATCGAAGTACACCGCTTCCCAGGTGTTGAGGACAACTGGCCGTGGTTTCCCAGCGACATCCACGTGGTGTGGGCGGGACCGGAACCAGCCGTAAAAGGCTTCGCTGATACCGTCCAAACCTTGGTCGGAGTAGGCGCCATACAACGCCGGTGTGGTGTAGCTTTCGCCGGATTGCAGCACTACCTCGGAGGGGCCCAGCAGTTCCGAACCGCCGATCATTGTGCGGCCATCGGCCACGTTGTCAGCAAATAGCTCGTGGTTTCCACTCCACGCCAAGTGTGTGGCCCAGACTTTGCCGTGCCGGTTTCCGAAGCCTGCGGTTCCGGCTGCAAGCAGCAACGAGGAATCGTGTCCAGTACGGCCGTGGCGGCCAGTGCGGACCCAGGTTCCTTGCTGGATGGCCCTGCGTTGCGGGTGCCGTTCGCGGCACCAACGGCCAGTAAGGTCCAAAAGCTCGACGGCGTCCGGCGCCACCGGGAGTATCGTCGCCAATTCGTCCACCTGGAAAGGCGACGTGCCGTCGTTGGTGACTGTGTGCCGCAGTTCCAAAAGCCCAGCCGGGTGCAAGGTGAGGTTGCTCGTGACCGTGATGCCGGCGTCGGGATCTGATTGAACGATCACCGCTGAGGACCCGACGGCGCTGCTGCCGTCCGTGGTCGCGCTCACTACCCGCAGGCGTACAGAGAAGTCATGCCCGGGAATGCCATCCGTGAACCGGTGTCCGCGCAACCCCGTCCGGCCCTGCCACGAGGAGGAGGCCTGAGGGAGGAGCCCAGCCGGTACGTTGGCATCGATCGAGGAAGGCGGGATGGGCTCATTGAGGATGGAAAGGTCCGGAAGGGCTTCGCCCAGGTCTGCTCCCCAGTGGGATATTTCGGCCTCTCCTCGGTGAGTGCTGATCACCAGGCTGGTACTGGCGGAACGGAGATGGAGCGGTTGCATGGGTATGAGTCGCTTTCAAAGATGGTGTGTGGACTTGTGAGGCCTGCTCTGCGGCGTTCGCGAAGGAAATGACGCGCAGAGCAGGCCCCACAACGGGAGGTTTTACTTGAAGAGGGCGTTGACCTGGTTGTTGGTTTCAGTCAATGACGACGCAGGCTTCTTGCCGGAGAGCACGGCATCCATGGCCGGCTTCATGATGCCGTCCACCTTTGCGGCTTTGTCCGCGATCGGGAACAGGAACGTGGTGCCTTCCTTCACGTGCGTTGTGAAGGCGGAAACGTCGGTGCCCTTGTCTGCGAAGGCCTTGGCGGCTATATCAGACGAGCTGCTGATGGCCGGGAAGACTACGGCCTTGCTGGCCACGACGTCCTGGCAAGCAGTAGAGCCGAGGTACTCCACCCACTTCACGCTGGCGGCAGGGTTCTTGGTGCCCGCCCAAATGGAGTCAGCCAAACCATTGAACATGCTGGCACGCTGACCGCTGGGGCCCTTGGGCGTCGGCGCAAAGGCGGTCTCGATACCCTTATACGTCTTGTACTGGCCGATCAACCAGTCACCGTTGGTGTTGATCGCGGCCTTTCCTGCACCGAAGCTGTCCGGCATGCTGGCTCCAACAGTGGTCTCAAGCTTGGGCATGTAGCCCTTGTCCACCAGGCCGGCCCACCAGGCGATGGTTTCCTGGAAGCGGGGATCGTCGTAGTTGAACTTGCTGCCCCAAGGGTTCTTGTCCGTGGAAGTCCAGCCGGTGGTCGCCGTGAGGAAGCTCCACTCCGTCTGGCCTTGGCCCGCGCCGCTGCCGGTCAAGCCCAATCCGTAGGTGGCTACATTGTTCTTGTCGAAACCGGCTTCATCCCCGCGCTTGCCGTTCTTGTCCACGGTCAGGTGCGCGATCGTCTTTTCGTAGCTGCCGCCATCCTTGGGGTTCCAGTCAAGGTTGGCCATCTGCTCCGCGCTGATCCCCGCGGCGTCAGTCATTGCCTTGTTGTAGAAGAGGCCTACGGTGTCCCAGTCCTTCGGCAGGCCATAGCGCTTGCCGTCCTGGCCCACCCAAAGCTCCGGGAGGCCCTTGGTGTAGGCATCCAGCTTGATTCCGTCTTTTGCCACAGCGTCATCGAGCGGCAGAAGCTGCTTCTTTGCGGCGTACTCCGGGTACTTGGAGAGGTGATCCGTGAAAACGTCCGGTGCTGTTCCTGCGACGAAACCGTTGGTCAGCGTGGTCCAGTAGTCGTCCCAACCGCGCTGGGTGATCTTGACCTTGATATCCGGGTTGGCCTTGGTGAAATCGTCAGCGCACTGTTGGTAGGCGGGGAGCTGGTTGGCGTCCCAGAGCCAGTAGTTGATTTCTCCCTTGGCCTCGGTGGAAGCAGGGGCGGAGCCACCACAGGCGGACATTGTCAGGGCGATGGCGGCGGCAGCAGCGGCGACGCCGAGGGTTTTCTTCATGACGAACCTTTCGTTGGGGAGTGCGGGTTACTTGATTCCGGAGAATCCGATGGAGTTGACGACCTTCTTGCCGAAGGCGATGAACAGAAGGAAGATGGGCAGCGCTGCCACGAGAGTTCCGGCCATGAGCCCGGACCAGTCGAGGGCGCCTTGCGGGGACTGCGACTTGAAGACACTGAGCCCTACAGTGAGTACCCGGACGTTCTCGTCCTGGCCCACCAGCAGCGGCCAGAAGTATTCGTTCCACTGGCCGATGAAGGTCAGCAGCGCCAGAGTGGCGATGGGGGCGGCGGCGTTGGGAAGCACAATCTGGAAGAAGATGCGCAGGTGCTTGGCGCCGTCGAGCATTGCCGCTTCCTCAACCTCGCGGGACATGCTGAGGAAGAACTGGCGCAGGAAGAAGATGGCGAACGGGGTCATGAACAGGAACGGCAGGGACATCCCGGCCATGGTGTTGAGCAGGCCGAGGTTCTTGATCATGAGGAAGTTGGGCAGCGCCGTGAAGATCGGCGGGACCATCATGGTGGTCAGGAACACGGCGAACACTTTGTTCCGGCCAGGCCAGCGCAATCGGGCGAAGGCGTAAGCGGCCATGGCGCTGAAGAACACCTGGCCAGCTGTTGTGACCGTGGCGAAGATGATGGAGTTTCGCAGGTAGAGCCAGAAGTTGATGGCGGCACCGGAGCCGCCGTCGGCGATGGCTTCTTCGGTGGTCTGCAGCCCGAGGACGCGCTTGAAGGCGCCCCAGCTGAAGTCGGCCGGCAAGAGGTTTCCGGCGTTGGAAGCCAACGCGCTGTTGCTGGAAAGCGCCGTCCGCAGCATCCAGAGGAACGGGGCAATAGTCACGGCGACGGCGACGGCGACCAGCACCCAGGCGCCAACCCGGCGCCAATTGATGGGCTTCTTTGGGGACGAGGCGGTGTTCTGGCCGGAGGCATTCTTGCGGGGCAGGTCTTTGCCGGGCAGGTCTTTGTCAGGCAGGGTTGAAGTAGTCATGGCGGCTCTCCTTATTCCAAATCCGGCTTAGTCCAGGTCCGATTCGTTGCCCTTGAGGAACTTCATTTGCACGAAGGCCACCAGGGCGAGAATGACGAACAGGATCACGGACAATGCGGAGGCGTAGCCGAAATCGGATTCGCCGAATGCTTTTTGGTAGATGTACATCTGGATCACGCGCGAGGCGTTGACGGGTCCACCGTTCGTTGTGACCGCAACGGTGTCAAAGACCTGGAAGGAACCGATCACGGTGACCACCAGCACGAGTACCAGCACTGGGCGGAGCAGCGGCATGGTGACGCTCCAGAACGTCCGGGCCGGGGAGGCGCCGTCGAGGTTTGCTACCTCATACAGGTGGTTCGGGATGGACTGGAGGCCGGCGAAGATCAGGAGGGCCGTGTAGCCCATGTGGCGCCACACGTTCACGAAAGCGATGGTGGGAATCGCCCATTGCTCACTGCCGAAGAAGGCGACGCGGGGGAGGCCCACCCAGCTCATGACTTCGTTGACGATGCCCAGCTGGTAGTCCAGCATCCAGAACCACAATAGGGCGACGATGACATTGGCCACCAGGAAGGGCAGCAGGAGTGCGCCTCGGATGAACGTGGATTTGGCCACCCGGTGCATCAGGAGTGCGAGTCCCAGCGCGATCACGGTCTGGAAGCCGATGTTCAGGACAACGTACTGGATTGTCACTCCCATGGCGTTCCAGAACAGTTCATCGCCGAATATTGCCGTGTAGTTCCCCAGCCCAATCCAGGTGGGTTCGCCGAGGATGCTGTACTCAGTGAAGCTGAGGTAGATGCCGCGAATTGTGGGGATCAGAAAGAACGCCACGAAGCCGATAACGGGGGAAAGATGAAGAAGAGTGCGATCCTCAGGTCACCGAGGCGGCTAGTCATGCTGCGTTTGGCAGGTTGCAGCTTGCGGGGTTGCCGGCCTAGGAGGTTCCTGGCAGACCGCCGTGAGGCGTTGCCCGGTTGCTTGGTTAGCGTGGTCATCGTCGACCCTTTCCTGACTGTGATATGGGTAACAACTGGACTAGAATCTACACGAGTAGATCTCAACGATGCAAGCTTTTTGGGAATATTTGTTCGTTTCTGTCCAATTTGTTGACTCGTGTAGATCGTAGTGAAAGACTCAAGCGAGCCCACTGAGGGGCCACTACAACTGCTGCCGAGCCAGCTTCAGGGAAGGCAAACGATGACGTTTTCGATCGGTGTTCTAGGTGTCGGGCAGTTCGGCAGCCAGTTCGCGCACCTCTTCAAGCTCCACCCCGGTGTCAGTGCCGTCTACGTGGTGGATGAGCTACCCGAGCGGGCCGCAGCGGCCCAGGAACGTTGGGGTCTTGATGGTGTGCTGGGAAGTTTTGAGGAACTCCTGGAGTCCGACGTCGATGCTGTCGCCATCTTCACGCAACGGTGGACTCACGGACCCCTCGTCGAGCGGGCGCTTCGTGCGGGCAAGCACGTGTATTCAGCCGTTCCGATGGCGATCTCCGAAGCGGAAATCGAAGGGATCATCCAGGCCGTGCGCGAAACCAAGCTTGTTTACGCCATGGGGGAGACCAGCTACTACAACCCCGCAACAGTCTTCGCCCGGCAACAGCATGCGGCCGGGAAGTTCGGCCGGATCTTCTACACCGAAGGCGATTACGTCCACGACATGGACCTGGGCTTCTACGAGGCCTACCAGTACAGCGGTGGCGAACGGTGGAAGGAAACTGCCAGCTATCCGCCCATGCTGTATCCCACCCACGCTATCGGTGGCGTCCTCGGCGCAGTGCCTGCCCACGCAGTCAGCGTCAGTTGCATTGGCGTCAAGGACGATCGCGGAGATGGCGTCTTCGATAAAGACGTCAGTATGTTCGCCAATGATTTCTCGAATGCTACGGCCTTGTTCGAAATGAACGACGGCGGTGCGATGCGCACCAATGAGATGCGCCGCGTGGGCTATCCCTCGCATCTGCGCGAATCCCGCTTCCGCTTCTTTGGCACAGAAGCCAGTTTCGAGCAGCTGGCAACCACCACCGTGTGGCAGGACAAAACTAAGGTGGAGGACGTCTCGGAACAAGTGGAGACGAAGCCGACGATGTCAGCCGACGACCCGTCTTTGGCTGACGTGGCGCCGGAGCTCCGGGATGCCTTCATTTCCGGGCTGGCGCCGGTCCACGATCAATCACGGCTTCCCGAGGAATTCCTCGGAGCGCCCAACGGACACGAAGGCAGCCACCAATTCCTTGTGGATGACTTTGTCACTGCGGTCAACAACCGAACCCTGCCGCCCGTCAATGCCTGGGTTGCAGCCCGCTTCACCTTGCCAGGAATCGTAGCCCACGAATCTGCCCTCCGCGGTGGCGAACGCCTTCCCATCCGGGACTTCGGCGACGCTCCCTCCTTGTAGCTAGCATTTACGTCATGACAACTTCGGCAGTACAAACCCCGCGCGGACCGGTTACACGCAAGGACGTGGCCCGGTACGCCGGGGCGAGTACCGCCGTCGTGAGTTATGTTGTGAACGGCGGGCCCAAGAACGTGGCCCCGGCGACGGAAGCCAAAGTGCGCGACGCCATCCGCATCCTCGGCTACCGTCCCAACGCTGCGGCCCGGGCCCTGAAGCTCGGCTCAAGCGAAACCGTGGGCGTGATTGTTCCGGACAATACCAATCCCTTTTTCTCGCAGCTCGCCCACGCTGTTGAAGATGCTGCGGCAGAACTGGGCTACGGCATGGTCCTCACCAACTCGGGCGGCAGCTTGGCCAAAGAGCGGCAAAACATCCGCAACCTTGCCGCACGGCAAGTGGACGGAGTGTTCCTGGCCAGCTGTGTGTTCGATCCCGATCTGACCGACCTTGAAGCCTCGGAAATCCCGTCGGTGTTGCTGAACAATGCCGGCTCGCCGCCAGGGTTCACCAGCGTAGGTGTGGACCTTGAAGCAGGCGCCCGGGCCGCCGTCGAGCACCTCATAGGCCATGGCCACACAAACATTGGCCTCGCCATAGGAACCAATACAGGTAACCAGCTCGATGGACGTGAAGTGGGTTGGCTTCGAACGTTGCGCGAAGCAGGACTGCCGGATGGCCCGATGCTTCATGGCGAGTTCAGCAGGCCGGGAGGTTACGAGGTAGGCAAGCGTTTCCTCGCCATGGCCAGCCGCCCCACTGCAATCTTCGCCAGCAACGACATGCAGGCTATCGGAATCCTCCGCGCCCTCCACGAGGCGGGGCTGAACGTTCCCGACGACATGGCCGTGGTGTCCTTCGACGGTTCCCTCGATTCCGAATACAGTTGGCCGGCATTGACCACCGTGGCGCAACCTGTGGAGGAGATGGCTGAAGCGGCTGTTCGGGCACTCGTGGGGGAGGGCCGGGGCGAGGCACTGCAGCACAGAATCCTGCCCACGGAGTTGATCGTGCGCCAGTCGTGCGGCTGCAAGTGACCTTTCCAACGTTCTCTCACGTCCTGCCGCTTTGGTGCCGACGTTCTCTCACATCCTCCATCGATGTGAGAGAAGATCCTGCAAAAAGGGCGCCGATGTGAGAGAGCGTCCGGGGGCTACGAGTCCATGCTGGCGTAACGCTCGGGCCGGGCGAGTACCTGGCTGATCTGGGCCGTGCCCGCCGCCAGGGCGAGCCGGACCAACAGGAAACCGGCAGCAAAAACTCCCCCGACGGTCAGGAACACCACGGGCCGGGTTAACAAGGCGGGCCCCACCAGCGGCAGAACCAACGCTGCTGCAGCGGCCGCAGAGATGCCTGCCACCAGGAGCAACGGCGACATCACTGCCTTGACCCGCGCAGCCACCATAAGTTTCTGCGGCATCCCTACCCGGTCCAGTGCCACCAGGGTCGAAGCACGGTCGAGCACGGCAGCGGCTTGGTTGACGCCGGCGGAACAAGCCACCATCAGGAACGAGCCCAGCAGGGTGATCATCACGCCGGTGTTGATATCGCGCACCAGCAGCGTGGTTTCATCCGACGCGCTGCCGCCCATCGTGTCCGCCACCGCCATGCCGACGCCCACGAACACTCCCACAAAACTGGTCATCGCGACGCCCCCAACTTGTCGCCACGATTCCTTGGGACTTTCCAGGACTGTCCGCGCGGCGAGCAGTTGCTCGGGCCGCTTTGCCCTCTTGAGCTGCGATGACGCCTGAAGCCGCAGGACCCACGGCCCCATCAGGTTCAGTGCAAGCAGCGCCAGTCCGAAGCAGCCGCCCATCACGGCGATAATCACCATAAACGCGCCGAAGCTGCTGAGCATGCCCATGGCCACCACTCCGAAGACCACCACCACAGCCGCAATGAGACCGCGAACCCAGTGGGCGCCGTCGGCGGTTTGCCTGGTCCGCACGCCCAGCGGCGTCACTACCACCTTGCGGAGGCCAAGCGCAGCACTCGCTGCGGCAAGGACGCAGACAACGAGGATGCATCCGAGAATTGACGGCACGGACAACCAGGCATGGCCGCTTATCGCCTGTCCCCGGAACTGGATCAATCCCAGAAAAGGCGCCGCGCAGGCATACAGGCCGGCACCGGCTACCGCCCCGATTGCCGCCAGGAGTGTTGACTCTATGACCGTCATCCACACGACCGTGGCACTACTGGCACCCAAGAGGCGAAGGGACGCCAAGCGGTCATCACGACGGCGGGCGGCAAGTCGCGCTGCCGAGGCACCGAGCGTCAACAAGGGAATAACGAGCAAAACCATGGCGACGACGGCCAGCGCCTGGTAGGTGCCTGCGATGTCATCAGACCAGGACCAAAAGACTTGTGAGCCGCCAGCAACCGTCAACAGGAGTGCTGTGACCGTGCCGAACGCGAGAATCGGCAACCCGGCGTCGCGCAGTTTGGTTTGCTGCAACCCGGTTTGGCGAAGGCTGCTGCTTCGGGAGAGGTACGGGGTGAGGCGAAGTGCAAGGGCAAGGCTAGACATTGAATGCACCCTTGAAGTCAGTGGCTGCAGGAGCCGGCTGGCTGGGAGAGGGAACTGCGCGGCCAGTGTCCGCCACGATTCGGCCGTCACGCAGCTCCACGACGCGTTGGCAGCGTGCCGCCACGTTGGGATCGTGCGTGACCACCAGCAGTGTTCGACCATTAGCTGCGACGGAGTGAAGCAACACGTCCAGGACTTCATTTGAGGTAGCGGAGTCCAGGGCACCTGTGGGTTCGTCGGCAAAGACGATGCGCGCCCCGGTGACCTGGGCCCGGGCGATGGCCACCCGCTGGACCTGCCCGCCCGACAATTCACCGAGCTTGCGCTGTTCCATGCCAGCCAGGCCAAGGGCCGCCAACCACTCGGCGGCACGGGCCTCGGAGGTGGTCCGATCGGTGCCGTTCAGCAACAGCGCCAAGGCCACGTTCTCAAGGGCAGTCAGTTCCGGCAGCAGCATGCCCTGCTGGAAGACGAAGCCGAATTCCTCCCGGCGGAGACGGGAAAGCGCCCCATCTCCGAGGGAATCCAACCGGATCGGACCGGCCGCCGAGCTCAAGGTGACCGTACCGGCGTCGGGCCTCAAAATCCCGGCGAGGCAGTGCAGCAGGGTGGTCTTACCGGAACCCGATGGCCCGATGATGGCAATGGATTCGCCCGGATTTGCGGCGAAGTCCACGTGATCCAGCGCGACGCTGCCGGGGTAGTGCTTGGTGAGTTGCTGGGCATGGAGGATGGCGTTCATGGATCCAGCTTCACTCCCGGACCCATGCCGAGGCGTCAGTCCGGCGACTGAACTCCGCGGACCGGCCTCCACCCGCGGTATGAGAGCCTACTTGGGCTGGACGTCCGCGATTCTCAGCTTCGCAACATTCTCGGCGAGCACGCGGCGCGCATCCTCGCCCAGGTTCGAATCGGTGATGAGCTCGTCGGCTTCTTCCAACTGGGCAATGGAGGCTATGCCCACTACACCCCATTTGCTGTAGTCGGCCAGAACCACAGTGCTGCGGGCCGAGGCCATGAACGCCCGGTCCGTTTCGGCCTCGAGCAGGTTGGGAGTGGTGAAACCTGCCTGTGCGTCCATGCCGTGGACACCCAGGAACAGGACATCCAGATGAAGCTGCTTGAGCGAGGATGTCGCAATCGGCCCCACCAGCGCGTCCGACGGTGTGCGCTCGCCACCAATCAGGATCACGGTGGAGCCGAACCGGGCCGGCCCTGACGAAGACCCGTGATGGAAGAGGTCGGCAATCCGCACGGAGTTGGTCACCACGGTGATTCGGGGACCGTGGACGAGCTCCTGTGCCAGCGCCCACGTGGTGGTTCCTGCGCTGAGCCCGATCGCCATGCCTTCGTGGACAAGCGAGGCCGCCTCGACCGCAATGGCATGCTTTTCCACGGTCAGCTGTGTGGATTTGAGTTCAAAGCCGGGCTCGTGGGTGCTGGCATCGCCGGGAAGTTTGGCCCCACCGTGGATGCGTTCCACCCGGCCGGTTTCTTCCAGGGCTTCGATATCGCGCCGGACGGTCATGGGGGAGACGCCCAGCAACTGGGCGAGGTCCGATACCCGTACAACGCGCTCGCGCTGGACGGCATCGATGATGGCGGAGTGGCGTGCTGCCTGAAGCATCAAGGCCTTTCTGGAGAGCCTCATCAAACATGAGGCTGATTCTGGCTCCAGTCTAGGACGCGGCGCTGCTGCCGGGTGGCAAATGGAGTCGCGGCTTCGTCACGATCCTTTTGAACGCACGACGGCGCCGCTCACCTTGGGAGGGGAGCGGCGCCGTCGTGAATGCTATTTCCTGAGGGATTCGGCGATTTGTTGCATGATGGCGGGGTCGGCGAGGGTGGTGGCGTCACCGGTGTCGCGGCCTTCTGCAATGTCTTTGAGGAGGCGGCGGACGATTTTGCCGGAGCGCGTCTTGGGCAGTTCCGGAACGATGAGCAGTTGCTTGGGCTTGGCGATCGGGCCGATTTCCTTGCCCACGTGGTTGCGGAGTTCCAAGATGGTTTCGTCGCCGTTGTTCACGGCGTCACCGCGGAGGATGACGAACGCGACCACGGCCTGTCCGGTGGTCTCGTCAGCGGCGCCAACCACGGCCGCTTCGGCCACGGAGGGGTGGGAGACGAGGGCGGATTCGATTTCGGTGGTGGAAAGGCGGTGGCCGGAGACGTTCATGACGTCGTCCACGCGGCCCAGGAGCCAGACGTCGCCGTCTTCGTCTTTTTTGGCGCCGTCCCCGGCGAAGTACATGGATTCGAAGCGGGACCAGTAGGTGTCCTTGAACCGTTCCGGGTCTCCCCAGATACCGCGCAGCATGGAGGGCCAGGGTTCGCGGACCACGAGGTAGCCGCCTTCGCCGTTGGCGACGGACTGGCCGTTCTCGTCCACGACGTCCACGGCGATGCCCGGCAGCGGTACCTGCGCCGAGCCTGGTTTGGTGGCGGTCACGCCGGGCAGGGGTGCGATCATCTGCGCGCCCGTTTCGGTCTGCCACCAGGTGTCCACGATCGGGGCGGGGTGTTCCTTGCGTTCGCCGTTCTTGCCGGCGTTACCGCCGATGACTTCGCGGTACCACATCCACGCTTCGGGGTTGATGGGTTCGCCCACGGAGCCCAGGACGCGGATGGAGGACAGATCGTATTTGCCCGGGATTTCCCGTCCCCATTTCATGAAGGTGCGGATCGCCGTGGGGGCGGTGTAGAGGATGGAGACCTTGTACTTTTCCACCAGTTCCCACCAGCGGCCCTGGTGCGGGGAATCCGGGGTGCCCTCATACATGACCTGGCTGGCGCCGTTGATCAGCGGGGCGTAGGCGACGTAGGAGTGGCCGGTGACCCATCCGACGTCGGCGGTGCACCAGTAGACGTCCGTTTCCGGGTGAAGGTCAAAGACCACCTTGTGCGTGTACGCGGTCTGCGCGAGGTACCCGCCGGTGGTGTGCAGGATGCCCTTGGGCTTGCCCGTGGTCCCGGAGGTGTACAGGATGAACAGCGGATGCTCGGAATCATGCCCGACGGCGGTGTGCTCGGTTGAGGCCTTATCTACGGTGTCGGACCACCAGAGGTCGCGTCCTTCTACCCAGTTGACGTCCTCGCCGTTGCGCTTGACCACGACGACGTTCTGTACGGTGTGGCCTTCTTTGCTGAGGGCTTCATCCACGGCGGGCTTCAGGGCGCTGGGCTTGCCCCGGCGGTAGGTGCCGTCCGCGGTGACCACGAGCTTTGCTTCGGCGTCCTCGATGCGGGAACGGAGCGCGTCGGCGGAGAAGCCGCCGAACACCACGGAGTGCACAGCCCCGATCCGAGCGCAGGCGAGGAGCGTGATGACGGCTTCGGGGATCATCGGCAAATAGACGGCCACGCGGTCGCCCTTGGCAACGCCCAGGGCTTCGAATGCGTTCGCGGCCTTCTTGACCTCCTCGGTCAGCTGCGCGTAGGTGTATGTGCGGGTGTCGCCGGGCTCGCCTTCGAAGTAGATGGCCACCCGGTCTCCCAGGCCGTTCTCCACATGGCGGTCCAGCGCGTTGTACGCGGCGTTGACTTCGCCGCCAACGAACCACTTGGCGAACGGCGGGTCTGACCAATCCAGGGCTTGCGTGAAGTCTTTGTCCCAGCTCAACAACTCGCGGGCCTGCTTGGCCCAAAACGCGGGACGGTCCGCTTCGGCCTCTTTATACTCATCGGCGGTAGCCACGGCATTCGCAGCAAACTCAGGTGATGGCGGGAACTTACGGTTCTCGTGGAGCAAATTCTCGAGAGCCTCGACGTGCGGTGCCGGACCGTTCTGCGGCGTCGACGCTGCAGCGGTGGTCGTGGATCCGGTGGTGTCCTGGGACATGGTGAACCTCATCATTCATCGATCTTTGCTGCGCGGACGCCGCCCGCCGAGTCCGCACTCCAGCCGTGAGCCGTTGTAGTGCGTCCCGCGGAGGATCCGCAGAGTGTTGTCCGCCTCCAACATTATCGCCTTGGGAGGTCCTACGTGTGCGTGGTCACAAATGGGTCAGCGAGCGGTACGGATTCGGCGACGAATGGCTGTTTACGTTGTCAGGAAGCGTTTACATGACGACAGTTGGCAGTGCTTGACTGTAAGGAACCTTGGAGTTTCCTGTGGACGGAGCAGCGTAGCCGATTTCAGCTAGAAGAGTGTCAGTGGGGTGGCATAGGCTGAATAAGTCTTGGGACGCATCGTCAGGTGTGTCCGGTTTTCCGCGGAAACCTGCGGAAAATACCGGTCCGGACTGTCCAAGACGCCGCCGTACGAAGGAGAAACAGATGAACCAGCTGAGCCCAGGCCCGCACGACTCACACCCGACGGGACCGGACACCGCGGCTGGAAAGGCGAACGACGCCGGTACCGCCACAGCTGCGAAGTCGGCCTCAGGCGAACCCACCAAATACGAGGCAGTTGCCGGCCCTTTCACCATTCGTGACCTCACGGTTTTCGGTTCTGTACTCCTGATGTTCATCGCGTCGCTGCTGCCCATGTTCCGTGGCCTTTACAACCTTTGGAACGTGGACAACCTTTTCTTCCTTCTCTTGGGAATCATCCTGCCGGTGGTGGTTGTGGCGCTTTTCGTCGCCCGCCGGCTGCAGCCCGGGACCATTGTCCGCGTCGGCTCGCTGTCGATTGACCAGTTCGCTTCCGTGACCGCTGCATTTGCGGTACCGCTGTTCTTCCTGACGATCGCCGATTCCTTCAACGGCAGTGTCCTGTTGGGCCTGGTGGGTTCCTTGGGCTTGCTGGCGGCCACCGTTCTGGCCCCGCATCTGCCCTTCCTGTCGGCCGATTTCAAGGGCCGCGCTGAAACGCCGGCCCACATTGTTGCCCGCCAGGCCGCGGTTCCCACCCGTAAACCTGCTGCCCCGAAGCCTCCCAAGGAACCCAAAACGCCGAAGCCAGCCAGCGGACCCTCGACGCCGGGCTTCCAAGCAACGGGGTATCAGGCACAGAGTGCAGGTTCGGCCGGTGCCCATCCATATGCTCCGCCAGCCGGCGCGAGCCCCTACGCTCCGCCAGCCACGTCCGGCCCCGTTGCTCCGGCCCCAACTGCTGGGCCCGCCGTCGTGCATTCGGCTGATTCCACGCCTCCTGCGGAATCTCAAGCTGCCGCCCCCTCCGCGGCCCCCTCGCCCGCCGCTGCGGCTCCAACCACCGCGGCCTCGGCTGCGTCCGGATCGCCCGCTCAGGCTTCGCCGGCAGAGCCTTCGCCAGCAGAGCCTTCACCGGCCGAGCCTGACGTTGTCTTTGACAACCCGGGAGAACCGCAGTCGCCGACGCAGGCACCGGCTACTACCCAGCATGCCCAGCAGCCGGCCGCCCAACAGCCCGCCGCCGCACAGCCCGCAGCCCAGCAACCAGCCGCACAGCCCGCAGCCCAGCAGCCCGCCGATGAGCGCGGATGGGCCGCCACCATGGCCACGCCCATCGTGTCCGCCGATACCCGTTCCGTGAGCGACTCCATTGGTGCAACTGTGGATCCGTCCAGCCGGTCTGATGATTCTCCCGCTTATGAAGCCTTCTGGTTTGCCGTAGCCCAGCCCCGAACTGCCTATGACGAGCGGACAGGTGCTCCGGCTTTCACCATTGAGCCGGGCGGTTGGGTTCTGGCGCTCGAGGACCGTGGCGACGAATTCCTGGTTCAGGACACCGATGGCAAAGTTGGGGTCCTGCGGGAGCTCAGCAATATCGAACGCGGCTGAGCAGGACGCTGTGACCATCGCTGAAGCTGGTTCCCTGCTCGCCTTGAAACGTCGGGCACGCAAGATCAACAGGATCCTCGCTGACAAATACCCTTATGCTCACGCCGAGCTGGATTTCCGGAACCCGTTTGAGCTTGTGGTGGCCACGGTCCTCTCAGCCCAGACCACCGATGTACTGGTCAACCAGGTCACCAAGATCCTGTTTGCACGCTACCCGGACGCCCGTGCCTTGGCGGAAGCGGACCCTGCTGAGCTGGAATCGATCCTGCAGCCCACTGGTTTCTTCAGGGCAAAGGCCAGGAACGTCCTGGCTCTTAGCACCCGCTTGGTGGACGAGTACGACGGCGAGGTCCCAGGGCGCCTCGAGGATCTCGTGACGCTTCCGGGCGTCGGGCGGAAAACAGCCAACGTGGTCCTCGGGAACGCTTTTGGTATCCCCGGAATTACTGTTGATACGCACTTCGGGAGACTGGCACGCCGTTTCGGGTGGACGGTATCCGATGATCCCGTGAAGATCGAATTCGACGTCGCTGAGCTCTTTGAACCACGCGACTGGACCATGCTTTCGCATCGCGTGGTCTTCCACGGCCGCAGGATATGCCACGCTAAGAAACCCGCCTGTGGAGCGTGCCCGGTTGCCAGCCTCTGTCCCAGCTATGGCGACGGCGAGACGGACCCGGTCAAGGCTGCAAAGTTGTTGAAGTACGAGCTCGCGCCCGGCAACGAGGCACTGTTGGAGAAGTTGCTGGCCGAGACGCACAGGGCGGCGGAGATCCGGATGGAATCACAGAGGAGGCCCGGGTGACCGCGTTTGAGGACCTTGCCAAGTTAGTGGCCCGTTTTGAGGCGGGCGAGCAGCAGCATTCTTCGCACTGGGCGCAGTTGCCCGTCACGCCGGAAACCAATCGCGCCGCCGCCGTGCTCATGCTCTTTGGTGTGCTGGACGATGTCCCGGCCGAATCCGGACGCCCCTTTGCGCCGGCGGACCTCGATGTCCTCCTGCTTGAACGGGCTCACACCCTGGACGACCATCCCGGCCAGGTAGCATTTCCAGGCGGGAGCGTGGATCCGGAGGATGACTCCGTGGTGTCCGCCGCCTTGCGTGAGGCAGTGGAAGAGACCGGGCTGGACGTCAGTGGCGTGAAGGTGTTGGGCGTCATCCCCGAGCTCGGGCTGATCCGCAGTAATTTCCGGGTGACACCCGTACTTGCCTGGTGGGACTCGCCATCACCCGTTCGCGTCGTCGATTACGCTGAGTCCGCCCAGGTGTTCCGGGTACCGGTTCGGGATCTCCTGGATCCCGTCAACCGGGTGACCGCCACTATTTCCCGCTTCGGCCGGACTTTCAGGAGTCCGGGTTTTAGGGTCAACGGCGTGGTGGTCTGGGGCTTTACCGGGATGGTACTCAGCGGTTTGTTCGACGAACTCGGATGGACGGTCCCTTGGGACCAGGACAAGCTGTACGAGATCGAGCTCTAGCAGCTCCGCCGCGGGCGCCGTTCAGGCGGCACGTCGGTTCGCCGTCGAGCGGTCCACGATCAGCCCTGTTGCGGCGTTTTCACGCACTGCATTAATGCCGTCCACCACGCCCTTGAGATGTTTGAACGTTGGTGACTCCGCTACGACCGTTCCGTCCGCCGCTGTAAGGCGAAACCGGTACGAGCCGTCGCTGTCTTTGAGAATTTCGAACCTGCCAGCCATTTTGTGCTGTCCCCCTTGATGCTTCCTTGCAACAGTCGTGGGCCGGTGTGCCGGTCCCACTTAGAGAACGTATCCAGAAGGAGGCAGGAAAGAAAGTTACTTTGGGGTACCGGTCATGGAGTTGTCATGCACCATCACACTGCGAGATGTGACTGGCTTGTTCTGAGGGTGGCAGCTAATCTGGGGCGCCGGCTACTCCGTCGTGCCGGCTGATCCGTCCTGCTGGCTACTCCGTCGCGCTAGCCCGACGGCGAACGGGATGAATGATCAAGCCAGCAGCATCCGGCGAGGCTCAGGGATAGGGGAGCTGAGCAACGCTGCCCGAAGGCTGGCCTCGGTCTCGGCGAGCCGACGCTGTTCCATGCTTTGAAGGGCCTCGACGTCCACGGGCTCTGCACCAGGCATTTCTGCAAGGCTTTTTATCCATGCCTGGCCAACCACGCTGTCGTGTTGTTCCCCGAGGAGACGCTGCAGGATCATCGATGTTTGGATGATCGCCGTGGCGCCTGCACCCAGGACATGGGCCACAGCCTCCACGGAGTACCGCAATACTTTGATGTCCTTTCGCGCGCCATGGAGCACTTCGTTGCGTTCCGCTTCATCAGCATGCGGGCTATCCGTTTCCAGGCTTCGTTGCGCAGCTTCCAAGCTTTTCTGCACCGTCTCCCAACGCGGCTGCAGGAGTTCTGCCACCTCCAGGAGGCTGGGATGGTGGTCAATTTCCTGTGCCGCCATGTGGGCAGTTGCAGGAAGGAGGGCTTGACGGGTTGCCCTGACGATTCCCTGCCATCGCCTTCCGGTCCCGACCCGGGTAGCCATTGCATTACTGCTGGCCAGGAGCTGGTTCACGGCTTCATGGAGTGCTTCCGGCGACAACCAGGCCTCTGATGCGTCCAGCCATAGCGTCAAACGCTGGGACAGAACGTATGCGTCGCGGGCTTCGCCGAGGGAGCGCGCCAGCCACCGGACATCTCGGCCCGTAGCCTCCGGGATGTCAGGGAGAACGGATTTGTAGCATGAAAGGACAGAACGAAGCCGCCGAAGCGCCAGCCGGGCGCCGTGGACGGCGTCCTGCTCGGCCGCGCCAACCAGCGGCAAGCAGCCCTCCAGCTCTGCAAGTTGGAAAGCGATGTACGAATCCACGGAATCACGCACGTCCGAACCCACGTGGCCAGTTTCCCCCGGACGCTCCCGGGGGACAAGCAGGTGCCTACTTCGCTTTGTCGTAAGAATCGACGACGGCGACACTCACCGGGAATTCGACCGGAATCCGGCCGAACATAAGCTCTTTCGCTGCGTTTGCGGACTCCTCGATCGCCTGGATGCAGGCGTCTATGGCTTCATCCCGGGCATGGACCATTACTTCGTCGTGGAGGAAGAAGACGAGTTCCCCTGAGGGTGAGCCTTCGGCATCCAAGGCGCGCAGCCGCCGTCGTAATTCCGCCAACCAGCAGGAGGCCCATTCCGCGGCCGAACCCTGAACCACGAAGTTTCGCGTGAAGCGGCCACGGGAGCGCGCCAGGTTGTCGGCTCGCCGCTGCTCCTCGGCGGTGGTGGACTGTTGGCTTCGCAGCCAGCCGTGGGACGGCGGTGGGCTGCTTCGTCCCAAACGGGTGGTGACGGTCCGGCCTGCCTCGCCTTCCCTCGCTGCTTGCTCAACAAAGCCCACCGCTCGCGGATATGTCCGGGCCAACTGCGGCATGAGCCTGCCCGATTCACCGGTGGTGGCGCCGTAAATGGCGCCGAGCAGCGCAACCTTCGCCTTGGACCGATCCCCGCCGAAGCCTTGGGCTGCTATACCGGCGTAAAGGTCCTTGTCCCGCGCGGCCTCGGCCATCTTTGTGTCCTGGGCGAGCGCTACAAGGACGCGAGGTTCCAGTTGGGAGGCATCGGCGACGATGAGCTTGTGGCCAGGGTCTGCGCGAACCGCAGCACGGATATTCCGGGGAATCTGCAAAGCACCTCCGCCGCGGGAGGCCCACCTTCCGGACACCACGCCTCCCACCACATACTCGGGGTGGAACCGGCCATCCTGGACCCAGGCATCCAGCCATGCCCAACCATTCGCGGTGTGCAGGCGGGAGAGCTTCTTGTACGCAAGCAGGGGCTGGATCGCAGGGTGTTTGGACTCCTGGAGCTCCCATTGCCGGGTGCTTTTGACTTCGATTCCGTTCCGATGAAGGGCCCGCATAAGGTCCTGGGGGAGTCCGGGTTCAGGCTTGGTGATGTGAGGATCTCCCGCAGCTCGTTGCACAGCATCTCAAGTGCCCGGGGCCTGTGGCCAAGTGGCGGACGGGGCCCGAGTACGTCGGCAAGGATCTGTTCGTGTACCTCTTCCCGCCAGGGAACTCCGGCGTGTTGCATTTCCACCGCAACGATTGCACAGGCGGACTCGGCCGCGAGCAGCAATTGCAAGCGTTGCTTCCGTTGGTCGTCTGCAGGGACCTGGGCGATCGCGTGCTGTTGCGCAGCAAACTCATCCCGCAGTTCAGCCAGCCCCGGACTTTTGGACGTCGGGGTGAAGTCCTCGAAGAGTGCGCCCTGATCGGCGGGCGGGGGTGGTGGCTGCAGTGCGCGGGGCGGCGTTGAATCGTCGTCCTGCGTGAGCTTTTCAGCGTTCTTTGCGTAGTCTGTGTGCGCCGTGAAAGAGGAGTGCGCCAAGATAGCTCCGCAGAGAGCGAGGTCGTGGCAGCGCTCCAGTTTCACGCCGTTCCTCAGGAGTTCCGGGTAGCAGTCCTGCGCGCGATGCCACACCCAGCGGGGCCGCTGGCTTTCCAGTTCACGGACGACGCCGGGTAACTCACCTCGCGCGACGACGAGAGGGTCGGTGGTGGCCTTCCCCGCCGGAGAGACTCTTTGTATGGCTGCGCCGTCCGGATGGGCGGCGAGCAGCAAATACATGGTTTCCATTCTGCCCTGTGGGAGTACATCAACTGTTCCTCCACACCCCTTGTCTGGGCCGGGTTGTCCACATGGGGCGTTTGAGAGCTTATGTTCCAGGCCTCGATGCCGGGAAAGTGGCTTCATGAGCAAGCGACATCTTGGGCACAGACGGTCCAGAAACGAACTCGTGGGGCAGGCTGCGGACGATTCCTGGATGCCGGGGGAAGCTGCCGATATCCTCCTCGTCACCGGCGACGCCTACCTTCAGGAAGAGGCGCGAAGAATCGTCGCTGCCGCGGGTGGCAGCCTCGAGTTGGCCGCCGACGTAGGAGCGGCAATGCATGGCTGGGATGGCGCCGACGTTGTCCTGGTGGGCAGCGACATCCGCGAGCTGCCGCCTCGAAGGCAGGCGCCCGCTGTCTTACTGGGCAGGTCTGCTGAGGGCGATGGGTTGTGGCGGCTGGCTGCTGCCCTGGGCGCAGAGCGCGTAGCTGTCCTTCCCGAGGCCGCAAACTGGTTGGCCGAGTACTTGAGTGTGTCCGGTTCGCCGGAACCGGGCGGGTTCGTTATCGGGATCGTGGGAGGTTGCGGCGGGGCTGGAGCCTCCACCACAGCAATTTGGCTTGCCCAGGCAGCGGCGGGTGACGGCATCAGCACCATGCTGATGGACGGAGATCCCCGGGGTGGGGGCCTGGAACTGGCAATTACTGTTCAAGAGCTGGCTGGCTTGCGCTGGCCGGACTTCGCCGAAACGCGGGGAAGCATTGATCCCGTCCAATTCAGGGACTCCCTGCCAGTGGCCGGTGGCTTCGCGTTCCTGTCATGGCCGGGTACACGTGAAGCGTTCACAACACCGGATACCGGTTCTGTGGCCGCTGTCATGGATGCCGCGCGACGAAGTTTCGAACTCGTTGTGGTGGACATCGGGCGCAGTGAGGAATGCCTGCGAACCTTTGCCTGGGACTGCGAGAAGATCCTGTTGATGACCACAGCCCACCTGAAACCGGCTGTCGCCGCGGCACGCATCCTCAACGAGCTGCCACCCCTGGATACGGGATTGGTGGTCCGGCGTGGTGGCCCTTCGGCCGTTGATGCGCAACTCATTGCCGAGTCGTTGGGACTGCCGCTCTTGGGGATTCTTCCGGAGATTCGAGGAGCGGCCGCAGGGACAGAACTCGGTCGGCTCCTTGAGCTGGGCCGTCGCAAGTCCGTGAATCGGTTCGCCCGGGGCGTGCTGGAATTGAACGGCACGATTGAATGAGCCGTCAGGACAGAAGCGCGCAAGGCTGGCCTCGGACGGGAACACCATTCACCGCAGGGCGCCGGAGTCAGAGCCGTCGGTTGGACGCCGTCCTTCTTGAAACCGTCCGGGAGTCGGTCCTCTCGGGAAACGGGCCAGTAACACCCTCCACTGTTGCGGCCGCCGTGCAGGCCACCGGCAAACTGTTGGGTACCGCGGGAGCACTGGAAGCGGCGGAATCCATCAATGCGGAACTGAATGGTCTGGGGCCCCTGCAGCAGCTTGCGCACGATCCCTCGGTCACAGACATTTTTGTCAATGGCCCCGAGTCCGTCTGGCTCGACCGGGGACGGGGCCTGGAACGGTCCCCCGTGCATTTCGATTCTGAACAGCAAGTCAGGGCGCTGGCCGCAAGGCTGGTCTCTGCAGGTGGTCGCCGGTTGGACGATGGCTCTCCCTGCGTAGATGTCAGGCTCAAAGGCGGCTATCGCGTGCACGCAGTTCTGGCGCCGATATCAACTGCGGGGACTCTGCTATCGATTCGAATTCGACGCGAAGAAACCTTCACAATGGCTGAATTGCGCGAAGGTGGCATGTTCGATCAGCACATCGACGTTCTTCTCCGCGCGATTGTGGAGCGGCGCCTGAGCTTCCTGATCAGCGGTGCCACCGGATCCGGGAAGACAACGCTCCTGTCCACCATGCTCGGGCTGTGCCACCCGTCCGAACGTTTGGTATTGATCGAAGATGCCGCTGAACTCAACCCGATCCACCCGCATGTCGTCACGCTTGAATCCCGCCATGGAAACCTTGAGGGAGGTGGAGCGCTGGATCTTGGCGAGTTGGTCCGTCAAGCCCTGCGTATGCGTCCGGACCGGCTCATTGTGGGGGAGTGCCGCGGTGCCGAAGTCCGCGAGTTGCTCACCGCGCTCAATACCGGTCATACAGGCGGTGGAGGAACGATCCACGCCAACACGGCGGAAGCAGTTCCGGCACGGCTGACAGCCCTCGGCGCGCTCGCAGGGTTGAACGCCGAGGCCGTGCGGTTGCAGGTCTCAAGTGCATTGGACGTTGTGATTCATGTTGAACGGACGCCTTTGGGGCGGAAAGTAGGCTCGATCGGCGTCCTGACTGACTCCTTGGATGGCCAACGAGTGGTGACCGCACTGCGATGTAGCCCCGAAGGACTGGTGCATGGACCAGCGTGGGCGGAGCTGAATTTACGGCTTTCTCCTGGATTATCCGGGGAGGCGGGCGGACATTTGCAGGGCCTATCCGTAGGCTCGGATGTACGCACAGTGATGGGCTTGGACTCGTGATCCCCACCCTGGTTCTAGCCTTGGTGCTGGCGGCATGGCTCCAGCTCAAGCCGCCCCAAGCCGGCAGTCTGCGAATGCGGGCAAGACTCACCAAGCCCTCATCCCTGAGTGGGACCGGTGTTCGGAAAGAGCACGCAACACCGGGAGCGGGCAAAAGGCCGTGGCGCCGGCTGTGGCGGGCAAAGATAGAACCCTTATCCCTCGTGGTGTTGGTGCAGCAGCTCGCTGCACTCCTGCGAGGAGGACGCGGACAATCGCAGCTTTGGGAAGAGTTATGGCTCGTCCACAGCCCCGGACCGGGGCTGGAGGCCAATCCGGGGACCACAGCCCACCAACCGGCTCCAGGAATCTCAGTGGAATCAGTCAGGGTGCTGGCCTCAGCGCGGGCAGCCTCAACCATTGGAAATTCCCCAGCAGAAGCTATTCGCAACACCTCCGCGAAGGTATATCCGGGCCGGGGAAGCACAGAACGCCGCATCTGGATGGAATTGGCTGCATGCCTGGATGTAGCCGAAACCAGCGGCTGTCCACTCGCAGAGCTCCTCACCCGGTTCGCAGCACAACTCGAAGCTGAGGAGGATTCTGAAGCAGCACGTCAAACTGCCCTCGCTGGACCCAAAGCCACTGTGAGGCTGCTGTCCTGGCTCCCGGTCCTTGGCTTGGTGCTGGGGATGGCCCTCGGGGTGGACCCGTTGGGAATCCTGCTGGGTAATATCCTCGGAGTGGCCACTCTGATCATTGGCCTTCTGCTGACCGTGGCAGGGCGTGTGTGGTCCTCCCGACTCGTCGCTTCGGCGGTGGGGGCCACATGATGTTGTTCGCGCTCGTGGCGGTACTGGCTCTGGCAGCGTTTGTGGGATTCGCCAGGCCAGCAGGGCTTCGGGCCCGGCTGCAGGCAAGTTGGGCCCAGGACCGTAACTCCAAGGATGACCCCAGCCTTCGACCAGATGCCGCCGCTGCCGGGGACGGGCTTCGGGACACGGCGATGATGCTGGAACTCGTAGCTTCCATGTTGGATGCAGGTGCTGGAATCGGGCGGGCACTGGAACTGATTTCCCGCAGCGCCGCACCGAAAATCAGCCAGGATCTCCGCCCTGTCGTGGCTGCGCTGGCCATGGGGGCCGACTGGGACGCTGCCTGGCGAAACCCTACCCGCCATCAGCCCGAGGTAGCGCGCCTGAAGGATGCTCTGGCTTTCGCCGCATTGACCGGTGCGCCCTCGGCTTCCATTCTTTATGCCCAAGCGGCCAGGGAGCGCCGCGAGCAATTCCGTGCCGCCGAGAAGCGAGCTGCCGCCCTGGGAGTGAAGCTTGTGGTTCCCCTGGGCCTTTGTTCCTTGCCGGCCTTCATTTGCCTGGGAATCGTGCCCGTCCTCATCGCCATGCTTCCGGCCGGATAAGCCGCCATGCTTCCGGCTGCATAAGTACAGGGCACCAGCACATGCATGGCAGCCGACTCTTCCTCCACGACAGCCGACCCTTCCTCCACACAGACCACTCTTTTCCTCCACAACCAGTCCCCGCGGCGGTTTATCCACTTGGATGAACCAGGGGCTTCAGGGTCGGCCGGAGTCAGGGAAGAGTCGATTTCACCCCCGGCAGATCTGCCGGCTTTTCTGAAAGGAACACACACTATGGAAACTCCCTCCAGCACCTTCCTCGGCCGTCGCGCTGACCGACGAAACGGTTCGCGTGCGCTCGCAGCAAGTACTGCCGGTCTTGCATCCGTCGGGCATGGCAGCGGCCAGGACGAGGCCCAACAACACAAGAGTGGCAACCGCGTGGGTGTGCAGTTCGGGATTGAAGAGCATGGGAAGGAGCAGCTGGCGATCGAGCCGTTCAACCCAATAGAACCGCACGCCCTGGCCACAATCCAGCAGTTGGACAACCACCGGGCCGGGACAGCTTGGACCCGCAAGTGGTCCAATTACTTGCGCAGGCGTGCACACAGCGATATCCGCCAGCAGACCAGCTCAAAGCAGACCACTCCCACGCAGAGCACTTTTACCCAAACCACCCTCAGCCAAGCCACCCTCAGCCAAGCCACCCTCAGCCAAGCCACCCTCAGGCGGACCCCTCCCAGGCAGACGACCCTTAGGCGAACCCCGCTCATGGGCTCCGAAGGCGGCATGGCAACAGCGGAATACGCCATAGCAACGCTCGCGGCCGTGGGGCTCGCGGGTTTGCTGGTGGTTATCCTGCGGAGCGAGGAAGTTCGAGGATTCTTGCTCAATCTGGTTCGCACGGCGTTGTCCTTGCCATGACCTCGCTCGTGCCTCTCCCAATCAAGCCGGTACCTCTCCTCATCAAGCCGCTGCCTCTCCCCATCAAAATGCCCGCAAGGCAGAAGCAACGTGGTGCCGTAACGGCTGAGTTCGCAGTCGCCCTGCCAGCGGTGATTTTGCTGCTCGCCTTCTTGCTGACGGCCGGTGCAGCGGGGATAACTCAGCTACGTTTGGAGGAGGCCGCCCGGGCCGGTGCTCGAGGCCTTGCGCGGGGCGAGAACACTGGCGAGGTGCAGGGCATCGTCAGGCGTTTGGCGGGCGAGGGGGCCACCGCGGGGGTGGCAAGCGACGGCGATTGGATGACCGTGACAGCCTCCGCAGCGGTAGGAGGTTCGTTGGGCTCACTGATCCCTTGGACTCTTACAGCTTCGGCCACGGCCCGCGGTGAAACTCCCGGCGGTGCACCATGAAGGGTCCTCCTGCAGCGTCACACCCTGAGCAAGGATCCGGCACAGTTCTGGCGTTAACACTGGGGTTTGCAGTCCTGGCATTGCTTGCCGGGCTGCTGCTTCTTGCCCAAGCGGAGGTCATGGCGTCGCGGGCTGCGTCGGCAGCAGACCTGGCAGCTCTCGCGGCGGCTGATGCAGCGCGTGGAATAGCCTCGGGGGAGCCCTGTGCCGTGGCGGCCGGCGTGGCAGGACAGCAGGGTGCCACAGTGACTGCCTGCGACGTCGTCCGTGGCGAAGTCGTGCAGGTCGACACCGAGCTGGAACAGCCGTTCCTCTTCGGCACGGCTACAGGCAGGGCGCGGGCTGGGCCGCCTCCTTAGCCAAGGGGGCCTGGCCGCGGGGTTGGTTGGGACTGCCCGGGCCTAGACGGCGTCTTTCAAGAGGACATCCAGAAGTGTGATGGCGGCTGCCTTGTCCAGTGGGTTGTTCTTGTTGCCGCATTTTGGCGACTGCACACAGGAGGGGCAGCCGGCTTCGCATTCGCACGCCTTGATGGCCTCCCGGGTGGCTGTAAGCCAGACCTTGGCCTTTTCAAAGCCGCGCTCGGCAAATCCGGCGCCGCCGGGGTGCCCGTCGTAGACGAAGATCGTTGGTACCCCAGTGTCAGCATGCAGGGCGGTGGATACACCGCCAATGTCCCAACGGTCACTGGACGCCACCAGGGGAAGGAGGCCGATCGCCGCGTGTTCCGCCGCATGCAAAGCACCGGGGAACTGCGCTTCCACCAGACCGGCGCCATGCAGCGACCTGTTGTCCACAACGAACCACACCGCCTTGGTAAACAGATCCCTGGCCCCGAGATCGAGCGGCTCCTCGCCCAGGATCTCGTTCGATATCAATGCCTTGCGCTGGAAGGAAACCACTTGGGTCGTGACCTTTACGTCCCCAAAATGCGCAGTGATGTCGCCCCACTGGACCGAGCGCAAGGTTTCCAGGACTTCGATCTGCGTTACATCCCGGGCCGTGGTGTAAAAGTCGGGGTTCACGCGCCTCACCATGACGCAGTGATCGGCCTCGTTGAGTTCCTCCACCAGGTAGCTGTCCCCCTGGTGGACGTAGATCGCTCCGGTATGGGCCTGATAGTGGGTCTGCGGCGAGTCCATTGTCCCCAGAAGGGAACCGGTCCCGGCGTCGACGATGCTCACAGGTCCTCCACCGTCGGCCCGCAAATTCACCATCCCGGCTGCGCTCTCTGGATGGGTCCAGAACCAGCCGGCCGGGCGTTTGCGGAGATACCCCTGCAGGACCAGCCGGTCAAGGAGGCTTTCCGCTGTGGGCCCGAAGAGTTCCAGTTCAGCCGGGCCCACTGGCAACTCCGCTGCTGCCGCGCACAAGTGAGGTCCCAGGACGTACGGGTTTCCTGGATCAAATACTGTGGCTTCGACCGACACATCGAAGATGGCTTCCGGATGGTTCACAAGGTATGTATCCAAGGGGTCGTCGCTTGCCACGAACGCCGCTATGGCGTCCTGGCCAGCCCTTCCTGCGCGTCCAATCTGCTGGAAAAGCGAGGCCCTGGTCCCGGGCCAGCCGGCAACCAATACCGCGTCAAGCCCGGAGATATCGATGCCGAGTTCCAACGCAGAAGTACTGGAAACCCCCAGCAGCTGTCCGGACCGCAACGCTTTCTCCAAGGCACGCCGCTCTTCGGGAAGGTACCCGGAACGGTAGGCCGCCACGCGGCTGGGCAAGCTGGGATCCACCTCGTCCAGCAGTCGCTTGGTGATGGATGAAATCGATTCAGCACCGCGGCGGGACCTGATAAAGGCAATGGTCCGTACCCGGGAGGAAACAAGGTTCGCCAGGATATCGGCTGTTTCGGCCACGGCAGTCCGCCGTTGCTTTGCTCCGTTTTCGCCCTTGACGTCTGTCAAGGCAGGCTCCCAGAACGCCACGGTTGTAGAGCCATGTGGAGAACAGTCTTCGGAAACTTCCCTGACCGGAGCACCGATGAGCCGTCCGAAGGAGACGGCGGGCTCGGAAGCAGTGGCAGAAGCGGCGATGAATACGGGTTCAGGGAAGGAGCTCCCGGCGCCGTAGTAGGCGCAGATCCGGCGAAGGCGCCTCATGAGGTTGGCTACGTGCGAGCCGAAAACACCCCGGTAACTATGAGCCTCATCCACGATCACGTAGCGCAGCCTGCGGAAGAACCGTGCCCACCACGTGTGGTTGGGCAGGATGCCAAAGTGCAGCATGTCCGGGTTTGCCAGGATGAAATTGGCATGATCGCGGATCCAACGGCGCGACGCGACGTCGGTGTCGCCGTCGTAGGTTTCTGCACGGACGGTAGGGAGCTTCAGCGAACGGATGGCCGCCAATTGGTCCGCCGCCAGCGCCTTTGTGGGGGACAAATAAAGTGTCACGGCACCGTCGTCGTGGATCTTTCCGGGCTCGGACAGTACCCTCAGCTCCGAGCGGTGGATCGCGTCCAGTGCGGGTAATTGGTAGGCGAGCGATTTCCCTGAAGCGGTGCCCGTTGCGATCACCACATGCTGGCCTGTCTGGGCGAGGTTGGCGGCCTGGACCTGGTGTCGGTACGGTTCGTGGATGCCAAGGGAGCCGTAGGCCTGGACGATGTCCGGGTGCACCCATTCAGGCCACGGTTCGTTCACGGCCTTGCGGGCAGGGATGGTGTGGACATGGCGCAGCTGCTCCGGGTCCGGGGTCCGGCCCAGCAGAGAGATCAGCGAATTCGGTGCAGCCACCAAATCATTCTGTCACTCTGCGGCTGCGTCGACGGCGACGCCCACAGCGGCACCCGAAGGGACCGCCGTCGACGAGGGCCGCTAAACAAGCGTTCTCACGCTACGGAGAGGTCGGAACCTTGGTTGCTGCTGACGGACATCATCAGAACGTGGCACACCACGTCCCATCCAAGGTGGGAGTAGAGCTTTTGGCCGTCCAAGGATGCCAGGAGAAGCCCGTTCTGGACGTCGTGCTCGAACGCTTGGGCGGCGAGGGCCTTCATGATGAAACTACCGAGGCCCCGGCGCTGGAATTGAGGCTCAGTAACGATCTTGTCGAAAACCGCGGTGCCGTTGACCACGAATACCCGGCCGCTGGCGGCCACGTTCTCGCCCGAGTGGACCACCGCATGATGGACGCCGTTGGTTTCGGAGGTAGCGAGTTCGAGGTCATCATCAGGCAGCCATGGGTCCTCGGAATCCTGGGTCTCCATGTCCACGATCATCATCGTCTGTGAGGCGGAAGTGACATTCAGCCGATGCTGCTCGGCCAGGTACTTATAGCGTTGGACGTCGTTGGTCAGCACGGTCAGAATCCGTGCTTCGGCTTCCGCAGTCTTCGCGGCCAGGTTGGCGAACTCTTCATCGGAGGGATCGTGGGCAAAATACTCCCAGTCACCTGTCTTGTCTGCGCGGAGCGCGGCGGGGAAGCGTCCCTCTTGACGTGACTCATAGCCCCGGCAGCCGGCCCAGCCGGCCACCCAGACTTCCAAGAGGTGCGCGATGTCTTCAACCAAGGCGTCTGGACTCATGTAGAGAGACTATGTCAGCGCCCGGGGAAGCAACAGAGTCCCGTCGGCGGAAGAATCCGTGCTTATGAAATTGTGACTTCGACACCTGGAGCGGGCCCGGTTTTCTTTGAGCCTGCAGCGGGGCTGTCAGCGAGGCGCAGCGGTTTTTAGTACACCCAGTACCCTTTAATAGTGGCTTTAAACCGAATCGTACTTTTCTATGGCTTTACGCCGATCGCCGACCCCGACGCCGTGCGTCTGTGGCAGCGTGCCCTCTGCGAGAAACTGGGCCTCACGGGCCGGATCCTGATCTCCAAGGACGGTATTAACGCCACGGTTGGCGGCGAGCTTAACAACATGAAGCAGTACGTGAAAACCACGCGCGAATACAAGGGCTTCCACGACATCGACTTCAAGTGGTCCGAGGGCGGGGCCGCCGATTTCCCCCGCCTCAGCGTTAAGGTCCGCGACGAAATAGTTTCCTTCGGGGCTCCCGGGGAACTGAAGGTCGACGAAAAGGGCGTGGTGGGCGGAGGCAAGCATCTCCAGCCTGAAGAACTTCATTCCCTGGTGGACGCAAAGAAAGCGGACGGGGAAGAGGTGGTGTTCTTCGATGGCCGCAATGCCTTCGAGGCGCAGATCGGCAAGTTCAAGGACGCCATCGTTCCGGACGTCGCCACTACACATGACTTCATCACGGAGCTGGAATCCGGCAAGTATGACGCCCTCAAGGACAAGCCCATTGTCACCTACTGCACGGGCGGCATCCGCTGCGAGGTGCTCTCCAGCCTGATGGTCAACCGTGGTTTCAAAGAGGTTTACCAGCTCGACGGCGGGATCGTTCGCTATGGCGAAACCTTCAAGGACAAGGGCCTCTGGGAGGGCTCGCTCTACGTTTTCGACAAACGCATGCACGTGGAGTTCAGCGACGAAGCAAAGACGATTGGAGAGTGCGTCCGCTGCGCCGCGCCCACCAACAAGTTCGAGAATTGCTCCAACCTGAGCTGCAGGACGCTGACTCTCTACTGTGCAGAATGTGCCTCAAGTCCTGAAACCCTTCGCTGCCCCGGAGGCTGCGAAGCCGCCTGAGGCGCAACGCAATCAGAGCCTGCTGACCCGATAGGCGAAGTTCGCGTCGGATCTGGCACCCACAGTGATGGCCAGGATGGCGTCCTTTTCCAACTGCACCACGCTCACCCGGGCATTCGCACACCCCAAGGTCAGGTCAACCAAGGCCGTCTCGCCTACGCTGACTGCGAATGAAACACGGCGAGTGCCGCGGCACGCCAGCGTCACGGCGTACGTCCCGCCGGGCAACTGCACGGTCTGCTCAGTTCTGGACTCACCGGAATTCAGGAAGCCGCTGCTCGAATAGAACGACTGCCCCTGCGATTCCGGCAAAGCCGCTTTGGCCCACTCTTTCAGGGCCTCACCTGTAACGGTTTGCTCCAAGGCTGGGTCGGGAGGAAGCACGACATTGCTGCCGGTAGTGTCTGTGGGGCTGGAATCCGCTCGCCCACCGTCGTCATAGGTGTACTCGCACGCCGTCAGCGCGCCACCCAGCACGAGCAAGAGTCCGACGGCGGCACTTGCCAGCCGTCTGGACACAACCGAGCCAGCCACCTTGCCGCCCATACGTTGACTTTACGCTGGCCTGGAAGCGCACCATAGTGCTGACGGAAGGGGTTAATTCGCGGCGGGCACCAGCTGGTAAGCAAAAATCAGCGGTGCATCCACGCTACTCGTGGAGATAGCGAGGGCGCCGGTGGCAGGGACTTTGATCTTCGCCACTTCAAGGCTGCCGTTGCAGGCGGCTCCCGCATCGGCAATTTGCTTTCCACCGGAAGAGACGGCGAAGAACACCTTTCCTCCTCCATCACAAGCCATCGTCAGTGTGTAATTCCCGGCGGGAACGTTCGGTGACTCCTTGACCAGCGGGTCCCGGTTCAGGATCTTGCCGGAATCCTCCAACGTCACGGTGCTGGCTGTGGGAAGAACTTTGTCCTTCCACGCCTGTACATCGGCATGTTCGACGCTGACCGGACCCTGGCAGGCTGTGGCCGCCAGTAGCGTCACCGCAGCAATGACAACAAGGCCTGCGCGGCGCCTTGTGGAGGAGAGGTTGAGCATGCTTCCACGCTACCGGGTCCCACAGCAAGGTTTTGTCCACATAGCCCAAACCACGAACGCCTGCCATGAAGCAGCCCCCATAGACTTGCAATGTGACTCAAACCCCCGAAATATTTACCGATGGCAATACTGACGACGCCCCGCGCAGCGACCACCCGGAGCTCCTGGTGTCGCTCGCCTCTGACCTTCGCGCCGTCTCATACACGGTCGACGGCGTGGCGGAACTTCTGGGGGAATCCGCCTATGCCGCACTGAACAGGGACCAGATCATTCCAGCGTTGTTGGTGAGCGAACGCTCGTCCAAGAGTGGCGTGGAAACCACCCGAGCGCTGTCCGTCATAGTGCGGCTGTGGTTGCTTGCTGTCCCACAGGCCCAGTCCGATGTTGACCTTGCGCTCCCCACCATCGGCGCCCAAGGCCTCGCCCGGCTTGGACTTATCACCCTGGAAGCCGGCGTTGCCACGGCCAAGGTGGATCTACGTCCGTATGGCTGGGAGGCCAATGCTGACGGCAGCGGGGGAGCGGAGCTTTGGGTGGCCAGCGATCTCGCTGCCCACCAACAAGCCGGGGTTCTGAGGCACGATCACGTGCTGGGGATAGGACGGGCGTCAACAACCCTTGTCCAAACCACCATTAGGGAGCACACGCACCGTGCGCTGGACCTCGGGACAGGCTGCGGCATCCAGACGTTCCACTTGCTGCATCACTGCGAACACGTGACGGCAACGGACATTTCCGGGAGGGCGCTCGCCTTCACCCGTTTCAATCTGCTCCTCAACGCTGCCGAACTGGGCCTGGATCCGAACAACCTGGAAGCCCGCGTCAGCCTGCGCCTGGGCTCGCTCCTGGAACCCGTGGCAGGGGAACGTTTCGGCCTGGTCGTCTCTAACCCGCCCTTTGTCATTACCCCGCGTAGCGCTGGCGAGTCCTTGGCTGATCAATTTACCTACCGCGACGGCGGCCTGCCCGGTGACGAGATCGTCGCCTCGTTGACACGGACGCTGGCAGACATCCTTGAACCCGGTGGCTCAGCCCAGATGCTCGGCAACTGGGAGATCCGCAAAGGGACACAATGGCATGACAGGCCTTCCTCGTGGCTCGAAGGTTCAGGCTTGGACGTTTGGTTCATTCAACGTGAGCAGCTGAACCCGGAGCAGTACGCAGAGACCTGGCTGCAGGACGCCTCGGAGAACCGGGACCGCAGCCACTACCAGGAGTCGTACGCCGCGTACCTCGACGACTTCGCATCGAGGGATGTTGAAGGAATCGGCTTTGGCATGATCTGGCTACGCCGCCCACAAACTTCAAACGAAGTACGCATAAGCCGGTTTGAGGAAATTACCTACCCCATTGAGCAACCTATCGGTCCCCATCTCGGCGCGGCCGTGGAGCGCTCCGACTGGCTTTCAGGCAGTAGTTTGCCGGAAGCACACCTTGTGGTGGCCGAGGACGTCACGGAAGAGCGCCATCAGCGTCCCGGGGCTGTGCATCCAGGCGTGATCCTCCTCCGGCAGGGGGCCGGCCTTCGTCGAACAAACCTGCTCAGCACGGAGCTGGCGGGCTTTGTTTCTGCTTGTGATGGCCAATTATCCGTACGGCAGATTGTCGGAGCCTTGGAAGCACTCCTGGGAGGCGGAGACGACTTCGATTCAGGATCCTTCCGTGAAGGGCTTGTTGCCGAAGTGCGGAATCTCGTCCTGGACGGGTTCCTCCTCCCGGATACGCAGGAGGCGTCCGCATGAACAGTGCACGGCCGCCGCGCCCGCTCGGTAGCAAGTCCGCAGTAAGTGACCCTGCTTACACTGATGAAGTGATTGCGAACAACGAGACATCCCAGGCGTCAGGCGATGCCCCGCGGCGCAAGAGGGCCGAGAAAACGGTTGAGATAACCGATCCCAAGGCTATCCGTGCATTGGCGCACGCCGCCCGTCTCGAGGTCATCTCCGAACTCTACGCAACACAGGTAAGCCACACGGCTACTGAGCTCGCGGCGCGTACCGGACTGACGCCCAGTGCCATGAGCTACCACCTCCGTGCGCTCCAGAAATGGGGGATCGTTGCCCCGGCGGAAAATGCCGGCGACGCAAGGGAACGCCGGTGGAAGGCTGCTGGAACTGACTTCAGGATTTCAGGCGGCAGCGTGGCCAGCCCGGAGATCGCGGTGGTCGATCTTGAGCTGGACGCCTTCCGGCGCAGGGCCTCGGCTTTTGCCAAGGCCCGGGGAGAACGCCGGCAACGTGGCGAAGCGGCGGAAGAGCCGGCGTCGGTGGTGCTGGCGAGCAATTTGCTGTACTTGACCAACCAGCAGCGCAAAGAGCTTTCTGAACGGATCCGGGAGGTCCTGCGGGAGTACGAACTGGAAGACCCTACCCAGATTCCGCAAGGTGCCGAGCGTGTTGCTACTCTGTGGTCAATGATCCCGGATGACCGCATGGCACCTGGGCACTAGGGGTCCGGCCAGCCCCTCGGATTTCCACGCCGGAACGCAGGATTCTGCAATCTATGGTGAACTAGGCCAATATGGGCACCAGCCCAATTACACATTTTTTCTGTAGGAGCACCGTGCCCAGCAAGGCAAAAACCGGCAAGAAACTCGTGATCGTGGAGTCTCCGGCCAAGAGCAAGACCATCGCCAAGTATCTTGGCGAGGGCTTCATCGTCGAGGCTTCCATCGGCCATATCCGGGATCTCCCGCAGCCATCGGACCTCCCTGCAGAACTCAAGAAGACCTCGCTGGGTAAGTTCGCCGTCGACATCGAAAACGACTTCAAGCCGTACTACGTCGTATCGCCGGATAAGAAGAAGAAGGTCGCCGAGCTCAAGGCCCAGCTGAAAGACGCTGACGCGCTCTATCTCGCAACCGATGGGGACCGCGAGGGCGAAGCCATCGCGTGGCACCTGCTTGAGGTCCTGAAACCCAAAGTTCCCGTGTATCGCATGACTTTCGGTGAAATCACCAAGGAGGCGATTCACCGTGCCATGGATAACCTGCGGGACGTCGATACCGCCCTGGTTGATGCCCAGGAGACCCGGCGTATCCTGGACCGGCTCTACGGCTACGAAATCTCCCCGGTTCTGTGGCGCAAGGTTGCCAGGGGACTCTCCGCGGGACGTGTGCAGTCCGTGGTTACCCGCATGGTGGTTGACCGCGAACGCGAACGTATGGCTTTCCGGGCCGCTTCCTACTGGGACCTGACCGGACAGTTCGGAGCCGACTCGGGATCCTTCAAGGCAAAGCTTGCCGCGGTGGACGGTTCCAAGGTGGCCAGTGGTCGTGACTTTAACGACAATGGCCAGCTCACATCCTCCAACGTGGTGCACCTCAACGAGGAACTCGCAACGTCCTTGGCCGCAGGTCTGCAGAACGCCGATTTCCGCGTTCGCTCTGTAGATACCAAGCCGTACACCCGTCGCCCTGCCGCACCGTTCACCACCTCCACGCTGCAGCAGGAAGCGGGCCGTAAGCTCAGGTTCTCCTCGAAGAGCACCATGCAGGTCGCCCAGCGCCTGTACGAAAACGGCTACATCACTTATATGCGTACAGACTCCTCTGCCTTGAGCGATGAAGCTGTCACAGCAGCCCGCCGCCAGGCCGCGGAGCTCTACGGCCCCGAGTACGTGCCCCAAAGCCCACGCGTATACGCCAACAAAGCTGCAAATGCGCAAGAGGCCCACGAGGCCATCCGCCCCGCAGGTGACTCGTTCCGCACGCCCGCCCAGGTGGCCAAGCAGCTCAGCGGAGACGAATTCCGGTTGTACGAGCTCATCTGGAAGCGCACGGTCGCATCCCAGATGGCCGACGCCAAGGGCTCCACAGCCACTATCCGGCTGGGTGCCGTAGCAGCTGACGGACGCGACGCTGAATTCTCGGCCTCGGGCACCGTTATCACGTTCCCCGGCTTCCTCGCCGCTTATGAGGAGGGCAAGGACGAAAGCCGCGGAGATGACGACTCCGATGAAGCTCGCCGCCTGCCCAACGTGGCCAAGGATGACTCCCTGACGGCCTCGGACATCGTCGCTGTGGGGCACGAGACCTCACCGCCTCCGCGCTACACCGAAGCCTCGCTGACGGCTGAGCTGGAAAAGAAGGGCATCGGGCGTCCCGTCGACCTATGCCTCCACGATTTCCACCATCCAGGATCGCGGTTATGTCCGCAAACAAGGTTCTGCCCTGGTTCCCAGTTGGATCGCCTTCTCGGTGATTCGCTTGCTTGAGCAGCACTTCACGGATTATGTCGACTACGAGTTCACCGCCGACATGGAAGGCGATCTGGACAAAATCGCCAACGGCCAGGCCGTGGGCGCAGCGTGGCTGAAGCACTTCTACTATGGTGAAGACGCTGATCCCGGGCTGTTGAGCATCGTGAACAACCTCGGCGAGATTGATGCCCGCGAGATCAACTCCGTGCCCATAGCCGAGGGCATCACCCTGCGTGTGGGTAAGTTCGGCCCGTACCTGGAAAGCAGCATCCCCACCGTTGATGAGAAGACCGGTGAAGTGGTGGAGTCCATACGGGCCAACGTCCCGGAAGAACTCGCTCTCGGATGAGTTGACAGCAGCCAAGGCAATCGAGCTCATGGAAACCGCGGCTCCCGAAGAACGCGTCCTGGGAAGCGATCCACACACCGGCCATACCGTGGTTGCCAAGAATGGCCGTTACGGCGCCTACGTCACCGAGATCATCCCCGAGATGACCGCAGGAACAGCTGGCAAACCAGCCCGTTGAGTACTACAAGAACGGCAAGCCCAAGCCCCCAAAGAAGCCGGTGAAAGCCAAGCCACGCACAGGTTCGCTGTTCAAGTCCATGACCGTGGACAGCGTCACCCTGGATGAGGCCCTGCAGCTTATGAGCTTGCCCCGGGTGCTTGGCGAGGACGCTGAAGGAAATGTCATCACCGTCCAGAACGGCCGGTTCGGACCTTACCTGAAGAAGGGCACGGACTCCCGCTCCATCGGATCCGAAGAAGAAATCTTCACCATCACCCTGGAAGCAGGCCTTGGAGATCTACTCCCAGCCCAAGCAGCGTGGTGCCCGTGCCGCCGTGCCTCCACTGGCCGAGTTTGGCCCGGACCCCGTGTCGGAGAAGAACATCGTCGTGAAGGAGGGCCGTTTCGGTCCGTACATCACTGATGGCGTCACGAACATCACGGTCCCGCGCTCAACCTCCCTTGAGGAACTGACCCGGGAACGCGCCGTCGAACTTCTTGCCGAGAAGCGGGCCAAGGGCCCCGTCAAGCGGACCACTACGCGCAAGGCACCGGCCAAGAAAGCCGCCGCCAAAAAGTAAGGCAGCAACAAGACAAGGTGCCGTCCGGGAAGCAAGCGAATTGCGTCCCGGACGGCATCGTGGTCGAGTAGAACCATGACTGAACAGACGGCTTCACCGGACAACGGACCCTTGAACGACCTCGAAGCGAAGCTCGCCTTGGCTGAACAGCCGGACGCCAACCCGGTAGACGTCATCCTTGCTTTCCTGAACAACGAGGTCTACCTCATCAGTTCCGAAGCAGTGGATGGACCGGATTCTGCCGTAGAGCCATTGGTCCTTTCCAACGCCGATGGACAGCCCGTTCTGGCAGTGTTCAGCCACCCGAGCCGCGTGGACGAGCGTTTCCTGGAAGCGGCCCCGCACATTCTGGGCACCATGGGCTCGGCGATCCTCGGTAACATCGGCGACGAACTGGGTATGGTCATCAACCCGGGAAGCGAATATGGCTTCGAAATCGATCCTGAGGGGATCGCCAACATCCGTCGCGACTTCAAACGGGCAGACGAAGCAGGGGAGCCAACGGAATAGCTGGCATCCTGAGCACAGGACCTCTGCCTGTCAGCGAAACGTGGACGTCAAGTTGCTTCCCCGGCTTCGAATCAGTGAATAATGGCAGAATGCGTCTTGGCGTTCTCGATATCGGTTCAAACACCGTCCACCTGCTGCTCGTGGACGCCCATCCCGGTGCCCGCCCAGTGGCTTTTGCCTCCCACAAACGGCCACTCTCCCTGGTGCAATACCTGGACGGCGATGGCAACATCAACGACGCCGGCCAGACTGAGCTCATTGAGTTCGTCCTGGAAGCGTGGGAATTCGCAGCACGCCACAAGGCCGAGGATTTGCTCGCGTTTTGTACCTCGGCAATCCGTGAGGCAACCAACGGCGCCGAGGTCCTGGCCAGGGTCAAACACGAGACCACGGTGACTCTCCAGGAGCTCACTGGCAGCGAAGAAGCGTCCATGACGTTCTTTGCCGTTCGTCGTTGGTATGGCTGGGGCGCCGGGCCGATTCTGGATCTGGACATTGGCGGGGGATCCTTCGAAATGGCTTACGGCACGGACGAACTCCCGGAGTTCGCCACGTCCGTTCCGTTGGGAGCCAGCAGGCTGACGCGGGATTGGCTCCATGAGGATCCACCCAGCGCGAAGAGCGTCAAGGAGCTGAGGCGGTACATCCGCTCCACGCTTAAACCTGTTGTCCGCAATTTTCACGAACTTGGCCGGGCCAACCTGGTGGCGGGTACCTCCAAAACGTTCCGCTCCCTTGCACGGATCGCCGGTGCTGCCCCCAGCGGAGCGGGTCCTTATGTGAAACGGGAACTCCACGCCGCGGATCTTGGTTTATGGGCCCAGCGCATATCCGCGATGAAAGTTGAGGACCGCCTATACCTCCCGGGTGTTTCGGATGCGCGCGCCCGCCAGTTGCTGGCCGGGGCTTTGGTAGCGGAGGCCGCATTGGAGCTCTTTGAATTCCCTAAGATGGAAATCTGCCCGTGGGCTCTGCGGGAAGGGCTGATCCTTCGCCGCCTGGACCAGTTGGTCTTCGATGATGCCGTGGATCCCGCGCCGCACGTCGGAAAGCGCAAGAAGGACAAGTCCAAGAAAAAAGCAGTCAAGGAAGGCGACAAGAAGACGGACAACGACGAGCCCCAGCACACGTTTGAGGAGTTCCCGGTGCCGCTGAACACAGTGCCGGTGAACAACCCTGCCCCTGCACCAATTCCGGCCCCCGCGGCAGGCGGGCTGGCTTCCTGAGATGAGCACCGACGTCGAGCCCATTGCAAATAACCGCCACATCCCGGTGGCGCTGTCCAGCGCGTCGGTTTATCCGCTGAGCGTCCATGACGCTTTCGCGGTTGCCCAGGACCTTGGTTATGAAGGCGTTGAGGTCATGGTTACCAACAACGCCGTGAGCCAGAATCCTGACGCCCTCATCCAGCTGAGCCATCGTTACCACCAACAGATCGTCTCTATTCACGCGCCCACGCTGCTGCTCACCCAGCAAGTCTGGGGAGCTGCATGGAACAAGATCGAGAAGTCCTGCCAGATGGCCAGGGAAGTCGGCTGCGACACGGTGGTGGTCCATCCGCCGTTCCGCTGGCAGTCCAACTATGCCGAGAACTTCGCTGCGGGTGTTCGGGAGATCGCGGCGATGTACCAGGTGCACATCGCAGTGGAGAACATGTACCCGTGGCGCGTCCGCGGACGGGAGGCTGTTGCCTACCTGCCGCACTGGGATCCGTTGGGACAGGATTACGACGACGTCACCTGGGACTTCTCGCATGCGGCAACCGCGGGGGCAAACAGTTTGGAAGCAATCCAGGCGCTGGGCAGCAAACTCCGCCACGTTCACCTCACGGATGGTTCGGGTTCCGGAAAAGACGAGCACCTGGTGCCGGGCACGGGGACGCAGCAGTGCGCCGACGCCCTCCAACATCTTGCTTCCAACGGCTTCAGTGGTGTTGTGGTGGCGGAGATTTCAACCCGCAAGGCCAAAGTGGCTGGTGAGCGCGAGGAAATGTTGGCGGAGACACTTCGTTTCGCACGGCAGCACCTCAGCATCCCGCTGGTGCGCTCACACGATAATTAGAAGTCAACGCAATTAAAAGCGAAAGCACCGGCGGCCGAATCGGGAAATGGGGGAAAACCCGCCCCGGCCACCGGTGCTGCTGGCGGACATCCCCATGCCCGCCTCATCACTCGCACCCTCAATGAGGTAACTACTAAGTTACGGACCAAGGTTGGGTGCTGCCTGCAATATTCTTGGGAACAAGCTGTGAATCCGGACAGCGTTCGACCCCTCCATGGGCAAACTGCCATGATGGTGCAATGAGCAACCGAATCGCATTCCTTGGCTGTGGATCCATGAACGAGGCAATTCTGGCCGGTCTCCTTGCCGCCGGCACTGACCCATCTGATGTCGTCGCCACCGTCCGACGCACCGAGCGTGCCGAAGAGCTTGCGCAGCGGTATGGCGTCATGGCGATCGCCGGCGAGGAAGAGCCGGACAACAACAAGCTTGCCACCAAGGGTTCCGGCATAGTCATCCTTGGCGTCAAACCAGTTGGCATTACAGACCTTGCACGGGAGATCAGCCCGGCACTCGCGAAGAACACCGTTGTTGTGAGCGTGGCAGCTGCGGTTTCCATCGCACAGCTTGAGGCCGCCCTTCCGGAGGGGCAGCCGGTGATCCGCACCATGCCGAACACACCCGCAAAGCTGGGCCGCGGCGTCGTATCTGTTTCGCCCGGAACGCACTGCACTCCCGAACAGCTGGAGAAGGTGAAGGCAGCGCTGGCAGGTGCCGGCAAGGTTGTGGAGGTGCCCGAGGAACAAGTGGACGCTTTGTCCGCGATCAGTGGATCCGGCCCCGCCTATGCGTTCTATTTGGCTGAGGCCATGGCCGCTGCGGGTGTCGAGTTGGGGTTGGACGCCGAACTGTCCGTCATGCTGGCCCGCGAGACGGTGGCGGGCGCCGGTTTCATGCTGGCGGAACCAGGTGCGGACCCCACCGCCCTTCGCGTTGCCGTCACCAGTCCCAACGGCACCACCGAGCGGGCCATCGCAGCATTCGACGACGGCGGGATCCCCAGGATCATCGCCGAAGGAGCCCGTGCGGCTGCTACGCGGGCGGCGGAGATCACCAAGCAGCTAGGCTAACCTCAAACCCCACCTAGGGCCGGGCTGCGAAGCGCTCCAGGAGATCGACGTGTCCGGACACGATCAACATGTCATGTCCGGACACCTTGGTTTCCGGCCGCGCATACGTGAAGTCCTCGCCAGGAGTCTTCACGCCGACGATCGTCACGCCGTATTTGGAGCGCACCTTGGATTCCTCCAGGGTGAAGCCCACGGTTTCCTTTGGCGGATACATCTTGACGATCGCGTAGTCGTCGTCGAATTCGATGAAGTCCAGCATGCGCCCTGACACCAGGTGCGCGGCACGGACGCCTGCGTCGGCTTCCGGGTAGATCACGTGGTTTGCGCCGATCCGGCTGAGGATCTTGCCGTGGGATGGGGTGATCGCCTTGACCCAGAGGTGTTGGATGCCCAGGTCCACCAAGTTCACCGTGATGAGCACCGAGGACTCGATGGACGTGCCCACGCCCACGACGGCGGAGCTGAACTCCTGGGCCCCCAGCTGGCGCAAGGCATCGATGTTGGTGGCGTCTGCCTCCACCACGTGGGTGAGCACGGGCGCCCATTTCTGGACGAGGGTGCGGTCACGTTCAATCGCCAGGACTTCCCGGCCTTGCTTGACCAATTGCTCGGCTGTGGCCGACCCGAACCGGCCAAGGCCAATGACCAGCACTGGTGCGTTGTGGGCGGGGCGGTTCGCTGCCCCTGTGGTACTAGCCAATGATTGGCCTCTCTTCCGGGTAGTGGTACAGCTGGCTGCGCTGGCGCAGGGCCAGGCCGGCAGCGAGGGTTACGGTGCCCACACGGCCTGCGAACATGAGTGCGGTCAGGACGTAAACGCCCGACGGCGGAAGCTCGGCGCTGAGGTTGGTGCTCAGTCCCACTGTGGCAAAGGCGGAGATGGTTTCAAAGAGCACCCTGTCCAGTGTTGCGCCGCTGATGGAGAGCAGCAGGAATGCCGCGACCGATACAAGGGTGGCACCGGCAACAATCACGGAGATGGCCACCCGCATGGTGCCTTGGGGAATCGTGCGGCCGTAGACCTTCACGTCGGCATCGCCACGGGCCTCGGCAACAATGGCGAGGAACATGACCGCGATAGTGGTCACCTTGATGCCGCCCGCAGTGGACGCCGAGCCTCCACCGGCAAACATCAGGGCATCCGTGAGGAGCATGGTGGTGGACTCCATGTGGTTCTGATCCACCAGGTTGAACCCGCCCGAGCGCGTCATTACGGAAGCAAAGAGGGAGTGGATGAGCTTGTCTCCCAGATCCATGTGCGCGATGGTCCGCACGTTGTCCCATTCCATGAGGGCCCACAGGACTGTGCCGGCGAGCAGCAGGATGAAGGACACCTGGATGGTGATCTTGGTGTGGAGGTTCCACTTCTTCCAGTTCAGGCCGTTCTGCTGGAGAACCATCACTACCGGGAAGCCAAGGCTGCCAAGGAACACGCCCAACATGAGTGGAACCAGGATCCAGAGGTCGGTCTCGTAAGGGACGATTCCGTCCGAGTGGGGCGTAAAACCGGCATTGTTGAAGGACGAAATCGAGTAGAAGACGCCGTGCCAAACCGACTGCCAGAAGGGCTCCCCGAGGAGCATGAAGCGGGGGATCAGGGCCAGGGCAAGGGCACCTTCAATCACCACCGAGGTCACGATGACGATGCGGAGCAGCGTACCCACTTCACCAAGCCTGCCGGCGTTGTTCATGGCCTCCTGGGCGATGAGTTTGCCGCGGACACCAAGGCGCTTGCTGACCATGAGCGCCAACAGGGACGCCAGGGTCAAAGTGCCGAGGCCGCCCACAAAGATGCCCACCAGAATAATGAGCTGGCCGAGGAAGGACCAGTGCGTGGCCGTGGAAACCACCGTCAGGCCGGTCACGCAGACACTGGAAACTGCCGTGAACATGGACTGGTGCAGAGGAGTAGGCTCGCCCGAAGCCGAGGAGAACGGCAACGACAACAAGCCTGTGAAGAGCAGGATCACCGAGGCGAATGCGACCAAGGCCAAACGGGCCGGGGACGTGTTGGCGATGTTGTCGATGAAGTCGCGCGCACGCGTGAAAATCCATAGACCTTCACGTTCCTGCTGGCCGGGTTGCCAGTTGGCCGGGCTCACGGAGCGCGACTGGCTTTGAGACATGGGGTTCTTCCTCGGTTGAACATGCTTTCCTGAGTAGTAAACCACTATTCCTGCGGCGTAACCGGGCGGTAGTGCAGCGCGGCCTCAGGTAGCCTGTTCTGGATGAACTCCGGGCTTGGAACAACTGCTTCCAGCATTACGCGATCCGCACTGCCAACGACGGTGGTGTGGGACCCAGCCATGACTGCTTACAACTTTGGTCCCAGCCATCCTATGGCCCCGCAGCGGCTGGAGCTAACAGCGAGGCTCGCGGAATCCCTTGGTCTTTTCAGCCACAGCCATGTGGTGGTGGAGGCGCCGGAGTTGGCCACCGACGTCGAACTTTGCTCGGTCCACAGCGCCGACTATGTGGACGCCGTGCGCCGGGTCAGCGAGGATCCGAGCATGCCGGAGGAAGACCGCGGTCTTGGGACTGAGGATGATCCTGCGTTCGCCGGTATGCATGAGGCCAGCGCCCGACTCGCCGGTGGTTCTTTGTTGGCCGCGGAATCGATCCTGTCCGGCAAAGCCATCCGCGCAGTAAATTTCAGTGGCGGAATGCATCACGCGGCACGTGACCGTGCCAGCGGCTTTTGCGTCTACAACGACGTCGCGATTGCCATTCAGCGGCTTCTGGACGGCGGTGTGCAGCGCATAGTCAGCATCGACGTCGACGCCCACCACGGTGACGGAACGCAAAGCATTTTTTGGAATGACCCCCGCGTCATGACCATTTCCCTGCATGAGCTCCGGCCTTACCCTCTTTCCGGGAACCGGTTTCGCCAATGAAACCGGCGGCCCGGATGCGCACGGCACGGTTGTCAACGTCGCGCTGCCGGCGTTCACCGGAGATGCCGCGTGGCTTCGCGCCTTCCATGCGGTGGTACCGCAGCTCGTCGGCGCCTTCAACCCCGAGGTGATTGTCAGCCAGCACGGCTGTGATTCGCACCGCCTGGATCCTCTGACGCACCTCAACCTCAGCGTGGACGGGCAGCGTGAGGCGGCCAGCGCCGTCGCCAGCCTCGCCGCCAGGTACTGCGATAACCGGTGGATTGCCACGGGCGGGGGCGGCTACGACGTTACGGGCGTTGTGCCGCGTGCCTGGAGCCATCTGATCGGGATGGTGACGCAGCGGCCGGTACCGTTGAGCACCCCCGTGCCAGAAGCCTGGCGCAACTATGTCAGGGAGGCTTACGGCGTGTGGGCTCCGGAGTCGATGAGCGATGACGTGGACGTCTGGTGGCGTTCCTGGGAGGTTGGCTACGACCCCGCGGACGAGGTGGACCGGACGGTGATTGCCACGCGCAAGGAGATCTTCCCTCTGTACGGGCTGGATCCCTGGTTCGACTGATCGACGGGGGCCGTCGCAGCACGAAACAGGGATGCCATTTGGCGTATATGTCGCTAGGGTGGGAGGCATGGTGACTGACGACGTATTTGCCGTCATAGCTGAGGCAACCAGACGCGACATCCTGGTTTCACTCCGCTCTGGGGATAAAGCTGTAGGCGAACTGGTGGAAGAACTGGCTGCAAGCCAGCCCACTATCTCCAAGCATCTGAAGGTGCTCCGCGAGGCTGACCTCGTCAGCATGCGCGCCCAGGGACAGAAGCGCTACTACGCGCTGAACCCGAAACCGCTGGCCGGCGTAGCTACGTGGCTGGAAACGTTCGACGTCGGACCCTCGGCTGCCCCCGCCGTCGGACCTTCCGTGGAAGCAGCCCCTCAAACGGTGGCTTCCGCTGAAGCGGCTTCGGTTGTGGAACCCACGGTGCCGGATCTCGTTGCAACTCGTGCAGACGCCGTCAGCAAGGCCGTAAAAGTCCACTCAGATGCGATGCCCGTCTCGCTGGACCCGGCATCGGACGATACCGTCCCGCAGCAGATCGGCCGGACTGTTGGCCGTGCTGCCACTAAGGCAGCGGATCTGCTGGCCAACCTCCCGAACCTTCCCAACCTCCCGAAATTCGGTCGCAAGCGCTAGAGCGCTATATCCAGAGCAATCCAACGTGATCTCCAACACGTTGTGAGGTTTCGTTAAGGTCCGTTTTCCTTGGATTTGCGGGGTTTTTCTACAGTTGTATTAACTCCAAGTGGAGGGTCACAATCCCATCGGATGGAGATCCTACCTCCGTTGGTGCAACCATGAGCGGGACTGAATCGTCTCGCCGCCGGTTGGCGCACTGAGGGATAGGAAGACGCATGGATTCGAGGCTCGAAGCTGTCAGGAACACCGTGTTGGCGCGGAATCCGGGCGAGAAGGAGTTCCACCAGGCTGTCACCGAAGTCTTCGAAAGCCTGGGTCCGGTTCACGATCGGCACCCCGAATTCCTGGAAGGCGCCGTGCTGGAGCGTCTCTGCGAACCTGAACGGCAGATCATCTTCCGCGTACCGTGGACCGACGACTCTGGCCGCGTCCACGTAAACAGGGGTTTTCGGGTGGAGTTCAACTCGGCGCTCGGCCCCTACAAAGGTGGACTCCGGTTCCACCCCTCCGTCTACCTGGGAATCATCAAGTTTCTCGGCTTTGAGCAGATCTTCAAAAATGCCCTCACAGGCATGCCGATCGGCGGTGGCAAGGGCGGTTCCGACTTCGATCCCCGCGGACGCTCGGATGCCGAGATCATGCGGTTCTGCCAGTCGTTCATGACCGAGCTGTACCGGCATATCGGTGAGTACACCGATGTTCCTGCCGGTGACATAGGCGTTGGCGGGCGCGAGATCGGCTTCCTCTTCGGCCAGTACAAGCGCATCACCAACCGCTACGAATCCGGAGTGCTCACCGGCAAAGGGATTTCCTGGGGTGGTTCGTTGGTCCGGCCGGAAGCCACCGGCTATGGCACGGTGATCTTTGCCCAGGAGATGCTCAAGTCCCGGGGCACTTCCTTTGACGGCCAGCGTGTTGTGGTGTCCGGTTCCGGAAACGTAGCCATCAATGCGATTGCCAAAGCGCAGTCGCTCGGTGCAACTGTGGTGGCCTGTTCCGACTCGGCCGGTTACATCGTGGACGAAGGAGGAATCGACGTCGGGCTTTTGCGTGACATCAAGGAAGTGGAACGCGCCCGGCTGACGGAATACGCGCTTCGACGGCCTGGATCCAGCCACGTAGCGGGCGGCTCGGTGTGGGACGTTAACGGCACGGTCGCGCTGCCTTGCGCCACCCAAAACGAGCTCGACGGCGATGCTGCCGCCAAGTTGGTCAGCAACGGCCTGATCGCGGTGGCCGAGGGAGCCAACATGCCGTCCACGCGTTCGGCGGTGTCAGTGTTTCAGGAGGCTGGCATTCTGTTCGGCCCGGGTAAAGCCGCCAACGCGGGGGGTGTTGCTACGTCCGCGCTGGAAATGCAGCAGAACGCCAGCCGTGATTCGTGGTCATTCGAGCACACGGAACAGCGGCTTACCGAGATCATGGTGGGCATCCACGACCGCTGTGCAGCAACCGCGGACGAGTATGGTTCGCCTGGTAACTATGTGCTGGGCGCCAACATCGGCGGCTTCGTTAAGGTGGCCGACGCGATGCTGGCTCAGGGCCTGATCTAGCGCCGTCCTTGCCCAACTGGGTAGCAGATAAGGCCGTTCTGAGCGCTCAAAACGGCCTTATCTGCTACTTACTTGGGCGGGCGCTAGTGCTGAAGCAACCGCACGTGGTCCGGGTTCAAGTCCGCCACCTTGCTGACGCCCAGCAGTGCCATGGTGCGGGTCATGTCCTTCTCGAGGATCTGAATGGTGCGGTCCACGCCTTCGCGTCCGCCGGCCATGAGTCCGTAGAGGTAGGCCCGGCCAATCAGGGCAAAGTCTGCGCCCAAGGCCAAGGCTGCCACGATGTCGGCGCCGCTCATGATGCCCGTGTCCAGCATGACGGCGGCCTTGCTGTTGTCAGCCTTAAGCGCCGAAGTGACCTCGGGAAGCAGGTGGAACGGGATGGGTGCGCGGTCCAGTTGGCGGCCACCATGGTTGGACAGGACGATGCCATCAGCGCCGTGGTCCACCACCTTACGGGCATCTTCAACGGTCTGGATGCCCTTGACCACGAGCTTGCCCTTCCAGGTTTCACGCAGCCAGTCGAGGTCGTCATAAGTCAGCGTGGGGTCGAACATCGAGTTGATGAGGTCCGCCACCGTGCCGGTGTAGCGGGAGAGCGACGCGAAGGTCAGCGGTTCATGGGTCAGGAAGTTGAACCACCATGCGGGTCGGTAGGACGCATCGAGGACGGTCTTGAGCGTCAGCGCCGGCGGGATGGTCATGCCGTTACGGACATCCCTCAACCGAGCCCCGGCTACAGCGGTATCGACGGTCACCATGAGGGTATCGTTGCCTGCTTTTGCTGCACGCTCAATCAACTCCAGAGAGCGGTCGCGATCGGTCCACAGGTACAGCTGGAACCAGTTGCGGCCGTTCGGAGCCGCCGTAGCAACGTCCTCGATCGAAGCAGTGCCCATGGTTGACAGCGTGTAGGGGATGCCTGCGGCTTCCGCCGCCTGGGAGCCGGCGTATTCGCCCTCGGACTGCATCATTCGGGTGAATCCGGTGGGGGCGATGCCGAACGGGAGACGTGACTCCTTCCCCAAAATGTCCGTGCGGAGGTCAATCTTGGAGACGTCGCGAAGGATCCCCGGGCGGAATTCGATGTCCTGGAACGCCTGGCGAGCCCGGCGCAGGGTGATTTCTTCCTCCGCGGCCCCGTCTGTGTAGTCGAAGGGTGCCTGCGGCGTGCGACGCTTGGCGATGTCGCGCAGTTCCCAGATAGTGCTGGCGCGCTTGAGGCGGGCGGCCTTGCTGAATTCGGGCTTCTTGAACTGCATCAATGGAGCCAGATCGGACACCTTGGGTATGCGCCGCTTCAGTGCCGGAGGTTGCACGACGGCGGGCGTCGGCTGGGGCGGGCGGCTGACGGTTTCGTCGCTGCCGGCATTGGCCGGGGCGGCTGTGAGCTTCGGATCGAGGGTGTCGGTCATGCGGTTCTCCCTTGAAATTCTGTGGTCCTACCACTGTGGTCTAACCACACTGTAAGCCATGTGGTTGGACCACATCAACTAGTATTCCCGTATGCGTACCCACGAACTAGTCCTGCAGTGGATAGAAAAGCAGCTATCCGACGGCGACCTCGCCCTCGGCGGTCGCCTCCCCGGAGAACGGGCCATGGCCGAGCAGCTGCAGGTATCCAGGACGTCTGTGCGGGAGGCTGTACGGATCCTTGAAGCAATGGGTGTTGTGCGCGCGGGAGTTGGCTCGGGCAAGGATGCGGGAACTGTAGTGATCGCCGAGCCCGGCTCTGCACTGGGCTCCACGCTCCGCCTCCACGTGGCAACCCGCCACCTTCCCGTGGCTGACATCGTAGAGACGCGGGTGTTGCTCGAATCCTGGGCGGCTGCGCGGGCCAAGGTTGGCGCCCCGGCCCTTGATGAGGCGGCGGCGCTGCTCGAGCAAATGGACAACAGCCCGGACATCGAGACGTTCCTGGCACTCGACGCCCGGTTCCATGTGGCTCTGGCACAGGCTGCGGGGAATACCGTGGTCAGTGCCATGATGGCGTCACTGCGTGGCGCCATTGAAAACTACGCCGGGAAACTCACCGGAAACCTGCCTGACTGGAAGGCCACCTCAGACAGGCTTCGAGCGGAACACCACGCGATTCTGGCAGCCGTCAACGCGAACGACGGCGGCCAGGCGGCAGATCTTGTGGCTGCCCACATCCAGGGCTTCTACAAAGAGGCCGGAGTGGGCTCGCAGGCTGCCGGGGAATAGAGCAACGCGGGGTCACTTATGGCCCATGTTGGGCTTCCGGATGGGCCACAAGTGACCCCGCGTTGCATTTCTAGGCGGGCTTCAAGGCCGGTGCCGCGGTGCTCTTGCGGATTTCCATCCGCGGCGAGAACTCATCCTGGGCTTGCGTGGTGGATTCTCCTGCTTGCTGGATCTGCTCCCGCATCCTGCGCCAGGCCAAGCTCCCAAGTTCATTGATGGGAACGGCAGCGGTGGTCAGCGGGGGAGTGGTGTACTTGGCGAACGGGATGTCGTCGAACCCCGTCACTGAGATGTCCTCCGGAACCCGCACTCCGTGCTCGTGCAGGCCGCTGAGCAAGCCCATGGCGACGAGGTCGTTGAAGGCCAGGATGCCCGTTGCGCCACTGGCGATGATGGCCTCAGTGGATTCATGTCCGGAGTCGAAGTTGGACCCGCCGTGGAGCATTTGGAGTTCAATCTCCGGGTGCTCTTTCCGGAATTTTTCCAGGCCCACCAAGCGCTGGCGGTTGGATGCGCTGTGTTCAGGTCCGGAGAGGAAAGCCAGCCGCCGGTGACCCAGGCCCACCAGGTGTTGGGCCAGTTCCTGGATGCCTTGGCCGTAGTCCACGCTGAGGCTTGGAGTGTTGGTGGCCACCGTGGTGCGGTTGATGAGTACCAGCGGATGCAGCGTAGGTGCCAGCTCTTCAAGTTCGGCATCGCCCATTCGGGGTGCGCAGAGCACCACTCCATCGCAGCGGCGACGGGCTTCTCCGGCAAGGATTGCTTCCTCACTGGTTACTTCGGATGAATCCGCGATCAGGACGCGATACCCGTCCTGGGCTGCTGCAATGCTGAGTCCGCGAAGGATGGCCTGGAAGGTGGGGTTGGCCAGGTCCGGGACAACAATGCCGATGGTGTCAGTCTTGCCCAGTGCCAGGCTTCGTCCCACGGGGTTGGGTTGGTATTTGAGCTCGGCCGCGGCAGCCCGGACGCGGGCGGCGATCCCGGGATCCACGGCGGCGTTACCGTTCATGACGCGGGACACTGTGGCGTGCGAGACGCCTGCCTTCTCCGCGACATCGGCAATGCCAATCCGCCGATTGGTGTTCCTCCGTGCCATGTTGCCCCTTCCGGTTGGCTGTCCGCGTGCTGCCCCTGCGTTGGGGCAATGGTTGACGGAACCGCCAGAGTCTTGATACAAAGCTTATAACGCTCTGAGAAAACGCTTTCTCATGATTCTTCCCAGATCACGCCGGGCCGTCAAGCGGTTCACTCCTGCCTTTTGAAAGGGGCATTCCCATGGTCAACGTCGACACCGCCGAGACCCAGTCGCCCGCGCCGGACACCTCCGAGTCCGCCGCCGGAAGCACTGCCCGTCATCGGACCCGCATTGCCCTTATCGGGACCGGGGGCCGCTCCGAAATGTACATTCGCGCGATCTATGGACAGCACGCCGACGTGGCTGACCTCGTTGCTTTGTCGGACGTGAACCAAGGCCGGGTGGAGTTCTACCAGGAACTCATCAAGGAACTCGGCGGAACAGAGCCGGTGGCGTTCTTCGAACCAGCCAAACTGACGGAGTTCATCCAGGCCAACGGCATCGAACGCGTCATTGTCACGACGCCGGACTACACCCACGCGGACTACATCGTCGAGGCACTCGAGGCGGGTGCCGACGTCGTGGTTGAAAAGCCCCTGACCATTGATGTTGAGGGCTGCCGCCGCATTACCACTGCCGTGGCAGAAACCGGACGGAACGTCGTAGTCACCTTCAACTACCGTTACTCGCCGCGTAACACCGCGCTCAAGGAGATCATCCAGAACGGCGTGATCGGCAAGGTCACGTCCATCGACTTCACATGGGTGTTGGACACCGTGCACGGCGCTGACTACTTCCGCCGCTGGCACCGTGAGAAGAAGAACTCCGGTGGCCTGCTCATCCACAAGGCCTCGCACCACTTTGACCTCGTCAACTGGTGGATCAATGACGTCCCCGAGCGCGTTTTCGCCTCCGGGGGGCTCCGCTTCTACGGCGACAAGAATGCTGCCGAGCGCGGTCTGGGTGCCCGCCCGGAACGCGGCACCGTTGATGGCCTCGCGCGTGATCCGTTCCGCCTGGACATGCGGGAGGACGAACGCCTGAAGGCCCTGTACTACGACAATGAAAAGTTCGACGGCTACCTGCGCGACCAGGACGTCTTCACTGAAGGCATCACGATCGAAGACAACCTGGCCCTCGTGGTGGACTACCAAGGCGGCCCCACCCTGAGTTATTCGCTGAACGCCCACAGCCCGTGGGAAGGCTACAGGGTCAGCGTCAACGGTACTGAGGGCCGGGCCGAACTCGAGGTTGTTGAGCGCGCAGCGGTCCAATTCAGCACGGACAAGAAGACTGTGGTGGACCCCAGCGCGACGCCTATCGAGGAAGAAGACGCCGTCCGACGAAACGGTGAGCGTCTGGTGGTCCAGCGCCACTGGGAGGCGGCCTACGAGGTGCCGATCGTCAACGGGGAGGGGGGCCACGGCGGCGGCGACAACCTGCTGCTCTCGGACCTCTTCAATGGACCGGGCGTAGACCCCCTGGGCCGACCGTCGGGGTACATCGACGGCCTTCGTTCCGTCTCAGTCGGCATCGCCGGCAACCAGTCCCTGGATACCGACCTCCCCGTCCGCATCAGCGAACTTGGCCTCGGCGTCGATCTCAGCCGCGGCCAGGCATAACGGCCCAACACCACACAAGGACAACACCATGAGCAGGATTTTCGTCACCGGCGGTTCCGGCCGGCTCGGCCGCAGCGTCGTGGCCGGCCTTGCCCAGGCTGGCCACGAGGTGGTCTCGGTTGATCGCGACGCCATCCCGGCGGAGCAGTTGCCCACTGGCGCAGTGCAGCACACGGCGGACCTTTTCGGCCCCGGGAGAAGCGGAGCGGCTCCTCCGGGAAACAAACCCCGACGCCGTCATCCACCTCGCTGCTATCGCAGTACCTTTCAGCGCGCCTGAGGAAGTCATCTTCAGTACCAATACCCGGCTCGCTTATGCGGTGATCAGTGCAGCCACTGATGCGGGTATTCCGAAGATTATTACGGCAAGCAGCCCCACCGCCCTGGGCTACGGCTCACCCGCCGGTTGGCTGCCGCCGTCGTTCCCCTTGGACGAGCAGACGCCGCCCAAACCCTGGAATGCCTACGCACTTTCCAAGCTGATCGCCGAACAAACAGTGCAGATGTTTGCCGCGGCGCAAGGCAACAAGATCCGGTACGCGGCATTCCGGCCCTGCTTTGTCATCTCCCCGGAAGAGTGGCAGGGCGCGCTCACTCAGCAGGGACACACTGTGCGCGAACGCCTTGCCGATCCGGCACTTTCAGCCCCCGCGCTGTTCAACTACGTTGACGCCCGCGACGTAGCAGAGTTCCTGGACGTCCTGTTGGAAAAGATGGATACCATCCCCAACGGCCAGGTCTTCTTCGTCGGAGCCGAGGACGCCCTGGCGACTTCCGCGCTCGCTGAGCTGTTCCCGCGTTTCCTGCCCGGCAGCACCCCCCTTACCGAACACCTGACGGGCACCAGCCCGGCGTTCTCCGTGGGGAAAGCGCGTGAGCTACTTGGCTGGGAGCCCAAGCGCAGCTGGCGTACCGAACTTACGCCGCCCTACGAAGGCGCAGATTCAGCAGCATCAGACCAAGCACTACTCGACGACGAGAACCACGCCGGCCTGGTCCCGGCGGGAGCAACCAAGGAGACACCATGAACTTCGACGGCGTACTGTTTTTCCCCGTCACACCCTTTGCCGAAGACGGCTCGGTAGACGTAGCCCTCCTGAAGGAGCACATCACATCGCGCCTTCCTTTCGGACCCGGAGGTGTGTTCCCCGCGTGCGGCACGGGTGAATTCCACGCCCTCTCCCTGGAGGAAATCCGGACCGTGGTGACTGCCGCCGTCGAGGCTGTTGCCGGAGCTGTCCCGGTAGTCGCTGGCGCCGGCGGCCCGCTGGGCCACGCGCTTGCAGCCGCCAAGGTTGCCGAGGAGGCAGGCGCTGACGCCTTGCTGGTTCTCCCGCCGTACCTCGTTACTGGACCTACAGACGGCGTGGTTGCTTACGTCGAGGCCATCGCCGCCGCCAGTAGCCTGCCCGTGATCGTTTATCACCGTGGCACGGCGAAGTTCACTGCCGCAGCCATGACCCGCCTCACCGCGAACCCCAAAGTCATCGGCTTCAAAGATGGGATCGGGGACGTCGGCCTGGCGCAGGAAATCGTGTCCGCCATCAACGCCAGCGGCCGAACCGACTTCGCCCTATTCAACGGACTCCTCACGGCAGAGCTGACACAGGGTGCTTACCGTGGCCTGGGGATCCCGCTGTACTCCTCGGCCGCCTTTGCCATGGCTCCGGAGATCGCAAAAGCTTACTACGACGCATACGTCTCTGGTGACGAAGACCGCCGGAACGCACTGCTTGAAGGCTTCTATGCTCCCCTCGTGAGACTTCGGGACCAGACTCCCGGCTTCGGCGTTTCCCTCATCAAGGCGGGCCTGCGCTTGGCCGGTTTGCCGGTTGGCCCCGTCCGCCCGCCGCTGGTGGACCCCACGGAGGAACAGCTGTTGGAGCTCAAATCGATCCTCGCCAAGGGCCACGAGTTGGCGCTCAGCTGATGACAGCGCGCATTACCGGCCTCACCACGCGGTTGATCACGGTTCCGTTGCTGCGCAACTGGGGTGCTGAAGCTCCCGAGAACCATGTGATCGTCACCGAACTGACCACTGACGACGGCGGCGTGGGCCACGGTTTCTCGTGGACACCCACCATTGGTCCCCAAGCAGTTAAAGCCCTCCTGGACCACGACATCGCACCCTTCATCCTTGGCCTGGAGCCGAATCCCGAAGCGGTGTGGGACCAGCTCTGGAAGCGCCTGCATGAGGCAGGTGGGGGAGGCCTGACAACTATCGCCATGGCCGGTGTGGACCTCGCGCTGTGGGACCTCAAGGCCCGCCGGGCCAGCACGTCAGTCACCGCTCTCCTGGGTCAACGCCAGGAATCTGTGGAGGTCTATGGCTCGGGCGTGAACCTGCACTACTCCTTGGAACAACTCGTGGAGCAGGCACAGCGCTGGGTTGCCGCTGGTCATAAGGCTGTGAAGATCAAAGTGGGAAAGCCTGAGCTACGCGAAGACGCTGAACGGGTTGCCGCGGTCCGGCAGGTCATTGGCCCGGACCGCCTGCTCATGATTGATGCCAACCAACGCTGGGACCTGGCGCACACCTTCCGTGCCTTGGATGTTTTGGGGGAGTACGGATTGGAATGGCTCGAAGAACCAATCCGTGCTGACGATCTGTGGGCCTACCGGCGCCTGCGTAAACATTCTCCGGTGCCTATCGCGCTGGGCGAGAACGTCCACACCATCTACCGCTTCCGCGACTTCATCGAAGCCGAAGCCGTGGATATCATCCAACCCAATATTGTCCGTGTGGGCGGTATTACGCCGTTCCGCAGAATCGTTGAGTTGGCCCGCGCGAACAGCATCAGGGTGGCTCCGCACCTGCTTCCGGAGCTTTCCGGACAGTTGGCGCTCACCTTGGCTGAGGCCGTGAGCGTGGAAGAAGTGGAAGACGCTTCCTTCGAGCAGCTCGGTATCCTCGCCGAGCCCTCTCCCATCCGAATCCGCAACAGCAGGCTCAGTTCCGTGGGCCGCCCAGGCCTTGGCTTCGACTTTGCCGCGAAGCCGGCCGACCGTGACGCCCCTGAGAGCAGCTCCGCCCCTGAGAGTAAAGGAAACCACATTGAGTACAGCAACTCTTGACCTGACCGCGGTGACCGCCGCTGCCGCCGCAGCCTTCAAGGTGACCGCCGCAGCGTCCGACGCCGAGCGCGCAGCCTGGCTGACCGCCGTCGCCGACGCCCTGGACGCCAACGTGACGGAACTAGTGGCCATAGCTGACTCCGAAACCAGCCTTGGCACGGTTCGGCTCACCGGTGAGGTGGCCCGAACCAGCGGCCAACTCCGGCTGTTCGCGAGGGTCATCACCGAGGGCTCTTACCTGGAGGCCGTCATCGATCACGCGGATCCTGCCTCCGCCCCGCCCAAGCCCGACTTGCGCCGCATCCTGCGTCCGATTGGACCGGTAGCCGTGTTCTCGGCGTCGAACTTCCCGTTCGCGTTCTCGGTGGCCGGGGGCGACACCGCATCGGCGCTCGCTGTCGGTTGCCCGGTGATCGTCAAAGCACATTCCGGCCACCTCCGCTTGTCCGAGCGAACCGCCGAGATCGTGACAGAAGCCCTGGCCAAGGCCGGAGCTCCGGACGGCTTCTTCGCCCTCGTGAGCGGACGCGAGGCCGGTACCGCCTTGGTGCAGGATCCCGCCATCAAGGCTGTGGGCTTCACCGGTTCCATCCCCGGCGGACGGGCGCTGTTCGACCTCGCAACGTCGCGCCCAGAGCCGATCCCCTTCTATGGCGAACTCGGCAGCCTGAACCCGGTGGTCATCACTGGTAGTGCTCTGGCTGATCGCGGCCAGGACCTTGCTGCTGGCCTGGCTGGTTCATTCACCCAGGGAGCGGGGCAGTTCTGCACCAAGCCCGGACTCGTTTTCATCCCCGCGGGGACCGACTTCGCTGCCCAGGTGGCAGAGGCGAGCAAGGACAAACCGACCGCGGCCATGCTGACTGAACGGATCGCGGAGGCCTACCCTTACGGCCTGCGCAGCGTCGCGGAGCAGCCAGGTGTTGCGGTGGTGAGCGGCACTGTGGATCAGGACAGCCTGGCCGACGGCGCAGCTCCGGTGGTGTTCTCCACGAGCGCCGCCAACGTGTTGGAGCGCCCTGATGAGTTGCTGGAAGAGTGCTTCGGCCCCACCACGCTCCTCATTGAGTACGCCAATGACGAAGAGCTGTCCAAGGCACTTGCCAAGGTTCCGGGCAGCCTCACGGGCACCGTCCATGCGCAGCCAGGCGAGGACGTTTCGGCGCTTGTGGAGCAGCTGAGTGAGCTCGCCGGCCGGGTCCTGTTTGATGGTTGGCCCACTGGCGTTGCCGTGAATTGGTCGCAGCAGCATGGAGGGCCGTACCCGGCTACTACATCGCTGTTCACCTCGGTGGGCGCCACCGCGGTCCGTCGCTTCCAGCGTCCGGTGGCTTACCAGGACGCTCCGGACAACATCCTGCACCCGGCCCTTCGCGAGGCGAACCCGTTGGGCATCCCGCGCCGGGTGGACGGCGTACTAACGCTCAGCTAACTCACCTACAGCGCACCCAACTGATATGCAGGTTGGTGTGTCAAGGGCAGATGAAAGGGGCGGGGTCACCATCGCGGCGACTCCGCCCCTTTCGCGTTGGTTCGAGCTGGACGAAGGCGCTACGGCCGCAGGGTGAGCGGACGACGGCGGCCGTCCACTTCCGTGGTTGGCCAACGGTGGTCACTGGTCAGGACGCGCAGGCCGGAATCCGTGAGCAGCACGGTGTCTTCGATTTTCACGCGCGGTCCGGAGGGGTTCCACGTGAACGGCTGGTCGAGCACCACCGTGTCCGTCACGTCAGCGGTGACCCGCGGATCACGGCCCGCATACCCTGCAGGACCACCCTGGTGATGCATTGTCCATTGCTCGGGACCAAAACCGTGTCGCACATAGGCATCCTGGATACCAGCGAAGACCTCGTTGAGCTTGGCACCCGGTACGGTGGCCTGGAAAATGTCCGCTTCAACTGCTGCGATGCGGGCTTCGGCGTCGAGCTCCTGCGGAGTACCGGCGTCGAACGCTACCCAACGGGTCACGTTGGCCACCAAGCCATGACGGCGGGCGCAAACCACGGCCATGGCCCTGCGTCCGATGGGGGCATGCGTTGCCAGCGGGTGGCGGAAGCCGCTCCGGGCAGCCCCGCTGCACAGCAGGACAAGCGGCTCGGCGCCCGCTGCCACAATCCGCGCGGCCAGCTCGGAGACGAGCTCAAACTCTGTGGTTTCCGGCGTCGCTGCCGTGAGGACGTCGGTCATCGCGCAGGCTGCGTCTGCGGACAATTGGGCATAGCGGGCTGTTTCTGCAGGCAGGAGTTGTTGTCGTGCTGCCCGTAGTTCCCCCACGACAGCGGCTTCCAGCAGCGGGTTTCCGTCCTCGGCCAGCCCGGCCGCAGAGGCATGCAGTTGGCCATGCCACGGAACGCTGTGCAGGTTGACGCTCTCCGGCAGCTCCTCGGCCTCGATCCGGCCGGCTTCGTTGTTGAACGTGATTAAGTGATCGCCGGAGCGGTCCACCAGGAGGGCGGCTATGGGGTCGCCGGCCAGACTGATATGGACCCGACTACCGTCCAGGTACCAGGTGAGCGCTGTGTTGCTGGTGAGCAGAAGCGAGTCGCGGCCCGAATGGTCCAGAATGTCCAGCACCCGCTGGCGCTTTACCTTCCGGTCGGCGACGTTGCCGGGCGCAGTGACGGCAGTCTGAGCGGGCGTTAATCGAGTCGGAGCGGTCATGCTGGGTCCCCCTGGGTTGAAATGAGCTGTTCAATGTCTTGAGTGGCTAGGAAGCCATCAGCGATGAGCACCCTGACGGTGCGATGCACAGGGCGGCCAGGTTCTGCGGCCACCGGCGACTCCCACGCCAAGGACAGCCCCACGCCCGGATAGCCCGAGTGCCGAACGAACCAGGGGTCCGGTGCTTGGGGGGATGCCAGGAATACGAGCGTGGCCGGATGGCCCAAGCCCGGATCGCCCGCACCATGGCCGCCGCCTGTTCCGGCGTCGAAAGTTCCTGACCAAGCCAGCCAAGGCGCGACGCTGCCATGGACGGCATCTTCACCACGCGAATCAGGTGTCCAGATGGTCGCGCCACTGACCCTCGGCAGGCGCCAGAAGAAGCCACCGTAACCGCCCTGCGGCCTTCCGTTGGAACCTGGGCTGCCCAGCAGCACCGGGCGTCCCGTGGCGGATTCGAGGGTGAAGTCCAGCGTCAGTTGCCAGGCAGAATTCCCGACGGCGGCCCAGCGCCACTCGCGCTGTTCGCGGAGGACAGGGGTACCGTCCGGGCCCACCCAGCTCAACAGCTCGTGCCGCTGTCCGTCCTTATGCTCCGCGGACTCAAGAACTATGCGGCCGTGGTCCTTGCGCCAGACGTAAGCTCCGGCGTCGCGGGTGTAGGTCCGGCCACCCCAGAAATTGATACCGTCCACATCCTGGATGGCGACGCCAGCTCCAAGGTGCCACACATGGTCCTCCGGGATGTGGTCACTTACGACCGTGCCGGCAAGGGTTCGGACGGGGTGGAGGTATGGACGGGGCGAGGAGGTTGGCCGGATGCGCGAGCCGTCCTGCACCGTGGCGACGGCTGTGCCGTTGACCGTCAGCTCTGGGTTGGCCGCTCCAGCGGTACTCGCCGCCCACGGCGCCCCGAGTTCCCCGAAGGTTGCTTGCCCCAGGGTGGCGCGGCGGATCCACGATTCGATGTCCTGCACCACGGCATGGGCGTCGTCGCCTTCTCCCAGCCATGTCACATGGTCCGGATGGATGAGCCGGGGTGCGTCCGAGGTTCGGACCGCTTCCAGCACGGACATGTAGGCGCCGGCTGCACTCAAGGGGCTGAGTAGATCCTGTTCGGTCCGTGCTGACAGGAGGTTTTCCAGGAGGTCCGTCCGCCCGAAAGTCTCAGTCCGGATCCCGCCCGGAGTGGTGACCTCCACACTGTCTTCCGTGTAGAAAAGCGTGATCTGGCCGAGCGTGCCGTAGATGGTCACCGATGGCGCTGACTGCACGGGAGCGCACAACGTCAGGGCGCAGGTCAACACTGTGCCAGTCGCGGTCCGGACCCTAATGACGGAGGTGTCATCGCTTTCGGTGTCATTCGCCCGGTAAAGGTCGGTTTCGACCAATTCGACGTCGGCAAGGGTCCTGGCACCTGCGAGTCGCAGCCCAGTAGCCACCGCGTGCGCCAAGGCGTTCGTCGCGACGCCGTCCACCACATCCGTACCGTCCAGGCTTCGCTTACCGGCCCAGCGGGAGCGCTTGAAGTACCCCTTGGTCCGGAGCCATTGGCCGGTGGCGCTGATGCCGCGGACCTCGCCGATTTCACCCGAGGCCACAAGCTTTTCAATGGCGGGAAGGGCGTGCGAACCAAGGCTCTGGAAACCGACTTGAATCAGCCGCCCGGCGCTCGCCGCCGCTGCGAGGACGCTTTCGTACTGCGCCATGGAAGCCACCGGAGGCTTTTCGAGGTAAACGTCAGCGCCTGCCCCGAGCGCTGTGAGGGCCAGCGGGGCGTGGGTTTGGATGGGAGTGGAAATGATGACGACGTCGGGGGCTCTTCCCGCAGCCAGCAGCTCCTCCAAGGAACTGTAGACGCCCACCTCAGGAGGCAACTGACCTGGGGCTGGCGGCAGTGGATCGGCAACAGCTACTAGTTCAAGCATTCCGGCAGAACCGAGCCGACGGAGGTTTTCAACGTGTCGTTCGCCGAATCCGTGCACGCCAACGAGTGCTACCCGGGGCAGTTGGTTGTGGCCGGCCACTACGGTGTGGGAGGCAGTTGAGGGCAGAGTCATAGTGCTGTCCTAGCGGGATCAGTTGTGGAGAAAGCATGGGCTTCATTGGCCTGGAGGTTGGAGGAGAGGAAAGCTGCCGCCTCTTCCTGCATGGCGGTGGAAAAAACATGGGGCTCTGGCCAAAAGCTGCCTTTGTACCGCGCAGCCGGCATCCGCAGCGAAAGGTGGGCATCGGCGTCGCGCATTCCTCCTTCCGGAAACAGCTGATCGGCCAGTGCGTACTGCACCAAGACAGCGCCGGCAGTTGAACGCACCACCAGATCGGGCCAATCCCCCAGCTTTGACAGACCAGGGGAGTGGAGCAACCAGGAATGCGCATCGAGGTAGGCGGGGAGGAGGGACGCGAAGGTGGTCATCATGCACGTGACTACATAGCTGCGGATCAGGGGACTGAGGGCGGCGAGCACCATGGCCCGGCCGCCTCCGCCTGAAAATCCGGTGCATCCCAGGCGTTCCGGATCGACTCCGGGAAGGGACGCCAGGATGCCAAGCGCCGCGAGGTCGTCATGCGCCACCGTCCCGGCGATGCTGGTGCCAAGGAGCGTTGCGGCTTTCGCCACGGTTTCTTCATGATCGGCCGCCGCTGCGTTGTAAAGATCCGCCGTGGAAGGTTCGACGCCGGCCTCCCGCCACAGTGCCTGCTGGCCGTTGACGGCCTGTGCCGTCCGCCAAGGCTGGGTTTCCAGGCCGAAGCCGCGACTGCCCCACATGAAGGCGTCGTGTGCCAGGACGGCGAAACCCTGCTGGGCAAGCCACGTAGCCACGGGCCGCCCACCGTAGAGCTTTTCCCGCAACTGGGCCGGCACGGGACCGAAGCCCGCAGCATCGTCGGCGCCGGCGTCGTACTGTTCGTCTCTTGGAAGTAAGACCAGCCGCTCCGCGCCATGCGATTTGATTCCGCCATGGCAGTGAAGAGCCAGTATCCCAGGCAGCGGGCCAACGGAGCCGCCTGGCCGCACGAACCAAGCCGAGGTCCTTGGCCCGAATCCAAGCTGCCAGGACAGGCGGGAGGTGATGACGCCGTCGTGCTCCGTTTCGGTGTCCACCCTGTATTCAGGAACCCGCGCAGGGGCAGGGACCCCAAGCGCGTCCGCAAGCTGCTGGGCGCTTGGAGAGGCTGCCGCGAAGTGATGCTGGGCGGCGTAAGCGGGCCAATCCTCGTAGCGGCCAAGAGCGCTGGGACGAGTGGGCATTCGTGCCGCGTCAGCAGTGGTCATGGCAGTCGCCGTACTTGGGGAACAATGGTGTCCTGCCTTTTCGGTGCGGATGATGTGCGAAAGCGCACGCCGGACTTCTGTGTGTGTGAACGGGTCGCGTGTAAACGGGTATGGGCGGCTTCGTCAGAAAACGCTTTCTCAAAAATTAGCAAAAGGCTGTACATGGGTCAAGAAAGCGTTTACTTTGGTACGGAGCCGCTGATTACCAGGACCGACATCCCGGTGGGTCAAGGGGTACCGCCAAGAGAACGGCGCGTCCCGGAAGGCAAGCATCAACCACACTCGTACTCCGTGGATGGCCACGATGACCAAAGGAGACCACATGGCCGCATATGAACACACGGGGACGCCGAAAGGCGTTCGCGGTCAGGCAGGAGGGAAGCGATGAGCGCCATCGGCGAACTCTCCACAATGACCCGCCGCAAGGGGCCCATGACCAAGGAGGAGAAGAAAGCGAACGGCCGTGACAACAAGGCCGCTTATGTCTTCCTGCTTCCGTGGCTGATCGGCCTCGTGGTCATCACCGTGGGTCCGATGCTGATGTCGTTGTACCTGTCCTTCACGGATTACAACCTTCTGCAACCACCGCAATGGGTGGGAATCGACAACTTCGTCCGTATGTTCGGCGATGCCCGCCTGCATAATTCCTTGCGCGTTACCTTCACATATGTGCTGGTGGGCGTGCCGCTCCAACTGGCCGTGGCCCTGGTGATCGCGCTGGTCCTGGATAAAGGGCTGCGTGGCCTTCCGTTCTACCGCTCCATCTTCTATTTGCCGTCGCTGCTGGGCGGATCTGTGGCTGTTGCCATTCTTTGGAAGCAGATCTTCGGCACCACCGGCCTTGTGAACCAGGTCCTCGCCATGATCGGCATCCAGGGTCCTGGCTGGATCTCGGATCCAAACACGGCGCTCGGCTCCATCATCCTGCTCCATGTCTGGACGTTCGGCAGCCCGATGATCATCTTCCTGGCTGGCCTGCGCCAGATCCCGAACATGTACTACGAAGCCGCCGAAGTTGACGGCGCCACCACCTTGCAGAAGTTCTGGCGGATCACGCTGCCGATGCTGAGCCCCATCATCTTCTTCAACCTGGTGCTGCAAATCATTGGTTCGTTCCAGTCGTTCACGCAGGCGTTTATCGTCTCCGGCGGCAACGGCGGACCGTCCGACTCCACCATGTTCTTCACGCTGTACCTGTACCAGAAGGGCTTCGGCCAGTTCGATATGGGCTACGCCTCGGCGATGGCCTGGTTCCTGCTGGTCATTATCGGCGCTTTCACTGCCATCAACTTCATCGCTTCAAAGTATTGGGTGTTCTACGATGACTAAAATCCAGACCCTCCCGGCCGCCGTTGAGGGCCAAAGCAGCAAGACCAGCAAAAGCCCGCGCCGCCGTGAATCGCCGGGAAACCTGGCCTTCAGCCGGAACGCCCGCATCAAAGGACTCATCAAGCACGCCATCCTGATCCTGGTTGGCGGGATCATGATCTACCCGCTGCTGTGGATGGTTGTCTCCTCGCTCCGGCCAAATGATCTCATCTTCCGCGAACCCGGCCTTTGGCTGAACAACCTGGAGATGAGCAACTACACCGATGGCTGGTCTGCCCTGACCCACCCCTTCGGGCATTACATGATCAACTCCGCGATCGTCGTACTCGGCTCGATCCTCGGAAACCTGATCTCGTGCTCCATGGCCGCCTATGCCTTCGCCCGGCTGCAGTTCAGTGGCAAAAAGCTGTTCTTTGGAATCATGCTGCTGACCATCATGCTGCCGTTCCATGTTGTGATCGTTCCGCAGTACATCCTGTTTTCGCAGATCGGCTGGGTCAACACGTTCTGGCCGCTCATCGTGCCGAAGCTCCTGGCCACAGACGCGTTCTTTGTGTTCCTCATGGTTCAGTTCATCCGCGGCATTCCGAAGGAATTGGATGAGGCTGCCCGCATCGACGGCGCCGGCCACCCGAGGATTTTCCTGCGTGTCATTCTGCCTTTGATGGTTCCGGCCCTCGCCACCACCACGATCTTCACTTTCATCTGGACGTGGAACGACTTCTTCGGTGCCCTTATCTACCTCACGGATCCGGACATGTTTACTGTCCCCGTGGCGCTTCGAGCTTTCGTTGACTCGCAGTCCGCCACCAGCTGGGGATCACTCTTCGCGATGTCCATCGTGTCCCTGTTCCCCGTGTTCCTTGTCTTCCTGTTCGGCCAGCGGTTCCTCATCAAGGGCATCGCAACTACCGGCATCAAATAGGGCGCAGACGTACTGAATGGAAGTTCAGGACTTCAGCCCGACAAGTAATACAAGCTGAGATCTTGTCATACAAGATTGTGACTTGTAGCATAAAATCCACGCAAGAAAACGCTTTCTCATTCGCATCAAGATCAAAGAGGATCGGAGACAACAGTGCCGGTATTTCCAAAGGGTGAAGGAATCGCCCCTGCAGGTGCTTCCGCAGGTTCTTCCAAAGCCCGCGCATCGGAACCCAAGGCCAAGCGGTCCAAGCGGCTTCGTGCCTCGGCCATCATCGCTGCCACAGCTGCTGCCGTTCTGGCGCTGAGCGCTTGTGGCGGCGGGGCGGAACAAAAGAGTGCCGACGGCAAGGTGGAGCTCCGCTTTTCCTGGTGGGGCGGCGACAAGCGTGCGCAGTTGACGCAGCAAGCCATTGCAGCTTTTGAGGCTGAGAACCCCAACATCAAGATCAAGGCCGAGTATGGCGACTGGAGCGGCTACTGGGACAAGCTGGCCACCCAAGTTGCTGCCAACGATGCTCCGGACATCATCCAGATGGACGAAAAGTACATCACCGAGTACTCCACTCGTGGAGCCCTCCTGGATTTGTCCAAGTACAAGATCGACACGTCCAAGCTGGACGAAGCCGCGCTGAATGCCGGCAAGGGTTCCAAGGGACTCACTGGTGTTGCGGCAGGCATCAACGCTGCCACCATCCTGGCCAACCCGGCGGTCTTCAAGGCTGCGGGCGTCGCTCTTCCGGACGACAAGACCTGGACGTGGGAAGACTTCGAACGCATCGCTGCTGAGGTCACCAGCAAGTCCCCGAAGGGAACCTATGGGGCTGCCGCATACGGCACCGATGAGGCGTCCCTGGGTGTGTGGCTGCGCCAGAACGGCAAATCGCTGTACACGCAGGACGGCAAGCTCGGCTTCGAACCCTCGGACGTCGCAGGCTACTGGGACTTCCTGAAGGAACTCAGCGAGAAAAAGGCCGTTCCGTCGGCATCGGAAATTGTTGAGGCCGAAGCTGCACCACTGGATCAGAGTGGCCTGGCAACCGGCAAGAACGGCATGGCGTTCTGGTGGTCCAACCAGTTGCCGGCGCTCGAGAAAGCTGCGGGCGGCGAACTGCAGATCCTTCGTTTCCCCTCCAAGACGGGCAAGGCCGCTGATACGAAGCTTTGGTACAAGGCTTCCCAGTTCTGGTCAGCATCCTCCAGGACCAAGCACCCTGAAGAGACGGCCAAGTTCATCGACTTCCTGACGAACAACGTCAAGGCCGGCGAAATTCTGCTGGCTGACCGCGGCGTTTACCCCAACTCGGACGTCCGCGAAGCAATCGCTCCCAAGCTGGCTACTGCGGACACCAAGGTGGTCAACTTCATCAGTGATATCCAGCCCGAGCTCGGTGAAGCCCCGGCCGCACCGCCGAAGGGTGCAGGTGCTATCCAGGAGATCATCAAGCGCTACTCCTCGGAAGTCCTGTTCAACAGGCTCTCCACGGAGGAAGCCGGTAAGAAGGCCGTGGACGAGATGAAGTCCGCGATCGGAGCCTAGCTTCCGGCAGCAAGGCATCAAAGAACCGCAGAACCAAGAAAACCGCGTCCCGGGCGAATCATTCGTGATCCGCCCGGGGCGCGGTTTTTGGGTTAGTCTTCCGCGATAACTGCTACGGCTCCGGCGGGGACCACGCCACTGAAGCGAGCTCCGCTCAGCAGTTCGTCGCCGTCGGCCTTCACGGTCACATCCTCGCGACCGTGGTTGATGGCGAAGAGGAAACTACCGCCATCCGCGGATCGCCGCCGGGTGAGTTCGACGCCGGCAGAAGCCTCGGCAACGGCCGTCACCCCAGCCTCGTCCAGCAGGCGGGCAGTCAGTGAATCGATACCGTCGGCGTTGGGGAGTGTGGCAAGGTACCAAGCAGCCCCCGCCCCGGTGGATCTGCGCGTGAGGGCGGGGACGCCGTCGAGCGGGTAGTCCGTAAAGGTAGCCAAAACCTCGGCTGGCCCGCCCTCAGGGTCAGCCAGGTGAACGTGCTCGCTCCACAAGGAACCAACTGTTCCATCGCTGAGCGTGACTGTGCTGCCGGGGAAAAGTGGGTGGAATTCCTCGGCCCGGATACCCAGCAATTCGCGGAAAGCGCCCGGGTAGCCACCCAACCGAACGTGGTCCTGTTCATCCACGATGCCACTGAAGTAGCTGATGAGGACCGTTGCGCCGGCCTCTGCTGCGGCAGCGATGGAGGCGGCCGCAGAGTCCGTCACCGCGTAGAGGGTGCAGACCAGGATGAGATCGTAGCCGGAGAGGTCGGCGGAGGGGTGGACGAAGTCCGCAGTGACACCACGCACGTAGAGGGAGCGGTGGAAAGCACGCATGGTTTCCAGGTACTTCACGGATTGTGAAGGGTGCGAATCCAGTTCCGATGCCCACCATGCTTCATAGTCAAAGACGAAAGCAACCCGCGATTCCACGCGGGAACCCTTCACGGATTCCACTTTGGACAGGGCATCGCCGAGTTTCACCACGTTGCGCCAGACCTGTGTGTCCCGTCCGCCATGCGGAACCATGGCTGAGTGGAATTTTTCAGATCCAGCCTTGCTCTGACGCCACTGGAAGAACATGACCGCATCGGCGCCGCGGGCCACATGCGTCAGGGAGTTGCGGAGCATTTCCCCGGGCATCTTTGGCTGGTTGTGGGGCTGCCAGTTGACCGCCGATGTGGAGTGTTCCATCAGGATCCACGGTTCGCCGCCGGCCACACCGCGCGTAAGGTCAGCGCTGAAGGCAAGTTCGATTTCCCGTTCAGGATCGGCAGCCACCAGATAATGGTCGTTCGCGATCACATCCATGTCCTTGGACCAATCGAAGTAGTCCAGGGTTTTGGTGGCGCTGGAAACCATGAAGTTGGTGGTGGCTGGAACGTTCGGTGTGACTTCGCGGATGACCTCCAGCAGGGCGCGGTAGTAATCGATGAACGCCCATGAATTGAAGCGTGCAAAGTCCAGCTGCTGGCCAGGGTTAATCGTGGTGGGGGCGGCTCCGGGCGGGATGATTTCCTCAAACGTGGCGTAGTGCTGGGACCAGAAGGCTGTTCCCCAAGCCTCGTTGAGTGCCTCAATGGATCCGTACCGGCGTTCAAGCCAGGCCCGGAATGCGGCAGCGTCTTCTTCCCCGTAGAACTCGCCAACATGGCAGCCGAGCTCGTTGTCCACATGCCACAATGCCAGGGCCGGGTGGTTCTTGTAGCGTTCGGCGATGACCCGCGTCATGGTGGCTGCGTACCTGCGGTACACCGAGGACGACGGCGTGTAGTGGCGCCGCGAGCCGCGTTCCAGCCTTGTTCCTTCCGCTGTCACGGGCAGGATTTCGGGGTGTTTCCTGGCCAGCCAGGCTGGCGGTGATGCGGTAGCCGTAGCCAGTGCCACCTTGATGCCCGCTTCGTGCAGGTTGCCCATGACGTCATCCAGCCAGCCGAAATCGTACTGGCCTTCCACAGGTTCCAGCAGGCCCCAGGAGAAGATGGCGACGCTCAGGAAATTGACCCCCGCCTCCTTCATGAGCTCGATGTCTTCACGGCGGACGTCTTCCGGCCATTGCTCAGGGTTGTAGTCGCCGCCGTAGGCCAGGCCGTTGATGCTGTTCCAAACAGACGGGCCGATAGACGGGCCTTTGGATGGGCCTTTGGATGGGCCTCGGGAGAGTTCAGGGGAGGACAACGGGACTCCTTGGTCAGGTTCGGCAGTGCGGGATAACTGTGGAGCTTGGCTGCTATCAGGTTAGGCGAGGATCTTGGAAAACGCTTGCCCAGATTCGCGATTGAGGATATTGTATCGATTCAGAACGAGTGTAAGCGACGTCACTCTCCTTGCGGGGAACCGAAGAGGCTTGCACCAACTGAGCAAGGAGGCTCTCATGATCAACAGAAGGAATTTCCTCACCACGGTGGCCCTTGGCACTGCATCTGCGGCGTTCCTGTCCGCCTGCGGCCAGTCTTCGTCATCCAGCAAGACGGGCTCTGCAGAGAACCCCGTGACCATCACGTACACCTGGTGGGGCAACGACGACCGTGCCGAACGCACCCGCAAAGCGATTGCGCTTTTTGAGTCCAAGAATCCAGATGTCAAGGTCAACGGCAACTTCACGGACTTCGCGGGGTACTGGCAGAAGCGCGCCACTGAAGCTGCCGGTGGTGGCTTGCCGGACGTTATGCAGTGGGACTTGTCCTACCTGCGCGACTACGGCCAGCGTAACCAGCTACTGGACCTGGGCACCGTAAAGATCAACACGGATGCCTTCGACAAGTCACTCCTGCCCTCGGGCCAGATCCGTGGAAAAACCTTCGGCATCCCTACCAGCACCAATGCGTTCGCTGTCTACTACGATCCCGCCAAGCTCAAGGCCATGGGCATCGCAGAGCCTGACGGAACGTGGAACTACAAGGAGTTCAACTCTTTCCTTGCCGAGGTGGGGCAGAAGGGCAACGGAACGTTGTTCGGCGGCACCGACTACACCGGCGTGTGGTGGATGTTCAACATCTGGCTGCGCCAAAACAACATTCAGGCCTTTACGGATGAAGGCAAGCTCGGGTTCTCCAAGGACGATCTCAAGAAGTGGTGGAACACCACCGCCCAGCTTCGTGGAACCCCGGCGATCGTTGGCGAAGACAAGACCACCCAGCTGCTGCCGAAGTCCCCATTCGGCTCAAACGTCACTGCCACGGAAGTCACGTGGGACAACTTCATGGCCGGTTACCTCGGCGATAGTGGCGCCAAGGAACTCAAACTGGTGCCGGTTCCTTCCGATAACTCCGACAACCTGGGACTCTTTCTCAAGCCCTCAATGCTGATGGTGGCCAGCGCCAAGACCAAATACAAGGATGCTGCTGCCCGTTTCATAGACTTCATGGTCAACGATCCCGAGGTAGGCCAGATCTTCAAGACCTCCCGTGGTGTTCCGGCATCCAAGACCCAGCGCGACGGAACCACCTTTGAAGGTACAGACAAGCTGGTTGTGGACTACGAAAAGTCCATCGAAAAGTACCTCAAGGATGCTCCGGAGCCGCCCATCGTCGGTTTCGGCACGCTTGAATCCTCTTTCAAGCGCGTCAGCTCCGATCTCAACTACGGCAAACTCACCATCGACGGCGCTGCAGATGCGTGGTTCAAGGAAGCCGAAGACCTTATCAAGCAGAATGCCTGAGCAGACATTTGTGTCTGATCCAGGCTTTCCGACCGACGGACTGATCTCGTGACTCAAACCCCAACCCTGAGTAGGCGCTCCCAGTCGTCCGCTCCCTCCCAGCCGCGCACCTCGCGGCGACGAGGGGCGGACGCCCGCGCCGGCTACACCTTCCTGCTTCCTTGGCTGCTCGGATTCATTGCCCTGACCGTGGGTCCGATGATTTCTTCGCTGTACCTCTCCTTTACCAACTACAACCTCTTCGATCCCCCCAAGTGGATAGGCCTGGACAACTACGCCACGCTCTTCCAGGACGAACGTTTCCTGCAGTCGGTAGGCGTAACCCTGAGCTATGTAGTGTTCGGTACCCCTCTCAAGCTCGCCGCTGCCCTGGCGATCGCCATGCTGCTGAACAGCAAGCGAAAGGGGCAGGGGTTCTACCGTTCCGCGTTCTACGCTCCCTCCCTGATCGGTGCCAGTGTTTCCATCGCGATCGTTTGGAAAGCGATGTTTGGCGATTCCGGTCCTGTGGATGAGAGCCTGTCCTTCTTCGGGATCAACCTCGGCGGTTGGGTGGGCAATCCATCCATGACGATGCCCATGATGATCCTCCTGACGGTGTGGCAGTTCGGCGCCCCGATGGTGATTTTCCTGGCCGGGCTCAAGCAGATTCCTGCCGACCTCTACGAGGCTGCCTCGATGGATGGCGCAGGTCCGGTCCGTAAGTTCTTCAACATCACCTGGCCCATGCTTTCCCCGGTGATCTTCTTCAACCTGCTGATGGAAACCATTCACGCGTTCCAGATCTTCGCCTCGGCCTACATCATCTCCAATGGTGAAGGCGGCCCCGCAGGCTCCACCCTCTTCTATACCCTCTACCTGTACTTGCGCGGTTTCAGCGACTTCCGGATGGGCTACGCCTCTGCAATGGCCTGGCTCCTGGTGATCGTGGTCGGCATCATCACGCTGATCTTCTTCAAGACATCCAAGTCCTGGGTCCACTACAGCGGGGATTCAAAATGACAACCATCGCAACCCCCACCCAGTCCACGCCCGCCACCCCGGCCGCGGAGTACAACCCGAAGTCCGAGTCAGGCACGGTCAAGCGCATTAAAAGCATCATCTTCCACATCGTTGCGCTGGCGCTTGTGGGGATAGTCCTCTACCCGGCTCTGTGGATGGTGGCCTCGTCCTTCAAACCGAACTCCGAAATCGGTGGTTCAACCACCCAGCTTTGGTCCAACAACTTCAGCTTCGATAACTTCGTCACGGCCATGGACGGCATCGGTGGGGTGTCCACGCTGACGTTCTTCACTAACTCCCTGATTCTGGCCGTTGGCGCAGTAGTCGGCACCGTCCTTTCAGCGAGTGTCTCGGCGTACGCTTTTGCCCGCATCAACTTCCCCGGCCGCGGAATCTTCTTCGGCATGATGATTGCTACCCTGCTGCTCCCGTTCCACGTGGTGATCATCCCTCAGTACATCGTGTTCCAGCAGCTTGGCCTGGTAGACACCTATGTGCCGCTGTTGATCGGTAAGTTCCTGGCCGCCGACGCGTTCTTCGTCTTCCTGATGGTCCAGTTCATGCGCAACCTTCCGGCAGAACTGGACGAAGCAGCCCGCATCGACGGCGCAGGTCACGTGCGGATCTTCGGCTCCATCATGCTCCCGCTCATGAAGCCGGCATTGATCTCGACGTCGATCTTCTCCTTCATCTGGAGCTGGAACGACTTCCTCGGCCCGCTGCTCTACCTGAACACCCCTGAAAAGTACCCACTGCCACTGGCTTTGCGGCTCTTCGTGGACCAGACCCAGAGCTCGGACTACGGAGCGATGATCGCAATGTCTGTTCTTGCGCTCCTGCCCGTGTTGGTCTTCTTCCTGGTCTTCCAGAGATACATCGTAGAAGGCGTTTCAACACAGGGCCTCAAGGGCTGACGGACACGGAAGGCTGAGGAACAGAATGAGCATCATGGACACCACAGGAAAGTCCTCTTCGGACAAGCAGGCCATCTCGGTCAACCGCTTTGCCCTCTTCTCCGAGACCATCCTCGCCGGAGTCGTTGTGCTCCTCCTGTCCGTCCCGTTGGTGACGGCGCCGGCCGCCTACGCTGCCGGCGTCGCGCATCTTGAGCGGCACCTCAGTGGCAGGGATGATTCCCTTCGGAGCCTTTGGGGCAACTTCCGCCGTGCGCTTCCCGGCAGTTGGAAGATTGGAATCACGACGGCGGCAGCCGCCGTCGTGATTGTCCTTAACCTGTTGCTCGCACTGGTGGGTCAGCTGCCCGGGCGGGCACTGATTCTGCCTGCGACCTTGATTCTGGCGGCCGCAGCGGCCGTGTTCCTGCTCAGGATCGCCGGCAACTGGAGCGGCGGAGTGGTTTGGGCGGGCGACGCCGGCCGGAAGTCCGTGGATCTTCCCGGTCCACAGCAGCAGTGGCGACTTGCCTGCTCCCAAGCCAAGGCTGATTCGTTGCGTGATGGGAGCGGTTCGCTGTTGCTCCTCGCGGCCGTTTTCGTGGCAGTCGTTTTTGTGTGGATGCTGCAGGCGCTCTTCGTGATTGTTCCCGGCATGCTGATTCTGGCCGCTGCTGCGGTCAAGATCAGGGCTGCCAGCCGCGCCAAAAACTGAGTGTGCATCCGACTACCCGCTGAATCGAGCAGAGCACCCCGTGTCACCGCGTCCCAAATCCGGGTCTTCCACCAAAGCAGCCATTAGTCGCTCCAGAGAGACTTGGTATTACCCGCTCCGGCACCATAATTACCGGATCTTCGTAACGCTTTCGCTCGTCGGCAGCGGCGGAGTGTGGATGCAACGACTCGCCCAGGACTGGCTTGTCCTGCAGCTCACCGGAAGCCCAGCCGCTGTGGGGTTGGCTGTTGCACTTCAATTCCTGCCCATGCTGGTGGTTGGTCCCATCAGCGGTGTGCTGGTGGATCTCTTTCCGAAACGCCGAATCCTCATGGCGTGCCAGTCTGTAGCTGCACTACTGGCCGCTGGACTAGTCGTGTGGAATGCCATGGGCGGCACGGACGTGTGGGTCGTCTACGGCTCCTGCATTGCTTTGGGAATTACCAGCTCTATTGATGGGCCCGCCCGGCAAGTCTTCGTCAATGAGGTAGTAGGTGATGCCGGACTACCGGCGGCTATCGGCCTCAACAGTGCGATAGGCCAACTGGGTGCCATGCTCGGTCCCGCCCTTGCCGGCGTCGTCATTGCCCAAGCTGGCCCGGCCGCCGCGTTTGCGACGAACGCGGGGATCGGGGTGGCCGTTTTGGTGATGATCGCCATTATTCGGCCATCTGAGCTTCATCACGCACACGACCCTGTCGGCCCGCCGCGGGATAAACGTGGACAAATCCTGGCAGGCTTCAAGTATGTGAGTGCCAGGCCGCAGCTTCTGCTCATCATGCTGTTGGCGGGTCTCCTGGGAGCGTTCGGCATGAACGGTCCCGTGGTCCTCGCAGCATTCGCCGACCGTGTGTGGCACAGCGGTCCTGCCGGATTTGGGCTCTTCAATATGGTCAGCGCCTTGGGAGCCTTGGCTGGCGCCCTCCTGGCTGCCCGGATCAAGCACTTGGGTCGCAAGGGGATCGTGGGTAGCGCAGCACTCTTCGGGCTCACGCAGCTCCTTGCCTCGCTAATGCCCACGCAGGAATTGTTCGTAGCCATGCTCGTGGTGGTTGGCTTCATGACTCTCATGTTCCTCACCAGTGCGGCCACCAGCGTCCAACTCGAAGCTGGCGCCAGCGTGCGGGGCAGGGTCCTGGCCCTCTACTTTCCACTTCTGCTGGGTGGGCATGCCTTGGGAGGCTTGCTCGCGGGATGGCTCACGGAAGATTTCGGGGTACGTACCGCACTGCTGGTCACAGGTGCGCTGGGTATGGCTTCCGCGGTGGTGATTGGCTTCCTTCTTTGGTTGCTCGGCAGGAAGCGATAGTTGCGACCGAGCCCGTTAATGTACTGGGCTCGTTCCTGTGCTGGGCTCGTTAAGGTGCTGGGCTCGTTAAGGTGCTGGGCCGGCGCTGCAGTAAGAAGCTCTCCCAAAGTGAGGTCGAAGCTGGAAACCACGTTGCGGGAGGCGGCGGTGGGACGTTCGTTGCCCGTGCGACAGGCCTGGCTGGGGCGCGCGGATGCCCTGGCAGTGGTGGGGCTTTGGATTGGTATCTGTGTCCGGTGGGGGTGCTGATTTCCAGTTGATGACGCCCGCCCCGGACTGTTTTTGCGTTCCAGCCGGGGTTTTCTTTGGTGTGGTTGCAGGCTTCGCAGAGCCCGGCCCCGTTGGCAAGGCTCGTGGTGCCGCCGTTGTGCCAGGGAACCACATGGTCGATGTGGCGGATGGGCGCGTCGCAGTAGGGTGTGCGGCAGGTGTCGTCCCGGGTTTCGATGAAGCGTCTCATCCCGGGTGGGAAGAGCCGGGCTTTGGAGTCCATTGCCAACAATTCACCGGAGGTGGGTGCGGTGTAGAACCGGCGGAGCAAGACTTTGAAGTCCTTATCTTCCTTGGACTCTTGCCCGCTGGCCCCGGCCTGACCTCCGGTTCTGGCCCGCCCGCTGGCCCAGGTCTGCCCGCCCGCTTCCGGCCTGATACTCGGTGCGCGGCTCTCCGTCCCTCTCGCGGTTCCCTGATTCTTCGCTGGCCTGGTTGCCGCCTCCGGCGATGAGCGTCCTTGCCCACTCGGGCGGGGACGATTCCGTAGCCTTGGAGGCGTGCTGGTTCGCTGTCGCCTTGGAGGAGGGTGCGGTCGGTCATGACGAGCCGCACATCAATGCCGCTGATGCCGCCGGGGGTTCCGGTGAGGCGTTCGACGAGGGTGTCGGCCATGACCTGGCCGCGGTTCCGGGTGTCCCCGCCGGAGCGGGCCGAATCGGCGTGCCGGGTCAGCGCGGCGTAGGCGGCGACACCCTGGGCGACAGGGAGCAGCGCGGTGAGGATGGTCATGGTGTCCGGCGCGGGGCGGAGGCTGACGTGCCGTTCGGATGCGGCATGGGCGGCGCGTTGGGTGATGGAGCGGGGGTCGCGTCGGTAGGCTGCGGCTCGTGCGGCGGCGATGATGGTTTTGTCTCCGGCGCCGTCGAAGGTTCCGGTGTCGGGGGCGAGCTCCTCATCAACGGCGGCCCTGTCCTGGATGGAGAGGCAGGCTGTTTCCTTCACGAGCAGTGTGGCACGCCATTCGTTCAAGTGTCCGGTTTCCAGGGCGGCCATGGTGCGGGGCATTTCGGAGACCAGGGCTTTGGCGAGCCCGAGGAGCCGGGATCCTTTGTTGGGTGATTCACGCCGGGCCAGGGCGATCTGCGCACCCACACCCTGGCCCTGCTCAGCGGAGGAGACACCAGTAGAGGCTTGTTCGCGGCGCTGGGCAAGGTCGAACGCCACCGATGCCCTTGCCTGCACAGCAGCGATCGCTGACTTCACGTCTTCAAGGCCACGAATCTGATCGATCAGCCCAGCGCCGTCACTGCCCAACCGGAAAGAGCCCAACGCGGCAAGCAGCTCCCCGGCGTCCAAGCCACCAGACGCCGAGCTGCTGGACATGGCGGTCCCCGACTCTAGATCCCAGGACCCGGCGGTAACATGCACAGCCACAGCCGGAACCACCCTGGGTGCTCGCCTTGCCCGAATCGGATCCATACCCCCACTCTGCCCCAGGGCTACGACAATATAAGGCCCACGACCAACGCCCCGAAAAATAAGTGGCTACGCGCGTTTGCCAAGCAAACACCACGAGCCCACTCAACGTCCGGCAACCAACTCCTCAATGGCACCCACGCTCAGGTTTCCGTCACTGATCCAGACCGTGTTTGTGCGCGTCAGCGAGTTTCCTGCAGCCAGCTCAACGGCAGTGTCCCAAGCCAAGGCAGAACCCACGGCAGGGTACTCACTGCAGCGAACAAACCACGGGTCCGCCGATTCGGCAGGTGCGGCAAACACCAAAGTGGCCGGACCGCCGTCGAACTCTCCGGTCCACGCAAGCCACGGCGCAACAGAACCATGCACAGCAGCCTCGCCCTCCGCTGCGCCGGAGAAGACGCGTGGGGAATCGTTGATGGGGAGGCGCCAGAAGAAGCCGCCGTAACCACTGCCGGCGGCGCCGTGGGAACCGGGACTGCCCAGTGAGACGTCCACGACGGCGGTTATTTCCGTTTGGATATCGAGTCGCCAGGTGCCGGGGTCCAGAAGCGTTCGCCGGTAGCTGCGTTGCTCTTCGAGGAGGGGTCCGCCGTCGGCCGCGAGCCAGTGGAGGTCAAGCGTGGTTTCGTCCTCTTCGCGGCGCAGGCCGTGGACCTCGATCCGGCCGTGGTTTCTGAGATCTTCATATCTGCCAGCCGCACGCCGATAGCTGCGGCCACCCCAGAAGTTGCTGCCGTTGACATCCTGGGAGGGCGAACCCGGCACCGAGATGCCACACGTGGTCCACAGGCAGATGTTCCGTCACTACAATCCCTGACGGCGTGGCAACCGGGTGGAGATACGGCCGCGGCGAGAGCTCCGGCTCCAAGGCGTGGCCAGCGCGGAAGATTGCAGTGGGAGAGCCAGCATGAGTGGCGAAAAGGGGCTCAGCGGCGGCAGTGTTCTTCCGCGCCCAAGGAAGCCCGAGTTCGGAGAAGGTGGCATGAGCGCGGGTTGCCCGCTCCAGGATTTCTTCTATCCCATGAATCACGGCATGCGCTTGTTCGCCTTCGCCTACCCATTTCACGTATCGCGGAGGAATGAGTGCCGGCGCGTCAGCAGTGCGGATGGCTTCAAGGACGCGCATGAACGCGCCGCTGTCATCCAGTGGACTCAGCAGCGCAGTGCCGTGGGACAAATGGTGGAGCAGGTTTTCAGTGAGATCGTCTCGTCCAAACGTGCGCGTTGTTTCGCCCGCTTCGGTGCGGACCGTCACGTGGTCTTCGGTGTAGTGGAACACGGCCGTTCCTTCGGTCCCGTGCAGCGTGACGTAGGGTTCCACTGACTCGGTGGCGCACAGAGTCAGGGCGCAAGTGATGGGCAGCCCGTCCACTGTCCGCATCCGAATCACGGAGGTATCGTCTGCCTCGATGTCGTTGGCCCGGTAGAGATCCGTATCCACGGCTGCCAGGTCTTGTGCTGTCCGCGCTCCGGCTATCCGGAGGGCCGTGGCGATTGAATGGGCCAAGGGATTGGTGGCGACGCCGTCCACTACGTCAACTCCGCCGAGGCTGCGCCTTCCAGCCCACCGCGAGCGTTTGTAATATGCGCGGTCCCGGACCCAGCGCCCTGTGGCTGTAATGCCTTTGAGCGTTCCAATGCCGGGGAGTTCTGCCGAAGCTTCCCCGCTGGCCAGTTTTTCCAGCGCGGTGAGTGCATGGGAACCCAAACTTTGGAACCCGATCTGCACGCTCCGGCCAGCTGTTGCGGCTGCCTCCTGGAGCTGGATGAAGTCCCTCATGGAAGCGACCGGAGGCTTTTCAAGATAGAGATCTGCGGAGGAAGTCAGCACGGAAAGAGCCAATGGGGCGTGTGTCTGGATCGGAGTTGCCACGATGATCACCTCCGGCCGATGGCCCCCGGCAAGCAGCTCATCCAGATCAGAGTGGACGGCCGTGGAAGGCGGCAACGTGCCTGGGGCCGGGGGATTCGGGTCTGCCACCGCAACGAGATCCACCACGCCCTCGGACCTGAGCCTTTCCAGGTTGTGAAGGTGATGGGCTCCGAAGCCATGAACGCCTACCAGGGCGATCCTTGCAGGTGCAGTCCTGAGGGTGGTGGGACTTTTGGCGGACCCGGCGGAAGTGGTTTTCATGATTCTCCTCTGCTGGCTGGCAACTGCTGGCAAGTACCCGAATGGCGTCGTCGATAAGGCGTTCCTCAAGAGGCCCCAGCGCCTCAGGGTATATCTCGCAAGCCACACCCGGCAAGCGCTTTCCGGCAGCTGATTCTGCAAGTGTAGCGCGATCCCTCCGTGAATGTAACGATTCAAGTTGAGTCTTGACTGGAGACGTGTGGTCAGTCTAGATTTCGGTGAAACCGTTTACTTGTGATGTGGCCCACTCGGCCAAGTCAGCACCGGCTGGCATTGATGACCGCAGGGGAGATTCCAAGGTAATCGTCGACGCCAGATAAATGGGCGAGTTCTGCAGACGATGGAGAAAGGGAGTGCCATGACTTCTGGGGGATTTGGCTTTCGGGCCTACACGTTCTTCGACACACTCCTATGGATCGCCTGCCTGAATATGCTGTGGATCGTGTTCACACTGCTGGGTGGCGTGGTGCTGGGGGTCGGGCCCAGTACCGCTGCGGCCCAAATCCTGATCCGTGAAAAGGTGCAGGGAAATGCCGTGCCTTTGGGGCGCCGCTATGCCAAGGAGTACTTCAAGAACTTTGCGAAGGGCAATGCCCTCGGTGTTCCCGTCTTGGTAGTTGCTGCCGCCCTGGCCCTGAACTGGGGCTACTTTTCTACCGGGTGGGATCTGGGTTCGCAGGTGGCGTCGGCCGCGATCCTCTTGGCTGTCCTCTTTGCGGCCGGAACGTTGTGCTACCTCTTTCCCATGTTTGCCAGGTACGAGCTCACGATTCCGCAGTACTTTCTAATGTCTTCCCGGTTCGCTATCCGCCACCTCGCGGGGACCGTCATACTCCTGTTCGTGACAGCGGCCGCCGTATTCGCCTGCCGCTCCCTTCTGGGCCTGGTGCCCTTCTTTGGTGTTGGCGGCTGGCTCTATGTCACCGGCTGGTTGTGCGATCGCTTCTTTACTGCCAACGACGACGCCATGGTTGGGAAGGAAGCCGGTGCTGCAGTTGCAGCTGCAAGTCGCGCAGTGACTCCCTCGACCACCCCTTCCACCGCCAAGGAGACCAGCCTTGCCTGAAACCAGCCGCCAAGGCCCGCCCGAGGGCGCGCGCCGCGTCCTCCATCGATCCCTTGACATCCAAGGGCATGCCGAACTTGTCCAAGGGCGCCCCGAACCGGGCGCAGATTCTCTCAGTGCGAGCACTAATGAAACGTATCAAGACGAGAACGGCCAGCACCTGTGGAGCCTGAAACGCTTCCCTGGTGTGTCCCCGGAATCGTCGATCGACAACAACCCCGAAGAAGTGGAGTAGGAAAATGTTCCGTAGAAAACCAACGCTGGTGGCCGCCGTCGTCGTCTCTGCCGCCTTGGCCCTGACCGCCTGCGGTGGCGAAGCGCCGGCGTCGGACCTCTCATCCGTCAAGATCATGGCGCCCTTCCTGGAGGCTCAGCCACCAACGCCTGACGGCGCTGTGCAGAAGAAGCTTGAAGAGCTCACAGGCAAGGACATCAACATCTCGTGGGCGCCCAACGCCTCCTACGAGGACAAGATGAACATCACCCTGGCCTCCTCCGACATCCCGCACGTCCTGGTGGTCCAGGGCAAGTCGCCGGGCTTCGTGAAGAACGCCGAAGCCGGGGCGTTCTGGGACCTCACCGATAAACTCAAGGACTACCCGAACCTCAAGACCACGTTCCCCGAAGTTCAGCAAAACGCCAGCGTCAACGGCAAGGTTTACGGGGTTTTCCGGGCTCGGAACCCGATCCGTGCCGCCGTGATGTTCCGCCAGGATTGGCTGGACAAGTTGGGCCTGAAGGCGCCGCAGACCACAGAAGACCTTTACAAGGTGGCCAAGGCATTCACCGAGCAGGATCCGGATGGCAACGGCCAGAACGATACCTACGGCATCACCATTCCCAAATGGGGCGCCCTGGGCACCAACAGCCCCTACGACATGATCGAGACCTGGTTCGGCGCCGGAAACCGCTGGACCGAGCGGGACGGCAAGCTGGTGCCGAGCTTCGAAACCGAGGAATTCCTGGAGGCCGATCGCTTCATCAAGAAGATGGTGGACGAGAAGCTCATCAACCCCGACTTCGCCACCTTCGATCCCACCAAATGGAATGAGCCCTTCTTCAACGGCAAGGGCGGCATAATTGTCGACGTCGACTCCCGGGTCAGCGTGCTGATCAACCTTTTCAAGCAGGCCAACCCGAGCGACTTCCAGAACAAAGTGGGCTTCGTAGGCAGCCTGAAGGGTCCGGACGGTGAACTGCACGCCCACCCGACCGACGGCTACTCCGGCTTCCTTGCCATCCCCAAGTCCAGCGTCAAAACCGAAGCCGACCTGAAGAACGTCCTGACATTCCTGGACAAACTCAACAGCAAGGAAGTTGCCGTCCTGATGAACAACGGCATCGAGGGCGTCAACTTCACGGTTGAGGAAGGCCTCGCGGCCACCATCAAGCCCGAAACGCCGGAGGGCAAGGTAGTCAACACCGACATCAAGAGCTACGCGCAACTCGGAACCAACGTCACAGGGAACAACTTCTACCCAGTGAAGCAGGCCTCCGAGTACGAGCAGAAGGTCTTTGACGACCGCGTTGCAGTGATGGCAAACGACCTCAAGAGTGCGGTGTACAACCCGGCCGCGGCCTTCGTTTCCCCGACGTATGTTGCCAAGGGCGCGCAACTGGACAACATCGTTGCCGACGCCCGCATTGAAGTACCTGGCTGGGCAGCTGGACGAGCAGGGCCTGAAGGATGCCATCAAGCTGTGGAACACCAGCGGCGGTGACAAGGTCAAAGAAGAAATAAACAAGCTGTGGCAGGACACCAAGAAGTGACCGCCCCGGTCGTCGAAGCCAAAGCCCCGGAGCGGGCGGCCATCAAGCCGCCCGCCCCGGCGCGGCGACGCAGCTTTGCAGTCCACTTCGCGCATTACAAATGGTTGTATCTTCTGCTGCTGCCCGGCGTCGTGTACTTCGCGGTGTTCCGGTACGGTCCCATGTACGGTGTTTCGATTGCCTTCAAGGACTACGTTCCAGTTCCTGGGCGTTAACGGCAGATCCTCTGGGTGGGTCTGACGAACTTCACCGACTTCTTCGCCAACCCCGACTTTCCGAGGTTGCTGGGCAACACACTGATCCTGGCGTTCCTGAACCTCGGGATCGCCTTCCCGCTGACCATCGTCCTGGCATTGCTGCTCAACGAGGTCCGGCTTTCAGTGCTGAAGCGAACCGTCCAGACACTCGTCTACATCCCGCACTTCCTGTCCTGGACTATCGTGGCGTCGCTGAGCTTCCTGCTGTTCGCCCTGGACATCGGACCCTTGTTCCAGTTCGTCAACGGACTGTTCGGCACCAACGTGGATATCCTGTCCGATCCGAACTGGTTCCGGCCGCTGATCGTGCTTCAGGAGATCTGGAAGAACACCGGTTGGGGAACCATCATCTTCCTGGCAGCGCTGGCCACCGTGGACCAGGACCAGTACGAGGCCGCAATTATCGACGGCGCCGGCAGGTTCCGGCGCGTCTGGCACATCACCTTGCCCGGCATCCGGTCCACCATCATCGTGATGCTCATCCTGGCCATCGGGCAGATGCTCAACACCGGCTTTGAGCAGATCTACCTCATGACCAACGCACTCAACCGCAGCGTGGCCGACGTCTTCGATACCTATGTGTACTTCGTAGGCATCACCCAAGGCGCCTACAGCTACAGCACCGCCGTCGGGCTTTTCAAGTCTTTGGTGGGCATCGTACTGATCTTCGGCACCAACTGGCTGTCCAAGCGGTTCAACCAGAGCGGACTTTTCTAATGAAGATTCACAACACGCGGGGCGGGCGGATTTTCGATGCCGCCAACTACGTCTTCCTGACGCTGATCGGCATCATCACGCTGTTGCCTTTCGTCTACGTCCTGGCAGGATCCTTCGCCAACGAAGCGGAAATTACCCGGCGGGCGTTCTTCGTCTGGCCCGAGCAATTCACGCTGGGGGCCTATGAGTACATTTTCTCCACGCCGTCCTTTACCCGGGCCTTGATCACCACCGTGCTGGTCACACTGGTTGGGACGCTGGTGCAGTTGGTTCTCACGGTCACCATGGCTTACCCGCTGGCGAAACGTGGACTTCGTGGCCGGAAACTGATCCTGTCCCTGGTGGTTTTTGCCATGGTCTTCTCAGGCGGAATGATTCCAACGTTCCTGCTGGTGAAGGACCTGGGCCTGCTGAACAGCTACTGGGCGCTCATCCTGCCTGCGGCCATCAACCCATTCAGCCTGATCATCATCAAAAACTTCTTCCAGGAACTCCCGGCCGAGCTCGAGGAATCAGCCAAGATGGACGGCGCCACCGAGATCGGAATCCTCTGGCGGATCCTGCTGCCGTTGTCCAAGCCGGTGCTGGCCACGTTTGCACTGTTTTATGCGGTTGGTATTTGGAACGACTTCATGTCTCCTTTGCTCTACCTGAGCGATAACAACATGTGGACCCTGCAGATGTACCTGCGCCAGGTGACGGCTGCCTCGGATCTCCTTGGCACCGGCAATGTGGATCCGTCGTACATCCCGCCCGAGCAAGGCATCAAGTTCGCCGTGATCGTGGTGGCAACCCTGCCCATCCTCATCTTCTACCCCTTCCTGCAGAAGCACTTTGCCAAGGGAATGCTGATCGGTTCGGTTAAGGGGTAAGGGCTCGGCTTGATGAAAGGAAAATCATGAAAATCCTCCTCGCGGGCGACTCCACCGTGGCGGCCTGCCCCAGTTACGAATACCCGATGAGCGGTTGGGGAGCCCACCTCGCGCCCGAGACCTATTGGTGGGCTGCGGTCCACAACTATGCCAAGGGCGGTGCCAGCACGGAGTCGTTCCGCGATGAAGGCCTCTGGTATCAGCTGCTGGGCCAGACCGTTAAGGGCGATCTCGTGCTGATCCAATTCGGGCACAACGACCAAAAGCGGGCCCATCTCGCTGCCCGAACAGGCTACGCCGACAATCTAAAGCGAATGGTGGCCGACGTCCGTTCCAAGGGCGGCATTCCCCTTCTGTGCACGCCAGTGGAGCGCCGGCATTTCACGGCCGGGCGTCTGGACCTCACCCTGGGTGAATATCCTCTGGTGGTTCGCGAGTTGGCGGTTGAGCTTGGCTTGGACCTCATCGACCTCAATGAATGGACCCGCGCGCTGTACCAGGAGCTGGGGGAGGAGGGGTCCAAGGAGTTGTTCTTCCACTTTGCCCCCGCAGAGCATGCGCACTGGGCCGGCGGCCTGGAGGACAACACACACTTCCACGAGAAAGGAGCCAAGCGGATTGCCGGTTTCGTCGCGGAGCAACTCGAGGCCCTCGGCTACGGACTGGTGGCCACCCTTAACGTGGGGGCGAAGGCGTGATCTATTCCAGCCCTTTGCGGGGTCCTTCGGATATCGCTGGTTGGGTCGCCGAGGGGCCGGTTCAGTTGGGCATTTACGACGACGGCGGGCCGGCCTTGGCCCCGGAGGGAACCGCCGGTTCGGGGCCGGCTTTCGCAGAAAGCACAGCACTTCTCCTTTCCGGTTCCCTCGACCCAGAGGAACACGGAGACCACGCCCATTGGACCCTCTGGTGCCCCGAGGAACTCCCGGACCATGTCCGGATCAGGTGGGAGTTCCTTCCGCTTGAGGAACCAGGCCTGGCCATGGTGTTCTTCTCTGCGCGGGGGCACGACGGCAAGGATCTGTTCTCTCCCGACTTGGCTCAGCGAACGGGCTTCTACCCGCAGTACCACTCAGGGGATATGGACGCGCTCCACATCTCCTACTTCCGCCACAAATACGCCGCGGAGCGGGCCTTCAGGACGTGCAACCTGCGCAAAAGTGCCGGCTTCGAACTCGTAGCCCAGGGAGCAGACCCACTTCCTCCAGCCGAAGACGCGGGCGGCTTTTATCGGATGGAAGTCATCAAGGATGGTCCCCGCGTGGTCTTTTCGATTAATGATTTGCCCCTGTTTGACTGGGTGGACACCAGCCAGGAACTCCTGGGCGGCGGCTACTTCGGGATCCGTCAGATGGCCCCTTTGCGGGCGGCGTACCGGAACCTCTCCATCACTTCGCTGTAGCCCTTTTCCAGATCTGACGTCCCGTGACGGACGACACAACCTTATGACGTAGGATGTCCTCATGCCTCTCTTTGACTTGCCCCTTGAGCAGCTCCGTAGCTACACCTCCAGCGCAGTTCCGCCCGCTGATTTTGACGCTTTCTGGGAGCGCACCATCGCCGAGGCGCGGACCTTGCCGCTGAATGCTGTGTTCGAGCCCATGGACAACTACCTCAGCGTCATCGACACGTTCGACGTCACATACTCCGGCTTCGGTGGAGACCGCATCAAGGGCTGGCTCCACATTCCTTCTCACCTTGAACCAGGGCAGCAACTTCCCGTTGTCGTTGAGTACATCGGCTACTCCGGGGGACGCGGACTGGTCAACCAGAACACCCGGTGGGCGCAGGCTGGATACGCCCACTTCATCATGGACACCCGCGGCCAGGGCTACGGGGGCGTATCCGGTGACACCCCGGATCCGCATCCATCAGCCGGCGGCATCAACTATGCAGGCCTGATGACCCGGGGAGCTTACCATCAGGACGACTACTACTTCCGCCGGGTCTACGTGGACGCCTTCCGTGCGGTAGAAGCGGCGCAGAGCCATCCCGCCGTCGACCCTTCCAAAGTGGTGCTTGCCGGAATCAGCCAGGGAGGTGGCATTACGGTGGCGGCCGCCGGGCTGGTGGCCGGAAGGCTCGACGGCGTGATCGCCGCGCTGCCCGACGTCCCGTTCCTGCAGGACTTTCCTCGTGCAATCGACATCGCGCCTCGCGGGCCCTACCCGGAAATTGCCGGCTTCCTGGGGCGGCACCGCGACAAGTATGAGCCCATGCTTGCCGTGCTGAACTACTTTGATGGCGTTCATCTCGGCCGGGCAGCCGCAGTGCCGACACTCTTCTCAGCGGCCCAAATGGACGACATTTGCCCGCCCTCAACGGTGTTTGCAAGCTTCAACAGCTACGGTCTTTCGGGAGGGGCGCCCGCCAAGGACATCGAGGTATACCGCTTCAACAACCACGAGGGCGGCCAGGAGCACCACTGGATCAAACAGCTCCAGTTCCTCCGCAAACTTTTGTCATCATGACGGACCCAATTTGCCCGGTTTGACGAACCGCGGTTATGGTGTGGCTATGACTAAGCGTTGGTATGCGTATTTTTCGTTGGCTCTGGAGGGGCCCGCGTCTAACTGACACGCATCCAACTTTCCTTCAGAGCCAGCAGGGCAGAGATCATTCTCTGCCCTTCGCCATATCCGGCGGGTTCTGAAAAGGGGCCCGCTCCGCATCCGGAACAGGACCCAGAAATGACCAGCATCGCCGCAGAATCCACCGAGACACTCCACAACGAGGCACTCCCCGCTGCCGGGAAAGCTTCCCAGCCCGCCACCTCCAACCTGCGCGTGGCCCGCTTCGAACCGCTTCCGGCCCCTCAGGACCTCATCGCCGAGTTGCCGCTGGATGCCCGCTCAGCTGCCGTCGTCGACCGTGGCCGAGATGAAGTCCGGGCCATCATGGACGGCGTGGACGACCGCTTGCTGGTAATCGTCGGGCCTTGCTCCATCCACGATCCCAAGGCCGGTCTGGAATACGCGCGTCGGCTGGTCAGCCAGGCGGAGAAGCACAAGGAAGACCTGCTGATCGTCATGCGTACGTACTTCGAGAAGCCCCGCACCACAGTCGGCTGGAAGGGACTCATCAACGATCCCCACCTGGACGGCAGCCACGATATTGCTGCCGGACTGCGGGCAGCCCGCGGCTTCCTCAAGCAGGTCACCGCGCTGGGACTGCCCACGGCCACCGAATTCCTCGAGCCCATCAGCCCCCAGTACATGGCGGACCTCGTCTCCTGGGGTGCAATCGGCGCCCGCACCACCGAAAGCCAGATCCACCGCCAGCTCGCCTCCGGTCTGTCCATGCCCATCGGCTTCAAGAACGGAACCGACGGCGACCTCCAGGTGGCCATCGATGCCTGCGGCGCTTCTGCTGCTGAACAAGCCTTCCTCGGAATCGACGACGACGGCCGCGCGGCTCTCGTGGCCACTTCAGGCAACCCGGACACCCACGTGATCCTGCGCGGCGGACGCAAGGGCCCCAACTACTCGCAGGAAGACGTTGCCGCTGCCTCCTCCAAGCTCGCCGCCAAGGGACTGAACCCACGCCTGATCGTGGACGCCAGCCACGCCAACAGCGGCAAGAGCCATCACCGCCAGGCTGAAGTTGCCTTGGAAATCGGCGCCCAGCTCGAAGCAGGCGAGACCTCGCCGATCGCCGGCGTCATGCTGGAGAGCTTCCTCGTGGGAGGGGCGCAGAATCTGGATGTGGCCAAGCAGCTCGCGGGGGAGCAGGAACTCGTTTACGGCCAGAGCGTTACGGATGCCTGCATGGAATGGGACGTCACCGCTTCGGTGCTGGAACAGCTTGCTTCGTCTGCACGGAAGTGCCGGCTGGTTTCGGGGGAGTAGCCGGGGAGTAGAGTCCCACTTACGGGAAATGCTTTCACATTGGTCACTTCAGCCTCTAGAGTATCTAGCACATGGTTGTTTGATGGCTCAGCATCGGCACACCGTTCTACTGGGGGTGTCCTGTCCAGCTGAGAGCAAAGGAATATGGGAAATGTCCGCGGAGACTAACTTCTCGAATGCGCGTTTCATGACTGTGGCTGAAGTAGCCGATGTCCTGCGCGTTTCCAAAATGACTGTGTATCGCCTGGTCCACTCAGGGGAAATGCCTGCCGTCAGGTTTGGCCGTTCCTTCCGGGTGCCCGAAGAAGCCGTGGCCCAGTACCTCAAGGGTGCTGTGGTCGACGGACAATCGGAGACCGCCTGAGGGCGCCGGGTCTGTCCCGCGGACCGTGGTCACGGGGTGCCCCTTTGAAGCGGTACTCTGTTAAAGGAACGTTTTACGTCAATGTAAGAATCTGTCAGTTGTACTGTCTGCTGCTAGTCCGCGGATCCGTTCCAACAGACAGGACCTTCATCTAGTTTGTAAGGAACTTTCGTGGGTTCAGTTATTAAGAAGCGCCGCAAGCGTATGGCCAAGAAGAAGCACCGCAAGCTGCTTCGCAAGACTCGCCACCAGCGCCGCAATAAGAAGTAGAGATACTTCACCAAGCGTGAATGCCCGTTGCCTTCCAAGGCGGCGGGCATTTTTGCACTCTCACATCGTGGCGCTTCTTGCCGGATGTTCTTTCACATCCTGCGGGGTGCGGCCGGACGTTCTCTCACGTCCTGTGAACTGGTCCCCGTTTGTTGGACTGGCTAATTGGGATTCTAGGCTGCGAGGGTCTGGGCCCGGTATTGGACCGGGCTTAGGCCCTTGAGTTTGGTGGAGATTCTTTCGTTGTTGTACCAGGTGATGTATTCGTGCAGTGCTGGTGCCAGGGCTTCGGTGCTGAGGAACCGGACGTGGTGGAAGAGTTCTTCCTTGAGGTGTCCGAAGAAGTTTTCCATGACGGCGTTGTCGTAGCAGTTGCCCCTGCGGGACATTGACTGGGTGGCGCCGGCATCGTTGAGCAGGACCCGCCAGGAGTGGTGCTGGTATTGGAAGCCTTGGTCCGAATGCACCAGCGGGTGCTGTCCCGGTTCCAGGCAGGCGATGGCCTGGCGCAGTGAGCTGTTGGCAAGTTCCAGCTTCGGTGAACTGCCAACGGAATAAGAGATGATCTGCCGGTCAAAAAGATCCATGACCGGTGAAAGGTAGAGCTTGTGGTCCCCGACGCGGAACTCGGTGACGTCGGTGACCCACTTCTGGTTCGGAGCATCGGCGTCAAACTTCCGGTTCAGCAGGTTCGGTGCAATCACGCCCTGTTCGCCTTGGTAAGAGTTATAGCGTTTCCGCCGCCGGACCTTGCAGCGCAGGTGTAACGCGCGCATCAGCTTCAGCACGGTCTTCTTCGCGACCACCCACCCCTTCTTCATCAGCTCGGTATGGATGCGCCGGTGGCCGTAGCGGCCATGGTTGGCCGTGAAAACCTCCGTGATGGCGCTCTTGAGTGTTTCCTTCGGGTCCGGGGACTCGAGCCGGGCCTGGTGATAGAAGAACGTCGAGCGGGCCAGACCCGCGGCCTGCAGCAGAACCGGGAGCCGGTAATCAGCCTTGAGAGCGATGAGGGCTTGAACCTTCACCGTTGTTCCTGAGCCCTCAAGGCACGCAATTTTCCCAAGTAGGCCACCTGTGCCCGCAACAGTTCGTTTTCCCGACGCAACTGCTCAAGCTCCGAAGCCTCCCCGGCCCGCGGCCCGGCTGCCGACTTCGCGGAGGGCACGACCCCCGCATTCCGGGAAGCCGGGGTCCCGGACTTCACTGGCCTGCCGTTGCGTTTGGGCCGCAACCCGTCCTCGCCCTCCAAACGATAATCCCTGACCCATTTCTGGAGCTGTTGCCGCGAAGACAGGCCCGCTTCAACCGCCAGATCCTGCCCGGTTTCGCCCGCAAGGAAGCGCTGCACCAACGCCAGTTTGACCTCGAAAGAGTATGACTTCGGTGCCCTGCTCACCAGCACTCCTCGACCATGGATCCTCCACAACCCATACAACGACCTCACCGCCACAACAGGGGCACCCAGGAACCGGGCCGTCGTCCGATACCCCAGACCCCTTTCAAAACACGCTACAGCCGACACCCGCTGCACCACAGACAATGAACTACGCGAACTCATAAAACTGCTCCCCTCAAACGGAACTGCGATTCACAGTCCAACTTCAGGGGAGCAGTTCACTGCGGCGTGCGGCCGGACGTTCTCTCACATCGTGCGGCGTGCGGCCGGACGTTCTCTCACATCCTGCGGCGCTTCTGGCCGCATGCTCTCTCACATCGTGTTCCGGGCAAACCCGGATGCAACCGATGGATCCATCCATGCAGTCCGTAGCGCCCTTTTGATCTGCCGAACGGCGTTGCCAAAGTTGTCCGCAAGGTCATCTCTTCCGAAGACAAGGACAGTCCAACCGGCTGCTCTAAACGCCTTATCCCTGCGACGATCGCTATGCATCTGCTCCTCCTCAAGGTGGTGGCCGCCGTCGTACTGAATCGCGAGGCGGCGGCTCTTGAAACCCAAATCCGCTGAAGGCGAGAAGGGATCGTTCGCGCGGAGCATCACCTGGAGCTGAGGTTCCGGCAAGTTGGCGTCAAGCATAGCCAGACGAAGCAAAGTTTCTGGAGCCGAGTCGGCCCCGACGCGCATAAGATCCAGAGCTTCCCGTGCCCGGACTACGCCTTGGCGGTTTTTGTGCCGTTCGACCATGCTCCGGAGCTCTTGGGCAGTAGCGAACGGTGCGTCGCGCCCCTCAAAGTCGGGCCGTGGAATGCGAATCAACTGATCTGCCACGCACACGAGGTCATGAAGTGGGAGACGACGCGCCAAATCCAGCCATGTTCGGGCTCGAGTGCTTATCCAAATCCCTTGGACTTGCTCAATCTCTCCGTCGAAGAGCGTTTCGGTATGCCCGATGATGCCTTTGCGCCGGACCGACGGCAGACGTCGCGGTTTGCTCAAGTGCAATTCATTTGAATCCGATAGCCAGGCTGGCAAGACAAAACCATGGAGCCTGGCGGCAGTTGTATGGGAGATCCACGCGCCAGGGCTGGCTGAGGAGAGGGAACGGGCGGCAGACGAAAGGTCGAAATCCCACTCACTTGGCCGGTACAGGCCACGGCTAACGGGAACGATGTTGCTGCTGCGCCAAATGACCGACGGATCGATGCCGGCAGCTTTGGCCTCGTTCAGGCTGAAGGGCTCCAAGACCGGGCTTGATTGGTTGAGTAGCGAATTCTGCATACCCGCATTGTTCCTTGGAAGCCGCTAAGCGTGCAGAAGTTATCCACAGGTAGGTCAGGGTCGCAAGAGGATGTGGGAGAGGAACGGTGGAAACGCGTGGGGATGTGGGAGAGGAACGGTGGAAACGCGTGGGGATGTGAGAAAGGAACGGCTAGCGGGGGCCGCGGAACTTTGAGAATCCACGCCACAGCCCGTAGATGGCACCGCCCACAGTTGCCGCCTTCAGCCCCAGGGTTGCTGCACGGCGTCCGGATCGGAAATCGTACACGGGCCAGTTGTTGTCGCGGGCATGCCGGCGCAGCTTGGAGTCGGGGTTGATCACCACGGGGTGACCCACCATAGTGAGCAGCGGGATGTCATTGGCGGAGTCGCTGTAAGCCCAGCAGTGGTCCAAGTCCAAGCCTTCTTGGTCAGCTATGAGTTGGACGGCGATGGCCTTAGCCGGCCCGTGCAGGATGTCACCCACAAGCTTGCCGGTATACATTCCGTCATGGACCTCGCCCACGGTTCCCAGCGCGCCCGTCAGGCCAAGCCTTGTGGAAATGACAGTGGCAACCTCAATTGGGGTAGCGGTCACCAGCCAGACCCTCCGGCCTACACGGAGGTGTTGCTCGGCGAGCGCCTTGGTTCCGGGCCAGATCCGGGACTCGATCATTTCGTCATAAACTTCTTCGCCCAGGGCTTTGATATCGTCCACGGTGATTCCGGCGGCCAACGTCAGGGCCGAGTCCCGCACGGCATGGACGTCGTCCATGTCTCTCGCCCCGCATCACAAACTTGAACTGCTTCCACGCGAAGCCTGCCGCCTGGGACAGAGTGAAAGCCTTGCGTTCGTACATCTTCCGGGCCACATGGAAGAGGCTGGCGCCCTTCATCAAAGTGTTGTCGACGTCGAAGAAAGCGGCTTCGCCGGTGTGCTGCGGCACCTTGGCGTCGGCGACCACAGCGGCGTTCTTCTCGTCGGGCATGCCTTGAGTCTAGTCAATCGCCGGGGCCCGGCGTTGAGGGCGCACGGTGGGGCTGCCCCGTGGGATGTGCAAGAGCATCGGTGGAAAGCGGTCAGGATGTGAGAGAGCGTTGGGGGGAAAGTGCGGTGGATGTGAGAGAGGGGTGGGGCGGTTACCGTTGTGTCATGGCTATTCCCGACGTCGTTCTCCTCACCAAAGCTGACTGCCACCTGTGCACGGAGGCGCGTGCCGCCGTCGAACGCGTTACCTCGGCACTGGGCGTCCAGTGGACCGAGCAGGCAATCGACGGTAACGCGGAACTGCAGGAGCGTTACGCGGAGGAAATTCCCGTGGTGCTGGTGGATGGGGTCCAGCGCGATTTTTGGAAGATCGACGAGCAGCGCTTGGCCCGTACTTTGAAAAGAGTCCTTGAAGGCTAAGGATCAGGGGACTTTGTTACCCGGAAGTACCGGCTTTTGTTGAGTCCGGCCAAGGGCCATAGAGTGGAACAACAAGCGACGCAATGGAGAAAACCGTGACTGCGCTGGAACCGTCCCCGGGGGCAACAAGCGGGGACCACGAACCTGCCGCCAAGCAGATCCCGCCCGCGGCTGTGGCCCGGATGACTCTCTATTTGCGCGCGCTCAACTCGCTCCTGGCAGAAGGCGTGGAACGTGTGTCATCGGACGCGTTGGCCGAGGCTTCAGGCGTCAGTTCCTCCACGCTTCGCAAGGACCTCTCCTACGTCGGCTCGTACGGGACCCGCGGGGTGGGATATGAAGTCCAATACTTGAGCCGTCACATTGCCGCAGCCCTTGGCCTGACGCACGACTGGAAGGTCGCAATCGTCGGTGCCGGTAACCTCGGCAAGGCGCTGGCGCGGTACGGCGGCTTCGAGTCCCGGGGCTTCGACGTCGTGGCTATTTTCGACGCAGACCCCATGGTGATCGGCAACGAGGTGGGTTGGTTGCGGGTCAGCGATTCAGCAGAACTTGAACGTGTCTTGGAGCGCACCCACACCAACATGGTGGTGCTGGCTTTGCCGGCCACCGTGGCGCAGGCAGTCTGTGATCGCGTCATCGCTGCCGGAATCCGGAGCATCCTGAGTTTTGCTCCGGTTCTCCTGCAGGTTCCGCCGCACGTGAACCTCCGCAAGGTGGACATGGCCACCGAGCTGCAGATCCTGGCGTACCACGCACAACGGGCGCAAACACCGGGTCAGGCTGTCTAGCCTTACCGGGTCCGCGCCCGCTGACGTTACTACAAGAAGCTTGTTGGCTTAGCGGCCGTAAGGGTTCTGGTAAGGGTTACCGAAAGGCTGCGGCTTGCGGAAGTACGGAGCCGACGCCGGCAGGTACAGCAGGACGATTGCGGCAACTCCCAGCAGGATCACCAAGAGCTGCAGGATGCCGTACGTGGCACCGAACTGGAACAGTCCGGCGAGGCCAAGGACAGAGATCGCCGCGAAGACGGTGCCCAGGATCCTGGCCCAGTTCTTGCCCTTGCGGACCGGGAATGCAACCAATGCGTAGAGGCCCAGGGACACGATGGCCCCAATGATCGCGGCAACGACAATACCGCCACGCATGCCTTCCAGGGAGCCTTCCGGGAATTCAGTGCCCTGCTGTGCAGCCTGCTGGATCATCGAGTTGATGAAGGCATCCGAACCGGTGGTGGCCAGGATCAGCGAGCTGATGGCGGACAGGATGCCCGCTGCGATGATCATCCAGAAGGAGATGTTGACCAGCTGCGGAACTGTGGTGGGACCTGGCTGCTGGCTGGGCCAGTTGGTGTCCTGGCCATATTGCGGAGCCTGCTGACCGTAGGGAGATGGCTGCTGGCCGTACGGCGACTGCTGACCAAATTGGGGAGCCTGCTGACCATACTGTGGCGTCTGCTGACCGTACTGCGGGGTTTGCTGGCCATACTGGGGAGCCGGGGGCTGACCATATTGGGGTGCAGCCGGGGACTGCTGACCGTACTGTGGAGCGCTCGGCTGCTGACCATATTGGGGAGTCTGCTGACCATACTGCGGTGTCTGCTGGCCGTACTGGGGCGTGGATGGCTGGCCCGGCTGCTCAGGCTTGTTGGCGTCGCCCTTGTTGGCATCGCCGGTGTTGGCGTCGCCCGGATTGGCGTCCCCCGCGTTGGACGGCGGGTATGGAGGGTTGCTCATGGCATTCCTTTGCTTGTTCGACTGCTGGTACGGCTGCCGGGATCAGCAAAAAGACCCTGCCCCCAGCCTGGTTCTGCTTCCACCGTACCTCCGGGGTCCGGTGCTGCGGATGATCACACGCAGGAATTTCCTGCTTGGCGATGAAATCATCACGATGGCGTACGCCTTCATGATGAAGGCCGTGGTGGTCCGATGGACCACCACGGCCTCGTGCACCTGTCAGGGCGGCTTGGATGAGAGCCCGACGGCGATACTTCAGTCGGGTTAGACGGCGCCCTTTACTGCTTTGAACCACAGCTGCGAGTTCGGCAACCACATCAGCACAACGGCCACTGCGCTGACCAGGAAACCAAACCAGTTGCCACCCAGGCCCGCCCCGGGTCCGCCGGCGTTGATGGAGCCAAAGATGGCGAGCAACAGCGAAACCGCGGCGAGGACAGTGAGGGCAAGGCGTGCCCATTCCTTGCCTTCCTTCATCTTCATGGCGAGGACTATCTGGGCGGCTGCAACAGCCAGGCTGATGATCAGGAGAACCAGGAGGAGTGCGGCAACTCCCGGCATGAAAGCGAACGCTGCGATGATGGCGAAAAGCCCGATGAGGCCAAAGAGGAGGCCCAGGAGTCCCGAGATGACCCAAATGAAGTAGGACACTTTGAGCTCGGTGGGCAGGCCCATGGTCTTGAAGAGGCCCGAGAATCCGCCTTGCGGAAGGACGTCATTGAAGTTGCGGGGTCCGTCGGTGGGCATTTCAAAGTGGAAACCACCTGGCTGCCCTGGTTGCGCCGGCTGGGCTGGTTGCCCCGGCTGACCCGGTCCCGGTTGCGAATACTGGCCAGGTTGCGACGGCGGCTGGTAGCCCTGGGGTGGTTGGTAACCCTGCGGTGGTTGGTAACCAGCAGGAGGAACGTTGCCGGGCTGCGGAGGCTGGGCGCCGGGCTGCGGAGGCTCTGGTGCTTCATCTGGGTTACTCATGGCATCACTTTAGACCGCAGGTTGAAGGATGCATAGGAAATTCGGAGCTACTTCGCAGCTAACTACAGGGTGTTTGCCGAATAATCGCAGGGTGACTTCTGAGTACGCGAAACGGCGCCCCCACAGCGGAACTGTGTTGGGGCGCCGTTTACTCGGGACTGTCGAACAAACTCCCGTGCAAGCTGCTGCGGAAACTGCCTGGGAGTCAGGCAGCTGCCGGTGCGATGAACGCGAGTTCCAGGTTGATGACAACCTTGTCGCTGACCAGGACGCCACCGGCCTCAAGTACTGCGTTCCAGGTCAGGCCGAAGTCCTTGCGGCTGATGGTGGTTTCGCCGGAGACGCCTGCACGGGTGTTGCCGAAGGGATCCACTGCGACGCCGTTGAATTCGGTTTCGATGGAAACTTCCTTGGTGACTCCCTTGATGGTGAGATCGCCCACAAGATCGAAGCCGTCGCCGTTTGCCTTGACGTGGCGGGATACGAAGGTGATCTCCGGGTACTTCTCCACATCGAAGAAGTCCTCGCCCTTGACGTGGCCGTCGCGGTTGACGTCGCCGGAGTCAAAGCTGGCCGTCCGGATAGTGGCATTGACCTTCGAGTCGGTCAGCGTCTCGCCAACTTCGAGGGTGGCGTCGGCGTCCTTGAAGACGCCGCGGACCTTGCTGATACCTGCGTGGCGGACGGTGAAGCCGATCTCGCTGTGGGAAGCGTCGAGGGTCCAGATGCCGGTGGTGACGTTGGCGGGAAGGGTCATCATGATGTTGCTCCTGTATGTAGTGGAAGGTACCGCTTGCTTGCCCGGTCGATTGGTTGATGCGTTTACTTGAAACGTCAACCGAGCTTCGTGTCTAGTATAAACATGCATATGCATCTTTTATTCCAACTCCACGGAACATTTTGAGAAAACTTTGAGTTCTACTAGCGGTAGAAGATTTCGGATCGTCCCGCTTCTTTGAGAAACTGGTAAACATGCCCCAAGCAACTGTCCATCTGCTTCGCCATGGCGAGGTCCATAATCCCGATGGCGTCCTCTATGGCCGGCTGCCTGAATTCCATCTCTCCGAGCGCGGCCGGGAGATGGCCCGCATGCTGGCCGAGCACTTTGCCCTCCGCGCAAGCGAGGGTGCCAGGATTGTCCACCTGGTGGCCTCGCCGCTGACGCGCGCCCAGGAAACGGCGATGCCCACTGCCGAGGCGCTCCATCTCGAGATTCATACAGACCCCAGGATCATCGAAGCGGAGAACCACTTCGAGGGACTCCACCCCACCCGCAGCGAATTCTTGAAGCCCAAGCACTGGCTTTATTTCCGGAACCCCCTGCGTCCGTCCTGGGGCGAGCCCTATAAAGAGCAAGCCGCCCGCGTCCTGGCTGCTGTTGAAGACGCACGCCTCAAGGCGATCGAACTGGGTGGCGACGGCGCTGAAGCCATCCTCGTCAGCCATCAGCTTCCCATCTGGTCCACCCGACTCTCCGCCGAGGGGCGCCGGCTGGCGCACGACCCCCGTAAGCGTGAGTGCACCTTGACCTCCCTGACATCCCTGGTCCTGGACGACGACGGCAAGATCGTGCGGGTCGAATACAGCGAACCTGCGGCGGTGCTCCTTCCCGGTGCGGCAAGCACCCCGGGGGCGTAGGCGCATGGATAACAACCTTTCGCGCCGTGGCGTGCTCACAGCCGGTGGGGTCCTGTTGGCAGGACTTACCATGGGCCTGTCAGCCTGCGCCCAGAAGGACTCCCTCGCAGAGCAAGCCCGAAAAGGCGACAACAAGAACTACGTGGCCGGTGACGGTTCCGTCACCGAGTTCGCCAAAGCGGACCGCGCTGCCCCCGTGGCGCTCAAGGGCACACTCTTCAACGGAAGTACGGTCAAGCCCGAAGACCTCAAGGGCAAAGTCACGGTCTTGAACTTCTGGTTCGCCGCCTGTGCCCCCTGCCGCGTCGAAGCTCCCCAGCTTGAAGCCCTGCACCAGGACTTCAAGGGCCAAGGCGTTCAATTCTTCGGCGTAAACCTGCGTGACGAGAAAGCCACCGCGGAGGCCTTTGACAAGACCTTCAACCTCACCTACCCAAGCTTCAACGACAAAGACGGGGCCGTGCTCCTGTCTGTGTCCGGAATCGTGCCTCCGGGGGCGGTGCCCACCACATTGGTCCTGGACAAGGAGGGCAAAGTTGCCTCCCGCGTCCTCGGCGAAATTGAGAAGAGCACTTTGAAGGCCCTCATTACGTCCGCAGTGGCTGAGTAGTACCCATGAACAGTCCCTTCGCCGAGACGATCCTGAACGGATCACTGCTGCTTGCCGTGCCCGTTGCGCTGCTGGCCGGACTCGTCTCGTTCCTGTCGCCGTGCGTGCTGCCGCTCGTCCCGGGTTACCTTGGCTACGTCACGGGACTGACCGGCGTCGACCTCCAAAAGCAGCGGCGCGGCCGCATGCTGGCAGGTATTGGACTGTTCGTGCTGGGCTTCTCGGTGATCTTCGTCCTCCTGGGCGGTGCGTTTGGCCAACTCGGGACCCTCCTGACAGGACCGCAGAACGCCTGGATCACCCAAGTGCTGGGCATTCTGGTCATCCTCATGGGGATCGTCTTTATGGGTGGCTTTGGTTGGCTGCAGCGCGACGCCAAAATCCATGCCAAGCCTCCGGCCGGCCTGTGGGGCGCGCCGCTCCTGGGACTGACGTTCGGCCTGGGTTGGGCTCCATGTATCGGGCCCACATACTCCGCGGTACAGTTGCTGAGCTTGTCCGGCGGATCGTCGGCGGCAAAGGGTGCGCTTTTGGCCTTCGTTTACAGCCTTGGCCTGGGTATCCCGTTCCTCCTGATCGCCCTTGCCGTCCGGCGGGGCATGGGCGTCATGTCCTTCTTCCGGACGCACCGCCTGGCGATCCAGCGGTTTGGCGGAGGCATCCTGATTTTGCTCGGCATCCTGATGGCCACCGGCGTGTGGGGAACCTGGGTGACCGAGTTGCAGTACTGGTTCCAAACCGATGTGAAGTTGCCAATCTGATGAGCGAGTCCGTGAAAGCCAAGAAGAAGTCACCAGCCGCTGAAAGCACGAACACGAAGACAGCGGAAGGAAAACTCCAGCAGGCCAAGTCCGAGGCCGCGCTGCCCTCCCTGGGCATCCTGGGCATGCTTCGGTGGGCTTGGACCCAGTTGACGAGCATGCGTACGGCGTTGTTCCTGCTGCTCCTGTTGGCTGTGGGCGCGGTGCCGGGGTCCCTGTTCCCGCAACGCCCCGCGAACCCTGCAGTTGTCACCCAGTACATCAAGGACAACCCGTCCTACGGCCAGCTACTTGACGCCCTGCAGCTCTATGACGTCTACTCGTCGGCCTGGTTCTCGGCCATTTACATCCTGCTGTTCATCTCCCTGATCGGCTGCGTCACCCCGCGGGCCATTGCCCACTACAAAGCGATGAAGTCGCAGCCCCCGCGGACGCCCAAGCGCCTTTCGCGCCTGCCGGAGTACGGCACCCTGGCGCTGCCCGCCGACGCCGGGATCCCGGCGTCGAAGGCTATCAACGATGCGGCTGGACTGCTCAAAAGGCGCGGCTACCGCGTGGAAGTCAGGGACGTCGACGGCGACCTCCCGTCCTTGGGTGCCGAGCGCGGCTTCCTGAAGGAAGTCGGCAACCTGGTCTTCCACACTTCGCTGATCGGCGTGTTGGTTTCCGTGGCTATCGGCGGCCTGTTCGGATACAGCGGCCAGCGGATCCTGGTGGAAGGTGAGACGTTCGTCAATACTTTGGTGGGCTACGACCAATTCACCCCGGGCACCAACTTCCAGAGCAGCTGGCTCCAGCCTTACTCCATTCAGTTGGACAAGTTTGAGGCCACCTTCGATCGCGAATCGCCGAAGAAGATCGGCCAGCCCATCGACTACACCGCCGAGGTCACCACCAAGGAAAATCCAGATTCGCCGGCGAAGAAGGAAATCCTCAAGGTCAACGATCCCATTACGCTGGGTGGCACCAGCCTGTACCTCACCGGAAACGGCTACGCCCCCGTGGTGACTGTCCGCGACGGCGACGGCAACATTGCTTTCCAAGGCCCGGTCACGGCCAAGGTCCAGGGCGACAACTATTACTCGTCCGTGGTCATCAAGGTGCCGGACGGCAAACCGGACCAGTTGGCATTCCAGGGCTTCTTCCTGCCCACAGCCTTCAAATCCGAGAACGGCATTTCCTTCAGCGCAAGTCCCGAACTCTTCAACCCACAGTTGAGCCTGGACTCCTACTATGGTGACCTTGGCCTGGACAAGGGCGTGCCCCAGAACGTGTTCGAGCTGGACGTCAGGGACCTCCAACAGCTCAATGGCCGAAAGCTTGAAGCCGGCGGAATCACGCTGGCACCAGGGATGACGAAAACACTGCCGGACGGCAAAGGCAGCATCACCTTCGACGGCGTCAAGAAGTACATTGGCATGGACGTCCACCACAACCCTGGCCAGCTGTACGCGTTGATCTTCGGCCTGCTCGCCGTTGCTGGCCTGGTCACCTCGCTCTACGTCAACCGCCGCCGTGTCTGGGTCCGCACCGGAACCCACCAGGACGGCCGCACCATGGTGGAATACGGCCTGCTGGCCCGAGGCGAAGACCACAGACTCGCTGGCGAAGCAGCAGCCCTCCGCGAACTCTTTACCCGGGAATGGCAGATCCCCTCTGACTCCGGTAACCCGGCAGCAACCCCCACAGTCTCTTCCCCAACCTCGAAGGACCAGTAATGCCCGTCATCAACGAAACCCTGGGCCAGTACAGCGAGCTGTTCATGCTGCTGGCCGCCGGCACGTACACCGTGGCGTTCATCGCGTTTGCGTGGGACCTGGCCAAGAGCAGCAAGGCGCTGCGTGCCATCGACGCGAAGGCTGCTGCCAGCTCTCCTGCGGAGAAGGTGGCCGTGGCGGCCGGCCGCGCGAGTGGAAGCTTGGGAAGCCCCGACGCCGGTGGGCCGGCTGGCCGGGCCGAGCGTCCGACGTCGGGCCTCACCGTTGAAGGTGGCACCGCGGCCGGCGACATGAAGTACTCCGCCGAACGCCGCGTGCCTGCCCGGGTGGCTGTGGCACTCACAGTGCTGGGCGTGCTCATTCATGGTGCGGGCGTTGTGACCCGTGCACTGGGCGCAGGCCGCGTGCCGTGGGGCAACATGTACGAGTTCCTCACCACGGGCGCTTTCGTAGCCGTGGCAGTTTTCCTTATCGTGCTGATCCGCCGTGACCTGCGGTTCCTGGGTACGTTCGTCATCGGCCTGGCCATCATCATGCTGGTGGCCGCCTCGGTATCGTTTTGGACGCCGGTGGGCCACCTGGTCCCCGCCCTGCAGAGTTACTGGCTGATCATCCACGTCTCCATCGCCGTGCTGTCCTCGGCCTTGTTTACTTTGACATTCGCCATGTCCGCGCTGCAGTTGGTGCAGTCGTACCGGCAGAAGAACCTGGCTGCCGGCCGCGCGGACAATCTTGGCTTCATGCGGGTGGTTCCGAACGCGCTGAGCCTGGAAAACCTGTCCTACCGCATCAACGCGATCGCTTTCATCGGCTGGACGTTCACCCTCATGTTCGGTGCCATCTGGGCTGAGAAGGCCTGGGGCAGGTTCTGGGGCTGGGACCCCAAGGAAGTGTGGACGTTCGTTATTTGGGTGGTCTACGCCGGCTATCTTCACGCCCGGGCTACCCGTGGTTGGACGGGAACCCGCGCAGCGTGGTTGTCGATCGTTGGTTACGCATGCGTGATCATCAACTTCACACTCGTGAACACCGTTTTCAACGGCCTGCACTCATACTCCGGGCTCTGAGCAGACCTCTTTCGACGTGGACCGGCTCGCTGGCGTTTAGCTGCAGTGGGCGCGGTTAGATTTCCGTCGCGCGCCGGCGTCCGCTCATCAGCCACGCCGTGGTGGAGGGCAGGAACAACAGGATCAAGCCTGCTGCGGCTAACACGTACTGCACGGCAAGCAGCACTGTGGACAGGACGCCGTCGCTTCCCGGGGCTACGACGTAATTAGCGGTGATCACGGTGACCACGGCGTGCAAGAGGATCATCGGTGCCAGCAGCCAGCGCGCCCAGCTGCGGCGCTTGAAGGCCACAGCCAGCAGGACCGCTTCCATCGCGACCACCAGCGCAAGCATGGCCAGGCTCCCCAGGAACACGACGCCGGTGGCACCCTCGATTGCCGGGGCGTCGCCATCGGGGAGCTTGCCTGCGATAACGCCCTTCAGACGATCGAAGTGCGAGTCGCGGGCAAGGAAACTTATGACGACTACCGCGATTCCTGCGACGAAGCTCGCCGCCCACAACGATCTGGACAGCAGTGCTGGGCCTGGTGGACGCAGGACGGCGTCAACGGGCGGTTGTGTAGTAGTGGGTGGCCCACCGATGGGTGACGCGGTAGTAGAGGACTGCCGCGATCCTTCAGCTTGCTGGGCCATGTTCCCTACTTCAGTTCGTCGGTGCCATGCGTATCGGGCTCGCCGCGTTTGGCATCGCCGGACTTGTACCCGGGGGCTTTGTTACCCTGGCTGCCCTCCGCGCCATCAGCACTTTTGAGCTTCCGCTCTTTGGCTTCGAGCTCTGCCTTGAGCTTCTTGAGGCGCTCTTCTTCAGCGGTGTTCCGGCGGCGGGTTTCGAGGTTGCGAAGGAACTCGGGATCGTCATCCGGGGCGGTGGGGTGTCGGCGGATGGGCTGCGCCGAAGGCTTGCCGTAGGGGCGGCCGAAGATGAACCAGAGAACGGCGCCCAGGAGGGGCAGGAGGACCATGACCACGATCCAGGCGGGCTTGGAGATGCCGCGTGTGTACCTGCCATCGGTACGTATCACGTCCACGAGGGCGTAGACGAAGATAACAAGGACGACGACGACGCCAACAACCCGGAGCATGCACCAAGTCTAGTCGCCGGAAGGCAATCACTGGACGCCCTGTTCCGGCCGTGATCAGAGTGCAACCATCCGGGCGGCTAAACTTGGATAGTGGCTTTCCTGAAGTATTCCCTCATCCGTTTGGCGCTGTTCGTGCCGCTGTTCGTCCTGTTCGCCCTTTTGCAGGTGGGCTGGATCCTGGCGGTGGTCTTCGCGGGGCTGATCGCGTTCGCCATCAGTTACCTCTTCTTCCAGAAACAGCGCGACGCCGCCACTGCGGCCGTGCGGGAACGCTTTTCCGGCCGCGCCAAGCCCATTCGCACCGCTGGTGAGGTTGAGGACGCCGAGGCAGAGGATAGCCTCGTGGAGCAGAACCCGGACATCGCCGTCAACAATGACAAACGCCCGGGTTCCAAATAGCGAAACCTAGAAGCCGCGGCTCAGGATCAGTCCGAGCGAGAACAGCAGGCTGTAGCCGAGGTTGATCAGGCCGGTCTGCTTGAGCACGGGAATGAGGCTCTTGCGCTTCTTGCCGTTGACCATGAGCCAGGCAGGCATCAGGCACGCCGGAATCAGCAGGAGAACGATCAACATCCACGGCTTGGTGGGTGCCAACACGATCACCAGCAGGATGGCGACGGCCAGCATCAAGACGTAGCTCTCGCGGGCATGCCTGTCTCCAAGGCGCACGGCCAAGGTCCGCTTTCCTGCCGCCGTGTCCGTGGGAATATCCCGGACGTTGTTGGCCATGAGCAGGGCGCAGGCGATGAGTCCAGTGCCGATCGCGCCGATGACTGCTGCGAGGCTGACCTGCCCGGCCTGGGTGTAGGTGGTGCCGAGCGTTGCCACCAGCCCGAAGAATACGAAGACGAAGACATCGCCCAAGCCAAGGTAACCGTAGGGATTCTTGCCGCCCGTGTAGCCCCAGGCTGCCAGGACACACCCGAGGCCCACCAAGATCAGCCACCAGGTCTGGGTGATGATGACCAGGATCAACCCGCACACCATGGCGGCGCCGAACAGTCCGAAGGCCGCCCACTTCACTTGCTCGGGCTTGGCAAGTCCGGAACCAACCAGGCGCAGCGGCCCCACCCGGTCCTCGTCCGTCCCGCGGATGCCGTCCGAGTAGTCATTGGCGTAGTTGACGCCCACTTGGAGAAGAAGCGCCACGAGCGCCGCCAGGATCGCATTCGGCAGCCGGAAAGCATGGAGCTCGTACGCCGCTGCCGAACCGATCAGTACGGGCGCGATTGCCGCGGGCAGTGTGCGGAGCCGGGCTCCTTGAATCCATTGTGCAGCTGTCGCCACGTGTAGTACCTCGTGTATTTCGCGTTGATCTTGGGTCGGAGTCATGAGGGCAGAACGTGTCTATTGTCCCTGATGCATGGCGGAAAGCTGTTCGATCATGGCCAGCCGGTCCGGTTTTCCGTTGGGCAGCATCAGCAATTCCTTCTCGGCAACCACAGTCTTGGGAGCCAAAACCCCCAACGCTGCTTCGCGTCGGGCCGTGAACCCTTTCAGCCCTTCCGGCGAGGGATCGGCCAGGGCCACGAAGGCTGCCACGGCCTGGCCCCATTCACGCGACGGGACGCCTGCAACGAAAGCCGCGGTGACGCCGTCGAGCTCTTCCAGTTTGCTTTGGATGTATCCGGCGGAGGCCTTGACGCCGCCGGTGATGATGACGTCGTCGGCTCGGCCCAGGACGGTGAGCTTGCCGTCGTCGGTAATTTCGCCGAGATCGCCGGTGACGTACCAACGCACACCGTCTTCCTCGAAGAACACCGCTTTTGTGGCGCGCGGGGCGTCAAGGTAGCCCGCCGCCACGGTGTCGCCGCCCAGCAGGATGCGGCCTTCCAGCTCGCCCTCGCCGATCCGGACCTCGACGCCGTCCAGCGGCTCGCCGTCGTACACGCACCCGCCGCACGTCTCGGCTGAGCCGTAGGTGGTGACCACGTGGAGCCCTTCCGCGTGGGCATTTGCCAGCAGCTCAGCCGACGCCGGTGCGCCGCCCAGCAGGATGGCATTGAAGCGGCGCAGCACGGCAAGGGTTTCCGGCGTGGGTGAGTCCAGGAGCCGCTGCAGCTGGGTAGGTACCAGCGACGTGAAGCGGATCTTGTCCGTCAGTTCCTCGGCGGCAGCGGTGAATGCCCCAGGCGTGAAGCCATTTGACTGGTCCATCACCCAGGGTCGGGTCCCTGCATAGAGGGAGCGAACCAGGACCTGGACGCCAGCCACGTACTGAAGGGGGAGCGCCAGCAGCCATTGGCCTTCGCCGCGCACTGCCATGGCCGTGGCCACAGAGGACGCCGCCAGGGCATCCACAGTAAGGACGGTGGCCTTTGGCGTCCCAGTGGAGCCGGAAGTCCGGACCACCACTGCGGCCTCTTCAACGCCGGTCTCTACCGGAATGGCTTCCGGCTGGCCGTCCTCGTGAACCACAATTTCGACGGCGGGACCCTCGCCATGCAGGGCAGCGGCCAGCGCTTTGAGTACGGGATCGATGTCCACAGGGGAGTCCTAGAAGTAGTAGGGGAAGTTGGACCAGTCGGGGTCGCGTTTTTGGAGGAAGGCTTCCTTGCCCTCCACGGCCTCGTCCGTCATGTAGGCCAGCCGCGTGGCTTCACCGGCGAAGACCTGCTGACCGGCAAGGCCGTCGTCGGCCAGGTTGAAGGCGAATTTCAGCATGCGGATGGCCTGGGGGGACTGGCGGGCGATATCAGCCGCGTACTCCAGTGCGACTTCCTCCAACCGCGCGTGGTCCACGGCCTCGTTCACGGCTCCCATTCGGACCATGTCCTCAGCCGAGTATTCGCGGGCCAGGAAGAAGATCTCCCGCGCGGCTTTCTGCCCTATCTGGCGGGCCAGCAGCGCAGAGCCGTATCCGGCGTCGAAGCTTCCCACCGTGGCGTCAGTCTGCTTGAACTTGCCGTATTCGCGCGAGGCGATGGTGAGGTCGCTGACCACGTGGAGGGAATGTCCGCCGCCGGCTGCCCAACCATTGACGACGGCGATGACAACCTTGGGCATGGTCCGCATCAGGCGCTGGACTTCCAGGATATGGAGGCGGCCGGCGCGGGCGGGGTCGATGGTTTCCTGCGTGTCCCCCTCGGCGTAGCGGTAGCCGTCCCTGCCACGGATTCGCTGGTCGCCGCCCGAACAGAACGAGTGCCCGCCGTCCTTTTCCGACGGTCCGTTGCCCGTGAGCAGCACGGTGGCGACGTCAGGAGACATGCGGGCGTGATCCATGGCCCGGTACAGTTCGTCCACGGTGCCCGGACGGAACGCGTTGCGCACCTCGGGGCGGTTGAAGGCGATGCGGACAGTGGGGAGGTCCTTGACCGTGCCGTCCGTGGAACGCTCAACTTGCCGGTGGTACGTCATGTCCTTGAAGTCGTCGAAGCCGGAAACGGTACGCCAGCGCGAGGGGTCAAAGATGTCGGAAACCTTGGCAGGGAGTTGGTTGTTCACAGTCCGAGTCTAGTAATGGCCTTGGCGGATGCAGAACTCGCGGCCCTAGTGGGGGAGGAAGTCCGGCGGGATCGCATAAATGAGAACCACGGCCAGGAGGTTCTTGGCCGCATGGACGAAGTAGGAGAACATCAGGTTCTTTCCCGTCCACACATAGACCGCCACCAGCACAAGGGCCATGCCGAGATAAGGCGCAAGGGCAGACAACGCCAGCCCTTCCCTGCCCACAACATGGATCGACGCGAAAACTCCCACCGAAATGGCACAGCAGATCCAGATGTTCACGTACTGCGACAACTTGCCGATGAGCAGGTGCCGGAACAAGTACTCCTCTACGAACGGCCCCAGGACCACCAGCAGCGGCACCATGAGCCAAGCCGGCACACGCTGAAGGAGACCCTGGATGCCCAACTGGTTTTCGGAAGTCTGGGCCGTACCAAGCGCCGCAACCAGGAGGGCCGTGACGATCAGCATGACCACCACGGCAAGGGGGACCATACCAAGAGTGAACCAGGGGCGGGTGCCCAGGATCTTGACGTCGCGGCCAACTATGCGCCAGGCGGACGCCAAGGCAAAAACCCCGACGGCGGCATAAAAGACCGCGTTAACGGCATAGGAGGCTGTGGCAGGGTCAGAAAAAAGCTGGAGCATCATTCGCTCGACGGATTCGCCCGCAAACGTGAAGTAGATCGTGAACCCCAGGTAGGCGGCGACGGCCACGGCGTCCAGGGCATTGAACCGGTAAAGCCTCGCCCGCGTCGAAATGGTGCCCATATGACCAGACTATCTTTGCTGGGTGGCCCCCGCTTCGCTACAATTTTCGGTATGCCTAACTTTCCGTTTCGGCGCGCCAAAGTTGTCCGCCGATTCGCTGCCTTACTGACCGCATCCGTTCTGGTACTGGGGGTGTCCGCCTGCGGAGGGAATTCCTCTGCCGGAGGTGATGACAAGCCCGTTGTCCTGACCACGTTTACCGTGTTGGCCGATGTCGCCAAAAACGTCGCAGGTGACAAGCTCCGCGTGGAATCCATCACCAAAGCCGGGGCCGAAATCCACGGCTATGAGCCCACTCCCGGGGACATTCGCAAGGCTGCCCAGGCCGACCTCATCCTGGATAACGGTCTGAACCTTGAAGCATGGTTCTCCCAATTCGTGGAAGGGCTCGATGTACCCCACGCCGTGGTGAGCGACGGCGTGAAGGTCATGCCCATCGCAGAAGACTCCTACCAGGGCAAACCGAACCCGCACGCATGGATGTCCCCCAGCAACGTCCAGATCTACGCCAACAACATGGCAAAGGCTTTCGCCAAGCTGGACCCGGCTCACGCCACCGAGTTTGAAGCCAATGCCAAGGCCTACAACGCCAAACTGCAGACCGTCCAGGATGAGATGGTCTCCAAGCTCTCCGTTCTGCCGGAAGCACACCGGGCGCTGGTGACCTGCGAAGGCGCGTTCTCCTACCTTGCCAGGGATGCCGGACTCAAAGAGGTCTACATCTGGGCCGTGAACGCTGAGCAGCAGGCCACGCCCCAGCAGATCGCGCGGGCCATCGAATTCGTCAAGGACAACCAAGTGCCGGCCGTGTTCTGCGAATCCACGGTCTCCGACGCTCCCATGCGGCAAGTCGTCGGTGCTACCGGGGCTAAATTTGGCGGCGTCCTCTACGTGGACTCGCTATCAGAAGCAGACGGTCCTGTTCCCACGTATTTGGACCTTATCCGCCACGATGCCAAGACCATCACCACAGCACTGACAGGAGGAGCGTCATGACCAGCCCCGCGATCGTCGTCGAGAATGTCACGGTCCACTATGGCGAAGTGCTGGCGTTGGACTCCGCATCCCTCACCCTGGACCACTCCAGAATCTGCGGTTTGGTCGGCATGAACGGCTCGGGCAAGTCCACCCTGTTCAAGACCATCATGGGGATGGTGAAGCCCGATTCCGGCAAGGTCCTCATCAACGGTCATCCGCCTATGAAGACCCGCAAGGAAGCCGGCATCGGTTACGTCCCGCAAAGCGAGGATGTGGACTGGGCCTTCCCCTTGTCCGTCCGGGACGTAGTAATGATGGGCCGCTATGGGCACCTCGGTTTCACCCGCCGGCCCCGGAAAGTAGACCGGGACGCCGTCGAACAGGCCCTGGAACGCGTGGAGCTTGGCGAGTTCGCCGACCGCCAAATCGGCCAGTTGTCCGGCGGCCAGAAGAAACGTGCCTTTGTAGCCCGGGGCATCGCCCAAGGGGCCACCATGATGCTGTTGGATGAACCCTTCGCCGGAGTGGACAAGCGGTCCGAAGCTACTATTACCCGTCTGTTGCGCGAACTTGCCGCTGACGGCGCCACCATCCTTATCTCCACCCACGACCTCCACGCGCTCCCGCAGCTCTGCGACGAAGCCGTGCTCCTCATGCGTAAGGTGCTGATGCACGGCAGCCCGGACGTGGTGCTGCAACCTGAAAATCTGGCCATGGCATTCGGCCTCGACGTCATGAACAGGGGCTAAGCCGTGGAATTCCTGCTTGAACCATTGAGCTACGACTTCATGGTGCGCGCCCTCGCCACCACGGCAATTGCCGCCGTCGTTTGTGCTGTCCTTAGCTGCTGGCTCGTTCTGATCGGGTGGTCCCTCATGGGCGACGCCGTATCGCACGCGGTGCTTCCCGGCGTCGTGCTCGCCTACATTGTTGGTGCGCCGTTCGCGCTTGGTGCGTTGGTGTTCGCGCTGATCGCGGTGACGTTGATCGGAGTTGTGCGGAACACCAGCCGGGTGAAGGAGGATGCGGCCATCGGCATCGTGTTCACTTCGCTCTTCGCGCTCGGCTTGGTGCTGATCTCCGTGACGCCGAGCCAGACCGACCTGAACCACATCATCTTCGGCAACCTGCTGGGCGTCAGCGTCCCTGACCTCATCCAGGTTGTGGTCCTTGGCGTGGTTGCCTTCGCGATCCTGATCCTCAAGCGACGGGACCTCACGCTCTACGCGTTCGACCCCACGCATGCCCACGCCATTGGCCTGTCGCCCCGGCGGCTTGGAGCCTTGCTGCTGGGCCTGCTGGCGCTGACATCCGTGGTGGCTTTGCAGACCGTGGGCGTGGTGCTGGTGGTGGCCATGCTGATCATTCCCGGTGCCACCGCTTACCTGCTGACGGACCGGTTCTCCCGGATGTTGGTGATCGCCCCGGTCATCTCGGTGGTGTGCTCCATGACCGGCATCTACCTCAGCTATTACCTGGACACGGCATCCGGTGCCATGGTGGTGGTCACCCAGGGTGCTGTGTTCGCCGTCGTCTATCTGTTCAGCCCGCGGCAGGGACTGATTGGTACGCGCCTGGCAAAGGCCCGGCGGAAGCGGGCGGTCGCGGCGGCCTGAAACTCGGCCCAGCCTGAAACTTGACGTGCCCGGATTCGCCGGGCAGTCTGGAGCGATGAAGTCTTGAGCGCAGCCCTTCCATCCGGCTGCTTCCCCAGTAGACCACTCCGGCAGTACCCCAGGCGGTTTCCTGCCATTCACTGCGGACTTTGCGAGGACACCTCTTGACTGACCACCTTCACCTTTCCGGCGTTTCCCACGGCTATGGGGACCGCGAACTTTTCCACGGCGTTGACCTCACCATCGATCACGGCGAACACGTAGCCATTGTCGGAGAAAACGGGGCGGGAAAATCCACCCTTCTCCGCCTGCTGGCCGGCGTAGAAACGCCCGACGACGGCACGGCGGGTTTGGTAGGCAATGCGGGCTACCGCGTGGGTTATCTCGCCCAGACACACGGACTTCCGGCCTCGCTGACTGTGGGGGACGCCATCGATGCGTCGCTAACTGCGTTGCGGGCGCTCGAGGCCAGCATCACCGAACTGGAGCAGGACCTGGCGGATGCCGACCCCGAAACCCTGGAACTCTACGGAAGCCTGCAGACCCAGTACCAACTCCGTGAGGGGTATGCCGCCGAATCCCGGGTGGAAGCAGCGCTTGACCGGCTGGGGCTGGGAGGCCTGGACCGGCGTCGAACGCTTGGATCTTTGTCCGGCGGCGAGCAGGAGCGCGTGGCCCTCGCGTGTCTACTGGCCGATCCTGCCGAGGCCCTGCTCCTTGACGAGCCCACCAACCACCTGGATACCAACGGCACAGCCTGGCTGGAATCGAGGTTGGCTGCGCATCGAGGGACCGTTGTGGTGGTTTCGCACGACCGCGTCCTGCTGCGGAAGGTAGCCAGCACAGTCATCGAAGTCGACGCCGAACGCCGGTCCGTCAATCGGTACGGCAACGGCTACGAAGGTTACTTGCGCGAGAAAGCCGCCCAGCGAGCCCGTTGGGTGCAGCAATACGAGGAATGGCTGGACGCCATGGCCGCCGAGCGGTTCCAAGCCGCCACGGTTTCGGGAAGCATGGGCTACGGCCGGGTGCGCGACAACGACAAATTTGCAACCGGCTTCAAAAAGGGCACGTGGCAGCGCGCAGCCACCAGCAAAGTGCGCAATGCCCAGGAACGCCTCCGCCGCCTCGAAGAGAACCCTGTTGACCGGCCACCCGTGCCGCTCAAGCTCGCCGCACAGCTTGACCTTCAGGTGGAGGAGACCACTGGACCGGCCATACAAGCACGAGGCATCAGCGTTCCGGGGCGCCTGAAGCCAACTGACCTGCGCGTCGAAACCGGGGAAAAGGTCCTCATCACCGGTCCCAACGGAGCAGGAAAATCAACCCTGGTCTCGGTGCTCGCCGGGACGCTTGAGCCCGCCATCGGGACCTTGGCTGTCCAGGGCACGGTGGGGTATCTGCAGCAGGAACTCGACGTACCGCCCCGTCCAGGCCTCCGGCTGCTTCCGGCGTTTGTTGCGGGACTGGGCGGAAACATCGACGAACACGCCGAGGCACTGCTGCGCCTGGGCTTGTTTCGGCCTGCTGAATTTCACGTTCCCGTGGGCAGCCTCTCGGCCGGACAGCAACGCCGCCTCGCCCTGGCCAGGCTGCTCCTTGGCAGTTACGAGACCATGATCGTGGACGAACCCACCAACCACCTTGCGCCGGTGCTCGTGGAACAGTTGGAGGCTGCCCTCGCAGACTTCGCAGGGACACTGGTCATCGTGAGCCACGACCGTGCCCTGGGGGAGTGGTTCGATCGGTGTGCCGGCGCCGGTTCGGTGGGTAGCTGGGTCCGGTACGGAATGCAGGATGGCGAGTTGCTCTAGGCCGTTGCCTCCGGGGTGAGTTGTTCGCAAAGGGATCGTTACGCTGTGTCCTGCATATGGAAACACGGCATCAAGCGTCCTGAAACAACGGTGGAGCACCATGGAAGGAAGCCGGCCGAAAGGATCTTTCCGTGATTTCCAAGAACCTCTTCCTCCAAGGCATTTTCCCGTTTGACGGCATCGGTATGGAAAAGCCGGTTCCCCTCCATAGCGAGCTCGCGCACTTTGTCCCGGACGGCGTCGTGAACCAGACGCTCTACTTCCGCGGCGGCAACTCCAGCTCCGAACTCATCGCAGTTGTCCTCATGCGCGACGGCGTCCCGATGCGGTATTTCCCCATCGGGGCCAAAGGCGACGTGCACGTCCCGTTGAGGGTCGTGGAAGATATCGAGGGCGGCTCGATGATCGAGTTGTTCATCGCCGCCCCAGCTGGCGTCCGCGGTTCCGTGGTGGTGGACCTGGGCATGGTGGAGCACTGATGGCCAGGCGGCTGGTGGTCATCGGCAACGGCATGGCCGGTGCCCGCACTGTTGAGGAGATCCTGGCCCGCGCCGGCGGAGACGCTTTCGACATCACCATCTTCGGCGATGAGCCGTACGGAAACTACAACCGCATCATGCTCAGCCACGTGCTGTCCGGCGAAGAAAGCGATGCGGACATCTTCCTCAATGCCCTGCCGTGGTACCGGGAAAACAACATCACCCTGCACGCCGGGGTTCGGGTGGAGCGCATAGACAAGTACAGCAAACACGTCTTCGCGGCAGATGGCAGGGTGGTTCCTTACGACGCCCTGATCATCGCCACCGGAAGCCACTCATTCCTTCCGCCGATGGATGGCCTGTACACCCCCAGCGGATCCGTGCGTCACGGGGTCTTCACGTTCCGGACCATGGATGACACCCGCAAAATGGTCCAGTTCGCCCAGCACGAGCATCACCGGCGGGCTGTGGTGATTGGCGGTGGATTGCTCGGGTTGGAGGCGGCCCGCGGGTTGCAGGCCTACGGCCTTGACGTGGCGGTGGTCCACTCAGGCGGCCACCTCATGAATGCGCAATTAGGGCCCGACGGCGGCGCAATACTGCGGCGAAGCGTCCAGGCGCTGGGCATCGAGGTCCATACAGGAAGCCGGACCACCGCCGTGCTGGGCAAGGACCGGATCACTGGAGTGCGACTTCGCGATGACACTGAGCTGGGCTGCGACATGGTGGTTGTGACGGCAGGCATCCGGCCCAACGTAGATGTCGCCGTGGTGAGTGGACTGGCTGTGGAACGGGCCATCGTGGTGGACGACCACCTGCGGGTCATGGACGAAGAGGACATTTACGCCGTGGGGGAGTGCGTTCAGCACCGGGGCGAGGTTTATGGGCTGGTGGCTCCCTTGTGGGAGCAGGCCGCCGTTCTGGCAGACCAGATCACCGGCGTGGATCGTTCATCGGTCTATCTTGGATCCCGGACCGCCACCAAACTGAAGGTGGCCGGCGTCGACGTCGCTTCCATGGGCCTGCCGGGCCCGGAACGGGACACGGATGAGCACATTGTTTTCTCGGAACCGAGCCGGGGCGTGTTCAAGTCGATCGTGATCCGGGACAACAAGATGGTGGGCGCTACCCTCCTTGGTGACAGCCGCAAGGTTGCCTACTTGACCCAGGCTTTTGACCAGGGACTGCCCTTGCCGGAGGAGCGGCTCTCGCTGATGTTCGATCTCGGCTCGCCTGCTGACGAGGAGGGCATTGCGGAGCTGGCAGATGACGCGCAAGTCTGCAACTGCAACGGAGTCTCCAAAGGGGCACTTGTTTCGGCCGTACGTGGTGGGTGCCGCTCGGTGCCAGCCGCCATGGACGCCACCCGGGCCGGCAAGGGGTGTGGTTCGTGCAAGTTGCTGGTCACGCAGGTGGTGGAGTGGGCGGCTGACGGGGCCGTAGAAGAAGACCCCGCAGCCAGCTATTACGTCCCTGGCATTCCCTTGGACAAGGCTGCGTTGATGTCCCGGATCCGGGAGCTTGGGCTGCGCTCGGTTTCACAGGTTTTCGCGGCTTTGGCTCCTGACAGCGCGGAGGACGCCAAGTCCAAGATGGGCCTGGCCTCGCTCATGAAGATGATGCTGGCACAGAAGTACATTGACGAGCGCGACGCCCGCTTTATCAACGATCGCGTGCACGCGAACATCCAACGCGATGGCACGTTCTCCGTGGTGCCCCAAATGAAGGGAGGTGTGACATCGGTGCAGCAGCTCCGGAGGATCGCCGACGTCGCGGAGAAGCACAACATTCCCATGATCAAGCTGACCGGTGGCCAGAGGATCGATCTCCTGGGCGTTGCCAAGGAAGACCTCCCCACAGTCTGGGCTGATCTGGACATGCCGTCCGGCTACGCCTATGGCAAGAGTTTCCGCACTGTGAAGACCTGCGTGGGGAAGGACTACTGCCGCTTTGGAACGGGTGATTCCACTGGTTTGGGCATTTCCCTTGAGTCCCGCTTCCAGGGAATTGAGTCGCCGGCGAAACTGAAACTCGCGGTCTCCGGTTGTCCCAGAAACTGTGCAGAATCCTTGGTGAAGGACGTTGGGGTCGTGGCGGTGGAGGGCGGCCGCTGGGAGATCTACATTGGGGAGCGGCCGGCGCCCACATCCGTAAAGGCGATCTACTGGTCACGGTGGATACGCCCGAGGAAGTCACACTGCTGGCTGGCCGATTCATGCAGTACTACCGGGAAAACGCGAACTGGCTGGAACGGACATACGCGTTTGTTCCCCGGGTAGGGATTGAGCATCTTCGCAGCGTCATCCTGGATGACTCCGAGGGCATCGCTGCCCGGCTGGATGAGGCGATGCAGGAATCCGTGGACAACTACGTGGATCCGTGGAGTGAGCGCGATGATCCACTCACCCCTGGCCAATTCCGGACCTCGCTGCCCTTGACGGTGCTCCCGCAGGTGCCGGTCCGATGAAGATTCCACACATCGTAGGGCCGGTGGACCAAATTCCGTTCGGCGAGGGCAGGGCGTTCGGAATCGACGGCGAGCAGGTTGCGGTCTTCCGGCTACGGGATGGGACCTTGCGGGCTGTCTCTGCGGTGTGCCCTCACAAAGGAGGCCCCCTCGCGGACGGAACCATTGATCAGCGCGTGGTGATGTGTCCACTCCACCAGCACTCGTTTGAGCTGGAAACCGGGTGTTCCACCACGGGAGCGAAGCCCCTGCGGACGTACGAAGTTTTCGCAGATGAGGCCATGAACATCGTCGTCGTTCCTTAAAGCAACGCGGGGTCACTTATGGCCCCTTTGGGCGGCCAACATGGGCCCTAAGTGACCCCGCGTTGGTGTGTTCGGGACGGGTGCTGTTGCCTGCGTCACGGGCATTCCGGTTAATCCCGTAAGATAGACGGGTTGCGCGAACCTTCGGCGTTCTGCGTTCTTTGTCACACTTCGGGGTCCTTCAGCAAGGAAAGCTCGAATTTTGTGTGGCAAAGGTGCCCATGTTCCGGCATGGGCGTAAACACCTACAGCAATACCCCAACCCACAAGGAACAGCTGTGCCGCAAAGTACCCCCACAGATCTCCAGAACCCGACGGCCACACCCACCGCCGTCGATTCAACCCTCAGCGCTGAGGGATACCAGAAGACCCTGAGCCGGCGCCACGTCACCATGATTGCCATGGGTGGCGCGATCGGCGTCGGCCTGTTCATGGGCGCCGGTGGCCGCTTGGCCTCCACCGGCCCGGCCCTGATTTTCTCCTATGCAATCGCCGGCGTCATCGCTTACCTGCTGATGCGCGCGCTCGGTGAACTCATCATGTACCGCCAGACGTCGGGCTCGTTCGTGAGCTACGCCGGTGAAATGTTCGGCAAGAAGGGCGCCTTCCTTTCAGGTTGGATGTACTTCATCAACTGGGCCATGACAGGCATTGCCGAGCTCATCGCAATCGGCCTGTACTTCCAGTTCTTCTTCCCCAACGTTCCCGTTGAACTGTCCGCCATTGCGGCGCTGGTGCTGCTGGTGGCCGTGAACCTGTTCAGCGTCAAGGCGTTCGGCGAGTTCGAATTCTGGGCCTCCTGCCTCAAGGTCGCCGCCATCCTGATTTTCCTGGCCGTTGGCACCTTCATGGTTGTCACCAACGCCCAGGTGGGCACCGGCCACGCCTCGGTGGGCAACCTGTTCCACGAAGACGGTGGCATGTTCCCCAAGGGCGGCCTGGTCATGATCCTGGTCCTCAACGCGGTGATCTTCGCCTACAACGCGATCGAACTCGTAGGTATTACCGCTGGTGAGATGCAGAACCCGGAACGCGAAGTTCCCAAGGCGATCCGCGCCGTCGTGATCCGCATTATTGTCTTCTACGTCGGTTCCGTGATGCTCTTGGCGATGCTGTTGCCGTCCGACCAGTACAAAGCGGGTACCTCGCCGTTCGTGACTGTGTTCGGCCAGATGGGTCTCGGCTGGATGGGCGACGTCATGAACATGATCGTCATCACCGCCGCGCTGTCCTCCTGCAACTCGGGCCTGTACTCGATCGGCCGGATCTTCCGGACTATGGCCAACAACGGCCACGCCCCGCAGTGGCTCACCAAAATGTCCTCCCGCCACGTGCCGTACGCGGCCATCCTGGCGATCGGCGGCGTCTACCTGGTGGGCATCCTGCTCAACATCTGGCTGGGTGGCTCCCACGCCTTCGATCTCGCGCTGAACACGGCCTCCATCGGTGTGATCTTCACCTGGGGTTCCATCTTCGCGAGCCAGATTGCCCTGCGGAAGAAACGCGGCAACGTCTCCACCCTGCCGATGCCCGGTTCGCCGTGGACCAGCTGGTTGGGCCTGATTGCGTTGCTGGCCATCACCGTCCTGATCGGCTTCGACACCATGACCGATAAGGCAACCGGCGAGGTCTTCCTCCTGGGTCTCTGGACCCTGGCGACCATCCCGTTCTTCGCCCTGGTCCTGTGGCTTGGCTGGCAGAAGGTCAAGAACAACGAGCCGAAGAGCGAGCTGTTCAGCTAACGCTTCACTCGTAACGCTCGACGGCGGGTGCCTCCTTTGCGGGGCGCCCGCCGTTCGTGTTGTGGGGCCCGTTGGTCGTGTTTTTGGCGCATGTGGGCCGCAGAGCAGGCCCCACAGCGCCCGTCAGTTGGGAGTGTCAGTGCCCCGGACTAGGCTCGATGTATGGATCACACCACAACCCTGACGCAGCACATCAACGCCAGCCCGGAGAAAGTTTGGGCGGTCCTCTCGGACATTCCGGGCTCGGCCGGCACCCTTTCGGGCATCAATGCAATCCAGATGCTCAGTGAGGGTCCTTATGGGGAAGGTGCCCGCTGGAAGGAAACACGGACCATGATGGGCAGGCAGGAAACCGTGGAGATGTGGGTGGACGAGGTGGACCCGCCCCGCAGTACCACGGTCAAAGCACTTCAGGGCGGCGCCGACTACACCACCCGCTTCAACCTGGCAGGGCGCGACGGCGGAACTGACCTTACGCTGACATTCGGCGCCGAGGTCCTCAAACCCACGCTCGTGAGCAAGGTCGCCATGGCCTTGTTCGGGAAGATAGGCATGAGCATCACGCGAAAGGCCCTCAGCAAGGACCTTGCCGAGATCGCTGCAAAGGCGGAATCCCTCTGATGGCGGCGGCAAAGGTGGCGGCCCCCAAGATCTCACCGGTTCGGTTGGAAGAACTGCGCGACGACGACGCCCCGGACTTCCAGCGTGGCGAACGGTATGACGGCATCAGGTTTACCCGCGTGTCCGCGGATGGGGAGGAGCTGAGCGGTGCTGACTTCATTGAGTGTGAGTTCACGGGCGTCTCCTTCAACGAGGCCCAGTTGCGTGGTGCCACGTTCCGCGAGTGCATCCTTGCGGAGCCTTATGCGCCAGTCTTCACTGCGGCCCGGACTTCCTGGCAGGACGTGGAGATCAGCAATCCGCGGTGGGGATCAGCCGAGCTGTACGAGGGCACGTGGCGGTCGGTCCGGATCGACGGCGGCAAGCTGGACTACGTGAACCTGCGCGGTTCCAAGCTGATGGATGTCCAGATTTCCGACTGCATCATCAACGAGCTCGATCTAGGCGGCTGCACCGGCACCCGGGTGTCGTTGAAGAACTGCACTATTGGAACCCTGGACGTCACCGGCGCCAAGCTCAAGGACGTGGACCTGCGGAGTTCGGAGTTCCGGGGTATCAACGGATTGGCCGGGCTTGCCGGAGTCGTTATTGACGATTACCAGCTGAGTCTCATGGCCCCGTTGTTGGCCGGTCATTTGGGCATCCGGGTGGTCTAAGGCACTGCCCTGGCCGCCTGGGGAGATGGCTTCATCTGTTGACCCGAATGGCAGACCGTGTAATCTTTATAGAACGAACGGTCGGTATATTATTCCCGAACCGGTCCCTTTCACTTCGCGAAGGATGTTCTCATGGTCGAGGCTTTTCTTGTTGGCGGCGCACGGACGCCGGTTGGTCGTTACGGCGGGGCATTGTCCTCCGTCCGTCCTGACGACCTCGCCGCGCTGGTGGTCCGTGAGGCCGTGGCGCGTGCCGGCGTCGATCCTGACTCCATTGATGAGGTAATCCTCGGCAATGCCAACGGCGCTGGTGAGGAGAACCGCAACGTAGCCCGCATGGCGACCATCCTCGCGGGACTTCCCCTCCACATCCCGGGCATCACGGTTAACAGGCTTTGTGCCTCGGGCCTGAGCGCCATCATCATGGCGAGCCAGATGATCAAGTCGGGCGCCGCGGACATCGTGGTGGCCGGTGGCGTCGAATCCATGAGCCGGGCACCTTGGGTCCAGGAGAAGCCCACCAGTGCCTTCGCCAAGCCGGGCCAGATCTTCGATACGTCCATCGGTTGGCGCTTCGTCAACCCGCTCTTCACCAAGGGAGAGCTCTCCCGTGACGGCAAGATGACCTACTCCATGCCTGAAACGGCCGAGGAAGTGGGCCGCGTGGACAACATCTCCCGCGCGGATGCGGACGCTTTCGCTGTCCGCTCGCACGAGCTCGCGTTGGCAGCCATTGCAGGCGGCCGGTTCAAGGACGAGATCGTTCCGGTCACAGTGAAGACCCGCAAGTCCGAGACCGTGGTGGACACTGATGAAGGTCCTCGCGAAGGCACCACCATGGATGTCCTGGCAGGGCTTCGGCCAGTAGTCCCCGGTGGCTCCGTCGTCACCGCGGGCAACTCCTCCAGCCTCAATGACGGCGCCTCTGCGATCATCGTCGCCTCCGAGGCAGCCATCAAGAAGTTCGGCCTGACGCCTCGCGCGCGCATCATCGATGGCGCTTCGGCGGGCTGTGAGCCGGAAATCATGGGCATCGGTCCTGTCCCGGCAACTCAGAAGGTTCTTGCCCGCACTGGCCTTACCGTGGACCAGCTCGGTGCAGTGGAACTCAACGAAGCTTTTGCCACCCAATCCCTTGCCAGCATGCGGCGCCTGGGGCTGGACCCGGGAATCGTCAATAACGACGGCGGTGCCATCAGTTTGGGGCACCCGCTGGGTTCCAGCGGCTCACGTCTGGCCATTACCCTTCTGGGCCGCATGGAGCGGGAGCTTGCCAGCAACAATGGACGGAAGCTTGGCCTTGCCACGATGTGCATCGGCGTGGGCCAGGGCACGGCAATGCTGCTGGAAGGCGTGTAAATGGCACTGAACCAGGAAGACTTCAGCACCCTCCTCCTCGAGGAACGTGACGACAGGCTCACTGTTCTTCTCAACCGTCCCGAAGTACGCAATGCGATCGACCAAACCATGGTGGACGAGCTTCACCTCGTCTGTGCCGAACTGGAGCGCAACCCCAAGGTCCTGATCATCGCGGGCACGGACGGCGTCTTCGCCTCGGGCGCGGACATTGGACAGCTCCGGGAACGCCGGCGGGATGACGCACTGCGGGGGATCAACTCAACCATCTTCATGCGCATCGCCAAGCTGCCCATGCCCGTCATCGCAGCTTTGGACGGCTATTGCCTGGGTGGCGGTGCGGAGCTTGCCTATGCGGCAGACTTCCGGATCGGGACCCCCAGTGTCCGGATTGGCAACCCCGAAACAGGACTGGGAATCCTTGCTGCAGCTGGCGCCAGTTGGCGGCTCAAGGAACTTGTGGGTGAACCGAAAGCCAAGGAAATCCTCCTCGCCGGCGCCGTGTTGCGGGCCGAGGAAGCGCTGCGAATCAGTCTGATCACCGAGATTCACGAGGCCCCTGAGCTCATGGAAGCCGCGCACAATCTTGCTGACAGTATCGGCCGCCAGGACCCCCTTGCGGTCCGCATTACCAAGTCCGTTTTCCACGCTCCTGCGGAGGCACACCCGTTGATCGACACTCTTGCCCAGGGGATTCTCTTCGAATCCCAGGCCAAATTCGACAGGATGCAGGCTTTCCTGGACAAGAAATCGGCAAAGGCCGCCACCTCTTCCACTTCTGCCAACGACGACAGGACCCAAAAATGACAAGCGTTCCCGCGATTCCCCACGTTGTTGGAGTCCTTGGCGGTGGCCGGATGGGTGCGGGAATCGCACATGCGTTCCTGACCAAGGGGGCCACCGTGATCGTGGTGGAGAGGGATCATGAGGCAGCCGCCGGAGCGCAGGGCCGGGTATCAGATGCTGTGGCCAAGTCCGCTGCCCGTGGCACCTTGGGCGAAACCCCTGAAGAAGCCATGGCCAGATTCAGCACGTCGACGGATTACGAATCCTTCATCCACTGTGGCCTGGTAGTAGAAGCTGTGCCCGAGGATTACGATCTCAAGGTTGCCGCGTTGAAAGCGGTGGAGGACCACCTTTCCGCAGATGCATTCCTTGCCTCGAACACGTCGTCGTTGTCCGTGACGGGCTTGGCGAATGAACTCCGCAGGCCAGCCAACTTCATTGGGCTGCACTTCTTAACCCGGTGCCCGCCTCCACTCTCATCGAGGTGGTGCTGGCCAAAGAGACCTCGCCCGAACTTGCCCAAGCGGCGAAGAACTGGACCGAGGCACTCGGCAAGACCGCCGTCGTCGTTAATGACGCGCCGGGCTTTGCGTCCTCAAGGCTGGGCGTGGCTATTGCCTTGGAAGCCATGCGCATGGTTGAGGAGGGTGTGGCATCAGCGGAGGACATCGACGCCGCGATGGTCCTTGGGTACAAGCACCCCACCGGGCCGCTCAAGACCACGGACATCGTGGGTCTTGATGTTCGTCTGGGCATCGCGGAGTACCTGCACTCCACGCTGGGTGACCGCTTCGCTCCGCCGCAGATCCTGAGGGACAAAGTTGCCCGCGGGGAGCTTGGCCGCAAAACGGGCAAGGGCTTCTTCGACTGGAACGACTGATCGCCCCGTACCGGTTAGGCTAACCGGGTGACCTCGATTGAACCCACCACCCTGACCGGCAAATTCGTGACCCTGGAACCGTTGAGCCAGGAACACCACGACGACCTTGTGGAGGCGGCCAAGGACGGCGAACTCTGGAAGCTCTGGTACACGTCCGTACCCACGCCGGACGGTATGGCTGCCGAGATCGAGCGGAGGCTGGGCCTGCAAACACAAGGTTCCATGCTGCCCTTCGCAACCAGGCTCAACAGCACGGGCAAGGTCATCGGAATGACGACGTACATGAACATCGACGCCGCCACACCGCGCGTCGAGATCGGCTCTACCTGGAACGCAGCGTCCGCGCACGGCACAGGCACCAACCCCGACTCCAAGCTGCTGCTTCTTCAGCATGCCTTTGAAACCCTTGGCTGCCCTGCCGTCGAGTTCCGGACGCACTGGCTCAACCACCAGTCCCGCGACGCGATCGCCCGCCTCGGCGCGAAGCAGGACGGTGTGTTGCGGAACCACTCCCGCAGCAAGGACGGCACCCTCCGCGACACCGTGGTGTTTTCCATCCTCGAGCACGAATGGCCGGCGGTGCGGACCGGCCTGGAGTTCAGGCTGGCCAAGTACGGCGCATAGCTGTCCGGCACGATGACGCTCTTACCGGCAAACCAGGAAATACCCCGCAAGCCACGGTTCAGTCTTCGCGGGGCGATTATTGCGATCGCGCTTGGAATTCTCTGGCTGCTCCTCTTTCATAACGCACCGCCGCGCGAGGGCACAGTGGCAGGGCACGGAATCGTGGTTGACCAAAAGATCAGTACAAAAGGCCTCTGCGAGCCTATAGCCGACGTCGTGATCGATGGTGCCACCTACCGCACTCCTCCGGGCACCAGCGCCGAGCCCTGCGCGTACGGGATCGGCGACTCCATCGATGTCACCTACCACCCTGATGACATCCCCGAAACGCTGGAAATTCCTTTGGAAGGGTCATCCAAGAAGGCTGTCGCGCTGTTGCCGTTGGTCGGCGTGACACTGCTCATTGCCGGCACAATCCCGCTGGTGGCTAACATCAATTACCGCCGGAAAGTGAAAGCGCAAAAATAGGGTTGCCACGGGTCTGTACCGCGTTGCCTGCCGGGCGTAATCTGGCCAACACATTGCCCCGTACGCGGCCGACGGGTGGGCGAGCCGCGAAGTGATCCTTTTTCGCGGACCACCGGAGCCCCAAAGAGCAGCATGAAGGGGAAGCATCATGGCAACTCATCGAGCGCGACGCCGGCACTTGGCTTTTGCAGGCGGACTCGCCGCACTGGCACTCACTCTAGGATTCACGGCCAGTCCGGCAACCGCCGCACCCCCGCCGCCTGTCACGTATGTGGCGCTCGGCGATTCGTACACTGCGGGGACTGGTGCGGGGGGCTTGTACCGTCCACCGGTAGCTTGTTGGCAGAGTCATCCAGGTTACGTCGACGATGTCGCCGCGACAGGGCGGGTCACCCTACTGGACAACTTGGCGTGTCACGGAGCCGTGTTGTTCCCGGCCGGACCCTTCTATGACGGAGTGACGCCGTCGGTGTTTGAACAGATCACCAGCACTGCAGGGCAATCTGCACTCCACAATGCCGAGTTGGTGAGCATTACGGCTGGTGCGGTCGATGCTGGCAGTTTGCTCGCGTTGCAGGCTTGCTCTACGCCGGATACACAGCTTTGTGAGGGCACCGTTAACGGAATCATCGCCAATCTTCCCGTGGTCGAATCCGGACTTGAGATCATCTATCAAACCATCCGAGCCTCGGCTCCGGGGGCGACCATCGCTGTCTTGGGCTATCCGCGGCTTTTTGATCCCGCCAATGGCCTCCCAGTGATTCCACCGGCGAACCAAGCCCAAGTCAATCTGGCCATTGATGCCCTCAACACGACCATTGCCAAGGCGGTCGCTGACAGCCAAACCAACGCCAAATTCATCGATGTCACTAAGAAGTTCGTCGGGCACGCCGCGAATTCTGCAGATCCGTGGCTTGTGATGGTCCTGGCGCCCGTGCCCCCGTTTGATCGGCTGCCCGACGCTAACTTCCATCCGAACGCCGCGGGGCATCTGGCGTACGCCGCAGCCCTGCTATCCGCCACCAAACCCGCGCAGCTCGCCAAGCGTTAGACCACTAGGACGTTACGAACCCGCTGTTTCGTTGTTGCCCAACAACGAAACAGCGGGTTCGCAACGTTCAAGCAGGCCGGACGCAAGCTCACACCTTCTGCCAGCGGCTCTCTGCCTCGGCGCTGGCCTCCACTGCCGTCAGCACCTTCTGTACCTGCAATGCATCAGAGAACGACGGCGAGGGCTGCTCCCCAGCGCCGATGGCGTTCACGAGGTCCACCACCTGATGCGTGAATCCGTGCTCGTAGCCCAGGCCATGTCCGGTGGGCCACCAGTTCCCGACGTAGGGGTGCGATGGTTCCGTCACGATGATCCGCCGGAAACCTGCGTCCTCGTCGGAGGCATCGTAGAAGGACAGCGAGTTCATGTCCTCGAAGTCGAAAGCCAACGAGCCGAGCGTGCCATTGAGTTCCAGCCGCATGGCGTTCTTCCGTCCCAGGGCAAACCGTGTCGCCTCGAACACGCCGATCGGGCCGGCGTCGGATGTCTTTCCGCTGTTGGATGTCTTTCCGCCGAAACGGGCCGTGAAGATCGCCGCGTCGTCCACAGTTACTGGACCGCGCGGACCATCTGCACCACCATGCCCACCGAGCCCAACGAAATCACCGCCGATGGGCCGCTCCTTCACGAACGTCTCCATGAGGGCCGAAACCCCCGTGATGTTGGACCCGGTGACCCACTGGGCGGCGTCGATACTGTGGGCACCGATATCACCCAGCGAACCAGAGCCGGACTTGGACTTGTCCAGACGCCACGTTAGCGGAGCGTCCGCGTCGGACAACCAGTCCTGGAGGTACTGGGCCCTGACGTGCCGCAGCTCGCCCAACCGGCCGTCGTCCACCATCCGCTTAGCAAGGGCCAGGGCGGGTGTTCGCCGATACGTGAAACCGCACATCGAGTAAACGCCCCGCTCAGCAGCCGAGGATGCCACAGCGGTCATCTTCTCGACCTCAGCCACATTATTGGCCAAGGGCTTCTCGCACAGCACGTGTTTGCCGGCTTCCAAGGCTGCAATCGCTATCTCGGCGTGCGTGTTGCCCGGGGAACAGATATCGATCAGGTCAATGTCGTCGCGCTCGATCAGGCGACGCCAATCCGTCTCCACGGAATCCCAGCCGAGCTTGTCCGCAGCCGCCTGAGCAGCGGCAGCATTTCTGCCAGCCAGCGCTGTCAGCTCCGGCGCAAGTGGGAGATCGAAGAAGCGTGGCGCCGTTCGCCAGGCATGCGAGTGGACGGCACCCATGAAGGAGTAGCCCACCATGCCTACCCGCAGCTTCCGGGTCACAGCCGAACGCCTTCCCCCGCAAGCGCACTGCGAACCGAGGTCCAGGACTTCAAGACCTCCAAAACGGCGGGATCCCGCTCGGCAAGGAGTGCCTGTTGGTATGAGTCCTCAAGCAGCGCGTCCACGGAAACCCGGGTGCCGTTGGCCGCACTGAGAATGGCCGCCTCCACCATGGCCAGGCTCATGATGTTTTGGTGCACCTGGCCCATCGGGGTGCTTCCCGTGCGGACTGCAGATACAAAGTCCCGCAGGGAGCCAGCGATTTCCTGGCCAGGATCCTCAGAACTGGCTGCATCGCCGGAAACAGGAACAGAGGACACAGGTTCATTGTCCCCGTCCCACAAGACCGTGCCGTGCTCGCCGCTGATCCGCCACGAGGCGTTCCATGAGGTTTCCTGGCCCGGGCTGCACCAGCTTCCGTTGAACACGAAGCGCTCGCCGCCGGTCATGTCGAACACGGCCGTAGCCCCGGCATCACCGCGGTACCAACTCCACGAGGGGTTGTACTCTTCGCAGAAAACTGAGACGGGATCGGCGTCGAGCAGGAACCGGGCCATGTCGAATTGATGGATCGCCATGTCCAGCAGCAGGGGATGGTCCATGGCATCGCGGAATCCGCCAAAGTGCGGCGCTTTGAAGAACTCAGCAGAGACAATGCCAACAGCACCAAGGGACCCGGACAGCCGCTTGGCTTCAAAGAGCTGCCGGTTGTAGCGCCGGGACTGACTGACCATGAACAGCTGGCCGTGAAGCTCAGCGGCCGCTGCCAAAGAAAGCCCTTGCGCCACCGTGGAGGCCACGGGCTTCTCGCCAAGGACCGGGAGGCCCGCAGCAAGTGCCTCGGTAGTGACCGGATGATGCGCGGCAGGAACGGTGACGTTAATGACCGATTGGGCTCCGACGTCGGACGCCAGCGCCGCTGTGCCGGCACCTACCGGAAGGTCCGGACGGCCCAGCGAAGCTGCAGCCTCCGCGGCCGTGGCAAGGTCCAGATCCACGATGCCTGCAAGCTCCACCAATGGTGACGACTCAACGGTGCGAAGCCAGGCCCGGCCCATGCCCCCGGCACCTACCACTACGACGCGAAGGGGAGTGCCGTCGTCGGGGATAGTGGCGAAAGGCGTGCTCACGCGTTTGCTCCTTGGTAGCTCTTGCCGTTGAAGAAGTCGTTGGTTTCGTAGCGGAGCAGTTCTGGGACGGCGCGCTCGGGACGGTCGGTGACGGCCCATTCCACGGCGTTGGCGATGACGCGGCGGATGTCCTTGTGGTGATAGACGGGGTAGTCCTGGTCGCCCGGGCTGAAGAAGAAGATCTTGCCGTGTCCGCGCCGGAACGTGCAGCCCGAACGGAAGACTTCGCCGCCGCTGAACGAGCTGATGAACACGAGTTCCTCTGGCGTGGGGATATCGAAGAATTCGCCGTACATCTCCTGCTCAGGGATCACGATGGGGTGCGGCACTCCCTTGGCGATGGGGTGGGTCGGGTCCACGGTCCATACCAGTTCGCGGTCGTGTTCGGAGCGCCAGCGCAGGGTGCAGGTGGTGCCCATGAGCTTGGTGAAGATCTTGGACCAATGCCCGGAGTGCAGCACAATCAGGCCCATGCCAGCGAGTACGTGGCGGTGGACGCGCTCCACGATTTCGTCCTCAACGTCGCCGTGGGACATGTGTCCCCACCAGGTGAGGACGTCGGTGTTCTCGAGGACTTCCTCAGTGAGGCCATGCTCGGGTTCGTCCAGGGTCGCGGTCCGGACCTCGACGGCGGAACCCAGGTTCTCCTCGATGCCCGCCTTGACGGCGCCGTGCATTCCTTCCGGGTACAGGCGTGCCACGAGTTCGTCCCGCTTCTCGTGCCGGTTTTCGCTCCAGACGGTGACGCGGATGGGCTTGCTTGTTTCAGGCATGATTCTTTCCTTCTGATGAGTGGGGGTCTACTTGACCGCGCCGCCGGTGGTGCCCGCGGCGATGTATTTTTGGGCCGCGACCAACAGGACGATGGCCGGGATGGAGGCGAGTACCGCCGTCGCCATCACTGAACTCCAGTCGTTCACGTAGGCGCCGATGTACTGGAAGATGCCCAGGGTGACGGGGCGGACCGCTTCTGTGGTGGTCAGGGTCAGGGCGAACAGGAAGTCGCTCCAGGCGAACAGGAACGTAAAGAGTCCTGCAGTGATCAGCGAGTTCCGGCTGAGGGGAATCACGATCGACCAGAACGCCCGGACGTGTCCCGCCCCGTCCACCCGCGCTGCCTCGATCACGGACGCTGGCATGCCGTTCATGAAAGCCCGGATGATGAGGATGGCGAACGGAATTCCGTGTGCCGAGTCCGCGAGGATCAGGCCCGGAATGGAGTTGAGCAGCCCGAGGTCGTTGTACGCCGTGTACAGTGCGTTGGCCACCACGATGCCCGGGATCATCTGGCTGATGAGGATGGCGAAGAGGACGACGCCTGCGCCGCGAACCTTGAAATAGGCCAGCGCGTAGGCCGCCGGAGCTGCAATTGCCAGGCTCAATGCCACGCTGCCCAAGGAGATGATCAGGCTCGTGCCGAGGTTTCCGGCTTGCTCACTGATGGCTGTGGCATAGCCGGTGAAGTCGGGTTTCAAGGGCAGCCACGAGGTTTCCAAGGTAGTGCCGTTTGGCTGCAGGGAGGCGTTGATCATCCAGTAAACCGGGAACAGCATGATGGCCAGGAAGAAGATAGCCAGCGCCGTGTAGCCCCAGTTCTTGCGGTTGCTCGCCGGTGCTTTTGCTCTGCCGAGCCGGAGTGTGGGTGCTTTCAGTACGGTCGTCATGGTTTCCTCACTCATCCACAGCGCGTCGGCTTGCCCGCAGGTACAGGACCGCGAACACCAGGGAAATGATCACCAACACGTTGCCCAGGGCCGCACCTTCACCGAATTTGAATTCGTGGAAAGAGAGATCGTAGGACTGGGTGGCGATGGTCTGGGTCGAGTTCGCCGGGCCACCATTGGTCAGGCCCAGGATGATGTCCAGCACCTTGAGGGTGTAGACGACGCCGAGCACCAGCACCACGCTCACCACCGGACGGAGCATCGGCCACGTGATATGCCGGAACGCCTTCCAACCCGTGGCGCCATCCAGGGACCCGGCCTCGTAAAGCTCGTCCGGGATCTCCTGCAGGCCGCCGTAGAGGATGGTCAGATTGAACGGGATGCCAATCCAGATGTTCACCCCCACCACAGCGATCAGCGCCAAGGAGGTGCTGGTCAACCAGGGAACACCTGTGTTGATGATGCCCAGATCGCCCAGGAAACGGTTGAGCGCTCCGCTGTCCTTGTCCAGGATCCAACGCCACACGGCACTCGAAACGATCAGCGGCAGAAGCCAAGGCAGCAGTAGCAGCGACCGCAGGATTCCGTTGAGCGGGAACTTGCGTTGGAAGAAGATCGCCAAAGCCAGCCCGATCACGAACTGACCCAGGATGGAACCCACCGTGAACAGTGCGGTGTTCAGCAGCGAGGTGGAAAACAACGACGACGACAATACAGTTACGTAGTTGGCCAGCCCTACCCATGGGGCTTCTCCGGTGAAGAACGTGGCCGTGGTGTAGTCCTGGAAACTCATGACGACGTTCTTGACCACGGGGTAGCCGAAGAACAGCGCCATGTAGACCACGGCAGGGACCAGGAAGAGCCACTGGAAGATGCGCTCGCGGCGTTGGCGGGTGCGCCGTCGTGGTGTCTGCGCTTCTGTAGGTGAGCCTGCCGGGCGGCCGTGCTTGCGGGCGGCCTTTCCGGCGGCCGTTGCGTTGGCTTTTCCGCTGGAAGGAGCCGCTGTTTGCGACAAATCTGTTGTCAATGACATGGCTCGCTGCTTACTGGCCTTGCGCTTGCTTGAGGGCAGCGGCCGGGGAGGCGTTACCGGTCAGGGCTGTCTGGATAGCGGTGTAGATCTTGGTTGCCTGTGCCGGCCATTCTGTACCGAGCTCGCCGGTGCGGGCACGGGCAGTCTTGATCAGCTCAGTGAACGTAGCGAGCTTGGGGTTTTCGGTGGCGAACTTTTCCGCCAACGTGGTCTTGGAAGGAATGGTGTTGCGGACCTTGGCCATGGCCATCTGGTTCTCGTCGCTGTTCAGGCAGGCAACCACTTCCGCGGCCTTGGCCTGTCGTGCCTTGTTGCCGGTCTGGGGGACCGTCCATACTTCGCCGCCCAGCGGGGCAACGGACGTTTGGCCGGCTTCGCGGACGGGGATCTTTACCACGCCGTACTGAAGAGTGGGTTGCTTATCCAGGGCCGGGATCTGCCAAGGGCCGTTGACCATCATGGCTGCTTTGCCGGCCATGAACTGGTCCTTTACATCGGCCTGGGTCCAGTTCAGGGCGGAGGAAGAGACGGAGCCGCTCTTGACCAGGTCGGTCCAGAGCTGCAGTGCCTGTTCGGTTTCCTTGGTATCGATCTTCTTCTCGTCGCCTCCGTTTGACCACATGACCGGGAGGAACTGCCAGGTGCCTTCATACGTGGGGTTGGCGTTGAACGCGAGCCCGTACTGGTCGCCGGCGGTGAGTTTGGCGGAGGCTGCCTTCAGCTCATCCCAGGTGGTGGGCGGGGTTACTCCAGCCTTGTCCAGGATGTCCTTGTTGTAGAACAGGGCAATCGTGTTCACGGTGGGAGCCAGGCCGTAGACCTTGTCCTTGTAGGTACCTGCGCTCAGGACACCCTCGGCGAAGTTGTCTGTGCTGATCTTGAAGTCTGACAAGGGAGCCAATGCGCCCGTGGCGGCAATCTGCTGCAGATCCGGATTGTCCAGCATGAGCACGTCCGGAAGCGTCTTGGACGAGGACTGCTGCAGCACCTTGGAGATCAGGGACTTGCCCGGTACGGTCTCCCGCTTGATGGTGACACCTGCCTGGGTGCCGCACTTGGTCAGGGCGTCGCCGATGAAGGACTTGTCCGGCTCGTTGTTGTAATAGTCCATCACCGAGATCTCAGTGATGGCCTCCGACGACGAAGCTGCGGGGGAGGTCCCGCAGGCTGAGAGGGCCAAGGGAAGGCCGACCAATGCAGCGACGGCGAGGGCAAGAGGACGACGGAGTGTCCTTTGTGCTGACTTCATTGTCTGTTCCTTTTTCTGGGAGGTGAGTTATCGATGCGTATCGACGATGCGTATCGATGAATTCGGAAACTGGAGTGCAGGGTGCTTTGAGAGGGTTTAGCTGCCGTGGGGTGGACGGAGCGTGCTGGCACGGTGCGTAATGACCGTGGGTACCAATTCCAGGGATTCGGTTGGTCCCTGGTTTTCGGTTTCGAGGAGATCGCAAATAATCTTCACCGCACGGCGGGATACTTCGGCCGGGCGGAGGTCAATGGTGGAAAGCGGGATGGGCTGAAGCTCAGCCAGGGTAGGGGAGGCGCTGCCGATGACGGAGACATCCGTACCAGGAGTCAGGCCGCGGCTGTTAAGTACTCGTCGAAGAACATCCTGAACGGTGCCGTCCGGAGCGATAAACGCAGGTACCCCAGTGGTCTCCGCCAAGGCTTTGTCCACGGATTCCGCGATTGCCTCGCGGTCCGTTCCCCCGGGCAGATGCAGCACTTTGACACCTAGGGTCTCCGCGGCCTTGTTGGTGCCGGACATGAAGCGTTCCACGTAGTTCACGTGGCGGTCAACCACCTCCGGTTGCCAGTCCAGGACGGAGATTACGGTGTGGCCAGCAGCTGCCAGGTCCTGGACGCACTGTTCGCCGGCCATTTCAAAGTCGGCATCAATGCAAACCAAACCCGAAGGATCATGCGGGATGCCGATCAGCACCACGGGAACGTGGAGGCTGCGGACCACCGGGAGGCGTTCGTCGTCGCCTTCCACCTGCATCAGGATCAGGCCGTCGCAGATCTGCTGGCCGACCACACGCTGCAGCCCCGGTGCGCCCTCATCCTCGGTGACCAGCAGGATGTCGTGGTCATAGAGGCGGGCGGTGTTGGCGATCACGGAGACGAACTCCATGATCGATGCCATGTGCAACTCGGGGATGAAAGGGATGACGAGGCCGATCACGCGGGTCCTGCGGCTGGCAAGCGCGCGGGCTCCGGCATTTGGCTGGTAGGTCAACTGCTGGATGGCGTCCTCCACCTTTTTCCGCGTTTTCTCGGAGATGGGTCGCTTGCCACTAAGAACGTAGGAAACCGTGCTCTGTGCAACGCCGGCGGCCTGGGCAACGTCCTTGCTGGTGGGCATGTCCTGGCCTCCTTGCGCTCTCTGCTGAACGGTTTACTTGTGGGTTGGTGCCTGTGTTTCGTGCGTCGATACGTATCGTCGATGCGCATCGAGAATGAGTATGACATGAGTCACTCGCCGCGCGCAATACCCCCTTCCGTTGCTCTCTCATCTTCTCTCACATCACTGCAGGCGAATGTGCTTAGCTGGCTCCTATGGACGGGATAGCACCGCAGTTGGGTGTCCACTGGGATGGCGCCGTGAACGCCTGGCGGATCGCGGGGGACGTGTACAGGATGGGTCGCCACGAGTGGGTCACCGAAGCCGGTTGGCACCAGATGTACGACGACGGCATCCGCACCGTCATCGATTTGCGCGCCTCGGGCGAGCGGCGGCAACGCGACACCGATCCCGAGGTGCCGGACGACGTGAAGGCTCGGATCGACGTCGTACATTGCCCCACGGAGGACCCCGACCATAGCGATTTCGGCGAGCTCTTCGGCCCGTACCTGAAGGACCCGGCGCAGTACGGCGAGTATGTCAGGCTGTTCGCGGGAAAGATTGCGGCCGTCTTCAAAGCCATAGCGGTCGCGCCTGGCAAGGTGGTGATTCACTGCTCGGCGGGCAGGGACCGCAGCGGGGTGATCGCCCTCATGTTGCAACGTTTGGCCGGTCTTGGTGATGACGAAATCCTGCGCGGGTACGAACTTGCGGCACGGGGGATCAATGAGCGGCACCGCACCCACGGCGCACCCCACGCGCACGATCCCTACCTTTCGGACGAGGAGTTTGAGGCTTGGTTGGAGCAGAAGCTTACGGGCGTGCGGACATTCTTGGGTTCGCTGGACGTCGAGTCATTCTTGGTGCGGAATGGTGTCACGGACGCGGAAGTGGCGGCGATCCGCGCCAAGCTGCGGTGATGTGAGAGAAGGATGGCCCGAATCAGGCGGTATGTGAGAGAGGATCGGCTGGAATCGGGCGGTATGTGAGAGAAGGACAAAATTGCTGCTGTACTCCTCCGGGCATTCATGTACCCTGTATATATTACCGAACGGCCGGTCAGTAATGTTTGCGCTCCCGCAGACCCAATGACCGAGCCGATTTCACGTGCCTTGGAAGGACCCGTCGACGATGACCACTACCGCAGTCGCCCCGGAAACCACAGCCGTTGCAACCGTCCCCAGCTACGTCCAGGATGCCTGGTGGACGCCGGCTCCTGACGCCAAGACCGTCCCGGTCCGTGATGCCAGCACAGGAGAAGTCCTGGCCAACGTCAGCACCGACGGACTGGACTTTGCCGCCGTCGTAAATCACGGCCGCACCACCGGCCAAGCGGAACTTGGAAAGCTGACCTTCCACCAGCGTGCGCTCAAGCTCAAAGAGCTTGCCATGTACCTCAACGGCCGGCGTGAAGAGCTGTACGAGTCCTCGTCGCAGTCCGGCGCAACCAAGATCGACAACATGATCGACATCGACGGCGGCATCGGCGTTCTCTTCACGTTTGGGTCCAAGGGGCGCCGTGAACTGCCCAACTCGCAGGTTGTGGTGGATGGGCCGATGGAGGTGCTGTCAAAGGATGGTTCGTTCGCCGGTGAGCACATCTACACCCGCATCCCCGGTGTTGCGGTGCAGATCAACGCCTTCAATTTCCCGGTCTGGGGCATGCTGGAGAAGTTCGCGCCCGCCTTCCTGGCCGGTGTTCCCACCATCGTCAAGCCGGCCACCCCCACGGGCTACGTTGCAGCTGCCGCCGTCAAGGCGATCGTCGAGTCCGGCATCCTGCCCGCGGGATCCCTTCAGCTGATTTCCGGCTCCGCCCGGACCATACTGGACGAGCTGGATTACCGCGACCTCGTCTCCTTCACTGGCTCGGCCTCTACCGCGAATTCGCTCAAGGCCCACCACAATGTGGTTCAGGGCGGTGTCCGGTTCACGTGTGAGACGGATTCCCTGAACGCCGCGATCCTGGGTCCCGACGCCGTTCCCGGCACTCCGGAATTCGACGCGTTTGTCCGGGCCGTAGTCACCGAAATGACCGTCAAAGCGGGCCAGAAGTGCACGGCCATCCGCCGCGTGATCGTCCCGAAGGAGCTGATTTCCGACGTCTCTGCCGCCATCGGTGCGCGCATCAATGAGCGTGTGGTGGTTGGTGATCCTCGTGCCGAGGGCGTCACCATGGGCGCCCTGGCTTCGCTGGAGCAGCTCGCAGACGTCCGCGCGGCCGTTCAGTCAATGCTCGACGCCGGTGGTGAGCTTGCGTACGGGTCCCTCGATTCGCCGTCGGTCACCTCGGTTGGCGGCGCGGTGGGTGTGGTGGAAGACGGGGCGTTCATGTCTCCTGTACTCCTCAACTGGGCCGACGCGGAAGCCGAAGAAGTCCACTCCCTTGAAGCTTTCGGCCCCGTCTCCTCGGTGATCGGATACTCGGATCTCGCCGACGCCATCCGCCTCGCAGCCCGCGGCTCGGGTTCATTGGTGGCGTCCGTGTGCACCAATGATCCTTCCGTGGCGCAGGAACTGGTGCTCGGAATCGCAGCGCACCACGGCCGCGTCCATATGCTCAACCGCGAGGACGCACGGTCCTCCACCGGACACGGCTCACCCGTACCGCACCTGGTCCACGGTGGTCCTGGCCGCGCAGGTGGCGGCGAGGAGTTGGGCGGTATCCGCTCGGTCCTGCACCACATGCAGCGCACCGCCATCCAGGGCTCGCCGAACATGCTCACCGCCGTCACCGGTCAATGGCACACGGGCGCTGACCGCAACTTCACGGTGGAAACCGAAGGCGAGCACCCTTTCCGGAAGCACCTCTCGACGCTGAGGATCGGCGACGCCGTTCGTTCCGATCTGCGCCAGGTGACCCTTGAGGACATCACAGCCTTCGCCAACTCCACGGGCGATACGTTCTATGCACACACCAATCAGGAAGCGGCCGAGGCCAACCCGTTCTTCCCGGGCATCGTCGCGCATGGCTACCTGCTCCTGAGCTGGGCTGCCGGGTTGTTCGTGGAGCCCGCGCCGGGTCCCGTGCTGGCCAACTACGGCTTGGAGAACCTGCGCTTCATCACGCCCGTGGCAGCCGGCGACTCCATCCGGGTCACGTTGACCGCCAAGAAGATCACACCGCGTGAGACTGACGAATACGGCGAGGTTGCCTGGGACGCGGTGCTCACCAACCAGAACGACGAAATCGTAGCCACGTACGACGTCCTGACCCTCGTGGAAAAGTAACCTTCTCTCACATCCGGACGGTTTCCGGCGGTTCTTCTCTCACATCCGGACGTTTTCCGGCGGTTCTTCTCTCACATAACGACGAAGCGCGTCCCCATGCAGGGGGCGCGCTTCGTCTTAAGGGGCCGGTTACAGCTGGTATTCGGCCTGTTGGCCGAGCGTCTCGTGGATGCACAGAACGTTGTTCTCTGTATCCATGAACCAAGCGCACTTCTCGGCATCCGTGGTGCAAATGTGGTTATCGGTCTTGAGATCAGGCTCGTCGTAGTCCTGGAACTTGACGCCTTGAGCTTCCATCTCCGCAACAGTCCGCTCGATGTCCTCGACCTCAAAACTCAGGGCGGTATGACCGGAGTGCTTACCGTCCGTGACCGGCAACAACTGCAGCAAGGGGCCGCCGTCGTTGCCAAATAGATCATTTCCGTCCCATGTCCTGCCACGATGCGGAAGACCGAGCTTTTCCGCGTAGAACTCTCGTGCGCGGCTCAGGTCATCGACAGGCAGGACAGTTGTGGCTGTGTTAAGGGCTAGATGCATTTGGCCACCTCCTACGCTGAAAAGTTTACGCTCGAGGGCTCCGGAAGGATCTTACGAATGCATGTCCTAGGGTAGACGAATGGGATTTAGCAGGTCTGCGCTAGACGCGTTTCGGGGCCGAACCCTGCCGGACTTGGTCTCGGATCAGACACGGCTCCTGTTCGTCGGCATCAATCCTGGTCTGCGTGCCGCTGCAGTGCAGGCGCACTTCGGTGGTGGCAGCAATCGCTTCTATCCAGCGCTATTTCAGGCTGGCATCGTCGATCGTCGGATCGATGCCTCGGCAGGGTTCCGCTCGGAGGACCTCGACCATCTGCTGGAGCGGGGCGTTGGAATCACGTCAATAGTTGCGGAGGCTTCGGCGCGCGCGGATGAACTCACCACCGAGCAACTTCTTGCCGGAGCCAAAGAGCTATCTGCGCGGGTAGAACACATCGCCCCAGCAATGGTAGCGATTTTGGGAATCAGCGCCTATCGGACTGCTTTTGCCCGGCCGCGGGCGGTCTGGGGACTACAGCCGGATTCGCTGGGGAGTACCCCGGTCTGGGTACTCCCGAACCCGAGCGGCTTGAACAGGCATGCGAGTCTTGCTGATCTCGCCGCTGCCTACCGTGAAGTCGCTGTAGCGGCTGGAATCGAGCCCTTTTCTGGTCCGGAACAGCTACCGTAGCCGGGCCAGCTGTTAGCCTTCACAGTCCGCCGATGAGTCCGTCGATAATGTTGCTGAACCTCTCAGCGGGGCCGCCTGTTTTGACCAAGACGCTAAGTCCGATGACGGAAGCAACGAGTTGGCTGGCGACAGTGTCGGGGACCTGATCGGCGCGGAATTCTCCAGACTCTTGTCCTTGCACAATTGCTTGCCGGAACACGGCTTCGATCTGAGAGAACATCTGGTTCGCAACCTGATTCACCTCGGCGTCAGCTGCGCCGAGCTCCGCTGCGGCATTGACCATGACGCAGCCACGTTGATGCTCGCCCACCCCCGCCAGGGCCATGAGTGCCTGTTCCAGACGCGGCCGGATTGGTCCGGGAGCTACGAACATGCCCGTTAAGTACTCGACTCGGGCCTCGCTGTAGCGCCGAAGGGCACGCAGAAACAAGGCATGTTTGCTCTCAAACGTGTTGTACAGGCTGCCCTTGCCGATTCCCAACTCGCTGGCTAACTCCTGCGGCGTTGTGCCGGCATACCCTTGGCGCCAGAACAAGTCCATCGCCCTGTTAACCGCCTCGCCAGCCTCAAATTGCATCGGTCTACCCATGGGAACAGCGTAACGCTCATGGTATTGTACTTCTAGGTCAAAAACCGCTGTTGAGCACATATTCGGCCCACTACGCAGTGAGAAATGGGATCCCCTTGTCCATACGCCCGCCCTTGGAGAACACCGTTGCCTTAGCGACTTCCCGTCGAACCCGAGTCCCCCTGAATACGCTCGCTATACCGCTTGGTTTAGCGGGCCTCGCACAAGTTTGGTCGGCGGCGACCTCGTCCTTCCAAGCCCCGATCGAACTTGCGCAAGCATTCTGGCTGGTCGCCGCCATTGCCTGGCTTTGGACCATCGCGGTGCACGTCCATCGCGGCAGGCGCACGGACCAATCCCTCTCCAATCAGCTCAAGCACTTCGCGCAGGGCCCGCTCGCTGCCTTGCTTCCGATTGCAGCAATGTTGCTTGGGGCAGGGCTTTATCGCACTATTCCTCTAGCCGGAACCATTGTGACCGGTGTTTCCATTGGCGTTGCCGCCGCGTTCGCGGCATGGATTTTGAACTTCTGGATGCGCGGCGAGCTACCACTCGAATCTGTACATGGCGGCTACTTCCTACCCACCAGCGCAGCTGGTTTCGTTGGTGCGCTCACCGCAAGACAGACGGGACTCGACTGGCTCGCGGTCGGAAGTTTCGCCGTCGGGCTCTTCTTCTGGCTGGTGATCTCTGTGTTTTTCTTCCTGCGACTCGCACTTCGACCTACGATGCCGGAATCGCTGACCCCGACGCTGGCGATCATGATCGCTCCACCCGCGGTGGCGGCGGCCGCGTGGCTTGCCATCTCCGGGGGTCGACCCGACTACATGTTCGAGGGGCTGACGGCCATAACGGTGTTGATGGTATTGATCCAGCTAACCCTGTTGCGACGCTACCGGGCCTTGCCGTTCTCCCTGGGATTCTGGTCGTTCACGTTTCCTTTGGCGAGCGTTGCCGCTCTCGCCATCACCTGGTTGCATCTGGGCAAACCGGCTGGCTGGGAGGCGATGACGATTGGCGTGGTCGCGATGGTGACGACTGTCGTTGTGCTGGTTGCGGCAAAATCGATCACAGTGTTTTTCCGCCTCGCCGCCTCGGCCCGGCGACAAAGGGTGAGAGAAGAACCGGGAAAACCGGCCCGGATGTGAGAGTGCCCCTATGTTTTTCGTCAAGTGGTGGCGGGTGTTGGGGGTTGGTAGAGGGCGCCGTCGCGGAGCATTGCGTAGAGGGTGTCACAGCGGCGTCGTGCCAGGGCAATGATTGCCTGGTTGTGGCGTTTTCCTTCGGCGCGTTTGCGTTCGTAGTAGGCCCGGGACGGCGGGTCGTGGAGCGCAGCGAACGCGGAGAGGAAAAGAGTTCGTTTGAGGACTTTGTTGCCTTTTCTGGAGGAGTGGTCGCCGCGGATGGAGGACCCGGATCGCCAGGTGACTGGGGCCAGCCCGGCGTAAGAGGCCAGGTGCCCGGCGGTGGGGAAGTCTTTCCCGGCGACTTCGGTGAGGATTCGTGCGGCGGTCCTGATGCCCACGGCCGGCAGAGACATCAGGACCGGGTGAAGAGGGTGGGCCTCCACGAGTGCTTCGACCTGGGTGAGGACCATGGCGCGGTTTTCGTGAAGCCCGGAGAGCATGGCCGCGAGCTGGGGCAGCACGATGGTCGCGGCATTCGTGCCGACAACAGTGACTGTTTGCCGGCCCAGGGCCTCGATGATTTCATCGGCAAGGCGTTCGCCCATCCGCGGCGCGAGTTTGGTCAGCCGGTTCCCGATCCGGCGCCGGCCTGCGTGACGGAGCTCTTCGGGGGTAGGCCAGGTCCGCAGCAGGTCCAGCACCGCAGGATGATCCATGTAGGGTCCCAACACCCTTTCCAGAGCAGGGTGGATCTGGGTGAGCAGCCCGCGGATCCGGTTCGAGGTCGCCGTGGCCTGCTTGGCCAGGTCATCATCGAAACCACAAAGCATGCTCAGCTCAGCGAGCTGCTCATCGGCCAACTGAACCGAGCGCAATGTATGCGGCATGGTCCTGGCGGCCTCGGCGATGATGAACGCATCCCGGGCATCGGTTTTCGCCTCTCCGGGGTGCAGGTCCGCGATCCGGCGCATCGCCAGCCCCGGCAGATACCCGACAAGAACACCGGCGGCCTGGGCCACCGCTACCGGCAACGCGCCGATGGTTGCTGGCTGGTCAACGACCAACAACACTCGTCCGGCGTCCTCGAGTTCGGCGATGATTTCCCGGATTTTGGCTTCATCGTTGGGCAGCGCCCGGTCCAGCAATTTCTTTCCGGCCCGGTCCACGGCAACGGCATGATGGACGCCCTTGCCAACATCCAGACCAATAAACACTTCGACACCATCGTGGTTCGCGATCATCCGGTCCCTCCAGTCGTAGTCAGCTCCCATGCTGGCCCGGCAGCGGTGTCAGGACCCGGCACCCACGTTACGCACGACGTTCCCGAACTGTCCTGCCCCTATCAGCGGTCTCCCGGCACCTACCAACCCCGGTGACAACACTCTCAAGATCATCGGATCGACAGAGGAACGCAATCATGCCGGGGCAGCAGGCCAGCACACCCACATCCTGCACCAGGAAACGGGCTACGAAAAAGGTAACGAGGAACCGCGGAAACGCGTCCGGATGTGAGAGAGGGTCAGGCGGCGGTGTGGAGGCCGTCGAAGGCCATGGTGATGACGTCGTCGGCGAGTTTCTCGGGGGAGAGGGAGCCGCCTGGCTTGTACCACTCCACGATCGAGTTGATGGTGCCGAACAGCAGCCGGGTGACCGTGCGGGGATCGATGTCCTGTCGCAGGGAGCCGTCTTGCCGGGCCGCGGCGATGAGGGCGGCAACCTTGTGGTCGAAGGCGCGCCGGCGTTCCAGGGCGTCGCGTTCGATCTCGGTATTTCCCCGCAGGCGCAGCAGCAATGTGACGAACGGCAACCTGTCCACCAGCACTGCGATAGTCTGCCGAAGCACGAACTCCAGGCGAGCATCGGCCGGACCGGAGGTGGCGGCAGGTTCGTCGAGGATGGCCTCCAAACCGCCGAGCGCGTGGTCCAGGGCGAGCTTCAGCAGATCGCCCTTGGACGGCACGTGGTGGTAGATGGCTGACTTGGAGATCCCGAGGTTCTCGGCCAGGATGCCCATGGACGTTGCATCGTACCCGTGGCGGTTGAAGACGTCGACGGCGATGCGGAGCACCGACTGCTGGTCGTAACCGGGCCGTCCGCGCTTGGTGGTTGTCTCAGTAGGCATGGTGGCATTTTCTCACGATCTCTAGACGGGTTGCCGTTCAGCGACGCCGCATGTCAGCCCTTTGGCCGCAGGTCGTAGATCCGGCGGAGCTTCCCGTTGGAACGCTCAAGAGAACCAGGCTCCACAACGTCAACCACGCAAGAAGACCCGACGTGAATCTTGATCTGCTCGCGCAAGGTGCGGGCCGCCGTCGTGCTTGACTCTGCGGGGACGTTTTCGCGCCGCTCAATTTTCACGGTCAGCGAATCCATGCGTTTGCCCTCGGGGCGGGTGATTTCGAGCTGGAAGTGCGGGCTGAGCTCGGGGATCCGCAGGGCGATTTCTTCGATCTGGGACGGGAAGAGGTTCACCCCGCGGAGGATGATCATGTCGTCGCTGCGGCCCGTGATGCGGCCCATCCGGCGGTGTGCCGGGCGGGCGGTACCGGGGAGCAGGCGGGTGAGGTCCTTGGTGCGGTAGCGGATGATCGGCAGCGCTTCCTTGGTCAGCGACGTGAAAACCAGTTCGCCGGGTTCGCCGTCCCCGAGGACCGTGGAATGATCGAACGGATCGATGATTTCGGGCCGGAAATGGTCTTCCCAGATGTGGCAGCCGTCTTGAGTTTCAACAGCCTCGCCAGCGACGCCCGGGCCCATGACTTCGGAGAGCCCGTAGATGTCGCAGGCCTTGATGTTCATGGTGGTTTCGAGTTCGTGGCGCATCTCTTCGGTCCACGGCTCGGCGCCCAGCACGGCGTACTTCAGTGACGTGGAGGTGGGGTCGATGCCTTGATGCGCCATGGCATCGGCGATCGTGAGCAGGTATGTGGGGGTGGCCAGGATGGCGTCCGGCTTGAAGTCCTGGATGAGCTGGATCTGGCGTTCGGTCTGGCCGCCGGACATCGGGATGACCGTGCAGCCCAGCGCTTCGGCGCCGGCGTGGGCGCCGAGGCCGCCGGTGAAGAGACCGTAGCCGTAAGCGTTGTGGACCTTCATTCCGGGGCGGACGCCGGAGGCGCGCAGGGAACGGGCCACCAGGGTTGCCCAGTTGGCGAGGTCGTTCTTGGTGTAGCCCACCACGGTGGGGCGGCCGGTGGTGCCGGAGCTCGCGTGGATGCGGGCAACCTCGTGCTGCGGGACCGCGAACATGCCGAAGGGGTACTCCAGGCGGAGGTCTTCCTTGGTGGTGTACGGGAACTTGCCGAGATCGCTCAACTCGCGGAGGTCCGTGGGGTGCACGCCGGCTTCATCGAACTTGCGCTTGTACAGCGGCACGCGATCGTAGGCGTACGCCACCGTGTGCTGCAGGCGGCTGAGCTGGAGTGCTTCGAGCTCGTCGCGGGACATCGTCTCTTCGCGGTCCAGGATAGGGGCCGCTTCCTTGGAGGAGGGCGACGCGGGCGCGGCGACGGTGTTCTGGGTCATCTGGAGTTCCTACTTCTTGGAGATGGTGCGGCTGCGGCCCCGGAACTCTGCAATGAGTTCTCCGGGATCTGGATCGGGGGTGGCGCCCGCGGCGCCGGGTGAAGCCGCGTAGATCTGGATGTCGTAGAGGCCGCTCCGGCCGGTACTCGCGCGACGGTTTGCGACGGCGGTAATCACCTGGCCTTCGAACGCCGGCTTGATGAAGTTGATGTCGACGCCGGATGCCACCGTGATGTTGGCGGCTTGCTTTGGCGTGGGGTTGGCCGGGTTGCAGGCCAGTGCGAAGGCCGTGTCCGCGAAGGCGAAGATCATTCCGCCATGGGCCATTCCGAATCCATTGAGCATTTCCTGGCGGAGGTGCATGCGGATGGTGGCATGGCCGTCGTCGATCTTGAGGACCTCAATGCCCATCCATTCAGACGCGTAGTCGTTCGTCAGGATGTGGTGCGTTGCACCGGAGAGGGTTGTTTCAACCATGCGTCATTGCCTCCAGCTTTATTTACCGAATGTTCATTAGGTAATCCCAGATCGGGCCAACTGTCAAGACTGGCCAAGCTCGCGGCGAGAATTTGGACCCGCCTAGTAGCCTCGAAGACATGCCCGAAATTGAGCTTCCGATCATGACCGAACGACTCATTCTGCGGCGCTTCGAGGCCGAGGACCTCGAGCGGTTCCACGCGTATCAGTCGCTGCCGGAAACTGCCCGGTACCTGCTGCGAAACGAACTGACCAAGACGCAATCCATGGAGGTTCTGGGCCGCTACGCGAATGCCCAGTTCAAGCATGAAGGCGACTGGGCCTGCCTCGCCATTGAACGCCAGGACCGCCCAGGACTTATGGGCGAGATCGTCCTGAAATGGCTGGAGGGAACAGGCCAGGCTGAGCTTGGCTGGATCCTCCACCCCGAGGGCAGGGGTCAGGGAATCGCCACGGAGGCGGCGGAGGCTGTCATGAAGCTGGCGTTCGGCCAGTTGAACTTCCACCGCATAGACGCGAAACTCGATGCGCTCAATACCGGCTCCGCCGGCATTTGCAAACGCTTGGGTATGCGGTTGGAGGCCACCCTCGTGGACAACTGGCACTACAAAGGCCAGTGGGCCACCGAGAACATTTATGCGATCCTCGACTCCGAATGGCGGGCGCGCCAAGAGGGGGCCGGACGCCGCCGGCGCCCGTCAGCCAGCCGAAAGGGCGCCGCAGAATAAAGCCAACCCACCGCCGTCGTGCGTTTAATCCCGGATCGGCCAGGTCTTGTGGTGCTTCAGCTGTTCGGTGAGTTGTGCCTCCGGCAACGGCCGGCTGAAGTAGTAGCCTTGGCCGCTGGTGCACCCAATACTGAGCAGGAAGTCTGCCTGCTCCGCGGTTTCGATGCCCTCCCACACCGCACCCAGGCCGCACGCACGAATGAGTTGCAGGACTGCCGCGAGGAGGGCGGGCTGCGCGGGGTCGCTGCCGAGCGCGGAGAGGAGTGTTCGGTCCACCTTGACGGCGTGCACGGGCAAGCGGCGGAGGTAGTCAATGGAGGAGTAGCCGGTGCCGAAATCGTCGATCTCCATCTCGATGCCGAGCCGCCGGAGGCTGTTCAGCGTGTAGCGGTCAAGGTCGTTGCCTTGAATGACTGCGCTTTCGGTCAGCTCCAGAACCAGCAGCGAGGGGTCCAGCCCGGCCGAGGCCAGGGCTTCGCGTACGTCCTCCACGAACTCCAGTCGCTGGAGGTCTGCGGCGGACACGTTGATGCGCATGTTGAAGTCGTGGCGTCCCGTGAGGGGGTCGCTGCGCCACCGCTGCAACTGCTCGACGGCGGTGCGCAGCACCCACCCGCCCAGATCGGAAATCATCCCCGTTTCCTCGGCGATGGGGATGAATTCATCCGGCATGATCATGCCGCGGGTGGGGTGGTTCCAACGGACCAGGGCCTCGACGCCTTCAATTCCGCGGGTGTCCAAGCGGATGATGGGCTGGTAGTAGAGCACCAGCTGCGAACCGGCGATCGCTTCTTTGAGCTCACCGACGAGTTGGTTGCGCAGTTGCCGGGCAAGTAGCATGTCGGCGTCAAAAACCTTCAATTTGCCGCGACCATCAGCCTTGGATTCGTACATGGCGATGTCGGCTTCCATCATCAATTCCTCGGCGGTCTTGCCGGTATCCGCCATGCGGAGGCCCATGCTGGCGCCGCACCGTACGTGTTGGCCTTCGATCTCCATGGTCCCGTCCAGCGCCGCGAGGATCCGGTTCCCGATGGAAGCCGCCTTCGCCGGGGTAACGTCCTGCAGCAGGATTGCGAATTCGTCGCCGCCCATGCGGGCCACCATGTCCTCCTCGCGAACGGCAGCGCTGATGCGGTTGGCCACCGTTTCCAGCACCTTGTCTCCGATGGTGTGGCCCAGGGAGTCATTGACGCCTTTGAAGCCGTTCATGTCCATCAGGAGGATGGCTGCCCGTTGGCTGCCGTTGGGGCCACGCTCCTGGGCTTGGCCTAATGCGGCGGAGAAGGCGGAGCGGTTGTGAAGGCCGGTGAGGGGATCCGTCATGGCCATGTGCTGCATTTCGCGGTGGGCCTCGTGCAATTGCCGGGTGCGGGCTGCGACCCGCTGCTCCAGCTCTTCATAGATGATCTGAAGGTCCTCGGCGAGGAGGTTGGTGCCCATGATGACGGCGTCGATTTCGTCGCGGGCATCAGAGATTTCAATCCTGGTGTTCAGGTCTCCCGCAGCAAGCCTGACGATGCCATCAAGCAGCAACCCCAAGCGCGGATCTGTTGCATCATTCGAGTTTGCCTCAGGCATGGTCACCCCCCGTGCGGTTCGCCTCGCTGATCAACCATATCCCGGAGGTATTCTCGAACGGCCAAGCTTCGATCAGGCAGCGCTGCCTGATCGAAAAGACTTGCGGTTTCGCTGAAGGTCGCCACGGCTTCTTCCCGGCGGTCCAGGGCGAGCAAAGTCCTGGCCAAGAGGAAGTGGGACTCCGCGGAGGTTTGGGTGGCGAGGATCGAAGACCGCGCACACAAGGGCTCAAGGATGGTGAGGGCTTCCTGCATGTCGCCGTTGAGATAGTTCCAGTGGGCGCGGACCAGGGACATTTCCAAATGGTCCCGCTCGGAACCGCCCACGATGTCTGTAGCGAGCTCGGCCCTCTCAATACAGCGGAGAGTAGCGGCATCACTCAGCCGGGCCTGAAGCCGCATTTCCGCCGAGGCGCGATTGAAGCGGGCCCACAAGTCCACGTCCTTGGATGGAGACAGCCGTTCGGAAGCAAGATCATGATAGCGGCTTCCATCTTCAACCCGGTTTGCCAGGAAGGCCACATTGCCGATCACCCAATAGCCCTTGCCTGCGGTGTCTTCGTCGATGTCTTCGGTCAGCAGGGATTCCAGCTCCAAGCACTCACGCCAGGCATCGTCCAGGAGCCGGCTTTCGGCAAGGGAAGCAATGAGTGCGCGCTGCGCCAGGATCTGCACGTACACCAGGTCCGCGTCCCGGGCAGCAAGTTTGGCGGCATCAGCGGCCATGGCAGCGGCCTCCGCCAGCCGCCCCAGTCCCTGCAGGGCAACGGCAACCATGGTCCCGGCTTTGGCCCCTAGCTCAGGTGAGGACGCCGTGAGCTCGTGCTCGTTCAGTTCCAGTGCCAACGCCAGGTATTCATCGATCCGGCCTTGGTCCCGTAGGCATTCGGCCTGCAAGTAACGCATGTTCCACCAGGAGACTTCATCCCCGGCATCAGCGGCAAGATGTGCGGCTTCCCCGGCTAAGCGAAAGGCCTCGTCAAAGTTACGTTCTTTCCATTTGGCGCGAGCATTGAGTCCGGCTACAAGATGGGGCGTTAATTGTGGACTCTGCATGTGCCCATTATCCATGTCCTTAGTGAAGAAAAGCTCGTATAGTTTGCCTCGTGACCTTTTTCAAGTCACACCGGTAATTCGCATCAGTATGAAAGGGCACAGCGGATGAAGAAATTTGCGGCAACACTGCTCATGGCAGCAGTTCTGGCAGTAACGGGGCTGGCTGCTCCGGCTAACGCCGAGCCTTCGCAGGATAGCAACAGTACGGCAATCGGCTGGTGGCCGAACAGCACAACCACCAAAACGAATACCACCACCATAGGTTGGTGGCCGAACTAAATTGGGGGAGCGCCTCTCAAGGCCAGATGACTCAAACTGATGCTCCGGGCTATTGCTCGGGGCATCAGTTTTGTTGCGGATTGTGTCGCAGATTAGTGACTTTGTGGGTCAGGTTCAGGCCAGCCGTTGACCAGCCTGTCATGGACGGGTGCAGGGCGCCATGAGGGCGTCAAGTGCCGAGGAAGGGGCAGTCAACCGATAATTTGGGGATGGTCAATTGGTAGTCAGGGACCGCCAACGGGCAATTCAACGGATACCGTAGTCCCTGAGCCCAGCTTTGAGTCGAAGACCATCCGACCCATATGGCGGCTGATGATGTCCTGGGCGATTGCCAGCCCAAGGCCGCTTCCGGGAACAGCAGCTGCCGTGGCATTTGAGGCCCGGTAGAACCGCGTGAAGATGTGGGGAAGATCGTGTTCGGGGATACCCAGGCCGGTGTCCGCCACTTTGACCAACGCTGCACGGCCACCGTCTGCCGATGCGAACATCGAACTCGTGATGCCCACCCGTCCACCTGCCGGGGTGAACTTGATGGCATTGGCCACGATGTTGGTGAAGACCTGTTCCAGCTTGGCTTCATCGGCGGTGACCTCCACGTCCTCGGTTCCCTCGGTGAAGGACACAGCGACGTGCCGGGACTCTGCCAAAGGCCGCAGGGTGGCCACCACCACCTGGAGGAGCTTGGCAATATCCACAGGTTTGAGGTCCAGGTTGCTTCCGTCCTGCATGGACACCGTCAACATGTCCTCAATGAGCCGGCGGAGCCTGTCGGAGTTCCTGGCGATCACGTCCAGCATCTTGCTGATGCCTTCAGGAACAGGGCCGCCCGAACCGTCCCTGATCATGTCCAGGTAGGCAGTGATGGAGGTCAGGGGCGTCCGGAGTTCATGGTTCACCGTTGCCAGGAAGTCAGTCTTGGCCTTGTCCAACTGCCTGAGCTGGTGCAGTACGCGTTGCTGGGCGCTGATGAGGTGGCCCTGGATAAGTCCGTGCGCCACATTCCCGGCGACGTGCTGCATCAATGCGATCTCAGGCCGGGTCCAGTCGTGCCGTTCCTCCACCGTGGTGAGAAGGATGATGCCCAAAGCTGCCCCACCTTCGCCTACAGGTAGTAACACGGAAGAGACCGGATTTAACTCGCAGGACCAGTCCTTCAGCGCCTGGGTAATCCTGGATTCCGGCTGCGTTCGGTGGTCTGTCACAGCAAGAACGTCAGCTTCGGCCCATAGCCTGTTGGCTGCCTCGACGATCAGGTTCTCGCTGTCGCCCAATCTGGCAGGGAGCATCGGCGTGCCCGGGCGGTTCCATTGGGCGCGGATCGAGGGAACGCGTTCATCCCGGAAGGTCGCAAACCAGACGTGGTCCATGCCGAGGGCTTCGCCGAATCCTCGCACCACATGGTCGGCAATCAGTTGGGGATCGTTGGTTTGCCGGATAGCCGATGAGACGTTCCGGAGGCTTTCGCGGAGGGCTTCTACTTCTCCGCGGGACCGTGCACGCTCCCGGGACCTGCCGATCAAGGTTTCAACGCGGTAGACAAGTTCATCGGCACGCACCGGGTTGATCACATAGTCCACGACGCCCCACGCTTGGGCTTCTTCGAGGTCCACGGATTCGCCGGCATTGAGGAGCAGCAGCACAGGAACGCCGGGGCTGCGAAGACCATGTGCCAGAGAGTTCTCCAACACCACTACAGCGGGACTACCGGCTTCCAGCCGCGCGGCAATGGAGGCGGTGTCTGAAGCGGCGAAAACTTCGAACCCTGCGGCGTTGAGCGCAGCCTTTGTTAAGGCCAAACGATCAGCGTCTGAATCCGCCACGAAGGCGGAGCGGGAAACGTGCTGCACATCGGCCCCGTTCTTACCCACTGAGCCCCCTCCGTTACAACGTTCGTTCACCGTAATTCCAGATTTGGCAACACACTATCAGCGCCACCGCGGGCTTCGGCCCTGCAAGGGGCATTTGATGCTCATTTGCGTCGTCGTGGAAGGCATTGCGTCGGGGAGGGACCCTTTACATTCGGGGCTCGATTAGACAGCCTAGAGGGTGAAAGCCCGGGGGAGGCTTCGCCCTCCTGCCGTCCGCGAGGAAATGCCAAGGAGATCAGTGAACCAGCCAGCAACACCGCAAGACCACCAAGAGGTGACGTTCCAGCTGGAACTCGAAGACACAGGAATCCTGCGTCTAACGTGGCCGCGCGGCTCCAGGATCCAGGAGGCGGACGCCCAGCGGGCAATGGATCGGGTCAATGAGATCTGCGGGGAAGCGCGCCACCCGATGATCGTGGACATGGCCACCACGGCAGACGTCACCCGGGGCGCCCGTTCAGTATTCGCCAAACCCTGCCAGGCCTCAAGTATCGCCCTCTGGGGTTCGTCCCCCGTGGACCGGGTCATCGCCAACTTCTTCATTGGCATCATGAAACCCCCATGCCCCACGAGGTTCTTTACTTCAGAAACAGAAGCCCTGCTTTGGCTGAAAGAGCAATAGCGCCACATATATTTGGAGCATGCTCTCAGCGCTCCGGAAATACCTGCTGATTCCCCGCCTCATCAGGCTTTCCTCGAATGCGCCCAAGGACCCGCTCACAGCGTGGGATCGTTATTGGGGCAACGTCAGGTCCACCGGTGCCGCCGGGGATGTGTTGTGGGATTCCGGCAGCTCCCATGAACTTGAGGGTTACCTGCCCAAATTCGGCCGCATGGATCGGTCCCTGCCCGTGGTGGACGTGGGGTGTGGCAACGGCAGCTTCACACGCCTGCTGGCCCAGCATTTCCCGCACGCGCTGGGGCTCGATTACTCCGCGAACGCCATAGACCGCGCACGGCAAGAGTCAGGGGACATCACGACGGCGTCATTCGCCGTGTGCGATATGACGGCACCTGACGCTGCACAGACTGTAGGGACGGCCCTTGGGGCAGCCGGATGTTCAGGCGATGCCAACGTGTTCATCCGGGGCGTACTGCACGTACTGGACTCCAAAGGAAGGGCGGCCCTGGCCGCAAACCTGCTGCCCGTCGTCGGATCCCGCGGCAGCGTGTTCCTGGCCGAAACCAACTTTCCCGGCACCCCGGTGGATTACGTCAGCCACCTCGGCGCCACCCGCAACTCCATTCCAGCCCCCTTGGAGTGGGCCATCAAGGGCTTGCCGATGCCGGGCCGCTTCGGCGCCGCCCAGCGTGCCAAGGCGTTCCCGACGGCGGACTGGAACCTTTTGGAGGAAGGCGCCACGAGTATCGAGACCCGGCCGCTGAGCAACCCTTCAGACCCGGACCTCATTCCCGGATACTTCGCCTTGCTCCGCGCGCGCTAACGCTGGGTTCCGCGCCCGCTAACACCGCGCCCACGAGCTCCGAGCCCGCCACAACAAAGAGTGGCGCTGTAGTCACCGGGGTCGTTGAACTGGGATAAGGTCCGAGTGCCGGTGAACGATCCGCCAGTCGCCGTCTTCCCGACGGTAGACGTGCGTTGTTCGCATCGTGTAGTCGGCCGGGACGCCATCAACAACGGCGAGGCTGTGCTCCAACCCAACGATGTAGGCGAGGCTTTCGCTGGCACCGGCCGCGACAACCTCGAACTCGAACCCGGTGGCGCCTTCGAATCGTCGGGCTTCCTGGCGAAACTTGGGCTCCAGATCGTTCCAGCCCACTCCGGAGATGTGCGCACCGAACAGGGTGGTGGGGTCAGTGTGCGACCACAAAGCGATGCGTGCTGTCACGTCGCCCTTGTGCAGGGCCACCGTCATGTCCCGCTGCTTCGGCAGGATCTCGGCGAGGAAGGCCTCGGTCTCCTTACCCATCGCTGGTCGCTCGCCCCTCATCGGATCACTCCGGCCAGGGGGCAACGAAACGCTGGCCTCTCCCGCCGGAAAATCCGCGTGACGATGCACGATCCGCCAGGCGCCGTCTTCACGACGGTAGACGTGGGTTACCCGCAAGCTGTATTTCCGGGGAGTGCCCTCAACGGTGGTGGTGCTGTGCTCGTAGCCGACGGTGTAGGCGAGGTCTCCACTTACACCGGCGGCGATGATTTCAAGATCGAACGAATCCGAGTGCGAAAACCACGAGGCGACGTTGTGGAACATGGGCTCAAGCTCTGCCCGGCCGCTGCCGCTGAGGCTCGCACCGAAGAGCGTCAGCGGATCGTTCTGCGACCACAGCGCGAGGCGGGGACCGGCGTCGCCGTCGTGGATTGCACTGTCCGCGGCCTGCTGTTGGGGAACTATTTCGGTGAGGAAAGCATCGGTCTCAGTGGACATGACCAACTCCATTACAGTGAGACTGTTTTGAATACTGTTATACTGCATCCAATGGGCGCAAAAATCAAGAGGTCGTACGATTCCACCCGCCGCCAACAGCAGGCTGCGGAGACGCGGCGAAGCATCATCACGGCGGCGAACGAGCTGTTTATCTCGCAGGGATACGGGCAGACCACCGTCAAGCAGGTGGCTGAGCGGGCGGGTGTCGCCGTCGAAACCGTATACGCGGCATTCCGCACGAAAGCCGCGCTGCTCCGGCACGTTTGGTACGTCGATTTCCGTGGCGACGAGGCCGACGTGACCCTATACGACAGGGCGGAGATGCAGGCCATCCTGGCCGAACCGGACCTGCCGTCCAGGATCCGGCGCCACGCCGCATTCGTGGCCGCGAGCAATCGGCGGATTGCCCCTCTCCTTGAGGCCCTCACGGGAGCAGCAGCGAGCGAGCCCGACGCCGTCGCCATGCTCACCGAATGGGCCGACCGCCGCTTGGATGTGGCGACGCGTTACGCACACGCTGCGGCTGCCACCGGGCAGCTTGGCGTCACGGAAGAGGAATGCCGCGATGTGCTGTTCGCGACCATGGACGGCACACTCTGGACCCGGTTCGTGGAGCAGCGCGGTTGGAGCGACGAACGGTTCTCGGACTGGCTCGCCGCGATGTGGATCAGCATGCTCGTCCGGCACTAACCTCTACTTGAGCCCGGCTCCAGGAAGCAGTTCCGTGGCGCCCAGGGAGTCGGCAACGAATGCGTAGTCCCAAGCCCGCTCACGCCACTGCACATAACGGCCGGACGCTCCGCCGTGGCCGCCGTCCATCTCGATCTTCATGACGATCGGTTCCGAGCCGGTGGATGCCGAACGCAGTGCCTGCACCCACTTGGCCGGTTCCACGTACAGTACGCGGGTGTCGTTGAAGGACGTCACGGCGGCGATCTTGGGGTAGGGCACGCTCCGCACGTTCTCGTAGGGAGTGTAGGACTTCATGTAGGCGTAGACCTCAGGATCGGTGATGGGGTTGCCCCACTCTTCCCATTCCAAGGCCGACAGGGGAAGTTCGGGGTCCAGGATGCTGGTCAGTGGATCCACGAACGGCACCTGCGCCACCACGGCCGCGTACTTTTCCGGAGCCATGTTGGCAATGGCACCCATGAGCAGGCCGCCGGCGGAACCACCCATCGCAGCAATCCGGGAGGGGTCCACCCAGCCGGAACCAGCCAGCCAGTCGGTGGCGGCGATGAAGTCCGTAAACGTGTTCTTCTTGGCGAGCTTCTTCCCGTCGTCGTACCAGTGGCGGCCCAGCTCGCCGCCGCCGCGAATGTGGGCAATGACCATGACGATCCCGCGGTCCAGCAGCGACAAGCGAGCAACGCCAAAGGCCGGGTCCATGCTCATCTCGTACGAGCCGTAGCCGTACACCAAGCCAGCGGCCTTGCCGTCCTGCTGTACCGAAGCGTGGTGCAGCACTGACAGCGGAATCCGCGTGCCGTCGTCGGCGGTTGCCCACTCGCGGGTGGCCACGTAATCCTGCCGGGAGTAGCCGCCCAGGACCGGGCTTTCCTTGCGCAGCAGCAGCTGGCCTGAGGGCAGCTCTGCAGTGGGCAGAACGAAGTCGTAGACGCGGGATGGTGTGAAGTAGGAGGTGTAGCCCATGCGAATAACGGGCGCCTCGTAGTCGGAACTGGAAACGCCTGCCGTGTAGAGCTCTTCGTCGAAGGCCGGCTCCACGGGCGCGGACTGCTTCGGCGTGCCCAGGCCTGTGAGCGGCAGCACCTGAACACGCTCGATGGTGTCCTTCCTGATGGACAGCACCAGGTGCGTGGACGTGACGCCAGCGCCGTTGACGCGGACGTCGTCGGAATGCTCGACGACGGTCCGCCAGTGCTGCTCTGCCAGGGGCTTGGTCAGTTCGGACGGGTCAACCAGGCTCACCATCGAATTGATGGCGTCCTTGTTGTGGGTCAGGAGAAGAGTCTCTTTGCCGTCCAGGAGGAAGGGCTCGGCCTCGTAGAGAATGTGTTCCCCGCGAGGAATGACTGTGCTAAGACCGGCGTCGTAATCGTCAAAGCGGAGCAGCCGGGTCTCGCTGAACTCCGAGCAGCCGATGCTGAGCACAAGGTGCCGGCGGTCGGAGGCGAGATCGAAGCCCAGCCACATGGCGACGTCGTCCTCCTGGTAAAGAACCTCATCCTCGGCAACCGGCGTGCCCAATACGTGGGCCTTGACCTGGTAGGGGCGCCAGGAATCGTCCACCACGGTGTAGAAGATGCGGGTGCCGTCCGGGGAGAACGCCACACCATAGAAGATGTTCTCGATGACGTCCGGCAGGAGCTCACCCGTCCGGAGGTCCTTGATGCGCAGGGTGAAGCGTTCGTCGCCGGAGTTGTCCACCGCGTATGCGTAGAGGTTGCCGTCGATGGTCACGGCAGCGCCACCGATGCTGAAGAACGGCTGGCCCTCGGCTTCCACATTTCCATCCAGGAGCACCTGCTCACCCGGGATCTCCACGCCCGGCTCAACGGAGGGCGGAGTCCAGTCGGCTACGGGGTCACCCGTGTTCCGGGCCACCACGCGGCAGTGGATGCTGTATTCCTTGCCCTCCACCGAACGGCTGTAATACCACCAGCCATCCTTGCGGCTGGGTACGGACAGATCGGTTTCCTGGGTGCGGCCCTTGATCTCCTGGAAGATTGCTTCGCGGAGCGGTTCCTGGTGGGCGGTCACAGCCTCCTGGTAGGCGTTCTCTGCCTTGAGATGGTCCACTACTTCTTCGGATTCCTTGTCCCGGAGCCACTCGTAGTTGTCCACGAAGACATCGCCGTGGTGTTCGCGGCGGCTGGGGACATGTTTGGCAACAGGCGGCTGGGGTGCTGAACCGTTGACAGGGGCAGCGGCAGGCGCGGAGGAAGTGTGGCTCATATGGCAACTCTATAGACGGCCTCTGACACGGAACCAGTGATTTCGCTCAGAGCGCCCAGACGCTCAGTCCACGCCCTGCGAAAGCGTGCTGGCCAGCGTCACCCGGTTCCGGCCCGATGCCTTTGCCGCGTACAGAGCGAGGTCCGCTTCACGGAGCAGTTGCTCGGTCCCCGCGCGATGCCCATCAGCGAAGGCCGAGACTCCGGCGCTGATTGTGAGTATGCCATCGGGGTCGCCGGAGTGCTCGATCTGCAGCGCGTGAACAGCTGCCCGAACCCGTTCCATGACCACTTCGGCGCCGGCAGCTGTCTGCTCGCGAAGAACCAGCAGGAACTCCTCGCCGCCAAACCTGTAAACGCCGTCGGACTGACGGACCTCACCGGCAAGGGTCGAAGCGATAGCCACCAGTGCGGCGTCTCCCGCCTGGTGGCCATAGATGTCGTTGTAGCTCTTGAAGTTGTCCACATCCACCATCGCCAGACAGTAATCGCGCGAGTAGCGGTCGCTTCTGCTGTGCAACTGTCCGAGGTCTTCCGTCAGCTTGAGCCTGTTGTGCAGCTTGGTCAGGGGGTCCGTGCGGGCCTGTTTTGTCAGCGCTGTCCTGTACCTTGCGAGGTCCGCGTGCAGCGAGGTGATGCGTTGCGCGGCCAGCAGGCGGATGTGCAGGTTGAAGGGGTCCAACGGTTTAGTGACGTAATCGTCCGCGCCGGCCTCCATGCCCGCCAGGACGTCCTTTCGCGAACCGTGGGACGTCACCAGGATGACGTACGTGTAGGTGTCCTGCTCGCGCTCGCGGATGGCGCGGCAAAGATCCAAGCCGTTCAGGCCCGGCATCATCAGGTCCGTCACTACGGCCGCCGGAGCATGGGCCTGGTAAAGGTCCCAGGCCGAGTCGCCATCCACTGCCACGATGCAGTCATGGCCGGATTGCTCGACGGCGGCCTTGGTGATCATCCGGGAGATCTGGTCGTCGTCAGCGATGAGTACTTTCATGGGGCTCCCATTAGTGTGCGCTCGAGTGCCCCATCCACCCGTGCGAGTTCCGAATTTAGTTGATCGAGTACATACGTTCCATGCGATGCAACACCCGGGCCCGCCTCACGGCCCAGTCGTTCCAAGTCTTTGGCCAAGGTCGCGGCACCCATAGCGCCGATGTTGGCTGCGGCGCCCGCGAGTTTGTGCGCGGCCGCCTCGACTGCGTTGGCCTCCCCGCTCTCCAAAGCCGAGCGCAGCTTCTCCTGGGCGCGCTGGGCTTCCTCGCGGAAGGCCCTGACGGCGTCAGGCAACAGGCCCAAACCGTCGGCCGGTCCAAGGTCGCGCAGGATCTGCAGCCTGTCCTCGTCGAGGACGGTGGCGTCAGCGGCGGCAACGTCAGCGGCGTCGGACCCGGCAGCGTCCACAGCAACGTTCGACGGCGGTGCTTCCGCGAGCTGCTCCTGCGGCACCCACCGGGCCAGGATGTCACGGAGCTTGTCCAGATCCACAGGCTTGCTGATGTAGTCGTCCATGCCGGCCGCGAAACAGCGCTCGCGGTCCTCGTTCAGGGCCCCGGCCGTCATGGCAATGATGGGGATCCTCACGGTTTTGGAATCACGGGATCGAATGGTTTTTGTCGCCTCAAAGCCATCCATGACAGGCATGTGGCAGTCCATAAGAACGGCAGCATAGTTTCCGGTGAGTGTTGCAGCAACGGCTTGCGCGCCGTCGTCGACGATGTCCACTTCGTAGCCGAGCCGGTTCGCCATCCCGCGCGCCACCAGCTGGTTGACTTCATTGTCTTCAGCCACCAGAAGCTTGCCCAGCAGGAGTTCCGGGTCCCGGGACGGCAGCTCGGGCTGGGTTCCAAGGGGCGCTGGCTTACCCATCGTTTTCGTTGCCACGAGCCGCAGGAGCCGGTTGTAGAACTCGGAGCTCCGCACGGGCTTGGTGAGGTACTCGCGGATTCCTGCGGAGGCGAGATCGGCCTTGTCCACTTGCATGGTGGAGGTGAGCAGAATGATCCCCGGGCCGCCTGAGCCGTTGCTCTCTTCCTTGATTTGGCGGGCCAATTCCAGACCATCGACGTCCGGCATGCACATGTCCACCACGGCGATGTCATAGGGGTGGCGCTCCGAAACGGCCAAACGGTATTCGTGAATGGCACTGCGCGCATCTGCGACTGCCACCGGCTGCATTCCCCAGCTTGTAAGCTGCGTCTCCAGCACCAAACGGTTGGTGGCGTTGTCATCCACCACCAGGACTTTGCGGCCCGCGAGCGAGGCAGGCAGGATTCCAGTGTCCGTGGCTGGAGGGCCGACAGGTAGGTCCAGGACAAACCAGAATTTGCTGCCCACACCCATTTCGCTGTCGAGTCCGATTTCGCCGCCCATGACTTCGGTCAGCCGCCGGGAGATGGCAAGGCCGAGGCCCGTGCCGCCGTACCGGCGGGTGGTGGAGGCATCTGCCTGGGCGAAGGAGTCGAACAATCGGTGGTGGTCTTCGGTGCTGATGCCGATTCCGGTGTCACGAACTTCAAACCGCAGGGAGGCTTTGTTTGAATCCTGGGTGACCACTGAAACCTGGATCTCCACCTCGCCGGATGGGGTGAACTTGACCGCGTTGGATGACAGGTTCAGCAGGATCTGCCGAATCCGCCCGGAGTCGCCCATGAGCCGTTCCGGCACGTTGGGGTGACAGTAGGAGATCAGCTCAAGGTTCTTGCTTTGGGCTTGTTCGGCAACCAGTCCAGCTACCTCTTCCACGAGCACCCGGGGGTCGAATGCTGTGATGTCCAGGTCCACCTTCCCGGCTTCCAGCTTGGAGAAGTCCAGGATGTCATTGATCAGCGTCAGGAGAACCTCGCCGGCCCCCTTGACTCCCTGCGCGTACTGCCGTTGGACCTCGTTCAGGCGTGTGTCGAGCATGAGCGACGTCAGACCGATCACGGCGTTCAGAGGGGTCCTGATCTCGTGGCTCATGGTGGCCAGGAACTCGGACTTGAGCCTGCTCGATTCCAAGGCGGCTTCCCGGGCGGCCAGGAGTTCGGCTTCAGCCGCTTTACGCTCGGTGATGTCACGGGAAATCGTGGCCACGCCCCAGATGCCCGATTCATTCCGGACGGGGGAGAGGGTCACGGAGACGGGAATGGTGGAGCCGTCTCCGCGCTTGCGCAGGCTCTCAAAGTTCTGAACCGCCCCGCTTTCAGCGGTCGCTTGGAGGGCGTCGTGTTCAGCCTGTTGTAGTTCCTCCGGGATAAAGAAATCGCTGTTCCTGCCGATGGCCTCCGCTGCGGTATAGCCAAAAATCCGCTCCGCCCCAGGGTTCCAACTGAGGATCTCGCCGCCAGGTGTCTTGCCAATGATGGCGTCGCCGGAGGAGTTTACGATCGCACCCAAGCCCTCAAGCTCGGCCGTCCGGGCCGCCACTTTGGACTCAAGGTCCCGCGTAAGCGTCACATTCTCGACGACAATCAGCACCTGCCGCACGATGACGAAGACCAAGACAGAGAGGCCTGTGATCAGCAGTATCGGGTCTCCTAAGTTGATGGCCCGGCTGCGGTTGAAAAGAACTGCGCCAAAAACGGGAATGTACGGCAGGAGTTCCAATGCCGCAGCATACGTTCGTCCGTCTTTCTTGCTGCTGCTGGTCTCCGGAGCCAGAGGGCTGAACCCGACGAGCAGGAAAGCTGCTACCCAGCCGAGTGCCAAGGGGGATCCGGTCACACCTGTAACGCCTTCGGCGGTAAGCCGCACGTAGGTCAGGTCCGTCAACGCGAGCACCAGGAAGCCCAGGCCCAGGCACAGCCACGGAAGGCGCCGGCCACGGGCGGCGCGCATGGTCAGGACGATCACCAGCGAGACCATCACCACGTCAGCGAAGGGGTAGGCCAGCGTTGTCAGAAAGGCCAGGGTGTCAACGTTGCCCTCCGCGATCAACGGCCCCAGGACTGCGCCCCACGCGATGAAGAGAACCGCGCTGGCCACCGTTCCCACGTCCAGGACAGTGCGGACAACTGACATGCGGATGCTGCTACCCCTTGAAAGCAGGACAAGTCCGACGGCGACGGGCAGCGCATAGCCGACGAATCCAATGTCGGAAGCCGATGGGAAGGGGTATGCGTGGTCCAGCACTATGCCGTTGAAGGTCCAGAGTGCTTGGCCACAGGACCAAAGAGCCAACCCGGCAACCACGAACCATCGGGCCTTTGTATTGCCGCCGCCCTGCAAAGCCGCTCTGGTGTGGGTCATCAGGGCAGTCAGCGCGGCCGTAAGGATCGCAAAGTCGCCGGCAAGCTGAGCTGTGGGTGTGCCGATACCGCTGCCGAGTCCTGCCGCCAAAAGGACCGCGCACGCTCCGACTGCTACAAGAAAAAGCGTCATACCGTGCCGCGCCCATGAGCGCACCGGAAGAACCTCGTGCTTCACTCCTGCCACTGAACCCCTGCCTTCAAAAGTGGCCCCACCAAAAGCGAACAACGCATCTTGCCTTTGCGCTGAGGAGAGCATACGCCGAAAGCGCGCTTAAGTGACCGGCAACACACAATAGTGACGTCCAGTTGGGTTAGCGCTCCGGGGTGAGGGTCTTCGAGAACAGCACAGCTCCGTTGGCGTTGCGGAGGCTCACAGTAAAGGTGCCGTCCGGGGCGAGGTCCACGTGCCCGAAATATTGGTTCTCGCCATCCCGCGGGGATTCGCCCGGGAAGCGGCCAGCTTTGGCGAACACTACTTCCGGTCCAAACGTGCCGTCCATGTCATTCGGACCGAACGAGCCCGCGTTGATAGGACCGGCCACGAACTCCCAGAAGGGATCGAAATCGGTGAACGAGGCCCGCTCGGGGGAGTAGTGATGGGCTGCGCAGTAGTGCACGTCCGCCGTCAGCCATACAGTGTTCTTGACGCCGTCCCGCTTGAAAGCACTCAGCACGCCGGCGATTTCCAGTTCCCGTCCCAGGGGAGCGCCGTTGTCCCGGTTGGAGAGGCTCTCCTGGTTTACGGGCCCATCCGGCACGATGATGCCCAGGGGCAGGTCCGCCGCGATCACCTTCCACGTCGCCTTGGATTGGCGGACTTCCTTGATCAGCCAGTCGACCTGCTCCTGACCCAGGATGTTGGTTGCGTACGGCTCTTTGCCATCGGTGTTGGGGGATTTGAACGACCTCATGTCCAGGCAGAAGATGTCCAGTTGCGGGCCGCGCGAAATCTTCCGGTAGATGCGCGCAGGTTGGTACTGGCCGGCGTCGAACGTTCCCAGGCGCCATAAGGCCGCCGAGTCCGCGATCGGCATGTTCTCCTGCCAGGCCTGCCTGCCGCGGGCGGCCAGGACGTTCACGTTGCGTTCGGTGTAGCGGGCGTCGTCCAGGATCTGGCCGGGGTACCAGTTGTTGTGAGTCTCGTGGTCATCCCACTGGGCGATCACGGGAACGTCGGCGAACATGGCTCGCATGTTCGTGTCCATCGAGTTGTATCGGTGACGACCCCGGTATTCCTTGAGTGTCTCGGCGACCTTCGAGACTTCCTCGATGACGATGTTCCGCCACACCTGGCCGTCCTTCTCCGTGACCGTGGCGGCAATGGGACCGTCGGCATAGATGGTGTCGCCGGAGTGGATGAAGAAATCCGGGCGCGTTGCGTGCATTGCCTTGTAGCCACGCATGCCGCCGATTTCCTCATTGATACCCCAGCCCTGCCCAGCGGTGTCGCCGGTCCACACGAAGGACTGCGAGGACCACGACGCACCGCGCTCGTCTTCGGAACCGCCGTTCCCAGCTGAATCAGGCGCCGTAGTGAATGTCCCCCTGACTGCGTCGCCGAGGCCGTTCTCGTCCTCGAAGTTAAGTTCAAGGGCGAAGCGGGTTCCAGCAGGAAGTCCTTTGGCGTGGATCTTGGCCGTGAAGTCGCTGGCTTCGGTAGCGAGAGGGCCTTGGATGGTGCGGCTGAATCCGTAGCGTCCCCGCAGGATTTCGCCAGCGTTATCCACTGCTTGTAGCCGGGCGCTCAATCGGCCCGGGCCCGAGGCGCGCGACCAGAGGACAGCGGAATCGGTGGTGACATCCCCTGTGGCGATTCCCGTGGGGAGCGTGAGGCGTTTGCGGACCAGCGGGATAGCGGCGGGCGCAGGTGCGGCGGTACCGGTTGCGAGGCCAGCCAAAGCCAAGCCGGTTATGGATGTTTTGACGAGGGTGCGGCGTGAGAGATCAGTCATGGTTCCACTGTTTCGGGCCGTCGTGAACACACGGTGAGCCTCAGGTGAAGGAAACGGTACGAGTACCGGCGCCCGCCTAAACAAGTGGCCTATCCCGGAAAATTGCGTACTACCTGGTGCAAATTCAGGACATCAAAGAAAAAGACGAGTATCTGCTACTCGTGCGGCGCCAGTGGCCAATTCCTAGCATTAAGTTCCCTAGGGTTTCTGAATTTCTGTTCCGCCGGCTCAGCGGTGGTTCGCTCCCTCGCACGTGACGAGTGGCGCTCCCCACAACATTTCTGCGCTATCGCATACGCCCCTCCCATAGGGCTTCTGCGTGCTCAGACCGACGCCTTGGATTCTGGGATACCCAATGAACATTTACAATGACGAGCTTCAAACTACTCTGTCAAAGAGCGCGCCCGGCGGTACCTTGCTGCTTGGGTCGCGCAAAAATAAAGTCCTGCTGATCGCAATCGCCATCATCGTTGTTATAGGTCTAATTCCATTAATTTTTGGGGTTCTTTCACAGGCAAACAACCCCGCTGCTGATGTGGGCCAGAATGTGTCCAGCGAACAATTGCCGGCCCCGCAAGCATCGGACTCCAGTCCGGCCACGCCCGCGGCGAGTGAAGCAGCAGCGGCACCCGCGATTGAAGCCAAGGTTCCCGCCGCCGAACCGGCCGTGGCCGCGGCGCCGGCTCCAGAACCTGCACCGGCCCAACCCGCGCCGCCTGCAGTCGATACCAACCTCTACACGGTTGTCTCCGGAGATACCGTGGGCTCCATAGCTGCCCGGTTCGGTGTGAACATGAATGAGATGTTGGCTGCCAATGGCTTGAGCGGCTACTCGGTCATCGTGCCCGGCCAAGTCCTGAAACTAACTGGACCTGCGGTTCCACTCATTGAGCCGGCGCCGGCCCCCGCGCCAGTCCAGGCCGCACCAGCGCAGGCCGCCCCTGCGCAAGCCGCTCCTGCGCAAGCTGCTGCTCCCGTAGCTGCAGGTTGGACGATCTACGTAGCTGGATCGGGAGGCCAGAGCATGGTGGACGCATGCATAGGGCCGATCCATTTCACTCCCACGGACGCCTACGCACTGTTCATCACAGAGCACGACTTCTGTGGAGGTTGGGCACGCTTCTCCGGTATCGGTGTCGGGACAGACGGTAAACATCCCGGGCTACGGCACGTACACAGTGACCGGAAGGGGGCAAGTGCCCAACCCCGGAACCACCAACAATGTGGCGGCTGTCTTCGGCGGCTTCCCTGCAGTTGTCCTGCAGACCTGCATCCCTGGCACGAGCCAAATGTTGGTGATCGGACTTAACTAGACCGGACTTAACTCGTAAGACAGCTAACTAGGCCGGCGCCGTAAGGCGTGCAAAGCGGAGGATGCCTAGGATGGCCGGGGCCAGCTCATCCTCCATCTGGTGATAGACCTCTTCCGCTCGTCGGTAGGGGTCTATCACGTCGTTGTCGGCAGGATCGGTCGGCAGTGCCAGATGGCGCACGGAAGCGGCCCGGGCGGGAAGGGCCCGCCAGAATTCCAGGATGCCGCCCTCCGGAACAACATCACCACGCGTCTCCAGGACGGCAAGCATCCTCGCAAATTCACGGATGGTGAACGTTCGCTTCAACAAGGAGGCATCCAGCTGGAGGACTTCGCCCCGGTGCCTGGACGTCATGGCTAGCACAAGGTCGGTTTCCCGGAGGATCTTCTGGTTGAGCTGCCTGGCCGCGAAGTTGTCGGGGCTGCCACGGAAGGTGCTGATCATCTTGGCCGACAGGGGCTGAATCGGCTCTCCGACCATGGCGCGTGTTCCGGCGCTGCGAACCTCGAATGAACCTGGGCTTGCGTGGTTGAGGCCCGCCTGCAGCAGCCGTTCCGCCACTGGGGAACGGCAGATGTTCCCTGTGCAGACGGTGAGGATCCTAAAGGGCTGGGGCGATTCCACGTGAGGCTCTTTTCTTGCGGGGGCTTGGGACGGCTCAGGTCCCATCCCAAGTTAACACGGGCAGCAAAGACCACCTTGTCACAACGCCCAGCTGCACCCATGCCCTCGTCATCAGCCCTTGATGTCTCACTGAACGCTTGACTGAAAACGTCCACTCCGCATATTCTGAACGAACGGTCGGTAATTTATTAGGAGCAACCATGGCATCGCAGAATCTGCAATCAGTGCCCGCTGAGCTGTCCCCGGAAGAGCAGGAGCGGGAGGCAGCCGGTAAGGCGTACTTTGATCGCATCATTTCGGAAGACTCGCGCATCGAACCGCGCGACTGGATGCCGGAGGCTTACCGCAAGACTTTGCTGCGTCAGATCTCGCAGCACGCGCACTCGGAAATCATCGGCATGCAGCCGGAAGCCAACTGGATCACCCGCGCTCCAAGCCTGAAGCGCAAGTCCATACTTATGGCCAAGGTGCAGGACGAGGCAGGCCACGGACTCTACCTCTACTCGGCAGCTGAAACCCTGGGCCAGACCCGGGACAAGATGATGGACGACCTCATTGCCGGCAAGGCCCGGTACTCGTCGATCTTCAACTACCCCGCGATTTCCTGGGCGGACATGGGAGCCATCGGTTGGCTTGTTGATGGCGCCGCCATTTGCAACCAGGTTCCCTTGTGCCGTGCCTCCTACGGTCCTTACGGCCGCGCAATGGTGCGCATCTGCAAGGAAGAGTCCTTCCACCAGCGCCAGGGTTTCGAGATCCTGCTGGAACTTTCCAACGGCACGCCTGCGCAGAAGCAAATGGCCCAGGAGGCTGTGAACCGCTGGTACGCGCCGTCGCTGATGATGTTTGGCCCACCGGATGACGATTCACCCAACTCCAAGCAGTCCATGGCCTGGAACATCAAGCGGTTCAGCAACGATGAACTGCGCAGCCGGTTCGTCGGCATGATGGTGGAGCAGGTCAAGGTCCTCGGCCTGACCCTGCCTGACAAGGACATCCGTTTCAACGAAGAAACCAAGAAGTGGGAGCACGGACCCCTGGACTGGAACGAGTTCAAGGAAGTCCTGGCCGGCCGCGGCCCCTGCAACTCGCAGCGCACCGAACGCCGCCGTGAGGCACACGAAAACGGTGCCTGGGTTCGCGAAGCCGCCGTTGCCTACGCCCGCAAGCAAGCACAGAAGGAACACGCAGCATAATGGCTCCCCACGGAAACCCGGAAGAACCGGCAAGCTCGGCCAGCGAGATCAAGCGCGAGGCCCCCAAGGTTGCGGCCGCTACGCCGGCGGAACAGCAGCACCACGAGACCCCGTGGTCCCTCTGGGAAGTCTTCGTGCGCTCCAGCCGAGGCCTGTCCCACGTGCACGCCGGATCGCTGCACGCTCCTGATGCCGCCATGGCACTTAGGAACGCCCGCGATCTCTACACGCGCCGCAATGAAGGCGTCTCCATCTGGGTTGTCCCGGCTGAGGCGATCTCCTCCAGCGATCCCGATTCCAAGGGTGCCTTCTTCGAATCGCCGCAGGGCAAGGACTACCGCCACGCGACGTATTACACCAAGAGCGAAGGCGTGAAGCACCTGTGATGACTGACAAAGACACTGACTTCGCCATTGAAGGCCACGGAGACATCTCCGTGGGCGTCCATGGAGCCGGAGCTTCCGGCGACGGTTCGGCCAGCGCCACCCGCATCACGCCGGGCAACGCCCTCCGCCCGGAGGACATCGCCCTGGAAGTACGACGTGGTCAGGTCAAGCCGAGTGAGGACGTAGCCGAGTTTGCCCTGAGGATCGGCGACGACGGACTGATCCTTGCCCAGCGCCTGGGCCACTGGATTTCCCGTGCTCCTGAGCTTGAGGAAGACATCGCACTCGGCAACATCGCGCTGGACCAGTTGGGCCATGCGCGCTCGTTCCTGACCTATGCCGGTGCCGCATGGGACAAGTCCGAGGACGATCTGGCGTACTTCCGCCGTGAGCACGAGTTCCGTTCCGCGCACCTGTTCGAGCAGCCCAACGGGGACTTCGCGGTGACCATCGCCCGGCAATTCATCGTGAGCTACTACCAGTACGAGCTCTACACGCAACTCATGGAGTCCACTGATCCCACCCTCGCTGCCATCTCTGCCAAGGCCGTGAAGGAAGTGGATTATCACCGCGACCATAGCGCGCAGTGGGTACTGCGCCTGGCTGGCGGCACGGACGAATCCCGCGCGCGCATCATCCAGGGCTTCAAGCTCGTATGGCCATACGTGGACGAACTCTTCGAAGACGACGAGCTCACCACCCGCTTGGCCGAGGCCGGCGTTACTGTTCAACCCTCAAGCCTTCGCGCTGAGTTTGATCGGCTCACCGGCGAGATCATGGCCGAAGCCGAACTGGACATCCCTGCCGTCCCGCAAGCACTGGGAGGCGGCCGTCGCGGCAAGCATTCGGAATTCCTGGGTTACATCCTTGCTGAGATGCAGGTCCTGGCCCGCGAACACCCCGGCGCGAGCTGGTGACCACCATGGCAACACAGGTACGGACACAAGAGCAGCGGGCCTGGGACATCGCGTCCACGGTCTGCGATCCGGAGATTCCGGTCCTCACCATCGAGGACCTCGGCATTCTCCGCGGCGTACACGTCCTCGATGCGCCGGACGCGCAGCAGCCCACGGACAAGGCGGACGACGGCGGCACCTCACGTACCGCCGTCGAGGTCACCATCACGCCCACGTACTCGGGCTGCCCGGCCATGGATGCGATTGGTGACGACCTGCGGACGGCGTTCCGGAACGCAGGCTACGCGAGCGTGCACATCAACCTGGTGCTCTCGCCGGCCTGGACCACCGACTGGATGACCGAATCCGGCAAGGCCAAGCTGCAGGAATACGGGATCGCGCCGCCCAGCGGCCGTGCTGCCGCCGGAGGCCACTCCGGTCCCGTTCGTTTGAACCTGGCTGTGAAATGCCCGCAGTGTTCTTCGCTGAACACCAAGGAGCTCACCCGCTTTGGTTCCACGTCCTGCAAGGCGTTGTTCGTCTGCCAGGACTGCAAGGAACCGTTCGACTACTTCAAAGTCCTCTAAGGAATTCCATGACCACCGAAACCCAGACGGCCAGCCGCCGTCGTGCGTCTTTCCATACCCTGACCGTCTCGGAAGTCCGGCGCCTTACGGACGACGCAATCGAGGTGACGTTCGCTGTTCCCACCGAGCTGGCCGGTCAGTACGACTACCTGCCTGGACAGTACGTCGCGCTGCGCACCACGCTGCCGGATGAGAATGGTGAGCCGCACGAGATCCGCCGCAGCTACTCGATCTGCGCAGAGCCGCGCACTTTCGCGGATGGCAGCAGCGAGATCCGGGTGGCCGTCAAAAAGGACCTTGGCGGTGTCTTCTCCACGTGGGCGAATGCCGAGCTGAAGGCCGGCGACGTCCTGGACGTCATGAGCCCGCAGGGCGCGTTCATTTCACGGCATGGCAAGGACGGCTCGTCGGTCCAGCACAACGTCATGAACTCCATGAACCACCCGGAGGAGTTGGCGGGGGAGCCCGGGAACTTCGTTGCGATCGCTGCGGGTTCAGGCATCACGCCCGTGATGGCGATTGCCCGGACGCTGCTGGCCGCCAATCCGGAGACCACCTTTGACCTGATCTATGCCAACAAAGCCGCCATGGACGTCATGTTCCTCGAGGAGCTGGCGGACCTGAAGGACAAGTACCCTTCGCGCCTGGCACTGCACCATGTTTTGTCCCGCGAGCAGCGGATCGCCCCGCTGATGACCGGCCGCATCGATTCGGAGAAGCTGCAGGCCTTGCTGAGCAGTGCCATCCATGCCGAGGATGTGGACGAATGGTTCCTCTGTGGGCCGTTCGAGCTGGTCCAACTGTGCCGCGACACCCTCGCTGCCCGTGGTGTGAAGCCCGAGCACGTGCGCTTCGAACTGTTCACCACTGGTCGTCCGGACCGTCCTGAGGGTAATGCCGGCCGTCCCGTTGTGGAGGACGAGTCGAAGGAAACCTACAAGATCACGTTCAAGCTGGATGGTTTGACCGGCGACGTCGCGAGTCCCACGCACGCCCGCGAGTCCATCCTCAACGCTGCCCTGCGTGTCCGCCCCGATGTTCCGTTCGCATGCGCAGGCGGGGTCTGCGGCACCTGCCGCGCCAAGCTTGTGACGGGTACGGTTTCCATGGATGAGAACTACGCCCTTGAGCAGGACGAGCTGGACAAGGGCTACGTCCTCACCTGCCAGTCCCATCCCACCAGCGAAGAAGTTACCGTCGACTTCGACGTCTAAGGAGTCCCATGATCGAGCTCTCCATTGCCAATGGCATTGCCGAAATTGTCCTCAATGCCCCCGAAAAGCTGAACTCGCTCAACGAGGACGCGCTTGCCGAACTGGATAAGGCGTACGACGACGCTGCTGCCGCCGCCTCGCGCGGTGAAGTGCGGGCGCTGCTGCTTCGCGGAGAGGGACGCGCCTTCTGCGCCGGCCGCGACATTGCTGGCGTTACCCCCGAAACCGACGACGCGCAGGCGTATCTCGGTGGGCTGGTGGAACCGCTGTTGAAGAAGATGGCAGCGTTCCCGGCGCCCACTTTCGCTGCCGCACATGGTGCTTGCCTGGGTGTTGGTTTAGGGCTCTTGCTGGCCACGGACGTGGTGTACGTGGCGGAGAATGCCAAGTTCGGTTCGCCCTTTGCCAAGCTCGGCGCCACCCTGGACTCCGGCGGGCACTGGTACTTTACCGAGCGCTTGGGCATGCACCGGACACTGGACCTGATCTACACGGCCGATCTGATCTCTGGTTCGGAGGCCGTGGAGCGGGGAATGTTCAGCCGGGCAATGCCGGATGATGCGTTGCTTGCCATGACCCGGGCGATCGTCGAGCGCGTGGCTACCGGTGCCACTGAGGCTTTCAAGGCCTCCAAGGAACTCGTGGCCCACATCCGCGACCAGCGCCTGGGCCTGTGGGCATCCATGGCCGAGGAAAACACTGAGCAGGCCCGCCTCTGCAAGACCGAGGACTATGCCGAGGGCTTCCGGGCCTTCCAGGAGAAGCGCGCGCCGGTTTTCAAGGGGTGATCCCGAGCCCCTGTCATTGGACCAAATCCAGGACAGCGCGGACGATGCTGTCGGTGTCGATCCCGTGATAGCGGTAGACGTCCTCGAGGCCGCCCGCCTGGCCGAAGGTGTCAACGCCGAGGTTGCGGCTTTTGACTTGATGCACGCCGGCGAGGAACGCGAGTGTGTGGGGGTGGCCGTCGAGTACGGTGACCATGGGGACGGCACGCCCGGACGGCAGGATTTGATCCAGAATCCAAGACGCTGCGTCCGGGTTCTGTCCATTGCGGCCCTGCAGCGCTTCATAGAGCAGGCCTGGACTCGTGACGCAGACGACGTCCACGGGGGTACCTTGGGCGGCGAGTCGCTCGGAGGCCGCAACCGCTTCCGGGACCATGGCTCCCATGGCGACGATCGTCGCACGCGGTGTCGCCGCCGCGCGCAGCATGTAGCCACCAGCGACCACTTGGCGACGGCGACGCTCACGGGCGGCGGGATCTTCCGGGACCGCGGCCAGTTGCTGATCGACGGGTTTTGTTGAGAGCCGCAGGTAGGCTGATTTGCCGTCTGGTCGTCCGAGTTGGGACATGGAGGCGAGCAGCGTCCACTCGACGTCGATGGCGAAGGCCGGTTCGTAGCTGGTGCAGCCGGGCTGTTCCAGGCCGATGGACGGCGTCTTGATGGACTGGTGCGCACCGCCTTCGGGTGCGAGCGTGACGCCCGACGGCGTGCCTACCAGGATCGACTGGCCGCCGGCGTAGATGCCGTAGGACCACGGTTCCAAGGCTCGCTCGACGAACGGGTCATAGAGCACTCCGATCGGGAACAACGGCTGGCCCCAGCGGCTCCAGGTTGCACCGAGCTCGCCCAGAAGACTGACAAGGTTGACCTCGGCTATGCCGAGTTCGATGTGCTGCCCGGTGGGCTTTTCACGCCAGTGCATCACGGTCTCGGTGTCGTCGCTGAACCAGTTCTGTCGCTCTTCCACTGACCACACGCCCACCTTGTTCAGCCAGCCGGCGAGGTTGGTGCTGGAACTCACGTCCGGACTGACAGTCACCAAGCGGCGGGCGACGGCGGGCGCCGCGCGGGTGACGTCCAGCAAAGTCCGGCCCAGGGCTGCCTGTGTGGTTGCCGTGCCCGAGGGCGTCCTGCCGAAATCTGCCGGTACAGCAGGCGGGGCGACCGCCGGTTCGGTGGTGCGCCGGAGGGTTTCCGCTGTGCTCCGTACCAGCTGACCCTCGGTGCTTGCGGGATCGAATCGCGTCCACGGTGCGTCCGGGTTCTCGCCCATTGTGTCTGCGAGTTGGCGGTATTGATCGAGGGTCAGCAGCGAGGAGTGGTTCTGTGGATGGCCCTCGGTGGGAAGTCCGTTGCCCTTGATGGTGTAGGCGATGATGACCGTGGGACGGGTGTCATCGATCCGGGAGTAGGCCTCGCGCAACGCGGCAAGATCGTGCCCGCCCAGGTTCCTGATGGCCCGGGTCAGGGTCTGGTCCTCGACGCCGGCAATAAGTTCCGCGATGGCCGCACCCCCTGCGCCCTCACCAGGGAGCCTGCGGCGCAGCTCTTCGGCGGAGCAGCGCAGTAGCCGTTGGTATTCGGGATTGGACATCTCAACAATGCGCTTGCGGAGCGCATCGCCTCCTGTCCTGGCCATGAGGCTTTCCAAGAGATGGCCAAAGCGCACGGTGATGACCTGCCAGCCAACGGCCTCGAAGAGACGCTCGATCTTGCCTGCGGCAATGTTTGGCACCACCCGGTCAAGGGACTGCCTGTTCAGGTCAACGATCCAGACGATCTCACCAAGATCCGCTACGTTCGAGTCCAGCACTGCCTCCCAGATGGCGCCCTCGTCCAATTCGGCGTCGCCGACGAGCGAGTACTGGCGCCCACGGTTCGGTGTTCCGCTCACGGTCTCGACGTATCGCCGCGAAATGGCACCCCAGATTGGCGCGGTGGCCCCGATGCCTACGGAGCCCGTGGAATAGTCAACGGGATCCGGGTCCTTTGCACGGCTGGGGTAGCTCTGCAGCCCGCCGAACTCGCGCAGGGTTGTGAGGTACTTTTCATCCAAGCTACCCAGCAGATAGTTAATGCTGTGGAGCACCGGCGAGGCGTGGGGCTTCACGGAGACGCGGTCCTCAGCGCGAAGCTGCCCGAACCAGAGCGAGGTCATGATCGTGGCAATGGAGGCGCTCGAAGCCTGATGGCCGCCCACCTTGATGCCGGATGTGTTGGGCCGCACTCTGTTTGCGTGGTGGATGATGGACGTGGCAAGCCACAGAACGCGGCGTTCGATCGCAGCGAGTGCTTCCAGCTGGGGGTCGTCGAGGGTCGAGACGGTCTTCGCCGCCAGGTCATCGTTGACTGGGGTCAGGTTCATTGAATGCCTTAAAAGGTGTGTTGTGGTCGTAGGGGAGGCGCGAGAAGTTATTGGGCGATCAGTAGTCCGCGCTTGAGGACTCCAAGCGGTGTTCCGAGAGTGCTGATGTCCTGCCGGGGGTCCGCCGCCGTGACGATGAGGTCGGCCCATAGCCCGGGCAGAATGCGGCCCACTTGCGTCTCCATCCCGAGCATGTCGGCGGCTTCAGACGTGGCAGACTTCAGCGCATGCTGTGCTGCCAGTCCGGCGTCGACATAGCGTTCCAACTCGCGGGCAAGGAGATCAAAGGTGACGTGGGCAGGGCCTGCGTCCGTTCCTGCCACGATCGACATGCCGGACTGGAGGAACTCGGTCACGTTGGTAAACCGCGATTCCAACCGGGCCACCACATTGCGGTCCTGGGGGTTGGATAGTACTGAGTGGCCTTCCCGCAACTGCCGGGAAACGATGTCCGCTGCGATGACTGTGGGCACAACGTGGATTCCGGCATCGGCCGCCCTGCGCAACAGCTCGCGATCCGGAGCGCACTGCTCATCGGGCCCCAGCATGGAGGCGTGCTCCAAGGAGTGCACGCGTGCCTCGATGCACGCCGCCATTGAGGAACTGGCATGGGCATGGGCTGCAGTCCTCATGCCGTAGGAGGCGGCGATGACCACCGCCTCACGGAGCAGGATGGGGTCGAATTCAAAGACGCTTGGACTGGTTCCGGGAGTAAATCCGCCGCCGCTGGCCATGACCTTGATCCAGGTGGCGCCGGCCGCGTGCTGTTCGGCGATGATCGCCTCGACGTCGTGACGGGTGCGTACCTCTCCGCCCATGTCGTGTCCATGCCCGCCCACGCGGCAGATCGGCGCACCGCAATGAACCACGGTGGCGACGTCGGACACCATACCCAGGGCTGCCCTCATGGGAGCAAGCAGGTGCCTGGGTGTCCCGCAGTCCCGCACCGTGGTTATCCCGGCACGAAGCGCAATCCGCGCATTCGCAACAACCTGCGCAACGATCTCGTCATCGCTGCTGCGCTGATAGGTTCCCTTCGGGTCATCACCACCATCGAAGGCCAGGTGAACATGGGCATCCATCAATCCGGGAGCCACAAATTTGCCCTTGAGATCCAGGACGCTGCCCGTGCCCGGTTCACTGCCGGCAGGAACAATACGGGAGATCTGCCCTGCCTGGAGCCACACATCGCTGAGGGAACCCGACGTACCCGACTCGGGATCGACAACACGTGCATTGAGCAGCACTGTGACGTCGTCGCCTGTCCTGGCTGCGCGGCTGACGCTGTACGGTACGGGACGGTCCGTCACATCGAAGGTGATGGTCATTTAGTTGCTCCTTGTGCTTAGGTGCATCGAGTAGGTTTCGTCCAGCAATTCCCTGAGCGCGTCAGCGGCGAGGCGTACGTCTTCCGTGTCGACGTCCAGATGGGTGACGGCACGAATTGTGGACGGGCCAAAAGCGCCCATTCGGATCCCGCTCTCCTGCAGCAGGCGATCCACCAGCACTGCCGCGGTGACGGGGAAGCCGACCAGGTCAAAGAGGACAATATTTGTCTGGACAGTTAGCGGATCGATCGATATATGCGGGTTGACGGCAAGCAGTTCAGCCAGCAGGCGGGCATTCCCATGGTCATCTGCGAGTCTGTCCACGTTGTTGCGGAGGGCATACGTACCCGCTGCTGCCACGATGCCTGATTGACGCATGGAACCGCCCCAGCGTTGCTTGAGACGCCACGCTTCATTGATGAATTCAGCGTCTCCGGCCAGCACTGCTCCTATTGGGGCGCCCAGTCCTTTGCTGAGGTCAAGCCAGACTGAGTCGAACGGGGCACAAAAATCTTGGGCAGATACGCCGGTTGACACCACCGCATTGAGCAGGCGCGCGCCGTCCATGTGGGTTTTGATCTGGTGAGCCCGTGCCACATTCGTCACCGACGTGATGTCCTCCTGAGACCAGCACGTGCCGCCTCCGAGGTTGGACGGCTGCTCTATGGAGAGCAGCGCGTTCCGGGCGAATGATCTGCCCTCAGGGCGGAGGGCCGCTTCAAGCTGGGCTACCGAGAACACGCCACGGTCTGCTTTGATCGGCCTGTACAGGGCACCGGCCAACGCGGGCGCCCCGGTTTCCTCGTGGCACAGCGAATGTGCGGTCTCGTCAACAAGAATCGCGTCGCCGGGGCGGCAGTGCAGAGCATAGGCGATCTGGTTGCACATGGTCCCTGATGGCAGGAAGACAGCCTCCTCCTTGCCCAGAAGCTCCCGTGCGAGGGCAACCAGCTCGTTGGTGGAGGGGTCTTCACCCTTTTGTTCATCCCCAACCTCGGCGTTTGCCATGGCCCGCCGCATGGCCTCTGTTGGCCGGGTAATCGTGTCGCTGAACAGATCGATCCTGATGGGGTAACTTGACCCGACCGGAATCAATGTGTGGCCTTGGGCGCCGTAGCAGTCCGGGGCTGGAACAACTTGTAGCCGTCCCGTGGAATGCCCACGCGAACATGGGAGGAATCCGTGCGCTCGCGGGTTTCGACAACCAGGGCCTGCTCCCCGACGCCCACCGTGTACCGGAAATGATGGCCGTGATACGACCTCTCAAGGACGGGTCCATTAACAGTCATTTCGTAGCCTTCAGACGACGCATCGTCAGGCAACAACGCCAGGGCTTCCGGCCGAACGGCAACCACGACGCCGTCGGAAGCAATCGTGGATGGTACGTGGATCGCTTGGTCCAACCCGTCGATCTTGATCGTCAGGATTCCCTTTGAGCGGCCAATGACTGTTCCCTCCAGCAGGTTGCTGGTACCAACAAAATCAGCAACGAAGAGGTCGGCGGGATCGTTGTAGATCTGCTCCGGCGTACCAATTTGGCGTACGGTTCCAGCTGACATGACCGCAATCTTGTCGCTCATGGCCAGGGCTTCGTCTTGATCGTGGGTCACAAAAACCGTGGTGACGCCGATCTTGCGTTGTAACTGAAGCAACCAATCGCGGGTACGTTCGCGCAGCTTGGCATCAAGATTGGAAAACGGCTCGTCCAGGAGCAACAAGCGCGGAGGGAATGCCAACGCGCGTGCCAGCGCCACTCGTTGTTGCTGGCCGCCGGAGAGCTGATGCGGATAGCGGTCTGCCTGATCAGAGAGGTCAACCAGCTCAAGCACTTCATCGACGCGCCGGCGGAGTGCCTCGGACTTGTAGCGTCGGAGGCGCAGTGGATAGCCGACGTTGTCGCGGACCTTCATGTGCGGCCACACAGCATATGACTGGAAAACAACCCCGCAATCACGGCGCTCCGGCGGAAGGAAGGCGGAGGAGTCATGGTTGAACAAGGTTTGGTCGCCCACAACAATGCTGCCGCCGTCGGGCTTGAGGAGTCCTGCGATGGACCAGAGTGTTGTGGACTTGCCGCAGCCGCTTGGGCCAAGCAACGTCAGGATCTGCCCGTCGGAAGCTGTCACTGACACGTTGTCCAGGACCGTCAAACGGCCAAACTTCTTGGTGAGATTGGTGATGACAAGATCAGGCATGAGGGCGAACTCCAAACAGGATGCGTCCTGCGCCCAGGACAGCTGCGGTGATGACGAGTTGGATGACTCCGAGGGCGGCGACGGTGCCGCCGAGGCCATTTGCTGCAATTTGAAGCATGGCCAGTCCCAGTACCTGGGTTTCGGGTGTCACCAGAAAAACTGCGGCGTCGGCTTCATTGAGCATTGCCACAAACAGCAAGACGAACGAGATACCCATGGCTGGCCTCAGCAGGCTGAGAATGATGGTGCGCATCGCCGTCCACCAATCCGCTCCGGCCGAGCGTGCGGCGCGGTCCAGGTCCGCACCCAGCGCGGCAAGCGATGGATAGAACGCGGCATAGCCCATGGCGAGTGCGCGGACCCCGAAGGCGATTCCCACCGCCCAAAGTGTTGCTCTGAAGGTTCCGGAGTGGTCCAGGATGGCAAACGTCCAGAAGAAGGCCATGCCGGTGATCAAGCCCGGGACGGCCCGGGGATACAGCACGATGTGCTCCAAGGATCCGCGAAACCGAAAATTGGAACGGTGGGCAACCAACGCGATGACCGCGATGCAGACGGTCGCGATGGCGGCGCCAACTGTCGCAATCAGCAGGCTGTTGCCAATAGCTCCGGTGTAGAGCGGGTTGGTTAAGATCGCCGAGAAGTTCTCCAGTGTCAGCACGCTGAACGGGTTGATTGCCGGCGTCAGAAGGGCGGTGACAGAGGCGAGAACCACCCCGCTGAGCGGCACCAGGGTTGCACAGCCCAGAACAATTCCGATGACAGCGGACAGCAGCCAGCCGAGGGGGCCCAATCCAACAACGTTCGCCGGTCTGGATGACTTGCCACCGGTCGTAGTAAAGCGGGCGAGGTCGCCGGCCAGGCGGTTGCGCAGCAACAGCAGCAGAGTGACAGCGAGCAACAACATGACGGCTCCTGCAGGCAGAACTCCGCCACCGGCGTCGGCGCTTCCGGTCCACTGCCTGTACAGGTAGGTAGACATCATGTTGATGTTCTTTGACGTACCAAGGATGAGGGGGATCCCCAGCGTTTCCAGCGCCAACGCGAAGACCAGCAGCCCGGAGTTCAGCAGTGCCGGGCGGAGCAACGGCAGAGTCACCGAGAGCAAGGCGCGGAGGGGCCCGGCGCCAGCGCAGCGTGCGGCTTCCTCGAGTGTCGAATCGCCGGAGGACAGCGTCCCCCGGGCAAAAAGATAGACCACCGGCGAGCCAAGGACCGTACCCATGACCACCATTCCTGCAACGCTGTAGAGGTCAAAGGGAACAGTGAACGGCGTGTACTCTTCCAGCAGATGGGTGGCATATCCGTTCTTTGACCACATCGACTGCCACCCGACGATGAGCACCAGCCCAGGCAGGACCAAGGGCAGGACAATCAGGGCTGAATAGATCCTCCGCAACGGGAGGTTGGTGCGGGCTACCAACAAGGCCACGGTGGTTCCAACCACAACTGAGCCGATCGTGGCGAAGAGTGCGAACTGCAGGCTGTTGGCGACGGCTGACCACCAGAGGGGATCAGTGGCCAGTTTGCCGAAGTTGTCCAGGGTGCCGTTGCCGCCGCTTTCATAGAGCGGGGTGGACCAGAGCGACGACCAGACGATCGGCACGATCGGGCCGAGGATCAGCAGGACAGCGAGGACCCAGACGCCGTAGTGGATGACTTTCTCCGGCAGCCATGCCCGCTTGATGTTGCCAAAGCCCGACGGCGGTGGCGGGGCTTTGGGGTCTGTGAGCGTGGAGCTGCTCATCGCCCGAATGCTTCTTTCCAGCGGTTCTTGAAGGCCGGTGCATCCGTAACCAGGGCCTGGTCCCACTTGGCAATGTTGATGTTCTCCGCACCCAATTGCTCTGTTACCTTCGCGAGGTTTACAGGGCAGTCCACCCCGTCGAGGTAGGGTGCGAACCCGCCGGCGCAACCGGCCGTCTGGCCGGCCTTGTCAATCAGGAAGTTCACAAACACTTTGGCCGCATTGGGTGACTTGCCCCCGGTGGTCGCTCCGGCACCGCGGGGCATGAAGGGTGTTCCGTCTGCGAAGAACTTATAGTTCAGCACCTTCGCGGCAGCGCCGGTGATGAGTGGCCGGGTAGCGCCGGACTGGAAGTAGGACATGGTGTACTCGCCCTGGAGGAGCTTGTTGTACATGGGGCCTGCGCTGGCTTCGACCTTGGTATTTGGTCCGAGTTGCTCAAGGATCTTCCATCCGGCCTCTCCCGCCTTGGCGATGTAGGCGTGATTGACCGTGTAGCCAAATTCTGTAGTGCCGTCATAGGTGACGATCCTGCCCGTGAGTTTCGGGTCACTGGACATCTTGGCGAGTGATGCAAGGGAATCGGGTTGCTCGGATTCGGGCAGGAGGGTGGTGTTGATCAGAGCCATGACCGGGTTCAGTTCCATTGCGAAGACCCCTGGGGCGAGTTTCGCGAAATCGGGCAACGGCGCGGCGGCAGGTGGTGTGAAGTCCTGGATGTCACCACGCTTGACCAGATCCAGGAAGTTCGCGCCTTGGAGGCTGATGATGACGTCCGCGGTCTTGCCGCCAGTGGCCTTCTCGTTGAGGTACCTCTGGAAGCTTTCGGTTCCACCCAGGCTGATGTAGCTGGTTTTGATATCCGGATACTGGTTTTGGAAAGCAGTCACGACCGGCTTCATCGACGCCTCATTCGCCTCGCCGTAAACCAGCAGCGAGCCTTCCTTGGCGGCGGCCTCGAGGATTGCCGGCTCCATCGCCGCTGCAGTCGGAATGTCCGTCTTGACGGCATAGGCATTGGGGGCGTCATTCCCGGTGCTGCAGCCAGTCAGGGCCGCGAAGCCGCAAAGTGCAGCAACAGCGACTATTGCACGTCGTTTCATGGTGGACTCCTTTGTCACAGGACGGTGCATTGGTTAAGGGCGGTGCTTTGGTTTGCGGGAAGTGTTTCTCTGGGCCATAGCACCTGGTTGGCGTCCCGTAAGTGAATACGCATCGGCCGCCGGGATGCTCCGGCCGGTGCTCGCATTGCGGGGAACCTTCACGTTTCCCGCTACGGTGAGGCACTGCTACCTGGCCGCAACTGGCTTGTCCGTAAGTGAAGGGCAGTGTTGCGCAGGTTGTTCTTAAACTTTGGCACGTCGGGAGCTATTGCGCAATAAGTGAATCTGACTAATCTTAAGAACATGAATAAGTCCTCCACCGCCCCGGAGCGTGGCACCAGGCCGCGGAACCGTCGCGCGCTGATACTTGCTGCTGCGGGTGAGCTCTTCGCGCAGAAGGGATACGCGCAAGTCAGCATGACCGATGTGGCCAAAGCGATGGCCGTTCAGCCATCCGCCCTTTACCGACATTTCCCGAGCAAGGGCGAGCTGCTTCGCGAGACAGTTGTGGCCAGTCTCCAGCCCGTCTTGGATAGCGTTACCCAGACCCCGGACGGTGACCTCGAACAGTTGATCACGGCGCTGGGCCGGGCGGTTATGGAACACCGGGAAAACGGCGTGCTGTGGGAGCGTGAATCCCGCCACCTCCCGCCTGCCACCCGGTTCGACATTGCCAGCGGCATCAAGTTCGCCATCAGCAGCAAACTGCAGTCCGGCAGCTATGCGTTGCCCGCTTCCGAGGCCGACCTGCGGGCTTGGGCCATGTTTGCTGTGATGATCAGTGTGTTGTTGAACCCTAACCGGCTCTCGCGGGTGGATGAAGAATTCCAGCTGGCCACGCTCGCCCGGGCAGTGCTGGTCATGCCCTTGCCCCCGATTGAAGCGTCCGGGAATCACAGGCGCGCGTCGATTGCCATGCCACGTAGCCGCCGTGAGGCACTGCTGGCTGCCTCAATCCGGCAGTTCGCCGCGTTTGGGTTTGACGCCGTGAGTCTTGACGACATCGGCGCCGAAGTTGGAGTCGCAGGTCCCAGTATTTACCGCCACTTCGACAGCAAGGCGGAAATGCTTGCCGCAGCACTGCATCGTGCCAAAGAAGTGCGGTGGATGGACATGTGGCGCGCTCTCTCTGAAGCCGCTGATGCAGCTGAGGCACTCCAGCGCACCGTTTCCTCGTACATTGCTTTCTCGTTGGGCAGCCCGGAATTCCTGCAATTGGCCGTGTCCGAACGTCCGCACCTTCCCGAGCGGGACTTGCAGAACTTGATGGAGGCGCAGGGCGACTACGTCACCGATCTGGCCTCGCTGGTGGAGGACGTTTACCCGGGGGCCGATCAAGAGGTGGTCAGGACCCGCGTGAAAGCGGCACTGCACGTGATCAGCAGCGTTGTCCGCACTCCATTCCTGCGGGATATCCGAGGCATCCAGGAAATTCTCGAACACATTGCAAGGGGCCTGATGGCACCCACAACCGACCACGGTGGGTTGTCATCGATCCCTCAAAAATGAGATCTTGCGCACAAAGCATCTCAGTAATAAGATAATGACCACTGAAGTAATCTGCATCACTTCAAAGCTCATTCTGAGACAGGTGCCTTAGGCAGCCCTGATCACCACGGTCCACGCACAGCGGGGCCGACTTTTCGCAAAATACCTGGAGGCACAATATGAGTGCAGTGGTCGCACAACCATCGGGCGCGAGTTCTCCGAGGAAGGTCGCCTTCGCGAGCCTCATCGGCACGACTATCGAGTGGTACGACTTCTTTATCTACAGCACCGCGGCGGTGCTCGTTTTCAACCAGCTCTTCTTCCCAGGCTTCGACCCCACAACCGGGACCCTGCTTGCGTTCTCTACCTTCGCGGCCGGCTTCGTCGCCCGTCCCATTGGGGCGATTGTCTTCGGTCACTTCGGTGACAGGGCAGGCCGAAAGCCGATGATGGTCCTCACCATCCTGATCATGGGCATTGCCACCGTAGCGATCGGACTGTTGCCAACATATGACGCGATAGGTGTGTTCGCCCCCGTTCTACTGGTGGTGCTGCGGCTGACCCAAGGGTTTGCACTGGGCGGCGAGTGGGGTGGTGCAGTGCTGATGGCTACCGAACATTCCCCCAAGGGCCGGCGAGGCTATTTCGGTAGCTGGCCGCAGGCAGGCGTTGCAGTTGGGCTGATTCTGGCCATGACGTTGTACATACCCCTGGAATCGATGTCCGAAGACCTGTTCATGGCATGGGGATGGCGGGTCCCATTCCTTCTCAGTGCGGTACTGGTTATCACTGGCCTGGTTATTCGCATGAAGGTCGCGGAGAGTCCGGAGTTTAATCGAGTCAAGGCTGACCACGGCGTTGTGCGTCTGCCTGTAGTCGAGGTCCTCCGGACACACCCGAAGCAAGTGTTCCTTGTGGCCGGCGCCAGCTTGGCACCGGGAATCTTCTTCTACCTGATCACCGTGTACAACTTTGTCTACGCGGGGAAGTCAGGCGAGCTGGATTCGACGTCGATGTTGGTCCTGGTGATCGTAACTTCTGCGATTGGCTTCGTGGTTACCCCGCTCGCCGGTGCTCTCTCAGATAGATTCGGGGGACAACGCGTGTACCTGTGGGGTCTGGCGCTCATCGTCATCGTTGCGTTCCCGCTGTACTTTGCCCTTGATGGGGGCACCTACGGCTTCATCGCCGTGTGCTACTTTGCCGCAACGGTAGCCGTATACATCCCATGGGCACTTACGCCGGCGTACTTCTCCACCGCCTTTGACGCAAGGGTCCGCTACAGCGGACTTTCCTTGGCTACTACTCTCGGAAATCTCTTCGGCAGCGCCATTGCACCTCTAATTGCCGGTGCCCTGTTTGCTGCGACAAATGCGTCTATTTCAACATCGCTTTACGTCTTCGTCGCCGGAACCGTGTCAATCATTTGCGCTCTGTTGCTCGGACGGGTCATCCGAAACAAGGCATTGCGAACCCGCAGAGCTAGCGACGCGACGGGAATTGATGAGGTCCCCACACCCACGTATTCGGAGTGACACAAGCATTCCCCAACACGAACAGCTCGTCGGGGTCTGTCACCGATGACAGAGACGGGCGCAGTGTCACACGCCAACAAAGGAAGGAACTACCATGAGCGGCAACGATCAACAGTTCAAGACATTTACGCTGGAACAAGCAACACCCACTATTGGGGCGTATATCCATGGACTGGATCTGCGAGAAGAGATCACTCCCGAATGCCGGGAGGAACTGCGGGAAGTTTTCTTGGAGTACCAAGTACTGTTTCTCCGGGATCAGCACATTACGCCGGATGATCAGATCAAATTCGCCAAGGTGTTTGGCGACCCCCAGGAAGTAAGTGCATTCTTCCCCTCGCTCCCGGAAAATCCGCACATTGAGGTGCTGGAGTCACGTGGCCGGGCTGCCGGGACCGACGTCTGGCACTCGGACTTGACCTGGCAGGCAACGCCGAATTCGGCTACCTGCCTCCACGCCCAGCAAATCCCCCCGTGCGGCGGCGACACGCTCTGGGCGAGTATGACCGCCGCGTATGACGCGCTGCCGGAGAACGTGAAAAGCGTCATTGACGGGCTTGAGGGAGTGCACGACTGGGAAAAGGAACTGACCAGCGTTGTCCGCCAGGGTCCCGATGGTGAGGCGCGCTATGACGAGACCCGCCGTAAGTATCCACCCATGACCCACCCTGTAGTGCGTAAGCATCCGGAAACCGGCCGCAAGCTCGTCTACGTCAACGCGTTGTTCACCACCCGGCTCACGGGCATCTCCACCCAGCTGGGGGACTCGCTGCGAAACATGCTCACCGACCTCGCCAGAACCCCGGAATACCAGGTTCGTTTCCGTTGGGAGCCTAACTCCCTGGTGATCTGGGACAACCGATCTACCCAACACTATGCGGTGGGGGACTACCACCCGCACTACAGGCTGATGCACCGGGTCACGCTGAAGGGCGATCGTCCGGCGTAAGGGTTGTTGGAGCCGTGCCGGGCGCCCTTGTCGTGGGCCGCCCGGCACGGTTGATATGGAACTCACGTTTTGTCACGGCGAAGGTGCCGAGACAAAAGCCGGGCCAAAGCGAAGGAAGGCTGACCAATGCGAGGCCAGAAATTAGGGGCGGGGCTGATAGCCCAGAGCCAGTCCGCCCTTCCACCATTTATTTTGCATCGGCCTACTTCGCTGGGAGAGGCCGTGGCACTTACCCGGCAACATCCAGAAGCTGTGATTGCGGCGGGCTGTTCGGATCTGGTGGCGCAATTTCGCGAGGGATTGGAGCCGGACGTTCTGATTTCCGTGCAACGAATCAAGGAATTGCGTGAAATATCGAATGATGCCGGGATTCTGACCATTGGCTCCTTGGTCAGCCACACTGAAGGCAGCAAAAGCCCGGAAATCCTGTCATCCATCCCGGCACTGGCCGCAGCGTGGGGATCAATTGCCACTGTTCGAATCCGCTATCGGGGCACCCTCGGAGGCAATCTCCTTGCCCGTCGATATCGGTACGAAATGCCTGTCATTCTGTCCGCATTGGGTGCGCAGATGCAGTTTCAAGGTGGAGACCTTGCAGCCCTGCCCGTCTCATCGCTCTGGGATCAGAACCTTGGGAACGTAGGTATTCTCACCGCCGTCACCGTCGACACCGCGTCCCTGCTGTGGTTCGGTTACGAGCGATCTATGCGCCCGCTCAGCACCGTGTCCCTCGCGGTGCGAAAGGACGCGGTGGCTGGCCTTACCGTCTCTGCCGTCTGTGGCAGTGAATACCGTCAGCCTTTTGTGCTGTCACATACTGCCGAGGCAACTGACATCACTGAGCTTGACCCGGCCATTGTGGGCGGGGTTCTGGCGGCTCAGCTTCCAGAGGAGGCGGCCGACTACGCGGGGTCCATCGACTATCGACGACACCTGGTGGGCGTTCTCTGCCGCCGTCTTCTTGCTCAAGCAACCGGTAACCAAAGGAAAGGATAGCCAGCCATGAGCCTTGAATCACCGGAATCAAGCCAGGAAAAATTCACCCACAAGGTCGAGTTTGAGCTGAATGGAAGCCTGGAACAGCGTTGCGTCCCTACGAGTACTACGGTCTTGGATTTGCTGCGCAACAGCTGCGGTAAGCAAGGGGTCCGTGCTTCGTGTGAGCGGAGTGTCTGCGGTGCCTGCACTGTTTTGGTTGATGACCTTCCCGTAGCTGCCTGTTCCACGTTTGCCTTCGACATTGACGGTGCGCGTGTTGAAACGGTTGAGGGCTTGGCTGCCCAAGACGGCACCTTGAGCGCCCAGCAGCAGGCATTCAGGGAATGCGGGGGCTTCCAATGCGGCTTCTGCACCTCCGGCATGCTGATGCTGACCACAGCGCTGCTGCGGCAAAATCCGCAACCGAACCGGGAAGAGATCCGGGACTGGATAAGTTCGAATACCTGCCGGTGCACGGGTTACGAGATGATCCTGGAATCCGTGGAGCGTGCCGCGGAACTGGCTGGGGCCAAGCAGCAGGATCAGGCCTCCGAATGACCGGGATCGTGATTCCTTCCACGCCGGACGATTCGCCGATCGTCGGACGCGACCGCCCACGCCTTGACGCCACGGCCAAAGTCACCGGCCGGGCCGTCTACACAGTGGATATCGAGAAGCCCGGGATGCTTCATGCGAAGGTCCTGCGGAGCCCACACGCGCACGCTCGGATTCTCAGCGTCGATGCTTCGGCCGCCCGCTCCCTGGCAGGAGTCACTGCCGTAGTCACCCGCGAGGAAATCCGTGGACTGCATTCCTACGGCACCTATGTCAAAGATCAGCCGATTGTTGCCACGGACGCTGTCCGCTACGTTGGCGACGTCGTTGCTGCTGTGGCTGCCGTGGATGAACGTACCGCTTTTGCGGCCTTGGATTTGATTCGGGTTGAGTATGAACCGCTGCCGGCGGTCTTTGATTCAAGAGCCGCAATGGATCTGTCAGCACCTGCCATTTTTCCAAACCAGCCCTTCGCCGCCTATCCCGAGTACGGCGATGGCGCCTCGGGCGCGGCACACACCGCCCACAACGTGAGCTACGAATTCCGCTACGAAACGGGAGAGGAGAGCGTCTGGGCAGATTGCGACTACATCTTCGAGGACACCTTTACCTTCTCCCGGATGAACCACATGCACCTGGAGCCCTTTGCCACAGTTGCCGAGGCCACAGCGAATGAAATCGAAGTGTGGACCTCTACCCAGAGCCCCTTCCCAATGCGCAAAGAACTGGCCAGGGTTTTTGGACTGCCTGAAAACGACATCCGGGTCAACGTCCCACTTCTGGGCGGCGGCTTTGGCGCCAAGAACGGTCCAAAAACGGAGGCGATCGCCATCCGGCTCTCACAGTTGTCCGCTGGGCGACCGGTTCGCTACTGCATGAGCACAGAAGAAGTCTTCCTGACGCTGAGCCAGCATGACGCCATCCTTACCGTCAAATCGGGGCTCAAGGCCGACGGCGAGTTCATGGCGCGCCGGTCCCGTGTGCTGCTCAACGGTGGCGCTTATGCGGATGCCAGTCCGCTGGTGGCTGAGAAGGCCGGATATCGGATGCCCGGAGCCTACCGCTGGAAACGCATAGATTCCATCTGCCAAGCGGTGATCACCAACACAGTCCCTGCCGGCGCCTACCGAGGTTTCGGCGCAACCCAGGCCACCTGGGCCAGCGAGCGCCAGGTTGACCTGATCGCCGAGCGGTTGGGTTTCGATCCCCTGGAGCTTCGGCTCAAGAACGCCAAGGAATTGGGTGAGGAGTTCGTTCCAGGAGAGACTCCCATCGATTCGGATCTTAAGCATGGGCTAAACCTGGTGGCGGACGCTATCGGATATCGCGAGCGGCGGCGCTCAGGTAACCGTGGCATGGGAGTTGCCATCGGCATCAAAGATGGTGGCGGCGTCAACAAGCCTGCCCAAGCCCGGGTCAAGGTGACCACCAACGGTGATGTCTTCCTGAATTGTGGTCTGGTGGAAATGGGCCAAGGCGGTCATTCGGCGCTGTGCCAAATAGTGGCGGAGACGCTGGCATGCGATCCGAAGCGGGTGAAGTATGCCGCAATCGACACCGACAACACCCCCTTCGACCAAGGCACCAACGCCTCTTCGGGCATCGCAGTCATGGGTCATGCAGTTCTTCAGGCCGCTGAGCGCGTGAGGTGTTCCGTGTTGGACATGGCGGCCGAACACCTGATCCTGAACCGCCAATCAATCCGTCTGGACAACTGGCACATCGTTGACGCTGAAGGCACCACCTATGAGCTCCCGCCGTTGATTATGGACAGATTCGGCGGAACAGGATTTGAGTTCACTGCGGACGGCTACTTTAAGGTCCGTTCCTCCAGCAGTGCACCCCTGGAAGCGCCATGTATGTTTTGGGAGATCGGGTGGGCAGCCGCCGAAGTGGACGTTGATCCGGAAACCGGCCGGGTGGAGCTTTTGCAGCTGGTTGTCAGTGGTGACGCCGGCAAGGTGGTGAATAAGCTGGGCTGCCGCGGCCAGGACGAGGGCGCCGCGGTCTTCGGATTGGCCCAGGCACTCTTTGAGGAACTGCGGTACGAGGACGGCGACCTGCTTAATGGTGAGGCTCTCCTCTATCGGGTGCCGCTGGCTGAGGACATTCCCCAGCGCTTTTCCTCCATAACCCAAGAACAGGGCCATGGGGCCGGACCTTTTGGGACCAAGGGGATGGGCGAGGGCGGCATGCTTCCCATTGCGCCAGCGATTGCCCAAGCCATCGCTGACGCCACCGGGGCACAGCTCACGTCGTTGCCCATGACGCCTGAACGCGTCTACAACGGCATCCGCGAAGCGCGTGCGCGCCAAAGCGGGACTGACGGCAATGCGTGAGGTGATGGAGGGGCTGGAGGAGTCGTGGCTGGCTGAACGACGCGTCGCGTTGGCTACGGTGGTCCGCACGGAAGGTTCCGCGCCGCGGGCAGTCGGAACGTCCATGCTTGTCACCGAAGACGGATCGCCGGTGGGCTCAGTTTCGGGTGGATGCGTAGAAGCAAGTGTGATCGAAGCAGCAGCCGGCGTTCTCGCCAGCGGGGTCCCGGAGCTTTGCAGTTTTGGCATTTCAGACGACGACGGTTTCGGCATCGGACTGACCTGCGGCGGCAGCGTTGATGTTTTCATCCAAGCGTATGCGCCCGCTTCCTGCCCGCATTTTGCTTCACTGCAGAGGGCCGTGGCCGAGAATCTGCCCTGCGCTAGGGTCACCATCTTCGACGGCGCTCCGGGCTTTGTGGGTCGATCCGAAATGGTCCTGCAAAATGCGGAAATCAAAGAGCTGTTTGAAGGTACCGTCCTTGCTCCCGATGCCGTCCGCGCTGCCGGGGATGCAGTCCAGGAGGCAATAGCCTCCGGAACCACGACGTCGGTCACTCTTCCGGCGGCTACTGGTACTGAAAAGCCACTGTCTTTGCTGATCGATGTTTACCGTCCGGCGCGCAGGCTGCTGATTTTCGGGGCGATTGACTTCTCCGCCTCGCTGGCCCAGCTGGGGGCATTCCTTGGTTTTCACGTCACAGTTTGTGATGCCCGTGCTGTTTTCGCGACGGCCAAGCGAATTCCCTCGGCCCATGAGATCGTGGTCGATCAACCAGCGCGCTATCTGCAGAAAGAAATCGCCCTGGGAGGGCTCGCCCCCGATACCGCTATCTGTGTCTTGACGCATGATGCCAAATTCGATGTTCCGGTCCTCGATGTCGCCCTGCGGCATGGTTTCGCGTACATAGGCGCGATGGGTTCCCGCAGAACGGCCGGTGACCGTCGGGACAGACTGATCGGTTTGGGCCACACCGACCAATCGCTGGCACCGCTCCGCTCGCCGATCGGCTTGGACCTTTCCGCTTCCACCCCTGCTGAAACCGCGGTTTCCATCATGGCGGAGGTCATCGCAGCCAAGAACCGGACCTCGGGCCTGCCCCTGGCGCACACCAGCGAACCGATCCACAAAGGTGTGTTGGAGCGCGCAGGTTATCAACTGCGCCCGGCCGGCCAGCCGCCGTCGTACTGCGGTTGAAGCAGTCCTCCAAACGCTTGGAGCATGCAAGCAGCAAATTAACTTTGAACCTAAATATCTTGACAGGAAGTATCTTAGTACTGATATTCTTTTCCTATGACGTAGTTCACATGAATCCACGTCGTGGGGATGACAGAGAGATGAACGGAAGCTGAAGATGAGTACGGACAGCCTTGTAGGAAACACTTCCCTGCCCAGCCCTGCGGACGCCCAGCTGGTGGTCGCTCCTGATACGCGGGATGAGATCTACGTGGGCGGCGTCTGGACCCGGGGCAGCGGTGCGCTGATCGAATCGGTCAATCCCGCTACCTCTGAGGTTTTCGCCACCCTCCACGGAGCAACGACGGCGGATGTGGACGCCGCTGTTGCTGCCGGCGTGAAAGCCGTGGAAGAGTCCGGATGGGCAAAGAAGCTCCCTCACGAGCGCGCTGCTGTCCTGCACCGCATCAGCTCAGCCATCGAGATCAACGCTGATCGCATTGCCGAACTGCAGACGCTGGACACAGGTAAGACACTCGTGGAAACCAAGGCGCTCGCCATGAGCGCGGCAGCCACCTTCCGCTTCACCGCGTCCGCTCTTGAAACCATGGAGGACGCACTGACGTCCCCTCGCGGGAACTACCTCAGCATGTCCACCTATGAAGCGATCGGAGTGGTGGGTGCCATCACGCCCTGGAACTCGCCGATTGCCAGCGACGCACAAAAGGTGGCTCCGGCACTCGCTGCAGGGAACGCCGTCGTGGTGAAGCCGCCGGTCTGGGCGCCCTGGGTTTCGCTGCTGTTGGCACGGATTTGTGAGCAGGCCGGCCTACCTGCAGGTCTGCTGTCTGTCCTTCCCGGCCCCGGCCGCGTCGTAGGCGACGCGCTCGCGCGACACCCTGACGTAGGCAAGATTTCCTTCACGGGCGGGACTTCCACGGGGCGTCAACTGGGCCATATTGCGGCCGAGAAGATCATGCCCATTACCTTGGAGCTGGGTGGAAAATCGCCCACCATTATTTTTGCTGATGCCGACCTGGACCAGGCTGTGGCCGGCGTGCTTTATGGCATCTTCTCTTCGAGCGGGCAGAGCTGCATTGCCGGCTCGCGCGTTTTTATCCAGCGATCCGTCTACGACTCCGTTGTCGAAAGACTCGTCAAGGGTGCCGAAGCCCTGCGAATCGGACCCGGAACGGACCCAAGCACCCAGGTAGGGCCACTGGTCGCCCATGCCCATCGTGACGCCGTCGCCGGGATGGTTGACGACGCGAGGCTGGCTGGTGCGCAAATCCTCTGCGGCGGCACTGCCCCCAATGAGTCCAGGCTTCAGGCTGGTGCATTCTATGAGCCCACCATCATTGCTGGCGTGAGTAACTCGGACGTCATTTGCCAGGAGGAAATTTTTGGGCCGGTGGCCGTCGTCTTGCCGTTTGACGATGAAGCCGATCTCATCCTTCAAGCCAACGACAGCGTTTTTGGTTTGGCCTGCGGCATCTGGACTGCTGACTACCGCCTGGCCTGGAGAACAGCGCGGGCCGTTTCGGCTGGCACCGTCTGGGTGAACACCTACAAGCAGTTCAGTATCTCCACCCCGTTCAGCGGGCTTAAGGAAAGCGGTCTGGGCACTGAAAAGGGCCGGGACGGCATTCGATCCTATATGCACCAGAAGAGCATCTACATCGACCTCTCGGGCGCATCCATCCCATGGGCCGGCAACTAGCCCGGACCGTCTACCACCATCCTGCGTTCGAAAGGTACGTCAATGAATGCTCACCCCTACAGCCCCGCCTTTGCGGCCGGGGGATTCGGCTTTATCTCCGGCGCATTGTCGGTGGATGAAAGTGGTAATGCCGTACCCGGCCGCTCCGAAGCGCTGGTAGCCGCGGCCGCGAGGCTCTCCGAGCGACTGGGATCCGTCGGTATGTCCTTGGCGGACGTCGTAAAAACCACCTACTTCGTCACCGACGTGACGCTGCGGGACGAAGCCAACATGCACTACGAACAGCTGTTCGAGTCGCCGCGCCCGGCACGTTCGTTTGTGGAGGTGGCCGCCCTGCCCTATGGAGCCACGGTGGAAATCGAAGCAATCGCGCATCGGAGGAGGTGAATACCCATGAGTGTGGAAATCCAGAACCGTGCGGCGGTGACCCCTGATGTCCCCGAACCGAAGGTGCTGACGCTCAGGGTGCAGCAGAAAACCTGGGAAGCCGACGGCGTCATCCGGATTATGTTTGTTGATCCCGCCGGAGCGGCGCTCCCGCAGTGGCTTCCAGGTGCCCACTTGAGCCTGCACCTGCCCAATGGGCTCACTCGCGAATACTCTTTGTGTTCGGACCCGGAAGACTCGACCAGTTGGACAGTGGCCGTGCTGCGAACCCCCGATTCCCGAGGTGGCAGCAAGCTCATCCATGATGAGCTCCCGGTGGGAACGCTCATCCAGGTTGAGGGCCCGCGCAACAACTTTGAGCTTGATCATGCCGAACGCTATGCGCTGGTAGCTGGCGGTATTGGCATCACCCCGATCATTTCCATGGTGCGGCGGTTGGAATCAGTTGGAGCTGATTGGTCCCTGCTGTACACCGGCCGGTCGCGTTCCACCATGGCCTTCCTGTCAGAGATTTCAGACCTGCCCCGGCACCGGATAAGCATCCACGCTGCCGACGAAGCCGGCGGCAACTACGCGGATCTGTCGGAGGCAGTCGGCTCGCTCCCGCCTGAAACCTTGGTGTATGCCTGCGGCCCTGAGTCTTTGATGCAAGCTGTGGCCGGCGCCATGGCAGACGAATCGCGATTGAGGATTGAGCGGTTCAAAGCACCGGACATCGTGCCCGGACCGGAACTCGACCAGACAAGTTTCGATGTCATCTGCCACAGCACTGGCCAGCGGATCGCCGTTGGGCCCGATGTTTCCGTTCTGGACGCCCTGAACGACGCCGGCATTAACGTTCCCAGCTCATGTGCAGAGGGCATCTGCGGAACCTGTGAAACAGGAGTCATCGACGGGGACGTTGAGCACCGTGATTTCCTGCTCTCCCCGGCCGAGCGGGCAGAGAACAAATCAATGTTTGTTTGCGTCTCACGTTGCCGGTCCCGGGAACTGATTTTGGATCTCTAGCACGAACACCACTCGACTGAAGGTTGATTCCCATGAACTATTTCTCAGCAGAGCCTGTCTGCAATCTGCGGTCGCTGCGTTCTGTGTCCCTGAAAGTGCCCGATACCCGGCCAGCCAGGGATTTTTACCACGAAGTCTGGGGCCTTTCCACCGTGGAGGAGGACACTGATAAATTTTGGCTCCGCGGAACCGGTTCCGAACACCACATCCTGAGGCTGGAAAGGGGCGAGCAGAATGCCTTGGGCGGGGTCTCCTTCGCCCTTGCCACACCGCAGGACGTTGACCGTGCAGCTACTAAGCTCACCGCCCTGGGGATTCCGCTTTTCCGTGAGCCCGGTCCTTTGGATGATGCTGCCGGCGGCTACGGTCTTCAGCTGGTGGATCCCGAAGGCAGGCTGGTGGAACTCTCCGCCAATGTCCACGCCGTAGTCAGCCAGGAGCCGGCCGGTCGGCGGGCACTTCCACGCAAGATCGCCCACGTTGTGCTCAACACCGTGGATATTGATCGCGCCACGGCGTTCTATACGCAGGTGCTGGGGATGCGGATTTCAGATTGGTCCGAGCACCAGATGGCCTTCCTGCGGTGTAACAGCGAGCACCATGCCATCGCGTTCAACCAGGCTCCCTGGACCTCGGTCAATCATGTGGCGTACGAGATGCAGAGCATTGATCACTTCATGCGCGGCATCGGCAACCTGAAGCGGCACAACATCGCTCCTCAGTGGGGGCCGGGCCGTCACGGGCCTGGCGACAATACGTTCTCGTATTTCACAGACCCCTCAGGCCTGGTTTGCGAATATACCTCCGAAGTAGCCCAGGTGGACGAGGACAGTTGGCTGTGCCGCACGTGGGAACGGACGCCGGAACTCTCCGACCAATGGGGAACCGCTGGTCCACCCACGTCCGCGGTCCGAAGCGCCATGGCCGGCGTTCCGGATAGCGGGTACAGGTCGCTGGTGGTCCCTGGACGCGATGATTACTTCTCCATGCTGGAAGCTCCTGCCGCAGTAAAAGCCCATGCGTAGCAGCGCCTTGCCGACCGCCACGGAAACCGCGTCGACTGGCACAGCATCCAGTGATACCGCCCCGACTGACACCGCGTTGACTGGCACCATTGCCGAACGCCGGAAATTTGTCCACGGGGTCTCCCTTGTTATTCGCGGGGAAGGAGCACCGGTCTTCCTCATGCACGGCATTGGGGGCGCCGCCTCATCCTGTGGTGCCCTGGCTCAACTGCTGAGCGCCCACGGATACCAGACGTTTTGCTGGGATGCGCCCGGCTATGGCGAATCGGCAGCACCACCGGAGGGCTTGGATCATCCTGATTTGGTGCTGGACATCCTGGCCACACTGAATGTGGGCCCAGCCCACCTGATCGGCACGTCATGGGGAGGCGTGATTGCCACCCGGATAGCCGCTCAAGCACCGGAGGCGGTGCGGTCCATTGTGCTGGCGGACAGCACCCGGGGTTCGGGAATTACGAGGACCGCGGCGGAACGCATGCTGGCCCGCGTTCCGGAACTGGCCGCCGTCGGTCCCGAAATTCTCGCGGCCCGACGATCGGCAAGACTGGTCTCCCCGTCCGCCCCGGCCTGGGTGGCCGAAGCTGTACGGGCGGACATGGCCGCCGTCCGCCTCTCCGGCTTTTCGTCGGCCGCCACCATGATGGCGCAGTGCGACACCACGGAGCTGCTGCCTCGGCTCCGGATTCCGGCATTGGTCTTGGTGGGCCAGGACGATGTGATCACTGGCGTCGCGGAATCCAAGGTCCTTGCCGAGAATATTCCCGGTGCCGCACTGGGCATCATTGCCGGTGCAGGGCACGCCGCAGTGCAGGAAAAGCCGATGGAGATGTCCGCTGCCATCCTCGCTTTTTGGGAGGGCATCCAATGACGCGTCTGGTGGTAGTTACCGGATCCGGGCGGGGACTCGGGTTCGACATTGCCGAACGATTGGCAAGCAGCGGAGACCGCATAGTCATTGCGGAGAAGAACGCAGACCTCGCTGAGCATGCTGCCGCAACACTCCGCGGACAGGGCTTTGACGCGACGGCGGTCATCACCGACATCGCTGACAAAACCTCGGTGGCGGACTTGGCCGCTGCGGTCGAGCAGCTTGGTGGCGCGGATGCGTTGGTCAACAATGCGGCATTGGCCGACGGCGTAGGCGGCGACGCCTTTTGGGAACTGGAAGAAGACTTCTTCCAAAGGGTGATGACCGTCAATGCCTACGGGACCTGGCTGGTCAGCAAACACCTTTACCCCCAGCTGGCACAAAGCCAGGCAGGCTCCATTGTCAACATCGCATCAGACGCAGCGCTCTACGGCTCTCCACGGCTGGTCCACTACGTCGGATCAAAAGGGGCCGTCCTGGCGATGACCCGGACAATGGCCCGCGACGCGGGACCAGCCGGAGTCCGCGTCAATGCCGTCGCCCCAGGGCTGACCCGGGTGGAAGCCACCGAGTCAGTGCCGGCCTCCCGCTACCGTCTCTACGAAGAGAACCGCGTGCTGCCCAGGGACCAACAACCCAAGGACGTATCCGGCGTCGTCCAGTTCCTGCTGTCCGATGCTGCAGGCTTCATCACCGGCCAGACCATCGTGGTGGACGGCGGCTTCGTCATGGGCCACTGAAGTCACAGGTCACCGAAATCGCAGGTCACCGAAATCGCAGAGCCGAACCGCCCTGGAGCGGACAAAAACCACTAACTAGGAGTCCCACATATGGACCTGCAACTGAAGGACCGCACGGTGGTTGTCACCGGGGCGAGTTCCGGCGTCGGCCTTGCCACCGCCCGCTATTTGCTGGGCGAAGGTGCGCAGGTTGCTGCCTGCGCGCGCGACGCCGGCCGCTTGGCCGAAGCGTTCGAGGAGTTTTCCTGGGCGGACAAGGACTCGATTTACCTTGCTTCGTGCGACGTCACGGACCAAGATGCCACGGACAGGTTTATCGCGGGAACTTTGGATCGGTTTGGCGCCGTCGATGGTCTGGTCTGTAACGCCGGCCGATCCTTGATGGCCACACTTCAGGACACCACGGACCAGCAGCTGCGTGATGAGTTCAGCCTGAAGATCTTCGGCGTTTTGAACATGGTACGTTCCGCCAGGTCTGCCCTGACGGCATCGGCCCACGGCTCGGTGGTCAACGTCAACGCAATCCTCGCCCGGCAGCCTGAGCTACGCCTGGCTGCCACCTCTGCTGCCCGCGCCGCACTGCTGAACCTCACGCATTCCCTTGCCGAAGATTTGGCAACAGAGGGAACGCGGGTGAATTCGGTCCTGCTCGGCCTGGTGGACACCGGCCAGTGGCGGCGACGCTTCGAGGAAGCCGGCTCTGAACTCGACTACGAGGCCTGGAGTGCCGAGATCGCCGGCAACCGCGGCATCAAGCTGGGCCGTTTCGGCACGGCTGAGGAGGTGGCTTTCCATATTGTCACCCTGCTCTCGCCCCTCAGTGGATACACCACAGGAGCAACAATCGACGTCGGCGGTGGCGTGGGGCGCTATGTCTAGCCAGCTGAACTTCATCAGGAAAGAGATCCAGATATGTCAGTGACACAAGAAGCAACGGTCCCAAGAGGGCCAACAGGCGGTGATGTCCTGGTCCGTGTCATGCGTCGCCACGGCATCGACACGGCTTTTGGGGTCATCAGCATCCACAATCTTCCCCTCGTCGAGGCAGTGGACAGGGAGCTGAACTTTGTTGCCGTCCGCCATGAGGCCGCGGCAGTCAACGCGGCTGACGCCTATGCGCGCGCCTCCGGCAAAATCGGGATTGCCCTGACCAGCACTGGTACAGGAGCCGGCAACGCCGCGGGCTCCATGGTGGAGGCGCTCACCGCGGGAAGCCGTGTGCTGCACATTACCGGCCAGATCGACAGCGAATTCATGGGCAGCAACCGTGGCGTGATCCATGAGGTCCCGCGCCAGTTGCAGATGCTCCACGCGGTCTCTGGCTATGCCCGCACCATTTTCAATGGCAAGGATGCGGAGGCGGACCTGGAGGAGGCAATCGCACACCTGCTCTCCTCGCCTCACACACCGGCCAGCATCGAATGGCCTACAGATTTGCAGTACCTTGCCCACCCGGAGGATCAGCGCCCCATCGATGCGCAAGTGAAGCCTTTACCCGATTACGACGCCGATGCTGTCGCCGAGGCCGTCAGGCTCCTGGCGGGTGCCAAGCGCCCGCTGATCTGGGCCGGCGGAGGAGCGGCCGGAGCGGAAAAGGAACTTGCGGTTCTGCTGCACCGTCTCGGCGCGGGACTGTTGACCAGCAACTCGGGCCGGGGCGTGGTTCCGGAAGATGACCATCTTGTCATCGGCAACTTTGCTACCACTCCCGCCGCAGTCCGGCTGATCGAACAGTCTGATGTGTTGCTGAGCATTGGCACGCACTTCCGTTCCAACGAGACGCAGCACTATTCACTCAAACTGCCCGGCACCCACATCCAGCTGGATCTCAACCCTGAAGCCGTGGGCCGGGTGTATCCGGCCACTGTGGGTCTGGTGGGTGACTCCCGCGCGATTCTGGAGGCGATGGTCAGCCAATTGGGTAGCCATTCCGTGGACCCCGGCTGGTCGCAGCAAGTGCACAATGTACGCCTTGAGGTACGGGCCGGGCTGACTGAGTACATCGGTGGCTATGCGGAAATCTGCCACAGCCTCAGGGACCGCCTGGATCGGGAATCCGTTGTTGCCCGTGATGTGACCATACCCTCCAGCCAGTGGGGTAACCGCCTGCTGGAAATGTACTCCCGCGAAACCAATATCTTTCCGCTGGGAGGCGGCATCGGCCAAGGTTTGGCCATGGGCATCGGGGCAGCCTGCGCCCGCCCGGATGTTCCCACGGTAGTTATTGCCGGCGACGGCGGCCTGGCCGTTCATCTTGGTGAACTCGCCTCCCTTGCCGGTTCAGGGGTCTGGTGCGTGGTGCTGGTGTTCAATGACGGCGGCTATGGGGTGCTGCGCAACATGCAGAAAGCCAACGGCTTCGCCGAGGCAGGGGTCAACCTGCACACACCGGACTTTGGTCTGCTAGCCCAGTCACTGAACTTGCCATTCTGGCGGGTGCGCGGCCCAGGGACCTTTGATGGGGCGTTGGTGGAAGCGCTCGCGGTGCGGGGGCCCGCGGTGATCGAGATCGACGTCACCGCATTGGACCCCGTGCCGGGAGCTTTCGTGCCGCCGGTGCATATTCCAACCCCACATCAGTAGAGGAGCAGGAGAGCACATGAATTCAAGTACGGAAGTCGATCCGCGCCTTGGCCATGCGCCCGGCGACATCATGCCACTCCGCGATGTCATGCCACAGCATGACGTCGTGTGCTTGCACGGTGGCGGGGGAGCAGGCGAATGGTTTGCCCATCAGCTAGACGCTTTGGGAGCCCGTGCCTGGGAACCCGGAATCGGCGTTACCTTCGATGTCACCGGACCGCCCGGACAGATGGATGACTGGGTTGAGGCAGCCTCGTCCGCGCTTCACGAGTCAGCGTCGGGTCCTGCGCACATTCTGGCCAGCGGAACAGCCGCATACGGTGCCATCATGCTCGCTGCGCTGCACCCGCAGCAGGTCAAGAGCCTCATCCTCGGTGACCCGCTGGTGGACACGTCTGTTGAGGGATTTGTGGCCACGCTCCGGCGGGTGCGGGCGCCGTCGTTGGTCATCGCTGCTGCGCCTGACCTCGATACCGATATCTCCATACCGCAAAGCATCGCCGGCGGCATCACTAACGGGGTTTTTGTCATCATCGACAACACCGCCGTTCCAGCACACCAGAGCCGATCTCACTCATTCAACGAGTGGAGCAGGTCATTCATGAACATCGCTGAAGGTCTGCACACTGTCACCGAAACACAGGAGGAACACAGTGCCTGAGCAATATCTTGAAGCCAACCAGTCCCGGGTGGGTCCGCCCAATCCTTATGAACTGAAGCTGGCCGGGGCCCTGTCCGAGATTTTCGCCAGCGGTAGCCACGAACTGCCGGCAATCGTCTCGGGGCTGAACAATTTGGGCCTGAACGCCCCGGACGGTGAACCCTGGGATGAAACCCGATTCCGTTCCGAAATGCGACGACTGGGAGAGTAGGACATGACAACTGCAACTGCAAGCGCTCCAGCCGGAGCCAGGGCCGGCCGGGCCAAGATCAAAACTGTGGTCGGCACGCGCCGCCAACTCGACGCCGCAGAACTGGCCGCGACGGGACTAAGGGACCGATGGTATCCCATCTACCCGTCACGATTCGTGGGTCCCGGCGACATGGTTAAAGTCCGGCGACTGGGCGTGGATTGGCTGCTGTTCCGGGACGCCAGGGGGCAAATCCGGATGCTGGAGGATCGCTGCCCCCACCGCAGCGCACCCTTGTCCGTGGGCCAACACCTCGGGGACAGGGTGGCCTGCAAATACCACGGCGTTCAGGTGGACGGCAGCGGGACCGTCGTTTCGGTTCCGGGCATGCCGGGCTGCGCGCTTGAGGGCAAGACGGTGACCGCGTCGCTGGCTGTGGAGGAGGGCGCTGACATGATCTTTGCCTTCATGCCCTTGACCGAGGACTCTGAGGTGACAGAGTTCAAGCTGCCCGACCGCCTGGACAACCCCGAGGTTTCCTGGTTCTCCAACTACGCGGAATGGAATAGTCCGTGGCGCTTCTACATGGACAACGTCCTGGATCCGATGCACGGCGCGTTCCTGCACCGTGACTCACATTCAATGTTTGGCGGTGATACGAGTGCCCGCTTCCGTATTCGTGAGACCGATCGTGGATTCTTCTTTGAGAAAACGGACCAGCGCGGCAAGAACTTTGACTGGGTGGAGTACTGCCGTGAATCCATGGACTATGTGGACCTGGAGATCCCGTACGCCGATTCGGCAGGCCCCGGGGGTTCCTTCGGCATCGTAGGAATGTCCACTCCCATCGATGCCCATACCTCCGCCGTTTTCCACTGGCGTACCCGGACCGTTTCAGACTGGGAACGGGACGTCTGGCGATTCATGTACAAGACAACTCTTGAACAAAAGCACTGGGTGGTCTTGGAGCAGGACCGGGAATTGTTGGAAGCGCTGGCTGCAGATGCGGATAGGGACGAGCACTTGTATCAGCACGATCTTGGAGTAGCCAGGATCCGCCGGGTGCATGATGCCGATGCGCAGAAACAGGCCGCCATTCTCTCAGACGGAATCGCTTAGCCCAAAGGGCCTGCAGCTCGAAACTCTTCGAGCTGCAGGCTCTTTCCCTTGCCTTGGTGGAGTTCTTCCCATCCCCAGTAATTCAGCAAAACAAAACCCGGGTACCGGCCACATCGGCCGGTACCCGGGTTGTTGGAGATTTAGCGGGTCACGCCATACATCTCCGACGTCGGCGGATAGAACGGGATCTCCGGTTTCTTGGCGCCGATGATCACGCAAATGATTGCATCAACGTCGCTGACGGTGCGCAAACTCCGGGGAACACCTGCCGGGACGCGGATCAAATCGCGGTAGCCCAGCACGCGGCTTGCCTTCTTGTTGCCGTCTTCAACGTCGTGCACGCTGAACTCCACCTCTCCTTCGAGGACAAAGAACACCTCTTCGACGTCCGGGTGCGTGTGCTCAGGACCCACGCATCCGGCGGGCAGCACCATGTTGGAAAAGGTGAAATGCTCCGCCTGGAGGATGTTGCCATCGTCCGAGTGGTCTCCGGTAGCTCCGGAACCGATGTAGCGCACCTGTCCCCGCCGGAATTTTTCACCCATTTTGGTCTGGAATTTCAGGGTATTGAAGTCAACAACCCGGCTCTCACGGGAGGCGATGGCCGAATCAATCAGCTCCTCAAGTTCCGGTAACTTGCTTTCGATAACGTCGCTCATGATGGACCTCTCTCGGATTGGTAATTGCCAGATTTCGCAAGAGTCAGCATGGATTTGATCTCCCTCGACTCTAACTATCTCAAGACTAAGATATAATGGGAGGCGCTGCAAGATGCCGGTGGAAAGTGCTCAGAATTTGCTGCGCTCGTTGGGAAGCTCAGTGTTAAGATGCTTAGACCGAATGAAGGAGAGAGTGCGCATGACCACCGAATCGCGGAACGCTGACACGGACGCCGTGGACGCCATTATTGAGGACTGGCACCGCGAACGCCCGGACCTTGATCCCAGGACCATCGGCGTCTTTGGCCGCTTGCAGAGCCTGGTGGCGCGGCAGCGAGCTGTGCAGGATGTGAACTATGAGGAGTACGGGCTCACGTTGGCATCCTTTGATGTTTTGGCGAACTTGCGTCGATCCGGCCCTCCGCACCGGAAGACGGCCGGTGAACTGGCAAGTTCGTCCATGCTGACTACGGGCGGTATCACCTTCCGGCTGGACCGTATGGAGGAACAAAACCTCATTGAGCGGGTTCGGTCGAAGGAGGATCGTCGGGTGGTCTACGCCCAGATGACGGACCATGGCAAGGAGCTCATTGACGAGGTCATTTCAAAGCATCTGGAAACGCAGCGCAATATGCTCGCCGGCCTGACCGCCAAGGAGATCGAACAACTGGCACTGCTACTGAAAAAAACTGAAGCCTCCATCGTCGCCTACGACCCGAAGGCTTCCTCCGCGGACGAACTTACCCTGAACGTCTAGACGATCACGGCGCGGGTTTCGTCCATCCACTCCATCAAGCAAGGAATCGAATGAAGCCAGGAGCCCGCAGGATCGGAATCATCGGACATGGAGCCATTGGCGCTCGTGTTGCTGCTGACATTGCCGCTGGAAAAGTCAAGGGAGCCACCCTTGAGGGAATCATTTGCCGCAGCGCCATAGACAACGCGCCGGCACCCCAGCTTGAGATGGACCAAGCATTGGAGCGCTGTGACCTCCTGGTTGAATGTGCCGGGCAGGAGGTCTTGATCGAGCACGGTGAGTCGGTGCTTTCTGCGGGCGTAGACCTGCTCGCTACTTCACTCGGGGCGCTTGCTGACCCAGACCTCTCAGAGCGATTGTCGGCCGCAGGGCCTGGCAGGCTTTTCTTGACCCCGGGCTCCATTGGCGGCCTGGACTTGTTGGCTTCGGGCGCCCGCGCAACGGGCTATGACGCCGTCAGGATAACCACAACCAAGCTCCCGGGTTCCCTGATTCAGCCGTGGATGGACGAGGTTGAGGCTGATCGCATTCGGAATACGGCAGGCCCCATCGAGATCTTTTCCGGTCCCGCCACCCAAGCCACGCAATTGTTCCCAAAATCGCTCAACGTGGCAGCCGCCGTCGCCCTTGCAGTAGATGACTGGGACGCCGTGGCCGTGTCTGTAAGGGCAGACCCGGCGGCCGAGCTTACGACGCACTTGATTGAGGCTTCAGGAAACAGCGGGAATTACCGCTTTGAAATCTGCAACAAAGTATCGCCGCAAAACCCGCGCACCAGCGGCGTTGTCCCGTTCGCTGTGCTCCGGTCCTTGGAACTGATCATCGGCGCGCGCGGTGGAATGATCTAAGTATCTGAGGCGAGGATCCCGGTCTTGTTCGCCCCACTCGCCGTTGTACGGCATGTGGGGCGAACAAGAGCAGGAATCGTTGTCTCAGCAGCGGCTCGGAGCAGAGGCTGCCCGCCAAGCCCAGATGAGGAGAACGCCCGACCCAATCGGTGCAAGGAACGCGGACATAGTCACCAACGGCAGTCCCAGTGTTGATGCTGCCAACCCCATCAAGATGATGACGCCGATGCGGGCATAACGCGAACCAGCTACAAGCCGACCAAAGGGCAGTGCGATCGCGAAGCCCATGAGCGTTGCCGCAGCAACCACTGCCGGCCACTGCCATGGGTGACCGGCTCCGAGGAGTTGTGCTGCGCCTTCAGCGGCAAGGCTTGCACAACCGAGAAGGACGACCCACGGTGCGGTGGCTCCGAGGCGTTGGGCAAGGACGTGTCCGACAATCATCAGCAGGGGGATACCGGCGAAGGCGCCGAAGCCCAAACCGAGGTTCATGGCATGGGTGGCATCGCTGACCGCGGATGTCCACAGACTTCCCGTCAGCGCAAAGGCAGCGCATCCCAGACCCACTATAAGCAAGGCAAAGGCCGCAACGGCAACAGTGCGATTATTCTGCTGCGCAGGGTGACTATTGGACACCGCGGCCCTGACCGGCGAAGGAACGGGACGTCCTTGCCGCAGGGCCACAATGAGCAGCACGACGGCTCCCAGCATGCCCACCATCGGAGGCATCAGTATGACGGCTCCGAGAATGAGTGCGATTGGTGCTGCCAAGAGGACGGACTGTATGACCCGGACTGGAGTCGTGCGCCGGTTCGCGCGGAGGGAGTCAATTGCCACAGCAACACAGGCTGTTCCAGAAATCCACCCCAGGATCATGAACACGAGCATCGAGGACCCGAACCAGCCGAAGTCCTGTCCAGCGTCGGCCTCGTCAAAGCGCACAGACCAGCTTGCTGCCGTGGTTGCGGCGAGGGCCCATGCAAGCACCGCACCTGCCATTGTGAACACGGCGGCCCGGGCAGACAGCCGCCCGACGCGACGCAACAGCACGACGCCGGAAATGGTCGCCGCGAGCGGGCCAACGAATCCAGTCAGGATCAGGTGAGCAGGTTCAGCCCAGTGTAGGTAGAACGCGTTGCTGAAGAGGAGTGCGGTGGCACCAATGAAGGCCACCAGGGACACAGCTGCGTATCCGACGGCCCAGCCAGGTGTGGCTGAAAATGGACGTGCTTGCGCAAACGAACTCATGTGGTGCCTCTTTTCTGGCGGAACCGCCCCCAATAGATCCCCGCCCAAAGGCAGTGGTTCATATGCTAGCCCACGGGCTGTGGACGGCGATTGAGCCACCATCGCTATCCTTGAATGATGAGCGAGATTGCGCATTCCACCATCGCCTTTGAGGGACATTTCGCGCGGGATTTCCCTGAGATGGCTATTCCTTGGCGGGCGGAGGAGGCACCTGATCCGCAGCTTTTGGCACTCAACGAGCCCCTCGCCGTCGAGCTCGGTTTTGATCCTGGTTTTCTCAGCAGCCCGGAGGGCATTCGGCTGCTGATCGGTAGTGCCCTCCCGGAACAGGCAACCCCCGTGGCCCAGGCATATTCGGGTCACCAGTTCGGCTGGTACTCACCCCGTTTGGGGGATGGGCGGGCCCTCCTGCTGGGTGAGGTGGCCAACGCCGATGGGACGCTCCGCGACGTCCACCTCAAGGGTTCGGGGCGGACGCCTTTTGCCCGCAACGGTGACGGACAGGCGGTGGTCGGTCCCATGCTGCGCGAGTACATCGTGAGCGAGGCGATGCATGCTTTGAACATTCCCACTACGAGGTCCCTGGCCGTGGTCGCGACGGGCCGTCCGGTTCAGCGCGAGACTCTCCTGCCGGGCGCCGTTCTGACCCGGGTTGCCAGCAGTCACCTGCGAGTGGGCAGTTTCCAATACGCCAGGGCCACCAATGACATGGATCTGTTGCGCCGCCTTGCCGATCACGCGATCGAACGCCACCACCGGTCGGCTGCTGAGGAAGACAACCGCTACCTCGGGCTGCTTAAAGGCGTCATTGCGGTCCAAGCGAAACTGGTGGCCGAGTGGATGCTCGTCGGTTTCGTGCACGGTGTCATGAACACCGACAACATGACCGTGTCCGGCGAAACCATCGATTACGGTCCATGCGCCTTCATGGAAGGCTTCGATCCGGGAGCGGTATACAGCTCCATCGATGAAACCGGACGCTATGCCTATCGCAACCAGCCGTTGGTTGCGGAGTGGAACCTTGCCCGTTTCGCCGAATCACTCGCCGCTCTTATCCATGAGGATGAGGAGCAGGCGGTGGCCCTTGCCGTCGAGGCACTCACCGGATTCCGCCAGCAGTACAGCGCCACCTGGTTCAACGGCATGAAGGCCAAACTTGGGCTACCTGAGGGAATCGACGACGGCGTTGCCTCACCTTTGGTGGATGACCTGCTTGAGCTGGTCCAGGAGTCACGCGCGGACTACACCTCGTTTTTCCGAAGCCTCGGTAAGGCTGCCCGCGGGGAGGTTGAACCCGCGCGCGGCCAGATCCTGGACCTGGCAGCGTTCGATGCCTGGCTGGAACGCTGGCGGGCGGTGACGCCGGATGCTGATGCCATGGACCGGGTCAACCCGGTCTACATCCCTCGAAACCACTTGGTGGAGGAAGCCCTTTCGGCCGCCACGGAGGGGGATACAGGGCCAGCGGAACGGTTGCTTGAAGCGCTGGGTTCGCCATACCTCGAGCGCCCGGGCCTGGAGCGGTTTGCAGTGCCTGCACCGGAGAACTTCGGCCCCTACCGGACGTTCTGCGGCACGTAACCCTTGTGGCACGACCCCTCCCAGCAGGGGGTCGCGCTTTTCCTAGGCTATTTACCCACCTGGCCGCACGTGCCGTTGATCTTGAAGTCAGACCAAGCTGGGCTCGAGAAGTCGGTGAAACCATCCGTCGTGGCTGACAGGGACGCGAGATCACTGTTGGTGGAGTGGTTGCCATATCCCGGGGTTACGCCCGGAACCTCAGCAACGTCTCCCAGCGGATGGTGGTCATTGGCTGTTTGGCTGGCACAGTCAACCGATTCGACTATGGGGTGGATCGTTGCTGACGCAGCTGGTGCGAGTCCCAAAGTTCCCGCGAATGCGATGCCGATAATCGCGAGTGATCTAGTCGTCAGACTCATTGTTTTCTCCTCCGAAGACAGGAGCGTCGGGCGGCGCCCCGAGCACCATTAAGCTCTCGCCCACGAGGCAAGGCAATAGAGTGAACGTTCCCCCCCGGGTCGGTAGCCCTGAGCCGCCTCAGCAGACAAATATTTGACTGCAATGGCACAGTAAGCACCATGACTCGAATCCTAATGATCGGTATCCATGCCCGCGCGCTTGATTACAGCAAACTGCCGCCGGGACTGGATGAGGCAACCATGACCGAGCGGATCGAGGCTGGGTTCGGGGCAACCATCGCTGCCGGTTTTGATGCAGTGTCCTGCCTGATCGGCACCTCGCCTGACGAAGCCGAAGCAGAGCTTCGTGAAGCGTTCGCCCGCGATCAATTCGGCCTGGTGATGATCGGTGGAGGCATCAGGATGGTCCCGGAGTACACGGAACTCTTCGAACGGGTTATCAATGCGTGCAACGCCGAATCACCAGGAATCACGTTCTGCTTCAACACCTCGCCGGAGACGACCCTGGATGCATTGAAGCGTCACATCCAACCCTGAAGCCTTTCGGCAGGAAAAGGGCGGTCCAATGAAGGACCCCTCTGCCGGTTTTGCTGGCAGAGGGGTCCTTCATTAAGTTACTGAATTCCTTCGCGGTTCAGCTTCCATTCCTGGCACGTGAACCCGTTGGCAGTGTATTGCTGGGCATGGGCGCCATCGGCTGTTGAAGCACCAGCTATTTCCAGCAATTTTCCGCTGTTGGCATTGGCGAGTTTCCACCAGCCGCCGCTAACGGTCGGTGCCCAGACCTGTGTAGGGCTACCGGTTGGGCCCCACTGGCTCGCCTGAACCCCATCGGCCGTAGCTGCCGAGCCAATTTCGAGGAGCTTGCCACTGTTGACGTTGGTGAGCTGGATTCCTCCGCTGACTTGTTTGATGCTCCATAGCTGCGTGGCATTGCCGGTATCGCCCCATTGTCCGGCTCCCGCGCCATCGGTTGTTAGAGCGCTGAGAATTTCCAGAGATTTGCCGCTGTTGCGGTTGGTAACCCGGAATTGCGGATCCAGGCTGCTGGAAGGGTTGAAGACCTGGAGGACATCCAGTTCGGCGAAGGAGGTTGCCTTGGTGAAGGACACCGTGTTGGCTCCGGCCGACAGGGTAGCCGTCATCTGCACCCAGCCGTAGCGTCCCCAGTCGACCGTCGCCGGGTAATTCAAGGTACTCGATGTGCCCCCGTTGACTTTGACGGCGTGCGAGCTGTTTGCTCCGGTTCCGTTCGTGTAGCGCATATTCAGTGTGTAGGTTCCTGCAGTTGGCACCCTCACTGTGAAGGTGACCGAGCTGCCGGCATTGTTGATGTTGCCTACTTTTGAGCCATTGGACGCATCCGGATCGTTCACCAGGGCTGCATCCTGCCGGACTGCGCGTTCGGCTTCGTACTGCTGGGCGTCGAGGGGGATCGAGCCGACTCGAACATCGTTGTAGGTGGTAGCAGGATTTTCAACATTGGTGGCCTGGTAGAGCGTCCTGCCGTCAACGCTGGTGTCGAAGCCTTGCGCGAAGCCGGTGAAGGACCCGCCTTGAGTATCGGATGCGTCATAGGTGACGGCGTAGGGGAGCCTTTCCCAGGGACCATCGCCAAGGTTGTAGTTGACGTAGAAGTTCTGGCCGCCGTCGATGGTGCCGGCTGCGTCAAGTGACCATTTCGAGGCGATGACGACCATGCCTTTAGGTCCGCCGGTGGGAACCCACCTCACGAAGGGGGAGGACCCAATTCCTCGCCCGTCTTTGAGAGCTACCTTTGTGCCGATGCTGGCTTCAGGCGACCAGTTCAGGCCATCGGGCGAGATCTTGAAATAGACGGGCGCTGTGTTCTGTGACTGGCTGGGGCGGTTGACCACTTCGAAAGTGGCCAGGTAGCGGCCATCCTGCATCTTGGTCACGGTAATCATGCCCGGGCGGTCACTGTTGTTTGTCGGCGCAGAAACGTTGCCGAGTGCACCCCAGGTGAGGCCGCCATCAGTAGAGCGTCGGTAAGAAACGCCTTGGAGCACTCCGTTTGCCTTTTGCCGCTCGTCCGAGAAATAGGCCGCGAGTCCGCCGTTGCCGTCGATTGCCAGGGAGGGTTCCCAAACAGTACTCGTGGTGGAGGTGGGGCTGGGATCGTAAACTGCCGGTCCGCCGGAGTCGATGGTGCTCTGGTAGGACCACGTAACGCCCTTGTCCAAGCTCTTGTACACAACAAGTCTGCTGCTGGAACGGTCTTCGGGCATGATCATCCCCGTGAGCAGAATAGTGCCGGCGGGCAGGTTGCCAACCTGTTGGGGGAGTTCGAAGAGGAAGGGTTGGGCTGTCCGTGTCAGGGCAGGAAAGGTGATGCTTGGATTCACTTCAGAGATCTTGGTCCACGTGGCGCCGTTGTCCGTGCTGCGGTGGATGGGATAGCTCTGAACGCCGTTTGTCAGTACAAGTTTGTCGAAGGTGGACAGCAGCGTGCCGTTGGCGGTCCCGTTGTTCTTGAGGGTGATGACTTTGGCGTAGGTGGTACCTGCCGCGCGTCCGCCTTCGGGATTGAACGAGGATCCCGCCGGCGGTGAGTACACCAGCGCACCATTCCCGGTGGTCACTGCCACGGCTGACGGTATCGCGGTGAACTGACCGGCCAGTACTGCCAGCATGACAAGCACGACGACGGCGACGATCGGTCTGGCGCGTGGAGGGCTGGTCCTGTATTTGGGCATGGCTGAAGGCACAGATTGTTCGTGCATTTGTTCTCCCATTTCTTGTTGGCTGCGTATCAGGCCTTTTCGGGGGTGCTGGTCAGGAACAGCGCTGTCCAGGAGACAGGTGGCAGCGTAAGGGTGATGGTGCCGGGGCCCTGCTCCGTTCCCTCGAGGTCACGGAGCTGAACGCGGTGTGGATCGGCCAGGGTGTTGGCGGCGAAGACGTCGGTATCGGTCAGCGTCAGGGCGCTAAGTATTTGCACGTCCCGGAGATGGCTGGTGTCGATGGTGACAGTAGATTCCTGGTCTGAGCTGCGGTTGACGAGGAAGACCGAGGCGGATCCGTCGTCGGGATTGTGGGTGGCGGCTGCGTCGACGATCCTGACGGTGCCATGGGCGGCAGTGTCGTATTTTTCGCTTTCGAGTCCGGTGTCCAGAGCAATGCCGTTTGCGTTGTGGGAGGTCAGGGCAAAGGGGAAAAAGGTGGTCTGCCTCCAGGCAAGTCCGCCGGGTTCGGTCATGATGGGGGCAATGACGTTGACCAGTTGGGCCAGGGAAGCGGAGGTGACTCTGTCCGCGTGGTTGAGCAGCGAAATGAGGAGGTTTCCCACCACAACGGCGTCCGCCACGGTATAGCTGTCCTCAAGCAGCCGGGGAGCGATCGGCCAGTTGTCGATCCCGGTGATCTTATCCACCGTTTCGAAACGTTCGTTGTACCAGACGTTCCATTCATCGAAGGAGATGTTCAGGGTTTTGTCGCTTCCCTTCACAGCCTTGATATGGTCTGCCGTCGCGGTGACGGAGTCGATGAACCGGTCCATGTTTGCCGCCGAGGCCAGGAAGCTTCCCAGGTCGCCGTCCTTGATCTCGTAGTAGGCGTGGCAGGAGATGAAGTCGACGTCGTCGTAGGTATGCCCCAGCACCACTCGTTCCCATTCGCCGAAAGTGGGCATGGCCGCACTTGAGGAACCGCAGGCGACAAGTTCGATGGAAGGATCCAGTTGGCGCATGGCCTTTGCCGTCTGGGAGGCAATCTTGCCGTAGTCGTCAGCGCTGCGATGCCCAATCTGCCATGGACCGTCCATTTCGTTGCCCAAACACCACATTTTGATGTTGAACGCTTTGTCGTGGCCATTGGCTGCCCGTTTCTCGGCCAGGGCGGTACCGAACGGGAGGTTGCAGTATTCCAGCAGATCCAAGGCCTCTTCCGTGCCGCGTGTTCCGAGATTGACGGCGAGCATGAGCTCGCTGCCGATTTCCTCGAGCCATCCTGCGAATTCGTGGAGTCCCACCTGGTTGGTTTCGGTGGAGTGCCATGCGAGGTCAAGCCGTTTGGGCCGCTGTTCCACCGGGCCAACGCTGTCTTCCCATTTGAATCCGGAGACGAAGTTCCCGCCCCGGGATACCGGATTGCGGATACTCCCAGTTCCTTGACGAGTTCCTTGACGTCGTTCCGGAATCCGGCGGAGTCGGCGAGGGGGTGGCCGGGTTCGTAAATGCCGTCATACACGCAGCGGCCAAGGTGTTCAACGAATGAACCGAACATCCTGCGGTTGACTGTGTCGATGGTGCGTCGTGGGTCGAGGGTCAGGCGTGCTGTGGCCACGGGCTTCTTCCTTTTTCGGAGGCGAATGCGGGTTCTTTGGTGATACCAGCGGCCGGCTGGGTCACAGCTGCGTCGGCGTAATGCTGGAACCTATCGGCGACGCGATTCTTCACCCGGTGAAGGGTGCCGATTTCGTCCGGGACAAGGTCCCAAAGGCCCATGGTGAGCCGGTAGTGTTCAAGCGGTTCGGTGCCGTAGCGGTAGGTCCACTCGTACATATCCGTAACTGGCCACCAGGTGTATCCCACGATGTCCTGCCCTGCCGCGCGGAGTTCCTGGACGCATCGTACGGAGGCATCAAGCCACTCGATCCGCCTCTCATAGGAGCCTGTCAGGCAGGTTTCGGTGAGCGCAACTGGAGCACCATAGCGCTTGCCGTAGGTGGTCAGAACGTCGGCCAATCCCTCCGTCCAGTCGTTGCGGACAGCACGGGGATCGTTGATGTCACCACGGACGGGACGCGCAGATTCCAGGAGTTCGGTGGAGTGCAGGGGGTAGTAGTTAACGCCCATCACATCAGGGAGCACGATGTTCTCTTGGTGCCAAGCGAGATCGTGGTCGGTCATTCCGTGCCGGGAGAGCCAGGGCGTGAGCTCGTGATTGGCATCCACTTTGCCCGTCACCAGGTCCTCCACCAGATAGGAGCGCGCCTTGAGGTGACGGAGTTCATCGTCGTGTTCGCCGTTGTTGGAGTCACTGACGAACCGGAAACCAGCATCGACGTGGGTGAAGATGGCCCGCTCGCCAAGCACCTCGGCCATGTTTTGCTGGGCGAGGACAAATCCCTTGGAGAGGTTGCGAACCAAGGCGACGAGGCCGTCGTCGCCCGCGAGGTAGGGTGGCCAGTGCCCGAACTTTCCGGCAAACAGGGTGTGGATCATGGGCTCGTTTAACCGGTGTGTAGTCCACCACCGTATCGGCGTAGCGTGCCGCGACCCGGGCGGAGTAGTCAGCCACGCGTTCCGGATAACTGGAGTTCAGGAACTGGTTGTCCAGCCACGTGGGGGTTCCGTAGTGCATCAGGTCCACCAAGGGCTTCAGCCCAAGTTCCTGGAACCGTTCCATCACCTGGTCCAGCCAGTCCCACTTCCAGACATCACGCTCGGGATTGATCTTGTACCAGGGAATACCCCAACGCAGGAACTCTGCGCCCGCCTCCTTGGCAAGCCCCAGATCCTGATGCCAGAAGCGGTAGTGCTGGGTGAGTTCGTATTCGTCCAGGGACCGCTCTCCGGCGCGTTCCTGGGGAATGAAGGTGTCTTCAATCCCGAGGCCGAAATGCAGGCGCCCGTCTTCGTGCCAGTTCAAATTTTTCCTCACTTCAATCCTGTGGTGGCGACGCTCTCGATGAAGCGGCGTTGGACAAACATAAAGATGGCGGCGAGGGGCAGGATGGCTACCAGAGCGCCTGCCATCATCACGCCGTAGGGGACGATTCCGCCCGGTCCCGTCAAGAGGGTCAGCCCTGAGGTCAGAGTGCCCATGTCCTTGTCGGTGGTGAAGATCAGTGGCCAGAGCAGGTCGTTCCAGTTGTTCACGAAGACGAACACTCCCAGCGTCAAGATGGCCGGCAAGGCATTCGGGAGGACAACATTCCAATAAACGCGCCACTCAGAGGCGCCATCAATGCGGGCTGCATTGTCCAGGTCCCTGGGAGAGGGACAGGAAGAACTGCCGCAGGAAGAAAATCCCGAAGGCATCCGCGGCGCGGGGGACGATCAGCGCAGCGAAGGTGTTGACCCAGCCCAGGTCGCTTGCCAGTTGGTAGACCGGAACAAGGGTGGCTTGGAAGGGAATCATCAGGCTGGCAATGATCGCGATCAGCAGGAACTTCTTGCCGGTGAAGTCGATCCTGGCCAATGCGTAGGCAGCCAGCGAATCGAACAGGAGGGCAAAGAGCGTTACTCCACCAGCAAAGACGAAGCTGTTGGCGATCAGCCGGATGAACGGGAGGTCCTGGAAGATCCTGGTGAAGTTGTCCAGGGTCCACGTGGCCGGCGTGAGCGTCGGCGGAAAAGCGTTAACCTCGGCCACCGGTTTGAAGGCCGTGAAGATAATGATGGCGATGGGCAAGAGGATCACGGCCGTCGCCAGGCCCAGGAGAACCACCACCAACGCGCGGTTCAGCCTCGACCTCGTGGCATTGCGGGATTTAGACCCGGCTCGGCCAGGGGCGTGCTGCAGTCTTAATGTGGTGGACATTAGTCACCTTCCCGTTCTCGTTTTCCGAAGAAAACAAACTGGACAACGCTGAGCAGCAGCGTGGCGGCCAGCAGGACGTAGGAGAGTGCGGAGGCGAAACCGACGTCGAGTTTCTGGAACCCGGACTTGTAAATCTGCATGACCACGGTTTCGGTGTGGCCGTAAGGTCCTCCGCCGGTCATCACATAGATCTGGTCGAAGGCCTGGAGGGCTGCGATGAGGGCGAAAATCAGGACAAAAGCCGTGGTGTTGGAAAGCATCGGCATGGTCACATGCCGGAATCGCATGAGGGGCCCGGCGCCGTCCACCTTCGCGGCCTCGTAGAGAGATCCCGGGATCTCCTGCAAGCCGGCGAGGAAAATGACCATGTAGAAGCCAAAGCTTTTCCACACGGCTACGAACGCAACCGCTGGCATGGCCAGGACGGGATCCTGCAGGACGTTTCCGATGCGGATCCCGGCGTTCCCCAACCAGTAGTTCAACAAACCAACCTGGGGGTCGATCAGGTTAGGACCAGGCAATCGCGGCGACAGCGAGGCTGATGATGAACGGCAGGAATAGGGCGGTTCGGAAGAATCCGCGAAATGGCAGCCGGGGATCGTTCAGCAGCAGGGCCAAAACGAGTGCCAGGACCACCGCCATTGGCGTGAACAACAGTGCGTAAAGGGCGGTGTTGACTACTGCATTGAGGATGACCGGATCGGTGAAGATGCGGGCGTAGTTCTCCAAGCCGACCCATTTTTCCTTGCCGAAACCGCTGGCATCGGTAAAGGACAGTCTCAGGGCGGAGATCATCGGCCAGGCGGTGAATGCGCCTAGGACCAAGAGTGCTGGGATCAGGAAGGCCAAGGCCTGGATGTTCTTGCGGCGTTGCCCGATGGCCGGGTTGCGTCGGCCGCCCAAGGGGGCCGGCGCTCGGTACCGGGGTGCCGCCGTCGTTTCTTGTGCATGGTGGTGCTCATTTGGGGAGCTTCCTTCCGGAAGGTGCGGCGCCCACGAGGCGCCGCACCTGTTCCGTTCAACTATTTGGCGTCGACGATCTTCTGGACAGACGCCTGGGTTTCCTTGAGCAGATCCTGAATGTTCTCGCCGGCCACAGCGCGCTGTGTGAGCTTGTCGACGGCGGTCAGAACGTCCGTGCTGTTCACGACGCCGGGCAGGAGCGGGCGGCCGAATTCAGACTGTTTGGTCAAGGCTTCCACTACAGGGTTCGCGGCGACATCAGATGCCGGGATGTCTGAGCGCAGCGGCGGCCAGCCGGAACCCAGGGACCAGGCTGTCGCCTGTTCCTTCTGCAGGAAGTAGGTGAAGAACTTCTGTGCTGCGGCGGCTTTCGCCTCGTCCTTCTGGGTTGTGATGCCCATCGAAATACCGATAGCGGACGCGGCTTGGTCCTTAGGCCCGGCAGGGACGGCGGCAATGCCGTAATCGATCTTGTTTTCAGTGGCGATGGAGGACATCCACGGCCCACCGAGGTACATGGCTGCCTTGCCGCTGCTGAAGAGCTTGTCACCGGCAATACCGTCCAGGCCGGCTGGTGAGATCTTGTCGTTCCGGATGGCGTCCACCCACGTCTTGAGTGTCTGGGCATTCTCCGGCGAGTCGACCACAGCCTTGCCATCCTTGACGACGTTTCCGCCGTTGCCGTAGAAGAGGGAAGGCCAGACGCCGTTGGCTACGGTTGCGTGGTCAGGCAAACCAAGTCCGTACTGTTCTGGAGTTCCGTCGTTGTTTTCATCCACGGTCAGCTTCTTGGCCGCGGCGATCCATTCGTCCCAGGTAGTGGGAGGGGTGGTGATTCCAGCCTTGGCAAACAGGGACTTGTTGTAGAACATCGCCAGGGGAACGAAGCCGGATGGGACGCCGTACTTGTGTCCGTTGACGGTTTCCATGTCCGCGGCGGCGGGAATCAGCTTGTCGAGGTTGCTGGACGGATTCTTGTAGAAGTCATCCAGTTGAACGAAGGCCCCTTTGTCAGCGTAGACGGGGAGCCGTTCGGCCGGCATCGCCACGATGTCCGGACCCTTTCCGGAGGAGAGGGCCGGCAGAAGGGTGTCATCAATGACCGACCATGGATTGGTTTGGACTTTGATGCTCGACTTCATTCTGTGAGGCGTTGAAGTCGTCAACGATCTTGTTCAGGACCTTCCCGTCAGCCTCGGTGTAACCGTGCCAGAACGTGAGTTCCGCTTTGCGCGCCGTCTTTGCTTTCCCGCCGGCGCCCCCGCCCCGAACAGGACGTTAGCGCTAACGACGCGGCGGCGACGACGGTGAGGAATGTGAGCGACCTTTTCATGTCAGCCCTTTCGTGAAATGGGACAGCCATGTCCCCAAAACCTGCTGTCAACGATTTAGGTAAACGTTGTACGTAAACGTTGTATCAAGCATGCGCCGTGCTTCGAAAGCGGTCAAGACCTCAGTGGATTTTTATTTCAAGCGGCAGATGTTGCCAGCGAGGCGCTGTCCGTGGATCCGCCGGAGGACTCGCGGACTTGGAGGGAGAAGCCCGTTTCAATCTCGTTGGCCTCCGGGCCATCGCCGCCCTGTATGCGCCGCAGGAGCATCTCAACAGCTGCCTGGGCGATCTGGTCCCGCCGTGGATTGATGGTGGACAAAGTCGGCAGGGAATACTGCGTTTCATCCAGGTCATCAAAGCCGACGATCGCTACATCCTTCGGGATGTGCAGCCCGGCCTCTTGGAGGACGCGCATGGCGCCCAGCGCCAAGGTGTCATTGAAGGCAAACACCGCGTCAAAGTCCAATCCGTCGGCGAGCATCCGCGTCATTGCGGCGGCACCGCCCCTCCGGTGCCAGGAATCGGCGTAATAAACCAGCTTGGGATCGAAGGGCACTCCGGCGTCTTCCAGTGCGGCCTTGTATCCGTCCAAGCGAAGTTCCGCGGACGCGACAATATCGCCCTCGTGAGCACCCAAGGCCACAACCCTGCGTCGGCCGATGCTCAACAAGTGCTCCGTGGCGGACTTTGCTCCCGCAGTGTTTGCCATGGTGACGCGATCCACTTGGCCCTCGAAGGATGTATCACCCAGGACAACCAGCGGCGTGTCCACTCCCTTCAGAATTTCCGTATCCGCAGATCCCAAAGTCAGAGAGCTGTAGATGATGCCGTCCACCATGTGCCGGTGTTGGCCACGAAGGGCTGCCAGCTCATTTTCACGACCACTGCCGATCGGTTCAATGAGGACAGCGATTCCCTTGGCGGCAGCGGCACGCATCACGGCGTCCGCGAGTTCAGCGAAATAGGCCGTGGTGAGGTCCGGGATGATGAGCCCAATGACCCCAGTACGCCCGGACCTCAGATTCCTCGCGGAGAGGTTCGGCCTGTACCCCAGCTGGTCAATGGCTTCCTGGACCCGTGCCCGCGTTTCTTCGCGCAGCTGCGGGTGGCCATTAATGACGTTGGACACCGTCTTGATGGAAAAACCGCTGACCCTGGCGACGTCCCGGATAGTGACAGACATGGCCGCTCCTTTCCCTGCGCAAAGGGCCGGAATCGCCCTGATGACAGGGTACAACGTTGGAAGCAAGACGGTACAACGTTGGTAGTGCTGTCTCCGGAAACAACTGAAAATTGCTACCAAAGAAGTGACTGCTGCCTCCGCGCTGTGGGCCTCGTCGGATCCTTGCCCCACAACATATCGAGGTCTAGCCTAAAAGCGGGAGCAGGTCCAGAGGTGGGCAGCGGCCTCCCTTTCTTGAGGAAACAGTCGATGTCGATCATCTCTGATCCCTACATTCCCGGCGATTGTCCATCGCCCGGACGAAGTCCATCCGACTATCCTCAGGCACTCCACTTGGAGATCACAGCCATTCTGAACCTACGCGTACTCCAGCGCGCCTTGAGGCCTACCGCTGTCCGCTGCTTGCGGGCAGCACCAACAAATAGGAGGAAAAATGGAAACCGTTGAAGAAACCATTGATGTCGCCGTCCCGGTACGCACGGCCTATAACCAGTGGACCCAGTTTGAGTCCTTTCCCCAGTTCATGTCCGGTGTAGAGTCCGTGACTCAACTGACTGACACCACCAACCACTGGGTCACCAAAATCGCTGGTGTGGAACGCGAATTCGATACCGAAATCGTCGATCAGGAGCCTGACGACCGGATCGCCTGGCGCAGTACAGACGGCAAGTCACACGCCGGCGTCGTGCGGTTCACCCGGATGGATGATAATCACACCAAGGTCAACGTCCATTTTGAGTGGGCACCGGAAACGTTTACCGAAAAGGCAGGTGCGGCCTTGCAGATCGACGAGATGCAGGTCAAAGCCGATATGCGGAAGTTTAAGGACTTTATCGAATCCCGGGGGACAGAAACAGGTGCTTGGCGCGGTGAGGTGGACGACAGCGGTCCGGGCGGACAGCTTTAGTAGACCCGCTTCGAACGTCTTGGAAGGCATTATCTGATGCGAAGAGTTCAAGCGCTTGCAGTATTTGCAGTTGCAGCAGTGGCTTTGGCGGGGTGCAGTGGTGGCGGGGGCAGTGCAGCAAGTCCTTCATCTGCCACTACCTCGTCAACGTCCGCCTCGACGGCGGCCCAGGAGAAGGTCTACAGCGAGGATGAGTTGCGGGAGCTAATCTCCGGTATGAGGGATGGAGATGGCAACGAGCTCAAGCTCTATTCCAAGGAGCAGGTTGACCAAGGTGGCAAGATCGCCGACCTCCTTTTGAATACGGCCAGTGTTGATCCTGGGGATTGCAAGGACATCGCCACGGCAGGGCTCGTAGACAAGGTCGAACACGGGGATGTTGCCGTCGCCCTGTCCGACAGTGATCAGCCCCGGTCCCTGTCCGCGCAATCCGGTAAAGAGGGTCCTGACGCGGAGAAAGTTCTCAAGGACATCAGCGGCACCATGGATAAGTGCGCAAAGTTCACTGTGAAAGCCGTGGGCCAGACATATGAAGTCTCCAGTGAGAAATTAGACGCCAAGACGAAGGCGGACGAAACGTTCGGGACAATCAGCACCCGTTCCGACGAAAGCCAGAAGAAGCTAATGCAGGTCTCCGCGGCTGACGGGAGGTTGCTGGTGGTCGCCACCAAGAGTGGGCCAAGCCTGGGCGATCCTGACCAGAAGGAACTCGAAGACCTGATCAACAAGGTGCTTGAGAAAGCCGAGGGCGGTAGCGAAACTCCCAGTGCAATGATGACCAGTTCGTCCAGCAGCATGACCAGTTCGCCGAGCAGAACGGCCACTTCGACGTCGTCCGCCTCGCCGACGTCGACACCAACCATGAGCACATCGGAGGGCAGCGTTACTTCATCACCGTCGCCAAGCACATCTCCTTAGAGGTCCAGTTAGGTTCAATTCGCAAGCGCTTGCGTTAATCTGGCGTTGCCACTACCGTCGTTCCCATGTCATCAACAGTGGATGCGGTTGCGGAACGTGCGAATGTCTCGGTATCAACAGTCTCGCGTGCCTTGCGGGATATGCCGGGTGTTTCGCAAGAGACGCGCAAGCGCGTGCAAGAAATCGCGAGGGAACTAGGCTATGTTCCCTCGCTGGCTGGTTCCCGCTTGGCAACTGGCCGCACGGGAGCCATCGCGATTGTCACTCCCAACCTCTCCAAATGGTTCTTTGGCCAGGTGTTGGCATCGGCGGGGCGTGTGCTTCGCCAAGCAGGCTTTGACGTCTTGTTGTACGAACTCGCGGACACTGCCGCGCGGGAGCGTTTCTTCGCGGGGTCCAGCCTTACCGGGCGAGCTGATGGAGTGTTGGTCTTTGCCTTGCAGCCGACTCCGGAGGAACTGGCCACCCTTGAAGCCCAGAACTTACCGCTCGCGTTTTTGGGGTCGGGAACTCCTGGCAGGTCTGGTGTTCGGGTAGACGACCACGCGGCCGGGCGGGCAGCAGCCCGGCACCTCATCAATTTGGGGCACGAACGCATCGCTTTCGTCGGAATTCGCGAGGCTGCAGGCAGCACGCTGGGTGGTGTCCCGCCGGCCAACCGTTTGAGGGGCTACCGCGAGGCACTGGCTGAGGCAGGGCTGGAGCCCAGTCAAGACCTTGAGGTCCACGAGGAGAATTCAACGGCTGGCGGATCAAGGGCTATGTCCCAGTTGTTGTGCGCGGAAGTAGCCCCTACCGCGGTCTTCGTAGCGTCCGACGAAATGGCTTTTGGCGTGCTGCGAACCCTGAATGCAGGCGGAATCATAGTTCCGGGCGACATGTCGGTCATTGGCTTCGATAACCACGAACTCTCCGAGATTCTCGACCTGACCACCATGGACCACTCGGTCGCCCTGCAGGGGTCCGAAACTGCGCGGCGGTTGCTGGCTTTGCTAGCGCCCGACGCCGGTGCGGAGCCGGATTTGGTGCTGTCCGCCCAACTTATTGTTCGCGGCACTACAGCGCCACCATCTCCCTTGCGAGGCAGGCGAGCTGTCACACCACCTGCCTAAGAATCACATCCCACAGCCAACAATCACACGTATGAAAAGGACTTGATCCATGGAATATCGCAAGCTCGGCGCCTCCGGCATGTACATCAGCGAACTGGCCTACGGCAACTGGGTCACCCACGGCGAACAGATCGATCAGGAGGCGGCAACATCCTGCGTACGGCAAGCACTGGATCTTGGGATCACCACATTCGATACTGCCGACGCTTACGCGGGAACCCGTGCAGAATCGGCCTTGGGCGAGGCCCTCAAGGGGGTTCGGCGTGAGGGCTTGGAGATCTTCACCAAGGTGTACTTTCCCACCGGTGAAGGAAAGAACGATCGTGGGCTCTCGCGTAAACACATGATGGAGTCAATCAACGGCTCGTTGCGCAGGCTCGGTACGGATTACGTTGACCTCTACCAAGCCCACCGCTACGACTATGAGACGCCGCTTGAGGAGACGATGCAGACATTTGCGGACATCGTCCGGGCCGGCAAGGCACTTTACATCGGTGTTTCCGAATGGACTCCGGACGAGATTCGCGCTGGCGCCGCACTTGCCAAGGACCTTGGTGTCGGCCTGATTTCGAACCAGCCCCAATACTCAATGCTGTGGCGGGTCATCGAGGAGGAAGTCGTTCCCACGTCCGAGGAGCTGGGCTTGGGACAGATTTGCTGGTCCCCGTTGGCCCAGGGCGTCCTGACAGGCAAGTACTTTCCCGGCAAGGGGGCGCCCACGGATTCGCGCTTCACCACCGAGGACGGGACTTTGAAAGACGACCACAAGTTCATGCGTCCGGAGGTGCTGGAGAAGGTCCAGGAATTGCAGCCAATTGCCAAGGAAGCAGGACTGTCCATGGCCGCCCTCGCAGTGGCCTGGGTATTGCAGAACAACAACGTCTCGGCAGCGATCGTGGGGGCGTCCAAGCCCGAGCAGTTGGTGGACAATGCCACGGCTTCGGGAGTGAAACTTGATGCCGAACTGCTCACGAGGATTGATCAGGTTTTGGAGCCGGTGATCGAGCGGGATCCGGGGAAAGTGGAGTCGTTCCTGACCCGTCCGTAAACTTTTCTTGAATCGCCCTTCGGAGCGATTCAAGAGACGGCAGGCTTCGGGGACCGTCCGTCGTCGGATAGATCCGGCAGCTCAGCGCGGGGTCTCCGAGTACCGGAAAAAGGTCCTGTCCGTCGATCTGGAACGTGGGGGAGCCATGGAAACCGAGCGAGGATGCTTCCTCCTCGGAGTCCACCACCACGTGCACCATGCCGGTAACCCCGGCCAGCCTCAGTGCCTGTTCGAAGAGTTCCTGAGCGGCCGGGGCATGGGGACATTCCTGAATTGTCAGTAGCTCCGCGCCCATGCTCAATTATCCAACACTCCGTTCGTGAGGGGTTGCCGTGCATTCATCACCGGGACATATCAATACTGGTTCCCAACCCATGAAGGACCGCAGCGTCGTACAGCAGCCGGCCGATTGCCAGGTCAAGCATCCCGATTCCCACCGAATTGAAGAGCGTAATGTCGTCCTCGCGCTCACGTCCGGTCAACTCGCCGGCGATGACTTCGCCAAGCTCACCCCTGACGTCGTCCACCGACATGACGCCTTCGGCCACGGCCATCATGAGGTCGCCTGACTTCTCTACCGCCGTCGGCATGCTGTCCACGAACACCCGTGACCGCCGCATCCCCTCCGAATCGATTTCCCGGTGGGTGGGACGGGGCCGAGCGCCGACAGAGTTGACCTGCAGCCCCGGACGGAACCACTCACCATGAACCAGCGGCTCCACGGACGGCGTCAAAGTGCAGAGGACGTCGGCTGCCTCCACAACTTGCTGGACACTCGATGCCCTCACCAGTTCGATCGGGTGATGCGCGGTCCTGGCCTCGAATGCCGCCAAGGTAGTGGCGCTTCTTGACCACACCACTACCTCTCGAATGGGAAGAACAGCCATCAACGCTTCAACGTGGGCGATCGCCAGGGCGCCTGCGCCAACCAACCCCAGAGTGGAACTGTCAGGCCGGGCAAGGAACCTGCTGGCCACGGCGCTCGCGGCTGCAGTTCGAATTCGAGTAGGCACCCGTCCGTCCAGAAGGGCGAGTGTTTCTCCTGTCCGTCGATCGGCCAAGAGGATACTCGAGCGTTGGGTAGGCAGCCCCTCATCGTGGTTCGCCGGGATATCGGAAAGCAGCTTCACCGCCGCCAGCTGCTGGGTTTCTGCCAGTCCGGCCATGAGTAAGTAACGCGCCTCCGACGACGGCAGGTGCAGGGAAAGCGGACCGGGCTGAAGTGCAGTGCCGCGGGCAATGTCACCAAAACCGCGTTCGACGGCGGTAATGGTGTCGGGCATGCTGGCCAGGGATTCGAGTGTGGATGCTGTGAGAACAAGTGTCATGAGTGCCTCTGTGTCCGGGGTTGGAAGGAGCTAGGGGGTCGCGCAGTTTGCGGACGGCGGGATGGAAGCCTTCCTTCCAACTGGGCAATAGCAGGAGCCCGGCTGTGTTCGATGTGGGCGACGGCCAAGGCCGAGGCCAGCTCTGTTTGCCCCATGCATATCGCTTGGCACAGAGCCCGATGTTCCTGGCAGAGCACCGAGGCGTCCTGTTCCACCACATTCCCGAAAAGCCAGCGCATGCGGTTGGCGACGGGCCTAATGACCGAAGTCAGCAGTTCGTTGCCCGTCAGCCGGAAGATTTCGTCGTGTATGGCGATATTTGTCCGCGCCCGCAGATCGGCATCCTCGCTGTCGACGAGCGATTCTGCGTGGGCCATGACCGTGAGCAGCTGATCTGGAGCGGCACCATCGGCTACCTGCCTCGCGGCAATGCTTGCTGCTGAGACTTCGATGCTGAGCCTGATATCGAATACTTCATTGACATCCTGAATGGTCATTTGCCGAACAACGGCACCGTGCCGTGGCCCTGTGGTGGTGTAACCATCGGCCTCGAGCTGAAGCAGGGCTTCCCGGACCGGCACACGGGAAACGTTGAGCTCAGAGGATAGCTCCCGCTCCCGGAGCCAGGTCCCGGGCGTCAGGTCCCCGCTGATAATCCGGTCTCTTATGTGCAAATAGGCCAAGGCTGTGCGTGATGCTGAAACTGGAACATCATCCACGGCTTCACGGTCTGTCATAGGGTCGTGTTCCTGTTCTGGTGGCGCGGGGTCCGGGCCTTGCCGGACCCCACGCTTTCACTTGACGTGACGAAGGAAATTGGCTGTTCGCTCATTGGCTGGATGGTCGAGTACCTGCGCTGCCGGTCCTGATTCGACAATCCGGCCTTCATCCATAAAGACCACTCTGTCCGCGACTTCCCGGGCGAAACCGATTTCGTGGGTCACGATGATCATCGTCATCCCTTCCTCAGCCACCCGCTTCATGACGGCCAGTACGTCGCCCACCAATTCCGGGTCCAGGGCGCTGGTTGGTTCGTCGAACAACATCAGTTGGGGTTTCATGGCCAGCGCGCGGGCGATTGCTACGCGTTGCTGCTGTCCACCGGAAAGTTGGGCTGGGTAGGAGTCCCGTTTCAAGGACAGGCCAACCTTGTCCAGCGCATCCAGCCCTTGTTTGATTGCCTCTGCTTTCGGGAGGCCGAGGACCTTCCGAGGTCCATAGGTGACGTTTTGCAGGGCCGTCATGTGATTGAAAAGATTGAAATGTTGGAAGACCATTCCAATCCTCCGACGCATCAGTGCAGCTTCTTGTTCGGTGTGTTCGTACAGCTGCCCTTTGCGGGTAGTGAACCCCACCCGGTCACCGTCCACGTTGATGGTGCCGGACTCGATTGCCTCGAGCCCGTTGATGCACCTTAACAATGTGCTTTTGCCGGAGCCTGACGGGCCGAGGACACAGACAATTTCACCTGGTTCTACTGTCATGTCCACACCGCGAAGGATGTGATTGCGTCCGAGCCATTTGTTGACATCCCGGGCTGACATCAAGGGTGCCTGCTCTTGAAGTACCGTCATGGCCGTCCTGCCTTCCGAAATGAGAACCGGGAGGATGCTCCCTCCGGATTGAACTTCCGCTCCAGGAAGTACTGGCCCACGCTGGCGACGCTGACCAGGATCAGGTACCAAACTGTGGCGACGATGAGCAGGGGAACGATCTTGAAGTTTTGTCCATAGATCAGTTGGGTTTGGGTGAGCAGGTCGCTGCCACCGATGGCTGAGACCAACGAGCTTGCCTTCAGCAGTCCGATGAATTGATTTCCGGTGGGCGGAATGATGACCCTGATGGTTTGGGGCAGGACGATTCGGCGAAGGGCTTGGCCCCGGGTAAGGCCGATGCTAAGTCCCGCCTCAGTTTGGCCTTTGTTGACCGAGATGATGCCGCCGCGAATGATCTCCGCCATATATCCGGATTCGGCCAGCGACAGGGCACAGAGGCCTGCGGTGAAACCTGAGATCAATTCATTCGTGTCTGTCCCCAGGATGGTTGGGTAAAGCACGGCGAGATTGAACCAGATGAGGATCTGTACCAGCAGGGGCACGCCCCTGAAGAACCAGACATAGAGTTTGCCTACTGCTGACGCCACACGGTTTCTGCTTTGGCACATGAGGGCGACGCCGAAGGCCAGAACCACGGAGATCAGCATGCTGAAGACCGCGAGTTCCAGGGTGACTGCTATGCCCTTGAGGATGGCTGGATGGAACATGAACTGGCCCACGCTGGCCCAGTCAAGCTTTTCATTGCCGGCCTGCGTCCAGCAGAATGCGCCGATGATTGCCAGGATCAGGGCTGCGGTGGCCCATTGTCCGTATGGTTTTCGCCTTCTTGCCTTTTCTCCGGATACTCTCTGGGGCTCGTCCGAACTACGTTGGGGAGTTGTGAGAGGGGAATCGGTGGCCAAATGCACTTTTGTCAGCGCTTCATTATTAGTGGTCATTTGGCGAGGTTGATTCCGGGCTTTGGCAGATCGATGACAGCAACATCCCACTTCTTCAGGATCTCGTCATACGTGCCGTCGGCATGGATGGCCTCGGTTGCCTTAAGAAAGGCGTCGCGTAATTGCGGGGTCTGCTTATTGAAGATCATGCCGAGGAAGACTTTTTCCTCGAAATTCACCGGCACAGACTCCAGCTTTCCACCGGTCTCCCTCTGGACTACGGACACGGCCATGTCGGGCCAGAACATGGCGTCCACTCGCCCGGAGGTTAGCGCCAGGTTCTTATCGCTTCCGGTGGGGAAAGTCACCAGTTCCGGGGCAGGCTTGCCTTCGGCGGTGCACGCCTCGGCCATCAGTTTGACCAGGCGTTCGTCGTCGTTGCCTTTGACCCCGCCGATCTTGATTCCGCAGCCGCCATTGACCTCACTGGTGATCTTCTTTGGGTTGCCTTTGGCCACCATGAAGACCGTTCCTGCCACTTGGTAGTCCACGAAATCAACTTTTTCCTGGCGCCCGGGACGGTCCGTCATTCCAGCAATGGAGGCGTCAAACTTGCCGTTCTGCACGCCAACCAGAAGCTGGTCGAAAGGGACCTTCTGGTAGGTGACTTTCAGCCCCAGCTTGGCGGCCATCGCGTTCATCAGGTCAATATTGAATCCCTTGACGCCGTCTTCGCCGATCGGAGTGTAATTGGCGGGTTCAAAGTCCGGCTGCGTGCCTACAGTGATCGAGCCTTTTGCTTTGAGGTCCGCGGGAAGCAGATCGCTCAGGGACGCATCACCGCTTGCTGCCGGTTCCACCTTGGTGGCTGGCTGCGCGGCGCCACCACAAGCGGCGGTGCTTGCAAGTATTCCGAGCAGAAATGTCGTTACAGCGACCTTCTTCCAGCATTCAGATACCTGGGGAGCAAAGTTCTTCATTGATCTATCTCCTAACAATTTGAAGGGAACAACATGGTGAAAATTGGGCAGCACGGAATAACCCGGGGTGAACCGGGAATTACAGGAAGCGTTTAGCTCAGGGAAGCGGCTGGGATCAGGTCGCTGCGGGGCTCGTCGACAAAGACGCCGTCGGCTGCCATGTCGTCCCAGATTCTCTGGACCACCTTGCCGGCTTTGTGGACCAGGGCGGCCTCGTCAACGATAGTCAGGGCGCCGTCGCGGACCTGCCACTGGCCATCTGTCATGACGTTCCTGACCGAGAGCCCGTTGGCGTACATCAGGTGGTTCAGCGGTTCGCGCGGCACGGTTCCAACACCCACAAACAAACCACTGACGTCGATGCTTGTCAGGTCGGCTTTCGCTCCCACGGCGATGCGTCCCAGATCTTCACGGCCAAGGCCCCTCGCTCCGCCCAGCGTTGCTGCTTCGACGGCGGTCCAGATGGACGGGCGGACCATGGGCACTGGGGTGGAATCACCCAGGAAGTCAGCGCGGATGCGCCCATAGATAACCGCCATCTTCAGGTTTTCGATGTAGTCGTTGGAGTGGGTATCCAAGCCGATACCGGAATTGACACCCGCACCCAGGACCTCCGGCCACGGCCACTGCGCAGGCGTTACTCCCGCTCCCGTCCCCGAAGGGCAGTTGGCAAACGTGAAGCTGGAGTTCGCCAAGAGTGGAAGGTCCCGCTCAAAATCGATACCCAGCAGATGTGCCCCGAAGACGCGAACGGACCCATCGAAGATACCCATGCTGTGCAGCCACGGTATTTCATCCTGGCCCCACAGCCTGTTCATTGCTACCTTGTCGGGTTGAGGCGCCCGGCCATATCCGGCCTGCAGGTGAATGTGCAGACCGTGCAGCTCTTGTGCCGCTGACTTCATTGCGGCAAAAGTTTCCGGCGTGTGCACAGCGTTCGTTGCAGGCGCCATCATGGGAAGGATCCGACCATCGTCAACGCCATTGATGGTGCGGGCGTAGTCCAGGTTTTCTTGGATTTCTGCCAAGGTTTCGGGCACAGAATCGAACAACACTTGATCGTCCGTACCGCGTTTCCATATGGGCAGGATCCGCTTCATCCCCGGGACAGCGCCTGAAGGGTAGCCCCGGATGCCAAACTCGCGGGCAACACGGACGTATGACTGCATTGAGCGGAGGCCCTTGGACATTTCCACTTGAGTGGTACAGCCACCGCGAAGAATTTCAGCGAGGTTCAATGCGGTCATAGTGTCCAGATCTTCGTCCGGAAGGTCTTCAAGGAGCACCATGGCCTTGAGGAATTGCCGTCCCTGCCGCAGCGGCGCACCCTTGCTCATTGGTGTCAGGTTGCCTTCAACATATCCTCGGGTGGCTGCTCCTCCGGCCACATGGCTGTGCATGGAGATCAGCCCCGGAAGTAGTAGTTGTCCTGGCATATCCACACGCTCGTCAGTACTGCCCGTGCGGGGCCTTACTTCCTCAATTCGACCGTTCTTGACCACAACCTCGTGATCGGCCAGGAGAACCATCTCGTCATTGATATGCGCCAAGAGCCAACTCGGGGCCAGAACCAGGGGGCGGCTTTGGTCACGGAAGGCATCAGCTCCGAATCCTCGCATCTTCGCCAGAGCAGACTCGCGCTGGACTTTATCCGTCAGTAGCCCGGTTGGATGAGCCTGGCCCGGGAGAGGGTCGGTTTCTTCTTCGAGTCCCACATTGCCGCCACAGTTGGCGCAGCCAGCTCCGGCCTGTGTCGATGCCACTTCAACTTCTGCCATTCGTCTTCCCTCATCGTCGAGGCGTCCAGTCAGGTGGATGCCGAATAGCGCTGACGGTATACCAAACTCAAATGGAGCGTCAATAGCAGTGCCAATTTCTGCACAGCGTCGCGAAGTGATGCCGAGCCGAGTGCGGTCTTGGCATACCAGTAGGCTATTGCGCTGAGCTCAGGGCAGGGTCTATCGTGATGTGGATAACAAAATTTTGACGATCGTCACGATATCGATGAAGGAGGATTGCTGGCGCCTGCGGAACGGCAACTCTGCAGCTAACGCGGAACGGTGACCGTGACGGTGGTGCCGGACCCCGGCCGGCTGTTCAATCCGATCGTTCCACCATGGGCTTCGATGATGGCTTTGCTGAGTGGCAATCCCAGGCCGGCCCCGGGTATTGCCGATTCCATTGCCTGATCGGCCCTGAAGAACTTGGTGAAGGCTTCGTCTTGTTCTTGTTCCGTCATACCGATCCCATGATCGCGCACGGAGAGCTCCACCTCGCCGTTATTTCCCCGGAGACCGATCACCACCTGGGTGCCTTCGGGCGAGAACTTGATGGCGTTGGATAGCAACTGCTCAATCGCTTTGGAAAACTGGCCGGGGTCCACATCTGCCGCCACGTCGCCGTGGATTTGCATGGCAATGGTGATACCCCTTGCGGCGGCCGCCGGCCGGGCATTCTTGACGGACTCCTGGAGTAGTTCGGAAACGTTGGTGGGCCTGCGACGCAGTTCGAGGTCTTCGGACGCGACAAGGAGCAGATCGTTGACAAGGGTTAGCAGACGTTCAGCGTTCCGTTCGATGATTCCCATGAACGCAGGATTTGGCTGGTCGTCGAGTATTTCCAGGTAACCAAGGATGGACGTGAGCGGGGTTCGAAGTTCGTGGGAGATCGTGGCTACGAACTTGTCGCGCGCTGTTTGCGCCTTCACCAGCGCCGTGACGTCAGTGAAAGCAATGATGGAACCCTTCAACTGGCCCGCTTCGCCGAGCAGTGGACGCGCGGCGGCCGAGAAGGTCCGCTGCTTCTCCCCATCGCTTACCCGGACCAGTCTGTTGGTGAAACTGGCGCCTCGGACAGCAAGATCGGCAGGACTATTCCGTTCTTCATCGGAGTGACCAGTCCCAATGGTGAACGGGTTCTCGGCGTCCGTCGATTCCTGCGCCCAAGAACGGTCCGCGCGAAGGCGACGGTTGGTGAGAATGTCAGCACCGTTGGCGTCCATGGCCCAGACACCAACGTTGACCGTTTCAAGGACGGTATCCAGGAGTTGTGCGTGTTCTTTGGTTGCACCATGGAGCCGCACCAATTCCTGATCCTTACGGTCCAGCCGCTCGCCGTGTTTGATCAGCCCGCGGGCAACTGCATGCCCGGAGATGGCCAAACCGGCCATGATGGCAGGGAAGACGATCATGCGGATCAACTCCGACCGTTCAACCTCGTGACCCAACACGAGCGGCGAAGCAACGGTGGCGCAAAGTGGTGCCAAGATAGCCAGGGCCAGGCGGACCTTGCTGGCGCTGACGGACAGCCAAATCACCGGGAAGGCCATGACCAGTCCCACGACGCTGAGAACGGGACCACCAACCTCGCGCAGGAGGCCGAGAGCAAGACAATCCAGTAAGGGGATGAGGACGAAGCTCCATGTGGGAAGGCGGTTCCACGGAAGAACGAGGCATGCCGCCAGGATCGCGACTTGCAGAAAAAGGACCAGGATGAAGGCAGGATGTAAGACGCTTGCGGGGTTGAAGAGAACCGCCAGGAAAACAATGAAGGCCACCGTGGCCATCAGTGGCAGTTGGCACAGCACAATCGCCCTGCGCGTTCCGATTCTGCTGAAATAATCCTCCAGCGGCAAGAAAACGCTATCCCCCATAGCCAAGCACCTTCCATCCCCGGATCTGAAAAACCAAGCTCTGCTGCCAAGCATAGGCCCCTTAAACGCCCAACGCGGGGTCATTTAGGGCCCATCCGGGGTGGATTTATGGGCCCTAAATGACCCCGCGTTGCGGAGATGGTTTCGGGTCAGGTCTGCTTGCGGCTCGCGATCTCGTCAGAGAGCTGCTGCACGTGGGCGGGGTCCGCATCCCGGGCAAGGGCGACGTAGTGGTCCATGACCGCCGGCCGGTAGCGCACAGGCAACGTCTGTCCTGGGGCGAGTCGGGTGAGAGCGGTGATCGTGAGGTCTTCGTCCGCGATGCCGCGGAACGAGATGCCGTCGGCGGTCTCCACGTCGAACATCAGGACCACGCGCGGATTGCTGTTGACCTCCCGCCAGTCGACGAGAACGCCGAGAGCAAGCGTCCCAGTGCGCAGTTCCGCATTGCGCTTCCGTGCATCACTGCTCAGGAGGGGATTCGGGGCGACGCCCGGGAAATTGGGCCCGACGCCGAGCGACTCCCGACTCAGGTCGGGCCTGAGCTGCTCCATAAGATCGTTGAGCTTCTGCTTCTTTGAACCGAACATCCTGACCCTTCGCTGACACTGCTGCCGGAATCCTGGCTTGCGCTTCGCCTCACCGCGAGTGTACATCGCGCAACGCGGGGTCATTTAGGGCCCATCCCGAGGGGATTTATGGGCCCTACCTGACCCCGCGTTGCTTTAGACCAAGTACAGGGCAAGCAACCGAGTAGTCGGGCCGGCCGGAAACGAGTACCCACTACTCGTGACGGGTCCCTCCTGCAGCCGATTCAATGGAGCACAGAGGATCTCAAATGACGTTTGTTGGAGGGGTTTACGTTGAGTACAGGAATGGAATCGGCAGCAATGTTCGCGGGGTCGCTGCCCGGGCTTCTCCTTATGTCCGTGGGACAAATAATGGTGGTGGTGTGCCTGTGCTTCGACATGGTGCGTGCGCTGTCATTGCCGAGTTCACGCCCCCGGTACGTGGCGAATACTATTTTCAGGACCTTGGCGGTGCCTTCCATCCTCGTGATGGGGATCAGCGCGCTCGCTGAAGCGGTTAACTGGTCCTGGATTCAGGTGGCCATGAGTATGGCCGTGCTGGTGATGATCATCTTCCGCTGGCACTACGACAAGGACGAAGACAACTGGTGGAAGGGCAAGGGCAAGAAGTTGGCCAAGTGGGCGCGTAAGCAGCTCTCGCCGCCACCGGTGGTCGCGCCTGCAATGGGCTGACAAAAACTCGAAAAATAAGGCCGCGCCGATGATGGCGCGGCCTTTTTGTGTGGGCAACGCAAGGGAATTCCTAGGATTAGCGCAGGAAATGCGCAGGTTCCAGAGGCTTTCCACAGGAAGTCCCAAGGACTCCGATATGGGCCTCTTTCCGTTGCTACGTTGATTGGGAGCTGGTATCGGGCCAGCCCACATCTCCCCAACTCGCTCAGGAGTTTTCAAAATGTTTGCTACCTTCCGCACCATCGCATCCCGTGCCCGTCGTGAAGAGAACGGCGCTACCGCCGTCGAATACGGCATCATGGTTGCGCTCATCGCCGTGGTCATCATCGTGGCCGTTAGCCTGCTCGGCAACAACCTCGTCGAGACCTTCAACAGCTCAGCCTGTGCCGTCAAGGGCGGCGCTTGGACCGCCACCACCACTGCCACCGCTACAGTCCCTTCCGTCCCAGGCAGCTGCTCAAAGTAGTCCGACTCACGGCGGGTACCCGGGTGGGTGGGTCGGTGGCCCCACCCACCCGTTCCTCTTTCCACTTTCGATAAGAAGGCAGATCCACATGCACAGGACATCAGAACGGGGTGCGGTAGCGGTCGAGTTCGCGTTGCTCGCACCCGTCCTGATTCTCCTGGTCCTGGGGATCATGGAGTTCGGGCGGGCTTACAACGCGCAGGTCTCGCTCACGAACGCCGCCCGCGAGGGCGTGCGCGTGATGTCGATCGCGAATGATCAGTCGGCAGCCAGGACCGCAGCGAAAAACGCGGCTGTAACCCTGAATCCCAAGCTGGCAGATGCGAACTTCACCTTCAGTGCCACCAGCTGCACGTCCGGTGCGCAGATGTCAGTCACCGTCAAGTACACACTCAGCACCCTCACGGGAATAGCAGGACCGTTCCCGATGCAAGGCGTGGGGGTGATGGTATGTGGCGGCTAAAGGGCAATGACGACGGCGAACGCGGGGCCGTTGCGGTCCTCATAGCTCTCATTCTGGTTGCGTTACTTGGCTTTGCCGCTCTCGCTGTGGATGCTGGAATGCTCTACTCGGAAAAGGCGCAAGCGCAGAACGGATCCGATGCCGCGGCCTTGGCCGTGGCGGAGAAATGTGCCGCCAGCACCAGTGACCCGAACTGCTCCACTACGTCCCAGATCGCCAAGGACATGGCCAACAAGAATGCTGTGGACGGCCTTGGAAACATCAACTCTGTTAACCTTGATCTGACTAACCGGAAGGTAACCGTGTCCGCCGGCTCCCAACAGGCCGGTGGGGCTCCAAATGCCGTTTCCCTTGTCTTTGGCCGTGTCCTGGGCATGAATTCTGCGGACGTTGTGGCTTCCTCGACCGTACAGTGGGGCAGCCCACTTAAAGGAACTACTCCATTCCCCTTGGCGTTCTCGATCTGCCAAGTGCAGGGCTACGTTGGGGGCGTCCAGCAGCTGTTGCAGGCTCACGGCACCGGCGCCAACCCCAGCTGCAACTACGGGCCTTCAGGCGCGGCAGTAGAGGGCGGATTCGGATGGACCATCCAGGATCCTGGGGTGTGCGGTGGCACCATTGACCTGGCGCTGAGCGAAGGTGGCAGCGCTCCCGGGAACAGTGTGCCGCCAAATTGTTCCGCCACCCTCAACAAGTGGGCCGCCACCATCAATGCCGGAAAAGACATCATTGTGCTGCTTCCGGTCTTCAATTCCGTTACGGGCACAGGCAACGGAGCCATTTACCACCTGATCTCGTTTGCCGCTTTCAAAGTAACGGGATGGAAGTTCAGCGGCGGCAGCACCCTTCCGGATGCTTTCCACAACGAGAGCCCCTATGTGTCCTCCGCGCTGTCCTGCACCGGAAATTGCCGGGGAATCGTGGGGAGATTCGTCAAATACGTATCGCTGGCGGACGGCTATTCCTTGGGACCCGTGGATGCCAACGGCGTCACCGTAGTGCGCATGACCAACTAGCCTTTCCAAATTTATAAGCACAGGAAGTGTTAAGTGAAATCACGCTTATTGGCAGGATCGGCAGCAGCGCTGCTGGCGGTCATAGGGGTGATCCTCGTATTCGTCTATGCACAGGGCGCTGATCAACGGGCTGTCCAGAATCTTGCCCCTGTTGAGGTGTTGATGGTCAAGGCTCCGATTCCCGCCGGCACACCGGTTGAGGCCATGAAGGCTTCCCTGGCTGCCCAGCAGCTTCCGGAGTCGTCTGTCCCCGAATCGGCACTCAAGACACTGGGCGATTCGGCCGGCAAAGTGGCTGCCGTAGACCTCGTTCCAGGGGAACCGTTGGTTGCCGAGCGCTTGGTTGCTCCTGAGGCACTGAAGACTCCGGGAAACGTCGCAGTGCCTCCCGGAATGCAAGAGGTCTCCTTTCAGGTGGAGCCCGTGCGTGTGGTGGGGGGACGGGTGGTTCCTGGTGACCACGTGGGGATTTTCATTTCCATGCAGAACGGCGGCATTGAGTCCAAACCGGATAAGGAAACTACCCAGCTGTCCATTCACAAGGTGCTAGTGACTGCAGTGCAGCGGGCCCCCGAGCCAGCACCCACGAGCGAGCCCAGCCCTGCCCCCAGTCCCGGAACCACAGCACCTGATCCTAAGGACAGCACGCTGCCCACCGGTTCCCTGCTCCTGACTGTCGCAGTGGGCGACTCGGATGCAACCAAGATCGTTTTCGCCTCCGAGTTCGCCAAAATTTGGCTGAGCAAGGAGCCGGTGGACGCCCAGGAGAGCGGACCCAGAATCATCCAACGGAGCGAGGTGTACAAGTGAGCCGGTTTGTCCTGATAACCCCCAGCGCGGAATTTGATCAGCGCTTGCGTCAAGCCGTTGCCGGCGGACTCCCGGGATCTGTGCAGACGTTCTTCACCAACGTCCTGCCGGTAGACCCGGCCGAACTCTTCGGCGCCCTGGACCAGGGACAACTCGAGGTGCTGATCCTGGGTCCGGAGGTGCCCGTGGAGGATGCGATGCGCCTGGCTACAGTCCTTAATGTTCAAGTGCCGGAACTCAGCGTGCTTCTTGTCGCCGAGCCGCAGCCAGACTTTATCCTCCAGGCGATGCGATCCGGCATCCGCGACATCATGAGCCCCTCCGCCGACATGGCCGAGATCAGGGTCACCCTGGAGCGTGCGTGCCAGTCCTTCGCCACCCGTCAGCGGACTTCGGAACCTAAACCAGCGGGAGCACCGAAGGGACTGGTGATCGGCGTCTTTTCTCCCAAGGGTGGTGTGGGTAAGACGACCATCGCCACGAACATTGCCGTGGGCCTGGGCAAGATAGCGCCCATGAGCGTAGTGATCGTGGATCTGGATTTGCAGTTCGGAGATGTCGCCTCGGGGCTCTACCTCAATCCGGAACACACCGTTACCGACGCTGTCACGCCCTCGGCCAGCCAGGATTCCTTGGTGCTCAAAGCATTTCTCACGGTCCATCCGGCCAGTATCTATGCTCTGTGTGCGCCCAAAAACCCTGTTGAAGCAGATGAAATTACTCCCGAACAGGTGGGCCGGCTGCTGGAGCAACTTGCCGAAGAGTTTCAGTACGTGGTGGTTGATACAGCCCCTGGGCTGCCTGAAATCGGCCTCGCGGCGCTGGAGCAGTGCACCGATGCGGTGTGGGTGTCAGCCATGGATGTGCCAAGCGTGCGAGGCCTGCGGTCCGGACTGGACATCCTTCGCAAGCTAAACCTGCTCCCTGAAACCCGTCATGTGGTGCTCAACATGGCCGATTCCAAGTCCGGGTTGTCCGTCCAGGACGTTGAATCCACCGTTGGTGCCCCCGTTGATGTCAGCATCCCCCGGTCAAAAGCAGTCGCGCTCTCCACCAACCGGGGAATTCCGGTGCTTCAACAGGGGGCGAAGGACCCAGCAATCAAGGGTTTGAACCATCTCGTTGAACGCTTCAACCCCGCATGGCGGGCCTCATCCCAGCGAAAACTGCACAGGAGGGTGGTAGTCCAGTGAAGCTCTCTGAACGTCTGCGCGATGCCGAGCAAGAATCCGCGGGTCCAGCGGTTGCGCCTGGGCAAGGACTAAAGCCGGTCTCGACGGCGAACCCCACCTTTGCGCAGGCCGCACAGCAGGCCAAGCCAAACGTTCAAACGAAGGCGGCCGCGGTTGCGTCGAAACCCCACCTCTCGGCGAAATTGGCTGATCATCCGGATGCTCCGATGCCAAAGGCCCAGCAGCCGGTGGACGCGTTCGCTGCCCTGAAGCGACGGGCTGCAACCGCATTGTTTGAGCGCCTGGGGGCGAGATTCAACGACTCAACATTGAGTGAGCAGGAGCTGCGGACGGCTGCCCGCGAAGAGCTGACCAGAATCATTGACTCTGAACAGGTGCCGCTCTCTCCCGAGGAGCGCAGCCGGCTGGTGGCCGATGTGGCCGACGACGTCCTGGGCTACGGGCCACTGCAACGCCTGCTGGATGACCCCGAAGTTACGGAGATCATGGTCAATAGGATGGACCAGATCTACGTCGAACGGCGCGGCAAGCTCATCCTCACTGATTCCGGATTTAGCTCCGAAGATCATCTGAGAAGAGTTATCGAACGGATCGTCTCGAAGGTGGGACGCCGAATTGACGAGTCATCCCCGCTGGTCGACGCTCGGTTGGAGGACGGCTCACGCGTCAACGCCGTGATCCCGCCGCTTGCTGTCGGCGGTTCCTCCCTGACAATCCGAAAATTCAGCAAAGTGCCCTTGACCATTAGAAATTTGATCGACTTCGGCACGCTGACCCCTGAAATCGCCGAACTCCTCAACGCCTGTGTCAAAGCGAAATTGAACATTATTGTTTCCGGCGGTACCGGAACCGGCAAAACCACGCTGTTAAAATGTCCTGTCTTCCTTTATCCCCGAGGACAACCGGATTGTCACCATTGAGGACGCCGTGGAACTGCAGATCCAGCAGCAGCACGTGGTCAGGCTTGAGAGCCGGCCACCAAACACGGAGGGCAAGGGCGAAGTCACTATCCGGGAGCTGCTCAGGAACTCCCTCCGTATGCGCCCCGACAGGATCGTGGTGGGAGAGGTGCGCGGGGGAGAGTCGCTGGACATGCTGCAGGCCATGAACACAGGGCACGACGGCTCACTCTCAACGGTGCACTCGAATTCTCCCCGGGACGCCGTGGCTAGGCTTGAAACGCTGGTTCTTATGGCTGGAATGGACCTCCCCTTGCGGGCAATCCGTGAACAGCTCGCGTCCGCCGTGAATCTCATCATCCAAATTTCGCGTCTCCGCGATGGCACGCGACGAATCACCCATGTGACTGAGGTACAAGGGATGGAAGGGGACATTGTCACCCTCCAGGACGCGTTTGTTTTCGACTACTCGGCCGGCGTCGACGCTCACGGTATATTTCTGGGCCGACCGGTATCTACGGGTATCCGTCCGCGGTTCATCGATCGCTTCACGGACTTGGGCATTCATGTCTCTCCCGAGCTTTTTGCTGCTCCACTGACGTCGACGCCGAGGACGTGAGCGCGCCATGATTCTTTTCGTCGGGCTGGCCCTCATGCTGTCAGCCATCGTGCTGTTCGGAGTAGCCGTCATTCTGCCAAAGGCACCCGAGGTTCCGCTGGACCGGAGGAGGCCCTATCAGGTGCTTCCTGGTTCCCATCTGACGCGATTTACCGGGTCCGCCACGGACATGATTCATGGTGTGTTGACGCGGCGCAACGTTCGGCTTTTCAACCGCGAGCAGCTCGATGACGCGGGTGTGCGAATGAGCCAAGCGGACTTCGTCGTCTTGGTGATTGCAGGCGCGGTGGTAGGAGCCTTGATCGGGCTGGTTGTGGGCGGCGTTCTGGTCGCGATTCTCCTCAGTGTCCTGGCACCCTTCGTGGCCCGGCTGGTCCTGAAGGTCCGCGCGGGCAAAAGAAGAGACAAATTCGAGGATCAATTGGGCGACACACTACAGCTGCTTTCTGGTGGACTAAGGGCTGGCCACAGCATCCTCCGCGCCATCGACGCCGCTGCTGCGGAATCAGTCAGCCCCACCTCCGAAGAAATGCGCAGGGTCATCACCGAGACAAGCCTGGGACGGGACTTGCAAGCTTCCCTGAACGATACGGCGGAGAGAATGCGAAGCGAGGATTTCGTATGGATAGCCCAAGCGATCCAGATCAACCGCGAGGTGGGTGGGAACCTCGCAGACGTGCTGGACCAGGTGAACGACACCATTCGCGAACGCAGTGAAATCAAAGGACACATCAAGTCCCTGGCTGCAGAGGGAAAGTTTTCCGCGTACATCCTGATGGCTCTTCCCGTGGGAATCGTCATCATGCTCATGGTCGTCAACCCCGGCTATATGAACGTGATGTTTACCAATCCGCTCGGTTGGGTGATGATCGTGGCTTCTGTCATCTTGATGACCATCGGTGGTCTGTGGATGCGCAAGATCATCGATTTGAAATTTTGAGGTGAACCTTGCACCCTTTCCTGCTTTTATCCTTGTTGCTCGTTCCGTTGCCGAGCGCGTATTTCGCGTGGTCCCTCCTTTCAACTGACCGGAGGACCCCGCGAGCAGTCCGCGAGCTGCTCTCCAGGGGTCAAATCGCTATTGAAGTGGAGCAGCAGAACAGGAGCGGGGGCTTGGAGCGCCTCGGATACAGGCTGACCCCTGGTAGCTACGTCCAGAAGCTGGATAGGCTGCTGGCGCTGGCCGGCCGACCGACCTCGCTTCCGCTTGGACGTGTCCTCGCAGCCAAGCCCGCGCTTGGCCTTCTCGGCGCGATTTTCGGTTTCTTTATCACTACCACCAGCCAGAGCGGACTCATCAAGCTGGTGGGGATCTTTGTGGTCCTGCTGGGATATTTCATTCCGGACCTGATGCTTTATAGCAAAGGTCAGGAACGGCAGAAGAAAATACAGTTGGAACTCGCAAATACCATGGATCAAATGCTCATTTCCGTCGAGGCCGGCTTGGGCTTCGAAGGAGCCATGGCTCGCGCGGGCGAAAACGGCAAGGGACCGCTGGCGGAAGAACTTGTCAGGACACTCCAGGATATGCAGGTTGGACGGAGCCGACGCGAGTCGTATCTCGCGTTGGCCCAACGAACCAACATTCCTGAGCTCCGAAGCTTCGTGCAGGCGGTTATCCAGGCAGACACGTACGGGATTGCCATTAGCCGCGTGTTGAGAGTTCAGGCGAAGGTCATGAGGGTTAAGCGCCGGCAACGCGCCGAGGAGAAAGCGATGAAGCTTCCGGTAACAATTCTCTTTCCCCTGCTATTCTTCATCTTTCCGGTTCTCTTTATTGCCATCCTGGGACCAGCGGTCATCAACACCATAACGGCGCTCAGTGGTGGATGAGCGGAATAAGTAAATTGCGCAATAAGAGAAACTCAAGAAATCAGGAGGAGCTGAGGATTTGCTCAAGATCGGCACAAGATCGGTTTAAATCTGAGTTCAGGAAGTAGCATCGAGTTATGTTCAGTTCAGAGTTCAGTGAGGTCGACGAGCGTGGGGACTCCGACCATATCGGCCCAGCGGAGGGTTCCACGTGGAAGCCCGACGCCGATCGGCGGCCGATATTGGACCTCGCGGAATTCCAACTCTTGGAAGATCAGGTGGGCGATCCGCGCACAGCGCGCAAGTTTGCAAGCGACTTTGCCCGACTCTGGCGAGTAAGGTACGAAAGCCTCGCTACCGCCGTCGAGCGTGGTGACGAAGCGGCGGCCCTGGACACGATCTTGAGCCTCAGGACTTCGTCTTCCATGGTGGGCGGGCTTCGCCTTGCGTTCCTCGCAGCGCAACTGGAGGAACACGTTCTGAACGGCGAATTACTCGATGCCCAGCCTCTCCTTGATGAGATTGCTGACTGTGGTCAGCGCACGGTCAAGGAGCTCAGGGAAAGCTACGTTCTGAGGAATGAAAGCCCGGAACCGGATCCCATCTCCTAATGGGGTCTTTTCGGGGCGAGTCGATAGCCGACTCCCCGGATCGTCTGCAGAAACCGGGGAGACTGTGAATCTTCGCGCAGCTTTCTGCGAAGATTCCCAATGTGGGTTTCAACAGCCCGTTCGTCGGCCTCGCTGATATAAGCGTCGTCGTCGTAGTAGTCACCACGGGCAGCTCGAACCAGGTCAGCCCTTGACCGCACTTCCTCCGGGTTGCGAAGCAAATCCAACAGCAGATCGAATTCGCTTCTGGTCAAGGTCAGGGGAGAACCATCAAGGGCAACTGCCCGGGATTTGTAATTCAACGACAATCCATTGTGTTCAATGACCGCATCATTGCGTCCATTCGAACGGGCCAAGCCAGTGTCGCCGGCTTCCTCAGGCAAAGACAACCCACTGCCCATACGGGGCCGCCGCATCATCGCTGTGACTCTTGCCCTTAGCTCGCGGGGCAGGAACGGCTTTTTCACGTAGTCGTCCGCGCCCGTCAGAAAAGCGGTCAGGGTGTCCGGTTCATCTTTGCGTGCAGTGAGCATGACGACATAGGCATCACTAAATTGTCGGATTCGCCGTAAAACCTCGTGACCATCCATGTCAGGAAGTCCGACATCCAGTGTCACCGCCACGGCATGATGATCTCGAACAACTTCGACGCCTTCGCGTCCAGTCGCGGCGGAATGGACCACAAAACCCGCCTCTTTTAGGATGGCGCCCACCAAATTCCGGACGTCTTCATCATCCTCAATGACTACAGCAACCCCAGGCTCGTTCATTGATTCCCTCGAGTCGGCGCACATCCCCGCAAGCCCAGCGCAGAGCGGGAAGCGTCACCCAATACGTACGATACAAGCATTCAAGTTTTATAGCACCTAATATGTGCAATATGCGCCGTCCCAACGTTCCGGTTTTACGCTCCGCCCCCCGCTCTTCCCGGAATCGGCGCGAAACGATATTTGGTCCGTGTCCCCCAAACGAAGGATTCTGCCTTGACTGAGCAGCCTTTGCTTCGCACAGCCGCCCGAATCTTCAGGAAACTGACGCCCCGGGCCCGGGTAGCCGTCTGCGAATTGCCTTTGACCCTGGTGGTCGGAGGATTGTTCGTCTCTGCCCCAGCCCTATGGCCAAATCTCATGCAGAACGGGTTGTTTGTCACCGGAATCTTCATGCATGCACTCCTTTTCCTGAGTTGCTTCCTGGTACCGTGGGAGCGCCTTGCGCCGGGCGCGAGCCTGGCCATCCCGGTCTTGGACCTGGTTGCCCTCGCATTTACGCGAAGTGGTGCATATGGCTCGCTGCCAGGCCTCGTCGTTCTCGCACTTTTTCCTGTGATCTGGTTATCCGCCTCAGGTCTGCGAACCAGGTCAAGCCTTATTATCAGCTTTCTTGGTCCCCTCGTAATTGCCCTCCCGCCGTTCATTTCGCATCTGCCAAAGCCTCCGTCCTCCGACATGTTCTCGGTTATCGTCTTGCCCCTGGTGATGTTTGCTGTTGCACTCACCATTCGCCTCTCAGGCTCCAATGCCAGGATCCAGCAACAGCGTGTCAGGCAGCGTGACCAAGCTTTGCGGCAATTGCTCGCGGCGAGCAGGGATCGCGAAATGCTGCTTGGGACGATCCTGGACACAATCGACGTCGGAATTGTCGCCGTCGATTCCAAGGGCGAGACGCTTTTGACCAACAACCAACAAAAAGAATTCCATCGCGTGGCGACTCCGTCCCGGTCTGGAGCCGCTCCCACACGGGACGAGCTTTTGATCTTTGGTCAGGATCGGCTGACACCGCTTCCGCCCGAAAAGAGCCCCACTCAAAGGGCAGCCCAAGGGGAGACGTATTCGGATTACCTTGTGTGGTTCGGCACGGGAGCAGAACAGCGGGCCATTTCGACCGCCGCACGGAGCATGAAGTACGGCGTCGACGAAGGGTTCGGCGGTGCCGTGATCGTTTTTCGCGACGTGACCGACGTTGTCCAGGCCCTGGCGGCCAAGGATGAATTGGTTGCCAACGTCTCGCACGAATTCGGATCCCCACTGACCTCTATCCTGGGCAACCTGGACTTGGTGCTCCGCGGGGACGAAGAGCTCTCCGATAAAGTCAAGACCCGCTTGGAAGTCGCCGAGCGCAATGCGGAGCGGCTCCGCGTTCTGGTGAATGATCTGCTCATGTCAGCCGCCGCAGTTGAGAGCATCCACCTACGGCGTACAGACGTCGCTGGCCTGGTTGAAAACAGCTTGGTGTCAGCCCATGCGCAGGCCGATTTTGCCAATGTGGGCCTCGTGGCCGATGTCCCTTCACCCCTGTGGGCAGATGCTGATCCTCTGAGGCTGGGTCAGGCCCTGGATAACCTCGTGTCCAATGCCATCAAGTACTCCCCGGGTGGCGGACGGGTGACCGTGAGGGCCGCCCGGAACGACGGGTGGATCCAACTGGAAGTTCAAGATACCGGTATGGGTATGACCACCGAGGAGACGTCCAAGATTTTCACGCGCTTCTTCCGGACAGGCGCTGCCCGGCAGGCCGCCATCCCAGGCGTAGGCTTGGGACTGTCCATCACCAAGTCCATCGTGGAACGCCACGGCGGCAGCATCACGTGCACCAGTAAACCGGGAAGAGGCAGCACCTTTACGGTGTCGCTTCCGGCCACGCCAGCCGAGGAGAACATGAAGGCATAGGCCCGTTCAGTGCATAAAGCCGCTACCGTCCCAGTCGCGGTCATACTTCCCGCACCGCGTGCATCGCCTATAGCGGCCGCTGCCATCGTCTGCCGATTCCACGTGCCAGGCGTGACTCAAGTTCAGTTTGCACATGAGCATCTTGAGCATGGCGCTCTCCGTCCTTAGGCACGCTCAACCCCGCAAACCGTGATTGCTTCGTGCCTCTTCAGTTTAGGCAGTGCACCCTTTCGGCAGGTAGGGCACTGGCGATCGGGCATGCCAGGAAGATGTTCTGGAAATCCTGGTTGACGTCCACGTCAGCGATTTCGTGCATCGTCGCCGGTGGGCCGTCGGCAGCCTTGGTCATTTTTCGGAGGGTTCCTTCTCGGGTCCATGGAGGCTCAACTGTCTGGCGTGGAAGTTGAAATGTTGAGTGCCATAGGCGTAGACGTCCGCGACTGTCATTTCGGGTTTGAAGAACGGGTCCCACCGGGTTGGGAAGGGCATTGACCTGGCCAGGGTCGCCGGGGTTTCTTTTTCCAACCGGCGGGTCAGTGCTTTGATCGTTTTGTCTAATTTCCGGCCCATGCGGTGCCTGTTATAGACGGTGGCGGCCGCCCGGGATCCCCAATAGTTGACGACGTCGAACGGGCCTGTAGCGGCGTTCAGGCCAGCGGCGAAAGCCTTTTGCCATGAGCGGGGCAAGCGGCTGATGAGACGGACCAGCGGGAGAAGCGCCCGGACGATCATGTAGCCGAAGACCATGTGGAAGAGCAGTTCCTCATTGGTCCAGCGGGTCCCGTTGCTCTGGCGTTGGAGATCGTCAGTGGTGGCACGGGCCAGCCAGCCACTGAGCTCCCCGCGGGCACGGTTGTATCCGGCGGCGGTTGATTCCTGGCCTGGTTCCATGATGCGAGGTGGATTAGGGGCAGGAGGTCAGTTCTGAACGAGTTCGTCGTAGAGCTTTTCGACCCGTGCCTTGATGTCGTCGCGAACCAAACGCATGCGTTCCATACCTTCGATGCCGCGTTCGGAGGGTTCGTCGGTTTCCCAAATCTCGAAACGCTTTCCGGCTGGTGGGTCGAGCTTGGCTTCGGTTCCGAGGACGATTACGGCGTCCACGGAGTTGAGGACTTCGTCTGTTATCGGTTTGGGGTATTCGCCGGTGACGTCGATGCCCAACTCCGCCAGCGAGTCCACGGCTTGGCCATTCAAGGACTCAGCTGGTTTGGTGCCGGCGGAGTAGACCGAGAGGCCCTTCCCGGCCAGGTCTCGCATGAGACCGGCGGCGAGCTGGGATTTGCCGCCGTTCTTGCTGCAGACGAACAGGACGGAGGGGTGTTCGGCGGTCATTAGAGTGCTGCTTCTTTCGTGAGGGAGGCGACTAGGTTTTTCACACGGTCGTGGATATCGTCGCGGATGGCCCGGACGGTGTCGAGGGGCTGGTCGGCGGGATCGGTGAGTTCCCAGTCTTCGTAGCGTTTGCCCCTCAGTTTAGGCGGCGCGCCCTTTCCGCCGGTAGGGCACTGGCGTTCCCGGCGTTCAGTCATGCCCGGAAGATGTTCTGGAAAGCCCCTGATGTTCGGGCTCGATGTCGTAGTCTGATGCGTAGCTGGGCCAGCTGCTGAGGAACGCGTCATAAGGGTTACTTTCATTGGGGGAATTTGATGACGAATGACACGGATGGTGCGGCTTACGGCCAGTCGGACGTGCCAGCGGTGCCGCTGCAACAGCCGCAGCCATTTGCGCCGCCGGGAGTGCCTCCGTACGGGTCGTCGCAGCCCTTTGCAGCACCGGCCGCTGCTCCGGCGCCACACCAGTACGAGCAGCCGCCGTCCCAGCAGCCGCCGTTCCAGCAGGGGCCTTTCCAGCAATCACCTTTTCAGTACCAGCCCTACTACCAGCAGCAGCCCTTCCAACAACCGGGCTTCGGACCCCCACCATCGCCGCCATATCCTGCACCCGAAAATTGGTCCAGCGGTTCCAAGAAGCGCTTCAGTCCGTCCTTTTGGATCGTCGGAGCATTGCTTGCCGTACTTGCCCTGGCCAATGCTGTTACGGGGAACGGCGAATCGATCCTGATTTTTATCGGCCTGGCAGCGCTGCTTACTGGTCTCTATTCGCTCATTTTCAAGAGGCCCTCCTGGGCAGCGTTACCACGCAAACAGGCAGCGATAGTGGTTGCCGTCGCCGGAGCGGCGTCACTTTTCCTCGGCGTGGTTGCTGCCGGGACTGAAGCCGTTCGTGATTCGGCTGTTGCCGCTGCTCCGCAAGCTCCGAGCACCATTCAAAACGGGACCGTTCAAGACGGGATCATCCAGGACGGGACGTGGATTGTTGGGAAGGATATCGCCCCAGGAACGTATCGAACCACGAATGAGGTTAGCCGCTCCTGCTCCTGGCAGATCACGCGCCCGGACAGCATTGACAGCTCCGAGGGAGCTGTGACGAGTGGATTCCCCACGGTGAAACTGGTCCGGGGCCAGAGGTTCATCAGCGAAGGCTGCGGAGGCTGGGCGAAGCTGTAGGCTCCACCCAGCAACCGCTAGCGACCTCAATCGTTTGTTTCCTTAGAACTATGTTCCATGGAAACAAAGTGTTAGGGTCTCTTTATGAACAAGAGCATCGAAACTTGGTCTCTATACCCTCTCTTCAGCGAACTGACCCGATTGGAAACTGAGCTGTGGGACGCGCTCGACAGCAGATTGCGCAAAGAGCATGGCCTCCCCATGAGCAGATTTGAACCGATGGCCGTCGTCGATCGCTTGGGCGCCTGCCGGGTATTCGATGTGGCCTCGGCTCTTGCGATTACCGTCGGAGGCACAAGCAAGCTCATTGACCGGATTGAAAAGTCCGGATATTGCCGTCGGAGAAATAACCCGGACGATCGCAGATCCTCCCTCATCGAGCTAACGGCGGACGGTCGCATGCTGCTGGAACGGGCCAGGAAGACTGTTGAAGCCGAGTTGTATCTGCGGCTGAATCCCGTGCTTACCGAGCAAACCACTCATGATCTCGTGGAACTGCTGGGCCGGCTGCGAAATGCCAATCGGTCGATGGCGGCTGCCGAGCGAGCGAGCTGACACGCTTGCGTGACCCCGAGTTCATCAATTAATAGCCGCTAACCAGCGGTGTGTGCCGTAGCCAAATAGAGACGTGAAGGAAGCAGCAAAATGACTGAAGAACTCCGCGGACGCATGGACCGATTCGTTGAATTCATCAATTCAGCCGACGAAAAGATTGGTGATGAGATCATCTCGCCGTCGGCAACATTCCATGTGCCCTTTCTGCCAGAGCCAGTGCAGGGTCCCAGCGGCTACCTCGAAATCATCGGGATAATGCGACAGGCGTTTCCCGACGTCCAGTGGTCACTGGAGGAAACCATCATCGAAGGAAACACGGTTGCCGCACGATTCATCCTTCGTGGCACACACCAAGGGGACTTCCTCGGCGTACCTGCAACAGGCAAACCCATCCAAACCCAGGCAATGAACATCTATCGATTCACAAAGGGTCAGATCAGTGAAGAGCACGGTCTCCCGGACCTCTTCGGGCTGATGATGCAAATCCGACAGGACTAACTGCAGATTCCCTAATAGGTGCTATCCGTCCGCCTCGAGCCGCTCCTTAAGCCGCCTGTGGCTCGCTGGGGCACCCCGCGAGGCGAGCTGACGTACGGCGGGCACGAGCGCCTTGCCGAAGCCGTGCCCCTCGAAATCGAGCTCGAACGTCACCCGCGACCTCGCGCCGTCGTCGAGCGGTTCGACGTCGATGCTCGCGTGAGGGCGGATCGGGCCCTCAACGCCGTGTGCGGCAAACCGATGGGGCGGCTCGACGTCCGTGATTTCCTGGGTCATCGTGCGCTCGTTGGGGCCGATCCGACGGGTGGTGGTGAACCGCGACCCAACCTCCCTGCCGCCGTCGCCCTCGAAGTGCACCTCCAGGACGTCAGCCTGCCACTCCGGGAAGCGCAGCGGGTCGCTCGCATACGCAAAAACCTCATCTGGCGGACGGTCGATTTCTATGGTGTGCGTGAGTGCTGACATGGCTCCTCCTTCTCCTCCATCGTCTCTCAGTCCAAGCGAAATCGACCCGGCGAGTTTGGATCAATGAGAGGGGAGACCGTGGGTCAGCCCCGCGCCACCCAGTCCGCGTTCGTCGACCGCCACACCGCCGCGGAAACGAACGTGAGCCCGACGATCTCAAGCGCGCCACCGGCCACGGCGAACCACTCGTTGCCGACGACGATGTTGATGACGTGGCCGATGGTCCAGCAGATGATGAGCGCGCCCGCCCACGACGGCACCCCGACGGCGCGCCCGGCCAGGATCACCGCGAGGCCGAGCAGCAGCGTGCCGACAAGATTGCCGATCGCGAACAGCAGGTAGAACGGCGCGCCCCACGTCCCCGTGGGCGATGCATCCAGGGCGGCGGCCGCATCCACGCCGCTCGTGGCCAGGGCGATCCTGTCGAGGTTGGCGAAGCTAATGCCGAAGTAGCTGATGTAACCGGCGACCATCAGCGCCACCGCCCACAAGGACAGTCGCGGACGGGCCGGACGCAGCAGTCGCAGCGCAGCGGGAAGCCCGAGCACTGCCAGCAGTGATCCGACAAGAGCGAACATGACGGCTGCCAGCAGGGCGCCGGGAGCCGCAGCGGCCAGCTCGAGGCCACCGGCGGAGCTGCCCGTGTCGCTGAGGCCGGTCGAGGTTGATACGCCGGCGTAGATCGCATTGCAGACTAGCTGACAGACGAAGGCGACCGGCAAGGCGATCGCGGCGCTACGGCGTCGGAACCCGGCGGTGGGATCGAGCACTGGATCCGGGTCGGAAGCCGAAGCATTCATGACCTGACTTTACGGCACTGCACCAGCAGCAGGAAGGGGCGGTACTCGCAGGCTGCGGTCATGCGGGGACAGTTCGGCACGCTCCGGTTGGTTAGGCGTGTACGAGCTTGTCAGGGCGCTATTCGAGGAGTCCGATGCCTTGGAGCCCCCTCGAGGCCGTGTGCGGCGAACCGATGGGGCGGCTCGAACTCCGTGATCTTCTGGGTCATTGTGCGTTCGTTGGGTCCGATCCGCGGGGTGGTCGTGAACCGGGTCCCCACCTCGCTGCCGCCCGCGTTCTCGAAGTGCACCTCCAGGACGTCAGCCTGGCACTCGGGAAAGTGCAGCGGCTCGCTCGCCCGCATACGCAATACCTCATCTGGTGGGCGATCGATTTCTATGGTGTGCGCGAGTGCTGATATGGCTCATCCTTCTCCTCCATCGTCTCCCAATCCAACCGAATTCGACGCCGGGAGGAGGGATCAATGGAGTCAGCAAAGCTGGCATCGGTAAGCCTGGTCGGCCACATGCTCGCGGAAATGCTCGGCACTGACTTCCTTGCTGCATGCGGTCTGGGAAGGTTTCCTCCTTCAGGAACCCCTGATATTCGTAAGTTCCCGCAGGATCGCAAGCTGCTCACGGTTGATGGTGATCAGGAGTTCGATCTCTTCCTTTGCTTTCAGGTTGGTGTCGTAGTCGTGCTGGGCCATGGCCGCGGCGATGGCGTCCTGTCGTTTGGCGGCGATCAGAAGGATGGCGCCTTGAAGTCCTGCCAGCATTGAAAGCAGGAGGTTCAGGAGTATGTAGGGGTAGGGGTCCCAGGCTTTCGTCACCAGTGCCAAGGTGTTGATGCCGGCCCAGATCATCATGAAGACGATGAAGCTTCCCACGAACGGCCAGCTTCCCATCCCGTTCCGCATGATGTCCGCCGCGCGCTGCCCCTTGGTAAGGGAAGCCTTGTGTCTGTCGTGCCAAGTCTTTTGTTCGTCGGTCATGTCCCACCCTAAGCCTCGGCCCGGGCGAACGGACGCTCTGGACGATTGGGACCCATGCTGACGGAAACTGCTATCCATACACGGGGCCCGAGCAGAGCGTGTACATGTCAGATGACCAAGGGATCGCCATCACTGTGGTTTCAGTGCAGGTTCCTGAAGAACTTTCGGACGTCTTCGATGAGCAGGTCGGGGGCTTCCATGGCGGCGAAGTGGCCGCCGCGGCTGAATTCCGACCAGTGCACCACCGCGTGTTCGAGCTCGAGGGTGCGTCGGATCGAGACGTCCATGGGAAATACCGCCACCCCTGTCGGGACCGTGGAACGTTCACTCGCGCCCCAGGCTCCGGAGTGCGCGGTCTCGTAGTAGCTGTTGGCTGAGGATCCGGCGGTACCAGTTAGCCAGTAGAGCATCACGTTGGTGAGCAACAGGTCCTTGTCCACTGCGTCCTCGGGCAGTTCGGCGGCCGGATCTGTCCATTCCTTGAACTTCTCCACGATCCAGGCCAACTGCCCGGCCGGGGAGTCGTGCAGCCCGTGTGCCAGGGTCTGCGGCCGGGTGATTTGGATCATCATGTAGCCGGACTGCTCGGTTTTTAGGTACTGCAGGTGCTTCAGCCGCGCCCGCTCGGGCTCGGTGAGTTCCGCCACCTCGTCCGGGTTCACCTCGGTAAAGGCGGAGAGCCCGTTCGCATGCACGCCGACGACCTTGTCGGGGTTGAGCCGGCCGAGCCCCGGGGAGATGACCGCACCGGTGTCCCCGCCCTGTGCGCCGTAGCGGTCGTAGCCGAGCCGGTTCATCAGCTCAGCGAAGGCCCTGGTCACCCGGTTGGTGTCCCAGCCAGCCTCGCCGGTGGGTCCGGAGAATCCGCTGCCAGGGATCGAAGGGATCACCAGATGGAACGCGTCCCCCGGATCACCACCATGTGCCCTGGGGTCGGTCAGCGGGCCGATGACATTCAGGAACTCCACGATCGAGCCGGGCCAGCCGTGGGTCAGGATCAGCGGCAGCGCGTCCGGCTCGGGCGAAAGCACGTGCAGGAAATGGATGTTCTGCCCGTCGATCTCGGTGGTGAACTGGGGGTACTTGTTCAGTTCCCCCTCGTAGGCGCGCCAGTCGTAGCCATCGCGCCAGTACTCGGCCAGGTCCTTGAGGTAGCTCACCGGCACGCCACGGCTCCAGCCAGCATCGGGCAGGTCCGCGGCCCACCGGGTCCTGGCGAGCCGGTCCCGCAGGTCGTCCAAGTCAGCCTGGGGAATGTCGATGGTGAAGGGCCGGATCTCTCTGTTGTTCTCCATACCGATAACTCTAGGCACCGGTTAGGTCAGGTTCGGTCCTAGGACTATGGCAGACTTTAAGCCATGTGGGAAACATCGGCACGGCTGCTGCGACTGCTCTCTCTCCTGCAAACCCGACGCGACTGGTCCGGCACCGAACTGGCCGAGCGGCTGGAGATCACTCCGCGCACCGTGCGCCGCGATATCGATCGGCTTCGCGGCCTCGGCTACCCCGTGCTGGCCACTGCGGGCACCGCCGGATACCGATTGGGTGCGGGCGCGGACCTGCCGCCGCTGCTGCTCGACGACGACGAAGCCGTCGCAGTCGCTGTCGGCCTGCGCACGGCCGCCGCTGGTGCGATCACCGGCATCGAGGAGACCTCAGTGCGGGCGCTGGCCAAGCTCGAACAGATACTTCCGTCCCGGCTGCGTCACCGAATCAATGCCCTGCAGTCGGTAGTCGTGCCGATGGCCAACACCGGCCCCACCGTCGACCCGAGCACGCTCACCGCCATCGCCGCCGCCTGCCGCGACTCGCTGCGCCTGCGCTTTGACTACCGCACCCACGACGGAACCAGCAGCATCCGCACGGCCGAGCCGCACCGGGTAGTGTACGCGGGCCGGCGCTGGTACCTCATCGGCTGGGACGTTGACCGCCAGGACTGGCGCACCTACCGCGTGGACCGCCTCGACCCGCGGATCCCCACCGGCCCCCGGTTCACCCCGCGCACCCCGCCAGATCCCGATATCAGCGGCTACACATCGCGGGCGATCTCCACGTCGGCCTACCGCTACCAGGCCCGGTTCACCCTGCACGTCAGCGCAGAGACCGCGGCAGAGCAGATCGCCCCCACCACCGGAGCGCTGGAGCCCATCGACGAGCACAGCTGCACCCTGCGCGCCGGATCCAACTCGCTGGACGAGTTGGCCATCTACGTGACAACAAAAGGGTTCAACTTCCAGGTTCACGAGCCCCCGGAACTCGTAGAGCACATCAGGACTCTTGCAGCCCGGCTCGCGACCGCGGCCACCTAAGTCCACGAATCAAGCGATCAAGGTTGTGCCACAATCCACCACAGGTGATGGGACCCCGATAGAACCAAGGAAGTGGGATCTGCACGGCAAGTGATCGTGACATCAGCCGCGCTTTTTCGCAGCCATCTCCTCCGGCCCGGGCAGTGCCTTTGTAGTGCGCCACGTGTCTAAGGCAATCACTGCGGCCAGCACTATGAGTGACAAAGAGACGGAAGCGAGGACATCCGTTAGCCAGTGATAGCCGAGGTACAGCCTGCTGATGGCTTGGGTAGCGATTCCTGCGACGGCGGCACTGAAGCCGGCAATGACAGCACCTATTCTGCGGCGGCGGGAAAAGACGAGGAATGCCCCCACAAGAAGGAAGTCGGAGGCGCCGAGCACGTGGCCGGAGGGAAAAGAGTAGGTGCTGTCAGCGCCGAGCACCATGAGATCCATGGGCGGTCTTGGCCGTTCGACCAAACGCGTAATGACTTGGGCGAGCAACACTCCGGTCAGCATAGCGCCAGCCAGCAGGAGAGGCCGCCAGAGTTTTCGCGCCCTGATGATCCAGATGCCGGTCACCGCCGCCACGATGATGGGCATGACTATAGGCCCGAAAATCGTGGCGAGGACAGCCATGACCGTGGTTGCCGCCGGTGAGCGTTGGCTCACGAACCACGAGCTGACTGTTTCATCCACTGTGGCCAGATCTATTTTTTGCTTTACTTCGGCGAGGATGAGGAAGAAGGTTCCGGCGCCGACCACCGCGAGGATAACCGCGATGACATAGAGGATCTTTTGACTCCGGGGTGCAACGTATCGTTCCGGGATGGTGAGCTTGTCGTGAAGGACCCCGGATGTATCTCCAGGTTCTTCGGGGATGTTCGACGACGGTCCGTCCGGGATGGGCATAACAAAGGATATCCGTTCCAGCGGCCAAGGGGATGGGACCAAGTAAGACGGCCTAGAGGTAATCCCCAACATGCTCCCGGGCAATTTCCAACAGCGTGGTGTGAAACGCGACTTCGGCCGGGGCGTAGACCTTGTCCTGGCGTTGGGCGAGGAGAACCCGGCGCAGTGGGGCAGCGGCGCCGAGGCTCAGCACCCGGACGTCGGGGTGCTGGAGTGCGACGGCGGTTTTGGGCACCATGGCGACGCCCATTCCAACGCTGACCATGGCCTGCGCTTCCTGGTAGTCGTTGGCCAGGAAGCCGATGGTCGGCTCGAAGCCGGCTTCGTTGGCCGAGCGCCGGAGCACTTCCACCACGGGATGCGCATCCGCACGCACGATCCAGGATTCCTTTTTCAGATCCTCCATCTTTACTTCATCGAGGTCGGCCAGGTGGTGTCCTTTGGCTACGAGGATGACTGTGCTTTCCTGGAACACTTCGGTTATCCGGATGGCGTCGTCATGGAAGCGATTCCAAGGGTAGTCCCAGAGCAGGCATAGGCCGGTCTCCCCGGATTCGAGGTCCGAGACCAGCTCCTCAAAACGCGCGCTGCGGACGGACAGGCTGATGGCCGGGTATCGCTTCTTGAAAGCGCGGATCACGAGCGGTAAGAACGATCCGGCGAGCGTGGGAAACGTGCCTACGGTCAGGGATCCGCGGCGGAGGCCGGCGATTTGGTCGAGATCGTTCCGGGCGGCGCGCATCTGCCCCACCATCTTGCGGGCGTGCCCTGCAAGCACCTGGCCGGCTTCTGTCGGCACCACTCCTCGCGAGCGGCGGGTAAGAAGCGGCTGCCCTACTTCCTGTTCCAGCTTCCGTAATTGTTGGGAAACCGCCGATGGCGTGTAGAGCATCAGATCGGCCGCAGCAGTGATGGATCCCTGCTCCACCACCTCAACCAGCAGAGCCAACCGCCGAATGTCGAATAATTCCTGACCGTGATCATTAAGCATCACTTAAGTCTCCTCCGATTTTGGTTCATTCTATGCAATGCCCCGCGATTTCCACCAGCAATTGCCTCAGGAGACAACCAATAAACCGAAGACGCACAGGCAGAAGCGGCCCGGAAGTTCAATGAATGAAGCATCTCTACACACCCCATCAAATATCCAACATTGTCTTCATTTGTGATCCGGATCATTCTTTTTATAGGCCCCTGAAACCCAGCGCGGCATGAGGAGATGGACGGATTGCCATGAAGATTGAAGCGGAATGGATGCGTGGAGGCACCAGCAAGTGTTGGGTCTTCGAAGGTGAACACCTGGACGAAACCCACAAGGACCTGGACTCTTTGCTGCCCCGGCTTTTCGGCAGCCCTGACCACCGCCAGATTGACGGCGTCGGGGGGTCAACCTCCACCACCAGCAAGGCCATGATTCTGCGCCGTCCCTCCGACCCGGATATCGACGTCGAGTTCACCTTCGCTCAGGTCGGCATCGAGGAAGCGGCCGTGGACTGGGGGAGTAACTGCGGAAACTGCTCCGCGGTTGTTGGACTGTACGCGATCGAGAAGGGCTGGGTCACGCCCAGCGGCGACAACACCCGGATCGTCACGCGCAACACCAATACGGGCCAGATCATCATCCAGCGCGTTGCCACCCCAGAGGGCGCCCTGCCCATCGTCCCGGATGCGGAGATGCCCGGCGTCGTATTTCCCGGCTACCGGGTGGGTCTCGGCTTCAAGGATCCTGCCGGAAAGACGACCGGGAAGTTGCTTCCCACCGGCGAACCGACGGACACGATAAGTGCCGGCGGGACGCGCTGGACAGTTTCAATGGTCGACGCCGGAGCTCCCGTTGTGATCGTCAAGGCTGAGGAGCTGGGCCTGGACACAGCCCGCTTCGAAAGTTGGCAGGCGGGAGTGAAGCTGCAGTTGGACACCCTGGACCAGATCCGGCGGCAGGCTGCCGTCCGGATGGGTCTGGCCCCAACGGTCAAGGATGCTGCCCGCGCTATCCCCAAGCTCGCAATAGTCGGCGCCCCCAGCGCAGGCGACACTGCCGACGTCAACGTCATGATGCTCTCCATGGGCAAGCCCCACCCGGCCCTGGCAATTACCGGAAGCATCGCCCTGACGCTTGCAGCAAGTACCCCAGGAACTGTCCTCAACAGCATCACGGGCAATGAACCGCGATCCATCCTGCGGCTTCGTACTCCTGCGGGGGTGATCGAGACCTGGAGCGAAGAACGCGACGGGTCCCTGTTGGTCGGGGTGGACCGTACGGCACGCACCATCGCCACCACCACCCTGCATCTCCCGGAACTCCTCGGCAGCGCCGTCGAGCCTTCCTTCGCATCAGTCGCTCAGTGACATCAGCCCACTCAACGAGGAGTAAAGATCATGACTAAGACCGATTACCAAGCCGCCTCCACATCAGTGGATGATGTTCAGGAGGCTGGTTCCAAACGTCCGAACCGCAGCCGCCGTATCCTGCTGATAACAGCAGCCGTGATTGCTGTCCTGGGTCTGGCCGCTCTGATGTTCGGAGGCGCCATTTTCAACCCGGCGGCCACCTCGGGAACGGAGCCGACCTTGACCGCTACCCAGATCATTCCCTTGGTCATCCTCGTCCTCATGTTCGTTGTTGCTACCAAGTGGCCACTGAACATCGGTGTGATGGGGCTGGTAGCCTCGTTCGGCGTCGGGTATTTCATGCTGGGAATGTCCGATAAGGAGATCCTGGAGGACTTCCCGGCCAGCATCGTCCTGACGATCATCGGCGTGACGTATTTCTTCAGCATGGCAAACCGCAATGGAACCATCGATATCATCGTGCAGAACTGTGCGCGCCTCGTCAGGGGCAAGACGCTGCTGTTGCCGTGGGTCTTCTTCCTTATTGCTGCGGCGCTGACCTCGCTGGGCACGTTCTCGCCAGCCGCCGTCGCACTTCTGGCGCCTGCCGCCATGGGGTTTGCTTACGAGTCACGCATCCACCCCGTCCTCATGGGTGCCTTCGTCATCAACGGCGCACACGCAGGTGGGTTCTCGCCACTCTCGGTTGCCGGCGTCCTGGTCCACAACATCGCCCACGATAACGGCTTCCCCATTTCCCAGGGCGGACTCTTCGCGGCGAGCTTCGCCATCAACCTGCTTCTCTCGGCGCTCTCCCTGTCTTTGTTCGCCGTCTTCGGAAAGCTGAAGGACGGCACGGGGGTCCCGAACGTGGATCTCGAAACTCCCCGCACCACGCGGCCTCATGGCCAGCAGATCCTGACGCTCGTGCTGATCGGTGTAATGCTCGTCTGCACGTTGGGCTTCCGGATGCCGATTGGCTTTGTTGCTCTTTCCGCCGGCCTGCTGCTGGCACTCATCAACATCAAGGAACACCGGACCTTTATCGGCGGCGTTTCCTGGTCCACCGTCCTCCTGGTGGCCGGCATGATCACCTACGTCTCCCTGCTGCAGCATGTGGGCGTTATCGACACCCTTGCAGAGATGGCTTTGGCTCTCGGCGCACCGCTGCTGATCGCTTTGGTTCTCTGCTACGTCATCGGCGTCGGCTCAGCATTTGCCTCGTCCACAGCGCTGCTGACCGCGTTTATCCCGCTCGCCGGGCCGCTGTTGGCGTCCAGCACGTTGAGTGCATCAGGAACGGTGGCAGCCCTTGCTATCGCAGCAACTGTCGTGGACGTTTCTCCCTTCTCCACCGACGGTGCACTGATCGTGGCCAATGCCCAGGAATCAGACCGTCAGCGCGTCTACAAGCAGCTGATGATCTACGCAGGTGGAGTGGTCCTGGTGGCGCCGGCCATGGCTTGGGCCCTCCTGGTTCCGACCGGCATCCTCTAAACCGCAACTTTTCACATGACTGCCGGCAATTCCACGTCGGTACGCGGTGGGACCCACCCTGCATACCAACGCAACAGGTAACCCGAAAGACGGGGGCAGGACTGGATAATCCCAACGCACCAGAGGCGGGGCCACCTAACAGGGTGGCTCCGCCTCTGTCGTGTCGGGAAAGCGTACGACGGCGGGGCTGCCGCCGCCCGGTGCGGAAGCGTGCGGCTTTGGCGTTTCGCGCGGAGATTCAATACACGATTGCGTGAATACAGCCACAGCTGTACTTTAGCGTTATGGAAACCCTCACCCACGCTCCGGTACTGGCTCGGTTCGGCTACGCGATCTCGGACGCCACCAGGGCACGCGTACTCCTGGCCCTGGCTGATGCGCCGGCGTTCCCCTCGGAGCTTGCAGATTCCCTGGGCGTTTCCCGCCAGAGCATGTCCAACCACCTGACTTGCCTGCGTGGGTGCGGCCTGGTTGTGGCGGTTCCGGACGGGCGCAGGACACGGTATGAACTGGCCGACGCACGCCTGGGTCACGCCATCAAGGACCTGATCGGTGTGGTCTTGGCGGTGGATCCCAACTGCTGTGCTCCCGACGGGACATGCGTGGCATGACCATTGAGCTGCGGGAAGCATCGGAACGCAGAGCCATCCTGACGCGTCGGATCAGACTTTTCGCTGCCGCCACCATCACCTACAACGTGATCGAGGCAGCAGCGGCACTGTGGGCTGGCGGCGCGGCGGATTCGTCGGCCTTGATTGGTTTCGGGCTCGACTCGGTAATCGAGGTGGCCTCCGCAGTCGCATTGTCCTGGCAGTTCTCCGCCAAGGACCCCGAGCGGCGCGAGCACATAACCCTGCGGATCATCGCGATTTCCTTCTTCGCCCTCGCTGCCTTCGTCACGTTCGATTCCATCAGGTCCCTCACCGGTGGGGGAGAGGCCCAGCACTCGACGCCCGGCATCGTGATCGCGGCCCTCAGCCTGGCGATCATGCCCGTTTTGTCCTGGGCGCAGCGCCGAGCCGGACGTGAGCTCGGTTCCAAGACAGCCGTAGCTGACTCCAAGCAGACACTGCTGTGCACGTATCTGTCCGCTGTGCTGCTCATTGGTCTGATCCTGAACAGCACGCTGGGTTGGTGGTGGGCCGACGCCGGCGCAGCTCTGGTGATTGCCGCCGTCGCCGTGCGTGAAGGAATCAACGCGTGGCGTGGTGACGTTTGTTGCGCCATGCCCGCTGCGGACGTCACTGATGAGTCTTCCGAAGACTCCGGATGCTGCGCAGAATGCCAGACGGCAACGGATTCAGCCAGATTGCCGTAGGGCCCCATCACTTCAAGATCAGCTCATACCGCTCAAGAGAGCTCGACTGCTTCACCACTCACGACTATCCCGCCTGACACAGGAATGTCGACAGTCAGCACGCTCGCGCGGCCGACGTGGCTGCCTTGGCGCACCACCACACGGCTTGGCGGCTCCGCGAGTGAAAGCAAGCGTAGGTATCCGCCGAAGGCAGCGGCTGCCGAGCCGGTGGCCGGATCTTCAGCTATGGTGCCAACCGGGAAGAGGTTTCGGGAGTCGTACTCGTCCGGTCCAATCTCGCAGAGCGTCGTGACAGTACCAGCCCAGTTCTGGGCATCCATCAGCGTACGCATCGCATCCGGATCGAAAGCAAACGAGTCAAAGGTCCTTCGATCCGCGAAGACGAGGATTGGATGCCAGTTTCCGGCAAAAGCAACCATCGGAGGGTACGCCGGGTGCAGGTCGGCCCGATCCACACCGAGCAGACCGAGAAGGGTGGCCAGGACACCGTCAGGGAAATCGGCCACCCTCGGCTCAACGCTTGTGAACGATGCTGCCACCGCAGCGCCCTCACCTTCAGTCTCAATCGCGACAGGTCCCACGGCCGTGTCGAAGACAAAGGTCCCTGTACCATCGCGCCCGGACAGCGCGACGGCCAAAGCAATTGTGGCATGGCCGCAGAACGGCACCTCGGCAATCGGGGAGAAGTACCTGACACGGTTTCGGCGGGAGTCCCCATTAACCCTCGCCTCGGTCACGAAGACCGTTTCCGCGTATCCGATCTCGGCCGCGATGGCCTGCATCCTGGCGTCAGACAGCCGCATTGCGTCCAGGACAACTCCCGCTGGATTTCCCCCGTCGGGAGCATTGGTAAAGGCGGCATAACGCAATACTTCAGAGGTCATCAGTTCCATTTCGGCATCATCGCACAGCACCTGGGCGCATGCTCATAGCGACACCAGGGAGGCTTGTCTATCCGGTAGCGATCGTTCGGTCCGTGGAATGCCAGACGGCAATGGGTTCACCCAAGACGGTCGTGCAGTAGCCAGCGCGGGCGTACGCTGGCCGCATGGAGTCCGAGGTCAGGATGCTCGCTCTGCGCACCGGGATCAACGTGCCCTGTTTTGTGCAGGGTCGCCTTGGTGAAGCGAACGACGACGGCGCCGAGCCCTTGGTCTTGTTGCATGCGTGGGGTGAATCCTGGCGGAGTTTTGATCGGTTGGTTGCCTCGCTGCCATCCTTTACTCTGGTGGCGCCTGACCTGCGCGGCCATGGTGGGGCCGACAAACCTGAAGACGGGTACTCGCTGACAGCGGTTGTGGAAGATGTTCTCGCCATGTTTGATGCCCTGGGTATAGCGAGGGCTCACGTATTGGGTTCATCCAGCGGCGGATACGTGGCGCAACAACTCGCCGTGATGCATCCGGAACTCGTTGCATCACTGATTCTGGTGGGATCTCCATTGAGCCTCAATGGGAAACCACTATTTGCGAGCGAGATAGAGGCGCTCACTGATCCAATTTCGGAGGACTGGGTTCGGGAATCTCTGTCCTGGTACCGGCTGCTGCACACCGTGCCCGCTGCCTACATCGAGGACAGGGTGCAGGACGGTTTGGCCATGCCGGCAGCCGTTTTGAAGGCGTCCTTGCGCGGCTACTACGAGGCTGTTCCGCCAACCGAAGCCGGAACCATCTCAGCTCCGACGCTCATCCTGTGGGGCGCTCATGACCACATTGTGCCGCGGCACCACCAAGAAACCCTCGTCAGGCGTATCCCGGGAGCTCAGCTGAAGATCTACGAGAAGACTGGCCACTTGGTGTTGTGGGAGTGTCCGGAACGGGTTGCTGAGGATGTTGAGGCGTTTCTAGGTTGCACTGTGGAGTAGAAACCAGCCCCGGAGCCTCGGTCCGACTCATAAGTCGTCAACAGAGGTATGCGTTTCAAGTAGCGCCACTTTGTTGGGGCATGACCGCCCTCGTCATTTACCAACCCAGCCAGTGCTTCCGTTTCCACTCTGCTTGACGTAGAGCGTTGTTCCAGCGCCGCCTCCGTAGTTTTGGTAGGTCGAACCGACCGGCGCCATTTCGCGTTTCTCTGGACTGCCGGAGCCAACTAGTTGAAGCGGGCTGAGCGCCACGCCTCCAGTTACATATAGGTTGGCGAATTGACTCGTGGCAGCACCCGTAATGCTGGCTAGGGTAACGAAAAACTGGAACCAGTTCTGCGATTTGTGGACGGCCACGAGTTTTCCGGATCCGAGTGACGTAAGCGTGAAGTTTCCCCCGGTGAGCCGTGCTCGCAACGTCGAACCGGAGTTGTTAAACCCCTGAAGTCCACGAATGGTGGTGTCGTCACATTTGGTAGGTACGCATTGAGATCCGTCGCCAGCAAAGCGCCCGCATTTATGCCAGTTGCCGCAACACCCTTGAATAGTGAAAAATCCGCCAGGCTGCTCGTTACATAACAATCACGAAAATGTATTGTACCGATTGAGATAGGACCTCCCATCCGGTTGAACCTGACGCCTGCCTTGACCAATTCAATGTAAGTCACGCCGCTCACTACTAAGTGTGCGACACCCGTACCTTCCACGGAAACGATGCTGTCCAAAAGATAAAAGTTGCCGTCGTGCAGTCCCGCAGTGCCTAAGTAACCCAGAGTCTTGATTCCGATTGGGGCACGGGCGAGTTGGAGACGCGTCGAATGAAACAGGCTTGTGTCTGTGGTTTCGATTGCGGCAACAACGGCTTGATGAACCCTGACATTGACCATGCCCATCTCTTCGGACTTCCGGAGTCGCAAAGGGGTCTGGGCTATGTTGAACCCGTCGATAACTAGATTCTGTATCAGGTTCTGGTAGATGAAATCCGTTCCATTGCCCACATCGATACCCCCGCTTGGGTGAGTAAACCGAAGCACGGACGAACCGGAGGGATCGCCAACCAGGGATGAGTAACTCGCGAACATCTGGAGTCGGGTCGCAGACGGAATCAAATAGGTCCCTGCTGGTAGGACAACAGATCCGCCTCCGGCAGCGCGAAGTGCTGCGCTAATGGCAGCCGTGTCGTCGGCGATGCCGTCCCCGACCGCACCATAGTCTCTGGCATTCACGGGTTCGTTCGTACGCAGTACATACTGGGCCGAAGGATCAGTCGCGGCCGACACTGTTGACCCGACTCCAGCAGCATGAGCTGAGCCTGAGTTAAGGACCAACAAACCCTCGCTGGCGACTGCAGCCGTTGCCAAGGGGACGAATTTAAGATTCCCCGACGCCCTATGCCGGCACCTCGCTCTGTCAGCGAGCTATCCGCATTCTCTTTGCCATTACTCATGAAGACACCCCTATTCGCTGGTTCCCGTGAGGTAGTTATCCCGGGCTGGCTGCTTGGAAAAACAACCAGGGCCGAGTAACCCGGCGGACCGGGAAGAAAGGTCTGACTCGCCAACTAGAATTAGAAGATGGAAACCTTGCCAGATATGTGAACTTCATTCCTGAAATGGATCGCCATCACATTTCGAAAATAGTGGGTAGTATCGGTTCTTAACAACAGTAATTAGTACTCGAGTTGAAGGCCTGCGACACTCGATTACTACTTGGCGTACTTAGATCTTGAAGCCGAAGAATACTTGTATTACGTGCATCCACTACTCGGATTATTTGCGTCAACTACTCGCCGGGAGCTCCTGGGCCGTGTCCGAGGGGCATGGGTGGCACGTAGCATTTGAAAGTGGCCGTGAGGCCCTTCATCGCCTGGGTGAGACCAGTACATAGCGGCTGGGTACAGTGACCGGCGGGACGTCAGACAATCCCGCGGGCGCGCAGCCAGCCGCTTGGCCTGCGTGGTTTCTGTATCCTTGCGGTTGCCCTGCCAGGCTGTGGTGGCTCCACAATAGGCCGTTAATACCTATTTGACCCGCGGTTTTCAATTTACTGCGCGATTGCGCTGGTCCCAATCAATTACCGGCAAACTTGGTCATCGGGCATCGACGGTCTCAACGTGAATTTTCCCACGGAGTCTCTTACCTGCGGAAGCCTGACCTCAATTCAGGGATTGAGATCGGAATATGCAGGGAGCGATTAGCTGCCGGTGGAAGGTGTGAATCTAACTGAAATACAGACATTTCTGACCAGCTCCACGAACGCTAGAGGGGAAGTCCTCGCAAACCTGGACTTCCTCCCAGCGCGTTACGCTTTGGTCAACCGCGTGAGCTCCGCGAGAAAGTGCTCGTTCGAAGCGTCTGTGTAATGGAAGGGTTGCCTGCCCCATTTGTGTATATCCGCAGCCAGGGGTGTTCCGCCGGGATAGTCGATGAACCGGACACCTGGCGACTTCTCGATCTCTTTGTACAGGTTGTAGAGCAGTCGATTATTTCGGTCGAACCAGAGGGAACGCCCGAAGGGCTGCCCTGACGCGTCAATACTTGACCAGTAAACGCGGTTGACAATGATCTTGGCAGGGTCAACTAGCCTCACAAGCTCCCCAAGGCCTTCAAGGCGGTTGGCCCATCCGGTGGCACTCCAAGGCTCATGAACACTGGCAGGATCAACGGGGAAATCCATTGCCTTGAGCTCATCGGACTGTGTAATGGTGGTCCCGCCAAGCTCGATTGTGCTCATGCGTTCGTCGATGAAATCCACCACGAGCCAGTCGTACTCTGTGGTTGTCAAGGAAGTCGCCAGAGTCTTGTGGACGTCTGCCCGAACCATGCGTTGTTGGAATTGGCTCGCCAGCATATCAATGTTGGGTAGCGCGGTATCCGGGCTTGGTGTTTGGCGGAAAGCACTGCCCAGCGATGACCTGGCGAAGTAGCCTTTCAGCTCGAATTCGCTTGGCTTTTCAAAGGGATCTCGGGATACGCAGCTCCCGTAGATGAAGACAGAGGGCACCTAGACAGAGTACAGGAGCGACAGCAGCCGATGTCCCTTGCTCACTCTTTGGTATCTATGGCATCCGATACCTTAGCTGGGCAAGTTCTCGTGGTAGGGACTGCTGTAAAGGGTGCTTGATGCGTGCAGCGTGCGGGATGGCCTATGCCGGCACATTTCGGAGTCCCACACTTCAGTTCGTCAACCAATTTTAGTTGAAATTTAACATCCACCTAGGAAGTTCATTTTAAACCTGCGTGGCAGATGCATGATAGCGTCAAAATTATCAAGCGTGACCATATGACAAGCAGGGTCTACCTGTGTTGCAACATCGGTTATACGACATGATCTAATAACGGTGAGTGGACCGATCGCCTCGGCTCCGCTTCCTTGATGGATAATCGCTCACGAAAATATTGGGGAACCCCGTGGAGTTGCGTACCTACTTGCATGTCATCCGCAAGCGCTGGATTTCCATACTGCTTGTCACCGCTGTGGCGGTTATCGTCGCACTGGGTCAAACGTTGACCCAGACGCCCATCTATGACGCGCATTCACAATTGTTCGTGTCCGTCAAGGGTGGAAATTCAGCGACTGACGTGACCCAGGGAAACATGTTCGCGCAGAACCGCGTTACGTCTTATGTAAGTCTCGCTACGAGCCCCCGCGTCCTCCAGGCCGTCGCAGATGACTTAAGATATGCCAGGCGGATCAAGGAAACTGGCGGGTCGCGTTGCAGCCTCGGCGCCCCCACAAACAGTTCTCATCGACATTACGGCTTCCGACGCAGACCCCGAACTGGCAGCCAGGATTGCCAACTCCACGGCGGACGAACTGATTAAAGGCGTGGCATCCGTAGAGGATGTTTCGTTGGTGAAATTGAGCGTCTTTGAACGGGCGGAGCCGCCAGTCAGTCCTTCTTCACCTCGGCCCATGATGAACCTGATCCTAGGCTTGGTTGCGGGGCTGGTCCTCGGCCTTGGTTTTGCGTTCGTACGTGAAGTTCTCAATACTCGGCTGCGGACCCAGGATGACATCGAGCGAGTCGTCAGCACGGGTATTCTGGGCACATTCGTCGGCGATCCTTCTTTGGAAAAGACCCCTGTCCTAACGCAAGGAGACCCATATAGTCCGCGGGCAGAGGGCTTCCGTCAGCTGCGGACACACCTGTCATTCACGAACCTCGGTGGCGGGCACCAGAGCGTCGTAGTTTCCTCGTCGATCCCAGGCGAAGGGAAAACGTCTACCGCTGTCAATTTGGCGATTATGCTCGCTGAAAGCGGGACGCGAGTTCTTCTCATCGATGCCGATTTGCGGCGACCGCGTGTGGCCAATTACTTGGGCTTGGAAGGTTCCGTGGGGCTTACTGGCGTCCTTACGGGCAGCGTGGCGCTTGAGGACGCAATTCAGACATGGGGTCCAGCTGGCCAGCTTCACGTTTTGGCATCGGGGCGTTTGGCACCGAACCCAAGTGAGTTGCTTGGGTCTTCGACCATGGACAAGCTACTCACTCACTTGGAATCTGAGTATGAAGTGGTCATTATTGACGCCCCACCTTTGCTCCCAGTCACGGACCCTGCGGTCCTTGCGGCTAACGCCAGTGGCATCCTGCTGGTCGTGAGCGTTGATGGTCGAACCAAGAAGGCCGATTTGGCCAGAGCTGTCACGAATATCGAAGCCGTCCGTGCGCGTATGTTGGGCGTGGTCATCAACCGTCTTCCGGCAACCAAGGGTGATCACAATTACTACGACTACAAGCCTCAAGTCGACAAAGGCAAGAGGCGTTCGACTGAAGCCAGGAATCGCCAAGAAATGCGCCACGGCAGCCTAAGGCCGTAGGCGGGCCGGGAGCAACGGAATGTACGCTTCGGTGCCTCTCGCTTCCACATTTGAGAATGCCGGGCGCACCGAATCCCGATGCAGACTTCAGTCGTCAATGTCGGTTTCACCAGCCTTTCAGCGCTTCACGATTCTAGGGACCAGCTCAGTCCTGACTTGCACAACATTGGGGATAGTCGATGAAACACAACAACCGGATCAACACCGTAAGTGACCTTATGGGGACGCCTTCGACGGAGATCGCTCCCCAAAATAGTTCGCATTTGAACCCATTCAGCCACCGCCTTCAATTTGGCTTGGATGCCGCGTCTTGGATTATCGGGTTAATCGTCGGTGTTTTCTTCCGCTACGAGTTTGATGGCAGTCAGATGAGCTTGCCTCCGCTGCTAGCCGTTTGTGTCGCCTTGGTCATCGCCCAACTCCTCGTCGGCTGGCTATTCTGGCTCTACCGGGGTCGGTACACTTCTGCGAGTTTTGAAGAAGCTGCGGCCCTGCTGGTTACCGTTATTTCCGTTGCCATGCTCGTTGGCATTCCCGTAGTCTTCCTCGGCGAGAGCTTCGGAATTCCCCGCAGCGCAACGCTCATGGCGCTGCCTCTGGCCTTCCTCCTCATGGGGTCCTCACGATATCTCCGCCGACTGAACTCCGATCGCCTGCTCAAGCCCCAAACGGACGCGAAGCGCACGCTCATCTATCGGCGCGGGTCACATGGGCCAGTTGTTGATCAGGAATATGTATGCCGACGCTTATTCCGGTTACCAGCCTGTCGGATTAATCGACGACGATCCTTCGAAGCGAAACCTTAGGCTCGCAGGTGTCCCTGTCCTGGGCGACAGCAGCCGGCTTTCGCAGATCGTCAATGAATCCGACGTTGAAGTCCTGATCGTGTCGATTGCCAGGGCTGATTCGGAACTCCTTCGATCCATTTCCGATGCAGCAGCAGCCTGCGGCATTCAAGTCAAGGTCCTACCGAGCCTAAGCGAGATCATGGAAGGCAGAGCCGCGCCTGCGGACGTCCGTGACATCGCCATAGAAGACCTTATTGGACGGCATCCCGTGGACACGGAGGTGGCCTCCATTGCCGGCGACCTTAAAGGCAAACGTGTTCTTGTGACAGGGGCCGGCGGTTCCATCGGGTCTGAGCTGTGCCGACAGATTGTCAGGTTCGAACCGGCCGAGTTGATGATGCTGGACCGCGATGAATCCGGTCTTCAAAGCGCGCAGATATCAATCGCGGGGCACGGGCTCCTCGACACCAAGGATGTCGTCCTGGCCGATATCCGTGACCCACAGGCATTGGAGGAAATTTTCCGGGAGCGGCGACCCGAGGTGGTGTTTCATGCGGCTGCGCTCAAGCATTTGCCAATGTTGGAGCAATACCCGGGCGAGGCTTGGAAGACCAACGTTCTCGGCACACTCAACGTCCTGAACGCGGCTCGCGAAGCTGGTGTTTCGACCTTCGTAAACATCTCTACTGACAAGGCCGCCGACCCGACGAGTGTACTCGGGCACTCAAAGCGGCTGGCTGAGCAGCTTACCGCCTGGGCCGCCGCCAACTGTGGTGGAAGGTACCTATCCGTGCGCTTCGGTAATGTCATCGGCAGCAGGGGATCTATGCTTCCGACGTTCCAGACACTCATTGCTGCCGGTCGTCCGCTGACCATCACACATCCAGAAGTTACTAGGTTCTTCATGACAATCCCCGAGGCGTGCCAGCTTGTCGTGCAGGCGGGCGGCATCGGGAGCCCAGGAGAGGTGTTGATCCTGGATATGGGTGAGCCTGTCCGGATCCAGGATGTCGCTGAGCGGATGATTGCAGCCAGCGGCAAGAACATTGAAATTGTCTATACAGGCCTTCGCGAAGGCGAGAAGCTCCACGAAGTCTTGGTCAGCCACAACGAATCAGATGTGCGTCCGATTCATCCAAAGATCTCCCATACTATGGCCGCTCAACTTGAGCCCGATGACCTCGACGTCGAAGCGTGGTATCAGCTCTTTGCGGATGACTTTGAAACGGGAACGAACAAACTCGCTTCGAAGGGGCCAGCGTGAGGTTTGAGTTCGCGGCGGCGGGTCTCGGACTGCTGGCCAGCCTTCTTGCTCCATATGTGGTCCTGCCCTTGCTGCGGCGACTGGGAGTCGTCGACATTCCATCAGCCCGTTCCTCGCATTCGTCCCCGGCGATTCGTGGGGCTGGTCTTGCAACCCTTGTTGGCTTCATAACCGGTTGTCTGGTCATCTTGGCGGGAGGACATGCGCCGAAACTAGTCATTTGTGTTCTTCTTACGTCCGTGGCAGCGGCTGGGGCCGGCTGGCTGGAGGACTTCAAAGGAATTTCCATCAAATATCGGGTGGCAAGCCAACTGCTGATCGGGCTTTCCGCCGCGGGGGCCGTGGTTGCCGTTTCCGGCGCGGAACCGTGGATCATCCCGCTCGGAGGACTGTTCATAACAGGGTTCATAAATGTCGCGAATTTCATGGATGGCGTCGACGGAATCTCGGGCTTGAACGGTGCCGTATTCGGTGGGACTTACGCGGTGACTGGAATGCTGACGTCGCTGCCCTGGCTGACTGCGGCCGGATTGGTACTTGCTGCCGTTTATGCCGCCTTCTTGCCTTGGAATCTTGGGCGGAATCGGATCTTCCTTGGCGACAGCGGCAGCTACCTGCTCGGCGCAGCAGTTTCTGTCATGGCTTTTGCAGCTTTCTGCTCGGGAGCGCCGCTCCTCGCAATCCTTGGGCCAATAGCCGTCTACCTGGCAGACGCAACGTACACGTTGCTGTCCAGAATTGCCGGAGGCCAGCGTTGGTATGAATCCCACCGCAGCCACATCTACCATCAGCTCGAAGACCTCGGTCTGACCCACCTCCAGGTTGCCACCATCGTCGCTGCTGGCAGCTGCGCCACAGGTGCCCTGGGAATACTTGCCGCCCAGGCAGCGCCCTGGACAGCAGTCCTATATCTGGGCATCGCCGGGGTGCTTATCGCAGGGTATCTCATGACCCCGGCAGCGATTCGACGCTGGGCGAGCAACCGTCACGCCGACGTGGGAAGGAGCCGTCTCGATGGCTGACTGGATTGTGGTCGGGGGCAGTGGATTTGTTGGCGGCGCTCTCGTCGACGTTCTGGCCTCTACGGGCCACGGCGTCTTGAAGCAGGTCGCCCCACGTGTGCTGGCTGATCCAAAGTGGTCTGCTCAGGAGGTCATAGCGGAAGCTTCCAAGCACGTCGAGGAGATCGCCGCGCTGGCCGCCTCATTTGCGGACAAGGATGTCGTGGTAAATGCAGCTGGACTTGCTACCCCAGGTAGCGGCCAGAGCCTGGAGCTTTTTGGTGCCAACGCGGTCTTGCCAGCCCTCATCTGGCTGGCGGCACAGCAGGCCGGTGTCCCGACGTACATCCACATAAGTAGTGCTGCTGTGCAGGGACGGCGGCCTGTGCTTGACGGTTCGTGGGATCATCAACCCTTCTCACCTTATTCACAGTCCAAAGCCCTAGGCGAACGAGCTTTGCAATTGCTCATGGATCAGACCCTCACGAGGCCGTCGACAGTCCGGATTGTCCGGGCCACGTCGATTCAGGACCCCAGCCGAAGCACTACGCGGAGTCTGATCAGGTTCGCGCGTTCACCACTTGCCAGCGTGGCCGCACCTGGTTCCGCTCCCTCACCGGTGTCCAGTCTTGGCGGTCTAGCGGAGTACGTGCTCGCCGTAGGCGACGCGCCGGAACGTGTGCGGACTGTCAGTGTGCAACCGTGGGAAGGACTAACCGTGCGCGACGTTGTGCTCCAGCACGGGCACAAGGAACCCCTTCAGCTGCCTCCTACGTTGTGCCGTTTGATGCTCAAGGTTGGTTATTGGCTTGCGAAATTCGGCTCACCCAAAATGGATAGCGTCGTCCGCAGGGCCGAGGTGCTGTGGTTTGGCCAGCGGATCAGCCAAACGTCCGCTGGCCAATCCTTAGGCATGGGGGAAAGTACTTTGGCGGCAGGGGAGCGGGCTCAAGAATGAAATCCACGACAGACATTTTTTTCATCCAGACTACTGACATCTCGGTTAGCTCCCAGTTGAGCGGCCAGATGGGTTACCTGCAGCGTCGGGGATTGCGCGTTGCGGTTGCATCAGGCGATACCGGTCTTTTGAGTTCCCTCGCCGAGCAGGACAACGTATCGTCGCACGCCCTGCCGATTGAACGTGACCCTTCGGTGTTGTCTGATCTGCGCGCACTTTGGCGGATTTTTAGGCTCATCCGAAAGCTCCAGCCTGATGTCATTGTGTACGGCACACCGAAGGCTTCACTGCTGGGTGCAATCGCTTCCTGGGTGCTGCAGAAGCCTCGGCGCATTTACTGCGTCTATGGGCTTCGATCCGAGACCATGACCGGCGCCAGCAAACAGATGATGCTTCTCATCGAGAAGACAATCATTAGGCTTTCCACAGACGTCGTGGCTGTCGGCCATGCCCTGAAGGAGCAGATGATCCAGGCAGGACTCACGGCTGACGTCACAGTTTTCGGAAAGGGCTCTGCTAACAGCATCGATCTCGAGAGCTATCAACTCAAGGGACAGGACCCTGAGCTGCGCACATCATTCCGCGCGGACCACGATATCCCTGCCGATGCCAAAGTTGTAGGCTTCGTCGGCCGCATCACAGCTGACAAGGGCATCGACGCGCTCATGGACGCAGTGCAGTCACTTAGACAGCACATGGATGACGTCCACCTCGTCCTGGTGGGACCGGACGATGGGATCGAATCGCTACGCCCAGAGACAGTAGCTGCGTTCGATGAGCCCTGGGTACACAGGACGGGCAACTTGGACGATACTGCGACGGTGTACGCGGCATTAGACCTGCTGTGCCTTCCGTCCCGCCGTGAAGGCCTTCCGACCGTACTTCTGGAAGCAGCGGCTTCCGGGACCCCAATCGTGGCAACCGATGCCACGGGGGTCCGCGATGTGATTCCACATCCGGGATGCGGGAAGGTTGTGCCCATCGATGACTCGTCGGCACTTGAAACCGCACTACGCATGGTCTTGATAAACCCTGAAGAGGCCAAGGCAATTGCTCTCAATGCCCAGGCTGTAGTGTTCCGCGACTTTGACAGGGAGCGGCTCTGGAACCGCCAATACCACTTTTACACTGGCGACAAGAACACTCGGACAAGCAGCTTGACGACCAGAAAGCAAAAATAAGCCATGACTTCCTCACTCATCACTTTTGCGACTGAGATCGGACCCACCCCATGACTGCCAGTAAACGAACGGTCTTCTATGCCACGGAAGCGCGTTTGCACCGCGGCTTGGATGGCCGTGTTTACTCGGATGCTTCGCAGGACTGGTACGAGAACCATCTGCTGTGGCTGAACAGCTTTGACGAAGTCATCGTTGTCGCTAGGGTCGAAGACATTCCTCGGGACGGCGGTCGCCTCGTTGAAGGCGACGGTGTCAAGGTCCTTGCAGTCCCCTCGTATCAGGGAGCAAGAGGCATGGTGACCCGGTTCATGCAGATACGCAAACTTGTGCGCCGGTTTACCACCGACGCCAGTGCTGTTTACGGGGGCCGGTTCCCCGGTGTAATCGGTGGAATCACCGTTAGCGCGGGTCGCCGCTTGGGAGCCCGGACCTTCGCGCACGTGGTGGGCGACCCCTACGACGTCCTCAAGGCCGGTGTAGCGGGGAAGCCGGGAGTCAAGTTGGCATGGCTGGCGAAACTACTTGTAGCGCGACAAGTTTCCAGCGTCGACGGCGCAATCTACGTCTCCGAGAGGACACTGCAGCGCCGATACCCGGTGCGCGCAGGTGCGGCATCGCTCGTTCGAAGCGGAGTAGCCGTTACCGACGGCACCCTTCCTGCGCAACCGAAAGTCGCTCGCCCCGACCGGGAGGGCCTTATCGTGGTCGCCGTCGGAACGCACAACCAGATGTACAAGGGCCACGATCTCCTGCTTCAGGCAGCTGCCCAACTCCTAAGCAAGGGTCACAGCATTACCCTGGAACTTGTTGGCGGAGGCGCGAAACATCGGGTACTTGTTGAGCTGGCCAAAGACCTGGGCATCGATAAGCATGTTACCTTCCATGGACACATTGAAACGCCCCAGGAAATACGCGACATCCTGGACCGTGCTGACCTTTTTGCCATGCCATCCCGCACTGAAGGTGTCCCGAGAGCCCTCATTGAGGCGATGGCCCGGGGCCTGCCCTGCATTGGTTCCGACATAGGCGGAATCCCGGAATTGCTTCCACCGGATTGCCTCTTTACTTCAGGATCCGTTGAAGAATTAACCGAGTTGCTCCGCTCAGCCCTTAACAACCATGAATGGATGACACAGCAGGGGGCCACAAACCTGGAGCATGCTCGTCAAATTATCGCTTCACTTGACCCGCAAAGGGTTGTTGACTTTTTCAGCCAACTCGAGGCTGCGCCGAAAGCACTGGAAAGATCATGACGCTGCCGGAAAAGAGCGGCCCTACTGTGGCCCACATCCTCGGATCCGTCGACCGCGGTGGCGTCGAGATGCGGATGCTTGAAGTAGCCCGTGCCCTGCCTGCGACCGGCCCGAAACTGACAATGGTCACACTCACCGGGCGGGAAGGGTCCCTGGCAGGCGACTATAGAGCGGCCGGCGCCACGATTGTCCCTTTACGCCTCTCCAGCCCCTGGTTTGCATTGAAGTTCGTCCGGTTTCTCCGGGGCAACCGCATCAAAGTCGTCCACTCGCACGTTCATCTTGCTTCTGGATTCATCCTCGCGTTGGCAACCCTTGGGGGCGCCCGTATCCGGATCGCTAATTTCAGCAGCGACGGCCGGCCCCGTGCCGAACAGTCGCTGCCGGCGCGGGCAAAGTACGCGGTAATGCGCTGGCTCCTTAACCAGTTCGCAACCGACATCATCGGAATCGCTCCCTCAACGCTAACGGTGGCCTGGAAGAAAGATTGGGCGAATGACCCACGTTGCCGTGTCTTGATGACAGGTTTCGATCTGGAAAAGTTCTCCAGCACCGGCACCACTGACATCCGCGATGAGCTCGGGATCGCCCCGGCCGAACCATTGATTCTCCACATAGGTCGGGCTGACATCCCCACTAAGAATAGAGACGGGGCCATCCGGTTCTTCGGTGAGTACGCTAAAGCACACCCGAGCGGAGCCTTGGTTTTTGTAGGTCGAGATGGAGCTGACGAGGTCCAGTCGGCAGCAAACCGGTCGCGTTGGCTGTCGATAACCGAGCAATTAGGTGTTACGGACCGTGTTCATTATGCCGGCGAACGCATGGACGTCCCGGATCTGCTGGCGTCTGCAGATCTTTTGTTGTTCACTTCCACATTGGAGGGACTGCCCGGCGTGCTGGTAGAGGCATGTGCGGCTGGTACGCCCGTTATTGCATCTGATGTTGCAGGCGCCGTTCACCTCGCGCAGCATGTCGGAGGGATACAGCTTCTGTCATTGCAAGCTGCCATATCCGTTTGGGCGGATGCCATCGCCGATGCACTAAGAGACAGGCCAACGCCTGAAACCCGGGAGCTGGCCCGTAGAAAGTTGTACGGCTCTGAACTGGATATTGAGGTTGCAGTCGGCCACTTCCGCAGGCTGTGGTGCGCGTGAAGGTCCAGACACAGACTACGCACTCAGTTCTGCCGGACGAGGTCTTATCCAGAGCGAAACTCCACGGAGCCGTACTTGCTCACGTCGGAAGCGCCATCCTGATCTGTCTGCTAGTGCTTGCACCAGTCTTCGAGCAGGCCCCGATCCAAAGGGTGGCGATCATCTCGCTCCTGCTAGCGTGCGCCCTGGGCTACTTGGTCGCCAAGTCACTCTCCGATGGCGTTTGGTCTTTTCCGTTCCTGTACTTCTTGATACTCTGCCTTTTCCACTTGGGATTGTTCGTCTCCCCGGCCCTTGACAACGGACGAATGGCGTCATTCCTGGATGGAACGTGGACAGGTTGGTACAGCGACCCTGTGATGATCCGGGCCGCATACCTCATCGACCTTGGCCTGTTGAGCTATGCCACGGCGATAGGGTTTGTCGCATGGCTTTCCAGTAACTCCGGTACCAGGATGCGGCCCTCTGAGCTGCAGGAACACTCATCTGACCGATCCATGCGGGACGCGATTGTTGACGTGGGCGGACTGACACTGTCGGTGGCGGTCGCAAGTTGGCTGTTCGTTTGCTATACGCAGCTCGGCCCATTGTTCTTCCTCAACAGCTACAGCGAATACCTCGAGGCAACTTCCGGAAATTCCGTGGGCATTATCTATTTCGGAATTACCATTGGATCTGCGCTCATAGCGCAGGACACTACTCGGCTAATCTCGCGGGCGGGTTTAGTCTTCTTGTTCGCATTCTTGCTGCTTGCCCTGCCCATGGGGTTGCGCAGTGAATCTCTCTTTCCGTTGATCGCGGCCCTTGCTGTATTCATCCGCTGCAGGAAGACGCCTTCATTCGCGTCAATGGTAGTCTGCGTCCTCGTCGGATTGGTCGCGATCTCCGCAGTACAGCAGGTCCGCAGCCAAGGACTCGGGGACACCTCCCTTCACGAGGTGTCCGCTTCGCCGATCAAGGCGATTGAGGAGATGGGCTACTCGGCACGGGTTATCGTTACCACTATTGGCTGGCACGAAGCCGCGCACGAACCATACTTGGCTGGGGCCACCTACGCAGCTCCTCTGGAGCGTGGGCTCGCGGGAATACTCGGCCTGCCCAGAGATGATGCTGAAACGGACTTTCGTCTGATGAACGCAGAGATTGCCCACCGTGTAGGTCCCATCGGCGGTTCGATCATTGCCGAAGGACACCACAATTTTGGGATCCCCGGCATACTGCTCGCGTTGGCGCTGGCTGGATTCCTGGCTTCCCGTCTCTGCATCGTTCCGCCGCGCCCCGTGCCCCTGGCTTTCCTCGGCGTTGCCGCCTCGCTCCTGCTGATGCACGTCAGGAATTCATTTGCGCCCATCTTCGCATGGGGCACGGGCGGGGTTGCACTCATTCTCGTCGCTATAGGGCTGAGCTGGCTTAAAGGGCGCAAAGTACATTGAGACGCCTGCTTGCCGCCACCCGTTCGGGGTCAGGAAAAGAGGTCCTTGGGACTACCGCCTGGAGCGTGGCCGGTCTCTTCGGGGCCTTGCTGTGCGGCGTTATCACGGCCAGAATGCTCCTCCCGGATGACCGCGGAGTCCTGGCGATCCTGATCACCACCGTCACGATCGTTTCGCTGGTAAGTGGGCTTGGTACGAACATTTCACTGCGCATCCTTCTTCCCCGGGATCCACGGGTCACGATGCGGGCCTATGCCAAAACGTCGCTATGGCTGGGCGCTTTGCAATTGATCGTCCTTATCCTCGTTTCTTATTTCTTGCTTGGCGCAATTGACGTGCATTTAGGCGTCAACGAAGTTATTTTCGGCGTGCTGCCTTTGGGGCTTGCGGCGTTCTTCGCCAATCAGACGGCGGACGCCCTAAGCGCTACCGGCTTCCCAAGCCGGGCATCGATGGCGAACAGCGTCGGGTTCGGTGTCACCGCTGCTGTCCTCATCGTTTTCTGGATTTTTGGGCACGGTCTGCTCGGTGCACTCCTTGCCTACACGGCCGGTTTCACAACACGCAGCGTCATCGCCATCAGCATCATCGGCAAGGGCGTTGTCCTCAAAACAACCGAACCGACATCGGGTGGAACGAAAGAGCTTTTGCGCAAGGGCGTCGGCCTGATGGGCATGAATCTGGGCCAGTCCATAACTTACCGACTGGATCAATATCTTCTTGCTGCCTTAGCCGACACCCGCGCTGTTGGCTTGTACGCCGTTGCGACAACGCCGGCGAGTCTGATTCAGGTCGTATCCAATTCTGTCGGTCAAGTCGCTTTCCGCGATGCTGCACAGAATCAATTCGGCAGAAAGAAACTGCTGACCTTCGTCCTCGGAGCTGCGGGAGTGACGGGGGCGTACACGGCTGTGATGTACGTTGCAGCGCCATGGCTCATTCCGCTGGTGTTTGGGCAAGAATATGCGCCAGCCGTCGACATCGTCCGTGTGCTTGCCTTGGCCGAGATCGCCTTGTCGCCCTACCTGGTTTTGAGTCGTGCAGTGGCCGGCGCAGGGCACATAAAGCTCTCCAGTTGGACCGGCGTTGTGGGCATGGCAGCGATGAGTTTGTTTCTGCTGGTGTTCATTCCCGGCAGCGGGGGCCTTGGCGCGGCATGGGCATGCGTCACTGGCTACGCCACCATGAGCCTTTTTCTCATATGCGGGACGTTGATCATCAGGCGGCAGCAGCGATCATCAAAGGCACCCCGTCACCGAAAAGCCTCGATAGGGCCGCCACGCGTATCAGGTCGTGCACGGCGCCGTCGAGACCCCAACGCGCGCCCGATTGCCAGCGAAAATTCCCGCAAAGTTCCAGCAAACAACCGATAGGGATCCACTCATGGATAAATCAAAGAAAGCAGTCATAGTCGGACAGGGCTATGTAGGCCTTCCCGTGGCCATGAGAGCTGTCGAAGTCGGCTATGACGTGGTCGGGTTGGACATTGATGAACGGAGGATCGTCGCCCTGAGCAATGGCGAATCGTTTGTTGGAGACATCACAAATGACGAACTCCGGCGCAGACTGGACTCCGGGCGCTACCTTCCCACCACTAGCTACACCGACGCCGCCGGTTTCGATTTCGCCATCATCACGGTGCCAACCCCTCTTAAGGAGAGCCTTCCGGATTTGAGCTACATCACGGATTCGGCAAAGGCATTGGCGCAATTCATTACACTCGGTTCCACTGTCATTCTCGAATCCACCACACACCCCGGAACCACCGAGGAACTGCTTGTGCCAATTTTGGAAGCCGGCTCCGGACTAACGGCGGATGTCGATTTCTACGTAGGCTACAGTCCAGAAAGAATCGACCCTGGCAACAAGGTTTGGGGCTTCGTCGAGACGCCAAAGGTCGTTTCAGGACTCGGACCGGAATCGCTCGTCCGCGTCAAGGATTTCTACGATTCCTTAGTCGAAAGGACCGTTCCTGTCGGAACCCCAAAGGAAGCCGAAATGACAAAGCTGCTGGAGAACACCTTCCGGCATGTGAACATTGCACTGGTTAACGAGCTTGCGATCTATGCGCACGCCTTGGGAATCGATCTGTGGGAATCCATTGACGCTGCCTCAACCAAACCCTTCGGCTATATGAAGTTTGTACCAGGTCCCGGCGTTGGCGGACACTGCCTGCCCGTGGATCCGAGCTATCTCTCTTGGCACGTTCGTCGTCAGCTTGGCCATGCCTTCCGCTTCGTTGAACTTGCCAACGACATCAATGACCACATGCCGGACTATGTCGTCCGCCGCCTGCTCATGAGCTTGAACAATGTCGGCAAGCCTCTGAAAGGCTCACGGATCTTGATGGTCGGGCTGGCGTACAAAAAGAACACCGGGGATGTCAGGGAGGCGCCCTCCTTGCGTATCAGGGAGCTCCTTGAAGAGTTTGGTGCAATTGTCTTAGGGGTTGATGACTTGGTCGAAGACCACCACTGGCCTAAGGAAATGCTACGAGGAACATTGGATGCCGAAACGGTCAGCAAATCCGACGCGGTCCTTCTGGTCACCGATCACGACTACCTTGACTTGAATATTCTGGATAATTCGGATGTACCGGTGCTTGACACAAAAAATGCACTCAAAGGTGCCTCAGTGGAGCATTTATGAGCCTGGCCGAGACCGATACCGGATGCTGGGCTTTTCCGAAGCACTGGCAAGATAAAGGAGCAATTGAAGTATGAAGATCTTGATCACTGGTGGTGCCGGTTTCATCGGGTCGAACCTGGTTCGATACATCAACGAAAACGATCCGCAGGCCGAGCTCGTTGTCCTTGACAACTTCAGCACCGGACATGCCGAAAACCTTTCTGGACGACTTGTGAATGTCATCGAGGGGTCCGTTCTTGATGAGGCTATCCTCGACGTTGCTATGGAAGGTGTCGACTCTGTCGTCCACCTCGGAGCGCTGGGTAGCGTGCCTAGATCAGTGGCCCGCCCCTTGCAGAGCCACCATGCCAACGCAACGGGTACCCTGAACGTCCTGGAAGCAGCCAGGCGGCACGGCGTCAGGCATTTTCTCATGTCCTCGTCGAGCTCCGTTTACGGCAGCAATCCAGTCCTGCCTAAGTCCGAGACTGACTGGACTCGTCCGGTAAGCCCTTACGCGGCTAGCAAGCTTGCGGCCGAGTCTTACACAATCGCCTATGGGCGTACATACAGTATGCAGACGCTGGCGTTTCGATTCTTTAACGTCTATGGGCCAGGTCAACGTGCCGGCCATGCCTACGCTGCAGTTATCCCAAAGTTCCTCGACGCAGCGCTCCGTGGTGAGCCGCTGGAGGTGCATGGCGATGGACTGCAATCTCGTGACTTCACGTATGTCGACACGGTCTGCGAAGTTCTTCTTGCGGCGTGCCAGCAGCAATTGAGCTCAGAAAGTCCGGTCAATCTGGCTTTCGGATCCAATGCAACTTTGCTTGAGGTGATTGCGGGCCTCGAAGGCGCCATGAATCAGAAGCTGACTATTTCCCACCACGATCCGCGGGCAGGAGACGTCAGGGCATCGCGAAGCGATGGCCGCTTGATGAAGGAACTGTTCCCAGGCGTCACACCTGTTGATCTTCAAACCGGAATTGAGCGAACCTTGACGTGGTTCAAGCAGGGCGAGCGAACCGGGGTGACCTCGTCCTAACGGTTGGCTTAACGTCTTGAAGCCGTGAGGACGTCACCAAGAGTTTCGGGAGAGAAGTCTAGCTGCCTGGTAGCCAAACCAATGTCCGCACAGCTGAAACTGGCCCGCGGTTCGTCCACCTCATAGTGGATTGTTCCGAGTTTGCTGAGAAGGTGGACGAGCTTCCTGTTACTCGTGGCTTCGCCACTTCCGATGTTCAGAGTCAGGTGGCCGCGCAACGGCACGTTTATGGACCGCAGGATTGCCTCCGCTACGTCGGGTGCGTGAACGTAGTCGCGAACGAAGGTGTCGAGGCCCTGCAATCGTGAGGGCTCAGAAAGCGTTGAAGACAACAAACGGTGGACGAGCGAGTCTGAAAATTTGTCGCCGTAGATGTTGAAAATCCGCAATGCGACACTTGAAAGTACTGCCGAACCTGTTGCCTCCCGAAGAATTTCCTCGGCCTCGTGTTTCATCCGAGCATACGTACTGCTCAAGTCGACTTGATGCGCTTCGCTCACAGGTTCCCTGTGGCGGTCACCGTAAATGGCAGCCGTAGAGGAAAAAACGATGCGAGAAGTCCCCACAGTCATTGCGGCATCGCAGAGCACCTGCATCGCCGTGACATTGACAGCCTCTGACAGTTTCAGGTTGGCGTCGCATGCCGCCCCGCTGACACCTGCAAGATGAATAATGACGTCAGGCTCCGCAAACAGGACCGCCTGTTTCAAGTCGGTGGGATCAGAGATGTCTGCCCTGACATCCGCTTCCGTCCTTGGGATGGCACGGGGGCTGATCAGGTAGATGGCGGAAAGATCTGCGCGGCGCTGAAGCTGTTGGCGCACGACCATTCCCAGACGCCCGTTTGCGCCTGTCACAAGAATCTTCACGTTCCCCCTTAAAAGAGCAGAAGGTAATGCGGAAAATACCGGAAAACGCCCGCCGGCCCGCTGCCAACCACTCGTGTCGCCGTCAGACTCTATCACCGACGCGACAGTTCACGGAGACTCGAAGATGTCCTTACAGCATCAAATCCAAGTAGTCCCCACTTCCATGACCGCAAAAGTCGAGTACCCACTACTCGTGCTGCGCTGTGGCCACCGTCTTAGGTTGAAGACACGAAGCCTAAAGTCGATCCGGAGGAGGCCCTGGTGGACAGTCGAAACAGACTCCAATCAGTATTGTTCGGCGGCAGTACGGATTCGGTCTGGGTTGCAGAAGGTGTCCTTACGACCCGTCAAGGGGAAGAATTTCTGCTGGAGTCAGTCGTCGACGGCCGGCTCGTTAGCATACGGATCAGCAGCTTCATTGGACCGTTCATGACGTCGCTGCGCGCGCTTTTGGAAAGAACTGCAGCCGAAGACACTTGCACCGACAGAGGTCCCTTGGTCACGGAGTACTAATCGCGGCTTTCAGAGCCGCCGAGATGAAGTCACTGAGTTTCGGCTCCTGAGCAGCGACCCAGTCCTGGGAAAGGTGGTTGCTGTCGGTGAAAACTGGGATTCCACCATCGGCGATGAGGCATGTATCAGTAGGACAGAGGTGGTCGTCGAAACTTAAGACGTGATTGATTGTCCATTCCTCTTGGACGGCCCGTTCCGCGTCTCGTAGAATCGCGATGTCCTCAAAAGCCCTGTGACGCGTCGGAGAGCAACCCTGCTCGGTTCCGCCAGGACGTGTCACGCACACACCTGCGTCACCTCCGGGCCTCGGAGTGTCCTCGATAACTGCCGGCACGGCACCGGAAGCGCGCGCCGCTTCAATAATCGACGCGAAGCCTGCCCGCCACAATCTGGACTGCGTGTCCACAGATTTGATACTGCCTGCACTGTCCGGGATTTGTCCGACATAGCTGTTCGAATTTGCCGTAAGAACGACTTCCGGTCGAAGCTCATATATAAGCGCTTCAGTCTCGCGATGGAAAGAATCGCAATGGGAATTAACCGCGCCGTGTGCCAGGACTGTCAGATTGGCGGCCGGGCACGCATCGAGGGCACGAATCACAAGGCGGAACCCCTCCTCAGCGCCGACCTTCGAGAGCGTAGGAACCCACTGCGCAGCGTGGGAATCCCCAATCACCATGACAGTTGTCAGGGCATCAGTCGAACCTGAAACACAATAGGCGATCCCGGAATCTGCCTTGCGGCGCTCTGGGCATGTCTGGGGCGCGCCCTGCTCCCGCACGGCAAGCCACGTCCGATTCTCTAGTGTTGTTGACGCCAACGAACCGCCTGTGTAGATACCGGCTGAGGCCAGAACGGAGACAACAAGCGCACCCGACATGGCGGTGTACGTGATGCGGTTATTTGCCCGAAGGGCCTTCCACACACGGATCGGCGACTCAACCCAAAGGAAAGTGAGGTGCGCCAAGCCCAACGCCAGTGTTGATGCAGCGAGCCCGAGCCAGACTGAATGGACTTCGAAGCCCACGCTGATTAGCACTACGGCAGGCCAATGCCAGAGGTACCAGGAATAAGACCGCTCACCTACCCAGACCATCAACTTGCTACCAAACAAGCTCGACATCCGGTTAGGCGTAGAACCGCCGAGAATCACCAGCAGCGCACCCGCCACAGGAACGGCCGCCACGGTGCCCGGAAACGGTTGGTTGTCTCCGATGAACAAACAACTCGCAAGAATGGCCGCCATGCCGGTGGTAGCCAAAACTGTCGCCGTCGTCCTCGACAAGCTCATGGTCCCGATAACGATTGCGAGAACCCCGCCGGCAGCAAACTCCCAAGCCCTTGTCGGGATTGTATAGAAAGCCCAGAACGGATGCTCTGGGGTCAAGGCAGCTGAGGCAGCAAACGAAACAGCGAGGCAAGACAGGAGAGTCAAAAGCGTAACCCGGCGTGTGCTCCAGCCCAATTGTCGTGCAACCCAGGAAACGATCACCAAGAGCAAAGGAAGAGCCAAATAGAATTGTTCTTCGACTCCCAGGGACCACGTGTGCAGGAAAGGGCTCTCTTGTACTTCATGACCGAAGTAGTCCGCAGCTTGGAATGCGAAGAGCACATTGGATACGGAAAGGACAGCTGCGCCGGCCTGACTTGCGAGTTCTTTGAGCTCCAGGGGCGAAAATATGAACGGACTGACCGCCAAGACCGTCAGCGTTACAAAGGCCAACGCGGGGAAGAGCCGCCTGGCGCGTCTGGCCCAAAACTCCGGAAGATTGATTCTGTCTGTAGCTTCATTTTCCCGTAGTAGTTGACCAGTGATGAGAAACCCGGAGATTACAAAGAAAACGTCTACGCCGACAAATCCTCCAGGTATCCAACTCACCCCGGCATGGACTAGGACTACTGAGACAATGGCGATCGTCCTTAAACCAGCTATGTCACTGCGAAAAGTTGAACGATGTACGGAGTTAAGCGCGGAAGGCATGTTTGACTATAACTTCTGCCATATTCCGGAGCGATTTTGCGTGCTTCCATTACTCGAACATAACGCAATCCTGTCGAGGCTAGGATTGGATTTACAGCTCGAACCCGGAGTCAGATTTCGCGTTCAACCTGGCAAAACGCAGGATGGAGAGGATGGCAGGCGCAAGTTCATCCTCCATTTGTTTATAAACGTCAGATCCGCGACGGTATGGGTCCACGACGTCGTTGTCACTGGCATCTTCCGGTATTGCCAAGTGACGAACTGCAGCAGCACGGGCTGGGACTTGATGCCAATCTGCAATCGTTCCCGAGGGCGCTACTGATGCATCGTCCAGAAGAACATTGAGCATCCTTGCGAATTCCCTGATCGTGAAGGTTCGTTTCAGCAGCGATGAATCGAGTTGCAGAACCTCTGGTCGGTGTCGAGAACTCATGGTGAGTATGAGGTCGCTATGGCGGAGCATTGCTGCGGTAAGCTGCCTTGCCTTGAAGTTGGCAGCATTCCCGCCGAACGTTCGAATAATATCGGCAGACAGTGGCTGGATGGGCTCGCCAACCATGGCACGCGTCCCAGCGCTTCTCACCTCGAACTTCGCGTCTGAAACCTGATCCAGCCCGGCCTGCAACAACCGCTCAGCCACCGGCGAACGACAAATATTCCCTGTGCACACGGTAAGGATACGGAATGGATGTAGGGATTCCACGTCGGTATCATCTCTCCTTTTGCCCAGTGCTACAAGAAACGCTGGGGAAAGCCATCTCCGTCTGTATTGACGTAGTCCCGCCGAGTTCGTGCCCAGAGCGGACTCGGTGGAGGTGCCTTATGAAGCTGAAGGAATCTCCGGAAATCTGTGCCCAGACCTACGCGCTAGTTTCCCTTTTCGAGTGCGTGTGCGGTGACATACGTGCCTAGCTGATCCTTGGAGAGCGCGCCGGCGATCTCGGAGATGGCAGTGGTGTCTGCGACGACAATCGATTGGCCGTCCACGGAGGTGCCGGTGCCGAGCGTGGGCAGGGTAAACATCACAGTGTCATTCACCTTAATGTCCTTCAGGCCCAATGCGAGGCTGCCGATAGCAGCGGCGTCGAAGCTCTTATCGACGCTAACGAAGGGTGAAACCGCGCTCACCATGCTGCTGACGGTCACAGGGTTCGTCAGGGTTTCGCGTGCAATCGTCTTGCTGATGATGGCCTTCATATACGCCTGCTGGTTTCGCACGCGCTGATAATCGCCATCGCTGAATGACTTACGTTCGCGGACAAAGGCGAGTGCTTCATCGCCGTTCAGCGTATGCTTGCCTGCTGCGTAGTAGTGGCCCTTCATCGGACCAGATGCAGGTGCGAACGGGATCTTTACGTCTATTTCCACGCCGCCCAAGGCATCGGTGAGGCCCTTGAAACCTTCGAAGTCCACCATTGCCACGTGATCGATCCGCTGCTGGAAGAGGGACTCCACAGTCTGGACCATCAGGGGTACACCGCCAAGAGCGAGCGCCGCGTTAATCTTGGACTCGCCCTTCCCTGGGATGTTCACCCACAGGTCACGCATGAGGGAAACGGCGTACACGTTTTTCCGGTCGGCCGGAATGTGGACGAGCATCAGTGTGTCAGCGCGCTGATCGGTGGCTACAGCAGTGTCCACGTCCAATTCGTCGGACCCGCGGGTATCACTGCCCATCACGAGGATATTCATGGGCGCGGGGGCGCCATTCGCAGGCTCGGTCTTTTGGGGCCGGGTGGCCTCGTCAGGGAAGGCTGACTCGATCTTCGTAGTCCCCGAGTTGAAGGTCTGTGCCAAGTTGTAAAGGTAGCCGCCACCAATCAGGCCCGCGATTAGGACGACGGCCGCAAAGCCAATTAACACATTTCGCGCAGTCTTTTTTGGGCTCTTTTGACGTCGAGGGCGGGACTTAGTCTCGGCATTTTCAGTATCAGTCGGGAGCGTCATGTGTTCCTTGGTGTCGGCGTCAGCAGTGATGATTCTATCAAGCGCCAACGAGTAGTGGCCGTTGTCGACACTCATGAGCTGGCCACGGCGTTTTCAATATATGCAGGTCGAAGGCACTGTGGTTCCCTGGGTGACTGCTAATTGAAGGTGGATTGTGCCCAGGCATGCTGCACCGCCCGGCTGGGAGTGTTGTCCACCTTCCCTGAAGTGCTCATTTCCGGTCCCAAGCGTTCACGAAGTGATAGCTGCAAATCAATTTGTCCGACACGGGATTCTTCCGGGCATTCCTGCGTCACGATTCGGCCAATGGGGCCACTCTGTCCTTGAACTAAAAATCGGCATGTAGGGATCGCATGGTTGAGGTCCCTTCACCATCGACTCACTGAGGACCAGGATGCTCGACTCATCACCCCTGCTCACGATCGTCTTAGAGACTTCGGGTTTACTTGACCGCGAGTCTGTGATGTACAGACGACTCATCGCCGCGAGGCTGAGGTACGAAACCCAGTTCTCCATCCTCGAGGTTGGCGAAGTGTTAACAGTGGATAGCATCACCAGGCTCAGCGAGACCATCGAGACCAAATACGTGGTGTTTATGAAGACCTCGCATCAGCTATCGGCGTCGTACATGACCACGATGCTCGAGTACTTACGGGCACGAACCGTCTATCTTGCTGAACCAGTAATGTACACAGGCGGCATTCCAAACAATGTAGCCGCCACCACGATCGACGACGCATATCGCTATGCGAGGGACGGGGACATATTCGGTGTTGTCTTCAACACGCATCGGCTCAGGGACGCGTTGGAAGCAATTGGCGACGTTGACCGCTCAGCCCTTTACCTTAGTTACCGCCTGTACTGGTCCATCGGAACGGTAAAGCCTCTGGCTACAGGCTTCTCGGTCGCATCTGACACCAAAGCCGCCATTGGCCTGCAAATAGCGCACGATGTCACGCGGCTGGTCCCACTGATCCCAGCGGCCTCGAAGGAAGTACGTCTTCACCTCGTGCGGTATGTTGCGTTGTTCCTTCGCGGCATGCGGGCTGGGAAGGTGACACAGGTTGCCTTGGCTAATCTCCGGGACGTGGTCCGGTCGTATCGTCTCGTCGAGCTGCTCCGATTCGTTGAACCGTTGCAGCCGGTGGAGGCGTCCTGGATTCGCTGGTTGTCTGACTCGGAGTCCGACACTCACCTCTACAAGCAGCTGAGCGCCAGTGATTCATATTTGTCTTTCAGGGAAGGCCAGCCCACGGAAGGGAAGCAACCGCCCCTCTACGAATTGCACTTCGGCTTGGACACCGTCCTCATCGAGAAGTCATATCGGCCGCGAGATCTACGGCCCGGCTATTCGCGGGCCGCCAGCTACGACTTCTACAGCCGACCCATCACACACTCCTCGACCATGATCTTCTTTGATAGGCCCCTACAGGCAGACGACAACGCTGAGCACCTGTATGAATATTTCAGGGTGAACCATGGGGAGTACACAGAGGCGTACTTCGCGTTAAATCCGAAATCGCCCGATTGGGAACGGCTGCAAGCAAAGGGCTTCAAACTGATTCCGATCTTCACTACAGAGTTCTACGAGAAGTTCCTCATCTCGGACCTGGTGGTTTCGTCCCAGATTTACAACATCAGATACCGGGGCAAGTCCTTCGCGAACTCCCGCTTTGTGTATCTTCAACACGGGATCCAGTTGAACGACATGACCGACTGGATTCTCTCCAAATACTTCGATGTGTTCGTCGCCACTGGGCAACTCGAAGCCGACTATCTTGGCAAGCTTGCCCCCGTCGAAACTTTGAACTCAGGGCTGCCCCGCTTCGAGGCCTTGACCAAAACGGCACATGCGCCACAGCACCTTCTCTTCATGCCAACGTGGCGTTTCAACCTCCATCAAGTGTCCACCGAACAGTTCGCCCAGTCGGAGTACTTCCGTGCAATCGACGCCGTCCTCTCGGATCCAAAGCTATTGGCGTTCCTCGAAGAAACTGGCCGGACTCTCCACGTGAAACTCCATCCAAATGTGGAGAAGAGAGCCAGCCAATTCGGATTCTCCAAGAACGTTGTCAGGACTGATTTGAGCTATCGCGAAGCCATCGCCTCGGCTGAGATGGTCTTCACGGACTACAGCTCCGCTGTGCTTGATGCTGCCTTTATCGGCACGCCAATTGCCTATTACCACTGGGACGCAGCGGACTTCTTCCATGAGCAACCCTACGAAGGCCGCGTGGACTACCGCGATGATGGCTTGGGCCCGGTCTTTGAGGAGCATGCAGACCTGATCAACCACGTCGTCAAGGAGCACTATCTCCGGCCTCATGAACTATTCAGTGCCCGTCGCGCACGCTTCTTCCAGGGAGTGGACCCCCAAAGAATCAATGCCAAAATTGTTGAGAGGATGCTGAGTCTCTAATGAGGAAGATCCGAGGCATTAAACGCACCATCACGGGTATCGCGGTAGATGCTGCCTACTCACAGGCCGGCACGGGCTTCGCCCGCAAACTGATGGCATCCCCAGCCAACGCACCCGCACGGCGATTCATCAAGGCAAAAGGCTTGGAAGGCAGCATCCGCAGGTTGGCGTCCGAAAACCTGCCGCAAGGAACCTACTTTGCAAAACTGACCATTGCAAAGTGGCAAGTGCATAAGGGCAGGGGATTCAGGCTGCTCCAGGACGGCCGAGTGGTCTACGGGAACAAGATAGAACCCCCGGCTCGCGGCTTCCCGCTTGAATACCGCAACATCATTGTCACGTCGAAGGATCCCAAGCGATTTAGCCTGGACATCGACGCACCTTATGAGCTGAAGATCGGCCGCGGTGCTTTCACTACTCCGCAACAGCTGAAATACGATCACCAGTATGGCGTGGAGCAGCACGGGGACACCTACTATTCCTTGCGGGGAAATACCACCAATCCCAAGAAGCTGTTCATCACCTTCCCGGGATTCGGGCCGTCAACCTCACGGATCTCCTACGCTGTCAGTTACCTCAAGGCCATTACCGACGCCGACCTGAAGGACACCCTTATGGTGTGTTTTCAGGACCGCTACCTTGCCGCAGGCTCCTACATGATGGTGGACAACGCTGGCCGGCCTTTGTACCGCCGGGTTTGGCAGGCCATCGAGGAACTGCGGAGCCGCTTCGATATCGACCCAGCACAGATGCTGTTCTTCGGAGCTTCCAAAGGCGGCAGCATAGCCATCCACTATGCAAAGGACTTCCCGGCCGCCCAACTGCTGCTGGCTGTGCCGCAAATGAATTTGCCGTACTACTTCAACAAGCCATTCTTTCGAAACAATCTGTTCCGGAACCGTGCACTCCACGATGTACAGCAGCCCGAGGACAACCTGCGCGAATACTTCGCTGAGGGACGAAGAATCGACTATTTTTACACGAACTCCGATGAACTCAGCAACCACTCACTCATTGAGCTTGTTCGAGACGTCCCCAACCTCACGAAGTACCGCATAAATGGCGTCCACTCTGATGTGGCCCGGGCCGCGTTGCCAGCTATGTTGGGCATCATCCGTGGGTTCTTGGGCGGTCGGCAGCAACGGGACATTGGTGCCGATGAAGTACGTTCCTTCCCTCAAGAGAACGGCATTCAAGTGCAGGTCCGGGTTGATCCCGCCGCCTCTAAAATTGCCCGCGCCAACTGGTTCATTGAAGGTTGGCTGGGCAGGACCAGGTTCCTGCAGTCGATGTCTGAACATTCCTATGACTTCCTGAAGTTCACTTCGGAAAAGCAACTGCTCTATCCGGCTTACGATCCGATCCAGCATCTCTCAGCGGTTGTAGCGATCGAAGCCAACGGAACTAAGTGGACTGGCACTCTGCCCGGTTCTTTGATATTGGATTCGAAGCAGGAAGTGCAGCACTCAATGAGTGCAGCTGCTCTGAGCCTCCATGCGAGGCATCCAGAGACGTATGTGGTCTTGGACCGTGACCGTCTCGCCCGTTTTCGGTATCGCAGCTATGACGAAGATATCGAGGGCGACACGATGGAGGTCCACTTCGTGAGCGATGCCGAATTCGATGTGTCTGGCGTGACCCTTGAGCATGGCAAGCATAAGGTGTCGAATATTGCCGTCGTGGAGCCTCTGGACGGCTGGGCGATGGCGGAGCTGCTTGCCTTGAGATTCGTCATCACCGCTAAAGCCGAACATCTGTTGATCGTGGTTCATGGTGCCGGCTCGGCTGACGAGGCCCTGGATACCTTTGGGACAGTGGACTGGAAGGCCTCCACGGTTGTCGCCATAGTGGATGAGGCATCGACCCCGCATGAGGTGCCGCTAAATGTCGGATAGCGCCTCGGTGGCTGGTTCCGCAAGGATGGGTCAAACGCAAATTATTCGCTCCTACGCGGATGTCTCCTCAATTAGGGACAATGTTGTCCACTTGAATCAGACGCCCGAATCGGAGTTTCTCCGCTCCTCGGTGGAGTTTGCCGGGAAGGGAAACGTGCTGTTCGTGGAGGACGGCGTCAAGCTGCGGAACTCAAGGCTTCGATTCATGGGGAATGATTCGGTAGTCCATCTACGCAAGTCGCCCAGGTTCCTGCGGTTGGTGGCAACCGTGTTTGAAGAGTCTGTGTTCTATTTGGGCCCAGGGGCATCGTTCACTGCAGAGGCACGCTTCCTTCCGACAGAACGCAAACATGTCATCATCGGCAGCGATGCCATGTTTTCATCACGCGTGGTATTCCGAACGGCGGACCCGCATCTGATCTATTCGCTGAGTAACCACCACAGAATCAATCCCAGTGCTTCCATATGGGTTGGTGACCACGTGTGGCTCGGCGAGGACACCTTGCTACTCAAAGGGGCACGAATTGGTTCCGGCAGTATCCTGGCGGCCCGCGCTGTGGTCACCAAAAGCATCCCTTCCAACTCCACCGCAGCGGGTGTCCCGGCCCGCATCGTCGGCAAAGGGATCTTCTGGTCACGTCCTTCTGTACATGCTTACACGCTTGCACAGACTGAGAGAAGCTCCGTTTATGCACAGGACGATTTGATATACACGAGTGACCAGAATGTGTTGGACATCGGAGAACTGGAGGGTCAGTTGGACTTAGCGTCCTCTGGGCACGACCGGGCCGCGTGGTGCCGCAGGTTGGATCAAATGACGTCGAAGAACAGGTTCTTCATCTGACCGGCACACTGACGCGGCAATTGCCAAGAGAGTGGAACATCACGCTGTCCGGTTGGCGAAGGTTTTTGAACGGCAACGCCGGGCCACGAATGCGGCAAATTCCTCGCCCACGCTAACAAATAGATTAACGCGCCAGGTCCGGGGCTAGCCTTTGGCGCCCCGCGAAGCCTGCGCTGTGTAGACGCGTTGCGAATAGAAAGCATCGTTCTCCGCACCCCATCGGTTGGTGACATTGACGGTGTAGTAGCGGCCGGCGGCCAAGGTTGTTTTACCCACGTTCACGAGGATCATTTCCAATTTTGGGTTCATGCCGCTCTGGACTCCGTACACAGTGTTTGTGCTTATGGGCTTCACGGTTTTCGCGAGGCGTTGTCCGCCTTTGGCGGTCCACTTCACTTGGGCGTTGCCACCTGAAAGATTGAAGCCTGTAATCCGCACTTGGCCGGTGGCCGGGTCAAACGTGGCGTCGGTAATAATCGGTGTGGCAATTCCGGACTCCATCTGGGCCTTCAGTGGAACACCGGTACCAACACATGTGTAATACGAATCCCACATAAAGGAAATGACTTTTTGCGCGTTGGAAAGCTGTTGGAGTTGCCGGTCGATCCTGGCTTTGGAACTTTGCCCACGGAGACTGTCACCGCAGGGATTGGAAGCCGTGGCTGGAGCCATGCCCTCCAAATTTGCCCACAGGACGGCGCCGGTTCCGGAAATGCCCGCAGCAGCTGCCAGGAAATACTCCCGAACGGGTGCCACGTACTTGCTGCCCCACGAACCCTTGCCCACGATGCTCTCCGCATAGCGGTCCACCGCCGAGTTCGCCTCGTTCGACTGAAACGCACCACCCTTACCTGTACCCATGCCGTCTTGGATGGCGATGTTCAGAACCAGTCCGCTGGCTGTCTGGGCAATTCTTCGGATCCCGTTTCGGGCTTGATTCAGGCTGATACTGAAGGCACTGACCCGCGCGTCAAGGTAGGGACTAACGATTGCGCTGCGAGTGGGAAAGATTCGATGGATCGCCTGGTTCTGCATGCGGTACAGATCCAGGATGGGATCGAAAGTGTGGCCATCGGTCAGAGGCATTTCTGTGTGGTGATAGAAGCCAGCCAGCCCGGTCACGTTATATACAGCCGCTTGATACTGAAGCAAGCGCTCGGTGAAGAGGGCAAGGGTCCCTTGGTAGGAAACGTCGGGGAGGTACGCCTTATCAGTTCTCTTCACCGGAGCAGGTAGTCCGGCATAGAACTTCATGCCCAGTTTCGTGGCCGCCACAGCCATTGAAGTTGCTGGATCTGTGGCATCGGCGGCGCCACCGCCTGCCACCACGACGTCGTACTTGCCGTTCGCGGACGTGCAGCCGCTGCCCTGGGCAGGGAGGACCAGCACAACGAATGCCTTGCCTTGGCTGGTGATCCTGCGGTCGTTGGGACACTTCACGGCCTGGCTGCCCCAGATGCTTCCGTCGGAGTATGTGAAATAGCGGTTGACCTCCAGAGTTCCTGCAGCAGCCTTGGCGCAGTTCACTCCGTCAATGAGGCAATCCTTGGGAAGCGTCGCCAAAGTAGCTGGCACGAGGGACGTTCCAAAAGTGATGACAGTGTCAGCGCCTGCTGCCTTAATTTCGGTGAGCTTCTGTAGGTTCCGGGAACTGCTCGGAGTGGCGTAGACGAAATAGCCGCCAATTGGGTAGCTTGCCGGTTTCGGTGCCTTGACGGCCGGAGTTTTCTTCGGGGCCTCAGTGGGCTGTTTCTCCTGGGCCGGCCGTTCCGCCTCGATGCTGTGGTTGGGCGCAACTAAAGCGGTTCCTGCAACTCCGGCTATGAGCACAAGTGCCGCGAGGAGGGCTTTGATGCGCGGACGGCTTCCGCGAATGAGCGTCATGAATTCCTTGGGGTCGGCATCAGCAGACGATCCTACGGAATCAAATGACTGTTATCCATACGCTAGACTAAACCGGGCTGCCCTCCTGCTGTTGGTGGCCGCGCCTACCCTCATTCAGGTGGACGCGCTGGAACGGACGCTAATAGCGTTTTGTACGACATATCAACGGGGGGAAAGTTGGGCACCGGAATCAGACGTGTTCAAGCCGCACTTGTGGTCATCTTGCTGGCTATTCTCGGGTTTTTTGGTACCCAGCCGGCCGTGGCCACCACAGTAACCGACCCTGGACCCGATGCTGAACAGCCGTCGGACCCATCGCCGAAACCCGAGCCTACGTTCCCGGTCGTCATCCCGCCCGTTCTTGAGCCTTCTGCGCCTCCGGCCACTCTGGAACCTATTCCTCCGGCACCTGCCCAGCCTTCCGAAGAGCCAGCTCCCGCACCCGTGGTGCCGCCCGTCGTCGAGCCCGTCGCTCCGCCTGCGGAAGTGCCTGCTGTGACTCCTCCAGCTACGTCGCTCGTTCCTGCTGTACCCACCGATGTTGCCATAGAGAACTTTGTTGTAGAGCCTGAAGTTCCCGCGGAAACCACCACGGCCACCGCCGAGGCAACGCCTACGCCCACACCGACTCCTACGAAAACCGCCGCCCCGCCCGTTGTCAGCGCAGACATCACCGGCCCCTTGAAGGTGGCCCTGGCCCCCGTCGCGGAGAACAACCCCCTAGTCCAAGGCCTGACGGTCTTGGTGTTGCTGCTGCTGGGTCTTGCGTACTTCCGTGCCCTGCGCTCAAAGGGGATCCGCGGACCCCGCCTCAACGGCAAGTAGTCCATGGATACTTCCCTCCCCAGGGACGCGACTGCCGTAAATCCTGCATTCCCGTTGCGTCTAATGCTGCTCACGCACTCGTACTGGCCGGAGCACAGCCCGCCGCAGCGCCGTTGGCTGTCCCTGACCCGGGAATTCCGGAAAGCAGGCTGGGACGTCGACGTCGTCGCTCCCGTTGCGCACTATCCCAACGGCAAGCGGGATCTGCCCCGGCGAAAAGCCGGATTCGCTTTCGCCCACCAGGAAGGCCCGCACGGCGAAACCATCAGGCGCGTGCCGTACCTTCGGCATCTTGGCACCTCGCCACTGGCACGTTTCGTGGACCAGCTCTTCTCCGCTGTGATGTCCGTTCCTATAGGTTTGGGCGGCAAGAAACCCGACGCGATTCTCGCCACCGCTCCGAGCCTCCCGACGCTGGCTACGGGATACGTGCTTTCCCGGCTTCGCAGGGTGCCTTTCATCGTCGAGATGCGGGATGCCTGGCCGGACCTTGCCCGCGACGCCCGAATCGTGCAAGGCAGCGTCAAAAGCCTGGTGGAGCGTGTGGTGGAGTTCGTCCAGCAGCGGGCGGACCTGGTTGTCACAGTTACGGACGGTTTTGCCGAGACGCTGCGGGACCGCGGCATCAAGAACGTCGTTACTGTGAGTAACGGCCTTGATCTGAACTCGATGCCTTTCCTTGAGCCCCCGGCCTTGGAGCGCGACGTCTTTCATGCCGTCTACCTTGGAAATCACGGCAAAAGCCAGCGCCTGGACATTCTCATCAGGGCGAGTGCGCTGCTGGGCGAGGGATTCCATCTGACATTGGTGGGTCACGGTACCAGCCGTCCGCAACTGGTGAAATTGGCCCGCGAGCTCAACGCGCCCGTGACCTTCTTCCCTTCATTGCAGGGTCAGGCAGTCATGGACAAATACCGTGAAGCCGATACGTGCATCGTGTCCCTCCGCGATGACTGGAAGTCTTTCGAGACCACTGTCCCGTCCAAGACCTACGAGGTTCTGGCCATTGGCAGGCACGTCACCGCGGTTGTGCGGGGTGAAGCCGAACGCATCATCATTGAAGCCGGCGGAGGCGACGTCGTCGCGGCGAACGCCGAAGCAGTGGCGCAGCTGTGGCGGGAGCTTTCCGAGGACCGAAGCCGGCTCGCCTCAGGCACCAGCGGACGCGACTGGGTCCGGGACAACGCTGACTACGCCCAGCTGGCCCTGCGATACATGGAGTCAATAACCTCCTTGGTCAATCCGGAGTCAACTGATGCCCGGGGGACTGCGTGATCCAACTCCTCAAGAACATTGCCCTGACTGCGGGAACCGTGTCAGAGCACCTCACTGAGTCGCCCTTTGTCTTGTTCCTCCAGGTCCTTCGCCGGCTGCCATCCAGGATTGTTAGGCCGCTGGCTCGTTTCGTCGCCAGGCTTGCGCCCAATTCCGCCCGTCCCCTCTTCCTGCTGGCCACCCACGCGGCGGGGGACACCGCCGGTCTTACCCGTCGGTTTGAACATGCCGTCCGTGCCGGTCTTGATGGTGACCGCGCCCGCAAAGCGGCTGAAGTAGCAATCGCTGCCGGACAGCCAGCATGGGCGGATGTTTTCCTGCCCCTCGCCGCAGGGGCGAGCCGGACTCCGGCGACCCTCGCCAGACGCAAGTGGTACGACGGCGACATGAGCGGCGCCGTCGTCGTCCTCGCTGGCGAGCGGGGCGGCATGGCAAAACAGGGGCAGCGGCTTGAGTCCGAAGTCCGCGTCTTCCAGGGGTGGCGTCCATCCCTGACGGCATCCGCAGTTAAACCGCAATCCCGTAGGGTCCTGCACCTTCTGACGAACTCAGTGCCGCATACCGGCAGCGGCTACGCCCGGCGCAGCCACTCGATCCTGACCGCCCAGCAGGACGCCGGTTGGGAAGCCATGGCCGTAACCCGCCTGGGTTACCCCGTGCAGATCGGCGCGTTGACAGCGCGGCAGTATGACGTCGTTGACGGCGTGCGCTACGAACGCCTCCTGCCGGCGCGTATGAAGCCGTCCATGCATGGTCGCTTACAGCAGCAGGCCGAAGGCATTCTGTCCCTCGCCCGTGACTTCAAGCCGGCGGTCCTCCATACCACCACCCACTTCGTCAACGGCCTGATAGCCCGGGAAGTCGCAAACACCCTGGATGTTCCGTGGGCCTACGAAGTTCGTGGACAACTGGCTGACACGTGGGCGTCGACGCGTGGCGAGGAAGCTCGCCGGAGCGAACGGTACAAGCTCTTTACCGAACGGGAAGCCGACGTCATGCAGAGCGCGGACCTTGTGGTGACGCTCGGCGAATCCATGAAACACAACATCGTGGCCATGGGTATCCCGGACAGCAAAATCCTGATCTGCCCCAATGCCGTAGGCGGCGCATACTTGTCTGAACCGCTCGATCACGGCGAGGCGCGGCTGGCTCTGGGGCTGGACCCGAACGGGCTTTACATCGGGACAGTAAGCAGCCTTGTTGACTATGAGGGCCTTGACGATCTGGTCACAGCATTTGCGCTGCTTGCGCCACGACTGCCACAGTTGAAGCTGGTTTTGGTCGGGGACGGCACTGCCGCGCCTGGCCTTCAGGACCAAGTCCGGCGCTTGGGACTATCGGAACGGACCATCTTCACGGGGCGTGTCCCTCCGGAGCAGGCTCGCCTGTACCACTTGGCGCTGGATATTTTTGCGGTTCCACGCAAGGACTTGGCTGTTACCCGGGCCGTGACGCCGCTCAAACCTGTGGAGGCGCTGGCCTCCGGCCGGCCGGTGGTGGCCAGCAACCTGGAGGCCTTGCGGGAGATAGTGCACGACGGCGTAAACGGCAGGGTGGCGAACGCTGAAGATCCCGGGGGACTGGCTGAGGTGTTGTACGAATTGCTTGATGATGACGGTTTACGGAAGCGGCTTGGCGCCGCGGGCAGGCAGGAAGTATTGGCCACGAGGACGTGGCAGGCAAATGCCCAGGCATACATCCGGGCTTATGAAAATTTGGGCGTCTAACTACGTAAGGAGGGTCAGCTGATGTCGGCGAAGAAAGCAAAGCTTCCGCCGCCCGCGGCCATCCAACCGATGTCCGTGGACATGCGGAAGTTGTCCAGGGTGGGTTCCAGACCCGGATTCCTGGATTACTTGGTACGGCTGTGGGATTACCGGCAGTTCATCTTCTACGATGCCCGCGCCCGCGTGCAGACGGGAACCCGAAAAGACCGTTTGGGGAGCGCCTGGCTCCTGCTCAACCCGGTCTTCAACGGGCTCACTTACTACGTGATCTTCGGCATGCTGCTCAACACGAGTGGTGGCATCGAAAACTTCATTGGGTACTTGATCGTCGGCATCTTCATGTTCCAGTTCAGCTCCGGAGCAATTATGGAAGGTGCCCGCTCCATTCGGAATGGAAAGTCTGTTGTTCAGGCCTTCAATTTCCCCCGTGCCGCCCTTCCGCTTGGCGCAAACATCAGGGAGCTCCTTTCGTCTGTCCCGCTTGTCCTGGGCATGCTTCTGTTGATCGTAGTGTTGCCTCCCGCCGAGAAGATCAGCTGGCACTGGGTGCTGATCGTGCCGGCCCTCTTGCTCCAATTCATCTTCAACCTCGGAATCGGAATGATCCTTGCCAGGATCATTTCGATTGCCCATGACGTAACGCACCTCTTGCCCTTCGCGATCCGGGCGTGGATGTACGGCTCTGCAGTTTTCTACTCGTATGAACGCTTTGTTCATGAGCCAACATTGCTCGCCATCATGAAGTTCAATCCACTGTTCAACGTCATTGATATCGTCCGGAGCTGCGTACTCTACGATCGGGTCCCCGCATGGGAGTCCTGGGCCACGCTGGCAGTCGTCGCCCTAGGGGCCCTGCTGGTTGGATTCATCTTCTTCTGGAGAGGCGAAGAGACCTATGGTCGCGATTGATCAGGCTGTGTTCCTTGACGGACCGCCCTGCGTAGTGGTGGATCGAGTGAAGATGACCTATAAGGTGCCTTCCTCCATCGAACGTTCCACATCCACCCGAAAGGGTATCCGGGGGAGTCTCCGGAAGCTTCTGGGACGCGAGAACCTGGTGACGGTCAGCGCACTGAAGGAACTTTCGTTGGTGGTGGAGCGCGGGGAATCCGTAGGCATTATCGGCCGTAACGGCTCCGGCAAGAGCACCATGATGAAGCTGATCAGTGGGCAGGCTGCCCCCACAGATGGAGCCGTCTACGCCTCCAGCACCCCAGTGCTGCTGGGCGTGCACGCCGCGCTCGTGCCGGATTTGTCAGGTGACCAAAACGTAGTCCTCGGTTGCCTGGCCATGGGAATGGACATGGACGAAATCGATGAACGCTTCGACAGCATTGTTGAAGTGTCAGGCCTGGACTCCGCGATCTACCTGCCCATGAAGTCCTATTCATCGGGCATGGCCTCGCGGCTTCGCTTCGCCATTGCCGCAGCTGTCAACCCAGAGATACTGCTGGTGGACGAAGCATTGAATACGGGCGACGCTCAGTTCAACGATCGCAGCAAGGCCCGCATGGACGAGCTCCGGGCCCAAGCCGGTTGTGTGTTCATCGTCAGTCACAGTCTCGACACCATCCGGAACATGTGCACACGCGTGATCTGGCTGGATAAGGGCGAACTGATCATGGACGGCTCAACCGAAGAAACCACCAACCTGTACCAGGAATTTTCTTCCAACCTTTCCAAAGGCAACAACATAACTGCAGCGCGGATCAAGGACGAAGCAAGGGCGAATCTCGTGGCCACTCAAATCATGGAGAGATCCAGCGGACGCCGAATGGAAGGGCGCTGAGATGAAAACGATGGTTGAAGCCCGCAAGGCACTGTGGCATTTGCGCGAAGGCGGACTGGATCAATTCAAGGAATGGCTGCGTCGAAAAAGGATAGACCGACGCATCAACGCGGACCGCCCAGGGGGCCAACAGGCGGAGCAAGACGGGCCTCCAATCTTCGGCCCGTACCGGGTTCCTGACCGGGAGCCGCGACGCTCGGACCTGACCGTCGGCGTGATCCTTGACGACTTTTCGTCAGCGGCGTTCTCGTTCGAGTGGAATCTGCTCCACCTCCGCAAGGATCAGTGGTTGCAGCAACTAGGCGAGACTGAAATTGATTTCCTCTTCGTTGAATCCGCATGGAACGGAAACCAAGGGTCATGGAAGTATGAGCTTGCGGGAACATCCGGCCCTAAGCCTGAATTTCTGGCACTTCTGGAATGGTGCCGCAAACGATCAATTCCCACAGTCTTCTGGAATAAGGAAGATCCACCCCACTACGAAGACTTCCTGCCTGCGGCGCGTCAGTTCGACGTTGTGTTCACCAGCGATTCCGGCCGGATCCCGTTCTACAAGGAGGATCTGGGCCACGACCGGATCGAGGCTCTTCCTTTTGCTGCACAGCCAGCCATCCACAACCCCATACGCGTGGGGCAGGGACGGCACTCCCGGGGAGTAGCCTTCGCTGGCATGTATTTTGCGCACAAGTATCCAGAACGCCGGCAACAGATGGACATGCTCCTGACGGCTGCACGGGACGCATCGGCCAAGTCCGGTCCTGTCCTCGAGATCTTCTCACGGCAATTGGGCGGAGACTCGAACTACCAGTTCCCGGTACCGTTTTCCGAGAACGTTGTTGGAAGCCTGGATTACGCCACCATGCTCACGGCCTACCGGGCCTATAAAGTCTTCCTCAATGTGAATTCGGTGGTCGACTCGCCTAGCATGTGTGCGCGTCGAATCTTTGAAATCACGGCTTCAGGGACGCCGGTCGTCTCTTCTCCAAGCACTGCCATCAGACGATTCTTCGAACCGGATGAAGTGTTTGTAGCCGAATCCCAGGGACAAGCCGAGCACCAGATTCGAATGCTGGCGCGAAGCCCGGAGCTTAACGATCGGGTAGTCCATAAGGGCCAGCGACGCATTTGGGCAGGGAATACATATGCCCACAGGGCCGAGACGATAGTGGCTTCTGCCCTGCCGGATCGGAGCCGACCCATCCGGCTTCCTTCTGCCAGCGCCTTGGTTCCCACTATCCGGCCGCATCAGCTTGAGCATGTGTTTGCCACCGTTGGAAGCCAAGTGGGGGTGGATCTTGAGCTGGTGTTGCTGACTCACGGATTTGAGATCACATCCGAACGTGCGGCTTCCTTGGCGGAAAAGTACGGCGTGGAGCGATACACGGTGCTGACAGAGCCCCGCGAGACGACGCTGGGGGAATGCCTCAATCTCTGTGTCGCCGCCGCTTCAGGAGACATTCTGACCAAGATGGATGACGACGATTACTACGGTCCGAACTACCTTGCAGACATGCTCCACGCTCTTGACTATTCCAAGGCTGATGTCGTTGGGAAGCATGCGCACCACATGCACTTTGTGTCAACAGAAGCCACGGTTTTGCGCATGCCGCACAAGGAGCATCAGTACAGCAGGTTCGTGATGGGCCCAACCATTACGGCTCGCGCCGAAGTTTTCAAGGCACACCCATTCGAGCCTCTCAACCGCGGTGAGGACACCGCATTCTTGAAATCGGTCGCCACCGCAGGCGGCTCCATCTACGCCGCCGACAGGTTCAACTTCTGCCAGATGCGTCAGGCAGAAGGACACACTTGGGACATCTCGGACGATGAATTGGCGGCGTCCGGCGAAATCAAGTTCTTTGGAGATCCCAAAGAACACATAACCGTCTAAAAATAGGGGACAAAATGACCACCACCACCAGTAAGACTGTCGCAGTTATCGGACTGGGCTACATCGGATTGCCCACTGCAGCCATCCTTGCCACCAACGGCATTAATGTCATCGGTGTCGACGTGAATCAGAACACCGTCGACGCCGTAAACCGTGGCGAGGTTCCCTTCGTTGAGCCTGATCTGGGCGTTCACGTTGCCGGGGCAGTCAGCCAGGGCAATCTGCGGGCGACGACGGAAACTCCAGCAGCGCAGGCTTACATCGTGGCTGTGCCAACACCCTTCCGCGAGGACCACTCAGCGGATCTCAGCTACATCGAGGCCGCGGCCCGTGGGATCGCACCCCAGCTGGTCGGAGACGAACTCGTCATCCTCGAATCCACGTCGCCTCCCCGGGCGACGCGCCACTTGGCCGAGTACATCCTGGCCCTGCGACCGGACCTCTCTTTGGATGGGGCAGACGGGTCGCCAGTTATTCACTTTGCGCACTGCCCGGAGCGAGTACTGCCTGGCCGGGTCATGATCGAACTTGTGACCAATGACCGCATTGTCGGTGGCATTACTTCCAAAGCGGCTGAGCTGGCAAAGGACCTCTACGCTGTCTTCTGCCAAGGCGAAATCCTGGTGACGGACGATGTTACTGCTGAGATGGCAAAGCTTGTCGAAAACTCTTACCGCGACGTAAACATCGCCTTCGCCAACGAGCTTTCCGTGATCAGCGACAAGCTGGGCATTGATGTCTGGGAGCTGATTCGTCTGGCAAACCATCACCCGAGGGTTAACATCCTTCAGCCTGGCCCCGGAGTCGGTGGGCACTGCATCGCAGTTGACCCTTGGTTCATCGTGGCCGCCGCACCCACTGAATCCAAGCTGATCCGTACCGCACGCGAAGTCAATGATTCCAAGCCTGAATGGGTGGTGGAACAGGTCCGCAAAGCAGCAGAGTCCTTTGGCAGCGAGGCAAAGATCGCTACGCTCGGGTTGGCTTTCAAGGCCAACATTGATGACCTTCGGGAGTCGCCGGCGATTGGGATCACGGCCTCTTTGGCAGATGAGTTGCCCACCGCCAAGGTTCTCGTTGCTGAACCGCACGTCGAGGCGCTGCCCAAGGCACTCGCCAACCGACGCAATGTTGAACTTGCAAGCACGGAAGATGCGATCGCGCAGGCAGACGTCATCGTCGTCTTGGTGGACCATGACGAATTCAAGAACGTCGATGCAGGTCTTCTTGCAGGCAAGCCAATCGTTGACACACGGGGAATCTGGCGCGAACTGACGTCCAAGGACGTCGAGGCCGCTATTACTCTCTAGAAGCTTTACCGCGTCCGGGTACTCCGCCCGGACGCGGTTGTTGATCCACAGCCGCAGCCGCGTTCTGAATTCGGCGGCTGGTTGTGAGAGAATCCAGCAATAACGCGGGATATGTTTTTATCGACGAGAGAAACCATGGACAGTTCGACTGAATCAATCGCAACAACGTCGCTAGCTATTGAACATCACGGCAAACGAATCCTCATTGAAGCCGTGGCCGGCGACCACATCGCTGCCATGATTGATGCGTCCAAAATGTTCTATGAATGGCAGTACCTTGGAACGTTGGCCGAGTATCTAAAGCCCGGGGACTTAGTCCTGGACGTCGGCGCAAATATTGGCAACCATAGCCTATACTTCGCAGCCGTATGTGAGGCCAAGGTTATCTCGTTTGAGCCATTGCCCCTTGCGGCAGATATCTTGCAGCGCAATGTGGATAGTAATTCGCTGCAAGATCATATTGAAGTTCGCCGAGTGGCGCTGGGGGAGAAACCTTCACGAGCCACGCTGGATAAACTCGACCTTAAAAACGTTGGAGCCACTACGTTTGCGGTGTCCTCGGACGGCGAATATGCCGTGAGCGCCATTGACGTGGAGGAGATCCGGCAACAAGTTGCCCTCATCAAGGTTGATGCCGAGGGAATGGATGTGGCGGTCCTGAAGGGCGCGGTCGATTTGATCGCCAGGGACAGGCCGATCATTGCTTGCGAGGCCGCCACAGCCGTTGAACAGGCCGAACTTGAGCAGTTCGCATCCGAGTCTGGCTACTCCTTCGTAGCGCAATTCAACGCGACGCCCACGTACATCCTGGTTCCGTCCGCGACGCCACTTGAACGTGCCCGCATGGAACGCCGTGCAGCTGGTCTGATAACGCGTACTAACTGGGCCACCAGGGATTTGTATTACCGCTTAGGACTTGTCAACGGCGAATTGAAGTCGATCAAGGATGGGTTATCTTCGGCACTCACTGAACTTGATGCGAGCACCGCGGTCGCGGAACTGTCCGAACGCGTCAAGCAATTGGAAGCGCTCGTTGGCAAACTCAGCAATCGCCTGGAGGACCGCGACGGCAACGCCGCCGGAGAATAGGGTCGACGGAAGGCCTCTGCATCCGTTGAATTAACGACCGGCAGTGCCCAACCGATAGGATCGATAGGTTGTCATCCGTCGTACCCTTGGGGAGCCATAATGTCAGAGCGCCGTTACATCAGGCTGAAGGAATCCACGCCTAACCTGGATGGCATGCGGAACCGGCCCGACGGTTACCTCGAAGCAACTGACGGAACCATCGGTGATGGGCCATGGCGGGTCCGCACGGACGAGCACGGGTTCATCATGACTGGCAACGAGCCTTCGGAAGGTGCCCCACCGATTGTGTTTCTCGGTGACTCTTTTGTTGAGGCAACTTTCACGCCGGAAGATGTCCGCTTCGTGTCTCAGGTCGAACGTCACTTGGCTAGCGACGGCCTAAGGTTTCGCTGCCTGAACGGCGGGTATTCCGGGGCCACCACGCTACAGCTTTTCAATGTTTTCCTCAACAAGATCGTTCCACTGGTCGGTCGCGGTGGCACGGTGGTATTTTTCCTGCCGCAATCGGATCTCCCTATCTACTTCCGCCCTCACAGCTACTGGTACCCGACAGACAGATATGCACCGCTGCTCCCGCCGGTACAGCCTGAAGCATCAGATCTTCCACGAGGTTCCGGTGCCCTGACCTCGATCCTGGGGTTGGCCGTGTGGGCTGCCCAGGAATTCGGCATCGACCTGGTGCTTGTAACGTCACCCCACCGCAACGCAAAGTGGGCCACCGATTCGTATTACTCCCGAATGATCTCTGAGGACCAGCACACTTCACTCGTGCAACGGCGTGCAGATATACGCGGGGCCGTGCAGCAATTTGTCGCCGATAGCGGCGTCAAATTCATCGACGCCGACGCTGAGTTTCTGGATAAGCCGTCAGCCTTCTACGACGAACTTCATCTGAACGACGCCGGGCATGATTTTTTCGGTGCTTGGCTCGCCGATCAGCTGCGCGTTCTAGTTAGTCGCTAAGAAAGGGCTGCGGCGCCGAAGCGCCGCAGCCCTGGACTGCCCTGGCAGCGCCGTTTAGACCTCTTCGAAGGCTTCCTGGACAAGGGAGATGAAAGCCTCGAGCGAGTACCGTTCACGAACAAAACGTTGGCCTGGCTCTGCGTTCTTATTGAATACGTCCAGATCCTGGTTCTCGAGGATGTAATCGCGGATGCCGAAGACATCCTCGAAAATGTAGTCCTCGGGGTAAACGTAGTCCACCCCATGCCAAGGAAGAAAAACTCCCTGATTTCCTGAGGCGAATCCCTCTCCCGGGGCGACATGGAAACTCTCCAAGTCACTGAGGGACAGCACGAATCCAAAGTCAGCCAAAGCTGTCTTGGTGTCTACCCAGCCGGAAAAGGTGACTTTTTCGGCTAGGTTGTGATCCACAATGTACTGCTCACATTGCTCGTAGTAGTCGCGTTCCACAGGGTTCTTGTAAACCCATGGAAGGTCTTGCGGCCCTTTCCCAAAGACGGTGAGGGAGTACTCGCCGTGGGCATTCAAGTAATGGAGAAGTTCAAGTGCGCGGTGGTAGCCCTTCAATTTGGGCAGCATGCCCACCATTGCCAGTCTCTGGGTCTTGCTTGGATCGTTACTGGTTTTATAGGCGTTGACGTCGAGGTAGTTCGGTATGATTCGAACCTTCGTTCGGTCCATGCCGAACGTGCGGATCATGTCTTCGCTGGTGTGAAGTGACACAGAGATGAAGCAATCCACCTTGGATTGATCCACAAGATGCCCGAACCTCGCGTTGAGTTCGAATCGATGGAGCCGGACTATCAGACGTTGATGTGCCTTCTTGTGGTTTGCATACCAAACTGCATTGCCCAGAAGCCATTCGCAGAAGATGACGTCTGCCCACTCCAGGAGCTCCCGGCTCTGATTCTCATCGTGGGAGTCATGCCCGGTCCATTCATCCAGCTTCACGTCGTAGTGCTCGCGCAGGGATGGAATAGCAGGAGAAATGAATTTCAAGTCCATGCCGGCGATGAGGACACGCTGTTTAATGTTCTGCTGAAAGTCTTCGTAATTGCCGCTGTTGATAATTTCGAGCGTCTCACGGATTCGGGCGCGATACGGCTTCCCACTGATGGCGGCCCAATTGTCTTGGACAAGATGGGAAAGCTTTGAGAACAGCCCGGCATCAATATCACCACGGTTGAACCTGTAAATGGATTCCAGGGCCACCCTAAGCGCGACGTGGCCTCTGATCTCCATGTAGCTAAGGCCAACATGCGACAGGGTGGATTCGGCGCTCTCCCATACTTCGAGATGCGAAGCCAGCTCGCGAGCACCGTACTGCTGCGTTGTAGACCGGACAAATCCGATGGTCTTGTGGTAAACGATGGCTGGTTTATCAAGGTAGGAGATCTTCTGAGACACCGCCAAGACACTATTGAGAAAAACAGTGTCTTCTCCCATGTGCAGATGCTCCGGCCAGATAATGCCGTTGTCGATGAGCAGACTGCGACGGATCAACGACGAGTTTGTCGTACTTTGATCGCGCACGATCTTGGCGATCTTCTCAGTCCTGGATGCTGCGCTGTGAAAGTCCACCACCCGGTTAACCAGTTGGGGTTTCTTGCCTCGTTCCACCGTGTACAAGGAGGCCCGGACTATGTCTGAATCTTCCTGTGTGGCAAGTTCCAGCTGCTGGCGCAGTGCTTCCGGCAGAATCTCGTCGTCGCAGTCAAGGAAGAAGACGTATTCCCCTGCAGCCTTTGACGTACCAACGTTGCGGGGGCGTGAGGGCGAGCCACTGTTGGAGGACAGTGCCACGACCCGCCAGTTTGAATGTGCCCGCGCCCTCTCCTCGAGCAAGGCAAATGTTCCATCGGTGGAGCGATCGTCCACAAAGACAACCTCGAAGGAGTCTTCAGGAAGGTCGATGCCTTCCAACGACTCCAGGCAGAGTCCGATCTTGGTTTCTGCGTTGTAGCAGGGGACAACAATGCTGAGCTTCATATCCGGAGAATCCTCAAGGATTTGCAATGGCTGATTCAACCCCTAGACGAGGTAGAAATTGTCGGAGATGTTTTTGCCGTAGTTGACGACGGCTTTCTTAAAGAAGGCCGGGCCCGCGACGATGTCTTCGACGGCGTGCTGGGCGCTGAACCGGTACGGTTCTCCGGACTGGATGACCACCGGACCGTCGATGTATGCGCGATGGAGTGAGGCTTCGTAGATTGCCTTCGCACTGACGGTCGAATCAGGTGATATGAGGGCAAACGAATCGCCGCTGATAAACGTGGAGGGGTCCAGAGATTCATTGACAGCCCAGGCCCACGACAGAATCACGACACCAAAGCGGCCATACTTGGCCTGAAAATAGGATGCGTCGCTCTTCTGGAAGCTCCGTCCCAGAACGATGACCACTCGATCGACGACGTCGACATACTCACCTTGGCGGGCGATGGCTTGGATGAGTTGAGCTTCGCTTTCCACTGGACAAACCAGAGTCACCATGCGGTGCGATTTGGCGTACTCAAAGCCGATGCTGTCCAGGATCTGTTCGAAACGGCGTTCATACGTGTGATGTGCAAGCACGTCATGGAGAGCGGCGTGCCTGACCTGATCCGCAGTTGCGGTGTCCAGATCCTGAATGTCTGAATGGCCGTCACCAGCAAACAGTATCCGGCCCTTGAAAAATTCGGCGACGCCTTCGGAGTAGTTGGAGACAACCAAAGTATTGCAGGACATGAGTTCAAAAATGCGACGCGCAAACATAGTGGGCGACGAGGTCACGGTATTGATGTTGAGACCAAGCGTCGTCGACTTGTAGGCGTCGGCGATTTTTGAATGCGGAACGGCAGGATTGGTGAAGGGACGATAGCGCTCGGGGAAATGGTGCAGCTCGTCATCCGACCCCCAAAATCTATCGAAGATGCGGAGGTCCATGCCGGCATCGAGGATCTGGTCGAAAATGACTTCCATCTCTTTGGAACGGTCAAGGTGGTTTGCATACCAACTGCCGGCGAACGAGACTCCTTGGTCCCTCGGCGAAGTCTCTATCGGATTGAAGAGCTTTGGTTGTGTAGCAAATGGAAGGCAATGAACACTGGAGTGTCCGTACTCTTGTTCATAGCGGGGAACGCAGGTCACGTCAGTAGTAAAAACATGATCGAACCTCACCGCTGTGTCGATGAAGTTGTGGACCTTGTCATCGAAATGCGTGGGGTCTTCTTTATTCCAGAAGACAGTTGGAATGTCCTCGTTGTCGCACCACTCCAGAATCTCAAGGAGTTCGGTACGGTTCTCCCGGGCAAAGTTGGAGCTTGCGTAGATGCGGCCCTTCCAAGGCCGCTTCTCACTGTCCACGCCCGACCATGCAGACTCACAGAAAAAGATGTCGGGCCGGTCTGCCTCAAAACGCTCACGCCAGTTGTGAGGCTCGATAATGATCGGCTTGAACTCGTATTTGAAGCAGTTATACGTGAATTCGTCTGCGATCAGGGCGACCTTCAATTCCCTGGCCGGCCGCGGTGCCTCGTTTGCATCATCGATGACGGCGACTGTGGAAGTACTCCCAGCCTGCTTCTGGGCCGGAACCGGCTTCGGCGTAGAAAGTGCCTTCACCCAAATCTGATTGCTCGTCAGCAACTGTCCAGCAGGTGCTTCCCAGAGCAATGTGCCGACACGAATCTCCGTAGCGTCCCGAGGGACGGCCAACGTCAGTGATACGTCGTTTGGGCGGCGCCCGTCGATGTACTTATAGGCATTATGCTCTTCGGATTTTGAGAGGCCGACCGGGCAAATCCGGCCGCCGTCCTTGTCGGCAAACTCGACAAGTGTGAGCGCGCTCTTCTTGGACAACCCTTCGACTTGAGGAATGACGGAGAATTGAACCTGAACCTGGGAACCCTTTATGTGGGTGAGCGGAATCCGCGCCCATCGAGCCCGGGAAGTTACTGACACGTTGGATCCGAGCTCATGCAATCGATCGAACTTCAACGCTTTGCCATCAGCCTGGGGAGGACCGAAGCCGGGGCGGAGATCGTCGGCGGATTCTGCCTCCAACTCGACGATGTCCACGGCATTCAGGATCCTGAGGCTGCCGGGCTCCGCATGCCAAGCGGCGAAGGCAATCCGCACACTCGCACAATCTGACGGGGCGTGGACCTCGAACGAAAACGCACCGGACGAATCCGGCACCACGTAGATGTATTCGCCGACGGGGCCCCGGGGAACGTCCGTCAAGCTGCCCACTTCAGCCCCGTGTTTGTCGGAGAACCTGAAGAGGACTACGGCATCCCTGAGCCCAACAGGCTCGGAACCAACGAATTGGCCCTGGACTTTGAAGTGTTTGGCGTCGAGTGTCGAAATGTCGAGGCAGAGTGGCTCTTTCCCCAGACCAATCTCGGACGCAGGGCCGTGCTCTCGGGAGACGGATATACGATGCGACCGGAGATCGCCGCTGCCGGCTTCGCGGGATTCAGTAAAGGGCGGGAGAACGTTGTGATGTATGCGGACTGCGTTAGCCAAGGACAGGCTTCCGGGATAGCCCTTCCAAAGTGCGAAACCAAGCACTACTTCGGTGCAGTCCGTAGGGATGTATAACGTCGTCTCAGAGACACCGAGAGCGTCCGGGACGATGTAGACGTAGTTGCCCTGCCGCCCCTTGCTGATTCGGCCCCTGTTTGGGACCTCATTGCCGCTCGGGTCGAGGAACTTCACCCAGATAATCCCGGCTTTAGTGCCGTGCTGATCGGGATTGCTGACTGTTTGGAAGGTGGCGTTCACTTCCGAGCCTGGGACCACTTGCAGGCGGACTTCATAAGGCCGTTTGCGCAGCAGCAAGTGGGCATCAGGGTCGCTGTTTGAGTCGAGCAGCACAAAGGATCGCGGCTGAGCTGTATCCTCGGCGGTCCAGATGCTGTGTTGTTGAGTTTCCTGGCGGTCAAAGAGTTTGCGTAGCAACGCTTGACTCCAATTTCTGGGTTCGGGGGAGTGATCTAGATTGTTGGCGAGGGGCATCGCCGTCGATCTAACGGACTATCTGGATCTCGGCGCCGAATTCCGGCACCCTGGTCCCTACTCCCAAGAGCTGCGCCACCGCTGCAACGGTGCGTTCGGCCGCTTGGCCGTCGCCGTAGGGGTTTACGGCATTTGCCATGGCATCGAATGCGTCCTGCTGATTGAGGAGCCGATCAACTTCCTTGACGATCGTCTCCTCGTCGGTGCCGATGAGCGTGACGGTGCCGGCGTGAACGGCTTCGGGACGCTCCGTGTTGTCGCGCATAACCAGGACAGGCTTTCCCAAGCTGGGTGCTTCCTCCTGAACTCCACCGGAATCCGTGAGGACTACGTGTGCGAGGGACAGCATCCGCGTGAATTCGCCATAAGCCAACGGCTCAGTGACGATCACGTTTGCCTTACCTTCGATTGCCGGCAGAACTGCTTCTCTCACGACTGGATTCTTGTGTGCGGGAAGCACCACGACAAGATCCGGTTCAGCCTCGGCTATTCGAGCCAGAGCGCGTCCTACACCCCGCATGGCGTCACCTTGATTCTCGCGGCGGTGCGTGGTTACCAGAAGGATCCGGCGGCCGCTGGCCGCAAGCTCTTCGAGCTTCGGATCGGTGAAAGGGACGTTCTTATTGACTGTGGTGAGGAGTGCATCGATCACAGTGTTCCCGGTGACGACGATGTCATCCTCGTTGATGCCTTCCGCCAGCAGATTAGCTTTGCTGGTGCTGGTCGGGGCGAGGTGCAAACTGGCGATCTGGCTGGTGATCTTGCGGTTCGCCTCTTCCGGGAATGGAGAGTACAAGTCGCCGCTTCGAAGGCCGGCTTCGACATGAACAACAGGGATACCGTGATAGAAGGCGGCGATGGCCGCAGCAGTCGACGTCGTGGTGTCGCCCTGAACAATGACAGCATCGGGCTTGTTGCTGCTGAACAATTTGTCCAGGCCATCGATGGTCCTGGTCATAATCGCTGACAGCGACTGACGCTGCTGAAGGATGTTCAGGTCGTGGTCCGGAATAATCCCGAAGAGTTCGTTGACCTGATCCAGCATTTCGCGATGTTGGCCTGTGACAGTCACTACGCAATCGAAATCGGTAGATTGTTGAAGGGCGGTGACGATCGGAGCCATTTTGATGGCTTCCGGGCGAGTACCGAAAATTGGCATGACGATTTGCATGGATTCCCCCGGGAATGGCAATGGCTGGTCAACAGATGCTATCGCACAGCCAATCGAGGTGATTAATTGTGTGTGACGCCCAACTTGCTTCAACCAGCAAACATCAAGGTCAGCACCAGCAGCGGGATGCTGAGAGAGACGAGTATCACAATGCCCAAGGCGACTAACCGTTTTTGCCGAGGGCTTGCTTTTCGTGATCCGGTACTGATGCTTGGTTCAGAAGAAGCCGAGGGTTTAGGCGCAGTGCTACCGCCGGGAGGCCGGGCCGGCTTCGGAGACACTGAGAGCCTGGATTCTGAACGAGCGATGTCTACGGCGCCCTTGTTGCCGGGCAACGAAGACGGGGGAACATCCCCCAGGAATCGACGTTTGCGCATGTGTCGTGGGGACGGCGAAAGTGCCGCCGCTCGGCGGACAGTATCTGTCACGTCTTCACTCCTCAGCTGCGTCCAGATGGAACATGGCCACGCACAATTGTTGCATCCGAGGAGCGAGGGACCACATTTGGGCAGAAGAAGGCCCTCACAGCCGCACCGTCAGCGGCATGGATTATCTGTTTGGCGACAAGCGGCGAAGTCGCCATTGAAGGGCGGTCCTGGCGCACCTTCAGCACCTGGACCGCCCTTCAGGCATCGCTTAGCCGCGGTCGGAATAGAGCGCGTCGTTCTTTGCGCCAGATCCGTTGGTTACGTTGATGTAGTAGTACTTGCCCGAGCCAAGTGATGTGGTGCCAAGTCTTGCAGTCACTGATTCGAGCCGCGGATTGATACCTTGCTGCTTGCCATAGCTCGCGTTGTAGTTGATCGCCGAGACGGTCTTGTCGAAGACGCGGCCATACTTGTCAGTCCACTTCACCTGCACGGTACCGCCGCTGAGGTTTTGCCCAGTGACCAGGACGTCTCCATTGCCATAGAAGATCGAATCTGTAATCACGGGGGTCATGCTGCCGGCTTTCATCTGGTCGAGCAAGGGGGCCCAGGTCCCAGTGCAGGTGTAAAACGGATCCCACATGTACGAAATGATTTTGACCGGCGAGTTGCCCAGCACCTGGAGTTGCTTGTCGTGACGAGCCTTGTAGCTCTGTCCTCGATAGTTACCGTCGCATTGGTTCTGGCTGGTTGCTGGCGCCATGCCTTCCATGTTGGCCCACAGCTCTACACCTGTTCCGTCGATTCCTTCGGCCATTGCGGAGAAGTAATCGCGGCTGGACGCTACGTATTGGCTGCCCCAAGTACCAGCGCCAACGATGGAGGCTGCGAACTGGTCCACGCTGGTTCCACTGTCGCTGCTAAAGAACGCTGCGCCCTTCCCAGTCCCCATACCGTCTTGTGGAGCGATGGCGAGCCGAACACCATTTGCTGTCCCGGCGATGTTCCTAATGCCCTGCCGGGCTTGGTCCAGGGTGATGTGGGCTGAATAGGCACTGCGTGAGTCAATGTATGGACTGATCAGTGCCGAGCGCGTTGGCATGTATTTGGCGATTGCGGCGTTTTGAATCGAGTACACCGTCAGAACGGCGTTCCATACGGAACCATTGCCTACAGGCATCTCCGTGTGATGGTAGAACCCAGCCAAACCTGCCACGTTATTAACTTTCGCCTGATATTGCAGGAACCTGGCGGTGAAGTTTGTGAACGTTGATTGGTAGGTAAGGTCCGGTATATATGTCACCGTGGTGCTCTTTACAGGCGCGGGCATGCCTGCGTAGAACTTCATACCCAGGGCGGTTGCGGCCTTGGCCACTGAGACACTTATGGAAGTCTGCTGGCCGCTGATGACCACCACGTCATAAGAGCCGTTTGACGATGTGCACCCACTTCCCTGGGATGGGAGGACCAACACCGTAAACACGCTCGTGCCGCTTGTGACAGTCTTGTCTCGAGGACACGCCAGAGCCGGCGTTCCCCACTGATTTCCATCGGAATAGGTGAAGTATCGATTCACAGTGACACCGGCAGCAGCCGCGGTGGCACAGTTGAGACCGTTAATGGAGCACGCAGGGGGGATGCTCGACAACGTGGCAGGCTTTAGCGACGACCCAAATGTTATGACGGTATCCCCGCCGACGGACTTGATATCCGTCAGTTTCTTCAAGTTGGCGTCATCACTGGTGCTGCCGAAAATGAAGTAACCGCTTATGGGGTAAACCGGGGTGGGTGCCGCTTGGGCTGTGGATCCGTGAAGGAATCCCATCACCAAGACGAAGGCGGCCAAGATGCTGGCAGTTAGATGTCGGGCATTGCTCGTGCTGAAGGTGTACGTCTCTGCTTTAAACTTTGCCACGGAGGATCCTTGGACTCGTAGGGCTGAGACCTTGGACCTATGGCAAAAGGATGACGGGCTGGCACAGCAAACTCAATGACTTGACTGAATCCTTCAAGCGCTGAAATAGATTTGAAGGAAATGGCAATTTCGTGACGAAACCTTTGCCAAGTCAGTTCATACTTAACGAAGGCTGTCACGCAGGACTCTGCCGTTTTTTCGGGGGCACTCAGCAGGCTGAATGGCGCATTGCTAGTGAGAAGAACACTCCGGCTGCATCCACACGTCGATGAGCCCACCTGTTTCGACCACGAATCGGTCCAGCCAGGCTCCGGGCGAAAGGTCGGGTTGGGAGCCGACCATTTGGATCTCTACAGAGGTGCATTGCCGCATCAAAGTACCTGCCCGCAGGAGGTGATAGTCGGAGGTAACCACGGTGATGGACTTCCATCCGTTCTGCGCGATCAGCTCCGCAAGGCCTCTGGCTTCACCCCGGGTATTCAGCGGCGAGGGACGGAAGCAAATCAAGTCGGGGTCATCGTCTTCATGGCACAAAGCGTCACCCTCAACGTTGCCGGAAAGGCCCGTCGTCGAGACCACCAAAATGGGGATATCCAGGCTTTCCTGGAGTTCCTGAGCCACTGGAAGTCGTTCCTTACTTAACCCGCCCAAAACGACGATCGCATCAGTGTGATGAGGGGTAGCCTGTGGAGGGCTGTAAAAGAACTGAAAAGCGGCGATCAGCCATAGCAGCGCGATGGCCACAACCGACACTGCAACCCGCACAGCGGCGCGCGTGACGGAGGCAGTTTTGAGGGGCACGGGGACAGTCTATGGTCCCTGAATGTGCGTTCCGTACGAGGCGCCTGCGGCCCGGGCAGTTACCGCGTATCGACGTCCTCAAACACCAGGAAAGTTTGGGTGTCCAGGATACCCTCCATGGACTGCAATTGGTCGAAGATCACACGCCGGAGGTGGATGTTGTCCGTGGCGCGGACCAGCAGGATGACGTCAAAGTCGCCGCCCACCAAGGCGATGTGGTGAACCTCGGGAATTGCCCGCAGTTGCTCCTTCAGTTCTCGCCATGAATGCTGCTGGACCTTGAGGGTGACGTAGGCGGAAGATCGCAGGCCGGCTTTGATCGGGTCCACCAATGCCGTGAACTTGGTCAAAACTCCCTCGCCGGTCAACCGGGCAATGCGTGAGTAAGCATGGGCCCGGCTGATGTGCACGTTCTCGGCCACTTGGGTAATGGACATCCGGCCGTCAGTTGTGAGCTCTCGGATGATGTCCCGGTCAACATCGTCCAGGGGCACGGCAGTCTGCTCTGCCTCGGTCTCGCTCACGTGGTCTCCAATTCGTCTACACAACTGGCTCGTTACCCAGCTCACATTTGCAATTCGTCTTTCAGAATAGCCACTTCCTGCATGCTCTTCCATGATCTGAACGAAAGCTGGATACGAAACAGCTCTCCGGAACATACTGGAAGCACATAGTGGCTAGAGAAGGACGGACCAATGACGATCCACGCAGACCACACTGCGCCGGAAGCGGCAGTAGAGGACCAAGCTGCTGACGTCCAGAGAAAATTCGGCATCAGCGTAGAGGACTACATGCTGCCTGCCCGGCACCAGATCCAGATGGTGAATCCGGATGGCACCCTTCGCTCCCATGAAGAGCAGGGCACCGAACCGGGCCACGAGTACCCCACGCCCAGCGATGCTGAACTCATGGCCGCTTACGAGCAGCTCGTCGTCGGGCGTCGTGTCAACGATCAGAACTCCGCGCTCGTTCGGCAGGGCCGCATGGCCGTCTACCCGTCAAGCCATGGTCAGGAAGCCTGCCAGGTGGCGGCTGCCATGTGCCTCAGCGAAGGTGACTGGCTCTTCCCGACGTACCGCGACGCCGTCGCAGTGATGACCCGTGGTGTGGATCCTGTCGAAGCGATGACGATCTTCCGCGGTGACTGGCACGGTGGTTACGACCCCAAGAAGCACCACGTCGGGATCCAGTGCACGCCGCTGACCACACAGCTGCTGCACGCCGTCGGCGTCGCGCATGCCGCCAAACTCCGCGGTGAGGACACCGTGGTGATGGCAATGTGCGGCGATGGTGCCACGAGTGAGGGTGACTTCCACGAGGCCCTGAACTTTGCTGCCGTCTTCCACCTGCCGGTCATCTTCTTCGTGCAGAACAACAAATACGCCATTTCAGTTCCGCTCAGCCACCAGTCGGTGGCGCCGTCGCTGGCCCACAAGGCTGTTGGCTACGGCATGGCCGGTGAGCGAGTTGACGGCAACGACCTCGTCGCGCTCCTCGCCGTGATGGACCGTGCCGTGAAGCTGGCCCGCGAAGGCTCTGGACCCCTCCTGATCGAGGCCCACACGTACCGCATGCAGGCGCACACCAACGCCGACGATGCCACGCGCTACCGCCCCGATAGCGAGGTGGCCGAATGGCAAGCGAAGGATCCGCTGACCCGAATGAAGTCCTATCTCACCGACGAGGGACTCCTGGACGACGCCGCCAACGACCGCATTGCGGAACATGCAGAAGCGGTCGCCACCCAATTGCGTGAAGGCCTGGGTGAAGATGTCCCGGTACAGCCGCTGGACCTCTTTAAGTACGTCTTCTCCAAGCCCACCCCGCAGTTGAAAGAGCAGTCTGAACTGCTCGCTGGCGAACTCGCACGAGAGGAGAGCGCAAAATGACCGTCACCACCAACGTCAACGGCAACGTCAGCGCAGCCACCGCAAGCGCCGCCGCGTCCGCTGCAGCTACCGCTGAGGCGAGCGGCCCTCAGTCCATCACCATGGCCAAGGCGCTCAACACGGCAATGGCCGATGCTATGCGTGCCGATTCCTCGGTGCTGGTCTTCGGTGAGGACGTCGGGATGCTGGGCGGTGTCTTCCGTATCACCGACGGCCTCATTGCCGAGTTCGGCGAGCAGCGCTGCTTCGATACCCCGCTGGCAGAATCCGGCATCGTCGGCATGGCAGTCGGCATGGCCATCAACGGCATGCGGCCCGTCATCGAGATGCAGTTCGACGCGTTCGCCTACCCGGCGTTCGAACAGATCGTCAGCCACGTCGCCAAGATGCACAACCGCACCAAGGGCAAGCTGAAGATGCCCATAGTCATCAGGGTTCCCTACGCCGGCGGAATCGGGGGAGTGGAGCACCACTGCGACTCCTCCGAGTCCTACTACGCCCACACCGCCGGCCTGAAGGTCTACACCCCAGCGACAGTCGCAGACGGTTACCGGATGCTGCGCGAAGCCATCGACTCCGATGACCCGGTTATGTTCATGGAGCCGAAGAAGCTCTACTGGTCCAAAGACCAGGTGGACCTGGATGCCCTACGAGCAGAGCACGACGCCGGCACCTCCACCGAGGGCCGCGCGGCTGTTGCCCGTCCTGGCACTGACGCAACACTAATTGCCTACGGTCCTTCCGTTCCCACCGCGCTCGCAGCGGCAGCTGCTGCGGCCGAAGAGGGCCGCTCGCTTGAGGTCATCGACGTGCGCACCCTCGTCCCCTTCGACGACGAAACCGTCTGCGCGTCCGTGCGCAAGACGGGACGCGCCGTCGTGATCGCCGAAGCGCATGGCTTCGCATCAGTGTCGTCCGAGATCGTGGCCCGCGTCCAAGAGCGTGCGTTCCACTACCTCGCCGCACCGATCCGCCGTGTGACCGGCTTCGATGTCCCGTTCCCGTCTCCCAAGCTGGAGCACTACTACCTGCCAAGCGTCGACCGCATCCTCGACGCCGTCGACGACCTTCAATGGGAGGACTGACCATGAGCTCAGATATGCAGGTATTTCGTCTGCCGGACCTGGGGGAGGGCCTTACCGAAGCCGAACTCGTGAACTGGCTCGTCGCTGTGGGTGACGAAATCAAAGTGGATCAGCCGATCGCTGAAGTCGAAACTGCCAAGTCCATGGTGGAGGTGCCCTCGCCTTATGCGGGCACGGTGGCCGAGCTTCACGGTGAGGCCGGTCAAACGCTCGACGTCGGCAAGCCGCTGATCTCGATCGCTCGTTCAGGCACTGCTCCCGTTGCCCCGGAAAGTCCCTCCACTTCCGAAGACGCGGTCTCGACTGGGATCGTGGCGTCCCCCGAGGTTGATGCGGCCGCAGAGACGTATCGCACTGAGGAGAAAGCTGGATCCGGCAACGTACTGATCGGATACGGCACTCCTGGTGGCGTGACCGGAGGCCGGACCCGCCCGCGGAAGGCGAGCGTCGCCGTCGTCGATCGCCAAACGGAGACCCTTGCCGAAGCTCCGGTTGCTTCCGAACCGGCTGTCGCCGGAACGCGCATCCCCGGCAAGCTCAGCGCGGTCATCTCCCCGCTTGTCAGGAAGATGGCCAGGGACCACGGTGTTTCCCTTGAGAACATCGAGGGCTCGGGTGCCAGTGGGCTGATCATGCGCCGGGATGTGGAGGCTGCGATCTCTACGCCGGAAGCTCCTGCTGCTCCTGCTCGTGAGAAGGCTCCGGCCTCGGCTGCAACCGCTGCTGAGGGCGACCTCGACTCCCGTACCGGCCTGGCTGTATCGGCCCGGACTCCCGTTCGCGGAGTTCGCAAGGCGGTTGCAGCGAACATGACCAAGAGCCGCACGGAGATCCCTGAGGCGACGGTCTGGGTGGACGTGGACGCGACGGCGTTGCTTGAGATGCGGGCTGAACTGAAGAAGCGCTCCCCACACGACACTCCCGGTCTGCTGGCCTTCATTGCCCGTTTTGTCACGGCTGGGTTAAAAAGTACCCCGCCCTGAACACGCGCTTTGAAACCGGAGAAGACGGCTACCAAGAGATTGTCGGTTTTGACGGAATCAACCTCGGTTTCGCAGCACAGACGGATCGCGGTCTTGTGGTCCCGTCGGTCCGGAATGCGCACCAGTTGAGCGCCCGCGAGTTGGACGCCGAGATCCGGCGACTGACCGCCGTCGCTCGTGACGGCAAGGCGACCCCAACCGAACTGGGCTCAGGCACCTTCACCCTGAACAACTACGGTGTGTTCGGAGTGGATGGCTCGGCCGCGATCATCAACTACCCAGAGGTTGCGATGCTTGGTGTTGGTCGCATCATCGATAGGCCGTGGGTAGTCAACGGTGAGCTTGCCGTGCGAAAGGTCACCGAGTTGACCCTCGCCTTCGACCACCGCGTGTGCGACGGCGAGACCGCGGCCGGTTTCCTCAGGTACGTGGCCGACGCCATCGAGAACCCTGGTGGAGCACTCGCGGATATGTAGGTCCGAGCCTGACGCTGACGAGGCAGGGCCCCGATTCGGCTGATCGGGGTCCTGCTCTTTGTGGGGCAAATCCTCGACAAATCCTCACAAAAGACTTGGCTAAAAGGGCTGCCAACTCTGCGTACAATTTTTTGTGGGGGTCAGCTGGTGGTCTCCAGTTGCCCGCGACCAGCCTTACCGTGCTCAGTCGCCGTTCTAGGATGCCCAACCATGGTAAAAAACTCCCCAATGCGATCCTTGAGGACCCTCGGCTTCGCGCTGGCCACGCTACTCATTACCGGGGGACTCGCTGTACAGCCAGCAGTAGCGGGAGATAGCGACATCATCCCGAGCACCCCGCAATCACTCCAGCCGGCACCCGAGGCGGCCACGGACCAATTTGTCGTCGGGCTACGGGACAACGTCAAAGCAGCTAAGGCTACTGCTGAGCAGGCTGCAGATCGCGCGGCCACCAAGCTCGGAGTCGCTGCGAAGAGCTCGCACCAAAACGCTGCCGGTGGGCAAGTCATTAAACTCGCTAAGGCACTTTCAGGGACAAAAGCAGAGCAATTCCTGCAATCCCTTCGTGCGGATCCCAACGTTGCCTACGCCGAAGCCGACGACATCATGCAGGTGGCGGCTGATCCGAACGATGCCTACTATTCGGCGCAGTGGGATCTCTCGGAGGATTTGGCCAGCATCCGGCCGTCCGGGGCGTGGCAATACAACCATGGTGAAGGCGTAGTCGTCGCAGTGGTAGACACCGGGATCACCAGTCATGTGGAGCTCGACGCCAATGTACTGCCCGGCTACGACATGATGTCCGATGCCGCCGATGCCCGCGATGGGACTGGTAGGGACGCGGATCCTACAGACCCCGGAGATTGGTCGACGGCAAATGAATGCGGGGTGGGCAGCCCGCAGATAAATTCGTCCTGGCATGGAACCCACGTAGCAGGCACAATCGCTGCCATCGGCAACAATACTTCCGGCGTAACCGGCGTCGCCCCGAAGGCAAAAATTCTTCCAGTGCGGGCGTTAGGTGCCTGTGGTGGGTATTCATCGGATATCGCAGATGGAATCATTTGGGCCGCAGGAGGAGTTGTTACCGGGGCTCCCATAAATCCCAACCCCGCGCGCGTCATCAACCTCAGTCTCGGTGGCATCAGGGCGTGTTCTTCTACTTACCAAAACGCCATCAATTTCGCCCATAACGCTGGGGCGGCGGTCATTGTTGCTGCCGGAAATTCCAATCGCCCGGCGGCTGATTCCAGCCCGGCCAATTGCCAGAATGTCATCACCGTTGCCGCCAGCGACAGGACAGGAGCAAAGGCGCCGTACTCCAACTACGGGAGCGTCATTGATGTAACTGCTCCCGGTGGCGACATGGCTTCCTCGGCCTCGAACGGCATCTTGTCCACCTACAACTCCGGGACAACCACGCAGGGGGCGCCCGGTTATGCGTTCATGCAGGGAACGTCGATGGCGGCCCCGCACGTGGCAGGCCTCGCAGCGCTCCTTTTTTCGGCAGAGGGCCTTGTTCTCACTCCGGAGCACGTGGAACAGCAACTGAAGGAGTCATCGCGGCCACTTCCTGCTGGCTGTCCGGCCGGATGTGGCGCCGGTTTGATCGATGCCACCGCAGCGCTCACCACATTTGGTGGGCACCTTCCCGTGACGCCTGCGCCAGTAGTATTCACAGACCGGGACGGTACCTCGAACGATACCTACACGATTCCCACCTCGGCCGGCGTTGAATATTTGGTCGGCGGAAAGGTTATTACCGCTGGCACATACGCGGGCAGCGGGGCAGTGACTGTTACTGTCAGGGCTCTTGCAGATTATGCGTTGGTCCCAGCAGTAGTGGCCGAGTGGAAGTTCACCTTCAAGACCTCCGTTCAAAAAATCACCGATTTCGACGGCGACGGCAAGAGCGATGTCCTTGCGAGGGACAGCGGCGGTGTTTTGTGGCTGTACCCAGGCAACGGTTCCGGAGGCTGGCTTGCAGCCCGCAAGATCGGTGCAGGCTGGAATGCCATGACATCCCTTGAATCACCCGGTGACTTCAACGGGGACGGCAAGATGGATGTCATCGCGCGGGACGCGAACGGTGTCTTGTGGCTGTATCCCGGTAATGGTTCTGGTGGCTGGCTTGCTGCCCGCCAGATCGGTGCAGGCTGGAATACCATGGCCGCGATCGAGGCGCCTGGTGACTTCAATGGGGACGGCAAAGCCGATGTGATCGCCCGCGATGCCAATGGTGTCTTGTGGCTGTATCCCGGTAATGGTTCAGGTGGTTGGTTTGCTGCCCGCCAGATCGGTGCAGGCTGGAATGTCATGACCGCTGTTGAAGGCCCCGGTGACTTTGACGGGGACGGCAAAGTTGATGTTCTTGCCCGCAACAGTTCCGGCGTTCTGTGGTTGTACCCCGGTGACGGTTCAGGCGGTTGGCTTCCTGCCCGTCAGATTGGTTCCGGCTGGAACGTGATGACCGCTATTGAGGGCCCCGGCGATTTCAACGGCGACGGCAAGATTGATGTTGTTGCCCGCAACAGTTCCGGTGTTTTGTGGTTGTACCCCGGTGACGGTTCTGGTGGTTGGCTTGCTGCCCGGCAGATTGGTTCCGGCTGGAACGTCATGACAGCCATCCTGTAGTCCGCGCCGAGTTCACCTGCCACCGGGTCATTCCGGCTTCTCCCAGCTGCGCATGGGTAGAATCGAGGCCTGAACATCGCCGGATTGCACTGGATACGGAGAACTCATTGTCAGCTTGGCATGAACTTGGCACGGACAACTACGTCTTGGAGACCGAGGGGTCCTTACTCAACACCGGGCTTGTGGTGGGCAGTGAGCTCGCCATGGTCATCGACACCGGATGTGGCCCGCGCCAAGGCCGCGAGATCCTCGCTGCTGTCCGCGAAAAGACCCAGCTTCCGCTGGTGGTAGTGAACACCCACGCCCATTACGACCACTTCTTCGGCAACGCTGTTTTTGCCGACGACGGCGTGACGGAGTTCTGGGGGCACGCCAACTGTGCGGCAACCATCGAGCGGGACGCCGACAACCAGCGTCGCTTCGTAGCCACCAACGAACCTGAGATGGCCGCGGGGAAGGGTGACGCCGTCGATATCGTTGTTCCGAACGCGATCGTTGGCGACCAGCCCGTTCTGGTGGACCTTGGCGGAATTACGGCCACACTGTTCTATCTGGGCCGCGCCCACACCGACGGTGACCTCCTGGTGGGGACAAACTCGACGCTCTTCGTCGGCGACCTCGTGGAGCAGGGCGCCCATCCTTCGTTTGAGGACTCGTATCCCGAGGAATGGGCGGACGTCCTCCGGCACATCTCCGCTTTGCGTCACCGATACGAGTTCTTGGTCCCAGGCCACGGCAAGCCTGCGAGCGACGAATTCGTCAAGACCATGGCCGACACCATGAGCACCGCAGTGCGGCAGGCAACCCAGTCCATTCGCGATATGCCCAACGATGCAACCAAGGCCATCCCGGTGCTTCCTTACGGACCGGAGCAGTCGCGCTGGTTCATCAAGCGGCTCCAGGAGACCAATGCCCAGCACGGAAGGGCTGCTGGCGGATCCCTGGCAACTCCCGACTTTGGACCCGAGAAGACTGGCTTCTATCCTTCTTCATAAATGAAGGTTGCTTACAAATTTGTCATCTTGATTACTGCCTCCCCATGGACTATTGGGTAACACCAGTCCTAGGATGAAGTCGACCATCGGTTTGCGGCTACCTGGGGGGTGTCGAGATGAAGGCCATTCGCGTAATTCCGCGCGCTACTCAGATTCTCCGCTCCGTCATGATCGCTGGCGCCGGTACCGCAATTTGGATGGCATTGTCCGCGACGGCCGCCAGCGCCGATTCCGGGATCACCGATAAGCATTCGCTGGTGGGCGGAGTGACGTCTTCGGTGTCGTCAACCGTTTCATTAGCCGACACCGCCGGCAAGCAAACCAATAAGACGCTCAGTGCTGCAACGGGTGCGGTCAAGAAGGCGGCCGCGTCCGTTGCAACTTCCGTTGGGCCTAACCCTTCCGCGCCCGTGGTCACTGTCCCGGTTCCGAACGTCCCGCTGCCAGCTCCCGCCAAAGCCGTTGTCCCGGCGCATCCGATAACCGTGCATGTTCCTGCTGTAACCCCAGTGGTTGAGCATGTTGCGCACTCCACGGACAAGGTCGTAGCCACAGTCCCCGTGGTTCATCGGGTAGTGCCCAACGACACGGTTGGCAACGTTGTGGATACGGTGGTTAAACCAGCCACGGGCACCATTGACAACACCGTCGAGGCGATTGTTCCTCCGGTTAATAATGTCCTGGAACCGGTTGGCCTGGACCCCGTGACGGACGTGACCAACCCGGTTGTAGTCCCCATCGTTGAGGTCATCGACACTGTCCTCCCGCCTGTCGGCAACGTCTTGCCTCCCATTGCTGGACCCGGAAGCCTGCTTCCGCCGCTCTTAGGCGGCGACGGCGCCATGCTTCCCACGACGCCGGGTGCTGGAGCTGTGCCGCCACCCGCCGTCGGGACCTCACCAGTGACTCCAGCTGGCGAAGGTTCGGCCCTGGAATCCGCTGGCCTGCCCCTCGGGACAACCCCGCCCACCCTCAATGCCGACGCTTCACTGGCCTTTGTCCTGGCGCGAGGTTTTGCTCCTGCTTCACCCGGTGCCGTAACCGGCGCCTCTGTCATGGTCGAACCTGAGGCTCCAAACGAGCTGCCTGCCGACCCGGATGCGGCACCCCTTGGTGTCACCGGCGCGGGCTCGGGTACCTCACAAAACGGGCCACCAAGCCCTGCCGCAGCCTTCCTGCAGGGTGCGCTGATCGTTCCTGCAGACACACTTTCTGGTCCAGCAGCGGCCAGCAATGAAGATCATCCAAAGCCGGTTTCATTCGATCCCGGCTCATCTCCTGACTAGTTCCCCAACCCAGCCGCGCCTCTACATGCGGCCAGTGGTTAGCCGGACGATCCGTCATCGGACGTCTTTGGGAACACGACCTTCAGGAGAAGATCACAATGAACTCGACAATTCGCAGGTGCCTGATCGGCACATGCTTTGCCGGAGGCTTGATAGCCCTCGGCGGGACCGCGGCCAACGCGGCAGATACGACCAGTGGAAAGGACGGAACCCTTTCCGGTACACAGGTGGTGGCACCGGTGACCGCGCCAGTCAGCACAGGCGCTACGTCATTAGCCCTCGTGGGAGATTCCTCGTCAACCACAAAGGCACCCGCAGCCGCTCCGGCTACGGGGACAGCGCCAGCTGCCAGCACCAACGGTTCCAACGGCGTTGGCTCCGGGACACAGGTAGTCGCGCCCGTAACAGCGCCCATAAACCTGGGCTCGTCATCAGTGGGTCTGCTGGGGGGCTCCACTGCGACGGGCCCAGCCAAACCTGCCGCGCCAACTGCACCAAGCAGTTCGACGACGGCGGCTGGCACCAACGGTTCCGGCGGCACAGCCTCCGGTACCCAAGTAGTTGCACCGGTGACGGTCCCCGTAACTGTGGGATCGACGTCGACGGGTGTCCTGGGGGACTCATCGGCAACGACATCACCAGCAGCAACATCAGGTTCTGCGCCGGCCCAAGCGCCTGCGCAGGCAACAACGTCGGGGGGAGAAAGCATCGCATCCGGCGCTCAGGTAGTGGCTCCGATATTGGTCCCTGTTAAACATCGGAGCCACTGCCGCGGGTGTGGCTGGAGATTCATCAGCCACGTCCGGCGCACCCTCGAATACAGGCAGCGCACCTGCTGCCGCTACACCCGGAGCTACGACCAGCGGTTCGGACGGCGTTGCTTCCGGAACCCAGGTAGTTGCTCCGATTACTGCTCCGGTGACTGTTGGTTCGACGTCGGCTGGTGTGCTGGGTGATTCGTCGGCTGGCACTGCCGGTACTTCCGGTACTTCGGGCGCGGGTACGACGTCAGGATCGACCACGAACGGTTCTGATGGCGTTGCTTCCGGAACCCAGGTAGTTGCTCCGGTTACCGCTCCGGTGACTGTTGGTTCGACTTCCGCTGGTGTGCTGGGCGATTCGTCGGCCAGCAACACTGGCGGCACCTCCGGTACTTCTGGCACGGGTACGACGTCAGGGTCCAGTACGAACGGTTCGGAGGGCCTTGGCTCCGGGACTCAGGTGGTTGCTCCGGTTACCGCTCCGGTGACTGTTGGTTCGACCTCCGCTGGTGTGCTGGGTGATTCGTCAGCCCGCACGGCCGGTACCTCAACCGGTAATTCCGGCACGGGTACGTCGGGAACCAGCACCTCCGGATCAAAGGGCCTAGGCTCCGGGAATCAGGTGGTTGCTCCGGTTACCGCTCCTGTGACTGTCGGTTCGACTTCGGCCGGTGTGCTGGGTGGTTCGTCAGCCAACACTGCCGGTACTTCCGGCGGGACTGCCCCGGCGGGAACGTCGGGTGCTAAGACCAATGGATCGGATGGCGTAGCTTCCGGTACACAGGTAGTTGCTCCAGTTACCGCCCCGGTCACCGTTGGTTCGACGTCGGCGGGTGTGCTGGGCGATTCGTCGGCCAGCACGGCTGGTACTTCCGGTGGGACTGCCCCGGCGGGAACGTCGGGTGCTACGACCTCCGGATCAAAGGGCCTTGGCTCCGGCACTCAGGTGGTTGCTCCGGTTACCGCTCCGGTCACCGTTGGTTCGACGTCGGCTGGTGTCCTGGGCGATTCGTCGGCCAGCACACCTGGCACCTCAACCGGTACTTCCGGCACGGGAACTGCCTCAGGATCCAGCACGAACGGTTCTGACGGCGTTGCTTCCGGGACCCAGGTGGTTGTTCCAATCACCGCTCCGGTCACGGTAGGCTCCACATCGCTTGGCATCGGTGGCGCTTCAGTCGGAGGCGTCACGCCTCCCGTTGTGAACCCACCTGTTGTGAATCCACCCGTTGTGAATCCGCCGGTGGTTAACCCACCTGTTGTGAACCCACCCGTGGTTAACCCTCCCGTTGTGAATCCGCCGGTGGTCAACCCGCCCGTCGTCAACCCGCCCACCGTTGACCAGCCTGCTGGTGGTGGTGGACTTGGCATTGACACTGGCACCAACAATCCGGGGACCGAAATTGGGGGTCCCGGATTTGGCAACGCTGGCGTCGGGACCACCGGCGTCGGCGGTGCTCAACTAGGTGGCAGCGCGATAACTGCGGCCGGCACTCAAGGCGTGCTCACAGCGGGCCTTGCGACCGGCGTCGGGAGTTCCAACTCCCTGGCAACTACCGGATTGGACGGCAGCTTCACCCTCTGGGCACTTGGCCTTCTTCTCACGGGATTGGCGCTGTCAGCAGGCGGTCGTCGGAAGGCAACCGCTAACCGCATCTAGTCACCTGGACGAGGCCTAGTCTCGCGAGCAGTTGTTGCGGTTCCGGATCTTCGGAACTGCGACAACTGCGAGGCGGCTGGGTTGGCGTCCTAGGATGAAGGAGATGACAACCACCCAGGAAGACCAAAACTTCAGCCTTCGCAGCATTGCGCTACCGGCCTTCGGGCCTGCGCTGTTGTTCTGTATCGGCGAGGGGGCGGTTCTTCCGGTGATCGCGCTCTCGGCGCGTGATCTTGGAGCATCCGTGGCAGTCTCGGCGTTGATCGTGACGCTGATCGGCCTGGGGTCCTGGCTCTTCAATATCCCGGCATCGCTCATCACCATAAAGTTCGGCGAACGCTGGGCAATTGTTGGGGCAGGTGCTGTAGGAGCCCTTGCCCTCGGCGCGGCAGCTTTCGCTCCACAGATGGAGCACGGGATCTGGTTGCTGGCCGCAGCTATGACCCTCGTTGGTATGTCTGCGAGCGTCTTCAACCTGGCGCGCCAGAAGTACCTCACCGAGGCGGTCCCCGTCATGTTCCGCGCCCGCGCGCTGTCCACCTTGGGCGGCGTCACGAGGATCGGCATCTTTATCGGTCCGTTCATCGGCGCCGGCGTGATGCAGTTCGCCGGAATAAGCGGGGCATACTGGGTTGGTTTTGTAGGGATGATGGCAGCCGCTGCCCTGTCGCTCACCATCCCGGATTTGGTGGCTCCCGCTACGTCCGACGGCGGGCCAGTCGTTCCGGCGTCAACGCTGCGCAACGTGGCTGCTTCGCATGCCGGTGTGTTCCTGTCTGTGGGCTTCGGAATTCTGCTGCTCAGCGCTCTGCGTGCTTCGCGCCAAGTTGTCATCCCGTTGTGGGCCGACCACTTGGGCATGGATGCCACCCAAGCATCGCTGATCTACGGCCTCTCGGGTGCCATCGACATGTTGGTGTTCTATCCGGCTGGGAAGCTCATGGATCGCAAGGGACGGCAGTGGGTGGCGGTTCCTTCCACGGTGATCATGGGGACGGCCTTGATCCTCATCCCGTTCACTGGTGGGTTCGTTCCGTTGCTGTTGGCTGCCCTGCTGATTGGTTTTGGCAACGGCATTAGCTCCGGGCTCATCATGACACTGGGCGCCGACTTCTCGCCGGACAACGGAAGGAGCCACTTCCTGGGCATCTGGCGGTTCATCGCTGATTCGGGTGCCACGGGTGGGCCAGTGCTCTTGTCCGCCCTGACTGCTGCCCTTTCGCTCGCTGCTGGCGTCTGGGCCACGGGTGTCCTGGGCTTCGCAGCGGCAGCCGTGTTCGCCGTCGCAATCCCTAGGCTGAAGCACCGGCGGAATTACTAACTCCAAATCTTGGATGGGCTCCCGGGCGGCGTTGCTTCCGGACCCTGTTTGAGGCTGCATGCGCCACAAATCAACCCATTCAGGCTGCTCCCCGGCCGACGGAAGCTCAAAGTAGGTCAGGAAACCGCGCTTTTCTGAGCCACCCGCGCCACTCCTCCGGAGGCTGCGGTTAGTTGGGGATGGCTCGAACCATGTTGTTGCGTTTCTCGTGGGTCAGTTCGACCAGCCCGAGTTTTTCAAGCAGCGGCGGGAGGTACATACCAAAGCGGCCGCGGTATCCTTTGCGCAGCCCGTACCATCCGGATACTGGGTTGGCGGGATCCCGTCCCCATGCCTCGACGCTTCCCTCTGGTGCCGGTTTGCTTTCGTCGGCTGCGCCTAGGGGCACCCAGTCCTGCTGCTCACGGAGCCAGGTGGACAGATCCTCGATGGCCCGCAGGTGATACTTCAGGGTAGTCGATCCTACTTGGCAAACAAGGGCTGGCGGGTCTGACTCCGGGTCGCGGTACATGGAATACTCCGACGAGCCCGGTGCCGTGACCAGCACCCACGGGTCATCCTTCGTTCCTTCAGCAGTCATGACCAGTCCTTTCCCGCGTCCCCGGTTTCAGCGTAGAGGACTAAGGCTGCTGCGCCTACAGGGGGATGGCCCGTTTCCTGGTTTTGGTTTAACAGGGGAAATCCGGCTAGGACATTGGCCGACGGAAGCGCCAGAGCGAACGTCCCCGAAAAATCTCTGCCGCGCCGTATCCCAGGCCAAGGACAATCATGCTGCCCATCCACGCCGTCGACAGGAAGAGCAGGACCATCCAGTTCCTGTCCTCGACAGGTTTAAGCGACTGCCCCGCGACGACTACCTGTTCCCCAGCCGGGCGCGCCACCACCGCCATCCGCAGACCCGGCTCTGGCTGCCAGGTCACAGCATCGGATCCGGTCCGTCTTGCCGCCGCGAGCACGCCCTCAGGAAGGACGGGAATGGACCCATGAAGGACGGCAGTGCCGGACATCGGTTTGTTATCCGCCCCGTAGACAATGACGAAGACACCGCTGTCAGGGTTCAATTCCAGCGGCGGCCCAGTCGGCGCCGGGGAACCAATGGCTTCAACCCGTGCTGCAGCAGCAGTCGTCGGCGCATCATTCGCTGCGCGGCGGCCCAATTGCTGCAGCGTGACATAGGCACTTCCGAAGATGAGAGTGACGATGATGGCTGCGGCCAGCCAACCGATGACCCTTTGCATTCCTTCATCATGGGCTCAATCCGGCCGAGAAACACTTCTTAACGAGTTCTTAATTGCCCTCACGGAGGATTGGAAGAACGATACGTCCTGCCGAAGGGTCCCATGTTGCCGCAACCTACACCTCGCCCAGTACCCATACAGCGGCTGCCCGCACCCAAACACTGGCTGGTCGTTGGGCTCATTTTGGTGGCAGTCGTCATCGCCGTCGGGCTGACGGTCCAGGTCGTGCCAGGTTTCACGTCGGCTGAGCTGGCTGTGGATCAGAACTTCAGCCGCAACCATAACCCTGTCCTGACCGGTTTAGCCCTGGCTTTGAACCTGCTGTTCGAGCCTGTGGTGGGAGCGCTGGTGGTGCTCGTTACAAGTCTGTATCTCCTGCTGATTCGACGTTCCCCACAGAAAGCTGTGCTGTTTGCCCTCACGGTGGGTTCGGGATGGTTGACCTGCCAACTGTTCAAGGTGGTCATCGGCAGGATCCGGCCTGACCCGGCACTCTTGTTGGACCCGCTGGCACCGGAGCCGGTATCCAACAGCTTTCCCAGCGGGCACACGTGCCTGGCTGTCGCCCTGGCCTTGGCAGCGTATTTCGTGGCCCGGGGTACCCAAGTGGAGAAGCCCGTTCTCTGGACAGGAATGATCCTCGCAGTGATCGTCGGCTGGTCCCGTGTCTACATCGGCGCGCACTATCCATTGGATGTCATGGCATCGTTTCCGGCAACCATTGGCGTCGTCGTGCTGATGGCTGGTCTCTGGAACCGTCAAGCACCCTCGATCGTGGCCCGGTTCCAGTCCGTGAGAGACCGGCGCGCAACAATGGATTCGTGACCACTGCAACCAAGCCATCCCTGCTCCTGGTCGAAGACGACGTCGTCCTCGGGCCGCTCATCGCCGAACTCCTGGAGCCGGACTACCAGGTTCACGTCGCCGTCGACGGCCACGAAGGCCTACACCAGGGACTCTCGCGGATCTGGGATGTGATGGTGGTGGACCGGGGCCTGCCCGGCATGGACGGCGTCGCGCTGATTGCCGCGCTCAGGTCCAGGGGTATCGCCACCCCTATCCTCATACTCACCGCCCTCGGCGCAACGGAGGAGAAGGTCAGGGGACTCGACGCCGGCGCGAATGACTACATGACCAAGCCTTTCGACGTCTTGGAACTGGGAGCCCGGCTAAGGGCGTTGACCCGCAGCTACCAGCAAGAGTTCAAGACCTTCAGTATTGGAGACTGGGAACTGGACCCTTCTTCCAGGTCCGTCCGTTCCATTCACGGATTCCTCGCCTCATTGACCGCCAAGGAGAGTGAATTGCTGGCTACGATGGCCGCCCAACCGGACCACGTGTTCACACGGGAAGAGCTAATCAATGCCACCTTCAGCCAAGGTGAACTGCCCGGAATGATCGACACCTACGTCCACCACCTGCGTCGGAAGATCTCCAGATCGATCATCCGTACTGTGCACGGGTTGGGGTACCAGATCGGCGATGCGAATGACTAAACATCCTGCTCCTTTGAACCAGGACCAGATAGTCCTGCGTAGGGCATCCATGAGAATCGCTCTTCGCATCAGTGCCGCCTGCGCCGTTCTGGTCCTCTGCCTCCTGGCGGCGTCTACGCTCTACCTGCTTAACCAGTCCGGCAGTCCGGGACCGGCTGAACCCGGCGCCGTTTACGCCTATCTTGATACCAACGATCTGATCAAAGCCATGATCATCGCAGGGGCGGCCGGCATCCTGCTGGCCGGGGGCATTGGCTGGCTCAGTGCCCGCAGCGCGATCCGTCCGCTGGGCGAAGCGCTGGCCATGCAGCGACGCTTCGTCCAAGACGCGAGCCATGAGATGCGCACGCCCTTGGCCATCCTGGACGCCAGAATTCAACTGGCACAGCGTGGCACAACACCTGATACGGCAGCCGCCCAAGCGCTTGCCCGGATCCGGAGCGACACGTCTGCACTGACAGCGATAGTCAACGAGCTCCTGGAATCTGCCACCGGAACAGGACAGGAACCGGACATTGCCCTGACCAACGTTGCCGGCGTTGCCCAGGACGTGGTGGACAGCATCCACCAGTTGGCCGTTGACCGTGGCATCACAGTGGATTGTTCCAGCATGGGACAAGCGCAAGCGCTTATTGATCCTCAAAGACTGCACCGTGCAATCCTCGGTCTGGCCGAGAACGCACTCGTCCATACGCCAGCGGGAGGCCACATAGCGGTCGCCACCAAAGTGGCCAGCGGCCAGGCCATGATCACCGTGACGGATACGGGCCCAGGCATCACCGGCATTGACCGGGCCCGGATCTTTGACCGATTCGCCCGAACAGCCCATCAAGGCGTGGGCCACCAGCAACGCAGCTTCGGCATCGGGTTGTCCCTTGTTCGCGAGATTGCCGTCGCCGCTGGAGGCTCCGCGGACGTGGCCTACACGGGTCCGCAAGGCACCTCCATGAGGATCACATTGCCCGTGGCAACGACAAAGCCGGGACTCCCACGGGAAGGTGCGGCCCAAAACTCCGTCCGCCGTTGGCCTTCACGACGCCGGTAGCCGAATCACCTGTACAACGGCGCCGGACGCACCTGAACAGCGGCACGGGAAGCGATGATTGAAACGGCGGTGAAGGCACCGGCCGCCATGATTCCGGCCAGGACCACAATCTGGAACCTCCCGGCTTCAAGGGGTGAAACGCCGCCGAAGATCGCCCCGACGAAGGCACCTGGAAGCGTTACTAGCCCCGTGGTCTTCGTTTGGTCAATGGATGGAATCAACGCTGAATAGACGGCGCGACGGGCCAATTCCAACGTTGACCGGCGAGGTGTCGCACCCAGGGCCAACCACCCTTCCACTTCCTCCCAATGATCACTGACGGCCTCCGAGAAACGGCGACCGGCCAGAGTCGCCGTGGTCATGGCGTTGCCGATGACGATGCCACCAATCGCCAACACATAACGTGGAGTCAGCTCAACCGCGCCAGTGGCGAAGATGATGCTGAGCGTTACGGCGATGCCAAGACCCATGGATCCGCCAACGAGGCCAAGGGTTTTCAAACTCCACCCGATGCGCCGGGCAGCAGTGGTTGCAGCCACAGCAAACATGATCAGCAGCGCCAGCGCCACGAAGGCGGGACTTGAGATGACACCGCTGAGGATGACACTGATGGCAGCTAACTGAACTGTCCCCCTCAGGATCGCCGACGCTGGCGCCCACCTGTGAGGCACTTTATATGCGGTCAGCACTGCCGCGGTCAGGGCCACGAGGATGACGACCCCCAGCAAGGTCGGCCCCAATGCCTCGATCGTCGTCATCCGCTCAGCCTATCGAGGACATGCAGAAATCCTGCCCGGAGTGCTCTTTGTGCACTGCCGTATCTTTGTTACAAAGATTGACACCGTATTACTGATGACGTGACAAGCTGCTCGCACAGCAGGACGTGCGTCCAAGGGGGGTGGAAATGCCTGCAGAACGGGTGGGATTGGTCATAGAGGACGACCTGGATTTCCGGAGCCTTGTCAGTGCCGTGGTTGGTTCGGTGGGCGTCAGTGTTCGTAGTGTCGCTACCGGTGCGGCCGGCGTTGATGCCGCGCGGGAGTATAAGCCGGACATCGTCGTGCTGGATTTTGGGCTGCCGGACCTCAATGGGCTTGAGGTCGCGTTGCGGATCAGGGAATTCAGTGATGTGCCCATTCTTGTGCTGACGGGACGCACGGACGTTGCCGAAAGCATGCTTGCGGCTGGCGTCGATGATTTCATGACCAAGCCTTTCAGAGTGCGGGAACTACGGGAACGCGTGTTAGCTATTCTGGGAACCACCTGAGCTTTCACGGGATTTCCCCAGTTTTCCCCGAGGTTTCGCCCAGTTCGGGCCGGACCGGCGGGTGCGGCTGTTAGCTTCGTAATGTCGATGTGGTTTCCGCCGTATCAGGTCCGGCTAGTCCGGCCAGGTACCGAGCGGCCGCAGCGAATACGATTTGGGGGAATCGATATGACTTTTACTTCTTTCGTGTTGGCGGGCCGGACTCCATCGCAAACGCCGCCCGTCTAGACAGGGTGGCCAGGTCACGGGGTCCGCTCAGGGGCCGCCGGGCAAACCAATCGAAAGAGAACCAACATGCGCAAGTCTGCAAAGATCATCACCGCTCTGTCCGTTGCCGGCCTCGCCGTTGCCGCGGGTTCCGCGTTCACCGGTACAGGTGTCGCAACCACGGGCCAGGCATCAGCCGCCCAGTTTGTCGGCGGTACCGTTAGCCAGTCTGTCAGTGGCGCCACATTGACAACCATCGCTTATGGCTTCGATGATGCCGATGCCAACACACGGGTGAACAGCATCGACCTGACATTCAGCGGTACTGCCAATGGCCGCACCGTTGCCGTTACGCCTACCGGTGGTTCCGGGGGAACCTTCACCTGCACAGCGACAGCTTCCAACGCTTCCTCGTGCACCTTTGTCCCTGCCGATACGGAGACGGGCTACACGGGCTTGACTAGCCTCGCCGTCACTGTCAGCTAGCTCGGGTGCGGGGCGGCCCAAGACTGGGCCGCCTCCGCTCTCACTTTATTGGGGATCCATATGGCTAATCGGGCGGTACGGCGGGTGACGGGGTTTGTCCTGTCCGGGCTGGCTGCGCTGCTGCTGACAGTGTCAGCGGTAGTGCTGATAAGCGGCCAAGTGTCTGTGGTCATCACCCATGGCAACAGTATGAACCCCGTCTATTATCAAGGTGATCTGGTGATCGTGCAGCGCGCCTCGTCCTATGAGATTGGCGAGATAGCCGCTTACAAGCTCCCCGCGAAAAACGACGTCGCATTGCACCGCATCATCGCCGGTGACGCCTCGGGGTTTGTCTTCAAGGGCGATAACAACGAATCCATAGACCCGCTCACTCCGGGTGCTGGTGAGCTCACCGGTCGAGCAGTGTTACATATTCCCCAAGGGGGAGCTTGGTTGGAGTTGCTGACCAGCCCTCCGGTCCTGGGCGTCGTTGCGTTCGCCCTGATAGTGGGCGGCGGTGCAGCCACCACAGTCCGAGAACGGCGCAAGCGAAGGAAAACAGCCATGTCCCGACACACCACCGAGCTCCCGGTCAGGCCGCTCTCCGTTGCTGGTCTCCCGCCCACCCTGAGGGTGACTGGCATTGTCACGCTTGTTCTGGGGATCCTCGGTACTGTACTGGGCGTTTTGGCCTGGTCCGGCCCACTGGAGGAGTCATCGGCGTCGGCGGTCAAAAGTGGAACGAAGATGGATTTCTCCTATAGTGCTGCGGTTGGGAGAAGTGCTGCCTACGACGGCACCACCGCAAATTCACCGGACCCGGTATTCCGTAAACTTGCCAACATCGTTGACATCACATACTCCTACAGGGGTGATCCGGGAACCATCGCTGTCACCGCTGAACTCTCAACTCCATCCGGCTGGCATTCAACGCTGCCCCTTGCCGGACCCGCAGCCTTCACCGACCAGGAGTATCACGGCACGGTCCGGTTGGACCTGAACGCCCTGGAAGCGAAAGCACAAGCCGCCGCAACAGCGACGGGCGTAACATCGGCACCGGTGGCCGTCGCTATCACCCCGCGGGTGACCACGGCCGCGGGGGCGGAGTTCACACCAAAGCTGAAACTGAGCCTCACGCCGTTGCAGTTCGGCCTGGCGAACGACCAAACCGAGCTCACCGTCACGGACTCCTCTACGGTTCAGCAAGTCATAACAGCCCCCCGGATGCTTGGGTTCAACGGCTGGTCCATTACCGCGCTCACCGTAAGAATCATCTCCGCAGTGCTGTTGCTGGGAGCGATGACAACCGCTGCCATCCTGATCGTGTTCGCGCAACGAACCGCCCCAAGCGATGAAGCCGCGGCCATCCGCCGCCGCTACGCCGCGCTGCTGGTGAGGGTCCACCCGATTACGGCACCGCAGGGACGCCCGGTCATCGACGTCACCACCTTCGCCACCCTGGCCAAACTCGCTGAACGCTACGGACTGCTGGTCCTGCACTGGTCCCGCAGCGGAGTGGAAACCTTCGTCGTCCAGGACGAAAACATCACCTACCGCTACCGCCCCGGGGGCAATCAAAGCCCCTCGGAGACAGTCCAGGCCCGTTCAGGAGCCGACGTATAAACGGAAAGGCCACTATTGGTCCATCGATCAGATTAACGGTAACCGGGCGACCCTTTCCATAGTCGACGTGAGAGGAAGAAAAGTCTGCGGGACTTGTGGTCAGGAATGGGCCGAAAGGGCGTAGCCTGAGCTTTGAGGATATTCGCTCCTAACGCTGGGCCATTCCGTGGCGCATCTTGGGGCCACCCGCCTGGAGGTTGGGTTCGCTCAATGTACGTACACATTCTGTGCGGCCTGCACATTCAATTTCACTTGCGGTAAATCGCAGCGAGTCCCATCCAACTAACCCATCATTGAAGGGCAGTGCTGATAAGAATGCACATCAGGGAAATTTGGAACCAGCTTTCTCCGGATACGCGGCAATGGCTTATCGACAATCCCGGGAGCATGATCATCCCGCGTACGGTTACGGCCAAGCTCAACCATGAAAGTGGTGAGGATGGTCCTGTTGACGGGCACGGAGGCACATTGCTGACCGAAGATGACCGGGAATTCATCCAGGATCAAGCACGGGCCAGCAAGAAGGAGTACGCCGGGGATCCCAGGTTCTTCGATTCTGTCCGCCCGGAGGACTGAGCGCAACCAAACAAGCGGCCAGTTCCATGCCGGCAGCGCGCCTTGAGCGTCGCTTGAAAGCCTGGCTGCCGCCGTCGAGCCTTAAAGCTCTGGTGCCCTAGCGCTTCCTGGCCGCCAGGCCGAACAGCCACGTCCCGCCAAGGGCGGAAAGGTATCCCGCAACCACAATGAATGCAGTCCCGGCCCAGAAGTAGTCAACCGTACTGTCCGCGCTGAGTCCCGGCATGACCTGGAGCAGTGAGTAGCCGGCGACGATAGCCGCCAGGAGCAAGGCAATGGCGGTCAACCACACCCAGAGCCGCGACGCTGCCCAGTGCTCGCCGTAGCCTTTCCAAACATTCCAGTCACTGCCGCTGCGAAGGATCAGCCATCCGGCAGGAAGCATGACGGCGCCCACCACGAGGAAGGCGGCTACGACATCGGAGGGTCGATGCCATTGGTTGATGAGTGTCGAAACCCCGGTGGCCACGGCGAAGGTGCTGCCGAGGAATCCTGCGAGAGGCCGCCAGCGGGGCGAGACCATGAGGAAGACCGCCGCAGCAGCAGACGCCGCCAATGTTGTGTGGCCGGAGGGGAGTGAGTTGAGTTCAAGTGTTTGAACGCCGCGGTCGGGCCTGTCTGGGATAAAAAGCTTCAATACTTGTGTGGCCAGGTTGGCGGCGATGCAGGCTGCTACGGCAATCCCGGCTGCAGCCCAACGGCGACGCGCAACGGTCACGAAGAGCACCACGATGATAGCGATCGCCAGTGACAGAATGGGCAGCATATCCAGGAATTTCGTGGACGCCCTGCCTGCAGATCCGCTCAGTTCAGTGGCCTCGACCAAAGCAGACTCGTCGATGAACTGACCCATGGTGGTCCGCACGAAGAAGTAGTAAGTGACCACCAAGCCCAGGATGCTGGCCAGGGTACCCAAGCCGAAAAGCAGCCCTGTACCGACGCCGGGCTTGCGACCTTGTGCTGACCGGTCAGGGGACATCGCTATGGGGCGGGACTGCTGGGAACTCATTGAATCAAGACTGCCACAGTTCGCTGGAAGGCTCATGTGAGGACGGATCTGGCGCGGCGCGCGTACCGGCGCGTATACCAATAGGGCGCCTTATGGTCAAGGGCGAATCAGCCTATTCTTAACCTATGGAACCTACTACAGGCCTGATGCTGGCGTTGCTGGCTGTGATTGTCTGGCTGGGGATAACCATTGTGCCGCTGCTGCTGCTGGCTCCGTCGCATTCCCGGCGGGACGGTGGCACCTCCGCGAATCGGAGGGGCCGCCGTGAGGGTCATCCGCGGGCGTTTTCGGGCGCGCGACCGGTCTTCTCACACTCATCCGCGAGAACGCGATCGATGCGGCATCCTCGCATCCAGCACTGAAACGCCACCCTGCCGCGAAAGCCCGTCCGGCCGCGAAACCCCGTCCGGCCACGGGCCGGAAGAATTGACGTGGCGCCGCCTTTGTCGGTCGCGAAGCCACCGCTCGATGCTGCCCATGGCGCGCGTCGCCGTCGCCCAGTAGGCCACGCCCACCAACAATGATGCCGCGAGGGCCAGCCCTTTGTGAGCCTCTTCAAAGAGCGGATACACCAGCCAGTGCGTGACGTAGATATACAGGGACGAGCTGGCCAGAAGAGCCGTGATGCGGTGCAGGCCGCGCGGCACGGGCAAAGTAGGAATCCAGAGGAGGATGAGGAAACCTACCAGGATGGTGGCGCTGCGGTATTCATTGCTGAAGGACCCCGGGGTGGTCAAGAGAGCGAAGGCTGTCATGGCGGCGCGTTGCCACCACTCCCGCGATACAGCAGCGGCCCATCCGAAGGCGAACAGCCACAGGACGGGCCCTTGGCCAGGGTAGGGCAACTCGATGATATCGAAGCGTTGCAGGAGGTCGATGCCGGCCAACGCGAGTGGAAACGCCCATGGCCATCTGCGTGCAGCCCGGTCCACCGCGGGTATGGCCAGCAGGAGAGCCAACCCGATCAGGATGTGAACCAGCACTTCAACGAACCAGAAGCGGGACATATCCGTCCACCCCTGGGGGCCAACGATTGAGTTCAACAAGAACACGTTGTGCCAGCCGTAGTCGTCAGTGACGGCGAACGCGACGCCGATGACCAGGACGCTGGGTACGACGATCCTCGTGACGGCACGCAATTGCCTCCGGAGCCGTTCGCGCCGGGATCCCGTTAGTTGGAAGCGGGCAAAGTTGTAGCCGGCCACCGCCATCAGCACGTGGGCGGTGCCTTCCCAGGAGAAGAACTTGATGTGCGTGGCCACGATGAAAATGATGGCCACCGCGCGCAGCACGATCCCCGTCTCCATGCGTGCTGACAACTTCCCCCGCCAGTTCCGGAGAAATTTCCGGCCAGTTGCGCCCGCATCTTCGTGCGCTGGGTGGGCTGGATGGCCTGCGGCTTCGGGCGCCGGGACAAGCTCGCAAATCGGCATGAGGTGCCACCCTTGCGGGATGCAGCCAAGTGCACGCTCGAGCCTTACCGACGCCGCCACGTAGGAGAGCGAATCCCCGCCGAGGGAAACGAAGCTGTCAGTCGCTGTGATGTCCCTGCGTTCCAGGACCTCGGCGAAAATCTCGAGCACAGTCTCTGTGCCCGGGATGGATTCTGTTCCGGGGTGGAGTTCTGTGTGGGCAGACAGGGGCTCCGACTGGGCAGACAGGGGCTTCGGCGGCGCAGACAACTCAAGGATGGCCGGATAGTCAGGCTTCCCATTGCCCAGCCGTGGAATGTCGGGCACCGGATGCAGCTGGACGGCCGCGCGGGGGACACCCAGATCCTGCGCAAGGCTCTTGGCGACCAAAGCAAGATCGTGGTGGCCCTCCACAGCCACAACCACGACGTCGTCTGAACCAGCGGCAGCGGCGGTCAGGCCAAGATCTGCAAGGAGTCGCTCAACACGTCCCAGGTCAACCCGCAGCCCAACGATCTTCACGAAGCGGCTGCGCCTGCCCACAATCTCGTAGAGTTCCTCAGGGCCGAGCCGGGCGAGGTCGCCGGTATGGAGCTCTGTGATTTCCCGGCCAAGGGCCAGGTCTTCCGGCTTCTCGGCATAGCCCAGCATGACGTTGGGGCCGGTGTAGACGAGCTCCCAGTCATCCAGCCCCGGCACTGGTTCGAGCCGGAATTCTCCTCCGGGAATCGCGACCCCAATGGCATGTGGATGCTCCGCGGCCAGGTCCGGAGGCAAGTAGGCCATGCGGGCGGTGGCCTCGGTCTGCCCGTACATGACGAAAAGGTCCCAGCCCCGCTCCCGACCCAACTCTGCATAGGATCGGACGCGCTCTGGAGCAAGTCGACCTCCAGCCTGGGTGATGTAGCGGAGGGTCGGAACATCCATGTGCTCAAATCCCACACGGTCCAGAAGCTCGAAAGTGTAGGGGACGGCGGCGAATGACGTGACGCCCTCGGAGCGGACCAAGTCCCAAAAACATGGGTCCACAACGGAGAGCTCCGTCAACGCCAGGGACGCTCCCACCAGCAGGTGGCTGTTCACCACGCTCATCCCATAGCAGTAGGAGAGTGGAAGCGTTGTGGCGGCAGTATCGCTAGGACGCAGGTGCAGGTATTGTGCGATGGCCTCTGCGTTCGCCTGAATGGAAGCCGCGGAAAGGCGAACGAGTTTCGGCGAGCCAGTAGACCCTGAAGTGCTCACCAAAAGGGCCAGATCCGGGTGCAATTGGTGTGCCGTCTCGTGGCGCCGCACGTTCAGGACAGGCTCGCCGTTGGAGGATCGCGCAATGATGTCTGGATCGTAGGCGGCAATGAGTGTTTCGGCTGCTTTTCCACCGCCGGCGGGCAGTATGAGCAACGGATGGCCTGATGCCAGGGCTGCGAGATACACCGTTAGAGACGGCAAGGTGTTATCGGCTTCAAGGGCAACCAAGCGGCGCTCAGGGCCGAGTTGGCGTGCCATATCCTCTACGCGCCCGGCCAGGTCGCGGTAGCTGATGGAGCTGTGCCCGGTGCTGATGGCGGTACGGTCGCCGAAGGACGCCAGGTTGGTGGCGAACGACATTCGGGCCACATCCGGTTGTGTAGTCACGAGAGACTATGTAACAAGGTAAACCTAACCTAACTCAACTGGATAATGCTTTGGCGAAGAATCATGACGCGGCGCCGGCCCTCCACGCCGGGGCGGTGAGGGTGAGGTTAGTGCAACATTCCCGTGACGATTGACACGTGTTAGGTAGCAGGAATAGGCTACCTCACACGTGTTAGGGAAGGGAATCTACATGCCGGGAACCAATGAGGCTTTGCGACAATTCACACGCAGAACCGCCCTCACAGCCCTCGGTGCCGGGATAGTCGGAGCTACAGCGGCGTCGTGGCCGCGATTGACCGGGACCGACATTCCGGGCCGCGGAGACAACAGCCTCAGCATCGCCATCATGGGCACCGCCGCAGACGCCGCGGCCCGCCAGAAGGTCATCGACGCGTTCGCCAAGGTCCACCCAGAGATCAAGGTCAAGGTCCAGGCCATCCAGGCCGTGGACTGGAAGGACTTCTTCACCAAGATCCTCACCATGGTGGCAGCAGGCACGCCACCGGACGTTGTGTACGTGGCCACAGAAGGTGCCCAGCTCTTCGCTGAGAAGCTGGCCCACCCGTTGGACGAATATCTGCGCCGCGACGCCGACCACATGAAGGAGTACTTCGAGGACGTTCACCCCAGCCTTGTGGAAGCCTTCATGTACAAAGGCAGCCTCTTCCAGCTCCCCATCGACTGGAATGCCGCCAACATGTACTACAACACCGCGTCACTCCGTCAGGCTGGATTGGAACGCCCCGCGGACGACTGGACGCACCTGGACTTCCGCAGCACCCTGGCTGCGATGAAGAAGGCCAAACCGCAGGACTTCACCCCGTATTACTGGACCAACCGCCTCTTCGGTGGAGTGGTGCCGTGGCTCTATGCCAACGAGACGAGCTTCCTCAAGGAAACCAAGTCCACCGGCGGCGAATGGCTTTGGGATGGCTTCTACGCCAACGACCCCTCACGCAGCCTCCGCTCCGGTGGCTACCAGTGGCTCGAACCCAACGCTAACGACCCCCGGGTCTTCGAATCCTTCGACTACCTCCGCGGCCTGGTCAAGGACGGACTGGGTGTCCGGCCTGAGGAAGGCGGCGGCAGCGCACTGATCGGTCTCTTCGCCTCCAACAGGATAGGTACGACGCCGGCGGGCGGCTATTGGGTACAGGGCCTCCACGAGGCGGGGATGACAGAGAACGACTTCGACGTCCAGTTCTTCCCGAAATGGCGGACCCAGCGCCACCAATTCGGCACGGCAGGCTATGCGATCATGAAGACCGCCAAGGACAAGGACGCAGCCTGGGAATGGGTGAAGTTCAGCTCCAGCAAAGAGGCCATGCAGATCGTGTTCCCCACACCGAACACCACTCCCGCACGCCGTTCCATGGTCAACGAGGAACTCTACGCAGGCACCGGTCCACGGAACTGGAAGGTCTTCTACGAGACCCTGGACAAGTTCCCCACCACAGGTCCTATTCCGGCACCACCCCAGCAGGCCGCCGTCGAAACGGCCCTCATGAAAAACGTATCCCTGGCTGTCAGCGGGGACGAGCGCCAACTCAAGCAGGCCCTCGAATCAATGCAGCGCGATCTTGAACTGGCCCTGAGGAGGCAGCCATGAGTACCGCCACGAGCACCCCCACCGGGACCGGGAAGCAGCCGGGCGGCCGTCAGGCCTCCCACAAGCACAGCCAGCCCTCCAAGCGTGGCCGCGTCCAGCAACGCTGGCTGCCATGGGCTTTCCTTGCCCCGACCATCGTGGGCATGGGCATCTTCACCCTGCTGCCAATCGTCGCGTCCGTGGCGCTCGCCTTCTTCCGCTGGGACATCATCTCCGCGCCGACGTTCGTGGGTTTCGATAACTTCGCCGAGGTAGTCCAGGACCCGACCGTCCGAGTCTCGTTCCTCAACACCATCATGTTCGTGATCGTGGCCGTAGCCCTCCAGCTGGGACTAGCGCTGGGCCTGGCGATCATGGTGCAGGAGAAACTCCCGGCCTGGCTGAGGGTGTTCTTCCGCTCCGCCTTCTTCTTCCCACTGATCCTGTCCGCAGCTTCGGTGTCCATCTTCATGCGCTATCTCTTCAACGAGCAGTTCGGCGTGGTGAACTGGCTGCTCTCGCTAGTCGGCGTCCCAGCGGTACCGTGGCTGACGACGCCAGGTGGTTCGGCCGCCGTCGTGATTCTTGTGTACGTGTGGCAGAACTTCGGTTTCTCGTTCCTGCTCTTTGTTGGTGGGCTTGCCTCGATCCCGGTGGAGACGTACGAAGCCGCATCGATCGATGGCGCCACGGGCTGGCGCAAGCATTTCTACGTGACGTTGCCGCTGCTGAGCCCCACCACCTTGGTGGCATCGGTGATGGCCATCATCAACGCGCTGCAAGTATTCGATCAGCCCTACGTGCTCACACGCGGTGGGCCAGGGGATTCGACGCGTACCGCCGTCATGGTGATCTTCGAATCCGCGTTCCAACGCCTCGAATTCGGCGAGGCCTCGGCGATCGGCGTGATCCTGACGCTCATCATCATGGCCATCACAGCCGCGCAGTTCCGGCTCAGCAAACGATTCGTCTTCTACCAGTAAGGCCCGCCATGACCCTCATTTCAGAACGTGTTGAAACCACGGCGCCTGTGGCTACGCGCAAGAAGCGCGACTGGTCAGTTGCCGGGCGGGTCGCCGCCTTGCTGATCGCAGCCGTCTTTGTCCTGGGCCCCGTTCTCTGGACGCTATCCACCTCGCTGCGACCGCCGTCGGAATCCTTCAAACTGCCACCGGCATTCCTGCCACTGAACCCGGACCTGGCGTCCTACCAGCAGGTGTTCAAGCAACTCAACATTGTGGGACTGGTACTGAACAGTGCCCTGGTCACCGGACTGATCGCCGTCGGGCAGATGCTCACCGCAGCCCTTGCCGGTTACGCGTTCGCGCACCTTCGTTTCAGGGGACGCGGTGCCCTGTTCTCGATCGTGCTGGCCACCATGATGGTGCCCGCGCAGGTGACGATCGTGCCGGTGTTCATGCTGATCCGTGGCGTCGGGCTCTCGGACACGCTGCTCGCCCTGATCATTCCGGCCATCCCGACGGCGTTTGGCACCTTCCTGATGCGCCAGTACTTCCTGGGATTGCCGGGTGAGCTCGCTGAAGCGGCTGCGATCGACGGCGCCTCGCCGTGGCGCACCTTCCGCTCGGTGTACGCACCGCTGGCTGTGCCGGGCCTGGCGATCGTGGGCATCCTGGCGTTCAACTTCCACTGGAACGAGTTCTTCAGGCCACTCATCATGACCATCTCCGAGCAAAACTTCACACTGCCGCTGGGCCTGGTATCGCTGCAGGGCAACCTCGGCACCGGAAGCATCTCCGTGGTGCTGGCAGGCGTCGTCCTCTCCATGATTCCCGCGCTGGTGGTGTTCATGTTCGGCCAGCGCGCACTGCAGGACGGACTCACCGCTGGAACGGGCAAGTAGCTTCTCTGATTGAAAGGGTTCCAGTGACGGACCTTGCATTTTTTGATTCCCTGTTGTCTGCCTCGACGCACCCGGATCCGGCCTTCCCGCGCTTCCACCCGCGCCCGGCCCAAGGCTGGATCAACGACCCCAACGGCATCAGCTACATCAACGGCCGGTACCACGTCTTCTTCCAGTACAACCCCTCGTCTGCGCGGCACTCACAGATCAACTGGGGCCATGTGAGTTCCTCTGACCTGGTCCATTGGGAAGAACACCCCGTTGCGCTTTCGCCCCAGCCGGGCGGTCCGGATTCCGCGGGCTGCTGGACCGGTGTGGTGACCTCTGACGATGGTGTGCCGACCGCTTGTTATTCGGGTGTCCAAGACCACGGCGGCCATTCGCAGGTAGTCATTGCACGCGGTTCTTCCGACCTGGTGACCTGGGAGCAGACCGGCCACGTTGCTGCATCCATGCCCTCCGATCCTCTGGTCACAGCCGTGCGCGATCCGTTCATCTTCCACTTCAACGGTGCTCGGTACGCCATCCAGGGAGCGGGTCTATCTGATGGGCGCGCCGCTTTGCTGCTGTACACAGTGGAGGACACGGACTCCTGGAAGTACGAGGGCATCTGGCTAACTTCTGCTGACCCCGTAGCTGCCGTTCACACTCCTGCCGAGATTTGGGAGTGCCCGCAACTGGTGCAAGTGCCTGACTCTTCCGGCGGCTCCGCCTGGGTGATGATGTTCTCGCTCTGGCTGTCCGGCGATGACCACGAGCACGCCAACGGGGTTGGGCACCTGATCGGTTCCCTTTCCTCGGACCGCGCCACGGGGTTGCCTGTGTTTGTGCCGTTCTCCGGTGGGAAGTCGGATCTTGGGCGCGACTTCTATGCACCGCAGATTGTCCAGCTCTCTTATGGTTCCTCTGCTTCTTCGCCTGCTGCGTTGTTGTGGGGGTGGGCCAACGAAGGCCCCGGACGCGACGGTCGCCGTGGCCGCACCCAGGAAGAAATCGACGACGTCGGATGGTCGGGCGTGCTGACACATCCTCGCGTTCTGTCCTTGGTTGACGGGGCGTTGGCTGTTTCCCCGGCGCCCGAGGTGTTGGCATACAGGGGTGCTGCTGTTTTTGAGGGTGCTGCTGGTGCTTCGGATCCTGCAGGCTCGGTGGTGGTTCCCGCATTTGCCGAGGTGCTCGTGACTGGTGGTGCGGTGAATTCTGGTGCTGTGGCGTCCGGTGACGTGGAGCTCGTGCTCCTCTCGGGTTCAGATGACTCGGGGGACAAGCGGCAAGTGGTCTATTCGGGTTCGTTGGCTGTGGGGGAGGAGCTTCGGATCTTCATCGATGCTTCCCTGGTGGAGGTCTACCGCACGGGTTCGGTCGCCACGACGCTTCGCGCGTACCCGGCGCCCGGCGAGGAGTGGCAGCTCACCCTGCCCACCGGCGCGACTGCCAACGTGTGGGAGTTGACGCTCCCCGATTAGGCGGCAGGCCGACGTCGCGCGTTGTGGGGCCTGGTTTGCATCCCCACCACCTCCCTAACTTCGCAAGCTCAGCCAGGGAACCCGGGTGGTGTGGGCCCTATTTGACGTGGGAAACCCGCTATTTCGTTGTTGCCCAGCAACGGGGTTGCCCAGAGGTTCAGTCCGCGTGCTCAGCGCGTTGGCGCAGGGCCGGTTGATTCCCGGATAACCAGCTGGCAGGGGACCATCGTTTCCACGCTCGTGTCTTCCATACCCGCAGACAGGCCTTCGATCGTGTCAAGAAGCGTCGTCATTGCCGCGCGTCCGATCTCACGCAGCGGCAGGGCCATGGTGGTCAGGGCGGGGACCATGGTGTCCGCGATGCGTGCTTCGTCGTCGTAACCCATCACCGAGAGATCCGCCGGGATGCTGAGGCCCAAACGGGCGGCGGCCAAGGCAACGCCGACAGCCAGGCGGTCATTCGCGCACATGATGGCCGTGGGCCGCTCAGCCGGGGACACGCCGTCGAGCAGTTTCATGGCGCCGTGGAAACCGGCGTCGATGTCCCAACCCGCCATGGTGATCCTGTCCGCGCGAACCGACAGGCCCGCAGCGGCAAACGCATCCCGGTAGCCCTCAACGCGCAGGGGAGCGGCCGGGGACTCCTCAGCGCCAGCGAGCAAGGCGATGTCCCGATGGCCCAACTGCAGCAGGTGCTCGGTAGCGTCCCTGCCGCCAGTGATTTCGTCCGGGATGACGTGATGAAGTTGAGGTTTGGGGCTGCTGTCGTAGCAATTGGCCAGGACTGACGGGACCCGCAGCATGCCGTGGGGGACGTCGAGCGGCTTCAAACCCACAGTCACGTACATGAGCCCATCCACTTGGCGGTCCAGGAGGGTTTCGATTGCGCTCGCGTCCCGGGCGGCGTCGCGCTCGGTGTCCATGACCACGGTGACGAAACCGCGGCTACGGGCGACGTCGTCCGCGCCGCCGATGATGTTGCCATCGAAGGGGCTCACCACAACTTCGTCGGACACGATGCCGATCACCCGGGAGCGCTGGTTCCGCAGGCTGAGCGCGATCGCGTTGGGGGAGTAGTTGAGTTCCTGTGCGGCCAAACGGATCCGGTCCTGGCTCTCCTTGGCCACGTTGCCATCGCCGCGGCCATTGAGCACCAGCGAGACCGCGCTCCTGGACACCCCCGCCCTCTTGGCGACGTCCAGTGCAGTGGCCTTGCGGTTCATCGGGAGGTCCTTCCATCCGTCATTTGTCAGCAGTCTACCTAACGCGTGTGAGGACTTGTGCGGCCGCCGGTTCAGGGAAGCGACACCTATGCTGGCAGCATGGCACGCACCGCTAAAGAGCGCATTGAAAGTGACACTGCTTCATCCCGTATTTTCCAAGCACTCATGGATTCACTCTCCGAGTTGGAAGACTGGGAATTACAGGAGAACGCCTCCTCTTTCCACGTCACGCATGGGCGCGCGTTTCTGGGGATCCATCCTCGTCGTGGCGGCATTCTGGTCAACATAGTTCTCGACAGCGAGCTTGAGTCAGATCGTGTTCACCGGGCTGAGCGAGTATCCAGTAGTCGTTGGCACAACGAAGTCATCGTGAAGGACGCCACTGAGATCGATGCCGAGTTCCTGGGCTGGGTTCGTGCGGCGTATGCGCTGACTGCGTAAAACCGGTGTCAGGACATCAGGCGTTGATCGAATATCCGAACTGGGAATACAGCGATTGCATCATGTTAGCCATCCAGATGCCGGTCACGATAAGGGACAAGACCACCATGCCAATGAGCGCCCACACCGGCCCCATGCCACGGCCGGGAGCTACCTTCCGGACAATCACCGTGCGGCCAATGACGTACACGACGGGGCTCAGGAAGCACCACGCCCAGTGGAAGGGACGCACGACGCCGGAACGCGCCAGCCGCCGATGGTCCAAGTAGGCCATCAGGACAGACACGCCATAAACAATGAGCCCCGAGGCTTGTAGCAGGAAGTAGCCAGGCGTGTACATCGACATTGGATCGATGGTAGTGGTGCCCTGCCTGGTGGTGATGGTTCGGAACTCGGGCTGCCAGGTAAGCAGCAGCAGGAGCGACACCAGCGGCAGCAGCACCAAGGCCCAAATGAAGGGGTTGTACACCGGCGTCTGGTTGCTGATCAGGACCCGCTGGAGCGGCATGAACTGCTGGCCGGCTGGTGCCAAATGTGGCGTCCATTGAACTCCGTCCCACCAGCGCATCTGCTGCGGAAAGGAAGGATCCGGGTACCAGCCGGCGGGCGTCGTGGAACCGTTGGGTGCGTGCGTCATATTTCCCCTGAAAATGAGTCGTGAATCAGAGGATAGCGCGGTTCTCTTCTTCCGTTCGGATGGCAACCCTCCCTTTAGCTTTCGTGGCGGTGTAAGCATGGAGCATGACGTTCTTCGACGATCTTCCAGAGCCACCCCAACGTCCGCGCCAACCCCAGCCACTCCGCCCCGGATGGTCTGGTCCGCCGTCGGACGAGTTGCCTGGGGTGGTTCACATCGGCGAGTTCGTTCACACCAGTCCGCAGATGGTGATGGCTCTGAAGCTGGTGGAGGTGTACTCCACGGGATGTGCTTTGGACCTCGTGTGGTCGGTCCGCCGTGGCGACGAGTCGGACCGGGAGTGGCGGGACGTCATGGATCGGTCCTTCAACCATCCGCGCTCAAGCCTCGATACCGGGACCGGATTGCAGCTCGGCGTCGCTTTCCCCGATGGCCGCAAGGCAGTTGCAGCCATCCACGGGCCGGCCATGTACGAAGGGACGGAGGACGTCACAGGCCCCGTCCTGACTACTCTTGGCGGCGGTGGCGGGAGCAGCACTGACGAGATCGTTCAGTCGACGGCGCACTACTGGTTGTGGCCGTTGCCGGTAGAGGGTGACACTCAATTAGTGGCTCGGTGGGATGAGCTGGGGATGCCCGAAAGTTCCCTTACCTTGTCCGGTGAGCAGTTGAGCGATGCGCTGGGCAAGATACGGAAATACTGGACGGAGTAGGTGCGGGGTTTCACATGGCTGGCCTAAATGCGCCGCCCTACAGTCATGCCAAAGGATGCTGGCAGCCTCTCCACGAGTGCGGCTGCCTCGACGGGCCCCGAGGTATCGACGCCGATCGTTTGCCCGATCCCAAGTGGACCGCTATTCGTCGACCATTCTGCCCAGTCCGGCTCACTGGGAACTATCGGATGAATCTCATGTCGCTGACGATCAACGTAGCGTCTCCAAGCGATGCTGGGAGGAACTTCACACCAGATTTCAACCACGTCCGGACTACCTGAATGAGCCAAGCCCTCAAGGACAAAATCAAGGTCGCGGGGCCGGTACCACCAGGACTCAACGATCACGCTTCCCGGAATTGCTGAGACTAGCCGCCACATCGTTTCTGAAGAAATCCCGCCCAGCCTTCTGCTGCTGATCTGTCCAGGACAGATATCCGCGAGGGCTTCCTTAATGTCGTCCTTCGACACAACAGGGATATTCATCTCCTTGCCCAGGAGCTTGCTCAGGGTGGTCTTGCCGCAGCCCGGCAGCCCATTTATCAAGATCACGGATTCAGCCATAGTTCATTGTGTCGATGTGCGCGGGGGATCTGCGACCGACATGCCAAGTGGTGCTGACGAGATCCGCTTCCGGCTTTCGCCTCTATTGTTAAGCGCATAGTCTGCGTATCTAGGGGAGTGGTGGCGGTGGTCAAGGGACCCACAGTTTACGATGTTGCGGAGCGGGCGGGGGTTTCGATTGCCACGGTGTCGTTTGCTTTCAGCCAGCCTCACAGGGTCAAGGATTCGACGAGAAATTCTGTCCTGGATGCGGCTCGTGACCTCGGGTATGTGCCCAGCGCCAGCGCCCGCGGCCTTGCCAAAGGACGAACGGGTGCCCTTGGGCTCTTTGCGTTCGACTTCCTGAATTTCCTGCCCGATGCCGAGGGTATGAAGAAGGACCGCGCCGCTGCTGTGGTGGCGCCTAATGATAATTGCCGTTTGTTTCCTGTCTGGGTTGACGAAGTCCAACGAGGCGTCCAACTGGAGAGTTTCAGCCGGGGCTACGCACTGATGATCGGCGGAGGAAACAAGGCCAGCAGCGAGCGGGCAGTGACTGACATTGCGGGGCGCGTCGACGGCCTGATCATTTTTCCGCGCACCATACCTGCAGAGATGACACGACGCATTTCGGCCCGCATTCCCGTTCTTGAACTCTCCGAACCCTCGCACGATGACGGCCTTCACCATGTGACGGTGGACAACGCCTCCGGCGTGCGGCAGCTGATGGAACACCTGCTGGGAGTTCACGGGTTCAAGAAGTTGATGTTCGTCAGCATCCCCAACGTAGAGACGGAAGCACGGTACAAGGCCTTTAGCGCTGCCATGGACGCCCACGGGTTGGACGTTCTACCCGCGTTGGAAAGCAGGCCCGGCGCCAGTGCTGTGACTGCCGAGTGGATCGCGGACCTCCGGGGCTCCGGTTCCCTCCCCGAGGCTTTCGTGTGTGCCAACGACGAAGAAGCATTGGTCGTCATGGAGACACTTAAGGCTGCCGGCGTCTCGGTGCCGGGCGAGGTTGCTGTAACAGGTTTTGACGGTGTCGTCGCCGGACGCCTGGTCAGCCCTGCATTAACTACGGTCCGCCAGCCAATGGAATTGATGGGCCGCACGGCGGTGGAGATCCTGGTGGATGCCATCTCAAGGCCCGATGCCCCACTCGTCGAGAGGCAGCTGCCGGTGCATCTTGTGGTTCGCGAAAGCTGCGGCTGCCCAAGAACGTAATCCCAACGGAGTTTCCTCCGAAACTGTTGTCAAAGTCACAGTAATGCGCTTAGATTGAGTACACCCACCGATCTAAGCGCATTGAGTCCGTTCTTTACAGGAATCTAAGCGCATAAATCGGGCGACTCTGCTACTTGGCGCTTCAAGCGTCCGATTGAAGGGAACAACGATGATCCAAACCACTGCGGACACTCGCGTCCGAATGAGGAAAATCGCGGTGCTTGGCCTTGCCGCCGGGCTGTTGCTGACCGGCTGCGGACGCGACAACCCGGCTTCCAACGGTACGGAGACCGGGAAGGCAATCGCGAGCGGCGCCGCCACCGGCACGATCAATTTATGGGCGCAGGGAGGCGAAGCGAAGTTGCTTCCTGAGCTGATGAAGGATTTCGAGGCTGAGAACCCCGGAGTGAAGGTAAACGTTACGGCCATCCCTTGGGATGCGGCCCACAACAAGTACCAGACGGCCATCGCCGGTGGAACAACTCCGGATCTTGCCCAGATGGGTACCACCTGGATGACTGATTTCAGTGATGCCTTCGATCCCAAGCCGGCAGAGCTGGATACGTCCGGGTTCTTCCCCAGCTCCGTCAAATCCACGGAGGTCGGCGGCGCTACCCTGGGCGTGCCGTGGTTCGTCGACACGCGGGTCCTGTATTACCGCAAGGACCTGGCTGCCCAGGCTGGCTACGCGGAATTCCCTAAGACGTGGGATGGCCTCACGGACATGGCGAAGGCCCTAAAGTCGCAGGATGGCGTGAAATACCCACTCCAACTGCCGGTGTCCGGTGCCGATTCCTTCCAGTCCATGCTTCCGTTCCTTTGGTCCAACGGCGCACAGTTCATCAGCGGGGACAACTCAAAGTGGACGTTCGACACCCCTGAGATTGTGGACGCACTGAAGTATTACCAGAGCTTCTTCACCGACGAGCTAGCCAACAAGAACCCCGCAACAGGGGCTGGCGCCGGCGAGGCGGCCTTTGTCAATGGCGAAGCCCCGGTATTGATCCTGGGACCATCCGGCCTCGCTCAGCTCAACACGGCCGGCGGTCCGGGCTTTGAAGAGAAGTACATGGTGGCGCCCTTCCCCAAAAAGGTCAGCGGGACGTCATTCATCGGCGGGTCAGACATGGTGGTCTTCAAGGACGCCAAGAACCGGGACGGTGCCTGGAAGCTTGCTCAGTGGCTGGCCAAGCCGGAAGTCCAGATCAAGTGGTACAAGGCATCAGGAAGCCTTCCCGCCCTGCAAAGCGCTTGGAAGGACCCGAGCCTGGCCGACGACAAGAAGCTGGCCGTGTTCGGTGAACAGTTGAAGGACACCAACTTTCCTCCCACCATCTCCACATGGACCCAGGTTTCCGCCGCCGCAGACACGCAGCTTGAACAGATCGTCAAGGCCGGCAAGGATCCCGCGGCGGCGATGAAGGACCTTCAAGCTGCGGCCGATTCAATCGGAACCGGGAAGTAACCATGACCGCCACAACGGCCACGGGGCAGACCGGCCGGACCCCGTCCGCTGGCCTGCCCCGGACGCCGGAACACCGTAGTCCAGCCGCCAGACGCCGCAGGAAAACACTGGTCGCCTGGCTGTTCGCCCTGCCATTCGTCCTCATATTCGGTGTCTTCATGCTGATGCCGCTGCTGTCCTCATTCGTGATGTCCTTCACGGACTTCACCAGCAAGGACGTCAGGAACCCCTTCAGTATCGGCTTCGTCGGCCTGGACCAATTCTCTGAGTTGTTCGCCAATCAGCAGTTCCTTCACTCGCTGCTCAACACGGGCTACTTCGTCGTCGTCGGAATCCCGTTGACCATGGCAGCGGGCCTGGCCTTGGCTGTGGCACTGAACAACGGCATTACACGGTTCCGCAGCGCCTTCAGGGTCGGCTTCTACACACCGGTGGTGACCAGCATCGTCGCCATCGCCGTCGTATGGCGGTTCATCCTGCAACCGGACGGGCTACTGAACCTCGTGCTGGGCTGGATGGGCATTGCGGGGCCGGATTGGCTGAACAGCACCGAATGGGCCATGCCGGCCATGATTCTGATGGCGGTCTGGCGGAACATGGGCACCTTGATGATCATCTTCCTGGCCGGGCTACAAAACGTCCCCACCGAGATCCTTGAAGCGGCCCAGGTGGACGGCGCCAACGCCTGGCAGAGATTCGTCAGGGTCACACTCCCTATTCTTCGCCCCACCCTACTGCTGGGCGCCGTCTTGCTCTCGGTTGGGTTCCTGCAGTTCTTTGAGGAGCCTTTCGTGATGACCAAGGGTGGTCCCCTGGACTCCACGCTCTCGGTGAGTTACTTCACCTTCAACCAGTTCGGGTTCGGTAAGTATGGCCTGGCCTCGGCCGCCAGCTACGTGCTGTTCATAGCGATAGCGCTGCTGAGCCTGATCCAATTCCGTACCCTCCGCTCCAAAGACTGAAGCGAGTAGACGATGACCAATACAAAAACCGCTCCTGCAGCGCCGGTGCGCCCGGCGCCCCACAGAGCCGTCACGACGCGCAAGCAGTCCGGCATGGGAAAACAGCCGTGGGTATATGGGGGACTGATACTTGCCGGAGCCGCAACCATATTGCCCTTTGTCTGGATGCTGCTGGGATCCTTCAAAACCCAGGGGGAGCTTCTTCGCCGACCCGTCACATGGTGGCCCCAGAACCCCACCTTGGACAACTACGTGCGCTGGTTCACCGATCTGCACATAGATCTCTTCTTCATGAACAGCCTCATCGTTGCCGTCGTCACGGTCCTGGGAAACCTTCTGTTCTGTTCAATGGTGGGCTACGCCCTGGCCAAGATGGACTTCGCGGGAAAGAAGGTCCTGTTCCTGCTGGTGATGGTGACCCTCATGGTTCCGGGCGTTGTGACATTCGTGCCACTGTTTGTCATGGTCAGCAAGCTGGGCTTGGTCAACACCTACCCGGCGCTGATCCTGCCTTTCCTCGTCTCACCTCTGGGCGTTTTTCTTATGCGGCAGTTCATGATGGGGATCCCGGATTCGCTGATCGAGGCGGCAAGGATCGACGGGGCCGGTGAATTGCGGACCTTCACCAGGATCGTTATGCCACTTTGCGGACCGCCGCTGGCCACATTGGGGATCCTCACCTTCCTCGGATCATGGAATAACTTCCTCTGGCCCCTGGTCGCTGCCCAGAGCGAGGACAAGTACACGCTGCCCGTCGCGTTGTCCCTGTTCTCGACCGGTGAAAGCGCGACAGACTACGGGCTGCTGCTGGCTGGCTCGGTGCTGGTCATCGCCCCCATCGTGGTGCTTTTCATTTGCCTGCAGCGATTCTTCATCCAAGGCGTTGCAGCGACCGGCATCAAATGAGCCCTTCACAGTCCTCCCGATACCATCACTCACATGCAAGGAAGCAGCTATGACCATCCCCGCTGAATTGTGTAGGCCAAGCCGTGAACAGCGCGCCCCGGGCGCAATGGCCAAATTTCGACGTCGGTCAGCAGCGGCGGTTGCCGCTACCGCGATCCTGGCCGCGTCCTCTGTCGGCAGCCCAGCCGTGGCGAAGGAGAAGCCGCCGCAGGCGCGCGTGTGGCTCACCACGGTGGACCAGTCCAAGCTTCTGGACGAGCAGGCTCCGGTACCGTTCGGGTCCGCTGCCTCGTCACTTCCGACGATCGTGATCGATCCCGAGACGACTTACCAGACCATGGACGGCTTTGGCGCCTCCATAACAGACTCCTCGGCCGCCGTGATCTCCGGGCTCAGTCCAGCCCAGCGGGAAGCGACCATGCGCAAGCTCTTCGACCCCCAAGCCGGGATCGGCGTTAGTTTCCTCCGCCAACCCGTGGGCTCCTCGGACTTCACGGCGGCGGCTGCGCATTACACCTACGACGACGTGCCTCTGGGCGAGACCGACTTCCCGATGGACAAGTTCAGCATCAAACACGACGAGGCGCAGATCCTGCCTCTTCTGCGCCAAGCCAAAAAACTGAACCCCGCCCTCAAGATCGTCGCAACCCCATGGAGCCCTCCGGCATGGATGAAGACGGGCGAGTCCCTTAACGGCGGGACTCTCAAAACCGGCCAGCCCTACGCCGACGCTTACGCCAAATACCTCACCAAGTTTGTGACGGCATACGCGGACGCGGGCGTACCCATCGACTATCTGACCGTGCAGAACGAACCCCAGTTCCGGAAGCCGGATGGCTATCCCGGCACGGACATGCCGGTCGCTGACGAAGCCAGGGTGATCTCTGCCCTTGGGCCCATGCTCAAACGGGAGAGCCCTGCCACCAAGATCCTCGGCTACGACCACAACTGGGCTACGCACCCGGATGACGTCGCCAACACACCCGCAGGCCAGGGCCCGGAAACCGACTACGCCTCCCAACTGCTGTCAAGCAAGGCATCGAAATGGATCGCCGGGACTGCCTTCCACTGCTACTACGGAGACCCCAGCGCCCAGACGGAGCTGCACAACCAGTTTCCCAACAAGGACATCTGGTTCACCGAATGCTCCGGTTCGCACGGCGTCGATGACCCGCCAGCTAAGTTCTTCCGCGACACCCTCACTTGGCACGCCCGCACTGTGACTTTGGGCGTCACGCGTAACTGGGCCAAAACCGCAGTGAACTGGAACATTGCCCTGGACGAAAATGGCGGCCCGCACTTGGGTGGATGCAATACCTGCACTGGGCTTGTCACATCACATCCAGACGGAACGGTGACAACGAACGCCGAGTATTACACCATCGGTCACCTGTCGAAGTTCGTGAAGCCCGGCGCCGTAAGGATCGCCAGTACCTCGTTTGGCACGGCAGGGTGGAACGGTCAGATCATGGACGCCGCATTCCGAAACCCCGACGGCTCCACCGCCCTCGTGGTGCACAACGAAAACGACGAACCTCGCTCGTTCGCCGTATCGGTGGGCTCCCGCTCATTCGAGTACACCCTGCCCGGAGGCGCATTGGCGACCTTCACTTGGCCGCCGTCGAAAGCACTCGAGGACGACCTCGCACCGGTGGACATCACCGGCGCGACGGCGACCGCGACGAGTTCTGCAGCAGACGCACCGCTGGCCATCGACGGGGACGCTTCCACCCGCTGGTCAAGTGGCCAGGCGCAGGCGGCAGGCCAGAACCTCACCGTCGACTTGGGCAAAGTAAAGAAGTTCAGCCGCGTCGCGGTGGATTCCGGAGGCAACCTCGGAGACTACGCCCGCAACTGGCAGCTCGAAACCTCGGCTGATGGCACGAACTGGGCCCTCAAAGCCAGTGGCACTGGCACCGCGCAGCTAACGAACATCGACATGGCAGCGACCAACGCCCGCTATATACGCATCTCTTCCACAGGCGACGCTGGCAACTGGTGGAGCGTCGCTGACGTGCGCCTATACAGCTGAATTTCAGGGACCACCCTCACCGCGCTTAGTGGCAAGAGATCCCCTCTTGCATCACAGCCCAACCTCCAAGGAAAGAAATGCCATATTCAATTCAGCTGTTCACTCTTCGCAAGGCCATGGAGGATGATCTCCCGGGTTCCATCCGCAGGGTGGCTGAGATCGGCTTCACCCAAGTGGAGCCCTACGACTTCGTGGACACAGCCAAGGAGCTCGGTGCTGCACTGGCCGAGCACGGCTTATCGGCACCTTCCGGCCATGCACCGCTGATGAGTCAGGATCAGGACAAAATCTTTGCGGCTGCGAGGGAACTGGGCATCACTACGGTGATCGACCCTTTCCTGCCGGCAGAGCATTGGCAAAAGGCCGAGGACATCCAGGTCACGGCTGAAAAGCTCAATACCGCGGCGAGGAAGGGCGCTGCGTATGGAATTCGGGTGGGGTATCACAACCACGAATGGGAACTGGAGTCGGTGATAGAGGGCCAGCCGGCGCTTGAGTATTTCGCCGGGCTGCTGGATCCGGAGGTTGTTTTGGAGGTGGATGTTTACTGGGCGGCCGTGGGAGGCCAGGATCCCGAAGCCCTCCTCCGGCGGCTCGGTGAGCGGGTGAAGTTCATCCATATCAAGGACGGCCCGATAACTGCCGACACCAAAGCACAGCAACCCGCTGGCCAGGGCGCGATCGCTGTCCTGGACGTCATTGCGGCGGCCAAGTCCCTCGAAGTGGGCGTCGTTGAGTTCGACGACTACGCCGGGGACATCTTCGAGGGCATCACCGAGAGCTTGATGTATCTGGAGAATGCAGCAGTAAACGCAGGAGAGCCGGCATGAACGGCGTTGTTGGGGCCGGCAGCGGTCCCGTCGGGATCGCCGTTATCGGCGCCGGCAATATCAGCAAACAGTACCTGGATAACCTCACACGCTTCCCTGACCTGAAAGTCCACATCATCGCGGACCTGTTTGAGGATGCCGCCAAGTCGCGGGCCAATGAGTACGGCGTCCCCGAGTGGGGTGAGGTCGAAGCGGCGCTGAACCATCCCGACGTCGAAATCGTAGTGAACCTGACCATCCCGGCCGCGCATGTGGAAGTTGCGACTGCTGCGGTCCAGGCGGGAAAACACGTTTGGACCGAAAAGCCGTTTTCCTTGGACCGGGAATCCGGGCTCGGCCTGCTGAAGGCAGCCGACGCAGCACGTATCCGTCTGGGTTGCGCGCCCGATACGTTCCTCGGCGCGGGGCTGCAGACGGCGCGGCGGATTATCGAGCGCGGGGATATCGGAACGCCCCTCACGGCGATGACCACCTTCCAGACACCTGGCCCGGAATCCTGGCACCCCAACCCGGGTTTCCTGTTCCAGTACGGCGCCGGACCCCTGTTCGACATGGGCCCTTACTATCTCACCGCCCTCGTTCAGACCTTCGGGTCTGTCCGACGGGTTGCTGCCCTCGGCTCAAAAGCCAAGGAAGTGCGCGTGATCGGGTCCGGACCAAAGGCAGGGGAGGAATTCGCCGTCGACGTCCCCACACATGTCTCCGCCATGGCGCAATTCGACAACGGGGCATCCTCCCACAGCGTCTTCAGCTTCGAATCACCACGCGACCGGATGGGATTCGTGGAGATCACAGGGACGGACGCCACCATTTCCCTTCCTGATCCCAACGAATTCCACGGTGACGTCCGTATCTGGAAGGCCGGGGATGAGGACTGGACCACGATTCCGGCCACCGGTCCTGCAGACGGCCGCGGTTTGGGAGTGCTGGACATGGCCCGTTCCATCCGCGCAGGCGGCCCACACCGGGCCGCGGGGACCCTCGCCTACCACGTCCTGGACGCAATGGTCTCAATCAATGAATCAATCGAATCCGGCGCTTTCATAGACGTCGAAAGCTCTGCCCCAACCTCCGCTGCCCTCCCGGAGGACTGGGAACCGTCAGCCCAAACACTCTAGGAGACCCGCCTTGAAATCCCCGAAACAAAACCTCGAGCGGGACCAGACCCGTCCCTTGGGGGTGGCCATGATTGGTTACGCCTTCATGGGCAAGGTCCATTCACATGCATGGCGGAACGTAGCAAGCTTTTTCGACGTTCCGGTCTTCGAACAGAAGGTCCTGGTCGGCCGGGACGCCTCCCTGGTAGCCGAGGCCGCCGTCAAGTACGGCTGGACCGAGTCCGCTACCGACTGGCGGTCCGTCATTGAGCGGGACGACATCCACATCGTCGATATCTGCGCCCCTGGCTGGATGCACGCTGAAATCGCCATCGCCGCACTGGAGGCCGGCAAGCATGTCCTGGTGGAGAAACCCCTGGCCAATACCTTGGCTGAGGCCGAAACCATGACCGCAGCCGCCGCTGCTGCGCGGTTAAAGGGCGTGCAGTCCATGATCGGGTTCAACTACCGCCGGGTTCCTGCCCTGGCGTTGGCCCGCGAACTGATCGCCGAGGGACGATTGGGCACAGTCCGTCACGTTCGCGCCGCATACCTCCAGGATTGGCTTGCCGACGCTAAATCACCCATGACCTGGCGTTTGCGGAAGGAAATGGCTGGCTCCGGCGCTTTGGGGGACATCGCCTCCCACGCTATTGACCAGGTACTGTTCCTCACCGGCCAAACCGTCACGGAGGTCACCGGCACACTGAGGACTTTCGTTGCCGAGCGTCCCGGTCCCGAAGGCTTGGAAGAGGTGACGGTGGACGACGCTGCCTGGGCAACCCTTGGCCTCACAGGAAACGTTGGCGCTTCAGTCGAGGCTTCCCGTGTGGCCAGGGGCAGAAAGAACAGCCTCCTCATCGAAGTGTATGGCTCACTCGGGTCGTTGACTTTTGATCTCGAGAACCTGAACGAGCTCGGTTTCCTGGACGCGACCGCACCTATCAGAGAGCAAGGCTTCCGACGGATCCTTGTCAATGAACCCGAACACCCATACCTCAGAGCCTGGTGGCCCCAAGGCCACATCATCGGCTGGGAGCACACTTTCACGCACCAAATCCGGGACTTCCTCCTTGCGATTCGGGACGGAAAGCAGCCCTCGCCGTCGTTCGAAGAAGGCCTCAACGTTCAGCACATCCTCGCTGCCGTGGAAGAGTCCGCAGCCGCCAAGAGCTCCCTGGTCCAGTTGTCCACATAACCTCATTCGTCTGAGTTAGGCGTAGGGAGCCGCCGGTACAGTGGCAATATGCCTGCTCGCCTTCCTGATTTGCCCTCGCTCGAAGAACTCCTGGACAACGCCCACGTCGTTTCACTGCCCATGCGCGTGAAGTTCCGCGGCATCATGGAGCGGGAAACACTCCTCTTGAAAGGGCCGCTGGGTTGGGGCGAATTCTGCCCCTTTCCGGAATACGACGACGACGAATCCTCGCGCTGGCTCGCTGCTGCCTTGGAAGCGGGCTGGACTGGTTTCCCTCCAGCTCTTCGGGCCAGCATTCCCGTGAACGCCACCGTTCCCGCAGTCCCTGCGGAGCGCGTGCCGGAAGTACTTGCGCGGTTCGGCCGCGTTGATGCCGTCAAGATCAAAGTTGCTGAGCGTGGCCAGTCTCTTGCCGACGACGTCGCAAGGGTCGCCGCCGTGCGCGACGCCCTCCCCGACGCCGCCATCCGTGTCGATGCGAACGGGGGCTGGCATGTTGACCAGGCTGTAGAAGCATTGGGCAAACTGTCAGTTGTCGGACTTGAATATGCAGAGCAACCGGTGCCGGACATTGAGGGCCTGGCTGAGGTGCGCCGTCGCCTTGCCGCCGCGGGAACGCCCGTCCTGATAGCCGCCGATGAAAGCGTCCGGAAAGAGGCGGACCCCCTTCGCGTGGCAAGGGCAGGGGCTGCGGATCTGATCGTCGTCAAGGTCGCCCCGCTCGGGGGAGTGGCACGTGCCTTGGACATTGTCGCCCAGGCCGGCCTTCCCGCCGTCGTCAGCTCCGCCCTCGATACCTCCATTGGTATCCGTGCCGGTCTGGCGCTAGCGGCCGCGCTTCCTTCCCTACCATACGCCTGCGGGCTTGGCACCGTTTCGCTCTTCGCCTCGGACATCACCCTGGACCCCTTGGTAGCCGACGACGGCGCCATCCACCTTCGTGAGGCCGTAGCCGATCCCGGGCTGCTGGAGCACTATGCGGCACCGGGGGAACGTCGCGACTGGTGGTTGGAGAGGCTGCGACGCGTACATTCGGCGCTCGCTTCCTCGCAAGAAGACCTGTTCACCGAAACTTAACCAGAGAGTCCTCTCGGATTCGGATTGCGCTGAAAGGCTCATCGGGAACCTCGTACATTCTCTGGAAGGTCCCCTCATGTCTGATACCACCGGACGCACGTTCCCACTGCTGCCCATGTTCGGCCACACCAAAGGCAAGCGCAGTGCCGTCACGTGTGCGCTCAAGTGCGACAACGCCTGTGCCGGCGATGTTTGCAACACGAGCTCCAACGGCTACTTCCGCGACATTGCTTCAACGGCGATGACCCGCCGCGCAGCCCTGGGGCTTGGCGCCGCCGGTGCTCTCGCCGTCGTACTTGGTAGTGCAGTGACTGGGGCCGAACCTGCAGTCGCCGATGCCGGCAACGGATTGTCGGACGCAGCAAAGAAGGGCTTCGCGAAGTCCAAGCTCCAGTTCACGGCAATCAAGCCGGTTGACGCCGCTGTTGACGCTTTCACAGTTCCAGAGGGGTTCGACTGGAAGCCGATCATCCGCTGGGGCGACCCCCTGTTCGCCGATTCCCCAGCCTTCGACCTCAAGACGCAGACTGCTGCAGCCCAGGCACGCCAATTCGGCTACAACAACGATTACACGGACATCATCCCCGTTCCCGGGTCCAAGGACCGCCGAGCCGTCCTGTTCACGAACCACGAATATACCAACGAGAACATCATGCTGCCGGCAGGTTTTGACGCCGCCGAAGCCCGTGCAATTGGTCGGGCCGGTCACGGCCTGACGGTGGTGGAGTTGGAGCGCAAGAACAAGAACAAGCCGTGGAACTACGTTCAGGGCGCACCCCTGAATCGTCGCTTCCTCACGGACACCGTCTACGAGCTGACCGGCGCTGCTGCAGGAACCAACCTGGTCAAGACAATTGATGACCCGGAGGGCCGCTGGATCAAGGGAACCTTGGGTAACTGCTCCGGCGGAACCACTCCATGGGGAACCATCCTTTCCGGCGAAGAGAACTTCAACGGTTACTTTGCCGCCTCCGGCACCAGCGATTCCGACAAGCGCTACGGCATATCTGCGAAGCCGACCACACGTCAGTGGGAAGTCGACGAGCCGCGCTTCGACACAAGCAATGCCGGCTACGCCAACGAGACCAACCGCTTCGGCTGGATCGTTGAAGTTGACCCGTTCGACCCCACCTCGACTCCGAAGAAGCACTCCGCCATGGGCCGCTTCAAGCATGAGGGCGCCAACGTGATTGTCGCTCCGTCGGGCCAGGTTGTGGCGTACATGGGTGATGACGAGCGCTTCGACTACCTCTACAAGTTCGTGTCCAAAGGCAAGTACCAGCCCGGCGACTCGGCTGAGGCGCGGAAGAACAACATGAGCCTGCTCTCCGAAGGCGACCTCTACGTTGCCCGCTTCACAGGGGACTCCCCGGCTGCAGAAATTGACGGCACGGGCAAGGTTCCCACCGACGGTGCATTTGACGGCACCGGCGAGTGGTTGCCGCTGGTGGTGGGTGGCGTCTCGGCGGTTCCCGGCATGTCTGTTGCTGAAGTCCTGGTCTACACACGTCTGGCCGCTGACAAGGTTGGCCCCACCAAGATGGACCGCTGCGAAGACGTCCAGCCCAACCTGCTCACCGGCAAGGTTTATGTGGCCTGCACCAACAACTCGGACCGCGGCAAGGTGGGCAAGGAAGGCGCCACCGAGGTCAACCCCCGCACGTTGAACCGTGACGGCCACATCGTGGAAATCACTGAAGGCCCGGATCAGACGGGCACCAAGTTCAACTGGACGCTGCTGCTGGTGGCCGGCGACCCCGCCAAGAACACGTCCACGTACTTCTCAGGATTCCCGGCGGAGAAGGTTTCCCCGATCTCCTGCCCCGACAACGTGGCCTTCGACTCCGTGGGCAACCTCTGGATCTCCACGGATGGCGCGCCGTCCACCATCGGCTACGCCGATGGGCTGTTCAAGGTCACCCTCGAAGGCCCCGAGCGTGGAAAGGTTGAGCAGTTCCTCGCTGTCCCCCGCGACGCCGAAACCTGCGGTCCGATCATCCACGACGAGGAGCGCACTGTTTTCGTCGCGGTCCAGCACCCGGGCGAGGAAGGAACGTTCGCGGACCAGCACTCGCTCTTCCCGGATTACGTGGACGCTGGAGCCACGCCTGCCGCCGGTGCGGTGCGGGCGCCGCGGCCGTCGATCGTCCAGGTATTCCGCAAGTAGCGTAGTCGGCAGAATCGCTCCCTCGCCCGGGTTGACGGGTGGGGGGCGCTTCTGTCCCTCGGATCTTCTCTCACTTCCACCGGGTTTTCGGCGGATCTTCTCTCACTTACCGACGGCTCGGGTCGGTCCTTTCCTGGCCTGTGGATGTGAGAGAACGTACCGGGGAAGCCGGTTGGATGTGGAAGAGCATCGTGGGGAAGCCAGCACGATGTGAGAGAACGTACCGGGGAAGCCGGTTGGATGTGGAAGAGCATCGTGGGGAAGCCGGTTGGATGTGGAAGAGCATCGTGGGGAAGCCTGTTGGATGTGCGAGAGAGAGGATCCAGTGGGAGGCGGTTGGATGTGAGAGAGCGTTTGGGGTCCGGTGGACGCCAATAGACTGGAACGGTGACTTCCCAGGACTCTCTGACATCCATCGCCGCCGCCAGAATCGCCGTTACGGCATTGCTCGACGGCGGTGTGCGGCATGTGGTGGTGGCGCCGGGTTCACGTTCTGCGCCCATGGCCTACGCCCTCGCTGAGGCAGAGGCGGCGGGCAAGGTTCTCCTTCATGTTCGGATCGACGAACGGGATGCCGGATTCACCGCCCTCGGGCTCGCCCTCGCAACCGAGGCGCCCGCCGCCGTCCTGACAACCTCGGGTACCGCCGTCGGGAATCTTCTGCCCGCCGTGATGGAGGCCAACCACTCAGCCGTGCCGCTGGTGGTGGTCTCCGCGGACAGGCCGGAGGAGCTTCACGGTACCGGGGCGAACCAGACCACAACTCAATTGGACTTGTTTGGCGATCACGTTCGCTTCGCCGTCGACGTCCCCGCGGGGGACAGCCCTCAACGGGCAGTTGCCACCGCGCTGTATGCCGCCACGGGCGCCCTGGAGGACACGCCGCCAGGCCCGGTGCAAGTGAATCTCGCGTTCCGCGACCCCCTGATTCCAGGCGCTGGCGATGCCCTTCCCACCGCCGCTGGTCACAGCGTTTTCCATTACAACGCCGGTCCCCAGGCGCTGGATCTCCCGGCGGCTTCGAACGAGCTCGCCGAGCGACGCACCGTGGTTCTCGCAGGCCATGACGCCGGTCCCGTAGCCGAGGCCTTCGCACGCGCGCACGGCCTTCCCTTGCTCGCGGAACCTTCATCCAACGCGCGATTCGGCCCCAATGCCGTGGGCCCGTACCGGGTGTTGTTGGAACACTTTGGCCCGGACTCGGCTACACCGATCGAGCGCGTGGTCCTTTTCGGTCGGGCCACCCTTTCCAGGCCAGTGGCCGCACTCTTGGCCCGCCCCGCTATCGAATCCGCGATTTACCAGCCGGTCCCTGTGGCCTGGTACGAGGCCGGCCGACGCCGCGAGACACCCATCGAAACCCTTCCCGAGCTGGCCGCGTTTGCAGGCAGGGGCTCTGCCGAGTGGCTGGATTCCTGGCTTCTGGCCGGTGCTGCCGCCCAACATGCCTTGGATGGAATATTGGCAGGGGAGTCGGCTGCCAACGGTCCTTCCGTCGGAGCCACCGTCTGGGAGCACTCGCGCGGCAAATTGGTCCTCGGATCCTCCAACGGCATCCGGGATGTCGACCTCGCCGGCCAACCCCACCCCGACCCCATCGCCACCGTCTACGCCAATCGCGGCCTCGCCGGCATCGACGGCACTATCGCTACGGCCACCGGAATTGCTCTCGGCAGCGGACGTGAAACCACGCTTCTTCTGGGCGACGTCACCTTCCTGCACGACGCCGGCGGACTGCTCCTAGGCCACGGCGAGCCCGTCCCCGATCTCCGGATCGTGGTCCTTAACGACTCCGGCGGCGCCATCTTCAGCCTCCTCGAGCACGGCGCCGTGGAGGACTCAGGGGCCTACGGCACCGCCGTCGAACGCCTGTTCAGCACCCCCCACTCAGTGAACATCGCGGCACTCGCGGCGGCCTACGGCGTCGGACATCAGGCGGTCAGCACGACGGCGGAACTCGCGGAGGCGCTCAAGTCGCCGCTGAAGGGACGCACCATTGTGGAGGTGCGCGTGGACCGGGCAGGCCTGCGGGGACTTCATGCCCGCATCAAGGAAGCAGTTTCCGGTGCCGTGGGCAAGGTGTTGACGGCAGGCTAACGGGCGTTTCCCGCCGCCAGCCAAATTCGCCCATGCCACATACATGTCTCCCCGCTGCTAATAGGGACAGGTGACACTTGGATATGGGTGTCACTAGCGGGCATATGTGTCAGCAGGCAGTTCGAGTGTCGTACCGGAGTCCTCACGGGGGGCGGATCCCGTGAGGGTGGCCGCATACATCCGGAAGGGTGCGCTGAGATTTCCACATACGGCCACCAAGCCCTCCTCTTTGACCCGGCGAGTCTAAAGACTTGCTCCATGCGGACCCTACCCAAACTCATTCTTGCCAAGGACTTATCCCTCATTGGCGGGGACTCCCGCAAACTGTCGATGGCAGCGAAGAGTGGGAATCTCGTGAGAGTCCGCCACGGAGTCTATGTCGATGCGAAAAGCTGGGCAGCCCTGGAGAGATGGGAGCGTTATGCCCTGAGTGTTGCGGCTGCTGCTGAGACATTTACGTCCGCCACGGTGTTCTCGCACCACTCCGCGGCCACCATTCATGGCATTCCGACGATCGTCGGACGACAACCCGTTCACGCACTCAGCTCCTACGCCGGCGGGGGAAGGTCCAGAGCAGGCGTCCGACGGCACTATGTCAGCGATGGTCTCCAGGAAGCCGAGGAAACGAACGGTTTCCTGGTGACGGGCCGGGTCAGGACGGCACTGGACATCGCAGCCTCCGTGCCATTTGCCGAGGCTGTTGTTCCCATGGATTTCCTCTTATCCCAGGGACGTCATCGCAAACCCGTAACGAGGGATGAGCTGCTGAATGATATTGATGCCCGGTATTCGAAGGCCGCCGCAAAGCGCGTGGCAGCGGTTGTTCAATTTGCTGCTACAAATTCAGGTTCGCCGGGGGAGTCCTACTGTCGGGGGCTCATGCATCTCGCCGGTTTCGCTGCTCCCGAGTTGCAGTATGAAGTTCGAACGAAAGTAGGAGTCGTCTATACGGACTATTACTGGAAGGACGCCAGGGTGGTGGGGGAATTCGACGGCCGCGAAAAGTATCTGAAACCGGAATTCCTGAATGGCCGGACACCCTCTCAGGTTGTGATCGACGAGAAGAGCCGCGAAGATGCGATACGTGCCACAGGGAGAAGTGTGTTCCGGTTGGTGTGGAGTGACCTGACAGTTGGCAAGCTGGAACGTGAGCTTGTGACAGCCGGGGTTCCCCGCCGCCGTCGTGCTTCTGCAGGACACGCAAATTCATAGCTGCCACAAATACGGGAGGGCGCCACCTATATATAGGTGTCGCCCTCCCGTATTTGTGGCGCGGAAGAAGATGCGCGGCGCCAGCGGGCCCCAGCAAACCGCAAGAATCAGCGAGCCGAAAGGACCTAGTCCTCCACGACGTCGATGTGCGTCGGGTCCAGGACGCGACGCAGGAATTCCTTGGTTCGCGCCTGGGTGGGGGCGCTGATGACGTGTTCTGCTGGGCCCTCTTCCACGACGACGCCTGCATCCATGAAGACCACGCGGTCAGCCACTTCGCGGGCGAAGCCCATCTCGTGGGTAACCACCAGCATGGTCATGCCTTCCTGGGCCAGCTTGCGCATAACGGCAAGGACATCACCAACCGTCTCCGGGTCAAGGGCAGACGTTGGCTCGTCGAACAGCATCAGCTGCGGATCCATGGACAGCGCGCGTGCAATGGCCACGCGCTGCTGCTGGCCGCCGGAGAGCTGGTCCGGGAAACGGTCAGCCAGGTGTCCAAGGCCGACGCGCTCCAGGTTGCGACGGGCTACCTCGCCGGCCTCGGACTTGGACCGCTTGAGAACCTTCATCTGGGAGATGGTGCAGTTATCCAGCACGCTCAGGTGGGGGAACAGGTTGAAGTGCTGGAACACCATGCCAACACTTTGACGCATGCGGTTGAGGTCCACATCGGGATCGGTTGCCTCGAACTTGCCCACGTTGATGGTGCCCGCATTCGGGTGCTCAAGCAGGTTCACGCAGCGCAGGAGGGTGGACTTTCCGGAACCGGAAGGGCCGATCAGGCAGACGACCTGGCCTGGTTCCACGTTCAGCGAGATGCCCTTGAGGACCTCATTGCTTCCGTAGGATTTCCGGAGGTCCTTGATATTCACGCCGGCGGCGCGAACGGAGGCTGTGCTCGCATTGGAGTTATTCATGACTGTCCTGCCTATCGATTCGCCCGCGCGGAGCGGCTTTCGAACTTCCGTGCCAGGAGGCTCAAGGGGATGGTGATGACCAGGTAGAAGGCGCCGGCCACGAGCAACGGGGTCAGCCCGGCTCCGAGGCTGGAGATGCCGTCCCGGCCAAACTTGGTCAGCTCATACTGGGACGCGGTGAGGCCCAGGACGTAGATCAGCGAGGAGTCCTTGGTGAGCAGGATGACCTCGTTGGTCAACGGCGGCAGGACGATTTTGAACGCCTGCGGAATGACGATGGAGACCATCGCGCGCCAGTGGGGCATGCCAAGTGAGCGGGCGGCTTCCATCTGTCCCTTGGGAACGGCTTGGAGGCCGGCGCGCAGGGTTTCGGCGATGTATGCGGAGGCCACCATACCGAGGGAGACCATCACCACAATGTTGACGTCCCACTGAACACCGAAGGCCAGGGGCACGCCGTAGCCAAAGGCGATGAACACCAGCAGGGCGGGGACGCCGCGGAAGAACTCGATGTATCCGGTGGCGAGCCATCGGTACAGCGGGAAAGAGGAGAGCTTCATCAGGGCGAGCAGCAGACCACCGGAGAGGCCCACAACGAAGGCAAGCGCCGTGTAGATGAGGGTGTTCTTGAGGCCGATGAGGAAGATGTCGGGGAACATCGGGCCAATTTTGGCGAAGTTGAAGACGCTGTTTCCAACGGTCTTCCAATCCACGGCGAGGATCACTGCGGCCACGGCCACAACGAAGATCCCGGCCTGGACGTACAGACTGACTTTGGCTCGTTGACGTGCAGTCATTGCCATGGTGTTCTCACATTCGTGTTGCGCAGGTGGGGCCCCGAACGGACTGCCTAAACAGATCGTTGCGGGGCCCGCCTGCGTGATTCTTGGGAGCCGGGGCTCGGACTACTTCTTGGTGGCTTCGCCGAACCAGGTCGTCTCGAACTTCTTCATGGAGCCGTCATCAGTGAGGCGCTTAAGCGTGGCATTGACGGCGTCCGCCATGGCGGTGTTGCCCTTCTTGATGGAGATGCCGAGCTTTTCGCCCGTTGCGTAGTCTTCGACGCGCTTGAGCTTGGAGTCGTCCTTGATGGCATAGCCGAGGACGGACTGGTTGCCTACCGCCGCGTCAATGGTGCCCGCCTTGAGGGCCTGAACCAGGAGCCCGGAGTCTTCGAACTGCTGCGCGTCGATCCCCTTGTCCTTGGCGTACTGGGCGCCGGTGGTGGCCTGCTGGACGCCCACCTTCTTGCCCTTGGCGCCATCGAGGTTGCTGATGCCGGAAGACGAGGTGGCCACGAGGGTGAGGTCGTCGGCAAGGTACGGGTTGGAGAAGTCCATGACGTTCTTGCGGGTGTCCGTGATGGAGATCGAGGAGATGGACACGTCGCAACCAGTCAGTGCGGTGCCGGTCTCGATGGCTTCGAAGGAGCTGTCCACCACGTTGAGTTCGGCCTTGAGGTCCTTGGCCAGTTCATTGGCGATGTCCATGTCGAAGCCGACGATCTTGCCGTCCTTCTGGAACTCGAAGGGCTCGTACGGGACATCCGAGCACACTGTGAGCTTGCCGGCGTTGATGAGCTTGGGGCCCGATTCACTCGAGGCTGCCGGGGTGGAGGAGCCGCCACCGCAGGCGGTCAGGGCCAGGACGCCTGCTGCGAGCACGGCGGCCATCTTGGTGCCGGACAGAACCGAACGGGAGATCTGCATGTTTTTTACCTTTTGTTGCAGTGGATGCTGAACTAAGTCGGTTTTAGTGTAGCGCCGAACCTGAGATGTGCATCACAGGAAACTAAGTTTCACTATTGGATAACTAGTTTAGCGAATATGCAAGTGCCGCCCGCGAGTCCGAGTCTGAGATCCCAGATTCAGCGCTGGATGCCCAGCGCCTCAAGCATTGGCCGGAATTTAGCCCACGTCTCGGCAAGCTCAGCCTCCGGCTGCGAACCTTCGACGATCCCGCAACCCGCGTAAAGGCGGACTGTGTTGGCGTCCTCGATGACCGCGCCGCGCAAAGCGATGCCCCATTCGCCATTGCCTGCAGCGTCAAGCCAACCCACCGGCCCGGCGTAGGGGCCCCGGTCCAGGTGCTCCAATTTTCGGATCAGCGCACCCGCCACCAAGGTAGGTGTTCCGCACACTGCTGCAGTTGGATGCAGCGCGTTGATCAGGGCCAAGCACGTGGGCACATGACCTTCGATATCAGCAAGCTCAGCTTTGACGTCCGAGGCCAGATGCCACACGTTGGGCAGTTCCAGAATGAAGGGCTCGCTGTGGGAGTTCATCGCCTCGGAAAACGGCGCCAGCTGGCGGGTCAGCGAATCAATCGCGATCTCGTGCTCGTGGCGCTGCTTTTCAGATCCGGCCAGAACCCGCTCGGCATAGGCCATAGGGGATCCGTCCACACCTTCGGCATCGCGGCGATCCAACGTACCGGCCAACACGCGGGCCTGGGCCGTGCGACCCTCCACCTGAATCAGCATTTCCGGCGTCGCACCCACCAGGCCGTCCACACCATACGTCCAGCACTCCCGGTACCGTGCCGCCAGCTGGCGAAGCACCTCCGCAGCGTTCACGCCGGCAGGAAGGTTGGCTACGACGTCGCGCGCCAGGACGAGTTTCTCCAGCTTGCCGGTGCGGATTTCCGCCACGCCGTTGGAGACGGCCTGCATCCAATCCGTTTCGCTCAACGACCCCCGGCTGAGGTGACCCGCCGCACCGTTGGGCGAAAAAGCGTCAGGTGACAGCCCGACGTCGGACGCTCCTGCCGCTGACCCGTCGCCGTTTGGCTCGAGCTCATTGAGCCAGCGGTCCAGGGCGGCGAGGACGCCTGCCTCGGTGAGTTCGGCGTCGTCGAACGTTAGTTGCGTGGCCCAGGCGCGGCCATCGCGCATGCCAATCACCATCTCCGGGACGATCAGCCGGGAAACGTGCGGGGACATCTTGGAAAAAGCGAACGAGCCGAACGCAACCGGGCCAGTGCCTGGAATCTCCACGTGATCAGTGATTTCGGCCTCAAGAATGAGGTGCCGCCACCAGATATCAGCCTCAAGGAAGCGCTCAGGGCCCGAGGCGTTGAACCGTGTCAGCTCGCCGTACCCCACCAGGCCGGCCTCGCGGCGTGACCAGCAGAGGACGTCGTCCCGGACCAGAAACGACGGCAGCCCCCCGGAGGATGATTCGACATCGAGGGGGACTGTCAAGGTACGGAGCGTGCTCGTCATGATGGAACAACAGTACTCCCGCGTGCCGCCAGAACCTGAGCCGAGTTCTACAGCGCAGCAAAGTCGGCTGAATGTCTGAGACAATTGCAGGGTGAACCGAGCATCCTTGGAAAAGCGTCCGGACGAAGTTGCGACGATGTTTGACGATGTCGCCCCTAAATACGACGTCGTGAATGACGTCCTCTCCATGGGGCAGACGCGTCGGTGGCGCCGCATCGTTGTTGATGCCATGGATGTGAAGGTGGGCCAGAAGGTCCTGGACCTCGCCGCTGGAACGGGCACCTCCAGCGAGCCGTACGCGGATGCGGGCGTGAATGTTGTGGCCTGCGACTTCTCCCTGGGCATGCTCAAAGTGGGCAAACGGCGCCGCCCGGACATCGACTTCATCGCCGGAGATGCCACCAACCTGCCGTTCGCGGACAACAGCTTTGACGCTTCCACCATTTCCTTCGGCCTGCGAAACGTTGTCGAACCGCGCAAAGCCCTCGAGGAAATGCTGCGCGTCACCAAGCCCGGCGGCCGTCTGGTCATCGCCGAGTTCTCCCACCCCGTGGTGCCGCTGTGGCGCAACCTCTACACCGAATACCTGATGCGCGCCCTCCCGGCCATCGCCACCAAGGTTTCCTCCAACCCGGATGCATACGTGTACCTCGCCGAATCCATCCGCGCCTGGCCAGACCAGGACCACCTGGCCCAGTGGCTCAGCGAAGCAGGCTGGACGGACATCACCTACCGCAACCTCAGCGGCGGCATCGTCGCGGTACACCGCGCGCAGAAGCCGGCCGAGCACCGCGAAAGCGTTCCCGTGGCCAAGCTCCGCCGCCAGATCAAACCGCGCCGGTCCGGCAGCCAGCCCAGCTGACGTGCCGCTCATTTAGGACGACGTGAAAGTACTGATTGTTGGCGCGGGGCCTGCTGGGTCCACCGCCGCGTATTACCTCGCCCAGGCCAGCATTGATGTCACGGTGCTGGAAAAGACTTCCTTTCCCCGCGAAAAAGTTTGCGGCGACGGTCTGACCCCGCGCGCGGTCCGTGAGATCCAGAAGCTCGGACTGCCTCATGCTGAGTCCGAGGGCTGGCGCCGCAACAAGGGACTTCGACTCATTGCGGGCGGCCGTACCATTGAGCTGCCTTGGCCCGAGGTTTCAGACTTTCCCACGTACGGACTGATTCGGACCCGTCTGGGCTTCGACGAGTCGTTGGCTCGGCATGCGGAGGCCGCGGGCGCCGCCGTGCTTGAACGCCACAGCGTCACTTCAGCCTTGCAGTCCGACGACGGTCGCGTCATCGGCGCACGGGCCTCCATCCTTGACGAGTCCGGACGCAAGACGGGCGAAACGCGCGACTTCCATGCCGACGTCGTACTCGCCGCGGACGGTAACTCCACGCGAACCGCCGTGTCGCTGGGTATGCACAAGCGTAACGACCGCCCGCTGGGTGTCGCCGTTCGCACCTACTTCACATCTCCCAGGCACGAAGACGACTGGATGGAAGGCTGGCTGGAGCTCCCTGGCAAGTCGGGCAAACCGCTGCCCGGCTACGGCTGGGTGTTTGGCGTCGGCGACGGAACGTCCAACGTGGGCCTCGGCATTCTGAACTCTTCCAAGGAATTCGGCAAGCTGGACTACAAACAGGTCCTGCGCGAATGGACCGGTGGAATGCCCGCCGACTGGGGCTTTACGCCGGAAAACCAGGTGGGGGAGATCCGCGGCGCCGCGCTGCCGATGGGCTTCAACCGCACACCTCACTACTCGCCCGGGCTGCTCCTGCTGGGCGACGCCGGTGGCATGGTGTCACCGTTCAACGGCGAGGGCATCTCCTACGCCATGGAGTCGGCCCGGTTCGCGGCTGAGTTCCTGATTGACTCTGCTTCACGTTCGGCCTCCGCCGGATGGACCGCCGACGACGCCGACGCCCACCTTTCGCGGTACGCGGACTATGTGCGGGACCAGTGGGGATCGCACTTCACATTGGGTCGAATGTTTGCGTCCTTGATCGGAAAGCCCGCCGTGATGAAGCTTGCCCTGCGAACGGGTATGCCGATTCCGATGTTGATGCGCTTTGTGGTGCGTATGCTCGCCAACCTCACGGATCCGTCCCCGAAGGGCTTCGAAGACCGCGTAATCCGCGTCCTTGAGATGCTCGTCCCGGCCACGTCCAACACTTCCTCTGTCCGCCCTTTTAAGGCGGCAGACTCCGACACCGCGGTTTCCGCAACAACTAGTTAGGGTTAAGCCGTGACGAACTCTGCCGAACACAGCTGGACGCATGCCGGGCACGGCCTGCCGGACTCTGTTGAGCCTGCCCCCAACACCACCGCGATCGCAACGGGCCTCCAGCTGCCCGCCGGTTTTGCCGCCATCGCCGGCGACGCCGAACTCGGCCCGGCCATCACCACCAACCTCGCCCGCGTTGAAAAGAAGCTTCGCGAAGCCATCTCCAACTCGGACCCCCTGGCTGACGCGACGTCGCGCCACCTGGTGGAAGCCGGCGGCAAGCGCATCCGTCCGCTGCTCACACTGCTGTGCGCGCACCTTGGAGATGCTTCCCGTCCTGAAGTTGTCCAGGCCGCAGTTGTGGTTGAACTGACGCACCTCGCAACCCTGTACCATGACGACGTCATGGACTCTGCACCGTTCCGCCGCGGCGCTCCGACCGCCCACGAAGTATGGGGCAACTCCGTGGCCATCCTCACCGGCGACCTCATCTTTGCCCGCGCCTCCATCCTCGTCTCCGAGCTCGGCTCCCGTGCTCTCGGCATTCAGGCCCGCACCTTCGAACGCCTCTGCCTCGGCCAGCTCCACGAAACAGTCGGCCCGCGCGAGGACGAAGACGCCGTGGAGCACTACCTGTCCGTCATCGCCGACAAAACTGGATCCCTGGTTGCAGCCTCCGGCCAACTTGGCGCGATCTTTGCCGGTGCCGATCCCGCGTACGAGGACCTCCTGGTTGAGTACGGCGAGAAGGTTGGCGTGGCCTTCCAACTTGCCGACGACGTCATCGATGTCACAGGCGTGAAGGTCAAGTCCGGTAAATCCCCGGGCACCGACCTCCGCGAAGGTGTTCCGACGCTGCCCGTGCTGTTGCTGCGCCGCGATGCTGCTGCAGGTGATTCGTCAGCGGCTGCGCTCTTGAAACTTGTGGACGGGGACTTGACGTCTGATGCCGCCCTTGCCGATGCCGTAGCTGGATTGCGCGAGCACCCGGTGACCACCGAATCCTGGAAGATCGCCCGCCAGTGGTCCGCTGAGGCCGTTGCTGCCTTGGCCCCGCTGCCGGAGGGCGTTGTGAAGACGTCGCTGACGAACTTCGCGCACGCGGTGGTGGACCGGAGCAGCTAGCCTCCTCCTTTTTGCAGGCGTCCGGACCTTCGTGGGCCGGGCGCCTGCTTGTTGTTCCCCACATTTTGGGCCGGGGCCTTGGTGTACCCTCACCACCCACTTTGAGGCTGCGGGCGTTGTGACACGCCGGTGGTTGCGGTGTGTTGTGCCATCGGTGAACCAAAGTGGGTGGTGGCCGTACGCGCCCAAACTTTTAGTCCCCCGGAAAAACGGAATGGCCCCGGCTCGCTGCAACGTTACGAGTCATACGCTGCACCGAACCGGGACCACAATCTCCGTTCGCATCAGACCCACCGGAGGCATTTAGTGGATCCGTAAAAAGCTTATGACAATCCTGTCACATATGCAACTCTTTCCGTCAATGGTTTTCGCGGTCCCGCAGAGCGATTTACAACCAAGCGCCGATCCGCCACCACCAACTTCGGATTTTTGGAAGGGAGGGACTCGCCGGATTCGGGGTGTGTCACAACCTCAGGGCCCCCAAACCAGGTGGGGGAGGTACGCGGCAGTTATCCACATAGGGGACTTCGCGCCCATCGCAGAGGCCACGAAGAACTCAGCATGGCTGTATGGACATCGACAATTTCCTCCGAAGCCGGCGTGGAGTAGCAACCACGTCCACCCTGATGACTGCGGGTTTTAGTCGCCGCATGCTCACAAAGGCAGTGAGGGACGGAGTAGTCAATCGCCTTCATCGCGGCGTCTACGTGTCCCGGGCATCAGACCCCGACGTCGTTGCCGCCTTTCGAGCCGACGGCTTAATTACCTGCATCTCGGCAGCGCGCTTCTATGGTCTCTGGACACTAGGGGGCGCAGGCGCTCTCCATCTCAGCTGCAGCACGGGACAAGCGAGGCGGGGTGTAGTCCACCATGGAGCCTGCCTGCACCCAGTCCACTCGTATCTGCCTATAGCGGGCGTGGCCGATGTCCTGATCCACGCCCTCCGATGTTTGCCTGAACTCGAGGCGCTGGTCATGGTGCAGAGCGCGGTCAGTTTGGCGCTCCTTTCCAAGGATTTCCTGGAATCAAAGCTGCCTGGCAACAGGAACGGCAAGGTTCGGGAAACCCTGGACTTGGTTCTGCCTCGGGCCGACTCACTCCTGGAAGTACTCGCGCACACCCACTTCACCCGGGCAGGTCTTAGGGTCCAGATGCACGTGGATATCCCGGGCGTAGGGGAGGTGGACTGCTTAGTAAACGAATGCCTGATCGTTGAACTCGACGGCGGCACGCACCTTGAGGGAAAACAGGTCAAGAAGGATCAGTATAGGAACAACGCAGGCATGGGCAGAGGGCTATTGAGCCTCCATTACTACTACGCGGACGTCGTTCATCACCCGGAGAGGATGGTCGCCGAAGTCATGGCAGTCCTGTTCAACAGGGAAGTTGGCCGCTTCGCGCCGGCGAGGTACGCGCCTGCGTGGGTTCCGCCGTCGTGAGTTTGTCCCGCAACCACCTACTTTGACCCCCAATTTTCCGGCGACACACCCCCGAAGCGGCGTGTCAGGGTAGTTCCAAATTCAAAGTGGGTGGTGGCCGCACAGGCCGCCAAACAAAACAGCCCCCACGCCACCCAAATCGGGGGCGCAGGGGCTGCCAGTCAAAACTTAGTCTTCGTCGTTGAACGCCCACTCGAACATGTCGAAGACGAACTCGGAGAACGTGCCTTCTTCGCTCTTCCACTGGCCGCGGGCGTTGTTGCGGCGCCAGACGATGGGGTCCGGGATGCTGACATCGGCAATGCGGAAGCCCCAGGTGAATTGTTCCTCTTCATCCTCCAGGAACATGAGGAAGCCTTCGTCGTCCACCTCGAGTTCTTCGGGATCCCAGAAGTAGTGGTACGCCTCCATGAGGTCTTCGCAGCCACCTAGGGCGAGGTAGAACTCGCGCAGAACCAGCGGGATGGTGAAGGAGTGGTCGGTGAGGGCCTCGTCCAGTTCCTCGGAGGTGAGCCCGTCTTCTTCCTGCCATTCATCCTCGAGATACTTTGGGACCAGCGCGCGGAACTTCTCGAGGAACATGTCAGTCATGCTCTTATCCTAGCTAATCGCGGGCACCCGAAATTGCGCCCCCGCCGGTGCCTGCACGCTGCCATCCGCGCACGGCCAGGGGAACGTACCAGCTGCGCCTCCAGGCTGTGACGCGGAAGGCAAAAACAATGCCGGCCACTAAGCATGCGGTGAGCCCGCTGAACAGGCCAAGGTGCCAGAGGAGGGTGGTCAACCCAGCCCCCACAAAAGCGGGTAGCGCGTAGATGTCGCGGGCATCAAAAAGGGTAGGAATCTCGTTGGCGGTGATGTCGCGCAACAGACCGCCGCCCACTGCCGTGGTGACACCCAGAAGGATCGCAGCCACGGGATTCATGCCGGACGTGAGTGCCTTCAACGTCCCGGTGATGCAGAACAGAGCCAGTCCGCCGGCGTCGAACAGTGTTAACAGGGATGTGAAGCGCTGCACGGAAGAGAACAGGAAGTACACCAGCAGCGCGGCGAACAAGGGCGGGATCAAATACACCGGATTTGTGAAAGCAACAGGGGGGCCGGCGTTAATAACGACATCGCGAATTGCACCGCCGCCCAGCGACACAATGGATGCAAGGAGCACCGAACCCACGATGTCGAATTGTTTGCGGGCCGCCAGCAGTGAACCCGAGACCGCGAAGAAAAACACGCCGACCAGGTCAAGCCACAGAAGGACAATGTCGATGGAAATCAAGTGGACGGGTTCTTTCTGCCTGCGACTCTCAGTAGGTGCTGGCTCAACGTTACGCTAGCTCCCATGAACAGCCCCGTTTTGATCGCCTGTGCCCACGGAACCCGCAACGCCGAAGGCCAGGCCGCCATCCGCCGTGTCATCGCCGAAATTGAAGCCCAGCGTCCCGGCCTGCAGGTCCTTGAGGCGTACGTGGACGTGCAGGAGCCTGAGCTCTCCGGCGTGGTGGAGGGCCTGCCCGAGGGGACTGCCGCCGTCGTCGTACCGCTTTTGCTGAGTACCGGCTTCCACATCAAGGTGGACGTGCCCAAGGCGATCAAGAGCCGGCCGGAAGTAGTGGCCGCGAGGCCGCTGGGTCCGGATCCGCGCTTGGCGGAGCTGCTTGTCACTCATTTGCGCGCCGCCGGGCTGAAGGAGAACGACGGCGTGCTGCTGGCTGCCGCGGGATCGTCCCTTCCGGACGGCTCGGTGGACTCTGAGGAGCAAGCGCGACTCCTCGCGGAACTGCTGCCGAACAAGGTGCGGGTGGCTTACGGTGCCAGCGCGAAACCAACAGTGCCCGACGGCGTCGCCTCCTTGCGTTCAGAACTCGCCGACGACGGGGCAAACGGCAGGGTTTTCATCGCCTCGTACCTGCTCGCAACGGGTTATTTCCACGACCAGCTGGCCAAGGCTGGGGCGGACATTGTTACGGCTCCCTTGCTGCCGTCGCCGGTTCTCGCGGAGATAGCACTGGAGCGTTACGACGCCGTGCTGGCAAGGACGTCCTAACCTTTATTTGCGCGGTCAGAGCCCAAAAAGGACCTGCATATACAGACCCTTGGGACAAGGCCGCTGGCGTGTTCGTGACGAAATGTTTCCCTAGGTGACTTAGCGTTTCCGGACCTTTGCTGACCAAAACTGGCCACACCTAAAGTCGACGTATGACAGATACAGCTGTAGCCGGTGCGCCCGCGGACTCCGCAGTCCCCTCGCGCCCAGCACGCACCCGCCCTGCCGCCAAGCCCCACGGCCAGTGGAAGGTTGATGGCACTGAACCGCTCAACGCCAACGAAACCTGGAAGCAGGAAGACAACGGCCTGAACGTCCGTGAGCGGATTGAGTCTGTCTACTCCAAAGAGGGCTTCGACTCGATCGACGGCACCGATCTCCACGGCCGCTTCCGCTGGTGGGGTCTTTACACCCAGCGCAAGCCCGGGATCGATGGCGGCAAGACCGCAACACTTGAGCCGCACGAGCTCGAAGACAAGTACTTCATGCTTCGCGTCCGCATCGACGGCGGTGCGCTGACCACCGAGCAGCTGCGCGTTATCGGCCAGATCTCCGTGGACTTCGCCCGCGGATCGGCCGACCTCACAGACCGCCAGAACATCCAGTTGCACTGGATCCGCGTGGAGGACGTGCCGGAAATCTGGCGCCGGCTCGAGTCCATCGGCCTGTCCACCACTGAGGCCTGCGGCGACGTACCCCGTGTCATCCTGGGTTCGCCGGTTGCCGGCATCGCCAAGGACGAGATCATCGATCCCACGCCGCTCATCCACGAGCTCGCCGAGCGTTTCATCGGCGACCCCGAGCTGGCCAACCTGCCGCGCAAGTACAAGACCGCGATCACCGGCCACCCGTCCCAGGACGTGGTCCACGAGATCAACGACTTCGCCCTGGTGGGTGTTGTCCACCCCGAACTCGGTGCCGGTTACGACCTCTGGGTTGGCGGCGGATTGTCCACCAATCCGCGCCTGGCAGAACGCCTTGGCGTGTTCGTCTCGGCCGACGTCGCCGCTGAAGTGTGGCTCGGCGTCACCAGCATCTTCCGCGACTACGGTTACCGCCGCATGCGTACCAAGGCCCGCCTGAAGTTCCTGATGAACGACTGGGGCCCCGCCAAGTTCCGCCAGATCCTGGAAGACGAATACCTCGGCTTCAAGCTCCCGGACGGCCCCGCCGCTCCCAAGCCCACGGCTCCCGGAGACCACATCGGTGTTCACGAGCAGAAGGACGGCAAGTTCTTCATCGGCGTGACCCCCACCGTGGGACGCACTTCCGGCGAGGCACTGGTCACCTTGGCGGACACCCTGGAGAAGCACGGCAGTTACCGACTCCGCACTACTCCTCACCAGAAGCTCGTCATCTTGGACGTCGCCAAGGAGCAGGTAGAGCCGCTCATCGCTGAATTGGACACGCTGGGCCTTTCCGCCCGTCCGTCCGTGTTCCGCCGCGGCACCATCGCCTGCACGGGCATCGAGTTCTGCAAGCTGGCCATCGTGGAAACCAAGGTCACGGCAGCTACGGCAATCGCTGAGCTGGAACGCCGCCTGGCCGACCTCGTGGAGAGCAAGCAGCTCCCGCAGGCACTGTCCCTGCACATCAACGGCTGCCCCAACTCCTGCGCCCGCATTCAAACTGCGGACATCGGGCTCAAGGGCATGATGCTGCCAACGCCCGACGGCGACCCCACCCCGGGTTTCCAGGTCCACCTCGGTGGCGGGTTGGCTAACAACGAGCGTGAGGAAGCCGGTTTGGGACGTACTGTCCGCGGCCTCAAGGTCACGGTCGAAAACCTGCCCGACTACGTGGAGCGTGTGGTCCGCAAATTCGTCGCCGTTGGCGCCGAAGGCCAGACCTTCGCAGAGTGGGCGCTCTCCGCAGACGAAGGAGACCTCCAGTGACAGATCCCCAGACGCTCCCGAACACCGCAGCACGGCCCGCTTTGCGGTCACACGAAGAACTCAAAGCACTGGCCGAAGCCGGAGCTGCAGAGCTTGGCTGGAACGCGCCTGCCCGCGATGTCATCGCCTGGGTGGCCCGGAACTTCGAGCTGCCCGCAGTAACCGTGGCTTGCTCCATGGCCGACGCCGTTCTTCCGGCCTTGGTCGCGGACCAGCTTCCCGGCGTCGACGTTTTGTTCCTCGAAACCGGCTACCACTTCAAGGAAACGTACGAGACCCGCGATGAAGTAGCGGCGAACCTGCGCGTCAACGTGGTGGACGTCCTCCCCGAGAACACCGTGGAACAGCAGGACCGATTGCTGGGCAAGGACCTGTTCGCCCGCGACCCCGCCCAGTGCTGCGCGCTGCGCAAGGTCGAGCCCCTCCGCCGCTCGCTTGCGGGCTACGAGGTGTGGTTCACGGGTGTCCGACGCGACGAAGGACCCACCCGCACCAACACGCCAGTGATCACTTGGGACGAGGGCTTCGGCCTGGTCAAGGTGAACCCGATGGTCGACTGGACGTTCGATCAGCTGGTGGAGTACTCCGAGGACAACATCCTTCCCGTCAACCCCCTCCTGAGCCAGGGCTACCCGTCCATCGGCTGCCAGCCCTGCACCCGCAAGGTGGCCCCGGGCGAAGACCCCCGCGCCGGCCGTTGGGCAGGATCCGACAAGACAGAATGCGGACTACACACATGAGCACCCAGACAACCAGCGAGGACCTCGAGTTGAACCAGTTGCAGAGCGAAGCTGAAGGGGCCGCCGCGGCGTGGCGGGCATCGCGAAGCGGGCACGGCGGCCCTTCAGCTGAGCGACTCTCGTCACTGGACACCCTCGAGTCCGAAGCGATTCATATCATCCGCGAGGTCGTCGCCGAGTTCGAGAAGCCTGCGCTGCTGTTCTCCGGCGGCAAGGATTCCGTGGTCATGCTGCACCTGGCCACCAAGGCTTTCTGGCCGGGCAAGGTTCCTTTCCCGGTCCTGCACGTGGACACAGGCCACAACTTCCCGGAGGTCATCGACTTCCGCGACCGCACCGTTGAGCGCCTTGGCCTGAAGCTCGTTGTTGGCTCCGTGCAGGAGTTCATCGACCGCGGTGAACTGGCCGAGCGTGCCGATGGCACCCGCAACCCGCTGCAGACCGTTCCGCTGCTTGACGCCATCCAGCGCAACAAGTTCGACGCCGTGTTCGGCGGCGGCCGTCGCGACGAGGACAAGGCCCGCGCCAAGGAGCGCATCCTGAGCCTCCGCGACGAGTTCGGTCAGTGGGACCCGCGTAACCAGCGCCCGGAGCTGTGGAACCTGTACAACGGCCGCCACACCGTGGGCCAGCACGTTCGTGCGTTCCCCATCAGCAACTGGACCGAGCTGGACATCTGGCGCTACATCGAGCGCGAGAACATCGAGCTCCCCGGCCTGTACTACGCCCACGAGCGTGAGGTCTTCGCCCGCGACGGCATGTGGCGTGCGGTAGGCGAGGTTTCCGAGCCGTTGCCGCACGAGGAAGTCATCACCAAGCTGGTTCGCTACCGCACCGTGGGCGACATGTCCTGCACTGGTGCCGTCGAGTCCGATGCCCGCACCGTGGCCGACGTCGTAGTTGAAGTCGCTGCCTCCACCCTGACCGAACGTGGCGCCACCCGAGCAGATGACCGCATCTCCGAGGCAGCCATGGAAGACCGCAAGAAGGACGGCTACTTCTAAATGAGCATCGAAACACTGGCTGCCGGCCTGGAAACAGCCCTGCCCACAACCCTGTTCCGCTTCGCTACTGCCGGCTCGGTGGACGACGGCAAGTCCACTTTGGTGGGCCGCCTCCTTCACGATTCGAAGGCCATCCTTGCTGACACGCTCGACGCCGTTGCCCGCACCTCAGCGGACCGTGGCTTCGGCGGCGAAAAGGGCGGGATCGACCTCGCCCTCCTGACCGATGGCCTGCGTGCCGAGCGCGAGCAGGGCATCACCATCGATGTTGCATACCGCTATTTCGCCACGGATCGCCGCAGCTTCATCCTGGCGGATTGCCCCGGCCACGTTCAGTACACCAAGAACACGGTGACCGGCGCGTCCACTGCGGATGCCGTCGTGGTACTCATTGACGCCCGCAAGGGTGTTCTTGAGCAGACCCGCCGGCACCTGTCCGTGCTGCAGTTGCTGCGCGTTGCCCACGTCATCGTGGCTGTGAACAAGATCGACCTTGTTGACTTCAGCGAGCAGGTGTTCCGCGACATCGAGACCGACGTTCAGAAGGTTGCCCGCGAGCTGGGACTTGGTTCCGATGGCGTCGCTGACCTGCTGGTGGTCCCGGTTTCGGCGCTTGACGGCGACAACGTGGTGGACCGCTCCGAGCGCACTCCTTGGTACACCGGTCCTGCGCTGCTTGAGGTCCTTGAAACCCTCCCGGCAGCCGATGAGCTCGAGGCTGAACTGGAGAGCTTCCGCTTCCCGGTGCAGCTGGTGATCCGGCCGCAGGGTGCGTTGGCGCCTGATGCTGTGGCTGGCGGGCTGGATGTCGAGGCCTACCGTGACTACCGTGCGTACGCCGGCCAGATCACCGAGGGTTCCGTCAAGGTTGGCGACGAAGTCACTGTTCTCAGCCCTGGCCACGAGCCGCGTATCACCCGGATTACTGGCGTCGACTTCGCTGGCAAGGAACTTCAGGAAGCGGCTGCTCCGCAGTCCGTTGCCGTTCGTTTGGCTGACGAGATCGATATTGCCCGTGGCGACACCATCGCTGCCGCAGGCACGGTCCGCGAAAGCACGGCTGACCTGTATGCGTCGCTGGCTTGGCTTTCACCCAAGCCCCTGCGTGAAGGCCAGAAGGTTCTGGTGAAGCACGGTACGCGCACTGTCCAGGCTTTGGTCCGCAACGTTACCGGCAAGCTGGACCTGGCCACGTTCAACGTGGAGCCTGCTTCAAGCCTGGAGCTCAACGACATCGGACACGCCCAGCTTCGCCTGGCTGCTCCGTTGCCCTTGGAGAACTACCTGCACCACCGCCGTACGGGCGCCTTCCTGGTGATCGATCCCATGGACGGCAACACGCTTGCCGCCGGCCTGGTCAAGGACCACCCGGGCGACCACGAGGACGAGCGTTACGTCATCTAAGGTCGAAGAGTCAGATAGACCGCAGCTTGTTCGAATTTCCCGGCCTTGTACGGCGGGGATTTCGAACAAGCTGCGGTTTTTTCATTGAGCGATTAAGCAGGAAGATCACTACATGCCACAGAACACCGCACTCAGCACCTTGTTGGACTCCGGCGAGGACCTCGTCCTGGATGGCGCCCTTGCCACGGAATTGGAGGCCCATGGCTGTGATCTTGAGGACGCCTTGTGGTCCGCCAAGGTTCTGCTGGAGCAGCCGCACCTGATCAAGCAGGTTCACCGCGACTATTTCGACGCCGGTGCCTCCGTGGCCATCACGGCCAGCTACCAGGCCACTCCCCAGGGGTTCGCGCGTCGCGGCCTGGGGGAGCGCGAGGCCTTGGAGCTCGTGGCGTTGAGCGTGCAGCTTGCCGACGAAGCGCGGCGCGAGCACGCCGAGGCAAACCCTTCCAGCGGCCCGCTCCTGGTGGCAGGATCAGTGGGCCCTTACGGTGCCTACCTTGCTGACGGCTCCGAATACCGGGGCGATTACACGCTGACCCGCACGGAATTCATGGATTTCCACCGTCCACGCATTGCCGCACTTGTGGAGGCCGGTGCCGATTTCCTGGCGTGCGAGACGCTTCCCTCGTTCGCCGAAGCGGAGGCTCTGTTGGCGCTCGTGGCAGAGTTCGACGTCGAATCCTGGTTCACGTTCACCCTGCGGGACGCGGAACACATCAGCGATGGAACGCCGCTGGCTGAAGTGGCTGCGCTGCTCCGGACGGAACCGCGCGTGGCCGCCGTCGGGGTCAACTGTGTGCCGCTGGAGCTGGTGACGTCGGCGCTTGGGACGCTTAACGAAGTATCGGACAAACCGTTGGTCGCATACCCGAACTCCGGGGAGACCTACGATGCCGTTACGAAGACGTGGGGCCCTTCCGCGGGTGGTCACGGCACAACTACCCTCGCCGGGAACGCCGCTGAGTGGCGCGAGCGGGGAGCCCGGCTGATCGGTGGCTGCTGCCGCACGACGCCGCGCGACATTGCCGAGCTGGCAGCAAACATGACGCAAGGTGACCCTTCATGAACGTACGTGCCGCACAACGCGATGCAACTTTGAAGGCCTGGCGCCGAATATGACGTCACGTGACCCTGCGTGAACCTTGGTTTCCATGGGATTGAAGCCGAAATATGACAGTCCCTACTGTGAAGGCATGACCTTTCCGGAATGGTCCTTCCTTGCCCCGAACGGGCGATGTTACGGGGCCTGATCTTCGCCCCCTTCGCATCCCACATCTCCTTAGGACCTCCCCAATGGCAAACACCCCCGAGTCACAGAAGCCGGATTCCGGCACCACCCGCATCGTCGCCGGTGAGACCGCGCCCAAGCCCAAGCGCCGCCGCACCCTTGAGATCAGCCTGGCCATCGGCCTGGCCCTGCTCATCGGTGCTGGCGCAGCGGTGGCCTCCGCCGTCTCCCAGAACAACCAGGCCGCGCCGGCTCCCATCACGTCGCCGGCTGCTGAGCTCAAGCTCGGCTACTTCAGCAACGTGACGCACGGCCCGGCCCTGGTTGGCATCAGCAAGGGCATCATCGCCAAGGACCTCGGCGATACCAAGCTCAGCACCCAGATCTTCAACGCCGGCCCTGCCGCGATCGAGGCATTGAACGCCGGCGCCATCGACGCCACGTACATCGGCCCCAACCCGGCCATCAACTCCTTCGTCAAGAGCAACGGCGAGTCCGTCAGCATCATCGCCGGCGCCGCAGCAGGCGGAGCCCAGCTGGTGGTCAAGCCCGAAATCAACTCCGCGGCAGACCTCAAGGGCAAGGTCCTCGCCTCGCCGCAGCTTGGCGGAACGCAGGACGTAGCCCTTCGCGCATGGTTGGGCCACCAGGGTTACAAGACCAACCCGGACGGCAGCGGCGACGTCAACATCAACCCGACCGAAAACGCCCAGACGCTGAAGCTCTTCCAGGACGGAAAGCTCGACGGCGCGTGGTTGCCTGAGCCGTGGGCCTCCCGTTTGGTCCTCGAAGCAGGCGCGAAGGTACTCGTGGACGAGAAGGACCTGTGGGACAAGGGCGAATTCACCACCACCATCCTGATCGTGAACAAGAAGTTCGCCGCTGAGCACCCGGAGACTGTGAAGGCACTGCTCAAGGGCCACGTTGAATCCGTGAACTGGTTGAACTCCGCTTCGCCTGAAGAGAAGGCCAGCACCATTAACGCCGTCCTCAAGGACACGGCTGGCAAGCCGCTTCCCGCCAACGTGATCGACCGCGCACTGAAGAACATCACCTTCACCACTGATCCGCTCGCCGGAACGTACAAGAAGCTCCTCCAGGACGGCGTGGACGCCGGCACCACCAAGGCTGCCGATATCAACGGCATCTTCGACCTCCGGGCTTTGAACGAAGTAGAGGGCAAGAAGACATCCGCTGCAGGTCTCGGCCAGGACTAAGCACTAATCGGCTGGTCCGCTTCCCCTCTGGAATACGGGTGGGGGAGCGGGCCAGCCTTCAGCCATATCAGCTCTACCAATCAACACGAAGGACGGGACCATGCCAGTCGTACTCGAGAACCTGGGCAAGCGCTTCGGCGACGGCGCCCCGGTGCTGGACGACGTCAATGCCACGATCGCGCAGGGCGAGTTCGTCGCCCTCCTCGGTGCGTCCGGCTGCGGCAAGTCCACGCTACTGAACATCATGGCGGGACTTGAGCATCCGACGTCGGGCGCCCTTGAGGTGCCCAGCGACGGCGCGGCCTTCATGTTCCAGGACTCGGCACTGTTCCCGTGGTTGACAGCGCGCGGCAACATCGAGCTCGCACTTCAGCTGGCTGACAAGTCCAGCACCAAAGCCAGCCGCCGCGAACGGGCAACCGAATTGCTGGAACTGGTGCACCTCGGCGGCGCCGGCGACAAGCGTCCGCACGAACTGTCCGGTGGCATGCGGCAACGCGTTGCCCTTGCCCGTTCTTTGGCGCAGGACCGGCAGCTGTTGTTGATGGACGAGCCTTTCGCGGCCCTTGATGCGATTACCCGCGATCTCCTGCATGACGAGCTCGAGCGGATCTGGAAGGAAACCGGCCGCACCATCGTGTTCGTGACGCACAACGTTCGTGAGGCTGTCCGCTTGGGCCAGCGCGTGCTGCTTTTGTCCTCGCGTCCCGGACGTGTCGTGGCCGAATGGGATGTGACCGAAGAACACCGAACTGATGCTGGTCGTGCTGGGGAGCTGACCGGAGTCATTACCCGCCGGCTACGCGAGGAGATCCGCCGCCATGCCAAGTAACCCCACCACTACCCAAGAGCGGACCCTGCCCGTGAGCGAATCCAGCGAGCACATTACGTCGCCGTCCTTGAAGGGCAACCCCTCCGAACTGCGCGATCTCGAAGCGGGCTTGGACAACCTCCAGTCCGATACCGGACGCAAAGCCGGTATCGAATGGAAGCGCGTACTGCTGCCGATCGCTGCCTTGGTAGTTCTCGTCCTCGCCTGGCAGTTCTACGTTTCACTCGGCCTTAAGCGCCGTGACCAGGTGCCCGGGCCCCTTGATGTGCTCAACCAGCTGGTGACGCTCTGGGGCGAAGGCAGGGTTCAGGAATCGGTATGGACCTCGTTGCAGCGCGGGTTGATCGGCTTCCTGATTTCGGTAGTAGTTGCTACGCCCGTGGGCTTGTTGCTGGCACAGGTTGCTCCTCTCCGCCGTGCGTTTGGCCCGCTGATTTCCGGGCTTCAGGTCCTTCCGTCCGTGGCCTGGGTACCGGCCGCGATCATCTGGTTCGGCCTGACCGATGCCACCGTCTACTTCGTTGTCCTCATGGGTGCCATTCCGTCGATCATCAATGGCCTCATCTCCGGTGTGGACCAGATCCCGCCGCAATACCGCAGCGTGGGGACTGTGCTCGGCGCGAACCGGCTCCAAATGGCCTTGCAGATCGTGCTTCCCGCAGCACTTCCCGGGTACATCGGCGGATTGAAGCAGGGTTGGGCTTTCTCCTGGCGTTCTTTGATGGCCGCGGAAATCATCGCTGTGGGTGGCACCATTGGCTTCGGCTTGGGCTCATTGCTTGACCAAGGACGTGCGCTGTCCGACATGGCGGTGGTCATGTCCGCGATCCTGTTGATCCTGGCTGTGGGCATCCTGATCGAGCTCCTCGTATTCGGCCCGATCGAGAAGCGCCTGCTGCAGCGTCGCGGTCTGCTGGCGGGTAGCAGCCGCTAAGCGCCCCCCCTTTTTAAAGCAACGCGGGGTCACATATGGCCCATGTTTACGCCAAGCATGGGCCGTATGTGACCCCGCGTTGCTTTTGGCTGCCCCTAGAATCACCGCATGGGCCTTCTAACGTTCAGCATCAACGTCACACTGGATGGTTGCGTCGACCACCGGGAGGGCATCGCTGACGACGAGACGCATGCCCACTTCACCCGGCTCCTGGAGGAGAGCGGCGCGATGCTCTGGGGCCGCACCACGTACGAAATGATGGAGGACTACTGGCCGCTGGTGGCCCGTGGCGACGTCGATGCGCCGCCCGCCCTGCGCGATTGGGCCCTCAAACTGGAGACCAAGCCCAAATACGTGGTCTCGGCCACCCGTAGCGACTTCCCGTGGACCAACAGCCATCACCTCGTCGGCGAGTTGCGCACTGCGGTGCAAGATCTCAAGGAGGGGACTCCTCACGGCGTTCTTGTCGGCAGCGGCAAACTTGCCACCGAGCTGGACCGACTGGACCTCATCGACGAGTACAAGTTCCTGGTCCACCCCATGATCACCGGCCACGGTCCCACTCTGTACCAGGGCGGACTGCCCAGCACCAGGCGCCTCGAACTGATCTCGGCCGAGCCGCTCAGCAACGGCGCGGTCGCCATGCACTACCGACGCGCCGACTGAGGAATTCCCCGGCGCCCACGGCTGTTGTCCCGGGCATGCACAACAAACGGATCGGCTTCCTTTCCTTCGGCCACTGGGCGCGCGTCCCTGGTTCGCTCGTTCCGTCGGCCGGTGAAGCACTCAAGCAGGGCATCGAACTGGCGGTGGCCGCAGAGGAATTGGGGATCGACGGCGCTTTCTTCCGTGTGCACCACTTCGCCCGGCAGCAAGCCTCCCCGTTCCCGCTGCTCGCCGCCATTGCCGCACGGACCAGCACCATCGAGATGGGCACCGGCGTGATCGACATGCGCTACGAGAACCCGCTGTACATGGCGGAGGAGGCTGCTGCCACGGACCTGATCAGCGACGGCCGGCTTCAGCTTGGCGTAAGCCGTGGTTCACCCGAGCCTGCCCTGAACGGAGCCGCCAACTTTGGCTATGTTCCCAACGAGGGCGAGGACACGGGCGATATGGCGCGGCGCCACACGGCACTTTTCCGCAAGGCCATTGCCGGGCACGGGGTTGCCCAAGCTGATCCCCACTACGCAGGCGGAGCCACCGGTCTTCTGCCTGTCCAGCCGCTCTCCCCGGGACTTCCACAACGGATCTGGTGGGGTGCCGGCACCCGCAAGACGGCGGTCTGGGCCGCCGAGCAGGGCATGAACCTCATGAGTTCCACACTCCTGACCGAGGATACCGGAGTCCCGTTCGACCAACTGCAAGCCGAGCAGATCCACATGTTCCGCGAAGCCTGGGCAGCTGCCGGGCACGAGTTCGAGCCCCGCGTTTCAGTCAGCCGCAGCATCCTGCCGATCGTCGATGAGGTGGACAACCGCTACTTCGGCCTTCGCGCCCAAGCGGACCGGCAGGACCAGGTAGGAATTCTCGACGGCGCGTTGTCCCGTTTCGGGAAGAGCTACATCGGGGAGCCGGATGACCTGGCAGAAGAACTCGCAGCCGATGCAGCCGTCCAAGCTGCCGATACTGTCCTGCTGACGGTGCCCAACCAACTCGGGGTGGAGTACAACGCGAAGCTCCTGGGGAACGTCGCGAAGTACATCGCACCTGCTTTTGGTTGGGCCCGCCAAAGCGCCTAACGCACTCTGCGCAGGTATCCGGCCAGTCCTACGACGCGGCGGGCAGCCGCCCGATGCCCGCCGCTGCAACAGCCGTGTCCGTAACACCAGCTTCCGACGAGCCGGACCCCGAAACCACAGACCCCGAAACACCAGACCCGTCCACGAAAACCCGGTAACCACGTTCGTGATCGAAACCGTGGATCTCGCGGGTGTCCAAAGCAGCCATGAACTCCAACGTCTGCCGGGTAATGACCTGGCCCGGGACGAGGATGGGGAAGCCGGGCGGGTACGGTGTGACGAAGCCGGCGGAAATGACTTCCTGCCCGGCACGGACCGCAAGGGCCAGTTCGTCGGCGGACAAGTAGGCCGTGGATTCAGGCTTGTAGCTTTCGAAGTAGGCTGCGCGGATATCGCCGTCTTCACAGGCGTCGTCCACACGGAACCGCGCCGCGAACGTGCTGAAGTCCGGGAGTGGCGGCGTACCAACCACCGCTGAGCCTCCGGGCACCGAAGACACGGCCGAAGACGCGGGCGAAAGCACAGGCACCGTGCGGGGTCGCGATGATGGATGGGGGTTTTCGAATCCCTCGGCGAGTTTGACCAGGACCTCGATCAAGTACGCCACGGAACTCCGCGAAGTGCCGATGTTGGTCATGAACAGCACGGTGTTCCGGGACGTCTTGTTCACCTGGATTCCGTGATCGTCCATGAGGTAGCTGTGGCGGAACGTGTCGCCGTCGATTCCTGTCCTGCTGATGTCCAGCGTGAGGCGGCTGGGATCAATGACGAACTCATCGCGCTGCCAGGCGTCCTCAAGTTCCGCCAATCCCTCGCGCAGTGGCATGGCGGCGCTGGTTTCCCGGTATTGGGGCTCAATAAGGTCCCGCGAAGTCAGCACCCGGAAGTATTTCTTCAGCAGGGGATGCCGTGCGACTGCTTGTGCGACGGAGACGGCGAGGTCGGATTGCCTCTGGACCAAACCAAAACCTTCCAACTCCACCTGCCGCCGGCCAATGTCCAGGGAAGCCAGGATTTGGTAGTTGGGCGAGGTGGAGGTGTGGGTCATGTACGCCTCGCGGAAGGACTCCTGGTTGGACGCCATGAAGTCTTGGTCGTACACGTGAATCATGGAACCTTGGCGCAAGGACGTCAGGGTCTTATGCGTGGACTGGGTGGCGTAAACCCTGATGCGTGCCTTGGCAGGGTTGGGAATCAGCCGCCTGTTCAGCCACGCCTCGTCATCAAGTGGTTCACCGGTGGCAGGGTCATGCAGGGCCGCTGCTTGCTCGGCGTACCGGGCAGCGTACGCAGGGCTGCTGAAAGAGGCTTCCAGGGCAGCTGCTGAAGCCATAGCCGTTCGACGCCGGTAGATGGGGTGGGAGCGAGCGAAGGCGAACCATGCCTCGTCCCAGAGGAACACCAGGTCAGGTTTGATGGCGAGGCATTCCTCCATGACACGCTCGACGTCGTAAACGATTCCGTCAAAAGTGCAGTTGGTGAGCGTGACCATTTTGACTTCGTGCAGCCGTCCGGCCCGCCGGTACTCAAGCAGCCTGCGCTTCAAACTGGCCAAGGGCACAGCGCCATAGAACGCGTACTTGTCCAAGGGGTAGGCATCCAGATATGAAACGCGGGCTCCGGCGAGCACGAAGGCGTAGTGGTGGGACTTGTGGCAGTTCCGGTCAACCAGCACGACGTCCCCGGGGGCCAGCAGGGATTGATGAACGATCTTGTTGGCCGTGGACGTGCCATTGGTCACGAAGTATGTTCTCTGCGCTCCGAAGGCCCGGGCAGCGAGGTCCTGCGCCTGCTTGATGGATCCGTGCGGGTCCAGCAGGGAATCGAGGCCGCCGGACGTTGCCGAGGTTTCTGCCAACAGCAGGTTTGTCCCGTAAAAATCAGCCATGTCCCGGATCCAGGGGGAGTTCCCTACGGACCCGCCACGCGAAATGGGCAGCGCGTGGAAGACGCTTGCAGGCCGCCGGCTGTAATCCAGCAGGGCTGTGAAGAACGGAGCCTCATAGCGTTCTGCAACCCCGGACAACAGGGACAAGTGCAGATCCAGGTGATCCTGCCTGCGGAAAATCCTTCGGAACTTCCTGGTCAATGATCCGGCCAGGGACTCGATGGAGACGCCTGCAACCAGGTAGACATCCAGCTCAGGCCTGAGACCGGATATTTCCTCGGCCAGGCCCAGGATCCGTTTGACGGGCCGCAAGGCCTGCAGGCCTTCGGGAGTGTGCCCTGCCAGGAACCGGCGGAGGTCGCTGCCCAGCTGCTGGGAGCTGCGAACGGAGAAACCCGGACGCAGGATCACCGCCTGGATATCGGGGTTAAGCAGGACGGCGACCAGCGCGTCTTCGTAGCTGGGAACAACATTGATTTCGTACGTGAAAGCATCGGATGGGCGGCGCTGGGCTGCCATGTTGTTCTTGAGCGACTCCGCTTCCTGGGCCGTGATGTTGTCCACCACCAGAACCTCAAAGCGAGGACGGTCGGCCTGCTCGGCTTGTGCGGCCTCGTCCTCCGGCGACTCCGGGAGAACCCCGGAAACTGAACCTTGCTCCGCTCCGGAAGCCAGGGGAAGGTGCGACAAACCGCCCAGAAGTTCCAGCGCGGCGTGGGGGTCGCCGTCGTCGACCAATTGGCGCAACTGCGCCACGGCCGCAACGCCCGGTTCCGCCCAGTAGGGCTCCACGGCATCAAGGAGAGCAAAAGTCCGGCTGATCTGGGAGTGCAAACCTGAGTCGGACGATCCGGCGTGACGGTCCAAGGCAAGCTGCTTGATGGCATATCCCAGGAACTCCCAAGCATCGGCGCGCGACCTCCAGGCGCGGCTGGGCGTGCCAATTTTTGGAAGGGGGGAGAGGGTGCTCATGTGACGTGTTTTCTCTTTCAAACTGAGGGCGGGTTCAAAGCGGACTGCTCATTACGGATGCGGCCACGGTGGGCATACCAGCCACCCACCAGCAGCGGTGCCAGTACCAGCAGGGAAGCGAGCACCCATCGGCCTGTTTCCGAGAAGCCCATGGTGATCAGGACAAAGGCCAGGAATCCTAGGGTGAGATAGGAAGTAAAGGGAGCGCCGAAGAGCCGGAATGCGGGCCTGACGACTTTGCCGCTCCGCACCCACGCCTGCAACTTGATGTGGCAGAGCATGATGGTGGCCCAACCGCCGATGATGCCCAGCGCAGAGACCTCGAGCACGATTTCGAAGACCTGCGACGGAACGATCGCATTCAGGCCCACGCCCATCAACGTGATGACGGCAGTCAGCAGGATGCCGCCGTAAGGGACACCGGAAGCGCTGATGCGGGCGGTGAAGCGGGGAGCTGAGCCCTTGATTGCCATGGAACGCAGGATCCGGCCGGTGGAGTACAGGCCAGCATTGAGGCTCGAGAGGGCGGCGGTCAGAACCACGAAGTTCATCACGGAGGCCGAGATCGCGCCGGCCTGGGGATCGCCGAGGTGCGAGAAGAAGGTCACGAACGGCGATTCGCCGGACTTGTAGGACGTGAAGGGCAGCAGAAGGGAGAGCAACAGGACCGAGCCGACGTAGAAAATGCCGATACGGAGCACCACCGTGTTGACGGCTTTGGGCATGACCTTGTGCGGGTTGGCGGTTTCGCCAGCGGCGGTGCCCACCAGCTCAACAGCTGCGTACGCGAAGACGACGCCGCTGATCGCCAGGAGCGGGGCCACCGCGCCCGTGGGGAAGAGGCCGCCGTTATCGGCAATGACGTTCAGGCCGGGAACGCCCACGTCCGTCCGCCCACCAAGGACAATGAAGCAGATTCCGACGACGAGGAAGGCCACCAGCGCACCCACCTTGATGAGGGCGAACCAGAACTCCATTTCGCCGAAGATCTTCACCGACACAAGGTTCAAGGCCAGCACTACCACCAAGGCGATGAGGGCGATGAGCCACTGCGGGACGTCATTGATCGGCTGCCAGAACTGGCCCCAGAACTTCACGTAAAGCGCCACTGCGGTGACATCCACGATTGAGGTCATGGCCCAGTTCAGGAAGTACAACCAGCCAGCCGTGTACGCCATTTTCTCGCCATAAAACTCACGGGCGTAAGAAACGAACGAGCCCGAAGCCGGACGGTAGAGAACAAGCTCGCCCAATGCGCGCAGGATGAGGAAGGCAAAAAATCCGCACACCGCATACACCAGGACCAAGGCCGGGCCTGAACCATTGAGGCGGCCGCCGGCTCCCATGAAAAGCCCCGTGCCGATCGCGCCGCCTATGGCGATCATTTGGATCTGTCGGGGCTTGAGGGTCTTCCGGTAGCCCGATTCTTCCGTTGAAAAATCCTGGCCTGGCTCCTGGCCAACAAGCAGGTTGCCGGCCTCGTCGGATCGGTCGGGGGCAGCAGAATGCTCTGAAACTGACGTGGGTATCACTTGGGGGTCTCCTTTGACTCCGGCGCCGCCGTCGGCAGCTCAACAGTCCCAAACGGCACAGATGTGTTCTCTGACACGGCGCAACACACAGTGTTTGTGGCGTTGGGGACAGTAAATAACTCTAGATCTCAGGCGAATCGCGCAAATTGGCTGGCGAACCAAATTCAGGGCCCGGCTCTTGTGCTGGCTGGACAACACTGGTGTCCTGAAGGCCCGGTAATGTTTCTGGCTGTGCGCGATTGCGCAGGAGCATGGGCAGGACTTCTTCAATGGCGAAGGACGTCCGGTTGACCCGAATTGAATACGAGAGGAAGCGATAGCTTCGTTGAAGGCCCTGGACATTGACGACGACGGCGTCGTCACCTTGCTGAGCGATGTACTTGAAGACCTGGGCGTGGACAACGCACGCTTGTTGCTTGCCCCGGACGCGGACAACCTGACAGTTCGTGAAACGGTCATTGTGGATGCAGAAGACGAGGATGCAACTCGCCCTGGGTCCTTGGTGATGCTCATCGGCGCCCGTGGACGTGTGGCGCTGCCGGCAATCCGGCGGATCATCAGTGACAGGCCCACGGCCGTGGCAGTCAAGGGCAACGAACGTGAACTCGAAGCCGTGGCGGAACTGCTGCAATCCACCGGTATCGGATTGGTGGCCGTAGCCCCCGGCCTTCGCTGGGACAAGTTCGAAAGCGTCGCCATGGACCGTATCCGGGAACGCGGCGTTTCCGGGGAGAACTCCACCACGGTGCACAGGGACTTGTTCGCCATCGCCCAAACAACGGCAACTCTGACAAACGGCCACGTAGTCATCGAGGATCCGGGAAACAGGGTCCTCGCCTACTCGCCGGCATCCAACGATGTTGACGAGCTTCGGCGCCTGTCCATCCTTGCGCGGCGCGGACCCGAGCGGTATCAGAAACTCCTCAAGGAATCGGGCGTCTACAAGCACCTTCAGGCCACCGAGGAACCCGTCCATGTGGAGGCCAACCCTGAGGCCGGCCTTCGCGAACGCGTGGCCATTGGCATTCATGCGGGAAGCCGGGTGATGGGCTACATCTGGCTTCAGGAAGGTGCCGAACCGTTGGCGCCGAACACTGACAGGCTGATGATTGGCGCTGCCCGGCACGCGGCGATTGAACTTGTCCGCCACCGGAACCAGCAATCCCAATCCATGCGCGAAGACCGGGTGTCCAGCCTGCTCAGCGGTACGGCCCAGGTTCACTCACAGGCCCAGTCGGCAGGCATCGATCCTTCCAAACCTGCTGCCTTGGTGCTGATTTCAGCAGGCGGGCTGGATCAGAGCGCTCCGGGTCAACAGCTCCGAAGGGGTGAGCTCTCGAACCTCGCCTCCATCCATGCGGCGGCCTACCGCCCTGGAGCAGTGGTGGGAGCCCTGGGCACGGAAACAGCGATCATCCTGCCGGACCTGGACCCGGTAAAGTCCCTGCCCGCCATCAACCGCTTGGTCAACACGATCGTGCGTGACGCCACCACGCACCTGCATTTCCAGGTCCAGGCCGCCGTGGGCCCGATTGTTCCGCGGCTGGATGCGCTCTACGCCACCCTTGATCATGTCCGCAGCGTTCTCAAGGTGCTGCAGAGCACCCCGTCGATCCGTGTTGCCTCCTACAGGGATGTGGAAACCACGGTCCTCACCAACGAACTACTGGATCTGCTGGAAACCCGGAAGGGGCTACGCCACCAAGGCATAGCGAAGCTCTGCGACCGCTACCCGGAGTTCGCTTTGACGCTGCTCACGTACCTCGAGTTCTTTGGGGATGTGAACCGCTGCGCCGAGGAACTCGCCATCCACCGCAACACCGTCCACTACCGGCTCCGGCGCGCGTGCGAAGAGGCTGGCCTGGACCTGCAGTCCGCGGACGAACGATTGCTTGCCCATCTCCAGATACGACTATGGACCTACGCAGAGGCCAGGAGCTAGAACCTTGGACATCCAGAATCTCCTCGACGACATCGTCGGGGCAGTACAGCCGCACGTCGGCCAGGGCAACGTGGCCGATTACATTCCGCAGCTCGGAGCCGTGGACCCACACCAGTTCGGCATCTCCGTCGCAACCAGGGACGGTGACGTCTACTCTTCAGGGGACGCGCATGTGCCGTTCTCCATCCAAAGCATTTCCAAAGTGTTCGCGCTCGCCTTGGTGTTGGCCTTCGACGGCGACGGCATCTGGAAGCGCGTCTTCCGCGAACCTTCGGGCAACCCCTTCAACTCGTTGATCCAGTTGGAGAGTGAAGAAGGGATTCCCCGGAACCCCTTCATCAACGCCGGCGCGATCGTCGTCAGTGACCGGCTCCTCAGCGTTACAGGAAGCGCAGCCCTGGCTGTCCGCGACTTGATGCGCCGCGAAACCGGCAACTCCACTGTGGCCGCGGACCACTACGTAGCGGCGTCAGAACTCCGCAACAGCCACCGCAACGCCTCACTGGCCCACTTCCTTGCCAGCTGCGGCAACCTGGAGAACCCCGTGGAAGCCGTCCTCGAGTCCTATGTGGAGCAGTGCGCCCTGGCCATGACCTGCGAAGACCTGGCGCTCGCAACCCGGTTCCTCGCCGCCAACGGTGTTGGAGCGGACGGCACCCGGTTGCTGTCCCCAGCACAGACCAAGCGAATCAATGCCGTCATGCTCACGTGCGGGACCTACGACGCCGCCGGGGAATTCGCATATCGCGTGGGCCTTCCGGGGAAGAGCGGAGTTGGGGGCGGAATCGTCGCAGTGGTCCCCAACAAATGCGCTATCAGTGTCTGGAGCCCGGGCCTTGGGCGGTCCGGGAACTCGGTGGCAGGGGTTGCTGCCTTGGACGAATTCACGACGCGCACGGGCTGGTCTGTTTTTTAGAGGGCCGGGTTTCTAGCGGCAGCGGCTTTTAGCGGAACGGCTTCCGGACGTTTGCCGGCGGAAACAAGGGATGACGCGTATGTGACGCTGGATTACCCAGCGTTACCGGGTGTTTCCGAGCCTTTGAAGCATGTTACGGGCCCGCCCTACAGTTTTTTTATGGCAATACAGGACATTTACCCCACAGCACTGCGGCTGCTCGGCCGCCCGGTGCTGGTTGTGGGCGGCGGGCCCGTCGCGGAGCGCCGTGCCAAGGGACTGCTCGACGCCGGTGCGAAAGTCACCGTGGTCGCTCCCGTTGCCTCCGAAAACCTCCGCGGACTCGCCCACGCTGGACTCCTCACCTGGGAGCCGCGCGAGTACCGCACATCAGACCTCGACGGCGTCTGGTTCGTTCAGACCGCCACGGGCACTGCCGCCGTGGACACCCAGGTATCAGCCGACGCCGAAGCGCAGCGCATCTGGTGCGTCAACGCCTCGGACCACGAATCCTCAGCTGCCTGGACGCCCGCCGTGGCCGTGGTGGATGACGTCAAGATCGCCATCAATGCAGGGGGAGACCCACGCCGCGCCATGGCGCTCCGCGATGCTGTTGCCACTGCACTGGAAACCGGAGACTTGCCGCTCCGTCGTCACCGCAAGCCGGACGCTGCCGGCAAAGCGCCTGCTGGTTCTGTTGCGCTGGTCGGCGGTGGCCCTGGCGACTCGGGACTCATCACAGTCCGGGGTCGACGCTTGCTGGGCCAGGCCGACGTCGTGGTTGCAGACCGTCTTGGTCCGCGCGAGCTGCTCAAGGAACTTGCTCCCGATGTCCGCGTGATCGAGGTCGGCAAAACGCCCGGCCACCACCCGGTGCCGCAGGTTGAGATCAACCGGATCCTCGTTGACGAAGCCCTCAAGGGCAATCGCGTGGTCCGCCTCAAAGGTGGCGACCCCTATGTGCTGGGCCGCGGTGGCGAGGAAGCAGAGTTCTGCCGGCAGAACGGCGTCGAGGTTGAAGTGGTGTCCGGCGTGACGTCGGCCATTTCGGTTCCTGCCGCTGCCGGTATTCCCGTCACGCATCGCGGCTTGGCCAAGGGCTTCAGCGTCGTGACCGGCCACGAAGAGCTGTCAGAGGTGCCTGCCCGGGCGGATCACACTGTGGTCTTGCTCATGGGAGTGGCTCAATTGCGCGATTCCGCGGCTGCCCTGGCTGGCTCGGGTCTGCCTTTGGACACTCCAGTAGGTATCGTTGAGAACGGGTATTTGCCGGATCAGCGCGTCACGATCGGCACGTTGGGATCCATCGCGGACCAGGCTGAGGCCGTCGGCGTGGCCAATCCCGCGGTCATCGTGATCGGCGATGTCGTCCGTGTCAGCCCCTTCGCCCCACAGCATTTCAAGACCGCTGACTACAGCACGATCACCCCCAACCGTCCCCGCGTCCGCACCAACTGAGTCCGCACCAACTGAGAAGAAGAAGGAACACAGCCGTGTCAATTAGCACCCCCGTAGGTTCTGCGGACCGTCCGCTTCGCGTCGCCGTCATCGGCTCCGGCCCTGCCGGCGTGTACGCAGCAGACATCCTGACCAAGAGCGAGGCCGTCAAGAGCGGCGAGCTCAACGTCAGCATCGACCTCTTCGACCGCTACCCGGCACCGTATGGCCTGATCCGCTACGGCGTCGCTCCGGACCACCCCCGCATCAAGGGCATCGTCAACGCCCTGCACAAGGTCCTGGACCGCGGCGACATCCGCTTCTTCGGCAACGTTGACTACGGCACGGACATCTCCATCGAGGACCTCCGCAAGCACTACGACGCCGTCATCTTCGCCACCGGCGCCATCAAGGACGCGGACCTGAATATCCCGGGCATCGAGCTTGAAGGCTCCTTCGGCGGCGCCGACTTCGTCTCCTGGTACGACGGACACCCGGACGTTTCCCGCGAATGGCCGTTGGACGCCAAGGAAATCGCCGTCCTCGGCAATGGCAACGTGGCCCTTGACGTCGCCCGCGTTCTCTCCAAGCATGCTGACGACCTCCTCGTCACCGAAATCCCTGACAACGTCTACGCCGGCCTGAAGAATTCCCCGGTCACAGACGTTCACGTCTTCGGCCGCCGTGGCCCGGCGCAGGTGAAGTTCACCCCGCTGGAACTCCGCGAACTCTCGCACTCCAAGGACGTAGACATCATCCTCTACGCCGAGGACTTCGAATTCGACGAAGAGTCCGATCGCCAGGTCCAGACGAACAACCAGACCAAGACCATGGTTGGCACGCTCACCAACTGGATCGCCGAGCAGCCCGAGGACCTCTCCGAGCTCAAGGCCTCGCGTCGCCTCCACCTGCACTTCCTGCACAGCCCGGTTGAAATCGTTGACTCCCCGGAAACTCCGGGCAAGGTCGCCGGCATCAAGTTCGAGCGCACCGAACTGGATGGCACGGGCAACGCCCGCGGCACCGGCGAGTTCGTCGACTACCCGGTCCAGGCCGTGTACCGCGCGATCGGCTACTTCGGTTCGGCCCTGCCGGACGTCGAGTTCGACCACAAGAAGGGCGTTGTGACCAACGACGGCGGCCGCGTCCTGGACGCCGACGGCCAGCACGTGCCGGGCCTCTACGCTACGGGCTGGATCAAGCGTGGTCCGGTCGGCCTCATCGGCCACACCAAGGGCGATGCCCTTGAAACCGTGACGTACCTCCTGGAGGACCGCCAAAACCTGCCGTTCGCCGAGGTTCCCGCGGCAGACGCCGTCGTGGATCTCCTGGACTCCCGCGGCGTGCAGTTCACCAGCTGGGAAGGCTGGTTGGCTCTGGATGCCCACGAGCTCGCGCTCGGCGCAGCAGCCACCGAGGCCGGCGGCTCCCACGGTGTTGAGGTCACGCGTGAGCGCATCAAGGTTGTGCCGCGCGAGGACATGGTCAACATCTCCCGCGACGGTGTAGCCGCAGAAGTTTAATTTCAACGCGGGGTCACCTAAGCACCTTTCCGGGCTTCCGGATGGTGCTTAAGTGACCCCGCGTTGCTTTAACCTGAGGTATGGACGTCGTCGTCATCGAAACACCCCAGTTGGGGGACCGGAGCTACCTGGTGCATGACGGCAGTGTGGCCTTGGTGATCGACCCCCAGCGGGATACCGATCGGATAGAGGCGGCAGCAAGGGAATCCGGTGTCCGGATCACCCATGTGGCCGAAACCCACCTGCACAACGACTACGTCACCGGCGGATTGTTGCTCGCCGAGGCACACGGCGCTGCTTATCTGGTCAATGCTGATGACCACGTGGAGTTCGCCCGCATTCCCGTCTCTGACGGACAGGTGCTTCACGTCGGCCGGCTCACTGTGACGGTTGTTGCCACGCCTGGCCACACGCACACACACCTCTCGTACGTGGTCCGGGATGACGTGCACGACGACGGCCCTGAGGCTGTGTTTTCCGGCGGCAGCTTGCTCTACGGTTCAGTCGGGAGAACGGACCTCGTCTCGCCCCACGACACTGCCAAGTTGGCCCACGATCAGTATTCATCGGTCCGGCGACTGGTGGATCTGGCGCAACCCGAGGCATTTCTCTATCCAACACACGGCTTCGGTTCCTTTTGCTCCGTGGGGCCCTCCAGCAAGGTGAATGCCTCCACCATTGGCGAGCAAGCCGCAGCCAACCATGCCCTTACTGATCCCAACGAGGACCATTTTGTGGCCGAGTTGTTGGAAAACATCACAGCCTATCCGGCCTACTACGCGCACATGAGCCCCCTCAACGCCGCCGGCCCCGGTGCAGCGAACTTCCAGGTGCCTGATTCCGTGGACGCCGCAGAGCTGAGTCGGCGTTTGGGAGCGGGGGAGTGGGTGGTGGATCTGCGGCACAGGGTGGCTTTCGCAGACAGCCATTTCCAAGGCAGCGTGAGCTTCGAGTACGGGCGAGGTGATAACTTCACCAGCTACCTCGGCTGGGTGATCCCATGGAATCAACCCCTTACCTTGATGGGCCCGTTGGATGAGGTGGAGAAGGCGATCCGCGATCTGGCGAGGATTGGCATCGATAGTCCGGATGCCGCCGTCGGGCCTGAGTCGGGTGGTTCGGGTATCGGCGCCTTGGCGCCGGACACTCCCCAAGCGAGCTACGAGCACGGGGACTGGGCTGCACTCCTCAAAGACCGGGAGCCTGAGGACGTGGTGCTGGACGTTCGCCGCCCGGAGGAATACAAGGCCTCGCACGTCAAAGGAGCACTCAATGTTCCGGTCTACGAGTTGCTCGGCAGGATCACCGAGCTGCCGGACGCCAGGATCTGGGTGCACTGCGCCACGGGATACCGGGCGAGTGTCGCAGCGAGTCTCCTGGACCGGGCGGGACGGGACGTTGTCCTGATCAACGCGAAGTTCAGGGACGCGGCCGGGGTGGGAATCGAGACTGAGCCTTAAACCGGGACCGTGCCTAAGACGGCGCCGAGCTAGCGAGGGGTTTTGTCTGCACAAAAATCCAGGTTCCGGTAGACGCTCTGGACGGCTGCGTCGGGATCGTGTGCTTCCAGGGCATCCACGAGTTCGTCGTGGCCCTCGCGGGGGATGCCGTTGAAGCCTTCCTTGCGTTGCTGCCGGAGGAGGTCGTTGTGGAACACCCCGCCAAACGATACGTAGAGCTGATGCAGCAGCGGATTTCCTGAGGCCAGGGCAACGCGTTCGTGGAATTCCCAATCGGCGCGGGCCCATGTGGGGTAGTCCTCGGACTGCCATGCGTCATGGCGCAGGGACAGAAGGCGGCGCATCTCGGCCAGGTCTTCGACTGTGGCGTGCTTTGTGGCGAGGCGGGCCGCCTGGGTGTCCAGGCCAAGCCGCACTTCGACGATGTGTTCCTGGGTGTGCTCCAAGTACATACGCTGCGCCGCGCCGGACATTTCACTGTTGGCACGCACGTACGTGCCGTCACCCCGGCGGACTTCGAGCATGCCCGAGTGCGCCAAGGCCTTGATGGCCTCGCGCAGGGTTCCCCGCGAAACGCCCAGGCTTGCCATGAGTTCAGGCTCGGCCGGGATGCGCTCCTGGAGCGGCCATTCGCCCGATTTGATCATGTCCCGCAGCTTGGCGGTGATCTCCTCTGCGAGGGCCGGACGATGCGAAGGGGTAAGGGTCATGCTGTCCTCGGTCCGGTCTTGGTGGCAGTGCGCTTGCTCGTGAGCATGTGGCAGGTAACCATGAGCGCCACCGCCACGATGGACAGCAAGCTCAGGGGCAGCGCCCAGCCGCCCGTTGCGCTGTGGAGCAGCCCCATGCCAAAGGGGCCAATTGCCGCAATCAAGTATCCCAGCGATTGGGCGATCGTGGAGAGCGCGGTGGTTTCCGCCGTCGACCGTCCGCTGCGGCTGATGATTACCAGGACCAGCGGGAAGATGCCCAAACCAAACCCAAAGAGCACGGCGGAAACGAATGCCAAGGAGGTCGGTAACCAGATCATCGCGGCAATGGCAACCAAGGTGGAGCTGCTTGCGAGGTAGAGGGCAGGTCGCAGCATTCCGGGCCGGGAACCGAAGGCGAGCAGGATCATGCCAGCGGCCACGGAGACCAGCTGCATGATGCCAAACTGCAGCCCGCTTTCGGAGGCACTGAGGCCTTGGGAGGTGAGGATGTAAGCGAACCAGCTCATCACGGCGTAGGCGAGGAAAGCCTGGAAGGTGAAGATGGCGGTGATCAGGATGCCCAGACGAGTGCGGAGCAGGGGCCACATGGATATACGCGGACGGTCCGTCTTGCTGGAGTTCCGGTGCGAGTGGAGGACCACCGGCAGGAAGCCGAGCAGCGCTGCGACACCCAGGATGCCCCAGGCGGCAAGACCCATCGATGGCGAACCGAGCTGCTGCGCCAAGGGAACGCTGACTGCCGCAGCGAAGGTAGCGCCACCGGACATGGTGAAGGTGTAGAGGCCGGTCATCATGGAGGTGCGGTCCGCATAGTGCTCGCGGATGAACGACGGCATGGCCACGTTGCAGACGGCAAGGCCGGACATCGCCAGAACCGTTCCACCGAGCAGGGCGCCGGTGACGGGCACGCCGCGCACCAGCAAACCTCCAGCCAGCAAGGCCAAGGCGATGGCGATAGCCTTCTCCACACCCACGCGGCGGGTCAGCCACGAGGTCCCCATCCCTGCAACCGCGAAGCACAGCAGAGGAATGGAGGGCAGGATTGAGGCCACTAAGGCCCCGTAGCCCAGTACCTGCTGCAGCTCGTGGAAGAGCGCCGCTGCGCTGGTGATTCCGGCGCGAAGATTCAGTCCGATGAGCACCACGGCAATGATGCCGACGACGGCGACGACGCGCGTCTTGGGAACTGCCTGGCGTTGGTTTGTTGCCGAAGAAGCAGTGGCAATCGTAGGGATGTTTCCGGTGGTGGGGGTAAGAGGGGTCGTCGCAGCCATATCTAAAGGTTAGACGTTTGACGTCTAATGTCTACACTTTTGTGGCGAACCTCTCTGGGCGAACCTCTCTGTACGAGCTCGCGGATTACTACCGCGGGTTGCGCGAACCCAGGCGCTGCACCGCCAAGGCGAGCCAAAGCTGCACTCGATCCTGCGTTTGCGACGGGTCGTAACCAGTCAATTCGGTGATCTGGGCCAGCCGGTACCGCACGGTGTTGCGGTGCAGGGTCAGTGCTTCGGCGACGGCGGCGACGGACCCGTTGTGGTTCAAGTAGCTTTCCAGCGTGGCTACCAGTTCAGCACCGTGGGCGGCGTCGAACTTCCTCAACGGAGTGAGTGACTCGCTGGCCATGTCGGCCAAGGGAACATCCTCGCTGGCGAGCAACAGGGACGTCAGGCTCAGCCGCTCCGGCTCGTTGACCGGCAAGCCGTGCGCCACGGCGTCGCGCGCTTCAAAGTAGCTCCAGCGCAGGCCGTTCGGTTTGGTGTAGGCGCCGCCGATTCCGATCACAGCGTGGATTCCGGCCTCTTGCAAGTGGTCGCTCAGGCTCTTGGCCAAGGCTGTCGCGGAGCTGCCGTCGTCGGTGATGACGGTGACCAGATCCTTCCCGACGACGGCGCTGACGCCGGCTTCCAGCGCCTGGGGCAGCGAGATGCTCACCAGTTGCTTGTGGTGTGCCGTGGACTCCGCCACGAGCACCACGTTCTTCCGGGTGCTGTTGATTCCAACGCCTGCCAAACGGCGGGCGGCCTCTATGGTTTCCAAAGTGCCGTGGATGACGTCGTCCAGGACCTGCCCGGCCATGGCGCGCTGGGCCTGGCGCTGCTTGACCATATTGTTCAGCTCAACACTGATGAGGTTCTGCGCGTAGCTGACGATCCCCGAGTCCACGAATGGCTGCCGCAACCACAGCGTGCAGGCGTCCCTGCGGCCGGTGGGAATCGGGTACGAAGCCCAGCCGTCCGCCGTCGGGGCCGGTTTTCCAGGCACGCTGTTGTAGAGCTGCGCGCTGAACTGGGTGAGGACGACATCGGTGCGCAGCATGCTGCCCAACTGTTTCAGGAGCTCGCCCAGGCCACCACCAGTGAGGAGTGACCGGGCAAGGATCTGGTGCCCGGCCAGAAGCCGTTCCAGGTTCGAGTAGTGGTCAGCCGAATGTGACTCGGCAACGAGCTTTCCAATCGCAATGAAGGGAATCTCGTAGGGCACTTCGACCAGGGGCAAACCCCAACGGTTGGCTTCAGCGATGAGGGCTTCCGGAACGGACTCGTGGGTGAGTCCGATTCCGAAGCCGATGCCCACCGCACCTGCCCGCTGGACCTGCCGGACGAATCGGCGCTGGTCGGCGGCGCTCTTCAGGCGCAGGCCAGTGGTGAGGACCAATTCCCCGCCGCTGAGGAAGCGTTGTGGATCCTCCAGCTCCGTCACGGCCACCCAACTGATGTCCTGGTTCCAGGTTGTTTCTGCGCTACCTGTTTTACGGAGCTTCAAGGATGGGACAGCGACGAGCGAAGAGAGGGACATTGCCATGGTTACAAGCGTAACCCGGCGCTGGTCAAGCGCACTAAGGAGGGTATGCCGGTGTGTGCAGCTGACTATTCCTTGGACCCCTTCGCTGGCATAGGCTCTGATCAGCTAAAACCCATGCCCCAGACACCGAAAGAGGGTTGCACACCGTGGTTCAAACCTTGCAGAACTTCATCAACGGCGAATTCGTTACGCCGGCAGGTACGGGTCTCCTGGACATCGTGAACCCCACCAACGGGGAGATCGTTGCCAAGTCGCCGATTTCGGTGCAGGCCGATGTTGACGCCGCCATGACCGCAGCCAGCGAAGCCTTCAAGACGTGGAAGCATGTTACGCCGGGCCAGCGCCAGCTCATGCTGCTCAAGCTCGCCGACGCCGTGGAGGCCAACAGCGACGAGCTCGTTGACGCCCAGCACCGCAACACCGGTCAGGTCCGGTCCCTGATCGCTTCCGAGGAAGTTGCCGCCGGTGCAGACCAGCTCCGCTTCTTCGCCGGTGCAGCACGCATCATGGAAGGCAAGTCCGCCGGGGAGTACTTTGAGGGCCACACCTCCTATGTCCGCCGCGAACCGATCGGCGTCGTAGCCCAGGTTGCCCCGTGGAACTACCCGTTCCTGATGGCTATCTGGAAGATCGGCCCCGCACTTGCAGCCGGCAACACCGTTGTTCTCAAGCCCTCGGACACCACCCCGGAATCCACCTTGGTCCTGGCGCGCCTCGCCGGCGAGATCTTCCCGGCCGGCGTGCTCAACGTTGTCCTCGGCACCGGCGAAACCGGCGCGATGATGGTTGACCACAAGGTTCCCGGCCTGGTGTCCATCACCGGTTCCGTTCGCGCCGGCATCGCGGTCGCCAGTGGCGCAGCCAAGGGCCTCAAGCGTGCCCACCTGGAACTGGGCGGCAAGGCCCCGGCCATTGTCTTCAAGGACGCCGACATCAAGAAGAGTGCGGCGGCCATCGCCGAGTTCGCCTTCTTCAATGCCGGCCAGGACTGCACTGCCATCACCCGCGTGCTGGTGGAAGACTCCGTCCACGATGATGTTGTGGCGGCAATGGTGGAGCACACCAAGACCCTGCACACCGGTTCGCAGAACGACGAAGAAAACTACTTCGGCCCGCTGAACAACGTGAACCACTTCAACGCCGTCACCTCGGTGGTGGAGCACCTCCCGGCCAACTGCAAGATCGAGACCGGTGGCCACCGTGCAGGCGAGAAGGGCTTCTTCTTCGAGCCCACCATCATCTCCGGCGCCAAGCAGACCGATGACATCGTGCAGAAAGAAACCTTCGGTCCGGTCATCACAGTCCAGAAGTTCAGCACGGAAGCCGAAGCGCTCGAGTTGGCCAACGACGTCGAATACGCCCTGGCATCCAGCGTCTGGACCACCGACCACGGCACGGCCATGCGCATGAGCCGCGACCTGGACTTCGGTGCGGTCTGGATCAACACCCACATCCTCCTGACGGCAGAGATGCCCCACGGCGGCTTCAAGCAGTCCGGCTACGGCAAGGACCTCTCCATGTACGGCGTTGAGGACTACACGCGCATCAAGCACGTGATGTCTGCGCTCGACGCGTAGCACGTTCGCGTAACCCGTACGAATTTCCCAGAAAGGCAACCACCTCATGACCACTACCGCGAACGAACTCTCGTACCGCATCGAGCAGAAGCGCAACATCAACGGCGCCTTCCCCGGCCCCAAGTCGCAGGCACTGGCCGAGCGTCGCTCCGCCGTCGTTGCTGCCGGCGTCGCCTCCGGCGTCCCCGTTTACGTTGAAGACGCCGACGGCGGCATCATCCGCGACGTCGACGGCAACTCCTTCATCGACCTCGGCTCCGGCATCGCCGTGACCAGCGTCGGCGCGTCCGATCCCGCCGTCGTCGCCGCTGTCCAGGAAGCTGCTGCGCACTTCACGCACACCTGCTTCATGGTGACCCCGTACGAGGGTTACGTGGCTGTGGCCGAGCAGCTCAACCGCCTCACCCCGGGCGACCACGCCAAGCGCACCGTGCTGTTCAACTCCGGCGCTGAAGCCGTGGAGAACGCCGTCAAGGTTGCACGCCTGGCAACTGGCCGCGACGCCGTCGTTGCTTTCGACCACGCCTACCACGGCCGCACCAACCTGACCATGGCACTCACCGCCAAGGCCATGCCGTACAAGACCAACTTCGGACCGTTCGCGCCCGAGGTCTACCGCATGCCCATGAGCTACCCGTTCCGTGAAGAGAACCCGGAGATCACCGGTGCTGAGGCTGCCAAGCGCGCCATCACCATGATCGAGAAGCAGATCGGTGGCGATCAGGTTGCCGCGATCATCATCGAGCCCATCCAGGGCGAGGGTGGCTTCATCGTCCCGGCCGAAGGTTTCCTCCCGGCACTGTCCGCATGGGCCAAGGAAAAGGGCATCGTCTTCATCGCGGATGAGGTCCAGTCCGGTTTCTGCCGCACGGGCGAATGGTTCGCTGTTGACCACGAAGGTGTTGTCCCGGACATCATCACCATGGCCAAGGGCATCGCCGGCGGCCTCCCGCTGTCCGCGATCACCGGCCGCGCGGACCTGCTCGACGCCGTTCACCCGGGCGGCCTCGGTGGCACCTACGGTGGCAACCCGGTTGCTTGCGCAGCTGCCCTCGCTGCCATCGACACCATGGAACAGCACGACCTCAACGGCCGTGCCCGCCACATCGAAGAGCTCGCCCTGGGCAAGCTGCGCGAACTCGCTGGAGAAGTCTCCGTCATTGGCGACATCCGCGGCCGTGGCGCCATGCTGGCCATCGAGCTCGTACAGTCCGGTTCCAAGGAACCCAACGCTGAGCTCACCAAGGCCGTTGCTGCCGCTTGCCTCCAGGAAGGCGTCATCATCCTGACCTGTGGCACGTACGGCAACGTGATCCGCTTGCTTCCGCCGCTCGTGATCAGCGATGAGCTGCTCATCGACGGGCTCGAGGTCCTCGCTGCAGCCATCAAGGCCCACGCGTAACTCTCCCCGCTTGATGCAAGGAGGGCCGGGGTTTCCCCCGGCCCTCCTTGTGCGTTAACGGGCGGGCCAGAGTTCGCTGGAGCACGTCCCGTTCGCCGGAGCTACCCGGCGGTCCGGCACTGTTTCCGCGTCCTCGCGTGTGGCTCAGTCAAACGCACGACGGCGGTGCGCGTCGAGTTCGCCGGAGAGCTGCAGGTACGCCGGAAAATTCCGGTGGTTCTCGACGCGCTCCAGCGCCCTGGCACTCCTCCGGCGTTCTCGGCAGGAGCTAGTTCAGCGGGGGCTAAGCTCCCGCAGCGGCTGCGATCCGGGCCTTCTTCTTCAGCGACGAGTTCTTCTTGGCTGTGCGCAGCATGTCCACAGTGAGCACCAGCAGAGCGAGCCACACCACGCAGAATCCGATCCAGCGGGCGGTGGTCATGGTCTCGTTGAAGACGGCCAGCGCCACGATGAACTGAAGAATCGGTGCGAAATATTGGAGCAAGCCAATGGTGGTCATGGGCAGGCGACGGGCTGAAGCGCCAAAGAAGAGAAGCGGCACAGCAGTGATGACGCCGGATGCCAGAAGCAACCAGAAATGCCCGGGCCCAAGTGCGGTGAGTGTTGCGACGCCGCTTACCCCCAGGACAACCATGGTGGCGGCCGCAAAGGGGGCAAGGACCACTGTTTCCACGGAGAGACTGGTGAGCGCATCAACCCGGGGACCGACGCGCTTTTTTACGAACCCGTAGAGGCCGAAGCTGAAGGCCAGGATCAACGCGATCCAGGGAAGCTGGCCGTAGGAAAAGGTCAGGACGCCCACTGCGATGAAGCCGATGCCCACCGCTGCCCATTGGAGTGGCCGCAACTTCTCCTTGAGCACGAATACGCCGAGCAGGACCGAGACCAACGGGTTGATGAAGTATCCGAGGGACGTTTCAACGGCGTGGCCTGTGGTGACGCCGAAGGTATAGGTGAGCCAGTTGATGGCTATCAATCCAGCTGCCAAGGCCAAGGGGCCAAAAACTGAGCGGTCCTTCACGGCTGCGCCAAAGACCCGCCAGGCCCGCGTGACCGTGATCAGCAACGCACAGAAGATCAGCGACCAAACGACGCGGTTGGCAACGATTTCGATGGCCCCCGCCGGTTGAAGCGCGAGGAAGTACAGGGGAAGCAGTCCCCACAAAGAGTAAGCGCCAATCCCGAACAGGATTCCCGCCGTCGACTCGCTCCAGACCGGCTTTCGTCGGGTCCCGCCGCCAGAAGTACTGCCGCCAGAGGCGTGAAGTTCACTGCTGGACGCACTCGCAGTCGCGGCTTGGCTGGAGGTGGACGAGTTTGCGGTGATCTGCTCGGGTGTCGACACAATGTCGCCAACACCAAACGTGAGCGCAATATTCCGCAATGTTGGCATCAATCGCCTGTTTTCGTGTGACTCCCGCCATATAGGAGGCTGGGTGCAGGGCAGACATCTAGAATTGGAATCTGCGCGCCCCAACAACGGCGTGGCTTACTGCTTCGGAAGGGCTTACGGTGTCCAACTCAGCCGCAACCACCCCCAAACGTCCGCTTCGTGTCGCCATCGTGGGCGCCGGTCCCGCCGGCGTGTACGCTGCCGACATCCTGACCAAATCCAACGAGGTCAAGGACGGGGAAGTGGAGGTCAGCATCGATCTTTTTGAGGCGTACCCTGCGCCCTATGGGTTGATCCGCTACGGCGTGGCGCCGGACCACCCCCGCATTAAGGGCATCGTCAACGCCCTGCACAAGGTGTTGGACCGCGGGGACATCCGTTTCCTTGGCAACGTGACTTACGGCCGGGACCTGACGCTTCACGATTTCCGCGCATTCTATGACGCCGTGATCTTCTCCACGGGAGCGATTAAGGACGCTGACCTGAACATCCCGGGTATCGGGTTGGAAGGTTCCTTCGGCGGAGCCGATTTTGTTTCCTGGTACGACGGACACCCGGACGTTCCCCGCGATTGGCCGCTCGATGCCAAAGAGATTGCGGTCATCGGCAATGGCAACGTTGCCCTTGATGTGGCTCGGATGCTGGTCAAGCATCCCGATGAGCTGCTGGTTACCGAGATCCCGGAAAACGTATACGAGGGGTTGAAGAAATCGCCCGTTACCGACGTCCACGTGTTTGGGCGACGCGGTCCTGCACAGGTTAAGTTCACCCCGCTGGAATTGCGGGAGCTGTCCCACTGCAACGACGTAGACATTGTGCTGTACCCGGAGGACTTCGAGTTCGATGAAGCCTCCGATGAGGCAATCCGTACCAACAACCAGATCAAGACCATGGTCAACACCATGACCAACTGGCTGGTGGAGGAACACGCGGAATCCGAGCAGCCATCCTCGCGCCGTCTGCACTTGCACTTCCTGCACAGCCCGGTGGAGATCCTGGACTCGCCGGAAACTCCCGGCAAGGTTTCCGGCATCAAGTTCGAGCGCATGCAACTGGACGGAACCGGCAACGTCAAGGGCACCGGTGAATACGTGGAGTACCCGGTGCAGTCCGTCTACCGCGCGATCGGCTACCACGGCTCGCCGCTTGAGGAGCTTCCGTACGACGCCCGCCGCGGCGTCATACCGAACGACGGCGGTCGCGTCCTGGATGCCGACGGCAAGCCCGTTCCGGGAATCTATGCCACCGGCTGGATCAAGCGTGGACCTGTAGGCCTGATCGGTCATACCAAGGGCGATGCCCTGGAGACCATCGGCTGCCTCCTCGAAGACCGGCTCACATTGCCTCCGGCAGAGAACCCGGATCCGCAGGCCATCATCGATCTCCTTGAGCAACGCGGCATCGAATACACCACCTGGGAGGGGTGGAACCGCTTGGATGCCCACGAGGCCGCCCTCGGTGCCGCGTGGTCCAAATCGGAGTCCGAATCCGGCAACGGCAACGGCGTGATCCGGGAACGCATCAAGGTAGTCCCGCGTGAGGAAATGATCCAGATCTCCCGCGGCTAACCCTTGGGTTTGTGTACGCTAACGCCCTCAACAGGCTTCGCAAAAGGCGTCAGCTGTACACAAACTCCATTCCTGGAACTAGACTTTCGAGTACTGTGCCGCCAGCACATACGCAGCGCACTGTCACTGCGGATTACCGGGGAGTTCGATGAGGAATCCAATCCATCCGCCTGTTCGAGGCAGCGAAGCCGGGAGGCTGGTGCAGAAGCGCGCCCTGGCCGCCCATGAAAACCTGGGAAGCCACGAACAACTGGACATGCTGCGGGCCGGGACTCCTGAGGAAATCTCCGGCCTCCGGCGCTTGGTGCGCGAGTCCTGGCAGCGCTCGGCCAGTCTGCAGGCCAATCCCGATGTTCCGGAAGCGCCGCTTGCGATGGACCGCGACGAACTGGAGGACTACCGCCGTCAACACCCGCTGGCCGCGATCATGCCTGTCATCAGAAAGTTGCTGGTCCAGCCCAGCCATGACAGTGGGCTGCTCGTGGCGGTGGGGGACGATGTCGGGCGGCTTTTGTGGGTGGATGGCGATCCCGTCATGCAGCGCAGGGCCGAGGGAATGATGTTCGTTGCCGGCGCCGATTGGTCCGAGGCCTCAGTGGGTACAAGCGCTCCCGGGACGGCGCTTGCCCTGGATCGCAGCATCCAGATCTCCGGTGCCGAGCACTTCAAGAGATCAGTTCACCCATGGAGTTGTACCGCCGTTCCCTTCCATGATCCCGATTCCGGTGCCGTGCTGGGGGTCGTGGACATCACTGGAACGGAGACCGCGGTGGCCCCGCACACGGTATCCCTGGTGGAAGCAACCGTTGCGGCTGCACAGGCCCAGTTGCGCATCGAACGCCTCCAGCTCGCCGCCGCGGTCCGGGAAAAACCACGACGCCGGAGCTCAACTTCTGCTTCCAGCCACACTCTGTATCGGAATAGCCTGCAGTTGTTGGGCCGCGATCAGGCCCTCCTCAGCATTGATGGCCGGACCGTTTCAGTGTCGGCCCGGCACAGCGAAATCCTGGCTATCCTCTGCAGCCAACCGGCCGGCCTCAGCGCGGATGACCTTTGCGCCCAGCTATACCCGGGAGACGGCTCGGCGGTGACGTTGCGGGCGGAAATGGTGCGCCTGCGCAAAGTTCTCCATGAACTCAGCCCCGGGGCGGTTCCCGAATCGAGGCCCTACCGCTTGCCTGTTGAGTTGCTTCCCGATTCGGGCCAAGTGCTCAGTTGCCTGCAGCGCGGTGCCCACCGGATCGCCTTGGAGATCTACAAAGGCGCAGTCCTGCCGCGCTCGGAAGCGCCCGGCGTCGTGCAGTTGCGTGAACGGGTTTCGCATCTGTTGCGGGAAGCGCTCCTGAGCGACGGCAGCGTTGATTCGCTCTTGAAGTACGCTGAGCTGCCCGAGGCCAAGTACGACGTCGATCTCCGCCTTGCCGTCCTGAAGCTGCTGCCGCCGCGCTCACCCAAGCGGGCCGCCGTCGTGGCTGACCTTGAGCGGATCGAAACGGAACTGTCGGCCTGAACCATTAAGCGTGAGCTGACTCACACGGTTGCAACGTAGCTGCAACCTGCCCTCTCCTAGGCTCGAATCAATGGCGACAGCCACCGTGATTCGCAGCAAAGGAGCTAGCAATGACCGTATATGCACAGCCGGGTGCCGAGGGTTCGAAGGTCACCTTCAAGGACCGGTACGAGAACTGGATCGGCGGGGAGTGGGTTGCTCCCGTCAAGGGCGCCTACTTCGAAAACATCACGCCCGTCACAGGCAAGGCTTTCTGCGAAGTTGCCCGTGGCACGTCCGAGGACATCGAACTGGCACTCGACGCCGCGCACAAGGTCGCGCCATCCTGGGGCAAGACGTCAGCTACGGAACGCGCCGCAATTCTGAACAAGATCGCAGACCGCATAGACGAGAACGTAGAGCTGCTCGCGGTTGCCGAGACGTGGGACAACGGCAAGCCGGTCCGGGAGACCCTCAACGCGGACATTCCCTTGGCTGCCGATCACTTCCGCTACTTCGCTTCGGCTGTCCGTGCCCAGGAGGGCCACCTTTCCCAGCTCGATGAAGACACCACCGCCTACCACTTCAAGGAACCCCTGGGTGTGGTTGGCCAGATCATCCCCTGGAACTTCCCCATCCTCATGGCCGTGTGGAAGCTGGCCCCCGCGCTTGCCGCCGGTAACGCCGTCGTACTTAAGCCAGCCGAGCAGACGCCGACGTCGATCCTGGTCCTCATGGAATTGATCGGCGACCTGCTGCCCGCGGGTGTAGTGAACGTCGTCAATGGTTTCGGCGTGGAAGCCGGAAAGCCGCTGGCTTCCAGCCCCCGTATCCGCAAGATCGCCTTCACGGGCGAGACCACCACAGGCCGGCTTATCAGCCAGTACGCGTCCAACAACCTCATCCCTGTCACGTTGGAACTTGGCGGCAAGAGCCCCAACATTTTCTTCGACGACGTCGCAGCCCAGAATGACGCTTTCTACGACAAAGCACAGGAGGGCTTCACGCTTTTTGCCTTCAACCAGGGCGAGGTCTGCACCTGCCCGTCGCGTGCTTTGGTCCAGGAGGGGATTTACGACTCCTTCATGGCAGACGTCGTAGCCCGCACCAACAAGATCATCCAGGGCAACCCGCTGGACACTGAAACCCAGATCGGTGCCCAGGCTTCGAACGACCAACTGGAGAAGATCCTCTCCTACATCGACATCGGAAAGCAGGAGGGCGCCAAGGTCCTCACGGGCGGCGCACGGGCGGAGCTTTCCGGTGACCTTGCCGGCGGCTACTACGTCCAGCCCACGATTTTCGAGGGCCACAACCGGATGCGGATCTTCCAGGAGGAGATATTCGGCCCTGTGGTCTCCGTGACCAGGTTCAGCGACTACAACGACGCTATCGGCATCGCCAATGACACCCTGTATGGCCTGGGTGCCGGCGTTTGGTCGCGCAACGGAAACGTCGCCTACCGCGCGGGCCGGGAAATCCAGGCCGGCCGCGTGTGGGTCAACAACTACCACGCCTACCCGGCCGGTGCCGCCTTCGGTGGCTACAAGTCCTCAGGCATCGGCCGTGAAAACCACGCCATGATGCTGGACCACTACCAGCAGACCAAGAACCTCCTGGTCAGCTACAACGAGAACAAGCTCGGCTTCTTCTAGGAGTTTGTGGTCAGCCGATGCCCCTCATTATTCGGAAAGGGGCATTGGCTGTGCACCATCCCGCTTCATTCGGAGAGATCAAAGGAGATCGTCAATGTCCACAACCATGCAAGCTGCAGTAGTTACGGAGTTCGGAACCGACCTTAAGGTCATGGAGATGGAAAGGCCGACGCCGGGTCCCGGCCAAGCGCTGGTGCGCCTGATCACGTCGGGGGTATGTCATACCGACCTGCATGCGGCCGAAGGTGACTGGCCGGTCAAACCCACCCCTCCGTTCGTGCCCGGCCACGAGGGAGTGGGAGAAGTAGTGGCCCTCGGCGAAGGAGTTACGGACGTCGCAGTGGGGGACATTGTTGGCAATGCGTGGCTGTGGTCTGCCTGCGGAGATTGCCAGTACTGCCGCACCGGGTGGGAAACGCTGTGCGAGTCCCAGCAGAACGGTGGCTACAGTGTGGACGGCTCGTTTGGCGAGTACATGTTGGTGGACACACGTTTTGCAGCGCGCATCCCGGAGGGCTCGGATCCCGTGGAGGTTGCTCCGGTATTGTGCGCCGGAGTTACCGTCTACAAGGGCTTGAAGATGACCGAAGCCAGGCCTGGCCAGTGGGTCACGATCTCTGGAATCGGCGGATTGGGACACATTGCCGTCCAGTATGCGGTAGCCATGGGACTTCGTGTGGCCGCCGTGGATATTGCCGACGACAAGCTGGCGTTGGCCAGGGAACATGGCGCTGAACTAACGGTCAATGCTCTGCATGAGGATCCAGCCGAGGTCATCCAGCGCGAAACCGGCGGCTGCCACGGTGTCCTGGTGACGGCGGTGCACCCTTCTGCTTTCGGGCAAGCAATCGGAATGGCCCGCCGTGGTGGGACCATCGTCTTCAACGGGCTTCCTCCCGGTGACTTCCCGGCACCCATTTTCGAGATCGTCCTTAAGGGCCTCACGGTGCGGGGATCGATTGTTGGCACCCGCCAGGATCTTGAGGAAGCGCTGGAGTTCTACGCACAAGGCAAGATCAAGCCCACGGTCTCCACCCGTGAGTTGTCTGAGGTCAATGCGGTCTTTGACGAGATGAAGCATTCCAAGATCGATGGCCGAGTGGTTCTGAAGTTCTGATGGACCACCCCGTATTGGAAGCTGCGGTGACGCTCTCCGGGGAGACCTTTTCCCGGGTGGCGCTCACCGCGGCCTCCGTCGAACTATTACGGAAGCTCTGGGAGCAGCATGGCCCGCTCATGTTCCATCAATCCGGTGGGTGCTGCGACGGCTCCGCTCCCATGTGCTACCCGGCGGGGGAGTTCCTCACCGGCGATTCAGATGTGCTCCTGGGCCGGTTCGATATCGGTGCAAGCTCCGGAATCGGAGCGGGCCAGGATCCAAAGCCTCTCGAGTTCTGGATGTCCAGGGAACAGTTCGCCTACTGGTCCCATACACATCTCACTGTTGACGTGGTCCCAGGCCGAGGAAGCGGCTTCTCTGTCGAGTCCCCGGAGGGTAAGCGGTTCCTGATCCGCTCCACGATCATGGACTGGGACGTTCCGGGTGTTTAGCGGTGTGACGGGGGCTACTCGCCTCCGTCACACCAGTCACATCAGTAACGTGGACTCGGGGACCGTCTCACTATCTGGGATAAATATGGTCGTCCACTGACCGGACACTATTCTTGATGAGTCCTATACCACCCCCATCCAGAATGTGGCATTTTTATGAACATTTTCAGGACCAAGTCGATCGAGCAGTCGATCGCCGACGCCGACGAGCCCGGGCGCAAGCTGAAGCGAAGCCTCAGTACCTGGGACCTGATGATCATGGGTGTCGCCGTCGCTGTCGGTGCCGGTATCTTCTCCGTTGGTGCCAAGGCTGCTGCAAACTTTGCCGGCCCGGCCGTCACCATCTCCTTTGCCATCGCAGCCGTCACGTGTGCCTTGGCCATCATGTGCTATGCCGAATTCGCCACGGCAATCCCCGTGGCAGGCTCGGCCTACGTGTTCACTTACGCCACCATGGGCGAAGTGCTCGCGTGGATCATTGGATGGAACCTCATCCTCGAACTCTTCACTGCTGCCGCGGTGATCGCCAAGTACTGGGGCATCTATCTCAGCAAAGTCTTCGCCCTGATGGGCCTGGATATCCCGCCGGCGCTCAGCCTGGGCGGCGTTGACCTCTATTGGGGCGCCTTCCTCATTGTCGCGATCTTCACGGTGCTGCTGGTGCTGGGGACGAAGTTGTCCGCCCGCGTTGGCAATATCTTCACTTTGATCAAGATCGCGGTAGTGCTGTTCGTGATCGTTGTGGGCTTCAGCTACGTGAAGTTCTCCAATTACACGCCGTTTATTCCCGCCTCGGAGCCGACAACGGGCACAGGTGCCGCCGATGTCATGAAGCAGTCATTCTTCGGCTTCCTGACCGGTGCTGCTCCTGCCCAGTACGGCACATTGGGCATTTTCGCTGGTGCTGCCCTGGTGTTCTTCGCGTTCATTGGGTTTGACGTTGTTGCAACCTCTGCGGAAGAGGTCAAGAACCCGCAGAAGACACTGCCGCGCGGTATCTTCGGTGGCCTGGCTGTAGTGACGTTGCTCTACATCCTGGTCTCCCTTGCCTTGACCGGCATGGTCTCCTACACCCAACTGGCTGAGGAAAAGAACCCCACGCTGACCACAGCTTTCGAGGCCGTGGGCAACAACGACGCCGCCAAGGTCATTGCCTTCGGGTCCCTCGTGGGCCTGACCACCGTGATCATGGTGCTGCTCATGGGCCTTTCCCGTGTTGTGTTGGCCATGAGCCGCGACGGCCTGCTGCCGCGGTCCCTGTCCAAGACCAGCGAGAAGCGCTCCACCCCTGCACGCCTGCAGATCATCTGTGGTGCAGCAGTTGCCCTGGTGGCCGGATTGACCAACGTGGATCTCCTCGAGGAAATGATCAACATTGGAACGCTGTCAGCCTTTGTGATGGTCAGCCTGGGCATCCTGGTGCTGCGCAAGAAGCGTCCGGACCTCAAGCCTGCGTTCCGGGTCCCGTTCGGCAAGGTCTTGCCCTGGGTGTCCGCGATCCTGTGCGTCTACCTCATGACCAACCTGGCAGTGGAAACCTGGATCTTCTTCGCGATCTGGCTGGTCATCGGCATGGTCATCTACTTCTCTTACGGGCAGCGCCACTCGCGGCTCAACGAGAAGTTCGCCTCAGCCAGGGCAGCCGTTAATGGCGGTTCTGCAACCCCCGCGGTCAAGGGCGACGAGGACGAAGACTCCTTTACCAAGGTCTAAACCAATCCCAGCTGCTTGTCAGACAGCTGGCTTTGAATCACCATCGAAAGCGCTCGGGAGCATCAATTCCCGGGCGCTTTTGGTGTACCCAGTCGCTTTTGGTGTTCCTGGGCCGTCAACCTACAGCACTGCGGCCGGACACCCTGAAGCGGGCAGAGGCCTACGGCGCAGCGTGCTTCCCCACCCAATCCACCAGCGGCCTCAGCACTTCCCAGCGGTCAGCGATTTCCTGTTTTGCTGACGGCGTGGACAGCCATTCCGGCTCACCAACCTCCACCCCGGCAGACAAGGACTTGTGCTTAAGGAGCTCGGCGCGTGGATGATCTTTGTCGAAGCCCCGTGGAACGGTCTTGAGCTTCTCGCCTTGGATGGCGAAACCGGCTGCGGCAACTGAGCCCACAATCTGCTGCAATTCCCCTCCACTGTCAGGAGCGTCCACAGCCGCGCGGAAGCGTGCCAATTGCGCAGGAGTATATGAATGGCAGCCGCCGCCGATCAACAGGCCATCGGCGCTGACTTGGAGGTAGAACCCGAGGCCTTCGTGTGACGCTGCGAAGGCGCCCTGGGCCGTTTTGTAGGGCGACTTGTCCTGGGAGAACCTGATGTCCCTGTTTGGCCGGAAGATCTTCGCCGGCCCGAACTCAGGCTCCAGCTCCGAAAGGAGGGCCGCCAGCGGCTCCTTGACGGCGGCGTCGTAGATGTCTTTGTGCTCCAACCACCACTCGCGGTTGTTGTTCTCTTCCAGTTCTTCATAAAAGCGGAAGGCTGCGGACGGAATTCCCTCGAATGTGCTCATGGAAGGATCCTATGGACCACGGGTCCGGCGCAGCCAGAGCCCAGCCGGCTTATGTGGAAAACAAACAAGAACACCCCGCCGCGGAGAAGATCCGCAACGGGGTGTTCCTGGGAAAGCAGTAAAGCAAAGACGCTTAGAGCTTGTTGGCTGCTTCGGCGTCGGAGGAGGTCTGGCCTGCACCGAGGTTGGCGCGCAGCTTGGCGCCGAGTTCGGCGTCAACGTTGGTCCAGTACTGGATGGCGCGTTCCTTGATGTCGGCGCTCTTCACGCCGCCCACGGCACCGGTGATGGTGTCCAGAAGGCGGGCCTTGGCGGCGTCGTCGTAGACCTCGCGGTAAAGGGTACCGGCCTGGCCGAAGTCACTGTCCTCGGAGTGCAGGGTGTGCGCGGAGAGGGTGAGCTCGCCGTCGTTCTCCCAGCCACCTGCCGGTGAAGCGGGCTCAACAGCAGCCGGGCCACCAACGGAGTTCGGTGCGTAGACCGGGGTGGTGGGGGCGTTGAACAAGTAGCGTCCGGCGCCGTCCTGGCTGTAGTTGTTGACCTGGTTCTTGGGCTGGTTCACCGGGATCTGGGCGTGGTTGGTACCCACGCGGTAGCGGTGTGCATCGGCGTAGGAGAAGATGCGGGCCTGCAGCATCTTGTCCGGCGAGGCAGCGATGCCCGGTACGAAGTTCGACGGCGCGAAGGTGGCCTGCTCGATCTGCGCGAAGTAGTTCTCCGGGTTCTTGTTCAGCTCCATGGTGCCCACGTGGATCAGCGGGTAGTCCGCGTGCGGCCAGACCTTGGTGAGGTCGAACGGGTTGAAGCGGTACGTCTTGGCGTCCTCGTAGGGCATGACCTGGACGTGCAGTTCCCAGGAGGGGAAGTTGCCGGCTTCGATGTTCTCGGAGAGGTCGCGGATGTAGAAGTCTGCATCCGAGCCTGCCAGCTCCTCAGCCTGGTCGCCTGTGATGGTCTTGACGCCCTGGTTGGACTTGAAGTGGTACTTGACCCAGAAGCGCTCACCAGCGGCGTTGATCCACTGGTAGGTGTGCGAGCCGTAGCCCTGCATTTCACGCCAGGAAGCCGGCAGGCCACGGTCGCCCATGAGCCAGGTGACCTGGTGTGCGGATTCGGGGGAGAGGGTCCAGAAGTCCCACTGCATGTCAGCGTCACGCAGGTGGGTACCCGGGAGGCGCTTCTGGGAGTGGATGAAGTCCGGGAACTTGATGCCGTCGCGGATGAAGAACACCGGGGTGTTGTTGCCCACGAGGTCGTAGTTGCCCTCGGAGGTGTAGAACTTCACGGCGAAACCGCGGGGGTCGCGCCAGGTGTCAGGAGAACCATTCTCGCCGGCAACGGAGGAGAAACGGATCAGCATGTCCGTCTCGACGCCCGGCTGCAGGAATGCTGCCTTGGTGTAGGCCGATACGTCCGAGGTGGTCTTGAACGTACCGAAAGCGCCGCCACCTTTGGCGTGCACTACACGCTCCGGGACCCGCTCGCGGTTGAACTGTGCAAGCTTCTCCACCAGGTAGTGGTCGGTCAGGATGATGGCACCGTCGGCGCCGACGGACTTGGAGTGCGCGTCGGAAGTAACGGGGGCACCTGACTGGGTTGTTGAAATAGCAGTCATTGTTCTCCTTGTTCTTATTTTTGAGTTACGGACGTTTGTTTGGGGAGCTGTTGTTTTGCCTGGCAATCCTGGCAGATGCCCTGATACAGGACGTCTGCGATCTGGATGGTCATTGGCTTGGAATTTTCATCCCAGTGCGGTGTGAGGCACGGTGCGTGTCCCACGGCGCAATCCACGTCTTCCACGCGGCCGCAACTGATGCAGACAGCGTGGTGGTGGTTGTCGCCTACCCGGGTTTCGTAGAGCGCCGGGGAGTGTGGGGGTTCAAAGCGGCGCAGCATCTGCAAATCCGTGAGGTCGCTGAGCACAACGTAAACGGACTGCGCCGTCAGTTCAGGAAGCTCTTTGCGGGCAGCGGCAAGGATGCCTTCTGCCGGGGAGTGCGGATGGTGCTGGACCGCGGCCAGCACTGCCAGCCGCTGTTTGGTCACACGCCTGCCGTGGGCATGCAGGGCACTGGCCCATGCTTCCTGGTCGGCTGTGTGATCGGTCATGCACTCATTGAACCACTTATTTTGAGCAGTTCACAATAAGGCAAAGCTAACTTCCGGCAAATTAAACAAATCCACCATCGGATTGGCTTGCTCCGCGGCAGATCGACCCACCGCGTGGATGCGAAGGGCTGAACCCGGATTCCCGCCTTCGATAGCTACGCAGCTGAAGCCGGTGAGTCCACTGCTCAGCGGCAGCGCACCCAGGGCGCTCCCCATGGCAACGAGTTCCCCCGGCAGGACACTGGAAATCGCAGCCGCCCCGCTGGCGGGCTCAATCACGCTGTGGTGGCGGGCTGCATCAACTGTCGCGACCAAGGGGACCGGCACCTGGACGGGTACGACGCCGGACGTGGCCACAGGCGCGGATCCCACCTGGCCGGACCCCACCTGTGCAGGGGCTTCTTTCGCGATGCTGGCGGCACCAAGACCCAGCGAATCCCGGAACCGCGCATCCATGATGTCCAGGCTGTCCTCAGGCTCGGGCACCCGATGGTGGGCCGGCAGCGCGAGTTGGCGTCCCGGCGTCGTGCTTTCCGCCTCCCAACGAGCGAAGAGGTGAAACGTGGGCGTAGACGACTCAGCCACCGGCTCGCCGATAGCGGAACCCAACGGGTGCCAACGGTGGGCGAACATCACGGCGAACCGCTTCGCTCCAAGGACGTCGTCCAATGCTGCCCGGGCGAGGTTGTGGCAGAACAACCAGTCGGCCGCCGAGGATTCCGTAAATTCCGTGGAGGGGTCCGAGAGGCGGATCAGTACGTGCCCGGCCGTCAAAGGGTGGCGCGGCCTGGCAATTTCCCAGATTCCCGAGCGGAACAGCAATCGTCGCGACAAGACCATGTGGACTCCTTCCCCCGGGTGAGCCTACCAACCAGCGCGTTACGGCGGGAGACGCACCATTCAAGCCAAACGGACAACGACGTCACTGGGGTCGCTAGGGTGGCTAGGTGGCGAAACTACTGGCAGACATCACCCCGATCAAGGAGAGCCCGGCCTTCCGGAGACTTTGGCTTGGAGCCTCGGTGGCTGCCATCGGTACCCAGCTCACCTTGGTGGCCGTCAGCTTGGAGGTTTACCGCCTGACCCAGGAGAGTTTCTACGTGGGCCTCCTGGGCATCTTCGCCCTGGTTCCGCTTGTTATCGCGGGGCTTTACGGTGGCTCCATCTCAGATGCCTATGATCGCCGCAAAGTAGCGCTGATCGCATCACTGGTGCTTTGGGCCACCACCGCCGGCTTGGCACTGCAGGCTTGGCTGGAGATCGGCAACATCTGGATACTTTACGTGTTGGTTGCCATCCAAAGCGGTGCCCAAGGCATCAACGGTCCAGCCCGAAGCGCCATCATTCCGCTCCTTGTCCGCAAGGACCTGCTCCCGGCGGCGAACGCCCTGAGCATGCTGACGTTCGGCCTGTCCATGACCGCCGGACCACTCCTGGCGGGCGTGCTGGTGGCAACAATCGGTTTCGGATGGACCTACACGATCGATGTCATCAGCTTCACCTTTGCCCTGTGGGGCCTCGCCAAACTCCCACCGTTGCCACCGTCAAAGAATGCCGTCAGGCCCGGGCTTCGATCCGTAGTGGAGGGCTTCCGGTTCCTTGGCACGCGGCCCAATGTCCGGATGACCTTCATCATTGACCTCATCGCCATGATCTGCGCCCAACCCCGCGCCCTGATGCCTGCAATTGGTGCCGTCATGATTGGCGGCGGCGAGACAACGGTGGGCGTCCTGTTGGCATCGACCGCCGTGGGCGCCTTCCTGGCGGGCTTGTTTTCCGGTCCCCTCGGCAGGGTGCGGCGCCAGGGCAGCGCAGTGGTGTGGTCGGTGGTCGGATGGGGCGCCTCGATTGCAGGCTTTGGCCTGGTGGTGTTGCTGGCTGGAGATTCGGGCCGCGAGGGCGTAACGCCCTTGCTCCTTCCTGCTGCCCTGTGTTGTGCGCTGGCGGGGATTTCCGATTCTGTCAGCGCGGTCTTCCGCACCACCATCCTCCAGTCCGCGACGCCCGACCACCTTCGCGGACGGCTGCAGGGAGTGTTCATCGTGGTGGTCGCAGGAGGCCCTCGGGTGGGGGACATGCTGGCCGGCGGTGTCACGCAATTCCTTAGCGAAGGCGGCGTGCTGCTGATCGGCGGGATCGTCTGCATTCTCTTGGCCTGGCTGGCGTCGCGCCTGCAGCCGGGCTTCGTCGCGTACGATGCGAAGCATCCGGTGCCGTAGCCAGCAGGCCTCGGGCAGGACGGTGTTGGCACAAAAAGTCGGTGCGAGCCCAAAGGTCGACGCCAGCCCAGGCGTGCCGGCCCAGACGTGTGCCGGCCGCGGAACACGGCGACCGCCGTCGGCGTTAATCTCTAGAGAGTTGATCCCTACAGAACCGTTCACGAGCCAAAAAGAGTGGAAGAACAACCGTGCACAAACACAACAATGGACTCAAGACCGCAGCGCTTTTCGGCGTGCTGTGGGCGGTGCTGTTGGGTTTGGGCGCCATTATCGGGGCCGGCACACGCAGCACCACGCCCATCTGGATCTTTGCCCTGATCGGGGTAGCCACTACCGCCTACGGCTACTGGAACAGCGACAAGATCGCCATCCGCTCCATGGCGGCCTATCCGGTCACCGAAGCGCAGGCCCCGCAGCTGTACCAGATTGTCCGGGAGCTTTCCGTGCGGACCAACAAGCCCATGCCGCGGATTTACCTCTCGCCCACCATGACGCCGAACGCCTTCGCTACCGGGCGCAGTCCCAAGAACGCCGCCGTCTGCTGCACCGAGGGAATCCTGCATGTCCTTGATGCCCGCGAACTCCGGGGTGTCCTTGGGCATGAGCTTATGCACGTGTACAACCGGGACATCCTGACGTCCTCCGTGGCGGCTGCCGTTGCGGGCGTGATCACGTCCGTGGGGCAGATGTTGTTGTTCTTCGGCGGCGGGGATCGGCGCAACGCCAACCCGATCGCGATGATCGCCATGGCCCTGCTGGCGCCGTTCGCGGCCTCGCTGATCCAGATGGCGATCTCCCGCACCCGCGAGTACGACGCCGACGAGGACGGCGCGGAGCTGACCGGCGACCCACTGGCACTCGCCTCAGCACTGCGCAAGATCGAATCGGGCGTCTCCCAGCTTCCGCTCCCACAGGATCAACGGCTCGTTAATACCTCCCACCTCATGATCGCGAACCCGTTCCGTGGCGGTGGCATGCGGCGTTTATTCTCCACACACCCGCCCATGAAGGAACGCATCACCAGGCTTGAAAGGATGGCTGGCCGGCCGCTTTCCTAAGGGCGCCGCTTTCGAAGGCCTAAAACGTCGTGAACCCGCTATTCCGTGGTTGGCCAGCAACGGAATAGCGGGTTCACAACGTATTAGAGGAATCAGCCCAAAAGAGGAATCAGCCTACGCGAAAAGCCCCTCGCCGATGAAGCCGCCCTGCTGGATCCCCGGAGGCACGGCAAAAAGGCCGGAACCAGTGTGTTTCAGGTATTCCACGGACAAGGTATCGCCCTTGGCCAGGGCCAGCTGCATGGGAACGTAGTGGGTCCGCGGATCCTTGACGAACGCGATGAAGAACAGCCCCGCGTCCAGATGCCCGAGTCCGTCTGAGCCATCGGTGAAGTTGTAGCCGCGGCGAAGCATCCTCACGCCCCCGTTCTGGTCGGGGTGGGCCAGCCGGACGTGCGAGTCCAAGGGAATGAGTGGATCACCGTTACGGCCCGCGAGCTTGAAATCGGGCGCAGTGAACTCTTCGCCACCCGACAACGGGGCTCCCACGCCCTTTGTCCGGCCGATCAGGCCTTCCTGCTCGCGCAGGGACGTCCGGTCCCAGATCTCGATGTGCATCTGGATCCTGCGCGCCACAAGGTAGCTGCCGCCCCTCATCCACTCTTCATTCGACGAAGCTGGAGAACCTACCCAGACATGCTCATCGAGGAGGGCGTTATCCTCAACCTTGAGGTTGTTGGTGCCGTCCTTGAAGCCAAAGAGGTTGCGGGGGGTCACCTGCGCACGGGACGTGGAGGACGTGCGGCCAAAGCCCAACTGGGACCAGCGGACACGCACCTTTCCGAATCCGATGCGCGCAAGGTTACGGATGGCGTGTACGGCTACTTGGGGGTCGTCGGCGCATGCCTGAACCACGATGTCGCCTCCGGTGCGGCCAGGTTGAAGGTCGTCACCCGGGAAATGCGGGAGGTCGATCAAGGCCTCGGGCCTGCGTCCGTCCAAGCCAAAGCGCACCTTGCCATTTTTCTCAAACAGCCCTGCGCCGAAACCGAAGGTCAACGTCAATTGCGCAGCGGCCAGATCCAGCGCCTCACCGGTGTCTTCCGGCGGGGCTTCGTAAGGACCGTCGACGGCGCCAGTCGCACCCGTCGTGCGGCCCGCCGTCATGGCCTCAGCAGCAGCAGTCCAGTCCTTCAGGAGCTTGATCAGCTCTTTCCGGTCCTCCGTGGTGACATCGAAGGCAGCCATGTGAAGGCGGTCCTGGGCCGGGGTGGTGATGCCGGCCTGGTGCTCGCCGAAAAAGGGAACAACAGCATCCCCTGCGTCGGATTCCGCGGCCGATGCAGCACCGGCTGTGACCACGTCGTGTCCCAGGAAGCCTGCGGCGATGCCAGCTACTGCGCCAGCACCGCCCACTCCGGCAAGGGAAAGAAGGCCACGGCGGGACAGGCGGGAGGTGCCAGCGGTAGCCGACGCACCGCCGTCGGACGTCGCCGTGGAACGTACGACGCCGGTCGCCTCGCCTGGGCGGGCGGAATCGGCGGGCTGACTACCATTCACATTCGCAGGCTGTCCGGCACCTGGAGCCTCCGGGGCTTCGCCGGTGTGCCCGTAGGGGCAGCCGCTCACAGCACGACGGCCGAGGTGAGCTTGGACAGAGGTTCGCCCAAGGAATCGACCAGCGCGGCGAGCTGCTGGATCTGATCCTGGCTCAGCTCGTTGTAGTAGGAGAAGCCATCGCCCTTGGCGTGCTTCTTGAGTTCGGCCTGGAGGGCTGTGAATTTCTCGTCCAGGGACTTGGCAAGCTCGGCGTCTTTTTGCTCCAATGCCGGCTTCAGGCTCTCGAAGGCGATGCGGGCGCCGTCCACATTGGCCTGGAAATCCCAGAGGTCGGTGTGGGACCAGATCTCTTCCTCGCCCGTCACCTTACCGGTAGCAACCTCATCCAGGAGCTCCTTGGCGCCGTTGCCCAGCTTGTCAGCCGTCAACTCCACTGTGCGGGTACGCGTTGCGAGGTCTGCAGTATCTGCAACGAGCTGAGTGGCAATCGCGGTACGTTCGGCCGACGTCATGGCGGTGTAGTCCGCAGGCGGGAACAAGTCCTTCTCTGCGCGGTGCCATCCGGTCCACTCCTGGCCGGGCTCCAGATCAGCCTCGCGTGCATCCAGCTTGGGATCGAGATCGCCAAACGATTCCGCAACGGGCTCGATCCGCTCCCAGTGCATGCGGGTCGCGGCGTAAAGCTCACGGGCCTTGGCGGCGTCACCCGCTGTGAAGGCGTCTGCGAAGGCTTTGGTGCCCGTGACGAGTTGTTCCGTTTGGTCCTTGACATACGCGGCGTACTGCTGGGAGCCGGTCTCAAGGAGCTTCTGGAAATCAGCGTCCGCGCTCGGCTTGTTTCCGGACTCTGTGACCTCAAACGAAGCCCGGATGCCGTCGCCCTGCATACCCGGCTTGCAGGCGGTGTTGTACTTGCCTGCAGGAGCGGTGACCACCAGGTTCCGGGTAATTCCAGGCCCGATGTTTTCCACTTCGCCGATGATCCGCAAACCGTCCTCGGCCAGCAGGTAGAACTCGGTGACCTCGGTGCCTTCGTTCTTCACGGCAAACGTCAGGTTGCCGCTGGGCGCAGTAGCTGTAGAGACCTTGCATTCATTCGCGGTGCTGCTGACCTGGATCGGACCGTCCGTGGCCGCCGTTGTTTTCGCATTGTCAGTGCAGCCCACCAGAACCATGGGGACGGCCGCAGCCGCGCCGATGATGGTGAGGGTCCTGCGAATCTTCGGGGAAGTGGACGTGGACAGGAACGTGCCAAGCATGGGGGTCCTTTGTGTTGGGGGAAGGCGCGGGGTGCGAGGGCTGCGCGCGAGTTGGGGTGGGGGTTTCTTACTGCTGAACGGCGACTGCGGGCTTCGGGGCGGACGTCTTTACTGCTGCCGCCGGAGGTTGGGAGCGGTTGGCCCGTATGTACAGGAACAGGACCGGGATGACATACAGCAGCCAGGCTGCTGCTTCCAGCCACGTGGTGGCCGGGGAGAAGTTCAGTGTGCCCTTCAACAAGGTTCCGTACCAGGACGACGGCGGAACGGCGGCTGAGAGGTCGAAGGCCAGGCTATGCAGGCCGGGAAGGATGCCGGCCTCCTGGAGATCGTGGATGCCATAAGCAAGGACGCCCCCGGCAATGACGATGAGTCCCACTCCCGTCCAGGTGAAGAAGCGGCCCAGGTTGACCTTGAGGACGCCCCGGTGGAGCAGGTATCCGAGTCCGGCAGCTGTCAGGAGGCCAAGCAGGGCACCGAGGAGGGGAAACGTGGTTTCGCCGGTGGCTTGCGCTGCCGCCCAAATGAAGAGTGCGGTTTCGAGTCCTTCGCGGCCCACTGCCAATGCCGCAACCAGCACAAGGCCCCATGCGGCGCCGTCGGCTGCTTTGTCCACGTGGGTCCTGAGGTCGCTTCCGAGGCTGCGGGCGGTGCGCGCCATCCAGAAGACCATCCAGGTCACGAGTCCTACGGCAACGATGGACAGCCCTCCGCCGATCGCTTCCTGGGCCTCGAAGGTGAGGCCCCGCGGGCCGAAAGTAAGAAGGGCGCCGAAAGCAAGGGAGATGGCAATGGCCAGCCCGACGCCGGTCCAGAGTCGGGGGAGCAGGGACTGCCGGCCGGTCTTGATGAGGTAGGCCATCAGGAGAACCACGATGAGCGAGGCCTCGAGGCCTTCACGCAGTCCTATCAGGAAGTTGGCGGTCATGTGCGTTTCTTTCACTCAGGGGAGCCATACTTAGGCTTGCCTAATGAAGAAGAATACTGCCATGGGGTGATTACGCAAAAACTTTGTGCCCTAATATCTGCGGCCATTACGACAATCGATGTAGCAAGGCCATAAAAAACCGGGGTCCAGCGCCCTGAGCGGCGCCGTACCCCGGTTTTTATGACGCTGGCGGTGCAGCGTCGGCAGCCTAGCTGCGGAAGTTCACGAACTGCAGGTCTGCCTCTTCGAACTTCTTGAGGATGTTCATGGTTTCCTGCAGGTCATCGCGGGACTTGGAGGTGACGCGAAGCTCGTCGCCCTGGATCTGGGACTTGACTGACTTGGGGGCTTCGTCGCGGATGATCTTGTTGATCTTCTTTGCGATGTCCTGCGCGATGCCCTCCTTGATGGTGCACTCAAGCCGGAATTCCTTGCCGGAGGGGTAAGGCTCGCCCTGGTCCAGGGACTTCAGGGAGATGCCACGCTTGATGAGCTTGGACTGGAAGACGTCCAGGACGGCGAGGACGCGATCCTCCGAGTTGGCTTTCATTAGGATCTTTTCGCCGCTGAAGTCAATCTCCGCGCCGACTCCCTTGAAGTCGTAGCGCTGCGCGATTTCTTTCTGGGACTGGTTGAGCGCGTTGGCGACCTCTTGCTTGTCTACCTTGCTGACGACGTCGAATGTTGATTCGCCTGCCATGACTCTCCTTAGGTTGGGGGCCCGGTAAGGGCGGTTTGTCTGCCATCCAGCCTAGTACGGAAGGCGCGGGATGGGGCCGTGGATAACTTTCACAGTTCGCTCACAGCACATGCTTGGTTGGAACCGAGGTGGATGTTTGAGAGTTGTACCAGTTGGAAGAGCCCACCCCCGGAGGTAAGCATGAGCCACAAGGCCGTCCACTACGTCACGAAATCCGCATCCGCGGCAGCTGGTTCGATCGGTAACGCAGCGGCGGCCGCGGCGAGTGCGGTGGCAGCGGTGACCGTGGCGGCGTCGATCGTCCTGAGCCCGGTGCCGGATGCGGCTTCGCGGATGGACGGGGTGCACGCCGATTTGCAGCGTGCGGTGGAACTCAACCAAATCACGGCCGAGCAAGCAGAAAAGTTTGAAGCGAAACTGGCTGGCCGGATCCTCGGAGAAGCCTGAAATACAGGCCATTCCGGCGTGTCCGCCCTCGATTAGATTCTTGGCCGGAAGTTCTGTAAGGTTATCTCTGCCTTCGGTTACCGGATCGAAAAGAAACGGTCTCCGGAAGTGATCTTCTTTTGAAGTTCGGCAGATTACCCGAGCGGCCAAAGGGGGCTGACTGTAAATCAGCTGGCAACGCCTACGGGGGTTCGAATCCCTCATCTGCCACCCAAAGGGAAATCCCCGGAACCAACAGGTTCCGGGGATTTTTTCGCGTTCCAGGGTGCACGCGTCAGGGGTGCAGAGGCTAAGGAGCCCACGGCTCCCGCTCTTGTTCGCTGAACTCGCCGTTGTGCGGCGGGGAATTCGAACGAGTCCGGGAATTCTCAGCTGGCTGGCGACTCCGTCCCAGTGTCACGCCCGGGTTGGAGGCTCTCGTGAAGCGCCGCTCTCCCGAAGCTCCGCGATCTCACGCCTCAGCGCTGCAATTTCAGTGACCAGGTCTGCCAATTCAGCGCGGACAGGTTCTTCGGCGGCTGCTGCTTTGTTTTCGGCCGCAGCCGCAACATCCTCCGCGTTTTCCTCGATTCGTTGCACCAACCACGAGGCAATAGAGGCCGTCACGATACCCAGGACGGCAATCCCGCTCATCATGAGTGCTGCCGCCACGATCCTGCCGATGGGGGTGACAGGGTAGAGGTCTCCGTAGCCAACTGTGGTGATGGTGGTGATGGCCCACCAAGCGGCGTCTCCGAACGTCAGGATCTTGGCGTCCGGTGCATTCTGCTCCACGTCGAGCACTGCCAGGGCGCCGATGAGCACCAACATGGCGGCCGAGCCGGCAACGTATGTGGCTACGCGTCCGCGCAGGGTTTCTCCCACGGTGCGTTGCAGCACGGACAGGAGCGTGACCAGCCGAAGGAGCCGGAGTGGCCGAAAGAAGGGGAGCACCACAATCAGGAGTTCATGCAGGTTCCAGATGAACCATCGCCGTCGATCCTCGGCGAGCCAGAGATTGGCGAAGTAGTCCAGCGCGAAGATCCCCCACGTAATCCAGAGGATTATTTCGAAGGGGACCGCGGCCGTGCCGTCCACGCGTCCTATGACCTGCCAGGCATAGGCCGTGAGGAAAATCAGTGCGGTCGCCATGAGGGGCCATTCGACGAGGTCCCGGTATCGCGCTTGAGTCATACGGGAATCCTAGCCACAGCAGCCGCGCACGCCACTGAAAAACGGATCAGACGGTGGGAGTCTCCAGCCAGTATCCGTCCATGTGGTGAACCAGTTGCCGGCCCAGACCGCCCTTGAGCTGTACCCAGAGTGTGCTGTGGTCATCGGTCATGCCGTCGATGGTTCCTTCGATGCGGTTGCCACGTGCGTCCCGGAGCACGACGTCCTGGTGCCGGGCGAGGTCGGGCCAGACGTCGGCGTGCGGCTTGGTGGTTTGCAGAATGCTCAAAGGGATCCCCCTGGGTATGAGTCGGTGTTTCCGGGTTTCAGATATTGTGCACGGGATGGATGAACTGGCGGTAAACGTTTGTGCAATCGTTGGACATAAAGCGCTGGATGTATTAAAGCTGCGCCAACACCGTGTCCACTATGCGGTCTGCCTATTCCCACCGAAGTTACTCGCGGGTAACATTGCTCGCATGCATTTGCTTCTCCGCACCCTCATGCTGCTGTTCACCTCATCCAAGCGTTCACCCTTGGGTGCTTGGGAAACGTCCTCGCTGCCCCTGCGAGTTCTGCCGACGGACATCGATATCGCGATGCACGTGAACAACGGCATGTATTTCTCCTTGATGGACCTTGGCCGTTTCGACCTCATGGTTCGCAGCGGTATCTGGAGAAAGATGCGCAGGCGCGGCTGGAGTCCTGTGGCAGCCGGAGAGACGATCGCTTTCCGCAAGTCATTGCAACTCTGGCAGCGCTACACCATCGAAACGCGCATCATCGGACTGGACACCAAAGCCATCTATTTTGAGCAGCGCATGGTGGTGGACGGTGAGATCTACGCTCGCGCCCACATCGCAACCCGCCTGGTGAACAAGGGGAAGCCGGTGACGCAGGAAGAGATCATTGCTGAGTTCGGTGCGCCACCGGCTGACTTGGAATTGCCCGAGTGGATCCATGAGTGGCGCGAAAACAATGCGCTCCCGGGAGCCCGCCGGCCAGCTCCGCACGTGTGGGCTTAGTGGAACTCAAACACCTACGTCCCGCCGCTGAAGTGCAACCGCGCCCAGGGCAATAAGCGCTGCCGAAATACCCAACAAGCCTGCAGCGGCTCCCCAATCGGCACCGTTCGTTACGGGTGAATTGCCATACGCCCAGTGGTACGGCGACAGGTTCAGCAGCCAGTCGACGTCGGGACTTTGCCTCCCAACAGCGTTGAAGACATAGCCAAGGACGGCGACGGCGGCGCCTGCAGCAATCGCATAAACCTTCCGTCCCGTCAGCGCACCTACGCACAGCGCCGCTGTTCCGCTCAGCAGTGCCAAAGCGGCAAACAGCACTACCGCACCGAAGAGATGCCCGACGTCGATGTCCAGTTTCGAGGGCCCGTTCAGCATCAGCACCAGCAGTAAGACCAAGGCCGAGAGGATCGCGACGCGCACCACGAGTGCCAGGGCGCGTTCAAGGACCACCTGGATTCGGGTCACGCTATGGGCCAAGGTCAATTCCAGCAGCCCCGACTCCTCGTCCGCGCCTACCGCAGCAGCGCCCCAACCAACGGACGCCATGGACATCAACAGGAAACCGATCAACCCGAAAAGGGTGGCCTGTGTGTAGCCAGGTCCGGTGGCTATCTGGTCATAGTTCAGGGCCTTGGTCATCTCCTGGGGGAGTGCGTCGATCATTTGCTGCATTTGCGCGCTGCCCCCGATGGACGGATAAAGGGGCAGGTACAGCATGATCGCAGCCGTCAGTCCCAAGGCCCACGCGAGCGTGGACCGCCACGAGTCTGTCAAGGCTTTGGTGAAGAGGGGGAGGACCTTAGACATGGTGTGCTCCTTCCGTGGGGCTCACGGATTTGTGCCCGTTTCCTCCGTGCCCGTTTCCGCCGCGCCCGTTTCCGTTGCCCACATAATGCCCCGTGTAGAGGGTCAGCACGGCTTCCTCCAAATCCGGTTCCTCCAGGACAAGGTCTGTGAGGTTCAGCCGAGCCAGCTCCTGTACCAGTGGCTGGACCCGACCCGACAGCGTCGCTGTTGCTTCGACGGCGGCTTCCGCTGCGCCGGCACCAGGAAGCTCCCGCAGCACAACATTGGCGACGCCGGGCACTCGCGCCAGCAGCGCGCCGACGTCGTGCGTTTCTGCGCCGGTTGCGTTGAACCGCAACTGCCGTACTGCAGCGTTCCTGAGGGCCTCAACGGTGGAGATTGTCACGATGCCGCCGTCGCGGAGGATAGCTACGGCGTCGGCGGCCTGCTGGACCTCGCTCAGCACGTGTGAGCTGAGGAAAACCGTCGCGCCGTCGTCGACCACTTCGCGGACTATGGCGTGAAACTCCTGCTGGACCAGGGGATCCAGGCCGCTGGTTGGTTCATCGAGAACCAGGAGCTCGGGGCGGTGCATGAACGCCTGCAGGAGGCCGAGCTTCTGCTTGTTCCCTTTGGAGAGCTTGCGGGTCTGCCGGTCCAAATCCAGATCCAGCCGCTCTGCCAACTCGTTGACATATTTGGGCTGTACCGGGCCGCTGATGGCCGCGAAGTGTTCAAGCATGCGCCGGCCTGTGGTTCGGTTCTCCAGGTGGAGTTCGCCAGGGAGGTAACCGATCCTGCGGCGCAGCCCGGTTCCGGCGCGGCGTGGATCCTGGCCCAACACTGAAATGGTTCCCGCGCTTGGCCGGATAATGTCCAGCAGGCAGCGCATGGTGGTGGTTTTGCCCGCTCCGTTCGGTCCAATGACGCCGAAGACCGTTCCCGGTTCAACGGCGAAATCGAGCCCGTGGAGGACCTCGCGCTGGCCGAACTTCTTGCGCAACCCTTCGACGACGATTGCCTGGGTCACGGGGCATGCTCCCTTCCTTGGTTGATGGTGTCTTGTTGCAGGGCGTCGCGCGCCGAGTCCAGGAACCTCGAATCCGCGTAGAAGCCGTTGGTGTAGATGTCCAGCGCGGGGATAGTCAGTTGCCGCAGCAGTTCCGGTCCTATGCCATGCGGTTCAGGTACGTCCGCTCCCAGCGCCCGTGAGAGGTGCCTGCCCAGCATGAGGATTGAGAGGCTGTTTGATGCGACGACGACGGCGGTGGACCGGACGTCGTCGAAGTCCCGGATGGTGCCGGCGGCGATCCCGGCCTCGATGATGTCCTGCGTCTGGCGCACCACGGCGTCGAAGAATGCGTCCCCGGCCGCGGATTCATCGCCGAGGGAACGGCGAATGTAGGCGATCTCATCGGCGTACTGGTCCGGGTGGTTGAGGTAGTCCTGGATCAATTGACGTGTGGTGGCAGGGTCTGTTTTCTCCCTGCCCTGGCTGGCGGTCTGCGCGAGGACATGCTGGTCGCATGCTTCGCGCAGCCCTGCCTTGCTGCCGAAATGGTGAATCACCAGGCCAGGGCTGACCCCCGCTGCAGAGGCGACCGCGCGGACGGTAGCAGGGCCGAAACCATCGCGGCCAAACAGCCCGATGGCGGCATCACGGATCCGTGCGCGGGTGGTTAAATCCTCTGCGGTTAAACGCATGTTTCATACACTAAACACTTGTTCAATCGCTAGCAAGAGGCAGGGATTGGCTCCAACGGACGCGAGGCTACTTGCGCAGACTTCGGGCAGCTTCGCATAGAGAATTACGGCTCGATTCAGGCGCCCGGCAAGTGGATGATGCCCAGTTGCTGCATCAGCGCGAGGTCGTCGCGATCGGACCAATGCTCCACGATCCGGCCGTCCTGAATTCTGTGGATGGCGACGGCGGTTTCGTCCAGTTGAGCGCCTGTAGCAGGTAGTGGACCGGGCAACTCGCCTTCGTGTCGACCATGGGCGGTCAGTCTGGTGACTACCTTGTCGCCTTCGCAGATCTGATCCTCGATAACGTGATGTCCCGGCGTAGCTTTGAGGAAAATGCGGAAGGCCTCCTTCAGGCCCTCCCGTCCTGCCGAGAGCCCGGGGAACGGAGGGTGATGGTCCAGGTAGTCTTCGGCAACCAGGTCATCCATCGCTTCGATGTTGCCGGCATCGATCGCTTCGTAGAAGCGCCTAACCAGCGCTTTGTTATCCTCAGGCTCCACGTTCATCCCTTCATTGAATGCGTGGCCGCCGGGGAAGAACTGGTCAGGGCAGGCAACGCAACCCGTCCCCACGTCACCATGGGAGGCCAGTCTAGGACGAAGGATCCGGCGATGACAGGCCTTCCCGCGACTCAGCGAAACGGTGCCCGCCGTTCGGGTACATAACGGTCCAGGAACATAACGATGTGACACCAAACGCTGAGTCGTCGCCGTCTGAAGTGCCGCCGTCGAAGATACTGACTTCACTGTCTTCGTGGGGGAGCAGTGACGGGGCCTTTGGGCCCGAAGATGCAGGGGTAGATAAGTGGGTTGTGCGGGGTCGGCTTCGTCGTCGAAGAAAAGCAAAATCGCCGGATCAGTGGCGGCGCTGCTGTTGGTCCTTGGCCTGCTCGGAACCGAGATACCGGTGCAAGCTGCCCCATCGGGGAGCATCCAGCTTGAGACTTCCACCCCTCCCGTCGCAGGCGCCATCGGACAGCTTTACAGCACCAGCACTTGGGCCCGAAGCGTTCTGATCCGGCCCACGGCAGCGGAGGAATGCTCCAGCACCGGTTGCGTGCAACGGTTCGTCGGTGGCGATATCGCGTGGTCAGCCCGCACGGGAGCGCGTGTGGTGGTCAATGGGCCGGTCCGCAACGCTTGGTGGGAAGCCGATGGCCCCGCGGGCTATCACGGCTATCCCACAACAGACACTCTAAGCGGCCTGCGCAATGGTGGTTCCAAGCAACTCTTCGAAAGAGGAGCGATCAGTTTCTCGGCAGCTACTGGTGCCCAACGCACAACGGGGTCCATCCACTTGGCGTGGGGGAGAGCCGGTTTTGAGGCTGGTTTCCTCGGGTACCCCGCTGGCAGTGAACGCACAGGACTGCCCGACGGCGGTGCCTACCAGCTCTTCGAGCACGGCTTTATCGTGTGGTCCCCGGCGACTGGGGCACATCCCTCCATGGGCGCCATACGTGAGCGCTGGCGCCAATCGGGGCTGGAAAGCGGGGAGTTTGGGTATCCCACTACGGATGAAGCGACGGGCCTGCGAAACGGTGGCTCGTCACAGCAGTACCAGCGTGGAACCATCATCTGGTCGCCCGCCACCGGCGCGAGGGCCCTGACCGGAGCTATCCGGAGCTACTGGTCCGCGACTGGAGGCCAGAACGGTGCCCTGGGATATCCGGTCAGCGAGGAATACCGGCAAAACGACTTCGTCTACCAACTCTTCCAGGGCGGCACGGTCTATTGGTCGGCGGCAACGGGTGCGCATTCGACCACCCACGGCGATGTCCACAACCGCTACGTTTCCCTGGGGGGAGCAGCCGGACAATTGGGCTTGCCCCTCACGGACAAACTTCCGCGGGCCGGGGGCCTGGTGCAGCAGTTCGTCAACGGCTGGCTTGTTTGGGGGCCTGCAACGGGAGCGCGGATTGTGGGGCACTCCACGTACAAAGTGTGGTCCATCAATCCGGGCGAATTCGGCTGGCCGGTGCGCGATACCTGGTCCGATGCCAGGGGTTCGCACGTCGCCTTCCAAAAGTTGGAAACCATCTGGAACGATTCCACGCAGGAGTTGTATTCAGCCGAAGCAGTGGACGCCTCCACGGTGGTCTTCCTTGGAGACTCGCAGCTGGATCTTGACTCATGGGGCGAACAGGGTGCCCGGGCCGCTGGCTACGCCCACCAGGTGGTCCGGAGCATCGGAGGGATCGGATACGTTTCGGGCAGCCCCGCGGTCGGTGGCAATTCAGCGACCGATGCCGTGCTCCTGGACCGGATCCTCCTGCCCCAAGGCAACCCTGGGCTGGTGGTGGTGACGCTTGGTGGAAACGATGCCCGGATTTTTGCCACCGATGCCGCGATCCTGTCCCAAGCCAACCGGTTGTGGGATGAACTGCGCCGTAAATATCCCCGCAGCACGATCCTTATCACTGGTGTTCTTTCCCGCTATGACGCCAGCCATTTCCAGCGCCGATGGGTGGACGGGCTCCTGACCCGCGAAGCTGCTGTCCGGGGCTGGCCACGCATCTCGATGGCCGGCACAGCAACTATCGCCGGGGCCACCTGGAACTATCTGGATGATGTGCACCTGAACCAAACCGGACACAACAAGGTGGCTCCGCTCTACGCGTCCGCGCTCAAGTACGTCCTGGCCAAGTAGCCGTTTATTCCCGGTGACGCGGGAAGCGAACAACGGCCCTCTCCACGGGACTTAGCGAGCGGGGTCGCGTACCGTGGAAACATGGCTACAGTTGACATCACTGGAGAACAGTTCGCATCGACCATCGAAGGCAATGACATTGTCCTGGTGGATTTCTGGGCTGCCTGGTGCGCCCCGTGCCGCCAGTTTGCCCCCACTTACGGGGCAGCTTCCGAGAAGCACCCGGACGTGGTCTTCGCCAAAGTGGACACCGAGGCCGAGCAGCAGCTCGCCGCCGAAGCCGGGATTACGTCCATCCCGACGCTCATGGCCTTCCGCGAGAAAGTGCTTGTCTTCTCTCAGCCGGGTGCCCTCAACGGCCCGCAGCTGGAGCAGGTTATTGAGGCCGTGAAGGGCCTGGACATGGAAGAAGTCCACGCCCATGTGGCCAAGGCACGTGCCGAGGCCCAGGAAAGCTAGACCCATCCGGCGAAATCGCCGGAAAAGCATCGAGGTCGCCGGAAAATTCCGGCGACCTCGATGCTTTAAGGCGTTCCCGCAGTCTTGCGGCGATTTCGCTGAGCTGGTGCTGGGAGAGGCTAGAGCCGTTCGAGCTTGACCGGCTCAGCCAGCAAGGCGCTGAGGGACTCGTTCAGGTCCTGGACGGCAATGCCCTTGGAGTGCTTCTCCAGAGCCTCCTCAGACTCCCAGCGCTCGGTGAGCACCAGCTTCTCCTCGGTGGCTTCGGTCAGTTCATAACGGATGCAGCCGGGCTCGTTGACGACCTCGTCGATCGCGATTTCCAAGGCGAGCTTCACGCGGAAGAATTCGCCGTCGTTGGGGATGAACGTGGCCTGCAGGTCGATGGGTGCACTCATGGATCCAACCCTACCGGGAGGACACGGAGCCGATTGTCCACTTTACGGTTCTGTTGCGCGCACTGTCTTGGTAGCGTTCGGTCATGTTGTCCTACACCGCCGGAGACACTGACGTCCCGCTGCTCGAAGAGACCATCGGTGCCAATTTTGAACGCATCGCAGCGCAGTTTCCGCTCAGGGACGCGCTGATAGAAGCCGCTGCCACGCCCGGCGAGGACGCCCGTCGGTGGAGCTACGAAAAGCTTAACGACGACGTCGATCACCTCGCCCGCGCGCTCCTCGCCCTGGGTGTGGAGAAAGGCGAGCGCATCGGCATCTGGAGCCCCAACTGTGCCGAGTGGACCATCCTGCAGTACGCCACGGCAAAGATCGGGGCCGTGTTGGTCAACGTCAACCCGGCTTATCGCCGGCATGAACTGGACTTCGTGGTCAAGCAGAACGGCATGCGGATGCTGGTGACTGCGCCCTCGGACAAGAACAGCGATTACGTGGGCATGGCCAGGGAGACTGCGGGTACGTGCCCCGAACTCAGGGAGATCGTCTTCCTCCCCGGAGACCCGGTTGCGGGGCTCACACCGGGTGTCCCCGAGGCCGGCCACGAGCTGACGTACGCCGAGCTCCTGACCCGGGCGGACGGCGTCGGGCCTTCTGCACTACGGGACCGCATGGCCGAACTGGATCCGCACGATGCCATCAACCTTCAATACACATCAGGCACCACGGGCTTCCCGAAGGGTGCGACCCTAACGCACCACAACATCCTCAACAACGGCCACTCGATCGGCCGCCTCCTGGGCTACACAGAACATGACCGCGTGGTGATTCCGGTGCCGTTCTACCACTGCTTCGGAATGGTGATCGGGAACCTGAATGCCCTGAGCTTCGGGGCGGCAACCATCATCCCAAGCAGGGGGTTCAACGCATCCGCGGCGTTGGAAGCTGTGCAGGACTTTGGTGGCACGTCGCTTTATGGCGTGCCCACCATGTTCATCGCCGAACTCGCGCTGCCCGACTTCGCCACGTTCGATCTCTCCACGCTCAGGACTGGCGTCATGGCGGGGTCGTTGTGCCCCATTGAGGTGATGCGCCGGGTCATCGATGAGATGCACATGGTGGACGTGGCCATTTGCTACGGCATGACTGAGACGTCGCCGGTGTCCACCATGACCCGGGCGGGGGACACTTTGGAGCACCGGACCAGCACAGTGGGCAGGACCATGCCGCACCTTGAAAGCCGGATCGTGGATCCGGGTACGGGTGAAGTGGTGGAGCGCGGCGTCATCGGCGAGCTGTGCACCCGCGGCTACGCGGTGATGCAGGGCTACTGGGGCCAGCCGGACAAGACGGCCGAGGCCATTGACGCTGAGGGCTGGATGCATACGGGCGACCTCGCCCGCATGGACGAGGACGGGTATCTGGTGATCGAAGGCCGGATCAAGGACATGGTGATCCGAGGTGGCGAGAACATTTATCCCCGGGAGATTGAGGAGTTCCTGTATCTGCATCCGTCCATCCAGGACGTGCAAGTGATCGGCGTTCCGGACGCCAAATACGGCGAGGAGCTCATGGCCTGCATCATCCTCAAACCGGGTAGTGAGGCGCTGACTACAGAGGACATCGCCGAGTACTGCAAGGGCAAGCTTGCCCACTACAAGATTCCGAAATACGTGGATGTCCGCGAGAGCTTCCCGATGACCGTCTCGGGCAAGGTCCGGAAGGTGGATATGCGCCAGGAAGCCGTCTCCCGCCTCCACCTCTAAAGCAACGCGGGGTCACTTATGGCCCATATTGACGCCTCCAAGGGGCCACAAGTGACCCCGCGTTGCCTCAGCAGTAGGTGGACCTGTGGATAACTCAATTTCCTAGGCCTCCAGCCGACAGACTGGACTGCATGGTTCGCATCAATCCTTTGCCGGACGGGCTCGGCGCCCGGCCGTTCACCGTTTATGAGTCCCGTGCCCTGGGCGTCGCGACGAAACGTCTGAGGGCCAAGGACCTGGCCGACGGCGGTCGGCTGATTTATCTGCCAACGGGACGTGACATTGAATTGCTGGAACGGGCACGCGTTCTGGCCGCCGCAACACCCGGTGCCTGGGTTTCGCACGAGACCGCTGCGCTTTTGACTGGGCTGGGGCTTCCGCCCTGGATGGGCAACGAGGAGACAATCCACCTCAGCAAGCCACATCAATTGCCGCGCGTTCGCCGGACCGGAGTGAGAGGCCACAGAGTTCGGGTTTTCCCTGGTGAGGTGACGAATTACCAGGGGATCCCGGTCTCCGTGCGCCCCAGGACATGGTTGGACCTGGCCGCGGAATTGCCCCTTCCCTATGTCATTGCGATGGGCGATCAACTGATCCGTCGCCCTCGGCCGGGCTTCGAATCACGGTCCGAACCCTATGCTTACTCCTCTGGCCTTCGGCTGTTGATTCGACAACACCCAAATCTCCAAGGGGTGGAGAAGGCCCGCTTGGCGCTGGACGAAATGAGGGTGGGTGCGGACTCGTATCCAGAAACATTCCTTCGTTTGGCGATGCGCGATGCCGGCCTTCCGGAACCTGAACTACAGCTGCAGTTGGACCTGTTGGATCCGATATCACCCAGGGCCGACCTCGGGTACCGGCGGTTTCGCATCGGAGTACAGTACGACGGCGCCCATCACCTGACACGTGAACAGCAATCCAGTGATAACCGCCGCGACGAGGCATTTCTCAGCGCTGGCTGGTCCTACTTCAAGGTCAATGCAGACGACCTTGCCGAAGGCTTCGCCGGGGTAATCTCCAGGATCAAGAATGCAAAGCTCCGCGCAATGTAGAGCAACGCGGGGTCACCTATGGCCCTTTGGCGGAGCAAACATGGGCCGTAACTGACCCCGCGTTGCTTTAGTGGGCGCGGTGATCCTGGACGGTCATCCTTGGCCCGAAAGTGGGCTTCCGGAAGCCGCTCAAATACAGCATCCGCACCAGCCGCTGTCTCTGTCCCCGCCAAGATTCCAGCAACTCCAGCATGCCAGCGTCATCAGTCTTCCGTCCCAGCAACGCATAGCCCACATAAGAGGCCAGATGGTAGTCGCCCACGGAAACCGAATCCGGGCAGCCGTGGGTTCGTTGGACCACTTCGGCAGCAGTCCAAACGCCGATGCCGGGAATGGTCTGCAGTTTGGCTCCGGCACGCGCTGGGTCCAGGTCAGCCAAACGTTCAAGCGCGACGGCGGATTGCAGCGCCCGCATCACTGTCGCCGAGCGTTGTGGCCCGACTCCCGCCTTATGCCACTCCCAGGATGGAACGGCCAACCATTGCCTCGCCGTGGGAGGAACAAGGAGTCCTTGGGGAGCCAAACTGCCGGGGGCTTTGGTCCCGAAGCGGTACATCAAATACCGGTAGCCACGCCTTGCCTCCAAGGTGGTGACCTTTTGCTCCAGAATGGTGGGCACCAGCGAGTCAACCAGTCGCCCGGTGGAGGGTAGTCGCAGTGCCAGGTTCCGGCGTCGTGCTTCAGTGACCAGGCGCGGGAGCGTTGCATGGAAGCCGGGTTCGTCAAAAGCGGACCAGTCATCGTCGGCGCCGAGTAGCCGCGGAACGCCGGCAATGGCGTCTTCCGCTCCGGGCCCCCAGGCCTGGGCGTCAACGAATGTATCCTCGCCCAGTCCACCCGCGGAGAGCCGCAGGGTGACAGCTCCTGAAGGAGTGGTGAAGGCCATCCAGAAACCGTTGGGATGGGCCGCGAAAGAGGGGTCGGTGTTGCCCCGCATCAGGGGAAACATTGTTTGGTCGAGCCTGTAGGAGGCGCCGGGGTGCCATCGTATGGAGGCTTCTGCCGCGGCCGCAACAAGGGGCGGGGCGTCTGCGATGGTCATGTTTTCATGGTCCCACGGCTGGCTGACAATTCACTCCTGTAAGCCTCTTACGGCGGCTGCTTCACGGGTCTAGACATCCCTGATGTGGCGCGGGTGGGCCGCGTCCGAACCCCAAAATCCAGGAGCGCAAACCATGGCCGGGATAGTGCATTTCGAGATTCCCACGGATGACAACGAGAGGGCCAACACTTTTTACCAAAGTGCTTTCGGCTGGAATCTCAGCCCTATGCAGGAGATGGATTACACGATTGCCATCACGACTCCGTCCGATGAACAGACCGGTATGCCCAGCGAACCCGGAGCCATCAACGGTGCTCTGTTTCCACGCACAGACAACCTGAAGAATCCCATCCTCACCATCGACGTGGACGATGTGGATGCCGCGCTCGGTCAGGTGGAATCCGCGGGTGGCTCCATCGTTCAAGGTAAGGACGCCGTCCCCGGCATGGGCTGGTACGCCTACTTCAAAGACACCGAGGGCAACATCCTGGGTCTCTGGCAAACCGACTCCTCTGCCGCGAAGTGATGCTCCGCAAGTGAGGCACGGCAGGGCGGACTACGGGCAGGCGGTAACTTTGTACCTATGAAGTACGCCCAGTCCGTGTTGGACCTCATCGGCAATACGCCGCTCATCAAGCTCAACCACGTAACGGACGGGATCAAAGCCACCGTCCTGGTCAAGCTCGAGTACGTCAATCCCGGCGGATCCATCAAGGACCGCATCGCCGTGAAGATGATCGAAGAAGCGGAAAAGGACGGCCGGCTGCAGCCAGGCGGAACCATCGTTGAACCGACGTCGGGCAACACCGGAGTCGGCTTGGCGCTCGTTGCCCAGCAAAAGGGCTACAAATGCGTCTTCGTGGTGCCTGACAAGGTGGGCGAGGACAAACGGGCGGTCTTGGCCGCGTACGGCGCGGAAGTCGTCGTGACACCCACAGCTGTCGCCCCCGACAGCCCGCAGAGCTATTACAGCGTCTCCGATCGCCTGGTCAAGGAGATTCCCGGGGCCTTCAAGCCGGACCAGTTCTCCAACCCCGCAGCCCCGGGCAGCCACTTCGAGTCAACAGGACCGGAGATCTGGCGCGATACGGACGGCAAGGTGACGCACGTGGTCATCGGCGCTGGAACGGGCGGCACCATCACCGGCACGGGCCGCTTCCTCAAGGAAGTCTCGGCAGACAGGCCAGGGTCCGACGGCGGCCGGGTCAAGGTCATCGGCGCGGACCCGGAAGGTTCTGTGTACTCAGGCGGAACGGGACGCCCGTACTTCGTCGAGGGCGTTGGCGAGGACATGTGGCCCGCAAATTACGATAAAACCGTGGCGGACCAGGTCATTGCCGTCTCTGATGCCGATTCGTTCGCCATGACCCGCCGCCTGGCACGCGAGGAGGGACTCCTGGTAGGCGGCTCCTCCGGCATGGCCGTGGTCGCCGCACTGCAGGCCGCCAAGGACCTGGACGAGTCCGCGGTGGTTGTGGTGATCCTCCCCGATTCCGGCCGTGGCTATCTTGCCAAGATCTTCGACGATCAATGGATGCGCTCCTACGGCTTCCTTTCCGGCGGCGAAGAGTCCTCCGTGGGCGAGGTGCTGAAGTCCAAGACAGGCGAGATGCCGGACCTGGTCCACATCCACCCGAATGAGACTGTTCGAGACGTCATCAACATCATGAACGAGTTCGGCGTCTCACACATCCCGGTCCTCTCGCAGGAACCACCCGTGGTCATGGGCGAGGTCCTGGGCGCAGTTGATGAGCGCAGCCTCACCACCAAGCTGTTCCGCGGCGAAGCCAAACTCACGGACAAGATCGCCGAACACATGGGGGAGCGCCTGCCCGTTATCGGATCCCTGGAGACCATCTCAGCGGCGCGCGAGCTTTTGTCCGACGTCGATACTGTCATGGTCACGTTCGTGGGGGCGCCCGTGGGCATCCTGACCCGCCACGACCTCCTGGCCTACCTGAGCAACTGAGCGCCACGCGCGCATTTCCAACCGTTGAACACTGAAAGAGGAGCTTCCATGTCCGTCAACAACAACGCCGGGTTCAACACGAGGGCCGTCCACGCGGGCCAGGCCTTCGAACCCCGGACAGGCGCTGTGGTGCCGCCTCTGCACTTCAGCTCAACCTATGCCCAGGACGGAATCGGCGGGCTGCGTTCAGGCTACGAATACGGCCGCGGCGGCAACCCCACCCGCGACTCCCTGCAGGAACAACTGGCAGCCCTTGAGGGTGGCTCCGCCGCGTTCTCGTTCGGCTCTGGCCTTGCTGCCGAAGACTCGCTGATCCGCGCTGTGGCCCGCCCCGGGGACCACATCGTCCTGGGCAACGACGCCTACGGTGGCACGTACCGCCTCATCGACCGCGTGCTCGGCGACTGGGGCATCGGCAACACTCCTGTGGACATGTCCGATCTCGATGCCGTGGCACGTGCCGTTGCAGCGAACAAGACGCGCATCGTGTGGGTGGAAACCCCGTCCAACCCCCTGATGAAGATCACTGATATTGCAGCGCTCGCCGCAGTAGCGCACGACGCCGGTGCCCTCCTGGTGGTCGACAACACCTTCGCGTCTCCCTACTTGCAGACCCCGCTGGACCTGGGTGCCGACGTCGTGATCCACTCCACCACCAAGTACATCGGTGGCCACTCGGACGTGGTGGGCGGCGCGATCGTGGTCAACGACGCCGAACTCGCCGAGAAGATCGGCTTCATCCAGTTCGCCGTTGGTGCCGTTTCCGGACCGATGGATGCTTTCCTCACCACGCGGGGCCTCAAGACCCTGGGCGTGCGCATGGACCGGCACAGCGAGAACGGCCAGGCAGTAGCGGAATGGTTGCTGCAGCGCCCCGAAGTTGAAGCCGTGCTGTACCCGGGCCTTCCGGACCACCCCGGCCACGAACTCGCTGCGAAGCAGATGAAGAAGTTCGGTGGCATGGTCTCTGTCCAGTTCAAGGGTGGTGAAGCGGCGGCCCGTACAGTTGCCGAATCCACCTCGATTTTCACGCTCGCCGAATCGCTGGGGGGAATCGAATCCCTCATGAACTACCCCTCGGAGATGACGCACGCTTCCGTCAAGGGAACCGAACTGGCCGTTCCCGTGAATCTCTTGCGCCTTTCCTGCGGCATCGAGGAGTCCGAGGATCTGATCGCGGACCTTGAGCAGGCCTTCGCCAAGATCAGCAACGGCTGACACTGTGGCTTCTTCTTCACCCACGGTTGTTTCGGCTGCCCAGCGCGGCTGGATCCTGACCGTCGCAGGCGTGCTGACCCTCGCCGTCGCCGTTTGGTTCCTCTACACGGACTACCAGCCGTTCCTGAACGACTTCGAAGTCTATTTCTACGGGGGCGGCAAGGTTCTCCAAGGCGGGGATCTTTATGCTGTGCGCGATGGCCTTCCGTTTACCTACCCGCCGTTCGCGGCCTTGCTCTTTGCCGGCCTCGCAGCAATGGGTTTCTTCGCCAGCAGCATGGTCTTCATCATCGCCGCCTTGGCAGGTGCCGCAGTGGTGGCTGCCTGGTTGGCACGCCACTATTTCGGCCTGAAGACGTGGCGTTCAGCATTCGCCGACTATCGCTTCAGGACCACGGCTTTAGTGGGAACGGGAGCTATCCTGCTCCTGGGCCCATGGCGGGATACGTTCGTTTTCGGCCAGATCAACATCATCCTGATGGGCGTGATCCTGACAGACTTCGCGCTCTACGGTAAGGCGCGGGCCGGCCTCATCCGCTGGCCCGCAGGACTCTTGATCGGCCTGGCTGCCGGTGTGAAGCTCACGCCGCTGGCGTTCGGCCTGTATTTCCTGGTCCGCCGCGACTTCAAGGCGCTGGCATGGATGGCCGCTGGATTCTTCGGATCAATCGCCATCGCGTGGGTCATCCTGCCGCAAGCATCCCTGGCATTCTGGACGCAGATCCTCCCCGATACCGGGCGTATTGGCGGCCCGGCCTACGTGGACAACCTGTCCGTCAAGGGGTTGCTCCTGCACTTCGGCATGCCGGATTCCTCCCTCACCAGCGTGGTGTGGTTGGTTCTTTCCCTGGGACTTGCGGCCCTCGCAGCAAAGATCATTAAGTGGGCCGTCGATGTGGACGAAAACTTCATCGCCGTCTCGGCCACCGCCATCCTGATGCTCCTGGTCAGCCCCGTCTCATGGTCCCACCACTGGGTCTGGGTGGCAGTAGCCCTACCGAGTATGGCGTTCGCGATGCATCGTGTGCCATCCCGCAGCGGGCGGATGCGAACAGCAGGGTGGATCATCGTGGCCTGTTCCACGGTTGCCTTCTACATGACCCCAAAGAACCTTGCCGTGTGGGCCGGTGCTGCCGAGTGGGGAAAGGACCCCCAGACGCAATGGCAGCTGATGGTGTCAAGCCTGGGTGTGGTGTGCGGAATCGCGCTGCTGATCTACTGGGCCTTGGCATATCGGCCTTCGCGCACGGGCCTCGTTCCTGCTGAGATGCGCGCTGGGCACGTGGGTTCCTGACCTTCTTTGCCGTGGAGGTCTAGGCAAATCAACCAAAATAGGGCGCTTCCGGTGAGTCCAAACTCCAAAGACGGTCAGGAGGCAGCGGCGTTCGCTCCGGCGCTGCCCGCAGCCTAGCTTTCTTTAGAAAAGTCAGGTACTTTGTCCACATGCCTTTGCGATCCGACTGGTCCGCCCGCACGTGCAGCCTTGCCCGTGGCCTCGACGTCCTCGGCGATCCATGGGGGAGCTTGGTCCTGCGCGAGATCTTCTTCGGAAACGGCCGCTTCGAGGCCATCAAGGAGCGCCTGGAAGTCGCAGACAACGTGCTCAGCAAACGTCTTGGATGGCTGCTCGAGGCCGGGCTACTGGCTCAACGTCCTTACCAGGATGGTGCCCGGACCCGCCAGGAATACGTGCTCACCCCCAAGGGCGAGGATGCTCTCCCCGTCCTCAATGCCATCATCATCTGGGCAGAGAAACACCTGGACGCCCCCGATGAGGTGTCCCATATGCGGGTCGTCCACACTGACTGCGGACAAGTCACAGCCTCGGCAGACACTTGCACGCACTGTGGGGTCCAACTGACAGCCGCCAATACGAGCTGGCATAGCTTCACACGCAGCGACCATCCGCTGCCCCTGGCCATAGCACCCGTACCAACAACTTCCCCTGAAACGGAGATCTCCGCATGACCGCTCCCGATGTCACAGGAACTCCGACAAGCAATGCAGCCGTCCCAACGGGCAAGCAATCCGGCAAGCAATCCGGCAAGCGACCCGGCAGGCTGCACCCGGCCTGGATGGTGGCCGCCGTAGCTTTCCTCGCCCTGGTTGGGGCGGCCGGATTCAGGGCCGCGCCCGGAGTGCTGATGGTCCCGCTCCAAGAGGAATTCGGCTGGTCCACCACCGTCTTGTCCTTGGCGGTAAGCATCAACCTCGTCCTGTTTGGGCTAACGGCACCCTTCGCTGCGGCCTTGATGGAACGTTTCGGCATACGCAAAGTCACCTCGCTCGCTCTCTGCCTGATTGGTCTGGGCTCAGCGCTTACCGTGTTCGTGAACCAGTCCTGGCAGATCCTGCTCACCTGGGGCGTGCTGATTGGCCTGGGAACGGGATCAATGGCCCTCGTCTTCGCAGCCACCATCGCCAACACCTGGTTCGCCAAGAGCCGTGGCCTGGTGATCGGCATCCTGACGGCCGGCAGCGCCGCTGGCCAACTCGTTTTCCTGCCCTTCATCGCCGCCCTTGCCCAGAACCCGGGCTGGCGGGGAGCGTCGCTGCTCATCGCCGCCGGTGCGCTCGCGGTGGTACCGCTGGTCCTGCGGTGGCTGCGGAACTCACCCGCCGACGTCGGGGTGTTGCCTTACGGCGCGGAAGCACCTGACGCCGGTACAGCCGGTTCAAAGAGCACGACGCCGGGCGTTGCAGTTTCGTCACCAGCCCAGGGTTCCGTAACAGCCAAGCCGGATTCGGCGAACGCGGCCGTCCGGGCGTTGCAGGTCCTCAAACGCGCCAGCAAAGTCCGCACGTTTTGGGCGTTGGCGGCGGGCTTCGCCATCTGCGGCGCCACGACCAATGGGCTCATCGGCACGCACTTCATTCCCTCAGCTCATGATCATGGCATGCCCGAAACCACAGCGGCGGGCTTGCTGGCCGTCGTCGGGATCTTCGACATCGTCGGAACCATCGCATCCGGTTGGCTTACGGACCGCTTCAACCCCAAGGTCCTGCTGGCGGTGTACTACCAGTTCCGGGGGATCGGCCTGCTGGTGCTGCCTCTGTTGTTGGGCTCATCCGTGGAACCCAGCATGATCATCTTCGTCGTGGTCTACGGACTGGACTGGGTAGCCACGGTGCCTCCGACGGCAGCCATTTGCCGCTCCGTGTTCGGGGCCGATGGCTCCGTGGTGTTCGGCTGGGTGTTTGCGGCCCATCAACTCGGAGCTGCTGCCGCCGCCCTGGCCGCCGGTTTCATCCGCGATGCCACCGGGCACTATAACTACGCCTGGATGGGGGCAGCAGCCATGTGCACGGTAGCTGCGGTGATCAGCGCAACCATCCGCAAGGATGCGGCCAAGAAGCAACCCGCCACGGTTTCCGCCTAACCCGGCCTACCCTACCCCCGGCCCAACTATGTAGCAGTTGAGCGCGTTTTGAACCGTCAGAACGCGCTTAACTGCGACTTACTTGGGTGCTCAGCCCCGGAACGCGGCAACCCCCGTGATGTGCTGCCCCAGGATCAGGGTGTGAACCTCGTCAGTGCCCTCATACGTGCGCACCGATTCCAGGTTGTTGGCGTGCCGCAGCGGCGAATAGTCCAGCGTGACGCCATTGCCGCCCAAGATGGTGCGGGCCTCCCGGGCGATTTTGATGGCCTCGCGGACGTTGTTGAGCTTGCCCACGGAGATTTGCTGGGGCTGAAGGTGCCCGGCGTCCTTCAGGCGGCCAAGGTGGAGGGCGAGCATGGTGCCCTTTTGGATCTCGAGGAGCATGTTCACCAGCTTTTCCTGCGTCAGTTGGTATCCAGCCAGTGGCCGCCCGAACTGGAGACGGCTACCGGCATACTCCAGCGCGGCCTCATAGGAGTCGCGGGCTGCGCCCATGGCTCCCCACGCGATGCCGTAGCGAGCTTCGTTCAGGCAGGAGAACGGTCCACGAAGTCCTATGGCACCCGGGAGGATTGCCTCCGGACCCAGCTTTACGTCGTCGAACTTGATGTCGCATTGGATTGATGCCCGCATTGAGAGCTTCGGCTCGATCGGCGTGGCAGTCACGCCCGGCGTGCCCGCAGGTACCAGGAAGCCGCGGATGCCTGCCGCGTTATCCTCCGTTTGGGCCCACACCACCATGACGTCGGCAATTGAGGCGAGTCCGATCCAGCGCTTGGCGCCGTTGAGGACCCAGCCGTCGGAGGTCTCACGAGCGAAAGTGGCCATCGACGACGGGTCCGAACCCGCCGTCGGCTCCGTCAACGCAAAGCAGCCGATCAGTTCGCCTGCAGCCATCCGCGGCAGCCACTGTTCTTTCTGCTCCTCTGAGCCCCACTTGTGAATGGCCGTCATGGCGAGCGAGCCCTGCACCGAGACAAAGGTGCGGATGCCGGAATCGCCGGCTTCCAGTTCCATGGCTGCCAGGCCATATTCGACGGCGGTCCGTCCGGGACAGCCGTAACCTTCCAGATGCATTCCCAGGACGCCGAGCTCGCCCAACTCGGGCGCGATCTCCTGCGGGAAGACTGCGTCCTCATACCAGCGCGCGATATTCGGCCGGATCCGCTGGGTTGTGTAATCCCGGACCTTCTCGCGCAGAGCTAGTTCTTCGCTGGTCAACAGGGAATCGAGGGCCAGCACATCCGAGGTGTTCGTCGTTGAATCGCTCATTCCAGCATCCTAAGCGGCTGGATGCCCGCATGAGGCGGACGCTCCCGGGCCGTCACCCGAGACTCCCGGCGCCGTCAGTCGGGTCGGGCCGTCCGCCGGGCGTTTAAGTAGTATGTATTCCGGGAGCCACTGGGATCCCACTGCGCAAAGAAAATATTGGGGGATAAAGACATGGCACTGCCCGGCGTCGATTTACAGGCTAAGGCGGATGCCGGGAGGTCTGCATCCACCACTTCACGCGCACTGCATTGGCTCCCGTGGGCGCTCTTGATGTGGCCCGTGTGGCTGATGCTTGCCGAGTGGAGCAAGCAGGGCCTGGACTTCAGTGTGTACTGGTTCGGCGGAAGCATCCTCAACGACGCTGGCGCCTCGCCTTCGGACCTGTACGGCCCAAGCGTTGCCGCAGCCGGGGGACCGGAGCTTCCCTTTACCTATCCGCCGTTCGCAGCGCTCATCTTCGGGCTGCTGGCACTCTGGCCGCAACCCGCCGCGCTGATGCTGTTCAACGTGGCCGGCGTAGCGATTGCCGCTTGGGTTGCCGCCACCATTGTGAAGTACTGGGCCTCCAAACACGACTGGCGCACTGCGTTGGCATCCGGCCGCAGCCGCTGGATTGCCGGGGCCGTGTTCCTGGCTGTCCTATTCCTCGGCCCGTGGCGTGAGACGTTGGCATTTGGCCAGATCAACATCCTGCTCATGGGCTTGATGGCTGTCGACTTGCTGGGTGCCTCCCGTCGTCGGGGGTTCCGTGGCAGCGGCTTCCTGGTGGGCATAGCGGCGGGTATCAAGCTGACGCCCCTTGTGTTTGGCCTGTACTTCCTGATGCGCAAGGATTGGCGCGGACTGGCTAACATGTCCATCGGTTTCGCCGGGACCGTCCTCCTGGCCTGGGTGGTTCGGCCAGCTGAGTCGCTGCAGTTCTGGCTGGAAATCCTCCCTGACACGTCCCGGATCGGCGGCGCCGGCTACGTGGACAACCTCTCGATCAAGGGCGCGTTGCTGCACTTCGGTGTGCCGCAGGATTCAGTAACCGTTCCCTGGCTCGCGCTCAGCATCGCCACTGTTGTGCTGGCGGCCTTCCTGATCCGCGCGGCCAGTTCGCAGGGGGCCCGAGTCATTGCAATGTCGACGACAGCACTCACCATGCTGCTCATCAGCCCGGTCTCGTGGTCCCACCATTGGGTCTGGATGGCAGTGGTCCTGCCGGCATTCGCCTGGACCATCAAGGAAACTCCTGGCCGGTACAGGGCGCAGAGAATTGTGATGACCGCTGTGCTGGCCGTTTCCACGCTGGTCTTCTTTTATTCGCCAAAGACCATCGGCACGGCGCTGGGTGCCGCGGACCTGAACGTCCAGACGCCGGGGCTCTGGATCATGGCATCCAGTGCTGGGGTGTTCTGCGCCGTGGCGATCCTGGTCTGCTGGCTGGTCGCGCTGCGGCGGGACGCTGTCCAGCTCGAGGTCCCGGACATTCCCACGCGGCTGCGTCAGTGGACCGCAGCGCGACGCTAGACTCTACTCGCCCCGGACCACGCCAGCGTCGGCCCGCTCCCCAGTGAAGAAGGCACGTGTGGCCGGCGCGAAACGGCACACGATCGCCAGCACCACGCCCAGGAGCAGAAGCAGGACTCCGCTGACAAAGGCTCCGCCGATTCCAAAGATCTGGGTATCTCCATATTCCGGATCCCACATCTGCACCGCCGAGATGAAGAACGCCACCGTCAGGGACACGGCTCCCAGGAAGGGCAGGATGCCGCGGAACCACAGGTTGCGGGCAGAATTCCGGAGGGTCGAGCGGAAGAACCACACGCACGAGAAACCGGTCAGGGCGTAGTAGAACGCGATGAACAGGCTGATGGCACTGATGGAGTCGGCCAGCAGGTCCTCGCTGAGGAAGCTCATGGCCACGTAGTACACCACGGCAGCCACGCCCATGACCTGGGTTGAGAAACCCGGCGTCTGGAACCGTTCGTGGACCTTGCCAAAACGCGCCGGCAGGGCGCCATGCACGCCCATGGACAGGGTTCCCCGGGCTGTGGGGAGGATGGTGGTCTGCGTTGAGGAGAGCACGGATGCCAGAACGGCCACCACAATCAGCCAACCCCACGGACCCAGCACTACATCTTTCATGGCCAGGAAGACGTCATCCTGGTTCGCTTCATTGCCCAGCCCGATGCCTTCGGTCCCGACACTCGCGTACATCATCACCAGCAGGGCCACCGAAACGTAGATGGCCACCAGAACGAACGCAGAGATGACGGCACCCCGGCCTGGAGTCTTCGCAGGGTTTTCGGTCTCCTCGTTCAGGGCCAGGCAGGTGTCCCAGCCCCAGTAGATGAACAGGGCCAGCAGGACCCCGTGAACCACGGCGCTGGGATCGGCGAAGGCACCCGCGGGGTTGAACCACTCAAGGTCGAAAGGCTGGATAGTGGCGTCACTGCCGTTGGCTCCGCCAGGCGCGCCACCGGCAATCCCAACAATAATGGCCACCGCAAAGATGCCCAGTGAGATGTACTGGATGTAGGTCAAGGTCCGCTGGACGTGCTCGCCCAGCCGAATTCCGCGGTGATTAACGTAGGTCATGAACGCGATGAACAGGACCCCGGTGGCCGTGACCAGCCAGGTGTTGTCGGCCAGGGAACCGTCGCCGATCAGCAACCAAAGATATTTCCCGGCAATTTGGGCCAGGTTGGCGAGGACGACGATGCCGGCCAGTGCCACGCCCCAGCCGCCCAGCCAGGCCGCCCACGGGCCAAAGGCCTTGCGGGCCCAGAAGAACGTGGTGCCACAGTCAGGGAGCGCACTGTTCAACTCGCGGAATGCATAGGCGATGAACAGCACTGGAATGAAGGCAAGGACCAGAATCAGGGGAGTGTAGTTGCCGTTGACGGCGACAATGAGCCCCAACGTAGCGGCCAGCGAATACACAGGCGCCGTTGACGCCAACCCGAGCATGACGGAGTCACCAAGGTCCAGGATGCCTGCATGGAGGCCTTTGGAAGGTACGACGGCGGTACGGTCGCCGCCCGCGGAACCGCCGTCCGGCGTCGAGATTTCAGTGCTCATGGTTTTCAGTGCTCATGCTTTCTGTGTTCACAGTGCAGCTCCATAGGAAGTAGTAGTGGGCGCGGCAGGCGCCGGGGCGTCGATGGTGTTGGGAACGAAGCGGCAGAAATAGTCCGTGATGGGGCCGTCCGATTCACGGATGCCGCAGCCCACGGACTCGCCGTCCACCACCCAGAGACCAAGCACCGGATGGTTGCCATCGAAGTCGGGGAGAGCGTGGTACTGCTGGAAGCACCACCCTTCACGGCCATAGCCGCCGGGCTGCTGCAGCTCGATGCCGGGGGCGTGGATGCGGATGTTGTCGCCCTCGCGGCCATGAAGAGGCTTGGCCACCCATTCTTTGAGCGGGCCAGGATCGCCTAGGTAGGCCGGCAGCAGGTTCTCGTGGCCGGGGTAGAGGTGCCACAGCGCAGCAAGCAGGGCTTTGTTGGAGAGCAGCATCTTCCACGCGGGCTCCACCCACCGGGGATTGTGCGCCCGGGTCAGCAGCCGGTGTCCGAAAGGTTCCTTCATCATCAGTTCCCACGGGTACAGCTTGAACATGGTGTTGATCATGAAATTGTCCAGGTCCACAAAGCGATTCAGGTTCGGATCCCAGCCGATGTCCGACATATTGATGCCGATAGTCGTCCACCCACCTTGGCTCGCTACATCCCGCATGTAGGCGGCAGTCATCCAGTCCTCACCGGACTCTTCGGCCTCCGAATGAGCCACATGCAGTGTGCTCATCCCGGTGCGGAACTGCAGCTTTTTCCATTGCCGGATCAGCGCCTCATGGATTCCGTTCCACTGGTCCTTTTCCGGGAACACATCCTGCAACCAGAACCACTGCGCAACGGAGGCTTCAATGAGGCCTGTGGGGGTATCGGCGTTGTACTCCAACATTTTTGCCGGCCCACCCTTGCCGTCATAGATGAAGTCGAAGCGACCGTAGATATCCATGTCCCCGGCCTGCAACGATTCGCCGGCGAGCTCCAGCGCTTGTTGCCCGATCCCAATATCGCCCATGGCCCCGGTGGCGAGGAACTTTGCTGCTTCCAGGCACATGAGGTGCATGTCCTCGGCAGTCTTCTCGAGTGTCTCCACCTCGTCCATGGTGAATTCGTAGTACGCCGACTCGTTCCAGTATTCGATTTTGCGGCCATCGGGCATGGTGGTGGTGGAAAAGACCAGGCCCTGTTCTTCGATCTTCTTTTTCCAGTCCGGCCTGGGCTCGGAGGGCAAACGCCGCACGCCTAGCCTCCTGAGCTTCCGCCGCTTTTGGAGCTGCTGCCAAAGCCGCCACGGCTGACTGTGCCGCCCTTGGTGCTGTAACCCGTGGACGTCTTGGCGCCCTGCGGAACTGTTTTGGTGTAGCTCGGGTAGGAGTTGCGGTTCTGTCCCACAGCGGGCACGCTGGCTCCCCGCGAATAGAAGTACCAGGCGTAGATGGCTGAACCGCGGCCATCCGAGCTGCTGTTGTTGCACTGGGAATCGTCCACGCGCTCGCCGGTTTCATCGTTGAAACAGACCTGCGCATAGTCAGCCTCTTGTTCGCTGCTGGCAACTACGGCGGTGATGGTTCCGGCCAGAAGGGCGGTAACACCCAAACCCACGACGACGGTGCGGCGCCGGGAGCGCTTCTTCCGGGCCTCTGCCTGGGCTGATTCGCGTTCACGTTCTTTGGCGAACGGGTCAATGATGGGGAGCGGCTTGCCGCGCGCGGGCTGGGATGCGTCGGGCTTGGAAGCTCCTGGCTCCTGTCCGCGCGGAGCTTTGTTCCTGTCGTCATTGGCAGGAGGGATCAGCTCCGGATGGAGCTCGGGTTTGGGCACCTGCCACGGTGGCGGCTTGGGCGGATTCTTGCCCGCGTCCGGGCCCTGGCCGCCCCCGCCACCAGCGCCCCCGGCAGCGCCGCTGCCTGAGGCGTCGTTGCCTGACGCGCCATTGCCTGAAGCACCGCTGCCTGCGGCGCCTTCGTTCGGGTCCATGTATATCCCCCTGGATAGACCGTTGGATTGTCCGGCTCCATGCCGGACCAGATGCTGAATGCAAGCCTAGTCCTTGAGCGGACCGCGGGCACTGGTGGCACAGCAGGGTGGGTAGAACTGCCCACCCTGCCAACCGTGGAAGGATGTAGCCATGCCAGGTCCTGAAGCACAAAGCAGCGATTCAGACGCCGTTCTGCTGCGCCTTCCCGCGGTTCGGGGCATCGGCCGTGGACGCGTCGTGACCGGCCTTGTCCTCGCCCTGCTGTTGCCGCCCGGCGTCGAAGTCCTGGTCACTTTGCTGGGTTTCCGCAACTTCGCCATGATCATGCTCCTCCAGCTGGCAGCAGCCGTGGCCGTCGCCGCGATCGGAGGCCTGTGGCCCGCCGTGGTCGCGGCGGTGCTGGGCAGTTTCCTGTTGAACTACTTCTCCGCCGAACCCGTGGGTTCGCTGTCCATCGCTGATCCAACCACCTTGTTTACCCTGGTCGTTTTCCTGGCAGTGGCTTGCGGCGTGGCGCTCGCGGTGGGACTGGCAAGCCGCAGGGCGCAGGAGGCTGCGAGGTCCGAGGCCGAGGCCACGGCCCTGAGCGAGTTGGCCCTGCGCATCCTCAGCTCGGACGGCAGCCTTGAATCGTTCCTTGAGAAAGTCCGCGGAAATCTCGGCATGGACGCTGTGACGCTCTTGGGCTCCCCGGGACCGGACAGTGTCACAGTGCCGGGAGCACCGCCGCAGTGGCGGATTCTTGCGAGCGCCGGCCCCAATCCGCCGGTGACCCATGCTGCCGCGGACCATGCCGCCGTCGTCGATCCCCATTACACGCTGTTGCTGCGCGGTGGTGCGCTGTCCTCCCAACACCAGCGGCTGTTGGCGGCCTTCGGAGCGTTTGTGGTGGCTGTGCGTGAGCGGCAGCAACTGGTCAAGAGCCGGCGGGACAACCTTCGCCTGGCCGAGGGAAATAAGATGCGGACGTCCATCCTTCGCGCCGTTTCCCACGATTTGAGGACGCCTTTGGCCGGAATCAAACTGGCTGTCAGCAGCTTGCGGCAGGAAGAGGTCCAGTTCCCTCCGGACGTGGAGAAGGAGTTGTTGGAGACGATCGAGAATTATGCTGACCGCCTGGACCATTTGGTGGACAACCTGCTGGATATGTCCCGGATTACCGCCGACGCCGTGAACCCTTTGCTCGCGGGCACCACCTGGTCGGAAATATTGCCCGAAGCACTTCGCGGTATCCCGAGGGATCGGATTCGCAGTGAGCTGCAACCCAACCTGCCGCCCGTAACAGCCGACGCCGGCATGTTGGAGAGCGTGGTGGCAAACATCGTTGAAAACGCAGTGAAGTACGCACCCGGTTCGGACGTCATCCTGACTGCGCGTGCCGGTGCCGGGATCACAGTGGGGGACAAGCCTGCCAGCGAACTAAGGATCGTGGACCACGGCAGCGGCGTGGGACACAACGAAGTGCTTGAGATGTTCCAGCCCTTCCAGCGGCTTGGCGATTCGCCCGCCCCGGCAGGTGGCGCGGGCGGCGGAATCGGGTTGGGACTTGCGGTGGCCAAGGGTTTCACGGAAGCCATGGGCGGCACGCTCATGGCGGAGCCGACGCCAGGTGGCGGCTTGACCATGGTGGTTACCTTGCCGCTGTGGACCGGTCACGGGGGAGGCAGAGCATGACCCGTGTGCTGATAGTTGAGGACGAAGCCCAGATCGCGCGGGCAATGCAGGTCACCCTGCAGGCCCACGGGTACCAGGCAATGACCGTTGGAAACGGGGCCGATGCCCTGAACGCCGTGACGAATCAAACCGTAAACATTGTTGTGCTGGATCTTGGATTGCCGGACATGGACGGAGTGGAGATCATCCGCCGCATCCGCGGGTGGAGCAGCATGCCCATCATCGTGTTGTCCGCCCGGCATGCCTCGGAGGACAAAGTGGAAGCACTCGACGCCGGTGCGGACGACTACGTGACCAAACCGTTCGGACTGGATGAGCTGCTTGCGCGGCTTCGGGTTGCCTCGCGCCGGGTCCTTACCGATCGCGAGGAACCTACCTTGGCGACGTCGGACTTCATGGTGGACCTGGCAGGCAAGAAGATCGTAAAGGACGGGTCAGAGGTGCGGCTGACGCCCACCGAGTGGAACATCCTGGAGTTGCTGGTCCGGAACAAGGGAAAGCTGGTGAGCCAGCAGCAGATCCTGACTCAGGTTTGGGGACAGGCCTATGCAAAGGAGACGCAATATCTGCGGGTCTATATTGCCCAGTTGCGGCGAAAGCTGGAGCGGGACCCGGCCGCGCCGCGGCACCTGCACACTGAAGCGGGAATGGGTTACCGGTTTGATCCTTAAATCCGGCTCCCCGTCCGTAAACTGGTGTCCATGAACACCGCATCCCTCCTCGCTGTCTGCCGTGTCCACCAGTTGTTGCCGGACCCGGAAGGAAGCGTTGGCGTCACCGCGATAGACAAGCGTCCTGTGGAAGGCCCCATCAAGATCCACAAGCTCGGCGTCCATGGCGACGTCCAAGCCAACAGGTTCGATCACGGCGGCGAAGACCAGGCTCTGTATGCCTATTCGCAGGCGGACGCCGATTACTGGGCGGCCGCACTGGATCGTGAGCTTCCAGCTGGCGCCTTCGGGGAGAACCTGCGGGTGGACGGAATCGAGACCACGGGGGCCGTGATTGGTGAACGTTGGAAGATCGGGCTGGATGTGGAAGTGGAAGTAACGTCCCCGCGCGTCCCGTGCGCCACCTTCCAGCGCTTGCTGGACGAGCCGCAATGGGTGAAGCGCTTCACCCAGGCCGGTCGGGTGGGAACCTACCTGCGTGTGATCAAGACGGGGACGGTCTCCGCGGGAGACCACATTCACCAGCTGTTCGTACCGAAGCACGGCATTACCGTTGGCCAGTGGTTCAGCGAGCCCACGCCGGACATGGTGCAAACCCTGCTCGATGCCGAGGCGGACGGGGAGGTCCGGCTCCAGGACGAATACCACGAGAAGTTCGAGAAAGTCCTGCGGCGTAACGGGTTGTAAGCCTTCTTGAACGGGCTGTAGGGCTGCCTTGAAACTGCCTTGAATGCCGCCTTGGGGTCTGCCTGGAGGGGCCGGAGAGTCCGGGTGTGCTCAAGCTCACCCGGTCTTCATCAGGGCTCAACTCGCGGTGATGCCCCTCTGTGCCCTACACTTGAAATATCCCCCACTCCGGAAATCCCTTTATCCTGCCCAATTCTTGAGGCAGGACTGGTAAGTGTTGGGGCCCGCAAATGTGTGCGGGCATTTTCATAGGGAGAGCCGGCTAAAGAAAACGCTGTACAGACTGCTGGGATAGCAGCCAAGAGATGCAGCGGGAAGTCCTGCCATGGGATTGCGATAGCGCCGGACTTCTTGCGAAAGCAGGGCACCTTTGCCTGGCTCTTCGCGACGAGTAATGCGGCCAAGCCCAACCGGGCCGCGCCGACTGCCCTATGGATGAGGAATTTCCCCCTATGACCGAAAATCTCAACGAAAACTTCGACGCCACCACCGCTGAGTCTGCTGACGTAGCAGAGACCGCCGCTGAAGGCACCGTAGTAGAAGCACCGGCCCCCGCCGCTGCCCCCGTCGAGAACGCTGCACCCGAGTCTGCAGCCCCCGCCTTCACCGAAGCTCCTGCCCCCAAGGCAGAAGACGAGGAAGAAGAAGGCGTCCGCTTCGTCGATCTTGGCATCGATGGCCGCGTTCTGGCCGCACTGCAGGATGTCGGGTACGAAAAGCCGTCCCCCATCCAGGCAGCCACCATCCCGCTGCTCCTCGAAGGCCGCGACGTCGTCGGCCTGGCCCAGACCGGTACCGGGAAGACTGCAGCCTTCGCTGTTCCTGCCCTGTCCCGCCTCGCTGAGCTGCACGACCTCAACGGCCCGTCCCGCAAGACCCAGGCATTGGTCCTGGCGCCGACGCGTGAACTCGCCCTGCAGGTTGCTGAAGCGTTCACTTCCTACGCCAAGCACATTGACGACTTCACCGTGCTCCCCGTTTACGGTGGTTCCGCTTACGGTCCCCAGCTGGCCGGCCTTCGCCGCGGTGCACAGGTTGTTGTGGGTACGCCCGGCCGTGTGATCGACCACATTGCCAAGGGCTCCCTGGACCTCTCCGAACTCCAGTACCTGGTGCTGGATGAAGCTGACGAGATGCTGCGCATGGGCTTCGCCGATGACGTAGAGCAGATCTTCCAGCAGACTCCGGAAACCCGCCAGGTTGCGCTGTTCTCCGCCACCATGCCGGGCCAGATCCGCCGCATGTCCAAGCAGTACCTGAACAACCCTGCTGAAATCTCGGTGAAGTCCAAGACCACCACCGGTGCCAACACCAAGCAGCGTTACCTTCAGGTCATGGGCCCGCACAAGCTGGACGCCCTGACCCGCATCCTCGAGGTCGAAGAGTTCGACGGCGTCATCGCCTTCGTGCGCACCAAGATGGCAACCGAGGACCTCGCTGACAAGCTGAAGGCCCGCGGTTTCCAGGCTGCCGCCATCAATGGCGACATCCCGCAGCAGCAGCGTGAACGCACTGTTGACGCGCTGAAGGAAGGCCGCATCGACATCCTGGTTGCTACCGACGTCGCAGCCCGTGGTCTTGACGTTGAGCGCATCAGCCACGTCATCAACTACGACATCCCCCACGACACCGAGTCCTACGTCCACCGCATCGGCCGCACCGGCCGTGCAGGCCGTTCCGGTGACGCGATCCTGTTCATGACGCCGCGGGAGAAGTACCTGCTGCGTTCCATCGAGAAGGCTACGCGCCAGCCGGTGGAGCAGATGCACCTGCCCACGGCCGAGACCGTGAACACGCTGCGCCTGGGCAAGTTCGCTGAGCGCATCACCGAGACCCTCGAGTCCGAGGATGTTGCAGCATTCCGCGATCTCATCTCCTCCTACGAGGAAGAGCACAACGTACCGGCCTCGGAGATCGCCGCTGCACTCGCCGTCATGGCACAGGGCGGACAGCCGCTGCTGGTCAAGGAACTGCCTGCAGCTCCTGAGTACCAGAAGCGCGAACGCTCCAAGGACGGCTTCGGCTCCCGTGGCCCGACCCGTGCACTCACCGAGGGCAACGCTACCTACCGGATCGCCGTCGGACGCCGTCAGCGCGTCATGCCGGGCTCCATCGTGGGCGCCATTGCCAACGAAGGTGGCATCTCCTCGGCACAAATCGGTGGCATCGACATCCGCTCGGACCACTCCCTGGTGGAGCTCCCGGCTGACCTGAGCCCCGAGCAGCTGCGCGCACTGTCCCGCACCCGCATTGGTGGCGAGCTGATCAACCTCGAGCTGGATAACGGACGCAAGCCCAGCGGCGACCGTGGCAGCTACTCCGGTGGTGGCGCCGGTGGCCGTGGTGGCTATGGCGACCGCGAAAACCGTGGTGGCGGCAACTTCAAGGGCAGTGGTGGGTTCAAGAAGGACTTCCGCAAGTCCGAGGGTGGCGAGCGTTCCTCTGCCGACCGTGGCGGCCGCACGTACAGCGACCGCTCCGAGCGCACTGCGGGCAGCTTCGGCGATCGTGATCGTGGCCAGTCCAGCGGCTCCCGCTTTGGCGGACACGGCGACGGCGCCCGCAAGCCCCGCAGCGGTGGCGAAGGCGGACACCGCGACTTCAACCGCAAGGGCAAATGGTAAACACTTTCTTGGTGATCATCACTAAGTAGTTCCCGTCAGGGGGTCGGCTTTCGGGCCGGCCCCCTGACGTGTTAAGGGCCGTAAGTGGGGCGGGCCGGGGCAACTCCCGGGGTTGTTGGATATCCGAAACCTTGTACGGCGGGGATTTCGAACAAGGGCGGGTTCCATGCCGCCCGCGGGCCGCCGTACGATCAAAGTGCTACGAGCCGCGTAGCTGCGAAGAGCCTGATGGTCGCACGCTGAATGCAGGAGGGTTCCCCATGGGATTGCTCGACAATTTGAAGAAGAACCTGGGCCTTGGTGGGAAGGATCATCCGAGCGCCCCCGTGGATCCGCTGGACAAGACTCCTGCCGATCAGTCAGCCGTAACGCAGGAGGCGGAGGATGCTGCCGCCGTCGATGCTTCTGCTTCGAGCAAGGCCGCCGCAGAAGCTGCTGCAGCCCAGGCGGCCGAGCAGCAGGCGGCAGCCAACGCTGCAGGCGCTCAGATCGCCGAGCAGGCGGGCTTGGAGCCCGAAGCCCCGGAGGTCCAGCCAATGGCCCAACAGGCAGCTTCTGAGGCCGCTGCGGAGGCAGGGCAGCGTGGTCCAGTCGCCCCACGCGTCACAGAGGTTGTAGTGGAGCCCGGCGACACCATGGGCGGCATCGCTGCGCAGTTCGGAGTGGACCTGGGAGCCCTGATCGCAACCAATGCTGATACGGTGCCCAACCCGGATCTCATCTACCCCGGACAGGTGCTCCGACTGCCCTGATCTGGGCGGTATCTGGATCAGGAAAATGGCGTCTGCGCAAATTGTGTCAACGCCGTTTTCCCCGGATTTTCGCCGATTTGTAGCTTCTGAAAACGTCCGGTAGAGTATTTACTCGTTGCCCCCCTAGCTCAGTGGTAGAGCGCGTTCTTGGTAAGAACGAGGTCACCGGATCGATTCCGGTGGGGGGCTCTGAATGAGGGCCTGTGTCAAGGCGGTTTTGACCGGCTTGACACAGGTTTTCTCATTCGTGGCGGTGTAGCTCAGTTGGTTAGAGCGCACGACTCATAATCGTGAGGTCGGGAGATCGAGCCTCCCCACCGCTACAGAGCAAGACCCCGCAGATTTCGTCTGCGGGGTCTTTTCATTTCCCCGCCCGCAGCGCCTGCACATGTGGGACAGAATGGGTGCATGAGCCGAATCGCAATCATTGGCGGCCACGGGAAAGTGGCCCTTAATTTATCCCGGATTCTTAGTGGCGAAGGTCACGACGTAACGTCGTTCGTTCGAAATCCCGATCATGTGGCGGATGTCACGGAGACGGGAGCCGCTGCGCAGGTGCTGGACGTGGAAAACTCGACGACGGCGGAACTCGCCCAGGCCCTGAAGGGCCACGACGCCGTGGTCTGGTCGGCAGGGGCCGGTGGGGGCAACCCGGCCAGGACCTATGCGGTGGACCGGGACGCCGCCATCCGATCCATGGACGCAGCCAAGGAAGCCGGCGCCAAGCGGTACGTGATGGTGTCCTACATAGGCAGTGCAAAGGATCACGGCATTCCCCAGGACCACCCTTTCTTCCCCTATGCAGAGTCCAAAGCAGCGGCCGATGACTACCTGCGCAGTAGCGGCCTGGAGTGGACGGTGCTGGCGCCAGGAACCTTGACGGAGGAGCCGGCGTCCGGGTTGATCGAGGTCAACCCGGCAAACCCCGGCAACGGCACCGCGACCTCCCGTGCGAACGTTGCCCTGGTGGCCGCTGCGGTCCTGGAACTTCCCGAGACCATCCACCGGACCATCACTTTCAAGGATGGAACAGTTGACGTGGTGGATGCTCTGACTGCGGACTGACGTGGCACGGGATCCGTGGACCCCGGGATAGGTTGGTAGGTAGCTTCCCCTAGGCCAGGCCTGCGGGAAGCTCGTACAACTTCTGGGGAAGCGGGAACATGGATCAGCTGGCACTCATTATCGGATTGCTGCTTGCCACGGTGCTGGCGGTCGGCTTGGGGGACAGGCTTCGGCTTCCTTATCCGGTCCTGATGCTGCTCCTGGCTGTTGCGCTGACGTTCATTCCCGGCTTTCCTGAGTTTGAGATTTCGCCGGAGCTGATCCTGCCGATCTTCCTCCCGCCGTTGCTCTTTGCCACTGCGCAGAAGAGTTCCTGGGCCGTTTTCCGCGTCCGGTGGCGGACGCTGCTCCTCATGGCTGTCGCGTTGGTGGTGGTTTCCACCGCGGTGGTGGCTGGTGCTGCGTGGCTCATGATTCCAGGCATCGGCATTCCGGCAGCGATTGCTTTGGGTGCCATGGTGGCACCGCCGGATCCGGTGGCAGTCGAGTCGGTGGCTGGCCGCGTTCACATGCCCAGGCGGCTCATTACTGTTCTGCAGAGTGAGGGCCTTTTCAATGACGCCGCCGCCATTGTGATCTTCCAGGCAGCGGTTGCCGCCACGGTCTCCGGTAGCGAGGTGGGGCCCAATGTCATCCTGCAGTTCGTGGTGGGTGCGGCCTTGGCCGTGGTCATCGGCATCGCCATGGGCTGGCTGACGAAGTTCATCACCAAGCTTGTGACGTCCATGGTGGCACGCAGCGCGGTCACGCTTGTGGTTCCGTTCGCTGCGTACATCCTGGCGGAAGAGCTGCACGCCTCAGGTGTGGTGGCCGTCGTCGTGACCGCCTTGGAACTGCAACGCCACGCGCGGCCGCAGGACGCTGCTGAGCGCATCACGCGGACAGCCTTCTGGGACGTGGTGGAGCTGCTGGCGACAGGACTGGCCTTCGGCCTGGTGGGCTTGGAGATCCGTCACGTCATCCGTGACGAGGGAACGGCGATTTTCGGGATGATCGGCGTGGCCGTGGTGATCTGCATCCTGGTGTTCGTTGTTCGCTACCTATGGCTCGGGCTGCTTGCGCTGACCGCCCACCAGCGGCGGAATCTCCTGCAACCAACCTCGCCCAAGGAAGTACTCATCCTGACATGGTGCGGAATGCGTGGGCTGGCTACACTGGCTCTCGCTTTGGCGCTCCCGGTGACCTTGCCTGACGGGAGTGACTTTCCTGCACGGCACGAAATCCTGGTCATCGCCTGCGCCGTGCTTCTGGCCACTTTGGTACTGCCGGGCCTGACGCTTCCGTGGCTGATGCGGGTCCTCAAAGCCAAGGAGGACGGTTCCCATGAAAAGGACGCGGCACGTGTTCTGGCCAAACGTGCCCAGTCGGCAGCGGTGTCGGCGCTGAAGGACCACGAGCTCATGAAGGAACTCCCCGCGGACAAAGTGGCACTGGTCAAGGAAAAGATGCGCCGGCTCCATGCAGAGCTGCTGGATGGGACGTTGCGCAACGAGTCGGCGGCGGAGAAACGCAAGCGGGGGCGTGAACTTGCCATTGCCGTGCAGACGATCGCGCTGGATGCAGCCCGTCAGGAAGTGGTGGAGGCGCGCAACGAGCCTGGGACTGATCCTGAAGTTGCAGACCGCGTTTTGAGGCAGCTGGATTTGCGCACCATGTCAATGCCGGAATAGCGCGTAGCCCGGGTTGCAGCCGGGCGCAGGACAAGATCAGGAAGCGTCCGCGCGCTTGGGCAATGACGAGGGAGAGAGGTCCAGCGCGTGCTCCTCGACGTAGTCCAGGGCGTGGCGGATCGCACCGAGGGACACAATGCCGTCGCCCAGGGTGGAGGTTGCCAGCCGCGGGGGAGTGAAGGTGAAGTCCGGCAGCTGCTTTTCGATGGCTGGGATCAGGGCATGGGCAGAAGCTGCAACGGCTCCAGCAATAACCACCAGTTCAGGGTTGACCAACGTGCTGATCGAGCCGATGGCCCGGGCCATGCGATGCGCCACGCGGTCCAGGGCGTGACGGGCGGCGTTGTCGCCGTCCGCGGCTGCCTTGAAAACCATCTCTGCTGTCAGCGCTGCAGGATCATCCCCGCAAAGTTCCCGCAGCTTGGTGGTCGCGCTGCCAGAAAGCGCTTCCCGCCCCCACAGCGCAGCGTAGTGGGCGATGCCGTAGGTGTCGCCCACGCCGTCGACGGTGTCCAGGTATCCCAGTTCCCCAAAGCCACCAAGCTGCCCGTGAAGCAAGCGGCCGGATTCGAGGATTCCGGAACCCAGGCGGTCGCCGGCGAGCATGACAACGAGGTTGTCGACTCCCTGCGCGGTGCCTTTCCACCGTTCTGCGAGGGCTGCGAGGTTGGCGTCGTTTTCCAGGAGTACCTGCCAGCCATGCCGCTCTGAAACAATCCCGCGGATGTCGAAGGACTTCCAGAATTCCTGGACTGTGAGGACCTCGCCGTCGCGGCTTACCGGGGCAGCCACGCCCACAGACACAGCAAGGATCGAGTCTGCAGGTACGCCTGCCCTTTTCAGGACGTCTGCTGCGATCCGGTCCAGCACATCTGCGCGTTCATTGGCAGAGACGTTGTACGTGCGGAAGGGCATCGTGACCTGGGATAAAGGTGTTCCGGCCATGTCAGCCACTATGGCGGTGATCTTATTGGCGCCGATGTCGATTCCGAGCACGCTGGCCGCGCTGTCGTCGAAAACAAAGCGGCGTGCCGGCCTGCCCTAATGTCAGTCTCCGGCCCCGCGCTGGTTTTCCAGCTCCTGGAGCCAGCCGAGCCGGACAAGCTCGTCGCAGATGGAAATGACGGTTGCGCGGGAGAGCCCGGTGGAAGCCATGAGTTCGGTGCCTGTTACCACCCCGGCACCACGCATGGCCTTGAGCATCGCGCCGGCATTGACCCTGCGAACCAGCTGTGTTGACGGCGCAGTCCCGATCAGCATTCGGCGCTCCCACTTTTCCAGCCGCCTACCGGAGTGATAGAGCGGTCTCTCTAAATTTAGTACATAAATTTAGATGACGACGCATTTCCCCAAAAGCTTGACGGTGTGGCGCTCCTCACTAAATACTAGCGATAGGTCATAAATTTACCTCCTATCTAAATGCATGTGAGGTTGAACGCGACCACTTCCCCAAGGCACAGCGGCCACTGGGGGTCCGCAAGACGAAAGGACTATGGAGTCTGTGAAAGCTACGCGCAAGAAACGCATGGCAGCGATGGGCCTGGGTCTGGCTCTGCTGGCCGGCCTTCTCTCGGGCTGCACCGGGGAACCGGGCAAAGAGACCATCCGCTTCACCTTCAGCAAGCGGGAGGCCATCGGCTTCATGACCAAGCTGGTTGCCGACTACAACGCTTCCCAGAACGAAACCGAGGTAGTACTGGACACTTCGGGCGTCGACGTCGTGTCCGCAAGCTTCGTACGCGGCAATCCACCGGACATCGCGCTTGCAAACTACAACATGGAGACGTCCCGCTTTGTCCAGCGCGGAGCCTTGAGCGACTTGTCCGGCACGCAAGCCGCCTCCCGCGTCCGCGAGGACCTCCAACCACTGATGGATCAGTACGGTTCCTATCCGGACCGGACCAGTGCCCTGCCCTACTCGGTCATGGCGTCCTCGGTGATCTACAACAAGGAGATCTTCGCTGCGCACAACATCGCCGTGCCTAAGACCTGGAGCGAGATGATCGCGGCGTGTGAAGCGCTGAAAGCCGCTGGGGTGACGCCGTTCTATGCCACATGGAAGGACGACTGGACGATCGCCCAGGGGTGGTTTGACTACTCGGTAGGTGGGCAGGTGGACACCATTGACTTCTTCAAGAAGCTTGCTGCCGAAGGCACGGAGGTTGGGCCGGAATCCTCGGTGTCCTTCCAGAAGGACTTCAACCAGCCGGTCGAGAAGATGCTGACGCTCGCAAAGAACTACGTCAACAAGGATGCTGCAAGCCGCGCCTACGGTGACGGCAATCTTGCTTTCTCGCAGGGCAAGGCGGCCATGTACCTCCAAGGCCCGTGGGCATTCAGCGAGATCGCCAAGACCGCCCCGGACCTCAAGCTCGGAACCTTTCCCCTCCCGATGACCGAGGATCCCAAGGATCTGCGCGTTCGTGTCAATGTGGACCTCGCGGCTTGGATTCCCGAGGCGTCCAAGCACAAGGATGCTGCGCGTAACTTCCTCGAGTACCTGTACCGGCCAGAAGTGATCGATTCCTACAACAAATCACAGTTGGGCTTCACACCCACCAAAGATTCTGCAAACGTCCCGGACCCCCGGATAGAGGGAATGGTGGAGTACTACGAGAAATCTCAGGTTTATCAGGGCCCCTCGGTACTCGTTCCGCGCACCATCCCGATCATGAACTACACGCAGGCAATCGTGTTCGGCGCGTCCCCTGCATCCACCCTCCGCACACTCGACGCAGATTGGGCGCGCCTGGCCTTCCGCCAGTAGTGCAGAACATAGGAAGTCAGAAACATGTCCAGCATCAGCACCTCAACCACATCCGGGCAGAGCCTACGAAAGCAGGGGCGCCAAAAGCAGCGTCCCCAAACCCAACGCAGCAGGCGGCGTGTGGAACCGATCTTCTACTTTTTCCTCGTGCCCAGCCTCATCCTGTTCACACTGGCCATCACGATTCCGGGCATCATCGGCATCTTCTTCAGCTTCACGAACTCCATCGGAATTGGTGACTGGGAGTTCATCGGCCTGACAAACTACATCGCGATCTTCAGTGACCCCGCGATCCTGCAGAGTTACCTGTTCACCTTCGGTTTCTCCATCGTCACAGTGATCGCCGTCAACGTGATCGCCTTCCTCCTTGCAGTCGGGCTCACCTCCCGCATCCGGATGAAGTCAGCATTGCGGACCATCTTCGTTATCCCGATGGTGGTTTCCGGCATCATCATCGCCTACGTGTTCAACTTCCTGTTTTCGAACTCCCTGCCTGCCGCGGGTGCTGCGGCAGGGATCCCGTGGCTGGAGAGCAGCCTGCTGGCCAACCCCGACCTCGCGTGGATTGCGATTGTCCTTGTCACGGCCTGGCAGGCAGTACCGGGGGCGCTGCTCATCTACATTGCGGGCCTTGTTGCTGTGCCCGGGGACGTTTATGAGGCCGCGGAAATCGACGGCGCGAGCAAATTCCAGCAGCTGCTGAAGATCACCCTTCCGTTGGTGGCCGGTTACGTGGTCATCAACATCATTCTCGGGTTCAAGGGCTTCCTCAATGCTTACGACATCATCGTCGGGCTGACGAACGGTGGCCCGGGGACGTCCACCAGGAGCATCGCGATGACTGTCATTGCCGGCTTCAATGGCGGCGACTACGCCTACCAGATGGCCAACGCGACGATCTTCTTTGTGGTCGCCATCCTTATCTCTCTCGTACAGCTTTCGCTGACTCGCGGACGGAATGCACTCTGATGAGCAAACAAACCACCCTCGCAATCGAGGACTCCTCCCACGTTGAAACCGCCACCGCTCCAACCAGCCGACGGCGCTCGGCTGGGGCGATCGAGCGGGTCAACTGGCCGGCAACCACGGTCCTCGTCCTGTGCGCAGTGACCGTGCTGCTTCCCCTCTATGTCACGGTGTCCATGGCATTCAAGACCCAGGGGCAGGCTGTGGATGGCAACGCCTTCTCATTTCCCGCCCCCTTCAGCCTCGACGGTTTCATCCAGGCCTGGACCCTGACGAACTTTCCCGTGGGTGCCGCGATGTCCTTGCTGGTGACGGCAGGGACCGTCCTTGCCACCATTGTCCTTGCTGCGTTCGCCTCCTACGCGATTGTGCGCAACTGGGAACGCCGGTTGTTCCGGTACTCGTTCTTCTACCTTCTTGGAGCGATGTTTATTCCGTTCCCGGTGGTTGCACTGCCGCAGATCCAGCTCACCGGTCGTCTTGGGCTGGACAACCCGCTCGGCGTCATCCTCCTGGCCACCATGTTCCAACTGAGCTTCAGCGTGCTGCTCTTCACCGCATTCCTGCGTTCCATCCCCATGGAACTGGAAGAGAGTGCCCGGATCGATGGCGCTACAACATGGCAGACATTCTGGAAGCTGATCTTCCCGCTGTTGGCGCCGATGAGTGCAACCGTGGGTATCTTCGCATTCCTCTATGCGTGGAATGACTTCATGATGCCGTCGCTGATCATTTCCGATCCGGCACTGCAGACCCTGCCTGTACGGCAAAACCTGTTTCAAACGCAGTTCAGCAACAACTACCACGTGTCTTTCGCCTCCTACCTGATGGCGATGGCGCCCGCGATCGTCGCGTACCTCTTCACGCAGAGGTGGGTCATGGCGGGCGTGACACAAGGCGCCGTTAAGGGCTAGTGGATGTTGACCTTCCGTGCCCAGCGTTTCATACTGGTCCGGGACATAAATTTAGATTCTAAATCAAAGGAGTTTCGTGAGCACTTCCGCCACTCAGGCACACCGAACCGACGCAGAGCGAATGGCTGATCCGAACTGGTGGCGCCAGGCAGCTGTGTACCAGATCTACCCGCGCAGCTTCGCCGATTCCAACGGTGACGGCATTGGTGACCTCAAGGGGGTCACTGCCAAGGTCCCGTACCTGAAGGAACTGGGGATCGACGCCGTGTGGCTGAGCCCGTTCTACCCGTCGGCGCTTGCGGACGGCGGCTACGACGTCGATGATTACCGCAATGTGGACCCCAAGCTGGGGACGCTTGAGGATTTTGATGAGATGGCAGCCGCGCTGCATGTCGCCGGCATCAAGCTGGTGGCCGACATCGTGCCCAACCACTCTTCGGACCGCCACGAATGGTTCAAGGAGGCCCTGGCGTCGCCCAAGGGCTCTGCAGCGCGGGAACGCTACATCTTCCGTGACGGCAAGGGGGAAAACGGCGAGCTTCCGCCCTCGGATTGGGACTCCGTGTTTGGCGGACCGGTCTGGGAACGCATCACCGAGCCGGACGGTACTCCCGGCCAGTGGTACATGCACATCTTTGCCAAGGAGCAACCTGACTTCAATTGGGACAATCCTGAGGTTCGCGAGGACTTCCTGAAAACCCTGCGCTTCTGGTCCGACCGCGGTGTGGACGGCTTCCGCATCGACGTCGCCCACGGCATGGCCAAGGATCTCTCCGAGCCGCTGCCGATGAAGGCCGACCTCGATGCCCGGGCTCACGGCACGGACGGTTTCGTGGACGGATCGCACCCGTTCTGGGACCGCGACGAAGTCCACGAGGTCTACGCGGAGTGGCGCAAGCTCTTCAACGAGTACAACCCGCCGCGCACCGCCGTCGCCGAGGCCTGGGTGCACGAATCGCGTCGTGCCCGCTACGCCAGCCCCGAGGGACTGGGCCAGGCCTTCAACTTCGACCTCCTGCAGGCCGACTTCGATGCGCCTTCCTTCCGGAAGATCATCACGGAAAACCTCATCGCGGCCAAGGAAACCGGGGCGTCCTCCACCTGGGTGTTCTCCAACCACGACGTCGTTCGGCACGCCACCCGCTATGGACTGCCCAAGGGCGGTTCAGTTGCGCAGGGAACCAACGCCGCCCAGGATGTCTCGGCCACCAAGCCAAAGGGCCAGGACGGCAAAGGCTGGCTGCTGGCCGGTGCACCGGCGGAAGAGCTCGACGTCGAACTCGGCTTGCGTCGTGCCCGCGCCGCCACGCTGCTGCTCCTCGCCCTGCCCGGCTCCGCCTACCTTTACCAAGGCGAAGAGCTTGGCCTTCAGGAAGTAGCTGAGATCCCGGATTCTGAGCGGCAGGACCCGTCCTTCTACCGCAACCCAGGGGTGGAGATCGGCCGCGATGGCTGCCGCGTCCCGCTGCCGTGGACCGCAGAAGGACCCTCCTTTGGCTTCGGAGAAGGCAAGGCACACTTGCCGCAGCCGGAATGGTTCGCAAACTATGCGGTGTCCGAGCAGGAACGACGTGAAGGCTCAACGCTGGAGCTTTACCGCAAAGCGCTGCACCTGCGCAGGGAACTGCAGACCGACGAGGAACTCGAATGGGTTGAGACCGGAAACCAGGACGTCCTGCACTTCAGCCGTCCGGGCGGTTGGGAAACGGTCACCAACTTCGGAAGTGAGCCCTTCGCGCTTCCGGCGGGCACCGTCGTCGTGAGCAGCGGACCGCTGGAAGGCGGCCTGCTCCCGGCCGACACCACCGCCTGGGTGGTTCGCGACGCGTAAGCGCGGCTGCGAATCGACTGGTTGAATACTGGAATGAATAACGCGAACGGGCGCGGACGCCTCATCTACGGCTGCATGGGCCTTGGCGGTCCCTGGGACGGTACGTCCTATGGTGCCGCGGAGATAGAACAGGCTGCCGCAGTCATCGAGGCAGCACAAGGTATCGGCATTGAATTGTTCGATCATGCTGACATCTACCGCAGCGGCAAGTCCGAAGCCGTCTTTGGGGAAGTCCTCGCCCGTTCGCAGGGCCTGCGCGAGAAGATCCTGCTGCAAAGCAAATGCGGGATCAGGCTGGGGGAGAGCGGGCTGGATACGCACTACGACCTCAGCCGGGAAGCCATCCTTGAACGGGTCTATGAAAGCTTGAAGCGGCTTCAAACGGATTATATAGACGTCCTTCTCCTGCACCGCCCGGATCCCCTGATGGACCCGCGCGAGGTGGGGGACGCCGTCGGGCAGCTTGTTACGGAAGGCAAGGTGCGGCAGCTGGGTGTGTCCAACATGTCCGGCGCGCAGATCGAGTTCCTGCAGGACTGCCTTGAGATGCCGATCATTGCCAACCAACTGGAGATGAGCCTGCTGCGGCGGGACTGGCTGGAAAGCACCGTGCTGGTCAACCATGCCGACGGGCTGGGCTTCAACTTTCCGCTGGGGACGGTGGAGCTTTGCATGGCCAAGGGGATTGAGCTCCAGGCCTATGGCTCCATGGCTCAAGGGCGCTACACCGGGGCGCCGTCCGAGGAATTGTCGCCGGCCGAATCGGCGACCGCTGACATGCTTCAGCAACTCGCCGGGGAGAAGGGCACCACGCCTGAATCGGTACTGCTGGGGTGGCTGATGCGGCATCCGGCGCGTATCTCTCCGGTGCTGGGAACCACCAACCCCGGGCGGATCGCTGCCTGCTCTGATGCGGCGTCCGTGGCTGCCGCCATGTCCAGGGCCGAGTGGTATGGCCTGTGGGTGGCAGCGCGGGGAAGCAACATCCCCTGACGCCGGTTTTAACCCAACTGAGTCGCAGTTGTGCGCGTTATGACTCAAAACGCGCTTAACTGCGACTCAGATGGGTTACAACAGCAACACATATGCGCCCCTAGGAAACGGCGGAGACGGTCACCGGGGCCACCACCGAGTAGGTGCTGGAATCACCCTGGATGGCCTGGCTTGCCTTGCCATCGATGCTGACAGGAATGTCGCCGGCAATGGTGACGCGATTGAGCTTGCGCGGCTGCCCGTCGTAGTTGTCCGGGGCGTAGTGCTGGGTGATCCGGTTGTCGAACAACACAACCTGGTTGGGCTCCCACTTCACGCGGACCACGTTCTCCGGGCGCGTCACATAAGCCTGCAGCAGCCGGATGATGTCCCGGGATTCAGTGTTGGACAAGCCCACGATCCGAAGCCGCTGCGCGAAGCCCCCAATGAACAATCCGCGCTCGCCGGTCAACGGGTGGACTCGCACCACGGGGTGGGCGGTTTCGAACTTCAGCCGGGTGAATTCCTTGCGTCGTTCTTCCGCATTGGAGTGCTCAAGGTTCTTGGGCACCGAGTAGTCGTAATCGTTGGTGTGGATGGCCCAGAGGGTGTCCGCGAAGTTGCGCAGTTCCTCCGGCAGGTCCTGGTAGGCGCCCGCAGAGGAAGCGATGAGGGTCTCCCCACCGTAGGCAGGCAGGTCGATGCTGCGCAACGTGGAGGCCTGCGGCGGATTGACCACGAACGTAACGTCCGTGTGCCAGTTGTTCGCGGAGCCGTTCTCGCTGTCCACCGGCAAGACGTTTTCTTCACCTTCCACGGACGCAACCGTGGGATGTGCCTTGGTGAGCGGGCCGAAATGGCTCGCGAACTTCACCTGGGCTTCGTCGGTGAGGATGTTGGCCTCCCTGAATACCAGGGCCTTGTGCTCGTTGAGCGCGGCCCGGATCTGCGCGATCGTGTCCTCGCTGAGGTCTCCACTGATATCGAGTCCTCGGATTTCCGCGCCGATGCGGGAGCCTAGCTTGGCGAATTCAAGCTTGGTTTCGGTAATGACGGTCATTATTCTTTCCTTACTTTGTGATGGGTTGTGGCAGGTGCCACGGGGGTGGTTTTCAGGGTGCGTCCGCGCCCACGGCCGTCCGCCAGCGGGAGAAGTGGCGTTCCAGGGCGACCAGCAGGAAGTTCACGCCAAGGCCCAGCAGCGAGACTGTGAGGATGCCCGCGTACATATCAGGGATCAGGAAGCTGCTCTGCGCGTTCACGATCAAGTAGCCAAGTCCGGCCTTGGCGCCGACCATTTCGGCGGCGATCAGCACCAGGATGGACGCGGTACCGGCCATCCGGATACCGGTAAAGATCGTTGGTACGGCCGATGGCAGGATGACCTTCTGGAAGAGCCGGAAACTGTTCAGTCCCAGCGAGCGCGCAGCCCGGATGAGCAGCGGATCCACGGTTTTCACTCCCGCGATCGTGTTCAGCAGCACCGGGAAGAAGGCCGCATAAGCCACGATGCTGATCTTGGATTCCTCGCCGATGCCCAGCAGCAGCGTGAACACAGGCAGGAGGGCCAGTGCGGCCGTGTTGCGGAAGAGCTCCAGCAAGGGGTTGAGGACTGCGTTGAGCCGTCCATACCAGGCGATCAGGAGTCCCAGCAGCACACCTGCAACGAGCGCCGCACCGAAACCGGTTACTGACCTGGTGAGGCTGGCGGCGATGTGGCCTTGGATGGTGCCGGCTTCAAAGAGCTTGCCCCATGCCAACAGCACGTCGTGCAACGGTGGCAGGAACACCCTGGTGGACGGGCTGGCCAGATACGTCGGGCCGAATTCCCACAGTGCCAGGAAAGCCAGGATGCCGGCGGACTTCCACACGCCTGAACCGGCTGCTGCACTAACCCTGCGCAGGGTGGTGAGGACCGGCGTCGAACGCTGCACCTTAGCGTCCTGCGCGGTGGTGTCCTGGGCGGTGGTGTCCTGCGAGGCTGCGGCAGCAGTACCGGAAGGCCCGACGGCGTTACCCGGCTCGGTCGTGATGCTTGCCTTGCGCGCTGCCGCCGCGGTTTCTGTCTGCGTCAATGTGGTGCTCATCAGGCCGCAGTCCTTTCACTGGTGACGGTTCCCTCTTTGGTGACGGTTGACGGTTCATCAGGTGCGCTGCCGTCCGGGAGGATCTTCCGGTGCCCGGCGTCCTGCGCGCGGCGGACCTCATCGTGCAGGAGCGTCCATACCTCGTGCCGGTGCTCGACGAAGGCCGGGTGGGAGCGGATGTCGTCCTCGCCGTCGCGATCGGGGATGTTGATGTCCACAATTTCCTTCAGCTGGCCGGGACGGGCGCTCAGTACAGCCACGCGCTCGCCGAGGTAAACGGCCTCGTCAATGCCGTGCGTGATGAACACGATGGTCTTGCCGGTGGCCTTCCAGATGCGCAGCAGTTCGTCCTGCAATTGCTCGCGGGTTTGGGCGTCCAATGCTGCGAAAGGCTCGTCCATCAGCAGGACGTCGGGCTCGTAAGCCAGGCTGCGGGCAATAGCCACGCGTTGCTTCATGCCTCCGGAGAGCTCATGGGGATACCGGTCCTCAAACCCGGCCAGCCCGACCAGTGCCAGATACTCCTTGGCCTTCGCTGCCCGTTCGCGCCGGTTCAATTTCCTGCCGTCCGGCCCTGCTCCTTCCAGGCCGATCGAAACGTTGGCCGAAGCTGTCCGCCAAGGAAACAGTGCGTACTGCTGGAACACCACAGCGCGGTCCTTGCCGGGACCCGTCACAGGCTTGCCGTCAACGAGCACCTCCCCGGACGTGGGCGTTGAGAGACCCGCGAGCAGGTCCAACAGCGTGGTCTTGCCGGAACCGCTTGGCCCTACCAAGGTGAGGAACTCGCCGTCGCGCACGTCCAGGCTCAGCGAATCGATGGCCGTGAGCGTCGTTGCGGCAGTGGACTTCGTAGCCCGGACCGTGAATTGCTTGGTCACATTGCGGAGGCTGATTTTGGCTGTCATGGCTATCCCTTCTTGGCTGCGTCAGTAGCTGTGCCGTTCGTGGCGCCGGCGAGATCGTTGAATTCATTGGTGTAGTACTTGGACGGTGTGAGCTTGTCCTTCACGATCCCGGCAGAGTTCAGCCACGCCTCCCAGCGGGTGAAGTCCTCGTCCTTGATCACACCGCTGTCCGGAACACCAGGGCTCTTCCAGAACTTCAGGTTGGCTGTGCTCTCATTGCGTCCGCGGTTTTCGATGATCTTGGTGAAGCGGGCAATGACTTCGTCGCGCGGTGTTTCTGCTGCCCATTTGATGGCTTTGGCAACGCCGGTGGTGAAGGTGCGGGTGGTGTTCGGGTTCTTTTCGATGAAGTCGTTCCGGAGCACGATCTGGCCGCCTGCAAAGTTGCCGAACAACTGCACATCGCTGAACAGAGAACGTAGTCCTCCAGCCTCAATGGCCCTGTCCTGCAGTACTCCACCAAGGGTTCCGGCGTCCACCTGGCCGCGGCGGATGGCCTCCTCAGTATCGTTCGGAGCCAAGGGGACGAGCTGGACCTGCTTGATCTCGTCCTGGCTGAGACCGTTCTGCGTCAGGTACGAATTGATGACCGCTTCGTGGTGTGCGCCCAGTGTGTTGACCGCGATCTTCTTGCCGATCAGGTCACGGGGTCCCTTGATGGAGCTGTCCGCCTTCACGTAGTAGCCGTTGAAGGTCTTCTCGTCCGAGCCGTAATAGTTGACCACGGCCTTCACGGGGGCGCCCGCTTCGATGAGCTTCACCACCGCTCCGGAGAATGCGCCACCGATGTCCGTTTGGTTGGTGGCCGCGGACTGGATGTCCTGGGGGCCGCTGGTGGTGTTGCCCACCCAGTTCAGTTTCAGGTCGCCCAGGTATCCGAGGTCTGCAGCAAGCTCGGGGAAGGTCACATTGTTGGCGGAGCCTTGGTAGCGGAGTTCCTTGACCTCGTTGCCGGGTTGGTTGGCTTGTCCGGCTTCGGCTGCACCGCCGCAGCCGGACACCGTCAGCGCTAGTACGACGGCGGCCGCGACGCTCAGCAGGGGCAGGTGCAGTTTCATGGGAGCTACTTTCGAATGATTGTGTTTCGGTTGGGGAGCCGTACGTTCACCGGCTTGGGAACGATGTAAGCCCATCTGCACCGCCGGTGGAAAGCTCCGCGGTCATGATGGGAAACGGCGGGAAATGGCGGGAAATGCTGTGAAACAGCGGGCAACGGGGCGCAACTCGGAGCCATGAAATGCAATCGACGGACACAAAGTCGCAGCATTGAGCCGAATGAAGAAGCGAATGGCGCTTGCCGCCGTCGGACAGTCATACTGGGCGCGGGCACAGTCATAAGGGCTTTAGTTCGTATTGATCCTCACAACCGGGCGGATTTCTTCGCCCTGTGGGCCGCTTGCCGGATACGGTAGATACATGACGTCTAGCATCGCCGCCGAATCCATTCGGCCTACCCGCAATATTCCCGCCGATATCGCCCGCTCCTGGCTCCTTGTGAACGCCATGAAGACGGAACTTTTTGACGAATCCGCGGGCTCACGGGCAGACGCCATCATCCTTGACATCGAAGACGCCGTTGACCCCTCCCAGAAGGACGCGGCGCGCGAGAACGTCGTGAACTGGCTGAGGTCCGGCGGTCAGGCCTGGGTTCGCATCAACGACGCCACCAGTCCCTTCTGGGCCGATGACCTCGCTGGCCTTCGCGGCACCCCGGGCCTGCTCGGCGTGATGCTCGCCAAGACCGAGTCCGCGGACCAGGTCACCGAGTCCTACCACCGCATGGACGGCAAGACTCCCGTCATTGCACTGGTTGAGTCGGCCCTCGGCATCGAGGAAGCCAACCACATTGCCAAGGCCCAGGGTGCGTTCCGCCTGGCGTTCGGTTCCGGTGACTTCCGCCGCGACACCGGCATGGCCGCTACCCCCGAGGCCATGGCCTACCCGCGCGCCAAGCTCGTCGTTGCCAGCCGAGTGGGCAACCTGCCCGGCCCCATTGATGGCCCCACGGTCGGGACCAACCACCCCATCCTGCGCGAGCAGACCGGTATCACCGTAACCATGGGCATGACCGGCAAGCTGTGCCTGGCCATCGACCAGACCACCGTGATCAACGAGGTCATCAGCCCCACGCCGTCGGACGTTGCCTGGGCAACGGACTTCATGAGCGACTTCGAAGCCAACGGCAGGGTCATCCGCGATGGCTCCGACCTTCCGCGCCTCGGCCGGGCCGAGAAGATCATGAAGCTCGCAGTTGCCTTCGGGGTTCAGCCCTCCCTGTAGCCATGCTGGTCCACGGCATAGCTTGGGACTCCTCTTCACCGGCGTTGAGGCTGCTGCGGCCGGACGGGGAGTTCACTGACCTGGCGTTGGCCCCGGGCTCAACCCTGGGGCTGCGCGTCATGCCCGGCGTGTGGTGCCTTGGCCATACCAAGGTCCACGGGCCCGGCGACCGCACCCATGTTCCTTGCCGCAGCGCTTCCCCAGCCGAGCGTGGGAAGCAGTGCGGAGCCTGCTTCGCCCGGGACGATTCCCGGCTCATGCATGACTTCCACCGTGGCGGCTCAGTGCCTACCGGCCTTCGCGCTTACCTCATGCAGCCCCATTGGCTGTACGTTGCAACATTCGCCAATGGGGCAACCAAGGTGGGGACCGCCTCGGCGCCGCGCAAGTGGAACCGGTTGGCCGAGCAGGGTGCCGTGCAGGCTTCCTATGTTGCCCTTGCCGAGGACGGCCGGGTTGTTCGAGTGCTCGAGGATCTTGTGACCCGCGAGCTTGGGCTCGTCCAGCAGGTCCGTTCCGCTGCCAAGGCGGCGTCGCTCGTTGAGCCGCGTCCCGGCGTCGAGCTTGTTGCCACCAATCGCCGGCATGCCGCACAGGTGCGCGGCTTGCTGGGTGGACTTGCCATGACCGGGTTCGCCCTTGTGGAGGAAGAGTGGGAGCGGCCGGCTTTGGCTGACCGGCTTTGCACCGTTCGTGCGGCCGGTTCTTCGCGCCACCCCTACCCGGCAGCGTTCGACGGCGGCGGGCATGGTCTGCGGCTTCACTCACTTTCCGGTGCCATCGCCTTGGCCGGTCTCCCCGATGCCGAGGGCAATGAAGTGGAGGGTAGCTTCGTGGCAGACCTGGGCGCGTTGAAGGGACGAAAGATCGAGTTCGGCCCCCACGTCACGGAAATCCCCGCCCTGCAGGATTCGTTGTTCTAACTCCTTGTGGGGCCCGGTGTGCGGGCTCTTCCTGGGTTTTGGGGCGCAGAGCGGGCCCCGCAACGCGCACCGGTAGACTTGGACGGTGCTGAACGAATTCTGGGCCACCTCGTCCACCGCCTACAAAACGCTGGTTTTCAGCGCCATGGGGCTCATCGCCGTCGGGCTCATCCTTTCCATTGCCGGGAACACGACCGGCAACCAGGGATTGGCCATTGCCTCCCTGCCCGTGATCGGCGTCGGGCTGCTGCTCCATGTCACTGGGCTCGTAGTCCGGGGCCAGAAGATCCGCAAGAGCTACAAGAAGTAGTCGCAACACCACCGCGGGTCCGATGGCCCGATAGGGTTGGACCATGAGTATCAATCCGGACCTGCAGGGCCGAACCTACCCTGCCGCAGAGGTTTACGACGTCGGCCGTGAGAAGATCCGCGAATTTGCGAAGGCCGTGAAGGCCAGCAATCCTGCGCACTTCGATGTTGAGACAGCACGGGCCATGGGCCACAGCGATCTTGTAGCCCCGCCGACGTTTGCCATCATTGTTGCCCAACGCGCCGACGCCCAGCTTGTGGAGGACCCCGAGTCCGGCATCGACTTCTCCCGCGTGGTCCACGCGGACCAGCGCTTTATCCATCACCGCGCCATCGTGGCCGGGGACCGCCTCGTGGCTGAACTGCATGTTGACGGAGTCCGGGCCATGGGCGGCGGCGCGATGATCACAACGCGCTCAGAGATTTTCGCCCTCGACGGCAACGATGACCGTGAAAAAGTAGCCACCACCACCTCGTCCATCCTGGTCCGCGGAGAGGGACAGTAACCATGAGCCCGAAATTTGAAGAGCTGACAGTCGGCCAGGAAATCGGCACCCGCAGCGTTGAGGTCACCCGCCAGGACCTGGTCAGGTATGCCGGTGCTTCGGGGGACTTCAACCCCATCCACTGGAACGAAGCTTTTGCAACGTCCGTTGAGCTGCCCGGCGTGATTGCCCACGGCATGTTCACCATGGGATCGGCAGTGCAGCTGGTGAGCGACTGGGCAGGGGACCCCGCTGCGGTGGTCGATTACCAGACGCGGTTCACAAAGCCGGTCCTGGTGGCTGACACCACCGGAACGGACGAGGCCGGTGCAGTCATCGATGTTACCGGGGTAGTGGGAGCCCTCGACGCCGAGGCCGGCACCGCGCGCATCGACCTCACCGTTGTGGCAGCCGGGCAGAAGGTCCTCATGAAGTCCCAAGCAGTTGTGAAGGTCTCTTGAACCACGTGAGCGCTTCAATCCCCGTTAGGCTTGATGGGTGACCCAGACGCTGCTTTCCGACCTGACCACGGCTGCCGTCGGCGGCCCCGCAGGAAAATATGTAGAGGCCCGCACCGAGGCTGAAATCATCGACGCCGTGCGGTCGGCTGACGCTGCGGGCGAGAAACTCCTTATCATAGGTGGCGGTTCCAACCTCCTGATCTCGGACGACGGGTACCCCGGCACGGTCCTGAGGATTGCGTCCGAGGGCTTCACCGTGAACTCTGAAGACAGCTGTGGTGGCGTGTCCGTGGTGGTTCAGGCCGGCCATAATTGGGACGCACTGGTGGAGCACTCGGTCCTGCATGCTTGGTCCGGCCTTGAGGCTCTGTCCGGCATCCCGGGAGCCACCGGTGCCACGCCCGTGCAGAACGTCGGCGCGTATGGTGCGGACGTCTCGCAAACCATAGCCGCCGTGCGGACGTGGGACCGGCAACGCAATGCAGTTCAGACATTCACCAATTCAGAACTCAAGTTTGGTTACCGGGATTCCATCCTGAAGCAGACAACGGTTGAAGGTTCCCCGCGCTACGTGGTGCTGACTGTTGAGTTCCAATTGCCGCTGGGACGAATGAGCGCACCCATCCGGTACGGTGAACTCGCCCGCGTGCTGGGCGTGGAAGCCGGCAAACGTGCGTACTCCAACGATGTCCGCCGGGAAGTCCTCCGGCTCCGCGCGTCCAAAGGCATGGTCTTGGACGCCGCAGACCGGGACACTTACTCCACCGGCTCGTTCTTCACCAACCCGATCATCCCGGCCGAACGCGCCGCAGGGTTGCCGGAGAACGCGCCGAAGTACCCGGCAGGTGAGGACGGCTTGGTAAAACTTTCGGCTGCCTGGCTCATCGATCATGCGGGATTCGGCAAGGGTTTCGGACTCGATGAAACCAGTGTTTCCGGTGGCAGGGCATCCTTGTCCACCAAGCACACCTTGGCGATCACCAACCGCGGCTCGGCCTCGGCGTCGGACATGGTGGCTATCGCGCGCGAGGTTCGTGCCGGCGTCGTGAATCGCTTCGGCATTGAGCTGCACCCTGAACCGTTGCTGATCTGGCGTTTCCCTCTAGCGTTGGGCTCAGGGGGTCCTGGCGGGTTCAGCGTGTACGTCGTGCCGCGATGGGCAGAACTTTGTTGAGCAGCAGGAAGGTCAGCCCGCAACTCACCGATCCCAGCAAGAAGATCTGGCTGAAGGCAATACTTTGGGGCGATGGGCCGCTCGGCATGAAGAGCCCGGCCATGGCGAAGCCCACCAGGCCCAGGAGCATCACGATGGCACCCAGCAGGAAGCTGCGTACTTGTGCTGTGGCTGCGGGGTAGAACCAGGGTTCCGGGGCGTCGTCCCCGGGGTCGGCGACAGGTTGGATGGCCGCCGCGGTACCGATGAGCAGGGCGGCGGTGGCAGTCGCCACCAGACCCGCCAACTGGATGACCTGCATGGAAGGCGTGAGGCTGACTCCGGTACCAACGGCCACAACGAGTCCCGTTCCAAGCCCGACGACGGTGCAGCACCAGCCAGCCGCCGCCAACCATCTGCTGAGCGGCCGCACAAGCGGAGCAAGATCACCAAAGAGCATGCAGCCATCCTAGGAAACTGTGCTGGAAGGCTGCTGGGAGGTGTTGCAAGGTTCCCTGTACCGGCACGGCGCTTTTAGGATGAAGCATGCCTGCACCCCACGCGCGTTCAGTTGCTGTAACCCAACGAGTCATTGGCCGCCTGCGGCTCGCCAGCCAGGGACTCCTCAACGGTGGTTTTGCCTCGGTGCCGGATGCGGTTCGCTGGATGACAGCCATGCAGGCGCAGGACCTCGGATCGGCGCTGTGGGCCGTGGGGCAGCGTGTCCCGGGCTCTGCCGCGTCCGACGTCCGCGCGCGCCCTTGATGCCGGAACCATTGTCCGGTCATGGCCAATGCGGGGAACACTGCATCTGCTGGCACCGGAGGATCTCCGCTGGATCTTGCGCATCACCAGTCCGCGGCTCATGAACCTGGTGGCAGGGCGGCATCGTGAGCTTGGCATCACCGCCGAGGACATCAGCCATTGCCGGGACATCGCGCTCAAGACTTTGGAGTCCCTCAAAACGGCCGACGGTGGACGTGGGGCCACGCGCGAGCAACTCCTTGACGCCTTCGAGCAAGCAGGCCAGATCACCAAGGCCCAGCGTGGCATCCATCTCCTTGGGAGTCTGTGTCAGCGTGCGTGGCTCGTTCAAGGCCCCATGGCGGGTTCACGCGGCAAGGTGGGTGTACAGCAGTTGTTTGTGCCCTTCGACGAGTGGATCAAGGACTCCAGGGACCTTGATCGCGAGGAAGGCATTGCGGAGCTCCTCTTCCGTTACCTGCGCAGCCACGGACCTGCGACGGTAAAGGACTTTGCCTGGTGGAGCCAAGTGCCGCTGACGGAAGCGCGCAACGCCCTCGGCTCGGTTCAGGACCGGTTGGTGGAGCTGCCATTCGCCGGCACCAGCTATTGGCTTTCGCCTGAAACAGCAGCACTGCTCGACGACGGCGTCCCCGGCTCGCGCGCCTTGCTGGCTCTTCCTGGCTTCGATGAATTCCTGCTCGGTTACCAGGACCGGAGCCTCGTCCTCGCGCCCGAGCATGCTGAATTGGTGGTGCCGGGCAAGAACGGCGTGTTCAAGCGAATCATCGTGGCCGGGGGAGAAGTGGTGGGCACGTGGGCCAGGACCGGCAATGGCAAGGCGCCCGACGTTGTTCCTGAGCCGTTCGAAGGGCAGCTGGGGCCGGCTGCGGAGCGTTCGTTCCAGGCGCAGGGGCGGGCTTACCTGAAGTTCATGGCGGGCTGAGGCCCGGCCCTGTCCTAGCCCGTTGCTAACCCGCTATTAAGTGGTTGGCCAACAACGAATAAGCGGCTCCCCAACGAAGTTGTCCACATACGGTTCTCCTTCCCTGCGAACTCGCGCAGTTATTGGCCACGATGGGTCCCATGCAACTGCGAAAACTCGATGCCCTGATCACTGCACACTGGCCGGAGACCCCCGTTGCCTCGACTCCCGAGCTGGTTGGAGGTGGGCTTGGCGACCGCGTTTTGACGGCCGGTGTTCGCAATCGGAAGCTCCTCAGGCTCAGACGGGGTGCGTACGTGCGCATGGATCAATGGCGCCGAAGCAAACCATGGGAACAGGACCTGCTGCGGATCCAGGCCCACCACTGCAGCACTCTGGGTGGAAGTATCTACAGCCACGTAAGCGCCGCCCGCTTGCACGGTTGCCATGAGTGGGAAGGCGGGCCGCTGGTACACGTTACGACGCCCTTCTCACCGGCTAAGGCAAGTTCGGGAAGCGACGTCGCGGCCCATGCGGGATGTCTGGTCCCTGACGAGATTGTTCAGGTGCAGACGCCATGGCAGAGACCGGCGCAGACCACGAGTCTTGAGCGTACGGTGGTGGACTGTGCACGGACGTTGGACTTTGAGCGGGCGGTCGTCATTGCCGACCATGCCCTTCGCCTCGGCGCAGATCCCCGGAAGATGCAGGATTATCTGGACAACGGCAGAATCACCCGTGGAACCCGCCGGCTGCGCCGTGTCCTGGAGTTTATGGATGCAAGGTCCGAATCCGTGGGGGAGACCCGCACCCGGGTGCTTCTGGATAAGTTGGGCATAGTGGGCGCCGTGTTGCAGCTGGATGTCGCAACGCCACTGGGCAACTATCGCGGAGACTTTGGCTGGGAGCAGCAGAAGGTGATTCTGGAGTTTGATGGCCGTGCCAAGTATTTCGAGTACGCAGCCACGGAGGACGTGATTTTCGAGGAGCGCCGGCGGGAGAAGGCAATGCAGGCCCAGGGGTGGAAAGTGGTCCGCATCGAATGGGACGATCTCAGCCGGCCTTGGGACGTGGACCGGAAGCTCAGGGAGGCCCTGGACCTACGGGTAGAACGTAGAAAACCCGCTGTTCCGTTGCTGGGCAGCAACGGAACAGCGGGTTGACGACGAAAAAGCGCGGACGGGGTGGCGGCAGAGGGCCTAGAGCTTGCCCGTCACGATGTTCAGCATGCGGCGCAGCGGCTCAGCCGCACCCCAAAGGAGCTGGTCGCCCACGGTGAATGCGCTGATGTACTCGGGGCCCATTTCGAGCTTGCGGATGCGGCCAACGGGAATGTCCAGGGTGCCGGAGGCAGCCACAGGGAGTCAGGTCCGCCATGGAGGCTTCCTTGGTGTTCGGAACAACCTTGGCCCACTCGTTGTCCTTGGCCAGGAGGTTCTCGATCTCCGTGACGGACAGGTCTTCGCGCAGCTTGAGCGTGAGGGCCTGGGAGTGGGAGCGCATGGCGCCGATGCGGATGCACAGGCCGTCCATGGCGATGTGGTCCTTGCCCGCGGTGCCCTTGCCCGTTCCGAGGATCTTGTTCGTCTCCACTCCAGCCTTCCACTCTTCCTTGGACTGGCCGTTGCCGAGGTCGGCATCGATCCAGGGAATGAGTGAACCGGCCAGCGGAACGCCAAACTGGGTGGCGTCAACGCCGGTGCGCTGAGCAGCGAGGACCTTGTGGTCGATCTCCAGGATGGCCGAGGCCGGATCCTGCAGTTCGCTGCTTACCTCGTTGTTGAGGGTTCCGAACTGGTTCAGGAGCTCGCGCATGTGGCGGGCGCCGCCACCGGAGGCAGCCTGGTACGTCATGGAGGTGCCCCATTCGACCAGGTTGTTCTTGAACAGTCCGCCAAGGCCCATGAGCATGCAGGAAACCGTACAGTTGCCGCCGATGTAGTCCTTCACGCCGCCGGACAGGCCAGCGTCGATGACGTCGCGGTTGATGGGGTCCAGCACGATGATCGAGTCATCGTTCATACGCAGGGTGGAGGCAGCATCGATCCAGAGGCCATCCCAGCCGCGGTTGCGGAGTTCGCCGTGAACCTGCTTGGTGTAGTCACCGCCCTGGGCGGTAACAATAATTGGCAGCTTGGCAAGCGTCTCAATATCGAACGCGTCCTCGAGCTTGCCAGCCCCGTCAGCAAAGGAAGGGGCGGCACCTCCTGCGTTCGAGGTGGAGAAAAATACCGGGTTGATGTTGGCGAAGTCGTTCTCGTCCTGCATGCGCTGCATCAGGACGGAGCCGACCATGCCACGCCAACCGACCAGTCCTACGGACGGATTAGCTGCTGTAGTCATTTACCCAGTCTAAACTTTTGCAGCAAAGTGCCGCTGTTGGTTACGTCACGCAGGCAATGCACGACGCCGGCACCCGCCATAGCTCACCGCAGGCCGACCGCTGTGGCTAGCTCCCGGCGTCGGGCCCCTGCAGAAGGACGGCTTTGCGCTTGCGCAAGGCAAAGAATGCTCCGAACGTGAAGACCTGCGTGACCACGATCAAGACGATGATGCCGACGATGCGGTTGCCACCAAGAATCATGGTCAGTCCAACAATGGCTGAGATCAGCGCGAAAAGCGGCAGCAGCATGTATCCCAGCACGAACAATGTTTCAGGTTTCTTCAGCATGCAGGCGTTCCTAGCTTTCCGTCCGGCGCCACGTGGTGAACCGGTAATCTGTGCCGTTCTTGGCCGTCAGCCAGCCATCGGCCGGTGCGGCAGTATCAAAGGTCCAGTCGTCGCCGAGTTCAGGCGCGAAGGTATCGCCGTCGAGATCGGCATCGATGATGGTGACGACGGCAACGTTGGCAATTCCCATCGACTGTTCAAAAATCTGGCCGCCGCCGATGATCCAAACCTTCTGGCCACCGGGGGCGAACTGCGATTCCAGCAGGGCTGCGTCCAGCGAGGAAACCACGACGGCGCCCTCGGCCTCAGGCGTGGAAGCCCACTCCGGGTTGCGGGTCACCACAATGTTGGTTCGCCCGGGCAGAGGCCTGTACTTGTCCGGGAACGATTCCCAGGTCTTGCGGCCCATGATGACGGGGTGCCCCGTGGTCAGCTGGCTGAAGTGCTTGAGGTCCTCGGGGAGGTGCCACGGCATGGAGCCGTCCTTGCCAATCACACCGGATTTGGTCTGGGCCCAGATCATGCCGATGCCGGTCATTTTGCCCGCGATTTCCTGGGTGAAGATGACGCCCGGAAGCTGGGAAGGAATGTCAGATGGAGGAGTGCTCATACAGCGATCGGCGCCTTGATGGTGGGGTGGTGCCGATAGCCCACAACCTCGAAGTCGTCCAGGGTGTAGTCGAAGATCGAGTCGGGCTTGCGCAGGATTTTCAGCTGCGGATACTCGTACGGTTCACGGGTGAGCTGCTCGGTAACTTGCTCCACGTGGTTGTCGTAAACATGGACGTCGCCGCCTGTCCAGACAAACTCGCCGGGCTCAAGGCCCAACTGCTGGGCGACCATGCACGTCAGCAAAGCGTAGGAGGCGATGTTGAAGGGGACTCCCAGGAAAGTGTCCGCAGAGCGCTGGTACAGCTGGCAGGACAACTTGCCATCGGCTACATAGAACTGGAAGAACGCATGGCAAGGCGGCAGCGCCATGTCCTTGAGCTCGGCGACGTTCCACGCGGACACGATGTGTCGCCGGGAATCCGGGTTGGCAGCCAGGTTGGCCATGAGCTCGGAGATTTGGTCGATGTGCCCACCGTCGGGCGTGGGCCAGCTGCGCCACTGCACACCGTACACGGGACCGAGTTCGCCGTCGGCATCCGCCCACTCGTCCCAGATGGAAACGCCTTGGTCCTGCATCCACTTCACGTTCGAATCGCCGCGTAGGAACCACAGGAGCTCCACTGCCACTGATTTGAAGTGGACCCGCTTGGTGGTGATGAGGGGGAAGCTTTCGCTGAGGTCGAAGCGCAATTGGCGGCCGAAGACGCTACGCGTTCCGGTTCCGGTGCGGTCCGACTTGTGCGTGCCGTTGGCCATGACGTCGCGCAGGAGGTCTTCATACGGGGTGGGGATGCTCACGAGTCCAGCTTACTGGTTTCGACCATGCGGGCCCCCAGTAGATCGATGAGTGTCTCATCACCGATCCCGGCGTGGCTAGTCGTCGAAAGGCTTGACCTGTTCCACGGACACAATCTTCCGCTCAGAGCCACGGGCCACCTGGCAGACGATGACCTCGCCCGGAGAAAGGAACGGATCGGACGTGGGCAGCAAGCCCCGCAAAGCCGCGGACATGTGCTGGCCTAGTTGGTTCAGCACTGTGGGCAAGGCTGGCCGATGGGTGCACACAGCGATTGGCACCTGTTTATCGAACAGGGCCTCCACCGTGGAGGCAGTTTTCTTGGGGGACCGGTTGTGGTTGTGCTCGGTGAGAGCTTCAACCAGCTTCACCTTCGCTCCGCTTGCCTTGGCGTAGGGAGCAATGGTTGCTACGCAACGGGTCCACGGGCTGGTCACTATCCGTTGCGGCTTCCACACTTCCAACAGGCGCTGGACGGCTGCAGCCTGCCGTTGCCCGGTGGCGGCCAGCGGACGTTCCCCTTCAGCCTTGGTCCATGAGGACCTCGGCTTTGCCTTTGCATGGCGGATCAGTACGAGCGGCCACGTATCGAGTTCGCCCCGGATGTGGGCCTTCTCCAGGTACTCCAGGGGCTCCACATCCGTGGGGTTGCTGAGGAAGGCTGCAGCCCTGTCCGGGCTGCACCACATGACGCTGTCCACTTCCTTGCCGTCGGGCCGAAGCTGTTCGCCGTTGACCCGCATAGCCCAGTAGTGCACTACTTTCAGGCCAGCACTGACGTGGTAATGAATGGGCGGCAATGGCACGCCGAGCGAACTGTTAAGGCCGATCTCTTCATGCACTTCGCGGACGGCACACTGCGGAACTGTTTCGCCGTCGTCGAGCTTTCCTTTGGGCCAGGACCAATCGTCGTAGCGGGGCCTGTGGATCAGGAGCACCTCAAGGGCGCCCTTCTGAACCCGCCAAGGAATGGCGCCGGCCGCAACGACGGCCACCCGTTCACCGGGGTGGTCCGTCTGATCCGCCACGGGGGTATCGCTTTTCAACTCGTTCCCTTACCGCCGGGCCGCTGCACGTTGGCGTGATCGGGATGCAAGGAGCCAGGACTGCATGTCCAACAGGGGCTTTCCGTCCTCGTTAAGGTGATACCTGGTCCAGTGACCTTGGTTATCCAGGTGCCAACTCGCAGTTCCGTCGTCCACGTAACGGTTCATGAGGTCCACGACCGTCGCGGTGTCTTCCTTGCTGGCCAACTGGACGAGTGCCTCAACACGGCGGTCCAGGTTGCGGTGCATCATGTCTGCAGATCCGATGTACACCACGGGATCCCCACCATTGGCAAAAGCAAAGACGCGGGAGTGTTCCAGGAACCGGCCGAGGATGGAGCGGACAGTAATGTTTTCGCTCAGGCCCGGTACGCCCGGCCGGAGGGAGCAGATCCCGCGGACCACCACGTCCACCCTCACGCCGGCCTGTGATGCACGGTAGAGGGCGTCGATGATGGCTTCGTCCACCATGGAGTTGACCTTGATCTGGACGCGGGCAGGAACGCCGGCGCGGGCGTTGCGGATCTCCGCTTCGATCCTTTCGATCAGGCCTGCACGCACGGAACGCGGCGCCACGAGCAGCCGCTTGAACGTGGACTTCGGCGCGTATCCGGAGAGCTGGTTAAACAGCTTGGAAAGGTCTTCGCCCACTTGCTCGTTGGCGGTGAGCAAGCCGAGGTCCTCATAGTAGCGGGCGGTTCGCGGGTGGTAGTTGCCGGTACCGATGTGGCAATAGCGGCGCAGGCCGTCCACTTCCTGCCGAACCACCAGGGACAACTTGCAGTGGGTCTTCAGGCCAACGATGCCGTACACAACGTGCACACCTGCCTGTTCCAGCTTCCGGGCCCAGGAGATGTTTGCCTGCTCGTCAAAGCGGGCCTTGATTTCCACCAGGGCAAGGACCTGCTTGCCCGCCTCTGCCGCATCGATCAAGGCGTCAACGATCGGGGAGTCACCGGACGTCCTGTACAGGGTCTGTTTGATGGCCTGGACCTTGGGGTCCGCGGCTGCCTGTTCCAGGAATGCCTGAACCGAGGTGGAGAACGAGTCGTACGGGTGGTGGAGCAGGATGTCCCGGCGGCGCATAGCGGCAAACACGTTGGCCGCCTTGGACGTTTCGGATTCGTTGAGATACCGGGACGTGTGTGGAACATGCTTGGGGTAGTGGAGGTCGGGGCGGTCAATGGCGCTGATCGCAGAGAGACCACGGAGGTCCAGGGGTGCCGGTACGGAGTAAACCTCGGACTCTTCAACGCCGAGTTCCCGGATAAGCAGAGCCTTGATGTTCGGGTTGATGTCCGTGGTGACTTCAAGGCGCACAGGAGGACCGAAACGGCGACGAAGGAGTTCCTTCTCCAAGGCCTGCAGGAGGTTCTCGGCGTCGTCTTCTTCTACCTCGAGGTCCTCGTTGCGGGTGACGCGGAAGGTGTGGTGCTCAAGGACCTCCATGCCGGGGAAGAGCTTGTCCAGGTGGACTGCGATGACTTCTTCCAAAGCGATGAAGCGGGCAACACGGCCAGGAATGGCACCTGCACGGGGGCCATCCACGGAGATCAGGCGCGGCAGCTGGTCCGGAACCTTCACGCGGGCGAAGAGTTCCTTGTCGCTGATGGGGTTGCTGACAATCACCGCAAGGTTCAGTGAGAGGCCGGAAATGTAGGGGAAGGGGTGCGCGGGATCCACGGCCAGCGGCGTCAGGATCGGGAAGACCTTCTCCTGGAACATGATGCTGATCCGGTGACGGGCATCTTCATCCAATTCATTCCAGTGCATGATGTGGATGTGCTCGTAAGCCAGGGCAGGACGGATCTGTTCGGCGAAGACACGCGCGTGGCGTTCCTGAAGCTTGTGCGCCTCTTCGCCGATCTGCTCCAGCACCTCGATGGGGCTCAAGCCCGCGGGGGAGGGGACAGCAAGTCCCGTGGCGATGCGACGCTTCAAACCTGCAACGCGGACCATGAAAAATTCGTCCAGGTTGGAGGCAAAGATCGACAGGAAATTCACGCGTTCCAGGAGGAAGAGATCCGGATCCTCTGCGAGTTCCAAAACGCGGGAGTTGAATGCCAGCCAGCTGAGCTCACGGTCCAGGAAACGGTCCGGCGAGATGTCGCCTTCGGGTTCCAGGCTCGGCGCAAATTCCGGGATGTCAATGCGGTCCTGGGTGGCTCGTGAAGCCGGCACTTCCGATGATCCGAAGCGTGGGGGCAGTGTGGCGCCCTTCGAAGTGGATCCGGCGGTGCCGACGGGGTCCGGCTGCATGGGGGTTCTCCTAAGCTCAGGACTGGGTTTCCTCCCACATTACAAGCAATTCCAGTGCCCGAATCCAAGAAGTCCCGGGCTTTCCTTGCAGCGGGATGCTGAGGTTAATTCTTGGTTAAAGGTCCGTACATCACATCGGTGTCCCAGCGGATAAAGCCAAGCTTCTGGTATAGGGATACGGCGGCCCGGTTGTCGGCATCGACGTAAAGCATGACGGCGTGCAGGTCCTTGTCCTGCAGATACCTGATTCCCGCCACGGTGAGTGCCTTGCCCAAGCCTAGGCCTTGCGCTTCGGGCGTGACGCCCACCACGTAAACCTCGCCGATGGCGGGATGGGGTCCCTGCCGTGGGTGAACCTTGGTCCAGTGGAATCCCAGCAGTTCGCCTGCATCATTGACGGCCAGGAGAAAGCCTGCCGGATCAAACCAATCTTCGGCCTTGCGGGCCTCAAGATCGGCCCGGGTCATCGAACCCTGCTCGGGATGATGCGAGAAGGCCGCGCGGTTGGCCGCCAGCCAGGCATCCTCGTCCTGTCCCGGCACGAAGGCGCGCAATGAGACCCCGTCCGGAAGGCCGACGTCGGGCAGTGCGGACGTGGAGGACATCAGCCGCATTTTCCACAGTTCCCGCACAGGACCGTAGCCAAAACGGGTGGCCAGCTCCGCCGCGGCCTCGTGATTGCCATGGGACCAGGCGCTCAAGCCGTCAAAACCGCGTTTGCCTTCCAGCGCCTCCAGCAGGCGGGCCGCTACGCCCTGGTTGCGGTAGGTGGGGTGGACAGCCAGTTCGAGGACACCCGTTGTTCCTGATGGGCCAGGCGCTTCAACGACGACGGCGATTCCCGCCAGATCTTCTCCAGTCGCCGGATCTGAATCTTCATCCGGGGCATAAAGGGCAAGCGACAGGACAGAGTGATCGCCGGCATCGACGCCACGCAACATGACCAGTGTCTGTTCGGACAGGGGAGGGTTGCCGTCGGATTCCTCGGCGGCCGCTGCGAGGGTCCTGAAGTCCTTGAGGAGTTCGGGATCGAGGGCGCCGGTGACGAGCAGTACTGGCCAGTTCTCGGGGTGCGCGTGACTCATGATGCAAGGCTATACGTCCGGGGCAAGCACTGTAATTTGAAGTCCCCCTGAAACGGCTGTAGGCTCGTTATCTCGTTCGGCTTTTTAGTCAACACAGGGGGGATCCACCAGTGGGGTGGCCTCGATACGTTCGACCCGTATGTCCTCCACGGAAAGTGGAAGAGGCCAGGATTCATGTGAATCCTGGCCTCTTCTTTTTCGTCTGTACAGTCGACGGGCGGTTTACGCTTCCGAGAGTTCGTCATCCGGGAGCCTGACCAACGTCAGGCGATAACCGACGTTGCGGACCGTGCTGATGAGATTCTCGTGGTCAACACCGAGCTTGGCGCGGAGACGCCGGATGTGGACGTCCACAGTTCGGGTGCCACCGTAGTAGTCGTAGCCCCAGACTTCGGTCAACAGCTGCTGGCGGGTAAACACGCGTCCGGGGTGCTGGGCGAGGTACTTGAGGAGCTCGAATTCCTTGAACGTCAGGTTCAGGGGTTGGCCGCTGACCCGGGCGGTGTAGCTCGCTTCATCGATCACGACGCCGGCAGCGCGGATCTCCGTCTGGGTCTCCTCTTCGCCGGGTACAGCCCGGGCCATGGCCAGGCGGATTCTGGCCTCGACCTCAGCAGGGCCTGCAGAGTCCAGCACGATGTCATCCACTGACCATGCAGAGGAAACGGCTGCCATGCCGCCCTCGGTAAGAATCAGCATGAGCGGGGCGCTGAGTCCGGTGGCCTTCAGCAGTTGCGTCAGGGAGCGTGCCCCCACCAAGTCCTTGCGGGCATCCAGGAAGACGATGTCCGTGGGATCGGTTTCGAGCAGCGCGGTCGGTTCTGCCGGGAGGATGTGGACACGGTGGTTGAGCAGCTCAAGGGCAGGCAGAATGTCCACCGAAGAGCCGGTGCTGTTCGTCAGGAGCAGGATGTGCGACATAGTTCCTCCAATGGGCTGTACGCGCATCATCGGGCGTCGAAACCGGAGTTTCACCGGCCGGTCACGGCAGCTGGCAAGCCTTTGCCCGTTGTAACGGGATCAAGGCAAACAGTGTGCGCCGTTGAAGTCCGAGTATACCCACCCGAGCCCCGCCAGTCAGGGATTCGTGACGGGCTGCCACCGGAATTACGACATATTCGCCCGCCATAAGGCAGGATTGTCGGGAGGTCGTAAGGCGCATCGAATTGAGGTCGGGCACACAGTGAAGTCTTGGAGCATCGGGGTATTCGGACTCGTGGCGCTCGCAGCCATCGTGGCCAGCACCTTCGTTTCCCGGGAAGCCATGGTGGGCGTTGGCATTGTGGCGTCCGCGGCTGTGGGGCTTGGCTGGCCGCATTTCCTGGCAGTCCCGGCCAAGAAAACCCTGGCCTCCGTCATTGCCTTGGCCGGTGCAGGCTCGGCAGTGACGGCAGCTTACATGCCGGCTCCTGGATTCCTGGATGGTACGCCCGCCTTCATTGCCTTGGGGGTCATGGCGGTGTTCATCATCCAGCTCGTGCGGGGAACGGGACAGGCACAGCGCCTGGAATCCACGCTCGGCTGTTGTGCCGGCGTCCTGTTGAATTGCCTCGGTGCAGGATGGATTGCCGGGGCCCGGTTCAACGGCGTCAAGGAAATGGTGCTGGTTGCCGGGCTGAGCGCCGCAGTGGCACTGCTGGTAGGCGTCATTCGATGGCCGGACCGGATTGTGGCTCCCCTTGGCATCGTCATGGCCGGCCTGATGGGCCCTTTGGCCGGACTTGTTTTTTCCGATATCGCCGTCCTGCCTGCTGCCTTGGTGGGCGTCGTGGTCGGATCGGTCCTCGTTTGCTTCCGGCGCATGACCACTCTCAGGCGCGGGCGGCTCAATATTCCCGCCGCAGTGGGAATGGGTGTGGCGCCGGTTTGGGCTGTTGGAGCCTTGGCCTACTTCATAGACAAACTACTCATCTACTAACGGTTAGGATTGCATCATGTCTGTACTCGCATTTGAAATCTTCTTCCTCGTTCTCCTTGGCCTGGCAAGCATTGCCATGGCGTGGTTTGCGGGTTTCGTTGTTTACCGCCTTTTCAAGGGCCAGAAGTAAAGCCTTCTGATCCTGCAGTCCAAAAGAGGTAGTCGTTGTGCCTATTGAGATTCCAACAGACCTGACGCCTGAACTCGTCCCGCTTTCCTGGCTCATTGGTGAGTGGGAAGGCCGCGGCCGGCTTGGCAGTGGTGATGAGGATTCGGAGCATTTCGTCCAGCACGTTTCCTTCACCCATAACGGTTTGCCGTACCTGCAGTACAGGGCCGAGACCTGGATCAGCGACGACGACGGCGCAAAGTTGCGCCCGTTGACCGTTGAAACCGGGTTCTGGGCCTTGGAGCGCAAGCTCCAGGAAGGCGACGGTGGTCCCGGGCTTATCCCGGCGGACATCGTTCCTGTGCTCAAGACCGCCGATGAGGTTGAAGAACGCCGCAACAAAGAGGGCGGCTTCGATATCTCCGTGTCAATTGCCCACCCCGGGGGAATTACCGAGCTCTACTACGGCCAGATCAAGGGGCCGCAGATCCAGCTCACCACGGACATGGTGATGCGCGGGAGCCACTCCAAGGAGTACACCGCCGCAACACGGATCTTTGGCCTGGTGGATGGCAATCTCCTCTGGCGCTGGGATGTTGCCGCCAACGGCAAGGCATTGGAACCACACGCGTCGGCGTTCCTTCACAGGGTTTCCTGACGCCCGGCACGAGGTCTCACTGAACGTTCCACACGCAACCAGCAAAGGAGCAGATAGTGAATAACCACCTCAAGCCGGGAGGCTACGAGGGACTCAAGGCCGTGTTCTTCAACGGCACCTTGAAACCCTCGCCGCAGCTCAGCAACACCGATGGGTTGATCCGGATCAGCCGCGACATCATGGAAAAGCAGGGCGTCACTACCCACCTCATCCGGACTGTGGACCACGATATCGCCAGCGGCGTGTACCCGGACATGCGGGAACACGGCTGGAAAACCGATGAATGGCCGGAGATCTATCCGTTGGTCGCTGAGGCCGACATCGTTGTGGTGGCAGGTCCCATCTGGCTGGGCGATAACTCTTCCCAGACTAAAAAGCTCATTGAGCGTCTGTACGCACACTCCGGCGAACTCACTGACAAGGGTCAGTGGGCGTTCTACCCGAAAGTGGGTGGATGCCTCATCACCGGCAATGAAGACGGCATCAAGCACTGTTCCATGAACGTGCTGTACAGCCTCCAACACGTGGGCTTCACCATCCCGCCGCAGGCTGACGCGGGCTGGATCGGCCCAGTAGGCCCAGGGCCAAGCTACCTTGACGAAGGGTCTGGTGGTCCGGAGAGTGATTTTACTAACAGGAACACCACGTTCATGTCCTGGAACCTGATGCACATGGCCCGCCTCCTCAGGGATGCCGGTGGCATCCCCGCCTATGGCAACCTTCCGCAGGAATGGAAAGCCGGCACACGATTCGATTTCGAGAACCCGGAATACCGCTGATTCCGGAATACCTCAGAGTTCCGGAATACCACTGAGCCGCAAGGACTTCTACTACATATGACTTACAAGAGCCCCCTGTTGTCGCGCCCTGGCGCTGTCGAAGACACTGGCCTGGATGCCGGCGTCCCGGCCCACTACGGCGAGCCGCTGCGGGAGCAGCGCGCCCTGGCAACCGGAACCGCCGTCGTTGATCTTTCGCACCGGGGCGTGGTGACGGTGTCCGGACCGGACCGCCTCAGCTGGCTCAACACGCTCTCTTCCCAGCAGGTGACCAATCTCCAGCCGCGGGTTGGCAGCGAACTGTTGCTGCTCAGTGTCCAAGGCCGCATCGAGTTCGATGCGCGGGTTATTGACGACGGTGAAACCACCTGGCTGATCGTCGAGGCCGCAGAAGCGGCGCCGTTGGCTGAGTGGTTGAACAAGATGAAGTTCATGCTGCGCGTGGAGATCACGGATGTCTCCGGGGAGTGGGCTGTCCTAGGTTCCACGAAGCCCGTGGAGAAGCTCGGCGGTTACTTGGTTTGGGAAGATCCGTGGCCGCATGTAGGCCCTGGCGGCTATTCCTACAGCACTGTCCCGGAGGAGTCGCACCCTGGGCTCGAACGCCCATGGTTCGAATACCTCGTCCCGGCGGCAGACTTGGAATCCGTGATCGAAGGCCTGCCCCTGGCTGGTGCCATGGCGGCCGACGCCCTGCGGATTGCCGCGTGGCGGCCACGTCTCGGTGCGGAGACTGATGATAGGACCATTCCGCATGAGCTGGACCTCATTCGTACATCCGTTCATCTGAGCAAGGGCTGCTACAAGGGCCAGGAGACCATTGCGCGCGTTCACAATCTCGGCCACCCGCCGCGGCGCCTCGTCTTCCTGCAGCTGGACGGCTCGCAACACACGCTTCCGGCCGTTGGCAGTGTTGTATTTGCGGGGGAGCGCAAGGTGGGTACTCTGACATCTGTGGCGCAGCACTTCGAGATGGGCCCTGTGGCTTTGGCTGTTATCAAGCGCTCCGTTCCGGCGGATGAAACCTTGACAGTCATGGACGGCGAGGAGCCTTACATCGCAGCCCAGGAAGTGATCGTCGCCCCCGACGCCGGCCAGGTCGTCGGGCGCCAAACAGGATTCCTGAAGGGACCCCACCGATGAGCCAACCAAGTCACAGCACTGGACCCGAAGCCGACCCTGCTGCCACCGATACGGGCGGGGACGACGAAGCAGTTGCCTTGGCCCATGCGCTCTTCGATGCCGCCCGCGAGGGCAACACCGAGATGCTTCGGAGCTACCTGAATGCAGGTGCCCCGGCCACGCTCACCAACGCTTCCGGAGACTCGCTGCTGATGCTTGCTGCCTATCATGGGCACGAGGAAACCGTGCAGTTGATTCTGCACCACGGCGCTGATGTGAATACCCCCAATGACCGTGGCCAGACGCCGCTTGCCGGGGCGGTATTCAAGGGTTACACGGGCGTCTCCCGGGCGCTGCTGGACGCAGGAGCAGACCCCGACGCCGGAACTCCCACCGCGCGCGAAGCGGCCAAGATGTTTGCCAGGGCCGAAATATTGGCCCTTCTCGGCTAAAGCCCGAGGGGTTCCAGGAAAGCCCGGCAGCTACGACAACCGCACTGCTGAGTGCGGGATCAGAGAACTTTCATATCGGCCGAAGGAATCCCTTGGAAAACGTAGCTAAGCCGTGGCCCGCGCTGTGGTCACTGGTCATAGGCTTCTTCATGATCCTTATCGACACCACCATCGTGTCGGTCGCGAATCCGCGGATCATGGAGGGCCTCAACACGGATATCAACGCCGTCATCTGGGTTACGAGCGCCTACCTCCTGGCGTATGCAGTACCCCTGCTCATTACCGGCAGGTTGGGTGACCGTTTCGGGCCGAAGAATCTGTACTTGATCGGCCTGGTGGTCTTCACCCTGGCTTCGCTGTGGTGCGGACTCTCCGGCGATATCACCATGCTGATCGCCGCCCGCGCGGTCCAAGGACTCGGCGCGGCCATGATGACGCCCCAGACCATGGCTGTCATCACGCGTATTTTTCCTCCGGACCGCCGGGGTGCCGCCATGGGACTTTGGGGAGCGACGGCCGGCATGGCTGTTCTCGTGGGTCCCATTCTGGGCGGGGTCCTGGTGGACGGACTGGGATGGGAATGGATCTTCTTCGTCAATGTCCCGATTGGAATTGTCGCCTTCGTCATGGTCACGCGTTTCGTCCCGAAGCTGACTACGCACAGCCATTCATTCGACGTCGCGGGCGTGGTGCTCTCCGCCGTCGGCATGTTTCTTTTGGTCTTCGGCCTCCAGGAAGGCCAAACCTATAAGTGGGGAACGGTCACCGGTGCCGTTACCGTGTGGGGCTTGATCATCGCAGGGCTCGTGGTCCTGGTTCTCTTTGTTCTCTGGCAGTGGCTACTGGGCCGTCGCGGAGGGGAACCGCTGCTGCCGCTCGCCTTGTTCAAGGACCGCAATTTCTCGCTGGGCAACACCACCATCATGGTGGTCGGCTTCACCGTGACGGCGTTCCCGCTGCCCACCATCTTCTACTACCAGGTTGTGCGGGGTTTGACCCCCACCCAATCAGCGTTGCTCATGATTCCCATGGCAGTGATCTCCGGCGGCCTGGCGCCGGTGGTGGGTAAGCTGATCGACCGTGCCAACCCGCGCTGGTTCGCATCCTTCGGCCTGGTTTGCCTCGCAGGAGCGCTCTTCTGGACAGCTTCGCTTCTGCGGCCGGATACTCCCATTTGGATGTTCCTGCTTCCCAGTGCCCTGCAGGGTGTTGCCAATGGCTTCATTTGGGGGCCGGTATCCAATGCGACAACGCGCAACCTCGAGCCACGCCAAGCCGGCGCCGGTTCGGGCGTGTTCAACACCACCCGCCAGATCGGGGCAGTCCTTGGATCGGCGGCCATCGCCGCCCTGATCCAAGCCCGGCTTGCGGCCGAGTTGCCCGCGGCGCCAGCGGGAGCTCCGGCGAACGAAGCGTCCATGAACGGTGCTCTGCCCGAGGCCCTGCATGCAGGATTCTCGACGGCGATGAGCCAGTCGATCGTGCTGCCCGCCTGTGCGATTCTCGTCGGGGCAGTGGTGGCCGTGTTCTTTGCCAAGCCGAAGTCCGTTGAAGGGTGGGGCGGTGCAGCTGCCACTGAGGCTCCACAGGAAACCGCACGGAAGTAGGGTGGCAAACGGCGGAGACCAGCCCACTTTTGGCTGGTCCTGACCCGGACATAGGGGCAGGACCAGTTGCCAGCCAAGACCAAAGCTGGGCCGGTTCGGTTCTTGTCAGCCGAGCAACACGCTCGCATGGAGTCCGCCAGTGGCGAATCCCAAGCTGCGCGCCATCGCGAGCGCGCTGCTGTTGCTAACATCGGCCTTCCACTGGAGCGTCAGTCCAGCGGCCAGGGCTTCGTGGGCAGCAATCGATGCAGCGAGCGTTCCCAGGCCCCGTCGGCGCCAGGGTGGAGCTACCAGGACGCCCATGTTGGCCAGGATTCCCTCCCACTCGGAGTAGGCGCCGCACGCCACGGGAGTGGGTTGCTCTTCTTCGGGATGCATGATGGTGAAGCGGTGCTCGAGGGCTTGCAGGCCCACTTCGTTGACGTCATCCGGGGGGCACAGCCCTTCCAGCGCGATCGCCTCTGGATTGCCCCGCGAGACCGTGAGGTCCTCCGAGGGTTGGTTGAGCGGGAGGTCGTCGGCAAAGAACAATGCTGAGGACCCAAGGCCGTGTCCACCGTGGGATCGGGTGAGGGTCAACAGCGTCACATGCTGGGCAAGTTCAGTGTCTGGAATTCCAGCGGCTGCGTCGAGGACCCATTGTGGTCCCACCAGCGCTGAGGCACCAAAAAGGCGGAGGAAAACAACCGCCCGCGCCGAGTCGTCGAGGCGGGTGAGGCGGTTTGAGGGATCGCTTGGGTCCACCGCTGAAGTGGTGACCCGGCCAGCTGCGGCGGCGAAAGCGTCGTCGTCGAACCCTAAATGGCGAGCCCACGCCAGCTGGATAATGGCAGCGGACGTGGGCTCAAGAGTCATGGATTCAGCCTAGCCGACTAGCCGACTAGCCGAAGAGCACACTCGCTTCGTCGTAGCGGTGCTGGGGAACGGTCTTGAGCTTACCCAGTGCTTCTTCAAAACCAACGTGGGAGATGTCCGTCCCCTTCAGCGCCACCATGGTGCCCCAACGACCCTCCACCACCGAATCGATGGCTGCCATGCCCAGGCGGGTGGCCAGGACGCGGTCGTAGGCGGTTGGTACGCCGCCACGCTGGATGTGGCCAAGGATGGTGGCGCGGGTCTCGATGCCTGTGCGTGCTTCGATTTCCGGGGCGAGCTGGTCGGCGATGCCACCCAGGCGGGGTCGGCCAAAAGTGTCCAGTCCGCGTTCGGAGTGGGGAGACTCCATGTGGTCAGGAACGAAGCCTTCAGCTACCACCACCAAGGGCGCGCGGCCGCGGTCGTGGGCTTCCTGGACCCATTCGGTGATCTGCTCGATGCTGACCGTCTGTTCCGGGATGAGGATGGCGTGTGCACCAGCGGCCATTCCGGCGTGCAGGGCGATCCAGCCTACGTGGCGGCCCATGACCTCGGCGATCATGCAGCGGTGGTGGGACTCACCCGTGGTGCGGAGGCGGTCGATTGCTTCGGTGGCGATTTCAACCGCTGTATCGAAGCCGAAGGTGTAGTCCGTTGCGTCGAGGTCGTTGTCCACAGTCTTGGGAACACCAACAATTTTCAGTCCGGCATCGGTGAGCCGTTTTGCCGCCGCCAGCGTGCCTTCGCCACCAATGGCGATGATGGCGTCAATGCCGAGGCGTTCCATATGGGCCTTGATGACGTCCGGGCCACCACCATTTTCAAACGGGTTGGTACGTGAGGTGCCCAGGATAGTGCCGCCCTGCTTGGCGATACCTCGGACCAAGGTGCGGGGGATGTCGATGACATCACCTTCCACGACGCCGCGCCAGCCGTCCTTGAAACCCACGAACTCCTGGCCGTGGATTGCGATCCCCTTCAGGACCGCTCCCCGGATTACTGCGTTGAGTCCGGGGCAGTCGCCACCGCTGGTAAGAATGCCAATTTTCATGTTTGCTCACTCATGGCTTGGAGGAATACGTGTAGAGCGCCACGCTGAGCTCCCAACGATTGTAGACGTGGATGTGGGGTGGGACACAAATGGTTACTTTCGACCCCGGCCGTGCGGTATTGGAAATCTCTCTGAAAACAACGAAAGCGCCCCGCAGCGGCGGGGCGCTTTGTGTCGCTGACATCGAAGTTGTTGATCGTCGTGCGCTTAACGGGAACGCTGGCTGATGAAGGACTCCAGCGCGATCCTGTTCTTCTGGTCCGGCAGGATGAGCCAAGCGAGGATGTAGAACACCGCAGCCGGCCCGGGCAAGAGGCAGAAGAGCAGGAAAGCGACGCGAACATATGCCACGTCCACCCTGAGCTTCGCAGCGATCCCGCCACAGACGCCGCCCAACCAGCGCTGGGGTCCACGCTTCAGGCCGAAGCCCCTGACGATGCTGAAGAACTTGTCCATGGCTACAGACTTCCTTGTTGTGGTTGCTTTGTCACGTTAGTACCTGCCTCATTGGTGTAACTGGTGCAGGCAGTTACTTGGCAGGGCTCTTTGGTTTACCGGCACTCTTGCGGGCGGCGAGGAGTCCTCCGATGACCAAGGCTGCGCCTGCACCGATCATGAGGCCGATCAGCACGTACGTGCCGTCCAGCACCACCCAACCAAGGGTGGAGATGACCAACAAAGCGGCCAGGGCAATCACAATCAATCCCCACACCACGGTGCCGATCCGCGCCTGTTGCGGTTCGTCGTCGTCGATGGTCCGTTCCACCCGATAGTTGGGCTCAAGAGGTGGCGTGAGCGGTATTGGCTGGAGCTGCGGTGTTGGCTGGAGCCGCGGTGAGGGTGCCGGCTCCTTGGTCAGCGGAGTGGTGTCCACTGGATTCTTGGCATCACTGCTGTTTTCTGCTGCTTCGCGTGCGTTGCTTGGCTCGTTCGTGCTCATGTCAGTTTCCTTCCTGGATGGTCACGTTGCTGAAAGTGCCATCAATCTCCACCACGAGGTTGGCTCCTGGCTTTTCGGCGTTGTAGACCGTCCGCTCGTCCTGAAGGCGGCCGCCGCGGTCCGAGCCGTGTTCGTTGAGGTTGCCGAAGGTCATATCCGCCCTGACTTCAACGGGTACGTCGTCCGGGATGATGACGGTGACGTTACTGAAGGTGGCGTCCACGGGGACCACGATTTCGGTGGTCAGTGGAGGCGTCAGGGCCAGATCGTCCAGGTTCACTGTGCCCTTGCCGCCAGTGACGTCGACCCCCTGCCGCGCCTGCTCGACGCTCAGTGGTGCCCAGTTCACGTCATGGAAGGTGAAGCGATCGCCATTCCTTGGGACAACGTTGAAGATTCCACCGATGATCAAGGCCACTACCGCCAGGAAACCGAGGAAACCAGAGGTCCGTCCCCGCAATCCCGCAAAGAGGATGCCCAAACCCAGAACCGCTGCGCCCGCGGCCCACACCACTGCGTTGGCTGCCTGGCCGAGCTCGATGATGTTGCCGGCGTCCAACGCCTTCAAGGTGCCACCAACCAGCAGGGCCACACCCGCGGTGACCGCAACTATCGCTGGCCCTGGACCCCTGCGCCTGGCGCGGGGCGGCTTGGGTTCACCATTGTGCGGTTGGCCGCTAAAAGGCTGACCGCCTTGGGGAGGAGTGGGCCCGAAGGGCGGTCGCGGGCCTGACGGCTCGTAGCGGCCGGCCCCATGACCCTGCGGTTTGCTGCCTGGCTGGCCTTGGCCGTACACCGGAACGCCGCTGTTGGTGCCGGTGGCTGTGTTTGTTCCGGCAGCAGTGTTTGCCCCGGTGGCTGTTGGCGTTCCATAGGCCGTGGGGGCTCCGTAGGCAGTGGCCGTTCCATAGGCCGTGGGGGCTCCGTAGGCAGTGGCCGTTCCGTAGGCGGTGGCCGCAAAGTTCTGCTGGTTCATGGGACGGGCCGCCTTAGGCCCTTTGTTGCGTTGCACCAGATAGTAGATGAGGTAGATGACGCCGCCTACCCAGAAGAGCGTCCACAACAGGCCGGGAAGGCCGTTCCAGCCCCAGCCCCAGAACCCGCGGCCCAAGCCAGGCAGGCCGATGAGCGTGGTGATCAATGCACCTGTCATGCCACCGGACCAACGCCCGGCGGCTGCTTCCTGAACGTGGATGCGGCCGTCAGGTTCAGGGAGCAAAGCCCACGCCAGGCCGTAGAGGAGGACGCCGATGCCGGCAAAGAGTGCAAGGACGATGAAGATCCCCCGGACAATCAGGGGGTCGATGCCGAACCGGTGCGCCACTCCGCTGGAGACGCCACCGATCCAGCGGTCCGGCCCACGGCGGACACCCTGGCTGCGGATCCAGTCGAAGAAGTTCTGCTGGGGTGCAATATCGGGTGCAGCGGGACCGGCCTCGGAGGACGGATAGGCCTGGGGGGATGGTTCCCCGGGGGCACCGGCGGAGGTGCCGGCGTTGGCGTCGGGATCGGGTGTGCCGGCGTTGCCGGGCGTTCCGGATCCCTCTGGGTTCATGCTGTTCGCGTTCATACTTCGATCCTGCCGTCCCGGGTACCCTGCCCTCTACTGGGGGATACCCTGAATGATCCCTGAGGGACCCCCGAAGAACGCCGGTTTCAGGTTCGGGCAACCCTGATCCGTGTTTGGATTGGTACATGACAACCGCTGTACAACGCCCGCCGCTGGTCCGCAGCAGCGACCGCATGATCGCCGGCGTCTGCAGCGGACTGGCCGACCATTTGGGCTGGCCCGTGAAGTACGTCCGGCTGGGCATGATCCTTGCCTGCTTCGCCGGGGGAGCGGGGCTGGCCTTCTACGCCTGGCTGTGGACCATGGTTCCCACTGCTGATGAGAGCGCGCGCCGCAATGCCCGCCGGCCGGCGTCGCCTATTGCTCCTGCAGTCAGCCTTCCGCCTGCCACTGAGTCCGTACCACAAGCGCCCGACGCCGGACCCGCACCGCCGGTGGTCGGCTCTCCAGCGGTGAGTGGAAACCCTCCGGTACCCAATGGCGCAGGTGCCTCTGGTCCACTGGCAGGTGCCTTTGGTCCACCGTTTGGTAGCCCACCGGCTGGTACGACAACTTCCGGCAGAACGTCGGCTCCTGCCGGCGCTTGGGCCGAATCCGGAAGCCCGGCGTTACAGGTCTCCCGGTTCAATTTTCGACGAATCCAGTACGGCAAAGAGATCCTGCTCGGCGCCGGCCTGCTTCTGGTCGCTGTGATCCTGATTGCCCGGCAGTTCGGCGTCGATGTGCCCTTGGGAACGCTGATTCCCGCAGCTGCCATCCTGGGCGGCGCGGCGATCGCATGGATGCAACTGGACGAGACCCGCAGGGCCGGTTTGGTGGACAAAACCAAGGCCGACCAGGCTGGTGGCTGGGTCCGCCTGGCTGCTGGCCTTGCGTTGGTGGTGGCCGGTGTCCTGGTCATGGTGTCAGGATCGGGATCCTGGGAGCAGACCTGGTTGGCGCTCCTGGCGTCCGTTGCTGTCCTCGGCGGCGTTGCACTGGTCCTGCTGCCGTGGGGACTGAAGTTCTGGAAGGACCTCGAGACTGAACGGGCGGGGCGTGTACGGGAAACCGAGCGCGCGGAGATCGCAGCCCACCTGCACGATTCGGTGTTGCAGACCCTTGCGTTGATCCAGCGCAGGGCTGGCTCGGAGCAGGACGTTGTCCGGCTGGCGAGGGCCCAGGAACGTGAACTTCGGTCCTGGCTCTTCACTGATGCCGCCAAGGATGCAGGACTGCTGGCCGAGCGGATCAAAGCCGTAGCCGCCGAAGTGGAGGATGCCCACGGCCAGGCCGTGGAGGTGGTTACCGTGGGCGACGCCGATATGACGGACAGGCACGAGGCCTTGGTCCAGGCAGCCAGGGAAGCCATGCTCAATGCGGCCCGGCACGGCGGGGGAACAGTATCCGTCTACATGGAGAGCACCGCAGGAAGCACCGAGGTCTTCATCAAGGACCGCGGTCCGGGATTTGATCTTGAATCCGTCCCCGATGACAGGCTGGGCGTCAAGGAATCCATCATCGGCCGCATGAAGCGTCACGGAGGCACGGCAACCATCAACAGCAGCCGGGACGGAACCGAAGTCCGGCTGGCCCTCCCCTCGATAAACGCCGAAGGTGGCGACACGCGCACTGGAGATGTGCGCTCCGGAGACATGCGCTCCGGAAATGTGCGCAGTGGAGATGTTCGCAGCGGCGAAGTACGGAATGGAGAACCACAGCAATGAGCAACACTTCCCCAAGCGGTGAGCCGCGTAGTGTGCGGGTGGTGATCGTCGATGACCACACGATCTTCCGTTCCGGGCTGAAGGCGGATCTCGATCACCGCATGGACGTCGTGGGCGAGGCAGGTACGGTTGAGGAAGCCATTGCTGTCATTGCGGAAACCCGGCCTGAAGTTGTCCTGCTGGATGTCCACCTTCCAGGTGGCCTTGGCGGCGGAGGGCGCGAGGTCATTGCGGGGACCGCCGCGCTCCTGGGCACCACCAGCTTCCTGGCACTGAGTGTTTCGGACGCAGCAGAGGACGTCGTGGCAGTGATCCGGGCTGGTGCCCGGGGCTACGTCACCAAGACGATTTCCGGTGCCGGGATATCCGATGCCGTGATCCGCGTGGCAGACGGCGACGCCGTCTTCTCACCCCGGCTGGCTGGCTTCGTCCTGGACGCCTTCGGTACGGCACCGGCGGATATCGCGGACGACGAATTGGACCGCCTCTCGGCGCGTGAGCTGGAAGTCATGCGACTCATCGCGCGCGGATACAGCTACAAGGAAGTGGCCAAGGAGCTGTTCATTTCCATCAAGACCGTGGAGACGCACGTGTCCGCAGTGCTCCGGAAACTGCAGCTCTCCAGCCGCCACGAACTCACCAAGTGGGCCGCCGAGCGCCGCCTCCTCTGACCTTCTCTCACGTCCGCCGGCCTTTTGACGGATGCTCTCTCACATCCGCCGGCCTTTAGACGGACCTTCTCTCACATCCCGCTGCTTTAGCGGAAATGCTCCCGCACCAAACATTGGTGCGGGAGCATTCAACCCGGAAGCGCTACTCGGTCAGAGCTATTTCGCCCGGCCCAGGAATTCCTGGATCCGGCGGACACCCTCGGCGAGGTCGTCGTCCCCGAGTGCGTAGGAAAGGCGGACGTAACCGGAGGGACCGAATGCTTCGCCGGGAACGATGGCAACTTCAACCTCGTCCAGGATGAGCGTGGCAAGTTCTGCGGATGTGCTCGGGCGCACCGGGCCGTTGGAGGTTTCGAATTCCTTACCCAGCAGTCCGCGGACGTCGGCATACACGTAGAAGGCGCCGGTCGGCGTCGGGCATTCCACGCCGTCAATCGCGTTCAGTCCGGCGACGATTGCCTTGCGGCGGCGGTCGAAGGCGACCTTCATTTCGTCGACGGCGGTCAGCGGACCCGTGAGGGCAGCGGCGGCGGCGACCTGCATGATGTTCGAGACGTTGGACGTTGCGTGCGACTGGAGGTTGGTGGCGGCCTTGATGACATCGGCCGGACCGATCATCCAACCCACGCGCCAACCTGTCATGGCGTAGGTCTTGGCCACGCCGTTGAGGATGACGACTTTGTCGCCAAGCTCCGGTGCGGCGGTGGCGATGGAGGTGAACTCCACGCCGTCATAGGTCAGGTGCTCGTAGATTTCATCCGTGACCACCCACAGGCCCTTGGAGGCGGCCCACTTCCCGATCTCCGCAACCTGCTCCGGGCTGTATACAGCGCCGGTGGGGTTGGACGGGGAGACGAACAGCAGGATCTTGGTCTTGTCCGTCAGCGCGGCTTCCAACTGCTCGATGGTGACGAGGTAGCCCTGCTCGGGTCCGGCGAATACCTCCACCGGAACGCCCCCTGCGAGGCGGATGGCTTCCGGATAAGTGGTCCAGAAGGGCGTGGGGATGATGACTTCGTCGCCCGGGTCAACCAAGGTGGCGAAGGTGTTGTAGACAGCCTGCTTGCCACCATTGGTCACCAGGACCTGCGATGGGTCCACTTTGTAGCCGGAGTCCCGGAGGGTCTTATCGGCAATGGCCTTTTTCAGCTCAGGAAGCCCGGCAGCGGGGGAGTAGCGGTGGTACTTCGGCTGGGCAGCAGCCTCAATTGCTGCCTTGACAATGTAATCCGGGGTGGGGAAATCGGGTTCGCCGGCACCGAAACCGATCACGGGGCGCCCCGCGGCCTTCAGTGCCTTGGCCTTGGCGTCAACGGCAAGGGTGGCGGACTCGGCAATAGCGGAGATTCGTTGTGAAATGCGGGCGGCAGGTGTTCCGGCAGACATCTATGTACCGTTCTTCGCAGGCAGCTCGTGGGCTGGATGATGGGATTCGACGTAAACTACCTTATGCTGTTCTGCGGAGCTCCCGGGCGCCTGCTGGACAATGTGACTGATAATGCTGCTCACATTGATTCATAAGCGGCCGGAAGGCCCGGAATTAGGCCGGTTCGACTAACGCGAAGTTCTTGCGTAGACTGGTTCACCGGTGTTGAAAAGCACCACAGGCTGAAGTGCGGCCTGAAACATGGATTCGATCCATAGGGTAGTGGCGCAATTGGTAGCGCAGCGGTCTCCAAAACCGCAGGTTGCAGGTTCGAGTCCTGTCTGCCCTGCGCAAGCTGTTCCGGCGGAAACGCCGGAGCAAGCGCAGCAACCATGGCTCTGATCAGAGCCGGGTCAAACGACTTTGCAAGGTGAGTGAGGACCAGGTGACCGAAACGGCTGCTAGCAGCTCAAAGGGCCGTCCTGCCAAGAAAGCCGATGCCGGCTTCTTTGCCCGAATTGCACTCTTCATCCGCCAGGTTATCGGCGAACTGAAGAAGGTCGTTGCCCCGACCCGCAAGGAACTGATCAATTACACAGTCGTGGTGCTGGTGTTCGTAGCCATCATGATGCTCATCGTCACCCTGCTGGACCTTGCCTTCGGCACGGGAGTGAGCTGGGTCTTCGGTGGATCAGGCGCTACGGACCGCTAAGCGGATCTGTCCGCAAACCGCGTGAAATTCCTTAGGTATTTCAGGAATTTTGTGGGGTTTGTGGAATTGAGCCATTTAAATAGGCATGTTAGGCAATGAGGAAGCAGGAGACCAAGTGTCTGAGCAGGAGCTTGAGGTAAACGAGGCTGAGCTGGATGGGCCCGCTGAAAGCACGGACGACGCCGCGGCTGAGGCTGCGGAAGAGTCGGAGGCTGACTCTGCTGCGCCCGAATCTGCCGACGTCGATGATTCCGAAGAGGATTTCGAGTCCGACGTAGACGCTGAGTCTGATGACGAGTCCGATGAGGATACTGAGTCCGATGAGGACGCTGCCGATGTCTCGCTGGAGGCGGCTGCTGCTGCAGCCCCCGCAGATCCGGCTGAGGAATTCAAGGCCAAGCTGCGCCGCCAGGAGGGTGACTGGTACGTCATCCACTCCTACGCCGGTTACGAAAACCGCGTGAAGGCCAACCTTGAGACCCGCATCCAGACGCTGGACATGGAAGATTACATCTTCGAAATCCAGGTCCCGATGGAAGAAGTCGTCGAGATCAAGAACGCGCAGCGCAAGGTGATCAACCGCGTCCGCATCCCCGGTTACGTTCTGGTCCGCATGGACCTGACCGACGCTTCCTGGGGCGCCGTTCGCCACACCCCCGGCGTCACTGGCTTCGTGGGCAACGCCCACAACCCGGTCCCGCTGCGCCTTGACGAGGTCTTCTCCATGCTCGCCCCGGTCTTCGAAGAAGAGCAGGCCGAGAAGGGCAAGCCGGTCAACAAGCAGAACCAGGCTCCCGTGGCCGTCGACTTCGAGGTTGGCGAGTCCGTCATCGTCAAGGAAGGCCCGTTCGAGACCCTTCCGGCGACGATCTCCGAGATCAAGCCCGAGTCCCAGACCCTCGTGGTCCTGGTCTCGATCTTCGAGCGCGAAACCCCGGTTACGCTCGCATTCAACCAGGTCACCAAGATCTAGCTGATTCCAAGATTTCGCTCCCGTTCCGCCTGCTTTGCGGTTCGGAAGCGGCCGGCCGCCTTGCCATGGCGGCCACCAACCTGGGACGCGCTCCTGTGTCCCAGGAAGCTATTGAGAGAAGGACCCTACATTGGCTCCCAAGAAGAAGGTCACCGGCCTCATCAAGCTGCAGATCCAGGCAGGTGCCGCTAACCCGGCTCCGCCGATCGGTCCTGCGCTTGGCCAGCACGGTGTCAACATCATGGAATTCTGCAAGGCGTACAACGCTGCAACGGAATCCCAGCGCGGAAACGTTATCCCGGTTGAAATCACGGTCTACGAAGACCGTTCCTTCACCTTCATCACCAAGACCCCGCCGGCTGCAGAGCTCATCAAGAAGGCTGCAGGCGTTGCCAAGGGTTCGGCTACCCCGCACACCGTCAAGGTTGCCAAGCTGACCCAGGCACAGGTCGAAGAGATTGCTTCCACCAAGATGGAAGACCTCAACGCCAACGACATCGCGGCAGCTGCCAAGATCATCGCCGGTACCGCCCGTTCCATGGGTATCACCGTAGAGGGCTAATAACAGCCTTCACCCGCCGGGCAACCGGCATCTGAAACATTAAAATGTCGCAGGATCCTTGCCGGATCCACGACTTGTGGCAGGGCCCAGCGCGGTCCGCAGACCACAACTGCACAAGGAGAAATAAGCAGCATGGCAAAGCGCAGCAAAGCATATGAGGCAGCCGTAGCCAAGATCGAGGCAGACAAGGTCTACGCCCCGTTCGAGGCAATCACCCTCGCGAAGGACACCAACCCTTCCAAGTTCGACGCAACCGTTGAGGTCGCTTTCCGCCTGGGCGTTGACCCGCGTAAGGCTGACCAGATGGTCCGTGGCACCGTCAACCTGCCGCACGGCACCGGTAAGACCGCCCGCGTCCTCGTTTTCGCAACCGGCGACAAGGCTGAGGCAGCAATCGCTGCCGGCGCCGACTTCGTTGGCTCCGATGACCTGATCGAAAAGATCGCAGCCGGCTGGACCGACTTCGACGCCGCCGTGGCAACCCCTGACCTCATGGGCAAGGTTGGCCGCCTCGGTAAGGTTCTCGGCCCGCGTAACCTCATGCCGAACCCGAAGACCGGTACGGTTACCCCGGATGTCACCAAGGCTGTCAACGACATCAAGGGCGGCAAGATCGACTTCCGCGTCGACAAGCACTCGAACCTGCACTTCATCATCGGCAAGGTGTCCTTCGACGCCCAGAAGCTGGCTGAGAACTACGCAGCTGCACTGGAAGAGGTGCTTCGCCTGAAGCCGTCCGCTTCCAAGGGCCGCTACATCCAGAAGGCTACTGTTGCCACCACGTTCGGTCCGGGCATCACCGTTGACCCGAACGTCACCAAGGTTCTCACCGACGCGTAAGCTTCGCGAGTACTAACTCTGAAAGGGACCGTCCGGCATCTGCCGGGCGGTCCCTTTTTCATGGGTTCGTGCAGGCTGGCAGCGACTTGTTTGGCACCTGGGGCGGCCGTAGGCTGTGGGGCGTGGCGTCGTCGTCGAAGTTTTCCGCCAACGGTGGGCTCACCATCGAGAGGCTTCCCGTTCCGGAAGGTCCGGAGGCCACTGCCTCACCGGACTTCAAAGCCTTCCATGCGTTACGCATTGCCCATGAGCTTGCCTTGTGGGGAAACCTGGACCATTCGGCCACATTGGCGGAGTCATTCATGTTCTGGCAGGGCAACGAATACGAGGAGCGGCAGGTCTACCTGGCCCGCGTGGACGGCGTTGTGGTAGGCAGCGGATCGCTGACCCTGCCGTTGAGCGAGAACACGACGACGGCGGCTATGGACGTCCTCGTGGACGCCGCTTTCCGTCGGCGCGGGATCGGGACGAGGATCCTGGAAGTCCTTGAGAAAGCGGCCGTGGAGCGGAACTGCAGTTCCCTTGACGGGTACTGTGGGGAGCCGATCGCCCCCGTTCTGGCCGGGGAAGCGCTGCTGGAGGCAAAGTCCGGCACGGGTGGTGTACCGCTGAGCGCGGCATCGACGCGCTTTGCCTTGCACCATGGCTATTCCCTGGAACAGGTAGAAACCAGCAGCACCTTGACCTTGCCGGTTGATGAGGCGCACCTGATTGAACTCGAAGTCGAGGCAATGCGTCGGGCAACGGAGTACGACGTCATTGGATGGATGAACGAATGCCCGGACGAACTCGTGGACAGTTTTGCCAGGCTCAAGAGCCTCATGAGCACGGAGGTGCCCATCGCCGGTCTGGGATGGGAAGGCGAAGAGTGGGACGCCGTGCGGGTTCGGCGTGAGGAATCTACGTGGCGGGTAAGTGGCATGGACTCAGTTGTAGCTGCTGCCCAGCACCACACGAGCGGGGAGTTGGCTGCCTATACGGTCCTGACCCACCGTGCGGCGTTGCCGGCGGTCGTCAGCCAGGAGGACACACTGGTGGCTCCTGGGCACAGGGGACACGGCCTTGGCATGCTGGTCAAAATCGCCAATCTTCGGAGTGCAGAAGATCTTTGGCCGGACGCCACGGGCGTCATGACGTGGAACGCCAATGAAAACCGGCATATGCTGGCCATAAATATCGCCCTTGGATTCAAGCCTTCCGGTTTTGAAGGCGAATGGCAGAAACGGCTGGGATGACTGTAGACGAGGCGAAGACCGTTGTAGTCGAGCAGCTATGGGTACCGGACAATCTGGACAGCCCCAAAGCTAGGGACTTCCTGGACGCCGTGGAAGTGGCGCGACGGGTCCGGATGCAGACCTGGGGGAGCGATGACCTGGCATACACGCCCTTGGAGAAGCTGCTTGAGTTCTCTGACCCTTATGAGCGCCAGATCATCCTGGTAGCCAAGGTGGACGGGGTCATCGTCGGGACAGTGGACATTGCGCTGCCGCTCGCGGACAACATGGACCTGGCGGAGTTCACCCTGGATATTCTCCCGGAGTATCAGAGCCAGGGCGTCGGACGTCAGCTCTTGGAGGCCGCAGAGCAGCTGGCACGTTCAGAGGGCCGCACGATGGTTTTGGTGGACACGAACCACCCGGCAACCTCGCTCACAGAGATACCTGAAGACCAATTGATTCCCGGCAGCGGCCCAGGCTTCGTTCCTGTCAGCAGCAGGGAAGTGGACTTTGCACAGCGGGCCGGTTACACCCTTCAGCACATCGAGCAGTTCAGTTCCTGCGTGCTGCCGCTGGATTCCAAACTGGTTGCGGATCTTCAAGCCGAGGCAGAGGAAGCGAACGCTGGCCGCTACAGGCTGCACCACTGGACTGATCGCTGCCCTGAGGCTTGGTTGGAGGCCGTGGCTGAGCTGGAAAACGCCGCGGGTGAGGTTGTCCACCGTGAGGACGGCGAGGAAGAAGACTCCGCTGTCGAGGTTACTGGCATGGTCTTCGACGCCGCGGTTTTGCGCGAAACCGAAGACGCCGCATTGGCGCAGGGCCGGCGGACCGTGGTTACCGCCGTCGAGCATATTGAGAGCGGGCGGCTGGCCGGCCTCACCACGATCAGCGTCCTCGCGCACCGTCAGGACGTCGTTTTCCAGGACGACACCCTGGTCCTGCAGGAACATCGCGGCAACAAGCTGGGCCTGCTGATCAAGGTGGCAAACATGGAAAGGCTCAGTGAGCAATTTCCCGATGCCCGGGTCATTTACACCTGGAACGCACCGGAAAACCGGTACCTCCTGACCGTAAACAAGCAATTGGGATTCACGACGGCTGGAGTCACCGGACTCTGGCAAAAGGAGCTTCCGGATCGGGGACCTAAGGTCACGTCGTCGGAGTAGCCAGCCAGGCATCCCACCGGGGCACAGCGGCGTCGATTTGGTTTGCTGATCTCTCTCCCGTAACCTTGAAGTACCAAAGACCGTCGGTTGATGGGAATCCACTCTTTCGAGCGCAGCTCAATTCTGCAGCGACGCCCCTGAGAACAAAGTGCATTCCTTGACGAAGGACCCTGAACATAGGGCGGCCAACGCAGGTGAACGAAGCAAGTCTCCACAGTGCAAATTGTGTTGAGCCAAGCCCCGTGCATCTGCGCGGGGCGTTTTTAGTTTTAGCTCTCGTGAGCGGGGACCCGGAAGACCGGCTTTATTCCCCGGAAGGAGGGTTATGACAACGCCTAGCAAGGTCTCCGCTGTTGCAGAGATCACCAACGATTTCAAGGAATCGAACGCGGCTGTCCTGACCGAATACCGCGGGCTCACTGTTGCACAGCTCAAGGAACTGCGTGTTGCGCTCGGCCAGGACACCAAGTTCTCGGTCGTCAAGAACACCCTGAGCGCCATTGCAGCCAAGGAAGCTGGAGTCGACGCGTTCGGCGATCAGCTTGCCGGCCCCACTGCAATCGCCTTCATCAAGGGCGATGCTGTTGCTGCTGCCAAGAGCCTGACGGACTTTGCCAAGACCAACAAGCAGCTGGTTATCAAGACCGGTTACTTCGAAGGCAAGGCATTGGACGCAGAAGGTGTTGCCGCACTGGCAGCGCTGGAGTCCCGCGAGCTGCAGCTTGCACGTGTTGCTGGTGTCCTCAAGGCCCCCGCATCCGCTGCCGCACGCATCATCGATGCCCTGCGCCTCAAGCTTGAAGAAGAGGGCGGCGCACCTGCACCGGCCGCTGACGAAGCTCCGGCCGCTGAGGCTGCTGCTGAAGAGGTTGCGGCTCCGGCCGAAGCCGCTGAAGCTGCAACCGAAGAGAACTAAGTTCTCCCCCCAATCAAACTCAGGTGCATGGAGCGGCATTGTCCGCATCTGCACCGACTAATGGAAGGACGCCACCATGGCGAAGCTCAGCAACGAAGAGCTCATTGAAGCTTTCAAGGAACTGACCATCATCGAGCTCTCCGAGTTCGTCAAGCTCTTCGAAGAGACCTTCGAAGTTACGGCTGCTGCTGTTGCAGTTGCTGGCCCCGCTGCCGGCGGTGCTGCTGAAGCTGCTGAAGAGAAGACCGACTTCGACGTCGTCCTCGAAGCTGCTGGCGACAAGAAGATCGCAGTGATCAAGGAAGTTCGCGCCATCACCTCCCTCGGCCTCAAGGAAGCCAAGGACCTGGTTGACAGCGCACCGAAGGCTGTTCTCGAAGGCGCCACCAAGGAAGCCGCAGAGAAGGCAAAGGCTCAGCTCGAAGAAGCTGGCGCAACGGTTACCCTCAAGTAACTCGTCTTGCTTGTGGAAGCCCCGTCCGGTTCGCCGGGCGGGGCTTCCTGCTTTAAAGAACAACGCGGGGTCACTTAGAGCCCAATAATCCTTCCGGATTGGGCTCTAAGTGACCCCGCGTTGCTTTAGTTGGGTTCGCTGATGTCGGCGACGATTGCTCCGAGTGCAGCCGTTAGTTGATCGGCGTCCACGAAGGCACTCCTGCCATGCGCTCCGGCACCCATGGAGATGCGGCGTCCGGTGATGGTGGCATCCGCATACACCGGCCACGGCGTGGTACTTCCCAGGGGAGTGATGGTCCCGCGCTCATAGCCGGTTGCGGCCAGGGCAACATCGGCGTGCGGCAGCGAGAGCTTGTTTACGCCCACCAACGCCCGCAGCTTGGGCCAGGAGATCTGCCGGTCGCCGGGGATCAGCGCGAAGAGGAAGCTACCGTCGCGATGCTTGACCACGAGGGACTTCACGATGTCCCCGGGACTGATCCCCAGGATGCCTGCCGCCTCCTCGAGGCTTCTGGCAGCAGGACGCTCGACGACGTCCACCTCCAGTCCGCGCGCGGCGGCGTCGGACAGGAACCGTTCGGCCCCGTTCATGTGAGGTTCCACCACGTCCTGGGCCATCAGTTGTCCCGTGCCATTAGTCGCGGTACAGGAATCAATCGCGGTACAGCAGGAGAGCTTCGCCCTGGCCGCCGCCGCCACAGAGGGACACGGCAGCCTTGCCGGTTCCCCTGCGCTTGAGTTCGTGGGCCGCGTGCAGGGCCAGCCGGGCGCCGGAAGCACCGATCGGGTGGCCGAGGGCGATCGCGCCACCGTGGATGTTGCATTTCTCCAGCGGGTAGCTAAGGTCCTTCAATGATTGGACGGCCACGGAGCCAAAGGCCTCGTTGATCTCGATGAAGTCCAGGTCCTCGGCGGTCCATCCAGCCCGCTTCAATGCTTGCGAAATGGCGTTGGACGGCTGGGAGTGCAGCGAGTTGTCCGGGCCGGCCACTTGGCCTGGCTTGCCCACGACCGCAAGGTATTCCAGCCCGTTGTCCTTGGCAAAGCGGCGACTTGTCAGCACGAGTGCGGAGGCGCCGTCGGACAGGGGAGAGGAGTTGCCGGCGGTAATGGTGCCATCCGTGGCGAAGGCGGCCTTCAAAGGGGCAAGGGTTTCCACGGTGGTGTTCGGACGAACGCCCTCGTCCGAGGCGAGGGTCACCGGATCCCCCTTGCGCTGCTTCACGCTCACGGGAGCGATTTCGACGTCGAAAATTCCTTCAGCGATCGCCGCAGCAGCGCGCTGGTGGGAAGCAGCGGCAACCTCGTCCTGCGCACGGCGGTCAATGCCGAGCGTCACGTTCTTGGTCTCGGTGGACAAGCCCATGGACTGGCCATCAAACGCATCCGTGAGTCCGTCATGTGCGGCAACGTCCAACGCCTGGATTGCGCCATAGGTCCAACCCTGCCTGGAGCCGGGGAGCAGGTGAGGGGCGCGGGTCATGGATTCCTGGCCACCGGCCACAACCACGGTGGCATCGCCGCTGCGGATCATCCGGGCGGCATCAATGACAGCAGTGAGGCCGGAGAGACAAACCTTGTTGATGGTGACGGCAGGGATGTTCCAGCCAACACCTGCGGCGATGGCGCTCTGACGGGCGGGGTTCTGGCCAGCGCCCGCTTGCAGCACCTGTCCCATGATGACGGCATCCACTTGTTCAGCTTTTACGCCGCTGGCCGCCAGTGCGGCGCTGATGGCATGCGCGCCAAGGTCGACGGCGGTGAATCCGGCCAGCTGCCCATTGAGCCGACCCTGTGGGGTACGGGAAGCAGCAAGGATGACAACGTCATTGTCGTCAGCGGAGTTGTTCATGGTCTCTCTTCCGATCCGTGGTGATGTAGCCAAGGCTATCGTGCGGCGTGCGTCAGCCTATCCTTTCCAACGCTTGTATCCGTCGGTAGATTCCACAGCAGGAGATTCCACGGCAGGAGATTTCACAGGGGAGCTGTTGCGCCGTGCGAACCTGGTCCGCCACGCGGGTCCGTGCCTCTGCATAGGTGCCTGCAGCAACAGTGCTTGCATTCACGGACAATCTGGGGTAGACAGGAAGGCTACTTTGCCGTATCGTAGATATTTGCGTCTTCCCTGTTAACCTTCAGCCTTCATATAGCGGTGGGCTTTACCTCTCAGCTGCAACATTGACGTGCCGTTCACAACGTGCACCGGCATGTGTGCAGACTGGGTCCGGGTCATATAGCGGAACCGGAATAAGTATGCTGCGGAGCACTCTGCATCATGCAAACGGGGGAGATCTGAAAACGCCTGAAGGTCTGTGGAAGGATCCCTCTTGGTCGCCTCGAGCACCTCTAATAACGAAACCGCTAACACGGCAAGCACCGATGGTGCCACTCGCCGCCTCTCATTCGCAAAGATTCACGAACCCCTTGATGTTCCGAATCTTCTCGCCCTGCAGACGGACAGCTTTGACTGGCTCGTCGGAAACGAACGCTGGCAGGCGCGGGTAGCGAAGGCTGTCGAGGAGGGCGACCTCAGCGTCGCCACCACCTCCGGACTTGCCGACATCTTCGAAGAGATCTCCCCCATCGAGGACTTCCAGGGCACTATGTCCCTGAGCTTCTCCGAGCCGGAGTTCGCTGATCCGAAGTACACCATGGCCGAATGCAAAGACCGTGACGCCACTTACTCGGCACCGCTGTATGTCAAGGCCGAGTTCATGAACAACAACACGGGCGAAATCAAGCAGCAGACCGTGTTCATGGGCGACTTCCCTCTCATGACTGAAAAGGGAACGTTCGTCGTCAACGGCACCGAGCGTGTCGTTGTCTCCCAGCTGGTCCGTTCGCCGGGCGCCTACTTCGAGCGCACCGCGGACAAGACCAGTGACAAGGACATCTTCACTGCGAAGATCATCCCGTCCCGCGGTGCATGGTTCGAACTTGAAATCGACAAGCGCGACCAGGTCGGCGTTCGCCTCGACCGCAAGCGCAAGCAGTCGGTCACCGTTCTGCTGAAGGCTCTCGGCTGGACCGAAGGCCAGATCCTGGAAGAGTTCGGCCAGTACGACTCCATGCGTGCAACGCTGGAGAAGGACGCCACCGAAACCCGCGAAGACGCGCTTCTGGACATCTACCGCAAGCTGCGTCCGGGCGAGCCGCCCACCGTCGAGGCTGCCCAGTCCCTGCTGGACAACCTGTACTTCAATGCCAAGCGTTATGACCTCGCCAAGGTTGGCCGTTACAAGATCAACCGCAAGCTCGGCATCGACCGCTCCCTTGGTGACAAGGAAGCTTCGGTCCTGCACGTCGAAGACATCGTCGCCATGATCAAGTTCCTCGTTGCGCTGCACGCCGGCGAGAAGACCCTCATGGGCAAGCGCGATGGCGAAGACCACGAGCTCCGCGTCGAGATCGATGACATCGACCACTTCGGCAACCGTCGCATCCGCGCCGTTGGCGAATTGATCGAGAACCAGGTCCGCACCGGTCTTTCCCGCATGGAGCGTGTTGTTCGCGAACGCATGACCACGCAGGACGTCGAGGCCATCACGCCGCAGACGCTGATCAACATCCGTCCGGTTGTCGCTGCCATCAAGGAGTTCTTCGGAACCTCCCAGCTGTCGCAGTTCATGGACCAGAACAACCCGCTTTCGGGTCTGACCCACAAGCGCCGCCTGTCGGCTCTTGGCCCGGGTGGTCTTTCCCGTGACCGCGCAGGCATGGAAGTTCGAGACGTTCACCCGTCCCACTACGGACGTATGTGCCCCATCGAAACTCCTGAAGGCCCGAACATTGGTCTGATCGGTTCGCTGGCTTCCTACGGCCGCATCAACCCGTTCGGCTTCATCGAGACGCCTTACCGCCTCGTTTCCGAGGGTGTCGTTTCGGATGAGGTCCAGTACCTCACTGCCGACGACGAAGCTGAAGTCCTGATCGCACAGGCCAACGCTCCGCTGGACGCTGACAAGAAGTTCTCGGAAGAGACCGTCCTTGTCCGTGCCCGTGGTGGTGGAGGCGAGCCTGTCCTGGTTCCCGCCGGAGAAGTTCAGTTCATGGACGTTTCCCCGCGCCAGATGGTGTCCGTGGCAACCGCCCTGATCCCGTTCCTCGAGCATGACGATGCCAACCGTGCACTCATGGGTGCCAACATGCAGCGCCAGGCTGTGCCGCTGGTCCGTTCCGAGGCTCCTTTCGTGGGTACCGGCATGGAGCGCGCAGCAGCAGTCGACGCCGGTGACGTTGTCATCGCGAAGAAGGCAGGTGTGGTCACCGAGGTTTCCGCTGAGCTCGTTGTCATGATCAACGACGACGGCACGGAGACCAACTACCGCATCAACAAGTTCGCCCGTTCCAACCAGGGCAACTGCTACAACCACCGTGTCCTGGTCAACGAAGGCCAGCGCCTGGAAGTCGGCGGCATCATCGCCGACGGTCCTGCAACGGACCAGGGTGAACTCGCCCTCGGTAAGAACCTGCTCGTGGCATTCATGTCATGGGAAGGCCACAACTTCGAGGACGCCATCATCCTGTCCCAGCGCATTGTTGCTGAGGACGTTCTTTCCTCCATCCACATCGAGGAGCACGAGATCGATGCCCGCGACACCAAGCTTGGTGCCGAGGAAATCACCCGTGATATCCCCAACGTGTCCGAGGAAGTCCTTGCAGGCCTGGACGAGCGCGGCATCATCCACATTGGTGCCGAGGTTGAAGCCGGAGACATCCTGGTCGGGAAGGTCACACCCAAGGGTGAAACCGAACTGACTCCGGAAGAGCGTCTTCTCCGCGCTATCTTCGGTGAGAAGTCCCGCGAAGTCCGCGACACCTCCCTGAAGGTTCCCCACGGCGAGTCCGGTACGGTCATCGGCGTCCGCGTCTTCGACCGCGACAACGACGACGAACTGCCCCCGGGCGTGAACCAGCTGGTACGCGTCTACGTTGCAGCCAAGCGCAAGATCACCGACGGCGACAAGCTCGCCGGCCGTCACGGCAACAAGGGTGTTATCTCCAAGATCCTTCCGATCGAGGACATGCCCTTCCTTGCAGACGGTACCCCGGTGGACATCGTCCTGAACCCGCTTGGTGTTCCGGGTCGTATGAACGTTGGCCAGGTCCTGGAAACCCACCTCGGTTGGGTTGCCAAGACCGGTTGGAAGATCGAAGGCGAGCCGGAGTGGGTCAAGAACCTGCCCAACCTGCCCCGTGAAACCGGCCAGACCACCGTTGCCACCCCGGTGTTCGATGGCGCCCGCGAAGAAGAAATCACGGGCCTGCTTGACTCCACCAACGTGACCCGCGACGGCGACCGCCTGATCGATTCCTCCGGCAAGACCCGTCTGTTCGACGGCCGCTCCGGCGAGCCGTTCCCGGACCCGATCTCCGTCGGTTACATGTACATCCTGAAGCTCCACCACCTGGTGGACGACAAGATACACGCGCGTTCCACCGGCCCGTACTCCATGATCACGCAGCAGCCGCTGGGTGGTAAGGCGCAGTTCGGTGGCCAGCGCTTCGGTGAAATGGAAGTGTGGGCGCTCGAAGCTTATGGCGCCGCTTACACCCTTCAGGAACTGTTGACGATCAAGTCGGATGATATCCACGGTCGTGTGAAGGTCTACGAAGCCATCGTCAAGGGCGAGAACATCCCTGAGCCTGGCGTTCCCGAGTCCTTCAAGGTCTTGATCAAGGAAATGCAGTCGTTGTGCCTGAACGTGGAAGTTCTTTCCACGGATGGAACCACGATCGAAATGCGTGACTCTGATGACGCAGTCTTCACGGCTGCGGAAGAACTGGGCATCGATCTGTCTCGTGCAGAGCCCAGTTCCGTAGAAGAGGTTTAGTAGCCGTTCCGGTGGACAGCAGTACGTCACTGTCCACCGGAACAGCTCCCTCTTCCCGTAACCAAGACTTCAGAATTTAGAGAACAAGAGAGAACAGGGACCATATGTCCAGCGAATCCTCCTTCGGCCTCATGCAGATCGGCCTCGCCACCGCGGAAGACATCCGTGGCTGGTCTTACGGTGAGGTCAAGAAGCCGGAAACCATCAACTACCGCACCCTCAAGCCTGAGAAGGACGGTCTTTTCTGCGAGAAGATCTTCGGTCCTTCCCGCGACTGGGAATGCTACTGCGGCAAGTACAAGCGCGTCCGCTTCAAGGGCATCATCTGTGAGCGTTGTGGCGTTGAAGTCACCCGCGCCAAGGTGCGTCGTGAGCGCATGGGCCACATCGAACTGGCTGCGCCCGTAACCCACATCTGGTACTTCAAGGGCGTTCCCTCGCGCTTGGGCTACCTCTTGGACCTGGCTCCGAAGGACCTTGAGAAGGTCATCTACTTCGCTGCCTACATGATCACCAGCGTTGACACGGAAAACCGCCACGCTGAACTGCCGAACCTCCAGGTCGAGCACGACCTCGAGAAGAAGCAGCTCGTGGACAACCGCGACAGCGACATCGCCACGATCGCCCGCGACCTTGAAGACGAGCTTGCCCGTCTTGAAGGTGAAGGCGCCAAGGCTGCCGACAAGAAGAAGGCCCGCGACTCCGCAGACCGCCAGATGGCGAACGTCCGCAAGCGTGCCGACGCCGATATCGAGCGCCTTGAGCAGGTCTGGGACCGCTTCAAGAACCTCAAGGTTGCTGACCTTGAGGGCGACGAGGGCCTGTACCGCGAACTGCGTGACCGCTACGGCATGTACTTCGAAGGCTCCATGGGTGCCGAGGCGATCAAGAAGCGTCTTGAGACCTTTGACATGCAGGCTGAGGCCGAGTCCCTGCGCGACACCATCCAGAACGGCAAGGGCCAGCGCAAGACGCGTGCCCTGAAGCGCCTGAAGGTTGTCAATGCATTCCTGACCACCAACAACAGCCCGCTCGGCATGGTTCTGGACGCCGTCCCGGTGATCCCGCCGGAACTGCGCCCGATGGTCCAGTTGGACGGTGGCCGCTTCGCGACCTCGGACCTCAACGACCTCTACCGCCGCGTGATCAACCGCAACAACCGACTCAAGCGACTGCTTGACCTCGGTGCTCCGGAGATCATCGTCAACAACGAGAAGCGCATGCTTCAGGAAGCTGTTGACAGCCTCTTCGACAACGGTCGTCGTGGCCGCCCCGTTACGGGTCCGGGCAACCGTCCCCTGAAGTCCCTGAGCGACATGCTCAAGGGCAAGCAGGGTCGTTTCCGCCAGAACCTCCTCGGCAAGCGTGTTGACTACTCCGGCCGTTCGGTCATCGTCGTTGGCCCGCAGCTGAAGCTGCACCAGTGTGGTCTGCCCAAGCAGATGGCCTTGGAGCTCTTCAAGCCGTTCGTGATGAAGCGCCTGGTTGACCTCAACCACGCACAGAACATCAAGTCCGCAAAGCGCATGGTCGAGCGTTACCGTCCGCAGGTTTGGGACGTGCTGGAAGAGATCATCACCGAACACCCGGTGCTGCTCAACCGTGCACCTACGCTTCACCGCCTCGGCATCCAGGCCTTCGAACCGCAGCTTGTTGAAGGCAAGGCAATCCAGCTTCACCCGCTGGTTTGTGGCGCCTTCAACGCTGACTTCGACGGCGACCAGATGGCAGTGCACCTGCCGCTGAGCCCGGAAGCCCAGGCCGAAGCCCGCATCCTGATGCTGTCCTCGAACAACATCCTGAAGCCGTCCGATGGCCGTCCGGTTACCCTGCCTTCGCAGGATATGATCATCGGCCTGTACCACCTGACCACCAAGCGCGTCGGCTCTGCCGGCGAAGGCCGCATCTTCTCCTCGGTTTCGGAAGCCATCATGGCGTACGACGCCCGTGATCTGCACCTGAACTCCCAGGTCAAGATCCGTCTGGACAACTTCGTGCCTTACGCCGGTTGGGAAGCTCCGGAAGGTTGGGAGCCGGGTCAGACTGCTCTCGTCCAGACCTCCCTGGGCCAGGTCATCTTCAACCAGACGCTGCCTGAGGATTACCCGTGGGTTGAGGCTGTTGCCGACAAGGGCGAACTGTCCCGGATCGTCAACGACCTCGCCGAGCGCTACCCGAAGGTTGTCACGGCCGCCACGCTGGACAACCTGAAGGATGCCGGTTTCTACTGGGCAACCCGCTCGGGCGTCACCGTGGCTATCTCCGACATCGAGGTGCCAACCTCCAAGCCCGCCATCCTGGCTGGTTACGAGAACATGGCTGCCAAGATCCAGGGCCAGTACGACAAGGGCCTGATCGACGACGACGAGCGTCGCCAGGAACTGATCGAGATCTGGAACAAGGCCACTAACGAGATCGCCCAGGCGATGCGTGACAGCCTGTCCCCGATGAACACCATCAACCGCATGGTGTCCTCCGGTGCACGTGGTAACTGGATGCAGGTTCGCCAGATCGCGGGTATCCGTGGTCTTGTGGCCAACCCGAAGGGTGAGATCATCCCTCGCCCGATCAAGTCCTCCTACCGCGAGGGCCTGTCGGTGTTGGAATACTTCATCGCCACCCACGGTGCCCGTAAGGGTCTGGCCGATACCGCTCTCCGTACCGCCAACTCGGGTTACCTGACCCGTCGTCTGGTGGACGTTTCGCAGGACGTCATCGTCCGCGAAGAGGACTGCGGTACCGAACGCGGTCTGCTTACGCCGATCGCCGTGCCGGATTCCAACGGTGAGCTCGTCCTGGACGAGAACGTCGAGAACAGCGCCTACGCACGTACGCTGGCTGTCGACGTCGTCGATGCCCAGGGCAACGTCCTGGCTGCCGGCGGAACCGACTGCGGCGACGTCGTTATCGACCAGCTGCTGGCTGCAGGTATCACTGAAGTCAAGGTCCGCTCCGTACTCACCTGTGAGTCCAAGGTCGGCACCTGTGCACTCTGCTACGGCCGTTCGCTGGCAACGGGCAAGACCGTGGACATCGGAGAGGCCGTGGGCATCATCGCCGCACAGTCCATCGGTGAGCCCGGTACCCAGCTGACCATGCGTACGTTCCACACCGGTGGTGCCGTTTCTGCTGGTGGTGGCGACGACATCACCCAGGGTCTGCCCCGTATCCAGGAGCTCTTCGAAGCCCGTACTCCGAAGGGTGTTGCACCGATTGCTGAAGCAGCCGGCCGTATCACCATCGAAGAGTCCGAGCGCCAGATGCGCCTGGTCATCACTCCGGACGATGGTTCCGAAGAGATTGCCTACCCGGTGCTGCGCCGTTCCCGTCTCCTCATTGAGGATGGCGAGCACGTCAGCGTCGGCCAGAAGCTGATCAACGGTCCGGTGGACCCGAAGCAGGTTCTGCGCATCATGGGTCCCCGTGCCGCACAGAAGTTCCTTGTGGACGAGGTCCAGGGCGTTTACCGCAGCCAGGGTATTGGTATCCACGACAAGCACGTCGAGGTTATCGTCCGCCAGATGCTGCGCCGCGTGACCGTCATCGAATCCGGCGACTCCGACCTGCTCCCTGGTGAGCTTGCAGAGCGCTCCCGCTTCGAAGACGAGAACCGCCGCGTCGTGTCCGAGGGCAAGTCCCCGGCTTCGGGTCGTCCGGAACTCATGGGTATCACCAAGGCGTCCCTGGCAACCGAGTCGTGGCTGTCGGCCGCTTCCTTCCAGGAGACCACCCGCGTCCTGACGCAGGCGGCCATGGAAGGCAAGAGCGATCCTCTGCTCGGCCTCAAGGAGAACGTCATCATCGGTAAGCTCATCCCGGCCGGAACGGGCCTGCCCCGTTACACGGAGGTCACGGTTGAGCCGACCGAGGAAGCAAAGGCAAGCCTGTTCACGGGCCCCAGTGCTTTCACCGATTTCTCCTATGACGCCCTTGGCGGCGACGGTGCTCCCGAGTTCCACGCCATCCCGCTGGATGACTACGATCTCGGCAACGACTTCCGCTGAAACCAGCAGTAGTTAATGGCTGAAGGACGGGCCCCGCACTCTTGAGTGCGGGGCCCGTCCCGTTAAATGGAACGCCATACACCCGATTAAGGCCTCAGATCAAGCCGTGCTAGAATTTTGGTAATTGTTCTGTGTGGCAGTGGATGAAGGCCGCCGCAGCATCATTTTGGTTTTGTTCTCATGGTGCTGGGTGGAGCCTGTTTCCGGGTTGCGGGCAACATGCGCAACGAATGCCGCACTTTTGCACGCCTACCGGATGTTTCGGCCGGCCGCATGAGCAACGCCAAAGTTCCCACGTTTACACTGGCTGGCGCCTGTGTGTGGGGGCAGAGATCAAACAACGGAGAACACGAAAGTGCCTACGATTAACCAGCTGGTCCGCAAGGGCCGCACGCCTAAGGTCTCCAAGACCAAGGCTCCCGCGCTGAAGGGCAGCCCGATGCGCCGCGGTGTTTGCACCCGCGTTTACACCACCACCCCCAAGAAGCCGAACTCGGCTCTTCGTAAGGTGGCACGTGTGCGCCTCAACGGTGGCGTTGAAGTTACCGCTTACATCCCCGGCGTTGGCCACAACCTCCAGGAGCACTCCATCGTGCTCGTCCGTGGTGGTCGTGTGAAGGACCTTCCGGGTGTCCGCTACAAGATCGTCCGCGGCGCACTCGACACCCAGGGTGTCAAGAACCGCAAGCAGGCCCGCAGCCGTTACGGCGCAAAGATGGAGAAGAAGTAATATGCCTCGCAAGGGTCCGGCCCCGAAGCGGCCGCTAGTTTCCGATCCCGTTTACGGCTCCCCGTTGGTCACTCAGCTGATCAACAAGGTTCTGGTTGACGGCAAGAAGTCCACCGCAGAGCGCATCGTTTACGGTGCCCTCGAAGGTGCACGTGCCAAGTCCGGCGGCGACCCCGTTGCTGCCCTCAAGAAGGCCATGGACAACGTCAAGCCTTCCCTCGAGGTGCGTTCACGCCGTGTTGGTGGCGCCACCTACCAGGTTCCGGTTGAGGTCAAGCCGGGTCGCTCCACCGCCCTCGCCCTGCGTTGGCTCGTGGGCTACTCCAAGGCCCGCCGCGAGAAGACCATGACCGAGCGCCTCCAGAACGAAATCCTGGATGCCTCGAACGGTCTCGGTGCCGCTGTCAAGCGTCGCGAAGACACCCACAAGATGGCCGAGTCCAACAAGGCCTTCGCACACTACCGCTGGTAAATCCTCCCGGGCGCCGTCGGCTCAACCGAGCCGGCGGCGAACGTGTAGTCCATCCGAAAGGGAGACCCCGTGGCACAGGACGTGCTTACCGACCTTAACAAGGTCCGCAATATCGGCATCATGGCCCACATCGATGCCGGCAAGACCACCACTACCGAGCGCATCCTGTTCTACACGGGTGTGAACCACAAGATCGGCGAGACGCACGACGGCGCCTCGACGACCGACTGGATGGAACAGGAAAAGGAACGCGGCATCACCATCACGTCTGCCGCCGTGACTTGCTTCTGGGACAAGAACCAGATCAACATCATCGACACCCCGGGCCACGTTGACTTCACGGTCGAGGTTGAGCGCTCCCTGCGCGTCCTCGACGGTGCAGTTGCAGTGTTCGACGGCAAGGAAGGCGTGGAGCCGCAGTCCGAGACTGTTTGGCGCCAGGCTGACAAGTACAACGTTCCGCGTATCTGCTTCGTCAACAAGATGGACAAGCTGGGCGCTGACTTCTACTTCACCGTAGACACCATCATTTCCCGCCTCGGTGCCAAGCCGCTGGTCATGCAGCTGCCCATCGGCGCTGAGAACGACTTCATCGGTGTTGTTGACCTCCTCGAAATGCGTGCCCTGGTTTGGCCTGGCGACGCAAAGGGTGACGTCACCATGGGCGCTTCCTACGAAGTGCAGGCAATTCCGGCGGACCTCCAGGCCAAGGCTGAAGAGTACCGTGCACAGCTCGTAGAGACTGTGGCCGAGGCTTCCGAAGAGCTCATGGAGAAGTACCTCGAAGGTGAAGAACTCACCCTCGAGGAACTGAAGGCCGGCATCCGCAAGATGACCATCAACTCCGAGCTCTACCCGGTGTTCTGTGGTTCTGCCTTCAAGAACCGCGGCGTACAGCCCATGCTTGACGCTGTTGTCGACTTCCTGCCGAACCCGCTCGACGTCCCGCCGATGATCGGTCACGATCCCCGCGACGAAGAGAAGGAACTCACCCGCAAGCCCTCTGCTGACGAGCCGTTCTCGGCCCTCGCCTTCAAGATTGCTGCGCACCCGTTCTTCGGTCAGCTGACCTTCATCCGCGTGTACTCCGGTCACGTTGAGGCCGGCGCCCAGGTGGTTAACTCCACCAAGGGCAAGAAGGAACGTATCGGCAAGCTGTTCCAGATGCACGCCAACAAGGAAATGCCCGTTGAGGGCGCTACTGCCGGCCACATTTACGCAGCCATCGGTCTGAAGGACACCACCACGGGTGACACCCTGTGTGACGCCAACAACCAGATCGTCCTCGAGTCCATGAGCTTCCCGGAGCCCGTGATCTCGGTTGCCATCGAGCCCAACACCAAGGGTGACCAGGAGAAGCTCTCCACGGCCATCCAGAAGCTCTCCGCTGAGGACCCGACCTTCCAGGTCTCCCTCAACGAAGACACTGGCCAGACCATCATCGCCGGCATGGGCGAGCTCCACCTGGACATCCTGGTGGACCGCATGCGCCGCGAATTCAAGGTTGAGGCAAACGTTGGCAAGCCGCAGGTTGCTTACCGCGAAACCATCAAGCGCGCTGTAGAGCGTCACGACTACACGCACAAGAAGCAGACCGGTGGTTCGGGTCAGTTCGCAAAGATCCAGATCGCGATCGAGCCGATGGACACCTCTTCCGGCGAGCTGTACGAGTTCGAGAACAAGGTCACCGGTGGCCGCGTTCCGCGCGAATACATCCCGTCCGTTGACGCTGGTATCCAGGATGCACTGAACGACGGCGTCCTGGCCGGCTACCCGGTTGTTGGCATCAAGGCCACGCTGATCGATGGCGCGTCCCACGATGTTGACTCCTCGGAAATGGCGTTCAAGATCGCCGGCCGTATGGCTTTCAAGGAAGCTGCACGCAAGGCGAACCCTGTTCTGCTCGAACCGCTGATGGATGTTGAGGTCCGCACACCTGAGGAATACATGGGTGATGTTATTGGTGACCTGAACGCCCGCCGTGGCCAGATGCAGTCCATGGAGGACGCAGCAGGTGTGAAGGTTATCCGTGCACACGTTCCGCTGTCCGGCATGTTCGGTTACATTGGCGACCTCCGTTCCAAGACGCAGGGTCGTGCCGTGTACTCCATGACGTTCAACAGCTACGCGGAGGTCCCGAAGGCTGTCGCCGACGAGATCATCCAGAAAACCCGCGGCGAGTAATCTCCCGGTAACGGATGCAATTCCGGTTCCGGGAAGGCATCTCAGCGTGAGTGGCGGGGCTGCGGCGAAAGTCGCGGCCCGGCCCCCTGCGCGAACAGGCTCTAGGAACTAGTATTGGTTCCTGAATCTGCAATTTCACCAAAACCAAGCCCCCAAGTAGACTTGCTAAAGTTTCTGCCGCGAAAAGCGCGGCCGAGGAGCACTTCACTTGAAATCGTTCTAGGAGGAACCTGTGGCAAAGGCAAAGTTCGAGCGGACTAAGCCGCACGTCAACATCGGCACCATTGGTCACGTTGACCACGGTAAGACGACGCTGACTGCCGCCATTTCCAAGGTGCTGTACGACCAGTACCCGGACATCAACGAGCAGCGCGACTTCGCGTCCATCGACTCTGCTCCGGAAGAGCGCCAGCGCGGTATTACCATCAACATCTCCCACGTGGAGTACCAGACCGAGAAGCGTCACTACGCACACGTTGACGCCCCCGGTCACGCTGACTACATCAAGAACATGATCACCGGTGCTGCCCAGATGGACGGCGCAATCCTCGTGGTTGCCGCAACCGATGGTCCGATGGCCCAGACCCGTGAGCACGTTCTGCTCGCCCGCCAGGTTGGTGTTCCCTACCTGCTGGTCGCACTGAACAAGTCGGACATGGTTGATGACGAAGAACTCCTCGACCTCGTCGAAATGGAAGTTCGTGAGCTCCTGAGCTCGCAGGGCTTCGATGGCGATGAAGCTCCGGTTGTTCGCGTTTCCGGTCTGAAGGCTCTGGAAGGCGACCCGGTTTGGGTCAAGTCCGTCCAGGACCTGATGGCAGCTGTCGACGAGTCCGTTCCGGACCCCGTACGTGACCGCGACAAGCCGTTCCTGATGCCGATCGAAGACGTCTTCACCATCACCGGTCGTGGCACCGTTGTTACGGGCCGCGCCGAGCGTGGAACCCTCGCCATCAACTCCGAGGTCGAGATCGTTGGCATCCGCCCGATCCAGAAGACCACGGTTACCGGTATCGAGATGTTCCACAAGCAGCTCGACGAAGCATGGGCCGGCGAGAACTGTGGCCTCCTGCTCCGCGGTCTCAAGCGCGACGACGTCGAGCGTGGCCAGGTTGTCGTCAAGCCGGGTTCCATCACCCCGCACACCGACTTCGAGGCCAACGTCTACATCCTTTCCAAGGACGAAGGCGGACGTCACAACCCGTTCTACTCGAACTACCGCCCGCAGTTCTACTTCCGTACCACGGACGTAACCGGCGTTATCACCCTGCCGGAAGGCACGGAAATGGTTATGCCTGGCGACAACACTGAGATGACCGTTGAGCTCATCCAGCCGATCGCTATGGAAGAGGGCCTCGGCTTCGCTATCCGCGAAGGCGGCCGCACCGTTGGTTCGGGACGTGTTACCAAGATCATCAAGTAGTTTCTACTTGTAGATCCGCAAACTTCCGACATCGTCGGTAGCGAGCTAAAGAAGAACCCCATCGCTTACGTGGTGGGGTTCTTCTTTGCTATCATTAATCTATCGATTGGATTAATGCCGTGCAGGCCTTGCGCCCGGCTTCACCGTAGGAGCTTCCATGCTGGGATTCTTGACGACAGGCCTTGTGCTGATGCTTTTGGCCGCTATTGGTGTCATTGGCTACGCACTGGGCTTGGTGCGGGGCCGGCGGGAAGGTGCTCGTTCGACGCCGACTGCCAGAATCGACGACGCCGCCCCCTACCGTGCTGGGTATCTCGCCGGCCATCTGGCAGGTTGGGAGGACGCGCGCGGTCAAAGCCAGGGGCCTGCAGTGCGGCAGCAGCCGGCGACTGTACAGCAACCGCCGGCAGTGCAGCAACCGCCGGCAGTGCAGCAACCGCCGGCGGTACAGCAACCGCCAGCGGTACAGCAACCATCTGCTGTACGGCAGCCAATGCCGTTCCAGCCTCCGATCGTAAATCCTGTATTTCAGCAGACCGTGCGGACATCTGCGCCACCCAGTGTGCCGCCGTCGTACAGCCGCGTGCCTGTTCCCCAGCGAAACGTGGCTCCTTCGCCACAACAGCGGCAATTCCAGACGACGCTTCCCCCGCGTGAGAGCCCGGAAACTGTAGCGGCGAGGAAGGAGAAGCGCGACCGCCAAAACATCAACATCACCCTGTACGTCGCGAGTCTGTTGCTTGTTGCCGCAGGTGCCCTGTTTGTTGGAACCAGCCTTCCTGGGGTTCTTCGTTTTGTGGCTATTTGGGCCATCACCATCTTGTTCTATGCTTCAGGACTCATCATCGAGCGAAGGGTGCCGCGGCTTCGCCCGGCAGCCATAGCTTTTACCGGAACAGGGCTGGCCCTCATCCCGGTTACAGGCCTGGCCATGTACAACTTTGCCCTCCATCACGGCCCCACGGCCTGGCTGGTCACTTCATTGCTGGGAACTGCTGCCTACGTTTACGCCGCGCTCCGCCTCGATAACAAGGTGCTGGCCGTGCTCTCACTCACGTTCGTGGTTTCCACGGCGTGGTCCGGAGTATCAGTGCTTGGCGGGGCCTTGGTCTGGTACTTTACGGCGCTGATTGGCGTTGCCATTCTCTTCACGCTCGCTGCACTGGTTCGCCCCCGTTGGCTCCCTCCGCTCTATATCCGTCCTCTGGTGGTACTGCATCCGTTTGTCGTGCCTTTCGTGGGTCTCGCGGTAAGCATGACGCCCAACTTCCTGGCCAAGGGGGAGTACCCCATGGTCATGATGATGTGCGGGCTGTACTTTGCCGTGATGGTGCTTGTGCCGTCAGGCCAGCAAGCGCAGTCAGGCCAGCGAGTGCAGTCACGCCAGCACCGATTGCTCAATTTCTATGGCGCCCGAGTCGCCTTCACCCTGGCAGTGTTGGGTCTTGTGTGGGATGTCTCCGCGGATTCCAGCCACGTGCTCCTGGCTGGAATCATTTGCCTGGGGGTCCAAGCGGTTGGGGTCGCGTTCGGCGGAAAACGCCTGCTTCCACGAGGTTGGTGGTACGACGCCGTCTCGTGCCTCGCGCTGCAAATTGTTGCTGCGGTTGTGCTCACGGTCATGCTTGGCGTGGGAAGTTTCCAGCTGCCAGAGTTTGTGCCGCTGTTCATCGCGATGCCGACCGCCATGGTGCTGGGCTGGAAGCTGGGCCAGGGGGCAGAGTTCGCACCCGCCGCCGTACTTGTTGTGGCAGCGCCGTTCGTTGGGTTGCTGGGTGCGTGGCCCGTGACCGGGCTGCTCGCTGTCGCGGCCCTCTATTGGTTCCTACTGGGACGAATCAAGCCGGGGCCACTTCGACATGTCTACGTCCTGGCTGGGCGGGTCGCTCTTACGCTAACGGTAACGGCCTTGGCTGCGGGCGTCTTCACTGGTCATCCGGACAGGTCTTCCTACACCTTGTTCGCTTTCGTGGCGGCGTGTGCCGTGCAGCAGCTGGTGAGTGCCTTGCTTGAGGGCAACGGTGTTCGCACCGTGGGAGGACACGCGTCCACAGCGGGGTTCGGTGGGGCGGCGATGGCAGGACTCCTTGCTTTGCCCATTTTCGATGCCGCACCCGGGCGGCCCACTGTGGCAGTTGCTGTGGGCGTGGTGGTTGCCGCAGGTTTGGTCTCCGGCTGGTTGACGTTCCCGCAGGGTAGGGACAGCAGTAGGTCCGGCCCCACAGGTGACGCTGACGTCTTGACGTGGCGTCTCACAACAGGGGAGTTCCTGGCACCGACCGCCGCTACGGTGGCAGGCATCGTGGCTGGGGTTGCTGTGTCGCGGACACTGGCCAACGTGGTTCTCCTGGCCGCTGTCATCTACTTCTGCGCCACAGCCCTCCGGTTGCGTGCTTCCCTGCATAGGCAAAGCTACTGGTGGTTGGCGCGCGCCGCGGGAACCGTGTTGGCTGCCTCGGCCTACTACGACGCAACGAAGGACGCCGGCTTCCAGATTGCCGGTGAAGAGGTTGCCGTCGGCCTGATTGTCATCGTCATTCTTGCCCTGCAGCTAATCCTGCCGCTGCGTGCGGGTTATGTTGTGAAGTCCCTGCGGCCTGCAATTATCGACGCCGGAGTGGTGCTTGCCGGGATGGTCCTGTGCAGTATGTTCCTCACCGTGGACGGGGCTCCCGGGCTCCGGGAGGGCTGGCAGCCAGGTGCGGGTGCCACCATTACGGCTCTGGCGGCCGTGGCCATCAGTACGATGCTTCGAGCCCACAAACCGGGATGGTTGTTCGCTCCTGCGGCAATGGTTCTGCTGCTCGCCCTCCGGCTTGGAAATGTCAGGGATCTGGAACTTCTGCTGGGCATCTTTACGGCATACAGCGGCTTCATGGTTGCTGTGAGCGGCCAGCGCCTGGTCCGCGGTGGATACCTGTTGGCTGTGCGCATTCTCTCCGGGGCCTTGGTCACGATGGTGGTGGCCGACTTCACGGAGTCGGCTGCGGCTACATCTGTCGCTGTCGCGCTGATCCTCATCCTGCAGTTGCCAGTGCAGTTCTTTGTGCAGTCCTTCCTCCAGAGGCGACGCAGCGACGACCCCTTCCAGAAGGCACTGGTTTGGGCAATTCCAGGCGCACAGTTTCTTCTCCCAGTGGCTTACTTGCTCGCAGCAGATTACGATGGCGGTGGCCGTTGGGTGTTCCTCGCCGAGTTGGCATTCGTGCCGGTAGCGGCCGTGATCGCGTGGCGCACTTTTGGTGCCCGGGGAGCGCAGTACTTCGGGATCGCTGGACTCACGGCAGGAGTGATCGCGGCGGGACCCTCCTTGGGCTTCCCATCAGGTACCTGGCTGTATCAGCCGTTGCTGGATAAGTATCAAGTGCCATGGGTGCTGCTGGCGCTTGCAGTGGCTGCCGTCGTTGCAAGGGCAGTTTTCCCGCCCGTGAACGCGGGGCCGGTCGTGACTGGCGAGGGTTCAGCCGCAGATGTGGCCGAACGGTGGCTGTGGTTGATTTCGGCACTCACGTTCACCACTACCGGCGGCTTGTTGGCTGTGACGACGTCACTGTCGCTCAGCGGTTTTGCCGTCCTGGTTCTGGCTTTGGTGCTGTTCGCTGCCTCGCACTTTGAGGGGATGCCCTCCCTCTATGCCGCTGCGGCGCCCGCCGCGCTGGTTGGTGCCGTGACCGCCGTCGACGGTTTATTGAATGACCGGGAGCTGACTGCCTGGGATTCCTTCCTGCCATTGTTGCTAGGCGCAGCTGGAACCGGGGCAGCCATGTATGTGGTCCGCAGACTTGGCGGCCCCTTCATCGCCTCACAACCCTGGCGGCGCAACGCCCTGGCGATAACTTCGATTACGGGGCTTGTCATAGCTGCTGCCGCCGGCCTGGCACGGGACCAGACCTCGTTGGTGGGGGCGGTCCTGATCCTGGTTTCCGGAGTGTTGGTGGTTATCGAGGTCACGAACGGCAAGTGGCTGGCCGGAGAAATCGCTGCCCTGGCAACCCTCGCGGGGTTCCAGCGGGCGCTGCTGTTTGTGGATGGCGGCTCGCCTGAATGGTTCTGGGCGGCACAATGGTATGTTGTTGCCGGCGCGGTTATGGCAGGGGTGCGCTATATGGGCCGGCAACGTTCCGACGGACAATTGCGGCTTGCCCTCACAGCAGGGCTGCTGTCCTTGACAGCTGTGGGGACAAGTTTCGTGGGAACATCGTCCCAGCAGATATACGTCCTCGTGGCTCATGTGGTGCTCCTGGTGGCCGGACTCCTCCTGGCTGAGCGAATGTTCGTGTGGTGGGGCGCTGCGGGCGTGGCAGCCAGCATCATGTGGGCGCTGCGCAGTTACGCATTCGCGATGCTGGCACTCGTCGCCTTGGCCCTGATCGTGTTGGCAGTATGGCGGCTGAACCGAAAACCGCCGGCAGCCGAGCGCAACAATCCAACACCAGAACCCTCAGCGGCATCCAGCCGGGATGGAATCCGCTAACGTTGAACCCAATGAGAGGAGCACCATGGAATTCCTGATTTTCCTTGCCATCATCGCAGTGATCGGCGGCGGAGTGCTGTGGGGTCGCAAGTACTTCCGCAATGAAATTGAGCGCGCCAAGCGCATCAACCGCGCCAACAAAAACAAGTAGCCAGATCGGCAGTTAACCCACGTGGGTTAGTGTTCCCGGTGGCGTGCACGCCCCAGTGCCCGATACCAGTAAAACGAGTCTTTGGGTGTGCGCTCCAAGGTGTCGAAGTCCACATGGACCAAGCCAAAGCGTTGCGAGTAGCCTGCCGCCCACTCGAAATTGTCCAGTAGCGTCCACACGTAGTAACCGCGGAGTTCGACGTCCTCGGCGATACCGCCGGGTCCTGTAGCAGTCAGCGCGTGGCCAAGATGCTCCGCCAGGTAACTGATCCGGTTATGGTCCTGTATAGGCCCCTCCACGTGCGAAGGCTCGGGGAAACTGGCCCCTCCTTCGGTGATATAGACCGGTGGAAGGGCGTCGCCATAGCGGTCCTTCATCTCGCGGAGCAGTACTGCCAAATGCTCCGGCGCCACCGGCCAGCCGAATCCAGTGGTGTCGTACTCCTGGTAGGCGGCAAGGTGGAATGGCACTTTCGTCATTTCGACGGCGGTGCCTGTGGGGATCTCCGCCGGTCCTCGCCCTGCAGCAACCTTGATCGGGTAGTAGTAATTGAGTCCATAGAAGTCCAGGGGCTGGCTGATCAGCTCAAGGTCACCATCCCTGATGGTTCCCAATGACCGGAACCAGGGTTTCATGGGCAAAGGTGGTCTGGGGTACTGACCCAGCAGGACAGCGTCGGCATATATGCGATTGAGGAGCAGATCGAAGGACTGGGCCATCAAGCGGTCAGAGAGGCTGTTGCTCGCTGGGCGGACGGGGGAGTGCATGTTGGAGATGCCGATCTGCCCCTTCACCCCGGCTTCACGCAGGGCGCGCACTGCCAACCCATGACCCAGCAGTTGGTGATGGGCGGCCGGCAAGGCATCGAACAACAACTGGCGCCCGGGTGCGTGGACGCCCAAGGCATAGCCCTGGAGCGTGACGGAAACCGGTTCGTTCATGGTGACCCAGTGCTCCACGCGGTCCCCAAAGCGCTCCGCTGCGGCGCTGCAATAGACGGCAAAGCGTTCCGCTGTATCCCGATTCATCCAGCCGCCCGCGTGTTCAAGTTCCAGAGGAGTATCCCAATGGAACAGGGTTGCCATGGGCGAGATACCGGCAGCAAGGAGTTTGTCGATCAGGCGATCGTAAAAGTCCAGCCCACGCTGGTTGATTCCGCCCTTGCCGCCGGGCTGGATCCTGGGCCAGGAAAGGGAGAAGCGGTACGAATCGATGCCGAGTTCCTGCATCAGGGTGATATCTTCGTTGGCGCGGTTGTAGTGATCGCAGGCTATGGTGGGGGAGTCGCCGTCGACGATTGCCCCCGGCTTCTGCGCGAATGCATCCCAGCCCGAAGGTCCCCGCCCATCAGCGGTTACAGAACCTTCAATCTGGAAGGCGGCGGCCGCCACTCCCAGCGTGAACCCTGGACGTAGGCGCGCGGCCAGATCTTCCACGGAACCCGTATCCTGGGCGGTCATTCCACTATCATCCACAGCGCGTGGCGGCTGTGGCAATGCCCGACCGGGCCCCGATTGGCCTTTGGCCTTTATTTCCGCCATACTGGATGAGTTGTTCAAGCGCTTCTTCGTGTCCCGATCCGGATAATGCCGGGTGTCAGGGTCCAGGCTGAAGCCCAAACATAACCCTGAACCCCATGGAATGCGGTCGAGTTTGCGTGAAAATCGCGACACGCCCGACCGCGGGGGTCGGTGCGCCGGCAGGTTGAGGAACCCGGAATGATCCGGATTCAGCTTGTGCGGCGTGTGGTGGTAAAACCTCAAACGCTTCGGCGGCCACGCCAACAGGTAAGTAAACAGAGCAGCCCTAACTAGAGCAGCACTAGCTGAAAGAGAGTCAGGCGACATGGCGGGACAAAAAAATCCGCATCCGGCTGAAGTCATATGACCACGAGGTCATTGATGTTTCAGCGCGGAAGATCGTTGAGACGGTCACGCGCGCAGGCGCAACGGTAGTCGGCCCGGTGCCGCTTCCGACGGAGAAGAACGTGTACTGCGTTATCCGCTCTCCGCACAAGTACAAGGACAGCCGTGAGCACTTCGAAATGCGTACTCACAAGCGTCTGATCGACATCATCGACCCCACGCCGAAGGCTGTTGACTCGCTTATGCGTCTCGACCTGCCTGCAGACGTGAACATCGAAATCAAGCTCTAGGGAGGTGCTGAGAGACTATGACCGCAACCCGTAACGTAAAGGGCCTGCTGGGCACGAAGCTCGGCATGACCCAGGTCTGGGACGAGAACAACAAGCTCATCCCGGTAACTGTCGTCCAGGCTGACTCCAACGTCATCACCCAGCTGCGCAACGCAGAGGTAGATGGCTACGTCGCCGTCCAGATCGGCTACGGCCAGATCGACCCCCGCAAGGTCACCAAGCCGCTGGCTGGTCACTTTGAAAAGGCAGGCGTAACTCCTCGCCGCCACGTTGTCGAACTGCGTACCGCAGACGCCGCATCCTACGAGCTGGGCCAGGAGCTCTCTGTTGAGATCTTCGAAGCCGGCCAGAAGATCGACGTCGTCGGCACCTCCAAGGGTAAGGGCTTTGCCGGTGTTATGAAGCGTCACGGCTTCCACGGCGTTGGCGCTTCCCACGGTGCCCACAAGAACCACCGTAAGCCTGGCTCCATCGGTGGCGCATCCACCCCGAGCCGCGTCTTCAAGGGCCTGAAAATGGCCGGCCGCATGGGCGCCGAGCGTCACACGACGCTGAACCTCACGGTTCACGCTGTTGACGTTGAGAAGTCGCTGCTCCTTATCAAGGGTGCCGTCCCCGGTGCCCGCGGCCAGGTCGTACTCGTACGCACCGCCGTGAAGGGAGCCTAGTTAGATGACTAGCACTGTCAAGGTAGACCTGCCTGCAGAGATCTTCGACGTCCAGACCAACGTGCCGCTGCTGCACCAGGTCGTCGTCGCACAGCTCGCTGCTGCCCGCCAGGGTACCCACAAGACGAAGACCCGCGCCGAGGTTTCCGGTGCAGGTCGCAAGCCGTTCAAGCAGAAGGGCACCGGCCGCGCCCGTCAGGGTTCCATCCGTGCTCCTCACATGACCGGCGGTGGCGTTGTCCACGGTCCGACCCCTCGTGACTACAGCCAGCGCACCCCCAAGAAGATGAAGGCTGCTGCTCTCCGCGGCGCCCTGTCTGACCGCGCCCGCAACGGTCGCATCCACGTCATCGCTGAACTGGTAGCCGGCACCAAGCCGTCCGCCAAGGAAGCACTGGCTTCGCTGCGTGCAGTCTCCGAGCGCAAGAACCTGCTCGTTGTTATCGAGCGCGCCAACGACGTCGCTGCACTCTCCGTGCGCAACCTCGCAGATGTTCACGTTCTGTACGCAGACCAGCTGAACACCTACGACGTTCTCGTTTCCGACGACGTGGTCTTCACCAAGGCTGCTTTCGAGGCGTTCGTCGCTGACAAGGCTAAGAACGAGGAGGCCTCCAAGTGAGCGTAACCACCATCAAGGACCCGCGCGACGTCGTGCTTGCACCCGTCGTATCGGAAAAGAGCTACGGTCTGATCGACGAAGGCAAGTACACCTTCCTGGTGGACCCTCGCTCGAACAAGACCGAGATCAAATTGGCCGTAGAGAAGATCTTCTCGGTCAAAGTTGACTCGATCAACACCATCAACCGTGCCGGTAAGCGCAAGCGCACCAAATTCGGCTGGGGACAGCGCAAGAGCACCAAGCGTGCAATTGTCACCCTCAAAGAAGGCACAATCGACATCTTCGGCGGTCCGCTCGCGTAGCGGAGACCACTTTTAACGAGGAAATAAATTATGGGAATCCGTAAATACAAGCCGACTACCCCGGGCCGTCGTGGCTCGAGCGTAGCCGACTTTGCTGAAATCACGCGATCGACTCCGGAAAAGTCGTTGCTGCGTCCGCTGCACAAGACTGGCGGCCGTAACAACTCCGGTAAGATCACCACCCGTCACAAGGGTGGTGGGCACAAGCGCCAGTACCGTCTGATCGACTTCCGTCGTCACGACAAGGACGGCATCAACGCCCGCGTTGCCGAAATCGAGTACGACCCGAACCGCACGGCTCGAATCGCACTCCTGCACTACGTTGATGGCACCAAGCGTTACATCATCGCTCCTAACAAGCTGTCCCAGGGTGACTTCGTCGAGGCTGGTCCTGACGCTGACATCAAGCCGGGCAACAACCTGCCGCTGCGCAACATCCCGGTTGGTACCGTTATCCACGCAGTTGAACTGCGTCCGGGTGGCGGCGCCAAGATGGCACGTTCCGCTGGTGCTTCGGTACAGCTCGTTGCCAAGGAAGGCCGCTTCGCCCAGCTGCGTCTGCCCTCCGGCGAAATCCGCAACGTTGACGTGCGCTGCCGCGCAACCGTCGGCGAGGTCGGCAACGCCGAGCAGTCGAACATCAACTGGGGCAAGGCCGGCCGTATGCGCTGGAAGGGCGTTCGCCCGACCGTCCGTGGTGTAGCCATGAACCCGGTTGACCACCCGCACGGTGGTGGTGAAGGTAAGACTTCCGGTGGACGTCACCCGGTTAACCCGAACGGCAAGCCCGAGGGCCGTACCCGCCGTCCGAACAAAGAGAGCGACAAGCTTATTGTTCGTCGCCGCCGTACTGGCAAGAACAAGCGATAGGAGCCTGGACACATGCCACGCAGCCTGAAAAAAGGTCCTTTCGTTGACCAGCACCTCTTTGTGAAGGTCGCACGGGAAAACGATAAGGGCACCAAGAACGTCATCAAGACCTGGTCCCGCCGTTCGATGATCATCCCCGACATGCTTGGGCACACGATCGCCGTACACGACGGACGCAAGCACATTCCGGTGTTTGTCACTGAGTCGATGGTCGGGCACAAGCTCGGCGAATTCGCTCCCACGCGGACATTCCGCGGCCATGTTAAGGACGACCGTAAGGGCAAGCGCCGCTAGGCGCCTGACTTTACGTCTTAGACGAGAGAAGGAAAGCAATGGAAGCCAAGGCTATTGCGCGTCACATCCGCGTAACGCCTATGAAGGCCCGGCGCGTCGTCAACCTTGTTCGTGGTAAGCAAGCGAATGAGGCTCTGGCAATTCTGAAGTTTGCCCCCCAGGCAGCTTCGGAGCCGGTATTCAAGGTACTTCAGTCGGCAATGGCCAACGCACGTGTCCTCGCGGACCGTGACGGCGTTGCATTCGACGACAGCGACCTGTTCGTCAGCGAAGCATTCGTTGATGAAGGCCCGACCATGAAGCGGTTCCAGCCGCGTGCCCAAGGCCGCGCCTACCGCATTAGGAAGCGGACCAGCCACATCACCGTGGTCGTCGCAACCCCGGAGAAAGAGGAGGCTCGCTAAGTGGGACAGAAAGTAAACCCGCACGGGTTCCGACTCGGCATCACCACCGACCACGTTTCGCACTGGTTTGCTGACAGCAACAAGGCCGGACAGCGCTACAAGGACTTCGTCCGCGAGGACATCAAGATCCGTCAGCTCATGTCCACTGGCATGGAGCGCGCCGGCATCGCCAAGGTTGAGATCGAGCGCACCCGTGACCGTGTCCGCGTGGATATCCACACGGCACGCCCGGGTATCGTCATCGGTCGCCGTGGCGCCGAGGCAGACCGCATCCGCGGCGAGCTCGAAAAGCTCACTGGCAAGCAGGTTCAGCTGAACATCCTCGAGGTCAAGAACCCCGAGATGGAAGCACAGCTTGTTGCCCAGGGCATCGCTGAGCAGCTGACTTCCCGCGTGGCTTTCCGCCGTGCGATGAAGAAGGCCATGCAGTCCGCACAGCGTGCGGGTGCCAAGGGTATCCGTGTTGCTTGCTCGGGTCGTCTGGGTGGCGCAGAAATGTCCCGCTCGGAGTTCTACCGCGAAGGCCGTGTGCCCCTGCACACCCTCCGCGCGAACATCGACTACGGCTTCTACGAAGCCAAGACCACCTTCGGCCGCATCGGTGTGAAGGTTTGGATCTACAAGGGTGACGTAACCGCCAAGGAACTGGCTCAGCAGGCAGCTGCTGCTCCGTCCCGTGGCCGCGCAGGAGACCGTCCGGGCCGCCCGGGTGGCGACCGCCGTCGTCGTAACGACCGCCCGGCCGCTGACGCAGCACCGGTTGCTGCAGAGGCTCCGGCCGCTGAAGCTGCTGCTCCGGCAGCAGAAGGAGGAGAGGCTTAAATGCTTATCCCACGTCGAGTCAAGCACCGTAAGCAGCACCACCCGGGTCGTTCCGGCGCTGCAACGGGTGGCACCAAGGTCAGCTTCGGTGAGTACGGTATCCAGGCACTGAGCCCGGCATACGTGACGAACCGTCAGATCGAGTCCGCCCGTATCGCGATGACCCGCCACATCAAGCGTGGCGGTAAGGTCTGGATCAACATCTACCCGGACCGTCCGCTGACGAAGAAGCCTGCTGAAACCCGTATGGGTTCCGGTAAGGGTTCTCCGGAATGGTGGGTCGCAAACGTCAAGCCGGGCCGGGTTCTCTTCGAACTCTCCGGTGTCAATGAAGAGGTAGCTCGCGAGGCCCTGCGCCTGGCAATCCACAAGCTCCCGTTGAAGGCACGCATTGTGCGTCGCGAAGGTGGTGAATAGAAATGGCAGTAGGGTCGAAGGATCTCGCACCCGCACAGCTGGACGGTTTCGACAACGAGCGTCTCGTTGAAGAACTCCGCAAGTCCAAGGAAGAGCTGTTCAACCTGCGTTTCCAGTCCGCCACCGGTCAGCTGGAGAACCACGGTCGCCTGCGTGCGGTAAAGAAGGACATCGCACGCATCTACACCGTTCTGCGTGAGCGCGAGCTGGGCATTCGTGCCGAGGTTGCCGCACCGGTTGTGGAAGCCAAGGAAGAAAAGAAGTCCAAGAAGGCTGCCAAGGCTGAAACAGCCGAAGCTGAAGCTGGAGAGGACGCCAAGTGAGCGAGAAGGAAACTGTGACGGAAGCAGCAGCCAGCGCTGAACAGCGCGGTTACCGTAAGACGCGTCGCGGCTACGTTGTCTCTGACAAGATGGAAAAGACCATCGTTGTTCAGGTTGAAGACCGCGTGAAGCACGCTCTGTACGGCAAGGTTATTCGCCGCACTTCGAAGGTCAAGGCTCACGACGAAGAGAACACCGCCGGCATCGGCGACCTCGTTCTCATCTCTGAGACCCGCCCGCTGTCCGCTACCAAGCGGTGGCGCCTGGTGGAGATCCTCGAAAAGGCCAAGTAAATCCGACGCCGGGCTTGCCCGGTTGGGATTCAGTGGAAGGGTCCGCGTTCTGCAAGGAACGCGGGCCCTTCCGCGTTCCCAGCACGTTTCGGAAAGACCAGCGAAACATGCTAGGATATTGAGTTTGTATGGCGCCATTTGTGCGTCATCGACTACCTCGTAAACAATCGTGCCGCTGCATACTGCCCCGCGCAGAGTTTTCTGCAAGGGAAGCTGATGCTCGTGGCACGGGCGTTTAGGCCTGTTCTGGCAAAATCCAGGCAGGTCAAGAGACACCCCGATCAACCGTTCCGCAAGGCTCATTCCGTATGCATGATTTCGGTCTGAGAACCGGCGCGACGCAAGGAGTAAAAATTGATTCAGCAGGAGTCGCGACTCAAGGTCGCCGACAACACGGGTGCTAAGGAAATCCTTACCATTCGCGTTCTCGGTGGATCCGGTCGTCGCTACGCAGGCATTGGCGACGTCATCGTCGCTACCGTCAAGGACGCTATCCCTGGCGGCAACGTAAAGAAGGGTGACGTCGTCAAGGCTGTCATCGTTCGTACCAAGAAGGAACGCCGCCGTGCGGATGGTTCCTACATCAAGTTTGACGAAAACGCAGCTGTGATCCTGAAGAACGACGGTGACCCCCGCGGTACCCGTATCTTCGGCCCGGTTGGTCGTGAACTTCGCGACAAGAAGTTCATGAAGATCGTTTCGCTGGCCCCGGAGGTGCTTTAGTCCATGGCTAAGATCAAAAAGGGTGACCTCGTTCAGGTCATCACCGGCGCCAAGCAGGAACGTGGCGGCGACCGCGGCAAGCAGGGCAAGGTCCTGCGCGTATTCCCGGACACCAACCGCGTGCTGGTAGAGGGAATCAACCGCGTCACCAAGCACACCAAGGTCGGTCAGTCGCAGCGCGGCACCAAGACCGGTGGCATCGAGGTCGTTGAGGCTCCGATCCACGTTTCCAACGTTGCTCTGGTTGACCCGTCGACCAAGAAGCCGACCCGTGTTGGTTTCCGTCTCGACACCGTTGAGAAGGATGGCGCTACCAAGACCGTCCGTATCCGCGTGTCCAAGGCCACCGGGAAGGACATCTAATGACTGAGACTCTCGAGACTCCAGTAAAGATCGTTCCGCGTCTGAAGACGAAGTATGCAGAGACCATCAAGAAGTCCCTGCAGGACGAGTTCAGCTATGCGAACGTGAACCAGGTTCCCCGCCTGGTGAAGGTTGTTGTGAACATGGGTGTTGGAGATGCCGCCAAGGACTCCAAGCTGATCGACGGCGCTGTCCGCGACCTCACCCTGATCACCGGCCAGAAGCCGCAGGTAACCAAGGCCCGCAAGTCGATCGCACAGTTCAAGCTGCGCGAAGGCATGCCGATCGGTGCACACGCAACCCTGCGTGGAGACCGCATGTGGGAATTCGTGGACCGTCTGGTTTCGCTGGCTCTGCCGCGTATCCGTGACTTCCGCGGCCTCAACGGCAAGCAGTTCGATGGCAACGGCAACTACACCTTCGGTCTGACCGAGCAGGTTATGTTCCACGAAATCGACCAGGACTCCATCGACCGCGTTCGCGGTATGGACATCACGGTCGTCACCACCGCCAAGACCGACGACGAAGGCCGCGCGCTGCTCAAGGCGCTTGGTTTCCCGTTCAAGACCGAAAACTAACTACGTAACAGGTCCGGCAGCGCAGGCTCGCAAGAGCAGGCGCAGCGGAAACCGTTATGAGGAAGGGCTATAGCCCAAATGACTATGACAGATCCTGTCGCAGACATGCTCACGCGTCTGCGCAATGCAAACTCGGCATACCACGACACCGTGACCATGCCGTACAGCAAGCTGAAGGCACGCGTTGCTGACATCCTGAAGGCAGAAGGCTACATTGCCGGCTGGAAGGAAGAAGACGCCGAGGTTGGCAAGAAGCTGACCATCGACCTGAAGTTCGGTCCGAACCGCGAGCGTTCCATCGCTGGCGTCCGCCGCATCTCCAAGCCGGGCCTCCGCGTTTACGCGAAGTCCACCAACCTGCCGCACGTGCTGGGTGGCCTGGGTATCGCTATCCTGTCCACCTCTTCCGGCCTCCTGACTGACAAGCAGGCCGGCAAGAAGGGCGTGGGCGGCGAAGTCCTCGCGTACGTCTGGTAACGGGAAAGGAAGAGAATAATGTCACGTATTGGACGTCTCCCCATCACCGTTCCTGCCGGAGTTGAGGTCAAGCTCGATGGCTCCGTCATCAGCGTCAAGGGTTCCAAGGGAGAGCTGAGCCACACTGTAGCCAGCCCGATCGAGGTTTCCCTGGAAGAGAACACTCTCACGGTCACCCGCCCGAACGACGAGCGCAACTCGCGTTCGCTGCACGGCCTGACCCGCACCCTGATCGCCAACATGATCCAGGGCGTTACCGAGGGCTACGAGAAGAAGCTTGAAATCGTTGGTACTGGTTACCGCGTTCAGGCAAAGGGTTCTGACCTGGAGTTCGCTCTTGGCTTCAGCCACCCGGTTAACGTCTCGGCACCCGAAGGCATCACCTTCGTAGTAGAGGGTCCGACCAAGCTCTCTGTTGCGGGTATCAACAAGCAGCAGGTCGGCGAGGTTGCTGCCAACATTCGCAAGCTGCGCAAGCCCGACCCCTACAAGGGCAAGGGTGTCCGTTACGCCGGCGAAGTCATCCGCCGCAAGGTCGGAAAGGCTGGTAAGTAAACCATGGCCATCGCAATTAACAAGAAGCGTACGAACAAGAGCAAGTCTGCTGCACGCAGCCGTCGCCAGCTTCGTATCCGCAAGCGCATCACCGGTACGGCTGTACGTCCTCGTCTGGTCGTCAACCGTTCGGCCCGTCACATCTTCGTCCAGGTTGTCGATGACAGCAAGGGTGTAACCGTGGCTTACGCTTCCACCCTGGAAGCTGACCTTCGCGCACTCGACGGAGACAAGACTGCCAAGGCCAAGCGCGTCGGCGAGCTCGTTGCCGAGCGTGCCAAGGCTGCAGGCGTCGAAGCTGTTGTCTTCGACCGTGGCGGTAACAAGTACCACGGCCGCATCGCCGCCGTCGCTGACGGTGCTCGCGAAGGTGGGCTGGCACTGTGACCGTTGAAAATAACGAAAAGGACATTCAGGTGACTGAAGCTGTAGCTGCTGAAGCAACTGAGACCGCACCCGCTACCGATGACCGCCGCGGCGGACGTCGTGGCGAGCGCGGCGAGCGTGGCCAGGGCCGCGGCGACCGTGGTGGCCGTGGTGGCCGCGACGGCGGTCGCGAAGCCGAGAAGAGCCAGTTCGTAGAGCGCGTTGTAACCATCAACCGCGTTGCCAAGGTCGTCAAGGGTGGTCGTCGCTTCAGCTTCACCGCACTCGTCGTCGTCGGTGACGGCAACGGCATGGTTGGCGTTGGCTACGGCAAGGCCAAGGAAGTTCCCGCTGCTATCGCAAAGGGCGTTGAAGAGGCCAAGAAGTCCTTCTTCCGCGTTCCCCGCGTTGGCAACACCATCCCGCACCGTGTGCAGGGTGAGGCTGCTGCAGGCGTTGTCCTGCTGCGTCCGGCTTCCGCCGGTACCGGTGTTATCGCCGGTGGTCCGGTCCGCGCGGTACTGGAGTGCGTGGGTATCCACGACATCCTTTCCAAGTCGCTCGGTTCCTCCAACGCGATCAACATCGTTCACGCGACCGTTGCCGCTCTGAAGCAGCTCGAAGAGCCCGCTTCCGTGGCTGCCCGCCGTGGCCTGCCGCTGGACGAGGTTGCTCCGGCTGCTCTGGTGCGCGCGCTCCAGAACCAGAAGGCAGGTGTTTAGTCATGGCTAAGAACCTGACTCCCTCCGACGCCAAGTTGGAGATCACCCAGATCAAGGGCGTCATCGGCGCCAAGCAGAACCAGAAGGCTACCCTCCGGTCCCTCGGCCTGAAGCGCATCGGACACACCGTTGTCCGTGACGCCGACGCCGTGACCGTTGGAATGCTCAACACGGTTCCGCACCTCGTGAATGTAGAGGAGGCGAAGTAATGGCCGAGAACAAGACCGCTGCAGAGGCTGCCGAGAAGCAGAACGCTCTGAAGGTCCACCACCTGCGTCCCGCCCCGGGTGCCAAGACCACCAAGACACGTGTTGGTCGTGGTGAAGGCTCCAAGGGTAAGACCGCTGGTCGCGGTACCAAGGGTACGAAGGCCCGCTACCAGGTAAAGGCTGGCTTTGCCGGCGGCCAGCTGCCGCTGCACATGCGCCTGCCGAAGCTGCGCGGCTTCAAGAACCCGTTCCGGGTTGAGTTCCAGGTTGTGAACCTGGACAAGCTCAACGAGCTGTTCCCGGAAGGTGGCGCTGTCACCGTTGAGTCTTTGGTTGAGAAGGGTGCCGTTCGCAAGAACCAGCCCGTCAAGGTCCTGGGCACTGGCGACATCACCGTCAAGGTTGACGTCACCGCCCACGCTTTCTCTTCCAGCGCTGCTGAAAAGATTGCTGCAGCAGGTGGAAGCACCACTGCTCTCTAAGAGCCAGTGGGGCTGATCCCCGTTGTAAAAAAGATCCCGGTATGCGGGGCTTCGGCCCCGTATGCCGGGATTTTTTGCGTGAAAGTGGACTCTCGATTATTACGACGGCGTCACAAGCAGCTAGACTCGGTTGTTGGGTTTCATTGAGCCCATCCACATCCTTGTACTTTCTACTCAGGAGGACGCTTGCTAAGCGCATTCGGCCGGGCGTTTCGGACGCCTGATTTGCGACGCAAGTTGTTGTTCACGCTGGGAATCATCACAATCTTCCGCTTGGGAGCTTTCATCCCCTCGCCTGGTGTGAACTACCAGAATGTCCAGCAATGCTTGAACAACGGTGACACCTCGCAGGGCATTTACCAGCTGGTTAACTTGTTCAGCGGCGGCGCGTTGCTGCAGGTCTCGATCTTTGCACTGGGCATCATGCCCTACATCACGTCGAGCATCATCGTTCAGCTGCTCCGGGTGGTCATTCCCCGGTTCCAGCAGCTCTACGAAGAGGGCTCCTCGGGCCAGTCGAAGTTGACCCAGTACACCCGGTACCTCACCATCGCGCTCGGACTCTTGAACGCCACCACACTGGTGTCCTTGGCGCGGTCCGGCCAGCTTCTTCCGGGCTGTAACCTCCCGATCATTCCTGATGACAGCATCATTACGACACTGCTCATCATCATCACGCTGACGGCCGGTACGGGCCTCATCATGTGGATGGGCGAGCTCGTTACGGAGAAGGGTGTGGGCAACGGAATGTCGCTGCTCATCTTCACCTCCATTGCTGCGGGCTTCCCGCGTTCGCTTGGTTCCATTTGGGAGACGAAGGGACCGGGAACGTTCTTCATCGTCCTGGCAATCGGCTTGCTCACGGTGGCCCTGGTGGTCTTCGTGGAGCAGTCCCAGCGCCGGGTTCCCGTCCAGTACGCCAAGCGCATGATCGGACGCCGCACCGTGGGTGGCACAAGCACCTACATCCCCATCAAGGTGAACATGGCCGGCGTCGTGCCCGTCATCTTCGCTTCCTCCATGCTGTACCTGCCGGGCCTGATTGCGCAGTTCAACCAGCCGAAGGCAGGGGAGCAGCTGGCGCCGTGGGTTGAGTGGATCAACAACAACCTCACCCGTGGCGACCACCCCATCTACATGGCGCTCTACTTCGCCATGATCGTGTTCTTCACCTACTTCTACGTGGCCATCACCTTCAACCCTGAAGAAGTGTCGGACAACATGAAGAAGTACGGCGGGTTCATTCCGGGCATCCGGGCGGGTAAACCGACCGCGGACTACCTGCAGTACGTGCTTTCCAGGATCACCTTGCCTGGAGCCTTCTACCTGGGCTTCGTGGCGTTGATTCCGCTGGTTGCACTCGTCCTGATCAACGCCAACCAGAACTTCCCGTTCGGTGGCACGTCAATCCTGATCATGGTGGGTGTCGGTCTGGAAACCGTCAAGCAGATTGATGCGCAGCTACAACAACGTCACTACGAAGGGCTTTTGCGATGACGAGAATGCTGATCATTGGACCTCCCGGTTCGGGTAAGGGTACGCAGGCTGAGCGGATTTCCGAGCGCCTCGGCGTAGTCGCCATCTCCACCGGCGACATCTTCCGTGCCAACGTAAAGGGCGAAACCCCTTTGGGCATCGAAGCCAAGAAATACATGGACGCAGGGGACTTCGTTCCGGACAGCGTCACGAACAACATGGTTCGCGACCGCCTGAGCCAGAGCGACGTCGAGAATGGCTTCCTTCTGGATGGTTACCCGCGCACCACCGCGCAGGTTGACTACCTCGACCAGATCCTCGCTGAAGGCGAGCAGGAGCTCGACGTCGTGCTCCAGCTGACTGCCGACGACGAAGAACTGGTGTCCCGCCTCCTGGGCCGTGCGAAGGAAACCGGGCGCTCTGACGACAATGAGGCCGTCATCCGTCACCGGCTGGACCTTTACCACGAGCAGACTGAGGCCGTTGTCGCCAAGTATGCCGAGCGTGGCATCCTGACGCAGGTGGACGGAATCGGCGGCATCGATGAAGTCACCGACCGCGTCCTCACCGCCATCGAGTCGGCCAAGGCCGTCTAATAGGGCTTTTCCACATAGCCGGATCATCGGCGCTGGAGCAAAAGGGTGTGTCCCGTACCATTGGTGCGGGACACACCCTTTTCGTTTCGCGGCAGTTTTTGGGGGAACCGCATGCAGACAGCTCATTCCGGACACAGCAGGATTGCAGGTTTGGAGGTTTACCTTCCACCTGCGCGCCTGGACACTTCCGCCGTCGAACGCCGTATTGGTGAGTCGAGTCCGGGGTTCAGGGTGCCCAAGGGCTTGATCTCCCGTGTTACCGGCATCCGTTCCCGGAGCGTCATGGCCGACTCCGAGCAAGCATCGGACCTTGCGGCCAATGCAGCGGCAAAGCTCCTTGCTGAATGCGGGCTTCAAGCTACGGACATAGACCTGCTCATCTTCGCGTCCGCCAGCCAGGACATGGTGGAACCGGCCACGGGCCACATGGCCGCCGCCAAACTCGGACTCGGCTGCCCTGCGATGGACGTGAAGAATGCGTGCAACAGTTTCCTGAACGGCTTGGAAGTAGGCGATGCCCTGATTGCCACGGGCCGGTATGCCAGGGTCCTGGTGGTCACTGGGGAGTCGCCGTCGCGGGCGATCCGTTGGAGGGTTCCGGACTTTGACACTTTCGCGTCAAGCTTTCCCGGCTACACCATGAGCGACGGCGGCGCGGCAGTGTTGCTCGAACCTGCGGATTCAGCGCCACTGGAGACGAACCGACTGGAGGTCGGTCCGGGAGGCATTCTTGGCATGGGCTTCACTGCCCGCAGCAGCCACTGGTCGGTCGGCACCCTGGCTGCAGGCGGATCCGCGTATCCGCGCGATCCGGAAGCGACCTATTTCACCATGGACGGGGAGAAGCTCAAGGACGCGTTTCTGGATCTGGGCTGCGGCGTCCTGGACGAAACATTGGACCGTCTGGAACTGCAGTGGACGGACTTCGCCGTGGTTTGTGTGCACCAGGTGAGTGCACCGTACCGGGAAATCTTTGCGGACCGGGCCGGTGTTCCGAGGGAGCTTCTGGTTCCATCTGTAGAGGACTTCGGAAATTTGGCCTCCGTTAGCTTGCCCCTGCAACTAAAACTTGCCGTGGACAGTGGCCGCTGCGGCCCAGGAGATCTCGTGGCCTTGGTGGGACTCGCCGGCGGCGTCAGCCTGGGCATGGCGGTGGTGCGGCTGTGACGCTGGAACGCCATCTGGGAAGCACAGCCCCTACCCGGCCGCTGTCCATCGCTGTGCCCATGCTGAACGAAGAGAAGCTGGTCCGGCAGACGCTGGACTGTTTTGCGGCCCAAGAGCATCAGGACTTCACGGTGGTGGTGGTCGACAATGGATCGACGGACGCCAGCTGTTTGATCGTGGCGGAGTTCGCCGCGGCTCATCCCCACATGGATATCAGGCTTGTGCATGAAGCCGAGAAGGGGACGGGCGCGGCCGCAGACACGGGCATGCGCTTCGGTGTGGAGCACGGCGCAACGCGGCTCGCCCGGACGGATGCCGATTGCCTCGCTGCGCCGGATTGGACCGCCAAAATTGTTCAGGCGTTCGACGACGGTTTGGAACTCATCGCCGGCCAGCTTGTGCCCCGCGAGGACGAAGGGATCAGTTCCGGGGAGCGGAGGATGATGCTGCTCGCAGTCGAGATCGCATCTTTCTTCGGCCGGATCCGCCCCGGCAATAAGGGTGACGGGTACTTGGGCCCTTATCAGATGCTTCCAGGGTGCAATATGGCGATCACGGCAGACATGTATCACCGTTCCGGTGGATTCCCGCGGACCAGCATAGAAGACCTCCATGAAGACCGCGCACTGTCCAACCGCGTGCGAAAGCTGACCCGCAATTACGCGTTGCGCCCGGATGTTGTGGTGTACGGCTCCTCACGGCGGGTCAAAGCCTGGGGCTTGAAGAACACCTTGGCTTGGTATGCGGACCACCGGTACCGCCCAGAGCACGTGGACATCCGGTGACGCCGTGACATCCAACGGAGGGATTCCCAACGGCAGGATGCCCAGCGGCGTCATGAGCAAGGCCGAACGCTGGGAACAGCGTGTTCAGCTGGGGGCGCATCCACTGCTGTACCCGGCGATCCGGGGGCTGGGCAGCATGCGGCCGGTGATGCGTTTGCCCGGCCTGGGGATCCTCGTCAGCGAAGCCGCCTTGGTGCGTGACGTTCTCATGGATAGCCAGCGTTTCATCAAAAACGGACCGTCGGGTTCGGGTGCGCTCTGGACTCCCGTAGTGGGGCCAAAGGCGTTGGTGAACATGGACGGCACGGAGCACAGGGAGCTGCGGCGCAAGCTCGCCGACCTTTTCACTCCAGGCTCGGTGGCGGCGATTGTCGAGCCGGCTGCTGCTTCGCTTCATGACCGCTTACACCACGGATTGGACGCAGGTGGCCACGTGGATCTGGTGGACTGCGTGAAGGAGCTTGCTGGGGGAGTCATCTCCAGGCTGCTGGGCGTGCCGGATGATGCACCTGGCCGGTTGCCCAACAGGGAACTCTTCAATTTAGGGTCTTCCATCTCTTCACTCGTCCGTCTGGGGCGCCCCACGCTGACGGTGAGGCAAGTCGCGAAGGGAAGATCCGCCGTCGGGGTTTTGGCAGGACCGGCGCGGGAAGCGTACCGGAAGAGCGACCCCCAAACGTTTCCTGGTCGGCTGCGCGCACTCGGCATGACCGAGGAAGAAGCCATGGGCATCATCAGCGCGTTCGTGATGGTGGGAACAGAGACGTTGGTGTCCTTTGTTCCACGGCTGATTGCCCTGCTCGCTGACAGCGGACGCATTGCGGGCCTCGTTGAGGATCGGTCCGGTGTTGCTTCGGCCGTGAACGAGGCATTACGGTTCACCGTGCCGTCCCCGATGATGCTGAGGGATGCTGTTTCTCCTTGCACCCTTGGCGGAGTCGCTGTCCGTGCCGGTGACCGTCTTTTGCTATCGACAGTTCACGCGTCTAAAAGCCTCGGCGGATTCGAGCCTGGGATTCCCACCCCGCCGCATGCGCGTCAGCTTTGGTTCGGTGCGGGTCCGCACTTTTGCATCGGCATGCCGTTGGCCATGGCCGAGATCAATGCGACGTTGTCGTTGCTCTTGGACAGGCATGCCCGACATCCGTGGGTCGTCTCGTCCCGGCAAGTGAGCAAGGGTGTGCTCATTCCCGGGTACAGGAAGTTGGAGCTGGTCAATGCCTGATGACGCATTGTTGGAAGATAGTGTGTCCGGCACCGATCTCATCGAGGCCGTCTATGCCGCAGCTGGGCGCGTGCCAAACAGCCCAGCGATCACGGCGCCCGGCAGATTTTCGCCTTGGAACCATGCTCCAGGGCGACTACGGCGTCCAGGCCGGTTGCGACCGGGACGGTCCATCACATACCGGGAACTGGTCAAAGGTATAGATGCTACTGCCCGGCATCTCCAGGATGATGGCTTCGGTGCCGGTGAACGGATGCTGTTCTCAGTCCGCCCCAGCCCAGCAGCGTTCATCCTGGCCCTGGGGGCCGTCCGGGCCGGTGGTTCTGTGGTGTTCATCGATCCAGGAATCGGGCCGTCGCTTTTCCATGATCGGGCCAGGCTGGCTGCCCCGCAGTGGGCTGCCGCTGAGTCCCTTCTGTACGCGCTGAGTACCAGGAGCCCACTGCGGCCGCTGGCCCGGCGGAGGGGTTTGCTGCTGCCGGATTACGGAGCCATGGACGTCCGGCACTACTATTCCGGCCCATGGCTCCCTGGCGTTCCCCGAGGCGCGACGCCGGTGAAGCGACTCGCCAGTCCGGCGCTTCATAGGGATAGTGTTCCGCCTTCTGCAGGGGCTTCCTCCGGGCAGGAAGCCGTGATCATTTTTACGTCAGGGACCACCGGTGCGCCCAAGGGCGTAGTACATACACGGGGTTCGCTTGGGGCAGGATTCGAGCAGCTCAACCAGCGCTGTACCTTTGGCGAGGGCGATCGCATCCACTCCGAGCAGCTGATGATGGGCTTGCCGGCACTCATCGCCGGCGCGCACTGGACCATGCCCGGCTATGGCTTCTCCGCGCACATTGATCCTCTTCGCTTGGCACGCGAGCTTGGGCCGGTGGCTGGCAAAGAGAACTCGTACGACGGCGCGACGCACCTTTTCCTTGTGCCCTCCCAGTTGGCGCCCATCCTGGATGCGGTCGAGGACGGCAGCGTCAGGCTCCCCGGAACACTGCGGACAGTCATGCTTGGAGCCGCGCCGGTGCTGGCTCCCTTCCTGAAACGGGCAACGGCGCTGCTTCCCGGCGTCGAGTTCAAACTCATTTACGGCATGACAGAGCTGCTGCCAATCGCCGTCGCTGATGGTAGGGAGAAGCTGGCCTTCGCATCCGGCGCCGAGGCCCAATTCACGTCGCCGGACGGCAGCGGCGAAGGTGATTTCCTCGGAGAGCCCCTGCCCGCCGTCAGCATACGGGTGGGGGAAGACCACGAACTGTACGCCCGGGGACCGAACATGTGTCACGGATATCTGGGCGAGGAAGCCATGTTTGAGCACGCCACCGGAGACCTGGTGCGGCTGGACCACGGCGCGGGAGGCCCCGGAACGGGTCCCGCGCGCTTGGTGATGATCGGGCGCAAGAAGGACATGATCATCCGTGGCAAGACCAACATCTACCCTGCACTGTATGAACCGCTGATCACTTCCGTGCCGGGAGTTCAGCAGGCCGTCATGGTGGGGGTTCCGGACGGGATCGGTGATGAAGCTGTGTGGCTGGCGGTCGTGCCTGCACACGGGAAATCAGAGGCGCAGCTGAAGGCAAAGCTAACCAAGGTCCTCCCGGAGATGATTGACGAATCCGCACTCCCCGATCACATCGAAATCCTGGATGCCATCCCCCACAGCGGACGCCACAAAAAGCCGGACCGGGAAGCACTTCGGCGCGAATTTGCCCGCAAGTCCGCTGACAAAGCCGGGGCGCAGTGAAAATCGCGGTTACCGGGGCCACGGGCTTCATTGGGGGAGCAGTCGCTACTGCCGCCGAGGCACAAGGCTGGGAAGTTGTTCGTTTCGCACGGCGGCAAGGCCCTGGGCTGACGTATTGGGACCTAACCGGTGTGCCGCCTGGCCGATTACCCGCCGTGGACGCGGTGATCCACGCCGCCGCCCATGTGGCGGACTGGGGCGCTGCCCACATGTTCCACCACACGAACGTACTGGGTACCCGTGCCGTGGCTGAGGCCTACCCAACAACACGACTGGTGCACATTTCCAGTTCAAGCGTCTACCCGTGGTGGGAGGCCTGTACCAACCGCGGCGAAGAAGACGTGGCTATGCGCCACCTCAACGCCTACGCAAGGAGCAAGGCGCTCGCCGACATGGAGGCCCGACGGCATCGCAATGCCGTGGTTCTTCGGCCACACGGAGTTTACGGACCGGGGGACCGGACGCTGCTGCCGCGCCTGATCAGCAATATCCGCCACGGACGGCTTGTCACCGTGGGCCATGCCGGTATTCGTCATCAGCTCACGCATGTGGATAACCTGACAAAGGCAGCGCTGGCAGCTGCGCAGTCGGGGAACAATGGGGCTTTCAACGTGGCCGACGCGAAGCCTGTGGAGCTCGGCACCGTGCTAAGGCGGGTGCTTGCTGTCACTGGCCATGCCGGGGTGGGTATCAGGTACATCCCCGAGCCCGCTGCCATGGCTCTTGCCGGTATTTCCGAGGCCGCTGCCCTCGTTTCCGGTCGGGGACCACGCCTCACGCGCTATGCCGTCAGCCAGCTCGGGCGGGACAGAACTTACCGTCTGGACCGCCTCCGCGAAGAGCTGGGAATCGAACCAATTTCGACCACGCTCTCCGATGCGGGAAAATGGTTGGAGCATGGGGCCTGATCGGCCCCTACAGCAAACATCCAGAGGAGAACATGGCGTTCGGTCAGCCCCGCATCGAGTACAAAACCAACGAGCAAATGCGAAAGATGCACGAGGCCGGTTTGGTCCTCAGCCGTGCCCTTGACGCGGCCGTTGCGGCGGCCAAGGCAGGCGTCACCACTAAAGACCTCGACGAAGTATTTGCTGCCGTCCTGAATGACGCCGGCGCTAAGTCCAACTTCCTTGGCTATCACGGCTTCCCCGCCACCATCTGCACGTCAGTCAATGAGGAAGTCGTCCACGGCATCCCCGGGAACCGTGTCCTCAACGATGGCGACATTATTTCCATCGACGGCGGCTGCATCGTTGACGGATGGCACTCGGACTCCGCCCGCACCGTCATCGTTGGCACGGCAGACCCCGAGGACCAGCGGCTCTCGGATGTCACCGAGGCCGCCATGTGGCGAGGGATCGCTGCGCTGGCCAAGGGAAAGTTCGTGGGCGATATCGGAAACGCCGTTGATGACTACGTTTCTTCCGTTCCCGGTAAGCCCCTGGGCATCCTGGAGGACTACGTGGGCCACGGCATCGGTTCGGAAATGCACATGGCCCCGGACGTCCTGAATTACCGCACCACTCACCGAGGCCCGAAGATCCGCCCTGGGCTGTGCCTCGCGATCGAACCCATGCTGGTTCGCGGTGGCATCGAGACCGCCACGTTGGACGATGACTGGACCGTTGTCACCACCGACGGCAAGCGCTCCTGCCAGTGGGAACACTCGGTGGCCGTGCACGAAAAGGGCATCTGGGTCCTGTCCGCCCCGGACGGAGGCGCCGAGCAGTTGGCGCCGCTCGGCGTCGTGCCCGTCCCGATCCCGTAACGCAGCGCTGCCGGGTCCCAGCCCCCCCGCGACGCAAGTGCGTTGCCGCGAGGTGGACAATGGTGCCATGAATGCGATCACCGATGTGCCAGGCATCCGTATTGGCCACGTTCAGAAGAACGACGGCGGGTGGCTCAGCGGCGTGACGGTCGTCCTTCCGCCTGTAGGAACCGTGGGATCGGTGGACGTACGCGGGGGAGGCCCGGGTACGCACGAAACTGACGCTCTTGATCCGACGACGTTGGTCTCCACGGTGGACGCCATCGTGCTGACGGGTGGCAGTGCTTTCGGGCTGGGCTCCGCTACTGGTGCCCAACTCTGGTGTGAGGAGCAGGGCAGGGGTTTTGCGGTTCCCGGGACCGTGGTGCCGATCGTTCCGGCCGCCGCTATCTTCGACCTCGGACGCGGTGGTGACGTGAAAGCGCGGCCCGACGCCGACATGGGTTACAAGGCAGCCGCCGCGGCGTTCGCGTCAGGCGACCATGCCGCCGTCGAACGCGGAAACGTTGGTGCTGGCACGGGCGCAGTGATTGCGCGCGGGCAGTGCAAAGGCGGCGTCGGTACATCCTCGATCACGCTCGACAGCATCTCTCCTGACGGCCCAGTGACCGTTGGCGCGCTCGCGGTCGTGAACGCGCTCGGGACGCCGGTGTTTCGTCCTGCGGACCTGCAGCCCTCTGCGCGCTCGGTCGTGCCTCCCTTAGACGCGCGCCGCCGGGCTCCAGGCCCGCAGGACCAGCCGGGTGCGCCGTTCGCGACACCGCCACAGGGGCTCAACACGACGCTCGTCGTGATCGCCACGAATGCTCTCTTGGACGTTGCCGAGTGCAAGCGGACCGCCAGCTCTGGGCATGCCGGGCTGGCGCGGGCCTTGGATCCGTCCCATACTTTGGCGGACGGTGACACCGTTTTCGCTCTGGCGACGGGCGCCGTCGGGCTTGATCGCAGTACTGAGCAGGCACGGCAGGTATCGCTCATAACGCTCCAAAGTGCCGCAGCCGAAGCCGTGCGTTTGGCGATCCTGGACGGTGTTGAAGCAGCCGAAAGTGTCACGACGGCGGCAGGAGACTTCCCTGCTTACCGGACCGTAGGGGAGTGACGGGCGGCGGTACGTGCGCTACCATGGACGGATTTAAACTTTCCGGCCCCATTGGCGTAGAGTTATTTGTTGGTTGTCTGTGCAGCCACGCCCTTTTTAGTGTCGTGGTTCCAAGAGGGCCAAGCAAACAAAAAACGTCCGTTGGATTTTCGGTGCCTAACCGGAGGACAGCGGCAAACAACAGTTAGCGGAGGATATGGCCAAGAAGGACGGGGTCATTGAGATCGAGGGCGTTGTGACTGAGGCGCTGCCCAACGCGATGTTTCGTGTTGAGCTCACCAACAAGCACGTCGTTCTCGCACACATCTCTGGGAAGATGCGTCAGCACTACATTCGAATCCTCCCCGAGGACCGGGTAGTGGTGGAGCTGAGCCCATACGACCTCACACGTGGTCGTATCGTCTACCGCTACAAGTAAATTGCTGGGCGGCCCAAGGCAATAGTGCCAAGCCGCTCCAGCAGATCAACTGCAAAACACGCAAAGGAACGCCATGAAGGTCAAGCCGAGCGTCAAGCAGATCTGCGACAAGTGCAAAGTGATCCGCCGTAACGGCCGGGTCATGGTGATCTGCGAGAACCCGCGCCACAAGCAGCGCCAGGGCTAATTCCCCTTCAGGGAATCAGCGCCCGCAAGGGCAAACCTGGGTTGCTAGCCCACGCAAGTAAATAAAGGCAGCACAAGTTGTGCCAGGACTGCATTACAGAGCCTGGTCAACGTACCCCCGGTCGGAGGCTGGGGCCACACGGATCGTGTGGGTGTACTGCCTACGACCTCCGGTTTATTCAAGGAGTACCGCCACTATGGCTCGTCTCGCTGGCGTAGACATTCCCCGCGAAAAGCGGTTGGAAATTGCGCTTACTTACATCTACGGCGTGGGCAAGACCCGTGCACACGAAACCCTGGCTGCCACCGGCATCAGCGCTGACGTTCGCGTCAAGGACCTGACTGACGCCGAGCTGGTCCAGCTGCGTGACTACATTGAAGGCAACTACAAGGTTGAGGGTGACCTTCGCCGCGAGGTAGCCGCTGACATCCGCCGCAAGGTTGAGATCGGCAGCTACGAAGGCCTGCGCCACCGCAAGGGCCTGCCCGTACGCGGACAGCGTACGAAGACCAACGCTCGTACCCGTAAGGGCCCGAAGCGCACCGTCGCCGGCAAGAAGAAGGCCGGACGTTAATCCCTCGGGATTGACCTGGTTTTCCCCCGATAACTTTCTGTAGGAGAAACAATGCCCCCGAAGACTCGTGGAGCGGTTCGTAAGCCGCGTCGCAAGGATAAGAAGAATATTGCGCTTGGCCAGGCGCACATCAAGAGCACCTTTAACAACACCATCGTGTCCATCACGGACCCGAACGGTGCTGTAATCTCCTGGGCTTCCGCCGGTGAGGTTGGCTTCAAGGGCTCCCGTAAGTCCACCCCGTTCGCTGCCCAGATGGCTGCTGAAGCTGCTGCAAAGCGCGCTCAGGAGCACGGTCTGCGCAAGGTTGACGTATTCGTCAAGGGTCCGGGATCCGGACGCGAAACCGCAATCCGTTCGCTTCAGGCTGCTGGCCTTGAGGTTGGCTCCATCCAGGACGTCACCCCCAGCGCCCACAACGGTTGCCGCCCGCCGAAGCGCCGCCGCGTCTAATTAGGTATTCCCTGTCTGACCGGCCGGGCCTGCTGTACATGGTTTAGACCATCTACAAGCATGGCCCGGCTGGTCAGGCTGGAAACCGAAGCCGATTTCCACCACCTGTGTTGCGTCATATAGCGGATGCTCGCCGAAAGGAAACCTAAGTGCTCATTGCACAGCGCCCCACCCTGTCTGAAGAAGTTGTATCCGAGAACCGCTCCCGTTTCATCATTGAACCGCTGGAGCCGGGCTTCGGCTACACCCTCGGAAACTCCCTCCGCCGTACCCTGCTCTCCTCCATCCCCGGTGCCGCTGTAACCAGCATCCGGATCGATGGCGTGCTGCACGAGTTCACCACGGTTCCGGGTGTCAAGGAAGATGTCACCGAGATCATCCTGAACATCAAGAACCTTTCGGTTTCCTCTGAGCACGACGAGCCGGTTGTTGCTTACCTGCGCAAGCAGGGCCCCGGAGTCGTCACCGCCGCGGACATTGCTCCGCCGGCCGGCGTCGAATTCCACAACCCGGATCTGCACATTGCCACTCTGAACTCGAAGGGCAAGTTCGAACTCGAACTGACCATCGAGCGCGGCCGTGGCTACGTTTCGGCAGCTCAGAACAAGTCCGGCGACTCCGAGATCGGCCGTATTCCGGTTGACTCGATCTACTCGCCGGTCATGAAGGTAACCTTCCGCGTGGAAGCTACCCGTGTTGAGCAGCGCACCGACTTCGACAAGCTCATTGTCGACGTCGAGACCAAGCAGGCAATCGCTCCGCGCGACGCCGTTGCTTCTGCAGGCACCACCCTGGTGGAACTGTTCGGTCTGGCTCGTGAGCTGAACACCGCAGCTGAAGGTATCGAGATTGGCCCGTCGCCGACGGACGCTGCCCTGGCAGCGGACATGGCTCTGCCGATCGAGGATCTGGACCTTACCGTCCGTTCCTACAACTGCCTCAAGCGTGAGGGCATCCACACCGTGGGTGAACTCGTTGCCCGCTCCGAGGCTGACCTGATGGACATCCGTAACTTCGGTGCGAAGTCCATTGACGAGGTCAAGGCAAAGCTCGTGGAACTGGGTCTGTCCCTCAAGGACTCCCCTCCCGGTTTCGATCTCGCAGCCCGCGCCGCAGCCATCGAAGAGGACGACGCCGCGTTCAGCGACGACGAGCTCTAAAAAGCAGATCTTGGCCGTCAGGCCCAGCGATGGACCTGACCGGCTTACACAACAGGAGAAATTATTATGCCTACCCCCACTAAGGGTCCGCGCCTCGGAGGCGGCCCGGCTCACGAGCGCCTGATGCTCGCGAACCTGGCAGCTGCTCTGTTTGAGCACAAGCGCATCACCACCACGGTCACCAAGGCCAAGCGCCTGAAGCCGTACGCAGAGCGTTTGGTCACCTTCGCCAAGCGTGGCGACCTCTCTTCCCGCCGCCGCGTTCTCGGCCTGATCAGCGACAAGGGCATCGTCCACGAGCTGTTCACCGACATCGCCGGCGCCGTTGCCAACCGCGATGGTGGCTACACCCGTATCACCAAGATCGGCAACCGTAAGGGCGACAACGCTCCCATGGCTGTCATCGAGCTCGTCCTCGAGCCGGTTTCCCCGAAGCAGGCCGTAGTTGCTGAAGCAACCGCTGCTGCTGCCAAGGCTGCCCCGGCTGCTGAGGAAGAGGTTGTTGAGACCGAGGCTGTAGAGACCGAAGCTGCTGAAACCGAAGAGGCTCCGGCTGCTGAGGCCGAGGCTGCTGACGCTGAAGTTGCTGAGACCGAAGAGGCTCCGGCCGATGAGGACAAGAAGTAATTCACTGAATTCTTCACAGTAGACTTAAGTCTATGAACGAACGAAAACCCGCTGCCCCCGCTTTGGGGGGCGGCGGGTTTTTGCGTGTCCGCATGGATCTTTCGTATGACGGAGGACCCTTCAACGGTTGGGCACTCCAGCCCGGCCTGCTCACCGTGCAGGGAGCACTTGAGGAAGCATTGGCCCTCCTCGTGCGCCGTCCGGTCCGGGTCACGGTCGCCGGCCGCACCGACGCCGGTGTCCACGCTCGCGGCCAAGTGGTCCATCTGGACCTGACTGAAGCCGAGTGGCTTGGACTTCCGCGTGGGCACGAACTGGACCCCGCCGTCGCGCTTTTGCGTCGCCTTCGCGGAGCCCTTAGCCGCATTCTCGGCGACCTTACCGGTGCCATAGAAGTGCACGACGCCGGTCTGGCGCCCCAAGGTTTCGACGCCCGGTTCTCCGCGTTGTGGCGTCGTTACAGTTACCGCATTGCTGATGGCCCGGAGCGCTGGGATCCCGTGCTTCGAGGAATTACGCTGTGGCATAAAGCGCCGTTGAATGTCGCTCCATTGAATGAAGGCGCCGCCCAGTTGCTGGGGCTCCAGGATTTCCGTTCCTATTGCAAGCCCCGCGAGGGCGCCACAACCATCCGCGAGCTTCAGAAGTTTGAGTTCGAACGGGGGAGCGACGGGGTCATTGTCGCCACCGTTCAGGCGGATGCGTTCTGCCACAACATGGTCAGGTCCCTGGTGGGCTCGGCCGTGCGCGTTGGGGAGGGCCTGGAGCAACCGGGTTGGCTGCATGAGCGGCTGCTGGAACGTAAGCGTGATGCGAAGTCCGTGTTGGCCGCACCGCACCCCTTGGTGTTGGAGGAAGTTGCGTACCCGTCGGATAGCGAGCTGCTGGCACGGGCTGAGCTGACGAGGGCCCGGCGCGAGTAAGTCCGGACGTTGGAGGACCCCCTCCCGGCTCTGGGTACCGGAAGGGGGCCATTGTGGCCGTCCACGGTCTGGGATCCGTGAACGGCCGGTCTATTTCCCGAACGCCGAGATCAACTAAAAGCTTGGATGATCTTGATGGCCGCCGGACCCAGAAGGACTATGAACAGCACCGGGAAGATGCAGAACAACAGGGGGAACAGGACTTTCACAGGCAACTTCATGGCCCGCTCCTCCGCGTTCTGCCGACGCTTGACGCGTGCTTGCTTCGCTTGGGCGCGGAGAACGTTGGCTATGCCTATGCCGTACTTGTCAGCTTGTATAACTGCCAACACAAAGCTGCGCACATCTGGCACTGCGCAACGCTCTGCCAGAGCTTCGTAGGCTTCTTGGCGTGGGCGGCCGACTTGGATGTCCTGGAGAGTCCGCATCAGTTCAATGGCCAGGGGACCCTCTCCGTATGCTGATGCCCGTTCCATTGCAGATTCGAAGCCAAGCCCGGCTTCTACGGAAATGAGCATCTGGTCCAAGGTGTTGGGGAACTCAAGCTTTATGGCCTCCTGGCGTTTGATTCCTGTGTTGTAGATCAGGAGATCAGGGAGGAAATAGAGGGCTATTGTGAGGAACGAGCCAAAGGCCACGGCTGCCCCGTTTCCACTGGCTACTAGAAGTAGTAGGCCCGTTAATGCACCGGACGTAGCCAGAATCGGTTTTATGGCAATTATTTTTGGCAGTGGCATCGAGCTGGGCCGCCCAGCCAGGGCTAGCCAATGGTCCAATTTGGCTTCGTAACTGCCAGGCATGAGTTTCCTGGCCACCCCAAGCACGATCGGGGTACGCCGGATAGTTGCCTCAGCACCAGGGCCAAACCCTGAGCCAAGATTTGACTGGATGGACACTAAACCTTTGCGGTCGATGGTTGTCAGGGACCAACCGAAATATGCCAAGGGCACCACGATAATGGCTATGAACAGCCATGCAATGGGAGTCATGATCGGATCTCCTAGAACTTGATCTTTACGGTGCGGCTCATCCAGAAGCCACCTACGACAAAGAGCAGGAAACTCAGCACCGCCAGGGCTATTCCCACCGGTTGGTCAACAAAGACGCGCACATATCCGGGATTTATGGCGGCGAGGGCACCTGCCACTACAAGGGGCAGGGCCATAAGGATCAAGGCGGACATCTTGCCTTCAGCGCTCAGGGACCGGACATGGCCCTTGATTTCACTTCGCTCGCGGATGGTTCCGGCGACCTGTTCCAAAACTTCTGCCAGGTCTCCTCCTACCTCACGATTTATCTGCACCGCCTGCCCGATCCAGCGAAAATCTTCACTCTGCATCCGGTTGGCGGCGTCCTCAAGGGCTTGTCGGGGATCTTTGCCGATCCTGACCTCGTTCACTACTCGCCCCAACTCCTCAGAGGTGGGTGCTTGCGATTCCTTGGCTGCCGCCTCCAGTGAGCGCATGATGCTGTGCCCGACACGAAGACCGCCGATCAGCATCTGGATGGTATCCGTCAGTTGCTTCTCAAACGCAGCCCGGCGCTTCTCCGTCTTTGCCGCGAGAACCAACTTGGCCCCGAAAGGGGCAGCAACAGCCAGTAGTATGCCAATGATGGGGTTAAGGAGCAGCCAACCGAAACCGCCGAGAAGTAAAGTGGCAATGGCGACCACAACAGTTACGTCGGCCGGTGCCTGCTTCACGCCAGCATTGTAGAGAACCTCGCGATTGAACGGTCCTCCAGACTTACCAAGAGCCGAATCCATCCAGTGAACGGCGGACTCGGAAACACGGCCAACAACTGAAGGCTCTGACAACACCTCCATGCGACGGCGCTCCAACGGGATCCTGCCGTTCCGCGGTTTCAAGACTACGGCGACCAACACAACGAGGGCTGCGAGACATAGTCCGATCGCCGTGACGAAAATGAGCGGCGTGTCCATGGCTACCGCCTTCCCCCGGGGAGCGACTGCACTCCGAAGATTGCCGGCGAAACGGCTATTCCCAATTCAGCGAACCGGTCGAGAAAGCGGGGGCGGATGCCGGTGGGAAGGGTTTTGCCCAAGAAATGTCCCTGAGCGTCCAGACCTGCCGCGTAGTCGAAGATGAATGCGTCTTGCAAAGTCACTACGTCTCCCTCCATCCCCTGGACTTCGGTCACGTGAGTCACACGGCGGCTCCCGTCCCTAAGCCTGGTGACCTGTACTATCAGGTCAACGGCGGATGACACCTGTTCGCGTATCGCCCGGAGCGGAAGATCCATCCCTGCCATCAGCACGAGCGTCTCCAAGCGGGCTATGGCATCGCGAGGAGAGTTGGCATGAACGGTAGACAATGAGCCGTCGTGGCCGGTATTCATGGCCTGCAACATGTCCAGGGACTCGCCCCCGCGGACCTCGCCCACAATGATGCGGTCGGGACGCATGCGGAGGGAGTTTCGCACCAAATCACGGATGCTTATCGCTCCCTTTCCTTCAATATTGGGCGGGCGACTCTCCAGCCTGACAACGTGTTGCTGCTGCAGTTGTAGTTCCACCGCATCTTCGATGGTGACGATGCGATCGGATTCAGGAATGAAAGAGGACAAAACATTCAGCAGGGTGGTTTTCCCTGTGCCGGTGCCCCCGGAGACAATCACATTGAGCCGGGCCCGTACACATGCACTTAGAAGCTCGGCCATTTCCTGGCTCAGGGATCCCCATTCGATGAGGTTACGTACCGTGAAGGGAACGTGACTGAACTTTCTGATGGTCAGTGATGGTCCGTTGACGGCCAGAGGTGGAATGATCGCGTTGACGCGAGAGCCGTCCTCCAAGCGTGCGTCGACAAGCGGTGACGATTCATCGATGCGGCGTCCCACCTTGGAAACAATCCGTTCAATGACCTTGCGGAGGTGGCCGTCGGAACTGAATTGCAGATCCGTTAGTGCTAGTTGCCCGTGGCGTTCAACGTAGATCTGGTCAAAGCGGTTGACCATGACTTCCGTAACGCTTGGGTCTTCGAGCAGACGCTGCAAAGGGCCAAAGCCCATCACCTCGTCCGCGATCTCCCGGATGAGACGCCGGCGCTCTTCCGGGGACAACGGGACCTGCTCATCGTCGATGACTGCTGAAAGCTCGTCGACCGCAAATGAACGAAGATCTTCCTCGGACGATGAAGTGTCTCCGAGCCTGCTTCCCATACGTTCAAACAGGGCAGAGGCCGCGCGCTGTTTCAGGCCGCCTAAAGCATCGATAACCGGGGCAGCGAGCACGCCGCCCAAGATCGGAGCAGCGGTTTGCGTCGACAGGGTTGATGTAGATTCACCTACCGGCATTTCCATGGCGGCTAGTGGGCTGTTCTTTGAGAGCCTTTCTGAGAGCTTCATGACACCACAACCCTTCGGTGCACTTTGTTCTGGGGGACGGTCTCAAGGCGAGGGTCAAAACGCTCAACCAGTTTCTTCAAGCCCTTGGTTGCCGAATCTCGCGTGGTTCCCTGAAGAATGGGGACCCCGCGGTTGGTGGAGAACGGCAGGTTACGTGAACGCGGGATAACGGTGTCTACAGGAACGCCAATAGTCGCCTCTACGTCCTGGACGGAAATACCGCTCTTCCTGTCAGCGAAGTTGAGAACCGTGTGCCGGCCTTGAGGGAGCAACTGGAGTTCTCTCAGCACGCTGAAGCATTTACGAAGACCGCGAATGCTGGGAACATCCATTCCGCAGACCCATACCCCATCCGTTGCCAGTTCAAGCGTGGCGAGGCAGTGTTCGCCCAAACCAGGAGCGGTGTCCACCACCACGTATCTGAACTCTGTCGCTAGTTGAGTGATGAGTCTGCTCACGTGTTCAGCGGTGATGTAGTCAGAATCCGAGGGCTTCTGTGGTGCGCATAGGGCATAGATTCCAGCAGGATGCACTGTAAGGAACGCCTTGAGTACCATCGAGTCCTGGGCCGCGGGGCCATGGACGGCCTCCGTGATGGAGTGTTCCGGCTCGAGCAGCAGGCCGGAGGCGACATCGCCAAACTGAAGATCCAGATCAACAATCACCACACTCATCGGAGCAAGCGCTCCGAGTCCGACTGCAAGATTGGTGGCCACGGTTGTCTTGCCAACGCCGCCCTTCGGAGACATGACGGCAATGACTCTGCCTCGTTCTTGTCCCGACTCGGCTGCGGGCTGCATGCCACGCCGCCGGCTTGCAGCGGCGAGACACGCACGTTCAAGAAGAACGCGTAGCTCGTTGATTTCAATCTCTGGCGTCACGACGTCCCGGATGCCCGAATGCATGGCCCGGAGCACGATCTCAGCAGACGGGTCAGCCACCAGCAGGAGGCTGATCTCCGGATATTGGAGATCGAAGACCGTGGCCAGCTTCAGCGCATCATCCGGATTCACACCAGGCCCAAGGATCATGACCTCCGGTGGCGCGCCGGTCAGCTGCTTGAAGACGTCGTCCGTTCCACCCCTCAACACATCAGGGGAGAGTGTCTGCAAGTCCCCGTGCAGGGCTCCCGTGATGGCCTGGCGAACACGGGCCTCAAAATCGCGTACTGCAGTGATGGCTACAAAGCGGCTCATTGAACCAGCCCTCCGAACGTTGTTGTTGGCGGATCGCTCTTCGCCGTCTTGTCCGTCTGCTTCGAAAGCCACAACGTCCCGAACTCCGCGCCGAAGACCATCTTGGATGCATTGGCGTCGCTCACCGCCACGGTCACATAGGCCGAGCCGTTGGGAAGGGCTACACCTTTGTCGGTTCCCGCGGACTTTTCGGCGTCAGGGGAAGCCTGTTGAACCGCAGTCACCAGGACGTCGTGATAGAGCAACTCCGTGAAGTTCTTCCAGCCCGTCAGGTTGGCAGGGAGGTTGGCGCTCGCAGGGACCGAGTCGTCCAGCTTGAAGGACGCGAACACCGTGACAGTATCGCCTGCCTCGATCCGACCACCGAGAATACGTTCCGGCGCCAACACGAACGTTGTCTCCTGTAGGCCCTCCGGGACAGGCACGGTTCCTGGCGCTAGGTCCTTCGGGTTAACCAGCTTCACACCCAGCAATTGTTCGCCGGGCTGGAGCTCCGCGGAGGTGACTTTGCCCTTTTGATCGGTGAGGGCATTAATGGTGCCGGGTGCAACGGCGGATTGCGGTAACGTCTCCGCCTTGACCTTCGATTGGATTTCTTCGACTTTGGTGCCGGCCGGAATTCGTTCCTTCACCACAAGTACGCTGACGGGATCAAGCCCTTGCTGCGCCCGCTTGTCGGCCCCCTGAACGTAGGTGACCAGCAAGACTGTGCCGATGACTGCCAATAGCAGTGCTGCAATGCCTCCCAGTAGGCGTGTTTTCACTTTGTAACTCCTTTCGAGTTCTCGTGACTTTTTGATAGGAGACGCCAATGAGCGTCTATTTGGTGAGCGTTACAACGGATGCTCCGTAGTTGGGAATGCCGCCCGACGATTGCGAACCCTCCTCGAGGGACACGAAGCGGGAGAAATAGCCCTGGAGAGCGCGGCAATTGCCTGTGCAGCTGGGTGCTGCGGGATCCAGCTGCTGGCCGCCATCGAACTTGTATCCAGTGACCTGGAAAGCTGCAAAACCGATCAGGGTGTACTTTGTTTTGTTGCCGTTCTGCGCAGCCGTTTTGAAGAGTGGTATGAGCGCTGGCTCGTCCATGATGTGGGCAAGCACTGAATCGCAGGTTGCTGCGTTAGGGAAATGGTTGCCGGGCTGGCCCTGAACTACCGCGCTAATGCTTATGTCGGTTGAACAACCGGACGTGGTCTCAAGCCAGCCAAAACCGCCGGGTTGGTAGCCATTTTGTGCAACACACCCACCAACCGCCGGCGCGTTCGTGTCGTAGCGAAGCGTTACGTGGGTGGGGATTGGATCGCCGCTAAATGTGCCGGTGGAGTTGAGCGAGGCAAGCTGTGCCGGCGAAAGGTACTTCTTGAAAACGCATTCACTGACGGTCCAAGGCAATGTCGTGGCACTCTTCGGAGCACCCCAGGATGCTTCGGCCGTGGCATGTACTTGCGTTGTTTCGACACCGAAAGCCCGGGCAAAGAACAGTGAGAAACTGTTCGCGCCCGAACCCGCATCGCGGGCGTTGGTTACAACGCGGACTGTGGTTGCCGCGGGAAACGTAACGACCGCTCCACTTGAGTTATCGTTCGCGTTGGTGTTGGCGAACTGGTTTCCAGTGGTTGAGCTGCTTCCACAACTTCCACCCGCGCAATCAGTGGCTATGGCTAGAGCAGCTGCGTCGGCACCATTTTGCAATTGTGCCTTTTCTGCGTAGACAGCGCCGACATCTACTGCAAGGGCTGCGAAACCTAACAAGACCACCATGGTGCCTGCCACAATGACAGCGGCGGCGCCGCGTTCCCTGTCTTCGACTGGCATGTGGCGAAGCAAGATCTTGCGTGCCCAGTGAGTGCTTATCCGCCGCATCGCATTACCCCCACTCCCGTCATGTTGAGTGGGAAGATGCCGGGTGCTCCAAAAAACCCGGAGTCCAAGAATCCTGACATTGATGGCAGTGAGAGGCTCGTGGTTACTTTAACGTTGGATCCGGGGGCACAGCTGGCAGCGTTGTCACTGACGGTGACGCCAAGACCGTTGAGTGCTGGTGCGGCGGCCAACGCGGCGCCAGAGACGTTGAGCCCGCCGTCCTTGTAATGAACGGCCGCATAGCGGGCTCCCTCGCGTGCTGCCTGTGTGAGTGAAACCTGGACGTTATAAGCGCGCCCGAATTCCATAATTCCGAGAAGGATTAGCAGTAGGAGCGGTAGTACGATAGCCATTTCAACTGCGGCGGCACCCCGCTCGTTCGTCGTAGATTTCAAGGTCTTCTCCTGGTCCCAGATCCAGACAAAATGTTGAGTTAAAGCGATTGGTTGGCCGTGGTTGCCAACTTGCCCCCACGACCAACCATGGAACGCTTATTACGCGGTAAGAGTGATTCCGTCGAACAGGTCGAAGACCTTACCGCCCAAGGCGAACGCAGCAACGGAGACGACCACGGCAATGGCGGCGACCATGATGCCGTATTCAACCATCGTGGCGCCCTTCTCCTCGGAGGTGAGGCGGGCCTTGACGCCGGCGACGAACGAGATAACAGAGATCATAAGAGCAGACATTGGAAAATCCTTCCCAGAATGAATTTTTGGGTTTTGGTAAATCGTGGATATAGGTCCAGCAAATTATCGGAATTTGCCTTCGATTCCCGAACTACCCCCATGTTGCCTTTAGCGGTTCGGAATTCGATGAGATAAGAATTCACCCTGGACGTACCGCTGAACAATGCGTAGTCGTACTCGAATTCCTGCAGCGCCCATCAGCGATTCACCCGCAGAAGGGCAGGGAAGTACTCAGTTTGGAAGTCAAAAAGGGGGAGCGACTACTTGGAATCGACAGCAGCCTTACATTTTTGAACCGATGAAGAGCCCCGGGAATGGAAAGAAGCCCAGTCCTACTGAAGTAGGAGAGTTACACCCAGTGCTGCGATAACCATGGCCGGTCCGTGGGCTGTTTCTGCGGGCTTTTCCTTGCGACTTAGGCGCCACAAGAGCACCGTCAGCACCCCGCCCACCACGAATCCCAGTAATCCGCCGTAGAGTACTTGCTTCCAACCCAAGTACCCCAAGTACAGTCCGACGGGTGCCGCGAGCTTCACATCGCCCATTCCGAGGCTTCTCGGCGAAATAAGTCCCAGAATCAGGTAGCCAACGAAGAGTGTGAGGCCTCCGGCGAGTGCTCGGAGCAGCTCGGGCCAGGCGGGATCCAGTGCTGCGGACGTGGCAAGGAGAACAAAGCCGCCCCCTAGCAGGAACAAAACGAGGGGGTTTGGCAGCAAATGGAGGGTGAAATCAATTCGCGAAAGCTGCACCCCGAGAAGTGCCAATAAAAGGAACGCCGGCAATTCCGCGGCAAAACCAAAGCGCCACCCCAGCAGGGCAAAGAGCAGCGCGCTGACTGCCGCCGTCGTGATCCGGACGGTAGGGGAGGGAAGACCACCGAGGCGCGGAAGGGCACGGGCGATCACGAACTCGACGGCCGGGCTCAACAGCAAGCCGGCGGCGGCGAGCAGGAGCAGGAAAACGGGACCGTTGGTCATCTACTCTCCCTCAAAGCGCATGCGACCCCGAGGGGCGGATACCCCATTTTGACCCGGACGGCCCGTTGAAGGTATTGTTTATAGTCGTTGTGCGTGTCCTATCTCGATGACACATGCCTTCTCGGGGATCCAGTTGCAGGATCGCTAACTCAAGAGGCATATCGAGATTCTGGGATGACTGGTCTATAGAGCCCTCACCTCTGCTCCGGTAACGCATACATAGTAGGTACACGCCTCACTGCGTGTCGCCTAAAACATGAACGCCAGAACAAGAACGAGGCAAAACCGTGCGTACGTACACCCCGAAGCCCGGCGATATCAACCGCCAGTGGCACGTCATTGACGCCACCGACGTTGTCCTTGGTCGTCTTGCCAGCCAGACCGCAACACTGCTGCGCGGAAAGCACAAGCCGACCTTTGCGTCCCACATGGACATGGGCGACTTCGTCATCATCATCAACGCTGAAAAGGTTGCCCTCACCGGCGCCAAGCTGGAGCAGAAGCGCGCATACCGCCACTCCGGTTACCCGGGCGGCCTGAGCTCCGTCAACTACGCCGAGCTGCTGGAATCCAACCCGGTTCGCGCTGTTGAGAAGGCCATCAAGGGCATGCTCCCCAAGAACTCCCTCGCCGCTCAGCAGCTGGGCAAGCTCAAGGTCTATGCAGGCCCCGAGCACCCGCACGCTGCACAGCAGCCGAAGACTTTCGAAATCACCCAGGTCGCCCAGTAGTCCTGGCCACCAAACAACTTTTTATTACAAGGAGAACCGTGGCTCAGAACGAAGAACTGACCGCCGAAGCCGTCGAGGCTGAGGAAACCCTCACCAGCTACACCTCTGAAAGCACATCTGTTGAAGATGCGCCCAAGAAGGAGCGCCCGGCACTGACCGTTGCCGGTGCAGCTGTTGGCCGCCGCAAGGAAGCCGTTGCACGCGTTCGCGTCATCCCGGGTTCCGGCAAGTGGATCATCAACGGCCGCACGCTGGAGAACTACTTCCCGAACAAGCTGCACCAGCAGGACGTCAACGAGCCCTTCAAGATCCTTGATCTTGAAGGCGCCTACGACGTCATCGCCCGCATCCACGGCGGTGGCATCTCCGGCCAGGCCGGTGCGCTGCGCCTCGGTGTTGCTCGCTCGCTGAACGAGATCGACGTCGACAACAACCGTGCCACCCTTAAGAAGGCCGGTTACCTGCGCCGTGACGCCCGCGTCATCGAGCGTAAGAAGGCTGGTCTCAAGAAGGCACGTAAGGCTCAGCAGTACTCCAAGCGTTAAACTGCGCTTGCTCGAAAGCCCGTTCCGCCGTTTCGGCGGGGCGGGCTTTCGCCGTTTAAGAAGTTGCGCTGTATGCAGTTCAAAGAGGCGTGCTGTGAGTCGGATTTGACCTGCGCACATGACGTTCCGACACGCTGCTGGACGGGCGGCGTCCCGTCGTCGTCTAAACTTGAGCCGATGTCTAGATTATTTGGAACAGATGGCGTGCGCGGTCTCGCGAACGGATTGCTCACCGCCGAGCTGGCTATGCAGCTGGCCCAGGCCGCCGCCGTCGTACTCGGCCATGACCGCACAACCGATGGCAAGCGGCCTCGCGCCGTCGTCGCCCGGGACCCCAGAGCGAGTGGCGAGTTCCTTGCCGCCGCCGTCGAAGCGGGGCTCTCCAGTTCCGGCATCGATGTCTATGACGCCGGGGTGCTGCCCACCCCGGCTGCGGCCTACCTGGTGGCAGACCTCGACGCCGATTTCGGCGTTATGCTCTCGGCGTCCCACAACCCGGCCCCTGACAATGGGATCAAGTTCTTCGCACGCGGCGGCCAAAAGCTGCCCGACGACGTCGAGGACGCTATCGAAGCGCAGTTGGGCAAAGAGCCTCAGCGACCCGTGGGCGGCGACGTCGGACGCATCCAGCGCTTCTCCGACGCTGAGGACCGTTACATTGTCCACTTGCTCGGCACCCTCCCCAAGCGCCTCGAGGGCCTGAAGGTTGTCCTGGACTGCGCTCACGGCGCGGCGAGTGGTTGTTCGCCCCAGGTGTTCAAGGACGCCGGCGCAGACGTAATCGTCATTGGTGCCGAGCCGGACGGCCTGAACATCAACGACGGCGTGGGCTCCACCCACTTGGGCCCGTTGAAGGAAGCGGTAGTCAAGCACGGCGCGAACCTCGGCATTGCCCACGACGGCGACGCCGACCGCTGCCTCGCTGTAGACCACGAAGGCAACGAAGTAGATGGCGACCAGATCATGGCGATCCTGGCGCTGGCACTCAATGAAGCGGGCAAGCTCAAGGACAGCATCCTGGTTGCCACGGTCATGAGTAACCTCGGACTCAAGATTGCCCTCCGCAATGCTGGCATCACCATCCGCGAAACCGCTGTTGGCGACCGTTACGTGTTGGAGGAAATGCGCGACGGCGGCTACAACCTGGGTGGCGAACAGTCCGGCCACGTGATCTTCTCCGATTACGCCACCACCGGCGATGGCGTGCTCACCGGCCTGCAGCTTGCTGCACAGGTGGCACTCACGGGTCGTAGCTTGAAGGAACTCGCAACGGCGATGACCAAGCTTCCGCAGCTCATGATCAACGTCAAGGGCGTGGACAAGGCCCGTGCCGGCACCGACGAAGGTGTGGCCGCAGCGGTAGCCGCCGCTGAACTGGAACTGGGCGAAACCGGCCGTGTGCTGCTGCGTCCGTCCGGCACCGAGGCCCTGGTCCGCGTCATGGTGGAAGCTGCGGATATGGAGACGGCCGAACGAATTTGCAACAGCCTGGCTGCCGTAGTCAAAGAACGCCTGAGCGCTCCCAGCGAAATGGCTGTCTAAGAACACTTCCCAAGCAACTTCGGCCCGCTTTCCTGGTTACCGGTTTACTGGTTTCCAGGAGAGCGGGCCGAGTTGGTTTAAGCCGCGCTGGTTACGCTGGTTAATAGGGGAGAGACCCTACAGGTAGTCCGGCGCTGCTTCCAACCCGAAGTATTCCTCAAGCGTCGCGATGCCACGGGTGTTCATCTCTGTAGCTGCTTCGACGCCGATGTAGCGCAGATGCCACGACTCGTAGAAGTATCCGGTGGTTTCGTGGAACATCCATGGATAGCGGACGATGAAACCGAATTTGTGGGCGTTGGCTTTGGCCCAAATAGCCGCGGGCTGGTCGGCGAAGCAGGGTTGGAAACTGCAGGCACCTCCGCCGTCGGCTATGTCAAAGGACCAGCCCGTTTGGTGTTCCGAATGACCCGGACGTGCGGAAGCTCTGTCGGCTGCAACCTGGCCGCTGCTAGCGACGTAGCCGTTGTACGTGACCACCTGTGTGGAATAGGAACGGTACCCGGATGCCAGTGCCATGGTGACGCCTTCGGCCGCCGCTGCGGCGAACATCTTTTCTGCGGCAGCCGCCGTCGTGCTGTTCATCAGTGTGGCTTCGCCGCTGACGGCGAGCCGGATGTTCGGCTGAACCAAATCCGCGGGGACATAGTTTTGTGGATTCAGTGGCCGGTGCTTATTGACCACCACCCATGGGCTGGCTGGATCGGTGAGCGAGAACTGCTTGGCTGCGGCTTGTGAGGGCGCTGCGCTGGAAGGACTGCTGGAAGGCTCGGTAGCCGCAGCGGGCGTAACGGCAGTGACTTGAGTTGGCGTGGCGCCCGAGGCAGCGGCGGACGGTGTCGCCGAAGCCCCGGCAGGTGAGGTCCCGGCAGGGGAGACGGCGGGGCCATCCGGAGTGCAGGCAGTCAGAGCAGCCAAGCCTGCGCCAGCCGTCAGGAAGCCCGCGAATGCCCTGCGGCTGGGCATCGGCTGAGGTTGGATGTCCAAGCTAAACCTTCCGCAAAAGCATGCGACGGATGGAGTGGTCTGCGTCCTTGGTCAGTACCAGCTGGGCGCGTCCACGGGTGGGGAGCACGTTCTCTTCGAGGTTCGGCTCATTGATGCGCTTCCAGATGCCGCGGGCCGTTGACTCGGCATCTTCGTCGGACAGCGTGGCGTAGCGGTGGAAGTACGACTCTGGCTGGGCGAAGGCCGTGGTGCGGAGCTTCCGGAAGCGGTCCACGTACCACTCCTCGATGTAGGACGTCTTGGCGTCAACGTAGATGGAGAAGTCAAAGAAGTCGCTCAGCGCGAGGCCCTGCTTGCCATCCATGCGGGGTCTTGCTGGGGCCAGAACGTTCAGGCCTTCCACGATCAGCACGTCGGGGCGGCGGACAACGACTTCCTTGCCCGGGACGATGTCGTAGGTCACGTGGGAGTACCACGGTGCCCGGACTTCCTCGGCTCCACCTTTGATTTCCGACACAAAACGCAATAGCGCCCGGCGGTCGTAGGACTCCGGGAAACCTTTGCGTTCCAGCAAGTGCCTTCGCTTCAGCTCCGCCAACGGGTAGAGGAAGCCGTCTGTGGTGATGAGTTCTACGTTGGGTGTTCCCGGCCAGCGCCGCAGCATTTCACGGAGCACACGGGCGATGGTGGACTTTCCAACAGCAACGGAACCGGCCACGCCGATAACAAACGGGGTGCGCTGTGTTTGCTCGCCCAGGAACGTGGTTGTTGCCGCGTGAAGTTGATGTGAAGCCTCGACGTAGAGGTGCAGAAGCCGCGAAAGGGGGAGGTATACCTCCCGCACTTCCTTCATATCCAGGGGATCGCCGAGGCCTCGCAGACGGAAAATGTCCTCTTCGTTGAGGGGCTGCTCCATCTGTGCTGCAAGCCGGGACCAGGTTTGGCGGTCCAGCTCAACAAAGGGGGAAGCGCCGTCGCCGTTTGCTTCGGTGCGTTGCAAAGTCACGCTCTGATTCTGCCCTTAGCCCGGCGGATCAGGAAATGCGGGACGACGTGAAGGTGAATTGTGGGTGATTAACGCGTCAGAGACAAGAGTGGGAGAGGGGACATCCCACATCAGTTGTTTGACCTAGCCGTTAGGCTTATACCCATGTGTGGAATCGTAGGCTATGTTGGCAATTCGTCTCGTAAGGCAGCTGGTCACAGCGCCCTTGACGTCGTCGTGGAGGGGCTGCGTCGTCTTGAGTACCGCGGCTATGACTCCGCCGGCGTCGCAGTGGTGGCTGATGGAACCATCTCGTCCCGTAAAAAGTCCGGCAAGTTGAGCAACCTGATCAGTGAACTGGAAGCAAACCCGGTCCCTGAATCCCTGACCGGCATTGGCCACACCCGTTGGGCCACGCATGGTGGCCCCACCGACCGTAACGCACACCCCCACCTTTCCGACGGCGGGCGTCTGGCGTTGATTCATAACGGCATCATCGAAAACTTCGCCGAGCTTAAGCAGGAACTGCTGGGCAAGGGCGTCACGTTCGAATCGGAAACGGACACCGAAGTTGCTGCAGCCCTGGTTGGCGACATCTTCCGCAACGAACTCAACGGCAACGGCGGCGACCTCACCAAGGCGATGCGCCTGGCCTGCCAGCGTCTGGAGGGTGCATTCACCCTCCTCGCCGTCCACGCGGACCAGCCCGACGTCGTCGTGGCCGCCCGCCGCAACTCCCCGCTCGTGGTTGGCCTTGGCGACGGCGAGAACTTCCTCGGCTCGGACGTCTCCGGCTTCATCGACTACACGCGCCGCGCCGTGGAACTCGGCCAGGACCAGATCGTCACCATCACCGCGGACTCCGTGGAGATCACAGACTTCTTCGGCGCTCCCGCTGAAGGCAAGGAATACCACGTTGACTGGGACCCGGCTTCTGCCGAAAAGGGTGGCTTCAGCTCCTTCATGGAGAAGGAAATCCACGACCAGCCCGACGCCGTAGCCCAGACTCTCCTGGGGCGCTCGGACCTCAACGGAAAGCTGACGCTGGACGAAGTCCGCATCGATCCTGAGCTCCTCAAGCAGGTTGACAAGATCATCGTTCTCGCTTGCGGCACCGCAGCCTACGCTGGCCTGGTTGCCAAGTACGCCATCGAAAACTGGTGCCGGATCCCCACGGAAGTAGAGCTCGCACACGAGTTCCGTTACCGCGATCCGATCGTCGACGCCAACACACTGGTGGTTTCCATCAGCCAGTCCGGCGAGACCATGGACACGCTCATGGCCGTCCGCTACGCCCGCGAGCAGGGCGCCAAGACGATCTCCATCTGCAACACCAACGGTTCCACCATCCCACGTGAATCCGACGCCGTGCTGTACACCCACGCTGGTCCGGAAATCGCGGTTGCATCCACCAAGGCGTTCCTCGCCCAGATCACCGCCGCTTACCTGCTCGGCCTTTACCTGGCCCAGCTGCGTGGCAACATCTTCTCCGGCCAGATCAAGGACGTCCTCGCGGACCTGAACAAGATCCCGGCCAAGATTCAGAAGATCCTGGACAACGCAGGTCCTTTGCGCGAACTCGCCCGCAGCATGAAGGACGAAAAGTCCGTCTTGTTCCTGGGCCGCCACGTTGGCTACCCGGTCGCCTTGGAAGGCGCCTTGAAGCTCAAGGAAATTGCCTACATCCACGCTGAGGGCTTCGCCGCCGGTGAACTCAAGCACGGACCGATCGCCCTGATCGACGAGGGCCAGCCGGTTTTCGTGGTTGTCCCGTCCCCGCGCGGCCGTGACTCCCTGCACTCCAAGGTTGTTAGCAACATCCAGGAAGTCCGTGCACGTGGTGCACGTACCCTGGTCATTGCTGAGGAAGGCGACGAGTCGGTCAAGGATTACGCAGAGCACGTGTTCTACGTTCCGGAGACGCCCACGCTGCTCATGCCGCTGCTCACCACCGTGCCACTGCAGATCTTTGCTGCTGAACTGGCCGGGGCGAAGGGTTACGACGTCGATCAGCCGCGTAACCTCGCCAAGAGCGTGACCGTAGAATAACCGCATGATTGTTGGCATTGGCGTAGACGTCGTAGACATCGAGCGGTTCGCCCGGCAGCTCGAGCGAACCCCCGGACTGCGGGACAGGCTGTTCGTTCCTGCGGAGCGCGAACTCAACACCAGATCACTCGCTGCCCGCTTCGCTGCCAAGGAAGCGGTGGCCAAGGTTCTGGGTGCTCCTGCCGGCATGAACTGGCAGGACTGCTGGATCGGCCTTGACCAGAATGGTCCTACGGTCCAGGTCAAAGGAACGGTCTTGGCCGTGTCTGATGCCAAGGGCGTTAAGCGCTGGCACCTGTCCATGAGTCACGATGGCGGCATCGCTACGGCGTATGTCCTCGCCGAGGGCTAAGCGGACCTTTACATAACGATGATCAGCGCCTTCACCGGACAACAGATCAGGGATGCGGAACAACCGCTCCTGGACTCCGGTGAGGGCGCTGTTCTCATGCAACGGGCCGCTTACGGTCTGGCACAGGAAGTGGTTCGCTTGGTCAAGGCCAGGCGCAAGCTGGGTGGCGCCAGCGTCACAGTCCTGGCAGGCAAAGGCAATAACGGCGGTGACGGTCTCTTTGCGGCTTCCATGCTTGCCCGCCGCGGCATGCGGACGACGGCGGTACTCGCCTCAGCGGAAGTCCATACCGAAGCTCTGGCGGCTTTTCTGGCAGCAGGCGGCCGTGTGCTGCGACTGGATCCCGGCAACGCCGAGGAGCTTGCCGTCCTCTGCGCTGGTGACGATGTCATTATCGATGCCCTCCTGGGCACCGGCGCGCGCGGCGGGTTACGTGATGCTTCTGCTGAGTTGGTTGCTTCCCTTCAGGAGTTGAAGCCCCGTTGTGTGGTGGCCTGCGATCTCCCCAGCGGACTGGATGCCACCACGGGCGAGGTCCACTGGCCGGTGCTCGATGCCGATGTCACAGTGACTTTCGGTGGCATCAAGGCAGGTTTGATGACAGACCCAGGCGAAGGCTGTGCGGGGCGCGTGGTTCTGGTGCAGATTGGGATCGAAGACTCCTTGGATATCCCTGAGCTGCGCCGGCTTGATGCCACGGATCTGTGGTCCTTGCTCCCCAAACCCGGCCGCCGCTCCCATAAATACTCCCGTGGCGTGCTGGGCGTCGTTGCGGGCTCGCCTCGTTTTGCCGGGGCAGCCGTGTTGAGCGTCCATGCGGCAGCGGTGGCTGGTGCAGGCATGGTCCGTTATGTGGGGCCGGAATCTGCGGCACGCCATGTGTTGAGCCGGACTCCGGAAGCCCTGTGGGAGACGGATGATCCTGGCCGCGTTCAAGCGTGGTTGCTTGGTCCTGGCGTGGACGGGGAGGATCAACTCGGACGTGCCGGGGACGCCGCACAGTCAGGGCTGGTCGCTGAGCTGCCGGTCGTCGTCGACGCCGGAGCCTTGAGCATCCTGCCAGAGCGTTGTCCCGCGCATTGGATCCTCACTCCCCACGCCGGGGAACTTGCGACGCTGCTGGCACCCCTTCCGTCCACTGGCGAGGTCGCCGTGACCCGCGAGGACGTCGAGTCGCGGCCGCTGCACTTCGTACGGCAAGCAGCCGAACAAACCGGCGCCACCGTCCTGCTGAAGGGTGCCACCACACTGGTGGCCTCGCCGTCGGGCGTTGTTTTCAGCCAGTCCGAGGGCACTGCCTGGATGGCGACCGCAGGCAGCGGTGATGTCCTGGCCGGCATCCTCGGCGCCTTGCTGGCGCAATCTGCGGACTCGGTCAAGGACGACGACGGCGCGTACGCAGCCATGGGTTTGAAACTGGACGACCGCTGGGCTGCTGTAGCCGCGGTTGCCGCCAGCGTTCACGGCCGTGCCGGCTCGATCGCGTCGAAGGATTTGGATGGTGGCCCCCTTACAGCCTCAGCGATCATGGCAGCGGTACCGCGCGTCATAGGTTCGCTGACTGCGGAATCCGACCCTACAAGACCGTAAGGTTACTTTCCGTGTCAGGGGTCATGAGTAGGCTTGCAGCAAGTTATCCGCATCACCAGAGGAGAACGCATGGAAGTCTGGCCTGGATCGGCCTATCCGCTTGGAGCCACCTTTGACGGCACCGGCACCAACTTCGCGCTGTTCAGCGAGAAGGCCGAGAAAGTGGAACTGTGCCTCTTCGACGACGACGGCGGGGAAGTCCGCGTAGATGTCACCGAGGTGGACGGCTATGTGTGGCACTGCTACCTGCCGCAAGTCCAACCGGGACAGAAATATGGCTATCGGGTGCACGGACCTTACAACCCCGATGCCGGCCAACGGTTCAACCCCAACAAGCTGTTGTTGGACCCATATGCCAAGGCCATTCACCGGCAGATCGACTGGGACCCGGCACTGTTCTCGTACAACATGGGGGACCCGGACTCCCGGAACGACGCCGACTCCGCGCCGCACATGATGCTGGGCGTCGTCGTTAACCCGTTCTTTGACTGGGACGGCGACAAACTACTAAAGATTCCGTACCACAAGTCGGTTATCTACGAGGCCCACGTCAAAGGACTTACCCAGCTGCATCCAGAGATTCCCGAGGAACAGCGCGGAACGTACGCCGGTGTCGCCCACCCCGCAGTCATCTCCCACCTTCAAAAGTTGGGTATTACTGCGATCGAGCTCATGCCCGTGCACCAGTTCGTCAACGACGGCATCCTGCAGGATAAGGGCCTGAACAACTACTGGGGCTACAACACCATCGGCTTCTTCGCCCCGCACAACAGTTACAGCTCCAAGGGTGATACCGGCCAGCAGGTCCAGGACTTCAAGGCCATGGTGCGATCCCTGCACAACGCCGGGATCGAAGTCATCCTGGACGTCGTTTACAACCACACGGCTGAGGGCAACCATCTGGGGCCCACGTTGTCCTTCAAGGGCATCGACAATTCCGCGTACTACCGCCTGGTGGAGAACGACCAAAAGTACTACATGGACTACACCGGCACCGGCAACTCGTTGAATGTCCGCAGTCCGCATTCACTCCAGCTGCTGATGGATTCGCTCCGCTACTGGGTGACGGAGATGCACGTGGACGGGTTCCGTTTCGACCTCGCGTCCACGCTGGCCCGCGAATTCTACGACGTGGACAAGCTGTCAACCTTCTTCGAACTCATCCAGCAGGACCCCGTTGTGTCCCAGGTGAAGCTCATCGCCGAGCCATGGGACGTCGGTCCGGGCGGATATCAGGTGGGCAACTTCCCGCCCCAATGGACGGAATGGAATGGCCAGTACCGGGATACTGTCCGCGACTTCTGGCGCGGAGAGCCCTCCACGCTTGGTGAATTCGCCTCGCGTCTTACAGGCTCTGCCGATCTCTACGAACACTCGGGGCGCCGGCCTGTGGCATCGATCAACTTCGTCACGGCCCACGACGGCTTCACACTGGCCGACCTCGTGTCGTACAACGAGAAACACAACGAGGCCAACGGTGAGGGCAACAACGACGGCGAATCGCACAACCGCTCATGGAACTGTGGCGTCGAAGGCCCCACGGATGACCCCAAGGTTCTAGGTCTCAGGGCCCGCCAGCAGCGGAACTTCATCGCCTCGCTCTTCCTGTCGCAGGGCGTTCCCATGCTCCTGCACGGCGATGAACTTGGAAGAACGCAGCACGGCAATAACAACGGTTACTGTCAGGACTCCGAGCTCACCTGGATCCATTGGGATAGCGTTGACCAGCCCTTGGTGGAGTTCACGGCTGCTGTTAGCGCCCTGCGGGCCAAACACCCCAGCCTCCGCCGAAGCAGATTCTTCGACGGCCGGCCCGTGCTGCGAGGCGAGGGTGAGCGGCTTCCGGACATCGTATGGCTGGATGCCGATGCCAGCACCATGACGCCGTCGGATTGGGACACCGCGCTGGGCCGTTCTGTTGGAGTGTTCTTGAACGGTGACGGTATCCACGGACGGGATACACAGGGCCGCCGGATCACCGACGTCAATTTCCTGCTGTATTTCAATGCGGACGAGGACGAGGTCGGGTTCCGCGTGCCATCAGACGAATATGCCCCTGCGTGGGACGTCATGATCGACACCGGCGGTGAAGGCGCTGATTCAGACGTCGTGAAGGCGGATCAGATCCTGATGATCGCGGCGAAGTCGCTTGTAGTGCTTCGTGCCCACAGCACGCCAGAGTCTGAGCCGGACCATTCAGTGGCAGCCTCCCTTGCTGCGCTCAGTCAGACAAACACACCCGAAACGGCTTCGCTCACCGCTCCTGCGGTGAACTCGCTGCCCTCGGATTCGTCGGCGAACGCTCGGTCTGTGGATGCGTCAGAGGCTGTCAGCGCTTCCGACGGGGGAGATCCGCCCGTTGGGGAATCAAAACCCGCACGCAAGCGCCGTACTTCGAAGAAGGCGGACTCATGAGGACCCCGGTTTCAACGTACAGGCTGCAAATCCGCCGAAGCTTTTCGCTTCAGGACGCCGCGGAACTCACCGGTTACCTGCACAACCTTGGGGTCGATTGGATCTACGTTTCGCCGATCCTCACAGCGGAGGAAGGATCAGACCACGGTTATGACGTCACGGATCCTTCGTCCGTGGATCCTGCCCGGGGTGGAGCCGAGGGTCTGGCTGCGTTGTCCAAGGCCGCCCGCTCGAAGGGACTTGGCATCCTGGCGGACATCGTTCCCAACCACATGGGTGTCGCCTCGCCAGGACAGAATGCCTGGTGGTGGCAGCTCCTGAAGGAGGGGCGCTCGTCCAAGTACTCGGAAGCGTTCGACGTCGACTGGGACTTCGGCGGCGGGAAGATCCGTATTCCCGTGCTCGGCAGCGATGAGGACCTCGGGCAACTCACTGTGGTGGACGGTGAACTGCATTACTACGATCACCGTTTCCCGTTGGCTGAGGGCAGCTTCTCTGACGGAGACAGCCCCCAAGACGTTCATGCGCGACAGCACTATGAACTGGTGGGCTGGCGCCGGGCGGACGCCGAACTGAACTACCGTCGCTTCTTCGCCGTGAACACACTGGCAGGCGTCCGTGTCGAGGTTCCGTGGGTCTTCGATGAGGCGCATGAGGAAATCGTGCGATGGTTCCGCGAAGAGCTGGTGGATGGTCTCAGGATCGATCACCCCGATGGGCTGGCGGATCCTGAAGGGTATCTGGCAAGGCTTCGCAAGGAAACGCGCGGGGCGTACCTCCTGGTGGAGAAGATCCTTGAGCCGGGAGAGAAACTGCCGGAAACCTTTGATTGCGAAGGCACCACAGGATATGACGCGCTGGCGGACGTAGACCGCCTGTTCGTGGACCCAGCAGCCGAGGAATACCTGGACTCCCTCGATGCCCGGCTGCGCGATGCAGGCCAGCCGGCTGACTATGCGGACATGATCCACGGGACCAAACGGCGCATCGCCGATGGCATCCTGAGGTCTGAAATCCTCCGGTTGTCCCGGCTTGTTCCTGAGTCGCCAGAATTGCCGCGCGCCGAGGTAGCCGATGCCCTGGCCGAGATTATTTGCTGGTTCCCCGTCTACAGGACCTACCTTCCGCACGGCCAGGAGATCCTGGAAGAAGCCATGGAACGCGCCGGTCAAGATAGGCCGGGGCTCCGGTCTGTGCTGAACGGGCTGAGGCCTCTCCTGACTGATACCACTGGGGAACTCGCCCGCCGTTTCCAACAGACCTCCGGCATGGTTATGGCCAAGGGTGTGGAGGACACCGCATTCTTCCGCTACACCCGCTTGGGGACGCTCACCGAAGTGGGCGCCGATCCCACTGAATTTGCGCTTTCCTCTGATGAGTTCCACGAGCGCATGGCACGTCGTCAGGCAGAGATCCCGCTCTCCATGACCACGCTGAGCACCCACGACACCAAGCGCAGCGAGGACGCCCGGGCCAGGATTTCGGTCATTTCCGAATCTGTCCCCGAATGGGAACTCTTCCTTGGCACTGTCCAGGAGCTGGCGCCCATCCCGGACGGTCCGCTGGCCGCCCTTGTTTGGCAGTCCATTGCCGGCGCTTGGCCCGCCGATCGGGGGCGCCTCCAATCGTATGCGCTCAAGGCCGCCCGCGAAGCCGGAAATTCGACCAACTGGACCGACCCCAACCTTGACTTCGAGCGTCACTTGGCTGCCGCCGTCGACGCCGTTTTTGACGTCCCCGAAGTCGCTGCCGCGCTGGAGAATTTCGTCGAGGAACTGGAACCTTATGGAACTTCGAACTCGCTCTCAGCCAAGCTCATCCAATTGACCATGCCCGGCGTTCCGGATGTCTATCAGGGCACAGAGTTCCGGGATGGGTCACTGACTGACCCCGATAACCGGCGACCAGTGGACTTCCAAGCCCGGACCGCGGCGCTCGCGGAACTCGATGCTGGTGCGCGGCCTGAGTTCACGGAGGAAGCTGCCAAACTGTTGGTGGTGTCCAGGGCGCTCAGGTTGCGTCGGGACCGGCCAGAGCTGTTCGGCGGCTACGGGCCTTTGCACGCGAGCGGCGCGGCAGCGGAGCACGTGGTTGCCTTCAGCCGCGGTGTGGACGCGCCCGGCGCCATCGCTGTTGGCACGCGGCTGCCCAAGCGCCTTGCGCGGGAAGGCGGTTGGCGGGACACGGCCATCGACTTGCCGGTGAACTGCCACGACGAACTGACCGGGACTACATACGACGCCGGTTCGGTCGCGGTCGCCACGCTGCTGGAGCACTACCCGGTGGCACTGCTGGTGCCCGCTGACTGATCCGCTGAAAACACGAACACCCACCAACACCGCCACTGCAACGCAAGCTAAAACAAGCACAGGGGACACGATGCTGGAGCACGCTGCTGGAAAAAATCGTTACGACGTCTGGGCGCCCAACGCCGGATCCGTGAAGCTGCTCGCCGGAGGCAGCGAGCACGCCATGGAACAAATTCACGACGGCGGCGCTACAGGTTGGTGGCGCGCGTCCGCCGAGGTCACAGGCCAGGAAGGCGACGCGGTTGCGTACGGCTACATCGTGGACGGGGAGGGACCGTTTCCCGATCCGCGCTCAAGGTGGCAACCGGACGGGGTGCATGGATTGTCCGCTACCTTCGACCCTGCCGCCTACCAGTGGGGGGATGGGGCGTGGAAGGGTCGCAGCCTCAAAGGATCCGTCATTTATGAGCTCCACCTGGGCACGTTCACTCCCGAAGGCACACTTGACGCTGCCGCCCGGAAACTGGACTACTTGGTGGACTTGGGCGTCGACTTCATTGAACTGCTTCCGGTCAATGCATTTAACGGAGTTCACAATTGGGGCTACGACGGCGTGCTTTGGTACGCCATCCACGAGCCCTACGGTGGCCCGGAGGCCTACCAACGGTTCGTCGACGCTGCACACGCCGCTGGCTTGGGGGTCATCCAGGACGTGGTCTATAACCATCTTGGACCCAGCGGCAATTACCTTCCCAAATTTGGCCCCTACCTGAAATCCGGGGAAGGCAACACGTGGGGTGATTCGGTAAACCTCGATGGTCCTGGGTCCGACGAGGTGCGCCGTTACATCCTGGAGAATGCCGCGATGTGGCTCCGCGACTATCACGTAGACGGGCTCAGGCTCGACGCCGTGCACGCCCTGCGGGACGAACGTGCCGTGCACATCCTTGAGGACTTTGGCGCGCTGGGAGACCAGATCGAAGCGGAGACCGGGGTTACCAAAACGCTGATCGCAGAATCGGACTTGAACAATCCCCGGCTCATCTATCCCCGCAAGGACAACGGTTATGGCTTGGAAGGCCAATGGAGCGACGACTTCCACCACGCCCTGCACGTGAACCTGAGCGGTGAAACCACCGGGTACTACGCCGACTTCGAGTCCCTCGCTGTCCTCGCCAAAGTCCTTGAGCACGGCTTCCTCCACGATGGCAGCTACTCGAGTTTTCGGGGACGTCACCACGGCCGGCCGATCCGGCACGACCTCGCGCATCCTTCCGCCTTGGTAGTTTGCCTGCAAAACCACGATCAAATCGGCAACCGTGCCACCGGCGACCGGCTAACTGCGTCACTGTCATTTGGTCGGTTGGCGATCGGCGCAGTGCTGACCATGACATCCCCCTTCACGCCCATGCTTTTCATGGGCGAGGAATTTGGGGCTTCCACGCCGTGGCAGTTCTTCACCTCCCACCCCGAACCGGAACTGGGGGAGGCCACAGCGAAGGGTCGGATCAAGGAATTTGAACGGATGGGCTGGGATCCTGCCGTTGTGCCCGATCCCCAGGACCCCGAAACTTTCAAGCGCTCAAAGCTGGACTGGAGCGAGCCCGGCGCCGGGGACCACGCCCGCCTGTTGCAGCTGTATCGGGATTTAGCACAGCTGCGCCGGAATACGCCGGAGCTCGTGAACGGTGGTTTTGGCGAGACCACGGTGGAGTTCGACGACGACGAGCACTGGCTGGAGATGACCCGCGGCACCATCCGCGTGGTGTGCAACTTTGGAGACGAGCCGTTGGATTCGCCTATGGGTGGGTCCCTGCTGCTGGCAACCGACACCGAAGCAGTCCTCGACGACGGTTCGCTGACCCTTCCGGGCGGGAGCGCCGCCGTCGTGCGTGTCCAGCAAAGTGAGCAGTGACAAGGGTGACGGCGCCCACATTGCGGACAGCCCCAACACGGTGATCTGTGCAGTGGCAGGATGGTACGTATGACTTATTCGGCTGCGGAAAACCGCTACGAAACCATGCCCTACCGCCGCGTCGGACGCAGTGGTCTCAAGCTCCCCGCTATCTCGCTGGGCCTTTGGCACAACTTCGGCGACGACAAGCGGTTCGACGAACAGCGCGCCATCCTGCGCCGTGCGTTTGATCTGGGTGTCAACCACTTCGACCTCGCCAACAACTATGGTCCGCCGGATGGATCGGCAGAAACGAACTTCGGGCGCCACCTGAAGGACGACTTCAAGCCGTACCGTGATGAGCTCGTCATCTCCACGAAGGCCGGCTACTACATGTGGCCGGGCCCGTACGGTGAATGGGGATCCCGCAAGTACCTGATCTCCAGCCTCGACCAGTCCCTGCAGCGTATGGGCCTGGATTATGTGGATATCTTCTACAGCCACCGTCCCGACCCCGAGACGCCCTTGGAGGAAACCATGGGGGCGCTGGACTACGCGGTCCGGTCCGGCAAAGCCTTGTACGCAGGCATCTCTTCCTACACCCCCGAGCAAACGCTCGAGGCAGCCCGGATCCTGAAGGAACTCGGCACGCCGCTGCTGATCCACCAGCCCAGCTACTCCATGCTGAACCGATGGACCGAGAATGGTTCGCCGAACCTCTACGAGGCACTGGACCAGGTGGGCGCCGGCTCCATTGCCTTCTCGCCTCTTGCCCAGGGGATGCTGACCAACCGCTACCTCAATGGTGTTCCGGCTGACTCCCGGGCCGCCAAGGAACGGTTCCTCTCCGAATCCGCATTGACGGAGGACAAGCTTGACCGCGTTCGGGGACTCAACGCCATCGCCGAGGGCCGTGGACAGACCCTCGCGCAGATGGCCATTGCATGGATTCTCCGTGACCAGCCAAAGGGCTCTCCCGTAACATCCGCGCTTGTCGGGGCCTCCAGCGTTTCGCAGCTTGAAGACACTCTGAGTGCCATCAACAACCTGAAGTTCACCACTGATGAGCTGACTGCGATCGACGAATTCGCCGTCGAATCCGACATCAATCTGTGGGCGCAGGAGTAAACCAGGGGGAAAGACATAAAACAGGAGGGGTCGGCGGGAACAAAGCCGGCCCCTTCTCTGTTGGCTACAATGCAAGTGTGCGCCAACTGGCGCCGTGCCAATCAGTCGTGCTCTGAGCTCAGTCGGAGTTTGCGCCTGGCACCTGAGGTTTAGTTCTCAAAAGGAGTTCCGTGTCTTCACATCCGATTCGTGTTGCCATTGTCGGCGTAGGAAACTGCGCCGCATCGTTGGTCCAAGGTGTTCAGTACTATCGCGACGCTGACCCCAAGGCCACGATCCCGGGTCTGATGCACGTCGAGTTCGGCCAGTACCATGTCAACGATGTTCAGTTCGTTGCTGCTTTCGACGTTGATAGCAAGAAGGTTGGACTGGACCTGGCCGACGCCATCGGCGCCAGCGAAAACAACACCATCAAGATCGCCGACGTCCCTGCCACGGGGGTCACCGTTCAGCGTGGACATACCCTTGACGGCCTGGGCCAGTACTACCGCGAGACCATCGTCGAAGCTCCCGAGGAAGACGTCGACATCGTTGCTGCCCTCCGCGAAGCCAAGGTAGACGTCATGGTTTGCTACCTGCCCGTTGGTTCGGAGCAGGCTGCCAAGTTCTACGCCCAGTGCGCCATCGACGCCGGAGTGGCCTTCGTCAACGCTCTCCCCGTCTTCATTGCCGGAACCAAGGAGTGGGCTGACAAGTTCACTGCAGCCGGTGTGCCGATCGTGGGCGACGACATCAAGAGCCAGATCGGCGCCACCATCACTCACCGCGTGATGGCCAAGCTGTTCGAGGACCGCGGCGTCACCTTGGACCGCACGTACCAGCTGAACGTTGGCGGCAACATGGACTTCAAGAACATGCTTGAGCGCGATCGTCTGGAGTCCAAGAAGATCTCAAAGACTCAGGCCGTCACCTCCAACGTTGAGGCCGAGCTTCACGCTGACGACGTCCACATCGGGCCGTCCGATTACGTTGCCTGGCTTGACGACCGCAAGTGGGCCTTCGTCCGCCTTGAGGGCCGCAACTTCGGTGATGCCCCCGTTTCCCTGGAATACAAGCTCGAAGTATGGGATTCCCCGAACTCCGCTGGTGTGATCATTGACGCCATCCGCGCCGCCAAGATTGGCCTGGACCGCGGCATCGGCGGCCCGCTGCTCTCCGCGTCCAGCTACTTCATGAAGTCCCCGCCGGAGCAGTTCAACGACGACATCGCCCGCGACAAGGTGGAAGCCTTCATCCGCGGCGACATCGAGCGCTAAAGCCCGCGCCCTTTAAAGCCCGGGCGCTAACAAAAGACGCCGTCCCACTTGCGTGGGAAGGCGTCTTTTGTGCTTCCGATGCTCTCTCACATCCTGACGCTTTTGGGCGGTCCTTCTCTCACTTACCGTCACCCTTTTGGGATCCTGTGGACGTGATAGAGCATCGGTGCGAACGCCGTTGGAGGTGATAGAGCATCGGTGGGAATGCCGTTGGAGGTGATAGAGCATCGGTGGGAATGCCGGTGGAGGTGATAGAGCATCGGTGGGAATGCCGGTGGACGTGATAGAGCATCGGTGGGAATGCCGTTGGAGGTGATAGAGCATCGGTGGAAATTGGCCTGGATGTGAGAGAAGGTCAGAAGAGGCCCGTGGGCTTGCCGTCGGCATCGACGTCCATGCGCATGGCGGCCGGCTCTTTGGGCAGGCCGGGCATGGTCATGACGGCTCCGGTCAGGGCGACAATGAACCCCGCGCCCGTTTTTGGAATGAGTTCGCGCACGTGTACCCGGAATCCCTTTGGCGCCCCAAGCTTGGATGCGTCGTCGGTGAATGAGTACTGCGTCTTGGCCATGCAGACGGGGAGCCCGCCCCATCCATTCTTCTGGATGTCCACGAGCCGCTTCTGTGCCGGGACGGAAAATTCCACACCGTCGGCGCCGTAGATCTCCTGCACGATCGTCCGGATCTTGTCCTCCACAGAAAGTTCCAGTGGGTACAAGTGGTGGAAATTTGACGGCCCTTGCACTGCCGCTGCCACCTTGGACGCGAGTTCATCCCCGCCGTCGCCTCCGCCGCCACGGCCCCAGACATCGGCGACGGCGGCCTCCACGCCTTCCGCTGCGCACCACGTCAGCAGCCACTGAAGTTCTTCGTCGGTGTCGGTGGCGAATTTGTTGATGGCGACGACCGGCGAAATGCCGAACTTGGCAATATTTCCAACATGTCGTTTGAGGTTTTCCACCCCAGCGGCCACGGCGTCCACGTTGGGCTCGCTGAGGTTCTCCTTTGGAACTCCGCCTTGCATCTTGAGCGCACGGATCGTTGCCACAACAACGACGGCGGACGGCGCCACGTCAGCGATGCGCGACTTGATGTCCATGTACTTTTCGGCACCCAGGTCCGCGCCGAATCCGGCCTCGGTGACCACGATGTCGGCAAGTTGCTGGGCAGTCCGCGTTGCGATGAGCGAGTTGCACCCGTGGGCAATGTTGGCGAAGGGCCCACCGTGGACCAGCGCCGGCGTCCCGGCGATGGTTTGCACAAGGTTTGGTTTGATGGCGTCCTTCAAGAGCAATGTCAGGGCACCTTCCACACCAAGGTCCGCAACGGTTACCGGCTGGCGATCGAAGGTATAGCCGAAGGTGATCCGGCCCAAGCGCGTCCGGAGGTCGTCCAAGTTCGCGGCGAGGCAGAATACGGCCATGATTTCGGAGGCCACTGTGATATCAAAGCCATCTTGCCGGGGTACGCCCTGGGCGGGACCGCCTAGCCCGATAATGATTTCCCGCAGGGATCGGTCGTTCATGTCGATGACCCGCTTGAACGTCATACGGCGGGGGTCGATTCCGAGGTGGTTGCCTTGGAAGATGTGGTTGTCCACGAGTGCCATGAGGGCGTTGTTGGCCGAGGTGACGGCGTGGAAGTCGCCAGTGAAGTGGAGGTTGATATCGTCCATGGGCAGTACCTGGGAGTAGCCGCCTCCGGTTGCTCCTCCCTTCATGCCAAGGATCGGCCCAAGTGACGGTTCGCGGAGTGCGATCATCACTTTGTGGCCGGCGCGTGCGAGGGAATCGGCAAGGCCTACAGTGGTTGTCGATTTGCCTTCGCCCGCAGGCGTGGGGGACATGGCTGAAACGAGGACCACTTTGCCGGGCGCCTTGCCCTCAGGGAGCACAAGCTTTGCCGGATTGATCTTGGCTTTGTAAGGCCCATACAGTTCCAGTGCGTCCACGTTGATGCCCGCTCGTCGCGCAATCTCTTCGATGGGCAGGATGGTGGCGTTGTGGGCTATCTCAAGATCGCTCAGGCCCTTGTTTTCAGACATCGTTGTCCTTCGGCTTAGTGCTTCCGCTGTGTGGGCTGGCGCTCTGCGCCCTGCCTACGCTGTGCGCGACAATCTATCAGTCACCAGCGGGTAACTGCGTGAGGTTCACCGCCGGGGGACCAGCAGGCCGCCAACAGACTCGCGATAGCTTTCCAAGGTGATCGCAGCAGTGCGCTGCCAGCCAAAGGATTCGGCATGGGTCGCGGCTAAACGGCCCATGTCCTCGCGTGTCTGTACGTCGTCGTACAAATCCTCGAGGGCATCAGCCCAGTCGGAAGGATCGTGACCATCCACGAGGATGCCTGTCCGGCCATCGGAAATGGCGCGTGAGAGCCCACCCACGTTGGTGGCCACCACGGGGGTCCCGCACGCCTGTGCTTCCAAGGCCACAAGGCCGAAGGATTCGCTGAATGAGGGCATCACCACGACGTCGGCGGAGCGGAACCAGCTGGCGAGCTCGGGCGCTACAACCGGCGGGCGATGCGTGACGACGTCGGCCAGCCCGGCCTCCTCGATAATGTGCTGCAGGTTGAAGTCCTTGGCGCCGCTGAGCGAACCCAGAATGGTCATTTCCAGATCGATGTCCGGCCTGCGCTTCCGCAGGAGACCAGCTGCTTTGACGAAGACCTGGGGACCCTTAAGCCGTTGGATCCGGCCTGCGAACAGAATGTGAAAGCTGTCCGGCCTGACGTCCCGCTGGCCGCGCGACTTGCGACGGAAGGATGGTGTGAAGACCTTGAGATCCACGCCGGGAGGTGCGACGTCGATCTTGTCGATATCGGCTCCGTAGTGGGAGACGAGCTCTTCTGCCTCGGCTGGAGTATTGGCGATGAGGCGGGTAGCCCCATCAACAATCCGCTGCTCGCCGTCCTCCCGACGCCGCGGTTCGGGACGCTCGCCGGATTCGAGAACAAGATTCTTGACCTTGGCCATGGTGTGCATGGTGTGGACCAACGGAACACCCCAGAGCTCAGACAATTCCAGCCCCGCAACCCCGGACACCCAGTAATGAGAATGGATGGCATCGTAACGGCCGTGGGGCTGCTGCTGCCGGATCCGATCGATTTCCTCCACCATCTGGTGGAGCAGGGCAGGCAATTCTTCCTTGGGGACTTTCCGCCGGGGTCCGGCCATCACGTTGTGGACGCACACGCCGGGTCCTGGATGCTCGACGGCGGCCTGGCCGGCTTTGGTGGAACGGGTGAAGATCTCTACCTCCACACCGGACTCGGCCAGCGCCATGGCCAAAGCCCGCACATAGACGTTCATCCCACCAGCATCACCGGCCCCTGGCTGCTCCATGGGGGAGGTGTGCAGTGAAAGGAATGCCACGCGGCGGATCAACGGCACACTTTCCTCCTTCGTATGAAGCTAACTTGTGAAGCCAAACCACTTTTGCCCTGCAGAAAACACTACTCCTGAAGCCCAGCACTACATGGCGCCGATCAGGGCTATGTGGACAAGGCTGCTAACGTGTGCGCTGTGAGCCAAGAAACCCTTTTCGACATCCGCCCAGCCACGCCCGAAGATTGGCCCGGCATCTGGTCCCTCATGGAGCCCATCCTCCGCGAGGGGGAGACCTTCACGTGGGACCGTGACACCACTGAAGAAGCTGCCCGTGCCAAGTGGATGAAGGAAGCGCCCGGCCGAACGTTCGTGGCCGTGCGTACTGCGGACGGGCCCCGTCAGGGAGGCGAAATCCTGGGCACCGGCGAGTTCCATGCGAACCAGGCCGGTGGCGGCAGTCATGTGGCGAACGCCGGGTACATGGTGAGCTCCAAACATTCGGGCCAGGGAATTGCACGGGCGCTGTGTGCCTACTCCCTAAACGAAGCCAAAGCGGCAGGATTCCGCTCCATGCAATTCAATGCTGTTGTGGAGAGCAACGTCCGGGCGGTGTGGTTGTGGCAATCCATGGGTTTCCGCATCCTGGCCACGGTTCCTGAGGCCTTCAACCACCCCGAAATTGGGTACGTTGGCCTGCACGTGATGTACCGGAAGCTCTAGGAGCCCTGGGAAGTTAGGAACGCTGGGAAGTCACGTCCAGAGTTCCCGCAGTTCCGGGAAGGCTGCCTCGTAGCCGTCAAGGAGTTCAGCGCCCAGCGATTCCGAACCTACCAGCGGGTGGGCGGCAAAGGCCTGAAGTGCCGCGTCACGGTCACCATCCCGCACTGCCCGGACCGTCAGCCGCTCCACTTCCTTGACGTGTTGCATCAAGGTGAGGAACTGGCCTCCGGGCCGTTCCTGCGGAAGTGGGACGGCGCCGTCGGGCGTCACCTCACAGGGAACTTCGACGACGGCGTCCCCCGGCAACCCCGGTACGGCGACTTCCGCCTCACTTGCCGAAGAGCCAGCGTCGGGTGGCACAGAGTCGGCGACGGGTGAATTGGGCACATTGAGGATCAGCTGGGCCGTCCCACCTCCGGATAGAGCCCGCATCACGGACAACGCCACACGCTCGTAGCCACCCCCGGCGAGGTCTTCCTCGTCGCGCTGCTCCCCGTGCGTGCGGGCTTCGGCCAGGTAGCCTTCCTCACGGGAGCGCCGGGCCGCATCCCACATGGCGTAGGCGTCCGAGGATTCCGCGAGGGAAGGGTAGAGCGAGCTCTGTTGCTGGTGGATGGACGCCCCGCGCGTTTCGCGCTGCTTCAGGATGGCTTCCGTCGCTTGCTCGGTGGCGTAGTAGTAGTAAAGGTATTCATTGGGCAGGCAACCGAGTTGGTCCAGAGTGTGCTGGCCGAACAAACGCCCTTCTTCGATCGTTTCCAGCGCCCCACGATCCGACAACAGTCCGGGCAGCAGGTCCCGGCCACCGGGCGCCAGCCGGTAAAGCCAGCCGAGGTGGTTCAACCCGAAGTAGCCCACGCCGTCGAGCGTTCCTTCTTGGAGGGGTGAACCGGCGGCCCGTGCCGCGCGCTGAACCAGGCCGCCGGCGGAATCGCAGATGCCAATGACCTTTCGCCCCAGCACCGGCACAAGTGCCTCGGTCACCATGCCGGCGGGGTTGGTGAAGTTGATGAGCCACGCCTCCGGACAATAGCGCCGCATTCCCTCGGCGAGCTCCAGCATGTGCGGAATGGTGCGGAGGGCGTAGGAGATGCCGCCTGCGCCCGTGGTCTCCTGGCCCAGCAAACCGAGGTCCAGGGCCACGCGTTCGTCGGCGATCCGGCCTGCCGTCCCGCCGGGGCGGATCGCCGCAAAGACCATGTCGGTGCCAGTGAGTGCCTTCCTCAAGTCCGTGGAAATCACGACGGCGGGCCGGGAGCCTTCCGCCGAGGGCATATCGCGGAGGACTGCCTGGATGGCGGCGAGACGTGCGGGATCGACGTCGTAGAGCACCACCTCGTGCACGAGTCCCGCGAACGGACCCGTGCATAAGGCACGGTACACAAGGGGTACCCGGAATCCGCCGCCACCGGCGATCATGAGCCGCATGGTCCGAGTCTATGCAGCCCGGAGGGCGCAGCGTAGTGTGCCGTGCATGGACGCAATGCCCCAGCGACGTTTTGATCCCCTTGCCGCCGTGCGCACGGACGGCGACGGCCAATGCGACCTTCTCCTGGCAGGAACGGTCTTCCAAGACATTATTTTCACGGGACTTCCGCACTCTCCCGAGCCGGGCACTGAAGTGTGGAGCGAAGGCATGGGCAGTTGCCCGGGAGGGGTTGCCAACCAAGCGATCGCCGCGGCCCGGCTTGGCCTGAGGACCAACCTGGCGGCAGCCTTTGGCGACGACGGTTACGGGGATTACAACTGGCAGATCCTTGAAAGCCAGGAGCATGTTGACTTGTCCCTGTCGCGTCGTGTCCCGGGCTGGCACTCGCCGGTGACGGTTTCCATGTGCGTGAACCAGGATCGGTCCATGGTCACCCACGGGCACCCGGCGCCGATCAAGGCCTCGGACCTGATCGGGCAGCCACCCAAGGCGCTCGCCGCCGTCGCGGACCTGGGCGAGGAGTTGGAACCGTGGATGCTGGCGGCGAAGACATCGGGAACCAAACTTTTCGGTGTGGTGGGCTGGGACCCCAGCGGAGAGTGGTCACAGCGCAGGCTGGACCAACTCGAACACTTTTACGCTTTCCTTCCCAATGCGCCGGAGGCCATGGCATTCACGGGCAAGAGCGATCCCTGGGCGGCGCTGTATTCCTTGGCGGATCGAGTTCCGGTAGCTGTGGTGACGCTCGGAGCACAGGGCGCCATGGCCGTGGACTCAGAGACGGGCGAAGAGGAATGGGTGCCGTCGTTGCCCGTGAATGCGTACGATCCGACGGGCGCCGGCGATTGTTTCGGCGCGGCCTTCATTGTGGGGTGCCTGGCAGGGTGGAGATTGGGGGACCGCCTTCGGTTCGCGAACCTCTGTGCCTCACTGGCCGTACAACAAGTGGGTGGTTCCCTGGCTGCGCCCGGCTGGGGCGACATCGCGGACTGGTGGCAGCGTGCCAACGCACGGAAGGAACGCCAATCGAGCCAGTGGCTGCGGCGTTTCGCCTTCCTTGAGCCGATCGTGAAGGACATCCCCGCCGAAGCCCAACGGCGCGCCCGCGCCACGATCGCCCACTTGTCAGATGCCCAGTAGCAGAGCCGGCAGTTAACCCCTCTTCACCCACACCACTAGAATCTCTAGGGTGACTTACGAAGCAGCTGCAGATATCGGGATCGGGTCCAGGACCTCCATAGCAAAGTCAGCGGTGCTTGAGCGTTCCGCCGTGATCGATCTTGAGGCCGTGCGGCACAACGTTCGTCAGTTTGTCGCGATCGCCTCCCCGGCCTCCGTCATGGCTGTGGTGAAGGCTGACGCTTATGGCCATGGCGTGGTTCAGGTGGCACGTGCAGCCCTCGACGCCGGAGCGGCCTGGCTCGGCGTCGCCCACATTTCAGAGGCGCTCGCCTTGCGGGCCGCCGGCATTGAGGCACCTTTATTGGCCTGGCTGCACACCCGTGAAAGCAACTTCCAAGCCGCAGTTGCCGCCGGCATCGACGTCGGGATTTCCGGTTGGGAACTCGACGCCGTGGTGGCGGCTGCCCGCGAACAAGAACGTCCCGCCCGGGTCCATTTGAAGGTGGATACAGGGCTGGGCCGAAATGGCTGCCCCATCGCAGACTGGGACCAGTTGGTGGGCCAGGCCATGGAACACCAGGACGAAGGCCTGCTTCGCGTTGTGGGCATTTTCTCCCACCTTGCCGTCGCCGACGAGCCGCACCGGCCCGAAACGGACCAGCAATTGGCGGTTTTCCGCGACGCACTCGCCATCGCTGAGGATGCCGGCGTTGATACCGAGGTCAGGCACATCGCCAACACTCCCGCAGCACTGTCCCGGCCCGATTCGCACTTCGACCTCATCCGCGTCGGGCTCGGCATCTACGGGTTGTCGCCCTTTGAAGGGGTTACCTCCGCCGAACTTGGCCTGCATGCTGCCATGACCGTCCGCACGCTCCTCTCCAACTGTAAAAAGGTTCCGCAAGGGCAAGGCGTTTCCTACGGCCTGAAGTACCACACCAGCCAGGAGAGCACGCTGGGCCTGGTTCCCTTGGGCTATGCCGATGGCGTCCCCCGCATCGCCACGGGCGGTCCAGTTCGCGTCAACGGCGTCACCTACCCTGTGGTGGGCCAGATCGCGATGGACCAGATGGTGATTGATCTTGGACCGCTCACCCCTGAAGAAGCGGCCGGACTCAAGGGCAGCGAAGCCGTGATGTTCGGCGACGGCGCCGATGGCGGCCCCACCGCGGATGACTGGGCGGCTGCAGCGGGAACCATCAACTATGAGATCGTCACCCGCATAAGCCCGCGGGTGCCCCGCAGCTACGTCAACGAGGCTCCGGCGGTCCCTGAGGTACAACGCGGCACCCAGACAGCATCGGAGTCGGCGACGCTGTGAACATACCACTGATCGAACCAAGGGAACCGCTATGGGAACGCCGCTTGAAGGTCACGACGGCGGAGCAGACCCACGCGCTCGGCGCAGCACTGGGCGGGGTACTTGAGGCGGGGGACCTCCTTGTCCTGACCGGAGAGTTGGGTGCGGGGAAGACGACTTTCACCCAGGGGCTGGGAGAGGGCCTGGGCGTACGTGCCGGGATCATCTCGCCTACCTTCGTGCTGGTTCGGATCCATCCCAACCTTCCGGATGGACCGCGCCCGGGTGGTCCGGACCTGGTCCACGTCGACGCCTACAGGCTGGAATCAGCTGCTGAGATCGATGACATTGATCTTGAGAACACCATGGACTCGTCCGTAACCGTGGTGGAGTGGGGGAGGGACCGCGTGGAGCACCTCTCGGACAGCCGCCTGGAAGTGGATCTTCACCGGTCTGTGGGTAGCGTAGGCGTGTCGGCCACCAATGTCTCGGACAGCGGGACGGTCCTGGATTTTGACACTGATGACGACGACGAACCCCGCACCATCGTCTTCCGCGGTTTCGGCCCACGCTGGGCCGAGGCACCGAAGCTTCTTGAAACCACGATCTCCGAAGGAGGCCACTGATGCTGATCCTGGCCATTGATACCTCTGCAGTGGCCAGTGCTGCGCTGATTTCGGACGTCGCCATGGAAGGCGTGGTGGATTCCTTCGCGACTGAGGACACGCGAAGCCACGCCGAAGTCCTTGCTCCCGGCATCGAGAAGCTCCTGGCCGGAGCAGGGGTCACCGGCGCGGACATTGACGTGATCGTCACGGGGGTGGGGCCCGGACCGTTTACCGGGTTGCGCTCGGGTATTGCAACCGCACGCACCCTGGCTTTCGTCTGGAACAAGCCGCTGTATGGCCTGATGAGCCTTGATGCGATCGCCCTCGAAGTAGCGGAGTCAACTGCCGCTGTTCCTGAATTCCTGGTGGCCACTGACGCCCGGCGGAAAGAGGTCTACTGGGCGCGGTACGTCCTGGAGGAGAACCAGCTTCCCCAGCTCATCGACGGACCGCATGTGGGTTTCGCCTCGGAATTGCCGGACCTGCCCGTGTTCGGGGCCGGCGCTGGTCTGTACGCCGACGTCCTCCGTGCGGACGAAGACTTTGCCGACACCCAACCGGACGCGGCCTCCCTTGGCCAGGTGGCGCTGGCCCGGTTGACCGCCGGGCAGGAACTCTTGGATTCCACACCTTTGTACTTGCGCGAATCGGACGCCCAGGTGCCGGGTCCCAGGAAGCGTGCCCTGTGATGAAAGGGAAACGATGAAACTTTCACCCAAACTGGAGCTCGCAGGAGTTTCCCTGCGCGACATGACCGAGGCTGACGTCCCGGCCGTGGAAGCCTTGGAACAGCGGTTGTTCCCCGTGGACGCTTGGCCCCTGCAGATGTTCTTCGACGAGTTGTCCCAGCCCGAAACACGCCGCTATGTGGTGGCCGAGGTTGAGGGCCAGATCGTGGCATACGCCGGCTTGATGTGCATCGAGCCGATCGCGGACGTCCAGACGATCGCCGTCGTTCCCGAATTTGAAGGCAAGGGCATCGGTTCAGCGATCCTGACCGAACTGATTGAAGAGGCGCGGCGGCGTCGCGCGGCGGACGTCCTCCTGGAGGTGCGCGCTGACAACCCCCGTGCACAGCAGTTGTATCTGCGCTTCGGATTCGAACAGATCCACGTCCGTCCCCGGTACTACCGGGACGGGACGGACGCGTTGATCATGCGCCTGCCACTGAATAACTCATGACACTGAATAAGCCACATTCCACAGAAGGAGCCAACCCGTGAGCGGCGCTTATCCGGAACAGCCGAAGCAGCCGTTGGTGCTGGGCATCGAATCGTCCTGCGACGAAACGGGCGTCGGAATCGTGCGCGGTACAACGCTGCTGACCAACACGGTGTCCTCGTCCATGGACGAGCACGTGCGTTTTGGTGGCGTCATCCCGGAGATCGCTTCGCGCGCCCACCTGGATGCCTTTGTCCCCACGCTCCAGGAAGCGCTGCATGAAGCCGGGGTGACCCTGGAGGACATCGATGCCATTGCTGTCACCTCCGGTCCCGGCCTGGCCGGCGCCCTCATGGTGGGTGTCTGCGCCGCGAAGGCCCTGGCCGTCGCCACGGGCAAGCCGCTCTACGCGATCAATCACCTCGTAGCGCACGTTGGCGTGGGGCTGCTGGATTCAAGGCCCGACGCCGGTGCTGGCGCCGGCTTGGGTGCCGGCCAGTTGCCGCAGAACCTCGGTGCACTTCTGGTTTCGGGTGGCCACACGGAGATCCTCCGTATCCGCAGCATCACAGATGACGTGGAACTCCTGGGTTCCACCATCGACGACGCCGCCGGCGAAGCCTACGACAAAGTGGCCCGGATCCTGGGCCTTGGCTACCCCGGCGGTCCAGCCATCGACAAACTCGCACGCCAGGGCAATCCCAAGTCCATCCGCTTTCCGCGCGGCCTCACGCAGCCCAAATACATGGGCACGGCGGAGGAAAAGGGACCGCACCGCTACGACTGGTCCTTCAGCGGCCTGAAAACCGCGGTGGCCAGATGCGTGGAGCAATTCGAAGCCCGCGGTGAGGAAGTACCTGTAGCCGATATCGCAGCGGCATTCCAGGAAGCCGTAGTGGACGTCATCAGTTCAAAGGCAGTCCTGGCCTGCAAGGAGAACGGTATTACTGACGTGCTCCTTGGTGGAGGCGTTGCCGCCAACTCGCGGCTGCGTGAATTGACTGGTCAACGCTGCGTGTCGGCGGGCATCAAGCTTCATGTGCCGCCGCTGGATCTCTGCACGGACAACGGTGCCATGGTGGCAGCCCTTGGTGCCCAACTGATCATGGCCGGAATCGGGCCCAGCGGAATAGCCTTCGCACCGGATTCCTCCATGCCCGTTACTACGGTGTCGGTGGCTGCGTAGGTTACGCCTTTCAGCAACTACGCGTTCCAGCCAACTGCGCGTTGCACTAACTATGCGTCGGGGCCTTTACGCATCTGCTGTACGAGGTCCATGACCACTGCCTGCAGGTCGCCGTTGTGTTCGGCGGCCACACGGCGCTGGCGCTGGTAGCTGGCGCCGCGTTCGATGATCTTCATGACGTCGGCCAGTTCTTCAGAGCAGCCGAGCTTGGCTGCCACGGGTTCCAACCGGGCGACGGTTTCTGCGAGGTGCTCGGTGACCAACTGCTCGTTGCCCTTGGCATCCAGGATGATGATGGCTTCCATGCCATAACGGGCGGCACGCCACTTGTTTTCCTGGACGTGCCATGGCGGCATGGTGGGGATGCTTCCGCCGGCGTCGAGGATGGAGGAGAACTCGTCCACGAGGCACTGCGTCAGTGCGGCGATCGCGCCCACTTCCTCCAAGGTGGCGAGGCCATCGCAAATGCGCATCTCGATAGTTCCCAGGTTGGAAACTGGCCGGATATCCCAACGGATTTCAGAGATGGCGTCAATAACACCGGTGGTGAACATGTCCTGGACATAGGACTCGTATGCTTCCCAGGTTTCGAATTGGAACGGCAGGCCCGCGGTGGGGAGTTGCTGGAACATGAGGGCGCGCTGGGATGCGTAGCCGGTTTCTTCGCCAGCCCAGAAAGGGCTGGAGGCGGATAACGCCTGGAAGTGCGGGAAGTAGTTGACCAGGCCGTCCAGGATGGGGAGTACTTTGTCCCGGCGATCGATGCCCACATGGACGTGGACACCATAGATGACCATTTGGCGTCCCCACCATTGGGTCCGCTCGATCAGCTTGGCGTAGCGCTCCTTGTCGGTGACCGGTTGGAGCAGGGGAGGGCTGAAGGGATGGCTGCCTGCGCAGAACACTTCCACTCCCATGGGGTCGGTGACTTCGCGGACAGCGGCGAGGGAGCGGCTAAGGTCCTCTTTGGCTTCCTTGACCGTTTCGCAGATTCCGGTAACGAGTTCCACCGTGTTCAGGAGCAGTTCGCGCTTGATGTGGGGGTGTTCGTCGTCTTCGTTGAGGTCCGGGTGGTTCGCGGAGACACCCTTGAGGACGTCGTTCGCGACTGAGACCAGTTCCCCGGTGCGTGCATTGACGAGCGCCAACTCCCATTCCACACCCAGTGTCGATTGCCTGGATGGCGCAAACTCAATCTGCACGTAGTCCCCTCGTTGCTTGTTTCTGCTGGACTTTCAGCTGGACGCAACCCGCTGCGGGGCCGTCAGCGGTCGGCTCAAGTCTAGTGCAGCCGGAGCATGGCTGATTGCGGACAGGGCGAAGTTAAGCGCCGTGACACAGCCAGGGCGAATTGCTAATGAGAATGATTTGCATCTATAATCCTTCCGGAAGAGCCACCAAAGCCAACCCACCAACAAGAAGGAGAAAAACCATGAAGGTCAGGAACTCACTGCGTGCCCTCAAGAAGATTCCGGGTGCACAGATCGTCCGGCGACGTGGGCGCACGTTCGTCATCAACAAGAACAACCCGCGCATGAAGGCCCGCCAGGGCTAAGAGAACGGCAGCGTAAAGAGGCCGTTGTTTAATGGGTGAATGCCAATCCTGAACAAAGACATGTCCCTGTGCATTTCGCTCGCGGCCCGGCCCAGCAACATCGGGACCCGGTTCCACAATTATTTGTACGATCTGCTCGGACTGAACTTTGTCTACAAGGCATTCGCCCCGGCGGACATCACTCTTGCAGTGGCTGGCATCCGCGGCCTCCCCATCAGGGGAGCCGCGGTGTCCATGCCCTATAAGGAAGCCGTCATCCCGCTTGTGGACGTGATGGATCCGTCGGCAAAGGCCATCGACTCGGTCAACACGATTGTCAATAACGACGGCGTCCTCACGGCCTACAACACCGACTACATCGCCATCGCCCGGCTCCTGAAGGACCACAAAGTACCCAGCAGCCACACCGTGCTGCTGCGTGGAGCCGGCGGAATGGCGAAAGCAGTGGCCGCAGCTCTCCGCGATGCAGGCTTTACGTCCGTGACCATCGTTGCCCGCAACGAAACCACCGGACGCGCGCTCGCGGACTTTTACGGTTTCGGCTGGCAGGACGACGTCAACGGATCAACGGCGGACCTCATCATTAATGTCACGCCGTTGGGGATGGCTGGCGCGGACGAGACAGCGCAATCCTTTGACAACGCAACCATTGCCGCCGCGAAGGTAGTGTTCGACGTCGTCGCCCTCCCCTCCGAGACACCGCTCATCACAGCTGCCCGTCAAGCAGGCAAGCCGGTGATCACTGGAGCCGAAGTCATCGCCATCCAGGCGGAGGAACAATTCGTCCTCTACACGGGCGTCCGCCCGAGTGCTGACCAGGTCCGCGAAGCCTCGGAGTTCTCCCGCCGCTGACGCGGCCTAGAACGTCACGGGCTCCACCACCACGGCCACTCTTTCCTCGCCAATCCTGGTGAGGACCAGGGTGGCCGTTTTTGCGGGCTTGGTCTCGCGCTTGGATGGAAGCAGTTGTTTCCGCAGTTCTTCCGGAGTAACTGCCGTGCCGCGCTTCTTGATGTCCAGCACCGTGATGCCGTTCGCTTTGACCCAGGCTTTGAGCACCTTAACGTTGTAAGGCATTACTTCCAGCACCTTGTATGCGCGGGCAAACGGCGAGTCATGGAGTTCCGGGGCGCAGATGTAGGCAATATGTTCGTCCACCAGGTGCCCGCCAAAACGTTCAGCGACGTCGGCCACCAAGCCTGCGCGGATGACCGCACCGTCCGGTTCGTAGAGGAACCCTTCAACCGGCCCGACGGCGGCTACCGGGCCGCCGTCGAAGTCCTCGCCGCTGGTCAACTCAGCAGCCCCCTGGGAGCTGATGACAAGTGCCGCGCGCCGTACACCCGGCCGGGCCACCGCGTTGAACCACAGGGTGACCTCAGTGACGTCGCCGCCTACGGAGACCCACTGCGCTTCGCAGTTCGCCGGAACCGAATCGTGGGGCATCCCGGGACCCATCTTGACTCCCACCGCCCTGCCGGCTGCAGCCAGCCCTTCAACGAACGACAACGGAGGAGAGAACGCTTCCGGATCCCAGATCCTCTTGGTCCCGGACGTCGAGGTTGTGCGTCGTGCGGGATCCAGCCACACGCCGTCGATCCCGTCCAGGTCCACTGATGTGGCATCGGAATGCACCACTGTGGCGTGCGGGAAGGGCATGAGGTTGATCGTGGCGCAGGCGGCAGTGGTTTCATCCATTTCCACGGCGGTCACGGCAATCTCCATCGAGGCCAGGGCCATGGAGTCAGCTCCCAGGCCGCAGCCGAGGTCGGCTACGTGGGAAATGCCGGCCTTGGCAAAACGCTCGGCGTGCCGGGCCGCCACGTTGAGGCGGGTCGCCTGCTCAAGTCCAGCCTGGGTGAACAGCATCTGGCGGGCGAACTCGCCGAACTTGGCCTCGGCGCGGGTCCGAAGCCGGGACTGCGTCAGTACCGCGGCCACGAGTTCAGGGGAGTGGCCTGCTTTTCGGAGGTCGGCGTTCACACTGAACGCTTCGGCTTCGCGGTAAGGCCCCAGCGAGGCAAGGAGTTCCCATCCTTCAGTGGTCAGCAAGGGTGCGATCTGTTCCTGCGGTGCGTGAGACATGGGATCAAGCCTAACGGCGCGCGCCTTGACGCCGTGAGTTGGGAATCAGCGACGATAGGGTTGTTTGCATGGAAGACAACGCAGCTCCGCAGCCCTCCGATACGAACAACCCTGGCGGGAACCACTCCGCTGGCCCGGGAGCTTCAGAGCATTCTCCAGAGCATTCAGCCGGCAGATCTCTCGTCGCTTTTGCCCGCCCTGCCTTGATCGCGGGGGCCGTGATCGCTGTAATCTGCATTGGCCTGCTGATCGTCATCTTCGCCTTGGACTCATTCAATGCAGCCGCATACTCAGTGACCGGCAAGAGCGTGAATGACCCTACTGATGAAGCCCGCGATATCCGCGACCTCTACAGCGGGGTCCGCATTGGCGGGATTATCGCCTTGGTGATCTCCGGCGTCGTGGCCCTGGCGGCCGCCGTCGTGCTGTATTTGAACCGCGGATCCGCGCCCACAGATGAGGACGACGACGGCGAAGACTACGATCTGGACGACCTCACTGGCCGGTAACGGGAGTTCACTCAGGACGAAATTCTGGCACTCACCTTGACCGAGTGCTAACGCTTACATAGAGTCGTGTTAGCACTCTCCCCCGGAGGGTGCTAATCACGCCAGGCGTCCACCGGCACCGCGACGACGGTTGCACGCTACGGCACCCTAGTTCTTAGTCCATGAATCAGCTCATGAAAAGGAGAGTCCGAGTGTCGGTCTCGATTAAGCCTCTTGAGGATCGTATTGTTGTTCGCCCGCTCGAAGCAGAGCAGACCACGGCTTCCGGCCTGGTAATTCCGGACTCCGCACAGGAGAAGCCGCAGGAAGGCGAAGTTGTTGCAATCGGCCCCGGCCGCTTCGATGACAACGGCAACCGCGTGCCGGTTGACGTAACTGTTGGCGACGTCGTCATCTACTCCAAGTACGGTGGAACCGAAGTCAAGACCGGCGGCAACGAGTACCTCGTTCTGTCCGCCCGCGACGTCCTTGCGATCGTCGTAAAGTAACTTCCTGGAGCCCCGCACCGCAGCCGCGTTGGAATCATTCCGACCTTCTGCGGTGCGGGTTTTCTGTCTTGAAAGGACACAACCATGGCAAAGCAGCTTGCTTTTTAACGATGCTGCCCGCCGGTCTCTTGAGGCCGGTATCGACAAGCTCGCCAACACTGTCAAGGTGACGCTTGGCCCGCGCGGCCGCAACGTCGTGCTGGACAAGAAGTGGGGCGCTCCCACGATCACCAACGATGGCGTGACGATCGCCCGCGAAGTTGAGCTTGACGACCCCTACGAGAACCTTGGTGCGCAGCTGGCCAAGGAAGTAGCCACCAAGACCAACGACGTCGCTGGCGACGGCACCACCACCGCTACGGTGCTGGCACAGGCTCTGGTCAAGGAAGGCCTGCGCAACGTTGCTGCTGGTGCCGCTCCTGGCGAGATCAAGCGTGGCATCGAGGTTTCCATTGAAGCCATCGCAGCCCGCCTCCTGGAGAACGCAAGCGAAGTGCAGGGCACCCAGGTTGCCAACGTTGCCGCTATCTCCGCACAGAGCGACGAAATCGGCGAACTGCTGGCCGAGGCGTTCGGCAAGGTGGGCAAAGATGGCGTTATCACCATCGAAGAATCCTCCACCACCCAGACCGAACTCGTCCTCACCGAAGGCATGCAGTTCGACAAGGGCTACCTTTCCCCGTACTTCGTCACTGACGCAGAACGCCAGGAAGCTGTCCTCGAAGACGCCTTGATCCTGATCAACCAGGGGAAGATCTCTTCGCTGCAGGACTTCCTGCCGTTGCTGGAGAAGGCGCTGCAGGCCTCCAAGCCGCTGTTCATCATCGCCGAGGACATCGAAGGCGAAGCCCTGTCCACGCTGATCGTCAACCGCATCCGCGGCACGCTGAACGTTGTGGCCGTCAAGGCTCCGGGCTTCGGCGACCGCCGCAAGGCCATGCTGCAGGACATCGCTACGCTCACGGGCGCCCAGGTTGTTTCTCCGGACCTTGGCCTCTCGTTGGACACCGTTGGCCTTGAGGTACTGGGTACGGCACGCCGCATCACGGTCACCAAGGACAACACCACCATCGTTGATGGCGCCGGAACCGAGCAGGATGTTGCCGACCGCGTGGCCCAGCTGCGTGCCGAGCTCACCCGCACGGACTCCGACTGGGACCGCGAGAAGCTGCAGGAGCGCCTTGCCAAGCTGGCTGGCGGCATCGGCGTTATCAAGGTTGGCGCAGCCACCGAGGTTGAGCTGAAGGAAAAGAAGCACCGCATCGAGGACGCCGTTTCCTCCACGCGTGCAGCCCTTGAAGAAGGCATCGTTTCCGGTGGCGGTTCCGCCCTCATCCACGCCCTCAAGGCACTGGATGAGTCCCCGGCCGTCAAGGCCCTGGAAGGTGACGCAGCAGCAGCTGTTGGCATCGTCCGCCGTGCCTTGATCCAGCCGCTGCGCTGGATCGCGCAGAACGCCGGCTTCGACGGCTTCGTCGTCGTTTCCAAGGTTTCCGAACTCGAAGCCAACCACGGCTTCAACGCCAAGTCCGGCGAGTACGAGGACCTGATCGCCGCCGGCGTGATCGACCCCGTCAAGGTCACCCGCTCCGCGCTCCGCAACGCTGCTTCCATCGCTGCCCTGGTTCTCACCACCGAGACCCTGGTTGCCGAAAAGCCGGTTGAGGAAGAAGACGCACACGCAGGCCACAAGCACTAACGCCCTGTTCGAAAAAGCCCTGGTCACTCGTGGCCAGGGCTTTTTTGTGCCCTCTTGCGGCTCCCGGCATCAAAGAAGGTCAGGAACCCACACAGCTTGCCAAGGATGCGTGGACCCATTGTGGGCTAACGACGGCGGCGGTACCCTGACGCTAATACGGCCGCTTGGGTGCGCCAACCGGGTTGCTCCCGGTCGCAGAATGAGTGTGGACTATGCCGGTTACAGCCTTGGATCTGGGACGCTCGGCGTTCTCCGAGCACCGCTGGGGCGATGCAATGGACTGCCTTGCCCGGGCAGACGCCGAGGGCGGATTGCCACCCCAGGACATCGAAGTCGCGGCCTCAGTGGCCATGCTGTTGGGCAAGGACTCCGAAGGCGTCGCCTACCTGGCACGGGCGCACGATGAGTACCTCACAGTAGGAGACATGGCTGCCGCCGCCCGCTGTGCAACCTGGCTGGTCCTGTTCCTGATGGACATCGGGGAGCCGGCCCGCAGCTCGGGATGGATGTCCCGGGCAAAACATTTAGTGGAAGAACTGGACGAGCCCACCGAAGCTGAAGGCTACCTCCTGATTCCGTCGGCGCTGGGAGCCTTGTACGGAGGAAATCCTGAAGCAAGCAATGAACTCTTTGGCCGCGCCCTGGCGGTGGGGGAGCGGTTCCACGACAAGGACCTGATGGCCCTTGGACAGCTGGGCCTGGGCACAGCCAGCGTCACCCTTGGATTCCCGGATAAGGGCTTGGAGCTCCTGGACGAAGTCATGGTTTCCGTCACGGCAGGGGAGGTCGCGCCCATCCCTTCGGGCATCATCTACTGCGCCGTTATCGGCAGCTGCCGCCTGGCCTTCGACGTCCAGCGTGCGCATGAATGGACGGCTGCTTTGGAACGCTGGTGCGGGGACCGGCCGGACATGGTGATGTTCAGTGGGCAATGCCAGTCCCACAGGGCAGAGCTGTTCATCCTCCACGGCGCCTGGGATGAGGCCATGGCTGCGGTCCACATTGCCCAGGACCGTTCGCGCCGCGGCGATCCTGAAGCGACCTGGGGTGCGTGGTATCTGCAGGGCGAGATTCTGCGTTTGAAGGGCCGGTTTGATGAGGCCAGCGCGGCGTATGCCAAGGCTGCAGAGACCGGCTTCGAAGCTCTCCCGGGGCTCGCGCTGGTGCTCGCAGGCCAGCAAAAAGTGTCCCAAGCCCAAACCATGTTGCGCCGGGCCGTCTCAGGCTCGGACCCCGCCAACCGACGGCGGTTGCTTCCCGCCGTCGTCGATGTTGAGCTTGCTGCCGGTGACCTTCAGGCGGCACGGGCGGCGGCTGACGAACTCGCGGCCCCGGTCCTGGACACGGGCAGGCCCTTGGAACATGCGCTTGCGGCGCAGGCGGAAGCCCAGGTCCTGCTCGCAGAAGGCAACGCCGCGGATGCGCTCGTGGCCTCCAGAAAGGCGTGGCGGCTCTGGTACAGCCTCGAGGCACCTTATGGCGCCGCCAGATGCAGGGTGTTGACGGGCCGCGCGTGTTCGGAACTGGGCGATCCCGACTCCGCCGCCATGGAATTCGAAGCAGCTATAGCCGAGTTCGCTGAACTCGAAGCAGCGCCCGCCGTGACGGAGGTGCTGGGGCTAAGTGCGGGAGCGGAGGTGGCGGGAGGTGTCAGGATTGGTTCCACGCTGACTGCCGGTGTGCTCGCTGCCCGTGAACTGACGGCCCGTGAACTGGAAGTCCTGCGGCTTGTCGCTGACGGAAAAGCCAACAAGTCGATTGCGCGGGAACTGTACCTGAGCGAAAAAACCGTTGCCCGGCATGTCAGCAACATCCTCAGCAAACTTTCCTTGCCCTCCAGGGTTGCTGCGACCAGATACGCCTTCGAACACCATTTGACCAACTGATGTTCTCTCACATCCCAAAGCTTTTCTCCCGATCCTCTCTCACTCTCACATCCTGCGGGGTTTTCCCGAACGCTCTATCACTCCCCGGGATGCGCATAAATACCCATGCCCATTCCAGCGGAATGCGTCATTTGGCCGACGCGGCAGAGGGCGCCGGACTCATAGCTTGGGTTTATGAACATTCCACTGCTCGCCGGCACCGTATCCACCGTGCTCTTTGCATCCAGCATGCTGCCCATGTTGTTCAAGGCAGTCCGCACCAAGGACCTGGCCTCCTACAGCTTGAGCAACATCACCCTGACCAACGTCGCCAACGCCGTGCACTCCTTCTACGTCTTCGACCTTCCGGCGGGACCAGTGTGGCTGCTGCACTCCTTCTACGTGGTGACGTCGGCACTGATGTTGGTGTGGTGCCTCCGGTACCGGAAGGCTCCCGCTGAAACCCCAGCTACTGAAACCCCAGCAACTGAACCTCCAGCAACGCGGGGTCACTTAAGGCCCATGTCAGCCGCTGCCATAGGCCATAAGTGACCCCGCGTTGGACCAGTAACGAGAAAGGAAAAGCCATGAAAAATGCTAGTGACCCACAGGTGGATACCGTGATCGTGGGCGGTGGCCAAGCCGGCTTGGCGCTCGGCTATTGGCTGGCAAAAGGGCACCACAATTTCGTCATCCTTGACGAGAACGCCAGGACCGGCGATTCGTGGCGCCAGCGGTGGGATTCGCTTCGTCTCTTCACACCGGCCAAGTACGACGGTTTGCCGGGCGCTCGTTTCCCGGGGGACCCCCTGGCATTTCCCAGTAAGGATGAGCTGGCGGACTACCTCGAAGAATATGCTCGGCGGTTCAGTCTTCCCATGGTCCACGGAGTCCGTGTTGACGGGGTGACGCAACAAGGTGATCGCTTTCTTGTGAGCTCCGATGATCGCTCCTGGAGCGCCAACAATGTAGTGGTTGCCACCGGTGGATATCGCCTGCCCAAACGGCCGGCATTTGCGAATGAGCTGGATCCCGGCATCGTGCAGCTTCACTCGCAGGACTACAAAAACCCCGGGCAACTCCAACCTGGACCAGTACTGGTGGTAGGGCTCGGCAATTCCGGCGCGGAGATTGCCCTTGAAGCCAGCAGGACCCACACCACCTTGCTGGCAGGCAAAGCCAGTGGCGAACTCCCTGTTCGCCATGGACGCGCTGCAGCCCGGTTTGTCCTGCCTGTGATCCGGTTCGCAGGCCTTCACCTCCTGACCCTTAACACCCCGGTTGGCCGGAAGGTGGCGCCGGCATTCAAGATGATGGCAGCACCGTTGATCCGAACACGTACCAAGGATCTTCGTGACGCGAAGGTGGAACTGCTGCCGAGGATAGCCGGCGTAAAGCACGGTAAACCGGTGCTGGAAGAGGGCCGGACCTTGGACGCGGCGAACGTCATTTGGTGTACCGGATATCGGGAGGACTACTCGTGGCTGAAGCTCCCTTACCAGGACGGAGAGGGGACGCCGGCCCACAAGAGGGGAGTAGTGGAATCTGTCCCTGGACTCTATTTCGTCGGCCAGGAGTTCCTGTTCGCGGCAGTGTCGGCAACGCTTCCAGGAGTTGGCCGCGACGCCCGTTATCTGGCACGCCGGATCACGGCGGACCGGCAGCCAACAGCTGAGCGTCGACCGGCTTTGACCTAGCGCTCTGGCGTTCAGACGGCGTTCAAACGGCATTTAAACAGAGTGCCTTGGCACAGGCAACGCACAGTTTCATCTTTGCAAATGCATAGTCCAACCTGAGCTAATAGAGACTCGTAAGGCGGTTCCACAGGCCGGCCCGACTGGGGTTGGCGCCTGGAACAGCGTATGATGGATGCTTTGTGCAATAGCCTTGAGGAACTGCCTAACGTGACTACATCAACGATCCGACCGCCCGCCCGTCCCAACAGGCGGGCTACCGGTCCCGTTGTAAAGTCCACATTCCGACCCGAAATCCAGGGCCTCCGCTCCCTCGCTGTCCTCATGGTTGTGAGTTACCACATCTGGATCGGGCGGGTATCAGGCGGGGTTGATGTCTTCCTGCTGATCTCGGCCTTCCTCATGACTCTTCAGTTCACCAGCCGCTTCAAACAGCGGCGCCCGATGGACTTGCTGCGGCACTGGTTGCACCTGTTCAGGCGCCTGCTCCCGGCAGTGGTGGTGGTCCTCTTCGGAACACTGGCTGCTACTTTTGCTTTCCTGCCTCCCACCCGCTGGGTGGAAGTGGTCAATCAGGCGTGGGCCTCACTCTTCTACTACGAGAATTGGCTCCTGCAGACTCTTGCGGTCAACTACTACGCAACGGACCACAGCCTGGCCAGTCCTGTGCAGCACTTCTGGTCGCTTTCCATCCAGGGCCAGGTATTCATTCTCTGGCCGGTGATCTTCGCCGTGATGGCGGTCATCTGCCGCAAATTCGATCTCCGATACCGGGCGTCGCTCGCCTACGTTTTTGCGCTCATCTTCGTCGTTTCCCTGACGTACTCCATCATCTTTACAGCCAACAACCAGGCCGTCGCTTACTTCGACACCTTCGCCCGGCTATGGGAGTTTGCCCTCGGAACACTTGTTGCCTTGATCTTGCCTGCCTTGGATTTTTCCAAACCTGTCCGCGTGGTGATGGGGTGGATCGGCGTGGCTGCCATGCTCAGCTGCGGCATCCTGCTGCAGGTCCAGACGGCGTTTCCAGGCTTTGTTGCGCTCTGGCCAACCCTGGCTGCCGTTGCAGTGATTGCAGCGGGACAGACTGGTAGCCGCTTCGGCGTGGATCGGATTCTGAGCTCCAAATTCCTGGTCCGGCTTGGCGATAACTCCTATGCCCTCTATCTCTGGCACTGGCCCATCCTGGTGATCGCCTTGGCTTGGAGCGGTAAGGATCATGCGGGTTGGCTTTCCGGCACCGCGATTGTGGCGTTGGCACTGATCCTGGCGTTCCTGACCACGAAGTATGTGGAGAAGCCATTCCGGGAGTGGAAGTGGCCCGAGGTGAAGCGTCGCCGTGCAGCCATCTCCATCGCCGTTTGCCTGGCCGTGGCGTGCACGCCGTTGCTCGGCTTCCAGTACAAGCAGTATCTGGACCAGAAGGCCGCTGATACGCAGGCCTTCAACGACAACCCGGGAGCACATGCCCTCCTGCCCGGATATGTGGACCAGGTCGGCCAGGATGCCAAGACGCTCCCGACGGCGGAGCAGCTACCTGAGGACTGGGCACACCTGGGTGGGACATGCGAGGGAGCGTCCAAGCCGGAAGACAAGACACTGCAGGAGAACTGCCAGCAAAACGGCGTGGGCGATGACGCCACCAAGAGCATTGTGGTCCTGGGCGACTCCCATGCCCAGCAGTGGCTGGCCGCGCTCGGTCCCCTCGCTGAAGCTGAGCACTGGAAGGTCACGGCCCTCCTGTTGGGCGGATGCCCGTTCATGCCGGAGAACCCTGACGCTGACCAGCACTGCAACGATTTCAACTCGGCCGCATTCAAGTACGTGGCAGCCCACACCCCGGATTCCGTGTTCATGGTGGGCACCAAGGCGGCCCCCTCATCACCGGATGAGGAGTTGGTGTACGGCTTTGAACAGTCCGTCACCAACTTCAACGACCTCGGCATCCAGGTGGTGGCCATCCGTGACAACCCACGCTATGACCACAACGTCACCGAGTGTGCCCTGTCCAAGGGCGTGGACAGCCCTGACTGCAAGTCTGACCTGCATGACGTCCTGGCCGCCGAGAGCCCCTTCGCGGCCGAGCAGGGAAAGTTTGGAAATGCTGCGTTCCTGGATATGACAGATCTCCTCTGCAACGGTGCCCAGTGCCCCAGCGTCATAGGAAATGTGTTCGTCTACCTGGACGATAACCACTTGTCCAAGACCTACGTCACCAGCATGGGTGAGATGTTCGATGAAAGGTGGTTTGCCGCGACGGGGTGGGAGCGATGAGCGAGAACGTGAAAGCAACTGCACCTTTGGGTGGCAACCCCACCACAGAGAGGCCCACGACGGCGGAACGCACCTTCCGCCCGGAGGTCCAAGGCCTGCGTGCCCTGGCTGTGTTGATGGTGGCGGCCTACCACATTTGGCTCGGCCGGGTGTCCGGTGGCGTCGACGTCTTTTTGCTCATCTCGGCCTTCCTGCTGACCCTGTCCTTTACGCGGAAGCTCGAAAACCACAAGCCCCTGAGGCTCCTGCAACACTGGCTCCACGTGTTCAAGCGGCTGCTGCCCGCCGTCGTCGTTGTCTTGTTGGCGGTTCTGACCGCAACGTGGGCCTTTGTCCCGCAGAGCCGGTGGCCGGATGTGCTCGCCGAGGCTTGGGCCTCCCTGCTGTACCGGCAGAACTGGCAGCTTGCGGACTCTGCCGTTGATTACTATGCCCAGGACCACTCCGGAGCGAGTCCCCTTCAACACTTTTGGTCCCTGTCCGTCCAGGGCCAGGTCTTTATCCTGTGGCCGCTGATTTTCGCGGCGGTGGCTCTGCTGCAGCCGCAACTGGCAAAGCTGTTCCCAAGCCGGAAGGCCATGGAACACCGGCAGCTGCTGTTCATGGCGTTCGGCCTGGTCTTTGTGGCCTCGCTGGTCTATTCCATCGACCAGACGGCCAACAACCAGGCGTATGCGTATTTCGATACCCGGACAAGGCTGTGGGAATTTGCGCTGGGTTCCCTGCTGGCGCTGGCTCTCCCGTATCTCAAACCGGGACGGCGGCTTCGGGTATTCCTGGGTTGGGCAGGGCTGGCCGCCATGCTCTCGTGTGGGTTGATCCTGACGGTCGACCGTTCCTTCCCGGGATTCGTGGCCCTCTGGCCCACGCTCGCAGCCGCGGCGGTTATCGTCGCCGGCCAGAGCAACAGCCGCTTTGGTGCGGACCGCGTGCTCAGCTCAAAGCCCCTGGTCCTGGTAGGCAACAATTCCTATGCCTTGTACTTGTGGCACTGGCCTGTCTTGGTGTTCTTCCTGCTCGTCACGGAGACCACAAGCCCCAACCTCCTGCAGGGCCTGGGCATCATGGCGGTATCCATGATCTTGGCCGTTGCAACCACACGGTATGTCGAGGTGCCCATGCGCCGCTGGCAGTGGCCGGACGCACGGTCCTGGCGGGCCGCCGTCGTCGTTGTTTCCTGCGGTGCGCTGCTGGCGCTGCCGATGACTGCCTGGCAGGGTGCCATCGCCGCCGAAAGCGTGGCGATTGCGGATCAGCCCAAGGAACTGACGCCCGGTGCCGCAGCGCTGACGCCTGAGTTCGCGGGCCAACCGACGCCTGAGGCGATGATCATTCCGGCACCGGCCGCCATGAAGGATGAATGGGCGGACATCGACGGCTTGTGTACTGGCGCGAACGTCCCGTCAGATCCGTTGCTGCAGGGTTGCCTCCAGAATGATGAACCTGAGGTAGTGACCAAGAGGATCGTGGTCCTGGGTGATTCCCATGCCCAGCAGTACATGGCCGCCCTGGGCCCTATCGCCAAGGAGCACGGTTGGGAAGTGGTCACTCTGCTGAAGGGGAACTGCCGGTTCGGTGCCAACTCTCCTGAGCGCACCAGCGACTGCAACGACTTTTAACAAGGCAAGTGCCGCTTACGTCATGGAACACAAGCCCGATGCAGTGTTCACTGTGGCGTCTCTGACTCATGTCACGGCCCCCTTCGAGACCGAAGTGCCCGGCTATTTGGAAGGCATCAAGCCGTTCACGGACGCAGGAATCGACGTCGTGGGCGTCCGCGACAACCCGAGGTTCAGCATCAACATGCCCGAGTGCGTGCAGAAGAAGGGCCCTGATTCGCCCGACTGCAACCCTCCGCTGGAAGATTCCCTCGCTGCATCCTCGCCCCTGGACGATTACGCGGGCAAGGTGGACCGGTTGTACCTGATGGACATGAGCGACTTCATCTGTGAGCGGGGAACGTGTCCGGCAGTGGTGGGCAATGTGTACGTCTACAAGGACGACAACCACCTCACCAAGACCTATGTCCAGAGCATGATTCCGATGTTCGAGGAGCGGCTGCTCGCCGCGACGGGCTGGTCAGAGCGCTAGCCCCGCCACCCGCGGGAGCTGGAACGCACGACGCCGGCCTGCCGCCAGTGCTATTGCTCACACTCAGGCGTCGCGGAATATGGCGATCGCCGCGAAGGTTCTACTATTTATTCAATACCCGAAGCACCTTTGCCTTGCAGTACCTCATGCACAGGCCCGTATTTTATGCACAGGCCAGTCCCGTAATGACGGGCTGGTCATCAGTTGCAACCCCTACCAGTTAAAGCCCCCAGAACCCAGGTAAGAGGCCGCACTCATGACCCAGCCCGAACACGATCCCTTTGGCTTCGTAGGCCTGACGTACGACGACGTCCTGCTCCTCCCCGGACACACCGATGTCATCCCCTCCGATGCAGACACGTCCTCACGCATCTCCAAGCGCATCACGGTGCAGACGCCGTTGCTGTCCGCTGCCATGGACACCGTCACGGAGTCCCGCATGGCCATCGCCATGGCCCGCCAGGGTGGTCTGGGCGTAGTGCACCGCAACCTGTCCATCGATGACCAGGCTGAGCATGTGGACCGCGTCAAGCGCAGCGAATCCGGCATGATCACCAACCCGCTGACGATTGGCCCGCAGGCCACGCTGCAGGAATTGGACGAGCTATGTTCGCGCTACCGCGTCTCCGGGCTTCCCGTGGTGGACACCGACGGCCGCCTGCTGGGCATCGTTACCAACCGCGACACCCGGTTCATTCCGGAATCTGAATTTCCGCTGCGCAGCGTCAGCGATGCCATGACCAAGATGCCGCTCATCACCGGCCATGTGGGCATCAGCCGCGAGGAAGCCTCGCACAAGCTGGCTACCAACAAGATCGAGAAGCTCCCCCTGGTTGACGAGCAGGGCCGCCTCAAGGGCCTCATCACCACCAAGGACTTCACCAAGGCAGAGCAGTACCCGCTGGCCACCAAGGACGACGAAGGCCGGCTGCGCGTAGGTGCTGCAATCGGCTTCTTCGGCGACGGTTGGGAGCGCGCCATGAAGCTCATCGACGCCGGGGTGGACGCACTCTTCGTGGACACCGCCAACGGCCACTCGCAGGGCGTGCTGGACATGATCCGGCGACTGAAGTCGGACCCGATTGCTGCCCACGTGGACATCATTGGTGGCCAGGCTGCCACCCGTGAAGGCGCCCAGGCCCTGATTGACGCCGGTGCCGATGGCATCAAGGTCGGTGTGGGCCCAGGCTCCATCTGCACCACCCGTGTTGTAGCCGGCGTCGGCGTTCCGCAAATCACGGCCATCTACGAATCCGCGAAGGCTGCCATTCCGGCCGGCGTGCCGTTGATTGCCGACGGCGGACTCCAGTACTCGGGTGATATCGGCAAGGCACTCGTTGCCGGCGCTGACACTGTGATGCTGGGCTCATTGCTGGCTGGTTGTGAAGAGTCTCCCGGCGAGCTCATCTTCGTCAATGGCAAGCAGTTCAAGAGCTACCGCGGCATGGGCTCCCTGGGCGCCATGCAGTCCCGTGGAAAGAACACGTCCTACTCCAAGGACCGCTATTTCCAGGCTGACGTCTCCGGCGATGACAAGCTCATCCCGGAAGGCATCGAAGGCCGCGTCGCGTTCCGTGGTCCGCTGGCATCCGTGGCCTACCAGTTGGTCGGTGGCCTTCGCCAGACCATGTTCTACACAGGCGCCCCCACGATTGCCGAGCTCAAGGCACGCGGCAAGTTCGTCCGGATCACTCCTGCCGGCCTGAAGGAATCGCACCCGCACGATATCCAGATGACGGTGGAGGCACCCAACTACGGTTCCCGCTGATCACCATCAGTTCCTCCCAGCTGTTCCCCGTGGAAGCCTCCATGGGGAACAGCTGTTTAAGGGCCGCAAACGGAAATGTCGGCGGGGAGGAATAGGCTGGGGGCATGTCCGAAAAGCCCGCACAACCGCGGCACCCGGAGTCAGTCCGGCTGAACTCAGTCCAACCCGGCAAAGCGCCCCGCAAGCTTGCCCTCCGGCCGTACGCACGCGCCGTCGGGCAGGTCCTGAAAGTGAGTTTCAAGGCATCACCGGTTGCAGTCATCATGAAAGTGGCTGGCTCCCTGATTTCGGCAACGCTGCCGCTGGTAACCACCTACTTCGCCGCGCTGACCACCACGGCCTTGGCCGCCGGTTACGCGGGAGATCCCGACGCCGGTCCACGGGCGATTTTGTACGTCATCATCACTGCGGCGCTGGGACTGTTTTGGGGCGCCTTCAGCAGCGTCGATCGCTACATCCAGCAACTGATGAGCTTCAAAGTGGGCGCAATCGTCGGCGACATGATGTATGAGCGCTTCCTGGCACTGGAGTTCTGGCGCTATGACGACAAAGAAACGGTGGACCTCTACGATCGCGCCAAGCGATTCTCCGATTCCTATGCGCGGGTCCTGGACAGGATCGCGGCCATCTTTACTCAGTTGGTGTCGGTCATCCTGGCAGTCGGTGCGCTGCTGTTGGTCAGTTGGTGGATCGCCGTCATTGTCCTTATCGCCATCGTCCCGAGCGTCTACCTGCAGTTCAAACTCTCCCGAGAGCAAATAGCCCATTGGAATACCCAGGTGGATTCCCGGCGGCAACGGCGAATGATTGAGACCAACCTCCTGCGGCCCCAGCACATTGCCGAGATGCGGCTCTACGGAATCGTGGGCTATTTGATGGATCTGAGGTCCCGGCTTCGGGACGCTGACGAGCGCAGGCGGCTGGACTTCCAGAAGCGCTACATCCCCAAGCAACTCGCAGCGGACGCCCTGCAGTATGGGGCCGAAGTTGTGTCCTTGATTTGGGTGGTGGGACAAATCATTGCCAGGGCGCAGCCGGTAGGGCAGTTCCTCTACATCCAACAGATCGTCAGCCGGGCTCTGTCCACCGCCAACAACCTGGTCTCGTCACTGAGTTCCATCGACGAAGACCTTGCCAACCTCAAAGACTACGAGCTGTTCATGGCGCTTCCCGTGCCCAGCGGCCACGAGCCTCCCTTGGTGAAATCGCCTTCCGTCGTGGAAATGCGGGACATCCGGTTCAGCTATACGGGGAGTGACATTGAGGTTATCAAGGGCATATCCCTGACCATCAGGGCGGGCCAGCACATTGCCATAGTTGGTGAGAACGGCGCCGGAAAGTCCACACTGATCCGGATCCTGGCCGGTCTGTACCGGCCGGATTCAGGCCAAGTAATGCTCGACGGCGTCGATCTCACCGGTATCGACGTGACCAGTTGGCACCGGCACCTGGCGGTCCTGAGCCAGGAGTTCCTGAAGTATGAATTCGCCACCGCGGCGGAGAACATCTATCTGGGCGATGTCGATCAACCCCGGGACGAGCAACGCATCCGAAGGGCGGCCTCAGACGCCGAGGCCATGGAGTTCATCAACAAGCTGCCCAACGGCCTGGAAAACCATGTGAGCAATTGGATGGAGGATCCCCGCGGGCGCAAGGGGAGCGGCCTCTCCGGCGGGCAATGGCAGCGGCTTGCCATGGCCCGGAACTTCTACCGGGATGCCTCCTTCATGGTCATGGACGAACCAACGTCGGCCATCGATGCTTTGGCTGAGCACCGGATCTTCACCCGCCTTTTCGCCGACCGCAACAGCACCATCATTGCCATCAGCCACCGGCTGGCCACCATCGAAAAGGCAGACGTTGTGTACATGCTGGAGGATGGGCGGATTGCCGAACAGGGGACCCACAAGGAGCTTGTGGCGTTGAGGGGCCGGTACTTCCGGATGTTCGAATCCCAGCTCACCGTGGAGGAGACCAGCCAGAACACCCCTTAGGAGCAGCTTGGAACAAAACGGTGGCTTGGCCTTGGTGGGATAAACTCGAGCAGTGACTTATGAGATTGAGATTGGCCGTGGCAAGCGTGGGCGTCGTGCCTACTCCCTGGATGACATCGCGATCGTTCCGAATCGTCGGACGCGTGACCCGAAGGACGTCTCTGTCTCCTGGCAGATCGACGCCTATAAGTTCGATATGCCGGTGATTGCCGCCCCCATGGACTCTGTGATGTCGCCGGACACGGCCATTACCTTGGGCCGTCTGGGTGGTCTTGGCGTCCTGGACCTTGAAGGCCTCTGGACCCGGTACGAAAACCCACAGAAGGTGCTCGACGAGATCGCCGGCTTGGCCAACGAAACCAGCAGCCCGGCCGTCACCCACCGGATGCAGGACCTGTACCAGGCGCCCATCCAGCCAGAGCTCATCAGCTCCCGCCTGGCCGAGATCCGCGCCGCAGGCGTCACCGTGGCCGGCTCCTTGACCCCACAGCGCACCCAGGAACACTACAAGACCGTGGTGGCCGCCGGCGTCGATATTTTCGTCATTCGTGGAACCACCGTCTCCGCGGAGCACGTGTCCAAGAATCATGAGCCACTGAACCTTAAACAGTTCATCTACGAACTCGATGTCCCTGTGATCGTTGGTGGAGCGGCTGGATACACACCGGCCCTGCACCTCATGCGCACGGGTGCCGCAGGCGTCCTGGTTGGCTTCGGTGGGGGTGCTACCACCACCACGCGCCGTGCGCTGGGTATTCATTCGCCCATGGCATCGGCTATTTCAGACGTCACTGCGGCCCGCCGCGACTACATGGATGAGTCCGGTGGGCGTTATGTCCATGTCATTGCCGACGGCGGCATGGGCAGGTCGGGCGACATCGTCAAGGCCATTGCCATGGGAGCGGATGCAGTTATGCTGGGCAGCGCCTTGGCGCGCGCGGAAGAAGCTCCGGGCCGCGGCTGGCACTGGGGTCCGGAAGCGCACCACCTCGAATCGCCCCGCGGCGATCGCGTCAACGTTGGCACGGTCGGATCCCTGGAGGAAGTCCTTTTCGGGCCGGGGCACCACACCGACGGCACGTCCAACCTCATTGGCGCACTGCGCCGGTCCATGGCGACCACAGGGTACTCCGACCTCAAGGAGTTCCAGCGCGTGGACGTCGTAGTATCCCCATATTCTGGCAACTAGGACTTCTGCCAATCGGACCGGGCAACAAGTAGGGTAGGGGACTACCAGCTGTTGCGTTTGAGGAGGGGTCCGATGAGCAATGTCGCAGGCGGTCCGCAGGTGAATTCTCCGGGAGCATTAAGCCCGGAATCCCGTGCCGCATCCATTGAAGTCCTGAAAGCCACTGCCCAAGCCGGCAAACAGCTGGACATCCTGATTGTCGGCGGAGGCGTGGTGGGGGCTGGAGCAGCCCTGGATGCGGTGACCCGCGGCCTTACAGTCGGCATCGTCGAGGCGCGGGACTGGGCCTCAGGGACATCGTCGCGCTCGTCCAAGCTCATCCATGGTGGCCTCCGGTACCTTGAAATGCTTGATTTCGGGCTGGTCCAGGAGGCACTGCAGGAACGCGGGTTGCTGATCCAGCAGATCGCACCCCATCTGGTCCGTCCTGTCCCTTTCCTCTACCCGCTGACCCGTAGGTTCTGGGAGCGCCCCTATGTGGGCGCGGGAATCATGCTTTACGACACCCTGGGCCTCACTTCCGGGCACAGCCGCGGGGTTCCCATGCACAAGCACCTCTTCAGGCGCGGCACCCTCAGGGCGGCTCCCAGCCTCAAGGACGATGCCTTCGTTGGTTCCATCCGCTACTACGATGCCCAAGTGGACGACGCCCGTTTGGTGGTCAACGTTGTGCGGACCGCAGCCCACTATGGTGCCCATGCTGTGAACAGGGTGCGTGTGGTGGACTTCCTCCGGGAAGGCGAACGCGTGGTGGGCGCCAAGCTGGAAAACCAGGAAGACGGCAGCGTCTTCGAAGTGCGTGCCAAGCAGGTAGTCAATGCCACGGGAGTCTGGACGGACGAAACCCAGGCCATGGTTACGGACCGGGGACAGCTCAAAGTCAGGGCATCCAAGGGCATCCACCTTGTGGTACCGCGGGACAGGTTCCAATCCACCGTTGGGCTGATTCTGCGCACGGAGAAGTCGGTGCTCTTCGTGATCCCCTGGGGCCGCCACTGGATCATCGGGACTACGGACACGGACTGGAAACTGGACAAGGCGCACCCCGCCGCGTCCAGCAAGGATATTGACTACGTCCTGGAGCGCGTCAACAAGGTCCTCAAGCGGCCCCTCACCCGTGAGGACGTAGAAGGCGTCTACGCTGGGCTCCGCCCGCTTCTTGCAGGCGAAAACGACTCCACCGCCAAACTCTCCCGCGAACACGTCGTGGCTCATCCGGTGCCAGGCCTGGTGGTGGTGGCCGGTGGTAAATTCACCACCTACCGTGTCATGGCCAAGGATGCCGTTGATGAGGCCACCCGGGCGATGGATGAACGAGTTCCCTCCAGCTGCACCGAAACGATCCCATTGCTCGGTGCGGAGGGGTTCAAAGCCGCCTGGAACCGCCGCGCCCGCTCCGCGGAAGAAGCCGGCGTCCACGTTGCCCGCGTGGAACACCTGCTCAACCGCTACGGGTCCATGGCCTCGGAAGTGCTTGATCTCATCGCTGCGCAACCCGGGCTCGGGGAACCGCTTCCCGGGGCTGATGATTACCTTGCCGCGGAGGTTGTCTACGCCACCACCCATGAGGGCGCCCGTCATGTTCACGACGTTTTGACGCGCCGCACCCGGATCTCGATCGAAGCGTGGGACCGGGGTGTGTCAGCAGTGCCTGTAGTGGCTAAGCTGATGGGAGAAATCCTTGGCTGGAGCGAAACACAGCGGGAAAGCGAAATCAAGCACTATCTGGCCCGGGTCGAAGCTGAGCGGCTTAGCCAGCAACAACCCGACGACGAATCGGCTGACGCCGCGCGCATGGGAGTCGATGACATCGTTCCCCTTCGCTGAGCAACACAGGACCTGCGGCCGGAAGGCCACACTGGAGGGAACACGACTTGGCTGAACCACTTGACCGGTATGACGCGGAACTTACTACGCCGGACACCGTCATCCTGGAACTCGTTGCCGAGGACAAAATCGACGCTGCGGCCCAACTCGCGGAACGGCTTCACACGGCTGGTCGGATTTCCAACCTTGAGGGCTTCCTGGAGCAGGTCCATTCCAGGGAACACCAGCTGGCTACCGGGCTTCCCGGTGGCATTGGACTGCCGCATGCGCGGAGTGAATTCGTAGACCGGATTTCCATAGCCGTGGGCGTCACCAAGTTCGGCCATGCCCTGGATTTCGGTGCCACTGACGGTCCCGCCACGCTGATCCTGCTCATCGCCACGCCGGCCAGCTCCTTCTCGGACCATCTGGAAGTCCTGGCTACTTTGGCGCGCTCGCTCTCCAAAGAGTCATTCCGGGAGTCCCTGCGCCGGGCGCACGATACCGAGGTCATTTCCGAACTCATCAACTCCAGCCTGGTGTTCTTCGACCACTGAGATTCGAACATTGAGAATGGCGCCCACGGACGCGTTCAGGGCTAAGGTTCCTACCGTTCGTTTCGTTGTTCTACAGCCGGACGAAGTACGGTTAAGGGGTGTTGAAAACCGCGCTGAAACCCCGCTGGATCGCAGGACTCGTCTTTGCGCTTCTCTTGTCCGCGGTGTTTGTGCTGCTCAGCCAGTGGCAGCTCAGCCGGTCCACCCAGCACGAAGCTCCCGTTTCCCCCAGCATTGAAGAGGTCAAGCCCCTGGTGGACGTCCTGCAGCCGGGGCAGTTTTTCCCCGGTTCTGTTTCGGACCAGATGGTTAGCGCCACCGGGTCCTACGATCCCGCCAAGCAGGTCCTGGTTGAGGGCCGCCTGTACAACGGCCAGAAGGGATTCTGGATTGTCTCGGGCTTCGCGGTGGACAATGCTCCCAAACTGAGCGGTGTCGCCGCCTCGCCCAAAACCTGGATTCCAGTAGCCCGGGGCTGGGTGGCGGACGCCGCCCAAGCCGGTCCGCCGCCGTCGGGCACCATCACGCTGACCGGCCGCCTGCTTCCGTCTGAAGCGCCGGTGCCAAACGTCGACGCCGGTCCAGACCGGGCGTCGGCGGTGGCCGTTGCCGAACTCATCAACATCTGGGACGTCTCCAGCTACCAGGGCTTCATTGCCGCAACATCCGAAGTAGCTGGTGGTGTTCCCGTCGCCGCCGATGACGCGGTAAAGGCCCTCAATATCCCGGCGCAGCCGCCGGAACAACAGGTCAACTGGCTGAACCTCTTCTATTCAGTTGAGTGGGTGGTCTTCGCAGGATTCGCACTGTACATCTGGTGGCGGATGGTGGCAGACGACTACCGTCGCGGCCTCGAAGACGACGAGTTCGACACTCACGACGACGGATTCGACGGCGGCTTCGACGATGACAAAGTCCACCCCAACCAACCGACAAGCCCTGAACCCCAGCAACCTGGGCCAGAACAAAAGGTGCAGTAATGATTGAGCCCAAGCCGGCCATCCAGCCCGAGCAGTCCGGACCCAAGCCGAAGAAGCGCAGGTTTGGCGGAACGGAAGCCCAAATCCGTTCGGCGCTGAAGTTCTACAAAGTCATGGCCTACCTGACCGGTGCCATGCTTCTGCTGCTCTGCGCGGAACTGATTGCCCGTTACGGTTTCGGCGTATCGCTCTTTGCCGGTGGCACGGATGCCGTCACGGGTAAGCCCTTCGGCTTCGGATTCGCTGAGTCTGAGCCCAAGGGCGTGATCGGCGGCTTCAATATCTCCACCACTGTATTGATCGTCCACGGCTGGATGTACGTGGTCTACCTGGTCTCCAACTTCCGGTTGTGGTCGCTCATGCGCTGGCCTTTCTCCAAGCTGGTCCTGTTGGCCCTGGGCGGTGTGGTACCCCTGATGTCGTTCATCGTGGAGAAGAAGTTCCATGCCCAGGTTGAAGCGGAACTGGCAGCCAACCCGCAGGCCTCAAAGCGCTACTAGCCGCGGCCAGGGCCAGGCCAGCAGGCGTCAGGGTGTGAGATGCCTAACGACCAGCCCGTAATTGACCTCTTCGGGCCACTGCCAACGTGCACCGGGGCGGCCCGGCAAAGTAGTCTTGGTTGGTGACTACTCCCACCGCACCCCAGACTTCCCAGAAGCCGGTGCTGGTTGTTGACTACGGTGCCCAGTACGCGCAGCTGATTGCCCGCCGCGTCCGCGAAGCGAATGTGTATTCGGAAATTGTTCCGCATACCTTCACCACCGAGCAGCTTCTGGCCAAAAACCCGGCAGCCATCATCCTTTCCGGCGGACCTTCCAGCGTCTACGCAGAAGGTGCTCCGCGCGTCGGAGCGGACCTTTTTGAAGCCGGGGTACCCGTTTTTGGTATCTGCTACGGCTTCCAGGCAATGGCCAACGCGCTGGGCGGCAAGGTGGCCGAGACGGGCCTCCGGGAGTACGGCGCCACCGAAGCACTGGTGGTTGGCGATGCCCGCTCGATTCTTGACGGTGTGCCCTCCTCACAGAACACCTGGATGAGCCACGGCGACTCCGTCCAGGAAGCTCCCGAGGGTTTCGAAGTGCTGGCCACGACGGCCGGCGCCCCGGTAGCCGCCTTTGCCAACGAGGAAAAGCGCCTCTACGGTGTGCAGTGGCACCCGGAGGTCAAGCACTCCGTGCACGGCCAGCACGTCCTGGAGAACTTCCTGTTCAAGGGCGCTGGTCTCAGCCCCAACTGGACCACGGGAAATATCCTCGAAGAGCAGGTGGAACGTATCCGCCAGCAGATCGGTGATTCCAAGGTCATCTGCGGTCTTTCCGGCGGCGTGGATTCTGCCGTTGCCGCAGCCCTGGTCCAGAGGGCCGTTGGCGACCAGCTGACGTGTGTCTTCGTGGATCACGGTCTCCTTCGCGAAGGCGAAGCAGAACAGGTTGAACGCGACTTCGTCGCTGCTACGGGCGTCAATCTGTATGTTGCCAACGAGCAAGAGCGCTTCCAGTCTGCGTTGGCCGGAGTCAGCGATCCCGAGACCAAGCGCAAGATCATTGGCCGGGAATTCATCCGTGCCTTCGAGGAAGCGGAGCGGGCCATCATCGCCCAGGCAGCTGCCGAGGGGGAGAAGATCAAGTTCCTGGTCCAGGGCACGCTGTACCCGGACGTCGTCGAGTCCGGCGGCGGCGAGGGCGCTGCGAACATCAAGAGCCACCACAACGTGGGTGGGCTTCCCGAGGACCTGCAGTTCGAACTCGTTGAGCCGCTGCGCGCCCTGTTCAAGGACGAAGTCCGCGCGGTGGGTGCCCAGCTGGGCCTGCCTCAGGAAATCGTCGGCCGCCAGCCGTTCCCCGGCCCTGGCCTCGGTATCCGCATCGTCGGTGAAGTCACCAAGGAGCGCCTTGACCTGCTTCGCAAGGCTGACGCGATTGCCCGTGCCGAGTTGACCGCGGCCGGCTTGGACAACGATGTTTGGCAGATGCCGGTGGTTCTGTTGGCTGATGTCCGCAGCGTCGGCGTCCAGGGCGATGGCCGCACCTACGGCCACCCGATCGTTCTCCGTCCGGTATCGTCCGAGGACGCAATGACGGCCGACTGGTCGCGCTTGCCGTACGACCTCCTGGCCCGCATCTCCAACCGCATCACCAACGAAGTGGATGGAGTTAACCGCGTGGTGCTGGACGTCACCAGCAAGCCGCCGGGAACCATCGAGTGGGAATAGCATTTTGAGTGGCCGGCCTCCTCTGGGAGGCCGGCCACTATTCTTTCGGCTGTGAAATGACGGCGAATTTCGCATTGGCACAGTGTTGCGGAGCGGGCTGAAGGAGTATTCCCGCTACCCTCGAAAGTATGCCGGTATGGTCCAAGGCGTCTAAAGCTAGTACAGAAAAGAAGGCAGCAGTTGTGTCATTAGGTCAAGGCCAGGAAGAGGGCTCCGAAGAGCTCCGGAAATGGCTGTCCGGACTTAAGCCCGTTACAGGGGCGGACACGATGCTGCGTTTCGTGAAGACGCCCGAAGGCGCCATCGATCTCAGCAACGCACATCCCTCGGGCCTCGCGCAGCTGCTGGCGGGGCGTAGAACGAGGCTGTCCACGCTTATCCGCGACCGGCAGCAATATCTGGTGGCGGCACGGGCTGCACGCAACATCCGGTCCAAAATTTTTGAGCTCAGCAATGATCGGGGTATCGAGGCCGGGTACCTCTCCGCGGGCACGGTGGTGTGGACTTCAGCCGTAGGTGGCAAACCCCAGCGGGTATCGGCCCCTGTCATGCTGACCTCCATTGTCCTGACTGTTCGCCCGGGCGAGGACGATTTCGAGCTGCAGCTCACCGAGCAAGCACGCATGAACCCGGCGTTGGTGCGTCATCTGAAGACCGTCCATGGCATCGTCTTCGACGTCAATGCAGTAGCCCGCATGGCCTACAACACGGCCAGGCTTGACCCCCAGCCCGTCCTGGATCGCCTGGCTACCCTGGTTCAGCCCATTCACGGCGCCGAGGTTGAATTCAACTTGCTTGTGACCACTTTGGCTGATCTTTCGGGAAACCTGGACGATCCGTGGATCAACATGAACAACCCCACCGTGGCTGCCCTGGCTACCGCTGCCAATGGTGGTGAGATCGAGCCCGAACCCATCAAAGCGGGGCGGTTCGCCAGCCTCGATGAACGCGACCCGGCAGACGAACTACTTTTGCTCGATGCTGACACGGACCAACAGTATGTGGTGGACGCTGTCCGCGCAGGAGATTCGCTGGTTGTCAGCACCCCACCAGGCAGCGGCCAGACCCAGACGGCAATCAATGCGATTGGCGCCTTGGTCAGCGAAGGCAAATCCGTCCTCGTGGTGGGGGACCGGCAGTCCAGCCTGGCGGGACTTTCTGGGCACCTGGAGTCGCTGGGCCTGGATTCGATGTTGTTCCGTCCGGGCAACGGCACCACACCACAGCAGCTCAAGGGCCAGCTGGTCCGTGCCATCATGCGCAATGAAAAGGCGCTGGAACCGCAGCTTGGGAACCTCCATCAGACGCTGATCGGACACCGGCATGCCTTGATGGACCATGTTGCCTCGCTCCACAACGTCCGCGAACGTTGGGGCTGCTCGCCGTACCAGGCTATGCAATCGTTGGCCGAATTGACGTCCATCCACCCGGCGCCGTCCACCACAGTGCGCCTCAAGCGCAGCGTGCTGGACAACATCAAGGACCGTGAAGAACTGGCTGGCCGCTTGCGTCGTGCTGCCGAGCTGGGGAGCTTTAGCCGGGCTTCCACCTCCAGCCCTTGGTATGGTGCCCGCCTCGTAACCCGCAAGGAGACAGAAGAGGCCCAACAGCTTGCCCGCATCGCCGAGGAGAAACTTCCCGTCCTGCGCGAGCGTATGAAGCAGGTTTCGGATCACGCCGAGATCCGTTTGGCGGACACCTTCACTGAGTGGGGCGCACAGCTTGAATTGCTGATTGCCGTGCGCGAAAGCCTGGACAAGTTCACTCCGGACATTTTCGATCGCCCGGTGCATGACCTCATCTCTGCAACTGCAAGCTCTGCGTGGCGACGGGAGCGCAATCTGGAGATGCCCTCCATGCAGCGTTCGAGGCTGCGGCGCGTGGCAAAGGAATATGTGCGGCCGGGCGTTCACATAGCGGACCTGCACAGCTCCCTGGTCCTCGTCCAGGAGCAGCGTGCCCTGTGGGCAGGCTATGCCACCACCCAGCGCCACCCAGCGGTGCCGTCCGGGCTCGCTGACCTCGGGTCCTTGTATCGCGAACTGGATGGCGAGCTTCGCCGCCTGGGTGAGGCGCTCAAGCACACCTCTGCCGGTGGTCCGCTCCACCAGACTCCGTACCTGGAACTCATGGAGCGGCTCGAAAAGCTCGTAGCGGACACAGCAACGCTTGAAACACTCCCGGAGCGCACGCTCCTGATTGAGGAGATGCGCGAGCACGGACTCGGCGAGCTGCTCGCTGACCTGGCTGCCCGTGAAGTGCCGGCCGCTTCGGTCGCAGCCGAGCTGGACCTCGCCTGGTGGCAGTCTGCCTTGGAAGCAATGATCAGTGGTGACGACTACCTCGCCATGTCCGACGGCGACTCCCTCCGCCGTCTTGAAGCCGAGTACCGCCTTGCGGACCAAGCCCACATTGCCAGTGGTGCTGCGCGTTTGCGGTGGCAGTTGGCCCGGAAATGGGGCGAGGGGATAGTGGAGCACCCTCGGCAGGCTGAGTTGCTTCGTGCCCTGCTCAAGGATGGTCGGGTGACTCTCCCGGCTTTGAGTGCGCAGGCTCCTGACCTCGTACCCATGCTTGTTCCGGTGTGGTCTGTGAGCCCCTACCTGTTGACGGGAGTTCTTCCCGCGGAGCAGAAGTTTGACGCCGTGATCATCATCGATGCCGAATCGACGTCGCTTCAGGCCGTCCTTCCGGCGATTGCGCGAGCCCGGCAAGTCATAGCCTTCGGTGATGCGAAGATCGCGAATGCCCGCACCTTCAGCGTGGCCGTGGAGCCTCCTGTGGCGGGAGTGGCCAGCCACGAGACCGTGGACAGTGCGTTCAAGGCCCTGGCACGCGTCCTGCCCACCTGGCAGCTGAACTGGGTTTACCGGGCGGTCGATGAGGACCTGATCCTGCAGTTGAGCAAGAACTACTACGACGGCGGCCTCCGGCGTTTGCCCGACGGCAGTTCGGTGACGGGCCTGGATCGTTCGATCCTGGTGGAGTACATCCCCGATGGAACCGGACTCCCGGGCGCCGACCATGAGGGCGTTGAGTCCGTTACGGCGGAGGTCAACCGCGTGGTAGACCTTGTCTTCGAGCACGCCAGATTGCGGCCCCGAACCTCGTTGGCTGTGGTCACGGCCAGCCTGCGCCACGCTGCGCGGATTGGCGAGGCTATCCGGCTTCAATTGCCCAACCACCCCCTGTTGTCCGCTTTCTTCGGAGCTGGCCCTGAGTCCTTCCGCGTAGTGGACCTCGAGCGAGCCCAAGGACTGGTGCGTGACCATGTAATTTTCTCTCTGGGCTACGGCCGGACACCTCATGGCCGCGCCTTGCACTCGTTCGGACCCCTGTCAACCGAGGGCGGACGAAACCGCTTTGCCTTGGCAATGACCCGCGCCCGCCGTTCCATGCACGTCCTGAGCTGCTTCCGCCCGGAAGATCTGGATCTGGATCGCCTGGCGCACGGAGCTGTGGACTTTTACGAACTGCTGGACAGGGAACTGTCCGGGAACAGCAACCTTGGAACTCCTGCCTCGCGCGCCGTTGCCAGCGAACAGGCCTTGGGGGAGGACCCTCTGGTTGCCGATCTCGGCGAGAGGTTGCGGGCCAGGGGTGCCCGCGTGTGGCACCTTTACGACGGTGTCCTGGACATTGCCGCCGCCGCCGATCCCATCCACACGATTGGACGGGAAGGCGCCGAGATTCCCACGCCAGTGGCAATCGAGTCCGATGGCACGGAACGTTACCGGCGCATGAGTGTCCGTGAACGCAGCCGTCTGAGGCCCCAACTGCTCGAACGCATGGGCTGGCGTTACATGTCCCTGTGGACCATTGAAGTGTTCACGGATCCTTCGTCCTGCGCAGATCGAATCGGGTCATATTTGGGACTTGAGAACCATGTTCCCCAGGCCGCCCCGCCAGCGGAGCATGGCTTCCTGGACATGGATGTTGAACAATTGAATCTGGACAATGCAGGTTCCTCGTATGCCAGCTCCTCGTATGGGATTTCCTCGTACAGCAGCTCCTCGTACAGCAGTTCCTCCGCAACCCGGGCTTCGCATCGGCAAAGCCCGGGAAGTGCCCAGGCATCGCTGGAATCCCAGCAACCCGGACAGGCAGATGTGAACAGGCGGAGGGGGGCGGATGGCGAACCAAGCAACGCAGAAGCCAGCAATCCAACCCCCAGTGATCCAGAGGATGGGACTGAAGTACCAGTGAATGCACAGGGAACCGGCAACGAAAGCGGCTCTGACGAACAGACCGCAGCTGTGGGCGCCGAAAACGCTGAAGAGAAGGCAGAGTCAAAGACACCAGCGGCGAAGCAAGCCTCCGGTGGAATCTTGCCTACCAAGGCCGCTGAAGACGATCCCCGGCGTTGGGGCGACGAAGGCAACTATGACCATGAGCAGTGGTTGAAGGAGCAGAAGCCCCCGCATTGGGGCTGATTGGGTCATGGAATCCAGGCCCTGCATTAGGGATTGACCAAAACAAAGAAAAGCTTGCCTTGCGTTGATGCGCCGGCAAGCTTTTCTGCTTGTGGAGGATCTGCAGCCACTACCATCAAGCCGTCGGTGTCGCTGGTTCCGAGCCATTGGCCGGGTTTACCCCCTTGGGCGGATGTCCATAGGACAGGGACGGAGGCGGCCAGGACTTCGGTTTGCCGGGACTCGTCGTATGATCCGGCGGCGGTAAGTACTACATTCACCAGCTGTCCCGGGGACAGAAGCTGGATGGATGAAGGGTCAGCCATGCGAAGGGGGACCGCAGCTGAGCCTACGGGTGCACCGGTGAGAAGTCCCGGCCCCAAAAGATTGGATTCAGTGGGAATCTGCCCTTTGGTCAAGGGCGAAGCCAGCTGGCGTCCCACCAGCGAAACGTGATCCTCCAGGGCTCCGGAAATCGCGAGGTCGGGCGGCACCGCAACAGTGGTGAAGTCAGCTTCGGTGAGGCTGGTGCCTGCTGCGAGGTCATGGGCAGCGACGAGAATGCTGACCCGCTGCTCAGAGGCAGGGGTTAGCTGTTGGACAGTAATGCCAGTGGCCAGGCAGAGCAGCAGTGCAACTGTCAGCCGACGATTCCGGGAGACCCAGAAGTTCAGGCTCTGTCTGGGGCCCAGTCTCACTTGGCGATGTGGCCCCTGCTTCCGGGGGAGGAAAGAGCCAGCCGTGCTGGTGGGCTTGTTCCGGGAGCGACCACGGCCCCTGGCAAGCGGAGTGGGGTGTTCGCGGCCGGGGAGTGGCGAAATGGTTGACTTTAGTGGCATGACGCCACGTTAGCCACCGGGCTCGGCCGCCCAACAGCGGCCGGGTGCCCTATGTGGAAAAGTGCTGGCTAGCTTGCTGCGGCTGCGGCTGCTGGTGCAGGCGTGGCAGCAGGGGCAGGAGTCGCCGGGGAGGAGGGCGCAGCGGAGACGGTGCTGCCCTTGGCATCGCGCGAATCCGTGCGGTAGAAGCCCGAGCCCTTGAAGACAACGCCGACGCTGTTGAACTTCTTGCGGAGCGCGCCCTGGCATTCAGGGCACTCCGTCAGGGAGCTGTCAGAGAAGGACTGGACGATGTCAAAGGCATGGTCACAGTCTTTGCAGGCGTATGCGTATGTGGGCACTGAGTTCCTCCTTCAGGACAAGGTTCAGGTCCTGTGGAGCCGTGGCGGAGAATCTCCGCATTAGCAGTCGCAGGGCCTGAGTGCCAATTCTATCATCCGCATCCCGCTCATTCGCTATCTGCCAACTCCACGTAAATGCGGGACTTCACGTAGCGTCAACCAGGTCACTCCCCACCGCCAAGCGTGATGATTCCCGACGGCGTCAACGCATCCGGCACCGGGCGGTCAAAAGGCTCGGCAGGGATAGCTCCGGAAGGCAACACATCGTCGTCGTACACCACCGCAATGGTGGGTGGCCGCCCACCGGAACTGTCCAGGCGTTGGAGGAGTCGGTCGTAGTAGCCGCCACCCTGTCCGATGCGGTTGCCATCCCGGTCCACAGCGGTGGCCGGCATGAAGATGCCCGCAACAGCGCTCACCACAGCACTGTCCAAACGCTCGCCTTCGGGTTCGTCGATGGGTGCGTAGTCGGACCGAACGAAGGCTGTCTCCGGCGTCCAGTACACCCAGCTCAGCTGGCGCCCGGCCTCGCAGACGGGAAGCAGGACCTGGTGGCCGGCGTTGTGGAGCCCTGCGATCAGGGGCATGGTTGGGGGTTCGTGGGAGACGCCGACGTAGATCGCGAATGTCCTGGGGGATCCGGCCGAAATCTTCCGGGCCCATGCCAAACCGTGCAGGGCAATTGATTCGCCGGCTTGGGCTACTTGCTCCTTGGAGAGGCTGCGCCTGTAGCGGCGTCGGCTGCTGCGGATGTCTTCCTTCGATGCCATTTTTGTCCGATCATGAGATTCGCGCGGGCTACCGTGGTCTACGTAAAGCAGCAAATCCGCTCCAGTTCAAGGGCTGTTTCTGCGTCTTGCCACGGCGAGGGTTTACCCGTTGATGTATTCCTTCCGTTACATTAGTCCGGTGACTCTCGATAACAATGCTGTCCGTAAGGCCGTCATCCCCGCAGCGGGTCTTGGTACCAGGTTCCTCCCCGCCACAAAGGCGATGCCGAAGGAAATGCTGCCCGTGGTTGACAAGCCAGCCATCCAGTACGTCGTCGAAGAAGCGGTGAAGGTTGGCCTGCACGACGTCCTGATGATCACCGGGCGCAGCAAGCGCGCCCTGGAAGATCACTTTGACCGTGTGCCGGCGTTGGAAGCAACGCTGGCAGCGAAGGGCGATACTGCCAAGCTTGAAGCCATCCAGTCCGCCACCAACCTGGGCGACATCCACTACGTCCGCCAGGGCGACCCCAACGGCCTCGGCCACGCGGTCCTCCGTGCAAAGCAGCACGTCGGGTACGAGCCGTTCGCCGTTTTGCTGGGCGATGACCTGATCGATCCCCGCGAGGACCTGCTCAGCGAAATGATCGCTGTCCAGCAAAAAACCGGTGGTTCCGTTGTTGCCCTCATTGAAGTTGAGCCTTCCAAGATCAGCGCCTACGGTTGCGCCGACGTCGAGGAAAACGGTGAAGACGGCTACGTCCGCATCAAGCAGCTGGTGGAAAAGCCGTCCCCCGAAGAAGCTCCGTCCAACCTTGCCGTGATCGGCCGCTACGTTCTCCACCCTGCGGTGTTCGACGTCCTGGAGAAGACTGCCCCCGGACGCGGCGGAGAAATCCAGCTGACGGATGCCCTTGAGGTTCTGGCTGCCGGGGAAGGTGAAGGCTACGGCGTTTATGGCGTTGTCTTCCGTGGACGCCGCTATGACACCGGTGACAAGTTGAGCTACTTGAAGGCCTGCATCGAGTTGGCATGCGAACGTGATGACCTGGGCCCCGAGCTCCGCGAGTGGCTGCCCACCTTCACTGCCGGTCTTCCCAAATAACACCGGTGTACGGCTCTGCGATCTGGCCGGTAACGCTGGAAAGCGGAGCCTTGGTGCTCCGGCCAATCCGTTACCGCGACAAGCGGGAGTGGTCTGAAGTCCGTTCGCGGAACAGTGAATGGCTTGCACCCTGGGAGGCGTCCAATCCTGCGCCGGGTGGACGCCTGCCCAGCTACCGCCAAATGGTGGCATCCCTGAATGCGCAGGCCCGGCAGTCCACGGCCTTGCCTTTCCTCATCACGGAGCGGACCGAGGGTTTCCGTGAGCCGCAAATTGTGGGTCAGTTGACGGTCTCATCCATCGTGTGGGGTTCGGCGATGATGGCTACCCTGGGTTACTGGGTTGACAAGGAACGCGCCGGGCACGGTATTGCTCCCACTGCAGTTGCGATGGCTACGGACCACTGCTTCCGGACCCTTGGCCTGCACAGGATGGAAATCAATATCCGGCCGGAGAACGCGCCAAGTCTCCGGGTGGTGGAAAAGCTCGGATTCCGGGACGAGGGCTACCGGCTGAGATACTTGCACATCAATGGCGAGTGGGCGGATCATCGCTCTTTCGCGCTCACGTCGGATGAAGTTCCGCAGGGACTCCTTGACGGGTGGCTCAGAGGAAGAACAGGCAGGTCATAGGCCCTTTTGAGCCGTATCTCCATTCATTTGCGGACTCGCCGACGACACACCGACCGCAATGCCGCCGCCCCTGATGATTTGCTTCTACGGTTTTGAATGTGGACTTCCCTCTCAGCAGCTCAGTGATACTCGTGGTCACTGTCGCGCTTTGGATGGTATGGGTCGCTCCTTACGTACTTCGGAACAGACGGCAGCAGGTCCAGGCAGCCACTGTTTCAGCAGAGGCATTTGACGACGAACCAGACGAAACGCAGGCAGGGGTGGTACTGACTTTGGCACCCCGGCAGGAGAAACCGATGGAGACCATGCACAGCAAAGCACCGGCGTCGCCCCAGGAATCCAGCGTGGCTGAGTCGTCTCCCAGGAAGCCGCCCCCAACTCCCTTTACGATCCGTTATGCCCGGCTCACCTTGGCCCTTGCCGGCCTTGCTTTATTGCTGACTGCCATTGTTTCGGGCGTGCTGCGGCTGTTCGGCACAGGTACCGTCTGGCTGCCGTTGGTGTCGTTCGTGGGTGCCGTACTTGCCGTGGTGACTTTGCGGCGACTCGCCCTCCGGGATCTCCGGGAACGCCGCGCGCGTCGGGCTGCCCCGGTGGTGCCCATCCAAACCCCGGCACGGTACCTGCCAAAGGAACCGTTCGTCGAAGCCAAGGAAGTACCGGTTTTCGATGCTGAGGCTGGAAAGCTCGAAGCCGCTCGGCTTTCCGCAGTGGAACTACGCCAGGCTGCCTTGGCTGTTGCCCTTGCCGCCGGAGACAAGTCCGCCGGCGACAAGTCCGCTGGTGACAGGTCCGCTGAAGCGGCCGCTGGTTCCGAAGATGCCAGCTGGGAACCGGTTGAGGTTCCCAAGCCCACTTACGTTGGTGCCGCCAAGGCGCCGCGCCCCGCTCCCGAGCCCTTGGATCTTCCTGAAGCTCCCAAGCCCGTGGGCAAGCCCGTGCTGAAGCAAAGTGTTGAGCAGGCGGAGGCCGCCACAGCTGCGCAGGTGCGTACTGCATCCAAGGGGCAGAGTGCCCTGAGCAACCTGGACGATGTCCTGCAGCGTCGCCGCGCCTAGCCCGGCATGACCACGCTCTGTGTTGCTGGTGGCACCGGCCAGGTAGGCCGTGAAGTTGTTCGCCAAGCGCTGGACGCCGGGCTCAAAGTATCTGCCCTGAGTCGCCACGTGCCGCCTCCCGGTTCGGAGAAGCATTACGACGCCGCCACCTACTTTGCTGGCGACGTCACCACAGGCGATGGCCTGGCAGCTGCGCTGGCGGGTGCCGACGTCGTCATTGATTGCCTTGAGGGTCAGTTCGGGAAAGCCCAAAAGCAATTTGCCGACGGCGGGGAGCGTCTTCTTGGCGCGGCTCACCAGGGAGGTGTTCGCAGGGCTGTGGCGTTGTCGATTATCAACTGCGACAAGAGCGCCCATTCCTACTATGTCTCCAAAGCGGCAAAGGAACGGGTCTACGCGAGGGCCGAACTGGAAACGGTGGTTATCAGAGCCACGCAATTCCACAACCTGGTGGAAATGATCTTTGCTGCAGGCGCAAAGACGCGGTTGATTCCGGCATTCAAGGGAGTGCGCTTCCAAACGATTTCACCCAGGGAAGCCGGAGCTGCATTGCTCGAAGCTGCGCTGGAACCGCCTTCTCCCGAGCAGCACCGGGTCAGGACCATTGCCGGCCCCGAGGTGCTGGCCATGAAGGACATGGCGGAGTCGTGGAAGGCCATTACTGGCGCCCGAGGCAAGGTTCTGGAAGTCCCACTGCCGGGTGCCATGGGTGCCTACCTGCGCGCAGGACTCAACCTCATGCCCGAGCAAAGGTATGGTACTGAAACGTTCGTGTCGTGGTTGGAAAAGCGCCGGGAAACTTTGTAGCCTAGGGACACTGGTCCGGCCGTAAGCCGTGTCCAGGGGCTATAGCTCAGTTGGTAGAGCGCTTCGTTCGCATCGAAGAGGTCAGGAGTTCGAATCTCCTTAGCTCCACAGATACAAAAAACCGGCCAGGCACAATATGCCTGGCCGGTTTCTTATGGGAGTTTAGAGGGGTTGGATGTTCTCCGCCTGAGGTCCCTTAGGGCCTTGGGTGATGTCGAACTGGACCTTCTGGTTCTCGTCCAAGGAACGGTATCCGCTGGAGGTAATTGCGGAATAGTGGGCGAATACATCCGGGCCACCGTCGTCCGGGGCAATAAATCCGAAGCCCTTTTCAGCGTTGAACCATTTTACTGTGCCTGTAGCCATGCTTGTTTTTCCTTCACGGGTCGCTGGTCGGTACCGCTTGTCGGATCACCGTCCCCGCCACTCACATTATTGAGCCTATGTGCCGATCTGACATGGGGCAACAGATTCTGCCGTGCCTTTCGTAATGTCGTTGTGCCGGGGTACGCTGTCGGGCTGTGGTTGGAAGAGCCTGGCGACGGCGGATGCCCTCTAGAATTACCCTGTGAACGACTCCCTTCCTCCGTGCCCCGAATGCTCCAGTGAATACACGTACCAGATGGGCGCGCTGTTGGTTTGCCCTGAATGCGCCCACGAATGGTCACCCGCGGCCGAGAGCGACGGGCAGGTGCATGTCATCAAAGACGCCGTGGGCAACATCCTGAGTGACGGCGACACCGTCACGGTGGTCAAGGACCTCAAAGTGAAGGGCAGTGCCACGGCCATCAAGGTCGGCACCAAAGTGCGGAACATCCGGCTCGTCGACGGCGTGGGAGACCACGATATTGACTGCAAAGTGGACGGATTCGGCCCCATGCAGCTCAAGTCCAGCGTTGTGAAGAAAGTCTGACGGGAGCCTTAGAAAATGACCGGGACCCCAGCTTCCAAAGGCCTCAACGGCCCCATCCTGGTAGGCGTCATGCCCGGGCAGCGGCCTGTCGTCGTCGAGCGTGCCGCTGAGGTGGCGCTCAGCGCCGGGCTCCCGCTGGTGTGTGCGTTCGTCGATGTGACCGTCTATCCCGTGGACGGCACCACGGGCGGGCCGTCGGCCCCGATTGATCCCGACGGCGTGGACGATGACGCCGAGAGCGCCCCGGAATCCGTGCGGACAGCAATTGCCACCCAGTTGGCCGAAGCTGATCTGAACTGGTCCATCGTTTCCCTGGCAGGGGAGCCGGCACGGGCGTTGGCCCGTGAGGCCGAAGATATCGGGGCGTCCATGATTGTGGTGGGCTCCAGGGACCGCAAGCTCGGTTCGGCCGTCAAAGAGCTGACGGCGGGCTCCATTGCCCGGCAGCTCTTCCACCGCCAGGACCGTCCTGTACTCGTTGTACCCGTGGAGCCACGGGTGCCGGTGGATGATGACGACTGAGATCAGGCGTCCCGTCCATCTTCACTGGGGGTTCATCGGAATAGTGGCCGCAGGTGGCGTCTTGGGGGCGCTCGCCCGCTACGGCCTCGGACTCTTGATTCCCGCGCCAGGGTCCTGGCCGTTACCCACCCTTTTGATCAACGTTTCCGGCGCCCTGGCGCTCGGCGCTTTGCTTGAGGGGCTGGCCAGGAGGGGGCCCGACGTCGGACGTCGCCGGGCGTTGCGCCTCGCCTTGGGTACGGGCTTCCTGGGGGCTTACACCACGTACAGCACGCTCGCCTTGGATGCGGTGCACCTGTTCACTGCGGGTGAGTCGACTGCTGCCCTGGGTTATCTGGGCATGAGCCTGCTGGGTGGAGCGGCAGCAACCATGGCCGGAATCTGGCTCGCCGCATGGCATCACAGGCGTGCGAAATGACTGTCGTCCTGTTGGCCCTCGCCGGGGGACTGGGCGCGGCTGTTAGATTCATGATGGACGGGCTCATCCGGGCACGCGTCCGTACTGCCCTGCCGTGGGCCACCATCTTCATCAATGTCTCCGGTTCCTTGCTCCTGGGGTTCCTGGCTGGACTGGTGATGGAAGGGCAGGCGCCCGAATCCCTTCAACTCATCCTCGGCACTGGTTTCCTGGGAGGCTATACCACCTTCAGCACGGCAAGCCTGGAGACCATCAGGCTGGTGCAGAGTGGGCGGATGGGGCTGGCGCTCGTCAACGGCTTGGGTTCCATGGCCGTTAGCGTCGGGGCTGCCGCTGCCGGCGTTTGGTTCGCTCTGCTGCTGGCTTAACGGATGACCGCTTGGCTGTCTTGGCCCGGCTGTAGGATCGGTGCCATGGCTAAGAAGACATTCAATGAGCTGTTGTCCGTTCAGGTCGCCAATGAGTTTGCGGCCTCCCAGCAATACATTGCAGTAGCCGTGTATTTTGACGGTCAGGACTTGCCGCAGCTTGCCCGGCATTTTTACCGCCAGTCCCTCGAGGAGCGGAATCACGCCATGATGATGGTCCAGTACATGCTGGACCGCAACGTGCCCGTCGAGATCCCCGGCATCGCCCCGGTTCGCAACAACTTCTCCAACGCCAAGGAACCCATCGCTTTGGCTCTTGAACAGGAAAGGGAAGTCACCCGCAACATTGAGGAGATGTTCCGCGCCGCCCGTGCCGAGGGCGACGCCCTGGGCGAGCAGTTCATGCTGTGGTTCCTGAAGGAACAGGTTGAGGAAGTTGCCTCCATGACCACGCTTCTAAACATCACGGAGCGGGCGGAGAACCTCTTCGATATCGAGAATTATGTTGCCCGTGAGAGCGTAGGCGATGCTGGGCATGATTCCAGTGCGCCCTCTGCTGCCGGCGGCGTGATCTAGCGGCAAAAAAGCTCAGCTTCCGGCGGCCTCTTCGATTGCCAAGGCATCGTCATGATCGGACCTGCCCAGCAGGGACAGGCGGCTGGCAATGCGGGCAAGATCCACGGGCAGGACACTGCCGGAGGCCTCGGCGTCCCAGTCCAGGGGTCCCGCGCCGATCAGGAACAACGTGATGTCCTGATCGTGAAGCACGTCGACGGCATTGCTGAACCGTTGCCATGCGGGCACGGAAGCAGGGTCGCCCCCGGCAGGGGAGGGAACGTCGTCGATGACCCAGGTCTTGAAACTGTGCGCCAAGGCCAGGAAGTCCGCGGTGGAGGTCAGCCCTGCGCACAATTCCGGAAACCCCACCCAGAGCAGGTCCGGGTCTGCGTTCTTGACCACGATCGGTTGCGTTGTTGGGGTTAGGACACGGCTTTGGGACGCGGATGGCCGGAAGAGCCCCAACCGTCCCAGTTGTTTGGGCGTGCCCGGCGTGATGATCCGGCCAGAGCTGAATGCCTTGGGCGCATCGCCGGGTTTTGTACCTGCTGCAGGAAACCGCCGGAAATCGGCGGGGCCGTTGATCTCCACAATCTCCATCATCTCTTTGATGGCTTCGATGGTGGGCACAAAATGGTCGTGCCACAGGGGATTGGGCAGTAAATCGTCCGGGGCGTAGTTGGACGTCACCACCAAGGGAATCCGGCGCTGCGCCGCGGTGCGCAGCAATCGCGCGATAAACATTCCGTCCCCAACGTCATGGACATGGAATTCGTCGAAGAACAGGACATCGATGTCCGCCAGGAGCGCATCCACCGAGTGCTGTATGGCGGTCCCATCCGCGGAACCGGAACGGTGCGTTCCGGCGTGGAGCCTGCGGAAGAAATCATGAAAGTGGACGCGACGTTTCCGTGCCCGGAGCCTGTCGTGGAAACTGTCCATGAGCCACGTTTTACCGCGACCCACAGGTCCGTGAAGGTAGATGCTTCGCGGCGTCCTCAGCTGTAGCGCGCGACGGCGGGCCGTCACCGCTGCACCAAAGGCCGCCAACTGCTGCGCTGCTTCATGCTGACTGGGCTCAAGCTGGAAACCCAACCGTCCGGCGTCGTGCGTTATGCCCTCCAAGAGCTCCAGGACAGTTTCCGGGTTGCCCTGTTTTCCTCGTTGCGGGCGGCTTCCTCGTTGTGGGCCGAGCGGGGGCGTCACAGCCAGCCTTTCCGCTTGAAAATGAGATACATCAGCATTGCTGCTCCAACCATGAGCCCGATCGCCATTGGATAGCCGAAGTCCCAGTGCAACTCCGGCATATGGTCGAAGTTCATGCCATAAACGCCGGCCACAAAGGACGGTGCGAACAGAATGGCGGCCCATGAGGAGATCTTCTTGACCTGCTCGTTCTGGGCAGCGCTCGCCTCGTTCTGCCGGTTCGCTGTCAGGGTGCCGTCCAGGGTCAGGGCGTTCTGGAGGAGATCCCTGAAGGAGTTCACCCTGGAGATCACGCGCTGGACGTGGTCCTCTACGTCCCGGAGGGAGCGCTGGAGTTCGATGTCCACGCCGTACTTCTCGAAGCCCTTCTCAAGCAGCGCCATGATGTCCGGCAGTGGCTGGATAGCCCTTTGGAATTGGATGACTTCACGGGCAAGTTCATAGATTCGCCGTGAAACCGCGGTGTCGCCGCTGAAGAGCTGATCCTCAATTTCGTCGATGTCGTTCTCGAGTCCGGCCACAACAGGCGCGTAATCGTCCACCACCTGGTCCAGAAGGGCATACAGCACCGCTTCCGGTCCATGCCGCAAGAGGTCCGGGCGCTGTTCCAAACGGTGGCGGACACGCGCAACTCCGCCGGTCTCAGCGTGCCGGATGGTCACCACGAAGTTGGGACCGGTGAAGACGTGCAGCTCGCCGAACTCCACCGTCTCGGTTGCATCGAGATACCGGGCGGGGCGCAGGACCGTGAAAAGGTTGTTGTCGTAGCGTTCCAGCTTCGGCCGCTGGTGCGCCGAAACGGCATCCTCAACTGCGAGTTCGTGGAGGCCGAATTCCTGGGCGACGGCAGTCATCTCGTCCCGGGTGGGCCGGTAAAGCCCGATCCATGCCATGCCACCTTGCTCCGAGAGTGTCTCGAAAGTTTGCTCCAGGTTGTGCGGGGTGGCTGTGCGCACACCCTCTACATAGACGGCGTTATCAATGATGGTCACGAGTGAACGCTACTGCATGGCACCGATGATGGCCCCGGCAATGGTCATGGCGAGGATGTCGTGCCCCGCATCAATAACGGTCACCTCAGAGGGGCGCCCGGCGAAACCATTGTGGATGACATGTCCTCCGGCACGGAAAACCAAGGCCAGGATCAGAGCGAAGACGCCACCGCCCAGGAAAGTGTTGAGCTCCAGGGCGCTGATCAGGATGGCCAGGAGAATGCTGGTCAGCGCCGCGGCAGTCATCATGGGAATCCAGATGCCCGCACCGCCGTCGATGTTTTTCAGGTCCTCTTCGGTTTTGCCGATCGCTTGCATCCACCGGCGCCCCAGGACGGCCGGCATGTACCAAACGAACCCGATCACCATGCTTGATATGAAAGCCAGGAGGATAGCGAGCCAGTTGATGTCCGATATGTGTGAGAGCCAATCCATGGTCAAAAGCCTAATCGGGTGCGACCCCTGGAACCGTGTTCAAGCGCTCATGCTGACCGCGTGTTGGTGGACCCGGCCAACCTTTCCATCAGTGGCTCCGTGCGGTAGGGGATATGCGTGTGGAGGGCCAGGACAGTTTCTGTTCGGATCACGCCCTTGGTACGCAGGACGGACCTCAGCGCGGATTGCAGATTATGCGTATCGGTTGCCACCACGCGGCACCAGAGATCTCCACGTCCGGAGATTTCGTGGACCTCCAGCACTTGTGGAATCAGCCGCAGGGCGCCGATGACGCCATCGAGTTCGCGGTGGGTCACTTCAATGGTGATGAAAGCTACGACGTCGTACCCCACCTTTTCGAGGTCCACTTCGCGGCCTGCTGCCTGAAGGACCCCGGACCGGAGCAGCCGTTTAAGGCGGCTCTGTGCAGTATTGCGGGCGATGCCGAGGGAATCGCTGAGCTCGGCGATCTGGATGCGGGGGTCCTTGATGAGTTCCAGCAGGATCTTCAAGTCCATGGGGTCCAAGGTATTCAAATGGTCACTCCGGCTTACTTAGACGACACTACTTTGAGTATTTTGCTCAATTTTCCCACGTTCCTGCTTCGTTGAGCGCAGTACTGCGGCAATCTGTTGCTACCGAAACCTGGCTGCGCCCTCCATCCCACAAGGAACCCCCGCGCAGCCCCGAATCAAAGGCACGGAAATGACTGTCTTGAGCGAACTCCGCATGCGTCCGGCCAAAGCCGGCGTCTGGAGTTGGGATGCCACCACCACTGCAAGGCTGGTCCTGGCCGGCATAGTGATGTTCACGCTGCTGGTGGGCGCTAACCTGGCCACACCTCTATACCCTTTGCTGCAGGCCAGCCTGGGTATGTCCTCCTTGGACGTCACGGTGGCCTTTGCCAGCTACGTACTGGCGCTTGTTGTGGCTCTGATGGTGGCGGGGCATTGGTCCGATCACATTGGGAGGCGGGCAGCACTGGTGCTTGCCGTCGTCATGGGTTTGCTGGGCGGCATCATCTTCGCGAATGCGGACAGTCTTGGCATGTTGTCCCTCGGCAGGGCCTTCCAAGGCGTGGCAGTAGGGCTGGCCACAGGGGCCAGCTCCGCAGCCCTGCGTGAACTGTTGCCCCAGAGGCCTGACTGGGCTTCGCGCTTCACGTTGCTCTCCTCGGCTGGTGGCGTGGCTGCCGGACCCGCGATCGGTGGTCTCCTGTCGCTGCTTCCGGACCCTACGCGAACGCCCTATTACATCCACTCCGGGGTGCTGCTTGCCACGCTCATTCCACTGTGGCTACTCAAGGCAAGGCCCGCGATTGCCCCCGCTGCAGGAAAGCCGGCGTTCAAGGTTCTCGCTCCACGAAAACCCGCCATCTCGAGTCACGCACGCGGTGCTTTTTGGATGGCATCGGCAGTGGGCTTCCTGAGCTTCGCAGTCTTTGGGTTCTGCCTGTCGCTGGCTCCCGGGTATTTCGCAACGGTGGTGCATGCTGATTCCAGACCCCTTATTGGGCTGCTGGCTGGGGTGACCTTGGGTGCATCGGCGCTCAGCCAGCTGGTGGGAGTCCGCGGACGCTACCTGGTCCCCGTTGCCCTGGCGGTGTTGGGCATCTCGATAGTCCTGGTGGGAGCTGCCGCAGCTTGGTCGAGTCCGTTGTTGCTGGTTGCAGCCAGCGTCACTGCGGGTGCAGGGCAGGGCATCGCCTTCCGTCAGGTGTTCAACGACGTTGCCGGGAAGGTCGAGGCAGCCCGGCATGCGCAGGTCATCAGCACGGTGTACGTCATCACCTATTTGGGAAGCGCGGTTCCGGTGATTGGCTTGGGATTGGCGGTCTCGGCGCTGGGCTTGCAGGCCGCCGTCGTTGGTTTTACCGTGCTGTGCGGGGTTGCGGCCCTGGCGCTCGCTGCGGCTTCACTCCGGGGTGCCCGGCACGCCTGAGCCTGGCTACTCGGGAAGCGGACCGCGGTTGCCGGGGATGTGCTGGAAGACCATGGTGGTTTCCGTGTGGCCGACCACCGGATCGGTAGCGAGGTTATCGAGCAGCCAGTTGCGGAGGTCGTCAGTATTGGCAACAGCAATGTGCAGAAGATAGTCCACGGAGCCTGTTGTGTGGAACGTGGAGATCACCGCAGGCAGCTTCGGGACGCGTGCGGTGAAGCGGTCGATTTGGTCCCGATCATGGGCGCGGAGACGGACAGCAATGAGCGCCTGCACCGAGCGGCCGATGGCCGGCAGGCTGAGGATCGCCTCAAAGCCTTCGATGATCCCGCGTTCGGACAGGGCCCTTGTCCGCATCAGCGCAGTGGAGGGAGCGATTCCCACGAGTTCTGCCAATTGTTTATTGGAGATGCGGGCGTCCTCCACCAGGGCGGCGAGAATCCGTTCATCAATAGCGTCCAGCGGCTCGGCGCTGCCTGAATTTGGCCGAACATTTCTTCGCGGGGTTGCTCACGGATCCTCCTGAAATTGCCTTTCATTCATCATAATCACTGAAATCCTGGCTATCCATTCGTTTCTGCTTGCAGTTCCCGAATATTTGCCTGAGGTCACCCCGGTACAACGTGGATTATTTTTGTGGTGTGTCCAGACCTTTTCGCTCGCTGTTCTTGAGGCCCCGACGCCGGAAGAGCCGTTGGAGTGGCTCACTGAGCACCATCAGGAGCAGTGGCAGGTTTCCCAAGTCCGGAACTATGAGAGCCAGGATCAGCGCGGCGAGAAAGAGCGCCGCCACGATGGTCCCGGCCTGGATCCCGGACCTCGTGGCCGCCTCGTCCAGGTCATGCAAATGAGGGTGCGAGCGAAGATAGACGCGGGCCAGCAGCAGCAGGAAGCTCGTAGCGAAAAGGGTGCCTATGTAGGCAAGCGGCTGCGCCCAATCCCCCTGCATCTGTGTTGACAGTGCAGTTGCCACCGGCATCCACACAATGGTGAACATCCATGCGATAGTCAGCCACAAAAGTGCTGAATCCACGAGCCGGACGTTGCGGAACAGCCGGTGGTGGTGCACCCAAAAAACAGAGATAAGGACAAAGCTCAGGACGAATCCCAGGAGGGGATACCGCTCCTCGGCAAACCACTGGGCTGTGGTGCCATGATGGTCAGCCAGTTCACCAACGCTCTCCATGAGGGGGAGGATCAGCAGCGTCAAGGCGATCGCCACCACGGCATCGGTAAACGCCTGCAGCCGTTCCGGCGAGGACAGCTCCCGGGAACTTGTGACCTCTGTCATGCATGACGATTATAGGGGTTCCGGTGCCGAAAGCGGCCTGGTTTGCACCGGCGGTGAGCGATGTACGACGGCGGTGATTACCGCCGTCGTGACGGCAAGGGCCATGACGCTCCACGCCAAAGCCGGCCACCCGAATGCCTGGAAAGCCAGGCCTCCCGCCCAGCCGATGACACTGGAGCCTAAATAGTAGGAGAGGTTGTAGAGCGATGCCGCCTGGGCGCGGCCTGTTGTGGCAATGGCGCCGGTCCAGCCGGAACCCACGCTGTGGGCTGCGAAGAAGCCTCCAGTAAACACCACGAGGCCGATCAACGTTGCCACGAGGTTCTCTGCCAACGTCAGGGCGAGTCCTGCAATGCATCATGGAATCTGCAAAGAGCAGGACATTGCGCCGCCCAAAGCGCGTGGTGAGTCCGGCCGCCCACCGGGAGCTGAGAGTACCGGACAGGTAGGCCAGGAAAATGAGGCTCACCAGCGTGGTGGGAAGTCCGAATGGTTCACCGTGGAGCCGGAATCCAAGGTAGTTGTAGACCGCGACAAATCCACCCATCAGCAGGAATGCCTGAAGATAAAGGGAGAACAGTTTGGGGTTTCTGGAATGGCTTCCCAGCGTGCGCAAGGCTCCTCGGAATCCGTTGGCTGGCGCCGGCATGAAACGTCGCTGTTTGGGAACCAGCACCACGAACAGGACCGCGGAGACGGTGGCCAGCAGGGACACTGCCAGCGCAGCTGCCCGCCACCCCCATAGTTCTCCCACTGGACCCGCGACCAAGCGTCCGGCAAGTCCGCCGAGCGTGGTTCCAGCAACGTAGCTTCCGGCCGCCAGTGCCGTGTGGATCTTGGTGACTTCTTCGTTGAGATACGCGATGGCTATGGCCGGGATTCCGCCCAGGGCCATGCCTTCAAGAGTTCTCAGTCCCAGGACCAATGGAACGGTCGGTGCCAGTGGAACAACCAGCCCCAGCACCGTTGCTGCTCCGATGCCGATGGCCATTGCACGAACCCGGCCGATCCTGTCTGCGACGAAGGACCACGGCAGGACGCTGACGGCAAGTCCCACGGTGGCCAGGGAGATACTCAGTGCGGCTTCTGCTGCGGAGATTCGGAGGTCGGCCGCCATAAGTGGCAGGACGGCCTGGGTTGAGTACAGCTGGGCAAATGTAGCGACGCCAGCCAAGGCCAACGCGGCAAGCACACGTCGGTAGCCACGGGAACCCTTGGCGTGCCCGTCCCATGCTGTAACGCTCACCGCTGTTTTAGTCACTGGCCCAGATTAGGCTTCCTGGACTGTGCGTTCCAATGCATGATTCGCTTATGATTTATGCAGAAATGCATGATTCTTACTGATGCTGGAACGGAACGGCAGGCACATGGAACCGGATCACCAACAGCTTGTGCAACTACTGCCGCTCCTACCCGTCCTGGCAGAATTGGGCCGGACGGAGCATATGACGGAGACGGCCGAGCTCCTCGGCGTTCCCCAGTCCACGGTGAGCCGTGCAGTGGCCAGGGCAAGCGCGATTGTGGGGATGGATCTTCTTGTTCGTGACGGGCGTGGCATCCGCCTGACTCCGGCGGCAAAAACATTGCTGCCCTATATCGAAGCGGCGCTGGAAGACTTCCAGGCGGGATTGGACAGGGTAAGGCACGAATCGGACGTGGTGAGGGGACGCATCGGCGTCTCGTTCCAGCACACGTTCGGTGAAGCGACGCTGCCCCTGCTCATCAGCGCGTACCGCGGCCGGCATCCGCATACGGTCTTCGAGCTCCGGCAGGGTCCGCGCGACGACTGCCTGGAAGAACTGGCCAGGGGCGATACAGATTTCGCCCTCACTGCACCGCTCGCCCCGGAAGGAAAGGGCATCCACTCCCTGGCCCTCTACAGGGAGCCGCTGCGCGTAGTGCTGCATTATCGACACCTCCTCGCGAACCGCTCCAGCGTGCACCTGTCCGAGCTGTCGGCATGACCCTTATGTGACGCTGCCCGCCGGTGTCGGCCTCCGGGCCCTGGGCGAAGCGCTGTTGCGCGAAGCAGGCTTCCGTCCGCGCACTGCCTTTGAAGTCCAGGAATCCCACACTGTCCGGGGGCTGGTCGCGGCCGGTCTGGGCTTCAGCATCCTGCCTCCCGCAGGGCCGGGTTCCGGCACTGGCCAATTTCTGCCGGGGGCCGAGTTGGGACTTGTGGAAGTTCCCATTGAATCCGACCTTGCCTTCCGTCAGATCGGCATGGCTTGGCGGGAGCGCACTTTCGAACCCGACGCCGTCAGGCTATTCCGTGAGCTGGTGGTCAGTGAGGGCGAAGCATTGCTGGCCGAGCTTGTCAGAGCACGCTCAGGAAATCCCTGACGACATCCTCCGCGGATCCTTCCTTTGCGGATCGCCAACCGGTGCCCGCCCACAAATTGAGGCGGTCAGGATCACCCGCCGCCGATGCTGCTGCCCGGATCGGCGCCGTCAGATGATGGATTGCCGGATAACCCTCTGGCGCGTCCGTGTGGTCGCGGACGAACTCGTTGACCAGCGAGCGGGCGAATCGTCCGGTAAAGGCCCGGGTCCTGGCCGTCTCCGTGTAGCGCGGATCGCTGAGGGCATCTTTATGCGGTTGCCGGGCTCCGCTTTCCTCCGTACGTACCAGCGCGGTACCAACTTGCGCGGCTGCCGCACCAGCAGCCAGGACTTCGCGAAGCGCTGAACCGTCGCTGATCGCACCGGCCCCAATCAAAGGAAGGTCGACGGCGGCACGCACCTGGGCGATGAGACCCGCCGTCGTGCTGCTTGCGTTTTCTCCTGCGTCGGCCGCGAGGAACGCCGCCGTGTGTGCTCCTGCGGAACTATGCTGCACCGCCAGGGCATCCGGTCCTTCCTCCGCGGCGGCAAGGGCCTCGGCAACACTGGTCACACTGGACATGACAGCAGTTCCGGCCTTCTGCAAGGCCTTGACCACGGAACGTCCCGGAAGCCCGAAGACGAAGCTGACGAACTCCACAGGATCCGCGATCAGTGCGTCGATTTTGTCCTGCCAGGCGTCGTCGTCGTCAAATCGAAGGGCTGGGACTGCCACGCCGTAGCGGGCCGCCTCTGCTTCAAGTTCCGTCCGGTACGCCTCCATCCTCGCGCGCGCCGCCGGGGACGGGGAGAGTTGCGCCATATCCGGCACAAAAACGTTCATTCCGAAACGGATGCCCATGGCACGCGCAGCTGCGATCTCGGCCGTCATGGCCTCGGGGCTTTTATAACCGGCAGCAAGAAAACCCAAGCCGCCGCCGGCTTGAACTGCCTGCACAAGGGCGGTAGTGGACGTTCCACCAGCCATGGGCGCTGCAATGAAAGGCGTATCAAACAGGGAATGCGACATTGCGGTTTCTCCTCGGGACGCTCCAAGCTAGTCTTTCACGGTGAACAATCTTGACTCTGCCATGCATTCCCACGCGTCCCCGGAGGCACTCTCCGGTACCGTGATCGGGCTGGATATCGGCGGTACGAAAACGCGGGGTGTGAGGTTCGAAGACGGCGTTCCCGTCCGGGACGAAAGCGCCGGAAGCTCCAATGTGCAGAACGTGAGCCGCGAGCAGGCCATGGCAAATCTCGCCGAACTTTTCGGAAAGATCGGCGGCGGTGACATTGACGAGGTTTACGCGGGCGCCGGAGGAATTGATACCGACGAGGACGCGCAAGCGCTCGCAGACCTGATCTCTCCACACGTCCCCGGGGCCCGCATCACCGTCGTTCACGATTCCAGGCTGCTCCTGGCCGCGGGGGAGCGAGCACGGGCGTCGCCGTGATTGCAGGAACCGGCTCGGCCGCGTGGGGTAGGAACGCCGCCGGGGAGGAAGCCCGGGCCGGAGGTTGGGGCTACCTTCTGGGCGACGAGGGAAGCGGCTACTGGCTTGGCCGCGAAGCCGTGCGCCACAGCTTGCGTCGCATGAACCAGGGGCTCGAGCCGGACACGCTGAGCCGTGCCCTGCTGGACTCCTGCGGAGTGGACGAGCCTGGCAAATTGATCGCCTTGTTCCACTCCCCGGAAACCGGTCGCCGTTATTGGGCGCAACAAGCGCGGCTCGTCGTCGAGGCTGCGGACGCCGGTGATGAAACCAGCGCCAGCCTGGTGGACCAAGCGGGGAAGGACCTAGCTGACCTGGCCGAGCAGGTGGTTCGACAACTGGGCTTGGACGGTCCCGTAATTCTGGGCAGCGGACTGGGCATGAACGTCCGCCGCCTGCAGGAATCATTCAAGGCGCGGCTGGGCGAGCGGGGCATCGTCGATGTCCGGATTCTCCAGCAGGACCCCGTGTTCGGCGTCCCCCGGCTTGTGGCCGAGCAGCGGGCGTAACGCCTTTAGCTCAGCCTCTGGTACGAGGACGCAGCTTGACGCCCGGAAGCGGCGGCGCGGGAATGCGTCCGGCTTCCGGCCCGGCGTCAGGACCATGGCCCTGGACCAGTCCGAAGCGTGAAGTGGCGGCAGCGTCGTCGTCGAGCAGGCCTTCGGCCTCCCATTCCAAACGCGCTTTTTCCACTTCCTCATGCGTACGTCCCACGAAGTTCCACCACATTAAGAGGTCTTCCCCGAACGGTTCGCCGCCCAAAAGCATGAAACGGGTATCCGGTTGGGCCTCTACGATCAGGTTCTGCCTTCCGGCGCCCAGATAGGCCAGGGGGCCCGGTTCGATGTCTTCGCCGTCGATGACCAGGTGGCCGTCCAGCACCAACACTGCATGCTCAAAGTCCGGGCGCAGCGGAAGCTGGAGCGTACCTGCGCCAGTGATGTCAGCGCCCACGATGGGGCTGAACATAGTGGCAGGGGAGCGTTCACCGGCAAATTCACCCACCATCACCGTTGCTGTGTACCCGTCGCCAACAGCCACTGGCAGCTCGCTGTGTTGCTCGAAGGAGGGTTCGCGGTGCCGGTGCTCGTCAGGGAGCGCAACCCACAGCTGGAGTCCCCGCGACATGGGAATCTCGTCATCGGCTCCGGCCACCGTAGCTGCAGGCAGGACCGAGAATTCCGAATGGGAGATTCCATGGCCAGCGGTCATGATGTTCAGTTCACCCGGTTTGACCACCACATCGCTTCCCACGCTGTCGCGGTGCCTCACGGCCCCCTCCAGCGGCCATGTCACGGTTTGGAGGCCGCAGTGAGGGTGGGGGAGAACGCTCATTGCCACACGGTCCGGACCAAAACTGTCCAGGAAGCACCAAGCGCCAACGGTGGGCAACCCGCGCTGGGGCAGGGTGCGGAACACGTTCATGGCACGGACTCCGCCGAGGGGAACTTCACGCTCTGGCCATAACTGGACGCACGGGCCTTGTCCTTCATGGGCGGGGCGGGTCTCTGTTCCGCCGGCGAAGTATCAAGATTGGTCATGTGTTCATCACCTGTGCATAAATGTTGGAAGTTGAGCTAATCTGTTCCGTGTGAGCAACGCCCTTTTGAGCTACCACGACGCCGTCCTTTACCGTTCCGGTGAACCGTATCGCATCCTTGCCGGAGCCATCCACTACTTCCGTGTTCACCCCGATTTGTGGCAGGACCGGCTGCGTCGACTCAAGGCCATGGGCGCCAACACCGTTGACACCTACGTTGCCTGGAACTTCCACCAGCCTAAGCGCGAAGAGGCGCCGGACTTTACAGGCTGGCGGGACATTGGCCGTTTCATCGACCTCGCCGCTGAGGAAGGTTTGGACGTGATTGTCCGGCCCGGCCCCTACATCTGCGCGGAGTGGGACAACGGCGGCTTCCCGGCCTGGCTCACTGGAATCCCCGGGATCGGCCTGCGCTGCATGGATCCACAGTTTACTGCCGCGATCGAGGAATGGTTCGATCACCTTCTCCCGCATGTCGCCGCACGGCAGGCATCGGCCGGTGGTCCCGTCGTCGCCGTCCAGATCGAGAACGAATATGGCAGCTACGGCGACGACCACGAGTACATCCGCTGGAACCGCCGTGAGTTGGAGGAGCGCGGGATCACTGAGCTGCTGTTCACAGCCGACGGCGGTACTGACTACTTCCTCGACGGCGGCTCCGTGGACGGAACCTGGGCGACAGCCACGTTGGGAAGCCGGGGTGATGAGGCCATCGCTATCTGGAAGCGGCGCCGACCGGACGAGCCCTTCTTCAATGTCGAATTCTGGGGTGGCTGGTTTGACCACTGGGGCGAACACCACCATCGCCGCGACGCCCATGACGCCGCTGCGGAAGCACGCAAGATGCTCGATGCTGGTGGATCGGTATGCGTCTACATGGCACATGGCGGCACCAACTTTGGCCTGGGATCGGGCAGCAACCACGATGGCACCACGCTCCAGCCAACGGTCACCAGCTACGACTCCGATGCCCCCATTGCCGAGAACGGAGCCTTGACGCCCAAATTCCATGCCTTCCGCCAGGAGTTCTACCGCGCCCAAGGCATTCAGGACCTTCCTGAACTATCCGTCGAGTTGCTCGCGGATGCGCCGGTCCTTCCAGCGCAGTCGCTGGCCCTGACGGAAGGCCGGGACCTGGTGGAGCTAGTCCGCGATTCGGGCAAGCCCGTTAGCAGCGTCAAACCGCTCACTTTTGAAGAGTTGGGGCTCGACGCCGGCATGGTCCTCTATGCAGCCGAAGCGACTCTCCCGGGACGCCCCGAGGCTCCAGTGGAGAGCCGCCTGAAAATCACAGGGCTGAACGACCGCGCCTACATCTGGGTGGATGGTCAGTTCGCCGGGATCCTGGACGATGTGAATGGGGCCGAAGGGTTGATTGTCACCGGAACCGGCGTCCCGGCCAAGCTGGAGATCCTGGTGGAGAACCTGGGCCGCATCAACTACGGCCCTCTGACCGGACATGGCAAAGGAATCCTGGGCGGCGTCCTGATCAACCAGCGCTACACCTTCCATTGGACGCAGACACCCGTGGCTTTGGCTGAATGGGCGCCCGAGGACCTTGAAGGACTGGCGGGAGCGGAATTCGAGGCTGGGGAACCGGGGGATACATATATTGCACTCCCGGATTCCGGAAAGGGCTTCGTGTGGCTCAACGGCTTCCTGTTAGGTCGGTACTGGGACAAAGGGCCGCAGGTCACCCTGTACGCCCCTGCACCTCTGGTAAAGATTGGCCTCAACAGCATCAAGGTGCTGGAGCTCGTCAAGGCGGGAACCGTCGTCGAACTCCGCGAAGGACCGAACCTTGGCCCGGAAGAGGCGGGGCCAATAACGGCGGCCGAATTGCCTTAGTGCAGACCGACTCAGAAGTAGCTGCCAACTAAGCTGGCACCATGACCCTGGAGTTCGACACCCGCCCTGCCGCTTACGCCGTCATCATTCAGGAGGACCGGATCCTTCTCGCCTACTGGAAGCAGGACGGCAAAGAAGGTTGGACACTGCCTGGCGGGGGACTGGACCTTGCGGAGCATCCCGTGGACGGATGCCGCCGCGAGGTCTTTGAGGAAACCGGCTACGAGGCCCGGATTGATCGCATGCTGGGCATCGACGTCGGGCACTGGCCCGCTGATGCCCTGGCAGACGGTTCGCTTCGGGACTTCCAAGCACTACGGCTCGTTTACGAAGCCACAATCGTCGGTGGCGAGTTGACGCACGAGGTGGACGGCAGCACCACCCACGCGGCGTGGATTCCCCTGGAGGACATCGGCAAACTCAACCGGGTCTCCCTGGTGGACGTGGCGTTGCGCCTGCACAATGAGCGGCCTGCTGACGGGAAGCTCAACGAAAGGCTCCAAAAAACCTAGTCAAAGCCCCTTGGCTTGGCTACGCTGTAGAACGTTGCCGGCCTGCCAGTTGCCGGCCTGGATGCCGAGGAGGTGGAAATGATGATTGCCATAATCCTGCGCGCCCCGCACTCACGCGCGGCGCACCATCATCACACCACCATTCCTGTCCCGGCATCAGCCTGCCAAAATTAGGCGGCCGGGCCTCAGCAGAGGTTCCAACGTGAAAACTTACGCTTCTTCAAGCGACCCAAAAATCAGTATCAGCGGCGCCGGCGACGGCAACCGCCTCGAAGGCCCAACAGAATACGGATATACCGAAAGCACCGCTGAACTCTTCCGCACCAACCCCGCTACGGCCGGCGACACGAGCGACAACACTCCCGGACGGGTAGTCCGCCTCGACAGGAACCGCCTGCTCGTAGCCTCGAACAGTGGCCTGCTTCATCTGCCCTATCCCGGGCATGGCTTGGTTCCCGCCACCGGGGACTGGGTGTGGCTGGGGCACAACCGCGCCGGTGAGCCATCCGTCGTCGAGGTTCTTCCACGGCATTCGGCACTGAGCCGCAAGCGCGCGTTCGAGGCATCCTCCGAGGAACAAATCCTGGGCAGCAACATCGACATCGTGGCGGTAGTAGTGCCCGTGGACCGGCCTCTTACCCATAACCGGTTGGAGCGGACACTCGTGGCCGCCTGGGATTCCGGGGCAACCCCGCTGGTCGTCATTACCAAAGCCGACCTCGCGGACCTGGCCGACGACGTCGTAGGTGAAGTCATTCTTCAAGCCGCCGGAGTAGAAGGTGGTCACCACGTCCGCAGAGCAGGGCGACGGCCTGGAGGAGCTCCGGCAGCACATCCCGGAAGGGGCCACGCTGGTGCTGCTCGGCCCGTCGGGTGCCGGCAAATCAACGCTCATCAACGCCCTCGCCGGACGCGATCTCCAGGAAACGGGTGAGGTGCGTGCCGGTGACGGTAAGGGACGGCACACCACCACCTCCCGGGAACTGGTGCCGCTGGGAGGCGGTGCAGTGCTCATGGACACTCCGGGTGTCCGCGGTTTCGGGCTCTTCGACGCCGAGGAGGGAATGGAGGAGATGTTCGGCGACCTTGAAGGGCTGTTCGCCCGCTGCCGCTTCGCCGATTGCTCCCACCGAGCCGAGCCCGGGTGTGCCGTGCAAGAGGCGCTCGCCGACGAAAGCCTTGACGCGCGCCGGTGGGGAAGCTACCTCAAACTGCAACGCGAACTGGCAGCCCTGAACCGGAAACACGATGCCGCAGCCAGGCGGGCCTATCAGCGCGAATGGCATCAAAAGGTGATGTCTGCGGACAGGGGACAGCGCGCCGCGGAAAGACACCGGCACGATCAAGCCGAGGAACGCGCAGCAAAGGGCGGCAAACGACGCAAACGCTGAACATTGCCGATTCATTACGGAATACGTGGCGTCGCTGACATCGTCGGTGGTGCTGGCTACGCTGGGTGAAGATCGTCCGCCGAAGATAGGCCCGGGTATGGCTGAAGCCATGATTGAGTTCCAGAGCGTGACCAAGCGATACCAAGGCGGCCAGCCGGCCGTCGACAACCTGACCATGTCCATCGACAAGGGAGCCATCACCGTCCTCGTCGGTCCCTCGGGCTGTGGCAAGACGACTTCCCTGCGCATGATCAACCGCATGGTGGAGCCGAGCTCGGGCACCATCACGGTGGCAGGTAAGGATGTCTCCACAGTTCCGGCTGCGCAGCTTCGCCGCTCCATGGGCTATGTCATGCAGTCCTCCGGGCTGCTCCCGCACCGGTCCGTCCTGGATAACATCGCCACGGTTCCGCGGCTCAACGGCGTATCCAAAGCGGATGCGCGCAAACGTGCTGCGGAGCTTCTCGACGTCGTTGGGCTGGCTTCTGTCCTTGGCAAGCGGTATCCCTCGCAACTGTCCGGCGGTCAGCAGCAGCGCGTCGGAGTGGCCCGCGCGCTCGCGGCCGATCCACCGGTGCTTCTGATGGACGAGCCCTTCAGCGCCGTGGACCCTGTGGTTCGCGATGAACTTCAGCAGGAACTCCTGCGCCTTCAGCGTGAGCTGGCCAAAACCATCGTGTTTGTCACGCATGATATTGACGAGGCCACGGTGCTGGGCGACAAGGTGGCAGTCTTTGCGGTGGGCGGCAAGCTTGCCCAATATGCCGCCCCGGAAGAAATCCTCCGGGCACCGGCCAACGATTTCGTGGCCTCGTTCGTGGGCAGGGACCGTGGGTTCCGCCACCTCGCCTTTGACGTCGCAGACTCCGTGAGGCTCCACCCCGTAACCATGGTGGGACAAACCGAGGGTCAAAACGCCGGCCGCCGGACGGGGGAGTGGGCGTTGGTGGTCGACGACGAATCACGTCCCCTGGGGTGGTCCTCACCCCGGGACGGTGCCGGGCTGATCCCCGGTGGTTCACTCTTCCATAAGGGAGACACTTTGCGCCGGGCGCTGGATTCGGCGTTGTCCTCGCCGTCGGGGTTGGGCGTTGCCGTGGACGACGACGGCAGGGTGGCCGGTGTCTTGAAGGCGCCGGAAGTCCTTGCCCTGATTGAGGAAGTCCGCCGCCACAGGGAGGACGCCACCTGATGGAGTGGTTCCTGGCGAACATTGGCTTGGTGTTCGGCTTGGCCGTCCAGCACCTTGTGCTCGCACTCATTCCGATGCTTCTTGGGCTGCTGATCTCCATTCCCTTGGCTCAGCTTGCCCGGCGTAACAGTACCCTGAGGTCTGTGGTGGCTACGGCTACGTCCTTGCTGTACACCATCCCGTCCCTGGCGCTCTTCATCATCCTGCCCACCATCCTTGGAACACGGATCCTCGATCCCCTCAACGTCGTGGTCGCATTGACGATCTATGCGGTGGCCTTGCTGGTACGTGCTGCCATGGATGCGTTTGACTCGGTTGACGACGATCTTCGAAATGCCGCCGTAGCCATGGGATTCAAGCCCTCGGCCCGGTTCTTCCAGGTGGACCTCCCGCTGTCACTCCCGGTTCTCTTCGCCGGGCTCCGCGTTGTCTCGGTCAGCAACATCTCGCTCGTCAGCGTTGCCGCCCTGCTGGGAGTTGGCAATCTTGGAATCCTGTTTACCGATGGTTTGCAGAGGACCTTCGTCACCGAAGTCGTGGTTGGCATCATCGCCATCCTTGTCCTTGCCTTGATCATGGATGCAGTCCTGGTGGTGCTGGAGCGTCTGCTGACTCCGTGGACACGTGCTGCAGCTGGCGGCGGGAGCCAACCCAAGAACGGCACCGCTTTGCTCACGGAGCCGAAGACCGGACCATCCTTGCCTCACGCCCCAGCACAGCCGGATCCGGGTGCATCGGCATGAGCAACGTTTTTACGGACACCATCGCCTGGCTGACGGACCCCATCCACTGGAGGGGGAGCGGAGGCATTCCCACCCGGCTCTCCGAGCACCTGCAGTACAGCGGGCTGGTGCTCCTCATCGCCGCGGCCATTGCAGTGCCTGTGGGCCTTTACATTGGCCACACAGGACGCGGGAGGGTGGTCGCGGTGGCCGTAGCCGGTGCCCTGCGGGCCCTGCCCACCCTGGGTCTACTGGTTCTCTTTGCCTTGTTGGCGGGCAGCGGCCTGATGCCGCCGGTGTGGGCACTGGTGATCCTCACGGTTCCACCGTTGCTTGCCGGGACGTACGCGGGTATCTCCAGTGTGGATGCCACAGTGGTGGACGGAGCCCGGGCCATGGGCATGACGGAGCTTCAGATCCTGTTCCGCGTTGAGCTCCCCAATGGCCTCCAGGTGATGTTCGGCGGCATCCGGACAGCTGTTCTGCAGGTGATTGCCACAGTTTCGGTAGTCGCCTACTTGCCGCTGGGTGGCCTGGGCCGGTATTTGTTCGATGGTCTTGTCCTGCAGGACTTTCCGCGGATGCTTGGTGGATCGCTCCTGATCGCTGCCCTCGCGATCGCAGTGGACCTCGTTTTGGCCGCCTTACAGAGGCTGGTCCTCTCACCTGGCCTCACTCTCGACTCAAGCGGACGCCATACGGCGGCCGACGATCTCACAGCCACAGCTCCCGCCGCGGCTGCCGTTCAAGGAGGTACACCATGAAAAATCCCGTTCCCATGACCCTTACGCGCCGTGGACTCGGCGGCCTCGCGGCCGGCGTCGGTGTGGCCCTCGCCTTGAGCGCGTGCGGCGGCAGCCCTTTGGCCACTCCATCCACTTCTGCTCCCGGCGGATCCAGCGCCTCCAGTGGGCCGCTCGTCGTTGGGTCGGCCGATTTTCCGGAGAGCCAGGTGATTGGCGAGGTCTACGCGGGCGCCCTGAACGCCGCGGGCATTACGGCCACTACCAAGCCGAACATCGGCTCGCGCGAAATCTACTTCAAGGCTGTCCAGGACGGGTCCGTGGACCTCGTCCCGGACTACTCCGGCAACCTGCTCTCCTACGTTGATGCGGAGGCCACGGAGGTCTCGGCTGAGGATGTGTACAAGGCGCTCCCGGGCAAGCTTCCGCAGGGGCTTGCCGTGCTTGATCCGGCAAAGGCGGAGTCCAAGGATGCCATGGTGGTCACCAAGGCCACTGCCGAGAAGTACAAGCTCAAGTCCATCGAGGATCTCGCCAAGGTCTGCAAGGACTTCACGATGGCGGCCCCCGCTACATTCGAGACGCGTGCATACGGTTTCCCTGGGCTGAAGAAGAACTACAACTGCGAGCTCAAGGGCCTGCAGCCATTCAACGACGGTGGCGGTAACCTGACGCTCCAGGCGCTGTTGGAGGATAAGGTCCAAGTGGCTGACATCTACACCACCACCCCCTCGATCGCCGACAACGACCTCGTGGTCTTGGAAGATCCCAAAAACAACTTCAAGGCCCAGCAAGTATTGCCGCTCTACAACAAGGCCAAAATGACGGACAAGGCCAAGGACGCACTCAACAACGTGTCCAAAATCCTGACCACGGATGACCTTGTGGACCTGAACCGCGCAGTCAGCGGCGACCAGAAGCAGAGCCCCAAGGATGCCGCAGCCGCATGGTTGAAAGACAAGGGCATCGTTAAGTCGCGCTTGACGCAAACCGCGTACGACGGCGGTGACGGACCCGTGCGGGGCTGTCACCGCCGTCGTCGTATCTGTGAGTTGAAGTCTCAGCTGAAGTCCATCCCCGGTGTGGCATATTTGATGAATGGCGAATTTCAAGCAGTCCACCAAGCTTCATAATGTCCTTTACGACATCCGTGGACCGATTCTTCAGGCCGCCCAGCAGATGGAGGCAGAGGGTCACCGGATCCTCAAACTGAACATCGGAAACCCGGCTCCCTTTGGCTTTGAAGCGCCTGACGCCATTTTGGTGGACATGATCCGCCACCTGCCCAACGCCCAGGGCTACAGCGATTCCCGCGGCATTTTCTCGGCCCGGACGGCCGTATCCCAGTACTACCAAACCCGCGGGATCCAGAACATCCACGTTGATGACATCTACCTCGGCAACGGCGTCAGCGAGCTCATCACCATGTCCCTCATGGCCCTCCTTGACGATGGCGATGAGGTCCTGATTCCCACGCCGGACTACCCCCTCTGGACGGCTTCCGTTGCGCTGGCTGGCGGCCGGCCCGTGCACTACCTCTGTGATGAGGAGTCGGGGTGGCAACCTGACCTTGAGGACCTGGAATCCAAGATCACGCCGCGGACCAAAGGCATCGTTGTCATCAATCCGAACAACCCCACGGGCGCGGTCTACCCCGAGGACACGCTCAAACAGATCGTCGCTTTGGCCGCGAAGCGTGGCCTGGTCCTGTTTGCCGATGAGATCTACGAGAAAATCCTACAAAGACGCTGTCCACGTGAACCTTGCCGGACTGACCGGGGACGACGTCCTGTGCCTGACGTTCAGTGGCCTGTCCAAGGCATACCGTGTTTGCGGCTACCGCGCCGGCTGGATGGCCATTTCGGGTGCCAGAAGGATGCTGCCGATTACCTTGAAGGCATCAACCTGCTGGCCAATATGCGCCTGTGCGCCAACGTCCCGGCACAGCGCGCTACTCAGACAGCGCTTGGCGGCTACCAGAGCGTCAACGATCTCATCCTTCCCGGTGGCAGGCTCCTGGAGCAGCGCAACAAAGCGTACGACCTCCTGAATGCGATTCCGGGGTGTCAGCACGCAGCAGGCCAGGGGCGCCCTCTACCTGTTCCCCAAGCTGGATGGCAGAGGCTCCACCACATCCGCGACGACGAGAAGTTCGTCCTGGACCTGCTGAAGCAACAGAAGATCCTGGTTTCCCACGGACGTGCCTTCGACTGGGTGCGACCGGACCAGCTTCCGGATGGTGACGCTGCCCAACGTCAAGGATATTGAAGAGGCAATTCGAGCCGCATGGCGGACTTCCTGTCGAGGTACCCGGGGAACTAGCCTGAGGTCCATGGCCGCGTCACGAGGTCGTGTCCAGGCAGAAAGGCAAGCCATGTCGTGCAGTTGACTGCGCCAAGAGTCCAGTTGAAGAACTGAGGGTTGGGCCCGGTTTTTCGTTGGCCAGCGTCAATCCCAAGGCGACGCCGGGCTACGTCGGTGCAAAGGCCGACGGCAAGTCTTTGCTAACTGCTCAGGACGCCAGGCTCGCCGAACTCCGGGCTATTCGCAAGAACAGTGGGGAGCAACAAGCAGTGCTGCTGCTGATTCTTCAGGCCATGGACACTGCCGGCAAAGGCGGCATCGTCAGCCACGTCGTGGGGGCAATGGATCCCCAGGGCGTGCAGTTGAAGGCCTTCAAGGCGCCCACTGACGAGGAAAAGTCGCACGACTTTCTGTGGCGCATCGAGAAAGAGGCGCCAGCCGCTGGAATGGTGGGAGTCTTCGACCGCTCCCACTACGGGACGTCCTGATCCACCGCGTCCATGCATGGGCGGACGCCGGGGAATTGGAACGGCGGTATGCCGCTATCAATGATTTCGAGTCCAGGCTTGTCCAACAGGGAACCACCATCGTTAAGGTCATGCTCAACATCAGCCAGGATGAGCAAAAGAAGCGTCTTCTTGCGCGGCTTGATGACCCCAGCAAGCGCTGGAAGATGCAGACCGGGGCGATCTCGCGGAGCGAGCCTTCTGGGATGACTACATGGATGCCTACAACACGGCTTTCGAGAAGACGTCCACGGACATCGCCCCCTGGCACGTTGTTCCGGCAAACAAGAAGTGGTACGCCCGGATCGCAGTCCAGCAGCTGCTTTTGGACGCCTTGGAGGGCTTGCTCCCTGGAATGGCCGAAGGCGGATTTCGACGTCGCGACCGAACGTGCCCTTGTGGAGGAATCCTGAACGGCCCGCTACTCTGTGCCGGCGGCAGCTCCGCCGTGCGCTTGGTAGCGTCCCTGGCTGTAGCCAGCCGTTTACGGGCGCCCTCAAGCCAGTCCTCGCAGCGCTTCGCCAACGCCTCGCCCCGCTCCCACAGCGCCAGCGATTCCTCAAGGCTGGCTCCACCTGCTTCCAACCGACTGACCACCGCCACAAGTTGTTCGCGGGCTTCCTCGTAACTGAGGGAATCCAAGGAATCCGGTGAAGGTGCTGCGGGATTGTTCTCTGTCATGGTGGTCCTTCGCATTAGGTGGTGAGTGTACGTGCCGTGCGGTTGCCGCGAAATCGAGTTGCCGCGAAATCAGCGCTCGGCGAGTTGTGCCTGGCCGGTGGACACAGCCCTGAAGCGGCCTTCGGCCACGCGGATAGGCCAGCGGCGTGCCTTCGGGAGTCTGTGCCTGGGCTGACCGATCCACCGTGTGTCCAGCTTGATCTTCACCGACGATCTGGACGACGGCATAGCCGCGGTCCAAGGTCTTTTGTGGAGACAACGCGCGCACCTGGGCACGCAGATGGTGGACCTGGTCAAGCGCCCGGAC